>NZ_JBSRYD010000001.1:1202500-6002500 GCF_054056275.1 Bradyrhizobium sp. USDA 4449 | reverse complement strand
GGCCGCAACGTTGCCGAGGATGTGGTCTATTCGGGCACCATCGCCGGCGCGCTCGAAGGCACCATTCTGGGCATCCCGTCATTTGCGCTGTCGCAGGAATTCAGCGTCGAGACGCGCGATCGGCCGCAATGGGACACCGCGCGCAAATTCGGTCCCGATATCTTGCGCAAAGTGATCAAGGCCGGCATCCCGAAGGACACCGTCATTAACGTCAACTTCCCGTCCTGTGCGCCGGAGGATGTGCTCGGCATTCGTGTCACGCGACAGGGCAAGCGTAATCTCGGTTTCCTCAGGATCGACGAGCGCAGGGACGGCCGCAACAACCCCTATTTCTGGATCGGCTTTGAGCGCACGGTGATGATGGACACGGCGGCCGAAGGCACTGACCTGGCAGCGCTGCGCGAGCATTATGTCTCGGTCACGCCGCTCCGGCTCGATCGTACCAACGAAGCGTTTTCCGAAGAGCTGAGCGCGACACTGAAGTAAAGGCGCTTGCTACTAGCGGCTAGCCGCCGCGAAGCGCGGCTTCGATGGTCTTGCCGAGCGCGTCAAGCTGAAACGGTTTCTGAAGCGCCGGACGGTCCCGATATTGCTCGGGCAGGCCCGACGAGCCGTAGCCGGTCGCGAAGATGAAGGGGCAGCCCTTGGCCTGGATGACGTCGGCGACCGGCGAGATGACCTTGCCGTTGACGTTGACGTCGAGGATGGCGATGTCGAACTCGGTCGCCTGCGCCAGCCGCATTGCCTCCGTGATATCTCCGGCTTCGGCCGCGACCTTGTAGCCGAGCTCTTCGAGCATATCCGCCACCATCATTCGGATCATCACCTCGTCCTCGACGAGGAATACAGAGCGGCCGGAAAGCCCTGTCGCGGTCATTGTCGTTGCGTCCTTGCCCATTCCCGAAAACGTTCGCAGATAACGCTTATCGACGCAATGCGCGTTTCGGCCAAACCATACTTGAAAATGGCCGCGCGGCTTGTCCGCTGCAAGCCGATTTGTGGTCAAATGCCGGGATAGAACACTATATGGGTTCCTGAGCCGGAACAAGATTCCAGCCCGGATACTGGCGCCGAGCCGTCATCCGGGTCCCTGACGAAGATGGTACAGCCCGCGATGACCTCCAATCAGCGCCCGCCGGAAAAGATGATGTTTCAGCTCACGCTGAGGCGTCGCGGCATCAGCGATCAAACCGTGCTGCGGACGATGGAGGAGGTGCCGCGCGAGTTGTTCGTCGAGGCCTCTGATCGGGACGGCGCCTATCGCGATAGCGCGCTGCCGATCGCCTGCGGGCAAACCATCAGCCAGCCCTTCGTCGTCGCCTACATGACCGAGCAGCTTCAGCTCCAGAAGAGCCACCGCGTGCTCGAGATCGGCGCGGGCTCCGGCTATCAGGCTGCCGTGCTCTCGAAGCTTGCGCGCGAGGTGCTGACGGTCGAGCGCTACCGCAAGCTCGCGGATGCCGCGCGCGCCCGGCTTGAAAAGCTGGACTGTCACAATGTCGAGGTGATGCTCGGCGACGGCCTCAATCTGCCTGCAAATATCGGCCCCTTCGACCGCATCATCGTCACCGCCGCGGTGGAGCAAATTCCAGAGAACCTCATCGAGCGGCTCGAAGTCGGCGGCATCCTGATCGCACCGGTGGGGCCGCATCAGGGCGTGCAAACGCTGACACGTCTCAAGCGCAGCGAGGCCGGGATCGAGCGCAGGCAACTCGTCGAGGTCCGTTTCGTGCCGGCACTGCCTGGCGTGGCGCGGGAGCTGTAGAATTCCGGATCGGCAACGCATCCAACATCTTATTGGGAGGGTTAAGCCGTTATTTACTCGGCGCGTGTTTACTTAAAACACCAGTTCTGTTGCGTACGAGTGAGTAACCATGTCAGTTGTCGCCGAGTTGCTTTACTCGCGCCGCGTACCGCAGGTCGCGGTGCTGGCGCTGATCTCCTTTGGTTTCGCAGGGTGCAGCGCCGACATGTCGTCGCGCCTGTCCCAGTCGAACTTCTCCAACCCCTTTGAATCGACCGGTTCGGTGCAGCAGGCCGCGCCGCCGCAGCGCGAGCTGCCGCAATATGCCCGGCCGCAGACCCAGCAGGGCTACTATCAGTCACAGCCTTTGGCGCCGGCGGTTGCCGCACCGCAGTCCTATCCGGTTGCAGCGGGTGGCGGCGTCTCCGGAGGCGGCCGCGGGCTCGGCTCCTACACGCCGCCCGCGCAGCCGCGTCTCGAAGCCACCGGCACGGTGCCGCAGCGCTCGGTGGTGGCTGCGCAGCCACCCGGAGGGACGAGGATCATCGTCGGCACCAGCGACACGCTCGACGTGCTCGCCAAGCGCTATCACGTAACTCCGCAGGCGATCCTCGCCGCCAACGGCTACAAGGGTCCGCGCGCGCTCTCGCCTGGTCAGCAGCTCGTCATCCCGCATCCCGGTGCTGTTGCAGCCGCACCGGCGCCCGCGATGACCCCGGTTGCCGCGGCTCCCGCGATGGCGCCGAGGCCGGTCGCAGCCGTGGCCGCGCCGTCGAGCTTCCACTTCGTCAATCACGGCGACACGCTCGCGAGCATCGCACGCAAGAACCACATCTCCGCCGCCGAACTCGCTCGCGCCAACGGTCTCGATCCCTCGACCAAGCTCAAGCTCGGCACCAAGCTGACCGTGCCGGGCGCCAGGGCCGCGGCTGTTGCTGCGCCGCTGGCTCCCGCGCCGGTCGCCGCGGCACCGGTTGCGGCTGCGTTGCAGCCGGTCGCTGCCGCTCCCGTGCCTGCTACCAAGATCGCCGCTGTTGCCCAACCGGCGCAGAGCGCGCGCCTCGCCCAGGCCACCGCCAATATCGACGAGAAGCCCGCTGCCGAGGCGCCGGCGAAAGCGGCGGAGACCACGAGCTCCCTGCCGACCTTCCGCTGGCCGGTGCGTGGCAAGGTGATCACGAGTTACGGCGCCAAGACCAACGGCAAGTCCAATGACGGCATCAACGTTGCGGTGCCCGAGGGTACGCCGGTCAAGGCGGCTGAAGACGGCGTCGTTGCCTATTCCGGCAACGAGCTGAAAGGTTACGGCAATCTGGTCCTGGTTCGGCACGCCAACGGCTACGTCACCGCATATGCCCATGCGAGTGAGCTGTTGGTGAAGCGCGGCGATACCATCAAGCGCGGTCAGGTCATTGCCAAGTCGGGTCAATCCGGAGAGGTGGCATCACCGCAGCTCCACTTCGAGATCCGTAAGGGATCGAGCCCGGTCGACCCGCTTCAGTTCTTGAATGGGGCGTGAGGCTTACCTCACTCCGTCGCTCTCTCCGCAAGAACGCTGTTGTCGCCCGCCTTGTGCGGGCGATTTCATTTCTGGGAGCGCGAGGGCCGGCGTGGCCTACTTCGCCGTGAGCTTCACGCCGAGTCGTCCGGCCAGCTCCTGCACGAACTGCCAGGCGACCCGGCCCGAGCGCGAGCCGCGCGTCGTCGACCATTCCAGCGCTTCGCGCTCTAGCGCCTCGCCGTCGACCTTGATGCCGAAATGGCTGCAATAGCCCCCCACCATGGCGAGATATTCGTCCTGGCTGCAGCGGTGGAAGCCGAGCCAGAGACCGAACCGATCCGACAGCGAGACCTTTTCCTCGACCGCCTCGCCCGGATTGATCGCGGTCGAGCGCTCGTTCTCGATCATGTCGCGCGCCAGCAGATGGCGGCGGTTGGAGGTGGCGTAGAGGATGACGTTCTCGGGCCGCCCCTCGATGCCACCTTCGAGTACAGCCTTGAGCGATTTGTAGGAGGCGTCATTGCCATCGAAGGAGAGGTCGTCGATGAACACGATGAAGCGGAAGTCGGCGTCGCGGAGTTTCTCCATCAGCATCGGCAGCGTTTCGATGTCCTCGCGGTGGATCTCGATGAGCTTCAGCTTGTCGGCGGGCTTCCGGTCGGCGTTGATGCTGGCATGCGCCGCCTTCACCAGCGAGGACTTGCCCATGCCGCGCGCGCCCCAGAGCAGGGCGTTGTTGGCGGGCAGACCGCCTGCAAAGCGCTCGGTGTTCTCCATCAGGATATCGCGCATTCGGTCGACCCCCTTGAGCAGAAACAGCTCGACGCGGCTGACCCGGGGCACCGCCGCGAGGCGGCCGTCCGGATGCCAGACATAGGCGTCCGCCTGCTTGAACGACTCGCGTTCGGCGGCCGGCTTACCCTGGGCGGCGAGGTGGGTCGCAATCGTCTCCAGCGCGCGGACGATGCGCTCCTGGGTGAGGTCCGGGGTTGCCTGGAGGGAGGTTTTTTGGACCACCTTGGGGCGTTTTGCCGCGACCTGGGCGGCCTTCGTGGCAGGGGTACGGGGGCCTTTGCCGGCCGGGCTTTTGCTTGGTTTTTTGGGCATGTCCGAAGTTCCTGAGAATGCAGCCTTATCGAGCCTGGGGGCGCGCCGCAAGGTGGCGAAAAGGGCGGTCTGGCAGCGTTGCAATTGGGGCGGTGGTCGCTATAGTCCGCGCGAATTTGACCGAACCGGTCGCCGCAAGGCCTGACCGGCTTCCCCCGTTTCCACGAGGATCGTCCGAATGCTGATTTCCCCTGCGTATGCCCAGGCCGCGGGCGCCGGTGACACCAACAGCATGTTGATGTCGCTGCTGCCGTTCGCCCTGATCTTCGTGATCATGTACTTCCTGATTCTGCGTCCGCAGCAGAAGAAGGTGAAGGACCACGCCGAACTCGTGAAGAACATCCGCCGCGGCGACACCGTCGTGACGTCAGGCGGCCTGGTCGGCAAAGTCACCAAGGTGGTCGATGACGACCAGATCGAGTTCGAAATTTCCGACGGCGTCCGCGTGCGCCAGATGCGCTCGATGATCTCGGGCGTGCGCGCCAAGGGCGAGCCGGCCAAGGACAGCGCGAAGGAAAGCGCCAAGGACGACGCCGCGGCGAAGTGAGCGCTTTGCCGCGAGCACCTCAAATCTCCTGATCTGACAGGTCCAGTCGATGTTGTATTTCACGCGGTGGAAGGCGCTCGGGATTATCCTGACAGCGCTGATCGTGTGCCTCTGCGCGGTCCCGAACTTCTTCCCCGAGGCGCAGGTCAAGACCTGGCCCACCTGGGCGCAGCGGCGCCTGGTTTTGGGTCTCGACTTGCAGGGCGGCTCCTCTCTGCAGCTCGAGGTCGACTCCAACTATGTGAAAAAGGAAAAGCTCGACCAGATCCGCGACGACGTCCGTCGCGTGCTGCGCGAAGCCAAGATCGTCTACACCGGTCTCGTCACGAAGAGCGATGCCGTCGAGGTGCGCGTCAAGGACGCGGACACCCAGACGGTGCTCGCCAAGTTGCGTGAGCTTGCGCAGCCGATCGGTGGCCTTATGGGGTCCGGCGGCCAGCGCGACATCGACGTCTCAGATGCCGGTGGCGGATTGATCCGCCTCAGTATTCCGGAGTCGGCGATGATCGAGCGTTTGCGCAAGACCATCGAGCAGTCGATCCAGATCGTCGAGAAGCGTGTCAACGAGCTCGGCACCGTCGAGCCGATCATCCAGCGTCAGGGTAACGACCGCATCCTGGTGCAGGTGCCGGGATTGCAGGATCCCACCCATTTGAAGGAACTGCTGGGCAAGACCGCCAAGATGGAATTCCGCATGGTCGATCCCTCCGTGCCGCCGGACCAGGCGCAGCAGGGTGGGTTGCCGCCGGACACCGAGTTCCTGCCGGCAGCCACCCCGCCGCCGTCCGGCTACGTGGTCAAGAAGCAGGTGCTGGTTGCGGGCGGCGATCTGACCGACGCCCAGGCGACCTTCGACCAGCGGACCAATGAGCCGGTCGTCAGCTTCAAGTTCAATACCTCCGGCGCGCGCAAGTTCGCGCAGGCCACGCAGGAGAACGTCGGGGTGCCCTTCGCGATCATCCTCGACAACAAGGTGATCTCGGCGCCGGTCATCCGCGAGCCGATCACCGGCGGCCAGGGCCAGATCTCCGGCAATTTCACCGTGCAGTCGGCCAACGACCTCGCGATCCTGCTGCGCGCCGGCGCGCTGCCTGCGCCGCTTACGGTCGTGGAGGAACGCACGGTCGGTCCGGGCCTCGGCCAGGACTCGATCGACAAGGGTGAGCTCGCGGCCTATGTCGGCTCGATCATGGTCGTCGTCTTCATGCTGTTGACGTACCGGCTGTTCGGCGTGTTCGCCAACATCGCGGTGACGATCAACGTTGCCATGATCTTCGGCCTGCTGTCGCTGCTCAGCGCCACGCTGACGCTCCCCGGCATCGCCGGCATCGTGCTCACCGTCGGCATCGCAGTCGATTCCAACGTGCTCATCTACGAGCGCATCCGCGAGGAGCTGCGTGGCGGGCGAAGCCCGATCTCGGCAATCGACGCAGGCTTCAAGCGGGCGCTTGCCACCATTCTCGACTCCAACATTACCACCTTCATCGCCGCTGCAGTGCTGTTCATGATCGGCACCGGTCCGGTCCGCGGCTTCGCAGTGACGCTCGGCATCGGCATCATCACCACTGTGTTCACCGCATTCACCATGACCCGTCTGATCGTGGCCTGGTGGGTGCAGTGGAAGCGGCCGAAGACTGTGCCGATCTGATGATTCGAGGCCGACTGTGACCACTACTCAAATCGTTCTCATTTCTCTCGGCGTCCTGATTGCCGTGCTGACCGTGGTCAGCGTGCTCGGCCTCCTGCCGTCGCTGCGCATCGTCCCGGACAACACGCATTTCGACTTCACGCGCTTTCGCCGCATCAGCTTTCCGATCTCGGCCGCGCTGTCGATCGTTGCCATCACGCTGTTCTTCACGCATGGCCTGAACTTCGGCATCGACTTCAAGGGGGGCACCTTGATGGAGGTGAGGGCCAAGTCGGGGTCCGCCGATCTCGCGCAGATGCGCGCGACCCTTGGCAGCCTCGGCCTCGGCGAAGTTCAGCTGCAGCAATTCGGCAGCGCCGCCGACGTGCTGCTTCGCGTGGCCGAGCAGCCGGGCGGCGACAAGGCCCAGCAGGAAGCGGTGGACAAGGTTCGCGGCGCCCTCGGCGAGTCGGTCGAATATCGCCGCGTCGAGGTGGTGGGCCCGCGTGTCTCCGGCGAGCTGCTGGGGTGGGGCATGGCCGGCCTGATGCTCGCAATCGGCGCGATCCTGGTCTATCTCTGGTTCCGCTTCGAATGGCAGTTCGCGCTCGGCGCCATGATCGCCAACGTGCACGACATCGTGCTGACCATCGGCTTCATGTCGATCAGCCAGGTCGATTTCGACCTGACCAGCATCGCGGCGCTCCTGACCATTCTGGGCTATTCGCTCAACGACACCGTCGTCATCTATGACCGCATCCGTGAAATGCTGCGGCGTTACAAGAAGATGCCGATGCCGCAGCTGCTGAACGAATCCATCAACTCGACGCTGTCGCGCTCGATCATCACCCACTTCACGGTGACGCTGGCGCTGCTGGCGCTGCTGCTGTTCGGCGGCCATGCCATCCACAGCTTCACGGCCGTCATGATGTTCGGCGTGGTGCTGGTCGGTACCTACACCTCGATCTTCATCGCGGCGCCGATTCTGATCTATCTCGGCGTTGGCGAGCATCGCGAGGATGCGAAGGAAGCGGCTCCGCCGGCGAAGAAAATCAAGGCATGATCCGAACCGCTTGCCTTCGCATGAGTTTGCGAGGGTAGTCAGCTCATTCGGACGAGGCTCATGGCCGGCGATCCCAACGCTCCTCATTTCCCGCGCTCCGCGCCGATCGAGGCCTATGGCAAGGGCGGCTTTGCCTTCGCCGGCATGTCGCATCGCGGATCGCTGCTCTGCCTGCCCGACGCGATCTGGGCCTGGGACGTGACCGATCCCACCAAGATCGACCGCTATTCGCTGGATCGGGTTTTCGCCGCCGCCAACAGCATCGATACGCTGCTGGTCGGGACCGGAACCGGCGTCTGGCTGCCGCCACCGCAGCTGCGCCAGGCGCTGAAGGCGGTGAGGGTGGTGCTGGATACGATGCAGACCGGCCCCGCCGTTCGCACCTACAACATCATGATCGGCGAACGGCGCCGCGTCGCGGCTGCGCTGATTGCCGTGCCATGAGCAGCGCTGCGACGCCGGCCGACAGCGTGACCTTCTGCGCCGATCTCGTGCGCAGCCACGATTTTCCACGCTATGCGGCGACGCTGTTTGCACCCGCTGCCGAGCGTCGCGCGCTGCTGGCGCTCTACGCCTTCAATGTCGAGATCGTCCGCGTCCGAGACCAGGTGAGCCAACCCTTGCCAGGCGAGATCCGCTTTCAATGGTGGACCGATCTGCTCTCGGGCCTTGTCCATGGCAGCGCCGAGGGCAATCCGGTGGCAGCGGAGCTGTTGCGCGCGATCCGCGATTTTGACCTGCCGGTCGAGCCGTTGTCGCTGCTCGTCGACGAGCATCAGTTCGATCTCTACAACGACCCGATGCCGACCATGACGGCGCTCGAGGGCTATCTGGCCGCGACCTCTTCGGCGTTGTTTGTGCTGGCGGGCCCGGATCATGGGCGAGGTCTCGGAAGCGGCCGAGCACCTCGCGCGCCACGCGGGGCTGGCGCAGGGCATCGCGCAGGTGATCGCAAACCTGCCGCGGGACTCGTCCCATCGTCAATTGTTTCTGCCGCAGCAATTCCTGGCCAGCCATGGCTGCGCCATGGAAGACGTGTTCGCCGGCAAGCAGACGCCCAACCTCCATGCCGTGCTGGACCAGCTCATCGGCGAAGCCCGGCAGCATCTGGCGATGGCCTCGTCGCTGCTGGCGCAACTGCCGCCCTCGGTGCGGCCGGCGTTCCTCCCGTTGAGTCAGGCGCGGTCTGATCTCGATCGCCTGTCGCGGCCCGGGCGCAATCCTTTCGCGCCGCAGCCGGTATCGCGGCTACGCGCGCTATGGACGCTGTGGCGGGCGTCACGATCGCGGGAATTTACCAAATAGCATTTGGCGTATCGCCGGGACCGGCCAAATGCTCTATGCTGTCCCATGGCTGAGATGTCCCAAACCGCAATCCCCGATCTGGGCGGCTTTCCGGTTACACCGGCCGACGTTCACGCCGCCGCTGCGACCATTCACGGCGCCGTCGTCGATACGCCCTGTAGCTACAGCCGCACGTTGAGCAGCATCTGCGGCTGCGAGCTCTGGCTCAAATTCGAAAACCTTCAATTCACCTCCTCGTTCAAGGAGCGCGGCGCTCTCAATCGCCTCACTGCGCTGACCGCGGAAGAACGTGCGCACGGCGTCGTCGCAATGTCGGCAGGCAACCACGCGCAGGGCGTCGCCTATCACGCCAAGCGGCTCGGCATTCCCGCCACGATCGTGATGCCGGTGGGCACGCCGATGGTGAAGGTCGAGAACACCAGGCACCACGGCGCCGAAGTGGTCGTCACGGGGGCGACTCTGGAAGAGGCGGCTGCGTTCGCGCGGAGCCACGGCGAAGCACGCGGCATGATCTTCGTCCATCCTTACGACGATCCGCTTGTCATCGCGGGCCAGGGTACGGTCGGTCTGGAGATGCTCAAGGCCGTGCCGGAGCTCGATACGCTGGTCGTTCCGATTGGCGGAGGCGGCCTGATCAGCGGCATCGCCATCGCCGCCAAATCGATCAAGCCGTCGCTGCGCATTCTCGGCGTCGAGGCCTGGCTCTATCCTTCCATGTACAACGCCATCCATGGCGGCAATCTGCCGGCGCGCGGCGATACGCTTGCCGAAGGCATCGCTGTCAAATCGCCGGGCAAGATCACCAGTGAAATCGTCCGCAGTCTCGTCGACGACATCGCGCTGGTGAACGAAGCCGAGCTCGAGCGCGCGGTTGCGACCCTGATCTCGATCGAGAAGACGGTCGTCGAGGGCGCCGGTGCTGCGGGCCTTGCGGCGATCATGTCCGATCCCTTGCGCTTTGCCGGCGAGAAGGTCGGTCTTGTGCTGAGCGGCGGCAATATCGACACCCGGCTGATCGCCTCGGTGCTGACGCGAGAACTCGCGCGCGAGGGACGGCTGACGCAGCTCTCGCTCGATATTCCCGACAGGCCCGGCCAGCTCGCGGCAGTGGCTTCGCTGCTGGCCGAGGCTGGCGCCAACATCATCGAGGTCTCGCACCAGCGGACCTTCTCCGACCTGCCGGCCAAGGCGACGCTGTTGCAGCTCGTCATCGAGACGCGCGACAGTGCCCATCTCGATGACGTCATGGCCAAGCTGAGTGCCTCTGGACTGAGCGCGCGGTGCACCTGAACAGCGCTATCGCGCTGCGAACTCCGCGAGGTGGTCGATTAAGCGATCGATCTCGGCTTCAGTGTTGTAGTAATGCGGGGAGGCGCGAACGACCACCGGCAGCGCCCGGACTTCCGCGTCGATGCGGGTGCTCGACGGATGCGTGGCGCCGATGGTGATGTCGGCCGCAGCGGCGCTGCTGACGATAATGTCGGCCTCACGGCCCTCCATCGTGAAGCTGACGATCGCGCCCGGCGCATGACCGAGGTCGCGAATGGTGATGCCACTGATCGCGGCAAGACCGCGGCGGAGACGGTTCGCAAGCAAGCGGCAGCGCCGCTCGATCGGGTCGAGGCCGATCGCAAGAGCATAGTCGACGGCAACGCCGAGCCCAAGGCGGGCCGCGTAGTTGTTCTCCCAGGTCTCGAACCGGCGGGCGTCGTCGCGGAGCTGATATTGGTCGCGCGACACCCATGGCGCCGCAAAATGGTCGATCATCGGTGGCTCAAGTCGCTGCAGCAGCTCACGGCGGACATAGAGAAAGCCGGTGCCGCGCGGTCCGCGCAGGAATTTGCGACCCGTGGCGGACAGCATGTCACAGCCGATGGCTTCGACATCGACCTGCATCTGACCGACTGCCTGGCAGGCATCGAGCAGATAGGGAACGCCGTGCGCCCGCGCGATTTTGCCGATGGCTGCGGCTGGATTGACGAGCCCGCCATTGGTCGGAACCCAGGTGATCGCAATCAGCTTCACGCGATGATCGATCATGCGTTCGAGCACATCGACATCGAGCTCGCCGCTTGCGTCGCTCGGCACGATCTCGATGACTGCGCCGGTTCGCTTGGCGACCTGGAGCAACGCCACATAATTGGCGGCGTACTCGGCCTCGGCGGTCAGGATCCGATCGCCGGCGCAGAACTGCAGCGCATAGAATGCCATCTGCCAGGCTACCGTTGCGTTCTCCATGAGCGCAATCTCGTCCGGCGCGGCGTTCAGCAAACGCGCGACCGAGCCGTAGATCGCATCGAGCCGATCAGATTCGCGGTCGGCGGCCGCATAACCTCCGATCTCGCTCTCCAGATCGATATGCTGCTTCATCGCCGAGACGACGGCCGCCGGCATGAGCGCCGCGCCTGCGTTGTGCAGATAGGCAAGCCGGGAGACCGCCGGGGTGTCGGCACGAAGTCGGTGGATGTCGATCAAGTGGGCTTCCCTCTCGCAATCCTGCTGAATGGATTAGACGCGCTGGGGAGGGCGAGCAAGACGGGGGCGCGAGGAACGGGCTTGGCTTGGCTTCGCCTCAGATGCAGAGGCCGAGCAGCTTGATGTGGCAGTTGCTGGATTTGGGCTTGCTTGCGGGCACGGTCTCGCGTCTCAGGGCGACCAGCGGTTCGGTATCCTTCTTGCCTTTTCCCGGCTTCGGCTCGTAATCGCCGGCAATCACCATGGCCCAATAGGTGCGCTTGCCGCTGGCATTCTTCGCGCTCGCGATTCCGACGCGGGAGGCGTTGTGGAGCAGCAGGTTCTTGCGGTGCCCGGACGAGTCGATCCACTGTCCCAGCGTCTTCTCGAAATTGTCGTAGCCATAGGCGATGTTCTCGGCGGCGCGGCCCGCACCTGACGGTGCGACGCGCTTGTTGAACGGGCCGAGGGCGTCGTGGCTGAGATCATCCTTGGCCGCCATCGCGCGCGCCTGGTCCATGGCAATGCGGTCGAGCGTTGCGTCGCGTATGACGCGGCCCTCGCCATGCTTCAGCCGGAAGCTGGAGATCTGTTCGGCGGCCGACTCGGCCGCCATCACAGGCGCCGCAGTCAGCAGCACCAGACCTGCGATTAGCAGGGCCGCGCCGCGCCTCATGGTCCCCCAACGATTCATTGTTCCCCAAGTCAGCGTAATCCCCCGGCTTCTCCACCGGCATTGTGGACGCTTCAAGGCGCAACGGGACCCGTGATCTAACTGGTCGGCAGGTCCGCCTCGAAGTTGAAACGATCGCGCAGGTTTTTGCGCTGCTCCAGGATGTCCTTCAGGAACGCGCGGTCTTGGTCGTTCCTCATCATAGGCTCGATCAGGTCGAGCTGATTCATCGCGACCAGTTGCAGGATCTCCGTGCGCGGCCTGCCGCTGGTGTCGCGCGGCAACGCGTGCACCACCTGGATGTGTTCCGGCGGCTTTGGCCCCTTGGCGGCCGCGAGTTCGTTCCGCAACTGGCCCTCGAGCGTAGCCTGATCAGCTTCCACAAACGCATAGAGCCCGACGCCGGAACGGCGGTCGGCAAAGGCGACGATGGCGGTGTCTCGCACCGCGGGGTTCTTACGGATCAGCTCGGCAAGCACCGGCGCATCGTTGACGAGCCGACGACCGCCGCCCTCGCGGTCGGTGAAATTGAACAGGCCGCGCGTGATCGCGCGATAAACCTTCTTGCCTGTCGCGAGCCACAGGCTGGCGGCAAAGGACTTCTTCGTCAGGACCTTTCGCTCGCGGGGCGTCAGCGCCTCGGGCGCGTAGGTGCGCTTGTGCTTGAGCAGGTGCCGGAGATCTTCATAGGCGAGGATGCGGTAAAGTCGGCCACGCCGCTTGAAGCACGCCGCCAGCTGGAAATCGGTCACATAGGCGCGCCCATCGCGGCCCGTCAGCCAGTTCTGTTCCTTGGCAAGATCGTTGTGGCAGATGCCGGCGCGGCGCAGGCGGCGCAGTACGTCCTTCGCCGAGCGGAAATAGGCGAGGTCACCATGCGGCTTTGCCAGATGCAGCGCGACGCCGTCGACGAACCCACGCACCAGCGCGCGGCGGCCGGCCCAGAGCAATTCAGGACCGACGTCGAGGCCCTTGGCGAGCGACAGCGCGTGCTTCTCGCGCGCAAACAGATGACGTGCCAGCAGGAACGACCACCACGGCACTTCATCGAGCCGACGCAGCACCGCGTCGACCTCGCCGCCATCGACGCGGAAGCGGCCGCGCTCGACGGTCGAGAACACGTCGCGCTTGAGCAACACGCCCTCGGTCCAGCGCGCCGAGAGCACC
Organism: Bradyrhizobium sp. USDA 4449; assembly: GCF_054056275.1. Classification (NCBI taxonomy): domain Bacteria; kingdom Pseudomonadati; phylum Pseudomonadota; class Alphaproteobacteria; order Hyphomicrobiales; family Nitrobacteraceae; genus Bradyrhizobium; species Bradyrhizobium sp. USDA 4449. Next base: position 5,989,312 of record NZ_JBSRYD010000001.1, on the reverse strand, counting down.
GCGGCGTCGTTTTTCGGGAGACTCATCGAAAACTCACGCGGCTGCGGCGATACGCAAATGATCGGCGATCCAGCGATCGAGATCGGCGAGCGCCAAAGCGCTCATGGCTTGCTTCTTGGCCACAGTCTTCTCGTTGCCGCGCAGGCGCGAGCCGTCGGGCTTCTTCGTGGGAGCGCTCGCGAGCGGCGGGAATAAGCCGAAATTGATGTTCATCGGCTGGAACGAGCGCGTGCCCGGCTCGATGGCCTCGATGTGGCCGCCGGTGATGTGGCCGAGCAGCGATCCAAGCGCGGTCGTGCCCGGTGGGCTCGCAAGCGTCTCGCCGCGCGCGTCGGCAGCCGCATAGAGGCCGGCGATCAGGCCGACGCTGGCAGATTCCACATAGCCTTCGCAGCCCGTCATCTGGCCGGCAAAGCGCAGTCGCCGCTGTGCGCGCAAGCGCAACTGGCCGTCGAGCAGCTTTGGCGAGTTGAGAAAGGTGTTGCGGTGCAGCCCGCCGAGGCGGGCGAATTCGGCCTTCTCCAGCCCGGGAATGGTGCGGAAGATGCGCTGTTGCTCGCCGTATTTCAGCTTCGTCTGGAAGCCGACCATGTTGTAGAGCGTGCCGAGCTTGTTGTCCTGGCGCAGCTGCACGATCGCATACGACTTTGTTGTGGAATCGTGCGGATTGGTGAGGCCGACCGGCTTCATCGGGCCGTGGCGCAGCGTCTCGGGCCCACGTTCCGCCATCACCTCGATCGGCAGGCAGCCATCGAAATAGGGCGTGTTGGTCTCCCATTCCTTGAACTCGGTCTTCTCGCCGCCGATGAGTGCGGCGACGAAGCCGTCATACTGCTCCTTGGTCATGGGGCAGTTGATGTAATCGGCACCGGTGCCGCCGGGGCCGACCTTATCGTAGCGCGACTGGAACCATGCCACCGACATGTCGATGGAGTCGCGGTGCACGATCGGCGCGATGGCATCGAAGAACGCGAGCGCATTCTCGTCGGTCAGCTCGCGGATGGCGTCGGCCAGCGGGGCGGAGGTGAGGGGGCCGGTCGCAATAACGACGTTGCTCCAATCGGTCGGCGGCAGGCCTTTGATCTCGCCGCGGGCGATCTCGATGAGAGGGTGGTCGTTCAGCGCCTTGGTGACCGCTGCGGAGAAGCCGTCGCGGTCGACCGCGAGCGCTCCCCCGGCGGGCACCTGGTTGGCATCGGCCGCGCGCATGATCAGCGAGCCGAGGCGGCGCATTTCGGCGTGCAGCAGGCCGACAGCGTTGTTGGCGGCATCGTCCGAGCGGAACGAATTGGAGCAGACGAGCTCGGCAAACCCGTCGGTTCGGTGCGCCTCGGTCATGCGGTCTGGCCGCATCTCATGCAGCACGACGGGCACGCCCGATCTGGCCACCTGCCAGGCCGCCTCGGAACCGGCAAGGCCCGCGCCGATGACGTGCACAATATTGGATAGAGATCCTGTCATGGAGCGGACAGGTAGCGCTTTTCAGCGATCAGTGGAATCGCCGAGATCGAGTTTTCTGCCACCAGATGCGACAACGCCCGCACGAGGCGGGCGCTATCGGTTCGACCGGTGAAGGGCTGAAACGAGATCAGCCCTGGAACTGACCGGCAGCAACGCGCGGGATGTCCGAGCGATCAAGGCCGATGTCGGCCAGTTCGCGATCGCTGAGCTGGGACAGCTCGGCAACGTTACGCTGATAGTCCCGGAAGGCCTGGATCATGCGGATGAGCGAAAGCAGCATTTGGTAGTCTCCTGTAGTTCGATTCAGCCTTTGCCAAGGCGTCATCGTTGAAATGAATATAAGTGAGAGTGGTGCGTCGCGAAAGTTCATATGTTGCGATGCAGCTAAGCGAACGGCGCATAGCAAGAGTAAGGAACGATTAACCTGTCGGCTGGCCCGTCAAACAGCCGGGCAGGACCTGCTGACGAATACAGTAAGTCTACGCAAGATCATATACTTAGGCGGATTTATATCATTCCGAACGGTGCCGAAACAGATTACATTTCTGTGATGTGGAGCGCTGCTCAATCAGCGTGTAAACCCAAGTTGGGCATGCGCAATTCACATGAATCACACTTTTAAACTATGAATTTATATTCATTTTGCTTGTTGGCGATTACAGCAGCGCCTGATTCTGTGAAGGAGCCGATCGCAAGCCCTGGACTCGGCAGTGCTTCACCCTGGTGCCGGACGAATCCTCCGGTCCAAATTTGAAGCCGGCACGTCATTGTGCATCGCACGCACGCGGAGCGTGCAGGCTTGATTACGAAGTTGTAATGAAAATCAGAAATTTCGCATGCACCTCTGCGCGGCACGCAACATCACGCGATTCTCGCGGGGAATTTATTGCGGCAAGTTGCCACGTCGGCAGCAAAGTCGTGTTGCGGATTCCCGCGATGTCGCTGGATCTGTCCCAAAAGCAAGAGAAGGAAAGTAACGTCATGACGAAGTTACTCGGGGTTATCGCCATTTCTGCCGTCGCCTTCGCCGTCGCGCCGGCTCAGGCAGCCAAGCACAGCATGGGTGGCTGCAGCTCGGGCAATCTTGAGAAGACGGAGACTGCGGTCGAAGGGATGCCCGACGGCGACGGCAAGATCGTCGCTCAGAAGGAAGTCGCCTCCGCGCAGGATTCGATGCTCAACGGCAAAATGGGCGCGTGCGGCATGCACCTGAACAAAGCGATGCACGCCACCATGGGCAAATAAGCGGGTAGGTCAACGCAATCAAGGGAGGGCCGGTCGCAAGGCGATCGGCCCCATTTGTTTCCGTGTGTGTCTTAAGGGGCGTGTGCGAGTTGAGTGGCGAAATAGGCCACGGTCTTGGAATAGACCTCGCTCTTGTTCCACTGCTGGAGCACCGCGAAATTTGGGCTGCCCGGCTGCCAGTCCTTGCCCTTCTGCCAGCCATAGCCGGCGAGATAGTTGGCCGTCGAAGCCAGCACGTCAGGTGCGTTATGCAGCAGGTCCCGCTTGCCGTTGCCGTCGAAATCGACGGCGTACTTCATCCAGGACGAGGGCATGAACTGGGTTTGGCCGAGCTCGCCGGCCCAGGCGCCCTTCATCTCGGAGGGCGCGAGATCGCCGCGCTCGACGATGCGCAGCGCATCCATCAGCTCGCCGCGAAACTGCTCGGACCGCCGGCAATCATAGGCCAGCGTCGCCAGCGAGCGGATCGTCGCGAACTTGCCGGTGTTGACGCCGAAATCGGTCTCCAGACCCCAGATCGCGACCAGGATCTCGCCCGGGACACCGTAGGTCTGCTCAATGCGCGACAGCACCGAGCCGTATTGTTTCATCATGTTGGAGCCGCGTGTCATCCGCGGCGGCACCATGCGGCCGGAAAATTCCTCAAAAGTCTGGGTGAAGACCTTTTGCGACTTGTCGCGGTTGAGGACGCTCTGGTCCAGCGTGACGCCGGCTAGTCCGGCGGTGATGGCCTGTTGCGAAATGCCCTTGGCCGCGGCGTCGGTTTTGAAGTCCGCAAGCCAGGCGTCGAAATTGCCCGAACCACAGGCGACCGCGGCCAGAGCGGGCTCGACGAATACGATTGAGGCTGAGAGGACGAGGGCTGCAAGAGCGAGACGAGAATTCGTCGGGGTCATCAGAGGTAATTGATTCCGTGAAGTGACATGACCGGCGAAGCAATGTCAGATGTAACCGCGGCCAAAGCAAGGCGTATGGCAGTCAGTCGCGCCCGCCCGGGGGGCCGGACAGGAGCGGCTGTAGCAATATCGTCGAACGCTTCTTCGTCCTGAGGCGTCCGTTCTATTCCCTGTTCCGCCACGGGAAGAGGTTAGCAGGGAAATCGGCCGCCGGCTTGCGCGGGCGCTGCGGCGGCGGCGGCACCGGCCGTGCACCGGGCTCGGAGACAATGACCTTGCGGTAGAGATGCCAGGTGGCGTGACCGAGGAGGGGGATGACGACGGCAAGGCCGAGGAACGCGGGGATCGTGCCGAGCGCCAGCAGCACCGCGACGATCAGGCCCCAGGCCGCCATCGGCACCGGGTTCTTGGCGACGACGCGGAGCGACGTGACCATCGCCTCCAGCGCGCCGGCATGGCGGTCGAGCATCAGCGGGAATGATACCGCGCTGATGCAGAGCGCGGCGAGCGCAAACAGGAAGCCGGTGCCGCAGCCGATCACGATCAGCCACCAGCCCTGCGATGTCGTCAGCACGCGCGTCACGAAATCCGAGATTCCGGTGACACCCTCATAGCCGAACGCCGCCACATAGATCGCCTGCGCAGTCGCGACCCAGGTCACGAACAAGGCGAGCAGCAGGGTGCCAAGGCCAAGCATCGCGCCGAAGGAGGGCGAGCGCAGTACGTCCGCCGCATCCCAGGCGGTGGCTTCCTCATGGCGCTCGCGACGGCTCGAGAGCTCGTAGAGGCCGAGCGCTGCGAACGGGCCGATCAGGGCGAAACCCGCGGCCAATGGAAACAGCAGCGGAATCACCGAATAGCCCATCGCCACGCGGGCGAGCACGAGGCCCAGCACCGGGTAGATCACACAGAGGATGATCGCGTGGCTTGGAACGGCCTTGAAATCTTCCCAGCCGCGCTTGAGCGCGTCGTGCAGGTCGGACAGTTGGATGGTTCGGATGATCGGTCCGGCCGCGTCTGCGGTCCGGCCCATCCTAGGGACATTGCCCTGGTATAGTGTGGCCATGGTCGGCTTGCTCCCTTGCCATGCAGCCGAATTGGGCGCCGACAACGGCGCAAGCGGCCGCATTTCTGAGTTTCACGATGCCAACCAGACGCGAATTCCGGATGGCATCGCGAGCTGAGCGAGAAGCGTACGCCTATTTCCGAGTCCTGTCCCTCACGCTTGGGTGAAAATCGATGCCGCAGTGCAACCCCGATGACGTCATCCGGTCGTCATTTCGCCGCAGATAAGCTCATGCTGTTTGTTGGTTCGCAGGGACTTCGCGGGCGCGACAACGTAACTTCATCCATAAGTGTCACTCAGGGCCTTACAAGGGATCCTTTTCGGGGAACAGACATGAGCATTTTCGGGAAAATCATGGGCGCGATCTTCGGCGGCCACGCAGCTTCCGGTGCGCCCGCCGGCGGCGCACCCGCGGGCAGCGCGCCGGCAGGAGGCGCGCCAGGCGCATCGGCGCCGGCGTCTGCACCTGCAGCCGCGCCTCCGGCAACTGTCGATGTCGCGGCGATCGTTGATGCGGCCGCCGCCGCGCACAAGGGCGAGAAGCTGGAATGGCGCACCTCGATCGTCGACCTGATGAAGGCGCTCGACGTCGATTCGAGCCTTGCCGCGCGCAAGGATCTCGCGAAGGAGCTCGGCTACACCGGCGACATGAACGACTCCGCCAGCATGAATGTCTGGTTGCACAAGCAGGTGATGTCCAAGCTCGCCGCCAATGGCGGCAAGCTGCCGCCGGAAATCAAGCACTGACCGGTTACCATTGGTCAATGCTGAAGGGCCCGCGAACTCGCGGGCCCTTTTTGGTCAGGCGACGAGATCTGCGTCCTCCGGATGCTTGTCGAGATAGTCGACGACGAAGCCGCAGCCCGCAATCACCTTGCGGCCGTCCTTGCGGATCAGCTCGAGTGCGCCCTTGATCAGCTCCGACGCGATACCGCGGCCGCGCAGTGCACGTGGCGTCTCGGTGTGGGTGATGATGACGGCAGTGGGCGTCAGGCGGTAATTGGCGAAGGCCAGCTCGTGACCGGTCTCTTGGCCGACATCGAGCTCGAAGCGGCTCCTGTCCTTGTTGTCGCGAACCGCTGTTGCCATGGCTGCCCCTTCCGAAGCGATGCTTGTTGCCTGATCCAGGCGCCTGAATCCTGTCCACTTTTTTGGGGGAAATCAGGGCTCCTCGCAATGACGAGGTCAGATTTTCACCAGGTCCTGATAGTCCGGATGCTTGTCGATCCAGGCCTTCACGAACGGGCATTCCGGGATCAGCTTCAAGCCGCTGGCGCGGACCTGGTCGAGCGCGCCTTGCACCAGCTTCGAGCCGATGCCTTTGCCGCCGAGCTCTTTCGGCACGTCGGTATGCTCGAATGTGATGACATCGCCTTCGAGCTTGTAGTGCTCGGTCGCGAGATGGCCTTCCACCTCGAGCTCATAGCGGTGATGAGCCCTGTTGTTGATCACGTCGCTCATGATATCTCCGCTCAACTTTTCAGTGCGTCCGTCAGCATCTTGCGGATCGACCAGGGTTCGCCGTCGGATGCCCCCTTGATGTCATCGATCTTCCAGCTGTTGGCTTCTCGCACGAAGTCATAATGCACGATCCGATCGGCTGGTTTGCGGTCGTTGCGGCGGCCGGTGATGGTCACCGCCAGTGTCGCCTTGTCCGCCTCGGCTTTCTCCAAGTCAACCTTGAACGACTTCACGTCGGGTTCCTGCGAATTGGTGATGGGATCGAAATCGATCGGGCCGGCGTCGCCCTTCGGCGTGTGCGCATCCGCCTTCGCCCACAGCGCGACCAGCGCCTGGGAGAAATATTTTGCCTTCGCAGCCTTGTTCTCGGTGACGAAGGCCGCGCCGCCGTCACCCTTGCCCTTGGCGGCGCGGGTGTAGATCGCGCTCAGGATGGCTGCGGGATCGCCGGCGGCAGGCGTCTGAGCGAAGACGGGCTTGGCGGCGGCGAAGAGAGAGGCGGCAACGAGGCTGCGGCGGGTGAGCATGGATCGTCCCTCAGATGATGGCGAGCGACCATAGGCCGGAACGGCTGATGTCGACGCTGTACCCTGTAGACCAACCCAAGCGTGGTTCGGTTCAATCGGCCGCCTTGGCAAGCCGCGAATCGTTCGCCTGTGGCTTTGCACGAAGGCAGCCCTGGCAGATGACCAGCGAACGATTGACCTTTGCGTCCTGCTCGGCATCGATGCCGTCGCTCTCCGACTGGGCAGCTGCGCGCGTTGGGCGTGAAGGGCCGGGAGTAGAGTGCGGCCGATTGGGGTCCTGACCCGCGCCATCCCAGGCATAGCGCCCGGGCGTAAAGGCGGGATCGGAGGCCAATTGCGCTTGCGGAGCGACGGCACAGCCGGCAAGCGCCAATGACAACAGCAGGAACGCGGGCGCTTTGACCATGATGCGGCACTCTGTACGCGAGGACTGATGCAGGTTGCGCCGATCATGTTTAAAATTCCCTGAACGAGCGCAAGGATGACGCCGGCTGGCGGCCTTGCGAGGCCGTTCTTGATGGCGATAAATGGGCCGCAATATCGGGGAAGGCCAGCGTGCCATCCGCTATCGAAGAGGAAGCCCCATGCAGCCGCTCCGCATGTCCCGCCGTGTCATGAATCTCGCTCATATGCTGACGCAGAATGCGCGGCGGCATGGATCTCGGCCCGGGTTCGTCTGGGGGGACAAATCCTGGACCTGGCGCGAGATCGATGCGCGGGTCTCGGCACTCGCTGCCGCGCTTGCTGCGCGCGGCATCGCCAAGGGCGATCGCATCCTCGTCCATTCCAAGAACGGCGACGAGATGTTCCTCTCGATGTTCGCGGCGTTCCGGCTCGGCGCGGTCTGGGTGCCGACCAATTTCCGCCTGATGCCGGACGAGGTGGCCTATCTTGGACAGGCCTCCGGCGCGAAGGCGTTTCTGTGCCATGTCGATTTCCCTGAACATGCGGCGGCGGTGAAGGGCGGCCCGCTGGAATTCACCTGGTGTATCGACGGCGAGGCCTCGTTCGGCGAGACGTCGGTGGCGGACGCCATCGGCTCACAGGCTGGCACCGTGGTCGAGAATGTCGCAGTCGAGCATGACGATCCCTGCTGGTTCTTCTTCACCTCAGGCACCACCGGCCGCTCCAAGGCTGCCGTGCTGACCCACGGCCAGATGGGGTTTGTCGTCACCAACCATCTTGCCGATCTCACCCCCGGCGTCACGGAAGCCGATGCGTCGCTGGTGGTGGCGCCGCTGTCGCACGGCGCGGGCGTGCATCAGCTGGTGCAGACCGCGCGCGGGGTCTGCACCGTGCTGCTGCCGACCGAGAAATTCGATATCGACGAGGCGTTCCGACTGATCGAAAAGCATCGCGTCGCCAATCTGTTCACGGTGCCGACGATCCTCAAGATGATGGTCGAGCACCCCGCCGCCGACAAATACGATCATTCCTCGCTGCGCCACGTGATCTATGCGGGCGCGCCGATGTATCGCGAGGACCAGAAGGCCGCGCTGAAAAAGCTCGGCAAGGTCATCGTGCAGTATTTCGGCCTCGGCGAGGTCACCGGCAACATCACCGTGCTGCCGGCGGCGCTGCATGATCCCGAGGACGGGCCGCACGCCAAGATCGGCACTTGCGGCTTCGAGCGCACCGGCATGCAGGTCTCGATCCAGGACGACGAGGGCCGCGAGCTCAGTGCGAACCAGAGCGGCGAGATCTGCGTGATCGGTCCTGCGGTGCTCGCCGGCTATTACGACAACCCGGAGGCCAATGCGAAGGCGTTCCGCAACGGCTGGTTCCGCACCGGCGATCTCGGCCACATGGACGAGCAGGGGTTCGTCTACATCACCGGCCGCGCTTCGGACATGTACATCTCGGGCGGCTCCAACATCTATCCGCGCGAGATCGAGGAGAAGATCTTGACACATCCCGCGGTCGGCGAGGTCGCTGTGCTCGGCGTGCCCGATGCGACCTGGGGCGAGGTCGGCGTCGCCGTCTGTGTGGCGCGTGACGGCGAGAACGCCGTGAGCGAAGCGGAGATGGCGGCGTTTCTCTCGCCGAAAGTGCCGCGCTACAAGATGCCGAAGCGCTTCTTCTTCTGGGAGGCGTTGCCGAAATCCGGCTACGGCAAGGTGCCGAAACGCATGGTGCGCGATGAGCTGGAGGCGCGCGGGCTGCTCGATCTCGACAAATCGAAGGCAGGCTGAGCGCTGATCATGCGGAGCATCAAGCAGCCGGGCGCGCCCGCCACTGAGCGTATCCAATGGGTGGAGGCGAGGGGCCGCGCCTTTTCGTTCAGGCTTCAGGCTGGTCTGCCGCTGCTCGAAGCCGCGCGCCGCGGTTTTGCCGCGGAAGGCTTTGCGGGTGGCGTGCTGAATTTCGGCCAGGGCGCGCTCGGACCGTTCGGCTATGTGATGCCGGCGCTGTCGAAGACCGGCGAGAATGCGGCGTTCTATAGCGACACGCAGCGGCCCGCGGGCGTGACGCGCACCCGGCTCGGCAGCATGACGCTGGGCGAGCGCGACGGCGCGCCGTTCTTTCATTGCCACGGCCTGTGGACGGAAGCGGATGGCAGGTCGAGCGGCGGCCACATGCTGCCGGACGAGACGATCGTGGCCGAACCGTTCGAGGTCCGGGCTTTTGGCGTCGAGGGCGCGATGTTTCGCGCCGAGCCTGACCCCGAGACCAATTTCAAGCTGTTCGGACCGGTCGCTACAGCGGGCACCGGCGCGCGCACGACCAGCCGCGCCTTCGCGCTGCGGCTGCGGCCCAACCAGGATTTCGCCTTCTGCCTCGAAGCCTTTTGCAAGGCGCACGGCATAGCGCGCGCAAAGATCCACGGCGGGGTCGGTTCGACCATCGGCGCCCGCTTCACCCATGGTGGTGTGACCGAGCCGTTTGCGACGGAGCTTGCGATATCGGCTGGGACGATCGCGCCTGACGCCTCCGGCGCGCTGCAAGCCGCGCTGGACGTCGCCTTGATCGACTACACCGGCGGCATCGCCGAGGGCCGGCTGATCGGCGGCGACAATCCCGTGTTGATGACGATGGAGCTGGTGCTGGAGGCGCTGGATTAGCTTCCGTGTTGAAGAGCGCTGCCGGCGCCAGGGGATTTTCATCTTCGACGAGCCGGAATCCGCGTTGTCGTCGACGCGTCAGCTCGAATTTTTGAAGCTGCTGCAGCGCATGGAGGACTCCCGCATCTGCCAGGTCATCATGGCGACCCATTCGCCGATGCTGATGGCTTATCCAAATGCGCGGTTGCTGCGGCTCGGGAAGTACGGGCTGGAGCCGACGAGCGTGGAGGAGACCGATCATTACAGGGTGATGCGGGAATTCTGCGACGACCCGCGCGGGTTCGTGGAGGCGACGCTGGCGGAATAGGTGACGGAAGGACGTCGCAGATGCGCGCTCGCTCCGTCGTCATTGCAAGCGCAGCGAAGCAATCCAGAATCCCGCCGCGTTGACGGTCTGGATTGCTTCGCTGCGCTCGTAATGACGGCGCTTGGGGCACGGGCACCCAATTCGCGTCTTCCTTGCAGACACACCTTCGCGTCCTCGCTGCACACGTGCCCGAGCTTTTGGTTCAACCGCTGCCCTCGAAGGTGCCGAGGGCGCAGGGAAGACCGGGTGCTGACCTCGCACCCGCGGTCCACTGTGCGATGGGTTGCGCTACAAGAGGCTGCACAGCGGCATACAGGTGAAGCCCAAACATCCGGCCTTCCCTGCGCAGTGGTTTGACGGCTTATGTCGTGATCTCCCCGGGGAGCGATGCACTATTGCCCCCGTCGGCTCGCAGATGACTGACACGAGGGCCCGGTTGGGCCACACGCATCACCACGAGCCTTGACGCACAGACTCCGGGCGCCAGGACCACACGATTTTGCCGTACGCGGATCACACCGGTCGTTTGCGCGACGCTTTGCTCACGGTTGCCCGCCCTGCAGAACCCTTCGCGCCGATGCGGCCCACGCCCACCGCCGTCCGGCCCGCGTCGTGACGATCGCGATACGCCCCTCTTCCATGGGCCGGGTTGCCGCGACACATACGCCGTTTCCGAATTTCGGTAAAGTGGAATATTTTCGGATGCGCAGCTTGCCCCACGGCTGGGGTGTTTTGCCCGACAGGCAACGCAAGCTGTTGTGGCACGCTGCGCGGCAGCTAGGCCGGCGTGCGATCTCCGAGGTCGGCCAGCACGGCCGGCGCGATCTCGTCGATGTGCGTGAAGACGAGATCCGGCTGCCGCGCCCGCAGCGCCGCCGGTGCGGCGTAACCCCAGCTGACCGCGCCGCACGCAATCCCCACCGCACGCGCCGCCTCGATGTCGCGGACCTCGTCGCCGATTGAAATGACGTTTTGCGGCATCACGCCAGCACGCCGGATGACGCGGCGAAATTTCGCGGGCTTGCCGAACACGGAAGCCGCGCCCTCGAAATACCGGAATAGCGTGGCTGATGCGCCGAGCTTTTGCCGCGCATTGACTTCGCTGTCCGACGTTATCAGCGCGAGCTGCACGCCGTTCTCGGATAGCGTCCGCAGCATCGCTTCAGTGCCCGCAAACAGCGAAATCTCCGACGCCGCTTCCGCCTTCAGACGCCGCGCATAACGCGCGATGGCCGGCAGCTTCCACACGGGCACCTCGAGCCGTGAGAGGATCTCGCGCGTCGAGGCATGCCGCAGCCCTTCGACATCCTCATCCCTGACGCGCCGAAAGCCGAAACGATCGGCGACGTCGTTGATGGTGCGGAGGAACCAGGGGAAGCTGTCGACGAGAGTGCCGTCGAGGTCGAAGATGGCGAGGGCGTAGCGCATGAAGGAGGGGAGGTTACCAGCAGCAAGCCGGGCTTGGAGATGATTTGGCCGAGGTGTCGGAGCCCAGTAATGCAGCGCGTCGTACATGTTCACTGGCCCACTCTGCAAATGCAAGACGAGAGGCTGGGTCAGCGAAAACCCCAGCTGGAAACCGTGCGTCGTACCAGAGCGCGACCGGCGAATTGGTATCCTTCATCGCTGCAGTCGCACTCCAGGGCATCCGGCTTTCGACGCCCGGAGTCCTAATGACTGTCGAGACATCATCAAAGGCAACCTGCCACGTCATCTGCGCGGCTCCATGCAGCTCGAATGATCTGCCAAACATTTGGCGAATGCATCAGAGCATCACGAAGAATGCGAAGCAATACCCCAGCATGAACCACATTAGCGATCCGAATGCCGCACCCGCTGCCAACCAACCTCGATCCACGGCTGCACAGGCCCAAACGATGATCAGGAAGATTGCGACGACTGGGGCACCGGCGCTGATGCGCTGGTCGATGAGAGCCTTCAGGTTCTTACCAGTCACATTCCAAAAAGTCTGTGTTCGGCTCTGGTGGCTTGAAATTCGAAATGGAAGCCGCTTGCTCCAGTTGCGTTGCTCATTCTGACCTCCCGACGGCGAAGTCAGAAAGGTATAGCAGGGATCAGCGATTAACCCGAGGTTGCTAATAGGCGAACTAAGTATCGTCCCACGGAGGATACTTAGAAGAAGCGAAACGCATGGATCGGCCAAGCGACTGGCCGAGCCATCGGTCCCATAGACACACTGCCAAGACTGCAGCGATAGGCTACTCCGCCGCCTCGCTCGTGCTCCGCCGCTTCGGCTTGCGCGCCTTCTTCAGCACCGGCTCCAGGAACTTGCCCGTGTAGCTGCGCTGCGCTTTCACGATGTCCTCGGGTGGGCCCCAGGCGACGATCTCGCCGCCGCCGTCGCCGCCTTCGGGGCCGAGGTCGATGACCCAGTCGGCGGTCTTGATGACTTCGAGATTGTGCTCGATGACGACGACCGTGTTGCCTTGCGCGACCAGCTCGTGCAGCACCTCCAGGAGCTTCTTGACGTCGTGGAAGTGCAGGCCGGTGGTCGGCTCGTCCAGGATGTAGAGCGTGCGGCCGGTGGCACGCTTGGACAGCTCTTTTGCAAGTTTGACGCGCTGGGCTTCGCCGCCCGACAGCGTCGTCGCTTGCTGGCCCACGTGAATGTAATCCAGCCCGACCCGGTGCAATGTCTGAAAAGTCTCGCGCACGCGCGGCACCGCCTTGAAGAACTCGGCGGCTTCCTCGACGGTCATGTCGAGCACGTCGGCGATGCTCTTGCCCTTGAACAGCACTTCGAGCGTCTCGCGGTTGTAGCGCTTGCCCTTGCAGACGTCGCAGGTGACGTAGACGTCGGGCAGGAAGTGCATCTCGATCTTGATGACGCCGTCGCCCTGGCACGCTTCGCAGCGGCCGCCCTTGACGTTGAAGGAGAAGCGGCCCGGCTCGTAGCCGCGCGCCTTCGCTTCGGGCAGCCCGGCGAACCATTCGCGGATCGGCGTGAAGGCGCCGGTGTAGGTTGCCGGGTTCGAACGCGGCGTGCGGCCGATCGGCGACTGGTCGATGTCGATGATCTTATCGATATGCTCGAGCCCCTCGATGCGGTCGTGCGGAGCTGCGCCTTCGCTGGCATTGTTCAACTTGCGGGCGATGGCCTTGTAGAGCGTGTCGATCAGCAGCGTCGACTTGCCGCCGCCGGAGACGCCGGTGACGGCGGTGAACAGGCCGAGCGGAATTTCGGCCGTGACATTCTTGAGGTTATTGCCGCGCGCGTTCACCACCTTGATGGTGCGGCGATGGTTCGGTGGCCGCCGCTCCGGCACCTCGACCTCGAGCTCGCCGGTGAGATATTTGCCGGTGAGCGATTTCGGGTTGCGCATGATCTCCGCGGGCGTGCCTTCGGCGATGATGTTGCCGCCGTGCATGCCGGCGCCCGGGCCGATGTCGAGCACGTGGTCGGCGAGCAGAATCGCGTCCTCGTCATGCTCGACCACGATCACGGTGTTGCCGAGGTCGCGCAGCCGCTTCAGGGTGTCGAGCAGGCGCGCATTGTCGCGCTGGTGCAGGCCGATCGACGGCTCGTCCAGCACGTAAAGTACGCCCGTCAACCCCGAGCCGATCTGCGAGGCCAGGCGGATGCGCTGGCTCTCGCCGCCGGACAGCGTGCCGGAGGAACGGGAGAGGGTGAGATAGTTGAGGCCGACGTCGAGCAGGAAGGTGAGGCGCTCGCGGATCTCCTTGAGGATGCGCCCGGCGATCTCGTTCTGCTGCGCGTTCAGCGTATCAGGCACGGTCTCGAACCATGCGCCGGCGCCTTTCACCGACAGCTCCGAGATCTCGCCGATGTGCTTGCCGCCGATCTTGACGCAGAGCGCCTCGGGCTTCAGCCGGAAACCATTGCAGGCGCCGCAGGGCACGTCGTGGAAATACTTTGCGAGTTCTTCCCGCGCCCACTCGCTCTCGGTTTCGCGGTAGCGGCGGTTGATGTTGGTGATGACGCCCTCGAACGGCTTCTTGGTGTCGTAGGAGCGCACCCCGTCCTCATAGGAGAACTTGATCTCGTCGTCGCCGGAGCCATGGAGGATCGCGTTCTGCGTCTTCTTGGGCAGATCCTTCCACTTGGTGGTGAGCGTGAACTTGTAGTGCTTGCCGAGTGCCGTCAGCGTCTGCACGTAATAGGGTGACGATGACTTGGCCCAAGGCGCGATCGCGCCCTTGCCGATGGCGATCTCCTTGTCGGGAATGACGAGGTCCTCGTCGACATGTTGCTCGACGCCGAGGCCGCCGCAGGCCGGGCAGGCACCATAGGGATTATTGAAGGAAAAGAGTCTGGGCTCGATCTCGGGGATCGTGAAGCCCGAGACAGGGCAGGCGAATTTTTCCGAGAACAGGATGCGCTCGGGTCCGCTCTTGTCGTGGATCTTTGCCGTCTTCTTTTTCTCTTCCGCCGGTGCTGCCGCCGGCGCGTCGGCGAACTCGACGACGGCGAGGCCCTCGGCGAGCTTCAGCGCGGTCTCAAAGCTTTCGGCAAGGCGCTGGCCGATATCGGCGCGCACCACGATGCGGTCGACCACGACGTCGATGTCATGCGGGAATTTCTTGTCGAGCGTGGGCGCTTCCGCCAGCTCGTAGAAAGTGCCGTCGATCTTGACGCGCTGAAAGCCCTTCTTGAGCCATTCGGCGAGTTCCTTGCGGTACTCGCCCTTACGGCCGCGCACGACGGGCGCCAGCAGATAGAGGCGGGTGCCTTCCGGCAGCGCCAGGACGCGGTCGACCATCTGCGAGACGGTCTGGCTTTCGATCGGAAGTCCCGTGGCCGGCGAATAGGGCACGCCGACGCGCGCCCAGAGCAGGCGCATATAGTCGTAGATCTCGGTGACCGTGCCCACGGTCGAGCGCGGATTCTTCGACGTCGTCTTCTGCTCGATCGAGATGGCCGGGGACAGGCCGTCGATCTGGTCGACGTCGGGCTTCTGCATCATCTCCAGGAACTGGCGGGCATAGGCCGACAGTGATTCGACGTAGCGGCGCTGGCCTTCCGCATAGATGGTGTCGAAGGCGAGCGAGGATTTGCCGGAGCCGGAGAGGCCGGTGAAAACCACGAGCTTGTCGCGGGGAATCTCGACGTCGATGTTCTTGAGGTTGTGCTCGCGCGCGCCACGGATCGTAATCGCGCGCAGGCTGGAGCCCGCGTTCTGCTGTTGGCGCTTCGCCTTGATCACTTCATCCATCCCGTTGCCCTCGAAGAATCCCATGAGCGAGCGACCGCGCCAACGTTCCGGCGCGCTTCGCCCGGAACCGGGATCGGCGCCAATGGGTATGTGAGCGAACGTAGGAAGAACGGGGAGGGATTTCCAGAGGGACTTGCGAATCGTCAACGGATTGTTGTGGCGCTGGCGGGACTTGGCAGCAGCTGATGGCAATTGCACCGAATGGAACAGCAAAAAGGCCGGCACGAGGCCGGCCTTTCGTGACGTTGTGACGTCGGTTGCGAGGATCAGTACTTCGCGACCACCGGGCCACCGAAGGTGTAGTTCAGGCGAACGGTGCCCATGTCCACATCCTGCTTGATGTTGTCGGCGCGGAAGGGCAGGCCGACCACCGTGAAGCTGTCGTTGTGCTTGCCCATGAACAGGTGGTTGTACTCAAAACCAACCGACCAGTTCGGCGCGAAGCCGAACTCGATGCCGGTGCCGATGGTGCCGCCCCAACGGGTGTCGCTCGCGTCGCCGACCGTGACACCGGCCAGAGTGCCGCTGAACTTGTTGTGGGTGACGGCCGCACCGCCCTTCACATACCAGAGGACGTTGTTCCAGGCGTAACCCACCTGGCCGGTGAAGAGGCCGATGGCGTCGATCTTGGTATTGTTCACCAGCGGGAAGAACGCGGCGGGCGAGCTGGTGTTCGAACCCTTCAGATCGGCCCAATCACCCTGCGCTTCGACGCCGAACACCCAGGCGGCGGACTGCCAGCGATAACCGATCTGACCACCGGCGAGAGCGCCGGTCGCATCATGGCAACCTTCGCTCGTCGTGGGGACAGTAGCGCCACCGACGCTGGTCGTGTCCCAGCAATTGTGGCTGGAGCCGCCACCAGCGTTGGCGCCAATGTAGAAGCCGCTCCAGTTGTAGATCGAAGCGATAGCTACCGGAGCCTTGGTGTAGGGGCGAGCCGCCAGATCGGCAGCCGAAGCGGCGCCAGTGAGGGCGAACAGAGCGGCCGAAGCCAACAAAACCTTTTTCATTTTCAACTTATCCCAGTCCCAGTTTCTGTTGTTGCCTTCCGTGCGTCGGAAGGGCAGCGGACGTCGTCCAACTGACGTCTTGCTTACACCACTGAAGCCGCAAGTTGTGTCTCTCAAAAGCCACAACAGGCGCAAAACGTGGCGTTTGCTGGAAGAAACAGCAAAAGGCCGGCGCGAGGCCGGCCTTCGATTCTCGAATGGATTCAGAGGGATCAGTGCTTTGGGGATCAGTACTTGATGACCGTATTTAGCGATTGCCGGGCTGCCGAAGCGGTAAGTGAGGCGGACGAGACCGATGTCGACATTGTGGCTGATCCGGTCGGTCTGGAATGCAACGCCAGCGGGTGTATTCAATGTGACGGTCCGATTCCCCCCAAGATGTGGTCATACTGCCGCGCAGGGTTTGGACGCTTGGCTCGCCGCCATTTCGATGGGAACAAATCTGGAACGAAGGCCCGATCGGTGCTATATGTGGGGATAACCGAGGGCGTGGTGGGCCGATCGGCGCTTGTAAGCGTATAGGGTCGGCCCAACAGGCGGCAGCGCGGGCGCGCCTTTTCGAAATTCAGTGGCATTGGAGTGGAGAGCGGCGATGGCGGGAAGCGTCAACAAGGTCATTCTGGTTGGAAATCTCGGCAAGGATCCGGAGATCCGCCGCACCCAGGACGGGCGACCGATCGCGAATCTGAGCATCGCCACCTCCGAGACCTGGCGCGACAAGAACAGCGGCGAGCGCAAGGAAAAGACCGAGTGGCACCGCGTCGTGATCTTCAATGAAGGGCTCTGCAAGGTCGCCGAGCAGTATCTGAAGAAGGGCGCCAAGGTTTACATCGAAGGCGCGCTCCAGACCCGCAAATGGACCGACCAGAGCGGCGTCGAGAAGTACTCCACCGAGGTCGTGCTGCAGGGCTTCAACTCGACGCTGACGATGCTCGACGGCCGCGGCGGCGGAGGTGGCGGCAGCTTCGGTGACGAGCCGGGCGGCGATTTCGGCTCGTCCGGTCCGGTCAGCAGCGCACCGCGTCGGCCCGTGGCGGCCGGCGGTGGTGGCCGCAACAATGACATGGACGACGACATCCCGTTCTAGGAATGGTCCGGGCGATGAGGGTGCGCTGGTCAGGTTGATCAACACCTTCCACGTCGGTCAGTAAACCCAACTAATCGACGGAAGGGGCTCGGAATTTGCGGGCCCGCTTCATGTTTGGGATGAAGTCGGGGCGCGGGCTGCAAAGCGGCAGAACGGCCGCACTCGCCCACGGCTCGACCGCCCGTCCGAGGCGATTTTGGAAGGTTGATTCCAGGCTCATCCAAGATGCCCGCTTCAGGGACGTAAGTTATTGGAAGAATAGACGGAAAAAGCGCTTCCCTGGCCTCGCGAGGGTGGTTATCAGGGC
This sequence comes from Bradyrhizobium sp. USDA 4449, assembly GCF_054056275.1. Classification (NCBI taxonomy): domain Bacteria; kingdom Pseudomonadati; phylum Pseudomonadota; class Alphaproteobacteria; order Hyphomicrobiales; family Nitrobacteraceae; genus Bradyrhizobium; species Bradyrhizobium sp. USDA 4449. The sequence continues at coordinate 5,971,685 of NZ_JBSRYD010000001.1, read as the reverse complement.
CTCGATGCGCTATATGATTCCCAGATAGAATCTCACCGGATTTCCCCTTGGCAGACGACGACAACAAGCCCGGCGACCAGCCGGCGCAACCCTCGGACATTCGCCCCGTTTCGATCTACGAGGAGATGAAGAAGTCCTACCTCGATTACGCCATGAGCGTGATCGTATCGCGTGCGCTGCCCGATGCGCGCGACGGGTTGAAGCCGGTGCATCGCCGCATCCTCTACGCGATGAACAATCGCGGCGACACCCCGGACAAGAAGCACAAGAAGTCCGCCGGTGCCGTCGGTGAAGTCATGGGTAAGTACCACCCCCATGGCGACCAGGCGATCTACGACGCCCTGGTGCGCATGGCGCAGGACTTCTCGATGCGCGCGCCCCTGATCGATGGGCAGGGCAATTTCGGCTCGGTCGACGGCGATCCGCCAGCGGCCATGCGCTACACCGAATCCCGCCTGACCAAGATCGCGCTGAAGCTGCTCGAGGACATCGACGACGATACGGTCGATTTCCAGGACAACTATGACGGCTCCGAGCGGGAGCCTGTCGTTCTGCCGGCTCGGTTCCCGAACCTTCTGGTCAACGGCGCCGGCGGCATCGCCGTCGGCATGGCCACCAATATCCCGCCGCACAATCTCGGCGAGGTCATCGATGCCTGCGTGGCGCTGATCGACAATCCGTCGCTGACGATCGACGAGCTCAACAACATCATCCCGGGCCCGGACTTCCCGACCGGAGGCATCATCCTTGGACGCCAGGGCATCCGCAGCGCCTATCACCTCGGCCGCGGTTCCATCGTGATGCGTGGCAAGGTCGAGTTCGAGACGATCCGGAAGGAGCGCGAGGCGATCGTCATCACCGAGATCCCGTATCAGGTGAACAAGGCGACGATGGTCGAGCGCATCGCCGAGCTCTACAAGGAAAAGAAGATCGAGGGCATCTCCGATCTGCGCGACGAGTCCGACCGCGACGGCTATCGCGTCGTCGTCGAGCTCAAGCGCGACGCCGTGCCCGACGTGGTGCTGAACCAGCTCTACAAATTCACACCGCTGCAGACTTCTTTCGGCGTCAACGCCGTCGCCCTCGATAGTGGCCGTCCGCAGACGATGAACCTGAAGGACATGCTGACGATCTTCGTCGGCTTCCGCGAGCAGGTCGTCACCCGCCGGACCAAATACAAGCTGCGCAAGGCGCGCGAGCGGGCGCATGAGCAGGTCGGCCTCGCGATCGCGGTCGCCAATATCGACGAGATCATCAAGGTCATCAGGCATTCGCCGACGCCGGCCGCCGCGCGCGAGACCCTGATGACGCGCGACTGGCCCGCGCGCGACGTCGAGGACATCATCACGCTGATCGACGATCCCCGCCATCGGATCAACGAGAACGGCACCATCCGCCTCTCGCTGGAGCAGGCGAGGGCGATCCTCGAGCTGCGCCTCGCTCGCCTCACCGCACTCGGCCGCGACGAAATCGGCGAGGAGCTGGCAAAGCTCGCCGGCGAGATCGGCGAGTATCTCGAGATCCTGCGCTCGCGCGCCCGCATCCTCGACATCATCAAGACCGAGCTTGCCGAGGTAAAGGCCGAGTTCGCCACGCCACGCAAGACAGTGATTATGGAGCAGGAAGGCGAGGTCGAGGACGAGGACCTGATCCAACGCGAGGACATGGTCGTCACCGTCTCGCACGCCGGCTACGTCAAGCGTGTGCCGCTGTCGGCCTATCGCGCCCAGCGCCGCGGCGGCAAGGGCCGCTCCGGCATGCAGACCCGCGACGAGGATTTCGTCAGCCGCCTGTTCGTGGCCTCCACGCACACGCCGGTGCTGTTCTTCTCGTCGCGCGGCCAGGTCTACAAGGAGAAGGTCTGGCGGCTGCCGATGGCAGCGCCCAACGCGCGCGGCAAGGCTTTGATCAACATTCTGCCGCTGGAGCAGGGCGAGCGCATCACCACCATCATGCCGCTGCCCGAGGACGAATCCACCTGGGCGCAGCTCGATGTGATGTTCGCAACGACCGGCGGCAACGTCCGTCGCAACAAGCTGTCCGACTTCGTCGACGTCCGCCGCTCCGGCATCATCGCGATGAAGCTCGACGAAGGCGAGGCGATCGTCGACGTCCAGATCTGCACCGAGCATGACGACGTGCTGCTGACCGCGGCCGGCGGGCAGTGCATCCGCTTCCCGGTCCCCGACGTCCGCGTCTTCACCGGACGCACCTCGATGGGCGTGCGCGGCATTGCGCTCGGCGTGGGAGACAAGGTAATCTCGCTGGCCATCCTGCGCCATGTCGAGACCACCTCGGACGAGCGTTCGGCCTACCTGAAGATGCGCCGCGCGGTCGCCGGTGAAGCTGCGGCCGAAGAGCCGGCAGCGGACGCCGAGGCCGAGGAGACTTCCGGCAGCTTCCAGCTCCCGCAGGAGCGCTATGCCGAGATGTCAGCGGCCGAGCAGGTGGTGCTGACCGTCTCCGTCAACGGCTACGGCAAGCGGACCTCGTCCTACGAGTACCGCACCACGGGGCGCGGCGGCAAAGGCATCGTCGCCATGAGCGTCAACAACCGCAACGGCAACCTCGTCGCGTCCTTCCCCGTCGAGGATGCGGATCAGATCATGCTCGTCACCGACAAGGGCCAGCTGATCCGCTGCCCGGTGGAAGGCATCCGCATCGCCGGCCGCTCCACGCAAGGCGTGATCGTGTTCGACACCGCCGAGGACGAGCACGTCGTCTCGGTCGAGCACATCACCGAGGAGGCGGAGAGCGGGAACGGCGCGAATGGAGAACAGGCGAATGGCGAATAGGGAATAGCGAACGAAGCTTGCTGCTCTCTTCGCTATCGACCACTCGCCATTCGCTAGATTTCCAGCTCCGTGCCGAACTCCACCACCTGCTTGGTCGGCACGCCGAAGAAGGCGGCGGAGCGCTCGGCGTTGCGCTGGAGGAAGGCGAACAGGCCTTCGCGCCAGACCCACATGCCCGGAATGTCCTCGCTCGGAATGATGGTTTCGCGGCCGACGTAGTAGGTGATGTCGGAGAGATCGATGCCGGGCAGCTTGCCCTGGCGGCAGGCGAGCGCCAGACCCTCATAGATCGTTGGGTACTGCATGAAGCCATAATGCAGAATCACGCGGGTGATGCCGGGAATGATCTCGATGATCTCGACCCGGTCCTGGTCGGCGATGTGGGGCAACTCCTCGATCAGCACGGTGACGAGGACGACGCGCTCGTGCAGCACGTGATTGTGCTTGACGAATTGCGTCAGCGCCAGCGGCACGCCTTTCGGCGCGGAGGCCAGGAACACGGCGGTGCCGGGCAGGCGCGCGCTGCATTTGTTGACGGCCGTCTCGATCAGATCCTCCTCCGGCTGCCGCAGCTTCGCGCGTGCGGCTTCAACGAGCTTCACGCCGCTGCGCCAGGTCAGCATCAGGAAGGCGACGAAGCCCGCGAGCAGCAGCGGAAACCAGCCCCCCTCGAACAGCTTGATCGAATTGGCCGAGAAGAAGATCACGTCGATCACGAAGAAGAAGCCGTTCACGGCCACCACGATCCACGGTGAGTAGCCCCACTGGATCGCGACCAGGGCTGCGAGCAGCGTGGTGATGGCCATCAGGAGCGAGACGGCGATGCCATAGGCACCGGCGAGCGCGTCCGAGGTGCCGAAGCTCAAGACCGCGCCGAGCGTGGCGGCGGCGAGCAGCCAGTTCACCAGCGGCACGTAGATCTGCCCGATCGCATGGCTCGTGGTGTGGCGGATCTGCATGCGCGGCAGGAAGCCGAGCTGGATCGACTGCTGAGTCAGCGAGAACACGCCGGAAATGATCGCCTGCGAGGCGATCACGGTCGCGATCGCCGAGAACGCGACCAGCCCGTAATGTAGAAAGTCGGGGCAGAGCTGGAAGAACGGATTCTCGATCATCGAGGGATCGGTGATCAGCAGCGCGGCTTGGCCGAAATAATTCAGCACCAGCGCCGGCAGGCAGATCGCGAACCAGGCGAGCCGGATCGGCAGGCGGCCGAAATGTCCCATGTCCGCATACATGGCTTCGCCCCCGGTCACCGCCAGGAAGGCGGCACCAAGGATCGCGAAGGAGACATGGAAATCCTGGTGGATCAGGAAATCGAAGGCATAGAGCGGGCTGAGCGCCGCCAGCACCCCCGGCGCCTTGAGGATGCCGTGGATGCCGAGCGCGGCTAGCACCACGAACCATGCCACCATGACCGGTCCAAAGATGCGGCCGATGAAGCCGGTCCCTTGCTTTTGCATCACGAACAGGCCGACCAGAATCGCGACGGTCAGCGGCACCACCACCGGCGAGAGCGAGGGAGCGTCAACCTTGAGGCCTTCGATGGCTGACAGCACCGAGATCGCCGGCGTGATTGCACCGTCGCCGTAGAGCAGCGCCGCACCGATCAGGCCGACCACCAGGAGATGCGCGCGCCAGGTACCCGCTTTCGCGTGGCGGGCGTGCAGCAGCGCCAATAGCGCGACGATGCCGCCTTCGCCGCGGTTGTCCGCGCGCAGAATCAGCAGCGCATATTTCAGGGAAATGATCAGCAGCAGTGCCCAGAGGATGAGCGAGGCGACGCCGAGGACGGCGTCTGAGCTCACCGCGCCGCCATGGGCGGCCGCCTTGGCGGCTTCCTTCAAAGCATAGAGGGGACTGGTGCCGATATCGCCATAGACCACCCCGAGGGCGCCCATGGTCATGGCAAGCGGAAGCGGATCGGGATGATGGCCGGAGACAACGGCGGGCGTACTGGACAATTGCAACCCCTCAATGGGCCCGCGACCATCGGGCCATTCCGAGGGTGCGCGCATCACATAGTCTGCGACGAGACGTCGCAAATATCCATGGGATTTATCTGGGGTTTACAACGAAGTTTATGACACAGAGCTGACAGACCGCCTACGGTGTGCGGTCTGCCGTCACGAGGCGGGCGACGCGGATGTCCGCCTTGGTGCCGGCGCGGCGCAGGCAGGATGCCTCGAAGTTTGGCCACGCTCGTTGCGAGCAATCCCTGCCGATGGCCTTGATGTCGAGCCGGTCACCCTTGGCGAGCGGCTGCGGCACGCTGGCTTCGACCGACGGCGCAAAGCCGGGCAGCAGGGTGAGCATCGCAGCAACACATGCAGCAACAGCTATAGCGGAAAGAGCCTTGATCATTGACGGTCCCCTGTGATGCGGCCGCTACGCCCAGTGCGCGGCCGTCATTCGTTGGCTGGATTAGTAACCACGCCCAGTTTCCGGACGTCTTCGCCGATGCCGGAAATGGTTTCGTTCGCGCCTCGTTGTGTTTCGTCGATGCCCCGCGGACGAAACAAATCGCGGCCTTCCCGACTGGGGGGAGTGGAAAAATCGGTGGGACTGACGCTGAACAGGTCCGGCTTGCCGGGCAGGGCCGGGCGCGGTAGGACGTGCCATGCCGCGAATTGCCTTCTACCCCGGTTCCTTCGACCCCATCACCAACGGCCATCTGGACGTGGTCCGGAACAGCGTTTTCATGTGCGACCGGCTGGTGGTCGCGATCGGGGTCCATCCCGGCAAGAAGCCGCTGTTCTCGACCGAGGAGCGGCTCAAGATGCTTGATGATGTCTGCGGGCCGGTGGCGGCCCAGGCCGGTTGTACGCTTGAGGCTGTGACTTACGACGATCTCGCCGTCACCGCGGCGCGCAAGTACGGTGCGACCATCATGATTCGAGGCCTGCGCGACGGCACCGATCTCGACTACGAGATGCAACTCGCCGGCATGAACGGCACCATGGCACCGGAGGTACAGACCGTCTTCCTGCCTGCCTCTCCCGCAGTTCGCCCGATCAAGGCCACCTTGGTACGCCAGATCGCCGCCATGGGAGGAGACGTTTCGCCCTTCGTCCCGCCGCTCGTTGCATCCCAGCTCAAGGCCAAATTCGCCTGAACACGGCGCGTCAATTCATCTTACCTGATCCGGAGTCTCCATGATCCGTCGTCTCGCAATATTTGCCACGATGTTCGTCGCGCTCATTGGCGCCGTCCCGGCGGTGGCGCAGCAGCTGCCGGCCAATCTCGACAAGGCCAATGCGCTGGTCATCGACACGACCAAGGGTCGCATCGTCATCAAGCTCCGCACCGACCTTGCGCCGCAGCACGCCGAGCGCCTCAAGCAGCTCGCGCGCGAAGGCTTCTACAACAACGTGCCGTTCCACCGCGTGATGGACGGCTTCATGGCCCAGACCGGCGACGGCCAGAACGGCAACGGGACTGGCGGCTCGAAATATCCGAACCTGAAGCAGGAATTCTCCAAGGTTCATTTCGCCCGCGGCATCGTCGGCATGGCTCGGCGCGGTGACAGCGTCGATACCGCCAATTCGCAGTTCTTCATCATGTTCGCCGACGGCGGCAGCCTCGACGGCCAGTACACCGTGGTCGGCGAGGTCGTGCAGGGCATGGACGTCGTCGACAAGCTGAAAAAGGCGCCGGCCGGTTCGCCGAGCGGCACCGTCACCGATCCCGACAAGATGGTGAAGGTGCAGGTCGCCTCCGACATCAAATAGCCGAGACGATGGCGCGCCGTGGCGACAGACTCCTGTTCGCTGCCGCGGCGCTGCTGTTCGGCATCACGGGTGCGGCTGCAGAGGACGCGCCCGTCAACACTCTCCACGACCTCTTCCAGCGCTTGCAGACCTGCTGGAAGCCGCCGCCGCCCAACAAGGCCCGCCCACTCGACATCACCGTCGTCGTGAGCTTTAACCGTTCCGGAAACATTCTGGGGCATCCACGGATTACCTACGAATCCGCGGGGGCCTCCGACAATGACCGGCTGCAATACCGGATCGCGGTAATGGAGGCGTTGCAACGCTGCACGCCGATGCCATTTACCGATGCAATGGCCGGCGCCGCCGCGGGACGTCCATTCGCGATCCAGTTCCGTAGCCGCAAAACTTCACCTCCAACGCAAGAGAGACGAGCATGAGCGTCACCGAAAACACATTGATCCTCGAGACCACGCAGGGCCCGGTCACCATCGAGATGCGGCCCGACCTGGCGCCCGGCCACGTCGCACGCATCAAGGAGCTGGTCCGTGAAGGTTTCTACGACGGCATCGTGTTCCATCGCGTGATCGACGGCTTCATGGCCCAAACCGGTTGCCCGCATGGCACCGGGACCGGCGGCTCGGGCCAGAAGCTCAAGGCCGAGTTCAACAAGGAGCCGCATGTGCGCGGCACCACCTCGATGGCACGCGCCGCGAGCCCCGATTCCGGTGACAGCCAATTCTTCATCTGCTTCGACGACGCCCGCTTCCTCGACAACCAGTACACGGTGTGGGGCAAGGTCACCGAGGGCATGGAGAATGTCGACAAGATCAAGCGCGGCGAGCCGGTGCAGAACCCGGACAAGATCGTCAAGGCGCGGATGGCGGTCGATAAGGAATAGACATGTGTCGTCGTTCCGGGGCGGCTCGTAGAGCCGAACCTCAGGCGCGCAATTGCGCACCGGGGAACCTCGAGATTCCCGGCTCGTGCCATGCGCGCCCCGGAATGACGTCATAAGAGACCATGCGCACCGATCTCTTCGATTTCGACCTGCCACCCGAGCGCATCGCGTTGCGCCCGGCGCAGCCGCGCGAATCCGCGAAGATGCTGGTCGTCGAGAACGGCGCGCTGCGTGACGAGACCGTCGCCCAGTTGCCGCGCTGGCTGAAGCCGGGCGACCAGCTCGTGGTCAACGACACCAAGGTGATCGCGGCGCAGCTTAGAGGCCGCCGCATCGGCCGCGAGACCGAGCCGAAGATCGAGGCGACCCTGATCAAGCGCCTCGACGGCTCGCGCTGGCAGGCATTGGTGAAGCCCGCGAAGAAGCTTGTCGCCGGCGACCACATCCGCTTCGGCAACGAAGGCAAGGTCTGCCTGCTCGGCCATCTCGATGCCGAGGTCGAGGCCAAGGGAGAGGAGGGCGAGGTGACGCTGTCATTCTCGTTCCACGGCCCGACGCTGGATCAGGCCATCGCCGATCTCGGCAGCCCGCCGCTGCCACCCTATATCGCCTCGAAGCGTACGCCCGACGATCAGGATCTCTCCGATTACCAGACGATGTTTGCGGCGAACGAAGGCGCAGTTGCAGCACCCACCGCGGGCCTGCATTTCACGCCCGCGCTGGAGCACGCGCTGCACGCGCGCGGCGTCGGCGTTAATCGCATCACGCTGCATGTCGGGGCAGGGACCTTCCTGCCGGTCAAGGTCGATGACACCGACGGCCACAAGATGCATGCCGAGTGGGGCACGATCTCGGCGCAGACCGCGGAGAGGCTCAACGCCGCGCGAAAGAGCGGCGGCCGCATTGTCGCCGTCGGCACCACGTCATTGCGGCTGCTCGAAAGCGCGGCGAGCGAGGACGGCACCATCCGGCCGTTCACGGCCGAGACCTCGATCTTCATCACGCCTGGCTATCGCTTCCGCGCCGTCGATGTCTTGATGACGAATTTCCATCTGCCGAAGTCGACGCTGTTTATGCTGGTGTCGGCATTCGCCGGGCTCGAGACGATGCGGCGCGCGTATGCCCACGCCATCGCAAATGGGTATCGGTTCTACTCATATGGCGATGCGTGTTTGTTGTTTAAGGCGGAGTCGTAGGGTGGGTTAGCCGCAAGGCGTAACCCACAGTTTTGTTTCCGCGGATAGGGAGCCGGTGGGTTACGCCGAGCAGATGCGCTTTGCGCATCTGCGGGGCTAACCCACCCTGCGCTTCCGTTACGCCATCACCCGCTGCGGCAGCAGTTCGGCGATCTGCACCGCGTTCAGCGCGGCGCCCTTGAGCAGCTGATCCGCCGCCACGAACATCGAGATCGAATGGCCGGAGGGGTCGCTGAGGTCCTTGCGGATGCGGCCGACCAGGACGTCGTCCTGGCCCGAGGCGTCGATCGGCATCGGGAAGTAGTTCTTCACGCGATCGTCGACGACCTTCACGCCCGGGGCCCGCGCCATGATGGCGCGGACCTGATCCTCATTGATCGGCTTCTCGCATTCGAAGGTGATGGCCTCGCAATGCGCACGCAGCACCGGCACGCGGACGCAGGTGACGCCGATCGCAATTGTCTCGTCCTCGAAGATCTTGCGGGTTTCCTTGATGACCTTGGTCTCTTCGTCGTTGTAGCCGGTTTCAGGATCGATCGCCGTGTTGTGGTTGAAGAGGTTGAAGGCGTAGGGGTGCGGCATCACCTTCGGCGTATAGACCTGCCCGTTGAGATTGGCACGAGTGGACTCGACGAGCTCCTCCATCGCGGCCGCGCCGGCGCCGGAGGCTGCCTGGTAGGTCGAGATGATGACGCGCTTGATGCGGTTCTTCTGGTGGATCGGCCAGAGCGGCACCAGTGCGGTGATCGCAGCGCAGTTCGGGTTGGCAATGATGCCCTTGTGGTCGCGGATGCGGTTGCCGTTCACCTCGGGGATGACGAGCGGAACGTTCGGGTCCATGCGGAAGGCGGAGGAATTGTCGACCACGACGGCGCCCGCCTTGACCGCAACAGGCGCGAACTTCTTCGAGATGCCGCTGTCGGCGGAGAACAGTGCTATGTCGACGCCTTCAAAGGCGCGTTCGGTCAGCTCCTCGATGACGACGTTCTGGCCGCGGAACGACACCGTCTTGCCGGCGGAGCGGGCGCTGGCGAGCGCCTTGAGCTTGCCGACGCGAAAGCCGCGCTTGTCCATGGTGGCGATGAATTCGGCGCCTACCGCACCGGTGACGCCGACAATCGCGACGACGGGATCGTTACTCACTTTGTCCTCCATTGAGATCGATTGAGACAACAAAAAAGCCCCGGACCATCTTGGGCGGGGCTTCGGCAGAGCTTGATGCGTTTCTAGTCGACGACTATGCGCGCACGCCTCCCCGGGCCCCGAAGGCCGTGGTGGTTTTGGTCGTGCGTTTGGTGGTCGTGAACATGGCGGCGACTTATGCGGGAGAGTCCGGCGTGCGTCAATGGCTTTCCGGCGGGATCGTGGCGTTTGCGTTATTTGCCCCGGGCACCCGGCGGCTCGAGGATGACCTCCTTGAGGTCGTCGCCACTGATGACGACGATTGCGAAATTGAGCCGTCCTCGCTCGCGCACCAGCCCGCCGCTGATGGCCTTGCCGGACGCTGCCTGCTCGGCGACGCGGACCGCATCGGCGAGGCGATGTGTGATGGTGCCGAGCGCTGCGAGATTGCTGCGGTCGTCATGGTCCAGCTCAGCCAGGGGCAGGGCAGCTTCGCCGCCCACGACCGCGCCGGTTTCCGCATTGATGGTGTAGCGCCAGATCCGGTCATTGTGCAGCGTCTTGACCCGGTAGACCGGCACGCCCGAGCCGCCGTCGAAGCTGATATCGGCGGTCGTCGCGCCGGCATGACGGGCTTCCGCGATCGCCATGGCCTGGCTGATCGAGATCGAGGAGCTGCGGAAACGCTCGATCTCGCGGCTGACGGCCTGGCGGTCCGCCGCAGCATCACCATCTGTCTCGCTGTGCAGGGCGGCGGGCGTGCTTCCCGCCGAAACGGTCGCGCGCGCCGGCACTGCGATGAGCAGCCCCGAGAGGGCGACCGCCAACCACCCGTACATTCCTGGTCTTGTCGCGCTCATGCTCGAAACCCTCGGCCGGCAAGCCTTGAACCAGCAAGTTTGCCGGATGTTCGTAAAGAAATCGCGGCCGACCTTGGGCACCGGCCGGCCGCGGAACGTCGTGACGGGCTGCACCCGTCGCGGCGGTCTAAGCAGTCCGGTCCTCTTTGGGGCTGGTGAAAAAGCGGCCCGCACTGCCTTATAAACAAAACCATACCGTATCGTTTTATTTCGGTCAATGAAGGAGACGATTGTCCCCCGGTGACAAATCGCTGATCTCACGGAAATGTCAGCGGGACGGGCGGCGCCGTTGCAGGGCTTTTGCGGCGCCCTGGACGCGGTCGGCAGGACCGATCGCGCCGGCCAGGAACAGCTTGATTGCTGCGCGCATCCGCTTCTCGGCGGGTTTCAGTTCCATCGGCGTGCCGAACGTCGCCATGCGGTGGGTGTGGCCGACGACGACGTCGAGGAATACTTCCGCGGCGATCGTGGTGTCGTCGACGTCGAGTGCGCCTTGCGCCACCAGATGGTCGAAGAAGCGCGCGGTGGTGGCGACAGCCTTGAGCCAGCCTTCCTCCTTGCCGAGCTTGGCGACGTCAGGGAAGTTGATGGCCTGCGACGTCATCATGCGGCTGAAGGCCACGGCGTCGGGTCCGCAGGTGAAGGTCAACATCTCGCGCCCGATTTCGACCAGCCGCTGTTCGACCGAGATATCGGAGGCGCTGCTGAGCTGCGTTTCGGCCGCAGCCGACAGCGGCGCAAGCCAGCGCGCGATCTCGCGGCGGAGCACGGCGGCAAACAAGCCGCGCTTGTCGCCGTAACGGGAATAGACTGTGGGCTTGCTGACGCGGGCTGCTTCCGCCACCGCATCGAGTGAGGTCGCTTCAAAACCGCGATCGAGGAACAGGCGGGTGGCGACCTCGATCAGCCGCTGGTCGCGCTCGATCGCGGCGCTTTTCGTCGGCCGGCCGCCGCGCGATTTCGACACCTCGCGCCGGGGTGCCGCCGTTCTTGTCTTGGTCGCAGCCAATCCCATGTCCAATGATATGCCCGATGATTCCTGCGCGGTCCTGCCGGTGTGCATTGCTGTATAACGCGCAGCAACCGGGGCGTCATCGCGATTCTGGCCGAATTGGCCGTATCGTCAACGGTCTCCGACGGACGCCGTTCCGCTGCGCGGATATCAAGGCATCCGCGCGGTCCAGGCCCGGCCGCCGGCCGCTTTCTCGTATCCGTACTGGTACAGCGCCCGCATGTAGCTGGTGTCAAAACCTTCGGACGGCGGCGCAGGATAGTCGCGCTCGATATAGGAGAGGTGGAAGCCGAGGTGATTGCGCTGGGCGAACTCGTAGGTCGAGAAAATGATCGAGCGCGTCTGCGATTGGGTGATCGCAGACAGGCTGCGTGAGGCGACGTCGATCGTGCTGTTGGCGACGAGCTCGAAGTTGCGCTCGATCTTCTTGTTGACGAGGATGTAGATGTCCATCCTGGCGTTGCCGGGCAGGCGCCCCTGGAACAGCAGGGCTTCGGGCAAGGTCAGCACTGGCGCCGTCACGCCGCCATCGACATGCATCTCCTGAAACCTGTGGCCCTGGCCTTCAGCCTCGATCAGGATCGGCGGAAACACCAGCGGGATGCTGGCGGAGGCCGCCATCACGTCGCGAAACAGTTTCAGCGCTTCGGGGGTGCCGACCGCGGCGATCTTGCCCATGTCCCAGATCGCGGTGCGTTGCGTGTCGAGATCCGTGGTGACCACCAGCAGCCGTCGGCCCTTGGCGTGCTCGCGCGCGACTTGTGCCATGATCTCGGGTCCGACATAGCGCGCCACCAGCTCGCGCAGCCGTGTATTGCCGAACAGGCCGGAGCCGAACAGCACGCGGATGATGCTGGGATCATTCAGCAGGGTTTCGGCGACGCCGCTGGTGTAGAGCTCCCGAAGCGTGTCGTCATATTGCGGTCCGAGGAACGCAAACGGCGCGATCAGCCCGCCGGTGCTCACCCCTGATACGACGGAGAAGGTCGGGCGCTTGCGCGCCGCGGTCCAGCCGTTCAGCACGCCGACGCCATAGGCGCCATCCGCGCCGCCTCCGGAGAGCGCCAGATAGGTTCGGCTTCCTGTCGCCTCGTCCTGCTCGAAGCTGAACTTCGTGATGGGCTCGTCGGCGTAGCGCCTGAGGCCGTCGATATCCAGCACGCGCGATGCGCCGGCATCGGCAGCCGTATAGGGCGTGCGGGGGAGCGAGGTACAGGCGGCGAGCGCCAGGCTGCACGCGAGTGCCAGCGATCTGATCAGCTGGGCGGCTGTCCGCTTGGTCCAGCCATCGGAGGCGGCGGACGTATCCGTCCGGCATGTGGGGAGGGGCATTGGTCGGTGGCTGACGATCACGGATCTGCAGCCGCTGGCAACTTGCCGCGGCTTCTCGTTTCAGGCCCCGGTATTAAACTATACTGTATCGTTTTATTTTGCGAGGTGACGCGCATCACGTCCGCGTCACCGGTGTCCCAGTCTGGAACATTGCGGCCGAGCGGGTTGATCGGTCTCGCCCGACACGCAATAAGCACCGCCATGAATCTGCCCAATCATTTCGAACTGCTCGCCACCGATGGCGCCGCCCGCACCGGCCGCCTGACCACGCCGCATGGTGTGGTGCGGACTCCTGCCTTCATGCCGGTCGGCACCGCCGGCGCCATGAAGGGCATGCACTGGCGCGAGGTGCGTGATGCCGGCGCAGATATCGTGCTGGGCAACACCTATCATCTGATGCTGCGTCCCGGCGCGGAGCGCATCCACGCGCTCGGCGGCTTGCAGCGATTCACGGGGTGGAACGGGCCGATGCTGACGGATTCCGGCGGCTTCCAGGTGATGTCGTTGTCTGATCTGCGCAAGGTCAGTGAGCATGCCGTGACCTTCCGCTCGCATATCGACGGCGCCAAGGTCGAGCTATCGCCGGAGCGTTCGATCGAGGTGCAGCGCCGTCTGGGCTCCGACATCGCGATGCAGATGGACGAATGCGTGCGGCTGCCGGCCGAGCGCGACGACATCGAGCGCGCGATGCTGCTGTCGTTGCGCTGGGCCGAAACGAAGCAAGCGCGCGTTCGAGAGCGCACCGGACGGCTACATGCTGTTCGGCATCGTGCAGGGCGGCGACGTGCCCCAGCTGCGACACGCCAGCGCACAGGGGCTCGTCGAGATCGGCTTCCACGGCTATGCGATCGGCGGCCTTGCCGTCGGCGAGCCGCAGGCGGTGATGCTGGCGATGATCGACGAGACCGCGCCGGCGCTGCCGAGCGACCGGCCGCGATATCTGATGGGCGTCGGCACGCCCGACGACATTCTCGAGGCGGTGAAGCGCGGCGTCGACATGTTCGATTGCGTGATGCCGACGCGCAACGGGCGCCACGGAGTCGCGTTCACGCGCTTCGGCCAGGTGAACTTGCGTAACGCACGCCACGCCGACGATGCGCGTCCACTCGACGAAGAGAGTCCGTGGCCGTCAGCGCGGAATTACGCACGCGCCTACCTGCACCATCTCGTCAAGGCGGGCGAGACGCTGGGGGCGATGCTGTTGTCCGAAATCAATATTGCCTACTACCAGTTCCTGATGCAGGGCATCAGGGACGCGATCGGGCACGGAACCTTCGACGAGTTCTACCAGCGTACACGCGAGGACTGGGCGAGGGGCGACATCGCCCCGCGCTAGATTAATTGCACACGATCCGCTGCTTGACCGCATGCTTGGTCACGAAACCGTAGCCGCAATTGTCGCAGGTCCAGAGATAGCTGATCATGTGGTCCGAGACGTAGGCCGAGGCTTCGGCGGCGACCATGGAGTCGGCGCACACAGGACAGCTCGGCAACTCGCTGCAGCGCGGATTACGCCTTGATGCTACGGTCGACAACACTTCAGCGGCAGCTGACATCGTGGTGACCTCCCTGCTTCGAGACCTAAGTCTAACATAAGCCGAATCAGTTGACGAGGTCGCAACACAAATGCGTTGGTTTTCTGCTAATTACAGCTCACGCGATTTTGCGATGCAGCGTATTTGAAATGTGCCGCATTGCAGCTTGCGTGTCGTCAAAAGCTGTCCGTAACTGCGCATGCGCTGCGATAGGAGCGCAAATCGTCGCCACAGGGAGTCCATCATGGACGTATCGTCCAACACGGGTGCAGCGCACCAACCCGGCCGCGGCCGAATCTACTCGTCGATCGTCGAGGCTTTTGGCGACACGCCGATCGTGCGCTTGCGCCGGCTGCCGGTCATGCACGGCGTGAACGCGACGCTTTTGGCAAAACTTGAATATTTCAATCCGGCCGCGAGCGTGAAGGACCGCATCGGCGCGGCCATGATCATCGCGATGGAGAAGGCCGGCATCATCAAGCCCGACACCGTGCTGATCGAGCCGACATCCGGCAATACCGGTATCGCGCTCGCCTATGTCGCGGCCTCCCGCGGTTACCGGTTGAAGCTGGTCATGCCGGAATCCATGTCGATCGAGCGGCGCAAGATGCTCGCCTTCCTCGGCGCCGAGCTGGTGCTGACGCCGGCCGCCCAGGGCATGAAAGGCGCGATCGCCGCGGCCGAAGAACTCCTGAAGACGACGCCGAACTCGGTGATGCCGCAGCAGTTCAAGAACCTCGCCAACCCCGAGGTGCATCGCCGCACCACGGCGGAAGAGATCTGGAACGACACGTCAGGCAACATCGACTTCTTCGTCGCCGGCGTCGGGACCGGCGGCACCATCACCGGCGTCGGTCAGGTCCTGAAGCCGCGCAAGGCGTCGCTGCGCGTGGTCGCGGTCGAGCCGGAAGAGAGCCCGGTGCTATCGGGCGGCCAGCACACGCCGCACAAGATCCAGGGCATAGGCGCCGGCTTCGTGCCGGACATTCTCGACCGCTCCGTGATCGACGAGATCGTGAAGATCAACTCGACGACCGCGATCGAGACCTCGCGGGCGCTGGCGCGGCATGAGGGCATTCCGGGCGGCATCTCCGCTGGAGCTGCGATTGCGGCCGCGCTCGAGATCGGCAAGCGGCCGGAAGCCGCGGGAAAAACCATTTTGGCTATCGTGCCATCCTTCTCCGAGCGTTATCTTTCCACAGTTCTGTTTGAAGGAATCTGAGAGATGACGGATCAACCGAGACGGCCGCGCACGCTGGGCGATGCGCGGTCGGAAGCCGAGGCAGCGTTCAAGAAGGTGACGGCCAAGGTCGCCGCGGCGCCGCCGAAGCAGAACGTGGCGCCAGGCATCAAGGAGCAGGTCACGCTGCGCATCGATCAGGACGTGCTCGAGCATTTCCAGGCGGGCGGCCCCGGCTGGCAGGACCGCATCAACGAGGCGCTGCGCAAAGCGGCAGGGAAGTAGGCGCCGTTCAAGTTGGTCGCGCGTCTCGGAGGCGTGTCCACCCGTGAGCTGTGACGTCCGCGCGAGGCACATTTCTCTCCTCGTCATTGCGAGGAGCCCTTGCGACGAAGCAATCCAGCTTGTTGCCGCGGAGAGATTCTGGATTGCATCGCTACGCTCGCAAGGACGGAGTGTGCGGAAGCACGTCATTCTGCCGTGACTGCGGCGAGCAAAGAAAAGCCCGGCGCGAGCCGGGCTTTTCTGTTTGTCGCGATTCAGCGGCGGAACATGCCGCCCATCATGCCGCCGACCACGCCGCCCATGAAGGCCGCGCCGGCATCGCCGCCACCGCTGTGGCGGGGGGCAGGCGCGCTCTGGGGAGCGGCGCGCCGGGCCGGCTTCGGGCTGTCTTCGCTGGCGGTTGTCGTCGAGGCGACGATCTCGGAGAGCAGGGCCTTGTGCTGGAGCTTGTTGAGGAAGCCCGTCGACGGATAGCCGCGGGCGGCTTGCCAGCGCTTCAACACCGAGCGGGTCTCGTCGTTGAACACGCCTGATACCTTGGTATCGAAGCCGAGTCCGTTGAGGCGCCGCTGCACGTCGCGACGCTGGCCCTTGTCGAGGCCGATCTGATCCTCGGTGAGCTGGCTGGCCTCATCGGTGAAGGTCGCGGGATCGACGCCCGCATTGAGATTGCGGGTCGTGGTCGACGCGCCATTCTGGATGGCCGCGAGCCGCGCCATGGCCAGCGGCTTAAACTGGCCGTTGGGATAAGCGGAGAGGTAGGCGTTGAGCTCTTCCGGCTTGTTGGATTCCTTCACCGAGCGCCAGAACTCGACTTCTGCTTCGGAGTTGCCGGCCCCCGCGGTCGGCGCCGCGGTGGCCGTCGGTGCCGCGGTGGCAACCTGGGTCGTCGGCGCCTGGTTGAGGTAGACGGCGCCGATCAGATTGGTATGGCCCCAGGGCAGCTGGCCCTTGTGGGTCTCCTCATTCACCTGTGCGCGCACCGAGGTCATCGCCTGCTGGATCTCGACGCCCGGCTTCGTGATGTTGTCGATCAGCGCGCGGGTGAAGGGGCTGTTGTTGCCCTCCTGACCGTCAAGCGCGGTCTGGCCCGGGCCGGTGGCGAAAGCGATCAACGTGCCTTCGCCGGATTTCATCTCCGCGAGACCGCTGCCGACATTGACGCTGCGGGTCGCGGAGTTCGACTTGATCTTGGCAGCGAACGGATTGTCGCGACAGGCGTCGAGGAACACCAGCTTGACCTTGGCATCGCCCATGGTCTGGTCGAGCGTCAGGTCGATGTTGATGGCGGCGCCCAGCTTGACGTCCATCTCCGACTTGATGTCGGCATCGATGGGCAGGAGATAATTGGTGCCGCCGACGGCGATGCCATGGCCAGCGTAATAGAAAACGGCAATGTCGGAGCCCTGGGCCTTGCGACCGAACTCGAGCAGCTTCTCGGTCATCTGGTCGCGGGACAGGTTCGATCCTTCGATCACGTCGAATCCGACATTCCGCAGCGTCGACGCCATCGCCCTGGCGTCGATCGGCGGGTTCGGCAATTGCGCGACGTTCCTGTAGGCGCCGTTGCCGACGACGAAAGCGACGCGGCGGTCGGCCTTGGCGGCGCTAACCGACAGCGCCATGCACATCAGCGAAACGATGATGGTGAGAGTGCGCATCTGAAATCCCCAGCAGAATCGAATGACAGCAGCAACAAATTGGTGCCGAAGCTACACGAAAGTGCCCGACCTCGCGCCAGCAAAACGACTGACCCACTACTCACCCAACCCGATGCTCTGTGGCCAAGTGTGCCCGCTGGAAGGCCCCTCCAACGTGATCCAAGTCACGCTCGACCGCCTTGATCTGTCGCGTCAGGCCGCACCCAGGTTCATTGCGCGTGAGCTGGAACCGGAGCTATCGGCTTCAAATTCAAGAGATTGCCGAACAGGATCAGCGCGGCGCCGAGCACGGTCCAGACGTCGAGCCGTTCGGAATACAGGAGCCAGCCAGCAGTGGCGGTGAGGGGAACCCGTAGGAAATCCATGGGAACCACAATGGTGGCGTCGGCGTAGCGCAGCGCGCTGGCGAGGCAGTAGTGCGAAAAAGTGCCGCAGACGCCGATGACGAACAGCCAGCCCCACAGATAGGCCGACGGCGAGGTCCAGACGTAGAGGGTCGGCACCAGGCCGACGACCATCTGCACCACGACCATCCAGAACAGGATCGCCAAGGCGCTTTCGGTCCGTGTCAGCGATTTCGCCAAGGCCATGGAGATGCTGAAGCCGATCGCGGCCGCAAGCGCGATCAACTGACCCGGATTGATCTCACCCGTCGCGGGGCGCACGATCATGACGACACCGACGATGCCGAGCACGATGGCGCCGATCTTCCAAGGGGTCATGCGCTCGGACAGGAAGGTCGCGGCGAGCAGCGCGGTCCAGATCGGCATCGTGAATTCGATCGCGACGACCTGGCCGATGCCGATCAGCGTCAGTGCGTAGAACCAGCCGAGCTGCGCGAAATAATGGACTCCGTTGCGGGCGAGGTGCTGGGGCAGGCGTTTGGTCGCGACCGCCTTGAAGCCCCCGGAGCGGTAAATGATCGGCAGAAGCAGCGTGAAGCCGATCAGCGAGCGAACTTCCATGATCTCAAAGACGTTCAGATCGCGCGTGGTCTCGCGGCCCGCGACCGCCATGATCAGCATCAGTGACAGCCAGCCGGCCATCCACAGTGCGGCCATCGGTTTGGACGGTGTCGTGCTCATCGGGCGGGTGCTGGAGATGAAACTTGCGGGACGGTCGGTATCGGCGACATCGCCGGTGTTTGCAACGGCCAAATCTGCCGATGCAGCGATGCAAGACGGGGTGCTAAGGCATCGGCGAACAACGACAAAACGGGAGGACGTCCTCATCCGCATCTTGCATGGCCCGGTCGTGGAAGGGGCCGGGCCGCAGCATCGAGCGGGCCGCGCAGACCGGGGGGCGAGGAGGCGGGCAATTGCGAGCCTGGCACGGCGACCCAGGTGAACGCATAAACAGGTGAACGCATAAAAAGGACCCGGCGATGTGTCGCCGGGTCCTTTGAGCAGAATCCGTACGGGGCTTAGCGCGACAGCGTGATGTCGGCGCCGCGGAACTGGCTGTCGGCGCGCATCCTCACGCTCTGCTTGTTGCCGGAGGTCTTCAGCGAGATGTTGGCGTTGAAGCCGGCGGTCGAGGCGACCAGTTCGTAATTGCCGCCGGCACCGCGGCCCTGCAGTGCGCCGCTGATGTTGCGGCTGGTCTCGCTCCAGCTGCCGGCGATGGCGCCGCCCTCAGCCTTCACGTCGGCGCCGAGGTTGAACTTATAGGCATCGCTGGCGCAGGTCAGCGACATCTCCATGGTGGGGCCGACCGGGGCGTATTTGGCGCGGCAGCGGATCCGCTCGGTCGAGCCGTCATCCAGGGTGACCGTGCCGACACCGCTCCAGGTGCCCGCCAGTGGCGCGAAGGGACCCGCCTGCGCCTTGCTCTCCGAACTGGTGGCAACAGCTGTCACAAACAAAACGGCGGCCGCCATGAGCAGCCGCCGGTTGCGGAAATTAGTCCAGAATTGCTTATTGGCGCGATGCTTCCCATCGCCCGCTGCACGGTATGCCTGCAGATGCTCCATTCCACTTCCCCGATCCGGCGTTGCCGCTGAGTTGACCGTTAGCATATGCACCATTGATCGAAACTTTAACAAGACCCCCACTGCCGATGGTGCCGGAAACGTTAGCACCGGGCGCCGTGATCTTGCCGTCGGCAACCGTCAGCATGGAGCTCGCGGTCGGCTCGCAAGAGCCGGTCTTGGTCACGATGGTGACCTGCCAATTGCCGTCAAAGGGGGTTTGGGCGATCGCCGGGGCGGCGAGGGCGGCAATAAAAACTGAAGCGGCACAGAACGCCGCGATGCGACCAAAACGCATGAATCCCGTCCTTGAATGTGTCTGATATGCTGACCGTTATTCGGGCCAAATGTGACGGAAGTTTGGTGCGCTGCAAAGTCGAAAATTGTTCCTTTGGAAACAATGGTTTATTTGCGTTCCGGGTTCCGATTTTCGAAGTGGAATCAAGGCCGCCTGACGTTAATCCTTAACGTCGGTCGCAGGTCGGGACCGACTCACGACAGACTTGTTCAAGACAGACTCGGCGCGGAGGTCGCGAACTGCTCGTCCTGCGGCTTCGACGGCAAGGTCTTGTGAACCTTCGCGTAGTCGATCACATCGGCCAGCAGCTTGAGGCCGAGCGGTGCCAGCGCACGCTCCCAGAGCTCGCGGGCGGTCTCGCCCTTCCTCACGAAGCACCAGTCCTGGGCAGCGATGGCGCCGGCGTCCATGCGGTCGGCGAGGTGATAGATCGTGCCGCCGGCGATTGGATCGCCTTCCTTGATGGTCCATTCCACCGCGGCCTTGCCGCGATGGCGCGGCAGCAGCGAGGGGTGATAGCCGATCCCCCCGAGCTTGCTGGCTGCCAGCGCGTCCTTGCCGATCCGGGCGTGGCTGTGGGCGGTGATGATCAGATCAGTGTCAGGGGCGATTTCGGAGGCGACCACCAACTTCGGATTGGCCTGCACCACCACCTCGATTCCGGCGGCCTTGGCGGTTGCGGCCAAGCGGTCGTCCGCATCGGCAACCACGACCCGCACGACACCGACGCCGTGTTCGCGGAGCATGTTCAGGGTGGTCACGCCGAAATGGCGGGAGCCGACGAGGGTAATGCGCATGGGTGTCTGATCCGTCTCGCAGCTACGTCATCCCCCGATAACACGTCAGGCCGCCCTGTCACCACCTGCGCGGCATTTGCGCCGGTTATCAACAATGCGCGGGGGCAGCGGGCTGCGATGAATCCGCGATTGCGCAGCTGGCCCTTCCGGTGCTTCCGGGAAATCATTGCGACCTGCGGTGCCCCGCGGCCAGGGCGAACCCGGCTTTTTTGAGCGCGCCATCAGGAATCATCAAACGGTAACGCGTTTTCAACCTTGCTGTCGTATCGACGGATCCGTCGCGGATTTGTATCGCGTACCGCGACACCAAAAATGTCTCGCCGGCGTGGGTGCGCCGCGCCGGCATTTTTGCCGGGACCCGTTTCATGCCAAGTGCAATTGAGCAGATCGTGGATGCCTATGTGCGGCTGAAGAACCGCCGCGGCCTCGACGAGCTGATGATGCACAGGCAGCGGCTCGCGGTCGATCTGAAGAGCAGGTCGTCAGGCCGGTACGATTTCAGCGTCCCGATCGACAAGATCGACGAGGAGATCGCGATCATCGAGGAAGGCCTCAGCCGGCTCATTGCTGAATCCACCGACGATGGCACGACACGTCCGACCTGACGCGCTCAGTCGCGCCGGCCACCCTGGATCACGGTGAACAGTGGCCGCGCCGCGGTCGGCTCCTCGAGCAACTCCTCCACCAGTGCCGTTGCCGCATCGACATATTTGCGCGTGGGCTTGTCGAGCTCGCGCTTCGCCTCGTCGTCGAGCGCGATCTTCGCGGCTTCGACCAGCTTGCGCATGCGCGCGCCGTGGTCGTCCCCGGCGGTCAGCGTCGCGCGCGCCAGCGAGCGCAGCACGAACAGCTCGCCCTCGAGGCGGAGCAGGCGGTCATTGAGCCTGGTGATGACGGCGTTGAGATCGGCCATGGCACATTTTTCGTTGCGGAAGATCCTGTCCGATCTAGCGACGATCGGTGAACGGAGTCCAAACGTGACAGGCGCAATTGAGGCGATCGTCCGTCACGCCGCCGTTCGTGCCAGATAGTCGCGCGCGAAGGCGAGATACCAGTCGAGGCAGGCCGGATTGGCCATGGCCTCCTTGTTGATGACCTTTTCGACGGGCTGGCCGAGCAGCAGCTTCTTGATCGGCAGCTCCTGCTTCTTGCCCGAGAGCGTGCGAGGGATCTCGGCGACGGCAAAAATCTCGTTGGGCAGGAAGCGGCGGGACAGCCCGGCCTCGATCGCCTTGTTGATCTTGGCCTGCATCGCGCCGTCGAAAACGACACCCTCACGGAGCACCACGAACAGCGGCATGTAGCTGTCGCGGCCGAGATATTCGAGGTCGACGACGAGGCTGTCGAGCACCTCCGGGAGCGCCTCGATCGCGGAATAGAGTTCGCTGGTGCCCATGCGCAGGCCGTGCCGGTTGATGGTGGCATCGCTGCGGCCGTAGATCACGCACGAACCATCTGGATTGACCTTGAGCCAGTCGCCGTGCCGCCACACCGGTCCGCGGCCGCTGCCGTCGAAATTGTCCGGATAGGTCTCGAAATAGCTCGCCCGATAGCGCGCATTGCCCTTGTCGTTCCAGAAATAGAGCGGCATCGACGGCATCGGCTCGGTGCAGACGAGTTCGCCGACCTCGTCGATCACGGCACGACCCTGTTCGCTGAAGGCTTCGACGGCAGCGCCCAGCAGGCGGCACTGCATCGCGCCCGGCGTCTGCGGCAGTTCTCTGTTGCCGCCGATGAAGGCGCCGGCGAAGTCGG
This sequence comes from Bradyrhizobium sp. USDA 4449, assembly GCF_054056275.1. NCBI lineage: Bacteria > Pseudomonadati > Pseudomonadota > Alphaproteobacteria > Hyphomicrobiales > Nitrobacteraceae > Bradyrhizobium > Bradyrhizobium sp. USDA 4449. Next base: position 5,949,277 of record NZ_JBSRYD010000001.1, on the reverse strand, counting down.
TGCCGCCGGAAATGTTCGCCCACCAGATATCGGCTTGCGCCTTGCTGCCGTTGATCGTCGACAAGCCTGCGAAACGATCGTTGAACCAGGTTTGTGTATCGGCGCTGAGCGGCGAACCGGTCGAGCCGAGACAGCGCAGTTGCGCCAGATCGCCGGCGGCGGTGAGATCGATGTCCGCTTTGGCGCAATTGGCAAAGAACGCCGCGCCTGCGCCGAAGAAGGTCGCTTTCGACCGCGCCACGAAGCGCCACAGCGTGGACCAATCCGGCCTGTCCTTGGGACCGCCCGGACTGCCGTCGAAAATGCAGCAGGTGGTGCCGCTCAGCAGGCCGCCGACCTGTGAGTTCCACATGATCCAGCCGGTCGAAGAGTACCAGTGATAGCGTTCGCCGAACGAGTTTGGGTGATAGGAGCAGCCGATGTCGTTGTGCAGGCCGAGCAGCGCCAGCACCACGATGAGGATACCGCCATGGCCGTGCACGATCGGCTTCGGCAGGCCCGTGGTGCCGCTGGAATAGACGATCCAGAGCGGATGATCGAACGGCAGCCACATCGGCTCGAACGCGTCGACAGCATCTCCCGCCCTTGTGGTGATGTCGGAGAGCAGGGCCTCCCGTGCGGATGGCGCGACGGCCTCGCTGTGCAAGATGACATGCTCGACCGTCGGCAGTGATCGCCGCAGCTCGGCGACGACGTCCTTGCGGTCATGGCTGTGGCCGGCATAGGTGACGGCATCGCAGGCGATCAGCACCTTTGGCTCGATCTGCTTGAAACGGTCGATCACTGCGGGCGCGGCCATATCAGGGGCGCAGAGGCTCCAGATGGCACCGATGCTGGCGCTCGCGAGAAATGCGATGATGGTCTCGGGGATGTTCGGCAGATAGGCCGCGACACGGTCGCCCGGCTTGATACCCCGGTCCTTCAGATGCAGCGCGAGCGCGGCCGCCTTGCGCCGCAATTCTGGCCAGCTGGTCTCGGCGAGCTTGCCATCCTCACCGCTGCTGACGATCGCGGGCAGGCCGGCGGCGTGCGCCGCGTCCACATGCCGGAACACCTGCCGTGCGTAGTTCACTTGGGCGCCGGGAAACCAGATCGCGCCGGGCATCTTGCGCTCGGTGATGACGCCCGCAAACGGCGTCGGCGATTGCAGATCGTAATAGTCCCAGATGCTCCGCCAGAAACCGTCGAGATCGCGCACCGACCATTGCCGCATCTGCTCGTAATTGGCGAAGGTCAGGCCGCGCTGCTGGGCGAGCCAGTCACGATAGAGGGCGATCTGGGCGACGAAAGGAGCGGTCATTGCGGGTCGGGTGCGGTTACGGAGAGAGGGAGCCTAACCGGTGTCGACGCGCAGCAGAAGCCGCAGTTCTCGTTAACAGCGTTGAGCGAGAGTTGGATCAGCGCACGCTGTAGAGCGTCGAGAACGCGGCTGCTTGGAAGAATGACGGAGAAGCTCGGCCTACCACCCTACGCCCGCCCATCGTCTCCCGAACACCGGCGGCCTGGTCTTCACCGCCTGCCAGCCGAAGAAATGATGCTTGCCGGACCAGCTGTGTACCAAGCCGCTGCAAATGCTGCATTTGAATTGGCCTGAATGCGGCTCGGCATGTTCCTCCCGGGTCGCGGTGTAGGTCATGCTGCAACCGGGGCAGGTGAATTCTTCGATCGTCCAGATGCTGTTGGCCATTGCACCGCAAGTGTTTTCGAGGACCTGGCGTGAAGCGTAGATGCGAGCCTTTGCCTCGGCGTAAACCTACCCAGCGAAATCCGGTTAATCGTCGTTAGGCAAACCCCGGTCGGGGGCGGATATTGCAGATTTGCTCGTTTGGCGCCGCCTCTCAGTCCGGATCGCGCAGTCCCGCCGGTCCGGGCGCGCCCTTGGGCTCCCGCTCGTCTTGACGCCCGGCCCGGGGCTGGCAATAACGCGGGGCCCGCGCAAGTGCCGGAACCCGCGTTGAGGCCGCAAGGAAAGCCGTGCCTGTGAAAAGTCTGCGTCAACTCCTGACGGGCGAAGACGTCATCCAGCTCGTGATCCGGCTCGGCCTGTTGGCGCTGCTGATCATCTGGACATTCCTGATCATTCGGCCGTTCGTGCCGATTCTGGCCTGGAGCTTCGTGCTCGCGGTCGCGTTCTATCCGGCGTTCAGCTGGGTCGCCAGGATCCTGGGCGGGCGGCCCAAGACCGCGGCCGTCATCCTGACCTTGATCACCCTCGGCATTGTCCTCGGTCCGGCGACATGGCTCGGCGTGAGCGCCGTGGACGGGGGGAGGGAGCTGGCGCACCAGCTGGCCACGGGTGATCTCGCGCTGCAGTCGGCTCCAGAGCAGATCAAGTCATGGCCGCTGATCGGTCCGACGCTGTTCGAGCTGTGGGACCAGGCCTACAACAACATCCGCGCAGTGCTGCGCGAGGTCGCGCCCTATCTGCAGCCGCTGGCGGGGCCGCTGCTGTCGCTGGCTGGCGATGCCAGCCTCGGTACGCTGCAATTCCTGGTCTCGGTGTTCGTCGCCGGCTTCCTGTTTCCGCACGGGCCCCGGCTGGTTGCGGCGGGGCGCGGTTTCCTGTCGCGCATCGTGCCAGAGCAGAGCGAGCACTTTCTCGAGCTTGGCGGCGCCACCATCCGCGCCGTTGCGCAAGGCGTGATCGGCGTCGCCATCGTGCAGGCGCTGCTCGCGGGCATCGGCTTCAAGCTCGCGTCCGTGCCGAGCGCGGGCCTGCTCGCCTTCATCGTGCTGCTGTTGTCGATCGTGCAGATCGGCGCGTTCCTCGTGCTGCTGCCCGTCATCATCTGGATCTGGACCGCCAAGGATGTCACCACGGCGCTGGTGCTCACCGTATTCTTCGTCGTCGTCGGCTTCATCGACACCATGTTGAAGCCGCTCGTGATGGGACGCGGTCTCAACACGCCGACCATCGTGATCTTCGTCGGCGTGATCGGCGGAACGCTTGCCCACGGCATCGTCGGCCTGTTCATCGGGCCGATCATCCTGTCGGTGGCGTGGGAAATGGCGGCAGCCTGGATCGGGACGGCGGAGAAGCGGGCAGCCGAATTGCCTGCAGCCGGATTTCCTCCAGCCGACGAGTCCTGACGGCGCCTCGCTGGTCAAACCCAATTCGCAGGATGTGGACAATTGGGGATGGCGCCGGGACGCGGCGCCCCCATGGAACTTGTCTCATGACATAGACAAGTTACGATGGCGCCAGATTCTTTTTCTCGGTTTACGACAGGTATGGCGAAGTCTTCCAAGCTGGTTGCCGCAAAACGCGGCAAGGTTCTGTTGGTCAGGCGACGGTCGGACGGTCTGTGGATGTTTCCGGGCGGCCGCAAGCGTGCGCGGGAATCCGACAAGGATTGCCTGCGCCGCGAGATCAGGGAGGAACTGCCGAAGCTGAAGCTCGGCAGGATCAGCCTCTGGAAGGAAGTGACAGCCAAGAACAAGCGCTCGGGGCGCAAGATGAGCGATGCGATCTTCATCGCCAAAAGCGCCAAGGGCCGCCTGGCGATCGGCGACAAGAAGGAGCTCGACCGCGCCGCCTGGCAGAAGCCGCGCGGAATCCGTCTGACCGCGACGTCGCGCTACATCAGGGATCGCCTGTTTCCGAGGAAGCCGCGGCGGGGCTGAGCTCGGGTCCCGTGGGTGTGACAAATCGTCCGGTCCGGCCGCATCGGCCGCTATCCTGCGGCGCGCCCTTGTCCGATCTCCCGCACCAGCCGCTGGCCGGATTGCGCGAGGTATTCCTTCTTCTGCGCCAGCCCGTCGAGCAGCAGCTTTCCGTTCCGCTTCTTCCAGCTGCCGCCGATCATCACTGCGTCGATATTGGCGAGGCTCGTCTGCATCACCACTGATGCAACGGGATCGTGGACCGGGAAGAGATTGAGATCGTCGGCATTGATGATCACGAGATCAGCGCGTTTCCCCGGCGTCAGCGAGCCGATCTCGCTTTCGCGGCCGAGCATGCGGGCGCCCGAAGTTGTGACCCAAGCCAGTGCCTCCACCCGCGCAGCGCCGTCTGCCAGGTGTGCATATAGGCATTGACGAGACCGGGAATGACGGTACCGCCGCGCCCATCGACGATCTCGGCGTCCGCGGCGTCGATACCCGGCCGCACTGCAGCGATCCGCCCGTCCTCGACCAGCACGTCACCATCCCCGACATCGCCGATGCGATCGTCCATGGTGATGATCGTTGCTGACTGGATCAGCGTACGCTTCATTGTGGTCACGCCGCTTTGATTGCGACCGGCGTCTCGCCGGCCCAGGCGCGCGCAATGAGGTCGCGGATGGCACCCCGCTCGAGTGGGCGCGGATTCCAGTAGGCATTGGTGACGCGAGGTCGGCCGCCTTGTCGATTCCGCTCTCGGGCATGCCGATGTCACGTAGCGCGACCTTGGCGCCCAACCGCTTGGCTAGTTCGAAAAGCCCCTGCGATGCATCCGACGCACCGATTGCGCGCGCGATTCGCGCCATCGCGTCGGGCACCACCGGTGCGTTGTAGGCCAGCGCATGCGGCAGCACGATGGTGTGCGTCTCCGCATGAGGCAGATCGAACGTGCCGCCGAGCGTGTGGCAAAGCTTGTGATGCAACGCCATGCCGACGGTGCCGAGACACACGCCGCACAGCCAGGCGCCGTAGAGTGCATCGCTGCGCGCGCCGCGATCGTCGGGCTTGGCGGCAATCGCGGGCAGGGCACGCGCAAGCGCGCGGATGCCCTCCTCGGCCATCAGCGAGGTGACAGGGTTGGTGTCTCGCGCGTAGAGCGCTTCGACCGCATGTGCGATGGCGTTGATGCCCGATGTGGCCGTGAGCCCGACCGGCAGCGTCATCGTCAGGTCGACATCGTAGATTACGGTCTCCGGCAGCACGGCGTTGTCGCGCACCGTCGTCTTCAACCCGTTCTCGGTCTGGCCGAGGATCGGGGTCATCTCCGAGCCGGCATAGGTGGTGGGAATGCAGAGCTGGTTGACGCCTGTGCGCAGGGCGAGCGCCTTGCCCAATCCGGTGGTCGAGCCGCCGCCGAGCGCGACCACGCAGTCCGCGCCGCAATCCTTCATCGCCGCGATCGCGCGCTCGGTGATTTCGACCGGCGTGTGCATCGTGGCGCCGGGAAAGAGGCCGGCATAGAGCGGGCCAAGGGCGGCACCCAGCGCCTTGCCCGCCGCTTCCTGCTGCGGCGTTGTCAGCACCAGCGCGCGCTTGCCGCCGAGGCGCTCGAGCTCGGCCTTGGCCGCGCCGAGCGTTCCGCTGCCGAACACGACACGGCAGGGCAGGTTTTCAAAGGTAAACGAACCGATCATGTGCCTGTCTCTTTGACGGGATAATCGACCTTGCAACGCGTGCACTGGATCTGGACGGAACTCATGCACCGGCAACAACGAACACTGGAGATCGGCGGCTGAGCCGTATACCTGAAGAAAGGCTGAAGGCGCGCTCGCGATCTGATCGCGCGCCGGCAGCACCGTCGCCAGATCCGCGGTGGCCGCATTCACGTTGACGGATCTGTTCGGCGCGGCGCTTTTCGGCGGCCTCGCGGTATTCGGGAGCAATCCCGCTGGGGTCGACCAAGCCCTGGGGTCGAGCGGGCGGTCACTTCGGAACGTGGTCGATCTTGTGGCCCAAATGCCCCGTTTGATGATCGCGCCGCAACTGGCTCAGCGACGTCTCGTTCAACTGTTGCAAGACTTCGCTGAGTCTCGTCGTATCGGGATACCCGGCCGCAAAACTCTTCCCATAGATATGGCGCAGCGTACCGATCAGGGTGTTGCCGTGCTTCTTGATGATCTCGCCATCCTTGTCCCGGTGGCGACCATCCAGGCCATGTTCCTTCATGGCTCACTCCCTGTGCGAGGGCGGCTAGGCTGCCTGCTCCTCAAACGAGGTGTAAACCCGGCCCTGCGGATCGACGATCTGAACATCCCGGCATCCGTCCTCGATCAGCTCCCTGGCCTTCTTGAGGGCGGCAGTCAGAGACTCCCGCTTGAGGTTGACGACCCCTGCCGTGTCGAAACCGGTGATTTCAAACATGCCGCTCCTCCCATTTTGTCGAAGCCTACACCTTTCCGGCGGGTTGTCTCCTGGCTTTTTTTGGAGGAGATGCATGGAGCGGGAACAGAGTGCAGCCCCGTAATCGGCCGGGGTCACGGGGCGTGCCGGGCGGCCACGTCGCTAACGTGGAATTAATCCGAAATGCTCACAATTTGAAGCAGTTGTGTAAGTGAGTGCTGCGTAAGGGAGACGTCGCGATGACGTTCCGGCGACGGCCTCCTTTTGCTCGCTCATGAGGTCAATGCGCATGACCACGACATCCGAAACGCTGGGCTTCGCCGAGCATCTCGACGGCGCTGCACTTGCAGCCGCGGCATTCCAATCCGAAGCCGAACGCGAAGCACCGAAAGCTCCGGAATTGCTCAAGCGTTCGAGCCGGAAATCCGTACTGGCACTGGCGGTGTGTGCCCTGGCGATCAATGGCGCGGCTGCTATCTATACATTGCCGTTCGATCTCACCTTGCCCGACATCAGCAACCTGGCCGCGCTGTTTCCGCGCCAGGATGAGGTCGCGCCAAAGCCGGATCCGATCGTTGCGGCCTTGAAGGAGATCCAATCGACACAGCAGCAACAGGCCGCCGCGCTGCAGGAGATCAATTCCTCCTTGCAGCAAAGCACGGCTCTGCGTCAGCAGGATTCGACCACCCTCATGTCACTCCGCCAGAGCATCACTGACGAACGGGGCGACGTGAAGAAGATCTCGCCGCAGCTTTCGACGCTGATCGCGAAGATCGACACCCTGCAAAGTTCGATGATGTCGGAAGTCACGTCCTCACTCCCAAGATTGCGCGCGCGCGACCGGTTGTTGATGCGCAAGATGGCTCGGCAGCCGAAATCGATCGGGCCGGTTTCGGTCGGAGGTGCTCCGCTGACGGCGCCGGCGACGGTTGCAGTTCCGGAGAGCTGAGGGCAGTCCAGCTCTTTGACGCGGTGGTCCGATAGAGCTCACGAGGATTTTGGAAGCTGCGGAAGGTGAGTTTCAGTGCCTGGCGGCCCTTTCCAAAAACTTGAGCAGAGACGGTGATACATCGCCCAGCTCGACAAAGCGTCGGCGGAGCTCATCGGCAATGTCCGCGGTCACATCGCGCGACCATCCCTCTGCCGTGTTGAAGGCGACGATGCGAGCGGGATGTTCGTACTGGCCTTCAGTCAGGTGCCGCACCAGCGTGGCGCGACCGGTATCCTCTTCGGCAGTTTCGCACCAGGCGCGGCCGAGCCGTCCCCCAAAGTCCTCAAGCACGAGATAGACATCACGGTCGGTTGGGGCGATCGGCACAATTGAGGGCGACCTGCTCACGAGACCCTCCGCTTTCTGGCTTGGTTTCGATGCTGGAATCTTGAGCTTCCGTGACCGAAAAGTCGACTGGCGAAAAGGAGTTAGTCCATCGCGCGACCAGGGTGACACTGCCGCCTGGCAGGGCCACCGACAATCCATCCAGGCCCGAGGCCTGACGGCACACGCTCGGTATCCTCGACCTGCAGAAGTGGCAATCGATCGGCCCACACAGGGCTTTTTCGGTCGGCTTCGAGTTCTTGCTAAAGTCCAGTGATTTTGCTTGGTGAGCGCGCTGGGGCTCGAACCCAGGACCCCGTGATTAAAAGTCACGTGCTCTACCGGCTGAGCTACGCGCTCCCATGGCCGCTGATGGCTTTAGAGATCGACCGCCATCGTCTCGGTCATTGGAAAAGCATGTCTTGCCGCCAAGCCGATTTGGCGTTGCGGAAAACCGGATGTTTCCGGGTCATGCTTTCGGCCCGCGCTGTGTAGGGGGATGGGACGCGGAGGTCAATAGCGCGAATGGCTGCCGCGGATAGCGGTACGAGCGGGGATTCTGCTGCGGTTTCTACCGCTTAGCTAAAGACCTTCACCTCGCTTGGCGGTTCGTCATCCACGTCGAAGTCAGTTCGCCTCCCGCCGCACCTCGCTCGGCACGGCTTGCGCCTTGCCCGACGTCGGCAGCGCGACGGGGCGCAGGCCGATCAGCTCGGCGGTGCGGATCGCGCTGTCGCGCCAGAACTGGAACGAGTTGATGCGGCTGAGCTCGAGGATGGCGATCGCGACCGCGGCCAGGAACGGCAGGCTCTGCAGCACCAGCACGCCGGCGAAGATGTAGATCTCGGTGATCTGGCGGAAAGAGTTGGAGGCGACCAGCACGCCGGCGCCGACCAGCAGCAGGGTGCCGATGACGGCCTCCCAGAACGCCTGGAACTCGATCGACATCCTGGACAGACCGCCCTTGGAGGTGCGCGCGAACGCGATGTGCTCGGTGATCAGGCCCTGCGCCACCGCGCGCGACACCGTCCATTGCACGCTCATCGCGGCGATCATGGCGCCCAGCATCTGGCCGGGTTTGATCGCGACGCGCGCGCGGTACATCGAGAGGAAATGCGCGAGCGAGACGACGAAGGCGCCGATGATCGGCAGAGTCAAGATTTTGTCGGGGATGGCGATGTCGGCGAAGGCGACGATCGGCACCCACACGAGGTTGAGCAGCGCCACGACCACGCCGAGGCTTTCGGCCCCGAGCCAGTTCAGCCAGCCCAGGCCATATTCGCGCTTCTGATCAGGCGTCAGTCGGCTCTTGCCCGGCAGGAAGTGCCGCCAGTGCTTCTTGACGATCTGGAGGCCGCCATAGGCCCAGCGGTGACGCTGCTTCTTGAAGGCCTCATAGGTGTCGGGCAGCAGGCCCTTGCCGTAGCGGTAGCGGGTGTAGTGGGTGGTCCAGCCGAGCTCCTGGATCGCAAGCCCGAGATCCGAATCCTCGCAGATCGTGTCGGATGACCAGCCGCCGGCCATGTCCATCGCTGCGCGGCGGATCAGGCACATCGTGCCGTGCACGATGACGGCGTTGAGCTCGTTGCGCTGGACCATGCCGATATCGAAGAATCCCGCATATTCGCCGTTCATGATGTAGTGCATGATCGACAGATCGCCGTCGCGGTGCTCCTGCGGCGCCTGCACCAGCCCAACGCGGGGGTCGGCGAAAGCCGGCACGAGATCCTTCAGCCAGTCGGGCTCGACGACATAGTCGGCATCGAGGATGCCGATGATCTCGGCGTCGGCGGCGGTACGATCCATCGCGATCCGCAGCGCGCCGGCCTTGAAACCCTGCACCTTCTCGGCGTTGATGAACTTGAAGCGCTCACCGAGCGCGCGGCAATGATCCTGGATCGGTTGCCAGAACGCGGGATCGGGCGTGTTGTTGATGATGACCACGCATTCGTAGTTCGGATAGTCGAGCCGCGACAGCGCATCGAGCGTCTGCTTGAGCATCTCGACCGGCTCGAAATACGCAGGGATGTGGATCGAGACTTTCGGGTAGTAATTGTCAGGCACGTTCTCGATCGGCTTGCTCTTGGCGAGCAGCCGCTGCGGCGGGCGGCCGAAGGCGACGGCCGCAATCTCGTCGATGCGGGCCATAGCGATCAGGACGAGAGGAACAAGCAGGATCATGCCGAGCGTCAGCGCGAACGCCGAGCCGAAGATGAAATAGTGCCCGTTCCAGAACGCGAACACGGTCGCGGCCCAGGCGCCGACGCCATTGGCGGCCGCCGACAGCAGGAAGGCCTGCCTGGCGGTGGGCTGCTCCAGGCGCAGGATCGGCAGCGACAACAGGATGCCGACCAGCAGTGCGATCGTCATCAGCTTCCAATAGTCGGGGTTTTCGACCGGTCCGGTCCAGGCGAATTTCGGCTCGCGGTTGGCGTTGAGGATACCCCAGTACGGACCGACGCCGCCTTCAGAATACTTCCAGGGCTGATCGATCGCCTCGACGATATTGTATTCCATGCCCATGGCTTCGGCGCGGCCGACGAAGTTGCGCAAGGTCAGCGCCTGCTGGAACGGGCCGGGGTCTGCGTTGCGCAAATTATAGCCCGCGCTCGGCCAGCCAAACTCGGCGATGACGATGCGCTTGCCGGGGAACTGGTTGCGCAGCAGATTGTAGCGATCGACGGCTTGGTCGACGGCCTGGTCCGAGCGGAAGAATTCCCAATAGGGCAGGACGTGGGCGGCGATGAAATCGACATTGGAGCCGAGATCGGGGTTGTCGCGCCAGATGTTCCAGATTTCGCCGGTGGTGACGGGCACGCGCACCGCGCTCTTCACCTTCTTGATCATCTCGATGAGGTATTCGACCTTCTGGTCGGCGCGATAGATCACCTCGTTGCCGACGACGACGCCGTTGACGTTGCTGTTCTTGCGGGCGAGTTCGATCGCCGCCTTGATCTCCCGCTCGTTGCGGTCCTCGTCCTTGCCGATCCAGGCACCGACCGTGACCTTGAGACCGAACTCGGCGGCAATCGGCGGCACCAGCTCGTTGCCCTCTGCCGCCGCGTAGCATCGGATGGCCCGCGTGAGGGTTGAGAGCTTCTTCATGTCCGCGCGAATCTTGTCGGGGTCGACGTTGAGGTCGACGACATGTCCTGGCTCGAACGGCATGTAAGAGAGGCTCGGCAGCAGGCCCTTGAAATCGGGCGCGGGTTCCTTGTCGCGCAGGACTCCCCACAGCCCGGCGTGAAGCGCGGACACGAGCAACAGAACTGCGGCGACAACGCGCATCGCGGCTAAACCAAAAGGGGCTGAAGGGGCAGGGAAGCGGATCCGACCCCGAGATCCGACCGAGTCCGCGGCAAATGGAGCATATCTCTGCCGCGCGGTTTCACAACTGTCATGTCCTCATGTCCTTATGAGGGCATGGCAATTTTGGATGCGTGGCAGTGCCGACCGCAGATATCGCCGGCCGTTCCTGAACGGGGGCTGAAGCCGGCCTGCGGCTATTTGGACGGTGCCGGCGTGGGGCTGGCCGCAGGCGAGGGGCTCGCTGCCGGCTGCGGCTGCGACGCGCCGCCGGCGGTCGGTGCGGGCGATGGCGAGGCCGCTGCGGCTGTCTGCTGCGGCTGGGCTGCCGGGTTGATCCAGCAGGCCTGGGTCAGATTGTTCAGGCTGTTCGGAACCTTGTCGTCGATCTGGGTGAGGAAGCGGGTCAGGCAGCGGAACGCGGCCTGGATGTGGCCGCCGGGGCAACCAAAACGGTCGTAAAGATCGATGTGGCGAAAGGCGGTATCGAGGTCGTCCCGGTACATCAACTGAACTGCGCGACGGCCGAGCCAAACGCATTCAGGGTTGCCGCCCGGACCGTTGATGGCTCGGGCAGCTTCGGCGAACTCGTCGATCCGCTTCTGGTTCTGATTCTGGTTGGCTTCCTTGGCGGCGTCGGTAGCCTGCGCCGCCGGCTGCTTGCCCTGCTCGGGTGCCGGCGCGCCGCTCTGGGCGGAGACGCTGCCGAGGCCGGTCAGTAGGACAAGGGAAGTGACGGCCAAGGTGGCGGCGAACTGCCGCAGGACCGCATTTCGTGACTCGAACACCCGTCGCCGCATGAATTCCCCAATATCTCAGCCGTCCGCCCGCGGGAGGGCCCCGCGGATGCCGACGTGATGGCGTCCAAATGGGTCTCCAATGCGGCGGAAAAATTCCTTGAAATCCATTGGCCTGTATTTGGATTTTTGTCCAGCAAAGTCACGATCCTACGGCCCGGTCCAACGGCCGCAGGCCGATTCGCCGGGGAGAGCTGGCGCCTCACCCGTGTCCCCCCTTGGCAGACGGCGTGCGAGCAGGTAATCGACGGGCCCTTCGCGGAGGATGGAACCGATTTCTCTTCGTACGCCACTGGCGCTTCTGCTCGTTTCCCTGGGTGCGATTGCTGCCGTGTGGTGGTGGCTTGCCACGCCGATCACGCTCGCGCGTGCCCCCATCGACCCCAACGACAAGGTCCAATGCGTCTCCTACGCCCCGTTCCGCGGCGAGCAGACGCCGTTGAACGCATGGACCCACATCGAGGCCGACCAGATCGAGCAGGACCTGCGTCAACTCAAGCAGATCACCGATTGCGTCCGCACCTACTCGATCGAGAACGGGCTCGACCAGGTGCCTTCGGTCGCGGCCAAGGTCGGTGGGCTGAAGGTGATCCAGGGCATCTGGCTCGGCAGCAACCGCGCCAAGAACTTTGAGCAGGTGGCGACCGCTATCCGCCTCACCAAGGAATTTCCCGACACCATCTCCGCGCTCGTGGTCGGCAACGAGGTGCTGCTGCGCGGCGAGATGACGACACAGGATCTCATCGCGATCATCCGTTCGGTCAAAGCGCAGGTCAGCGTGCCCGTGACCTATGCCGACGTGTGGGAATACTGGCTGAAGAACCGCGAGGTCTATGACGCCGTCGACTTCGTCACGATTCACATCCTGCCTTACTGGGAGGATATGCCGGTGAAGGCGAAATTCGCCTCTGCCCATGTCGAGGCGATCCGCGAGCGCATGGCGGTGGCGTTTCCCGGCAAGGAAATCCTGATCGGCGAAACCGGCTGGCCGAGCGAAGGTCGCATGCGCGACGGAGCTTTGCCGTCACGCACCAACCAGGCGCGCGTCGTCTCGGAAATCCTGGCGCTCGCCAAGACTCAGAAGTTTCGCGTCAACCTGATCGAGGCCTATGACCAGCCGTGGAAGCGGCGGTTAGAGGGCACCGTCGGCGGCTATTGGGGCCTGTTCGATTCCGTGCGGCGCCAGCTGAAATATCCGCCGGGCCAGCCGATCAGCAACTTCCCGTTCTGGAAATGGTACATGGGCGCCGGCATGGTCCTCAGCGTGCTGGTGTTCGCGGTCGCAGGCATCACGCTGCGTCGCCGGCCCTGGACGCCGCGCTTCCCGGCGTGGCTTGGCGTCGGCATCTCCGCGACCTCGGCGGGCATCCTGCTCGGGATCGCCGCCGACAAGATGTATTACGAGAGCTACGGTTGGGGCGGTTGGCTGCAATGGGGCGCGCTGCTGCTCGCCGGCATCCTGTCGCCGATCTTCTGTGCGCAGGCGCTTGTCATCGGCCGCAACCTGCCGAGCTTCCTCGACCTGCTGGGTCCGCGCGAGGGCCGCAAATGGTCAAAACTCTCGGCCGTGCTCGGCCTGACCCTGGCGGTCACGGCCGTGATCGCGGCCGAGACCGCGCTTGGATTCGTATTCGATCCGCGTTACCGCGACTTCCCCTATGCCTCGCTGACGATGGCGGTGGTGCCGTTCGCGCTGTTGATGCTGAACCGGCCGCAGATCGGCGTGCGGCCGATTGCGGAAGCGGTGTTCGCGGGGCTCTTGGCGCTGTCGGCGGTCTATGTGCTGCTGAACGAAGGCCGCGACAATTGGCAGGCGATGTGGACCTGCGCGATCTATTTGCTGTTCGCGCTCACGCTGTGGCGGGCGCGGGCCGAGCAAAGCCAAGGATGAGCAGGCCGATCGCAAGGCCTGCCAGCACGATGTTGTAGAGCACGATACCGAGGCCGGCTGCGATGACGCCGAGCGTCAGCAGCACGATCGAGGGCCGCATCAGGTTCAACGTCGCGATCACGAGCGCGACGATCCCGAACACGGAATTCTTGAACAGCGACGTCGACACCGAGCGTGCCTTGCAGATCATGGTCTGCAAGCCGGCGTCGCATGCGAGCGCCACCTGTGAGAACTCGACCGCGAGATAGCGCACATAGAGCGCCCAGCCGACGGTAACGAACCCGACGACGATGAGAAACTGCACCTGATAGGGCGTGAGGCGGAACGGCTTTTTTGTCATGCGGGCAATATGGTCGGGATGGCGGGAGGGAGCAACAGGGGCGGGACATTTTTATGCCGGGCGTCGCGGCCCTTTGCTCTCTCCTTTTTGACGGCACCCAAACGCAATCAGAACCGTAGCGATACGGATTTGCGACGGTTCCTGGGTCGCCTAACATCCCACATGAAGCGCGGGCGTGCCGATCCGATCAGGAGCAGATCACGCCGTTCGAGAGCGTCACTGCGAGGATACAAGGGAGGTTGGGGATGGCTGAGGCGTTGCAGATCAATTTTGCGCTTTGGGGCATGATCATTTGCGCAGCAATCAAGATCAGCCAGTTGGCCGCAGTTTTTTAGGAGCCTCGTTTCGGCGAGACGCTGCGGCTTCGATCCGATGTCCTGATAGTCCTACCTTCTGAAGAACGATGACAGCGTCGAACTTGCCGGGGCCGTCTCGGGCTTGGCTTGAGCAGCCGGCTGAGGTGCGGGTGCAGGCGCCGGCTCCTCGCGCTTTGACGAGCGCTTGGAGGAGTAGCTGCGGCGATGCCTCTCGGGCTTGGCAGCGGGCGCGGCAGCAGGGGCGGTTTCAGCTTCCGGTACCGCGTCCTGGCTCCTCTCTGCGTTCTTGTCCTGGTTCCTGTCTGAGCCCTTGTCCTGGTTCTTGTCTTGAGCCTTGTCTTGAGCCTTCTCTTGGGCCTTCTCTTGGGCCTTGTCCGGGCCGCCGCGCATCGACAGGCGCTGGCCATCGAACACGGTCGTCTCGCAATGGCGGTCGTTCTCGGCAAGACCGGCGCAGAGCTTCGCCGCGGCAGCGGCGTTGATCAGCGGGCCGGCGCCAAGGCGGAGCTGCATGCCGAGGCCGTTACCGCTTTCCTTGATCATGATGATCGGCCGCAGCGCGGCGATCTCAGGATTGGATTTGTTCAGGCCACGCCAGAGCGCGCGCAGGCCGTCGACCGAATTCGCGCCGCCGAGATCGATCGCAAAGCGCGTCTGCTGGACGGCGATCGCGGAAGGTTCTGCCTGGCTTGCTTCCGGCGATCTGGCCGGTGTCGCGGCAATCTCGGTCGTGGTAGGCGTCGGCTCAGGCTTCTTCTCTGCGGCCTTGTCGGTCGCGTTCGATTCGATCAATTTCGATGCGGCCGGATCGGGCGGAGCCATGATCGACTTCGATGGCACCAGCGGAGGGATCGGGACCGCTGACGTCGTCACCGGCGATAGCGGTACGAGCGAGGCGGCGGAAGCGCTCTGCGGCGGCGGGCTCGTCGGATCCTTTGCGGTGTCTTTCGAACTGTCCTTGTTCGAGCTGTCCTTGTTCGAACTGTCCTTGTTCGAACTGTCCTTGGGTTCCTTGCCAGCGCCTGCGCGCGGCCTGTCGACCAGCGAGGCCGCGGTCGAGGCGACCGGCGCGATCTCAGGTGCGGGCGTCGCGGGCTGCGCGGCCGCAACAGGCGGCTCCTGCGGCTTGGCGAGCGGCGGCTGGGGTGATGTCGCGTTCTGCCTGGCGAGGGCGCCCGTGACGGAATCGAGCCCCTGTTCGAGCACCGTGATGCGCGCATAAAGCCGGTCGCGATCGGAGTTCAGCGTCTCGATCGCGGAGGTGAGGCGGCGCGTTTCGAGCTGGCTTTCCTTGGTCAGCACCTGGAGCCGGTCGGTCTGGCGGGCGAGATCGGCGGAGGCGACCTGGTCACGTCGCCAGCCGAGCTGGGCCTGGTTGGCCATCACGGCGATCACGACGGCGCCGACGGCGGCCGCGCCCCAGGAGCCTAGCCGCCAGAGCATGCGGCGATCGAACGTGCTTTCCTCCGCCAAAAGGCCGGAGAACAGTCCGCCCGTCTCCTTGTCGCCGAAGGCATCCGCCAGTGGGTCGGAATCCTTTGCCATGAACGTTGAGTGCCCAGCCCTGTCTGGCTTCCCCGAATCAATCAAGGAACATTAACAGGAAAACCCACGCGCACTTGAATTCCGGGCGTTTGCGGGGGTAGCAAGGCAACAAGCTCGGGCGACATCGGCTTGTCGCCCGTCGGTATGACGATCGTTTCGGCCATTTTTGACAGGATTGCGATGACCGCCCGCTCAAGCCTCACGATCGTGCTCGCCGCCGGCGAGGGCACGCGCATGCGATCCAGCTTGCCGAAAGTTCTGCATT
This sequence comes from Bradyrhizobium sp. USDA 4449, assembly GCF_054056275.1. Lineage (NCBI taxonomy): Bacteria > Pseudomonadati > Pseudomonadota > Alphaproteobacteria > Hyphomicrobiales > Nitrobacteraceae > Bradyrhizobium > Bradyrhizobium sp. USDA 4449. Next base: position 5,933,498 of record NZ_JBSRYD010000001.1, on the reverse strand, counting down.
CCGTCGCTCACCAGACATTGCTCGCCTATGTGCTCGGTGCCGCACCGCAGGGTGCCGGCACCGCGCTCGCGGTCGTGATCGGCCCGGATCATCAGGCGGTCGCGGACGAGGCGAAGCGGATCCGTCCCGATGCGCTCGTGTTCGTCCAGGCCGAGCGGCTCGGCACCGCTCACGCGGTGCTCGCGGCGCGGGAGGCCATCGCGCGGGGCGTCGATGATGTCCTGATCGCGTTCGGCGATACGCCACTGATCTCGGCCGAGACTTTTGCGCGGTTGCGCGCGCCGCTCGCCAGGGGCGCGGCAATTGCCGCGCTCGGCTTTCGTGCGGCCGATCCGACCGGCTATGGCCGCTTCATCGTCGAGGGCGACCGCCTGGTCGCGATCCGCGAACATGCCGACGCCAGTGCGGACGAGCGCAAGATCAATCTGTGCAATGCCGGCGTGATGGCGGTCGACGGCCGCCGCGCCCTCGCGATCCTCGACAAGATCGGCAACGCGAATGCCAAGGGCGAGTACTATCTGACCGATGCGGTCGGCATTACCAGCGACAATGGATGGGAGTGTGTGGTGATCGAGACCAGCGAGGACGAAGTGCGCGGCATCAACACCAAGGCCCAGCTTGCGGAAGCAGAGGGCGTGATGCAGGCCCGGTTGCGCAAAGCGGCCATGGAGGCCGGCGTGACGCTGATCGCCCCTGAAACCGTCTATCTTGCCGCCGACACGGTGTTCGGCACGGATGTCACCATCGAGCCCTTTGTGGTGATCGGACCGGGCGTCTCGATCGCCGACGGGACCGTGATCCACTCTTTCTCACATATCGTGCAGACCACGCTCGGCAAGAACGTCTCGATCGGTCCCTATGCGCGGCTGCGTCCCGGCACCTCGCTCGGCGACGGCGCGCGGATCGGCAATTTCGTCGAGACAAAAGCCGCGACGCTGGAGGCCGGCGTCAAGGTCAACCATCTTTCCTACATCGGCGATGCCACCGTTGGTGCCAATTCCAACATCGGGGCCGGCACCATCACCTGCAACTACGATGGCTTCAAGAAGCACAAGACGACAATCGGGCAGGGCGCTTTTGTCGGCACCAACTCGTCACTGGTCGCTCCTGTGAAGATCGGCAATGGCGCCTATATCGGCTCCGGCTCGGTGATCACGCGCGACGTGCCCGATGACGCCATGGCGCTCGAGCGCAATCAGCAGACCATCCGCGAAGGCGGCGCTGCGCGCTACCGCGAGCTGAAGACGACCGGCAAGACGACCGAGAAATAAGCGGCGCTAGTCGTCGTCGGCGACTTCCGAGAACATCGCGCGCGTCAGGCGCCAGCCGCGCGGTCTGGCGCGCTTTGCCGGTTCGCCCGCGGCCTGCGTGACGAGGACAGGCTTGGCTTCCTTGCCGCGCTCCATGGCACGTTGGGGCGGTGGCCAATGGGCAAGGTGCGTGCCCGTGGTCTCGCTGGCGTGCACCAAACTCGATGACAGACCTTTGCGGTCGGACGTGCGTTTCATGGCCACATCTCCTGGCGGAGGAATCGTTGGTCAAATCTGTTGACAAGGAGTTAATGCACGCGGTTAAAGGCCGGCCACTTCAGACGAAGCGCAGGGCGCCCGGGGGCTATCTCAATCAGCAATAATTGCAATAATTATTGAGTATCTGGTTCCCTCGGAATTTCGCTAAAAACCCGGCGCGTCGTTTAGGCGATTTTTTCGACGATTTGGGGGATATTGATCCGCATGTGCGGGATTGTCGGCATTCTCGGGCGCGAACCGGTTGCAGAGCAACTGGTGGATTCGCTCAAACGTCTCGAATATCGCGGCTACGATTCCGCTGGTATCGCCACGCTCGAAGGCAAGCATCTCGAGCGCCGGCGCGCCGAAGGCAAGCTGAAGAATCTGGAGAAGCGGCTGGAAGCCGAGCCGTTGAAGGGCACCACCGGGATCGGTCACACCCGCTGGGCCACGCACGGCAAACCGACCGTCAACAACGCCCATCCGCATGCGACCGATCGCGTCGCGGTCGTGCATAACGGCATCATCGAGAATTTCCGCGAGCTGCGCGAGGAGCTCGAGAAGAAGGGCACGGTGTTCCACACCGAGACCGACACCGAGATCGTGCTGCACCTCGTCGACGATCTCTTGACCCGCGGCAACAAGCCGGTCGAGGCGGTGAAGCTGACGCTGGCCCGCCTGCGCGGCGCCTTTGCGCTCGGCTTCATCTTCGCCGGCGACGACGATCTCATGATCGGCGCCCGCAACGGCCCGCCGCTTGCGATCGGGTATGGCGACGGCGAGATGTATCTGGGGTCGGACGCGATCGCGCTCGGCCCGTTCACGGATACGATCAGCTACCTCGAGGACGGTGACTGGGTCGTGCTGACGCACAAAAGTGCCGATATCTTCGACAAGGACGGTCAGGCCGTCGCGCGCGACAAGATCAGGCACGCTGCCTCGACCTCGCTGGTCGACAAGGCCAACTACCGCCACTTCATGGCGAAGGAGATCCACGAGCAGCCGGAAGTGGTCGGCCACACGCTGGCCCGTTATGTCGACATGGCGAGCGAGCGCGTCTCGCTGCCGGTCGGGCTGCCGTTCGACTTCAAGGACATCCAGCGCATCAACATCACGGCCTGCGGCACCGCGAGTTACGCCGGCATCGTCGCAAAATACTGGTTCGAGCGCTTTGCACGCCTGCCGGTCGAAGTCGATGTCGCCTCCGAATTCCGCTACCGCGAAGCGCCGCTGCGTAAGGGCGATCTCGCGATCTTCATCTCACAATCAGGCGAGACCGCCGACACGCTGGCCGCGCTGCGCTACGCCAAGGCCGAGGGCGCGCACACCATTGCCGTCGTCAACGTCCCGACCTCGACCATCGCGCGCGAGAGCGAGACCGTGCTGCAAACGCTAGCCGGCCCCGAGATCGGCGTCGCCTCGACCAAAGCCTTCACCTGCCAGCTCATGGTGCTGGCGAACCTCGCGATTGCGGCGGGCAAGGCGAGAGGCGAATTGTCCGATGAGGACGAGACAAGGCTCGTTCACGGCCTCGTCGAGGTCCCGCGCTTGATCTCGGACGCGCTCACAACCGAGCTTCAGATCGAGAAGCTGGCGCACCGGATCGCCAAATCCCGCGACGTGCTCTATCTCGGCCGCGGCACCAGCTTCCCGCTGGCGCTCGAAGGCGCGCTGAAGCTGAAGGAAATCTCCTACATCCACGCCGAAGGCTACGCCGCAGGCGAGCTCAAGCACGGCCCGATCGCGCTGATCGACGAGACCATGCCTGTTGTCGTGATCGCGCCCCACGACAGGGTGTTCGAGAAGACCGTCTCCAACATGCAGGAGGTCGCCGCCCGCGGCGGCAACATCATCCTGATGACTGACGCCAAGGGCGCGGCGGAGGCGACGGTGGATTCGCTCGTCACCATCGTCATGCCTGATATGGCTGCGGCTTTCACGCCGATGGTCTATGCCGTGCCCGTGCAGCTGCTTGCCTATCATACGGCTGTCGTGATGGGCACCGACGTCGATCAGCCACGCAACCTCGCGAAGTCAGTGACGGTGGAATAGGCAGAAGGGATCAGGTCGCGCTCTTCCAAAACCTGCTAGAAGTCCCTAGCTTGAATGTAGCGACCGACCTGGAACCCGAATGACCCCCCGCGACGACGCGCCTGCGCCGCTTGATCCCGCCCCGGAGCCGCATACCGGCCTGATGGGCCGCTTCCGGAATTATTTCCTGACCGGACTGATCGTCACCGGTCCGATCGCGATCACCCTGTACTTGGTCTGGTGGTTCGTCACCTGGGTCGATGGCGTGGTGCGGCCATTCGTGCCGCTGGCCTATCGTCCCGAAACCTATCTTCCTTACGGCGTTCCCGGCTGGGGACTGATTGTCGCATTCTTCACGCTGACCTTGGTCGGCTTTCTTGCCGCGAACCTGATCGGCCGTACCCTGGTGGATGTCGGCGAGACCTTCCTTGGCCGGATCCCGGCCGTGCGCGCGATCTATCGCGGTCTGAAGCAGGTGTTCGAGACGCTGTTCTCGGGCAAGGGCTCGAGCTTTCGCAAAGTCGGCCTCGTCGAGTTTCCCTCGCCCGGCATGTGGTCGATCGTGCTGATCTCGCAATCGCCGAGCGAGGACATTGCGCGCAGCCTGCCCGGGCAGGAGCAACATGTCTCGGTATTTCTGCCGTGCTCGCCGAACCCGACCACCGGATTCTTCTTCTACGTGCCCAGGAGCAAGATCATCGAGGTCGACCTCAGCGCCGAGGACGCGGCAACGCTGATCATGTCGGCCGGCGTCGTGCAGCCTGGCTCGGCGCCCGACCCGAAAAAGGCCGCCGCGCTTGCGGGCATGGCCAACGCCGCGCGCATTGCCAACGCCTCCACACTTCGGCCGGAGCCTGCGAAGGCGGAGTAGGGCTATTCCCATGCGGGATGGCCGGGGGTCACGCAGGCGTTCGTGTCCTCTGCTATTGTTCCGGTCGAACTGAGCGCAGCGCGCGGAATTCGAACCGGAGTGCCTCGATGTCCAAGTCGTCAAAGACCATTGCGATCCTCGCGCCCGGTGCCATGGGCAGCGCGGTGGCCCGCCGCCTGAGCGAGAGCGGCGCGCGCGTGCTGACGTCGTTGGAGGGGCGAAGCGAGGCGACGTTGAAGCGGGCTGCGGATGCCGGCATGGTCGACGCCGGGGACGATGCGATCGCGGACGCCGACATCATCCTCTCAATCGTGCCGCCGGGCGAGGCGGTGGCGCTCGCCGAGCGGCTTGCCGCGCTCATCGTCAAGCGCGCGAAGAAGCCTGTCGTGGTCGACTGCAACGCCGTCAACGTCGAAACGGTGAAGCGCATCGAGCAGATCATCGGCTCGGCGCAGGCGCCGTTCGTCGACGGCGGGATCATCGGCTTCCCGCCGCAGCCGGGCGGCAAGAGCCCGGCGTTCTATTTGTCCGGTGGGCATGCCAGGGACGTTGTCGTGCTGAAGGATCTCGGGCTCGACATCCGCGTCGTCGAAGGCCCGGTCGGTGCGGCCTCCGCGCTCAAGATGTCCTATGCCGGGATCGTCAAGGGTCTTGCCGGGATTGGCTCGGCCATGGTCGTGGCAGCAACCAAAGCAGGCGCCGCGGACGCGCTCCGCGACGAACTCGCGCTGAGCCAGCCCGCCATCCTGGCGCGGCTCGAGGTCGCGCTGCCCGACATGATCCCGAAGGCCTATCGCTGGGTCGCGGAGATGCGCGAGATCTCCGGCTTTCTCGGACCGGATCATCCCGCGAGCCGGATCTACGAGGGCTTCGCCAAATGGTTCGAGCATCTGGCCGGGGACGCGAAGGGCGAGGCGGTCGATGCCGCGCTGCTGAAGGCGTTTGCGGCATCTGTTGCGCAGAAGAAAACCTAGCCGTCGTGCTCTCCGCCGTGAGCGGAAGGCCAATCAGCTCGCTTCCATCAGCGTCAGATCCTGGTCGGCTCGGTCGGTCGACCAGAACTGCATCACGCAACGAAGTCCGCCGGGATTGAAATCCAGGCTCACCGACCAGCCGGCTTCGCCGGCAAACATCCCGCTGATCATCTTCGTTCCGAAGCCGCGACGCGTGGGCTTGCGGACCAGCGGGCCCTCTCGCTCGGCCCAGCACAAGCGAACGAGGCCCTTCTCGTCGACCGTCCAGGATATTTGCAGCTTCCCCGACGGGACGGAGAACGCGCCATATTTCGCGGCATTCGTGCTGAGCTCCTGGAGCGCGGCTGAGATTGCCAGAGCGAGCTTGGGCGGCAACAGGATATCTGGACCATCGATCTCGAGACGTTCGGGACCCGCGTAGGGGGCCAGCGTCTGCTTGATGACAGACACCAGGCTCACGCCAACCCAGTTGTTTTCAGTGAGGAGATTGTAGGCGTGCGAAAGCGCCAGAAGCCGACCTTCGAATGCGGCTGCGTATTCGTTGAGATCATTTGAGCTTGCACGGGACAGGCGGGCGATCGACTGGACGGTCCCGAGCGTGTTCTTCACCCGGTGATTGATCTCGTCCAGCAGCGCCTTCTGCTGCTTCAAGGCGCCGGCGAGTTCGCTTCCGACTTGATGCAGGACCTTCTTCATCCGGTTGACTTCGCTGATCGTGCCCAGCTTTGGCGCCAGGGCACCCGAGCGCAAACCGGCGACATATCGTTCGAGATCGGCGAATTCCGCCAGGAAGCGGCGAGACAGCAATCGCGCCAGCGCCAATCCCAGCGCGAACGTTAGAAGAGTCAGCGCAACGATCCACTCGGCTGTCCGATGCAGCGGGCCATCGATGACCTCGCGAGGAACGGCAAGATTGATCGACCAACCGCTTTGATTGGATCGCAACATGGATGTGTAGGTCGGAACGCCCGTCCGCGACACGGCTTTGACCCACCAGGCGGAAGGTTGGCCGAGATGTGCCATCACCTCCGGGATGGTTTGCCGGCCTACCAGGTCGTCGCCATCGACCAAGGGACGCCGTGCCAGCAGAATTCCGTTGGCATCGGCGATGCTGCCGACCATCCCGGCGGAGACGTATTCGTCCATCAACGAGGACAGATATTTCGTCGATAGTCCGATGTTGAGCGCGTAACGGATGTCGCCGCCGATGCGGACCGGAACGGCGATGGTGACGATCGGCTGACCATCGACCACGGCGCGCTGAAGTCCGGACACCTGTGGTTGGCCCGTTTCGATCGCCCGGCGCTCGACGTCGAATGCGACGCGCTTCGGCAGGCGTGCATCGAGCTCAAGACGCGTGTTGACGACCTGCTGGCCATCTGGCGCGTAGAGGACAATGGCCACCCCGCCGATCAGCTTCACCGCCTCGATGGCGTGCTCTCTGAATTCCGCGAAATTCTGCCGCGAGAGCGAAGGGGAGAGAGCAAGGACCTGCAGATCCTCGATGATGTTCGCCACCCGAAGCTCCGCCGCATTCCGCATGAGGCGAAGCCTGTCTTCATAATCGGCCTTCGTGAGCTGGGAGGATTCCGCCACGAAATGATAGGCGAGAAACGCCGCGCAGGCCGCGACGGGAATTGCGGTGATGAGCGCGAGCAGCAACAGATAGGTTGAAACTGGCCAGGTCCGAAGGGATCGCCTCATCCATCTTGCCGTTCGACGCCGCAAGACACGCACGCTCATCCCCCAGGCCATGCTTGCCTCGACTGGCTGGCAGCTAGCAACTACGGTTTGTTGGAACCAGCGGAAGGAACTTTTGTTCCAAACTTTTGATCCTCAACCCGCCCCGATCAGCGGAATCGCCTCGTCCCGCTCATAAAGATACAGCAGGCAGCGTAGCGCTTCGCCGCGCTCGCCTTTCAGCTTCGGATCATCTTTCAGGATGCGCAGCGCCTCGTCACGAGCCTGGGTGATGAGCTGACCGTGGACCTCCGACCGCGCGATGCGGTAGCCGGGCAGGCCGCTCTGGCGGATGCCGAGCACATCGCCTTCGCCGCGCAGCTTCAGATCTTCCTCCGCGATGCGAAAACCGTCTGTGGTCTCCCGGATCACCTTCAGCCGCGCCTTCGACATTTCGCCGAGCGGCTCGCTGTAGAGCAAAATGCAGGTCGAAGCCTCCGTGCCGCGTCCGATGCGGCCGCGGAGCTGGTGCAGCTGGGCAAGGCCAAAACGCTCGGCGTTCTCGATCACCATGATGGTGGCGGCCGGCACGTCAACGCCGACCTCGACCACTGTCGTCGCGACCAGAAGCCCGATCTCGTGGGCCGCGAACTGGCCCATGACGCGATCTTTCTCGGAGCCCTTCATCTGGCCGTGAACGAGGCCGACGCGGTCGCCGAAGCGCTTTTGCAGGCTCTCGAAACGTTTCGTCGCGTTGGTGAGATGCTCGGTGCCTTCGGCCTCGGATTCCTCGACCAGCGGGCAGATCCAGTACACCAGCTTGCCTGATGCGAGTGCACGGCCGACCCCGTCCATGACCTCACCGAGCCGGCTCATCGCGACGGCACGGGTGTCGATCGGCTGGCGGCCTGCCGGCTTTTCTCGGAGCTCGGAGATGTCCATGTCGCCGAAATAAGTCAGCACCAGCGTGCGCGGGATCGGTGTGGCGCTCAGCACCAGCACGTCGACCGCGTCGCCCTTCGAGGTCAGCGCCAGCCGCTCGCGCACGCCAAAGCGGTGCTGCTCGTCGACGATGGCAAGCGCGAGGTCGTGGAAGATCACATCGTCCTGGATCAGCGCATGGGTGCCGACGAGCAGATCGATCTCGCCGGCTTCGAGCTGCGCCAACAGCTCGCGCCGCTCCTTGCCCTTTTCCCGGCCTGTGAGGATCGCGACCCGCAGGCCGGCGCGCTCGGCGAGCGGAGCAATGGTCTTGATGTGCTGGCGCGCCAGGATTTCGGTGGGGGCCATCAGCGCGGCTTGCTTGCCGACCTCGGCCACCGCCGCAGCCGCGAGCAGCGCCACCACGGTCTTGCCGGAGCCGACGTCGCCCTGAAGCAGGCGGAGCATGCGCACCGGCTGCTTCAGGTCGTCGGCGATGGCCGCCGTGGCGTTGCGCTGGGAGGGCGTCAACGCATAAGGCAGCGCATCGATGATCTCGTTGCGCAGATGACCGTCACCGGCATTGCGCACGCCGGCGGGACGGCGCAGCTGGGCGCGGATCAAAGCGAGCGCGAGCTGTCCGGCGAGCAGCTCGTCGAAGGCGAGGCGGGACCAGTAGCGTTGGTCGGGCAGGATATCCGTGAGCTCGACCGGCTGATGCACGCGCTGGAACGCTTCCGTGACAGGCGGGAAATCGCAGCGGCGCAGCACCTCCGGACTGATCCATTCCGGCAAGGCCGGCAGCTTCTGCAACGCCTGCGCGACCGCGCGGCGGAGCGAGCCGAGTGCGAGACCCTCGGTGAGGGGATAGACGGGATCAATCCCTGAGAGCTTTGAGATCGCCTCCTCGTCGAGGACGCGGTCGGGATGCACGATCTGCGGGATGCCGTCATACATTTGCAATGTGCCGGAGACGAAGCGCTTCTCGCCTGTTGGCAGCAGCTTCTCGACATAGCCGGGCTTGGCGCGGAAGAACGTCAGCACGACGTCGCCGGTCTCGTCGCTGGCATAGACCAGATACGGTGCGCGTGAATTGCGCGGTGGAGGCGGGCGGTGGCGGTCGACGACGACCTCCAGCGTCACCATGGTTCCCTGGACCGCGTCGCGGATTTTCGGGCGCGCCCGGCGGTCGATGACCTGGCTCGGCAGATGCAGCAGGAGGTCCACCAGCCGCGGCGTCTCGCTCCGGCTGAGCAGATATTGCAGCAGCTTGTCCTGCTTCGGACCGACGCCGGGCAGGCTGGTCACGGGAGCAAACAGCGGATTGAGCAGGCTAGGGCGCATGGGAGCGAATCTAGGATCGTTTCGGCCCGTCATGCCCGGCTTTATGCCGGGCATCCACGTCTTTTTTCGAAACGCCCCGCACGGGTGCGGCCATGCCAAATCGAGGGCTGACACGCAGGGTCCGAGTGGCTATATCACCCCGGCCCGGCACGTCCGGGCTTTCGGCGTTTGACTGGATTTGAGACATGACGGGAACGACACGATCGAGCAACGGGCTGGACGACCGCCGCAAGCGGCTTCTGTTCCGCTGCTGGCACCGCGGCACGCGCGAGATGGATTTGATCCTCGGCCGCTTTGCCGACGCCGAGATCGGTAACCTGTCGGATGCGGAGCTGACCGAGCTCGAGACCCTGCTCGATGTCAATGATCCCGATCTCTACGCGGCCATCACGGGTGACAAGCTGCTGCCAGCCGACGTCACCGGTGCGCTGTTTACCCGGATCAAGGCCTATCCGATCGCGGACGACAGCGTATGAAGCAGGGCATGAAATCTCCGGCCGAGCTGCTGACGCCCGGCCGCGCGCTGACGCTTGCCAATGTCGCGGAGGGCGCCGAAGGCCTCGTCGTCTCCGATCTCGCGCGCGCCATTGCGGCCCGGCCGAAGAAGCCGGCCGTCAGTCTTGCGGTGGTCTGCCGCGACGGCGCGCGGATGCAGCAGCTCGAACGCGCCCTGCAATTCTTTGCACCTGATCTGCCGGTGCTGACCTTTCCGGCTTGGGACTGCCAGCCCTACGACCGCGTCTCGCCGCATGGCGGCATTTTGGCGCAACGCCTGACCACGCTGGCGCGACTGGCCGCGCTCACCGGCAGCGACAAGCCGCTGATCGTACTGACCACCGTGAACGCCGCCGTGCAGCGCGTGCCCGCGCGCGAGCTGGTCGCAGCGCAGGCGCTGTCGGTCGCGCCCGGCAATGTCGTGCCGATGGACACCGTCGTCGCCTGGCTGGAGCACAACGGCTACAACCGTTCCTCCACCGTACGCGAGCCCGGCGAATACGCCGTGCGCGGCGGCATCCTCGACCTGTTTCCGGCCGGCCTCGAGCAGCCCGTCCGCTTCGACTTCTTCGGCGACAGCCTGGAATCGATCCGCTCCTTCGATGCCGAGACCCAGCGCACGCTGCTCGACATGCGCTCGCTGGATCTGGTGCCGATTTCCGAATTCCAGCTCGTCACCGACACGATCAGGCGCTTCCGTATGGGCTATGTCGCCGAGTTCGGCGCACCCGAGCGCGATGATGCGCTCTACGAGGCGGTCAGCGAGGGCCGTCGCCACCCCGGCATGGAGCACTGGCTGCCGCTGTTCCAGGACCGGATGGACACGCTGTTCGACTATCTGCAGGGTGCGGCCGTTGCGATCGAGCCGCAGGCCGAGGACGCCGTCCGCGAGCGCTTCAAGCAGATCCAGGACTATTACGAAGCCCGCCGCGACGCGATGGAGCATCCGGGCGGCGGTGCCATCTACAAGCCGCTGCCGCCCGATCGGCTCTATCTGACCGACGAAGAGTGGACCAGACGCGAACGCGACATGCCCCTGATCCGGCTGACGGCGTTCTCGGTGCCGAGCGACGGCACCAGCGTGGTCGATGCCGGCGCTCGCAAGGGCCGCGATTTTGCGCCTGAACGTAACGACAGCACCGTCAACGTGTTTGAGTCCGTCGTCAGCCACGTCATGGCGTTGCAGGCCCAACGCAAGAAGGTGGTGATCGCGCTCTGGAGCGAAGGCTCGCGCGACCGCATGACCTCGATGCTGCGCGACCACAAGCTGGCTCACACCACCAGCGTCAACAGCTGGCGCACGGTGCAGGCGACCCCGCGCAACGAGACCATGCTCGCGGTGCTTGGGCTCGAGAGCGGCTTCGAGACCGACGAGATCGCTGTCATCAGCGAGCAGGACATTCTCGGCGACCGCCTGGTGCGTCCGCGCAAGGCCAGCCGCAAGCTCGACAATTTCATCTCGGAGGTGACGAGCCTCACTGCCGGCGACATCGTCGTTCACGTCGATCACGGCATCGGCCGCTTCATTGGCTTGCAAACGCTCGACGTCGCCGGCGCGCCGCATGATTGTCTCGAGCTGCATTATGCCGCCGAAACAAAACTGTTTCTGCCGGTCGAGAACATCGAGCTGCTGTCGCGCTACGGCTCCGACCAGACCACGGTCGAGCTCGATCGTCTGGGCGGTTCCGGCTGGCAGACGCGAAAAGCAAAACTCAACAACCGCATCCGCGAGATCGCGGGCGAGCTGATCAAGATCGCCGCCGCGCGCCATTTGCACGAAGCGCCCAAGCTGCCGGTGCAGCAGGGCCTGTACGACGAGTTCTGCGCGCGGTTCCCCTATGACGAGACCGAGGACCAGCTGGGCGCCATCGAGTCCACCCTGAAGGACCTCGAGCTCGGCCGTCCCATGGATCGGCTGATCTGCGGCGACGTCGGATTCGGCAAGACCGAGGTTGCGCTCCGGGCAGCGTTCGCCGTTGCGCTCGAAGGCAAGCAGGTTGCGGTCGTGGTGCCGACCACGCTTCTGGCGCGCCAGCACGCCAAAACGTTCACCGAGCGCTTCAAGGGCTTTCCTGTCAACGTGGCGCAGGCCTCGCGCCTGATCGCGACCAAGGAGCTGAACCAGGTCAAGAAGGGCATTGCCGACGGTTCCGTCGACATCGTCGTCGGCACCCACGCGCTGCTCGGCAAGGCGATCAAGTTCCGCGACCTCGGCCTCGTCATCGTCGACGAAGAGCAGCATTTCGGCGTCACGCACAAGGAGCGGCTGAAGGCGTTGCGTTCCGAGGTGCACGTGCTGACGCTGTCGGCAACGCCGATCCCGCGCACGCTGCAATTGGCGCTCACGGGCGTCCGCGAACTCTCGATCATCGCCTCGCCCCCGGTCGACCGTCTCGCCGTCCGCACCTTCGTCGCCCCGCATGATCCGCTGATGATCCGTGAGGCGCTGCTGCGCGAGCGCTATCGCGGTGGTCAGGCGTTCTACGTGGTGCCGCGCATCGACGATCTCGCCGAGGTCAAGGACTTCCTCGACAAGAACGTGCCGGAGATGAAAGTCGCGGTCGCGCACGGGCAGATGCCGCCCGCCGTGATCGAGGATATCATGACCGCGTTCTACGACGGCAAGTTCGACATCCTGCTGTCGACCACGATCGTGGAATCCGGACTGGATATCCCCAACGCCAACACGCTGATCGTGCACCGTGCCGACATGTTCGGCCTTGCACAGCTTTACCAGCTCCGCGGCCGTGTCGGCCGTTCCAAGCTGCGGGCATATGCGCTGTTCACGCTCCCGGCGCAGCAGAAGATCACGGCGCAGGCCGAGCGCCGGCTCACCGTGCTGCAATCGCTGGAGACGCTGGGCGCCGGCTTCCAGCTCGCCTCGCACGACCTCGATATCCGCGGCGCCGGCAATCTGCTTGGCGAGGAGCAATCCGGTCACATCAAGGAGGTTGGATTCGAACTCTATCAATCGATGCTCGAGGAGGCGATCGTCAACCTCAAGGCCGGTGTTTCGGAGCCCGCCGCCGACCGCTGGTCGCCGACGATCACCATCGGCATGCCAGTGCTCATTCCGGAGGATTATGTCGGCGATCTCTCGGTGCGGCTGTCGCTGTATCGGCGTCTCGCCGATCTCGACAGCGAGGAGGAAATCGAGAATTTTGGCGCCGAGATGCGCGATCGTTTCGGCGTGCTGCCGGACGAAGTCCGCTATCTCTTCAAGGTCGCCGCGATCAAGGCGTTTTGCCGCCAGGCCAATGTCGAGAAGATCGATGCCGGCCCGAAGGGCGCCGTTATCACCTTCCGCGACAATTCCTTCGCCTATCCCGATCGCCTGGTGTCGTTCATCAAGAGCCACGGCCAGGCCGCCAAGGTGCGGCCCGACATGAAGGTGGTGTTCCTGCAGGACTGGGAGACGCCGGAAGAGCGCCTCGCCGGCACCACCGAGATCATGCGGCAATTGGCGCAGCTCGCGAAGAGCAAGAAGGCGGCGTAGCCCCGTGGTATTCCCAGAAGGCGGCGCAGCACGATATCGCTGCGCCGCGCTTCACTCTGTCGGGTTTCTCCTGGCAGCTCCGGCGCGCGCTTCCGCTTCGGCGACCAAAGCGAAATCCAATGGGCGCGCTTAAGGGGCGGATATTGTCTTTGGTGGCTTGCGAGCGGATGGCTAGGACGCTGCGCGCGATGCGATCCGTTGATCACCTCTCCAGAAGAACGATGACCAATATTGCGACCGGCACCAAGCCGAGGCTGACCACGCCAATTGTAAAAAGCCGCTCGTTCTCGAAGGCTTGTCTCAGATTTCGATGCATCGTCATGTGTCTCGCACGCCAACATGGCTATGCTTTGCAACCACAGCATGCTCCGCGTAAACACGCCTTCGCAAGCAAAAATTGAGGTGGCGAAAATGGCCAGTGAAACGATAGCAGATTCAGATGCGGCATTGGCCAAGCGGCACAAGCAATCAGCGATCATCGGCCGCCTGACCGTTGCGGGATTCGTCGCGATGCGCAGCGGCTATCCTCGCAAGCACATCGGTGCGGTGTTTGAAGAGCTTCTGGTCTGCCTGGCCATTCGTGTCGCCGACGATCTCGGCGCGCCACCGCTGAACGCGTCGGAGCTGTCCAAGCGACTAGGCCTGCCGCGGTCGAACGTCCGTCGCTGCCTCGACGCCCTGGTCGGCGAAGGCGTCATCCGGAAAGAGGGAGAGCATGGCTACAGGGGCGAGATGGATTGGCTGACATCTCGTATCGACGCCGACTATTTTCTGAAGATCCGTGACGCGATCATTTGCGCAGCCGACGAACTGAAGGCGCTTGAGGCGAATATCACCTGAGACCGGGGGCTCGTGAGCGGGCCGCCTTCGTCGAATTACGACGCTGCCCGTGACGCATCCGCCGACAGCCGGGCCAACAACGACCGTGCCGTATCGGACGGCGACAGCGAATCCACCGAGACCACGGGATCACTGCGCATCTCGTGCTTGCCGTTCGAGGTGTGCTTCATGACCGCCGAGAGGCGGCGGGCGATCATGTGTGCCGTGCGGAAGTCGGTCTCGGCGAACACCACGATCACCGAGCCGTCCTTCTGCGCCGCGCCAAAGTCCATCTGCCGCATCAGGCGGCTGAGGATGCGCGCGGCATCGAGTTGCGCGCGGGGATTGCCGGGATCGAAGGCGAAACGCGCCACCGACAGGCCGCCGCCGCGGGCGAGAGTCTCCTCCACGGCCTTTGAAAAGTCGCGGGCGAAGGCTTCCACCGTCAAGAGACCGCTGCGCGGATCGAGCCAGCCGCCGGCGTCGATCGAGCGCAGCGTGCGGCCGAGTTGCACCTCCATCGCGTGCTGGCGAATGAGCGGCAACGCATTGGCGGCGACCTTGGCGGGCTCGCCCGCGATCAGCTCGAGATTGGGCAGATCGTAGCTCCGGGTCAGCTGGTGCGCCGTAACCACCACGGGCAGATTGCGGAAGCGCGTGTCCTCCGCGAGCACCGTGAGGAAGGCATCAATGACGCGCGGGGTGAAACCGTCGGACAGCACGACGCCGTCGATGTCACGGGTGTTGAGGTGCTTTGCCGCGGCTTCGATCGAGAGCGCGCCGACGACGCCGGTGCGTTCGCCAAGCGCGACCGAGAGCGCAGGGTAGGCGGCGCCACGGCCGATCAGGAGCACGATGCCATCGCGCACCGGGTCGGTTTCCGGCAGCGCGACTTTCGTCTCCGGCAGGCGGCGCAGCACCGTGGCGTGCAGCGTGCGCACGCGGATCGCCGCGCGCAGGCGTGCGATCAGGCGTTCGGCGGTGTTGCCGCGCGTGGAGAATGGCAGCGCGTTGTAAGGCAGCGACCCGTGTGCATCGAGCGCGACCAGCGGAAGATAAAGCGGCTGACCGGCGATTGTCTTCGCCAGCAGCGGCATATGGGGTTCGTGCCCGCCGTACATCGCGGCGAGGACGGCGGCCGGCTGCACCTGCTCGACGGCACGCGCGGCGCTGGCCCAATCGCTATCGACGACCGGAAAAAGACGTGCATCGTCCAGCGCCGCAATGAAGGCGGGGCGCTCGGCATCGGACACAAACAGAATGGGGCCTGTCTGGGACATCAAAAAGACTCTGATCACGCAATCGATGCCGCGCAATCTAGTCCGGCCGCCTTAATGCAGCGTCAATGTATGAGGCGAAACTGCGCCTAGACCGACCCGGAACGGTCGCGAAAAGCCTCGACCATCAGGGGGTTAAGCCCGAGTTCGCTGAGCGCCTCGCGGGCGCGGGCATTGTCCTGGGCCCGGCCCGCCAGGCGATGACCGGAGAGGCGGTCGGGCAGGGCGGTGAGCAGCGCGCCCTGGCCGAGGCGGCGGGCCCATTCCTGGAGGTCGTTGGAGAGGAAGCGGTAGCCGCCGACGGCCATAATGCCTGATGGCGGCGCGGTAATGCAGATCGCGCCGCTGGCGCGGTCGATCCGCGCGGCATAGCCAGTGTCGACATAATCGCGCGGCGGTTGTGCGGTCAGCGTCTCGCCGACCGGCTGCGGCGGCGCATAGGCCGCGATCGGTATCATGGGGCCGCGAAGGCCGAGCGTGCCCTTCGGCGTCAGCAGGATCTCGCCTGCGATCGAGGACCCCGACTGCTCGCGCGGAGCGCCGTGCGGGCCGGGCATGACGGTGACAGGCATGCCGTCCTCGCCACGCCTTGCGCCGAACAGGCCGGCCTCGCCGAACAGATAGACATCCGTGAGCGGCGCATGCGGTGCGATCCAGGCTTCGCTTGCCGCCACCTGCTCCGGCGCGCGCCAGAGCCCGAGGACGTTGCGCAAGGTCGGCATCCGCGCGGCGAGCCCGGAATCGCCAAGCCGCAGCGCGAGCTGCGCCGGCGCGATCAGCACGTCGCATTCGTGCTCGTTGATCTGCTGCTCCAGCACCTCGCTGTCGAACGGATGATGCAGCGCCAGCGCGCCGCCGCAGAGCAGCCAAACCGCGAGCGAGGACGCGAGGCCCGCGAACGACATCGGCGTGAAGGCCGACATCACGGTTGCGCCCTGCTGGATGTCGGCTTCCAGCGACATCGCGAGCCCTCCCGCGATCAGGCTGAAATGCGGCCGCGGCACCGGGCGAAAGCCCTCCGCCGTGACGTCGAAGGAGATCATCGCCGCCTTGCGGCCGTCCTGAATCACGGCGCGCGTGGTGCCGGGTGGCCGCGCCAGCACGTCGTCGAGCGAGGCCATGCCTTCGGGCAGTTCAGCCCCGAAGCCGAAGACGTGGCGGATCGAGAAGGCTTCGGCGGCTGCATGCATCGCAAGATCGGCATAGCTGACGCCGTCGAGCTTGCTCATGGTGACGATGGCGCGCGCCGCGGTGCGGTTGAGCGCGGCCGCAAGTTCCGCCTGCCGCCACAGCAGCGGCAACACGGCAACCACGAGACCGGCGCGATGGGCGGCGAGCACCGTCAGCACGAATTCGACCGTCGCGGGCAGCTGGATCGCGATCACCGAATTGGCGGGCAGGCCCGATTCGACGAAATGCGCCGACAGCGCCTCGATGGCGGTGTCGGCTTCGGCATAGGTCAGCCGTCGTGGCTGATGTCCGGTGATGCGGAATTTGTTGAGGGGATCGAGTAGGGCGGGCGCGTGCGGTTGCCGCATCAGGGTCCGCTGGAACAGCGTGTCGAGCGTCGGCGATACGGCTGGCTGGTTCACGGCGTCACTTCGCTGGACTGGCTTGAGGCTCACGCTTCGCCCACCAGGTCTCCGGCAGATAGCCCGAAAGCGCGGTGGTCGATGGTCGTTCTATCCGATTCCAGTGCGCGATCCATTGCTCGGATACGTTAAACAGGGGGATTGTGTAGAAGCCGGCGATCAGGGCACGGTCGAGCGCCCGTACCGCCGAGACAAAGTCCGTATGATCGCGGGCCTCCAGCAGCGCCTTGATCATGGCATCGACCGCGGGGTCCTTGGCGCCCATGTAGTTGCGGGTGCCCGGACTGTCCGCGGCTGCGCTGCCCCAGTAGAAATATTGCTCGTTACCGGGCGACAGCGACTGGTCCCAGCGGTTCTCGATCATATCGAACTCGTAGGCCAGCCGGCGCTGATCGAACTGCACGGGATCGACGGCGCGCACGCTTGCCTCGATGCCGGCGCGCTTGAGGTCACGCTGGAACGCGAGCGCGATGCGCTCCTGGTCTCGGGTCATCACCAGCATCTCGAAGATGAACGGCGCCTTGGTCGCGCGGTTGCGCAGCACCGTGCCGTCGAGATCGTAACCGGCGTCGGACAGCAGTTTCAGCGCTGCGCGCAACGTGGTGCGGTCGCGCCCCGAGCCGTCGGTGACGGGAAGGCGGTAGCTGCCATCCATGATGTCCGCAGGGATCTGCGCGGTAAAGGGTTTGAGCAGCTCACGCTCGCGTGCATCCGCAGGGCGTGCATAGGCCGAGAGGTCGGAGCCCGCGAAATAGCCGGCGACGCGTGAGTAGAGCGAGAAGAAATAGCTGCGGTTGACCAGCTCGAAATCGAACAACAACGTCAGCGCCTGGCGCACGCGGATGTCGGCGAATACGGGACGTCTCGTGTTGAACACCAGGAATTCGGAGGGCTGCGGTACGCCTGGCTTGATGATGTCGCGGATTACGTCGCCGTTCTTGGCGGCCGGGAAATCGTAACCGTCGTGCCAGCGCAGCGGCTCGTTCTCGACGCGGAAATCATAGAGGCCGCGCTTGAACGCTTCGAACTGGCCGTTGGCCTCGCGATAATAGTCGAGCCGGACCTCGTCGAAATTGAAGAGGCCGCGATTGACCGGTAGATCGCGGCCCCAATAATCGGGATTGCGCGTCAGTGTCACGCTGGCGCCGGGCTTCACCGCCGTGACGCGGTACGGGCCCGAGGCGATCGGGCCTGACAGCGTCGTCTCCTCGAAGGTCGCGACGTCAACCGCGTGCTTCGGCAGGATCGGCATCAGGCCGAGGATCAGAGGCAATTCGCGGTCATCGGCGCCGGTGAGGTCGAAACGGACAGTGAGGGGATCGCTCGCCTCGGCCCTGGCGACCTTGGCGTAATATTGCCTGAGATTGGGGCGGCCGTGGTCGCGCAGGAGCCGCCAGGAGAACAGCACGTCCTCTGCCATTACCTGCTTGCCGTCCGAGAAGCGGGCGCGGGGATCGATGTGGAAGGTGACGTAGCTCCGCTCGTCATTGGTCTCGACGGATTTGGCGAGCAGGCCGTAGAGCGTGAACGGCTCGTCCTGGCCGCGCGTCAGAAGACTCTCGACCACGTAGCTGCGGATCGGCTGGACCGCCAATCCCTTCACGATGAACGGATTGAGGCTGTCGAAGGTGCCGAGAATGCCCCAGGTCAGACGGCCGCCCTTGGGGGCATCGGGATTGGCGTAGGGCATGTGGGTGAAATCGGCCGGCAATGCCGGCTTGCCGTGCATGGCGATCGCATGCGCTTCCTCGGCCCTCGCCGCGTTCGCTGACGGGGTCGCGGCGAGGGCCTGTATCGCAAGGACCAAAACAAGGCTGCAGAGACGGGCGCCGGAGCCCTTGCGCAGGCGCTGGAACATGAACATTCGTACACGTTGATTCGAGAACCGCCGGACCTGAATCCTATCACAGGGATTTCACTGGGCGCCCGCCCGGATGTGGCCAAAGACGCTTGTCGGCATTGATCTTTTCGTCGACCACGTTATGAAGGCACGCAATCGCGCAAGAGCGCCGAGCCCGTCACTTATCTGCCTCAATTGACGGGGAGAGAGCCGCGCCCAAGGCGGCTTGGGTCGGTGCATCGGAGCGGTTCGGGCACTTCCCGTTCAGAAAGGGTTTTCTGCAATGAATTTCCGTTATTTGGCCGCGTCCGTCCGGCCGCGCGGGCGAGTTCTCGCTCTGTTGACGGCGACGGCATTGGTCATTCCGTTTGCCGCCGAAGCCCAGACCCCACCACCGGCCGCCGCGCCGAAAGCCAAGGCCGCGCCAAAGGCGGCCCCCAAGGCCCCGGCCCCGGCGCCCGCGCCGGCTGCCCAGGCCCAACAGGCTCCGGCCCAGCAGGGCGCGCCAGCGGCGCAGGGCGCTCCGCCCGCGGATCAGCAGATCCAGCTGATCTACGCTCCCTGGACCAAGTTCTGCCTCAAGGGCCAGGACGCCAACGCCAAGCAGGTTTGCTTCACCGGCAAGGACGGCCGCATCGAATCGGGTCAGCCGGTCATCGCCGCCGTGATCATCGAGCCCGAAGGCGAGCCGAAGAAGATCCTGCGCGTGACGCTGCCGCTCGGCATGCAACTCGTGCACGGCACCCGCATCATCGTCGACAACAACCCGCCGCTGCAGAGCCCGTATGTGATCTGCTTCCAGAACGGCTGCATGTCCGACTACGAGGCGACGCCCGAGCTCCTCAACAACATGAAGAAGGGCCAGAACCTCGTGGTGCAGGCGATCAACGCCAACGGTGCGCCGCTGACCCTGCCGCTGCCGCTCGCCGGCGAATTCCAGAAGGCCTATGACGGTCCGCCGACCGATCCGAAGGTGTTCGAGGAAACCCAGAAGAAGCTCCAGGAAGAGCTTCAGAAGAAGGCTGAAGAGCAGCGCAAGAAGCTCGAGCAGCAGGGCGGAGCGCCGGGTACACCCGGTGCAGCGCCGGCGGCCCAGAAGTAGTCGGGCTCAAACCCCTGATATGAAAAAGGCGCTCGGTTCGAGCGCCTTTTTTGTTGCCCAGATGTTTTATTGGCCAGCTGTTCTAGTTCAGCGAGGGATTGCGCGGGCGGTAGCCGCCATCCTTGTTCTTGATGAAGATCTCGGCGACCTGGGAATGCCGGATCGGTTCGCCTGATTCGTCGGGCAGCAGGTTCTGCTCGGAGACGTAGGCGACGTACTCGGATTCCGCGTTCTCCGCGAGCAGATGATAGAACGGCTGGTCCTTGTGGGGCCGTACTTCCTCGGGGATCGACAGCCACCACTCTTCGGTGTTGTTGAATTCCGGATCGATGTCGAAAATCACCCCCCGGAACGAGAAGATCCGGTGGCGAACGACCTGGCCGATCTGGAATTTGGCGGTCCGCGCTTTAATCATTCCCCGTCGATAGACCAGGATTGTGGCCGATGCTAGTGGCCTGATCCGGAATTAACCCGCCGGTGCGGGACAGACAGCTTCAAAATCTTCAGAAAAACCTTTATCTATGGTTGCTATCCTCAATCTGGCGCTACCTTATTTCGGCTTGATCTTTGTCGGTTTCGCCTGCGGCAAGGCCAAGTCGCTGCCGGAATCGGGGCTGGCCTGGATGAACTTCTTCCTGCTCTACGTATCGCTGCCGGCGCTGCTGTTCGCGATCATGTCGAAGACTCCTTTTTCGGAATTGAATAACCCGCCGTTCCTGGTCGCAACCACGCTGTCCACGGTCACCGCGTTCACCCTGGCGCTGGCGGTCGGCAAGCTGCTCGGCCGCCTGACGCTGCGGGAGGCGACGCTCGCAGGACTCTCCGGCGGCTACGGCAATATCGGCTATATGGGGCCGGGTCTGGCCCTCGCCGTGCTCGGGCCGAAGGCCTCGGCGCCGACAGCGCTGATCTTCTGCTGCGACAGCATCTTCCTGTTCACGATCGTGCCGCTGTTGGTCGAGCTGTCAGACCGCGAACATCCCTCGATCCTGCATGCCTTCGGGGTCGTGCTGAAGCAGATCGTGCTCAACCCGCTGATCATGTCGGCCTGTTTTGGCGCGGCCGTGGCGGCGCTCCATATCGAACTGCCGGTCGCGCTCGATCGCACCATCACCTTCCTCCAGAACGCCGCCGCCCCGACGGCGCTATTCGTGCTCGGCGTGACCGTGGCGCTGCGCCCGTTCGACCGCGTGCCGTGGGAAGTGCCCGGCGTGATCGCCGTCAAACTCCTGATCCACCCGCTGGCGGCGTTCGGCTGGATGCTGGCGTTCGGCCCCTTCGCGCAGCCCTGGGCTGCCACGGCCATCCTGATGGCCTCGCTGCCGCCGGCGCTGAATGTGTTCGTGATCGCGCGCCAGAACGATGCCTGGATCGAATCGGCCTCCGTCGCGGTGCTGCTCGGGACGTTCGCCTCGGTGGTCACGCTGACCGGAGTGATGTGGCTGCTCCAGACCGGCCGGCTGGTGTTTCCGTAAACGCTACTTTCGCCAGGTCGGCGTCAGCCCCTCGCGCATGGCAAAGCGCCGGAGCGGGCCGATGGCACCCAACAGATGCAGGCCGACAGCGCGGACCGGCTGAAGCGGCAGGAAATCGTTGAGCAGCGAGCGGTTGGCGATGTCGATCACAAAAGTCCGGCTCAGAATATCCGGGCGCCGCGCTCGGTCGTAACGCTTGAGCGCGTCGTCCGCGCCGGGATCATGGCCTGATGCGATGGCCTCGCCGGCGAGTCCGGCGATGTCAGCGGCGTCCCGCAGACCGAGATTGAGGCCCTGGGCGCCGATCGGGGGGACCACGTGGGCGGCTTCGCCGACCAGGGCGATGCGGTCGCGAGCAAAGGATTGCGGACGTTCGATCGCCAGCGGGAACAGGCTGCGACCGGGCTCGACCGTCATCCGGCCGAGAATGGAATGCGACTGCTTCTCGATCGCGGCGGAGAGCTCCTCGTCGCTCAAGCCGCGCAGTCGCTCGGCTTCCGCGGGGGCCGAGACCCAGACCACGCTGGAGCGGTTGCCGGGCAGGGGGACGAACACGCAGGGGCCATGCGGGGTGTGGAACTCGGTCGAGACGTTGCGATGCGGCCTGCCATGGCTGACGTTGAAGGTCAGCGCCGTCTGCGTCAGGTCGCGTCGCGTCACGGCAATTCCGGCAGCCTCCCGGCACAGCGAATGCCGGCCGTCGGCGCCGACCACGAGCCGGGCCGAGAGGAATTGTCCCGATGCCGTGCGGATGGCGACATCATCAGCTTCGATCACGACGCTCTCGGCCTCGTCGTCAAAACGAACGAGATTCGGCAACTCGGCCGCGCGCGCTTCGAGCGCCAGCATCAGCGAGCGGTTGTCGATGTTGTAGCCGAAGGCGTCTCGCCCGATTTCGTGGCAGGAGAACCGGACCTCCGGCGCACGGATTAGCCTGTTGGTGTCGTCGACGAGACGCATCACCTCGAGTGCGGCGGCCTTGTCCCTGCAGCGCGGCCAGACGTCCAGGCTCTCCAGCAGATCGACGGAGGCACCCAGCAGCGCAGTGGTCCTGTTATCGGCATAGGGCAGGCGCCGCGCCACCAGCGCGGTCCGCGCGCCGGCCTGCGCCAGTGCGATCGCGGCCGCGAGGCCTGCCGGTCCACCGCCGATGATGGTCGCGTCAAAGAACGTCGATGCGTCTGTCATGGAACGACATGTGACACGCCCTGTGGCAAATTCAAGCCCACCTATTTCGCCTGATTTTATAACGAATTGCGCGGCCGATGCCCCATCGGCGGATGTGCAAACCGGTCGCGTTCTGGTAGCAGAAGCCATGGATACCAAGATGGACAGCCAAGAGGATTCCCTCAAGCCGACGCCCGCGATCCGTGCCGCGGCGTTCTCGGTGCACATCTTCACCGCCTTCGGCGCAGCCATCGCACTGCTGGCGATGCTCGAGGCCGTGCGCGAGCACTGGGCGGCGATGTTCGGATGGCTGGGGGTCGCCCTGATCATCGATGCCGTCGACGGACCGATCGCGCGCAGGCTCAACGTCAAGGTCGTGCAGCCGAACTGGTCGGGCGACGTGCTCGACCTGGTGGTCGATTTCGTCACCTATGTGTTCGTGCCGGCCTATGCGATTGTTGCGAGCGGCATGCTGCTGCCGGTCGCGGCACCGTTGCTCGGCATCGCCATCATCGTGACCGGCGCGCTCTATTTCGCCGATCTGCGCATGAAGGCTGAGGACAATCACTTTCGCGGCTTTCCGGCGCTGTGGAATGCGGCGGCGTTCTATTTGTTCCTGCTGCACTGGCCGCCGCTGTCCTCGACGCTGCTGGTCGCAGCGCTGGTGGTGCTGACCTTCGTGCCGTTCCACGTGCTGCATCCGGTCCGCGTCGTGCGGCTGCGCTGGCTCACGATGTCGCTGATCGCGCTGTGGGCGGTGCTCGGGGTCTATGCGCTGGAGATGGATTTTCGCGCGGGCACCGGCGTAACCGTCGCACTCTGCGCGATCGCTCTCTGGATCGTCTTCAGCGACGCTTTGATCCGGCTGGTGAGGGCGTTCGCGTGATGCATTTGCTGACCAGCCCGGAGGCCTGGGCCGCGCTGCTCACCTTGACCGCGCTCGAGATCGTGCTCGGCATCGACAACGTCATCTTCCTGTCGGTGATCGTCTCGCGCATTCCGGAGCCGCAGGCCCATCGCGCGCGCCAGATCGGGCTGGCGCTGGCGCTGATCTTCCGCATCATCCTGCTCAGCCTGCTGGTCCGGCTGATAGGCCTGACCGCCCCGGTGTTCTCGTTTTCGGGGTACGATTTTTCGTGGCGTGACCTGATCCTGATCGGCGGCGGCCTGTTCCTGATCGCGAAGGCGACGCACGAGATCCATGCCGAGGTCGAGGCCGATGATTCCGGCGACGATCAGAGGTCCGGCGGCAGTGCGTTCTTCTGGGTGATCGTCCAGATCATCATCATCGACATCGTGTTCTCGCTGGACTCGATCATCACCGCGATCGGGATGGCGCAGGACCTCGAGATCATGATCGCGGCCGTCGTGATCGCCTGCCTGATCATGTACATTTCATCGGGACCGGTGGCGCGATTCGTCGCGGAGCATCCGACCACCAAGATGCTGGCGCTGGCATTTCTGGTGTTGATCGGCGTTGCGCTGGTTGCGGACGGATTCAAATTCCACATCCCGCGCGGTTACATCTATTTCGCAATTGCGTTCTCGGCGGCCGTGGAATTCTTCAACGTGCTGGCCAAGCGCAATCGCAAGAAGAAGCCCGTCTAGCCGCTCCAGATCGGGTCGAGTTGACAAGGCGGGCGCTATGTCTTTCGCTTGAGCGGCGAGAAGAGGAGGTCAGGTGATGACCAAAGCGGTCCGTGTGCACAAGGTCGGAGGTCCCGAGGCCCTGGTCTATGAGAGCGTCGAGGTCCCGGCGCCCGGCTCCGGCGAGGTGCGCATCCGCCAGCATGCGGTCGGCCTGAACTTCATCGACGTCTATTACCGCACGGGCCTGTACAAGGCTCCGGGATTGCCGTTCATCGCCGGCAACGAGGCGTCGGGCGAGGTCGTCGCCGTCGGGCCTGGCGTAACGCATTTCCATCCCGGCGACCGCGTCGCCTACTACCACAATCTCGGCGGGTATGCGAGCGAGCGCAACATCCCCTGGGACAGGCTGGTCAAGCTGCCCGATCACATCACCTACGAGCAGGGCGCCGTGCTGATGCTCAAGGGCCTCACCGTCTGGTATCTCCTGCACAAGACCTTCAAGGTCGAGCCGCATCATCGGGTGCTGATCCATGCCGCGGCGGGCGGCATTGGTCTGCTGGCTTGCCAATGGGCGAGGGCGCTCGGGGCACACGTCATCGGCACGGTCGGCTCGCGCGAGAAAGCCGAGCTCGCGGAAGCCAATGGCTGCGACCACGTCATCCTCTACAACGAGGAAGACTTCGTCGCGCGCGTCAAGCAAATCAGCCGCAACGAGGGCTGCGACGTCGTGTATGACGGCGTCGGCAAGTCGACCTTCCCGGGTTCGCTGTCGTGTTTGAAGCCGCGCGGCATGTTCGTCTCGTTCGGCAATGCCTCGGGCCCCGTGCCGCCATTCGCGATCGCGGAGCTGAACAATCACGGCTCGCTGTTTGCGACGCGGCCGAAGCTCAACGACTATATCGGTACCCGCAAGGAGCTGCTGGAAGGCGCCGACACGCTGTTCTCCGCCGTCATCAACGGCAAGCTGCACGTGCCGATCAACCACGCCTACGCGCTGAAGGACGCGGCCAAGGCCCACATCGATCTCGAAAGCCGCAAGACGACGGGAGCTTCGATTCTGAAGCCGTAAGTCGTCCGTCGCTATCCGACTCCACGCGCCAGCGTTGCGGCGCAGAGCCGGGACCGAGCGGCGACGAATGGTTCTGTGGGATGGGCCCAGGCTCTGCAGCGCAGCGAAGGAGCGCTGCGCTGCATCCGGGGCACAGGACTGCCATCACGCCACACGTCTCGCCGCGCCGGCCTTGGTCAAGATCTCGTCGAGACAGCCAATCATCTCGGCGATCTCTGCCCTCGTGACGTTCAACGCCGGCATGAAGCGCAGCGTGTCGAGTTGCGGCGCGTTGAGGAGGACGCCGGCCTCGAACGCCTGCGCGACGATGCCGGGCGCGATCGGAAGCTTGAGGTCGAGCGCCAGCAACAGGCCGCGGCCGCGCACGCCGCCGAGGCCATGCCGCGCCGAGACTTTTTGCAACTCGCTCTCGAGCAGCAGGCCGGTCTCGGTGACGGACTTCAGGAAATCCGGCTTGCCGACCTGATCAAGTACCGCAAGTCCCGCCGCGCACATGAAGGGGTTGCCGTTGAACGTTCCGCCCTGGTCGCCGTGCTCGAAGCAGGACGCGCGCTCGGTCGCAAGCAGAGCTGCGAGCGGCACGCCGCCGCCGATGCCTTTGCCGAGCGTCATGATATCAGGCGCAATTCCTGCGTGCTCATAGTGGAAGAGCTTTCCGGTCCGGCCCATGCCGGTCTGGATCTCGTCGAAGATGAGCAGCAGGCCGTGCGCCTCGGTGAGTGCGCGCAGCTCTTGCAGGAACTGATCGGTTGCGGGCCATACGCCTGACTCGCCCTGGATCGGCTCGAGCATGACAGCGACCGTGTTGTCGCTGATCAGCTTCTCGACCGAGGCAATGTCGTTGAGCTCAGCCTTCTTGAAGCCGGATACTTTCGGTTCGAACAGCGGCTCGAACGCCTTCTTGCCGGAGGCCGACATCGTCGCGAGCGTCCGCCCATGGAAGCCGCCTGCGAAGGTAATGATCTCGAACGCGCCGCCTCTGTGCAGGCTGCCATATTTGCGCGCGAGCTTGATCGCGCCCTCATTGGCTTCCGCGCCCGAATTGGCAAAGAACACCTGGTTGAAGGCGCTGACGTCGACCAGCGCCTGTGCCAGCTTGAGGCTCGGCTCGTTGTAGAAGGCGGGGCTCGGCGTCAGCAGCCGCTTGGCCTGCGCAGCCAGCGCGTCGGCAACCGCCGGCGGCGAGTGGCCGAGGCAGTTCACGGCCCAACCCTGCACGAAATCGAGATAGCGCTTGCGGCTGTCGTCCCAGAGATACGAGCCGGCGCCACGGACGAACACGGTCTTCGGCCGTGCAGTGATGTCCATCAGCGCGTCATACGGATGGGTGGCGGTGGTCATGTCGAGCTCCTCTTGGGAAGATCCGGGGCGGGTGAACACGGACGTGAAATGCAAGAAGGCCGCACTTTGCGGGTGCGGCCTTCTCGAAAACTGCGCTGAATTCAGGACTTCAGCGGCGTCGTCGGACATGGCGCAACCCATCATCGTCGCGGGAGCGACGACGCATGGCCTGGCGCAGATGGGTCCGGGAGATAGTCATGGGGCGCGTCCGTACAGTCGAAAGGCAGGGTCTGTCAAGCGGATTGCGATGACGCATCATTCGACCGCAGCCCAGAAACTAAAAAGCCCGTAGCGCGTTTGTGATCGCAGGAAGCGAATTGGTTCGAACCGGACTCAAGCCGGTCGAGACTAAAAGGGCGGGACCAACCAGACAGTTTTCAGCCTTGTCCGACACCTCATACCCGATCGACCTCGACAGCATACGCGGCGCGTTTCCGCCGGGCATCGAGGCGCCGCCCTTGCTGCTCGATTTTGCCGGTTGGCTGAACGGGCGGCCCTGGGGCAGCGTCGGCTGCTTCTCGCTGCAGGGCCAGTTCTCCGACCAGGCGCCGATCTTCGACGGCAGCCCCTTGCGCGACCGCTTCGCGCTGTTCATGCGTTTGCCTGATGGTTCGGCCGTGGGCGGCTGGTACGGCGCCGGACTCGACCGCGACGATCCCCCGATCGTCGGGCTGGGCTCGGAAGGCGACCACGAGTTGCTCGCACCGTCCCTCGACGCGCTGCTGACGAAACTGACGTCGCTGCAATTCGACAAGGCCTGGCACGATTTGCGGCCGCACGACGAGGTCGAGCCTCAGACCGCCGAGCTCGCACAGTGGCTCGCCCGAAGGCCGGCCGGCGAACCCGTTGCATGCGAGGACGGCGAGCTTCCCGACTTTCGCGGCTTTGTCGAGAAGTGGAGCAGGGATCGCGAGGAATACTGGGCCAACCACCGACTGATGGCCGAGCTCGGCTGGCGGCTGGCCGCGCACCTGCCCAAAGGCAAGAAGCCCTGGGACAAAACGCATTTCGAGGTCGCGATATCAGGCAAGCAATACGAGGCGCGCGTGCTGGCGCACCGACCGCAACCGTTCGAGGAAGCCGCCTCGATCGAATCCCTGCTGCGTGATTTGCGCGAGGAGATGCGGAGGGCGCAGCCCGAGCTCGGGTTGTGGTACGCGATGAAATTCGGCCTCTATGCCGATGGTCGCGTCATGCCGAACTTCGAATACGACGTCCGCCCAACGATCAACGGCGAGCCGGCGCTATTAGCCGAGGCCCAGGCCGATCTCGCCCGCGCACCGCGCCCGGAGCGCTGGGTGCCGAAATGGCTGGCCTGACTCCAGCCAAGGGTGTCCACCTGTCCCTGCTGGAGAGGTAAACCGACCGTTCCAGCTGATACCGTCAGAACCCGGCGACGCTGCCGTGCAGATCGTACTGGTCCGCACGCTCGATCTTCGCGGTGACGATCTCACCGACGCGCAAGGGGCGGCGGCTGGAGAGATACACCGCGCCGTCAATCTCAGGCGCATCGGCCTTGGAGCGGCCCTTGGCCACCGTTGGACCGACCTCGTCGATGATGATCTGCTGCCGCGTGCCGACCTTGCGCTTCAGCCTGCGCGCAGAAATCTTCTGCTGGCGCGCCATCAGCGCGTTGTAGCGCTCCTGCTTGACCTCGGCGGGCACGGCACCTTCGAGCGCGTTCGACGTGGCACCCGCGACGGGCTCGTATTTGAAGCAGCCGAGGCGATCGATCTCGGCCTCATCCAGCCAGTCCAGCAGATAGGCGAAATCGGAATCAGTCTCGCCGGGGAAGCCGACGATGAAGGTCGAGCGCAACGCGAGGTCGGGACATTCCTCTCGCCAGCGCTTGATGCGCGCCAGCGTCTTGTCCTGCGCCGCCGGGCGCTTCATCGCCTTCAGCACCTCGGGGCTCGCATGCTGGAACGGGATGTCGAGATAGGGCAGCACCTTGCCCTCGTTCATCAGCGCGATGACCTCGTCGACATGCGGGTAGGGGTAAACGTACTGCAGCCGCACCCAGGCGCCGAGTTCGCCGAGCTCGCGTGCGAGGTCCAAAAATCTGGCGCGAACCTGGCGGTCCTTCCACGGGCTCTCGGCATATTTGAGATCGATGCCGTAGGCCGAGGTGTCCTGCGAAATAACAAGCAGTTCCTTGACGCCGGCGCCGACCAGGCGCTCCGCTTCACGCAGAACGTCATTGGCCGGGCGCGAGACCAGGTCGCCGCGCAGCTTCGGGATGATGCAGAAGGTGCAGCGGTTGTTGCAGCCCTCGGAGATCTTGAGATACGCGTAGTGGCGCGGTGTCAGCTTGATGCCCTGCGGCGGCACCAGGTCGAGATGCGGATTGTGCGCCGGCGGCAGCGCGCGATGCACGGCATCGAGCACGCTCTCGTACTGCTGCGGACCTGAGATGGAGAGCACGCCGGGATAGGCCTGCTCGATCGCTTCCGGCTCCGCGCCCATGCAGCCTGTCACGATCACCCTGCCGTTCTCGGCCATGGCCTCGCCGATCGCCGAGAGCGATTCCTGCTTGGCGCTGTCGAGGAAGCCGCAGGTGTTGACGATGACGATATCGGCCCCGTCATGCTTGCGCGCGAGCTCATAGCCCTCGGCGCGCAGGCGCGTGATGATGCGCTCGGAATCCACCAATGCCTTGGGGCACCCGAGTGACACGAAGCTGACCTTGGGCGCAGCCGTCTGATCCATATCCAAATCTGCCTGATTGACAGGCTTGAGCTAGTCCCAATTGCTCATAATTACAACCCTTTGCAGGGCGTTCTGGCGTGCTATGGATGAATCGCCTGCCGCGAGTGAGACATGAGCGCCGAACAGTCGCCCAAAATCGTGATCGTCGACGAAAGCCCGGTCCGGGCCGCGATCCTCGAAGACGGGTTGCGGGAGGCCGGTTTCACTGAGATCCTCCATATCCGCGAGATGCAGAGCCTGCTGGCCCGTATTTATGCGGTGGACCCCGACATCATCCTGATCGATCTCGAGAACCCCAGCCGCGACGTGCTGGAGGCCATGTTCCAGGTCAGCCGCGCCGTGAAGCGGCCGATTGCGATGTTTGTCGACCAGAGCGATACGTCCTCGATTCAGGCTTCCGTGGAGGCAGGGGTGTCCGCCTACATCGTCGACGGGCTGAAGAAGGAGCGCATCAAGCCGATCCTCGACCTCTGCGTGTCGCGCTTCAACGCCTTCGCAAAACTTCAGGAGGAACTGGAGCGCACCAAGTCGCAGCTCGAGGACCGCAAGATCATCGAGAAGGCCAAGGGCATTTTGATGAAGGTCAAGGGTCTCACCGAGGACGAGGCCTATGTGCTGCTGCGTTCAACGGCCATGCGCGAGAAGAAGAAAATCGGCGAGATCGCGCAGTCGATCATCACCGCATCGGAGATGCTGAAATGACTGCGCCCCTTCGCATCGGGTTCATTCCGCTGGTCGATGCCGCCGCCCTGATCGTCGCCGTCGACAGGGGATTTGCCGCGGCTGAGGGTCTCGAGGTCGAGCTGGTGCGCGAAGTGTCCTGGTCCAATGTCCGCGACAAGCTGAACATCGGCCTGTTCGACGCCGCGCATCTGCTGGCTCCCGTGGCGATCGCATCTTCGCTCGGGCTCGGTCACGTCAAGGTGCCGATCGCAGCGCCCTTCAACCTCGGTATCAACGGCAACGCGATCACTGTGTCGCCTTCCTTGCATGCCGCCCTGATCGAGGAGATCGATGGCGACCGCTTCGATCCACTCGCGACCGCGAAGGCGCTGGCGAGAGTTGTGGCCATCAGGCGCAAGGCGGGCGCCGATCCGCTGACATTCGGCATGACCTTTCCGTTCTCGACCCACAATTACCAGCTGCGCTTCTGGATGGCGGCGGCCGGCGTCGATCCCGACGAGGATGTGCGCCTTGTCGTGTTGCCGCCACCCTATATGGTCGATAGTCTCGCCAACGGTCACGTCGACGCCTTTTGCGTCGGCGCGCCCTGGAATTCGGTCGCGGTCGATCTCGGCATCGGCCATATCCTGCATTTCGTGTCCGACATCCTGGAGCGCGCAGCCGAGAAGGTGCTGGCGGTTCGCCAGGTCTGGTCCGACAAGCATCCTGATGTGGTTGCAAGCCTGGTACGTGCGGCGGTGAAAGGGGCCGAGTTCATCGAGCAGCCCGCGAACCTCGCCGAGGTAGCGCAGATCCTGGCGCAACCTGAGCGGATCGGTGTCGATGCCGACGTCATCCAGCGCTCCCTCACTGGGCGGCTCAAGACCTCGCCCGATGGCGCGGTGCGCGAGAGCGGCCGTTATCTTCTGGTCGGACGTGAAGGGGCAGGGCGTCCGGATCCGGTTCAGGCCGCCTGGCTCTACGCGCAGATGGTCCGCTGGAGGCAGACAGCCCTCAGCCCGGAAGCGCTCAAGACCGCGATGGCCGTGTTCCGGCCGGACCTCTACGACGCCGCGATCGGGCGCGTGGGAGAGGGGCACGCCAGCGCCCCCTTCAGCGCTTTTGCCGGACCGGCGTTCGATCCCGGCGATCTCGCCGGATATCTCGCCTCGTTTGAGGTCGGCCGGTCGGCTTTCTAACGCCTGCTCAAGAATTAATCACATTGATTCGAAGCTTAATATTTGGGCCATTGCTGCCCGAAGCAGCATGAACCTTGATCCACTTCATGCGCTGCACACAAATGTAACGTTCTGATTTCATTCGACTTCGCCGTTTGTGCTGCATTGGCACACTCCTTGAATAGAGGAAGCGCAGCCTCCCGGCATGGGCGCCGGCGGCTCAGGTCCATAGTGGATTTCCGCAGCAACGAGGCTGATCGGATCGCTCCGGGCTCTGGCGAGGCGCGTGTGCGCTTCCAACCGGCTCCCTGCGATCAACGTCCGTTTCACCCGTTGACGCCGCCTGCGCGCGGCAAGCTGGAGCTTCGATATGGATTACGCGAAACCCTCTGACGTCGTGGTCTCGATGGTTGATGCCAGCCTGAAGAAGCTGGCACTTGCCCCGCGTGACATCATGATCCGCGGCGCGATCTCCGGCGCATTGTTGGGCGCTGCCACGACGCTGGCCCTGACGGGCGCGGTCACGACGGGGCAGCCTATCGTCGGCGCGCTGATCTTTCCCGTCAGCCTCGTGATGATCGTGCTGCTCGGGCTCGAGCTCGTCACCGGGAGCTTCGCCATCGTGCCGCTGGCTCGCCTCGAAGGCAAGGCGAGCTGGAATGCGGTCATCGCGAACTGGTGCTGGGTGTTCGTCGCCAACCTGCTCGGCAGCATCGCCGTCGGCGCACTGATCGCGATCTCGCTCACCAACATGGGCAAGGTCGAGGTCGCCGGCGTCGCCGCGAAGATCGTTGCTGTCGCCGAAGCCAAGACCATCGGCAACGCGGCGATCGGCAACGCCGGCATGGTCTCCGTCTTCGTCAAGGCGATGCTCTGCAACTGGCTGGTCTGTCTCGGCGTCGTCATGGCGATGACCTCGACCTCCACGGTCGGAAAGATCGCAGCGACATGGCTTCCGATCTTCCTGTTCTTCGCGCTCGGCTACGAGCATGCCGTCGTGAATATGTTCCTGATCCCGACCGGCATGATGCTCGGCGCCAAGATCAGCGTTGCCGACTGGTGGCTGTGGAATCAGATCCCCGTGACCCTGGGCAATCTCGTCGGCGGTTTCGTCTTCACCGGTCTCGCGCTCTACACGACGTACAAGCCTGCAAAGCCGGCAACGGATGTCGCGCAGGTCGCGGTCCAGGCAGCAGAGTAGGTCCATTCAGCTCATGAAACTCGATACCGCACCCACGGCCGATTTCTCCGACGAGCAGAAGCGCTATCTCGAAGGCTTCATGTCCGGCATGCAGGTCGGACGTGTCGGGCGCGCCTTTGCCGCCGGCGGCGCGCCCGCGGCAGCCGCACCGTCCGAACCGTCAGGTCCGGACGCTGCGGCGATCAAGGCGCAGGACAAGCTCACGGCCGCGGGCAAGAAGCTCGCCGACCAGGAGAAGTTCAAGCGCGAGATGCATCCCTTCGATGCCTATGAGCGTCTGAAGGACCAGGCCCGCAACAATGCCAATCCGACGCCGGCGGACAATTTCCGCTGGCGCTATTACGGCATCTTTTGGGTCGCGCCGGCACAGACCTCGTACATGGCGCGTCTGCGCATTCCCAACGGCATTCTGAAGCACTGGCAGATGTCGGGCCTTGCCGACATCGCCGAAAGCTGTGGCGGCGGCTACACCCACGTCACCACCCGGGCCAACTTCCAGATCCGCGAGATCGAGCCGAAGAACGCGGTCAAGCTGATCGAGGGCGTGCAGGACATCGGCCTCTGCTCGCGTGGTGCCGGCGCGGACAACATTCGCAACGTCACGGGCACGCCGACGGCGGGCATCGATCCGCAGGAACTGCTCGACACGCGCCCCTATGCGCGCGAATGGCACTACCACATCCTCAACGACCGCTCGCTGTTCGGCCTGCCGCGCAAGTTCAACGTTGCCTTCGACGGTGCCGGCAAGATCGCCGCGCTGGAGGAAACCAACGACATCGCTTTCACGGCGGTCGAGGTGAAGGACGGCCACGGCGTCGAGCCGGGTGTCTGGTTCAAGCTCGGCCTCGGCGGCATCACCGGCCACAAGGATTTTGCGAAGTATTCGGGCATCGTCGTTCGCCCCCAGGACGCGACCGCTGTGGCCGATGCGATCGTGCGCGTCTTCATCGAGCATGGCGATCGCACCAACCGCAACAAGGCGCGGCTGAAATACGTGCTCGACACCATGGGCCACGACGGCTTCCTCGAGCTGGTCGAGGAGCGCCTCAAGAAGCCGTTCGCACGCGTGCCGGCCGAAGCGATTCTGCCGCGTCCCTTGTCTGACCGCACGGCCCATATCGGCGTGCACAAGCAGAAGCAGGCCGGCCTCAACTGGGTCGGCGTGGCGCTGCCGGTCGGCAAGCTCACCAGCGAGCAGATGCGCGGGCTCGCCAAGATTTCGCAGGATCTCGGTGACGGCGATATCCGCCTGACGGTCTGGCAAAACCTGCTGATCTCAGGGGTGCGTGACGAGAGCGTTGCGCTCGTCACCGCCGCGGTCGAGAAGCTTGGCCTCGCGACGCAAGTCTCGAACGTCCGCGCCGGCCTGATCGCCTGCACCGGCAATGCCGGCTGCAAGTTCGCGGCTTCCGACACCAAGCGCCATGCCGCCGCGATCGGCGACTGGTGCGACGAACGCGTCAATCTCGACACGCCGCTCAACATCCATCTGACCGGCTGCCATCACTCGTGTGCCCAGCACTACATCTCTGACATCGGCCTGATCGCGGCCAAGGTCCCGGGTGCGAGCGAGGATGACCAGGTCGAGGGCTATCACCTGTTCACGGGCGGAGGCTTCGGTCCGGATGCGGACATCGGGCAGGAGGTGTTTCATGACGTGAAGGCCGAGGATGTGCCGAAGAGGATCGAGGGGCTTTTAAAGGCCTATCTCGCCAAGCGGACCTCACCCGAAGAGACGTTCCTGACCTTTTCCCGTCGCCATGACGGCGAAGCCTTGCGCAAACTCGCCGAAGCGGAAGCAGCAGCATGACCCAGATGACCGTGCCTCCCAAGATCGAGATCATTCCGGCCAATGCACCGTTCACCGAAGGCCAGCGTCTCTGGCTGAACGGTTTTCTGGTCGGCATGTTCGGTCTCGACGGCTCGACGGCGCTGTCGCCGGCCGAGAACGGCGCCGTGCTGGCGCCGCAGGGCGATGGCGACGACGGCGAGGCGCCCTGGCATGATCCGGCGATGGCGATCGCCGATCGCATGAAGCTCGCGGAAGGACGTCCGCTCCGCCGCCGCATGATGGCGGCGATGGCGCAGCAGGATTGCGGCCAGTGTGGCTACAATTGCGCCGACTATTCGGACTCGATCGCCAACAAGAGCGAAGCCCGCCTCAACCTCTGCGCCCCCGGCGGCAAGGAGACGGCGCGGATGTTGAAGCAGCTGTTCGAGGAGATCGACAAGGCGCCGGCTGCGAAGCCCGCGCCAGGGGCTCCGGCCACGAGCGCACCGGTTGCGCCGGAGGTAAAGGCGGAGCTCGGCCGTACCCGCGAGAATCCTGTCGAGGCGACATTCCTGTCGCGTCGCCTGCTCAACAAGGGCGGCTCGGAGAAGGAGACCTATCACGTCGAGTTCGATCTCTCCGAGAGCAGGCTCGACTATGTCGTCGGCGACAGCTTTGGCGTGTTCGCCCGCAACGACCTCGGCCTCGTCGACCAGATCATCGCGCTGCTCGGTGCGTCCCACACCACCAAGGTCAACAACAAGACGCTGCGCGAGGCGCTGGTCGAAGACGTCTCGCTGTCGCCTGCGCCCGACAAGCTGTTCGAATTGCTCTCCTTCATCACCGGCGGCGCGCAGCGCGAGAAGGCGAGGGCGCTGGCGCAGGGCGAGGATCCCGATGGCGATGCCGCAACGCTCGACGTGATGGCCGCGCTGCAGAAGTTTTCCGGCACGCGGCCGCATCCCGAGGCCTTCGTGGAGGCGCTGGAGCCGCTGCAGCCGCGGCTCTACTCGATCTCGTCCTCGCACAATGCCACGCCCGGCAAGCTGTCGCTGACGGTCGATTCCGTGCGTTACGTGATCGGCAAGCGCAAACGGCTCGGGGTCGCCTCGACCTTCCTCGGCGAGCGCATCAAGGAGGGCGACAAGCTGAAGGTCTATGTGCAGAAGGCGCATGGTTTCGGTCTGCCGCAGGATCCCAAGATTCCTGTGATCATGATCGGCCCGGGCACCGGCATCGCGCCGTTCCGCGCCTTCCTGCTCGACCGCAAGGCCACCGGCGCGCAAGGCAAAAACTGGCTGTTCTTCGGCCATCAGCGCAGCGATTGCGACTTCTTCTACCGCGACGAGCTGAACGCGATGAAGACCTCAGGGCTTCTGACGCGCCTGTCGCTGGCCTGGTCGCGCGATGGCGAGAAGAAGTTTTACGTGCAGGACCGCATGCGTGAGCTCGGCCGTGAAGTCTGGACGTGGCTCGCCGAAGGCGCGCATCTCTATATCTGCGGCGATGCCAAGCGCATGGCCAAGGACGTCGAGCGAGCGCTGGTCGACATCGTCGCCCAGTTCGGCGCACGTTCGACCGACGAGGCGGTCAGTTTCGTCGCCGATCTCAAGAAGAAGGGGCGCTTCCAGGCTGACGTGTATTGAGCTGCGGCGCCGTCCCGGGACGATGGAACTGGAACCGGTTCCATCTCCCGTGGAGTTTAACGAATCATATTCTTGGAACTCGCGGATACAGAGAATTTCCGACCGCGAAACAGCGCAAAAAGGCGCTTCCATCGCTATTTGCGCAATGATCTTACAGTCGTCGTGCTCGATCGTTCATACTCGCCGCATGGTGCGTTGGAAATCGACCATCCGGGAATTGTCGGCGGAAGCCAGGCTTCACCTTTATGCGCGTTCGCTCTCGCGCAGACCCGCGGCAAGCGTGCATCACATCGGGATCTATGGCGCTTGCGCGATCATCGCGGTGTTGGTCTTCGGCACGCTGTCGGTGCACCCGTTCTGATCACGCCCCGCGCTTGAACGGCGCGACCTCGATCCCCGCATCCTTCAACGCCTGCCGCAGGCCGCGTGCGATGTCGACGGCCCCGTGCGTATCGCCGTGGATGCATACCGTGTCCATGCGCATCTTGATGACCTTGCCGGTGACGGAGACCACCGCGCCATCCTGCACCATGCGCACCACGCGCTCGGCGATTGCCTTCGCATCGTGCAGCACCGCGCCTGGCTTCTTGCGCGAGACGAGATTGCCGTCGTCCTCATAGGCACGGTCGGCAAACACCTCATGCACCATCGGCAGGTTGGCGTCTTCGCCTGCCTTCACCAGCTTTGAATTGGCGAGCACGACGAAAATGAGGCTGGGATCGACCGCCCTGATGCCGGCGGCAATTGCCTTCGCCGTCATGTCGTCCTCGCAGGCGACATTCGACAGTGCGCCATGCGCCTTCACATGCGTCACCTTGTGACCGGCCGCGGTCGCGATCGCCTGCAGCGCGCCGATCTGGTAGGCGACGAGGTTCTCGATCTCGGATGATCTGAGGCCCGCGATCGGATGCCGGCCAAAACCGTGCAGGTCGCGATAGCCAGGATGTGCGCCGACCGAGACGCCGCGCGCTTTCGCCAGCTCAACCGTCCGCCGCATGATGTCGGGGTCGCCGGCATGGAAGCCGCAGGCGACGTTGACCGAGCTTGCGACCTCGATCATGGCGGCGTCGTTGCCCATCTCCCACGC
The DNA here is from genome assembly GCF_054056275.1 of Bradyrhizobium sp. USDA 4449. NCBI lineage: Bacteria > Pseudomonadati > Pseudomonadota > Alphaproteobacteria > Hyphomicrobiales > Nitrobacteraceae > Bradyrhizobium > Bradyrhizobium sp. USDA 4449. Next base: position 5,896,651 of record NZ_JBSRYD010000001.1, on the reverse strand, counting down.
GCCAAATCCTTCGCCGAGGTCGCAATTGAGATCGATCGTCTTCATGGTTGTTCTCCGCCTTTGGTCTTGTTGTCTAAGGCTCCGCCGCGACCTGCCAGGTCCCGGCATCCATGGCACTCACCGCATAGCCCGCGACGTTGGCATCGCTCAGCGCCTCGATGTTGAGCTCGACCGCGTCGGAAGGGCGCAAGCGATCGGGCAGGTTGCGGATCAGCTGTTGAAACTTGCGCGCCTCGTCCTGCGCCTCAGCGATGGTGACCGCCTTGAAATGGAACGCCGTGCCCGCCGAAGTCTGAGCGAGGCGGCCGACATCGGCCGTGATCACGGTTGCGATCTTGGGATAACCACCTGATGTGCCGCGATCCATCATCAGCGCGATCGGCGCGCCGTTGCCGGGCACCTGGATGCTGCCGTTGACGGTGCCGTCGGAGACGATGTTGTGGCCGTGCAGATGCTTGATGGCGGGGCCTTCGAGCCGGTAGCCCATGCGATCCGACGTCGCCGAGACCTTCCACTCGCTGTCGAGGAACAACGCCTTGTTGGCATCATCGAATTCGTCGTCCTGTGGACCCAGCACGACGCGGATCGGGCCGCTGACCGGCTTTGGCAATTCGATCCGTAACTCCGGCGCGCCGCTCGCGGCATCGACCGAGAACTCGTCGCCGGCCTGGAGCGGGCGCGGATAGGGGCTGCCGAGGCCAGCGCGGGCATTCACCGCGAGGCTGCCGAATACCGGCTCGCCTTTGATGGCGCCTTCGATCGCGAGATACGTGAAGGCACCGCCGCGGGCAAAGCCCAGCGCGAGCATCTCGCCGTCCTTCAGCGTGACTGAGCTGTCCATGGCCACGGGCCGCCCGGCAACGTCCGCCGGGCGTGGCGCACCTGATATCCCGACGCGCACGGCGCCATCCCTGGCCGTGAACGTCGCGCCGAACGGGCCGATCTCGACCGCGGCCGCAAACGGCTCGTTGCCGACAAGCGTGTTCGCGGCGGCCAGCGCTAACAGGTCCATCGCACCGCTGACCGTCAGGCCATAGCGCTGCGCGCCGCGTCGTCCGCCGTCCTGGACGGAGCTTGCAGGCCCGATGCTGGCGACGACGAGCCGGCTCATGCGTCCACCCGCTCGGCGATGATCGCGCCGGCTTCCGCGGCACGATCCTGCTCCTCGAACGTCTTGTGGTCGATGGCAAAAAAAGTCACGCGATCGCCGGGTTCGGTGAGGAAGGTCGGGTTGCGCTGGAGTTGATAGGTTCGCACCGGCGTGCGGCCGAGCAGGTGCCAGCCGCTGGGCGCCGCCAGACACTGGATGCCGGCCTGGATGCCTCCGATCGAGATCGTGCCTGCCGGCGTGAACAGCCGGGGACTTTGGCGTCGCGACATGTGCAGGGATTTGTCGAGGCCGCTGAGATAGGACCAACCTGGCGTGAAGCCGATCATGGCGACGCGATAGTCGCCGCCGACGTGACGGGCGACGATGTCGTCCGGCGTGGTGTTCAGTGCTTTCGCGACATCCTCGAGGTCGATGCCGTGCTCGCCACCATAGGCGACGGGAATGCGCCAGCGCCGCGTCTTGCTTGCCGGCGGCAGCGGTCGGCAGGCGATCGCCAGGATCTTTTCGCCGAGCGCGTCAAAGCCGATCTTGCCGGGATCGTAATGCACCAGCAGCGAGCGATAGGTCGGGATCGTCTCGGAGATGCCCTCGATGGGGCTTGATGCGAGCGCCTTGTCGAGCGCGAGCACGCGCTCGTTGGCGGCGTCGTCGATGGTGCGGCTGAACTCGACCGTGACGGCACTGTCGCCACTGGGAAGGAGGCGGGGCGGGGGGAGCGTCGCGGCCATGACCTCTCGAAATCGGTCTTGAGAAAAGCGGGCTCAGCCTTGAGTTCCGCAATGCCATTGCTTCGCGTAAATGCGTCCGCAAGTCCAATAAATTAATTCCGGGGGTGTCGATAAAGCCTTGTTATCGCGGCGTATAAAGGCCAGCAGGGCCGCGTTCTTGGCCCTTGACGGCCAGCTCCCGGCTCGCAAGATGCGCGCGTTCTTTCCCGCATCTCGGAGCTCGTTCTCGTCCATGTCGCTGTCCCCCGAAGCCCGCAAGACCCTCGCCGGCATCACCACCGCCACCATCACTACGGTCCTGCTGAAGAAGGGCCTGCGGAATGTCTGGATGCGCGGTGCGCGTCCGCTGCGCCCGGGCCTGCCGCGGCTGGTCGGACCGGCTTTCACGCTGCGCTTCGTGCCGGCGCGCGAGGATCTGGCGACGCCGGAATCCTGGTCGTCGCCGATCTCGACCCGCACCGCGATCGAGGCGATGCCGGAAGGCTGCATCGCCGTGGTCGACGCCATGGGCATCACCGACGCCGGCATCTTCGGCGACATCCTCTGCGCACGCATGGTCAAGCGCGGCGTTACCGCGCTCGTCACCGACGGCGTGGTGCGGGACGTCGAAGGCGTGCTCGGCACCAATTTGCCGGTCTGGTGCGACGGCTATGCCGCGCCGCCGTCGGTTGCGGGTCTCACTTTCGTCGGCTGGGGTGAGCCGATCGGCTGCGGCGGGGTCGCCGTGTTCCCGAACGACATCGTCGTCGCCGACCAGGACGGCTGCGTCCTGATCCCGGCGGCGATGCTCGATCACGTGCTCAACGAGGGCGTCGAGCAGGAACGGATGGAAGCCTGGATCGTCAACGAGGTGAACAACGGCGCGGTGCTGCCGGGCCTCTATCCCATGAATGCCGAGACCAAGGCGCGCTACGCCGCCAGCAAGAAGTAACAGGAAACGAGGAGCCCCATGGACATCACCCTCGCAGGTGCGCGGCCGACCCGCCGCGCGCCCAAGGAAAACTTCACCGGCACCGTGTTGCAAGACCCCATCAACATGGCGCCCGCGCCGGCGCGGCTGAACGTCTCGCGCGTCTCGTTCGAGCCTGGCGCCCGCACCAACTGGCATCACCATCCGCTCGGGCAAACGCTCTACGTGATTTCCGGCGTTGGCCGCGTCCAGACCAAGGGCGGCCCGGTCAAGGAGATCCGCCCGGGCGATACCGTCTGGATTCCGCCGAATGAAGTGCACTGGCACGGCGCCTCGCCGGGCAACAGCATGTGCCACATCGCCATGCAGGAAGCGCTCGACGGCGTCTATTCGACCTGGCTCGAGCCGGTCACCGACGCCGAGTACGGCGCAGCGCTCGGTTAACGCGGCAGCCGGCCTATATCCGCTCCGCGGTCCACGTGCCCGAGCACATGGCACCATGCCATGTGCCGGAGCCTGTGGTGCCGCTGAGCCGGCCTGAGCCCACGGCGTGCTTGATGCCGGTGCTTAAGGTGACGTTGATGCTCCCGGCGTCCGCGACGCGGCCTGACGCCGTCACCGCGGCGCTGCTCGAGGCGATCTGGCCGTTGCTGATTCCGATCGCGACCGTCGCGCCGTTACCGCAGGTGCCGCTCGATGACGAGATGCGCACATTCCATGCGCCGTCGAAGGTCGAGCCCGCAGCAGCCGCCTGCGTGAGCGGGACAAGAATGGCGATAGCACTAGCGAAGAACCGCCTGCGAAGTCCGTTCATGGCACGCCCCTGTGTTGACCATGCCGGGAGCGTGTCACGGGCGCGGGATCCGGCGATGTGAGGGTCGTCACGCGAGATGCTCCGTGAGGTCTCGCACATCGCGACACCATGACACGGAAAAGCAAAAAGGGACCCGGATCACGGGCCCCTTGTCTGCCTTGCAACGTCGCGCCTGAACCTAGTTCACGCGCGTCCAGGTCTGGCCGCCGCAGAACATGCCACCGAAGGCGCAACCCTGCACGTGCAGGCGGTCGCCGCTCTTCAGCGAGATCGTGGACTCGTAGGTCGAACCGTTGTTGGGATCGAGGATGCGGCCCGACCATTTCTGGTCCTTGCCGGGCTTCATGTTGATCAGCACCTGTTCGCCATTCTGGTTCGACTTGCTGTCGACCGAATAGCCGCAGAGATTGGTGCCGCACTGCTCGATGCGGACCTTGCCTTCCTTCTCCTCGGTGAGCCAGACGCCGACCGGTGAATTGAGCTCGCGCGCGGGCGCGGCGGCTGGCGCCGGCGGCGCGACAGCCGCGGCCTGAACGGGAGCCGGCGCAGGCGGCGGAGGCGGCGGAGGCGGCGCGGACGGCACAGCGGCCACCGCCGGCGCCGCACTCGGCGCCGGTTGAGGCGGCGGCACCATCGCATCTTCGGCCGGAGCGGTGCTGGCGCTTGCTGCCGGAGGCGGAGGCGCTGGGGGCGGCGGAGCCGGAGGCGCCGCTGCGGCTGCGGGAGCAGGTGGCGCGGACGTTTGCTCCGGTGTGGGCGGGGCGGCGGCAGGAGCGGGGGCCGGCGCCGGTGCAGCTGACGTCTGTGGATCGACCTTGGCCTGCTGAGGAGCCTGCGGTTCGGCTTTCGGGCTTCCCTTCGTGTCGTTCTTTGTATCGTTCTTTGTATCGTTCTTTGTATCGTTCTTTGTATCGTTCTTGGCGTCGTTCCTGGCGTCGTTCTTGGCCTTCCTGGGCTTGCCTTGGCCGGTGTTGTCGTACACGCCGGGAATTTGCACCGTGCCGCGCTCGGGATCGAGGCGGATGGTGCGCCCGCCATATTCGAAGGTGTACTGCGCCTGCGCAGCGGTGCTCGCCAAAAGGAATGCAGCCGTCGCCAACAGCTTCCTCATTTCCATCTCCCGAACAGGTGGTCCGCGCACCCGGCAATACGCGCCGGTCCGACCGCGAAAAGTGATCTAGATCACTGTTACCGTATGAGTCGTCCGCATCAGGTTCGGGGTTCAATATCCCGAGAGTGGCCGGGGCAAGCCACGCCATGACGCGGCTTAGTCGAACCAGGCGGCATAGATCTTCTTGTAGCTGCCGTCCTCCATGGAGATGTGCAGCCACTCGTCGACGAAGGCCTTCAGTGCCACGTCGCGCTGGAGCCAGTAGGCTTTCTCGGAGAAGTCGAACGGCTTGTCGGGATGCACGGCGCAGAGCACGCCTTGATGCTGCTTCTGCTGATAGCGGGTCTCGGAGGCATCCGTCATCATCAGGTCGGCATTGCCCTTGGCGATCTCATCAAAGATCGCTGTATTGTCGGGGAACACGGTAATGTCGGCGTCTTTGACGTTGGCGCGCGCGAAACGCTCATTGGTGCCGCCGGGATTGACGATGATTCGGGTGCCCTTCTTGTCGATGTCGGCGAGCGTCTGGTACTTGGCGGTGTCGGCGCAGCGCGCGATCGGCGTCTTTCCCTCGCGCATGATCGGCACTGTGAAGTAGCCTTTCTTCTGGCGGTCGAGCGTCACCGAGATGCCGCCCATCGCGATGTCGAACTGGTCGGCCTCGAAATCCTTCATCAGCTTCGGCCAGGCCGTGGGCACGAATTCGACCTTGACGCCGAGCGCCTTGCCCAGCGCCTCTGCCATGTCGACGTCGAAGCCGGAGAACTGCTGGGTGGCCTTGTCCAGATAGGTGAAGGGCTTGTAGTCGCCGGTCATGCCGACGCGCAACGTGCCGCGCTTGATGATCTCGTCGAGCCGCGAGGAGGCCGGCTGCTGCGCGTAAGCCGAGACGTTTGCCAGGAGCGCAACGGCCAACGTTGCGAAGATTCGAACGATCATCTCTTTTCCACCCATGCCCGAGCTGTCATTGTACAGCTTCTTCAGACGTGGATTTAGACCAGATGCAAGTTTCTGGCGAGGCGGAACTGAAAGGATTTTGGCGTGGCGATCTCGATGTATGAGGCCTCGGTCGGCCTCTTCGTGCCTTACCTGCGCAACCTGTCTGTCCTGCTGGACAAGGGCGTTGCCTATGCCGAAACCCGCAAGTTCAATCCGGCGGTCCTGCTCGGGATGCGGCTGGCGCCGAACATGTACGATCTGGCGCAGCAGGTCGGCGAAGCCTGCCGTCATGCCACGGTGGCTCCGGCCTTGCTGGCGCAGTGCGAACCGGTCGCGCTGCCGCCGCTCGAGCACGACATGGCCGGGCTTCAGGCGCGGATTGCAACCTCAATCGAATTCATTGAAAGCCTGCCGCGCGCCGAGATCGATGCGGCCGCGGAGTTGAAGGTTTTCTTCAAGCTGAAGAACGGAACCGAGCTGCCCTTCACCGGGCGGACGCTGCTGCTGACCAACAGCGTCCCGCAGTTCTTCTTTCACGTCACGACCGCGTACGACCTGCTGCGGCACGCGGGCGTCGAACTCGTGAAGAAGGATTTCCTGGGCCGGAAGTAATTACGCCTCGCCCTTGCGCTCGTAATCGGCGAGGGAGCTGCGGCCGGCGATCTCGCTGCGCAGAGCTTCGAACCGCCGATGCGCTTCGTCCTCGTGCTCGTCCACGAAACGCACAGCGGCTTCGCTCGACATCGGGCCGCTGATCACGGGAGTGGACTGTTCGCCGATGGTCTCGTGAACGTAATACTGGCCATCGTCGCCGCGATGAACCGTCCATTTCAGCCGGATCGCCACCATGGGGCCGGGGCCGACCTTGCTGTAGCCGTCCGCGTCGGTGTGGTCGGGGACCAGCGGCTGCTCCTCGACCATCGGATGCTCGTCGACCATGGGATGCTCGTCGACCATAGGATGGTCTTCAACGGCCGCGTGCTCACCGACGACGACGATCTCCGTCTCGCGGATGGTCTCGGTTTCGCGGACGACCAGGGTCGACTCGGGGTGCTCCAAAATGCTGGCGATGGTCGCCAGCGCGTGGTCAGTCGGGTCGATCTCTGACAAGGGTCCATCCTCCAGCTCGACGCGGCCGGCAAACTCCGTCCCACTGCCGCCGCGGCCGGATACATTACGCGGGTTCGATTAAGGCTGAGTTGGGGCCTCATCTGCACCAAAATGGGACGCATTCTGGCCATCCGAAGGCGGGCAAATCGGCCGCCTTTCGGATTCAATTCAACTGAGCACGTCCTGATTGATGACGTTCTGCCTGATGGGGTCGCCGTCCAGCACACTCAGGATGTTGCGCGCGGTCTGCTCGCTCATGCGGCTCACGGCCTCGACCGTGACCCCGGCAACATGCGGGGCGATGATGACGTTGGGCAGGGCGAACAGCGGATTGCTGACGGGCGGCGGTTCAACCTCGAACACGTCGATGCCGGCGCCGGCGAGCTTGCCGGAGACGAGTGCGTCGTACAGCGCGGCTTCCTTCACGATGCCGCCCCGCGCGGTGTTGATGAGATAGGATCTCGGCTTCATCCGGCCGATCCTGTCAGCGTCGAACAGGCCGACGGTCTCAGGCGTCTTCGGGCAGTGGATTGTGACGAAGTCGGCGTTGGAGAGCGCCGCGTCGAGATCGGTGACCGGCTCGCAACCGGCAGCCTTGATGTCGGCGGCTCCCTTGTAGGGATCGTAGACCTGCACGTTCATTTCCATCGCCTGGCAGCGTTTGGCGGTGCGGGTGCCGATGCGGCCGAAGCCGATGATGAGGACCGTCTTGCCGTAGAGATCGAACGGCAGCATGGCGAGGCGCCCAGCCCATTTGCCGTCCTTGACGCATGCGTGCAACTCGTTGGCGCGCTTGGCCAAGGTCAGCATCATGAACAGCGCCGCTTCCGCGACCGACGGCGAGTTCGCGCTGCCGGCCACCATCAGCGGCACCTTGCGACGCGACAGGGCTGATACGTCGACCGCGTCGTAGCCGACGCCGATGCGGGTCACCACCTTCATGTCCTTGGCCGCTTCGAGCTCGGTCTCCCCGAAGGCGGTGGCGCCGAGCGCGACGCCATGAACCGGCGCATGGCTCTTCAGCAGAGCCTCGAAATCCCCGGCGGAGATCAGGTTCGGAAATTCGACGAGCTCGATATCGTCCCGCTGGGTGAGGAGGGCGCGTGCCCCTTGCGACAAAGTCTGTGTAACGAAAATCTTCTTCTTGTTGGTCGCCATCGCTCCCCGCCTGCTCGCGTTTCTCGAGCCGGCGTCACAGCACGACGCCGGTCTCCTCGTTTAGCAGGTGCATGTTGTTGAGGTCCATCGCCAAACGCATGGGTGCCCCGTCCTTGGCGCCGGCACCGGGATTGACGCGGCCGCAGACCGGCGTGCCGTCGAGCCCGAAATACACCAGCGTCTCCATTCCCATCGGCTCGGTGACGTCGAGCACGGTGTCGAAGGTCTCGACGCCGGGATCCAGATGCGCGCGCGCCTCGGTGAGATGCTCGGGGCGGATGCCGAGCAGCAGCTTGTCGGTGCGTGGCAGCGTGTTGTAACGCGCGGCGCGGGCCGGCGGCAGCGCAAAGGCAATGCGGTCGGTCAGGCGGATCCGGAGCGTGCCGGCGGCATCTTCCAGCCGGCACGGGATGAAGTTCATGGCGGGCGAGCCGATGAAGCCTGCGACGAAGCGCGTGGCCGGCTTGTGGTAGAGTTCGTTGGGCGTGCCGATCTGCTCGATCCGCCCCTTGTTCATCACCACCACGCGGTCGGCCAGGGTCATCGCCTCGACCTGATCGTGCGTGACGTAGACAGTCGTGGTGCGGACCTTCTGGTGCACTTTCTTGATCTCGATCCGCATCTGCACGCGCAGCTTGGCGTCGAGATTGGACAGCGGCTCGTCGAACAGGAAGACCTTTGGATTACGCACGATGGCGCGCCCCATTGCGACGCGCTGTCGCTGGCCGCCGGAGAGCTGCTTCGGCTTGCGGTCGATCAGGTCGGTGATGTCGAGCAGGCGGGCAGCTTCCGTCACCCGCGCCTTGATCTCGGCCTTGGGATAGTGCTTCAGCCGCAGCCCGAACGACATGTTCTCGGCGACCGTCATGTGGGGGTAGAGCGCGTAATTCTGGAACACCATGGCGATGTCGCGATCCTTCGGCGGCACGTCGTTGACGACGTCGCCGCCGATCATGATGTCGCCGTCGCTGATGTCCTCGAGGCCCGCGATCATGCGCAGCGTGGTGGACTTGCCGCAGCCGGAGGGGCCGACCAGCACGATGAACTCATGGTCCGCGATATCGAGATCGATGCCGCGCACCGCTTCGACATCGTCATAACGCTTGATCACCTTACGCAGGGAAACGTCGGCCATTGCACTTCAACCCCTCGATTTCAGCCCTTCGTCGCGCCGGCGGTCAGGCCGGCTATGTAGTAGTCCATCAGGAAGGCGTAGATGATCAGTGGCGCGCGCCGCGCCGAGCAGCGCGCCGGTCATGATCTGCCCCCAGTTGAAGACGTCGCCCTTGATCAGCGTCGTGGTGATGCCGACCGGCAGCACCAGCTGGTCGACCGATGTCGTGAACACGAGCGGATAGAGGAACTGGGCCCAGGACACGGTGAAGGCGAAGATCGTCGCCGCGATGAGGCCGGGCAGCGCCACCGGAATGAAGATCCGCAACAGGGTCTGCAGCCAGGAAGCACCGTCGATGATCGCGGCCTCGTCGAGCTCTTTCGGGATCGAGGCGAAATAGCCGATCATGATCCAGGTGCAGAACGGCACGGTCAGGGTCGGATAGATGAAAACCAGCACGTACCACCGGTTCAGCAGCGTAATGCCCGTGAAGTCCTGGATCACCGCCAGCATCTTGAACAGCGGAATGAACAGCAGGCTGTCCGGGATCAAATAGGTGAGGAAGACGCCTGTCGCGAGCGTCGCCGAGCCCCAGAACTTCATCCGGGCCAATGCAAACGCCGCGGGGATGCTGATCAGCATAGTCACGAAGACGACCACGATCGAGATGATCGACGAGTTCCAGAAGAAGCGCAGAAACTGGTTTGAGGTCAATAGCTCGACATAGTTCGACAGGGTGGGATGAAACACCCACCACGGATTGGTCGCCGCCGAAATCTCCGCGCTGCTCTTCAGCGAGGTGATCACCATGTAGACCGGCGGCGTCAGGAAGAAGATCGCAAACAGCACCAGGAAGAAATAGGACCAGCGCAGCGCCCAGGCGCGGTCCCGGCTCATGCTGCCGAGCTTGCGGGTTGGTCCAGCCTTGTCGATCGCCAGCGTGCTCATCAGGCTTCGTTCCCACGTTTGCTGACGTCGCGCAGGATGAAGATCGCCGCGACGGCGAGGATCGGCACCATGAACAGCGAGACGCAGGCGCCGAGCGGAATGTCGCTGCTCTGGATGCCGACCTGGAACGCCCAGGTGGCGAACAGATGCGTCGTATCCAGCGGGCCGCCCGAGGTCAGGATGCGCACGATGTCGAAATTGGCGAAGGTCACGATCAGGGAGAACAGCGTCGTGATGGCGATGATGTTGCGCATCATCGGCAGCGTGACGTACCAGATCTTCTGCCACCAGTTGGCGCCGTCGATCGCGGCGGCCTCGTAAAGCTGGTCGGGGACCGATTTGAGCGCGGCCAGGTACATGATCAGGAAGAACGGCGCGCCGTACCAGACGTTGACGAGGATGACGGAGAAGCGCGCCCAGAAGGTCTCCCCGAGCCAGGGGATCGGGCCGACACCGAAGAACGAGAGCGTGTAGTTGAAGGCGCTGTAGGAGGGGTCGAACAGCCACAGCCAGGCCAGCGTGCTCATCGCCGGCGGAATGACCCAGGGCACCAGCAGCATGCCGCGCCATTTGCGCTGCTTCTTGCCGGGAATGTTGTGGACGAAATGCGCGACGATGAAGCCGATCAGCGCCTTGAAGACCACGGCGGTGATCGCGAAGATGCAGGATTGTTTCACCACCATCCAGAACGTTTCGCGCTTGAACAGGAAGGTGAAATTGCCGAGGCCGACGAATTTGGTCATCGCCTTGTTCAGCGTCGCCAGATAGAGGGAATAGAACGCGGGATAGAGCACGAGCAGCGCGATCAGGAGGATCAGCGGCAGCGTCAGCAGGAACGCCATGGTCGATTTCCGGCCAAGCAGATTGCGCAGGCTCGTACCTTTTCGGGAGCGAGCGGAACCGGCGAGGCGACCTTGCTCAACGATGACATCGGCCATGGATCAGACTCTCTAGCGCAAACGGACGATTCAACTGCGAAGCCGGCAAACCGGTCGGCTTCGTTGGCATGCGGGAGTGAGCGCGCCCGTCCCCGGCGGCTCACGCCCGAAAGCGTGAACCGCCATGGCACAGGACAGGCTCAGGTTCGCATAAAGCCCTCGCACTCGTCCTCGGCCCAGGCGAGCGCCGTTTCCAGCTTCTCGCCCTGCGCAAAGCGCAGCGCCATCTTGGTCAGCGTGGCCTGGAAGTAGATCTGCTGGGCGATCTTCGGCGGCGCCGGCGAGGCGGCAATCGACAGGGTCTGACGATGATAGGGATCCGGATAGCTGAACAGTGTGCCTTTCGGCGGCCCTTCCTCGGCCCAGGTCTTGAACTTCGTCATGTTGGCGTAAGCAGGGAGATCATACCCGCCGCTGGCCACCACGAATTTTTCGATCGCCGCAGGCGACGACAGATGGACGAGCAGGCTCTTGGCCGCCTCCTTGTTCTTGCCGAAGCTCCAGACTCCCCAGAAATAGGGCAGGAACGGCGCGAAACGGCCCTTCGGGCCAGCGGGCATGCCATGCGTCCAGCACTGTTCGGCGACCTGGGGGGCATCGCGCTTGGCCACCGCCCAGGCGCTCGGCGGGTTCAGGATCATCGCGCCGCGGCCCGAGATCAGCCATTTATTGTTGGAGGCGTCGTCCCATGACGGGGCGTCCGCCGGCAGCACGGCGATCAGTTTCTTGTAGTATTCGAGGGCCTGACGCACCTCGTCGGTCTTGACGGTGACGTCGCCCTTGGCGTTGACGAGCTCGGCGCCGAACGATTGGAAGATCGCACCCGCCGTGTCGACGCTGTCGGTGGTCTCACCCAGTCCGATGCCGAACGGGAAGCCGGCCTTCTGACAGGCTTCCGCCGCTTTCAGGAACGTCTCCATGTTCCAGTTGTCGTCTTTTGGCGGGCTGCCGACCGGATACATCTCCTGCACGTCGATCCCCGCATGCTTCTTCATGAGATCGATGCGGGAGCAGGGGCCCTTGATCTGGCTTCCCGGCGTCGCAGGCACGGCGAGCCATTTGCCGCCCGACTGCGCCAGATATTTGACGGTGCCGTTGACCTCGCCATTCTGCTTGATGAGCGGCTCCATCACGTCGTTGAGCGGCTCGAGATTCTCGGAATAGGCGTGCGGCCACCAGCTCGGCATCTGCAGGATGTCATGACCGGATTTCGCCTGCGCTTCGGCGGCGGCGGTCAGCTCGATCTTCTTGTTGTTGCTGGTGATGTAGTCGATCGAGACCTCGACCTTCTCCTTGTCGGCCCATTCCTTGACCAGCGCGGTGGAGGCGTCATTGGCGCCGGGCACCCAGTGGTCCCAGAAGCCGATCGAGAGCTTGCCGGCGGCGTAAGCGCCTCGGACATAGGGCGCCGCGATCAGCGCCGTGGAGGACATTGCAGTGGCCGCTACAAATTGGCGTCGCGTCAGTGTCTTTCGTGACATCTCGTTTCCTCGTCCTGGTTTGTTTTATTATTCTGTCGCCCTCTGAATTTCCCGAGTTTGTTTTTGATTGTTGTCGGACGTTTCTTGTTGGCCGTCGTCCCAGCGGCAAATAACGCAGGAGACGCAGCAAATTGGTAGCGCGATCAGATCATGATTGCTTGTCTCTGTCGAGAAAGCCTGATGCCGCGCTATCTAGAACTAACGTTGTGTATGCAGAGGCGGCAGCGCGCGCAGCGATGAGATTTGGTTGCTCTTATTGCGACGCACACATCGCGCCCTCGACGCGCGAGCAATCCATGCGGAATTACGCCGCAGTTCCGAATGAGCCTGCATCACCGCTTCGCCCGAGAACAGCTTTCAAACGGGGACAGCGTTGTCCGCGCCTAGACCTCGACGTGGCGAAAACGGTAGAGTTGCAACCGGCAGGAGGCCTGCCTTTCGCAAGTAGGCACACAGATCGACATGGAGACCGATATGATCACCCCGGCGCCGCCCAGGCGGCTTGGCCTGCGACACTGGCTCGCGCTCGGGTCCGTCCTGACTGCGCTGATTGGCGCGGTCGCGGTTGCGGATGCACAAGGTTTGGTCAAGGGCGTCCAGGACGGGGCTGCGGCGGGCAACAAGGCTGCCGGCCCTGTCGGTGGCGTGCTCGGCGGCGCGATTGGCGGCGTCGTCGGTGTCTTCACCGGTGTGCTCGGCGTCGGCAATAACAACGGCCAGCAGCCGGCTGCCAAGGACTCGAACAAGGACGCCAACAAGGACGCGTCCAAGGATGCGAAAGACGCCAAGCAGGCCGGCCCGGCGAAGGACAAGGACAAGGACAAGGATGCCAAGACGGCAAAGGCCGCCAAGGGAGCCAAAGCCAGCAAGGAGGCCAAGAATGCGCCTGCTGATACTGCCAAGGACAAGGATGTCACGGTCCTGACCCAGACCGCTGCGCCGCAACTGACCGCAGAGCAGATTGTCGCCAACAGCGACTCCTACATCGAGCGGATCAAGTCTGAACTGAACCTCACACCGGATCAGGAGAAGCACTGGTTCGGCTTCTCCAGCGCCATGCATTATCTCGGGCACAACGGCGCAGAGCGGCTCAACCTGCGCGTTGAGCGGGCCAAGCGGGATCCGCCCGATGACATCATCGAGCAGATGCGCAATGAGGCGCAATTCCTGATCGACCGTGCCGCCGACCAGCGCAACGTCGCCGACGCCGCCGAACCACTGTATTCGAGCCTCGATGACAAGCAAAAGGAGGTATTCATCCAGGAGATGGTTCGCCTCAGCCATGAGCGCGGGCTGGATTGATCAAGTTGGATCGGATTGCGCGCGCCGAAATTAACGGCGCGCGCCACGAATTCGTGAACCCTTCCTGCATTTGGGATATGGTTACCTTCGCAAGGTGGCTGCGAGGTTGATATGGCGGACGGACTCTCCGTTTTCCTGGTCGAAGACGAGGCGTTGATCCGGATGATGATCGCCGACATGGTGGTGGAACTCGGCCACCATGTCGTCGCGGAAGCGGACAATGTACGAGATGCGAGCGCCTTCGCGATGACCGCGCAGTACGACTTCGCCATTCTCGATATCAATCTGATGGGGGTTTACGTCGATCCCGTTGCCGATCTGATCGAGCGGCGCGGCAAGCCGTTCCTGTTCGCCACCGGCTATGGGCCGGAATTGCTGCCGTCGCTGCTGCGGCGCAGGCCGATCCTGCGCAAGCCGATCGCGATGGACCAGCTCAAGATCATGATCGACTCGCTGTTTCCCGATGCGGCGGCCAAAATTCCGCACTGATCGACGGCGTCGCTCCGACCTATTCGATGATGGAGGCGGCGTGAACGAACAGGCCGCCCGGAAGGGACGGCCATCTTGCGACGGAGGATCCGTCAGTGCTTCACATCAGGCCGGCGCTGAGATCGACGCCGTGTGCGATCAGGCTGAACGAGGCAATGAGGCCCAGGCAGCAGAAGATGGCAATGGATTTAAAAGAATGATCGGTCGACCGGGTCTGGACGGCAGCCGGCATTTCGGCGAGCGAAATCATGCTCATGTTCATTCCCCCCTTTGTTGATCCTGAAACTGCATCAGGTGAGGGATTCTTAGAGCAAAAAGTTTGACGCAGGATTGCCAGGGATCCTTAACGGAATCGCCATCGATTGCCGACGTCTCGCCACCGAGGCCGGACCGTGCAAGCGTTAGTTGCGGCCAGCCTTGAGCACCCTTGCAATGGTATGGGCCGTCATGGCGGCGCGGTCCGATGCGCGCTGCGCGGCCAACCGGTCCCGGGCCTTCTCCTCGATCAACAGCTCGATCAGCGCCATCCGCTTGTCGTCATCGTCAGCCTCGGTCAGCAGCCGGTGATATCGGTGATAGTCGAAGCCCGCATCCTGCTTACGCATGTCACGCCCCCGCATACCTGCGCCACATCAGCGAGAATTGTTTCCCATCGGAAACTGAGGGGCAAGCGCAATCTCGCGCCGAACCGCAGTTTGAGTGCAACCAGCTGTGAATTGCGAGACCGGCAGGAAGTTGAGGCGGGCTCAGCTCAATCCAGATTGTGATCGGCGAACATCTTCAGGCCGATAAAGCTGGCATCGGTCTTCATGACGAGGCGCGTCGGGATGTTGCGGAGATAGTCCTGGAACCGCCCCTTGGCCTCGAACCGCGCGCGGAAGGCGGAGGCCGCGAGGAACTCCGGAAAGCGCGGCGCTATCCCGCCGGCGATGTAGACGCCGCCCCTGGAGCCAAAGGTCACCGCGAGGTTGCCGGCCACGGAGCCGAGGATGGCGCAAAACATCTCGAGCGTCGCGCGGCTGAGCGCGCAACTCCCGTCCAGCGCCGCCCTGGTGATGCCAGCCGCATCGCGTTGCGGAACCTGGGCTTCATCGATCTCGGCCATGGCCTCATAGAGGGATTGCAGCCCGGAGCCGGAGAGGGCGCCGCGCTCGATCGAGACATGGCCGAAGCGCCGGCGCATGGCGGCGATGACCCGCTCCTCGCGCTCATTCTCGGCCGGCAGGGTCGCGTGACCGGCTTCCGTGACCACGGCGAGCCGGGAGCCGTGGCGCTCGACCAGGCAGGAGACGCCGAAACCGGTCCCGGGCCCGACCACCAGCAGCGGCTCCCCGGACATGCCATCCTGTCCGCCGAGCGGGATCAGGTCGGCCGGCTGAAGAGCGGGCAGCGACCAGGCCACCACCTCGAAATCGTTGAGCACATGGACGCTGTCGAAGCCGAGCGCCGGCTGGAGCTCGTTGCCGTCGATGACCCAGGGGCTGTTGGTCATGACGCAGCGGTTATTGGTCACGGGACCGGCCACGGCAAGCACCGCCCGGACCGGCCTGTCGCTGTCGGCCCGCCGGAGCACGTCGCTGATGGCCTCGCGAACCGTCGGATGGTCGGCGACTTTCACATAGTCGATCGATCCGATCTGCTCGCCATTGCTCAGCGCGAAGCGCGCATTGGTTCCGCCGATATCGGCGAGAAGAATGTTTCCTGCCTTGCCGAAACTCATGACCATCAGGCTGCCGTGGCCGTGCAAGCCGCGGAACCTTTCTCCTCCCGTCCTTCGATCCAATCCTGATGTCGCGGATACCAGAGAATCCGCGCTGGGGTACAATTAGTAACACGGACCGCGCCAAAGCGTTGCACCCGGGGGCCGAGTGCCCGGCCGCGCCCGGACATCGTTGCAGGGATGGCAGCGGTTGCGAAGCAGCGCGGGAAGATCGACATTGACGAGAACGGCCGGCGCCCATTGCGCCGGGCGGACCAAATGAGGCCAGCGATGAAGATATCCGATCGCGACGTGCTGCTGGTGATCGACGTGCAGAACGATTTCTGCACGGGCGGGGCGCTGGCGGTCCCCGGCGGCGAGAAGGTGGTGCCCGCCATCAACCGCATTGCCCAAAAATTCGCCAACGTCGTGCTGACGCAGGACTGGCATCCCGCCGACCATGTCTCGTTCGCGCCGAACCATCAGGGCAAGCAGCCGTTTCAGACCATCGAGCTCGACTACGGCACCCAGGTGCTGTGGCCGGCGCATTGCGTGCAGGGTACGGCGGGCGCCCAATTCCATCGGGATCTCGATGTCACCAGCGCCAACCTGGTGGTGCGCAAGGGCTTTCGCCGCGGGATCGATTCCTATTCCGCGCTGCTTGAGAACGACAAGAGGACGCCGACCGGCCTGCTCGGCTATCTGCGCGAGCGCGAGCTGGGGGCCGTCTTCGTCGCCGGTCTTGCGCTGGATTTCTGCGTGCGCTTTTCCGCCGAGGATGCGCGCAAGGCGGGGTTCGAGGTTGCCGTCATCGAGGATGCCTGCCGCGGCATCGATCTCGATGGCTCGGTTGCGGCGACCCATCGCAGTTTCAAGCAACTCGGCATTTCCGTCGTCAGCCTGGAGGCATTCCTGTGAGGATCACGGCGTGATGGCGGTGGAGAAAACCGGCCGGCAGCCCGGCGGATCGGACCAAGTCCAGGGCGACCCCGTGCTGTGGCCGTTTGCGGCGGCACGGCTGGCCATGGACGCCTGCTTCTGGTGGCTGGAGCGCGGCTCAGTGGAGCAAGGCGAGAGCGAGCTGCCCTGGACCACGCCGGGCACGGTGGCGCTGGAGCTTGCCACCATGCGGCTGCGCGATTGCGCGCGGGCGCGATCCGGCCAGCCAGTCCTGGTTTGCGCGCCTTACGCGCTGCATCGGGCCCTGATCGCCGATTTTGCGCCCGGCCACAGCGTGGTGCAATCGCTGCAACAGGGCGGCATCGATCGCGTCTATCTCACCGACTGGCGCTCGGCCAGCCCTGACATGCGCTATCTCTCGATCGACAGCTATCTGTCGGATCTCAACATCGCCATCGACGAGATCGGCGCGCCCGTTGATCTGATCGGACTGTGCCAGGGCGGCTGGCTGTCGCTGCTCTATGCGGCGCGCTTCCCCGCCAAGGTGCGGCGGCTGGTGCTGGCAGGCGCGCCGGTCGATCTCTCCGTCGAGTCCAGGCTGTCGCAACTCGCCCGCAACGCGCCGGAGATGGTCTATGATCAGCTCGTCGCGCGCGGCGGCGGCAATGTCAGCGGCGACGAGATGCTGCACGTCTGGTCGAAGACGCCTGAGCGCGACGACATCGCGGCGGCCTTGCAGCAAGACCTCTCGGACGAGGAGGGCGCGGCCCTGCTGGCGCGCTTCGATCGCTGGAACGCCGAGACGCTCAATCTGCCGGGGACCTATTACCTCCAGATCGTCAACTGGATCTTCCGCGAGAACCGCATCGCATCGGGGCGTTTCACGGCGCTAGGCCATGCGATCGACCTGAGCGACATCAAGGCGCCCATTTTCCTACTGGCCGGACTGGACGACGATGTCGTGCCGCCCGCGCAGGCGCTCGCCACGGTCAAACTCGTGGGCACGCCACCAGCTTTCATTGCCGCGGCTTCGGAGCCCAGCAACCATCTCGGCCTGTTCATGGGCGCGCGGACGCACGCCTATGCCTGGCCCCGGATCGCCGAATGGCTGCACAACGACCTCTCCAGCGCGCTGGCGCGCAGCGCCTGACATCAGGCGTGGCTTGCAAGTCCGTTATGCATGATGGCCGATGGCCTGCACGGGACCCCGTCGATGGGCTACATAGAGGCTGGAGCCGGCGGCGGCCGGTCCGACAAGGTCAAGGGTCCTTTGCGCGATGAGCTTCCACTCGATCTACGCCCACGGATTTGCGCGGGTGGCAGCCTGCGTCACCACCTCCCATGTGGCCGATCCCTCGGCCAATGCGAAGGCAGTGATCGCGGCAGCAAAAACCTGCGACGCGCGATCGGTCGCTGTATCGGTGTTTCCCGAGCTGTGCCTCTCAGGCTATGCCATCGAGGACCTCGTCAAGCAGGATCCGCTGCTCGATGCGGTCGAGCGCGGATTGGCATCGATCGTCGAGGCCTCCGCGCCACTGATGACCGTGCTGATCGTCGGTGCGCCGCTGCGCTTCGGCCATCGCATCTACAACTGCGCCGTGGTCATCCATCGCGGCAGCATTCTGGGCGTCGTGCCCAAGAGCTATCTGCCGACCTATCGCGAATTCTACGAGGGACGCCATTTCGCCTCCGGCGCCGGGATTGCGGGAGAGATGATCGCGTTCGGCCGACTGAACGCACCCTTCGGAACCGACTTGCTGTTCGCGGCGGAGGACTTTCCCGGCCTCACCGTCGGCGTCGAGATCTGCGAGGACATGTGGATCCCGGTGACGCCGGCCTCCGAGCTTGCGCTGGCGGGCGCGAGCGTGCTGATCAACCTCTCGGGCAGCCCGATCACGATCGGCCGGGCGCGCTCGCGTGCGCTGTTGTGTCAGTCCACCTCCGCGCGCTGCCTCGCGGCTTATGTCTATTCCGCCGCGGGGGCAGGGGAATCCACCACCGACCTCGCTTGGGACGGCCAGACCTCGATCTATGAGAACGGCGTGCTGCTGGCCGAGGGCGAGCGCTTCAGGCAGGACGGCCAGATCACGTTGGCCGACGTCGATCTCGACCTGCTCAGGCAGGAGCGCGCCCTGATGGGCACGTTCGACGACAACCGCCGCCAGCGCGAGGGCTTCTACCGCAAGATCACGTTCTCCCTGAATCCGCCGGCGGCCGACATCGGCTTCCTGCGCAAGGTCGAGCGCTTCCCGTTCGTGCCGAGCGACGAGAGCCTGCTCGAGCAGGATTGTTACGAGGCCTATAATATCCAGGTCGCGGGCCTCGTGCAGCGCATGCGCGCCACCGGCACCAAGCGCGTGGTGATCGGGGTCTCAGGCGGTCTCGACTCCACGCACGCGCTGATCGTCGCCGCCAAGGCCGTCGACCTGCTCGGCCTGCCGCGCGAGAACATTCTGGCCTACACCATGCCTGGCTTTGCCACCGGCAGCGAGAGCAAGACCAATGCGCTGGCGCTGATGCAGGCGCTCAAGACGACCTGGCAGGAACTCGACATCCGCACCACGGCCACGCAGATGCTCAAGGACATCGGCCATCCCTTCGGCTCGGGCGACAAGGTCTACGATGTCACCTTCGAGAACGTTCAGGCGGGCCTGCGCACGGACTATCTCTTCCGGCTCGCCAACCATCACGGCGGCATCGTCATCGGGACCGGCGATCTCTCCGAGCTCGCGCTCGGTTGGTGCACCTACGGCGTCGGCGACCAGATGGCGCATTATAACGTCAACGCCGGCGTGCCGAAGACGCTGATCCAGCATCTGATCCGCTGGGTGATCGGCTCGAAACAGTTCAGCGGCGATGTGAACGGAACGCTGGCCTCGATCCTGTCGGCCGAAATCTCGCCGGAGCTGGTTCCGGTCAAGCCGGGCGAGAAGCCGCAGAGCACGGAAGCCTCCGTCGGGCCTTACGAACTGCAGGATTTCAACCTGTTCTACACGCTGCGCTTCGGCTTGCGGCCGTCCAAGATCGCCTTCATGGCGTTGCAGGCCTGGAAGGACGTCGCAAAGGGCGAATGGCCGCCGGCATTCCCGGCCGACAAGCGTAAGGCGTACGATCTCCCGGAAATCCGGCGCTGGCTTGAGGTGTTCTTGCGCCGCTTCTTCGCCTTCAGCCAGTTCAAGCGCTCGGCGATGCCGAACGGGCCAAAGGTTTCGGCCGGCGGCTCGTTGTCGCCGCGTGGGGACTGGCGGGCGCCCTCGGATTCGAGCGCGGCGGCGTGGCTCGAGGATCTCGAGCGGAACGTGCCGAAGTAATCCCGATATCGGATGGGGCGGCCCCAAAACGACTTCGCGCCGCACGGCTGATCAAGCCGGCGGCGCGAAGTTGCGATGTAGAAAGTACCGAGGTCCGGAGTGCCTAGGAGTCCGGACCTCGTCACCTTGCCCCAGCCTTCAACCCCCGCCCCATGCGGTCCCCCAACCCCATGTAGCGCGATCAGAGGTGATGCCCTTGGAAGTGGCCGCCGATCGATGAGCGTGATGTACGCGAGGTCTCGATAGGATTCCATTCCGGAGCACTACGGACCAAAATGCGCTTGATCGGCGCGCGAATGCGTGAGCCTGCGCGCGCGCTCGGCCCGGCGAGAAATCGCGCCTTGCAGCTTCACGCGCTCCGCTTTCGCTATCGCGATCCTGCGATAGCGAAAGCGGCGCGCCCCGGATCGCGCTGCGCTTCATTCGGGTTAGCAACGGGACCGCGTCGGGAGCAGGGGAGGCCTGCGATCGGCCGATCCCGGCCGGTTGACGACAAGTTCCCGTTGCGCGCGCCGGGCCTGTGCGCTATCCGGCCGAACGGCCTGAGGCGGCTCCATATTTCCCGCTCAGGCAGCCAAACCCGAGGACGGAAACCGCCATGCCAGCCTATCGCTCCCGCACCACCACCCACGGCCGCAACATGGCGGGCGCGCGCGGCCTCTGGCGCGCGACGGGCATGAAGGACGGCGATTTCGGCAAGCCGATCATTGCGGTCGTGAACTCCTTCACCCAGTTCGTGCCCGGCCACGTCCATCTCAAGGACCTCGGCCAGCTCGTCGCCCGCGAGATCGAGCAGGCCGGCGGCGTGGCAAAAGAGTTCAACACCATCGCTGTCGATGACGGCATCGCCATGGGCCATGACGGCATGCTCTACAGCCTGCCGTCGCGCGAGCTGATTGCCGACAGCGTCGAGTACATGGCCAACGCGCATTGCGCCGACGGCCTCGTCTGCATCTCCAATTGCGACAAGATCACGCCCGGCATGCTGATGGCGGCGCTGCGGCTCAACATCCCCGCCGTGTTCGTCTCGGGCGGCCCGATGGAAGCCGGCAAGGTCAAGCTCGCTGGCAAGACCAAGGCCGTCGATCTGATCGACGCCATGGTCGCTGCGGCGGACTCCAGGGTCAGCGACGACGACGTCAAGGTGATCGAGCGCTCGGCGTGCCCGACCTGCGGCTCGTGCTCGGGCATGTTCACCGCCAACTCGATGAACTGCCTGACCGAGGCACTCGGCCTGGCGCTCCCAGGCAATGGCACGGTCGTCGCCACCCACGCCGACCGCAAGCGCCTGTTCGTCGAGGCCGGCCACACCATCGTCGATCTCGTGCGCCGCTACTACGAACAGGACGATGCATCCGTGCTGCCGCGCAACATCGCGAATTTCAAGGCGTTCGAAAATGCGATGACGCTCGACATCGCGATGGGGGGCTCGACCAACACCGTGCTGCATCTTCTGGCGGCGGCGCATGAAGGCGAGGTCAAGTTCACCATGCAGGACATCGACCGGCTATCGCGTCGGGTGCCCGTGCTCTGCAAGGTTGCGCCGTCGGTCGCCGATGTCCATGTCGAGGACGTGCACCGTGCCGGTGGCATCATGGGCATTCTCGGCGAGCTCGATCGCGCCGGGCTGATCGACACTTCGGTCTCGACCGTGCACGCGCCGACCATGAACGAGGCGTTGGAGCGCTGGGACATCAAGCGCTCCAGGAGCGAGGCTATCAGAACCTTCTATCGCGCCTCACCGGGCGGCATCCCGACGCAGGTCGCGTTCAGCCAGGAGCGCCGTTACGACGAGCTCGACAGCGATCGCGAGAAGGGTGTGGTGCGCAATCTCGAGCACGCCTTCAGCAAGGACGGCGGCCTCGCCGTGCTCTACGGCAACCTCGCGCAGGACGGCTGTATCGTGAAGACCGCGGGCGTCGACTCGTCGATCCTGAAATTCTCCGGGCCCGCGCGCGTGTTCGAGAGCCAGGACGCCGCGGTGGACGGCATCCTCGGCGGCAAGGTCGTCGCCGGCGAGGTCGTGGTCATCATCTACGAGGGCCCGCGCGGCGGTCCCGGCATGCAGGAAATGCTGTATCCGACCAGCTATCTGAAATCGATGGGGCTCGGCAAAGCCTGTGCGCTCGTTACCGACGGACGCTTCTCGGGCGGCTCCTCCGGTCTGTCGATCGGCCATCTCTCGCCGGAAGCCGCCGAAGGCGGCAACATCGGCCTCGTCCGCACCGGTGATCGCATCGCGATCGACATCCCGAACCGCAGCATCACGCTCGAGGTTTCCGATGAGGAGCTTGCCAATCGCCGCGCGGAGGAGGAGGCGAAGGGCGATGCCGCCTGGCAGCCGGCTGCGCGCAAGCGCAATGTCTCCACCGCGCTGCAGGCCTACGCCGCGCTCACCACGAGTGCTGCGCGCGGTGCCGTGCGCGAAGTGAAGCGTCGCAGCAAGTAGACCCGAGGCGCGCGCGATCGCGAGTTTCGCGGTCACGCGGGGTCGCATGGTCAACGAGTCCTGAACGGCCGGCGCAAGCCGGCCGTTCGCATTAAGGATGCCCCGACGAACTTCGGCAGATCCGGATTTTGCGGCGTATACTGCGGCGACCTTCGCAAATCCATTTCGGGCAATTGGGGCACCACCATAATGTCTCGTACTCTTGCTGTCGTTTTCTCTGCCGCGGTCGCCGCGATTGCGATGACGAGCGCTGCCTCCGCCGGCTGCTACAATTGCTACGCACCGCCGCCGCCGTGCCAGACCTGCTATCAGCAGCAATACGTCGCTCCGCAATACCGCACCGTCGACGAGACCGTGATGGTGTCGCCAGGTGCGACCGTCGCGCACCGCACGCCGGCGCAATACCGCACCGTGATGGTTCCGCAGACCGTGATGGTGGCGCCCCCTGGTGTCCAGTACGAGCACATCCCCCCGCAATACGCCACGCGCCAGCGCACCGAGATGGTCTCGCCGGGTTATTCCTATTACGCACCGGTGCAGCCTGCTTGCGGCCATTGCGGCTACTGAGCCAACGCAACAGATCGCAACAAACAGACTTCATGCGGTGTCCCTCGGGGCGCCGCGTTTTCTTTTGCGGAGAAGCCAAACGAGGCCCGGAAATGGAGGCGAATCCAACCGGGCCTCGCCACCAGCGACACCCTGGGCGGTGTCGCCGATATCAGGCATGGCTGACGGGGCAGCTGCGATGACTGGCCCCAAGTGCAGTTTGAAACTAGAGCACCAGCCTGACGCTTGCCTGACAGGGTGAGGTGAGGGCGGAGCCCGATACGGACATCCATAACGTCGCGTTGCCTTGCATCACCGACGCCTCGTCTGCGAGGCTGCGACAGTTGAGCCGCCGAGTTCGGCCCGACGTCGAGCCGGGGGGACGCACGGCTTGCAATCATCGCCTACCAGAATGACAGGCAGGACGGCCCCGGCCACGGTGGGGGGCTTTGAGGTAGAGGCCGGGGCCGCTGGAGGTGCTTGGCTAGCTTACACCAAGCAGGGACCAGCCTAGACGCAGATCGAAGGCCGGCTCCGTTCGCTTTCGCACAGTTCCCTTGCCTAATTTTCCCAAGTTGGATTCACATACATTGATGCAATCTGAAAATGCGCGCCGTCTACTCGCCAGACCGTCAGGGAAGTGGGTCAAGGGGTTATGGTGAGTGAAAATGCACTGCCAGCGCGCAGATTTCTCGTTCGGATGGGAGGTCTCGGTTGGATGGTCTACGATCGAGAGCGCAAGGGACCGGCGCTGATCGGAACGGACATAGCAGCCAACTTGACGAAGGAACAAGCCGAACGAGCCTACGAAATCCTCATTGGCTCAGCACACAACTCTCAACGCTAGACCGCCAAGCCGCAGTCGGATGCTGTGAGTTGGGTGCACTGTCACCGTAAGCCCCGGATCCGAGCACTCTCGTCATGCATATGCGGCGCAATCAACTTTCAAGGAGGCCAGGGAAGATCGTGAACCACAAGCGCCTGACGGCATCGTCCCATCCGTCGATATGGTACGGACCCCATCGGCTGTCGTAACAATAATCTGCCGGGTCAGGCGCCTCATTCGGTCTTCCCCTCGGGGAAGATGGAATCCAAAGAAGTTCAACCGAAGCGGCCCCGCGTGATCGAGCTCGGGAACCGGTCTTAACCCATGTTAATAACAGGGAATGGCTCGGCGAAACGGAAGCTCTCTTGGAGCGTGCCGCGGCGGCCATCGCCGAGGCTAGGCGGCCTGGCCGAATTCAATTTGGCTCCGCGAGCCGACCTGGCGGTGCGACGTTTCGCGCCATGGTTGATATTTGTGTTGCGGGAATTTTCGGCAATTGGCTAGATTGACGTTTCAATTCTGGACGTGTCGCCTCGGGCTTGGAGCTAGCGTTGAAGCGGGAATTGAAGGAATTCCGCAGGCTCGAAAGGGCATGCAGAGAACATGCGGTCATCGCTTCCCTCGATCTCGAGCGAGAGGCTCTTCTCAGCGTGGCAGAGTATTATCGGAAAGCCATCGAGGCCCTGCACCGCCGAGCCAGAACTGACGCCTGTTCGGAGGGGCCGCCAGCGTGAACCGGCGGGCCGCTTTTCGACTGCTCGCCGAAATAGATTCCCGCATGTCGAGCGCGAGGAATAGGCATGAGATCGCCCATCGTGAAACGATCGATCGTCGTCGGCGGCCATAAGTCCGGTGTCAGCCCGGAAGAGGCGTTCTGGACGGGCATGAAGGAGATTCCCAGCCAGCGCAACATGACACTATCGGATCTGGTTAGTGACATTGACCGCAACCGCCAGCAGGGCAACCTGTCGTTCGCGATCCGGCTGTTCGTGCTCGACTGGTTCAAGAGCCACGCCTAATCCGCGCGGGGCGCCCTGGGTGCTTTCTTCGATTGATCTAGATCATTTGGTCGACGCGGAGGCAAGGCAACCTGTGACAGATTTTCTAGTCGGACTCGACGTCTCGATCTTCCGAGCCTTGAACGATTTCTGCGGCTGGAGTCCGGCACTGGACCGGATCGTCGTTAACAGTATTGACATACTCAAGGGTGCGCTCTTCATGGGCATCGTGGGCCTGTTGTGGTACTGGCCTGACAAGGAAATGCCGCGGCGGCGCGAAACGGTTCTGACCATGTTGCTGGTGGTCGCCGCATCGCTGATCATCAATCGCGCGCTATCCACGCTGGTGCCCTTTCGCGAGCGCCCGATGTACAGCATCGGGGCCAACCCGCCGAGCATGGCATCGCCCTGGCACCCAGACCTCGAAAACTGGAGCAGCTTCCCGAGTGACTACGCAACCTATCTCTTTGCCATCGCCGCCAGCTTCTGGCTGATTTCGCGATGGTGGGGCCTGTTCTTCGGACTATTCGCCACGTTCGTTGCGGTGGCGCGGGTCTACCTCGGCATCCACTATCCGAGCGACGTGCTTGTCGGCGCCTTGATCGGCATCGCAACCAGCATCGTTATCAACCGCGAACCGGTCAGGAGACGGTTCGCAGCGCCGATCCTTGCATTGGAGCCGCGCTATACGCCTTATTTTTATGGGCTGTTCTTTATCGGGCTGGCCGAAATTTCGGGCGCCTTCCAGATCACCAGACGTTTCGGCATGGCCATTCTTCATCTGTTTATCGGCTTCAACCGATAATTCCCTCAAATCCTCTCGCACGCCACGTAGTCGGTTCCGGTGGTGCTCGCGCTCGATGCGATCGGCGCCGCGCTTCCATGGCGGCATGTCACGCCCTTGGCTCGAGGACCGCACCGAACGTGACGGCCGCCTGCTCAAGATCACGCTGGGCGAGCTCCGGTCAACAGGTGTGCGCGATCTCCTCGTGTTCTGCCAGGACTATCGCTGCAGCCACAACTCAAGCTTACGGCTGACTACGTCGACCGATGGCCGGATGAGATCAGGATACGAGCCCCGGTTTGTCTGCACAGCCTGCGGCATGCGCGACCTTGCCCCAGCTCACTTTTCCTTTGGTGAAGC
This sequence comes from Bradyrhizobium sp. USDA 4449, assembly GCF_054056275.1. Lineage (NCBI taxonomy): Bacteria > Pseudomonadati > Pseudomonadota > Alphaproteobacteria > Hyphomicrobiales > Nitrobacteraceae > Bradyrhizobium > Bradyrhizobium sp. USDA 4449. Next base: position 5,870,625 of record NZ_JBSRYD010000001.1, on the reverse strand, counting down.
CGGGGCCTTTTTCTCTGAGCTGAAGCGGCATTGGTCTGTCCGCTTGGGTCTGCCCGCTTGATCGCATCCTGCCGCATGCTGCGGAGTTTTTCGACTAGCGCGGCTGGAGCTGCTCTAGCCCATCCTCGATCACGCGGAGGTCCTCGAGGATCGAATCTCGAGACTGATCCGTGTTGATGCTGGATGTTGAGTGAAGCGCGTCGAGCAACTGGCGCCGAAGCTCTCGCATGTCTTCCAGGGCTTGCCGGTTCTTCAAACGCACATAGGCAGAAACAATCGATTCGATACTTGCTGGCAATGGGGTAGCTCCTAATGCAAACCTCTAAAATAGGTTGCATAGTAGCACGCGCGTTGAAAAATTGCCTGTTTTTCCCGATTCATCACGACCACGTGTACGAAGTCATTCGGTGTGTCCGTGAAGCACGACGGAAACGGATCCGGCCTAACCTTGCGCACCTGAATTGAAGAGGGGAATTCCAAATGATTGTTTTCAAAGTGATTGCTGTCGCGCTCATCGCCGGCGTCGTGTTTTCGGCGTATTCCGCAGACCTGGGCGCCGACGTTGTTTTAGCGATTGTGTCCTGCCTTGCATGAGAAGTAGCCCGCCGGCGCGAACCGGCGGGCGCTGCTCCAGTTTCACTTTTTCAGGCAAAGACCAATTGTCGGCGAAGTGCTGCACTTTGCGCCATCCGCGCTGCCGCCACTGGGGCAGAAGACCGACACAAGCGTTTCGCTGCCGTCGCAATTGACCGCGCCGTCGGCCTGCACCGCTCGGATATTGACCGGCGCGGCATCGCCCTTGTCTCCCTTGTCACCTTTCGGTCCCTGCGGTCCTTGGGGTCCTTGCGCTCCTGCTGGCCCCTGAGGTCCTGGCACACCTTGAATCCCTTGGGCACCTTGCGGGCCGGCCGGCCCCTGGGGTCCTGGATCACCCTTTGGCCCGGGCTCTCTCCCACATGCTGCAAGTACAAGCGCGGCAGCCAATGCGGCCGCCGTAATCAATTTCTGCATCGCAATCCTCCCAGTGATCGAGAGCATTAAACTGGTCGCCCGAGAGGGCCGCAAGAGAGAAGCCCGCCGACTTGGATACCGGCGGGCCCTTGGCCGTTATCGCTTCAGCCGTAGCCGGTGAGTCATGAAGCCGGTGCCGGTCACGCTTCCAGTGGGTTCGGCGGCGGCCCTTCATGTGCGATCCACCCGTATGCGCCTGATCTCCGCGTCACGATCGCCTGCTGCCCGATCGTGAACTGGGCATGCTTCGCCACAATGGTCGCGGTGCCTTGTAGTGCGGCCTGCCGCCCGCGGCGCTCGTCGACCATCTTCTTGAGATCCACGGGACAGCCAGTGAGCATCCAGTCGAAGCTGATGCGGTGACGCTGGCAAGTAGCCGCTCAGCGCCTCCGATGCTGTCCGGCCCCCTTCGGGGGCGCGTCTAAACCCCACTCGCTCGCAAGCCACAGCAGGTGCCTGTTGATGTTGCGCGGCTGCTGAGGCACCTCCAGAATGGCCCAGGCCAGTTTGGGTCCAAGTTCGCCTTGCGTTCGATGCCGCCTTTAGCTAAGTGCCTGATCTTCCTGCGCTGGAAGGGTGGCCGAGTGGTTTAAGGCACCGGTCTTGAAAACCGGCGTGCCCGCAAGGGTACCGTGGGTTCGAATCCCACCCCTTCCGCCAGTATATTGTTTGTCCGGCCCGGAGAGATGGGTAACGAACCGTACCTAAGAGATGGGTGACAACCTCGTGCCGATCGGGTTGTCGCGGGGTTTCAAAGTCATCTGCTCCAAGTTCGCTTCAAATTGAGGCCGATGGCCTGCAATCTGCTGCTTTCAGGTGACGCATTCATCGCACGGCTATTTTTGCTTGGCTTGCGCTATCGCCGTCAACCCCGCGCGTGCCGCGCCCCTTCGGGCTTTGGGGGTTGACCGCGACAGCGGAGCCAAGCAAGTGGCTTTCCATGCCAAGAATGCACAAGAGCGCGTCTGCGTCAGGGTGCCGTGGTCGTGGCTGAGACATCGGTGATGGGCTTCGGACCGAACGGGTTGTCGAGAGGTTGCAAGGTCTTCTGTTCGAGATCGAAATAGCCGAGATCGTAATGCATGAAGCTGACGAGCCAAATGCCCTCGTCGACCTCCTTGATGCCGAGCTTCTGGCCAGCCAGGACGGTTGAGATGTTGATCCTCTTGCGATGCAGGCAGAGGCGGCCGCAGGCCGTGACGACGACGTCGCGGTCGTGGAAGGGATAGCTCAACTCCGGCAGGCCGGCATAGGCCCGCGCTGAAGCCGTGTAGACCTCGGCAGGACACTTCATGCCGAGCGCCTCGTGGGGGCGCTCGGTATTGAACTCGTGCACGAAGGCATCGAAGCGCTCCTGCTGTTGCAGGCTGTTGAAGCCAGGCGGCCTGGTGGCCTCCTTCTTGAGGGTGAGGTGCATGCGCTCGTGCCGACCATTTTGTTGTGGATGACCTGGCTTGATGCGCTCGATGGCGATACCGAGGCGGAGCCACCACACCGAGAGCTTGGAAAGATTGAACAAGGCGTTGGGACTGGCAAACGGCACGCCATTGTCGGACCGAATGGCAAGCGGCAGGCCGCGCTCGCGGAACAAGCGCTCGAAGGCGGTCATGGCAGGCTCCTCGCGCGTGGAGTCGAGCGCCTCGCACAGCAGCAGGAAGCGCGCGGCATGATCGCTGACGGTCAGCGGGAAGCAGTAATGGCCGTTGCCAAGCTTGAACTCGCCTTTGAAGTCGGCGCACCAGACATCGTTCGGGGCAGTCCCTTGCGATAGCGACGTACCGCGCGCGCGATGGCGCGGCCCGCCGCCCCGCCTAACCAGGCCGTGGCGATCGAGCACCGCATGAATGGTGCTTTTGGCCGGCACCCGGACATCGCCATCGAGCCGTCGCACCAGGAGTTCGCGGATCTTGCGGGCCCCCCAATGCGGCTTCTCGGCCTTGAGCTGGACAATCAGCGTCTCGATCTGAGCCGGCAGTTGATTGGCGTAGCGAACCGGCCGCCTGGAGCGGTCGCTCAGCGCCTCCAGCCCATGTTCCTTGTAGCGATCGAAAATCTTGTAGCCGGTCTTACGGGAGATGCCGAACTCCCGGCAGACATCCGTCATGGCTTCCCCGTCCAACAGGCGGGCGACAAAGCGAAGGCGCTCCTCCATTACCGAACTCGCTTTCCACGGCATCCACACCTCCCGCAGAACAAAAGCGGAAAGTGTAACCCATGTGTCCGGTACGTTCTGTCACCTATGTCTCGGGCCGCTCAGTTCTCCACTGTTCGCAGTCGTTCGAAGTCCACAGCAAAATCAGTGACTTGGGCCGAAAGAAGGTACTTCGCACTTCGCCGGTGTTCTCCCTAATCGGGCCGCTGCCCGTAGCTTTAGACCGTGGGTTCGGAGGACGTTTTGCCGGAGAACAATGGCTGGAAGGCTGAAACCGTTTGACGTAGAGCGCCAAAACAAGCCCGGCAAATACGCCGACGGCGAAGGTCTCTACATCGTCCAAGAACGACGAAACGCACGCGAAGAGGCGGGCCAACTGTCGAGCTGGAGCGAGAAGCATCGCGATCAGTGGCATCTTCCCTCAAGCGTTACGCCTATCCCATCATCATCGGCAAGCTGACGATCCCTCACAAGAGCGAGACGACTGCGGCCTATCAACGTGGCCAGAAACTCGAGAACCGACGAGCACTGATGAAAGATTGGGCCGCATTTCTGACTGGCACCAAGGTAATCTCATTGGACGATCGGAGGGTAGGATAGGGGCCTTCGAGCTGAGCCAAGGCAAGCGTAAGGACTACAAGGTGCCTCGATAAGACGAGCTGTCAGCGGGGTCAATTCCGGCTCATGCGCCGCGGCAAGGAGCGCGGCTCGAAACACCCCAAAGGGCGTGCGCGCGTCAGATACACACTCCTGGCAGTTCTGCCCGCAGTTCGAGAATTGCCGCTTGCCATGCCAGTCCAAGGTGGCGCGTCGGGTCTTGGTTCACCTGGATGCGGCCCCACGGCAGCTAAGGCGCAGTGACTGGGGGCAACCGCATCGGCAACTCGCGCGACAACGCCCTTTCGTCCTACTTATGCCCAGCGAGCGCGGGGATGGATCCACACCTTCGGTCAGAGCACGACCATGCGCCTTTGCCCGTCACCTCGACTGCTACCATTTCGTGACCCGTTCGCGGATTTCCTTCATGATCTGCTTCATTCTCGACCGGACGAGTGCTTCGACCTCCTCGCGTCGCATGCGCGTCTTCGCGCTGAGCAGGATTTTGCCGGTCGCGAGCAGTATCTGGGCGGCGGTCTCTTTGATTTCATAGTCGCTGTGATAGTCGCCAATGCGCGCTGGCGTCCGCCTGCCGTCAGAACAGCTGCAAACCATGGCGTGTACGCGGGCGTTCCGGACGCTGAGAAGCCAGTCGGCGAGCGCGCTTGCGACGTTCGCGCTATCATTAGTCTTCAGCGCGTCGCGGAGCGCGATTGTGGTCGCCTTGCTTGCTTCGGGGGGCTTACCGTCCTGCTGCGCGTGTTTCGGGCCTTCTTCCACGGGATCGTCGAAAGTGACATAGCCTCGCTTTTCCCACCTTCGTCCCGAGTCGCGCTTCTCCAGAACGCAATCGCAGAGATTGTCGATGCGGCCGCGGTTCTCATCGACAATCCTATCCGTTACGCCGAAGTGCTTCATCAGGTAGAGCAGTGATTCCTTGGCGTTTGCCTTCCGCTTCTTTCCGTTCTGAGGATCGGTTTGCTTGGGCACCTTGAGTTCGTTGTAGAGCCTGTTGACGACCTTCCAGCCATATTCAAACGCGAGGTAGGGAGTTTCCTCCGGGGCATCGATCGGGAACGCCAACCGCGGCTGACACTGCGCCAGCCATTGAAAGCAGGCGGACTCTTCGATTGAAGCCGTCCACTGCACCCCTTGCAGCCGTAAGTCGTCGCTACACCTAAGCAGAAAATGTCGTCAGCCTGGACTTTCGTGCCGCACGTTTTGCAGGAGCGCATGTCTTCGTCCCACACGTGGTAACCGAGCTTCTCACGCGCCGCTCGGCGTAGACATCCTCGGCGTCGGCGAACATTTTCCGTCTAGCACATGACCGAAGAGAAGGAAACGATCGTGCCTTCCGCTTTCCTTTCCGGGGAGCTTCTGCCCTAGCGCCGCGGGCTGCGGCCTTTGTCTCGCCTCATCATTACTACCAAACGCTGGCAATTGAGATGGGTCAATCGCGACGGTTTGGTCCGGTTTAATTTGGGTCCGGTCTAACCCTGAAAGCCGACATACCCTCGGCCGTGGGATGTGGCGGCGATGGCTCGGTCATAAGGAGGCGAAAGCGGCCAAGCCCGGCGATCTCCGCCTTCACTCTGGAGACGAAATCTAGCATGAATCGCTCGGACGACCTCGCAGCGCGCATTTCGAGACCAAGATCGTAGATTACGGCCGTAGCTATTGCGGCGTGCGCCGAAAAACACGAAGCATTCAAGGCAATGCGGAGGAGGGAGTATCCTCTCGCATACGCCGGGTCCCTCCAGGATCCGCTCAAGCACCCGTGTACAGAGAAATCAACTCGTTTTCGTTGGCCCGTGCGAGTCCGGTTATCCGGAATGGGTAGCCCGGGGTTGTGCTGGATGGAGTGATTTCCGCGGCGTATTCCAACCGTGTTTCGGCACATTGGGGGTGCCCTGCCCTTAGCAGAGTTGGGGGAGTGTGCAGTGAATCGCATTAGTCGTACCGGGATGGCCGGACCACCGGTCAACCCATTCGAATTTCAAGCGTGCCTCCCGCAAATTTCGAACTGGCCCTGGTCGCGCGACATTTCTCTGGGCTCCCCATCAATCCTGAAAATTTGTCCGCCCGCTCAGATCGATTGCCCGTTCGCGCCTGCACGCGGAGTTGGTGAGGACATCGCGATCGCAGAGCACGATCCGTTCGCGCAGGTGCGGTCAGCTCCGACTGCCATGCCACCAAGACAATCAAGCTTTTTGTCGAGGGTATGAGCGCGCCGGGGGCATTCCAGGCATTCGTTTCAGTGGAGAGTTCGTCGATGACGCCTACCAGCAAGCGCGAGATCGCCTTCATCGACCCCGGTGTCGAGGACCTAGAGACGTTGCTTCACGGCATCCGGTCAGACGTTGAACCGATCTTGCTCTCCAGCGATGAACCGGCTTCCCGCCAGATGGCGCGAGCGATCCGAGGCAGCAGAGGACTGGAAGCGATCCACATTATCGCTCACGGACGACCGGGTGAGCTGGCTTTCTCGGCGGGATTGCTTTCGCTTGATACGATTGACCGGGAAGCCGGTGAGCTGGTTCTTCTCGGCGACGCTATCGGACAGCGCGGAGAACTCCGCTTGTGGAGCTGTGCGGTGGCGCGAAGCGAGCAGGGCGCAGCGTTCGTCCGCGCGCTCGCGAACGTAACCGGAGCCAAGGTAGCGGCATCCGAGCGGCGCGTCGGCGCCGCCGCGCGTGGTGGACGTTGGGAACTCGCCTCGATCGCAACTATGGCGCCGTGTCAGCCGCCGATCACGACCAAGGGGCAGCGGGCATATGCGGGCGTGCTGGACACCAGCAACACCACAATTTCTGGAAACAACAGCACCAACGCACTGACCGTCACTGGAAGCAATGACAAGATCAGCGATGGCAACGGAACGAATACCGTCACCGTAACGGGCAACAGCAACACCGTCTCTGACGGTAACGGAACCAACGCCATCACTGTGACCGGGAACAATGATTCGGTTAGCGACGGCAACGGCACCAATACGATAACGGTTACAGGCAACAACAATGTCATAAGCGATGGCAATGGCTCCAACACGATCATCGCCAGCGGCAACAACGCGACCATCAGCGATGGCAATGGGGGCAACCTGATCTACGCGGCCGGGACCAGCGGCACGAACAGCATCAGCGATGGCAACGGGACCAATGTCATCGTTGCTGGAAGCGGGACAGATACGATCGTTAGCGGTAACGGCGCCAACATCATTTATGCCGGCGCGGGAAACGACACGATCAATGTCGGGAATGGCACCGATGTCATCATTGCGGGCTCCGGCAGTGATGTCATCAGTGCGGGCAACGGCAGCGATCTCGCGATCTATGCCCTTTCCGACCACTACAAGGTGGTCAACGTAGGCGGCTCATCGCAGTTGCAGTCGCTGGCGGGCGACGTGGACAAGTATAATGGTGGGGGCGGCACTGATACGATTCGTATCGTCGTTACTGCGGATGAATACGCGCTGATCAAATCGCAACTGACACAGTATGCGAACTGGCTGGCCGCGAACCAATGCAGTAGCGCGAGCTATTCCTTCAATTTCGCCGCGGGAACCTCCGGCACCGGTGCCTCGACCAGCGGGGGCGGCCTCGTCCTCAATGGTTGGGAGGCGCTCCAGGTTCAAATCGTCAATCCCGGTACGATTGGTCTGGCTGTTGGCGCGACTTCGAGCAGCGGCTCGCTCAATAGCCTCAATCTCTTCACCAACACGCTCGGCACCAGCTCGACCAGCTTCACCGACACATTCAAAATCGTGGGCGTTGCTGCCGGCAACGGTGCTCCGACCGCGACCTCGTTGGATCCGTCGCTCAACGTGGCGCAGTATCTCCAAGGGACAGCGAGCCTGCCGACCTCCTACACGGTGGCAGGGACAGATGGAAAACTCACGGTCTACGCCGACGGAACCTATAGCTATACGGTGACGTCTTTCACGACAGCCACTGACGTGTTTACGCTTTCAACCCTCGATCAGAATGGATTTGTCACTTCGACCACCCTGACATTTGGGATGCCGAACCACGGGCCCACGATCGTGGCCGGATCGACCACGGCGACCGGTGCCTTCTCCGAGCTGAGTGGGCAGACCGGCTCGACCACGGCGGACAGTGCGTCGGGCTCGATCGCGTTTGCCGATGTCGATCTGTCGGATAGCCACACGGTCAGCCAGGGCACGCCCGGCTTCGCCTGGTCGGGCGGCAGCCTGACCGCGGGCCAGATCAGCGCGCTGACCGCGGCCAGTACGCTGACGCTGACCAAGACCGACAGCACCGGCTCCGGCTCGGGCAGCGTCGCCTGGGGCTACAGCGCCCAGGACAAGAGCTTCGACTTCCTGGCCGCCGGCCAGACCCTGACGGTGACCTATGCCGTCAGCATCAATGACGGTCACGGCGGCACCACGTCGCAGAACGTGGTGATCACCATCACCGGGACCAACGACACTCCGGTGATCACCAGCGGCGCACAGACCGGCGCGATCACGGAGGTGGCGGGGCAGACCGGCTCGACGAGCCCCGACAGCGCGACGGGCGCGGTGACGTTCAGCGACGCGGATCTGTCGGACACGCACAGCGTGACCATCACGGGTGTGACGTCGAGCGGGGTGACCAGCGGGCTTGCCGACAACGCCACCGTGAAAAGCTGGCTGTCGCTGGGCGCGCTGAGCGACGCCACGGGCGGGGTGACCGGCTCGGATGGCTGGAGCTTCGCGGCGCAGGACAAGAGCTTCGACTATCTGGCGGCCGGTCAGACGGTCACGCTGACCTACACGGTGCAGGTGGCCGATACCCATGGCGGCACCACCAGCCAGAACGTGGTGGTGACCATCACCGGCACCAACGACGCGCCGAGCATTGTGGCCGGCTCCACCACGGCGACCGGTGCCTTCTCCGAGCTGAGTGGGCAGACCGGCTCGACCACGGCGGACAGTGCGTCGGGCTCGATCGCGTTTGCCGATGTCGATCTGTCGGATACGCACACGGTGACCCAGGGCACACCGAGCTTCGCCTGGTCGGGCGGCAGCCTGACCGCAGGCCAGATCAGCGCGCTGACCGCGGCCAGCACGCTGACGCTGACCAAGACCGACAGCACCGGCTCCGGCTCGGGCAGCGTGGCCTGGGGCTACAGCGCCCAGGACAAGAGCTTCGACTTCCTGGCCGCCGGCCAGACCCTGACAGCGACCTATGCCGTCAGCATCAATGACGGTCACGGCGGCACCACGTCGCAGAACGTGGTGGTGACCATCACCGGCACCAACGACGCGCCGAGCATTGTGGCCGGCTCCACCACGGCGACCGGTGCCTTCTCCGAGCTGAGTGGGCAGACCGGCTCGACGAGCCCCGACAGCGCGACGGGCACGGTGACGTTCACCGATGCGGATCTGTCGGACAGGCACAGCGTGACCATCACGGGTGTGACGTCGAGCGGGGTAACCAGCGGGCTTGCCGACAACGCCACGCTTCTGAGTTGGCTGACGTTGGGAACGCTCACCGACTCGACCAACGGTGTGACCGGCTCGGATGGCTGGAGCTTCGCGGCCCAGGACAAGAGCTTCGACTATCTGGCCCAGGGCGAGAGCGTGACGCTGACCTACACGGTTGAGGTGGCGGACACCCACGGCGGCACCACCAGCCAGAACGTGGTGGTGACCATCACCGGGACCAATGACGCGCCGGTGATCACCAGCGGCGCACAGACCGGCGCGATCACGGAGGTGGCGGGCCAGACCGGCTCGACCACCAACGATACCGCGAGCGGCGCGGTGACGTTCAGCGACGCGGATCTGTCGGACACGCACAGCGTGACCATCACGGGTGTGACGTCGAGCGGGGTGACCAGCGGGCTTGCCGACAACGCCACCGTGAAAAGCTGGCTGTCGCTCGGCGCACTGTGCGACGCCACGGGCGGTGTGACCGGCTCGGATGGCTGGAGCTTCGCGGCCCAGGACAAGAGCTTCGACTATCTGGCCCAGGGCGAGAGCGTGACGCTAACCTACACGGTGCAGGTGGCGGACACCCACGGCGGCACCACCAGCCAGAACGTGGTGGTGACCATCACCGGGACCAATGACGCGCCGGTGATCACCAGCGGCGCACAGACCGGCGCGATCACGGAGTTGGCGGGCCAGACCGGCTCGACGAGCCCCGACAGCGCGACGGGCACGGTGACGTTCAGCGACGCGGATCTGTCGGACACGCACAGCGTGACCATCACGGGTGTGACGTCGAGCGGGGTGACCAGCGGGCTTGCCGACAATGCCACCGTGAAAAGCTGGCTGTCGCTCGGCGCGCTGAGCGACGCCACGGGCGGGGTGACCGGCTCGGATGGCTGGAGCTTCGCGGCGCAGGACAAGAGCTTCGACTATCTGGCGGCCGGTCAGACGGTCACGCTGACCTACACGGTGCAGGTCGCCGATACGCATGGCGGCACCACCAGCCAGAACGTGGTGATCACCATCACCGGGACCAACGATCAGCCGGTGATCACCTCGAGCGCGCAGGGCGCCTCGCTGAGCGAGCTGGCGGGCCAGACCGGCTCGACCACCAACGATACCGCGAGCGGCGCGGTGACGTTCAGCGACGCGGATCTGTCGGACACGCACAGCGTGACCATCACGGGTGTGACGTCGAGCGGGGTGACCAGCGGGCTTGCCGACAACGCCACCGTGAAAAGCTGGCTGTCGCTCGGCGCACTGAGCGACGCCACGGGCGGGGTGACCGGCTCGGATGGCTGGAGCTTCGCGGCGCAGGACAAGAGCTTCGACTATCTGGCGGCCGGTCAGACGGTCACGTTGACCTACACGGTGCAGGTGGCCGATACCCACGGCGCCACCACCAGTCAGAACGTGGTGGTGACCATCACCGGGACCAATGACGCGCCGAGCATTGTGGCCGGCTCCACCACGGCGACCGGTGCCTTCTCCGAGCTGAGTGGGCAGACCGGCTCGACCACGGCGGACAGTGCGTCGGGCTCGATCGCGTTTGCCGATGTCGATCTGTCGGATACGCACACGGTCAGCCAGGGCACGCCCAGCTTCGCCTGGTCGGGCGGCAGCCTGACCGCAGGCCAGATCAGCGCGCTGACCGCGGCCAGCACGCTGACGCTGACCAAGACCGACAGCACCGGCTCCGGCTCGGGCAGCGTGGCCTGGGGCTACAGCGCCCAGGACAAGAGCTTCGACTTCCTGGCCGCCGGCCAGACCCTGACAGCGACCTATGCCGTCAGCATCAATGACGGTCACGGCGGGACCACGTCGCAGAACGTGGTGATCACCATCACCGGGACCAACGATCAGCCGGTGATCACCTCGAGCGCGCAGGGCGCGGCGCTGAGCGAGCTGACGGGGCAGACCGGCTCGACGAGCCCCGACAGCGCGACGGGCACGGTGACGTTCAGCGACGCGGATCTGTCGGACACGCACAGCGTGACCATCACGGGTGTGACGTCGAGCGGGGTAACCAGCGGGCTTGCCGACAACGCCACCGTGAAAAGCTGGCTGTCGCTCGGCGCACTGAGCGACGCCACGGGCGGTGTGACCGGCTCGGATGGCTGGAGCTTCGCGGCGCAGGACAAGAGCTTCGACTATCTGGCCCAGGGCGAGAGCGTGACGCTGACCTACACGGTGCAGGTGGCGGACGCCCATGGCGGGACCACGTCGCAGAACGTGGTGATCACCATCACCGGGACCAACGATCAGCCGGTGATCACCTCGAGCGCGCAAGGCGCGGCGCTGAGCGAGCTGACGGGGCAGACCGGCTCGACGAGCCCCGACAGCGCGAGCGGCGCGGTGACGTTCAGCGACGCGGATCTGTCGGACACGCACAGCGTGACCATCACGGGTGTGACGTCGAGCGGGGTAACCAGCGGGCTTGCCGACAACGCCACCGTGAAAAGCTGGCTGTCGCTCGGCGCGCTGAGCGACGCCACGGGCGGGGTGACCGGCTCGGATGGCTGGAGCTTCTCGGCCCAGGACAAGAGCTTCGACTATCTGGCCCAGGGCGAGAGCGTGACGCTGACCTACACGGTTGAGGTGGCGGACACCCATGGCGGGACCACGTCGCAGAACGTGGTGATCACCATCACCGGGACCAACGACACTCCGGTGATCACCAGCGGCGCACAGACCGGCGCGATCACGGAGGTGGCGGGCCAGACCGGCTCGACGAGCCTCGACAGTGCGACGGGCACGGTGACGTTCAGCGACGCGGATCTGTCGGACACGCACAGCGTGACCATCACGGGTGTGACGTCGAGCGGGGTGACCAGCGGGCTTGCCGACAACGCCACCGTGAAAAGTTGGCTGTCGCTGGGCGCGCTGAGCGACGCCACGGGCGGGGTGACCGGCTCGGATGGCTGGAGCTTCGCGGCCCAGGACAAGAGCTTCGACTATCTCGCCCAGGGCGAGAGGGTGACGCTGACCTACACGGTTGAGGTGGCGGACACCCACGGCGGCACCACCAGCCAGAACGTGGTGATCACCATCACCGGGACCAACGACACTCCGGTGATCACCTCGAGCGCGCAGGGCGCCTCGCTGAGCGAGCTGGCGGGCCAGACCGGCTCGACCACCAACGATACCGCGAGCGGCGCGGTGACGTTCAGCGACGCGGATCTGTCGGACACGCACAGCGTGACCATCACGGGTGTGACGTCGAGCGGGGTGACCAGCGGGCTTGCCGACAACGCCACCGTGAAAAGCTGGCTGTCGCTCGGCGCACTGAGCGACGCCACGGGCGGGGTGACCGGCTCGGATGGCTGGAGCTTCGCGGCGCAGGACAAGAGCTTCGACTATCTGGCGGCCGGTCAGACGGTCACGTTGACCTACACGGTGCAGGTGGCCGATACCCACGGCGCCACCACCAGTCAGAACGTGGTGGTGACCATCACCGGGACCAATGACGCGCCGAGCATTGTGGCCGGCTCCACCACGGCGACCGGTGCCTTCTCCGAGCTGAGTGGGCAGACCGGCTCGACCACGGCGGACAGTGCGTCGGGCTCGATCGCGTTTGCCGATGTCGATCTGTCGGATACGCACACGGTCAGCCAGGGCACGCCCAGCTTCGCCTGGTCGGGCGGCAGCCTGACCGCAGGCCAGATCAGCGCGCTGACCGCGGCCAGCACGCTGACGCTGACCAAGACCGACAGCACCGGCTCCGGCTCGGGCAGCGTGGCCTGGGGCTACAGCGCCCAGGACAAGAGCTTCGACTTCCTGGCCGCCGGCCAGACCCTGACAGCGACCTATGCCGTCAGCATCAATGACGGTCACGGCGGGACCACGTCGCAGAACGTGGTGATCACCATCACCGGGACCAACGATCAGCCGGTGATCACCTCGAGCGCGCAGGGCGCGGCGCTGAGCGAGCTGACGGGGCAGACCGGCTCGACGAGCCCCGACAGCGCGACGGGCACGGTGACGTTCAGCGACGCGGATCTGTCCGACACGCACAGCGTGACCATCACGGGTGTGACGTCGAGCGGGGTGACCAGCGGGCTTGCCGACAACGCCACCGTGAAAAGCTGGCTGTCGCTCGGCGCACTGAGCGACGCCACGGGCGGTGTGACCGGCTCGGATGGCTGGAGCTTCGCGGCGCAGGACAAGAGCTTCGACTATCTGGCCCAGGGCGAGAGCGTGACGCTGACCTACACGGTGCAGGTGGCGGACGCCCATGGCGGGACCACGTCGCAGAACGTGGTGGTGACCATCACCGGCACCAACGATCAGCCGGTGATCACCTCGAGCGCGCAGGGCGCGGCGCTGAGCGAGCTGACGGGCCAGACCGGCTCGACCACCAACGATACCGCGAGCGGCGCGGTGACCTTCACCGATGCCGATCTCAGCGATACCCACACCGCGACGGTAACCGGGGTGAGCACCTCCGGCACGACCTCCGGCCTGCCGACGAACGCCACGCTTCTGAGTTGGCTGTCGCTCGGCGCACTGAGCGACGCCACGGGCGGGGTGACCGGCTCGGATGGCTGGAGCTTCGCGGCGCAGGACAAGAGCTTCGACTATCTGGCCCAGGGCGAGAGCGTGACGCTGACCTACACGGTGCAGGTGGCGGACACCCACGGCGGCACCACCAGCCAGAACGTGGTGATCACCATCACCGGGACCAACGATCAGCCGGTGATCACCTCGAGCGCGCAGGGCGCGGCGCTGAGCGAGGTGGCGGGCCAGACCGGCTCGACCACCAACGATACCGCGAGCGGCGCGGTGACCTTCACCGATGCCGATCTCAGCGATACCCACACCGCGACGGTGACCGGGGTGAGCACCTCCGGCACGACCTCCGGCCTGCCGACGAACGCCACGCTTCTGAGTTGGCTGACGTTGGGAACGCTCACCGACTCGACCAACGGCGTGACCGGCTCGGATGGCTGGAGCTTCGCGGCGCAGGACAAGAGCTTCGACTATCTAGCGGCCGGTCAGACGGTCACGTTGACCTACACGGTTGAGGTGGCGGACACCCATGGCGGGACCACCAGCCAGAACGTGGTGGTGACCATCACCGGGACCAACGATCAGCCGGTGATCACCAGCGGCGCACAGACCGGCGCGATCACGGAGGTGGCGGGCCAGACCGGCTCGACGAGCCCCGACAGCGCGACGGGCACGGTGACGTTCAGCGACGCGGATCTGTCGGACACGCACAGCGTGACCATCACGGGTGTGACGTCGAGCGGGGTGACCAGCGGGCTTGCCGACAATGCCACCGTGAAAAGCTGGCTGTCGCTCGGCGCACTGAGCGACGCCACGGGCGGGGTGACCGGCTCGGATGGCTGGAGCTTCGCGGCCCAGGACAAGAGCTTCGACTATCTGGCCCAGGGCGAGAGCGTGACGCTGACCTACACGGTTGAGGTGGCGGACACCCACGGCGGGACCACCAGCCAGAACGTCGTGGTGACCATCACCGGGACCAACGACGCGCCGAGCATTGTGGCCGGCTCCACCACGGCGACCGGTGCCTTCTCCGAGCTGAGTGGGCAGACCGGCTCGACGAGCCCCGACAGCGCGACGGGCACGGTGACGTTCAGCGACGCGGATCTGTCGGACACGCACAGCGTGACCATCACGGGTGTGACGTCGAGCGGGGTGACCAGCGGGCTTGCCGACAACGCCACCGTGAAAAGCTGGCTGTCGCTCGGCGCGCTGAGCGACGCCACGGGCGGTGTGACCGGCTCGGATGGCTGGAGCTTCGCGGCGCAGGACAAGAGCTTCGACTATCTGGCGGCCGGTCAGACGGTCACGTTGACCTACACGGTGCAGGTGGCCGATACCCACGGCGGCACCACCAGCCAGAACGTGGTGGTGACCATCACCGGGACCAACGATCAGCCGGTGATCACCAGCGGCGCACAGACCGGCGCAATCACGGAGGTGGCGGGCCAGACCGGCTCGACCACCAACGATACCGCGAGCGGCGCGGTGACCTTCACCGATGCCGATCTCAGCGATACCCACACCGCGACGGTGACCGGGGTGAGCACCTCCGGCACGACCTCCGGCCTGCCGACGAACGCCACGCTTCTGAGTTGGCTGACGTTGGGAACGCTCACCGACTCGACCAACGGCGTGACCGGCTCGGATGGCTGGAGCTTCGCGGCGCAGGACAAGAGCTTCGACTATCTAGCGGCCGGTCAGACGGTCACGTTGACCTACACGGTTGAGGTGGCGGACACCCATGGCGGGACCACGTCGCAGAACGTGGTGGTGACCATCACCGGGACCAACGATCAGCCGGTGATCACCAGCGGCGCACAGACCGGCGCGATCACGGAGGTGGCGGGCCAGACCGGCTCGACGAGCCCCGACAGCGCGACGGGCACGGTGACGTTCAGCGACGCGGATCTGTCGGACACGCACAGCGTGACCATCACGGGTGTGACGTCGAGCGGGGTGACCAGCGGGCTTGCCGACAATGCCACCGTGAAAAGCTGGCTGTCGCTCGGCGCACTGAGCGACGCCACGGGCGGGGTGACCGGCTCGGATGGCTGGAGCTTCGCGGCCCAGGACAAGAGCTTCGACTATCTGGCCCAGGGCGAGAGCGTGACGCTGACCTACACGGTTGAGGTGGCGGACACCCACGGCGGGACCACCAGCCAGAACGTCGTGGTGACCATCACCGGGACCAACGACGCGCCGAGCATTGTGGCCGGCTCCACCACGGCGACCGGTGCCTTCTCCGAGCTGAGTGGGCAGACCGGCTCGACGAGCCCCGACAGCGCGACGGGCACGGTGACGTTCAGCGACGCGGATCTGTCCGACACGCACAGCGTGACCATCACGGGTGTGACGTCGAGCGGGGTGACCAGCGGGCTTGCCGACAACGCCACCATGAAAAGCTGGCTGTCGCTCGGCGCACTGAGCGACGCCACGGGCGGTGTGACCGGCTCGGATGGCTGGAGCTTCGCGGCGCAGGACAAGAGCTTCGACTATCTCGCCCAGGGCGAGAGCGTGACGCTAACCTACACGGTTGAGGTGGCGGACACCCACGGCGGCACCACCAGCCAGAACGTGGTGATCACCATCACCGGGACCAACGATCAGCCGGTGATCACCAGCGGCGCACAGACGGGCGCGATCACGGAGGTGGCGGGCCAGACCGGCTCGACCACCAACGATACCGCGAGCGGCGCGGTGACCTTCACCGATGCCGATCTCAGCGATACCCACACCGCGACGGTAACCGGGGTGAGCACCTCCGGCACGACCTCCGGCCTGCCGACGAACGCCACGCTTCTGAGTTGGCTGACGTTGGGAACGCTCACCGACTCGACCAACGGGGTGACCGGCTCGGATGGCTGGAGCTTCGCGGCGCAGGACAAGAGCTTCGACTATCTCGCCCAGGGCGAGAGCGTGACGCTGACCTACACGGTTGAGGTGGCGGACACCCACGGCGGGACCACCAGCCAGAACGTGGTGATCACCATCACCGGGACCAACGATCAGCCGGTGATCACCAGCGGCGCACAGACGGGCGCGATCACGGAGGTGGCGGGCCAGACCGGCTCGACGAGCCCCGACAGCGCGACGGGCACGGTGACGTTCACCGACGCGGATCTGTCGGACACGCACAGCGTGACCATCACGGGTGTGACGTCGAGCGGGGTGACCAGCGGGCTTGCCGACAACGCCACCGTGAAAAGCTGGCTGTCGCTCGGCGCGCTGAGCGACGCCACGGGCGGGGTGACCGGCTCGGATGGCTGGAGCTTCGCGGCGCAGGACAAGAGCTTCGACTATCTCGCCCAGGGCGAGAGCGTGACGCTGACCTACACGGTGCAGGTGGCGGACACCCACGGCGCCACCACCAGCCAGAACGTCGTGGTGACCATCACCGGGACCAACGACGCGCCGAGCATTGTGGCCGGCTCCACCACGGCGACCGGTGCCTTCTCCGAGCTGAGTGGGCAGACCGGCTCGACCACGGCGGACAGTGCGTCGGGTTCGATCGCGTTTGCCGACGTCGATCTGTCGGATAGCCACACGGTCAGCCAGGGCACGCCCAGCTTCGCCTGGTCGGGCGGCAGCCTGACCGCAGGCCAGATCAGCGCGCTGACCGCGGCCAGCACGCTGACGCTGACCCAGACCGACAGCACCGGCTCCGGCTCGGGCAGCGTGGCCTGGGGCTACAGCGCCCAGGACAAGAGCTTCGACTTCCTGGCCGCCGGCCAGACCCTGACGGTGACCTATGCCGTCAGCATCAATGACGGTCATGGCGGGACCACGTCGCAGAACGTGGTGGTGACCATCACCGGGACCAACGACACTCCGGTGATCACCAGCGGCGCACAGACCGGCGCGATCACGGAGGTGGCGGGCCAGACCGGCTCGACCACCAACGATACCGCGAGCGGCGCGGTGACCTTCACCGATGCCGATCTCAGCGATACCCACACCGCGACGGTGACCGGGGTGAGCACCTCCGGCACGACCTCCGGCCTGCCGACGAACGCCACGCTTCTGAGTTGGCTGACGTTGGGAACGCTCACCGACTCGACCAACGGGGTGACCGGCTCGGATGGCTGGAGCTTCGCGGCGCAGGACAAGAGCTTCGACTATCTGGCGGCCGGTCAGACGGTCACGCTGACCTACACGGTGCAGGTCGCCGATACCCATGGCGGCACCACCAGCCAGAACGTGGTGGTGACCATCACCGGCACCAACGACGCGCCGAGCATTGTGGCCGGCTCCACCACGGCGACCGGTGCCTTCTCCGAGCTGAGTGGGCAGACCGGCTCGACCACGGCGGACAGTGCGTCGGGCTCGATCGCGTTTGCCGATGTCGATCTGTCGGATACGCACACGGTGACCCAGGGCACACCGAGCTTCGCCTGGTCGGGCGGCAGCCTGACCGCAGGCCAGATCAGCGCGCTGACCGCGGCCAGCACGCTGACGCTGACCAAGACCGACAGCACCGGCTCCGGCTCGGGCAGCGTGGCCTGGGGCTACAGCGCCCAGGACAAGAGCTTCGACTTCCTGGCCGCCGGCCAGACCCTGACAGCGACCTATGCCGTCAGCATCAATGACGGTCACGGTGGGACCACGTCGCAGAACGTGGTGGTGACCATCACCGGGACCAATGACGCGCCGAGCATTGTGGCCGGCTCCACCACGGCGACCGGTGCCTTCTCCGAGCTGAGTGGGCAGACCGGCTCGACCACGGCGGACAGTGCGTCGGGCTCGATCGCGTTTGCCGACGTCGATCTGTCGGATACGCACACGGTCAGCCAAGGCACGCCCAGCTTCGCCTGGTCGGGCGGCAGCCTGACCGCAGGCCAGATCAGCGCGCTGACCGCGGCCAGCACGCTGACGCTGACCCAGACCGACAGCACCGGCTCCGGCTCGGGCAGCGTGGCCTGGGGCTACAGCGCCCAGGACAAGAGCTTCGACTTCCTGGCCGCCGGCCAGACCCTGACAGCGACCTATGCCGTCAGCATCAATGACGGTCACGGTGGGACCACCAGCCAGAACGTGGTGGTGACCATCGCCGGGACCAACGACACTCCGGTGATCACCAGCGGCGCACAGACCGGCGCAATCACGGAGGTGGCGGGCCAGACCGGCTCGACCACCAACGATACCGCGAGCGGCGCGGTGACCTTCACCGATGCCGATCTCAGCGATACCCACACCGCGACGGTGACCGGGGTGAGCACCTCCGGCACGACCTCCGGCCTGCCGACGAACGCCACGCTTCTGAGTTGGCTGACGTTGGGAACGCTCACCGACTCGACCAACGGCGTGACCGGCTCGGATGGCTGGAGCTTCGCGGCGCAGGACAAGAGCTTCGACTATCTAGCGGCCGGTCAGACGGTCACGTTGACCTACACGGTTGAGGTGGCGGACACCCATGGCGGGACCACCAGCCAGAACGTGGTGGTGACCATCACCGGGACCAACGATCAGCCGGTGATCACCAGCGGCGCACAGACCGGCGCGATCACGGAGGTGGCGGGCCAGACCGGCTCGACGAGCCCCGACAGCGCGACGGGCACGGTGACGTTCAGCGACGCGGATCTGTCGGACACGCACAGCGTGACCATCACGGGTGTGACGTCGAGCGGGGTGACCAGCGGGCTTGCCGACAATGCCACCGTGAAAAGCTGGCTGAGCCTGGGCGCGCTGAGCGACGCCACGGGCGGGGTGACCGGCTCGGATGGCTGGAGCTTCGCGGCGCAGGACAAGAGCTTCGACTATCTGGCGGCCGGTCAGACGGTCACGCTGACCTACACGGTGCAGGTGGCGGACGCCCATGGCGGGACCACGTCGCAGAACGTGGTGATCACCATCACCGGGACCAACGATCAGCCGGTGATCACCTCGAGCGCGCAGGGCGCGGCGCTGAGCGAGCTGAGTGGGCAGACCGGCTCGACGAGCCCCGACAGCGCGACGGGCACGGTGACGTTCACCGATGCGGATCTGTCGGACACGCACAGCGTGACCATCACGGGTGTGACGTCGAGCGGGGTAACCAGCGGGCTTGCCGACAACGCCACCGTGAAAAGCTGGCTGTCGCTGGGCGCGCTGAGCGACGCCACGGGCGGGGTGACCGGCTCGGATGGCTGGAGCTTCGCGGCGCAGGACAAGAGCTTCGACTATCTGGCCCAGGGCGAGAGCGTGACGCTGACCTACACGGTGCAGGTGGCGGACACCCACGGCGGCACCACCAGCCAGAACGTGGTGATCACCATCACCGGGACCAACGATCAGCCGGTGATCACCTCGAGCGCGCAGGGCGCGGCGCTGAGCGAGCTGGCGGGCCAGACCGGCTCGACCACCAACGATACCGCGAGCGGCGCGGTGACCTTCACCGATGCCGATCTCAGCGATACCCACACCGCGACGGTGACCGGGGTGAGCACCTCCGGCACGACCTCCGGCCTGCCGACGAACGCCACGCTTCTGAGTTGGCTGACGTTGGGAACGCTCACCGACTCGACCAACGGTGTGACCGGCTCGGATGGCTGGAGCTTCGCGGCCCAGGACAAGAGCTTCGACTATCTGGCCCAGGGCGAGAGCGTGACGCTGACCTACACGGTTGAGGTGGCGGACACCCATGGCGGCACCACGTCGCAGAACGTGGTGATCACCATCACCGGGACCAACGACGCGCCGGTGATCACCAGCGGCGCACAGACGGGCGCGATCACGGAGTTGGCGGGCCAGACCGGCTCGACCACCAACGATACCGCGAGCGGCGCGGTGACGTTCAGCGACGCGGATCTGTCGGACACGCACAGCGTGACCATCACGGGTGTGACGTCGAGCGGGGTGACCAGCGGGCTTGCCGACAACGCCACCGTGAAAAGCTGGCTGTCGCTCGGCGCACTGAGCGACGCCACGGGCGGTGTGACCGGCTCGGATGGCTGGAGCTTCGCGGCGCAGGACAAGAGCTTCGACTATCTGGCCCAGGGCGAGAGCGTGACGCTGACCTACACGGTGCAGGTGGCGGACGCCCATGGCGGGACCACGTCGCAGAACGTGGTGATCACCATCACCGGGACCAACGATCAGCCGGTGATCACCTCGAGCGCGCAGGGCGCGGCGCTGAGCGAGCTGACGGGGCAGACCGGCTCGACGAGCCCCGACAGCGCGACGGGCACGGTGACGTTCAGCGACGCGGATCTGTCGGACACGCACAGCGTGACCATCACGGGTGTGACGTCGAGCGGGGTAACCAGCGGGCTTGCCGACAACGCCACCGTGAAAAGCTGGCTGTCGCTCGGCGCACTGAGCGACGCCACGGGCGGTGTGACCGGCTCGGATGGCTGGAGCTTCGCGGCGCAGGACAAGAGCTTCGACTATCTGGCCCAGGGCGAGAGCGTGACGCTGACCTACACGGTGCAGGTGGCGGACGCCCATGGCGGGACCACGTCGCAGAACGTGGTGATCACCATCACCGGGACCAACGATCAGCCGGTGATCACCTCGAGCGCGCAAGGCGCGGCGCTGAGCGAGCTGACGGGGCAGACCGGCTCGACGAGCCCCGACAGCGCGAGCGGCGCGGTGACGTTCAGCGACGCGGATCTGTCGGACACGCACAGCGTGACCATCACGGGTGTGACGTCGAGCGGGGTAACCAGCGGGCTTGCCGACAACGCCACCGTGAAAAGCTGGCTGTCGCTCGGCGCGCTGAGCGACGCCACGGGCGGGGTGACCGGCTCGGATGGCTGGAGCTTCTCGGCCCAGGACAAGAGCTTCGACTATCTGGCCCAGGGCGAGAGCGTGACGCTGACCTACACGGTTGAGGTGGCGGACACCCATGGCGGGACCACGTCGCAGAACGTGGTGATCACCATCACCGGGACCAACGACACTCCGGTGATCACCAGCGGCGCACAGACCGGCGCGATCACGGAGGTGGCGGGCCAGACCGGCTCGACGAGCCTCGACAGTGCGACGGGCACGGTGACGTTCAGCGACGCGGATCTGTCGGACACGCACAGCGTGACCATCACGGGTGTGACGTCGAGCGGGGTGACCAGCGGGCTTGCCGACAACGCCACCGTGAAAAGTTGGCTGTCGCTCGGCGCACTGAGCGACGCCACGGGCGGGGTGACCGGCTCGGATGGCTGGAGCTTCGCGGCGCAGGACAAGAGCTTCGACTATCTGGCGGCCGGTCAGACGGTCACGCTGACCTACACGGTGCAGGTGGCGGACGCCCATGGCGGGACCACGTCGCAGAACGTGGTGATCACCATCACCGGGACCAACGATCAGCCGGTGATCACCTCGAGCGCGCAGGGCGCGGCGCTGAGCGAGCTGAGTGGGCAGACCGGCTCGACGAGCCCCGACAGCGCGACGGGCACGGTGACGTTCACCGATGCGGATCTGTCGGACACGCACAGCGTGACCATCACGGGTGTGACGTCGAGCGGGGTAACCAGCGGGCTTGCCGACAACGCCACCGTGAAAAGCTGGCTGTCGCTGGGCGCGCTGAGCGACGCCACGGGCGGGGTGACCGGCTCGGATGGCTGGAGCTTCGCGGCGCAGGACAAGAGCTTCGACTATCTGGCCCAGGGCGAGAGCGTGACGCTGACCTACACGGTGCAGGTGGCGGACACCCACGGCGGCACCACCAGCCAGAACGTGGTGATCACCATCACCGGGACCAACGATCAGCCGGTGATCACCTCGAGCGCGCAGGGCGCGGCGCTGAGCGAGCTGGCGGGCCAGACCGGCTCGACCACCAACGATACCGCGAGCGGCGCGGTGACCTTCACCGATGCCGATCTCAGCGATACCCACACCGCGACGGTGACCGGGGTGAGCACCTCCGGCACGACCTCCGGCCTGCCGACGAACGCCACGCTTCTGAGTTGGCTGACGTTGGGAACGCTCACCGACTCGACCAACGGTGTGACCGGCTCGGATGGCTGGAGCTTCGCGGCCCAGGACAAGAGCTTCGACTATCTAGCGGCCGGTCAGACGGTCACGTTGACCTACACGGTGCAGGTCGCCGATACCCATGGCGGGACCACCAGCCAGAACGTCGTGGTGACCATCACCGGGACCAACGACACTCCGGTGATCACCTCGAGCGCGCAGGGCGCGGCGCTGAGCGAGCTGACGGGGCAGACCGGCTCGACCACCAACGATACCGCGAGCGGCGCGGTGACCTTCACCGATGCCGATCTCAGCGATACCCACACCGCGACGGTGACCGGGGTGAGCACCTCCGGCACGACCTCCGGCCTGCCGACGAACGCCACGCTTCTGAGTTGGCTGTCGCTCGGCGCACTGAGCGACGCCACGGGCGGGGTGACCGGCTCGGATGGCTGGAGCTTCGCGGCCCAGGACAAGAGCTTCGACTATCTGGCCCAGGGCGAGAGCGTGACGCTGACCTACACGGTGCAGGTGGCGGACACCCATGGCGGCACCACCAGCCAGAACGTGGTGGTGACCATCACCGGGACCAACGACGCGCCGAGCATTGTGGCCGGCTCCACCACGGCGACCGGTGCCTTCTCCGAGCTGAGTGGGCAGACCGGCTCGACCACGGCGGACAGTGCGTCGGGCTCGATCGCGTTTGCCGACGTCGATCTGTCGGATACGCACACGGTGACCCAGGGCACACCGAGCTTCGCCTGGTCGGGCGGCAGCCTGACCGCAGGCCAGATCAGCGCGCTGACCGCGGCCAGCACGCTGACGCTGACCAAGACGGACAGCACCGGCTCCGGCTCGGGCAGCGTGGCCTGGGGCTACAGCGCCCAGGACAAGAGCTTCGACTTCCTGGCCGCCGGCCAGACCCTGACGGTGACCTATGCCGTCAGCATCAATGACGGTCATGGCGGGACCACGTCGCAGAACGTGGTGGTGACCATCACCGGGACCAACGATGCACCGACTCTCGCGACAACATCACAAGTCCTGAGTACAGAGTCGCCTGGTTCCGGCGCACCCTCGGGAGCGGTGGGGACGCTCATTTCCTCCCTCGTCAACCTCGGAACAAATGTCTCCGACGCGGACGCCAATGCATCCACAGGCATCGCCATCACGGCGGCAGATATCTCGCACGGAACCTGGTGGTATTCGACCGACAATGGTGCCACTTGGATCAGCTTGGGAAGCGTCAGCTCCAGCTCGGCGAAACTCCTCGCAGCCGACGGGTCAACGCGCATCTACTTCCAGCCCGCCACAGGTTTCGGCGGCACGCTCACAAACGCGATCACATTCCAGGCTTGGGATCAAACGACGGGCTCGAACGGAGGGCTTGGAAATGCGAGCCTGAACGGAGGCTCGACAGCTT
Organism: Bradyrhizobium sp. USDA 4449; assembly: GCF_054056275.1. Lineage (NCBI taxonomy): Bacteria > Pseudomonadati > Pseudomonadota > Alphaproteobacteria > Hyphomicrobiales > Nitrobacteraceae > Bradyrhizobium > Bradyrhizobium sp. USDA 4449. The sequence continues at coordinate 5,846,610 of NZ_JBSRYD010000001.1, read as the reverse complement.
TCTCGACCGGATCTGAAAACGCGTCGATCTCCATTGTCAGTACAAGTCCCGTGACACTCACAACTGCGAACGACACTGTCTTCTTCGTGTCGGGAACGAACCTCGTGAACGGTACGATCGGTATCGGCGCTACTCTCAATTCGGGCGATAACCTCACCGGCGGGTCGGGTACAGACACCCTGGCCATATCCGGCAACAGCGGCACTTTCGATCTGAACAGCCTCGCCACCTTCAGCGGGTTCGAAAACGTGACGCTGAGCGGCACTGGCGACAACCTGACCCTGAAGAATGGTCAGAACCAGACGGTCAACGCCGGCAGCGGCAACACCATTACGCTGGGCACCGCCAACGACACGGTGTCGTTCACGTCGGGCACCAACACGGTGAACGCGACGATCGGGTCGGGCGCCACCCTGAACAGCGGTGACAGCCTGACTGGCGGCTCCGGCACCGACACGCTGGTAATCTCCGGCAATAGCGGAACGTTCGACCTGAACAGCCTTGCTAGCTTCAGCGGCTTCGAGGCGGTGACGCTGAGCGGAACCGGCGACAGCCTGACCCTGAAGAACAGTCAGAATCAGACTGTCAACGCCGGCATCGGCAACACCATTACGCTGGGCACGGGCAACGATACAGTGTCGTTCATCTCGGGCACCAACACGGTGAACGCGACCACCTCGACCCTGAACAACGGCGACAGCCTGACCGGCGGCACGGGGGCGACGGATACGCTGGCGCTGAGCGGCGGCGGGACGTTCAACCTGAACAGCCTGGCGGCGTTCAGCGGGTTTGAGACGGTGACGGTCGACAACGCGGCGACGTCTCTCACATTGCGGAACGGCGGCACCATTGCGGTGACACTCGGCAACGGCACCGACACCGTGACGGGCGGCACCGGCGCCTCGAACGCGACCATTACGCTTGGGACCGGCACTGACACCATCAGCCTGGGTGGTGGCAGCGGCACGAACGTCGTCAATGCGACCAGCACGACCTTGGTTTCGACGGACAGCCTGACCGGCGGCACGGGAGCGACGGATACGCTGGCGCTGAGCGGCGGCGGGACGTTCAACCTGAACAACCTGGCGGCGTTCAACGGGTTTGAGACGGTGACGGTCGACAACGCGGCGACGTCTCTCACATTGCGGAACGGCGGCACCATTGCGGTGACACTCGGCAACGGCACCGACACCGTGACAGGCGGCACCGGCGCCTCGAACGCGACCATTACGCTGGGGACCGGCACCGACACCATTGGCCTGAGTGGCGGTAGCGGCACGAATGTCGTCAATGCGACAGCGAGCACACTGCTTGCCGGCGACAGCCTAACAGGTGGCAGCGGCGCGGATAAACTGGTGCTGACCGGCTCGGGAACCCTCGGCATTGCGAGAATCAACCTGAGTACAGGTCACTTCTTGGATAGCTCGGGCTCGCTCTTGTCAGGAAGTATTTCCGGATTCGAAACGATAGACGCGTCGAACTATTCCGGCACCACGGGCATGGTCCTGACCGGCACATCCGGGGCCAATACGCTGATAGGTGGGTCGGGTGCCGACGTCCTGAATGGGCTTGGCGGTGCCGACATCCTGACTGGCGGCAGTGGAAACGATCAGTTCCGGCTGACCAGTGGAGGTGGCGTGGTTACCATTACGGATTTCAGCAAAGTGGCCGGTAACCAGGATACGATAGGATTTCTCGGTGGGACCGGCTCCGGTGCTGTTTCGTTTGCCAGCACTACCGCGACAGCCGGTGGCGCCCAGCTTAACGCCTCAGACTTTGACACACTCGCAACCATTAATCAGATCGGAAATTCAGAGAGCAACAAGGTCATCCTGATCCAAAATTCCGAAAGCACGACAAACATTCAACAGTTGCAGGGTGGCAACAACGGCCATCACCCTCTCAATGACTATATTGTGGTGTTCAATTCGACCGACTCAAAGGCTGAGATTTGGTTCTCTAGCGACTGGTTTACACAAAACAATCGTGTGGAAATCGCCACTTTGAGCAACATTACTACTATCACGCAATTTCAGAATCTATCGTTGAGCGCTTCGGACTTCGTAGTCTACACCAGCACCTACGCTACCCAGCCTGCCGGTATCTCTGGCGCTCCGATAAATCTCGGTCTGGACAGCCAGGCCCCTGGCGACTCACTCGTGACGGTTTCTGCCTCGGATCTTCTCCCTGGCTGGACACTCAATGGTGCTGCCCAGAATGCGGATGGCTCCTGGTTGCTACAGACGAGTGACGTGCGATCGTTGACAGTGAATGCGGCAGCCAACTTCACAGGCGCGGCAGTGCTTCACCTCTCACTCACATGGACGAACCCGGACGGCACAATCGGCAACAGTTCGGTGCCGGACAACGTGGAAGCATACGCACCAGGCTCGCCGATATTTGCATGGTCCGGAAACGACCATCTCACCGGCTCAAGCGGCAACGACCTGTTCGTCTTCTCTCAACCGATCGGCACTGACGTTATCCATAGCTTTGACGTCTCAGCTGACACTCTCGACCTGATCAGCTACGGTTGGCAGAGCTTTGCCGACGTTCAGGCTCACACCGCGGACGACGCCAACGGCAATGCCCTGATCACGCTGGCCGATGGCCAGACGATCACGCTCGATGGCGTGCATGCGGCGGACCTGACCGCGGCGAATTTCGAGTTCGACGTGACGCCGACGGTCGAGAATCCAGGCGCAATGACCATCGGCGATGGCGCGATGCTGCCGCTGTCCGGCATCATCCACAACACCGGGACGATCGAGCTTCACGCCTCCGGTGACGACACGCTGCTGCAGCTGATCCAGACCGGGATCACGCTCGACGGCGGCGGCCAGGTGGCCCTGTCCGACGATGACCACAACGTCATTGCCGGCACGGCTCCCAACGTCACGCTCAACAACGTCGACAACGTGATCTCGGGCGCGGGCCAGATCGGGCAGGGCAGCCTGATGCTGAGCAACCAGGGCACCATCGACGCCACCGGGACCCATGCCCTGGTGATCGATACCGGTATCAACGCGATTGCGAATGCGGGCACGCTCGAGGCGGCCGGTTCGGGTGGGCTGGTCCTAGAGAGCGCGGTCGCCAACAACGGTCAGATCTGGGCCAATGGCGGCAACGTCACAGCCGAGGGCGAGGTGACCGGCAACGGCAACGCCTTGATCAGCGGGGCCGGTACTATCGAGTTCGGGGCAGGTTCTACGGCAGGCGTCGCCTTCGACACGACTGCTGCCGGACACCTGATCCTGGACGACGCCTTCCACTTCTCCGGCACGGTGAGCGGCCTCACCGGTAACGACGACATCGATATCAAGGGCATCGGCTTCGGCGCCGGCACGACGGTGAGCTTCATTGAAAATCAAGCCGGGACCGGTGGCACTTTGACCGTTTCGGACGGCGCACACGCAGCGAACATCGTCCTGCTTGGGCAATATGACCCGACTGGCTTTACCGAGAAGGCCGACACAACGAACGGAACGCTGATCAGCTATGACCCGCACCACATCGTTTGAGGGTCGTGACTTGTGAATTTCCTTTTGCACAATTGAGGTCAGTGGCTTGAGTAGCGTAGACAAAAGAACAGACGGGTTTGGGCAATTCTTTCGGAGGTCCCGAGGGTATTTCGTCACTGCGGCCATCTTTAGCCTTGCGATCAACCTGCTCTATCTGGCCGGGCCACTCTATATGTTGCAGGTCTATGACCGCGTCATATCGAGCGCCAGCGAGATCACCCTGTTGATGCTCACGATCGCGCTGTTGCTGGCATTTGTCGCGCTCGCTGGCCTCGACGCAGTGCGCGCCCGCGTATTGACGCGCACCAGCATCCGCCTCGATCGCGACATCGCCCCGCGAGTCATGACCGCCATCATTGATCGTTCGGCCAGGCTCGGTGGTGCGCGCAGTCAGTTGCTCCGCGATTTCGACAGCTTCCGGCAGTTCATCACCGGCGCCGGAGTTCATGCCATCTTCGATTTGCCATGGTCGCCGATCTATATCGCGGTGATTTTTTGTCTGCATCCGTTCCTCGGCGCGTTTGCGCTGGCGTGCGCGATCGTTCTGGTCATGATGGCTTTTCTCAATGAATGGATCGTCAAGCCGCCGCTCGCGGAAGCCAACGACGCAGCCAGCCGCAATTACAGTTTCACCGAGATGAGCTTGCGCAACACCGAGGTGGTGCGCGCGATGGGGATGACCGCTGGTCTGTTGAGGCGCTGGAGCCGGGACCGCGATCGCATGCTTGAGCGCCAGGTTGCCGCAAGCGACCGCGCGGCTGCGATGCAGAGCCTGATCCGTCTCCTGCGGCTTGCGATGCAATCCCTGATCCTCGGTCTTGGCGCCTATCTCGTCATCGAACGGCTGACGACCGCCGGAGCGATGTTTGCCGCCAGCATTCTGCTTGGCCGCGCGTTGCAACCGATCGAGCAGATCGTCGGATCATGGCGCAGCTTGGTTGCCGCCCGCGGCGCATTCCGGCGCGTGCGCGAGGTGCTGTCGGGAAATTCGCCGCGCGAACGTGGATTGATGTTGCCGCGACCCGAAGGTCGCTTGTCGGTCGAAGCGCTCTCCTCTGTTCCGCCAGGCGCTATCAAGCCCGTTCTGCGTGGCGTCACGTTCCGGATCGAGCCGGGGGAGGTGCTGGGCATCATCGGCCCCTCCGGGGCCGGCAAATCCACCCTCGCGCGTCATATCGTGGGCGTGCAAGTACCATCGGCTGGTGCTGTTCGTCTTGACGGCTCCGACGTTTCGACCTGGATCGAATCCTCGCTCGGCCAGCATCTCGGTTACCTGCCGCAGGACATCGAGCTGTTCGCCGATACCGTCGCGGCCAATATCTGCCGCTTCAACCCCGACGAGGACCAGGAGATCATCAAGGCGGCGCGCATGGCCGGGGTGCACGAGATGATCGTACGGCTCCCCCGGGGTTATGACACGGAAGCCGGAGAAGGCGGTGCGGTCCTGTCTGGCGGCTATCGCCAGCGCATCGGTCTTGCCCGCGCCGTCTATGGCAATCCCAGCCTGGTTGTGCTGGATGAGCCGAGCTCAAATCTTGATGCGGAGGGCGATGCCGCGCTGGCCGACTGCATCATGGAGCTGAAGAAGCGCGGAACGACGGTGATCATCATTTCTCATAGGCCTGTGACCATCAGCGTAGTCGACAAAATACTGGTGCTGCGCGAAGGCGTGGCCGAAATGTTTGGACCGCGGAGCGAAATCCTGCCTCGACTGACGCGGCCGGTACCGGTCCATGCCGTCCAGGGAGCGGCAAGCTAGGACATTTGAGATGGCAATATTGGATGTTGCAACTCGAACCGGGCGTCCAGGTGCGGTCCCGAACCGGGCCCGCGACAACGCGAGCGCCGGCGAACTGAACGATTCAATCGGTCGTGTAGCGTTCGCGGGATGGCTGATTATTGCTTTGTTTTTCGGCGGCATTGGTACGTGGGCGCTGACCGCACCGCTCGACGGCGCCGTGGTCGCCAACGCCGTCGTCAAGGTCGACGGCAACCGCAAGAGCGTCCAGCACCTCGACGGCGGCATCATCAAGGAACTGCACGTCAAGGAGGGCGAGCGTGTGCTCGCAGGTGATCTCCTGATCGTGCTCGACGAGACGCAGGCGCGGGCCGAGTATGATGTGCTGACCCAGGAATATGCCGTGCTTCGCGCAACCGAGGTGCGGCTATTGACCGAGCTCGGTCACGGATCCCAGCTCGTCATGCCGAACGATCTCAAGGCACGGTCCGACGATCCGTACCTGAAGAGCGTCTGGAATGGCCAGGTCAGCCAGTTCGAAAGCCGCCGCGCGGCGCTTGAAGGCCAGCGCAGCGTGATCCGGGAAAAGATCAATCAGCTCGGTTCGCAAATTATTGGCTCGAAGGCACAAGTCAAATCATTTACGGATCAGATCAACTCGGTCCGCAGTGAGGCCAAGGACATTGCGCCACTCGTGGAGCGCGGCTTGATCGCACGGCCGCGAATTCTGCAACTCGAGCGCACGGCCTACGGTCTGGAGGGCCAGATCGCTGATACCGACGCCAATATCGCCAAGGCTCGCCAGGCGATTTCCGAGCAGGAGCAACAGACCGCCCAGCTCGACAACGATCGCATGACTGAAGTTACCAAGGATTTGCGTGATACCCAGGCCAGACTGCTGGAGGTAATCCCGAAGGCGTTGAGCGCCAAGGCCGTGTTGGGCCGCATGGAGATCCGGGCGCCCTATACCGGACGGGTCGTGGGACTGAACGTGTTCTCGGTGGGCGGCGTGATCCAGCGCGGCGACAAGATTCTGGACATCGTGCCCGACGAGGACTCACTCACCATCGAGGCCCAGGTCGCGGTGGACGACATCAGCGACGTGCATCCGCGCACGCGCGCCGAGGTCCATCTCACGGCCTACAAGCAGCGTATCGTGCCGATCATTCATGGCGACGTCATTCAGGTCTCGGCGGATCGTTTGACTGATCCCAAGACCAACAGCCCGTACTACACGGCCTTTGTCCGCATCGATCAGGACGAGCTGGCGGCCATGCCCAATATCCGGCTCTATCCCGGCATGCCCGCAACGGTCATGATTCCGACCGCGCAACGCACCGCATTTGAATACCTCGTCGGCCCGCTGGTGATGTCATTCAACCAGTCGTTCCGGCAGAGATGAGAGGCTGCCGGAGCAGAATTCATGGCCTCCATTTCGTCCACTGCCAGGACCCCGACCTGGCACTGCACTGGATGTAAGTCCCGGAAGAGATCGAGGGCAGGGAGGTTCGAGCGCGGCAGGCGATGGCTGAGAACTACGGTCGCAACAATACGACACATCCCGTAGCTAGGACCGTAGATGAGTTTGCAGCGCAGGCGGAAAAGGTGAGCGATTCCGGCAGATTTGACAGGACGCTCCTTCCGCCAGAAAAACAGAAAAATCAGGTGGTTAGCTGGAATATGAGGATCCAGCGCACAAACGAACGTACAGCGGTTTGAGGCAGCCTGTGGTCGGTCTCTGGATCGTCGGTGGCCTGTCGCTTCTGCTCGTGCTCGCTTTCGTCGGCTTGGTCGCGCCGGCCGCCGAGGTCGATAGTTTCGGTGACTCCGGCACTATCGATTAGCGGTGGCTCGGCAGCGTTCCGAGCCGCTAGGAATCGTCAATTTGACTCTCGGCTGCGCCGGGTTTCGATGCCGGTATGACTGTCCGCCTGATCAAGCACGAAACGGTGCCCGGTACTGGAAGCTTCGAGGTGCGCTTCGCTGATGGGCGCCGGAGCATGTACCTCTACTTTGACGACCTGCCGTCGCGACGGCTGCGTCCAGGGCAGGTGCCTCGCGAGGAAGCATTTGATCGGGCGAGGATGTTCGCCCGGATCATGCGTGGGATCATCGAAGGCTGGGCGAATTAGCTTGGTGCGTGGTTGGAGCCTACCGAGCACCCGTAATTTCCCGGGGCAGGCCCTTCTGCGTGAACTGGCGGCCTGTCATAAATCTATGGCATGACCATTGCATATTCGAAAGGGACTGGGATTTCAGTGCCCAGTCTTGAAAACCAGGACGCTGCCGGGGGGACAGGGATTTCGAGCCCGGCAGCGCCCCTGCTTTCAACGATGCTCCTCCGGCATCAAGACGCTGTAGAGATTCGCGAGCCAGAGGCTGCCCTTGATCGCCCAGCAGGCGAGCGTGACGCGCGCCTCGCAGGACCAAGAGCCGGACGGGGCGCATCCTAGACGCTTCTTCATCAGTCGAGGCGCGCGTTGATCTCCAGCACGACCTGATGCATTGCGTCGATGCAGGTATCCGCGTCCCGTCCGGCCGACATGCGGCTCCCGCTGCAAGCTCTCGCGGAAGAGAGAGCAGCGCTACGCGGTAAACTAGAAATCCTGCAGTCCCAAATCGGCGTGGTGTCTAGGGCGTGGACTCATAAGTGCGCGCGCCACAGCCTGATGGACGCGAGTTGAAACGAAGGCGAGGTAGTTGGCGGCAAGCTTATCGTAACGCGTCGCCACCTGACGACACTGCTTGATCCTGTGTTTCGGCGGGATGTTGGCCCACGCTCTCTGATCCAGTCCGCATCATAGCGACGGCCGGCAAGCAGCATTGACCGAGACTTGAGACGGGACAGCAGCTTTCCGGCAAGTCGAACGTCGTGGGCCTCACCGGGGCTCAGCGCCAGCCGTACCGGCAGACCAATGCCATCGACCACCGCATGATTTTGCGCCCTGTTCGGGAGTTTGAATCACATGGGTTTGGTCAAACGCAACGCGTCCGCCCGGATGAATCGGCTCCGTCCGGCGAGGACCCCGGGCAGCTGAGCTTGCGGAGTTCCGGTGTTTAAGGTGGATGGAGCAATCCGTCAGATCTTAGGGTGTCAATCGCTTCGTCGAGGGTGAGGCCGCGATGCCGGCAGAACCACTCTCCAGTGTGCCGGTGCCACTGGATATCGAAGCGGTTGCGGCTGATCCAGTCGAGGCGAGCGAAGGGGGCGTCAAACTCTTCGCCGAGACTCTCGGGGAAGCCGGAGCGGTAGCGTTGAACGAAGCGATATTTGGTGCCGTGCCACTTTCCCAGGATATCGATGGGGTAGTTGAACTGCGTCGGTCGGATAGTGGGCAGGAAGCGGGGCTTCAGAAAGTCGTCGATCAGCTGCTGGCAGGCGGCCGTCACCGCCGATTTATCTGCCGCGGACAGACCGCTTGCTCTCATGTGTCCTCGGCTCACGCTGCTTCGATATGGCTCGGCATTGGCTTTCGCCAATTCCACGGCAGAAGCTCATCCAGCCTCTGGATAGCATGATCATTGATGCGCGCGAGCACGTCGGCGAGCCAAGCCTGTGGATCGATGTCGTTGAGTTTGCAGGTAGCAACAAGGGTGTAGATGGCCGCCGCTCGCCGGCCGCCCTCATCGGAGCCGGCGAAGGTCCAATTTTTTCGTCCCACGGCGACCGCCCGTAGCTCACGCTCGGCAGCATTGTTCGACATGCAAAGCCGTCCGTCATCAAGGAAGCGGGTAAATGCATCCCGGCGGCTGAGGCAGTAATTGATCGCCTTGGTCGTGTCGTTGTTCCTGGAGAGCTTGGCGCGCTGCTCGCGCAACCACGCCTCCAGCTCGACGATCAGAGGGCGGCTACGCTCCTGGCGCACACGCAAACGTTCCTGCGCAGCAAGACCGTTGATCTCGCGCTCGATAGCGAACAGGACATCGGTGCGCTTGACCGCCTCCGCCGCGATCGGCGCCTTGGTGAGCCGCGCGAGGTCAAAGAACTTGCGCCTGCCGTGCGCCCAGCACGCGGCCTCGATGATCGGGCCGCCCTTGCGATTGGTCTCGTAGAGCCTGCCAAAGCCGGCGTAGGCGTCGGCCTGCATCAGTCCGGCATAACCCGCCAGATGTTGCTCCGGATGCGCACCGCCACGATCGGGCGAGTAGAAGAACACGGCCGCCGGCGGATCTGGGCCGGCAAACGGACGGTCGTCGCGAACGTAGGTCCATAGCCGGCCGGTCCGGGTCTTGCCCTTGGCAAGGACCGGCACCGTGGTGTCATCCGCGTGGATGCGCTCGGCTGCGAAGACATGGCTCCGGATCGCATCGACCAGAGGCATCAGGGTTGCCGCGGAGGCACCTACCCAGTCCGCGAGCGTCGATAAGTCAAGGTCGATGCCTTCACGCTTGTAGACGTCGCTCTGACGATGAAGCGGTAGGTGCAGGCCGTACTTGGCGAACAGGACATGGGCCAGCAGCTTTGGCCCTGCACGCCCGCGCGCAATCGGATGCGAAGGAGCCGGCGGCTGGGTGATCGCTTCGCAGGCCCGGCAGACGAGCTTCTCGCGCACGTGCTGGATCACCTTCCACTGTCGCGGAACGAGCTCCAGCGTCTCGGTCACGTCCTCGCCAATCTTGCGCAATCGGCTGTCGCCGCAGCATGGGCAGGTGGTCGGCACGGGATAGACAATGCGCTCCCGCGGCAAATGCTCCGGCAGCGGCCGGCGGGCTGGCTTGCGGCGCTCGAACGATGGCACCGCAATCTTCTCGGCTGCCATCTGCGCCGCGGTCTCAGCTTGAGCCGCGTTCTCCTCCAGGTCGGCGAGTTGTAGCTCGAGCTGGTCCAGCAATGCGCCTCGCTCGGAGGACTGTCCGAACTGCTCGTGCCGCAGCTTCTTGATCGTGAGCTTGAGCTTCTCGATCAGCAATGTTCCCGCCTGGGCTTCGGCTTGCGCGGCCAACCGGGCCGCTCGCTCGGCGCGCAGCATCGCCTGCAGCGTGGTCACATCGTGGGGAAGAGAATCATCGGCACTCATCGACGACCAGAGAATCACAAGACGCGATCTCTGTCCGAACCGCTGATCCTGTCACCGATTCAAATCCCAGCGATCAACCAGCCGCCTGTGGTCGCCAGGTCTGTTGCGGCATCCGCCAGTCGATGCCCTCCAGCAGGTAGCCAAGCTGGGCTGGGGTGATTGTCACCACGCCATCAGCCGACGACGGCCACAGGAAGCGGCCGCGCTCCAGCCGCTTGGCGTAGAGCGACATGCCCAGTCCATCGTGCCAAAGGATCTTGATTAGCTTGCCGCTCCTGCCACGGAACACATAGAGGTCGCCGCCGTGCGGGTCTCGCTTGAAGGCTTCCTGCACCAGCAAGCCCAGCGAGTTCATGCCGCGGCGCATATCGGTGTGGCCGGTCGCAATCCACACCCGCACGCTCGACGCAATCGGGATCACCGCGGCCGTCCATCTGCCAGTGCCGCCACGGCGGCCTTCAGCGTCGCCGCGTCGACCGCGCCCGTGATCCGCATCCGAGCCCCGGCCGCAAACTCGATCTCGATCGACCCGCCGCTGCTGGCCGGCGCGACTGGACAGGGCGTCGGTCCTGCTTCCGCGACCACCATCGCAGGTACGAAGCCAGGTGGATCGGCGGCATCCTTCGGCTCAGGCCGAAACGAGCGTCGCCATCGCAGCAGCAATGAGCGCGAAACGCCATACCGCCGCGCTGTTGCCGCGACCTGACGCGGCGACTGTAAGCTCTCAAGGACGATCTTGAGCTTCTCATCCTCGGACCAGCGCCGTCGCCGGCCCGTGTCCACCACCTCAAGCCGTTCGACTTGGGCACTGCGCCTATCACTGTCCATAAGGACAGTACTCAACAACACGCCTCATTCGGCAAGGCGGCCTTCACCGGACGGATACGATGAATCCAGCCACCTGCCACTTGCCAATGGTCGAGCGCCTGCAATATTTTCAATTTCCGATTTAGTGGAGCACCGCTGTTCGTTCGCAGAGGCACCAATGGCAGTCACCGTTCGTCCAATGACTTTGCAGGAAACCACACTGATCATTGAGTACTTCCACGCAGCAACGCCAGAGCACTTGGAAATGCTCGGGGTCGATCCGACGCGACTGCCGCCCGCGTCACAATGGAAACGACTCTATGAGCAGATGTTCGACCATCCTGTCGAGCAGAGAGGCAGCGTCTTGGTAAGTTGGCTTAGCGATGACACGTTTTTTGGGTTCTCGACTGCTGACAAGATCCGCGTTGGCCAGCAAGCAAATATGCACCTTCACATCACGGATCCCTCACTGCGCAATCAAGGGATCGGCGTAGATTGTGTCAGGCAGACCGTCGAACTCTATTTTCAGAGTCTAAAGCTGAAGCAGCTCTTCTGTGAGCCCAATGCCTTCAATGTGGCACCGAACCGCGCTCTACAAAAGGCAGGGTTCAAGTACGTTAAGACGCACATGACCGTTCCAGGTCCTCTTAATTTTCATCAAGCAGTGAATCGCTGGATGATAGATAGAGGCTGAGGCGTCTCGGACCGCTGTCGACGAGTCTATGAGTACGCGCCCTGGATTTCTAGCGGTCCAAACCACCAACGCTCCAGCCCCGCAAAACAACAGCGATGCGCAGGTCAAGGCTGATGGCGGGCAAACCTCTTTTGGCGGGCAAACCTCTTTGCTTAGCTGAGATCGCTCGAGGTCGCACTGAAGCCGTGGCGTTCGCCCATGAATGCGGCGCCGTGACATTGCCGATCACGCTGGCCGCCGTTGCTGCCGGATGCCCCTGCGCCAGCTCGAACGGGCCGGGATCGCCCCACTGCGGGCGAGGTGGAATGGTTTGGTTCGAGCGACTGACAGGGTCGGATCAGCAAGGCCCACAGTGTGATCCCCCGCGAAATATCTTTGATTGCCCCGGCCAAACCGCGTCGATGCCGAGCGGCTCAGTATCAGCAACAAACCGCGCAACAAGGCCGGTCTCAGGAGCATCGACACTTTCGCGAGAGCGACTACGCCGACACGCGCATCGGGATCAGGATGTAGCTCGTGGCGACTGCAGAAGGCTTGGAAGAGGCGCGCGGATTTACGCAATTCGCGCGCCTTTGGGACCGTTCACGACGACTGAGGTCAGAAGCAGTTCACAGCGGCCTCCAGCGACGCGGATGGTGGTGGTAGTAATCGTAGTCGCGGTCGCAGTCATCGTAGCCATAGTAGCCGGGTCCGCCGAGGACGATGGTTACACCACTCCGATGGCCGCCGCCGTGGTAGCCGCCGAACTCATAGGCGGAGGCGGAGGTTGGGGCCAGAGCAGCGGCACCCAAGGAAACTGCGGCAACTGCAATAACCGAAAATTTGCGCAACATGGATTGATTCCTCTCTGTCAGGTTTGGTGGAAGCCCTTGCTTCAACATGGCTCCTGGGGCAAGCGGAGCGATGAATTGATATCGCGCCAGAGCCAGTAAACTCTGTGAGACGCGCCACACATTGCTTTGCGAAAGCGAGTTGCCCTGTCGGATCGGCGAAACAGGTCGGCGAGATGAACAGATCGCGGACGATCAAGATTACCGAGCGAAGTTTCGTTCAAACAGAAATTGGAGCGTGACGTGCAGGCTTTTGACGCGCTGGGGTGACAAGGTCCCCGGCTTCAATCGAAAGGCTCTTCGCGATGTTGGCGATGAGGTGACCGTTGCAAACACCGTAGCAATTGTCGCCAAAACGGAGAAAGTGCGAGTAAGATCATTCCGCCAGTCGAAAACGGAAAGTCGAACCCATGTGTCCGGTACGTTCTGTCACCTATCTTTCGGGTCGCTCAACGAGCCCGGCCCGGATCCGCCGATCGAGCAGGTGATCGGTGGATCAGGCGTTTAATCCGGCCGGGCTCGACAAGCTGAAGCTCCGCATTCAGGCGTTGCGCGCCAAGACGATCGCCAATGGCTGCACCGAGGACGAGGCGCTGTCTGCCGCCGCCAAGGTCGCCGAACTATTGGATCGCCACGAGTTGTCGCTTTCTGACGTCGAGCTGCGCGCCTCGTCGTGCGAGCGGCGGGTCTTTGAGACCCATCGCAAGAAGCGAATTCCTCTGGACGACTGTATCGGCGCGATCGCCCATTTCTGCGATTGTCGGGTCTGGCGCGAGAAGAACGCGGCCGGCGAGAGCAGCTACGTGTTCTTTGGCCTCGGCGCGGATGTCGAGGTCGCCCATTACCTGGCCGAATTGATTGACGGCGCCGTGCGCGCCGAACTTGGCCGCTTCAAGACCTCGATCGACTACAGCAGGTTCCGGCACCAGCAGCGGCATCTGGCCAATGCCTCCTTCGCGCTCGGGATGGTGGTGTCCATCGCCGGCAGGCTGCTGGCGATCAAGGCAAGCCGCGATCAGGTCAACGAAGGCACCGGCCGCGAGCTGGTGGTTCTCAAGACCTCGGTGGTCGATGCGGAATTCGACAAGCTCGGCCTCAAGCTCCGGACCCAGCGGAGCTCTGGCCGGATGGTCTCGACGACGGCCTATGACGCCGGAGGCGCCGCCGGCACGGCGCTGCCGATCAACCCAGGCGTTGGCAAGTCGCAGTCACGGAACAGTCGAAAAGAGATTTAAACGCGTCAGCATTCGTCCAGCCGGCTCGAACCTCAAGCCGATGCAATCGGGGACATCCAAATCTTTGTTGCGCAATCAGGACACGCAGCATCGCATAATCCACATCTCACCGGAGGGGTGCGGCCCTGCACCCGACGGATACGATGATTCCGCAATCTACTGTGGAAAAACCCGCAAGCCGAAAGAACCCGGGTCTTCAACTCACCAGCGTTTCGCCCCGTCGCGCTCTCTTCGAGGCGCGGCCCCGGTTGATGAATTGGACGCCGACGAACTCACCATTGACCCAGGCGAGTTCGCAGTGTCGGTAAGCCAGACCCATCGGTGACAACACAAGAAAAAATTCCTTCTGGCCGATATCCGTCACCGCACCGTCGATCACCAGCTTTGCGCCCGTTTCAGAGACGTCGTGGATCTTGCAGCCGCGCTGCCAGGTACCGTCGATCGCCATCAAGCGCGCTTCGATCGGTCGTTCGAACGCGACGCGCTTGTCCTTTGGTTGTTCTCCCTCACTCATCGACCGTCCCACCTTGGCCACCGAGCAGGCCGTTCTGACTAGAGAAGAATCCTTGATCTTCGGTGAATGGCGTGGAGCGAATACGCCTGCTGTGTTCCCTTCCGGTAAGCAAGGGGTCGGCAGTGTTTCATCGCCGAGCGAAGTCGGAATCGCGTTGTTTGAGTCCGTCGAGACGCAACCGCGGGTGGGGCGCCTTGAATAGCTCCAACTGCAGCGTTCTTTTGTCCCGGATCGGCTTAGCCAGGGCTTTTTAAAAACGACGAAGGCCGCAGCGAACTCACCCGCTGCGGCCCGCGCCACTTGCAAATCGACCGGGTGAAAGAAGCTAGTGAAGTATGGAGCCAGCCCCGGTTTGCCGAATCTTCCCGGTGATCCCGGTTCCCGCCACAACAAATGTGAATCGAGGTGTCTTAGTTCTGAGATTCTGAATTGCCGAATGGTCCCGGGCATTTCCGGGGCCGGTCCGATGTGGCCAATTCAGTGCATCGTCAGGACTGGAGTACGAGGTAGGCATCGGTCGCAACGTCCAGGCTCGCCGGTCCCCGGGGCGGCGGCGCGTTCGCTAAGGCGATGATGATTGATTTCGGAATTATCGTATTGTGCGCCTGTTTTGCCCGACGGGTCAAGAGGCCTTTGCGGGACAAGCCGGTTCGTCCTCGATCCGACGTGGCCTACTGTGCATGGGGTTGTTTTCGCGATGTGGCGCGTGGCGGTCTGCGATGGCACCGGCCGAGCGCCCAAGCGCCTGAATGGTCAGGGATTTGTGTTGACCGGTCCCCCATGCGGACCACCGGGCGGAACCTTTTCCTCACCGCCGCGTTACCTCGGCATGACTGAAGACCTTTCCTTCCGACGTAAACCCCTGACCCCCGAACAGCGCCAGGCGCGCGATGCGGCGCGCCGCCTCGAGGCCGAAAAGGCCATGCGCGACCATGAGGAAGCGCAGAAGGCGTTTTACGCCAATCGCGAACGGCTCAAGGCCGAGCGGCTGGCCCGTGAGGCGGCCGCAGGCAAAGACTGACTTCTCAATACGTGCCGCTTCAGTGCCGGCCGGTGGACGCCCGCGTCAGCCCCCTTGCGCGTGACGAGGCGAAAGGCGAGCGGTTGATCACTCTGTCTGCCTGCGCGCCGTCATGTCGCTGAACCTGTCGACAAAGGCTATTCCGATCGCCGAGACGATAAAGGTGAGGTGGATCAGCACCTGCCACATCACGCCGCTCTCGGTGAAGCTGGCGCGGCTCGAGCCGAGATTGCCGGCCTCGATGAAGGTGCGCAGCAGCGCGATCGAGGAGATGCCGATGATGGCCATCGCAAGCTTAATCTTGAGCACGCTGGCGTTGACGTGGCCGAGCCATTCCGGCTCGTCGGGGTGGCCCTGGAGATCGAGCCGGGACACGAAGGTCTCGTAGCCGCCGACGATCACCATCACCAGGAGATTTGAGATCATCACGACATCGATCAGCGCCAGCACGCTCATCATGATCTCCTGCTCGGTCAGATCGAGCACATGCGAGGAGAGGTGCCAGAGCTCCTTCAGGAACAGCGCGATGTAGACGCATTGCGCCACGATCAGCCCGAGATAGAGCGGCAATTGCAGCCAGCGCGAACCGAAGATGATCATCGGTAACAGCCCGAGCCGCGGGCGGCGTCCGGTGGGTTCAAGCTCTGCCGACATTCACATTGCATCCGCGCGTTGAGATCGTCTCGTCATCATGTACCCCGCCAAGCTGGCCGGTGGAAGACACGCCGCCCGGTTCATCGGGTGTGGATCGCGCCGTCTCATGCTAACGTGCATGACGGCCGCCTCCGGGGGTGGCGGGGATCGGGAGGCCGATAGTTATGCGCAGTGGCTTTGGCCGATGGCTCGGGCACATCGTACTTGCAAGTGCGGTGGGCGGCGCCACTGCGGTATTGGCGACCCCGCTGACGCCCTTCCGCAATGAGGCGCAAGCGCAGCGCCATTGCCCAGGCGACAAGGTGGTGTGGCTGGATTTCAGGAAGAGCGTCTATTACCGCAAAGGGCAGAAGCTCTACGGCCAGGGATTTGATGGCAGCTTCGTCTGCCTGTCCGAAGCGCGTGACAGCCTGTACCGGAGCTCGCCGTTGGGCTTGCGCTGAGCCCCCGTGGTCAAGCGCCGCTATTTCTGGTTCGGCAGCGTCACGGGGACGTGGGCGGAGCTGCTGATCACCCGGGGGCTTCCGT
The DNA here is from genome assembly GCF_054056275.1 of Bradyrhizobium sp. USDA 4449. Taxonomy (NCBI): domain Bacteria; kingdom Pseudomonadati; phylum Pseudomonadota; class Alphaproteobacteria; order Hyphomicrobiales; family Nitrobacteraceae; genus Bradyrhizobium; species Bradyrhizobium sp. USDA 4449. The sequence continues at coordinate 5,830,050 of NZ_JBSRYD010000001.1, read as the reverse complement.
CGGGGTAGGTCCGGCTGCTTCGGATCAGCGACCCCAGGACCAGTAGAAATTTTTCGGCGAGCATGTGCGTCACCTGCGTTGGCGTGGCCTCTTGAAATTAGGTCGAGGCGCCGAACGCGGAAATTCAATCAACTCAACGGGAGCGGGGTGATTCGGCGTGCTGCGCCGCAGACGCGCGGCGCTCTGAAAATTCGAAACGGGTGGCGTGAGATCAGCCGAAGGCCAGGGCGACGAGGCTCGAGCAGAGCAGCACGAGGCCGCCTGCGGTCAGTGCCAGAAAGCCATCGGATACGAAGTCATGTTTGCGCATGGGACACCTGCTGCTCTCGCCTTCGATGCTCGATCGGATTGATTAAAATTGCCCGAACGTACCGCCTTGAAGAGGTGACGCAATGTCAACCGCGCGAGCGCCGTCAGGCCCTCGTGCGGTAGCCTTCAAACGCATGGGCCAGGAAGATTCCCGCGCTTACCAGACCCATCAGTGCCGAAACCGTCTCGATCATCGTTAAATTCCAATCCCGCCCCTGCACGCGAGAAAACGCGCGCGGCCTTGCACAGTCAAAAGAATTCCCGTGAAGCCGACGATATCGGGGGGGGAGTGAGGTTTTGGCGCAACAGCTTGTGCGGGACTGGCACATCAGAGGCGGCTGAGAGGCCATTGCGCCCCATTTATCAACGAGAATGCCGAACGTCCTGTTTACCATGCCGACGCGAACGTTGTGGGCTCCCCATTTCCGCCGTGTTCGGGTTGCGTTATCGTTACCGTCTCCGAGACGGTGGTGGGCCGCCTCGGGCTTGAGGACCGGAAGGCGATTCCCGTGTGCAAGCGGGTTGGGGCCGTCTCCGGGGAAATGGTATTTGGGGCGAATGGGGATCCGACGATCAGATTCGGTGGTGCGGGCTGCGCGGGGCGTTGCGGTGGTGGCCGGTTGCCTTGCGCTTGCCAATTGCGCCTCGTCCAACAAGTTCGCCAGCCGGGTGGATCCCAAATACGGCGTGTCGTCGAGCCCACGGGTCGTTGGCTTCGGCGAACCCGTCCCCAAGGGCGGCGGCACCTATCGCGTCGGAAAGCCTTATGTCGTTGCAGGCCGGACCTACGTACCGGAGGAGGACGTCAATTACCGCGCCGAGGGCACGGCCTCCTGGTATGGCGACGACTTCCATGGTCGCCTGACCGCCAACGGCGAAGTGTTCGACATGAGCTCGCTCACCGCGGCGCATCCCACCCTGCCGATGCCGTCCTATGCGCGGGTGACCAATCTCTCCAATGGCAAGTCGCTGATCGTCCGCGTCAACGACCGCGGGCCCTATCACGGCAACCGCCTCATCGACGTCTCGAACAAAGCCGCCGAACTGCTTGAATTCAAAGGAAATGGTGTTGCCAGGGTCCGCGTCGAATATGTCGGCCGGGCGCCGTTGGAAGGCTCCGACGACCGCCAGCTGATGGCGACCTTGCGCACCGGCGTTCCGGCGCCGTCACCCTCGATGGTCCGGGTCGCTTCGGCCAGGCCGTTCGTGCCGGAGGTGTCATCAAGCCGCGGCGCCTTCAGGGGCGAAGTCCCGATCCCGGAAGGGCGGCCCTACAGCCTTGGCAACACGTCGGCCGACCTCGCCTCGATCGACGCGACGTCCGAGATGTCGGCCTCGAGCCGCAGCCGGGGCCGGGTGCTCCAGAACGCCCGGCAAGTGTCTTATGACGAGAGCGGCCGCTACGCCGGAGATAGCGGTCCGGCGACCTCCGATGACGGCGCAGCCGAGGCACGCAGCATTCTGACCGGCCGCGGCCTGTATTAGGCAAGCCGCGACAGCTTTGCCGAGACCGGGTCTGTGGGCGCCGCCCACACGGCAATGAGGAAGGATCTCGTCTAGCTAGCCTGATGCGCTTCGCGCAAGAACCGCAAAAGCGCGGCATTGACCTCGTCGGGCCGTTCCTGCTGCACCCAATGACCAGCGCCGTCGATGATCAGCTTTCGCGTGAGATTGGGCAGCACGCGCTCCAGATCGTTGACCCGCTTGGCGCCGATCAGGCCGGTGATGACGGCGTCCTGCGCGCCGGCGATGAACAGGGAGGGCTGGTGGATTTGCGCGTCCTGCCAGGGCGCGGTCAGCTCCCAATTGCGGTCGATGTTGCGATACCAATTCAGCCCGCCACGAAACCCGGAAGAGCGGAAGCTCTCGGTGAAATGAGCAAGATCGGCCTCGCTCAGCCACGACGGCAGCGGCTCGTCGGCTGCGGCATGGCCGAGAAAGCCCTTGCCCTCCTGGACGAACATCGCGGCGTTCGGATCGGCAAGTCCGCGGCCGCCGAGCACAATGCGCATGGTGCGGGCGACGTCACGCTCGAACTCGGCCTCGGCGACACCCGGCGTCTGGAAATACTGCCAGTAGAAATTCGTGATGCCGCCCTGGCGCAGCAGCTCGAGCGGCTTACCGCGTCCGCGGAGCGGCGGGGGCACGCTCAGCCCTGCGACGGCCGTGAATATATCCGGGCGGAACAGTGCCGCGTGCCAGGCGACCGGCGCGCCCCAGTCATGGCCGACGACGACGGCTTTGGTCTCGCCGAGCGCCCGGACCAGGCCGACGACGTCGCCGACCAGATCGAAGATCGAATAGGCTGCCACCTCGGGCGGCGCCGCGCTCTGGCCGTAGCCCCGCATGTCGGGGGCCACGACATGAAACCCGGCCGCTGCTAAGGCAGGCATCTGGTGTCGCCACGAGTAGGACAGTTCCGGCCAGCCATGGCACAGCACCACCAGTGGTCCCTGACCGGCCTCGCGGACGAAGAGGTCGATCCCGTTGGCCTTGATCCCTCGGGTCATGGACATCGCTTTTCCGCCTTGTTTCAGGGGTTTGGTTGAAAAACATCAGGTGCCACGATAGGGGCGCAATGAGAATCGTGCAATCTCGGGGGCAGCAACGACCCTCGTGTTGTTCGCACCTGTTCCATTTGTTAGAACGGCGCTCTCAGGGCTTCGCCATGGCATTTCATCTCATCTCGCTTCGTCATACCGGCTTCACAGCCGGAGCCCTGGCGCGCGGGCTGGTTGCGGCGGCGCTTGCGGTGAGCCTCGGCTGGGGCGGGGTGCTCTATGCCGCGAACCAGAGCGTGCAGGGCGCCAAGAAGACCGAGGATACCGGCTTCGACGGCGATGCCCCCACCGCGATCCTGATCGAGGCTTCCAGCGGCAGCGTGCTGTTCGAGAAGAACGCCGACGAGCTGCGCGCACCCTCCAGCATGATGAAGCTGGTGACCGCCGAGGTCGTGTTCAACGCGATCAAGAAGGGCGACGTCAAGCTGACCGACGAATACCGGATCAGCGAGAATGCCTGGCGCAAGGGCGGCGCCCCTTCCGGCACCTCGACCATGTTCGCTGCCATCAACAGCAAGGTCTCGGTCGATGACCTCCTGCACGGTGCCATCATCCAGAGCGGCAACGACGCCTGCATCGCGCTCGCAGAAGGCATTGCCGGCAGCGAGAAGATTTTTGCCGCCGATTTCATGACCAAGCGCGCCCGGGAGCTCGGCATGACCAAATCGACCTTTGCCAATTCCAACGGCTTGCCCGACCCCGGCAACAAGATGACGGTGCGTGAGCTCGGCATGCTTGCCCGGCACATCATCCTGGACTTTCCCGAATTCTATAAACTGTTCGGCGAAAAGGAGTTCACCTGGAACAAGATCCGCCAGCCCAACCGCAATCCGCTGCTCAATTCGATGGAAGGAGCAGACGGGCTAAAGACCGGCTACACCAAGGAGGGCGGCTACGGCATGGTCGGCTCGGCCGTGCAGAACGGCACCCGATTGATCGTCGTCGTCAACGGCCTGGAAGATTCCGAAGACCGCGCCACCGAAGCCAAGAAGATGCTGGAATGGGGCTTTCGCAATTTCGAGACCCGCACGCTGATCGCAGCTGACCAGCCCCTCGGTTACGCCAAGGTCTTTGGCGGCGACAGCCGCTCGGTGAAGCTGATTGCGAAAGAGCCGGTGAAGGTGATGGTGCACAAAAGCGGCGGCGACAAGCTGATCGCGCGCGTTGTCTATAACGGCCCGGTGCGCGCGCCGGTCCAGGCGGGCCAGCAGGTCGGCGTGGCCAAGGTCTGGCGCAGCGGCAATATCGCCGTCGAGACGCCGGTCTACGCGGCCGAGGCTGTTGGCACCGGCTCGACCATGCGGCGCGCGATCGATGGCGCCAGCGAGCTCGTCATCGGCATGTTCCGCGCAGGCGCCGAGAAGCTCTGATCATGAGTGAAAGCGCGGTAACATGGCCGTCCGGACGCGGGCGCTTCGTCACCTTTGAAGGCGGCGAGGGGACGGGCAAGTCGACCCAGATCAAGAAACTCGCCGATCGTATCAAGGCGGCAAGGATGCGCATCCTCGTCACGCGCGAGCCGGGCGGCTCGCCGGGCGCAGAGATCATGCGGCATCTGGTGCTGTCGGGCATGGGCAAGCTGCTCGGGCCCGAAGCCGAGACGCTGCTGTTTGCGGCCGCGCGCGACGACCATGTCCGCACCGTGATCCAGCCTGCGCTCAACCGGGGCATCTGGGTCCTGTGCGACCGCTTCGCCGACTCGACCCGGGCCTATCAGGGCAGCCTCGGCAGCGTACCCACCGCGCTGATCAATGCGATGCAGCGGGTCACGATCGGTGATCTCAAGCCTGATCTCACCATCATCCTCGATTTGCCTGTTGAAATCGGCCTGGCACGCGCGGCGGCGCGGCGGGGCAGTGGCACGCCTGACAGATTTGAGGGCGAGCAGCTCGCCTTCCATCAGGGTCTGCGCGAGGCCTATCGCAAGATTGCGGCGGATGATCCTTCGCGCTGCGTTCTGATCGACGCCAATTCCGACCCGGACACGGTCGCCGGGCGGGTGTGGACTGCGCTGCGCGACCGCCTCCTGGCGACCTCAGCATCGGTGGTCTCGGCATGAGCCGGCGTCACGTCGAGCGCGAGAGCGCGATTCCACATCCGCGCGAGACCAGCTTGCTGTTTGGCCACCGCGAGGCCGAGACCGCGCTGCTGACGGCTTATCGCAGCGGGCGCATTCCGCACGCCTGGCTGATTGGCGGACCGCAAGGAATCGGCAAGGCGACGCTGGCCTACCGGATGGCGCGGTTCGTGCTCGCCCACGGAGAGCCGCAGGCTCCCGTCGTGCAGGGCGCCGAAGACCTCGCGATCGATCCTGACGATGCCGTGGCGCGGCAGGTTGCAGCGAGCTCGCATGGCGGGTTGCTGACGTTGGAGCGTACCGCGAATGACCACGGCGTGATGCGTACCGTCATCACCGTCGACGAGACGCGCGAGACCATTTCGTTCTTCGGCTCGACGGCGGCGGCTGAAGGCTGGCGCGTCTGCATCGTCGACACCGTCGACGAGCTCAATCCCAATGCGGCGAACGCGTTGCTGAAGATCCTGGAGGAGCCGCCGCAGCAATCGCTGTTCCTCCTGGTGAGCCACGCACCGGCACGTGTGCTCGCCACGATCCAGTCGCGCTGTCGCAAGCTGCGCCTGCGTTCGCTCACAATCGACGAGGTGATCGGAGCGGCGGCTGCGGCCGGCGACCTTGCGCCGACGGATCAGGCGCTACGCGAGGCCGCAGAGGCCTCCGAAGGCAGCGTCGCGCGCGCGCTGACGCTGCTCGGCGGCGACGCGCTCAAGCTCCAGCAGCGCACGGCGGCGCTGCTGGCGCGCCTGCCGCAGCTCGATCCGCGGGAGCTGCATACGCTTGGCGATTCGCTTCCCACCAACGACCGGGTCGCGCTTGCGGCGTTCATCGATGGCATCGATCGCTGGATCGCGGAAAGCCTGCATGCGAACGAAGCCAATGCCAACCAGAACCTGCCGCGCCTTGCGCGGCTAGCCCAGGTATGGGAAAAGATCGTCCGCGCCGCGCGCGACACTGAAACCTACAATCTGGAGCGAAAGCCCTTGGTTTTTTCGGTGTTCGGCTGGCTGGCGGACGCAACGCGCTAGAGCATGATCCGGAAAAGTGCGGAGCGGTTTTCCGAAAAGATCATGCGCAGACAACGCAATTTCGTTTCCAAATTTCGAGAATCCGGTAGAGGAATTCGTCGTGGCAGCACGAGCTAAGAAAACGGCCAAGGCCAAGGGTAGCAAGAAGGCTGCGAACAACGCCGCGAAAAAGTCGACAAAGGCACTCGGGCGCAAGGCTGCCAAGAAGGTCAAGAAGACCAAACGGGCCTCTGCCAAGAAAGGCGTGAAGAAGACCGCCGCGAAGAGTGCAAAGAAGGCGGGCAAGAAAGCCGCGAAGAAGCAGGCCGTCGCCAAGAAGGCCGCCACGACGAAGGTCGCAAAAGAGTCCGCCAAAGCTCCATCGAAGAAGGCAGCCAAGAGGGCGAAGGTGACCTCATCTGCCGTAACCGCCGCGCCAGCTGCTGTTGCCAAGACGTCGAAGGCCGTGCCCCCCGTGGTCTCCAAGCCCGAGGTATCGAAGCCCAAAGTCTCGAATACCAAGGCAGCAAAACCCAAAGCGCCGCCTGCGCCGAAGGCCGTTGCCGCCCCTGCGCGCGACAACGTCTTCTACATCTCCACCGCGATCGCCTATCCCAATGGTGTCCCGCATATCGGCCACGCCTATGAGGCAATCTCCGCCGACGTGCTGGCGCGCTTTGCGCGCCTCGACGGCAAGGACGTGTTCTTCCTGACCGGCACCGACGAGCACGGTCTGAAGATGGTCCAGACCGCGCAGAACGAGGGCCTGACTCCCTCCGCGCTGGCGTCCCGTAACGCCGGACGCTTCAAGGAGATGGACGAGCGGCTCAACGTGTCGTTCGACCGCTTCATCCGCACCACCGAGGAGCAACACCATCGCTCCAGCCAGGAGATCTGGCGTCGTATGGAAGCGAACGGCGACATCTACGCCGACACCTATTCCGGCTGGTACTCGGTGCGCGACGAGGCCTACTACGCCGAGGAAGAGACGTGCCTGAACGAGGACGGCGTACGGCTCGGGCCGCAGGGCACGCCGGTCGAATGGGTCGAGGAGAAGAGCTATTTCTTCCGCCTCTCGGCCTACCAGGACAAGCTGCTGAAGCTCTATGCGGATCAGCCCGATTTCATCGGGCCGGACTCCCGCAAGAACGAGGTGATGAGCTTCGTCAAGAGCGGCCTGCGCGATCTCTCGATCTCGCGCACGACGTTCGACTGGGGCGTCAAAGTGCCCGGCGACGAAGAACACGTGATGTATGTGTGGGTCGACGCGCTCACCAACTACATCACCGGCGTCGGCTTCCCCGACGAGACTGACAAGAACTGGCGCTACTGGCCGGCGGATGTGCACATCATCGGCAAGGACATCATCCGCTTCCACGCGGTGTACTGGCCGGCCTTCCTGCTATCGGCCGGGCTCCCGCTGCCGAAGCGCGTCTATGCCCATGGCTTCCTGTTCAACAGGGGCGAGAAGATGTCGAAATCGGTCGGCAACGTCGTCGATCCCTTCAATCTCGCCGACCAGTATGGCGTCGATCAGATGCGCTATTTCTTCCTGCGCGAGGTGCCGTTCGGCCAGGACGGCAACTACAACCATGAAGCCATCGTGGCGCGCATCAACGCCGATCTCGCCAACGATCTCGGCAACCTCGCTCAGCGCTCGCTGTCGATGATTGCAAAGCAGCTCGGTGGCGTGCTGCCCGAGCCCAGCGCGTTCAGCGACAACGACAAAGCGATTTTGGCGATGGCCGACGGAATGGTCGGAGCGTCGCGCGAGGCGATGGCCACGCAGCAGATCCATCAATGGCTCAACGCCGTATGGGCCGTTGTTGCGGAAGCCAACCGCTATTTCGCGGGCGAGGCGCCGTGGGCGCTCGCCAAGACCGATCCTGTCAGGCAGAAGACGGTGCTCTACGTCACCGCCGAAGTCGTCCGGCAGATCGCGATTCTGGCTCAGCCGGCAATGCCGACTGCTTCCAGCCTCCTGCTCGACAGCCTCGCCATCCCCGAAGGAGAGCGCAACTTCGCGATGCTCGGCGGTGACAAGCGGATCGCGCCCGGCTCGATGCTGCCGGCGCCGACGCCGGCGTTCCCGCGCTACATCGAGCCCGCGGCCTGAGGCGGACATAACGATGCTGGTCGACAGTCACTGTCATCTGGATTTTCCGGACTTTGCGGAAGACCTCGACGGGATCGTATCGCGCGCCCGCACGGCCGGGATCGGCCGCATGGTCACGATCTCGACGCGGGTGCGAAAGCTCGATCAGCTTCTCGCCATCTCCGGGCGTTATGACGACGTCTATTGCTCGGTCGGGACCCATCCGCACAACGCGGATGAGGAAGACGGCATTTCGGCGGACGAGCTGATCGCCCTGACGCAGCATCCCAAGGTCGTCGCGCTCGGCGAGGCCGGGCTCGACTATTTCTACGACGACGGCTCGCCGGAAGCGCAGGCGAGGGGCTTTCGTGCTCATATTGCCGCCGCGCGCGCCACGGGCCTGCCGCTGGTGATCCACACCCGCGAAGCGGATGAGGACTGCGCCCGCATCCTCGAAGAGGAGGCGGCCAAGGGATCGTTTCGCGCCGTGCTGCATTGTTACACGGGCGGGCGCGAGCTGGCGCTGAAGGCGGTATCGCTCGGGCTGTACATCGGCTTCACGGGCATCCTGACCTTCAAGAAGTCGGACACCTTGCGTGCGCTCGCGGCTGAGCTGCCGCCCGACCGTATTCTGGTTGAAACCGACTCGCCCTATCTTGCGCCGGGCAAGTTCCGTGGCAAGCGCAACGAGCCGGCCTATGTGGTCGAGGTCGCCAAGGTGCTGGCCGAGACGCGCGGCGTGTCGTTTGACGAGATCTCACGCCAGACCAGCGAAAACTTCTTCCGCCTGTTCTCCAAGGTGAAAGCTTGAGATTGGGAGCCGCATGACACTGACGCTGACGATCCTGGGCTGCGGCTCCTCCGCCGGCGTGCCGCGCCCGGCGCTCGGCTGGGGCGCCTGCGATCCCAGCAATCCCAAGAACCGCCGCCGCCGCTGCTCGCTGCTGGTCGAGAAAACGTCAAGCCACGGCACCACGCGCATTGTGATCGATACCTCGCCGGATCTGCGCGAGCAACTCATCGATACCAATGTCGACCACATCGACGCGGTGTTCCTGACCCATGAGCATGCGGACCAGACCCATGGCATGGACGATCTGCGCTCCGTCGTTCTCCACATGCGCAAGCGCATTCCGACCTATTTCAATCAGTCGACTGCGAAGGACATCATGGCGCGGTTCTCCTACTGCTTCATCTCGCCGGAGGGCAGCGACTATCCGCCGATCCTGACGCGGCATTCGATCGAGGCCGGCGGGAGCCAAATCGTTATCGGCAAGGGCGGGGACGTGACCATGACCGCCTTCCTGGTCCAGCACGGCCAGATCCCCGCGCTCGGCTATCGCATTGGCAACGCCGCCTACACGCCCGACCTCAACGACATCCCGCGCGAGAGCTGGGGTGCCCTGGAAAACCTCGATCTCTGGATCGTAGACGGCCTGCGCTACACCCAGCATGTCAGCCATTTCAGCATCAACGACGCGCTGTCCTGGATCGAACGCTTCAAGCCGAAGCGCGCCGTCATCACCAACATGACGGCCGACGTCGATTACGAGGTGATCCGGCAGACGCTGCCCGCGGGCGTGGTGCCGGCTTACGACGGGATGCGGCTGGAGACGCACTAGGTGCGCGTTCAACTCAGGCAGTAATCGCCTTGGTCGAACCGACCTCATTGCGCAGCAGGAATTTCTGGATCTTTCCCGTCGACGTCTTCGGAATCGGTCCGAACACGACGGCCTTCGGCGTCTTGAAGCCGCTCATCTGCGTGCGGCAGAACGCGATGATGTCGGCCTCGGTCGCGCTGGCGCCGTCCTTGAGCTCGACGAAAGCACAGGGCACTTCGCCCCATTTCGGATCGGGCTTGGCGACGACGGCCGCGAACAGCACGGCCGGGTGCTTGTAGAGAATGTCCTCGACCTCGACGGAGGAAATGTTCTCGCCGCCGGAGATGATGATGTCCTTGGAGCGATCCTTGATCGTGACGTAGCCGTGCTCGTCAAGCACGCCAAGGTCGCCGGTGTGAAACCAGCCGCCCTCGAACGCTTCCTTCGTGGCCTTCTCGTTCTTCAGATACCCCTTCATCACGATGTTGCCGCGGAACATCACCTCGCCGATGGTTTCGCCGTCGCGCGGCACCTCGTGCATGGTTTGCGGATTGATGACGGTGACAGCTTCCTCGAGCGGGTAGGGCACGCCCTGCCGCCGCTTCATGCGCGCGCGCTCCGCGGCGGGGAGATCGTCCCAGCCGGGCTGCTCGGCACAGACGGAAGCGGGGCCGTAGACCTCGGTGAGGCCATACACATGCGTGAGCTTGATGCCGATGCTCTCCGCCCCTTCGAGCACGGCGACCGGCGGTGCGGCGCCGGCGATCAGCCCGACGACGCGGGGTGCAGCGTCGCCGTTCGGCGCATCGGGCGCATTGATCAGCGTGTTGTAGACGATCGGCGCGCCACACATGTGGGTGACGCCGTGCTGCCTGATCAGCTCGAAGATTTTGGTCGGCTCGATCTTGCGCAGGCAGACATTGATGCCGGCGGCGGCCGCAAGGGTCCAGGGAAAGCACCAGCCATTGCAATGGAACATCGGCAACGTCCAGAGATAGACCGGATGCTGACCGAGATTGCCGGCGAGGATGTTGCTGACGGCGTTGAGGTAGGCGCCGCGATGATGGGTGACGACGCCCTTGGGATTGCCTGTTGTGCCTGAAGTGTAGCTCAGTGCGATCGCATCCCATTCGTCTTGCGGCGGGATCGCCGTGAAGTTCGGATCGCCTTGCGCGACGGCGGCTTCGTATTCGATCTCGCCGATGCGCTTGCCGCCCGTGAAGGCGGCATCGTCGACGTCGATCACGAAAGGCTTCGGGCCGCTCATTTGCGCGAGCGCATCGGTGATCACGCGCGAGAATTCGGGGTCGACCAGAATGATTTTCGCGCCGCCATGATCGAGCTGAAATGCGATCGAGGGCGCATCGAGGCGGATGTTGAGCGCGTTGAGCACGGCGCCCGTCATCGGAACGGCAAAGTGCGCCTCGTTCATCGCTGGGATGTTGGGCAGCATCACAGCAACAGTATCGCCGACGCCGACGCCTTTGCCGGCGAGCCAGGAGGCAAAGCGCTTGCAGCGCTCATGCGTCTGGGCCCAGGTGAAGCTGCGCGCCTCATAGACCGTGCTGATGTGATCGGGATAGACGGCAGCGCTGCGTGCGAGGAAGCTGAGCGGCGACAGCGGCACGTAATTGGCGGGGGTTTTGTCGAGGCCGATATTGTACTGGTTGTGCCGGTCGCTCATCGACCCCTCCTTCACGTCGCGCGGGTTACAGGAATCCGATCGATATCCAGGGGAAGACCGCGACGACGATCAATCCCAGCATCAGCGCCAGCAGATAACCCCAGATCGGCCTGATGCCCTCGGCTGGATCGACCCTTCCGATGGCGCAGGCGGCATAATAGCCGACTCCGAATGGCGGGGCGAATAGGCCGATACCCATCGCCAGAATGATGATCATGGCGTAGTGCACCTCGTGCACGCCGACGAGGCGCGCGATCGGAAACAGCAGCGGCCCGAACAGCACGATCGCGGGGATGCCTTCCAGCACGCTGCCGAGCACCGTGAAAGCCAGGATGGACACGGCGATGAAGGTCGCGGCTCCGCCCGGCAATCCGGTCATGGCGGATGCCAGCGAGCGCGAGAAGCCCGACTGCGTCAGGCCCCAGGCCATGCCGGTGGCCGTGCCGATGATCAGCAGGATCGCACCCGACAGCGCTGCGGTCTCGACCAGCATTGGAAACAGCCGCCGCCAGTTGAAGCGGCGGTAGACGAGAAGACCGACCAGCGCACCATAGACGATGCCGATCGTCGAGACTTCGGTAGCGGTCGCGATGCCCTCGACCACGGCGTAGCGGATCACGAACGGCAGCGCGAGCGCGGGCAGGGCGATGACGAAGGTCTTGCCGATTTCGGCCGCGGTCGCGCGGCGGACATGGCTCATGTCCTCGCCACGATAGCGCCACCACACCAGCGTGCAGAGGGTGATCGCGAGCACGACGCCGGGCAGGAGTCCGCCAGTGAAAAGCGCCGCGATCGAGACGCCGGTGACCGATCCGATCGTGATCAGCACGAGGCTCGGCGGAATGGTCTCGGTCTGGGCACCGGTGGCCGCAAGCAGCGCGACGAGATCTCCGGGCCGGGCGCCGCGCTGCTTCATCTCGGGGAACAACACGGGCGCGACCGCGGCCATGTCGGCGGCCTTGGCGCCTGATATGCCGGAGACCAGATACATCGCGCCGACCAGCACGTAATGCAGGCCGCCACGGACATGGCCAAGCAGGCTCGCCAGGAACGACACCATGGCCCGCGCCATGCCGGTCATCTCGATCAGCAATCCCAGGAACACGAATAGCGGCACCGAGAGCAGGATGAGATGGCTCATGCCCTCGTCCATCCGCCCGACCAGCACCACGACCGGCGTGCGGGTGGTCAGCGCCAGATAGCCGAAGATTGCGAGGCCAAAGCCGAATGCAATGGGAACGCCGGCAAAGACGCAGAAGCCGGCGACGCCGACGAAGAAGATGACGAGGTTGAGATTGCCAAGCGGCCGCAACGAGGGCTCTGCGAGCCAGAACAGGCCGATCACGACGGCAACGGACAGCATGGCGGCCGCGACCATCCGGTAGTCCGCCGCGCGCAGCAGCCGCAGCAGGGCGAACACCGCCATCAGGCAGATGCCGGCCGGCAGCGCGGCGGCGCGCCAGATGTTCGAGATCTGAAGTGCCGGCGTGGTGATGTAGCTTTCCTCGTACGCATAGTCCCAGGACGGCCACACGATCAGCGCGAGGAACGCCAGCGCCGCGCAGATCGCGAACAGATCGAGATAGGCGCGCACCGCCGGGCCTGCGCTTCCGACGAGCGCGGTCATGCGCATGTGCTCTGAACGGCGGAACGCCACCGCTGCGCCCAGCATGGCCAGCCACAGGAACAGGATCGAGGCGAGCTCGTCCGACCAGATCAGCGGCCGGTGCAAGCCGTAGCGCGCGACGACGCCCGCAAACAGGATCCCGATTTCGGCGACCACCAGGATCGCCGCCGGGATTTCAACGGCAAAGCCGAGGACGCGCTCGAGCGACGCAAGCAGCGAAGGTCGGCGAGGGGACTCAACAGTCGCCTCGCCCGCCACTCCGTTCGCCTCGACTTCGATATGAGCCATGACGGCCCCAATGCGTTACGACAGCTTGCCGACGGCCTTTTCCAGCAGGTCCCAGGCCTGCTCGCCGTATTTGCCCTTCCACTCCGCATAGAAGCCTGCAGCCCGCAGCTTGTCGCGGAACGGCGCGATGCTGGGCTGGTTGAACGCCAGGCCCTTGGTTGCGAGCTCCTGCTGGAGACCGGCGTTCAGCTTGGCGGTATCCTCACGCTCTTTGACCGCGGCGGCATTGATGTTCCTGGCGACGATCGCGCGCACGTCCTCCGGCAGCTTTTCCCAGGCGCGGCGATTGGCCAGGAACCAGAAGCCGTCCCACATGTGGTTGGTCAGCGAGCAGAACTTCTGCACCTCGTAGAGCTTCGCGGTCGAGATGATGGCCAGCGGGTTTTCCTGCCCCTCGACGATCTTGGTCTGGAGCGCGGAATAGACTTCGGCGAAATTGATCGAGGCGGGCGCGGCCTCGAACGCCTTGAACATCGAGGTCCACAGCGGCGACACCGGCACGCGGATCTTGAAGCCCTTGAAATCGTCCGGACCGGTGATCGGCTTGGTCGACGACGTGGTTTGCCGGAATCCGTTGTCCCAGATCCTGTCCATCACCTCGAGGCCGGCCTTCTTGATCTCGCCACGGACATGGGCGCCGAGATCGCCGTCCATGGCCTTCCAGACGGTGTCGTAGTCCGGAAACGCGAAGCCGATGCCGTTGATGGAGGCCGCCGGCACCAGGGTCGACAGGATCAGGCCCGACAGCGTGAAGAACTCGACGCCGCCGGAGCGGATCTGGCTCAGCATGTCGGTGTCGGACCCAAGCTGGTTGTTCGGGAAGATCTGGAGGTCGAACTTGCCGTTGGTCTCGCTCTTGATGGCCGCGGCCATCTCCTTGGCGCGCACGTTGAGCGGATGGCTGTCCGGCAGGTTGTTGGCGTATTTGTACGAGAACTCGGCAGCCTGGGCACGGGCCACATGGGGCGCGCTGAAGCCGCCAAAGACGGCGGTCGCGGCGGAGGCCTTGAGAAGCGTGCGGCGGGAGAAACTCATGGGTCTGCTTCCTCGAAAGTTTGTTCTTGTTGTGAGATGCAAACCTATACGGACCGACGGCTCGAAGGTCATCTGCGATCTCGCGAAGCTCGCTTATTGCAGCCGGACAAGGTCGCGGCAATATCGGCTTTCGGAGGCCTCGATCCGATCCAAATCTGAAAAACAACCCCATGCACAGTAGCCGTCAAGGGCTGGGGGCGTTCGGCGAGCCCGGAGCTGGATATGGCGCTTGAGCGAAAGCGCCATGGCAGCAATTCCAGCTAAATAATTGATCGAATTGAATATAAATATATTCCATAATATACCTTATGCGAATTACGGATGTAAGCGCAATATAGAGATGACACCCCTCCGCAAAGTTGAGATGGCACTCCGCGGTTGGAATGCAGTTGCGGGGGACGGCAATCGTGGTGGTGTCTATGAGCGACAAGGAGTTTTCGCGGCTCAATATTTTGATGGAGGTACAAGCCGGGCGATTGCGGGTGTCAGAAGCCGCCACGGTGCTTCAGTTGCAACGGCGACAGGTGTTCCGGCTGCTCCGTTCGCTCCGCGAGCATGGAGCGGCAAGCTTGGCCTCCAAGCGTCGTGGCAAGCCCAGCAACAACCGGATGCCGGCGCAGGTGCGCGAGCTGACGATGTCGCTGGTGAAGGCGCGTTATGCGGATTTCGGCCCGACGCTGGCGGCAGAGAAGCTCAAAGAGAACCACGCCTGCCTGGTGTCGCGGGAGACGCTGCGCAAGTGGATGTTGGCGGACGGGCTATGGATTGATCGGAAGCGCCGCCTGCCCTCGGTGCATCAGCCGCGCAACCGGCGTGAACGGACTGGTGAGCTGATCCAGATCGACGGTTCGAAGCATTACTGGTTCGAAGGACGTGGCCCGGAGTGCTCGCTGCTGGCCTATATCGACGATGCGACCAGCCAGATTCTGCATGCGGCGTTCGTACCTTCGGAATCGACGCTGGATTATCTGCGCGAGACCAGGGTCTATGTGGAGCGTTATGGCCGCCCGGTTGCGTTTTACTCGGACAAGCACTCGATCTTCCGGGTCAACCATCGCGAGGCGGCCGGTGGCAACGGGATGACGCAATTCGGCCGCGCTCTGAGCGAACTCAACATCGATATCATCTGTGCCAACTCCCCTCAGGCCAAAGGTCGGGTGGAGCGCTCATTCGGAACGCTGCAGGATCGTCTGGTGAAGGAGATGCGGCTTGCCGGGATCTCGACGATCGCGGCCGGCAACGCGTTCCTGCCGGCGTTTATGGCGAGCTACAATGCTCGCTTTGGCAAGACTGCGAAGTCGGACCAGGATGCCCATCGCCCCGGTGAGGACCTGGCGCCGCTGAGCGACGTCTTTGCCTGGAAGGAAGAGCGCACGCTGACGAACAATCTGACGATTCAGTACGACAAGATCCTGTTCATGCTCGAGAACAACGAGGTCACGCGGCGGCTTGCCCGCCAGCGCGTCACGATCATCGACTATCCGGATGGCCATCTGGCGATCCGGCACAACGGGCGGGATTTGCCCTACCGAACGTTCGACAAGCTGCAGAAGGTCAATCAGGCGGCGATCGTCGAGAACAAGCGGCTGGGCGAGGTCTTGGCCTACATTGCCGAGCAGCAGAAGCAGCTGGACATGTCGCGCTCAGCCAAGGCGCCACGCCGTCGAGGCCAGGCCGAGCGGCACATGTTCAAGCCAACCTGACCTTCCAGGGCGTACCATCCGGTCGCGCGGCCGCTGCGCAACCCCGGCCAGCTCCGCGTCCGCGCGCCCTCCTCACCGATTTCCTGGTGACATTTCTAACGAGCGCAGGCGCGTCTTCAGGCCAAAAATAACGTCCATGCGCCCCGGTTGCTGTCAGTTCGGGTGACATTTCTACTTTGCACGCCGGGTGTCATTTCTGCCTTGCCCCGACAACGGATGGGTCCATGTGGATTTTGAAGCAACCAGATCCGTGGCTCCAAATACCCCGCTCCGCGGGTCTCGTTGGCGCTCGCGTCAACGCATGTCGGTGATGTGGCGACGGCCGGTTCTGGATCGGCCATTCGGTAGAAGCGGTCGACCGGAGAACGCCGCATCCGGTCTCCTTCCGGGCTCCCTCAGGAGACGCTGCGGCGCGGCCGGCCGGCGGCGTGAGGTGGATCAGCGGTGACGCAGCCGCCGGTTGACCCGGCGCGCCAGATAATCGCCGGCACTCTGCACGAGTTGCACCAGTGCGATCAGCACGACGACCACCGCCAGCATCATCTCAGGCATGAAGCGCTGATAGCCGTAACGGATGCCGAGATCGCCTAAGCCCCCGCCTCCAACGGCGCCGACCATGGCGGAATAGCCGAGCAGGCTGACGACCGCGAGCGTCAGCGCCAGCAGCAGGCCGGGCAGCGCCTCGGGGATCAGCACCTTGAACACGATCTGGACCGGCGAGGCCCCAAACGAGGATGCGGTCTCGATCAGGCCGCCGTCGACCTCGCGGATCGCACCTTCGACGAGACGCGCGATGAAAGGTGCGGAGGCGATGGTCAATGGCACGATGGCGGCCGTCGACCCGATCGACGTGCCGGCGACCATTCGGGTGAACGGAATGATGGCGACGACCAGGATGATGAAGGGCGTCGAACGCGTCGCATTGACGACGATGCCCAGCACGCGATTGACGGTGGGCGCCGCGAACAGCTCGCCCTTCCGGCTGGTTGCGAGGAACACGCCGAGCGGCAGGCCGAACGCGGTGCCGATCAGCGCCGCGATGCCGACCATGTACAGGCTTTCGAAGGTGGCCAGGATGATCAGTTTGATGAGTTCAGGCGACATAGCCGAGACGCTCCGCCGAGATCTGAAATTGTGAGAGCCATGCCAGCGTGCGCGCCGCGGCGCCCTCGCCGCCGGGAATGCCGAGCACCAGCGAGCCGACATGCTGGCCGCCGATCTCGTCGATGCGGGCCGACAGCAGCGAGACGTCGAGGCCGAGCTCGCGGGCAAGCCGCGCGATCAGCGTGGCGCCTGCCCCTGCTCCGCGCACCTGGACGCGGATCACGGCGTGGCCGCCGGGCTCCTGCACGATGCGACCGGCCAGCGAGACCGGAAGGCTGTCGCCTGTGACCTCGGCCAGGAAAGACTGCGTGATCGGATGCTTGGGATGGGTGAAGATGTCGGCGACGTGGCCGCGCTCGACGACGTGACCGGCATCGAGCACGACGACTTCCTTGGCGAGCTGACGCACCACGGACATTTCGTGGGTGATCAGCACGATGGTCACGCCGAGCTCGCGGTTGATATTCGCAAGCAGGTCAAGGATCGCACGCGTGGTCTGCGGATCGAGCGCGGAGGTCGCCTCGTCCGAGAGCAGCACATCCGGCCGCGTCGCCAGCGCGCGGGCGATGCCTACACGCTGCTTCTGGCCGCCGGAGAGTTCTGACGGGTACCGATCGTGCTTGTCGGCGATGCCGACCAGCGCAAGCAGCTCGCTCACGCGGGCGCGGATGTCGGCCTTGGACCAGCCGGCGATCTCCAGCGGCAGCGCGATGTTGTCGGCGGCAGTGCGCGACGACAGCAGGTTGAAATGCTGGAAGATCATCCCGATCGAGCGCTGCGCCAGCCGCAAGTCGCGCCCCGTGAGCGCCGAGATGTCTCTGGCGTCGACGACGACGCGGCCGGCGGTCGGCTTCTCAAGCCCGTTGATGAGGCGGACCAGGCTCGACTTGCCGGCGCCGGAGCGGCCGATCACGCCGGTGATGGAGCCTCGCGCGATGGCGAAATCGATGCCTCGCAGCGCAACGACACCGGGCTTGCCGCGATAAGCCGGATAGGTTTTCGAGATGTTCTCGAAACGGACCATCGCATCCGGCTTGGCCGCGGCGTCCAGGATTTCGATCGGGTCTCCGACCACCAGCGATGGCTGCGCATTCATGGAAGCGGCTTTCATGCACGATGTTTAGCTCGCCCGCCCGACAGGCGCACGAGGTCAAGGTCGTTCCAAACGGCAGAAGGTGGAACAATGGCAGGCGCCGGCGACGCTGCGCTGCAACATATCACCTTTTCCGGCCGTCTGCGCAATTTCAGATATTTGCGAGGCGTTGGGCGAAGTTTTCCCAATCCGCCTCCCGGGAAGAAAATTCCTTTGCCACGGGGCAGTCTCCGGGCTGGTTGACCCATTGACCGAGCCGTTGCCGCGCGCCGGCGATTCAATGGCCGGACGAAGCCACGCCTCTCCTGCTCAAGGCGGTAAGGAATCCGTTGGCTACCTTCCTCTGAACTTAGCCTTGCGCCGAGTCAGGAACGCTTCGACGCCCTCCCTGTGGTCTTCGCTGAGGCTCGCCAGCGCGAACTGATCGACGTCCATGTGACTGGCGAGATCGTCCAGCGCATGCGCGAGCCGGTTGACCGTCAGCTTGGTCATGGCGACCGCGAGCGGCGGCTGGGCGGCGACCTTGCGGGCCAGTTCCATGGCGGCATCGAAGGCATGGCCGGGATCGACCACCTGCTCGACCAGGCCCCATTGATAGGCGTCGTCCGCCGAGATGCGCTCATCGCCCAGGACCACGGCCTGCTTGGTGCGGGCCGGCCCGATCAGATGCAGCATGCGCGGGATGCTCTGCCAACTCATGTTCATGCCGAGCCCGATCTCGGGCACGCGCAGATGCGCATCGCGGCCCATGACGCGGAAGTCGAGCGCGACCGCCAACGCCACGCCGCCGCCGATGCAAAAGCCTTCGATCGCGGCGATGGTGATCTGCTCCATCTCGTGCCAGGCGTGTGTCAGGCGCGGGCCCAGCCTGAGATGCCGCCTCAGCGTGCCAATATCCATCTCCTTGCGCGAGCGCCCTTCGGGGTCCTTCAAATCGAAGCCGGCGCTGAACGCGCCCGAATTCCCGGTCAGCACAACGACTGACGTCGCCGCATCATCCTCGAAGCTACGTGCCGCCGCGGTGAGCTGGCGCAGCGCCTCCGGCGACAATGCGTTGATGCCGTCGTGACGATCGAACCGCACTACGGCAATCCGCCCCTCGGGACCGAGGCCTTTCTCGATCTTGACGAACTCTTTCACGGGCGCCTCCGAAGCCGATTTTGGCTCCATCGTAGCGCACATCAAGCGTCAGGAACATGGGACCAGCCGCGCCGCAACGAATGCTCGACAGGACAGGATCCTTGCGCTTAATCTTTCGCGCCATGAGCCAAGATCACGACCACCATCACCACGACCATGATCATTCGGAACTGTCGGAAACCGAGTTGCGCGTGCGCGCGCTCGAAACGATCTTGACCGAAAAAGGCTACGTCGAGCCAGCCGCGCTCGACGCCATCATCCAGGCCTATGAAACCAAGATCGGCCCGCATAACGGCGCCCGCGTCGTCGCAAAAGCCTGGATTGATGCCGATTTCAAGAAGGCGCTGCTGGAGGACGGCAGCAAGGCGATCGGCACGCTCGGCCATGTCAGCCGCGTCGGCGATCATCTCGTCGTGGTCGAGAACACACCGCAGCGTCACAACATGGTCGTGTGCACGCTGTGCTCCTGTTACCCCTGGGAAATGCTGGGCCTGCCGCCGGTCTGGTACAAGGCGTCGCCCTATCGTTCGCGCGCGGTGAAGGATCCACGCGGCGTGCTCGCCGAATTCGACGTCACACTGCCGAAGGACACGGAAATCCGGGTATGGGATTCCACCGCCGAGACGCGCTTCCTGGTGCTGCCGATGCGGCCCGCGGGCACCGAAGGCTGGAGCGAGGAGCAGCTTGCCGAACTCGTCACCCGCGATTCGATGATCGGAACCGGCTTTCCCAGGACGCCCGGAGCGCCGTCTTGAACGGCGTGCACGACATGGGCGGCATGGACGGGTTCGGCAAGGTCGAGCCCGAGCCGAACGAGCCGATGTTTCACGAGGCGTGGGAGGCCCGCGTGCTGGCGATGGTGCGCGCGATGGGCGCAGCCGGCGCGTTCAACATCGACACCTCGCGTTTCTATCGCGAGACGCTGCCGCCGCATGTCTATCTCTCGAGCTCCTACTACAAGAAGTGGTTCCTCGGCCTCGAGGAGATGCTGATCGAGAAGGGCTACCTCACCCGCGAGGAAGTCGCCGCCGGCCGCGCGATGCAGCCCGGCAAAGCGCTCAAGCACGGCAAGTTCGATCTCGCCAATGTCGAGCGCGTCATGGTGCGCGGCAAATTCGCCCGCCGTGCGCCTGCCCCTGCCAAGTTCAACATCGGCGACCGTGTCCGCGCGAAAAACATTCATCCGACCACGCATACGCGGCTGCCGCGCTATGTGCGCGGGCATGTCGGCGTGGTCGAGCTGAACCATGGCTGCCATGTATTTCCCGATACGGCCGCGATGGAGCGCGGCGAGGATCCGCAATGGCTCTACACGGTCGTATTCGAGGGCCGCGATCTCTGGGGTGCCGGCGCTGATCCGACCCTGAAGGTCTCGATCGACGCGTTCGAGCCCTATCTGGACCCGGCATGACGAGCAGCATTGCTGCGGCTGCCGCAACGGCGGCCATCCCGAGCATTCCGCGCGACGACGACGGCCCGGTGTTCCGCGCCCCCTGGGAAGCGCAGGCCTTTGCAATGGCCTTGAGCCTGCACGACCGCGGCGTCTTCACCTGGCCGGAATGGGCCGCGGCGCTGGCCGACGAGATCAAGCGCGCGAAAGCCGCCGGCGATCCTGACACGGGCGAAACCTATTATCTGCACTGGCTTGCCACGCTGGAGGGCCTCGTCGCTCGCAAGGGCGTCGCGTCGATGGACACGCTGCATCGCTATCGCGATGCCTGGGATCATGCCGCCGATCGCACCCCGCATGGCAAGCCGATTGAGCTTCGGCCGGAGGATTTTGGGTAGCGCGTGCTGCTTCCTCCGTCATTTCGAGGAGCCTGCGACAAAGCAATTTTGCGCTGGTGCGACGAAGCAATCCAGACTGCCCCTGCGCAAGGACTCTGGATTGCTTCGCTTCGCTCGCAACGACGGCGGAGAGAGGCCGGATTTTTTCCTCTGTCGTCGCACGGCTTGACCGGGCGACCCAGTACGCCGCGGCCTTTCGGCTCAAGGACGGGCTCTGGAATACTGGATCACCCGCTTGCGCAGGTGACGACACCGAGTTTGCCTCACCGCCTCCCGACAAACTCCCGCCAGCCCTTCGCCCGCAGGCTGCACGCCGGGCACTCGCCGCACCCATAGCCCCAGTCATGCTGCGCGCCGCGTTCGCCGAGATAGCAGGTGTGCGACTGCTCGCGGATCAAATCGACCAGCGCATCGCCGCCGAGGTCATGCGCCAGCTTCCAGGTCGCGGCCTTGTCGATCCACATCAGCGGCGTATGCAGCTCGAACTTGCGAGCCATGCCGAGTGATAGCGCGGCCTGCATCGCGCGAATGGTGTCGTCGCGGCAATCGGGATAGCCGGAATAGTCGGTTTCGCACATGCCGCCGACGATGTGGGTGATGCCGCGCCGATACGCCAGCGCCGCAGCGAAGGTCAGGAACACCAAGTTGCGGCCGGGCACAAAAGTGTTCGGCAGACCGTCAGCACCCATCGCGATCGCGACATCGCGCGTCAGCGCCGTCTCGGACACGGCCGAGAGCGTCGGGATCGACAGCGTATGGCTCTCGCCGAGCTTTGCGGCCCAATCGGCGCGCAAGCCCTTGATGCCCTCGAACAGCCGGTCGCGGCAGTCGAGCTCGACGGCATGGCGCTGGCCATACTCGAACCCCAGCGTCTCCACCCGGGCGAAGCGGCTCAGCGCCCAGGCAAGGCAGGTGGTGGAATCCTGGCCGCCGGAGAACAGCACCAGCGCGGTTTGTGAAGCAAATGCGTCGCTCATGGCCCGCGCTTTAGCACTGCTGAACGTATCAGCCAATCGGTGGAAATCGGCCCGTTCCCGAGGGTCCCGCTGGGAACGGAGGCCCGCTTTTGGCATAAGGTTTTGGATCCAGGAGACTGCCCCGCAATGACCCCTTCCCGCGATATTTCCCGCCTGATCGAGATCATGGCGGCGCTGCGCACGCCGGTGACCGGCTGCCCCTGGGACCTCGAGCAGGATTTTTCGACGATCGCGCCCTACACGATCGAGGAAGCCTATGAGGTGGTCGACGCCATCGACCGCGGCGATCTCGACGATCTCCGCGAGGAGCTCGGCGACCTCCTGCTGCAGGTGGTGTTCCACGCCCAGATGGCCGAGGAGCAGAACGCATTTTCCTTCGGCGATGTCGTCGAAGCGATCACGCGAAAGATGATCCGGCGCCATCCCCATGTCTTCGCCGACAAGGACGGCAATCTCGCGTCCTCTCACGTCAAAGAGGTCTGGGACCGGATCAAGGCCGAAGAGAAAGCCGAGCGCGCCGCGCGCCGGCCGCCCGAGGCAGCGCCACCCCGCAAGTCGCTGCTCGCGGGCGTCAAGGCCGGCCAGCCCGCGCTAACGCGGGCCATGGAGCTGCAGCGCAAGGCTTCCACCGTCGGCTTCGACTGGAACGATCCGCGCGCGGTGCTGCAGAAAATTCGCGAGGAAGCCGACGAGATCGAGGCCGCACTCGATCGCAACGACAAGGAGGAGATCGCGGAAGAGACCGGCGACCTGATGTTCGCGCTCGTCAACCTCGCCCGTCATGTCGATGCCGATCCGGAGGCCGCGTTGCGGGCGACGAATGCGAAATTCGAACGGCGCTTTGCCTATATCGAGCGCGCGCTGGAAGCGCAGGGGCGCACGTTGGAACAGGCGACGCTGGCGGAGATGGACACGCTGTGGAATGCGGCGAAGGGGAAGGACAAGCTTTTACAAGAGGAAGGCAATCAAGGCCGTCCCTAACTGCGCTGTCCGTTGAGAAAGAAGTTGCGCAACTCACGCGGCAGGACCGCGCCGTCTAGGTCGCAAGATGCGGCACCGCGTCGAACCTGTTCACCACGATATCCCGCTTGGTCTCGTCCACCCGCACGGTCATATCAAAACGGCCGTCGTGCAGCTCCTTCACCAGTACCTCGGAATTGCGGTGCAGCCAGGAGATGCCGGCGCCGTCGGCGGCGTCGATCGAGAGATCGAGCGTGGTGCGTTTGGCGGCGAGGCGTTCCTCGATCGCGGCGAGCAGCGCATCGATCCCCTCGCCTGACACGGCGGAGACCAGCATCGCCGGATGATCCTCGGGCCGGCGCGCGGCGATATTCAGAAGCTCTTCGCGCTTGTCAGGCTCGTAGCGGTCGATCTTGTTCCAGACCTCGATGATGCGACCGCTGTCATCTGGATTGATACCGAGCTGGCGCAGCACCGCGTCGACGTCGCTCTGCTGGGCCTCGGCGTCTTCATGCGAGATGTCGCGGACGTGCAGGATGACGTCGGCCTCAAGCACTTCCTCCAGCGTGGCGCGGAAGGCGGCGACGAGCTGGGTCGGCAAATTGGAGATGAAGCCGACGGTGTCAGACAGCATCGCCTTGCCGCCATGCGGCAGGGTCAGCGCGCGCAGCGTCGGATCGAGCGTGGCGAACAGCATATCGGCGGCCTGCACGTCGGCGCGGGTCAGGCGGTTGAACAGCGTCGACTTGCCGGCATTGGTGTAGCCGACCAGCGCGACGACGCGATACGGCACGCGCTGGCGGCCGGCGCGGTGCAGCCGGCGCGTCGCCTGCACCTTCTTCAGCTCGCCCTCCAGCTTGGTGATGCGCTCCTGGATCAGGCGGCGGTCGGCTTCGATCTGCGTCTCGCCGGGACCGCCCATGAAACCGAAACCGCCGCGCTGGCGCTCGAGATGGGTCCACGACCGCACCAGGCGCGAGCGCTGGTAATTCAGATGCGCGAGCTCGACCTGGAGCGAGCCTTCCTTCGTCTTGGCGCGGCGGCCGAAGATTTCCAGGATCAAGCCGGTGCGGTCGAGCACCTTGGCATGCAATTCCTTCTCGAGATTGCGTTGCTGGATCGGCGCAAGCGCGCAATCCATCACGACGAGCTCGACGTCGAGGCTCTTGGCGAGCGCGGCGATCTCCTCGACCTTGCCCTTGCCGATATAGGTCGCCGGCCGGATCTGGCTGATCGGTGCGATGATGGCGTCCGCAATGACCAGGTCGATCGCGCGCGCGAGACCCGCGGCTTCATCGAGCCTGGCCTCGGCGTCGCGCTGAACATGACTCTCCGATTGCGCGTCGGCACTTCCCGCGCGCGCGCGCAAGTAGGGGCCGATGACAAGCACCCGCCCCGTCTGCTTAGCCCCTGCCGGCCGCGAACGGTCGGCATCCCCGTCGAAACTCCGGGGGTCCAATCAGATCACTCTCAAGCCGGCTGATCCTCGCCGCCTTCGAACAGCTGGATCGGAGCGCCCGGCATGATGGTCGAGATCGCGTGCTTGTAGACGAGCTGCGAATGACCGTCGCGCCGAAGCAGCAAACAGAAATTGTCGAACCAGGTCACGATGCCCTGGAGCTTCACTCCGTTGACCAGAAAGATCGTCAGTGGCGTCTTGGTTTTGCGAACGTGATTAAGGAAGGTGTCCTGAAGGTTTTGTGCGCGGTCTGCCGCCATTGTTTTTTTCTCGCTTTGAGTTTCTTTTTATTGCGCCGGTCGCGGCCCCGTTTTCAAAATCGGGCCTTCGTCCGGTTGCCGTTCCTCATGAGATCCCCCTCGGAGGAACCGCCAATCGATTAGAGGACAGGACGGCTTATTAGGCAAGCCGCTTCACGCGGCAGGCGACGTCCGTCTTCTCCGAAAAACTACGGAAATAGTTGTTTTTCCTCTGGTATCCCCAAGGTCTGGGCGCGACGTCGGGCATTAGCCGACGCCGAGCGCCTTCAATTTTCGGTGCAGCGCCGAACGTTCCATGCCAACAAACTCGGCCGTACGAGAAATATTTCCTGAGAAACGGCTGATCTGTGCAATCAAATAGTCGCGCTCGAAGACTTCGCGCGCCTCGCGCAGCGGCAGTCCCATGATGTGCTCGCCATTGTTGCTGGTCGGCATCGCCGGGACCATCGAGCCGACATCCTGCGGCAGCATATCGGCGGTGATGATCACCTCCGGACCGCCGGCGGCTAGAATCATGACTCTCTCAACATTGTTGCGGAGCTGACGCACATTGCCGGGCCAGACGTGCGATTGCAGCACCGCCATCGCGTCCTGCCCGATCTGCCGCCTGGGCAAACCGCTGCCGGCCGAGATCTGCTCCATGAAGTAGTCGATCAGTTCGGGGATATCCTCGCGCCGCTCCGAGAGTGCAGGCACGCGAATCGGCACCACCGAGAGCCGGTGATAGAGGTCCTCGCGGAAACGACCGGCCGCGATCTCCTCTTCGAGATTGCGCGCGGTGGACGAGATGATGCGCACGTCGACCTGCACCTTGGCGGTGCCGCCGACGCGCTGGAACGACTGCTCGACCAGCACGCGCAGAATCTTGTTCTGGGTTTCGCGCGGCATGTCCGCGATCTCGTCGATGAACAGCGTGCCGCCATGGGCCTCTTCGAGCGCGCCGGGCTTGCGCGGATGTTCGCCGTTGGACTGCTCGATGCCGAACAGTTCATGCTCCATCCGCTCCGGCGTGATCGCTGCTGCGTTGATGACGACGAAGGGACCGTCGGCGCGGCCCGAAGCCATATGCAGCGTGCGTGCGGTCAATTCCTTGCCGGCGCCGGCGGGGCCGACGATCAGGATGCGGCTGTTGGCCTTCGCCGCGCGCTCGATGGTCTGGCGCAGCTGGTTCATGCTGGGCGAGCGGCCGACGAGCGAGCTGGCGCTCGGCGCGAGCTGCTTCAGCTCCTTGACCTCGCGCTTGAGCCGCGAGTTCTCCAGCGCGCGGTTGGCGACCAGGATCAGGCGATCGGCCTTGAACGGCTTCTCGATGAAATCATAGGCCCCGCGCTTGATCGCGGCGACCGCGGTTTCGATGTTGCCGTGGCCGGAGATCATGACGACCGGAAGGTCGGCGTTGTCCTTCTTGACCTGCTCCAGCAGCTGCAAGCCGTCCAGCTTGGAGCCCTGCAGCCAGATGTCGAGGAACACCAGATGCGGCCGGCGGTTGGCGATCTCGGCGAGTGCCGAGTCGCTGTCGCGCGCGGTCCTTGTGACGAAACCCTCGTCTTCGAGAATACCCGCGACGAGATCCCGAATATCGGCCTCATCATCGACAATCAGAATTTCACTTGCCATGGGTCGCGCCTGCCTTTTCAGCTGCCTGTCGAGGCTTCGATTTTCGTTGAATCATCATTGGTCTTTTCAGCCGGCTCTCTGGTTTCAGGCGCCGGCACTTTTGTTTCCTGCGTCGGGGCGGAATCCGCAGCGGTTTGCCGGGGATCCGCGGCCGCGTCCTTGGCTGCCGGCGCCTGCTCGGCGGCTCCCTGGGCCTTCTTGGCCTCGCCGGAGATCGCAAACCGCATTCGCATCCACGCGCCACGCTGGCCCTGGCGGAAGTCGGAGGCATCCTTCAGCTCGATCCGGCCGCCATGGTCTTCCAGCACGCGACCGACGATCGCAAGGCCAAGGCCGGTGCCCTTGGCGCGTGTCGTCACATAGGGCTCCAGCAGCCGCGAGCGCGCGACCTTGGGCAGGCCGATGCCGTTGTCGACGACGTCGATCAGCACGTCCTCGCCTTCCCGCGACACCACGACGTCGATGCGGCCCTTTCCGCCGTCCTTGCCGAGCTCCTCCGGCGGGACCTGCTCGATCGCCTCGGTGGCGTTCTTGACGATGTTGGTCACCGCCTGCGAGATCAGCCGGCGGTCGAACTGGGCGCGCAGCGGATCATCCTTGAACTCGGCGTCGATATCGAGCTCGGGATGGGCGACCTTCATCAGGAACACCGCCTGCCGCACGGTGTCGGCGACGTCCTCGCCTTCCATCACGGGTTTCGGCATCCGCGCGAAGCGCGAGAATTCGTCGACCATCCGCCTGATATCGTCGACCTGGCGCACGATGGTGTCGGTGCATTGCTCGAAAATCTGCTTGTCCTTGGTCTCGGTGATGTCCTTGCCGAACTTGCGGCGAATGCGTTCGGCCGAGAGCTGGATCGGCGTCAGCGGGTTCTTGATCTCGTGGGCGATGCGCCGCGCGACGTCGCCCCAGGCCGAGGTACGCTGCGCCGAGACGAGTTCGGTGATGTCGTCGAGCGTGATGATGTAGCTGTCGTGCGGCTGGTTCTTCTCGGCGCTGACACGGACCGACAGATTGCGTTCCTGTCCGTCGCGCGTGATCGTGATCTGGCCCTGGACCAGGCGCTGGGTCCCTTCCCGCGCCGTCTGCATCATCTCCTCGAGTTCGGGCAGCACGTCGGAGAGCGGATGGCCGAGTGTCTCCGCCTCGGAGTGCCCGATCAGCTTCTCGGCGGAGCGGTTGAGGATGCCCACGCTGCCCGAGGTGTCGACGCCGATGATGCCGGCGCTTGCTGAGGACAGCACGGCCTCGATGAAGCGGCGGCGGCTGTCGATGAGATCGCTGGCGTTGACGAGCTCGTCGCGCTGGCTGCGCAACTCCTGCGTCATCTTGTTGAAGGTCTCGCCGAGCTGGGCGAGATCGCCTTCCGACTGATGCACCGGCACCTTCACGTGGAGATCGCCGGTCGAGACGGTGTGGGCCGCGTTCATCAGCCGCCGGATCGGCGAGACCAGCGAGTTGGCGAAGTTCAGACCGATCAACACGGAGGCCATCAGGATGGTCAGCGCGATCACCGCGAACATCAGCGCGAACGCGACCTGGATCCCGAGCCGGCGCGATTCGATCTGGGCATATTCGGCGACGCTGAGCTCGGTCTGCTTCAGCTGGGCGACGACGTTCGGATCGAGCGGACGCGCGACATAGAGGAAGGTGTCGCTGAAAGCGCGCAGGCGGATCACCGCGGCGACGTAACTCGCATCCGGGAGGACCGCGATCTCCGGCTCATTCTCGTTGACGTTACTGAGGAAATCAGGCGCCGGCGGCGAATAGGCCAGCCGCATGCCGGTGTCGGCGGATTCGAGGATGTTGGTGTCCTTGTCGATGATCATCGCGCCCGGCAAATTGCGCGAAGCGGCGCTCGACGTCAGCAATTCACGGAACGAGCGGCGATCCTGGTCGTAGAGCGGCCTGGCATGGGCGATATCGTTGGCCATGCCGATAATGTCGCCGCGGATCAACTGGGCGTGGTCCTGCATATAGGCCCGCGCGATCGTCAGCGAGTTCTGGATGACTTCCTTGGTGGGACCCGAGAACAGCCGGTCGAGGCCGCGCTCGATCGTGACGTTGGCCACGACGGCGACCAGCACCGCGGGCAGCACGGCGACGATCGAGAACAGGCTGACGATCTGGACATGGAGGCGTGCCGCCGCTCGTCCGCGCCGGCGGGCCAGGATCAGCTGCCAGAGCTCGCGGACGATGATCCCGACCAGCAGCAGGATCGTGCCCGCATTGATGAGATAGAATGAGCGAACCACTTCCGGCGTCGGCTCGATGCTCGTCAGGCCGGTCAGGACCATGAACGTCAGGAACGCCGACAACAGCGCCAGTGCGACCGCAAACGGCGCCAGCCAGCGCCGCACCGACCAGCGCCGGGGCTCTTCCGCTGGGGCCGAGTCAAAGGATGCGGCTGAGGTATCTGCGCTGGTCATTCCGGCAATGGGTGCTGAAAACGGGGTCCGCGTGGCGGATACTGATGTATTCCTACCACATTGTTGCCGAATTGCGACAAATCCGCGGCGTGTTTCCCGCAATGGACGGGCGCATCGACAGGGATGGGCTTCTTGCGAGTTTACCTCGGAACGGAATCAGCGCCCTCGGGCTTGACCCGGCATGGATCGCATTTTTTTGGGCATTATGGTATCGGCCGTGCTGCTGCTGATTGTGGCCTCCGACCTGTTGGTCAACGGCCCCAGCAGGCAGGAGCAGACGGCGGAGTTCGCCAACATTCAGCCCGTCATGGCCCGCCTGATCAGATAGGTGCGGCGCCAGGCCCGGCGGTCCACGGCAAAATTGCGATATTCCCGCGGAACATTTCAGCCCTGTCAGGACTTCTGCTCACCGCGCCAGCCACAAGGGCCAGCGCGATCCGGACAGGCTCAGCTCCGCTCTGGTAGGGGGAGCTGAGCCATTCGTCCGTTCTGAGAGCCTTACCCCCCGCTCCTGTACACCTGGATATCGAGATCGCGGATCTTCTTCCGCAGCGTGTTGCGGTTGAGGCCGAGCAGATCGGCCGCGCGGATCTGGTTGCCGCGGGTGGCGGCCAGCGCGGCCGTCAGCAGCGGCACCTCGATCTCCTTGAGGATGCGGTGATAGAGGCCCGGCGGCGGCACGCCATTCGGGAATCCCTGGAAGTGCGACGAGAGATAGGCTTCCACCGCGCCGCCGAGATTGTCGACGCCCTGCTGGACCGCGGCCCCGGGGCTGACCGTGGGCGGCGCCAGTTCGCCGTCGATGACGGAGCCGGTGATCACGTCCTGCGGATAGAGGGCTGCGAGACGACGGGCGAGATTTTCCAGCTCGCGCACGTTGCCGGGCCAGCGGTGCTGCTTCATCCGCTCGAGCGCCAGCGCGTCGAGCTTCTTCGGCGGCAAGCCGTCCTTCTCCGCGAGCGCGAAGAAGTGCCGCACGAGATCCGGCAAGTCCTCGATGCGCTCGCGCAGGGGAGGCAGTCGCAGCGGCACGACGTTGAGGCGGAAGAACAGGTCTTCCCGGAAAAGCCCCTGCTGGATCAGCACGCGCAGGTCCTTGTTGGAGGCCGCGACGATGCGCACGTCGGTCTTGATCGGGGTGCGGCCGCCGACCGTGGTGTATTCGCCCTGCTGCAGCACGCGCAGCAGACGGGTCTGCGCCTCCATCGGCATGTCGCCGATTTCGTCGAGGAAAAGCGTCCCGCCCTCGGCCTGCTCGAACCGGCCGGACGCGCGCGTGTTGGCGCCGGTGAAGGCGCCGCGCTCATGGCCGAACAATTCGGATTCAATCAGGTCGCGCGGGATCGCCGCCATGTTGACGGCGACGAACGGCCCGTTGCGGCGCTTGCCGTAATCATGCAGCGCGCGCGCCACCAGTTCCTTACCGGTGCCGGACTCGCCCGTGATCATCACGGTGAGGTCGGTCTGCATCAGCCGTGCGAGCACGCGGTAGATTTCCTGCATCGCGGGCGAGCGGCCGACCAGCGGGATCGCCTCCATCTCGCCGTCCTCGTCGGGCGTTGCGACCCGCTCCTTGGGCTCCGCCAGCGCGCGGCCGACGATCGCGATCAGCTCCTTCAGGTCGAAGGGCTTCGGCAGGTATTCATAGGCGCCGCGCTCGGAGGCGCGGATCGCCGTCATGAAGGTGTTTTGCGCACTCATGACGATGACGGGCAAGTTCGGCCGCATCTTCTTGATCCGCGGCAACAGGTCGAAGGCGTTTTCGTCCGGCATCACCACGTCGGTGATGACGAGATCGCCCTCCCCCTGGCTGACCCAGCGCCACAGCGTCGCGGCGTTGCCGGTCAGCCTGACCTCGTACCCGGCCCGGGAAAGTGCCTGGTTGAGAACCGTGCGGATGGCGGTGTCGTCATCAGCTACGAGAATGCTACCTGCGGGCATCGTTAATCCTCATCTTGCGCCCTGTGATGCAGACGACGACTTCCCGGCAGAGCCGTCGCGACTGCTGTGATCAGCGTGTTTGACCGATGTGGAATACATCGGCATCAGCACGCGAAAGGTGGTCTTGCGCGGCTGAGACTCGCATTCGATGATGCCCCCGTGATCGCCGACGATCTTGGCGACCAGCGCAAGACCAAGGCCTGAGCCGGTCTGCTTCGTGGTCACGAAGGGGTCGAACAGATTGGGCAGAAGATCGTCCGGCACGCCTGGTCCATTGTCCCTCACGCAGAATTCCAGCGGCAGGGAT
Organism: Bradyrhizobium sp. USDA 4449; assembly: GCF_054056275.1. Classification (NCBI taxonomy): domain Bacteria; kingdom Pseudomonadati; phylum Pseudomonadota; class Alphaproteobacteria; order Hyphomicrobiales; family Nitrobacteraceae; genus Bradyrhizobium; species Bradyrhizobium sp. USDA 4449. The sequence goes on along the minus strand of NZ_JBSRYD010000001.1, from coordinate 5,798,991 downwards.
ACCCGGGTTTTTTGACCGGGGACTGACAGGCGCACGCCGGGGCGGAACGCGGTGGTGAGCTGGATCTCGGCATCGGGCACGTCGATCAGCGCTTCGGCGGCATTCTTCACCAGATTGAGGAACACCTGGATCAGCTGGTCCTGGTTCGCCAGCACCGGGGGCAGCGACGGATCGTAATCCTCGACGAAGCGGATGTTGCGGGCAAAGCCCGACTGCGCCAGCCGCTTCACGTGATCGAGCACGGAATGGATGTTGACGGGGCCGCGCACCACGGGCCGCTCGTCGCCGAACACCTCCATGCGGTCGACCAGCGTCACGATGCGGTCGGCCTCGTCGCAGATCAGCCGTGTCAGCATGCGGTCCTCGGTAGAGGCCTGCTGCTCCAGCAGCTGCGCTGCGCCGCGGATGCCCGAAAGCGGGTTCTTGATCTCGTGCGCGAGCATCGCAGCGAGCGCGATCACCGAGCGCGCGGCGCTGCGATGGGTGAGCTGGCGGTCCATCTTGTCGGCGATGGAGCGCTCCTGCAGCATCACCACGATATGGCCGGGCCGCTCGGTGAGCGGAGCCACATGGAGATCGACCTGGCGGTCGCCGCCCATGCGCGGCGTGCCCAGATCGACCTTGTATTCGTTGACCGGCGCGTTCGACGAGCGCACCTGATCGATCAGCGCCAGCAGCGGGCTGCCGAACGGCACCAGCTCTTTGAGTGACTGCCGCTTCAGGAACTGCGTCGATATCTCGAAGAAGGCTTCGGTCGCGATATTGGCGCCGACGATCTTGCCGTCCGGCCCGATCATCAGAACGGGATTGGGCAAGGCATCGAGGATTGCGTCACTATCGGCTGGCTGGCGATGGTCGGCGGCTGAGGTCATGCAGCAGCGCTCCATGCGAAGTCATCGAACGCATCCTGCAGCGACCGGTGGATGAGGTCAGAATCCTCGGAGGTCAGGATCTTCTGACGCCAGCCTTTCAACGTCTCGATCGGCGCGCCGCTCGCTTGCGCCGCGACGTCGAGCGCCCAGCCGAGATGTTTTCGCGCATGCTTCAGGCCGACGCGCAGGCCGTAGAGTGCGCAGATGCCGTCGTAGAGCGTGCGGACGTAATGCAGCTGCGTCGCGAGCGACGGTGTGGCCTCGGCAGCCCCGCCGTTCAGGCGTCGGCCTATCTCGCCGGGCAGCCACGGTTGACCCTGCGCGCCGCGGCCGATCATCACGGCGTCGGCGCCGGAGGCCTGGAGCGCCGCGCGCGCCTTCTCGTAAGTGGTGATGTCGCCGTTGACGACGAGCGGAATGGAGACGGCCTCGCGCACCGCGCGGATTGCCTCCCAATCGGCCTCGCCCTTGTAGAACTGGCAGCGGGTGCGGCCATGGACGGTGACGAGCTTGATGCCGGCGGCCTCGGCGCGGCGCGCAAGCTCTGGCGCGTTGCGGGTGCGGTCGTCCCAGCCGAGCCGCATCTTCAGCGTCACCGGCACCTTTACGGCTGATATGGTCGCCTCGATCAAGCTGAGGGCATGATCGAGATCGCGCATCAGGGCCGAGCCCGACTGACCGCCGGTGACGTGGCGGGCGGGACAGCCCATGTTGATATCGATAATGTCGGCGCCCTCGGCCTCGGCGATCCGGGCCCCCTCCGCCATCCAACGCGCCTCGCAGCCAGCGAGCTGGACCACATGCGGCCCTACGCCGGTCGCTTCGCAGCGCAATCGCGACATGCGGTGGCCTTTGGCCAATTCATCGCTGGCAGTCATTTCGGATACGACGAGACCCGCTCCCAGCTCGGCGGCGAGCTTGCGAACGGGTGAATCGGTTACGCCCGACATTGGTGCCAGGAAAACCGAGGTTGCGACCTCGATGTCGCCTATTTTCAACGGCTTAGAGCCTGATCCTGCCGAGCCGGTCACAGTGGTCCCGTTGAGTAGGCAGGGCCTCATCGCGTCTGCCGTGGCTTATCTTGCGCACAATTCTTGTGCAGTCAAGCATCATGCCTACAGTTTAGACAGTTCTGTAGATCTTTCAAGTGCAGCGCAGCAAAATGCGCTGTCCCACATTCAGGGAAACCCCTTTTTTTGCGGGCCTACCGTGCTAGAGGCATGCGTCAATCACCCCAGGCAACAAAATATTCGAGTCCCATGGCGAAATCACAGCGCACTGCAGTCGTTCTTGTCGCGGCCGGACGTGGCCTGCGCGCAGGCGCCGGTGGCCCCAAGCAATATCGCGAAATCGGCGGCGTGCCCGTGATCTACCGCGCCATGGAAGCCTTCAGCACCCACCCTGACGTCTTCGCCGTGCAGCCGGTGGTGAACCCCGACGACGGCGCCATGTTCACGGCAGCGGTCGCAGGCCTCAAGCACGAGGCGCCGGCCAGCGGCGGCGCGACGCGCCAGGCCTCGGTGCTGTCAGGCCTCGAAGCTCTCGCAAAACACAAGCCCGACATCGTCCTGATCCACGACGCCGCGCGTCCCTTCGTCTCTTCTGGCGTGATCTCGCGCGCAATCGAGGCGGCAAGCCGCACCGGCGCTGCCATCCCCGTCGTCCCCGTCACCGATACCATCAAGGTCACGAGTGCGAACGGCGAAGTCGAGGACACGCCTGACAGGGCAAGCTTGCGGATCGCGCAGACGCCGCAATCCTTTCGTTTCGATGTCATCCTCGAAGCGCATCGTCGCGCGGCCAAGGACGGACGCTCAGATTTCACCGACGACGCCGCGATCGCCGAATGGGCGGGATTGACGGTTGCGACCTTTGAAGGCGATGTTGCCAACATGAAGCTCACCACTCCCGAAGATTTCGTGCGCGAGGAAGCGCGCCTGGCCAGCCTGCTCGGCGATATCAGGACCGGCACCGGCTATGACGTGCACGCCTTCGGCGAAGGCGACCACCTCATGCTCTGCGGCGTGCGCGTGCCGCATGCGAAGGGTTTTCTTGCCCATTCCGACGGCGATGTCGGCCTGCATGCGCTGGTCGATGCCATCCTGGGCGCGCTTGCCGACGGCGACATCGGCTCGCACTTCCCGCCGAGCGACGCCAAGTGGAAGGGCGCCTCCTCCGACCAGTTCCTGGAATATGCCATCGAGCGCGTGACCGCGCGCGGCGGCCGCATCGCCAATCTCGAAGTCACGATGATCTGCGAACGGCCGAAGATCGGCCCGCTGCGCGACGTCATGCGCGCGCGCATCGCCGAGATATCAGGCGTCGACATCTCCCGCGTGGCCGTGAAGGCGACGACCAGCGAGCGGCTCGGCTTCACCGGCCGCGAGGAAGGCATCGCGGCCACCGCGAGCGCCACTATCCGCCTTCCCTGGAGCGCGTAAGGTCATGGGCGGCAGCGACGCACGCGCCCTCTCCCGCTCGCTGCTCGATCTGTGCCGGATGCGCAAGCTGACGATCGCGACCGCCGAGTCCTGCACCGGCGGCCTCGTCGCCGGCGCGCTGACCGACATCCCCGGCTCGTCTGATGTGATCGATCGCGGCTTCGTCACTTACTCCAACGACGCCAAGCGCGCGATGCTCGGGGTCGAGGCCTCAACGCTCACCAATTTCGGCGCCGTCAGCAGGGAAACCGCAACCGCGATGGCAGTCGGCGCGCTCGAGCGGGCGGATGTCGATCTCGCGGTTGCCATCACCGGCATTGCGGGCCCCGGCGGTGCTACCCCCGGCAAGCCGGTCGGTCTCGTCCATTTCGCCGCCGCCGCGCGCGACGGCCGCATCATCCATCGTGAGCAGCGTTTTGGCGCGATCGGCCGCACGGCCGTGCGCCAGCGCTCGGTGGTCGAAGCGCTCCGCATGCTGATGGAGCTTGCCCGAGGCCCGCAAGCCGCGGCCAAGCCGCGCCGCGCCACTGCAGCGACGAGGCTGCGTCCTCGTGCGACGCGCTCACCGCGACGACATGCCGTGAAGCGCAGACCGCCGCGCTCCCCGCGGGGGTGAGCGCCCTCCAAGCTTCGCAGGCGGGTCGGTACGGCGCTTGCGCGCAACGCGGACGGCTAGGACGACGCCAGCTTCGGCCGGCCGTAGATCGCGTCGGCGCGCTTTTCGAATGCGGTGGAAAACCGCGCGAAGGCTGCGTCGAACATCGAGCCCATGAGCATCGCCAGCATCCGGCTCTTGAATTCGTAGGCAAGGAAGAAACCGACGTCGCAGACGTCGTCGCCCCTGGGCTCGAACGTCCAGCGGTTTTCGAGATTGCTGAACGGACCTTGGAGATATTCGACCAGGATTTTCAGATTCGCGCGGTCGAGCGTCACGCGGCTGGTGAACGATTCCTTGACCAGCTTGAACGACACCGTCATGTCGGCGACCAGCACCTCCGTACCATCAGGCTTGGCCATGCGCTGGCGGATCTTCAGCGCGCTGCACAGCGGTACGAATTCCGGGTAGCGCTCGACGTCGGCGACCAGATCGAACATCTTGGATGCGCTGTGAGTGACACGGCGCTTGCTCGAAAATCTTGGCATGGCAGTTCAGCGGGCGTTAGCTGCCCGCGCAGCCTTCAGTTTCGCAAAGTCCTCGCCGGCGTGGTGCGACGAACGGGTCAGCGGGCTCGCCGAGACCATCAGGAAGCCCTTGGTGTAGGCGACCTTTTCGTAAGAGCTGAACTCGTCCGGCGGCACGTAGCGCATCACGGCGTGGTGCTTGCGGGTCGGCTGGAGGTATTGCCCGATGGTCAGGAAATCGACGTCGGCCGAGCGCAGATCGTCCATCACCTGTTGCACCTCGTGGCGCTCCTCGCCGAGGCCGACCATGATGCCTGATTTGGTGAAGATGCCGGGATCGAGCTCCTTGACCCGCTGCAGCAGCCGGATCGAGTGGAAGTAGCGCGCGCCCGGCCGCACCGTCAGGTAATGCGAAGGCACCGTCTCGAGATTGTGGTTGAAGACGTCGGGCCGCGCCGCGACCACGACTTCGAGCGCGCCCTCCTTGCGCAAAAAGTCCGGCGTCAGGATCTCGATCGTGGTCGAGGGGCACGCGGCCCGAATCGCGCGGATGGTCTGGGCAAAATGCCCGGCGCCGCCATCGGCGAGGTCGTCACGGTCGACCGAGGTGATGACGACGTGCGCAAGGCCGAGCTTGGCCACGGCCTCGGCGACATTCTGCGGCTCGGCCGCATCCAGCGCGTTGGGCAGTCCGGTCTTGACGTTGCAGAACGCGCAGGCACGGGTGCAGGTGTCACCCATGATCATGAAGGTCGCGTGCTTCTTGTCCCAGCACTCGCCGATGTTCGGACAGCCCGCCTCCTCGCACACCGTGTGCAGGCCGTTGGCGCGCACGATGTTGCGGGTGTCGGCATAGCCGCGGGTGTTAGGCGCGCGCACGCGAATCCAGTCCGGCTTCGCCGGCGAAGCGGAATCAGGTCGGTTCACCTTTTCGGGGTGTCGTGGGCGCAGCGGGTTCGTGATGGTATCGACAATAACGACCATGATCTGTCCGGTCTGTTCAGGTCCTACCTAGTCGGTCTGGCTGCCTGCCGCAACCCGGCTCGCGCCGCTTCAGGGAACATGGCAGATATGGGCAATATCCTGCTCTGTTCTCAGGCGATTCTCACCCCGAATGGCTCCAGTTTCGAAGACTTCCACACCACGGCTGGGCAAGCTCCTGAAGCGGTCCTTTTTCGACCGCGATGTCCGCGAGGTCGCGCCCGATCTGATCGGCGCGACCATGCTGGTCGACGGTGTCGGCGGCATCATCGTCGAGGTCGAGGCCTATCATCATACCGAGCCGGCTGCGCACTCCTACAACGGCCCGACCCCGCGGAACCAGATCATGTTCGGTCCACCCGGCTTTGCCTACGTCTACCGTTCCTACGGCATCCACTGGTGCGTGAACTTCGTCTGCGAGCGGGCCGGGTCGGCCGCCGCCGTCTTGATCCGCGCGCTGGAGCCGACGCATGGGATCGCGGCGATGCGCCGCCGTCGCCGTCTCCAGGACGTGCACGCACTGTGCTCGGGCCCCGGGCAAGCTGACAGAGGCGCTCGGCATCACGATCGCGCACAACACCCTGCCCCTGGATCGCCCACCGATCGCACTGCATGCGCGAACGGCGGACGTCGAGGTCGCGACCGGCATCCGCATCGGCATCACCAAGGCAGTCGAGCTGCCCTGGCGGTATGGCGTCAGGGGCTCCAAATTCTTGAGCAAGCCGTTTCCGAAGTAGGCCTACGACGCCTGCTTGAGCCGCTCCAGCGCCTCGAGCAGCTTGGCCTTGCGGGCTAGCGCCGCCTCGCGCTTTTCGCGCTCCTCCTCGACGACCTCCTCGGCCGCGTTGGCGACGAACTTTTCGTTGGCGAGCTTCGACTCGGCACGCTTGATGTCGGCCTCGGCCTTGCCGATTTCCTTGTCGAGCCGCGTACGCTCGGCGGCAACGTCGATGACGCCCTTGAGCGGCAGCGCGGCCACCTCGCCGCGGACCAGCAACTGAACGGCTCCGTCAGGCGCACGATCTGCGAAGGAGATATCCGACAGCCGCGCCATGCGCTTGATGACGTCGGTCCAGCGCGGCGCACGTTCCCTGGTCTCGGCCGAGGCGCCCGCGAGCACCAGTGCCGTCAGCGTCGCCGGTGCGATGTTCATCTCGGCGCGCACCGAGCGGATCTGCGTGACGAGGTCGATGACCCAGCCGATCTCGGCTTCCGCCTTGGGATCGGTGAAATCGGCATGATCGAAGATCGGCATCACGAACGCAGGCGTGATCAGCGGATCAGTCGGTCCGGCCGCAGCCGCGAGCATCGCGAGCTGCTCCGGCGTCGGCCCGGATGGCTTCAGCGGCCAGGGCGCCAGTGCGAGCAGGCCGTCGCGCTTGGCCGTGACCTCCCACAGCTCTTCCGTGATGAAGGGCATGAAGGGATGCAACAGCTTCAAAATCTCGTCGCGTGCCCAGGCGACCATGGCGCGGGTCTCATCCTTGGCAGGACTGTCGGGGCCGAGCAGCACGGGCTTGGCGAGCTCGACATACCAGTCGCAATAGACGTTCCAGACGAAGCGGTAGATGCTGCCTGCCGCATCGTTGAAGCGATAGGCCTCGATGGCCTCGGTCACCTCGCGCGTGGTGTGGGCGCTCTCATGCGCGATCCAGCGATTCAGCGTTTCCTTCGCCTTGGCCGGCTCGAACCCCTCGGGCACCGCGCAGTGGTTCATCTCCGCGAAGCGCGAGGCGTTCCACAGCTTGGTCGCGAAATTGCGGTAGCCCTCGACGCGGCTGGTGGCGAGCTTGATGTCGCGCCCCTGCGCCGCCATTGCAGCCAGCGTAAAGCGCAGCGCGTCCGCGCCATATTCGTCGATCAGGTGGAGCGGGTCGATGACGTTGCCCTTCGACTTCGACATCTTGGCGCCCTTCTCGTCGCGAACGAGGGCGTGGATGTAGATCGTCGAGAACGGCACCTCCTTCATGAAGTGCAGGCCCATCATCATCATCCGGGCGACCCAGAAGAAAATGATGTCGAATCCGGTCACCAGCGCGTTGGTCGGGTAGTAGCGCTGCACTTCGGGCGCGTCTTCGGGCCAGCCGAGGGTCGAGAACGGCCACAGCGCCGAGGAGAACCAGGTGTCGAGCACGTCCTCGTCGCGGGTGATAAAGCCCTCGCGCTTGTTGCGATCGAGCGCCATCTCGCGGCCCTGCTCGACCGTGATGACTTCCTGCTCGACGTAATAGCCCAGCGCGTGGCTGACGGCCTCTTCCTCGGTCTCCGCGACGAACACCTTGCCATCAGGACCGTACCAGGCCGGGATCTGGTGCCCCCACCACAGCTGGCGCGAGATGCACCAGGGCTGGATGTTCTCCATCCACTCGAAATAGGTCTTTTCCCAGTTCTTCGGGACGAACGACGTCTCGCCCGAACGCACCGCCGCGATCGCGGGTTTTGCCAGGGTCTTGGCGTCGACATACCACTGGTCGGTCAGGTACGGCTCGATCACGCTGTTGGAACGGTCGCCATGCGGCACCATGTGGGTGTGCGGCTCGATTCGCTCGACGAAACCGAACGATTCCAGCCGCTCGACGATGCGCTTGCGCGCCGCGAAGCGGTCGACCTTGTTGAACTCCTCGGCGAACTGCAATGCGCCTTCCGGCCGGCCGCGCAGATAGTCCTCGTTGTCGAGGAGATCGAGGCGACCTTCCTTGTCCAGCACGCTGATGCGGCGCAGGCCGTGGCGATTGCCGACCTCGAAATCGTTGAAGTCGTGTGCCGGCGTCACCTTCACAGCGCCCGAGCCCTTCTCAGGATCGGAATATTCGTCCGCGACGATCTTGATCTTGCGGCCGACCAGCGGCAGCACAACGTTCTTGCCGATCAGCTTCTGATAGCGCTCGTCCTCGGGATGCACGGCCACGCCGGTATCCCCGAGCATGGTCTCAGGACGCGTCGTCGCAACCACGATAAAGGTCGCGGGATCCTCGGGGTTGAAGGTCTTGCCTTCGATCGGATAGCGCAGATACCAGAGGTGACCCTTGACCTCGGTCTGCTGCACTTCGAGATCGGAGATCGCGGTCAAGAGCTTGGTGTCCCAGTTCACCAGGCGCTTGTCCTTGTAGATCAAGCCATCGCGGTGCAGCTCGACGAACACCTTGACCACGGCCTTCGACAGGCCCTCGTCCATGGTGAAGCGCTCGCGCGACCAGTCGCAGGAGGCGCCGAGGCGCTTGAGCTGGTTGATGATGGTATCGCCGCTCTCGGCCTTCCACTCCCAGACTCGCTCCAGAAACTTCTCGCGGCCCATCTCGCGGCGGCCAGGCTGCTGGCGCTCCATCAGCTGGCGCTCGACCACCATCTGGGTGGCGATGCCGGCATGGTCGGTACCGGGCTGCCACAACACGTCGCGGCCCCGCATCCGCTCGAAACGGCACAGGATGTCCTGGAGGGTGTTGTTGAGGGCGTGGCCCATATGCAGCGAGCCCGTCACGTTCGGCGGCGGGATCACGATGGTGAAGGGCACTGCGTCGCGGCGGTCGGGACGGCCGGCCTTGAAGGCAAGGCTGTCCTCCCACACCACGGACATGCGGGCTTCGATATCGGCGGGCTGGTAGTTTTTCTCGATCATGGGGCTGCTAGAAAGCCGCGCGCGGGGTTCAAGTCAACGGAAAGCTCAGCGGCAAAAGGGCTTTCCGGCCCGACCGGCAGGTCAAATATGACACAGGAGCAGGGCTTTATCGCGGCCGTGCGGCTTGCCTCAGCGGCCGCCGCGCGAGACCCGCTCGATTTCGGCCTTCACAATGCGTTCGACCAGGCCCGGCAGATTGTCGTCCAGCCAGGATTTCAGCATCGGACGCAGCATCTCCTTGACCAGATCCTCCAGCGTCCGCGCATTGCTGCTGAGCACCGTGTGGGCCAGCGAGTTGAAGGCGGATTCGACCGCCGACACGGTCGACTGAGCCAGAATCGGCTGCTGCGGCGGCAGCGGCGGCGCGTCGAAATCCACCGGTGCATAGGACGGCGCAGGTGTCGGACGGGGCGGCGGCGCCTCCGCGAATTCGAGATCATCGCGCGGCTCGACCTTGTGGAAGCTCGGCGGCGGCGCTGGTGTCGGCTCCGGGTCCATCGCCATATCGTCAGTCAATTCGAGCACGTCGCCTTCAGCTTCGGGCTCGGGTTCCGGCGCGCGGATTTCGGGCGCCGCGGTGGCCGTATCGAGCCCCGCCAGCAGCGCGTCGATGTCGTCCTGGCTGTTGGGGCCGGCATCCGCTGCGGGAGGCGGTGATGGTGGCGGCGGCGCAGGTTTTGCGACCGGCGATGGCGCCGGCTTTTCAGCAGCAGGTTTTGCGGCTGCGATCTTGGATGGCGGAACGTCAGCCATTGCCTGCGGCTTGGGTGCGGGCGCAGCAGCCGGCGAAGGCTTTGCTGTCTCCGCTGGCGGCGGCTTGGCCTCGTCATCGGCAATGATGCGCCGGATCGAGGCCAGAATCTCCTCCATGGAGGGTTCTGTGACCTTTGCAGGCTGCGTCATCTCCGACTCCACATCATCAACGCCCTCGCATGCGTTGTTTTACACCAAGCACGACAGGATTGGCCTGTTCCGGACGTGTGCCACGACATTTTCGTCGCGACAGTCAGACTTGTCCCCAGATCACGGCTCAACGTGAGGCGGTGCGCCCCTGCCCCGCCACCCAAGCATCACGCACGCAACACCAAATGCAGGGCGAATCGACCCGCAGCTTCCAGGCAAGGCTATGTCAGGGATTTTGATGAATGCAAGCAAGGCGCCGGTCAGCCTCGTCTGTTTGCGAGGCCGACCGGAGAACCAGGCAATCAGCGTCCGTCAGGCGTGCGCACGCCAGCCCAGCTGTCGCGGACCTGCTGGTAATGCACGCTGGGATCGTAGACCGTTGTGTTGAGACCGAGCACCTGCGGTGCAAGCCGGCCGACCGCGCTCAGCACGGAGTACGACGCGACCACGCGGTCGTGTTGCGCAGTGACGAGTGCGACGCGCGCGTTGACCAGCGCCTGCTGGGCGTTGAGCACGTCGAGCGTGGTGCGCTGGCCTGCCTTTGCTTCTTCGCGCACGCCGTTCAGCGCGATCTCGGACGCCGTGACCTGGGCCTGCGCCGACTGCACCTGCGCCTTGCCCGCCTGCAGCTGACCCCACGCCGTCACCACGTTGGCACGGGTCTGGTCGCGGGTGGTTTCGAGGTTGAGGCGCTGCTGCGCCAGGTTTTCCTTGGACTGGCGGATCAACGAATATTCGGCACCGCCCTGATAGATCGGCGCATTGATCGAGGCGACCGCCGAGGCGCCGAACGAGCGGAAAATCGACATGGTCTGCTCGTAGGACTGCGTCGCCGCGACCTGGAAGTTGATCGTCGGCAGCAGCGCACCCTCGTTGATCTTCACCTGAAGGTAGTTGACGTCGATGCCGTACATTCCCGCGGTGACGTTCGGGTTCTCGATCAGGCTCAGGCTGACCGCGGCCGCGAGCGAGCCCGGCAGATAACGATCGACAGGCGAGCCCGGCGCGAGATTGCTCGGCTCGTTGCCGATGATGCGCCGGAAGTTGGAGCGGGTCGTGGTCAGGTTCGATTCGGCCGTCAACGCCTGGGTATTGCCGGCCGCCAGCTGCGCCTCGGATTGCGCGACGTCGGTGCGGGTCACCTCACCCACGTTGAAGCGGTCGCGCGTCTGCTTCAGTGTCTGCTCCAGCACGCGCACGTTGCTGCGCTGGACTTCCAGGGTCGCGGCATCGCGCAGATAATCCATGTAGACGGTGGCCGCCTGCAGCAGAACGGTCTGCTCCAGCACGCGCAACGCTTCACGCGCACCGGAGACCTGGCTCTCGGCGGCACGGGTCCGGTTGGCAGTCTGGTTGCCGTTGTACAGGTTCTGCGTCGCCGTCACACCGACGCTGCGCGGCGCGTTGGTGCCGTGGGTTTCGGTCCGCACGATCGCAGTCGGCGATCCGCCGGCCGTGGTGTTCGTATCGGTGTATTGAACGCCAGCGCTCGCCGTGACAGCGACCTTGGGGCGATAGCCCGAAAGCGCCTGCGGCACGTTCTCGTCGGTCGATCGCACCTGCGCGCGCTGCGCGTTGAGCTGCGGATTGTTCTGATAGGCGCGCACCAGCGCTGCCTCGATCGTATCCGCCAACGCAGGCGCCGGTCCGGCTAGCGCCGTCAGGAGGACCGAAACCGCTGCTCCGGTGAAAAGCTTCACCCCATGCATCCCTGAAATTCCGTTCATTCTCACGCCAGGCCCGTGCCCGCAAACCTGGTTACCGTATCCGAGTGGACTCGTGGCCCCGTCGCAACATAGGACGGGGTCAAGCGCGACGGAACTACCTCAGGGTGGTTCTCAGCGGAAACTCTTCACGTGCAGCATCCCGGCCACACTTCTGATTCGGAACGGGATTTTAACGGGGTTTCGGCCGTCAGAAGACGAACGCGGCAGCCCGTTCCAGCCCGGGAAGCACCGGGGCTGCGGCGTCGAACAGGGGCCGGTAGCCGAATTCGCCGTGGGAGCGCGTCACAATCATGGCCCGCGACGGCCGGGATTCGGCCGAGACACCCACCAGGCGCCCCCCCTCCTTGAGCTGGCCGAACAGACCATGCGGCGTCACCTGGGTGGCGCCATTGAGGACGATCACGTCATAGGGCGCGGCAGATGGGTCGCCCTCGGCGCAGGGCGCGGCCTTGCAGGTGACGTTGGTGAGCCCGCTGGCGGCAAGGGCATCCCTGGCCTTTGCCACCAGCGCCGAATCGCATTCCGTTGCAGTGACCTGGCGCGCAAGCTTCGCGGTCAGCGCGGCGAGGTAGCCGGTGGCGCAGCCGACGACCAACACGTTGTCGCCTTCGCCGATCTCGGCGGCCTGGAGCAATTTGCCGATCAGCTGCGGCTTGAGCAGATAGCGCTTGGAAGCACCCTCGCCGACGTCGAGATCGAGGTCGAGATAGGCCAGCGCCTGGCGGCTCGCCGGCACAAACGCCTCGCGGGGAACCGTGAGCATGGCATCGAGAATGCGGCGATCGGTGACATCATTGGTGCGCACCTGGCCATCGACCATTTTTTGGCGCGCGGTCGAAAAACCGGACATTTGCGGAACCCTGCATGGCGGACGATGCCGCGGGAATGAGTTGGCGGCATCTTTGGAACAGGCACCGCGAAAACGCAACACGTCCGTTGGCCCGTCAGCCAACGGCTAGGCAACGCACCCATCAGAGATGATTGGCCTATTCGATCGCGACGGCAAGGCGCCCGATCAGCGCCGCCACTTCGCCCAGCCGTGCCGAATCGGGCGTCTCGACCGCCCGGGCGAGACAGGCCAGGCATTCGTCGTCGCTCAACTCGGGGATATCGGCCGGCGGAGTCGAGGGGGCCTGATGGGCGCGGTCGATCTCGATGTCGGGCATGGGAATCAGCTCCATAAGAGTCCGGCCATGCCAAGCTTGATTTGAATTACGTCGATTTGGTGCTGCCCCGCAGCGACGATCGTGCCGCCGCCGCACACATCCGCGCGACGATCCTGCGCTGGCTTGCCCGCGAGAACGCCGAGAGAACGATCGAACAATATCGCGCGCGCATCAGCGGCGATCGCAACTTCTTGAAGATAAAGCGGAATTTGGCTCCCCGGGCTGGATTCGAACCAGCGACCATCCGATTAACAGTCGGATGCTCTACCGCTGAGCTACCGAGGAAAAGGCGAACCGTTCGTTCGCGCGCGGCTGCGTATAACAAAGCCGGTTGCGCTTGCAAAGGACGAATTCGTGATCACTCGCAAAGCATCGAGAAAGGGCCTACCGGGGCCCTCCTCCGGCCTAAGTCAGGGCGGGCCAAGACTTCATTCGAAATCCCCGATCGAAATCGGCCCCCGGCTCCTGACGTCGGCGCAGGCTCTGACCCGGGAATCCAAAATTCGGTAAATCGGGATATTTCGCGTGACGACTGATCCGCGGATCGGGTGTTTCGTGGGTCGGGCAACGCAATGGATGGTGTTTTATATTGGACTGGGCCATCAATCCCAACGGGACTGTCCCCGACGGGGCGGTTCGAGCACCGGGAAACAACCATCGATGACTCGTCCGCAACCGGCGACCAGCTCTCGCGCTCGAGCCGCTCGACTGCGTTGGGCGCTTGCGGCCGAGGCCGCCCGAGGGCTGGCGTTGGCACTGCTCTTCTGCCTGACCTGGTCCGCGGCTCAAGCCGAGACTGCCAAGCTCCGGGTGGCGACCCGCATAGTGCCGCCCATGGTCGTCGAGAAGAACGGCACGCTGAGCGGCTTCAGTATCGAGCTCTGGAACAGCATCGGCAAACGGCTGAACCGCGAGACCGAATACCTCGTGTTGCCCGATGTGAGCGAATTGCTTGACGCCGTGGGAAGTGGACGGGCCGATCTCGCCATCGCAGCCATCTCGATCACGTCGGAGCGGGAGGACAAATTCGACTTCTCTCTGCCGATCATGAACTCGGGTTTGCAAATTCTGGTGCGTGGCACGGCCGTCAATGTCCAAGCCAATCCGTTGCGCGAGTTGATGCAACTGTTCTTCTCACGGACCCTGCTGGTCTGGCTCGGCATTGCGCTTCTGCTCATCCTCGTGCCGGCTCATCTGATGTTCCTGGTCGAGCGAACGCATCACAGCGGAATCATTCCGACCCGGAAATATTTCCCGGGAATCTTCCATGCGATGTTTTGGGCTGCGGGCACGTTGGCCACTCAGGCCGACCAGATGCCCCGGCACTGGATGGCCCGGATCGTCGCTGTGCTGTGGATGTTCACCGGCGTGGTGTTCGTCGCCTTCTATACGGCGCAGCTGACCGCTTCACTGACGGTCCAGCAGATCAGGGGCCCGATCAACGGTCCGCAGGATCTCGTCGGCAAGACCGTCGGCACGACCCGAGGAAGCACCGCGACGGCCTATCTGAACGAGGTCAGTGCTCACATGGTCGAGTTCGAGAAAGTCGACGACCTCTACGATGCCCTGTTGAAGCAACAGATCGACGCGGTCGTGTTCGATGCACCCGCCCTGCTCTACTACACGACCCACGACGGCCAGAGTTCGGCACGGATCGTAGGCGAGGTGTTTCACCGGGAAGATTACGGCATCGTCTTTCCGACCGGCAGTCCGTTGCGCAAGCAGGTCAACGAAGCACTTCTGGGGCTGCGCGAGCGCGACACCTACCAGCGGATCTACGAGGAGTGGTTCGGCAAGCGCTAGTAGACGGTCGGCCGAAACCAGGACGCCGCGGTTCTGCCGAACAAACGGTTGGTTTCGCCGCAAGACGATCCACGGCGCGCGCGCCGTCGTGAATTCGTCTGATGTGATCAGATGGTTTGTCCGATCTGCGCCTGGTACCCGCCGCTCAACAGCTTGTCCGCAGCATATCCACAGCGGCTTTCGGATGAATTTGTGCCGATCGAGCAAAGCACTTGCTGCGCACAAATCCACAGGGGCTGCTCAACCGCCGGCCTGGTCGAACACGGTGCGGCAAGCTTCGCTTAAGCTCGAGCGGTTACGCCGCAGACAGGCCGTGATGGCACGCACGTTCGGGATTTCGCCGGCGCAGAGCCGGTAGACGTCGGGGGTGCAAGCCCGCCGCTGCTCCGGCGTGCCCTGCTGTGCCTGGGCGGTGCTGGCGAACAGTGTCAGGAACAGCCCAACGGTCGAGGCTCGACGCGCCCGGCTTCTCACACCTGCAGACCGCAAGAATCTCGCCTTCATGACCACTCTCCTCCTGACCGCCGGGCCCGCGTTGGCCGGTACGGCAGAGGTAGTAGGAACAAATTGCGGGCGATGTGATCTCCTTCACACTGGCCGTCACCCGGAGGCCTCCTGGAGTTCCCGTGGGACTCCCGCGTTTCCCGGGGATCTTTCAGAAATCGCTAACCAAAACGGGCGTGATGGTCCGATCGTTAAAAAGCGAACGATCGGCTCAATCGGGACACAAGCCGGCTTTGCGACCGTGCGCCATCCGCGTTCCGGAGGGTGCGATGAGCGAAGCCGAATTCAACCTGATGCTGGATGCAGTGCGCAACGCCCTGATTCATGAAGATTTTGCGCCCGCGCCGGAGGAGGACTTGGTGCACCGTTGGTGGAGCTTCGATGCGATGCTCAAGAAAACTCTCAAAGCCGCGAACGACAATGAGGGCGCCTGGCCTTTGCTGCCCTTTCCGGAAGGCTGGCACGCCGCCGGCTGAGGCCTCGGCGTCAAGCGCGAGGCCTGCGGGGTTGCCTAAACTGTTGATCCCCTATATTGCTCCGCCCTCGTTGAGGCCACGTGGCGGAGTGGTTACGCAACGGTCTGCAAAACCGTGTACACCAGTTCAATTCTGGTCGTGGCCTCCATCACAACTCCCTGATATGCCAGCATAAAATCAACCGTTGCACCGGCCTCGCCGTGCCGCCGGAACTCTGCCGCGCGGGTGGTGTCACCGTGTTTACCTCTGGGCCCGCGGAAACTCCTGATTCAGGTCGTCTGGCATAATCGTCGCTTCAGCCGAGGATGCAGTCCCGACAAACGAGCGCCGGAGAGAGCACGTGGGCGAGATCGTCCGATTTACCCCGAAATCCGAGCTGGAACGGGCTCGCCTCATTCGCGAGGCGCGCGCGATCTATGACAGCGTCTTCCCGCCCTCCGCCGCCGATGCGGTGCCGCAGGAGGACGAGGAGAGCGTCGAGAACCAGCCGCGCCGCTCAACCCTTCTTGCCACGGCGGAAATCGCGCCGGCGGCCTTTCGGTGCCGGCTTCGGCGCGAGTTCGGGCATCTCGGCCTGAACCTCGCGGTAGCGTGTCAACAGCCGCTCAAAGCTGGCGTTCAGCGTCTCGGCGATATCGGGGCGCCGCTCGAGCCCGGCCAGCAATGTCGCCGCCGCCTCGATGGTCGATAACCCGTCCTTGCGTGGCTCGCGACGCAGGCGACCGTAGCGCGACGGGTGCGCCGGATTGAGGATCACGCGCTGGCATTTCAGCATCCAGGGATTGCGCCACCACAGCGCCTTGGCCTGGCTCCAGGTGCCGTCGAGCAGCACCACCCCTTCGAGCTTTCCCAGAATGGCCCGCTGGTTGTCCGCGACCTCGCCCTTGCGGTTGAGTGCGACGATCTCGCCGTCGACATCGAGGTCGGCCGCGCGCGCCGAGCCGAGATACAGCACGGCCCAGTGCGAGGCGTTCTCGATCGGATGCCCGAGCGCCTTGGACAGGCTCGGCCAGGACAGGCCGACCCGCACGGTGGCATCCTCAAAATGCTTCGCCAGCAGCCGCGCCGTGCCGAGCGCCCTGTCCTGCTCCTGCGGATGCTGCAGGATCAGGAGCGAGAGCTTGTTTTCGATGGGCGTGACACTGTCGCAGATGCAGAGCGGCATCGGCTTCCGGCAGTGCGGGCATTCGGGAATCGGCTCGGCCACGGCGGCCGTGGTTTCAGGGTTCGACATGATCGCCGCTATACGCTTCGTATGGTGGTTCAACAACCCGCCTATTCCGCCGGTGCTGCCAGCGCGCGTGGCTCGGATCTCCGGCGCAGGCGATCGATCAGGAGGTAGATCACGGGCGTGGTGTAGAGCGTCAGGACCTGCGACACGAACAGACCGCCGATGATGGTGATGCCGAGCGGGCGCCGCAGCTCGGTGCCCGGTCCGGTCGCGATGACCAGCGGAATGCCGGCGAACAGCGCCGCCATGGTCGTCATCAGGATCGGGCGGAAGCGGGCCTGGCAGGCCTCGAAGATGGCTTCTGCAGAGGACAGGCCGCGCTGGCGCTCGGCATCGAGCGCGAAGTCGACCATCATGATGCCGTTCTTCTTGACGATTCCGATCAAGAGGATGATGCCGACGAAGGCGATCACCGTCAGCGGCGTATTGGTGATCTGCAGCGCGAGCAGCGCGCCCAAACCCGCCGAGGGCAGCGTCGAGATGATCGTGAGCGGATGAGCGAGACTCTCATAGAGCACCCCTAGCACGATATACATCGCCACCAGCGCGCCAAGGATGAGCAGCGGCTGTCGACCGCTGGTCTTGGCGAAATCACCGGCGTTGCCGTCGAAGCTGCCGCGGATGCCCTCGGGCATGTGCAATTCGTCGACCGCGCGCTGGATGTTCTGCGTGGCAGCCTGGAGCTCCACGTCAGGCAAGGTGTTGAACGACACCGTGGTCGAGGGCACCGACTGCGAATGATAGACTGCGAGCGCAGCGAGCCCGCGGCTCGCATGCACCACGGCGGACAGTGGCACCTGCACGTCACCAGCGCCGGCGACGTAAATGCGCTCGAGGTTGGAGGGATCGACCTGGAATTTCGGATCGATCTCCAGCACGGTCATGTACTGGTTGCGCTGGGTGTAGATGATCGAGATCTGCCGCTGCGAGAAGGCGTTGTTCAAGGCATTGTCGATGTCCTGGACCTTGACGCCGAGTGCTGCGGCCTTGCGGCGATCGATGTTCAATGTCAGCTGAAGTCCACCGGGATCGCGGTCGCTGGAAATATCGGTGATGCCCTCGACCGTCTCCATGCGCTTGGCCACGATCGGCGCCCATTTCTGCAGCAGGTCGAGGTCGGTGCTCGACAGTGTGTATTGATAGTTCGAATCGCTCTGCCGGCCGCCGGCGCGGACGTCCTGGGCGGCGAACATGAAGAGACGGATGCCGGGCACGGGAAACAGTGCCTTCCGCAGCCGGTCGATCACGACCTGCGTCGAGACGTGGTCGCGCTCCTCGGGCGGCTTTAGGCTAATGTACATGACGCCGCGGTTCGAGGTCGCGCCGCCCGGGCCACCGCCACTGCCGACCGTCGAGCCGATGCCGGCCACGGCCGGATCCTGCATCACGATGTCGGCGAGGCGCTGCTGCAGCGTCAGCATCGACTGGAACGAGATGTCGGCCGAGGCCCGCGTCGCGCCGATCACGAAGCCGGAATCATCCGTCGGGAAATAGCCCTTTGGCACCTTGATGTAGAGCACCACCGTCAGGGCGATGGTGGCGAAGAACACCAGCAGCGTCAGCAGCGGAAACTCGAGCACGGCGCGCAAGGTCCGGGTGTAGAACGCGACGACACGCGACAGCGAGCCTTCGATCAGGCGGTCGAACAGCGTGGCGGACCCCGACGTGGTCTGCCTGACATAATGGGCGCAGATCATCGGCGTGACCGTCAGCGACACCAGGGTCGAGACCAGAATCGCGAAGGTCAGCGTCAGCGAGAATTCGCGCAACAGGCGGCCGACGATGCCGTCCATGAAGATCAGTGGGGTGAACGCCGCGATCAGCGACAGGCTGATCGAGACCACCGTGAAGCCGATCTGCCTGGCGCCCTCCAGCGCCGCCTGCATCGGCCGCATGCCGTGCTCGAGATTGCGGAACATGTTCTCGATCATGACGATGGCATCGTCGACCACGAATCCGACCGAGATCGCCAGCGCCATCAGCGACAGATTGTCGATCGAAAAGCCGGCGACCCACATGCCGGCGCAAGTGCCGGCCAACGCCAGCGGCACCGAGATGCCGGCGGCGATGGTCGGCGTCACCCGGCGCAGGAACACGAACACCACGACCATCACGAGAACTGCGGTCGCCAGCAGCGTCCACTGCATGTCCATGACGCTGGCGCGGATCGTCGAGGTGCGGTCGACCAGCGTGGAAACGTCGACACCGGCCGGAATCCACTGCTTCAGCTCGGGGATCAGCGCCTTCACCCGGTCGACGGTGTCGATGACGTTGGCGTCGCCCTGCTTGGTGATCTGGATCAGCACCGCCGGCTGCTTGTTGAACCAGGCGATCGAGCGCGCATTGCGGACGCCGTCCTCGATCTCGGCAACGTCGGAGAGCTTGACGAAGTTGCCGCCCGAGCTCTTGATGACGATGTCGCGGAATTCCTGCGCGGTGCGCATCTGCTTGTTCAGCGACAGCGTCTCGCTCTGGCGTTCGCCGTTGAAGATTCCGACCGGACCTAGCGGGTTTGCGTTGATGATCGCGGTCCGTACGTCGTCGGTCGCGATTCCCGCATTCGACAGCGCCACCGGATTGAGCTGGATCCGCACCGCCGGCTGGTCCGCGCCGGATACCGTCACGTCGCCGACACCGGGTACCTGCGAGATGCGCTGCGCCAGCACGGTGTCGGCGACATCGTAGATCGCGCTGGCGGACAGTGTCTTGGATGTCAGCGCCAGCACGAAGACAGGCGCGCCGGCCGTGTTCGCTTTCCGAAAGCGCGGCAGCGCCGGCAGATCGCTGGGCAAATCCACCAGCGCGGCGTTGATGGCGGCCTGCACGTCACGCGCCGCCTTGTCGATGTTGCGCCCGATGTCGAACTGGAGCTGGATGTTCGCCGTGCCGAGCGAGCTCGTCGACGTGATCTGGTTGATCCCCGCGATTTCGCCGAGCCGCCGTTCCAGCGGCGCGGCGACGGTTGCGGCCATTACCGAAGGATCGGCGCCGGGGCGGCTCGCCGAGACGAAGATGGCGGGGATATCGACGTTCGGGACCGAGGCCACGGGGAGGAACTCGTAGGCGACGCCCCCCAGCAGGAACAGGCCGATCGACAGCAGCGTGGTCGCGACCGGGCGGCGGATGAAGGGCTCCGAGATCGACGCCATCACTGCATCCCCTCGGTCGCGCCGGCCGTCGGCGCCTCGGGCTCGGGCGGCGGCAGCGCCTGCTCGAGGCGGCGGTTGATGCGGTCGAGCGCGAGATAGATCACGGGCGTGGTGTAGAGCGTCAGCAACTGGCTCAGCAGCAGGCCGCCGATGATGGAGATGCCGAGCGGGAAGCGCAGCTCGGCGCCCGTGCCGCTCTCGATCGCGAGCGGCAGCGCGCCGAACAGCGCGGCCAGCGTCGTCATCATGATCGGACGGAAGCGCAACAGGCAGGCCTGCACGATGGCTTCGTGGGCCGGCATGCCCTGGCCGCGCTCGGCTTCGAGTGCGAAGTCGATCATCATGATCGCGTTCTTCTTGACGATGCCCATCAAGAGAATGATGCCGATCAGGCCGATCACCGAGAGATCCTGCCCGCACAGGATCAGCGCCAGGATGGCGCCGACGCCGGCCGACGGCAGCGTCGAGAGGATCGTGATCGGGTGGATGTAACTCTCATAGAGCACGCCCAGCACAATGTAGATCGTGATCACGGCGGCGAGCAGCAGCCAGGGCTGGCCGGCCAGCGCCTTGGCGAACTCGGCGGCATCGCCGGCATAGACGCCGACGATGCTGTTGGGCATGCCGATGCGAGTCTCGATCGACTTCACCTCATCGACGGCATCGCCGAGCGCCGCGCCCGGCGCGAGATTGAAGCTGAGCGAGATCGCCGGGAATTGGGCCTGGTGCGAGATCGCCAGCGGCGCCGTGGTGCGCTTCAACGTCGCCACCGCGTCGAGCGGCACCTGGGCATTGGGCGCACCGACCGCGGAGGAGCTGGCGCCGCCCGGCAAGTACAGCTTCGACAGGATCGAGGGATCGCGCTGGTACATCGGCAACGCCTCCAGCACCACGCGGTACTGGTTGGCCTGGCCATAGATAGTCGAGATCTGGCGCTGCGCGAAGGCGTCGTTGAGCGTGTCGGTGATGGCCTGCAGGCTGACGCCGAGCTGGCCGGCGCGGGTGCGGTCGACCTCCAGCTGCGCGCGCAGGCCGCCTTCCTGGGCTTCCGAGGAGACGTCGCGGAACAAGGGATCGCGCCGCATCTCGTCGACGAGCTTGCGGGCCCATTCCGACACCAGCGTCGCGTCGGTACCTGTCAGCGTATACTGGTACTGCGAGCGGCTCGACTGGGTCGAAATCTGCACGTCCTGCACCGGCTGGAAATAGACGGTCATGCCGGGAATGCCGGAGACCTTGTCCTTCAACCTCGCAATGACCACGCCGACATCGTCGACGCGCTCGCCGCGCGGTTTCAGCGTCATGACGAGGCGCCCGACATTGGTGGTCGGATTGACCGAGCCGGCGCCAATCACCGAGACCACGCCTGTGACGTCAGGATCAGCCTTGATAGCGTCGGCAGCCTCGGCCTGCCGCTTCTGCATCTCCGCAAAGGAGACGTCGGGCCCGGCTTCGGTCACCGCCGTGATCGACGCCGTATCCTGCAGCGGCAGAAACCCCTTTGGCGCGACGACGTAGAGAACGAGGGTTGCCGCCAGCGTCGCAAAAGTGACGACCAGCGTGGTGCGCTGGTGGCGCAGCACCACGAGCAGCGTGCGGCGATAGAATTCGACGGTGCGGTCGATGAAGCGGCTGATGGCGGCAAGCCCCGGCACCGCCAGTTCCTCGTGGGCGTGCTTGAGCAGCCGCGAGCACATCATCGGGGTCAGCGTCAGCGACACCACCGCCGAGGTCACGACCGCGATGGTCAAGGTCAACGCGAATTCGCGGAACATGCGTCCCACGAGGCCCGACATGAACAATAGCGGGATGAACACCGCGATCAGCGACACCGTCAGCGAGATCACGGTGAAGCCGATTTCGCTGGCGCCCTTCAGCGACGCCTGCATCGCATTGTCGCCGTTCTCCATATGGCGGACGATATTCTCAATCATCACGATGGCGTCGTCGACCACGAATCCGGTGCCGATCGTCAGCGCCATCAGCGAGAGATTGTCGAGGCTGAACCCGGCAAAATACATGATGCCGAAGCTCGTGATCAGCGACAGCGGCAGCGCCACGCCGGCAATCACCGTTGCGCGCAGCGAGCGCAGGAACAGCAGCACGACCAGCGTCACCAGCACGACGGCAAGCACGAGCGTGAACTGCACGTCATGGACGGAAGCGCGAATGGTGACGGTGCGGTCGGAGACGATGGTCAGTTTGACGCCGGCCGGAATCGCCCGCTGCACCTTCGGGATCTCGGCGCGGATCTGGCTGACGACATCGATGACGTTGGCGCCGGGCTGGCGCTGGATGTCGATGATGACGGCCGGCGTGCCCTGGTACCAGCCGCCGGTGCGGTCGTTCTCGAGCCCGTCGACGATCTGCGCGACGTCGCCGATCGTCACGGGCGAGCCGTTGCGGTAGGCGACGATAACAGGCCTGTAGGCGTCGGCGGCGGCGATCTGGTCGTTGGCCGCGATGATGTAGGATTGCTGCGCCCCGTCGAGCGAGCCCTTCGGACCGGAGACGTTGGCGTTGGCGATCGCGGCCCGTAAGTCCTCCATCGCGATGCCGTAGGCGGCAAGCCGCGCCAGATCGGCCTGGATGCGCACGGCCGGCTTCAGCCCGCCAAGCACCGAGACGCGCCCCACCCCGGAGATCTGGCTGAGCCGTTGTGCCAGCAGCGTGTCGGCGATGTCGCTCATCGCGCGCAGGGAGATCGTGTCCGAGCGCAGCGCCAGTGTCATCACTGGCGCGTCGGCCGGATTCACCTTGGCGTAAGTCGGCGGATAAGGCAGCGTCTTGGGCAAGACGCCGGCAGCGGCGTTGATCGCGGCCTGCACGTCCTGGGTGGCGCCGTCAATGTCGCGGTTGAGATCAAACTGGAGCGAGATTTGACTGACGCCGAACGAACTCGTCGAGTTCATCGCCGTCAGCGACGGGATCTGGCCGAGCTGCCGCTCCAGCGGCGCCGTGATCAGCGAGGCGATCACGTCGGGGCTCGCGCCTGGCAGCTGCGTCGATACCTGCACGGTGGGAAAGTCGACCTGCGGCAGCGCCGAGACCGGCAGCGCGAAATAACCCAGCAGCCCGCCAATCAGCAGCGCTATGCCAAGAAGGGAGGTCGCGATCGGACGGCGGATGAAGGGTTCGGAGACACCCATGTGATGCGCCTGCCGCTCAGGCGGCTGTTGCCGGGATCATGGCTGCTTGGCTCCAGATCCGGATGGTTGAGCCCCCGATGGTTGAGCCCCCGGCCCCGGCGCAGGCCCAGTCTGGCCCTTCTGATCGCCCTCGCTGCTCTTCCGCTTGGCGCGGAATTCACCGTCCCTGCCCTGTCCGTCCTTCTGGCCATCCTTCTGGCCATCCTTCTGGCCATCCTTGGCCTGACCGCCCTTCCCGTCAGCCTGCGGAGCGCGCGTGCGCTTGCGCGGGGCGAGGTCGGCCGACGGCGTCTGCTCGTCGCGGCCGATGATGACCTTGGAGCCATCGGACAGATTGGCAAAGCCCGTGGTAACGACCTTGTCGTTCGCCGTCAGGCCGCTCGCAATGACTGCATCATGCTCGTTCTGCTGCGTCACCGTCACGGGCTTGGCCGTAACCACGTTGTCCTCGCCTATGACATAGCTGAACGTGCCGATCGGTCCGCGCTGCACCGCAGAAGTCGGCACCACCAGCGCCTGGTTCAGCGTTTCGACTTTGAGGCGGACATTGACGAACTGGCCCGGCCAGAGCTGGTAGTTGGCGTTGGGGAATTCCGCCTTGAGCTTGAGGGTGCCCGTGGTCTGGTCGACCTGGTTGTCGATGCCGGTGAGCTTGCCGGTGTCGATCACGGTCACGCCGTCATTGCCGAACACGTCGACCGACAGCGCGCCCTTCGCCGCGGCGGCATTGACCCGCATGATCTGCTGCTGCGGCAGGCTGAACCACACCGCGATCGGCTGCAATTGGGTGATGACGACCAGGCCGGTGGTGTCGGAGGCGTGGATGATGTTGCCCTGGTCGACCTGACGGAGGCCGACGCGGCCCGACAGCGGCGCCACGATCTTGGTATAGCTCAGCGTCGCGGCCGCATTGTCGATCGCGGCCTGATCGGCCTTGACCAGCGCCTCGGTCTGCGCGACCGCCGCGCGCTGGGTGTCGGCCTGCTGCTTGGAGCCGGCATTGGAGGCAGCCAGCTGCTCGTAGCGCGTCAGGTCGATGCGCTGGTTGGCGAGCTGGGCCTGGTCCTGCGCCTTCTTGGCGACCGCCTGGTCGTAGGTCGCCTGGTAGAGCGCGGGGTCGATCTCACCCAGCACGTCGCCCTTCTTGACGTCCTGGCCTTCGGTGAAATTCACCGCGATCAGCTTGCCGTCGACCTGCGAGCGGACAGTGACGGTGTTGAGCGCGCGGATCGCGCCGACGCCGTCGAGATAGACGGGCACGTCCTGAACCTTGGGCGTCGCCGCCAGCACCGGCACCGGCAGATCGGGGCGCTGCTGGCCGCGTCCGTTCGCCTGCTGCTGCGGCTGCTGATGCATCACGGACCAACCGAGATAACCGAGGCCGCCGAGGATCGCGAGCGTGATCAGCGTCATGACGAAGCCGCGGCCGCGCGACTTCTTCGCCGTCCCGTCTTTCGCGTTGTCCTTCATATCCGGCTTAAAGAGCATTGACCGGTTTCTCCATTCGCGGCTCCCAGCCGCCGCCGAGTGCCTGATACAGGCTGACGATGGCGAGAAGGCGTGCGAGCTGCGCTTGCGACAGTGTGTCTTCGGCCTGGAACAGCGTCAGCTGGGTGTTGAGCACGGTCACGATATCGGCCGTGCCGGCGCGCAGCTGTTGCTCGGCAAGATCGAAGGCGCGCCGCGAGGCGTTGACGACATCGCGCTGCAATTGCAGCTTGATCGTGGTCTGCTTGATTGAAAATAGTGCGTTGTCGACGTCGGTGAAGGCCTGGACGATGGTCTTGCGGTAGGTTTGCAGCAATTCCTCCTGCCGCGCCTTGGCATATTCGAAATTGCCGAGGATCTTGCCCCCGTCGAAGATCGGTTGCGTCGCGCTGCCGACAAGCTGGAAGAACGCTGCGTGCGGCTGGAACAGTGAGACCAGTGCCGAGCTCTGGTAGCCGCCATTGCCGGTGAGTTGGATGGTCGGGAAGAATTGCGCGCGGGCGTTGCCGATATTGGCGGTGGCGGAGGCCAGCTGCGCCTCCTGCCGGCGGATGTCCGGCCGCTGCGTCAGCAGCTCCGACGGCAGCCCGGGCGTCACGCGCGGGATGGCGATCCTGTCCAGCGAGCCACCCGCAAGGCGGACGCTCTCGGGCGGACGCGACACCAGCACCGCGAGCGCGTTGCTGTTCTGGTCGAGCGTCTGGCGCAGCGGCGGCACCAGCGCCTTCTGATTGGCCAGCACGCTCTCCTGCTGGGCGACGTCGAGATCGGTACCCGTGCCGGCCTTGCGGCGCTCGCGGATGGCATCGAGGATGCGCTGGGCGCTGGCGATGTTGCGCTGGGCGGTGCGCAGCCGATCCTGCGACGACAGCACCTGGAAATAGGCATTGGCGACCGCTGCGAGCGTCGTCAGCGCGACGGTGTCGCGGTCGAAGCGGTTGGCCTTGGCGGTCTCCTCCGCCGTTTGGAGGGCGTCGCGGTTCTGGCCCCAGAAATCGAGCTGGTAGCTGGCGCTGAGCGACGCGGAGTAGTTGACGACCTCGCGGCCGCCGTTGGTCAGGCCCGACGAACTCGAGCCCGAGGTGCGCGAATAGGTTTCCTGCCCGCTGCCCGACAAACTCGGCAGCAGCGCCGCGCCGGCCTGCCGCGCCTGGGCGTCGGCCTCGACGATGCGCGAGACCGCGGCTGCGATATCGAGGTTGACGGTCTGCGCCTCCTCCATCAGCTGTGTCAGCTCCGCCGAGCGGAAGCCGCGCCACCAATCCAGAGTCGGCGGCGCATCCGTCTTGCCGGCATATTTGTATTGCGCGGGGACATCGAGCGCGGGATCGGGAAGGTCCTGGGTCAGCACGCAGGCGCCCGAGCTCGACGCCAGGCACACGACTGCGACCGCTCGCAGCGTGCGGAACGCGCGACCAAGGAATTGCCTGACGGCAACGGCCGGAACCCGCTGTGTCACATCCACCCCCCGCCGGGCAGAACATGCCGCCGCCGCGCGGCCGGATTAGCCGATTCGCGGGCAGACGGCGGGAGGCGTTGATCCAACTCGTTCACAGCGTGATGCTTTCTGCAAAACCTGGAAGCAATACTAGCCGGGCGCGGAACCGCGGGACAGTCCCGCACCTGCGAAACGCACAGCCGAACGCGCCGGCGCAGGGGCTCTCGAAATGTAAGAAGTGCCTGTCTTGCAGACTTTTTTCAGCTTCCAACAGGCTCAGAAACACAACCAAGCTTACGAAGATTTCATGTGGTATTGCAGCCACATCGTTCTCGCCCGCTTCGCTATCCTGCGATTGTGAGCCTTTCGATCGTCGCCTTCGATCCGGTGGGACGAAGCCGATCCGTTGGGGCAAGCCACCTTCGCAATTCAGCAATATGAGTGTGCGCCCTCGCCTTGTGTGTCCTGCGACCCTACTTTAGGGTCGCGTCCAATCGCGAAACCAGCCGGTATTGCCTGACATGACCATCAAAAACGACGTTGTCCAAGCCATCGGCAACACCCCGCTCATCAAGCTCAAGCGCGCGTCCGAACTGACCGGCTGCACGATCCTCGGCAAGGCCGAGTTCATGAATCCTGGCCAATCGGTCAAGGATCGCGCCGGCAAATGGATGATTCAGGAAGCCGAGAAGCGCGGCGAGCTGAAGCCGGGCGGCCTCGTGGTGGAAGCGACCGCCGGCAACACCGGCATCGGCCTCGCGGTGGTGGCGAGCGCGCGCGGCTATCGCACGCTGATCGTGATCCCGGAGACGCAGAGCCAGGAGAAGAAGGATTTTCTGAAGCTGTGCGGCGCCCAGCTGCTGGAATCGCCCGCGCTGCCCTACTCCAACCCGAACAATTACCAGCATGTCGGCCGCCGCCTTGCCGATGAGCTGCGCAAGACCGAGCCGAACGGCGTCCTGTTCGCCGACCAGTGGAACAACCTCGACAACGCCAAGGCACATTATGAATCGACCGGCCCCGAGATCTGGGCGCAGACCGGCGGCAAGGTCGACGGCTTCGTCTGCTCAGTCGGCAGCGGTGGCACGCTCGCCGGCACCAGCCGCTATCTGAAAGAGAAGAACAAGGACGTCCGGATTGCCTGCGCCGATCCGCACGGCGCCGCCATGTTCGAATATTTCAAGACCGGCACCGCCAAGGCGAGCCCCGGCGACTCCATCACGGAAGGCATTGGCCTCGGTCGCGCGACCGCAATCGTCGAGAGTGCGAAGGTCGATGATGCCTTCCTCATTCCCGATGCCGAAGCTGTTACGGTGATCTATGAGCTGCTCCAGCACGAAGGCCTGTGCCTCGGCGGCTCGACCGGCATCAACATTGTGGGCGCGATGCGCCTCGCCAAGCAGCTCGGGCCGGGCAAGACCATCGTCACCATTCTCTGCGATTCCGGCAGCCGCTATCAGTCAAAATTGTTCAACGCCGACTTCATGCGCGCCAAGAACCTTCCTGTGCCGGAATGGCTGGAGAAGCGCAGCAACATCAAATTGCCGTTCGTCTAGGTCCGGACAGTCAGGCGCCGGCTCCAGGTCGGACGCGCCCTGCCTTGCGAGACGCGTGCAAGGCGGTGGTCCGACGTGGACTTCTTGTTGGCTGCGCGCACGGGCGGCTCGAAGGGGTTGGTGTAAGGCGCTCGCTCTGCGCCATTGCGATCGCAAGGCAGATCGCGGTCGTCACGACCGCCTGCGGAAATCTGCGAGATCAGCGCAGGATCTGGCTCAAGAACAGCTTCGTGCGGGCGTGCTGCGGGGTGGCGAAGAATTCGTTCGGCGTGTTGGCCTCGATGATCTGGCCGGCGTCCATGAACACGACGCGGTTGGCGACTTCCTTGGCAAAGCCCATCTCGTGGGTGACGACCAGCATGGTCATGCCCTCCCCGGCAAGATCGACCATGGTATCGAGGACCTCCTTGACCATTTCAGGATCGAGCGCCGAGGTCGGCTCGTCGAACAGCATCACCTTCGGATTCATGGTGAGGGCGCGCGCGATGGCGACGCGCTGCTGTTGGCCGCCCGACATCTGGCCGGGAAACTTGTTGGCCTGGTGCGGGATCTTCACCCGCTCCAGGAACTTCATCGCGGTTTCTTCGGCGTCCTTCTTGGGGATGTTGCGCACCCAGATCGGCGCCAGCGTGCAATTGTCCAGCACGGTCAGGTGCGGGAACAGATTGAAGCTCTGGAACACCATGCCGACCTCGCGCCGCACGGCATCGACATGCTTCAAGTTCGGGCCGAGCTCGATGCCGTCAACGACGATCTGGCCCTCCTGAAATTCCTCCAGCGCGTTGATACAGCGGATCAGGGTCGACTTGCCCGAGCCTGACGGGCCGCAGATCACGATGCGCTCGCCCTTGACGACCTCGAGGTCGATGTCACGCAGCACGTGAAATTCGCCGTACCATTTGTTGAGGCCGGAAATGTTGACGATGGGGTCAGCAGGCATGACGGCCTCGATCAGTTGCGGCGGTGGGCGTTGAGACGGCGCTCGACGAAAAGTGAGTAGCGCGACATTCCGAAGCAGAACAGGAAATAAATGATGCCGGCGAAGGCAAAGCCGGTGAACGCCGTCGACGGCGTCGCCCATTTCGGGTCCGAGAACGAGGCCCGGAGCGAGCCCAACAGGTCAAACAGCGCCACGATCGAGACCAGCGAGGTGTCCTTGAACAGCGAGATGAAGCTGTTGACGAGGTTCGGAATGACGTGACGCAGGGCCTGCGGCAGCACGATCAGCGAGGTCGTCTTCCACCACGACAGCCCGAGCGCCGCCGCCGCCTCGCTCTGCCCGCGCGGGATCGCAGCGAGCCCGCCGCGAACGTTCTCGGCCTGGTAGGCGCCGGTGAACAATGCGATGCCGATCAGCGCGCGCACCAGACCATCGACGGAGAAATTGCCAGGCAGGAACAGCGGCAGCATGTAGGTGGCGAAGAACAGCACGGTGATCAGCGGCACGCCGCGCCAGAACTCGATGAAGGCAATCGAGAAGATTCGGATCAGGGGGATGGAAGCGCGCCGGCCGAGCGCCAGCGCGATGCCGATCGGCAGCGAGGTGACGATGCCGGTGACCGAGACCACCAGTGTCACCAGCAGGCCGCCCCAGAGATTTGTGGCGACGATCGGCAGCCCGCCGCGGTCGAGGCCCATCAGCTTGATGATGATCGCGACGGCGACAAAGGTGGCGATGCAGGACCCGAGCGCGCGCCAGCCGCCGCGCATGCCGCCACCGAGGACAAAGCCGGTCAGCGAGACGAATGCGGCCGTGAGGACGAGGTCGACCCAGACCGGCTGGCCTGTCTGCTGGATCTGGTCGCGCAGCCAGCTCAGCGGGAAGATCAGCCAGTGAAACGCGATTCCGAGCAGCGCGATGAGATGACCAACGAGCCACAGGAGCGGCGCGATGGCCGACGTCCCACTCAGGCCGAGCACGACCTGCCCGGCGCTGACGATGCTGTCATCGAACAATTCAAGCAGGCCGGCCGTCCAGCTCAGGCCGAATCCGGTGATGCCGCCGCCATGGAGCAGGAAGAACGCCACGGCAGGAAAGGCCAGGAAGAACAGGCCGGCGTTGAGGCCTTTGGCCGGCAGCCGCGGAATCAGCAGCGGCAGCAGCAGGGCTGCAGCCAAGATCAGTGCAAGATTGACCCGCCAGCGCTCGGCCTCGGGATAGAAGCCGTAGATCAGCTGCGGCAGCTTGGCCTGGATGTAGGGCCAGCAGGCGCCGACCGCGGAACCGGCGTTCTCGGTCAGGCAGGCGCCGCGGTCGCTGCCGGTCCAGACCGCATCGACGACAAGGAATCTGACGGACGGAATGATCGTGAACCAGAGCAGCAGGAGCCCGACGATGGTGAGCAGAATATTGGTCGGCGAGTTCAACAGGCGGGTGCGCAGCAGGCCGACAAGCCCTGATGTCTTGATCGGCGCGGGGCGCTCGGTGACCAGGTCCTGGCGGACGAAGGCCGAGGCGGTGATGTCGCTCATGCGCCGAGACTCCGGCTAAGTCGCCAGCCATAGATACTCATCAGGGCGCTGGTGAGGAGCGAGATCAGGAGATAGACGCCCATTGTCATGGCGATGATCTCGATCGCCTGCCCGGTCTGGCTCAGCGACGTGCCCGCCCATACCGATACCAGGTCGGGATAGCCGATCGCGACCGCGAGCGAGGAATTCTTGGTGAGATTGAGGTACTGATTGGTGAGCGGCGGCACGATCACGCGCATGGCCTGCGGCACCACGATCAGCCGCAGCGTGTTGCCACGGGAAAGGCCGAGCGAGGCTCCCGCCTCCATCTGCCCTGTGTGGACGGACAGGATACCGGCGCGCACGATCTCCGCGATGAAGGCAGCCGTATAGGTCGACAGCGCCAGCGTCAGCGCGACGAATTCCGGAATGATGCGCGCGCCGCCGGCGAAATTAAAACCCTTGAGCTGCGGCAGCTCGACCGTGAAGGGCAGACCGAACACCGCCATCGTGACGAGCGGCAACCCGATCAACAGGCCCAGCACGTAAGGCCAGATGCGGATCAACTGCCCGCGCAGGAACAGCGCCCGGCGCGCATAGATGCGCAAGCCCAGCGCCGCGACGATGCCGAACACCAGGGCCGCCACGAACGGCTCCAGCCCGGGCTGGCCAATCGGCTGAGGAATGACGAGGCCACGATTGCTGATGAAGGCGATGCCCAGCAACGAAATGCTCTGCCTGGGATTGGGCAGCGCCGCGAGCACGGCCAGGTACCAGAACAGGATCTGGAACAGCAGCGGCAAATTGCGGATGATCTCGACATAGATCTCGCCGACGCGCGACACCAGCCAGTTCGGCGACAGCCGGCACAGCGCGACGACGAAGCCGATCAAGGTGGCGAACACGATGCCCACCACCGAGACCACGACCGTATTCAGAAGCCCGACCACGAACACGCGCAGGAACGTGTCGGAGCCGGTGTAGGAAATCAGGGTCTGGTTGACGTCGAAGCCGGCGTTGTTGGCAAGGAAGCCGAAGCCGGCTGCAATGTGCTGTTTTTCAAGGTTGGCTCGCGCATTCGAGATGATCTCGTAGGCGACCCAGCCCAACACCGCCGCAAAAGCAAACTGGACGGCAACGCCGTTCCAGCCTGCCTTGCCACCCAGAAGGCGCCTGATCTTCAGGGCGATCTGGAGCGGCGGTTTACGAGCCTCGGTGCTCATTGCCGTGTGCCGGCTGATCGAGCGGGATCAGCGGATCGGCGGCGCGTACTGAAGACCACCCTTGTTCCAGAGATTGTTCAGACCACGGTTGATGGCGAGCGGGGAGCCGGAGCCGACATTGCGATCGAACATCTCGCCGTAATTGCCGACGGCCTTCACGATACGGATCACCCAATCATTGGTCACGCCGAGCTGCTCGCCGAAATTGCCGTCGGTGCCGAGGACGCGTTTCAGCTCCGGATTCTCCATCTTGGCTTTCTCGTCGACATTCTTCGAGGTGATGCCGAGTTCCTCGGCGGTCACCATGGCGAATAGCGTCCATTTCACGAGGTCGAACCACTGGTCGTCGCCGTGGCGTACCATCGGTCCGAGCGGCTCCTTCGAGATGATTTCCGGGAGAACCATATGGTCGTTGGGGTTGGCGAGCTTCAGACGGTTGGCGTAGAGGCCGGACTGGTCGGTGGTGAAGACGTCGCAGCGCCCGGCTTCGTAGGCCTTGACGGTTTCGTCGTTGGTGCCGAACGCGATCACCTCGTACTTCATGTTGTTGGCCTTGAAGTAGTCGGCCAGATTCTGCTCGGTGGTGGTGCCGGTTTGCACGCAAACAGATGCGCTGTTGAGCTCCAGCGCGGAATTCACCTTGAGCGACTTCTTCACCATGAAGCCCTGCCCGTCATAATAGGTCACGCCGGTGAAATTGGCGCCGAGCGAGGTGTCGCGCGAGAGGGTCCAGGTGGTGTTGCGCGAGAGCACGTCGATCTCGCCAGATTGCAGTGCGGTGAAGCGGTCCTTGGCCGAGGTCGGCACGAACTTCACTTTCGTCGGGTCGTTGAAGATCGCGGCGGCAACGGCGCGGCAGACGTCGACGTCCAGCCCGGTCCAGTTGCCCTTGTCATCAGGCGACGAGAAGCCCGGCAGGCCCTGGCTGACGCCGCAGGACAGCATGCCCCGATCCTTGACGGTCTTGAGCGTTTGCGCGTTGGCGGCCTGGGCAGAGAGGCCGGCGGCGAGAGCAAGAGAGAGAGCCAGGGTTACGCGTTTCATGGTTTCAGGCCTTTCAAAGTCGTCTCAAGGTCAGGAACGTTGTCTCAGGATCGTCTCCGCCAGGGCAATCCTACTTGGGATCCGCCTTGCAAGAGTCATGCTGGAAAACCTTGCCGAACACTCGCCGATCCTGGGAGGCCATACCTTAATCCCCGCCGAAGGCGCCCGCCGTTGTGGCTGTGACGCAAGGTTCGGTCAAACGATGGATCGAAGGTCGCGGCAGGCCCCTCAACATGCGGCGACTGAATAGCACCTGCGCATCACAGAACGACTGGCGAGCCGGGTCAAGGGGTTGACGGGACTCTTCTGTGTTCTGTTATTAACGTCCGCGGCCTCCAGGCCGCCCCGGCCGTGCGATCCGCGCCCGGCGGAAACGCTGTTTTGAAAGCAGACGCATGGATTCCTCGCACCCCGCACAGCAGCATGCCGATACCCGGCTGGTCACCTCCGGCCGCGACACCAAGGCGCAGAAGGGGTTCGTCAATCCGCCGGTGTTCCACGGCTCCACCGTGCTCTATCCGACCGCCGAGGACCTGCACGCCCATCGGGGCGAGTTCACCTATGGCCGCCACGGCACCCCGACCACGCGTGCGTTCCAGGACACGCTGATGGCACTGGAAGGACCGCAATGCGCGGGTGTCGGCATCGTACCGTCGGGCCTGTCGGCGATCTCCACCACTCTGCTCTCGGTGCTGAAGACCGGCGACCATCTACTGGTCGTCGACAACATCTATCGACCCTCGCGCAATTTCTGCAACGGCATGCTCGCCCGCTACGGGGTCGAGACCACTTACTTTGATCCGCTGATCGGCGCCGGCATCGAAAAATTGCTCAAGCCCAACACCCGTGCCGTGCTGGTCGAGGCGCCGGGCTCGCAATCGTTCGAGATGCCTGATATCCGCGCCATTGCCGAAGTGGCGCATGCGCGTGGCGCGCTCGTCATCGACGACAACACCTGGGCGACGCCGCTGTATCACCGCTCGCTCGAGCAGGGTGTGGACATCAGCATGCAGGCCGCCACAAAATATATCGGCGGCCATTCCGACATCATGTTCGGCACCATCTCGGCCAACGCCAAGGCCTGGCCGCAGATTGCCGAAGGCATCCGCCTGCTCGGCGTCTGCGCCGGCCCCGATGACGTCTTCCTGGCGCTCCGCGGCCTGCGCACGCTGTCGGTGCGGCTCGCGCAGCACCATCGCTCCGGCCTCGACATGGCGCACTGGCTTGCGGCGCGTCCCGAAGTCGCGCGCGTCCTGCATCCGGGGCTCGAGACCGATCCGGGCCACGCGATCTGGAAGCGCGATTTCACCGGCGCCTCCGGCCTGTTCAGCATCGTGCTGAAGCCGGCGCCGCAGAGCGCGGTCGACACAATGCTCAACACGCTCGAGCTGTTCGGCATGGGCTTCTCATGGGGCGGGTTCGAGAGCCTGGCGATTCCCTTCGATTGCGATACCTACCGCACCGCGACCAGGTGGGCGCCGGGCGGCCCGACGCTGCGACTTCACATCGGACTCGAGAGCGTCGACGACCTCAAGGCCGACCTCGATCGCGGCTTTGCTGCCCTCAAAGCGGCAATGTGACTCTGTTACGAGGCAATGCGCCTGCGGACGCACCAAGACGCGCAGCCGCGCCGCGGGGGGAACGAGCACTCCTGGAGACGTTGACGCCGACGTGCCAACAAAGGGTTTGATCCCCGATCATTTGGCGCTAGCCTCACCAATCGACTCTGATCCGGACACGGAGCATGGGAACGTTGGTTCTGCTCGATCTGATGGGCGGCGTAGCGCTGCTGCTGTGGGGCCTGCATATGGTCCAAAGCGGCATTCTGCGCGCCTTTGGTCCCGACTTGCGACGTGTGCTTGGCAAGGCACTCGGCAACCGCTTCAGCGCGTTTGCCGCGGGCCTCGGCCTCACCGCGCTGCTCCAGAGCAGCACGGCGACCGCGCTGCTCACCAGTTCCTTTGCCGCCGAGGGCCTGCTCAGCCTCGTCGCCGCGCTCGCCATCATGCTGGGCGCCAATGTCGGCACGACGCTGATCGTGCAGGCGCTGTCGTTCAACATCGCAGCCGTTGCTCCCGTGCTGTTCGTGCTCGGCCTCGTCGCCTTCCGCGCCGGTCCCCGCTCGCGGATCAAGGATATCGGCCGCGTCTGCATCGGTCTCGGCCTGATGCTGCTGTCGCTGCACATCCTGCTCGACACGCTGGCGCCGGCGGAGAACGCTCCCGGCGTTCGAGTCGTGATGTCGGCCATTACCGGCGACCCCATTCTGTGCATCGTCGTCGCCGCACTCCTGACCTGGGCGGTGCATTCGAGCGTCGCCAGCGTGCTGCTGGTCATGTCGCTGGCCTATTCGCAGTTCATCACGCCCTCCGCGGCGCTCGCCCTGGTGCTCGGGGCCAATCTCGGCAGCGCCATCAACCCGGTATTCGAAGGCGCAAAGCGCGACGATCCCGCGACCTACCGCCTGCCGATCGGCAATCTCATCAACCGCGTGGTCGGCATTGCGCTGGTCTTGCCGTTCCTGGGTACGATCACGCAGCTCATGCATGCCTGGCAGCCGGATCTCGCCCGGATGACGGCCGCCTTCCACACCGCCTTCAACGTCGGCACGGCCATCCTCTTCGTCGGCCTGCTCGACATCATGTCGCGCCTGCTGACCCGCCTGTTGCCTGATCGCGTGGAGGAAACCGACCCAGCCCGGCCGCGCTACCTCGACGAAAGCGCGCTGGAGACACCGTCGCTCGCGCTGGCCGATGCCGCGCGCGAAACGCTGCGCATGGGCGACCTCGTCGAAACCATGCTGCGCAAGGTGATGGCCGCGATGATGACCGGCGATCGCTCCCTGGTCGACCAGGTCTCGAAGACCGACAACATCGTCGACAGCCTCGACGAGGCCATCAGGCTCTATGTCACGAAGCTGACCCGCGGCAGCCTCGACGAGAGCGAGGGCCGGCGTGCGATGGAGATCATCTCCTTCGCGATTAATCTGGAGCATATCGGCGACATCATCGACAAGAATCTGAGCGAGCTCGCCACCAAGAAGATCAAGCGGCGCTTCCAGTTCTCGGCCGAGGGCGCCGAGGAGCTGGCCGCGTTCCACAAGCGCACGATGGATTCGCTGCGGATCGCCTTCGGCGTGTTCATGTCGGGCGATGCCAACGAGGCCCGCAAGCTGCTGGTGGAAAAGACCGCGCTGAAGAACACCGAGCTCGCTGCCGTCGAACGCCATCTCGACCGCCTGCGCGAGGGCCGCCCGGAGACGATCGAGACCACCTCGCTGCATCTGGACGTGCTGCGCGATCTGCGCCGCATCCATTCGCACATCTGCTCGGTCGCCTATCCCGTGCTGGATGCGGCCGGCGAGCCCTATCGCCGGACCGAGGCGGAAGCCGCCCTGCCCGCCTCAGGCGCGACGGCGCTGCCGCGTTAGGGCCGCGCGAACCAGAACCGCTCCTCCCGAAAGCAGGAGCCCCGCCGCGCAAAGCAGCGTCGGGGCGATCCACAGCGTCAGGAACGAGAGCAGGCGCGCACCTTCGGGCTGCTGCGGATCGTAGGCGATCCTGACCTGCTCGCCATCGGCATAGGGCTGTGCCGTCGAGCCCGATGAGGACGTGATGGTTATCGCGCGTCCGTCACGCGTCACGAATTGAAACGTCGGATAGAGAAAGGTCCCGCCATGATTTCCCCCGCTTCGCGCGATGGCGCCGGCGAAGCGCGCCTCGGTCTGCTCCGCTCTCGCGAGGAACGCAACCGTGCTGCCGAGATCGAAAAGGCCGAGCCCGAGCAGGATCAGCCCGACCAGAAGGACCGATACGACCAGAATTACCGGTAGCTTGCGCATGCGGAGCTTTGCATGCCCACGCGCCCGCCTTGATCAGCGCTCCAGCGTCTTCGACGTCCGGCCGCGGTTCTTGATGATCAGCATGATGTTGCGGACATAGATGATCGTCGCGAGCGCCTGTCCGAGGATGATGATGGGCTCGCGCTTCACGACGCCGTAAACCAGTGTCATCAGGCCGCCGCCCATCGAGCAGAACCAGAACGCCATCGGCACCACGCTGTTGCCGGCGCGCTCGCTCGCGATCCACTGCACGAGGAAACGCGCGGTGAAGAACAATTGCGCGACCAGGCCGAAGGCGAGCCAGAAATCGAACTTGGCGACGAAGACGTCGTAGAAATAGTTGTGCAACGCCTGACCGAATTGAATGATCATGCCTTTACCTCAGTCACGTCTGGAGTGGGCTTCTTGCGGCGGATCAACCACCACACGCCGGCGAGATCCATGATCCCGATCCACAGCCGGTCGAAGAAGCCGTAATTGGACACGCCGGAATGGCGTGGCCGGTCGATCACGTCGACATAGGCGATGTCAAAGCCTTCGCGGCGGACCAGCGCCGGCAGGAAACGGTGCAGCCCGTCGAAATAGGGCATCGACAGGAAGACCTCGCGCCGGAACGCCTTCAGTCCGCAGCCGGTGTCGCGCGTGCCGTCCTGCAGGATTGCGTTGCGGACCTTGTTGGCCACCCGCGACTGGAGTTTCTTGAAGCCGGTGTCCTTGCGCCCGACGCGTTGTCCCGCGGCGAGGCCGATATTGGCCCCCTTCTCGACCGCCGCGATCAGGTCCGGGAGGAAGACGGGATTGTTCTGGCCGTCGCCATCGAGCGTCGCCACGATCGCGCCGCGCGCCGCCCGCACGCCGCTGCGCACCGCCGCCGACTGGCCACCGGATTTGGCGTGACGCAACTGCCGCAGATTGTCCCGCTGCGCCATGATGCCTATGAGCCGCTCGCCGGTCGCATCGGTCGAGCCGTCATTGACATAGATGATCTCATAGGCCCAGCGGCCATCGAGCGCGGCCGCGATCTCCTCGATCAGGGGTGCAATGTTGTCGGCTTCGTTGCGCACGGGAACGACGATGGAAACCGAAGGCTGGGACGACGACAAATCGAAAGCTCGTGGTTGGATTTGGCCTTGCATCCTGGGAACCCGCTTCCCGGGAAGCAGCCGCTTTTATGGGGCGGATGCCCCGCGGGCAACCCTTTTGAGCCGACCGGGAAGCGCCCCCGGAAGCGGCACGATGGTGCCGTCGGCGCTGATGCCAAAGGCCAGCCGGCGCGCCGCAAACCAGTAACGGACCGCCATGGCGCCGACCATGCCGATCAGAGCACCGGCCGTGACGTCGCTCGGGTGGTGCGCCAGCAGCACCAGGCGGGTCAGCACGATCACGATCGCGTAAGTGAACATCACCACGCGCAGGCGCGGCCACAGCGCCGCGACGGCAAATGCCAGTGCAAACGCCGTCACCGCATGTCCCGACGGCAGGCTGGAATATGCCCCCGAGCCATCAAGGGGCATGAAGTTGAACGGATCGGCCTTGCCGCCGACGAAGGGACGTCCGCGGCCGATGAGATATTTCAGGATTTCGGCCACGAACACCGACAGGGCTACGGACAGAAACAGATACTGCAGCCTTGTGCCGAACCCGAGCAGGAGCGCGCGGCGCGTACCGTGCGTTCCGGCAGCCAGAAGCGCGACGATCACCAGTGCAACGCCCAGCGCCGTGAGCACATTCACATCCTTGCCGAAATCGGTGAGGATTCGGATCGGCCAGAGCGCCGGCGTGCCACGCGCCGGCATCAGCTGGATTTCGGTCCGGTCGAAAGCGAGCATCAGCACGATGACGAGCGTTGCACCCGCTGCGCCGAGCCACAGCGAATGCCGCGCCAGAGTTCGCGCAGCCGCAGCGCGGCGCGAATGCGAGGGTGAGCGCGCGAGCTGCGCCAGCGCGTGCCCCGCGACGGCAAGCAGCTGCGCGGGATAGCTCGCGCGCGGCGCGAGGGTGGTCGAGCCGGCCATCCTATTCGGTGCCTTCGGAGCGGAAAATCGAGATCGAGATCGCGCGTCCCTGCGAGAAATTGTAGCCTTCGATGCGCGCCCCGACCTTGTAACGCAGTCCGATCGCCTCGGCGCGCTGCACGAAGCTGCGCTCCGAGCGCTGCTCGATCAGCGCGAAGCGACAGCTTCCCTGCCTGAGGAAATCGGCAGCGCCCGACCCGTCCGTCAACAGCGTCTGGGTGCCGGTCAGGAACACGAGGCTCGGTTCGGCATAGCCGGCGGAGGCCGCCCTTGGCCCAACGCAAGTGACGTTGCGCAGCGCGCGTGCGATCTCGATGCTCGGAAACAGCGGCGTCAGCGATGGCAGCACGATGCCGTAGACCACGACGGCGAGCATCAGCGCCGCGACCAGCGCGTTGAGCAGCGAACGCTCGGCGCGGTTGGTGTCGAACAGCCACCAGGCGAACAGGCCGAAGATCAGCGAAGCCGCGATGAACGGCCAGGCGACGAACGCCGGCTGGCGTGTCAGCATCACCGCGCCGACCACCGCAATGATCGAGCCGCCTGCCGGGATCAGGAACCACCAGGCCGAGCCGCGCGCGAGCCACGAGCGCGACAGCACGTTCCGCTCCAGCGCGCCGGCCGTGAGGATCGCAATCGCCGGATAGAGCGGCAGCACGTAGTGCGGCAGCTTGGTCAGAACCGCTTCGAACACGATCCAGGACGGGATCAGCCAGGCCAACAGAAATTGCGCGCCGGGTTCGCGTCGCGCCCGCCACACCGCAGGCGCCGCCATCGCCGCGAGCGGCGCACCCGGCCAGAAGGTGATCCAGAACAGCGCCAGATAAACCCCGGGCGGCGCGCCATGGGATTCCTGCGCACTGAGCTTGCTCAGCATGTCTCCGCCGACGGAATCAGCGAAGAAAGCATCGCCGGCGCGCCAGAAGATCGCGATGAACCAGGGCAACACCAGCACCAACATCCACATCAAGCCCCAGACGGGGCGCAAGCGCCACAGCCAGGAGGAATCGCGGTCCTGGATCGCGAGCGCGACGATGGTCAGACCTGCGAACATCAGAATCAGCGGGCCCTTGATCAGGATGCCGACGGCGAGCGCGGTCCAGAAGATCGCGGGCCAGCTCCAGGGCGGATGGGTCTCGTCCTCGGCGCGCTGCCAGGACAGATAGGCCCGCGCCATGGCGCCCATGGCTGCGGTCACGCAGAACAGCAGCATGGCGTCGGTCTTGGCGAGCCGCGCTTCAACGCCGAGCAGCACGGAGGCGGACATGAGCAGCGCGGCAAGCACAGCCGCGCGCCGCGTCACGAAGCCGAGCGCCGTCCAATAGGTCATCAGCACTGCGCCGATCGCCCCGATCAGCGAGGGCAGCCGGTAGACCCAGATCCGCAGCTCGGCCTTGGGCAGCTTCAGCGCCGTCGCGACTTCGACGGCCGCCGATTGCAACCAGTAGATGCCGACCGGCTTCTTGTAGCGGACGTCCTCCTGGAAGCGGATGTCGACATAATCGCCGCTCTCGACCATCTGCTTGGTCGCCTGCGCGAAGCGCGCCTCGTCGCGATCGACCGGCGGGATGGTGAAGAAGCCGGGCAAGAACAGCAACAGTGCGCACAGCACCAGGAAGCCCACAGCGCGCGCGTGGCTGGTGGTGACAAAGTCGAGCATCAGCACAAGCCGGCTGCCCGGATTCACGGGCGTTTTCGGCTCTCGGGGTGCTCCAAAACGGGGAGTTGGATAGGTCTCGGCCATTGGTTCCGCTTACGCTGAAACCGCCGTCGCCACAACCGCTTAAGCCGCTCTCATTGAATTCGAATGACGACTGTGTCTGCTGCGCCAACGGCATCGATGACGGTGAGCCGTGCAAACCCTGGGCCGGGAGGATCGATCAGCCGCTGGCGCCGCCCGTCGATCTCGCCGAGAGCCGTTCCGTTGAGCATGACCGTCATCGGCAGCACCCCGCCCGCGACCTTGACCGGCATCGCGGCCGCTTCCGTTCCGCCTGAACGGTCCACGTCGATCCGGGAGCCGTTGAGGGGGAACTGGATGTGGAGCGCCTGCTCGCCGCCGGTCCGCACCAGCTCTCCGACCGGGCGGAACCGCTTTAGCGGCAATGGCAACTTGGCGTTGCCGGCCACCAGGGTTCCCTTGGGCGGCTTCGGCAGCGGAACCAGCGTCTTGCCCGTCCGCGCGAAGGCATCAAACAGGATGGGTGCAGCGGCGACGCGGCCGATCAGGCCGGGAACCGGCGCACCATCGGGCCGGCCGACCCAGACGCCAATGGTCATGCGGCCGTCGAATCCGACCGACCAGGCATCGCGATAGCCGTAGGAGGTGCCAGTCTTGAAGGCGATCCGGTTATGGGCGGCATTTTCCGGCGGCGGGGTTCCCAGCAGCACGTTGCCGACCTGCCAGGCCGCCACCTGATCCAGCAGCCGCAGCGGCTCGCGATCGTCCTTGCCTGCGATGATCTCACGCAGCGGCTTGGTGGTACCGAGCCGGGCGAAACCCGCATAGAGCTGGGCGAGGTCCTGAAGCGTCACGCCGACGCCGCCGAGACCCATTGCTAGCCCCGGTGCCTCATCCTTGGGCAAAACCAGATTGCCGCCGGCTTGCCGTAGCCGCGAGGCCAGCCGGCTCGAGCCGACACGATCGAGCAGCACGATCGCCGGCACGTTCAGCGACAGCTGCAGTGCCTTCTTAACCGGCACCGTGCCCTGGAACGTCAGGTCGAAATTCTCCGGCGCGTAGGAGCCGAAGCGCACCGGGCGATCGTCGATCAGGCTGTCGGGATGGACAAAACCGTCCTCGAACGCGAGACCATAGATGAACGGCTTGAGCGTCGAGCCAGGCGAGCGGATGGCGCGGGTCATGTCGACCTGCCCGGCCCTGATGTCGTCGAAATAGTCGGCCGAGCCGACGCGGGCGAGTACGTCGCCGCTGTCATTGTCGATGACGATGATGCCGACCGAGATGTTCGGCCCCAGTGCAATGGCGCGGTCGCGCGCCAGCGGCTCCAGCACCTTCTGCAGATTGGAATCCA
Source organism: Bradyrhizobium sp. USDA 4449 (assembly GCF_054056275.1). Classification (NCBI taxonomy): domain Bacteria; kingdom Pseudomonadati; phylum Pseudomonadota; class Alphaproteobacteria; order Hyphomicrobiales; family Nitrobacteraceae; genus Bradyrhizobium; species Bradyrhizobium sp. USDA 4449. The sequence goes on along the minus strand of NZ_JBSRYD010000001.1, from coordinate 5,757,760 downwards.
GCGTCAGCTTGATGACAGGGACGTCCTTGACCGTCGCCAGCGCGTTATCGGAGGCATGCGGTGCCAGGATCGGCATCGGCTTGCGCAGTTTCGGCACGGGCACGGCCTTGGCCTGCTTCGCGTCATCGAGGCTGACCACATGCTCCTCGACCATGCGGTCGAGCACCCGATCGCGGGCGAGGCGTGCGGCTTCGGGATAGCGGTCGAGCCGGCGTGTTTCCGGCGATTGCGGCAGCGCGACCAAAAGCGCTGCTTCCGCCAGCGACAGCCGCTTCGGCTCCTTGCCGAGATAGGCGATCGAGGCGGCGCGGATGCCTTCGAGATTGCCGCCATAGGGCGCAAGCGCCAGATAGAGGTTGAGGATTTCGTCCTTGTCGAGCGTCCGCTCCAACTCGATCGCGCGCACGATCTGGTGCAGTTTTGCGTAGAGCGAACGCTGCCGCCGCGGCTCCATCAGCCGGGCGAGCTGCATCGAGATAGTCGAGCCGCCGGACACGATGTGGCCGCGCGTCGAAAGCTGCAAGACCGCACGGCCGAGCGCCAGCGGATCGATGCCGTCATGGGCGTAGAAGCGCTGGTCCTCATAGGCGAACAGCAGCTTGAGATAGGTCGGATCGATGTTGGCTTCGGCGTCGACCGGCAACCGCCACCGCCCGTCGGCCATCGCATAGGCGCGCAGCAGCTTACCGTTGCGGTCGACGATTGTGGTCGACACGCGGCGCGCCTCGTCGAGTGGCAATGGGCCGAGTGAATAGACCCAGCCGACGAAACCGATGACGGCGAGGATGAACGCGAAGGCGGCGATGGAGAGGGCACGATGCCCCCTGCTCCTCGTTCGGTCAGGGCCGGGCTTGGCCCGGCCATCCACGTTCTTGCTCAGCGCCTCGCTCATCTCACCACTCACTTCGCCGCCCGCACCTCGACTGTGCCTGTACCGGTGCGACCATAGCGCGAGGGGTTGTACATGTCCTCGACATAGGCCTGGGGCAACACGTATTTGCCGGGTGAAACCACGCGCACGACATAGGCGACGGTGAACACCGCCTTTGAGTCCGCGGCGCGGTCCACGGCCGCCGTGAAGCGGTCGTCACGGAACTCGGTATCCTCGGGCTCCGCGCCGTCCTCGATCCAGTCCAGCGTGCCGCTGTCGCCCGACGACACCAGTTTGGGATTGTCGATCTCCAGACCCGCAGGCAGATAATCGGACACCATGATGTGGCCGTACTCAGGCTTCGCCTCCGTAATCTTCAACACCACGGCAAAGCGATCGTTCTGCTTGACCTTGCTGATGTCGGCGGGCCTGCCGTCGAGCGTGAAGTAGTTCCGCTCGATCTTGAAGCCGTTGGACGCGGCCGGCTCCGGCGCCACCGGCGAGCCCGACACCGAGACCACCGCCTGCACAGGCGCATCGCCGGTGTTGGTGATCTTGAGCGGCTTGCCACTCAGGCTGTCCGCCTTGTAGCTGCGATAGAGCGCCGTCTTGATCGGCTGGCCATCGACCTCGATCGAGAGGTTTTCCTTGGCCAGAGCCCGGGCCGCGAGCACCAGCCACGCATTCTCCTGCGTGGAGGTATAGGGCGTCAGTCCGCGCGCGGTCTCGACCCGTGCGACGGCCTGCGTCAGCGTCGCCTTGGGTGCGTTGCCTTCGCTCGCGAGCGAGACCAGAGCAGCGGCGTCGCGGAGCTGCGAGCCGTAGTCGCTACGGCCGAACTCCAGCACCGGCTTGGGCGCAAGCGAGTCCAGCGCCGCGCCATAGACCCGCTCGGCGCGGTTGCGGTCGCCGACCAGAGCGAGCGCCGCTGCAAGCTGAGACTTGGCGATCGGCGTCGCCAGATTGTTCAGCTTGGTATCCGCGAGATAACGGAGATCGCCGATCGGTGCCGCGCCGTTGCGGGCCAGCACGTAGAGCCCATAGGCGAGATCGCGCCCGCCGTCCTTCTCTGGCTCATTGCCGTTGACGACGGAATTGCGGATACGATCCAGCGCGTTCTTGAACAACACATCAGGCACCACAAAGCCCTTTTCGCGGGCGCGGGTGAGGAAGTCAGTCACGTAGGCATCGAGCCAGGCATCGTCGCCGCCCGCCGACCACAGGCCGAACGAGCCATTGGAGCCCTGACGGGCCAACAGCCGCTCGATGGCATCGCGGATGCGCTGATCGACCTCGGTGTCCATCGCAAGATGCGCCCCGGCCGCGAGGTCGTTGACGTAGAGCAGCGGCATGGCGCGACTCGTGATCTGCTCCGAGCAGCCATAGGGATAGCGGTCGAGCGCTTTCAGGATCGTCGCCGCGTCGAGCGCAGTGGACAGGCTGGCCGAAACCGAAACGCTGCCGGTGCCCGGCACGAGGTCGGAGAACATGTCCGAGGTCAGCGTCAGGCTCTCGCCCTTCGCCAACGTGCGGATCGAGCGCCGCGCCAACACCTGCGTCGCCGCCTTGACGTCGAACGCATAGTGCCTTGCGAGCGCAAGTCCGTCCGGTCCCCTGATGTCGACGTCGAGCGTCGCCTGCCCCGCCGCGGTCGCATCGAGCGCCAGCGAGAACGCGTTGCGCTGTTTGGCGGCGAGCTTGACCGTGGTGGCGGGATTGCCTGACATCTTCACCGGGCCGCCGGTCTTGACGTTGATGACGTAGTCGCCGGCCTGCCCCTCGACATTGTCGATCTCGAGATTGACCGTGCCGTGGTCGCCATTGAGCAGGAAGCGCGGCACCGTGGTGGTCAGCACGACGGGATCGCGGATCACGACGTCGGTGTTGGCGCGGCCGAGTTTTGTAGCGGTCCATGCCACCGCCATGACGCGCGCGGTGCCTGCGAACTCCGGAATGTCGAAGCTGACTTCCGCAGTGCCCTCGGCGCCCACCGTGACGATGCCGGAATAGAGCGCGAGCGGCTTCTGCGCGGGCGGCGAGCCTTGCAGTTCGGCCGCGCCGGCGTCGCCGCCGGATTTGATCTGGCCGCGCGTACCGGACATCCCGTCGATCAGCTGCCCATAGAGATCGCGGATCTCCGCGCTGAGCTGACGCTGGCCGAGATAATAATCATCCGGCGCCGGCGGCTTGTAGTTGGTGAGGTTGAGGATGCCGACATCGACCGCGGCGACGACGATCTTGGCGTCCTCGCCCGGATTGAGCCCGTCGAGCTTGACCGGGATCTTCAATGTGGAATTCGGCCGGATCAGATCGGGCGGCGTCAGCTTGACCTGAAGCGTGCGGGCCTGCTTGTCGATTCCGAACCACTTCAGCCCGATCGCACGGCCCGGCATGCGCTGCGCGGCGGCATCGAGCGGACGGCGCAGCGTCGCCACCACATAGGCGCCGGTGCCCCAGTCCCTGCCGACCGGCAGTGTCACCTGCGCAGTGCCTTGCTTGACGTCGATCGTCTGTGTCGTCAGCAGCCGGTCGCCGACCACGTTGACGGTGAGCTTGCCGGCGGCGCGGACATTGACTGACACCGTCATGGTGTCGCCTGAGGAATATTGCGGCTTGTCGATCGAGGTTTCCAGCAGGTCCGGCGTGTCGGCGCTGCCGTCGGAATACCAGCCGACGTCGAACTGCACCGAGGTCACCGGGCCGTCGGCATCGTTCGACTTCACATCGAGCCGGTAGCGGCCGGGGCGCGGCGCCAGCGAGATGCGGGACGGCTTGTCGGCAGCGATGGTGACATCACCGTCGGCGACGCGCGAGGTCGACTTGACCGGCTCGTACTCCCAGTAATTGTTCTGGCGATACCACTGATAGCGCGACTCCATCTTCAGGAGTTCGTAGCGCAGGCCGTCGCGGGCAATCGTCCTGCCATCGGGGGAGACGAACACGACGTCGAACTCGGCCTTGTCGCCCTCCGCGACGTTCTTGTCGCCGAAGAGCGGCTTGACGCCGATCAGCGCGGTCGCGGGCGCGACCGGCAACACCAGCTTGCGCTCGACGGCGCGGCCGCCGGTTTCGACCATGCGGATGAAGATCTGCGCCTCCTGCGGACGGGTCGAGGCCGGCTGCTTCTCCAGCGTCACCGGGAAGGTCGCAACGCCATTGGCATCGGCCTCGGGAAGGTTCTCGAGCGGCGAGCGCTCGTTCGAGGTGGTCTGCTCGTCATCAACGCCGAACTGGTAGCCCGCGAAACCCGGCCGCTCGGCGGCCGGAGCAATCAGCATGTCGCCTTCCAGGCTGAGGCCGGATGCAGGCGCGCCATAGAGGAAATGGCCATCCGCCTTTAGCTCCACAGGCGCGTTGGCTTTGATCAGCTTGTCCTTGGCCGACAAGTCGAATTCGATTCTGTCCGGCACATAGTCTTCGACCATGAACGTGGTCTCGCCGACCGAAGAGCCCTTGGGATCGGTGAAGGCGCGCACCCGCCATGTTCCGGTCGGAACAGCCGAGTTGAGCGGCACCGCAAGCGTACGGCCGCCGGCGCCCTGGTCAGCCAGCACGGCACGGCGGAATTCGACGCCGTCAGGACGCTCGATCACGAGGGTCAGCGGCCCGCCATTGACGGCATTGCCCTGCCCGTCTCGCAGCAGTGCCGTGAGATAGACCGTCTCGTTGGAGCGATACACGCCGCGCTCGGCATAGACGAAGGCGTCGGCGCCCGCAGGCACTGCGCGGCCGGCAACGCCGCGGTCGGACAGATCGAACGCCGAGGTCTTGAGGCTGAGAAAAGCGTAATCGGCTTTCTCACCGGTCACCGTCAGCATCGCCGGCGACAGACCGCCCTCACCGCGCGCCAGGCCCGCCTCGAACAGCACATGGCCAGCGTCGTCGGTCTTGCGCGTCGCCAGGATCTCGTTGTTGCGGGCAACGAGCCTGACCTCGGCTTTCCCGACCGGCTCGGTCGAGGCCAGCGAATTGACGAAGACATGGATGCCGTCATTGCCGGAATATGCCGATACGCCGAGATCGGAGACGATGAACCATTGGGTGGCGAGCTGGTAGTCATCGTCCGCGCCCGGCCCCTTGGCCGCTGCGGTCATCACGTAAACGCCGGGCTGAAGCTCACCGAGCGCCTCGTCGACCGGAAATGCAGTGATGACGTCCTGGTTCAGGTTCATCGCGGTCGCGAGCTCGCCGGACCACACTTTCACGCCGCGCTCGTCGCCGAGATCGCTGAGCTGATATTTCGACAGTGTCTTCTGGAAGTCGCTGTCGACCACCGTGTTGATCAGATTGCGATCGCCGATCCTGTAAACGTTTATATTGACCGCCGGCGTGTTGACGCTGACCACGGGAATGCCGCGCTGGCCGGTGCGCGGCAGCACATAGGCCCGGCTGGTGAAGCGCACGAACGGCTTGCGATCGCGCACATAGATGTTGAACTCGGCCGATTTCGGCAGGCCTTCTTTTACGGTCGACGGCAACCCGGCGCGCAGAATGATGTTGTAGCGCTCGCCGTGCTTCAGCCCGTCGACGCAGAGCTGCTTGCCCTCGGCCGACAGCGCCGGCTTGTCCTGGCCTGCAAGCGCGAGAAAAGGCGCGAAGTCGGTGCGCTTGGCGAGCTCTTCCGAGAATTGGAAGCAGGCGCGCGGGCTCGCCGAATCCGAATCCACGGTGTAGTCGAGCAGCCGGAAACCGTGCTCGTCGCGCATCTTCTCATACTGGCCGCGGACGTCGGCGACCTCGCGCATGTCGAGCGACAGCCGCAGCGCGTCCAGCGCCGGACGCCAGAGCCTGCGCTCCGCGAGCGACCTGCCGAGTACGGCGAGTGCGTCCGCCTCCTCGCCGGGATTGCCGGCGCGCTGGTAGGCGATGTAGGCGGCGGTCGAGGCGCGTTCCAGCAGGAAGGTCTGCTCGCTCGAGCTCTTCGGCGTGATCTGGAAGATGGCCTTTGCGAGCCGCAGCCAGTTGCCCGCATCATCAGGCGTCGTGGCGGCGATCTGGCCGAGGACGGCAAGCCCGGTGCGGAAGTCATTGCGCCTGAAGGCAGAATCCGCGCCGCTGCGCAGGCTCGTCCCGGTCTTGGCGACCGGTCCGGCCTCGCTCTTGATCTGCGCCTCCAACTTGACCGCGGAATCGGCGAGATCATCGCGCTTGAACGCCTTGTCTGCGGCTTGTGCTGCGCTCAGGCCAAACGCCAGCGTGGCGCAGAGAGCAAAGGCGCGAACCAGACCAATCATGAATGGACTCCCGGAAATCGCGGACGAGCGCCGCGGCGGCGATAAAGTGTGCGGAAAGGTGACGGACTCGTGGCGATGGAACCACAAGGTGCAAAACGTCGCATTCGTCATGGCAAGCCACGCCCAGAGGAGACCAATCGCGCTATCGCCGCGCACGCCGTCCTGGGGCGCAGCAATATCGGACCGATCGACCGGCGGCCGTGTCCCGGAAGCTCCTCAGCGTTGCCGGCGACGTGATCCGTCGTCCGGTCCGCTGCCGCTCAACCCGGCACCCTGACACTCCACCGTTCCGGTTTGTCGCGGCTCAGAGGAAAACGGTTCGGTTCAGACTTGGCGAACGGCCAGATTTTTCTTATTGGCATGTGGTATGAACGATCAGCCTCCCAAACGGGGGTGGCACAGGACGGTCCCGTAGCTCAACTGGATAGAGCATCAGATTTCTACTCTGAGGGTTGCAGGTTCGATTCCTGCCGGGATCGCCAGAGCCTCGATCCTGCCGAATGCGCCGGCGTTCATCATGACTCTGTCATCTCTCACGAACGCGTGGGTAACCCTCGGCGCCGGCTTTGAAGCAGACAGATTCACCCTATCTAGCGGCGGCGGGCGAATTGCGCCCATGATAACGGACAACCGATGCCGCGAGCCGAGCTGACGAAAATGGCAATCGCCTGTGCGATCGCGATCGTCGCGATGTCGTTTGTGGCACTCGACGCGTTCGTGGACGTCAACTCAGGCCTGATCGCAAAGCGGATCGAGGTGGCGCAGGCCTCGATTGCGGAGGTCGCCATGAGCCGGCATCAACTCACCGCCGCAGTGCATGCGTTGGCGCATCGAGGCCATCAGAAGCGATCGCCCTCTGCGATCGAATAATGCTCAAGAGCTGATCTTGAACGGACCCGCGATTCGTTTGTTCACGGTCCGACTCCGGTCCGTTCCCGAAACACGAATCGCAGCCGCGCAAAGCAGAACCGCGCAAGTCTTAACGCCGCCTTGCGCGGACGTGGATTGTTCATGCATTCAACAATATGAGCCAAGGCCGAATCCGGCGCGCACAAAGGCGACGGCCGCGCGGAACAAGATCACGGCCACCAGGTTGTCTGCGACGAAATAGAGTGGTGCCGACCCGCCAGCCCCGGGTCGGCTTTGAAAGGCCCCGTGCTTGTCCAGCGAGCGCGGGGCTTTCTCATGGCCGGCGACCAGGCCCGAACCGCGCGGTCTCTTCTGTCAGGCAGAAATCAGCGCGTCCGCTCGTTTCGCGACGATCGCGCGCAAGCTGATGCCAAGCCAGCGCCAATTCGATGAGTCGCTGCCGGTCGGGACCTTCGGATGCCGCGGCGCGCTTCATCGCAGCCTCGGCCTCGTGCTGTGGGTCGTAGGGCGTACACATGCGGCCAATTTTAGCCGGCCGATAAGGACAAGTGCGTGGCAATTTCGTCCGTATGATTGCGGAGGACGAAAGTCGGGCCTTCGCGCAACCCAACACGATGTTACCGGAATGGAATTTGCGCGCAAAGAGAGCCGTGTTGGCAGATACGCGAAGACCGGCCACGACGGAATCGATCGGGCCGGTCTTCGTATTCTGTGTACTCGGTCCGGCGAGCCCTAGCGACCCGTCGAGTTGTTCGGACCCGTCGCCGGTTGTGACGGATTTTGTCCGCTTGGCAACAAGGTGTTGCCGGACGGGTTGATCGTCGTGTTCATCCCGCCTGTGGCGCCGGTTGCGCCGCCCGTCCCTGTCCCGGTCGTCGTTCCGCTGGTGCCGGATGACACGCCGCCGGACGTCCCGACGCCGCCCGGGGACGCGCCTGTCGAAGCACCGCCGCCAGCAGAGCCGCCGGCACCTTGTGCGAAAGCAGCCGTCGACGAAACGGCCAACGCAAGCCCCAGGGTGATCGCTGCAAGTTTCATGAAATAATCCTCTGATCGTTTGCTCGCAGAGGGGCTAAACGCGCCGCCGCGCGATCGTTCTAAACGCCGCGCGCACAAAGCAGTGAGACCAGGTTTCGTTGCCGTGAAATTGCAATCACAGCCGGGTTCCGGTTCGTCTAAACCCGCGCGCAACGCAACGAGGCGGGCACCGGGCCCGCCTCATCCATCATTCACATCGGCTCTTGCGAGAGAAGTTCAGTAGCAGGCGCGGGGATTGGTCTGCACATATTGGCCGCTGGGATAGCGGTAATAGCAGTTGCCCTGGGCCAGATAGTAGCCGGGGCGCGACGCGGCGGTGGCGCCGGCGATGGCGCCGGTCGCACCGCCGATCACGGCGCCTGCGGCCGCACCCGAGGCGTTGCCAGAAATCAGGCCACCCAGCAGACCGCCGACGATGGCTCCGCCCAGCGCACTGGCGCCGGGATCCGCGGGCGGCGGTGGAGGCGGCGGAGGTTCGTAGGCGACCGGCGGTCCCGGCGGCGCATAGGCCACCGGCACGTCGTCGATATAGTCTTCGGAGATGTAGGCAGGCGGGCCCTCCATCCGCTGCGGATAATAGTACCAGACGCCGCCGACGTCCCACCACCAGCCGGCGCGGCCGTTGTGGACCTCGTGGCGCCAGCGTCCGCCGTCCCAGGCCAGATTGCCGCGATAGGAGTGACCGCCCCAATCGTGCATGGGCGCCGGACCGCGCGCCATGGCACGATGTGGTCCCGGGGATGGCCCACCGGCATTGCGCGGGCCAGGGCCATGCGGGCCGGGACCTGCTCCGGGTGCAGGAGCCACATGGGCCTGCCCGCCCGGCTGCGGCCCGGTCCGCCCTGCCTGCGGCGGAGGGCCTTTGCGCGGCGCACCGGCATCCTGCCCTGGCGGCTGGCCAGCTCCCTTCGGCGGCGCTGCGTCCTGCGCTTGCGCGGACATCGCCAGCAACGATATGGCCGAAACCATGGGAATAATGATCTTCATGCGGCTGAACGCACTCATCGGTGCCTACCCCCTCAACTTTCGCAAATCGCCGTGGTCCAAGCGCCATAGACGATTCGGATCGCGCCCGGCCGGTGCCGGCTGACATAACTGACCTGCCGAGTCGGCTAGGTCCCGCAGCAGACGTTTGAGATCGCGGCAATTTTTGGGCCCTGCGAACCAAGCGGGTCTAGCGTGCCGGCTCGATCACATTGCAATTGCTGCGCCCCGACATCACGCAATCCTGCATCTTGCTGGCGGCAGTGAGGTCGCGGGCGAGCCACAGGCCGACGGCCAGAATGACCGCAGCGATGATCAGGCCCGCGATCGCCCCGCGACGACTGTCGCCGGATTGCGGTCTCGGCGAAGGGTTGGACTTGGAAGGCTTAGAACGCTTGGATTCGGGCTCGGACATGGGGACGCTATCGCTTGGTGAGGCGGTTTACCACCTGTGCGGCCACGCGTCACATCCCGCGCGATTCCTGGCCCTCACCCGCTGGTCGGACGCCTCAGCGCTTCCTTGCGCAGGCTCTCGACCGCCGGGGCGGCGTGCTGAGTGCGCGGCGCGCAGCTCGTCAGGATGAACGCGGTCTGGGTGCACTCCCATGCAGCCCCGAGAGCGGTGCTCTCGATCGGTTGTGGGCGGGCGGCCAACAGCACCGCACCCGCGACAACCGCTGCCGTGGCCGTGATTGCAAGGGCCTTCAGGCTCAGCCGGAAAATAATCATGCCCGTGCTCCGTCTCTCGCTGGGCGGACGCTAGGCGCCGCCGCTGGGTGCCCTTATGAGGGGCATCACAATTCGGCAGTTTTTCCGGGCTACGAAGGATCGGCTGGATAAGCGATTTCGTTGACCTGATCGGCTGCGATTATGGGTGGCTTCGCGGCGCGCGGCGATGTACACGCTTCTGCGTCGCGTGGCGCCTGCTTGTGCCCAGCCGACGTACCAACAGCAGTGATGTAGGATCGAAAGCGAGGATGACAAGGTTCGTTAGATGAGTTTCAGGGAACCAGGATTCTCCGACCGGCAAAAGGCCGCTCAGGAAGCACGCAAAAATCTTTTGAACAAATTCAAGTCGCAGCCGGGGCACGACGACCCTGCGGTCGCGGCACGTCGTGCCGAGCGCGAGGCGCTTGCGGCCAAGCGCGCCGAAGTAAAGGCTGCGCGCGAGGCTGAAAAGGCCGAGCAGAAGCGCATCGCGGAAGAAGCTGCTGCCGCGGAGGCGGCGCGGATCGCCCGGGAGGCGGAAGAAGCGATCGCCAGGCAGGCTGAGCTGGAAGCCGAGCAGAAGGCGAAGCGCGACGCCCGCTACGCCGCGCGCAAGGCCAAGCGGAAGTAACGCATCACGTTCAATTGAATTTGAGCCGAGACATCACGTTCGGGGCGGCCGATATGCCGCCCCGGAACGTTCGTAAATGCCTGGCTTCCCTAAACGCGGCGACGCCGGTGGAAGATCAGTTCTTCTTCATCATCCCGTCGTCTTTCTTCATTCCGTCTTTCGACATCGTGTCCTTCTTCATGCCGTCGCCCTTGGACATGGTGTCTTTCTTCATGCCGTCCTTGGACATCGTGTCCTTCTTCATCATGCCGTCGTCCTTGCCCATCTTGTCCTGAGCGAAGGCGGCCGGCGACAGCGCGAGGCCAAGCGAGAGTGCGGCAGCGGAGACGCCGAGCACGATGCGGGTGCGAATGGTCATCAGAAATAATCCCTTCGAGATGGTGTATGTCAGCGACGTGTGCCGCTACACAATCTCGACGGATCGACGCGCGTTCTTGTTACGCCAGGCTGTAGATTTTTTCGGATGGGGCGCGTCTCGCGCGATCCTCGCCCGAGACGCAGCCTTCACGATTGAAACAGGGAGGCCCGGTGTGCAGCGCAGCAAGGCCAGCCCTTGCCGCGGCATTCCGTCTCGAACTATCAGATTGAGAGAACTCGACGTCGAAGACCGGCTAGGATGGGCCCTCACGCCGGTCTCATGACCCGCCCAGATCACGTCAAACAAGAACCGCTTCGAAGAACCGCTCAAGGGATCATCCATGTTCACGCGCCGTCATCTGCTCGCGACCGCAGTCGCCGCACCCGCCATCTTGCGCTTCGGCCTCGGCACCGCGCACGCCGCAACCACGCTGAAAATCTCGCACCAATTTCCGGGCGGCACCATCGACAAGGGCGATTTCCGCGACCGGCTCTGCCGCATGTTCGCTGCCGAAGTTGCGAAGCGCAGCAATGGCGACATCGCAGCCGAGATCTATCCGAACTCTTCGCTGATCAAGACCAACGCGCAGTTCTCCGCGATGCGCAAGGGCGCGCTCGACATCTCGCTCTATCCGATGCCCTATGCCGGCGGCGAATTGCCGGAGACCAATATCGGCCTGATGCCGGGCCTCGTCACCACCTACGACCAGGGCATGCGCTGGAAGAAGGAGCCGGTCGGCAAGGCGCTGACGGACTTCCTCGCCGACAAGGGCATTATCCTCCTGAGCTGGGTCTGGCAGGCGGGCGGCGTTGCCAGCCGCTCCAAGGCGATCATATCGCCTGAAGACGCCAAGGGCATGAAGGTGCGCGGCGGCTCGCGCGAGATGGACATGGTGCTGCAGACCGCCGGCGCCTCGGTGCTGTCGGTGCCCTCGAACGAAATCTACGCGGCGATGCAGACCGGCGCGTGCGACGCCGGCATCACGTCCTCCACCAGCCTGATCTCGTTCCGCCTCGAAGAGGTCGCGAAATCGCTGACCTCGGGCGCCGGCGCCTCCTACTGGTTCATGCTCGAGCCGCTGATGATGTCGAAGGCGATCTTCGACAAGCTGCCGAAGAACCAGCAGAACATCCTCCTCGCCGTCGGCGAGGAGTTGGAGGCCTTCGGCCGCAAGGGCGCGCAGGATGACGACGTCGAGGTCGCCAAGGTCTATGAGAAGGCCGGCGCAAAGGTGAGCGCGCTCGATGCCGCCACCGTCGGCAAATGGCGCGACATCGCCCGCGACACCGCGTGGAAGGATTATGGCGCCAAGACTGCGACCGCTGCGAACCTGCTCAAGCTCGCCTCCGACGTCGCCGCATGAGCCACGGTCCGTTTCCGGATCGTGAGGACACGAACAATGTTGCCGCAAGGACCGGCCTTGCGGCAGCGCTTGATCGTGGCCTCGCCATCCTCAATGGCATGATCGTCGTTCTCGCCGCGCTGGCGCTGGTCGCGGCTTGCGCCATCCTGAGCTATAGCGTGCTCAGCCGCGCGCTGTTCAAGGCCGCCAATTACTGGCAGGACGAGGCCGCCGTGTTCCTGCTGGTCGGCGCCACCTTCATGACGGCGGCGTACGTGCAGCAGAACCGCGGCCATATCGGCATCGAGGCCTTTGTCGGCCTGCTGTCACCGCAGGCGAACAGGATCAGACTCTGGTTGGTCGATGCCTTGACGTTCCTGTTCTGCGCGTTCTTCACCTGGAAATCCTGGACGCTGACGCATGAAGCTTACGTCGACGGCCAGGTCTCGAACTCGATGTGGTCGCCGCCGCTCGCCATTCCCTATTCCCTGATGGCGCTCGGCATGAGCCTCCTCTGCATCCAGATCCTCGTGCAGTTGGCGCTGCCATTCGCGGGAGCCAGGCGTCCATGAGCGTTTTCGGCATCGGTATCGCTTACGGCGTCGCGACGCTGGTCGTGATGTTTTCGGGCATGCCCATCGCGTTCGCGCTGGGTGCGGTCGCGGTCGTGTTCATGGGCATCTATATGCCTTCGGCCTCGCTCGACACGGTGACGCAGAACGTCTACGAGGAAATGGCCTCGATCACGCTGCTCTCGATCCCGCTCTTCATCCTGAAGGGCGCGGCGATCGGCAAGTCGCGCGCCGGCCAGGATCTCTACTCGGCACTGCACGCCTGGCTGCACCGGGTGCCCGGCGGCCTGGGCGTCGCCAACGTCTTCGCCTGTGCGCTGTTTGCGGCGATGGCGGGCTCCTCGCCCGCGACCTGCTCGGCCATCGGCTCGGCCGGCATTCCCGAGATGCGCAAGCGCGGCTATTCCGGCGGCTTTGCTGCAGGCATCATCGCGGCCGGCGGCACGCTCGGCATCCTGCTGCCACCGTCGATCACCATGATCCTGTTTGCGGTCGCTGCTGAAAAGTCGCTGGGACGGCTGTTTCTCGCCGGCATCGGCCCTGGCCTGCTGCTGGTCTCGCTGTTCGGCGGCTACGCCGTGGTCCGCTTCCGGCAGGAATATGCCGCGGCCGAAGCCGCTTACAAGACAGGGGGGCCGCAAGCGGCTATCCTGACCCGTGACGAGTACACGCTGGCCGAACGCTTCAACGTGCTGCCGCGCGTGATGCCGTTCGTGCTGCTGCTCACCGGCGTCATGGCTGCACTCTATGGCGGTTACGCCACCCCGTCGGAGACGGCCGGCCTCGGCGGGCTTCTCGCCTTGGGGCTGATCGCTGCGATCTACGGCGTCTGGCGGCCGAGCGACCTTGCGCCCATCATGAAATCGACCATCCGGGAATCGACCATGCTGATGATGATCATCGGCATGTCGCTGCTCTATTCCTACGTGATGAGCTATCTGCACATCTCGCAATCGGCGGCCGAATCCGTCGTCGCGATGCACCTGCCGCGCTGGGGGCTGCTGTTTGCGATCCTCGTCATGGTGGTCGTGCTCGGCTTCTTCCTGCCGCCGGTCTCGATCATTCTCATGACCGCGCCGATCATCCTGCCGCCGTTACGAGCCGCCAATTTCGACATCATCTGGTTTGGCGTGGTCATGACCATCGTCATGGAGATGGGGCTGATCCATCCACCCGTCGGCCTCAACATCTTCGTCATCCGCAACGTCGCGCCTGATATTTCGCTGAGCGAGGTGATCTGGGGCACGCTGCCGTTCGTGCTGTTGATGATGGGCGCGGTGTTGCTGCTGTGTCTGGTGCCGGAGATCTCGACCTGGCTGCCGGACCTGGTGATGGGGCCGGACGGGAGCCGGTGACGCTCTTTCCATCGCTGGGTCAGGCGACAATTCGCTTCTTCTTCGCGTTCAGCGCCGTCGCCACCCGGCTCACAGGCGGTTTGCCAAGCACGCGGCCCATCGCATTGGTCGCGGCCAGCAGCTTCTCCATATCGACGCCGGTCTTCACCCCCATGCCCTCGAGCATATAAACGACATCCTCGGTCGCAACATTCCCCGTCGCCCCCGGTGCATAGGGGCAGCCGCCGAGCCCGCCCGCTGCGGCATCGATGACGCGGACCCCCTCCTCCAGGCCGGCATAGAGATTGGCGAGCGCCTGGCCGTAGGTGTCGTGGAAATGCATCGCAAGCTTCGCCGCGGGAATGTTGGCGGCAACCGCGCGCAGCATCTCCTTGGCTCTATCAGGCGTGCCGACGCCGATGGTGTCGCCGAGTGAAATTTCGTAGCAGCCGAGATCCCACAGCGTCACAGCAAGATCGGCGACGGCCTTCGGTTTGATCTCGCCATCGAAGGGACAGCCTAGCACGCAGGAGACATAGCCGCGCACCTTCACGCCGTCGGCCTTGGCGCGCGCCAGCACCGGCTTGAACCGCTCGATCGACTCCGCGACCGTGCAGTTGATGTTGGCCCGCGAGAAGCCCTCTGAGGCCGCCGCGAACACGGAAACCACCTTGGCGCCGGCGGCTCGCGCGGCGTCGTAGCCCTTCTCGTTCGGCACCAGCACGTGGAATTCGGCGCCGCTCACGTGCGCAACGCCGCGCAGCACGGCATCGGAGCTTGCCATCTGCGGGATCGCCTTGGGCGAGACGAAGGCACCGACCTCGACGGTGTCGAGCCCGGCTGCGACCAGCGCCTCGATGAAGGCGATGCGGGCCGCGACGCTGACTGGTGTCTTCTCGTTCTGGAGGCCATCGCGCGGCCCCATCTCGATGATGCGGACGGGATCGCTCATGTCACTCTCCCCAAGTTATTCTTCCCAAGTTATTCTTCCCAAGTCACCCTTCCGAGGCCTCGACCACGGCGAGCTCGACACCTTCCTGGACGATGTCGCCGACCTCGCACTTGATGGACTTCAGCACGCCGGCATAAGGCGCGCGCAGCGTCTGCTCCATCTTCATCACTTCCAGGGTGAGGATCGGCGCGCCCTTCTCGAGCCTTGCGCCCTCCTCGGCCAGCACGGCGACGACGGTGCCCGGCAAGGGAGCTGCGATCTTGTCCGCGCCGGTCTGCTCCTCGGTCTCGCCGCCGAACGGATCGACCCAGTGCAGATCGAAACGGCCGTTGCGTGTGCGCAGATACAGCTCGTGCCCGGAGATCACCGCTGCGACCGAGGTTTTGACGTCATCCAGCGTCAGATCAAGGCCGCCGTCTTTTGGCGCAACGGTGAACGCCAGCTCGCGATCGCCGATGACCAGCGTCGACAACCCGTTGCCGTAGTTCAGCGCGATCTTCTGCTCGGGCCCGTGCCCGACGCGGAAGGCAAAGCTGCGCCGGCGGCGGCCGACCGGCTGCCAGCCAAAGGTCTGCCAGGGTGAGCTCGGCTCGCTTTGCGCAACCTGCCGTTCTTCATTGACGATCGCAGCCACTGCCGCGCAAAGCTCGAGCTCGCCGGGCGCCGGCGAAGCCTGGGTCAGCGCCGCCAGTTCGCGCTCGATGAAGCCGGTATCGATCGCATTCGCCCGCAGCTTCGGGTGCGTGATCAGCGCCGACAGGAACGGGATATTGGTGACGATGCCGCGGACGTCGGAGTCCTCCAGGCCGCGGTTGAGCCGGTCGATCGCTACATCGCGCGTCGGCGCCCACGCGATCATCTTGGCCAGCATGGCGTCGTAATACGGCGAGACTGTATCGCCTTCCCGATAGCCGGCGTCGATGCGCAAGCCACCGGTCTCCGCCGGGAGCCGCCAGGTCGAGATTTTGCCGACCGACGGCATGAAGCTCCTGGTCGGGTTCTCCGCATAAACCCGCGCCTCGACGGCGTGGCCCTTGAGCTTGACTTCGTCCTGCTTCAGCGGCAGCGCCTCGCCGAAGGCGACGCGCAGCTGCCATTCGACGAGATCGATGCCCGTGATCAACTCGGTCACGGGGTGCTCGACCTGGAGACGTGTGTTCATTTCGATGAAGAACACGTCCCTGCCGTCGGAGACGAATTCGATGGTGCCGGCACCGACATAGTTGACCGCGCCCGCCGCCTTTCGCGCGGCGGCGCAGACCGTCTCGCGCTGGGCGGCATTGAGCGTCGGCGATGGCGCCTCCTCGATCACCTTCTGGTGGCGACGCTGCAGCGTGCATTCGCGCTCGAACAGCGACAGCAGGTTGCCGTGGCTGTCGCCGATGATCTGCACCTCGATATGCCGGGGATTGTCGACATATTTCTCGATGAGCATGCGGTCGTCGCCGAACGCAGCCTTGGCTTCGCGCTTCGCACTGACGATCGCAGGCGCAAGCTCAGCCGCAGAGCGCACGATGCGCATGCCGCGGCCGCCGCCGCCGGCGGATGCCTTCACCAGGATCGGAAAGCCGATCTTGTCGGCGGCCTTCGACAGCGTCGCATCGTCCTGGGCCTCGCCGTGATAGCCCGGCACAAGCGGCACGCCGGCTCTCTCCATCAGCGCCTTCGAGCCCGATTTCGAACCCATCGCCGTCATCATTTCCGCGGTCGGGCCGACGAAGACCAGGCCCGCATCAAAGCAGGCCTGCGCGAATTCGGCATTCTCCGACAGGAAGCCGTAGCCGGGATGCACGGCCTCGGCGCCCGTCTTGCGCGCGGCCTCGATCAGCCGCACGACATTGAGATAGCTGTCGCGGGCGCGCGCGGGCCCGAGCAGCACGGCCTCGTCGGCGAGCGCGACGTGCATGGCATCGCGGTCGGCCTCGGAATAGACGGCGACTGTGCGCAGCCCCATCGCCCGGGCGGTGCGGATGACGCGGCAGGCGATCTCGCCCCGGTTGGCGATCAGGAGCGTGCGGAAACGGCGGTAGAGCTTCGAACGGTCCATCGCATCACATCCTGAACAGGCCGAACTTGGTCGGCTCGATCGGCGCATTCGACGCCGCCGAAAGGCCGAGGCCGAGCACGAGGCGCGTGTCGGCCGGGTCGATCACGCCGTCGTCCCAAAGGCGCGCGGTCGCGTAATACGGATGCCCCTGGCTCTCATATTGCGCGCGAATGGGCTCGCGAAATTTATCCTCCGCTTCCTTCGACCAGCTATCGCCATTGGCCTCGATGTTGTCGCGGCGGACCTGGCTCAGCACCATGGATGCCTGCTCGCCGCCCATCACCGAGATGCGCGCATTCGGCCACATCCAGAGGAAGCGCGGTGAGTAGGCACGGCCGCACATGCCGTAATTGCCGGCGCCGTAGGAGCCACCGATCACCACGGTGAACTTCGGCACCGAGGCGGTTGCGACCGCCGTCACCAGCTTGGCGCCGTCGCGCGCGATGCCGCCGGCCTCGTATTTCTTGCCGACCATGAAACCGGTGATGTTCTGTAGAAACACCAGGGGAATGCCGCGCTGGCAGCACAGCTCGATGAAATGCGCGCCCTTCAGCGAGCTCTCACTGAAGAGAATGCCGTTGTTGGCGATGATGCCGACCGGATAGCCCCAGATATGGGCGAAGCCGCAGACCAGCGTGGTGCCGTACAGCTTCTTGAACTCGTCGAACTCGGAACCGTCGACAACGCGGGCGATGATGTCGCGTACGTCGAACGGCTTGCGGCCGTCGACGGGCACCACGCCGTAGATCTCCTCCGCCGCAAACAGCGGATCGCGCGGCTTATGCATGTTGAGGTTCGGCTTGGCCTGCCGCTTCAACGTGCCGACGATGCGACGGGCGATCCCGATCGCGTGCGGGTCGTTCTGGGCGTAGTGATCGGTCACGCCGGATTGCCGCGAATGCACATCTGCGCCGCCGAGCTCTTCCGCACTGACGACCTCGCCGGTCGCGGCCTTCACCAGCGGCGGGCCGCCGAGGAAGATGGTGCCCTGATTGCGCACGATGATGCTCTCGTCCGACATCGCAGGCACATAGGCGCCGCCGGCGGTGCAGGAGCCCATCACGATGGCGATCTGAGGGATGCCCTGCGACGACATCTGCGCCTGGTTGTAGAAGATGCGGCCGAAATGCCGCTCGTCCGGAAAGATCTCGTCCTGCAGGGGCAGGAAAGCACCGCCGGAATCGACCATGTAGACGCAGGGCAGATTGTTCTGCCGCGCAATGTCCTGCGCGCGCAGATGCTTCTTCACGGTCATGGGGTAATAGGTGCCGCCCTTGATGGTGGCGTCGTTGGCGACAACGACGCATTCACGGCCCGAGATGCGCCCCACACCCGTGACGATGCTGGCCGAATGCACGTCGCCGCCATAGAGGCCGTGGGCCGCCAGCGGCGACAGCTCCAGGAACGAGGTCCCGGGATCAAGCAGCAGGTCGACGCGCTCGCGCGCCAGCATCTTGCCGCGCGCGGTATGGCGGTTGCGCGAGGCTTCGCCGCCGCCACCGGCAACCTGGCCGAGTTTTTCGCGCAAGTCCGCGACGAGTGCGCGCATGGCATCGGCGTTGCGCGCGAAATCGGACGACGATGGATCGATGCTGGAATGCAGCGGCATGGGGTCCCGCGTTTGCTGTGAATGGGTTGCGTGGAGGATCTAAGCGGTTTCCGACATCAGCTCGCGGCCGATCAGCATGCGGCGCACCTCGGACGTGCCCGCCCCGATCTCGTAGAGCTTGGCGTCGCGCCAGAGTCGGCCGACCGGAAATTCGGACGTATAGCCGACGCCGCCCAGTGCCTGGATCGCTTCGCCCGCCATCCACGTCGCCTTCTCCGCGGAATAGAGGATTGCGGCGGCGGAATCCTTGCGCAGCGTGCGTGCATGATCGGCACGGTCACAGGCGCGGCCCACCGCATAGACGTAGGCGCGCGTGGCCTGCCAGGTCGCATACATGTCGGCGAGCTTGCCCTGCATCAGCTGGAAGTCGCCGATCGGCTGGCCGAACTGTTTGCGCTCGTGCATGTAGGGCACCACCGCATCCATGCACGCCGCCATGATGCCGAGCGGGCCGCCCGAGAGCACCGCGCGCTCATAGTCGAGGCCGGACATCAGCACCTTGACGCCCTCGCCCACCTTGCCCAGCACGTTCTCCTCCGGCACCTCGCAGTCGTCGAAGAACAGCGGATAGGTGTTGGAGCCACGCATGCCGAGCTTGTCGAGATGCTGGCCGTGGGTGAAGCCCTTGAAGCCCTTCTCGATCAGGAACGCCGTCATGCCGCGCGGGCCGGCCTCGGGATCGGTCTTGGCGTAGACCACCAGCACGTCGGCGTCGCCGCCATTGGTGATCCACATCTTCGAGCCATTCAGCACATAGCGGTCGCCGCGCTTGTCGGCGCGCAGCTTCATCGAGACGACGTCGGAGCCGGCGCCGGGCTCGGACATCGCGAGCGCCCCGACATTCTCGCCGGAGATCAGCTTCGGCAGATAGCGCTGGCGCTGCGCGTCATTGCCGTTGCGGCGGATCTGGTTGACGCAGAGGTTGGAATGCGCGCCGTAGGACAGCCCCACGGCGGCCGAGCCGCGCGAAATCTCCTCCATGGCGACGATATGGGCGAGATAGCCCATGTTGGAGCCGCCATATTGCTCGGGCGCGGTCATGCCGAGCACGCCAAGCTCGCCGAGGCGCTTCCAGAGCTCCGCCGGGAACAGGTTGGCCTGCTCGATGTCTGCGGCGCGCGGGGCGATCTCGGCCTCCACGAAGGCGCGCAACGTGTCGCGCAGCATGCTGATGTCTTCGCCCAGATCGAAATCGATGCTCGGGATGTTCAAGGCGATTCCTCCTAGATCTTGTCGGGCTCGAACCTACCCCCGCCCGGGTGTTCTGGCGGTCGAAAAGGTTGCATTTTCCGCCAAGTTTGGCGAGGATTTTCCAAAGGACTTGCAATGCCTTTCCAAGCCGCGACCGCTACGCCCCGCCGTGCCATGACGCCCGCAGCCTTTGTCCGGGGTGTGGTCGCTGCCTATGTCCGCTACGGGCGGGATCCGGCCGAGGCGCTGAGCAAAGGCCAGGTCCTGCCCGACCTCGTGGGATCGCCCGACGGGCGGGTCACTGCGGCGCAGTTCGAGGCGCTCGCCGGCCACGCGATGCGCGAGCTCGACGACGAGGCGCTTGGCTGGTTCTCGCGCAGGCTGCCGTGGGGCACCTACGGCATGCTGTGCCGCGCCTCCATCACCGCGCCCACTCTCGAGGTCGCGCTGAAGCGCTGGTGCCGGCATCACCGCCTGCTGACGGAAGACGTGTTGTTCGAGCTCGGGGTCAGCGGCGAGACCGCGACCATCTCCCTTCAAGAGCAGCGCGATCTCGGAGCTTTGCGCGAATTCTGTCTCGTCACCCTGCTCCGCTACGTGCTCGGCTTCTCCTGCTGGGCCGTGGATTCGGCGATCGCACTGCGCGCGGCGGAATTTCCCTATTCCGAGCCGGTCCATGTCTCGGTCTATCCGACCATCTTCTGCAAGCATGTCCGCTTCGATGCGGAGGCGGCCCGCATCGTGTTCGACAGGCATTATCTCTCGCTGCCGCTGGCCCGCAGTGCCGCCGATCTCGACAACATGCTCAAGGGCGCGCTGCGCCTGACCGTGCTGCCCTATCGGCGCGATCGATTGCTGGTCGAGCGCGTCAGGCGCGTGCTGCGCGAGGCGCGCGGACGCATTTTGGGCGCGGACGATGTCGCCGGCGAGCTCGCCCTGTCCACCCGCACCATGCACCGCCGTCTGCGCGAGGAGGCAACCTCGCTGCGTGATCTGAAGGAGGAAGCCAAGCTCGAGTTCGCCAAGCAGGAGCTGATGCGCGGTCGCACCCCGATCAAGCGGATCGCGGAGATCGCCGGCTTCCGCAACGAAAAAAGCTTCTCGCGGGCCTTCCGGACCTGGACCGGCGCCAGCCCGCGCGAGTTTCGCGGCCGGTACCGCTAGAGGCCCGCCGGCCGCCGAATTCAGACGCGAGCACCCTCATCCTGCCGGCGCCGCCGCAACAATCTCCTGCACCGGCAGCGGCACGTCCTTGGCGACCCCCAGCACGGGAAAGCTGCGGACGTTCTTCACGTTGGGCATGGCGGCGAAATGCAACAACTGCTGCCGCATGCTCTCGACGCTGGGTGCCACGCATCTGAGCAGATAGTCGGTGTCGCCCGAAATGCGCCAGCACTGCTGGATGCGCGGGATCGCCGCGATCGACCCCTCGAACGCCTCGAGCACCGGCTGGGCCTGGCTGCCGAGTTGGATCGAGACGAACGACACCACCTCATAGCCGAGCAGCCGCTCGTCGATCACGGCCCGCACCGCGCGGATCACGCCGCGGCTGAACAGCGACTTCAGCCGCCGCAGGCAGTTCGGCGGGGACACGCCGACGCGCAGCGCCAGCTGGTTGTTGCGGACGCGCCCGTCCTGCTGCAGTTCGGATAGGATCTTCAGATCGATGCCGTCGAGCTGGTGTCGCGCGGCCATCCCCCACCTCGTCATGGTCGTGTCATGCGGACCAGCGAAGCACGTGGCCGGTGGGGTGCCAAGTGCTCTTCCGGGAGCCGACCGAAAGCAAAGCCTCTCAGTGGGTCCAGGGCTCACCGCGCCGGAACGAGAAGTTGTCTGCATACGCGACCTGGCGGTGCAGGGATTCCTTGGGCTCGATCACCTGGTAGGCGATCCCCTTGCGCTCGCAATAGGCAACCGCCTCGTCCTTGGTGTGGAAGCGCAACGTGATCTGCTGCTTCATGTCGCCGGACGAGGTCCAGCCCATCAGCGGCTCGACCGCGCGCGGCTGCTCCGGCTCGTAGTCGAGCTGCCATTCCTTGGTCTTGGACCGGCCGGATTGCATCGCGTTCTTGGCGGGCTTGAAAATGCGTGCGGTCATTGGCGGTCCGGCCTCTTCGTCTTTTCGTTCGATTTCAATGCGTCACGGTAGCGATTGGTGGAAACCGCGGGCATAGTATAGAGACACCTTTCGGGAACTGATCGGTGATTCCGGGGCCCCGGCTTTCTCACCCTCGGGTATAGTCATTATGCTGCACTGTGACAATTGCGTACCCGCCCGCCGCCCGGGAATCCCGCCCGGCGGCCCAGCTTCGCCGATCTCAGCGTACCCGCCTCCTTCGAAAGCTCCCGTCGCATGGCCTTCCTGAACATCAACGCCACGCTCCCCGAGAAGGGCCGTGACCTCAGGCTCGACCTGTTTCGCGGCGTCGCCAACTGGGCGATCTTCCTCGACCACATCCCTGACAATGTCGTGAACTGGATCACGACACGCAATTACGGCTTTTCCGACGCGGCTGACCTGTTCGTCTTCATCTCCGGCTACACGGCGTCGTTCGTCTATGCGCGAATGATGCTGGAGCGCGGCTTCATCGTCGGCGCGACGCGCCTGACCAAGCGGGTCTGGCAGCTCTACGTCGCCCACATCATCCTGTTTGTCATCTACATCGCCTCGATCAGCTATCTGGCGCTGCGCTTCGGCGATTCCGAGATGATCAACGAGTTCAACGTCGCCGGTCTCGTCGACAATGCCACCGAAACGCTGCGCCAGGGCCTGTTCCTGCGCTTCAAGCCGCTCAATCTCGACGTGCTGCCGCTCTACATCGTGCTGATGGGGCTGTTTCCGCCGGTGCTGTGGTTCATGCTGCGCAAACCCGACCTGACCATGGTGCTGTCCATCATCCTGTGGCTGACCGCGCGTCACTTCAGCCTGAACCTGAATGCCTATCCGGCCGGCCAGTGGTACTTCAACCCCTATTGCTGGCAGGTGCTGTTCGTGTTCGGCGCCTGGTGTGCGATGGGCGGCGCGCGCCGCTCCGGCAGGCTGATCAATTCACCGGTCACGATATGGCTTTGCTTCGGCTATCTGGCGTTCGCACTGGTCATGACCATGGCGGGTCGCTTCCCCGCCCTTGGCGGCATGATGCCGGAATGGCTGTTCTCGGCCTTCAACCCGAACGATAAGACCAACCTCGCGCCCTACCGCTTCATCCACTTCGTGGTCATCGTGATCCTGGTGATACGCTTCGTACCGAAGGACTGGCCGGGGCTGGAGTGGAAGATCTTCGATCCGGTGATCGTGTGTGGCCAGCAATCGCTCGCGGTGTTCTGCGTCGGCGTATTCCTGTCCTTTGTCGGCCATTTCGAGCTGTCGATGAGCTCGGGCTCGCTGTTCGCGCAGCTCTTCGTGTCCATCGCCGGCATCGCGATCATGACGACGGTCGCCTATTACATCTCCTGGTCGAAGCGGCAGGACAAGCCGCTGAAGCCACCGCCGGCAAAACCGGCGGCCGCTCCGCCTGCAAAGGCCGCCTGAGCCAGGTTGCGGCTCAGGCCGCAGCCTCGCCGTCATATTCGGTGAATTTCCGGTAGATCCAGTCGCGCCCGTCGTGACGGCGCCAGACCTTGCCATAGACGAGCTGCCCGTTGATCGAGCGGCGCGGCACGATCACGGTCCAGAGGTGCCAGATCTCGGCCCAGTTCGACTGTGGATCGACGGTTCGGACATTGCGATCGAAGGACATGACGCAGAACTCACAAATACGATCGCCGCGACGAACTGTGACCTTGTGTGAGCGTGAATTGCAGCAGCCCGTCGCGAGCCGGAAGCGGTTTGATAACAGCTGCCCTGGTCGCTGCAATACCCGATCGGCTTTAACCTAACCAATCAACCTTACCCCTCGTGGGTAAGTCGTGAGACCGCTTGAAAGGCGGCGCCGACCTTTCTAGGATGCACGCGTGAATTGAATATGAGCGTGCCGTTCTGGGGTGCGGGAAATTTCGATTGAAATCGCTTTTTGAAAAGACTTGCCGGCGGGGGCCACCACAATGAATTTGCAGTGCGCATATCTGCGCTTGGCGGTGCGATCAACGCCGCCTGTTCCGGTCGTCACGACGTCCGTTCGGGGGCCGGCCGGAGCCGCGAACGACAATCGCTTGGCGTGGCCGTTTCTACCATTTCCACGCGGCTGGTACGCATCGAATTGATTTGCCGAAAAAGCGCAACGCCGCGCAAGCGGACTATCATCGGAATGCGCCAACGCCGATATGTCCATGGCGAGGCCTAACGGTTGCTCGAGCAATTTGGTGCGGGACGGGCAACCCGGCGCCAGGAGCCGCGCGGCCGACTCCAGGCCGTCGGCGGACTGGCTTTCATTCAACCCTGATGCCATTTGGCCGGCGCAACGGTGACGCGGGGCGAGGTCAATCTTCGTCGTAGTAACCGCGACGTTGACGGCCATAGTAGTAGCCCTGCCGTCCCTGCTGAAACTGGGGCGGCACCGTGCCTGTCGGGTAGCATTGGCCATCCCGGCTATCGATGTCAGCGCCATTGCCGCAAGGAACGGGACCGGCATAAGCGCCGTATCGTCCATGTCGACCGTATCGTCGCGCGGCCTGATATTGCGGGGGTATCACCCCGTTCGGGTAACAGTGGCCGTAGATGTCGATGTCATAGCCGTTTCCGCAGTACCCAACCTGCACGATCGGGGCGTGGTTTTGGATGGCGGGTGGTTCGCTCTGGATCGCTGCGGGCGTCCCGAGCTGGACGGCAAGGATTGCCGCGGCTGCGGCGCTGGTCAGTGGCATGTTCACTCCTCCCATGGCTTGCAGGAACCAACGCTGTGAAGCTCCTGTCGGTTTCCTTGGAAGGTAATCGATTTTGGCACAGGACAGGCGCGTTCACCGGCTATTCATCTCCAGCAGCGCGGGGAATCGGCCGGCTCAAACCGCTCCACTGACGCCCGGCCGTCCGTTGCTGGATCAGCTTCGACCGATGAGGGTCGCTAATGTTGAAGCCGTCGGTGCGACCGGCGACTTGCAATACAGCTGGCTCGGGGTGCGGAACGGGACGAGCTACAGCGTGTCCTGGTTAGGAACCGAGCTGTCCAAATCAGTCCATTTTTTGTTTTTTCTCGTCGATGTCCTGCCAAAGGAGCGCAGCCAACGAGCCAATTCCTTATGCCGCATTTCGAATGGTCGGGCGAGAAGGTACGCCACGATGTTCGATGATAGTACGGCAGTCCAAAACCAGGCCGGACCACGCGCACTTGGCATCGTCGTAATGATCGCGGCCATGATGGTGTGATGTATCAGATAAAGGGTGAACGAATAATCGGCTGCGATCCTGACCACGCGCACTGATCCGGCCTCGTTCGTCCACTGCGTCATGGCGATCAGGGATCCTATGACTGCGACCAGAGCGAAGTAGGTCGCCATGTTGTACTCGCGACCCGGTGTGACCATCCAAAAGTAAGCGGCGCCGGCGGCGAGCAACGCCAACACCGACAAGAAGGCTGGCGGCACATAGCAGCGAAAAAACAAATAGAGAGCAGCGCCACCGAGCCAGAGCGCGAACAAGCCAGTTCCGCCACCGCCCTCCTGAAACGCACCGAAAAGAAGGTGGAAAGGCGTTTGGCCAAAAAACAGCGCCACCGGAATCAGAAGGAGCCAGGGTCCGCGCCCTTTAAGCAGAAAAAATACGGCGCCCACCAGCATGTAAATGTGCCATTCGATCGCGAGCGTCCAAAGCGGGGCTGCTGATCCGAACGTTGCCCATTGCAAATGGGACGGTCCATAAATGCCACGATAACCTTCGAGCATCGCGAGATTTGCAACAAATGTTTTCAGATTGTAGTTGCGTTCTATGGTGATCTCGCCGGTGAGCCAGATCGTGACCGCGTCCACCACGATGATGAGAACAAGAGCGGGGATCAGCGCGGAATAGATGCGCGCGAAACGATCGATAAAGTAGTCAAGGAAACTGTATTCCGGGCGAGCCGCGTTGGTGATCAATGTCGCGGTTATCCAAAAACCGGACATGACAAAAAACAGCAGGACGCCGACGTTTTGGATGTAGGGAGACGCCGGAGGCTTGAGCCAGTTGCCGACACTGAAGAAAACGAGACCGTGACCCACACACACCATTTGAGCCGCGAGTGCCCTCAGGGCATCGAGGGCAACAGATGTGTCTGTACTGCCGCGATCGAGACTGAACTTACGCATTTTCAACCGTTGGTCCCGCCGGCACAGGCAGCAGTCATCAAATGCAGCCGACCACAATTTCCTCGTGCGGGAAGCTTATGGCCGGGGTCAAGCGCGCCGTCCAGAGGGGAAGCTGCCAAGGCCCCTTGAAAGCGTTCGGCGTGTCGCTCCGGCAGGTTTTCCTACTCCAGACGGCCGTGGCCCTCCCGCTGCGGGCCTGGGAAAATCCCAATTCCCATCATGTGCAACGTCATCAGGCATTTCCCCGGGCACAACCCCGCCCTGCTGAGCAATCCTCATGCCAGACCGGCACAAGCGCTGATCGAGAACGTCCGGCCCTTCCAAGTTCGAGTTGGGCGCGGCCGTCGTGGCAAATTGCGCAAGCCGCACCAGCGTTCCGGCCAGCATCCGCAATAGCGACCTCGGCGGTTCACGCTGGCGGACCCTTCTGTGAGCCCTACCGCGATGCCGCCGATCACGCGGAACGTCGCGGCGCCGGGCCGCAAGAGCTATTCGAGAGCGACGCCTGCGGCCGATTGGGCCTCAGTTCATCAAGGTGTACTGCTGCTGCTCGCATGCTTCGAGGATCACGGATAGGCGGGAGCCCACATAGACGGAATTGAAGAACACTGAATATGTGCGTCGTGACTGATCCGGAGGCGGATTAACTTCTCTCAGGCACACAAAATAATCGCCGGGACCGTGCTCCGCCTTCCGAAGCGAAGACATCTCCACAGGCCTCACGAGTTTGGCCTCAACCGCAAGCTTCTCAACGCCCTTCTGGATGTCATCTTGGGTCGGTGGTCCGGTCACCGCCGCAGCGGTGGGCGGCGGTGTCGAGGATGTGTCCGGCCAAAGACCGAGGTTTGAACACGCCGACAATAGCAAGCCGAGCACCGGCACAAGGTATTTGATCATTGAGAAATTTACGGGTGGGATCTGCCGCTTTCGCGGCGGGAAATGTCCATGAAGCTGCGTCTACACGTGCGCTGACGGGGTACGATTGACCTAAAGACCAGCCTTACTCAACTAGCGGTGGCTCAATAATCGTTGATATTAGGGCTGGATTGTTTTGGGCAATGTTGAGGAAGCTTGTTCTGTGCTGGCGGACGCGAAAATGTCTCTCGGTTTGTCCCTCCCGCAAAACGAGGGTTGGCGCTGCCCAGTTTCGTCAAGCACGATACATGCTCGGTGAGCAGTGCCTCCGCTGTCGTGAGTGCGGCTCACTCAACTAGGTGACTTCAGGCGCTTTGAGGGAGCAAGTAATCCTTCATCCGATGCTTGATGAGCCAGCCTGCAGCCTGGTGCGATCGCCGGCGGAGTCCTTCTTGGTGGAATGATAGCCTTCTCGCTGCCGTTGCTGCGATAGTCCTGGCAGAACACGACAAGATCACGCACGCCCGTTGACCGGGGGTCGCCGGTCGCAATCGTGAGCGGGCGGCCATCAAGTTCGATGCGGTGCTTGCGTCGAGGTCGGCGCGTCACGTCGCCATCGAAGCGGGCGGGAGGGAGTCAAATTGTCGATGACTCCTGGCCCCGGAACGCGCGAGAGGTACCGCGCGTCGCGGCTGTATAGGCAGCCCGAGCCAGCCGTCGCGCGGCGAAAAAGTATCGCGTCATCAGATAGTTGCTTCGAAAATCGGATGACCTGCGCTAGCCATAGGCCCGCCGGATCACGATGAAGCGTTCGGCAATCGCATCGAGCCGCAACAGCAGATCGTTGCCGACATCCGCCGGCACCGTCACACCCACATAGTCCCGCGTGCTGATGCCGACGACCGGCGCATCGTCCGCGAGGCCGAACTCGGCGCGCCGGGCTGCCGGAATGAACACCAGCACGGCCATGTCCGATCGCGGCCGGATGGTCTCCGGGTGGCAGCGCCGCCAGGCCTCCGCCTCGAGGCTGAACAACCCGAAGTAGGCCAGGGGGCGGTCGAGCCAGGCGGCCCGGCACGGGGCGATCGGGGGCGGCACATAGACCGCGGCGCCGTGCAGCGTCTCCGGCACGCGGGTGATCCTCTCGCCGACGCCTGACAAGGCCAGCCCTTCGCCGAGCACGCCGATCCGGCGCCAGTCGATCGCTCCGCGGTTGGGCAGGATAGTCGCAATTCGAAGGCTCACCGCGCCGTAGTTGGCCGCCTGGCGGAATGCGGCGTCCCGGGACAGCTCCGGCACATCGCCGAGTCGCCGCTGCAGAACGGCCTCGATCGCGCTCTGGTTGCCCCTGCCGCAGCAGGTCACGAGCTGGCGTGATTCCCGGAAGTAGCGCGGACCCGTGGCATCCGCCAGCGCCGTGATCTCGCCCTGGGCGACGGCGTGCAGGGCCAGCACGGCCGCGCAGCCGGCCGCCGCCGCATGCAGCCAGGCGGAATGCTGCCGCCAGACCATCCCGAGCGCCAGGCAGCTGAGCAGCAGGATCAGCGGCTCCGTGAAGATGACATCGGTCCCTACGATGCCTCGGCTGAAGCACGCCGCTGACGCCAGCGCCAACACGCCGATCGCGACCAGCACCCGGATCGCCGCGCCGCGCGTCGGCTTGCGATCGCCGAACGCGAGCAGCGCCACCGCCACCAGGGGCAGCATGAACAGCAGCGGCGCGGCAGCAAACTGCTCGAGCAGGCGCGGCGGATGCGGGTTCAGCGCGGGATCGATCGTGCCGAGCAACGAGACCTTCGCGATCGCCGCCACGAAACGCACCGCATTGAGCGGGTTCGTCGCCACCAGGGCCAGCACCGGAAACGCCGCGACAAAGCCGAGCGCCATCAGGTTCGCGAACGAGAAAAAGCGGTAGGGCACGCCGTCTCGCGGCAGGTATCGCGTCGCAAGCCCGGGCGTCGCGACCGCAACGAGAGCTGCGCCGCAAAGCCAGATGTTCGAGAACGAACTGCGGTAGTGATAGAAATGCTCCGGCAGACGCGGAAGCGCCAGCAGCAGCAGCGCGCCGAGCGCTGCAAGCGCGGCGGCCATGATGAACATGTTGTGCCGCAGCTCGATGCGGCCGAACGCGGACCCCCGCCCCTGCTTCACCATCATCAGCAGCGCCAGCAGCGGCGCCGCTGCTGCCGTCGGCACGATCTGCACCTTGGAAGTGACCGCGAGGCCGCAGGCGAGCCCCGAAAGCACGGCGAAGGCGAGCGCCGTCCTGCGCTCGGTGCGCAGCGCCAGCGTCCCCAGCAGCAGCGCCAGCGCGGCATAGAACAGTGCGAACAGGTCGGTGCGGAAGATGAGCGTGTGGAGCGCCAGCGTCCGCGACGTCAGCATGCAGGCGAACACCGCAACCAGCATCCAGGCGCCCTCGCCGACCGCGAGCGTCACGGCGCCGGCGATCGCCAGTGCGGCGCCGACGGCCACATACGGAAGGTGGCCACGCAGGAATTCGATCAGCTCGGCGATGCCGAGCAGAGGATTCGTCCAGTCCGGCAGCGCCGCGAAGTCGCGCAGGTGCAGCCGCCCCGCGAGATAGGCCAGTCGCTGCGTCCAGGAGACGAGCAGATACATGCCGGCCGTGGGGTGCGAGATCTGGTCGGGCAGCCGGCCGCCCTCGATCAGCAGCACGTCGAGTGCCGTGATCTGGTCCATGTCGTCGAAAGCGTAGTAGGGGTAGCGCCCCACGCGATGCTGGAACCAGGCCAGCGCGATCAGGGCAAGAACCACCAGCAGAAACAAGGGCGCTGCCGTGCGCCGCGAAAGTGAAAACACGTTGCCCCGAGGTCCGTGCATGCAACCTGAACGGGATTAACTCAGTGGTTGCAGACACGTCAAGTGTCGCGCGTCGATTGTTCAACAGCCAGAACAACAGCCGGTCCCAGGAGGCGCCTCGGTCGCCGACCTGAAGGTGACCATCGAGAGCGTCGGCCGCCGGCGCATCAACGCAGCAGCAATGGTTCGCACCGTGCTGAAGGTGCAGTTCGAGCGCGAGCAGGAACTGACCTATGCCCACGTCCGCGACTTCCTGCGCGGCGCGCCCGAGATGGCTGACAAGGGCATCATCGATCGCGACCGCGCGCTGTACCTGTCGATCGGCGTCGCCGCGCAGTTCGAGCTGATGCTTCGACAGGGCGACATCATCGGCAAGTGGCAGTCGCGCAAGCTAGCTAGATGCGAAGTTTCCGGGCAGCATCGAGTTGCTGCACGTCGACGAGACCTGCTGCTTCATCAGCTGCGCCCGCGACGCGAAGATCCCCGACGAGGTCTGCAGCATGGACGCGCGCGCCGGCGGCGCCGCCGAGGCGCGTCGACACCAAGGTGATTTCGACCGGCCTCACTCACCCGAACGAAGAGACCGCAGGGCGCTATCTCCGCCGCCGAAGAAGATTGTCGCCATCGCCGAGGCGCGCAAGCAGTCGCGCGCCGTCGACAGTGAGGGCGGAACGACGTCAGAACCGCCCGTCAGAATCGCAGGGAAAAAGCTGAGGAAATTCAACGGTCGAAGTGGTCGGGGCAGCTGGATTCGAACCAACGACCTGCAGTACCCAAAACTGCCGCGCTACCAGGCTGCGCTATACCCCGAATGTCCGGCGAGCCCCGTCGATACACGCTTCCACGAGGGCCATCAAGCTTTCCAAACCGCCGACATGGCCCTGAAGCCGGCGACGCCGGGGCCTCCTGCTGCACCGCCTATTTGCTGCCGAACAGAGGGTGGCCGACCCGATCGCCGGGCCGGATGCCGTATTTCTGCGCGGTTCCCGCCACCACTTCGAGGACGGCCCGGGCGGGGCCGCCCGACGAGATGATCCTGGTCGAGAGCGGCTCGGTATTTTCCGCGATGCGCAGGATCCGGCCGTCCGCGCGAATGAAGATCATGTCGAGCGAGACATAGGTGTTCTTCATCCACATCGAGACTTCCTGCTCGGGATTGAAGTCGAACAGCATGCCTTTGCCGTCGGCCAATTCCTTGCGGTACATCAGCCCGGTCTGCTTCTCCTGATCCGTGGTCGCCATCTCCACCGAGAAGACCTGCACGCCGTTCCTGGTGACGATTTCCAGTGGCTGGAACTCGGCGGCACGGGCCGGAGCGCCAGCGGCGGCGAAGCCGGCAATGACGAGGACGGCGACAAGCCAGCCCCGGATTGGGGACCGGACAGCCTTGCGATCAAAACTCATGGCAGGATTCTCGGGATGCGCTGGTCGCCTGACGGCGGAGGGACTGCCGCATCCTTACGCGGCCATCGTGGCAAAAGCCAGAAGCGCGCGACCCCGGGGACGCGCGCTTCTGCTCACGAATAGGACAACGGAATGTCGCTAGTGCGACTGAAGGCCCGGCGATCCGGTCTCCGGATGGATCTCGGCCGCCATCATGCCTTTCGAGCCGGGCCCAAAGCGGACCAGCACATACTGGCCGGGCCGCAGCTCGGTCATGCCGAAGCGGCGCAGCGTCTCCATGTGGACGAAGATATCGGGGGTCCCCTCGCCGCAGGTCAGGAAGCCGAAGCCGCGCAGCCGGTTGAACCATTTGACCTGGGCCCGCTCGAGGCCGCTGGTCGCGGTGACAGTGACATGGGTGCGCGGCGGCAGCATCTGCGCCGGATGGATCGCGGTGGACTCATCCATCGAGACGACGCGGAAGGCCTGATAGCCCTTGGCGCGCTGGATGCACTCGACCACGATGCGGGCGCCCTCGTAAGCCGTCTGGAAGCCGTCGCGCCTAAGGACGGTCACGTGCAGGAGTACGTCGGGCCATCCATTATCAGGGACGATGAAGCCGTAGCCCTTTGAGGCGTCGAACCATTTGATGACGCCATGAACCTCGACGAGATTGGCGCTGCCCTCACCTAAGCCGGTGAAGGGACTGAGCGCGCTATCGCGACCGGCGCCGTGCTCGCCCGACGCAGGAACTCCCAGCTTCTTGGACTCAAATCCGTCCGACGACCCCATAACCCCGGACCCCACACATGCCATGCAACCCGCCACATTGGCGGGGCTCGAATCACGCGTCTTAAGAGAATGTTCTCACTTCGACGCGACGCGAATCTTTCGAATCGAAGATAACACTCCCGGTTGCGAGGCATAGACAAAAAAGAGATTCGCCGGCACCTATGAACAGCTTGCAGAGGCGCGAATCAAATTGATGCCTCAATTGTCGACAAAGGGCCCGAGCGTTTCGCCGATGTCGTGACGGATGACGAGGTCGGCGATGTCGTCCTGTTCGGTCGGCTCGCGATTGATGATCACCAAACGTGCACCCGCGTTCTTCGCCATCATTGGAAAGCCCGCAGCCGGCCACACCACCAGCGAGGAACCGATCGCGATGAAGAGGTCGCAGGCCTGCGAGAGCTCGGTCGCGCGCTGCATCTCGTCCTCGGGCATCGCCTGCCCGAACGAGATCGTCGCTGTCTTCACCGGCTCGTCGCACCCGGTGCAGCTGGGAGCGGCGCCATCCCGGTCGAATCGCTGCTTCACCCAATCGAGCTGATAGACCTGCCCACATCCGATGCAGCGCGCAAAAGTGGTATTGCCGTGAAGTTCAATCACGCAGTCAGGCGCGAAGCCTGAGGCCTGGTGCAGATTGTCGATGTTCTGGGTGATGACCGCGGGGATCTTGCCGGCGCGATGCAACGCAGCGAGTGCGCGATGTCCGCGACCGGGCTTCGCTGCGGCGAACACCTCCTCCATCGCAAAACGCCGCCGCCACGATTCATCGCGCGCTGACTGGCTCGCGACGAACTCGTCGAACTGGATCGGACGATTGCGAGTCCAAATTCCGCCCGGCGAGCGGAAGTCGGGGATGCCGCATTCGGTCGAAATGCCGGCACCGGTGAACGGCACGATGAACTTTGCATGCGCGATCATGTCGCCGAGCCGTTCGACGCCGCTCTGAAGGTCCTCTGCAATCACGCGTGGCCTCCGATTCAAATTTCGAGCTAGCTGTAAGTCGTGCAAGCGACAAGATTGTTGACGCTGTTATCCACCGCCACGCACGTCGCGAGCCGCATGGGCGGCAATTTTTTCCGACCTTTCCCTTATCACAATCCTGCAATGCCTGCTCCCCATTGACGCCCCAATCAGAAGCGCCAATGCATGTATTGACGCGACTCAACGTAATTGCGGCGGCAGTGCTTGAGTTCAGACGTGCACACATGCTCAAGTATGGTGGGGATTTGTCATGACGGAAGACGAACAACGCAAGATTCGCGAACGCGAAGAGATCGCAACACGTGTCGCCGCGTTCCGCGCCACGCAGGAGAAATTCAGGCG
The DNA here is from genome assembly GCF_054056275.1 of Bradyrhizobium sp. USDA 4449. Lineage (NCBI taxonomy): Bacteria > Pseudomonadati > Pseudomonadota > Alphaproteobacteria > Hyphomicrobiales > Nitrobacteraceae > Bradyrhizobium > Bradyrhizobium sp. USDA 4449. The sequence continues at coordinate 5,724,627 of NZ_JBSRYD010000001.1, read as the reverse complement.
CGAGCGCGAGGAATATTTCGTCTCGACCCTCGAGAATGCGCGCAAGGTGGAACGGCCTTCGCTCTGGCCGTAACGACGTCGCGCGGGCCGAGTGCGCACGAAAAAAAGCCCGGAGCGTTGCTCCGGGCTTTTCGTTTCGTCAGCTGTTACCAGTGGCGATAGTAATGGCGGTGCCGATAATACGGCCCGCCATAATAGGCGTAGGGGCCGGGGCCGTAAGCGTAGACCGGGCCGTCATAATAGCCATAGCCCGGGCCGTAATAGCCGTAGCCGTAAGGATGGGATGCCGCAATGGCGCCCGCGGTAATCGCGCCGGCGGCGAGGCCGAACGCCACGCCCGGGCCGATGCCGCGCGCCTCCGCAGGTGCCGGCGCCGCCATTGCGGTCACGCCGACAGCCGCGACGGTGGCCAGAACTGCAAGTGTCTTCCTCATGATCTCCTCCTTAGCAAATCGTGGAGACAACGCCGATCATCGGTGATGGTTCGCATCCCATGGAACCCGGCGCCTCAGAAAAAATCCCGACGCGGGGGGAACAATCACCACATGCGCGGATTGGACTCCGGAAGTGCGGGAGCCTCCGCCATCCGGTCGAGGCGATAGCACGAAGCCCCGTCAGCATCTCCGCGGTGCTGGCGGGGTTTTCCGTTTCGAACGGCAAAGATGGCACCCCACGTCAAGGGCTGCCAAACGGGGCGGAGGCCGAGGAGGAGAGATTGCCGATATCCGCTTTGCTGAACCGCATCCGCAGGCTCGTTCCAAAAACCAAGACGCAGCATTACGAGGAGATCGTCCGCAATTTCGGTGTCGGTGCGCTGCGTGCGCCGCCGACACCGATGAGCGACGGCGAGCTCGCGCGCGCCATCGCCGAGTTCCTCAAGGACTCGCCTTCCGCTGAATCGGTTGCGGCGCTGGGGCGACGCCTCGACCCCACCTCACCGCTCTGAGCGGCGACCTTTCGCAAGCCGGGAACGAAGTGCCATGGCACACGTTGAGGTAGTATTCCGCACGAGGAGGCCCGCCATGCCCGCCTGGCTCGAAGTTTTGCTCAATTTGTCCGGCTATGCCGGCTTCGTCGCACTCGCGACCAGCGGCGTCGGTTGCCCGCGCGGCACCGCCGATGATGGGGTCTGCGGCGGCAAGCGCTAGACGGCGTGGGGCGGTGGTCCGCGGTGCGCACCACACGATCGGCCTTGACCGCGTCGGCGTGTCCCCGCGCTGCGGCCGCAGCGACGCGGCGCAATCCCCAACGCTTCGCTCGCCTGCAAACGAATGATAAACGCCCGGTCGCTTCGAGACTGCTCAAGCCGCGCGCCTGGCGTTGCCCTTCTCCGAGAAGCATTCCAGGATCTGGATGCGGAGTTCTTCTGCTGCCGGGCCCTCGACCTTCCTGAGCTGGTTCCAGAGCCGGATCACTTCGCGCTGTTTCTCGACAGTCATGAATCACCTCAAAATCGGATGATCCACTAGAACAAAATGAGAACCGAAAGTCCAGCCCCTGCCCGTCATTTCGTGTGCACGTTGGATTGAACCTTTCCGCTGCGCCGTGGACTCATTGAAGCTGGGGATTTCAGCGCCCAGTCAATATGACAGCGCCGCGATGGACGAACATATTCCGTCACCGCGGCGTTGTTGCTTTTTGTATTTTCAATCCTAAGTGAGGGGCGCTGCTGGCGGCCACGCGCTGAAATCCCAACGCCGTCGGCAAGAGAGCCCCGTGCGCAAGCGCGGGGTTTTTCTTTGATGGGAGCGACCGTTTGCCGCGCACGATCTCTTCGTCGCGCGATGAACTTCCTCAGCGCTGGCGCGTCTCATCGACGAAGCTTCCCCCAAGGCTTCGCCCCATCAGAAAACCCCGCTTCCCCCAGGCGGGGTTTTCCCCTTTTGAAGACATCGCCGCATTGCCGTCTGCGGAGGCTGAATCAGACGGCGTCCTTGGCCACCTTCAGCGGCGAAGCCTTGACCGACTTGCTCGCCGGCTTTGCCGCAAACTGCATCGGCTCCTTGGTGAAGGGATTGACGCCCATGCGGGCCTCCGTCGCCGGCTTGTTGACCACCGACATCTTCACGAAACCGGGAATCACGAACTCACCGGACTCGTTGAGCTCCTTGTAACCGACGGTTGCCATGTACTCGATGACCGACTTCACATCGTTCTTCGCAAGCTGTGTGCCCTCGGCGATCGCATCGATCAACTGGGTCTTGGTCATCTTCGCCATGTCTGGATTTCCTCTGAATGGGGTGCGCGCGAGCTGCGACGTAGCCTTGTCCCGGAAGCGGTAAAACCACGCGCGCCGCGTCTGTTCGTGCCTGTCGGCCACGAAGCAGCCGGGCTTAGAACCCATTGAGGGCGAAAACGCAAGCAGCAGTTCGGGGTAAGTTCCGTCATCTTTTGTCTGACGATTGCGGCTGCCGCACCGTTGGGCTGCAACGACAAATCGAATTCAACAGCATCCCGAGAGAGTTCTGCCGGAGTGCGACTTGCCTGCGCGCGAACGCGACTAGGTCTCCTGGGCAACGCTGCCGATATATTTGGCCGGCGATTTGCCGAGCGCCTTCCTGAACATCGTGATGAAAGCCGTGACCGATTCATAGCCGAGATCGGCGGAGACGCGCTGCACGCTCGCGCCCGCAGCAAGCTCGCGGATCGCGACGATCAGATACAGCTGCTGACGCCAGCGTCCGAATGTCAGCCCCGTTTCTTTCACGACGAGGCGCGCAAGGCTGCTTTCGCTGAGCGCGACGTGATCGGCCCACTCTGCCAGCGTGCGACGGTCGGCCGGGTTGTCTGCCAGCACGGCGGCAATGCGCTTCAACCGCGGCTCGCGCGAAAGCGGCAGATGTAAATGCTGCACACGCATGAGCGGCAGCTCGCCGAGCAGCACGGCGATCAGGCGCTCCCGCCGTGCCTCGTCATGCTGCGTGCCGTCCGCGAGCTCGACGATCACTTCGCGCAGCAAGGGCGAGATCGACATGGTGCAGCAGCGATCCGGCAGATCGACCAGCTCCGCCTCGATGTAGACGAAGAACAGCCGCGCATTGGCGGTGGCACGATTGCTGTGCGGCATGTCAGACGGAATCCAGACCGCGCAATGCGGCGGCACCATCCACAGGCCGCTTCGAACGCGGCAGGTGACGCCGCCGCCGAGCGACATCACGAGCTGCCCTTTGCGATGCCTGTGCTCCGGCACCTCGCCTTTGGTTCCGTCGGCATCGACGCGTACGGCGATGACGGGTGCCGACCGGTCGTCCACGTCCAGGTCGACCCAGGGATAACGAAGGGGATAACGAAGGGGATAACGGAGCTTCTGCCGGGGCATTGACGGTTTTTAGCGATCAATTGCATCTATGCATAAATTCATCGAGCCACAAAGTCGATAAATCTCGCGGCGCCCTCGCCCAAGGAGACGCGCCCGTGATTGGCCCGATGACTTCCGGAACCGCCCGACTGTGCCGACAGGTTCGCACGCAAGCCGGCCTGGTGCGCGGCGAGCCACGCGACGAAGGCGGCGTGATCGCATTCAAGGGTATCCCCTATGCAGCACCTCCAGTCGGCCCGCTGCGCTGGCGTGCACCGCAGCCGCCAACGCCGTGGCATGGGGTGCGCGATGCCATGGCCTTTGGCGCGGCGTCTCTCTCCTCGCTTGAAAATGATCCGAGGCCGGAGCCGCGCAGCGAGGACTGCCTCACGCTCAACGTCTGGACCGCCGCGAGAGCGTCCGACGAGAAGCGGCCCGTGATGGTGTGGATTCACGGCGGCGGCTTCCAGTTCGGCTCCTCGGCCAATCCCGCCACCGACGGCCGCCTGCTGGCGGCGAAAGGAGTCGTCGTCGTCAGCTTCAACTATCGCCTCGGCGTCCTCGGCTTTCTCGCCCATCCCGAGCTCGATACGATATCGCCGTCCGGCAATTACGGCCTGCAGGATCAGCTCGCGGCACTGCGCTGGGTGAAGGCCAATATCGCGGCGTTCGGCGGAGACCCTGATAACGTCACCCTGTTCGGCGAATCCGCCGGCGCGATGGCCGTCGGCATTCTGATGGCTTCGCCGCTTGCACGCAGGCTGTTTCACAAGGCGATCGGCCAGAGCGGCGCCTTCTGGGATGGCCGGCATGGCCCGCTGCAAAGTTTCGAGGAAGCTCGCGCCCGCGGCGTGGCCTTCGCGCGCCGGCAAGGCAACGGCTCGATCGCAGCCCTGCTCGCGATGCCGGCCGAGCAGTTGAACGCAGCTGCGCCGTGGCGCTTCCAGGACGACCATGTCGCGCAGGCGTTCTCGCCGAGCATCGACCGTTACGTGGTGCCTGACGTTCCGGCGCGCCGGTTCCTGCGTGGCGAACAGATGCAGATCCCCCTGCTTTCGGGGTGGAACGGCGCGGAGGAATTCCCCTTCATGGCGCGCTCCCTGCCTGCTCATTCGGCGCAAGCTTTTCGCACGGCGGCGGAAGAGACGTTCGGCCAGAACCGCCTGACGGATTTCCTCGAGCTCTATCCCGCCGACACCGACGCGCAGGCCAGGGCGTCTGCCGCCGCGCTCACGGGCGACATGGTCATTGGCGAGCAGTGCTGGCAGTGGCTGCGGCTGCATCGGGCGAGCACGCGCGCGCCCGTCTACGGCTATCACTTCGTCTACACCTCGCCTTACACGCCGATCGCCTCGCACGTCACCGAGATTCCCTTCGTGTTCGGCACCCTGACGCCGCAGCGGGTGATCGGCTGCACCACACCGGCTGCGGACGCCGATCGGGCGATGGCGGACACGATGATGAGTTATTGGGTGAACTTTGCGACGACTGGGAACCCCAATGCGTCAGGCCTGCCGCCCTGGCCCGTTTACGACGAGCGCGATGTCGTGCAGATCCTCGGCGTCTCGATCGCAGCCCGCGTCAATCCGCACGCTGATCGCTTCGGCTTCCTCGGCAGCTTTAGAAAGGATGGCGTGCTTCCGATGCGCTGGCGCGCGTGAGGTCGTGTGAGCCTGCGCTGCTTGCTGCCGCGGAGTTTTCCACATGACCTGTCACCTCATCATGAAACTTTCGATACGATCGATGTTGTTCAGACTCTGGTAACCCAACCCCGCCACTCTCCCCAGCAGTCTCGTTGCGTTGGAGTAACCCACAGTGCTGAATTTTGACGAGCTGCGTGAACTCGCAGCCGATGTCCGTGTGTTTGTCGATGTCGCCGAAGACAAGGCCGAAGCGCTCAGAACCGTGATCGGCGCCTATGACGTGGTGCTTGCGATCTTCCCGTCCGGAGACGGAATGGGCCTCCACGTCATCAAGGGCAAAGAGATCCTCGACAAGATCGCAAAATCGCGCTCGCACGCGATTTACAGCCACACTGCGATCGCGGTTCCCGACCTCGAGCATGCCGAAGTGCTGAAATATTTGACGGCGCCCGCCGAGCGGCGCATCGCAGCATAAGCCGAGCCTCGATCGGTGCCGCGCAGGCGGAACCGCGCTCAGCACATTTTGATGCTGAGCCTGAGTTGAACCGGCTGGGCAGAGGCGCGTTATCGAGCGCACTGCCGGGTGGCAACCGGACACAATGGGGATGTCGGACGCGGAGCATTTTTCCGGTTTCTGCCCGCGACATCAACGCATCGGTACGCGCTGACGACTAACCTGTTCCCGGCAGATGCACCTCTTTCCGGTATGGCCTTGTTTCCGGTATGGCCTTGGCCGCGCAGGAACGCCCCATCCTCACGCACGTTGCCTCATCTCCAAACGAGGAGATTGCGATGAGCGTTCAAGGCAAGGCGAAAGAAGCTGCTGGGTACGTCAAGGAAGAGATGAACGAGCACGGCAAGTCAGCCGAGAGCCAGAGGAAGGCCCAGGAAGGTCGCGACCTCAGGAACGAAGGCCGCCTCGAAGACGACAAGCCGCCGAAGACGACGAAGCCCGGCACCGGTCACTGAGCCCTCGCTGCAGCTGATCTCGAGAACCGCTCCTGGCCTGCCGGGGGCGGTTTTTCATGCCTCGTCAATGCCCCTCTGTCGATGAGGAAGGCGAGCCTGGAACGCTCGTGGCATCGCAGAGTTGGCGCTGCATGAGCAGAGACTCCCTCGCGCAGCAGGCAGACCGGGCCGAAGCCCTCGCGGCACAAACCGCAGACGAGGAGGTCAGGCACAACCTTCTCGAAGCAGCGCGGGATTATCGGCGCCGGCTCAAGTCGGAGCCGTTCGAGCCCAAGCCCGAATGGGACTTGCCGAAAGAGATTTCCTGATCCGCGCGCCTTTGGCGTTGCGGGGCTATTGCCAGGGAGCGAACATGAGAGATGACCGCACCGGAAATGAGCCGGCACCGCTGCTGCTGTTCGGCCTCGCCGTCATCCCGGTCTTTGCGGTGCTGGCGTGGTTCGCGTTGGCCTGATGATCGGCGTGCCGCCTATCGCCACATCGTGGGAGCGCTCTTCAGCGCATCCCTGCCCGCTGCCTTGATGTTTTCAGGCGTGGCCTCACGACCGGCAGCAGCAAGGATCTCTGCGGCGACGTGAGCCCGCGTGGCGGTCTGAGACGGGTCGATCTGCCCGCAGACCTCGTCCAAAATCGTGCGCAGCAAGGCTCTGGTGTCGGCATCAAACATGGGAACGCCCCCTCGACCTAAAGGCGCATCATCCTGGCTGCCCGGGGTTCCGTCATTCACATTCGTTAACGGTGGCGAGGAAATCGATGCTGCAGGCGCTAAGGTTCGCCGATCCTGCCTGGCCAAGATCCATCTTCGACGTCCTTGCTGGCGAAATGGCACCCAGCCGCAACCAGGACCAGCGCAAAGTTCAGCCCGAATAGAATTTGCAGGACCAGGCTCATGTCCGCGCCGACGTACCTGACGTCGTGCCGGTGGACGTAGCGCACCGGATGTGCGGCATCGGGCTCCTGAGGCGGGATTGTCGTCAGCGCAAGCCAGGCGACCGTCCCGCAAAGCCCTGCAGCCCATGCCATCCTTCCAAGCTTTCGCAGCCAGCGCTTCATGCCGATCTCGTCATGCCATGCAACTTGGTCGCGCCGCCTTTGCCGAGGGTTCAGGCGGCTGATCGCTGGGCCGCCCAATCGAGCCAGCCCTATAATCCCGGTGATCGCGCCGCCCAAGCCTTGGTGGCCCGGCAGTTGTCCATCGCCCGGGCGTAAGCAGGGCGCGCCGTCGTACGGGCGAGATAGGCGCGCTCGGTCGGACCGGGAACGTAGTTGCCGGTGCGTAGCCCAAGCAGGAGCGCGTAGCTCACCGAGATATCGGCGGCGGTGAACCGGTCGCCGGCCAGATAAGGATACTCGGCAAGGCGGCGGGTCACGAGCCCGAGCCGGCTCTCGAAGGTCTCGAGCGCCCAACGGGTGACACGGGCCTCTCGCTCGGCTTCGGGCGCCAGTTCGCGACCGACAAAGACAGCGTTCATCGGCCCGGCAAGCCCGGCCTCACCCAGGTGGAGAAATTGCAGATAGGACGCGAAGGCTTGATCATCAGGAGCCACGGCAAGTGAAGCTGCGCCATGCGAAGCTGAGCCATGGCGGGCGAGCAGGTACTCGAGGATCGCGATCGATTCGACCATGACCGTCTCGCCGTCCTGCAATGCGGGAATGAAGCCGGCCGGATTGATCGCGAGGAAATCGCGATCGTTCTCGACGGCGAGCAGATCGACCTGGCGTAGCCGATAAGCCAATCCCAACTCCTCGAGCAGCCAAACAACACGGAAACCACGGCCTTCGCCATAGACGGTGAGCATAGTGATGCGTTCCTGGATTTGGCTGGATGGACTTGCCCGCAGGAGAGATTCATCCGCCGGGTGATGACGGTGGGACGATTGGCACCCTTGCCTCGACATCGCCCGTTGCGAAACTGGCGATCATGCCGACCAATCCTACAAACAAGACGAACAAGACAAACAAGACAAGCAAGATCACATACCGGTATTCGTACGCGTAGTGGACGGCGAGAAGCGCTCCCGCAGCCGCGACTTGCGCCAGGTGGTCCATCCGTGTCTCCGTGTCGGCGGTAATCAGGGTGATCCTGCGCTCAACTCTCGGGTGCTGTCGCCGAAGCTGAGTGCAATCTTGTCCGGTGGCCACGCTGAGCGGCCCTGCAACGTCCTCGGGGTAGGATCATCGCCGCCCATTTCACGGCTGGAGCAGCGAAAGGAGCCGCTGCCGGTCTTGATCGCGCTGGCGCTGGATTTCGCGCAACGTTTCCAGCTCCAGTTCGGCATTTGTCGTATCTTGACCTTCTCGTTTCAAGTCGACAACGAGGCGCTCCTGTTCTGCCAGCCGGCGCTCGCCTGCGACCACATCGCGCTCGACCCGAGCCAACTCGTCATAGATTGAAGTTCGGTCCATTGGAGCGCTCCAGCGCGATGCCATTTGTGAGACCTCGGCATCCACGAGCACGCCTGCCGAGGCATCCGTTTACTTTGCCGACCGCGTTTCGGCTTGCCTCTCGCTGGGCTCCCCGGGAGCCGGGAGGATGACGCGCACGGGCCGCGCTTCGCTGGAGCTTTGAACCACGGGCTGAGCCCGGTCCTTTGTCGGTTCGGCGAATGCAACCGACATCAAAGCAATCGACATCGCGATGAGAGTTGCCGCCAGCCGTACGTCGAGCATCGAATCCTCCTGTTGTACGACGCGACAACGCAGCGCCGGCGGGATGGTTCGAGGCACCCGGGAACAAGTGGTAATTTTCGGAGTTTTGAAAACGGGCCCGCTGGCCGGGCTGATCGAGGAGCACAAAATGAAATTCAAAACGATGATCGCCGTCGCCATGTTGACTTCAGTGGCGGCTCCCGCGTTTGCGCAGTCATTCTACGTCGTGCAAGACGTGAAGACCAAGAAGTGCACGATCACGGAATCGAAGCCGACGACGTCGGAGACGACGGTGGTCAGCGGCGACACGGTCTACAAGACCCGCGCCGAAGCCGAAACCGGCATGAAGACCGTCAAGGTCTGTACGTCCAACTGAGAACGTTTCTGCCTGTACTTTTGCGTTTAGGCTTTTCCAGCGCTGTCGTTCTGTGCGGCAGCGTTTAGATGATCGGCCACATGGAATAGCCTTATGGACTGGCCTTATGGATTGGTCTTATGGATTGGTCTTGGCGCTGTGCGAGACGTCAGCCTCATGTTGGCGCTCTCACGGCGCCGGCCATCTCGCCGGCCCCCGATTTTTGATCCCCGGACGCGCGCTGCTGCTAATGCGGTTCAATGCGCCGCCAACGAATGCGGTGAAATCGCGCTCGGCCCGCTTTGCGGCGCCCGCGGTGGCGATCTCCGTCAATTCCCGTCGACACGTCCGACCTCGAATTAAGGTGGTAGTGCTGGACTGCAATGTGCGCGGCTGGACTGCACCTTCCGAATAAGACAAGATAGATTCAATGTCAGCGCATCGTCGCGGCGGCCAGCGTGAGTTACGTGCACCGTAATAAAATCAAGAAACGGCAGGGAAGAACGATGCAGCGAAAAAGCAATGTGACGCTTGATGGTGCGATGGCTTGCCTGTCTCTGGCAGCGGCCTTCATGGTCATTGCGATCTCGCCGGCAAGCGCGGCCGATTCAACCAACATACCACCTGCACTCAAATGCGCTGACTTGACCGGCTGGAAGATGCCGGGATCGACGGCACTGGTCACAAAGGCCGAGATGGTGCCGGAGGCGCCGCCGGGGACCGTGCAGCCGTCGCCGCCGGCGCCGGCCACCGTATCGGTGGCGATGCCGTCGAACTGCCGCGCCGATGGCGTGATCGATCAGCGCCTGGGCGTCGAGGGCAAGTCCTACGCGATCGGCTTTGCCATCGCCCTGCCCGATCGCTGGAACGGCCGGTTCTTGTTTCAGGGCGGCGGCGGTTTGAACGGCACGATCCGGCCGCCTCTGGGTTACCAGGCGGCCGGCGAGGTGCCGGCGCTGGCGCGCGGCTTTGCCGTTGTTACGACCGATAGCGGTCATCAGGGCGAGGTGTTCGATGCCTCCTTCCTGAAGGACCAGGAAGCCGCGCTCAACTTCGCCACTGCATCCGTCGGCAAGGTGACGATATCAGCCAAGGCGATCGTCGCGCATTACTATGGCCAGCCCGCAAAACGCTCCTATTTCACGGGGTGCTCGACCGGGGGCCGCGAAGCCATGCTGGCGTCGGCGCGCTATCCCGAGCAATTCGACGGCATCGTCGCCGGCGCGCCTGCGATGCGCACCGGCAACTCCAATATCGGTCTCGCCTGGGCCAACGCCGCGTTCAGCCAGATCGCGCCGAAAGATGCGTCCGGCAAGCCGGAGCCCGCCAGGACTTTTTCCGCGGGCGAGCGCAAGCTGATCACGAACGCGATCCTCGAGGCCTGCGACGCCAAGGACGGCGTCAAGGATGGCCTGATCTTCGACGTCAAGGCCTGTCAATTCGATCCCGCGGTCCTCACCTGCAAGGGCGACGAGACGGATGACAAGACGGATTCCTGCCTGGCGCCGCCGCAGGTCGATGCCCTCAAGCTTTTGCCGGACCGAAGAACTCACGTGGCACGCAGGTCTACCCGCCGTTCCCGTGGGACAGCGGCGTGGCAGCCGAAGGCGTTGCCATTCCGGGCATCCTGACGACCGGCGCGCGCAGTCCGGTCGGACCGCCCGTTTGGGACAACATCGACGTCGATCAACTCGAAGACCGGGTCAACACCAGCGGGTTGGATCGCCTCGCCAACACCGCCTACTGGACCAACCTGTCGAGCTACTTCGGCCATGGCGGCAAGCTGCTGTTCTACCACGGTGTGAGCGATCCCTGGTTCTCGGCTGAAGACACCGTGAATTACTACGAGCGCATGGCGGCGGATTCCGGCGGCATGGAGATGGTGCGGGAGACATCGAGCCGGGCCTTCCTGGTGCCCGGCATGGGTCACTGCTCGAGCGGCGCAACGCTCGATCATTTCGATCTCCTCAGCGCGGTCGTGAACTGGGTGGAAGACGGCAAGGCGCCCGATGCGGTGCTCGCGACAGGACCAGCCTTTCCCGGCCGCAGCCGGCCGCTCTGCGCCTATCCGCAACATGCGCAGTACAAGGGGCAAGGCGATCCGGAAAGCGCGGCGAGTTTTGAGTGCAAGTAGGCAGTTAAGGTGGCGGCGCACTAAATCTATTCGCGGCCGCCACCTGGGCTCTGCGGCCTCGGCGCAGCCTCGTCCCTTGGGTCCACCGTCGCTGCAATGCGGAAGGGAACCACACAACAGTCCGCACATTGAGTCCTTATGGGTGTGGTGAAGCAAATCAAAAAGCAGGCTGTCGTGGCCGAACAGGCGGCCGCCCGAACGGCTGACGCTTTTGTGGCCGACCAGATGAAGAGCCTCGCCGAAGCCTTCCGGGCTCAAGCCGACACCATAAAAAAGCAGAAGAAGCAAAAGAAAAAGAAATGAAATCTGAAATTACGTGACAGTGCACTCAACCAGTCGTGCCGCTGGAGATGAGTGCACTATCACCGCAATTCCGTAATTGCGGTCATCGCGATTTTCGTAATTCCGTAGTGGGTCACGGCCTTCCGGTACCCTCACTCCGGCTTTGCTTTGGTGCGCAACCCGAGCATGAGCAAGACAACGGCCAGGACGATGGCAGAGCCGATGAATACGAAGCCGCCGGTGATCATTGCCTCCTTCCAAGGCGCAGCTTCATGCCCCGTCGCCGTGATTGGCGAGAGCGCGGCCGTCCCAAGCACGGCAGCCGACGTCGTCACGATCCAATTGCCGTATGTTCCGATGAGCAGTGCCCAATAGGCCACTGCCTTCGTTCGTGCCGATAGCCTGACCTCGCTCCAGATGGCGCCGACCGCCAGCAAGAACGTGCCGTTCATCACGCCCTCCAAATGAGCAGCCAACGCCATCCTCACATTGGTGAAATGCTGCTCGACCAACCCCGTCAGCAATCCGATCAGGAACAAGGCTGCGCCATGCCAGAGGAGTCTTCGCTTCTCATCCACCACAAGTTTGCCCTCCAGTAGCGGACGTTGAATCACCGCTCCAATTAAAGCCGCAGCAAACGGCACCTCAATTGATCATTCGACTCTTGGAACTGCAATTGCGGTGACGGCGCACTAAATCCTTTTAGCGGTGGCGCTCTGCCGGCTCCAGTCCTGCTCGGGGACGGCGCGGGCTACGGGCAGCCCGCCGTCACCTCTCTCAACCAATTACGCTGACAGTGCATTAAATTCGCTTGCGATGGCTGCCGACTGCGACTTCGATTAGCCCGCGGCGGAGTATTGGGCGGCAATTGCTCGAGATCCAGACCAACAACGCCAGTGACAATTGCTGGCCCGAGGTGACGGGGCCGATCGCCGCCGGCGCCACCGCGACGACGGCCATCTCTTGCAGCCTGACGCAGGAAAGTCCGGCGGAGGCGCCTACTTCGGGTTAATCCAGAAGGGAAATTACTCTGGATCAGCCATTCGCTACAAAAGGATGTCAGCGGTCGATGTGAGCGTCCCATGATCGAGATCCGTTTCTACGACGACCGGCCGGTGCTGGTCATATTCTCCAACGAGCCTTTCGATTTTGCTCGCTTGGGGTTCGTTGACATTTATTCGTCCACTTCCCTCAGCGCTGCGGTCCGCTGCTCACGCCGGGCGCGGCCGTCACGGCCGTCCCGAGAACAGCTTCTTCTTCCTTCGGTGGCAGAGCCGGTAGGGTAGCGGCTGCTGAAGTTGCGGTGAAGTGCGATCACAGCGCATCAGACTCATGCCCCGCGGGTCTTCTGCCGACGTGTCGGGTCGGCTTGGTTCGCACAGGCTCTGTACTTCTGAGCTTTTCCCCCTCACGCACACGTTTCCCCCGCCCCCTGCCCCTCCCCCCACTTTCCTGCTATCTCTCCCCCGCCGTTCCGGCCCAAAGCAAAACCCTCTGATCATCCAAGGGAGCAAGAAACATGCGTTATCTCCACACCATGCTGCGCGTGCGCAATCTCGATGTCGCGCTGAAGTTTTACCAGGATGCGCTGGGGCTGAAGGAGGTGCGGCGGATCGAGAACGACAAGGGGCGCTTCACGCTGGTGTTCCTGTGCGCGTCTGATGATCTCGAGGCGCTGAAGAAGCAGCCGCCGACGCGCGGTGCGCCGCTGGTCGAGCTCACCTATAATTGGGACGAGGAGAAGTATGGCGAGGACCGCTTCTTCGGCCATCTCGCCTATGAGGTCGACGATATCTACGCCACCTGCGAGAAGCTGCAGAAGGCCGGCATCACCATCAACCGGCCGCCGCGCGACGGCAACATGGCCTTCGTCCGCTCGCCTGATCTGCACTCGATCGAGCTGCTGCAGAAGGGCGAGCCGAAGGCGCCGGCCGAGCCGTGGGCGTCGATGCCGAACACCGGCCATTGGTAGGTCCAGATAGCAGGAACAAGCTCCCGCGGCCGGCGTTGCCCCTCCGACAAAACGAATTGGAGGAGGACGCGATGGGACGCGGAATTTTGCTGTGGCTGCTGGGTGTGCCGATCCCGGTGATCATTCTGTTGTGGCTGTTCTTCGGCCGTTGATATCGGCGCAAACGCATTCGCGTTTGTCGCCAGCGCAAGCGCATTTTTTGCGTTTGTCGCGCATCAGGTTCGCGCTGCAATGAAAGCTCCGCTTCTCGAAGCGGAGCTTTTTGCATGAGGGGCGCGCGGCAAACAGCATCGCTGTGGCTGGCGATTTCCGCTATCACCCGCGGCACATCAACGCTGCGGGAGACGCTCGATGCCTGACACACAGCTGACGATCTGGGGCCGCGCCAATTCGGTCAACGTGCAGAAGGTGCTGTGGTGCCTCACCGAGCTCGGGCTGCGCTACCAGCGCATCGATGCCGGGATGCAATACGGCAAGACGCGTGAGGCCGACTATCTCGCGATGAATCCGAATGCGCGGATTCCGACGCTGGTCGAGGGCGACTTCTCGCTGTGGGAGTCCAACTCCATCATGCGCTATCTCTGCCTCGCGCATGGGCGCGGCAATCCGATCTATCCGGAGGCGCCGAAGCTGCGCGCCGGCGTCGACCGCTGGCTCGACTGGACGCTGTCGATGGTGCAGCCGGTCGATCGCCCGGTGTTCTGGGGCATCGTGCGCACGGCGCCGGCCGAGCGCGACATGATCAAGGTGCAGAGGGATGCCGATGCGGCCGCCGAGGTCTGGACGATCGCCGACCGGCTGCTCTCGACGCGGCCCTACATGGAAGGCGACGCGTTCACGCTCGCCGATATCGCCGTCGGCGCCTATGCGCGGCGCTGGCTCGGCGTCGAGGGGATCTCCCGGCCGGCGCAGCCGAACCTCACGCGCTGGCTTGCCGCGCTCGGCAAGCGGCCCGGATTCGCGCAGCACGTGGCCCCGCCGATGTCGTGAGCCGCCGGCGCGGGTCAAGGCCCGGTGCGCGCGCGCGGAATCGCGCTCGCGGCGCAAAACTGCCCGCGGCCGGCTTCTACTGTGCATGGGGTTGTTTTCGCGGTTTGGGTCTGCAGGCCTAGTGCCGGCCGCGCTCGACCGTCACGACGATGGCGATCAGCGCCAGCGTGACGACAGCCGTGGCGAGCTTCGCGGTCCAGGACAGCCCGCGGCCGACCCACCACAGCAGCGCGCAATACATCAGCACGGGAACGAGAAGATCGAGCCGCATCAGGTCCTGCGACATCAGGGACCCTCAGCGCCCGGTCACGGCGTCGACCCTGACGGTGCCGCCGATCTTCACGCAGGTGCCTGCGACCATGGTGAAGCCCACACCATAGGCCGCGCAGCCATTGGCCCCGGCAGAGCCTGTGCCGCTCTTCAGCGGCAGGGTTTTGGCGGACTGGGGCGGCTCGGTGGGCGGCAGGCGCACGCCCTCGGCCCCGGCTGCGGAGGTCAGTGCGAGCGAGATCAGGCACGGGATGGCGAGGCGCATGCCTGCTTGTAGCCCGCCGACGGGCCGGGCGCTATCCGCGGCGTCAGAGGAACCTGATGCCGGCCGACTTGCCACGGCGCCAGACCACCTGGCAGCTCCGCCCGGTGCGCGCATCCCGCGCAAACGCCATCCGGATCACGCCCGGCAGCCCGCTCGCATCGTCGTCCATCGTGATCTTGGCGCCCGAGGCCGAGATGTCCTGGACCAGGCAATGCCGCGCCGCAAATCCGCCCTCGAGCGTTATCCAGGCATGCTGCGACAGCAGCTTGCGGGCTGCGCGTTTCTTGGGCTGTGGCATCGGCAAAAGATCTCCCGCCCCAGCGCTAGCCCGGGGAACCCTAAAAAACGGTTGAAATCGCTGCCCGAATGAATCCCGGGCCCGGCTATCCACCGGGCCCAAAAGAGCCCGCCGGGACGGCTTGCTCACAAGCCCAAAGGCCACTATACGTTCGCCCGCTGCAAGCCGCCGGGCACGACTCGGCCGGCCGGCGGGCCTGTCGCCAAATGCTGTCAGGCCTTGCGTTTGCTCCCTTCGTCTATCGGTTAGGACGCCACCCTTTCACGGTGGAGAGAGCGGTTCGATTCCGCTAGGGAGCGCCAATCCTGGATCCCCGTCATCGACGAATGCCGGACGGCTATAGCCGGCAGGATCTCAGCTCCATCGCGCCCGCAATGGTTGTGAACGCGCGCGCCCAATCATCGCGACGGTCTGCCCCCTGCCCGGGCACACGACCGGCCGACCCGTTTACCGGAAATTTACCCCTGCTCTTGGGCGTCGGCATCATTTGCTTAGAGTTTGATCGCTACCGTGGAATTACGGAAAGAATTCGAAACACGATCTTGGGGCCCATGTCCGTCGCAGAGTTCCTCAGGCAGCGAGCAGTGGAAGTCACTGTGAGCGGCAGCTATTCGCTGCATCGCTGGTACGATTGCGAGGGCAAACTGAGAAACTTCGCCTGCCGTACCAAACGCGTCTCGCCGTTCCGCATGATCGTGGACGTGCCGGTCGTCGGCAAGATAGGAGAGCGAGTGACCTCCTATTTCCAGGATTTCGGCGAATTCCAGTGCACCATCAGCGCGACGCTGAAATCAGGTTTCCTGATGGAGCTCGAGATGACACGAGCGCGACGCGCCTGGATGTCGGAAAAGCTGACATGGCTCGAGAAAAAGCAGAAAGACGCCAGGATTCAAGAGCTGCGGGGCGAGGCTCGCTTCGTCCCGCAGGCCTCCCACACCGTCCTGACGCTGGCCGACGGCAGTTCTCATCCCTGCTTCATCATCGATGTCTCTACGGCCGGGGTCGCAATCTCCTGCGAATATGACCCGCCGGTCGGAACCCCCCTGGCCATCGGAGCCTGCGTCGGGCGGGTGATCCGGAAATTCGAACACGGCTTTGCGGTGAAATTCGCCGAGAGGCAGCACCGGGACGACCTCGTTCGCCTGGTCGTGCGCCAGGGAATACCGCAGCCGGCATAAACCCTGCGGACCGGATTTTAACTCAATTTTAACTAAATGCTGGAGGTCGAGGCGCCTGCGCGATAGGGTGTGAGCCAGTCCGTCCGCAATCCTTGCGGGCTCCCCGAAATATTGGAAGTGCTGGAATGTCCATCGCTGATGCCGGGCTCACCCCGGCAGAGATCGCCCAGAGCACCGTCAGTGCCGCCAAGCCGCAGCTCCCTCCCGGCGTCGTCACCGAAGGCCCGCTCGTCCGGGCCAAGCTGCGCGAGAGCTACCTTCTGCTTGGCATTCTCTACGTCGGTGCTGTCGCGGGGATCATCTGGGCTGTCACCCAGGGCGTCGGCAAAGTCGAGCTGTTTACGTTCGGCTGGATGTTCGCGCTGACGACATTTGGGATCGGCGCCGGCATGCACCGCCTGTTCGTACACCGCAGCTTCCGCACCGGCCCGATCATGCGCGTCTTCTTCTGCGCAATCGCTCAGATGGCGGTGCAGGGCTCGATCGCCAAATGGGTCGCCAATCACCGCCGCCACCATCTCTATGCCGACCATATCGGCGATCCCCACAGCCCGCAGTTCGACGGCTTCGGCAATCGCTACGTCAGTGCGTTCAAGGGATTCCTGCACGCGCAGGGCAGCTGGGTGTTCGACCAGGCGACCACCGACAACGAATATTACGCCAAGGACATCCTCGCCGATCCGATCGCGATGTTCTTCGTGCGCACGCGCTGGGTCTGGTACGGAATGTCTGCGGTCTTCATCCCCGGCGTGATCGGCTACGTCTTCGGCGGCGTGCACACCATGATCGGCTGTGTGCTCTTCTCCGGCCTGCTCCGCGCCTATCTGCTGATCCTCACCAGCCAGCTCACCGGCTCGGTCTGCCACGCCTACGGCTATCGCCGCTTCGAGGTCGACGACGCCTCGACCAACGAGTTCATGACCACGATCCTTACCTTCGGCGAGGGTCTGCACAACAACCATCACCGCTTCCCGCGGGACGCCTATATCTCGCACGCCTGGTGGGAGATCGATCTCAACGGTCTGATCATTCTGGGCCTGGAAAAGATCGGCCTCGTCCACGATGTCTTCCACGCTTCGCACCGCCAGCTGGAGCTGGCGTCCGAAGCGGAGGCGGCTTCGACGGCACGCTAAGGGTCGGCGCGCAGCGGCCGCGGCGCGGCCGTGCTGCCTCCTCACCGCTGCCCTATCGCGGCCCAATTGCGGGATCAGCTTCTGGACATCCGTGCCGTGGGCCGGGCGTCATTGGCGGATTTGCGATCGGGGGACCGAATGGCAGTCGACAAGACCACAACCGATAGGATCACAGTCGATAAGATCACTTGGGACAGGGTTGGCCGGGTTACCGAGCCCGGACGCTACATGTACACGTTCGGCTGGCTCACGATCACCGCCGGCGACCTCGATATCTGGAAGCAATATCCGCAAGCCGCATTCACGCTGCTGGCGCATCATGCCGAGACCGCCGAGACCGTCGGCGAGGAATTTCATCTCGGCGCTTTCGATATCGCCCCCGACGCCCCGACGCGGTTCACCACCCATTGATGGCCGGAGCGCGGTCACCCCGGCGGGAGGCCGCAGTTCAAGCCCGAGAAAGGCCGGTTCGTGACGAACCCCGCCTCTGGACTCGTCGCTTTCGTCCGTGCATCGTGAATATCGAAGAAAACTGCGCATTGCCTTGATCTGACTTGTCAATCGCTAACCAACCAGACTCGTCTATCCGATGTGGTCGACGAAGACGGCTCTGTCATGCGATTGATTGCGCTCGCGTTCGACACTTTGCGGTCCTGATGAAGGTTAGCTGTCGCGCTTGTTAAGCAACGGGACAGCAGGCGCATGACAGATGGTCGCATCGGAAAGCGTGGATTAGCGGACCCAGGGAACCTATTTTCGGCGCCGATGTACCTGATTGAAGCTTTACCCACCGTCATCGGAACGGCCGCGATCGCACCGGCGCTGCTGATGCTGTGGCTTGTCATTGCTGCCGAGGAACGCCCGGGGCCGCCGGCCCAGGTCTGGACCGCGTTCCTGCTTGGCGCAGCCAGCATCTCTCTGCTGGGTCTCGCCCGGGCCCCCTTCGCCAAGATGGTCGCGGCCCCCGACAATCCCTGGGCGGCGCTCGCCATGCATTCGGTCTTCGGCGTCGCACTGCCTGAGGAGGCGGTAAAGGTGATCGCAATCGTCCTGGTCTCCTCGACCAAGCGGCGGACCTTCGCCAACCCGATGGACACAGTCGTCTATGGCGCTGCCGTCGGCCTCGGGTTCGCCGCCTACGAGAACCTCGCTTATCTGGTGCAGCATGCCGAGATGTGGCGGTCGCTGGCAGCGCTGCGCAGTGTTCTCACAGTGCCGTTCCACGGCGCGCTCGGCATCATCGCCGGCGCTTACCTCACGATCGCGCGCGCTGGCACGGCGCTCGGTGCGAACCGCCATCACCGTGACTGGGCCCGTCTCTCCAGCCGGCTGCTGATGCTGATCGGTCCCCTCGCTTTGCATTCCGCGTTCGATTTCCCGCTGCTCACCCTGCAGCGCATGCCGGATCTTGACCCGACATTAAGGATGTGGCTGGGCGGGGCGAGCCTGCTGATCGGTTTCAGCTCGATCGCTTTTGCCATGCGCCTGGTGCGCCGCGTCGCGCGCCATCATGCGCCCCGCACCGAAATCGCGCGGGAGCGCCTCAGCCAGCTGCGCCGGATGTGGGCTCTTTTGCTCGCCGGCGGTGGCGTCGGCTTCCTCGGCCTTGCCTTCGTTCTGACCTCGATCCACCACTGGCTCATCAACCCCGAACGCAATCTGACGCTGGCGCTGATCCCGATCGGCTTCGTCTCGATCCTGCTCGGCCTTGCGCTGCTGGTCGTCACGACGGCGATCTACATTCTTGGCCGCAACCGCATCCGCACCAGTGGCGAAGGTTTTTCGTCAGCGCACGGCGGCGGTTGATCCGCAGGATGGCAAGCCGGGTGCGCGCGTATTAGATTGGGCGCACACCTTTCGATCTGGAGCCTGCCGATGACATCGCCCGAGGATTTTTCACGGCTGCAATCTGCGATGAGCCAGGCGGTGAAGGCGCATTGGAAGGCCTTCCTGTTCGAAGGCATTTTGCTTGCCGTTCTCGGCGTCGCCGCGCTGATCCTGCCGCCGCTCGCAAGCCTCGCGATCACGATCTTTCTCGGATGGATGTTTCTGGTCAGCGGCATCGGCGGATTGGTCGCCACCTACTGGGCGCGCACCTCGCCGGGATTCTGGTGGTCGTTGATCTCCGCGGCGCTCGCCGTGCTCGCCGGCATGTTGCTGCTGGCCCGCCCGATGCAGGCGGTGCTGACGTTGACCATCGTGCTCGGCGCTTATTTCCTCGCCGAGGGCGTCACCACCATCATGTATGCGCTGGAGCACCGCCGAGAACTGAGCGGGCGTTGGTCGTGGCTCCTGATCTCGGGCCTCGTCGATATCGCGATCTCGTTCATGGTGATCACGGGCCTGCCGAGCTCGGCGGAATGGGCGATCGGCCTGCTCGTCGGTATCAACCTTCTGTTCGGCGGCGCCACCCTGATCGGCATGGCGCTGGCGGCACGCAAAAGCAACAGTTGAGGTGCCTCGAAGCCCCTCGCGCCTATTGGGGGATGACAAGGCGCCCATGGCGCGCTATACGACCGACCATGATCACCGTCGCCACCAGCTATTTTTGGTACTTTAGCTACGACAGCTCGCTGGCGGCAGGAGGATCGCGCTCAATCTGAAATATTGAAGCAAACGTCCGAACAGCCGCCAGACCTGGCGGCTTTTTTATTGGCCGGCAGGTTCTCAAAATGACAGGAGCCCGCCGTGCTGAGCACGACCGACGATCTGCGTATCCGCGAACTGAAAGAGCTGAGCACGCCTGAGGACGTGATGCGGGAGGTCCCGCGCACCCTCACGGCGACCCGCGTGGTGATGGCGGCGCGCAACGCCATCCACGCTATCCTCAACGGCCAGGACGATCGGCTTCTGGTCGTCGTCGGGCCCTGCTCGGTCCATGATCCCAGGGCCGCCATCGAGTATGCAGAGCGTCTTGCCGCGCTGCGCGAGGATCTCGCCGACCAGCTCGAGATCGTGATGCGTGTCTATTTCGAGAAGCCGCGCACGACGGTCGGCTGGAAAGGCCTCATCAACGATCCGGATCTCGATGGCAGCTTCGACATCAACAGGGGCCTGCGGCTTGCACGCAACGTGCTCTCGGCCATCAACAATCTCGGCCTGCCCGCCGGCACCGAATTCCTCGACATGACGACGCCGCAATACATCGCCGATCTCGTCTCCTGGGCCGCGATCGGCGCGCGGACGACCGAAAGCCAGATCCACCGCGAGTTGGCCTCGGGTCTATCCTGCCCCGTTGGCTTCAAGAACGGCACCGACGGCAACGTGCGCATCGCCGCTGACGCCGTGAAGTCCGCCTCGCATCCCCATCATTTCATGGCAGTGACGAAGCTCGGTCGCTCGGCGATCGCCTCGACCGCTGGCAACGAGGACTGCCACATCATCCTGCGCGGCGGCAGCAAGCCGAACTACGATGCGGCAAGCGTCGCGGCCGCATGCAACGATCTGGCAAAATCCGGCGTCGCCCCGCTGGTGATGGTGGATGCGAGCCACGCCAATTCGAGCAAGAAGCCGGAAAACCAGCCGCTGGTCGCGGCCGAGATCGCCGGCCAGATCTCTGGCGGCGAGAACCGCATCATGGGCGTGATGATCGAGAGCAATCTCGTCGCCGGCCGCCAGGACGTGGTCGCGGGCAAGCCGCTGATTTACGGGCAGAGCATCACCGATGGATGCATTGATTGGGCGACCACGGCGACCGTGCTCGAGCAACTCGCCGATGCGGTAGAGATCCGGCGCAACACCGCGCAGGCCGGACGGCACGAGCGCTCCGCGTAAGGCCACAAGGCGGGCCGGGCGAGGCTGTTCGCGCCCTGCCCGCCGCGCAACAATGACGGGCTTAGCAGCCGCGGCAGATGCTCTTGATCTTCTTGTCGAGCAGGGCGTCTTCCTTGCTCACCGGATTGTTCGAATCGCTTAGATTCTTTTCATTCGGCACGTCGCCGGCCCGCGGCTGACGATGACCGATCGGTGCCTGGGGCACCGATCCAGAAGTCGCGCCGCCGGATGTCGATTCCTTGGTCCCGGTCTGCGCGATCGCAGCTCCGCCGAGCAAGACCACGAGCGATGCCACCACCATGATCTTCTTCATGTCCGATCCTCCATTCCTCAAACCGGCGTTCTCCGTCCGCTCAATTCTCGGGCGGATAGAGATGAACGTCGCCGCAATAGTCGACGATACGATAGCGCGTTTCGGTCTTCGCATCACCGGCATCGGCTGCGGTATTTTGCGCCGCCAACACATAATTCGGCCCGACCGGGGACTTACCGGCGCCGCCTGGTATGTCGATGACATAATCCGGCTGACACAGCCCTGACACCCGTCCGCGCAGCTGCCGCATCAAATCCTGCCCCTGCGCCAGCGTGGTGCGCAGATGCGAAGTGCCCGGCGCGAGATCGCCATGGTGCAGGTAGTAGGGCTTGATCCGGCATTCGACGAACGCCCGCATCAAATCCGACAGCGCAGCGAGGTTGTCATTGACGCCCCGCAACAGTACGGACTGGCTCACCAAAGGTATCCCTGCATCGACCAGCCGCGCGCAAGCGCCCCGGGCCGGGCCGGTCAGCTCGCGTGCATGGTTGGCATGCACGGCAACCCAGGTGGTCGCGCCCTCGATTTTCAACGCAGCGACCATCTCGTCGCTGATCCGCGCAGGATCAGCGAGGGGTGCGCGGGTATGCAGGCGAATGACCTTCACGTGATCGATCGCGGCAAGATCGGCCATGATTTCGCTCATGCGACGTGGCGACAGCATCAGCGGATCGCCTCCGGTGAGGATCACCTCCCAGATCTCGCTATGCATGCGGATATAGTCGATCGCAGCACCATAGGCGCTGTCCGAGAGCGCGTTCTCCTTGCCGGGCCCCACCATCTCGCGGCGAAAGCAGAAGCGACAATAGACCGCGCAGACGTGAACGAGCTTGAACAGCACGCGATCGGGATAGCGATGCACGATCCCCGGAACCGGCGCGTACGGATGGTCGCCGATCGGATCGGCGCTTTCGCCTGGCTGCATCTCGAGCTCGGCGGCGGCCGGAACGAATTGGCGCGCAATCGGATCCTGGGGATCGGATTTGTCGATCAGATCGACCAGCGCCGGCGTGATCGCCACCGCATAGCGCGCAGCGACGCGCTCCAGCGCGGGCAGTGCCGTGGAAGGTGCAAGGCCGGCGGCCACGAGTTCGGCCGGCTCGCGCAATGTCCGTGCAAGATTGGGCTTCGTCATACTTAACTTAACGCTTCATTTGCTGGCGGCGTCCACACCACCTGATCAATCCGTGTTGCACCGCTTGCCAGCATCACCAGCCGGTCGAAACCGAGCGCGACACCGCTCGCCTCAGGCATCGCGGCAACAGCGGCCAAAAAATCCTCGTCCAGCGGATAGGCCTCGCCATAGCGGCGCTGCTTCTCCGCCATGGATGCGGTGAAGCGCTTGCGCTGCTCCTCTACGTCGGTGAGTTCGCCAAAGCCGTTGGCGAGCTCGACACCGCAGGCATAGACCTCGAACCGTTCCGCGACCCTGGGATCGCTAGCCTTCACCCGCGCCAGCGCCGCCTCAGGAGATGGGTATTCGAACAGAATGGTCAAACGTCCCTGTCCCAGATGCGGTTCGACATGCTCGACCAGGATCTTGCTGAAGATATCCGACCAGGTATCGTCCTGGGCGACCCGCACCTTGTCGGCGGCCGCTCCGGCGAGCGCGGCACGGTTACCCTCATTGCCCGAGATTGTCGACAGCAGGTCAATGCCGGCGAATTGCTCGAAGGCGCCCGCGACGGTCAGCAGCTCAGGCTCTGCAAAGGGGTCGGCGGTTCGGCCGCGGAACGAGAAGGTCCCGATTCCGGTTGCTTGCGCGGCGTGGGCGATCACCACGACAGTGTCGGCCATGATGGCGTCGTAGGGCGCGTCGGCCCTGTACCATTCCAGCATGGTGAATTCGGGCAGGTGCAGGTCACCGCGCTCGCGGTCGCGGAATACCCGGGCGAGCTCGAAAATCCGCTCCTCGCCGGCCGCCAGAAGCTTCTTGCAGGCGAATTCGGGCGAAGTCCGCAGGTAGCGGCTGGCACGGCTGCCATCCGGCCGGATGATCTCGGTCCGGGGGGCGTGCAGATGGGTCTCGTTGCCCGGTGAAACCTGGAGGACGGAGGTTTCGACCTCGACGAACCCCTGCTCGGCGAAAAAGCCCCTGACAGCGCCGGTAATGGCTCCCCTAGCCTGGAGGAACGGCCGCCGGTCGAGGTGCCGGCTGGGCGTCCAGAACGGTGAGATCGGCTTGTCCCCAGCCATTAACCGACGCCCCTCTCGGCCAGCAAAATGCTGGCATCGAACGGCAAAATCAGTATGTTGCGGCCCGAAACGGGCGCCAAGGTCTGATTTGAGGCCCCAAGTCCCCCATCGATTTGACCACGTCCTGGCCGGTGCCGGGCCAAGCAAGCAGGAAATATAGCTTTGAGAGTCATCGCCAGTTCTATCCGCAAAGGCAACGTGATCGAGCAAGACGGCAAGCTCTATGTCGTCGTGAGTGCCGAGAACATCCATCCCGGCAAGGGCACGCCGGTCAGTCAGATCGAAATGCGCCGAATCTCGGACGGGGTAAAGATCTCCGAGCGCTACAAGACTACCGACCAGGTCGAAAAGGCCACCATCGAAGAGCGCAACTACACCTTCCTGTATGAAGATGGCGACGGCTTCCACTTCATGAATCCCGAGACCTACGACCAGGTCCAGGTCTCCAAGGACGTCGTCGGCGATGCCGCGGCCTATCTTCAGCCAGACATGACCGTCAAGCTGTCGACCCACGACGTCAACGTGGTCTCGCTCGCTCTGCCGCAGCGCGTGACACTTGAAGTAGTCGAGACCGAGCCGGTGACCAAGGGCCAGACGGCTTCGTCGTCCTACAAGCCCGCCGTGCTCTCTAACGGCGTCCGCACCACCGTTCCGCCCCACATTTCGGTCGGCACCCGCATCGTGGTGATGACCGAAGACGGCTCCTACTCCGAGCGCGCCAAGGACTAAGCGACGAATCAGGATAGGTGCCGCCGGGGGGGCGAGACAGTGGTTGGGAAGAGTTTCCGCTTCGTCTCGCTGCTTCTGGCGTCGCTCTCGCTCCTCCCCGCCACGCCGATCGCTGCAGACGAAATCCGCAGCCCTTCCCTCACAGCCCTGCGCGTCGATTGGCGCGCAGCGCTCGACCAGCTCCGCACCGAGATCAGCAGCCACCCGCAGATCGCGGGCGATTTCATCTTCGTGCCGCGTCGTTCAGTGCCGCGCTTCGATCCGCGTGCGATGCCGGCTCTGGTGCAGCTCAACGCCATCTCGTCGCAATTCTTCACCGGCATTTCCCGCAGCCCCGTTCCCGTGCTGC
This sequence comes from Bradyrhizobium sp. USDA 4449, assembly GCF_054056275.1. Classification (NCBI taxonomy): domain Bacteria; kingdom Pseudomonadati; phylum Pseudomonadota; class Alphaproteobacteria; order Hyphomicrobiales; family Nitrobacteraceae; genus Bradyrhizobium; species Bradyrhizobium sp. USDA 4449. The sequence continues at coordinate 5,699,830 of NZ_JBSRYD010000001.1, read as the reverse complement.
TGCCGTTCGATGCCGCCGCCTATCTCGAGGCGCAACGCAATGGCGCGCCGGGCACGGCGCTCGCGCTGTCTCGCTATCAGGCCGATTTCAATCCCGTCGACATGTTCGATGCCGGCCCTGCCGGCTACAGTGCGAGCTTTTCACTCGAGCCTGGCGCCGGCGAAGGCATGCCGACACGAACCTTCGCAAAGCCAGTCGAAGTTCAGATCACTGGGTCGGCACTTGTCTACGACATCGCCGATCCCGCCGGCGGCAAGGGCGAGCAAGCCAAGCCGCTTGCGACCGTCTATCCAGACCTGCGCCGGTTCATCCGCGAAGGCTATCTGCGCTACGCGTTCACACGCTTCGGCGCGGCCTATGTGGTGTCCGTCCAGTGCCTCGACAGTGTCGCAAAACCACGGCGGCTGGCCTGCAAGGAGGCCTATCCCGTTGCCGAGCGCTTCCTGAAGGCGTTGCATGTCGCCGGCGGCCAGCGCGCGCGGCCGTTGATGGACGTTGCCTCCGTCGTGATCGATCGTCCCAGCGGGCGTGCGGCGGATTTCAGCTACCGGCCGAGCGGCGACATCATCCCGAACACCGGCTATCGCAAGCAGGGCGGCCATGCCGATCCGATGGCCTATGCGCAGATCCGCTTCCCGCTCGAGACGGCGCCGGCGTTCGTGCATTCGCAATCCTACTCCAAGCGCGAGAAGGACGACGGCCCGACCGCCTATCCCTGGCGCGACAATTTTTGCGAGTCACGCAGCTTCGAGGTTTGGCAGTGCGGCGGCGGCTATGGCCATCAGGGCGAGGACATCCGGGCCGCCGATTGTCCCCCGCCCGGTGACAGCCGCAGCCCCTGTGATCCCAGGCAGCGCGGCGTCGTCGCCGTGCGCGACGCCGTGGTGATCCGCGCGCCCAAGGACCAGGCTGCGACACTCGAGGTCAACAGCCGCACCGAGCACATCCGCTTCCGCTATATGCACATGAATCCGCAGGCGCTGGATGCCAATGGGGTGCTGAATGGCCGCATCGTCACCGAAGGCGAGAAGATCGGCGTGATCTCGAACTATCTCGACCATCCTGCGGGCACGTCGATGCATTTGCATTTCGACGTCCAGGTCTTCACACGCGATGGCTGGATCTGGGTCAGCCCCTACGTCACGCTGGTCTCGGCCTATGAGCGCCTGATCCGCGCCCGCGGGCGCGAAATCGGCCCGGAGATCGCGAGCACTCCGCAGCCGGTCGCTCATGCACTGCCCGAAGACGTGCTCAAGCCCGATCATCGTGAGGGATCGAGCAGCGACGAGAATTGAGCGCGGCGACCTCGATCGCGCATCCCGGAACAGCGATTGGGTGTCCGAGATACGATCGGCTGGTTAATCCAGATAGGTCGTCAGCTGGGCGCCCTCATCGGCCACGAACACCGCGATCAGTTCGGCAGGTTCCGTAGTGCTGGCGTTGGCGGAGACCAGATGTGTTGCGCCCGGCGGCTCGAAGAAGGACTGGCCGACACCATATGTCTCAACCGGACCACCGCCGAGCTGGGATCGGATCTCGCCCTTGGTAATGTAAGCAGTCACCGAGCCAGCGTGCCGATGCGGCCGCGAAAATCCGCCCGGACCGTAGAACACGCGCACGATGGTCACCCGTTTGCCCGGCACGTTGGGCAGTGCGTAGGACCCGATCGGCTCGACCTTGTCGAGTGGCGAGCCTTCCGCAGCGTTGGCGCAGAGCGGCGCGAGTGCGTCTGACACGATATCCTTCGTCACCGGTAGCACCCTGCCGATCGCAAGCGCGCAGGCAAGTCCGCCGACAACGGCCAGAGCCATAGAGCGTAACGGCATCGGATGCTGCATGTTGGCGAGATTCATTGCGCTCATGACAATCTCCGTCCTGGCCAATCAGGATCCAGCTTGAGCAGCGCCCGGGCGCTTCGGAGGCGTCCAGCGAAAGGCCGCGCCGAACCGATTCCAGACGTTGATCGAAGCGACCGCCGAGGTCAGATAGGTCAGCTCCGTCTCGGAGAATTCGCTCTGCGCCTGGGCATAGACCTCGTCACCAAACCCGTCCGGCAGCAACGTCAGCGCCTCGGTCCAGGCCAAGGCAGCGCGCTCGCGCGCCGAGAAGATCGGCGCCTCTCGCCAGACCGCGACCAAATGCAGCTTGTCCGCTGGGATCCCTAATCGCTCCGAGAGCAGCACGTGATGCTGTACGCAGAAGGCACAGCCGTTGATCTGCGAGGCGCGCAACTTGACGAGCTCAAGGAGCTGCTTCTCGATCCCGGCCTTGGCCGCAACCTGGCCCAGCGCCAGCACCAGGTCATAGGCGTCAGGCGCGATCCTCTTGAAATCCTCGTATTCGCTTCGGGCGTGTGACATTGCCGTGCACCTCGTGTTATTATAAGACTACTTACATCTTATAAGAGCTCTTATATTATGCGCAAGTCAGACGGCATCACGAAATCGAAACCGGAGCAAAGGGCACCCAAAGAGGAGCCTGCGATCCGCGTGCCCGCCCCTGGCGAAGGCAAGCGCGGCGAGCAGGGCTATCTCGGCTATCTCCTGCGCCAGGCCCACGCCGCCGTCCGGCTGAAGATGGAACGGACGCTCGTCGATCTCGGCGTGACCTCGCCGCAATTCGCCGTGCTGACCATGCTGAACGCCTACCCGGGCCTGTCAGGTGCCGACGTCGCCCGCCTCACCTTTCTGACGCCGCAAACCGTCGGAGTGATCATCCGCAACCTCGAGCGCGACGGCGCGATCGTAATGACGCCGCATCCCATCCACGGCCGCATCCAGCAATGGACGCTGACACCGCGCGGCAACACACTGCTGAAGGCTTGCCGGGAACGGGTGATCGAATTGGAGAAGCGCTTGGCCAGTGGCCTCGATGCCAAGGCGGAGGCAACCATTCGCCGTTGGCTTGCCGGCATCGCGGCCGATCTGCAGGAGGAGGCTTAGTCACCTCCTCCATCGCCCCCGTCACCATCCCCGAAATCGGCGAATCCGGCGTCGCCGTCACCCTGAATGCCGCGGCCGAAGTTTTCCGCGATGATCATCATGATGACGACCAATAGCCCTGCGCCAACAGGCCAGGGATTGGCACGGATGATGTCGAACAGCTCTCGCACGTGCCCATGATGCGCAGAAGCAAGCGAACCGACCGCAAAAGGACATGCTTAAAGCTGGGGATTTGAGCGGCTGCGCTATCCGCCTTTCAACGCTTTCTTAACTTCGCCATCGGGCCAGTTCGCGCCTGCCGCAATGACCCGGACGCGGCTGCGGTCCGCACCATTCACCAACACGTGCGAACTTATCCGGTCGCCACTCGGCTCCAGATTCAACTCCGTTTCCGGCTTCCAGCTCAGCGTCGCTGCGAGATCGCCGGCAAAAATCTGCCAGCAAGATCCGTCGTCGAGTTCGACGACATGGCTCTCTGCATGTGCGCGTATCTTCATTGCACCCCAAGTCTCGTCGACGAACGTGGGCCCCGGCGCTTAGCCAGGGCCCCTGCTCCGTCAGTCGTTGTCATGATGAATCACGGTCTTGCTGCGATTGCCGAATTCATCTTCCTTCTTGATCACGGTTTTGCGGTCAGCGGGCTCTCGCTCCTTGATAACCGTGGTCCGGTCGCGATCGCGGTCACGATATTCGTGCGACTGTCCGACCGTCACGCCGGCGCCGACCGGACCGACGTGAACGCCGACCTCATCCGCAAACGCAGGCGTTGCGATAGCGGTGATCATGGCCGCGGCAAACAGATACTTCCTCATCTTGTCCTCCTCTGATGTCGTGGGGAGCAAATGCAGCAGTGCGACGGTTTGTTCCGGGGGGAACCGCTGTTCCCGCGTTCCCGGAACCGGCTCACAGGGACCTGGATTCCGGCTAGAATAGCCGCATGAAACACACTGATTCCTCGGCCACTCACGTCAGCCGCCGGGCTGTGCTCAGGTCCACCCTCGGCGCGGCCACCATGCTCGCACTTCCGACACGTGCCATTGCATCGCCTCCCGGATTCGACGAATGGCGCGAGGGATTTCGCGCGCGCGCAATGGCGAAAGGCATTTCGGCTGCGACCTGGCAGCGCGCGATGGCACGGGTCGAGCCCGACATGAGCGTGTTCAAGCAGATGCGCAACCAGCCGGAGTTTCACGAGCAGCTCTGGCAATACATCAACCGCCGCGTCTCCGACTGGCGCATCATCAATGGCAAGATCGCGCTGAAGAACAACGAGGCGTTGTTCGCGCGGATCGAGCGCGATTTCGGTGTCGAGCGCGGCACTCTGCTGGCGCTGTGGGGCGTGGAGTCCGCCTACGGCGATCCGCTGGTCCAGCAGAACCACATGACGCCGGTGTTTCCCTCGCTCGCCGCGCTCGCCTGGAACGAGCCGCGCCGCAAGGCTTATTGGGAAGCCGAGTTGATCAACGCGCTGCGCATCGTCGACAAGGGCTGGAGCACACCGGAGGAAATGCGCGGCTCATGGGCCGGCGCAATGGGGAATTCGCAGTGGATGCCGGAGGTCTGGCTCAATGTCGGCATCGACTATGACGGCGACGGCAAGGTCTCACCGTTCGGCAAGCCCGACGACGCGCTGGGATCGACCGCAAAGTATCTCGTCAATCGCGGCAAATGGCGCCGCGGCGAGCATTGGGGCTACGAGGTGCGCGCGTCCGGCGAGATGAGCGGCAGCCGCACGTATTCTGCGTGGCAGGCAGCCGGCGTCACCCGTGCTGATGGCCAGCCATTCCCACAACCGAACGCGTCCGCGCAAATGTGGACGCCTGTTGCAGGCGGTCCGACCTTCCTGCTGGGACCGAACTTCTATTCAGTGAAGAGCTATAATCCCTCCATGAATTATGCGCTCGCGATCTGCCATCTCGGCGATCGCTGCCTGGGTGCGCCGCCGTTCATTCAACCCTTCCCCGGCTCCGAGCGCGTGCTGACGCTCGCGGAGGTGCAGGAGATGCAGACGCGTCTGACCAAGGCCGGCTTTGACACCGGCGGCACCGACGGTCGCGTCGGCAATGACACCATGAAGGCGATCAAGGATTTCCAGCAGCGCGCCGGCATCACGCCCGCCGATGGATACGGCGGGCTGAAGGTGCTGGCGAAGCTGCGGCAGGGATCTTGAGCCGCGTCAGTGCCGGTACTGCGGTTCTTCCGCATCGAGCTGGCGGCGGATCGCGGCGAGATGCAACCGCGCGGATTCGGAATCGCCTTCGCGCATCTGCGCGTAGGTTGCGGCTGCGATCGCAGGATCGACCGGCTGCACCTGACGTCCGGTCGACATCGCCAGCACCTGCACTTCGGCGGCGCGTTCGAGGTAGTAGAGATCGTCCCAGGCTTCTGCAATCGTCGGCGCCAGCACCATCACGCCGTGATGTTTCATGAAGATGATGTCGGCATCGCCGACGGCTGATGCAATGCGCGCGCCTTCGCTGACATCGAGCGCGAGGCCGTTGTAGTCGCGGTCGACCGACGTGCGGCCGTAGAATTTCAGCGCCGTCTGGCCGGCCCAGATCAGGGGATCGCCTTCGGTCATCGAAAGTGCCGTCGCATAGGGCATGTGGGTATGGAACGCCACCTTGGCGCGCGGCAGGCGCTTGTGCATCTCCGCATGGATGTAGAAGGCGGTCGCCTCAGGCTCGCCCTCGCCATCGAGAACGTGGCCGTGAAAATCGCAGATCAGGAGCTTTGACGCGGTCAGCTCGCGGAAGGCGTAGCCGTAGGGATTGACGAGGAAAAGATCGTCATGGCCGGGAACGACGGCCGAGAAATGGTTGCAGATGCCCTCCTCAAAACCGTTGCGCGCCGCCATGCGGAAGCAGGCAGCGAGATCCTCGCGCGCAGTGCGGATGGCATCGGTGGCGAGGTCCGGCCGGTTGGAGCGGACAGCTGCGGGTGAGGAGGCGTGAAGGCTGTGCGCCATGGCGAAGGAGACCTCTTTCGGACGGGGGACGGCAGCGTTTTACAGGGCCGACGCCTGCGCGTCAGCCCCTGCGGCCGCCGCCCTGCCTTGCGCGTTTCACGCCCGCCGTGGCACCCCGCCGGCATTCATGCCGCCATCGATGACGAGCTCGGTGCCGGTGACATAGCGCGAGGCATCCGACGCCAGGTACAGCACGCCGGAGGCGATCTCCGCCGCCTGGCCGGCGCGGCCGAGCGGGGTTGCGACCTTGGCGCGTTCCTCCGGATCGATCGGGGCGTTCTGGCCGGCGCCACTCGCTCCGGTCGGGATCTTGCCCCAGATCGGGGTGTCGATGATGCCGGGATGCACCGAATTGACGCGTATGCCGTCGCCGGCAGCCGCGCACTCCATTGCGATCGATTTCGCGAACAAGCGTACGCCGCCCTTGGTCAGCGAATAGGCCGAGAGACCCGGCGCGCCACGCAGGCCCGCGAGCGACGACATCATGATGATCGAACCGCTGCCGTGCTTGCGCATCAAGGGCAGGCAATGCTTGACCGAAAGAAACACGCCATCGAGGTTGATCGCATTCTGCTTGTGCCAGTCAGACAGCGTCATATCGGTGATCGAGGGCACGGCAATGCCGATGCCGGCATTGGCGACCATGATGTCGAGGCGGCCGTAGCGCTTGGCGATCTCGGCGACGATTTCGATCCAGCGCTCCTCGCTGGTGACGTCCTGCTCCAGGAAGATCGCGTTGCCGCCGGCCTTTGTCACCCGCTTGGCGAGTTCGGGCCCGCGCAATTCATCGATGTCGGTGGCGATGACGGTGGCGCCCTCGCGCGCAAACAGCTCGACAATGGCCTCGCCGATACCGGAGGCGCCGCCCGTCACCAGCGCGATCTTGCCCTCAACCTGCCCTGCCATGTTCGCTCCGCTTCTTTTTGTTGTTTGAGGCCGTTACCTAATCACGGATGGACCCTGATCCGGAAGTGCGACGTCGATGACGCGAAACTGCACGCGTTCGACACCCTGATAGCGATCGACCGACAGCGAGCCCGCGACGTGCAGTTGCTGGCCGCGATTGGCCACAAGCGCGTTGCCGAGCTTCTGTCCGACTGAACGGAACGCGATGCCGTTAACGATCGAGCCGTCGCCCGATTTGAAGCGCAAGCGCAGATGCGTCTGCCCGACTTCATCGGCAAAGACGAGCTGGTGCGCCGGCAACGCCAGGACCGGCTCCGGATTACCACTGCCGAAGGGCCCTGCGCGATTGAGCGTGGTGGCGAGTTCCGGCGTCACCGCGCGTGCCGAGATCGCGCCGTCGATATGGAGTTCGTTGACATGGCGCGCCTCGGCGACGTCCTGCGCCAGGGCATTCTCCAAATAGGCGCGGAATTCGGCGAGCTTTTCTTTCCGCAGCGTCACGCCTGCGGCCATCGCGTGGCCGCCGCCCTTGAGCAAAATGCCATCGGCAACGGCCTGCCGCACCGCCTTGCCGAGATCGACGCCGGCAATCGAGCGCCCCGAGCCGGTGCCGATACCGCCGGGTTCCAGCGCAATCGCAAAGGCGGGCCTCGAAAACTTCTCTTTCAGTCGCGAGGCAACGAGGCCGACCACGCCGGGATGCCAGCCTTCGGAGGCCGTGACGATCACACCAAGCTTGTCCTCCAAGCCGATTGACGCCAGCGCTTCGGCTTCGGCCTGCGCTTCGGCGGCCTGCTCGATGACACGGCGCTCGCTGTTGAGGCGGTCGAGCTCGGCCGCAATCCGCGCGGCCTCGACGCTGTCGCCTTCCAGCAAGAGCCGCACCCCCAGATCTGCGCGGCCGATGCGGCCGCCGGCATTGACGCGTGGCCCCAGCATAAAGCCGAGATGCCAGGCTTCCGGCGGCCCGTTGAGCCGCGCCACGTCCATCAGCGCGGTGTGGCCGACATGGTCGCGGCGCCGCATCGCGATCAGACCTTTTGCGACAAAGGCACGGTTCAGGCCGATCAGCGGCGCCACATCGGCAACAGTGCCGAGTGCGACGTGATGCAACGTGCCCAGGAGATCAGGCTCCGGCAGCTCCGCATTCCAGAACCTGCGCTGGCGCAGCTCTCGGTTCACCGCGACCAGCGTCACCAGCACGAGACCGACGGCGGCGAGGTGGCCGAGGCCGGAGAGATCGTCGAGCCGGTTCGGATTGACCAGCGCGTCGACCTGCGGCAGCTCGGAGCCGGCCTGGTGGTGATCGATCACGACAACCGACATGCCGAGGCGCTTGGCCTCGGCGAGCGGCTCGATGCTGGTGGTGCCGCAATCGACGGTGACCAGCAGCGTGGCGCCCTTTGCGGCCAGCGCCCGCACGGCTTCGACGTTGGGGCCGTAACCTTCGAAGATGCGATCGGGAATGTGGATCAGCGGATCGAGCCCACAATGGCGCAAATGCCAGGCGAGCAGCGCCGCCGAGGTCGCGCCATCGACGTCGTAGTCGCCGAAGATCGCGACGGTCTCGCCCTTCGCTGCCGCATCCGCGATACGTTTCGCGGCGGCCTCCATCTCCGTCACCGTGAACGGATCCGGCATGAGCTTTCGGATGGTCGGATCGAGGAAGTCGGGGACGGCGTCGATGTCGACACCGCGGCCTGCCAGGACCCGCGCGAGCAATTCCGGCAGCTGGTGACGCTGCACGATGGCGAGTGCCGTGGCCGCCCCCCGCGCATCCAGCCGGGTGCGCCAGAGCTTGTCGGTCAGCGAGCGCGCCACCCCCAGGAACGCCTGGGGCAATTCGACGGGGAGTGCGGATGCGGGAGGAGCCATATGCGTTCAGTCCGTACGACGAGGGTAGCACATAGGGCAATCACCTGATGCCCCCGGCCAGGCCGTTTTGCACAGCGCAGCCAACTCCAACCAACGAAACAACCCCATGCACAGTAGCGGGAGCATTGTTTTCGCGACGAATTTTCCGATGTCGTCGGCCCCACCGGCAAAGCCGTTTGACACGTCGGGCAAAACACCGGCATTTTGGAATCATGGCGCCGTTCTGATCGGCCTCGTCGAACACCAGCCGTGGCGCGCCTAGGCACTCCCGCTGCCGTCCGCTTCGGTGTGCAATGTTGCAACTCCGAGCGTTTGCGAGGGGCGCTCTCCGAACATCGCGAGGTAGTACTGCGCGAACCGGCCGAGCTCGTAAAAGCCCTGGCCCATCGCGACGGCAGCGACGGTGGTCGAACCGGGCGCGCTCTGGTGCAGCATCGAATGAGCGGCACACAGCCGCTTGTGTCTGAGGAAGCTGACCGGGCCGAGGCCGAACACCTCCTGAAAGGCGCGGTGCAACGTGCGCCGGGACACGCCAAGCGCCGCGCAAATTTCCGACACGTGCACCGGGCGGGTGCCGGTCTCGTCGAGATAATCCTCGACCCTGCGGACCAGCCGTCGGGCTGAACGCAGCCATCCGTTGTCATCTGGGGGAAGCGACGACATGACGTTGACCGCCATACACTCCGCGATCGCCCTCCTCCAGTATTCGGCCGTCGACGACGTCAGGCCCGATCTGTGGGTGCGCAAATGCGACATGATGGCGACAAGCCGGCGCGTGGCGATCTGCCCGTTCGCAGCGTCGGCCCTGAAATGACCCCGGCTGCGCCAAGTATCGGGATCACCGAGCCTCGCTTCGCCACCGAACAAAGACGCAACGTCGTTGAGATCGAGGCGCATCGCGGCGTAAGCGGAGCCGCCGTGAAAGACCCCGTCGTGCTCGAGCAACGGCGGAATCACGAGCACATCGTTGAGCTGCATGTCGAAGGACCAATGGGCCACGCGCTCCTCGGCCGCGAGCAACATCCCGATGATCAGCTTGTCGTCGCTGGAGACGCGCTGCGTGCGCATGCCGACGTTGAAGGTGCCGATGCTCAGCGAAAACTCGCCAATTCCAATGTGCGACAATGTCCCGCGCAACCGGCCGCGGCCGAGCTGCATCACATCCACATGCGAACCGTGGACGGCCTGGTGAAGACCTTCAAAGCCATCCAGCTTTTTCGAATCAACCAGAAGGATTTGGCCCATGGCCGCACCCTGCCACTCAAGCGCGACTATTCTACGGCAGGCAGCAACGCAACACCATCCCGATGCGAGGAGGTGCGGTAAAGTAAACTCGCGTTTTTGAGGCAAATCTCCTGACCACCCGAAAACTGTCTGTTGCCCACAACAGTGTCGGCAGACCATCGACGCGAAAGCGCTCGCCCTTTTCCGAGACCCATGTGACCCTTGCGCGCTCACCATCGGGCCATTCGATGATGTGGTCAGGCGCCAGCTTTCGTATCGATTGGATCACTGCCTAATTCTCACGGTTGCGGGACCCTTCTAATCGCGCCTCTTGAGGCCAGCAAAATGAGCCGCAGATATGCTGCTGGGTGCTCTTCGCAAACTTGCCGCAGTGCGGGGTTGCCATATGCCGTCTCCAGTCGGCAAGGAAGCCGCTATGGAAGGAGTGGCTCGTAAAAGCTTCCTGAGACGGTCGCGTGGCGGCCGCTCCGGGCCGCCAGCGTGGTTTTCGGAAAGCGGTCGCGCCCATCGCGCAGTGGGACGGGTCGCTCGAACGACGCGGTCGCTCCGGTGCTGTATGGCACAGAAGGATCGGATGAAACACGCGGTCTGACCCGTGCCTGAGCCGCAATGGCTGGTGCTCGCTCGATCTTCACGGACGGCCTCCGCCGCTCGCGATCTGACCAAGACCGCTAATGCGGCGGTATTTTAGCAATTTCAAACGCTTGGGACCGAAAACACCAACGCTTTCACTTCGGGGCCCGGACTCGAGACCAAATAGTCGCCGCTTTTGTCAATTCGCATGATGTTTCAGCTGTGTGGCCGCCGTCTCCGCGGACCACCCAGCTTCCGCCGGCCCACTGTGGTGGTGATGTTTCGAAGTTTGCGTTGCGGGCAGGCCGATTCCGCGTTGCAGGGAGATCATTGTCGTCGCGATATGCGCCTACCCCTCAATTTCTTGCGGAGCGCAACTGCGACGCATGCGACGTGCTTCTCACCGCTAGCAGATGTGCTAACCTTTTCGCGTCTGCCACCTCGACAGACCGAGTCAAACAGCAAAACAAAGAACCTGCAGCCCTGGCGGCTGCGTTAGGGGAGTGACGCGATGACATCGATGATCCATCGATCCGTGTTGGCGCTTGCAGCCGTGACCCTCCTTGCGGGAACCACCGTTGCCAATGCGCAGGACAAAAGCACGCCACTGAAGAAATACGAATCAGGCACCAAGGAATTTTGGACGCATCCGCCGGACGATTGGTTCCTCGGCGACGAGACCGAGGCGCAGAAGGGCCTCGCGCCGCCATCGGGTCCGCCGACCGGCGCGTCCGATGCTGAGCTCGCCAACATCGTCAAGAAGGTCAAGCTGCCGGCGGGCTTCAAGATGGAGGTCTATGCGTCCGGCGTGCTGGCTGCGCGGCAGATGGCCTGGGGTGACAAGGGCACGCTGTTCGTCGGCTCGTTCGGCCTCGGCAACGTCTATGCCATCAAGGACAACAACGGAAAGAAAGAGGTCAAGACCATCCTCAAGGGGCTGAACATGCCCACGGGTCTGGCCGTCAAGGACGGTGCGCTCTACGTCATCGCGGTCGACAAGCTGATCCGCTACGACGACATCGAAAACAAGCTCGACAATCCCGGCGAGGGCAAGGTCGTCTATGACGACATGCCGTCCTATGCCGCTCATGGTTGGAAATACCTCGCGGCCGACAAGGACGGCTGGTTCTACATTCCGTTCGGCCCGCCCTTCAACATCGGCATTCCCCCGACCAGCGTCTCGCAGATCCGGCGCGTCGATCCCAAGACCGGCAACGCCGAAATCTGGGCGCTGGGCGTTCGCAACTCGGTCGGCGGCGACGTCGATCCTCGTACCGGCAAATATTGGTTCACCGAAAACGCCCGCGACTGGATCAGCGACGATCTGCCCAGCGACAAGCTGAACATGATCAACAAGATCGGCGAGCATTTCGGCTATCCTTACTGCCACCAGGGCGACTTGCCCGACGATAAGTTCGCGATGGGCCACAAATGCTCGGAGTTCACGCCCCCCGTCCTGAATCTGGGCGCGCACGTCGCTCCGCTCGGCATGAAGTTCTATACCGGCGACCAATTCCCCGCCGAATACAAGAACAACATCCTGATCGCCGAGCATGGCTCCTGGAACAGACACAAGTATCAGGGTGCCCGGATCGTGCGCGTGATCGTCGATCCTGACGGCAAGAACGCCAAGGAAGAAGTGTTCGCTTCCGGCTGGCTCGAAGCCGACCAGGGCTATCTCGGCCGTCCTGATGACATCATCCTCGCCAAGGACGGTTCGATCCTCGTCGCCGACGACTGGGCCGGCGCGGTCTATCGCATCAGCTACAGCAAGCAGTAGCGCGCGACGACAGGAGGCTGCGGCGGCCCTAGCGGCGCCGCAGCTTCTCTCATTTCAAAGTCTCACGCTGTCGTTCCGGATTGGGCCAGCGCAAGTCCGGAACCCCTAACCCCGACTCGCTGTTATGGAGTTCGGGCATGTGCTTCGCACGCCCCGCAATGACGCGGTCGATAGATCGGAATTCCCATATGCGCCGGCAGTTCGTCTCGCAAGCCATCAGCGCGGCTGCGCTTCTCGCAGTTGGCGCCCTCTCCGCAAGCGCCGCCGACAATGCGGCGGTCCAGGAGAAGGCTGCCGTCTGCTCCGGCTGTCACGGCGAGAACGGCATCTCGCAGACCGAGAACATCCCTTCGCTGGCCGGCCAGCCCGATCAATTCTTGCAATGGCAGCTCGTGTTCTTCCGCGCCGGCTCACGCAAGAACGAACAGATGCAGCCGATTTCCCAGGACATCAGCAACGAGGACGTGCGTAGTCTCGCCGCCTATTTCGCGGCCATGACGCCGCCCGCGCCTGGCGAGGACAACGATCCGGAACTCTCGAAGAAAGGCGCGGAAGTTGCCGTCGGCCGCCGCTGCGCCTCATGTCATACGGATAGCTTTGCCGGCACCAAGGCTGTGGCGCGGCTCGCAGGCCAGCGCGAGGAATATCTGGTCAAGGCGTTGCACGACTACAAGAGCAGCCAGCGTGTCGGCGGTGGCGGCGCCGCGATGGCCGATGTGGCCTACCACATGAGCGACGAGGAGATCACCGCCGTCGCGCACTATCTCGCGTATTTGAAATAGCGCCGTGCGCAGCCACAAGCTACGCAGTCGGCCCGGACAAGCGAAGCGCAAATCCGGAACCCATACCCCAACCAGATGTTTGGCGAAGGCTGATGGTGACCAGCTCGCTCACCCGCGGGAATCGGTGGCGCGGGGCAAGCGTTGGAATTGGGAATAGTGGCCATGGCACTGGGAGTGCGGGCAGCGCTATAGTAACGGCAACGGCAATGCTGATGCCGCACTATCGCTCGCTTCTAGCCTCGTGGAAATTTATCCGTGTTCGCCTAGCCGCTGCGATCGCGGGTGGTCATGCGCCGAGCTCTAATTGGGCGCCGCATCGGAAGATGCAAAAGGAGCGGCGACGGATACTCGCCGACAAACATCCGGCACCGCCGCGTACAATGCGTCTATTTAGGATTGTCTGCGTTGCCGAAATGAAAAGCCTCTGCCCGGCTCCAGAAAATGACGAAAAATGTCGCGAAGCTCTGGGGCCAGGCAGGTCGATGCGAATCGCTTACTTCCGCGCTGCGCAGGCGTACATGTTGATCTCCATGCCAACAGGCACTTCGACGATCTTCGGTGCTTTCCAGGCCATTAGTGAACTCCCGGGTTTGGCGGCACGATCGCCGCAAGAACTACACTAAAAGCATATCAAACTGACAAACCGGCGTCTTCCTCTTTGTTTGAGCCCCGGCAGACTGGGCCGGTCATTGCGGGTCCTTTCTGCTTGGAACCCAGAAGCGGGTTGTCCCAATCGCCGGCTCTTTCGCATCACGCCATAATCACCCTCGCGCTCGAGGCGCCGCATTTCGGCAAAGCGCACAATTGTTCGCCAAGAGCAGCAAGGCACATCCGGGCGGCCTCCGGAACCCGGTCTTCGGCGTTGTCGGCGGCGACTTCCAGCAGCTGCTCGACACCCCTGCGTCCGACGGGAGCGACGATCCCGAACTCGGCAAGATGGGCGCGGATTGAGTTGATGAACGCAGTCTGCTGTCTGACAGCCGACATATCTGGGATGCGGCAGCGATGGGCCGCAAACGGAAGTTCGGGGATGTGTTCGATCGCGAAATTCAGTAGCCCCACTTTTGCAGCAAGACTCTACGATGAGTTTCCTGCTACGGCGCTTTCGCCAACGTCCTGGCAAAAAACTCCTGCGCTGCCGCGATCGCCTGACCATGGGTGTCCGCCTGCGGGACGCTGAAGGTGCACCACTGCGGAAATGTTGCCCGCCCGGCGTCGGTACAATCAGGCAAAAAATCGGTGTGACCGACGCCCGGCAGCCGTAACAGCGTCGCCCCGGGGATCGCCTTTGCCGCGATGAGGCCGTTCGTCGCCGGCGGCACGTCTATGTCATCATCGCCCAGTATGATGCTAACCGGCTTGCGCATGGCTGCGAGGCTTGCGGGATCGAGCAGTTGAATGGGCCCCGGAGCCATGACGAACGCCGCCCGCACTTCGGGCAGGGCATGACTTTCGCCGGCACGGGCACGCTCGGCGGCAACTTCCGGCGAAGCCAGGGCTTTCCTTTTGTCGGCGTCCGTCATCGGTACTGGACTGCGCGCGCGCTGATGACATGTACCATCGTCGGGATTCTCGGTGCAGAACGCGGTAAAACGATCGAAATCGAAGGATCGCGCGCCCGCCGCGACAAGCGCCGTATATCCGCCGAACGACAGTCCAGCCGCACCGACGCGCGCCTTGTCCAGATGTGGTCCAATCACAGGGTCATTTTCGGCAGCCGCGAGAGCTGAGCGCAGGTCCTCCGCGCGGTCCCAGGGCAGGAGCATGGCCGCCGTCGTCTTCACATCCATGCCGTTATCGCCGGGGTGGTCGACCGCGATCACCACATAGCCGGCGCGGGCCATGGCGATCCCGAACCAGCCCACCATGCGAGCGCTGGCGCTACCACCAGGCGCCAACAGCAGGATCGGACGCGGCCCGCCATCAGCGAAAGGCGCGTTGAACGCGACCGACCCGACATTCCAGAAGGGCTTGGCCGGTGGGTCCAGGCCGACGACCAATGGCTGCTCTACCGCATCCTTTGCTGCAGGATACCAGACGGTGAGGCGCAATTGGTCGCGATGCTCCGCGTCGCGCAGGGCGGCCGTCTTTTCGGTCGTCACACGATGCGTTTCGCCGACAGGGTCCGCCTGCGCGCGCTGGAATGACAGGAGAACGAGCAACGCCGCGCCCAACGAATATTTCACCTTGGCCCTCACGTACATCCGTGAAACGAAGGCCTATTATTCATGGTCCGAAAAACAATACAATCTTTGGTTGCGTGATTTTCTGGAGGCTGTGCTTCGCCGCGGATCCGAAGCACCCGCCATCCGAAAGCCTTCGCAGAACCGGACATCCGCGAGTTTGTGAGTACACGCCCCTCATCAAGGGCGGCGAAGCGTCGCAGCAATCATTTCAGATATTCGTCACCCGCGTTCTCGCGTAGGACTCAGCTGGTGCTCTCGACGAAGACGACCGGCGTCCCCTTCGAGACGCTCGCTGCGACCCGTTCCGCATCCCAGTTGGTGAGACGCACGCAGCCATGCGACTGCCCCTTCGAGATATTTTGCGGCGAGGGCGTGCCGTGGATGCCGTAGCCGTCGGCGGACAAATTGATCCAGACGATTCCGACCGGATTGTTCGGGCCGGGCCTGATCTTGAAGGGTTTTTGGGAGTGAACGCCCTTGAAGTGATAGGCGGGGTTGTAGCGATAGGTCGGATTGTGGTCGATCTCGGTGACCTTCAGTGTGCCAGAAGGTGACGGCTTCTCCTCGCTGCCGACGCTCGCCGGATAGAATCCGATCAGCGCATTCGACTTGTCGAACAGCTTGACGGTTTGCCTGACCTTGTCGATTTCGACCCTGTCGGCCTTGGCAGGCGCGGTACCTCCCCCATCAGCCGTGTCGACGACGACGATGGTCTCGCCGGCACGGTCGAAGTGGCGGCCCGGGTTGAGCGCCACCAGAAGCTGCTCGCTCATATGAAACTTTTCAGCCAATTCTTCGCGCGGACTGGTGTAGCCGAGATGGGGGATGTCCTTCATGTCCTCCATTTTCGCCGGAAGCTTGCGCAAGAACGGTCCCGCGACGTCCTTGTCGGTGATGGTGTAGGTCGCCGTCACCTGCCGCTCGTCTGTCCGCAACGCTTGCCAGACATCATTCGTCGGCGCGTCCGAACTCGGCAATTGCCGCGCCTCCGCATAGGCTCGCAGCGCCTTCTTCGCGTTCTCACCGAACTTGCCGTCGATCTCACCCGGGGAGAAATGCGCCCGGTCGAGGAGGACTTGCAGATGGACCCCGGCCGGGGTCGGCTTTTCGGTCGAGAGCGTCCTCTTTGAGGGCTCGGCGGAATTGATTGCGTCCGCCGTCATCTCGGCTGCGAACGCTCCGGACGCTGCAAGGGCCAAGACAAGAGCGAAGCAGATCTGCCCCGTTTTCCTCAGCGTCATCGTCGCCTCCTTTTACCTTTCCAAGCGTTGCGTGCCGCCTTTACGGCCGGCCGCGGAAGCCAGTTCGCGGTAGCGATCCTCGTATTGCCGCGCCATTCGACCAGCGATGAAGCGCTCCTCGAAGCGGGCGCGCACTCTCCTTCGATCCAGCTTGGCCAATTCGCCGACCGCCGCGACGGCCTGGTCTTCGTCCTCGACGATGAACCCGGTCAGACCGTGCTCGATCACCTCCGGAACTGACCCACAACGATAGGCGATCACCGGCGTTCCGCAGGCCATCGCCTCGATCATGACCAAGCCGAACGGCTCCGGCCAATCGATGGGAAACAACAGCGCGGCTGCTCGGCCCAGGAAGGACTGCTTCTTCACGTCGTCGACTTCACCCACGAGCTGGATCGCTTCGCCGTCGATGTGAGGCTCGAGCTTCTTCTTGAAGTAGGCGGTTTCCGCGCGCGGTATCTTCGCGGCTATGCGCAGCGGCATCCGGGCAGCGCGCGCTATGCGAATGGCATCCTCAGGCCCCTTGTCGGCCGTGAGGCGGCCAAGGAACGCCAGATAGGCACCCTTTTCGTAGGAGGGGCGCAACAGATCGGACGGCAATCCGTGCTGGATCGTTCCAATCCACTTTGCATCCGGAAGCGGCGCACGCTGGTGATCGGAAATCGACACGAATGCGGCTTCAGGGAACTGCCGAACCACATCAGGCAATCCGGGCAGATCCAAACGACCGTGCATGGTCGTCAGAAACGGCACACCAAGACGACTGAGCAACGGCAGATGCACCCAGTCGATATGGGCGTGGATCACGTCAAAATCGCTGGCTCGCCTGGCAATCGCCTCGATCAACATCGCCGAGGCCGCGCCCGGATCGGTTCCCTTCCGACCGAGACGAAGCGCGCGTGGCCACACGGCGTGAAGTTTCCCGTTGGTTCGGGAGTCGCCACTTGCAAACAGCGTGACCTCGTGGCCGAGCTCGACAAGCTCATCCACCAGCCAGGCGACCACACGCTCCGTGCCGCCGTAAAGCCTGGGAGGGACGCTTTCGGCCAAGGGGGCGAGCTGGGCGATGCGCATGAGAGCCTGCTACACCGCTGAACGAAGGATCAGCACGATGGCTGCGGACAGCAGGTTCGAAATTGCAAGCAAGGTGCAATTCGGCCATGCGCTTCCGAGCGCCAGGCGGCAGGCAAGCCTCTCAATGATCCCTAGCATTGGTCATCCGAAAGCCGCTCGAGATAGGCGAGCCCGAACCAGGCGAGTTCCTGGGCATCACCGTGACTCTCGCGTGCTTCCCGCCTCCCTTGCAGATGGCGCTCGAGGAGGCAGCGACGGCCATCCGCGGCATCGACGTCGCGATGCCGGGCGCGATACACGCGCCATGCGGTATCAACCGCTGTTCGTAACGGGCCGTCGTCCACCATGTTCCCAGCTCCGGCGTGGAGATGTTCATGGGACGCCAACTCGTTGCGACGGCGGAAGTTTCCAGTTTTTCCTGAAAGTCTGATAACGCACGCAACGCGAGCCCAGTCGGCACGGGCTCCCGTTGGTGCGCGCAAATCAGACGGCGCGTCGCACCGTCATCTCGGCCGCGAGCAGGACGGCCGCACGACTGGCGCCAGGCGATGCAATGCCCTGCCCGGCGATATCATAGGCGGTGCCGTGCGCCGGCGTGCAGATCGGGAACGGGAAGCCGCCCAGCAATGTGACGCCGCGATCGAACCCCATCAGCTTCATCGCGATCTGGCCCTGGTCGTGATACATCGTCAGCACCGCATCGAAGGCGCCAGACTTGGCGCGCAGGAACACGGTATCGGCGGGGAACGGGCCCTGCGCGGCAATGCCGGCGCGCTGGCCGGCTTCCACCACCGGCGCGATGACGTCGATCTCCTCGCGGCCGAAATTGCCGCCATCTCCGGCATGCGGATTGAGGCCGGCGACCGCGATGCGGGGACGCGCAAAGCCGGCATTACGCATGCACGCATCGGTCAGCTTCAGTGCGCGCTGGATGCGTTCGGTGGTGAGTCTTGCGGCGACCTCCTTGAGCGGAATGTGCGAGGTGACGCGGGCATTCCAGAGCTCGCCCAGCACGTTGAATTCGCTGGCCGGTGTCCTCACCCCCACCACCTCCGCCGAGAACGCGATCTCGTCGTCATAGTCGGAGCGCGCCAATCGCATGGCCGCCTTGTTGAAAGGCGTGAAGCAGACGGCATCGACCCTTCCATCCCTGCCAAATTCGAGCGCCCGCTTGTAGTTGGCCAGCGCAAATTGCCCGCCCGCCAGGCTCGCTATGCCACGCTCGACCCGCGCGGGATCGAGATGACCGAGATCGAGGAACAGCGTGTCGCCTGTCAGCTCATCGAAGTCGGCGCCCTGCTCCACCGCCATCAGTTCCGGCGTGACGCCAGCGATCTTCGCGCCCGCGTCGAAGACGCGCCGGTCGCCGATGACCAGGAGCCGGCACCGCGCGCGGACATCGTCCTGCGCCACGAGCTTCGCCGTCAGCTCCGGGCTGATGCCGGCAGGATCTCCCATCGCCAGCGCAATCAGCGGCTTTCCGGTCATATGATCACCTTTTCCTGGTTCGTCGTTCCAGCGGCGGCGGGTTTGCGGACGATGCGTGCGAACAGCTGCAACGCCAACGGCAACAGCAGCAATGCGAATCCGGAGACCACGAGGCACGTCACCAGCTTGTTGGCAAAGAAGATTCCGAGCGATCCCTTGGACATCAGCATCGCTTGCCGGAACGCATCCTCGGCCTTGTCCCCGATGACGATGGCGAGCACGAGCGGCGCCAGCGGATAGAACAACTTCTTGAAGAGATAGCCGACGACGCCGAAACCGAGCATCATCACCACATCGAGATAGGAGTTCGACACCGAATAGGCACCGACGACGCAGATGATCACGATCAGCGGCGCGATGACCACGAAGGGAATCCGCATCAGGGCGGCGAAAACAGGCACGGTCAGCAGCACCAGCGCGACCGCAACGATGTTGCCGACATACATCGAGGCGATCAGACCCCACACGAAGTCCTTCTGATCGACAAACAGCATCGGTCCAGGATTGAGCCCCCAGATCATCAGCCCGCCCATCATGACCGCCGCAGTCGCCGAGCCGGGAATGCCGAGCGAGAGCATCGGCAGCAGCGCACTGGTGCCGGCGGCATGGTCGGCGGTTTCGGGCGAGATGATGCCCTCGACCTCGCCGGTGCCGAAGTAGCGGCCGCGTCGCGAGAACCGGCGAGCAATGCCGTAGCTCATGAACGACGCTGCGGTCGGGCCGCCCGGCGTGATCCCCATCCAGCAGCCGATCGCAGCGCTGCGCAGCAGCGCGACGCCGTGGCGCGGCAGGCGGCAGACGGCGCGAAACACTTCGCGCCAGTCGATCCTGGACGAGACCGCGCGGGCATGAAACTCCTCTTCGACGGCGACCAAGAGCTCGCCGATGCCGAACAGGCCCATCACCGCGACGACGAAGTTCACGCCCTTGACCAGTTCGTCGATGCCCATGGTGAGACGGACGCTGCCGGAGACGGTGTCGATGCCGATCGCCGCGATCGCAAAGCCGATCGCGAGCGCCACCACGGTCTTGATCGGCGCCGCTCCGCCCATGCCGACGAAGCTCGCGAACGCGAGGAAATAGACCGCAAAATATTCCGCCGGCCCGAAGGCGAGCGCAACCTGCGCCACCCAGGACGCGAGGAAGGTGATCAGGATGACGCCCACCAGCGCGCCGAACGCCGCCGAACCGAAAGCGGTGGCGAGCGCCGTGGTCGGCCGGCCATCGCGCGCCATCGGATAGCCGTCGAAGGTCGTCGCGACCGAGGACGGCTCGCCCGGAATGTTGAACAGGATCGAGGTCACGGAGCCCCCGAACAGCGCGCCCCAATACATGCTGGAGAGCAGGATGATCGCCGAGACCGGCTGCATGCCGAAGGTCAGTGGCAGCAGCAGCGACACGCCATTCGGAGCGCCCAAGCCCGGCAGCACGCCGACGAGGATGCCGAGCAGCACGCCTGTCGCCATCAAGGCCAGATGTGGCACCGTGACCGCGATGGTGAAGCCGTGGAAGAGCTCTGAGAGATTACCCATCGCGCGCTCCCTCAGACCCCGAGCGCCGCGGCGAGCGCGCCGTGCGGCAGGCTGACCTGGAACATGCGCTCGAACACGATATAGAGCGCGAGCGCCGTTGCCGCCGCCGTCATTGCCGACCGCAGGACGGATTGATGGCGGGGAATCGCAAGCACCGCGAAGATGTAAGCCGCCGAAGCGACATACATCCCAAGCAACGGGATCGCGGCGACGAAAATCGCCGCCGGCACGAACAGGCCGGCGAGCCGCCGCAGCTCAATCGACGTGATCGCGACGGGGACGCTTGCCACCGACGCGACGGGCGCGAGGCCGCGTGCCAGATTGTAGAGGCTGCCGGCGACAATGATGATGCCGGTCAGGAACGGGAATGTGCCTGATTCAACGCCCGCGCTCGACCAGCCGATGCCGTTGTCGAGGCTCTGGACCACCACCGCAACACCAAAGCTGCCGGTGAGGACGGCGGTCGCAAGTTCGAGGGCGCGGCGCGAGATCATCGAAGGCTCCTGATCCTCACTTGACCAGCCAACCCTGCTCGCTCGCAACCTGCTTGACGTGCTCGAGGTCCTGCTTGATGAACTTGTCGAGCTCGGCACCGGTCAGGAACGTGTCGACCTGGGAGGTCTTCTCGATGTAGTCCTTCCATTCCGGCGTCGCCTGCACCTTCTGCATCAGGTCGACATAGTAGGCGGCCTGCTCCGGCGTGACCTTGCCGGGCAGCCAGACCGTGCGCGGCTGCTCGTACTGCTTGATGTCGAGGCCCTGCTCGACGCAGGTCGGAACGTCGCTCCAGCCTTCGGTGGCCGTGATTTTCGGGCCTTCAGGCAGCCGCTTCGGGCTGAAGACGCAGAGCGGACGCTGCGTGCCGCCGCGCCACTGGCCAAGGCTTTCGCTGGGATTGTTGACGTGGGAATCGATGTGCCCGCCGGCGAGCTGCACCGCAGCCTCGGCGCCGCTCTTGAACGGAATGTAGGTCAGCTTGACGTGACCGACCTTCTCGATCATGCGCGTCAGCACCTCGTCGGTGTCCTTGGACTGCGCGCCGCCCATCTTGAACTCGCCCGATGCGGCCGCCTTCAGATAATCGCCGGCCGTCTTGTAGGGCGCGTCCTGCTTGACCCAGAGCAGGAACTCGTCCTGTGCCATCGCCGCGATCGGCGTCAGATCGGTGTAGTTGAAGGCGACTTTGGAGACGAGCGGCTGCTGCCAGGCGTTCGAGGTGCCGAAGATCACCTTGTAGGGATCGCCCGCGGAGGCCTTGCCGTAGACATAGCCCTCCGCGCCGCTGCCGCCGCCCTTGTTGACGACGACGATCGGCTGATCGGTCAGCTTGTGCTTGGTGATGATGTTCTGCACCGCGCGGGCGATGTTGTCGGTGCCGCCACCCGGACCTGCGGTCGCCACGAACTCGATCGGCTTCTGCGGCTGCCAGGCCGCGAATGCCGGCGCGCCGCCTGCAAGCACGGCTGCACTGACGGTCAACAGGAAGAGAGACGTCCCACGCATGATTTCCTCCAACTGATTTTTCTGTTTTGTTTGATCAGTCGTCCCGGCGTCGGCTCAGGCGACGCGTTCTTCGCGCTCCCCTGCGGCCGAGACGATTGCGCCTTCCTGCTCGAGTGCTTCGATTTGCTCTTCGGCGAACCCGTGCTCGGCCAGCACCTCGCGCGTATGCTCGCCGTAGACCGGAGCGCCAGACGCGACCTTGCCCGGCGTCTCCGAGAATTTGATCGGCAACCCGATCGTCTTGACCGGACCGAGCGTGGAATGCTCGACCTCGACGACCATCTCGCGCGCCAGTGTCTGCGGATCGTTCAGGGCCTCCAGCATGTCGTGGACGGGGCCGCACGGCACGCCTTTCTCGTCCAGAGCCGCGAGCCAATGGGCGCGTGTCCGGGTCCGGAAACGTTCGCTCAAGACCGCTTCGAGCTCCTTCAAATTCGCCATGCGGTCGGCGCCGGTGACGAAGCGCGGATCGGCAGCGAGCTCGCTCGCGCCGAGCGCTTCCAGCATCAACAGCCAGTGCTTCTTGTTGGCGCCGCCGACCACGAGCCAGCCGTCCGAGGCCTCGAACGCCTGATAGGGCGCGTTGAGCGGATGCGCCGAGCCCATTGCGCGGGGCGCGGTGCCGGCGGCGAGCGCGATGGTCGACTGCCAATAGGTCTGCACCAGCGCCGCCTCGTAGAGCGAGGTCTCAACCCACTGCCCCTCACCGCTCTTGAGACGGTGCGTATAGGCGGCGAGGATGCCCATGCTCGCGAGCAGGCCGGCGGTGATGTCCGACAGCGGCGGGCCGCATTTCACCGGCGGGCCGTCCGGGCGCTCGCCGGTAAAGCTCATGATGCCGCTCATGGCCTGCGCGACGAGGTCGAAGCCGCGGCGGTGCTTGTACGGACCGGTGCGACCGAAGCCCGACAGCGAGCAATAGATCAGCGCTGGGAATTTTTCGTGCAGCTCTTTATAGCCGAAGCCGAGCCGTTCCATCGCGCCCGGCGCGAAATTCTCGACCAGCACGTCGGCGTCCGCGATCAGTCGGCGCAAGACCTGCTTGCCGCCGTCGGTCTTGAGGTCCAGCACGATGCCGCGCTTGTTGCGATTCATCATCAGGAACGAGGCCGCCTCGTCGCCGATCCTGGGCGGCACCGAATGGCGGGTGTCGTCACCATTGGGCCATTTCTCGATCTTGATGACGTCGGCGCCCATGTCGGCGAGCATCAGGGTGCAGGTCGGCCCCGCCATGACGTGGGTGAGATCGATGACCTTGAGACCTGCGAGCGGGCCTGCGCGACGTGAGGCGGATTGCGATCGATCGCTTGGCATCGGGGCGTCCTGTTATTGACCGCGCCACTGCGGGGCGCGCTTGCTGAGGAAAGCGTCGAGCCCTTCGCGAAAATCGTGGCTCGTGTAGCACATCAGGATGAGGTCTTCGCCCTCGTCTCGCGTCAGCCGCTTTAGCAGGCGGGCGACCGCCTGCTTGGTCGCGTTCAGGGTCAGCGGCGCGTGGCCGGCCACGAGGCGCGCGATCTCGTCGACGCGCTTATCGAGCGCGGTGAGATCGTCGACGACCTCGCCGAGCAGTCCGATTGCTGCGGCCTCCGCGGCATCGACGAGCCGCGCGGTGAAGATCAGATCCTTGACCCGCGCCGGCCCGATCAACGCTGTGAGACGGCTGACATTGGACATCGACAGGCAATTGCCGAGCGTGCGAGCGATCGGAAAGCCGATTCTGGTGCTGCGCGTGCCGATGCGCAAATCGCAGGCCGCGGCGATGCCCGCCCCGCCACCGGTGCAGAAGCCGTTGATCGCCGCGATCGTCGGCACCCGGCATTGCTCGAGCGTGGTCAGCACGCGGTCGATACGGTTCTCGTAATCGATCGAATCCTGCGGCGTTTTGAATTCGCGGAATTGGTTGATGTCGGTGCCCGAGGCAAAGGCCTTGTCGCCGGCCCCGCGCAGCACCAGCACTTTGATCGCGCGGTCGTCGTTGGCCTGCTCGCAGATGGCGGCGAGCCGCTCGTACATGGCGAAGGTGAAGGCGTTGCGCGCCTGCGGGCGATTGAAGGTGATCCGCCCGACGCCGTTCGTGCATTCAAAAGTGAGGTCGTCCCCCGACACGGCTTGGTCCATTTCCGCCTTCCCGCATGTTTTTTGTATTTTTGAATGCAAAACTTGGGATTTTCAAGATATAATTGCTGAACTTTCGTCTATTGGAACATTTTTGCATTCAAAATTGAGACGTGCCATGCTGCATGAAGAGGTGGTCGGCCGCATCCGCGACATTCTGCTCGACGGCGAGATCCCGCCCGGCGCGCGGATTCCCGAACGCGAGCTGTGCGAACGGCTCGAGATCTCACGCACGCCGTTGCGTGAAGCGCTCAAGGTGCTGGCCGCCGAGGGCCTGGTGCAACTCCTCCCGCATCGCGGCTCGCGCGCGGCGAAACTGACCGACAAGGACATGCGCGACCTCTTCGAGGTCTGCCAGGGCCTCGAAGCGCTGGCGGGTGAACTGGCTTGCGAGCGCATCAGCGACACAGAGGTCGCCGACATCGCGGCCGCGCATGCGGCGATGGTGCAGCATTATCGCGAGGGCGATCTGCTCCAGTACTACCGCGGCAACCGCGCCATCCACGAGGGGATCGTCAATGCCGCCGGCAATCCCGTGCTGTCAGGACTCTACGCGTCCGTGACCGCGCGCATCCGCCGCGCCCGTTACGTCACGCCGATGACGCCGCAGCGCTGGGCGCGCGCGGTCCAGGAGCACGAGGCGATCCTGAACGCCCTCCAGCGCCGTGACGGCGTCGGACTCTCCCACGTCCTGCGCGCCCATCTGCGCCACAAGCGTGAAGAGGTTTTGCAGGCGGGCTTTGCGGAAACCGAAGGGGATGAGCCCACGCTGAGGATCGCGTGAGGCGCAACGTCTAAATTTAGCAGCCGAGCTTGTCGGCGATCCCGCCAAAATCCTTGGCGACAATGTCCCAATTTCCCGTCGCCTCGAAATCGACCTTCTGCAACGGACCGTATTCGGTCGGCCGCGCCACGAACGCGGTCCTCAGTCCGTTCTTCTGCGCGGCGGCCAAATCGCCATTATGGGCGGCGACCATCATCACCTCTTCAGGCTTGAGGCCGAGCAGCCTTGCGGCGCCGAGATAAGTTTCGGGATCGGGCTTGTAGTGCGCGAACAATTCGGCCGACATGATGAGATCCCACGGCAGACCCGCATGCTTCGCCATGTTGGTGAGCAGCGCGACGTTGCCGTTCGACAGCGGCGAGATCACGAACCTTGTCTTCAGCCGGGTCAGGCCGGCAACGCTGTCCGGCCAGGGATTGAGGCGGTGCCAGCCCTTGGTGAGATGATCGAGATCGGCCTCGGTGAGGCCCTTGATGGCAAATTTCTCGACCAGCTTTTCCAGCGAGCGGCGGTGCAGATCGTCCAGCATGACATAGCCACGCTCGGGATGCTCGCGCACGTCCTGCATCGACGCGACATACATGCCGCGCCAGTCGTCGACGAGCGCGGTCCAATCGGCGCTGACGCCGCGCCCCTTCCCCCACCACATGAAATCGGTGATCAGGCTGGTGCGCCAGTCCACGACCGTGCCGAACACGTCGAAGATGAGGGCCTTGACGGCGGAGAGATCGGACATGCGCTTCCCCAGTCGTTCTTATCGTCATTCCGGGGCGCGCATCAGCGCGAACCCGGTATTTAGAAGTTGCGGCGCGAGATTCCGGGTTCTCCGGGCCGCGCTCTGCGCGGTCCCGTCGCCCCGGAACGACAGAGAACATCAGTCCAGATGAAACTTCGCCAGTTCGCGGTGCTCGGCCTTGATGTAGCGCACGGTGCCGGTGACGGAGCGCATCACCACGGTCTCGGTCTCGATCACGCCGTCCTTGCGGAATTTCACGCCCGACAGCAGCGAACCGGTCGTGACGCCGGTCGCGGCGAACAGGCAGTCGCCGCGCGCCATGTCCTCGATGCCGTAGATCATCTTGGGATCGTTGACGCCCATCTTGGCGGCGCGCTCGATCTTCTCGCCGGAATCGAGAATCAGGCGGCACTGCATCTGGCCGCCGATGCAGCGCAGCGCCACCGCCGCGAGCACGCCTTCCGGCGCGCCGCCGGTGCCCAGATACATATCGACGCCGGTGTTGTCGGGATCGGCGCAGTGGATCACGCCGGCAACGTCGCCGTCGGTGATCAGGCGAACGGCAGCGCCGGTCGAACGCACGCTCTCGATGATGCCGGCATGGCGGGGGCGATCGAGCACGAGGACGGTGATACCCTCAGGCTTGACGCCCTTGGCCTTGGCGAGACGGCGGACGTTATCGGCGGGGCTCGCATCGAGATCGACGACACCCTTGTCATAGCCGGGGCCGATCGCGAGCTTCTGCATGTAGACGTCAGGTGCGTGCAGCAAGGTGCCACCGTCGGCCATCGCCATCGTCGCGATCGAGCCCGGCATGTTCTTGGCGCACAGCGTGGTGCCTTCGAGCGGATCGACCGCGATATCGACTTCCGGACCGGTGTTCATGCCCACTTTCTCGCCGATGTAGAGCATCGGCGCTTCGTCGCGCTCGCCCTCGCCGATCACGATGGTGCCCTGGATCGGCAGCTTGTTGAGCTCGCGGCGCATCGCGTCGACCGCGGCCTGGTCCGCAGGCTTCTCCTGCCCGTGCCCGCGCAGCCGCGCCGACGACACTGCCGCCCGTTCCGTCACCCGCACGATCTCCAGCGTGAGAATGCGCTCGAGCAAGGCGTGCGGGGGGACTTCAATATGGGTCGACATCGGCTAACTCCTTCGAAACAGTTTTGGACAGGACGCCCTGCCCGCATCAACTCGTAACACTCACAGTTCGTTCGAACCGTTTTTATTTCTCGAGCATGCTCTTTTCGGAAAACCGCTCCACACTTTTCCGGATCATGCTCTAGTTCTTCTCAATCCTGATGACCTGCGGCCGTCCGCTGATCACCTTGTCCCTCTGCACGGCGGCGAGTGCGCGGCGCACGGCGTCCTCATGCGTGGCATAGGTAATCAGGATGACGGGCACGGGCACTGCCTTGCCGTTTGCCGATGCGGCGCCGCCATTGGGATGGCGCTGCACGATCGACTCGATCGAAATCTTCTGCTCTGCCAGCCGGGTCGCGATCGCAGCCGCGGTGCCCGGGAAATCGCGCGCCAGAAGGCGGATGTAGTAGCCGCCCTCGTGCCGCTCCATCGGCGCCTTCCTGGTGTCGCGCAGCTGCGCGATCGGCCGGCCGAACGGATTGGCGCGGATGCCGCGCGCAACATCGGCGATATCGGCGACGACAGCGGATGCAGTCGCCGCACCACCCGCGCCGGGTCCGACCAGCGTAATCGGGGGAATGCCCTCTCCATCGATCGTAACCGCGTTGGTGACACCCATCACCTGCGCGATCGAGGAGGTTTTTGGCACCATGGTCGGATGCACGCGCTGCTCGATACCCGTGGCGGTGCGCACGGCAACACCGAGCAGCTTGACGCGGTAGCCGAGATCGGCGGCCGCGCGCAGATCTTCCGGCGCGATGGAGGAGATGCCTTCGACATAGACCGCGCTTTGAGCAACTTTCGTGCCGAAAGCGAGGCTGGCGAGAATGGCGAGCTTCTGCGCGGTATCGTGGCCGTCGACGTCGAAGGACGGATTGGCCTCGGCATAGCCGAGCCGCTGCGCATCCTTGAGGCACTCGGCAAACGACAGGCCCTCCTGCTCCATTCGCGTCAGGATATAATTGCAGGTGCCGTTGAGGATGCCATAGACGCGCTCGATGCCGGTTCCGGCGAGACCTTCACGTAACGTCTTGATGACGGGGATCGCGGCGCCGACGGCTGCCTCGAAATTCAGCGCGCCGCCATGCTTTTCGGCCGATTTGGCGAGCTTCAGACCGTGCTTGGCGAGCAACGCCTTGTTCGCGGTGACGACGGACTTGCCGGAACCGAGTGCGGCTTCGACGGCGGCCAGCGCGGGATCGCCTGCGCCGCCCATCAACTCGACAAAGCACTCGACCTCGGGATGCGTGGCGACGGCCAGCGGATCCTTCGCCCATTCGACGCCGCGCAGATCGATGCCGCGCTTCTTGGCCTTCGAACGCGCCGTCACCGCGACGACGCGAATGCCGCGGCCGGAACGGCCCGCGAGCACGCGCGCCTGCGTCTCAATCAAACGGACAACCTCGGCGCCCACGGTGCCGAGCCCCGCTATGCCCACTTTGAGGGGTGCAACCATGATGCTTTAGTGAACCTGCAGGAGAGAATTAGCGCCTGTTGGCGAGTGGAACGACGTTGTGCAACGTTTCGATGCCGCTTTCAAGGAAGCGGCGCACGCCGCGCGCGGCCTGCCTGATCCGTTGCTCGTTTTCCACCATGGCGATGCGGACATATCCTTCACCATGTTCGCCGAAGCCGACGCCGGGCGAGACCGCAACACCTGACTTCTCCACCATCAGGGTCGCGAACTGCATGCTGCCGACGCTGCGGAAGGCTTCCGGCAGCGGCACCCAGGCGAACATCGAGGCTTCCGGCGGCGGAATGTCCCACCCCGCGCGGCCGAACGACTCCACCAGCGCGTCGCGACGCTTGCGATAGGTGTCGCGCATCTCCTTGATGCAATCATCGGGACCGTTCAGTGCCGCAGTCGCGGCGACCTGCACCGGAGTGAAGGCGCCGTAGTCGAGGTACGATTTGACGCGGGCGAGCGCCGCGATCACGCGCTCGTTGCCGACCGCGAAGCCCATGCGCCAGCCCGCCATCGAATAAGTCTTCGACATCGAGGTGAACTCGACGGTGACGTCGATGGCGCCCGGCACCTGGAGCACCGAGGGCGGCGGATTGCTCTCGTCGAAATAGACCTCGGCATAGGCGAGATCGGACAGGATCAGGATCTCGTGCTTCTTCGCGAATGCGACCAGGTCCTTGTAGAAATCGAGGCTCGCGACATAGGCGGTCGGGTTCGAAGGATAGCAGACGACGAGCGCGAGCGGCTTTGGGATCGAATGCACGATGGCCCGCTCCGCAGCCTCGAAGAATTGCGGCGTCGGCTCCGAGGGCACCGAGCGGATCACACCGCCCGCCATCAAAAAGCCGAAGGCGTGAATCGGATAGCTCGGGTTCGGACAGAGGATCACGTCGCCCGGCGCGGTGATCGCCTGCGCCACGTTGGCAAAGCCTTCCTTTGAGCCGAGCGTCGCCACGACCTGGGTATCGGGATTGAGCTTCACACCGAAGCGGCGCTCGTAATAGGCAGCCTGGGCCCGGCGCAGGCCGGGGATGCCGCGGGAGGCGGAGTAGCGGTCGGTGCGCGGCTTGCCCAACGTCTCCTTGAGCTTCTCCAGCACGTGGGGCGGGGCCGGCAGGTCCGGGTTGCCCATGCCGAGATCGATGATGTCGGCGCCGGCATTCCGCGCGGCCGCCTTGGCCCGGTTGACCTGCTCGAACACGTAAGGCGGAAGGCGGCGGATGCGGTAAAAATCGTCCATGGCTCTCTGGGCTCCGGGCAACCGGTCAAGACAGAATCGAAGGGCGATGACGACCCTTTCGAGGAGGCTTCGCCCTGCGTGCAAAAATCACTCAAAATCAAATACTTGGAGTGAAATTCGACGACGAGGACTGAACTCCTTCGTCCTGACTCTCGGCTGAATTGAAGTCTTTTAGCACGGAGTGGCGGGGGCGCCAGCGATTTACCTTGCGCCGCCCGATGACCGTGCCGTCGCGCATTGGCGTTCTATTTGGCATCCTTGGCGGCGACGGCCTGACGGTCGCGCGCGGCCGCTAGCTCGGCCTCGATCTTGACGCGCTGGTCGAGCGGGATGATCGCCTGATCACGGTCCGGCGGCAGGTCGTGGACCGGCAAATAGGCACCTGGCTCCTTGGGATGCGCCGCCGTATCGGCGGCAGTCATATCGGCAAGCTGACTCGAGCAGCCCCCCAACGCGAACACCACCATCAGCAGCGCGCAGCACGCAAGCCGCGTCTTTTGCAGGTCCCACAACGCCAACACCTGGGAAATCCCCTACTCGTCCCAACGCCAGGCTGCCGGTAGCTTAACCAACAACCTGCCCAAGCTCAAACCATTGCTGCCCACAAATGGCGCGAGCGAGAAATCATCCAAGGCCCACGGAACGTGAGGTGCACGGCGATTGTGACAAAAGCAAGAAGCTTTGTCGCAGTGCAGCACATCTTCGCACCTCTTTGACGCGAAACCAGCGAGCTTCGCGGTGACGAATACGGAATGAATTGTTACTGTCGTCTCCATGAGTACCGTTACGACCGACACGCCCAAGTCAAAGTCCGACATGAAGTTCGATGCGGAAGCCTTCGCGATGAATGTCGCGCGGGCGATGGAGAGCGGCGGCAAGGCGCTCGCCGCGTATCTGAAGCCGCGCGAAAGCGGCGAGGTGCAAGACCGCCCGCCGGCCGAGCTCACCGAGGTCGTCAAGACCTTCACGTCGGTCGCCGAGTATTGGTTATCGGACCAATCGCGTGCGTCCGACCTGCAGACCAAGCTTGCAAAAGATTATCTCGACCTCTGGGGCTCTGCGGCGCGGCGGATGGCCGGCCAGGACGCCCAGCCCGCGATATCACCCTCCCCGCGTGACAAGCGCTTTGCCGATCCGGAATGGAAGTCGAACCAGTTCTTCGATTTCATGATGCAGCTCTATCTGCTCACCAGCAAATGGGCGCAGGAATTGGTGCATGACGCCGAGCTCGATGCGCAGACCCGCCGCAAGGCCGAGTTCTACGTCCAGCAGATCACCAACGCGATCTCGCCCTCGAATTTCGTGCTGACCAATCCGGAGGTGCTGCGCGAGACGGTTGCAAGCAGCGGCGAGAACCTCGCGCGCGGCCTGACGATGCTGGCCGAGGACATCGCCGCCGGAAAGGGCATGCTGAAGATCCGCCAGTCCAATCCGGACAATCTCGTCGTCGGCGTCAACATGGCGACGACGCCAGGCAAGGTGATCTACCAGAACGAGATGATGCAGCTGATCCAGTATTCTCCGACCACGGAGAAGGTGCTGCGCACGCCACTCCTGATCGTGCCGCCCTGGATCAACAAGTTCTACATCCTCGATCTCAAGCCGGAGAAGTCCTACATCAAGTGGTGTGTCGACCAGGGCATCACCGTGTTCGTGATCTCATGGGTCAATCCCGACAAGAAGCTCGGAGCCAAGAGCTGGGAAGACTACATGAAGGAGGGCCCGCTCACGGCGATGGACGTGATCGAGAAGGTCACCGGCGAGCTGAAGGTGCATACGGCCGGCTATTGCGTCGGCGGCACCATGCTGGCAACCACGCTGGCCTGGCTTGCCGAGAAGCGGCGCCAGCGCGTCACGTCGGCGACGTTCTTCGCCGCGCAAGTCGACTTCACCCATGCCGGCGATCTCCTCGTGTTTGTCGACGAGGACCAGATCGCCGCGCTCGAGCAGGACATGAAGATGTCGGGCGTGCTCGAAGGCTCCAAGATGGCGATGGCCTTCAACATGCTGCGCTCGAACGATTTGATCTGGTCCTACGTCGTCAGCAACTACCTCAAGGGCAAGGAGCCGAGCGCGTTCGACCTGCTGCACTGGAATTCCGACGCGACACGGATGACGCAGGCGAACCATTCCTACTATTTGCGCAACTGCTATCTGGAGAACCGGTTGTCGACCGGCACCATGGTGCTCGACAACACGCTGCTCGACCTCTCCAAGGTCAAGGTGCCCGTCTACAACCTCGCCACCCGCGAAGACCACATCGCGCCAGCAGAATCCGTGCTGTACGGCTCGCAATTCTTCGGCGGGCCCGTGAAATACGTGCTGTCAGGCTCCGGCCACATCGCCGGCGTGGTCAATCCGCCGGCCTCGAACAAGTACCAGTACTGGACCAACGACAACATCAAGGACGTCACCATCGCCCAGTGGATGAAGGGCGCGGTGGAGCACAAGGGCTCGTGGTGGCCGGACTGGCGTGAATGGCTGGGCGCGCTCGACCCGGAGGAAGTGCCCGCGCGCAGCGTCGGCACCGAGGCGCTGCCCCCGATCGAGGACGCGCCAGGCAGCTATGTCAGGGTTCGCGCATAGCGCAACAGCGCGCGCTTTCGTATAAGTTCACGGTATCGATTTGGAGGGGACCGGATTATGACGCGTGAATTGTTCTGGCTGACCTGTACGGTGATCCTGACCGGAATCCTCTGGATCCCCTACACCATCAACCGTTGCCAGGTTCGTGGGCTCGGCGGCGCCATGGCCAACCCTTCGCGCGGCGACAAGCCTCAGGCCGAATGGGCGAACCGCCTGATGTTCGCGCACGACAACGCGGTGGAGAATCTCGTGCTGTTCGCACCGCTGGTGCTGATCCTGAACACGATCGACTATTCCTCGAAATGGACCGTGCTCGCCTGCGTGGTCTATTTCTGGTCGCGCGTCGCGCATCTGATCGTCTATGCGCTCGGCATCCCGGTATTCCGTACGCTCGCCTTCACCGTCGGCTTCCTGGCCCAGGCCGTGCTGGCGCTCGCGATCTTCAAGGTGTTTTGAGGCATCCAGGGGTACGAACAGGGCTGTTCCCGCGGCCAATCCAACTCTATCGTTCCGTGCTGGTGGAAGCCAAAACGAGGCACTGCCGATGCGGATTCTTTTGCCAGTGATCGCGACGATCACCCTTGCTGCCTCGTGTTGCGCGGCCGTCGCGCAGGTGCAATGCCCCGAACTGGGCCGCCTGCGCAACGAGGCGACGGAGGCCTCCAAGCCCAAGACGCGCAGCTTGATGCTCAACCGTTGCGAGGACAATATCCGCGCATCGCAGGCCTGGAGCGCCGTCGTCGACTACGCGAGGGACCATCAGGACGTCTGCGATGTCTCCAACGAGTCACTTGGCGCATTTGAGGCATCCCGCCACGCCGCGGTGACGGCCCGCAACAACGTCTGCGCCGGTCGACCCGCGCGGCCGTTTCCGGCTGAGATCATCCGACAGTAAGGCATGCGCGCCGCAGGGCATGAGCCCCGGCTCTGCAGCGCATCACCGCCGGACGATGCTTCGCATCGCCAGGGCAGTGCTGCGCCGCGTCCGGGGCAACGGCGTGCCGCTTACGCCTCCGGCAGACCCAGCATCAGCCGCATGTTCTGCACGGCTGCGCCCGAGGCGCCCTTGCCGAGATTGTCCAGCCGCGCGACCAGCACCGCCTGGTGGTACTTGTCGCTGGCGAAGACGTAGAGCTCGAGCATGTTGGTCTCGTTGAGCGCCTCCGGCTCGATGCGGCCGCCCTTGGACGCTTCGTTCTGGAGCGGCATCGCCTTGACGTATTTCGAGCCGGCGTAGCGCTTGGCCAGCGCCGCCTGGAGATCGGCACCATCAGGCTTGCCCGGCAACGTGTCGAGCTGGAGCGGGATCGAGACCAGCATGCCCTGCCGGTAGTTGCCGACGGAGGGAATGAAGATCGGGCGCCGCGTCAAGTTCGAATAGAGCTGCAGCTCCGGCAGATGCTTGTGCTCGAAGCCGAGGCCATAGAGCTCGAAGGATGGCGCACTGCCGTCCTCGAAGCTTGCGATCATCGATTTGCCGCCACCGGAATAGCCGCTCACCGCGTTGACGCTGATGGGATGGTCGGGCGGCAACAGGCCCGCATCGACGATCGGCCGCAGCAGCGCGATTCCGCCGGTCGGATAGCAACCCGGATTCGAGACCTTCTTCGCGGCCTTGATCTTGCCGGCCTGGTCGGGCGCCAGCTCCGCAAAGCCGTAGGCCCAGTCAGGTGCGACCCGATACGCGGTCGAGGCGTCCAGCACCTTCGGCGCCGAAGTCCCCATGCTGTCAATCAGT
Source organism: Bradyrhizobium sp. USDA 4449 (assembly GCF_054056275.1). Taxonomy (NCBI): domain Bacteria; kingdom Pseudomonadati; phylum Pseudomonadota; class Alphaproteobacteria; order Hyphomicrobiales; family Nitrobacteraceae; genus Bradyrhizobium; species Bradyrhizobium sp. USDA 4449. The sequence goes on along the minus strand of NZ_JBSRYD010000001.1, from coordinate 5,665,928 downwards.
GCGACCGTCTCCCTGGCGGCATCGTCGGGCAGGCAGAGGATGACGAGATCCACCTCCTCCATCAGCGCCTTCTTGGCCGCAGGATCCTTGCGCTTGTCGTCGGCGATGGTTTTCACCACGACATCGTTCTGGAGCTTCAGCCGCTCGTTGATGCCGAGGCCGGTGGTGCCGGAGCCGCCGTCGACGAAGACGGTGGCGGTTTTCTCGGCTGCGCCGGTGGACGGCGCTTTCGTGGTTTCCGTGAGGCTCATGATACGCTCCTTTCGAGCATGTTGGTTTCGGCCGCGAAGGCTTCGGGCCTCACGTCCTGCATCAGTTGGGCGATCTTCCTGGCGTCGGCATCGGCTTGTGCGCCGAGTGCATTCGCGATCGCGACGTAGTCGGCGTCCGATTTGTGCTGATTCAGCTTGAAGCTGCCTTCGACCTCTTCGACCTTCATGACCAGACCCACGATCCCCTTCTTCAGCGCCTCGAGCCGGCCTGTCGTCATCTTGCCTGAAGTCCACGGCTTCTTCGGCAGCAGCCAGCTCTCGAAGATGTCGCTGAGCGTGTCGATCTGCACCGCCAGCTCATCGTCGGACAGCAGCTTCACGGGCCCGGTGAGATGCACCGTCTGATACAGCCAGGTCGGCACTTGATCCGGCGAAACGTACCAGTCGGGCGATACATAGGCATCGGGGCCGTTGATCGCGAGCAGCCAGCGCGTCGTGCCGTCCGCAAGCCTTACCAGCGGATTGTGACGGGCGACATGAAAGGCTGCCTGCGGCGTGCCGTCGGCCGCATACGTCAAATAGAACGGCAGCGGCGAAGCGACCGGCTTGCAGCCGTCGAAGGCGCACATCGTGCCGAAACCGCGCTCGCCTGCGAATTTCAGGCTCGCGGCACGATCCGGCTTGAAAAAGGGTGGCGTGTACATCGTGGTCTCCTGCTGGGCCTCCTTGGGGGCCGCTGGATCAGATCGCGCTGACAGGAGAAAGAATGCCGCGGATCGGATCCAGCGGCAAAGACGATGATCTCAAACGCGATCGACCGCCCAAACCGCAAAGCTGCGGCGGCGGCGACGGGCGAACAGGATGGTCGCGGCGTTGATCATGGCGCGCGGCTATAAGGCCAGATGCAGTTCCCGTCAAGGTTCACGGCGTCAGATGAGGCGCCAGATCCATTCCATGATCCTGGCGATGACATCGCCGAACAGCAGCAGTGCCGCTGCCCACACCAGCGCCGAGATGAAATTGGCCGCCTGGAAGCTCCAGTACGGCATTTCGAAGATGCCCGCGGCGAGCGGCACGGAGGCGCGTAAGGGACCGAAGAAGCGACCGATGAAGATGCTGGGCACGCCCCAGCTCCGGACAAAGGCCTCGCCTCTGGGAAGAATTTCCGGATAGCGCGAGAGCGGCCACATCTGCGCGACCTGCTCCTTGTAGCGATAGCCGAACCAGTAGGAGACCCAGTCGCCGAGCGCGGCGCCGATCGCGCCGGCAATCCAGACCGGATAAAAGCTGATGCCGCTTGCGCCGATCAGCGCGCCGATGGCGACCAGTGCCCCCCAGGCCGGGATCAGCAGGGAGATGAAGGCGAGCGATTCCCCGAACGCGAGCAGGAACACGATCGGAGCAGCCCAGGCCTGGTGTAAACGCACGAAATCGGCCAGTGCGTGCGCAAACTGCTCCATTCCAGATTAGCCTTCCCGCCTCGCCCTGAGGTCATGTTCCATGAAAAGCACTGGTAAGCCAGGGACTTGTGTGACATCAAGTCACAAACCTCTGCACGGGGCGGCCGGCGGCGTCAAATTGCCGGGATCTGGTGAGCCGGCGGCGTAAAATCGCCGGGATTGGCTCGCAACCACCCCAAGAAGCAGTCAAGAAGCGGTCAAGATCGGCGCGGCCTGACCTTCCAGGCCGGCCGTGGCATAGTCTCCGCAACCGATTCGCCGCCTGCGCGGCCCTCAAAGCACATCAAGATATATGTCCAAGCAGTTGAAGACAAAAAGCAAAGACGATTTGTTCGACGGCAATGAGCCGAAGGGGCGCGCTCCCGCAGCCAAGGCCGCGCCGCGCGCGAGCGGCGGGGAAGCCGATTACACGGCAGCCGACATCGAGGTGCTTGAGGGCCTGGAACCGGTGCGGCGCCGGCCCGGCATGTATATCGGCGGCACCGACGAAAAGGCGCTGCATCACCTATTCGCCGAAGTCATCGACAACTCGATGGACGAGGCGCTCGCGGGACACGCGACCTTCATCGGCGTCGAGCTCTCCGCGGACGGCTTCCTCACCGTCACCGACAACGGCCGCGGCATTCCTGTTGATCCGCACCCGAAGTTCCCGAAGAAGTCGGCACTCGAAGTCATCATGTGCACGCTGCATTCGGGCGGCAAGTTCGACAGCAAGGTCTACGAGACCTCGGGCGGTCTGCACGGCGTCGGCATCTCCGTCGTGAACGCCCTCTCCTCGCGGCTCGAGGTCGAGGTCGCGCGCAGCCAGAAGCTCTACCGCATGAGCTTCGAGCGCGGCCATCCCAAGGGCAAGCTCGAGGATCTCGGCAAGATCAGCAACCGCCGCGGCACGCGCGTGCGCTTCAAGCCCGATACCGACATCTTCGGCGCCAAGGCCGCGTTCAAGCCGCAACGTCTGTTCAAGATGACGCGCTCGAAGGCCTATCTGTTCGGCGGCGTCGAGATTCGCTGGAATTGCGCGCCCGAACTGCTCAAGGGCGTCGAGGACGTTCCGGCCGAGGCCACCTTCCACTTCCCCGGCGGCCTCAAGGATTATCTGGCGGCGGCGATCCACGCCGATACGCTGGTGCATCCCGACATCTTCTCCGGCAAGTCGGGGCGCAACGGCGCGCATGGCGCCTGCGAATGGGCGGTGGCCTGGACCGCGGATGCCGACGGCTTCCTGTCTTCATACACCAACACCGTGCCGACGCCCGACGGCGGCACCCATGAATCGGGCTTGCGCAGCGCGCTGCTGCGCGGCCTGAAGGATCACGCCGAGCGCGTCGGCCAGGGCAAGCGCGCCTCGTCCATCACGTCGGAAGACGTGATGGTGGGCGCCGCCGTGATGCTCTCGGTGTTCGTGCGCGAACCTGAGTTCCAGGGCCAGACCAAGGACCGCCTCGCCACGGCCGAAGCGCAGCGCATCGTCGAACAGGCGATGAAGGATCCGTTCGACCATTGGCTCTCGGGCAATCCGAACATGGCCAACCGTCTGCTCGACTTCGTGATCGACCGAGCGGAGGAGCGGCTGCGCCGCCGCCAGGAAAAGGAGACGGCGCGCAAGACGGCCGGCAAGAAGCTGCGCCTGCCCGGCAAGCTCGCGGACTGCACCGACGCAGGCACCGAGGGCTCCGAACTCTTCATCGTCGAGGGTGACTCGGCCGGCGGCAGCGCCAAGCAGGCGCGCGATCGCAAGACCCAGGCGGTGCTGCCGTTGCGTGGAAAAATCCTCAACGTCGCTTCTGCCGGCAAGGACAAGCTGACGGCGAACGCCCAGCTGTCCGATCTCGTGCAGGCGATCGGCTGCGGACAACTCCTGCAGTATCGCGAAGAGGATCTGCGCTATCAGCGCATCATCATCATGACCGACGCCGACGTCGACGGCGCCCACATCGCTTCGCTCCTGATCACCTTCTTCTACCGGCAGATGCCGAAGCTGATCGACGAGGGACATCTGTTCCTCGCCGTGCCGCCGCTCTACAAGCTGACCCACGGGCAGAAATCGGTCTACGCACGCGATGACAAGCACAAGGACGAGCTGATCAAGAGCGCTTTCAACGCCAACGCCAAGGTCGAGGTGAACCGCTTCAAAGGCCTCGGCGAGATGATGCCGGCGCAGCTGAAGGAAACCACCATGGATCCGAGTAAGCGGACGCTGCTCAAGGTGGTCCTGCTGCCCGATGATCGCGACACCACGGCGGATTCGGTCGAGCGCCTGATGGGCACCAAGGCCGAGGCGCGTTTTGCGTTCATCTCGGACAAGGCGGAATTTGCCAGCGAGGAACTGCTCGACGTCTGATGCGGCGATGGCCACCCAAAAGCCCCGGCCTTGCGCCGGGGCTTTTTCATTTTGGGGCAACCGTGCAGCGCTTCCAGTCCGCCTCGGCGATTCCTCTGGCGGCGGGCGACTCGGCCAACGACTCAGAGCGGACGGGCGCACGCCCGGGCTGCGTCAGGATTGCCGCGCGCTCGGGCAAAGGCGCATTCCGAACGAAGAAACCCACCTTGGACCACAGCCCCTGCAATCCATTAACATATTGAAATAGATTGATTTTTGTCGATATAGATGACGGCGTCATCGAACCTGACGAGCGGGCGTTTTCCGGCGACTGTGCCTGGCCTGCAACAGCATTTCGGCGAGAACCGTCTATAGTCCGAGCCATCAGAACACACGGACTTCAGTGCGCTCGCGCCTGCTTCGAACCAAGGTTGGGGATTTTATCATGAAGAAGATTGCTCTCGCACTGACCGCGATTGCGGCAATGACGGGTTCGGCGTCGGCGGCTGATCTTGCGGCTCGTCCCTACGTGAAGGCCCCGATGGCGGCTCCGGTCGCGAACTGGACCGGCTTCTACATCTTCGGCGGCGCCGGCGGCGGCCTCTCGAACTCCGACCAGAGCGTCGTCTCGACCACCACGGGCACGCCCCTGACCATCACCCAGCGCCAGGGTGGCTCGGGCTGGTTCGGCACCGTCGGCCTCGGCTACGACTGGCAGTTCAACAGCACCTGGGTCGCCGGCGTGTTCGCCGACGGTCAGTTCGGCAGCATCCGCGCCACCGTGCAGGATCCGCTCGCCCAGATCACCGGTAGCCAGAAGCTGGAAGACTCCTGGGCCGCGGGTGTCCGCCTCGGCTGGCTGGTCGCTCCGAACGTTCTGTCCTACGTCAACGGCGGTTACAGCGGCGCTCACTTCGGCAGCACCAACTTCACCAATCTGGCTGGCGTTTCCTCCGGCACGCACCTCAACGGCTACAACCGCAACGGCTGGTTCGTCGGTGGCGGTGTCGAGAACAGCCTGAACATCTTCGGCATCTCCTCGCCCGGCTGGTTCATGAAGACTGAGTATCGCTCGGCCTTCTACGATGCGAAGACTCAGGACGAGCTCTTCAACACCACCAACCTGCCGACCGGCGTGAACAGCATCCGCGCCAACAACTGGAACCAGACGATCTCCACCTCGCTGGTCTACCGCTTCAACTGGACCGGCCCGGTCGTCGCCAAGTACTGAGATCTGAAGTAGCAAGATTTAAAGTACTGAGCTGAACTCACCTTCAGACGTCAAAGCCCCGGCATCGTCCGGGGTTTTTTCGTTGCGCGGTGCCTTACCGGCCGTCAGCGACCATTGTATCCGAACCGACGCTGCGGCTAGTGTTGCGGGACGTTTTCGCGGGTCCGTGGCGATCGTTGATGCCATGGGTCGCGACAGAATCAGACCGATGGAGGAATGCATGCGCAGATTTCTGCTTGTCGCAGGCCTGCTTGCCGTCGCCCTCGGGCTGCTCTGGATCGGACAGGGCACGGGCACCGTCGCCTGGCCGCGATCGAGCTTCATGGTCAACCAGCTGCAATGGGCCGGTTATGGCGCTGCCATGGCAGGCTTCGGGCTGGTGCTGATCTGGCAAAGCAACCGATGAAAGAAACCAGGACGTGAAAGCATGACATCCAACCGGTTCGATCTCCGCGGCAAGGTCGCGATCGTCACAGGCGGCAATGGCGGCATCGGCCTCGGTCTCGCGCACGGGCTCGCTGATGCCGGCGCAGACATCGCCGTGGTCGGACGCAATGAAACCAAATCGGCCGCAGCGGTCGCCGATCTCAGGGGTCGCGGCGTCAAGGCCGTATCAGTCACCACCGACGTCACCGATAAGGCGGCGGTCGCGGCGATGATCGACCGCGTCTTGAACGATCTCGGCCGTATCGACATTCTGATCAACAACGCCGGCATGAGCATCCGCAAGCCGCCGCACGAGCTCGAACTCGACGAGTGGAACAAGGTGATCGACACCAACCTCACCAGCGCCTTCGTCTGCTCGAAGCTGGCCTATCCGGCGCTGAAGGCGTCAGGCAACGGCAAGGTCATCAACATCGGCTCGATGATGTCGATCTTCGGCGCGAGCTTCGCGACCGCCTATGCGGCGAGCAAAGGCGGCATCGTGCAGTACACGCGCGCCTGCGCCAATGCCTGGGCGCCTGACAACATCCAGGTCAATGCCATCCTGCCGGGCTGGATCGACACCGATCTCACGCGCGGCGCGCGCAAGCAGGTCTCGGGCCTGCACGAGCGCGTGCTGGCACGCACACCCGCGGGCCGCTGGGGCGACATCGACGACTTCGCGGGCATAGCGGTCTTCCTCGCCTCCGCGGCGTCGAACTTCGTCACGGGCACCGCAATCCCGGTCGATGGCGGATTCTCGGTGATGGCATGAGGCGCCTGTGATGCAAAAAGAAGCCCCGGCAATGCCGGGGCTTTGAATTCTTGGCAGTGACCTTTTTTGCTGATTGGTCGTTTGTGGCTCAGTACCGCGCGATCGCAGGCGCGTCGAACTTGTAGCTGGCGCGGACGACGGCCCACTGGATGTCACGCGGTTTGGCATCGAAGGTGTAGTTGCCCGAGGTGCCGCCGAGTTGATAGGTCTGGCCGCCGAAGGCCGCGTAATTGTACTCGAGGCCGACGATCCAGTTGCGGGTGATGCCGTATTCCCAACCGGCGCCCACCGTCCAGCCGTTGGCCCAGTGGGTCTGACCACCTGAACCCGTCGCCGGGCCGACCGTGTCGCTGACGTTAAGACGGTTGTTGACGCCGGCGTAGCCGCCCTTGAAGTAGAACAGGTTGTTCTGAACCGCGAAGCCAGCGCGGCCGACGACGGTGGCGAGCAGATTCGCACGCCACGTGAAGACGTCGTCACCGGCGCCAAACGCGGTGTTCACGACGGTGCCCCTGTTGTCGAGGCCGGAGATCGTGCCTTCCATGCCGAACACGTAGTTGTTGGCCTGCCAGTTGTAGCCGATCTGGGCGCCGCCCATGATGCCCGCGCTACGCTGACGGTAACCCTGCCCCGGCGTCAGATCGCCGAACGGGGCACCGACGCCGTTGTTGATGAACTGCTCGTTGGTCCAGGCGCCGCCGATGTGACCACCAACGTAGAAGCCGGTCCAGTTGAACAGCGGCTCGATGTAGGCAGGCGCCTTGGTGTAGGGACGCGCGGCGAGATCGGCGGCGGAAGCTGCACCAGTCGAAACCAGAGCGGTCGTGCAGGCGAAGGCGGCAATCAACTTGTTACGCATGGTACACCCCGTGTCCTTTGATGGGCGCACGCTCACACGCAGTTCTTACTCGAATTTGAATCAAGACAGTTAAGGCACGGGATTGGCAGTTGGCGGCCCCTGAATCCGGATGCGCTGTTGCACACACGCCACGCCGAAGCTGCGATTTAACGCGGCGTTATCCCTACCAAACCGCTGCATCAGGGTGCCGGCACGGCTGTCGAATGCACGTGCTCCGGCCGCACGCCGATGGCGATGAAGCGCGCCGGAATACCCTGAAGCCATGGCAGCGCATTGATGAGGCGCAAGACAAGCGGCACCTTGAGCGGTTGATCGCCGCCCTTCAGCGCACCGCTGATGATGTTGTTCTGCACGATCACCTGCATCGCCTGCGTCATCTTCACCGGGAACTCGCGGCGCCGCCTGATCGCATCGAGCTCTTCGTCCGATGGACAGCCGCGCGTCAGCTTGCCCGCGAGCAGGTTGGCAGTCGCGACCGCATCCTGCACGGCAAGATTGACGCCGACGCCGCCGACCGGCGACATCGCATGCGCGGCGTCGCCGATGCAGAGCAAGCCGGGCCTGGTCCAGCGGCCCAGGCGATTGATCGCGACGGTGAGAAGCTTGACGTCGTCAAAGCTCTTCACCTCGCCAATCCCGCGCTTGAGGATCGGTGCCATGCGCACGACGTCGTCGAGCAGCGCCTGTAGTCCCCTCGCCCTCACCGCATCATATTGTCCCTTGGCGATGACATAGGCGCACTGCCAGTAATCGCCCCGATCGAAGGTCACCATCATCTTGCCTGGCTCGACGCGCGCGAACAGATTTTCGGTCTCGTCGCCAGACCGGCCGGCCCGGAACCAGAGCACATCCATCGGCGCGCCGATCTCCTCGACGGCAAGGCCGGCTCGTTCGCGCACCGTCGAATGCCGCCCGTCGCAGGCAACGGTGAGATCGGCCTCGATGTCGACGATGCCGTCGCGCGTCCGGGCGCGCACGCCGGCAATGGCGTCGCCGCGGCGGATCAGGTCGACCGCCTCCGTGCTCATCAAAACCTTCAGCGAGGCGAAGCGCTTGCCCGCCTCGCGCAGGAAATTGAGAAAATCCCATTGCGGCATGAAGGCAATGAACGGGTACTTCGTATTCAGCCGGCTGAGATCGGCGATCCGCACCTTGGTGCCGCCGAACAGGCCGTCCATCTTCTGCAAGCGCTGATGCGGCAGCTTGAGGAATCCGTCGATCAGGCCTAGCTCGTCCATCACCTGAAGCGTCGACGGATGCACGGTGTCGCCGCGAAAATCGCGGAAAAAATCTGCGTGCTTCTCCAACACCACGACATCGATGCCGCCGCGTCCCAGGAGATAGCCGAGCATCATGCCGGCGGGACCGCCGCCGACGATGCAGCAGCGGACTTTCATCGGGCGTGATCCGGTCGGCTGTTGCGTCATATCAACGGTCATGACCATGGCCTCGGTGTGGTTCGGTTCACAACAACGATCATGACGCCGGCTCGGTGCCAAGGCGCCTGGTCACAAGATCCAAGAACTCGCCGGCAAGCGGCGAGATGTTCAGGGACCGATGGCGGATGACACCGACGGTCCGTGTAATTTCCGGGACCGAGATTGGAACTGCCCTGATATTGGAGCCGGGATCTGCCGGCAGCGCCATAGCCGGCAGGATGGCGCAGCCGACGCCAGCTTCCAGGAGTTCGACGATGCAGGAGACGTGCTCGACTTCGTAGAACCAGCGCAGTTTCAGGGCTGCATTCCCGAGCAATACCTCCAGCAAGAGCCTGTTGCCGCTGTCGCGTCCGCCAATCATGAGCCGCAGCTTCGGCATCGCTTGCAGCTCTTGCAGCGTGACCGATTGGCGCGCGGTCAACCGGTCGTCCTTGTGCACCGCCAGGACGAACCGGTCTGCCAGCAACGGTGCGAAAGTCAGATCGGGATCGGGCCCGGGGTCCACGCCGACCCCGAATTCGGCCAACCCGGACAGGACCTGGCGAACGACAAGGTCCTGGTTTCCGTCGAACACCTGGACACCCACGTTGGGATGCCGTTCGGTGAACGTCCTCAGCAAGGCTGGAAAAGCCTGGCAGACGACGGTCGGAATGCTGGCTACCCGAATCTTGCCGAAGCGCCTCTCGGCGACCTCGCGGATTGAATCGAGCATCCCGTTCAGATTGTTGATCTGCTGGCGCGCCATCGGGAGGAAGTGGCGTCCCGCCCCGGTGAGGGCCACCGACCTGGTGGTACGGCTGAACAGCTCGACCCCCAGCGTTTGCTCCAGCTTCTGGATCCGGCGCGACAGGCCCGGCTGGGTCAAATGAAGCTTTTCGGCTGCGCGCTGGAAATTCAGCAGCTCGGCCGCAATCACGAAGGCCTCGAGTTCAGCGTTCTCGACTTTCATGCGGAAGTCTCATCAGTCGCAAGCGAACCCGCATTGGACCTCGTTGTCGGCGGTTTCTACGATCCGCATCGCCGGACCGAAAGGAACAGGTAGCACCGATGTCCGTACAGCAGCAACTCGCCTCGCCAGTGCCGATCGCCATGACCACACCAACGCACGTGGTCGCGGCAGACGCGACCTACCGCAAGATCGTGCTGCACATCATGCCGCTCATCCTCGTCTGCTATTTCTTTGGCTACCTGGACCGGGTGAACGTCGGATTCGCCAAGCTCGGCATGGTCAGCGACTTGCACCTGAGCGAGGCCGCCTATGGCTTTGGCGCGGGCTTGTTCTTTGTCGGTTATCTCTTGCTCCAGGTACCCGCAGGCTATCTGGTTCAGCTCTACGGCCCGCGAAAGTGCATTGTGGCGTCGATGATCTCATGGGGGCTCGTCTCCATGGCAACTTTGGCGACCCGCGACGAGACCAGCTTCTACGTCTTTCGCTTCCTGCTCGGGATCACGGAGGCCGCCTTCTTTCCGGCTGTGATCGCCTGCTTCAGTTTGTGGTTTCCCTCGTTCAGGCTCAGCAAGGTGATGTCCTTACTGTTCCTCGCCCTGCCCCTCGGCGTGATCCTCGGCGGTCCGCTGTCCGGCTGGATCATGGACGTCACCCATGGCGGCTACGGCCTACGAGGCTGGCAGTGGATGTTCGTGCTCGAAGGCCTCCCCGCGATCCTGCTCGGGGTCGTCGCGAGCAAGGCGATCGTCGAACGGCCGGACGATGCTGCATGGCTGACATCCGACGAAAAGGCCCTGGTGCAGCGCGAACTCGCCCAGGAGTCCAGGGACAAGCAAACGAGCCTGTGGCCGGCGTTGCGAGAGCCGACGCTATGGATCTTGTTCGCAACCTCGTTTCTCTACAACCTCGGCAATTACGGCCTCGTGTTCTGGATGCCGAGCATGATCAAGTCGTTCGGCGGGCTGACGAACTTCCAGATCGGCATCGTGACCGCACTGCCTTACCTGATCGCGGCCTGCGCCATGCAGCTCAATTCGTTCCACTCCGTGAAGACTGGCGAGAGGCTCTGGCATACTGCAGCTCCCCTGATTGTCGGCGGCGCCGCCTTGGTGGCGGGTGTCGCGACGCGCCACGTGCCGGCGCTCTCCTTCTTGTGCCTCACCGTCGGCATCTCCGGCATCCAGTGCACATTGGCCATGTTCTGGAGCCTGCCTTCCCGCGTGCTGGCGGGAACGGCAGCGGCCAGCGGGGCCGGACTGGTCAATATTGGTGCGGCCACCGCAGGTTTCGTCGGCCCGGCAGTCCTCGGCGTCCTGAGCCAGATGACGGGCAGCATGATGGCCGGCGTTTCGCTGCTGGCGATCGCGCTGTTCGCAGCCGCCGGTCTGATCCATTTAATTCCGCGGCACCTGATGGCCCGGCACGTCGTGTCGGCTTAAGGGGGAACGATGGTCCACAAGGCTCCAATCCCTCTCGATCGCGGGAACGGTACGCACAAGCGGTTTCAGGTCGCGATCGCCGGCTTCCATATCGAGAGCGTGAGCTTCCTTCCTGTCGTCTCGACTTGGGACGATTTCGAGCAGGTGGCGCTGCGCGGGGATCGTATCGTCGAGGACCTCCGCGGCACAAATACCGTGATGGGCGGCTTCATCGAAATCTGCGAGCAGGCGGACGTGGAGTTGGCTCCGCTCGTCCATACGGCACTCGGCGCCGTGGGGCCCGCCACGGATGATGCCTTGAGACGCTATGCGAACGAGATGGCCTCCGGCGTCAGAGCCCTGCCCGATCTGGATGGCGTGCTACTCTTCTTGCACGGCGCGTGCTGGACGGCGTCCTATCCGGACCCCGAGCGCTTCATCATGGACACGGTGCGTGTTGCCCTGGGGCCCGATAAACCCTTGATCGTCGCCTTGGATTATCACGGCAACATCGACGCAGACACGCTGCAAAACGCGACTGCCGCGTTCGCCTATCGAAAGTCGCCACATACGGACACAGGCGATACCGGACGGCGCGCCGCCATCTGCATGCTCCGCACGCTGCGTGGCGAGATTTCGCCCGCATGGGCAATCGCCAAGCCAGGCGTGCTCGTCCCGTCGATCTTCAGTGCGACCGCCTTGCTTCCCCTGGCAGATCTCATCGAGGAAGGGCACAAAATCGAACGCGACAGCGAGCGCTATGTCGACATTTCGCTGATGGCCGGCTTTTCCTATGCCGACGCGCACAATGCCGGCTTTTCGGTGCTGTGCGTCACGGATGGCGATCTCGCCGGAGCTCAGACGATCGCAGACCATCTCTCAGGGCAGGTCTGGAACCATCGGCACGCGCTCTACAGGCCCTTCGAAGTCCATACCGCGGAGGCGGCAGTTTCCCGGGCGTGCGCAGGCCTCTCGGTACGCGAGACCACGGGCCGCCCCTACGTCCTGGTCGAGCACGCTGACCGCATGAACGACTCCACCTACCTGCTCGCCGAGCTGCTCAAACGCCGTGTCCCACGGGCCGCGGTGCCGTTTCTCTGGGACGCGGCCGCCGCGCAAAAAGCGTTCGCAGCAGGGATCGGTGCGTTGGTGAAGCTCAAGCTCGGCGGCCATAGCTCCGAGAAGGCGGGGCCGACGCTGGACGTCACCGCACGCGTGCTGTGGGCAGGCCCGAAATCCTATCGCGTGACCGGCTCTTACATGCATGGCATGCCTGTCGACTTGGGCATGTCGGCACTGCTTGACGTCGATGGATTGTCGGTGAGCGTTGTCAGCGCCTTTGCATTCGCGGTGGATGGTGACGCCTTCGGCGTGTTCGGACTTCGTCCGGAAGACTTCGACATCATCGTGCTCCGTTCAAAGACCCATTTCCGGGCCTTCTACGAGGGAGTGGCCGCGGAGATCCTGATCGTCGATACGCCGGACCATGGAGTCGCCGATCTCAGGCTTTTGCCCTACAAGCGGCTGGATACGCACCGCGTATTTCCGTTTGCTCCGGAAATCGCGCATTGATGTCATCCGAACAGATGGCGCGGGACGCTGCGCCCGCACGAGGAGAACGGCCAAGAGATGACTGGCAAGGCGAACGTAAGCCTGATCCAGTTTGACGGGAAGGTGCTCGAGCCCGACCTCAATCGATGACGTCGCCCGCTATCGAATCCATGTCGGGCTTGCAACCGACCGGCGCGCGGACACTACGCGCAATACCTCACGATGTCCGCCTGAGAAGCGCGCATGGTTCAAACCGCTCAATTGTTGCTGCGGTTCGCGGTCCGGAAGCTCTTGACCTCCGAGACGCTGCCGTCGCGGTACGTCAATTCGACGGACATGAACTGCGTCGCCGGCGGCAGCTTCTCATAAAGCAGCATGCCGGCCGTGATCGCAGAGGGATCGCGGAGATCGCAGGGCGGCAGCTTCAGCACCTTGTCGGGCACCGCCGTGTCGATGCCGATGCGCACCTCGCGGATTGCACAGCGGTACGACACCAAATGAGAGTAGTAGACCAGCAGCCCGTTGAACTGGCGGAATGACAGCCAACTGGTGGCGGTCATGTCGAGGATCTTGCGCTGGTCGCGGATCAGCGCCGCTTCCGGATCGAACTTGATCGGGAACGGACCCTGCATGTCGCCGGAGGCATCGACGTAACGAACCTCGATGGTGCCGGCCGGCGCATCCGCAGCCAGCTCGATCGACGGATTTGGCATCCGCTTGCGGGTGCGCGGATCGAGCGTGTCCATGAAGCCGGTCTCGCGGAAATCACCATTGCCGGCCATGCGCCAGGACACGCCGAGCGTGGGGTCGGCAAACGAGAACGTCACGCTCCAGCCGCCATTGTGGCGCGAGAAGCTCGCGATCGGCGCGTTGGTGGTCTCCTCCTTCGGCACGCGCGGCGCCGACACCGGCGGCAGCGCCGCGACCTTTTGCGGCGGCGGATCGGCCGGCCGTATCGCTCCCGCCGCCGCATCCTTCGCGGCACCGCTGAGGAAGACGTCGTCGACCATCTGGTCGAAATAAACCGGCACCTGCTTGTGCTTGACGGTGTCGGCCATCTCGCTGACCAGACGGCGCGTATGCTGCGCGACCTGCACCAGGTTCTCGCCGGGCTGCAGCAGCTCCCTGGCGAAGGTGCGGGTGAACACCGAATTCGGATTGGCATCGTCGTTGGAGAGACGATCGAGCGCGGTTTGCCGCGGCCCGGCCGAGAACACCGAGAACACGCCCTCAGGAAGCTGTGTCATCGGCGCAAGCCCGCCACCGCCGGCGACCGCACGCGTGCCTGATCGTTCGAACGGATTGTTGCGGCAGGCGTCGAACACGAGGATCGAGGTGCGCGCCTTCTTGTTCTGGAGACGCTCGACGACGCGATCGGCGAGAATGGAGGCGTCGCGCACCAGCTCTTCCTGGCCTTCGGTTGCCGCCGGGACATCGGTCGGCAGCAGATAATTCTGACCCGCGATCTCGAATCCGTGGCCTGCATAGAAGAAGAAGGCGGTGTCGCCGGGCTCGATCGCGCGGTCGAACGCCAGCAGCGTCTCGGCGAACTGCTGACGGTTCTGGTTCTCGGCGACCATTACCTGGAAGCCGAGCTGCTTCAGCGTGTCGCCCATGGTGCGGGCATCGTTGACGGCTTTCTGGAGCTTTGGAACGTTTTTGTAGTCGTTGTTGCCGACGACGAGCGCGACGCGCTTTTCGGCGTGGGCGGCGTCAACGAAAGTGCCGAGGCTCGCCACAACGGCAATCGCTGCCAAAATTCTGAAAACCCGACGCGTCATCTCGATGTTCCCCCTTGAGAGCGGCTCCCCATCGGCTGCGATCCGGAAGCCCGCCCCCGTCGATGTGATAGTCGGCTCAGCCACAACGGCGGTTCAACCGGCCCATCCCAGCAGCTGCGCCATCTGGCCTATGGCAGATTCCGCCGGAATCTGCTTTTTCTTGGAGGCAATTCCGTTCGAGACGAGGGCTGCCGTGTATCGCTGGTGCACCGACGAGGTCGAGCCGCACGACCGTTTCGACTATTGGCGCGAGGTCCGGGCGAAGGGCTTGTTCGGCGTCACCGCGGAACTCGAGCGTGAACGGCGGGGCGACTTCTACGGTGAATTCTCGCTGGGCCAGGTCGGCAATGGCGCCCTGGTCGAGCTGAAGGCCTCGGCCTATGCGGTCGAACGGAGCCAGGCCGACATCGGCCACGCACCGGGTGACAGCATCTGCGTCTACCAGCAGCTCGGCGGTGGTGGCTGGTTCGGCGGCATGCGCTCCAGCGATTTCGCCATTGCCAATGGCAGTTTCGCCACCAGCCATACGGACCTCACCTACCGCACCAAACCACTGGGCCGTGCCGGCTTTCACCTGCGGATCCTGAAGATCCCGGTCAGCGGGCTTGCAACCCAGGACAAGCGCATGCGCGAGCTTGCGCCGAAACCGTTCAACGATCCCGCTCTGGCTTCCCTGCTCGATGCCTGCTTTGCCGATCTCCGCGAGGCTGCTGCCAATGAGGGATCGTCCGACGCGATCCCGCTGGTACAGGCGCTGGGACATCTCGCGCTGATCGAGCGCGGCATCGTCAGGCCGGGCAGCCGGCGCGGACAGGCCGCGCTCCGGACCGCCCGCCTGTCGCTGGCCCGGCGCCTGATCGCGCATAATTTGCAGGACCCCGATCTGGCGCCGGCCCGGGTGGCCGACCTGCTCGGCGTCTCCGTCCGGCACCTGCACATGCTGTTCGAGGTCGCGGAGCGCAGCTTCTCCCAGACCGTGACCGAAGAGCGGTTGAAGCAAAGCCGACGGCTGATGCGCGAAGCGCCGGAGCGGCTGATTGCCGACATCGCCAAGGCCTGCGGTTTTGAGAGCCTGGCGACCTATTACCGGGTCTTCAATGCCGCCTACGGCATGGCGCCCGGTGATTTCCGGGCCCAGGCTGCAGGGTCATGCTAACCACCGGGCCGGCCGGCGCGGCGAAAAGCCGAGTTTCAGCCGGTATTTGTCCAAAAACCTTAAGGTTTTAAGGACCTTCCCGCGCCTGCTCCATTGACTTTGGCCGATTCCACCCTATGTTCCGGGTCGACGCGGCTCAGATCGAAAAGCGATTCCTGAGCCTGGCGCTTTGTTCGCGTGAGTCAGCACCCCCAGCTTCTTTGAGAGCGCGCCGTTTCGGGGTGGAACGCGACAGCCTTTTTACTCTCGATTCCGAACGGCGGTTTCGACCAGAGGCTCAATGTCCTTTTCCAATCTCGGACTGTCCGAAAAAGTCCTAGCCGCAGTGGCGGCCACCGGTTACACCACCCCCACTCCCATTCAGGAACAGGCGATCCCCCACGTCCTTGCACGCAAGGATGTGCTCGGCATCGCCCAGACCGGCACCGGCAAGACCGCGGCCTTCGTGCTGCCGATGCTCACCATTCTCGAAAAGGGTCGCGCCCGCGCACGCATGCCGCGCACGCTGATCCTCGAGCCGACCCGCGAGCTCGCGGCTCAGGTGAAGGAAAACTTCGACCGTTACGGGGCCGGCCAGAAACTCAACGTCGCGCTGCTGATCGGCGGCGTCTCCTTCGGTGACCAGGATGCCAAGCTGACCCGCGGTGTCGACGTGCTGATCGCCACCCCCGGCCGCCTGCTCGACCATACCGAGCGCGGCGGCCTGCTGCTCACGGGCGTCGAGCTGCTCGTGATCGACGAAGCCGACCGCATGCTCGACATGGGCTTCATTCCCGACATCGAGCGCATCTGCAAGCTCGTTCCCTTCACGCGGCAGACCCTTTTCTTCACCGCGACGATGCCGCCGGAAATCCGGCGCATCACGGAGGCCTTCCTGCACAATCCGCAGAAGGTCGAGGTCTCCAAGCCCGCCACCACCGCCGTCACCGTCACGCAGTCCCAGGTTCCCGCCGGGCGCGAGGCCCACGAGAAGCGCGAGCTTCTCCGCAGGTTGCTGCGCGAGGCCAAGGATCTCAAGAACGCGATTATCTTCTGCAATCGCAAGCGCGAAGTCGCGATCGTTCACAAATCGCTGCAGAAACACGGCTTCAGCGTCGGCGCACTGCACGGCGACATGGACCAGCCGGCCCGCATGGCGGCGCTCGAACAGTTCCGCAAGGGCGAGCTCCCGTTGCTGGTCGCCTCCGACGTTGCCGCCCGCGGCCTCGACATTCCCGAGGTCAGCCACGTCTTCAATTTCGACGTCCCGCACCATCCCGACGACTACGTCCATCGTGTTGGCCGCACCGGCCGCGCAGGCCGCACCGGCACCGCGATCTCGATCGTCACGCCGCTCGACCAGAAGTCGATGGTCGCGATCGAAAAGCTGATCGGCCAGAGCATTCCCCGCGCCGAGGGCGATTTCGAAGTGCCTGCGGAGTCGGCGGAGCGGAGCGACCGTCCGCGCGAAGCGCGCAGTCGCGATCGTGAACGTTCCCGCGGCGGACGCGGCAAGCCGCAGCGCGGCCGCGACCGTGAACGCAGCCACGAGCCGCGACACGCCTCGGAGGCAATGCCGTCGTCGGAAGGAACAAGGTCCTCTGCGGAAGCACGGCCCGCGCGCGAGGCAAGACCTCCGCGCGAAGCAAGGCAGTCATCCGAGCCGCGCGGAGGATCGCGCCAGCAGGCCAACAATTCGCACGTGCCGTCGATCGGCCGCCCCGAACCACGCCGCCAACGCGAGGTCGACACCGAGCCCGGCGATCACTCGCATCTCCCGGCGTTTCTGCTTCGACCGGTGCGCTCCCCCGCCGGGGCCTGAAACCACGATACACGCCTGGGTTGAATGTTCGGTCGTTTACCGACCATTCACGATCGTCCGCTAACCTACGAGCATAATTTAAGCATTGCTGCGGCCGGTGGCGCACGGATCGCTGTGTGGGGTATGTTCGGTGGTCAAGGTGCTCGATGAACACGAACGCACGATGGCGTTCGCCGAGGTGGCGCTCGGTCAGATCCGCTCGCTGAAGCAGACCGCGATACCCCGCAATTACGAGATCTGGTACGTCTACGCGACCGGCCACAACGCACCGCTCAACAAGATCATCAACGAGACGCTGGCACGCAACGGCAAGCTGTCCGAAGCCGATCTCGAGCAGATCTACGACACCTATCTCTCCCACATCAAAACGACGGACCGTATCGACAAGGTCGGTGCGCGCGTCATCGCCGAGATCGACGATGTGACGAGGGGGCTGAGCGAGGCGCTCGGCATGGCCGCCGCCTACGACGCCAGCCTCTCGGACGCGACGAAAAAACTGTCCTCGTCCAGCAAGCCCGAGCAGATCAAGATGATCGTCGAAGCGCTGCTGCGCTCGACCAGCGAGATGCGCGAGACCAACAAGGCGCTGGAAGACCGGCTGACGCTGTCGAAGAGCGAGATCAGCAATCTCCAGCAGAGCTTGGAAGCGATCCGCGCCGAGAGCCTGACCGACCCGCTGACCGGGCTCGGCAACCGCAAATATTTCGACCGCATGATCGGCATGGCGGTGCAGAGCGCGCTTGCGAGCGGCGAGCCGCTGTCGCTGCTGCTGTTCGACATCGACCATTTCAAGTCGTTCAACGATTCCTACGGTCATCTCACGGGCGACCAGGTGCTCCGGCTCGTCGGCCTGTCGCTGAAGCAGACAATCAAGGGCCAGGACATCACCGCGCGCTATGGCGGCGAGGAATTCGCGGTCGTGCTGCCCAACACCGCGCTGCGCCAGGCCCTCACCGTCGCCGACCATATCCGCCGCGCCGTGATGGCGAAGGAATTGAAGAAGAAATCGACCGGCGAGATCCTCGGCCGCGTCACCATCTCCGTCGGCGTCTCCATGCTTAAGCAGGGTGACGACACCGAAACGTTGATCGATCGTGCGGACTCCTGTCTTTACGCGGCCAAGCGCAACGGCCGTAACCGTGTGATCTGCGAAGTCGACCCGGAATACGCGATCGAGACGCACAACCGGGTGGCGTGACACAGGCCGCGAAATCCGGCGCCGCTTGACATTCCAACCTGACGAACGACATCTTCCTCGCCAGATCGCATGAGGATTTCTCGTCGTGCCCAATCCGCATGATTTTCACGCGCCACAACCGTCCTACACCAAGGACGAGCTGCTGAGATCGAGCGAAGGCGGTTATTTCGGCCCGGGCAATGCGCAATTGCCGGCACCGCCGATGCTGATGATGGACCGCATTACCGAGATCAGCCTGGATGGCGGCGAATACGGCAAGGGCCATATCGCGGGCGAGCTCGACATTGTGCCGGACCACTGGTTCTTCGATTGCCACTATCGCGGTGATGCAATGATGCCGGGAAGTCTGGGCCTGGATGCGATGTGGCAGATGGTCGGATACTGGCTCGGCTGGTCCGGCTCACCAGGCAAAGGCCGCGCCATCGGCGTCGGTGAGGTCGAGGTCACAGGCGCCATCACACCACAGACCCGGTCCGTGCGCTACGAGGTCGCGATGCGATTGGTCCGCCGCGGCAAGCTCGTGCTCGGAATTGCCGACGGGCGTGTCCTTGCCGACGGCACCTGCGTCTTCGTGGCCAAGGACATGCGGGTTGGCCTGACCAAGGCCATGGAGTGATCCTCAAGCCTTGCGCTTGGCGCCCTTTCGCGCCGGAGCCCTTCTGGTCGCCATGTCCGGCGCTTTCGCGGGCTTGGTGACTTTCTTCGCCGGCTTGCTCACGGCCTTCTTCGCTGCTTGCTTCGCCTTCGGCCGCTTCTTCACCTTGGCGCGCTGCGCTGCCGCCAGTGCCGCCCTCGCCCATCGCGCCAGTTCCTCGGAATCGTCGAACAGCCGCGCCGGCAGCTCCCAGTAGGAATTCACCAGCACGGTTTTGGCGCGGGTCGAATATTGGAACGGCTGAGAGCCTTCAGCTTCAAAGTCCGGAATGGTCGTTTCGTCGGCGCGGAAGAACAGGCCGGCGCGCAAGGCGAGCGCAAAGTTGATGCCATCGGCCGAAATGCCGTAGCCGGAGAACATCTTTCGGATGGCGACCGGGCCGAAATCGGCAAACAGGTCGATCAGGAATTCGCGGTCCATGGCCGAACTCGCTCCCAGCGTCGTCCTGGCGAACGCCAGGACCCGTTACCACAGGGAGGAGTTTAGCGAAGACTGTTGGTACTGGCACCGCCCATCACCGAGAGATCACGCGGAATGGGTCCTGGCGTTCGCCAGGACGACAGCGTGGGCTTCGTGAAAGCCGGGCTTACCCGTCGATCTTGGCCGGGCGCAGCTCGACCGACTCGCCGCAGCCGCAGGCGGAGACCTGGTTGGGATTGTTGAAGACGAACTGGGCCTGCATCTTGTCGGCCTTGTAGTCCATCTCGGTGCCGAGCAGGAACAGCACGGCCTTGGGGTCGACCAGGATCTTGACGCCCTTGTCTTCGACCACCTCGTCGGTCGGACGGATTTCGTGGGCGTATTCGACCGTGTAGGACTGGCCGGCGCAGCCGCCGTTCTTCACGCCGACGCGCAGGCCGACGATCTCGGAATCGGCGCGCTGGGTCAGCTCGCTGATGCGTTGCGCTGCGGCATCCGTCAATCGCATCACCTGCGGGCGCGGACGCCGCGGCTTCGGAGTGGATGCTGGTGTCGAGCCGGACGATATCTGTGTCATGTCAGTGATGTGGTCCGTTGCGGAACGAATTCAATATCGAGTTTACGCGTCACCACATGTTGAGGACGAGGCGCGCCTCGTCGCTCATGCGTTCCGGTGTCCAGGCCGGCTCCCAGACCACCTTGACGTCGACCACGCCGACGCCGGGGACGCTGGCGACGGCGTTCTCGACCATGGTCGGCAGCTCGCCGGCGGCCGGACAATTCGGCGTCGTCAGCGTCATCTGGACGTCCACGGAACGGTCATCCTTGATCTCGACCTTGTAGATCAGACCGAGCTCGTAGATGTCGGCCGGGATTTCCGGATCGAACACGGTCTTGAGGCCGGCGATGATCTCGCGCGTCAGCCGTTCGGTCTCGTCCGGCGGCAGCGCCGAATGGGTCTCCATCGGATTGGCTTTGATTTCGGCCGTGTCACTCATGCGAACAAATCCCGCGCCTTGAGCAGCGCCTGTGCCAGATGATCGACTTCTTCCCGCGTATTGTACATGCCGAACGAGGCCCGGCAGGTGGCCGTCACGTTGAACCGCTCTAAAAGCGGCATCACGCAATGGGTGCCGGCGCGCACGGCGATGCCCTGGCGGTCGATCACGGTAGCGACGTCGTGAGCATGCGCGCCCTTCAGCTCGAAGGAGATCACCGGGCCCTTGCCCCGGGCCGTGCCGATCAGCCGCAGCGAGTTGATCTCGCGCAAGCGCTCCTGGGCGTAGGCGGTGAGATCGGCCTCGTGCGCAGCGATGCGCTCCTTGCCGATCGAATTGACGTAGTCGATGGCAGCCCCGAGGCCCACGGCCTCGACGATCGCGGGCGTGCCGGCCTCGAACTTGTGCGGGGGATCGCCATAGGTGACGATCTCGCGCGAGACCTCGCGAATCATCTCGCCGCCGCCGTTGAAGGGGCGCATCGCCACGAGGTGATCGTACTTGGCCCAGAGCACGCCGATGCCGGTCGGACCGTAGACCTTGTGGCCGGTGAAGACGTAGAAGTCGCAGCCGATGTCCTGGACGTCGACAGGCAGATGCACGGCGCCCTGGCTGCCGTCGACCAGCACGGGGATGCCGCGGGCGTGTGCGATCTTCACGACGTCCTTGACCGGAACGATGGTGCCGAGCGCATTCGACATCTGCGTGATCGCGACCAGCTTGGTCTTCGATGTCAGCAGCTTCTCGAACTCGTCGATGAGGAAATTGCCCTCGTCGTCAACAGGCGCCCATTTGATCACGGCACCCTGCCGCTCCCGAAGAAAATGCCAGGGAACGATGTTGGAGTGGTGCTCCATGATCGAGAGGACGATCTCGTCGCCCTCCTTGATGTTCGGGCCGCCCCATGAGGAGGCAACCAGATTGATCGCTTCCGTCGCGTTGCGGGTGAAGATCACTTCCTCAGGTCGGGGCGCATTGATGAACTGCGCCGCCTTGGTGCGGCCGCCCTCATAGGCCTCGGTCGCAGCGTTCGCGAGATAATGCAGGCCACGATGCACGTTGGCGTATTCGCTAGTGTAGGCCTGCGTCATGCGCTCGAGCACGGCGCTCGGCTTCTGCGCCGAAGCCGCGTTGTCGAGATAGACCAGATTCTTGCCGTAGACCTGCAGGCTAAGCGCCGGAAAGTCCCGGCGCACGCGCCCGACGTCGTAGGCGCCGTTCTTGACTGCGGGATGCGTGCTCATGACCGCCGCTCCAGCCAGCGCTCGGCAATGCCGATCACATGCTCGCGCAGTCCGTCGTCGGCGATCTGCTCGATCGCTTCGCCGACAAACGCCTGAATCAGCAGCGCCTGGGCTTGCTTCTCGGGCAGGCCTCTGGCCTTGAGATAGAACAGCAGGCTGTCGTCGAGCGCGCCGGCGGTGGCGCCGTGACCGCAGGAGACGTCGTCGGCGAAGATCTCGAGCTCCGGCTTGTTGTCGGCCTCGGCTTCGTCCGAGAGCAGCAGCGCCCGCGTCATCATCTTGCCGTCGGTCTTCTGCGCGTCGGGGCGAACGATGATGCGGCCCTGGAACACCGAATGGGCGCGGTCGTCGATCACGGCACGGAACACTTCGCGGCTGACGCAATTCGGCACCGCATGGTCGACCACCAGCGTGGTGTCGCCATGCTCGGTCTTCTGCAACAGGTTGACGCCGTTGGCGGAGAGCTCGCTGCCCTCGCCTGCCAGAGTGACGAAACCCTGCAAGCGGCTGACCGCCGCGCCTGTGGTCATGTTGAAGAAATTCAGCTTCACATTGGCGCCGACGGTGACGAAGTGGGACGAGACGTTCACCGCGTCAGGCGCATCGTCCATCAGGCGGATATGCGCGACGTCGGCGTCGTCGCCGATCCAGAGGATGACAGCGTCACTGACCTGGTAGGCGATCGCCTTCCCAGCCGCGACGAAGCTTTCGATGATGGTGGCACGAACGCCCTTGCCGATGCGCAGGTGCGAGCGGGTGAACGCGGATGCGGACGCTGCCGTTGCGACGTGAATGATCTGGATCGGCGCGGACGACTGCGCGCCATCTAAGATCGACACAACGACGCCATCGGTCGCCATCGCCGCATTCAGCGAGATCACGGCATCGCTCGATGTGGTCTGGAGCAGATCGCCCGCGGCAGGATTGGCCTCGTTCTCCAGCACCTCACGCAGAGTCTTGACGCTCATCTCGGAGGCAAGCACCGCGACATCGGAAAGGTCGGGTACGAACACGCCGTCGACCAGCACCAGCTTGCGGGCGCCCGCGATCGCATTCGCCCTCACCGCCTCCGCAGCGCGCTTCAATGCAGCGGCATCGGGGCTGGCCGCGAGCGGCAGCACCTCGCCGACCAGGGCACGGAGATCGGTGTACTTCCATTCCTCGATACGGCGGTGCGGGAGGCCGAGACGCTCGTATCTCTCGAACGCCTCGCGGCGCACTGCTGCCACATCGGGCGAACCCGGCAGGCGGCCTCCGGCGCTGGCGAACAGATCGCTCACCGCGCGGCCGCTTCCGGTCTTTGCCACAGCAACGTTCATCGCAAAATTCCTTACGCGGCATCCTCGAACTGGGTGTAGCCGGACGCTTCCAGCTCCAGCGCCAGTTCCTTGCCGCCGCTTTTCACGACACGGCCCTTCGACATCACGTGCACGATGTCGGGCACGATGTAGTTCAGGAGCCGCTGATAGTGGGTGATGACGACCATCGCGCGCTTCGGCGAATGCAGCGCGTTGACGCCGTCGGCGGCGATGCGCAGCGCGTCAATGTCGAGGCCGGAATCCATCTCGTCGAGGATGCACAGGCTCGGCTCGAACAGCGCCATCTGCAGCACCTCGTTGCGCTTCTTCTCGCCGCCGGAAAAACCGACGTTGACGCCGCGCTTGAGCATG
This sequence comes from Bradyrhizobium sp. USDA 4449, assembly GCF_054056275.1. Lineage (NCBI taxonomy): Bacteria > Pseudomonadati > Pseudomonadota > Alphaproteobacteria > Hyphomicrobiales > Nitrobacteraceae > Bradyrhizobium > Bradyrhizobium sp. USDA 4449. The sequence continues at coordinate 5,642,368 of NZ_JBSRYD010000001.1, read as the reverse complement.
TCCTGCGGGATATTCAGCGACTTCGCGACTTCGCGGACCTTCTTCAGAAAGTCCGGCGTCGAATATTCGCTCTCGCCGCGGGCCTTGCGCTGCGCGTTCAGCGCGGTGCGCAGGAAGGTCATGGTGGCGACGCCGGGAATCTCGACCGGATACTGGAACGCCAGGAACACGCCCTTGGCGGCGCGCTCCTCGGGGGCCATCTCCAGCAGGTCCTCGCCCTTGAACAGGATCTGGCCATCGGTGACCTCGTAGCCGGGCTTGCCGGCGATGACGTGCGAGAGCGTCGACTTGCCGGAGCCGTTCGGCCCCATGATCGCGTGCACCTCGCCCTCGTTCACGGTCAGCGTCAGCCCGTGGAGGATCTCACGCTCCTCGACACGAACCTTCAGGTCTTTCACTTCAAGCAAAGCCATCTTGGTATCCAGTTCATTCAGATGATGTTGGAGCGCCTCAGCGCACCGCCGGGGTCGGCAATCAGCCGACCGATCCTTCGAGCGAGATCGAGATCAGCTTCTGCGCTTCCACCGCGAACTCCATCGGCAGTTGCTGCAGCACGTCCTTGACGAAGCCATTGACGACGAGGCCGACCGCCTCTTCCTGGCTAAGCCCGCGCTGGATGCAATAGAACAGCACGTCCTCGGAGATCTTCGAGGTCGTCGCCTCGTGCTCGAACGTCGCCGAGGAGTTCTTGGCCTCGATATACGGCACGGTGTGCGCGCCGCATTTGTCGCCGATCAGCAGGGAATCGCAGGCCGTGAAGTTACGCGCGCCGGTCGCCTTGCGATGCGCGGTGACGAGGCCGCGATAGGTGTTCTGCGACTGGCCGGCGGCGATGCCCTTGGAGATGATGCGGCTCGACGTGTTCTTGCCGAGATGGATCATCTTGGTGCCCGAGTCGACCTGCTGGAAGCCGTTCGAGATCGCGATCGAGTAGAACTCGCCGCGGGAGTTGTCGCCGCGCAGGATGCAGCTCGGATATTTCCAGGTGATCGCCGAACCTGTCTCGACCTGGGTCCAGGAGATCTTGGAATTGTTGCCGCGGCAGTCGCCACGCTTGGTGACGAAATTGTAGATGCCGCCCTTGCCTTCGGAATTGCCCGGATACCAGTTCTGTACCGTCGAATACTTGATCTCGGCGTCGTCATGGGCGACGAGCTCGACCACGGCGGCGTGCAACTGATTCTCGTCGCGCTGCGGCGCGGTGCAGCCCTCGAGATAGGAGACGTAAGCGCCCTTGTCGGCGATGATCAGGGTGCGCTCGAACTGGCCGGTGTTGCGCTCGTTGATGCGGAAATAGGTCGACAGCTCCATCGGGCAGCGCACGCCCGGCGGCACGTAGACGAACGAGCCGTCGGAGAACACCGCCGAATTGAGCGTCGCGTAGAAATTGTCCGAGGTTGGAACCACCGAGCCCAGGTACTTCTGCACCAGCTCAGGGTGCTCGCGGATTGCCTCCGAGATCGGCATAAAGATCACGCCGGCCTTCTTCAGCTCCGCCTTGAACGTGGTCGCAACCGAGACCGAATCGAAGACCGCGTCCACCGCGATCTTGCGGCGGGCGGGATCTTCCTCGCCCACCTTCGGCTCGACGCCTTCGAGCATGGCAACTTCCCGCAAGGGAATGCCGAGCTTCTCGTAGGTCTTCAGGATTTCGGGGTCGATCTCGTCGAGCGAGGTGACCGTCTTCTTCGGCTTCGGCGCCGCGTAATAATAGAGGTCCTGGAAGTCGATCCTGGGATAGTCGACGCGCGCCCAGGTCGGCTCCTGCATGGTCAGCCAGCGCCGATAGGCCTCGAGCCGCCACTGGAGCATCCAGGCGGGCTCATTCTTCTTCTGGGAGATGAATTTGACGGTCTCTTCCGACAGCCCCTTGGGGGCCTTGTCGGACTCGATCAGGGTCTCAAACCCATAACGGTACTGATCGACGTCGATGCGCTTCACGCGCTCGACCGTCTCTTGCACGGCTGGCATTCTATCCTCCGCTCGCGGTTTCAAGGACCGCGGTGGATCAAACTCGGACGAGTATTACGATGTTTATTGGCGGAAAGCACGGGCTTAGAACCGTTCAAGCCGTGTTTCGTCGCTTAGCCCTTAAGTAGGGTATTACCGAGCTTTCGCCAAGCCTCCAAGGCTCGATTGATTTCCTCGGGTTCCGTGGACCAGCCCAGACTGAGGCGCACTGCTCCCTGGGCCACCGCGGGATCGAATCCCATCGCGGAAAGCACGTGAGAGGGCTGGACCTTCCCCGAGGAGCAGGCCGAGCCCGAGGATACCGCGATCCCCTCGAGGTCGAAGCCGATCACCGCAGTCTCGGCCTTGAGCCCTGGCGCGGTGAACAAGACGGTGTTAGGCAACCTCTTCACGTCTTCAGCGAAGAGCGTTCCCCCCGCGACCGCCCGAATACCATTTCCCAAGCGATCTCTTAGGCTTGCCATGCGTTCCGCATCATCATGCAGAGCCTGAAGGGCGGCTTTCACCGCGGCGCCGAAGCCCGCTATCCCGGCAACATTCTCGGTTCCCGCCCGCCGGCCGAGCTCCTGTCCACCGCCCCGCACCAGCGGCTCCAGTCCGCCGAGCCCCTCGGCCACGACCAGCGCGCCGACGCCCTTGGGTCCCCCGATCTTGTGCGCGGAAAAAGTCGCAAGGTCCGCGCCGACCTCATTAATACTGAACGCAATCTTGCCCAGCGCCTGGATCGCGTCGACGTGCAGGAGGCCATCGGCCTCATGGACGATGCCAGCCGCCTCCGTGACGGGCTGGAGCGCACCGGTCTCATTGTTGGCCGCCATGATCGAGACCAGCGCCGGCGGGCCATCGGCAAGCAGCTCCCGGAGGTGGTCGAGATCGACGATGCCGGAACGGGTGACCCTGACCTGGCTGACGCTCTCTGCCGGAAACCGGCCGCCGGCCAGCACCGAGGCGTGCTCGACCGCGGAGACCAGGAGCCGCTGCACCGGACCGCCCGAACGGCCGCGCAGGCCCGGTGAGAGCGCCAGCGCATTGGCCTCGGTCCCGGCGGAGGTGAAGACGACGTTCCGCGGCAGCGCGCCCACGGCCGCCGCCAGCATGGCCCGCGCCTCCTCGACCAGCCGCCGCGCCTCCCGCCCCTCGGCATGGACCGAGGACGGATTGCCGATCAGCTCGCCAGCGGCCAGCATCGCTGCGCGCGCCTCGGCGCGCAGCGGTGTGGTCGCATTCCAGTCGAGATAGACGCGGCTTGGCATGGCGCCCTCTTAGCACCTTTTGGCATCGTGCCAATCGAGCCCCGCCGCAGATCAGGCCGGCAGTTGCTGCGCGCGCCTCGGCGCGCACCGACGACAGCGCGAGCAGGCGTAGAACACGCCGGCCTGGTAGAAGATCGGCAGGGCGAAGGCTAAAATCCGCACGCAGTCCAGATCGATGCGTCGTTCCGGATTCGATGCTTGTCGTGGTGCAAATATGAGTTTCTTCTCCTGGACGTCTGGACATCAGCGGTTTTGCGGCCATGGCTGACGGCCAAAATGCGCCGGAAACAGAGCCCGCCGAGACGGTTTGGGATCGGAACCGGACCCGCGGGGACGAGGCATCGTTGGCAGGGACGAGCGCTTGGTCGCGCTTGATCGGCAGCGACTGGATGATGTTCGCGGCGATCGCCGCCATCGCGCTCACCATCGGCATCGTCAATGCGCTCTCCGGCGCACAGGACGCCGCCTGGCGCGGCGACACCGCCAATATCGGCCAGCGCCTGTTCTGGGAGATGACGAGCATCGTCGTCATTCTGGTGCTGGTGCCGATCCTGATGCTGTCGGTCCGGTATATGCGCGGAACGAAGGGGCTGGCGAGGCGGATCGGAATCGCTGCGGCCGCCCTGCTCGGCTTCTCGGCCCTCCACATCGCCGGCATGGTGGGCCTGCGGAAATTCCTGCTCTGGCTCGCGGGCAGCAGCTACGACTTCCATTTCTCGCTGACGTCCGTTCTCTACGAGTCCCGCAAGGATGGGGTGACTGCATTGCTGATTGGGGCAACGCTCTGGCTGCTCGAAAGCCGCCGCGAACTGCGCAAGGCCGCACAAGAAGCCCTGTCCACTCCTGCCATCCCGCAGGAGCAACCGTCTTCTCCCGATCTGATCTGGCTCCGCGACGGCACGAGCCGCATTCGCGTCAGGCCGCGCGACATCCTGTGGGTCGCCTCCGCCGGCAACTACATCGAATATTGCCTTGCGAACGGCACCCAGCACCTGATCCGGGGCACGCTTGCCGCGACCGAAGGCGAGCTCGCCCGCTTCGCCATCGTGCGCGTGCACCGGACCCGGCTTGCCAATCTCGACCGGGTCAGCGGCATCGAGTTCAAGTCGTCAGGGGATTTCGAGCTCACCTTCGACAACGGCAGGACGCTGGGCGGCAGCCGCCGCTACCGGTCTGCGGTCGCCTCGCTCGGAGGCCGCACCGCGCCTGCGTGAATCGCTCGCGCCCCCGGAGGGAAGACGATAAAAATTAGTTCTTTCAATGACTTAAATTCGCACAGACGAGGCCGGCGATCCCGTCGATCGACCCCCATCGGTACAGCCGAGGCTCCTCGATCCGCGGCTAAGCTCTTGAGCACATTGGCAGATGTCGAAGATGCTTGCTTTTTGCCCCGCAGCCTATGTTAGAACGCGCACCGTCAAGTCACCGTGCGCCGTCAGCGCATCACCGCGAGGCGCACGCCTTCTCATCTTCCATTCGCGCTTTCGTCGGCATCGCTGTCGATGAGGGCCACAATCGGTTGATTGCCGAGGCCAGCTCTCCAGCAAATCAATCCAGAGATCATCGATGCCTGAAGTTATTTTCACCGGCCCCGCCGGCCGCCTCGAAGGCCGCTATCACCCGGCCAAGCAGAAGAACGCGCCGATTGCAATGATCCTGCATCCGCATCCGCAGTTTCACGGCACGATGAACCATCAGATCGTGTATCAGTGCTACTACGCTTTCGCGCATCGCGGCTTCTCGGTGCTGCGCTTCAACTTCCGCGGCGTCGGCCGCAGCCAGGGCTCGTTCGATCACGGCACCGGCGAATTGTCGGATGCGGCGGCAGCCCTCGACTGGGCGCAGACCATCAACCCCGAGGCCCGTGCCTGCTGGGTCGCCGGGTTCTCCTTCGGCGCCTGGATCGGCATGCAGCTTTTGATGCGCCGCCCCGAGGTCGAAGGCTTCATCTCCATCGCGCCGCCGGCCAACCTCTATGACTTCTCGTTCCTTGCGCCCTGCCCGTCGTCAGGGCTCATCGTGCACGGGGAGAAGGACGCGGTGGTGCCGCCGAAGGACGTCAACACGCTTGTCGAGAAGCTGAAGACGCAGAAAGGCATCGTGATCGACCAGCAGGTCATCCCCGGCGCCAATCACTTCTTCGACGCCAAGCTCGAACCGCTGATGGAAACCATCACCGCGTATCTCGACATGCGCCTCGCCAACGTGCGGTAAGACTCTCGTTTGAGCATGATCTATTCGGAAAACTGCTTCACACCTTTCCGGATCATGCTCTGATGACCGCGTTCGTGGCCCTGCTGCGCGCGGTCAATGTCGGAGGTACCGGCAAGCTGCCGATGACTGAGCTCAAGGCGATGTGCGAGGAGCTCGGTTTTGGTGCCGTGCGCACCTACATCGCCAGCGGCAATGTGGTCTTCACCAGCCGCAAATCAGAATCCGCGATCAAGGCCGCGCTGGAAAAGCGCCTGCACGCCTACGCCGGCGCGCAGGTGGGCGTGCTCGTGCGCAGCGCTGCCGAGATGGCAGAGGTTCTGGCCGCCAATCCGTTTCCGAAAGCGCCACCCAATCGGACCGTTGCGATCTTCCTGGACAAGGCACCGCCCGCGGACGCGCTCGCCGGAATTCGCGGCCAGAAGAACGAAGAGGTCAAACTCGGCCGCCGCGAGATCTACGTGCATTATGGCGACGGCATGGGAACGTCAAAACTCGCGATCCCCTCCGCCAAGACCGGCACCGCGCGCAACATGAACACCATCGCGACACTGGTGAAGATGGCTGCAGAGCTCTAGGCCAGCTTCAGCGCGACGATGCCCATCAACACCAACGCGATGCCCGCAAGCTTCATCGCGCTCAAGGCCTCGCCGCACGACGCCGATGACGAAGGTGCCGGCCGCACCGATGCCGGTCCACACCGAATAGGCGACGCCGACCTCGAGCACCTTCAAGGCACGTCCGAGCAGGAAGACGAAGGTGGCCAGCAGCACGAACGAGGCGATGCTCCAGCCGACGCGCGTGTAACCTTCCGCATACTTCATCGAGATCGCCCAGCCGACATCGAGCGCCCCGGCGATCACCAGGATCAGCCAGGCCATGGATTCCGACATCGCTCAGGCCGCGAGCTTGAGCAGATGCGCATCGTGGCGCACGAGGAATGCGCGCAGCAATTCTGGATAGTCCGCGCCGACCGCCGTACGCACGCTGGGACGTTTCGCCAGCTCAGCACGCCAGGCGCGCACCTTCGCGACATCGCGCAAGATGCCGTGATCGGTCAATTCGTCGAACAGATCGAAATAGCGGAAGACGGGCGCGAACACGGCATCAACAAGGCTAAATGCCTCGCCGGCGAAGAACGGACCTGCCCTAAGCGCGGCTTCGACACGCGCAAATTTCACTGCGAGCGCCTGGCGCTTGCTTTCGAATGTCCCCGGATCCGTCGTGGTCTCAAGGCCCCAGAGATCGCCGAGGATGGCCGAGCCGAACTCCATCCAGGCGCGGTGCTCAGCCCGCTTCAACGCGTCGGCCGGGTGCAGCTTCGCACCGCCTTGCGTCTCCTCGATGTACTCGCAGATCACGTTGCTCTCGAACAACGCGACCTCGCCCTTCTCCGTCGTCACCACCAGGACCGGCACCTTGCCGAGCGGCGATATCTTCAGGAACCAGTCCGGCTTGTTGGCGAGATCGATATCGACGCGCTCGAACGGTACGCCCTTCTCCGTCAGCGCGATCACCGCGCGCTGCACGTAAGGGCAAAGCTTGTGGCTGATCAGTTTCAGTCGAGCGGGCGTTTCAGGCGAAGAAGTCATGGCGATGATCCCGGCGGTTCAATGCAACTGCATCCAACATAGATGCATTTGCATATACCCGTCAAGATCAATGCATCTGCATCAAACGCGCCGTGCTCAAGGCCGCGCGATCACCCCGCCCGTCATCGGCATCGGCACGCCCGTGGTGGCAGGATAGGACAGCGGCAAGCCCTTGAGGCCGCGCGCGGCGAGGAAGCCGAAGGCTTGCGCCTCGATGGCATCGGAGGCCCAACCGAGCGTCTCTGCGGCCTCGACGGTGGCCGTTCCGACCTGCTCCCGCAGCATCCGCAGCATGGTGAGGTTGCGCGCGCCGCCGCCACAAACGATCCAGCTGCGCGGCCGCCGCGGCAACAAGGGAATGATGCGGGCGATCGCGGCCGCCGTGAAGGCGGTGAGCGTCGCCGCCCCGTCGGCCGGCGCGATATCGCCGAGCTTCAATGCAGCAAAGTCGTTGCGATCGAGCGATTTCGGCGGGGGAAGCGCGAAGAACGGCAACTCCAGCGCCCGCGCGATCCAGGCCTGGTCGGCCTTGCCGAGTGCTGCGAACTTGCCTTCGGCGTCGAACGCCTTGTTCATGGTGCGGTACATGAAATCGTCGAGCAGCGCATTGCCGGGCCCGGTGTCGCACGCGATCAGCGTATCGTTGCCGTCGATATAGGTGATGTTGGAGACGCCGCCGATATTGACCACGACGATCGGCCCTTCGCGCTCCAGCGAATTGGCGAGCGCCCGGTGATAGACCGGCACCAACGGCGCGCCCTGCCCGCCGGCCTCGACATCGGCGGCGCGGAAGTCGTGCATGACGGGGATATGGATCGCCCTGGCCAGCGCCGGCGCATCGCCGATCTGGACCGTCAGCCTCCGCTCGGGCCGGTGCAGGACGGTCTGACCGTGGAAACCGACGATGTCGATCTCCTCCGGCTTCATCCGGTTCTGGGCGACGAACGCGGCGACCGCCTCCGCATGAGCCTGCGTCACCGCCCGCTCCGCCTCGGCCAGGATCCCCGGCCGGGCATCGCGTTGCGAAAGACTCGCGGCCTCGGTGAGCGCCTGACGCAGCAGATTGCGCTCGGCCGGGCTATAGGGCCGGTAGCCTGACGGTCCGCACGCCCGTACCTGCTTTCCATCGGTTTCGATCAGCGCGACGTCGACCCCGTCCAGTGAGGTGCCGCTCATCAAACCGAGTGCCGTCAACATCATGGGATCAGCGTCCTCGAGACCCACCCTGCCATGCCGATCTTGTGCCAGAGGGACACATCTTATAATGCCACAGGCCAAAGTGGTGGCGGCAATTCGAGTTCCAGGCGAACACCGTTAAATTGCCCCCAAAACGGTAAACCAAGAATTGTCAGGCTCGCCGACAAATGACTGCATTCAAATCGGACTTCCTCAACACCCTGCAGGAGCGTGGATTCATCCACCAATGCTCCGATTTCGAGGGGCTCGACGCCCTTGCCGCCAAGGGCGAGGCGATCGCCTATGTCGGCTACGACTGCACCGCCCGCTCGCTGCATATCGGCAACTACCTGACCATGATGATGCTGCACTGGCTGCAGCAGTCCGGCAACAAGCCGATCACGCTGATGGGCGGCGGCACCACCATGGTCGGCGATCCCTCCGGCAAGGATGAGACGCGTGCGATGCGCACGATAGCCGAGATCGAGGCCAACAAGGAATCGATCCGTGGTGTGTTCGCAAAAGTGCTGAAATACGGTGATGGCAAGAGCGACGCCATCATGCTCGACAATGCGGAGTGGCTGACGAAGCTGAACTGGATCGAGATGCTGCGCGACGTCGGCAGGCATTTCTCCGTCAACCGCATGCTGACGATGGACTCCGTGCGCCTGCGCCTCGAGCGCGAGCAGGAGATGAGCTTCATCGAGTTCAACTACATGGTTTGCCAGGCCTACGATTTCGTGGAGCTCGCCAAGCGCACCGGCTGTCACCTGCAGATGGGGGGATCGGACCAGTGGGGCAACATCATCATGGGCGTCGATCTCGGCCGCCGCATGGGCACGCACCAGCTGTTTGCGTTGACGACGCCGCTGCTGACGACCGCCTCAGGAGCCAAGATGGGCAAGACCGCGCAAGGCGCAGTGTGGCTCAATGCCGACCAGTTCCCGCCCTATGATTTCTGGCAGTACTGGCGCAACACCGAGGACGCCGACGTCGGCAAATTCCTGAAGCTGTTCACGACGCTCCCGATGAGCGAAATCAGGAAGCTCGAAGCGCTCGGCGGCTCCGAGATCAACGAGGCCAAGAAGGTGCTCGCGACGGAAGCGACCGCGCTGCTGCATGGTCGCGACGCCGCCAATGAAGCGGCCGAGACTGCGCGCCGCACGTTCGAGGAAGGCGCACTTGCCGAAAGCCTGCCGACGGTGGAAATTCCGCGCGGCGAGCTGGACGGCGGCCTCGGCGTGCTGAACGCCTTCGTCAAGGCGGGCCTCGTTGCCTCCAATGGCGAAGCGCGGCGGCAGATCAAGGGCGGCGGCCTGCGCGTCAACGACGTCGCGGTCACCGACGAGAAGTTGGCGCTGTCGGCCGCGAACCTCACGCCTGAGGGCGTCATCAAGCTGTCCTTCGGCAAGAAGAAGCACGTCCTCATCCGGCCTGCATAGGCGTATGTGCTTTTGATGCTTGTCAGGGCGCGCCGAAGCGCGCTCCCTGACGGCCAATGGATCGTAAGACGACCAGGGAAACGGCTGGGCAACAAGCAAGCACACCGCAAGGCGCGGTGCGCACCGCGCTTGTCGTGCTGGCGTTGTGCTTCACCCTGGCAGTGCTCGGCCGCGGCCTCAGCGAGAGCTTCACAGTCTTCCTCAAACCGATCTCCGAAACTTTCGGGTGGGACCGCGGGCAAGTCGTCTCGATCTACTCGCTGACCTGGCTGATCAGCGGGCTGACCGCGCCGCTGGTCGGGCGGCTGTTCGATCATTCCGGACCGCGCATCGTCTATGCGCTCGGCCTGTTGCTGCTGGGCTCGGCGTTCCTCATCGCAGCCCATGCGCAAGCGCTCTGGCAATTCCAGCTCTCGATCGGGCTGTGCGTGGGCATCGGCGTTGCCTTCATCGGCAACGTGCCGAACTCGATTCTGCTCGGCCGCTGGTTCGGTCCAAAGCTGCCGACGGCGATGGCGGTGGTCTACTCGGCCATGGGGGGCGGCGTGCTGGCGCTGCTGCCGGCCTCGCAGCTCCTGATCGATCGCCTCGGCTGGCGCGAGACCTATCAGGTCTACGGCCTGGCCGCCCTCGGCCTGCTGCTGCCGCTGCTGCTGCTGCCCTGGCGCCTGTTCTCCGCCGGCTCGCCGTATGTCGCCAAGAAGAGCGATCCTGATTTCATCGACAACGGTTGGACGTTGCTGAGCGCGATGCGCCATCACGCCTTCTGGGCGCTGTTCTCGACCTTCTTCTTCACCGCCGTCGGCATGTACGCGATTGCTGCGCAGATCGTGGCCTACCTGATCGATGCCGGCTTCCCGCCGCTTCAGGCTGCGACCGCGTGGGGCTTTTCAGGCGTCGTGCTGGTGTTCGGCATGATCGGTGTCTCCGCGCTCGACGGGCTGATCGGGCGCCGGCCGTCCGTGCTGCTCAGCTACGCGATCTCGATCGTCGGCATTTTCCTGCTCTGGCTGCTTCAGTATTATCCAAACCTCATCCTGCTCACCGGCTTCGTCGTCTGCTTCGGCAGCATGATGGGCTCGCGCGGTCCGCTGATCACCGCGACCGCGATGAAGATCTTCCGGGGCAAACGCGTCGGCACCATTTACGGCACGATCTCGATCGGCAGCGGGCTGGGCTCGGCCTTCGGCTCCTGGAGCGGCGGCCTGATCCATGACGCCACCCACGGCTACAACGCGCTGCTCGTGTTCGCACTTGCGAGCGTGGTGCTCGGGATGATTCCATTTCTGATTGTGCCCGCCTTGCGGCGCTAGGTTTCCCAGGGGTAACCTGAACTCATTCGTGTCACCGGGGAACTACGGGCGGCCGCGAAGCGTATACGGAGAGAAAATGCTGATTGTGCGCGGCTGAAATCCCAGTGTGCGGTGTTTTGTCCGACATGACAAAAATGTCAGCGCAAATTGACCTGGCGCAGCTTGCAGGGCGGAACCGAATGCGGTCCTAGTCGCAACATTGGATGGAGGGCACAAACCCAATGAACTTTCCCTATCTCTCTCGCTATGAACCGGTTCTCCTGAGCCTGTTTCGCTTCATCACCGGCCTGTTGCTGTTCCAGTACGGCCTGACCAAGATCTTCCACATTCCGCAGGTGGCCATGTTCGCGAATCCGCCACCGCTGATCTGGACGGCCGGCCTGATCGAGCTCGTGCTTGGCGCGACGCTGATGATCGGACTGTTCACCCGTCTGTCGGCCTTCGTCCTCTCCGGCGAAATGGCCTTCGCCTATTTCCTCGGTCACGTCTTCCACATTTCCAAGGAAGGCCCGCCGGTTTTCCTGCCGCTGCTGAACAACGGCACCGCCGCGATCCTGTTCTGCTTTGCCTGCCTCTACCTCGCGGCTGCGGGCGGCGGGGCGCTCAGCGTCGATGCGGTCATGGGCAAGGAGAGCGACGCGCCGGGCGGCGCCTTCGCGCGGCGCTGAGGCGCAGGCAATCGAGTTCCACGTCACGAGACGTCGCCGGTCATTGCCCGGCGCCGTTTCAGCGAGAGCCCAGCACGTTCCATATCAGAACGAGGACGGCTGCGAGCAGCAGGGACATGATGAGGCGGTGAACGAATCGGTTCATTGCCGGTCCCGTCAGCCTCCCAAATTCAAAGACCTTTTTTCAGGACAGCGCCGACGGTCCCGATGATAGCTCCGCGCTAGCGCCGCGCGAGGCTGCAACCGTTCGACAATTGTCTTGCCGATCCCGTCGGGCTGTCGGCGGACTGCGACGACGGCAGCTCATCGATCGGCGTGTTCTGCTTGCCGGTATTGAACTCCATGATCTTCCGGGTCACGCCGGGAAATATCGCCGAGATCGGATTGACGCGCATCACGGGCGCCGCCGGTGTACCGATGACCTCGTAGGTCACGCCGATCAGTCCCTCCTTGTCACCAGCACCCAAGAACAACCCGAGCACCGGAATCTGTCCGAACATGTTGTTCAATCCGTACATCGGCACGAAGGTACCGCTCATGCACACTTGGTTGCCGGGATAATCGATCGAGCCCTCGATGGTGGCGCCGATCATCGGGCCCTTGACCACGCCATCGCGGACCGTTAGCGCGCCGTTCTGACGGATGAACTCGGCGCGGAGCGCGCTGAAGGAGACACCATTCCCGGTGCCGTTCGGCGCGCCTGCAGCGACGCGTTCAAGCTGCGCCTCACCCTTCACCGAGAAGTCGCGTACGCTGATGAGACCTTCCCGCGCCATGGTCGGCTCCGACGTCGGCGGCTCCATGGCTACCACCATCTGGCCGCCGACGGCCTTGGTATAGATATCGGTGAACTTCAGCAGCGATCCGGCATCGTTGGTCTGAAGATAGATCACCTCCCGGCTGCCTTGCGCGCGCCCGCCGCGCAAGTCCGCAGCGACCGGCGTGTTCTGACCGATCCTGCCGTTCAGCGAGAAAGCCTTGATCGCCCCGCTGCGCTTCGACATCTTGGCATCGACGCTGCGCATGGTCTCGCCGTTAAACCCCATCACGGTGCCGAGCTTCACGTCGATGTCGAAATCGACGTTCTTGAGCTTGCTCTTGCTGTCGTCCTTGGAATTGCCTGAGATCGCCGACTTGAGGAAGCCGCGGCCGTCGAAGACATCGCCGCGCATCGTGCCCCTGACCACGCCGTCCTGGCCGCGCTCCACCTTCAACGACGTCTTGTCCCCGTCGGACGGCGAATAGGTCGGAAAGTTCGCGTTCATGAGGTCGCCGTTCGGGTCGACTTCGAGCGAGCCCTTGATCGAGGCGCCGCCGCCTTCGATGACGATGTCCTCGAGCCGCGTCGATTGTGCCGTCGGCACCACCTTGAATGTCGCCTTGCTCGACTTGCCCGGCAGCTTGACCCAGCCGGGAAGAATGTTGTCGAGCTTGACCGAGGTGAGGTCGGCCTCGATGCCGAGCTTCGTCGTTGCGTCGGGGCCGCCGGCAATCTTGCCCGAAACCTTGATCGGAACCGACCCGCTGACGGCGGGACTGAGATCGAAGCCAAGGCGCGCACGGCTCGCGTCGTCCAGTGTCGCCTGCAGCTTGACGTCCGCGTCGCCATCGGTCGCCTTGCGGTAGTCGAGCGAAGCCGGCTGCCCGTTGATCTTGACGTCGCCCTTGACCTGATAGCCCTGGTTATTGGCGACGATCTTGAGATTGTTGGCTTCGAGCTTCTGGTTCATCACCAATTTTTCGGCGCTGAAACCGTTGAGATCGGCTGTCACGGCGTAGGTGGTGTCCGCCTTGGTCAGTTCGCCCTTCACCGGCAGGCCGAGCTGGATGTTCGCCGTGAATGTGCCCTTGCTGGTGTTGGGGTCGACCACGGTCGACGACAGATCGCTCAGCCGATCACTGGACAGCATCTCGGCCGCAGCGGGCACCGGGCCCTCGACGCGGAATCTCGTCCGCGAGGGCGACGGCTTCGGCGCCATGTCAGGCACCTCGAACACGAAATCGGAGATCGTAACCTTGCGGCCTGCAGGGGTGTCGGCAATGCCCTGGGCGATATTCACGGTGGCGGTACGTCCGGTCACATGCGCCTTGAGGTCGGCATCGTGCACGACGGGCATGCCGTCGACAGGGCGGACCGCGACGCCGCTCGCCGCGATGTTGACCGACAGGCCGTCATCGGGAATGGGCGGTCCCTTGCGCGGAAGATTGCGCGTCGGCGAGTTGACGCCGACCTCGATGCGCTGGAGCGTGCCGCGCTCGATCCGCTCGATCACCCATTGGCGCAACTCCGGCACCACCAGCGTCGGCCACATCCGCTTCAGCGCCGAGGCCGACATCGGCGTTCCCGCAAAGCCGAGCGTCAGGCGCGGCTCGCCTGAATAATCGATCGCGCCGGTGCCGGCGACGCCGATCTCGCCATTGCTGATATCGGCCTGCGTCAGCAGCAGGCGCTTGTGATCGGTATCGAAGCGGAAGCCGATCGCGATGCGGTTGAAGACGAGCGGCGGTTCGTTGTCGATGCCGCCGAGCAGGATCGAGCCGCCGCTGAAGCCGAGTTGCCAATCATTGGTGGTGCCGTTCGGCGGCTCCAGATGCGCCAGCAGCGTCAGGCGATTGGCGCCCGAGAGGATCTTGAACGGTGCCACCAGCACCCGCCGTGCTGCATCCCACTCGACGTTGATCTCGGCGGAGTCGATCGCCATCGGGTAGTCGGGCGTATCGGTGTCGATGATGTTGCCCGCGCCGATCATGACCTTGCCGCGGAAGAACGTCGGGACGCCGTCGCGGCCGAGCTCGCCCTTCATCTCACCGGTCAGGGGCAGGTCGGCCGTATAGGTCAGGTCCTTCACCCGCAGGGCGAGCAGGATGTTGGAGGTCGAGAGCTTGTCGGCGCGGATATCGATCGAGCGCACGCCATTCTCGGCCGGTCCGATCGTCGCGCGTAACGACCAAGGCTTCGCCCCCTCTTCCCCGAGGCTGAGCGTGACGCCGCCATGGCTCGGCCGGCGCAGGCTGAGCGTGATGTTCTCAAACGTCCATTTGCTGCCGCGCTGCTGGTCGTCGACGATCAGGTTGCCGTTCTTGAGGCCGATCTCGTTGAGGTTCTGGCCGTCGAGGCCCGTCATGCTCAGGCTGTCGAGCCAGTCGAGGCCCTGAAGGATACCGCTCTGCGCGGCGGGTTGAGGCGCGTCCGGAGTTGCGGGCGCCATCCCGAATGGCGGCGGCGGGACGCCGTTGCGCGGGAATGTCGGCGGCAGGCCCGCTTCCTTCTTGGATGCAACGCCGGTTGCGAGCGGTTTGGCCGTATCGCCGGCGGACACGGTGACGGTCCCGTCGGGTGCGATCCGGATCGCGAGTTCGGCGTCGACGAGGTTGAGGCTTTCGGCGCGCAGATGACCGGTGAGAAGCCCGACACCGGACAGCCTCACCTCGGCCTTCGGCGCGCTGGCGACGATGGCATGATCATGATCGCGAACGATGATGTCGCGGATGCGCACGGCGACCCTGATCCGCCCTGCCCGCTCGATCTGGGTGCCGCCGACCTCCACGGTGTTGCCGTGACCGATATTGTCCTCGATGGCGGCGGCGAGCCAGGGCGTCGCCATGTCGAGATTGATTGGGCCGGCACCGAGCCGCCACCACAGCGCGCCAAAACAGCCGACGAAGATGACGATCAGGGCGCCGACGACAACGCCGATCCTACGAACCCAGCGTCCGCTCGGCAGGACCCGCCGAAACGCCGAGAAGCCCTCACCGAGGCGGAAGCGCGAACTGGAACGCGAGAGCAGGCGGCGTGCACGATGCCCCGCCTCCTCTTCCTGCTCTTGATCCCAGTCGGCCTCGTCCCATTCCGGCTGCTCGTGATTGCCACCGTGCCGATTCGAGTCCCGATTGTGATCCTGGGGCGACGTATTCCTTGCCATTGCCTCTCGATACAGGCGTCCGTCATGGGACTGAGCGCCGCCGGGACCGCAGCCGTCGACGGGAATTGAAGCTCCCCGCCCCGGCATTGCCGCCATACTTCCGATGTTCCTGCTGTTCGTCATTTCGCCCCGGGAGCGCGTTCAACGAGCAGTGGGGTGGTGCGTGGATTTCCTTGTAACCATACTCCGTCGCCGCCAAAATTGCCCAGCCGAGGGCGCGAATCCGGCACACCGGACGAGAGCTGCAATTCCGCTTTGGTTGACCCGCCGAAAGCGACGAAAGGAAGGCGTATGTCCAAGAAATCCCGAAAGAAATCGTCCAAAACGCCCTCCGGCAGTCCGACCGCTAAAAAGAAGCCCCCGAAAACACGGGCATCGACTCGAACACGCAGCGCGAAAACACAGGCGGCATCCGCCAGCAAATCAAACAAGCCAGGCGCAAAGGCAACATCACATAAGGCCGCATCGAAATCGTTAAAATCTTCTGAAAAGGCCTCCAACCCAGCCGCCCCGGTCTCGTCCGGTTCAGCAAAGCCGATCGTCGCGGGCATGAAGGCGCCGGCCTTCCGCCTGCCTCGTGACGGCGGCGATGTCGTCACCTCGGCGGACTTCTCGGGCCAGAAGCTCGTCCTGTTCTTCTACCCCCGCGCCGACACCCCCGGCTGCACCCGCGAGGCCATCGACTTCACCCGGCTCAAGAGCGACTTCACGTCTGCCGGCACCGCCATACTGGGTATTTCGGCCGATCCGTTGAAGGCCCAGGAGAAGTTCCGCGACAAGCACGGCCTTGGAGTCCCCCTGATCTCGGACGAGCGGCACGAGATGCTGGAGGCGTACGGTGCCTGGGGCGAAAAATCGATGTATGGCAAGACCTTCCTCGGGATTCTTCGCACCACGGTCCTGATCGGGGCCGACGGCAAGATCGCCAAGGTCTGGCGCAACGTCCGGGTCGACGGCCATGCTGACGAGGTGCTGGAAGCGGCAAGAAGTCTTTAACCAGCCCGTTAAAATCGAGCGCTCCCGTTTCCGGAAAATTAACCATGACCAGCCCAGATTGCTGCGGCAATTTGGCCGCAAGGAACCGTTCCGACCGGCGCGGGAGTGCCGATGTCGAAAAGTTCTGCCCAATATTCGCAGTACCCCCAGCATCACCCGCACGACCACGGACGGCCGTTTCCGCGCCGCTCCGCGCCTGCGGCAGCTCCTGCCATTCCCCTGCCCGCAGCCGACGACGCCTACACCATCGTGCATCACGGCAAGCAGGTCCGGCTCGGGCCGGTGGTGTTCTGGATCGTGGTCGGCACCGTCGTTCTGCTCGGCCTGTGGTCGGCGGCGACCGCCACCTATTTCGCCTTCCGCGACGATGTCCTCACCCGGCTGATCGCCCGCCAGGCCGAGATGCAATATGCCTATGAGGATCGCATCGCCGAGTTGCGCGCCAAGGTCGACCGCACCACCAGCCGCCAGCTGCTCGACCAGGAACAGTTCGACCAGAAGCTCGACCAGATCATGAAGCGCCAGGCGGCGCTGGAGTCCCGGGCCACGGCGCTGGGCGCCATGCCCGACGTGACCGGATCGATTCCCCGCGCGGCGCCGCAGCGCGGCGAGGCGAACCAGGCGACGCAAGGCACGCCAAAACCCTCGCCGATCAGCGATACCGTCATCTTCGTGGCGCCGCCCGACCGCGAAGCGCGGCTCGAATCGCGGGCGCCGAGCGCGATGGCCCCGCCCGTCAATCAATTCGCCAAGAACCAGAGTTTTGACAACGTCCTGGTCCGGCTCACCAACTCGCTCGATCAGGTCGAGCGCCGTCAGGTCGCCGCGCTCAACGCGGTTGAGGAAGGCATGGATTCACGGATGCGCCGGATGCGCGGCGTCGTCAGCGATCTCGGTTTGAACCTCGCCAGTCTCGAAGCCGCCGTGCCGCGCGCCCCGATGGGCGGTCCGTTCGTGCCGGTGAAGCTTACCGCGAATGGCGGCCCTTTCGAGAAGCAGCTCTATCGCATCAACGTCACCCGCGCCGAAATGGACCGGCTCAACCGCACGCTGGCGCAGGTGCCCTATCGCAAGCCCGTCGTCGGTGAGGTCGAATTCACCTCCGGCTTCGGCGTGCGCAGCGATCCCTTCCTCGGCCGCCCTGCGATGCATACCGGTCTCGACTTCCGCGCCGCGACCGGCGATCCCGCACGCGTGACGGCCAACGGCAAGGTGGTCTCGGCCGGCTGGTCCGGCGGTTATGGCCGCATGGTCGAGGTCGATCACGGCAATGGATTGTCGACCCGCTACGGCCATCTCTCCGAGATCAACGTCAAGGTCGGCGAAATCGTGAAGATCGGCCAGGTCATCGGCCTCGTCGGCTCGACCGGCCGCTCGACCGGCCCGCATCTGCACTATGAGACCCGCATCGACGGCGAAGCCGTCGACCCGCAGAAATTCTTGCGCGCCGGCGTGCGACTCAGCGCAGGCTAAGTCCGCAACAGAAGACGCCTACAGCTCTGATTACTGGCCGCGCTCGTGGCCGACCTCGCCGGTGATGACGTCGCCGAACAGCTCCCAGGCCTGCCCGTTGAAGCGCATCAGCTGCATCTGCTCGATCGGGAAATAATCGTCCGGCGAAGTATTGACGCTGATGCCGGGCAACATCAGATCGGTGTGGAAATCCTTCAGGTTCGCGGCCTGCTTCATCACGTTGTCGCGCGTGAGATTGTCGCCGCACTGCTTCAGGACCTGCGCCATCGCCTCAGCCTCGACGTAGCCATAGAGATTGTTGGCGTTGGCCTTGTCGCCCTCAGGGTAATACTTGTCCATGAAGGCGCGCCACGCGATCACCGCCGGATCCTTGTCCCAGGTCGGATCGGTCGGGTCCTTCAGGTACGCGGTCGAGATGATGCCTTTGGAATAGTCCAGCCCGGCTGGCTTGAGCACCGAGGCGATCGACGTGGCGGTGTTGGCCAAAAAGAACTTCGGTTTCCAGCCGAGCTCGCCGACTTTACGGATCGCCTGTGCCGACCCCTTCGGCGCGGCCCACGAGAAGAAGATGTCGGCGCCGGAATCGTGCAGGGCCACGATCTGCGAGTCGATCGAGGGATCGGCGACCTCATAGGATTTGTCCGCGATGATCATATTGGCCTTGTCGCCGAGGCCGTCCTTCAGGCCTTTGAACTGGTCCTTGCCGGCATCGTCGTTCTGCCAGAACACTGCGATCTTGCTGTCAGGGAAATTGTCCCTGATGTATTTGGCGTAGATTCGCCCCTCGCTCTGGTAGTTGGGCTGGAAGCCCATGGTCCACGGAAAATTCTTGGGGTCGCCGAACTTGGTGCCGCCCGAGGCGACGAACAGCTGCGGCACCTTCTTGGCGTTCATGTATTTCATGATCGCGGAATTCGAGGGCGTGCCGAGCGCCTGAAAGATCAGCAGCACCTCGTCGCTCTCGACCAGCTTGCGCGCCTGCTCGATCGCCTTCGGCGGTGAATAGGCGTCGTCATAGCTGATGAAGTTGATCTTGCGGCCGTTGATGCCGCCCTGATCGTTGATCATCTTGAAGAACGCCGCCTCGGTCTTGCCGATCACGCCATAGGACGACGCCGGCCCGCTATAGGGCATGATGTTGCCGATCTTGATTTCGCTGTCGCTGGCGCCGGGATCGTATTTTTTCTGCGCCAGGGCCGGTACCGTGACCAGCGCTCCGGCAGCAAGCATGGCGAGGGCAGCGAGGCTTTTGCGACGACCCGGCATTGGTCTCTCCCCAATTTTCTATCGTTGTTTTGGGAGAGTGTCGCAAGGCGATCGGCGACTGGCAAGCGGCAGGATTTTCCGCAGCATGAAACGCGAGAGCCGGAATTTACTCGACGCGCGGCCCGATTACGAGGAACGGCTTCCAGCCGCTACAAGTCTGCTCAAGAGGATCGGCGTACGCGGGCATCCCCCACGATATCGGCCACAACGGTCGCCGCGACAGCCACGAGGGCAATGCCGAGACAGCGTTCCGATCGAGGCTGCCCTGCTCAATTCCAGTTAAGACGGCTTCTTCGGCCGCGACACCAGCTCGATCATCTTGCCTTCATCCTCGTCGGGCATCACAGCCTTCGCTTGTGCGTAAGCCTCGACGGCGGCGCGGGCAACCAACGGCTTGTCCGCGAGCAGGGTCTCGGCGAGCTTCACGGCGTAGGCGGCATCCTTGTGCCGCAGCGCGGCGGTGAAGGTCGCGCCGCCGAAGTCGCGGGCGACCATGCGCTTGGAATGGCGCTGCACCTGCGGGCTCGCGGCAACCCCTGCCTGGATGGAGTCGAGCACCAGCTTCATGTCGAGCCCGGCCTGTTCGGCAATCGCAAGGCCCTCGGCCAGACCGGCGATCTGGATCGCGCCCATGAGATTGTTGATGAGCTTGTAGACCGTGCCGGAGCCGACCGCGCCGAAATGGCGGATCGTCGAGCCGATCGGTTCGAGGAACGGGCGCGCGCGTTCGAGGTCGGCGGCATCCGCGCCAACCAGCAGCGTCAGCTTTCCGCTCGCGGCCGCATCCGGCAATCCCGTCACGGGGCAATCGATGTAGATCAGGCCACGCGCATTGAGTTCGCGGCTCATCTCGCGCGCATGGTCATAGGAAACCGTGGAGCATTCGATGGCGATGGTGCCTGATTTGGCCGTCTTCGCCGCGCCATCAGGCCCGAGCCAGACCGCGCGCGAAGCCTCGTCGTCGGCAACCATGGTCACGACAGCGTCGGCATCGATCGCGGCGTCCTCAGGCGAGGTCGCCCATGTCGCGCCGCGTGCGACCAGGTCTTCTGCTTTTGACTTGCTGCGATTCCACAGCGTCACCGTCAAGCCCGCATCGAGATAGCGGCCCGCCATGCCATGACCCATCCGCCCCAATCCGATGAAGGCGATCCGGGGCATGGTCAGTCCACATCCTCGATATCGGCGCCGGTGGTGCCGAAGGCGCGTTGCGCCAGGGTCGCGGCCATGAATTCGTCGAGCTCGCCGTTGAGCACGCCTGATGTGTCAGAGGTCTGCACGCCCGTGCGCAGATCCTTCACCATCTGATAGGGCTGGAGCACGTAGGAGCGGATCTGGTGGCCCCAGCCGATATCGGTCTTGGCGGCCTGGTCGGCGGCGGCCTTCTCCTCGCGCTTTTTCAGCTCGATCTCGTAAAGGCGCGCGCGCAGCATGTCCCAGGCCTGCGCCCGGTTCTTGTGCTGGGAGCGTCCGGCCTGACAGACCACTGCAACGCCGGTCGGGATATGCGTCAGCCGCACTGCGGATTCGGTCTTGTTGACGTGCTGGCCGCCCGCGCCGCCCGACCGCATGGTGTCGGTGCGGACGTCGGATTCCTTGATGTCGATCTTGATGCTGTCGTCGATGACCGGAAACACCTGCACGCTCGAGAACGAGGTGTGCCGCCGCGCGTTGGAATCGAACGGCGAGATGCGCACGAGGCGATGCACGCCCGCTTCCGTCTTCAGCCAACCATAGGCATTGTGGCCGGAGACCTGGATGGTCGCGGATTTGATGCCGGCCTCTTCGCCCTCGGATTCTTCGAGGAATTCGACCTTGAAGCCGTGGGTCTCCGCCCAGCGCGTGTACATGCGCAAGAGCATCTGCGCCCAGTCCTGGCTCTCGGTTCCACCGGCGCCGGCATGGACTTCGAGATAGGAATCGAAGCGATCGGCTTCGCCCGACAGCAGCGCCTCAAGCTCGCGGCGGGCCACTTCCTTCTTGAGGTTCTTGAGCGCGGCTTCCGCTTCAGCCACGACGCCGGCATCGCCCTCGGCCTCGCCGAGCTCGATCATGCCGATATCATCTTCGAGCTGCTGCTCGACCTTGCCGATGCCCGAGAGCGAGTCCTCAAGCGAGGTGCGCTCCTGCATCAGCTTCTGGGCTTTCTGCGGATCATTCCAGAGATTGGGATCTTCTGCGAGCTTGTTCAGCTCAGCGAGGCGCGCCGTCGATTTCTCGACGTCAAAGATGCCTCCTCAGCAGCCCGACTGACTGCTTGATCTCTTCTACCAACCGTTCGATTTCGGCGCGCATATCGTTCTCAGCTCTCGCGGAATCCCGCGTACAATTCAGATGGGGGATGTAGCGGCGGCGGCTGCAAAGCGCAACCGCCGGAACTCAAAGCCGGTGCTCTTATCCTAGGCCCCTAGTAGAGCCCGCCGGTACCCGGCCGCATGAAGAATCCGGAGTCCGGCGCCTGCTGTGGCGCTGGCACACCACCGCGTCCGTCGGCGTCGGCGACGCCGATGACAGAGTAGTTGTCCGGCGGCGCTGTGCCCGGCTTGAAAGCTTCCAGGATGGTTCCACCGGTTTCGCCGGGGCCGGCGCGCATGCCGGTCTTGGCGACGACGCGAACCAACTTGATGCCGGCCGGCACCTTGAAGGGAACGGCGGGCTTGTCGGCGAGCGCGAGCTTGAAGAAATCGCGCGCAATCGGGGCAGAGAGATGGCCGCCGGTGGCGGCATTGCCTCTGCCGAGAGAGCGCGGCTTGTCGTAGCCCATGTAAATCGCAACGGCGATATCAGGCGAGAACCCGACGAACCAGGCGTCCTTGGCCTCGTTCGTCGTACCGGTCTTGCCGGCAATCGGCTTGCCGACCTCCCTCACGACAGTTGCGGTACCGGCCTGGACCACGCCTTCCAGCAGCTCGGTGATCTGATACGCGGTCATGGAATCCAGCACCTGCTCACGGCGGTCGATCAGCTGCGGCTCGGGTTGGTTCTTCCAGCCGCCGGGCGCGTCGCAGCCGCGACATTCGCGCTGGTCGTGCTTGAAGATGGTGTGTCCGTAGCGGTCCTGGATCCGGTCGATCAAAGTCGGCTTCACCCGGCGCCCGCCATTGGCGAGCATCGAATAGGCCGTGACCATGCGCATCGCCGTCGTCTCACCGGCGCCGAGCGCATAGGAGAGATAGTTCGGTAATTCGTCGTAAACGCCGAAGCGGCGGGCGTATTCGCCGATCAGGGGCATGCCGATGTCTTGCGCAAGGCGCACCGTCACCGTGTTGCGCGACAACCTCAGCGCATTGCGCAAGGTCATCGGCCCCATATACTTGCCGGCATCAAAGTTTTCCGGACGCCATACTCCAGCGCCCTGGCCCTGGTCGATTTCGATCGGCGCGTCGAGCACCACGGTCGACGGCGTGTAGCCGTTGTCGAGCGCGGCCGAATAGACGATCGGCTTGAATGACGAACCCGGCTGCCGGTAGGCCTGCGTGGCACGGTTGAACTGGCTCTGGTCGAACGAGAAGCCGCCGACCATCGCGAGCACGCGGCCGGTCCACGGGTCCATCACCACCATCGCGCCCGAGACCTCGGGGATCTGGCGCAGACGGTATTGGCCTTCGACCGGCTGTCCCTCCTTCGTAAAGAGCGGATCCGCATAGATCACGTCGCCGGGCTGCAGCACCTGCGCGACCGAGCTGGGCGTCTTGCCCCTGGCGTTGCCCTGCGCCGCCTTCGCCCAGCGCACGCCATCAAGCGCGATGAGGCCGGTCTCGCGCTGCTTGCTGACCGCGCCGCCGAGCTCGCGATTCGGCTGGAAGCCAATGCGCGCCGACTGATCACTGGTCTCCAGCACCACCGCCATGCGCCACGGCGAAATGTCGGACAGCGATTTGATCTCGGCGAGCTTCACGCCCCAGTCGCCCGAAATATCGAGCTTGCTGATGGGCCCGCGATAGCCTTGCTGCTCGTCATAATTCACGAGGCCGGCAACCATGGTCTTGCGTGCCATGACCTGGATCTTCGGATCGAGCGTGGTGCGGACCGAGAGGCCTCCCTCGTACAGCTTCTTCTCGCCGTAGCGCTCGAAGATGTCGCGGCGGACTTCCTCGGCGAAATATTCGCCGGCGAAGGTGTGGGCGCCATTGCTACGGTTGGTAACGACCAGCGGCTCCTTGCGCGCCTTGTCGGCGTCGGCCTGCTTGATCCAGCCGTTCTCCTGAAGACGGTCGATCACGTAGTTGCGGCGCTCGATGGCGCGGTCGCGGTTGCGTACCGGATGCAGCGTCGCCGGCATCTTCGGCAGCGCCGCCAGATAAGCCGCTTCCGCCACGGTGAGCTCGTTCACCGATTTGTCGAAATAGACCAGCGAGGCGGCAGCGATGCCGTAGGCGCCGAGGCCGAGATAGATTTCGTTCAGATACAGCTCGAGAATCTTGTCCTTCGAATAGGTCTTCTCGATGCGCATCGCGAGCAAGGCTTCCTTGATCTTGCGCGAGAAGGAGACCTCGTTGGTCAGAAGGAAGTTCTTGGCGACCTGCTGGGTGATCGTGGAGGCACCCTGCGGGCGGCGGTTGGAACCGAAGTTCTGCAAGTAAAGCACGCCTGCACGCGCCATGCCGGTGTAGTCGATGCCACCATGCTCGTAGAAATTCTTGTCTTCGGCCGCGAGGAACGCGTTGATCACGAGCTTCGGCACGGCCTGGATGGGCAGGTAGAGCCGTCGTTCCTTGGCGTATTCGCCGAGCAACGAACCGTCGACCGCGTGCACGCGGGTCATCACCGGCGGCTCGTAATCCTGAAGCTGAGAGTAGTCGGGCAAGTCCTTGGAGAAATGCCAGATCAGGCCTGCCACGGCACCGACACCGACAAGGAACAGCACCGTTCCCGCAGCGAACAGGAAGCCCATGAACCGCACAAGCAAGCGCATTATGTGTTTATCCGTTCAATCCCAGGATCAGCCCAAAGCGCCCCAAACGGGCGCCGTCCTTACGTCGCGAATTCACCGGCCTACTCAATACCATCAATTGCCGGACCGAATGACGCTCGCCGAACGGGATCCTCGTCGATTCCGGAACCCCCTGCGCCGTTTTTTATAAGGCGTCCGCTGTGGCCAAACTAGGGCTTAACAGCGGAACCGATATGCCGTCCTTAATTGCTGGCCCCCGCTGTCGCTATCCTTTTGGCCAGGAACGTGTCGATCGCCTGCGCCATCGAGCCGACGGCCTTGGAGCGCCAGCCCTCTGACACGAGGTGCTCGAGGTCGCCCTTGTTGGACACGTAGCCGATCTCGACCAGCACCGAGGGCACATCCGGAGCCTTCAGCACCCGAAAGCCGGCCGACTTCAGGGGATGCTTGTGCATCCGCACCGTCGTCTTCATTTCGCCCATCAGGAGATGGGCAAAACGGTTTGAAAAGGTGCGGGTTTCCCGTTGCGTGAGGTCGATGAGGATGTCGGCAACGTCGGTCGGCTCTTCCGCAAGGTTGAAGCCGGCGATCGCATCGGCACGGTTTTCGGCATCGGCAAGGCGCTGGGCCTCGGCGTCGGATGCCTTGTCCGACAGCGTATAGATCGTGGCCCCCTGCGCGTCACCCTCGGCCTTCGGCAGCGCGTCGGCATGAATCGAGACGAACAGCGCGGCATTCAAATTGCGGGCGACCTTGGACCGGTCGTTGAGCGGGATGAATGTATCGTCGTCCCGCGTCATCACCACGCGGTATTTACCCGACTTTTCCAAGCGGTCGCGCAGCGCCAGGCCGAACGCCAACACCAGGTTCTTCTCGCTCTCGCCGCTCGACTGGGTCCCGTTGTCGATGCCGCCATGGCCGGGGTCGATCACGACGACCGGCCGGCCGTCGGAAGGCGCTCCCGGCTTGTGCTGCGCCGGATCCGGCGAGGCAGGAGCCGTTGCCGGCGGCGCGGCTGACATCGTCGGCCGCAACTCGGGGCGATTCTCCGCGGCGGGTGTCTGCACGAAGGCCGCGCGATCGACCTCCTCCAGCTCCAGCACCAACCGGGCCGGCTGGCCATTGGCCGCCTCGAGCACGTAGGAATTGGTGATCTTGGCGGGCCCGGTCAGGTCGAACACGATTCGCGAGCCTCCGGGCATCACGAGCCCATAGCGAAAGGCCTTGACGAGTCCTCGGCCGGCCCCCGTGCCGGGAGCCAACTGAAAATTCACCTGGGGAACGTCGACCACCACCCGGTAGGGATCGGCGAGCGTCGTGGCGCGGAAGCTGATGGTCTGGTCGAGGTCGAGAATGAAACGCGTTTGCTTCCCGTCGCCGGCCAGGCGCGCCGCTGTCGCGACAGGAAAATTCGCAGCCGCGACGGGGGCTTGCGCAGGGCTCTCCGCCGCGCTCAGTCCCGAGTATGCGGCATACGGCAATGCTGCGGCGCAAAGCAGCGCAAATCCCAGCAAAACCCGTTGATTTGTGCGGCTCGCCACCGAATCCGTGCCTCCGAGCAGCCTCTTTAACGCAATAGAACCACAGGGTTAATCGATCCTTAATAACGGAAGCGCGAAACTCCCTGACTGTGACCGGTGTGCGACGCTCCCTTGCATGGATGTCCCATTCCTCGTATGTACGGAATGCTGACGGCCAATAATTTCCGGTTGTGTCGCATTCAGCCTCCCGGTGCAGCGCCGGAGCTCCCAAGATTCGGGAATTCCAGCGTTTTCTGTTCTCCTCTAAGACCAGCGCAGTGCGCGGCAACGAGGTGGAACGGGGCAAGCCCCGGCGGCGGACGGTTTCCGGTTACCACAGTGTTTCCGGGACGGTTTCGACAGCGACGCGACCGGTTACCCGGTCCCTTAATCCCGAGGGGGCGGTTCTTGATCCAGGGCGAGCGCGCACGCGCCATGCCTGGCCAGCAGCAACTGATTAAGGGGCGGCCCCTCCGCCCAATGTTTCATACGGGCCGACGCTTGATGCGCCAGACTGTGCCGACGAATTCTGAAGGACCATTCGCGACGCTGCGGAATAAAAATCCCGCGCGCCGCTGCGGTCCTCCGGCTTCCGATTCGGCAAGGCGCGAGAGACGGCGTTTCTGCCTTCCCCTCACCCCCGAATCAGGTGGACCGTCGCGTCACCCGGCAGCGCTCTTCGCGCCCACGGTCGATCGCGCCCGCCGCCGCCAAGAGTTAAGACATGCCCAACAAGATGTTGATCGATGCCACCCACCCGGAAGAGACCCGGGTCGTCGTGGTCCGCGGCAATCGCGTCGAAGAGTTTGACTTCGAGACCGCGCAACGCAAGCAACTGCGCGGGAATATCTACCTCGCCAAGGTCACAAGGGTCGAACCCTCGCTCCAAGCCGCCTTCGTTGAATATGGCGGCAATCGCCACGGCTTCCTCGCCTTCAGCGAAATCCATCCCGATTATTACCAGATTCCGGTTGCCGACCGTCAGGCGCTGATCGAGGCCGAGGAACAGGCCCATCGCGAGGCCGAGGAAGAGAGCGAAAACCGCTCCCACGGCCGTCGCCGCTCGCGTCACCGCAATGCCCGCCGCCGTGGTCATGGCGAGCGCGTCCGCAGCGACCTCGTCGAGGGTCTTGGCGCGGGCGCCGATCCGCTCGCCCAGCCGACGGAGGCCCAGGCGGAAGGCCAAGCCCGGCCGGAGGACACGGTCGGCGCTCCACAGGAGGGTGAGCACCTGCACGCCGATGCAGAGCATCACGGCGAGCACGAGGGTCACGACCACGATCATCAAGACCATGATCACAGCGATCACGGGCATGACGATCATGAGCACGATGATCACGAGCATGATGAGCACCATCACGCGCACGATCATGACGACAATGGTCATGACCACGACCACGATAGCGATCACCACGACCACGATCATCATGCGGACGAGACGCCCGCCCCTGTCGCGGCTGTGGGCGCCGACCCCGCGGTTGCGGCCGAGACCGTCACTGAACCTCAGGAACCCTCCGCTTTCGAAGCGCATCCCGAGACGTTTGCCGAGGCCGTGACATCGGTCAGGGAACCGGCCGATGCCGTTTACGCCGCCGGCGAGATCACCGACGCGCCGCACGGCGAGGCTGCGGACGCAGCCGGGGAAGACGACGAGGACGAAGAAGACGGCGAGGAAGCTGAAGAGGAAGTCGTCGAATCCGTGGGTGGCGACGACGTGCTCGAGGAAGTGCCGGAGCGCACCTTCCGTCCGCGCCGCCAGTACAAGATCCAGGAAGTCATCAAGCGGCGCCAGGTGATGCTGGTGCAGGTCGTCAAGGAAGAGCGCGGCAACAAGGGCGCTGCGCTGACGACCTATCTGTCGCTTGCCGGCCGCTATGCCGTGTTGATGCCGAACACCGCCCGCGGTGGCGGCATCAGCCGCAAGATCACCTCGGCCCAGGATCGTTCGCGCCTGAAGGAAGTCGTGCAGGACCTCGACGTGCCCGAGGGCATGGGCATCATCCTGCGCACTGCTGGGGCCGCCCGCACCAAGCCCGAGATCAAGCGCGACTTCGAGTACCTGATCCGGATGTGGGAGACGGTGCGCGACCTGACGCTGAAGTCGCAGGCCCCGACGCTCGTCTACGAGGAAGGCTCGTTGATCAAGCGCTCGCTGCGCGACCTTTACAACAAGGAGATCGACGAAATTCAGGTCGCCGGTGACTCCGGCTACCGCGAAGCCCGCGACTTCATGAAGATGCTGATGCCCGCCAATGTCAGCGCGGTGAAGCAGTATCGGGACGGTCAGCCGCTGTTTTCACGCATGGGCGTCGAGAGCCAGCTCGATGCGATGTTCTCGCCGACCGTGCAGCTCCGCTCCGGCGGCTACATCGTGATCAACCAGACCGAGGCGCTGGTCTCGATCGACGTCAACTCCGGCCGGTCGACGCGCGAGCACCATATCGAGGACACCGCGCTCAAGACCAACCTGGAAGCGGCCGAAGAGGTCGCCCGCCAGCTTCGCCTGCGCGACCTCGCCGGCCTGATCGTCATCGACTTCATCGACATGGACGAGAAGCGCAACAACCGTGCGGTCGAGCGCAAGTTGTCCGATTGCCTAAGGCAGGATCGCGCGCGCATCCAGGTCGGCCGCATCTCGCATTTCGGCCTGTTGGAAATGTCGCGCCAGCGCATCCGCGCCAGCGTGCTGGAGAGCTCGACCGATCCCTGCCCGCATTGCGGCGGCACCGGCCATGTCCGCTCGGTGTCCTCGGTGGCGTTGCAATTGCTGCGCGGCCTGGAAGAGATCCTGATGAAGGGCGCGACCCACAATCTCGTGGTCCGCACCCGCACCGACGTCGCGCTCTATGTGCTGAACCACAAGCGTGGCCATCTGCGCGACCTCGAGAACGGCTTCAAGGTCACGCTGTCTGTCATCGCCGACCCCAGCGTCAGCGGACCGCAGGCCTATCTGATCGACCGTGGCGAGCAAGTACATACGCTCGAGGCCGCTAAGGCGCTGCTCGCGGCCCAGGTCGCCGCAAGCCCGCCGCCGTTGGCCGAAGAGGCCTATGACGATGACGACGGCTTTGACCTGGAGACCGAATCCGAGGTCGAGACCGAGGAGACGGAAGGTCTCGCCGAGGAGCAGGCCGCAGGCGATGGGTCGCCCGAGCAGGACGGTCATCGCCGCAAGCGTCGCCGCCGTCGGCGCGGTCGCGGCGGCCAGCGCGACGGCGAGGCGCGCGAAGATGGCGCTCCCGTTTCGCCTGAAGCGGCCGTAGCGGCCGGTGAAGGCGAAGAGGAAGCCGACACCGAGCAGGACGGTGAGGAAGGCGAGGAACAGGCCGCCCGTGGCGAGCAGCAGGGCAGCGGCGATCGCCGTCGCCGGCGTGGTCGCAGGGGTGGACGTCGTCGTCGTGGCGGTGCCGAGGATGGTCTCGCCGGCTCCATCGGCGACGAGCTCGGCGGCAATCCGCCGTCGGAAGCGGCCGACGCGGTGGCCGATTTCGACGGTGCCGGCAGCGAGACCGCTCCGTCCATTGCGCATTCGGAGCACATCGCCCCGGTTGAAACGTCTCAGCCCGAGCCCCAGTCCCATCAGGCGCCGGTTGAAACGCCGGTCCAGTCAGCGCCACCGGCTGCTATCGCCGAAGAAGAGCCCGCAGTGGACGACAAGACCACGCGGCGCCGCTCCACCGTTCGTGAGAAGGTGAGCTTCCCGTCGAGCAGCCCGAGCGAGCCGGCAACGCCGATTGCGACGGCGCCGGAGCCGGTTGCGCCGCCCGCGCCTGAGCCGACGCCGGAAGCGGCAGCCGAACCGCCGGCGGCCCCGCGGCGCGCCGGCTGGTGGTCGCGCCGCTTTGGCGGCGGCGAATAGAGCAACCCGCCAAATAAAAAAACGCCCGGCCAAAGCCGGGCGTTTTTCCTTTCATGCCTCACCGGAACGTTGCGGCGGCAGTTCGTCCTCACCGAGCGGCGCCACGTCGCGCGATGCGATCTGGCGAAGCTGATCGTAAAGATCGGGCGCCTCGCTGGTGCAGAGACAAACGCCCTTGGCGGATGCCGCCTCGCCGGCGTTGAGGTAGGCATGGCCCATGGTGCTGTCGAGATAGATGCCGTCACCCTCGTCCAGGATCTCCGGCGCGTAGAACTCGGTGTGCACAGCGACGCGCCCGCTCGTCACCAGAAAATACTCTTCGCCGGCATGACACAGCAACGGACCGAACTCGTCCAGCGAACGCGCGCGGACCTCGGCCACGATCGGCACCATGCGCTTGCCGATCAGGTCGGTGCATTGATAAGTGTAGGTGTAGAACTTCGTATTGATCAGCTGCCCCTGCCCGGCCCGGCTGATGCTCCGCCGCGCGGTGACCGGCCGGCCCTGCACAGGTGCTCCGACCGCCGGATTGAACAGCTCCGCAATCTCCATCTTCAGGCCGGAGGTGAGCTGAAGCAGCTTGTCATAGGTCAGCGACATCAGGCCATTCTCGACCTTGGACAGGGTCGACAGCGCCATGCCGGTCCGCTCGGCGACCTGCTTGAGCGTCAGGCCACGCGCCTGGCGCGCCGCCTTGAGACACTGGCCGAGCTGGGAATTGGCACCTTCGGGCGTCGTAATCTCGCTCATGCAGCAATCCTAGCACGCTGCCGGGAAAAAATATTGGCTGATCCATCTAATCTCTTTTGGCGCAAATGCTCCCGGGAAGCCTCTTCTAGGTACCGTCTCGGGCATCGATTCCGGGATTTGTGCAAGAATTAGCCGGCTTTGACGAACATTGGTGCGCCCCACGCACTTTCCGATATGCTAAACCGTTTTCACAATTTGAAAGGGCTTGGCATTGTCCCAACTTTGCGACACGAGTGCCGTTGAGCTGCGCCGCCTGCTGGCCGCGCGGACAATCTCGCCCGTCGAGCTGCTCGACTCCTGCCTGTCCCGCATCGCCACCACCAACGCGGCCGTCAACGCGGTCGTGACGCTCGATGAGCCCGGCGCGCGCGCCGCCGCAAAGGCAGCTGAGGCCGCGATCCTGCGCGGTGAGGATGGTGGCGCGCTGCACGGGCTCCCCGTCCTGATCAAGGACACGCAGGACACCGCCGGGATGCGCTCGACCTACGGCAGTCCCCTGTTGAGCGACAATGTCCCGGCCGCCGACCAGGGCTCGGTCGCCCGGCTGCGTGCCGCGGGCGCCATCATCTTCGGCAAGACCAACACGCCGGAATGGGCGGCGGGCGGCAACACGCGCAATCCCGTTTTCGGCGCGACCGGCAATCCGTTCGATCCCATGCGCTCGGCGGCCGGTTCCTCCGGCGGATCGGCGGTCGCGCTCGCCTGTGGCATGGCTCCGCTTGCCTCGGGCTCCGACACGGGCGGATCCCTGCGCAATCCCGCGGGCTATGCCGGCATCGTCGGCATGCGTCCTTCCTACGGCCTCGTGGCGAGCGAGAAGCGGGCCTTCGGCTGGTCCAATCTGTCGACCGATGGACCGATGGCACGCAACGTCGCTGATGCCGCGCTGATGCTGTCGGTGTTGGCGAGCGACGATGCCCGCGATCCGCTCGCCTACACGCTTCCCGGCGAGCCCTTGCGCGGACGCGCCGAACGCTGGGCCGCGCCACGTGCCGCAGAGCTCGGCAAGCTCCGCCTCGCCTTCACCGAAGACTTCGGCTTCGCGCCGACCGAGCAGGCGATCCGCCGTGTGTTTCGCGCGCGCGTGAGCAAGCTCGCACCGCTGTTTGCCGAATGTCGCGAGGCGACGCCCGATTGCACCGGGGCGGACGATGCCTTCGCCGTGCTGCGCGCCGGCCTGTTCCTGGCTATGCATGGCGAGAATTACCAAGAGCGGCCCGAGATGCTCGGCCCCAATGTCCGCGCCAATGTCAGGGAAGGCCTGAGTTACACGCTCGAAGATCACGGGCGCGCCGCGACCACGCAGACGCGGATCTATCGCGCCTTTCAGAGCTTCTTCCAAGACCACGACGTGTTGATCAGCCCGACCATCACGCTCAGCCCGCGGCCATGGTCGGAGCTCTATCCCGCCGAGATCGACGGGACGCCGACGCAATCCTACTTCCACTGGCTCGCGCTCGCCTACGCCGTGACGCTCCCCGGCCACCCCGCGATCAGCATCCCACTCGGCCGTGACGAGGCCGGCCTGCCTTTCGGCCTTCAGATCGTCGGCCCGCGCGGCGGCGATGCGATCGTGCTCTCGGTCGCCGCGAGCATCGAGGCTGCGTTCACAAGCGATCCACAGATGTGTCGGCCTGTTCCCGACCTCGCACGGCTCGCGGCCGCGCCGCCGCTGTCCTCGACGCCGGGCTTCCTCACCTGGGACTAGATCAAACAAGTAGCCATCACCGCCGGGGCGCCGGCATCGCGGAGATCAGCATGGCCGAATCGTCGAACCGCAGGACTGGCATGGTCGCCTTCGTCCTGCTCTATCTCGCCTACTGCATCTCCTACATCGACCGCGCCGCAATCTCGCTGGCGCTGGCGCAGATCGGCAAGGACTTCAATCTGCAGGCTGCCGACCTCGGCATCGTCATCAGCGCGTTCTTCTTGGGCTATGCCGCGATGCAGGTGCCGGGCGGATGGCTCTCCGACCGCTTCGGCTCGAAATACGTTGTCATCGTCACCATCGTGATGTGGTCGCTGTTCACGTCGTTTACGAGCCTCGCCTGGTCGCTGACCTCGCTGATCGCGATCCGCTTCATCTTCGGCATCGCCGAGGGCGGCTTTCCGCCGGCGAGCATCCGCGCCATAGCGGAGCTGTTCAAAAAGGACAGCCGGCCCAAAATGTCGGCCCTGCTGCTGTCGTCGAACTATGCCGGCAGCATGGTCGCGCCGCTGATCATGGCGCCGCTGATCCTCTGGATGGGCTGGCGTCATGCCTTCAATGCGATCGGCATCGCCGGTATCCTGTTTGCGCTGATTTACTTCGTCTCCGTGCCGCATCTCGCACGGATCGGCGTTGGACCCGTGACGGCAAAGCCGCGGGCGCCGATGCGCGAGCTGATGAAGAATCCGCTGCTCTGGCAGTTGATGGTGGTGTGGTTCGGGCTCAGCTGCGTCAACAAGGGCCTGGATTCCTGGATGCCGCTCTATCTGCTCCAGCAGCGCGGGCTCGACCTCAAGACGGTCGGCGTGGTGGCACCGATCCCCTTCATGATGGCGACATTCGCAACCGCAATCGGCGGCTGGGTGATGACCACCTTCTTTGCCGAGCGCGAAAAATATCTGCTTATCGGCAGCTCCGCATTTACAGGCATCTTCCTCTACGCGATGTACAAGGCCGAGACGATCACCGCATTGATCGTCTATCAATCGGTGGTCTACTTCTTCAAATCCTTTGTGCTCGCTTCGGTGATTGCGCTCCCGACCAAACTGCTACGTGACGACCAGATCGGATCGGGGATCGGCATGGTCAATCTCGGCGGCCAGAGTGCGGGCTTCGTTGCACCGGCCGCGATGGGCTTCATCGTGACCGGGACCGGATCGTTCGACGCGGCCTTCGGCTTCCTGGTCGCGATGACGGCGCTGTCCGTCCTCGTCGCAACGACCATCAACACGGCGCAGTCCAAGCTCACGTTAGAGCCGGCCTGACAGGAGAATTCTGCCGATGAAAAGCGCAATCATTCTCGGCGGCGGCATGGTGGGTGTCGGCGCCGCCTTGCATCTGAGGCAGCGTGGCTGGACGGTCACGCTGGTCGACCGCAGGGAGCCGGGCCGCGAAACCAGCTACGGTAATGCGGGGATGATCCAGGCCGAAGCCATGCGGCCGTACCCGATGCCGCGTGACCTTGCCACGCTCCTGAACATCGCGACCGGCCGCACCAACGACGTGCGCTACAGTTTGTCCTCTTTGCATCGTCACATCGAGCCGCTGCTCCGCTATTGGTGGCATTCGGCGCCGAAGCGGCATCGCGAAGCCATCGCGGCCTGGTCGCGCCTGATCGCTACTGCGACGCCCGAGCACGACGTGCTCATCCGCGAAGCCCATGCCGACAATCTGATCCGGCGTGCCGGCTATCGCGTGCTGCATCGCGACGCCACCTCCTTCGACCAGGCGATCAAGGCGGCGGAGGAAGACCGCCGCGAGTTCGGCGTGAATTTTCGCGTGCTCTCGGGCCGCGAGTTGACCAAGGCGGAGCCTATTTTGCGCGACGATCTTCCCGGCGCGATCCATTGGCTCGACACCTGGACCGTGTCCGATCCCGGTGCGCTCGTCACCGCATACGCCGACCTGTTCGAACGATCCGGCGGCAGCATCGTGCTCGGCGAGGCGCAGTCGCTGCAGCAGACGGCAACCGGATGGTCTGTCGACACCGACAGCGGCCGCCTCGATGCAGCCAACGCCGTCGTGACGCTCGGGCCGTGGTCGCCGGACCTCTTGCACAAGTTCGGCTACCGCATTCCGCTGGTGCGCAAGCGCGGCTACCACATGCACTACACCGGCGGCGCCTCGCTCGATCTGCCGCTGGTCGACAAGGGCCAGGGCTACGCCATGGGACCAATGGCCAAGGGCATCCGCATCACTACGGGCGCAGAGTTGACGGAACCGGATGCGTTGGCAACGCCGGTGCAGCTCACCAGCGCCGAAGCCTCCGCGCGCGAGCTGATCGATCTCGGCAAGCGCGCCGAACCGGAGCCATGGTTCGGCACCCGCCCCTGTACGCCCGACATGCTGCCCGTGCTCGGCCGCGCCTCGCGTCACCCCGGTCTCTGGGTGAACTTTGGCCACGGTCACCAGGGCTTCACGCTCGGCCCCGCCACCGGACGCCTGCTCGCGGAGATGATGAACGGCGAGACGCCGTCGATCGACCCCGCGCCGTACCGGCCGGAGCGGTTCTAGCTCGCACGCAGATCAGTCCGTCGTGACGGCGGTTTCCATGTCCGTCGGATCGATCTGCCGGCTCAGCCGCGCGTTGAGCTTGTCGCGATCGAGCTCGCCCTCCCACCAGGCGACGATCACGCAGGCCACCCCGTTGCCGCAGAGATTGGTCAACGCGCGGCACTCGCTCATGAACTTGTCGATGCCGAGCACGATCGCCATGCCGGGCACGAGGCGCGGATCGACCACGGCCAGCGTCGCCGCCAGCGTGATGAAGCCCGCACCGGTGATGCCCGAGGCTCCCTTCGAGGTCAGCATCGCCACGACCAGGATCGTGAGCTGCTGGCTGAAGGTGAGATCGTAGCCGAGCGCCTGCGCGATGAAGAGCGTCGCCAGCGTCATGTAGATGTTGGTGCCGTCGAGGTTGAACGAATAGCCCGTGGGCACCACGAGGCCGACCACCGATTTGGAGCAGCCGAGCCGTTCCAGCTTCTCCATCAAGGTCGGCAGCGCGCTTTCCGACGACGAGGTGCCGAGCACGATCAACAGCTCGTCCTTGATGTAGGCGAGGAATTTGAAGATCGAGAAACCGGCGAAGCGCGCGATGGTGCCGAGCACCACGACGATGAACAATGCCGCGGTCAGATAGAACGTCGCGATCAGGCCGATCAGATTGAGGATGGCACCTGTGCCGAACTTGCCGATCGTGAAGGCCATCGCACCAAACGCGCCGAGTGGCGCGGCGCGCATCACGATCGAGATCACGCCGAACACCGCATGCGCGGCGTCGTCGATGAAGCTGCGGATGACGTGGCCGCGCTCGCCGAGCCCCATGATGGCGAAGCCGAACAGTACCGAGAACAGCAGCACCTGGAGGATTTCGCCTTGGGCGAAAGCGCCGACCACGGTGTCGGGAATGATGTGCAAAATGAAGTCGACGCTCTTCTGGCCCTCGGCCTGCTTGGCATAGCCGGCGACGGCCTGCGCGTTGGCGGCGGCATTGCCGAAGCCTGCACCCGGCTTCACCACGTTGCCGATGATGAGGCCGATGATGAGCGCGAAAGTGGAGACGATTTCGAAATAGACCAGCGCCTTGACGCCGATGCGCCCGACCTTCTTGGCGTCCTGGATGTGCGCGATGCCGGAGACCACGGTGCAGAAGATGATCGGAGCGATCACCATCTTGATCAGCTTGATGAAGCCGTCGCCGAGCGCCTTGATCCAGTCGTTGGTCGCGACCGACGGCCAGAGCCAGCCGACGATCGCGCCGAGCACGATGGCAATCAGCACCTGGATGTAGAGAATTTTATACCACGGCTTGGCCGCAGCAGGTGCGGCGGGCGCGGCGGCCACCGTTGTCGTTGTCGTTGTCATTGTTTTTTTCCTCCCCCCTTAAAGCTCAGAGCCAGCCAAATTCAATTTGGCTGGCTCTGTCAATTGGAACATTCCGCGCGGTGAAATTAACCGCGACGATCAACGATCCGACGCCCCGCCGGCATAAGGGCCGCCCCGAGCACGTTCTTGATGACGGAGGCCAGGATGAAGGGCGCAACGCCGACCAGCCAGGCCTTTTCCGCACCAAGGTGGATGCCGCAAGCCAGCCAGACGAAACCGCCGATGAAAATAACGACGTGGCCGACTGCCATCGCCACAAACAGCAGCGCCACATTGCGATCCCAGCCTCGCTCGGCAAGCCAGCCGGTGATGAAGGCCGCAGCCACGAAGCCGAAGAGATAGCCGGCGGTCGGGCCAACCAGCGGCGCAATTCCACCAACCGGGCCGGCGAACACCGGCAATCCCATCGCGCCTTCGGCGAGATAGGCAATCATGGTTGCGCTGCCAAGGCGCCAGCCATAAGCCGCGCCGATGACCAGCACGACCAACGTCTGCAACGTCATCGGCACGTAAGGCAGCGGCAAATTCACCTTTGCTGATAGCGCCATCATTGCGGTACCAAGCGCAATCATCACGACAGCACGCAAGGCGCTGACAGCTTCTCCTGGCCGTGTTGGCCACATCATTGCGGCAAGAGGCGAATGCGTGGCGGCGGATTGGACGGTTCGGTCAGACAAGATGAACTCCGGAAGTGTCGCGAAAACTGCCGGCTATTTAAGCCAGTGAGCGATCCGGTCAACTGCCTCCCGCATCTCCGCGGCCGAGCGCGCATAGGAGAAACGGACGAAGGAGCGACCGTGGATTGGATCGAAATCGACCCCGGGCGTCGCCGCAACGTGGGCCTTCTCCAGCATCTCCTTGGCGAAATCGAAGCTGTCCGACGTGAAATCCGAGACGTCGGCATAGAGGTAGAATGCGCCATCCGCCGGCAGGAATTTGGCGAGGCCCGCCCTCGGCAATCCCTCGATCAGGATGCGCCGGTTTTCCTGATAGCCGTGCTTGATCTCTTCCATCTCGGCCGCACCGTCGAAGGCGGCCTCGGCCGCGATCTGCGACAGCGACGGCACCGAGATCGAGAGGTTCTGCTGCAGCCGCTCGATCGGACGCACCAGAATGTCAGGCACGACCATCCAGCCGACGCGCCAGCCCGTCATGCAAAAATATTTCGAGAACGAGTTGATCACGAGCGCATCCTTGGACAGTGCCGCTGCGGTCACTGCCGGAAACGCGTAATCGAGCCCGTGATAGATCTCGTCGGAGATGAAGCGGATGCCGGCATCCTCGGCGGCGGCGATGAGGCCGGCGAGCGCCTCCCGGGACATCATCGTTCCCGTCGGATTGGCGGGGCTGCCGACCAGCACGCCCTTCAGCGGCGCCTTGCGATGGGCAGCGAGCAGCGCCTCGCCAGTCAGCGCATGGCGTGTCTCGTCGGTGGTCTCGATCAGCACCGGCTCGCATCCGAGCGCGGTGAGGATGTGGCGGTACGGCGGATAGCCCGGCACCGTGACAGCGACGCGATCGCCGGGCTCGAACATCGACAGGAAGGCCAGGATGAAGCCGCCGGAAGAGCCGGTGGTCACCACGATCCTGTCGGGGCTCACGATGCAGCCATAGGCATCGCGATAATGCCGCGCGATGCGCTCGCGCAAGCTCGGGATGCCGAGCGCCGAGGTGTAGTCGATCCGCGCCGTTGCAAGCGCCGCCTGCGCGGCCGCAATCGCCGTCTTCGGAGCGCCCGCGGCGGGCTGGCCGACCTCCATGTGGATGACATGGCCGCCATCAGCCTCGATCCGCGCGGCAGCCGCCATCACGTCCATGACCATGAACGGGGGAACATCACTACGGCGGGACGGCTCGAGCCACTGCCCCGCCCGGTTCCTCAATGTCGCATCGTGCATCGGTTTCTGCTATTTCGCTGGCACACCGGTCCGTCCGGTCCGCAAAACAGGGCGCTTGCGCCCCAGACTAGCCGCATTATACGGCTCATAAGGGCATATCGCGTATCCGGTCCGCCGCCAATCGCCAAAACCCAGCATAAGACTGCATTCCAAGCCCGTTTGATCCAGACCGTTTGATGTTGCTCCAGATCGCATTGCGCAAGAAGGCCTCGGCGCTGACCGCCATTGTCACGGCAGCGGCCATGGTCCTGTCACCGTTCTCCGCGGCCCGGGCGCAAGAAGGCAAAGGCCCCCCGGTCCTGCGTGACACCGAAACCGAGCAGCTGTTGCGCGAATATACGCGCCCGATCCTGCGGGCTGCGGGTCTGGAGAAGCAGAACATCCAGATGGTGATCATCAACGACAGCTCGTTCAACGCGTTCGTCGCCGACGGCCGTCGCATCTTCGTCAATTACGGCGCGATCCTCCAGTCGGAGACCCCGAACCAGCTGATCGGCGTGCTCGCTCACGAGACCGGCCATCTGGCCGGCGGCCATCTGGCCAAGCTGCGCGAGCAGCTCGCCAGCGCCCAGACCCAGATGATCATCGCCATGCTGCTCGGCGCCGGCGCCATCGCGGCGGGTGCCAGCCGCGGCGGCAATAACGGCCTCGCCAATGCCGGCGCGGCAGCGATCGCCGGTCCGCAGGAGATGATCCGCCGTTCGCTGCTGTCCTACCAGCGCCAGCAGGAGGAGAACGCCGACCGCGCCGGCGTCAAATTCCTGACCGCCACCCAACAGTCGCCGAAGGGCATGTACGAGACCTTCAAGCGCTTCACCAGCGAGAGCCTGTTCGCCGCGCGCGGCGCCGATCCCTATCTGCAGTCGCACCCGATGCCCGCCGAGCGCGTCGCAGCGCTCCAGGAGTTCGCCAGCACCAGCCCCTATTGGGACAAGAAGGACGATCCCGCGCTTCAGCTTCGCCATGACATGGTGCGCGCCAAGATCTCGGCCTTCATGGAACGGCCCGAGACGGTCTACCGTCGCTATCCCCTCACCAATGACACCCTGCCGGCGCGCTATGCCCGGGCGATCAGCACCTATCTGCATGGCGATTTGCGCAGCGCGCTGGCCCAGGTCGACGCGCTGATCGCAGTGCAGCCGAACAACCCGTATTTCTACGAGGTCAAGGGCCAGGCCCTGCTGGAGAGCGGCAAGCCGGCCGATGCGATCGCCCCCCTGCGCAAGGCTGTCGCGCTCTCGAACAATGCGGCCCTCATCGAGATGTTACTTGGGCAGGCTCTGGTTGGAACCGATAATAAGGCCTACACGGACGATGCCATCAGGATTCTCCGTGCGGCGGTGGCGCGCGAGCCCGAGGCGCCGATCGGCTACACCCAGCTCGCGATGGCTTATGGCCGGAAGGGAGACTATGCCGAGGCGGATCTCGCCTCCGCCCAAGCCGCTTACCTGCGCGGCGACAACAAGACCGCTCGCGAGCTCGCCACGCGCGCGAAAACCCGTTTCGCCGTCGGCACGCCCGGATGGGTCAAGGCCGACGACATCGTGGCCTCGAAACCGCCGCGCAACTAGACGAGAGGCACCCATCACTGCCTGACACGACGACCGGCACTTGACGTCACGCACCGGCATAAGCCCGCCGGGACTTTTTCGAAACCTGCTCTGGATAAGAGGATTTGCCAATGCCTTCGCTGCGCCTGCTAGCTCCCGCGCTGTTTGCGCTCGCCATTTTCGGCGCAACGGGACCGGCTTCGGCCGAGACCTTCTCGGATGCCCAGCGCACCGATATCGAGGCGATCATCAAGAACTACCTCGTCACCCATCCCGAGGTGCTCGAGGAGGCCATGACCGAGCTCAGCAAGCGCCAGGCCGCGGCCGAGTCCGAGAAGCACGAGGCCAGCGTCGCGCAAAACTCGGATGCGATCTTCAACTCGCCGCGCCAGGTCGTGCTCGGCAACAAGGACGGCGACGTCACCTTCGTCGAGTTTTTCGATTACAATTGCGGGTACTGCAAGCGGGCAATGGGCGACATGCTCGACCTGCTGAAGTCCGATCCCAAGCTGAAGGTCGTGCTGAAGGAATTTCCGGTGCTGAGCCAGGGCTCGGTCGAGGCCGCGCAGGTCGCGGTCGCCGTGCGCATGCAGGATCCCTCCGGCAAGAAATATCTCGACTTCCACCAGAAGCTGCTCGGCGGCCGCGGTCCGGCCGACAAGGCGCGCGCCATGCAGGCCGCCAAGGAAGCCGGCCTCGACACTGCGAAGATCGAGAAGGACATCGCGAGCCCCGAGGTGCGCGCCACCATCGAGGAGAACTTCAAGCTCGCTGAAGCGATGGGCATGAACGGGACGCCGAGCTACGTGATCGGCAAGCAGATCGTGGTCGGCGCCGTCGGCCTGGAGGGCCTCAAGGAAAAGATCGGCGTCGCCCGCTGCGGCAAAGCGACCTGCTGATCAGACTTTTGCAACTCCACACATCATGCGGGCCGGCTGAAAAGCCGGCCTTTTTCGTTGCCGAGCGCTGCAGCAAATCCTGGCCCGAATCCGGCGGGGATGTTCATCCCGTATTTAGGAAACAAATACCGGGGAACAGCAGATGTTCCGGAACAACTCAAACCTCCTTTCGTTGGTGGCGCGGGCAATGACGCAAAAGAAACACGTGAGGAGAATTTGATGTCTAATCGCTTTATGATCTCCGTTGCCGTAGTCGCGCTCCTGGCGGGCACCGGATTGGCGAACGCACAAGGCACGATGAAGAACGAGAGCGGCGGCGCTGGAGCGCAGCCGATGGAGCACTCGCAGTCGTCAGGCGGCGCTGCCGAGCGCGGCGGCTCGATGGGCAAGGAATCCGCCCATGAGAAATCCACCCATGAGAAAGGCACCGTCGGCCAGGCGGGCGGCTCCAGCAGCATGAAGTCCGGCACCTCGGCCGAGGAGAAGTCCTCGGGCGCGACCAAGGACGAGCGCTCAGGCCGTGAGATGAACAAGAACGCGGCCGAGGAGAAGTCCGGCGCCGCGAAGGGCCAGCGCAGCGAGGAACGTGCGCAGGGTCAGCAGGACAAGTCCAAGAGCATGAGCCAGGACATCAGCAAGTCCGGCAAAGACCAGAAGGACATGAAGGCTGAGGGCAGCAAGACCGGCGCCTCGACCAACAATGCCGAGAACCAGCAGGGCACCGAGACGCGCACCAACCAGAATGCGCAGGGCCAGAGCAGCACCAACACGACCGTCGGCCAGGCCGGCGCCGGCGCCAAGCTCTCGACCGAGCAGCGCACGCAGATCACCTCGGTGATCCGCGAGGAGCACGTGCGCCCGGTGACCAACGCGAACTTCTCGGTCTCGGTCGGCACCCGTATTCCGCGCGAGGGTATCGAGCTGCACGCCTTGCCGTCCCGGGTCGTGACGATCTATCCCGAATGGCGGACCTACAAGTACGTCCTGGTCAAGGACGAGATCGTGGTCATCAATCCGGACACGTACGAGATCGTGGCTGTCCTGAACACCTAAGGCGATAGCCAGCGCGCTCAGGGGCGGGCAGCGATGCCCGCCCCTTTGCGTTGGGCGACAGTCATGCTTTGAACTGGTTAACAAGCAATTTCCGCGGCTTCCGCACAGGTTTTTGCAGGCCGGATGAGGTACCTGAACCGGGCCGGGAGGCCCTTCAAGGCTTCCCCTCAGGCGCTTTGTTACCTATAACCCCGCCACGCCGAAACACCTTTCCGGGACAGGAATGGCCGATCCAGCAACCGACACGATCCTCGTTCTCAATGGCCCGAACCTCAACATGTTGGGGACCCGCGAGCCCGAGAAGTATGGCCATGCCACGCTGGCGGACGTCGAGGCACTTTGCCGGGCGACCGCGGTGAGCTTCGGCCTCAAGGCTGATTGCCGGCAGTCCAACCGTGAAGGCGAGCTGATCGATTTCATCCACGAGGCGCATGGGCGCAAGATGAAGGGCATCATCATCAACGCGGGCGGCTATTCGCACACCTCGATCGCGCTGCACGACGCCTTGCTCGCGGTGCAGATCCCGACCGTCGAAGTGCACGTGACCAACATCCATGCCCGCGAGAGTTTCCGTCACCACTCCTACACCGCGCGCGCGGCCTTCGCCTCGCTCTGCGGTTTCGGCATCGAGGGCTATCGCCTTGCGATTCAGGGCCTTGCCGCCAAGCTCGGCATCAAGCCCAAAGCCTGACGCTCCTTCTTCACACAGAACATTCGGATCATAGAACATGGCGCGCCAGCCAGACGACAAAGCAGCAGCAAAGTTTTCCAGCGAGGATTCCGCGCTCGTCCGCGAGCTCGCTCTGCTGCTCGATGAGACCAGCCTCACCGAAATCGAGATCGAACGTGCCGGCCTGCGTCTGCGCGTCGCCCGCAACCTCAGCGTCGCGGCGACCATGCCGATGCCGGTCGCAGCCGCAGCGCCCGCGCTCCCTGCAGCGCCCGCCGCCGTGGCACCTGCAGCCGCCGCTGCGGACATCTCCAAACATCCGGGCGCCGTGACCTCGCCGATGGTCGGCACCGCCTATTGGTCGCCCGAGCCCGGTGCCAAGCCGTTCATCGAAGTCGGCTCGAAGGTCTCGGTCGGGCAGACCCTCCTGATCATCGAAGCGATGAAGACCATGAACCAGATCCCCTCGCCCCGCGCGGGCACGGTGACGCAGATCCTCGTCGAAGACGGCCAGCCGGTCGAGTTCGGCGAGCCGCTGGTTATTATTGAGTGACGCGACTGGGGAATAGCGAATAGCGATTGGCCTCAGCCTTCCCTACTCGCCATTCGCCACTCGCCATGCGCTGCAGGACAACATGTTCGACAAGATCCTCATAGCCAATCGCGGCGAGATCGCCCTTCGCATCCTGCGGGCCTGCAAGGAGCTCGGGATAGCGACTGTCGCCGTGCACTCCACCGCTGACGCCGACGCCATGCATGTGCGCCTGTCGGACGAGAGCGTCTGCATCGGGCCGCCGCCATCGAAGGACAGCTATCTCAACATCCCCGCGCTCCTCGCAGCTTGCGAGATCACCGGCGCGGATGCGGTGCATCCCGGCTACGGCTTCCTCTCGGAGAACGCGCGCTTCGCCGAGATTCTCGGCGAGCACAACCTGCAATTCATCGGCCCCAAGGCCGAGCACATCCGCCTGATGGGCGACAAGATCGAAGCCAAGAAGACCGCCAAGCGGCTCGGCATCCCCGTGGTGCCGGGCTCCGACGGCGCTGTCGGCCCCAACGACGACGCGATGGCCATCGCGAAGAAGATCGGCTTCCCGGTGCTGGTGAAAGCGGCTGCGGGCGGCGGCGGCCGCGGCATGAAGGTCGCGCAAACCGAGGCCGATCTCCAGATCGCGCTGTCGACGGCGGCCAATGAGGCGAAATCCGCTTTCGGCGACGCCTCCGTCTATCTCGAAAAATACCTGCAGAAGCCGCGCCACATCGAGATCCAGATCCTCGGCGACGGCCGCGGCGGCGCGATCCATCTCGGTGAGCGCGACTGCTCGCTGCAGCGTCGCCACCAGAAGGTCTGGGAGGAAGGCCCCTCGCCCGTGCTGGCGGCCGCTGCGCGTGCCAAGATCGGCGAGACCTGCGCGAAGGCGATGCGCGAGATGAAATATCTCGGCGTCGGCACCATCGAGTTCCTGTTCGAGGACGGCGAGTTCTACTTCATCGAGATGAACACGCGCATCCAGGTCGAGCATCCCGTCACCGAGAGCATCACCGATATCGACCTCGTCCTGGAGCA
Source organism: Bradyrhizobium sp. USDA 4449 (assembly GCF_054056275.1). Lineage (NCBI taxonomy): Bacteria > Pseudomonadati > Pseudomonadota > Alphaproteobacteria > Hyphomicrobiales > Nitrobacteraceae > Bradyrhizobium > Bradyrhizobium sp. USDA 4449. Next base: position 5,598,828 of record NZ_JBSRYD010000001.1, on the reverse strand, counting down.
GATCCGCATTGCTGCCGGCGGCGAGCTGCCGGCCAAGCAGAACGAGATACAGATCATCGGCCACGCCATCGAATGCCGTATCAATGCGGAGAACCCGCAGACCTTCCGCCCTTCGCCCGGCAGGATCTCGCAATACCATCCGCCCGGCGGTCTCGGCGTGCGCATCGATTCCGCGGTCTATCAGGGTTACCAGATCCCGCCGTATTACGATTCGCTCGTCGGCAAGCTGATCGTCCACGGCAAGACGCGCGCCGAATGCCTGATGCGCTTGCGCCGTGCGCTGGACGAGATGGTGGTCGATGGCATCGAGACCACGCTGCCGCTGTTCCGCGACCTGGTGCGTCAACCTTCGATCATTGACGGCGATTACCACATCCACTGGCTGGAGCAGTATCTCGCCGGCAAGACGGAGCCCTCCGGGAAATAATTCCGACCCGTGGAACCCTCTGGCCCCAATCGCGTTCTCGACGGTTGGGAGAGGTCCAAGGGGGGCATTTTGAACTCCGCGATGCGTAACGAGCCATGACCGTGACGGCTGGGGAACGGCGCCGGCGCGCAGTCTGGCAGATTCTGCTGTTCGCGGCGGGACTTCTGGTGCTGACCGTGATCAGTGCCGGATCGGTCTATCTCGTCAACAAGGCCCGGCAGGACAGCAAATGGGTGGTTCACACCCTGGAGGTGGAGAACCAGGTCAACGCGTTGCTGCTCGAAATCCGGCGCGCCGAAAGCAGTGCGCGGGGCTTTCTCCTGACCCAGGGGGCGGATTTTAAGGCAGACCACGACAAGGCCGTCGCCGCGATCATCCCCGCGCTCGACAGGGCCACCCATCTGATCGGCGATAATCCCGCCCAGCGCGAGAACATCGAGAAACTGAGCGCGGCAATCGAAATCCGGCTTGGCCAATTCGCCCAGGAAATGGATTTCGTCCGAAAGGGCCAGCCGGACAAGGCCGCGGCATTGGTCCGCGAGGCCGCTTCGGCCAATACCACCGCCGTCATCGGCACCGTCGCCGGCGCCATGATCCAGGAGGAGGAGCGCCTCTTCCGGCTTCGCTCGGAGAACGCCGACCGCAGCCAGACGCTCGCCGCATCGATGACCGGAATCGGCTCCGGCCTCGTCGTGGTGCTGGCCCTGATTTCGATCTGGCTGGTGCGACGCTCCACGCGCGCCCGTGACGAGGCCGAGACACGACTGCGGGACTCCAATCTCAATCTGGAGACCACCATCGACGAACGCACGGCAGACCTGCGCGAAGCCAACGACGAGATCCAGCGCTTTGCCTATATCGTCAGCCATGACCTGCGCTCGCCGCTGGTCAACATCATGGGCTTCACCAGCGAGCTCGAGGAATTGGGCAAGGACATCTTTCGACGGATCGGAGGGCTCGCGGGCGTGCCGGCGGGCGGACCGCCGGTCGATGCCGCCGAGATCGCGCTCGACGGTCCTGACAAGCAGCTGTCGGAGGATTTTGCCGAAGCGCTGGGCTTCATCAAATCCTCGATCGGGCGAATGGACCGGCTGATCTCGGCCATCCTCAACCTCACCCGCGAGGGCCGGCGCGAGTTCCAGCCGGAGAAGATCGAAACCCGCGACTTCATCGAGACCATTGTGTCCTCGCTGGCCCATCAGGCTGCCGAAGCGCATGCCGAGATCCACATCGAACCGCTGCCTGAGATCGTCAGCGACCGGCTTGCTTTGGAGCAGATTTTCTCCAATCTGATCGACAACGCGATCAAGTATTTGAAGAACGGGGTGCCCGGCGAGATCAGAATTCGCGGGCGCACCAAGCTCGGTTACGCTATCTTTGAAATCAGCGACAACGGCCGCGGCATTGACGCGAGGGATCATCAGCGGATTTTCGACCTGTTCCGGCGTGCGGGAACCCAGGACAAGCCTGGCCAGGGCATCGGTCTTGCGCACGTGCGTGCACTTGTGCGCCGCCTCGGCGGCACGATGTCGGTATCGTCAGAATTGAACGCAGGCAGCACCTTCACAATCACGCTGCCTATCGCCTGGAAGGTCAGCAACCGGAAGCCCGACAAATGACTCTGCCCGTCAGCATCATCATGATCGAGGACGACGAGGGACACGCGCGCCTGATCGAGCGCAACATCCGCCGTTCGGGGGTGAACAACGAGATCATCTCGTTTTCCAACGGGACCGATGCGATGAAGCACTTGTTCGGGCCTGATGGCAGCGGTCTCGTGCAGAAGGGCAATGCGCTCCTGATCCTGCTCGATCTCAACCTGCCCGACATGACCGGGATCGATATCCTCAGGCAGATCAAGGAGAACAAATATCTCAAGGCCTCACCCGTGGTGGTGCTGACCACGACCGACGACAGCCAGGAGATCAAGCGCTGCTACGAACTCGGCTGTAACGTCTACATCACCAAACCCGTCAACTACGAGAATTTCGCCAATGCCATCCGGCAACTCGGCCTGTTCTTCTCGGTCATCCAGGTCCCGCCTGCCGCCCCATGAACCAGCGCACGCCCACACTGCTCTACATCGATGACGATGGCGCGCTGGCGCGGCTGGTCGACCGCGGCCTGACGCGGCGCGGCTACAAGGTCATTCACGCCGCAAGCGGCGAGGAAGGCCTGGAGCGCATCCGCGACGCGAGCGCCAAGGGAGGCATCGATGTCGTGGCGCTTGATCAATACATGCCCGGCCTCGACGGAATCGAGACGCTGGAGCAGATCATGGCAATCCCGGGAGCCCCACCGGTGGTGTTCGTCACGGCCTCGCAGGATTCCAGCATCGCCGTCACCGCGCTGAAGGCGGGCGCGGCAGACTACCTGGTCAAGGACGTCAAGGGCGACTTCATCCCTCTGCTGCATGTCGCAGCCGAAGGCGCGCTGCGCCAGGCCGAATTGCAGCGGGCGCGCGAAGAGGCCGAGGCCGAGATCCATGCCTCGCGCGACCGCTATGCGGCGCTGGCCGCCGAACGCGAGCTCTTGCTGCGCGAGGTCAATCACCGCGTCGGCAATTCGCTCCAGATCATCGCCTCCCTGCTGCATCTGCAGGCGAGCTCTGCCGCCCAGGACGAGGTCAAGGCCGCGCTGACCAACGCGATGGGTCGGGTCGCCGCCGTCGCGCAGGTGCACCGCCGCCTCTACACCTCACAAGACTTGAAGAGCGTCGTGCTCAACCAGTACCTGGACTCCTTGCTCGAGGATCTCAGGCGATCCGCCGAAGGCAACCGGATGTCGCGCCTGACGGTGAAGGCGGAGCCGATCGAGATCGATCCGGACCGCGCCGTTGCGGTCGGCATCATCGTCAACGAACTGGTCATGAACGCGGTGAAATACGCCTATCCCGACGGCGCCGGGCCCATTCACGTCGAGCTGACCTCGCAGGGCGAGGATCTGCTGCTGTCGATCAGCGACGACGGCGTCGGTGACAACGTCAAGGCCGACCCGCGTTCCACCGGCATGGGCCAACGCATCGTCGCGGCCATGGCCACCAAGCTCGATGCCACCGTCGAACGCGATCCCGACCACTCCGGAACCCGCATCATCCTTCGGTTCCTCCGCACGCCGGCCGTATCAGGCAAGGCGAACACGGCCGCTGCGGGCTGATCCCCATCGCACGCGCGCTGCGATCCTGCTATCATTGCGCACCATGACTTCGCGCGACTCCGCCTCGTCTGAAATTACGCCGGCCGTGCTGCTGCGCGCCTATGCCTGCGGCATCTTCCCGATGGCCGAGAGCGCCGACGACCCGACCCTGTTCTGGGTCGAACCGGAAACGCGCGGCGTGATCCCGCTCGATGGCTTTCGCGTCGCCTCGCGACTTGCGCGCACCGTGCGCTCTGATGCGTTTCGCGTCACCGTCAATACCGCGTTCAAGGCGACCATCGCCGGCTGCGCCGCGCCGCAGGCCGGGCGCGAGGACACCTGGATCAACAGGCGCATCCGCGACCTCTATGGCGGCCTCTACGAGCTCGGCCATTGTCACAGCGTCGAGGCCTGGCAGGGCGACGACCTCGTCGGCGGCCTCTATGGCGTGAGCCTGGGGCGCGCCTTCTTCGGGGAGAGCATGTTCCACACCGCGCGCGACGCCTCGAAGGTGGCGCTGGTGCATCTGGTCGCGCGGTTGATCCATGGCGGCTTCGAGCTGCTCGACACGCAATATGTCACCGAGCACCTGAAGAGCTTTGGTGCGGCCGAGATTTCCCGACGGCGCTACACCGCGCTGCTCGACAAGGCGCTCGCCGGTGAGCCCGGCGATTTCCTGCGGCTGTCCAGTGGAGATCCGGTTCCAGGCACGCGCGCGCTCGAGATCATCGCCTCGCGGCAATAGGCAAACGACAATCTCCTAAAGCGCGATGAGATTAGGATGAATCGTCATCGCACTTTAGCTTATTGTTTGCCATGATCTTTTCGGAAAACCGCTGCACACTTTTCCGGATCATGCTCTAGCGGCCAAACCCGGGAATGCCGAACAGACCGGGCCGCTGCTCCGGCGGCGGAGGAGGTGGCGGCGGCGCAGGCTGCTGCTGCACCGGCGGCAATTGCTGCGGCGGCCGCTGCACGGCCTGCTTCGGCGCGGTCCTCTTCTGCGCCGGAGGCGGCGGTGGCGGGGCGGCCGGCTTGGTCGCGGGATCGGGCGCAGCGGTCGCAACGGTCTGCTGCGGCTCTTTGCAGTCGGTCAGCCAGATGTCGTAAATCGGATGCTCGACGCCATGCAGGCCGGGGCTCGCCGCAAACATCCAGCCCGAGAAGATCCGCTTCACCTCGCCCTGCAAGGTGATCTCGTCGACCTCGACGAACGCATCGGTATTTGCGGCTTCAGTCGCAGGCCGCGTATAGCAGGCGTCGGTCTTCACGCGGAGCGCGCCGAACTGCACGGTCTCGCCGATTTCCTCGTCGAAATTGATGATGCGCCCGGTGATCTTGTCCAGGCCCGAGAAAGTGGCTTTCTTGTTCACGATCTTCTGGGCCGGCGGCTCGGTGACGACCTCGTCGCCCGGCTGGAGGCTTGCGGGGGCCTGCGGCACGGCACCCTGCTGGGGAGCGCCCTTCTGCTGGGGTTGGCGCTGTCCCGGCTGAGCAGGCCCGCCCGGCGGCGCAACCGCGACGGCCGGCGGCTGGTTCTGTGGAGCGACGCTGGTGCCCGGTGGTGGGGCCAGCGGCTGGGTCTCGACCGGTCCGGGCATGACATTACCCTGGCGAGCCGGCGGCATCGGGCGAGAGGGCAGCACGCGGCCCTGCGGCGGCAGTTCCGGGACTTCTTCGTCGTCATCAGGGGTCGGCTGCGGCATCGGTTGCCCGCCACGGGGGATCGTCCCCGGCGGCCGCGGTGGCGGATCGGAGAAGATCGTGCCGATCTGCGCCTGGGCCGGCGTCGCAACCGTCAGCGCGGTAGCGGCCAGCAATACCGCAAGGCCTGTCAGGGTAAAGCTTTTGAACATCTCGCGCGGCTTCAACAGCGAATCGGGCTTGTTGGACATTCTACAGGGGATACCGCCGCTCGCAGGCCCCGGGTTAACACGCCGAATACGGCGGGGAAAGGGCGGCATTCCGGCCCTGCCCGCCGCTGTCTGGCCAGACCGGGCCACGGATGAGATAGTCGAGGGGGATGATCTTCAGTCCCAGGGATCCTGACCACAGCACCGGACTGATAACGCGTTCCTCCGCATGCCCTCCGCCCTCCAAACCATCGTCGCCCTTCCGCTCCGCGGCCTGAGCTGGCTTGGCGGCCAGGGGACGCGCGCGGTGGCGTCCGTCGTGTTCATCGCGATGGCGGTGCCGCCGCTCGGTGTGCTGCTGCGGCCCTACATCACCGAGGCGATCCTGTGCCTGCTCTGCATCTCCTTCATGCGGGTCGATCTGGTGGCGCTGTACGGCCATCTGCGCCGGCCGGCGCTGGTGGCGACCGCCACGGCCTGGACCACCATCGGCGTGCCTGTCATCGTCGGGCTGACCGCACACCTCACGGGGCTCGCCGATCACGCGCCCGGCCTGTCACTCGCCTTGATCCTCCAGAGCATCGCCTCGCCGATGATGGCAGCACCAGCGCTCGCAGCGCTGATGGGTCTCGATGCCACCCTTGTGCTGGTGACGCTGGTGACGGCGACCGCCGTGGTTCCCTTCACTGCATCGCTGTTTGCAGGCCTCTTCCTCGGCGGCATGCTGAGCATCTCGCCGCTCGCCCTGGGACTGAAGCTGCTCGGGATTCTCGCGACATCGCTGCTCGCGGCGACGTTCATCCGATGGGTCTTCGGCACCGACGCGATCCAGCATCACAAGCAGCCGATCGACGGCCTCAATATCATCATTCTCCTGATCTTCGCATCCGCAATCATGAGCGACGTGGCGCACGATGTCGTCGCAAATCCGCTCTTCACGATCAGCATCGCGGCGCTCGCCTTCGCGGCCTATTTCACGCTACTCGCCGTCACGACCTTGCTGTTCCGCCGCGTCGGCTATGAGCGTGCGCTGGCGCTCGCCCTGATGGTGTCGCAGCGCAATCTCGGCCTGATGCTGGCCGCGACCGCAGGTGCGTTGCCGCCCACCACCTGGCTCTATTTCGCGATGACGCAGTTTCCGATCCACCTTGCGCCCTACCTGCTGATGCCCATCGCGCGGCGGCTGACGGCGCACGGAAGCGCCGCCGCGGCGCCTCCAGGCCGCGTCACATAGGGCCTGCAGATTGGCCCGCGCGGCCCGTAGGTCTCATGGATTGCGGAGCCTCTTTTTGTCGCACTCCGCCAGGATCCAGTCGCGAAAGGCCTTCATCGCCTGCGAATGCCGTTTTGATTTCAGCGACGTCAGCCAATAGGATCCCAGGAAGACCCGGGCGTCGTAGGGGCAAACCAGCCGCTTGCGTGACAGATCGTCCGCAAACAACACGACCGGCAAGAGCGCAACTCCCGCGCCTTGCGCTGCCGCATGCGCCAGCGAGACCGAAGAATCGAAGGTCGGGCCGGTCATCCGCGGCTGCCTGCATTTTGCCATCTCGAACCAGTGCGCCCACTCGCCCGGTCGATACGACCGCAACAGCACTTCCTTGTGGAGGTCGACTGGACTTTTGAGGCGCTTGGCGACATCAGGCGCGCACATCGGTGTGAAATGCGCATCGACCAGTCGCTCGGCATTGGTCCCGTGCCACGCGCCGTCGCCGAAGCGAATGGCGTAGTCCAATCCCTCGCCGCCGAGGTCCACACGGTTGTTGTTCGCGAAGATCCTGACGTCGATGTGCGGATGGCCCGAGGTGAAGCTGCCGAGGCGCGGAAGCAGCCAGCCCGACGCGAACGTGCCGACCACGCCGATTGCCAGACTCTCGCGCATGCGGCCGTTCTCGAACCGATCCAGGACCTGACTGATCTGGCCGAAGGCGCTCGCGATGACGGGCTGCAGCGCCTCGCCTTCTTCCGTGAGAGCAAGCCCGCGGGTCAGCCGCTTGAAGAGCTTGACGCGCAGGCTCTCTTCCAGAGTGCGCACCTGCTGGCTCACGGCGGCCTGCGACACGCGAAGTTCGAGACCGGCCTTGGTGAAGCTGAGATGGCGCGCGGCCGCTTCGAATGAGCGAAGCGCGTTCAGGGGCAGATTCGAAATACTGGCAGGGCGACGGGCCAAGTCCGATCCAAGTTTTCCGATCCAAGTTTTCCGATCCAAGTTTTACTTATGGATGGCCTCACGAAGCATCGTTTGTCAATTGCCGGAGCGCGACGCAAAAACCTGCCGCAATTCACGGGAGATCTCGATGCTCACACGACGTCAATTCGGCTCACCTGCACTTGCGGTCGCGGGAAGTCTCTTGCTGCCTGATGTTTCGGGGGCCGCGCCAGGTGGAACCGCAGCGCTCGTCGAAGCCATCAAGCAACTGGAACTGAAGAGCGGAGGCCGGCTCGGTGTCTCCGTGCTCGACACCACGACGGGCACTCCGTTCCATCACAGGGGGGACGAACGCTTTCCCATGTGCAGCACATTCAAGGTCCTGGCGGCGGCAGCAATACTAAAGGACGTGGGCAGCAAGCTGGAAGGACTCGAGCGGCGCGTTCGTATCGAGCAGGCCGATCTCGTCGAGTACTCGCCCGTCACGAGCAAGCATGTCGGCGGCGACGGAATGTCGCTTCGCGAACTTTGCGAGGCGGCCATTACCATGAGCGACAACACCGCCGGCAACGCACTCCTGAAAAACATTGGCGGTCCCGCCGGCTTGACCAGCTTTGCGCGAAGCCTCGGCGACCAGATGACAAGATTGGACCGGATTGAAACCGAACTGAACGAAGCGGCCCCGGGCGATCTTCGCGACACCACGACGCCGAATGCAATGGCCGCTAACTTCAGGCGCCTGCTGATCGGCGACGTCCTCCTCCCGGAGGGGCGCGAGCAACTCGGCAAATGGCTTATCGCAAACAAGACCGGCGATAGTCGTTTGCGTGCCGGCCTGCCGCAAGGCTGGCGTGTTGGCGACAAGACAGGAGCAGGCGAACATGGCACCACCAATGACGTCGCCATCGTGTGGCCGCCCGAGCGGTCGCCGCTCGTCATCGCGGTCTATCTCACCGGCGCATCGCTTGATCCCAATGGACGAAACGATGTGATCGCAGCCGTCGGTCGCGAGGTCGGCAAGGCCTTGGCCTGACGACCGCGCGCCCCCTACCCCGCCCGCGCCGCGCGCCGCAGTGCCTGCGGCGGCTGGCCGAAGGCGCGGATGAAGGCGCGGCGCATGCGCTCGGGGTCGCCGAAGCCGGTGGTCTCGGCGACGCGTTCGATCGCCTCGCGCGAGGACTGCACGCGTTCGCGGGCGACCTCGATCCGCAACCGCTCGATCGCTTTGGACGGCGTCGTACCGGTCTCCGCAGCGAAAGCGCGCGCGAAATGCCGCGCGCTCATGCCGGCGCGATCGGCGAGGTTTTCCACCGTCAACCGCGCGTCGAGATTTTCCCGCGCCCACGACAACAGCGCGCCGAAGCGGCCGTTCGGCGTCTTCAGTTCGAGGAGCGATGAGAACTGCGACTGGCCGCCGCTGCGGCGATGATAGAGCACGAGCTGGCGTGCGGTCGCCTGCGCGATCTCCTCGCCATGATCCTCGGTGACCATCGCGAGGGCGAGATCGATGCCGGCGCTGATGCCGGCGGACGTCCAGATATTGCCATCGCGTGTGAAGATCTGGTCCGGCTCGAACTTCACCTTCGGATAGCGTGCCACGAATTCGCGCGTACGGCCCCAATGCGTGGTGGCGCGGCGGCCATCGAGCAGGCCGGCCTCCGCAAGCACATAGGCGCCCGAGCAGACGCTGGCGATCCGCACGCCGCGCCTGGCCAGCCGCTGCACGAAGGCGAGCGTCACAGGACAGCGCGCCGAAGCCGAGACGCCCGCACCGCCCGCCACGACCAGCGTCGTGATCGCGTTCGCCGCTTTGAAATCGCGCGCCATCATCTCGACGCCGGAGGACGAGCGCACGGCTCCTGGGTTCAGCGCGAGCACCCGCAGCGCAAGCGGCTTGCCGCTAGCGCGTGCGGCGATCTCGAACACCGAGATCGGGCCGGCCGCATCGAGCAGCTGGAAGTCCGGGAAGATCAGGATGCCGATCATGGTCATGTCCGAATCTGAGGGAAATACGCCATTTTTGACATGAAGGCATCATGCCATCCTGCGCACGTCAAGCTTTTGTTCGGAGGTTCTCATGTCGGCACCGCTCCAGATCGGCCTTCTGGTGTTCCCGCGCGTCACGCAGCTCGACTTCACCGGCCCGTTGCAGGTGTTCTCGTCCGTCCCCGGCGCGACCGTGCACCTGATCTGGAAGACGCTGGAGCCCGTGCCGAGCGATTCCGTGTTGATGCTGACACCGAGCATGACGTTCGCGGACTGCCCGCAACTGGACGTGATCTGCATTCCCGGCGGCTTCGGCACCGACGCGCTCCTCGATGACGAGGAGACCCTCGGCTTCATCCGCAAACAGGCGGCGGGCGCCAAATTCGTCACGTCGGTCTGCACGGGATCGCTGGTGCTGGGCGCAGCCGGACTCTTGAAGGGCTACAACGCCGCCACCCATTGGAGCGCGATGGAGATGCTCGCGCTGTTCGGCGCGACGCCGACGAAGACGCGCGTCTGCATCGATCGCAACCGCGTGACCGGCGGGGGCGTGACAGCGGGAATCGATTTCGCACTGACGCTGGTGTCGCTGCTCGTCGATCGCACCACCGCAGAGGCCATCCAGCTCCGCCTCGAATATAATCCCGCGCCGCCATTCAACGCCGGCTCGCCGGAGACCGCTCCGGCCGAGGTGATCGCGCTCATGAAGGAGCGCGTCGCGCCATTCCAAGCCCGCCGTCTCGATGCGGTGAAGCGCGCAGCGGCGCGGGTGATGTGACGACAGAAAAAGGCCGCTCGGTTTCCCAAGCGGCCTTTCCTGTCTCACGGCGGCGCACATTCTCATCGGGCGATGTCGGAACTCCCAGACCGGGGGCCTATCTCCCGATCGAGTCCTTCCTCGGCGGCCGCTGCATTTCGGGACAGTCGCGAACTGTTGCCCGAACCGAACGCGATGGTCTCCCATCTCCGTAAGATGGGTTCATTGAGCCGCATCGCTCGCGCAGACGCAACGCCCGCGCAGCCGGCATCCCCGCTGTTCCCGTTGTCCACAGCGACGCGATGCGGATGCGCGTGCATCCGATCCGCTGACCAAGGAAGGCGCGGTTAGCCGGGCGTCCAGGGCTGGTAGTCGCCGGTGGCCTTCGGCCGCCTGCCGCTGGCCAAGGTCGAGCCCGACGGACGGTAGGCCTTCCCCGTGCCGGTGAGGTTCGGCTGGTGCGGCTTTTCCCACTCGCGCGGCTGATAGTTGAGCTCGGTCGGCGGCACATCGACGACGTGATGGATCCAGCCGTGCCAGGCCGGCGGAATGCGGCTGGCTTCGGCATAGCCGTTATAGATCACCCAGCGCCGCTCGAAGCCGAGCGTGGGGTCGATCTTGCCACCGGCCGTGCGGTAGTAGCGGTTACCCTGCTCGTCCTGACCGACCAGTTCTCCGAACCTGGAGGTCCAGAGTTGCGTGCCAAAGGTCTGGCCGTTCCACCAGGTGAAGAGCTTCAGGAAGAATTGTTTCATGCGGCAAGGGCCCTGCTTCGTGAGGTCCTGATGCCATCCGGACGGCCAAATGTCCAGTTCGACCGGCGCGGCGGTGCCCAGCCCAAACGCGGTGGCAGCGGCAATCCATGCTGCCGCAAATCGATCGCGATCCATTCATGCCGGGCCAGCGTGGAGGGGAAATCTACGCCCATGCGCAAACCGACGTGATCCCAAGGAACCGGTGCCCTTTCAAGGGATTTGCTTCGCGGGAAAGGAGTTTGAACATGAACAGTCTGAGAGTTTTGGGTGCGGCCGCGGCGCTGGCACTCGTTATTCCGATGGCAACCCCGAGCTTTGCCCAGGGCCGTGGCGGCCACGGCGGCTTCGGCGGCGGCCATTTCAGCGGCGGCGGAGCACATTTCGGCGGTGGCGCTGCCCACGTGGGCGGTGGCAACTTTGGCGGCGCCGCCCGGTTAGGTGGTGGCAGCGGCAATTTCGCAGCCAGCACGGCGGTGCGCCCGAGCGGGGGAGCCACCTTCAATAGTGGTGGAACCACCTTCAACGGCGGCGGCCGCAACTTCGCGGCGGCCGGCGGCACCTGGAATGGCGGCAACTGGCGCGGCGGCGACTGGCATCACCATCGCGGTGGTGGCTTCTGGCCGGGCTTCGCGGCAGGCGCTGCGGTCGGCGGCCTTGGCTCCTATGCCTATTACGGCGGTCCGTATTACGACGATTCCTACTACGACGACGGATACTATGACGACGGCGCGGCCGTCGCTGTGGTCCCCGACGGCGGCGGCGATGCGGCGGCCTATTGCGCGCAACGCTACCGGTCCTACGACCCGGCGTCCGGCACCTATCTCGGCTATGACGGCCTGCGCCATCCCTGCCCGTAACGCGGCCTGACGCATGTCAGTCCTGCGCGGCGCCGGTCATGGGTGCCGCGCAGGCTTTTGGTCGGCGCCGGCAAGCGGGGGAATGAGAGCGAATATCGATCGCCCACAGCACACGGCATCGGTCGCTATCTTTGCCATGTGACGAAACAGCTTTCGTTGATCGCGCGGATTTGCCTCAACCTGTCATTGAATTCCTTCGAGATTCAGCTGCAACACCTCGCAGCGATCGGAACCCAAACGGGGCGCTATGCATGCCGCGATGCATAGCGATTCCTGGCCAATCGAAAATTGACCCGGCGCACGATTCGCCTATATCACCAATCGCTGTGGGGACTTCGATCTACTAGGAAGGGTCATGCCGCGTATTCTCGTGGTCGATGACGATCCGATGGTCGGCGCGACCATCGAGGTCCTCCTGCAGCGCCAGGGCTTCGATGTCACGCTCACCGACGGTGGCGAGACAGGGCTTGCTGCGCTCGAAGCGCAGACGTTCGATGTGATGCTGGTCGACATCTTCATGCCGCATATGCGCGGCTTCGAATCCATCCGCATCTTCCATGAGCGCGCGCCTGCCATCCCGTTGATTGCCATGTCGGGCTACGCCTTTGCCTCATCCGCCTCGCCCTCTCCGGACTTTCTCCGCATGGCACTGGAGCTTGGCGCGACGCGCTGCCTGCGCAAGCCGTTCACGCCCGAGGTCCTGCTGACCACGATCCGGGAAACCCTCGGTGAGGCCGCGCCGCCGAAGGACAAGAAAGAAGCACCTTGATCCCTTCGCAGCGCGTCATTCTCGGTGCTGGACTTGCCATCCTCCTGCTGATCACCGCCGCCTCAATCGGCCTCGACGTCGAGTCGCGGTCCGATGCGGCCTGGGTCAATCACACCGTCGAGGTGCTGAAGAAGATTTCCGACCTGCGCCTGCTGATGCGGCGCGCCGAGAGCGCCGCGCGCGGCTACGAGATCTATCGCAGCCAGAGCTTCAACGACGAGTTTCAGGCGGCGCGGGCCCAGATCGCGCCCGCGCTCGCCGACCTCAAGCGCAGCGTTCACGATAATTCCGATCAGGTCGCGTTGCTGGAGGCGACCGAACCGCTGGCGTTGCGTCGGATCGAGATCGCCGCAGAGGCGATGCGGCTGCGCACCACCAATGACGGCGACGGCATTGCCGCACTCAATGGCAAGGGCGAAGGCCGCGGCCTGATGGACACGGTGATGGGCAATCTCGACCATCTGAGTTCGGGCGAAGAACGGCTGCTCAGCGCGCGATCGATGGATTCGCGCCGCACCGGCATCGTGCTGCTCGGCATCGACGTTGCGGGCGCGCTGGTGATCCTGTTGCTGGTCCTGATGGTGATGCGCGAGAGCCGGCGCACCACGGTGCAGCTTCAGAGCTCGCTCGAGCAAACGCAAGCTGCCAAGGCGGCGCTCGAGGCCGCCGTCGCCGAACGCACCGAGCACCTCGTCACCGCCCACGACGAGCTGCGCTTGTCGGTCAACGTGCTCCAGAGCACGTTCCGCAGCATGGCGGAAGCGGTGCTGGTGATCGACAAGGAAGGCACGGTCCTGCTGTCCAATCCCGCGGCCGAGCGGATCCTGCTGCATCGCGCCGGCATGAACTTGCGCAATCTGCGTGCGCTATCCGACGTATTCCAGGGCGACGGCGTCACGCCGCTCACGGCCGACGAGCTGCCCTCCGTGCGAGTCCTGCGCGGCGACGAGTTCGAAGCTCTCGAGATGATCGTCCGCCCGCACAGCGGCGACAATCCGCGACATCTGATGATCAGCGGCCGGCCGATGCGCGACGGGCAAGGCAACATCTCCGGCGCCGTGCTGGTGTATCATGACGCGACCTCGTCGCGTGAAACCGAGCGGCAACTTTACCAGTCGCAGAAGCTCGATTCGATCGGCAAGCTGACCGGCGGAGTCGCGCACGACTTCAACAACATGCTGACGGTGATCTCCGGCAATACCGAGACGCTGGTGGCAGGCCTGAAGGGCCAGCCCGAGCTGCAGCGCACAGCACGGCTGATCGACGATGCCGCGGAGCGCTGTGCCGAGCTGATTCAGCACCTACTCGCATTCGCGCGAAAACAGCCGCTGCAGCCGCGCGACATCGAGATCAACGCCGCCATCACCGACATCGCAAAACTCTTGCGCCCGACACTGGGCGAGCAGATCCAGATCGAGACCGTGCTGGAACAGGGAACGATGACCTCGCACATCGATCCGTCGCGCCTCACCAACGCCGTTCTCAACATGGCGATCAACGCCCGCGACGCCATGCCTGATGGCGGCAAGCTGCTGCTCGAGACGCGCCGCGTCGTCCTGGACGAGGCGTATGCGCAGGCCAATGCCGACGTCAGGCCCGGCGCTTACGTGATGCTCGCCGTCAGCGACAGCGGCATCGGCATGCCGCAGAGCGTTCAGGACAAGGCTTTCGAGCCGTTCTTCACCACCAAGGAGGTCGGCAAGGGCTCCGGCCTGGGCCTCTCCATGGTCTATGGCTTCGTCAAGCAGTCCGGCGGACACATCAAGATCTATAGCGAGGAAGGCCACGGCACCACGATCAAGCTGTATCTGCCGCCAGGCGACGGCACGGCCGAAACGACAGCGTCAGCCGCAGCGCAGGCCGAAGGCGGCGCCGAGACCATCTTCATCGTCGAGGACGACAATCTGGTGCGCAATTTCGTCACTGCGCAGCTGCAGAGCCTCGGCTACAAGACAGTGGCGGCCGGCGACAGCAAGGCGGCGCTGCAGATGATCGAGGACGGCCAGGCCTTCGACCTGCTCTTCACCGACGTCGTGATCCCGGGCGGCATGAGCGGCCGCGAGCTCGCCGACGAGGTGGCGAAGCGCCGGCCGGGCCTCAAGGTGCTCTACACCTCCGGCTACACCGACAACGCCATCGTCCATCACGGCAAGCTCGACGACGGCGTGATGCTGTTGACGAAGCCTTATCGCCGCAACCAGCTCGCCGAGATGATCCGCAAGGCGTTGGACGGCGATGGGGGCATGGCGGCGTCTTGAACGCGGGCGCACACGTTCGGCCCGCGTAAGCTCAATCCGGCATCAGAACCCGGCCCTGATCGACGAGGATCTTGTCTCCCTCCGATGGCGGAAACGACAGAAAGGGTCTGATCATGAGCTACTCGTTCGAAGTGGAACTGACGTCATCGGGAAGGTCCATGTTCAGCAATGCCGAGCTGAGCGACTTTCCGTGTGCATCGATGGCAAGGGATCGCGTCACTCCGCCGCCAAGCGCCTCGCTCATGACGAAGTTCAGCGCCGCGATCTCGGGCAATTCGTATCGCGTCACCTCACCGTTGACGATGCCGTCGAACAGGTGCTTGACTCGCTCGGCCGTTACGTAGTCGCAGAGCAGGCCATAATCATTCGGGTCGTACGCGATCAGGGAGACGTTTGACGTGTTGCCCTTGTCTCCCGTGCGCGAGTGCGCGATGTCCCGCAGTTTCATGCTGTCACCCTCTGCTCATCGCGAGCGTGTCGCGTTTCACGCTCACGTGTTGAAGTATTGGATGGCCGTGCGTACGGCAGCTTCAGGAATCAGGGTCGATGCCACGGCAATGACTTCACGGGCCGATTTCCAGGCGCCGCCGCCTCCGGCCGGACCATTGGTGTAGAGGGTCTCGACCTCCTCGCCGATACGCCGGGCTTCGGCCAGCGTTGCGGTGCGACCGATCACACGAACACGCACTTCGTAAGGTCGGGCTTGCTGCGATAGGCGCTCGCCATGGAGTGCGTTCGAGCCGATGAGATCGCACCTGAGTTCACTGGTCTCCACGCCCGCGATCGCAAGCCGCTCCCGCACGATCTCGAGCGCCAGCCGTCCGCGCTCGAGGGCGCCTGGCCCGGCATAGGAGATCTGGCCTTCGCCCACATAACTGTCGATGTAGCCGACCGAAACTTTGAGTTCGCCTGATTTCGGTGTGCCGGTCGCACCGAAGACATGGACGCGATCCTCGCCAATCTCTTCCACCCGGACATGCGAGAAGTCAGCGACCACGTCAGGCTGGAGATAGCGGGCGGGATCGTGGATCTCGTACAGCAATTGCTCCTTGACCGTCGCGGCCGTGACCTGCCCGCCGGATCCCGGCACCTTGGTGAGCACCAGATCCCCGTCCTCGCGCACTTCGCCGATCGGAAAGCCGAGACGGGCAAGATCCCTGACGTCCTTGTATCCGGGATCGGCAAAGTATCCGCCGGTGACCTGACCCGCGCACTCCAGGAGATGGCCAACCAGAATGCCTTTTCCCAGCAGCGGCCAATCGTCCATCGCCCAGCCGAACTCGTGGATCAACGGACCGAGGAAAAGCGAGGGATCGGCGGCCCGACCGGTGATGACGACGTCGGCCCCATCTTGCAAGGCCTGCGCGATTGACGCGCCGCCGAGATAGGCATTGGCGGACGCGATGCGATTGCCCAGACTGTCGACCGTGCAGCCGATGTCGAGAGGACGATCGGAGTTCCTCAGATCGCCCAGCACGTCATCACCAGTGACGGCGGCGATCTTGAGCCCATGAACCCCGAGCTGCCGCGCGATCGCCGTGGTGGTCCGCGCGGCGGATTCCGGATTGGCCGCGCCCATGTTCGTGACGATGCGGACACCGTTGGCGCGGCAGGCCGGCAGCACCGCCTTCATCCGCGCTTCCAGCAACGGGTCGAACCCGGCGTCGGGATGCTTCAGCCGCGCGGCCTGCGCAAGCGCGATGGTGCGCTCGGCGAGGCATTCGAACACCAGATAATCGAGCCCGCCCTTTTCCGCGAGCTCGACGGCCGGTTCGATGCGGTCGCCCGAATAGCCGGCGCCTGCTCCCAATCTGATCGTGCGCATTCGTCACCTCGCTACAGCGGGAAAATGCCGAGACAAACGCAAGCTATAGTCATGACCGCCGAAGCGGCAAAGAGAAACGGTGTCGTGAACTCCTGATCGTCGACGAGATCGACCGACGTGCCGGCCTGCAGGCCGAGCCGCTTCTCTTCCCCGCGACAGAGCCAGGAGGAGACGAAATCCTCGCCGAACCCTCGCTGCGCAGCGGCAGGATCAGCGACAGCAACTTTTCGTGGCCGGTCGCGCTGATCAAGAAGGCGCATCGGACTTCCGCCGCTCAGCCGGTTGTTCGCGGAGTCCCTGCAGGCGAGCAGGCGCGGCCTGTTTGCAGGGGCCTATCCTGCCCTTAGCGCGTCGCCAGCACCACGGCCACGAGGGTAAAGATCAGCGAGGCGATCTGCCCCGGCCCGAGCGGCTCGTGCAGCGCGATCGCTGACGCCACCACGCCGATCACGGGCACCGCCATCGTCCCGATCGCCGCCACGGAGGCCGGCAGCCGCGCCAGTGCCGCAAACCAGCTGACATAGGCGATGCAGAACTGCACCACGGTCGAATAGACCAGGAGCCACCAGCCTGTTGGCGTCACCTTGTCCAGATGCGAGGTTTCGATGAGCAGGCCGATGACCGAGATCGGCAGGCAGCCGATCCCGATCTGCCAGGCGGCGGCCGTGATCGGCGGCAGATGGATCGGGTATTTCTTGGAGAACACCGTGCCGACGGCAAAGCCGATGGCGCCTGATAGCGCCATGATGATGCCGGGCGCCTTCTCGGCACTGGCGGCAATACCGTTGCCGCCCATGATCGAGGCGAGCCCGGCAAACGCCATCACCAGCGCGATCGTGCGCAGCACCGTCGGCCGCTCGCCCAGCACCGGCCAGGCGATCAGCGAGGCCCAGACCGGCATGGTGTAGGCGATCAGCGCCGCCTCGCTCGCCGGCAGCCAGAGCAGCGCGAGCCCCATCAGCACCATCCAGCCGGTGACGTTGAGGACGGCTGCCGTGATCAGCCGCGGCCAGACCGCGCGCGCGACCGTCAGGCTGTCGCCGCGCACCAGCGCGAGTGCGGCCAGCAGCAGCGCGCCGAGCACGCCGGTGACGCCGCGGAGCGTCAGCGGCGGCAGCTCGGAGAGCAGGAATTTCGTCACCGGCCAATTGAACCCCCATCCGATCGAGGTGATCGCGAGGAACATCAGGCCGGCCGGGGCGATGCGCGGCCGCAGCACCGGTTTGGTCGAATCAAGCATGGAGGCAGTCCGGCAAATCAGAACCCTCAGCTTGGCGCGGATTCGGGGACGGGACCACCACCTCGGCGGGCATGCCTGCCCTTACCTTCCGTAGCACTACGTGAGTCCTGCTGACGCAATCCTTTCGGGCAAAAATATAGCTGCCCTGTGAACAGCGGGATGAAGGGTCTGGATCATCACGGGATGCAAATTTTTTCGGTTGGGAATCCCTGAGGACTCACTGATACTTGGCTCGACAACAGGCGCGGCCTTGCCCCTGTTATCCCCCGTAATCCACCATATTTAGTATTTGATTCAGGAACTCGCACTAGTTCTTGACGGGCGCTTTGGAGAGTCCTAGCTTTCGATCCGTTCGGCGCGAGTGAGTTTGCGTCCCGCCGGCACTCCCCCCAAGGGTCTCGCAAATCGCCACTCCGCCAAGCCAGACGAAGGCCGCGGGAAAGGGCTTGTCTGCCCTGGTGAGCAGACTTTTCGGGCGCCAGAACGGGCCGGTAACAGGCTCGGATGGCAAATTTCACGCCGGTGCACGCGCGTGAAGTTAGACGTTGTGATGGTGTGGGGCGTTTGAACGCATGTCGGGCTCATCCCCTTGGGGGCGGATGTGTCCAGGCAAGCCGGCGGATGAGAGGTGCACGCACCCGACATCCCCGGGAGAAACAGGCCGGATCCACCGGCTGAACTGCGGTGCCTGAGGGGCCAACAGGGCCCAAGGGAAACGCGAATTGAAATAGCGACCGGGACGCCTTCAACGAGAGGCGGTCAGGTCAAAGAAAAGGACGGGGCAAGACCATGCGGATTGAGCGGCGCCACACCACGGCAGGACAGTCACCTTATGCGGGAATCGAGTTCCGCCTGACCACCTCGGAGATCCGGAATCCCGACGGGTCGGTCGTGTTTAAAATGGATGGCGTCGAGGTCCCGGCCGAATGGTCGCAGGTCGCCTCCGACGTGCTCGCCCAGAAATACTTCCGCAAGGCCGGCGTCGCCGCGCGCTTGAAGAAGGTCGAGGAGGAATCCGTCCCCTCCTTCCTGTGGCGCTCCGTGCCCGACACCGATGCCCTTGCAGCGCTGCCTGAGAAAGAGCGCTATGTCAGTGAGCTCAGCGCCAAGCAGGTGTTCGACCGCCTCGCCGGCTGCTGGACGTATTGGGGCTGGAAGGGCAAGTACTTCTCGTCCGACGAGGACGCACAGGCCTTCTACGACGAGCTCCGCTACATGCTCGCCATGCAGATGGTCGCGCCGAACTCGCCGCAATGGTTCAACACCGGCCTGCACTGGGCCTATGGCATCGACGGCCCCGGCCAGGGCCACTATTACGTCGACCCCTTCACCGGCAAGCTGACCAAGTCCAAGTCGGCCTACGAGCATCCGCAGCCGCACGCCTGCTTCATCCAGGGCGTCGGCGACGACCTCGTCAACGAAGGCGGCATCATGGATCTCTGGGTCCGCGAAGCGCGCCTGTTCAAATACGGCTCCGGCACCGGCTCCAACTTCTCCCGCCTGCGCGGCGAAGGCGAGAAGCTCTCCGGCGGCGGGCGCTCGTCCGGCCTGATGAGCTTCCTCAAGATCGGCGACCGCGCCGCCGGCGCGATCAAGTCGGGCGGCACCACCCGCCGCGCCGCCAAGATGGTCGTCGTCGACGTCGATCACCCGGACATCGAGACCTATATCGACTGGAAGGTGAAGGAGGAGCAGAAAGTTGCTGCGCTGGTCACCGGCTCCAAGATTAACCAGAAGCACCTCAAGCTGGTGCTGAAGGCCTGCGTCAACTGCGAAGGCTCCGGCGACGATTGCTTCGACCCCGAGAAGAACCCTGCCCTGCGCCGTGAAATCAAGCTCGCGCGCCGCAGCCTCGTGCCCGACAACTACATCAAGCGCGTCATCCAGTTCGCCAAGCAAGGCTACAAGGACATCCAGTTCGACGTCTACGACACCGACTGGGACAGCGAAGCCTATCTCACGGTGTCAGGACAGAATTCCAACAACTCGGTCTCGCTGAAGGACGACTTCCTCCGCGCCGTCGAAACCGATGGCGACTGGAACCTGAACGCCCGCACCTCCAAGAAGGTGACGAAGACGCTCAGGGCGCGCGACCTCTGGGAGAAGATCGGCTACGCCGCCTGGGCGTCGGCCGACCCCGGCCTGCACTTCAACACCACCATGAACGACTGGCACACCTGCAAGGCCTCGGGCGACATCCGCGCGTCGAACCCGTGCTCGGAGTACATGTTCCTGGACGACACCGCCTGCAACCTGGCCTCAGCCAACCTGCTGACCTTCTACAATACGTCGACAAAACAGTTCGACGTGAAGGGCTATGAGCACCTCTGCCGGCTCTGGACCATCGTGCTGGAAATCTCCGTGATGATGGCGCAGTTCCCGTCGCGCGCGATCGCCGAGCTCTCCTACGAGTTCCGCACGCTCGGGCTCGGCTACGCCAATATCGGCGGCCTCCTGATGACCATGGGCCTGTCCTATGACAGCAAGGAAGGCCGCGCGCTCTGCGGCGCGCTGACCGCTGTGATGACCGGCATCACCTACAAGACCTCGGCGGAAATGGCGGCCGAGCTCGGCACCTTCCCCGGCTACAAGAAGAACGCCGCGCACATGCTGCGCGTGATCCGCAACCACCGCCGCGCCGCGCATGGCGAGTCCTCCGGTTACGAGGCGCTCTCCGTCAACCCGGTGCCGCTCGACCACGCCTCGTGCCCGCAACAGGACATCGTCACCCACGCCAAGGCGGCCTGGGATGCGGCGCTCGAACTCGGCGAACAGCACGGCTATCGCAACGCCCAGACCACGGTGATCGCGCCCACCGGCACGATCGGCCTGGTGATGGACTGCGACACCACCGGCATCGAACCGGACTTCGCGCTGGTGAAGTTCAAGAAGCTCGCCGGCGGCGGCTACTTCAAGATCATCAACCGCGCGGTGCCGTCGGCGCTGCGCGCGCTCGGCTATCGCGAGAGCGAGATCGCGGAGATCGAAGCCTACGCCGTCGGCCACGGCTCGCTCTCCAACGCCCCCGGCATCAACGCCTCGACCCTCAAGGCCAAAGGCTTCACGGATGAAGCCATCGCCAAGGTCGAGAAGGCGCTGCCGACCGCCTTCGACATCAAGTTCGCCTTCAACAAATGGACCTTTGGCGAAGAGTTCATCCGCGACCAGCTCGGCATCGGTGCCGAGGCGATCGCGGCCCCCGGCTTCGACCTGCTCCAGGCCGTCGGCTTCACCAAGCGCGAGATCGAGGCCGCCAACGTCCACATCTGCGGCGCGATGACGGTGGAAGGTGCTCCGCACCTCAAAGCCGAGCACTACGCGGTCTTCGACTGCGCCAACCCCTGCGGCAAGATCGGCAAGCGTTATCTCTCGGTCGAGAGCCACATCCGCATGATGGCGGCCGCCCAGCCCTTCATCTCGGGTGCGATCTCCAAGACCATCAACATGCCGAACGACGCCACTGTGGAGGACTGCAAGTCCGCCTACATGCTGTCGTGGAAACTGGCGCTGAAGGCCAACGCGCTCTATCGCGACGGCTCCAAGCTCAGCCAGCCGCTCAACTCGCAGCTCATCAGCGATGACGACGACGAGGACGATGCGGTCGAGGCGCTCTACGAGAAGCCGATGGCCGCGCGCGCGACCCAGGTCTCGGAGAAGATCGTCGAAAAGCTGGTCGAGCGCATCATCGTGATGCGCGAGCGCGAGAAGATGCCGGATCGCCGCAAGGGCTACACCCAGAAGGCGGTCGTCGGCGGCCACAAGGTGTACCTGCGAACCGGCGAGTATGACGACGGCCGTCTCGGCGAGATCTTCATCGACATGCACAAGGAAGGCGCGGCGCTCCGCTCCTTCATCAACAATTTTGCGATCGCGGTCTCCCTCGGTCTGCAATACGGCGTGCCGCTCGATGAGTATGTCGACGCCTTCACCTTCACCCGCTTCGAGCCGGCGGGCCCCGTGCAGGGCAACGACAGCATCAAGTACGCGACCTCGATCCTCGACTACGTCTTCCGCGAGCTCGCGGTGAGCTACATGTCGCGCTTCGATCTCGCCCATGTCGATCCGAACGAGACCGGCTTCGACGCGCTCGGCAAGGGCGTCGAGGAAGGCAAGGAGCCGGACGAGCCCAACCACGCCACCAAGCTGGTCTCGCGCGGCCTCACCCGCTCCCGCACCGACAACCTCGTCGTGATGCGCGGCGGCTCGAGCATAGCCGAACTCGCCAAGACTTCGGATGGTCCGCGCATGGCGTTCTCATCTCCCGAAGCGAGGGCTGAAGGAATTGTTGAAGGCGCCGTCGCGCTAAAGCAGGGAACACAGACCGATCTGTCGCCAACGGAGAAGCTCGAGGCCCTCAAGTGGAGCAAGGCTGGCAGTGCTGCAACCGTCGCAGCCCCTAGCAAGGCCGAGCGCCGCGCCGAAGCTAAGGCAAAAGGCTACGAGGGTGAGATGTGCTCGGAGTGCGGAAACTTCACGCTGGTGCGGAATGGCACTTGTATGAAGTGCGACACCTGCGGAAGCACGACCGGATGTAGCTGAGGCGAAACAATTGACGCTCCGCGATCACAAAGTCCGGCATCAATCTCGCGAGGATATCGCTCGCGTGGCATTGAGCTGGTGGTTGATCGCGGACCGACACGGCGTCAACAGCTTCAACATCTGCACCTTTGTTCTCCAAGTCCTCGCCAAGCATTTGCGCGGCAAGGGCAAGCTGCACGTAGAATTTTGTAGCCCCGAGGACCTCCCCGAGGGAGCTTGCGTAACGTTCAATCCGCCAACGCTGCACATAGTGCAACGGATATGGGATGACGCCGGGGCGGGTGAACCGTATGCGCGCTTTATCTTAGCTCACGAGATCGGGCACATCGTGTTACACGACGGACGCGCCGTCGCATTCTCTAACGACAAAGACGCTGTTCTCAAATTTGTCGAAGAAGAAGAATCCGCCGAAGCACAGGCAAATGCCTTTGCAGACCTGTTTCTCGCCCCCGATCACGTAGCGCTCCGCTTGCGTGACGAAGATACGATTGCAGGTCTTTGCGTCGTTAGCGACACGGTGGCAAAGCGCCGCTTGAAAGATGCGCTTGCCAGCAAGCACCCTCTCTTCCCTCGGTACACGGGGGATGCCTGCGACAAATGCCGCAGCTTCACACTGCTTCATATCGGAGTTTTGCTAAAGTGCGATGAGTGCGGCGAGATCACCGAGATGTAGCCCGACCTCAGACCGCAAAACAAAGTCGTGGATAAGCGACGGACTGTTTCGACTACCTCGAATCGACGCGGCTAGATTGGTGCCGGTACGGTGATTCGAGTTCAAGAGACACCAATGCCGAGGCAAGCCTCGGCATTGGGCCCGTGAAGACCAGCTAAGGTACTTACGGGGACGTCGAGAAAGCAGAGCTTCCTCTCCGTGGCACGAGCAGTTAAGCGATTCTTTCTTCCGGCGTCTAGCGGAGCCTTAGCGTTTTCTACAGCGAGGTTCGCATATGGCGAATAATCTGCATATCTCCTACGACCTTCACGACCCGGGAAGGAACTATCACACCATCATCGCGGCGGTTCAGAGCCTTGGCGCCTGGGCGAAAATTCACTACTCGTTCTGGTATGTTAGAAGCAACTACACCGCTGAACAGGCGCGAAACATCCTCGCCAGGGCAATTGACGCCAACGACAGCATCTACATCGTCGACTCAACGAACAATAATGCTGCTTGGTTGAACATACCGCCCGAGTCATCCGATTTCATTCAACGGCGGTGGTTTTCTCTGGCCGCAGCATGATCGAGCAAGGGGGCAGCTTCACTGCCCCCTTTTTCGTTGATAGGACCTCGGAGCTCATATGGCGGACCAAGATTGCAGCTCTCGTGATTCAGATGAGAGCAACACACGAGGCCTTCAATTCCTCTGCCGACACTTAGCATTAGGTTGGGCATTACGGTGACAGTGCACTAAATCCGCCACCTCCCCATCTGGCACCGGGGGTGAAGCCTCAATCAAATGCACCGTCGCCGCAATCGCGATTACGCTGCGCTGCTGCGCTGCGTGTGACGCCCCTCCTTCACCTCTTCGATGATCTTTGCGCTGAAGGCCTTGAGGTCACCGGGGTTGCGCGAGGTGATGACGCCCTGGTCCACGACGACCTCCGAATCCTCCCACTTCGCCCCGGCATTGGCGACGTCGGTCCTGATCGATTTGTAGGACGTCATCCTGCGGCCCTTCGCGATCCCCGTCTCGACCAGCAGCCAGGGCGCGTGGCAGACCGCGGCGACGACCTTCTTGGCATCGAAGACGCTCTTGATGAATTGAAGCGCCTTCGGCTCGACACGCAGCAGGTCAGGGTTGATCTGGCCGCCGGGCAGCACGAGCGCGTCATAGTCGCCCGCAGCGGCCTGATCGAGAGTCTTGTCGACCTTGACGGGGCGGCCCCAGTCTTTCTTGTCCCAGCCCTTGATCTCGCCGGGCTGCAGCGAAATGATCTCCACAGTCGCACCGGCAGCCTTGAGGGCATCACGCGGCACTTCGAGCTCCGATTGCTCGAAGCCGTTGGTCGCCAGAATAGCGATCTTCTTCCCGGACAGTTCCATCGGTGTCTCCTTTGAGCGTGAGATGATGCCAGTCAATCGAACACTTTCGCATTTCGTTCCTCACACGCGCCCCGCGCCGAAATTGCCTTTGCGACCGAGCCCTTCGCCCTTAAACTCCCGACATCACCGGCATGGGTTCCGACGGGCTCGGTGGATGCGGAGTCAGATTATGCCCAAACCGGAAAGCTTCCCCATCGAAAAGATCTTCGTTCCGACGAAGCAGAAGAAGGCCATCAAGCCCGAGACCGTCGCGGAGGTCGCGCAAAGCATTCTGGACATCGGACAACAGGAACCCATTTCCGTCAGGCTCGACGGAGACCGCCTCGTTCTGGTCGAGGGACTGCATCGGTTGGAGGCCTGCAAGGCGCTCGGCGAGACGAGCATTCTCGGGGTCCTCGTTACGGCCGAGCTTGCTCAACACAGGCCCCTGCTCGCCGAACGACCCGAAGTCGAGGCAGAGCGCCTCAAGATGGCGCGATTGAAACAGCTGCGCCTTGAGAAGGAAGCCGCAGAGGCATCGGCGGCTGCCTTGAAGGGCGCCAGGCAGACGGAAGCGCCGCGCACCCGGCCGATGAAAGGCGTCCGCGATAATCCGAAGGCATCGCCGGGCCGGACTGCGAAACCGGCCCCGAAAACATTGTCGGCCTGGATCACGCAGCAAAAGGGCAGCGGCGGCCGCTATTGATTGTTGCGACGACGGCGATGGGCGCGCCGGATGGTCGATCGACCGAGCCGCCGGTCTCAGGCAAAATCTCACCACATGGCGGCCACCCAAGCGACGTCTGATAATCGCGATTTCAGCGCAAACGCGACGGAGGCTTGCGGCTTCAGCGATATTGAGGAGCCATTTGCGATGTTGAGTTCAATCAAAAATAAGCAAGGCGGAAAATCCGGCCGGCGCGGCGGGAAAAAGAAGGCCGCGGAACGCACCGAGGCCGACAAACAACACGCAACGGCAGCACATCAATCGCCGGATGCCGCGGCGGAGATCAGTCAGGGGAACAAGCAAGAGCAAGAAGACAGGCCGGACGTTGAGACCACCCACCAGATGAGTGCGGAGCTATCCTCAGCTGCAGCCTTGCCGCCCGGGATGGAGATCGTTGCCAGCGCCCCCGTCGCACCTGTGGAACCATCGCAGGCCTGCCCGCAGGCAATTGCCGATGCCTACAGCCGCTACATCAGCAACTCCCTTGAGCGCGCCTGGGCCCTCCTGGGAAAGCTCGCGACGGCGCGCTCACCCGTCGAGGCCTTCGAGCTTCAGATCGAGTACGCGAAACAGGCGTGTGACTCGTTCGTCGCTGAATCCCGGGAGATCGCCGGCTTGCACGAACAAATGAGCAGACAAATGTTCATGCACTTTGAGAGATTCGTGACCAGGCCCACCCAGACCACGCTCGAAGTCCGCGCGACACGTCACTAGCGACAGCTGGCGTATTCCGACGGCGCGGAGCCGAGCCCGCCATAATTTTTCCTGTGCGCGCGCGTTGTGTCGGACAGCTGCGAGACCTATCCTTCCCACGATCGGGACTGCCATCCCATTGACGCCCGACCGGATGGAGAGCGCATCGGTGCCTGACGCGAATGACCCCAACGCTGATGTTGCCAAGCCTGATACGGCCAAGCCTGATACTAAGGCTGATACCTTGAAGCCTGATACCGTGAAGCCTGATGCCGGCAATCGCGATACGGCCAATCCCGATACTGCCACACCGGACGAGGCGCGCGCCGACGACGGGCTGACGCGGGCCTACGACCGGATCAAGAGCGCAGAGCAAGACCTCGCGCGGCTGGACCGGCTGGTTTCCGGAATGGAACACAACAGCGAAGGTCCACGGGCTTCGCACGCCAGCGCCAGCGCGACGGCAACCGCCACTTCCGGAAACAAGACGCCGACGCCGGAGGCCAAGGTCTTGAGGACCAAGCCGCGCGATCAAGGCTTGAAGGGAGATCGGACCATGATGCGCGCCTTGGTCGGCCTCGTGCTGGCGATCGGCCTTCTCGGTGCCGCGTTCGCTTCGCAATATCGCGAAGAGGCCAAATCGATCAGCAGGTCGCTCATGGCACGATGGGCTCCGGCCGCGAGCCAACCCGCGCAAGCGTCCGCGGCGGACACTCCGGCGCAGCCGCCGGCCGTGGTGCTGGCTGCTGCGGATGAGCCGAGCGTGGTGCCCGCAGCACCCGTCGCGAAGGAAACCGAAAGCGCCCCGAAGCCTGCCGCCACCGTGCCCGAGGAGTCATCGTCCGATCTCGCGCAATCGCTCAAGTCCATCACGAGCGAGCTTGCGAGCATCAACGGCAAGCTCGAACAATTGAAAAGCCGCAACGAACAGACCCTGCGTGAGCAGGCCGACACCATTCAACAGCTCAAGGCCGCGCAGGAGAAGGAGACGGCGGAGAATGCGCGCCTCGCCGCACAGGTCCACGCGCTGCAGACACAACTGAGTGCTCCATCGACGTCATCCGCGCCTGTGGCCGCAAAGCCCGTCGTGCGCAGTGCGACCAATGATGCGGCTGCGCGTGCACGGCCGCACGTGCCAGAGCCCTCACCACCACGGCGACCCAGACCGCCGCGAGGACCCTGGATGCCGCCGCCCTATATGGGCGACCCCTACGGCGATCTGGATTGGTGAGCCCGCATAACGCACGCCATTAGCGCCGCGGGGTGGGCAAAGGCGCACATGCGCCATGCCCACCCGACGGACCTATGACCGTCTCACCGGACTTCGCTCATCGTCACCTTCGCGGCGATCCCGGTCAACTCGGAGCCTTCCGGTGCAACCTCCTCATCGGAAGACGGGCCGACCGAGCCTGCCGCCATTCTGCGTTTCACCTGTTCGCACGTCTTGCGGACGTCCTCGGTGAACAGCGCGCATTCTTCGATGCGCTTGAAGATCTTCCGCCCCTCTTCACGATAGCCCGTCGCCGTTTCCCGCATGAAGGCAATGGCATCATGGACCTGAGCTGTCAGCGCCTCGCACTTTTGCGCGGCGTCGATCAACTCGCTGCCCATGGCCTCGATCTCTTTCGCAGCAGACTCATAGTCGCGGATGACCGCCTCCGCACTGAGGGCGCCGACGCGCGTGACGCCTTCGGTGTGCTCGACGTAATCAGGTAAAGCAATGGATGTCAGAGAACTTCCCGAGCGTACCGAGGCAATGTCCGCTTCGAGCTGAACCAGGTTTACGCCTTGCCGTCTGTGCAATTGTTCGACACTTGCCATGATGGTCCTCCAAATACGCACCCAGAACCCCAAAACAGTATTGTGTTTATTACGGGGGTAAGTGGCATTCTACCTCGATGAATCGTTGACAGCCGCAGCTTTGCCATTTTTTCCCAACTACTGACGCCGCACGCAACGATGAGCGATTGATCGTCGCGCAACCTTTCCTTGGTGGCGGTTGCGATTACGATGACAGTGCACTCAACGCTCGGCCGGTCTCACTTTCGGGGGATCAAATCCGCTGATTTCCGCAAGCCCCTCCAACGCAATCCCACAAGCCCTGTCCATGATTTCCTCGCCCCGCGGACTCGCATTGATCAGGCTCCTGATGTCGGCCTGATACTGGTGCTTGGCGAGATTCAGCCGGTTCAGCGCAGACGACACGACATGATCGGCAATGGCAGGCGATTGCGCGATCTCGGCCAGCGCTGAATGATCGTGCCAACAGATCGCGGCGAGATCGAAGGCGTTGCGCACGGGTGCATCCGTCTGCGGCTGGAAATGAGTCCGATGGCGCGAGACCTCCACCTCCCGACATCCAGAGCTCGGGCAATGCCGGCGGATCCAATCGCAAAGCTTTTGGTTCGGCACCCGCCGCATCAAAGTCGACGTCAGGTGTTGTCTTTCCCGACGCGCACAGTATTCGAACGCCCCCTTTGCATGCACACACTCAGTCACATGAGATGCCAATATGGCGGGAGGTCACGCCAAGCCAGATCCAATGGCCAACTCGAGGAAACCGCACTGACTCTCGGTCAGGCCGGAATGCTTCCGCGGGGCCGAGCTGGATCGCTCTGATTGCAGTCGGCAGATGATCGAATGAAACAGAGGTCTTTCAAGACCCGATTTTCCCCCTCGGTCGTTTTGCTCTCCACGATTGCCACAAGATCTGTGACGGTCCCCTCCAGGATCGTGGCCACCTCCAACAGTGAGATCACCAGGCGCGGCATCCGCCGAAGTTTCTCTTCGACGGCAACCGCGCGGAGATCGTTCGACGTCTGCCCACAAAGCAGGCGCCACCCCCCGAAGGCGATCTCTCGGACATTGCCCGAGAGGTATCCAACTGACGACAAGGATTGCTTTGACTCGCCCAAGAGCTCGTCGGCCATCCGGTCCATAACCTTGATGACGGCGATCGTATCCCGCGCGACACAGGCGAGGCTATCTCCATGACCATTGTGCCTGCCGGGGTCGACGCTCTCCCTAAGCACGAAGTGCAAAGATTGATTGTGCAGGTCGGAAAGTTGAGCCACCAACGTCGAGAACCGCGATCGAGCGGTTCTAACAAGCGCTTCCAGCAATGACAGGTTGGCCTGCATCGATTCCGATGCAGCCTTCGACCTGATGAGTGTGAAGTACATCATTTGCTCCAGAGGCCGCCATGCGATAATGGCAACGCAACTTTAGGTGCGCCTCAAACAATGCGCTTGAACGTCTTGAGCCACGATTGATCAATGCGCGCCTCGAAAGCCGATCGGGCAAAGATAAGCCAACAAAAATCACATGTTGCCGACTACAAAGCCGGCCCGAGCTTGTCGGATTCGCGGGAACGTCATCGTCTGCCGTGTCCGACTCACCGCAACCTAAAATTGCTATTCGGAGAGGCCGGCGAACAGGAATCATTGCCGGTGACGTATTGAGTGTAAAGCATGAATGACGTTGGACTTTACGGCGACCGACTCGCCAAACTATTCGGGATGATCGAGCAGCCCCGAACGGGACTCGTGAAATCCCTGCAAAAGGGAACGTTCGCGGCGGTGCGCATGGCCCATTTCGGCCGAGATAGCGATCCAACCCTGCCCTCTCCTCCAGATGAGGCATTTGCACTTTGTCTGCGACTGCGCAATCAAAGGGCAGAGGCATGGATTGACGGGCGCCACGCACCCAAAGGATCGTTGATGGATGAAGCCAGCATCTACGATTTGCGATGCGAGACCGTGGTTCGATTCCAGGATCCATTTGATTTTATTTATCTCTATTTGCCGCATAGCGCCTTGAGTGGCGTTGCAGCCGAGCTCGATGCGGCTCGCGTCCAGTTCGACGTTGAGAGCGGTACAAACATCCGCGATCCCATCGTGACGCATCTTGGCAAGTGCCTGTTGCCAGCGCTCGAGAGGCCGCATGAGGCGAACGAGCTGTTTGTCGGCTACGTTGCGATGGCGCTCAACACCCATTTCCTTCGCACGTACACCAGCATCCTGGCGCCTGATCGCTTGCGCCGCAGCGGATTGACGGCGTGGCAACTTCGGATCGCGAAAGATATGATACGCTCCCATCTCGATGGAGAGGTCTCTCTCGCGCGCATCGCCAGCGAATGCGGTCTGTCGGCAGCGCATTTTTCCCGCGCTTTCAAGGTCAGCACAGGGACGCCGCCACATCGCTGGCTGATCGATCAGCGCATTGAGGAAAGCAAGGCTTTGCTGATCGGATCGACATTGTCGCTCACTGAAATCGCAATCAGGTGCGGTTTTGCCGATCAAAGTCACTTCACGAGAGCCTTCTCCGCCAGGGTGGGAACAACTCCAGGACGTTGGCGCTCGGCCCGAAGTACCTGATATGGCGCTGCCGACGGTGTGCTCGAAAGCTGTTCGATCCTACCATCACCCAGCCTAACCGCTTGAAAATACTGGACGGCAAGGGCAACCTGCGTTGGGAATCGCCGGTCCCGATCCAAACATTGCCTTTCAGCCTTCCTTCCGGAGGCTACGCTCCCGACGAGGCCCTATGACTGCCACGCCTTCCGACAAGCTCAAGCTCTTTCGAATCCGCCGCACGCCAAAAGGCGGCCGCAAGGCTGCTGCGCCGGGCCCTGACGTCGAAGAAAAGATCCTTGATGCGGCCGAGTTCGTATTTGGGCATTTCGGCTACCGCGGGGCGACGACTGCTCTGATTGCCAAGAAGGCATCGATCGCAAAACCGCACATATACTACTATTTCGAGGACAAGGAGGATCTGTACCGCGCAGTGCTGGAACGCGCGATGAATATGTGGGCGCGGGACATGGATAATCTGGACACGACGTCCGACATCAAGACCATCCTCATGCGCTATATCCATAAAAAACTCGATTTTTCGCGAGATCACCCTCATCTGTCGCGCATCTATGCAAACGAAATCATCAGCGGCGCACAATTCATCGGCAGCTTCATCGAGAAGGTCTCAACTCCATTGCTGCTCGACAAGGTCGCGACGCTGGAGCAATGGGCGGCGAGCGGGTCCATTCGCTCGATCAGCGCGGTGGATCTCTTCTTCTGCATCTGGGCAATGACCCAGGCTTATGCCGACTTCTCGAGCCAGATGATCATCATGAAGGGCAAAAGGCAGCTGGAAGAGGCAGATTTCGATTCTGCAAAAGCGACGATCGCACAGCTGGTTTTTGGCGGACTTGGGCTCGAAGCCACCGATCAGCCGACGATCCGGCCCCCCACCAGATCAGGCGCCTAGCCCATTTTTCGATCGCGCTTTTTCCTGCCCTCTTAGCTTCCAGCGAGCCGAACAGCCTGAACTTTCCTGGCGCTCGGGCTCGACCGCAAACTCTACTTTGAGTTGCTTCGCAGAGTTGGCCGAGCTCCGTTCGGGATCGTGAAAACATGCTTGTAAAACGTCTTTACCGATCGTAAAAAATATTTTATCTATCGTTATAGGGCAACATGTCGCTTGCGCGGGCCCGATCGCCTCGCATGGTGCAACCTTGGAGAGAGAGAGAGAGAGCATAGGTGACGGGCGAATGACGTCCATCTCCGCTGAGCGACAGCGACGCGGGCGGCGCTCGCATACCCGCCCCGACATGCGCGCTCGACCGAACGCGCATGTAAGATTGGCGCGGCCTTGGCACCAACGCAGCGGTTGCTATCGATTGTCCGCCCTTTCTGCGGCATTCAGCGGATGCAATTGCGCAACCGCTTCTTCCAATGCGGTTACGACCTCCAGCAACGAAATCATCAAGCATGTCGTCCGCCTCACGGTTTCATCGGCAGCGGCGGGCGACGGATTGCTCTGCTTTCGCCCGCCCGGCAATCGCCGTTGTCGAAAGTTGACGTTGAGGACGTTGCTGGACAAATGTCCGGCAGATGCCGGAGATCGCGTCGACTCCAACAGCAGCTCGCCGACCATCCGGTCCATCACCGTGACAATGGCGATCAAATCCTCGGCTGCACCAGCCAGAACATACCCGCGGTCGCCTGGATTGAAGTCACGAGAATTCCCGCCGCTCGGGGCGCTTGTCCCGGCCTGCAATTCAGTAAGTCGGTCCAGCAACATGGCCAAGCGAGAGCGAGCCGCGCGCACGAGCGCTTCCAGGAAGCTTAGGTTGGTCCGCACCGGCGCCTACAATTTAATTACTTTGAAATACATCAATGCTGCCGAGGTAATCGGCGTATTGCCGAATTCTAAGCGGATCGGCCCGGTTGCGCTTGAACATCTTGAACCAAGGTTGAACAAATCGCGCCTGCGAGGAAATGCTGCGGCGGCATGGCCGGTCGCAGATTGTACCAATCGGCTCTGTAGGCGCATCGGGAGCGGAGCGTGACCAATGCCAGCCGCTATGGAGATCGCTTTGCGAAGCTATTTCCCATGCTCCGGCAGCCGAACTCGGGAACTGTCAGATCGTTCGAGAAAGCCGCGTTTGCCGCCGTCTGGATAACGTATTCCGGGCCGGTCGGTGAGCCGACATTGCCATCCACCCCCGACGAGGCCTTTGGGCTTTGCATTCGGCTACAGCATCAGAGAGGCGAGATATGGGTCGACGGCCGGCACATACGCAAGGGCGCCTTGAAAGACGAGACGACCATCTACGATCTACGATGCGAAACGATCATTCACTTTCATGATCCATTCGACTTCCTGTACCTCCATGTGCCGCACAATGGACTGAGTAAGCTGGGGGCCGAGCTTGAGCTTGGGCGCCTGCAATATGACGTCGTAGCCGGCACGAATATTTCCGATCCCGTGGTGGCACATTTGGGGCGCTGCCTGCTGCCGGCATTGCAGAGACCTCAAGAGGCAAACGAGCTGTTCGTCGGTTATATTTCGATGGCTCTCAATACTCATTTCCTGCGCAAATATGCGATCAGCAGACCCGGCAAGCGCTCTTTCCGCAGCGGCTTGGCGCCATGGCAGCTTCGGACCGCGAAGGCACTCATCCGCACGAATCTGGGTGGCGAAATCTCTTTGGCCCAGATCGCCGGCGAATGCGGCTTGTCAGCAGCCCACTTTGCTCGCGCGTTCAGAATTAGCGTTGGGGCACCGCCGCACCGATGGCTGATGAATCAACGCATCGAGGAAAGCAAGGCCCTACTGCTCAACTCGACGCTCTCCCTGACCGAAATCGCGATCAAATGCGGCTTCGCCGATCAGAGCCACTTCACGAGATCTTTCGCGGCGGCCGTTGGTGCCACGCCGGGCCGCTGGCGGCTGATCCGAAAGGGCTAAGGCGCGCCGTCTCCGCGAAGGCCTATCTCACCAACCCCACCACCGCCGCGGCCATCTTCTTGTTGCCCTCGACGCTCAGATGACGGCCGTCGGGGCCGACGTTGCCCGGCTGCCGCCAGATCGACATGTAGGTCCCCCAGACGTCGATGACCCGGATGCCCCGTGCCTTCAACTGGCTCTTGATGGCGGCGATGTTCTGCATGGCCCTGACCGGGCTCATATTGTGCCTGACGTCATTGGCCGGGTTGTCGCAGAGGAGGACGAGCCTGGTCCCATCGGGGACGGCACTCGGCGTACGCGCCAGCGTCGCATCGGTGGTCTCGCCCCAGACGCCGGCATTGGTGACGTGAACCTGGGAGCCTCTCGCGCGCAGCAATCCCTCCAACACGGCCGGCCACATCTCGGACTCCGAGACGTTGCCGTGAACGGCGCTGTGGCCGAGAGCCACGATCTGCGCGGATGCGGGATGGACCGCGGCAACAACCAACGTGGCAACGGCAAGGACGAAAATTCGCAAGCTCAAACGTTTCATTGCCAGCTCCCCCCATTTGGATCGTTTCGATCGGGGCTGGACAAATGCCCAGTCGAGATCGGCAAGCAATGTTCGCCATCGCCCCGCGTTTGGCAACATCCCGGAGGTCGCGGGAAGCTACGACGAAAGGACAGGAGCGCTCAAACCGCGCGCCTACTCGCGCGCGCGACGAACCGCCTGCTCGAGCTTGATCCGCTGCTTGTCCCAACGGCCGTGTTCCGCCGCGGCCCGTTCATCCAGCGCAGCGCGCTCGGCCTCGATCGCCTCCGCCCGGGCCTGGTGGTCCTGCCTTGCTTGGTCCAGCGCCGCCTGCGCGGAAGCGAGCGCCTTGTCCCGGCGCGCGCGCGCCTTGGCGCGGGCGGACTCTTCCTTGCGGCGCGCGCTTTCGCGTCGCTGCTCTTCCCTGGCAAACGCCGCAGCGGCCGCTCGCGCCTGTCGATCGCCGGTCCCGGACTTCGCCGCATCCCTGGCCGGACTCTTGATCGGGCGCTTCTTTGATTTAGACTTGGATTTAGACTTAACTTTATACCTGGATTTCGGCTTGTCCTCGTCGCCGGCGAGATCGGTCGGCAATGCGGCGTGCTCGCTGAACGGGCCGTCCGATCCTACCGCCCGCCTGAGCACGACACCGGGGGCCGCCATGGTCGCGGCGACGATGTCGGGGTCGTCGGTCTCCTTGGCGATGCCCTGATGAAACAGGTTGGACTTGGCGCCCCAGGCGTCCAGCGCCGCCTTCATCGAAGGTGCGGCGACCGCCTGGTCGTAGAAGCCGAGCGAGGTCCGGTAGGTCTTCAGCTTTCTTGATGGCTTTCTTGCCATGTCGCCTTGTGCGGCTGAGCGCTCGCTACCACCAATAGGGCCAGCGCCATCCCTCGTAACGAATATAGGACGGCACCAGCGGCGGGCCGTAAGGATCGACGCGATCGTCTTCGGGGCGATAACGATAGCGCGGAACGACGTTGTAGTCCCACGGCGTCGGCCTCAGCACGGGCGCCGTGACGACGAGCCGTTCCTGTGGAGCGTGAACGACGACAGCCCTCCGCGCCCTCGCATCAGCACCTGATGACCCCAGCAGCACCAGGGCGGTTCCAAGCGCACAGGCGACAGTCATGATCTTCATGCGTTGATCTCCTTCGCGGGAAAGAGTGCGGGAGGACGCCCGGCAAGGCAAGCAAATTCAGCTTCAACTTCCTCGGACGATCCGCGCTGTTGTAGGATAGGTTGAGTGCACGCGAAACCCATCAACAGCCCGCCGAACGATCGGTTTCGCTTGCGCTCTGCCGCCCTACGAAGCCGCCGCTACATCAGGATGACCTCATGACAGTTCTCCGCATCGCCGCCTTCTCCGACGGCAACATCGGCGGCAATCCCGCCGGCGTCTGGATCGGCGACGCCTTGCCCGATGCGTCGGCGATGCAGGCGATCGCGGCTGAGGTCGGCTTTTCCGAGACCGCCTTTGCCGCGCCCGCAGGCGAGGCCTGGCGCGTGCGTTATTTTTCGCCGGCCATGGAGGTGCCGTTCTGCGGCCACGCCACCATCGCGCTCGGTGCGGCTCTGGCGCACCGCTACGGCGATCGCAGCTTTGGGCTGCATCTGAACGATGCGGTCATTTCCGTATCGGGACGGCGCGACCGCGACACCATCGCGGCCGCGCTGCAATCGCCGCCGACGCGCAGCGCGCCGCTCGATGCCGGCTTGCAGGATGCGTTGCTCGACCTGTTCGGCTATGCGGCCTCCGATCTCGATCCCCGCCTCCCGCCCGCGAGAATTCACGGCGGGGCCGATCATGTCATGCTGGCGCTGAAATCGCGCGACGCGCTCGCGCGCATGAGCTATGATTTCGATCGCGGCCGCGCGCTGATGCAGCAAGCGGGCCTCGTCACCATCGCCCTGGTGACGCTGGAGACACCGCGCCTGTTCCATGTGCGCAATGCCTTTGCCGCCGGCGGGGTGGTCGAGGATCCCGCCACGGGTGCGGCCGCCGCCGCGTTCGCAGGCTATTTGCGCGACATCGGCTGGCCGCATGGCGGCGCCATCGACATCGTCCAGGGCGAAGACATGGGCGCGCGCTCGCTGATCGGTGCCACGATCGGCGCCGCCAAGGGTAGCTCGATCCTGGTATCGGGCACGGCACGGTTCATGGACGCGTAATAGCCCTGGTTTTCCTTGCATTGCGCGGCTTCGCCCCTACGGTGCGCAGCGCAAGGACAGCTGCGAGACACGACCCATCATGAGCGACGCCACCAAATGCCCCGCCTGCCAGTCGGAGCACGCCTATCAGGACCGCGATCTCTGGATCTGCCCGGAGTGCGGCCATGAATGGAGCTCCACGGCCGGCAGCACCGCGGAGGCGCCCGCGGATGCCGGCGTGCGCGACGCCCATGGCAATGTGCTCAGCGATGGCGACAGCGTCATCGTGATGAAGGACCTCAAGGTCAAGGGCTCCTCGTCGGTCGTGAAAGGCGGGACCAAGGTCCGCAACATCCGCCTGCAGGACGCGACGGACGGCCACAACATCGCCTGCAAGATCGACGGCATCGGCGCGATGAACCTGAAGTCGGAATTCGTGAAGAAGGCGTGAGGCGAGCGACGCGGGCCGGCGGCTGAGGCCGGCCGCGACGCTCAGAAGAAGCCGGGGCTGAGATCGAGCCCATAGGTCAGGCTCAGCACGAATACGAACAGCGCGGCGGCTGCAAACAGCGCGAGGTGACGGATGACGAACTCACGCAGCGACGTGGCGGCGACAACAGCTTTTTGCGCAACAGGCATGACGAACTCCATTATGAAAAAGATTTCTTGGCCGCCAATATGCGGCGCCCGCATCAAGCGCCGCGATCTGCAAAACAACTATTAAAGAGATCACACTCGTTGCGAACGCCGGTAACAAGTCGCGCGTGACCGCGGGTTTTCTTGCTGACCATTCTCATCCCGCGCATCGATGCGCGACACTGGTGGTGTGTAATCCAACGCACTGGCAAGTGATTGCAGCTTCGCGACAAGCTTGGTGCCGAGCGCATCGATGATTTCAATGGTCGCCAGCGCGATTGCCCGCTGCCGCGCCGACGTTGCCCCCCATTGGAGCGGGAACCAGTAGTTGCATTCCAGCAACACCGGCTTGAAAAACCCGGTTTTGGGGCATTTGCACCATTGCACCGCCACGTCGTCCACCGAACAATTGACCCGCCGCGTACTTGGCTGTGCAATCGGGTTCGTTGGCGAACTTTGGAGGCGGGGATCATGAATGATCGGCGGTCTCTTCTTGTGGCGGTCTCGTGCCCCTCGGCCGTGATGGTCGGCTGGCTGGCGCTCTCGTTCTCCGCCTATGCCCCTGCGCTGATCGAGAATGGCGGCGCCGATGCAGCCGCCGTTTCCCGCGCCAAAGATCTCAGCCGCCTTGAGCTCGCCGATATCCCGCGCGCTGCGACGATCGACGATGGCATCGCGCTGACCGCCGATATCGCGGCCGCAGCGGCCACGACGCCGGTTGTGGCGACAGTTGAAGCCTCACCGCCCGAAGCGCCCGCCCCCACCGTCCAGATCGCCTCGGCCGATCCTACCGACATCGTGCCGGCGGGCCCAACGCCCCCTCAGATCGCGCCCGAACCTGCGCCTGCTGTCACCAGCGAAGCCGCTGAACCTGTGCCCGTCGCAAGCGAAGCCGCGGCTGAACCTGCCCAGGCCCCGCCCATCAACCTCGCCTCCGCCGATCCCGGCGACGTCGTGCCGCAAGACGCGCTGTCGCCCGCCGCGATCGCAAGCGGGCCTGTGGCCGAAAGCAAGCCGCCGCCCGCAGATACCGTGGCCGTGCTCGACGAATGCTTCGCCATGGATGCCTGCATCGACCGCTATCTCTGGGCGCTCTATCAGCGCACGCCAAAGGAAGATTCGATCAAGGTCGAAGACCGCCGCGCCGTCACCATCAGGCGCAAGGGCAGGACGGTCACGGTGATGCGCAGCTTCACGAAACTCGTCGACGAGGATTTTTCCTGGAAAGATCCGAAGGCGGCCGCACACGCCAATATGCCGCTGATGGACTACGTGATCGGCGGCATGGACAAGAGCTTCAAGCAGAAGCTGTTTCACATGCTGCTCGCAGCGGAAGCCGCCGGCCTGTCGCCGGGCATCACCAGCGCGTTTCGCGACGACTACCGCCAGGAGATTGCAAGCGGCCTGAAGGCGGCCTCCAACCGCTCCTATCACGGCGGCAGTCTCCGCGGCGGTTATGGCCACGGCATGGCGGCCGACATCGTCAGCACCCAGGGCAACAACCGCGCGCAACGCTGGGCCTCAACGGAAGTGTTGTGGAAATGGGTCGATGCCAACGCCAAGGCGCTCGGCATCGGCCGGCCCTATCTCGGTCGCGATCCGCCGCATGTGGGTCCGATCGACGGTGCGGAATACATCTCCAAGCGCGGCGTTGCGACCGACCGCAAGGAAGCCGCCAATACCAAATCGAAAAAAGCGCGAACTGTGGCGAGCGCCAAGCCGCCGAAGGCCCAGGCCGCACGCGAGCAGAAGAGCGCGGCAAAATCGCAGAAGTCGGCACAGTCAGCCGGAAGGAAACGCACGACGTGATCCTGGTCTTATGGACCTGACGTCGGCAACGGCACGAGACGCATCTCGGCCGATCCCGACTGCTGGGTGCGAAGGAGCACAGCGAAGATCGTCTCGACCGCGAGCCGCACCGACGCCTCGATCGCCATGCCCTTGGCGAGGTGCGCCGCAATCAGGCCGGTGAGGAGATCACCGGTGCCATAGGGGCTGATCGGCACGCGCGGGGTCGCAAAACGCGACAATTGCCCGTCGGCGCACAAAATCGTCTCCACCTGTCCTGCCGGAGTGTCGAGGAGTGTGCAGCCGGTGGCGACAACGTCGATCCGGCGGTGTCCCGCAAGCGCAGCAGCTGCCGTCCGCAAGGCATCCGTGTCGGCGATCTTGGCGCCAGAGAGCAACTCCAGCTCGAACTGGTTCGGCGTGACCAAATGCGCTGAAGGCAACAGGCGATGCCGCAGCACGTCCAAAATGCCGTCGGCGACATAGACGCGGCCGTCATCCCCGATGACGGGGTCGCAGAGATAGACGAGCTTCGCGTTTCGCGACAGCGCGCGTTCGACGAAGTCGGCGACGACGACAGCATTGTCGGGCGAGC
Organism: Bradyrhizobium sp. USDA 4449; assembly: GCF_054056275.1. Lineage (NCBI taxonomy): Bacteria > Pseudomonadati > Pseudomonadota > Alphaproteobacteria > Hyphomicrobiales > Nitrobacteraceae > Bradyrhizobium > Bradyrhizobium sp. USDA 4449. Next base: position 5,559,903 of record NZ_JBSRYD010000001.1, on the reverse strand, counting down.
CGACATAGCCGGTGACAAGCACCGCGGCCTCATCGACGAGGTCCCGCTCCTCGACACCCCTCAGCAGATCGGCGACCAGCTCGGCATCGAGCACGCGCCCGCGCAGGGTCGGATAACGCGGGTGGTTCGACAGCAGCGTCGTTGGTACGGCGGCGACGTTCACGCCCTCCGCCTGCATGGCGTAGGCCGCAGCGCTGTTACCGACATGGCCGTGGACCACCTGGCTTTGAATGGAGATGACGAGCATGCAGAGGTCCCTAAAAGCAATCGCGCCCCGGCGCAAGCGTAGAGCTCGGCCTGCCCCAACGCTATTGGGCAGCAAACGCGGATGTCAGGAATGACGTTCGCGTCGCGCAAGCTCATCGAGATAGGCGCAGAACATGTCGGCCATCCCGTCGGCGTAACGCCTGATGTCCGCCTCGCTGCGTGGCGTCTCGGAGAACCGCTTTCCGACCTCGCCCAGCGTCCTCTTGATCAGCTCCCCGGCGAGTTCGCGTGTCGCCTCCATGGCTTTTGGCAGCGCCTCCCGCATGAAGACCGCAACCACGCCCTCGCCCGCTGCGCGCGCCTCCTGCGCCTCGGGTGCATCACGATAAAGCGGTGCGGCATCGCTGAGCGCACCACGGATCGCAGCCTCGTCGCATTCGGAGCGTATGAAGGCGTGGACCAGCGCGCGGAGTCGCTCCGGTGGCGGCTTCGTACGGTCAGCGAGAATGCCGCGCAGGAGCTCGCTCGTGCTCCGCCACTCGTCGCTTTGCAGACGAAACAGGATGGCCGCCTTGTTCGGAAAATATTGGTAGAGCGAGCCAACGCTCACCCCGGCCCGCTCAGCCACGCGCGCAGTGGTGAAACGCTGCGCGCCCTCCTTTGCCAGGACCTGAATAGCGGCATCCAGAATGGCCGCCACCAGCTCATTGGAGCGGGCCTGCTGCGGCTGTTTTCGTGAGGAAACCGAACGACTTCGACGGTCGGCCATCGGACGCCCTGGGGAATGCGAATAGGAAATGCGACGAATTAATCGTATTTCAGTTCGTACGCAAGCACCCGCTGCGCCACCAACTCTGGAGACACCCAATGGCCACCCCAACGATCACATCGCTTGCGCCGCTGCTCGATCGCCTGTTCAGCCAGGCCGAAGCCGCAGAGGGCGCAGCGCAAGCCGCGTTCGCCGATTTGAGCGACGTCGACCGCGCAAGGATGATGCGAAGCAAGACCGATTACCGCGACCTCTACGCACGTCTGAAGGACGCACCGCTGGCGGTCTCGCGCGAGACCGCTCAGCTGCTCTACATGCTGGCGCGCAGCTCCCGAGCGAGGGCGATCGTCGAGTTCGGCACCTCGTTCGGCATGTCGACGCTGCATTTGGCCGCAGGCTTGCGCGACAATGGCGGCGGCCGGCTCATCACCAGCGAGTTCGAACCGTCCAAGGCGGCGCGGGCGCGCGAGAACCTCTCGGCCGGCGGGCTGATCGATCTCGTCGAGATCCGCGAAGGCGATGCGCTGAAGACATTGAGCGCCGATCTGCCCGAACGGATCGATCTCGTGTTGCTCGATGGCGCCAAGGCGCTCTACCCTGAGATCCTCGATCTTGTCGAAGACCGCCTGAACCCCGGCGCGATCATCGTCGCCGACAACGCCGACTTCAGCCCGGACTATCTGGCGCGCGTGCGCGCATCTGACAGCGGCTACATGTCCACGCCCTTCGCAGAGGACGTCGAACTTTCCGTGCGGATCAATTAGGACCGCATCGAAAGCTCTGTGACACTCGGCGCCATCGCGTGATTCATCGCGCGGTGGCTCGGCGTTCGCACCCTCATCGCACCACAGGTTCCGACCTGTCGCAGGCTCGTCACTCGCACGCAATACCTTCTCCCGACGAAAGCCGTGTCGCGCGTGCTCAACCTCCTACCGAGCGGTATCTTTCGCACCCACTGTCGAGACCGCCATGACGTCCGCCCTCACCTCCTATGCAGCGCTTGCCCTCGCCATCCTGTTCGAGGTGACGGCGTCCGCCTTGCTGCAGCAATCCGCGCAGTTCACACGGCCCTGGCCGACGCTGGCGATGGTGCTGTTCTATGTCGCCTCGTTCTACGCACTGTCGGTGGCGATCCGGGTGATTCCCTTGAGCATCGCCTATGCGATCTGGGGCGGGGTCGGCATTATCCTGACAGCCGCCGTCGCCTTCGTGATGTTCCGTCAGATGCTGGATGCCGCGGCCTTCGTCGGCATCGCCCTGATCGTCTCGGGAGTCGTCGTCATCAACCTGTTCTCGCAGACGACGGCGCATTGAACGTGGTGTTCACCGGAAAAGCCTTCGGCTTCGCCACATCATGGGCGACGCTGAGCATGGTGCTCGTCACCGATCCGTCGCTACGGCGGCTCTGGAAGGACTGGATGAAAGCACGCCTGAGGCGGCATCGCGCCACGGACGCTGCGCCAGAGCTTCAGATCGTGCGTCTCGCCGCCGATGGCGCCTGGCTGTCCTTCGTCACGACCGGACAAGCGCGGATCAACGCCGATTTGCGCGCCGTGCACGACCGCCTGATCGAACGGACCTATTGGCGCGCCTAACCAGGTCCGGATCCCTGGCTATTGCCCCTGCACAGGTTTGGGCGGATGCGGCTTGGATCGGGACGACTTTGTGCCGGGCTTCGCCGCAGCCGCGGGAGCTGGCGTATCGACCGACACCAGATAGGCTGCGAGTGCCTTGGCCGTGTCGGGGCCGGCCGAGTAATGGTCCTGGAGGAACCAGGACAGCGTCAGGCTGTAGCGCCCCTTCGCAAGCCCTCGCGGGCTGCGATGGCAGGCCATGCAACCGTCGGCGAAGAGCTTTTCAGGCGATTTGCCCGCGTCGAGATTTTGCGCTGAGGCAAGCGGCACCGACAGCACGACGCTCGCTGCCGCCATGGCCCCGAGAATCACCAGAGGCGCGATGACCTCGCGCCCCGGTCGAAATAGCGGTTTCAATGTCGTCCCCTAAGCCGTCCTGCGATCACGCAGCCAGCAACTGATCGAATTCCGCGGGCGCGTAGGCCTTGCCGTCTTGATCGGTGATGACGACCCGCCATCCTTCGCTCGCCCAAACCTTCGCCTTCGCCACGATGAGCAACCGGCTCTCGCGGGCAAAACTGTACTTCTCATTGTCGCGTTCTGCGACCATCTTGTAGGCCAAATCGCATCCCCTTGCGCTGCCCTGCGCCCCTCCTGTGGTGGCAGCGGGCTTTGGCGGCAATTCGCCGGGAGAGTGGCAATTTGGTGCCATCAACGGCAGCATTGTGCACCTGCAAGGTTCCGTCGAGCGAGAGAGGTCAATCTGCCTGCTATGCGCTATGCCGCGCAGCGCAGCCAGCCGAGCCCGGTCCGTCGCCGCCGCGACGAAGCCGATAATGCCCGCGATCCGTCAGTGAACGCGGATGGGGTGTGGGCGGCCGAGGTCAATCAATCCCTGCACTGCGGACAGACGGTCGTCCAGGGCAGCAATGGTAAGCAATAAATTATTGCGGCGCTCGTCGAGCAGCCCCATCTCGGCGCCGGAAAGCTTGGTGCTCGCCCGCTCCTTGTGGATGCCGTCGAGGGATTTACGCAAGCCGGCGATCAGGCCGGCCAGTTGCTTGACCTCTCTGGTCATCGAGCGCTTCGCGACATTTTGGCGGCGCGAGTCCGCCTGGCTCTGTCTCATCTCATCCTCCCGTAGCCCCGCTGCCCCGAGTGGATGCTTACACCTTTGAGTATACATGTTACGATCCTTGAAATCTGCCCGCGAAGAACTTTCTTAAATTGTACGCGCACGGAACCCGGGCCAGCAAAAAGCCCGGCACGAAGGCCGGGCTTTTCAGGAATGCTAGTGCTTCTCGTGACCGCCGCCTCCACCATGCGGGGCGGCGTTGATGTGCGGAGCGCCACCACCGCCGCCGGGATGCGGCGCGGCAGGTGCAGCCGCATGCGGTGCCGGCATCTGCGCATGGGCACTCATCGGCGCACCATGACTGACATTCGGCTGAGCCATATGCGACATCGCGGGCCGGGCCGCCGGCGCAGCCGACATGTGCGGCGCTTCATGTGCACGCGCCATCGGCTGCGCACGCACTGCGGCCCGGGCAGCGGTCGGCTCGTGCATCATACGCGCCTGCGCATCACGGGGATTGCGTCCCTGCACGGCCGTTCGCTCATGCGCAAGGTGCTCGCTGCGTCCGGCGCTGGCCCGGTCGGCCGTCGCTGCAGCGTCGCGCTTCGTGATGGCTGCGTCACGCCGTACCGTCGCGGCATCACGCCCCGAGATCGCGGCGCCGTTGACGTTGCCGTTGCCGTGGACGCCTTCGCGGCCCAGCGCGACCGCCGCGTCACGCGTCGCCGCACGCCCGATACGAGCGGCGTTCGGATCGATCGTCATCCGCGTCGCGAAGCGCTCATGCGAGTTCCAGTAGTTATTCCAGTAGGCGTGGCGCCGATACCAGGGGCGGCCCTCGTAGTAGCTCGACCAGTACGAACTCAGCACGAAGGGAACGACGGGCACGTCGATCTCGTCGGCATAGTCGGGCAGGTAGACGTAGTGATTGCGGTAGAGATATTCGAGATATTGCGACGATACCCAGCCGCGATCGTCGGAGAAGCTCACGTCGCACCAGGCATCACCACGCAGGCAGCCATGAATGTTGACGCGGGCGCCCTCGGGGACGCGATCGACCAGGGGAAAGCCCGCACCCGGGCCGGCGCGCAGGCCGGTCGAGACGGTGACGATACCAGGCGCGGCCATTGCGGCGGTCGGCGCGAGCAGCAATGCGGCAACTAAAGCGGTTCTCAATCTCATGGCGAAGTCCTCCTCTGAGAGGCGGAACGCGCAAGCGGAATAAAGCGTTCCGTGCGCAAGCGCCGGATCAGCCGAAAGATTGAGATGCGCGGCGTGCGCAGTTCAATATTCATCCGCCATTCATCGGCACGGCAAAGTGTCAGCTGACCTGCAGCATGAAGCCGTCAAAATATGCTGCGAGCGCAGCAAAATCGTCGAACGGCAACACCTGCGCGACGTATTGATCCGGCCGCACAACGACCAAGCAGCCCGTCTTCCGGTCGATGCCCCGCATCGTGAAGACGTCATGACCGCCCTTGAGGTCCGGACAGAACATTTTTTCGTAGTCGAGCAAGCCGTACCGACCTTTGCGCGGCAACAGCAGGGCTGGCATCGCCTCGATCGCAAGCTCGCGATGGTCCTGTTGAAACACCGCACGCAGATCGATCACGGAATCGATGTCGGCACCTTCAGGCGTATATCGTTTCAGCGGTGAACCCTTGGCTTCGAGGAGGAAATTGCACAGCGAGCGAATGGCGGAGCCAGCCGCTGTCGGATCTTCCGCACCGGCAAACGCATAAATGCGGAAGCGGCCATCGGCCTTCCCCACGTGGCCAAGATGGACAGGCTTGGCATCGCCAAGCCGAATGACGGGCGCCGAATGAAATCGCTTGCCGACGGCGAGGCCACGCGCGAGATGCTGATGCGATCCCGCGCCCGTGAGGATCGACGGAGTGTACTGCGTCGCCGTGCCCGCGGTGTAGCGGCCGTGCCTGACGAAGTAATCCTGGGTCTTGGCGGCATCAGCGCCACCCGTTTTCGCTGCCGAAGCGAGAATCCCCGCCCATTCGCGATCGAAATCGATCAGTTCCTTCGCCACGGCCTGCCGCTCGGCCGAATAGGAATGCAGCAGGCCCGGCGCACACTGCTTGCGGAGAACGGCGGCGAGCTTCCAGCCGAGATTGAAGGCGTCCTGCATCGAGACGTTCATTCCCTGCCCTGCCTTGGGGCTGTGGGTATGGCAGGCATCGCCGGCGATGAAAATGCGCGGGTGGCGCGTCGCGATCTCGGCTTCCGGCACATCGTCGAACTTGTCGGTCAGGCGCTGGCCGATTTCGTAGACCGACCACCAGGCGATCTCCTTCACATCGAGCGTATGCGGCCTCAGGATCCGCTGCGCTTTTGCTATCACGTCATCGGCGGTGATGTTGCGGTTGGCGACGCGCTCACCGACGTCGAGTTTTGCCAGCTCGACATAGAGCCGAACCATGTAGCCGCCTTCGCGCGGAATGATGAGCAGGCTGCCGTCCCTGGCCGACTGGATCAGCGCCTTGAAGCGGATATCAGGAAAGTCGGTCACCGCCAGCACGTCCATCACGCCCCAGGCGTGGTTGGCGGAATCGCCATGCAGCTCGCGGCCGATCGACTTGCGCACCGTACTGCGCGCGCCGTCGCAACCGACGACGTAGCGCGCCTTGACGGTCTCGATCTTGCCCTCATCGGCGCGTTCGAGCCGGACGGTCACCGCATGATCGGCTGGCCCGGCGGCCGGATCGACCTCTAGATCCAGCAGACGCCTCCCGTAATAGGGCTCGAGCTTTGCGGGCGATTTGCGCATCACGTCGAGAAAGCCGTCATGGATGCGCGCCTGGTTGAGGATGACGTGCGGGAATTCCGACAGCCCGTCCTCGACGTCCTGCACCCGGCCGCTGCGAACGATCTTGTCCGGCGCCCGTTCGTCCGGCTTCCAGAACGTCGTCTCGTTCACCCAATAGGCTTCCTTCAGGACGCGCTCGCTGAAGCCGTAGGCATGAAACATCTCCATGGTTCGGCAGGCGATGCCATCGGCCTGGCCGACCGAGAGCCGGCCAGGCTTCTGCTCGACGATGCAGGTCTTGATGTCGCCGAATTGCGCGAGCTGAGCCGCGAGCGTCAGGCCCGCAGGCCCGCAGCCGACGATGAGAACGTCAACCTCGTCAGGCACTGCCCCCGCAGCGCCCGCGCCTTGAACGCGCTCTGCGGGATCGGCGATCTCAGGGTCGCCCGGCTGGAATCCATTGAGATGGAATTGCATCGGCACCTCTCCCGTTGTCGTCTCGTTTCCCGTTGACGTCTCGTTGGACATTAGTCAGTATACTGATTATCAGCATACTTGTCAAGGTTCGTGCACCGCCCCTGCCCCAAGGAGATTTTGGTGAAAGACAACAACGACATGCCGGGACATCTGGCGCGCCGATTCCAACAGATCGCCGTCGCCGTATTCCTGGCCGAGGTTGGCCAGGCCGGCTTCGACCTCACGCCGGTGCAGTACGCGGCGCTCGCGACCATCAAGGCCAATCCAGGGCTGGACCAGGTCACGCTCGCAGGATTGATCGCCTTTGACCGTACCACCATCACCGGCGTGGTGGATCGCCTGGTGCAAAAAGGCCTCGTTGAGCGCCGCGCTTCGCGCCGCGACCGACGCGCCCGCGAGCTCGAGATCACTGACGAGGGCCGCCGCACGCTGCGCAGGATCACACCGGCCGTCGAATCCGCCCAGCAGATCATGCTGCGCGGCCTCAGCGACAAGGAAGCCGAAGAGCTGATGCGGCTCTTGCAAAAGGCCATCGCCGCGTGCAACGAGCTCAGCCGCGCGCCGTTGCGCGAGATGTAAGTCGATTTCGGGCGAACTGGATGCCGGTTCGCATCGAGGCAATGCATCAAATAGAAGGCCGTACCCCGTATTTTTGTACGTATTTGTCGCAGCGCTGCGAAACCAGGAACTAACCTTCAGCTGTTACGGTCGTCCTCAATTCTGCGCTTAACACCGATTAACTTTTCCGGCTTGGAGTTGGAGATGTTCAGGTTCGTCATTGCGGCCACAATCATCGCGCTGTCTGCCGGCCATGCGCTCGCGAATGGGCATGGCGGCGGCGAAGCCGCTCCTGCGCCGAAACCGGAGGCCACGACGGCACCGGCGAAGGTGGTCCTGACCAAGCAGGGTCCCAAGCTCGTCGATCCCCGCGGGATGACGCTTTATTATTACGAGCGTGACACCACCGGCAAGACGTCGACCTGCAACGGCAAGTGCACCGAAAGCTGGGTGCCGCTCGCCGCCACAGCCGAAGCCAAAGCCATCGGCGACTTCACCGTGATCAACCGCGACGACGGCAGCAAGATGTGGGCGTATCGCTATCGTCCGCTCTACACCTCGTCGGCCGACAAGGCGCCGGGCGATGCCAACGGCAACGCCACGACGCTGCAATGGCGGATCGCGCAGCCCGACAATTAGGACGCGAATGGCGCGCGCCCATCGCCGCTCGGCGGACTCTTGAGCCTGGCATGGGACGCGGAATCGATTGAGGTGTCATTCACCTCGCGCGTCCGTCCAAGCTTGACGGAACTGGCTTGAACACCGGCAAATCAGGATTCACCTTCAGCGGCCTGACTTCTGCCGTCACCACCACCGGCCCCGTCGCAAACCAGAGCGCGGCGATTGCCGCCATCACCACGCCCGCACCAAGCGCTGCGAGGCTTTTCATCTGTCCATTCCATGTGTTCAGTTGCTGAGGATGACGCCGTGCTGGTGCCGCGACGGATGATCGGCGCCGACCAGCGCTTCGGGATCGGTTGCGATGACGGGTTCGGGCAGCGGCACCGGCTCGAGGCCAGCGAAGCGGCGATAGAGCGCGCCCATGACGGCGCCGCAGAATGCGGCCGGAACCGTCAGCACCGCGAGGAGCGGCGCCATGAACGCGAACAGCAGCGCGCAGACGAACGCCGCAGCGCCCCCGATCGCCGCATATTCCCACGCGCTACGGCGCCCCATTGCGCGGGCGACGTGGTGTAAGCAAAGCATGAAGATGGTTGCAGGAATGACCGAGATCACCAGCATCGCCAGGAAAGTCTGCGCCGGGATCACCGCCGCGAAAATGTGCGCGGTGCTCTTGTCCGCAAAGCCGTTCATCAACAGCGGCAACAAGGTGTAAGGCAGCAGCGTCGCGAGCACCGCCGGCATCAGCGCCGCGATCGCGATGCCCGCCACCGAGGTGCGCACGCGGACCGGCCCGTCGAAGACCAACGGCAGCGGCGTTTCTGCCGGCCTGGCCGCTGGAGACGAGCCGGCTGCGCGCGCAACCGGGCTGAGCCCGGCGAACTGACCATAGAGGAATCCGCCAATCATCCCCGCAATCGTCGGCAGCAAGCCGAACGTGACCACCGTGCCGTCGCCGGGCGCAGCGAGCTGGATGTGATTGCGGATCGCGATGCCGTAACTCGCTGCTGCCATGACACCGCCCATCAGCCCATACGCGAACCGGCTCGATTTCGTCCACTGCCGCAGCACGATGTGCCCGGCGAACAGGAAAGCCGCGTTGATGGCCATGCGGCCGCCATAGAACATCAGGATCACGTCCGGCGCCGGCACGCCTTCGGGATCGGTGACCTGGCCGCCCGCGATGGCGAAGACCATCAGAACGGCTTCGACGATGGCCAGCGGAATCAGCGCAGCGAACAGCGCGCGCGGCGAAGTCTTGACGAGATACATGCGAGCAGCCCCTTGCTCGCTGCACGCTACAGGCGAAGCGTTACGTCCCGGGCAACACAATGCCTAAAATTGTGCGCAAAATTACCAGCAGGCACCCCGCCACGCATGCTCACCCGCGCCAGCTGAGGCCCGGCCCGATCTGCGCGCTTTGTCGTGGTGGCAGCACCACGACGGTCGCGTTCAGCTTCACCCGATCGAACAGGTCGATCACGTCCTCGTTGCGCATTCGGATGCAACCGGACGAAATCGCCTGGCCGATATATTCAGGTTGGTTGGTGCCGTGGATGCGATAGAGCGTGTCCTTGTTGCCGACATAGAGATAGATGCCACGCGCGCCCAGCGGATTGGCGGGGCCACCGGCAACCCGCGCCGGATATGGTCCGAGCCGCGCCTGGATTTCCGGGGTTGGCACCCAGTCCGGCCACTCTGCCAAGCGGCCGACGCGCGCGACGCCCGAGAACGCCATCGCCTCCTCGCCGACCGCGACCCCGTAGCGGATCGCCTTGCCGTCGGGCAGAACGTAATAGAGATAGCGAGCATCGGTATCGACGAGGATCGTCCCGGGCAACTCCTTGCGCGGATAATCGACGATGTGACGGAGATATTGTTCGGGCACGTTCGCCTGGGCGTAAGGCGCATTCGCCAGCAATTGCCGGTCTCGCGGCGTCATGCTCGCGTCCGTCGACGGCGACAGCGTCGCCTGCATGCATCCACCGAGCGCAAGCATGGCAACAGCGGGAATAGCGATCGAGAATCTTGGCACCGCCGGCCCCCATAGCGGATAGCAACCCCCAGCAATTGCAGAGATGCTGCCCAAATCGTGCTGAAAACAAGGCGGTGCGGAACACGTACCCGTGTTCGGCACGGCTGGTTCCATCACCACATCTAACGGAAGACGGCCCCAGTGTCTCCATCGCCTCGCCTTGCTTTGGTCAAACGCGGCTGGACTCGTGGCGCCACGGGCTCGGGATGAGCTCACACAACAGATCGGCTCGCGCCAATGCGAACGACCAAGGGGTCAAAGGAGCTGCGATGCTCGCGACGTTGAACAGCCGCGAAATTGTCGATGAGATTGTGAAGGACACGATCAAGGACAACGATCCACACGATGCCGTGCAGATTTCGCCCGACATGGTGCTGGCCTCGCGCGCGAGCAGCGCTGGGCCGACGCTTGCACCTGAGTTCACGGCCCGTCATGAGCCCACGATAGACATGAAGATAGATCCGAAGTTCGCGTCGGAGCCCAGAATCAATCTTGAGCCGAAGATGACGCACGCGCCGGAGCCACAAGCGGCGGCGCCCTCGGTCGACACAGCCGTCCGCATGACGGCGTATGACGGTCACGGCCGAGCGAGGCGATCGGCCGGCGGCAAATGGTTGCGCGGTGCGTTGCTCACGGTCCTGTTTGCAGGCGGCAGCGCGGCCGCTGCCATCGCCTGGGAGAGGCATGGCGATACCGCGAAACAGCTGCTCGCCGAGTGGACACCGTCCCTTGCATCGCTGCTGCCAGCGAGGTCGCCGACAGCAACGGTCGCAGCCGCGGACCCCGCGCCGCCCGCCGCCCAGGATCGACCTGCCGATCGGTCTGCGCCGGCGCCCACAGCAGAGAGTGTCGCCGCCGCGCCCGCAGCTGCAGCAACCCAGCCCGACACCGCGCCATCAGTTGAAGCGATGACGCGCGACATCGCCGCGATGGCGCAGCAGATCGAGCAGCTCAAGGCCAACATCTCCGAACTAAAGGCCGGTCAGGAGCAGATGGCCCGCGAGATGGCGAAGGCGGCCCCAAAGCCGGTGGCCGAGGCGCGACCACCGGCCAATCCAGCCGCGCGCGTGCCTGGAATTCCGCCGCGGGCTGCGGCGCCACCGCTTCGCAAGCCGAAGCCGGTCGTGTCGCACACCTATATGCCCTCTTATGCGCCCGCGCCGGTGGCGCCTTCAGCGCCGCCGCCATCACAGGCCAATGCGACGCCGCCGCCGATCACGACGCAAGCGGTCGCCGATGATGACGGACCTGTCGTGCGTCCGCCCATGCCGGTGCACTAGAGCTGCACCGGGAGCCTCGCGTCACGATGAGAAAGCGCAAACTGTCCGACTCGATGCGATGATGTGAGTCCGTGCAACTACGGTGCTGGGTTTGCTTGCGCCAAGAGAAAAGGCCGTCGGGATCTATGCCGCCGGCCTTCTCTTGCAGCTGCCGGTTCCCGGAGCCCGGTTCTGCTGCAATTCCATGCCCTATGATCACGCCGATATATTTAATTAAATCTTAATGCATGCGAACAGTGCACATGATTTCTGCGCCATAAACGCAGAGATTACGCGGTATGTTCATCGGCTAGATGTCGACTCAGTGTTATGATCCAGCATGTTTCGAAGACTTCCATGGAAGGCTTCATTTGAGAATCTCGGTCGTCACACCGGAGAATTCGAATGCCTTACTATTCCTTCGATCTCGTGGTTGGTGAAGAGTTCAAGAACCAGGGCGGGATCATTCTCGAAGACATCGAGGTCGCCTCCGATCGCGCGGTGCAATTGGCCAGCGAGCTGTCACAGGTGAAGCCTGAGCTGCAGCGGACGGGTTGCGCGGTGCGGGTCACCGACCGCGATCACAACGAGGTCTATCGCACGCCACTCGATCCCGTTCCTTCCTGGCGGCGGTAGGACGCGCTTCGCGCATCGACGGCTCGAACAGTTCGTCCGCGACATCAGGCCCCGCAGCCATTGCAGAGCTACCCCTGGACGCTAGCCTCCCCAAAAAATGAGGAGGACCCGGGATGCGATACCCCTTGCTGATGGCAGGCCTGTTGCTGATCGCAGCTCCCGCCCAGGCGGCTGATGACCACACGCGCTCGAACTATGTGACGATGGTGTTGCAGGCCTTCGCCGCCAAGGTCGAATGTCCGAATACCGACGTCGCTTACGAGGATCTGGTGCAGAAGGCGCAACAGATGCAGCTCCCCGACGGCACCACCGAGCAGGTGCGCAAGGCGATTGCCTGGATGCACGGGGGCAAGATGGGCGAGAAGCAGCCCGACGACCTCATGGCCGAGGTGGCCGTGGCAACCCAGATGACCGATCTCGACCAGCGCCGGCTCGGCATGGGCAATTGGTGCGAGAAACAGAAGACCAGCCTCGCCGGCCTGATCCGCAGCAAGGGCGGCTAGGCACTTTTCCCGTCGTTAAGCACGCCGCGACGGAACTACCGTCCCGGCCCATAATCGTCACATTCCTGGCCAGCATGCGGGGCGTTTTCAAACGGGAGAACCCCATGCGGATCACTCATCTCGTCTTCGCCGGCGCGCTCACGGCGAGCGCCGTGGTGGCAGCGCCAGCGCTGGCGAAGAATGCCCAGAAGGGCGAGGACAAGACGGCCTCCTCGTCCTGCAGCGCCTACCAGCAGGCCGCCGACGGTTCCTGGGAGCAGCTCCCCTGCAAGGAGACCGGCGAGCGCACGCAGCCGCAGACGCAGCACAAGCCGGCTACGCCAGGCGCCGATCAGGGCGAGCGCTAAACCGGGTGGCGACCACGCCTAACTGTGGGCCGGTCCGCGCATGATCTTCATGGCGTCCGCGATGTGACGCCATTCCTTGGCTTCATCGGCGTCGCCGCGCCCTTCGCAGGCCTGCGCCTGTTCGGCAGCCTTTGCGATCGCGGCAAAACCATGTTGTTCCAGCATCTGCCGCGCGACAGTGTGAACCTGGAGCTCGGACATCATGGGCGCTCTCCCGTCTGGCGGAACCGCGGAGCCCCGGCCCGCGGATATCTCACAACGATTTCATGGCAGCTCCCGTTCCGCACCTCGCCGATCACATCGCCCCCCGGATTCTTGAACCGCCCAACACGATGAAGGCGGCCCGCCATGCCCGGCGGACCGCCTTTTCACCACCCCAAAAACTTCGGCCGTGGCCCCTACGCGACCGCCGCTTTCTTGCGCTCGAAATCGTTGGGCACCTCGATGTCCACCTCGAGCGTCGAGACCTCGTCGCCGCGCTCGAGCCGCACGATCACCTTGGTCGGATCCAGCGTCACGTGCCTGGACACGACGGCGAGAATTTCCTCACGCAGCACGCCGAGCAGATCGGGCTGGCCGCGCATGCCGCGTTCATGGGCCAACAGGATCTGCAACCGTTCGCGAGCAACGGGTGCGGACGCCTTGGTGCCGCGGAGAAGCCGGAGCAGACCCATGCTCATGCAGCCCTCCGTCGCAGCAGGCGATCCATGAAGCCCTTGCGCTCGGTCGGCACCTGCATCGGCACGGTGTCGCCGCACAGCCGCCGCGCCGCGTCGATATAGGCCCGCGCGGGCGCGCCATCCGCGTTCGAGAGCGTCACCGGCGTGCCGACATTGGAGGCCTTCAGCACGTCCTGGCTCTCGGGGATGATGCCGAGCAAGGGCGTTGCGAGGATCTCCAGGATGTCGTCGATGGTCAGCATCTCGCCGCGCGCGGCGCGCGAGGGATCGTAGCGGGTGATGAGAATGTGCTTTGCGACCCGCTCGCCCTTCTCGGCCCGCACGGTCTTGGAATCGAGCATGCCGATGATGCGGTCGGAGTCGCGCACCGAGGACACTTCCGGATTGGTGACGATCACGGCCTCGTCCGCAAAGCGCATGGCCATGGAGGCGCCGCGCTCGATCCCCGCCGGGCTGTCGCAGATCACCCAGTCGAACCTGCTGCGCAGGTCGGCGATGACCTTGCCGACGCCCTCTTCCGTCAGCGCGTCCTTGTCGCGGGTTTGCGAGGCCGGCAGCAGCCACAAATTCTCCAGCCGCTTGTCGCGGATCAGCGCCTGCGGCAGCTTGGCCACGCCCTGCACCACGTTGATGAGATCGAACACCACGCGGCGTTCGGCGCCCATCACGAGGTCGAGGTTGCGCAAGCCGACGTCGAAATCGACGACGACGACCTTGTCGCCGCGTTGCGCCAGCGCAGCGCCCAGCGCGGCAGTCGTCGTGGTCTTACCGACGCCGCCCTTTCCTGATGTTACGACCAGTACCTTGGCCATCTCAAATATCTCCTTCTGGTCAGTTCAGCGCAGTAATTCGCATGGTGCTGCCTTCGAGCCAGGCCTGCGCAGGCCGGCCACGCAGGGCATCGTCGATATCGTCGGCAGTCTGATAAAATCCATCGATTGCAAGCAGTTCGGCTTCGATCTTCTGACAAAAGATGCGCGCGCTCGCGTGACCGTTCACGCCTGCCATGGCGCGACCGCGGAGTGCGCCGTAGACGTGGATGGAGCCGCCGGCGACGACCTCGGCACCGGACCCGACCGAGCCGAGAATGGTGACGTCGCCTTCAGGGAAGATGATGGTCTGGCCGGAGCGCACCGGGCTGTCGAGCAGCAGCGAGGTCGGCTTGGTCTCGGCTTTCGCCTCCGACTTCTTCGGCGCGGTCTGCTCGACCACGCAACTGCGCCCGCCCGAGAGCAGTGGCGGCATCGACGGCGTCAGCCGCGCCTCCTCCACCCCCTCGATACCGAGAACGCGAATGTTGCGATCCCCGAGGCTGGTCAGCAGATGATTGATGCCGGACTGGCTGAGATCGACCGAGGACAGGTCGATGACCACGGGCCGGCCGGCGAAGAAGCCCGGCGAGCGCGCAATGGTGGCGTCGATCTCCTGGAGCCAGTCCTGGATCGGAACGGTCGGGACGAACACGAAGGCCACGTAGGAGCGCCCGCGGAGGCGCACCATCTGGCGTTGAGGTTTTGCTAGGGCCTCCATGGCGGCCGACTCGTTTCCCGTTATTGAATGGTTAACGATGCGACCGATATGGTTAATGGCCGGTTAATTTCTCCGCCGGGTTACGTGGTTCGGATCATCGCGCTCAGGCGCATCCTTAAGGGGCAGCGGCCTGCCGATTTTGCTTGCGTCGATCCCGGCTTCATCCGCATCGGCAGCCACTTCCAAAAGGCTGAGACGGCATTGCGGCGACCGGTCATCGAGAGTCGTTGGTGCCCCGCCTAGAGCAGCTTCGCGCTCACGAACAGCGCGCGTACCGCGTTGGTCGCCTGAACCGCAAGCATGGCATTGCTGGCAGCGCCTTCCAGCGCATGGACGGCATCGTCATGCAGCGAGCGGAATTCCATCCACTCGACCGACTTGAAGTTGGTAAGGAATTGATAGGCCTGGCCAACGGTCGCAATCGCCAGGGTGTCACCGTTCAGCTTGATCTTGAACGTCGTGCGCAGCGGGGTCTCGGAGCTTGTTGGATCACTCATGGGCTGCTTCTGGACGACAACGGCTTAACGAAGGGAAAACGGCAGCCCCGCCGCAGCAGGCTAGGGGTCAGGCATCAACTATCAGGAATCGGTGCTGGCGCGCTGCGAAGCGGTCGTTGATCGGCCCAGGCTCGGCACCACGACCAGACGATTGAACTCGCCATTGTCGTAAGCCTTGAGGAAACGATCATAGTCCTTGATCGAGACGCAGCCGTTGGAATCGCCGCGCGGCCCGAGCATGTAGGTGTGGGTGAGCAGGCCGACGCGACCGAGCGCGCTGGTACCGTCCGTCGGTGTCATCCGTAGCGCCCGAACGCCGTGGAATAGTTTTTCGCGCGGCTTCAGATCGTAGGTCGCAGGCGGAGTGGCGCCGACCATGCGCTGGTCGACATGATCGGGATCGTCCATCAGTGCGCCCATGCCCGAATGGGCCTCGATCGTCACGCCGCTCGGCAAGTAGAGCGCCTTGGCCTTGATGTCATAGACCGCCGTCCGCGAATCGTATCCGAGCGCGGCAAGATCCGGCGCCTTGCCGAACAGGCCGCTATCTGGCGTCAGCGACGCCAGCTTGATCTTGTCGGTGAATTTTTCGAAGAAGTTGCGGTTATCGACCCTGGGATTGGTGTCGGCATAGGCCTGGCTCGAGGCGATCTGGGCTGAGAAGTCGGCCTGCACGGGCCGCGAGCGTGGCATCGGGACTGCGTCGGCGCGTTGCGAAGGCCTGGCCGGTTCTTCGGTCGCAGGCTGCTGCTGCTGGTCGTTCTCGGTCAGTATCGAACGCCAGTCATCGCCCTGAAGCTTCTGGGCGAGCATCGCCTTGGCATCGCGCAGCTTGAGCTGGACCGCATTCAGGGCGGAGCGCTCCATCGTCCGCAGCCCGAGCTCGCGCGCGGGCGGGTTGGCGGACAGCGACGCGAAACGATCGTCGAATGACGGGGAAATGGCCGGCGGCAAGGCAGCTGTGACCAACGGGGTGGAATCGCCGATATCCGCGACCCACGCGGCGGCGCCGAGCGCCAGCGCGATGGCAGCCATCGACAGCAATATTGTCTCGGCTCGCCCAACACGGCGGCGCGACAACAGCCTCTCGGCGCTTGCGCGGTCGGAAACCATCAGATCCCCAAATCGACCCCCGGGGGGCCCAACCCCCGCCCGGAGACTCTATACCAGCTACCACATTGGGAGCCAAAAGTTAGGCATAATCGCGGCCGGCAAATCCTCCGGAGGTATCCAGTGACCGATCCTTTCGATCTTGAGCGCTTTGTCAGGGCACAAAACCCGATTTTTCGTGCCGTGCAGGGGGAGCTGGCCCAGGGCCGGAAGCAAAGCCACTGGATGTGGTTCATCTTCCCGCAGATCGCTGGCCTCGGGTTCAGCGCCATGTCCCAACGCTACGCTATCGGCTCGCGCGCGGAAGCCGAGTGCTATCTTGCCCACCCCCTGCTCGGCTCGCGTCTCGTCGACTGCACGCGCCTCGTTCTCGCGGTCGAGGGACGAACAATCAACGCAATTCTCGGCGCACCCGACGATGCCAAATTCCGTTCGTCGATGACGCTGTTCGGCGCGGTGTCCGACGAGCCCATTTTCGATGAGGCGCTCGCCAAATATTTCGCCGGCCAGCGCGACGATGCAACGCTCGGGATTCTCGATAGGCTCGAGCGAAATGCCTAGCTGCGTCCGCTATCCGGGGCGCAGCGTAAACCGGCGATTAATACGCCCCCCTTATTTCTTGGAGAATATCTTTCTCCACCTGCGCCCATTGCCGGACAGATCATGAAAATCGGTACGCTGCTGACCACCGCCATCGTCTCGCTCTCGACCGTTGGCGGCGGCCTCGCCGTCTATGTTGCCGTGACGAAATACCAGACGATGGAAAGGATCACCGAGGCGCAGGGCCGGCTCGCGATCGTCCGCGCCGTCAGCGACATCCCGCGCTATCTCAACCCCGAGCGCGGCTTCGCCACCAACATCCTCTACGGGCCGGCGACCATCGACCCCGCACTGCTTGCCGAGCACGACAAGCTGCGCAAGCAGACCGACGGCGCGCGCGACAGGATGAACGTGCTGCGCAAGGAGCTGCCCGGCCCGTTCGACGACGGCGCGGCCACCGGCAGCAAGATCGATGCGCTGAATGCGAGGTTCACCGCGCTGCGTGAGGCCGTGGACAAGGCGATCGCAGGACCGGCCGATGCCCGCAAGGACGCGGCCAGGAAGATCGTCGCCGATAACGCCGTGCTCAATAGCGGCGTCACTGCGCTGCTCGACGAGCAGGTCCGCCGCATGGCAATCCTGAACGGCGACGCCTACCGGCAGGCCAGCTACGCCAACCTCGCCATGACGCTTCGCGACATCGGCGGCCTCAACGCCAGCCTGCACAAGAATCTCGTCGGCTCGAAGAAGGTGGCGACCGAGGTCGAGAAGCTCGACATCGCGCGTTCACAGGGGCGCAACGACCAGCTCGTGATATCGCTGCAGGAGCTGCGCGGCAATCCGGCGACGCCCGCCAATGTCGCCTCCGCGCTCGAGACGATGAACTCGGACTATGTCGAGGCTTTCGGCCGCGAGCAGAAGCTCGTCAAGGAAGGTGCGGCGAACGGCAAATACGAACACGACGTCGGGACCTACTACGCGGCATCGCAAGTTGGTCTCGGCGCGATCATCGGCGTGCGCGACGCCTTCTACGACAATGCCGAGCAGATCCTCGCCGGCGCGTCTGCCGCCGCGCGCACCAGCTTCGCGATCGCGCTGGTCGGCCTGCTCGCCGTGCTGATCGCCAGCGCCGGCCTCATCGTCATGGTCCGCCGCCGCGTCTGCGCCCCGATCGTCGGCCTGACGACGCGGATGTCACGGCTAGCCGACGGCGACGTCACCGAAGAGATCCCCGGTGCCGAGCGCTCCGATGAGATCGGCGCGATGGCGGCAGCCGTGCGGGTCTTCAAGGACGGCATGATCCGTGCCGAGCGGCTCGCAGCCGAAAAGCACGCCGAGAACGACGGCAAGATGCGCCGCGCCCAGGCGCTCGACGAATTGACTCGCGCTTTCGAGGCCAAGGTTACCGAGCTGGTCGGCGGCCTGTCGCAGGCGTCCTCGACCATGGAGAGCACCGCGCAGTCGATGACCTCGACGGCGGCCCAGACCAACAGCCAGGCCGCGGTCGTGGCCGCCGCCTCCGAGCAGACCTCGACCAACGTGCAGACGGTCGCGAGCGCGACCGAAGAGCTGACCTCCTCGATCGCCGAGATCGGCCGGCAGGTCGCACAATCGACCGAGATCGCGGCCCGCGCCGTCGACAACGCCCGCCGCACCGGCGACACCGCGCGCGCCCTCGCCGACGGCGCGCAGAAGATCGGCGACGTCGTCACGCTGATCCAGAGCATTGCCGAGCAGACCAATCTGCTGGCGCTCAACGCCACCATCGAAGCCGCCCGTGCCGGCGACGCCGGCCGCGGCTTTGCCGTGGTCGCCTCCGAAGTGAAATCGCTGGCCGGCCAGACCGCCAAGGCCACCACCGAGATCTCCGAGCAGATTTCGGCGATCCAGGCCGCGAGCGACGAGACCGTGACTGCGATCCGCAACGTCGCCGACGTCATCGCCGAGATCGACCAGATCGGCAGCGCAATTGCCGCCGCGATCGAGGAACAGGGCTCGGCGACCAAGGAGATCGCGCGCAGCGTCCAGGAAGCCGCCCGCGGCACTCAGGAGGTTAATGCCAACATTTCAGGCGTGCAGCGCGCTGCCGACGACACCGGTGCAGCGGCGCAAGAAGTGTTGGGCGCCGCCGAGCAGCTCTCGACGCAGTCACGCGACCTCGCCGGCCAGTTCGACCGCTTCCTCGGTGAAGTCAGGGCTGCGTAACAAGAGCCGGCCGCATCTCAGGCGGCGGCCCTTGCCATCGTGCGTTTACGTCCGAGGGTGATGAAGGGCATTTCGACCAGCCGCCACATCAGCCAGGCCGCGGGCGTCGTGATCAACAGAGCTGCCAGGAACAGGGACGCAGCGCGGAAGAATGGCAGCTGGTCGGACGGCAGCAGACGGCCCACGATCCCAAGTCCGATGACGTGCAAAAGATAGAAGCTGTATGATATTTGCCCGTAGAACCGGGCGATGTCGACATCGAAGGGCCGCAGCACAACAAGCTTGCGGGGGCCGAAGGCCGCAAGACAAACCAGAACGGACGCGCACAGCGTTTCAAACGCGATCGTGACCGCGGTCTGCTTGCGAACCGCGACGATCACCATCACGACGAGCGCGGCGGTGGCGACGAGCGCTGCCCGAGACGAGTGCGATGCCCTGCTCAGCGTGACCGCGCCCGCTTGCAGGAGCAGGCCGACGACGAACGCATAAAGCGGGGCAAGATTGGTGAATCCGCCGAGCAGGTGGACATAGGGGCCCCAGGACGAGATTGCGACGAGAATGCCGACGAGGATCCACACCGGCGTCGCTCCATGCCGCCTCAGCACGGCGTGGGATACGACGATCAACGGAACCGCGACACACTCCACCGTGAGGGACCACATCACGCCGTTGATGTCGCTCTTGATGAGGAGCGCGTTGAGGATGACGTTGAGCGGCTCGAAAGAAGGCTGGAAGCCCGTATAGAAACCCAGACTTTGATAGGCCAATGTCAGCGACAGCACCGTTGCGATTGCAGCCGGCAGCAGCCTGAACAGCCGGTGACGCACGAAAGTGACCGGATCAGGATCGCGATCCAGCGATCGCGCGAGCAGGAAACCGCTCAGCACGAAGAAGACGACGACCGGCGCCATTCCGGTGGCGATCATATCCCAGGACTGCATGCAGGCGTGGAACCCGAGCACCGAGACAGCCGCATACCCACGCATGGCCTCAAGTCGCGGCAGAAACGCTGGATTCCGATCTGCTTCCATGACGGCGACGGTTAACCCAGCAGATCGATCACGGCAACAGCGCCGGGGAAAGCGACGCGCCTAATACGGCGGCGCCTTGCGCGCGCGTTGCGCTTTCGCCGCTTCGATCCACCAGGTGAGATCGTCGGCAAGGCGCGGGAACGAGCGCTCCAGCGCCTTGCCGCCCTCGCCAATCGGCTCGCTCTCGGCCGACAGCGTCTGCGCGATTGGCCCCACGCCGATGGTGCTCGAGACTACCACCATGCCCATCTCCGACAGGGTGCCGTGCCAGGCCGTCGAGGCGCGCGCGCCGGACAGGCGGCCGGCGGAATAGCTCACGATCGCAGCCGGTCGCCAGAACCACTCTTCGAGAAAATGGTCGGTGAGGTTCTTCAGGCCGGGCTGGATGCCCCAATTATATTCGCCGGTGACGAAGACGAAGCCGTCGGCGCCGCGGAGCTGGCCGGCCAGCTTCTCCAGCGCCTCGGGCGCCGCCCCCTTGGGGTATTCCTTGTACATGCGGTCGAGCATCGGCAGGCCGATCGCCTTGGCGTCGATGAACTCGACCTCCTCGCCACGCTGGCGCAGGCGATCGATGACGAAATTCGCAAGGCGGATGCCCATGCGGTCGGAACGGTAGGACCCGTAGAGGACGAGAATGCGATTGCTCATGGCGGCAGGCTAGCACAAACGGCGGAGCGGGCCTCCACCGATTTGCCGCGCTATCGTTTTCGCTCGAATTCAAGCGTCTGCGACGGCGGCTCGCCGCACTGGCGGCGGTAACTTCGCGAGAAAATCGGACAGTTCCGCCCGTCATTGGGCCACTGCGTCCAGCGCACCGGAACGATGTCGGCGATCGCCGCGTCCACCGCGCCGATCGCGGATTCCCCCATGGCCGTCGGCTTCAGCGACACTTCCCCGGGGGGCACCTCCTCGATGGTGTTGGAGGCCGCACCGCTACCGGGAATGACGTGACGCAGCGATCTCGCTGCGCACCGTTCAAGCGAATTGGCACGTCGAGATCGTCCATCGCGAATCCGATCAGCTGCAATCAGCGACGCCAAGCGACCCGCATCCGGCACAAACACCGCACTGGTTCTCCTTCGAACACCTGCCAGGACCGAAAGAATCGTCCTCGCCCGCTCATCAGTTGGCGAGTGCTCGATCGAACGACCAAGCGAACGCTGGTGCCCTGCCGAATTTCGATATCGTTTCAGTGAGGCTGACGGTGCGACGATACCCCGGCAGCGCGATGTCGAAATTCCAAATTAACGTCTGTAGGGCGCAATGACGGGTATTGGATCGTCAAATTTTATTTCATTTCAGGCCCTGCCATGTTGGCAAATTCGCCTGCCGGTATTCTTGTCGAATTGGAAGACGCGGTCGCAGCGTGCCCGCCGGAGCGATGCGCGCGCATTCTCGCTGGCATCATCAACCTGCTCACCGCGAACCCGAACCGACCGCAGGAATTGCTCGCGGCCGTGGCCGACGGCGTCTTGCTGCGCCTGATCGAGCGGGTCGCGACCGACGCGCTGGTCCAGCTCAGCGCGGCGCTTGCCGCGCTTGCAGTGGCCCCACCCGAAACGTTGCGGCGTCTTGCCATGCACGACAACCCGGACGTGGCGTGTCCCGTCCTGCTCAAATCGCGGGCACTCGCCGCGACCGATCTGGCGGCGATTGCGGCCTCCTGCGGCGAGCGGCAGCAGAGCGCGATCGCAGCCCGCGACTGTATCGAGCCTGACGTGACCGAGGCGCTGATCAAGCGCGGCGCCCCGATCTGCCTTGCGCTGATCAAGAACCCCGGAACAAAATTCTCCGATGCGGCCTATGCCGCACTGATCGCCGGGTCCGATCGTGGCGGCGAGATTGCGAAAGCGCTGGTGCTCCGACCCGGCACACCCGACCTGGTCGTGCGCAGGCTACTCGGCGCCCCGCCAGGCAAGACGGCGCCGGCCAGGCCCACCGCATCCTCCGTTCGCTCAGCGCAGGACGCCGCGCCTGCGCTTCAGAAGCTGCCCGGCTCGGAGGAGTATGCGTGCGCACGACCCGAGATCGTCGCGCTCAACCGCGTCGGCAAGCTCAACGATTCTACGGTCAACCGTTTCGCAATCCGCGGCGAGACCGCCAATCTGCTCACCGCCTTGTCGGTGCTCTCAGGGGCTCCGATCGAGATCGTTGAGCAGGTCATGATTGACGAGGATTGCGAGGGATTGGTGATGGCCTGCCGCGCCTCGCGCCTGAACTGGGCGACCACGCTTGCGATCCTGAGCAACCGCAGCGGCGCGCGGCTCTCCTTCGCCCAGCGCGAACGCGCGCAGCACATCTTCGAAACGCTTCTGTTGTCGACCAGCCAGTGGACGGTGCGCTGGGGAGAGATCACAACCAACGCCGGCAAAAGCGATCCGGGGCATCGCGGCGCGAGAACGGGGAATAGCCGATGAAATTAAATGGCCGCAAGGATGCTCGCGTGAAAATGGACCACCGCCATCCCGTCAATTTGATGGGTTCGGACGGCACCTGGCGACGCAGCTGCATCCTGCTCGACGTGTCGCAAACGGGCGCCAAGATCGAGGTCGAGGGTACACTCGACGTGCTGCAAGCCAAGGAATTTTTCATGGTGCTGTCGTCGACCGGGCTCGCCTACCGGCGCTGCGAACTGGTCTGGATCGACGGCACCGTGGCCGGCGTGCACTTCATCAACGGGGACCGCAGAAAGAAATCGGCGAACGCAGCCGCCGCGCAGAGCAAATAGGCAATTCGGTTGAAGGCATCGTCGAGCCAGCTCATCTCCAATAAGCTGTCGCAAGTGCCGTCCGCCGGCCGTCGAGAGCATCCACGAGGTCGTGCGTATCCTCACGATCCCGGATATTTCGCCGCGCGGATCGAGCACCGGAATTACAAGCCGATGATGCCGCGCGCGGACGCGTGTCAGGTTCTCTGCGGGGTGACCGGGAGGCTGGAGAAGCCGCAGGTGTTCAAAGTGGTCGCACTCTCGCGATGAACGCGGGCCAGGCCGGCGGACGGAATGATCGCGGGAGCCGCTTAGTGCGTAGCCCGGTATTTGATGCGGCGCGGAATCGAGCGGCAGGCCAGTCCTTCGGCAAGCAGCTTCATATCCTCGCGCCGGCCACTGCGGACCAGCCTGCTGAACTCTTCAGGAGTAAAAGGAAGACTGGGATCATCATCGATCGGGCCCCGCACAGGCGGGCCGAAGAACCATCGAACCAGGCTAGCTAGCCGCCGCATGTCAATTCCCTCGCGCCAGCAACAAACCTTTCAGTCCCTGTATTGTTCCTCCTGCACGCTGGAGATTGCAAGAGGCCGCAACGAGTCCGCACGAAAAATTTCGTGAGGGAATATCTCCTCCGGCCTCTCCGCTTCAGTCGGCGAAGCCGACATATCGCACGAACTCGTCGTTGTTCTCGCGATCCGAACGAACGGCGTTCGCGGCAAAGTTGTCGTCGGGATAACCCATCGCGACGCAAGTCATGATGACCTCGTCTTCGGGAATCCCTGCGACCTCGCGCACGATGTCCGAGCGCATGATGCCCTGCCCGTTGATCACCGAGCCAAGACCGCGGTCCCAGGCCGCCAGCACGATGCCATAGCAGAGTGCGCCGAGATCGAAATGGCAGACCGCGCCGGGATCGAGCACGCGATCATAGGTCAGCACCAGCGAGACCGGCGCGTCGAACTGGCGAAAGCCGCGCAGCACCCAGTCCTGCCGCATCGGCTTGTCGTCGCGCGCGATTCCCATCGCGCCGAACAATTTCTTGGCGATGTCGACCTGGCGCGTTCGGTGAACACCCTGGTACTCGCCGTGGCTGACGATGTCGCGCTTGACCTTGGCGCCTCCAACCATCTCTTCCATGTTGCGGCGGCGCACCTGTTCGAGCGGCACGCCGGTGAGCACATGGACGTGCCATGGCTGGGTGTTCATCGACGATGGTGCGCGCTTGGCACTCTCGATGATGGCCTCGACCACGGCGCGCGGCACCGGCTCGTTCCTGAAACCGCGCACGCTGCGGCGCGACTGGACCAGCGTTTCGAATTCCACCTTGAAACCTCCCTGCCTTCTTCCGGCGCGCAGCGGGGCGACCGGTTGCCGATGCGGCGCGCGAAATCTATGCTACCGGCCAAGCAAGACCAAGAACCTCGTGAGGACCCGACAATGGCAATCCCGCTCGATCCCGTCATCGCAGAGATCATTCCGACGTTGCCGCTGCGCGATCCCGCGACGATGACGCCCCAGAGCGCTCGCGATTCCTTGCGCGCACTCGCTGCCTCGCGTGCCGGCGCGCCGCCCCCGCCCGTCGATGTCGTGCAGGATATCACGGTGAAGGGCGGCGCCGGTCCGGTCAATGCGCGCCTCTACCGCGTTGGCAATGCGCCCGCTCCCACCGTGGTGTTCTTCCACGGCGGCGGCTGGGTCGCTGGCGACCTCGAGACCCATGACCGGCAGGCGCGCAATCTGGCGATCGAGACCGGCGCGGTCGTGGTATCGGTCGACTATCGCCGCCCGCCGGAGACGCGCTTTCCCGGCGCCTTCGAGGACGCCTTCGCAGCGGCGAGCGACGTGTTCGACCGCGTCGCGGAATTCGGCGGCGACGCACGGCGTCTCGGCGTTGCCGGTGACAGTGCCGGCGGCAACCTCGCCGCTGCGACCGCGATCGCTTGCCGCGACGCGGGCATCGAACTCGCAGCGCAACTGCTGGTCTATCCCGTGACCGATGTCGTCGGCTTCTATGCGGATGCACGCGAGAACGCCGGCTTTCCGTCACGCGCGGAAAATGCCGAGGGCTACTTCCTCTCCCGCGCGGTCATGGAATGGTTTGCCCGCCACTATCTCGCTGAGCCAAGTCACGCCGGCGATTGGCGAGTCTCGCCACTGCGGGCTGCCACGCTGGCAGGCCTCGCACCTGCCGTCGTGACCACGGCCTGGTTCGACCCGCTGCGTGACGAAGGCGCGGCCTATGCAAAGGCGCTGGAAGCTGCCGGCGTGCCGGTCAAGCATCATGAGGGCGCCGGGCTGATCCACGGCTATTTCGGGCTCGGCAACGCTTCCGACGTCGCTCGTGACGAAGCGCAACGCGCGCGCGCTGATTTCGGGACGTTGCTGGCGCGCGGGACCTGATCGCATTGCTGAAAAAAGCAGCGGCACCCGGGTGCGCCTGCTTGATTGCGCCACGATTCCGGGCTCCAATCGGCGCTGCCAATTTTTTGGTTTTAGGGAGACACCCATGATGAAGCGGATTTTCCTGGCTGCGATCGTTGCCACCTTCGCAGCCGGTTCGGCGCTGGCGGACGACACTTGCGAGAGCAAGGCCGTCGGCAAGGATGGCAAGGCGCTCGCCGGCGCCGCCAAGACCTCGTTCATGAAGAAGTGCAAGGAGGACGCCTGTGCGCCCAAGGCCGTCGGCTCCGACGGCAAGCCGCTCGCCGGCGCCGCCAAGAACAGCTTCATGAAGAAGTGCGAGATGGGCGCCTAGCGCCTGCGCATTCGCGACCTTTCTGGCGGGCGACCAGCAAACGAGCGACGCCACGGCCGGGCCTGTCCCGGCCATTCTCGTTCTGATTTCCCAAACAGGAGAGACAAAAGACTTTCGCCACCTGGGCGCGCATGACAACCCTAGACAGACAGCCTCCGCTGACGGATCATGGAGTGCTGAGCGAACCGGGGCGCATCGACGAGGCTTCTAGCACAGGGTGGTCGAGATGTGGCAATTTGGAGTACGTAATCAGATCATGGCGACCGTGAGCGTGCTGTTCGCGCTGCTCATCAGTCTCGAAGCCGCACACGCGAGGGGCCCCGGTCTGCCCAACGTCATGGTTCTGGCAACCGGCGGCACGATCGCCGGCACCGGCGCAAGCAGCACCACCGTCGTCGGCTACACCGCAGCCACTGTTGGCATCGACACCCTCCTCAACGCCGTCCCCGAACTGAAGACGGTGGCCAACGTCAAGGGCGAGCAGGTCTTCCAGATCGCCAGCGAGAACATGAACAATGACTACTGGCTCAAGCTTGCAAAGCGCGTGAACACGCTGCTCGCGCAGGACGACGTCGATGGGATCGTGATCACCCACGGCACCGATACGATCGAGGAAACCAGCTATTTCCTGGACCTCGTGGTCAAGAGCAGGAAACCTGTCGTCGTCGTCGGCGCAATGCGACCATCGACCGCGATCAGCGCGGATGGACCGATCAACCTCTACAATGCGGTGATCCTCGCAGGCAGTGAAGAGGCGGTCGGCAAGGGCGTGCTGGTGTCCCTCAACGACCAGATCAACGCGGCGCGCGAGGTGACCAAGACCAATACATCGACGGCAGACACCTTCCGCACGCCGGAGCTCGGCTTTCTCGGTTACATGCAGGGCAACAAGCCGTACTTCTACCGTCAGTCCACGCGCCGGAACACGGTGGATTCGGAATTCGACGTCTCCAATCTCGATACGCTGCCGCAGGTCGACATCGTCTACGGCTACGCCAACATGAACCGGGTCGCGGTCGACGCCTTTGTCGCCGCGGGAGCAAAGGGGATCGTGCATGCCGGCGTGGGCGATGGCAGCCTTGCCCGGCCCGCGGTCGAGCCGGCGCTCGACGAGGCCCACAAGAAAGGTGTCGCGATCGTTCGCAGCAGCCGCGTCGGCAACGGCATCGTCGCGCGCAATGGGGAAGCCAAGGACGACGAACACGACTTCATCGTCTCGGATACGCTCAATCCTCAGAAAGCGCGGATCCTGCTGATGCTGGCGCTGACCAAGACGAGCGACAGCAAGGAGATCCAGCGGATGTTCTACACTTATTAGAGCATCCGAAGCGATGCAGCGGCTGGGCTCGATGAGGCCGGTTCAATCGATGTGATCCGCGAACTCCGGACACCTCTCCCGAAGGGAGAGGTGTCCCTGAGCCAGCGATCGAACCTGAGCCATCGCTCGCTTTTGCGGAAGGGTCGCGCCGCGCATGGAAGCATCAAGGTGCGGTACGAAATGCTAGCTCCGCAGCCCCGGCGCTTCCTGCCCGGTGCGCGCGACGTATTCCGTGTAGCCGCCGCCGTATTGGTGGATGCCCTCGGGCGTCAGCTCGAGCACGCGGTTCGACAAGGTCGCGAGGAAGTGGCGATCATGCGAGACGAACAGCATGGTACCTTCGAAGTCCGACAATGCGGTGATCAGCATTTCCTTGGTGGCGAGGTCGAGATGGTTGGTCGGCTCGTCCAGCACCAGGAAGTTCGGCGGGTCGAACAGCATCTTCGCCATCACCAGCCGCGCCTTCTCGCCGCCTGAGAGCACGCGACAGCGCTTCTCGACGTCGTCGCCCGAGAAGCCGAAGCAGCCGGCCAGCGCGCGCAGGGAGCCCTGCCCCGCGGTCGGAAACTGGTCTTCCAGCGACTGGAACACGGTGCGCTCGCCATCGAGCAGATCCATCGCGTGCTGTGCGAAATAGCCCATCTTGACGCTGCCGCCGAGCGCCACGGTTCCCTCGTCCGGCTCGCTTGCACCCGCGACGAGCTTGAGCAGCGTCGACTTGCCGGCGCCGTTGACGCCCATCACGCACCAGCGCTCCTTGCGGCGGATCATGAAATCCAGCCCGTCATAAATCCGCTTGCTGCCATAACCCTTGTAAACGTTCTTGAGCGCAACGACGTCCTCGCCTGACCGCGGCGCCGGCGGGAAGTCGAAGGCAATGCTCTGGCGGCGGCGCGGCGGCTCGACCCGCTCGATCTTGTCGAGTTTCTTCACCCGGCTCTGCACCTGCGCGGCGTGCGAGGCGCGCGCCTTGAAGCGCTCGATGAACTTGATCTCCTTCGCAAGCATCGCCTGCTGGCGCTCGAACTGCGCCTGCTGCTGCTTCTCGTTCAGCGCACGCTGCTGCTCGTAGAATTCGTAGTTTCCGGTGTAGGTGGTGAGCGAACCGGAGTCGATCTCGACCACTTTCGAGATCACGCGGTTGATGAACTCGCGGTCATGCGAGGTCATCAGGAGCGTGCCTTCGTAGTCGTGCAAAAACTTCTCCAGCCAGATCAGGCTTTCAAGATCGAGATGGTTGCTCGGCTCGTCGAGCAGCATCACGTCGGGACGCATCAGGAGAATGCGGGCCAGCGCCACGCGCATCTTCCAGCCGCCGGAGAGCTTGCCGACGTCGCCGTCCATCATCTCCTGGCTGAAGCCGAGGCCGGACAGCGCCTCGCGCGCTCGGCCGTCGAGCGCATAGCCGTCGAGCTCCTCGAAGGCGTGCTGCACCTCGCCGTAGCGGGCGATGATCTCGTCCATCTGGTCGGCCTTGTCGGGGTCGGCCATGGCGGCCTCGAGCTCGCGCAGCTCGGCCGCGACCTCGCTGACGGGACCTGCGCCATTCATCACCTCGGCCACGGCACTGCGGCCGGACATCTCGCCGACGTCCTGGTTGAAGTACCCGATGGTGATGCCGCGGTCGGTCGAGACCTGCCCCTCATCTGGCAGTTCCTCACCGGCGATCATCCGAAACAGCGTGGTCTTCCCGGCGCCATTGGGGCCGACGAGGCCGATCTTCTCACCTTTGTTGAGGGCGGCGGAAGCTTCGATGAACAGGATCTGGTGGCCGGCTTGCTTGCTGACGTTGTCGAGGCGGATCATGGGCTCATTTGGGGGGAATTTTGCGTTGCAGCGTCATAGGCCATGCAGGCCCCCAGGGGAAGCCCGGCGGGGTACGGATTCGCCGTCGAAAGCACCAAATTCCTGCAATCCGGCCCGTGGCTTAGGCCTTGTAGACCTCGACCGTCTGCATCATGCCCATCTCTTCGTGGTTCATCATGTGGCAGTGGAGCATGAAGACGCCGGTGAAATCGAGGAAGCGCGAACGGAACACGACCTCGCCGCCCTTGCGCTCCACGATGACGGAATCCCGCCATTCCGGCGTCGCCAGTGCCTTGCCGTTGACCGAGACCACCTGAAACGGGTTGGTGTGGATATGGAAGACGTGGTCGTCATGCTCATGCGTGTTGACGATGGTCCATTCCTCCACCGCGCCCAACTTGACCCGATGATCGATCCTGCCGGGATCGAACTTCTTGCCGTCGATGAAGAAGCTGAACTCCTGCCAGTGGCCGGCGGCATCGGCTTCCGGCGCGGTCGCAGACAGCACCACCTTGCGGCGATTGGTGATCTCGCTGTCCTTGATGCCCGCAAGCGGTGGCGCCGGCAGCGCAGCCGGCAGCTTCATCTCCGTCGGTGCGCCCGACACCACGATCCGCGCCAGCGGCCCGACCGGTGACGGATGGCCCTGGTCATAGGGCGCCGCGTTGAAGGCATAGGTGCCTGGGGCGCCGGCCTTCACCAGAATATCCGCGCGCTGGCCGGGCGCGATGAGGAGCTGCTTTAAAGGCTGTACCGCGCCCAGCTGGATGCCGTCATAGGCGATCGCATGGAGATCGTGCTTCTCGAGATCGAGCAGCATGTCGTCCTGATAGGCCGCATTGAGGATGCGCCAGCGCTGCACCTCGCCGGGGCGCATCTCGATCACGGGCCGGCGCTGGCCGTTGATGGCGAGGAAGCGCGTCGCCGTCTCCGGGAACAGCGTCTCGAAGTCCTCCACCATGCCGTTGGCGTCAAAGACGACCTGGGTCAGCACCATCAGCCGCTCGCGTGCGGAGGTGATCTCAGGCACGCCGGCGAAATCGCCCTCGACGATGAGGGCGCCGACCATGCCGCTCGACATCTGGATGTCGGCGCTGCCGTGGTGGTGCGGATGATACCAATAGGTGCCGCTGGTGTGGTCCGCCGGCAGCGCGATCTCGATGTTGTAGCTGTGGCCCGGCGCCATCGAGCGCATGACGTTGTCGGCGATCCCGCTCGGGCTCGCATGCGCGCCGTGGAAATGGAAATTGGTGTTGTTGAACTGGTGCGGATGGCTGATATCGGCAGGCAAGCCGTCGCGGTTCGGCGGCAGATCGTTGATCAGCTTGATCCGCAGCGTCTCGCCGGGCTTCATGCGCAAGGTCGGTCCGGGACTGCCGCCCTCATAGGACCTGACATAGAGCCTGACGCCGCCGAGCTGGCGATAGGCGTAGGCGCAGCGCAGAGTCGTGCTCAGCACGCCACCCACCGACCTGCGGACCTCGGGCTCCACTAACACCTGATCCGTCGCCGGAACCTCCGCTTCCGGCACCATGCCCATGGTCGGCGACATGTCCGCGATGTGGGATACGACCCCATGCTCGTGCATTGCATGCTGGGCCCTGACCGTTCCTGCGATCAGCGACAGGGCCCCGGCCGCGCCGATCAATTGCCGTCGCGACAGCAGCGGTGCGGTGTCGTCAGCTGAGCCGTCGTTCCGATCCTGCCGCATGCGTTCGCGCTCCAGTTGAGTTGCGAACCGTCTTATTCGATTCGACTGCAAATCAGCAGGAAAAACGCGACTTCTCAATCCGGGCACGCGCAGCGTGCGACGTGTTCATCGGATAGTAACGTCCTGCCCGTTTCTATGCGTGCGTGACGAATCATGATAGGTGCGGGCCGGCGTCGGTCGCACCTATGGTTGCGATGCCGTGAGCATCGTGCCACTGAAGACCTCGTACAGGGATGAGATCATGCGGCCTTCGCGACGCGAGTTCGTGAAGTGGGTATCGGCGGGCGGCATCTCGGTCAGCATGTCGCATCTCGCGGCGGCGGCAAGCGCGCCGTTTGCGGCCCACGAGACGCTTCCCGGACGCGGCAATTTCAATCCGGCAACCAAGGGCGCCGGCCGCGTCGATGGCATCGCAAAGGTCACGGGCGCAAAGCTCTACGCCTCCGACTTCCGGGCCAACGACATGCCGGGCTGGCCGCAAACCACCTCGCACGCGATCCTGGTGCGCGCCAATGACGCCACGCACGTCTATACCGGCATGGACCTCGCTCGCCTCGGCGGCGCGCTGAAGCCGTCCGTCGTCGTCACGGCGGCGGATCTCGACCGCATCGGCACCGAGGTGCCGGAGTTCTATGCCGGCGATCTGTTCTGCCCGCCCGGCAAGACGCCGCTTTATCTGGGCCAGCCCGTCGCGCTGCTGATCTTCGAAAGGTTCGACGCCTTCGACCAGGCCCGCCTCGTGCTGCGCGATGGCGCCTTCGTCAAGTCAGGCGAAGAAACAGGACCGGTGATCGCGCCCGATTACGGCTCCTACCGCTTCACCCGCGTTGCAGGGCCCTCGCCCGACAAGCCTGACGTCTATTCGCCGATCCAGGCCGGCTGGGTCTCACCGAAGAAGGTGCAGAACACCGCGCTGCCGGTGTGGACGCCGCTCGCGAGGGAGATGCCGGCGGACTACGTCAAGGCGGCCAAGCTCGGCGATCAGATCCGCGCCGAGCTCGCAGCGGACAACGCCTCGCTGCTCGTGCTCGACCGAGAGTTCGAGACGCAATCGGTCGATCCGATGTTCCTGGAGCCGGAATGCGGCCTCGCCTGGTACGCAGGCGAGGGCGGCAATCTCGAGCTGGTGCTCGGCGTGCAGTCGCCATACGAAGCCGCGGAATCGCTTGCGCATCTGCTGGCCAAGGCGCACGCGCCCTACAAGCCCGCGCATATCAACGCGCAGTTCGCCCATGTCGGCGGCGGCTTTGGTGGCCGCGACCACACGCCGTTCATCCTCTATGTCGCGCTCGCCGCGATCTGCTTCCCGGGCAAGCCGGTGCGGCTCGCACATGACCGCTACCAGCAATTCCAGGGCGGCATCAAACGCCACCCGATCAAAATGCGTTCGCGCATCGGCGTCGACCGGACAACCGGCCTGATCAAGGCTTTCGCCGCCGATCACGTGCTGGATGGCGGCGGACTGCAGAACTTCTCCGCCAACGTTGCAGTGGTCGCCGCCACAGGCGCAATCGGCATCTACGACATTCCCAAGGTGGACGTCACCACGACCGCGCTGCATTCGCGCGGCGTCACGGCCGGCTCGATGCGCGGCTACGGCACGCTGCAGACCATGACGGCGCTCGAAGCGCTGATCGATGAAGCGGCCTCCGAGCTCAAGCTCGACCCTATCGAATTCCGCCGCCGCAATGCCCTGAAGCAGAACGGCCGGACCATGACCGGCAATCCCTACATCGTCTCGGTGCGCACGCCTGAGATTCTCGACAGGCTAGAGAAGCACCCGATCTGGCAACAGCGCGCCGAGTTCAGGCAAACCACGGGCGACCGGCTGGTCGGGACCGGTGTTGCCTGCGTCACCAAGGATTACGGCTCAGGCGCAGATTGCTCGCTCGGGCGCGTCGAGCTCGGCGCCGACGGCAGAATCGCGATCTTCTGCGACCATGTCGAGATGGGCAACGGCATCGGCACGGCGCTCGCGAACCGCGTCGCGGGCCATCTCGGCGCCATCGCCGACGAGGTCTCGGTCGCGCGCGTCGACAGCTACGACGTGCTCGGCCTCGTCACGTCAGGCGACCCCTACACGATGGACCAGAAGACGCAGGATGCCGCGGAGCGCAATCCGCGCTGGGTCCCGGCGATCTCCTCGGCCACCTCGGCCTCGATCGGCGCCCATGTCGGCACGCACTCGTCATCCGAGGCTGCCCGCGTGATCTTCCGCTTCGGGCTGTGGCCCGCCGCGCTGGAGCTGTGGCGCATTCCGAAGACCGACCCGCGCGCCAATCAATCGGCGCATGCGAGCTGGCAGAACGGCGCGCTCACCATGACCGGCCACGAGCCGCTGCCGCTGGCGAGACTGGCCGCAACCGCACATGCGCGCGGCTTCGTCACCGGCGCGGTCGCGCATAGTTTTTCGCGCTGGGCCTGGTCGCGCGCGCGCTTTCCCCTGTTCGGCGAGCAATACCGCGCCGAGATCGACGCGCTCGCGATCCGCCGCGGCAACGGCAAGTTCGAACGCATCAACCGCTCGAGCGTCAAATTTCCGCCGACCGACAACAACCGCATCGGCACCGCCTACACCTCGATGTGCGGCACGCTGGTCCGCGTCGAGATCGAACGCGCAACGGGCACGATCCGCATCGCCAAGGCCTACAGCGTATTCGAATGCGGCACGGCCCTGGTCCCTGAAGTGGTGATGGGCCAGTCCCATGGCGGGTTCGCCATGGGCGTCGGCTACGCGTTACTCGAATCGCTGCCGCCCTTCGAGGGCGGCCCTGGCAATGGCGAATGGAATCTCGGCCGCTATCTCGTCGCACGCGGCTCCGACCTGCCGCTGCGCGATCTCGAGATCGAGATGCTGAAGCCGCTCACCCCGGACGAAGCCCCCAAGGGCATGGCGGAGGTCGTGATGATCCCGATCGTGCCGGCGCTGATCAACGCGATCCATGACGCCACGGGTCATCGTTTCCGCGCGCTGCCGGTGACTGCGAGCCTTTTGAAGGGAGTGTTGGCGTGACCACCCTCAGCCTTACCATCAACGGCCACAAACACGGCCCGATCGACGTCCGCGACGATCTCTCGATGAACGATTTCCTGCGCGAGATGCTCGGCATGACCGGCACCAAGTTCGGCTGCGGCGCTGCGCAATGCCTGAGCTGCGCCATCATCGTCGACGAGCCGGACGGCTCGAGCTACACAAGCCCGACCTGCATCGCGCCGGCCGTGAATTTCGACGGCAAGTCGATCCGTACCGTCGAGGGCCACGCCAAAGACGGCCAGCTCTCGGCCCTGCAGCAGGCCTTCATCGATCACTTCGCCTTCCAGTGCGGCTATTGCACCGCCGGCTTCCTTGGCGAGGGCCAGGTGCTGCTCGAACGTCTTTCGCGCGCGCCTGTCGTCCGCGAAGCGCTGGAGCAGACCATTGCGGATGCGCTCGACGGGCATCTGTGCCGCTGCACCGGCTACATCAAATATCACGAGGCGGTGCGCGATGTGATCCTTGCCGATGCAGGCCGCTATCTCGTCGCCACCAAATGAGACCGCCGGGAATGATCAACGCACGGGTCAAGATCGCCGTCGTGGTTGCCGCCCTGACGAGCAGCTTCTGCGCAGGCTACGCCGCGTCGGACACCACAAGTCACGCCCTCGCCTCGCCCGAAAGCTTTGCCGGCATCACGGATACCGAACAGCGCTCGGCCGCGATCTTCACCGAACTCGGGAAGGTGCTGACGCATCCGCGCTGCACCAACTGCCATCCGGCCGGCGACAGCCCGCACCAGGGCGACACGCCCCGCCTCCACCAGCCGCCGGTGACACGCGGCGCCGACGGCCATGGCTCGGCGTCGATGCGTTGCAACACCTGCCACCAGAAGGCCAATTTCGAGCCCGGCCGCATTCCCGGCCATCCCGAATGGCACCTCGCTCCCCGCGAGATGGCCTGGGAAGGCAAGACGATCGGCGAGATCTGTGAGCAGATCAGGGACCCCGCCCGCAACGGCGGCCGCAAGGTGGAGGATCTGATCGACCACATCGGCAAGGACACGCTGGTCGGCTGGGCGTGGAAGCCTGGCTTCGGCCGCTCACCCGTACCGGGGACGCAAGAACAGGCCGGCGCGCTGGTGGAAGCCTGGGTGAAGACGGGAGCCGCCTGCCCCGAGCCGTGACCGGGTCGGCCTCGCCTGCATCGTAGGACAATCGTAACCAGTCGCGGCCGAGAATGCCGGGCGTTTTGCGTCTCTGGCAGGTTCGCGCGTGAAAGAGAATAGATCGGTTCCACCCGGCAGCCGCGATGAATGGCTCGATCTCTTGCGCGCGCTGGCGGTCAGCCTCGTGCTGGCCTCGCATGGAAGCTGGTTCTTCGCGCAGCCCGAAGAGAGCGTCTTTGCCAATGTCACGGCAACGCTCGGCGTCGAGATCTTCTTCGTCCTCTCCGGATTCCTGGTCGGCGGCATCCTGTTCGAGCAGGTCATGTCGGGCGCGTCCTGGCACAGCCTGCTTCCGACCTTTTGGGTCCGCCGCTGGATACGGACCTTGCCGAGCTACTACCTGTTCCTCGGCCTCAACATCCTCATCTACCAGCGTTCGGGACTGCCGCCGCTGGCTCCTTACTTCGCGTTCCTCCAAAACTTCGCGCATCCCATTCCGGCATTCTTTCCGGAGTCCTGGAGCCTCGCCATCGAGGAGCTGTTCTATCTGTTCTTCCCGCTGATCGTGATGGCATTCGGCAAGCTGCACGGTCGCTCGATCAGAACCTTCATCGCGGCGGGCGCCTTCGTCTTCCTGATCTCTCTCGCGACACGGATCGGCGCCGTCATCCTGTTCGAGCCGACGATGGAGACTGGAATCAGGAAGGTCGCGATCTTCAGGCTCGATGCCATCATGACCGGCGTGTTCGCCTATATCGCGATCAAGTGGATCAGGCCGTCACACAAGCCGGCACTTCTCATGGCGGGCCTGCTCGTCCTTGGGTTCTCGATCGTCATTCTGGCGAAGCCCCAAGCGGAGCTGGATCACAGCTTCTTCGCCAGAACAGTGCTGTTCAACCTCTTGCAGCTGTCGGTGGCCCTGCTCATCATCGCCGGCGTCGGTCGAATTCAGCTCCCATACGGGACGGCGAGCGTGACCGCCTTATCGAAATGGTCCTACTCGCTGTATCTGATCAATCTTCCCGTGATCATCGTGATCCATTCGCTCTGGCGACTGCAGCCGCACGCCTCCGTGGCGACGCTCATGTCAGCCGTTCTCTATGCGAGCATTTGCCTGATCCTGGCCGCCGGGCTTTACCATTACTTCGAACGGCCGATTCTAAGCTGGCGGGATCGAAAGACCCTGGGCAGATCATCAGACATGCTGCGTTGCGAACTGCGCTCTTGAAACCACCATTCAGGTGATGCGCGCTTCAACCCGTCGCACCCAGATCCGGCGGAGCCGCGATCATGGTCTTGAACAGGTGGAGACGTTCCTCGATGAGCCACGCGAACGCGAAGCCGCGCTTTGGGAATGCCGGACTGCACGATCGGCACGCAGCCCGGCTCCCCTCTCACCGGCCGCCCTCGCTACTGTTGAGATCCGCCCTGCTGCGTGTTGGCGGAGCCGCTATTCTGGCTCGGCGAAGCAGACGGATTGGATCCGGGTGTGCCCGCCGGAGCAGACCCCATGCCGACTGTCCCTGAATTCCCTGGTCCACTCATGGCTTCAAACACCGACATCCCGTGCGGACCGATTGTCATGAGCACCGGGTTGCCGTCGCTCGATTTGGCCTGCACGACGAACGACCGGGCAACCACCTTCACATCAGTGAAGCCGGCCTTCTGCAGATCCTGGCGGATTTTCTGAATTGCATCGGCATCCTGCGTTTGACTGTTGTTCTGCGCGGCATCCGCCGGGCTGCGCTGATCGTTCTTGCTCGATGCTGCATCCATCTGCGAGCTGTTGGCGGGAGCAGTGGTTTGCGCGAGCGCGGGCGAGCCGAGGAAGGCCAGCATTGTTGCCACAGCGAGGGCTGATTTCATGAGCGTACTCCTTGGTTGAGAGATTCGCGTAACCGTCCTGCAGCCCTGATCGTTCCTAACAATGGCGCTGCCTCGTGGCTCGCGTCACGACTCAGACCGCGCGCATGTGCTCGGCATGAGCTGCCCCGTCTTGCGTCGCAGATTCCAATTTTTTGGAACGACGGCGAAGCTTACGCGTCTCTGGGAAAAGAGCCGCACCCATGTCTTCACCCCTCTCGTCCGCATCGCCCCCGCCCGTGACGGATCGCTGCCCCAAATGCCGCCATCCGCTCGACCTGGCTGACAAGATCTGGAACATTGAAACGACGCGCTTCATTCGCGTGTACGAGTGCCGATCTTGCGGAGAGTTGGTCTGGGAGGATTGAGGCTGCCGCGCCAGAGCCGCTCGTGCCGACGAAATCTGTGCGTGCTACATCGATGCTGACTGCTGACAGGGCGCTGTCAGCAGCGCGGAGTTACGAGGCGGTCCTCGCATAGCCATACGGAACCCCGGGAGATCGCGTGAAACTTGCTTCGACCCGTCTGATTGCTGCTGACATCAAGGCGCTTGTCGGCTTTTACGAGAACGTGACCGGCAAAACGGCGGAGTGGCTGGCGCCTGTGTTCGCCGAAATAGTCACCCCTTCGGCAACACTCGCCTTCGGTAGCGTCGAGACGGTCGCGCTGTTTCAGGCGGGCAGCGCGGAGCCTGCGGCCAATCGAACCGCAATCATTGAATTCCAAGTCGATGACGTGGAGAGCGAGTTTGCGAGATTGAGAGATCAGGTGGAGGTGGTGCACGCGCCAAAGCTGATGCCTTGGGGAAACCTCGCGGCTCAGCTTCGTGATCCCGAAGGAACGCTCGTGGGACTGTACACGCCGGTCAGCGAAGCCGCCAAACAACGGTTTGGATCGCGATGACCTGGCTCGACGCCGGCGTCAGTGACGCTTGAAATACTGCACGTCGCGCTCGTGCTTCTCGGCCGCCGCCCGGCTTTTGAACGTGCCGAGATTGCGGCGCTTGCCCGTCTTGGGATTCACCTTGCGCGAATAGAGCCGGTATTCGCCTGACGCGAGTTTGCGGATCATGCTTGCGCCTCCTGATTGCTGCGATGTCAACGGTGACTGCCCCGGCAGGTTCCGGTTCAGGGCTCGAGCCCTGACAGGCGCTCGAGCAGCGCCAGACTCGGCGCGACGTCCGCGTCGACCGCAATGCCGCTGGCGATCTCGAATGCGGAGGACAGGCTGCGCATCGCGCCCATCAGGCCGAGCGCCGAGAGCCTTCGAACTTTTCCATGGCGATATCCCTGCAGCGATCAGGCGCGCTGCATCAGCTTGAGCACGGCGGTCAGGCGCAGGCTGCGCTTGCCCGCAAGGGCCGTTGCTTCCAGCACCGCGCCCTCGCCATCATAGGCGCCGGAGAAGCCGATACCGACCTCGTGGCCGCCAAACACCGGATCGTCCCTGGCGGGCGTGTGCTCCTGGTTGAGGATCTGGCCCTTCCAGCGGCCGTTCGCGGCGGTGTAGCTGCCGAGATAATAGAAGGAGGCGTCGCCGCCAAGGATCCGGCCGCGGTTGAGCAGCATGACCCCGGTCAGCCCGCCGTCGAGGCCGTCCAGCATGCGCAGGTGGACCGAGTAAAGCCCGTCGGTGATGCTGCCTTCCCCGACGCCGCCGGCGATCGGCACCTCTTCCTCCGCGATCGGCGTCATCAGCGACTGGAAAGGCACGCCGGGCAGCTCCTTCAACTCGCCCTTGAAGCGGTAGAGATCGCCGTCAGCAAAACCCTTCGCGATCAGCGTCGCATCATCGGTGCCGGCCATCGCGCGGTAGTTCGGATCGGGGTTGTGGCGGACCGTCTTGATGACGATGTCGACGCCGTCTGCGGTCTTTTCATAGGTGCCGATATGGGCGAACGCCGAATTTCCGCCGAGCATCTTGCCATTGCCGGCATGCATCACGCTCCGGCCGACGCTGTCGCCGAGCTGAAATCGCACCTTGTAGAAGCCTTCAAACACCAGCCGTGCCCCCGGCTCGCGCGCATCTTGCAGGCACTCTATCCCGGTTTGGGCTGCGATGGACAGGCTTCGCGCCGACATAGCGGCCAGACCGACAACAACGGTTTCATCGGACAGCAAAAATCCGCCGGAGCCTTTCCAGCTCCGGCGGATTGAAAGCCACCCGGGCCTGTGTTCCGGTCCGGGCGGAGAGACCTTAGGCGACGGCCTTCTTGTCGGCAGGCACGGACGCGATCGTCTTCAGGATCTGCGAAGCGATCTGGTATGGGTCGCCCTGCGAGTTCGGACGGCGGTCTTCCAGATAGCCCTTGTAGCCATTGTTGACGAAGGAGTGCGGAACGCGGATCGACGCACCACGATCAGCCACGCCGTAGCTGAACTTGTTCCAGGGCGCGGTCTCGTGCTTGCCGGTCAGACGCTTGTCATTGTCCGGGCCGTAGACGGCGATGTGGTCCATCAGGTTCTTGTCGAAGGCGGCCATCAGCGCCTCGAAATACTCCTTGCCGCCGACGGTACGCATGTACTCGGTGGAGAAGTTGGCGTGCATGCCGGAGCCGTTCCAGTCGGTGTCACCGAGCGGCTTGCAGTGGAACTCGATGTCGATGCCGTACTTCTCGGTCAGGCGCAGCATCAGATAGCGGGCCATCCACATTTCGTCGGCGGCTTTCTTGGAGCCCTTGCCGAAGATCTGGAATTCCCACTGGCCCTTCGCGACTTCCGCGTTGATGCCTTCATGGTTGATACCGGCAGCAAGGCAGAGGTCGAGATGCTCTTCGACGATCTTGCGGGCGACGTCGCCGACGTTCGAATAGCCGACGCCGGTGTAGTACGGGCCCTGCGGCGCCGGATAGCCGGACTCGGGGAAGCCGAGCGGACGGCCGTTCTTATAGAAGAAATATTCCTGCTCGAAGCCGAACCAGGCGCCGGCATCGTCGAGGATGGTGGCGCGCTTGTTGGAGGGGTGCGGGGTCTTGCCGTCGGGCATCATGACTTCGCACATCACGAGCACGCCGTTGGTACGGGCGCCATCCGGGAACACGGCAACCGGCTTCAGCACGCAATCGGAGCTGTGGCCTTCCGCCTGCTGGGTGGACGAGCCATCGAAACCCCAGAGCGGAAGCTGCTCGAGCGTCGGGAACGACGAAAATTCCTTGATCTGGGTTTTGCCGCGCAAGTTCGGAGTCGGCGTATATCCGTCGAGCCAGATGTACTCGAGCTTGTACTTGGTCATTGAGCCTCTCTGTAGATGATGCGAAAGGTGGGGTTGAGAGCCCCCCGCACGTTTGTACCCGGCCATCATCGGCCGGCTCTCCATAAGCATTTTGCGTGCCAAAAGGCCGCAGCGCGTAGGGTTTTCCACAGCGGCCTAAGCGGTCCGCCGCATGCGGCATAGGAGCGCACCTTCGCGTGAAGCTGCACTGCAATATTCCCGCGGAAATCGCCCGATTCTGGAGCAGGCAGGCTCCTGCCGGAGGTTGCCGATGAAACATGCGTCAACGTCCGGCAACTTTCGCAAAGCGGCGGGACATGCCCAGCAACCTTTGCAATGGCACAGACGTTGGTCATCGACACGGTGCCTTAGGGGGGGCAGACAGCCATCTGCTCAAGAATTAGGCGGAAACTGATCTCCTTTTCAGCACTTTGCTTTTCGGAGTGCGGGGCCGATATGGGGATTCCAGTAACCACATCAGAAGGAGTCGGGCGCACCATGGAGGCCAAGGCGCTTCGACCAAGGAGCAATCGCAATGATGAACAATGGTCTGAGTCACGGATCTGCGACGATCTACCAATTCCCTGTCGGGGGCCGCGCGGCTCTCGCGGGGCGCCGCTACAGCGAGACCCGCCTTCCCGCCGATCACGCTTCGCTTCCCGAGAACGCGTCGATCTGCAGCGATAGCTGGTATCACCAGGACGCGGTCGACGAAGCAAAGCCCAAATGGGAACGCTAATGCCGGTCTGGTCCAGGACCGTCGCGTGCTACAAACGCCCGGCGGAAGTCTAAGAAGGGTCGAAACAACGATGTTTCGACCCTTTTTGATTCCGCATCGGACAGGTCGTCTGCAATGATCCGCAGCCGGGATAAAAACAAAAGCTGATCCCAATCATTCAGGCCGGGCCCATGTCACACTCCCCTTCCCGTCACCTCGCCTTGCAAGGCGCCAGCAATTTTCGCGACCTCGGCGGCTACGCGACAAGCGACGGCCGCACCACGCGCTGGCGCCACATCTTCCGCTCCAACCATCTCGGCCAGCTCACCGCAGAAGACATCGAGATCGTCCGCGCACTCGGCGTCAGAAGCGCGTTCGACTTCCGAGGCGTCGAGGAGCGCACGGCCGGCGTCTGCGTCGTGAACGAGATCACCGTGCATTCGTTGCCGATCGAGCCGACGGTCGTGGCTTCCCTGCGCGCCGAGCTCGCCAGGGGCGCGCTGACCGGACCGGTCGCGCTCG
Source organism: Bradyrhizobium sp. USDA 4449 (assembly GCF_054056275.1). Taxonomy (NCBI): domain Bacteria; kingdom Pseudomonadati; phylum Pseudomonadota; class Alphaproteobacteria; order Hyphomicrobiales; family Nitrobacteraceae; genus Bradyrhizobium; species Bradyrhizobium sp. USDA 4449. The sequence goes on along the minus strand of NZ_JBSRYD010000001.1, from coordinate 5,518,733 downwards.
AACTCATGCGCGAGTCCTATCGCAACTATGTCCGCCACAACACGCACAGCTTCCGCACGCTGTTCGGCCATCTGCTGGAAGACCGTGCCCCGCTCGTGATCCACTGCACCGCCGGCAAGGACCGTACCGGCTTTGCCAGCGCCCTGATCCTGCATGCGCTCGGCGTGCCCGATGACGTCATTTCCGAGGATTATCTGCTGACCAACCGTCACTACAGGCGCGACGTCTCGAGCGTCTCCGATCTGCCGGCCGATGTCCTCGACGCGATCGGCTCGGTCAACGCCTCCTATCTCGATGCCGCATTCGAAGCCGTCCGTCGCGACTATGGTGATGTCGAAACCTACTTGCGCGAGGGCCTCAAGCTCGGCACAGCAGAGCGCACCGCGCTGAAGGCGCGCTATCTTCAATCATGAGGCGCCCGCGCCGGGAGATCGATGATGCAAGGCAAGGTTCTGATCGTGACCGGTGCGCGCGGCGCGCTCGGCAAGGTGGTCGCCGACATCGCGGTATCGCGCGGCGCGCGGATCGCCGGCATCGATTACGCGGCCTCGCAAATGCCGGCGACGCCTGAACGCATCGAGATCGGCGGCGTGGACCTGTCCGACGCGGCGCAGGCGAAGACGGCCGTCGAGGCTGCCGCCAGGCATTTCGGCCGACTTGACGCATTGGTCAACATCGCCGGCGGCTTTGCCTATGAGACCGTCGGCGATGGCGACATCACGACCTGGCAACGCATGCATGCGCTGAACCTGCTGACCGCGCTCAACACCTCGCGCGCGGCGCTGCCGCATCTTGCCGCCTCGAACGCCGGCCGCATCGTCAATATCGGCGCCATGGGCGCGCTTCAGGCCGGCGCCGGCATGGGGCCTTATGCGGCATCGAAGGCAGGCGTGCATCGCCTGACCGAGGCGCTGGCCAGTGAATGGAAAGGCAAGGTGACCGTCAACGCGGTGCTGCCGTCGACCATCGACACCAAGGCCAACCGCGCCGACATGCCGAAAGCGGATTTCACCAAATGGGTGACGCCGCAGGAGCTCGCCGAGGTGATCCTGTTCCTCGTCAGCGACGCCGCAGGCGGCGTCACCGGCGCGCTCATTCCGGTGAGCGGACGGGTCTGATCAATCCGGCACCAGCAGCCGCAGATTGCCCTTGAAGCGGATGCTCTGCTTGCCGGCAAGCGCCATGCCCTCACCGTAAGCGGTCTCGTCGGTATAGGTGCCGCTGAAGCCGATGGTCACGACCTTGCGGCCCCACACCGGGCGCTCGTCGAACGAGGGCGAATGCTCCTCGTTGGTCAGCTCGCCCTTCCATTTGCCGTCGGCGGACGTGTAGCTGCCATAGGCGAAGAAAAACGAATCCCCACCGCGCATGGTGCCGTCGTGCAGCACCATGACACCCTGATTGCCGCCCTGGACACTATCCAGAAACGCGATCCGGATGTGATAGAGCCCATTCCTGATCGTCATAGTTGCAAGCGCCCTGTTCGCCACGCGGGGATATAGCTGGCCTGACGGCGTCCAGGCAAATGCCGGTCAGCCCGGAGTCTGATCCGGGCTAGACTGACGGCAACTGATTCTCCGATCGGAAACTCCCTTGGAAACCGCGCTCTACCTCCCCGTCAAACGATTCCTCGAAGGCCTCGGCTTCGACGTGAAGGGCGAGATTCGCGGCTGCGATCTTGTCGGCCTCAGCGCCGGCAATCCGCCAGTGGTGGTGATTGGCGAGCTGAAGCTCGCGTTCAATCTCGAACTGATCCTGCAGGCGGTCGATCGCGCGCCGGCGGGCGACGAGATCTGGATCGCCGCAAAGATGTCGATCCGCGGCAAGGGACGCGAGAGTGATGCGCGTTACCGCAATCTCTGTCGTCGCCTCGGTTTCGGTATGCTTGGGGTAACCGACAAGGGCCAGGTCGAGGTGCTGGTGAAGCCGCCGACGGCAGCTCCGCGCCGCGACCCGAAGACCCGCTCGCGCCTCGTTGCCGAACATCAGCGCCGCCAGGGCGATCCCGTGCTCGGCGGCAGCACCCGCGCGCCGATCATGACGGCCTACCGGCAGCAGGCGCTGACCTGTGCGTCAGAACTCGCGGCAGGCCCGCGGCGCGTGCGCGATTTGCGCGAGCGCTGTCCCGACGCCGGCAAGATCTTGCTTAACAATGTGTATGGCTGGTTCGAGCGAGCCGACCGGGGAATCTATCGACTGACCCAGGCAGGACTCGCCGCGTTGAAACGTTGGCCCCAACAGCGGATCGAGGTCGATGCCGGTGTCTCGTCACCGCCATGACGCCAAACCGTTGCATAGCTGAGATGCCACATTGATTTCATATTGCAATGCAACATTGATCGCACTAGGTATCCCGGCATCGAAACGAGGCCCTTATGAGCGCAGACTGGAATACCAAGTACGGCACGCGGCGCGTCCGCCATGACCCGCCGACCCTGGATGAGGCGATCTTCGCCGCTGTCGGCATCACCGACGACCAGGAGCAACAGGCGGAGATCGCTGCCGCTCTGATGGGGATGCCCATCGAGATCGTTCAGGCCGAGGTCAGGAAACAGGCCCGCACCAACGGTCGCATCACCGCCACGCGGGTGATTGCCGGCGAACAGGGTGCGCAGCGCTCGGTTGTGGTCGAACGCCGTGTCGTTCGCCGCTTCGGCAACGACAAGCGCACCGGCACCTAAGCGCTCATTCCCATCGCTTCATTAAAGAAGCGGACCGGCCTGAGCCGGTCCGCTTTTTGATTCAGGCCTTTAGTCTCACGCTGCACGATTGCCGTACATGCTGGAGATCAGCTTCCAGCAGGTCGAGTTGAAGCTGAGAAGCGCGCGGCCGGCCTTGAACGGCGCGGCGGCGAGATCGGCAAGCTCGTCCTCGGGAGCCTTGGTCAGATCGATCGTGCCGGTCGACTCGCCATGGCGGAACTGCAGATGCGCACCGAACTTCTTGGCGAGCGCCCGCATGGCATGGTTCTCCGCACCCGTCGTGACGCGTAGGCTCTTGTAGCCCTTCCAGCGCGCTTCCGCGATCAGGCGGCTGAACAGCACGGTGCCGACATTCTGGCGGCGGGCTGAGGCTTCCACGCTGAAGGCGACTTCGGGCAGCGAATCCCCCTCCGGCGGATGCAGCTCGGCCGCGCCGCGGACCACGCCGTCGACGATGTAGGCGACGATCACAGTGCCGTCCTCGGCGCAGCGGGCGGCGTAACGCTCGATGAAGCTGTCGTCGAGAAAACCGTTGAAACGGTCATGCCGGCTCTCGGCATCGAGCCGCAGCAGGTGATCGCGCAACAGCGGCAACTCTTCCTGCTGGCTCAAGGTCCGCACATAGCCGGGAACGGATGTTGCCTGGGCGGTGTCTTCAAGTACCACGTCAAAACTCCTCTTGGTGTCCCTCGAGGAGGCGTTCGAATCCCTAGGCGCCCAATATTGTGCGTCGCACCAAATTTTTCAAGGCGGGAACCTGCCTCAAGTTTCGAGCGCGGGGAGCGACCAATTCGTTAACAAAATCAAGCCCCCGTAATCTTACAGGACCAGCTGTGTCTGGGTCACCAAGGCAACCAGCTTGCCGTCCTCAGTCTCCAACCGGGTGGTCCAGACCTGGGTCCGGCGACCCCGGTGAACAGGCGTGGCGGTGGCGATGACGATGGTGCCCTCCTTGGCGCCTCCGATGAAGTTGGTCTTGCTCTCCAGCGTGGTCGTGCCCTTGGCGCCCTCCGGCAGGTTGATGACGGTCGCGGCAGCCCCGACCGAATCGGCGAACGCCATCACCGCGCCGCCGTGGATGGTGTGATACAGCGTGCAGAGGTCCGGCCGCACCGTCATCCGCGCCACCACCCGATCTTGTTCGGCCTCGACGAATTCGACGCCTTTGAGCTCGGCGAACGGCATCTTCATCGCTTTAACTTTCTCGAGCGGCGTCATCAGATCTTCTCCCAATTCGTTGGTGTCTCACCGTGAAAGGCTTCCTGCGGCAAAGCAATGACGTCAGAGGTCATGGCTGCTGTGATGTCGGCCCTCCCGTGGAGAGCGTTCTCGCGTCTCTCCCGTGTCATGGGGAGACATTTCCTCCTCACGTCACCGCATTCACGACCTGATACTCCGGCCGGCGCCACACCTCACCCGCGATCACCTCCTCGATGATCTCGGCTGCCCGCATGATCTCGCTCTCGCCAATGTAGAGCGGCGTGATCCCGAACCTCATGATGTCGGGCGCGCGGAAATCGCCGATCAGGCCGCGCGCGATCAAGGCCTGGATCGCGGCATAACCGCCCTCGAAGGCGAAGGAGACTTGCGAGCCACGGCGTTCGTGTGCACGCGGGGTTACAAGGCTCAGAGATGGGCAGCGGCGTTCGACTTCGGCAATCAGGCGATCGCCGAGCGCCAGCGAGCGGGCGCGGACCTCCCTGATGTCGACGTGATCCCAGACATCGAGCGAAGCCTCCAGGGCCGCCATCGCCAGCACCGGCGGCGTGCCCACGCGCATGCGCTCGACACCGCCGGCCGCCGCGTAGCCGAGCTCGAATGCGAAGGGTTTTGCGTGGCCCATCCATCCCGACAGCGCGACGCGCGCGCCACCGGCATGATGTGGCGCGACGTAGAGGAACGCCGGAGCGCCCGGCCCGGCATTGATGTATTTGTAGGTGCAGCCGGCTGCGAAATCGACGCCACAACCGGCAAGATCGACCGGCAGCGCGCCGGCCGAATGCGCGAGATCCCACACCGTGACGATGCCGAGCGCACGCGCCTTCGCCGTCAGTTTCGCCATGTCGTGACGGCGGCCGGTGCGATAATCGACCTCGGTGATGTAGAGCACCGCGATCTCTTCCGAGAGCGAAGCCGCGATCTCCTCCGGCGCCACAAGCCGCAATTGATGGCCGCGCCCGAGCGTCGCGATCAGGCCTTCGGCCATGTAGAGATCGGTTGGGAAATTGCCTGTGTCAGACAGGACGACCTTGCGCGATGGGTTCATGTCGAGCGCGGCCGCGAGCGCCTGATAGACTTTGAGCGACAGCGTGTCCCCAACCATCACGGACCCGGCCTCCGCGCCGATCAGCCGCGCGATGCGATCGCCGACATGACGCGGCTGGGCATACCAGCCAGCGGTGTTCCAGGCGCGGATCAACTCAACGCCCCACTCGGTCGTAATCACGCGGTTGACGCGCTCGGCGACGCCAAGCGGCAGCGCGCCCAGCGAATTGCCGTCCAGATAGATCACGCCCTCGGGCAGCCGGAACAGCGCTTTGGTGTCGTCATAGACGCGAAGCTGGGTCATGTCGGGCCCTACAAAATCGTCCGGACGCGCCAGAGTTCGGGGAATAGCTCGACCTCCAGCATGCGCTTGAGATAGCTGACGCCGCCAGTGCCACCGGTCCCGCGCTTGAAGCCGATGACACGCTCGACTGTGGTGACGTGATTGAAGCGCCAACGACGGAAATAATCCTCGAAATCGACCAGCTTTTCGGCGAGCTCGTAGAGCATCCAGTGCGTCTCCGGCGCCTCGTAGACGATACGCCAGGCCTGCAGCACGCCCTCGTTGAAGCTGTGGGTTTCGCGGACGTCGCGCGCGAGCACGGCGGCCGGCATCTTCAGCCCGTTGCGATCGGCGAGCCGCAGCACCTCATCGTAGAGGCTCGGCGTGGCAAGCTCGGCTTCCAACATCCTGGTCGTTTCCACATCGTGCGCGTGCGGCTTCAACATGGCGTGGTTGCGGTTGCCGAGCAGATATTCGATCAGCCGGTACTGGCGCGACTGGAAGCCCGAGGACTGGCCGAGTTGGGACCGGAAGCGGGTGTATTCGCTGGGCGTCATCGTGCGCAACACATCCCAGGCGTTGTTGAGCTGCTCGAAGATGCGCGACATGCGCGCCAACATCTTCATCGCGGGCTGCACCTCGTCTCTGGCGATGGCCCGGCGCGCGGCGCTGAGCTCGTGGATGGCAAGCCGCATCCAGAGCTCCGTGGTCTGATGCTGGATGATGAACAGCATCTCGTCATGCGCCTCCGACAGCGGATGCTGGGCACCGAGGATCGCATCCAGCGCCAGATAGTTGCCGTAGGACATGCGCCGGCTGAAATCGGTCTCGGCGCCTTCGTTTGAGGGATCGTAATCGCTGGACGTCATGACAGGCCCTTTCGATCGATCATCCCTACGACAGTCAGTCGAGGCCAATCAGCCGCGCGGTGATCGGCGACGACGGATCCTTGAGCCCATCGATCACGGTGAAATGGTTGAGCCCGGGATCAATCACGAGGCGCGTCGGCACGTCGAAGCCGGTCCAGACGTTGGCGAACAGGTCGGACTGGCGGATGAATTCCGGCCGCTCGCTGCCGCCGACCCAGGCGGTGACAGGCGCATGTCCGCGCGGCAGGTGCAGCGCGGCGCTTTCGAGCGTCGCCTCCTCCATGGTCATGCGCAAGGTGTCGTTCATCTGCGTCTTGAGCAGCGGCCGCAAATCATGCAGGCCGCTGATCGAGAGCGTGCCGAGGATCCGGTTGAAGACGGCAGGCTCAAGCCGGCTGTCGTCGCACAGCATGCGCGTGACGAGATGACCACCCGCCGAATGCCCGGCGAGCCGGATCGGCCCTGAGACAAGCGAAGCCGCCTTCGCAATCGCGGCGGTGATTTCGGCAGTCATGTCGGAGATGCGAGCGGCCGGCGCAAGCGTGTAGCTCGGCAAGCAAACCGTCCAGCCGTGGTGCCGCGCGCCTTCGGCGAGATCGGTCCAGTCCGATTTGGCAAGGCGCATCCAGTAGCCGCCGTGCACGAACACGACCAGGCCTTTGCTGTCGCCATCCGGCAGGACCAGGTCGAAGCGCTGGCGCTCATCGGAACCGTAGGCGATATCAGGGCGAAAGCCTTTCAACCCGGCGCGATAAGCCGCCGCCCGCTCCGCCCATTGCGCCGGCATCTTGTCCGAGCCCGGGATATGGGCCGAATTGGCGTAAGCATCATCCCAGTCGCGCATCGTGACTCCCTGGGGCTCGTTCGCCGAACCGGGCGCCAGTCTGCCACCGGTCAGGGCGGCATCCTAGTCTTTATTTTAAGCTTAAAGGACTTGGCAATATATCTCCCCCGACGGAGGAGCCGCGAGGATGAGGGTCTAACGGCCCGGTCCGTCATTGCGAGCGAAGCGAAGCGATCCAGACCTTCTCCATGGGAGCAGTCTGGATTGCTTCGTCGCACCAGCGCAAAATTGCTACGCAATTTTGTCGCGGGCTCCTTCGCAATGAGGGCGGAGAGTGCGACTGCGGCTGCTACGCCGTCTCCACGCCGCACCATTCCGCAATGAACAGCGCCATCGCCTTGGTGGTCTTCTTCAGCGAGTCCAGCTCGACATATTCGTTGAAGCCGTGCATCGCGCCGCCGCTGGCGCCGAAGCAAAGGCTCGGAATGCCGCAGTTCAGTCCGTAGAAGCGAGTGTCGGTCAGTGCGGTGAAGACGAGATCCTCGACGGCACCGCCGTAGACCTTGTTGAACGCCTTGCCGAACGCGGCTTCCGGCGCGGCGGAATCGGTCAGCTCATAGCCTTCCGAGAGGAAGCCCGACCATTCGACCTCCGGCGGGTTGTTGGCGAGGAAGCGGTGATTGCGCGAGGCGGCTGCGACGCAGGCAAGGATCTCCTTCTGGTGATCGGCGACCGACCAACCAGGCAGAACGGCGATGCGGCAATCGACGTCGCACCAGGCCGGCACGCTGGAGGCCCAATCGCCGCCCTTGATGATGCCGGGGTTGAAGTTGATGGGATGGTTGAGCGTCCTGAAGTGACGATCGGCCTTGGCGCGCTCGTTCCACTCGATCTCGAGCTTCTGCAGGGCTTGGACAAGGTGATAGGCCGCCATGATCGCATTGGAGCCGGAGCCGGCAAACGCAACATGCGTCGGATGGCCCTTCACCCGCAGGCGAAACCAGATCACGCCGACCTGCGAGCGCACCATCTTGCCGCCTGTCGGTTCCGGAATGAAGCAGGCATCGGCCCGATAGCCGCGCTGCAGCGTCGAGAGGGCGCCGACGCCGGTGCTCTCCTCCTCGATGACAGACTGAAAGTGAATCCGCGCCGTCGGCCTGAAGCCCGCCGCCTTGATCGCGTCCAGCGCATAGAGCGCGCCGATGGTGCCCGACTTCATGTCGCAGGCTCCGCGGCCGAACATCTTGCCGTCCTTGATGATGGGCGAGAACGGCGGGGTTTCCCACACTTCCAGCGGCCCCGCTGGCACGACATCGCAGTGGCCCTGGAGGATCAGCGATTTGCCGGCCTCGGTCGTCGGCCGATAGGTACCGACGACTGAGCGTGCCCTGGAGAAATCATGCTCGATCGGTCCGAAGCCGCGCAGATCTCGCAAGTCGTCGACCTTGATGTGCCAGTCGTCGACCTCGTAACCCCGCGCGCGCAGGAGATCGCCCATCATGTCCTGGCACGGCCCCTCCGCCCCACGGGTCGAAGGGATCGCGACGAAATCACGGGTGGTCGCGAGCTGGGCTTCGAAGCCGGCGTCGACCGCGTCAAGAATCCTCTGCTGGGTCTCGGCATTCATTGGGCAACTCCGCGCATCCGGTGATCAATAGCGCGCGCAAGCTAGCCGATTTCAGCCGTTCGGGTACTCGACAAAATGAGCATCCCGCAATGCATCTTCGAGCAGTCGCCCTTCCGAATAGCCCTTGAGTGTCGCAGGCCGGCTCACGCCATCGAGCAGACGCGAACAAGGTTCCGGCGCGCCGAGAACGGTGCGGACCGGAATCCGCTCGGCATAGATGGGCAATCCGTAGTCCTCATCGTCGTCGGCAACGCCCTTGGCGCGGACCTTTGCGGAGGCCTCCTCGATCTCCATCGCGATGAAGGAGGTCGCCTTGACCTCCTGGGTGCTGCTGGCCCGCAGGCTCGCCGTGCGATCCGGAAAGAAGCGGTCGACCATGGCCACCACGGCCCGCTCCTTCTCCGCGGGGTCGGTGACGAGATAGGCGGTGCCGAAGGCCATGACCGCGCGATAGTCGGCGGAGTGATTGAAGCCGCAGCGCGCCAGGACAAGGCTGTCGAGATGCGCGACCGTCAGGCACACCCGCTCACCCTTGGTCTGGTTGCGCAGCATGCGGCTCGCGCTCGAGCCGTGCCAGTAGAGTTTCGTGCCCTCGCGCCAGAAGAAGGTCGGCGTGCAATAGGGCTGCCCCTCGATCACATACGAAACGTGGCACATCATCGAGGAGTCCAGGATGCGGTGAACGGTGGCGTGATCATAGAAGCCGCGGTCGTGCCGACGCTTCACCTGGTTGCGCGCTGACGTCGGATAGGACTGTTGGCTTTCAATCTGGCTCACGGCCGCTCCTGTCATGCCCCGAACAATTCCAGAAGAGTTGTAGCTGCGCATTTGGTCTACGATAGTACCAATTCCATGCAAAAAATTCCGACCAATTCGCCTGGGAAAGCCGAGCTGCCGCTCGATCTGACGGGCCGGCACGTCACCGCCGGCGCCTCCTCGGCGCACCGGCTCTATCAGGCGCTGTGCGAGATGATCGTCTCCGGCCTGGTGAAATCAGGCGAGCCGCTGCCGCCGTCGCGGACGCTGGCAAAGCAGACCGGCTTTCGGCGCAACGCCGTCGTCACGGCATACGAACGTCTGATCGCCGACGGGTTTGCGCAAGCGACCATCGGCTCGGGGACCTTCGTGGCCGCGCGCATTCCCGCACGCGCCGTAGCCGCAAACAAGCCGATGGTCATCGTCGAGGCGGCCGGGCAAGGCGCGCTGGCGCTCGGCTGCACTCATATTGACGAGCGCGCCGTACAACGTTTTCGCGCCTTCGCCGGCCGGCGGATGCGGGCCTTCGGTAGCGAACATCTGCATTACGGCGACCCGCGCGGCAGCCGCGAATTGCGCGCAGCGATCGCCGATCATCTGCTGTCGGCGCGGGGGCTGCGCTGCGATCCTGATCAGATCATGCTGACGTCAGGCACGCTGCACACGCTGCGAATCGTTCTCAGCGCGATCCTGAAGCCCGGCGATCAGGTCTGGTGCGAGGACCCTGGCTACCCCATTGCGCGCAGGACCATGGCGCAGTGCGGCTATCGCATTGTGCCCGTTCCGGTCGACGTGGACGGACTGCAAGTCGCGAGGGGTCGCGCCGCCGCGCCGTCCGCGCGCGCAGCTTATGTCACACCGTCGCATCAGTTTCCGCTGGGCGTGCAGATGTCGATGCCGCGCCGGCTCGCGCTCCTCGACTGGGCGAGGCAGGCCGGCGCTTTCGTGCTCGAGGACGATTACGACAGCGAGTTCCGCTACGACGGCGCGCCGCTGATGTCGCTTGCTGGCATCGATCGGCTCCAGCGCGTGATCTACATGGGCACGTTCGCCAAGACGCTGTTTCCGGGCCTTCGCATCGGTTATTGCGCCCTGCCCGAGCGCCTGATCGCCGACGTCACGACCGCACGCGCTGCGCTCGATCGTTTCCCCGGGACGCTGATGGAAGGCGCCGTCGCCGACATGCTGAACTCCGGCGCGTTCGCGGCCAATCTGAAGCGCGTACGAAAACTCTATCGCGAGGCACGCGACGTGCTGGCCGAAACGCTCGAAGCGACGTCAGATGGTGCGCTGTCGGTCCCGGTGCCGTCACAGGGCTTGCACCTCGTCGCGCGGTTCGATCCGTCGGTTGCGCCAGCGATTGCGGCTGCGGCGAAGCTAGCCGCGGGCGCGGAAGGCTGGTTGCTCGCCGACACCTATGCGCGGGCTCGCCCTTTGCCCGGTTTCGTGCTGGGATTCTCGGGGCACGCGGTTCCAGACCTCGTCTCCGCCGCCGAACGGCTCGCCGGCGAAGCGCGCGCCGCCTTGCGCAGCAAAGTCAGGGCGGATCGTCGGGCGTGACGAAGGTTGACTATCAGAATCGCGGACCGCTCCTTACCATCGCGGCACTTGATTCCGGGACCTCTCATCATGTCAGACGCTACGACATTCGGCCGCGCAACCTGCCTTGCGCTTCTGATCTCCACCATCCTTGCCTCGATGGCCTCCGCAACGACAGTCGGCCGTGAGCAGGATATCGTCGACCTCAAGCTCGGCCAGCGCGTGCAAGTGGATGACGGAACCTGTCCGGCCGGACAGGTGAAGGAAGTGCGCGGATCGAAGATGACGGACAAGGGCGTCGTGCGAACCGCCAATTGCGTGGCGCGATTCGGCCCGAAGTCGAGGTGACGGCTCAAGACTTCGCGGGGTCGAACATGCACTGCAGGGTCGGCTTGGCGATCTTGGTGAAGGTCGCCCCGATCTCGCTTTGCTTCGCCACCGGCACCCAATCGGTCTCGATGGTCGGAACACCGGTCTCGCTGATGCCGCGCAGCAGTGCTTCGCGCAGGTCGCGATCCTCGACGACGGCGGCGGCATGATCGTGCAGGCAGCCGCAAACCTCTTCCGGATGCTCCCAGCGTCCGAGCATGCGCGGAGCACATTGCCGCACGAACTCGTTACGCGCATCCGGCAACCGGCTCGGTGCGCGCACCTGCGCCTGAGAGGAGCTGATCGTCAGAAGGAACAGGAACGCCGCGGCGCCGAGACGAAGGTACATGATGGCCTTTGACGGCTGATTTTCTTATTTGGGATCAGAAGCGCGACGCAAGGACGATCGGCTGCGGCGCAGTGGTTGTGATCGGCGAGCCACTGTACTGGAAGGTGCCGATACCGGGCAAATTACCGTCAGGTGCGCCGGCAAACGAGGAGCCGGCGAGCACGAAGCCGAAAGCGAGGATGAAGCTGAGCGCACGCATGGATCTGTCTCCGGATTGCGGGGCCGGCGGTGTGCCGTCGTCGTCGTCAGCCTGATAACCATCTGCGGTTTCTCCCGTGATGCGCCAAAAGCCCAAAATGATTTCGTTCCGGATGAGAATTGTTTCGTCGCCCTCTCGCGACGAAACAAATCTCCGAAATCATCAATCATTTCAGATCGGGCGCGCGATGGCTTGAACCAGCTTGGGAGCAAGTGTCCGCGCAACTCGAAGCACTGCGTGAACGCCAGCGCATCACTGCGTGAACGCCAGCGCGTCACTGCGTGAAGAAGTCGCCGCACTTCTGGACGTTCGCGTCAGCCGGCCCCCACGGCATGATCGGCACGGTCGAAGTCGAGTTCTTCGGCGATCCCTCGATCAGCTTGTCCGAATAGACCATGTAGACCAGCACATTGCGCTTGGCGTCGCAGCCGCGCACGATCTGCATCTTCTTGAAGAAAAGCGAGCGGCGCTTGCGGAACATGTCGTCGCCCTGTTCCATCTTGTCCCTGAACTTGATCGGGCCGACCTGGCGGCAGGCCAGCGAGACGTCCGAGACCTCCTCGGCAAGACCGAGCCAGCCCTTGAACCCACCCTTTTCCGGCACCGTGAAATGACAGGCCACGCCCTCGACTTCAGGATCGTCCAGACCATAGGTCGCGAGCTTGTCATTCGGGCTCATCCATTTGAACACGGTGGAGCGGCGGAAGATGAGATCGGGCTCGTCGGCGGCGGATGCGGACGCCAGGGGCACGGTCAGAGCGAGAAGGAATAAAGCAAGGCCTTTCAAGCGGATGCCGGAAAGACCGGGGAAACGAGATGACATGAAGTTCTCCGGTAACAAGTCCTGGCAATGTAGGCATGAGGCGGCCGATCAGGAAGATGACGGAAGCCGGCCGCGGCCGCCGTTTACCGCTCCGTGAGGCTTTTTTGCTACGTGTAAAACAAAAGTCGCTGATCGCAGAACTGCCGTGCTGGTGAACGCGTATCCCCTCTGCGACACTAATGTCTGAATTGGATGCGGATTCGAGGAATGAACAGCGTGAACGGGCCCCATGTTTCAGCCGCGTCGGCACGGCTGTGGCAGGTCGCGATTCTGGCGGCGGCCGGTGCGATCGGTACGGCTGGTCAGGCGGAAGCGGCGTTCTATTATTATCCCGATTATTCCGACGGAGCCTACGGACGGCAGGAGCGGTATCCCGAGGAGCCGCGCCTGAAGCCGCAGAAGCGCGGCGCGGCAGCCGCCAAGACCAGGAAAGGGTCGCGCGTCGAGAAGGAGACCAACGCGAAGCCGCAAGGTCCACTCGTCATCGTCGTCTCGATCGACCGGCAGAAGGTGACGGTCTACGACTCCAACGGCGTGTTCGCGGAATCGCCGGTGTCGACCGGCATGAAGGGCCATTCGACCCCGATGGGCGTGTTCAGCGTCATCCAGAAGCACAAATTCCACCACTCCAATATCTACAGCGGCGCGCCGATGCCGTACATGCAGCGCATCACCTGGTCCGGCGTCGCCATGCATGCCGGCGTGCTGCCGGGCTATCCGGCCTCGCACGGCTGCATCCGCATGCCGATGGCGTTCGCGGTGAAGATGTGGAACTGGACCAAGATGGGTGCGCGCGTGATCGTATCGCCCGGCCAGACGACACCGCAAAGCTTCTCGCATCCGCTGCTCGCCTCGCTGCGCGTTACGCCGCAGCCTGCGGCAAGCCTCGAGCCGACGACCAGCGTCGGCGACAAGGCGGACAAGGGCGCGCCGGAGACCAAGGCCGCGGACGCCAGGCCTGTTGAAACCAGGCCTGTCGAAACCAAAACCGCCAGCGCTGAAGGCGTGCCGGAGCTGCGCTCAACGGTCGGCCATGTCGTCATGTCGGATGCGACCGCGGGCACTGCCCCGATCCGCGAGGAAGGCGCCAAAGCCGAGGTCAACGCCGAGGCCTCCGAGCCGGCCAAGCAGCCCCCGGCCACTGCCAAGGCGGATGAACCGGCTGAGCCCGCGGATGCCGCGAACACTGAAGCGAAGCCGGCCGAGGCCGCGGAAGCGCCCAAGGCGGCTTCGGATGCCGAGCCGACCAAGGCCGACGCAGCCGCGATCGAGCCAAAGCCCGACGCCGCGTCGGCCATGGCCCCCGCGCAACCCGCTTCTCCGGACGCGAAGAAAGACCAGACCCGCGTCGCCGATCCCGCGCCGTCGGTGAAGCCGGAGCTGCCAAAGCGGGGCGGTCAGATTGCGGTGTTCATCAGCCGCAAGGATTCCAAGCTCTATGTGCGGCAGAACTTCGCGCCGCTGTTCGATGTGCCCGTGACGATTGCTGCGAGCGACCGGCCGCTCGGCACCCATGTCTTCACTGCCGAAGCCGACAAGACCGATGCCAATGCGCTGCATTGGTCGGTGGTGTCGCTGCCCGTTGCCGTCCGCGCCGCCGCGCGCGAGGAAGATGGCCACGTGCTGCGCCGCCAGCGCGGCGCTGCGGTGATCCCGGTTGCCGCAAAGCCTGTCATCACGCCCGACAGCCCGGCCGAGGCACTGGACCGGATCACGATCCCTGCGGACGCCATAGCCAAGATCAACGAGATGCTCACGTCAGGCGGCTCGGTCATCGTGTCCGACCAGGGCATCAACCAGGGTGAAACCGGCGAAGGCACCGACTTCATCGTCCGCCTCTACTGAGCCGGGAACCACGATAACGCGGTGTTGAGCAGGCCAGTCGCCACGGCGGAGTAAGCTTCGCCCCGGATCGCATCCGGGGAACGCCGCCATATGTTGAACCGCAGAATCGTACTCACAACGGCGCTGCTCGCAGCAGCTGCCTCGGCAACGCGCGCACGCGCCGATGGCGGAATGAGCCGGATGCCCGCCTACGCCTTCTCTTTCCCCGCGCTATCAGGCGACGACATTCACCTCGCCGCCTTCAGCGGCAAACCGCTGCTGATCGTGAACACGGCCTCGCTCTGCGGCTATACCCCGCAATATCAGGGGCTGCAGGAGATCTGGAGCGAGTTTCGCGAGCGCGGCTTGACTGTGATCGCCGTCCCCTCCAACGATTTCGGCGGCCAGGAGCCCGGCGGCACCAGCGAGATCTCGCAGACCGCGCACCACCAATACGGCGTTACCTTTCCGATCGCCGCCAAGGCCGTCGTGGTCGGACCAAAAGCGCATCCTTTCTACAAATGGGCGGCCGAGGCGCGCCCCAAGGAGGTTCCGAAGTGGAACTTCCACAAATACCTTGTTGGCCGTGACGGCTACATCGCCGAGGTGTTTCCGTCCGCCGTGGAGCCGGCCGACACCCGCATCAAGACCGCGATTGCCCGGGCGTTGGCCGACAGCTGACGCGCCCGGCTGAAACAGGGCTGGGCACAATTGTCGTGGAGCGCCAAACAGCCGTTGCAATGGCGATGGAGCACCATCTAGGCTACGGTCAGCTAAGATATTGTGGGCAGGATGGGTTTTGCCGGAGGCGAAAAGCCACGGCGGAACAACGGGATCAATCTCGAGGACAACACCATGCGTGTGGCGGCAAAACTGATTTTGGCAAGCGCGATCTCCGTTGCGCTGACAGGCGCGGCATGGTCGCAGACCCCGGCTGCAAAACCCGCAGCCGCGACGCAGGCGGCTCCCGCGGCCACACCGGCTGCGGCTCCGGCAGCCGCGGCCCCCGCAGCGCAACCGAACGCCGCAGCCTTCCCGCCTCCGCCGCAGCAGGCGCCGCAGCCGGCGCGCGCCGCATGCACCAATCCGAACGCGCTGGGCGTCGCCCGTACCGTCGAGATCGACACGACAGGCGGCCCCGGCTTCGGCTTCGAGCATTTCAAGGAGCTCGACTTCCTGCGCGACAAGGAGGTCGTGCTGACCTTCGACGACGGTCCCTGGCCGCGCAACACGCCCGCCGTGCTGAAGGCGCTCGCCGACCAGTGCACCACCGGCATCTTCTTCTCGATCGGCAAGCACGCCACCTACGAGCCGGAGCTCCTGAAGCAGGTTTACGCGGCCGGTCACACCATCGGCACCCACACCTGGTCGCACGCCAACCTCAACGACAAGAAGCTGTCCGAAGCGCAGCGCAAGGAGGAGATCGAGAAAGGCATCAGCGCCGTGAAATGGGCGCTCGGAGGTATCTCGCCGGCCGCGTTCTTCCGCTTCCCGGCGCTGCAACATCCGCCTGAAATGGTCACCTATCTCGGCAATCGCAATGTCGCGATCTTCTCCTGCGACATCGACTCCTTCGACTTCAAGGCGTCGAAGCCCGAGAAGGTGATCGACACCGTGATGAAGGGGCTCGAGAAGAAGGGCAAAGGCATCATCCTGATGCACGATTTCCAGAAGCACACGGCGGAAGCCCTGCCGGAACTGCTGAACCGCCTCAAGGCCGGCGGCTACAAGATCGTGGCGATGCGCGCCAAGGCGCCGGTCGCCTCGCTGCCCGAATACGACCAGGAACTGATGAAGGACGTGAAGCTGCCGACGGTGAGCACGCGTCCGGTCAATTCCGTGGTGACGACCGTTTCCGAATAGTCGTCACTTGTCGTTCCATTTCGAAGGCTACGTCATCGTTTCGGCGGACGGCATGCTTGCCGACGCGAGCCATGTCATGCCCGACAGTCTGAGGTTCAAAGGCGACAAGCTGTTCTTCGAGCAGGCGCTCGACGGTGCCGCGCTGATCGTGCACGGCCGCAACTCCTATGAGGCGCAGGCGAACTCGCCCAAGCGCAAGCGGCTGATCCTGACCCGCAAGATCAAGGCCCTCACCGTCGATCCGGAGATGCCGAACGCGACGCTGTGGAATCCCGCGCATGCGAGCTTCGAGGAAGCCTGCGCCTTTGCCGATGTCGCCTCGGGACGCGTCGCCGTCATCGGCGGCCCCACCGTGTTCGACATGTTCATGGACCGCTACGACACGTTCTGGCTGTCGGAAGCCCCGCATGTGCGGTTGCCCGGTGGTGAGGGCTGTTTTGGGGATGTCCCCAGGCGGACGCCGCCCGAGGTGCTGACGTCACACGGATTGACTCCAGCCGCGCCGTATCTGCTCGATGCGGCGCATGATGTGACCGTCACGCCTTGGCGGCGCAACTAGCGCCTACACGTCCCCGTAGGCCGTCTCGGCCGAGCGCGTGGCGCGGCCATAGCCCATGATCATGAACAGCGCCCCGATGATCGAGAGATTCTTCAGCGCGTCGATCACAACAGCCGCGTTCTCAGGCGCCGCCTGATTCCAGAAATCAGAGAACAGGACCGTCGATGCCGCGACGTCGATCACCATCAGCATTGCAAAGAAGCGCGCGCCGAAATTCAGCGCAATCATCAGCCCCGCGATGATCTCGAGGCCGCCGACCGCGATCGCCAGCAGCTGCGGCGTGGTCATGGCGGTCGCGGTCTCGACCTGCTTGGCGTAGGGCGCGATCACATCGGGGATCACGAGCTTGCCGGCGATGAAATCCGCCGTCGCCTGGATGGCGAAGAGCTTGGTCGCGCCCCTGTAGATGAACAGCACGGCGAACAGGATCCGCCCGAAAGTCACGAACGCTGGCATGGTCGGCCTCTTGGCAAAACACTGGGCACGGGGTGCGCCTGCGGATTATGGAGAGTCCGATTGCCGTTTTCAAACGGGGAAATGGAAACCTGGGACTTATTCAAATTTGGTGGTGTGGGCGGACTCCTTCTTCCCTTGTGGGAGAACGTAGGCGGCCTTCGGCCGCCGTACCTGGCAACGCCGAAGCGAGCTTCGGCTACGGCGCCGGATAAGGGGTTCGCTCCACGAATTCAATCAAGAGAGGCGTTCGCGGAGGGAACCCCTCACCCGTCTCTCCGCTACCTCGGCGAGCCCCCTCTCCCACAGGGGGGGAGAGGGAAAGCAGGACCTCGCCCTTACGTAAACAACGTCGGCTGCTGCCGGGCCGCCCGCTCCTGGGCTTCGACCACGGCAACCGCCGTCATGTTGAGGATGCCGCGCGCGGTCACCGATGGCGTGAGGATATGCGCGGTCCGCGCCGGGCCGATCAGGATCGGGCCCACGGGGAGCGCGTCCGCCAGCGACTTGATCATCTGATAGGCGACGTTGGCGGTATCCAGGCTCGGCGTGATCATGATGTTGGCCTCCCCCTCAAGCTTGGAGTGCGGCAGCACCATTTTTCGCGCGGCAGCCGAAAGTGCGGTGTCGCCCTGCATCTCGCCGTCGGCCTCGATCTCGGGATGCTTCTCCCTCAGCAACTGGGTCGCCCGGCGCATCTTGCGCGAGGAGTCGGTGTCGTAGCTGCCGAAATCCGAATGCGAGACGAACGCGATCTTCGGCTTGATGTTGAAGCGCTGGACGTGGACCGCTGCCAGCGAGGCGATCTCGGCGAGCTCCTCCGGGCCCGGATTCGGCCGGACCTGGGTATCGGCGATGAAGAACGCCCCCTTGCTGGTGATCAGCAGCGCCAGCGCGGCATAGTCGCTGACGCCGGGCGAGAAGCCGACGATCTCGCGGACATGGCGCAGATGGCTCATATAGCGGCCCTCGACGCCGCAGAGCATGGCGTCCGCCTCCCCGCGCGTCACCGCGAGCGCCGCGATGACCGTGTTGTTGGTGCGCACCACCGTGCGCGCCGCATCCGGCGTAACGCCCCGCCGGCCGGCGAGCTCGACATAGGACTGCACATAGGAACGATAGCGCGGATCGTCCTCGGGATTGACGAGGTCGAAATCCTTGCCGGCCTTGATGGACAGGCCGAACCGCTTGATGCGCGCCTCCACCACCGAGGGACGGCCGACCAGGATCGGCGTCGCCAGCTTCTCCTCCAGCACCACCTGCGTGGCGCGCAGCACGCGCTCGTCTTCGCCTTCGGCGTAGATCACGCGCACCGGCTGGGTCTTGGCCTTGGCGAACATCGGCTTCATGACGAGCCCGGAGCGGAACGCGAAGCGCTCGAGCAGCGCGCGATACTCGTCGAAATTGGTGATGGGGCGCGTCGCGACACCTGATTCCATCGCCGCCTTGGCAACGGCGGGCGCGATGCGGAGAATCAACCTGGGATCAAAGGGACTCGGGATCAGCGAGCCGGGCCCGAAGCCGCCCGCCTCGCCGGTATCGAGGCTGCCCTGGGAGACCGCATCCGACGGCGCCTCGCGCGCGAGCTGCGCGATGGCCTCGACGGCGGCGTGCTTCATCTCCTCGTTGATGGCGCTGGCGCCGACATCGAGCGCACCGCGGAAGATGAAGGGGAAGCAGAGGACGTTGTTGACCTGGTTCGGATAGTCCGAGCGCCCGGTGCAGATCATGGCGTCGGGACGCACTTTCCGCGCTTCTTCCGGCATGATCTCTGGAGTCGGATTGGCGAGCGCCATGATCAGCGGCTTTTCGCCCATCGCCTTGGCCATCTCGGGCTTGAGCACGCCCGGTGCGGATAGCCCGATGAAGATGTCGGCCCCGCCGATGACGTCGCCAAGCGTGCGCTTCTCGGTCTTCTGCGCGTAGACAGCCTTCCAGCGATCCATCGTGGTGTTGCGGCCCTCATGCACGAGGCCATCGATGTCGCACACCCAGATGTTCTTGCGCTGCGCCCCCATCGAGACCAGCAGGTTGAGCGTCGCGATGGCCGCGGCCCCTGCCCCCGACGCCACGATCTTGACCTCCGACAGTTTCTTGCCGTTCAGGCGCAAACCATTGGTGATGGCGGCGGCGACGATGATCGCGGTGCCGTGCTGATCGTCATGGAAGACCGGGATCTTCATGCGCTCCTTCAACTGCGCCTCGATCTCGAAACATTCCGGCCCCCGGATGTCTTCGAGATTGATGCCGCCGAAGGTCGGCTCGAGCGCCGCCACGGTCTCGACCACGCGCTCGATCGTGTCGGCGGCGATCTCGATGTCGAACACGTCGATGCCGGCGAATTTCTTGAACAGGACCGCTTTGCCCTCCATCACCGGCTTGGACGCCAGCGGGCCGATATTGCCGAGGCCGAGCACCGCGGTGCCGTTCGAGACGACGGCGACCAGATTGGCGCGGGTCGTCAAGGTCGCGGCTTCCGCCGGGTTCTTGGCGATCTCGGTGCAGGCGGCGGCAACGCCCGGAGAATAGGCAAGCGCGAGGTCGCGCTGGTTGGCGAGCGGCTTGCTCGCCTGGATCTCGAGCTTTCCGGGGCGCGGCAGACGGTGATAGGCCAGTGCCGCCTGGTGGAGATCATCAGAATAGGACGACATGCGGTCTCTTGCCTCGCGTTACCGGCCTCAAAATGCCTCATCCGGAGCAGCTGTCCAAGCGGCCAGTTATTTCCGGGTCATGGAAACCGGATCAAGCACGGCCGAAGGCCCGGTGGCAACATCCGATTGCATCGACATCAACAGGGCGCGTCGTCAAACGTCTGATTGCGCTAGCTTTCCCTGGACCTTGCGACGTTTCCCGAATATGCCAGGTTGCGCAGCGCACAACGAACAACTGGAGCTGGGAATGAAGCGAATCCTGATCGGCCTGGTCGTGACAGCCGTGCTCGCGGCGGGCGGATGGTTCGGCTTCAACCTTTATGTCCGGCACCGGGTCAGGGCCGAGGTCGAGGCCGCGTTCGAGCAGTTGCGCGCCGGTGGCGGCAAAGCGAACCACGGCAAGGTCGGCTTCGACGTGATGAGCAGGACGCTGACCATCGAGGACATCGCGGTCACGCCCGGCAGCCAGCCGCGGGCGCAGGTCAAGATCGCTGGCATCAAGGGCACCGGCGTTCGCCAGATCGACAACACCAGGTTTTCGGCCGACAGCATCGAGATCACCGGCATTGACGTCGCGCTGGATCAGGTCGGCCAGGCCAAGGTGAACGGATCCTACAAGATTCCGCAACTGACGATGCGCGACTATGCCGGCCCCCTTCACATCGGGACGGCACCAACGAACGGCTCCTTGATCGATCTCTACCGCTACGTGCTCGGTCAATATGCGAGCGTCACAGCGTCCTCGCTCACTGCGCCGACGCTGACGATGAGCTTCGATTCCGGCAGCGGTCCCGGTGGCAGCGGCGAGATCACCTATTCCGGATTGGTGATCCAGAACCTGAAGCAGGGCAAGATCGATGCGATAAAGGCGGACCGCGCCACCATCTCGGCCGACGTGAGGCAGCCAGGCAAGCCGGACAAGCTGACCGGCGAGCTGTCCAACATCATCGTCAACGATTTCGATGCGACCGGGATCATCGCCGCGCTCGATCCCAAGACCAACAGTGACGAGACCTATCGTCGCGTCTACCGGCAAGTCTCGGCCGGTCCCTACGCACTCAAATCGGCTCAGGGGTTGCGTCTCGATTTCGACGGCTTCGTGATGGAGGACGTCGACGTGCAACCGTCGAAATTCCGGCTGGACGAGCGATTTGACGCGCTGTCGCAACTACAATCGGCTGTTCCGACGCCGGCACGGTCGCGCGAAATGCTGGAGAAGATCGCCGGAATCTATGAGGGTCTTCGCATCGGCAAGGCCGAGATCAGCAAGATCTCGATCGGCACGCCGGAGGGGACCGGAAAGGTCAACGCGATCAGATACCGCGAGGGCGAATTCGCGATCGAGGGCGTCGATACACCGGCCCCGCAGGGTCAGTTCAAGATGGAGCGCTTGGCGCTGAAGTCGTTCAGCGCAGCAACTCTGGTGCGCTTGGGGGCGGGCCTCAGCAATCCCGGACAGACGCCCTCGCCGGAGCAGATGCTGAGCCTGTTCCGCGTGCTGGAAGGCGCCGAGATCAAGGGCGTGGTCTTTCCCTACAAGAACACGCGGCAGCTCGTCACCATCGACACGATCAGCCTGAACTGGGGCCAGTTGATCGGATCGATCCCGAGCAAGGCCAATCTGGTCGTCAAGATGGTCGCCCCTGCCGATGCCGCCAATCCGGCGCAACGGCTGCTGATCATGGCGGGCGTCGACAAGCTCGCGATCGATCTCGACCTCGGCGCGGCCTGGACGGAATCGTCGGGCGCATTCGCGCTCGCGCCTGCGACCATCGATCTCGGCAATCTCGCCCGGGCGCAGGCCCGCTTCGCGCTCGCCAACGTGCCGCGCGGCCTGTTCACGACCGATCCGGCGCAGGCCATGGGTCAGGCGGCGCAGGTCGAGACCGGCGCGATCGAGCTTTCCTTGCGCGACAGCGGCGTCGTCGACCTCGTCGTGGCGCAATTCGCGCGCATCCAGAATGTCAGCCGCGACGCCGCCCGCAGCGCCATCGTCGAGATGATCAGGGCACAGGGCGAGAAGATCGCAGCCTCCAATCCCGATGCGAGAGTGGCGGTGGATGCGCTTGCACGCTTTGTGGAAACGTCAGGGCAAACGCTGACGATCAAGCTGACCCCGCTCGGCAAGCTGCCGGTGCTTCAGCTCATGGACGCGCTGAACCACGAGCCGGTCGTCGCGCTGGCGCAGTTCCGGATCGAGGCGTCGACGGGCCTTTAGAGGAGAAGCACACCTCTCTCACCGTCATTGCGAGCGCAGCGAAGCAATCCAGAATCTTTCCGCGGAGGGACTCTCAATTGCTTCGCTGCGCTCGCAAAGACCATGTGGAGAGAGTCTCTCCCCGCAGGCGGAGAGAGACGAATTGCCTCACTTCTGCGGCAGGTTCACCCGCACATGCAGCTCGCGGAGCTGCTTCGGCGTGGCCTCCGACGGCGCGCCCATCAGCAAATCCATCGCCTGCTGGTTCATCGGAAACAGCGAGATCTCCCGCAAATTCGTCGTGCCACAGAGCAGCATCACGATGCGGTCGACGCCTGCGGCCATGCCGCCATGCGGCGGCGCGCCGTACTGGAAGGCGCGGTACATGCCGCCGAAGCGATCGACCACCTCCTGCTCGCCGTAGCCGGCGATCTCGAACGCCTTCACCATGGCTTCCGGCACGTGGTTGCGGATGCCGCCCGAAGCGATCTCGTAGCCGTTGCAGGTGATGTCGTACTGGAAGGCCTTGATGGTCAGCGGATCCTGGTCCTTCAACGCCTCGAGACCACCCTGCGGCATCGAGAACGGGTTGTGCGAGAAGTCGACCTTCTTGTCGTCCTCGTTGTATTCGTACATCGGGAAGTCGACGATCCAGGCGAGCTCGAACCGCTCCTTGTCGGTGAGGTTCAATTCCTCGCCGACCTTGTTGCGGGCAAGGCCCGAAAACTTCCAGAACTTGTCGGGATCGCCGGCGACGAAGAAGGCAGCATCGCCTTCCTTGGTGCCGATCTGGGCGCGGATCGCAGCGGTGCGCTCCGGCCCGATGTTGTTCGCCAGAGGACCCGCACCCTCGCCGCCTTCGCGCCACATGATGTAGCCCAGACCAGGCTGGCCTTCACCCTGCGCCCACGAGTTCATGCGGTCGCAGAAGGCGCGGCTGCCGCCGCCCGGCGCCGGGATCGCCCAGACCTGGTTCTTGGGGTCTTCGAGCATGCGCGCGAACACCTTGAAGCCGGAGCCGCGGAAATGCTCGGAGACGTCCTGCATCTCGATGGGGTTGCGCAGATCGGGCTTGTCGCTGCCGTATTTGCGCAGCGCCTCGGCAAACGGAATCCGCCGCCAGCCCTTCGTCACCGGCTTGCCCTTGGCGAACTCCTCGAACACGCCGGTGATGACGGGCTCCATTGCCGCGAACACGTCTTCCTGCGTGACAAAGCTCATCTCGACGTCGAGCTGGTAGAACTCGCCCGGCAGACGGTCGGCGCGCGGGTCCTCGTCGCGGAAGCAAGGCGCGATCTGGAAGTAGCGGTCGAAGCCCGACATCATCAGCAGCTGCTTGTACTGCTGCGGCGCCTGCGGCAGCGCGTAGAATTTTCCCGGATGGATGCGCGAGGGCACCAGGAAGTCGCGGGCACCTTCCGGCGAGGACGCAGTCAGGATCGGCGTGTTGAACTCGAAGAAGCCCTGCGCCTCCATGCGTCGGCGCATCGACTTGATGATCTCGACGCGCGTCATGATGTTCTGGTGCAGTTTTTCGCGCCGCAGGTCGAGGAAGCGATACTTCAGCCTGATATCCTCAGGGTATTCCTGGTCGCCGAACACAGGCAGCGGCAGGTCGCCGGCAGGTCCCAGCACCTCGATCTCGCTGACGTAAACCTCGATCTTGCCGGTCGGCAGATCGTCATTGTCGGTGCCTTCGGGGCGGCGGCGGACCTTGCCGTCCATCTTGACCACGAATTCCGAGCGCAGCTTTTCGGCCAGCGAGAATGCCGGCGAATCAGGATCGACCACGCACTGGGTCAGTCCGTAATGATCACGCAAATCAATGAACAGCACGCCGCCATGGTCGCGAACGCGATGGACCCAGCCCGAGAGGCGAATGGTCTCGCCGATGTTGCTCTCGCGGAGCGCGCCGCATGTATGTGACCGGTAGCGATGCATGGTCGTCCCAAAATCAATGTCGGAGGATACGAATCGGACCGCCTGAAACGACCGGTCCGAAGTTGCGGCAGGGTTTACCCGACGAGACCGGGTGCGGCAACCAAAGGAAGGGCCTGTTTCGGGCCCCGAAGGTCCCTTTTTGGGCCATTTGGGCCCAAGCCTTTGCCATCAGGCGTTCCAGCCCTATCTTGAGCCCATGACGGTCCATTTCCCCTTCCAGAACTCCTATTCGGCCCTGCCGGACAGCTTCTTCGCCCGCGTCGCGCCGACCCCCGTATCGGCGCCCCGGCTGATCAAGCTGAACCGGCCGCTGGCGGTCCAGCTCGGACTCGACCCCGACATGCTGGAGACCCCTGAAGGCGCGGCCATCCTGGCCGGAAAGACAGTTCCCGATGGAGCCGACCCCATCGCCATGGCCTATGCCGGCCACCAGTTCGGGCATTTCGTGCCCCAGCTCGGCGACGGCCGCGCCATCTTGCTCGGCGAGGTCATCGATAGAGACGGCGTCCGCCGCGATATCCAGCTCAAGGGCTCGGGTCCCACCCCGTTCTCCCGCCGCGGCGACGGGCGCGCCGCGCTCGGGCCGGTCTTGCGCGAATACATCGTTAGTGAAGCGATGTACGCGCTCGGTATCCCGACCACCCGCTCGCTCGCCGCCGTCATCACCGGCGAACCGGTGATCCGCGAGGCCGTGCTGCCGGGCGCGGTGCTGACGCGCGTCGCCTCGAGCCATATCCGCGTAGGCACTTTTCAGTTCTTCGCGGTCCGCCGCGACACCGATGCGATCCGTCGGCTCGCCGATCACGTGATCACCAGGCACTTTCCGGACCTGCTCCATGCCGAGCGGCCCTATCATGCCCTGCTCGCCGGCGTCGTCGCGCGCCAGGCCGAGCTGATCGCTCGCTGGCTCTTGGTCGGTTTCATCCACGGCGTGATGAACACCGACAACAGCTCCATCTCAGGCGAAACCATCGATTACGGCCCCTGCGCCTTCATGGATGCCTACAATCCCGCCCAGGTGTTCTCGTCGATCGACGAAATGGGCCGCTACGCCTACGCCAACCAGCCGCGCATCGGCCTGTGGAATCTGACGCGCCTCGCCGAATGCCTGCTGCCGCTCTTCTCCGACGACCAGGAGAAGGCGGTCGCCGAAGCGCAGGACATTCTCGGCGCTTTCTCCGAGACGTTCAGCGCCGCGTATCAGGCCGGCCTGCGCAAGAAGGTCGGCCTGTTCACGGAGCGCGACGGCGACGAGGCCCTGATCCAGGACCTGCTCGATGCCATGGCCAAGAACCAGGCCGACTTCACGCTGACCTTCCGCAAGCTCGGCGATGCCGCTGGCGATGACGGCGCCGAGGTTCGTGCACAGTTCATGGAGCCCGCAGTGTTCGACGAGTGGGCCGGACGCTGGCGCTTACGTATCGCGCTGGAGCCGCAGACCGCAACTGAGCGGCAAGCCGCGATGCACGCTGTCAATCCGCTGTTCATCCCGCGTAACCACCGCGTCGAGGCCGTGATCCAGGCCGCGGTGAACAACGACGACTACGCGCCGTTCGAGGAATTGGTGAAAGTGCTGGCGAAGCCATTCGAGGATCAGCCGGACTACGCCGCCTACGCCGATCCGCCGCTGCCGGAGCAGCGGGTGTTGCAGACATTCTGCGGGACGTGAGGGAAGCGCAGTGCCGTAGGTGGATTAGCCGAAGGCGTAATCCAACGCTTCTTCCAACAATGGAAAGCAAGAGGTGGATTGCGCTTCGCAATCCACCCTACGCACCGCCGCTCTGCGGATTTTCCGATAATGCCATGATGCCGCTGTTTTGCCCGACGTGTCAACGGATGTCGAACAGCGTTCAAGCCGGTTGTCCGGCAACCATCGGCTACTGTGCATGGGGTTGTTTTCGAGATTTGGCATACTCGGGCGGCTACCGCATCGCGAGATGAGCGGATTGACCGCCGCAGCCGTTCTGCCCGACAATTTGCCGCGTCGGCAACCACTGTCATCAAACTGAAACACTCCCACTCTAACCGGCTGGCGGGCCGTCTTGCCGGAGGCGACCGTCCTCCCAGAGACCTGACACGCGCGCATGCCATTCAAATTTATCCACCTCACCGACACGCATCTTGCGGGCCCGGGCCAGCAGCTTTATGGCCTCGACCCGCGCGCCCGCCTCGACGCGGCCATCGCCGACATCAACAAGCATCAGTCCGACGCGGTGTTCGCGGTCGTGACCGGCGACCTCACCCATTGGGGCGAGCCTGACTCCTACGCCAATTTTGCCGAGGCGATGGCTGCGCTGAAGATCCCGTACATCGCCATGGTCGGCAATCACGACAAGCGCGTGGCCTGCCTCGACGGCCTGAAGGCCGCACCGCGCGATCCCAACGGTTTCGTGCAGGGCACCCGCGCTACCGAGCACGGCCTGTTCGTCTTCCTGGACACACTGGACGAGACCAGCCACGCCGGCGAAATGTGCGCCAAGCGGTTCGACTGGCTGGCGAAGACGCTGGCCTCTGCGCCTGACGACCAGCCCTTCGTCGTGTTCATGCACCATCCGCCCTTCCCGGTCGGCGTCCGCGCGATGGATGAGATCGCGCTGAAGCAGAGCGCGGAGTTCGCCGAAGTGGTCGCGCCCTATCGCGCGCGCATCCGCCATCTCTTCTTCGGCCATGTGCACCGGCCGATCTTCGGCAGCTACGGCAAGATCCCGTTCTCGACGCTGCGCGGCACCAACCATCAGGTCTGGTTCGAGCTCGATGCCAATGCCGCCGACCATTTGGCGAGCCACGAGCCGCCGGCCTATGGCGTGGTGCTGATCGACGACGAAAACCTCGTCGTGCACAGCCACGACTTCCTCGACACCAGTCTGCGCTTTCCCTTCGACCCACCTGCGGGAATGGACGGACGCGACTATGCGCTCAATTTCCCGGCGCGGTGACATGAGCCTGGCTGAACCCGCGGCTCTCCCGGTCGCGGCATCGGCGCCGCCGCGCCTGCACATCGTGACGCGGTTCACCACCCGCTTCAAAGCCTCGCTGCCGGCCTATCTGCTGCTGCTGCCTTCCCTGATTTTCCTTGCCCTGTTCACCTATGGCGCGATGGGGCGGGTGCTGATCGATGCGCTCTATCAGCGCGCCACGCCGAAGGCGCCGCTTCGCTTTGTGGGCCTCGACAACATCGCCGCAGTGCTGGCCGACCCCGCCTTCACCGGAGCCGTCGTCAACAACCTCATCTATGCCGTCGGCACCGCGATTCCGAGCATCGGCCTTGCGCTGCTGTTCGCGCTGGCGCTGGCGCGCACCAATGCCGTGACCAGCGCGCTGCGCGCTGCGCTGTTCCTGCCGGTGCTGATCCCAATGGTCGCGGCATCGGCGCTGTTCCTGTTCATCTTCCTGCCCAATGTCGGCCTGCTCGACTACTACATCGGCCGCCTGCTGCCGGTGCTGCCGAACTGGCTCGGCGACCCCGACGTCGCGCTCTACGCGATTATGGTCATCACCATCTGGAAGAACGCCGGCTATTACATGCTGTTCTTCCTGGCCGGCCTCCAGGCCGTGCCTGAGGACGTGATGGAAGCCGCGCATCTCGACGGCGCCGGTCCCTTCATGCGGCTGCGCTACATCATCCTGCCCGAGCTCAAGCCCACCTTCCTGTTCGTCATCGTGATCGCGACGCTGAACGCGGTGACGCAGGTCGACCACGTTTTCGTCATGACCAAGGGCGGCCCGTCGAATGCCACCAATCTTGTGCTGTTCTACATCTACCAGCAGGCGGTCGAGCATTACGACATCGGCACGGCCTCGGCGGCAACACTGCTGACGCTCGCCGCCCTGATGGCCCTCACCGCGCTGTCCTTCCGGACCATGGCGAACCGGGAGGGCGGCGCATGAAGCTGATCGACAAGCTCTACGAGGACGCCCCGCTCGCCACGCGAAACGAGATCACGCCGAAGCTCGGCTTCGCGCTGACCGTGCTGCTCGCGTTTGCCTGGTTGATCCCGTTCCTGTGGATGGGCGTGGCGACGCTGCGTCCGGCCGCCGACGGCATCAATCTGATGGCCGAGTTGGTGCCGAGCCTGAAACCCACGCTCGACAATGTCAGGGATGCCTGGGAAATCGGCGATTTCCCGCGCTACTTCCTCAACACCACGATCATCTGCTCCGGCATCCTCTTGGTGCAATTCGTCACGATCACGCTCGCGGGGTTCGCCTTTGCGCGGCTCGACTTCGCCGGCAAGACGCTGATCTTCTATCTGTTCCTGATGCAGCTGATGCTGGTGCCGGTGCTGCTGATCGTGCCGAACCTGCGGCTCGTCGCGCAGCTCGGTCTCTATGACACGCTCGCCGGCGTCATGATGCCGTTCTTCGCCTCCGCCTTCGGGACCTTCCTGATGCGCCAGGCGTTCGAAGCGATTCCGGCCGAGCTCGAGGACGCCGCCCTGATCGACGGCGCCAGTCTGATCCAGCGCATCCGTCACATTTATGTGCCGCTGTCGCTGCCGAGCTTCTCGGCGTTCGCCATCATCTCGGTCACCAGCCACTGGAACGACTTTCTATGGCCGCTGATGGTGATCAACTCGCCGGACAAGCGGCCGCTCACGGTTGGCCTGTCCGTCTTCACCGCGACGGCGGAGGGCACGCAGGCCTGGGGCACCATCGCCGCCGGCACCTTGATGGTGATCGCGCCGCTGCTGATCACCTTCCTGATCTTCCAGAAGCGCTTCATCAGTTCTTTCGTCACCTCAGGCATCAAATAGGAGATTTGTCGATGCTGTTCTCCCGCAGGCTCATGCTCGGCCTTGCCATGGCGGGCGCCCTCGCCTTTCCGGCCCTCGCCGGCGAAGGCCCGACCGAGATCGAGCTGTTCTTCCCCGTGCCCGTCGACGGCAAGCTCGCCCGCGACATGAGCACGTTGATCAAACAGTTCAACGACGGTCACCCCGACATCAAGGCGACCGCCGTCTACACCGGCTCCTACGACGATACGCTGATCAAGACGCGCGCCTCGATCAAGGCCGGCAAGCCGCCGGCCGCGGTGATCATGTCGGCGAACTTCCTGCTCGACATGCAGATCGAGAACGAGCTCACCAATCTCGACAGCCTGATCGCCGCCGACGGCAGCAGCAAGGGCCAGTTCCTCGGCCAGTTCTTCCCTGCGCTGAGCGGCAACGCGGTGATCAACCGCTCGGTCTATGGCGTCCCGTTCCAGAATTCGACGCCGCTGCTCTACATCAATGCCGACAAGGCCAAGGAAGCCGGCCTCGATCCGAGCAAGCCGCCGCAGACCTGGGCCGAGCTCACCGACTGGGCCAAGAAGCTCACCAAACGCGACGGCGACAAGGTGACCCAATGGGGCATCGCGATCCCCTGCGCCTATGACTATTGCGGCTGGATGATGGAAACGCTCACTATGAGCAATGGCGGACGGTACTACAACGAGGAGTTCGGCGGCGAGGTCTATTACGACACACCCTCGATGCTGGGCGCGCTGACCTGGTGGAGCGATCTCGTCAGCAAATACAAGGTCCACCCGCCCGGCGCCACGCCGGGACCTGCCGTCAGCACCTCCTTCATCGCGGGCAATGCCGCGATGATGATGCTGTCGACGGGCTCACTGACCTATGTGCGCGAGAACGCCAAGTTCAACTATAAGGTCGCCTTCATCCCGCGCAACGTCCGAAACGCAGTGCCGATCGGCGGCGCCTCATTGATCATTCCGGCAGGCGTCGAAGCCGACAAGCAGAAGGCCGCCTGGACCCTGATCAAGTGGATGACCTCGCCCGAAAAGAGCGCCTCGTGGAGCCGCGCCACCGGCTATTTCGCGCCCAACATGGCCGCCTACAAGACGCCTGACATGGTCGACTTCCTCAACAAGAACCCCGACGCCAAGACCGCTGTCGAGCAGCTCGACGTCGCAAAGCCGTGGTTTGCGACCTACAAGACCGTCCCGGTGCGCAAAAACCTGGAGGACGAGGTGATGCTGGTCCTCAACGGCAAGAAGCAGCCGAAGGAGGCCCTCGTCGCCGCCCAGAAGGCAGCGGATGAGACGCTCAAGCCTTACAACGCCGAGACGTCGCTGAAGCTGCCGTAAGGCCGAATGCAACGGCAATCGAACATCGGCGCTTCGTTCTGCGGGGCGCCGAATTCGGTTTGGACGGTTCCACCATTAACCCCCCGTCCACCATCCCGCCCGGCCCGCCGCCGGTAACCACGAGAATTAACAGACCCTCAACGGACAGCCGACAAGTCTAACGACCTTTCTGGAGATTTCGTCGTGGATTTGCTGGTTTTCGAGTTCCTGGGTCTGGCATTGGTGGCCATGTGCGTGCTCGTGGTGGCACTCCCCTGCGCCCGCAAGTCCTCTCAGCGCATCCGCTACGAATAGGATTTCCGTCGGAAACAGCGATTCCGGTCCAAATGCAAGGCTCGAATTCGCTTAGAGCCCCTTGACATCACAGCGCTTTCGGCAGAACGGCTGATACCAAGTGTCATGGGCCGTTCATGGATTTGATTACCACCACCGCTGACCTCGCGGCTGCCTGCAGCCGGCTGGCCAAGCACCCCGTCATAACAGTCGATACCGAGTTCCTGCGCGAGACCACCTACTACCCGCTGCTGTGCGTGGTGCAGATGGCCAGCCCCGAGGAAGCGATCGTCATCGACACGCTGGCCGAGGGCATCGACCTCAAGCCGTTCTTCGAGCTGATGGCCAATGAGGGCGTACTGAAGGTGTTTCACGCCGCGCGCCAGGACATCGAGATCATCTGGCACCAGGCCAACATCATCCCGCATCCGGTGTTCGACACCCAGGTCGCGGCCATGGTGCTCGGCTATGGCGACAGCATCGCCTATGACGCGCTGGTCGAAAAAGTCACCGGCCATCGCCCCGACAAGACCCACCGCTTCACCGACTGGTCGCGCCGGCCGCTGACCAAGGAGCAGATGCACTACGCCGTCTCGGACGTCACGCACCTGCGCGACGTGTTCGCAGCGCTCGACGCCGACCTCAGGAAGCGCCGCCGCAGCGAATGGGTCTCCATCGAGATGGAGGTTCTGACCTCGCCCAAGACCTACGACTTCCACCCCGAGCGGGCCTGGGAACGGCTGAAGACCCGGGTGCGCAAGCCGAAGGACCTCGCGGTGCTGATGGAAGTCGCCGCCTGGCGCGAGCAGGAAGCGCAAAGCCGGGACGTGCCGCGTGGCCGAGTGCTGCGCGATGAGGCCGTCACCGATATCGCGACCCACGCGCCGAACACGATCGAGAAGCTCGCCCATCTGCGCTCGGTGCCGAAGGGCTTTGAGAAATCCAAATGGGGCGCGGACATCGTTGCGGCGGTCCAGCGCGGGCTGGCGCGAGATTTGTCGACGCTGCCCAAGCTGGAGAAGCCACGCAGCAACAACAACGGCGCGGCGATCGTCGAGCTGTTGAAGGTGCTGCTGCGCATGACCGCCGAGCGCCATGCCGTCGCCAGCAAGGTGATCGCCACCGTCGACGACCTCGAGGAGATCGCGGCCGACGACGAAGCCGACGTCCCCGCGTTGCGCGGCTGGCGCCGCGAGCTGTTCGGCGATGCCGCGCTGAAGCTCAAGCGCGGCGAGCTGGCGCTCGCGATCGAGAAGGGCCGCGTGATCGGGGTTCAGCGCGCGTAAGCGTCCGCAACCGGAGTCTTTCCGAGTGGCAGGCTGGATTGCTTCGTCGCGAGGGCTCCTCGCGACGACGAGGAGAGAACGAGCCCCTACGCCTGCGGCAGCTTCGCCACTTCCGGCTTCATGTCATCGAGCACGCCAGTGATCGCCGCCACGAGTTCATCGATCTGCGCCTTGGTGCTAATCAGCGGCGGGCAGATGGCGATGGCGTCGAGCATGTTGCGAGCGATCACACCGCGTTCCTGCAGCACGCGGCTCGCCATGCCGCCGACGGCGCCGGGCGTGGCGGCAGCGGTCTTGCGGCCCTTGTCGAGCACGAGCTCGAGCGCTGCGATCATGCCGACGCCCCGGACCTCGCCGACCAGCGGATGGCTCGTGAGCTCGCGCAAGCGGCCCTGCATATAGGCGCCGAGCTCGGCCGCATGCACGACCAGACCGCGCTCCTCGATGATCTTGAGATTTTCCAGCGCGATCGCCGAGCCGACCGGATGGCCGCCCGCTGTGAAGCCGTGGCCTAACACGCCGATCTTGTTGCTCTCGTCGGCGATCGGCTCGAACATGCGATCGTTCATGATGATCGCCGACAGCGGGAAGTAGCTCGACGTGATCTGCTTGGAGACCACGATCACATCGGGCTTGATGCCGTAGGTTTCGCAGCCGAACATCTTGCCGGTACGGCCGAAACCGCAGATCACCTCGTCGGCGATCAGCAGGATGTCGTACTTGCTCAGCACTTTCTGGATCTTGTCCCAATAGGTCGCCGGCGGCACGATGACGCCGCCCGCGCCCATCACCGGCTCGCCGAAGAAGGCCGCGATGGTTTCAGGTCCTTCCGTCTGGATCAGGGTGTCGAGCTCTTCGGCGCGGCGCGTCGCAAAAGCTTCCTCGCTCTCGCCGGGCGCACCGTCCTTGTAGAAATGCGGCGAGCCCGTGTGCAGGATGTTCGGCAGCGGCAGGTCGAACGAGCGGTGATTGTTGGGCAGGCCCGTGAGGCTGGCAGATGCAATGGTGACGCCGTGATAGGCGCGCATACGGCTGATGATCTTCTTGCGCTGAGGCTGACCCAGCGAATTCGACCGATAGGCGATCAGCTTCAGAACGGTGTCGTTCGCCTCCGAGCCTGAATTGGTGAAGAACACCTTGCTCATCTGCACCGGCGCGAGCGACACCAGCTTCTCGGCGAGGTCGATCGAGGGGCCGTGCGATTTGGCCGAGAACGTGTGATAGAACGGCAGCGCCTGCATCTGCTTGTGCGCGGCCTCGACCAACCGCTTCTCGTTGAAGCCGAGCCCGACACTCCACAGGCCTGCCATCGCCTCGAAATAGCGCTTGCCCGACGCGTCGAACACGTATGGCCCCTCGCCGCGCTCGATCACCAGCGGACCGGCCTGCTGATGGGCGCGCGCATTGGTATAGGCGTGGAGCTGATAGGCCACATCCCGGGCTTCTTGCGAATTCGGCAGCATGGACATTTGCGGGATCCCTTACGTCATCACCTGGCCGGCGCGGCCGGCATCGTTCGCCTGATTTGTCGGGTTACTTGGCTATTGCGATGTGCCGAAACTTGCAACGCCAATTCGTCGGCAGCAAGCGCGCGGCAGCGATGCACAACGCCGCATATGACACAGCGCTCAGGCCGGCCCGTCGCTATTCCCGTCCGCTTCGGCTGCGGCTTCCCTCACCTCGACCAGCGCCATGGACAGCAGATAGACGGTCGTGGGCAGACCAACCCGGCGCGCCCTCTCGACGGCACGCGAGAGGTCGCTCGCCAGCTCCTTGAGCTCGTCCTTCTGAGACAATGTCCCACCCCATCCATCCGCCGATCGCGTCTGCCTAAACCGCGACGGCACCGCTGGTCCTGATCAGTTCGGCGCTGGACTGGAGTGTAGCAAAGTTGGCGATGACATTCACCACCGACTGTTTGTAGGCGGCCGCCTCGCCCGTGCCCGGCTCCCGGCAGGCCACGGCATCGGTGATCACCTGATAGCGGTGGCTGCGATGAAACCCCTCGACGACGGTGGCCAGGATAGTCTCGTCGAGGGAAAAGCCGGTCAGCACGCAGCGCACATTGCGGACATTGGACATATGATCGGCGAAGCGCGAGGAGCTGTAAGCCGATGGCAACGCGTGCTCGAACGTCATCTCGCCGGGCCGAGGCTTGGCTTCCGCAATCCAATCGGTCAGCCTGGATGACGGATTGAACCACGCCGCCTCCGCGATGCGTTTCAAATGCATCACTGGCCAGAGATTGCTCCGCCACAACGCCAGCAACGCCAGGCAGCGCATGATTGCGGCGTCGCCGTCGAGAATGACGTGGCGGCGCCCCGGGATCAGATATTCCACCTGGAGGTCCGCGAAGACCAGGACCAGCGGATTGTCGTGAGAGACCGGCATTGTCTTGCGCAGACCTGCATCAGTTTCGGCGATCGGCGAGAGCGAGGTCCCGCAGGGGCGACGTCACTGCCCGCCCCGCCGAGGCGTCGAGCACGCCCGGACGGTCCCAGTCGCCCTCGGGGCGGATGATCACATAGGGATCGCTGTCCAGCGTGATGGCGTCCGGCCCCGGCTCGAGCTCCAGCAGCATCTCCGTGTAGGAGAAATCCGAGAAAGTGATCTTACGGTTGTGGCCGAGCGGCTTGGCGCCGAAATGGGCCCAGAAATCCACCAGCCGGTCCTGCGCCTGGCCGTAGATCTTGCGGAACCCCTTGCGCTTCACATAGTCGACGCTGGCCTGCACCAGTTTGAACGAGATGCGCGAGCGGCGATATTGGTGCCGCACCGCGAGCCGCTCCACCTTGGCGAAATCGCCGAAGAACCTTACCCGCAGACAACCGGCCGGCTCGTTGCCGATGTAGCCGATGAAATGCGCGGCGACCATGTCGTTGCCATCGAACTCCTCCTCGAACGGACAATCCTGCTCGGCGAGATAGACCGCGGAGCGAATGGCCGTGACCAGCATGAGGTCGGTGGGATCGCGCGCAAGGCGGATGGTGATGGCGCGGGAGTCGGGCTTGACGAGGGGAATCCTAGTGCCGTGCATCTGCGAAACTCCTTGCTTGAAAAACTGCCCCCGGTGTGCGGATCGGCCGCCGATGCCAAGGGCGCTCGTACCGCCAGAGGTCGGGCTGGAAGCTCGAAATGGGTTCGAATCCGGTCGCCCTCATGAGCTCGCGTCCGGCCACGGTTGACGGCTGCGCATAGCAATCCGCCTCGCGGAATCTTACCTCACGCAGATGCGCCGCAGCCCTGCCAAGGCCGGCGATGCCGCGCCCCGTCGCTGCGATCGCCCAGATGTAAATCGCTGCGACGTCGTCATTCGCGGAGGCGAGATAGCGTCTCTCGGGTGCTGTCAGGCAGATATCGTCGAGCAACAATGCATCGTGCCCGCGGTCATTGAGAAACAGGAATGCCATGCCGCCGAGCAGATTGCCCTTCCGAGTGAATGTCAGGATGCTCTGGGGATCGAAAGCAAAATATTTCGCAAGATCGACCGCGCCGATCTGCACGCCCGGCACCAGCCGGTGCGCCATCTCCGCGAGCGCGGCGATTTCCCCCGACTGCGCGCAACGGACATCGACGTCTGGACTCAGAGGCAAGGAGTCGAAATCATGCCTCGCGGTCAACGAGCCCCTTTCCATAGCCAAGCCATCCCTCTATCGTTCAGGCGGTTCTACGCGCTGCTATGGGGACGAGCTTAGCGGCTGGAGATCAGGAGTATGCAGCAACTATTGCACCGGGGTGCTGCAATGATGCAGCACCATGAAGACGCGCTAAATGCGTCCTGGGACGATTTGAAACTGTTTTTAGCCTGCGCGAAATTTAAAAGTTTCCGAAACGCCGCCGAAGAGCTCGGGCTGACCTCTACCACATTGATGCGCAGGATGGACCGGCTCGAAGAGAGCATCGGTTGCAAGCTTTTCCTGCGCGACCAGAGCGGGCTCACGCTCAGCGACGAAGGCACCGCGATGATCGCCGACGTCGCGCTTATGGAGCACCACGCTTTTAATGTCTTTCGCCGCGCATCGCGTTCGTCCGACGACACCTCGGGCACGGTGCGCGTCGCGGTGACGGAGGGCCCCGGCAACTTCTGGATCCTGCCGCGGCTGATCGATTTCCAGAAAACCTATCGCAAGATCACCGTCGACCTGCGCTGTGCAATGGAGCAAGCGGATGTCGCGCGACTGGAGTCGGACATTGCGATCCAGCTCGAGCCGCCGATCAATCCCGACCTCATCGTCGCCAAGCTCGGCCGTCTTCACATCTATCCCTTCGTCGCCAGGAGCTATGCAGATCTCTACGGCGTGCCGGCGACGCTCGCCGAATTGCCCAACCATCGCATCGTCAAGCAGAACGCGCCACAGGTCGACGACGGCGCTTATGCCCGCATCCTCGGATTGACCCTGGAAGGGATCGTCGGGATCAAGACCAACTCTTCCGTCGGCGTGCTCTATGCGGTCGAGCGCGGTGCCGGCATCGGCTTCCTGCCGACGGCGTCGATCGCGCTCGGTGCACCGCTCGTCGCCGTCGACCTCGGCGTCAGCCATCATGCCGACCTCTGGCTGACCTATCACAAGGAGTTCCGCGCCTCCGAGCGGCATAAGATCGTGGTTGACTGGCTGAAGAAGATTTTCGATCCCAAAACCTATCCCTGCTTCCGGGACGAATTCATCCATCCGAACGCATTGGTGCCGATGATGACGGCTGCACGCGAGGGCTTTGGATTGTCTGGATACGTTGCGGCGACGCCAACGTGAGTGGAAGGGAGCGGTCCCTTCACCACCGATATTCGAAGCCGACGGTGCCCTGGTGCGAGGTCAGCTCGTTGCGAAACTTACCGTCATAATTGACATACAGCCGCGCGGTGTTGGTCAGGCTAAGCGACGCCGAGGCGCCGGCGTCCATGCCGTAACGGCTCTCGCCGATGCCGGGAACGATGATGTTCTGGGTCCCGAGGCTGACCTGCACCGAGCCGAGATCCTGGTAAAAATTGTCCACGAACTTGCCGTAGGCGGAGAGGTCGAGGATTTTTCGGTCGAAGATAAAGTAACGCCCGACCTCGGCGCCGAACATGACGCGCGCGCGCGAGATCGCGCTCGCGCCGACGTTGAGTGGATCAAGCCCTCCGGCCTCCTGGAATGCCGCACTGGTGGCGCGCACATATTCGAGCGCACCCTTGGGCACGATGCGCATCTGATCCTTGGTCCAGTAGTAGTTGATCTCGGTGAGCGCACCGTCGACCGCGGCGTGATAGCCCGCGACGGCAAGGCCGAAGCCGGTATCGCGGCCGGAATGCACCTTGCCGAAACCGTGCACCAACGCGAAGGCCCAGGTCCATGGTCCCTTGTCGATCGAACCGTTGAAACCGATCTGCGTCAGGTCGAGTGTCGCCGACTGAAGCGCGAGCGGCACGTCGATGTCGGTGTGGCTCTGGTCGACGGAGAAGCCCAGATTGATGCCTGGCGCGACCCTCGCACCGAAGCCGGCGACGCCGCCGAACGTGGTGCGCTTGTCACCGACGAAATCACCCTGCGGATCAGTGCGGACCGAAATGCCGTAACCCTCGTACCAGGTGCGGTAGCGCGGATCGTCTGCAGCTTCCGACGCACCACCGCCGCCAGGATTGGTGCGCGAAGCCCGGTTGATGCCGCTCGAGGCCTGGTTGCCCAGCCGTTCGAGAAAATTCGAACCCAGATTGAGCGTGGTATTGCCGGCCGACTGGTTGGCATTGGTCGATGTCGGGGTCGGGATCGGCGACGGCGACGGTGAAGGCGACGGTGTCGGGGTGGGCGTCGGCGTGGGTGTCGGAGAGGAAGTCGGCGTCGGGGTCTGCGCGAATGCCGCTGTCGCTGGTATCATGCCGACGACGGCGAGTGTCATGGCGATCGCCGTCACGATCCGGCGGACACGGTCCAGCCCGATCGTCTGCCGTGTCCCTTGGGGCTGCTCAGTGCAGCACATGACGACTATTCCCGAAGCAAAATGGCGGCCCGCAAAAATGCAACAGATACGGCGAGCAGGTGCGACGATTTGTGCTGAACTGCCACGAGGGGTCAACCGATCCTCGTGCTTTGCCGGGGTGATTCCTCAAGATGTGGTTCCGCTGCCACAGGTCGCAAATTGCAGCGGGATGTCTCCAGTGCGGTCTTGAAGTTTGCGCGCGGCTTGCTAGCGCGCGATTTTCGTGTTGGAATACCTTACACAATCGGAATTGGCCGCTCGGCTGTGCGTTTCGCGACGATGAGACTCGAACAGACTTCCGGAAGCCCGTTTGTGACGTGGCACGCGAAAAGCGGCCGCGTCTTTTTAGTATCTAGCGGAGGAGACTAACGATGCCACAAAAGGGCACCGTCAAATGGTTCAACCCGACCAAGGGTTACGGGTTCATCAAGCCGAACGGCAGCGACAAGGACGTGTTCGTCCACATCTCGGCCGTCGAGCGTGCCGGACTCTCGACCCTGAATGAGAACCAGGTGGTTGAATACGACCTCGTGGAGAACCGCGGCAAATCGTCCGCGGAGAACCTCAAGGTCTCCTGATTTCTCTCAAAGCCACGCGCGAGAGATCATGACGTTGCCCCCGGCTC
Organism: Bradyrhizobium sp. USDA 4449; assembly: GCF_054056275.1. NCBI lineage: Bacteria > Pseudomonadati > Pseudomonadota > Alphaproteobacteria > Hyphomicrobiales > Nitrobacteraceae > Bradyrhizobium > Bradyrhizobium sp. USDA 4449. The sequence continues at coordinate 5,480,453 of NZ_JBSRYD010000001.1, read as the reverse complement.
TGCCGGGGGATTTTGCTTCTGGCCAACGAAAGGGCACCGCGGTTCAGTGCACCGCCGGCGCAATCAGGAAATTCTCCGACGCCGCGCTGCCCGCCGTCCTGCAGACATCGCCCTCGATCTTGACCTTGCCGGTCGCAAGCAGGCTCAGCGCCGCGGGATAGATGCGATGCTCGATTTCCAGAATGCGCTCGGACAGCGTTTCAGCCGTGTCGTGATCGCTGACGGGGACCGCGCCCTGCATCACGATCGGACCCGCATCGGTCTCGGGAATCACGAAGTGCACCGTCGCGCCTGATAATTTGACGCCGGCGCGCAAGGCCTGGCCGTGCGGATCGAGACCCGGAAAAGACGGCAACAGCGAAGGATGGATGTTGAGCATCCGCCCATACCAGGCCTTGGTGAACTCGGCGGTGAACAGGCGCATGAAACCACCGAGACAAATCAGCTCGATGCCGTGCTGATCCAGCGCCGCCTGGAGCACCGCCTCGAAGCCGGCGCGATCCTTGCCGAACGGCTTGCTCTCGATCACCAGCGTTTTCGTGCCGGCCGCCTTGGCCCGTTCGAGGCCGAGCGCATTGGCCTTGTTCGAGATGACGAGGGAGATCTCCGCCGGAAAATCCGCAGCAGCCGCGGCCTTGATCAGCGCGGCCATGTTGGAACCGCGGCCGGAGATCAGAATGGCGACGCGGCGCTTCATCACAGCGCCATATCGAGATGGCCGTTATAGACGACGCGGTGCTCGCCCTCGGCCGGGATCACGGTGCCGAGCTGCGCCACGGTCTCACCGGCATCAGTGAAGACCCGCACCACCTCGTCGACCTTGTCAGGCTCGACGATCGCGATCATGCCGATGCCGCAGTTGAAGGTACGCAGCATTTCGAGTTCGGCGATCCCGGCTTGTGCCGCCAGCCATTTGAACACCGGCAGCACCGGCAGGCGCGCCAGATCGATGCCGACACCGAGATGACCAGGCAATACGCGCGGAATGTTGTCGGTGAAGCCGCCGCCGGTGATATGGGCGAGGCCCTTCACCGCACCGGTCTCGCGGATCGCGCGCAGGCAGGACTTGACGTAGAGCCGCGTCGGCGTCAGCAGCGCGCCGCCGAGCGTCATGACAGGTGCGAACGGCGCCTGCGCCTCGAAACCGAGCCCGGACTGTTCCACGATCTTGCGCACCAGCGAGAAGCCGTTGGAGTGGACACCCGACGAGGCCAGACCGATCACGGCATCGCCCGCCGCAATGTCCCTGCGCGGCAGCAGCGTGCCGCGCTCGGCGGCACCGACGGCAAAGCCGCCAAGGTCGTAGTCCCCGTCCTTGTAGAGGCCCGGCATCTCGGCGGTCTCGCCGCCGATCAGGGCACAGCCGGATTCCCGACACCCCTCGGCGACGCCGGCGACGATCGCAGCCGTGGCCTCCGGGTCGAGCTTGCCGCAGGCGAAATAGTCGAGGAAGAACAGCGGCTCGGCGCCCTGCACCACGAGGTCGTTGACGCTCATGGCGACAAGGTCGATGCCGATCCCGCCGTGCAAGCCCGTTTCGATGGCAATCTTGACCTTGGTGCCGACGCCGTCGGTGGCGGCGACCAGGACGGGGTCCTTGAAGCCGGCCGCCTTGAGGTCGAACAGGCCGCCGAATCCACCGATCTCGGCATCGGCGCCCGGCCGTGCGGTGGCACGCACCATCGGCTTGATCAGGTCGACGAGGCGATTGCCCGCGTCGATATCGACGCCTGAATCGGCGTAAGTGAGGCCGTTTTTGCGGTCGGTCATGCCCGATTTCCAGTGGGTTTGCGGCTGGTTACGTCGAATTCCGGGGACGCGCAATGGCAAGCGTGGCGCCCCGCCCTATACTATGTAGAGATATCAACCGGTTCAGCCTCTAAGAGGCCGATTCGAGGACAGGTCGGGTGCCGGGAAGCGCCGTGTGAGTATTCCGAACATCATTACCCTGGGCCGCATCATGCTGGTCCCGATCATCGTCTGGGCCATCGTGTCGAGCCAAATGGAGGTGGCGTTCGCCGTCTTCCTGATCGCGGGGATCAGCGACGCCGTGGACGGTTTCCTGGCCAAGCGCTTCAACATGGCGAGCGAGCTCGGTGCCCTGCTCGATCCCCTCGCCGACAAGGCGCTGCTGGTGTCGATCTACCTGTCGCTGGGGATCCGGGGCGACATCCCGCGCTGGATCGTGATCCTGGTGGTCTCCCGCGACATCATGATCGTCACGGCCGTGATCGTATCCTGGCTGTTCGACAAGCCGGTCGAGATGCGGCCGTCGAAAGTATCCAAGCTAAACACAGCCGCACAGGTCTCCTACGCGGCCTTGGTACTGGCTGCGCTTGCCTTCGGCTTCGGACCGGCGCCCTATGACGTGATCCTGATGGGCTTCGTCACGCTGTTCACGCTCTCTTCGGTGTCGCTCTATCTCGTCGAGTGGCTGCGGCACATGAGTACGATCGAGGCCAAATGAGACGGCAGGCGGCCCCGCAAAAGGCCAACTCCCGATCGAATAAGTCGAATGTTTCAGACAACGCCGGCACGCCGGCACGGAGCAAAGCAAGCGTGGCAGGCCGCGTTCAACCCCGACAATTGGCGTTCTCGCTTCCGCACGCGGAAAGCCTCAGCCGGGACAATTTTCTCGAAGGTCCCGCTAACGCCGCCGCCGTCGCTCTGATCGACGGCTGGCCGGAATGGCCAAACCGGACCATGTGGCTCGCCGGTCCCGAAGGTGCAGGCAAGAGCCATCTGGCCACGATCTGGGCCGAGCTATCAGGTGCCCGCTCGACCACGGCCAGCGCGCTGAGCGCCCCAGCCGTCCCCGGAGCGCTCGCGACCGGCGCGCTGGTGGTCGAGGATCTGAAAGCCGGTGATTTTGACGAACGCGCCCTCTTCCATCTGATGAATCTCGCCCGCGAGGATGGCGCTTATGTGCTGTTCACCGGGCGCGAGACGCCGGCGGCGATAGCGGTCGAGCTCCGCGACCTGCGCTCCCGCTTTCGGACAATTCCGGTGATTTCGCTGCGGTCGCCGGACGACCAGCTGTTCCGCGGCCTGATCGTCAAATTCTGCGCCGATCGCCAGCTCAGCGTGGATGAAAGCGTCGTCAGTTACCTCGCCACCCGGCTGGAGCGATCCTCGGCCGCCGCCCGGCGCGCCGTGGAGCTGCTCGACGGCGAGGCGCTGCGGCTGGGCCGGCCCGTCACCCGGGCGCTCGCTGCCGAGCTGCTCCGCGACGGCTGACCGCAAGGGCGCGTCTTAGGCCTCCTCTTGGTCTCCTCTCGGACTCCGCTTGGGCCCCCCTTGGGCCCGCTTGACGCGGCGCGGCGGCGGAACATCAATGTCATCGAAACGTCATCGCACTAACACATGCTCCGGCCGGATTTGCGCACAAGTCGCAATGTGGGGCGAACGAGATGGACCGACTTCTTATGGATTCCGCGCAAGCTGTTGAAACGAAAGAGAAAGCCACGGAGGCCGAGCGCCTGCCGGCGATCGCCTCGAGCCCTGAGCGATTCATCAACCGCGAGCTGTCCTGGCTGCATTTCAACCGCCGCGTCCTCGAGGAGTCGGTCAATCCCAGCCACCCTATGCTGGAGCGGGTGCGATTCCTGTCGATTTCGGCGAATAACCTCGACGAGTTTTTCATGGTCCGCGTCGCCGGTATCAAGGCGCAGGTTCGCGAGGGCATTGCCGAGCGTGCCCCGGACGGCCTGACTCCGTCCGAGCAACTCGCGCTGATCAACCGCACGGTCTCGCAACTTGCCAGCGATCAGCAGGCGATCTGGCGCGACCTGCGCGGCACGCTGGCCGATGTCGGCATCGTGCTGGTCGACGGCAAGGAGGTCACCAAGGCCGAGCGGACCTGGCTCGAGGACTATTTCCTCAACAACGTCTTCCCGCTGCTGACGCCATTGGCGATCGATCCGGCCCACCCCTTCCCATTCATCCCGAGCCTCGGCTTCACCATCGCGCTCCAGCTCACCCGCGAGGCCGACGGCAAGCAGATGAACGCGCTGATCCGCATGCCCGGCAAGATCGACCGCTTCATCCGCCTGCCGGCCGAAGGCAAGGTCCGCCTGATCTCGCTGGAGCAGGCCACCGGACTGTTCATCAACCGTCTGTTCCCCGGCTACAGCCTCCACGGCCAGGGCGCCTTCCGCATCATCCGCGACTCCGAGCTCGAAATCGAGGAAGAGGCCGAAGACCTCGTCCGCCTGTTCGAGACCGCGCTGAAGCGCCGCCGCCGTGGATCGGTGATCCGCCTCGAGATCGACGCCAAGATGCCGGAGGAGCTGCGCAACTTCGTCCAGCACGCGTTGTCGGCGGCCGACGACGAGGTGTTCCTGGTCGACGGCGTGCTCGCCATGAACGAACTTTCGCAGCTGACGCGTCTCGACCGGCCCGACCTCGAATTCACCCCTTACGTGCCGCGCCACCCCGAGCGCGTGCGCGAGCATGGCGGCGACATCTTCGCTGCCATCAGGCAGAAGGATCTGATCGTCCATCACCCGTACGAGTCGTTCGACGTGGTGGTGCAGTTCCTGCAGCAGGCCGCCCGCGATCCTGATGTGGTCGCGATCAAGCAGACGCTCTACCGCACCTCCAACAATTCGCCGATCGTGCGCACGCTCGCGGAGGCTGCCGAAGCCGGCAAATCCGTCACCGCGCTGATCGAGCTGAAGGCGCGCTTCGACGAAGAGGCCAACATCCGATGGGCGCGCGATCTCGAACGCGCCGGCGTGCAGGTCGTCTACGGCTTCCTCGAGCTGAAGACGCACGCCAAGCTCTCGATGGTGGTACGCCGCGAGGGCGGCAGCCTCACCACTTACGTCCACACCGGCACCGGCAATTATCATCCGGTCACCGCACGCATTTATACGGATCTCTCCTACTTCACCTCGGAGCCGACCATCGGCCGCGACGCCGCGCGCGTGTTTAACTTCATCACGGGCTACGCCGCGCCGAGCGATCTGGAAAAGATGGCGGTGTCGCCGCTGACCTTGCGCAAGCGCATCATCGAGCACATCCAGGGCGAGACCGAGCACGCGCGTCACGGCAAGCCCGGCGCGGTCTGGATGAAGATGAATGCGCTTGTCGACCCCGACATCATCGACGCGCTCTACGAGGCCTCCCAGGCCGGCGTCCAGGTCGAGCTTGTGGTGCGCGGCATCTGCTGCCTCAGACCCGGTATCCCCGGCCTGTCGGAAAACATCCGCGTCAAATCGATCATCGGACGCTTCCTGGAACACGGCCGAATCTACTGCTTCGGCATGGGCCAGGGCCTGCCGAGTGCGAAAGCGGCTGTGTATATCTCGTCGGCCGACATGATGCCGCGCAACCTCGATCGCCGCGTCGAGGTGCTGTGTCCGCTGCAAAATCCCACGGTGCACCAGCAGGTTCTCGAACAGATCATGGTCGCGAACCTGAAGGACAATGAGCAGAGCTGGCAATTGTTGCCGGACGGGTCCTCAACGCGTATGAAGGCCGCGAAGGGCGAGGAGCCTTTCAACGTGCACAACTACTTCATGACAAATCCGAGTCTGTCTGGCCGTGGAAAGTCGCTCAAGGAATCTTCGCCGCGTCGTCTCACGCGCCGCAACGAACGCCATCCGTCCTGACCGGAGAACTTTACCTTGAAACGGCCGCGCAAGCGTGGCGCCAGCGTCGCGGTCATCGACATCGGCTCCAATTCGGTTCGTCTCGTCGTCTACGAGGCGCTGGCGCGGAGCCTGATTCCGATCTTCAACGAGAAGACGCTGTGCGGCCTCGGGCGCGAGGTGCAGAGCACGGGCCTGCTTGCGCCCGACGCCGTCGACAAGGCGCTGACTTCGCTCAAGCGCTTCCGCGCCCTGTGCCGCGTGATGCAGGTCGGCCGCGTGTTCGCGATTGCGACCGCGGCCTGCCGCGACGCCTCCAACGGCCCCGACTTCATCGCGAAAGCCGAGCGCATCTGCGCCGTGAAGATCGAGATCCTGTCGGGACCGCGCGAAGCAAAGCTGTCGGCGCTCGGCGTGGTGTCGGGCATTCATCGCCCCGACGGCATCGTCGGCGATCTCGGCGGTGGTTCACTCGAACTGATCGACGTGCGCGGCAATGGCGTGCGCAGTGGCGTGACGCTGCCGCTCGGTGGCCTCGCACTCCAGGACCTCGCGCATAAATCGCTCAAGCGCGCCGACCGCATCGTGCGCGAGGCGATCGACGAGGTACCTCTGCTCACCGCCGGCCGCGGCCGCACTTTCTACGCCGTCGGCGGCACCTGGCGCGCGCTTGCACGCATTCACATCATCCAGAGTGGCTATCCGCTCCAGGTGATGCACGGCTATTCGATCCCCGCGCCCGAAGCGCTCGATTTTGCCCGTCGGCTGCGACGCCTCGCCGCCGTCGACATGCTCGCCGACATCGAGGTCGTTGCGGATGCGCGGCGCCCTCTCCTCACCTACGCAGCGCTCGTGCTCGAGCACATTATCCGCGTGGCGCAGCCGAAGACCATTGTGTTCTCGACCTTCGGCGTCCGCGAGGGCCTGCTGCACGAGAAGCTGCCGGAGACCGAGCGCAACAAGGACGGCTTGATCTGCGCGGCCGAGGAGCTGAACCAGCTGCTGTCGCGCTCGGCGAAGCACGCCCGTGAGCTGATGGCCTGGACCGATCGCCTCGCGCGCGTCGTGAAGCTGCGCGAGACCGAGGAGGATCGCCGCCTTCGCCACACCGCCTGCCTGCTGTCCGATATCGGCTGGCGCGTCCACCCCGACCATCGCGGCGAGCAGACGCTCAGCCTCGTGGTCAACGCCAATTTCGGCGCGATCGACCACCGCGAGCGCGCCTTCGTCGGACTGTCGGTGTTCTACCGTTACGCCGGACTCAGCGAAGAGAACCAGCCGCCGCTGACCATGCAGGAGCTGCTGACGCCGGCCCTGCTCGAACGCGCCCGCATATTAGGTGCGGCATTCCGTGTGGCCCATCTGATCTCGGCGGCGCGTCCGGGCGTACTGCCCGCCACGCATTTCAGGAGCCGGGGACGCAATCTGATGTTGGTGTTCGAGCACAGGCTCGGCGACCTCGTCGCCGACCGCGTCGGCAGCCGCTTCAAGCAGCTCGCGCGCTTGATCGGGCGATCGGGCTCCATCGTGCGGCGCTAGGGCATGATCCGGAAAAGTGTGAAGCGGTCTTCCCTACCGAGAAACGCGGAACGCGTTTGCGCGGAGATCATGCTCAAACCTTAAGCCTTATTCAGCGGCTTTTGCGTGCTCGACCGCGGCCGCGCTCAGGCTGCGACGGCGCCAGATCGAACCGACCAGCAGCACGAGGCCGACACCGAGTGCCGCAACAACGTACTCGGCGCCATCGCCACCATGGGCGAATTGCGGCGGAATCCACAGGTTGCCGAGCGCCCTGCCCAGCAAGGCGCCGAGCCGCCCGTCAAACACCGAATGCAGCTTCGGCTCGATGCCGGGATCGGTCGCGATCACCTCGCCCGCGATCCAGCCGAGCAGCGCTGCACCGGCCCAGACCAGGATCGGCAGTTTCGCAAGCAGCGCCATGATCAGCGCCGCGCCGGCGACGATCAAAGGTACGCTGATCGCGAGGCCAAGGATCAACAACGGAACGCTGCCATTGGCGGCTGCGGCAACGGCGATGACGTTATCGAGACTCATGATGATGTCGGCGACCACGACGATCTGGACGGCTTGCCAGAGGTGCGCAGCAGACGCGACGTCCTCGTCCTCGTTTTCCGGCACGAGCAGCTTGGCCGCGATCACGACGAGTGCAAGGCCACCGACCAGCTTGAGGTATGGCAGCTCCATCAGGCTCGCGACGATGCCGGTGAACACGATGCGCAGCAGCACCGCCGCGCCTGCGCCGAAGATCATGCCCCACAATCGCTGCCGCGGCTTCAAACCGCGACATGCGAGCGCGATCACGAGCGCGTTGTCGCCGGACAACAGGATGTTGATCCAGATGATTTTCGAGAGATTCACCCAGAATTGCGGGTGCCTCATCTCGGTTCCGAACTCGGCAAGCAGGGTACCGCTGATTGCAGGATCGAACGAATTCGTCAACGAGATCACTCCGGCGTTCGCGCGGGCTGCGCGGCGCCTCGGTTAGCGCAAATCAACGCGGTCGTTGGAGTGACGTTTTGTCGCGAAATCGGCGAAACCAGCGACGGATGATCCGGCGCTTCCAGTCCGCGCCGGCTATTCGGCAGTTCGAGGCGATGGGCTCTGCGCGTGCATTCCCGCGAGCTTGCGCCGCCGCCAGGCAGTTCCCACGATCAGCACGGCAAGGGCGCCGAGTACGGAGGCGGCGATGTCGAGCAGATCGCCATCCAGGTTGAACCGTGAGGCGCCGAGAACTGCGATCGTGCCCTCGATGCTGATGTGGCCGTCGAGCAGGCTATGCAGCGGCGCCTGGTCGATGGGGTCGCTCGCCATGACGTCGCCGGCGATCCAGCCAAGCAGCATGGCACCGAGCCAGATCAGAACCGGATAACGATCGAGAATCATCATGATCAGCGCAGCTCCGGCGATGATCATGGGAATCGAAATGGCAAGGCCGAGGATGAGCAACGACAATTGGCCGTTCGCGGCCGCTGCGACGGCAATCACATTGTCGAGGCTCATGATGATGTCGGCGATCACGACGATGCGGATCGCGTGCCACAGCGTCGTGCCGGCCTGGACATCGTCATTTTCGTCTTCCGGCACCAGAAGCTTTGCGGCAATCAGGAGCAAGGCGACGCCGCCGACCAGCTTGAGGTAAGGCAGCGACATCAGGGTCGCAACGATGCCGGTAAAGGCGATCAGCAAGACGACCGCTATACCGGCTCCAATCACCATGCCCCACAGCCGGTGACGGCCATGCAAGCCGCGGCACGCCATCGCGATGACAAGCGCGTTGTCACCGGACAACAACACGTTGATCCAGATGATCTTGCCGACGGCGAACCAGAACGAGGGCCGTTGCAGGTCCGCCTGGAACTGGCCGATGAACGCCCCAACAGTGTCGGGGTCGAAGACCTGAAGTACGCTCACCTCGCCCCCCGTCCGGTTTGTTCAGCCTAGCCGCCCCCGGCTAGGCGCGCCGGTCAGCCGACGATCTCGTTGCCCGAGAAGAACTGCGCGATCTCGATCGCGGCGGTTTCCGGAGCGTCCGAGCCGTGGGCCGAATTCTCGCCGATCGACTTGGCGTAGAGCTTGCGGATGGTGCCCTCGGCAGCCTTCGACGGATCGGTCGCGCCCATCGCATCGCGGTACCTGGCGATCGCGTTCTCGCCTTCCAGGACCTGGACCACGACCGGGCCCGAGGTCATGAACTCGACCAGTTCGCCGAAGAACGGACGGGCCTTGTGGACGGCGTAGAACGTCTCGGCCTGTTCCTTGGTCATGCGGATACGCTTCTGCGCGACGATGCGCAGGCCCGCCTTCTCGATCACGGCATTCACGGCGCCGGTGAGGTTACGCGCGGTGGCGTCGGGCTTGATGATCGAGAAAGTACGTTCGATGGCCATGGTCTTGTCCTTCAAGAGAAAAAGGTGGTTCGGAGTTGCCGGGCTTATATCGGCGCCTTCGCAATCCGGCAAGCGAGTGCCGGGATGGACTGGCGGCGGCTCCGCGGCAGGGTCAGGACGCGGGCTCCAACACGGATTACAGCGATTTCACCCAGATGAACCCAATCTGAAGGCTCTGTCAGGGTTTGGTTCAGCCTCCCTGGCATAACGTCGGGTCCATCGAAACCGAAGCCTTCCCCCCGAGGCAAACAGTTTCGGCGGCCTTTCCATCGACGCGATAGCCCCGCGCCGGCAGTTCTGAGGAGATCACCATGTTGAGGAAACTTTCGCTCGCTGCAGTCGCCGCGGTCGCTCTGGGTGCCGCGCTGGCGCCTACCTCCGCCTCCGCTCACTGGCATGGCGGCGGCTGGGGCTGGCACGGCGGCGGCTGGCATCACGGCTGGGGCTGGGGCGGTCCGCGCTTTTACGTTGCTCCCGTCGCTTACGGTTATGGCGGCTGCTACGTGCGCCGGCTTGTCCCGACCCCCTGGGGACCCCGGTGGCGGCTGATCAACCGCTGCTACTGAGCCCGACAGCACCTGCCCAAATACATTTCAGAGGTACCGTTCCCCCTGCGGTACCTTCCAAGAGAGGCCCCGGCGTTCCCCCGTCGGGGCCTTGTATTTGAGCAGACACGACGAATTCATGCAATTTTTACTAGAATGCCTGATGTCCCGGCAACAGGCGAAACCATTTTGAGGCCAATGACTTGGTAACGTGTCGTTACTTTCAACTCACGGAACCTTGCGATGGCTGGCCTTTTTGCCAATGACAGCGAACAGATCGACCGGCGCACCAGCCGCTCGATTTGCGATGCCGTGGGCGAGCGGCTCCAGCAGAGCCTTCGTCCCGAACCCCGACTCCCGACCCATCTCGAGCAGCTTCTCAAAGAGCTGAAGCAACGCGACCGCGACTCCCACTGAGGAGCGTCGCGGAAAAACGGGTTGCGTTTGGTCCCGCCTGCGGTGACAAGGCGGCATGCTCTCCATCACCGACCTCTCCATCCGCCTTGCCGGACGCCTTCTGATCGACAATAGCTCCGTACAGATCACGCCGGGCTCGCGCGTCGGGATGGTCGGGCGCAACGGCACCGGCAAGTCGACGCTGTTCAAGGTGATCCGCGGTGAGCTTGCGGCCGAACACGGCTCGGTGACCTTGCCGCCACGTTGGCGCGTCGGCAGCCTGGCGCAGGAGGCACCGAACGGCCCCGAAAGCCTGATTTCGGTCGTGCTCAAGGCCGACCTCGAACGGGCCGCGCTGCTTCATGAAGCCGAAAGCGCGACCGACCCGCACCGGATTGCGGAGATCCAGACCCGGCTTGTCGACATCGATGCGCATTCCGCCCCAAGCCGCGCCGCCGCCATTCTCTCCGGCCTCGGCTTTTCCGCAGCCGATCAGTTGCGCCCCTGCGCCGAATTCTCCGGCGGCTGGCGCATGCGCGTCGCGCTGGCGGCGACCCTGTTCGCAGCCCCCGACCTCCTGCTGCTCGACGAACCCACCAACTATCTCGACCTCGAAGGCACGCTGTGGCTCGAGGATCACCTCGCGCATTACCCGCGCACCGTGATCGTGATCAGCCACGATCGCGACCTGCTGGAAAGCTCCGTCGACCAGATCCTGCATCTGGAGCGTGGCAGGCTCACGCTCTACAAGGGCACCTACTCCTCCTTCGAGGAACAGCGCGCCGCGCGCGAGCTGCTCGATGCCAAGCAGATCAAGCGTCAGGAAGCCGAGCGCGCGCATCTGCAGGCCTTCGTCGACCGCTTCAAGGCCAAGGCCTCGAAAGCGCGCCAGGCCCAATCGCGGGTCAAAATGCTGGAACGGCTGAAGCCGATCAGGGCACTGGTGACCGAGGATGTGCGCGAGATCACCTTTCCCGCGCCTGAAAAATTGTTGTCGCCGCCGATCATCGCCGTCGACAACGCATCCGTCGGCTACGATCCGGCCTCGCCGGTCCTGAACCGCATCACCTTGCGCATCGACAACGACGATCGCATCGCGTTGTTGGGTGCCAACGGCAACGGCAAATCGACACTCGTCAAGCTGCTCGCCGCGCGTCTTGCGCCCTTCTCCGGCAAGGTGACGCGCGCGGACAAGCTGTCGATCGCCTATTTCGCCCAGCATCAGCTCGACGAGCTGAACGAGGACGCCTCCGCCTACGACCATATCCGCAAGCTGATGGGCGATGCGCCCGAGGCCAAGGTGCGCGCCCGCGCCGGCGCGATCGGCTTCTCCGGCAAGGCGGCCGATACCAAGGCCGGCAAACTCTCGGGCGGCGAAAAGGCGCGGCTGCTGTTGGGACTGGCGACCTTCTTCGGCCCCAACATGATCATCCTGGACGAGCCGACCAATCATCTCGACATCGACAGCCGCGCCGCGCTGGCCGAAGCGATCAACGAGTTTCCCGGCGCGGTCATCATGGTTTCGCACGACCGTTATCTGATCGAGGCCTGCGCCGATCAGCTCTGGATCGTCGCCGACCGCACCGTGACCAATTTCGACGGCGACCTCGACGACTATCGCCGCCTGGTGCTGTCCTCGCGCAACGCCGAACCTGCGTCCCGGGAGCGCAGCGCGGCGAGCGAGAAGCCGCAGCGTGCGAAGCCGGACAATCGCGGCTCGCTGAGGAAGCGCATCGCGGAAGCGGAGACCGAGATCGCACGCGTCAGCGATATCATCGCCAAGATCGACGCCGCGCTCGCCCTGCCCGACATCTTTACGCGCGATCCCAAACAGGCCGCGCAACTGTCAAAGGCGCGCGCCAATGCCGCCGACGCGCTGGCACGTGCGGAGGAGCAATGGCTCGAGGCGAGCGCGCAGGCCGACGAGGCGGCGGGTTAGAGGCTGTCCTCGGTCTCGGCGGAGTGACGCCGCCAGCAAGAGCCAAGCCGAACTCATCGGCGATAGATTAATCCGACCGTCTCATCACGCTCGCCACCTAGCGATCATCGAGCACTGACTTGACCACTTTTGCTTTACAACTTATAGTTGCATATCTTCCTGAGATCAAGAGGGGAAAGCGTATGGCATGCGTTAGTCATTTCAAAAATGCCATGATGTGCAGATTGCGCCGGCCGCGCCAGAAAATATCGGCAAAGCAGGTTGAGCTTTCGATCCGTGAGGCGATGGCCCTTCCCTACGACGCCAACCCCTTCGGTATCGCAGTGACGGCGCTCGTGCAGTTCTTCGTTCCCGATCTCGTGGAAAGGCGCCGCGGATCGACGTGACCAGACCTGCAAGGGACGCAAAGCCACCTGACGCGGGATCAAGGCCAGCACGCAACCGGATGAAGTTTTGGAAAGCTAACCCGGCCGGGCGCCCGGTGGGCGCAAATAATAGATGTCCCACTCGGCTTCGTCCGCCTGCCGGAAGCCGTGTCGCTGATAGAACCGGTTCGATTCGCTGCCGCGCAACGCACCCACGCGGATGGAGACACGGTGCGCGTCGGCATCGGCAAATATCTGCCGCAGCACGGCTGCCCCGATGCCCTTTCCCTGATGCTCGGGCACGATGTACAAATGCTCCAGGAGCCAGGGATCCTGCTGCGGGCGAAGCGAGACAAAGCCCACCCTGACATCACAGGCTTCGATGAAGCGACAGAACGCCGGATCAAAGGACGTCAAGAAACGATCCCGCGCGCGGTGAGGATCAAAACGTCCAGCGCGCTCCAGGCTCTCGCGCATTGCCCCGATGCGAATGGCGACCAGGACATCCGCATCCGATCGCGTGGTGGGCAGGAAAATCAGATTCACGCAAAAGCGCCGTCATGTCGCCTGCGAGACCAGGGCACAGCGCTTACGTCGCCGCTTTCTTCTTCGCCTTCGGCTTCACCGGCTTCGCAACGACCGGCGGCTCCGGCGTGCCCTCGATCGCGGAGAGGCGCCCCGAGGTGAAGGTGTAGATGCCCGCGCGCGGACCCGTGGTCCAGGTGACCACCGCGACGCGCCGGCCGGCGGCGTCGCTGGAGAGGTTGACGTTCGAGGGCGCGCCGATGCCGCGCACCACGTCGCATTCGGTGTGGCCGAGCGCGACCGTGCCGCCCGCGGGCGCCGGCGCCGTCGACGCATTGGCATCGGCGGGACCGGGCGGTGCCATGCCCGGGCATGCACCGTCGGCGCTGACGAGATCCTCAGGCCCCACCGGCTTGTCGGGTGTCAGCGGCGGCGACTCGATCGAGATGTTCTTGATGAACAGGCGGCTCGGCTTGTTGAACCACTCCGCGTCTTTGGCAGACGCCAGAAAATCGGTTCCGCCCGAGCAGCCCGCGATCAGCGGCGCGACAGCGGTCAACGCAACGATGAGCGACTTTGGAAGCTTTTGATGTCGCACGATAAACTAAAGTCCCCGCATGAAGGAGCAGCCCTAAGCAATTGTACCAACATCACTTTGCGGCACGAAGGTGGCCGAACCCAATCTGCCCGAGAAAGTCCAAATTATCATTAATTGCGAGCGGCCGCTAATTCCGCCGCTGCCACCGGCCCCGTTCGTCGGCCTGCCAATAGGTGACCTCAAATCCCCGCGTCTTGCAATCCGTCCAGGTGCTGCGGGCGGCCGCAAGCGCGTCCGAATCATCGCCGTTGAACAGCAGCACCATGCGCTCGTAGCGGTCCGTGTCCTCGGGCAACGCGGCGTTGTCGACCAGGAAACGAACATTGGCGCCGTTCGGATTGTCCGCCTCGACCGCCAGCACGATCGGCTGGTCGGCCACATCGTTCACGCGCCATGTCGCGTGCGGCAAAAAGGAATCGTCGCGATAGGTCCACAGATGAGCGTCGAGCGCATCGGCGCGCTCCGGTGACGTCGACTGCACCACGACGCGCCAGCCGCGCTCGAGCGATTTCTCGAGAAGCGGCGGCAACACGTTCTCAACCGTCATGTTTTGCAGATGGTAGAATAAAACTTCGGTCATCTCGCGTCATTTGCGCTCGTAGTGATCCGCCACCAGACGATCGAGCAGCCGGACGCCGTAGCCGGACCCCCAGCTCTGGTTGATGTCGGTCTTGGGAGCGCCCATCGCGGTGCCGGCGATGTCGAGATGCGCCCAGGGCGTGCCGTCGACGAAACGCTGCAGGAATTGCGCCGCAGTGATCGAGCCGCCGTGGCGGCCACCGGTGTTCTTCATGTCCGCGAACTGGGAATCGATCAGCTTGTCGTATTCGGGGCCCAGCGGCAGACGCCAGACCTTCTCCCCGCTCTCGATCCCGGCCGCGTGCAGCCGCTCGGCAAGCTCGTCATTGTTGGAGAACATGCCGGCGTGATCGGTGCCGAGCGCGACCACGATCGCACCGGTCAGCGTCGCCAGATCCACGATGAATTTCGGCTTGGTCTTCTTGGCCACGTACCAGAGCACGTCGGCGAGCACGAGGCGGCCTTCCGCGTCAGTGTTGATGATCTCGATGGTCTGGCCTGACATCGAGGTGACGATGTCGCCGGGCCGCTGCGCGTTGCCATCGGGCATGTTCTCGACGAGGCCGATGGCGCCTACCACATTGACCTTGGCCTTGCGCGCCGCGAGTGCGTGCAACAGGCCGACGACACAGGCCGCACCGCCCATGTCGCCCTTCATGTCCTCCATGCTGCCGGCCGGCTTGATCGAGATGCCGCCCGTGTCGAAGCAGACGCCCTTGCCGACGAAGGCGACAGGCGCCTCGCCTTTCTTGCCGCCGTCCCAGCGCATGATCACGGTGCGGCTCGGCCGCGCAGAGCCCTGGCCGACGCCGAGCAGCGCGCCCATGCCGAGCTTCTGCATCGCCTTGACGTCGAGCACCTCGATTCTAACGCCGAGCTTTCGCAGCAGACTGGCGCGGCGCGCGAATTCCTCGGGGAAGAGCACGTTCGGCGGCTCGTTGACGAGATCGCGCGCGATGATGACGCCGTCGACGACCGCACCGGCTGACGCAAAGGCCTTCTTGGCCGCAGCCGCATCGCCCACCGCGAGCGAGACTTCGGCGCGCAAAGCGCTCTCCTCGCCGTCCTTCTTCCTGGTCTTGTAGCGGTCGAACTTGTAGGCGCGCAAGCGAAGGCCCGAGGCAATCGCGACCGCCTGCTCGCCAGTCATGGCGCCGTCGGGAAGCTCGGCGATGATGGTCATGGTCGCGGAGCCCGCCTTCAGCTTGCTGGCCGCCATGCCGCCGAATTTGAGGAAATCGTTGTTCTTGAGGGCTGAAGGATTCCCGGTCCCGATCACGATCAGGCGCTCGGCCTTCAGGCCTTCGGGGGCGAGAATGTCCAGCGCGACGCCGCTTTTGCCTTTGAAAGATGCGGCCGACGCCGCCCTCTTCATGAGTTCGTTCGCGCCGCCAAGCGCCTTGGCCGTCGCCGGCCCGACCTTCAGAGCATCGTCGCAGAACACGACCAGGATGCCACGGGCGGCGGAAGCCAACGGGACAAAGCCGACCTTGACGGCATCGGACATGGGTAACTCCTCAGAATCATGCAGCTTTTGCCGATCACGGGCTGGCCAAAGGCGGAACCTGAACGGCGATTCACTGGTGGTTTTCCCACTATGGGCGAGAAGCCGGGTCGATGCCAAGCACCGCGCGTGGCCCGGAATCCACATCGAGGGAAATATTAACCATATATTGACGGTGCCACGGGTCAGCCATTTTGTTGACGGATCAAAGGGATGGTAGTGAGAGAGTGAGCGGCCGGAAGAGGCGGTTGGCCGACCTTGGGGATCCCTGTCAGGGATTGGTCGGACAGCCGGAATTCCGGTGCACGTTGGGGCTTTGGTGGGAATCGTGCGGTAGCGCATGGGGTCGATCGACAGGTATATTTTCCGCACGACGCTGGCGTCGTTTGCGCTCGTCTTGGTCAGCCTCACCGGCGTGATCTGGATTACGCAGGCATTGCGCGGCATCGACCTGATGACGAGCCAGGGTCAGACCATCTTGACCTTCCTTGGCATCACCAGTCTGGTGATTCCGGCGCTCGTGCTGATCATCTCGCCGATCGCGCTGATGATCGCGATCTCGCACACGCTGAACAAGCTCGGGACCGACTCCGAAATCATCGTGATGAATGCCGCCGGCCTGTCGCCGTTCCGGCTGTTCTATCCCTTCTTCTGTGCCACCTGCGTCGTGGCGCTGCTGGTCGCCTTCATCGCGGCCTACCTCGCTCCCGACGGGATGCGGCGGATCAAGCAATGGGACGCGGAGATCACCGCCGATGTGCTCACCAACGTCCTGCAGCCGGGACGCTTCGCCCAGCTCGACAAGAACCTCACGATCCGGATTCGTGAGCGGCTGCCCGGCGGCATCCTCGCCGGCATCTTCATCGACGATCGCCGCGATCCGAATGAGCGCGTCTCGATCGTCGCCGAGCACGGCGAGGTCGTGAAGAACGAAACCGGGTCGTTCCTGGTGCTGAAGGACGGCAATCTCCAGCGTTTCGAACTCGGCAAGCGCGACCCCGCGCTGGTGGCCTTCGGCCGCTACGGATTCGACATGTCGAAGTTCGGCAACCAGGGCCATGACGTCGCCCTCGGCATTCGCGAGCGATATCTCTGGGAGCTGTTCTCGCCGTCCGAAGACGATCCGGTCTACCAGCAGATACCCGGGCAGTTCCGTTCGGCCCTGCATGACAGCCTGCTGGCCCCGATCTACCCGTTCGCGTTTGCGGCGCTGACCTTCGCCTTTCTCGGCGCGCCGCGCACCACGCGTCAGAGCCGCAACTTCTCGATCGGCTCCTCGATCCTGGCCGTGTTCGGCCTGCGCATGGCCGGCTTCGCCTGCTCGGTGATGGCCGTGAAATCGCCGGTTCCGGTGGCGGCCCAATATGCGATGGTTTTCGGCGCGATCGGCACCGGCATGTGGATGATCATCGGCGGCATCGTGGTCGAGCCGCCCCCCGGGCTCATGGAAGCCATCAACAGGTCGAACGCGCGCATCGCGCGGCTGTTCGGACGGCCGGCCACCGCATGAGCATGCTCACCAATACACTCGGGCGCTATTTCGCCGGCCGCTTCGTGGTTGCAGCGCTCGGCGTGTTCGCGAGCATTTTCCTGCTGCTGGTGCTGGTCGACTACATCGAGATGGTGCGCAAGACCTCGGGGCTCGCCTCTGCCTCCGCGATCATGGTGGCCGAGACCTCGCTGTTCCGGGTGCCGCAGCTCCTCGAGAAGCTGACGCCGTTCTGCATGCTGATCGGCGCCATGATCTGCTATCTCGACCTGTCCCGCCGGCTCGAGCTCGTGGTCGCGCGCGCCGCCGGCATCTCAGCCTGGCAGATTATCGCGCCCGCGCTCGGCAGCGCGCTCGTGATCGGCGTGCTCGCCACCGTCGCCTACAATCCGACCTCGGCGAATCTGCGTGAGATCTCCAAGCGCATGGAAGCCGAGCTGTTCGGCTCGGCGCCCGGCGGCGGGATCCAGGACGCCTCCGGCTTCTGGCTCAACCAGGTGACCAGTGACGGCCAGACCATCATCAATGCGGCGCGCAGCGAGCAACAGGGCGTCCGCCTGACTGGGCTCACGCTGTTCCGGTTTGACACAGAGCAGCACTTCAAGGAACGGATCGAGGCACGCGAGGCGACGCTGGAGACCGGTCACTGGCTGTTCAAGGGCGTGCGCCGTTTTTCGCTGGGGTCCCCGCCGGTCGACCAGGCCAGCCTGGAGATTCCGACGACGTTGACCGAGGCGCAGGTCCGCAACAGCTTTTCCACACCCGAAACTGTGTCCTTTTGGCAACTACCGAGCTACATCAGTTCATCCGAGAGCTCAGGGTTCGCGACAGCCGGATATCGACTCCAGTATCACAAGCTACTGGCACAGCCGTTCTTGCTCGCCGCCATGGTGATGCTCGCGGCCTCCGTGTCGTTGCGCTTCTTCCGGATGGGTGGCGTACAGAAGATGGTTTTGAGTGGCGTGGGCGCAGGCTTTCTGCTCTACGTTTTGTCGAAAGTGACTGAAGACTTGAGCAAGGCTGAGTTGATGCATCCGATCGCTGCGGCGTGGTTGCCCGTAGTGGTGGGCGGCCTCACCGGCTTTTTGGCCTTGCTGTACCAGGAGGACGGTTAGTGACTGCCGTCCATCGAGGACCTGCGTCTCGTTTGACGCGGCGCACCGCAGTGCGCGCGAACGGGGTCTGCTGGTCCATTCGCGGGCTGCTGATGGCCGTCGCCGCCGTGACATCGCTCGGCGCGCTGATGGATGTTGCCGCCGTGGCGCCTGCGAGCGCCCAGAGCTTCACCTACAATCCGCTGCCGCCACGTCCGAAGCCGCCGAAGGCCGCAAATGACGGGCAAATGCTCGTGCAGGCGACTGAGGTCGACTACGACTATAACAATTCGCGTGTCTCCGCGGTCGGCAACGTTCAGCTGTTCTACAACGGCACCAGCGTCGAGGCTGACCGGGTCATCTACGACCAGAAGACCAAGCGGCTGCATGCCGAGGGCAACATCCGCATGACGGATGCCGACGGCAAGATCACCTATGCCGAGATCATGGATCTCTCTGACGATTACCGCGACGGGTTCGTCGATTCGCTGCGCGTGGACACCGCCGACCAGACCCGCATGGCCGCGACCCGCGCCGACCGCTCCTCCGGCAATTACACGGTGTTCGAGAACGGCGTCTACACGGCCTGCGCGCCCTGCAAGGACGATCCGAAGAAGCCGCCGCTCTGGCAGGTCAAGGGTGCCCGCATCATCCACGACCAGCAGGAGAAGATGCTGTATTTCGAGACGGCGCAGCTGGAATTCTACGGCGTGCCGCTCGCCTACATGCCCTATTTCTCGACACCCGACCCGACGGTGAAGCGCAAGACCGGCTTCCTGATGCCGGGCTTCACCTCGAACACGCCGTTCGGCTATGGCGTCGAAGTCCCGTTCTATTGGGCGATCGCGCCCGACATGGACGCAACCTTCAACCCGCGCATCACGTCCCGGCAAGGCGTGCTGTTCCAGGCCGAGTTCCGCCAGCGCCTGATGGACGGCGCCTACCAGGTTCGCGTCTACGGCATCGACCAGCTCGACCCAGGCGCGCTCGCCGGTCAACCCGGCGACCGTCAGTTCCGCGGCGCCGTCGACACCAAGGGTCAGTTTGCGCTGAACGACAAATGGGTCTGGGGTTGGGACGGCGTCCTGATGTCCGACTACTACTTCTTCTCGGACTATCGGTTGTCGCAGTACCGCGATCCGCTGGGCTCGTTCCTGTATCTGCCGACCGATGCGCTGTCGCAGCTCTACCTGACCGGCGTCGGCAATCGCAGCTTCTTCGACGCGCGCACGATGTACTGGCTGAGCTACTCGGGCAACCAGCAGCAGGTCCCCGTCGTCTATCCCGTCATCGACTACTCGAACGTGCTGAACTATCCGGTCTTCGGCGGCGAGTTCAGCTACAAGACGAACTTCGTCAACTTGACGCGTAACGACGCGGCGTTCGATCCGATCACGACGACGGCCAACACCTCAGGCCTCTGCGCGATCGCATCGGCCGACCCCGCTGCACGCAGCATGCCGAATGGATGTCTTCTGCGCGGTGTCCCCGGCACCTACACCCGCCTGACCGCGGAGGCGCAGTGGCGCAAGTCCTACACCGATCCGTTCGGCGAGATCTGGACACCGTTCGCGATCCTGCGCGCCGACGCGATCAACGCTGACATTTCCAACCAGCCGGGCGTGTCGAACTACCTCCCCGTCGGCGACACCCAGGCGTTCCGCCTGATGCCGACCGTCGGCCTCGAGTACCGCTATCCCTTCATTAATGTCCAACCCTGGGGCTCGACCACGATCGAGCCGATCGCGCAGGTCATCATCCGCCCGAACGAGACCTATGCCGGCAAGCTTCCGAACGAGGATGCGCAGAGCATGGTGTTCGACACCTCGAACCTGTTCAATGTCGACAAGTTCTCCGGCTATGACCGCGTCGAGGGCGGTGGCCGCGCCAATGTCGGCGTGCAGGCGACCACGCAGTTCGACAAAGGCGGCGCGGTCAAGGTGCTGTTCGGCCAGTCCTACCAGCTGTTCGGCTTGAACTCCTACGCGGTCCAGGACACCATCAACACGGGCCTGGATTCCGGCCTCGACAAGCCGCGCTCCGACTATGTCGCGAGCGCCGCTTACTCTCCCAACAGCACCTACACATTCAGTGTCCGCTCCCGCATGGACGAGCAGACCTGGAACATCCAGCGCTTCGAGGCGGAAGGCCGCGCCAACTTCAATCGTTGGTCGGTCAGCATGATGTACGGCAATTACGCGCCGCAGCCCGAGCTCGGCTACCTGACCCGACGCGAGGGCATCCTGACGACGGGCTCGATCAAGGTCGCGACCAACTGGGTGGTGACCGGCTCCGCGCGCTGGGACCTCGAGGCCAACAAGATCAACCAATATGTGCTCGGCGCGGGCTACGTCGACGATTGCTTTGTGCTCGGCGTCAACTATGTAACGTCGTACAGCTATTCTGCGGGCTCGGCACCCCCCGTGCTGAACCACGCGTTCATGTTCCAGATCGGCCTGCGCACGATCGCGACCTCGTCGACCACCAGCAGTCCCGGCGGCGGCCTCCAGTGATCGGTCTGAATGTGCCGGCCTGTTCCCAATCGCAGGATCATCCGGGCTGATATGCGAGCGACAACCATGACAATCCGATTGCCTGTCTTCCGCCTTCCCCTTCTCGTGCTGGCCTCCGTACTGGTTTTAACCGGCGCGCCGGCACGGGCGCAGAACATCGTGGTCATGGTCAACGGTGATCCCATCACCGATTTCGACATCGAGCAGCGCTCCAAGCTCGACCAGCTGACGACGCAGAAGACACCGAGCCGGCAAGACGTCATTAACACGCTGATCGACGACAAGCTCAAAATCAAGGAAGGCAAGAAATACGGCGTCGATCCCACCGCCGCCGACGTCAACCAGTCCTTCGAGGGCATGGCGCAGCGCATGCGCATCACGCCCGATCAGCTTTCCAAGTCGCTCGAGGTCAAGGGCGTGCGTCCCGACACCCTCAAGAACCGCATGAAGTCGGAGATGGTCTGGACCAGCCTCGTGCGCGGCCGGTTCAAGGAGAAGCTGATGGTCGGCGAAAAGGACGTCGCCGACAAGGTGCGGGAAAGCGGTGACGAGAAGCTCCAGGTCGAGGGCACCGAATACAAGATGCAGCCGGTCGTGCTGATCGTGCCGCGCGGCTCGTCTGCGGCTTTCCAGGAGACGCGGATGAAGGAAGCCGAGCAATATCGGGCGCGCGTCGGAAGCTGTGAGGAAGCCAATTCGCTGTTCCGCTCGACGCCGAACGCTACCATCCGCGAGACCGTGACCAAGACGACCGCGGATCTGCCCGAGGCGCTGCGCAAGGTGCTCGACGATACCCCGATCGGCCATATGACCGCGCCCGAGGTGACCAAGTCAGGCATCGAGATGGTGGCGCTGTGCTCGCGCAAGCCGACCACGATCGACACGCCGAAGAAGCGCGAAATTCAACAGAAGATGTATACGGAGAAGTACGAGAAGACGCAGAAGGCCTATCTCGACGAGCTCCGCAAAGCTGCGATGATCGAGTATCGCAACCGCTGATGGGCGCTCCCGCAAAGCCCCTCGCGCTGACGCTCGGAGAGCCCGCCGGCATCGGCCCGGACATCACGATCGCAGCCTGGCTCAGGCGCCGCGAGCTCAGCCTTCCCGCTTTCTACCTGCTCGGCGACGAGGCGCTGATCGCGCACCGCGCCAAGACACTGGGATTGACCGTCGGCGCCGACATCGCGATCGCCGCGGTGAGTCCTGAAGAAGCCGTCTCCGCCTTCGCCGACGCGCTGCCCGTGGTTGCGACCGGCGAGCGTGCGAGCGCCGTACCAGGCAAGCCTGACGCATCGAGCGCTCCGGCCGCGCTCGCCTCGATTCGCCGGGCGGTCAGCGACGTACGCGAGGGGCGCGCCAGCGCCGTCGTCACCAACCCGATCGCCAAGAGCGTGCTGTACCGCGCCGGTTTCCGGCATCCCGGTCACACCGAATTTCTGGCCGAGCTCGCCAGCACCGATGGCCGCGAGCCGCAGCCGGTGATGATGCTGTGGTCGCCGCGTCTTGCCGTGGTGCCGGTGACGATCCACGTCTCGCTACGCGACGCTCTCGCCCAGCTCACGAGCGACCTCATCGTCTCGACCGTGCGCATCGTCGCGACCGAGCTCACATTCCGCTTCGGCATTGCGCGGCCGCGCATCGCGATATCTGGCCTCAATCCGCATGCCGGCGAGGACGGCTCGCTCGGCCGCGAGGAGCAGACCGTGATCGCGCCCGCGCTTGAAGTGCTGCGCAATGACGGCATAGACGCGAGGGGCCCGCTGCCCGCGGACACCATGTTTCACGAGGCCGCGCGCAACAGCTATGACTGCGCGGTCTGCATGTATCACGACCAAGCGCTGATCCCGATCAAGACCGTGGCGTTCGACGACGCCGTCAACGTCACGCTCGGCCTGCCCTTCATCCGCACCTCGCCCGATCACGGCACCGCCTTCGACATCGCCGGTACCGGCAAAGCCAATCCGGCGAGCCTGATTGCGGCACTCAAGCTTGCAAGCCGCATGGCGGCCGCAAACAGCTGATGAGCGCGATCGACGACCTCCCTCCGCTTCGCGAGGTCATTCGCCAGCATGCGCTGTCGGCCCGCAAATCGTTGGGCCAGAATTTTCTGCTCGACCTCAATCTCACCGCGCGCATCGCGCGCGCAGCCGCGCCTCTCGAAGATTCCACCATCATCGAGATCGGCCCCGGTCCCGGCGGCCTGACGCGCGCGCTGCTTGCGCTCGGCGCCAGACGCGTGATTGCGATCGAGCATGACGAACGCGCGATCCCGGCACTCGAGGATATTTCCGCGCGCTATCCTGACAGGCTCGAGATCGTGCATGGCGACGCCATGACCTTCGATCCGCGGCCGCTGCTCGGCGGAGATCGCGCCAAGATCGTCGCCAATCTGCCCTACAACATCGCGACCCAGCTCCTGATCAACTGGCTCACCATCGAGCCTTGGCCGCCCTGGTACGACATGATGGTGCTGATGTTTCAGCGCGAGGTCGCAGAGCGCATCGTCGCGCGCGAGGACGCGGACGCCTATGGGAGGCTCGGTGTACTCGCCAACTGGCGCGCAGAGACAAGGATCCTGTTCGACATTTCGCCATCCGCTTTCGTGCCGCCGCCGAAAGTCACCTCGTCCGTCGTTCGCCTCAAGCCGCGCGCGGAGCCATTGCCCTGCGATCGCAAGCTGCTCGAACAGGTCGCGGCCGCAGCCTTCGGACAGCGCCGCAAGATGCTGCGCCAGAGCCTGAAATCGTTAGGTGTCGACCCGGCGCGACTTGCGCAGGCCGCCGGCGTCGATGCGACGCGGCGCGCCGAGACTGTTCCGATCTCGGGCTTTGTTGCCATGGCGCGTGAATTGGCGGATATACGCGGCGAAGCGCAATAATCCATATTCCGGAGGAAAGAAAATGGCGATGATGCGTCGTCAATCGCTGGTCAAGTTCGATGCGCCGCTGTGCGAGACCATCGTCGACACACCAAAACCGGAAGGCGCCGAGGTGCTGGTGCGCATCGAGCGCTGTGGCCTCTGTCATTCCGACTTGCACATCCAGGATGGCTATGCCGATCTCGGCGGCGGCAAGAAGCTCGATACCACCCGTGGCATGACGCTGCCGTTCACGCTGGGCCACGAGATCGCCGGAATCGTCGACGAAGTCGGCCCCCACGTGCCGGCGGGTCTCGTCGGTTCGAAGAAGGCGGTGTTTCCCTGGATCGGCTGCGGGCAGTGCCGCGACTGCAAGAACGGCGACGAGAACCTTTGCGCGAAGCAGCGCTTCCTGGGCGTCTCCATCGATGGCGGCTTCGCCACCCACGTGCTCGTGCCCGACGCGAAATATCTGCTCGACTATGATCCCCTGCCCGTCAACCAGGCGGCGACGCTGATGTGCTCCGGCGTCACGGCCTATGGCGCACTCAAGCGCCTGGTCGACCGTCCGCGCCAGCGCAACCTGTTGCTGATCGGTCTTGGTGGCGTCGGCATGATGGGCCTGTCGTTCGCGCAAGCCATGTTCAAGCAGCCGATCACGGTGGCCGATCTCTCGCCGGCCGCGCGCGAGACGGCGCTCAAGAACGGCGCAGCCAATGCCTACGATCCGTCCGAGTCCGACGTGATCAAGCGCATCCTGAAGGAGACCGATGGCGGCTTCGACGGGGTCGTCGACTTCGCCGGCAACGAGAAGTCGATGGCGTTTGCCGTCGCGGTCGCCGCGCGCGGCGGCAAGGTCGTGGTCTCCGGCCTGATGGGCGGCCAGTTCACGCTGCCGATGGTGCAATGGGTCTACAAACGCCTTACCGTTGAAGGCTTCATGGTCGGCACGCTCGCGGAGGCTCACGAACTGATGGCGCTTGCCCGCGCCGGCAAGATCAAGCCGACGCCGATGCGCGAAGAGCCGATGGGCGACGTGCAGAAGTGGATCGACGAACTTCGCGCCGGCAAGGTGGTCGGCCGTATCGTGCTGAAGAACTGAGTTTAGGCCGGCGGCGAGATGCATATCTAGCCGCCGCTCACGGAACGCCTGCCGCCGCGCGGCGTTGGCAGCGCATGTCCATTCGTTGCACGGTCGAGAGCGCATTCTTCATCGCCTGGAGCTTCCTCGAGAAGAGCGGCGAGCTGGGCCCGCCTGACACCTCGGCAAACGTCATTCTCGACGCGATCGAAGCGCAGCTGAAGACCGGCGAGCGCCGTCCGCTGATGCTCGCCAACAGGGCGATCGACACCTATCGGTACTTGAACCGCGAGCCTGCCGGACGCGAAGCGCGCCTCGGCTAGCAGCGCCAGCCCATGCCCTCGGACACCGCGGCGTGGCAGCGTGACTTCAGGAAGGCGGGCGGCTCGCGACAATCTCGTTAATTCGTCAGTGGGCTCACGGCAGCCTTTGCAGCCGGAAACACGGGATTCAGAGGCCTGCGGGCATGGTTCCGCGCATGGACGCCGCTACTGGATGCCCTCGACGGCATCGAGCAATGATCGGAAAGTACCGCGAGGCGCCGCAATGCGCCGAGTCGGCAGGCAACGGGCTCCGCACCCGCGAGAGTTCTTCGTCAGCCGAGAAGAGGTATTGCAGCACTAATGCCGGCCCCATCACTTCATCCAGGCTTGGGAACGTCCCGCGCCCGGCGTGCGTTGGCCTCTTGTCAAAGGCAACGACGGAGTCGAGCGCATGACGAAGCCGCTGACAAAAACGGTCCAGCCCGTTCCCGACGAGAACCAGAGCCACAAAGGCCCCGGCAGCGCGCCGGACGTTCCCGTCGACACCACCAAGGGCCATCGCGACGACGAGAAGCAGAACATCCGTGAGCAGGCGGCTCACGGCAATCTCACCCAGAACACCAGCAACCGGCGCATGGGATAGGCGCAGAAACCAGGGGGATGAAGAGGAGATACGAACGTGGTGACGCCGAGCAAATGGTACGATCCGATCTCAGAACGCTGGATCGCACCGCGCGAACAACACTCCGAAGCAGCATCTCTTCATTCCAGCGAGAACCACGTGCTCGAGATGCAGAGGTCAGCCGAGATCCAGCGCATCTGGCGCCTCTTGGTCGACTGCTGCGCCACCAAGTGATGCCTTCGCCCGCCGCTTGACGGCGGCGAAGCACCGGTCGGCCCGCACGATTATCATCCGGCATGAATGAGCCCGCATCCCGCGCCGGGCCCGTCGCAATTCCAGCTTGCGGAACCGCGCCCCCACCAAACGCCCCCGAAATGACTCAATTCGGATGGAACGAACACGTCGCAAGCCCGATTCAAGCCACATCCTCTCCGGATTTGGGGCTCATTGCCACCTAACTCTTTGTTGAGAAAGCCCCCGTAACGAGTTGCGTCATGCGTAAACGGGAGACCAGGATGGGCAACCGCACCGCAAAGTTCATATCCGCGCTGATCGGCAGCATCGTCGCGGGCGTACCATTGGCCGCTGTCTCCCAGAACGCGCCAAGCGCGCCCCCTGCCGCAAGCACCGCGAATGCCGCGGGCGACTGCCTGGCGTCCCCCAAAGGCGTCGCGCCACACGGACAGCACTGGCACTATCGGCTCGAGCGCGCGACCAAGCGGCAATGCTGGTATCTGCGCGCCGAAGACGCCAAAGCCGCGCAAATCGCGCAGGCGGCGGCCGATACGCCGGATGCGGCTCCACCCGCGGCGCAATCGGTGCAGAACGCGCATGCTGAGTACATGGCACAGCAGCAGACCAGAGCCGCAGCGGTCACGCCCGCGCCGGCCGCAGCTTCAGCTCGGCAGGCGCCCAGCACCCTGGATGCCAATGCGGCGCAGCCCGCCATCACCGCGCCCGGGCCTGACGCCACTGCGACCGCCGCTTCGCCGCAGCCGGCTGCCGCACCTGCGCCGAACGCCGCACAGCCGAGCGAGAACCCGGCCGCATCCCCTGCCCCGGCGGCCCTCGCCGCGGCCGAGCCGCCGGCGGACAAGCCTACGGGTTCGCTCCAGATGCTATTGCTCGTCGTCGGCGGTGCGCTGGCGCTCGCTGGCATCCTCGCGAGCGTGATTTATCGCTTCGCAGGCGGGCGCAGGCGCGTCCGGACAGCCGATCGCCGGGTGAAGTGGGATCACCGGCAGGATGACCATGACAGCCGCGCGCCCTGGCACACCGAACCGGCGCCGCATGTCGCGCGGCCGCTTCCGGTGGACTTCGATTCCATCCGTTCGGAAGGCCGCCAGATCGCAGCATTCTCCGACGCGATCGGCCGGATCGCTGCGCAGGGGCGTCCCACGCAGGTTGCCGCAACAGAACCTGACGAAACCGAGATCGACTATTTCCACGGCGAGTTCGAGATCGAGCGCCCCGCGCCTCATCTCGCCGACGACATCCGCCACGACGAGCCGGCAGAGCCAGACGCGGACGCACATCAAGAGCATGCGGTCGACGAAAATGGCGTCGCCATCGATATCATCACGGCGATGCTGGAGCGGCTGGCGACGGAAGGGCCACGGCTGACGCGGCCTGCCCCAAAAGCTGACCTTGCTAGCCTTGAAGCTGACCCTGCAGCCCTCGCACGAAGCTCACAAGGCCAATCCGCCGCTCGCGCTTGAGGCGCTCGGCCTTCAGGATCGACTGCACCTCGGCAAAGGCGTCATCGATGTTGTGGTTGATGACGATGTAATCGTACTCGGCCCAGTGACTCATCTCGTGGCCGGCGCGGCTCATGCGCTTGCGGATCACCTCGTCGGAATCCTGCGCGCGGGAATGCAGTCGTTTCTCGAGATCGCTGGCCGACGGCGGCAGGATGAACACGCTGACGACATCCGCACGCGCCTTCTCGCGCAGCTGCTGCGTGCCCTGCCAGTCGATGTCGAACAGCACGTCCTGCCCGGCCGATAGCGCCGCTTCGACGGGGCGGCGCGGCGTGCCGTAGCTGTTGTCGAACACGGTGGCCCATTCCAGCAGTTCGCCGGCCTTCACCATCGCCTCGAAGGTGGCCTTGTCGACGAATGAATAATCCGTGCCGTTGACCTCGCCTGGCCGCATCGCGCGGGTGGTCGCGGAGACCGACATTTTCAGGTCCGGCATGCGCTCGATCAACAAACGCGACAGCGTCGTCTTGCCCGCGCCGGACGGCGAGGACAGCACGAACATCAATCCGCGCCGCTCGACACCATCAGTTCCGTGGCCGCCCGTCGTCATCGATCACTCCAGATTCTGGACCTGCTCGCGGAATTGCTCGACCACGTTCTTCATGGCGAGCCCGGTATTGGTCAGTTCGATGTCGTTTGACTTGGAGCAGCAGGTGTTGACCTCCCGGTGAAATTCCTGCGCCAGGAAGTCGAGCTTGCGGCCGATCGGGCCGCCCTTGCCGATTAGCTCGCGCGCCTGCGCGATGTGCGAGGCGATGCGGTCGAGCTCCTCACGGATGTCGGCCCTGGTCGCGATCAGGATCGCTTCCTGCATCAGGCGGTCGGAATCGAAACGATCGGAGGTGTCGAGCAACGCGGCGATCTGCTCGGCGAGCCTGGCCTTGATCGCCTCCGGCTTGCGGCCGGGCGAACCTTCCGCCTTCTTCGCCAGCTGTTCGACCTCGTCGACCCGCTGGGTCAGGATCTGTCCGAGCGAGATGCCCTCGCGCTTGCGCATCGCCACGAGCTCGTCGAGCGCCTTGTCGAACGCATCGGCTGCAGCGGCACGCGCAGCCTTGTCCTCCTCCTCATCGCCCTCGGGCTCGGCGACCTCGACGACGCCCTTGATCGCGAGCAGGCCGTCGATGCTCGGCGCAACCGCGTCGACCTTGCCGGCGATCACGGCGGCGGCCTTCAGCACGGCGTTGAGCACGTCCTCGTTGACGCGGACGCTGGCGGCTGCGTTGGCGCGCTTGACGTTGAGATTGGCGTAGACGGTTCCGCGCGCCAAAAGCTCGCCGGCGCGCTTCTTGGCGTGGGCCTCGAGCTCGTCGAAGCCCTGCGGCAGCCGCACCCGCAAGTCAAAGCCCTTGGCGTTGACCGACTTCAATTCCCATTCGAACGTATACGGCCCGCTTGCGCCGTGGCTTCGGGCAAAGCCGGTCATGGACGACAGCGCCATCAGGTCAGTTTCTCCGGAAACATGGGATTCGCGAGGCCATCAGGCCACGGGAATCTTAAGACTATTTTGCAGGAAAGTGGAATCCGCAAAGTCCGTAGCACGTCTGCAGCCAGCCTAGCGCTGGACCACCGGCGGCGACGGCTGCACCGCGCCCTGGCGGGCGGGCGCCGCAGACCGTGCCGGCTTCTTCGGCCGTGGTGCCGGCGTCGTGGCGGTCGGAGCCGTATCTGCGGCTGCCGGCGCCGTGGGGGCGGGCGCCGCGGTGGCCGGCGCTGGCGCATCATCGGCCGGCTCGACCATGTCGTTCTGGATCTGCTTCTCCATCGCGCGCAGCTTGGCGACGTTCTTCTGGTGCGCGTCGTAGGTCTCGGTGAAGGCGTGCCCGCCCGAACCGTCGGCGACGAAGAAGAGGTCGCGGGTGCGGGCCGGGTTGGCGGCGGCCTCCAACGAGGCACGGCCGGGGTTGGCAATCGGACCCGGCGGCAGTCCCTCGATCACATAGGTATTGTAGGGCGAGGGCTGCGTGATCTCACTGCGCTTGATCGGACGTCCCAGCGTGCCCTTGCCGCCGACAAGGCCGTAGATGATGGTCGGATCGGACTGCAGCTTGATCTTCTGCTTCAGGCGATTGACGAACACGGCGGCGACGCGGCTGCGCTCGTCCGGCTTGCCGGTCTCCTTCTCGACGATCGAGGCAAGCGTCACCAATTGCTCCGGCGTCTTGACAGGAAGATCCTGGCTGCGGCGCTCCCAAATCTCCGCGAGCACGCGCTTGTGCGCCTGCTGCATGCGCTGGATCACCTGGTCGCGCGGGGTCCCGCGCGGGAACTTGTAGGTCTCGGGCAGCAGCGTGCCCTCACGGGGCACCTCGTGCACGCTGCCGGTGAAGATGTCGTTGTCGGACAGCCGCGCCACGATCTGCTCGGAGGTCAGGCCCTCCGGAATCGTGACGGCGTGCTGGACAACCTTGCCTTCGACGATGGTCGCGATGACGTCACGCAGGGACGCGTTCTTCTGGAACGAATACTCACCGGGCTTCAGGTCCGAGCTCGCCTTCAGCGCAGCCACGGCGCCGATGAACACCCATGGATTGACGTCGGTCACGCCTTCCCGGTTCAGGGTCTCGGCGATGTCGCGCTTGCCCGCGCGCTGGGGAATGTTGACGATCTTGTCGTCCTTCAGCGGCCCGGGCGATTCGAGCACCTGCCGTCCGTAATAATAGGCCGCGCCTGCGCCGATCATGCCGATCAAGAGCAAGGTGATGATGGCGTTGCCGACCACGACAAAGGGATTGCGCGCCCGCTCCGAACGCTTCGGCGGCGGTGGGACCTGCTCGGGCTCGAGCGCTGCCCGCGGACTCCGGGGCGAAATGGGCGGCCTTTCACTCATCGAAGCAACCTGAATCCTGCCGGTTCAATCGCGGCCGGGCAATCACTTGCCGAGCCAACTACACGCGCCCACAGACATGACTATCGCCGAATACGGCAAAACGGTGGATTCGTCGCGAACACAAACTATTGGCTTAGTCGCCGGACGATCACCGACGCGTTGGTACCGCCGAACCCGAAGGAATTCGACAACGCAACGTTCACGTCACGTTTCTTCGCCTTGTGCGGCACGAGATCGATCGCGGTCTCGATCGACGGGTTGTCCAAATTGATGGTCGGTGGGACGACGTTATCGCGAATCGCGAGGATGGCGAAGATCGCCTCGATCGCACCGGCAGCGCCGAGCAGATGGCCGGTCGACGATTTGGTCGAGGACATCGCGACCTTTGACGCGGCATTGCCAAGCAGCCGCTCCACCGCGCCGAGCTCGATCTCGTCGCCGAGCGGCGTGGAGGTGCCGTGCGCGTTGATGTAGTCGAGGTCGGATGCCGTCAGGCCGGCCCGCTTGAGCGCGGCGGACATGCTGCGGAAGCCGCCATCGCCGTCGGGCGCAGGCGACGTGATGTGATAGGCATCGCCCGACAGACCGTAGCCGATCACCTCGGCATAGATCTTCGCGCCGCGTCGCCGGGCGTGATCGAGCTCCTCCAGAACGAGGACTCCGGCGCCCTCGCCCATGACAAACCCGTCACGGTCCTTGTCGTAGGGACGCGAGGCCTTCTCGGGCGTCTCGTTGAACCCGGTCGACAGCGCCCGCGCCGCGTTGAAGCCGGCGATGCCGATGCGGCTGATCGGCGACTCCGCTCCGCCGGCAACCATCACGTCGGCATCGCCGAGCGCGATCAGTCGGGCGGCGTCGCCGACGGCGTGCGCCCCGGTCGAGCAGGCCGTGACCACCGAATGGTTCGGTCCCTTCAACCCGTGCGCGATCGAAACATACCCGGAGGCGAGATTGATCAGGCGGCCGGGTATGAAGAACGGGGACACCCGGCGTGGTCCGCGCTCCTTCAAAAGGATCGCGGTGTCGGCGATGCCGTTGAGGCCGCCGATGCCCGAGCCGATCATGGTGCCGGTCGCACATTTGTCCTCTTCGGTCTCGGGATGCCAATTGGCATCGTCGAGCGCCTGGCCGGCCGCGGCCATGCCGAAGATGATGAAGTCGTCGACCTTGCGCTGGTCTTTCGGCTCCATCCACTTGTCGGCATTGAAGGTGTCGTTGCTGCCGTCGCCGCGCACCACCGTGCAGGCGATCTTGGTCTGCAGATCGGAGACATCGAAGCTCTCGATTGGACGAGCACCGCTCTCACCGTTGAGAATGCGCTTCCAGGTCGGCTCGACGCCGCAGCCGAGTGGCGACACCATGCCGAGACCCGTGACGACAACCCGCCTCATGTCCGAAAACTCCGCATCGAAAGATTCACGGCCAATAACAAGAAACCGGCTGGCCGCTGGGAAGCGGCCCGTCCGGTTTCAATGTTGTCCCCGCGAAATGAAGAGCCTTAGCTCTTCGCGTTCTTCTCGAGAAACTTCGTGGCGTCGCCGACGGTGAGAATCGTCTCCGCGGCATCGTCCGGAATCTCGCAGCCGAATTCTTCTTCGAACGCCATCACCAGCTCGACGGTGTCCAGACTGTCGGCGCCGAGGTCGTCGATGAAGCTCGCAGCGTCGACAACCTTCTCGGGTTCAACACCAAGGTGTTCGACCACGATCTTCTTAACCCGCTCGCCAATGTCACTCATTGCATAACCTCGTGTTGTTCCCTGTAGACCCGACCCCCCGGGACGATACGAGCCGTCGTGGTCGTTGACTGCCTTCGCTTACGAACTTTGATGTGGTCCCACCCTAGACGATGCAGGACCGGGCGAACGACGGCCAAGGCTCTGCATCGCCAATATACAGGGTTTCAAAAACCTGCAATGGCGTTCTTTGCCCATCCGTTGAGCGTCCGGTTATCATACTTCAACTGCCTTGACTACACGCCTCAATTCGCTCCGGAAACGGCCGTTGCCGCTTCCACCCCGCCCATGTGGGCAGTGCGGAACGGCGCGTCAGATCATGGCCATGCCGCCGTTGACGTGAAGGGTTTGGCCGGTGACGTAGGCTGCTTCGTTCGAACACAGGTAGACGGCGGCAGCCGCAATGTCCTCGGGCGTCCCCAGGCGGTTGGCCGGAACCTTGGTCAGAATCGTCTCTCGCTGCTTGTCATTGAGTGCATCTGTCATCGGCGTTTTGATGAAGCCGGGCGCGATGCAGTTGGCGGTGACGCCGCGCTTGGCGTATTCGGCGCCGAGCGTCTTGATCATGCCGATCAGGCCCGCCTTCGAGGCGGTGTAATTGCCTTGCCCGGGGTTGCCTGTCACGCCGACCACAGAGGTGATGGCGACGATCCGGCCGAAGCGCTTGCGCATCATCAGCTTGGTGGCGGCCCGCGCCAGTCGGAAGGTCGCGGTCAGATTGACGTTGATAACCTCGTCCCAATCCTCGTCGCGGAGCTGAACGAACAGATTGTCACGCGTGATGCCGGCATTGGCGATGAGAATGTCGACCTGGCCCATAGCCGCTTCGGCAGCCGGCACCAGCGCCTCGACCTCGTCGGCCTTGGAGAGGTTGCAGGGCAGCACGAAGGCACGCTCGCCGAGCTTGCCGGCCAGCTCATCCAGCACTTCCTTGCGCGTTCCAGAGATCGCGACGGTGGCGCCCTGCGCGTGCAGCGCCTGCGCAATCGCCCCGCCGATGCCGCCGGTCGCGCCGGTGACGAGCGCCTTTTTGCCAGTCAGATCGAACATCGAAACAACTCCTCCAAAGCACGATCCGGAAAACTGTGCAGCGGTTTTCCGGACAGATCGTGCGCAAACTCAAGCCTGCTTGGCAGCAGCCAATGCATCCTTGGCGGCGGCAATATCGTTGGGACCACCGACTGCAACGCCGACGGCGCCGTCGGCGATGCGCTTGACGAGACCCGTCAGCACCTTGCCGGCGCCGATCTCGAAAAAGCGGGTGACGCCCTGCCCTGCCATATAGGCAACCGACTCGCGCCAGCGCACCGTGCCGGTGACCTGCTCGATCAGCCGGCGACGGATCTCGTCGGGATCGGTGATGGCAGATGCCAGCACGTTCGACACCAGCGGCGCGGCAGGCGCCTTGATCGTGACCCTGGACAGCGCGTCCGCCATCGCGTCGGCCGCGGGCTGCATAAGCTGGCAGTGGAACGGCGCGGACACCGGCAGCAGCATCGCGCGCTTGGCGCCCTTGGTTTTGGCAAGCTCGACGGCGCGATCGACCGCGGCCTTGTCGCCGGAGACGACCACCTGCCCGCCACCATTATCGTTGGCAGCCTGGCAGATCTGGCCCTGCGCCGCCTCCTTGGCGACCTCCATGGCCGCCTCGTAATCGAGGCCGAGCAGCGCGGCCATGGCACCGGCCCCAACAGGCACGGCCTTCTGCATTGCGAGACCGCGGGTGCGAAGCAGCCGCGCGGTGTCCGAGATCGTCAGGCTGCCGGCAGCAGCCAGCGCCGAATATTCGCCAAGCGAGTGGCCGGCCACAAAGGCAGCGTCCTGCCCCACAGAAAAGCCAGCCTCGGCCTCCAGCACGCGCAGAGTAGCCACAGATACCGCCATCAAGGCCGGTTGTGCGTTCTGGGTGAGCTGCAGGGTTTCCGCGGGACCCTCCCAAATGATCTCCGTCAGCTTTTCTCCAAGGGCCGCATCGACCTCGTCGAACACGGCGCGCGCCACCGGAAAGGCGTCGGCCAAGGACTTGCCCATCCCAACAGCCTGGGAACCCTGCCCCGGAAATGTAAATGCTGCCGTCATTCGGCGCTCCCCTGGATCGCTCAAGCCCTATGAGAACCCGGCAGCCGATGACGTCCGGCCCGAGCCTTGGTTCCCGACCATGCTCCGAAAGGGGCCGTAGACCCGGCCATGGCCAAAATGTCAAGCTAAGTTGGGCACTTCGCCCGGCAATCACCTGGGGATGCGGCCCCTAGAAGCCACCGTTGGTCTGATTGGCATCGACCGCCGCCCCCGCCTGCGCACGACGCGCGCTGTTCACCAGCTTGCCGGGACCGTCATCGCGATCGGGCTTCGCGGTCGCGAGCCGCAGCACCGCGGCGTAGCCCGGCTGAACCTCCATCCGGCCTGCATGGCGGCTCTCGCTGAGCAGGCGATGGACCTTCGGAAGATTGTAGCAGGGCACGTAGAACAGCAGATGATGTTCGAGATGATAATTGACGTAGTACGGCGCGATGAACAGACGCTCCAAGACGTTCGCATGCGTCGTGCGGGTGTTACGCAAGGGATCGCCGCTGTCAGGCACGACAGCGTGCTCGGCGATGTTGCGGATGCGGGTGATGACCATCATCCAGGTGAGCAGCGGCATCAGCCATAGCAGCGGATAGGCCCACCACGCGCCCGCGACCGCGAGGCCAGCGAACATCGCGGCGTTGACGAGGCATTGCGGACCAAGCTTGTCCCAGAAATGCGCGGCGCGCTGACGCCAGGGCCAGTCCTTCGGCCCG
The DNA here is from genome assembly GCF_054056275.1 of Bradyrhizobium sp. USDA 4449. Taxonomy (NCBI): domain Bacteria; kingdom Pseudomonadati; phylum Pseudomonadota; class Alphaproteobacteria; order Hyphomicrobiales; family Nitrobacteraceae; genus Bradyrhizobium; species Bradyrhizobium sp. USDA 4449. The sequence continues at coordinate 5,445,473 of NZ_JBSRYD010000001.1, read as the reverse complement.
AGCGCGTTGAGCAATTGCGCCTTGCGCTGCTGGTAGCCGGTCTGCCCGGTGATGTCGCGGATGAACTTGCGGCGGTAGCTCAGCCTGGTGATCGGAAATGGCGCCGACAGCACGAGATCAGGATCGTCCTGCTGCTGCGTGCGCGCATGATGCTGCAAATGATAGCGCCGATAGCTGCGCGTCTCCGCAAAGATCGGATAGGCGCAGAGCCACTGGCTCAGCGCGAGGTTGGTTTTCTCGTCAGCAGACAGGCAACCATGAGCGCCGTCATGCATGAGGATTGCCAGGCCAAGTTGGCGTGAGCCGATGATGGCGACGGCGAGACTGTAAATGATCGGATTGGGCCACCACGCGACCAGCGCGATCGCGCCAAAGATCAGCGCCCAGGCGTGCGCGATCATCACGATACCCTTCCAGGTCACGCGCTGACGGACATCGGCGAGTTGCTCATCGGTCAGGAAATCGCGGGCACGCATGCGAAGCGCGGTCATGACCTACCCCTGTTCGTTCGGACCGTCGGATGTATCGCGCTCGTCGACGAGACGAAGGCGGGTCGTGTCACCTGTAGATTTCGCCTGCTCGCCAAGCACACGCAGCATTTCGGCGCAGAGCGCCTCGGGCGAGCGGCCCATGGCGCAGCCTTCGAGAATGGTTCCGATGGCGACGGCCCAGAACCGCCGCGAGCTGTCGTCGGGCGCGCGGAGCGAACGCCAGCCGTGGCGCGCCACCTGGCCCGCATAGGCCCGCGCGCCTTCAGAGTGCAGGCGCTCGATGGTGCGCTCGACCAGCGGCGCAAGATCCTGGCGCCGCCGCGTCAGCGTCAGCGCCTCCGCGAAGAAGGCGATCGAGTCGCTCGCCGTCACCGTCTCGGCCAGCGCGTGAGTGTATTCCCGCGGCGTATGAGCCTTCAGCGCCGCTTGCTCGGTCGCGCGCGCCAGATACAGGAGATCACGGCAGGCGCATTCGACGAACAGCGCCTCCTTGGTACGGAAGTAATAGGTGATCTGGCTCGGGAATGCGTCTGCGGCGGCTGCGATGTCGGTGATCGCGGTGCCCGACAGCCCCCGCGCGCGAAATAGCGGGCTCGCGGCGTCCAAGAGCAGGGAGCGCATCTTGCGGCCGGCCGAACGCGTCGCCCGCGCCGCATGCTTCGGGTCGCCAGCCGCCTCGAGCGGCTCATGGACCGACTTTTCCGCCATCGAGGTCCTCCGTCCGATCTATTTGTATGACATACAAACAAACATTTCAAGGCGAATGAGGCGGGGCTGGACCTGCCTGGGCCAGCCCACCGGGACGACCTGGGCCAAAAACTCGGCCTCAAACCTTGCCAAGCCGGCCAAAATCCTTATAACGCGCGCATCCGCAGACCCCGGCCGGGAGCTGAACGGACGGTCTCAGCAAATCCTCAGTGATTTTGGTGTGGCAGGGCCAGTCGGCCCGTCGTCCCGTGTTTCCGCCTTCTGAGCTTAATCCCAGAGTCCTTTCCGAAGGTCTCTTAAGGGCTTGACGCCGGGCAACGCGCCAACACGAGGAAAGGACCACAATGGCTCTCTATGAGCATGTTTTTCTCGCGCGCCAGGACGCGAGCGCGCAGCAGGTCGAAGAGCTGACTGCGCAGATGACCGGCATCGTCGAAGGTCTCGGCGGCAAGGTCACCAAGACCGAGAATTGGGGCGTTCGCTCCCTCACCTACCGCATGAACAAGAACCGCAAGGCGCACTTCGTGCTGCTCAACATCGACGCGCCGTCCGCGGCGATCGCCGAGATCGAGCGCCAGGAGCGCATCAGCGAAGACGTGATCCGCTATCTCAGCGTCCGCGTCGAAGAGCTCGAGGAAGGCCCGTCCGCGATGATGCGAAAGGCCGACCGTGATCGCGAGCGCGACGACCGTGGCGGCGGCTTCCGCGGTGAGCGCGAAGGCGGTTTCCGTGGCGACCGCGAAGGCGGTTTCCGTGGTGGTGATCGTGACGGTGGCTTCCGCGGCGATCGCGGCCCGCGCCGTGGGCGCGACGAAGCTGAAACGACGGATGGGGAGTAAGAACAATGGCTGAAGCTGGTGCACGCCGCCCGTTTTTCCGTCGCCGCAAGAGCTGCCCATTCACGGGAGCCAATGCGCCGAAGATCGACTACAAGGACTCCAAGCTCTTGATGCGTTATGTCTCCGAGCGCGGTAAGATCGTGCCGAGCCGCATCACCGCAGTGTCCGCGAAGAAGCAGCGTGAGCTCGCCCGCGCCATCAAGCGCGCGCGGTTCCTGGGCCTCTTGCCCTACGTCATTCGCTAAGACGAATTTCGACCGGCGGCGGTTTCACGTCGCCGGTCGTGACTTTCTGTACTCATAAGGCTTCCGGGTCGTCCGGTCGCCGATGGTTGGGGCCCAAGCGCCTCTAACCGCTCGAAGGGAGCGGGACAGCTGATGATGGTATTTGGACTGATCGCCCTGATCGCCGGCGCTGCGTCGGCCCTGATGTTCGCCTCGATCATTTCGGGCGCGCTGATCTCGCTCGTCCTGGTTTATCTTGCTCCACTGCCCCTGATGCTCGCCGCGATCGCCTGGGGGCCGTTCTGCGGCGCGATTGGCGGTCTCGTCGCGACGATTCTGATCGCCGGCGCGCTCAGCCCACCGCTCGCGCTCGGTTATGGTCTCGCGTTCGCGTTGCCGGCCTGGTGGCTTGGACATCTCGCCATGCTGGGAAGGCCGCACGTTGACAGCGGCGCGGGCGACGATGCCGCCCCCCCTCGCGTCGAATGGTACCCGCTTGGACGAATCCTGCTCTGGATTGCGGCGCTCGCGGCGCTGCTGACCGCAATATCCCTGTTTTCGCTGGGAAGTGACGAGTCCGCCATCAGCGAGGCCATGCGCAGCGGCTTCGCCAAGATTCTTTCGCTGGTCACCGAGACCACGGTTCCCGAGAGTGATCCACGCGTCGGCGTCATGGTCGCAGTGATTCCGGTTCTGGTCGCCGCATCGCAGATGGCGACTCTGATCTTGAACCTCTGGCTCGCCGCAAAGGTCGCGGCTGTGTCGGGGCGATTGCACCGGCCGTGCCCGGATCTCAGCAGCACGAGCTTGCCCCCGATGACCCTCGTGGCACTCTGCGTCGCGCTTGCCTTCAGCTTCTTGGGCGGCATGACCGGCACTCTCGCGGTCGTCGTCACGACCGTCCTGATGATGGCTTTTGCGCTGGTCGGCCTCGCCGTTCTGCACACCGTCACGCGCGATCTCGCCAATCGCGGATTCTGGCTCGCGGCCGTCTACGCCGTGATCCTCATGTTCAGCGTGAGCCTGGTCCTGCTGACCGCCCTAGGGCTCGCGGACGCCGTGTTCGGCGTCCGCGAGCGCTTCCTGCGCAACCGGCAACCGCCGCCATTGCCGACATCTTGAGTTCAACCCCGAAACTGAAAACCCAGAGCACTTCAAAAGGAGAAAGAATATGGAAGTCATCTTGCTGGAACGCGTGAGCAAGCTCGGCCAGATGGGCGAAGTCGTGAAGGTTCGCGACGGCTATGCCCGCAATTTCCTGCTCAAGCGCGGCAAGGCGCTGCGTGCCACCGCCGACAACCGCGCCAAGTACGACGGCATGAAGGCCGATCTCGAAGCTCGCAATCTTGCGTCGAAGGGCGAGGCGTCCAAGGTCGCCGAGAAGATCGAGGGCAAGAACATCATCGTGATCCGTCAGGCTTCGGAAGCCGGCCAACTGTTCGGCTCGGTCACGGTGCGTGATGTCGTGATGGCATTCGAGGCTGATGGCGTTTCGCTGTCCCGTCCGCAGGTCCAGCTCGATGCACCGATCAAGACCATCGGCAAGCACTCGATCACTGTCGCTGTGCACCCCGAGGTCGAGGTCGAGGTCACCGTCACCGTTGCGCGCAGCCAGGACGAGGCCGAGCGCATCAACCGCGGCGAGGACATCTCCACCCGCAACGAGGACCGCGACGCGGCCGCAGAGGCAATCGCCGCCGCTGGCGAGTTCTTCGATCCGGAAGCCCAGCACGACACCGCGCGGGCTGCGGAAGAGACCGAGAAGTAAGCCTCGCATTGGCGCAGGCTGCGAAGCCCGGCTGCCTCAGGCAGCCGGGCTTTCTGTTTTGGGGGGCGACAACCTCGCTCGGCGCCAGAGTACAGCTCGAGCGATGGTCCAAACGACGAAGGCCGCGCTAAGCGCGGCCTTCTCAAATCAATGAGACAAATCGCTTATCGCGAGATCGGCGGAGCCGGCGGGCCGGAGGACTCCGCCGGTGCCGAGGATGGCGCCGCGGCGGCTGCAGGCTCCGCCGGCTTGGCTACCGGCTCGGCGCTGGGCGCGGGCTCGGCTGGTTTGGAAACGGCCGCCTCGGCAGGCCTGGGCGCCGCCTGTTCTGCCGGCTGAGCAGCGGCCGCCGGCGTGGCCGGCGTCACCTGCGGCACCGGATCGGGGCGCGGGGCCGGCGCCGCGCTTCCGCTCGGCTCGACCTTGGCGCTCTCAGGCTTGGGCTCGGCTGGCTTGGTGCTGTCGGGCTTGGATTCCTCGCGACCCGATTCGATCTTCGCGCTGTCGCTCTTTGGTTCAGCTTTGGGCTCACCCCTGGACTCGACCTTGGGCTCACTCTTTGGCGCAGCCGCGTCCCCGGTCTCGGGCTTGCCGCGCTTGCTCAGCCGTTTACCCCTGCGGCCCTCGGATGGCTGCTCGGTGTTGGCTTCGGGTTGTGCGCTTTCCTTGGCGCCTTCCTCACTCGCCCGGGCCGCGCGCTTCTGGCGGCGCTCATGGGCCGCGGGCGCACCCTCTCCCTCCGGCCTGCCCTCCGGGCTGGTCGCTTCCTGCGAGCGCTGGCGGCGGCCCTGGTGCTCGGGTGCCTGCCCCGGGTTCGTGTTGGCGTCCTTTTCCCTGGCGCCGTCCTTCTTCTCCTTGCCGTCCTTGGCCTGATAACGGGCGTCAGCGGCACCGTTAGAGACGAGATAGGAGGCCAGCACGCCAGCCATGTCAGGGCTGGTGGTGTAGTGCTGACGCAGGAAGCCCGGGAGCGAGCCCGGCGCGACCGTCTTCAACAGCCCCCGCGGGCTCTTGTGACAGGCGGTGCAGGTTTGCGCGAAAAGCTGGGAGGGGGCCTTGCCGGCCTCGAGGTTCGTCGCCTGCGCCAGAACGGCATCGGTGGTGCCGAAGCCAATCAGAAATAGCACCGTGGCGAGGCTGAGCGCTCGGCTCGACATTCCCATCATCTCCATGAAATCCGACAGATACGACCGGCATCCGGCGCGGCGGCGGTCACCTTTTAGCCGATTGCGCTGCGAATGGAAGCGCACTCCATAAGCATGTGAACACGCCATTTTCGAATATCGGCTTTGAACACAGCGCAATAGCGGGGTGGGACGAGGTCGCCTAGATTTGCATGCGAACGCATTGGAACCAATATATTGCCCAGGCGTCGGTATGATGGCCGGGTAGTCGCATCTTTTCGGGTTCGCCCGACAGGTTGGTGCCTATGGACCGCTTGTTGCGTAAGTTCTTGTCCCAATTCATCCGCCGCGGGTCGATGACGGTGACCACGGCGGGTGGCACGACATTCACCGTCGGTGACGGCTCCGGCGAGCCGGTCGAAGTCCGCTTCGTCAACGCCGAGGCGGAACGGAAGGTCCTCATCAATCCCGAGCTCGGGCTCGGCGAGGCCTACATGAACGGAGAATTTGTCGTCGAGCGCGGCAGCATAGCCGATGCCCTCGCGATTCTCCTTGATCAGCCCGAGCTGTTGCCGCACTGGGCGAAGCCCTGGTGGCACCTGCGTTATCTCGTCCGACACCTGAGGCAGTTCAATCCGCGGGCACGCTCGCGCAGCAATGTCGCGCATCACTATGACCTCGACGCGCGGCTCTATTCGCTCTTCCTCGACGCGGACAAGCAATATAGCTGCGCCTATTTCGAGACGCCGGACGCGACGCTCGACGACGCGCAGCTCGCCAAGAAGCGGCACGTCACCGCAAAGCTGCTGGTCAAGCCCGGCCAGCGCGTGCTCGACATCGGCTGCGGCTGGGGCGGGCTCGGCCTCTATCTCGCCGAGATCGCCGGGGCCGACGTCACCGGAGTGACGCTGTCGACAGAGCAGCTGCAGGTCGCCAACGCGCGCGCGGCCGAAAAGGGGCTGATGCGACAGGCCCGCTTTCTGCTCCAGGATTATCGCGACATCAAGGGACCGTTCGACCGTATCGTCTCGGTCGGCATGTTCGAGCATGTCGGAGCACAGTTCTACGGCACGTATTTCAAGCGCTGCGCCGAGCTGCTGAGCGAGGACGGCGTCATGCTGCTGCATTCGATCGGCCGCTCGCAAGGTCCGGATTCGACCAATCCCTGGATCGCCAAATACATCTTCCCCGGCGGCTATATCCCCTCGCTGTCGGAGGCGCTGCCTGCAATCGAGGAGGCAGGCCTCCTGGTCTGCGACATCGAGATCCTGCGCCTGCATTATGCCGAGACGCTGAAAGCCTGGCGGGAACGCTTCATGGCGCGGCGCGAGGAGGCCGTGCAGCTGTATGACGAGCGCTTTGCGCTGATGTGGGAGTTCTATCTCGCCGCCAGCGAGATGACGTTCCGCAAGCAGGGCATGATGAACTTCCAGATTCAGCTCACCAGGCGCCAGGGCGTGGTCCCCATGACCCGCGACTATATTGGGCATGAGGAAGGCCGGCTGCGCGCGCTCGAAGGCAGCGCCAGGCCGAAGCTGAAGCTTGCCGGTGAATAGGGTCTAGTGACGCAGCGTTGATATCTGGAGGGAGCGGCAAGACGCCGTAAGCCCCAGCTGCGCGCTCAATCCCGCGATAACCTCGGGTGCGACCGGCTGACGCCGGATTTCGGGCCGCTCGGCATGCTGCATGGCAGCGATCAGCCCGGATAGCCAAAGCCGGCTACCTGCCTCGGTTCGCCAGATCTGGTGCTGCCGTTCTGGCCGCATCGCCTTGTCCTCGTTCCCTGTTGCGGGTCGTCGGGGATAATCCCCTGCCCGTCCACCTGTTCCGGTCGTACCCGAAAGAATCCGGAGAGGTGTGATCTGGTTCACATTCCTCTCGACCGCCCTGCCTTAGACCGTCGCCATGCGCAAAGAGACCAAAACCTCATTGGACGTTCAGAACGACCTCCGCACGGACTACGCCCTGATCGCCACCGGCGTCGGCGCGGCGGTGATCGCGCTGGTCTACCTCCTGCTGGTCTGAACCGGCACCGGTCGCTCCAACGCGCCGTTTCGCGCGCTTCAAATACGTCTGCAGCTCAACTCGTTAGGTTCACCGTTTCGGGATTATTCCGTGCCGGGATCGCGGGCACTTCCGGTCCGACGCGAGTTCCGCGAAAATCCGTCAAGCGTCCCGAAGGCTGCGGTTGGCAATCATCCACCGCTTTTAAGATCGGTTGATAGTGACGAGCTTTTGCTTCCGCTTTGGTTGTTCGCGGCGCTTTATCCCGGCCCCGCATCCGCCCAAGAAAATTGCTAAGCACGTCCGACCATGGCCCCGACTGATTCGAACGTCCTGAAGCTCGCGCCCGAGCCCGGAACCCCCGCTTACCGGAGCGCACCACATAATATCGAGGCGGAACAGAGCCTTCTGGGCGCGATCCTGGTCAACAACGACGCTTTCTATCGTGTCTCCGACTTCCTGGAGCCGAAGCATTATTTCGAGCCGCTGCACCAGACCATTTTCGAGACCGCCGCCAGCCTGATCCGGATGGGCAAGATTGCGACGCCCGTCACGCTGAAGACCTTCCTCCCCGCCGACACCGACGTCGGCGGCATGACAATCGGCCAGTATCTGGCGCGGCTTGCGGCCGAAGCGACCACCATTATCAACGCCCAGGATTATGGTCGGACCATCTACGATCTTGCGTTGCGGCGTGACCTGATCGGCATCGGCGAGGACATGGTCAACGTGGCCTATGACGCCCCGGTCGATTTCGCGCCGCGAGCGCAGATCGAGGACGCCGAGCGCCGACTCTACGAGCTTGCGGAATCCGGCCGCTATGACGGCGGGTTCCAGAAATTCTCGCAAGCGTTGGCGGTTGCGGTCGATCTCGCGGCGAAGGCGTTCCAGCGCGACGGAAAGCTGTCCGGCATCTCGACCGGCATGCGCGACCTCGACACCAAGATGGGCGGCCTGCAACACTCCGACCTCATCATCGTCGCGGGCCGCCCAGGCATGGGCAAGACGTCGCTGGCGACCAACATCGCCTACAACGTCGCCAAGGCCTATGTGGGCGAGCTCCAGGCCGACGGCACCATGAAAGCCGCCAATGGCGGCGTGATCGGCTTCTTCTCCTGCGAAATGTCGGCCGACCAGCTCGCCACGCGTATCGTGGCCGAGCGCACCGGCATCCCCTCTTCCCATATCCGCCGCGGCGGCATCTCGGAGGCCGATTTCGACAAGATCCGGGAAGTCTCGATCGAGCTGCAGTCGCTGCCTTTCTACGTCGACGCGACCGGCGGCCTGTCGATCGCGCAGCTGATGGCACGCGCCCGCCGGTTGAAGCGACAGAAGGGCCTCGATCTGCTCGTGATCGACTACATCCAGCTGCTGTCGGGCTCAGGCAAGCGCGCCAGTGACAGCCGCGTGCAGGAAATCACGGAGATCACAACCAGCCTGAAGGCGCTCGCCAAGGAGCTCAACGTTCCCGTGATCGCGCTGTCCCAGCTCTCGCGTCAGGTCGAATCCCGCGACGACAAGCGGCCGCAGCTCTCCGACTTGCGTGAATCCGGCTCGATCGAGCAGGACGCCGACGTCGTGCTGTTCGTCTATCGCGAGGAATATTACCTCGCCATGAAGGAGCCGCGCCCGGGCACGCCTGAACACGAGAAGTGGCAGCTTGACATGAGCCTTGCGCACGGCAAGGCCGAAGTCATCATCGGCAAGCAGCGCCATGGCCCGACCGGCACCGTTGATTTGGCGTTCGAAGCCTCGGTCACGCGGTTCGGCGACCTCGCACCGGACAGTCAGCTGCCGGCACGCAGCGGCAACGAGTACTGAGTTTCTTGAACCCGGCCTGCCTCTTGCGTAAAACGACGCTATGACAATGCGTCCGAGCCGAACATGACCACGCAATCCGGCCTTCTCTCCGCGGAGGCCAATCAGGCTGCCGCGCTCGCTGCCTTCGGCGGCGTGCTCACCGTCGATCTCGACGCCATCATCGCCAATTGGCGCAAGCTCGAGAAGACCGCGGTGCCGGCCGAGTGTTCCGCGGTGATCAAGGCCGACGCCTATGGCTGCGGCACCGCGCAGGTCGCGCAGGCGCTGAACAAGGCAGGCTGCAAGACCTTCTTCGTGGCGACCATCGGAGAGGCGCGCACCGCGCGCGCAGCGCTGCCGGACGCCGCGATCTACGTGCTCGGCGGCCTTTTCCAGAACACCGGCGAGCACTACGCGAAAATCAACTGCCGCCCCGTGATCGGCGACCTCAACGAGCTCGCCGAATGGGATGTGTTCTGCCGGCGCACCGGTTGGTCCGGCGGCGCGGCAATCCACATCGACACCGGCATGAACCGGCTCGGTCTGACGATCGCAGAAGCGCAGGCCATCATTCCTCGCATCAATGCCGGCGATCACGGCATAACACTGGTGATGAGCCATCTGGTCTCGGCCGAGCATCTCAACAGCTCCGTCAACGCCAGGCAGCTCGCAGCCTTCCGCGGCATCGCCAGCGAATTCTCCGGCGTACCAGCGGCCCTCGCCAACTCCTCCGGGATCTTCCTGGGCGCTCCGTTCCAGTTCGACATGGTGCGGCCGGGCGCGGCGCTCTATGGCGTCAACCCGACGCCGGAAGCCGACAATCCGATGCAGCCGGTGGTCGACCTCAAGGCGCGCATCGTGCAGATCCGCAATATCGAGCGGGGCGAGACCGTCGGTTACGGCGGCACCTGGTCCGCGCGGCGGCCGACCAGGCTCGCGATCATCGCGGTCGGCTATGCCGACGGCTATTTCCGTGCCGGCAGCTCCAATGACGGCACCCGCGGCGCCGAGGTGATCGTCGCCGGCAAGCGCTGCCCGGTTGCGGGCCGCATCTCCATGGACCTGATCGCCATCGACATCACCGATCTGCCGCCGAACGCCGCCCGCCGCGGTCACATGGTGACGCTGCTTGGCGAGGGCATCACCGTCGACGAGCTCGCCCACCATTTCGGCACGATCGGCTATGAGGTGCTGACCAGCCTGGGCCGCCGCTACGCCCGCGTCTACAAGGGTGGCGACGTGGTCGAGCCGCTGACAAAACCCGAGCCCGCGGAGCCGAGCGGGCCGCCGCCCTCACCGCCGGCGGTCGAGCAGCCGGCGGCCGCGCCGCCGCTGCCGACCTAAAGCCGCACCGGCTACTTCTTTTTCCTGCTGTCCAGCGCCGCCTTGCACGTCGAACTGAGCTGGTCGCGCTTGCCGTTGAGGCAGGCGACGATGCCGCCGCCCGGCGCGATGCCGGCACAGAATTTGTCATAGTCCGCCTTGCATGCGCCGCGCGGATCGGCCGATTGTGCCGAAGTGCTCCCGGAGAACGCGACCACGAATGCAATGGCGGCAAAGCTGAATTTGGACATTGGATCTCCGGGGGACTGAAGGCAGGAGCCGATAGCTCTACATGAAGATTGCGACATTCAACATCAACAACATCAACCGCCGCCTGCCCAATCTGCTGGCATGGATGCGGTCGGCGAAGCCCGATGTCGTCGCGCTGCAGGAATTGAAGGCAAGTGATGGCGAATTTCCGGCAGCGGCCATCGAAAAAGCCGGCTACGGCGCCGTCTGGCGCGGGCAGAAGACCTGGAACGGCGTCGCCATCCTCGCCCGAAATGCCGAGCCGGTGCTGACGCGCGACCGGCTGCCGGGACGGCCCGACGACCTCGAGGCGCGCTATATCGAGGCCGCCGTGCGTGGTGTCATCGTCACCAGCATCTACCTGCCGAACGGCAATCCGCAGCCGGGGCCGAAGTTCGACTACAAGCTCGACTGGTTTGCGCGCCTCAAGCGACACGCCAAGGCCTTCATCAAGCAGGATCTGCCCGTGGTGCTCGCCGGCGACTACAACGTCGCGCCGACGGAAATCGACATCTATCCGACACGCTCGTGGGACAAGGATGCGCTGATCCAGCCGAAAAGCCGCGCTTCATTCGCTTCGCTTGTCGAACAAGGCTGGTGCGATGCGATCCGCGAACTGCACCCCGAGCAGCGCGTCTACACCTTCTGGGACTACAAGCGGAATCGCTGGTCGCGCGATGCGGGGCTGCGGCTTGATCATCTGCTGCTCAGCCGAGCCCTCGTCTCCCGCCTGGCAGGAGCCGGCGTTGACAAGAACGTGCGGGGCGAAGAAGGCGCGAGCGATCATGCGCCGGCGTGGGTGATGCTGCGGTGAGTGGCATCACCACAGATTCTTGCCGTCGATCACGTTGACGGGCACGGCCTCCAGATCGAAATCGTCGAACAGGCGTGCGTTGACGCCGACCTTGGGATTGTCGAAGTCGGGCTTGCCACTCGACCAGTCCGGCGACTCCGAATAGGTGCCGCAGCCGCAGTTCGCACAGTAGTGATGTTTGACGGTGCGGCTGCCCCAGAGGTAGGTCGCAACATTGTCGGCGGGTGACAGCAGGCGAAATTGCGCCGGCGTATAATAGGCCCACAACGCGCCACGTTTGGCGCATAGCGAGCAGGTGCAGCGGGTCACGCTCGAAGGCGCCTCCGTCACCTCGAAAACCGTCTCACCGCAATGACAGCTTGCCTCGATCCGCATGACCCGATCCCCGTTTTGTCAGGAGATTGGTCATAGCCACCCCCTGCTGCCAACATGCTGTCAGCAGCAGAAACGGAAGCCGGGCCCACTCCTTGCCGGCCAATGTGGAAACAGATGTGCCGGCTCCGCGGAGCGTCACTGCGTACCGCACCGCGTCCGGGACACAAGAGCGGCAAAATCCCGCTACACTGACAGCGATTCCCGGGAGCCCCGCGCTTGGCCTTCCTCTTCGTCCTCAGCGTCGGCCTGATCGCAGGCACCATTTCCGGCATCGTCGGCACGGGCTCGTCGATCATGCTGATGCCGGTGCTGGTCTATGCCTATGGGCCGAAGGAGGCCGTGCCGATCATGGCTGTCGCCTCCGTGATGGCGAATTTTTCGCGGATTTTGGCCTGGTGGCGCGAGGTCGACTGGCGCGCCTGCGCGGCCTATTCCGTGACGGGCATTCCAGCCGCGGTGCTGGGCGCCCGAACGCTGTTGGCCCTGCCCTCGCATGCCGTCGATCTGGCCATCGGACTCTTCCTGATCGCAATGGTACCGGTGCGGCATTGGCTGGCACGGCACGATCTGAAGGCCAATCTCTGGCATCTCGCGATCGGCGGCGCCGTCATCGGCTATCTCACCGGCATCGTGGTTTCGACCGGCCCGCTCAGCGTGCCGCTGTTTCTGTTCTATGGCCTCAGCAAAGGTGCCTTCCTCGCGACAGAGGCGGCCGCCTCGCTTGGCCTCTACTTCGCCAAATCGGTGACGTTCGAGCACTTCGGGGCGCTGACGCAGGACGTCTTCATCAAAGGCCTGATCGCTGGCTCCTCGCTGATGTCAGGCGCCTTCATCGCGAAGCGCTTCGTCATGCACCTGAAGCCCGAGATGTTCCGCATGGTGATGGATGCGATCATGGTTGCGGCGGGGCTCTCCATGCTATGGAACGCCACACAATCCCCCTGACCCCCGATTCACCCCGCCATGGCCAAGAATACGCTTTCGTTCGTCTGTCAGAACTGCGGCGCGGCTTACAACCGCTGGCAAGGCAAGTGCGAGTCCTGCGGCGAGTGGAACACGCTGGCCGAAGAGGACACGACCGGCAGTGTGCCGGTCTCGATCCGCTCCAAGCGCAAGGGCCGCACGTTCGCGCTGGAGAGCCTGGCCGGCAAGAGCCCGGAGGCGCCGCGGATGTCCTCAGGCATGACCGAGCTCGACCGCGTCACCGGCGGTGGCTTCGTGCGCGGCTCGGTGTTGCTGGTCGGCGGTGATCCCGGCATCGGCAAGTCGACGCTGCTGACGCAGGCGACCAGCATGATGGCGCGCGCCGGCCACCGCATCGTCTACATCTCCGGCGAAGAAGCCATTGCCCAGGTGCGGCTGCGCGCCGAGCGACTTGGGTTGTCGGATGCGCCGGTGCAGCTCGCCGCCGAAACCTCGGTCGAGGACATCGTCTCGACGCTGTCGGAAGGCGCCGTCCCGCGCCTGATCGTGATCGACTCGATCCAGACCATGTGGACCGACACGGTGGAATCGGCACCGGGCACTGTGACGCAGGTGCGCGCCTCGGCGCAGGCGCTCATTCGCTTCGCCAAGAAGACGGGAGCTGCCATCATCCTCGTCGGCCACGTCACCAAGGACGGCCAGATTGCCGGCCCCCGTGTCGTCGAGCACATGGTCGATGCCGTGATGTCCTTCGAGGGCGAAGGCTCGCAGCAATTCCGCATCCTGCGCGCCGTCAAGAACCGCTTCGGCCCGACCGACGAGATCGGCGTGTTCGAGATGACCGGGCTTGGCCTGCGTGAGGTCACCAATCCGTCGGAGCTGTTCCTGTCCGAGCGCGATCTCGGCACCCCCGGCACGGCAGTCTTCGCGGGCATCGAAGGCACCCGGCCCGTTCTGGTCGAATTGCAGGCGCTGGTGGCGCCCACCTCGCTCGGCACCCCACGGCGGGCCGTGGTCGGCTGGGATCAGAGCAGGCTCTCGATGGTGCTGGCGGTGCTGGAGGCCCACTGCGGGGTCAAGCTCTCAGGCCACGACGTGTATCTTAATGTCGCGGGCGGCCTGCGCATTCACGAGCCCGCGGCCGATATGGCCGCGGCCGCCGCGCTGGTGTCGTCGCTGGTTAATGCGCAGTTACCCACCGACGCAGTCTATTTCGGCGAAATTTCGCTCTCGGGCGTCATTCGCCCGGTGGCGCAGACCCCGGCCCGGCTCAAGGAAGCGGTCAAGCTCGGCTTCAAGCGCGCCGTGCTGCCCGAATCGGCCCGGGGCGGCGATGCGGCCGGTGACGCCGGGCTGACCCTGAACGCGGTTAACAGCCTGACCACCCTGGTCGCCGAAATCGCAGCCAAAGGCTCCCGCCGCGGCGACGCGCCGCCACCGGCCGAGAAAAATGCCACACCGGCAAGATTCCGCCGTGGAGAGGGGTAGGTGGAGGTGACGTCAAGCGCCCCCGCCGCTATACAGCCGTCACAAAAGCAGCATGGGATTGCGTGGTTGCGGCCTTGCCGGAAGCGCCGTCTGTCCATCATTTAGGGCGGCGGCCAAGCACCGATTCGCTGAGCACCCTTTGAGCGTACGAGCGGACCAGACCAGCCGATGCCAGTAACACTCCTCGACCTGATCCTGCTCGGTGTGATGCTGATTTCGGGCCTCCTCGCCATGGTCCGCGGTTTCATGCGCGAAATCCTCTCGATCGCAGCCTGGGGCACCGCCGCGATCGTGACGCTGTACTCCTTTTCCAAGCTGCTTCCGACCGCCAAGACCTATTTCAACAACGACACCGTCGCGAGCGTGGTCGTGGTCGCCGGCGTGTTCGTCGGGACCCTGGTCGTGGTCTCCGTCATCACGGTCCGGATCTCCGACATGATCCTGGATTCGCGGATCGGCGCGCTGGACCGGACCCTCGGGTTCCTGTTTGGCCTCGCTCGCGGGCTTTTGATCGTCGTGGTCGCGTTCCTGTTCTTCACGTGGCTGGTGCCGGACAAGCAGCGCCCGGACTGGGTCTCGGGGGCGAAGTCCCGCGTGGTGCTCCAGGGAACCGGGGATTGGCTGATGTCCCTCTTGCCTGACGACCCCGAGAACACCATCTTGAAGAGATTCAAGAAAAACAAACCAGATGATGATCAAGCTGATACCGAGCAGCAGCCTTCGGGCAGCGGCGACGGGTACAGTAAACCCGCTCGTGACAGCCTGAAGAAGCTGATCGAGAAACCGGCAGCGCGTTGATTGAGCCCTAAAGAGAGGCGCGGACGAGATGCGACACCCTGACCAGGACGCCCACACGGAACTCGATCCCGGCTCCGCCGCGCTAGAGCTTCAGGACGACCTGGACGGAGATACGGTCCGCGAGGAATGCGGCGTCTTCGGCATCTACGGACATCCTGATGCTGCCGCCATCACGGCGCTCGGCCTCCACGCCCTCCAACACCGCGGCCAGGAAGCTGCCGGTATCGTCTCCTACGACGGTGGCCGCTTCCACAGCGAACGCCGCCTCGGTCTGGTCGGCGACACTTTCTCCCGCCGCGAGGTCATCGACCGCCTGCCCGGCACCATGGCGGTCGGCCACGTCCGTTACGCCACGACCGGCGCCACCATCCTGCGCAACGTGCAGCCGCTGTTCGCCGAGCTCAATGCCGGCGGTCTCGCCGTCGCTCACAACGGCAATCTCTCCAACGGCCTGACGCTGCGCCGCGAACTCGTCAGAAGCGGCGCCATGATGCAGTCGACCTCCGACACCGAAGTGATCCTGCACCTGGTGGCGCGCTCCAGGCGCAGCCGCTTCATCGAGCGTTATATCGACGCGTTGCGCGAGATCGAAGGCGCCTATGCGCTGGTCTCACTCACCAACAAGAAGCTGGTCGGCGCGCGCGATCCGCGCGGCATCCGTCCGCTGGTGCTCGGCGAGCTCGACGGCTGCCCGATCCTGACGTCGGAGACCTGCGCACTCGACATCATCGGCGCGCGCTTCGTGCGCGACATCGAGCCCGGCGAAGTCATCGTGTTCGACGAGAACGGCCAGGACATCCACAAGCCGTTCCCGCCGATGGCGCCGCGTCCCTGCATCTTCGAATACATCTATTTCTCGCGGCCTGACTCCATCGTCCACGGCCGCTCCGTCTACGAGGTGCGCAAGGCCTTTGGCGCGCAGCTCGCGCGCGAGAGCCATGTGCCTGTCGACGTCGTGGTGCCGGTGCCGGATTCCGGCGTGCCCGCGGCGGTCGGCTACAGCCAGCATTCCGGCGTGCCGTTCGAGCTCGGCATCATCCGCAACCATTATGTCGGCCGCACCTTCATCCAGCCGACGCAGGCGATCCGCGAGTCCGGCGTGCGCATGAAGCACTCGGCCAACCGCGCCGCGATCGAAGGCAAGCGCATCATCCTGATCGACGACTCGCTGGTGCGCGGCACCACGTCGAAGAAGATCGTGCGCATGATGCGCGATGCCGGCGCCAAGGAAGTGCACTTCCGCCTCGCCTCGCCGCCAATCCTCTATCCCGATTATTACGGCATCGATCTGCCGGATCGCGGCGGCCTTTTGGCCGCAACGCATTCACTGGAGGAGATGCGCGAGCTCATCGGCGCCGATTCGCTCGCCTTCCTGTCGATCGACGGCATGTACCGCGCCATGGGCGAGCCCGGCCGCGACCCCGCCAATCCGAAGTTTGCGGATCACTGCTTCACCGGCGTCTATCCGACCCACCTTACCGACCAGACCCAGACCGAGCCGCAACAGCGGCAGCTGTCGCTGCTGGCGGAGGCGAGTTGACGGGTACGTGTGG
Source organism: Bradyrhizobium sp. USDA 4449 (assembly GCF_054056275.1). NCBI lineage: Bacteria > Pseudomonadati > Pseudomonadota > Alphaproteobacteria > Hyphomicrobiales > Nitrobacteraceae > Bradyrhizobium > Bradyrhizobium sp. USDA 4449. The sequence goes on along the minus strand of NZ_JBSRYD010000001.1, from coordinate 5,428,991 downwards.
GGGCTTGTGCGAGCCAGCCACGCCTGTAAAACCCGGGCATGACAAAGCCCCTCGCCAACCGCATCGCTCTCGTCACCGGCGCCTCGCGCGGCATCGGCTTCGCCACGGCGCTCGCGCTCGCAAAAGCCGGAGCACATATCGTTGCAACCGCGCGCACGCAAGGCGGGCTCGAGGAGCTCGACGACGAAATCCGCAAGGTGGGCGGCAGCACCACGCTGGTGCCGCTCAACCTTACCGATTCCGACGGCATCGCGCGGTTAGGCGCCGGCCTGCATGAGCGCTACGGCAAGCTCGACATTCTCGTCGGCAATGCCGGCGTGCTCGGCCCCTCCTCACCGGTCGGCCACATTGAGCTGAAGACGTTCAACGACGTCATGGCCGTCAACGTCTCCGCAAATTTCCAACTGATCCGCTGCATGGAGCCGCTGCTGAAGCAATCCGACGCCGGCCGCGCCGTGTTCATCACCTCGGGCGCTGCCAGCAAGGCGACCGCCTATGTCAGCCCCTACGCTGCCTCCAAGTCCGCGCTGGAGACGCTGGCGCGCGCCTGGGCGCAGGAAACCGCGAACACGGCCATCCGCGTCAACCTGTTCAACCCGGGCCCGATCCGCACCCGCATGCGCGCGACCCTGATGCCCGGCGAAGATCCCGCAACGCTCGACACGCCCGAGCAGGTCGCCGAATTCATCGTCCCGCTGTGCACGCCCGACTGGACCGAGACCGGCAAGTTCTACGACTACAAGACTCGCTCGCTGATGAGCTTCCACGCGCCGGCGTGATTGCTTCGGCCACAAAACGCATCCGGAATTTCAAGCTGACCTCGGACGCACTGAAATAGCGCCTGAACGCATCTTACCCAAAGATTAACCGACTGAGGACGCTACGACGCAGCATCATCCGGCTTTAGGCGCATTGCCGCCGTCCCGGGGACAGGCTACGGAATTTGCCGGACCAAGGCTCCGCAAGAGAGCCGTCCGCATATTTGACAATGGAGGAAACCCTTTATGACGACGACGTTCGCGCGCCGCTCAGCGGCCCTTCTCGCCTGCGCCGCTTTCGGTTTTGCCACATCCGCTTTTGCCGAGGATAAGCAAGACAAGACCGTCACCATCGGCGTGCTCAACGACATGTCGAGCCTTTACGCCGACATCGGCGGCCCCAACTCGGTGGTAGCCGTCAAGATGGCGGTCGAGGATTCCGGTCTGCTTGCCAAGGGCTGGAAGATCGAGGTCGTCAGCGGCGATCACCAGAACAAGCCTGACATCGGCGTCAACATCGCGCGGCAATGGATCGACACCCAGAAGGTCGACATGATCACCGACACGCCGAACTCCGGCGTCGCGCTGGCGGTGAGCAACGTCGCCAAGGAAAAGAACGTCGTCCTGCTCAACAATGGCGGTGCCAGCGCCGACCTCACCGGCAAGGCCTGCAACGCCAACACCATCTCCTACACCTACGACACCTATATGCTCGCCAACGGCACCGGGAAGGCGCTGACCAAGGCCGGCGGCGATAGCTGGTTCTTCCTGACCGCCGACTATGCCTTCGGCGCCGCGCTCGAGCGCGACACCGGTGCCGTTGTCGCCGCGAACGGCGGCAAGGTGCTCGGCGGCGTCAAGCACCCGCTCAACACCTCGGATTTCTCGTCGTTCCTGCTCCAGGCACAGAACTCCAAGGCGAAGATCGTCGGGCTTGCCAACGCCGGCGGCGACACCACCAACGCAATCAAGCAGGCGGCCGAGTTCGGCATCGTCGAAGGCGGCCAGAAGCTCGCGGCGCTACTGCTCTTCATCAACGACGTGCACTCGCTCGGCCTCAAGACCGCGCACGGTCTGACCTTCACCGAATCCTTCTATTGGGATCTCAACGACGGCACCCGCGCCTGGTCCAAGCGCTTCCAGGAGAAGGTGAGCAACCACGCGATGCCGTCAATGACCCAGGCGGGCAACTATGCCGGCGTGATTCATTACCTCAAAGCGCTTGAGGCGCTCGGCGGCAATCCGCATGACGGCGCCAAGGTCGTCGCCAAGATGAAGGAGATCCCGACCGACGATGCGCTGTTCGGCAAGGGTCCGCTGCGCGAGGACGGCCGCCGGATCATTCCGGCCTATCTGTTCGAGGTGAAGAAGCCGGAGGAATCGAAGGGACCGTGGGACTATTACAAGCTGGTCGCCACCATCTCCGCGGAAGACGCCGCCAGGCCTCTCAAGGACAGCGAGTGTCCGCTGGTGAAGAAGTGACCGCGTAGCACTCATCCCGGGATGGTGCGCCAGCACCAGCCCGGGATCTCGAGAGGTTCGACGCTCCGCATCGCCCCGGAACGCCGATTCAGGCTTGAGCCCGACTGCTCACCGCCCTCACCGGTTGAGATGCGATCACACCAAGCGCGGGCATGTCGAGCAGGATGGTGACGAAGATAACGGCGACCGCATCGTGCAGGACCGGCTGAGCGCCTTGCGCTATCGCCTCGCCGGCTTGTTCGCTCACGATGGCCGCTTGCGCTTGTGGGCGAAGGGATTGGCCTTCTCGCGCAGCGTGATGCGCACCGGTGTTCCCGGCAGGTCGAAGGCCTCGCGCATCGAGTTGATGAGATAGCGCAGATACGACTGCGGCACTGCATCCGCGCGCGAGCAGAACAGCACGAAGCTCGGCGGGCGCGCCTTGGTCTGGGTGATGTAGTTCAGCTTCAACCGGCGGCCGGACACGGCAGGCGGCGGGTTGGCCTGGACCGCCTGCTCGAACCAGCGATTGAGCGCAGAGGTCGGCACGCGCCTGTTCCACAGTGCATAGGCATCCTGGATCGCCTGCATCAGGCGATCGATGCCCTCGCCCATCAGTCCGGACACCGCGACGATCGGCACGCCCTTGAGCTGCGGCAACCAATGATCGGCGTCGCGGCGCAGGCCTGAGATCGCGCCGCCGCCCTTGGTCTCCATCAGATCCCATTTGTTGACGGCAAGCACGACCGCGCGGCCCTCGCGCTCGATAAGGTCCGTGATGCGCAGATCCTGCTCCTCGAAGCGATTCTGCGAGTCCATCATCATCACGACGACTTCGGCAAAGCGCACCGCGCGCAGCGCGTCCGCAACCGAGAGCTTTTCCAGCTTCTCCTCGATGCGCGAGCGCCGGCGAAGACCTGCGGTGTCGAACACACGAAACCTGCGGCCCTTCCAATTGATCTCGACCGCGATGGAATCGCGCGTGGTGCCGGCCTCCGGGCTGGTCAGAAGGCGTTCCTCGCCGACCAAATGGTTGATCAGGGTCGATTTGCCGGCATTGGGACGGCCGACAACGGCGACGCGGATCGGGCGCGTCGCCGCCTCTTCCTCGGTGAGCGGCTCGTCGTCCTCGATCTCGTCTTCCTCGACGGGCTCCGGCATCAGCTTGGCGAGCTCGTCGTAAAGCTCGCCCATGCCCTCGCCATGCTCGGCCGAGATCTGGATGGGATCGCCGAGGCCAAGCGCAAAGGATTCCATCGCACCGGCATCGCCATGCTTGCCTTCGCTCTTGTTTGCGACGAGCAGCACCGGCTTGTTGGCCTTGCGGGCGAAATCGGCGAAAGCGCGGTCGGTCGGCGTGAGGCCGATGCGGGCATCGATCACGAAGAACAGCGCATCTGCCTGTGCGATCGCGGTCTCGGTCTGCTCCTGCATGCGCGCCGTCAGCGAGCCCTTGGCGCCCTCGTCGAGGCCGGCAGTGTCGATGATGGTGAATTCGAGGTCGCCGAGCCTGGCCTCACCCTCGCGGCGGTCGCGGGTGACCCCGGGCAGATCATCGACGAGCGCGAGCTTCTGCCCCACCAGACGGTTGAACAGCGTCGATTTGCCGACATTGGGCCGGCCGATGATGGCGATCGTAAAGGACATTGGTCATTCGTGCGCCGCGGAGGTGGCGACTGTCAATTCTGTGAAAAATATCAGCGGGAGAAACTGCCGCTGGGCATCGGCGCCGGGAAAGCCCCCTGCGTCTGCGGTTGCTGGGTGGTCTGCGCCGGCTGTGCCGGTTGCTGCGCGGATTGCTGGTCCGGCGGCGGCGCGGTGGTGCGCTTGCGCACGATCTTGTGCTTGGGCGGCGGGGCGGCAGGCGCCGGCGCCGCTTCCGGCTGAGCCTCGCCATCGATTTCGCCGGCCGGCGCTTCAGCCGGTGCCGCCGCGGTCGCGGCCGGCTGTCTGGTCTTCTTGCCCTTCGCGGATTTCGATGGCTTCGCCGGCTCAGCAGGCGCCGGTTCGGCCGGCAGCGCCGCGACTGCAGGCGCGTTCGCATCCTGCTGTTGCTGCGCGCCCTTGTACATTTCCTTCGGCACGCCCTGCTCAAGACCCGGCACGCCCTCCGGGAACACCGGCTTACGATCGCCGGGCAGCTTCTTCTTGGTGTCGAGGAAATCGAGCAGATCGCTCGGATCGAGGCTGGAGCAGCCGCCCAGCACGCCCGTGAAGGCGATCAGGACGGCGGCTGCGATCAAGCGAGGCGTGCGGCGCATATCGATATCTCGTCTGGGCTCTCAGGACCGTCAGCTTTTGGCGACGGGCGGCAGCAAGGCCTGGAGCGCCTCGGCGCGCGAACGGAGGCCGGGCGGCGTTTCGCCGTCCTCCGCGATCGCGTCGACCCATTTGCGGGCTGCGGTCATGTCGTTGTTACGCCACGCCGACAGCGCCAGCAGCTCGCGGGCGCTATGGCGGTAGGTCGATTGGGGTTCGGCGGAAGCCTCCAGCCGCTGCTGGATGTCGGCGTAGCTCGCGCTGTCCACAAGCAGACCTGCGGCGCGAATCTTCGCGAGATCGCGCCACTCGCTGCCAAGACCCGTGTCAGCGGCGATATCGTCGTACATCCTGGCTGCAGCCTTGGGATCGCGCGCCGATGCTTCGGCCGCGGCACGAAGCCGCGCCAGGGTGCGGTAGCCGGACGGTGCCTTGGCAGCAAGATCGGCAAAGGCCGTCTCGGCCTCCGGATGCTTGCCCTGCTCCGACAGCTCGACGGCCTTCTCGAAGATCGCGCCGGCTTCGGCGGCCTTCTTGGCCTCCAGATACTGATAGCCGCGCCAGCCGCCCACGGCCGCCACGACCAGCACCATCAGCGCGATGAAGTAGTGCGAATAATTGTCCCACAGCTTCTTGAGCTGCTCGCGACGTACTTCCTCGTCGACTTCGTCAAATAATTCAGACACTTAAGCAAATCCCATGCCCGGCCGGGAGCGCACGCCAGATCGCATGCGTCTAAAGCCCGTCCCCACGTGGCGGCGGCGATACCCTATCGATATGGCGCTGGCAAGGCAAAGCAAGGCCGATCAAGGTGTTAACGCGCGATCCGGGATATCCGGGTACCCCGACCCGGTCCTATCCAGACACGACCAGCAGCTCCCGCAGCTGCCGCTTCACCACCTTGCCGTTGGCATTGCGCGGGAGCGGCTCGGCGGTGACCGTCATGGTCTCCGGCACCTTGTAGTCGGACAAGCGCTCGGCGCACCAAGCCCGCAGATCGTCGCCGCCGATTGGTACGCGCGTGACCACGACCGCATGGACGCGCTCACCGAGCACCGGGCAGGGTTTTGCGATGATCGCGCTCTCGACTACGGCGGGATGGCCGGCCAGCACGGATTCGACCTCAGCCGAATAGATCTTGAGGCCGCCGCGATTGATCATGTCCTTCTGCCGGTCGAACACCCGGACGAAGCCTTCGGCATCCACCGAGCCGAGGTCGCCGGAGTGCCAATAGCCGGCAGTGAAACTCTCAGCCGTAGCCTCCGGCTTGTTCCAATAGCCCTTGATGACGGAAGCGCTCTGGATCCAGAGTTCGCCGATCTCGCCCGGCGGCAGCTCGCGCCCGTCGGCCATCGCAACGATGCGCGCCCCCGGACACGACAGGCCGACGCTGTCGATGTGGCTCGCCGTCAGTTCGCCGGGCATGATGGTGGACGGTGACGTCGTCTCGGTCGCGCCATAGCAATTCGCCAGCTTCAGCCCTGGAATGGTGGCCTTGAGCTTCTCGATGGTCGCAACGGGCATCGGCGCGCCGCCGAAGCCTCCGATGCGCCAGTTCGACAGGTCGTAGCTCTCGAAATCCGGCTGCAGCAGGCAGAGATTGTACATCGCCGGCACCATTACGGTGTAGGTAACGCGCTCGCGCGCGGCGAGCTTGAGATAGTCGGTTGCCCTAAACTCCGGCATGATGATCAGTGCGCCACCACAGCGGATCATTGTCGTGATGTTGGCGACGACGCCCGTGACGTGCGCGAGCGGGACGGCTGCGATCGACCGATCGGCTTCTGTCAATTGCAGGCAGGACACGAACACCATCGAGGAATGCACGATGTTGCAATGGGCCAGCATCGCGCCCTTCGGCTTTCCCGTCGTGCCCGAAGTGTAGAGGATCATCGCGGTATCCTCCTCGCTCACGTCGACCGGTGCCCGAGCCGGCGCATGGTCGGCGAGCACCGCAAAGCGAGACTGGGTCGGATCACCGTCGATGGCGATACGGTGGATCACATCAGGCGCATCCTGCGCATCGGGCAGCCGCTCGGCGAGTGCAGCTTCGTGGATCAGGATCTTTGCGCCACAGTCGGACAGGACATAGGCGATCTCCGGCTTCTGCTGCCGCGTGCCGAGCAATACCGTAACCAGGCCCTCATGGGCAGCGGCAAACAGCAGCAGCGGAAATTCGATGCGGTTGCCGAGCAGGATCGCGACGCGATCGCCCCGCTGCAGGCCGAGCTTGCGAAATCCCGTCGCAATCCGCGCGGACTGCTCCAGCGCCTGGCGCCAGCTCAGACGCACATTGCCGCAGACCAGCGCTTCGCCGTCCCCGTTACGCGCGGCAGCCTCGGCGATCATCGCCCAGAGACTAGCCGGTCGATCAACGAAGGCCGGCACCACCCGATCGCCAAAGCGCGCCTCGAACCGCATCGGCGGAATCTGAGATTGCGACCAGTCCATCGGATACCCTCGTCTTGTTGCTTTTGCCAGCCTTCCCGTGGACAGTGAGGTGATGTCTTGCGCTGATCGGCTAGCCACCCATCACGGGAACACCGATCACGACAGGATGAAACGCAAACGCCAGCGCCAGATAGGCGACGATGCCGACCGCGATCGCGATGAGATCGTTGGTGACGCCGCCCACGGGAATCGGCGGGGCCCCGGCATCCTTGCGATGTTTCAGCGAAATACGGTCATACACGCCCCAAGCCAGGAACGAGCCGAACAGGATGATGGAGCCAAGATCGCCATTGGCCAGCAGATGCGCAAACGCCCACAGCTTGATGCCGGCGAGCATCGGATGTTTCAGGGTCGCATAGATGCGGCCGCGCAGATAGGACGCGACCACCAGGATCACGGCAGGCAGCATCAGCGCGACGGTAACGTGCTTCATCGCCTTCGGCGGATACCAGACCTCGATCCAGCCGGTGGCACGATAATGCGCAAAACCCCAGACGATCAGCGCCAGTCCCGCAAGCGAGACCACGGAATACAGAATCTTGTAGGTCCCCTCGCCCAGCCGCGCGATCGCCTGTGTGCGCGCGCCACGTTTCGTTGTGAAGACATGGGCGGCAAAAAACAGTGCCAGCCCCAGGATCATAACCAGCAGACCCACGATCATCCTCCCTCAACCAGCGCCTCGCCTCTGAGGTATCATTGATTGGCCGCCGCTCGCAACTGACGGGCTACTTTCCAAGCTCTCGATTGTCGACATAGCGGATCGCAATCGGCCGTCCGGCCAAGGCGCCACCGAGGCCGCTGGTGAACTTCAGCGGGAGACATGCATTCAACGATGAATTGATCGCGTTGAGGTAGGTGGTTCGCGTATCGGCGGGGACGCCCGCAGTCGCAAAGGTCAGGCGCGGCGGGCCGATCAGGCCACCGGCCTTATTGAAGCTGAAGCGGACAGCCATCTGCATGCCTGCGCGCGCATGGTCCGATGGCGGCGACCAGCACGTACGCAGCTCCGCAAAAAGATCGCCGATCGTATCGAGGTCGTGATCCGGCTTTTTGTACTTGGCCCGATCAGCCTCCGGGGGCACGCTCTCGATCGTGAGCTGCAGGTTCTGGCCGTAGGGATAATCGATCTCGGGAATACACGGGCCAGGCTCGAGCGGACTGCAATAGTACGGCGTGCAGGGGGGACCGTCGAGAACGCTGCACGGCTCATGCGCAAACGGGATCGGATTGATTTGGCGGTGCTGCGCGTCGGCGGCAACGATTGATATCGCCAATAGTGTGAGAACGAGAATGCCGCGCCACATGCTTTGGTCTCGCGATGTCACATCCGTGGAACGTGGCACCGTTCGTGACAGCGTCAAGCCTGCGCGCGTTCACATGCTCGCGCGCCAAGGGCTACCCCCTACCCCTTCTTTTTCACGTCCTTGACGTTGGTGAACTCGATGCCCTCGGCGCGCTCCCTGGTGTAGCCGAGATAGAATTCGTTCCGGGCCAGATAAACGGGATCGCCGTCGACGTCATCGGCGATGCTTGACGTATTGGCCGCGATGAAAGTGTCGAGCTTCTTGCGATCCTCCGACGAGACCCAGCGCGCAAGCTGGAACTCGCTGACCTCGAATTCGACCGGCAGCGAATATTCCGCTTCAAGCCGGGCCTTGAGCACGTCGAGCTGCAGCGCGCCGACCACGCCGACCAGCGCCGGTGCACCATCACGCGGACGGAACACCTGCACGACGCCCTCTTCCGACATCTGCTGAAGCGCTTCCTTCAGCTTCTTCGCCTTCATCGCGTCGGTCAGACGGACACGGCGGACGATTTCAGGCGCGAAGCTCGGCACGCCGACGAAGTTGAAATCTTCGCCGTCGGTGAGCGTATCCCCGATCCGGAGCGTGCCGTGGTTGGGAATGCCGACGACGTCGCCGGCAAAGGCCTCGTCCGCCACCGAACGGTCCTGAGCAAAGAAGAATTGCGGGCTCGACAGCGGCATGCTCTTGCCTGTGCGTACCAGCTTCGCCTTCATGCCGCGGCTGAGCTTGCCGGAGCAGAGCCGCGCGAACGCAATGCGGTCGCGATGGTTCGGGTCCATGTTGGCCTGGATCTTGAACACGAAGGCGCTCATGCGCGGATCGGTCGCTTCGACTTTGCGCTGGTCGCTGTCCTGGGCGCGGGGCTCGGGAGCGAACTTGCCGAGGCCTTCCAGGAGGTCGCCGACGCCGAAATTGCGAAGCGCGCTGCCGAAATAGACCGGCGTCAGATGGCCCTCGCGGAACGCGTCGAGCTCGAACGGCTTTGAAGCTTCCGTGACGAGCTCGAGCTCGTCCTTCACCGCGGAGACATCGAGGTTCGCATTCAGCTTGGCAAGTTCGGCGATCTCGATCTGTTGCGCAGCGCCGGTCTTCGCGCCGCCGCCTTCGAGCAGGCGCACGCCGCCGTTGACGACGTCGTAGGTCCCGAGGAAGTCGCGCCCGCGGCCGACCGGCCATGTCATTGGCGTGGTGTCGAGCGCCAGCGTCTTCTCGATCTCGTCGAGCAGCTCGAACACGTCGCGGCTCTCGCGATCCATCTTGTTGATGAACGTGATGATCGGAATGTCGCGGAGACGACAGACCTCGAACAGTTTGCGTGTCCGCGCCTCGATGCCCTTGGCTGCGTCGATCACCATCACGGCGGAATCGACCGCGGTCAGCGTGCGATAGGTGTCTTCCGAAAAGTCCTCGTGGCCCGGCGTGTCCAGCAGGTTGAAGACCAGGCCTTCGAACTCGAAGGTCATGACCGAGGTCACGACCGAGATGCCGCGCTCGCGCTCGATCTTCATCCAGTCCGAGCGCGTGTTACGCCGCTCGCCCTTGGCCTTGACCTGGCCGGCCAGGTTGATGGCGCCGCCGAACAGCAGCAGTTTTTCGGTCAGCGTGGTCTTGCCGGCGTCCGGGTGCGAGATGATCGCAAAAGTGCGTCGGCGCGCCACTTCGGTGGCAAGCGAGGAACGGGCCGTCGAGTCGGCTGTGGCGGCAATGTCGGACATGGCGGGAGCGTTTGGCAGGGAAAATGAGCCCAATCAAGCCTCATGTGGTGATTGCGGAGCGCTTCGGCCAGCCCCATATCGGCCTTTGACCAAACAGGCCTTGGGGGAGGACGGCCGCCCTGCTCGTCAGCATTGGCCTAGCGGGGACGACCCTGCCTTAAATGGAGGGTCGCCATGGCCTGGACTATCCTTTTCGTCGCTGGTCTTCTCGAGATCACCTGGGCGATCGGCCTGAAATATACCGAGGGTTTTACCAGACTCGTGCCCTCCGTCGTCACGCTCGCGGCCATGGCCGGCAGCGTCATCCTGCTCGGTTCAGCTCTCAAGTCGCTGCCCGTCGGAACCGCCTATGCGGTCTGGACCGGGATCGGCGCGGTCGGCACTGCGACGCTCGGTATCTTCCTTCTCGGCGAGCCCGCCACGGCGCTCCGCCTTGCCAGCATCGGGCTGATCGTGGCCGGCATCGTCGGGCTGAAACTCGTCACTTGAAGATCTGGACCGCCCACCAGCTCAGTGCCGCGACGATGGCCGAGGCCGGGATCGTGATGATCCAGGCATAGACGATCGAACTCGCCACGTTCCAGCGCACCGCCGAGACGCGGCGGGCCGCGCCGACGCCGACGATGGCGCCCGTGATGGTGTGCGTGGTCGAGACGGGAACCCCGAGGAAGGTCGCCATGAACAGGGTCGCGGCACCGCCGGTCTCGGCGCAGAAGCCCTGCATCGGGGTGAGCTTGGTGATGCGCAGGCCCATGGTGCGGACGATGCGCCAGCCACCCATCAGCGTGCCCAGCGCCATTGCGGCCTGGCAGGACAGCACGACCCAGAACGGCACGGTGAATTCGCCGCCGAGATGGCCCTGCGAATAGAGCAGCACGGCGATGATGCCCATCGTCTTCTGTGCGTCGTTGCCGCCGTGGCCGAGCGAGTAGAGCGAAGCGGAGGCGAATTGCAGAATGCGGAAGGCACGGTCGACGGCGAACGGCGTCGAGCGCACCGAGGCCCATGACACGATTGCGACCAGCATCATTGCGAGCAGGAAACCGACCAGCGGCGACAGCACGATCGCCAGCACCGCCTTGGTCAAGCCGCTCCACACCGCGGCATGAATTCCAGCCTTCGCCATGCCACCTCCGACGAGGCCGCCGATCAGCGCGTGCGACGAGGAAGACGGAATGCCCAGCGCCCAGGTCACGAGATTCCAGACGATGGCGCCGAGGAGCGCCGCGAAGATCACCTGGGCGTCCACAATCGCGGGATCGATGATGCCGGTGCCGATGGTCTGGGCAACGTGCAGGCCGAACACCATGAAGGCGACGAAATTGAAGAACGCGGCCCAGATCACCGCGAATTGCGGCCGCAGCACGCGAGTCGAGACGATGGTCGCGATCGAATTGGCGGCGTCGTGCAGACCGTTCAGGAAGTCGAACAGCAACGCGACGGCGATCAGTCCGACCAGGACAGGAACACCCAACGCAGCATCCACGGCGGCCCTGCCCTATACTTGCTCGATGACGATGCTGTTGATCTCGTTCGCGACGTCGTCGAAGCGATCGGCCACCTTTTCGAGGTGGTCGTAGATCTCGACGCCGACGATGAAATCCATCGCCCTGCCGTCGCGATGCTTGAGGAAAAGCTCCTTCAGCCCGATGTCATGGAGATCGTCGACGCGGCCCTCCAGCTTGGTCAGCTCTTCCGTGATCGCAGTCAGCATCGCGACGTTCGGTCCGATCGATTGCATCAGCGGCAGCGCACGTCCCACCAGATTGGCGCATTCGATCAGCAACTCGCCGATCTCCCGCATCGGCGGCTCGAAGCTGCGGACCTCGAACAGCATCACGGCCTTGGCGGTCTGCTGCATCTGGTCGATCGCATCGTCCATCGAGGTGATGAGGTTCTTGATGTCACCGCGGTCGAACGGCGTGATGAAGGTGCGCCGCACCGCCGTCAGCACCTCTCGGGTCACATTGTCCGCGTCGTTCTCGAACTGGCTGACACGCTGACAATAGACCGGCGTCTCCTCGCCGCCTTTCAGCATGCCCTGGAGCGCGATTGCACCCTGGATCACGGTCTGGGCGTGGCGGTCGAACAGGTCGAAGAACCGTTCTTCCTTCGGGAGGAAAGCGCGAAACCATCGCATCATGGGACTGGTCTACCGGTTGGAATGGCCCGGCCGAACGGGCCGACACAAAACCGTCATAGACCATTTTTGCCCTGCGCGCGTGTCATCTCACGCCTGCAGAGCAGGATCATCCACCGCTTTAAAGTGATGGCAAAATCGACATAACATCAATAGGTTAGAGCGACCGCCGGAAGTAATGTGCGACTTCACCGACCACACCACGGCGGAAGGTGAGCACGCAGACCACGAAGACCGAGCCCTGGATCACCGTGACCCAACTCCCGAGGCCGGAGAGATATTGCTGCATGGCGACGATGACAAAGGCGCCGAAGACCGGGCCGAACACGGTGCCGAGACCACCCACCAGCGTCATCAAAACGATTTGCCCTGACATCGACACTTCAACATCGGTCAACGAAGCATTTTGCGCGACAAACACCTTCAAGGCGCCGGCAAACCCCGCCAGAGTTCCTGACAGGATATAGGCAATCAGCTTGTACTGATCGGTCTTGTAACCCAGCGAAATCGCGCGCTGCTCGTTTTCGCGGATCGACTTCAGCACCTCACCGAACGGCGAGTTGATGGTGCGAAAGATCAAGAGGAAGCCGAACAGAAAACCGGCAAGCACGGTGTAGTAAAGCACCGTCGGATCGCTGAGGTCGAATATTCCGAACAGATGGCCCTGCGGAATACCCTGAATGCCGTCCTCGCCATGGGTAAACGGCACCTGCACATAGATGAAATACAATAGCTGCGAGAGCGCCAACGTGATCATCGCGAAATAAATGCCCTGGCGCCGGATTGCGACGACGCCGGTGATGACGGCAAGCCCGGCGGCGGCGGCGGTACCGGCCAGAATGCCAAGCTCGGGCGGGGACTCCCCAGACCTTCAGCGCATGACCCGAGACGTAACCCGCGGTACCCAGAAACATCGCGTGGCCGAACGACAGCAAGCCACCATAGCCGATCAACAAGTTGAAGGCGCAGGCCAGCAACGCGAAGCATAGCGCCTGCATGACAAAGAACGGATAGATCTTTGTGAACGGCACGGATGCAAGCAGCACCGCCATCACCGCGAAGACGATCATCTCGTCGCGCAATGCGCGTGGGGTCCCCGGCAGAGTGTCGTCAGTTGCTACGGTCATATCAGGCCGCCCTTCCCGTCAATCCCGTTGGCTTCACCAGCAGCACCAGCACCATCAGCACGAACACGACTGTATTGGAGGCCTCTGGATAGAAATACTTGGTCAGCCCTTCAATCACACCCAGTGCGAAGCCCGTGATGATCGAGCCCATGATCGAGCCCATGCCGCCAATCACCACGACCGCAAACACGACGATGATGACGTTTTCGCCCATCAGCGGCCGGACCTGATTGATCGGCGCCGACAGCACGCCGGCGAGCGCGGCAAGGCCAACGCCGAGCCCATAGGTCAGCGTGATCATCCTGGGAACGTTGATGCCGAAAGCTCGCACCAGCGTCGGGTTTTCAGTCGCGGCCCGGAGATAAGCACCGAGCCGCGTGCGCTCGATCAAATACCAGGTCGCAAAGCAAACCACGAGCGAGAACACGACCACCCAGCCGCGATAAATCGGCAGATACATGAATCCCAAATTCACCCCGCCCTTCAGTACATCGGGGATCGAATACGGCAAACCGGAAGAGCCGAAATAATTCTGGAACACACCCTGAATGATCAGCGCCAGACCGAAGGTCAGAAGCAGCCCGTAGAGGTGATCGAGGCCTGCGAGCCATTGCAGCATGGTCCGCTCCAGGATCATCCCGAAGATGCCGACGATGATCGGCGCCAGCAGCAGCGCCCACCAGTAACTGACGCCGCCGAGGTTCAGCAGGAAATAGGCGACGAACGCACCCATCATGTAGAGCGCGCCATGAGCGAAGTTGATGATGTTGAGCATGCCGAAGATCACGGCGAGCCCGAGACTGAGCAGCGCGTAGAACGAGCCGTTGATCAGTCCCACCAGTAGCTGTGCGTAGAGAGCCTGCATCGATCCAGCACCCAGTCCCTTCGGCGTTTCCAAACTAGTGCCCGCCGGTGACATGCCGGCGGGCGGTTGGCCTCACTTCTTAAGCAGCGCGCACTTGCTCTCGGAGAGCGGCGTGAAGGCCTGGTCGCCCGGCACCGTGCCGACGAGCTTGTAGAAGTCCCACGGTCCCGTGGATTCCGAGGGCTTCTTCACCTCGAACAGATAGGCATTGTGGATGGTGCGGCCGTTGGGCTCGATCTCGCCCTTGCCGAACAGATCGTCCTCGGTCGGCATCGATTTCATCTTCTCGACGACCTTGATGCCGTCATGGGGATTGCCGCCGAGCGCATCGAGCGCCTTGAGATAATGGCGCACGCCCGCATAAACGCCGGCCTGTACCATGGTCGGGGGCGCACTGTTCTTCATCTTGCCGGCAAAACGTTTCGAGAAGGCGCGGGTCTGATCGTTCATGTCCCAGTAGAAGGTCTCGGTGAAGTTCAGGCCCTGCGCGGTTTCCAGGCCGATCGCCTTGATGTCGGTGAGGAACAGCAGCAGCGCCGCGAGCTTCTGGCCGCCCTTGACGATGCCGAATTCGGCCGCCTGCTTGATTGTGTTGGTGGTGTCGCCGCCAGCATTGGCAAGGCCGATGATCTTGGCCTTGGAAGCCTGTGCCTGGAGCAGGAAGGACGAGAAATCAGGCGTATTCAGCGGATGCTTCACGCCGCCGACGACCTTGCCGCCATTGGCGGTGATGACGGCCGTGGTATCGCGCTCGAGCGCCGCACCGAAGGCATAGTCCGCGGTCAGGAAGAACCAGGTGTCACCGCCAGCCTTGACCAGCGCCTGGCCGGTGGTGTGGGCCAGCATGTAGGTGTCGTAGGTCCAGTGCACGGTATTGGGCGAGCATTGCGCGTTGGTGAGGTCCGAGGTCGCCGCGCCCGAATTGATGTAGACGCCGTTCTTTTCCTTGACGACGTTGTTCACGGCGAGCGCCACGCCCGAATTCGGCACGTCGACGATGACGTCGACCTTGTCGACGTCGAACCACTGCCGCGCGATCGCGGTGCCGATGTCGGGCTTGTTCTGGTGATCACCCGAGATGATGTCGATCTTCCAGCCCTTCGCGGCGAGGCCGGAATCCTCGACCGCCATTTGGGCGGCGAGCGTTGAGCCGGGTCCGCCGAGGTCGGCATAGAGGCCGGACTGATCGGACAGCGCCCCGATCTTGACCGTCTTGTCTTGTGCCAAGGCGACGCCAGCGCAGGTCACGGCCAACGCCGTACCAAGCAACAACGATGCAATCGACTTTTTCATGCCACTTCCCTTGTGAAATTCTCTTCGCCGTCTCTCTAGGCCGTCACGGGCCGTCCTAGACGCCGAGATAGGTGTGGAGCTTGTCCATGTTGGCGGCAAGCTCCGCGTTGGAAAATCCATCAATGATCTTGCCGTGCTCGACGACGTAATAGCGATCGGCGACGGTGGATGCGAAACGGAAATTCTGCTCGACCAGCAGGATGGTAAAGCCCTCCTTCTTGAGCCGCGCAATGGTGTGACCGATCTGCTGAATGATAACAGGCGCAAGGCCTTCGGTCGGCTCGTCTAGCATCAGGAAGCTGGCACCGGTGCGCAGGATGCGCGCGATCGCGAGCATCTGCTGCTCGCCGCCGGACAGCTTGGTGCCCTGGCTGCTGAGCCGCTCCTTCAGATTCGGAAACAGGTCGAAGATCTGTTCGAGCGGCAATCCGCCCGGGCGCACCACCGGCGGCAACAGGAGATTCTCCCGCACGTCGAGACTGGAGAAAATTCCCCGCTCCTCCGGACAGAACGCGATGCCCATGCGGGCGATCTTGTCCGAGGTCGCGCGCATGATCTCCTGATCGTTGAATTTGATCGACCCGGCACGCTTGCCGATGATGCCCATGATCGACTTGAGCGTGGTCGTCTTCCCCGCACCGTTGCGCCCCAGCAGGGTGACGACCTCGCCAGCGTTCACGTCGAAATTGATCCCGTGCAGGATGTGGGACTCGCCGTACCAGGCCTCGAGGTTGCGGACCTGAAGGATGTTGCCGCCGATTGCGGCCTTTGCCGGAGCCTCGGCCATCGCAGTTTCAGGCATGACCGGCTCCCAGATAGGCTTCCTTGACGCGCTCGTCCTTGGTGAGATCGGCGTAGTTGCCTTGCGCGAGCACCTGCCCGCGCGTCAGCACGGTGATGATGTCGGAGAGATTGGCGACAACGCTCAAATTGTGCTCCACCATCAGGATGGTGTACTTCGCCGAGATGCGCTTGATCAGCGCTGCGATCTTGTCGATGTCCTCGTGACCCATGCCGGCCATCGGCTCGTCCAGCAGCATCATCTCCGGATCGAGCGCCAGCGTCGTTGCGATCTCCAGCGCGCGCTTGCGCCCATAGGGCATCTCGACCGCAGGCGTATTGGCAAACTCGCTCAGGCCGACATCGTTCAGCAATTCCAGCGCGCGATTGTTGAAACGGTTGAGCACCGATTTCGAGCGCCAGAAATCAAACGAGCTGCCATGCTGGCGCTGGAGTGCGACGCGGACGTTTTCCAGCGCGGTCAGGTGCGGAAACACCGCCGAAATCTGGAACGAGCGGACCAGCCCCATGCGCGCCACGTCCGCCGGCGCCATCGCGGTGATGTCCTGTCCCTTGTACAGGATCTTTCCGGCAGACGGTTTGAGGAATTTGGTCAGAAGATTGAAGCATGTCGTCTTGCCGGCCCCGTTCGGGCCGATCAACGCGTGGATACTCCCGCGGCGAACCTTGAGCGCAACGTCGCGGACGGCGAAGAAGCCCGCGAACTCCTTGGTCAAACCTTCCGTTTCAAGAATGAACTCATCGGCCAAACAGATTTCCCCCCGCCCGCGCAAGTGCGCGGAGCTGTCCTTGTTCCTTCGACTTTCCGGGGGCCTTGGAGCCTTCCCGAAAACGCCGCCTCCGGGCGCGGAATATGCCGGAGGTGACGGGGGTTAGGCAAGGCGGAAAGCTGAGCAGGTCAGGCCTCCGGCCGGGAGTCTTATGCTCCCTTAGTTGGAGGTTTTGTGGTGTCGCCTGCCGGCCTCCCGGTTCGCAAGACGCCGGTCATCAAGTCGTTAACGCTCTTTGGCCCCGCACGCCATCCTTCATCAAAAATTTTCCCGTAAGCGGGATCATGTGCGGGTTTCATTCGCCGGGAATCTTGTTTTGGACTTCACCAGCGCCGTTCCCTCGGTCGTCAAGTCGATCAAGCAGCGTGACCTGCTCAACACGTGGTTGCGACTTTACGCGCGCCGGCAGACTGTGCCGGCGATCCGGGAGTATCAACCCGCGCGGCTCAAGGAAGAGCTGTCCGACCTGATCTACTTCACCGTGGACCATTCGACGCCGACGGCGCGCCTGACCATCCAGAGCGAGGGCACGCGGATCTCGCGCGCCTATGGCCATACCGGCAAGGGCATCCTGCTGGACGACTATGTTGGGCCGCGCCTCGCGCCCTTCGTGATGCCAGTCTATCACCAATGCGTCGCACGCGGTCTTCCGGTCTACAGCGTTGCCGACGTCGACGACGTCTATGGCCGCGTCGTCGCCTATGAACGGCTACTGCTCCCGTTCCTGACCGATGACAAGGTCAGCCACATCATCGCATCCCTCAAGACCTTCTGCGAGGACGGCGGCTTCGAGATCAAGAACCTGCTGCGCGGAAATGACGCGCCACCACGTCCGAAACTGCGCACGGTGATCGACCGCGACCTGTTTCACCAAGCGCCGGGCCGCTACGCGGCGACCGACATCGTCGAATTTGCCGATCGGTCCGGCGGCCCTGATGTCAGCGCCGAGATCGTCGAGCTGAACTAGCTCCCGACTAGCGCTTGCGCGAGGCTGCGCCGATTTCCTTGTCGTAGACATCAGGCTTGAAGCCGACCAGCAGCTTGCCGCCGATTTCGAGCACCGGCCGCTTGATCATCGATGGTTGCGCTAGCATCAGCGTCAGTGCCTTTTTCTCAGTCAGGCCTTCCTTGTCGGCATCAGGCAGCTTCTTGAAGGTGGTGCCGGCGCGATTGAGCAGCGTCTCCCAGCCGAGCTCGTCGCTCCACTGCTTGAGCTTGTCCTTCTCCACGCCCGCAGACTTGTAGTCGTGGAACTCATAGGCCACGCCATGGGTATCGAGCCAGGTGCGCGCCTTCTTCATGGTGTCGCAGTTCTTGATGCCGTAGATGATGTTGGGCAAAACGATCCTCGCGCATGCGTCGTGACGTGCAGCTGCGTTGTACGAAACTCCTGATCGCGCGACAATATTGCCAACAACGCTTTCGATCTCTTCCGGACGGACACATCATGCACGTCACTCACGATCCCGCGGCATCCGCCTCCCCCACCATCGACTTCAATGCATTCCTCGCGGTCGATATCCGCGTCGGCACCATCGTCGATGCCAAACCGTTTCCCGAGGCGCGCAAGCCGGCGTGGCGGCTGTGGATCGACTTCGGCCCGGCCATCGGCGTCCGCAAGAGCTCGGCGCAGATCACCGAGAATCACCCGCTCGAAACCCTGGTCGGAAAGCAGGTCGCGGCCGTCGTCAATTTCCCGCCGCGCCAGATCGGACCTGTCGTCTCGGAGGTACTGACGCTCGGCTTCCCCGATGCCGACGGCAAGGTCGTGCTGATGCAGCCGAGCAAGCCGGTGCCAAACGGCGGCCGGTTGTTCTAGGGATCGTCTCACGGCCGCTTCGGAATGTTCAATCCGCGCTGCACGGCAGGCCGCGCCAGCCCGCGCTCGAGCCAGGCAGCGACCGACGTGAACTGGCTGAATGCGACCAGGTCGCCGGCACCATAGAAGCCGATGAGATTGCGCACCCAGCCAAGCATGGAAATGTCCGCGATGGTGTAGTCGTCATCCATGAACCATTGCCGGCCGGAAAGATGCGCTTCCATCACACCGAGCAGGCGCCTGGACTCGCTGACGTAACGTTCGAGCGGTCGCTTGTCCTCAAAATCCTTGCCGGCGAATTTGTGGAAGAAGCCGACCTGGCCGAACATCGGCCCGACGCCTCCCATCTGGAAGTGCAGCCACGCGAGGGTCTGGTAGCGTCGCGCGGCGTCCTGCGGCAGAAGCCTGCCGCTCTTCTCGGCGAGGTATTGCAGAATCGCTCCGGATTCGAACAGCGGCAGTGGCTTGCCTCCGGGGCCGTTGGGATCGAGAATCGCCGGGATCTTGCCGTTCGGATTGAGCGAGAGGAATTCCGGCGTCTTCTGATCGTCCTTGCCGAAGTCGACGAGATGAACTTCGTAAGGAAGCCCGATCTCCTCCAGCATGATGGAGACCTTGACGCCGTTCGGCGTCGGCAAGGAATAGAGCTGAAGCAGTTCGGGATGCTTGGCAGGCCAGCGCCCGGTGATCGGAAAGGTCGAGAGATCGGACATCGGCACCCCGGCTTGGTTCGCAAGATGCCGCTTAGTCTAGGCGGGCCACCGAACGACGCAAGGCCGAGTCATCCAGCCGGATCACAATGGTCGCAGCAGATGACTGTTGGCGTAGACCACCTCGCTCTTGGCGCGCTGCTCGATGAAGAGCTGCCCCGTGAGGAGCAACGCTCCGGCGAAGACGAGCGTAAGCATCGCAGTGGCGAATTGGCTAGCATCATTCATCGCACGAGCTTCTCTCAATTCGGTTCGCACGGGGAACGCAGACCGACCATCGCCAGTTCCTGAATGGTTCAAATAAATTGCCTGTTTTTCCCGGAATCCCGGCCAGACATTTCAACCCAATCATGCGGGATGGACCTAGCGCGCTTTCGCGGGAAATGACGGGGCCCGTGCAAAGGCGTTTACGTATCCTTCATCAAGGCCGTCACGTGCAGGCGGCGACGGATGCGCATGCCCTGGCGCTGATAGAGCGCGATGGCCGATGTGTTGTTCGAAAACACATGCAGGAACGGAATTTCGCCGCGGGCCTCGATCCGGCGCGCGACAGCTGCGAGCAGCGCCTGCGCATAGCCGCGCCCGCGATAATCGGGGTGGACGCAGACCGCGGTCATCTCAACGAACTTTCCCGGCTTCATGCGCTCGCCGGTCATCGCAACCAATTCGCCACCGGCTCGGATGCCAAGGAATGTGCCGAGCTCGTGCGTCCGCGCGGCGAACGGCCCGGGCTTTGTCAGTGTCGTCAGCGCCATCATCGCCGGAACGTCGGCCCGGCCGAGCGTCACGATCTCCGCCTCGCGCAACGGGCTATCGGCGGGTGAGCCGATCATCTGCTCGCCGGTCTCGGCCAGCACAACCTTGAAGCCCGCGGGAACATTGACCGCATCCGGCGTGAACAGCGCGGCAACCTGCGAGGGCGACATGAGAGCGCCCAGCGCGGTGAAGCTCTCCGCCGACATGTCCGCCATGTCGGCAAACGGCGTCATGTCCACCGGATAGCGCAGCGCCCGTGCGCCGCCTTCGGCCAGATGCTTGTGGCTCGTCGTCAGCGCGCTCCAGATCGGACGATCGAGCAGCGCCACATCGCTGTCGGACACCGGCCTAATCCTTGTCGAAGCTGACGATGACGGCCGCATTGGCGATGAGAATGGGATCATTCGCCACCTCCGTCGCCGAGGGAATTTCCAGCCCGCCCTTGACCGCGGTCACGGTCACGGTCCCGTAGGGAAGCTCCTTCGCAACCGCCTCCCTGTCGACGGCTTCGGGATCGGGTACGCCGATCGTGACATCGACGAACATGTCGTTCGCGGTCTTGCCGATCATCCGGAAGAAGCCGAGGCTCGAATGCCTGATGGCATCCGAGACCGCCCGCTTCGCGGCTTTGGTGGCGTCCCTGCCGTGAACGTCGACGCCCATGCCCATCTCGGTAACACAACGAACGCGTGCCATGCTCATTCCTGTCGGCGCTGGAGTTCAGAGGGGCTGACCTTCCGCGATCCGCGCCTCCGGCACAAGCGCCTTTTCGCGCAGGAAATAGGCGTTGCGATCCTCCTCCTGCGCGTTCACGACCGCGCGAATTCGCAGCAAATCCTTGCGCGCGACCAGGCCGACCACGCGATGACTGGCGCGATCGACCACCGGCAGCCGTCCGAGATCGGAAGCGACCATGAGATCGGCGACCCGGCCCAGCACGTCGTCAGGATGCGCCAGCACGACCGAGGTATCGGACACCACGTCGTCGAGCGTTGCAGCCTGATGATCGCCCTCGGTGCGCCAGCGAAGCACATCGGCACGGGTCACCATGCCCGTCAGCCGTCCATCGGACGCGACGACGGGATAGGATTTGTGACGCCGCTGATCCGAGGTGAAGAACGCGACTGCCGTGTCGATCGACATGTCGACCGGCAGCGTATCGACGTCGGTGGCCATGACATCGGAGGCGCGCAGCAGCTCGAACGGATCGATCGCGTATTCGCGCGTGATGTGCTGACCACGGCGCGCGATCTTCTCGGTCAGGATCGAGCGCTTGAGCAACAGAACGGTGACGGCATGCGCCGCGCCGGTCGCCGCCAGCAGCGGCAGCAGCATGTCGATATTGCCGGTCAGCTCGATCGCGAACATCACACCGGTGAGCGGCGAGCGCATCGTGCCGCCCATCATCGCGGCCATGCCGACCAGGGCCCAGAACGACGTGCCCCCCGGCAGCACGAGCCCCTCCATCCAGCCGGCCGTGCCGCCGAGGATGAGCAATGGCGCCAATACGCCGCCCGAGGTACCCGAGCCCAGCGCGACCACCCAGATCACTGATTTCACCAGCAGGAGCCGGATCGCCTCGTCGCGCGCCATATGGCCGGACAGGAGATCGGCAATGACGTCGTAGCCGACGCCCAGAGCGCTGGGATCGATCAAGCCGCCGAGACCGACGATGAGGCCGCCGAGCATCGGCCACCACATCCAGTGCACCGGCAGACGATCGAACAGATCTTCGACGGCGTAGAGTAATCGCGTCATCAGTCCCGATTGCAGGCCCGCGACGATGCCGACGCCGATCGCAGCCGCCAGGCCCCACCAGGGCAGGTCCGGATGCTGCGCGAACGGAAACAGCGGTCCCGTTCCGAACAGCAACGGGCGCCATGCCGCCGAGATCACCGCCCCCGTCACCACGGGCAGGAAGCTGCGCGGCTTCCATTCGAACAGCAGCAGTTCGACCGCGAGCAGCACCGCCGCGATCGGCGTGCCGAAGATCGCCGTCATGCCGGCGGCTGCGCCCGCGACTAGCAGCGTCTTGCGCTCGGCCGCGGTGAGATGAAAGCATTGGGCGAAGATCGAGCCGATCGCGCCGCCTGTCATGATGATCGGTCCTTCGGCGCCGAACGGACCGCCGCTGCCGATCGAAACCGCCGACGACAATGGCTTTAGAATCGCGACCTTCGGCTGCATCCGGCTGCCGCCGATCAGGATCGCCTCGATTGCTTCCGGGATGCCGTGACCCCGGATCTTCTCGGATCCGAACCGAGCCATCAGCCCGATCACGAGACCGCCCAGCGCCGGCGCCAGGACCATCCAGATTCCCGGGTGGGCATTCGCGAGTGAGACGTTCCCGGTGCTGAAATGGCCGAACCAGACCAGATTGGTCACCAGCGCAATCAGCTTCAGCAACACCCAGGCGACCCCGGCGCCAAGACTGCCGACCAGCAGCGCCATGCCGATCAGGATCAGCACGCGCCGGTCGGCGGTAAAATCTCCGGGCTTGCCGCGAGGACGCGGGAGGCCGCCGGTCATGTCGGGGGTCTGGCGCATGGATAGCTCTTTTCGGGAGAATCTTCGCCCGTGCAATATATCGCACTACGATATATATCAAGGAATGACTGCTATGAGCCTGCCTGCCGCGCGCGCAGCTCGTCGACCAGCACCCGCACGTTCTCCGAATAGTCGATCGGGATCGAGACCAGGTGCACACCGCCTGCCCTAAAAGCGGCATCAAGCGTCGGACCAAAGCTCTCGATGCTGTCGATGCGGTGACCGGTGGCGCCGTAGGCCTTGGCGTAGAGCGAAAACTCCGGATTACCGAAGGTCATGCCGTAATCGGCAAAGTGATCGACCGCCTGCTTCCAGCGGATCATGCCGTAGGCGTTGTCCTCCAGCACCAGCACGATGAGATTGAGCTTGAGGCGGACGGCGGTCTCCATCTCCTGGCTGTTCATCATGAAGCCGCCGTCGCCGGCGACCGCGAGCACGCGGCGGTCGGGATGGAGCATCGCCGCCATCATCGCCGACGGCAGGCCGGCGCCCATCGTTGCCAGCGCATTGTCCAGCAGCAGCGTGTTGGCGACGCGGGTGCGGTAGTTGCGCGCAAACCAGATCTTGTACATGCCGTTGTCCAGCGCGACGATGCCGTTCTCGGGGATGACCTGGCGGATGTCGTGCACGATCCGCTGCGGCGTCGGCGGCCAGCGCGTCTCGGTGGCGCGGTCGGCGATGTGATTGAGGATCTCCTCCCGCAAGGGCAACAGCGCCGCCGCTTGCGGCAGCTTGCCTTCGAGCCGATCAGCCAGCAGCTCCAGGCTCGGGCCGACATCGCCGACCACCTCCGCATCAGGAAAATAGACCAGCTCGACGCTGGCCGAGGTGTAGCTGACGTGGATGACCTTCGGGCCCGATGGACCCATGATGAAGGGCGGCTTCTCGATCGGGTCATGCCCGATCGCAACGATCAGGTCGGCGGCGTCGATTGCGTCATGCACATAGTCGCGTTCGGACAGTGCCGCAGTGCCCATGTAAAGATTGGTGCCGCCGGGCACGGTGCCCTTGCCCATCTGCGTGGTGAAGAACGGAATGCCGGTTCGCCGCACGAAGCTGGCGATGCCGTGGGTCGAGCGCGGCCGGCTGGTCGCGGCCCCCATCATCACCAGCGGTCGCTTTGCGGCCAGGATCATCTCGGCGGCCCGATCGAGCGCGGCGCGGTGCGCGACGGGAATCTCGATCGGGTGGACCGGGATCACGGGCACGGCGTCGACTTCGTCGCCTGCGATGTCCTCGGGCAATTCGAGATGCACCGGTCCCGGCCGCTCCTCCATTGCCACGCGGAAGGCATCGCGCACCACCGTTGGAATCGAGCTCGCGCTGACGATCTGCCGCGACAGCTTCGTCAGCGGCTTCATGGTCGCGACCACGTCCACGATCTGGAAGCGCGCCTGCCGGCTGCTCATGATCGGCTTCTGCCCGGTGATCAGGATCATCGGCATCGCGCCGAGATTTGCATAGGCAGCCCCGGTGGACAAATTGAGCGCGCCCGGGCCCAGCGTCGAGAGACAGACGCCGGGCTTGCCGATCAGCCTTCCGTGCGTGGCGGCCATGAAGGCGGCGGCTTGCTCATGGCGGGTCAGGACCAGCTCGATCCTGGAGGTACGCAGCGATTCCACGAGATCGAGGTTTTCTTCGCCGGGGACGCCAAAGATGCGGTCGACGCCTTCGTTCTCCAGCGCCGCGACGAACAAGTCCGATCCTTTCACTTTGCGGTCCCGCTCGCTCATGTCGTCTCCGCTTGCTGCCGGCTCCGGGTGATCAAGGAGCGCGCGCATCGTAGCCGAGTGGGCCGCATGCACAACTCACGAAGAGTGTCGCAGCTGCTTCCACATCGTCCCGCACCGGCAAGGTCGGTCGGGCACGAGTTGGCCGAGGGCGGGGTGAGCCAAAGCGGCTCAAAAGGTGAGCCAAAAAGGCTCACCCAAGCGGATTCCAACTGATGCAAATGTTTCCTTGCCAACCGCACCGGCAACGCCAGTCGCGACGGAGGCGAGGAGGCTCAAAGGAGCGGACTGCTCCTTTGAAAGACTTGCTATCCACAACCGTATCGCACGAGTTACAGTTGATCCCGCGCCACAACGACCGGGCTTCGCGAAAGCCGAGCGCGCAGATCACCGCCCGAAGCGTCCCGGCCGGTTGGCATTCGCCATCTGCTCGAACGCCTTCGCCAGCTCCTCCGGAGCTTGCTTGCTCTTGAAGTCCTGCCACGCCGCCTTGAACCGCGCCTTGGCATCTTCGAGGCTCGCGGCCGAGCCTGAGGGTGGACCGGGCAGCGTCACCGTGACCGTCCACGACCAGAAATGATCATCGAAGCGGATGCGACCGATTTGATGGCCGTCCTCGCGCACTTTGTAGTCGTCGAGGCCGATCAAGCGAAGGGTCAGCATCGGACCATGCTATCGGCAGTGCTAGAATGGCGCCACGGCAGAGCCACGCAGATGCGCAAGCCCCTCTTCGATTACCCGCAGGTCCTCCTGAACATACTTTAGAGCGGTCGGGGCCCAGAATTCTTCAATCAGCAACCGGCGTCGAAGGTCTCGCATACTCTCCAACGCTTTCCAGTCCTTCAGGCTCACATAAGCGGAAACAAGCGGCTCGATCGGTGATGGCATGGAAGCATTCCAAGGAAATGAGACACCCACCGGTTTGCCGAGTTTCCCCGGCATCCTTGGTTCCTGCGAGCACATATGTGAATCGCGGGCCATCGTATTTTCGGGGCGCTTTCGTGCGCGCGGCGGGCTGATTGATGGTCAGATGCCGCGCGAGTTGATCTTCGCGCGCAAGCGGTGACAGAAATCCTCCAGCACCGTCTGAAGGTTTTCGCAGTTCACGAGCAACCGTTCGGCCAACTCGCGGTCCGCTGAGCCGAAAGCAAAGTCATCCCGAGCTCTTCTGACGCGGCGCACGTGGTCGCGACCATTTGCGGCTGTCCGTTCAGCAAATTCCAGATGCTCCAGATCGTGGCTGAGCTGGTCCTCCTCCTCGATCAGCAGCTTGGTGATGCGCGTTCGATGGTCAGGCGCGAGATCACTTCCGTTCAGAAGGCCGATGTAATGATCGACGTTGGCCTTGGCGACAAACCGGTGCATGGCAACCCCCGTTGGCCATCCCGTTTACGGGCCGATTATGCGACCGAGCCAAGGTCAGGGTGGAAGGATATTTCATGCGGTGATCCTCACGTCTCGGTGAAGCGTATGGATGCGAAATATTTTGGGGATTGCGGATGAACATTTTCGGGTGCGCGGATGGCCCCACCGCTAGCGTGTTTTGTCCATCTGGCGACGCAAGGGATGGTGCCCCCACTGCACCTTGAGCGACACGATCACCTCACGGGCGAGCAAGCGACCACCGCAGCCCGGCGAGCCGTCTAGTCATACTTCCCTTACTTGCCGAGGATGTCCGCGGCCGCGCGCTCCAGGATTCCGGCGATGCGACGCGCCTCAGCAGAATCGCTGCCATGCTTGGACCGCAGCGCGCGCTTGAGGTTGTGGCGGGCGCGGTGCAGCTCGTCGGAGGCGTCGGCATCGAGATCGCTGACGCCGGCAAAGGCCTCGCGCACCTCGTCCATGCGACGTCCGATCCGCGACAGCGCCTGGAGGATCGCATCAGCAGTGCCGCGCTGCTCGGCGAGATAGGTCTCGCCCTGCGGCGTGATGCTGTAGAGCTTGCGGCCGCCATCCTGTGCGACGCTCGCGTTGCCGACCTCTTCGAGATAGGTCAGCGCCGGATAAATCACGCCGGGGCTCGGCGTATAGAATCCCTCGGATCGCTCCTCGATGATCTTGATCAGCTCGTAGCCATGCGCGGGCTTTTCGGCGAGCAGCGCCAGGATCACGAGCTGGAGGTCCTGTGAGGCGAGACGCCGTGCTCCCGGAAAGTCGTCGCCGCCCCGGCCGAAAAAGCCATGCCCGCCGCGGCCGAAGCGATGCCGTCCGCCGTGACGGCCCATGGCGAAATGGGCGAAGTGGCCAAAGTGGAAATCCCTGTGGTCTCTGTGTTTGGTGAACATATTTGGTTCCTTGCTCAAAACATATCTTACGATATAACTGGAGATAGCTTTGGGGCAAATCACGGGTCCGTGATCGCGAGCGGAGCCGCGCGGGGTGCAATTCCGCGATCGAAACCGCATGACATCCAGGACCTTCGGAAGCACGCTGCCTGCTCCTCCCCGCCGCAACCAAGGTTGTGCAAGGGGAAGGCACCTCCGTGCTCAAGGTCAGCGGCAAGATGTTCGCGATTTGCGGTGGCTTTGCCGCAAGGTCCGGCGGCTACATGTTCAAGGTCTCGAACATGGCCTAAGCCATGTTGATCGAACACCGCCTGGCGCGGCCCGCGCCTTATCTCGCACGGGCCAAATGGGTGCAGCTTGTCAAGCAACAGCGTGCTGGAGGATGCCGAGCTCACGGCCTATCTCGCTCACCCCCACGCGTTTATCATGGCAAAGCTGACGAGAAAGGCGCGCAACGAGCTCGGGCTTGTGTCGCTGGAGACCCGGCCCGCATGACGATCTCCGCGTGCAACCGATCAGCTGCGCGCGGCGACATTGAGATTTCATCCCTCCCCGATATACTGCCTGTCCTGGATTCGAATTGGGAAGCGGCGTGGCGATTGATCTGAAGGCGATCGAGCAACTCGCTACCGATCAATCCTCGCTCAAGGCGGCTGCCGGCCTTGCCAAGCCCGCCAAATGGTCCGGCGTCGGCGGCAGTCCGGATGGCGCGCTGATCTGGGGCGAATGCGCGGGCTCCGGCGCCAATCCCTACCGGGTGATGGCTGATCTCCGCGACCTCGGCAACAAATGCACCTGCCCGTCACGAAAATTCCCCTGCAAGCATGTGCTCAGCCTGTTGTGGCTGAACGCAGAATCCATCGTGCCGTTTGCGCCCGCCGATACGCCCGCCTGGGTCAGCGACTGGCTCGGGCGTCGGCGCGGCCCATCGGCTGCAAAGCCGGCAGGCGCCGCCGCTCCGTCCGGCGAGAAGGATCTGCGCGCCGCACGCGTCATCGAGCAAGAGGCCACTGAAGATCCGAAGGATGTCGCGCGGCGTGAGGCACAGGCAGCCAAACGAAACGAAGAGACCGAGCGCGCGATCTTGGATGCGCTGGATGCGCTCGAGCAGTGGATCGGCGATCAGCTCCGCCTGGGCCTGTCCGGCTTCATCGACGATGCCACCGCGCGATGCCGGCGTATCGCCGCGCGCCTGGTCGACGGCAAGGCCACGGCACTCGCCAGCCGGATCGACGAATTGCCGGCCCGCCTGCTCGCGCTCGACGCGGGTGACCGGCCGCGCGGCGCCGTCGTCGAGTTCGGCAAGCTGGTGCTGCTTGCGCGCGCCTTCCGCGGCGCGCCGCGCGATGCCGCGATCCGGCGCAGTGTGGCAACATCGGAGACGCGCGAGATGGTGCTGGCCGATCCGAGCGCACCGCGGATCGATGCGCAATGGGAAGTGCTGGCCGAACAGGTGCAGACACGGCGCGACGGCCTGGTCTCGCAAACCACATGGCTGCTCAATCTCGCCGCATCGGGCCCGCGCTTCGCCATGCTGCTCGACTTTTTTCCTGCGAGTGCCGGACGACGTGGTTCGGTCTTCACGCCCGGCGAGCGCTTCCAGGGCGAGCTCGTCTTCTACCCGTCGCAACGGCCGCTGCGCGCCCTGCTCGTCCGGCGCGACGCCGCGCAGGCTACGCTGACGCCCGAATGGCCTGCGCCGAATCAAACGCTCTCCAATGCATTGACGCAGCCGCTGCTGGCCGAGCCGTGGACGATCGAGATTCCCCTGCTGCTGCCGGAGGGACGGATCGCACGTGACGATGCCGGGGGCGCCTGGTGGCGCGCGGCCGACGGCGCGGCCGCGCTGCCCGTCGCAGGCAAGGCGGAGGGCTTGCTCTCCGGCACCGAACTGACGCGCACCGCCGCAATCTGGTCGGGCAACCGGCTCACGATCCTCGCTGCACAGTCCTCTTGGGGAAGGATCGGCAGCCATGACTGAAACAGCCAGCGCGGAGGCGATCTTCGAGACCATGGGCACGATCGTGACACGCTGGACCATGGGCTCGACCGCAGCTTCCGCAGCATCAATCTGGCGCGTCGACCTTGGCGACGATCCTGTCGAGGCCGAGTTGCGACTGCTCGCTCTGTCCGGCCAATTCCTCGGCACAATCGTGACAGGCGAACCACCCTCTGCACTGCGGGTGCTGCCCGACATCCCTGCGCTCGCGCGGCCGACCGTGCCTGAGACATTGCGGCCGCTGGTGCGCCGTATCCTTGCGGCGAGCAAGGACGCAGCGTCCAAAGCCGATGTCATCCACTTCCTCGCCGCGCGTGGCTGGACGACACATCCTGCCGACTGGATGCCTGATGCGAGCGATGAGGATGCGCCGGACGTCTATGCAGCATGGCGCGACTGGGCCGCACTCGCCGCGGCCGGCGAGACGACGCCGCGACAGACCGGCGACCAGCTCACGGCGGACAATTGGGACGACTTCTGGCCGGCCGCGCGCAAGGCCGCGTTGATCGAACTCAGGCGAGGCGACCCCTCCGCGGCGCGTGCGCTGCTCGAAGCCAGGCTCGGCAGCGAGAACGCCGATGCGCGGCTGCGCCTGTTGAGCCTTCTGTCGGAGCGATTGTCGGGTGACGATGTTGCCCTTCTCGAAAACCTTGTGACGAACGATCGCGCGCCGAAGGTCAAGGCCATGGCAACATCCATGCTCGCCCGTCTCGGCCACGGTCCCGCCCTGGCCGAAGACATTGCGGAGCTCGCCGGTTTCTTCTCGGTGAAGACGAAGGGGCTGCTGCGTCGCTCCCGCGTGATCGACTTTGAAGCTCCCAAGACGCCGGCACAGTGGCAGCGACGGAAAGTCATGCTCGAGGGTGCCGATCTGACGTCGTTCTCGGACGCGCTCGGCCTCGCCCCGCAGGATTTGATCGCTGCCTGGGATTGGAACGTGGACCCGGCGGCCGACGCTGGGTTGATCAAGATGATCGTGGAGACCGGCACCGACGCGCAGCTCGCGCAGGCTGCCGGCGTCGTCAGCGAGCACGATGCGAGCGGCCTCATCGCGGCGCTGGCGCCGCGGCTGGCGCCCGCTGAACGGGCCAGGTTCGCGGCGGCAGGTTTGCACACGCACGGCTTCCGCTTCGAGATGGCGCAGGCGGTCGCCGGCGTTGCCGCACGGCTCGACGATCTGCTGTCGGCGCCATCAGGTGCCAAGCTGCTGACCGAGCTTCGGCGCGATGATGCCAAGCCTTCCGATCATGTTGCGGAACTTCATGCGCTGGGCCTTATCGCCTCGCGCGATGGCGCGCGACGATCGCTGGAGCAACTGACCGGCGCAGGCCTACTGCAAGCCGATCCACGCCTCGACATGCTGCGGCTCAACGCCGCGTTGGACGATCAAGGAGAAAAGCCATGAGCGAGAAACTGCGGTTGCCCGCTGAGGACAGTTTTGCGTCCGAGCTGAAGGCGCTCGCGGCGGGCGAAGGCCATCGCCCACCCGGCTGGGCGCTGTCGCCGCGGCAGGTCGTAACCTATCTGATGGGCGGTACGGCGGCCGACGGCACCGCGATCACGCCGAAATATGTCGGCGACAAGCGGCTGATCGAGACCGCCGTTGCGACGCTTGCAACCGACCGCGCGCTGCTGCTGCTCGGCGTGCCCGGCACCGCCAAATCCTGGGTCTCCGAACACCTCGCCGCCGGCATCACCGGTGACTCCACGCTCGTGATCCAGTGCACCGCCGGAACCGACGAGAACCAGATCCGCTACGGCTGGAACTACGCTCAGCTGCTCGCCCACGGGCCGAGCCGCGAAGCGCTGGTGCCGACCCCGCTGATGCGCGCGATGGAAGGCGGCAAGCTCTGCCGGTTCGAGGAGCTGACGCGCATGGGCAGCGACGTGCAGGACACGCTGATCACCGTGCTGTCCGAAAAGATGATGCCGATCCCGGAGCTCAACACCGCGGTTTATGCGCAACGTGGCTTCAACATCATCGCGACCGCCAACAATCGTGACAAAGGCGTGAACGAACTGTCCTCGGCGCTCAAGCGCCGCTTCAACGTGGTCGTGTTGCCGCTGCCCGACAGCGCCCAAGAAGAAGTGTCGATCGTCGTCAAGCGCGTCGGCGAGATGGCGCAGAACCTCGATCTACCGGCCCCGAAGAACGTCGCTGAGGAAGTGGCGCGGGTGGTCGCGATCTTCCGCGAGCTGCGTTCGGGCTCGACCGAGGACGGCAAGGTCGCGCTGAAATCGCCCTCCGGCGGCCTCTCGACCGCCGAAGCGATTGCCGTGATGGTCGGCGGCATCAGCCAGGCGACCTTCTTCAACGATGGCAAGCTGACGGCTGAGACACTCGCCAGCAACATGATCGGCGCGGTCGTCAAGGATCCGGTGCAGGATACGGCCGTGCTCGGCGAATATCTCGAGACCGTGCTGAAGAAGAAGCGCGGCTTCGAAGGCTATTACGCTTCGCTGACCGACCTGATCTGACGCCATGGCCGGCGGCATCCATCTGTTCGGTATCCGGCATCACGGGCCGGGATCGGCGCGGCGCCTGGTGGAGGCGCTCGATGCGCTCAAGCCCGTCGCGGTGCTGATCGAGGGGCCCTCGGATGCCTCCGAGCTGCTGCCCATGCTCGCCGACCCCGACATGGTGACGCCGGTGGCGCTGCTCACCTATGCCGAAGACAATCCGGCCCATGCGAGCTTCCATCCCTTTGCCGACTATTCGCCGGAATACCAGGCTGCCTGCTGGGCCGTGCGCCACGGTGCAGCCTTGCGCTTCATCGACCTGCCTGCCTCGGATCGCTTGGGCAGTTCGGCCAGCGACATCGCGGAGGAGATTGCCGCAAGATCGGAGGAGGACCCGGTCAGCCGTGATCCAATCGGCGCGCTCGCGACGGCGGCAGGGTATGACGACGGCGAGTCCTGGTGGTCGGACGTCATCGAGGAAAATCCCGCGACAGGTCCTGTGTTCGCTGCCGTCACTGAGGCGATGACGGCACTGCGCGCGCAAGAAAAGCCGCTATCGGCTCGCGAAGCCGCGCGCGAAGCGCATATGCGGATCGAGATCGCGAAAGCGGCGAAGGAGTGCGAGGGCGCCGTCGCCGTCGTTTGCGGCGCCTGGCACGTGCCGGCGCTCACGGAGCGACGCAGCCTTCCGGCTGACCGCGAATTGCTCAAGGGCCGGCCGAAGGCGAAGATCAAGGCAACCTGGGCACCATGGACTGCGCCGCGCCTGGCACGTGCGAGCGGCTATGGCGCGGGCGTGGTCGCTCCCGGCTGGTGCGCGCATCTCTGGGAGACGCGCGAGGGCGATCGCGTTGCCCTTTGGCTCGCCAAGGTGACGCGCGTGCTGCGCGACGGCGGTCATTTCGTCTCGACCGCCTCGGTGATCGAGGCGCAGCGTCTCGGCATCGCGCTCGCGGCGCTGCGCGAGCGGCCCTCACCCGGCTTCGAGGAGCTGCGCGAGGCGGCAATCGCATGCCTGTGCAACGGCGAACGGGCCGTATGGGACGACGTCGCGGCCGAGCTCCTGATCGGCGCGGGTGTCGGCTCGATCCCGCCGTCGACGCCACTGGCGCCGCTGCTGGACGATCTCCAGCGCCAGCAGAAGGCGACGCGGCTGAAACCGGAAGCGCTCGAACGGCCGCTGACGCTCGATCTGCGCAGCGAAAGCGGGCTGATGCGTTCGACGCTGCTGCACCGGCTGGGCGCGCTCGGCGTGCCCTGGGGACGGCTGACGGACGCAGGCCGCAGCCGCGGAACGTTTCGCGAGAACTGGCAATTGCGCTGGGAGCCGGAATTCGCAGTGCGGCTGGTCGAGAACCTGCTCTATGGCTCGACCATCGCCGAAGCGGCCGGCGGCCGCCTGATCGAGGCGATGAGCAAGGAGGCGGAGCTTGGCGCGCTGGCGAGCCTCGTGCGCAACGCCATGATCGCCGATCTGCCGCGCGCCACCGAATCCGGCATCTCGGCGCTCGAAACCAAGGCAGCCCTCACCAGCGACGGACAAGCGTTGCTCGACGCTTTGCCGCCAATGGCCGACATCCTGCGCTACGGCGAGGCGCGTGCCGGCACCGTCGAGCATCTGGCAGCCCTGATGCCGCGGATCGTCGTGCAGGCGGCCATCGCCCTGCCCTACGCCTCCCGCAATCTGGATGGTCCGGCAGCATCCAAGCTGCGCGGCGCGATCCTCGCAGCCGATGCCGCGATCCAGCTGGCCCAGCTCGACGCCAACATCGTCGCCCGATGGCGCGAGGCGCTGACCGCCCTGCTGCATGATGACCAGACCACGCGGTTGATCGCCGGCACCGCGGCGCGGTTGCTCTACGAAGCCGAGCTCTTGGCCGGCGATCACACCGCCGACCTGCTGGCACGCATGCTTTCGCCCGGTACGCCTGTCGCCGAGGCGGCCGGTCTTTTCGAAGGCTTCTTCGAGGGCGCGGGCCAACGCTTGATCCATGACGCGGCGCTGCGCAGCGCAGTCGACGGCTGGCTGCTGGCGCTCCCCGAAGATGGCTTTACCGCCGGCCTGCCGCTGTTCCGCCGCGTCTTCTCGGCGCTCGATCGCAACGAGCGCCGGCGCTTGATGGATGTGCTGTTCGCGCGAGGCACCGGCGGCGCGAAGGGCTATCGGCTTGTCCCGGATGCCGGCGCCGTCTGGCCGCTGCACGAGGCGCGCGTGCTTGCGCTTCTCAAGGTGGGAGCTGCGCGATGAGCGAGAGTGATGAACGTAGCCGCCGCTGGACCCTGGCTCTCGGCGCCGATGCCGAGAACGGCGGAGCCGGTGCGCCCCTGTCCGATAGCGACCGCCGCATGTCGGAAGCCCTGACGGCGCTCTACGGCGACGGCGATGAGGGGCCGAAAAAAGGCCGCGGCGGGCTCGGCGGCTCGGCCCCACGCGTCGCGAAATGGCTCGGCGATATCAGGGAGTTCTTTCCTGCCCCAGTGGTGCAGGTGATCCAGAAAGACGCCTTCGAGCGCAAGGGGCTTCGCCAGATGCTGCTCGAACCCGAATTCCTCGCAACCGTCGAAGCCGACGTAAACCTGATCGCCGATCTGGTCGCGCTGCGCGGCGTGATGCCGGAGAAGACCAAGGACACCGCACGGATCGTCATCGCCAAGGTGGTGGGCCAATTGATGGAGCGGCTCGAGCGGCGCACGGCGGATGCGGTCCGCGGTGCGCTCAACCGCTCGCTGCGGACCAACCGCCCGCGCTTTGCCGACATCGACTGGCCGCGCACCATCAAGGCCAATCTTCGCCATTATCAGGCCGAGCATCACACGGTGGTGCCGGAACGGCTGATTGGCTTTCTGCGCCAGCAGCGTCGCATTGTCGATCTCGACGAAGTCATTCTGTGCGTCGATCAATCGGGGTCGATGGCGACCTCCGTCGTCTACGCCTCCATCTTCGCGGCGGTCATGGCCTCACTGCCGGTGGTCGCAACCAAGCTCGTCTGTTTCGACACCGCAATCGTGGATCTGACCGAGGAGCTCGCCGATCCCGTCGAGGTGCTGTTCGGCGTTCAACTCGGCGGCGGCACCGACATCAACCGCGCCGTCGGCTATTGCGAGGACCGCATCGAGCGCCCCGCCAAGGCGCATCTGGTCCTGATCACCGACCTCTATGAAGGCGGCGATGCAGACGCGCTGGTCGACCGCCTGGGCAGGCTCGCAGCGCGCGGCATCAACGTGATCGTCCTGCTGGCACTGACCGACACCGGTCGCCCGTCCTACAACCCCGCCCTCTCGGCGAAGGTTGCGAGCCTCGGCATCCCCGTCTTTGCCTGTACGCCGGATCAGTTTCCCGACCTGATGGCGACCGCGCTGAAGCGTGAGGACGTTGCCGATTGGGCCGCCGATCGGGACATCAAGTTGATTCGGCCCGAAGGATGAATGCCTGAATCTGACGAGAGCTTCAGTTGACCATAGCACGATATCTGACTAAAGTCAGGCAATGCTCGATCCCGTCTCCCGCGTCCGTCGTTTCAACCGTGCGGTGACCTCCTCCGTCGGCGCACTCGACCATTCGTTCCTCGGGCGCGGCCGGCCGCTCGGGGCTGCGCGCGTGCTCAACGCGATCGGACACGGGCGCTCCGACATCGGCGAGGTCCGCGACTATCTCGGCCTCGACTCCGGGCTGATGAGCCGGCTGTTGCGCAGCCTGGAAGAGGAAGGCCTGATCGAGACGCATGCGCACCCGGACGATGCGCGGCGACGCGTCGCGAGATTGACGCGTGCAGGTCAGCGGGAATTTGCAGCCTATGAGAGGATATCCAACGCGCAAGCCGAAAGCCTCCTCGCTCGGAACTCGC
This sequence comes from Bradyrhizobium sp. USDA 4449, assembly GCF_054056275.1. NCBI lineage: Bacteria > Pseudomonadati > Pseudomonadota > Alphaproteobacteria > Hyphomicrobiales > Nitrobacteraceae > Bradyrhizobium > Bradyrhizobium sp. USDA 4449. The sequence continues at coordinate 5,393,893 of NZ_JBSRYD010000001.1, read as the reverse complement.
AAGCCGAGGCGCTGCTCGCCGCAATGGATCTGATCGCGTCCGCGCTGACGCGCGATCGCATTGCGCTCACTGAGATGGATCCGCGCAGCGACGAGGCGCGCTATTGCCTGAGAGAATATTACGCCGAGCTCGGACGGCGCTTCAAACAGGGCTTTGACGTGTCGCTGTCGCGCGACCCCGATGCCAAGGACATGCGCCGCCCGCGCGGCAGCTTCGTCGTCGCGGTGTCGGACGCGCTGCCGATCGGATGTGTCGGCCTGAAGGGCACCGACCATGGCTATGCCGAGATCAAGCGGCTCTGGGTCGCCCCCTCCGCGCGCGGATTGGGGCTCGGCAGACGGCTGATGGACGCTGCAGAGGATGCGGCGCGTACGCTCGGCATCTCGCTGCTGCGGCTCGATACCAACAGCGCGCTGCCCGAAGCCGGCCAGCTCTACCGTACCACCGGCTGGCGCGAGATCCCGCGCTTCAATGACGATCCCTACCCGGATCTGTTCTTCGAAAAACCGCTCTGAGCAGCGCACCGATTCCCCTGCTCCCGCGTTAGCCCCGGAACGCAGGGAGTGTCGCCATGACGCCAGCCGGACTCGCCGACATCTACCGCGATTACATCGCCTGCCTGAACAGGCAGGATTGGCCTACGCTTGGCCGGTTCGTGCATGATGATGTCGCCCACAATGCGCGGCCGCTCGGGCTATCGCGCGATGCTGGAGCAGGATTTCCGCGAGATTGCGGATCTGCAGTTCAACATCGAGATGCTGATCTCGGAGCCACCGCGCATCGCCGCGCGACTGACGTTTGACTGCGCGCCGACCGGCCAGTTCCTGGGGCTCGCCGTGAACGGCCGGCGCGTGTCCTTTTGCGAGAACGTCTTCTACGAATTTCATGACGGAAAGATCCGGCAGGTGTGGTCGGTCATCGACAAGGCGGCGATCGAGGCGCAGCTCTGAGGCTGCGCCTCGATCCGATCATGCCGCGACTGGTGCCGGCGCGGGCTCGACTTGCTGCGGCTTCGGAAACGGGCGGAACGTCATCGCCATCAGGAACGCGCCAAGCCCCATCGCCCAGGAGCCGATATAGAGCCAGGCGTAGCTCGAGAACGCATCGTAGATCAGGCCTCCGGCGAGCGGGCCGGTGGCCATGCCGAGACTGCCCGCCATCGCCGTGCCGCCGATCACGGTGCCCATCATCTTGAGCGGGAAGTTCTCGCGGATGATCACGGCGTAGAGCGGCATGGTGCCGGCATAGATGAAGCCGAACACGGTCGCGACCATGTAGAAGGTCGTGAGCTGATGGGCGAAGACATAGGCGAGCGCGCCGAAGGCTTGTGCGAGCAGGCCCGAGACCAGTACGCGCTTGGCACCGAGCCGATCGCCCATCAGGCCGAAGGCAATCCGCCCGCCGAGCCCGGCCAGCCCCTCGACACTGTAGATCGTCACCGCCGAGATCAGGGGGATGCCGCAGCTCACGGCATAGCTGACCGTGTGGATGATTGGGCCGGAATGTGTGGCGCAGCAGAAGAAATTGGTGGCGAGCAGGATCAGGAATTGCGGCGAGCGCAGCGCTTCAGCCACCGTCATCTCGGATTGCGGGCCGCCCGGACCCGCTGCCGCGACGGGCGGATGCGCCAGCGCCGGCGGACGGCGGACCAGCAGCGCGACCGGGATCATGATGACGGCGACCACCAGCGACACGATCTGCATCGCGGTGCGCCAGTCATGATGAGACACCAGCCAGGCCGCAAACGGCGCCATCGTCATCGGCGCCACGCCCATGCCGGCCGACACCAGCGAGACGGCGAGGCTGCGATGGGTGTCGAACCAGCCGGTGACGGTCGCCATCATCGGCGCGAAGATCGCAGCGCAGGAGCCGCCGACCAACAGGCCGAACACGAACTGGAACACGATCAGCGAGGTCGCGTGGCTGGCGGCGAACAGGCTCAGCGCCAGCACGGTCGATCCGGTCAGCACCACCGGCAGCGGCCCGAACTTGTCGGTCAACGTGCCCCAGATCATGCTGCTGCACGCCATGGCCAGGAAGCCGATGGTCATGGCACTGGAAATGCCGGTCACCGACCAGCCGGTCTCCTTGGCGATCGGCTGCAGGAACACCGGCAGCGAAAACATGCCGCCGATGGCGACGCAGCCGAGCAGGCCGCCGGCGGCGACGATCACCCAGCGATATCTGGAAGCAGTCATTCCTTGTCTCCCGTCATGTCTGTCTCACGTGGAAGACGAATGGAAACGGCGAAAGCAGACAGGTCTTGCGACATTTTTTAGGGCAAACATTCGCGGCCCACCAACAAGATTTCGAAAACAACCCCATGCACAGTAGCCGGCCATAGAGGGATCAATGACTTAACGATGCACGCCCATCGCAGTGCGGGGAACCCACGACGTCAGGCCGAAATTTGACTCGTCGGGCAAAACACCGGCATCATGTCATCATCCCGCAGAACTCGTAGCCGTGATGGTTGCCGCCGCTCCGCAGTTTGCGACGCGTCGAACAATGCATTGACGCCTTGCTCCGTGAGGCCGAGCTATGGGACGATCAGGGCCGCCCACACCTCGTGGGGCTCGGCGGCAATGCTGATCGGCTGAACCAGGATGAACCGACACGGCTTGACCCGTCCATCATCTAAATGCGCGCGTCGAAGTCCAGGAGGATGCGGCGTCCTTCCGGCCAGTCGCCGAGATTGCTCGCAGCATTGATATGCCCCTTCGCGCCGATCTCGACCAGTTCGCTGCCCCACTGCCCTGCCCTTCCCCGCACGTAGCGCGGCGACGCGTAGGGGTCATTGGTGCTGGCCACGATCATCGAGGCAAAGCGGAAGCGCTGGTCCGGCACGGACGCGAACGCCGCGGCCTCGGCGGGGAATGCCGGAGAGCGCGGATCGGGAACAGCAACGAGAAGCGCCCCCTTCACGGGCGAGGCACTTTGCTTTTGCCAATGCGCGACGAGCAGACAGGCAAGACTGTGAGCCACCAGCACCGGTGGCGTTCTCGCTGTGCGCACGGCGCGGTCGAGGGCCTCGATCCAGTCGGCCAGATCGGGCTGATCCCAGCTCGCCGGACTGAACCTGCGGATGCCGGGGTCAGCCAGCTCCCAACGACTTTGCCAATGCGCTTCGCCGGAGTTGCCGATCCCAGGCAAATGGATGAATTCCGTCACGCCTCACCTCTGATGTTTCGCCATGCACCTGCGGAGCATGGCGGTTTACATCCGCAAACGGAATTGGCATTCATCGGAAAGAGCGGCACTGTTCCGATAGATTAGAGGTCATGACGCGAAGCCGGGATTTCCAGCCCATTCTCGATCCGACTGATATTGCGATCATCGAAACGCTCCAGGACGATGGCCGCATCAGCGTCTCGGAATTGGGGCGAAAGGTCGGCCTGTCGCAGCCGGCCACCTCGGAACGACTGAAGCGGCTGGAGGAGCGCGGGATCGTCATGGCCTATCGCGCCGTCATCGATCCGGGCTCGGTCGGCCTCAACATGATGGCGATCATCCGCCTGCGGACGACGCACGAACACATCAAGGCCTGCCTGAAGCAATTCGCCGAGATGCCCGAGATCATCGAAGTCCTGAGGCTGACGGGAGAGGATTGCTTTCATCTCAAGGTGATCGTGCCCTCGCCCACGGAGCTCGAGAGCATCGTCGATGCGATTGCCCGGTATGGCTCCGTCACGACCGCCATCGTGCTGCGGAGCGAGCCGCCGAAGCGGATCGGGCGCGAGCTGATCCAGAGAGGCTAGCGTGCCAGATATGACCATTCGTCCGATCGTTCGCTATCCCGACCGCCGGCTCGCCATGCCGGCCCGCCCCGTCACCGCCTTCGACGACGGCTTGCGGGAGCTTGCGAGAGACCTTTTGGAGACGATGCGCGCCGCGCCCGGGATCGGCATCACGGCGCCGCATATCGGCGTGCCCTTGCGTCTCGTGGTGCTGGAGCTCGATGCCGCCACTGGCCCGCAGACTTACGTCAATCCGCAGATTGAATGGGCTTCTTCCGAGATGATCCTGCACAAGGAGGGCAGCGTCTCGATGCCCGGCGTCACCGACGACGTCCAGCGCCACGCCCGCGTTCGCATCAGTTATCAGGACCTCGACGGCATCATGCAAAGCGAGGAATCCGAGGCCTTGCGTGCCGTCTGCCACCAGCACGAGATCGACCAGCTCGACGGCTTATTCTGGCTCCAGCGGCTGTCGCGGCTGAAGCGGGAACGGCTGGTGAGGAAGTTCGAGAAGATGACGCGAAACTCGTAATTCGCGCGGGTCGGCCGCGGGCAAATCCAGCGCCAAATTCCAACGACTGTTTTGAAGGACCTGAGCAGTTCACTGCTCTGCACTTCGTCCACCCTCGCGATACCAGCACGAATCGGCCGCCGATATTTCGTGCAAATATGCGATGCATTGCACAAAAATATGCACTTTTGTTTTGCGTAGCCTGTGGCATGCTGTGGGCGTTCCGTGGCACTCCCGGAAAAGAGGGGATCCCAAATGAAGTTCGCGCTTGCCAGCCTGACCGCCGCCGCAGCCGTCGCGGCAACCTTCTCCCTCGGCCAACCTGCTCGTGCCGGCGACCTGATCGTCGCGACAGACACCGCCTTCGTTCCATTCGAGTTCAAGGAGGGAGACAAATATGTCGGCTTCGACATCGACCTGTGGGCCGCCGTCGCCAAGGATATCGGGGTGACCTATACGCTGCAGCCGATGGACTTCAACGGCATCATCCCGGCGCTCCAGACCAAGCAGGTCGATGTTGGGCTGGCCGGCATTACCATCAAGGACGAGCGCAAGAAGGTCATCGACTTTTCCGACGGCTATTACGACAGCGGGTTCCTGCTGATGGTGCCGGCCAACAGCGCCATCAAGGGTCCGGAAGATCTTCCCGGCAAGACGCTTGCCGTGAAGACCGGCACGTCGGCAACCGACTACGCCAAGGAGCACTTCAAGGCGACGGAGCTGCGCCTCTTCCCCAACAGCGACAACGCCTACCTCGAGGTTGCGACGGGACGCGCGGACGCTGCAATGCACGACACGCCCAACGTCCTCTACTACATCAAGACCAACGGCCAGGGGAAAGTGAAGACCGTAGGTCCCCAGATGATGGCCCAGCAATATGGCATCGCTTTCCCGAAGGGCAGCGAGCTCGTCGCCAAGGTCAACGCCTCGCTGGCCAAGCTGAAGGGCGACGGCACCTACACGGCCATCTACAAAAAATGGTTCGGCGCCGAGCCGCCGAAGAGCTGATCCGGGCTTCGCGGCGCGCGCAACCGGGGTTGTTGCTCGAGCATGATCTTTTCGGAAAACCGCTTCGCACTTTGCGCTAACGCGGCCCTCCGGGTCCGAATCATGCTTTGGTCGGCACGCCTTCCCTGAAGGAAAGCTCTCATGGATTTCGAGTGGTCGGTTATTTGGCAGGCCCTGCCAGAGCTCTTGAAAGGCGCCCGCCTCACCGTGCTGATCGCGCTGGCGGGCCTCGCCGGCGGACTGCTGATCGGCTTCGCCGCCGGCCTGGCGCGCGCCTACGGCAATGCCGTCCTCAACGCCATTGCCTTCGCCTATGTCGAGATCATCCGCGGCACGCCGATCATCGTGCAGGTGATGTTCATCTATTTCGCGTTGCCGATCCTCGCGAATGTCCGCATCTACCCGCTCGCGGCGGCGATCATGGCCATCATCGTCAACGCCGGAGCCTATATCGCCGAGATCGTGCGCGGCTCGTTTCTCTCCGTCCATAAAGGATTGCGGGAAGCGGGTCTCGCACTCGGCCTGCCGCTCTGGAAGGTGCTGCTCTACATCATCGGCCCGCTCGCCTTCCGCCGCATGATTCCGGCGCTCGGCAACCAGTTCATCGTCAGCCTTAAGGATACGTCGCTCTTCATCGTCATCGGTGTCGGGGAACTCACGCGGCAAGGCCAGGAAATCATGGCGGCCAACTTTCGCGCCGTCGAAATCTGGTCTGCCGTGGCGATGTTCTACCTGGTCATGACGGGCGCGCTCACGCTTATCCTCAGGATGACCGAAAAGAGGATGCGCATCCTGTGAGCATCGTGGAGTTCAAGAAGGTCACGAAGCGGTTCGGCCAGGTTACGATCCTCGACCAGGTCGACCTCTCGATCGAGCAAGGCGAGAAGGTGGTGCTGATCGGTCCCTCCGGCTCGGGCAAATCGACATTGCTCCGCTGCATCAATGCGCTGGAGGAGATCAACGGCGGCGATCTCGTGGTCGACGGTATCAGTGTCAAGGATGGCGGCCGCAAGGTCCGCATGATCCGCCAGGAAGCCGGCATGGTTTTCCAGCAATTCAACCTGTTTCCGCAAATGACGGCCCTCGATAAGGTCGCCTTTGGCCCGCGCCGCGTGCGCGGCGAGTCGCGCCGGGATGCGCGACAGCAGGCGCTGGACATGCTCGCCAAGGTCGGCCTCGCCGAACGCGCTCACCATTTTCCGAGCGAACTTTCCGGTGGCCAGCAGCAACGCGTCGCGATCGCCCGCGCGCTTGCCGTCAAGCCGAAGCTGATGCTGTTCGACGAGCCGACGTCCGCACTCGATCCGGAACTGAGGCACGAAGTGCTGCGCGTCATGCAGGCGCTGGCAGAGGAAGGCATGACCATGATCGTGGTCACCCACGAGATGGCCTTTGCGCGTAAGGTCGGCACCAGGCTGATCTTCATGGAGGGCGGCAAGATCGCAGTCGACGGTGAGCCACGGGAGTTGCTGGCAAATCCTCAAAATCTTCGCCTGAGAGAGTTTCTGCAACATGTCGCCTAACGCCGGCCGCCGGCTTTCATTCATAGACGTCACCGGTTCACCACACGATGTCGGAGCGGCCCTTGGGCGCTTCGGCCGGGCGGCCCTGCAGGACCACTTCCGAACATCCGCTGCGTGGCGCGAACTCACGACGCGCCGCGGAGATCCCTCCATCGCCGGGATGGCTGCGATCGTTCGAGAGCGTTTTCCAAGATACTGGGCCGAGTTGCAGGGCCTCGCCGTCGGGCTGGCACTGCCCTTCGACGACGTCTTCCTGTGGAACTGCCGCGGCGATATCTGGGCGATGGCGCCGGATGGTTGCACGACCGTGCAGTTGCCGGGCTCTCCGCATGTCATCGGCCACAACGAGGACGGCGACCCCGACTTCGCCGGCCACTGCGCCCTTGCCCATGTTGCATCCGAAGGCGGCACGCCGTTCACGGCCTTCGTGTACCCGGGCTCGCTGCCGGGACATACCTTTGCGGCGACATCGAAGCGGCTGGTCCAGACCGTCAACAACATCAGGCCGCTCACGGGCGGCGCCGGCACGCCGCGCATGGTGCTCGCCCGCGCGATACTCGACGCGCCGGATCTCGACGGCGCGCTCACCGTGCTCAAGTCGGCGCCCCGCGCCGGAGCCTTTCACCTGACTTTGGCACAGGCCGGGGACGAGCGCCTTCTCAGTGTCGAGTTCACCGCGCGCGCCCTGTCGGTCGATCGGGTCGAGGCGCCGCGCGTCCATTCGAATCATCTGATCCATGCCGACACCGGGCGCGTGTCGCAAATCGTCACCGGCTCGTCCGGCGTGCGACAACGGCGCGGCGAGATGCTGCTTGGTCAAACGTGCCGGTCGGAGCCGCAGGGGCGGGCGCTCGACATTTTGTGGGACGCAGCCGACCCAGAATTGCCGATCTACCGCGCCGACCCGGCCGACAGCGACGCCGAGAACACGCTCGCAAGCGCCCTCTTCCGGGTCGGGGCTGACACGGTCGAATGGTCTGTCTACGATGGAGCGCACGAAGCGGTTCGCTTCGATTTGCGGGACGGGCTGGTGCCCTTCGCTGCGTGAACAGGATCAGGGCGATGCCAGAGGAAGCCGTCGCGGAGCCGCCGCGCACCATCGAGGATCTCAGGGCACTCGCGCTCTCGGTTGGCCGCGACGAAGCAGGCTTTTCGCTCGGCGCCAAAGCGCATGATGTGTTCGCAAAACTGGTGGAAGCACCGGAACAGTCGGCGGTTCGCTCGATCTCGGAGCTTGCCGAGCAGTTCGGCATCAACCCGTCGACGTTGACCAGACTGGCGAAACGTCTCGGCTTCGAAGGTTTCAGCGATTTCCAGGCGGTCTTCCGCAAGGCCATCGCTGACGACCAGCAGTATTTCTATAGCCGCCAGGCCGGCCGACTCATGGCCGCGCCGTCCGCCGGCACGACCGAAGTCGAGGCGTTCACGCAGCTTGCCCGGGAAACCGCAGCGAACGTTGACGGCTTCCTCCGACAACTGGACAGAGCCGCTCTGCAAGGCGCCACCAGGCTCTTGGCGACCGCCCATCGCGTTCGCGTCCATGGCGTTCGCCAATTCCATTCGCTGGCGAGCTTTCTCACCTATTGCCTGGGAATGGTGCGCTCGGACGTCGCGCTTCTGGACGCGCCGCGTCTCGGCGTCGCCGAGGCATTGTCACAGCTCGACCCTGATGACGTCGTCATCGTCGCCAGTTGCGCGCCCTATACGCGCAGCGTCGCGGAGGTGGCCCGGGTCGCAGCCTTGAACGGCCAGACGGTCATCGCGATTACGGATTCGAGGTCGTCACCACTGGTTCCTCCTGCCGCGCATGCTTTTTTCATCCCCCACGCGAGCAGCTTCTATTCGAACAGCATGGGCGCCTATGTCGTCTTCTGCGAGGCTCTGCTCAACCTTGTCGCCAGGGAATTGGGTGACAAGGCGCTAAACTCCCTGGCGGGTCGCGAGCGGCTGATCGCGGAGATGAACATCGAGGTTGGCTGACCGCAGAGCGGTCCGCTACACCCGGCGCTGCGCTGCATTGGAATCGCCACCATCGAACACCAGAGATGATGACCATCCGTTCGATCGTCCTGACTATTTCAGCGGCAAAAACAGCTCCGCGACCGTCTCATGCGCCGGCACGTCAGGAAAGAAGCTCAGCCGCTGGCAGTAGATCGGGAAGTCGCGCACCTCCTCGCCGCTGGCCGGAAGCCAGTCGCGGTAGAGGTAGAGTGCGGCAGGCTCGAGATTGTCGGTGTGGCCGACGACGCGCAGCACGGCACAGCGTCCGCCGGGGATCTCGCCGGCCTTGATGTCTTCGCCTTCAGTGGCGATCGGCTGGTCAGTGCCGACGCAGAGGTCGACGCTGTAATCGGCCGGCTGCGCAGGCCGTCCCTCCGAGCGCCAGATCGTGAAGGTTGGATTTGTGCTGGGGTGCAGACCGGCAGCCTTGCGCCAGGCGATGAAGCGCTGGACGCTGGCGCCCAGCGTCGCGGGGTTGCCTCGATGCTCCATGATCGCGACCCTGGTCGCCGGCACATCGCGGATCGTCACGTCGTTACTGTCAAAACTTCTCATCAGCTTGCTCCTTGCATCTTCGAGAGGCCCGAAGGCCGCAAGCCACGAGTCCCAATCCGGCGCTTTCCGGAACGACGACGGCGATTGCCCGAACCGTTGCCGAAAGGCGCGGGCGAAAGCATCGGGCGCGTCGTATCCGGCATCCATCGCGATCTCGGTCACGCCAAGCGCCCCGTCATAGGCCAGCTGGTAGGACGCGCGCTGCATGCGGGCGAGCTGGACATAACGATGCACCGACACCCCGAAGGTCGCCATGAACTGCCGGTGGAAATGGAATTTCGAGAAGGCCGCAACGCCGCTCAGGCTCTCCAGGTCCAGATCAGCGTCGAGATGCCGGTCGATATGATCCAGCACCCGCCGCATCCGGGCCCGATAGTTTTGCAGTGCCGCCGTCATCGTCCCTCCTCCGTGGCGGCCTGAGTTAGGCGATCATGGCCATGGCGTGCTCGACCGATCTTGCGGTTTGGAATACGAGGGCCGCCAGTAGGCGAATTGGCTACTCGGTCTCCGCAAGCGCCCGGATGAGGTTCGGCGTCGACCAGGTCGCAACGCCCGTACCGGCGAAGTCGCGGTCAGTCGTCCAAACGTCCGCGTCGACGCTCCAGGCGAGCGCCAGCACATGCGCGTCGCGCTCGGACCCGTTGCGGCTCGGCACGGCGTCCCGGAGCGTCGCTTCGCACCGGGCGAGCATGGATTCCAATGCAGCTACGGGAACGATCGTCAGCGCCTCCACGAGTGCATCGAGCACCTCGATCAGCTCCGGACGCTGCAATCCCAACGTGATACGGCGTCGCGCTTCCTGGACAACGCGGTCCGTCGTCACGAGGATCGCGCCAGCAGCGGCCGCCAACAGCGCGCCGGAGCTGCGGCCCCGCACGGCGGCAATGAGAATGGCTGCGTCGATGACAATCGTGGGCGACGGGCGCCTCATGCTTTCGACTTGGCCGTCAAAGCCTCGGCCTTCAAAGCCTTCACGGCCGAGACGGACCAATCGACCGGATCGACCTCGCCGAACTCGGCGAGCGCCGCGTCGTCCGCGGCGGGATCGCGTCGCTTCGCCAGCTTCTCGGCACGCGCCAACACCGCAGCGAGCCGATCCGGATCGGCCGCTTTGAGCGGGATGAGAAGGCCGACTGTCCGCTCTCCCGACTTGACCGGCGTAGGACCGGGCAACGCGCCGATCGCCTCGCCGGAGATCTTCTGCAAATCGCGGATGCTGATATGGCTCATAGCCGTTACATACACCCATATGTAATCCCCCGCAAGTACGTAGGACGCAGTTACACAACAACGCACAATTGCCCCGACAGGCCAACCCGCCTGCTCTATCCGCGCTTTCCCTTCTTGGCTGTCACCGCCGACGCGCCGGCTTTTCGGGGGTGAAGAGTTTCGCCACGGGCGAGCATGGCGACGAATTTCGTGATCCGCTCCGCCCGTGTTTCCGGACGCTTTGCGTCATTCACCCGGTAGATGATGGAGTAGCGGTTCGCGCGATCCAGTTCTTCGAAGAACGCTGCAGCCGGCTTGTTGCGCTTGAGCGCCGCGGCCAGATCTGCCGGCACTTCGGCCTTTCCCTGCGAGGCGTAGGCGCCGGCCCAGCGCCCATCGGCTTTTGCGGCCTCGATCTCCGCAAGCCCGGCCGGCCGGATCCGGCCTTGTGCCAGCAACCGGTCGGCCGCATCGCGATTCTTTTGGGACCAACGACTGCCTCGCCGACGGGGCGTCATTCGGACCAGGAAATACTCGGCATCAAACGGCGCCAGTTGACCGTCGATCCAGCCGCAGCAGAGCGCGGTCTCTATCGCATCCTGTTTGGTGATGGTCGTCCTGGCCGCCCCGGCCCTGGCTAACTTGAGCCAGCAACCTGGAGACGTTCGAGGCTCGGCGGACATATACGCTTCGAGCTTCGCCGCACTTCGAAAATGCAGGATCGGTTCCGATTTTTCGGCGCGTATCATCGTTCATGCCACCATCAACGCCTTCGCCAGCGCCATATACGCCGGCAGCGTCACGGGATCGTTGGCCGCGTTGCCTGCGAGAGGATGCGAAGCATAGCTCGTAGGATGGGTGGAGCGCAGCGATACCCATCAATCCCGTCTTTGCAGACACGATGGGTTTCGCTACGCTCTACCCATCCTACGCGCTGGCGGAGAATTAGCTAGTTGGCCGCCGCACATGCACGCATGAGGCTCGGCGTCGACCACGACGCGACACCCCAACCGGCGAAATCGCGATGTGTCGTTCAGACGTCGGCATCGACGCTCAAGGCAAGCGCCAACTCGTAGGATGGGTGGAGCGCAGCGATACCCATCAATCCCGTCTTTGCAAGCACGATGGGTTTCGCTACGCTCTACCCATCCTACGCCCTGCGGCTCAGGGATCCAATAGGCGTGCCCCTACTCCCACTCGATCGTCCCGGGCGGCTTGCTCGTCACGTCGTACACCACCCGGTTCACCCCCTTCACCTCGTTGATGATGCGCGTCGCCGTCTCGCCCAGAAACTTCATGTCGAACTGGTAGAAGTCGGCGGTCATGCCGTCGGTTGAGGTGACGGCGCGCAAGCCCACGACGTAGTCGTAGGTGCGGCCGTCGCCCATGACGCCGACGGTCTTGACGGGGAGCAGCACGGCAAAAGCCTGCCAGATCTCGTCATACAGGCCGTGCTTCCTGATCTGGTCGATGTAGACGGCATCGGCCTTGCGCAGGATGTCGAGCTTGTCTTTCGTGATGTCGCCGGGGCAGCGGATCGCAAGGCCGGGGCCCGGGAACGGGTGGCGACCGACGAAGATTTCGGGCAGGCCGAGTTCGCGGCCGAGCTTGCGCACCTCGTCCTTGAACAGCTCGCGCAGGGGCTCGACGAGCTTCATGTTCATGCGTTCAGGCAGGCCGCCGACGTTGTGGTGCGACTTGATCGTCACCGAGGGACCGCCGGTGAAGGAGACGCTCTCGATCACGTCAGGGTAGAGCGTGCCTTGCGCGAGGAAGTCGGCGCCGCCGATCTTCTTGGCCTCCTGCTCGAACACCTCGATGAAGAGGCGGCCGATGGTCTTGCGCTTGGTTTCGGGGTCGGTGACGCCTTCGAGCTCGCCCAAAAACTCTTTCGAGGCATCCACGTGCACCAGCGGGATGTTGTAGTGGTGGCGGAACAGGTCGACGACGGTCTTGGCCTCGTCGAGACGCAGCAGGCCGTGATCGACGAACACGCAGGTGAGCTGGTCGCCGATGGCCTCGTGGATCAGCACGGCCGCGACGGCGGAATCGACGCCGCCGGAGAGCCCGCAGATCACCTTGCCCTTGCCGACCTGCTGGCGGATTTTCGCGATCTCCTCCTCGCGGAAGGCGCGCATGGTCCAGTCGCCGGAGAGGCCTGCGATCTTGCGGACGAAGTTGCGGATCAGCTTGGCGCCGTCGGGCGTGTGCACCACTTCGGGGTGGAACATCAGGCCGTAATATCTGCGCGCCTCGTCCTGGATGATCGCGAACGGCGCGTTCGGCGAGGTGCCGGCCACCGAGAAGCCCGGCGGCATCCTGGTGATGCGGTCGCCATGGCTCATCCAGACCCGGTTCTTGCTGCCCGACGACCAGACGTCCTCGAACAGCTTGCTCTCGGCCTTCACCTCGACATCGGCGCGGCCGAATTCGCGGTGATGGCCGCCCTCGACGGTGCCGCCCAACTGGGCCGCCATGGTCATCTGGCCGTAGCAGATGCCCATCACGGGCACGCCGGACTCGAAGATCGCCTGCGGGGCGCGGGGCGAGCCGGCCTCATGCACCGATTCAGGGCCGCCGGAGAGTATCACCGCTTTCGGCTTCATCTCGTTGAAGGCGGCTTCGGCCTTGTTGAACGGGACGATCTCGCAATAGACGCCGTCCTCGCGCACGCGACGCGCAATCAGCTGCGTCACCTGGCTGCCGAAGTCGACGATGAGAATCTTGTCGTGCGCCGAGGCCACCGAAGGCGTCGACGCGGAGCGGTCGTTCTGTGCTGCTGTCATGGCAAGCCAATACGCGATGAGCCCTTGGCTCGCAACCGCGCGTCAGCGCGCGCCCACATGCTTCTTTGGGGATGGACAGATCGATATAGGTAAGTATTATTGACCTAATTGCCCCACTGAACCGGGGCCCATCAGGGAGAACGCCATGTCGAAGCTCCATCCGCCATCAACACTTGCCGCGCTCGGCCGGACCTGGGTCGAGGCCTGGAATGCGCGCGATCTCGAGCGCGTGCTGACGCTCTATGACGACGCGATCGTGATGACCTCGGATCGCATCCCGGGGTTGGGATTCGATGCCAGCGGCACCGTGCGCGGCAAGGAGAGCTTGCGGGCCTATTGGAGCAAGGCGCTGGGGTTGATCCCGAACCTGCACTTCACCCTGATCGACGTGTATGTCAGCCCGGACAGCCTGGTGGTGTTTTACGAAAACGAGCGCGGGAAGAAGATCTGCGAGTATCTGCGGGTGAATGATGCGGGGCTGATCGTGCAGGGATCGGCTAATCATTTGCCGCATTGACACGTGCTCTCAGCAATGACGGAGACTGCGGCGCGCGCGTGCGTTACACAGGCATCGCCGGCGCTGAAACAGGACCTACCCCCATGAAGCTCCCCACCTCGCCCTTCACCGTCACCGACTGGAGCAAGGTCGAGGTCACCACGCATCCCGGCGAGACCGGCGAAGCCAAATGGCGGACCGTTGATATCGGCGATCTCAGGGTGCGGATGGTCGAGTATTCGCCGGGCTATCTCGCCGATCACTGGTGCGACCGTGGCCACGTCCTCTACGTGCTCGCGGGTGAGCTCGACAGCGAGCTGCGCGACGGGCGCAAATTCAAGCTGACGCCCGGGATGAGCTACCAGGTCTCGGATTTCGGTGATGCCGCGCATCGCTCGTCGACATCCGTCGGCGCGACGCTTTTCATCGTGGATTGACGGAACCAGGCGGGTGTGCAGCGCAAAATAGCAAAGCTTGGCTGGCTCGCCACCAGCGCGTGCCGCCTTGAAGTCGCCCCAAAAAATCGCTAGATTGTGAGCATCGATCCTTGGCCGAACGACTGGGCCGCTCCGTCTTATTTCAATGGACGAGCACGTTTCAGGTATTTCTCCAAAATCGACCAACCGGGACGATGGGCGCAGCGATGCGCATTTGTCCCCCTGAGTGCATCGTCAATTGAAAGGAAATGACTATGGCAATGGGCACCGTGAAGTGGTTCAACAACCAAAAGGGCTTTGGCTTCATCCAGCCGGATGACGGCGCAAAGGACGTCTTCGTTCACATCAGCGCCGTCGAGCGTGCCGGTCTGTCGACCCTCAACGAGGGCCAGAAGGTCTCCTTCGACATCGTTGCGGATCGCCGCAGCGGCAAGTCCTCGGCCGACAACCTCCGCGCCGGCTAGTTGACCGCGACATTCGCGATCTGATCGCGGACGTACCGGTCAGAATCGTCGAGTTCAGAAGCCCCGCGACCGGGACCCGGTTCGCGGGGTTTTTGTTTGGCAATCAGCCCGCCTTCTTCAGCACCGAGACGAAGAACCCGTCCGTGCCGGTACGGCGGGGCGTCATCAGCCAGCCTTCGGCTGATTGCAGTGCGGCTTCGGCAAACGCCTCGGCCTTGTCCCAGAGCACGCTTGCAGTCTGCTCCGGCGGCACCACCGTGAACCCGGGATGCTTGGCGACGAAGGCCCTCACCTGCTCACCGTTCTCCTCGGACAATACCGAGCAGGTGATGTAGGCGATGCGGCCGCCCGCCTTCACCAGCGGAACCGCGCGCTCCAGCACCTCGGCCTGATCCTTCAGACGAATCTCCAGCGCACCCGGGCGCATGCGCCATTTGGCGTCGGGGTTGCGGCGCCAGGTCCCGGTTCCCGTGCATGGCGCATCGATGACGACGAGGTCGGCCGTGGCGCTGATATCGACAAGCGGGTCAGCGTCGCCCTTGGGTGTGCGGACGTCGGCGTTGTGGACGCCGGCACGCGACAGGCGTTCGTGAATGGGGGCGAGCTGGCGCTTGTCGCTGTCGGTCGCGATCAGCCGGCCCTTGCCCTGCATCATCGCGGCCAACGCCAGCGTCTTGCCGCCGGCGCCGGCGCAGAGATCGATCACCTGCTCGCCGGGCTTTGCCGCGGTGAACAGGGCCGCAAGCTGCGATCCTTCATCCTGCACCTCAACGCCGCCCTTGATGAAATCCTCCTCGGCCTGGATGCCCGGATTGCGCGCATCGGCCGAAAGCTCGATGCGCAGGCCATTTGGCGACCATGGCGTCGGTTTCGCATGAAGATGAGCAAGCGCCTTTAGCACCTTGTCACGGCTCGATTTTAGCGTGTTGACGCGCAAATCCAGCGGCGCCCGGCTCGCCATCGCCGCGGCTTCCGCGACGCGGTCCTCCCCGAACACCTTGGCGAGATGCGAATCGAGCCATTCCGGATAGTCGCCGGCAATCGCGGCCGGCGCATCTTTCAGCGAGCGCTGGCTGAGCGCGGCCTGCTCGGCCTCGGTCAACGGCTCGGGCGCAAACCGGCTGCCGTCGCACAGCGCGGACATGGTCGCGGTGTCCATGTTCCGCTCCAGGCGGAGCATGCCGATGAGCCGTGCGCGGGCCGTGTCGGCGTCCATCAGGAACGCGCTCGAGGCGTAACGTCGCAGCACGTCCCAGACCAGGCCGGCAATGGCCGCGCGGTCGCCGGAGCCGGCAAAGCGGTGCGCGGTGCCCCACTCCTTCATCGCCTTGGCCGCAGGCACGCGGTCCTTCTCGATGGTGTCGATCAGTTCGATGGCTGCGGACAGCCGGGCAGCGGGAGTCATTTGAATCTTTCAGATCAGATCCGACTTGTAAGCGTCAGATCAGCAACAGAATTTTCAGTGCAAAGTAAATCCACATCGCCAGCAGCACCAGCACGCTGGCAAGCCAGACCGAGGAGCGGTGGCCGAAATTGTTCGAGGTGACGAACACGCCCGCATGGGCAAAGCGCGTCACCACGAACACCCACGACATCAGCACGATGAAGAGATCGGCATGGCGCAAAGGCAGCGCCAGCGCGATCAGGGCGTAGAACAGCACCGGCAGCTCGAACTGGTTGCGGTAGCAATTGGCGATTTGCGTGGCGCCCTTCGGCCAGTTCGGCTCTCCCAGTGCAATGTCGCGGATCTTGGTCTCGCCCGAGACCAGCGCATTGCGCCGCCCGAACACCATGCCGACCAGGAGCGCGAAGGTGAGCCCGATCTGAGCGAAGACCGGCAGCAAAACCATTTGAACGGACATCGATTTTCCCATCGGGCGGAAGCCGCCGCCTGCGTCCATTAGCCGTCAGTGCTGGTCATGACAATCGACCAGTTGAACCGGCGTTCCCGATCGCGCGACCAACTGCCGGTCGCTCAAGCGACTTCGGCTCCCGGGGAGCCCCCGGCGACACCCAGATCCAACGCGTCAGCGACCTCGCCTGCGGGCGCGCTGGTGCGGCGCGGTGGCGCTGAAGGCCGTGCCGGAACAGTGAGGTCGACGCTGCTGACATAAACTGACAGCATGCCGCGCTATGGGTTTCTGCATCGCGCTCACGTCAGAGAGCGCTGAACAAGGAGACCTCACATGCCAGACTTCAGCTTCCTGTTGCTCCATGTCGGAAGCCCGGGTGCAAGCGCCAAGTTCTATAGCGAGTTGCTGGACATCCCCATCATCGAGCAGTCGCCGACATTCGCCATGCTGCCCCTGCGCGATGGGGTGATGCTCGGATTGTGGTCGCGCGCCAGCGTCGAACCGAAGACCGCAGGGCAGCCTGGCTGCAGCGAGGTGGCGTTCACGGTCGCCGACGCGGCCGCCGTGGAGGAAACGCACACCGCCTGGAAAACGCGCGGACTTGCCATCGCCCAGCCGCCCACCCGAATGGACTTCGGCACGACCTTCGTCGCGCTCGATCCGGATGGTCATCGCTTGCGCGTATTCGCGCCGGAGGCCGCATGAGCCGCCGCCACCGGCAGCCTCTGAGCGCGCCGCTCAGGCGACGTTCTTGAGGTCCTGCTGAATCGCAGCGAGCAACGACTGCAACGCTTCGCTGGTCACGGGGCTGCCCGCCACATCATTGCCAGGCCTGATGTTGGCGGGCTCGACGGCCGTGACCGGGCGTTTCGGGAAGCGCGGCGGAGGTGTCGGCATCCGAGGCTGCACGGACGTGCCTTCGTCCTCGCTGTGCACGAACTTGCCGTGGATGACGTCGTCATGGCGGCCCATGACGTACATGGCCGCCCAATAGGCGGCAGCCAGCAGGATTACGCAGAAAATACCGATCTCTAGCATCGCAACACCCTAAATATGCGCGATGATTCAATGCCTTCGCCCTGACGTCAATGAACCGCCGTTCACACGCTGCGCCATTTGCGGACAGGTGTGGCCGATTGGTCACTCTTTGTTAACCATTGAGGGCCGGGGTGTGGCGCTGGAGCAATCGTACGACGCTCCAAGCCGCCACGAGACGTTCCAGGATTTGAAAGTTCAAGCCTTGTCCGGCCCGACCCGGACCAGCTGCTTGCCGAAATTGGCGCCCTTCAGGAGCCCGATGAAGGCGCCAGGGGCGCTCTCCAGGCCCTCGGTGACGAACTCCTTGTACTTCACCTTGCCGTCGCGGACCCAGCCCGACATGTCGCGCAGGAAATCGCCGTGGCGCGAGGCGAAATCCGAGACGATGAAGCCGCGGAAGGTCAGCCGCTTGGTGAGGATGTTGCGCATCATCGCGCCCGCCCATTTCGGCGGCTTCGCTTCGGTGTCGTTGTAGTGTGCGATCAAGCCGCAGACCGGCACGCGCGCGAACGCATTGAGCTGCGGGAAGACAGCCTCGAACACGGCGCCGCCGACATTCTCGAAATAAACGTCGATCCCCCCGGGGCAGGCGTCCTTGAGCTTCGCGGCGAGATCGGGATCGCGATGATCGATGCAGGCATCAAAGCCGAGCTCCTTCACCACGTAGTCGCACTTGTCCTTGCCACCGGCAATGCCGACGGCACGCGCCCCCTTGATCTTCGCAATCTGCCCGACCGCCGAGCCGACCGCGCCGGAAGCACCGGCGACGACGACGGTCTCGCCTTCCTGCGGCTTGCCGATGTCGAGCAGGCCCGTGTAGGCGGTCATGCCGGGCATGCCGAGCACGCCGATCGAGGTCGAGACCGGACCGAGCTTGGGATCGACCTTGATGAGACCCTTGCCGTTCGAGATTGCGTGCGTCTGCCAGCCGCTCCGTGCACGAACGATGTCGCCCTTGGCAAAGTCAGGATTGTTGGAGGCCGCCACCTCGCTCACCACCTCGCCCTCCATGACGCCGCCGATTGCCACCGGCGCGGCGTAGGACGGCCCCTCGCTCATGCGCCCGCGCATATAGGGATCGAGCGACAACCAGATCGTGCGCAGCAACACCTCGCCGGCGCCGGGCGAAGGAGGTGCGAATTCCTCCAGGCGAAAATCGGATGACTTTGGTTCGCCGACGGGACGCGCGGCGAGAACGATGCGTCTGCCTTGGGACATGGCTTCCTCCGAATTGTGTTTCGGCGTCAACGGAAGCGGAGCCGGCGTGGCGCGTCAAGGCGACTGGCGCCATCCTTCGCTGGAATTTTAAGCAGCGCGCTGATCTGGTCGTTGATGAACGGCAAGCGGCCGGATGCGGGGAGCCGGATCCACTCCGCTCCGCCGATCACATCACGTGACCTTGCGTCGGCTTGGCTAGCCCCCGCCCGGATAGTTCGGCGCCTCGCGCGTGATGGTCACGTCGTGGACGTGACTTTCGCGCAAGCCCGCGCCGGTGATGCGGACGAACTGCGCCTTGTCGTGCAGCTCCTTCATGTCCTTGGCACCGACATAGCCCATGGCGGCGCGCAAGCCGCCGGCGAGCTGGTGCATGACATTGCCGACCGGACCCTTGTAGGGCACCTGGCCCTCGATGCCCTCAGGCACGAGCTTGAGCGTGTCCTTGATGTCCTGCTGGAAGTAGCGGTCGGCAGATCCGCGCGCCATCGCGCCGACCGAGCCCATGCCGCGATAGGCCTTGTAGGAACGGCCCTGCCACAGGAAAACTTCGCCCGGCGTCTCGTCGGTGCCGGCGAGCAGCGAACCGACCATCGCGATGTCGGCACCGGCGGCGAGCGCCTTGGCGAGATCGCCGGAGAACTTGATGCCGCCGTCGGCAATGACGGGGATGTCGGACTTCCTGGCAGCCTCGACCGCGTCCATGATGGCGGTGAGCTGCGGCACGCCGACGCCGGCGACGATGCGCGTGGTGCAGATCGAGCCCGGACCGATGCCGACCTTGATGCAATCCGCACCCGCGTCGATCAGTGCCTGAGCGCCTTCGGCCGTCGCGACATTGCCGGCGACGACCTGAACCGAGTTGGAGAGACGCTTGATGCGGTTGACCGCATGCAGCACGTGGCGGGAATGGCCGTGCGCGGTATCGACGACGACGAGATCGACGCCGGCATCGATCAAGCGCTCGGTGCGCTCGAAGCCGCTATCGCCGACGGTGGTGGCCGCGGCGACCCGCAGGCGGCCCTGCGCGTCCTTGCAGGCGAGCGGATGCGCGACTGCCTTCTCGATGTCCTTGACGGTGATCAGGCCGACGCAGCGATACTGATCATCGACGACGACCAGCTTCTCGATGCGATGATGATGCAGCATCCGCTTGGCTTCGTCCTGGCTGACATTCTCGCGCACCGTGACGAGGTTTTCGTGCGTCATCAGCTCGGAGACTTTTTGCCGGCGGTCGGTGGCAAAGCGCACATCGCGGTTGGTCAGGATGCCGACCAGCTTGCCCGGCGTGTTCTTGCCGGCGCCGGTGACGACCGGAATGCCGGAGATGCCGTGGTCGCTCATCAACTTGAGCGCGTCGTCGAGCGTGGCCTCGGGGCTGATGGTGAGCGGATTCACCACCATGCCCGACTCGTAACGTTTGACCTGCCGCACCTGGGCGGCCTGGCCTTCGGGATCGAAATTGCGGTGGATGACGCCGAGGCCACCGGCCTGCGCCATGGCGATCGCCATGCGGGCCTCGGTGACGGTGTCCATGGCCGAAGCCATGATCGGAATGTTGAGGGGGATCGCGCGGGTCACGCGGGAGCGGATGTCGACCTCGCCCGGCATCACGTCAGACAGGCCCGGCTTCAGCAGCACGTCGTCGAACGTAAAGGCTTCGCGGATGCCTTGAAGTTGCACCGTGGCCATATGCCAACTCCTTCCTGCGGCCGTGCCGCAAATAATTATGGATGAGCGCCACCCTCGGCGTACCTTGCGGCATCGCCTGAGAATCGGAGCCCATCGGTGGGGTTGACGCGGGTCGATAGCACGGCCGCGCGACGAATCAAAGCAAATCGGACCGCCGGCCAGCCATGCACAGGCTTTTTTCGTCAATTCAGCTGAGATAGCCCACCCGGGCCGTCGTTCCGGGCTCGCGACTCCGTCGCGCCGCGCAGTGACGAGGGCGAGGGTCAGAGCGGTGTTCCGCAGGATTTAGGTGCTATGCGTCGATCCGCAATGGTCCCCGCCCGTGGGCGGTGATAAGCCGGATTTCTCGTCCTTGCCTTCTGATTTCCATTACCGATCCGTCATGGTCAACAAGCAACGCGTCATTCCGCTGATCGTGGCCACTGCTCTCTTCATGGAGAACATGGATTCCACGGTCATTGCCACCTCGCTGCCGGCGATCGCGGCCGACATCGGCACCAGCCCGCTGACGCTGAAGCTTGCGATCACCTCCTACCTCCTGTCGCTCGCGGTGTTCATCCCGGCGAGCGGCTGGACCGCCGACCGGTTCGGCGCGCGCATGGTGTTCGCGATCGCGGTCGGCGTGTTCATGATCGGGTCGGTCGGCTGCGCACTCTCGGGATCGGTCACCGACTTCGTGTTCGCACGCATCCTGCAAGGCATGGGCGGGGCGATGATGACGCCGGTCGGGCGTCTCGTGCTGCTGCGCTCGGTCGACAAGAGCGCGCTGGTCAATGCCATGGCGTGGGTGACGGTCCCTGCCCTGATCGGTCCCGTGATCGGCCCGCCGCTCGGCGGTTTCATCACGACCTACGCCTCATGGCACTGGATCTTCCTGATCAACATCCCGATCGGGCTGCTCGGCATCTTCATGGCGCTGCGCTTCATCGATCCGATCAAGAGCGAGACGCAGGAGAAGTTCGATCTCTATGGCATGGTGCTTGCGGGCATCGGTCTCGCCGGCATCGCCTTCGGCCTGTCGGTCGCCGGCCTCAATTTGTTGCCCTGGAGCACGGTTGCAGCGCTGGTCGCGGGTGGCGCGATCTCGATGACGCTCTACGTGATTCACGCCCGGCGAACGGGATCGCCGGTGCTGGACTTCTCGCTGCTGAGGCTGCCGACGCTGCGGGCGGCGATCGTCGGCGGCTTCATGTTCCGGCTCGGCATCGGCGCGCTGCCCTTCCTGTTGCCGCTGCTGATGCAGATCGGCTTCGGGCTGTCGCCGTTTCATTCCGGCCTTGTCACGTTCTCCTCCTCGCTGGGCGCCATGGGCATGAAGACGCTGGCGGCGCGTCTGATCCGCGCCTTCGGCTTCCGCAACCTGATGACGGTGAACGCGATCGTCAGCGCATTCTTCCTCGCCGTCTGCGCGCTGTTCACGGTGACGACCCCGCTGCTGATCATCATGGTGATCCTCGTGGTCGGCGGCTTCTTCCGCTCGCTGGAGTTCACCGCCATCAACACGGTGGCCTATGCCGACGTTGAGAGCCCGCAGATGAGCCGCGCCACCACGCTGGTCAGCGTCAACCAGCAGCTCGCGGTCTCCGCCGGCGTCGCGGTGGGGGCGGCCTCGGTGGAGACGACGATGTGGCTCAACCACGTCAGCGAGATCAATGCCAGCGTGTTCGCTCCGGCTTTCGTCGTGGTCGGGCTGACCTCGGCGGTCTCGAGCTGGTTCTTCTGGCAGATGCCCAGCGATGCCGGCCACGAGATCTCCGGCCGCAAGGCGGTCGAGGTCGCTAGTCGCAAGGGCGCCGCCAAGAGCGCGGCTACCGCCGCCGTCAAGGTCGCGACGGAAGACACGCAAGACATGCGGGATCAGCGGCTGGGGTAGCGAGGCTACGCTTTCGCCTCGCCGCGAAATCCGGTCGCCAGCACATAGCGCTCCGACGAATCCTGCCGGCTCGCCGCCGGCTTCACGTGACGCACGGTCGCAAAGTCACGCTTGAGCTGGGCGAGCAGATCGGCGTCGGCGCCGCTCTGGAATGTCTTGGCGAGGAACGTGCCGCCGGGCTTGAGCACGTCGCAAGCGAACGCGGCCGCCGTCTCGACCAGGCCGACAATGCGGAGCTGGTCGGTCTTGCGATGGCCGGTGGTGTTGGCGGCCATGTCGGACATCACGATATCCGCGCCGCCGCCCAGCATTGCTGTGAGCTTGTCGGGCGCGTCATTGTCCATGAAATCGAGCTGCGCGAAGTCGACACCGGGAATGTCAGGCATTTCCAGCAGATCGATCGCGACGACCTTGCCCTTGCCGTCGACCGAGCCGACGCGCTTGGCGGCGATCTGGCTCCAGCCGCCGGGCGCAGCGCCGAGATCGACCACGGCCATGCCCGGCTTCAACAGGCGGAACTTGTCGTCGATCTCCAGCAGCTTGAATGCGGCGCGCGAGCGATAGCCCGCCGCCTTGGCCTTGGCGACGTAGGGATCGTTGAGCTGCCGCTCCAGCCACAGCTTGGACGACAATTTGCGCTTGCCGCCGGTCTTGACCTGGACGTGCAAGCGACCGGTGGTGTCTTTGGCCATCTCACCAGCTCCTGAGCGCACCATCCTCGCGCATCATCTCGACCAGCATGCCCTCGCGCAGCCCCCGGTCGGCAACGCGCAGGCGCGGCAGCGGGAAGGCGTGCCTGATGGCGTCGAGGATGGCGCAGCCGGCGAGCACGAGATCGGCGCGCTCGACGCTGATGCAGCTGTTGTTGGCGCGGTCCTCATAGCTCATGCCGAGCAGCTTGGTGATGGTCGCGGTGATGTCGGTGTCGTTCATCCAGATGCTGTCGATGCGGCGGCGGTCATAGCGCACGAGATTGAGATGGATGCCGGCGAGCGTCGTCACCGTGCCCGAGGTGCCGAGCAGATGCATGCCGGTGAGATCGCGGCCGTGCTCCGCGGCGAACGGCGCGACGTGGCTGGCAACCTCCCGCTCCATCGCGGCATAAATCTCCGGCGTCACGTCGCGGCCGCCGAACTGCTCGGCCAGCGTCACGACGCCGAGCGGGATCGACATCCACGCCTTGATGCGCGGTTCCGGACTTTGCGGGTCGCGCTCGATCCGCACCAGCTCGGTCGAGCCGCCGCCGATATCGAACAGGATGGCGCCGCGTCCCCTCGGATCGACCAGCGGCGCGCAGCCGAGCATGGCGAGCGAGGCTTCGGTCTCGCGGTCGATCACCTCGAGCTCGATGCCGGTCTCGGCCGCGACGCGGCTGCGGAAGTTCTCCGCGTTCGAGGCCGCGCGGCAGGCCTCGGTCGCGATCAGCCGCAACCGGCGCGCTTTCCGCAAATTGATCTTGTCGCGGCAGATGCTGAGCGCCGCGATGGCGCGATCGATCGCGGCCTCGCTGATGCACCCCGTCGCCGAGACGCCCTCGCCGAGCCGGATGATGCGCGAGAAGGAATCGACCACACGAAAGCCATCGTGGGTCGGACAGGCGATCAGGAGCCTGCAATTGTTGGTGCCGAGGTCCAGCGCCGCATAGACGCCGGTTCCCGCTCGCGCGGGGACGGCCGGCCCAGTGGCCAATGCCACCGCCGCCATCGACCCCTCCAGCTCACCGTGCGGCACATGGCCGTCGCGGAGCCGCGTGTGGTCATTCATACAAACTGTCTTTCCGCGGCCGGTCGGGCCGGTCTGGAATTGATTTTTCGCTTGAAACATTACCAGCGCGGCTGACATGCGCAACATCGCATCACATGGGACCATGCCCATTCGTGCGTTGTCGTGAACGCAGTGGCGGGTTATCTCAGAGGACCCGGTCCTCAGGCGCCCACATCTCGCGCAATTGCCGGCTTTTCAGGTCATTTTCCATGCAAGAACACACCAAATCCTCCACGCTCGAAAACGCTATTGCACTGCAAAAATACGGCGTCGGGCAGCCGGTCCGCCGCAAGGAGGACGACACGCTGGTGCGCGGCAAGGGCCGTTACACCGACGATTTCAACCTGCCTGGCCAGGCCTATGCCGTGATCGTCCGCTCGCCCCATGCCCACGGAATCATCCGCGGCATTGGAACCGACGCCGCCAGGGCGATGCCGGGCGTGCTGGGGGTGTGGACCGGCAAGGACATCGATGCCGCCGGCTATGGCCCCTTCACCTGTGGGCTGCCCCTGAAGAGCCGTGACGGCTCGCCCCTGCGCCAGACCAACCGCCAGCCGCTGGCGACCGACAAGGTCCGCTTCGTCGGCGATCCCGTCGCTTTCGTGGTGGCCGAGACGCTGGTCCAGGCACGCGATGCGGCCGAGGCGGTCGAGCTCGATATCGAGCCGCTGGCCGCGGTGACCGATCCCGAGGAGGCGGCAAAACCCGGCGCGCCGCAGCTCTACGACCACATCCCCAACAATGTCGCGCTCGACTATCACTATGGCGACACGGAGAAGGTGAACGCGGTCTTCGCAAGCGCAGCCCACGTCACCAGGATCGATATCGAGAACACCCGCGTTGCCGTGGTGTCGATGGAGCCGCGCGTCGGCCTTGCCTCCTACGACAAGGCGAGCGAGCGCTATACCATCCAGATGCCGACCCAGGGTGTTGCGGGCAACCGGACCAATCTCGCCAAGAACCTGAAGGTGCCGAACGAGAAGGTGCGCATCCTCACCGCCAATGTCGGCGGTTCCTTCGGCATGAAGAACGTCAACTATCCCGAATACATGTGCATCCTGTACGCGGCGAAGGCACTGGGACGTCCGGTGAAGTGGCTCGACGAGCGGTCGACCAGCTTTCTCTCCGACAGCCACGGCCGCGCCCAGCGGATCCATGCCGAGCTGGCGCTCGATGCCGAGGGGCACTTCCTCGCGGCAAAACTCTCCGGCTACGGCAATCTCGGCGCCTACATCACGGGCGTGGCGCCGAGCCCGCTCTCGCTCAACACCGGCAAGAACTTCTCCAGCGTCTATCGCACGCCGCTGATGGCGATCGACATCAAGACGGTTCTGACCAACACCACGCTGATGGGCGCCTATCGCGGCGCCGGCCGGCCCGAGGCGAATTACTACATGGAGCGGCTGATCGACCGCGCCGCCGATGAGATGGGCATCAACCGCCTGACGATGCGCAAGCGCAACTTCATCAAGCCGGACCAGATGCCGTTCGCCGCTTCCTCCGGCGTCACCTATGACAGCGGCGACTTCCAGGCCGTCTTCAGCAAGGCACTCGAACTCTCCGATCACGAGAATTTTGCCAAGCGCAAGAAGGAGAGCAGGAAGGCCGGCAAGCTGCGCGGCATCGCCGTCGGCTCGTATCTCGAGGTCACGGCACCGCCGGGCCCCGAGCTCGGCAAGATCGTGTTCGAGCCTGATGGCAGTGTGCAGCTGATCACCGGCACGCTCGACTACGGCCAGGGTCACGCCACGCCATTCGCACAGGTGCTGTGCGACCAGCTGGGCGTTCCCTTCGAGAGCGTGAAGCTGGTGCAGGGTGACAGCGACATCGTCCATACCGGCAACGGCACCGGCGGCTCGCGTTCGATCACCGCGAGCGGCATGGCGATCGTGGGCGCGGCCAAGCTCGTGATCGAGAAGGGCAAGCGCGCCGCCGCACACGTGCTGGAGGCTTCCGAAGCCGACATCGAGTTCGCCGACGGCCGCTTCACCATCGCCGGCACCGACCGGAGCATCGACATCATGGAGCTCGCCAAGCGCCTGCATGACGGCAAGGTGCCCGATGGCGTGCCCGACAGCCTCGACGTCGACCACACCAGCGATCCCGTGCCGTCGGCCTTCCCGAACGGCTGTCACGTGGCCGAGGTCGAGGTCGATCCTGAGACCGGCGTGGTGCAGATCGTGCGCTACAGCGCGGTGAACGACTTTGGCACGGTGATCAACCCGATGCTGGTCGCCGGCCAGCTCCACGGCGGGGTCGTCCAGGGCATCGGACAAGCCTTGATGGAGCATGTCCGCTACGACGAGAGCGGGCAGCCCATCACGGGCTCGCTGATGGACTACGCCCTGCCGCGGGCGGAGGACGTGCCGAACATGACGGTCGGTGACCACCCGGTGCCGGCCACGACCAATCCGCTCGGCAGCAAGGGCTGCGGCGAAGCCGGCTGCGCCGGTAGCCTGGCGACGGTCGTGAACGCGGTGCTCGATGCGCTTTCCGATTACGGCATCAAGCATATCGACATGCCGTTGACCCCGGAGCGGGTGTGGCGGGCCATTCAGGACGCCAAGAGGAAGGCGGCGTAGGCGGCGCACGTTCTTCCGGTGGTCATGGCAGGGGCTGTCCCGGCCATCCACGCCTTAGCCACGAGGCACGAAGAACCTGGATGCCCGGGACAAGCCGGGCACAACGATGCGGATACGGCGCGGCTTTCCCGCGCTATGCCGCGGCCTCTTCGCGCGGTTGGTAGATTGCGGTGTGCTGGCAATGCGCGATCGGCGTCGTGCCGTTGGCGACGACGAGCGCGTCAAGCTCGACGAAGCGGTGGCCCTTCTTCTCGTAGTTCGCGGTGACCCTCGCCCGCGCGGCGATCTCGTCGCCGGCGCGCGCGGCGCACAGCAGCTGCATGCGGCTGCCGACGTGAATCCACGGGCCGAGAATCGTGTTGTCAGTCAGCACGCGGTTCATGACGCGCTGGATCAGGCCGGGATGGCCGAGCCCTTCGCGCGCAAAGATCGGATCGGTCTCCCTGACATCGGCGAGATAGCCTGTCGCATCCGGCCCGGACCAGCGGCGCGGCCTCGTCCCCAGCCATTCGCCCGTTGCGAAGATGTCAGAGCTGACCGGCTTGCGATCGGCCACCGCGCGGACTTCGACATAGTCACTCAACGACACCGCGGGCGCGGCCGCCGGCAAGGACGCCGTGCCCGTGGCGCAGAGCTCGGTGCGGCTGAACACCTCGATCGTCAGCAGGCCGTTATGCTCGGTGGCCTCGACATCGGCGGTCTCGCCGTCATAAACAGGCTTGATGAAACGCGCCTCGACCAGCCCGCGCGACAGGAAATCGCGGCCCCAGCGCGCCAGCGGCACGTGCATCATGTAGGCAAAGACATCGACGCCCGGGACCAGCCCGCCGGAGAAGCCGAAGCGGCGCGCCACGGCGTCGTCGTGCATCTTGTTTTCGGACTGTTTTGCGGTGTTGTAGGCCTCGACGCGGTAGGTTTCGAGCCGGTGCAGCATGGCTTGGCCACCCCAATGTTTTTGTTGTTTCTGGGCTGATCGTAGGGCCCCGGGAACACCGGTCAATCCCCTCGCCTTTGCGGCCCGAATGGGGTACCACGCGGCGAATGACCGACACCCCCACCCGCATCTATGTCGACGCCGACGCCTGTCCGGTGAAGGACGAGATTTATCGCGTCGCGCTCCGCCACGGCGTGCCCGTGAGCGTCGTCGCCGGCAGCTTGATTCGCGTGCCGCAGGACCCGTTGATCGAACGCATCGCGGCAGGTGCCGGCATGGACGCGGCCGACGACTGGATCGCGGAGAGGGCCAAGGCCGGCGACGTCGTCATCACCTCCGACATCCCTCTGGCGAGCCGCTGCGTGAAGGCCGGCGCCGACGTGATCGCACCGAACGGCAAGCCGTTCACCGAAGAGTCGATCGGCATGACGCTGGCGGTGCGCAATCTCATGACGGATCTGCGCTCGGCCGGCGAGGTCACCGGCGGCCCGCGCTCGTTCTCGCCGCGCGACCGCTCGACATTTCTCTCGGCGCTGGATCAGACGCTGCGCCGGATCCAGCGTCGCCGCGCCGATCAGGCCGCAACAAGTCAGGGCTGAGGATGGCGCCGCCGCTGATTCAACTGAAAGACATCAAGCTCACCTTCGGCGGCACGCCGCTGCTGTCGGGCGTCGAACTCAATGTCGCGCCATCCGAGCGCGTCTGCCTGATCGGCCGCAACGGCTCGGGCAAGTCGACGCTGCTCAGGATCGCGGCCGGCCTGGTCGAGCCTGACGGCGGCACCCGCTTCGTGCAGCCCGGCGCGACCGTTCGCTATCTGCCGCAGGAGCCTGATTTCGGCGAGCACAAGACCCTGCTCGCCTATGTCGAGGCCGGTCTCGCGCCCGGCGACGATCCGTATCAGGCGCGCTACCTGGTCGAGCGGCTCGGGCTCACCGGCAACGAGAACCCGGCCGACGTCTCCGGCGGCGAGGCCCGCCGTGCGGCGCTGGCACGGGTGCTGGCGCCCTCGCCCGACATTTTGCTGCTGGACGAGCCGACCAACCATCTCGATCTCTCCACCATTGAATGGCTGGAAAGCGAGCTCGACTCCCGGCGCAGCGCGCTCGTCATCATCAGCCACGACCGCCGCTTCCTCACCAATCTGTCGCGCTCCACCGCTTGGCTCGACCGCGGCAAGATCAAGCAAATCGACCGAGGCTTTGCCTCGTTCGAGAGCTGGCGCGACGAGGTGCTGGCGGAGGAAGAGCGCGACCAGCACAAGCTCGACCGCAAGATCGTCGACGAGGAGCACTGGCTGCGCCACGGCGTCTCCGGCCGGCGCAAGCGCAACGTCAAGCGGCTCGGCAATCTGCACGCGTTGCGCGAGCAGCGCCGAAATTACCGCGGCACCGCCGGCAGCGCCAATCTTGCCGCGGCGGAAGCGGAGCAATCGGGCAAGCTCGTGATCGAGGCGAAGGGCGTCACCAAGGCCTTTGGCGAGCGCGTGATCGTCGATAGTTTCTCCACCCGGATCCAGCGCGGCGACCGGCTCGGTATCGTTGGCCCGAACGGCGCCGGCAAGACCACGCTCGTCAACCTGCTCACCGGCGGGGCGCAGCCGGACACCGGAACGGTGCGGCTTGGCGCCAATCTCGAGATGGCGACGCTCGACCAGCACCGTGAAAGCCTCGACCCGAAATCGACGCTGGCCGAGGCGCTGACCGGCGGCCGCGGCGACCAGATCATGGTGGGCGGCAAGCCGAAGCACGTCGTCGGCTACATGAAGGACTTTCTGTTCGCGCAGGAGCAACGCAACACGCCCTTGGAGGTTCTGTCGGGCGGCGAGCGCGGACGGCTGATGCTGGCGCGCGCGCTGGCAAAGCCCTCGAATTTGCTGGTGCTGGACGAGCCGACCAACGATCTCGACCTGGAGACCCTCGACGTGCTCGAAGACATGCTCGGCGACTACGAGGGCACCGTGATACTGATCAGCCATGATCGCGACTTCCTCGACCGCGTCGTCACCTCGGTGATCGCGCCGGAGGGCAATGGCAAGTGGATCGAATATGCCGGCGGCTATAGCGACATGCTGGCGCAGCGTGGCGCGGATTTGAAGCGCGAAACGTCGAAGGCACGAGCTCCTGCGGAGAAGAAAGAGGAGCGTCCCGCTGCTCCCTCGTCCGCTGCCAAGCGCAAGCTCAGCTTCAACGAAAAGCACGCGCTGGAAACGCTGCCGAAGAGGATGGAGACCCTGCACGCCGACATCGCGAAACTGCAGCGTGTGCTTGACGATCCCAATCTCTACGCCAGGGATCGCAAGACATTCGACGATACCTCGGCTGCGATCGCCAAGGCACATGATGAATTGTCAGCAGCTGAAGAGCGCTGGCTTGAACTCGAAATGCTTCGCGAAGAGATAGAACAGGCTTGACCCATGACAACGACCCTTGCTGCAAAGATCGCCCGCGAATACGGCACGCCGTGCGCCGTCATCGACATGGACAAGGTCGAGCGCAACATCGCGCGGATCCAGAAGGCTTGCGACGAGGCTGGCGTCGCCAACCGGCCGCATATCAAGACGCACAAGAACCCGACCCTTGCCAAGATGCAGGTCGCGGCCGGCGCCAAGGGCATCACCTGCCAGAAGATCGGCGAGGCCGAGATCATGGCCAATGCCGGCATCGACGACATCCTGATCAGCTACAATCTGCTCGGCGAAGAGAAGATGGCGCGGCTGGGCGCGCTGAATGCCAAGACCAGCATGACGGTCGCCGCCGACAATCCGACCGTGGTTGCCGGCCTGCCCAAGGCCGCCGCGGCCTCGGGCCGTCCGCTCTCGGTCGTTGTGGAATGCGATACGGGCCGCAAGCGCGCGGGCGTCGAGACGCCGGCGGAGGCGATCGCGCTCGCACGCGAAATTGCCGCGTCCAAGGGCTTGGAGTTTGCCGGCTTCATGCTCTACCCGACCGAAACAGGCTGGGGCGATGCGCAGAAATTCTTCGACGAGGCGCTGGCCGGTGTGCGCGCGCACGGGCTCGACGCGAAGATCGTCTCGACCGGCGGCACGCCGAACCTCGTCAATATCGGCAAGCTCAGGGGCGGCACCGAGCACCGCTTCGGCACCTATATCTATAACGACCGCATGCAGGTCGCAGCCGGCTCCGCCACCTGGGACGACTGCGCGCTGCACGTCTATTCGACGGTGGTGAGCCGTGCCGCCCCCGAGCGCGGCATTCTCGATGCCGGCTCGAAGACGCTCACGACGGATACCGGCGGGCTCGACGGCCACGGCCTGATCCTGGAGCACCCCGAGGCCAAGATCGCCCGCTTCGCCGAGGAGCACGGCTTTCTCGACCTCTCCCGCAGCAACACGCGACCAAGCGTCGGCGACGTCGTCCGCATCGTGCCGAACCACGTCTGCGTCGTCGTCAACATGATGGACGAGGTGGTGATGGTCCGCGGCGAGGAGATCATCGGCACGCTGCCGGTGGCCGCGCGGGGGAAGCTGCGCTAGGCGCGCTGCTCGCACAACCGTCATTGCGAGGAGCCCTTGCGACGAAGCAATCCAGACTACCTCCGCGCAGAGATTCTGGATTTGCTTCGCTGCGCTCGCAATGACGGTGGTTAGCGTTTCAGCCAGTCCAGCGCACCCCTGCCCGCAGCCGCCCCCGTCGCGAACGAGGCCTGCAGCAGGTAGCCGCCAGTCGGCGCCTCCCAGTCCAGCATCTCGCCGGCGGCGAACACGCCGGGCAGTTTGCGCAGCATGAATTTTTCATCGAGCTCGTCGAAGGCAATGCCGCCCGCGGTCGAGATGGCGCGCCCGATCGGGGCGACGCCGGTGAGCCGAACCGGAATGGCGTTCACCAGATCCGCAAGCTCCACCGGCGAGAACACGGCCAGTGGCCGGCCGGACGCAATGGCCGCTTCCTGCATCAGGCCAATGCCGACCGGCGACAATTGCGCCGCCTTGCGCAGGAAATTTGCCAGAGACTGCTTGCCGCGCGTGCCTGACAGCCGCGTGGCCAGCGCCTCCGTGGTGAGATCCGGCCTCAATGCGATCGTCAATGTCGCCCGCCCGATCCCCAGCACCGCCTCGCGCAGCTCCGCCGATAGCGCATAGACCGCGCCGCCCTCGATGCCGGCCCGGGTGATCATTGCTTCGCCGCGCACCGTGTGCGCGCCGACCGTCAGCGCCACGCCCTTGAGCGGCTGGCCTTCAAAGCGATCGCGGAAGACGTCGGACCATGAGACCGTGAAGCCGGAATTGGCCGGCCGCAGCTCCGAGACAGCAATGCCTTTTGCGGCGAGACAATCGACCCACGCGCCATCCGAGCCGAGCCGCGGCCAGCTGGCGCCGCCCAGCGCGAGCACGGATACCTTGGACGCGACGGCTCGCGTGCCGTCGGGCGTTTGAAATTGCAGCCGCCCATTACCGTCCCAACCGGCCCAACGATGGCGAAATGCGAACTGCACGCCAGCGGCATCGAGCCGCCGCAGCCAGGCGCGCAGCAAGGGCGAAGCCTTGAAGGTTTTTGGAAACACCCGCCCGCTGCTGCCGACGAAGGTCGGCTGTCCAAGCGCTGCGCTCCAGTCGCGCAGCGCCTCGGGCGGAAACGCCTCGACCGCGGAGCGCAAGTGCGGCATCGCTTCGCGGTAACGGGGGAGGAAATCCGGCAGCGCCTCGCTGTGAGTCAGGTTGAGCCCACCACGGCCGGCCATCAGGAATTTGCGGCCCGCAGACGGCATTGCGTCGAAGACGGTGACGCGGGCACCGCCCGATGCGAGCACCTCCGCCGCCATCAGCCCGGCTGGACCAGCACCGATGACGGCGACGTCAGTCAGAGCTTGATCCCCGCGCGCGCCGCGGCCTGCGCGACGTATTTCTGCGTCTGCTCGAATGCGCCGGCCAGCGCCCTGGCCTTCGACATGTCGCTGATCTCTGCGAAACGCGCGGCGATTGCGTCAGGCGTCCAGTCGGCCTCCGGCAGGTTGATGCCCTCGCTCTCGATGATCTTGATCACGGCGAAGGAGCCTGCACCGGCGCCCATGATGGTGCGGGTCGGGGCGTCCTCGCTCAGCATGTACTCGACCGCGGGCGTGATCGCGTTGGGCTTCATCAGCTGCAGCGCCTGCGGCGGCAGCAGCTCTTCGGTCATGCGGGTGGCGGCCGTGGGCGAGATGATGTTGACGCGGATGTTGTTCTTGCGGCCTTCCTCGGCGAGCACGTTCATCAGGCCGACCATGCCCGACTTGGCCGCGCCGTAATTGGCCTGGCCGAAATTGCCGTACAGGCCGGAGGACGAGGTCGTCAACACGATACGACCATAGTTGCGGTCGCGCATGCCGGCCCAGACCGCCTTGCAGCAATAGAACGTGCCGACCAGATGCACGTCGAGCACCTTCTGAAAATCGGCCGCTTCCATCTTGCCGAACGACTTGTCGCGTAGGATGCCGGCATTGGCACACATGATGTCGACGCTGCCCCATTCCTTGGTGGCGCGCTCGACCATGGCGGTGACCTGCTCGAAATTCGAGACGTCGGCGCCGTCGGCCATCGCGTTGCCGCCGGCTTTGCGGATCTCCTCGACCACGGCTTCAGCCGGCGAGAGCGAGGCGCCGGTGCCGTCACGCGCGCCGCCGAAATCGTTGACCACGACTTTGGCGCCGCGGCTCGCAAGACCCAGCGCGTGCGCGCGTCCGAGACCATTGCCCGCGCCGGTGACGATGGCGACGCGTCCGTCGAACCTGATTGGCATTTGAAACAGTCTCTGTTCTTGCCTTCTCCCCCTTGTGGGAGAAGGTGGCGCGGAGCGCCGGATGAGGGGTCTCTCTCGGCGGATGCGCTCGCGGAGAGAGACCCCTCACCCGCCTCGCGTTCCGCGAGGCACCCTCTCCCACAAGGGGAGAGGATAAGGACCTCGCTTTCAGTCGCTTTTTGAGCAGCGATGCATGGCTGGGTCAAGCCCGGCCATAACGGCCTCGGCCTACGCGAAATAGATCAGGCCAAGCCAGTCCGCGACCAGCGCGGGCTTGTCCTCGCCTTCGATCTCCACCGTCACGTTGGTGCGCGACTGCAACTCGTTCGGCTTGCGCAGCTTGGCCTCCGCCAGCACGAAACGGCCACGAACGCGCTTGCCCGAGCGCACCGGCGAGATGAACCGCAGCTTGTCGAAGCCGTAATTGACGCCCATCGTGGTGCCGGCGATCACAGGCATCACCTCATAGGACATGATCGACAGCAGCGACATCGTGAGAAAACCGTGCGCGATCGTGGTGCCGAAGCAGGTTTCCTTCTTCGCGCGTTCCGGATCGACGTGGATAAACTGGTGATCCTCGATCACAGCGGCGTAGGTGTCGATGCGGGGCTGGTCGATCAGGTGCCAGGACGACACCCCGATCTCCTTGCCGACCATGGCCTGATAGGCCTCCAGCGTGATCGGCGGCTTCTTCCAGATTTCGTTCACTCAGGTCTCACTTCTCGTTTTCGGCAGCTCCGGAAAGTCCTCCTCACGGAATTCCCGGCCGCGCAGCGGGTCGTCGCGATCATTGTCGCGTTCGAGCCGTCGTAGCTGCACGCGGCGGATTTTGCCAGAGATCGTCTTCGGCAGCTCCGTGACGATCTCGAGCCGGCGAATGCGCTTGAACGGCGCAAGCCGCGTGTGCAGGTGCTTGAAGATGGAGAGTGCCGTCTCCGGTGTCCGCTCCGCGCCCGAGGTCAGCAGCACGAAGGCCTTGGGGATCGCGAGCCGGATCGGATCCGGGCTCGGCACCACGGCGGCTTCGGCCACGAGCTCGTGCTCCAGCAGCACGCTCTCCAATTCGAAGGGGCTGATGCGATAGTCGGAGGATTTGAACACGTCGTCGGAGCGGCCGACGAAGGTGAGATAGCCGTCCTCGTCAGCGAACACCACGTCGCCGCTGCGATAGAGCTCCCCTTCGGCGCCGGAGAGCCTGCCGTCGTCGCCCTGATAGCCCTGCATCAGGCCGGCAGGACGATCCGCGGCCAGCAGCAAGGCCACCTCGCCCTCCTTGGCGGGATGGCCATCGGCATCGCTGACCTGCACGCGATAGCCCGGCAGCGGCCGGCCCATGGAGCCGACCTTGATCTTCTGGCCCGGCGAATTGCCGGCAAGCGCCGTGGTCTCGGTCTGGCCGTAGCCATCACGGATCGTGAGGCCCCAGGCGGCTTGCACCTGATCGATCACTTCAGGATTGAGCGGCTCGCCGGCGCCGCAGACTTCGCGCAGGCTCACGTTGAACGACGCAAGATTTTCCTGGATGAACAGCCGCCACACCGTCGGCGGCGCGCACAGCGTGGTGACGCCGCAGCGGCCGATGGTGGCGAGCAGCCCCTTGGCGTCGAACCGCGGCTGGTTGACCACGAACACGGTGGCGCCGGCATTCCACGGCGCGAAGAAGCAGCTCCAGGCATGCTTGGCCCAGCCGGGCGAGGAAATGTTGAGGTGGATGTCGCCTGGCTGCAGTCCGATCCAGTACATGGTCGAGAGATGCCCGACAGGGTAGCTGCGCTGGCTGTGCCGGACCAGCTTTGGCTTTGCCGTGGTGCCCGAGGTAAAATAGAGCAGCATCGGGTCGTCGGCGTTGGTCGCACCGTCGGGCGTGAAACTCTCTGAAGTCTTCGCCGCCTGCTCAAAAGCGAGCCAGCCGTCGGAGGCCGCACCTACGACGATGCGGACGATGTTCCCGGCACCAAGGCTTGCGAATTTCGCGACCTGGTCTTCCGCAGCCACCACTGCCTTCGCCCTGCCACGATCGAGCCGGTCGCGCAGCTCGTCGGCGGTGAGCAGCGTGGTCGCGGGAATGACGACGACGCCGAGCTTGATCGCCGCCAGCATCGTCTCCCACAGCGGAACCACATTGCCGAGCAGCAGCAGGAGATGGTCGCCGCGCTTGAGGCCTTGCGCACGGAGAAAGTTGGCGACCTGGTTGGAACGCTTCGAGAGCGCCGCGAAGGATAGTTTTGTCTGCTTGTCCTGTGCGGCATCGACAATCCAGAGCGCGGGCCGGTCCTTGGCATCCGCATCCTTCGCGAGCTCGTCGAACCAGTCGAGCGCCCAGTTGAAGGGGACCGGATCGGGCCAGCGGAAATCCCTGACCGCTGTTTCGTAATCCGTGCGGTGCTGAAGAAGAAACGCGCGCGCGTCCTGAAACGTCGTCATTAGGCTTTCCCGGCTAGCCCCCTAACGTGCTTGATAATTCCGGAAAAATCCACCCCGCCCTGGCCGGCTGCGTCGAAAGACTGATAGATCTCCTGTGCATGCTTGCCGAGCGGCGTCGCGGCGCCGGCGGCCTTGGCGGCGTCCTGCGCCAGCGTCAGGTCCTTCACCATCAGCGCCGAGGCGAAGCCCGGCTTGTAGTCGTTGTTCGCGGGCGAGGTCGGCACCGGGCCGGGAACCGGACAATAGGTGGTCAGCGACCAGCACTGACCCGACGAGGTCGAGGCGACGTCGAACAGCGCCTGATGCGAGAGGCCGAGCTTTTCGCCGAGTGCAAAGGCTTCGCTCACCGCGATCATGGAAATGCCGAGGATCATGTTGTTGCAGATCTTGGCCGCCTGCCCGGCGCCGGCGCCGCCGCAATGCACGATCTTCTTGCCCATCTTTTCCAGCACGGGCCTGGCTGCCGCGAACGCGCCCTCCTCGCCGCCGCACATGAAGGTGAGCGTCGCCCCCTTGGCACCGCCGGTCCCGCCGGAAACCGGCGCGTCGACCGAGAGCACGCCATTCCTGGCCGCGAGCGCATGCGCGGCCCTCGCGCTTTCGACGTCAATGGTGGAGCTGTCGATGATCAGCGCACCCTCGGTCATGGCGGGCACGACCTCGTTCCAGACGCTGAGCACATGCTTGCCTGCCGGGAGCATGGTGACGACGACATCGGCGCCCTTCACCGCGCCCGATGCGCTATCAGCGATGCCGGCGCCGTCGGCCTTGGCTTGATTGCGGGAGGCCTCGACGAGATCGAACGCCACCACCTTGTGGCCGGCCTTGACCAGGTTGGCGGCCATCGGACCGCCCATGTTGCCGAGACCGATGAATGCGACCGTGGCCATCTTCGTTTCCTCCAGATGTAGCGTTGATCAATTGAACTTCAGCTCGTCGGCGCCGATCTCGGCGAAGTAAGGCGCAAGCATTTGCGGCGTTACATCCTCGACCCGCGGCGGCGACCAGGTCGGATTGCGGTCCTTGTCGATGACAGCGGCGCGCACGCCCTCGCGGAAGTCATCGCTGCGGAACACTTCGCAGGCGGCGCGATATTCGCGCACCAGGCATTCTTCCAGACTGGTGGCGGTCCGCGCGAGCCGCAGCAATTTCAGCGTCACCACCATGCCGCGCGGCGATTTTTCGGAGAGCGTCTTCAGCGTCGCCAGCGCGAATTCGGACCCGTCGCGCTTCAGCGCGGCAAAAATGTCTTCCATGCGGTCGAAGCCGAACAGCGCGTCGATCACAGGCTCCTTGGCGGCGACCGGTCCCGCGATCTCACCGGTCGCAAAACCGTTGATGAGCCTGCTGACATCGGCCGCAGTGGCGTCTTGGCGAACCTTGGTCAGAGCGGCGCGCAGCTCCGGCCATTTGGCCGCAGATACCACCGCGTCAGCGAATTTCGCGTGGACCGCATCAGGGCCGTTCATGGTCTGGCCAGTCAGGCCGAAATAAGTGCCAATCTCGCCGGGCGAACGCGACAGCAGAAAGGTGCCGCCGACATCGGGGAAGAAACCGAGCCCGACCTCGGGCATCGCGAGCTTGGTGCGATCAGTGACGATCCGATGGCTGGCATGGCCCGAGAGGCCGACGCCGCCGCCCATCACCAGGCCATCCATGAAGGCGACGTAGGGCTTCGGATATTTCGCGATCCGCGCGTTCATGACGTATTCCTGGCGCCAGAACCTGGCGCCGAGATCGCCGCCCTCGCGCGAGCTCTCCCAGAGGCCGCGGATGTCGCCGCCGGCGCAGAGGCCGCGCTCGCCTGCGCCTTCCAGGATGATCACAGCGACGTCAGGATCGGTCTCGAATCTATCAAGCGCCGCGTCGATGCCTTCCGACATCTCCAGCGTCATGGCGTTGATCGCCTTGGGACGATTGAGGCGGATCACGCCTGCCGCGCCCTCGCGGCGAACGATCAGATCGCCCTCTTCCGCTCCACTCATCGCGCGCCCTCGATCAATCTGCGCGCCACGATGAGCCGCATGATTTCATTGGTGCCTTCGAGGATCTGGTGCACGCGCAGATCGCGCACGATCTTCTCGATGCCGTATTCGCTGAGATAACCGTAGCCGCCGTGAAGCTGGAGCGCGTGGTTGGCGACCTCGAAACCCACATCGGTACCGAAGCGTTTTGCCATGGCGCAGAGCATGGTGGCGTCGGGATCTTTTCGGTCGAGCGCCGCCGCGGCGCGCCACAGGAAGGTACGCGCGGCCTCCAGCTCGATCGCCATGTCGGCGAGGCGGAATTGCAGCGCCTGGAATTCGTCGAGGCGTTTTCCAAAGGCCTTGCGCTCTGTCATATAGGCGCGCGCCTTGTCGAGCGCCGTTTGGGCACCACCAACCGAACAAGCCGTGATGTTGAGACGGCCCCCGTCAAGCCCCGCCATCGCGATCTTGAAACCCACGCCCTCCTCGCTCAGCCTGTTGGCAACAGGCACGCGGGCGTTCTCGAAGATCACGGCGCGGGTGGGCTGCGCGTTCCAGCCCATTTTGCGCTCGTTGGCACCGAACGAGACACCCGGCGTCTTCCCGTCAATGACGAGGGTCGAGATGCCGCCGGGACCGTCACCGCCGGTGCGAACCATCGCGACCAGCAGATCGGTACCACCGGCGCCGGAGATGAATTGCTTCTGGCCGTTGAGCACATAGTGATCGCCGTCGCGCATCGCCCGGGTGCGAAGCGCCGCCGCATCCGACCCAGCGCCCGGCTCGGTCAGGCAATAGCTCGCGATCAGCTCCATGGTGCAGAGCCTTGGCAGCCAATGAGCGCGCTGGGCATCGCTGCCGAAGGCATCGATCATCCAGCTCGCCATGTTATGGATGGAGATGAAGGCCGAAATGGTCGGGCAGCCCGTCGCCAGCGCCTCGAAGATCAGCGCCGCGTCGAACCGCGTCATGGCGGAGCCGCCGACATCCTCGCGGATGTAGATGCCGCCGATGCCGAGCGTGGCGGCCTCGCGCATGACCTCGACGGGGAAATGCTTCTCCTCGTCCCAGCGCAGCGCGTGCGGCGCGATCTTTTCGGCCGCAAACGCCAGCGCCATGTCGCGAACCGCGACTTGATCCTCATTCAGGGCGAACTGCATGCTGGGCTCCTCACCTTCCTCGTCATTGCGAGGAGCTCGTGACAAAATTGCGGAGCAATTTTGCACTGAAGCGACGAAGCAATCCAGACTGTCTCTGCGGGAAGGTTCCGGATTGCTTCGCTACGCTCGCAATGACGGGCTGCGCAACAGCCCTACTTCATCGTCGGGATCGAGAACTCCGCACCTTCCTTGACGCCGGACGGCCAGCGCGAGGTCACCGTCTTGGTCTTGGTGTAGAAGCGGATCGAGTCCGGGCCGTGCTGGTTGAGATCGCCGAAGCCCGACTTCTTCCAGCCGCCGAAGGTGTAGTAGGCGATCGGCACCGGGATCGGCACGTTGATGCCGACCATGCCGACATTCACCTTGGCCGCGAAGTCGCGGGCCGCGTCGCCGTCCCGGGTGAAGATCGCAACACCGTTGCCGTAATCATGGTCGGACGGCAGCGCGAGCGCTTCCTTGTAGTCATGCGCACGCACGACCGACAGAACGGGACCGAAGATTTCCTCCTTGTAGATTCGCATGTCCTTGGTGACGTTGTCGAACAGCGAACCGCCGAGATAGAAGCCCTTCTCGTAGCCCTGCATCTTGAAGCCGCGGCCGTCGACCGCGAGCGTCGCACCTTCCTTGATGCCGATGTCGATGTAGCTCTTGACCTTCTCGACCGCCTCGCGCGTGACCAGCGGACCGTAGTCGGCTGACGGATCGATCGAGGTGCCGATCTTGAGGCTCTCGACGCGCGGGATCAGCTTGTCCATCAGGCGATCCGCGGTGGTCTTGCCGACGGGAACGGCGACGGAGACGGCCATGCAGCGCTCGCCCGCCGAGCCGTAGCCGGCGCCGATCAGCGCGTCGACGGCCTGGTCCATGTCGGCATCAGGCATGATGATGGCGTGGTTCTTGGCGCCGCCAAAACACTGGCAGCGCTTGCCGGTCTGGGCGGCGCGCTCATAGATGTACTGCGCAATCGGCGTGGAGCCGACGAAGCCGATGGCCTTGACATCGGGATCGTCGAGGAGCGCGTCGACCGCTTCCTTGTCGCCGTTGACGACGTTGAGAATACCGGCCGGCAGGCCCGCCTCGATCATCAGCTCGGCAAGCTTCATCGGCACGCCGGGATCGCGCTCGGACGGCTTGAGGATAAACGCGTTGCCGCAGGCGATCGCCGGGGCGAACTTCCACATCGGGATCATCGCCGGGAAATTGAACGGCGTGATGCCGGCGACGACGCCGAGCGGCTGGCGCAGCGAATAGATGTCGATCCCGGGACCGGCGCCCTCGGTGTACTCGCCCTTCATCAGATGCGGGATGCCGCAGGCGAATTCGGCGACCTCGAGACCACGCTGGATGTCGCCCTTGGCGTCGGGCACGGTCTTGCCGTGCTCGCGCGCGAGCAATTCGGCGAGCTTGTCGTAGTCGCGCTGCACCAGCTCGACGAATTTCGTCATCACACGGGCCCGGCGTTGCGGATTGGTCGCAGCCCATTCAGGCTGAGCCGCACGCGCGTTCTCGACGGCAGCGCGAACCTCGGCCTTCGAGGCGAGCGCGACCTTGGCCTGAACGTCACCGGTCATCGGCTCGAAGACGTCTGCCGTCCGGCCCGACGTGCCCTTCACTTCCTTGCCACCGATGAAATGTCCGACTGAACGCATGGAATGATCTCCTTGAGGGCGAGCTGGAACGCTTTGACAAATCCTATCGACCTGCATTTATTGGGATTCAAGTCTGATATATTGCACCATAGATGTGCGAAAATGCTGGATCAAGGCACCATCGATTGGGACGACTTTCGGTTCGTGCTGGCCATCGTGCGGGGCGGCTCGGTGTCGGCTGCGGCGAAGCAGCTCGGCGTCGACCATGCCACGGTGATCCGTCGGGTGGACCGGCTGGAAAAGCACCTCTCGGCCAAGCTGTTTGACCGGCGTAAGACCGGCTATCTCCTCACCGAGGCCGGCCAGCGCGTCGCCGACAGCGCGGAAGCCATGGAATCCACCATCGTCGCCAACCAGGAGCAGGTCGGCGGCTCGGTGGCGCGGCTGACCGGGACGGTGCGGATTGGCGCGCCTGACGGATTCGGCACCGCCTTCCTGGCGCCGCGGCTGGCGCCGTTCGCCGATCGCTATCCCGACCTCGATCTGCAACTTGTGGCGACGGCGCGGCTGTTCAGTCTCTCCAAGCGCGAGGCCGACATTGCGATCAGCCTGACCATGCCGAAGGAGGGCCGCATCGTCGGCCGCAAGCTGCTCGACTACCGCCTCGGGCTCTATGCGGCGCCAGCCTATCTCGACCGCTTCCCGAAAATCACCTCACGCGACGTACTGCCGCAACACCGCTTCGTCGGCTACATCGAGGAGCTGCTGTTCACGCCGGAGCTCGATTACCTGCCGCTGGTGTCGCCACGGATTTCAGCGCGGCTGCGCAGCGCCAATCTGATCGCGCAGCTCAATGCCACGCTCGCAGGCTTCGGCATCGCGGTGCTGCCGCATTTCATGGCCAGCGATTATCCGCAGCTCGTGGCGGTGCTGCCCGAGGAGGTCTCGATCGTCAGGACGTTCTGGATGCTGATGCATGCCGACAGCAAGGACCTGGCGCGGATCAGGGCCGTGGCGGATTACATCGGCGAGATCGTGGAGCGTGAGCGGGCTTTGTTCGCGGGACCGCAGACGCCGCTCCCGCAAGAGCGGCATCCCGGCTAGCTCTGCTTCTTCTTCGCTGGTGCAGCCTTCACCGGCTCCCGCTTCGCCCCCTCCAGCGCGCTGTCCTTGCCCGCCTTCAGCACCTCATCCGACAGCTCGCTAGAGCCGGCGATGCGCGCCAGCAGCATGGTGCCGGCCATGGTCGCCAGCGTCGCGATCGCCTGCTTGCGCGCGGCCTTGCGCGGCATGTTCGGGATGAAATCGGTCATCATCTCGAGCATCTCGTCGAGCTTGCCGGCAAAGGCTTTTCGCGTCTTCGGGCTCTCGCGCGCGATCTCGGCGCCGAGCGCGGGGATCGAGCAGCCATGGCCGGGATTGTCCCGGTGCAAAGCCGAGAGGTAGGTCTCGACGATCTGCGCGAACTGCTTCTCGGGCGCGACTTGATCGGACTGCTTGCGCCAGTGTTCCATCGAGCGGTCCATGGCGTAGGCAAACGCCTCGATCACCAGGGCCTCGCGCGAATCGAAATGGGCGTAGAAGCCGCCATGGGTCAGGCCCGCCTCCTTCATGAGGTCGGCGACACCGATACCGTGGGCGCCCTTTTCGCGCAGCCGGATGGACGCCTTCTTCACGATGCGATCGTGGGTTTCCTGCTTGTGTTCCCGGGAGTAGCGCATGCGGCTCTCATTGAATGTCGGAGGTCATCTCATAACACGAATATCGACCGGGCGGCGCATTAATTCCCGGTAAAATTGCCGCCGATCATTGAAAAGGTTGCACTCGCATGGACTGCGAGGCTCCCCTTGCCGTCGCGCACAAAACCTTCGGTGTAGCTGGTCTGACGCCCGAGCTTGATCACCTTGCCCTCGGCCGAGATCAGCCCGGACCGCACGGAGAGCGGACGCAGGAAGGTCATTTTGAGGTCGAGCGTGACGGACCCCTGCCCCGCCTCCAAGCTGGTCGAAACCGCACATCCCATCGCGGTGTCGAGGAGCGCGGCGGCCGTGGCGCCATGCAGCAGCCCGATGGTATTTTCGAGATCCTCGCGGGGCTCCAGTTCCATCACGATACGGCCCGGCTCGACCAGGGCCATGATGAACCCGATCAGCCTGGCGAAGGGCGGCGGCGGCAGCCGGCCGTCGCGGATGCCCAGCATGGCGTCCATGCCCGAGAGCCCCATCGCCACTTTCGCGACCGGTGCAGGCGCCTGCCACTCCACCACGCGCTCGCGCCGCTGCGCCGCCGAAAACAGGTCGAGTTCAGTGGGCTCAGTCATGGGTCGCCTCTTTATATGATTCATATCATACTATGCGGCGGACTTCGCACTTGCAACTCCGCCCTGCCGCTTGACAAGGGAGCCGTTTCGGCCCGGAAGTGATCCCGGCCGGCGCCCCTCGCCCTGGTCCGCGAAACCTTCGAGATCTCACGATGGACATGCTCAACGACCACTGCGGCGTGACGCGCGATGCGCGCGGCGTCGTCCATGTCGCGATCTGCAATGCCGGCACTCTGAACATTCTGGGCTCGCCCGTGACCGATGCGGTGCGCGAAGGCCTGCAGCGGCTCGCTGACGACCGCAGCATCCGCGTCGCCGTGCTGCGCGGCCAAAGCGAGAAGAGCATGATCGGCGGCGCCGACATCAAGGAGATGGCGAAGCTCGACCAGACGTCGGCCGAAGGCTTCATCAGCCGGCTGCGCGACCTCTGCGAAGCCGTACGCCAATTCCCTGCCCCCGTGATCGCACGCATGCCCGGCTGGTGCCTCGGCGGCGGGCTCGAGGTGGCGGCGGCCTGCGACTTCCGGATCGCCGCGCATGATGCGCATTTCGGCATGCCCGAGGTTCGCGTCGGCATTCCCTCGGTGATCCATGCTGCGCTCTTGCCGCGCCTGATCGGCTGGGCCCGCGCCCGCTGGCTGGTGATGACCGCGGAGAACATCGACGCGCCGACGGCGCTGGCCTGGGGCCTGGTCGACAAGGTCGCCGCGCCGGGCGGCCTCGACGGGGAGATCGAGCACCTGGTGAACGTCCTGCTCGAATGCGGCCCCGAAGCGCTGCGCTCGCAGAAGGCGCTGCTGCGGCAGTGGGAGGAACTGCCGCTGACCGAGTCGGTCAACCTCAGCGTCAAGGTGTTCGGCCAATCGTTCCTGACGGACGAGCCGACGCGACTGATGCAGGCGTTTGCGAACAGGAAGCGGTAAGCGGACGCCCTGCGATCACGCGACGACAATTCATCGGAACCACGACAATTTCTCATGCCGGGCACGGTTGCATTTTTTGCGCCGCATCATATGATGATCATCATCCAACGCCATCGCAGGGAGCTTCGTCATGGCTGAAACCGCCGATCCCGTCGTCATCGTCTCCGCCGCCCGCACCCCGCTCGGCCGCTTCATGGGCGAGTTGTCGCCGCTTGCCGCGCACAAGCTCGGATCGCATGTGATCAATGCCGCGCTGGAACGCGCCAAGCTCGCGCCCGAAAAGGTCGACGAGGTGTTCATGGGCTGTGTGCTGCCGGCCGGCCAGGGCCAGGCGCCGGCGCGTCAGGCGGCGCGAGCGGCGGGCCTGCCCGATGCCACCGGCGCCACCACCGTCAACAAGGTCTGTGGTTCCGGCATGAAGGCGACCATGCTGGCGCACGACATCATCCGCGCCGGCTCGGCCGGAATCGTCGTCTCCGGCGGCATGGAGAGCATGAGCAACGCGCCGTATCTGTTGGCGAAGGCACGCGGCGGCTATCGCGCCGGCCATGATCGCATCATCGACCACATGATGATGGACGGTCTCGAGGACGCCTACGAGACCGGCCGCTCCATGGGCGATTTCGGCGAAGCCACGGCCGAAGCCTATCAGTTCACCCGCAAGGACCAGGACGCCTACGCGATGGAAACGTTGGGCCGCGCGCGCAAGGCGGTCGAGGGCGGCGCGTTCAAGGCCGAGATCGCACCGATCACGCTGACCGAGAAGGCAGGTCCGCGCATCATCGCCAATGACGAGCATCCGCTGAAGGTCGACCCGGCCAAGATCCCCGGACTGAAGCCGGCCTTCCGCGCCAATGGCACCATCACGCCGGCGGCCTCCTCCGCCAACGCCGACGGCGCCGCAGCGCTGGTGCTGACGAAGCGGTCGCTCGCCGATCGCAATGGCCTGCAAGCGATTGCCGAGATCAAGGGCCATGCCACCCACAGCCAGGAGCCGCAATGGTTCACCACGGCGCCGATCCCGGCGATCCGAAAGCTGCTCGACAAGGTCGGCTGGAGCGCCGGTGACGTCGACCTGTTCGAGATCAACGAGGCCTTTGCCGTGGTGGCGATGGCGGCGCAGCGCGACCTCGGCATTCCCCGTGACAAGCTCAACATCAACGGCGGCGCTTGCGCGCTCGGTCA
Organism: Bradyrhizobium sp. USDA 4449; assembly: GCF_054056275.1. Lineage (NCBI taxonomy): Bacteria > Pseudomonadati > Pseudomonadota > Alphaproteobacteria > Hyphomicrobiales > Nitrobacteraceae > Bradyrhizobium > Bradyrhizobium sp. USDA 4449. The sequence continues at coordinate 5,348,909 of NZ_JBSRYD010000001.1, read as the reverse complement.
TCCCATTGGCGCCACCGGCGCGCGGCTGATCGTAACGCTGCTGCATGCGCTCGAGGCCAACAACCTCAAGCGCGGCGTCGCGGCGCTTTGCATCGGCGGCGGCGAGGCCACTGCGATCGCGGTGGAGCGTCCCGCACTCTGACGCGCTGAAGTCCGAAAATGAGGGAAGTCCGTCATTTCAGACTTCCCGTTCCCGTGCCAGACTGCAACGATGACGCGGGTGTCCCTGACCCCGCCAACCTGGATTGAGGGGCAATGATCTCGAACTGGCTTTCGGCCGCACTCGGCCGTCGCAACATCCATTATGGCTGGGTGATGGTCGGCGTGACCTTCTTCGCCGCGCTGATCAGCGCCGGCACCGTCGGCGCGCCCGGCGTATTCATCGTTCCCTTGCAGAAGGAGTTCGGCTGGAGCACGGCTGAAATCTCCTCGGCGCTGTCGATCCGCTTCATCCTGTTCGGGCTGATGGCGCCGTTCGCCGCCGCCCTCCTCAATCGCTACGGCCTGCGCAACGTCACGCTGACCGCGCAGCTCATCGTCGTCTCCGCGCTGGTGCTCTCGCTCGGCATGACGCAGGTCTGGCAGCTCGTGGCGCTGTGGGGCGTGGTGATCGGCATCGGCACCGGCATGACCGCGCTGGTGCTCGGCGCCACCATCGCGACGCGCTGGTTTGCGGCGCGCCGGGGCCTGGTCATCGGCGTCATGACTGCGAGCGTCGCCACCGGCCAGCTCGTGTTTTTGCCGCTGCTCGCAAGCTTGACCGAACGTTACGGGTGGCGCCTCGCGCTCGGCTTCGTCTGCATCATGCTCGGCGTCTCGGCGACCGCCGTCGCGCTCGTGATGCGCGACCGGCCGAGCGATGTGGGCCTGCGTCCCTTCGGCGACGAAGGCACCGAGCCCTTGCCCGCTCCGCCGGTGAGCAACGGCTCGATCACGGCAGTCGCGCTCGGCACGCTGCGCGATGCCTCGAAGTCATCTGCGTTCTGGATCCTGTTTGCGACGTTCTTCGTCTGCGGCGCCTCGACCAACGGGCTCGTGCAGGTGCACTTGATCCCGATGTGCCTCGATTTCGGCATCCCGCAGGTTCAGGCCGCAAGCCTGCTGGCGGCGATGGGCATCTTCGACTTCTTCGGCACCATCATGTCGGGCTGGCTGTCGGACCGCTACGACAATCGCTATCTCCTGTTCTGGTACTATGGCCTGCGCGGGCTCTCGCTGATCTTCCTGCCGTTCAGCGATTTCTCGTTCTATGGCCTGTCGCTCTTCGCGATGTTCTACGGCCTTGACTGGATCGCGACGGTGCCGCCCACGGTGCGCCTCACCGCGCAGAAATTCGGACCCGAGCGCGCCAACCTGGTGTTCGGCTGGATCTTCGCCGGCCATCAGCTCGGCGCCGGCACCGCAGCATTCGGCGCGGGCCTGTCGCGGACGCTGCTGCAGAGCTATTTGCCTGCCTTCTTTATCGCCGGCGCGCTCTGCGTGTTCGCTTCTCTGATCGTGCTGGCGTTGTCGCGACAGCCGAAGCCACAGGCGAAACCCGCGATGGCCTAGCACTCCGGCCGGGACACACGTCCGCTATCTCGCGGCTCATTTCGCCCGAGCTTTGCTCTCTTCTTCGCCCCTCTCTTGAGAACGGGCGCAGGCAAGGCCGGGCGCGAGCGCTTGCAATCCACTGCGCAGCTTCGTCAATGGTGCTGACGGTAATTCCCCGGAATTGCTGTCGCGCCTGCCCCGGGGTTGGGATGCGTCATTCAACGCATCCTCTGTCGAGACTGGCGACTGCCCTGCATCCGCATCGTACATTGGTCTGGAGATGATCATGCGCAACATAGCATTAGCGACGACAATCGTGATCTCGTTGAGCGCGCCGGCTTTGGCTCAGAAGGCCGAGATCGACGCGAACAATGCGAAATGGCTCGAACTGTTCAACAAGGGCGATTTTTCCGGGATTGCGTCCCTCTACAGCGCGGATGCGATCGCATTGCCACCGGGGTCCGCGATGGTGAAGGGCCGAACGGCCATCGAGGCAATGTGGAAAAGCATGGCTGAACAAGTCACCGATCCGAAGCTCACAACGCTGGATGTCAAACCGCTAGGCTCGTCCGCGGCACGCGAGATCGGCACGTTCGTATTGAAGACCAAGGGAGCCTCCCCGCAGGAGGTGAGCGGAAAATATGTCGTCGTGTGGGAGAAAGTCGGGGAGGACTGGAAGCTGACCACCGACATCTGGAACGACGGCAAATAGCGTCTTAGGGCAGCCGGATCAAACCGACGCACCTGTTCATTCGCCGTTGTCATTCGAGACGCCGGCGCTATCGTGCCTACGCGGCACAGCCGCGACATTCATCCGATAATTCTAGTCATGGGAGAATCGCATGAAATTCATAACCACCTGGAGCGTACCCCAAGGAACCTTCAACGCAGCCGTCGCCCGCTTTCTGGAGACCGGTGGCGCGCCCCCGGAGGGCGTCAGGATGCTCGGTCGCTGGCATGGCATGAATGGACAGGGATTTGCGATCTCTGAATCGAGTGATCCGAAAGCCATGTATCGTTGGCTCGCGCAATGGTCTGACCTGCTTCCATTGACAGTCACGCCTTGCCTCGAGGACGGAGACGCGGGCGAGGTCATGGCGTCACTCCCCAAACGTTGACCGTCAAGCGCTCATCATCGATCTCCACGTCACTGCCGCCGCCGAACCGGCGGTAGTGACATGCTCGTCGCCGCTAGGGCTTAGCCGGAGACCGAAGCTCCCATTGCTCAAGGCGCTCGATCGAGGCTTGCCGTTCATGCTGGCCCAGCCAGATCGTGAAGAGAACCAGCGCACCAGCGAGAGCGCTGATGCCGAAATATAGGTTCCTCATACGCGTTGAATGCGGCGCGCCGGAAATCGTTCCTCCCATCGTGTCCTTTGGCCATGATCGGGCCGTCATCCGGCGTCTGCGCCATCTTCCTCGCCCTGGAAAATGGTCTCCGCAGCTTCGACCATACGATCTCCCTCGATCGGAACGGCAACGTCATCCTGTCGCTGACGGGTCCCAGAACCGAATCTGTCCGTGGCGATCCAATCGATGAAATCTGGAACGATCGTTGACGTGCTTCAGTTCTTAGAGAACCGGAGGTATGAGAGTGTACGGAAAGAGTACGAGATGACGAACGTCCTGAAGCTTCCGACATGGGCGGACGACGACCACGTGTTCGCGGTCGTTGAAACTCCCCGCGCGAGCACATGCAAGCTGGACTTCGATCCGAAATTCCACATTTTCACCCTCGCGAAACCGCTGATGGCGGGGCTCAGCTATCCCTATGATTGGGGCTTCATCCCTTCGACCAAAGCTCCGGATGGAGATCCCCTCGACGTCCTGATCATACATGATGCGCGCACGTATCCTGGCGTCGTCCTCAAATGCAAACCGATCGGCATTCTCGAGATGGAGCAGAAAAGCAAGGGCAAGAGGGAGCGCAATGATCGCGTGTTCGCGGTACCCGATCGATCGCCGCTCGAAACGGACCTGCGGGACATCCGCCATCTGCCTTCGCGCGCGCGAGGCGAACTCGAAGAGTTCTTCCGTGCCACCAACGTGCTCGAGAACAAGGAGCTCGAGTTCCTGGGCTGGCGCGGACCCCGGCACGCTGTGAAGACCATTAAACGTTTGTCCAGTTAAAACGCCGGAACATCAACAAATGTTAGGTGCGCGGAAGCCCATCAGGTGCCACTGTACCCTCGGCGGGGGCGCCCCTTGAGTGGTCGCGCATCCTTCCATTCCAGGGGGCCGCATCTTGTTGCGATTCAAGCTGAGCAGGTCAGCCAAGTGCCTGATACAGGCCACGGCTTTTGCGAGCCTGCTTGCAGGATCGCACGCTGTCGCACAGGACGACAAGAAAACCGATGACGACAAGCCCGCCGATCCCGATACCGGCGAAAGCACCGTTGAGGAAAAGACGCTTGGGCTTCTGCCAAACCCCTTCGAAAAACATGGAGTCAAGTTTGCCGCGACCTACATCGGCGAGACGCTCGGAAATGTCACGGGCGGCCTCAAGCAAGGTGTGATCTACGAAGGCCGGCTTAATCTCGCGGTCGACGTCGACCTGCAGAAGCTCGCCGGAATCGACAAGCTGACCTTTCACGCCAACATGTTCCAGATTCACGGCGAGGGCTTGTCGCGCAATTATCTCGGCAATTTCCTGGTCGTCAGCGGCATTGAAGCGCTGCCGTCCACCCGCTTGTACGAAGCCTATTTCGAGAAGCAGTGGGGCGACAAGAAGGTCTCGCTCAAGTTCGGTCAGCTTGCCGCCGACAGCGAGTTCTTCAATACGAAATACACCGACGTCTTTACCAACGCCTCGATGGGCTGGCCGGCGATCACATCGCTGGACCTGCCAAGCGGGGGCCCTTCACCGCCACTGGCCGCGATGGGCACCCGCCTGCTGGTCAACGTGACGGACCACCTGTCTGTGCTTGGCGGCGTGTTCGACGGCAACCAGGCGGGCCCTGGTCCCGGCGATCCGCAAGAGCGCGACCGTTACGGCGTCAATTTCCGCGTCAACGATCCACCCCTTCTCCTTGGCCAGATCCAGTATGCCTGGAACAACAAAAAGGGCGATCCCAATCTGACTGGGCAAATCAAGCTCGGTGGCTGGCGTCACTTCGGATCGTTTTCCGATCTGCAACTTGCCAACAATGGAGTGTCACTCGCCGCTGCGGCCAGCAGCGGTACGCCCCTCATGTTGGCGGGTGATGTCGGAGGATGGGCCGTCTTCGAGCAGCAGCTCTATCGCGTGCCGAAGAGCGACGATCGCGGAATCGGCGTGTTCGCCCGCGTCTCGGGTGCGCCGGCCGACCGCAACCTGATCGATCTCTATGCGGACGCCGGGTTCGAGTTGATCGGACTGAGCGACAAGCGTCCCGACGACAAGTTCGGCATCGCGGCTGGTTACGCCCACGTCTCGAAGCGAGCCCAGGCGCTCGACGCCGACTATCGGGCGATGGTCGGGCCATCCTGGCCGGCGCGCAGCTTCGAAGGACTTTTGACGGCCGTCTACCAGTATCAGCTACGCGATGGCTGGACTCTTCAGCCGAATTTCCAATACATCATCCATCCCGGCGGAGGGGCGACCGACCCCTTGGGACCAATGCCGGCCAAGGCGCTCAAGAACGCTGCGGTGCTAGGTCTGCGAACGACGCTGAAATTTTAGGCCGCAAGCAAGATCCTGCTCGCGCAACCGACCGCTTGCTGGCGGCCGGAGCGGCCCGCAATGCCGCCGGCCCATCACGGGATCGATCAGGTCGCGCGAGCCCAGCCAGTCTTCCGTAACAGCTCGCTTTAATTGTCCTGGCTGCGTTTAGCCCTCGTTAATGATGCCGTTCAATCCGGCAACGGCGGATTTCGGCGGCCCATGTTCGCGCGATCCGCGTAAGCCTTGCTTAACGGCCCACATTCAAAGTTCCGCTCTGCCGAGAAGCCCGCAGAGGCCGCCCGGTCGCGTTCCTCGGTCCTTGATAAGCCAGAGAAAATTGCCTTTGCCGAGACTCAGGCGATTAGGATGAAGATCATGCTCCGCGCTTGGTTGTGTCGTTTTGCCAGAGATCGCAAGGCCAACGTCGCCGTGATCTTTGCGCTGGTGATGGTTCCGACCATCTTTCTGCTCGGCATGGCGCTGGACTACACGCATACGCAACACATGAAGGTGAACCTCGACTCGGCCAGCGACGCTGCCGCCGTCGCCACAGTCACCTCGGCAATGATGCAGCAGAGCCCGCAGGCGGCGCAGACCGCAGCGAAGAACGTCTTCAACGTCACGGCGAATGCTCTGGTGAGCAACAACAACTTGCCGGCGCAGCCAAATCTCACGGTCGCTGTCAACTGCAGCAAACCCGATGCCACGACGGGATACTGTACTTACGCCGCCTGCCCCGGCGTGGACGCAGTCTATGCTGACCCCGTCAACTCGAACAACCAAGTCGTTCGCAACGTTCAGATTTGCTACAACGCGACGGCGAACAATGCCTTCCCGAGCGTGCTCAAACAGGCAAACTGGCCGTTCACAGGTCAGTCATTGGCACGCAACCAGGGCGCCCCCAACATCAACTTCTATCTCTTGCTGGACGACTCGCCTTCCATGGCTATCGGCGCGACATCGGCCGACATCAGCAAGCTGATCGCCAACACGCAAAATCAGGTCGACTCGAGCGGGTACAAAGGGTGCGGATTCGCATGCCACGAAACCAATCCCGCCGCAGACAATCTGGGCAATCCAGGCGGAATTGACAACTACCAGCTTGCCCGCAATCTCGGCGTCACATTACGCATCGACCGTGTCAAGCAGGCCGTCCAATCCCTGATGACGACAGCACAAAGCGTATCGACCACCAATCGAAATACCTATGGGGTCGCGATCTATACGTTTGATTGGCAGTTGAACAGCAGCTCGCCGATCTTCGCGCCTTCCGGAAAACCGGGGGTGGTGCAAACTCCCGTGACGCCCAACTCGACAACCAGCTACACGGTAGCGACCATCCAGAATTACGCCAACAACATTGCGGTCCTGCCAGTCTACAAGAACAACTGGCTGACATCGTCGAACAACAATAGCGACGCCGACACCAGCATCGCGGGCGCATTGAGCGGTCTCAACAAGATCATGCCGAATCCGGGGAACGGCACCAACGTCACCAACGATACGCCACAGGAAGTGGTGTTCCTCGTGACCGACGGCGTTGAAGACGTGAACATTACGACCGACGCATACACGGGCTCCTGCAACAAGACTCTCACTGGCAAGCGCTGCCAGCAGCCGCTCGACCCCACGATCTGCACCACCATCAAGAACAGGAAGATCCGCATCGCCGTGCTTTACACAGAGTATGACGACGCGGCGCTCCATAAAACGAACAACTGGTACGATAGCTGGATCTACCCCTTCAATGGAACGTCCACCGGCTCGACCAGCCAGATCGAGACAAACCTGCAAACCTGCGCCTCATCGCCCGATTTGTATCAGAAGGTGTCGACCAACGGCGACATCACCAGCGCTCTCCAGGCTCTATTCCTCAAGGTCGCGTCCGACCCCCGCCTGACTCAATAGAGAAAGCAAACATGACCGCCACGCACGCCGTGCCCACAACCAGACGCCGCCGCCGCTGGCGCGCGTTCTTTGCCGACCGGAAAGGCGCAACCGCGGTCGAGTTCGCGCTGATCGCCCCGGCCTTCATCGCCCTGCTGGTCGCGATCATCCAGACCTTCCTGGTTTTCTTTGCGCAGCAGCTCCTGGAACAGGTGGTGAACCAATCGAGCCGGGCGATCCTGACGGGGCAGGCGCAGGCCCAGGGCATGACCCAGGCCCAGTTTGCCAGCGCGGTCTGCTCCAACGTCGTGATCCTGTTCAACTGCAGCGGCCTGATGATCGACGTCCAGGTTGCCAACTCATGGAGCTCGACCAACACGGCCCTGCCAACCCTCACCTACGACGGCAATGGAAAGGTGACGAATGTCTGGCAATTCAACCCCGGCAATCAGGGCGACATCGTGGTCGTGCGGGTGATGTATCTGTGGCCGGTTTTCCTGGGTCCACTCGGCTTCACTCTGGCAAACCAGCCGAATAACAGCAGCCGCCTGATCATGTCGTCCACGGCTTTCATGAACGAGGCTTTTGTCAACTCATGAGCCGGACGCCTCATCGCATGCGGAACTTCTGGGTGGACACGCGCGCCGTGGCCGCGACGGAGTTCGCCATCGTGGTGCCGTTCATGCTGCTGCTCTATGTGGGCGGCGTCGAGCTCGGCAACGGGATGGCGATCAGCGTCAAGGTCAGTGAAACTGCCCACACGGTCGTGGATCTGGTGTCACGAAACGCATGCGTCACCGACACGACGCTGGGCGCCATGCTTGGCGCGTCGGCGGCGACGATCGCACCCTATTCTTCGGCGAACACGACGGTCGTCGTGTCGGAAGTATCCACGGACGCCAACGGCAAAGCGACCGTGACCTGGAGCAAAGCGCTCAACGGCACCCCACGCCCGGTAGCTCAGCCGATCACTCTGCCAACGGCCCTCGGCACCCCCTCGCCCTCCAATGTATCGTTGCTGCTCGGCGAGGTCACGTACCAATACACCCCCAACCTTGGCTATACGATCAGCGGGACCATGCCGATCAGCGAGAGCTACTACCTGTATCCGCGCGTTTCCTCGGTCGTGCAGTATCCGTGCAGCTGAAGCCGGGGTATCCGGAGGACCTTGGGTTCTCGCGGCCGCAGGATGTTGGCGTTGAGAGACGTTGCGGGAAATTGTCCTGACGTTACCGATATTGCCGTTAGACTTCCCGTCCCAAACGTGGACAATGCTCCTCAAGCGCTTCGCGCGCAGTGCACACCAAGATGCGCCAGAGGAAACAAGATGCCGACCGCCTTTCCGTCGCCCGTCCCTGCCATTCCAACCGCTCCTTTGACCGCCCAGCTCCGCGACGCGTTGCGCGCGATCGTGGGCGAGAAGGGTTTCATCGAGGATGAGCACGGCAAGCAGCCGTTCGTCACGGATTGGCGCGGGCAGCTGTTCGGCAGCGCCGGCGCGGTCGTACGTCCCGGCAGCACCGAGGAGGTCTCGAAGGTCGTCCGGCTCTGCAATGCGCACGGCGTCGCGATCGTGCCGCAGGGCGGCAACACCGGACTGATGGGCGGCGCCACGCCCTGGCCGGCGCATACAGGCATCGTGCTGTCGCTCGGCCGGATGAACCGCGTGCTGGACGTCGATCCCGTGGGCTATGCGATGACGGTCGAGGCCGGCTGCGTCTTGCAGACGCTGCAGGAGACAGCGGCCAGTCACGACAGATTCCTGCCGCTCAGCCTTGGTGCCCAGGGCTCCTGCATGATCGGGGGCAATCTCTCGACCAATGCCGGCGGCGTGCAGGTGCTGCGCTACGGCAACGCCCGCAATCTCGTCCTGGGCCTCGAGGTCGTCTTGCCCAATGGCGACGTCTGGGACGGACTGCGTGCCTTGAAGAAGGACAACACCGGCTACGACCTCAAGCATCTCTTCATGGGCGCCGAGGGAACGCTCGGCATCATCACGAAGGCCGTGGTCAAGCTGTGGCCGGCGCCGAAGGACGTCTGCACCGCGTGGCTGGCCGTTCGCGATCCGCGCGCCGCGCTCGAGATCCTGTCTGAGGCGCATGCGGCCTCCGAGGACAATGTCGGATCCTGCGAGCTGCTGAGCCGCGCCGCGGTCGACCTCGTGATGCGCCATATTCCGGGCGTCCAGGATCCGCTCAAGGCGGATACGCCGTGGTATCTGCTGCTTGAATGGTCGTCTTCGCGCGCACGGCAAGACGGAGCTGATGGCATGTCGGAGAAGCTGGAGGCGTTTCTCGCCGATCAACTCGAGGCCGGTCGCGTGCTCGACGCGGTGATCGCGCAGACCGTCAGCCAATCGCGCAACATGTGGCGCATCCGGGAAGCCATGGCGGAGGCCTCCCGCGCCGAGGGTCCTGGCATCAGCTACGACATATCGGTCGCAATCTCCCGGATTCCCGAATTCATCGACAAGGGGCTCAAGGCCGCGCTCGACATTCTCCCGAGCATTCGCCCCTACCCTCTGGGGCACATCGGCGACGGCAACCTGCATTTCTCGTTCATGGGGCCAATCGGCATGGATCAGCCGACACTGAACCAGTACACCGCCGCCCTCACGCGCGCCGTGAACGATCTCGTCACCTCCATGGGCGGCTCGATCTCGGCGGAGCACGGCATCGGCATCGAGAAGCTCGACGAACTCAGCCACTACCGGTCGAAGACCGAACTCGACATCATGCGCACCATCAAGCGCGCGCTCGATCCGCAGAACATCATGAATCCCGGCAAGGTGCTCCGGGTGTGATTGGGCCGGGGCACCTCACCATTCCCTCAACTCACTCTCAACTCATCGAGGCGCGCGGGTTGACGATAGTGTAGCCCCGCAGCGAACGCGCATGCATGCGCGTTGCGTGACCGCCCGAATTGGCGTCGTACGCCATCCACATGTCGCCTCCGAGGGACTGCTCCAGAACGAAGACATGGCCGCGACGCGCCGCGACCATTCCCGGGGCCGGCGCGGTGCGCGGAAAGCGCAGCCAGTTGGCTGCGAGATTTAGCTCCGGCACGATGCGTCCGAACACGCGCAGCGACGCGCCGCAGCCGCAGAAGGCCGAAGGGCAACCGGCCGGCCGGCCGCCGACGATCCGAGCGCCGGAGACGGTCACAACTGTGGCGGCGCCGGCGGCGTCAGCCGTGAGTTGTTTTGAACGGTAGGCTTGCAGTGTGTACCTGGACACGTGCTCGCGACGCGCTTGCACATTCGAGAAGTCGCAAGGCATGACGACATTGCATTCAGTCGCTCGAACGATGTGGTAGGGTCTTGCTTCTGAAGCGATAGAGCTAATGATAACGAAGAGACACGCAGAAAATACTGACTTGAACATTGCAGGACTCCAAATGCGAAGCCCTACCCCGGCAATGAGAAACCAATAGCAGTTTGGCTGAAATGGGCCTAAAGGACGGCCGAAAATGGCTGCAATTATGAGCCGGCCTCGTCCATCCTCATATGCCACACGTTGCGAGCGGAATGATTAACTCGCAGAGTAAGAACGATTGCCCGCCGCGTTTCGAACACTTGCAACATGTGATCAGGTGCGCCTTGCGCACCAGTGGCGGGCACGACGACTGCCCCTTTGCATCGAATCACGACGTCGCCGCTAGCGCTGAGACGGTGACCGAAGCTCCCAATTCTCGAGGCGCTCGATCGACGCGTGCCGTTCGTGCTGGCCCAGCCAAATCACGAGGAAAACCAGCGCGGCCGCGAGAGCGCCGATGCCGAAAGACAGGTTCCTCATTCGCGTTGAATGCGGCACGCCGAATATCGTTCCCGGCATCGCGCTTTTTTACCGGGGCGTTACGGTCGAATCGAAAAATTCTGCGGCGGGCCCGCTTTGCGCAGCGGCTCGGCGAGACGCGCGAACTCGCAGAGCAGTGGGCGCGTCTTCCTGGGATCGATGATCTCCTCGACCCAGAATTTCTCGGCCGAGCGGAACGGCGAGCGCAGCTTGTTCAATCGCTCCTGGATCTCGTTCAGCTTCGCCGCCTTGTCCTCGGCCGCGTCGATGTCGGCGCGGTAGGCGGCCTCGATGCCGCCTTCGAGCGGCAGCGAGCCCCAATAGGCCGACGGCCAGGCGTAGCGGATCGAGAAGCGGTCGGCGGGCTGGTGCACGACTCCAGCCACACCAAACGCGTTGCGCAGGATCACCGTGCACCAGGGCACGGTAGTCTGGTTGACCGCCGCCATGGCGCGCACGCCGTGACGGATGGTGGCCGCCTTTTCTGCATCGAGGCCGATCATGAAGCCAGGGCAGTCCATGAGATAGACGATCGGGAGGTGGAAGGTCTCGGCGAAATCCACCCAGCGCACCACCTTCTGGCAGGCATCCGCGGTCCAGGAGCCGCCATAGTGGAAGCTGTCGCTGGCAAGCAGCATCACCGCCCTGCCTTCGAGTCGTGCAAGACCAACGATAACGGGCCTGCCGAAATTGCCGGCCACCTCGAAGAACGAGCCCTTGTCGACGACCTGCTCGATGACAGGGCGCATCTTGTAGACCTGCTTGCGGTTGCGCGGCACCGCATTCATCAGCGCCTCTTCGCTGCGCTCCGGATCATCAGTGCAGGGCAAGGTCGGCGGCAGCTCGTAGACCGATGACGGCAGATAAGAGAGGAAGCGCCGCGCACAGGCAAAGGCCTCCTCCTCGGTGTCGACGGCATGATCGACCGCGCCAGCGCGAGTCTGGATGTCGGCGCCGCCAAGCTCTTCCTTCGAGAGGTTCTGGCCCAAGGCCTTCACCACCGGCGGCCCCGCGACGAACATCGCCGACGTCCGCGTCATGATGGAATAGTGGCTGGTGGCAAGGCGCGCGGCACCTAAACCCGCAACCGAGCCGAGGCCGAGCGCGACAACAGGCACGCGCGACAGGTTTTCCGTCGTGAAGCGATACCAGCGGGTGCCGCCGATGCCTCCGGGCAAATTCGCCGCACCTTTGGTCTCGATGGTCTTGACCGAGCCGCCGCCGCCGGAGCCTTCGATGAGCCGTATGATGGGCAGGCGGAAATCGTGCGCCATCTCTTCCGCCATCAGCGGCTTTGCCGAGATCGAGGCGTCCGCCGAGCCGCCGCGCACGGTGAAATCGTCGCCGACGACCACCACCGTTCGGCCGTCGACGCGCGCGCGGCCAAACACGCAGTTCGCCGGCGTCACCGTCTTCAGCTCGCCTAGCGGATCATACTCCCCGATGCCGGACACGGCACCGATCTCGTGGAAGCTGCCCTTGTCGATCAGTTTGTCGATACGCTCCCGAACAGTCAGCCGTCCCTGGTCATGCTGTCGCTTGACCTTGTCAACGCCGCCCATCTCCCGCGCGAAGGCTTCGCGCCGGGCGAGCTCGTCGAGTTCCGGCTTCCAGTTCATTCACTCCCTCCGAGCTCATCGGCTTGTTGTTGTTGTGCACGGCGATTGCGACCGGCTTGCGCGAGATCCTGTTGTTGAAAACGTCGCCTTCGGCGCCTTCGAGCAGACTGCCGAGCGAGCGGCCGAGCGCTGTCATCCGCGGCGCGACCTCGGCATGCAGACGCTGCTCGTCATACATCGCCGAGAGAAGGCCGATCGTGATGACCACGAAGGTCTGATACTGCGGCGACCAGATCGGCACCGCGAGTCCGTTGATGTGCGGGCTCCACAGGCCGCAGGCCACGACATAGCCGCGCTCGCGCAGCGACTGCCTGTTGGCCTCGATGCGGGGCCGCAGGATCCTTGCAGCCTCGGGCGCTTCGCGCTCCATCTCGTTGATGAAGGCGTCGCCGACGTCAGGCGACAAGGCCGCCGTATAGGCCGCGCCCGCGGCGGTCGAGGCCATCGAGATGCGGCTGCCGGTACCCTCGTGCAAGCCGAGCGCGGAGGCCGAGCGCGCGAACTGGAGGTAGACGAGATGGAATCGATCGGGCACGACGAAGCCGACCGTACCAGGCAATTGCTCCGCGACTTCCTGCAGCCGCTGCCGGATCATGCTGCGCAGCTGCGCGCCTTTCATCATCGAGGCGCTCATCGCCACCGCGCTCGGACCGATTCGATATTTCTGGTCGCGCGGCAGATACACGAGCTGGCCCATCCGGGTCAGCGTGTGCGTGAGCCGCGACACCGTCGAGCGCGGCAAGCCGCAGCGATTCGAAATCTCGAGATTGCCGAGCCTCGCCTCGTGGCCCTCGAAGCATCGCAACACGTCGAACGCGCGCGACACGACCTGAATGACATCACCTTCACCAGCATCGCCAGCGAGTGCACCTTGCCTGCTCAACCGCTCCGAACGTCGTCCCATGATCCCTACCGTTTGTTCCGCTCTGCGGAATTAAATTCCACTTTGTGAACGACGCTACCTCAGGCATTTTGCGACGACAACAAAAAGGCGATGGCATGCCAGAAATTAAGATCATCACGGAGGTCGCCGGCCGCGTCTGCGCAACTCCCGTGCAAGTTGGAGGAACCGTTGGCGATGGCGACGAAATTGTGCTCGTCGAAGCCATGAAGATGGAGATACCGGTGCCCTCGCCCGTATCGGGCACGCTCAAATCACTGCTCGTGAAGATCGATGACCTTGTTGCCGAAGGCCAAGCGATTGCGATCGTCGCGAGCTGAGGAGGCACCGCAATTTCATCCGCGACATTCTGAATCACAAGGTCTCGCGATGGTGCGCGACAGCTTGCACTAGGCATTTAGATGGGACCGAGCAGCTTGCGCATGCCAGGATTGCGTTGCACAAGTGACGCGATGATAGCGCAACCGTTCCCCGCCTCTGCCTGGACCGGGTCGAAGCCGCCGCTGCTGCGGTTTCTCGACGCATGCCTCAACGAATTCTCCGCGGAGACCGCGGGCCATGTCGCGGATTATATTCCCGAGTTGAGCAAGGCCGATCCTGCCCATTTTGGCATCAGCCTCGCAACGCTGGACGGCCATGTCTACGAGGTCGGCGACTCCAGGGTGCCCTTCACCATCCAGTCGATGTCAAAGCCATTCGTGTTCGCGCTGGCGCTGGATCTGCTCGGTGCGAACAAGGTCGAGAGCGCGATCGGCGTCGAACCTTCCGGCGATCCCTTCAACTCGATCCGGCTCAACGCCGAGAACCATCCGTTCAATCCCATGGTCAATGCCGGCGCGATCGCCTGCACCGGGCTGATCCATGCGAGCAAGGGCGAAGAAGCCTTCGAGCAGATCCGGCTCGCTCTCAGCCGCTTTGCCGGGCGCGACCTCGCCGTCGATGAGGCCGTCTACACCTCCGAGAGCCAGACCGGCGACCGCAACCGCGCCATCGCTTATCTCCTCAAGACCAATGCGGTGATCTCCGACAATGTCGCCGGCGTGCTCGACGTCTATTTCCGGCAATGCGCCGTGCTGGTGACTGCGCGCGACATCGCCGTGATGGCGGCGACGCTCGCCAATCGCGGCGTCAATCCTGTCACCGGCGAGCAGGTGCTGACGCCGTATGCGATCTCGCGCACGCTGTCGGTGATGACGTCCTCGGGCATGTACGATTATGCCGGCGAGTGGATTTACCGCATCGGCATCCCCGCCAAGAGCGGCGTTGGCGGCGGCCTCCTGGCCGCGCTTCCGGCCCGCCTCGGGCTCGGCAGCTATTCCCCGAAGCTCGACAAACACGGCAACAGCCTGCGCGGCATCAAGGTCTGCGAGGCGCTGTCCTCGCATTATGACCTGCACATGCTCAACCGCAGCGACGATGCGCGCAACGCTGTGATCGCCGACTACGACATCGGCAAGAGCCCGTCCCGCCGCGTCCGCCGCCAGCAGGAGCGCGACATCCTCGCCGCGCATGAGCAGGCTGTGCGTGTGATCGAGCTGGTCGGCGTGCTGTCGCTGTCGGCCGTCGACTACGTGACGCGCAGGCTCGCAGGGCAGCCACGGCCGCAAATCGTCGTGTTCGACCTGCATCGCGTGACCTCCACCACCCGCGCCGGCGCCCGGCTGATCGCTGAAGCCTTCGAGGAGCTCGCCGCGCTTGATGTCACTGTGGTGATTTCAGGGGTCCGTCGCGCCTCCAGGGAATGGGACAGCTTACGCGAGTGGACGGCGGAGCTGAAGAACGTCCGCGACTTCTATCTGCTCGACACGGCGATCGAATGGGCGGAAGACCAGATCGTCTACCGCTACGGCGGCTCCATCGATTTTCACGAGACCACCGAGCTGTCGGAGCAGCCATTGCTGGACGGCCTTGACGCCGAGGAGCTGACGGACCTCGCCTCGATCTGCACCGTCAGGACCTATCAGTCCGGCGCAAAGATCCTCACGACCGGCGATCCCGCCGACGCCCTGTTCTTCCTACGCAGCGGCGCGGTGCATGTCACCCTGCCCGACGGCGTACGGCTGGCGACGCTGACCGCCGGCATGGCCTTCGGCGAGATGGCCCTGATCGAGGCGACGCGCTCCGCGGACGTGTTCGCGGACATGGCGGCCACTGCGTTCGAGGTGCCGTTGAAAGATTTCGAGCGTTTTCGCAGGCAGCACCCGCGGGCGAGCGAGCGCATCATGCGCAATCTGGCCCAGCTGCTTGCCGATCGCCTGATCGTCGCCAACACCAAGGTCGATATCTTGACGTCGACGTGACCCCCTCACCTCTCCCCGTCGGGGAGAGGTGATCCCGTCCTCAACCCATATCTTGCGTTAGCGGCTGGCAGCCTCGCTGATACGTCGCTTGATCTTGGCGGCACTGGCATTCAGCAATTGGGACGGCTGCTGGCCCGTCGCGGCGCACAGGCAGGCCCAGTAGTAGATGACATCGCCGAGTTCTTCGACGAGCCCCGCCTTGTCGAGCCAGTTGTCGCGCAGGAGCTTCTTGATGTGCTCGGCGACCTCGCCGGATTCACCGGCGAGGCCCAGCCCGAGATAGGAGAGCCGCTCGTTCGACGGATGCTCGTCGACTTTCGCAATGGTTGCGGCCCAGACCGCATATTCGTCGATCGTCATGACATCCCTCGCTAGCCAGGCCTGGATCAGCCCACAACTTCGGTGACGGGCTGGAGATCGATCTCAAACGTCTCCAAAAACTTTGAGGTCATGATGTAGAAGCCGACCGACAGCTGGAGCTCGACCAGGGCCGCCGGTGTCAGCTTCGCGGCGATCGCCCTGAAGGTCGCATCCGTCGGCTTCTTCAGCTTGACGATCTCGTCGGTGAAAGCGAGCGCAGCGCGCTGCGTTTCGTCGAAACAATTCGCAGCCTGCCAATTCTCCAGCGCCTCGTTCTGCGCGTCGGTGACGCCGACATTCCTGCCGATGCGCTTGTGCGCGACGATCTCGTACGGCGCCTCGCACAAAATTCCCGTGCGCGTGATCGCGAGCTCGCGCAGCACGGGATCGAGCTCGCCCTTGTGCCTGATTGCGCCGCCGAGACGGCAGTATTGCTCAAAATAGCTCGGCGAGTGCGACATCATGCGGAAGATGTTGGCATTGCGATTCTTTTCGAGAATTTCGCGGGTGCGGTCGGACGCCTTGGAGGGATCGCTGTAGTCGATGCGGGCCATGATTTGCCTCGAGCTTTTGCTGACGTTTTTCTTTGAAGCTTTTGATGCTTATTGTCTTGTCAGGAACAGATCCCCGAAACTGTATTCGCGCCCGACCTCGGGAGCAACATTATCGAGTCAAAATGCCGCCGCATTGCTGATCGACCTTGGCACAATCGATATTCGCCGCGTGGGGACTTGATTGCGGTGAGTACTCGAAGTGGGGTGTTCCGAGTAAAAACAGTTGGCCGTCTGAGCGCTCACCACGCAACGATGCGTCACGCCCAAGTCTAGGGAGAATAGGGTATGAAGGAAGCCACCAAGGGGGCCGCCTCGGAAGCGCTCGTGCATATGCTGGCGGTCATGGCGATGCTCGTCATTGCCAGCATCTTGTTCTACGGGCGTTGAGTTAGTTTCAGCGTTTTCGTCATTCCGGGGTGGCCTTCGCACAAGCCAGGCCCAGAATTCCCGTTCCAGGCTCGGTCTCTCGACCGCCCCCGAATGACGGATCCCTCTCCTGCTTCTTTACAAAGAACGGGACCAGCTTACCGGCAAACGGTTTGAAGCCCACGATCACCTCGTCGCCAATGACGAGATCATTCTCGCCATGGGCCATCATCCGAAAACCCTCGGCGCAATCGACCAGCAGGATGTTGTAGGGCACGTGCGCACGGGTTGCCGGCGTAGCGGCACGGCACACCAGTGAGGTGGCGTAGACCTTGCCCTTGCCGCTGGCGCGCGCCTCGCGCGGACCTGTGCTTCCACAGGCGGCGCAGAAGTCGCGATGGAAATATTGCACATGGCCGCATGAGCTGCAGGTCTGGTAGGTGATGGCCTGTTCGCCCTTGGTCCAGTCCGCCAGGCGATCGCTCATCGCACCCGCTCCAGAAACATGCTGACGTGGGACGACAGCACGCCGCCATCGCCGTGGAGCAGCGCGATTGACGCGTCGCGGACCTGACGGGTAGCCGCCCGCCCCGTCATCTGCAAATGCGCCTCCACCAGATGCGCCATGGCTCCGCCGACGCCGCAATGGCCATAGCTGAGCAAGCCACCATGGGTGTTGAGCGGCAGGGCGCCGTCGCAGCTGAAATGGCCAGATCTTACGCGCGCCGACGCCTCGCCGCGTTTGGCAAGACCGAGGTCTTCCAGCAGCATCGCGAGCGTGATGGTAAAGCTGTCGTAGATCGCGGCGTAGCGCACGTCGGAGATCACAAGCCCCGTGGCCTCCTTGGCGCGGGCGATGGAGATCTCGGCACCAAGCTCGCCAAGAGCGGGGGCGGCCGTCACGTGCTGATGCGTATGCGCCTGGGCGCAGCCGCGAATGCGCACGCCGGCCTCGCCGGTCCGCTCGCGGCTGATGACGAAGGCGGCGCCGCCGTCGGAGACCGGGCAGCAGTCGAGTAATTTGAGCGGCATCGCCACCGGCTTCGAGGCCATGACGTCAGCGACGGTAATGGGATCGTGGAATTGCGCGCCGGGATGGGTGCAGGCATGGGCGCGCATCAGCACCGCGAATTCGGCGAGGTCCTGTTCGGTCACGCCGTATTCGTGCATGTACCTGCTGGCGACGAGGCCGTAATAGGCGGGAATGGTCGGACCGAGCGGCACCTCGTAATCGGGGTGGCCGACCTGCGCCAGCGCCTGGATCGAGGCGTCGCGGCTCTGTCCCGTCAGGCGGTTCTCGCCGGCGACCACGAGCACGTGGCGCGCAACGCCTGCCTCGACGAGGTGATGCGCGAGCATCGTCATCGCGAGCCCCGTCGCGCCGCCGACCTGCACGGCGTGCGCGTAAGACGGCCGGATGCCGAAATGCTCGGCGAACACGGTTGCGAGCATGATGTGCGGTGAGACCGTGGAGTAACCGCAAAGGATGCCGTCGATCTCGGTGCGCTTGAGCCCGGCGTCGTCGAGAGCGAGTTGGGCGGCCTTGCTCATCAGGTCGAGCGAGGATGAGCCTTCGTGCTTGCCGAAAGGTGTGAGGCCGACGCCGGTGACGAAGCTCATGACGCCCCTTCCTGCTCCGGCACCGAACGCGTGACGCCGTCCCGGACCATGGCGGCGATCTCGTCCGCGGAATAGCCGATCTCGCGCAGGATCTCCGCGCCATGCTCGTTGAGCCGTGGCGCGAGCCTGACAGTCTCGGCCTCGGTCTCCGACCAGCTCGCCGTCACCTTCATGCTGCGGATCCGCCCTTCGGTCGGATGGTTCACCACCGGGAAGAAATTTGTCGCTTCGAGATGCTCATCGTGCAGAATCGACGCGAGATCATGCATCGGCATGACGGGCACGTCGGCCTTGGTCAGAAGCTCGATCCAGTCGGCCGTGGTGCGCGTCTCGAAGATGCGGGCGAGTTCGGCGTAGACGATATCGATGTTGGCGGCGCGGCCGGCGAAGGTCGCGAATTTGGGATCGGCGCGCAGATCGGTGCGCCCCGTGGCGGCGAAGAAATTCTCCCACTGCTTGTCGTTGTAGACGATGACGCTGAGATAGCCGTCCGACGTCTTGTAGGGCCTGCGGTCGCGCGAGAGATGGCGCGCATAGCCGCCCTTGTCGAGCGGCGGCTCGTAAGTGAGCCCGCCCATATGGTCGCCCATGACGAAGCCGGCCATGGTCTCGAACATCGGGATATCGACCCGCTGGCCGCGGCCTGTGCGGTCGCGATGCACGAGGCTCGCGCAGATTGCGCCGACGGCGGTGAGACCGACGATACGGTCAACCAGCGCGTTGGGCACGTAGCGCGGCACGCCGTCGCCGGTCTGCGCCATCAGGGCGGGCAGCGCGGTCGCGCCCTGGATCAGGTCGTCATAGGCGGGCTTTGCGGCATAGGGCCCGTCCTGACCGAAGCCGAACACGCCGGCATAGACGAGGCGCGGGTTGCTGGCGGAGACGACATCATAGCCGAGTTGAAGCCGCGCCATCGCCTGCGGGCGGACGTTGTAGACGAGCACGTCGGCATCTTTCAGCAGCCGCAGCACGGCGTCGCGCCCCGCGGGCTTTTTCAGATCGAGGCAGATCGAGCGCTTGCTGCGGTTGGTATTGAGGAACACCGGACCCATACCGGTGTGCCGCATCGGGCCGATCAGCCGGGTGACGTCGCCGTCGAGCGATTCCACCTTGATCACGTCGGCACCGTAATCGCCGAGCATCTGGGTCGCATAGGGCCCCATCAGCACGGTGGTCATATCGACGACCTTGATTCCCTTCAGCGGCCCCATGGCTTGTTTTGCTCCCAGATAGGCGGCCGTCCAGGCCGATTATGCTTCTGAAGCCTAGTAATGGCAGCTCGTCGGCAAGATCAAGCTCGCCACGAGTATTGGCTTATGCGTTGAGAACTCCCTGATCCGTTCCCCCGATGCCGCTCCCGTCCTTCGACGGAATACTGCCTGAAACGTTGGTTTGGCGCCCGTGATGCCCACTACTGTGAAGGTCGGCGTACGCCAAGCTCTCTCTTGCGGTGCTGCGCATGAGCTGGTGTTCGCAAAGGAGCGCCGAACATCGCGGAGTTGATGAACACCGTTATTTCAACTAATCTCGATTTGGCACAATAAATGCGGAAAGCGCACAGCAGCCAACTCTGTTCGGGCCATAGGTACAACGTCTAGGTACAATTAAGCGGGAAAGCGCAGCATGCTGCCAAAGGCGGCCTTCGACTTGGCTGTAAGAAATATCGACGCACACGGCGACACCGACATCTTTCCTTTTCCCATCGAGAATTACGTTCTAAGGGACAAGAAAGGAGGTAGTTAAGTTGCTGCGGCAGGCGTACTCCTATTTCGACAAATGCTTTGGACAGTATAGGCCGCACCACATCCGAACGCTTACCCCTGTAGGAATTTCGGGATTCCGCTGGGCTACACAACAGGACCCATTTTGGAATGCATTTCTCCTAGGCTCTACCATTGCTCTGGCCGATCAAATCGAGGCGGCGAGAATTCCTACGAAATCGCAGGCCGTCTTTTCGTATCGGATAAAACAGCCCACGGATGAAAACCTATTTCGTTCGGATGTAACATGGCGTGATTTCATGCTGCATTCGATTCAGGAGGCACAATCCCACAAATATGTCGTCTTGTGCGACATATCGGATTGTTATCATCGTGTATCGCATCATCGATTAGAAAATGCGCTGGAGCAGCTTCCAAGACATGCTCCGTACAGTAAGTATATCGAAGAGATACTTACTCATTTTTCGAGCACAAATTCGTACGGGGTTCCGGTCGGCGGTCCGGCCGCGCGAATGCTTGTCGAGCTAGTGCTCAACTTAACTGATCAAATTCTGAAATCGCATGGGGTGAAATTCTGCCGCTATGCCGATGACTACCACATATTCGCAGAGAGCGAAGATGATGCTCACAGCAAACTCCAATTCTTTTCCGATAAGCTGATCCGGAATGACGGCCTGACAATCCAGAAATCGAAAACAAGAATCATGTCATGCCAAGAGTTTGTAGCGGGGCAAACAGTGCTTTTCTCTCCTAATGGGGACGACGATCCAGAGGCGGTAAAGTTGTTTGCCCTGAACCTACGTTACGACCCCTACTCGCCACACGCCGCAGAAGACTATGAGGAATTACGATCTGAACTGAGCAAGATCGACATTGTTGGACTACTTAATCGCGAGTTGGCAAAATCTCGGGTCCATGGGGCACTTACGAAAAAAATCATTTCTGCAATACGACACTTACCCTCAAGCGTTAAAGGTAGCGCCGTACTGACGCTCGTCGATAATCTGAAGCCTCTTTATCCCCTGTTTCCAACCGTCGCCATAGCCATCAAAAGTTCTTTCCCCGATCTTCTAATAAAGCATCAATGGGAGATTTGCGGTAAAATCCGCGAAAACATCATCGCCAAAGCGTACGTTCTAGATAACGAATTGCATGCGGCTTATGCCGTCCGCATTCTTGCCGAAATGAAATCGACCGAAAATCAAGATGCTCTGGTGACGCTATACAATCGATTTCGATCTCCACTTGTACGTAGAGACGTTATTTTGGTGATGGCAAAATGGCAGGAGTATTCGTTTTTGTCAGATCAACTGAACGAATACTCTGGGGCATCTCCTTGGGAACGGAGAGCATTTATTATCGCTTCTTACGCGATGGGCGAAGCTGGCGCGCATTGGAGGAGTTACAATTCGACGCAATTTAACCCATTTGAGAAGATTCTTCGAGACTGGGCTGCAGAAAAATTCAGCAGCAAGGGATGGGTAATTCCCATATGACCTCAGAGGTAGCGTTCACAACGCAACACACATCGCTGTGGCACATTCTGGCGCCGATGTCGGAGCGCTTCGTTCGACAGATAAACTTGAATTTGACTCGCTACGCACGAGAGATCAGTGCAGGCGACGACCCCTCTCGACGAGGCTTTTTGAACGAAGTCGCTTTTCAACTCGCACGGCTCAGGTCTATCGGTTCGGACGCAACCATGTCTGAGGCCAGCGCTGCTGCGCGCAGCCGTTTGGCAACACTAGAGAGAGGAATCGGCGCTCTGAATGACCCTTCGGGTATCGAGATAGAGGCGGTAAGCGCCATTGAGCAGTCTCTCTTGAACTTCGTTCGACTGAGATCCCCTCAAGCCTTGGAGGTGACATTTGAACCGCATTTTGCTGGCTGCGGATTTCTTAACCCGTGCGTCGGAGATGTATTGATCGGGCACGAGCTTTATGAAGTGAAAGCCGGTGATCGGCAGTTTCGTTCGACTGACATTAGACAGCTAATAACATATTGCGCGTTGAACTACGCCGCTGGAAACTATGCGATCACCCAAGCCGGATGCGTAAATCCGAGACGCGGGACTTACTTCGCATTGGATCTCGATGCGATCGCCCACGCGATGGCGGGAAAATCGGCAACTGAGTTGTTCTCTGACATTGTCTACCACGTATCGAGCGGCGGGATCTCGCGATAAAGAGGGCGAGCCTGCACATTCCCGACCGCGTCGCGCAGCCTGCTACTTCTTCTGGCGGGATTCGCGGATTTTCACGAGACGGTCGAGCTCATCGTTCTGCTGGTTGATGCGATCGGCGATGCGCGACTCGTTCTGCTCGCCGGAGGCCGCGGCAGCCTGCTCGATCAGCTGGCGGATATTGTCCTCGAGGATTGCGATGCGGTCGTTGAGTTGATCCATCGAGAGATAGTCGTAGTCGTTGCTCATGATGTGCGTCTCGCCAATCAATCAGGAGCCGTAGGGTGGGCCAAGCGAAGCGGGCCACCATGATCTAACGCAAGAAAAGGGTGGACACGGCGCAGGTGCGCCTTTGCCCACCCTACCAGATCTACTTCAGCGGCTCCAGCACCGAGACGTAGTTGGCAACGGCCGCGCCGCCCATGTTGAAGATGCCGCCGAGTTTTGCATTTTTGAGCTGCATGCCCTCGGGCGCTTGGCCCGCGAGCTGCATTGCGGTCATCACATGCATGGAGACGCCGGTGGCGCCGATCGGGTGGCCCTTGGCCTTGAGGCCGCCGGACGGATTGACCGGCAGCTTGCCGTCCTTGAGCGTCCAGCCTTCCTTGATGGCGCGGGCGCCCTGCCCCCTCGGCGTCAAGCCCATCGCTTCGTACTCGATCAGCTCGGCGACGGTGAAGCAGTCATGGGTCTCGACGAAGGAGAGATCGTTGAGCGTCACCCCCGCCTTTTCCAGCGCGTGCTGCCAGGCCACCGTGCAACCCTCGAACTGGAGGATGTCGCGCTTGGACATCGGCAGGAAATCCTGGGCGTGCGCGGTGGCGCGGAAGCCGACCGACTTGCCCATGGTCTTGGCGGTCTCGGCATCGGCCAGCACCAATGCAGCCGCGCCGTCGGACACCAGCGAGCAATCGGTGCGCTTCAAGGGACCGGCGACATAAGGATTCTTCTCGCTCTCGGCACGGCAGAACTCGAAGCCGAAATCCTTGCGCATCTGGGCGAAGGGATTGGCAACGCCGTTCTTGTGGTTCTTGGCCGCGATCAGCGCCAGTGCATCGGACTGGTCGCCGTATTTCTGGAAATAGGAGCTGGCGATCTTGCCGAACACGCCGGCAAAGCCGCCGACCGTGTCGCCATCCTCCGGCAAGTAAGACGCCTTGAGGAGATTCTTGCCGATCTCCGCCCCCGGGGTACGGGTCATCTGCTCGACCCCGACGACCAGCACGATTCGAGCCGCGCCTGCGGCGATCGCGCGCAGGCCCTGATGCACGGCGGCGGAGCCGGTCGCACAGGCGTTCTCGACGCGGGTCGCCGGCTTGAAGCGCAGCTTCGGGTCGGCCTGGAGCACCAGCGAGGCGGTAAAATCCTGCGCCGAGAAGCCGGCGTTGAAATGGCCGAGCACGATCTCGTCGACATCGGAGGCCGAAATGCCGGCATCGGCGATCGCCTCATTAGCGACGCGGGTGACGAGGCTTTCGACGGTTTCGGTGTCGAACTTGCCGAACGGCGTGTGCGCCCATCCGACGATGCTGGCGGTCATGATCTTCTCTCCCTGGCGGTCTCTTGCTGACCTAAGTCTTAGCGCAGGGATGGCAAGACTTCACGCAGGTTTAAGGGCCTGGAGGGTGCGCTGGCAGATGGCAGTTATGCCGGCCCAATTTCCGGCCTTGATCTCGGCCGTCGGACACAGCCAGGAACCGCCGACCGCGACCACATTGGGCTCGGCAAGCCAGGTCGCCGCATTGGCCTCGCCGACGCCGCCGGTCGGGCAGAACCGCACATTCGGAAATGGCCCGCCAAGCGAGCGGAGGCCCTTGATGCCGCCGGCCTGCTCGGCGGGGAAGAACTTTGCGACGTCGAAGCCGTAGGACAGCGCCATCATCAGCTCGGACGCCGTGGCAATGCCCGGCGCGAACGGCAAAGAACTGTGCGTGGCGGCCTTGAGCAGATCCGGGGTCAGGCCCGGGCTGATGCCGAACGCCACCCCGAGCTTCTCGACACGGGTGAAATCGGCCGGATTGAGAATGGTGCCGATGCCGACGACCGCGTCCGGGACCTCGGACATGATCGCCCGCGCGGCTTCGATCGCAATGGGGGTGCGCAGGGTCACCTCCAAGGTGCGGACGCCGCCGCCCACCAGGGCTTTTGCCAGCGGCACGGCATCCTGGATCCGCTCGATGGTGAGGACGGGAATGACGGTCGCGGCCTTGAACAGCGCGACGAGGTGGTTCTGTTGGGCGGTCGTGGTCATATCGTGAATCTTATCTCGGAGGTTCGTTTCACTTGGTCGCTTGACGCGTGGTCGCCGGCCGGGGCCGCTTCTTCGGCGGCATGGCATAGCCCGGAATGATGGCGCCAGGATAGCAGATCACGAGGCTGGCGAGGCGATGTCCCGATTGGGCCGCCTCCACCGGATCAGAGCCGCCAAGCCGGGCCGCAATATAGGCCGCCGCAAAGCTGTCGCCGGCCGCCGTGGTGTCAACGACCGGCTTGGTCATTGGTTCGGCGCGGACCTCGCTGGTCCCGCCGGGGAAGCGCAGCATACTGACGGGCTCGGCGAGGCGGAACACCAGTTCTGATGTCGGGATGCGCGCCATCAATTGCTCCGGGCTTTCGCCGGGATAGAGCGCGAGCAGATCCTCGGTCGAGGTCAGCACGATGTCGGCGGCCGAAAAGGCAGTGGCAAACACCTCGCGCGCGACCTCACGGTCGGGCCAGCCGCGTGCACGGAAATTGGTGTCGAACACGAAGCGCGTGCCGAGCAGGCGCGCGCGCTTGATCGCCGCAAACAGGCGATCGCGCCCGGCCGCATCGTAGATCGAGAGCGTGATCGCGGAGAGATAGACGACGTCATAGCTCATCAGCGAGTTGAGCAGCTCGTCGGTCTCCGGCAGGCTCATCAGCTGCCGCGCCGCCGCGCTGTCGCGCCAGTGGAAGAACTGGCGCTCGCCGGCGGCATCGAGCTGGATCATGTAGAGGCCGGGCAGCTTGCCCGGCAGCCGCACCACGCGCCGGGTGCCAACGCCCTCGGCATTCCAGGCCGCGATCATCTCTTCGCTCATGCCGTCGTCGCCGAGCGCGGTGAAATAGTCGACCTTGACCTCGAGCCGCGCCAGATACACGGCCGTATTGAGGGTGTCGCCGCCGAAGCCCCGCGAAAACAACCCGCCGCCCTGCCCGCCAGACTGGGCGCCCTGCGCCTGCCGGAGCTCGACCATGCATTCACCGATGCAAGCCACGCTCGCCATCGTCATTTCCATGCTATTCATCTGAAACGATCAGGCGACGAAATTGCCGCCGAGCTCGTCCTCGATGTGGATGCGGATGATATCGTCGAAGGTCTTCTCCTCGGTGGTGAAGCCGAGCTCGCGCGCTCGCTTGGCCTCGAAATTCCGCGGCCAGCCGCCAACGATGCCGACGATGAACGGATCGAGCTCATGCTTGATGCGCGCGGCGACCTTGTCGCCGGCGACGCGCCTCAGCGCAGCGATCTGCTCGCCGACCGTCGCCGAGAAGCCGGGCATGGTCAAATTGCGGCGCGGACCGACCTTGGCCAGGTCCATCGTGCCGGCATGGAGCAGGAAGCCGACGGCGGAGCGCGGCGTGGCGTGCCAGTGGCGGACATCCTCGGACACCGGAAGCACTGCTTCCTTGCCGGCCAGCGGCTCGCGGAGGATGTTGGAGAAGAAGCCCGACGCCGCCTTGTTGGGCAGGCCCGGCCGGATGCAGATGGTCGGCAGGCGGATGCCGATGCCGTCGAGGAAGCCGCGGCGCGAATAATCCGCCAGCAGCAGCTCGCCGATCGCCTTCTGGGTGCCGTAGCTCAAGAGCGGCGTATGGAAGAACTCGTCGCCGATCGCATCCGGGAACGGCGCGCCGAACACTGCGATCGAGGACGTGAACACCACGCGCGGCTTATAGCCGCCGCCGACGAGCCTGATGGCATCGAGCAGCATCCGCGTGCCGTCGAGGTTGATGCGGTAGCCCTTGTCGAAATCGAGCTCGGCTTCGCCCGAGACGATGGCGGCGAGATGGAAGATCACGTCGGGCCGGCCGGCGATCAGCTTTTCGGCAGCACCTGGGACAGCAAAATCGCCCCAGACGGTCTCGACCGGGAAACCGGCTTTTTCCGGTTTCCTGGGCTCGACCACGTCATGCATGGTCAATTTGGTGATGTCGCTCTTGCCGAGCCGGCCGTCGCGCAACAGCCGTTCACACAATTTGCGGCCGACCATGCCGGCTGCGCCCAGAACCAGGATGTGCAAGAGCCTACTCCCTCTTATTGGCCGGAACGCGCCGCACCGGAAACATCATGAAACCTCTTGGCGCGTTTTCAGGCAGGCCCCGCGATCATTCCTTCACGGCGCCGGTCATCGCCGACACATAGTACTCTACGAAGAAGGAATAAAGGATAACTACGGGGACCGAGCCAGTCAGGGCCGCCGCCATCAGAGCGCCCCAATGATAGACGTCGCCGTTGACGAGTTCGGTGATGGCGCCGACCGGAATGGTCTTGTTCTCCGATGAAGAGATGAAGGTCAACGCGTAGATGAATTCGTTCCAGGACAACGTGAAGGCGAAGATCCCCGCCGAGATCACCCCAGGCAGCGACAGCGGCAGCGTGATCTTGGTCAGGATCTGCAGCCGCGTCGCGCCGTCGATCAGCGCGCATTCCTCGAGCTCGTAAGGGATGGTGCGGAAATAGCCCATCAGGAGCCAGGTGCAGAACGGAATCAGGAAGGTCGGATACGTCAGGATCAGCGCGAGATTGCCGTCGAACAGGCCGAGTTGAAACACGATCGCGGCGAGCGGAATGAACAGGATCGAGGGCGGGACGAGATAGCCGAGGAAGATCGCCAGGCCCACATAGCGCGAGCCCTTGTAGCGCAGACGCTCGATCGCATAGGCCGCACAGACGCTGGCGAACAGCGAGATGAAGGTCGAGGACACCGAGACGATCACGGTGTTCCACATCCACAGCGGATAGTCGGTGTCGAAGAACAGCTTCTTGACGTGCTCGAGCGTCGGATGGGCGATCAGGAACGGATTGTACTTCTCGTAATCGTACATTTCCGCGTCGGGTTTGAACGTCGTCACCGCCATCCAGTAGAACGGAAACAGCAGGAAAAAGATGATCAGGCCGAGCGGGAGATACACCCGGAGAAACTTCCGCGGGAAGCTCTCGAGGTAGTCCATTCCGACGCTCTGGTCGTCTACGGTGCTCATGATCAGTCCCTCCCGCCCTGCTGCCAGCGGGACCGCTGAAGTCCGAAGAAGCTCAACAGGATTGCCGCGACCAGGAACGGGATCATCGCGTTCGAGATCGCGGCGCCCTCGCCGAGATTGCCGCCCGTGATGGCACGCTGGAACGACAGCGTCGCCATCAGATGCGTGGCGTTGATCGGTCCGCCGCGGGTGATGGTGTAGATCAGCTGGAAGTCGGTGAACGTCATCAGCACCGAGAACGTCATCACGACCGCGATGATCGGCGACAGCATCGGCAGCGTGATGTGGCGGAAGCGCTGCAAATTGGTGGCGCCGTCGAGATTCGCGGCCTCGTAGAGCGAGGGGGAGATGGTCTGCAATCCCGCCAAGAGCGTGATGGCGACGAACGGCACGCCCCGCCAGATATTGGCGATCACGACCGACCAGCGGGCATTCCAGGGATCGCCGAGGAAATCGATGTAGTGGCTCAGAAGGCCGGCCTTGATCAGCACCCAGGAGACGATCGAAAACTGGCTGTCATAGATCCACCAGAACGCGATCGCCGACAGCACGGTCGGCACGACGAAAGGCAAGAGCACGATGGCGCGGACCATCGACTTGAACGGCAGCCGCTCGTTGAGCAGCAGGGCCAGATAAAGCCCGATCGCGAATTTCACGATGCTCGCAAACACAGTGTAGAAAATGGTGTTGAAGACCGACAGCCAGAACACGCTGTCCTTGGACAGCGAGACGAAGTTCTGGAAGCCGATGTAACGGCCGACGCCGCCGATCTTGGTGTCGGTCATGCCGAGCCAGAATCCGAGCGCCAGCGGGTAAGCCAGAAACAGGATCAGGATGGCGATCGCCGGCACCAT
This sequence comes from Bradyrhizobium sp. USDA 4449, assembly GCF_054056275.1. Lineage (NCBI taxonomy): Bacteria > Pseudomonadati > Pseudomonadota > Alphaproteobacteria > Hyphomicrobiales > Nitrobacteraceae > Bradyrhizobium > Bradyrhizobium sp. USDA 4449. The sequence continues at coordinate 5,320,349 of NZ_JBSRYD010000001.1, read as the reverse complement.
GAACATGGCGCCGAGAAAATTCCGGCTTTCGAACGCCCTGCTCCACAAACTGCTGGGCTTGACGTGCGCGGCCACGGGCTCGGCGATAACGGCCATGTCGGACTCCCCTTAGAGAACGACGGCGGCGGCGCCCGGCAGGTGAGCGCCGCCGCCGTAGCGGATCAGACCTGGTAGTAGCGCTTGGCGCGCTCGGCAGCGCGTTTCGCAGCTTCCTGCGGCGTGGCCGAGCCGGAGGCGGCTTCCGCGAACATGTCGACCACGACGAAGTCGCCCATGACGGCGGCCGAGGCGTAGCCGAGATCACCGGCATAGCCGTTGTCCAGGCAGCGCTTGAGGCAGTCGCGGTACGGCGTGATCTTGGGGTCGGAGGTCCAGACCGGGTTGTCATTGTAGGCCGGGAGCGGCGGCGAGACGTAGCCGTTGGAGGCGACCTCCCAGGCGTCGTAGTTCTCCTTGTCCATCATGAACTTGATGTATTCCTTGACGGCCTTCGGGTACTTCGAGTGCTTGTAGCCGTAATAGACCAGGATGTTCTGCTGCTCGGTCGGCTTGCCCACGGGGCCGACCGGCATCGGCGCGTGGTTCATGTCCTTGGCGATCTCCTGCTGCTTCGGATCAGGAGAGGTCTTGCCGACGGTCCAGATCGAGATGCCGTTCAGGGTGAGGCTGATCTCGCCGTTGAGGAAGGCCTTGTTGTTGTTCGAGTCGTTCCACGACAGCACGCCCGGAATGAACGTCGCATAGAGCTGCTTGACGTATTCGAGCGCCGCGATCGTCTCGGGCGCATCGAGCACGACCTCGTTCTTCTCGTTGACGACCTTGCCGCCGAACGCCCATAGCGCCCACTGGCACCAGCCGTTGGCGTCGCCCGTGGCATGACCGAGCGCGAAGCCGGCCGGCGTGTTGTTCTTCTTCAGCGCCTGGCAAAGCTTGAGGAAGCCGTCCGTGTCCTTGGGGAATTCCTCGAAGCCCGCAGCCTTCACGTGGCTGATGCGGTAGTTGAGGCAGCCACCGGTGGCGCCTTGCGGAATCGCGATCCAGCCATTGCCCTTCTTGCCGTACTTCTGGGCGACCGGATACCAGCCGCCATACTGGGCGCCGAGATAGTCGGCGACGTCGGTGACGTCGATCAGCTTTTCCGGGAATTTGTGGGGATCATCGAGCGTGCCGATGATGAGATCGGGGCCGGCGCCGACATTGGCTGCGACCGCTGCTTTCGGACGAATGTCCTCCCAGCTTTCGGCCTCGAGCTTCACCTTGACGCCGGTCTTCTCGGAGAACTTCTTGGTCTGCTCAGCGAACTTGTCGAACTCGGCCTGGATGAACTGCTTCCAGCGCAGCACGCGAATGGAGGCATTCGGCTCCGGCGTGTTGGTCCACTCCGCAGCCCGGACGGGGACGATCCCTGGGCCGGCGAGCAGAGCTGCGCCGCCCAGGCTGGCTTTAAGCACACTACGCCTGTTGAAATCGGTCATCGTTCTCTCCCTGTTTTTTTATATTTGTATCGGTCGGTCTTTATGTCGCTACATGCGCTTACCGGTCGCCTCGTCGAACAAGTGAACCACGGACGGATCGGGCTTCAGCCGGACCTTGTCGCCCGGGTTGAACTGATGACGCTCGCGGAACACGGCCACCACCTGCTCGCCGCCGAGCTTTGCAAACACCTGCGTTTCGGACCCGGTCGGCTCGACGACCACGATCTCGGCATCGGCGCCGTCGTCGGCGATGGTGAAATGCTCAGGGCGGACGCCGTAGACGACGGGCTTGCCGTCGGAGCCGGCCGGCACGCTCTTGAGCGGCAGCTTGACACCGTTCGGACCTTCGAAGGTGGCGACGCCGTTGACCCGCACGTGGCCCTTGAGGAAGTTCATCGCGGGCGAGCCGATGAAGCCGGCGACGAACTGGTTTTCCGGCTTGTCGTAGAGCTCGAGCGGCGTACCCATCTGCTCGACGATGCCGTCATGCATGACGACGATCTTGTCGGCCATGGTCATGGCCTCGATCTGGTCGTGGGTCACGTAGACGGTCGTGGTCTTGAGCCGCTGATGCAGCTCCTTGATCTCGGTGCGCATGGCGACGCGCAACTTGGCGTCGAGGTTCGACAAGGGTTCGTCGAACAGGAACACCTGGGGATCGCGCACGATGGCGCGGCCCATGGCAACGCGCTGGCGCTGGCCGCCGGAGAGCTGGCGGGGATAGCGATCCAGCAGCGGCGACAGCGCGAGGATTTCAGCGGCGCGCTTGACGCGCTTGCCGATCTCGTCGGAGCTGGCGTTCCGCAGCTTCAGCGAGAAGCCCATGTTCTCGCCGACGGTCATGTGCGGATAGAGCGCGTAGTTCTGGAACACCATCGCAATGTCCCGCTCCTTGGGCTGGACATTGTTGACGACGCGGTCGCCGATCGAGATCGTGCCGGAGGTGATGTTTTCGAGGCCCGCGAGCATGCGAAGCAGCGTCGACTTGCCGCAGCCGGAGGGGCCAACAAGAACGACGAACTGGCCATCCTCGATCGGAATCGAGACGCCGTGCAGGACTTCAAAATTGCCGAACGATTTCCGCACGTCGCGGATTTGCACAGACGACATCTAGCTCCCTCCTCCGACTTAGACGACGCAACTGTCGCGCCGCCACCGTCTTGTTTTTTCTGAACTTCGCCGAACCGAAGCCCCTCTTAGCAGGTGGCATTGTCGGCAGTTTGTGCGGATTTGGCAATTTGTCTTTGGTTAGTCGCTGCTGGTAGCGCTGTCAACGATCCTTTGTTTGGGCAAGCGGCTGTGTTATGAGCAACAAATGGGTCGAAAGCGCACCAAGTCTGGCAAGATTCGGTTGGCGGAAGTGGCCGAGCTGGCCGGCGTCAGCCCGATTACAGCCTCGCGCTTCTTCCGCAATCCCGAGGCGTTGTCGCTGGCCAAGCGGACGCGCGTCGAAAGCGCGGCCCGCGAGCTCGGCTACGTGCCCAACCTTGCGGCACGCGCGCTGGCCTCCCAGCGCACCGAAGTGATCGGTGTCCTGATTCCATCACTGACCAACAACGTATTCTCGGACGTGCTGCGCGGCATCTATGATGCCTCCGAAGGCAGCCGCTACTCGATCCAATTGTCCAACACGCGCTACAGCATTCTCCAGGAGGAGAAGCTGTTGCGCCTGTTTCTGGCGCAGAAGCCGGCGGGTCTGATCGTCACAGGCATCGACCAGACCGCGGAATCGCGCGCGATGCTCGAGGCGGCCGACTGCCCGATCATCCAGATCATGGAAATCGGCCCTGATCCCGTCGACATGATGATTGGCTTTTCTCATTTTGACGCCGCGCGCGCGGCGATAGCCCATTTGTTCGCGCAGGGCCATCGCAAGATCGGCTTCGTTGGGGCGCGCATGGACCCGCGGGTTCAACGCCGGCTCGATGGCTACGTGGTTGCCATGAAGGACGCCGGCCTCTACGACCAAAGACTGATCGTGACCACGGCGACGCCGACCTCGGTAACGCTCGGCGGCGCGCTGTTCGCCGATCTGCTCGCACGCGAATCCGGCATCGACTCGGTGTTCTGCGCCAATGACGACCTTGCGCTCGGCGTTCTCTTTGAATGCCGACGCCGTGAGATCGCGGTCCCCGATCAGATCGCGATCGTCGGCTTCAACGATCTCGAATTCATGGCCGCCTCGGTGCCGACGCTGACCAGCGTGCGGACCAACCGTTACGAGATGGGCAGCGCGGCTGCTGCGATGCTGATCGAGGCGATCGAAGGCAAGCGGCCGGACCAGCCCGTGCTGGATCTCGGCTTTACCGTGATCGAGCGGCAGAGTTCGCAGACGCAGCGGTCGGGCCTCAGCCCGCGCCTCCCGGAGCGGACCCCCGCCGTACAAAATGATAGCGTTACCAACGAGCCGTGAGTAGTATCGCAACTATGAGAAACGTTCGCCAGCAGGCGGGCCGTCATACCATGCTCGCGCTGCCGGGCATCGCACCGATCGACATCCCCGACGTCGCCCGCTGCGTTTGCATTGAAGGAGAAACCAATGACAAAAAAGCCAACCAATGGGCATGCGTCCGCCGGTAACGGGGCCCGCCGCCACCTTCGCTCGCAGGACTGGTTCAACAACCCGCACAATCCGGGCATGACCGCGCTCTATATGGAGCGCTACCTCAACTTTGGCCTCACCCGCGCCGAGCTGCAGTCGGGCAAGCCGATCATCGGCATCGCCCAGACCGGCAACGACCTCTCCCCCTGCAACCGCCATCATATCGAGCTCGCCCATCGCGTCCGCGAAGGCATCCGCGAGGCCGGCGGCATTGCCATGGAATTCCCGACCCACCCGATCCAGGAGACCGGCAAGCGCCCGACCGCGGCGCTCGACCGCAACCTCGCTTATCTCGGCCTGGTCGAGGTCCTCTACGGCTATCCGCTCGACGGCGTGGTGCTGACCACCGGTTGCGACAAGACCACGCCCGCCTGCATGATGGCGGCGGCGACCGTCAACCTGCCCGCGATCGTGCTGTCGGGCGGCCCGATGCTGAACGGCTGGCATGAGGGTGAGCGCACCGGCTCCGGCACGATCGTCTGGAAGTCGCGCGAAAGGCTCGCCGCCGGCGAGATCGACTATGAAGAGTTCATGGAGATCGTGGCGTCCTCGGCACCTTCGGTCGGCCATTGCAACACCATGGGCACGGCCTCGACCATGAACGCGCTCGCGGAAGCACTCGGTTTCTCGCTGCCGGGCTGCGCGGCGATCCCGGCGCCCTATCGCGAGCGCGGCCAGATCGCCTACGAGACCGGCAAGCGCATCGTCGACATGGTCTGGGAGGATCTGAAACCCTCGGATTTCCTGACCCGCAAGGCGTTCGAGAACTGCATCGTGGTGAATTCGGCCATCGGCGGCTCGACCAATGCACCGATCCACATCAACGCGCTCGCGCGCCACATCGGCGTCGAGCTCTCGATCGACGACTGGCAGAAATTCGGCCACGACGTGCCGCTCTTGGTCAACCTCCAGCCGGCCGGCTTCTATCTCGGCGAGGAATTCCATCGCGCCGGCGGCGTGCCCGCCGTGATCCGCGAACTCATGGAGCACAAGCGCATCCATGAGGACGCGCTCACCGTCAACGGCCGCGGCATCGGCGAGAACTGCGCGAATGCGCCCAAGCCCGATCAGGACGTGATCTGGGCCTACGACAAGCCGATGGTGAAGGATGCCGGCTTCCTGGTGCTGCGCGGCAATCTCTTCGATTCCGCGATCATGAAGACCAGCGTGATCTCGAAGGAGTTCCGCGAGCGCTATCTGAGCAACCCGAAGGACCTGAACGCGTTCGAAGGACGCGCGGTCGTGTTCGAGGGGCCGGAGGATTATCACGAACGGATTGAGGATCCCGCGCTCGGCATCGACGAGCACTGCGTGCTGTTCATCCGCGGCACAGGCCCGATCGGCTATCCTGGTGGCGCCGAGGTCGTGAACATGCAGCCGCCGGCCGCGCTGATCAAACGCGGCATCCTCGCCCTGCCCTGCATCGGCGACGGCCGCCAGTCCGGCACCTCGGGCTCGCCATCGATCCTCAACGCCTCGCCGGAAGCCGCGGCCAATGGCGGGCTCGCGGTGCTCCAGACCGGTGACAGGGTCCGCATCGACCTCAACAAGGGCAGCGCCAACATCCTGATCTCGGACGAGGAGTTGAAGAAGCGCCACGCCCAGCTGAAGGCCGCCGGCGGATTCAAGCATCCGCCGAACCAGACGCCGTGGCAGCAGATCTACCGCGATACCGTCGGCCAGCACGAGACCGGCGCCTGCGTGGAACTCGCCACGCGGTACCAGAACGTCGCCTCGGCGTTCGGCGTGCCGCGGGATAATCACTGACCACGCGTCATTGCGAGGAGCGAAGCGACGAAGCAATCCAGTCTGCACCCATCGGTAAGATTCTGGATTGCTTCGCTTCGCTCGCAATGACGGCATAGCAATCGGATTCAAGGTGAGGAGAACAAGAACATGGCAGACCGCCTCAAGGGCAAGCGCGCCGTCATCACGGCCGCAGCGGCAGGCATCGGGCGCGCATGCGCCCTCGCATTCGCGCGTGAAGGCGCAACCGTCATCGCCACCGACATCAACGAAGCAGGCATCGCTGAACTGACCAAGGAAGGCATCGCCGAGGTCGCCAAACTCGACGTCCGCAACACCGCCGACGTCAATGCCTTTGCCAAGCGGACCGGCCGGATCGACATCCTGCTCAACGCGGCCGGCTTCGTGCATCACGGCACGATCCTGGAATGTTCGGAAGAGGATTTTGATTTTTCGTTCGACCTCAACGTCAAGTCGATGCACCGGACCATCAAGGCCTTCCTGCCCGAGATGATCGCGGGCGGTGGCGGCAGCATCGTCAACATCTCGTCCTGCGCCGCGTTGCGGCCGCCGGCAAACCGCTACGTCTACAGCTCCTCGAAAGCTGCAGTGTCGCTGCTGACCCGCGCGGTCGCGCTCGACTTCATCACCAAGGGCATCCGTTGCAACTCGATCTGCCCCGGCACCGTCGAGACCCCCTCGATGCTGGACCGCGCCGCCGCGCAGGGACCGCAGGGCAAGGAGATGTTCATCTCCCGGCAGAAGATGGGCCGGCTCGGCACTGCCGACGAAATCGCCAACATGGCGATCTATCTCGGCAGCGACGAGAGCGCGTTCACCACCGGCGTCGACCTGGTCGTCGATGGCGGCTACATGCTCTGACGCCTAAGGAATCGAGCAGGATCGGGCCGCATGAACAAGATCGATCTCGACGGCCGCATCGCCGTGGTCACAGGCGGCGCTCAGGGCTTCGGCCGCGCCATCACCGAGCGCTTTGTCGCTTCCGGTGCCCGGGTCGCGATCTGGGACTTTGACGCTGCGCTCGCCGAGAAGACCGCAAAGGACATCGGCGACAATGTCCGCGTCTTCAAGGTCGACGTCACCGACACCGCGGGCGTCGAGCAGGCGCGCGATGCGACGCTCGCGGCCTTCGGCAGGATCGACATTCTCGTCAACAATGCCGGCATCGCCGGCGTCAACAAGCCGGTCTGGGAAACCGACCTCGAGGAATGGCGCAAGGTGCTGCGCATCAACCTCGACGGCCCGTTCATCGTCTGCAAGGCGATCGTGCCTGTCATGCTCGAGCAGAAGTACGGGCGGATCGTGAACATCGCCTCGATCGCCGGCAAGGAAGGCAATCCGAACGCCTCGCACTATTCGGCCTCCAAGGCCGGCCTGATCGCGCTGACGAAGTCGCTCGGCAAGGAGCTTGCCGCCCACGACATTCTCGTGAATGCGGTGACGCCGGCGGCAGCCAAGACCGCGATCTTCGACCAGATGACGCAGCAGCATATCGAGTTCATGCTGGCGAAAATCCCCAAGGCGCGTTTCGTGCTGGTGGAAGAGCTGGCGGCGATGGTCGCCTGGCTTGCATCCGAAGATTGCGCCTTCTCGACCGGCGCCGTTTTCGACATCTCAGGCGGACGCGCAACCTATTGAGAGAGCCATGATCCGGGAAGGTGGGTGCCTGTGCGGCGCGGTGCGGTTCAAGGCGGAGGGCGAGCCGCTCAACGTGCGCGTCTGTCATTGCCGCCGCTGCCAGAAGGCGATGGGTTCGCCCTATTTCGCCCGTGCCCAGTTCGACCAGAAAGCGCTAACGGTCGAGGGTGACACCGGCCGCTATGCATCGTCGGAAAACATCGATCGCGTATTCTGCAAGGCTTGCGGCACGCGGCTGTTCGCCTGGCGTCGCAACGGCACGCTGGCGGGCGTGGCCCTCGCGACCTTCGACGACCGCAACGCTTTCACACCGACCGAGCACATCTGGACCAGCGAGAAGCTGGCCTGGGTCAGGATCGAGGACGGCATGACGCAATATGAGACGACGATCCCGGCCTGACGGCGATCATTTGCGGCGTGGCATTTCGGAACCGGCCGCCCTATGTTGCGCGGAAGCGTTGCTGCGCCCCCGGTTTGGTCGTCTGCAGGGCGACAGGCAAAGCCGGAGCAGGCGCGACGTGAACATTTCCTTCTACGACCTCTCGGTGTGGGCGCTGCCGCTGGTGCTGGCCATCACCTTCCACGAGGCCGCGCACGGTTTCGTCGCGCACCGGCTCGGCGACGACACCGCCTGGCAGCTCGGCCGCGTCAGCTTCAATCCGCTCAGGCACATCGACCCGTTCGGCACCCTGATCCTGCCGGCGATGCTGCTGTTTGCGCATTCGCCGTTCCTGTTCGGCTACGCCAAGCCGGTGCCGGTGAATTTCCGCAAGCTCAACCACCCGAAGCTGGATATGGTCTGGGTCGCCCTCGCCGGCCCCGTCACCAACATCCTGCTGGCGCTCGCAGCAGGCCTCGCCCTCCACGCCCTGCCCTGGGCTCCCGCCGGTTCAGCGCAATGGATCTTCGACAACCTCAAGAACGCGCTGCGGATCAACGCGGTGCTGGCCGTCTTCAACATGATGCCGATCCCGCCACTCGACGGCGGGCGGGTCGCGGTCGGGCTGTTGCCCCGCCCGCTCGCCCTGCCGCTGGCACGGCTCGAGCCGTTCGGCATGCTGATCCTGATCGCCCTGCTGATTCTGCTGCCGATGGCGGGTTCCCAGTTCGGTCTAAATCTTGATGTTATTTCAGCAATACTGCGAACGTTGACCGGTCATGTGATTCAAGCTGTTCTCTTCGCGACCGGCAACGCATAGTTGAAGCGTTACGTTTGGATATCCTGCACTTGAAAACAAAGCCGAAGGGCTAGAGGCCAACTTGGTCAAAGCTGCCGATATGCTGATCGCGCGACGCGCCGATACCCGTGCCCGCGCCGATTTCGCCACCTGGAAGATGATGGCCAAACTGAATGGGTTGTCGGCGCTGCCTCCCGAGGCGCAGGGCTTCCTCGATGGCTACAAGAAGCTGCTGGATCGGATGAGCGAGACCGAGGCCACCGAGGTCGCCATCGCCGAGGTCTACAAATCCTATTATCTGGAAATGGGCGGCGGCGGGAACCCGCCCGATGTCCGCCCCCGGCCGCCCGAGCCGGTGACGGACAATGTTACCGCCTTTCGCCGGCCGGCGCCCAAAGCAAAGAAGACTGGCTTCTTCGGTGCAGCCACGATCAGTGGAACCCAGAAGCGTCCTCTTCCGGTGGCGCTGATTTTCGCCTGCCTGGTCGTGGTCTATGTCGGGATCAAGTACTACTGGCGCTGAGCGGTCTTCTTCTTTTTCTTGTCTTCCGGCGGCTTGAAAACGATATCGACCGTGCGCTCGACCCGATCCTCGGTCAACGCGGCAGGTGGTACCGGGAATGGATCTGATTTGCGGACCATGGCGACCGCTGCCGCATCGAAAGCGGCGTCTCCGGAGGATTCGACCACGTCGACCGACACCACGTTGCCTCGTCGATTGAGTGAAAAGCTCACCTTGGTGGTTTGATTGTTGGGCTGCTTGCCCTCCGGATTGACCTTGTGAGCCGCGAGATGCGCGCTGATCTTGCGGTTCCAGTCCGCCGTAATTTTGAGCATGTCCTTACCAATGCCGAGCACCGGAGCCATGGCCCTCTCAGCTTCGCGCGTGGCGTTTTCGAAGGTTTGCCGCTCCATGGCAATCTGCTTCTGCTGAGCTTCCATGGCGGGGGTTTCGGTGGCGGCCACCTTCGGATCTTCGTCCTGCTCCTTCTTCGCCTTGTTCTCAGAGACAACGCGATCAGCATCCTCGAGCGGTTGCGGTCGATCCTGCGGAAGATCTGTTTCCTTCGTCTCGGCCTTCTGCTGCTGAAGCTCGGGACGCTCTTCCTGCTCCTCGGAGTCCGTCGGACCAAGGGCCTGATTGGAGTCTTGAATCGGCGGAGAAGCCATCTCGACCGCGAACTCGGCACCCGCAGCGCCCAAGCCTTCATCGCCATCATCGGTCGGCAAGCTGGCGAGCGCGAGCGCAGCCCCACCCAAATGGAGCACGAGCGCCGCGACCGCCGCCAAGATCCAAAGCCTTCTGGACGATTTGGGTTCGAGCTCAACCGACATGGCGACCCCTATGGCTGCGCGGGGCCTGTCGCAGCTGGTGCCGCCGGCGCGCCAGCAGCCTCCAACGTCACCAGCTTGACCCGCGTGTAACCGCCGGAGCGCAGCAGCTCCATGACGCCCATCAGCTCGCCATAGGGCACCGAACGATCGGCACGCAGAAAGACGTATTTGTCCTTGCTCATGTCTGACAAGCCGTCGAGGGTCGGAATCAGGTTGGCCCGGCTCACCGAATCCTCCCCGATCGCAAGCCCCAGATCGCGCTTGATGCTGAGATAAGTCGGCTTGTCCGGCTTCTTCTGCGGCGTTGCGCTCGACGTCGGCAAATCGATCGGCAGATCGACCGTCGACAGTGGTGCGGCGACCATGAAGATGATCAGCAGTACCAGGATGACGTCGATGAAGGGCGTGACGTTGATGTCATGCGTTTCCGAGAAATCGTCGTCGTCATCGTTGTCCGTCAGCGAGACTGCCATGGCTTACTCCGCCGCGCGCGAATGCGCACTGCCGTGGCTGCGGTCGAGATCGCGCGACAACAGACGTGCCGCCGCGCCCGAGGCGCGGCTGACGAGCTCGAGATAGCTCTTCGTCACGCGCGAGAAGTGATTGTAGATGATAACGGCGGGGATCGCCGCGACGAGGCCGATGGCAGTCGCGAGCAGCGCCTCGGCGATGCCGGGCGCGACCACCGCGAGGTTGGTGGTCTGCGACTTCGAGATGCCGATAAAACTGTTCATGATGCCCCACACGGTGCCGAACAGGCCGACGAAGGGCGATGTCGAACCGATGGTCGCGAGGAGACCCGTGCCGATGCGGATGCGTCGTGCCTCTGCGCGGACGATCTCGGCAAAGCTCGAGGCCGCGCGCTCCTTGATGCCGTCGTCGCTGGAGAGCCCCGCAGACATCCGCGCTTCACGTAGCGCGGCCGCAAGGAACGACGACAACATGCCCTGCTTGGTGCCGAGCGCCATCTGGGCTTCGGCAAGCGAGCGAACTTCAGCGACCTTCTTCAACGCCGAACGCAGTTTGGCGGAGGCGACTGACAGCTCGATCGACTTGGCGATGAAGACGGTCCAGGTTACGAGCGAGGCGAAGGCAAGCCCGATCATCACCGCCTTCACGATGATGTCCGCCGCCATGAACATCCCCCAGGGCGACAATTCCTTCATGGCCGGCGCGATGCCCGCTTTCCGCGCGGCCTCGGAGGCCGGGGCCACGGCAGCCTCGGTCGCTGGCGCGCTGGGCATCGCCACGGGCGCAGCAGGGGCCGCGGTCGATGGCGCAGGTGCGGCCATCGCGGGGGCGGCCGGCACCGGCTGAGCCGCCACGGGTGCCGGTGCCGCCATCGGCCGCGCCGGCGCCGCCGCCTGGGTTTGTGTCTGGGCAGACGCAGGAACTGCGAGCCAGGCGGCCGTGAACAGCACGGCTGCAGCGAGGCTTGCTCGGAAAGATGTGATCTTCATACTTCGGCCCAGATGCGAATGAGGTTGTGATAGATGCCCGTCAACTTGATCGTTTCGGGATCGTCACGCCCGAGCCGTGCCGCCAACGCCTGAATGGCGGTGTCGAGGTCGAAGATCATGCTGCGGGCTTGATCGTCCCGTATCATGCTCTGGAGCCAGAAGAAAGACGCAACCCGCGCCCCCCTTGTCACCGGTGTGACCAGATGCAGGCTGGTCGAGGGATAGAGCACGCAGTCTCCGGCTGGCAACTTGACCTCGTGCGAACCGTAGGTGTCCTCGATCACAAGCTCGCCACCGTCGTAATCCTCGGGCTCGCTGAGGAACAGCGTGACCGACAGATCGGTGCGGATGCGAAGGCCGGTCAGGCGGTCGCCGCGGATCGCGTTGTCGACATGCAGGCCGAAATGGTGGCCGCTGTCCGCCGTATAGCGGTTGAACAGCGGCGGAAAGATCTGGAGCGGGATCGCCGCCGCCAGAAATCGCGGGCTCGCCGTCAGCGCCGAGATGATGCGGTTGCCGAGCCTGCGCGCGACCTTGCCATCCGGCGGCAATTGCTCGTTGCGCTTGACCATCGCCGACTGCGCGCCCGCGGTGGAACGGCCGTCTTCCCATTCGCTGCCGTCCATGATGCGGCGGAACTCCGCCACATCATCCTTGCTCAGGACGCCGTCTATGCATGTCAGCATGGCACCTCGTCATGTCTCCATCAGTAGCGCGCGGACAGCACCAGATAGGCCGCGCGTCCCGGTGCCTCCAGCACGAAAGGCGCAGCACTCTGGTACAGCGCGTCGTAGTAGCGCTTGTCGAAGATGTTGTTGACGAACAGCTTCAGCTGCCAGTTCTTGTTGATCTTCGCTTCCGCGAACGCATCGAAGCGCCAGTAGCCGGGGATCGACGTGCCCTGGTTGGCCGCGAGCAAGGTGCCGCCGTACACCTTCGAGCGATACACCGCCTGCCCGCCGAGCTCCCAGACGTCGGTGAGCTGGTATTTCGACAGCAGGCTGAACGACTGGTGCGCGATGTTGGCGAGCGGCAGGCCGACATTCGACGCATAGAGCTTGCTGTTGGCGGGTGGCGCGAGCGACTTCGTCACCTCCGACTGCATGAGCACCAGGCCGCCGAACACGCTCCACTTGTCGGTGATCTTGCCGCCGACGCCGAGATCGATGCCGCGGACGCGGTAAGCGGCGCCGGCCGTGATACACGAGACGGTGGTCGACGGGGCCACGGGAGCATAGGTGCAGCCCAGCGCGGCGGCGGCGGCCGTGCTGCCGACATTCTGCCCCTCGCGCGCGTTATCCTTCGTGGTCTGGAACAGGGCGGCGGTCAGCAGCAGGTGGCGGTCGAACAACTCCCACTTGGTGCCGAGTTCAATGGCCTTGTTCTTTTCCGGCCCGAAGATCTGGTTATTGCCACCAGCGAGATTCGGATTGATGCCGCCATAAGCGGTGCTGGTACCGTCGAACTCCGAGCCGACCGGGTTCGCCGAGGTCGCGTAGGCCACGTAGACGCTGCCATTGGGCAGCGGCTTCAGCGTGAGACCGAGGTTGAAATCCGGAACCAGGAATTCGGCGGACTGCTGACCGAAGGCACCAGCCGCGGTGAACGCCGAGGTCTTGATGTTGTAGTCGTCGTAGCGGAAACCGCCGTTGAGGATCAGAACGTCGCGATAATTCGCGCTGTCCATGACGTAGCCGCTGACGGTCTCGATTCCGATCTTGGTGGGCCGGCCCGTAAGCCCACCGGGAATCGGGAATGGATTGTCGGTATATTGGGGCCAGAAGACGCTGACGCCGGGCAAGGACCCGGTCCCGGTGAAAGCTGTCGCCCCCGTCGTGATCTCGGAGCCGAGCCCCGTGTAGCTATCAATCGACGATCGTTCGTTGTCGTATTCTATGCCGGCGAGCAGCGTGTGTTTGAAGCCCGCATAATCATCGAACTTGTACGTCGCCTCGGTCTGATTGGCGAACACATCCGTGGCCTGATACCGGCTCTGCGGGTTGGCCGACAACGTCCACAATGCCGGACTGTTGCTCGTTATAACCGGCGATTCCGGCAATGTGCCAATGTAGTTCTGTGTGGAGTGCGATTCCCGGATCCTGTTGGTGAGTAACAGATCCGGCGTGACCTGGACTTCCGCATTGATCGAGCCGATGTCCTGGCCGGTCCGGTAGAAGTCGCGATTGACGAAACCGTAGAAATTGTTTCGGTTGACACCGAAATCAGGGAACGGACCGCCGGCGGTACTCGCCGTGCTCGGCCGATAATAGGGCACGCCGAAATCGGGAATGCCGGTCAACTCGGTGTGGATGTAGTTTCCCGTGATCTTGGTCGCATCGGTCGGCTTCCAGGTCGTCGCCACGAAAGCACCGTCGCGATTGTCCTTGATCCGGTCTCGGCCCGCCACGTCAGCATCCTGGAACAGACCGCCAGTGCGAACGGCAAGCGTCGGGTTGATCACCTGATTGACGTCGAGCGTGACACGCTTGGTCTGGTCGGTGCCAAACGTCGTGTCCATGTTGTAGAAGCTCTTCTCGGTCGCGGCCTGCTTGGTGACGATGTTGATCGCCCCACCGGCCGTGCCGCGGCCCGCGAAGGACGACGCAGGACCGCGCAGGATCTCGACCTGCTCTGTGAAGAAGTTCTCGCGTACGCTGACACCTGCATCGCGCACGCCGTCGATGAAGACGTCGTTGCGGGCGTCGAAACCGCGGATGAAAAAACGGTCGCCGAACGCGTTGCCGCCCTCACCCGTTCCGAGCGTCACGCCGGCCGTGCTGAGGATCGCCTGCTTCAGCGTGGTGGCGTTCTTGTCCTCGAGCACTTCCTTGCTGAGAACCGTGATCGATTTCGGCGTGTCGACCAGCTTCTCCGGGAATTTGCCGCCGGCCTGGACATGATCGACCTTGTAGGGCGCTGCCTGATCCGCAAAGGGATTGCGATCGGCCGCCGGCGCGGACGGATCGACGACCGGGGCCACTGCTGCCTCCTGACGCTGTTGTGCGGCACGGCGCAATGCGTTGCGGGCGCGGACCTGATCGGGCGTCGGCTTCGCCGTGGTGGAGCGCGGCCGCTCCTTCGGCGCATCGACATTCACGGGCGGCAGTGTTGATTGCTGTGCCTGCGCTGCGCTCGATACGGACGCGACCGCAATCAAGCTTGCGACGGTGGAAACAGTCTTGCCGGTTGCGGCATCGAAACTGCTGCCCAATGAAGTCCGTGCCGCAGTCGAACGCAACGACCGCGGAGCCCTCGCCATACCCATCCTGTGTCCCATTCCCATTCTGCAACGTGTCGCATCGCAAACATGCGACGCGCTGGTCGTATCGAGCGGGGCCATGAGGGTCAACGCAATCACGCCATCTGCATCCTTGAATCCATCCAGATCAAAACGATTCTAAACTGCAGTTTGAAACCGTTCTAAACTCAGGCTTGCAAGTGGCGCGACACGGATGCAGTCGGACACTGCACGATGTCTTCACGCATCGTTTCGCGCAGCCGTCAGTCGCTGATCGGCGGCTTCATCAGCGAGAACAATTCATCAACGGTGCGCTGCGCCGTCGCGCGCACATGATCGGAGTTCTCCATGCCTGCGATGTTGACGCCTTTGACGACGGCTTTGATCTCATCGCGGAAGTCGGTGAGGAAGCGCAACGGATCGCGCTGCTCATTGGCGACACGCGCGATCAAACCCGTGATCAGAATCTGACACGCGATCAGCTTGCCGTTCAGTTCGTCCATCCCGCACTCCTGTTGTGGCGGCGCTGATATGAACGACGGTGATTTTAGTGACAACCGAAACACCGCGTGGCCGGTTTAGAACCGTTCTTGCCAGGGTCAGCCCTTCTCACGCACAGAACGCATCGCTGGCACCGCGCACCGTCGTCTCACGCCGTGCGCGAGCATTTCCTGTCTCTTGCACGCTCCTCGTTTGCGACACGAAATGCAGCGCTGCACACTGCGTCGGCATCCGTTCGCCTACGGGGTGCAAAGCTTTCCAATTGTTTAGGATTCTCAACTGATAGTGCTGTTTACACTGGAACTTGGCGTGTATTATACAAGCCGTTCTGGAACCCTTTGATCGCCCCGCAATTCGTTGTTTTGGGCATACAAGCCGATACGCTTACATATGAAAAAGTCACGGCCGATCCTATGGATTGTCATCATCGCAGCCGTGGCCGGTGGCGGTTATTACGGCTGGCAGCGATTCTCGGCCGCTGAGGCAGCGAAGGCCCAGGCCGCGCAAAAGGGTGCGCCGCGGGTCGCCGCCGTGCCCGTCAGCATTGCGCCGGTCCAGAAGGCCGACTTCCCGGTCTACCTGACCGGCCTCGGCACCGTGCAGGGCTTCAACACCGTACAAGTCCGGACCCGGGTCGATGGCCAGATCGACAAGATCGCCTTCACCGAAGGCCAAATGGTCAACCAGGGCGATCTCCTGGTCGAGATCGACCCGCGCCCGTTCCAGGCCGCCCTCGACCAAGCCAAGGCCAAGAAGTCGCAGGACGAGGCCAACCTCGCCAACGCCAATCTCGATCTTCAGCGCTATACCAAGCTCGGCGAATTCGCGACGCGGCAGCAGACCGATACGCAACGCTCGACTGTCGCCCAGCTGACCGCACAGATCGCAGCCGACGAAGCCGCGATCGCCAACGCCCAGACGCAGCTCGACTACACCCAGGTCAAATCGCCGATCACCGGCGTCGCCGGCCTGCGCCAGGTCGACATCGGCAATATCGTCAATGCCTCGAGCCAGACCGGCATCGTCACCATCGCTCAGGTCGAGCCGATCACGGTGATCTTCACCGCGCCTGAAGAACAACTGCCTTACATCAGCGAGGGCCAGCAGTCCGGCGACCTCAAGGTGATCGCGTTCACCACCGACGGCAAGAAGACGCTGGCTGAAGGCAAGCTCGCCGTCATCAACAACCAGGTCGACACGACCAGCGGGACTATCCGGCTCAAGGCGGTGTTCGACAACAAGGAACACACGCTGTGGCCGGGACAATCGGTCTCGACACGCCTCCTGGTGCGGACGCTGAAAGACGCGACCATCGTCCCCGATGACGCGGTTCAGCATTCCACCAACGGCCTCTACGCTTATACCGTCGGTCCGGACAACAAGGCCGAGGTTCACAAGATCAAGGTCAGCTACGCCATCGACGGGCGCTCGGTCGTCGATGAAGGATTGAGCCCCGGCCAGCAGGTGATCACCGGCGGTCAGTACAAAGTCCAGCCCGGAAGCGTCGTTTCGACGACCGTGGCGAGCTCGGATCCGGTCCAGAAAAGCAAGGTTCAGCAGGAATGACCGAAGGCGGGATTTCGGCACCTTTCATCCGTTATCCCATCGGCACATCGCTGCTGATGGCCGGCATCCTGTTTGTCGGTCTCGTGGCCTATCCACTGCTGCCGGTCGCACCGCTGCCGCAGGTGGACTTCCCGACCATCCAGATCACGGCCAATTTGCCGGGCGGCAGCCCGGAGACGATGGCCTCGTCGGTCGCGCAGCCGCTGGAGCGCCAGTTCGCCCAGATTCCCGGCATCGCGCAGATGACCTCGACGAGCTATCTCGGCACCGCCTCGATCACCATCCAGTTCGACCTCAACCGCAGCATCGACGGTGCGGCGAACGACGTGCAGGGCGCAATCAACGCCGCCAGCGGCCAGTTGCCGAAGAACCTGCCCTCGCCGCCGACCTATCGCAAGGTCAACCCGGCCGACGCACCGATCCTGCTGCTCTCGGCGACGTCGGACACGCTGCCGCTGACCAGCGTCAGCGACGCGGTCGACGCCCAGCTCGCCCAGCAGATCAGCCAGCTCTCCGGTGTGGCCCAGGTCTTCATCGGCGGCCAGCAGAAGCCGTCCGTGCGCGTCCAGGTCGATCCGGGCAAGCTCGTTGCCAAGGGTCTGTCGCTGGAAGACGTTCGCAGCGCGATCGGCATCACCACGGTCGACAGCCCCAAGGGCAATATCGACGGCGATAAGCGCGCCTATACGATCTATGCCAACGATCAATTGCTGCAGTCCAAGGACTGGAACGACGTCATCATCGCCTACCGCAACGGTGGTCCATTGCGGATCAAGGACATCGGCCAGGCGGTCACCGGTCCTGAGGACGCCAAACAGGCGGCATGGGCCAACGGCAAGCGCGGCGTGTTCCTGGTCGTGTTCAAGCAGCCCGGCGCCAACGTCATCGAGACCGTCGACCGGATCAAGGCGACGCTGCCCCGGCTGGTCGCGGCGATCCCGCCCGCGATCAAGATCGAGCTGATCAGCGACCGCACCACGACGATCCGCGCCGCAGTCGAGGACGTCCAGTTCACGCTGCTGCTGACCATTTTCCTCGTGGTCATGGTGATCTTTGTCTTCCTGCGCAGCTTCTGGGCGACCGTGATTCCGGCCATCACGGTGCCGCTGGCGCTGCTGGGCGCCTGCGCGCTGATGTGGGTGTTCGGCTATTCGCTCGACAATCTGTCGCTCATGGCGCTCACGATCGCGGTCGGCTTCGTCGTCGACGACGCCATCGTGATGCTCGAGAACATCACGCGCTACATCGAGGAAGGCGAAAAGCCGCTCGCCGCCGCCTTCAGGGGCTCCAAGGAGATCGGCTTCACCATCATGTCGATCAGCATCTCGCTGGTTGCGGTGCTGATCCCGCTGCTCCTGATGGGAGGCATCATCGGCCGCCTGTTCCGCGAATTCGCGGTCGTGCTGGCGATGACGATCTTCGTCTCGATGTTCGTGTCGCTGACGCTGACGCCGATGATGGCCTCGCGCTTCCTGCGCGCACATGGCGAGGTGACCCATGGCAGATTTTACCAATGGAGCGAACGCGCCTTCGACGCGCTGCTGCGCGGCTATGAATACGGGCTCGACCATGCGCTGGCTTGGCGCCGCACCACGCTTACGATCTTCTTCGCGACGCTGGCGCTGTCGATTTACCTGTTCGTCCTGATCCCGAAAGGCTTCTTCCCGCAGCAGGACGTCGGCCTGATCACCGCGACCTCCGAGGCGTCGCAGGACATTTCCTTCAAGGAAATGCTCAACCGCCAGCAGGAACTCGGAAAGATCATCATGGCCGATCCCGACGTCGCCAGCGTCGCGATGGCGATCGGCGGCAGCGGTCGTGCCGGCAATAACGGCAATCTGTTCATCACCTTGAAGCCCCGCGACGAGCGGGACGCATCTGCGCAAGAGATCATCGCGCGGCTGCGTCCCAAATTCGACAAGGTGCAAGGCGCCCGCCTCTACATGCAGGCGGCGCAGGACGTGCGGCTCGGCGGCCGACCGACGCGCACGCAGTTCGAGTTCACCCTGCAGGACGCCGATCTCGGCGAGCTCAATTCGTGGGCGCCGAAGATCCTCGCCAAGATGCAGACGCTGCCGCAGCTGCGCGACGTCGCGACCGACCAGCAGACCCAGGGCACCACGGTCCAGCTCAACATCAACCGCGACACCGCCTCGCGCTACGGCATCCAGCCGCAGCTGATCGACGACACGCTCTACGACGCGTTCGGCCAGCGTCAGGTCGCGCAGTATTTCACCCAGCTCAACAGCTACCATGTGATCCTGGAAATCCTGCCGGAGATGCAGGGCAGCCTCGAGTCGCTCAACAAGCTCTATCTGAAGTCGCCGTTGACCGGCGACCAAGTGCCGCTGTCGACCTTCGCGAGCTGGACCACCGATCCGGTCCGCCCGCTCTCGATCAGCCATCAGGGCCAGTTCCCGGCGATCACCATCAGCTTCAACCTCGCGCCGGATGTCGCGCTTGGACAGGCCACCGTCGCTGTGCAGAAGGCGATGGCCGATCTCGGCGCGCCGGCGACGCTGAACTCCAGCTTCCAGGGCACGGCGCAGGCGTTCCAGCAGTCGCTGGGCACGGTGCCGCTCCTGATTCTCGCGGCACTGGTCGTGGTCTATCTGATCCTCGGCATTCTCTACGAGAGCTACATCCATCCGATCACGATTCTGTCGACCCTGCCCTCGGCCGGCGTCGGCGCGCTGCTGATCCTGATGACCGCTGGATTCGACTTCAGCCTCATTGCCTTGATCGGAATCATTCTGCTGATCGGCATCGTGAAGAAGAACGGCATCATGATGGTCGACTTCGCCATCGCCGCCGAACGCGACGAGCACAAGACGCCGGAGGAATCGATCCGCCAGGCCGCGCTGCTGCGCTTCCGACCGATCATGATGACGACGATGGCCGCACTGCTCGGCGGCGTTCCGCTGATGCTCGGCCACGGCACCGGCGCCGAAATTCGCCAGCCGCTCGGCTATGCCATGGTCGGCGGCCTGATCGTCAGCCAGGCGCTGACGCTGTTCACCACGCCGGTCGTTTATCTCTACCTCGACAAGTTCTCGAACCTGTTCAAGGGCAACTCGGCCGAGGATCAAGGCCACGACGCGGCCGCGCACGGCACCGTCAAGGAAGCCGCCGAGTAAGCTTGCGTCGGGCCAAGCCCGACGCTACAGCCAAATCCTCGGTTCACGCCAACGCGGTCTTGCCATGCCCATGCAATCCAGACTTGTCGCCCTCGCCGCCGCTGTCCTGATGTCGACGGGCGGCGCGTATGCCCAGCAAGGCGCCAAGAAGAACGCGGCTCCGCCTGCCGCGGCCGCACAGCCTGTGGCCGCGCCGACCCAGCCGCAGGCGGAAGGCGCAGCGCCGCAGCCCGGCTGGATCGCGCGCTGCACCAGCGCGAGCCGCGATGCTCCTCTCGAATGCGCGATCGAGCAGAACGCCGTCCTCACCAAGACCGGCCAGACCATCGTGCTGATCAACATCCGCGTCGCGCCCGACACCCGGACGCCGGTCGCGCTGCTCCAGCTGCCGCTCGGCCTCAACATCCCCGCTCGGCGCCAAGCTCCAGGTCGACGAGGGCAAGACGGTCGATCTCCAGATCCAGACCTGCGAGAACCGCGGTTGCTACGCCTCGACCCCGATCGCGCCGGACCTGCTTGCAAGCCTGAAGTCAGGCAAGCAATTGAAGGTCTCGTTCCAGAACATGGCGAAGGAAACGATCGCGATCCCGATGCCGCTGAATGATTTCGCGGCGGCCTACGACAAGATCAAGTAGTTCACCACGCGCCGGTTGCTCGCAGCGGGGCGGCTTTCCGAGCCGTGCGGGCTGGGCTAGTCTGCCGTCGGCGGGGCCGGACATGACGGTGGAACATGACGCGCGAGAAGTCAGGTCTCAATCGGCTTGGTCTCCCGGTCATCCTGTTTGGGATGATCGGCGCCGCCGCGAGCGCGCAGACCCAACTACAGCCGCCGACTGCGCCGGCGGTTGAGCCCACGGTGCATGACGCAAAGGTGCGGCCCCGCAACGACCTCACCGACGGCAAATTCTCCCAGACGCCAGATTCCGGCGCGTCGACGTCCACGTCCGACGTGAAGCGCATTCGCACGACGCGCGAACGCATCACCGATGGCTCCGCGCCCCCCGCGGTCGCGCCACTGCAACCGCCGCCAGCGAAGCCGTGAGGCGGTTCAGCCTGCGTCACTCGCCCGCAGCAGCGTGGTGAAGCCACCGTAGATCATGCGCTTGCCGTCGAACGGCATGTCCGAGCCCTTGAGCCTCGGATCGGCCATCACCTTCTTGTTGACGGCATCGCGGGTCTCGCGGTCGCGGTAAACGATCCAGGAGAACACCACGACCTCGTCCTCACTCGCCATCACGGCGCGCGGAAAAGACGTGAGCTTGCCATGAGGCACGTCGTCGCCGATGCATTCGACATAATCGAGCGCGCCATGCTCCATCCACACCGCGCAGGCCGTTCGCGCCAGCGCCGTGTAGGCCCCGATCTTGTCCTTCGGCACGGCGAGCACAAAACCATCGACATAGGGCATTACGGATCTCCCAGGGGTTGTGTGTCCCCAGGACGATCGGCGGAGCAGCGATCCGACTGGCGATGGGCGATATTCCGGTGAGGCAAACCGGCGCGATCCCTGGCGCGGCAAGCGGCCCGATATCGGGCAATTCAGGAGTTCGGACAGCGCCTGGAACTGGCTGGGGAACCTGGATTCGAACCAAGACAAACAGAGTCAGAGTCTGTTGTGCTACCGTTACACCATTCCCCAACGGAATAGTCGAACAAATTCAATATCATACTGATTTGTCCGACTGCGGCCGGAAGCGCTGACAGCGCAAATCACGGCTCAGGCGTGCAGCCTTCTACCTGCTCGTCCCCGGGCTGGCAAGCGCTCGGTGGATCACCAGCTTCCTCCATCTTGATATTGGCGGCCTTGATCACCTGCCGCGGCGCGGACGGCTAGAACGCGACCTCGTACATCCCAAGGATCGCGTCCCGGCTGAGATCGCGCGGGTTGTTGTCGAGCAGGCGCCTGATGGCATACGCCTCGTCCGCCATCGCGCCGAGATCGGCCTTGGGCACGCCGAGTGCCGACAGCCGCATCTCGACGCCGAGATTCTTGCAAAACGCGTAGGTCGCATCGAACGCAAGCTTGGCATCGTTCCGCTCCGGCAGGCCGAGTGCCGCCAGCACCGCAAGCGTCTTCCCCTCCTCCGCGGGCATGTTGAACGCCACCGTGTGCGGGAAGATCATCGCGCAGGCGAGACCGTGGGCGATGTGATGACGCGTGCCGAGCGGATAGGCCACCGCATGACCGGCGGTGGTGTTCACCGGGCCGAGGCAATAGCCGCCATAGAGCGAGGCGAGCGAGAGGCCGGCGCGGGCCTCGCGATCGCCGCCATCGGCCACCGCGCGCTTCAGATAACGCCCGACCAGCCGCGCGCCCTCGAGCGCATAGAGGTCGATCGTCGGATGCGCCTTGCGGCTCGTGTAGGCCTCGACGCAATGCGCCAGCGCATCGACCCCGGTGGCGGCCGTGATCTCCTTCGGCACCGTCATCGTCAGGTCGGGATCGACGATGGCGATATCGGCCAGCATGAAGCGGCTCTGCACCGCCTGCTTGTTCTGGCTGACGGGATCAGTCACCAGCGCACGGGTGCCGGCCTCGCTGCCGGTGCCCGAGGTGGTCGGGATCTGCATCAGCGCGACGCTGCGGCCCGCGACCTTTTCCGGCCCGACGATGTCGGCAAAGGCGACATCACCGCTGCACATCACCGCAACCAGCTTGGCGAGATCCATCGCGCTGCCGCCGCCGAAGCCGACGACGAGATCGGGCCTGGCTTGTTTCGCCATCGCCACCGCCTTCTCGAGATTGGGCAGATCGGGCTCCGGCTTCACCTCGCCGAACACTTTCACGGCGCCCGGCAGCGCCAGCTTGTCGACGCGGCGCGCATTGAACGGGTCGGAGATCACCAGCGGACGCTTGGCGCCGATCCGTTCGGCAAAGCGCGCAGCCGCCGTGATCGTGCCGTTGCCGAACTCCAGGATGGTGGGGCGGAGAATTTCGATGGGCGTGAAGGCGTTGGTCATCTCAGGCTCGATCTCTTGACTTGGAAACACCGGCGGCGAGCCGCTCGGCATAGTCGATGGCCTCGATCAGGCTGTGCTCGTTGGCGATGCCCTTGCCGGCGATGTCGAAGGCGGTGCCGTGATCGACGGAGGTGCGGATGATCGGCAGGCCCAGTGTGATGTTGACGCCGGAGAGCTCCTGCCAGCGGCCGGTGGCGGGATCGACCTGGAAGCCGAGCAGCTTAACCGGAATGTGCCCCTGATCGTGATACATCGCGACCGCCGCATCGAACTGGCCGGCGCGCAGCTTGACGAAGATGGTGTCGCCCGGCACGGGACCGACCACGTCGAGGCCGTCGGCGACGGCCTTGGCAATCGTCGGCGCAGAGACGTCGATATCCTGCCGTCCGAACAGACCGCCCTCCCCGGCATGCGGGTTGAGCGCGGCGATCGCGATCTTCGGCTTGGCGATCCCGAGCCGCAGCAGCGCGTCGTTGGTGAGATCGATCACCATGCGCAGCCGCTCCGGTGTCAGGCGCTTCGGCACGTCCTCCAGCGCGACGTGGGTCGAGACATGGCTGACGCGCATATTGCCGTGGGCGAGCAGCATCACCGAGCCGCGGACGCCGGTGAGATGCGCCAGCATCTCGGTATGTCCAGGGAAATGATAGCCGGCCTTGTTGAGGGCTTCCTTGTTGAGCGGCGCGGTGACGATCGCCGCGGTGCGCCCGGCCTGTGTCAGCCGCACGCCCTGCTCGATCGCCTTGTAGGCAAAGCGGCCGCCGTCGGCGCTCAGCACGCCCGGCTTGATCGGATCACCCTCGGCATCGGCCTGCAGATAGCAGAGGTTGGGCCAATCGCGGTCGTCGGCCGTGACTTGCGGGATTGCAACGTCCGCGCCGATCGCGGCCTTCGCGCCGTCCAGTGCCGCGCCGCTGCCGATGATCAGCAGGCGAAGATCGCCTTTCGCGATCCGCTCCTTCAAGCCGAGGCAGGACTTGACGATGATCTCCGGCCCGATCCCGGCGGGATCGCCCATGGTGATGGCAAGGTGACGAGAGGTCATGATGGACTCTCCGTGTTGAGCAATTGATTGTCTCGAAGCAGATCGCGCCACAGCTCGCGCGTGCCGAACGCTCCGGATTTCGAGATGACGTCGACGCCGGCCCAGCGGCCACCTTGCAGCACCGAACGCGGAAGGCCCGGCACGATGCGCCCTGTCACCTGAAGCGCATGCGCACCGAGTGCAAGGCATGCGGCCTTCAGGGTCTCGCCGCCGGCAACGATCAGCGTTCCCGGAGGATCGAGCGCCGCCGTCAGCGCCGTCAATTCGCGCGCAATCCGCTGCGCGGCGCCGGCGCGCGACAGTCCTTCGGCAAGAGAGAACTTCACCAACGCCACGTTGTCTTCGGCCAATTTGCGTTGAACGATTGCGCTACCCTCGCCCTCGGCGAGCGCGACGGTGACGTCGCCACAGGCATCCAGCTGTGCCGCGGTGGCGGCCTGGTCCGAGCCAAACAGGCCCAGCACCGGCAGCTTCAACTTCGAACGCGCGTCCGACCGGTGGCCGCGCGCGAGCGCGGCGGCGAGCCCACCGCTGCCGCACCACAGCACCGGCCCCGGCATGCGCTGTGCCATCTCGACGACGCGATCGAGATCGAGATCGCTCTCGGCATCGAACACCTGAACGCCGCCTTGCGCCAGGGTATCGGGGCCGCCCCGTCGCGCCTTGATGCCGCCCCGCTTCAATTGATCCAGCAGATTGTCGCCGACGCGATGCCAGTCCCCCGCCACGGTGCGCGCATATTGCTGGGCATCGACAGTGCGGCGGCCCTGATAGCCGAAGGCAGGCGCAACCACGCACGACGTCCAATGCCCGGTGCTCAGGCAGGCGCCGAGTTCGGCCGCCCAGGCACCGCGAAGCAAGCTGTCGATTTTCTTATAGGCGATCTCGCCGTCGCGAAGCAACGACACCAGCCGAGTGACGATCTCGACGCTTTCGGCTTTCGAACGCTCCCGGGTGCCGCTGTCGACCGCGAGGCTTGCAGAGCTGGAACGCGGAGGCGCATCCGCCCAGATCACATCGAACGGCCCGCACAGGCCCACGAATTCCGCCGCGGTATCGAGCGCACCGGTGAGATCGTCGGCGAGCATGCGGACGCGTGTCATCGACATGCCGCTCCCCTTTACGCGGCTGACGCGAATGCGGCGGCCTTCGCGAGCAGCTCTTTCCGTTGCGCCGCCGGCAACGTCTCGAGCGGCGGCCGCAGGCGCTGCCAGCCGGCGTGACCGGTGCGCTCGGCCATCAGCGCCTTCAGGGACGGCATCTGGGCGAAGCGCGAGACCAGCTCGCGCGCCTTCACAATGCGCCCCTGCGCCGCCTTCAGCGCCGCATCGTCGTCGCTGTCTCGGAAATGCTTGAAGACATAGGCGAGATCGCGCGCGACGAGGTTCGAGGTCGCGGTGATGCAGCCACCGCCGCCCTTGCGCAGCAGCGGCAGCAGCAGCGGGTCGGCGCCCGTCAGCACCGAGAAGCCGGGGAAGCGCTCGACCATCGCCGTCATGTTGGCGAAGTCGCCAGAGGAGTCCTTGATGCCGACGATGGTCGAGGGATAGGCCGCCCGCAACCGTTCGATCAGCGCATGCGAGATCGGCTGCATCGACATTTGCGGGATGTGATAGAGCACGATCTTGAGCTTGGCATGACCAATGCGCTGGATGATCTCGCTGTAGGCGGCATAAACGCCGTCGTCGCTGACGTTTTTGTAGTAGAACGGCGGCAGCATCACCACGGTGTCGACCCCGACGGAGAGCGCGTGGCGGGTCAACGCGACGGTGTCGATGAACGCAGCGACGCCGGTGCCCGGCAGCAGCTGGTTCGGCCTGATGCCGCCGGCGACCACGGCCTCCAGCAGCGCGGTGCGTTCGGCAACCGAGAAGGAGTTCGCTTCGCCCGTGGTGCCGAGCATCGCAATGGCATCGCAACCTTCGGCCAGGAGATAGCGGCAGTGCGCGATGAAGCGCGTATGATCGGGCGCAAGCTCGGCGTCGAGCGGTGTCAGCGCGGCGGAGAACACGCCAAGGGGGTGCAAGGACTGCGGGTGCAAGGACTGGGGATGCAGCGATGATGCGGACAAAGCTTCCTCCGATCGGTCAGATCGATATTGTTCGGAATGCGAACATTTGTTATGATATGCTCCGTTGGTAAGATCAGGCTGCCGCCGCGTCAAGGGCTGTGGCAGTCAGGCAGGGCATTCAGGCATGGCCAAGGTCGAAAAGAAGACGGCAAAGCGCGTATCCGACGCGGCTCCCAAGACAACGGACATCAAAAATCCCAAGAACCATGTCGCTTCGGTCGGCAAGGCCTTTGCCGTGCTCAAGAGTTTCAGCAGCGAGGCGTTCGAGCTGACGCTCAGTGAAGTTGCCGTCCGCGCCGATCTCGATCGCGGCACGGCGTTCCGGCTGATCCAGACCTTGATCGAGCTCGGCTATCTGCAGGCGGTGCCGCAGAGCCGCCGGTTCCGCCTCGGTCTCGCCTGCCTCGACCTCGGCTATACCGTGCTGTCGCACGGATCCTTGCGCACCATCGTCGAGCCGATGCTGCGCGACCTGGTGCCTGATGTCGGTGATGCGGCCTCGCTCGGCATCCTCGATGGCGGCGATGTCATCTATCTCGCGCGTGTCAGCGCGGGTCTCGACCGCTACAAGATGGACCGCCGGCCCGGCACGCGCATCCCCGCCTACAGCGCCGCGCTCGGCCATGCCATGCTGGCGCATCTTGAGCGCGACGAGCAGATCCAGCGGCTGGAGTCGCGCCCCCGCGTCAAGCTCTCGGAGCGGACGCTGACCGATCTCGATGCTTTGCTGGCCCGGCTCGATCAGGTGAAGAAGAAAGGCCACGCCGTCTCCGATGGCGAGAACGCCTATGGCCTGCGTACACTGGCGACGCCGATCCTCGACGCACAGGGTTCAGTGATCGCGGGGCTGAGCGTCACGGTCGATGCAGCTCGTATGGATATGCCGACTTTTCGCGACCAGGTCCTGCCAAGGCTGAGGCAGCTGACGCACAAGGTGCAGGACATCACGATCAAGTCGGGCATGTCGAGCTGAGCGCTCAAGCCTGATCCCGACGTCGGCTATTCCGGGACGAGGGTAGCAAGCGCGGATTCGATGATGGTGATTTCCCGGCTCACCTGCGCGACCGCCTGCTTGGGATCGACGCCGGTCACAGCTACCAGTTGCCGCAGCAGATCCTGGCGATGCGCCAGAATATTCTCCAGCGCATCGCGATCGTTCAGCCTCACATAGCCCTCAACGATCAATTCGACGGAACGGGACATGGCACTCACAATGCGAAGCTGTTTTCTGATCGGTCGAAACTATCGCGCTGGCGCGCGGCTGCGGGAATCAAGTGGCATAAACCTTGACAGGTAAGATTAATGGTCGTGCAACGCATTGGCTAAACAGCGATGCGGTCGAAGTCGGCGGCAATCCGGACGTTCGGAAACATCCTGGCTGCTTCCGCCAGGATCTCGTCATCCTCATAGCGGCCTGACAGATGCGTCAGCACAAGCTGCCGGACATTATTCCCAGCCGCGAACCTCGCCGCCTCGGCCGCGGTGAGATGGCCGTAGTCTCGTGCCGTCGCCGCGTCCCGATCCAGAAACGTCGCCTCGATCACCAGCAGATCGGCATCCGTCACGTGCTTCGAGAGTCCCTCGGTGGTCTCGGTGTCGCCGATGACGACCAGCTTCCTGCCGCCGCTGGGAGGGCCGAGGACCTCCTCGGGATCGATCGTTCGGCCGCCTTCAACCGTGACCGGCCGACCCGCGGCCAGTTCTCCGCGCATGGGGCCATCGGGCACGCCAAGTGCGGACAGTCGATCGGACAGAAGATGGCGCCGCGCGCGACTCTGGAATGAGAAGCCAAAACTGTCGGTGTCGCGATGGCGGACCGGAAAACAGTCGATCGTGAAGTCGCCTGCGTCGGCGACCTGCCCTTCGAACAGCGGCACGAACTCGATCGCGATCGGCGCCCGGCCCGCGCCCCAAAGGCCTGCAAGCAAGCGGATGACCACGTCGAGCGTTTCAGGCCCGCCATGAATGGTCATCAATTCGGAGGTCTGCCGCAGCCCCAAGGTCGAGAACAGGCCGGGGATACCGAGCACGTGATCGAGATGACCATGCGTGAGCAAAATGCGATCAAGCCGCCGAAAGCCGGCGCCACTCCGCAGCAGCTGGCGCTGCGTACCTTCGCCGCAATCGATCAGCATGCGTTTGCCCGCGACTTCCAGGAGGATTGCCGGATGATTGCGCTCTGCGGAGGGAACGCTGGCCGAGGTGCCGAGAAATGTCAGGGCGAACATGCGTGACTCGTTTTCGAGGAGGCCGCTGAGCCCTAGCCTTGCTCCGACTGCGCCTCGACGGCCTGCACGGCGACATCGGCAACCTGCCGCAACGCTTCGCGATCCGACCCTGACGAGGCCATCACGCCCATCCCGACAGAGACCGCCGAAACGTAGCGCGCGAGCGCGGCGGGATCCGACGTCGGCTTGAGATCACCTTCCGCCTTGGCGCGCACAAAGCGGTCGCGGAGCTGGTCTTCGTTCTGGGCACGGCGGGTGGCGAGTTCGAAGGGGACGTTTTCGGATCCGGTGCCGCAGGCGATACCGCCCTGCACGAGCAGGCAGCCGGGCGGATTGGCGGGGTCGGTCTGCTTTTCGGCGATGCCCTTCAGCATTCGCTCGGCGACCTCGCGGGCAGTCGGCGCCGCGACGACTTCATCCATCCACGCACCGCGCAGTTTGGTGTAGCGGTCGAGGGCAGCCTTCAGCAGGCCCTCCTTGTTGCCGAAACAGGCGTAAAGGCTCGGCGGGTTGATGCCCATGGCCTCCGTGAGCTGGGCAATCGTGGCGCCCTCATAGCCATGGCGCCAAAACACTTCCATCGCCTGATCCAACGCGATGTCGGCGTCGAATTCTCGGGGGCGTCCCATGCCCATGTGCCTGTCTCCTTGGAATGGCGGCTCGCCCCAACCTAACGCCACATTCTATCTAATTGTTCTAGCTTTCTTTTCCCTTCCGCCTTCCGATATCTGCGGTAAGCGGCTACAATTTTCTTAGTGAATGATACATAAGTCTCTTGCGCTGCGATATCCAGCTCCACATCTGTAGTGAACATTACATATCTGGAGCGCGCAAATGCCCCCCTCCCCAAGCACCTCGCGTCCCCGCCGTATCCGCCGCATGCTCGGCGGCGTTGCTGCCATGGGCACCCTCGCCATAGCCGGCTCCGTCGCGACGGGGCACTACTTCCGTTCAGCGCAAGCGACCGCAACAGCGGCCGCGGCTGAGCAGGCCGTCTCCGTGACCGTCGCGATGATCGAGCCGAAGCAGACCGTGCTGTGGGACGATTTTTCCGGCCGGTTAGAGGCCATCCAGCGCGTCGAGCTTCGTCCGCGTGTGGCGGGTGCGATCCTCTCCACCAACTTCACGGAGGGCGCGCTCGTGAAGGCGGGCGACGTCCTGTTCAAGATCGATCCTGCGCCCTATGAGGCCGAGGTCGACAAGGCCAACGCGCAGCTCGAAGCCGCAAAGGCGCGCGCGGTGTTCACCCAGAGCGAGCTCGACCGCGGCGCGCAGCTGGTCGGCAATGCCGTGGTGACGCGGCGCGACTACGACCAGCGCGACAACGCCAATCGCGAAGCCATCGCCAACGTCAAGGCGGCGGAAGCGACGCTCCAGACCGCAAAGCTCAATCTCGACTACACGGAAGTGCGCGCGCCCGTGGACGGCCGCGTCGGCAAGATCGAGGTCACCGTCGGCAATCTCGTCGCCGCGGGCACTGCTTCGCCAGTGCTGACGTCGCTGGTCTCGGTCAATCCGATCTACGCGTCGTTCGATGCTGACGAGGAGGTCGTGCTGCGGGCGCTGAACGCGATCGCAGACGGCACCGGCAAGCGCGGCAATCTCGACCAGATCCCGGTGGAGATGGCGACCTCAGGCGGTCTCTCCGCCAAGGGCCACATCCAGCTGATCGATAACCAGGTCAACGGCCACAGCGGCACCATCCGTGTGCGCGCGGTATTCCCCAACGACGACGGGCGTCTCATTCCCGGCCAGTTCGCTCGCGTGCGCATGGGCCAGCCGAAGCAGCAGACGCTCGTGATGATCGACGAGCGCGCGATCGGCACCGACCAGGATAAGAAGTTCGTGATGGCCGTCGGCGACGACAGCCGCGCGGTCTATCGGCCGATCACGCTCGGTGGCTCGGTCGACGGCCTTCGCATCGTGACGGCGGGCCTCAAGACCGGCGACCGCATCGTCGTCAACGGACTGCAGCGCGTGCGCCCCGGGGCCCTCCTCAAGACCGAGGTGGCTGCGATGGGCGCGCGCGGACAGCAGGCCTCCAACCACAGTAACCAGGACGTGGTGCAACGCTAGTTACGTTGCCGGGACACGCGACACGCGCCCGGAACGACGACTTGACGACCAAGGCATCGCATCTCGATTCCGCGTTCGCGGGCAAAGCCCACGTCCCGGACAACGGGATAGCTGTCGCTCGCGCAGGGGCAAGACCATGAATCTCTCAAAGTTCTTCATCGATCGTCCGATTTTCGCCGGCGTGCTGTCGGTCGTGATTTTCCTGGCCGGGCTGATCTCGCTGCTGGCAATGCCGATTTCGGAATACCCCGACGTCGTGCCGCCCTCCGTCGTGGTGCGCGCGACCTATCCCGGGGCCAATCCCAAGGTCATCGCGGAGACCGTGGCTACTCCCATCGAGGAGCAGATCAACGGCGTCGAGAACATGCTGTACATGTCGAGCCAGGCGACCACCGACGGCGCGATGACGCTGACGGTGACGTTCCGGCTCGGCACCGACCCCGACAAGGCGACGCAGCTGGTGCAGAACCGCGTGCAGCAGGCCGAGCCGCGTCTTCCGGCCGTGGTCCGTCAGCTCGGCATCATCACCAAGAAATCGTCGCCCGACCTCACCATGGTGGTGCATCTGTTGTCGCCGAACAACCGCTACGACATGACTTACTTGCGCAACTACGCGGTGCTCAACGTCAAGGACCGTCTCGCGCGCATCGACGGCGTCGGCGACGTCCAGCTCTACGGCGCCGGCGACTATTCGATGCGGGTCTGGGTCGATCCGCAAAAGGCGGCCGAGCACGGCCTGACGGCAAGCGACATCGTTAAGGCGATCCAGGCGCAGAACGTCGAGGCTGCGGCCGGCGTGGTCGGCTCGTCGCCGAACGTCAAAGGAATCGATCTGCAACTGTCCGTCAATGCCGAGGGACGGCTCGGCAACGAAGAGCAGTTCGGCGACATCGTGGTCAAGACGGGCTCGCAGGGCGAGGTCGTGCGCCTGCGCGACGTCGCGCGTATCGAGCTCGGCGCATCCGAATATGGCCTGCGCTCGCTGCTCGACAACAAGCAGGCGGTGGCGATCCCGATCTTCCAGGCACCAGGCTCCAACGCGCTCGAAATTTCCGATCACGTCCGCGCCACCATGGCCGAGATCAAGAAGAACATGCCGGAGGGCGTGTCGTACCAGATCGTCTACGATCCCACCCAGTTCGTTCGCTCCTCGATCGAGGCCGTGATCCACACCCTGCTGGAGGCGATCGCGCTGGTGGTGCTGGTGGTGATCCTGTTCCTCCAGACCTGGCGCGCTTCGATCATCCCCCTGCTCGCTGTCCCCGTGTCGATCGTCGGCACCTTCGCGGTGATGCATCTGTTTGGCTTTTCCATCAACGCGCTCAGCCTGTTTGGCCTGGTGCTCGCCATCGGCATCGTCGTCGACGACGCCATCGTCGTGGTCGAGAACGTCGAGCGCAACATCGAGGGCGGGCTGTCGCCCCGCGACGCGACCTATCAGGCGATGCGCGAGGTGTCCGGGCCGATCATCGCGATCGCCATGGTGCTGATCGCGGTATTCGTTCCGCTCGCCTTCATCTCCGGTCTTACCGGTCAGTTCTACAAGCAGTTCGCGTTGACCATCGCGATCTCGACCGTGATCTCGGCGGTGAACTCGCTAACGTTGTCGCCGGCCCTGTCGGCGCTGCTGCTCAAGGGCCACAACGAGCCAAAGGACCGGCCGACGATCGTCATGGAGAAGAGCCTCGGCTGGTTCTTCCGCCGCTTCAACCGTGCCTTCACCTACTCCTCCAACAGCTACAGCGGCACGGTCACCAAGGTGATCTCGGGCAAGGCTGCCGTGATGGGCCTCTACGTAGCGCTGGTCGGCCTCACCGCCTTGCTTTTCCAGCAGGTGCCTGGTGGATTCGTGCCCGGCCAGGACAAGCAATATCTTGTTGGATTCGCTCGCTTGCCCGATGGCGCCACGCTGGATCGCACGGAAGAAGTGATCCGTAAAATGAGCGACATCGCACTAACCCAACAAGGCGTCGAAAGCTCCGTCGCCTTCCCCGGCCTGTCCATCTCCGGCTTCACCAACTCGTCTAACGCCGGCATCGTGTTCTCGACCCTGAAGCCGTTCGATGAGCGCAAGAGCCCGGCCCTGAGCGGCAATGCGATCGCGGCCGATCTCAACAAGAAGTACGCCGGCATCCAGGAAGCCTTCATCGCCATGTTCCCGCCGCCGCCGGTCAACGGCCTCGGCACCATCGGCGGCTTCAAGCTGCAGATCGAGGACCGCGCCGGTCTCGGCTACGAGGCGCTGAACGACGCAACGAAGGCGTTCATGGCGGCGATGCAGAAGGCGCCGGAGATCGCCGGCGTGTTCTCGAGCTTCCAGGTCAACGTGCCGCAGTTGTTCGCCGATATCGACCGCACCAAGGCGCTCCAGCTCGGTGTACCCGTGACTGAAGTCTTCAACACGCTCCAGATCTACCTCGGCTCCTACTACGTCAACGACTTCAACAAGTTTGGCCGCACCTATTCCGTCTATGTCCAGGCCGATGCGCCGTTCCGCGCCCGCGCCGACGACATCAGGCAGTTGAAGGTGCGTTCGTCCTCCGGCGACATGGTGCCGTTGTCGGCGCTGATGACGATCCGCCAGAGCGCGGGGCCTGAGCGCGCGATCCGCTACAACGGATTCCTGTCGTCCGACATCAACGCGGCGGCGGCCCCCGGCTTCTCGTCGGGCCAGGCACAGGAGGCAGCCACGCGGATTGCGGCGGAGACATTGCCGCCCGGCTTTGCCTTCGAATGGACCGACCTGACCTATCAGGAGTTCATCGCCGGCAATTCCGGCCTCTGGGTCTTCCCGCTCGCGATCCTGCTGGTGTTCCTGGTCTTGGCAGCGCTCTATGAGAGCCTGACGCTCCCGCTCTCGATCATCATGATCGTGCCGATGGGGCTGCTGGCCGCCATGTTCGGCGTGTGGCTCTCGAAGGGTGACAACAACGTCTTCACCCAGATCGGCTTGATCGTGCTTGTCGGCCTCTCCGCCAAGAACGCCATCCTGATCGTCGAATTCGCGCGCGAGCTTGAATTCGCCGGGCGCACCCCGATCCGGGCTGCGATCGAGGCGAGCCGGCTGCGGCTGCGCCCGATCCTGATGACGTCGATGGCCTTCATCATGGGCGTCCTGCCGCTGGTGCTCTCGACCGGCGCCGGCTCCGAGATGCGCCGTGCGATGGGCGTCGCCGTGTTCTCGGGCATGATCGGCGTCACCGTGTTCGGCCTGTTCCTGACGCCGGTGTTTTATGTGCTGCTGCGGACGATCACCGGCATGAAGCCGCTGGTCCATCATGGCAGCGATATCGGCGCGGCGGCAGCCCAAGGTTCGATCACCCGTCCCGGCCACTAGATGGCGGCGCGTTGTGGGTGGCCGGCGGGCGGTCAGTTTCCCACACCGCCCTGCCGGCACTGTCGGCCCAAACCGCGGCGCGATCGATCTCGCGCCCGCCATCGTCCTCGCGCGGATCCAGGATTGGCGCTCGCGCAGATCATCGCGCCAGACGACAGGTGCCTCGCCACCTCGTCGGTGACGTCGAAGGTGGGCTTGGCATGATCGAAGACCATGCCGTCCGGATCGATGCCGACCGGGTCGACGATACGACTGCCCCTTATTAGGCGCGCCGCGGCACGATCGCGATCGGCGTGAAAGTGTAAACCTCCTCGCCGTTCTGGTTGAACATCGTCCATTTCACCAAGGCGATGCCCTGCGGCTTCGACTTCGATGGCGTCAGGCTCATGACCTCGCCGACCAGATGCAGCCGGTCATTCGGCCGCACCGGGAGGGTCCAGCGCAACCCATCAACGCCGGCACCGATCAGGGGGTGTGGCCCGAAGGGACGGGTCTGGATCGCGAGGTTCATGGCGATCGCCGCGGTGTGCCATCCTGATGCAGCCAGGCCCTTGAACAGGGTCGCCTTGGCGGCTTCGTGATCGAGATGCATCGGTTGCGGGTCGAACTCGGCCGCAAACCGCTTGATGTCGGCTTCGCTGACCTCGACCTCCGGCGATTTGAAACGCATGCCAATGGTGAGATCGTCGAACCAAGCGACCTGTGCCATGATTTTGCCTCGAAATGTGATGCGCCGCGCGCGATACGCGTGACGAAAATAGTGATTGCCGGCCCGGGTGTAGCGGTTTGGCTGCTCCGGGACCAGACCCGGTTCCTGGCGAAACCTCTTTCCCAAATCGACGAAATACGCCTGAAACAGATCGCCGGTTAAGTGATCGCCAAAATCATACAGGGACGTGCGTCATGCAATTCATCCTCGACCTGATCAGGGAATATGCTTGCTGTCAGCATCTCGTCGCCCAGCCACTCGGGAGCGACGAGCTATGATCGAACTGATCTCAGCCCTTCTCGCCCTGTGCAGCATCGGCGTATTTGCGGCGCACGCGCTGGACGCCTACCGCACCACGCACCTCTGATCGACCGACCCGGCAGCTCTGACCACTAGAACGGTCGCCGGTAAAAGTGCTCTGAATGCGTTGCCGGTGGGAACCGGTTGGCGAGCGCCAGTGCTCCCTTCTCGTCGGTCTCGAGCGCGATCTTCTGGGCCAGCATCACATCGCCCGGCACGAGGAAGCCTGACGGGACGAAGCACCACCCCATCGTCGCAATCCCGGCCTCATCGACCTCGTGGACGTTGGCGGCGGTGCCGTAGTGAATGCGATAACGCTTGCCGCTGTCGCAGCCGATCACGTCAAAATGCCGGTGCTGCTCGAATTGGGCACGCTGCTCCTCAGACAGCCATTCGGCCAATAGCCGCCTGCCCCGCGCCTCAGGCGTGTTCTCGCCAAAGAAGCGACGGTAGAGCTCGCGGAGCGCGTGCAGACGCGCTCGCGCGGGCGCGCCGAGCCTGAAGACCGCGATCATCGGCCGTTCAGATCAACCGCCGACGAGGCGGGGATAGAACAGCGTTTCCTGCGCGGTCGGGTCGAACGATTTGATCCGCGTGACTTCGCCGGGTCCGGTCCGGTACGCCGCGGTAAAGCCCGCGCCGGTCAACTCCCGAAAGCGCTGTTCGGCCCGCGCCAACGCTTCGGCATTTTCGGGATCAAACTCGTGGCGTGTATCGCCAGTCTGGTCCATCACGATCTGGGTAGCCATGTTGAGTTCTCCTCATGCCCAGCCCTGAACTTGATCTAAGCAAACCTCGTGCTGTCGGTTCCTGAAAGCAACAACTTTCTCTGCCAAGCAGGTCACGCCTTGCGGAGTACCCTCAACGGGCTGCTGCCGCTCCGCCACCCCCGTCGATCTGCCGGCCCATCAGCGCGATGGCCTTCTGGTAGACGCCGGCCGCATTCCAGGCCTGGATCGCGGCAAAATTCGGCTCGCCCGGCTGGTAACCGGCTCCCGCGCGCCAGCCATTGGCTTTCAGGAAATTCGCGGTCGAGCTCAGCGCGTTGGCGGCGACGTCGAGATTGCCGGTGCCGTAGGCCAGGATGTTCTTGGGCATGAACTGGGTCTGGCCGACTTCGCCATGCATGGAGCCACGGGTCGCCCCGGACAGCACGCCGCGGTCGACCAGCTTCAGCGCCGCATAGAGCTGCTCGGTGAAGAACTCAGGACGACGGCAGTCATAGGCGAGTGTCGCAATCGACGAGAGCATGTTCTGGTTGCCCCGCTGGCTGCCGAATCCGGTCTCCATGCCCCAGATCGCGATCAACGGTCCCGGCGGCACGCCGTAGCGCTGCTCGATCGAGGCGAACATCGCCGCCTGCGACTGCTTCAGCGATCGGCCGCGTGCCACGATGGTGGTGGCGCCGCGCTTGGCCAGGAACTGCTCAAGGGAGAGTGAAAAACTGTGCTGGCTGCGATCAGCATTGATGGTGGCGCTGGCGTAATTGGTCTGCATCAGGGCCGAGATCGCGGTCTGGCCGATGCCCTTGCCCTGCGCCTCCGCGCTGAACTGACGCTTCCAGGCCTCGAAGCCGCCGGGCCCGTTGCCGCATTGCGCGGCTTGAGCGGCGGGCATCAGGCACAACAGCAGCGCGGCCGCGCCGATCATCGCCGTCGCAACGGTCTTGCCCTCAGTCATTCCTGCGTTCCCTTCCTCGACTTTGCGCGACCGGCTCGCGCGCGGGCATGATCCTACGTCAGGCGCGCGCGCTCAAGCCCCGAGGAGTGCAATCAATGCAAGCAATGCGCTTGACATGATCAAACCCTTAGCGTCCGCCATCGGTCCCGAGCAGGAAATCCACCATGATGCCTTGGTGCTGCCCGTACATCTCGCTGCCGGTCGCGGTGACGCAGCCCAGCTTGCGGGCTGCTGCGATGAAGGGCGAAATGTCTGGCTTGGTGATGACGCAGCCGCAATAGGCCGACGACGCCAGCCGCGAGGTATCGACCGGCAGCGGATCGCCGTCCCTCATTCCGGCCGGCGTCGCATTGGCGACGAAATCGGAGCCGGACGGATCGATGGTGCCTGCCCGCACGCGCGCCTTACCGAGCTCATTGAGCCGATGGACGAGCGCATCCCGCCGCTCGGCCGAACTGTCGTGAATGGCAAGCTCACTCACCCCGGCCTCGACCAGGGCGAGCGCGATGGCCGAGCCCGCCCCGCCCGCTCCGACGAGAAGCGCCCGCATCCCCTTTGGATCGATCCCCTTCGCCCGCGCGGCACCGACGAAGCCGAGGCCATCCACCATGTCGCCATGCCACGCCCCGTCGGCGCGCCGGCGCATCAGGTTGACGGTGCGCAGGAAGTGCGCGCGTTCGGTCGCACTGGCGCAGGCCTGGTAGCAGGCGAATTTGTGCGGGATCGTCACCACGATGCCATCGAGATTCTTCAACCGCGTCGCGACCGAGAGGAAACCGGTCAGATCGCTGGTGGAGACCTGAACAGGCACCAGAATGCCATCATGGCCGCGCGCTAAGAACTCCGCGGAAACACCGGCGGGCGAGCGCACCTGCGCAATGGGATCGCCGATGATGATGGAGAGCCGCGTCGCCCCCGTAGGGGGCCGGATCATGCCGCTCATGCC
The DNA here is from genome assembly GCF_054056275.1 of Bradyrhizobium sp. USDA 4449. Lineage (NCBI taxonomy): Bacteria > Pseudomonadati > Pseudomonadota > Alphaproteobacteria > Hyphomicrobiales > Nitrobacteraceae > Bradyrhizobium > Bradyrhizobium sp. USDA 4449. Next base: position 5,283,099 of record NZ_JBSRYD010000001.1, on the reverse strand, counting down.
GGAACCGGATAGCTGTCGCTCGTCGCGTCGGCCCCATAGGTCAATTCCAGCCCCTCCAAGGCGCCATCACGAGGCCTGCCGGCTGCACCGGTCTTGCGTCTTTGCGCTGACATCAATCTCCTTCACGGCGGCACTGCTTCGGCCTGCAATTTGCGCCAGTTAGCCCTGAAAAGGTGGCGCACGCAATCGCGTCCGCCGCTTTTTGCGTGGACGCCGCGCGACGTTCCGCTACCTTGCCGGCAAGCGCGAACGCATCATGCGAAGACATGATTTTAGTGGAGGGGACGATGCTCGGATTGATGATGGACATGCCGCTGTTGATCAGCGGCCTGATCCAATATGCCGCCGACTATCACGGCGAGGCGGAGATCGTCGCGCGCGAGATCGAAGGTGACATCCACCGTTACACCTATGCCGAGGCCCATCCGCGCATCAAGCGCATGGCGCTGGCGCTCAAGCGGCTCGGCATGAAGCAAGGCGACCGCGTCGGCACGCTGGCCTGGAACACGCATCGTCATTTCGAGATGTTCTACGCAGCGCCCGGCATGGGATACGTGCTGCACACCGTCAATCCGCGACTATTCCCCGAACAACTCGTCTACATCATCAACCACGCCGAAGACCGCATCCTGTTCGTCGACCGCGCCACTCTGCCGATCGTCGAGGCGATCGCGCCGCAGCTGACGGCGGTTGAAGCTTATGTGATCATGTCATCGCGCGAACGCATGCCGGAGACGAAACTTGCGAACGTCCGTTGCTATGAGGAGCTGCTGGACAAGGAGAGCGACGCAGGCTTCGCCTGGCCGGAGTTCGACGAGAAATCCGCCTCCACCATCTGCTACACCTCGGGCACGACAGGCAATCCCAAAGGCGTGATCTATTCGCATCGCGCCGCGATCCTGCAGACCATGACGTGCTCCAGCTTCGACTTCATTCCCGGGCATCGCGAAGGCGTGCGTGAGGTGATGATGCCGATGGCGCCGCTGTTTCACGGCAATGGCTGGAACATGCCGTTCACTGCACCCTATACCGGATCGAAACTGGTGCTGCCCGGCCGCAATTACGAGCCCGACAAGCTCTATGAGCTGCTGGAAGGCGAAAAGGTGACACTGTCAGCTGGCGTGCCGAGCTTCTGGCTGATCCTGCTCGACTGGCTCGGCCGCACCGGCAACAAGTTCTCCAGCCTGCGCGCAACGCTGTCGTCGGGATCGGCACCGCCACGCGCGATGGTCGAGAAGCTCAAGCGCGACTACGGTGTCGACTACATCCAGGCGTGGGGCATGACGGAAGCATTGGGCTGCTCGATGCCGGGGTTGCGGCCGGGCTCGGAGCATCTCAGCGAAACCGAGATCTTCGACCGGCGCCAGGTCTCGGGCCGCGCCTGCTTCGGCACCACCTTGCGCATCGTCGACGATGGCGGCAGCGAGTTGCCGCGCGACGGCAGGACCGTCGGCCATTTGCGCGCCCGCGGCCCCTGGGTCGCCTCCGGCTACATGAAGCTGGACGAGGGCCTCGATCGCGACGGCTGGCTCATCACGGGCGACATGGCCGTGATCGACGCCCACGGCCACGTCACGCTCACCGACCGCTCCAAGGACGTGATCAAGTCGGGCGGCGAATGGATCTCCTCGATCCAGCTCGAAGACGTCGCGCTGTCCCACCCCGATGTGCTGCAAGCCGCCGTGGTCGCAATCGCGCACGAGAAATGGCAGGAGCGCCCTCTTCTGCTTGTCGTCCGCAAGAAGGGCGCGACCATCGACGGCAAGACCCTGCTCGATCACATGCGTCCCAAGATCGCGAGCTGGTGGATGCCTGATGCGGTCGAATTTCTCGACGAATTCCCGATGACGGGCACCGGCAAGGTGCTCAAATCGGCGCTCCGCGAGAAGTTTCGGGGTTATCGCGTCGGCTGAGCCCGCTGGCGACCTCCAAACCCGCACGACGACACGGAGAAGGACAAGGAGCACTGCCTGAAGCCGCTGCACGCAGGCGAAATCCGTTCCTGCTTCGCCATCACCACGCCTGCGGTCGCCTCATCGGACGCGACCAACATCGAGGTGGCCGCATCTCGAAGCTTTGCCCAGGCCTACGCCACTTCACGCCTGCTGCCCCTCGCCGAGGTGCCTGACGAAGTGCACAGGAACCAGATCGCCCGGTTCGAGCTGAAGACGAATTCGAGCGCGTAGGCGAACGCCGGCGCGTCAGCACTGGAACCAGTGCTGTGGGTCGGCATCTAGTCGACACCTGGCGGCGATGCACTGCGACCCGAAAACGCTTCGAGCATCGCTCCGAAAATGATGATCGGCAGATAGAACGCAAGCATGATCGTTTTCCTCCCGCTTTGACAAGCTTGGGCCGCAGGGCCAGGTCTTCGAATTGACACTCTCGCGCCTCGGAACATTTTCGGCGCTTACCGAGCTACCGACGAAACCGAGTCACGGGCAACTTCAAGAACGCATCGCGTCAATCGCATGGGCGATCAGAACGACTGCGCTCGCGGCAATGAGAAACACAAACAACCAGCTCACGTCCGCCTCCGATCCCGGAAGTGAACGCGTTCATCCGTGCACAGTCAAAAACGATCCGCTTGGAACCGCTATTCCGCGGCTCGCTGATGCGTCGCAGCAACAAGTACATCTGCTGTCGGTCCTACCGGCAGAACGCCAAAAGGAGCAACGCGCCGACGACGCAAGCTGCTAGGACTAAAAACCAAACGCTCATACAGTCCCCCGACTCACACACGCGCGAGTCAGGATTAGCCTTACGATTTGGCTTTGAAACGTTCGGTACCGGTTTTCCCCAAGGCAAGCGTGATCATCTGGTCGCTGCGTTAGTCCAATACCTCCACGGTCGCCGAGCGCCCGGCAACCAGCGACATTCCCTCCGGCACCGGATCCAGCGCAATGCGCACGGGCACGCGCTGGGCAAGCCTCACCCAGCTGAAGGTCGGATTGACGTTTGCGAGCAGGCTGGCGCCCTCGGCACGGTCGCGGTCCTCGATGCCGGCGGCGATGCTCTCGACGTGGCCTGTCAGCGTCGCCTTCTCGCCCATGAGGCGGACCACCGCCTTGTCGCCGGTACGAATGCGCGCAAGTTTCGTCTCTTCGAAATAGCCTTCGACATGCAACGTGTCGCTGTCGACCAGCGCCATCACGCCCTTGCCGGCGGAAACGTAAGCGCCGGGGCGCAGGTCCATATTGGTGATCACGCCGTTCACGGACGCCTTGACCTCGCTGCGATCGAGATTGAGCTGGGCAACGGCGCGGTCGGCAACGGCCTGGTCGAAGGCCGCCTTGGCCTGAAGCTGGGTCGCAAGCACCTGTTCCTGCTTCTGCTGCGACACGGCATCGGTCGTCAGCGCACTGTAGCGCTTCAGATCGGCATTGGCCTGATCGAGCGTCGCTTGATGCCCGGCGACCGACGCATCGGCCTGCCGCAGCGCCAGGGCGAACCGCTCGCGATCGATCCTGAACAGCACATCGCCGCGATGGACTTTCTGGTTGTCCTTGACGAGCACGTCGGTGACGAAGCCGGAGACATCAGGCGCGACTTGAACCACGTCCGCGCGCACACGGCCGTCACGCGTCCAGGGCGACTCCATGTAATAGGCCCACAGCTCGCGGCCGACCCCGACCGCGGCGATGACCACGATGATGGTCACTGCAAGCCGGCCGATCCAGGCAAAATTTCCCTTCATGAGAGATACTCCGAGAGATAGACCACGCCGCCGAGGAGGCAAACGAAAACAGCGAAATCGAACAGCGCGCGGTGCCAGACCAGCCGGTACAGGTCGAAGCGTTGCATGAGCCGGCGCAGAAGCGCGCTCAGCACATAGGCGAGGATGATCCAGAGCAGCAGCGCCGGCACCAGCACGCCATAGATGTCGATGACATATCTCATGCCGCCACACTCGCATCTGCACGCGGCCGATAGGCCGGCGCGTCCGGGAATAGGCCCCGGCGGATACCGACGAGGCCGATCAAGGCGTCTTCGCGTGGGCTGTCATTGGGATCTTTCACCGCCTGCGCCAGCGCCCGGTCGACGCTGACCAGAAGCTCGCGCGGCATTCCGCCGCCCGCATAGTTACGGCAGGCGATGGCGAGCTGATCGAGCATGTCGTCGATGACCGCGATGGTCGATGCCGCAAGCCCGTAACGCGCGCGGCGCAGATCGATGATGTTGATCCCGATGCGGAGCTGCACGAGGCTGTCGGCATCGCGCCGGTCGCTCTCGGAGAGGAACGCGATGCGCTGCACCAGTAGCCCGAGACGGTGCAGCATGAGCCCTGCGAACTCCGCGCGGTCGCGTTTTCCCCGTCGTTCGGCCGCAACCGCGATCGTGATCCAGCTCGACAACACCAGGCGATTGGCAATCCATTCCGCCCCCACTCCACGCGCGATCCGCGTCACCAGTTCGGCGATGAGGACGCCGACGAAGAAGGCGACGGCGGAATTGGCGTAGGAGACGAAATCCGCGAAATAGGTCGATTGCAACGCGAGCAGCGTGGCGGTGTTGGCCGCGAGCGCCATGCCGGTGCCCGCCGTGGCCGGCCGCGCGATCAGGAAGCCATAGAGCAGGAAGGTCGGCGCCAGCGCGACGACCAGAACCTCGATATCCGAGATCGCGGGCACCAGCGCGAACAGGTAGATCGCGACGACCACGATGGCGACCAGCGACCACAGGCCGAAGCTGCGGATGAAGCGCGCGGGCTCGTCCTGCGCAGCAAAGAACGAGCAAGCGACCGCCGCCATCATCGGCGCCGATGCACCATCCGGCCAGCCTGTGCCGATCCAGAACGCGCAGCAGATCAGGATGGCCCCGGCCGCGCCGGCCGCCGACCAAAGGGCCATGCCGCGATCGCGGTGGCGGACGGGCGCAGCGCCGGCTTCGGAGTGGAACGCCAGATCGAGCGTCGAGACATTGCGGTTATCGGCGATCGCCTCGGTCAATTCCCGGCAATCGCGCGAGAGGTCGACCAGCTCGCGCAGCCGCGACAGCAGGCTGGTGATGATGATCCGCTCCCAGGACGCGCTGTCATCGAGCACCGCCTGCCGTTCCGCGATCATGGCGCGGATCCGTTCAGCCGGTTGCCGTGTGCTGAGGTCGCTGACGATCCATTGGGCAAGATCCTCCAGCAGTCGCTTCAGCTCGGGCTGCCGCCGCAGAGCTTCCTCCCCTAACGCCGCCAGACGGTCTTCGAGCGAGGCGATCACGGGCAGCAGCATCAGCATCCGCAGCCGGATCTCGCCGAGGCCGGTCACCGCGCTGCGATCGGTCAGCCGGTCATAGGCGAGATGGGTGGAGAGCGTGTCGATCTCGACGATGTCGGTGGCAAGCTTGAGGCGCTTGCCGCGGCGGGTCTCAACGGTGCCCTCGCGCAGCAGGACGACCTGGCTGAGGCGGCGTGCGTCGAGCAGCCAGCTGTCGACACGGCCTGCGACTGCCGGGGCGACACTGCGGGGAAAGACGATCGTGGAGACCAGGCTGGCGCAGATGATGCCGAGGGAAATCTCTTCCAGACGCGCAACAGCCGTGTCGAAAATCGCACCGGGGTCGGACACCGAGGGAAAGCCGATCAGCGCGACCGTGTAGCCGGCCAGCATGAAGACGTAGCTGCGCGGCGTGCCGTCGAGCAGCGACAGATAGAGGCAGAGCCCGACCCAGAGCGCGATCGCGAGGCACAACAGTTCAGGCGCATTGACCAGGTTCGGGACCAGCGCCACTGTCATGATCGCGCCGACCAGCGTGCCCATGACGCGGAAGAAGGCCTTCGAGCTGGTCGCACCTGCGAGCGGCTGTGAGGTGATGTAGACGGTCGCCATCGCCCAATAGGGCCGCGGCAGGTCCATGGCAAGCGCAATGACGAGCGCGAGCATCGCCGCGGCGAACGTCTTCAGAGCAAAAATGAGGTCCGCATGGCGGACCAGGAACGGCTCATCAGGGCGCATAGCTACTTCGCCTCTGGACCGGTCCTGGCGTCCTGTAGCCGGCTGGCCCTCTGTTCGATGCGCTGAAGAGTCTCGAACGTTATCGCAAGTTCCTCGGCCGCGATATCCTTGAGCAGGCGTGCCCGCACCCGCCGCAAGATCCGGTTGGTCTCCTCGACCTTGGCTTCGCCCGCTTTGGTCAGATGGAGCGTTTTGGCACGGCGATCGGTGGCGTCTTCGCGGCGCTCCACCAGACCCTCGGCCTGGAGCAGATCAATCAGGCGCACCAGCGACGGCCCTTCGATGCCGAGCTCGTCGGCCAGCACGCCTTGGCGGACGTTCTCGCCCTGCCGCGACAGCACCAGGAGCGGAATCGCGGTTGCATAGGACAGCCCATGGTCGGACAGCGCCTGATCCGACTCGCGCCGCCAGACGCGGGCCAGGCGCGCGACCAGCCGGCCGATTTCGCCGTGGATGTGAGCCTGCGACAGAGCCATGCAAAATAGATAGGACACGAACTATTAGCCTGCAACTATATATCCGGAACATTCAGACCGATCACGCAAAAGCGAACGAGGACAACGCGTCATGGCCCCGGGTTCCACGGCAGAGGTACGGCAGGCGATGGCGGGCGAAAGCGCGCTCTCGCTCGCCCCGACCTTCGTCGTCGTGGCCGTAGACGCCACGGGGATGGGCATCATCCTGCCGCTGCTGCCGTTCTATTCGCAGCGGCTCGGCGCCACGCCCTTCCTGATCGGCGCGCTGATCTCGGTCTATGCCGTTTGCCAGCTCGTCGCGGGTCCCGTGGTCGGCATTCTCTCCGACCGCTACGGGCGGCGGAAAGTCCTGGTCGTCAGCCAGATCGGAACGCTCATTGGATTCGTCCTGCTCGCGCTGGCCGGCAATCTGACGCTGGTGTTCCTGGCGCGTATCATCGATGGCCTGACATCAGGAAACATCTCCGTCGCCCACGCCTATGCCGCCGAGCACAGCGCACCGGCGACGCGCAAGCAGGCGCTCGGCATGACCAGCGGTGCGATCGGCACGGGGCTCCTGCTCGGGCCGGCGCTGGCGAGCTTCCTGGTTCATTACGGCCAGACCGCACCGGTGTGGGCCGCAGCCGCGCTCTCGCTTATCAGCATCCTCGCCACGATTGCCCTTCTTCCGCCCGATCATCCCGCATCCGAGCCGCTCTACCAGCACCGCGTGCCCGAGCCGACGCTGATGCGCAGCCTGTTCGGCATGCGCTACGGTTGGCGCCTGCTCGGCCTGCTGATCGTGTTCTTCTTCGTCAATTCGATGTTCCTGTCGCAGATCGGCCTGTTCCTGTCGGCGCGGTTCTCCTGGGACCGACATCCCTTCGGCGCGCGCGAGCTCGGCTGGATGTTTGCTTATGCCGGCTTCATCAACATGGTGGTTCAGGGACTTCTGATCACGCGGGCGAACCTCGTCGCTTCCGACCGCACGATCGTGATGGCAGCCTTCGCCTGCATGGGCCTCGGATTTGCCGGCCTTGCCGCCGGCAGCAATATCAGCCTGCTCGCGATCTACCTGACGCTGATCATCGTCGGCACCATGTTTGCCCGCAGCACGCTGACGGCGGAGCTGTCGCGCTCGACTGCGATCAACCGCCAGGGCATGATCATGGGCCTCAACCAATCGCTGATGTCGGGTGCAAACATCAGCGCCCCGCTCTTAAGCGGCGCGCTGATCGGCCATCGGTTGTTTGTGGCCTGGGCCCTCGTCATGGCGGCGATTGCGGCAAGCGGCGTGGCGCTGGCGGGCCGATTGCTCGACACGCCGCGCGCCCGCTGGCGCCCTCGCCTCACTTCACAAGATATACATCCGGATCGGCGCTCGAGCTCGGGTTCTTGAAGGCGTTGCGCAAGGCTGCCGACATCGGAACGTTGTAGTTGATCCCGTTCGGCGGCGTCGGCGATTCCAGCCATTTCCTGTAGAGCACCTCGATCTCCGGGCTCGCATAGAGCTCGGCCGTGGCGCGATCGGCGAGCGCCTTGAACGGCGCATCGTCCCGGCGCAGCATGATCCCGTAAGGTTCAGGCTTCGAGAACGTCTCCTCGCTGATCATGAACAGCGCCGGCTCCTTCGAGCGCGCAATTGCGACCGCAAGCTGGACATCGTCGAGCGCGTAGGCTTGAGCACGGTCGGTCTCCAGCAGCAGGAACGCCTCGGCCTGGTCCACGGCCGGCATGATCTTGATACCGAGATTGCGCTCGGTATTGACCTTGGCGAGCTGGTTCAAATTAACTGAGCCTGCCACAGCGGTGACGGCCTTGCCCTTGAGGTCGTCGATGGTGTTGATCCTGGAAGCCTTCTTGGCGGCAAACCGCGTCGCGCTGAGGAAATGCGTGTTGGTGAAGGCGACCTGCTTCTGGCGGTCGGCATTGTTGGTGGTCGCCGAGCAGTGGAGATCGAGCGTGCCGTTGACCATCAGCGGGATGCGGTTGGACGAGGTCACGGCGACAGTCTCGACGGCAATGTCGGGCATGGCGAGTTGCTTCTTCACGGCGTCGACGATCCTGAGGCAGATGTCCATGGCAAACCCGACCGGCTTCTGGTTGCCGTCGAGATAGCTGAAGGGCACGGAGGCTTCCTGGTAGCCGAGCGTGATCTTCCCGGTGTCCTTGACCTTCTGAAGCGTGCCCGACAGATCTTCGGCAGACGCTGCGCCGGCAAGACATGTGACGGCCAAAAGGACGGCGGATAGACGCATCGGCGGACTCCTGAAAGCGGTTGCGCCTCCATGCCGGGCGCCACCGATCGGTTGATAGCGCAGGCGCGCGCCAACCGCCAGACCAGCCTCCGTTCATCAGCTATCGCCGCTTTCGATGTGGCGGCCGACCCTCCATCTCAGTTACATTGCTGTCCTGGCGCCCCGTCGCCGAGCCCTACGAGCCCACCCCAAGATTCTCCGCCATGACCGCCCAGACCGCCTTTGACCTGATCTTCCGCAACGCCCTGTTGCGATCATCCGTGACACCTGTCGATCTCGGTGTGAAAGGCGGACGCATCACCGCGATCGAACCCCGGCTCGCCTGCGAAGCCATCGAGATCGATGTCGGAGGACGGCTGGCACTCCCAGGCTTCGTCGACACCCACATCCATCTCGACAAGGCATGCCTGCTCGAACGCTGCGGGCACATCCACGGCACGCTCCGCGATGCCATCCGTGCCGTCTCGGCGATGAAGCGGGATTTCGACATCGACGATGTCTATGCCCGCGGCGCCAAGGTGCTCGAGCGCGCCATCGTGCACGGCACGACCCGGATGCGCACCCATGTCGAAATTGACCCGCGCATCGGCTTGCGCAGCTTCGAGGCGGTCAAGGCGCTCAAGCGCGACTATGCCTGGGCCATCGATCTCTCGCTCTGCGTTTTTCCACAAGAGGGCCTAACCAATGATCCTGGCGCGGAGGAGCTGCTGATCCAGGCCCTGCGCCAGGGCGCCGACGCGATCGGCGGCTGCCCCTATACCGACCCCGCCCCGAACGTGCATCTCGCGCGCATCTTCGATCTCGCCGAGCAATTCGACCTCGACGTCGACCTCCATCTCGACTTCGATCTCGATCCCTCCTGGTCGCATCTCGACGAAGTCATCAGGCAGACCGAGCAGCGCAATTATCAGGGACGCGTCGCGATCGGGCATGTCACCAAACTTTCGGCCATGCCGCCGGAACGGCTGAAGGCGGCCACGGCGCAATTGGCGAGGGCCGGAATCGCCGTCACTGTGCTGCCCGCCACCGATCTCTATCTGATGGGGCGTGAGGCCACCCACAACGCGCCGCGTGGACTGACGCTCGCCCACAAGCTCGCGGGCGGCGGCGTCGTCTGCTCGGTCGCGACCAACAACGTGCTCAATCCCTTCACGCCGTTCGGCGATGCGTCGCTGCTGCGCATGGCGAACTTTTACGCCAACGTCGCCCACGCCTCCGTCGGCGACTTCGACGCCTGCCTCGATCTTGTCACCGAGCTGCCGGCGCGGCTCATGAACCTCAGGGATTACGGGATCGCGGTCGGAAAGCGCGCCGATCTCGTCGTCCTCGACATCAAGGACAGCCGTTTCGCCATCGCGGAGCTGCCCGATATCCTGATGGGTTTCAAGAACGGACGCCAAACCTTTGAGCGGCTGCCGGCCAAGCTGCTTCAGCCGCGAAACTGAACGACGCCCACAACGAGCGCTGCACATCGACCCAAGGGGAGCGACCGGATGGCCTTCGACAAACTCTTCATGAACGCACGCTTCGACGGCGGAGCGCGCCACCACATCGCGGTCAAGGACGGTCGTATCGCCGCGCTCCTGCCCGCTGATGCGCCCGCAGGCGACGCCGAGACTGTTGATCTCGGCAACGCTCTCGTCGTTCCCGGTTTCGTCGAGGGCCACATCCATCTCGACACCAGCTTCTATGGTGACGCCTGGCGTCCCCACAGGCCGTGCACCAATGGCTTCGACGTACGCGAACGCGTGGCCTTCCAGGCGCAGAACATGGCCCTGTCAGCGCCGATGGACGTGCGAGCCCGAAACCAGCTCGATCTCTGCATCATCAATGGCTCAACGCGAATGCGCAGCCACGTCATGGTCGATGGCTCGGTCGGGCTGAAATCGCTCGAGACGATCTTGCGTGTGCGCGAGGAGTATCGGGACCTGATCGATATCCAGCTCGTCGCCTTTCCGCAGAGCGGCATTCTGGCGAGCCCGGGCACGCCGCAATTGCTGGATGAGGCCATCGGCCTCGGCGCGAACCTCGTCGGCGGCCTCGATCCTGCGAGCTTTGACCGGGATGTCGAGAAGCATCTGGATGTGGTGTTTGGCGTCGCCGGGAAGCACGGCGTCGATGTCGATATCCACCTGCACGACATGGGCTCGTTGGGCGCCTTCGAGATCGAGCAGATCGCGGCGCGCACGCGCGCGCTCGGCATGGAGGGCCATGTCGCGGTCAGCCACGCTTACGGCCTGGGCGATATCGCGGTGGATCACCTCAAGACTGTCGCCGAAACCCTCGCGCGCTCCGGCGTCGCGATTATGACCAATGCGCCGGGCGCCCGGGCATTCCCGCCGATCCTTGTCCTGCGCGATGCCGGCGTCACCGTGTTCAGCGGCAACGACAACATCCGCGATTCATGGTGGCCCTATGGCGATGGCGACATGCTGCGCCGGGCGACGACGCTCGGCTATCGTTCGGGCTTCAACACCGACGAGGAACTCCGGGTCGCATTCGATGTCGTCACCGAATCTGGCGCCAAGGCTCTGCGCCTCGAAGGCTACGGTCTGCGTGTCGGCGCCAAGGCCGATTTCGTGACGCTGGCTGCGGAGCATGTGCCCGAGGCCGTGGTCGCGGTGCCGCAGGGCCGCGCTGTGTACAAGGCAGGTATGCTCGTCGCGGCCAATGGTAGGATGATGGGGAAACCTCGCTGATCCCCGGACGTGACGGGCCCGAGTCACCGGCAATCCTTCTCCAAATCCGAGCCCAGTAAAATCCCGGACCGTAGCTCCACGCGTTGCGGGAAGGGACGCACTAGCCATACTAGGACGTGCGCCCTGACCGTCTGCGTTCTCTGGGGAAGCTATGGATATGTTCAGCGCATTCAGCAGCATTGATTATCAATCCATCCGGGCCAGCACGCCCGGGGAGACGGCCGTCAAGCGATTGAACGGCATCGGCGAAGTTTTGTCGGGCCTCGATATAGCGGCGATCCACACGCAGGATGACATGGCTCGCGCGCTCCGCACGCTCGATACCGCCGACAAGTGCATTCGCATGATCCTGACCGAATTCCGGACTGAGCGCACCAAGGACGTTGTCCGCGGGGCCAAGAGCCTGATCGATTTGATCCAGGCCGCGCGCGACGAAATCTCCGGCTAACTGCGCAGCGCCAGAATCCTGAGCTGAGCCCGCGCGTTCAATGTTTGATCTTCGCCAGAATACGATCCGCCTCGATGCGCCAGTCGGCGCTCCGGGCAAATTCCTTGGTACCCTTCATCCCAAACACGCCTTCATCGGCGAGATCGGCGACCCAGGCCTGACGCTCGGCCGTACCCTGCGCTGACCACGGCGTCAGCCCGGCCTCGCGCACGGTTTCGGCGACTTCGCGGACCTCCTCGGCGCGGCGGCGGCCGTGCTCGATCACGCGCTGGAAGAAATAGGCGCCCTGCTTCTCCCAGTTGATGGCGGGAAAGGTTTCCGCGAGCGATGCCAGCACGGCATCCTCGACGCCATAGGCGCGTGCGGTCGTAAAACTTTCGATCACCATGGCCTCGAGGCCCTTGATCATGATGCTGCGGCACATCTTCACCGCCGAAGACACGCCGAGCTTGTCGCTCGCGACCTTCGCCGCAAAGCCGATCGCATTGAGCAGCGGCTCGAGCTCCCTCGCGCCAGCACCGCCGAGCAGCAGCGGCACCTTGATCCGGTAAGGCGGCACCGACGTCATCACAGCGCCCTCGACATAGCGTCCCGCGGCACCGTCGATCAGTGCTGCCGCGCGTTGTTTGGCGCCGGGCGAAGCCGAATTGAAATCCAGAAACCAGGTGCCCTGGTTGATCGCAGCCGCGCACGCCTTTGCGACTGGGACGGCCTGGCTCGCCGTCACGGCTGAGATGATGAAGTCGGATCTCGCCGTCAGCTCGGCGTGAGAGGTGGCGAGCGTCACGCCAAATTTGGCCGCGTGCTCCTTCAGCGCGGCGCCCTGCTCCCCGCCAAGCTTGATATCGAAAGCCGCGACCTTGATGTCCTGCTGGCGCAAATCCTCGGCCAGGATCCGGCCGACCTCACCATAGCCAACCAGCCCGATCTGCCAGCGCTTCGGATCCGCCATCACTCCAGTCCTCCTATGTTGGCATCGAACAGCTCCCCGACTGCATAGCGGCGCGGGATCAGCGCCTGCTGGAATGCGTAGTCGACGATGAGCTCCAACGGCTTCCTGTTCGCTTCAATCCCGAAGGGCAAAAGGTCGGGCGCCCCCGCAGGTCCCGCCTGGGCCTTGTTCCGCTTGAGCAGATCATAGACGCCCGCGACCACGTCAGGGCGTGATCGTGCAAGCTGCTCGGTCACGACCACGAGATGGTTGACCGGCACGACGCCACGGCGCGCATACCATCTGGCGGCCTCCGCGACCGGATCGGGAAAGAGCGACTTCAGGCCGTGATGATCGGAGGTCTCGCCGAGCACGGCATCCACTTCGCCGTCGAGCAGCATCTGCAATGCCTTCCTGTCCTTCGGCGCGCGCTCGGTGGTGTCGACATATTCGGCGACGTGCGGGTCCTCGAACGTCACCCATTTGATCTTGTCGAGGTCGACGCCGTAGTCGTTGGCGAGAATGCCCCGGATCCAGGCGCCCGTCGTCGTGGTGAACGAGCGGATACCAACCCGCTTGCCTTCGAGATCGGATGGCCCGAGCATTCCGTGCGCCGGATTGTAAAGCGCGTAGGAATGCTGAAAGCGGCCAAGCATGGTCGCCGGCAGCAGCACGAGCGGCTTGCCATGAGCTTTGGCCATCAGAAAGGTCACGATCGCCATTTCGCAGACGTCGAAGGCCTGCTCGCGGACCATCGGTTTGAACGCGGTGTTGGTCGGCGTGTATTCGATGAACTCGAGATCGAACAGATCGGAGCGGAGCTCGCCGCTCTTCGTCGCCTTGACGTGGGGGTGATTGCCGAGCACGGCCTTCAGCTTGAGACGATCCATCCGCTCGCTCCACTTTTTTCAGACGTCCTCGAGGCTATCGACATAGACGAGCCCGGCCTTCGCCAGTGCGTCGCGCATGTTGTACATGTCGAGGCCAAGCTCGCCCGAGGCGAGGCGCGCGCGCTTGCCGCTCTCGTCCGCGTTGCGCTGCCTCGCCTTCTCGGCGACTGCAGCAGCATAGCGCTTCGGGACCACGACGACACCGTCGTCATCGGCGACGATGATGTCACCGGGATCGACATTGACGCCGGCGCAAACCACGGGAACGTTGACCGAACCGAGCGTGGCCTTCACCGTGCCCCTGGCTGAGACCGCGCGCGACCACACCGGAAAATTCATCTCGAGCAGCGCTTTGACGTCACGGCAGCCGGCATCGATGACCAGCCCCTGCACGCCGCGCGCCTGGAGCGAGGTTGCAAGCAGCTCGCCGAACATGCCGTCGGTGTTGTCGGTGGTGCAGCCGACGACGAGCATATCGCCCTTCCGGCACTGCTCGACCGCGACATGGATCATCCAGTTGTCGCCGGGCTGCGCGAGCACGGTCACCGCGGGACCGGCGATCGATGCCCCCGCCCAAACAGGCCGCAAGTATGGCTTCATCAGGCCGAGGCGGCCATAGGCCTCGTGCACGGTCGAGACGCCGTACTCCGCCATCCCGGCGGGATCGGCTCGCTCGATGTTGCGAACGACGACCGGCCTCATGCCAATTCCTCCGCGACGGTCGGGAACAGGCGCTGATAGGCTTCGCCATAGGTCATGGGCACGCCGGTGTTGCGGCTGCCCTGGATGCCGCGATTGAGCGCGACGCGCTCGTAATAGCCCCAGAGATGCTTTTGCGCGGCGAGAATCTGGAATGCCTCGTATTTTTGCTTCCAGACCTCGTCGATCTTGAGCAGCAGGTCCGGCTTGTAATTGCACTGCTCGGGCTGGTGCGGCTCGAACAGGAACACCGGCGGCGCCGAATATTTATACTGCGCGCCCGGCTTGTGGCCCATCGCCTGCGCGACCACGCGGGTCTCCTGCGCGAAATGCGCCGCATTCGGGTGGTCGAAATTATAGGGGTCTTCCAGCGCGTGCGTCAGCACGAAGCTCGGATTGAGCTCTCGGTAGATGTCGACCATGCGGTCGAAATGCGCCTCGGTGAGCTTCAGCGGATAGTCGCCGCAATCGAAGAACTCGATCTCTGCAGCCAATAGCTTGGCCGCCCGCTCCGCCTCGTCTTTGCGACCGGCCTTGACCGACTCCAGCGTTGCGCCCTTTTCCTTCCAGGCAAACTGGCTCTCGCCGCGCTCGCCAAATGACATGCAGACGATCTTCATGCGATAGCCCTTCTTCGCATGCAGCGCGATGGCGCCCCCGGCGCGCCAGACGAAATCGCCGGGATGGGCGGTGATCACGAGACCTGTTTTCATGGGACTACTCCCCTCTTTCGTTCGTCGGCATCACAAAGGCGTCGTCGCCGAGCGGCTGCGGCTTGTCGATCACGCGTGCGGTCATCGATCGAACTCGAACAGGCGCGCGGGATTGTCGACCAGGATCTTCTGCCGATATTCCGCCTCCGGTGCGAACAGCGGAATGAGATCGACGAGGTCACCGTCGTTCGGCATCATCTTCACGTTGGGGTGCGGCCAGTCGGTGCCCCAGATGACGCGGTCAGGGGCTGTCTCGACGATTTTTCGTGCGAACGGCACCGCGTCGGCGAACGGCGGGCCGGCCGAGGACACCCGCTCCGAGCCGCAGATCTTGACCCAGCACTTCTCATCGCGCTGCATCAGCTCGATCAAAATCCTGAACGGAAGCTGGTCGGGTCCTTCGGCGGCCTTCACCCGTCCCATATGGTCGATGGTGTAGCTCAGCGGCAGCCTTGTCAGCATGCCCGCATATTCGGGTAGATCGATCGCGTCGAAATGCAGATCGATGTGCCAGCCGAGCGGTGCGACCATCGCGATGATGCGGTTGAACACGCGCTTGTCGGGAACCCCGCCGAGATGCCGCACGAAATTGAAGCGACAGCCGCGGAAGCCACCCTCGTGCAGCACACGCAAGCCGCGCTCGGTGATGGTGTCGTCGATATTGGCGACCGCGCGATAGGCCCCGTCGCTCTGCGCGATGGCGTCGAGCGCCACCGTATTGTCGGTGCCGTGGACGCTGGCATTGACGATGACCGCACGTTCCACGCCGAGCTTGGCATGCAACACCCTGAAGTCTTCGAGCGGGGCATCCGGCGGCGTGTAGGATCGGTCCGGCGAATATGGATATTTCGCGCCGGGCCCGAAGATGTGGCAATGCGCATCGCAGGACAGCTTCGGCAGCTTGAATTCGGGTGTCCGCGTGTCGCGATCCGGCGGCGGAATGGTCGGCGTGTACAACATCGTCATCACTTCAACCGCCGAACGGGAATGCTTCTTCAGACCTTGCTGCTTGCGACCGCCCGCCGCCGTGCCGGAGCGGCCTGATCCAGCGCCGGCGCCTGAAACGCGGCGACGGTGGCCTGCACCAACTGCTCGATGGCATTGGCGGGATCGCCGCCGTCGGCTTCGCCGCGCGACAGCCGGGAGACGCGATCCGGCGTCACCAGCGAGTAATAGAGTGCGCCGAGCAGGAAGTGGCTGCGCCAGACGATGTCGGTGCGCGGAATGTGCGGCAGGCTCTCATGAATCGCGTCGATGAAAGCGTGGCTGGTGTCGTCAAACGTCTGCGCGATGATTTTCCGCGCGACTTCGTTGCCCTCGGCCGACATCACGGCGCGCAGCCGCGTGAAACGCGCCCCGCCGCCGGCGAGATCGCTGCCCGAGGTGAAGGCTGGCACCACATAGGCCCGCACGATCGCTTCCAGCCGGTCCTGGAGATCGCGCACGCGCTTGGCGGCCGCGAGCAGCTCGGAGCGGCGCAGGTTCATCGGCCCGCAATGGCGCCGGTAGATCTCCAGCAGCAGCCCGTCCTTGGTCTTGAAATGATAGGTCACGCTGCCGGGATTGGCCCCTGCTGCCTGAGCGATATCGCGGACCGAAACGGCGTTGAAGCCGTTGGTGGCGAACAACTCCTCCGCCGCGGCGAGGATCGCCTCGCGCATGTTCGGCTTGCGGGCCGTATCCTTGCTGGTGGGCTTGCGTGACATCTGATTTGTACTATCGTACAAAAGATCAGGTCTCGTCAACAAGAACCACGGGCACGGGTAGCAAGATGCCTCGCGCGCCGGTCAATTGTGCGTACGCGCCCTCATTCTCTCCGACGACCCAGCACGTCGCAGGAATTCATCATCGTCGCGCCCGCCCTGCGGGATCAGGATGGCGCGTTCGCGCGGCAGGGCTTCCGGCATCTCGTCGCGGATGAAAGCGATCAGCTTCTCGCGCATTTCGCAGCGCAGGTCCCAGGATTGCGGCGCATTGCGTGCGCTGACCAGCGCACGCAGCTCGATGGTGCGCGAATCCGCGTCGATCACCTGCAGGTTGACCACCGCGCCATCCCAGAGTTTCGACTCTTTCACGGCTCCCTCGAGCCAGTGCCGGATACGCGGCACGTCCGCGCGATAGTCGACATGAAGCGCGATGACGCCTATCAGGGACGCGGTATCGCGGGTCCAGTTCTGAAACGGCTTTTCGATGAAATAGGACAGTGGCACCACCATGCGGCGCCAGTCCCAGAGCCGGATCACGACATAGGTCGCGGCGATATCCTCAACCCAGCCCCACTCGTTCTCGATGATGACGGCATCCTCGATCCGGATCGGCTGGGTGATCGCGATCTGCAGGCCCGCGATCAGATTGCTGAGCAATGGTCGCGCGGCAAGACCGACGATGAGACCGGCGGCACCAGCCGAGGCGAACAGGCTGACGCCATATTGCCTGACCGAATCGAACGTCATCAGCGCGGTCGAGACCGTGATGATGACGATGATGATGTCGGTGACGCGCTTGAACACGCGCACTTGGGTCACGTGCTTGCGCGCCACGAAGTTCTCGGTGACGTCGCGAAAGTTCTGCAAGTACCGCGCCGCACTCATGTCCACGACGCGAATCGATATCCAGCCGATCAGCGCGATGAAGGCGACGACGAACAGGCGCGTCAATGGGGTGCGGAACGCGTCGTCGAGCGGCGCAAGCGGCAGAATCAGCGCGACGGCGGCAAGGCACACGGCGAGCTGCGCCGGCCCTGAAGTGCGCTCGATGAAGACGCTCAGGAGCGGAAGCCGGGTTCCAAAGGCTCGGTTGAGCAGCCAGGCGGCGAGCCGATAGAACGACAGCGCAAGCAGCATGGCTCCGGCGACCAGGCCGAGACCGATAAACCATGATGGGATCCACCCGAACATCTTGTCGATGTCGGCCATGAGGGCCTGCCAGTTCATTCATGTCCCCGGTATTGCACTCGCCCTCGCCAACGCATTCTGCCGGGTTTCGCTCCGCCCGCTGAGTGCAACGCAGCATCCCTCTGGTGCAACCGTCGCCGAACTGCGCTAGTTTGAGGCAACCATGACCAGACGTACCGGCAGCGCCGATCTTCCTCTCCACACCGGGCGGGTTCCGCCATGGCTCGCGAGTCGCATGGCCTCGCTGGGTGCGATCGTCACGCAGGCGATCGTGCATCATTACGGCCGCGATGAGTTCATGCAGCGGCTGTCGCATCCGTTCTGGTTCCAGTCGTTCGGCGCCGTGATGGGGATGGATTGGCACTCCTCGGGCATCACGACATCGGTGATCGGCGCGCTGAAGCGTGGGCTTGGCCCGCTCCAGGATGAGCTCGGGATCTATGTCTGCGGCGGCCGCGGCCAGCATTCGCGCAAGACGCCGGACGAGCTGTTGCAGCTCGGTGAGCGCGTCGGCTTCGATGGCGCGAAGCTCACGCGCGCCTCGCGGCTCGTGGCGAAAGTCGACAGCGCCGCGGTGCAGGACGGTTTTGATCTTTATCTGCACGGCTTCTTCGTAACCGCCCAGGGCAAGTGGACCGTCGTGCAGCAGGGCATGAACGGCGACAAGCGCCAGGCCCGGCGCTATCATTGGCATTCCGAGGCACTGAAGAGTTTTGTCGACGCACCTCACAGCGCGATCGACGGCCCGCAGCAGGGCGAGATCGTCAATCTGACCGACCATCGCGCCGACGTCTCGCGCAGCGCGCAACTCGAGCTGCTCACCGAGTTCGGCCCCGATCGCATCCTCACCGAATTCGAACGGCTCTCCGGGACGGCGCCCGAGCCCGCGCAGGCCATGCTGCCGCATCTGATCATGCCGGCACATCACGATGTCAGGCCCAAGGACGTGTTCGCGCGCCGCCTGCACGGCACGCTTGCGGCGGCTGCCAAGCGCGGGCCGGTCGACTTCCCCGAACTGCTGCTGACGCCCGGCGTCGGCGCGCGTACCGTGCGCTCCCTGGCGATGGTCGCCGAGGTCGTGCACGGCGCGCCCTATCGTTTCAGCGATCCAGCGCGCTTCTCGCTCGCTCATGGGGGCAAGGACCGGCATCCCTACCCCGTCCCGATCAAGGTCTATGACGAGACCATCCGCGTGCTGAAGGGCGCCATCCAGAGCGCCAAGCTCGGACGCGAGGAAGAGATGCAAGCGATCAAACGTCTCGACGACCAGGCGCGGCGGCTTGAACGCACTGCAAGCGGCCCGTCGGTCGGGGCCTACATCGAGGGCGAACGTGCAGCCTCGCCCGATCTCGACGGCCGCTCCGTGTTCGGCTGGGAACGAGATCTGGTCGCATCGCGCAAATCGACGACCTGACGCCGCTCACCGGCATCGGCCACAACGGGCAATTTCGCGATCGCGCGGAGGCCCGGCCGCTTGCGCCAATGAATTTGAGACGGATCGACAGCGAGACCGAGCCGTGGCCAGCGCGTCAACAGCGCCTGGAGCGCACACGCCCCCTCGATCCGCGCCAGTTGATGGCCGAGGCAGAAATGAATTCCCGTGCCGAACGAGATGTGGCGGTTGGCTTGCGTTCGAGATCGAGCCGTGCCGGTTGCTCGTGCACCGCCGGATCCATGTTCGCCGCCGCGAGCATCACCATGACGCGATCACCCTTCTTCAGCCGCATGCCTTCGAGCTCGACGTTCTGTCGCACATAACGCGGTTTTGAAAACTGCACTGGCGAAACGAAACGCAAGAACTCCTCCACTGCGAGCCCGGCGCGGCTCCAGTCCTGTTCCAGCCAGTCGCGCAGACCCGGATTCCTGAGCAGCTCGTACACCGAGCCACTGATGAGATGCGTGGTGGTCTCGGAGCCCGCCGCAAGCAGCAGGAACACCATCGAGACCATTTCGTCCGGCGTGATCTCGCGGCCCTCGCGTTCGACCTGGACCAACTCTGCGATGAGGCCTTCGCCGCCTCGCTCGCGCGCGATTTGCAGCTGCTCTCGGAGATAGTTCCGCATCTTGCGAAACGCGAGCAGCAGGCGAAAGAAGCTGACGACGTTCGTCAGCGAGGACATCGCATTGGCCCAGGCGATGAAGCGCGGGCGATCCGCCGTGGGCAGGCCGAGCAGCTCGGAGATCACAGACAGCGGCAGGATGCGCGCATAGCGCTCCACGAGATCGGCCGGGCTTCCTTCCGCGAACAATTCCGCCGCAAGGTCATCCGCGATGTCGCGGATGCGCGGCTCCATCGCGAGGATGGCGCGGCGGCGAAAGGCTTCGTCGACGATGTTCCGCAGCCGGGTATGGTCCGGCTCGTCCATCGTCAGCATGTTGTTGGCGATGGTCCTGACCAGGCCCGGCATCCACCAGCGCAGGCCGGCCACGTCGCCATCTTCCTTGCGCAGCGTAAAAACCGCGCTGTCCTTGAGCACCTGTGCGGCGGCGTCGTGAGTGGTCGTGATCCAGACGTCGCCGACGAGGGGAAAACGCGTGGCGACCACGGGCCCTTGCGCCCGCAGGGCCGCAATGGCCTGTGGCGGATCGCGAAAGAAGGCCTCGCTGGTGAAATCGAGGCGCGGTATCATGGGATCACCGGACAGCTTGCTGGCGCTTCAACCAGATGGTGTGCGATGCCGCAGGTGCAAGGGCCGGAACCAACCCTCCTCGCGCAACTGGACTAACCGCGCCCTGGCGTGCGCGGGCCGGCCTTGCGCTGCCGCTGGCTGGTGTAGGCATCCCAATGGCTCCAGCTGCCATTGCTCAGACTTTGCAGATCGGTACCGAGCGGACGGCGCGTGCGCTTGTCGTGATCGGCGATCACACGC
This sequence comes from Bradyrhizobium sp. USDA 4449, assembly GCF_054056275.1. Lineage (NCBI taxonomy): Bacteria > Pseudomonadati > Pseudomonadota > Alphaproteobacteria > Hyphomicrobiales > Nitrobacteraceae > Bradyrhizobium > Bradyrhizobium sp. USDA 4449. The sequence goes on along the minus strand of NZ_JBSRYD010000001.1, from coordinate 5,262,294 downwards.
TCGGACTGCGCGATCTTGCGTTTCAGTTCCGCGATCGCCTTCTGGGTCTGGCCGTTCCGCTTCGAGGACGCGATCTCGCCCATCGTGAAGCGCGCGGTCTCCAGCGCCTTCAACTCGGCGCGGTTTTTCTTCAACTGAACCCGGTGCCAGGCGATGTTGCTGTCGCTGTCCGCAACCATGTGGGAACTCCGCTGATTCGTTCCCACAGTTTATCAAGGGCCGAATCGGCGGGGCAACGCCCACGCCGCGGCGAAAATACGGTCTATTCGAGGCTCAGCGCTCGGCAAAGGCCTTTTCGACCACGAACTGGGCCGGCTCGCCATGATTGCCCTCGACGAACCCGCGCTCGCCGAGGAGCACGCGGGTGTCGGCCACCAGCGCCGGGCTGCCGCAGATCATGACGCGGTCGTGGGCCGCTTCGAGCGCCGGCAGGCCGATATCGCTGAACAGTTTGCCTGACGTGATCAGGTCGGTGATGCGGCCGCGGTTGCGGAAGGGATCGCGCGTGACGGTCGGATAGTAGATCAGCTGGTTCTGGATGTACTCGCCGAGCATCTCGTCCTTGGGCAAATGCTCGGTGATCATCTCGCCATAGGCGAGTTCCTTCACATGACGGCAGCCGTGCAGCAGCACGACCTTCTCGAACCGCTCGTAGGTCTCGGGGTCCTTGATCACGCTGAGGAACGGCGCGAGTCCGGTGCCGGTACCGATGAGGTAGAGGTTGCGCCCGTCCTCCAGATTGTCGATGACAAGGGTGCCGGTGGCCTTGCGGCTGACGATGATCTCGTCGCCCTGCTTCAGGTGCTGGAGCCGCGAGGTCAGCGGGCCGTCCGGCACCTTGATCGAGAAGAACTCGAGGGTGTCCTCGTAGTTGGCGCTGGCGACGCTGTAGGCCCGCAGCAGCGGCTTCTCGCCGACCTTGAGCCCGATCATGGTGAACTCGCCGTTGCGGAAGCGGAAGGTCGGGCTGCGGGTGGTCTTGAAGGAGAACAGCGTGTCGGTCCAGTGGTGGACGCTCAAAACGCTTTCCTGATTGAAATTGCTCATCTCACCTTCCCTGGCGCGTCATCTGCGATTTTCGAGGCGGGCAGCTATGCGTCGTTCGTATACGATCATTCGTATACAAATGAATAATCCTGCTTGATCCCGCGGTCAAGGCTGCCCAAGATCGAGAGCGTTGCAGTTAGGAATAAGGACCCCTTCCATGGCGCATGACGCACCCCAGGCCACCGGACCGTCGAAGCTCGTGATCCGCAATATCGGCCTGATCCTGTCCGGCGCGATGGAAAAGCCGATCCTGGATGGTGACACCATCGTCGCCGAGAACGGCAAGATCACCGCGATCGGCCGCTTCAAGGACCTCGACACTGAAGGCGCGACCACGATCGTAGAGGCCAACGGCACCACGGTGGCGCCCGGCCTGATCGACAGCCACGTCCATCCTGTCGCCGGCGACTGGACGCCGCGCCAGAACCAGATCGGCTGGATCGACAGCAATCTGCATGGCGGCGTCACCACCATGATCTCCGCCGGCGAAGTGCACATGCCCGGCCGCCCGCGCGACGTCGTCGGGCTGAAGGCCATGGCCATATTCGCCCAGCGCGCCTTCTGGAATTTGCGGCCCGGCGGCGTGAAGGTTCACGCCGGCGCACCCGTGATCGAATGCGAGATGGTCGAGGAGGATTTCAAGGAGCTCGCCGCAGCCGGCGTCAAGCTGCTCGGCGAAGTCGGCCTCGGCGGCGTCAAGGACGGCCCGACCGCGCGCAGGATGGTCGGCTGGGCCCGCAAATACGGCATCCAGAGCACGATCCACACCGGCGGCCCCTCGATCCCCGGCTCCGGCCTGATCGACAAAGACGTGGTGCTGGAAGCCGACACCGACGTGGTCGGCCACATCAATGGCGGTCACACCGCGCTGCCCGACGACCAGATCCGCTGCATCTGCGAGGGCTGCAAGCGGGGTCTCGAGCTCGTGCATAACGGCAATGAGCGCTCGGCCCTGTTCACGCTGCGCACCGCGCGCGAGATGGGCGATCTGCATCGCGTCATCCTCGGCACCGACGCGCCCGCCGGCTCCGGCGTGCAGCCGCTCGGCATCCTGCGCATGGTTTCGATGCTGTCCTCGCTCGGCGATTTGCCGGCTGAGATCGCGTTCTGCCTTGCTACCGGCAACACCGCGCGGATGCGGCAGCTCGATTGCGGCCTCATTGAAGTGGGCCGCTCCGCCGATTTCGTCATCATGGACAAGGCGCAGCACTCGCCCGGCAAGAACATCCTCGAGAGCGTCCAGCTCGGCGACCTCCCCGGCATCGGCATGACCATCATCGACGGCATCGTGCGGACGCAACGCAGCCGCAACACGCCGCCGGCGGGCCGGGTGCCGGAGGTGGTCGGGAAGTAAGCCAGGAAAATGGTGCCGTAGGGTGGGTTAGCCTTGTGGGCTGTGCGAAGCGCAGACCGCAAGGCGTAACCCACCAACATCGTTCAGCATTCGCTGAAGCATGGTGGGTTACGCCTGCGGCTACCCCACCCTACGAGACCGTCACCTCAGCTTATTCAACAGCCCCATCAGCAGCTCGCGCTCCTTGGCATCGAGCGGCGCCAGCGTCTCCCGCGTGATCGCAATCGCATTCGGCGCGAGCTTTTCCGACAGCTGCTGACCGGCGCGCGTCAGGCTCACCAGCAGCCGCCGGCCGTCCTCGGGATCCTGGCTGGTCTCAGTCAGTCCGCGCGCCGTGAGGCGATCGATCACGCCCTTGATGGTGGCGACGTCCATCGCCGTGAGACGCCCTAGCTGGTTCTGCGAGCACGGTCCCGTTTCGGCGAGCCTCGACAGCGCGGCCCACTGCGTCGGCGTCAGGTTGGTGCCGATGTCGCGCGAGAAGATCGAGCTGTGGCGCTGCCAGACCTGGCGCAGAATGAAGCCGACCTGCTCGTCGAGCACATAAGGCGGCTTGCCCTGCTTGAGGCTCTTCTTCGCCGTGACGCTTCTTGCCATTCCTGCCCCGCCCCTCACAACGACAGATGCGCGTCGCGGATATCCGGACGCGCGTCAAGCTCGGCCATCGTCCCGCCAAAACAGATGCGGCCGCGCTCGATGATGTAGGCGCGATCGGAGATCAACCGCGCGAAGTGCAGGTTCTGCTCGGAGACGACGATGCTGACGCCCTCCTTCTTCATGGTCAGGATGGCATCGACCATCTGCTCCACGATCTTCGGCGACAGGCCCTCCGAGGGCTCGTCGAGCAGCACCAGCGACGGATTGCCCATCAGCGTGCGCGCGATGGTCAGCATCTGCTGCTCGCCACCACTCATGCGGCCGCCGGGACGCCCCTTCATCTCGCCGAGATTGGGAAACAGCGTGAACAGCTTTTCGCGCGTCCAGTACGGCGCATTCGCCCGCTTGGGCTGGCGGCCGACCTCCAGATTCTCCTCCACGGTCAAATCCGTGAAGATGCGCCGTTCCTCCGGCACGTAGCCGAGACCCTCACGCACGATCTCGTGCGTGGGGCACGCCGAAACGTCCTTGCCCTCGAACATGATGCGGCCGGTGCGCTGTGCGACCAGGCCGACGATCGAGCGGAAAGTGGTCGACTTGCCGGCGCCGTTGCGGCCGAGCAACGCCACCACCTCGCCCTCGCCGACCTCGAAGCCGATGTCGAACAGGATATGCGCCGGGCCGTAATGGCTGTTGAGCCCCTCGACAGTCAGCTTCATGCCGAGGCCCCTTCGCGATGCCCGCCTTCGTAAAGCAGCCCCTCGCCGAGATAGATCGCCTGCACCTGCGGGTTGCCGCGCACCTCGGCCGGCGAGCCCTCGGCGATCAGCGTGCCGCGATTGAGCACGATGATGCGATCGGCATGCTCGAACACCACGTCCATGTCGTGCTCGGTGAAGAGTACACCGATGGACTTTTCCTTCGCGATCTGCGCCGTGAGCCGCATCAGCTCGACCCGCTCGCGCGGCGCCATGCCTGCGGTCGGTTCATCCATCAGCAGAAGCCTCGGCTCATTGGCGAGCGCAACGGCGAGCTCGAGCCGCTTGAGGTCGCCATAGGCCAGCTCGCCGCACGGACGATCGGCGTAGCCGCCCATGCCGACGAGCTCGAGCAGGCGCACGGCCTCGCCGCGGTCGAAGCGCGGCGCCGAGCCCCAGAGATTGAACAGCTGCTTGCCATGCGAGATCAGCGCGACCTGCACGTTCTCGCGCACCGTCATGGTGGCGAAGGTTGCGGTGATCTGGAAGGTGCGTCCGACGCCGAGCCGCCAGATTTCGCGCGGCTTCTTGCCGGTGGTCTCTTCGCCGAGGAGGCGAACATGACCGGCATCGGGACGGTTCTGGCCGTTGAGCATGTCGAAGCAGGTGCTCTTGCCCGCGCCGTTCGGGCCGATCAGCGCCAGGATTTCGCCTGGTCGCAGCGAAAACGAGACGCCGCGCACGGCGTGGATGCCGCCGTAGGATTTGGTCAGACCTTCGACCTCGAGAAGTGGGGGTGCGACGCTCATTCGGCGGACTCGATCGGCTTGGCAAGCAAAGATGATCCGGGCGGCGAGGACTTCCTGCGACGCTGCGCCAAAATCTCCAGCATGCCGACGATGCCCTTGGGGAAGACGACGACGATCAGCACGATGAAGCCGCCGAGCACGAGTTTCGACAGATCGGTCTGGCTGACGAGCCAGATGTTCAAGGCCTTGTAGACGATCGCGCCGATCACGCCGCCCGAGACAGTCTCGACGCCGCCGAGCAGCACCATGACCAGCGCATCGACCGAGAGCGAGATGCCGAGATTGTCAGGGAAAACGCTGCCCTTCAGATACGCGAACAGCGCGCCGCCGATGCCGGCGGTGGTGCCCGCGATGACGAAGGCGGTCCACTGGATGCGCTTGGCGTTGATGCCGACAGCCTCGCTGCGCAGCACGGAGTCACGCGTGGCACGGAGCGCATAGCCGAACGGGGAGAACACCATGACCCTTAGCGCGATCGTCACGAGCGCCGCGACACCGAGCGCGAGCCAATAGAAATGCGACGGGCTTGCCGCCCATTTCTCCGGCCAGACGCCCAGAATTCCGTTGTCTCCGCCTGTCACGCTCACCCACTGGAAGGCGATCGACCAGACGATCTGGGCGAAAGCGAGCGTCAGCATCGCGAAATAAACGCCGGAGAGCTGCACGGCGAAGAAGCCGAATACGCCGGCTCCCATGCAGCCCAGCAGCGGCCCGAGCAACAGGCACACGACCATCGGCAGCCCGGCCATCTTGGCCAGGAAGGCGACGCCGTAGGCGCCGAGGCCGAAATAGGCGGCGTGTCCGAACGAGGCGAGCCCGCCGACCGACATCAGGAAGTGCAGGCTGACGGCGAAGATCACGAAGATCGCGATCTCCGAGCCGACGGTCAGCGCGTAGTTGCCGGCGACCAGCGGCAGCATCGCCGCAACAACGAGAGCCGCGAGCGCGGCCAGCCGCTCGTTCGATGTCAGTGGCCGCCAGGGATTGACCGACAACCCCGGCGTCTTGCGTGCCGCCGCCTCCGGCTTGCCGAACAGGCCCCACGGGCGGACGATCAGCACCACCGCCATCACCAGGAAGACCAGGATGATGGAAATCTTTGGAAAGATCAGGATGCCGAAGGCGTTCAGCTCGGAGACCAGCACCGCCGCGACGAAGGCGCCGACGATGCTGCCGAGGCCGCCGATCACGACGACGACGAACACTTCGACGATGATGCGCAGATCCATCGCGTGGTGCACGGCATCACGCGGGATCTGGAGGGCGCCGCCGAGCGCGGCAAGGAAGACGCCGACGGCGAACACCGACGTGAACAGCCATTTCTGGTTCACGCCGAGCGCAGCGACCATGTCGCGGTCCTGCGTCGCCGCGCGCACCAGCACGCCCCAGCGCGTGCGCTGGAACAGCAGCCAGAGGATGCCGAGCACGACGGGCCCGAGCACGATCAGGAACAGGTCGTAGCTCGGGATGCTCTGGCCGAAGAAATCGACCGCACCCTTGAAGCCCGGCGCGCGGCGGCCGACGAGATCGTCGGGCCCCCAGACCAGCACCACGAGATCCTCGACCATCAGCGTGAGACCGAAGGTGCCGAGCAGTTGGAACAGTTCGGGCGCGTGATAGATCCGCCGCAGCAACACCATCTCGACGAGGACGCCGATCAGCGCCACGGCCAGCGCCGCCAGCACGACGCCGCCCCAGAAGCCGAACGCGCCGGAGAAGCGCTCGGTCAGCGTGAAGGCGATGTAGGCGCCGATCATGTAGAAGGCGCCATGCGCGAAATTCACGATCCGCGTCACGCCAAAGATGATCGACAGGCCCGACGCCACCAGGAACAGCGACGCTGCGCTGGCGAGACCGGTCAGAAACTGTACGACGTAAAATGCCATCGGCGGTCCGGGTTGGGTCTTGGTGCGATTCCGCGGCGAGCGCGGACCTTGTCGGGCGGGTTAGCGAAGCGTAACCCGCCGCCTCTTCGCGTGTGGCACCGAAGACGGTGGGTTACGCCTTCGGCTAACCCACCCTACGGCAGCAGCGTTCGAATGGCTCTTAATCCTTCGGCCGCAGCTTCTCGACTTCGGCGTCGCTCGGCAGATAGTCCGAGCCCTTCTTGTAGGTCGCGTCCACCATCACGCCCTTGCCGTCCTTCTGCGCGGTCTTGCCGACGAAGGCTCCTAAGGTCGATTGGTGGTCGATCTTGCGGAAGGTGATCTCGCCGAACGGCGACGGCATCGAAATGCCTTCTGCGGCTGCGATCATCTTGTCGGTATCGGTCGATCCGGCCTTGGCGATGATCGCAGCGGCCGCCTTGATGGTCTGGTAGCCGACGATCGAGCCGAGGCGCGGATAATCGTTGTACTTGGCCTGATAGGCCTTCAGGAACGCCTCATGCTCGGGCGTCTTGATGGAGTACCAGGGATAGCCGGTGACGATCCAGCCCTCGGGCGTCTCGTCCTTGAGCGGATCGAGATATTCGGGCTCGCCGGTCAGGAAGGACACGACCTCGCGCCCCTTGAACAGGCCGCGGGTATTGCCTTCGCGCACGAGCTTGACGAGGTCGGGGCCGAAGGTAACGTTGAGGATGGCTTCCGGATTGGCCTGCGCCACCGCCTGCACCACCGGACCCGCATCGATCTTGCCCTGCGGCGGCCACTGCTCGTCGACCCACTGGATGTCAGGGCGCTTCTCCGACATCAGCTTCTTGAACACGGCGACCGCGGACTGGCCGTATTCGTAGTTCGGCGCGATCGTCGCCCAGCGCTTCGCCGGCAGCTTGGAGGCGGCTTCGACCAGCATTGCGGCCTGCATGTAGTTGGAGGGCCGCAGGCGGAACGTGTACTTGTTGCCCTTCGCCCAGGTCACCGCGTCCGTCAGCGGCTCGGCTGCGAGGAAGAACACCTTCTTCTGGTTGGCGAAGTCGCTGACGGCGAGGCCGATGTTGGACAAGAACGTGCCCGTCAGCATCACCACGCCTTCACTGGAGACGAGTTCATTGGCCGCGGTCTGCGCATCGGCCGGCTTGCCGCCGTCGTCCTTGGAGATGACGACGAGCTTCTTGCCGTTGATGCCGCCTGCAGCGTTGATCTCTTCGGCCGCGAGCTGCCAGCCCTTGCGATAGGGCTCGGTGAAGGATGGCAGCAGCGAGTAGCTGTTGATCTCGCCGATCTTGATGTCCTCTGCCAGCGCCGAATGGCCCATGCCGGCAGCCAAAAGCGCAAAGGCCGCGCCGACAAAATAATTTCTTGCTCGCATCCCAACCTCCAGTTCTGGACTCGTCACGTCTTCTATTTCAACCCGTCTTCGCCCTTGATCTCCGCAACCGTCAGCCCGCCGACGCGCGGCAGCGGACGGCCGCTGTCGGTAACGGCGACCGCGACCATGATCTCGTTGGCGCGCGGCGCGTCGTTGATCTGCACCTCCATGCCGTCGAAATGGCTGCGTACGAAGGCCGCGTCCTTGTGGCCGAGCGGAATGTCCAGCGTCGTGCCCGGCCCGCTGCGCTTTTTCGACGACGGAATCAGCGCCGCGCCCTTGCTCAGCACCTTGCGCACCGGCGCACCCATCTTCGGGTGAAGGATTGCGGCGGCATGTTCGAGCTCGCCATTCTCGCCGACGGCCGCGGCCTTGCCGTAACTGTGCGCCTTCGCGCCATCGATGCCGAGCGCCGCCACGGCGCGCTTCGCCAGCAGATCACCGAGCTCCTCGCCGATCGCGATCAGCGGCGAGAGATCCTCGACATATTGTCCGGCAAAGGGATTTTCGATCACGGCGATCGCCGCCGCCCGCCGGGTCGGCGGCGACACCTGGCGGCCCATCTCCATCCGCGTCTCTTCGACGACGGTGACGATCTTGCGGATGATCGCGCTCATGTTGCACTTCCCTGTTCACGCATCGACCGCGTTCTCCAGCACCAGCGGGCGCGATCGTTGCTCTCTTATATCCTTGGTTCCGATGACAAGCATATCACCACAAAGCCTGAGAACGGCACCCTCGATCAATCCGCGATCGAAGCATTGACGTGCACATTCCGCGCCAGATTCCAGCGCTGCGGTGATCTCGCTCGGCGCGATCTCGCCGACGCCGCGGGTAACAAGACGCGCGCCAAGATCGCTCTCGGGCTGAAGCTCGTTTGCGGGTTGCCTGACGATGGCCGGATGCCCGGGCAGATCGACGGCGTTGGCGATCACAGTCGCCGCCGCGTCGGCCTGCGAAGCCGTCGCCGCCAGCACCGTCACCGCATCGGCGATGCCGAGTGAAAAGCTGCGGCCGTGGCGGCCGCTGGTCGCGATGCCGCGCACCGCGTCATCCTCGTCGACCCTGATGGTGCGCATCACACCGTCGCGATCGGGGCGATCCATCAGTCCAACGGAAAAATGCTCGCCGCGCCCGAGATGCAGCGCGATATCGCCGCCATTGTTGACATAGGCCTGGTCAAGCGACGCAGCGTCCAGCATCGCGCCGAGAATTTCCTCGGCCACACTGCCGGCAACCGCGGCCATCGGCGTGATGAAGCCGTCCGAGACAAAAGGCGCGACTGCGGCGTGCATCCGACGCGCCACGACGCCTTTAAGCGAAGTGCGCTGCTCGGCGGGCTTGCGCAGCTCAGGCAGTTCCGCACAGAGTTCATCGAGCAGACCGTTGAACCGCTGCGCCGCAGCCTCATAGGCCGCACGCACGGCGCCGGCACGCCCCCTCGCCTCGATGACCAGATCAATCGGCCCGTCCTGCAAATGCAGCCGCCGGCCATCAGACAGCAAGGCGATTTGCGGCAGCCTCGTCATGGCCGCGGTCCCGGGATCGGGTTGTGCCAGGAGAGCTGACGGACATCGTCGCCGCTCCTGACCTCGGACAGCGGCTTGACGTGATCCATGTGGCCGCCGAGCGCGGCATAGTCGGACAATTTCATCGTGAACTCGATCGGCGCGACCAGCGCCGGGGTCGGCACGTAGCCGAACGCGCCTGAAGGCATCTGCGTCACATCCACCATGTAGGTGATGCCGCCGCCGGGCCAAACGTACACCGCCGCGCCGCCGCTGGTGACGCGCGTCAGCGCGTCCTTCACCGAGCGCGTCAGCCGCACCGGATTGTCGGTGACGCCCGCGCGCAAGGAACCGCCGGCCCCGGCCATGAACAGCACCGTGCACAGCGCAGGCTCGCAATTCTCCTGGATGCGCTCGACCGAGAACTTCAGGTCGGCGGGCATCTCGGTCTCGACCGGCTTCAAGGCATCGTCGAGCACGTAGTAAGACGAATGCTCGCCGGTGGTGGACACCATCAGCATCGAGAGGCCCGGCCTGGCCTCCTTGGCGTCGAACGGACCGAGGATCGCCAAGGGATCGGAGATGTTGGTGCCGCCCCAGCCCGTACCGGGATCGGCGACCTGGAAATAGCGGCCGGGCGTCGAACGCCGGCCCTTCATCTTGATTCCGGTGTCGGCGATATCGAGCAGCTTGCCGGCCTGATGCTCGGAGAGCACGCCGGTGATGTGGTCGTCGACCACGACGACTTCATCCACCTTGCCATGCCATTGCTTGGCGAACATGCCGATCGTCGCCGAGCCACAGCCGACGCGCATGCGCTCTTCTTTCACGCCGTTGACGATCGGCGGCTGCCCGGCCTGCACCACCACGCTGGCGCCACCGTCGATGGTCAGTTCCACCGCCTTGCAATTGGCCAGGTCCATCAGCGTGTCGCAGGTGACGCGGCCCTCCTTCTTGGAGCCGCCGGTGAGATGATGCACGCCGCCCAGCGACAACATCTGCGAGCCGTATTCGCTGGTCGTGACGTGACCGACCGCCTCGCCTTGCGCGCGCACGGTCGCGGTCTCAGGACCGAGATAGCGGTCGGTGTCGATCTTCACCTTGATGCCGCAATAGGAGAAGATGCCCTCGGTGACGACGGTCACCATGTCGACACCATCAACCTCGGAGGAGACGATGAACGGCGCCGGCTTGTAGTCGGGATAAGTCGTTCCCGCCCCGATCGCGGTCACGAAGGTCGAGGGCTCGTGGACAAGCTTGCCGTCCCAGTCTTCGGTGCGGCTGAACGGAACGAGCTTGCCGCCATGCTCGACGGTGCGCTCGAGGATCACGTGCGGATCGACGCGCACGAGCTTGCCCTCGTGATTGGCGTAGCGATCGCAGGCGCCCGCCGCGCCGGGCTTGATGTAGCACATCACCGGACAGGCATCGCAGCGGATCTTGTCGGTGGCAGCGCTCGTTGTTTCCATCACCATGTCAAAGCCGGAGGCCACCGCGGTTATCATTCGTATACGAACGATGTTGCGCGCGGTCCCGATAGCTGTCAAGCGGCGCGGCGCGCGAAATGACGCGCGTGCCGAATAAAACCTCATTTGCCTCCCCCCTTGTCCACAAAGCGGGCAGTTGCGCTGCACTGCGGCATGGGCGCTTGCACGTTTGTGTACAAACGGTATCGTCGCGACGTAGAAATTTTCGATCGCAAGGCGTGGGAACGAGGATGACGCAGACACCGATCCGCCTCACCGTGAACGGCAGGATCAACGACGTCACGGCAGAGCGCCAGACGCCGCTGCTTTATGTGCTGCGCAACGATCTCGGACTCAACGGCCCGAAATATGGTTGCGGCCTCGGTGAATGCGGCACCTGCACTGTCCTGATCGACGGCATGGCCGCACGCTCCTGCGTGATTCCCGTGGGCGGCTGCGCCGGGCGCGACATCCTGACGCTCGAGGGGCTCGGCACGCGCGACAAGCCTGACTCCGTGCAACAAGCCTTCATCGACGAGCAGGCCGCCCAGTGCGGCTACTGCCTCAACGGCATGATCATGACCACCAAGGCGCTGCTCGCGATCAACCCGCAGCCGTCAGAACACGAGGCGCTCGCCGCGCTGCGCTACAATCTCTGCCGCTGCGGCACCCATGTTGAAATCCTGCGCGCCGTGATGCGCGCGTCCGGCCAACTCGCCGAGGCCGGTGATTGATGGCCTCCCCGCATTCGAACGGAGAAGAGCGCGGCTCGCTCGTCGTCGTCCGCACCGTGGACGAGGTCACGTCAGAGACCTTTATCCGCATCACCGCGGACGGCTCGGTGAATGCCTATAACGGCCATGTCGATCTCGGCACCGGCATCCGCACCTCACTCGGCCAGATCGTCGCCGAGGAGCTTGATGTCTCCTTTGCCCGCGTCGTCGTCGTGCTCGGCGACACCGCAGTCGTGCCGAACCAGGGCGCGACGATTGCCAGCGAAACCATCCAGATCACCGCGGTGCCCCTGCGCAAGGCCGCAGCGCAGGCGCGCCAGTTCTTGATCGCGCGGGCGGCGGAGCGGCTGGAGCTGCCGGCCGAAGAGCTGAAGATCGAGGACGGCCTCGTGCGCGGTCACAATCGCAGCGTCAGCTATGGCGAGCTGATCGGCGGCGAGACCATCCGGCTCGAACTCGCTGACGACATCACCGTCAAGTCCGTCGGCGACTACGCCATCGTCGGCCAGTCGGTGCCGCGGGTCGATCTACCTGCCAAAGCAACGGGTGAGCTGACCTTCGTGCACGACATCCGCGTCCCGGGCATGCTGCACGGCCGTGTTGTTCGGCCGCCCTATTCCGGCGTCGATGCCGGCCCGTTCGTCGGCACCAGCCTGATCGCGGTCGATGAGTCGTCGGTGGGCGACGTTCCAGGCCTCGTGGCCGTCGTCCACATCGGCGATTTCGTCGGCGTGGTGGCCGAGCGCGAGGAGAATGCAATTCGCGCCGCGCAACAACTCGCGGTCAGCTGGAAGCCCACGCCCACGCTGACGGATCTCTCTGACGTCGAGGCCGCGCTCCGCGCCCATCCGTCGACACCGCGCACGCTGATCGAGAAGGGCGACGTCGACGCGGCGATTGCAGGCTCCGCCAAACCGATGCAGCGCACCTATGTCTGGCCATATCAGATGCACGCATCGATCGGCCCGTCCTGCGCGGTCGCCGACTACAGCGACGGCAATATCCGCGTCTGGTCGGGCACGCAGAATCCGCACGTGCTGCGCAGCGATCTCGCTCTTCTCGTAGAGCGTCCCGAGAGCGAGGTCGAGGTCATTAGATTGGAAGCCGCCGGCTGCTACGGCCGCAACTGCGCCGATGACGTCACGGCAGATGCCCTGCTGCTCTCGCGCGCCGTCGGCCGTCCCGTTCGCGTGCAGTTGACGCGCGAGCAGGAGCACGCCTGGGAGCCCAAAGGCGCCGCGCAGCTGATCGACGTCAATGGCGGCCTCGACCGCAACGGCGGCATCGCCGGTTACGATCTCGCCACGCGCTATCCCTCGAACGCGGCGCCGACGCTGGCGCTGCTGCTCACGGGGCGCATCTCGCCCGAGCCCGCGGTGCTCCAGATGGGCGACCGTACCGCGATCCCGCCTTACGACTATGACCACATGCGCGTCGTCGCCCACGACATGGCACCGATCGTGCGCGCCTCCTGGTTTCGCGGCGTCTCGGCGTTGCCGAACACCTTTGCGCATGAATCCTATATCGACGAGGCAGCGACCGAGGCCGGCGTCGATCCGATCGAATACCGCCTGCGCTATCTGAAAGACCAGCGCGCCGTCGATCTCGTCAATGCGGTGGCCGAACGCGCGGGCTGGACGCCGCGGCCGGTGCGCGCGGAGAAGGACGGCGAGGTCGTGCACGGGCGCGGCTTCGCCTACGCGCTCTACGTCCACAGCAAGTTTCCAGGCTACGGCGCGGCATGGTCGGCCTGGGTCGCTGACGTCGCCGTGAACAAGACCACCGGCGATGTCAGCGTCACGCGCGTCGTCGCAGGACAGGACTCCGGATTGATGATCAATCCGGACGGCGTGCGACACCAGATCCAGGGCAACGTCATCCAGTCCACCAGCCGCGCGTTGATGGAGGAAGTCTCGTTCGAACGTGGCTCGGTAACAGCGCGGGAATGGGGCGCCTATCCGGTCATCCCGTTCCCTGACCTGCCCAAGATCGACGTCTTGATGCTGCCGCGCCAGGACCAGCCACCCCTCGGCGTCGGCGAGTCCGCCTCGGTCCCGAGCGCGGCTGCGATCGCCAACGCGATCTTCGATGCCACCGGCGTGCGCTTCCGCGAGCCGCCGTTCACGCCGGAGCGCATTCTCGAGGGATTGCACGGTGAGGCATCGCCCGTGCCGCAGGTCCTGCCCGCGCCTGCAACGTCGTCTCCATCGCGCATCTGGGAGAATCCGTTCGCCAAACGCGCCGGCATCCTTGCAACGATTGCGGCCGTCTGCACCGCCGCAATCGGCATCGGCGCGGCGATGCTGCCGGGACGCGCCATCGCGCCGATCGCGCGGCCCGATGCATCGGTCTATTCGGCGGCGACCATCGCGCGCGGCGAGCAGCTCGCGGCCCTCGGCAATTGCGCGGTGTGCCACACCAGCCCGAGTGGCCTGCCCAACGCAGGCGGCCGCGCGTTGGAGACGCCGTTCGGCACGATCTACTCGACCAACATCACGCCCGACGTCCAGACCGGCATCGGTGCCTGGTCCTATCCCGCCTTTGAGCGCGCGATGCGCGACGGGCTGCATCGCGACGGCCGGCGGCTCTATCCCGCCTTCCCCTACACGCACTTCTCGAAGACCAGCGATGCCGACATGCAGGCGCTCTACGCCTACCTGATGGCACAGCCTGCAGTACGCACGACGGCGCCCGCGAATGCGCTGGCCTTCCCGTTCAATTTCCGGCCGTTGCTTGCCGGCTGGAACGCCCTGTTCCACCGGGCCAGGGAGTTCAAGCCCGATCCCGCCAAATCGCAAGCCTGGAATCGCGGCGCTTATCTGGTCGAGAGCCTCGGTCATTGCAGCGGCTGCCATTCGCCACGCAATGCGCTCGGCGCCGAGCAGCGCGGCGCCTATCTCGCCGGCGGCTTTGCCGAAGGCTGGGAGGCGCCGCCCCTGACCTCGCTCTCGCACGCGCCGATCCCCTGGAGCGAGGATGAGCTGTTCGCCTATTTGCGCACCGGCCATTCACGCTATCATGGCGTCGCGGCCGGCCCGATGGCGCCGATCGTGAGGGATCTCAAGGCCCTGCCCGACCAGGACATCCGCGCGATGGCGGTCTATCTCGGCTCGTTCAACGACGGTGCGGTCGACGCGCCCGCACTGGCCACGAAGCTCGAAAGCGCAACGCAAGTCACCGCTGCCTCGTCCAGCGGCGCGCGCATCTATCAGGGCGCCTGCGCCGTCTGCCACGAGGTCGGCGGCCTGCCGCTGTTCGGCAGCCGTCCCTCGCTCGCGCTCAACAGCAATCTGCACAGCGCGACCTCGGACAATCTCGTGCAGGTGATCTTGCACGGCATCACCGAGCCCGCATCGAGCGACCTCGGCTACATGCCGGCATTCAGGGCCAGCATGAGCGACGCGCAGGTCGAGGAGCTCGTCACCTTCCTGCGCCGGCAATTCGCGCCCGACAAGCCGGCGTGGAGCGGCGTCCGCGAGACGATCGCGCGGGTGCGCTCAACCCACTAAGCGTGCTTCTTCACTTCCACGGGCGGCGTGCCATGGGTGTGGAACGACTCGATGGTCTTCAACCCCCAGGCCTGGCCTTTCTTGCGCTCCTCTTCCGTCCACACGATCGGCTTCCAGTCGGGCGCGAGGATGAGACGTGCACCGGCATTGGCGACTTCGACGCGGTTGCCGCCGGGCTCGTAGACGTAGAGGAAGAAGGTCTGCTGGATCGCATGCTTGTGCGGACCGGTCTCGATGTGCACCCCGTTCTCCAGGAAGATGTCAGCCGCGCGAAGAATCTCCTCGCGGCTGTCGAGCGCGTAGGTGACGTGGTGGAAGCGGCCCGGCGTGCCGGAATGGTCGAGCGAATAGGCGAAATCGTAGCTCTTGTTCGACATGGTCAGCCACATCGCCGCTTCCCTTCCGTCATTGAGCACGATCTGCTCGGTGAGGCGGCAGCCGAGATAGTTCTCGAAGAACTCGCGGTTGGCCTTGATGTCGACGGCGAGGCAGTTGAGGTGGTCGAGCCGGCGGACATTGACGCCGCGCGCCGGAAAGCGCTGCGCCTGGTTCTTCAGCGCCGGCTTCAGTTCCGGCGGCGCCTGATACCATTCGGTCTCGTAATAGAGCTCGACGATGTGGCCATCGGGGTCGCGACATCGAAACGTCGGCCCCTGCCCCATATCGCCGTCGATCCAGCCGATGTCGAAGCCAGAGCCCTTCAACGCGGCGACGCGGCGCTCGAGCGCCTGCTGGCTGCGCGCGCGCAGCGCCATGTGCTCCATGCCTGACGTCTTCGAGGCCGTGAGCTTCAGCGAGTAGCGCTCATAATCGTCCCAGCCGCGCAGATAGACCGACTCGCCCTTCTGTCCGCTGATGGTCATGCCCATGACGTCGACAAAGAATTTCAGGCTCTCGTCGGGCTTCGGCGTCAGCAGTTCCATGTGGCCGAGATGGGCGAGATCGAGGATCGGTTCGGGCTGCATGTTGGCCTCCAAAGGCGTGGCGATCCGGTTCAGGGAATCGCGCAATCGGACGCGGGCGCAATATTCATGGATGCGCCCCAGCGGCACTCCGGCCGCAGGTTCATTTGTACCAATGTACAAATGATTCGGTCCCGTCAACAAATCAACGCGGCCCTTACAGCCTTCGCCCATGCCCGAATGAACAGCCATCGCCCGACACCGAGCGGACTGAGCGAATGGTAAAATTTTCCTTAATTCGATTTAAGGTCAAGAAGCCGGGCAAAGCGACATTTTCCGGCCGATTCCCCTCCCAAATGCATTGCGAACAAATCTATCGACCGAATTGTAGCGGATTTAACAAAGCGCCCGCGCCCGTCGTTTAACCGTTTGTGCAGCGACGTCCCGGCATAGTCGGACAAACAGTCTGACTTTTCGGGTTCATCCATCGTGACATCCTTTGGACGCGTCATTTCGGTACGCGGATCGCTCGCTCGGGTCGGGCTTCTGGCGGAAAGCCGGATGCCGGTCTCGGAAGTTCGGGCCACAGTCGGCCGCTTCGTCAGCATCCGCTGCGCCAGCTCGGTCATCGTCGCCATGATCACCGAGGTGTCCTGCGAGAATTTGTCGAGTCCCGACTACATCGCCATCGCCTCGGTCGACCTGCTCGGCGAAATTCTCAACGCCACCGACAAGCCGAAATTCCAGCGCGGTGTCACCAATTATCCGACCATCGGCGATGCCGTGGACCTGATCACCAGCCAGGAGCTGCGCACGATCTACGCGCCGACCGGTTCGGATCAGATCAATGTCGGTTTCCTCCAGCAGGACCGTTCCGTCGTCGCCTATGTCGACATTGAGGAGATGCTCTCCAAGCATTTCGCGGTCCTGGGATCGACCGGCGTCGGCAAGTCCACGGGCGTGTCGCTGCTGCTCAACGAGATCTTGAAGGCGCGCCCGAACCTGCGCATCTTCCTGCTCGACGTGCACAACGAATATGGCCGCTGCTTCGGCGACCGCGCGCTGGTGCTCAACCCGCGGAACCTGAAGCTGCCGTTCTGGCTGTTCAACTTCGAGGAAATCGTCGACGTACTGTTCGGCGGCCGTGCCGGCGTGCCCGAGGAGCTCGACGTCCTCGCCGAAGTGATCCCGATCGCCAAGGGCATTTACACGCAGTATCAGAGCGCCGACCGCCTCGGCCTGAAGCGAATCGACCCCAAGCAGATCGGCTTCACCGTCGACACGCCGGTGCCGTATCGCCTGGTCGATTTGATCTCGCTGATCGACGAGCGCATGGGCAAGCTGGAAAACCGCTCCTCGCGCATCGTCTATCACAAGCTGATCTCGCGCATCGAGGCGGTCCGCAATGATCCGCGTTATGCCTTCATGTTCGACAACGCCAATGTCGGCGGCGACACCATGGCCGAGGTGATCAGCCATCTGTTCCGCCTGCCCGCCAACGGCAAGCCGATGACGGTGATGCAGCTCGCCGGCTTTCCCGCAGAGGTCATCGATTCCGTCGTGTCGGTGCTGTGCCGCATGGCCTTCGACTTCGGCCTGTGGAGCGACGGCGTTTCGCCGATGTTGTTCGTTTGCGAAGAGGCGCACCGTTACGCCTCCGCCGACCGCAACATCGGTTTCGGACCGACCCGCAAGGCGGTGTCGCGCATCGCCAAGGAAGGCCGCAAATACGGCGTCTATCTCGGCCTGATCACGCAGCGGCCCGCAGAGCTCGACGCGACCATCATCTCCCAGTGCAACACGCTGTTCACGATGCGTCTTGCCAACGACCGCGACCAGGCGCTGCTGCGCGCCGCGGTGTCGGACGCGGCCGCGAACCTCTTGTCCTTCGTGCCCTCGCTCGGCACCCGCGAGGTGCTGGCGTTCGGCGAAGGCGTCGCCCTGCCGACACGCCTGCGGTTCAAGGAAGTGCCCCCCCATCAATTGCCGCGCGGCGAAGCCACCATCTCGAGCGTTCCATCGGTCAGCGCCGGCCACGACATGCATTTCGTCGGCGCCGTCCTCGAGCGCTGGCGCGGTGCCACCTCGCAGCGCGACGTGCCGAACGACCCGGTGTTCGCCGCGCCGCCCGCCAGGTCGCTCGCGCCTGCTGAAACGCCGATGCTGCAGCCCTCGCTGGGGCTCGATCCCGATCGCTTCTCGCTGCTGAAGAAGCCGCTGCGGTAACGGGCAAGTTGAGCACGGCCTCCGCATCGACTATGGTTGCCGGCCCAAAAGCCGGAATCCATGGCCATGACAAAGCCCGTGCAACGCTTCCCCGCACCCGCCATCGACAGCCTGCCTGACGACATCCGCACGCGCCTGCTCACCGTGCAGGAAAAGAGCGGCTTCGTGCCGAACGTATTCCTGACGCTGGCCTACCGGCCCGACGAATTCCGCGCCTTCTTCGCCTATCACGACGCACTGATGGAGAAGGACAGCGGACTCACCAAGGCCGAACGCGAGATGATCGTGGTGGCGACGTCGGCGGCCAACCAGTGCCAGTATTGCGTGATCGCCCATGGCGCGATCCTGCGCATCCGCGCCAGGAATCCTGTGATTGCCGATCAGATCGCGACCAACTATCGCAAGGCCGACATCACGCCGCGGCAGAAGGCGATGCTCGATTTCGCGATGAAGATCTCGACGGACGCGCAGCGGAGCTCGGAGGAGGATTTCGCAGCCCTCGCCCTGCACGGCTTCAGCGACGACGATGTCTGGGACATCGCCGCGATCTCCGCCTTCTTCGCCCTGTCGAATCGACTGGCGAATTTCACCAGCATGCGGCCGAACGACGAATTCTATCTGATGGGGCGCCTGCCGAAAACATGACGGAGCTCGACTGGAGCGAAATCCTGCTGCGCCTCGGCGTCGCAACACTGGCCGGCAGCGCGATCGGTCTCAACCGCGATCTGCACGGCAATCCGATCGGGCTGAAGACGCTCGGCATCGTCGGGCTGTCCACCGCGACCGTGGTGCTGCTGGCGCTGCAACTGGCCGAGCCCGGCAAGGCCGTCGATGCCACCAGCCGGGTCATCCAGGGCATTCTTACCGGCATCGGCTTTCTCGGCGCCGGCGTGATCGTCCACGAGAGCGACCGATTTCGCGTCCGCGGCCTGACCAGTGCCGCCTGCACCTTCCTGGCCGCCTGCCTCGGCATCGTCTGCGGCGCCGGGCAATGGAAGATCGTTGCAGTCGCGCTGGGGCTCGCCTTTACGGTGCTCACGGTCGGCCGCCGCATCGAGCATCAAGTGCACCGAATGCTCGGCGGCAAGAGCGAGCCACACCAGGACCATCGGCAGACGTAGCGGCCCTCTCAGGTGACCGACCGCCCGGCATGCACGTCAGCGTTCAGGACGTATGTCCGTCGAAATGGCCTTCCGCGGGCGTTTTCTTGGCGCGCTGCGGGGTCATCGTGGCGTTATCGGGCTGCCCGGGAACACCGCGCGGTCCGAGCTGCTCACGCTGCAGATCGTCTTCGGAAAATGCCGGCTCGACCCCATTCGGTTCTGTTCGCCGCGTGGCGTGAATGTCGTCTCGTGTGCTCATTCCTCTACTCCTTGTCGCGTCGGGGCAAAAACCGGGTTCCCGTTAGCTCGCGCGATGGGCACCCGGCAGGGGTCACCCGTGGCGCGCACGGACCAAGATCTGGAAGACGCATGCGCCGTCTTCCGTCTGCACGTCAAGCTGCCAGTCATCATCCGGTTGCAGATCACCATCGAGGTCGCGCAGGCTGTCGCCGGCGTACCGGGTCGCCATCTCCCATGCGGCGCGCCGATCCGGAAGCTCCTGACCAACATCGTCGCGATCGTTCAACCGATCGCCGTTCCGGACATTGAAGAAGAATCGCGGCATGACCAATACTCGACGGGGCTCCCCGACGGGTAAAGTAATCCATGTTAATTTCGTTCCTGTCGCCGGCGCATTCGTGCGATCGCAACCAAGTCGAAACGGTAGCCGGATCGTGCCAAGAGCGGACGATCCCGGCTCTTACGCGTACGTGCCGGGACCGCCGCTGAAGGTGCAACCGACCAGTCGGGCGGAAGGCCGATCGCACGGGAATGACGTCGTCCTCGTATCGACGTTCCTATTTTTCGGTTGTTGTCCCCGATCGCGCACAGCGTCGCCCTGGCTACCCGTCGGCCAGCTCTTCGACCTCGAGCGTGATCGAGATCTTCAGGCACGGCGCATGCTCGTCCTCGCGCACGTCCACGACGACATGATCTGCGCTGCCGGTGAGAAACGCCTCGCGCGCGATGGACGCGCCGGTGAGCATCGCTTCCTTGCGGGCGACGCCTACATCCGCCAGATTCTGCCCATCTTCGTCCGCGATCAGGCGGCTGTCCTCGTGGATGTCGAAATGGAAGCGCGGCATCGGGTGCCTCAAAGGGTTGGCGACTGATGCAGGTAACGAACGTCGAAATCCGCTAGTTCCTGGAATTTCCGCTCGTCGAGCACGGTGACGCGGCCGCGATTGAACTCGACGATACCGTCCTGCCGCACCTGCTTGATCACCCTGTTGGCGTGCACCGAGGTGATCCCCAGGGCTTCGCCGACCTGCTCCTGCGTCAACGGCATCTCGAAGCTGTCGCCGTCCACGCGGCCGATGAGCCTGAGGCGTTCGCGCAGCTCGATCATGACGTGTGCGAGGCGCGCCGGCGCGGGACGCTGACCGACATTGACGATCCATTCGCGGAACATGGCGGCATCGATCAGCGTATCGCGCCAAAACATCTCGGCGAGATCAGGGCTGCGGCGATGCAGCTTCTGCAAATCGTCATGCTTGATGAAGCCAAGCGTGGCGGGCGTCAGCGTGGCGAGGTCATGATCCATGACGTGCAGGAACAGGCTCATCAAATCGGGGATCTCGCCGGGGATGTGCAGCGAAAGGATCTGCCGCTTGCCGTTCGCGATCGTCTTGGAGCGCGCGCAAAATCCGTCGGTGATCAGGCAGCAGTTTGTCGCACGCTCGCCATCGCGCACCACCGCCGTCTCTGCGGGGAACTCACGCACCGAGATCGGCAGGGCTTCGATTTCCCTGATGTCCTTGTCCGCGATGGCGGACGAAATGCGCAGTCGCTCGATGAGCGCGGCGCGGATCGCGTCGCTGGGCACTTTGTCTGCCTCCGGTCGCGGAGATGGAACTCACGGCGCAGCAGCGCCGCGGAAGAAAAACCCGCGATCGCGCTGCCCGGTTCCAACAAAAGTTAAGGACGCGGCTTGGCCGCACATGGTGTCGTCGGGGCTCGAAAGGGCAAATCATGACCAACAAGCGCAACCGTACGCGACCGGCCCTGACCCTCCAGGAACGCCTGACCAAATTCACGCAGGATGCCCGCGCCGCGGCCAAGAATCTTCCCGCCGGCACGGAGCGCCGTACGCTGCTGCAGAAGGTGCGCGATGGCGAGGCCGCCGCGGAGATGGAGCGGTTGCTGTCCCCGCCCGGCTTACCAGATCCGAAATGATCGCGCGTATGCCGCTAGTGATTGACCATCAGCGGAAGTGCCGGTGCAAGCGCTCGGCAAACGTCAGTGTCCTGGCCTGCTGGACCGCGGCAAACGAGGCCGAGATTCCCGCTGAAGCAACTGCGAGCAAGGCGATACTGAAAAGCAGACGCCGCATGTGAGCCTCCTGTGTGAGCTCGACTGCCGCAATTAGATGGGCGGCTCCGTTTCAGGACGGTTTCGTCGGCGCGGAAAATGATTTCCTTCAAGCCGCTGTGATCGGATCGAGCTTATCGGGCTGCACGCCGGTCGGTTACGATTTCGCGCATGCGCTGGAGCAGCAATTGTCCCGCGCCTGAATATTGCCAGCGCGCAGCCGGGGCAAAATTCGGCGTCAGGGGTCCCTTGGAAGCCCAGTTCGGAAACCCGGAACTGTGAGACAGCAGCGCCCGCGCCGTCACCGCGCGCAGGATTTCGACCGGGACCGTGTCGCCGACAGGAGCTTCTTTCGGAGCGAAGATGTTTTCCGCGGGACGCCTCAGTCGTCCGACGCCGGGCCGCACCAGCCGGGCAGATAGACCGCGTCCTTGCTCTTGGCCGCGGCGAGCGCTTTCTCGAGCGCCTTGTCGAAATTGGCGTCGACAGCCTTGCGCGTCAGCTTGCGTCGCAGGAAATCGGCCCACAAGAATTCGGAGAACGGCGTGGTGTCCTTGGCGAAGCCGCCCATGCGGCGCAGCTCGCCGGCAAGGCTGCGGTAGGGATCGTCCTTGAGATCGACGACCGATTTCGGCAGATCGCGGAACGGGCGACGCTGGCCCTTGCTGTCGTAGGGATAGACCCAGCGCTTGTTGTCCATCACGCCCCAGAACGCCTCGCGCTCGACCATGCGGAGATCACCGACGACGGTGACCAGCACCTGCTTGATGCCCTCGTCGTGGAGCGCGCGGCCGAGATGGTGGTGGTCGATGACGTAATAGCGCCCGTCAGGTCCGGCGACGACGGGGATCATATGGGTGCCGAGCAGATCGGCCTGCTTCTTCTTGCCGTGTTCGCGCCAGCGCTTGCGCTTCTCCTTGACCTCGCGCATGCCGACCGTCATCTGCGTCGGCCGCAGCGACAGGATCGGCACCGGGTGCACTCTCGGCTCGCGCGCGTTGGTGGTCATGATCGAACGACCTCTCGTCTGGTGGCGTCTGTGGTCCGAGTTCCCGATTATGCCATCGGCCGTGTGGCGGCAACATGGGGTTCGAGACTGGAGGCGCTTTTGTGCCGGCCGTTATTGCAGCGCAGTGGCACGTGGCTGGCAGCGGCGAGAAGATTTTCTCGCACCCCCCGTCGCGCTTATGCTATCTAAAAATCGCTGCTTCGGAGTGACCCTCGTCCCATGAAATCCCAGCGGCCCATAACCTCGGACGGCGAGCACCAGGTGCTCCAGTTCAGGCCGCGAACGACGCGCTCCCCTGTGATCCACGGGGGTGGCGGCATTGTACAGCAGCTGCATGCAGCAGCCCCCGAACCGCTCGACCTGTCCCGTTATGAGCAGCCGCGCGCGGAGCCGGACGATTTCCGCCACCGCATGCTTGCCAATATCGCGGCCTTGGCTTTCACCATCGCCCTCACCGCCATCGGAATCTGGCTCGCCGTCAGCATCGCCGATTTGCGCCGGACTCAGGATTGCGTGCTGATGGGCCGGCGGGATTGCGTCAAGATCACGACCCCGCACATTTAGACCGCCTCCCGGGCGCAGGACACCCCGTGGGCGGAAACCGCCCAAGCCGGCATCCCTGTCCACGGTCCCGTCCGGCTCCATTGAACTCAAGGCGGCGCTCCGATATACGGGCTCTCGACCCGTCCAGAGGGGGTTAGAGGGTGTCATCAGGGGCGCGATGTCCACCCACCGTGCCACTCTGGGATACCTGAAAAATACAGCAATATATCAAAGGCTTAGTGATGTCCTCCACATTCGATCAGGTCGCTACGATCATCGCTGAAACCTGCGACATCCCGCGCGACACGATCACGCCCGACAGCCATGCCATCGATGACCTCGGCATCGACAGCCTCGATTTCCTGGACATCGCCTTCGCGATCGACAAGCAGTTCGGCATCAAGCTGCCGCTCGAAAAGTGGACCCAGGAAGTCAACGACGGCAAGGCCACCACCGAGCAGTATTTCGTGCTGAAGAACCTGTGTGCGCGCATCGACGAGCTGGTTGCCGCCAAGGGCGCAAGCGCCTAATCGGGCGATCATGCAACTCGAATACTTCCACATGATCGATCGCATCGTCGACCTCAAGGTCGACGAGAAGACGATCGTCGTCGAGGCCCAGGTCCCCCGGGAGAGCACCGTCTTCGAAGGGCACTTCCCGGGCTTTCCCCTGATGCCCGGCGTGCTGCTGATCGAATCGATGGCGCAGGCCTCGGGCTTTCTGCTGCTTGGCCTCCTGAAGTTCGAGCGCATGCCGATCCTCGCCGCCGTGAAGGAAGCCAAGGTGCGCGGCTCGGTGTATCCGGGCGACCTCATGACCCTCCAGGCGAGCCTCGTCCACGAGGGCTCGGGCTATGCGATGACCGAGGCCAAGATCCGGGTTGGAGGCAAGCTGCGCGCGAATTCGACGCTCACCTTCACGCTGATTCCCTTCCCCAATCCGGATATGCGCGGATACATGGACGCTGTCGCCAAGCGCGTCGGTTTTCCGCAACAGGCCGTCTCGCCATGAATGACACAGCTTCGAAGCCGGGCCAGACGGAAGTCTGGATCACCGGTATTGGTCTCGCCACCTCGCTCGGCGAAGGGCTCGATGCCAACTGGGCCGCGCTCCAGGAGAAGCGCATCAACGTCGACGAGAAGGGCTTCGCACCTTTCATCGTGCATCCGCTGCTGCCTGTCACCTTCGACAGCCAGATCCCGAAGAAGGGCGATCAGCGCCAGATGGAAGCCTGGCAGCGCATCGGCGTCTATGCCGCGGGCCTCGCGCTCGACTCGGCGGGCATCAAGGGCAACAAGGATATCCTCTCGAAAATCGACATGGTCGTGGCCGCCGGTGGCGGCGAGCGCGATCTCAACGTCGACACCGGCGTGCTCACCGCCGAGGCCAAGGGCGCCAACGCGCCGGGCTTCCTCAACGAGCGGCTGATGAGCGATCTCAGGCCGACGCTGTTTCTGGCCCAGCTCTCCAATCTGCTCGCCGGCAACATCGCCATCGTCAACGGTCTCGGCGGCACCTCGCGCACCTTCATGGGCGAAGAGGTTGCGGGTGCCGACGCCGCGCGCATCGCGCTGTCGCGCATCGCCTCGGGCGAGAGCGATATTGCGCTGGTCGGCGGCTCGCATAATGGCGAGCGCAAGGACCTCATGGTCCTCTACGAATTCGGCGACTTCAACCTGAAGGACAAGTTCGCCCCCGTCTGGGCGCGCAAGGATCACGCCGGCTTCGCGCTCGGCTCGGCCGGTGCCTTCCTCGTGCTGGAATCCAGGGCGCATGCGGAAGCGCGCGGCGCGAAACCGTACGCCAAGCTGTCGAGCGTGGTGACCGATCTCGCCCGGCGCAAGCAGTCCGGCGACATGGAAGCGACGCTGGAGAAGCTCTGGGACAAGCTGCCCAAGCGCGCCGGCAAGGGTGCGATCATCTCGGGCGCGACAGGCGCAGAGCCCGCCACGTCCGAGGAACGCGACTTCCTGAAGAAGCACGCCGACTTCCCGGTGCGCGCGACCGGCACGATGTTCGGCCACACCATGGAAACGCAATTTCCGCTCGGCATTGCGCTCGCCGCGCTCTCGATCTCGCGCGGCGCGCTGTTCCCGCCGAACGATTCGACCGGGACCGAGATTGAAATGCAGTCGGCGCCCACCCAGATTGTCGTGGTGGGAGCCGGACACTGGCGCGGCGAAGGCATGGCGCTGGTCGAGGCTGTAAGCTAAAGCGCGCCGCGCTTTAGCCGGTTGTTGTTTCGAGCATGATCTTACCGGGAAACCGCGTCACGGTTTTCCGGATCATGTTCCAGCTCTATCGGGGGACGATCGACATGACTGCACCACGCGACAAACTCGGGCGTCCCGTCGTCGTCGTCACCGGCATGGGCATCATGACCTCGCTCGGTGCCGGCAAGGCCGACAATTGGTCGAAGCTCGTTGCCGGCGAATCCGGCATCCGCACCATCACGCGCTTTCCGGTCGACGGGCTCAAGACCACGATGGCCGGCACCGTCGATTTCGTCAGCGTCGATCCGTTCTCCTCCACCGGCCTGTCCGAACGCATGGCCGAGCTGGTCACGCAGGAAGCGCTGGAGCAGGCCGGCATCGGCGCCAAGGCCGATTTCCCCGGCCCGCTCTTCCTCGCGGTTGCGCCTGTTGAAGTCGAGTGGCCGCAGCGCCGCGAGCTCGGCCGCGCCGTCGGCGCGCCCGACTTCACCTATGACGATTTGCTGCGCATCTCCGGCGGCGGCAAGTACAGCGCCTATCACCACCGCTTCATGTTCGGCTCGGTCGCCGCTCACCTCGCCGAGACCTTCGGCACCAAGGGCTCGCCGATCTCGCTGTCGACGGCCTGCGCGTCGGGCGCGACCTCGATCCAGCTCGGCGTCGAGGCGATCCGCCGCGGCGAGACCGATGCGGCGCTGTGCGTCGCGACCGACGGCACCGTCAATCCGGAGGCGCTGGTGCGCTTCTCGCTGCTCTCGGCGCTGTCGACCCAGAACGATCCGCCGCAGGCGGCCTCCCGCCCCTTCTCCAAGAACCGCGACGGCTTCGTCATGGCCGAAGGCGCCGGTGCCCTGGTGCTGGAAAGCTATGAAGCCGCGACCGCGCGCGGCGCAAAAATCCTCGGTGTGATTGCCGGCTGCGGCGAGCTCACGGACTCGTTCCATCGCACCCGCTCCTCGCCCGACGGCAAGCCGATCATCGGCTGCATGAACAAGACGCTGGCCGATGCCGGCATGACCCCCGATCAGATCGACCACATCAACGCGCACGGCACGGCGACGCCCGAGAACGACAAGATGGAGTTCAACACGACCTCGGCCGTGTTCGGCGATCTCGCGCAGAAGATTCCGGTCACCTCGAACAAGTCGATGGTCGGCCACACCATCTCGGCCGCCGGCGCGGTCGAGGCGATCTTCTCGCTGCTCACCCTCGAGCATCAGCGCATCCCGCCGACCATCAACTACGAGACGCCGGATCCCACGATCCTGTTCAACGTGGTCGGCAACAAGGCGCGCGACGCCCGCGTCACCGCGGTGATGTCGAACTCGTTCGGCTTCGGCGGCCAGAACGCCTCGCTGATCCTGACCCGCGAACCGGCCTGACCGGACGCAGCATGGCGCTGATTCCCATCAGCACGAAGATTCGCGCGCGGAACGCAGCCAAGTCGATCGGCGGAGGCCTGATCGGCGCCGCCACCGTCGGCATGCTGCGCACCACGCGCTATTTCGATCCGATCAAGACATCGGACTTTTTCGCGCGCGTCACCAAGGCCATCGGCCCGCGGCTGCGCGAGCATCGCATCGGCCGCGCCAATCTCACCGCGGCCTTTCCCGAGAAGTCGCCGGACGAGATCGAAGAGATCCTGATGGGCGTGTGGGACAATCTCGGCCGCGTCGGCGCCGAGTTCGCCCATATCGATCATGTCTGGGATTACGATCGCGCGCATCCGGAGCGCAGCCGAATCGAGCTGTCGCCGCGGACCATCGAGCTGTACGACCGCATCAGGGACGACGGCAAGCCGGCCCTGATCTTCGCCGCGCATCTGGCCAATTGGGAATTGCCTGCGCTCGCGGCCCCCGCGCACGGCCTCGACGCCGCGATCCTCTACCGCCGGCCGAACATTGCCTCCGCCGACCGCATCATCCAGCAGATGCGCCAGGTCAACATGGGCACGCTGATCCCCGCGGGCCGCGACGCACCCTTACGGCTCGGACAGGCGCTGAGGGACGGCAAGCACGTTGCCATCCTGATCGACCAGTACCTGACCGGCGGCGTCGAGGTCACCTTCTTCGGCCGCAAGACCCGCGCCAACCCGACGCTGGCGCGCCTGTTGCGCCAGGTCGAGTGCCCCATCCACGGCGTGCGCGTCATCCGCCTTCCCGGCTTCCGCTTCCGCACCGAGCTCACGGAAGAGATCCCGCCGGTGCGCGACGCCGAAGGCAAGATCGACATCCAGGGCACGACCCAGGCCGTCACCGACGTGGTGGAAGGCTGGGTGCGCGAATATCCCGAGCAGTGGCTCTGGCTGCATCGCAGGTGGCGGTAGGCCTACTGCTCCGGCAATCCTGCGTCGACCTCGGCCTGCACGACCCGCTCCCAGGCTGCGACGCACACCGGGCTGACGTTCTTCATCGGCGGCCAGACGCTTTGTCCGTTCGTGCCGGGCCGCAAGCGCAGCCCCTCCGCGATCGCCGCTTTCGCCTCCCCGCTGCGACCCAGTCTCTGGTAGGTGGCGGCGAGAAGAAAGTGCGAGCGGCCGGTTGCCGGCGTGATCGCGATCGAACGCTGCAGCCACGGCAGCGCCTCCTCGTAGCGCCCCATCAAGGCATTCGCGGTGCCTGCGCCGAGCAGCCAGGTCCAGCGCGAGGCCTGCGGCGTGTCGTAGCGATCGGCCTGCTCAAACGTCGCGAGCGCATCGTCGAAGCGGCCGAGAAAGATCTGCCCGAGCCCGATCAAATAGAGCGCGGACCCGTTCCACGGATCGAAGCTCAAGGCCTTGGCACAAGTGACGAGACTTTCCACGAAATGGTTGGTCGCGCTGAGGAAGCGACAACGCGCTTCAAGCACCGGAATCGAATTCGGCCTCGATCGCAACGCCTGCTCGAGCGTCGCGTTGGCCCTGGCCTCGACTGCAACGGCCTCCTCCGGGCTGAACCAGACCATCTGGATGCCGCGCATCTGCAGCGAGGCGAGCGCGACGGCAAGATCGACATTGTCTGGATCCTCGCTGATCGCCTTCTGCAGCATGGCCTGCGCCGCACCGAAACGCTCGCGCGTGGTCTGGTTGATCGAGGCGAGCGCCTGCTCGACCGCCACCTTGTCGCCGCTCGCCGATGATTTGCGGCGTGCGGATGACGATGCGCTCGGCTCCAGGATTTCATTCAGGCCGCTCGCGAGCACATGGCCGACGCCCGCAGCAAGCCGGGCCTGCGCAAGCCGCGCGTCCGCCTCGTCAGCACTGATCGACGCCGCCGCAACCGATTGAACTTCGCCGGTGCCCGCCTTGATGATCCGCGCCCGCAGCGTCCAGGATTCACCGCCGAGTTGCAGCTCGCCCCGCAGTTCGTACTCCGATGACGCAGCCGGTGCGGTGCTCTCGCTGCCCGCGACCGCCGCCAATCGTGGCGCCACCACGCTGATGTTCTGGATCTTGGCAAAACCATCCGTGAGGCGGCCGGTCACTTCCGCTGCCATCGCCACGCCCCGGGGATCGTTGCTGGCATCAACGATCGGCAGCACCGCGACGCGCGGCGGCGTCCGCTTGAACAGCAGGTCCGGCTTCAGCACGGGCGCGGCCACCGCGAGCCCCATGACGATCACGCCGAGCCCCGCCACGGCGGCGGCGACGGCACGACGGCTCAAACCGAAGATGGCACGCTGCGGTCGCACGGGCTGCGTGGCGACCAAGGCGGGCCGGCCGCGCTCGCCCGCCTCGGTTGCAGCCGACGGCGTCGCCTCTGCCTGCGCCGTGGCATCAGGCGTGTCCACGACCTCCGCCGCCAGCAGGTAGCCGCCGCCGGAGGCCAGCTTGATCAGCTGCCGCCGCTCGTCTCCGAGCGCGGTGCGAAGCTCGCGGATGCACTGGAACAGACTGTCCTCACCGACATGGACGTACGGCCAGACCGCCTCCATCAGCTCCTGCTTGCTCAGCACCCGCCCGCCGCTTCTCGCGAACAAGCGCAGCATCTCGAAGGTCTTGGGCCGGAGCTTGATCGGCGTGCCATCGGCCCCGCGCAGCTCCGCGCGCTGCAGGTCCAGCTCGAAGCCGGCGAAACGAAGCAAATGATCCCCCAAAGCAACTCTCCCGGCCGGGTCGTATAGCGGAAGTCTGCCGAAAATGCCCAAAGATCGGGTCTGAAATGGAAATATCAGAAACTTTCAGAAACTAGCCAACGCCTTATCAGGACGCCACCCCCGCCCGATGCGATGAATCCAACCGTGGACTCGCGATCGTATGCCCGGGGGAAGTTAGTGCGGACGGGGAAAAATTATTTCAAAGCAGCCCGCAGCTTGCGGGCACTCTTTTTAGTGTCGACGGCCTTAGCGTTGCTATCGACGCTGCCGGCGCTGGCGCAAAGCACCGGCGCCAATGGTGCGGGTGGCGGGAACGGGTCAAGTTCGGCAGCAGGCGGGGGTGGCGCGGCAGGTCTCGGCGGCGACGGCTCGACAACTGGCACGAACGGCGGCAACGGCACCGGGCCCGGCGGCAATGGCTCCGCCGGCAGCGGCGGCGGCTCGGATCAGGGCGGCGGGGGTGGCCAGGGCTACAGCTTTGGGTCGGGCGGCGGCGGCGGCGGCGCAGGCGGCGCCGGGCTGACCGTAAGCTCGGACTTGACCAACAATGCCGCGATCACGGGCGGCAACGGCGGCAACGGTGGCTTTGGGGCCTCGCCCTTCTTCCCGTCCTATGCCTTTGGGGCCGGCGGCGGTGGTGGCGGCGGCGGGTCGGGCGTCATCGCCACGACGGCTAGCCATCTCGTCAATACCGGCACGATCGCCGGCGGCGATGCCGGCGGCGGTGGTTCGAGTTACGGTCCGGGCGTCCCCTTTCCGTCGTCTCCCGCAGATGGCATCGGCGGGCGCGGCGGCAACGGCGTGACCGCGACGGCTTCCGCCGGGCTGACGATCACCAATTCGGGCTCGATCAAGGGCGGTGGCGGCGGCACAGATTTCCAGAACGTCAATATCTCCTCCAGGCCGCAGGCCGGCGGTTACGGAATCGTCGGCCAGAACCTGACGATCGTGAACAGCGGCACGATCGCCGGCGGTGAGGAGGGTGGCGCCAACCACAGCCCCTTTGGCGGCGGGACCGGCGTGCTGTCGTCCGCCATCGTCATCACCGGTGGCGTCAACAGCATCACTGCGCTCGCCGGCAGCAACATCGGCGCGATCGAGCTCTTCGGCGCCACGACCATGGCAGGCGCTTTCAACAGCACGGTCCAGGTCAATGGCGGCGTCACCATGTCGGTGACAGGGGCGACGGCGGCGAATGACGCAACCGGCATCACGAGTCTGACGAACTACGGCACCATCGCCATCGGCGCCGGCCGCACGCTGAGCGCCCAGACGATCACCAACTATGCCAGCACGATCAGCATCGGCGCCGGGGCGAGGTTGCAAGGCGTCGGCAACACGCTCAACAACGGCGCGGTCATCGATGTCGGCGCCGGCGGTGCCATTGCCGACGCCGGTGCAGTGAACAATCTTGGCGGCGGCACGATCAATTTCAACGGTCCAGGCGGAACGGCGACGCTGTCTTCGGGAACGAACAGCATCGTCAATGACGGCAACATCAACGTGCTCGGCGGCAACGTCGCCGTCACAGGCGACATCACAAACCAGAACAGCGGCGTGTTGAAGCTGGCCGGCGGCAACATGGCCGGAATTGGCACGCTCACCAACAATTCGACGTCGGCGTCAGCCGTTATTGTCGCCTCCGGCATGACACTCAGCGCCACCGCCATCGCCAACAATGCCGGCACCTTCACCAACAACGGCACGGTGACGACGACCGGCGGCACCACGAACGGAAGTGCGGCAACCTTCACCACCACCGGGATCGTGAATGGCGGCCTTAACAACAGTGGCACCGTGAATGCGGCGGGCGCGGTCGACGACGGCATCGTCAACCAGAATACGGGCTCATTCACGGTGACCGGCGCGCTGACGAGCAACAGCACTTTCACCAACAACGACACGGCAACGCTCGCGGTCTCCGGCGGCAATTTCACCGGCATCACCACTTTCACCAACAATTCGACGTCAGCCTCGGCCGTCAACGTCTCCTCTGCCAGGACGCTCAGCGCCACCACGATCGCCAACAACGCCGGCACCTTCGTCAACAGCGGCACGGTGACGACCACCGGCGGTATCACCAACAGCGCCACCTTCACCACCACCGGGACCGTCAATGGCGGTCTTACCAACAGCGGCACCGTGAATGCGGCGGGCGCGGTCAATGACGGCATTGTCAACCAGAGCACGGGCACATTCACGGTGACCGGCTCACTCACGACCAACAGCACATTCACCAACAGCGGCACGGCAACCTTTGCGGTCTCCGGTGGCAATTTCACCGGCATCACCACCCTCACCAACAATTCGACGTCAGCCTCGGCCGTTATTGTCTCCTCGGGCATGACACTCGGCGCCACCACCATCGCCAACAATGCCGGCACCTTCGTCAACAGCGGCACGGTGACGACCACGGGCGGCACCACCAACAGCGCCACGTTCACTACCACCGGCACCGTCAACGGCGGCCTTGCCAATACCGGCACCGTGAACGTCACCGGCGCGATCAACGACCGCGTTGCCAACCAAGGCACCGGCTCGTTCACGGTGTCCGGCGCGCTCACGTCCAACAGCACCTTCACCAACAGCGGCGCGGCAACGCTGGCGGTCTCCGGCGGCGATTTCACCGGCATCACCACTCTCGGCAACAATTCGACCTCAGCGTCGGCCGTTATTGTCTCCTCAGGCAGGACGCTCGGCGCCACCGCCATCGCCAACAACGCCGGTACCTTCACCAACAGCGGCACGGTGACGACCACGGGCGGCACCACCAACAGCGCCACGTTCACCACCACCGGCACCGTCAACGGCGGCCTTACTAATACCGGCATCGTGAATGCCGCCGGCGCGACCAACGACGGCATTGCCAACCAGGGCACCGGCTCGTTCACGGTGGCCGGCGCGCTCTCGTCCAACAGCAACTTCACCAACAGCGGCACGGCGACGCTTGCGGTCTCCGGCGGCAATTTCAGCGGCATAACCACTCTCGCCAATAATTCGACCTCAGCGTCGGCCGTTATTGTCTCCTCAGGCAGAACGCTCGGCGCCACTGCCATCGCCAACAATGCCGGCGTCTTCACTAACGACGGCACGGTGACGACGACCGGCGGCACCACCAACGCAGGAATCTTCCTCAACAACGCCGCTGGCATCGTCAGCGGGCTTTTCACCACCACCGGAACCACCAACAATGCAGGCCGGCTCAACGGCGGCGTGAACGTCCTTGGCGGCACGCTGACGACCACCAACACTATTGCGGGAGGCCTCACCAACACCGCCACCGTCAACGCCAATGGCGGCGCGATCAACGGCGACATCGCCAACAATGCCAACGGCGTGTTCAACGTCGGCGGCATCCTGATGAGCGACTCCGCCTTTGCCAACGCCCATGGCGCGACGCTGGCGATCAACGCGAACGGCGACTACACCATTCAGGGTCTTCTGACCAATAGCGGCGCGATCATGGTCGCCAGTACCGGACAGTTGACGGCGACGGCCAGCGGCATCGTCAACAATTCATCCGGCACGATCGTGGTTTCCGCGGGCGGCAGCATCAGCGACACCCTCGACAACGCCGGCAGCGTGACCAACAGCGGCACGTACACCGCAGACGTCGTCCGCAACACCGGCACCGTCACCAACAACGCGGTGTGGACCGGCACGGTTGCGAACGCCGGCAGCTTCATCAACAACGCCGGCGGCACGGTATCCGGCCTCATCACCAACAGCGGCGCCGTCACCAATTCAGGCACGCTGAGCGGCGGCCTGACCAACAATTCGGGCACCGCCACCAACTCGGGTTCGATCCTGGGAACGACCACGGTGAACGGCGGCATCCTCACCGGCACGGGTTCGACGGCGACGCTGAACGTCAACAGCGGTGGCACTTATGCGCCCGGCACCACCCCAGGCACCTCGGCGTCCGTCACCGGCAGCCTCGCGCTCGCCTCCGGCGCGATTTATCTGGTTCAGATCAACCCCTCGACCGCCTCGTTCGCCAGCGTCACGGGCACCGCGACGCTGTCTGGCGCCACCGCGACCGCGGTCTATGCCAGCGGCAGCTACGTCGCCAAGAAATATACCATTCTGAAGGCGGGCGCGATCAGCGGCACGTTCGGCTCGCTCGTCAACACCAACCTGCCGTCGAACTTTCATAGCGAACTGAGCTACGACAGCACGCACGCCTATCTGAACCTGACCCTGACCTTCGTTGCGCCATCGGGCGGCAGCCCGAGCGGCAACCAGCAGAATGTCGGCAACGCCATCATCGATTTTTTCAACCGCACCGGCGGCATCTCGCTGGTCTATAGCGGCCTCACGGCGCAAGGCCTGACACAGGCCTCCGGCGAGACCGCAGCAGGCTCTCAGCAAACGACGTTCCAGGCCATGGGCCAGTTCATGGGCTTGCTCACCGATCCCTCGGGCGCCGGCCGCGAGAGCGGCGCATCCTCGCCGCCGGCCTATGCCGAAACCGCGCCGGCCGCCGCCGCGCGCGACGCCTTCGCGATGCTGCCGCCGGCCAACACCTTCGAGCAGCGCTGGAACGTGTGGGCTACGGGCTTCGGAGGATCGCAGACGACGGACGGCAACATCGCGCAGGGCACGAACAGCGCGACCAGCCACCTGTTCGGCACCGCCGTAGGCACCGAATACGCCTTCTCGCCACAGACGCTGGCCGGCTTTGCGCTCGCCGGTGGCGGCACCAGCTTCTCCGTGGTGGGTGGCGGCACCGGACGCTCCGACCTGTTCCAGGCTGGCGCTTATGTTCGCCACAGCAACGGTCCGGGCTACATCTCGGCGGCGCTCGCCTATGGCTGGCAGGACGTCACCACCGATCGCACGGTCACGCTTGCCGGCGTCGATCATCTGCGCGCGGAGTTCAACGCCAATGCCTGGAGCGGCCGTCTCGAAGGCGGCTATCGCCTCATTGCGCCGTGGCTCGGCGGCGTCGGCGTGACTCCCTACGCCGCGGGCCAGTTCACGACGTTCAATCTGCCGGGCTATGCGGAGTCCGTCGTCTCAGGCGGAGGCCCGTTCGCGCTGAGCTATGCGGCTAAGAGCGTGACCGACACGCGCAGCGAGCTCGGCCTGCGCACCGACAAATCCTTCGGCCTTGCGAACGGCATCCTCACCCTGCGCGGTCGCGCAGCCTGGGCGCACGACTTCAATCCGGATCACTCGGTCGCCGCGACGTTCCAGGCCCTTCCCGGCGCGAGCTACGTCGTCAGCGGCGCCCGACCGGCAGCCGAGGCCGCCCTTACCACCGCCTCCGCGGAAATGAAGTGGCTAAACGGCTGGTCGGCCGCGGCAAGTTTCGAAGGCGAATTCTCGAGCGTGACGCGCTCTTACGCCGGCAAGGGCACGGTGCGGTATGAGTGGTAAGCAGTGCGCTGCGCTCGCGATGCTTCGTGCGGAGAGCGGCGTCTGGACATGATGGGCAGGATGCCATCATGCCGGTGTTTTGCCCGACGTGTCAAATGACCGGAGAGCCTGACGCGGCGCGCTCGGTCGGCGGTTCACGCCGCGGTCCTACTGTGCATGGGGTTGTTTTGCGGATTTGAGTCGTCGGATCGGTGTCGCCACCGATCGCGGCCCCTCTACCGCCCCGTCTTCACCTTGGTCCAGAGCCGGTTGATGATGCGCTGGGTGGCGGGATCGCGGGCGGTGATGACGAACAGTTTTGCGAGCGTCGCGTCGTCCGGATAGATGTTCTTGTCGTTCAGAATTTTCGGATCGACCAGCTTCTGGCTGGCGAGGTTGCCGTTGGCGTAGGACAGGAAGTCCGAGTTCCTGGCGGCGACGTCGGGGCGGTAGAGATAGTTGATCAGCTCGTAGGCTTCGTTGACGTTCTTGGCATCCGCGGGGATCGCGAGATTGTCGAAGAACATCTGCGCCCCCTCCTTCGGAATGGCATAGCCGATCTCGATGCCGCTTTTGGCTTCCGCCGCCCGTGCACGGGCCTGCATGATGTCGCCGGACCAGCCGACCACGAAGCAGATCTCACCGGTCGCGAGTGCGCTCAAGTATTCGGAGGAGTGAAACTTGCGCACGAAGGGACGGACCTTTGCGACGACATCGGCGGCCTTCTCCAGATCAGCCTGCTTGGTCGAATTCGGATCGAGCCCGAGAAAGTTCAGCGCCGCCGGAAAGATGTCGTCGGCGGAATCGAGCATATGCACGCCGCAGTCCTTGAACCTGGCGAGGTTCTCCGGCTTGAAGACGATGTCCCAGCTGTCGATCTTGGCGTCGGGCCCGAGGATCTGCTTCACCTTGGCGACGTTGTAGCCGATGCCCGTCGTTCCCCACATGTAGTTCGCGGCAAACGCGTTGCCGGGATCATAGGTCGCGAGATTCTTCGTTACCATCGGCCAGGCGTTGGCGAGGTTCGGCAGCTTCGACTTGTCGAGCTTCTGGAAGATGTTCGCCTTGATCTGGCGTTGCAGGAAATAAGCCGTGGGCACCACGAGGTCGTAGCCGGACTTGCCGGCCATCAGCCGCGTCTCCAGCGTCTCGTTGGCATCGAAGGTGTCGTAGACCACCTTGATGCCGGTTTCCTTGGTGAAGTCCTCCAGGACTCCCGGTGCCACGTAGTTCGACCAGTTGTAGAAGTTGACGACCCGCTCCTCGGCCCCGGCGGGAGGCGAAAGCAATGTCAGCGCCGCGGCGATTGCAAAACCCAGGCGAAACCGGGAGCGGCTGACGTTCGTCATCTCAGGTCTACCTCTTCCGTCCGCGTATCGCGTCCGACAGCCGCTCCAGTGCGGTGTCGAGCGTCTGGTCCTTCTTGGCGAAGCAGAAGCGCACCACCGAGGTCACCGGGTCCTGCTCGTAGAACGCCGAGACCGGAATCGCGGCGACCTTGTAGTCTTTCACGATCCGCCAGCAGAACTCGGCATCGCTCTCGTTGAGCCCGAGCGGCGACAGGTCGACGGTGAGGAAGTAGGTGCCTTGCGACTTCAGCACGGGGAAGCCGAGGCTCTCCAGCCCCTTGGTCAGGCGGTCCCTGCTCCGCGTGAGGTCCTTCCGCATCGACAGGAAGTACTCATCGGGCTTGCCGAGGCCGTAGGCGACGGCGGTCTGAAGGTTCGGCGCGGTGGTGAAGGTCAGGAACTGGTGCACCTTGGCGGCGACCCGCAACAGCTGTGGCGCCGCGCACACGAAGCCGATCTTCCAGCCGGTCAGCGAAAAGATCTTTCCCGCCGAGCCGACCTTGATGGTGCGCCCGCGCATGCCGGGGATGGTGATCAGTGGGATGTGCTTGTGCGCGTCGAAGGTGACGTGCTCCCAGACCTCGTCGCAGATCGCGATGACGTCGAACTCCTGGCAGTAGCGTGCGAGCAGCTCGAGATCCTCCCGCGGATAGACCACCGCGCTAGGATTCAAGGGGTTGTTGAACAGCACTGCCTTGGTCTTTGAATTGAAGACGCTTTTCAGCATGCCCTCATTCAATCGCCAGCCCGGCGGTTCGAGCCGCACCAGGCGCGGAATGCCGCCGGCCTGGCGGATGATCGGCAGATAGGAGTCATAGACCGGCTGGAAGCAGACCACCTCGTCGCCGGGCTGCACCACCGACAGGATCGCCGAGGTCAGCGCCTCGGTCCCGCCCGATGTCACCATCACCTCGCTCATCGGATCGAGCTTGAGGTTGTGCCAATGATCATAATGGGTCGCGATGGCCTGGCGCAGTTCCGGGATGCCCATCATCGACGGATACTGGTTGTAGCCGTTGAGCGAGGCGTCGGCCGCGGCGCGCCTGATATCCTCGGGGCCGGGATCATCGGGGAAGCCCTGGCCGAGATTGATGGCGTTGTTGTCGCGCGCGGCCTGCGACATCGCTTCGAAGATGGTGACAGGAAGGTCGGCGAAGACCCTGTTCAGCGAAGTGCTCTTGGTCATCGCGGGATTAGCCACCAACCTTGCTGGGAAGCCCCGCCGCTTTCCAGCCGAGCATGCCGCCGGCCAGATGCTTGTCGTAAGGCAGCCCCGCGGCTTGCGCTGCGAGCGAGGCGGTGACGGACCGCTTGCCGGAACGGCAGGCGAACACGACCTCCTTGCCGGCGGGATCGGGGATCGCCGCGGGATCGAAAGTCGAGAGCGGCACGACGACACCGTAGGGATAGGCCTCGGCCTCGACTTCGTTCGGCTCGCGGACGTCGACGAGCAGATAGCGGCCCTCTGCGACACCCTTGGAAACTTCCTCGGGGGTCATATCCTGTACTTGATTTGCCACATCATCCTCCAACGTCCAGGGCGCGCTCGCCGGGCGATCCCGGCCGGCGGCAACCTCGCCTCTCGGCACGCGAAAATCAAGCGCCACAAAGGCTTGAGCTGCCTTGCGCAAGTTAAAGCTAAATCGCAGCGACTTGAAGTGCGGCTTTGGTTCGCCGGCCTAGATCGTCACTTGCGTGCCGACCTCGACGACACGGCCGGACGGTATCTGGAAATAGTCGGTGGCATCGTTGGCGGAGCGGCTGAGCGAGATGAACAGCCGGTCCTGCCAGCGCGGCATCCCCGAATGGGCAGCAGGCTTGAGCGCCCTGCGCGACAGGAAGAACGAGGTCGACATGATGTCGAACTGCCAGCCGAGCTTGCGGGCGATTGCCAGTGCCCTCGGCACATTGGGCGATTCCATGAAGCCGAACTTCAGCGTCACCTTGGAGAAGGTCGGGCTAATCGCCTCCAGCTTCACCCGCTCGGCCGGATCGATGCGCGGGGTCTGCGCGGTCTCGATGGTGAGAATGACGTTCTTCTCGTGAAGCACCTTGTAGTGTTTCAGACTATGCATCAGCGCGGTCGGCGCGCTCAGGGGGTCGCTGGTCAGGAACACGGCCGTGCCGGGCACCCGCTGCGGCGGCCGCTTTTCCAGCATCGCCACGAGGTCGGCAAGCGGGAACTCGAGCTTGCGCGACTTCTCGAACAAGAGCCGGCTGCCGCGCCGCCACGTGTACATCATGATGATCATGAGGGAGCCGAGCGCGAGCGGCACCCAGCCACCCTCGAACACCTTGAGCAGGTTCGCGGCGAGGAAGGTCAGGTCGAGGAACAGGAACGGCGCGATCAGGGCTGCCGCGGCGAAGGGTGACCATCGCCACACCTTCCATATCACCACAAAGCCCATCAATGCCGTGACCACCATGGTCCCGGTGACGGAGATACCGTAGGCGGAGGCCAGCGCGCTCGAGGAGCGGAACAGCAGCACCATCATGATCACGGCGACCAGCAGCAGCTGATTGATCCGCGGGATGAAGATCTGGCCGGAATGGGCTTCAGAGGTATGGCGAATTTCGAAGCGGGGCAGCAGCCCGAGTTGGATCGCCTGCCGCGTCAGCGAATAGGCGCCGGTGATGACGGCCTGGCTCGCAATGACGGTGGCGGCGGTAGCCAGCACGACGACGCTGCCCCGAATAAGACCTTGCGGAAACAACTGGAAGAACGGGCTCTCGATCGCGCTGGGATCGCCGAGCACGAGAGCACCCTGCCCCAGATAGTTCAGGGCCAGCGACGGCAGCACGATGAACAGCCAGGCGGTCTGGATCGGCCGTTTGCCGAAATGGCCGAGGTCGGCATACAGCGCCTCGGCGCCGGTCACCGCCAGGAAGACGGCGCCGAGCGTCACGAAGCCGATGATGCCGTGGTGAAGCATGAACGAGACGGCATAGAGCGGGTTCAGCGCGAACAGCACCTGCGGCTGAGCGATGATCGGATGGACCGCGGCGACCGCGATCACCGCAAACCAGACGCACATCACGGGGCCGAAGAACGTCGCAACGCGGGCGGTGCCGCGCGATTGCACGGCGAACAAGACGATCAGGATCACCACGGTCAGCGGAACGATGTAGGGCTCGAACCGCAGCGTGACGTCCTTCATGCCTTCGAGGGCCGACAGCACCGAGACCGCCGGGGTGATCACGGCATCGCCGTAGAACAGGGCCCCGGAGATGATGCCGAGCAGAACGATGGTCGCCCCGCGGGTGCCGACCGCGCGCTGGGCCAATGCCATCAGTGCCAGCGTACCGCCCTCGCCGTTATTGTCTGCGCGCAACAGGATGACGACGTATTTGAGCGTGACCACGACGATCAGCGCCCACAGGATCAGGGAGACAACGCCGAGAACAGCGGCGGACGTCGGCGCGCCCTCGGCGCCGGAAGCCGCCATCACGGCCTCACGGAACGCGTAGAGCGGGCTGGTGCCGATATCGCCATAGACGACGCCTATGCTGCCGAGCGTCAGCGCGCCGAAACCGGCGGTGGTGTGGGCGTCGCCATGCCCATTGGCCGCCGCCGTTTCCGGGGCGGGAACTGCTACGTCACTCGTCATGGGAGAGCCTGGTGGCCTCTAAAAATGCTTCACTGCACAACGGCGCAGGAGCGCGCGGCTTATAGTCCTGCGCTGATGGCATAGCCTAGCCCGTTTTCGGGCCTGTGGCATGCGAAAACGGCATAGGTTCGCCCGTTGCGTTCCCATGGACCCCTCAAATGGTGACCTGGGTTCCGACTTCAACCACACGCCCCGTCGGAATTTGGAAGTAGTCAGTTGCATCGTTAGCAGACCTGCTGAGAGCAATGAAAAGGTGATCCTGCCACAACGGCATGCCGGACTGCGCCGACGCCTTCAGCGAGCGCCGCGACACGAAGAACGAGGTCGACATGATGTCGAACTGCCAGCCCTGCTTGCGCGCGATCGCGAGCGCCTTGGGCACGTTCGGCTGTTCCATGAAGCCGAAGCGCAGGCGGACCTTGGAGAACTTTTCGCTGATCTTCTCCATCTTGAAGCGTTCTGAGAGATCGACCCTCGGCGTGTGCGCGGTTTCGATGGTCAGGATCACATTGTGCTCGTGCAGCACCTTGTTGTGCTTGAGATTGTGCAACAGCGCCGTCGGGACGAAGGCGGGGTCGCTGGTCAGAAACACTGCCGTGCCTTTGACGATGTGCGGCGGGCGCTTCTCCAGGCTGCGGATCAGATCGTCGAGTGGCACTTCGATCCGGCGCGTCTTCTGGATCAGAATCCCCGAGCCGCGTCGCCAGGTCCAGATCGTCCCCGCCATGGCCGCGCCGAACAACAGCGGCACCCAGGCACCTTCGAGCAACTTCAGCAGATTGGCGCTGAAGAAGGTCATGTCGACCATGACGAAGGGCAGGATCACGGCTGCAGCGGTCGCGGCCTTCCAGTTCCACAATTTCCAGATGACGACGAAGCCCATGATCCCGTCGGCGACCATCGTCGTGGAGACCGCGATGCCGTAGGCCGAAGCGAGATTGCTGGGCGTGTGGAACAACAGCACCAGCAGCATCACGCCGATCAGCAACAGCCGGTTGACGCGCGGCAGATAGATCTGGCCGGCATGCGTCTCGGAGGTGTAGCGCACCTCGAAGCGCGGCAAGAGGCCGAGCTGCACCGCCTGGTAGACCAGCGAATAAGCGCCGGTGATCACCGCCTGACTCGCGATCACGGTGGCTGCCGTTGCAAGCCCCACAAGCGGCAGCACCAGATGCTCGGGCACCATGCGATAGAACGAGTGCTCAATTGCGCTTGGATCGGACAGCACCAGAGCGCCCTGCCCGAAATAATTGATCAGCAGCGAGGGCAGGACGAAGAACATCCAGGCCGACTGGATGGGCTTGCGGCCGAAATGGCCGAGATCGGCATAGAGCGCTTCGCCACCGGTCACGGCGAGAAACACGGCGCCGAGCGTCACCAGGCCGATGGTGCCGTGCGACAGCAGGAACCGCAGCGCATAGTAAGGATTGATCGCGGCCAGCACCGACGGATCGTCGGCGATGTGAATGACGCCCAGCAGCGCGAGACACGTGAACCAGACCACCATCACCGGCCCGAACGCCGAGGCCACCATCGCAGTCCCCTTGCTCTGGACCGCGAACAGCAGCACGAGAATCAGCACCGTGAGCGGCACGACATAATGCTCGAACGCCGGCGTCGCGAGCTTGAGGCCGTCGACCGCCGACAGCACCGAGATCGCCGGCGTGATCATGGAGTCGCCGATGAACATGGAGGCGCCGACCACGCCGAGCGCGAGCAGGAACCAGCTCCGTCGCCCCAGCGCGCGCTGGCCCAGCGCCATCAGCGAGAGCGTGCCACCCTCCCCGTTATTGTCGGCGCGCAGCAGCAGCAGCACGTATTTGGCGGTGACGACGATCAGCAGGGCCCACAGAATCAGCGAGAGCACGCCGAGCACCATGATCCGCGTCACCGCCTCGCCGTGAGCCGCTCCCCGAACCGCTTCGTGGAATGCGTAGAGCGGCGAGGTGCCGATGTCGCCGAAGACAACGCCGATGCTCCCGAGCGTGAGGGACCAAAAGCCCGAAGTGACCGGCCCGTCCCGGGTCTCGGTCGATGTGATGCTCGCCGTCATGAGAGGGGAAAACGCTTCGTCCCTGGAATTGATCCGGCGCCTATTGACGCTTCCGGGGCGCCTGTCAATCGACCCGCCACCATAGCAGGAGTCTCCGCGGATGCTGTAACGGCACGGCCACGCTCTCCGCCCTCGCGACTGACGGTCCTAGGTAAAATGGTAGCGCAAGAGGTTTAGGGCTTCAAGTTCGGCGGCAGCGGCGGATCTTCACGCATCAAGGTGATGGTCACGCGGCGGTTCGCGGCGAGTGACGGATCGTCAGGGAACAGAGGCTGGGTGTCCGCCTTGCCGGAGACGGCAAAAATGTGCGACGGCGGCAGGCCCTCACGCTCGAGGATCTGGCGGACCGCGTTGGCGCGGTCGGCCGACAGATCGAAGGCGCCGTAGTCGCTGCGGGTCGGCACGAAACCGGCCGCAGTATGTCCGGCGATGGAGACGCGTAAGGGGGTCGCCTTGAGCGGGATCGCAAGCTTCTCGATCAGGCGGCGGGTACGATCGTAGGGGAGCTTGGAGCCGTCAGCGAACATCGAGCGGCCGTCCTGGTCCACGATCTCCAGATTCAGCCCCTGCTTGGTCTCCTCGAACATGATGTGCTTGGACATCTCGGTCAGCTCCGGCATGTCCTGCAACGCCTGGCGCAGCGAGGCGGCGGCGAGCGCAAAATTGCGATCGACCTTCAGCTTTGCGCCCGAGGTGCGGTCGCGGTCCTCCTGGTCCGGTGTCGGTGTGTTCGACGATTCCTCGGGCT
The DNA here is from genome assembly GCF_054056275.1 of Bradyrhizobium sp. USDA 4449. NCBI lineage: Bacteria > Pseudomonadati > Pseudomonadota > Alphaproteobacteria > Hyphomicrobiales > Nitrobacteraceae > Bradyrhizobium > Bradyrhizobium sp. USDA 4449. Next base: position 5,219,824 of record NZ_JBSRYD010000001.1, on the reverse strand, counting down.
GGATGTGGTCGACGTTTTTCAGCCGCGCGCGGGTCGGCAGGCCGTCGGATTCGATGATGCCGGCATAGCGGGCTTCACTCTGGACGCCGAAGGCCTCGCGCATGGAGCCCGCGACGATCTTCAGCTTGTTGGCATCCTGGGTCGAGAACGCGACCAGCATCACGAAAAACGCCAGCAGCAAGGCCATCAGGTCGGCGAACGTCACGAACCAGCCATGGCCGCCGTGTGCTTCCTCGCGCTTTTTCTTCGCCATGGCTCGGATCCCGAGTCCGCCTTACGCCGGAACCGGCTCGCCCTCGCCGTGGCGGTGCTTTTCGGGCAGATAGGCCAGCAGCATTTCGCGCACCAGAGTCGGGCTCTTGGAGTCGCGGATCATCAGGATGCCGTCGATGATCAGCGTACGATTGGTTTCCTCGTCGATCAGCTTGCCATGCAGCTTGTCGGCGATGGGCAGGCAGAGCAGGTTCGCGACCAGCGCACCGTAGAGAGTAGCCAGCAGAGCGGTCGCCATGAACGGGCCGAGCTTGGAGGGATCCGACATGTTCGAAAACATCTGCACCATGCCGATCAGCGTTCCGATCATCCCGAACGCAGGCGCGCAGTCGCCGACGGCGCGATAGATCTTGCTGCCTTCGTTGAGATGCAACAGGAAATTGTCGCGGTCGCGCTCCATATTGTCCCTGATGAAGTCGAGGTCGTAGCCGTCGGCGACGTAGCGGATGCCCTTGGCGAGGAACGGTTCGTCGGTCTCGACCTTTTCCAGGCCGACCGGACCCTGCTTGCGCGCGATCTCGGCGATGCGGGCGAGTTCGTCGACCAGGTCATGCGCCGACAGCCGGCTCATCGTGAAGGCGAATTTGAGACCGAGCGGCAGGCCGTGCGCCAGCACCGAGAGCGGAAAGCGGATCATGGTCGCTGCGGACGATCCGCCGAAGATGATGATCGCCGCATGATCGCTGATGAACATGTGCAGATCGCCGCCCAGAAACACCATCGTCGCGATGACGATCATGCCCGCCACGAGGCCGGCGCCCGTCATAATATCCATGGGAGTCTCCAAAGCGAACGCAGCAACGGCCGTCCTGGCCGGAGCGCGGTCCAACCCCGAACCGCACCGGAAACCCTAGAGCGGTGCTCTTAAAGCCGCGTAAAGGTTAAGTTCAGCCGATGCGACGGAGCAGCGTGCTTGGGGCGACAGGAACGGCTGCTTTGCCGTTCTGCGACACTCAATCTCAACCCTTTGCTAACCATAAAAGCGGCCCTCAGGCGGAGAGTCCTGTCAGCTTCAGGCTGAGCGCGCGCAAACGCCTGCGCGCATCGGCATCATAGGCCTGCGGATTGGCGCGCGCCTCGTTCATGCCGTCGAAGAAAAGGCCGCTTCGGCCCGTGACATCGTCGCCTTCGATCAGATGCAGGATCGCCGCACCACCCTGCTCGACCGTCGACAGCGGCGCGATACCGCCGGCACGCACCATGGTGGTGTTCATGTAAGTCGCCGGATGCAGCGCGTTCACGGTGATCCCGGCGTCCTTCAATTCCTCGGCGAGATCGATCGTGAACATGATCTGCGACAGCTTGCTCTGCGCATAGGCACGCGTGCCGCTGTAGCCCTTCGTGATCATGACGTCGTCGAAATCGACTGGATGCTGGCCAAGCGAGGCGACGTTCACGATACGCGAAGGCACGGCAGCCTTCAGCAACGGCATCAGCAGATGGACCAACAGGAAGCCAGAGAGGTAGTTCACGGCAAAACGCAGCTCGTGGCCATCGCGGCTTTCCTGCCTTTGCGGTCCGTCGCTCTGCGAGCCGATGCCGGCATTGCTGACCAGGACGTCGAGACGCGCGTGATCCCGCGTTACGGCCCTGGCGAGTTCGCGCGTGCCCGCCATGGACGACAGATCGGCCTGATAAAAGGTCGGCGCAACATCGCCGGCCTTCACGATCTCGTCGATCAGCGCTCTTGCACGCTCCGCATCGCGGCCATGAATGAGAACGCGCGCACCTTCGGCGGCAAGGCGGCTTGCAACGTAGCGTCCGACACCGTCGGTCGAGCCTGTGATCAGCACCGTCTTACCGCGCATGTCCATGAGGTCACTCCAGGCTCAGTGAATCTCCGCCGACTGCTTCAGCGCGGCCTTGAGCTTCTCCAGCGAGAAGTCGGGGCTGCGCGCGATCTCGAGGATGGGCGTCTCGCGGCGGCCGCAGAGCTCGGCGGCCTCGGGCAGCTTTGCCGCGAGATCGAGCGGGATCACGATGGCACCGTGCCGGTCGGCGTGGATCAGATCGTCGGAATTCACCGTCATGCCGGCGACCCGGACCTGACCGCCAAAGCTTTCCGCGTGGACCCACGCGTGCGACGGACCGATCGAGCCGGCCAACGCCTGGAAGCCCGGCGCCCATTGCGGGACATCGCGGATCGAACCGTCGGTGACGACGCCAAGACAGCCAAGCGCCTTATGGACGTTGCTCTGCACCTCGCCCCAGAACGCGCCGTAGCCGATATCGGGACCGTCGACGTCCTGGATCACCGAAATGCGCGGGCCATGGCCGGTGCCGACATACTCGTAATATTCGATGCGTCGCCTGGCCTGCTCTGCCGCGGGCAGCGGGGACTTCTGCACTGCGCGGATCGTCACGGTGCGGGCGTAGCCGACCATCGGCGGCAGCTCGGGGAACGGGCACACCAGCTGTTTGGTGGTGAAGCCGATCAACCGTCGCTCCGGTGCAATCAGCTCCATGGCGTTGCAGATGGTCGGCGTATCGTAGCGGCCCAGCGCTTCGAGGACGGCAGCGGGCAGCGGCCCGGTCGCGGTATCAGTCACGGCGTTCTCTCCCAGGTTGGCGGCCGCTGTTGACGCGGTGCCGCCGGCACTGGGCGATATAGCCGAGATCGGGCCTCAACCCAACTCGGGCGCTCTCATGGCAGATATCCGCGTGCGATCGCTCAGTGCAAGCGTCCGGGCCGGTCATCCTCGTGCGGAGGTTCAGACAAGCTCGCCATTGTCGGCGCCGACGGCGGCGACGAAACTTCGCCGGCCACGGGCGCAGTGGCTTGCGTTGCGCGCGCCTGGTCGCGGTAGGATTTGTAGCCGAGCGGCAGGCCCAGCAAATAGAGCGCCGTACCGACCAGGAGCACGTGCCAGGGATAGGCAATCAGGATCGCAATGAAGACGACCACGGCGACGAAGGCCGGCAACACCAGTTCTGGCGACACACGCATACGCTTGGTCTTGCCGGAGAACACCGGCAGCCGCGAGACCATCAGGAAGGCGATCAGCAGCGTATAGGCAGCCGTCAAAGCGGCCGGCGCGCGGCCGAGATCGAGGAAGGCAGCATAGATCGGCAGCAGCACGGTGATCGCACCGGCCGGCGCCGGTACGCCCGTGAAGAAATTGGCGGCGAAAGCGGGCTTGTTCGGATCGTCCATCGTGGCATTGAAGCGCGCGAGCCGCAAACCGCCTGAGATCGCAAACACCATGGCGGCGATCCAGCCGGCATTGCCGAGCTCGTGCAGCTGCCAGAAGTACAGCATCAGGCCGGGCGCGACGCCGAAATTGACGAAGTCGGCGAGGCTGTCGAGCTCGGCGCCGAATTTGGACTGCCCCTTGATCATGCGGGCGACGCGCCCGTCGATGCCGTCGAGCGCGGCCGCGAACACGATCGCGTAAACGGCCAGCGCCATCCGCCCCTCGATCGACAGCCGGATCGAGGTCAGGCCGGCGCAGATCGCCAGCAGCGTGATGACATTGGGCACCAGCATCCGCACCGGGATCGGGCGGAACCGCCGGCGGCGAAGATCTGGATCTCGGAAGTCGTAGGGGGTCATTGGCTCGTCCTCACCTGCAGGCGAGATATAGCAAGCCGTGCTCCCCTGCGCCATTGCGGCGGTGGGCCCCCGACACGGGCTGCCTGTCAACTGGCGCGGTAGGCGCGGCCGGGGTCGTCTCCGGTGAGATCGGCCAGGATGGTCTCCCCGGCGATCGCGGTCTGGCCTTCCGAGACCAGCGCCTTGGTGCCGACAGGCAGATAGATATCGAGCCGCGAGCCGAAGCGGATCAGGCCGAACCGCTCACCGGCCCCGACGGCCTGCCCTTCCCTGACGAAGCAGACGATGCGCTTCGCCACGAGGCCAGCGATCTGGATCACGCCGATGCGGCCCTGTGGGGTCGAGATGACGAGCGAATTGCGCTCATTGTCCTCGCTCGCCTTGTCGAGTTCGGCATTGATGAACAGGCCAGGGCGATAGGCGATGCGGTCCACCCTGCCCGCGATCGGGCTCCGATTCACGTGACAGTTGAACACGCTCATGAACACCGAGATGCGCGGCAGAGGCCGGTCGCCGAGGCCGAGCTCAGCCGGCGGCAACGCCATGGTGACCATCGAGACCCGACCGTCGGCCGGCGACACCACGAGCCCGTCACGCTGGGGCGTCACGCGCACGGGATCGCGGAAGAACAGCGCACACCACACGGTCAGGATGGTGCCGATCCACCCCAGCGGCGACCACAGCCAGAACAATGCGAGGCTTGCCAGCGCAAAGCCGCCGATGAAGGGATAGCCCTCCTTGTGGATCGGCGGGATCTGACGCTGGATGGAATCGAGAATGGACATGCTATCTGCCGCTCAGGAGGGTGATGGCGCGGGTCGTCTCGCGCACCGGGGTTGTTTAGGCCAGAGTTGGGACTGGAGACAAGCTCACTCCGCGGCCGCCTGCGCCGTGAGGGTGTCCTCGACAAGCGGCGGCTCCCGGTTGGGGGCGTCGCTCGAATCGGCCATCCGGGCCAGCTTCTCGCGGGCGGCTTCGGCCTCGCGCTGCCTGTTCCACATGCTGGCGTAGAGACCGTCGTGCGCGAGCAGGCTGGCATGGGTGCCGCGTTCGGCGATGCGGCCCTGGTCGAGCACGATGATCTCGTCGGCACCGACGATTGTCGAGAGCCGGTGCGCGATCACCAGCGACGTCCGGTTCTTTGCCACGCGGTCCAGCGCGCCCTGGATTTCGTGCTCGGTGTGGGTGTCGAGCGCCGAGGTCGCCTCGTCCAGCACCAGGATCGGCGGCGCCTTCAACACCGTGCGCGCGATCGCGACGCGCTGCTTCTCGCCGCCTGACAGTTTCAGGCCGCGCTCGCCGACCTGGGTCTCGTAGCCCATCGGCGCCATGCGTATGAAATGGTCGATCTGCGCCAGCCGCGCCGCCTCCTCGACCTCCTCATCGCCGGCATCCCAGCGTCCGTAGCGGATGTTGTAGCGGATGGTGTCGTTGAACAGCACGGTATCCTGCGGCACCATGCCGACCGAGGCGCGCAAGCTCGCCTGCGTGACCTCGCGGATATCCTGGCCGTCGATCAAAATCCTGCCGCCGGAAACGTCGTAGAGACGGAACAAGAGCCGCGAGATGGTCGACTTGCCGGCGCCTGAAGGGCCGACGATGGCGACGGTCTTGCCGGCCGGCACTTCGAAGCTGATGCCCTTCAGGATCGGCCGCGTCGGCTCATAGGCAAACCGCACATCCTCGAACCGCACCGTGCCGGCGGAGACCGCCAGCGGCTGTGCATTTGGCGCATCCTTGATCTCGGCCTCACGGCCGATCACGTTGAACATCTTCTCGATGTCGATGATCGCCTGCTTGATCTCGCGATAGACCATGCCCATGAAATTCAGCGGCTGGTAGAGCTGGATCATCATGGCGTTGACCAGCACGAAATCGCCGACCGTGTGGGTGCCGTTGCGCACCCCGATCGCGCACATCAGCATGGTCGCGGTCAGTCCCAGCGTGAAGATCACGGCCTGGCCGGTGTTGAGCACGGCTAGCGAGGTATAGGTGTGAATACTCGCTTCCTCGTAGCGCGCGACCGACTTGTCGTAGCGCTGCGCCTCGCGGGCCTCGGCGCTGAAATATTTGACGGTCTCGTAGTTGAGCAGCGAGTCGATCGCCTTGGTGTTCGCCTCGGTGTCGGAATCGTTCATCTTGCGGCGGATGCCGATCCGCCACTCGGTCGCGATGTAGGTGTAGTACATGTAGAGCGTGACCGTGATCAGGGTCGCGACCACGTAGCGCCAGTCGAACTGCCACAGCAGCACGGCCATCAGCAGCGAGACCTCGACGATGGTCGGGATCAGCTGCAGGATCACCATGCGCACGATGACCTCGATGCCTTCACGGCCGCGCTCGAGCACGCGGGTCAGCCCCCCGGTCTTGCGCTCAAGATGAAAGCGCAACGAGAGTTCGTGCATGTGGACGAAGGTGATGGTGGCGAGCTTGCGCACCGCATGCATGGCCACGCGGGCGAAGATGCCGTCGCGCCATTGCGTCAGCACCGCCATCACGATACGCATGACGCCGTAGCTCGCGGTCAGAATCAGGGGCGATGCAACCACCCAGAGGTGCCAGTTGCTGGCTTGCACCGGCGCGGTGTTGGCGCCGGTGAGCGCATCGGTTGCCCATTTGAAGCTGAACGGCACCGTCAGCGTGATCAGCTTGGCGGCGAGCAGCAGCACCATCGACCAGACCACCCGCATCTTCAAATCGAAGCGGTCGCCCGGCCAGATATAAGGCCACAGATGCGCCAGCGTGCCCATCAGGGTGGCCCGCTCCAGCGGTCCAGCCGCGGAAGCAGGAACGTCGGAGCCGTCGGGCGATTGAGGTTGATCCATCAAGAAAGCCTAGAGCCCACCGGATGCGGCGGCGCTGCGATTAACGATTTGCGCCCATGATATAGAGACTTCCCGATGCCAACGCACCCCGCCAGATGGCGAATATTCGATTGTTTGTCGTCATTTACCGGTAGATTTCCGGGTAGTCCGAATCACCCGAGGGGCTTGACGCCCCTTCGCTGCAATGCATCATGGTATCAATGAGCACGATCAAAACCGTCTGTGTCTATTGCGGCTCCGGTCCCGGAACCAATCCCCACTTCACCGAAGGCGCCAAGGCGTTCGGCAAGGCGCTTGCCGAGAGCAACATCCGCCTGGTCTATGGCGGCGGCTCGCTTGGCCTGATGGGCTCGGTGGCGACCTCCGTGCTTGATCACGGCGGCACTGTCACCGGCATCATTCCCGAATTCCTGCGCAAGCGCGAGAACGCGCTCACCCGCGTGCAGGAGATGATCGTCACGCCCGACATGCACGAGCGCAAGCGGCTGATGTTCGAGCGTTCGGACGCCTTCGTGGCGCTGCCGGGCGGCGTCGGCACGCTGGAAGAGCTGGTCGAGCAGTTGACCTGGAAACAGCTCGGCCGTCACGCCAAGCCGGTGTTGCTCGCCAATATCGACAATTTCTGGGAGCCGCTGTTCTCGCTGCTGTCGCACATGCGCCAGACCGAGTTCATCCGCGCCGGCCTTTCGGTCGATATTCTCAAGGCCGATCGCGTCGAGGATATCCTGCCGAAGCTGAGATCGGCCGCGACCCAGATCGCCGAGGCGGAAAAGCAGATGGCCCCGGACGTCGCCCGGAAGCTGTAATCAGTCCTGCGGAAACGTCACCGCCTCGATCCTGTTGCCATCGGGGTCGGTGACGAAGGCCGCGTAATAGCGCACGCGGTCATGCGGGCGGAGGCCCGGCGCGCCGTCGGATGCGCCGCCGGTCGCAAGCGCTGCGGCATGGAACGCGTCGACCTCGGCCGTCGTTTTTGCCCGCAGGCAGACATGCACGCCGCTCTCCGGGGCTACAGGCGCCATGGCCTCCCGCAGATTGATCCAGAATTCGGGATAGGCCTTGCCGAAGCCGATTGTACGCGGGCGCGTGACGAGGCGTGCGAGCCCGAGGGCGGCGAGCGTGGCCTCGTAGAATTCAGCAGCGCGTTCGAGCTCGCTGACGCCGACGGAGATGTGGTCGATCATTGGTCGCGCTCCTCCCTCTCCTCCTCGTCATTGCGCGCGCAGCGAAGCAATCCAGAGTCTTTCCGTGGCGACAGTCTGGATTGCTTCGCTGCGCTCCCAATGAGGGTTAATGTGGTTACACCCTACGCCGGCGCGCCCGATTTCACGAGCTTGTAGATCACCGAATCCATCAGCGCCTGGAACGAGGCGTCGATGATGTTCGGCGACACGCCGACCGTCGTCCAGCGATCGCCATTCTCGTCCTCACTCTCGATCAGGACGCGCGTGACCGCGCCGGTGCCGCCATTGAGGATACGCACCCGGTAGTCGATCAGCTTCAATGCCTCGATGTACTTCTGGTACTTGCCGAGATCCTTGCGCAAGGCAACATCGAGCGCGTTGACGGGGCCGTTGCCCTCGGCGGCCGAGATCAGATGCTCGCCGGCGACGTCGACCTTGACCACGGCCAAGGCAACGGTGACGCGCTCGCCGTGCGAATTGTAGCGCTGCTCGACATTGACGTCGAATTGCTCGACCTCGAAATAATGCGGCACCTTGCCCAGCGTGCGCCGCGCCAGCAGATCGAACGAGGCGTTGGCGGATTCATAAGCGTATCCGGCCGCCTCACGCTGCTTCAACTCCTCGACCAGCCGCGTCAGCTTCGGATCGCTCTTCTCGTAAGGGATGCCGGCACGATCGAGCTCGGCGATCACGTTGGAGCGGCCGGCCTGGTCTGACACCAGCACCCTGCGGTGGTTGCCGACGGTCTCCGGCAACACATGCTCGTAGGTCTGCGGATCCTTCATCACGGCGGAGGCGTGAATGCCTGTTTTGGTAACGAAGGCGCTTTCGCCGACATAGGCCGCATGCCGGTTCGGCACGCGGTTGAGCATGTCGTCGAGCGTGCGCGAGATCTTGACGAGGGTCGCCAGCTTCTCCGGCGTGACCGAGATCTCGAAAGCCTCCGAAAACTCCTTCTTCAATTTCAAGGTCGGGATCAGCGAACAGAGATTGGCGTTGCCGCAGCGCTCGCCGAGGCCGTTCAGCGTGCCCTGGATCTGCCGCGCGCCGGCGCGCACCGCGGCGAGCGAATTGGCCACCGCCTGCTCGGTGTCGTTATGGGCGTGGATGCCGACGTGATCGCCGGGGATATGTTTCGTCACTGAAGTGACGATGGCTTCGACCTCGTTTGGCATGGTGCCGCCATTGGTGTCGCACAGGACCACCCAGCGCGCGCCGGCGTCATAGGCCGCCTTGGCACAGGCGAGCGCAAAACCCGCATCTTCCTTGTAGCCGTCAAAAAAGTGCTCGCAGTCGAGCATGACTTCGCGGCCGGCGGCCTTCGCCGCCGCGACGCTGTCACGGATCGAGGCGAGATTCTCCTCCTTCGTCGTCTCCAGCGCGACACGCACCTGATAGGCCGAGGACTTTGCCACGAAGCAGATCGCGTCCGCCTTTGCTTCAAGAAGTCCCGCAACGCCGGGATCGTTGGACACCGAGCGCCCTGCCCGCCGGGTCATGCCAAAGGCGGTGAAGCGCGCGTGCTCGAGCTTGGGCTTGGTGCCGAAAAATTCGGTGTCGAGAGGATTGGCGCCGGGATAGCCGCCCTCGACATAATCGATGCCGAGATCATCGAGCATGCCGGCGATGACCTGCTTGTCCTCAAGCGTGAAATCGACGCCGTTGGTCTGCGCGCCGTCGCGCAGCGTGGTATCGAACAGATAAAGGCGCTCCTTGCTCATTGTGGTGCTCCGAGCGTCTTCTTCATCGTGGTGTTGGCGAGCCATTCGTCATTCATCGTGACGCTGTTACGCTGCTGGGCGGTGTAGCCGCGCTTGGCGAAGAAGTTTTGCGCGGTGTCGCTGGCATCGACGGTGAGCGCCGCAGCGCCGCGGCCGCCGGCGAGCTTCTCCAGCGCATCGACCAGCATGGTCGCGATGCCCTGCCGGCTGACGGCCGGATGCACATAGAGCATGCGGATGTGATCCGGGCCGCGCAGCGAAGCGAAGCCGACCGGCGAGCCATCCAGCGTGGCGATCAGCGTCAGGTCGGAGGCGAGCCGCTTGCCGAACTCCTCGGTCTCGGCCGCCTCCATCCAGGCTTCCTGCTGCGCCTCGCTGTAATCGTCGCCGGTCAGCTCCTGGATGCTGGCGACGAAGATCGCGGCCAGCATCGGGACATCGGCCGGCAGGAACGGCCGCAAGCCAGGCTTGGGATGCGCTTGTGCCATCACGCGAGCTCCCACGTCGTCACGGGTTTACCATCGGCATCCTTGCCATCCTTGATCACGACGCCCTTGGCCGCGAGTTCGTCACGGATACGATCGGACTCCTTAAAATCCTTTCGCGCGCGCGCAGCCGCGCGCTCCGCGATGAGACGGTCGATCTCGGCGGCATCAATGCCACTCGCCTGCTGCTTACGACCTTCCCATTGCGCCGCGCTTTCGGACAGGAAACCGAGCAGGCGCAAGGAAGCCGAAAGGCCGGCCGCATCGGACGCATTGCGCAGACCATGCAGCGCCGCGATTGCTTGCGGCGTGTTGAGATCGTCGAGCAACGCATCGACCACTGCTGTCCCCGGCTTCGACGGCGCGACGTCGGCCGCAAGGCGATACCAGTCATTGAGCGTCTTGGCGCTCTCTTCCAGCGACTTCATGGTCCAGTCGATCGGCGAGGTGTAGTGCGTCTTCAGCATGTTGAGGCGCAGCACCTCACCCGGCCAGTCCACCAGCAGCTCGTGAATGGTGATGAAGTTACCAAGCGACTTGGACATCTTCTCGCTTTCGACCTGCAGGAAGCCGTTATGCATCCAATAGTTCGCCATGCGCTGCTGGTGGAAGGCGCAGCAGGTCTGCGCGACCTCGTTCTCGTGATGCGGAAATACGAGATCGATGCCGCCACCGTGGATGTCGAACTGTTCGCCGAGATGTTTCCAGGCCATGGCCGAGCACTCGATGTGCCAGCCCGGGCGCCCCTCGGTCTTGATGCCCGCCGGTGATGGCCAGGACGGCTCGCCCGGTTTCGACGGCTTCCAAAGCACGAAGTCTGTGGAGTCCTTTTTGTAAGGCGCAACGTCAACGCGCGCGCCGGCGATCATCTCGTCGAGCGAGCGCCTCGACAGCGCACCATAACGCGGCAGCGTGGCGTTCGCCGCGTTCATCGCCTGCGGCGAGAACAGCACGTGGTCCTCGGCGGCATAGGCAAAGCCACCCTTGATCAGCATTTCGATGATCTCGCGCATCTCGCCGATGTGCTCGGTCGCGCGCGGCTCGACGCTCGGCCGCAGCGCGCCGAGCGCGTCGACGTCGGCGTGAAACTGCTTTCCGGTCTGCTCGGTGACTTTGCGGATCGCCTCGTTCAGCGGCAGGCCGGGAAAATCCCGCGCGGCACGGTCGTTGATCTTGTCGTCGACGTCGGTGATGTTGCGGACATATTTGACATGCGCCTCGCCATAGATGTGGCGCAGCAGCCGAAACAGCACATCGAACACGATCACCGGCCGCGCATTGCCGATATGGGCGAAGTCATAGACGGTCGGTCCGCAGACGTACATGCGGACGTTGTTCGCATCGAGCGGCACGAAGGTGCGCTTTTCCCGGCTCAACGTATCGTAAAGACGCAATTCCATTGGGGCACCCGTCGGCTGTTGGCCGGGCGTCCAGTGCTCTCAATGTGTTTTGAGAAAAGACGGCTCCAGCCAGCGAATCGCTAGCTCGTAATCTCGCGGCAAATAATGCAAATGGCGAGGAGACCGTTCATGCGGCGACATATGGGCCACGAAGGCGCCTTCCGTCAAGAGAGCCGCGAAAATGCCGGCTTATTTCGGCGATGGGCCGCGGCCCCGTCTTGATGGTTCATGATCCTTAACCATTTGAGCCCATTCTGGAACCGGCAGTTTCCAGTTTTTTGCCCCAAGGTGTTTCATGCGATCCCTGCTCGCACTCGTGTCTTGCGCCTCCATCCTTGCGGCATCCGGCGCTTTCGCGGAGACCCGTGTCTTCATCATCACCGAGGAGTGCCTTGCCAAGGGCGAGAAATGCGGCGCGCAGGTCGCCCGCACCTACTGCCAGTCACGGGACTTTGCACAGGCATCAAGCTACCGCCGGGTCGATCCCGACGAAATTACCGGCTCTGTCCCCAAATCCGGCGCAAACTGCTCCCATGGCCATTGCGACGAATATGTCGCAATCACCTGCCAGCGCTGAATTCGCTCGGAACTGGCGGACCTTAGGACCCGTTTACGGCCCCTGAAACGACGTGACGATGCCGCAGGAAGCGGTTATTGGAGGGCGCGCTTCGGCCCTCCAAATCGCATTGGAAAGTCACTTCGGGCCGTGACCTCGCTAGAATGGCGGATATGCCTGAATCTTTGTCTCTGTCTCGTCCCCGATCTCTCCTTGCGTGCACCGTGCTTCTGAGCTCGATCGTGCTCGCCACCGGCGCGTTTGCCCAGGCCGGGCCGCCCGGCGCGCCGCCTCCGCCTGCCCAAGTCGGCCCTGGGTCGAACCCGATGTGCGTGCGGCTGGAAGGGCAGCTCGCTGCGCTCGACCGCGGGGCGAGCGGCGATCCCGCGCGCGAGGAACAGATCCGCCGTTACCAGGATTCCCAGAGCCGCCAGCAGGCCGAGCTCGATCGCGTGACCATGCAGGCCAAGCGCATGGGCTGCGAATCCTCCGGCTTCTTCTCGCTGTTCAACGGCCAGTCGGCGCAATGCGGTCCTGTCAACACCCAGATCCAGCAGATGCGCGCCAATCTGGATCAGATCACCGGCAATCTCGAACGCCTGCGTAGCGGTCCCGGTGGCGGCAACCCTGAACGGGACAGCCAGCGCCGCTCGGTGCTGGTTGCGCTCGCGCAGAACAATTGCGGCCCGCAATATGCCAATGCCGCGCAGTCGCAGGGCGGCGGCAACTTCCTGACCAATCTCTTCGGCGGCGGTAACAACCCCAACAATCAGCAGCCGGGCGTCCCGCCCGCTGATCTCGGACCGCAGAGCGGCACTTATCGCACCGTCTGCGTGCGCACCTGCGACGGCGCCTATTTCCCGATCTCGTTTGCGACCGTGCCGGCGCGCTTCCCCGATGACGAGAGGACCTGCAAGGCGCTCTGCCCGGCGGCCGAAGCCGTGCTGTATGCCCACCGCAATCCCGGCGAGGACATGAGCTCGGCTGTCTCCATCAGCGGCCAGCCCTACACGTCGCTGCCGAATGCCTTCAAATTCCGCAGCGAGTTCAACCCGTCCTGCTCCTGCAAGGCGGCCGGCCAGAGCTGGGCCGACGCGCTGAAATCCGCCGACGACAAGGCGGCCGTCGAGCAGCAGGGTGACATCATCGTCACCGAAGAGAGCGCCAGGAAGATGCAGCAGCGGCAGCTCACCAAGGGCGCGCCTGCGAACGGAAAAAAGGGCGCAGCTCCGGCGCAGGCGACGGCGAATGCACCGGCAGCAACGCAGCCCGCGGACGCGAACACCACGACCACGCCGGAGAACAAGCCGATCCGCTCGGTCGGCCCGACCTTCCTGCCGCAGCAGAAGTAGTAAAGGATTCTTACTTCCCTTCTCCCCTTGCGGGAGACGTACGGTTGGAAATAACCCCGTAAAAACAACGGAATGGAGGGCCACTGTCCTCCGTTCTGTCTCGCCGGGACCGGCGCGAAAAACCTGTGGGAAGCCCGCTGGTGCGTCCGCTGGAAAACGCCAGCGGGGGCGCGCTGCCCGCCCTGAGAGACTCCCGTTGTCGATGCTGCACGACAATCCTACGCCGCGCCAAGGATACCTTTAGCTAAGCTGAAGGAACATGACTACGGCCATCAACACAAACGTTAGTGCTCCAGCGATGTATCCGATTGATCGAAGTGGATGGTATTCGCCCTGCGCGAAAAACCACTGCGAAAACCGCCCGGCCAACCGGACCGAGTTGAGCAATTGAGCGATCAAGACCCCCAACGCAAAAAGCGGCAGCCAAAGATGAACTGTAAAGGCTGGTACTAACAAGGACCGGCGAACACCGTCATGATGAATAAGTCTGTTCCACATCGCAGCATCCTCTAGGAAATAGCGCCAGTGAAACTCACCCATCGAAATCGAAAAGGTCACTACATCAATCAAGGCATAGCAACCTGCGACAATGAACGCACCGATAAGCGGTGCTGTGAAGAGCGCGAACAGTGGCCGCCTGCCCGCCATGACCAGCCACTGCCGAATAAAAAAAAGCGAAACATAATCTGAAGCGATGTTTTGGCCGAGTTGTCGCGCCGCATAATACCAGAGTTCGGGAACGCGCGACACGATCCCCCAAGTCGGGTAAAGCTGATTAGCAACTACGATTGTCAAAATCGAAGAGATCAATGCAGACCTGAGGATTGCCCTCCAACCCCAAAGCGGTCGCGTATAGAGCAAATCGAAAATTTCCACGATCACGGCCGATACGTCGACCTTGTTATAGCTTGGCCGCGCAAACCATTCTGTGATCGTCCTTCTTGCCCTCGCAGCCGCCTTGCGATCCAACCACCAAAACAGCCCGACAACAACAGATGCATATAAGAGCGGCTGAGAGTAGCCGAGAGCCTTCAAAGAAGCCGCTAGCAACTGATCCACCCCCAACCCCCGAGATCACAATCAAAGGTAACATATTAATCGCGCACAATTCGAACAACAACAAAGATGCCCAGAAGAGGGTACGAGTAGCACCGGGAATGCACTCGGCTTAAAATCTATAGATGCTCACCCGCCGCCGGATCAGTGCCGACGACTATAGCGTCCACGAAGACGGCCAGCTGATTGGCCGCATCCGGTTTGCCCGCGACCGCGTGCCGCCGCGTTGGCTCTGAACCGTCACTGTCACGATTCCCGGCCCGCCGTTCGGCGACGCCGAGTCCATCGACCAAGCCAAGGCGCGGTTCAAGGCAGCATGGATCGCCTTCAAGGAGCAGCACGGCGCCGACGAACTGACGAAGGCGTTTGAGCAGATGAATCACGCCAACAGGCCGGGGCGGTATCAGCGGTGAGCTGCGGACGATCAGCAGGTTGGCTGGCGCGAAGCGCCCGGTGAATAACCGGGACAATCGCCCCATTCCTCTAACGAGGACCGACTCCGTGCATAGTGAACGATAGTGCTGAAGAAGCGGCTTCTGCGACCGCAAAAAAATCGCTTCGACCACCTATGTCGGACAGTGAGCGGCACGTCCACAGGACGGAGGCGCTAACAAGGCAGCTATTGCCTTGGCGGTACACGACTCGCCAACCTCTGAGCGTCGTTGGCGTGACCATAGATCGGGGCCATCACACCCTCAACGATATCAAGAGCGACGTTCAGATCGTGCTCGGATGGGACGAAGCCCCGGTGCATGGCCGCATCCCCGACATCAAGTGTAGTACGCATCGCCTTGCGCTGGATTGCAGAAATATAGCCCGCGTGCTGGAAGGCATCGAGCTTCTCATTAAATGTAGAAAGATCGCCGACTTTCATAATCATAACCTGCTCCAATAACGCCCTGATACCCATCGCAGCAAGCCGATATTGGCCTCCAGCTACGGCTTGGTACACTTCTTTGAGCAGAGACATCAGTTGCTCAATATCCTGCCGTTCTATTGGAAGGCACTCTATAATTGCCAACCTTACCCAATCCGGCTCCCTTCGAAAAACCGGGGAAGGGAAGTAGTCGGTGATAGGGTCTTCATTTGCGAAATAAACGTCAGAGCGAAGGCTCATCGAAATGCGACCGCAGCCGCAGCACTCGATCATGCGGAAGGTGCATTCTTCACCGCCGTCGGAGGTTGATTTTTGAAACAACACCGAATGGTTTTTAAAACCTACACAATTCGAGCAAGGCGCGGCGATCAGTGGGTACGTCATGCGGATACCGGAAAAATGGACCGTGCAACTTTAACTGGAACGAGCCCGAGTTCCGAGTCCTAGTTCGCAGCAGCCGGGGCTATAGGTCCTGTGAATAATTGGGACAATAGCCCAAGCCCTCGTGTTGCTACCCTGCATTGTGCCATCGTATAGGCTCGCGATTCGCCGGAGGAGCGGATGATTTTCGAGAGCTTTCCATGGAAAAAGGAGGTTGAGCGTCTTCTAAAGTCTTTGAGGAAGTGGTCATCAAAACCAACATCCGAACGCGCTGAATTTTACATACAGCGCGCGGTCTTCCTATCTGCATTCATTCTTCGCAAGTTAATGGAAAACCGCAAAGTGACCGACCCAGTACGTGACCGCTCGGTGCGCTGCAAAGCGTACCGTGCTCTCCGACCTGTGTCAGATCGGGTCTCAACCTTTTCCGGCTTGGCCGACGTAAATGATGACTACGATTTGACGAACCCCGAGGAGGCCACTTTAAGCTGCTTCGATCTCATGAGCGAGATCATGCACAGCTACGTTTTTAAGATCGTGGTTGATGAGCAAGCAAAGTCCATAGTTTCGTTTCTGGTGAATTCCTACAACCGGCGCGACAACCGGTTGCTAGAGATTGACCTGCGACTTTTTGAGAGCGTTTTGATCGACGCTATTCAGGACAGCGTCCGATCAATGAGCATTAGTGTGCATCCAACAAGCGGAAAGATTGTTGCAGACGTGCTGGGGCGTACTCGCCGGCAGGATTCCAATTCTGAATAGGACGGGACCCTTTGAGATGAGCTATTCATCTAAGAACGTTTTTCCCCCACGCAGCCCTCGGATAGCCGATTTGCGTGAATTCATCCTTTCGCTCGGGTATAAAAAGGCGAGCGGGTGGACGCGCTTCCAAGGCCTAAGCTGGGAAAGTTACCATTGGTTCGACGACACCGACTATCGATCATGGAGCGGCGTCGAATTGTCCATCGATAAGACCAAGGACGGAAAGCTCTCCGTATCAACGCGGACCGTCGTCAGTCGCAGCTATTTTGATCTAGAGAAACAAAATCACACGATCTCCGCACTTCGCAGGAGATTTGGCGGCTCGTTTACCACCGATGCGGGCGTCAATAGGTGCATGAGACCTAGATCAGACCCACCCACACCGGCTGCTTCAGGTTGCCATCTCGCGTTTTCACGGCTTGGGCAGAATATTGGCAAGGCCGTCGTGTATTCGCAGGCTCGTACGTTTCCAAATCACAAGCCGCACGCTTTCGACAATTTTTTCAGCCAAGTGGGACTTCACCCGGAAAATCTATCCGGCAATATGCTCGTGGCATTCTGCGTTTCAATCATCGAAGAATATTTGAAGTCATGCTTTGTGGCTTTGCTGAAGTATTCGCCGCAGAAGGAACGATTTCTGAGAGGTGTTCGACTTCGCGGCGATCAGCTGGCGAGGATTTCCGATGGGCAAGACAGCGTTGAGAATGCTGTAGCTGAAACACTATCGTTCCAACGTATTTCGATAGCTTGCAAAAATTTTGAAGGCATCGACACGAGTCTAGACTTAGCTGCCCCACTTAGAAAGCCGCTTAAGGAGCGTCCAAACCAACCCACCCTATTTGATATGCTCGAAGGTCTTGCAGAAAAACGGAACCGCTTCGTGCATCAAGCTTCGTTCGACTTGGATTTGAATGATGTTTCAGTGAAGCAAACGCTTCATGATCTGGCGCTTGCCATGGAGCGGATCCAAA
Source organism: Bradyrhizobium sp. USDA 4449 (assembly GCF_054056275.1). Classification (NCBI taxonomy): domain Bacteria; kingdom Pseudomonadati; phylum Pseudomonadota; class Alphaproteobacteria; order Hyphomicrobiales; family Nitrobacteraceae; genus Bradyrhizobium; species Bradyrhizobium sp. USDA 4449. The sequence continues at coordinate 5,202,428 of NZ_JBSRYD010000001.1, read as the reverse complement.
GAGCTATTTCGGAGCGATATGGTTGGCAATTCGAGCAGACATGGGGCTTTGGGGGAGCAGAGCCAGCCCTTGCTACTAGCCCAGACGGAAGTGTTCCGATCAATTCGCCCGCCGCAACGGCTTCGGGCCGTCGATGATCCGCGCGCTCGCGCCTTCAAGCCGAGCGAAGCTGGCGTTCAAACTTTCGAAGGCCGCCGTCAGCGTTCGAATCTGCGAAAGCAGCTCGTAGCATCGGTCGCGTTGCTGCTCAAATTTTTCGGCGAGATGATCGGCCAATTCTGTTATGACGGTGGCTCGTTCTTCCTCCAATGCCGCTGCAATCATCGCGGCGACATCAGCCACGGTGATCAACGGAAGCCTCTGCCTGCGCTCCGCGCGTTCCTCTGCTGCACGCTCGCGCGCCCACCGCTCTTCGGTTTCGGCGATCTCGCGGCGATGACGTTGATTGAGCGATTCGGTCATGGCGTCACCTCGTTACGGCCAAGTGCAATTCCGCCAGCACCACGCCGCGTCCATGACGCGTCCATCGTCAGTTTCAGCGCCAGCGAGTCCGTCTGAAAGATGCTTCGAGATGGCGACGCGGCGGCTCCCGGCGACGACACCAACTCGCGCGTTGCGGCCAGCACGAGTTGTCAATCGGCTGACCGGCGTTGAGCAGGGCTGCGGTGACACTGAGCTGCGTCTGATGGATGTTGGCCTCACCGCCAGCCATGTAGCCCATCGCGTCGAGCCGCGCCTTGACATCGACGCTCGGCTTGAACGTGTGTGTCTCGGCATACTCAGTGAAATAATTCGTCTCGCCTGCGGTCATCGCCTTCGATCGGTCTTTTCGCAACAACACTGGCGACTGCTCCGACAGCCATTCTTCAAGATCGCTCAACTCGTATCGGTCATCATTCTGTTCGATGATCTCGACCGCGATCCAGCCATCGTCCTTGGTGTTGTGCGATCCTGGCAATCGCATCAGTCGCGAGACTTCGGCGCATTGCAAGTCACCGGCCACGAGATCGGCGAGCTGCTTCAGTGCCGCTTCGATGCGCTCGACCAGCAGTCGCGCGGCTTGGCTCGGTCGGCAGCCGGTGCCCGCCAACACATCTACAAAAAGTCCGAGCGCGGCATCGTGGTCGTGGCTGGCGCGAACGATGGCGCTCACGGTCGCATCGGGCAGGATGACGTTGCGGGCGACAGTCGAGCCGGGGGAGCGCCTCCAGCGATTCCCACGCCACTGCGTTCTGGATGCGTGCATCGTCCGAAGCCGCCAAGTTCAGCGCGGCCTTTAGCGACTTCGTATAACGGTGGATGCTCGAAGCAGCCAAACCCTTGTCGAGTAGACCGTCGCGCCATGCCTTCAGCTCCTTGGCGGAGAGTAGTTGCACCGGCTTGCTCAGCAGCACGCTGCTCAAATGTTTTTTCGGTCCTCTCGCGTTGTGGATGCTGCCGCCCCTCACCTTGAGATCGCTTTCATAAGCGTCGAGCGCTTCGGCCACGGTCGCGGGCCGGCAGTCCTCGCCGCCGACGACTTCGGGCTGCTTGCGCGCCACGTCTTCGCCACGTCCTGCGCCTGATAGAAATCGAGAATGGTCTTGCCGTCTGCGGCGTCGAAGTCATCGCTGGCCGCAAAGCCTTTCGTCCAATAACGCGAACTGCCGTCGCTCACCTTCACGACCCATGTGCCGTTGCCCTTATTGCGGCGACAGAGCAGGCTCGCACCACGCGCGAGCTTCACGCCAGCGTATGGCTTGAAGCGGACCGCGAGCTTCAATCGGTTGCTGCGATTTTCCAGCGTGGCGTGTCTGAGCTTGCGTGCCATGTCTCTGTCCCCGGTTTCTGTCTCGGAAATGTGTGTGGAGGCGTGTAAATGCCTATGACATCCAATAGAGACTTTGCGAGTACCGTCAATGACTTAAGGGGAGGAGTATGCACGCGGAAAGAGTCGTATATAAGGCTACTTCTCCCCTTGTGGGAGAAGGTGGCGCGAAGCGCCGGATGAGGGGTTCTGTCCGAGCTCACACGTGTACATGAGAGTACGCGGATAGAACCCCTCACCCAACTGAGTTCGTTTCGACGGCGGTGCTGCCCTCTCCCGCAAGGGGCGAGGGCACATTAACGCCCCTCTCGCTCGCGGGTATCGAAGAGATAATCCGTAACCTGCCCTACCCCTCGAACGCGTCGATCGAGGCCTTGCTGCCGCGCGAGACCAGGGTCTCATCGGGCGCGGGCAGCTTCTCGCCGCGATCGCGAAAGCGGTTGGTGATGGGATAGCGGCGGTCGCGGCCGAAATTCTTGCGCGTCACCTTCACGCCGGGGGCGGCCTGACGGCGCTTGTATTCGGCCACGTTGAGGAGATGGTCGATCCGGGTCACCGTCTCGCGGTCGAAGCCCGCGGCGATGATCTGGTCGAGCGGCTCCTCGCGTTCGACCAGCCGCTCCAGGATCGCATCGAGCACCTCGTAGGCAGGCAGCGAATCCTGATCGGTCTGGTTCTCGCGCAGCTCCGCCGTCGGCGGACGCGAAATGATGTCGGGCGGGATCACCTCGCCGGCGGGGCCGAGCGCCCCATCGGGCTTCCATGCATTGCGCAAGCTCGCCAGCCGGAACACCTGCGTCTTGTAGATGTCCTTGATCGGATTGAAGCCGCCATTCATGTCGCCGTAGAGCGTGGCGTATCCGACCGACATCTCCGACTTGTTGCCCGTCGTCACCACCATCAACCCGGTCTTGTTGGAGATCGCCATCAGCAGCGTGCCACGGGCGCGGGCCTGGAGGTTCTCCTCGGTAATGTCAGGCGGCAGGTTCTTGAAGAGGCCCGACAGGATGGTCTCGAAGCCGGCCACCGCTTCCGCTATTGGCAACACCTCGTAGCGGATGCCGAGATGGCCGGCGAGCTCGCCAGCGTCCGCGATCGAATGTGCCGCCGTATAGCGATAAGGCAGCATCACGCCGTGCACCTGATCGGCGCCCAGTGCATCGACAGCGATCGCAGCGCAAAGTGCGGAATCGATGCCGCCGGAAATGCCGAGCAACACGCCGGGGAAACCGTTTTTCGTGACGTAGTCGCGCAAACCCAGCACGCACGCGGCATAGTCTGCGCGGTCGCCTTCCGGCTGCTCGGCAATGGAACCAGTGCAATGCCAATCGCCACCATTTCGGCTGAAGCGCAGCGTGGTGATGCTTTCCGCGAACGCCGGCAATTGCGCGGCGAGCGAGAGATCGCCGTTGAGTGCGAAGGAGGCGCCGTCGAACACCAGCTCGTCCTGGCCGCAGACCTGGTTGAGATAGACCAGCGGCAGGCCGCTCTCGGTGACCCGCGCGACAGCGACCGACAGACGCACATCGTTCTTGTCGCGGGCATAGGGGGAGCCGTTCGGCACCAGAATGATCTCGGCGCCGGTCTCGGCCAGCGTCTCGACCACGTTCTCGTAATCCTCGGACTCTTCCAGCCAGATGTCCTCGCAGATCGGCACGCCGATCCGCACGCCGCGCACCGTGACGGGACCCGAAGCGGGCCCCCGCGCGAACAAGCGCTTCTCGTCGAACACGCCGTAATTCGGCAGGTTGCATTTGAAGCGAAGCGCAGCGATACGTCCGCCGTCGAGCAGCGCACAGGCATTGTAGAGCTTGCCGTCATCGACCCAGGGCGTGCCGACCAGCAACGCCGGGCCGCCATCGGCGGTCTCGCGCGCCAGCGCCTCGATGGCCGAGCGGCAGGCGGCCTGGAAGGACGGCTTCTGCACCAGATCCTCGGGCGGATAGCCCGCGATGAACAATTCCGGAAACAGCACGAGATCGGCGCCGTCGGCGACGGCTCGCCCACGCGCAGCACGTATCTTTGCAGCATTGCCGGCGATGTCGCCCACGGTCGGATTGAGCTGGGCGAGCGTCACCGCGAATGCGTTGAGACGTTCGGTCATGGCCGCCGTCCTCGCTTTAGAGGAATCCCAATCGCTCGATGATGGCGATGATCCAGAACGCGCCGGCCATCAACAGCGCGACGCCGACCGCGGCCGAGCCCATGTCCTTGACCCGGCCGATCTGCTTGTCGTGATCCAACGTCAGGCGGTCGGCGAGCTTCTCGATCGCGGTGTTGAGCAGCTCCACCACCAGCACGAAGGCGACCGAGCAGACCAGCTCGACCGCGCGTGTCGCGGTGGCGGCGACGAGCCACGCCACCGGCAGCGCCAGGATCAGCGCAAAGATCTCCTCGCGGACGGCCTGTTCCGAGCGGAACGCAAAGGCCAGACCGTTGCGGGAGTTGATCGTGGCCTTCCAGATCCGCAGCAAGGTCCTAGAGCCCCGCCGCGAACGGCATCGGCTTGGCTTTGCCGACGCGTTCCTGCTTGAGGAGCTCCGCGACGAGGAAGGCCATGTCGATGGATTGCTCGGCATTGAGGCGGGGATCGCAGACCGTATGGTAGCGGTCGTTGAGATCCTCGTCGGTGATGGCGCGGGCGCCGCCGATACATTCGGTGACGTCCTGGCCGGTCATCTCCAGATGCACGCCGCCGGCGTGGGTGCCTTCCGCGGCGTGGATCGTGAAGAACGACTTCACCTCCGACAGCACGCGGTCGAACGGCCGCGTCTTGTAGCCCGACGTGGAGGTGATGGTGTTGCCATGCATGGGATCGCATGACCACACCACCACCCTGCCCTCGCGCTTCACCGCGCGGATCAGGCCGGGCAGATGATCGGCGACCTTGTCGGAGCCGAAACGATTGATCAGCGTCAGCCGGCCCGGCTCGTTGTCGGGGTTGAGAATGTCGATCAGCTTCAAGAGCTCGTCGGGCTTCAGCGACGGGCCGCACTTCAGGCCGATCGGGTTCTTGATGCCGCGGAAATATTCGACATGGCCGTGATCGAGCTGGCGGGTGCGGTCACCGATCCAGATCATGTGGCCCGAGGTCGCGTACCAGTCGCCGGTGGTGGAGTCGACGCGGGTCATGGCCTGCTCGTAGCCGAGCAGCAGCGCCTCATGGCTGGTGTAGAAATCGGTGGCGCGCAGCTCCGGATGGCTCTCAAGATCGAGGCCGCAGGCGCGCATGAAGTTGAGCGCCTCGGAAATGCGGTCGGCCAATTCCTTGTAGCGGCGGGACTGCGGGCTATCCTTGAGGAAGCCCAGCATCCATTGGTGCACGCTGCCGAGATTGGCGAAGCCGCCGGTCGCGAACGCGCGCAGCAGGTTCAGCGTCGCGGCCGACTGGCGATAGGCCATCAGCTGCCGCTGCGGATCCGGCACGCGCGCTTCCTTGGTGAACGCGATATCGTTGACGATGTCGCCACGATAGCTCGGCAGCTCGACGCCGTTGACCTTCTCGGTCGGCGAGGAGCGCGGCTTGGCGAATTGACCGGCGATACGGCCGACCTTCACCACCGGCACCGCGCCGGCATAGGTCAACACCACCGCCATCTGCAACAGCACGCGGAAGAAGTCGCGGATGTTGTTGGCGCCGTGCTCGGCAAAGCTCTCGGCGCAGTCGCCGCCCTGGAGCAGGAAGGCCTCGCCGGCCGCCACGCGCCCGAGCGCCTTCTTCAGGTTGCGCGCCTCGCCGGCAAACACCAGCGGCGGGAAGGTTGCAAGTTGCGCCTCGACGTCGGCCAAGGCCTTGGCGTCGGGATAATCGGGCACCTGTAGCACCGGCTTGCTGCGCCAGGACTCGGGCGTCCACCGCTCGGACATCGCAATCTCTCCGTGAAAGCAAAAAGTGCAACCTGATCTGTGGGTTGCGAGGGCCGCCTTATACACAGGCTGGCACGACATCGCCAGTTGTAAATCCGTTTGGCAAGGCAAACCCTTGCGGGCAAAGCTGAATTCGCATTTGCTGGGGGGCGGCAGAGGCCGGCAAGACAGCTTCCACCATGGACGCGCCACGGGACGACGTTTTCATCGACGAGATCAACTTCCCGGCGACCGACGGGTACGCGCTATCAGGCACCCTGTTCCTGCCGCGCGGGACCAAGCGGCATGCCGTGCTGATCAATTCGGCCACCGCCGTGCCCCGCAAGATCTACAAGGGCTTTGCCTCCTATCTCGCCCATCGCGGCTGCGCTGTGCTCACTTACGACTATCGCGGCATCGGCGGCTCCCGCCAGCCGGCGATGGTCGGCGACTTCCAGCCGAAATCGCTGGTCGGCTTCAAGGCCTCGATGTCGGACTGGGCGGCACTCGACGTCACCGCCGCGGTGCGCTGGATGCGGGAGCGCTACAATCCCCTGCCCCTCGCCTATGTCGGCCACTCCTATGGCGGCCAGGCGCTCGGGCCCACGGCGATCGGCCATTTCGGCTTCTTTCGCTCCGAGCATCGCGACACGCTGTGGCGCGGCGTAGCGGAATGGGTTCAGGCAGAGTGACGGTCAGGCCGACGCTGCGGGCAGCTTGACCAGGACCCGCAGTCCGGTGCGTCCGCTCTCCGCAACGTTCACGGCTTCAATCGATCCACCGAGCCGATCGACGATCCGCTTGACGATCGACAGGCCGAGGCCGACGCCATCGCCCTCAGGACGCTGGCCCCGGAAGAACGGCTCGAAGATCCGGCCGATGTCCTCCGGCGCAACACCCGGACCACTGTCCTCGATCCGGACGATCGCTGCCTCTCCATCGCGATAGACCCAGGCATCGATACGTCCGCCATGCGGGGTGAAGCGAAGCGCATTGTCGAGAAGATTGCGGGCCATGGCGGCGAGCATCACGGTTTCTCCGCGAACCATAGTCGCTTCGATGCGGGCAAAACCGAGATCGATGCCGCGCCTGGCGGCCTCGGGCAGGATATCGGCGACGATCTCTTTCACCGTAGCATCCAGGGCGACGGTCGGGATTGCCGTTCCATCCGCCGATCCGGCATCCTGTCTTGCAAGCGCCAACAATTGCTCCAGCAGATGCTTGGTCCGGCCGATGCCTTGTCGGAGCATCGCCACGCGATCGCGCGCACCTGAAGGCAGATCCACCGATCCAAGATTCTCCGCTTGCAGGCTCAGCGCGGTGATCGGGGTGCGCAACTCGTGTGCGGCGTCGGCCACGAACCGGCGTTGCTGGTCCATCAGGAGACGCATCCGCTGCAGCAATCCGTTGATCGAGACGATGAACGGATGCAGCTCGCTGGGCATCTGCCCGGCTGGCAGCGGCGTCATGTCATCGGCACGGCGTCCATCGAGATCATCAGCCAGACGAACCATCGGTCGCAACGAGCGCGCGATGACGATGGCAGTGACCAGCAGCAAACAGGGAACGAGCGCCGCGATCGGCAGCACCGTGCGGAAGGCCATGTCGCTTGCGATCTCGTCGCGGACGGAGGTGCTCTGTGCGACCGCGAACCTTGTGCCGTCAGGCCGGGTCCGCAGCAGCACGCGGATCGGCCGCCCTTTTCGGGTCGACAGCGCGAAGCCGTCCTTGAAGCTCCAGAGCCTGGCGTCGTGTTCTGACGCCTGATCGATCAGCCAGACCTCGGCATCCGCATCCACACCATGCAACTCCCGGCCGCCGGTGAGACTGCCTGACAGCACGAGGCCTGCGATCTGGATCAGGACGGAGTCCTGCATCTCGATCGCCTCGTCGAACGCCCAGCGATAGGCGAACAGGCCGCCGACGAGTCCCGTCAGCAGGATGATCGCAGTGAGACCGGCGAACAGACGGCCCCGCAAGGACCTGATCATGGCCGATCCACCATCCAGCCGACGCCGCGCACGTTGCGGATCGCATCCGAGCCGAGCTTCTTGCGCACCGCATGGATCAGAAACTCGATCGCATTGCTCGCAACCTCCTCGTTCCAGCCGTAGAGCTGCCGCTCGAGCTCTCCGCGCGACAGGATCGTGCCGGGCCGGGCCAGCAGCGCCTGCAGTAGCGCGAACTCGCGCGCGGTGAGCACCGCGGATTTGGTCAGGTACGACGCCTCGCGGCTCGCGGGGTCCAGACGCAGCGCTCCATTGCCGAGCAATGCCGGCGCGCCGCTGGCCTCGCGGCGCGTGACGGCGCGCATCCGCGCCAGCAATTCGCGGATCTCGAACGGTTTGACGAGATAATCGTCGGCGCCGAGATCGAGCCCTTCGATCCTGTCGTCGAGGGCATCGCGCGCGGTCACGATGATGACCGGAATCTTGCGGCCGTCCGCACGCAGCCGTCGCAGGATGTCGCGGCCATCGGTATTGGGCAAAGCAAGATCGAGCAGCAGCACCTCGTAGGATTCGCTGGCGGCCGCAAGCAGTGCGGTTTCGCCATCGCGAACCCAATCGACGGCGTAAGCGGCATCCTTCAGCGCCTGCTCGACGGCGGCGCCGACCATCCTGTCGTCCTCGATCAGCAACACCCGCAAAACCGGTCCTCAAGCTCTGCCGGACGGTCCGGCCGCCGCATCCTGTGCACCAACACTTAGCGCAGAGTTAGGAAGCGCCAGCAGGCCCAAATTGCGGCCGAGGCCGCATCGGCAGGAAATTTCTCATCCCTAAGTCGGGCCTAAGTCCTCCACGCGACGGTCCGGCATCGGTTCGACGGAGGGAGATTCGGGCATGTCGCGACATCAAGACCTTGGCGCAAGACGGCTGCTGAACAAGGTTCCGGAGGTCACCGCGATTTTCTGGGCCATCAAGATCCTTTCGACCACGGTCGGCGAGACCGGCGCCGATTATCTGGCGGTGCATGTCGGCCTCGGTGCCAGCCTCACCGCGATCTGCATGACCGGATTGCTGATTGCCGTGCTGCTGCTGCAGCTGAGCCGTCGCGCGTATGTGCCGTGGATCTACTGGCTCACCGTCGTCCTCGTCAGCATCGTCGGCACCCAGCTCACGGATCTCCTGACCGATAAGCTCGAGATCAGCCTCTACGTCAGCACCGCCGCGTTTGCCTGCGCGCTCGCCGCGACCTTTGCGATCTGGTACGCCGCCGAGCGCACGCTATCAATCCATGGCATCGTGACGACACGGCGCGAGTTGTTCTACTGGACCGCGATCCTGTTCACCTTCGCGCTGGGCACGGCGGCTGGCGACCTTGCAACAGAAGCGCTTGGCCTCGGCTTCCAGCTCGGCGTCGTCGCATTCGGCGCGCTGATCGTGGCGGTGGCCCTCTCCCATACGATCGGCGCCAATCCCGTCCTCACCTTCTGGCTCGCCTACATCCTGACCCGGCCGCTCGGCGCCTCGCTCGGCGATCTGCTGTCGCAGTCGCGCGAATACGGCGGCATCGGCCTCGGCACGATCCAGACCAGCATCGTCTTCCTGACCGCGATCGTCGGCCTCGTCGCCTGGGTGACGTTCGAATGCGACGGCACGCGTCGGGCCGGTCCGGCGCAGTAACCCCGATCACAGCTTCAACCCATCCTGCACGGACGCAGGAGCCACATCAGGAGAGAGCCATGAAACTCATCCCCGCCATCGCCGTTTGCCTTGTGACGACCATGTCCGGCGAACCAAACACGCACGCCAACCAGCATTTCGGCTTCATCCCGCTCGCCGAGGCCGCCACCGCCAGGCTCGGCGACCTCACGCCGTTCCGCAGCATCGCTGACGATGTCGCCGCGCTGGTCGACAAGGGCGACCTGCCCGGTGCCAGGACGAGGATCAAGGACCTCGAAACCAGATGGGACGAGGCCGAAGCCGGGTTGAAGCCGCGCGCAGCGGCCGACTGGCACACCGTGGACAAGGCGATCGACCGCGCGCTGGAGGCGCTCCGCGCCGGCACGCCGGACCCCGCAAAGTGCAAGCAGGCGATCAGCGATCTGCTCGCGATCATGGATAGCGTCACCAGGACGTGATGCGTCCACGCATCGTTACCGCGCCAGCCGCGAACGGAGATTCGCGGCTGGTGTTGCAAGGAGGACAGCATGGCCACCAACACGAAGAGCATCCTCGGCGAGAGCAAGGTCCCCGAAGTCACGTTGGGCTTCTGGATCATCAAGATCGCCGCCACGACGTTGGGTGAAACCGGCGGCGACACCGTCACGATGACGCTGAACTGGGGCTACCTCGCGGGCACGTGCCTGTTCCTGGCAGCGCTGATCGTCCTGGTCGCCGCGCAGATCCGCGCGCAACGATTCCATCCCGCGCTGTATTGGGCAACCATCGTGGCCTCGACCACATTCGGCACCACGATGGCGGACTTCGCCGACCGCTCGCTCGGCATCGGCTATACCGGCGGCTCGACGCTGCTCCTCACCTGCCTCGTGCTGGTGCTCGGGCTCTGGTATCGCGCCGAGGGCACCATCTCGGTCAACAGCGTCAACACACCGCGAGTCGAAGCCTTCTATTGGGGCGCGATCACCTTCTCGCAGACGCTGGGCACCGCGCTTGGCGACTGGATCGCCGATACCGGCGATCTGGGCTATCGCGGCGGCGCGCTGATCTTCGCCGCGGGATCGGCCGTCATTGCGGCGCTCTATTTCTGGACCCGCGTCTCACGTGTCACGTTGTTCTGGGCGGCCTTCATCCTGACCCGGCCGCTTGGTGCGACCGTCGGTGATTTCCTCGACAAGCCACTCGATCATGGTGGGCTCGCGCTAAGCCGGCCGCTGGCTTCCGCCGTGATCGCCGCGTTCATGGTGGCCTGCCTGTTGCTGATCCCGCAGCGCGCGGGACAGCATCCGAGGAATGACCAGGCCGAGCGCGCCTAGCGGATGATCGTCGTCAGCGACGAGTAGCGCTTGTTCGGCCTGGCCTCGGCCGCCGAGAATTGCGCGAAGGCGTCGCTGACGCGCACCGCCGGCGGCGTATCGCCGGCGAAACGGAATTGCTGCGGCTTCGGCGCGTAGAAGCTGGCGCGGTAATAGGCGTCGTCGAAGCGCGGCTCGCCGACGCCGAACAATGCGTCGCAGACGAACAGGAGTGCGTAGACTCCCGCGACCGCCACGACGATCTCCTTGAGAACTGACATGCTGATGCCTCGCCCTTTTGCGGTGAGGATGCACGCCGGTTCCAAAGCCGAGGTTTAAGGGGCCACGCTTCTTGTCCGCAGGGTTTGCCGGGCTTGAGCGGATTGCAGACAATTTTATCGATCGGGGAAAGAGAGCCCGCCTTGACAGGATCAACCGGGCTTCAGGATTGCCCGCTCGGGAGGTGTCAAACGGCCAAATTCATCCAGAGCCTTGGGTCCATCGGCTGCGTCAGGGCTTCGTCGCGTCCGATCAGAACACCGGCTCCTTCAGCGCCGCAATCACCTGCTCGCCCGGCGCCGTCAGGCGGTAGGTCACCAGCGGACGACTCGATGGCGGCTTGCGATCGGTCTCGACGATATAGCCGCGCACCATCAGCGCTTCGAAGCTGCCATAATAGCCATACATGCTGATTTCGTTCTGCCTGAGCACCTTGAACTCGCGCAGCAGGCGGATCTCGTTGCCTGACAGCAACGAGCGGCGGACGCGCTGCACGAAGCTCGCGCGCTGCTCGAACCAGGCCGCATCGGGCAGTTCGCGCGAAGACGGCATGCTGGCGCCGTCGCCGCGAGGCGCTTCGACACCGGCGCTCGCCACCGGCGACGACGGCGCGCTGCTGCCGACCGCCTCCTTGGCATCATCGAGCAACGCGATCGGCCAGCGTCGTTTGTTGTTCACCATGACCGGCGGCGGCACGACGTTGTCGCGCACCAATTGCTCGAAGCGGCCGGCGGTCACGCCGACATGAGCGGCCGCGCGGCGGCGGTCGACGAGACGGGCATCACGCCCGCCCTCCAGGTCGCACGCAATCCTCTCGTTCACCTCAATCCCCCACGCATCGTTTGCGGGCGCGCCGCCGCGCGGGCCCGAAGGGCCCGTCAGCCCGTGACACTAGGGTGAAACGCGCGTCCTCAAAAGGCAGAGAAATTCGTACATGTTGCTGCCGTTTCGGCAACGGCTATAGTGCCGGGAGGGTCCCATGCGCTTTCACTCACCGGCCATCCAGTACTTCCACGCCGTCCGTCGCACCGGCTCGATCCGCGCCGCAGCGCGCCTCCTGAACGTCGCCTCCTCGGCGGTCAGCCGCCAAATTCTCAAGCTTGAACAAGAAGTTGGCTCACCCCTATTCGAGCGGACGGCGCGCGGCCTGATCCTGACCACCGTTGGCGAGATGCTGGCGCGTCACGTCATGAACGTGCTGCAGGACCTCGACCGCTTCCGCTCCGACGTTGCGTCCCTGTCCGGCGCCTGGCACGGCAATGTCAGCATCGCCTGCATCGAGTCCCTCACCGAGTCCGTATTGCCGGATTTGATCGCCTCGCACCGCAGCCGGGCGCGTCGCGTCAGCTTCACCACCGAGGTGATGGGATCGTCCGACGTGCTCGAAGCCTTGCGCCGGGGCGAGGCCGATATCGGCATCGCCATTGCCCTCAAGCATCCACCAGACCTGCGGCAGGTCGCGTTGAAACGCTTCCGCCTCGGCGCCCTCGTTGCCCGCGAGCATTCGCTGGCGCGCCGCAGGACCGTGACGCTGGAGCAATGCCTCGCCTTTCCCGTCATCCAGGCGTTGCCGGAGCTGTCGATCTATCATCTGCTCCAGCCGCTGATCGCGCAGCTCTCGGAGACGCCGGAGCCTGCTATTCAAGTAAACTCGATCGACCTGATGCGCGAGCTGGCTGTGCGCGGCGTTGGCGTCGCCTTCCAGACCCAGCTCGGCATCGGCAGGCTGTCACGCGACGGGCAGCTCGTATTCCTGCCACTCGACAATGCCGGCAGCCCGTTATGGTCGGACCTCGGCATCTACGTCCGCGCTGAGCGCACGCTGCCCGCCTTCACGGAATCATTTCTCCAGGAACTGGTGCGCGAACTGGGCGAGCGCGAACGGCGGGAGAATTCGGCCTATCCGCCCATCGCCTGATCTGCGTGGTTCGCTCGGCGCTCAGGCGTGAGCGTTCTCCTTGCGATGCCCGTTATCGCCGAGGCGGTCCACCCAGGCGATGCCGATGGCCGAGATGATGAAGGTCAGATGGATCAGTACCTGCCACATCACGCCGGTCTCGGTGAAATTGCTCCTGACGGTGCCGAGATTGCCGGCCTCGATGAACGTCCTGAGCAACGAGATCGAGGAGATGCCGACGATCGCCATCGCGAGCTTGATCTTGAGCACGCTGGCATTGACGTGGCTCAACCATTCCGGCTCGTCCGGATGGCCGCGCAGGTTCAGCCGCGAGACGAAGGTCTCATAACCGCCGACGATCACCATCACCAGCAGGTTCGAGATCATGACCACGTCGATCAGGCCGAGCACGACCAGCATGATCTGCTGCTCGCTGGCGTCGAACGAGTGCGCCACCAGGTGCCAGAGCTCCTTCAGAAACAGCAGCACATAGACCGCCTGTGCGACGATGAGGCCGACATAGAGCGGCAATTGCAGCCATCGCGATCCGAAGATCAGGCGCGGAAACAGGCCGACCGGCGGTCTCGCCGAAGATGGTTGGGGTTCAGACGACATCGATCACTCCAGCAAACGAGGCGGGAAAACGAAGACAGATCTCAGAAACTTGCGATCACGGGCGCGAGTTCGAGCGAGCCGCGATAGATCATCTCGAAGGCGACGTAGACGACGATGGCAAGGCCGACATAGGCGATCCAGCGCTGCTTCTGAAGCACGCGGCCGAGCAGATCGGCGGCGATGCCCATCAGCGCAACCGACAGAACCAGACCGAAGACGAGGATATAAGGGTGCTCACGCGCCGCGCCCGCGACCGCAAGCACGTTGTCGAGCGACATCGATACGTCTGCGGCAACGATCTGCAACGCGGCTTGCCTGAAGGTCTTGCGCGGCGCGGCCAGGTCGGTCGCCCCGCCAGCAAGGCTGGGCACGAGCTCGTTCGCAAGCGTCGCCTGCTCACGCAGCTCGCGCCACATCTTCCAGCACACCCACAGCAACAGCACCCCGCCGGCGAGCAGCAGGCCGATCACTTGCAGAAGCTGGGCAGCGACACCAGCAAAGGCGATGCGCAACGCGGTGGCCGCAACGATGCCGACGACGATGGCGCGGCGACGCTGCTCGGCCGGAAGGCCTGCGGCCGCGAGACCGATGACGACGGCGTTGTCGCCGGCGAGCACGAGGTCAATCACGATGACCTGGAGCAGCGCGGTCAGGGCCTCGGCGGTGATGAATTCGATCATGTTCGGTGATTTTTGGGAGCGGCAGGATCCAGCCAGTGCGGCTTGCGGCGCTCGATCCAGTCGAACACCTTCGCGCGAGCCCCACGCAGCGCCGGCACGTCCTCGGCGAGCAGCGCGAGACCAAGCGGCAGCATCCAGATGCCGAGCACCGGCAGGAAGGACAGCACACCGCCGAGCACGAGCAGGACGCCCGACGGAATCCGGACCCAACGGCTGGACGGTTGCAGGAGATAGTCGACCGCGCCGGCAAGACGCGGCGGCAGCCGATGGACGAGCGCGGCAAGCCGCGGATCTCCACCAGCCGGCTGGCCGCTGTCGCCCTTGGATCTCGTCCTTTGCTCCTCCGAAGCTGTGCTCATGCTCACGCCTTGACGGCTACCGGACCGACCGGCTTCGCGCGCGGCAGCGCCAGCGTCAGCAGGCGCAACAGCTTGATCGCCTGTACCTCATGCGGATGCACGTCCTCGTCGGCGGCTGCAACGCGCTCCGAGAGCGCGATAAGATGGGATGACAGCGGCAGGTCCGAGACCGGCCGCAGCGTCTCGATCACCACATTGGCGAAATCAGGCTCTTCGAGCCGTTCGGCGAGCTCATCGAACATCGCAAACAGGCGATCGTCCTCGATATGCGGCGCCAATCCGCGCTCCCTGATGAAGCGGATTACCTCGTCGCGTTCGACCGGCGACACGCGCCGGTCGGCCACGGCGACCAGCGCGCCTGCTATCACCAGCGCCGCCGCAGCCTGCTCGTCGAAGCTGCGCGGCTCGGTGATTTCGATCTCGATCGGGGTGGACGTGTTGGCGTCAGACATCGTTGCTCCTTTTCTTGCGACAGGGCCGCGCGGAGCTGCGATGGGACGATTGGGTCGGAGAGAACTCAAGAAGGCCCGACGATCGGCCGATCCATCGCATTCGCGCGGGACAGGTCATCCGACATCGCGAGGTTTTGCTGACACGGTCAGCGTCCTCGCCAGAGGGGCCCGGATTCTTGTTCGCTCCAAAAATAAGAGGAGGTCAGCCGGAATCAAGGCAACAGCCTGCGGCCAGCCGCCGCATCCGGTTCCGCGTGAGCGGATTCGTCAGGCAGCCGTGCACGTTTCATGCCCGACTGCATCAACACGGTCGTTGCGAGCGGAGCGAAACAAACCAGCGTGCCCCCGCGGAAAGACTCTGGATTGCTTTGCTCCGCTCGCAATGACAGAGCGCGCGCCTTATCCCGCTCGCTCCACGAGATGTGCGCGCGACGGTGCCGGATCGAACCGGTCGCCGAAATATTGCGTTTCGTGCGCGACCAATCCGTCGCGAAATTCCATGATGCTGACAACGTAGGACGGCACGTCGTCATAAGTCAGCACGAACTCGCTCACCCAGAGCTCGCCGGCGCCGATGATCCGACGGACCGCGAAGCGCTTGGTGTTCGGCTGCACGAAGCGGCTCTGCTGAATGTTCCGGCGGCCGCGGATGCGCTCTCCGGACTGCGGATAGTCGAGCACGGCATCCTCGCCATAAATGTCATGCTCCGCCTCGAAATCATTCGCGTCCGACGCATCCCAATGGCGCTGCAGCGCCGTCAGTTTGGCTTGGTCGTCCATCTCAGTCTCCGCTCTTGAAGCCGACGCCCCAGGGAAAGAAGATATACAATCACGCCATATTCCGGCTATTGCCGTAACCGGAACGGAGAAACGCCATGTACATTCCTCCCGCCTTTAGGGACGACGACATCGAGAGCATCCGCGCGACGATCCGCGCGGCCCGCCTCGCGAGCCTCGTCACCGCCACCACCGACGGTCCGGTCGCCACACCCTTGCCGCTGTTCCTCGACGAGAGCGAAGGCGAGCAAGGTGTGCTGTACGGGCATGTCGCCAGGGCCAACCCGCAATGGAAGCTCCAGCCGATCGGCGATGCGCTGGCGATCTTCCCAGGTCCCGACGCCTATGTGACGCCGTCCTGGTACGCGACCAAGCAGGAAACCGAGAAGGTCGTGCCGACCTGGAATTACATCGCCGTGCACGCCTATGGCCCCGTGGAATTCTTTCAGGAGCACGAGCGTCTGCTTGAGGTGGTGACACGGCTGACCAACAGGCACGAAGGCGCTCGCGTAAAGCCGTGGTCGGTGAGTGATGCGCCCGCGGACTTCATCGCCGCGCAGCTGCGCGGGATCGTCGGCGTACGCATCCCCGTGGCGCGCTTCGAGGGCAAGCGCAAGATGAGCCAGAACCGGCCCGAGGCCGACCGCATCGGCGTCGCAGCTGGCCTTGCGGCAAGTGACGACGCTGGTGATCGCGAGGTCGCGCCGCTGATCCCGCTGCCGAGCTGAGCGGCTGGGGCGGAGCGGCGCCTCGATCGTTCAATGGGGCGGCCGCCCTTCGCGTCAAACCTTCGCCACCAGGCGTGGACGGAATACCGACTCGATCATCGGGGGAAGAGCCGCCAGCTTTCGCGCCGACCGGCGCCGCGGGATGGAGAAGCTGTTCACGAAGATCGGCTCGAAATCGCCCAGCGCGGTTCGCTCCTTCACGAGCAGGCTCATGACCGAGCGCATCTTGATGACTTCCTGCGCCACGAAGCTGCAATCCTCACCGCGGTTGATCTGCTCATGCATGATGGATTCGGCCTCGCGCATGCTGACGCGGAGTGCTCTGATGGTTCTGCGGAGTTCGTTGATGCGATTGTCCATAGCTGCCTCCCTCTCGGCCGCAGCATAAGAACAAAACATGAACGACGTGTCAATCGGCAACTGCGCGCGCTCTGGCAGGGCTTGCCGACAAATTAGACAGAGCTTCACCGCTTCGGAATCGCAACGCCCGACCGGCGATCAGGGCCGACGGGCGATCTAACCTCCAGTGCAGCCACCGGATTTCCGCTTCCGCAGCGAGGCGCCAGGCTTGCTTGCCGCTGCGCAAACCAACTGGCCCAAAATTCGCAACGATGTTGCGAGCTGGCAATGGCGCAGAGCGGAGAACGTCATGAACGTGCATGCTGCGGGCGATCTCAAGACGCTCGGCCTCACCCATCCGAACGGCACGCCGCTCCGCCTCAACACGAAGGACTTCGTCGCGATCGATCGCAACAAGGACGCGAGGTTCGAGGCGACCTATCGCCCGCAAGCGCTCTATAACCGGGCCAATGAAGGCTTTCACGCCAATAATGAAACCTTCCTGCTCCACGAAGTTGCGACCAACCTGCCGATCTACCGGCCCGACACCGGACCGACCGACTTCCATCTGCATCTTCCGCCGGGCGGCTTTCAGCTGGTGCTGGTCACCTCGGGGGCCTTCACCTTCGACTATGACGGGCGGTTCTACAATGTCGGCCCGGGCGCCGTGATGCTGCAAAGCGCGATCGTGCATCGCCAGCTGTTCTACACCTGGTCGGGGCTGTCGACTGAAGAGAACCTCAAGACGCCGCAGACGGTGGTGCCGGATCCGATCTCGATGGGCTATTCGGGCAAATTCCTCGAAGCCTTCATCACCGATCCCACCAGCTTTCCCAATCCGACCATCGTGGGGCCCGGTCAGATCGACGAAGCCGAGACGCCGCGCGTGGCGTGGAGCCATCCGTTGCATGATCGGCCGGCCGATGCCGGCTTCTGGCTTCAGGACCCCCTGGCGCTGGATGCGCTGTTCAAGCCGCTCAGCGACGGCTCCGTCAAATCCCTCATGCCGGTATACGTGCGCGATACCGGCATCGAGACACCGAGCGGTCACCTCGTCACCGGCCACATCATCGCAACCGATCCGCGCGGCCAGTCGCTGCTGCCGAAGAGCACATCGGCATCAATGGACGCCGCCGCGTTCGCCAAGGGCGAGGTCGTCATTTACCGCGTCATTCGCGGCTCGGCCGAGTTCAAGAACAAGGCCTCCGAGACGTTCGAGCTCGCCGCCGGCGATGTCGTCACCGCGGGCAACGGCTCGATCAGGCTCATCGCTGTCGGCGAGAACACGCAAGTGCTCCGGCTCGGTCTTCTCAACGGCATCGAGAACCTTCGCAGCTGGACGCCGACGCAGCGCGACGAGATCGACGGCCTCGCCGGTCAGATCATCACGCAGAAGGACGTTCGTCCCCTGCGCACCGAAGGCAAGCCGGTCGGATATCTCTACGCGTAGCCGCGAGTGCTGCAGCTTCTCCTCCCTTGCGGGTCTTGCCCGTCCGTAAATGGTGCTGGTAGTTCATAGCGATCGAGATGTGCCTGGAGCACCTGCTTCGCCCGTGAGCCCCGCCATCACCAGAACCTGCGGAAGCTGCACTGCCTGTTGCGACGGCTGGCTGCAGATCGAGGTGCGTGGACACAAGGTGCGCAAGGGACAGCCGTGCCCCTTCAGCGTCGCGCATCGATGTACGATCTATCCGGAGCGCCCGCAGCATCCCTGCCGCGAGTTCGTCTGCGGCTGGCTGGTTGCTTCCAGCCCGCTGCCGGATTGGATGCGGCCGGATCAATCCAGCATGATCATGCTGGCCGCCAATTTCTTCTGGCGCGGCCTCCCGGTCGACGTCGTCGTCCCGGTCGGCGAGCAGCCGAAGAAGAAGGCCATGGACTGGCTGATGCGGTTTTGCACCGAGAATAGAAGGCTGCTGGTCTACCAGATCGGCGACGAGTGGTTCGCCTTCGGACCGCCGGCGTTTCAGACCGACATCGCCAGCCGCCTCGAACGCGGCGAAACGCCGTGGGGCGATTGAAGTAAGCCGCGGAAATCATTCGCCCTTTCGGGATGCATTCGGTTCACCGCAATGCGGCAGATCGCCGCGCGACGTGCTTTGTCAGGAACAGTTGCCCTCCAGACACAGTTCGCGGCGAAAGCAAGCTCTAGCATACCAGCACGATTGTATATGGCATCTGGCATACATTACCTTCCCCTTTATCCCGGACCCATCTGAGAGTCCGCGGCGATAAAGGGGAACCAGATGAGGAAGGCCTTTTTGCTCGGCACAGGCTTTGCGGCCCTGTGTGCAACCACAATCAGCCAACCCTTGCGAGCTGCAACCATCGACGATGTCGTTGCCCGCCTCGATGCGCTCGAGCGCAGCAACGCCAAGCTCGCCAGGGAGAACGCGCAGCTTCGCGAACGCGTCAATCGCATCGGTGAGCCCAGGGCTGCGGCGACGGCGGTCGCGCCGGCTTCACCCAAGGGCAATCCCGTTCTGCATGCGGCGGTCGCCCCCTCACCGGCGCCCGCGGCGCCCGAGCACACCGTCGTCAGCATCGGCGGCGCTCCGCTCTACAGCAAGGCGTCCGGATCCAATCCCTTCATCGACAACACCACCGTGACGCTCTACGGCCATGTCGATCTATCCGGCGACGTCTTCAATCCCGGCGTCTACGACCAGGGCACGAAGTTCGGCGTCTCCAGCAACCTCACCTATTTCGGCGTGAGGGCGCGGCACAATCTCGATCCCTACGGCTATCCCGGCTGGGCCGCCGTCGCGCAATTCGAATCGCTCGTCGAGGTCGCAGCCGTTCCGACCGAACGCGCGGCGTTCGGCACGCGCGACAGCTTCCTCGGCATGGAGAGCCCGTGGGGCACGATCAAGGCCGGCAAGGCGGACACGCCCTACAAGAAGGCCACAGCGAAGTTCGATCCGTTCTCGGCCACGCTCGGCGACTACAACTCGATCATGGGCAACACCGGCGGCGATCTGCGCGCAGAGTTCGATTGGCGCGCGGGGCACGCGGTCTGGTATGAATCGCCTGTCTGGAACGGCTTCCAGGCCTCGGTCATGGTCTCGCCGGGCCAGAACACCGCCAAGGACAACAGCGACTACGCGCTCGGCGATTTCAACTGCCCGTCCACGTCGTCGCGCGGCAGCGGCTCGGGCTTCCCGGCCACATCGGCGCCGGAGGGCTGTACCGATGGCTCCTACGGCAATCTTTACAGCGCATCGCTGACCTACAACCAGGCCGGGTTCACGGGCATCGCCGCTTACGAATTCCACGAAGGAACCAACCGGACCGGCGACGAGGCGGTGACGGCGCTGAGCAACGGCAGCGTTCTCACCGTGCCGGCGGGTGCGGTCGGCATCGCCAACGAATGGGCCGCGAAGGTCGGCGCGGGCTACAAGTTCAACGACGTGATCGGCAGCCTGCAGCTCTATGGCATCTACGAGGTGATGCGCCGCGAGCATACGGTCGCCGCGTTCAACGAGCGTTCGCGCGACGGCTACTTCCTGAGCGCAACCCAATCGGTCGAGAAGTGGGACGTCAGCGCATCCTGGGCTCATGCCAACGCCTCGCCGGGCTCGCCGGGCACCGGCGTCCTCAACGCCTATCCCACCCCGGGGGTCGCGGTTTCGGCGCCGGCGGGTGCCGCCGACTTCGCGCTCAACACGGTGGACTCCAGCGCAGACCAGTACGCGATCGGCGTGAAGTACCATTTCAGCCCGTTCGTGAGCTGGTACATGGTCGGCAGTTATCTGCGCAACGGGCCGGGCGCGCATTACTGCCTCGGCGCCAGCGGACATGGCTACGCCGTCTGCGGACGAGATGCCAACAACAACGTCATTGCCGGCAACAAGGCCGAAGCGGTCACGACAGGCATGACGTTCGACTTCTGACGAAGAAGACAGCGGGGAGCCGGTCGCGGCTCCCCGTCAATTACTCCGCCGCCTGGCGCACGTAGCGCGCGGTCGGCGTGCGCATCGTCACCAGCTCTTCGGCCGCGGTCGGATGCAGCGCGATGGTCGCGTCGAAATCGGCCTTGGTCGCCTTCATCTTCACGGCAATCGCGACCACTTGCGTGACCTCGGCGGCGCAATCGCCGACGATGTGGCAGCCGAGCACGCGGTCGGTCGCGCCGTCGACGACGAGCTTCATCAGCACGCGGGTGTCGCGGCCGGACATCGTCGCCTTGATCGGGCGGAACGTCGTCTTGTAGATGTCGACGTGGCTGAATTGCGCACGCGCTTCGGTCTCCGTCAGACCGACCGTGCCGACCTCCGGCTGCGAGAACACCGCGGTCGGGATCGAGGAATGATCGACCTGCACCGCACGCTTGCCGAACACGGTGTCGGCGAAGGCATGGCCCTCCCGGATCGCGACCGGCGTCAGGTTGAAGCGATGGGTGACGTCGCCGATCGCGTAGATGCCGTCGACCGAGCTCTTGGAGAAATGATCGACCGCGATGCCGCCGTTCTCAGGATTGATGGCGACGCCGGCGTTCTCCAGGCCGAGATTGGCGACGTTGGGGTGCCGCCCGATCGCGAACATCACCTGGTCGGAAGCAAGGCTCGATCCATTCGACAGGTGCGTGGTGAATTCCTCGCCGTGGCGATCAACCTTGTTGACCGTGCAGCCGGTGAGAATGGTGATGCCCTGCTTCTCCATCTCAGCTCGGACGTGGGCGCGAACGTCCTCGTCGAAACCGCGCAGGATGTTGTCGCCGCGATAGATCACGGTGACGTCGGAACCGAAGCCGGCGAAGATGCCGGCGAATTCCAGCGCGATATAGCCGCCACCCTGGATCACGATCCGCTTCGGCAGCTTCTTCAGATGAAAAGCTTCGTTGGAAGAGATCACATGCTCGATGCCGGGAATTGCGGCACCGTGGTTGGGCGCGCCGCCGGTCGCAATGAGAATGTATTTTGCGCTGATCTTCCTGTCGTCCGCGAGCAGGCGGACGGTGTGCTTGTCCTCGATCACCGCGCGGCTCTTGACGATCTGCGCGCCCGACTTCTCGACATTGGTCGTGTAGGCGGCCTCCAGTCGCGCGATTTCCTTGTCCTTGTTGGCGATCAAGGTCGGCCAGTCGAAGGTCGCGGGCGGAACGGTCCAGCCGAAGCCGGCGGCATCTTCCAGCTCGTGGCGGAAATGCGAGCCGATCACGAACAGCTTCTTCGGCACGCAGCCACGGATCACGCAGGTGCCGCCCATGCGGTACTCTTCCGCGATCATCACGCGGGCGCCGTAGCCGGCTGCGATGCGGGCGGCACGCACGCCGCCCGAACCACCACCGATGACAAAGAGGTCGACGTCGAATTCAGCCATTGTCCACTCCGACCTCTCCTAAAGCGTGATCTTGATTCTGATCAGATAGGTACCGTCAGATTTCCTTGCCACGCTTCTTCATCTCGGCGCGGAACGCGCTCGCGACGACCTCGGAGAAATTCCGCGCCCAGTCGTTCATGACCTGCATGCTGAGGCTGATGGCCTTGGGCTCGTTGGTGAGCAGCTTCTGGCCAAGCGGCGACTTGTAGAACGTGACGAGATCCTTCAGCTCCTGCTCGGTGAACTCGCCGGCATACACTCCCACCATGCCGTCGCCGATCTCCGACTCACGGCCGGCCAGCTGCTTGGCGATGACGGGGGCGAGCTCGTTGAGATCCTTCTGGTAGTTGAGGTTCTGTCCGATCAGCGTGGTCTTGACCTTCTCCACCATGCCGGGCACGGCGCCGGCGTACATCGCGCTGGCATTCTTCAGCTGCAAAATCTCCTTTGCCGCGGCGATCGCCCCCGGGGTCGGTGCTGCCGGGGCCGCCTGCTGTTGCGCGATCGCAGGCGCTGCCGCCAGAGCCAACGCGAAGGCGAGGCACGCAGCGGGCACGATCTTCAAGACGCTCTTCATTCCTAGTCTCCTTTCGGCTTACGCCGTTCAATCACGCGGATTCCTTCGCCACCCGCCAAAACAGCCGAGCTGGCCAAGCCGATGAACAACCCATGCTCGACCACGCCGGGGATCGCGCTCAACGCCTTGGCGAGGCTCGCTGGATCGGCAATACGTCCGAGCTGGGCATCGAGGATCCAGTGGCCGCCATCGGTGACGAAAACGTGGCCATCTTTGGCCTTGCGGAGCGCCATTTGCCCGGAAACGCCGCATTCCGCAAATGCCTTGTCGATGGCGCGACGGGTCGCGCCAAGCCCGAACGGGATCACCTCGACCGGCAGCGGAAACTTGCCGAGCGTCGGTACCCATTTGGTCTCGTCGGCAATGACGATCATGCGATCCGAGGCGGCTGCCACGATCTTTTCGCGCAGCAGCGCACCGCCGCCGCCCTTGATCAGGTTGAGCTCGGGATCGATCTCGTCGGCACCGTCGACGGTGATGTCGAGATGGTCGATCTCATCGAGCGTGGTCAGCTTCACGCCGCAGCGCTCCGCATCCGCGCGGGTCGCCTCGGAGGTCGGAACACCGATCACCTTGAGGCCGGCAGCGACGCGCTCTCCCAGCAGCTCGACAAAGTGCTTGGCGGTCGAGCCGGTGCCGAGCCCGAGCTGCATGCCGTCGCGCACCTCGTCCAGGGCGCGTGCCGCAGCCTGCCGCTTCAACTGGTCCATGTTCACGTTTGCGCCCGCCTCTCGAAGTCAGGAATGCCGCCGGTCAAACTGGCTTGCGGCGGCCTATGTAGCCTCGTTTTCCTCGCCGGAACAGGCCTATGAGCGGATCTCAGAGCCCCGCCCCTTGCGCCGGCCTGGCCGGACCGATAGCGCTTCTTGCATGAACTCGCCCTACACCCTCGTCTTCGATCTCGACGGCACGCTTGTGGATACGGCGCCCGACCTGATCACCGCCCTGAATTATGTGCTCGACCGCGAAGGCCTGCCGCCGGTGCCGATGGCCTCGGCCCGCAACATGATCGGCGCCGGTGCCCGCAAGCTGATCGAGCGGGGGCTGGAGGCCGAGGGCCGCTCGGTCACGCCAGCCGAGATGGACCGGCTAACGGCTGATTTCATCGCCTATTACGCCGACCACATCGCGGTGGAATCCCGCCCGTTCGAGGGGCTGCCGGACGCGCTCGACCTGTTGGCGGCGCAGGGCCATCGCCTGGCGGTCTGCACCAACAAGCTGGAATGGCTGTCGAAGCGGCTCCTGGATCAGCTCGACCTTACCAGGCGGTTTGCAGCGATCTGTGGCGCCGATACGTTTGGCGTCCAGAAGCCCGATCCGGCCATCTTCCGCGAGACCGTGGCCCGCGCCGGCGGCGAGGTCAAAGCCAGCATCATGGTGGGCGACGCCGGAACCGACGTCGGGGTGGCCCGGCGCGCCGGGGTGCCCGTGATCGGGGTCAGCTTCGGCTATACTGATGTGCCGATCGTCGAGCTGAAGCCCGATAGGGTGATCCATCACATGCGTGAGCTGCCGCCTGCCGCCCACAGCCTGATGACGGCCCGGGCATCGACAACGCCCTGAGCTAGCTCTGATATCCTGAGGAATCGTGCATTAACCATCTATTAACTATGCGCGGCCGGCCGGTTGCTTGCCCGAAACGACGCCCCTAAGGTCCCCGCGGGGTTATGTGGCGGTTCGTCGCAGTAGAAGTGGATGGTCATGCGTCGTGTCATCGCGAGTGCGTTAGCGGGGGTGAGCCTCCTGGGAGCAACAAGCCTTGGTGGCTGCTCCTCGATGTCTTGGGACATGTTCAAATCGACGCCGCCGACCGCCCAGGTCCGGCTCGAATCCAATCCGCCGGGTGCTGATGCCACGACCTCGCTGGGTCCGGGCTGCAAGACCCCCTGCTCGGTCTCGGTACCCGCGCCCGACGCTCCGTTCACGGTCGCTTTCGCGCTACCAAAATACCAGCCGACCAGCATACCGGTGAATGTCATCAAGAATGCCGGCGATTTCACCACGCCTGCTTCGGTGACCACCGATCCGAATCCCGTTTTCGCGGAGCTCCAGCCGGCGGTGCCGCCGAAGCCCGTGAAGAAGAAGCCGCACAGGCCGAAGCGGCCGAAACCGGCCCCGGCCGCCCCCGACGCGGCGCCGGCCGACGCTGCGCCGCCACCCGCTGCGCCGCCACCGGCTGCGGGCTCGGCGTTCCCCGATCCGAACGCGGGCAAGCGCTGATCCAGGTTTTAATCTTCGTATACCACCCGATTGTCTCAGCCGCGTCCGATGCTTAGATTGCGTCGACAGCACGGCTGAAGCAAAGGTGCGCCCGTCGCCGTAAGTGACAAGGCAGCTCGTATGAACGGATCTCCCGCGACCTCCCTCGCCTCGGCGAGCCCCCGCGCCGCCCTGTCGAGCGCGATGACCGATCCGTTCGGTCGGACGATCTCTTACCTGCGCGTCTCGGTCACCGATCGGTGCGATTTGCGCTGCTTCTATTGCATGTCGGAAGACATGACCTTCCTGCCCAAGGCGGACCTGCTGACGCTCGAGGAACTCGACCGGCTCTGTTCTGCCTTCATCGCCAAGGGCGTGAAGAAGCTGCGGCTCACCGGCGGCGAGCCGCTGGTGCGGCGCAACGTGATGTCGCTGGTGCGCTCGCTCTCGCGCCATCTCGGCAGCGGGGCGTTGGGCGAGCTCACGCTGACCACCAACGGCACGCAGCTGGCAAAGCATGCCGGGGAACTCGCCGATTGCGGCGTCCGCCGCATCAACGTCTCGCTCGATACGCTCGATGCCAAGAAATTTCGCGAGATCACGCGCTGGGGCGAGATCGACAAGGTGCTGGAAGGCATCGAGGCCGCGCGCGCTGCGGGCCTCGCCGTGAAGATCAACGCGGTGGCGCTGAAGAACCTCAACGAGGACGAACTCCCCGGTCTCTTGCGCTGGGCCCACGGCAAGGGCATGGGGCTGACCCTGATCGAGGTGATGCCGATGGGTGAGATCGGCGCGGGCCGCATCGACCAATATCTGCCGCTGTCATTGGTACGCGCCCGTCTCGCCCAGCAATTCACGCTGACGGATCTGGCCGAAAGCACCGGCGGCCCGGCGCGCTATGTCAGCGTCGCGGAGACCGGCGGCAAGCTCGGCTTCATCACGCCGATGACCCACAATTTCTGCGAATCCTGCAACCGGGTACGCATCACCTGCACGGGCACGCTGCACACCTGCCTCGGACACGAGGATGCCTCCGATTTGCGCAAGCCGCTGCGTGCATCCACCGACGATGAGCTGCTGGCGGCTGCGATCGATCGCGCCATCGGGCTCAAGCCCAAGGGCCACGATTTCATCATCGACCGCCGCCACGACCGGCCCAGCGTCTCCAGGCATATGAGCGTCACCGGCGGCTGAGGATTCGTCGCCCTGACGCTCCGTCTCAAGCTTTTGCGACTTAAGCTTTTGACGCGCCGATAATTTGCCCATTTTCCGATTGACGGCGCACAAGCCCGCTGGTTTGGTGCGACCGCCTTTGCTTGCCCGGCAACAATAAGCCGGCCCGCCCCGTTGGCGGTCGCGGTCAAGACGGCAAGGCACGAGGGGAGGACTGACGCCGCAATCGCTTTCGGACCATGATCCGTGCGGTCGCGTGTTGATCGCACGCTGGCCGGCGTTGCGCGCCGAAGCCTCCCGCAGAAGTGTTAGGCCGCGACGGAGAGAAAGTAAGATGCGTCCCTTGCTGGCGTTGAGCAACGCCATCGACGCCCTCAATGAAAAGATTGGGTACGTCTGTAACCTGCTCGTGCTCCTCGCCTGCCTGGTCAGCGCGGCCAACGCCATGATCCGCTACGCCTTCAGCTACTCCTCGAACGGCTGGCTGGAGCTGCAATGGTACATGTTCGCGGTCCTGGTGATGTTCGGATCGTCCTACACCTTCAAGCGCAACGAGCATGTGCGGGTCGAAATCTTCTATCTGACCCTGTCCGAGCGCGGTCAGCTCTGGCTCGACCTGATCGGCACGCTGTTCTTCCTGATCCCCTCCTGCCTGCTGCTCGCCTATCTGTCCTGGCCGTTCTTCATGCAGGCCTATGACGTCGGCGAGATGTCGGGCAATGCCGGCGGCCTGGTCCGCTGGCCGATCAAGTTCGTGATCCCCGCCGGCTTCGTCATGCTGGCGCTCCAGGGCATTTCCGAAGTCATCAAGCGTATCGCGGCTCTCCAGGGCTATGTGACGATCGACGCCAAGTACGAGAGGCCGACCCAATGATTACGCTGGAAATGATGCCGCCGTTGATGTTCGGCGGCCTGGTTCTGGCGATGCTGATCGGCTTCCCCGTCGCGTTCACGCTTGCCGCCGTCGGTCTCTCCTTCGGCTTCCTGGCCATCCATCTCGGATTCTTCGATCTCAACTTCCTGCAGGCGATCCCCGGCCGCGTGTTCGGCAGCGTGCTCTCCAACGAGCTGTTGCTGGCGATCCCGTTCTTCACCTTCATGGGCGCGATATTGGAGAGATGCGGACTAGCCGAGGACATGCTGGATTCGATGGGCCAGCTGTTCGGCCCTGTCCGAGGCGGCCTCGGCTATTCCGTCATCATCGTCGGCTTCATCCTCGGCGCCATCACCGGCACGGTGGCGGCCCAGGTCATCGCCATGGCGCTGATCTCGATGCCCGTGATGATCCGCTACGGCTACAACATGCGCTACATCACCGGCGTGCTGGCGGCCTCGGGCACCATCACGCAACTGGTGCCGCCCTCGCTGGTGCTGATCGTGCTCGCCGACCAGCTCGGCAAGTCGGTCGGCGACATGTATCTCGGCGCCTGGGGTCCCTCGGTGTTCCAGATCCTGCTGTTCGCCGGCTACACCTTCGTCCTCGGCCTGATCAAGCCCGAGCACGTGCCGCCGGTTCCGAAGGAAGCGCGCACGCTGACCGGCTGGGCTTTGTGGAAGAAGTGCCTGATGGGCATCATCCCCTCGGCCGTGCTGATCTTCGTCGTGCTCGGCACCATGATGATGGGCCTTGCGACCCCGACGGAAGCCGGTGCCATGGGTGCCGTCGGCGCCATCGTGCTCGCCGCGATCCATCACAAGAATTTCTCCTCGACCGACCGCAAGATCCTGATCGTGGGGGTGATCGCCGCCGGTATCGGCACCATCGTCGCGATGCTGTTCACAGAGAACCTGATCTTCAAGGTCTCGTTCGCGCTGACTTATCTCGCCGTGGCCTGGATCTGCATCTCGGCCGCGCGCATCCCCGAGCTGCGTGACCTCATCAGGCAGGGTTACGAATCCACCATGCGGCTCACCTGCATGGTCACCTTCATCCTGATCGGCTCGACCTGCTTCTCGGTGGTGTTCCTCGGCGTCTCCGGCGGCGTCTGGCTCGAGCACCTGTTGACCTCGCTGCCCGGCGGCGTCTGGGGCTTCCTGATCTTCATCAACCTGTTCATCTTCTTCCTGGCGTTCTTCCTCGACTTCTTCGAGATCGCCTTCATCATCCTGCCGATGATCGCGCCGATCGCACAGAAGATCCTCGGCCCCGTGGTCGGGGACGGACCGGCGCTGATCTGGTTCGGCGTCATGCTCTGCGTCAATATGCAGACCTCGTTCCTGCATCCCCCGTTCGGGTTCGCGCTGTTCTACCTGCGCGGCGTTGCGCCGAAGGAAGTGAAGAGCTCCGACATCTACTGGGGCGCGATGCCCTGGATCGGACTGCAGATGATCATGGTGCTGATCGTGATCGCCTTCCCGGTGACGGTGACGGGCCTGCTGGACAAGCCTGCCAACGTCGACCTCGACAAGGTCAAGATCGAGGTGCCGCAGATCGATCTCCCACCGCTGGATCTCGGCCCGCCGCAGAAGTAGCGGGCGCAGCCCGTGCGGTCATGCTCCGCCTCCGCGGAGCATGACGCTCGTGACAGGCGCGGCAAAGACGGGCATACCGGACGTTCCTTCAACCTTGGGAATGCCGCGCATGCTCCGATCGCTCCCCGCTCCCCCGCTCGTTCGTCCGCTGATCGCCTCGTTCTGGCTCGCCTGTGCGGCAACGGTCGCGCAGGCCGAGCCGGTGGCCGACGTCCAGGCGCTGGCGCAGAAGGAGCAGCAGCCGCTGCTGGACACGCTGCGCGACCTCGTCAACGTGGAAACCGGCAGCAGGGATGTCGAGGGCCTGAACGTGATCGCAGGGCGCGTCGCGGACCAGCTCAAGCAACTCGGCGGCGCGGTGGAGATCCTGCAGCCCACCGACATCTATCGCCTCGACGACACGCCCGAGAAGATCGGACCGGCCGTGCATGCCGTCTTCAAGGGCACCGGCACCAGGAAGATCATGCTGATCGCCCACATGGACACGGTGTACCTGAAGGGCATGCTGAAGGATCAGCCGTTCCGCATCGACGGCGACAAGGCCTACGGCCTCGGCATCGCCGACGACAAGCAGGGCGTCGCACTCGTTCTCCATACCGTGGCGATGCTGCAGAAGCTGAACTTCAAAGACTACGGCACGCTCACGGTGCTGACCAATGGCGACGAGGAAATCTCCTCGCCGGGCTGGCGCAGCACGATCACGAAGTTTGCTTCAGAGCAGGACGCGGTGTTCTCGTTCGAGAGCGGCGGCGCCGACGGCACGCTGCGGCTCGCCACCAGCGGCATCGGCTCGGCCTATCTCACGGTCCACGGCAAGTCGTCGCATGCGGGCGCAAGGCCCGAGGGCGGCATCAACGCGCTCTACGAGCTTTCGCACCAGGTGCTGCAGATGAAGGACCTCTCCAAGCCGGAGCAGGGCCTGAAGCTGAACTGGACGGTCGCCAAGGCCGGCACCAACCGCAACGTGATTCCGGCCGAAGCCACCGCGCAGGCCGATGCGCGCGCGCTCAAGGTGTCCGATTTCGACGAGCTCGAAAAGACACTGCAGGAGAAGATCAAAAATCGCCTGCTGCCGGATTCCAAGGTCGAGCTGAAATTCGAAGTGCGCCGCCCGCCGCTCGAGGCCAACGACGCCTCGCGCCGCGTGGCCGCCTACGGCACGACGATCTACGGCGAGATCGGACTGCCGCTGAAGGTCGACGAGAAGGCGACCGGCGGCGGCACCGATGCCGCGTTCGCCGCGCTCAAGACCAAAGGTGCCGTAGTCGAGGGCATGGGCCTGTCAGGCTTCGGCGCGCACTCCAACGATGCCGAATATGTCCAGATCAACAGCATCGTGCCGCGCCTTTACCTGACCACGCGCATGATCATGGATCTGTCCACGGGGAAGCTGAAATAGCGCTCAGCTTCGAAGGGCGGAAGCTCCCTGCTCCGCCAGCCTGAACCGCAGCGTGAACTCGGCACCGCCGCCGGGAAGATTGCCCACCGCGACCGTCGCCTCATGATCGTCGGCGACGCCGCGCACGATCGAAAGGCCGAGACCGGCGCCGTCGCTGCGCTGGCGATCCCTGCGCCAGAAGCGCTGGAAGATCAGCTCGCGTTCGGCTTCGGCAACACCGGGGCCGCAATCGCGCACGCGTACCGAACCGTCGTCGCCGACCTCGACATCGACAGAGGTCTCCTTCGCGGTGAACTTGATGGCGTTTTCGGCGAGGTTGAACACCGCGCGCTGGAGCATCTCGGA
Source organism: Bradyrhizobium sp. USDA 4449 (assembly GCF_054056275.1). Lineage (NCBI taxonomy): Bacteria > Pseudomonadati > Pseudomonadota > Alphaproteobacteria > Hyphomicrobiales > Nitrobacteraceae > Bradyrhizobium > Bradyrhizobium sp. USDA 4449. Next base: position 5,172,247 of record NZ_JBSRYD010000001.1, on the reverse strand, counting down.
ATTGCCGTGGATCAGCACGGGCGCGTCGGCGCCTTTGAGCGCGATGTCCTTGTGCTGCGCGATCGCGAACGGCGCGATCGCGCCGACCACTTCGGCGCAGACCGCGCGCAAATCCGCGGTCTCGCTGGGATCGAGCACCAGCGTGTCGAGCTCTGCGATCTCCAGCAACTGGGCGACGATGCGGCTCATGCCCTGGATGTCGTCATGCAGCGCCTGCCTGGCCGCACCGTCGCCGAGCGTCTCGACCCGCGTGCGCAGGATCGCCAGCGGCGTGCGCAACTGATGGGCCGCGTCGGCGGTGAACTGGCGCTGCACGCGAAAGCCGTCCTCGAGGCGATCCAGCGCCTGGTTCACCGCGGTGACCAGCGGCACGATCTCGCGCGGGATCTGCTCCGTCGGCAGGCGAATGTCGGTGCGCGACGGGCCGATATTGCTGGCCAGTTCCGAGGCCTTCCAGAGCGGCGCGATGGCGCGGCGGAAGATGATGATGTCGGTCGCGAGCAGGATCAGGAGAATGGGAATGGTGATCCAGCCGACCCGGCGGAAGAAGTTGGACACGATGTCGTCCGTGATGACGTCGCGATGGGACAGGTCTTCCGCCACGTGAATGCGAACGGTGGTGTCGCCGATCGTCTGGGTCACGTCGGCGCTCGTCTCCGTCGCGAAATCGCTGGTCTTCCTGTGCGACGAGAACAGCAGCCGGCCGTCGGCATCGCGGATGTCGTATTGATAGCGGCCATAGGCTTCCGAATAGAGGCCGCGAAGGCTGTCGGGGAGATTGAACGTCACCTTGCCGTCCGGTTGGACGGCAATACGCTCGGCCAGCGTCTCGGCGTGCGCCCGCATCGCGGCCCGATGCAGCTGGTCGATCTCGGAGCTCAACAACCAGAACAGGACCAGCGGCAGGAAGATCGCGACCACTGCGACCGCGATGATGTGCAGGAACACGATGCGCGAGATCAGCGATTTGAACGATGGCGGCCGGCCGAAGAACCCGGCCAAGAACCCGGCACGAGATCCAGCTTGCGATCCCGTCATGGACCCGTTCTGGGATCCGAGCCGGGCCACGCTATTTCTCCTCCGCCATCATGTAGCCGACGCCGCGAATGGTATGGATGACCACCTTGGCGCCGTGCTCGGTGAGCTGCTTGCGCAGGCGGGAGACATAGACCTCGACCGCATTGGAGGCGACCTCGCCCTCGAGCCCGAAGATATGATCCTCGACGTTCTTCTTCGGCACCACCCGGCCCTGCCGCCGCAACAGGATTTCCAGCACCGAAGTCTCGCGCGAGGAAATGATCCGCGGCTTGTCGTCGATGAAGATCTGGCGGCTCTCGGTGTCGTAGACGAGATTGGCGAGCCGCAACGAGCGGCCGAGCAGCTGGCCCGGACGGCGCAGGATCGCCTCCAGTCGCGCGACCAGCTCCTCCATCGCGAACGGCTTTGCGAGATAATCGTCGGCGCCGCTGCGCAGGCCGTTGACGCGGTCCTGCACGCCGCCGCGTGCTGTCAGCACCAGCACCGGCAGCGGCTCCATCTGCCGGCGCAGCTCGCGCAGCACCGACAGGCCGTCGCCGTCGGGCAGGCCGAGGTCGAGGATCATCGCGGCATAGCTGACATTGTGCACCGCCTCGCGCGCCTCCTCGGTGCCGCCGACGATATCGCTTTCATAGCCGGCCGCCGCCAGCCCGCTGGCAACGAGCCGCGACAGCTCGACATTGTCCTCGACGATCAGAAGGCGCATTTCATTCCCGCCGGATGTTCCGGTTCACCTGGCGGCTCGCACCGCATGCTTGCTGTCTTCCACCATCGGCGGGCTTTCGGCCAGCAAAAAGGCGAGCGCCGCCTTGCCTGCCATCAGCTTCTCGTCAGCTTGGTGTAAGCATTTCGCGCTGATCGGGTCGCCGCTCGGTCTGCTGCGCTGCAACCTGCAGGTCGTGGCACGGTTCGACGGGCCGCACCAGACAGGTGCGCGCGTCTGCGGACCCGACATCGCACTGACTTCAACAACACGCGTCGGAACAGTTGAACGCGCCCTCGGTGAAATCGGTCACGGGGCCGCTCCCTGCGGGCCCTTGGGGGCCGTCGAGAGGTCTGCTCGACAGACAGCGCCGATCAATTGCCCGCCCGGACATTAGCAAATCCATATCATTCGTCGGCCGCATCAGCAGCAAGAACGTAGCGAAGGAGATTCAAGGCGGGCGCGTGCACCGAAAATACCCTCCGCCCCTTCGAAGCACCCTAGTTCGCGCCGATCTTATGCCGCGCCTATACAATCACCGGCCGCCTCCCCTCGAATTCATAGCCGCTCGGCGATGATACTGGCTTCTGAATTCGCGGGTACGAATCTTGCTTGGCACTGCGCGATCTCATGAGGCATTTGCGAGCGATGATCCGGCTTCCGGCAATAGCCCTTGGCGCTGCAATCACACTTGTTGCCCTTGCGGTTCCAGCGCTCGGGGAGAGTCCCGACATCTCACATCGCCGCGCTGAGCAACGACGGACATTCAGCGACGCCGAAATCCAGGAGGGCTTCCTCAAGATCGCGCTGGACGCCGAGTTGCAACTCGGCGCGAAGGTCCATCGCATCCGCAAATTCGATGAACCCGTCCGGATCTTCGTCGATGGCAGGGCCGCGCCTGAGCACACCGCAGCGCTTGGTGCCGTCGTCGAGGATATCCGCGCGCGAATCGATCACCTGGACATTGCGGTGACGGACGATCGCAGCGCGGCCAATCTTGTCGTGACGTTGGTGACCGCCCGCCATCTGCGCCAGGCCATTCGCGCCCGGTTCGGCATCGAGAAAGCCGGACAGATCGAGCATTCCCTCAATCCCCAATGCCTGTCGGGAATTGCCAAGGACAGCGCCTTCCGGATCCGGCGCGCCGAGGTGATCCTGCCGGTCGATGGCGGAGAGTTTACCTTCTACGATTGTGCCTATGAGGAACTGCTACAGGCCCTGGGCGCGATCAACGACGATCGTTCGGTCCCTTGGACCATGTTCAACGACGATGTCCAGATGGGCTTTTTCGACATCTACGACCAGTACCTGTTGAACATCCTCTACGATCCGCGAATCCGGCCGGGCATGACCAGGAAGGACGTCGAAAGCCTCCTTCCCGCGGTCCTGCCGGCGGCCCGGGATCTCGTCGAGCGCAACAATCCGCGCGAACAAGCGAGCGCGCCCGCGCTTGCGCACTCGGATTGACGACAAGCGATGGCCTCAAGCTATCTCGCAATTGCTCGCCAGCGAGATCACCGCTTCGGCGAAGTTGTCTTCGCTGAGGACGAGGAATATTCCGTGATCGCAAAATCGTTCTTCTGCATTTGACGCGTCTGGTGGGCGACCGTCACGTGCCTGTTCGGGCTGTATTTCGACGGCGCGCTGGCGGAGCCGCCGGCCGAAGCGGACTGCGCCAGCAACAACGGCGCTACAGCAATCACGATCGCGCTGAGAACGAAAGTCCTGGGCATCTGCATCCTCCATGTGAAGCGGGACAACTTCAACGGAAGAGGCTGTGCATTTCCAATCTGCGACTCCATCCGCCGCGCAGTTGTCCCTGCGTTCCAATGCTGATCCTAATTCGCATCGATCGCAAGGTTAATCAGCAGATGACGAAAAATGCAGCAACGCAACCCGCCGCCCAAAACCAAGGCGAAACACCGGCCGACACAACGCGATCACACACGCGGCGCGGCCGGCGGACGTCAGGGTCTAATTGTCGGCGGGGCCGCGCCACATCGGCGATTTCGGTCCGCCATAGTAGCGCATCGGTCCGGGTTGCGTCGGCGCCAGCGCGACGGCCTGGATTGGCGCTGCGGCCCAGGCCAGCCGTCCGGCCCTCGCGGCTTCGGCCAGTCGGACCGGCGTCGCCACTCCGTGATGCGCGTGCCATTGCCTGTGGTGGCTGTGCCTTGCTTCTGCGGAGTTCACCCGGGAGACCAGCAGCAGCACGCCCGCAACCATTGCAACTGCGGTGCGTACCGCCGACTTCATGATCGTTCTCGTCCCATCTGGCCGCTTCATTGTGCCGGCCACATCGGAGATTTCGGCCCGCCGTAATAGCGCATCTGGGACGAGGCGCCCGCCTCGCCCGTCGTTGCGCCAAGATCGCTCACGCATCCGGCCAGGCATGCACCCAGACCCGCAAGAGCGATCGTGGTCACCATTGTCCGAACGAGCTTCGAACAGGACATGTTGTTCCCTCCTCCAGGGGCCTCAGTACTTCGCCACCACCGGCCCGCCGAACTTGTAGTCGAGGCCGAGCGTGACGAGGGAATATGTGTTGGCGACGTTGTAGGCGAGCACACCGTTGGTCGGTGCATCGCGACGGAAGGTGCCGAGATCGAGATAGGTATATTCGAACTTGCCGATCAGATTCTCGGTGATCGCATAGGCGATGCCGCCGCCCGCGGCGAGCCCGCTGCGCGTCGTCTTGAACGTGTCGACTCCGACGCCCGGATTGGTGTCGGTATGGGTCAGCGCGCCGTAGGCCCAGCCGCCGGTGAAGAACAGCAGAAGCCGGTCGACCGCGATGCCGCCCCGCGCACGGACCGTGCCGCCCCAACGCAGCTTGGTCGCGTCGTCCCAACCCAGCGCAAAGTTGTCGCCACCCTTGATGTCCGCCCCGAAGCCGGTGGCCTCAACGCCGAAGACGATGTTGCCGGACTGCCAGTTGTAGCCGACCTCGCCACCCCCGAGAGCGCCCGCTGAATCGTAGTTGGCGGTGAAGTTCGCGAAACCCGCCGGACCGGTCGCGTTGTTCAAATTGTGGTTGCCCAGGCCGTAGCCGCCAAACACGCCGACATAAAAACCGCTCCAGTCGTAGGCCGGCGTCGCCATCGCCGGCGCCTTGCCGTAGATCGGGAGATCCGCCGCGAGTGCCGGTGATGCGAGACCAAGCGCGCAGAGCGAGGCCGTGGTGAGAAGAAGCCGCTTCATTTTGAAAACCCCTGTCGAATTGTTCCGATGGAAGCGCGGCGATCCAGGCCGCCGCGCCTTGACGCGCATCAGAAGTGAATGATGATGTCCGCCGAGCCGATGAGGGCGTTCTTGCGGTTCGGCGCAATCCCGAGATTCGAGTTGCCGTTGAACGCGAACGCATCCAGCGACCTGTAGAACGAAACCTCCGGCCGCATCTCGATCTGCGGTGAGAACCAGTGCTGCCAGCCGATCCCGGTTTCGACGTAGCGGGTCTTGGTGCCGGTGCGCTGCCCCTGCTTGTCGTCGAACCATTCGAGGCGATACGAAATGTTGTCGAGCGGCGTCGCCTTGTAGTTCACATACATCAGGTAAGTCTGCCAGGATGCGTTGCAGGTGAGTGCAGCCGCGTTGGCGCAAAACGCCTGGCCCGGCGCGTTGAATGGCATGACGTTCGCCGAGAATGGCGTGCCCGCGCCGGCCGCGTTGATGGCTTGAACCACCGCATTGTTGAGGTTCGGTACGCCGCTCTGATGCCCGTTGTAGCTCTCGAACGAGATGTGCCACTGGTCATTGAACTTGTGGTAATAGGTCAGTCCGTACCATTGCAGATTGTTGTAACCCCAGACGCCGTCGTTGATGCCATCTGCAACGACGTTGATGCTGTCGTTTCCGCTATCGGTCGTATAGCGAACACCCAGGGTGACACTCGGCTTTGCACCCGGATCCTTCAGCATCGTGGTGCCCGGATAAAGCGGATTGGGATTGGTATTGGCGATCTTGGCGCCCCACTGCCAGGGCATGGCTTCGGTGCCAATCGTGGATCCCAACTGGAAGATCAGGTTTTTCGTTGCCGCCAACGTCGCCTGCACGCCCGTGTTGGTGTAGTTGTCGAACGTGTAGGTCATCGAGTGCGAGTACATGTAGTTGTTAGGCGCGAGCTGCGCTTCGATGTCCGGGATCGAAATGAACCGTCCGAACCGGATGTTCAAACCCTGCGCGACCTGCGGAATGAAGACTTCGCCGTAAGCCATCGGCATGTCGTAGCCGTAGTTCTTGTTCTGCTGAAGCAGCTGATTGCTCCACAGGCCGTAGGCGGTAGTGTAGCGATAGTTCTCGCCATAGATTGGCGCGATGCGGAAACCCCAATCGACATGGTCCTTCTGGACCGTGTCGGGCAGGCGCTCGATGTAGACCACCGCCTGATCGAGCTGCACCGTATTGGGATTATAGCTATAGGCGGCAGGGGCATTGCCGCCACGGACGGTGTTGCTGCTGAGGTTTCCGCCCGGATCGATCCAGCCATAGACCTGGATATGGGCGTCGTTCATCCATGACCCGAGTGTCGTGTTGGAAAGGGCGCTCATCAAGGGGCTGTCAACCGAGCTCGGCCGGGTCACGCCGAGATTGGTCGTGCCGCCATAGGGCCACTCGGTGAAGGGCATCGGCGGCGTGCTCTGCGGCGTCGCGGGCCATTCGGCGCGCCGCGACGGCGGCGCCTTCGGATCGGCGGGCGCGGAATCGTGATTCCATTCAAGCCGGTAGTAGTTGATGAAGCGCGTGAAGAAGTCGCTGCCGAGATAGCTGTCGAGACACGAATACTTCTTGTAAGGATCGCAGAACGTCTGCCCCACCGGCGCAAGCGTGTCCGCCGCATTGGCAGCGCCGCCCATCCCCATCATCGCAACGAGCGATGCGCCTGCCAAAAGATACTTTCTCATCATGTTGCCCCAAGCGGTTGAGTACCGACGCCTTCAGCGTTCTTTCGGTTTCGTTAAGCCGGGTGTCATCCTTCGCGAGAGGCGAAGAAAAAGGCGATACGGTTTGCCGCGCGCGTTCGTTAAAAAAACATAGTGCAACGAAGCTTTGCTCCGTCGTTTGCACGCGGACTCATCAATTGCACGTGGGGCTTGCCTAATGCGTCGGCGAAAACATGAAGATTTCGCGGACACACGATATCGCGGCGCAAACGTTTCGTGCCAGCTGTGTCATTTTCGTCATACTTGCGCGAAACGCCTGCTCGACTTGCGCGCAGAACAGTCCGCGCAACGTGCCACAGCTATTTTTTTGCTACGCAAGCGGGCGAGATTCTCGATCGAAGATTTATGTCCGGACCCGCTAGTCTGCGCGCCAGGCCTAGACTCTGCTTGGCGAGGTTCGACGATGGATGCCGTGACTCATGCTGCGCGCCTCAGCGGCGACCCGGCGCATGACGATGCCGGATCCGATCTCACGTTCCTGCCCACGACCTTGGTCGGGCAATGCCGCAACCTCATCGAATCGTATCACGAGGTGCACGGCTTCGCATCGCTGCCGAACATGCTCTGGCAGTTTCGCATGGGTCCCCTGATCGAGCGCCATCAGGAGCTCCGGCAACTCCTGCGCAAGGCATCGACCACACGCAGCGCCAAGAAGGCCAACGAGGGATTCGTCCAGATCGCGACCACCATTCTCGCATTGGAGATCCTGGCCAGCAGCTTTGCCGGCTGGAACGCAATCTATCCGATCGCCGGCGAAGCGGCGCGCGAAGTCCTGCAACGGAATGCTCACGGGGCGCACATGCCGCTGATGGATTTCTATCTTTATCCGCCGAAGCAGATCAGCGCGGCCGCCATTGCCACGCTGACGCCTCCCGCAAGCCGATCAGGTGAGGAACTCGGCCTCCATCATGCATCGCGCCCCGAACTATCGGGCGAGCGGCGCGCGCTTCAATATGCGAGCATGATCCGAAACGAGCAGGAATCCGCCGCGAGAAGCGCCGCCGCGCCTTGATCGCGGAAAGCACCCGCACTGCCACGGCATTCCGTCGGGTCGCCATCGTTCCGGCGGACGATGTCGTTTGGAATCCGTAGATCTACGGACCCGAACGACTATTACTTTTTTATGTTCGCCAGCATCGAACGACATAGATTTTCTACGCCGATCCGGCACATCGTCGGCCTGCCGGGTAATTGACGACATCAAGGGTGGGTTTGCACCCTGACGTGATCCGCTGTGGTGCGCAGACAGGCGCCCGCATCAATCCATGATGTCTTATCCTGAAAGCGCACACGTACTTTGATCGCAAATCTCCCACTTGGCCGCATGTCCTCGATGGCGAGCATGCGGACGACCAGACCCGACGCTGGAGATGGCCACTTGGCGGCTGCGGACGAGCATCAGCAGCCGCACGCGCCATGGCGCACGCTGTCGCCTTTCCTGTTTTCGGTTCTTGGAATCACCCTGTTCACGGCGCCCCTGCTTACATTCAGCCGGACCGTCGCAACCAGCCTGGTGCCGATTGCCTATCTGATCCCGGTGATCTTCGCTGCGACCAGGTGGGGCGTCTGGCCTGCCATGGTCGCCTCGATCGCAGCCATGGCGGCCGCCGACTTCTTCTTCTTCGCGCCGGTCTACAGTTTTCGCGTCGATGACCCGCAGGAGGCGGTCGATCTGCTGCTGTTCCTGATCGTGTCGTTGGTCAGCAGCAATCTGGCCTCGCGGCTACGCCAGGAAACCGAACGTCTGCGGCGCAGCGAACGTGAGATGCAGGCGCTCTATGAATTCTCACGGAGGCTGGCCTCCTGCTTCACCATCGCCGACCTCATCGCGGCCATTCAACAGCACTTCGCGCAGGCTTTCGGCCACCCGGCCACCTTCTTCGTCACCATGTCCGATGGCCACGTTGAACCGGCGAACTCGGGCTTCGCACCCCCCACGGTGCAGTCGGACGCCGCCGCCATGAATGCCGGTATCGGCCCGATGTCGCGGACGATCGTCGACGAGAACAGAAGGGAGCTTTGGCTGTTGCGAGCGATTGCCTCGGACGACACGATTCACGGGGTTATCGCGGTGAATATCGGCGTCGGTCCGCAGCCGGCGATCGCGACCCGCACGCGCCGCATCGAGGCCATTCTCGAAGAGACCGCGCTGACGCTGCAGCGGCTGGACATCGGCAAGGCCATGGAGCGCGCACGACTGCACTTGCAGGGGCAGTTGCTGCGCGACGCCTTCCACGGCACCCTGTCCCACGAGCTTTGCTCGCCCCTCGCCGCGATCCAGGGGTCGGCAAGCGTCCTCGATTCGATTCCTGCAATCCGGGCCGATGGCCGCATCCGCGCGCTGGTCGACGCGATCTCCGAGGAGACGGCCCAGCTCGACGGCTACATCAGGAACCTCCTGAGTGCGACACGCGTCACGGCGGGTGGCCTGAGCCCGCGTCTCGAATGGGCCGATCCGAGAGACATCGTGAACGGCGCGGTCAAGAGGCGCGGACGCCGACTCGCAGCGCACCGGATCGAGATCGGCGCGGTCAAGAGGCGCGGACGCCGACTCGCAGCGCACCGGATCGAGATGGCCTTCGCCGATGAGCTGCCGCTGCTTTACGTGGATTCCGGATTGATCGAGGAAGCCTGTGGCCAGATCCTCGAGAACGCCGCGAAATATTCGCCATCCGGTACGACCATCTCGGTCGACGTCAGGCCCGAGCCGGAGCGCTTCATCATCCGGGTCTCCGACCAAGGCGTCGGCATCATGCCGGACGAGCAGGGAAAGCTCGGCCGTCGATCGTTCCGCGGGTCGCGTCATCAGGCATCCGTTCCGGGCTCCGGCCTCGGCTTCTGGATCGCTACGACCTTTGTGCACACCCACGGCGGAACGATCTCCGTTCAGAGCCGGGGACATGGCCAAGGAACCGCCGTCACCATCGCCCTGCCTGCCACCGCGCCTGAACCCATGGCTTTCAATGAGTAAGCCCGCAAACGTTGTTCTCCTGATCGACGACGAGCCGAAGATCAGGCGCTTCCTGCGCGCCGGCTTCGAGATCAACGGCTTTGTCGTGCTCGAGGCGGAGAGCGCGACCGAAGCCTTGAAGATTGCCACGTTCAGCGCGCCGGACCTCATTGTTCTGGATCTGGCACTGCCGGATCTTCACGGCGCCGAGGTTCTCGAACGGATCCGCGCCTGGTCTAACGTGCCGATCATCATTCTGTCCGTGGCCGCGGGTGAAGACGACAAGGTGCGGCTGCTCCAGGCCGGCGCCGACGACTATGTCGTGAAACCCTTCGGCATGGCCGAGTTGCTGGCGCGCAGTGAAGCCGCGCTGCGGCGCTACTTCAAATCGGCGACGGAAAATCCGGTCGTCATCGCAGGCCCGCTCTCGGTCGACCTCGTCACCCGCACGGTGTCGCTGAACCAGAGCCCGATTCGCCTCACGCGAAAGGAGTACCGGCTGCTTCACGTGCTCGCCATGCATGTCGGCCTCGTCGTAACCCACGACCAGCTCCTCAAGGATATCTGGAACGGCAATCAGCGCGACAACATCCAGTACCTGCGCATCCTCGTGCGCAAGCTTCGCCAGAAGATCGAAAGCGATCCGAATCAGCCACGGCTGCTGATCACGGAATCCGGGGTGGGCTACCGGCTTCAGAACCGGTTCGACCCCGTGCCTGTCGCCGATCGGGTGAGCTGATGCTTGGCCCTCGCCCGCGTCGTTCGTTCTACGTCGCGGTCTCCTGGAGCGGCAACGCGCAGGACGGCGGGTTCTGGGAAATTCGCCGCAAGCGAAAGGCGATGGGCGTCAGGCTCAGCGGATCCAACTTTCCCTCACGTCACGCCGCGGATCAGGCGGGCCGGATTGCGCTTGAGGATTTCCTCAACGGCCTCGTCATCGAGCGCGCCGCGCGCCCGGCGGTCTGATCGCCGCCCCGGTCTCCACCCGGGCAATCCAGAGCAGCCCGGACCGCCGAGCGATTCCACGCCCGTAAATAAATAATATATTTTGTCGCGCAAACCGCTTACCTTGCACAACAAAGGGGCGGACGCAGTGGACTTCCTCGTTCAGAAATTCAACGTTTTTGGTGTCGACGTTCAGTACTGGATGCTTGCCGGTGCCGTCGTTGTCGCAATTTTCATCATCTTCGCCTGGCGTACACGCGATCGCGCCTGATCGACGCCGCGGACACGAAAGCCGATCACCAGTGGCGTCAACGCCGTCCGACAGCATTGCGCTGAATCGTCGAACCATTCGATCGCTTCAATCTCCAGACCGTCTCGCGCCGACGAAAGATATTTTCTCTTAATTGTTTGTAGCACTTTGCGATGTCGCGAGCGCGCAACGAGCGCTCAAAAACCAGCATCTCGGCGACTTTTGCGCCGTTTCTGCATCGCGGAATCCGCCTGCCCTCCATAAGATCGTCATCGACAACGAATGGGCCACACGGCCATGTAGGGGGCTTGAATGAACGCTAGACTGAAATCCGCTCTCGTCGCGGGAGTATTGCTTGGCCTTGGTGCTGCGGTCACGGCGAATGCTGCCGACCTGCCGCTGAAGGCGCGGCCGATGCCCGCAATGTCTCTCTACGACTGGACCGGCTGCTATCTCGGCGCCAACGTCGGCGGCGGATGGACGAGGCTCGACACCGCGCGTGTGTTGGACGTCACCGGCGCCGCGGCTCCGAACAATTACGGCCGCGAGAACGACAGCGCAGTCATCGGCGGCGGCCAGGTCGGCTGCGACTTCCAGACCGGCAATCTCGTGTTCGGCATTGGAGGCAGTTTCGATTTCGGCAACATCAATGGTCGCCACGCGCTGGCGGACTTCCCGACCTTCTCGGAGTCAAACAGCCTGAAGGAGATCTACACCGCGACCGGCCGCATCGGCTATCTCTGGACTCCCCAATTCCTCGGCTACCTCAAGGGCGGTGCGGCCTACATCAAGAATCGCAATCAGGTCTTTGCGCCGGGCGGCGGACTGGTCGAATCCGCAAGCTTCTATCAACCTGGCATGACCGTCGGCATCGGCGCGGAATGGATGTTCACCCCGAACTGGTCGGTCTTCGCCGAATATAACTACATGTGGTTCCATGATGACAATGCGCAGGCCTTCACTCTGGCCGGCGGGGGTGCAGGCGAAGTCATCAACTCCCAGCAGCGCGTTCAGACCGTGCTCGTCGGCGTCAACTACAAGCTGCATTGGGACAGCCCGGTGGTCGCCAGATACTGAAAACTCCTTCCGAGAACCCTCAACGAATTTAGCCCCGGTTTGCCGGGGCTTTTTTCTGCGACCGCCGCCTTGCCGAAGACGACATCCGAACTGCAGCCGCGCGTCGATAAATTTCAGTTGATCAGCGCGCAGGCAAACACGTTGTGCAGTCGACCGGCTTTTGTTCAATCGCGCCGTTGCGCTCGTCGGACGCTATCATTTGTGTATTCAAATTCGCTCTCCCCTGTATCGAAAACAAATAAACGTGCCGCTAGTACTGACCTCTGGCAACCTTGGCGTCGCAGCACTGTAAGGTTGACGTCAGTTGGGCTTGTTAACGAGATTTCGTCCGCCTCAATCGCTTCACTCCGCAGAGTCTGCGCAGCGATCCGGCAGATCGAGGACGGACATCCGAAGCGCGTAGAACGGGGCTCTGTGATGGCATTTCGCATCAAGCATGCGGGGATGACGGCCGGCATTGCCGCCATCGGCGTCACCATCGGTGCAGCCTGGTTCTTCACCCATACGGGCGAAGTACGATCTGCAAAGGCGGCGGCGCAACCCGCCGCGGACAGCGACGTCGACATCGCGCAGCAGACCGTCGGCATCAGCGAGAAGCAGGCGGCCGGGTTCAGGATCCTAGCCGCGGAGGAGCGCAATTTTCGGGTCGTCAAGAATGCGGTCGGGTCGATCGACTTCAATCAGAACATGCTGGTTCAGGCGTTCACGACCAACCCGGGGAAGATCGTCGACGTGGTCCTCAACGTCGGCGATACCGTCACCAAGGGACAGACCCTGTTCACGATCGACAGTCCCGACCTGCTTCAATCCGAATCCTCCCTGCTGGCGGCGGCCGGCGTGCTTGAGCTGCAGACCCGGACGCTCAATCGCGTGAAGCAGCTGCTCAAGACGGGCGGCGGCGCGCAAAAGGACGTCGATCAGGCGACCTCCGACCAGCAGACTGCGGAGGGCAACTACAAGGCCGGCCGCGATGCCGTACGCATTTTCGGCAAGACCGACGAAGAGATCGACCGCATCCTCGCCGATCGCAAGGTCGATTCGGTCCTGCGCGTGCCGAGCCCGATCTCGGGCCAGATCGTGTCGCGCAGCGCGGCGCCGGGCCTCTACGTCCAGCCCGGGAACGCGCCCGCGCCCTACACGCTCGCCGACCTCTCCACCATGTGGATGGTCGCCAACGTCGTCGAGACCGACGCCCCCGCCTATCGGCTCGGCCAGCCGGTGGCCGTCACCGTGCCGGCCTATCCGAACGAATTGTTTCGCGGCACCGTGACGACGCTCGGGCTCAACATCGATCCCGCCACGCACCGCCAGCTGGTTCGGTCCGTGGTCGAAGATCCAAGCCACAAGCTTCGTGCCGGCATGCTGGCCAGCTTCTCGATCGAGATCGACGGGCCGAAAGCGTCGGTCGCCGTCCCCTCCGACGCCATCGTCCGCGAGGGTGACGGATCCATGACAGTCTGGGTCACCACCGACCGGCGCCGCTTCCAGCGGCGCACGGTGAAGGTCGGGCTGGAACAGAATGGCTGGCGCCAGATCCTCGACGGTCTGAACGCAGGAGATCTGATCGCTTCGTCAGGTGCAATCTTCCTCAGCAACAAGTTCGCCATTGCGGCCACGGGCTAACCCCGTCGTGCATCCCCCTCAACTGCCGCTCAGTGCAAGTGTGCGATCTTGATCAAGAGTCTCCTCCAGTTCGGCCTGACCCGCAGCGCGATCGTCGTGCTCGGCCTCGTCGTGTTCTGCGCCGCAGGCCTTGCCGCCTTCAGCAAGCTGAACATCGAGGCCTATCCTAATCCGGCGCCGGTGATCCTCGAGATCACCGCGCAGGCGCCGGGGCTGTCGGCAGAGGAGATGGAGAAGTACTACACGATCCCGATGGAGGTCGGATTGTATCCGACCCCGGGCGTCGTCGGCATCCGCTCGACCTCCTTCTACGGCCTGTCCTTTGTCCGCGTCACCTTCCGCTACGGCGTCGATTACTATTTCGCGCTGACGCAGGCCGCCAACAGCATCCAGCAGAACATCCAGCTTCCCGGCAATCTGGTGCCGACCATCCAGCAGTCGAGCCTGGTCGGCGAGATCTACCGCTACCGGCTGGTCGGGCCGCCGAATTTCGGCCTGACCAACCTGCGCACCCTGCAGGATTACGTCGTGACCCGCCGCCTGATGACCCTCCCGGGCGTGGTGCAGATCAATGCCTGGGGCGGCACCACCAAGCAATTCAACGTCGATGCCGATCTGTCCAAGCTCGAATCCTACAACATCACGGTGCCCCAGCTCGTCACCGCGCTCGGCAACTCCAACGCCAATGTCGGCGGCCGCGAGATCGCGATCGGGCAGCAGTCGGTCAACATCCGCGGCATCGGCCTGATCGATTCCGGCGGCGCCGACGACGTCACCAAGGGCTACCGGGTCCAGGACATCGAGAACATCGTCCTGACCCAGCAGAACGGGCTGCCGATCCAGATCAAGGACGTCGCCAAGGTCACGATCGGCTACGTGCCGCGGCTCGGCATCGCCGGCAAGGACAAGGACGACGACATCGCCGCCGCGATCGTGGTGATGGGACGGACCCAGCACACCAACGACATCATTCCGAAGGTCGAGGAAGAGGTCGAGAAGATCAACAGCGACGGCACGCTGCCGCCCGGCGTCAGGATCGTGCCTTATTACGATCGCAGTGCACTCGTCGGCGTGACCACGCACACGGTGCTGCACAACCTCGTGTTCGGCTGTCTCCTGGTGTTCGTGATCCAGTGGGTGTTCCTGGGCAATCTGCGCAGCGCGCTGATCGTGGCCGCCAACATCCCATTCGCATTGTTCTTCGCCATCATCATCCTGGTGCTGCAGGGCGAGGATGCGAACCTGCTGTCGCTCGGCGCGGTGGATTTCGGCATCATCGTCGATTCCGCCGTCATCATCATGGAGAACATCTTCCGCAATTTCCAATCGAGCCCGGCGGCCCGCGCCCGCGTGCTGCAGCATCTCTCCGAGGGCTATTGGGGCGCGGATCCGACGGCGCTGACGCATGGCCAGCCCTCGGCCGCGCGCTGGTCCGACCGGCTCAGGATGATCTTCGTCAGTGCCCTCCAGGTCGACAAGGCCGTGTTCTTCACCGCCGCGATCACGGTGACGGCCTTTGTGCCGCTGTTCACGATGCAGGGCGTCGAAGGCCAGATCTTCGGGCCGATGGCGCGCACCTATGGCTACGCGCTCGCCGGCGCACTGCTGGCGACCTTTACCATCACGCCGGTGCTCGCCTCGCTGCTGCTGCCCGAGCACATCGAGGAGACCGAGACCATCATCGTACGGGCGCTGCGCCGGCTCTACACGCCGGTGCTGCGCTGGGCGCTCGGCCGCGTCAGGCTCGCCGTGACCGCAGGCGCCGTCTTCCTCGCGCTCTCCGCCCTCGCGGCCAGCCAGCTTGGCAGCGAGTTCCTGCCCGCGCTCGAGGAAGGCAATTTCTGGATCCGCGCCGCGATGCCGCCGACGATCTCGCTCGATGCCGGCACGGAAGCGACCCGCAAGATGCGCGACATCCTGCTGCGCCACCCTGAAATCATCACCGTGGTCTCGCAGCATGGCCGGCCCGACAACGGCAGCGACGCCTCGCCCTTCTCCAATGTCGAGCTGTTCGCTCCGATCAAGCCGTTCGACGAATGGCCAGCCGGCCTGACCAAGGAAAAGCTGACGGAGGAATTGCAGAAGGAGTTCGACGAAGAGCTCCCCGGCATCACCTTCAATTTCTCCCAGTACATCCAGGACAATGTCGAGGAAGCGCTGTCAGGCGTGAAGGGCGCCAATTCGGTCAAGATCATCGGCCCCAACCTCGACGTGCTCGAACAGACTGCGACCAGGGTGATGGAGGTGATGCGTGACATCAACGGCGTCGCCGATCTCGGCATCTTCCACCTGGTCGGTCAGCCCAATCTCGACATCAGGGTCAACAGAGAGAAGGCCGCGCGCTACGGGCTCAACACCGGCGACGTCACCACTGTGGTCCAGGCCGCGCTCGGCGGCTCCGTGGCCACCAACGTGCTGGAGGGCGATCGCACCTTCGGCGTCGCCGTGCGCCTCGATCCCAAATTCCGGCAGAATATCGACGAGATCAAAAGCCTGAAGGTCGCCTACGCGACGCCGTCGGGCACCAATGCCTACATTCCCCTCAGCGAGCTTGCCGACATCTCGCTCGATACCGGCGCGCTCTTCATCTATCGCGAGAAGAGCCAGCGCTACATTCCGATCAAGTTCAGCGTGCGCGGCCGCGACCTCGGCTCCACGGTCGCGGAGGCGCAAGCCCGCGTCGCCGCTGCCGTGCAGCTGCCGACCGGCTACCGCATCATCTGGTCCGGCGAGTTCGACAATCTCGAGGCCGCCAAGGCGCGCCTCATGATCGTGGTGCCGGTGACGCTGCTGTTGATCTTCGTGCTGCTCTACAGCCTGTTCAATTCGGTGCGCGACAGCCTGCTCGCGCTTGCCGGCATTCCCTTCGCCGTCGGCGGCGGCCTGATCGCGCTGTTTCTGGCCGGGCTCGATTTCAGCATCTCGGCCGCGATCGGCTTCATCTCGCTGTTCGGCGTCGCCGTCATGGACGGCATCCTCAACATCACCTATTTCCGCGAGCTGCGCGCCACCGGCATGAGCATCAGCGACGCGGTCTTCAACGGCGCCGAGCAGCGCATGCGGCCGATGCTGATGACCGCGCTGTCGGCCGGCGTCGGCCTGTTTCCGGCGGCGCTGTCGCACGGCATCGGCAGCCAGGTGCAGCGGCCGTTGGCGACCGTCGTCGTCGGCGGCATGTTCATTGGTCCCCTGCTGCTGCTCGCCGTGGCGCCTGCCCTGCGCAAGATCTTCCTGTCGCGCGAGCCGGCGCCGTCGGAGCAGAACAATACGGCCGCCTCGCCGCCGCCCGAGGCGGCCCATCCGGAGGGCGGCTGAGATGCGTCGCGTGACAGCCTTGGGCCGTCTCATCCGCGGACTCGCAACGGGTGGCGCAAGCCTTTGGCTCGCGAGCTGCGCCGTGGGGCCCGATTTCAGCCCGCCGCCGGCCCCCGACGTCTCGCGATACACGCCGGAGCCGACCGCATCGCCGCGCAGCGATGCCGGCGGGCCGGGCGTGCCGCGGCAACGCTTTGTCGATGGTGCCGACATCCCGACGCGGTGGTGGGCGGCGTTCCGCTCCGCACCGCTCAACGAGCTGATCCGCCTGTCGGTGGACCATAATCCGTCCTTGCAGGCGGCCGAGGCCGCGATCAGGGTCGCCAATTTCAACGCGCTGGCACAGCGCGGCCTGTTCTTTCCGCAGGTCGGCGTCAACTACACGCCGTCCGACCAGCAGACGTCGAACAATTTCAACTCCAACCCGGTCGTTTCACCGCAGACCCGCTATACGCTGCATACTGCCCAGCTCAACATCAGCTTTACACCCGACGTCTGGGGCCAGAACATCCGCGCGGTCGAGAGCCTCGATGCACAGACCGAACAGGCGCAATTCCAGCTCGAAGCCGCCTATCTCGCACTGAGCGCCAACGTCGTAACCGCGGCGATCCAGGAGGCCTCGCTGCGCGGACAGATCGCGGCTATCGAGCGCATCATCAAGATCGAGCGCGACATTCTCGCCATACTCAGGAATCAGTTCAGCGCCGGCCAGGCGGCCCAGGTCGACGTGCTGGCGCAGGAGGCGACGCTCGCCCAGTCCGAGCAGACCTTGCCGCCACTCCAGAAGCAGCTCGCGGTACAGCGCGATCTCCTCACCGCATTGGCCGGGCAGTTCTCCGCCGACGAGGTGCTGCAGAAGTTCAACCTGCAAACTCTCACCCTGCCGGCCAATCTCCCCGTGAGCCTGCCCAGCACGATGGTGGGGCAGCGCCCGGACGTGCGGGCAGCCGAGGCCAACATGCATTCAGCCAGCGCGCTGGTCGGCGTCGCGATCGCCGCGCGATTGCCCAATCTGACATTGTCCGCCAATCCCGGCAGCAGCGCCTTCAAGGCGGCCGAGTTGTTCACACAGGGGACGCTCTTCTATACGGTCGCGGCGAGCGCGACCCAGCCGCTATTCGATGGCCTCACGCTGTATCACAAGCAGAAGGCGGCCGAAGCCACCCTCGAGCAGGCGGAGGCGCTTTACCGGCAAACTGTGATCACGGCGATGCAGAACGTCGCCGACGCGCTCCGCAGCCTGCAGGCCGATGCCCGCGCGGTTCAGGCCGCAATCAAGGCGGAGAACGCCGCCAAGGCCAGCCTCGATATCATCCAGAAGCAGCTCGTGCTCGGCCAGGTTAATCAGGTCATCGTGCTGAACGCGCAGCAGATCTATTTGAACGCCGCGATCGCCCGCGTGCAGGCGGTGGCGACGCGCCTCTCGGACACGGCGGCCCTGTTCCTGGCGCTCGGCGGTGGCTGGCCGGCCCAATGCACGACGACGGATTGGCGCAGCTGCGTGCTGGCGGACGCCTCCCCGGCCCCCATTCAGGTCAGTGAAACCAGGTGAAAGCGACGACTTTGCCGACGGACCGCGCGGAGCGCTTACCAGATAACAAGCGCGCAAAGCAGCGCCAGCGGCACGACGGCCACTCCGATGGGAACCCATTTGCCCATGTCGGTCGGATTCTTCGGGTACTGAAAAATCTGAACCCCGAGAAAAATGCAGACGGTCACGCCGATGATGAAGCGAATCATATCGGACGGCGTGTCATAAGCCGTCCACAAGCTCTCGCTCTGGGGCGTGGCAACGCGGAAGGTGACCACGATCACGACCAGAAGGAAGAGCGTCCGCAGAGCGAGACCGAGCAACCGCATTTATGTCATCCAGCGCCGAGCCGAATCTTAGCACAGGCCAATGAGGTCGTCATGTCGCAGCGCGAAACAGTGGCGCTTCACTGCATCCCCCGGAGATCAGGACATGGTCAATTTGTTCGTTGGCGTTATCAACGTCGCACTGCTCGCGGCTGGCGGCTCCGCCGTCCATCACGATGATCAGCCGCCGACCGTCGCGGTACGGATGGTGTGCGACCAGAACTGCAATTGCTGGCCGACGCGCTATCGGGAGCGCCGGCCACTTCTCGCCGACCGCCCCGATCTGGCCTGTCCGCCGCGGCCAAAAGACCGCCCTGCCCTCGGCTATTACAATGGCCACTACCGCACCGGACCTGCAACGGGCGCCGGATTTGACCGCCTCGGTAACAGCGAATTGCCGTTCCCGTTCTGAAGCCTCCGGGTCCCCGACAGCAGTAACGCATGCAAATCATCAAGTTCGCGCTGGCCGCCGCCGTCTGCGTGACGGCGACACTGGCCCACGCCGCCGGCTTTCGCCTCGTCGACGTACCCGCCGCGGCCGGCGCTCCAGCGATCCAAGCGGCGGTGTGGTCGCCCTGCCGTGAGCCCGTGGGCGAGGTCCAGCTTCGCGCCTTGACCCTAGCTGCGACGCAGGACTGCGCCGTCTCGGGTGAGAAGCTGCCGATGATCGTGATCTCGCATGGCTATGGCGGAGGCTTCACCGGGCACCACGACACGGCCGAGGTGCTCGCGGATGGCGGATTCGTCGTCGTCGCGCTCAGTCATCCGGTCGATGCAGGCAGCGGCGACATGAGCCGCGCGGACACGCTCGCCGCGTTCACGGAGCGGCCGGCGGACATCACGCGGCTGATCGACTACATGCTCACTTCATGGCCTGATCAGGCGAAACTCGACCCGGAGCATATCGGCTTCTTTGGCTTCTCGCGCGGCGGCTACACCGGCCTGGTCGTCGCGGGCGGCAATCCCGATCTGCGAAAGATGTCGGCCTTGTGCCCGGAGAGCGCTCCGAACCCCGGCTGTGCCGAGCTGCGAAAGTCTGGATTTCCGACGCCGGCATTTGCGCATGACCAGCGCATCAAGGCCCTGGTCATTGCCGATCCCGCCTTCGGCCCGTTGTTCGACCCTGATGGTTTGAAGGAGGTGACGGTCCCGATCCAGCTCTGGGCTTCGGCGCTCAGCGGAGAAGACCAGACCGGCGGCGAAGTCACGCTGGATTACGTCGCCACGATCGTGCGCGACCTGCCGGTCAAGCCCGACTTTCATCTGGTGCAAAATGCCGGCCACTTTGCATTCCTACCGCCTTGCACGCCGGCGCTCGCGAAGAAGCGTCCCAATCTCTGCACCGACAGGCCCGGCTTCGATCGCGTCGCATTCCACAACGAACTCGATGCGGCCACGCTGGCGTTCTTCCGGCAGCATCTGAGACCGGCAAGGTGAGACGAGCGGCCTATGACCGGCACGCGCCGGCTACCCTAAATACTTAGCCTCTACGAAGTCGGGCGGCGCGATGTGTCCTCGCTCCGGAAAAACAGCCGGGGCAGCGCCGAGGGCACGCCAAACGATAATCCGATGAATGCGAGAAACAGGTCGAGATAACTGGGGGGCATTGGTGTAGCTCCGTGGTTGCGGGCGCTCCCGGTGCAATTTTCTGATTGCTCGCAATATGCTCCGATATTCATCTCAGGACAATAATAACATTGCTCTCGGTGCAATATCATGGGCGCCGGAGGCCGCCCGCGCATTCAGCTCGGTATTCGGTGGAAGGCGAGCGTAGATCCTACGCCGCAACTCATTTGGAACGATGCTCCCGAAAAGCGGCTCTGAGCTCGGCCAACTGGCCGCTCGTCGCTCCCCGCTCCGCCTCGGTCCGATTGGCCGGAAAATCCATGTAAGCGATCGGCCGATCGAACTGGCTGTCCGTGAAGTCGTATCGCCGCCCCTTGATCCTGTTGTAGAAATGATCGCCGGCCGGGAGCGGCGTCTTCAGCAGATCGCCACCGAAGAGCTCATGAATGAGCAGCGCCGTGACGTTGCATTGCCCGGCCGCGGGATTGTCCGGAGTCCATTGGCCGGCTGTCGACGGCGACCATGCCCTGCGCAGCGCGCTCTGAATCTCGGCGGGGTCAAAGCTCATTGTCAGTTCAACGATCGTTGCAAAGACCCCGGAGCTCTCGCTCCGGGGTCCACAGTCGCGAGATGCCGCGATCAGCTCTGCGCGTGCCGCGCCATGAAGACGTCGTAGCCGACCTCGGCGACCTGGAACCAGGCGTAGCCGTCGCTGGAGAATTTTGCGAGGCTGTCGTGGACCTTCTTGAAGTTCGCGTTGGTCGCGCCGACTTCGGCGTGCAGCTCCTTCGCCGCCTTGTAGCAGGCGTCCATGATCGGTGGCGAGAACGCGTGCAGCTTGGTGCCGCTGGCGAGCAGCTTCTTCAGCGCCAGCGGATTGGCCTGGTCGTAGCGCGCCATCATGTAGTTGTTGGCGGTGTGGCCGGCCTGCTCGAGCACGCTCTGGTAATATTTCGGCAGCGCGTTCCATTTGTCGAGGTTGACGAAGGCGAGCAGCATCGGCCCGCCTTCCCACCAGCCGGGATAGTAGTAGTGCGGCGCGATCTTGTAGAATCCGAGCTTCTCGTCGTCATAGGGGCCGACCCATTCGGCGGCGTCGATGGTGCCCTTCTCCAGCGCCGGATAGATGTCGCCGCCGGCGAGCTGCTGCGGCACCACGCCGAGCTTCTGGAGCACACGGCCGGCGAAGCCGCCGATGCGGAATTTCATGCCGCTGAGATCCGCGGGCGTGTTGATCTCTTTCCTGAACCACCCGCCCATCTGGCAGCCGGTGTTGCCCGCCAGCAGCGAGATGACGTTGTAGCTTTTGTAGAACTCGTTGAGCACCTCGCGCCCACCACCCTGCATGTACCAGGCCTGGTTGATGCGCATGTTCGGGCCGAAGGGCACCGACGAGCCGAAGGTGAAGGTCGGGTCCTTGCCGAAATAATAGTATGATGCGGTGTGGCCGATCTCGCACGTCGCGTTCTGCACGGCGTCCAGCACTTGAAGGCCTGGCACGATCTCGCCGGCCGCAAAAGTCTGGATCTGGAATTTGTTGTCGGTCGCTTCCGCAACCATCTTGCTCATCATCTCGGCGCCGCCATAGAGTGTGTCGAGCGATTTCGGCCAGCTTGTCGGCATGCGCCATTTGATCTCCGGCATCGACTGCGCGATCGCAGGAGCCGCGAGCGTGGCGGCACCGGCCGCAGCAAGTCCCGTGACCTTGATGAAGTCTCTTCTTTTCATGGTTTCCTCCCCCTGGTGTAACGGTGATTGTGAGCCTTCTTGCCGAGGCTTGGAACGGAGCATGACGCAGCGACGCGCCGAACGCCATCGTGATCGCACTGCGGCAAAGAAAAAGCCGGTCTCTACACGGGGCCAGGCCGCCCGGTCTTGCGACTAAAGCCTCAGAGGTGCGCGCCGAAGCTCATCGTCCCGAACATCGCGCCCCACAAAATTCGGATTAAGCGATTATGGATACATGCCACTGTTTTGCCCGACGGGTCAAGCTCAACTCCATCCAGACGTCATCGCGATCGAAGCGAAGCAGGCCAGAGGCAGCATCCACTGCTGCAACGTGCGCTCGTAGGCGTCTACTGTGCATGGGGTTGTTTTGCGGATCTTGAATGCGCCCTGCCACATCGCCGATAAAAAAGGCCCGGCCTCGCGAACGAGGCCGGGCCATTCAGTCCGACAGTTTCAGCCGAAGATCAGCCGCGGGTGCGCGAGCGGATCATGAAGCTGTCGTAGGTGTATTCGGCGACCTGCCACCACAGATATTCGTCGGAGCGGTAGGCCTGCATGGCGTCGATCGACTTCTTGAAATCGGCGTTCTTCGCCGAGATCTCGCCCCACAGCTCGTTGGTCGCCTTGAGGCAGGCCTCGAGCACTTCGTTGGTGAAGGGGCGGAGCTGGGTGCCGCCCGCGACCAGACGCTTCAACGCGGCCGGGTTCTGCATGTCGTAGCGCGCGGCCATCCAGCTGTTGGCGTTGGCCGTCGCGTTGGTGAGGATCGCCTGGTAGTTCTTCGGCAGCGCATTCCATTTGTCGAGGTTGGTGAAGGCGTGGACCATCGGACCGCCTTCCCAGAAGCCCGGATAGTAATAGTACTTGGCGACCTTGGCGAAGCCGAGCTTCTCGTCATCGTACGGACCGACCCACTCGGCCGCGTCGATGGTGCCCTTCTCCAGCGCTGGATAGATGTCGCCGCCGGCGAGCTGCTGGGGCACCACGCCGACCTTCTGAAGCACCTGGCCGGCAATGCCGCCGATGCGGAATTTCAGGCCGGACAGATCCGCAACGGTCTTGATCTCCTTGCGGAACCAACCACCCATCTGGGTGCCGGTGTTGCCGCAGGGGAATCCGATCACGTTCGACTTCTTGAAGAACTCGTTGCCGAGCTGCTCGCCGCCGCCCTGGTACCACCAGGAGTTCTGCTGGCGCGCGTTGAGGCCGAACGGCACCGAGGCGTAGATTGCCCAGGTCGGGTCCTTGCCGACATAGTAATACGACACCGTGTGGCACATCTCGACCGTGCCGTTCGAAGTCGCGTCGAGCGCCTGCAGGCCGGGGACGATCTCGCCGGCCGCAAACACCTGGATCTGGAATTTGTTGTCGGTCATCTCGGCGACGTACTTCGCCACCTGTTCGCCGCCGCCATAGATGGTATCGAGCGACTTCGGGAAGCTCGACGTCATGCGCCACTTGATCTCGGGCAAGGACTGCGCAATCGCCGGCGAGGCCACCGCGGCTGACGCCGCCGCACCCGCTGCCGACACTTTCAGGAAATCACGACGCTTCATCTTCAGGTCTCTCCTTGTTGGGGCGTTTCCCCGAACTTCCTCTTTGGTGCCGCGCATTCCGGCGACGCGGGGCCCAGCCTGCGTCAAACCGAAGGGGGCTTCGCTGCGGTCGGCGTTTAACACGGAAGCCACTTCCGCGGAACGCGACAATGGCATGACGGGGGGCGACGAAAGTCGCATGTCCCCAGCAATCGCTTCATGCCGCTGCGATGACGCCCTTGAGCTGGTCGCGGACCTGTCCCGCGATGGCGCGGTAGATCGCCGCATGGGGCCCATCAGGCTCGCTGTCGACGACGGGATTGCCGGCGTCCGAGGTGGCGCGAATCGCCATGTGCAGCGGGATCTCGCCCAGGAATGGTACTCCGAGCTTCTCCGCCTCGTGGCGCGCCCCGCCATGGCCGAAGATGTCCGATTTCGTGCCGCAATGCGGACACTGGAAGTAGCTCATGTTCTCGACGATGCCGAGCACGGGCACGTTGACCTTCTTGAACATCGCAAGCCCGCGCCGCGCGTCGATCAAGGACAGGTCCTGCGGGGTCGAGACGATGACGGCCCCCTTGAGCGGCACGTTCTGCGCCAGCGTGAGCTGGGCATCGCCCGTGCCCGGCGGCATGTCGACGACGAGCACGTCGAGCGTGCCCCACGCGACGTCACGCAGCATCTGCGTCACCGCCGACATCACCATCGGGCCGCGCCAGATCATCGCGGTCTCTTCCTCGACCAGGAAGCCGATCGACATGATGGCAAGGCCGAAGCGCCGCAGCGGAATCATCTTGCGCTCACCGTCCAGCTCCGGCTTCTCGTGCAGGCCCGTCAGACGGGGCACCGAGGGGCCGTAGATATCGGCGTCGAGCAACCCGACCTTGAGCCCGAGGTCGCGAAGGCCCAGCGCCAGATTGAGCGCGGTCGTCGACTTGCCGACGCCGCCCTTGCCGGAAGCCACCGCGATCACGGCCGCCACGCCCGGAATCTCGGACTGCCGCGCCATCGGCGATTGGGCGCCGCCCTGCGGCGGCGGCTTGTGGGCGTGGACCGGCTGCACGCCGGGGGTGCCACGGCCCGGCTGCGGAGACGGCGGCGGTGCAGCGCCCGCCTTGCGCTCGGCGGTCAGAGCGACCATCACGGTGGTGACACCGGGCAAGGCGCGCACGGCGGCCTCGGCTTCGGCGCGGACGGATTCCCAGGCCCGAGCCTCGGCGGCATCGACATTGATCGAGAAGAACACCTTGCCCTCGGAAGCGCTGATCGCGCTCAGCACATTGGCGTTGGTGAGCGCGACCCCGCGCGGCGACTTGATTTTGGCCAGGCTGTCGAGGACCTGTTGCTGCGTCACGCTCAAAGCGCATCTCCCAGAGAGAGCATGATCCGGAAAAGTGTGAAGCGGTTTTCCGGCCCGATCATGCTCAAGACATCAGGATGCCCCATTAGAGCGGAAACGGCCAAAAGGCTACTGCCTGCCGATATCGTCAGCCATCTCGGCGGGCGCGGCCCCCTGCTCCTCCTGGGCCGCCTCGTAATTGAGCTCGATCATGACCCCGTTGGGGTCGTGGACGAAGATCTGCCAGAGTTCGCCCCCGGGCACTTGGCGGGCGTCAAATTTCATGCCCTTGGACGCCAAACGCTCCTTCATGCCGTCGAAGCCACGACTGGCGAAGGCGACGTGGTGGACAACGCCGGAATCCGGCTTCTGTGGCTCGGAGGTCGGGGAAATATCGACGAGGTGCACCACCGGCTTGCCCTCGCTGTACATCCAGGCCCCCGGGAAGGCGAAATTCGGCCGGGCGCCTTTTTCGAGGCCCAGCACCTCCTCGTAGAAGCGGACCGTCTCAGCCAGATTCCGGGTCCGGATGTTGAAATGATCGAGCACGCCAACACTCACGCCGCCCATGCTTCACTCCCTTTTTTATGCAAGTCCTTGAGGTCCGCCATCCTAGCACAGGAGGCCGCCAAACGAAGCCGTTGCCCTCCGCCCTTAAGGGTTTATGGTGCGCGCGTTCCCCATCAGGCGGAACCCAAGCACCCCCGGCTGGCGTCCCCCCGCCCGGCTGCAACCGTAAAACTCAAGCTACGGATACCACACATGGCTAAAGTCGCATTCCTCGGTCTCGGCGTGATGGGCTTCCCCATGGCCGGACACCTCGTGAAAAAAGGGGGCCATGAGGTCACCGTCTACAACCGAACCGCCGCCAAAGCGAAGCAATGGGCGGACAAGTTCGGCGGCAAGACCGCGGCAACCCCAAAGGCTGCGGCCGAAGGCCAGGACTTCGTGATGTGCTGCGTCGGCAACGACAACGATCTGCGCGCGGTCACGATCGGCGCCGACGGTGCCTTTGCCGGCATGAAGAAGGGCGCAACCTTCGTGGACCACACGACCGCTTCGGCCGAGGTCGCGCGCGAGCTCGATGCGGCCGCGACCAAGGCCGGCTTCAAGTTCATCGACGCTCCCGTCTCGGGTGGCCAGGCCGGCGCCGAGAACGGCGTGCTGACGGTGATGTGCGGCGGCGCCCACGATGCCTATGCCGGCGCCGAGCCGATCATCACGGGCGCCTATGCCCGGATGTGCAAGCTGCTGGGGCCCGCCGGAAGCGGCCAGTTGACCAAGATGGTCAACCAGATCTGCATCGCCGGGCTCGTACAGGGTCTCTCCGAGGGTATTCACTTCGCCAAGAAGTCGGGTCTCGACGTCGCGGCCGTGATCGAGACCATCTCCAAGGGCGCGGCGCAATCGTGGCAGATGGAGAACCGCTACAAGACCATGAACGAGGACAAGTACGATTTCGGCTTCGCAGTCGAATGGATGCGCAAGGATCTTTCGATCTCGCTGGCCGAGGCCCGCCGCAACGGCGCCAATCTGCCAGTCACCGCGCTGGTCGACCAGTTCTACGCCGAGGTCGAGAACATGGGCGGCAAGCGTTGGGATACGTCGAGCCTTCTCGCGCGCCTCAATCGCTGACCTGATACTGCCTTGCTGACCGCGATCGCCGCAATCTTCGTCGTGATCTATGCGGCGATCGCGCTCGAGCATCCCCTCGGGATCAGCAAGACCGCAACCGCGCTTCTCGGCGCGGGGCTGCTCTGGACAATCTACGCAGTCACGATCAGCGATCATGCGCTGATCAACCATCAGCTCGACGAAGCCGTCGCTTCGACCGCGCAGATCGTGTTCTTCCTGATTGGCGCAATGACGATCGTCGAGGTGATCGACGCGCATGACGGCTTCGAGGTCATCACCTCGCGCATCAACACCACGAGTCAAGTCGCACTCATGTGGCTGGTCGGCTTCGTCTCGTTCGTTCTGAGCGCGATCCTGGACAATTTGACCACGACGATCGTGATGGTCTCGCTGATCCAGCGGCTGATCGCCCGGCGCGACGACCGCCTGCTGTTCGCCTCTGTCATCGTCATCGCCGCCAATGCCGGCGGCGCGTGGACCGTGATCGGCGACGTCACCACGACCATGCTGTGGATCGGTGGACAAATCACGCCATTGAACATCATGCGCGCGGTGTTCCTGCCCTCGCTGGTCAATCTGCTCGTGCCGCTGGCATTCATCAGCCTGTCGCTCAGGGGCAAGAGCATCGCGGCGCCGCAAAGGGACAGCGGGTTGCTCGCCGTCGTCAGGTTCGAGCGCAACCTGATGTTCTATCTCGGCCTTGGCGTGCTGATCGCGGTGCCAGCGTTCAAGACTGTCACGCATCTGCCGCCCTTCATGGGTGTGCTGCTCGGGCTCGGCCTCGTCTGGCTGGTCGGCGAAATCGTTCACCGCGACAAGGACGAGCATGTACGCCGCCCCCTTTCGCTGGCGCATGCGCTGACCCGGATCGACATGGGTTCGATCGTATTCTTCGTCGGCATTCTGCTGGCGGTCGCCTGCCTCGAACATGCCGGCCTTCTGACGATGCTGGCGAGGTGGCTGGAGGCGAGCATCGGGCGCCAGGACGTCATCGTCGTCGTGCTCGGCCTGCTCAGCGCCCTCGTCGACAACGTGCCTCTGGTGGCCGCGACCATGGGCATGTACGACCTCGCACACTATCCGCCGGACAGCTTCCTCTGGGAGTTCATCGCCTATTGCGCCGGCACCGGCGGCTCGATCCTGATCATCGGATCAGCCGCAGGCGTCGCAGCCATGGGGCTCGAGCGGATCGAGTTCCTCTGGTACGCCCGTCGCATCGCCGTGCCTGCACTTGCGGGCTACCTGGCCGGCGCCGTGGTCTATGTCGCGCAGCATACGTGGCTGCACTGAGTGGCTGCCGCCCGATCGAAATTAACGCCCGGTTAACGTAATTCTTTAGCTCCTTAAGTCACCTCTTAAGGATTTCTTGCCAGAGATAGACAATGCAGAAGGCCCGCGTCCGACGTGGGCAGGAATCGTTGTTGCTTGATGAGTAACCCCGTTGAAAAGCCTGAGGTAGTGCAGCTCCCGGCCGAGCCGGTCAGCGCTCCATCAGCGAGCAGCCGAAGGGCTGCGGCGCAGCGGGTGCGCGAGGCGCGCGACAAGTTAACGTCGACCAGCGGAACCCGACCGGCCTTCGACGCCGAGCTGTTGCGCCAATATGCGCAGACGAGGCTCTCTGCCTCCTATGTCGTGATGCTGCTGGTGGTCGCCA
This sequence comes from Bradyrhizobium sp. USDA 4449, assembly GCF_054056275.1. Taxonomy (NCBI): domain Bacteria; kingdom Pseudomonadati; phylum Pseudomonadota; class Alphaproteobacteria; order Hyphomicrobiales; family Nitrobacteraceae; genus Bradyrhizobium; species Bradyrhizobium sp. USDA 4449. The sequence continues at coordinate 5,144,092 of NZ_JBSRYD010000001.1, read as the reverse complement.
CCGGCGTGCTGTTCGGACTATGGATGCAGCCGATCCCGGCCGCGGCCTGGACCGCCGGCATGATTTGCATCCATGCCGCGATGATCCGCAGTTGCAGCCGCTTCCTGGCCGAGCCTGCCTCGCCCACCGCAACGCGCGCCTGGCGGACACGCTTTGTCGTGCTCGACCTGCTCCATGGCCTGTGCTGGATGGCGATCCTGATCCATCCCGTGCTCGACACCGTCACGGAAACATTGATGATGTTCCTGATGCTGCTGGTGATCGCAGTGTCGAGCATGCTCGCCGCCAATCTGCCGATCGCAGCTCTCGCCGCGACCGCGCCCGTTGCGGTCGCGATGGCCTTGAGCTTCGCGATGAGCGGCTCACTCGACAACTACATCCTGGCGGCCCTCGCGCTCGGCGCCGAAGGCTATTTCGTGCTGCTGGCGCATCGCCTGCACTCCTCGACCTTCGCTACGCTCGAGGCGCGCGCAGAGAAGGACGCGTTGATCGGAGAGCTCGAACAGGCCAAGGCGATCTCGGACGAAGCCCGCCACCGTGCCGAGTCGGCCAACGTGGCTAAATCGCGTTTCCTCGCGCAAATGAGCCATGAATTGCGCACGCCGCTCAATGCCATTCTCGGCTTCTCCGAGGTGATGAAGAGCGAGATCTTTGGCGCGCATGCGGTGCCGGTCTACAAGGAATATTCGGCGGACATCCATAATTCCGGCGTGCACCTGCTCAACCTCATCAACGAGATCCTCGACCTGTCGCGGATCGAGGCCGGGCGCTATGAATTGAACGAGGAGGCGGTGTCGCTGGTGGGCATCGTCGCCGACTGCCATCATCTCATGAAGCTGCGCGCCTCCAGCCGCGGCATCACCATCCACGAGGTGTTCGAGCAGGCCATGCCGCGGCTTTGGGCCGACGAGCGTGCGATCCGCCAGGTCGTGCTCAACCTGCTCTCCAACTCGATCAAGTTCACGCCGCAAGGCGGCGAGATCTGGCTCAAGGCTGGCTGGACGGCGTCAGGCGGACAGTATCTGTCGGTGAAGGATTCCGGTTCTGGCATCCCGCAAGACGAGATCCCGGTCGTGCTCGCCTCGTTCGGCCAGGGTTCAAACTCGATCAAGTCGGCCGAACAGGGCGCAGGCCTCGGCCTGCCCATCGCCAAGAACCTGATCGATCTGCATGGCGGCACATTCACGCTGAAATCGAAGCTCCGCATCGGCACCGAGGTGATCGTCACCTTCCCGCCGGAGCGCGTGATGAGCGCGCTGGCGCCGCTATCGGAGGATGCGCCGCCGCTCCAGCCCGAGAGTTCCATGCTCCCGGACGAGAAGCGCAGGCCGCGCCACAAGCCGATCATGAGCGCGGGGACGGGATCGTAGCACATGCTTGCAGAGATGCCCGCCGATCCCCCACTATATCCCCATGAGCAAAGAAACGCCGTGCGTCGCCGTCTGCATGATCGATCCCAGGACCAAGCTGTGCTTCGGCTGCGGCCGGACCTTGCCGGAGATCGCGCGGTGGCACGCGATGGAAAGCGCCGAACGGCTCGCACTCATGGCTTTGCTGCCGGCGCGCATGGCGGATGCGGGCTTGCAGCCGATCGCGGGATCGCCGAAGCGCGCCTGACCAGCTTGCGTGCAATCGGAGGCGCGCGATGATCCGCTTTCTGCTCGTTCTCATGATGCTTGCCGGCACGGCCGGCGCCGTCGTCGCCTATGGCGATCCCGATCAGATCGCGCGGGCCAGCCACAAGGTCTCGCACATGTTTCGTGCACAGACGGCGACGCCCGCTCCTGCCGTACAGATCGAGCGCGGCCAGGGCGGCGAGTTCGCGCTGCGCGCCAAGATCAACGGCGTGGCTGCTCCGATGGTGATCGACACCGGTGCGACGTCGGTGGTGCTGACCTGGGAGACCGCGAAGGCGATCGGGCTGCCGCTCGAGATGCTCGAATACGACGTCGACCTCGAAACCGCGGGCGGTCACACCAAGGCGGCGCGGCTCACGATCGACCGGCTCGCCGTCGGCCATCTCGTCGAGAAATCGGTGCCGGCTCTCGTGGTCCAGCGTGGGCAGATGAAGACCAATCTGCTCGGCATGAGCTTCCTTGATCGCCTCGAGAGCTGGGGTGTGCGGTCCGATAAGCTGATGCTCACCGGCTATCCGGAACTTCAGGCCAGCCATCGCCGCTCCCGCACGGCGGTCGATTAGACGCGCTCCGGGGCGCCCTCTGTCCGCGCGCAGTCACTCCAATTTTGAGAGTCATTGAACACGGCAGCTTGCTCCGCCGGCGCACGGGCCCCGACTCTTGCGATCGCATCGCGCAAGACGTCGACGCCGGCTCCCGGCTTCACGCCCTGTTCGGCGAGATGGCGGCGGAAGGCTCGTGCGCCGGGGACAGCATGAAACGCGCCAACGAAATGCCGCGTGATGGCGTGCAGGCGCGTGCCGCGTGCGAGCTGCGCCTCGATATAGGGCATCATCGCCTCGAATGCGTCCTGCATGGTCGCATGCGGCGCTGCCTGGCCGAAGATGTCGGAATCGACGGAGAGCAGCCGCCACGGCTCCTGATATGCGGCACGGCCGAGCATTACGCCGTCGACATGATCGAGGTGTGCCTTCGCCTCCTCGACGCTCAGGACACCGCCATTGATGATGACGGGCACGTCAGGCATCGCTCGTTTGAGACGATAGACGCGATCATAGTCCAGCGGCGGAATATCACGGTTCTCCTTCGGCGACAGACCGTTGAGCCAGGCCTTGCGGGCATGCACGATTAGCGTGTCGCAGCCTGAAGCCACGACGGCCCGTGCAAGCGCGTCGAGCGACACGTCCGGATCCTGATCGTCGATGCCGATGCGGCACTTCACCGTGACGGGAATGGCGACCGCGCCCTTCATCGCCTCGACGCACCTTGCCACGAGCTCCGGCTCCGCCATCAGGCAGGCGCCGAAGCGGCCGTCCTTCACGCGATCGGATGGGCACCCGACATTGAGATTGACCTCGTCATAGCCGAACTCCTCGCCGATCCGCGCAGCCTTCGCGAGATCGCCCGGATCCGACCCGCCAAGCTGTAGCGCCACTGGATGCTCGCTCGCGTCGAACCCAAGCAGCCGCTCCCGATCACCATGAATGACGGCCCCGGTGGTCAGCATCTCCGTATAGAGCAGGGCCCGCTTCGACAGATGACGGTGGAACACCCGGCAGTGCCGGTCAGTCCAATCCATCATGGGTGCAACGCAAAAACGATGTACTAACATGCTGATTCTGTTAGCACTTCGGACATCGATCGGTCTATTCGTTTTTCGGGGCGATAGCAGTTCAGATATTCATCGTCGATGCATTCTCTCACTTTTCCAATCGGTTACCGAGATTGCGTGATTGCCTCGCCAGGTCGACTACGGGTCTTTCGGGCCGCCCGGTACCGTTGCGGCACCTGTTGAGTGCGTGCAGTACCGCGCTGATTGCGCCCAACCTTTGTTGATCAATTTGCTTCGGCCGGAAAGTACCGCGCAGCTCTTCACGCGCCTAATTTAGCGCTTTACGGCTTCAACTTCTCGCCTTTGACCAACGGGCAGCCGCCTGTGGACAGCCAGAGCCGATAGAACTCGTCTTTCCGCTCTGTCAGAAACTGGCCGATCTTTTCTTCAGGAGGTCGGCGCGCTGGTGGAAGGTAAGCGCTCGCAGGTTTGGGCCCCCGGCGGAGCGGCCATACCCGATCGGATCTCTCATCTCGATGCCGCCGTTGGGGACGAGCGCGACCGGCTCGCCGGTCACGGCGCTCCGCGCCGCGATCCAATCGGCTGCGTGATCAACCCACTTGGAACGTACGAAGCTCCGCAATTTCATGCTGTTTCTCGCTCGGCACTGCGCGCCGGCCTCGGCGACGAGGTCCGCCTGATCGTCGATGTTAACCAGGGTTGGACCGAGGCCGAATGCATCCGCTTCATGCCCGGGCTGGGGGAATTGGGTGTTGCCCTGATCGAACAACGTGCCGGCGTTCATGGCGCGCGTCGCGGCCCGCACGTCCATCCCGCTGCTGGTCGACGAAGCGGCCTTCACCAAGGAAGAGATCGCCCGCGCAGGCACGATGGGCTGCGGCAGCGTCTACTCGCTGAAGCGAGCGAGGGCCAATTCTCACATGGCGCAGTCTCTATTCGAGACGTCGGTAGCCAGCTCGATCATGGCTTTACAGTCGCAACATCCGTATCCGCCGCGCGTGTCGTGCGCCGGCCGAGCACCAATACGCTGATGGCAGCAACCGCACAGAGCAGCGCAAGCGGCAACATTCCCAAAACGAAACTGCCTGTCCATTGTTTGACGAGGCCGACCACGTTGACCATGAGCCCGCCGCCGATCAGATTAGCGATAGCATTGATGCCAGCGAGACCCGCCGCGAGCGTGCTTGCCGAGAGCCAGCTTGCCGAAAGCGCCCAAAATGGGCCTTTGAAGGCATAAGCCCCAACCAGGCAGCAGGTGACCATTATGATCGTTGGAACGACCGCAGTCCCCGTCAGGCCCAGTGCGGTGAAGCCACCTGCCGCGAGCAAGAGTGGAATAGCGGTGTGCCAGCGACGCTCTACGGTTCCGTCAGAATGCCGTCCCCACAGAACCATCACGACCGTTGCAATGCCATAGGGAATGGCATTGACGAAGCCGGTTTGCAGGTTCGTCAATCCGAACGACTTCAGAAGCTGTGGTTGCCATACCGACAAGACGCTCCCGGTTGCCGACGCACCGGAACAAACAAGCGCCATGACAAGGAAGTACTTGTTTGTCGCCAATTGCCAAAGCGAGAGATGCCCCACCGGCTTGCGCATGGCGGCCTCGGCCTCTATGCGCCCCGTCAGCCACTCCCTCTCTTCGGTCGTGAGCCACGTGGCCTGGGCCGGCTTGTCGGTCAAGACGAACAGACAGGCAAAGCCGAGAAGCACGGTGGGCAATCCCTCCAGAATAAAGAGCCACTGCCAGCCGCGCAGTCCGAGCGCGCCGTCGAGCTCGAGCAGAGTGACGGATAAGGGTGACCCCAGGAACGTCGCAAGCGGAATCGAGACCGTAAAAGTCGCCAAGATACGCGCGCGATATTGCGACGGAAGCCAATAGGTCAGGTAGAGGATTGCGCCGGGAAAGAAACCAGCCTCCGCCGCACCGAGCAAGAACCGCATGGCGTAAAGCGAATGCGGCCCGACAACAAGGGCCATGCACGCCGTCACAAGGCCCCACGTGATCATGATGCGCGCGATCCAGCGTCGGGCGCCCACCTTCTGAAGCGCCAAATTGCTGGGAACTTCAACGAGAAAATACGAGACGAAGAACAGACTCGCGCCGAAACCGAACACTGCCGGAGTAAGGCCGAGATCCTTGTTCATCTGCAGAGCAGCAAAGCCGACGTTGACGCGGTCCAGCAACGCAAAGAAATAGCAGACCATCAAAAAGGGTACGAGGCGCAAGATCACCTTGCGCATCGTCGCCTTTTCAAACTGGTCCAGATCTGTTCGAGCGCTCGCCACTTCCACCTCCCTATCCGTCGCCTTATTCGGCTGCTCTTGCTTTGCTCTGCATCTTCTCGACGATCGCATCGATAGCGATTTTGTAGTTGGCCGGCACAACGCCCTTGAAGTGGTCCTTCAGACCCAAGCTTTCCTTCCACCGCAGGCGGGCCGCGATCGCGCGCGCCATGATTGGCTCGACACCGGCGTCTGCGACGGCATCAGCCGACATTTCAAGCTCCTCCGCGCGGCGCTTGGCGTGGATCACGCCCGACGGAGTGAGGCTGTGGACCGTATCCATGAAGGGCCGCGCGAGCGTCTTGGAAGCGGAGGCAAGGACGACCTCATCGATCCCGTATTGACGGGCTGCCAGCAGCATCTCGTCCGTCAGCGCCTCAATGCCCTTGATGAGGACGGAACGGATAATCTTGATGCCGGATGCAGTGCCGAGAACTGGCCCGGTGAATTCGATCTGCATGCCCCACGGGACGAGCCAATCCCGAACGCGCTCGCCTGCGGGACCACTCGACAGCATGCGCATCGAGTAACCATGAAGCGGCGTTCCCTCGATCGAGCCGTCGCCGAGAAGGGCGCCGCTTGATGCAAGCTTGGCCGCGACGCTCTTCTTGATCTTCGGAGTCGCGGACGCGAAGTCGAGAAAGGTGTGCCGATCCGTGATAAATGGCGCAAAAGCGTCGGCACTTTCGAGCGAAGCGGAACCTGGCGTTACACTGAAGATCAGCTCCGCCGCGTCGGCGAGCTCCTTGTTGGACTTCACAAGCGTAACGCCGGCTGCTTTGGCGCGCTCCTGAATAAGCTCCGCGTAGGGGCCATTGAACGCGTACTTGTCGTAGCAGAAGACTTCTTGCAGGCCGGCTTCGCGCAACCCCTTTCCAAGCGTGCTGCCGATTTCACCGTAGCCGACTAACCCGAGACGAAACTGCTTCTTGTCGCTCATCGTCAAACTCCTTTTGACATAGTGGAAATCGGGTGGACGCCGCCGCCAGCCACTGCCGGCTGCGGTTGTCGGAGACTGATCCCGACGACCCGAATGAGGATCGCGGCCAAGGTCAGAAATGCGCCCACTGAGATCAGTGCCCACGCAAAGCTACCCGTCGACTCGCGGATTTCACCGATAAGGTAGGGACCGACAAAGCCACCAAGATTGCCGATCGAGACAATGAGGGCGATCCCTCCGGCGGCTGCGCTGCCGGTCAGGAAGCTGGATGGTATCGGCCAGAATGTGGATTGGTAACACATGATCCCGACGACCGCGCCGCAGAGAGCTACGATGGAAAGGAGCGCGGAAGATGTCGCCAGACCGCAAGCGACCAGAGAAACGGCGCCCAAAAGGAGGGCCGAGGCCACGAACCAGCTTCGCTCTCCGCCCTTATCCGACAGCCTGGCCCACAACATCATCGCGATGGCACCGCAGATGTAGGGGACAGCAGCGATGAAGCCGACCGTCACAACGCCAAAGCCGAAGCCCTTCAGGATCTGCGGCATCCATAGTCCGAGCCCGACCGAACCAATGATGGCACAGAAATTGACGACCGCGCACACAAGAACGCGCCAATTGGTGAATGCGTCCCTCAATCTCGTGGGATGCTTGGAAGCGATGTACTGACGCTCACTCGCAAGCGCGCTGACGAGCCAGGCGCGCTCCGCTTCGGTCAGCCATTTGGCTTCTTCGGGCTTGTCGGTGAGCGTGAAGAGACAAACGAATCCGAGGACAGTCGCAGGCAGACCCTCGAGGATCAAAAGCCACTGCCAACCGTGTAGTCCAGCAACGCCGTCGAGGGCCAAGAGGGAGCTCGATATCGGCGCTCCGATGATGTTGGCGATCGGGATGCCGAGCAAAAACGCGGCTGTCGCCGTACCGCGCACACGCGCCGGGAACCAGTACGTGAAATAGAGGAATACACCCGGCGTAAAACCAGCCTCACCGAGACCGAGCAGAAAGCGCATGACGCCGAAGCTCGTAGGCCCGACTGCGAACGCGGTGCAGGCCGAGAGCAAGCCCCAGGTAATCAGGATGCGAGCGATCCATTTGCGGGCGCCGACCGCCTGGAGGGCCAGATTGCTCGGCACCTCAGCCAGGAAATAGCCAAAAAAGAAAAGCCCGGCGCTCCACCCGAATTCGGAGTGCGAGATCCCGATGTCCTTGTTCATCGTCAGGCTCGCAATCCCGACGTTCACCCGGTCAAGATAGGCGATGACGTAACAGAGGAGCAGAAACGGCACGATCCGCCAAAGCACCTTGGACAGGATCCGCTCTTGCACCGCGGTAAAATCTGTACCGGTCGACGCGGCAGGACTGCTCGGCATCTACTCCCTCCCTCGGCCGGCGTTACCCCGGCCTGTCCCAAGCCCAATAACTCAAAGAAGGACGACTTGCAAACTTTTTTGAAACGGTGTTTCATTTTGATGGCGTCGGCGATAAAGCGCTCGACTATCGCCTGGGCCCAAGTTTCATGAAAAAGCAGTGCGCTGCGCGGGTTACGGGTAGGAACGCAAAATGCTGCCACGCATTTCCGAGGTACCGACCTCGACTTCCCTGCATATCGATCTCGCAACGGAACTTCGTGTGCGGGGGTTCGAGGGCGACCTTGCGCCGGCATACGGCGACCGGATCGTCTCGGCGACCGACAACTCGATCTACCAGCTTCTTCCGCAACTCCTGATCTTCCCGCGCACGATCGAGGACCTGACGCGCATCGCACGCGCGGTCGGAGATCCGCGCTTCGAGGACATTGTGTTCGCACCGCGGGGCGGCGGGACTGGTACAAATGGTCAGTCGCTGACGAACGGCGTGGTGGTGGACGTCTCTCGCCACATGAACCGGATTCTGGAAATCAATCCGGCGGAGGGCTGGGTGCGGGTGCAGGCTGGGGTCGTGAAGGACCAGCTCAATGCCGCCCTCGCCGGACATGGGCTTTTTTTCCCGCCAGAACTTTCGACCTCCAGTCGGGCTACGATCGGCGGCATGATCAGCACCGATGCGTGCGGCCAGGGTTCCTGCTTGTACGGCAAGACGCGCAATCACGTGCTCGAGCTAACGTGCGTCCTACTGGATGGCACGGTCTGGACGTCGGGGCCGATAGAAGACGAGGAACTTCGGCGGATCCAGCAGCGGAAGGATCGCGTGGGCGCCGTTCACAGGCTGGTCGATACCATTCAGCGCGAGCAATCGGATTTGATTACAGCCCATTTCCCGAAGTTGAACCGTTGTCTCACGGGTTATGATCTGGCGCATATCCGGGACGACGCCGGGCGGTTCAACCTCAATTCGATTCTTTGCGGCAGCGAAGGCACGCTTGCGCTGATTGCGGAAGCAAAACTGAACGTGGTGCCGATTCCAAAACACAGCGCGCTGGTCAACGTGCGCTATGACAGCTTCGATGCCGCCCTGCGGGACGCGCAGGAATTGATGCGGTTTGGGGCGGCCTCAATCGAAACGGTCGACTCGAAGGTGCTGGGCCTTGCACAAGGCGACGTCATCTGGGATTCGGTCCGGCAATACTTCCCGGAGGACAATGGACAACGTGCTACAGGTGTGAACCTGGTCGAATTCGTCGGCAACTCCGAAGCGGAGTTTGAAAATCCAGTTAGCCGGATAACGCAGGCGTTTGCATCAGCGAACCATTCGCATGGGCGGCGCGGCTTCACCGTTGCACGCGGCCACCTCGAGGTGAACGCAATCTGGGAGATGCGAAAGAAATCTGTCGGGCTGCTCGGTAATATGCAGGGCGACAAGCGGCCGATCCCGTTCGTCGAGGACACCGCGGTCCCGCCCGAGCATCTCGCCGACTACATCGCGGAGTTTCGTGCAGCGCTGGATGCCCGCAGGTTGAGCTATGGCATGTTCGGCCACGTGGATGCCGGCGTGCTTCACGTTCGTCCTGCCATCGATATGAAAGATCCACAACAGGAGGTCCTCATTCGAGAGGTGACGGAAGACGTCGTCCGGATCACCAAGAAATACGGCGGCCTCCTGTGGGGGGAACATGGCAAAGGCGTGCGCTCTGAATTCTCGCCGCGCTTCTTCGGACCGCTATATCCCTCGCTACAATCGATCAAGGCAGCGTTCGACCCACGCAATCAGCTTAATCCCGGAAAGATCGCCGCCCCCGAGGGCGGCCATCTGCTCTCGATCGATGGGCTGGTCACGCGAGGACAGCTCGACAGGGCGATCCCCGGTCCAACACGCACCGCCTACGACGAGGCGTTGCATTGCAACGGCAATGGCGCTTGCTTCAATTGGGATCCCGACGAGGCGATGTGCCCATCCTATAAGGCAACGCGCGATCGCCGGCATTCGCCAAAAGGACGGGCTTCCCTCACCCGCGAATGGCTCCGGCAATTGGCCATCACGGGTGTGGATCCCGAAGCCGAAGCCGCTGCCCTGCGACAGGGATCGGGCTGGCGCGACTTGCTGGCCAGAATGCGTAACACCTGGTCGTCCGAAGAAGACTTTTCGCATGAAGTCAAGGATGCGATGGACGGCTGCCTCGCATGCAAATCCTGCAGCGGGCAATGTCCGATCAAGGTGGACGTGCCCACCTTTCGCGCGAAATTTCTCGAACTCTATCACGGGCGCTATCTGCGGCCTGTTCGCGATCACTTGGTGGGATCGCTTGAGGCAATGCTGCCAACGATGAGCAAGATCGGCGGCCTCTATAATCTGGTTCTTGCAACACCCATCGGCCGTCTCGCCATGCGCAGGATTGGGTTGGTTCATACGCCGAAATTCTCGTCTCTATCGATGCGGCGGGAATTGGAAGCGCGCGGGATCAAGGTTGCGAATGCTGATGTGCTCAAGGGCCTTTCCGCCGGAGAGCGCGCGCGGAGTGTGGTGCTGGTTCAGGACGCATTCACCAACTGGTACGACCCAGAGATCGTTTTGGCAGTCCTCGATCTCATGAAGGTCATGGGATTCCAGCCGTATGTGGCGCCCTTCCGTCCCAACGGAAAGCCACTGCATGTCCACGGCTTTCTCGGTGCGTTCATCCGGACCGCGTCCCGCAATGCGGCCATGCTGCGCGACCTCGCCGCTACCGGCGTCGAACTGGTCGGGGTCGACGCATCCATGACGCTGACCTACCGATCCGAATACGGCATGTTGCCGGAAGCCGACCGGCCGCCTCCTGTCCACCTCGTCCAGGAGTGGTTGGCTGGCCACCTCGATGCGATTGCCGAGAGCGCGAAATCCAATGAGGAGTATCTGCTGTTGCCGCATTGCTCGGAGCGCTCGATCGCTTTGACCAGCCTGCGGAGCTGGCAATCGGCCTTTGCTGCTGCAGGCGCCAGCCTGCGCGTTTTGTCGTCGGGATGCTGCGGGATGGCCGGCACCTACGGCCACGAAGCCGAGCACCGCGCCACATCTGAGAAAATCTATGACATGAGCTGGAGGGGCCATGTCGAAAGATGGGCGTCGGGCGGCCGCCTGCTCGCGACCGGCTATTCTTGCCGCTCGCAGGTCAAACTGATCGACCGAGAGAGGTTACGCCATCCGGCGCAGGCCTTGCTGGTCTGCCTGCGCGGGAGCTGATCGCAGCCAACACAACTGCTTCCATACTGACGATAGACAAAATTTCACGGGAGGGAGTAATGGATGCGATGAAAGACTCCGACACGGTGGAACTTGAGAATGGCTGGATGCTCTCGCCGCAGTTAAGGAGCATCGAGAGATTGAGCGAGCCGCGTTTGTCGTCAATACGGTGATCGATGCCGCGGGCGGCGGCGGTCTTCCAATTGAACAAGCGCTGACCACTCCGTACTGCAACGCAATCCCCGTTAGCCAAAAGCCACCGCTGCCGGGCGACCGCGCCATCATGGCAGCAGAGGTCTTTGAACGCCGCTGCACAGACCCACCTCCCGCACTCAGAAAATGAATGATAAACAGCAGGTTAGCCATGCCTTGCCGATTCTCGCTCGCGCCAGACGGCGCTTGCAGCGCCCGGTTGCGTCAACTATCGAGTACGCGGCAACGTGCAGCGGAAGGTGGACTCGGGATCTAAGGTTACTTTCCGCAATAGTAGGCGTGTTCAGTCTAAAATGAAGGAAGTAGAAGGTCTTAGATGGCAAAGCAAACCCGGAGCGAGGCAGCATCTTCGGTCAAGGGCGTTTCGGCCGCCGAGCGAGCACTAGCCGTCTTGACGGCATTCCGTCGGGGTGACGGCGCCTTGAGTTTAGCCGACCTTGCTGAGAGAACCGGCTTGGTCAAAAGCACGATCATGCGTCTTGCAGTGTCCCTCGAGCAGTATCGATTGCTGGCGCGCTTACCCGACGGGAGCTATCGGCTGGATTCAGAAACCCTGCGTCTTGGAACCGCCTATCAACAAGCTTTTAGCCTCTCGGATCACGTCATCCCCGTTTTGGACGAACTCGCGGCTAAGACAGGAGAGACCGCCTCCTTCTATGTGAGGAACGGCGACGAACGCCTTTGTCTCTTTCGCGTGGAGAGTCCGAGCCGGATCCGCATGCACGTGCAACCGGGTGACACGCGCCCGATGGATAAGTCCGCAATTGCACAGGTGCTGCGAAAATATGAATCCGGCCCTCTCTCGGATGACGAACTTCCGCTCTTCACGTCAGGCGTTACGGACCCCCATGCGGCCTCTCTCGCGATGCCAATATTCGGCATCGGCAACGTACTGATGGGATCGTTGAATATCTCCGGACCTGTAAGCCGACTGACGGCAGCGCGAGCCGAACAACTCAAAGAGCATCTGGTTGAAATGGCGCACAAGCTATCGACAGCCTGCGGCGGAACACCGCCAGCAACCACGGGCAAACGCGGACGCAAACGCACAGCAGGACGCGCTACGGGAGCCGCCGCCTAAAACGAAACGACGTTTCCTTGCAACGGCGATCTAAAATGCCTAGGCTCAATAGGAACAGGGACCGGACGCCGTGGCATCATCAGAAGCGACGCAACATTTAAGCGCATTTTGGTTGATAACCCCGTTGAGCTCTACGGCTTTCGCCCGGTGACCAAATGACCTTCTTTGCCCCTCCGCGTCGGATCGAGACGACCGTCTTCACACGATTGCCGGATCAGTTTCGCAAACCGCGTCGTACCGCGTGGGCCGATGCAAACCAAGGCGGCCGTGCGATCGACTGTTTCCTCGAGGGCCCTTCGTTCGATCGAGAGGGACGGCTCTACATCACCGACATTCCCTACGGTCGCATCTTCAGAGTTTCATCCGAAGGCCAATGGGAGCTCATCGCCGAATACGATGGTTGGCCGAATGGGCTGAAGATCCATCGTGACGGCAGGATCTTCATTACGGACTACAAGCGGGGGATCATGCTGCTCGATCCTGCGCGCGGATCGGTGACACCTTTTCTGGAGACGGCCGCCAGCGAAAGCTTCAAGGGCGTGAATGATCTTGTCTTTGCAAATACGGGGGCTCTCTACTTCACGGATCAGGGCCAGACCGGAATGCACGATCCGACCGGTCGCGTCTGGAAGCTGACGCCCGCAGGCCAATTGACGTGTCTTGTAAATACCATACCGAGCCCAAATGGAATCGTCGTCGATCCGGAGGAGAGCTTTCTGCTTGTCGCAGTAACGCGGGCGAACCAGATTTGGCGCGTCCCGCTACCGGCCAGCGGCCTGATCACCAAAGTCAGTGTATTCGCGCATTTGCACGGCGGCCCCGGAGGCCCAGACGGCTTGGCGTTCGACAGCGCAGGAAACCTGCTGATCTGCCACACCGGCTTTGGTTCGGTGTGGCGTCTTTCCCCGTTGGCCGAGCCGCTGGATCGCATCGTTTCCTGCGCCGGCGTGGGGACGACCAACCTCGCGTTCGGTGGTCCCGAGCAAAAAACCCTCTTCATCACTGAGAGCCGAACCGGATCGCTCCTGCAGGCGACACTCGATACGCCGGGGATGCCGATGTTCTCACACGCGACCTAGCCGATGCGCCTTTCACTAAAGCGTGCCGGTTAGCGCCGCGAGGAGTTCGTTTCATCGAGCTCCCCCACCCTGCACCAGTGCGCCGGTCGACAGTTCCTCGTTTTCGTCGCCGAGCTCTATGGGCCGGATTTCCGGAACGATGAAGAGAATTGAGCACGCCGATATCAAGATTCCCAATCCGGCGAGGAGCAAGGCCATTTGGAAGCTTCCCGTGAATTGATAGACAAACCCCGTAACGGTCGGCGCCATGACGCCTGCCACGGAGCTGACGGTATTGACGGCGCTGGACAGCGTTCCGCCGAGGCCTTTGGGCGACACCTCGGACAGTATCGTCCACATGATGCCGGCTGACGCTGACTCACCTGCAATATTGATGGTGAGAAGCGCGACCGCGATCATCGGGTCTTCGACGAAGCCTACCGCAATGACAAGCGCTGCGACCAGTTGCGATCCGACCAGACAATATTTCCTCGCGTTGGTGACGCTTACGCCCTTCTTGATGAGCCAATCAGAGAAGTGCCCCATGGCTGGCTGTGCGACGAAACCGACGATCCACGGAATCGAAGCATATAGGCCCATTTTCAAGATGGAGAATCCCCGCTCCATGACCAGGTAGGTTGGCAACCAGCTGATGAATACGACCCAGAGGTAGTCGAGGAAAAACTTGGTAAGCATCAGGCCCAAAGTCGTCCGGTTGCCAAGCAATTTCTTCCACGGTACCTGCTCGTCTTTCTTCGCGGCACCATCAGCCGCCCTGGGGCTCTCTTTGAAAAGAGCGTACCACGCAAGGCACCAGAGCAAGCTTGCAAGTCCCGTCACGATGAAAGCGACGCGCCAATTCCACGTTGCCATCAGGAAGCCCATCAGGACAGGCACGGCCGCGAGTCCCAGCTTCGTGCCGGACAGACACCAGGTCATCGCTCTCGCACGCTCTTCCGAGCCAAAGTTTTCATTAATGACCTTGGCGCCCAGCGGATTGGCACCCGACTCGCCGGCACCAACGGCAAGACGCACGGCCATCAACCCATAAAACCCCTGGATCAACCCCGTTGCCGCGGAAGCCAGCGACCAAAAGGCAGCCGCCCAACCATAGGCGGCCTTCGCGCCATACTTGTCGGAATATCTCCCGACCGGGACCATGAACAGAATGTAGCTGCAATAGAAGGCCGATAGCGCCAGACCCATAACACCAGGATCCATTTTCAGATCAGCAAGCATTTGGGGAGCAGCGACGCCGAGAGCGCCGCGGTCGATAGCATTGATAAACATGCCGGCGCCTAAAAGGGCGACCAACGTCATCTTTCTCGCATCCATGGCCGTCTCCTCAATTTGTGTTTTTTATCACCAGCGGTTTTGATTTTGCTGGGTCGTGGATATTCGCGCCGTCTCAAGGCATGGCTGCATGATCCGTTAGGATATTCGGCGATATACGGTACACGCGCATTGCCGTGCCGCTGAACAACGCCTGCTTCTCGGGCTGACTGTATGTCTCGACGATTCTCTTGAAGGCGTTCCAGAGGATCAGATACGAGCACATTCCCTTGTCGACGGGGAAGTTGCTTTCGAACATGCAGCGGACAGGGCCGAAGAGTTCGATGCACGTCTCGATGTAAGGCTTCCAGGCTTGTGCCAGCTCCCGGGATCCCGGTGGCCGAGATTGCTCATGAAAAACGAAGCCGGTCGTTTTCATGCCAAGGCCGCCAAGCTTCACTGTCACGTTCGGCAAGGCTGCAAGCTTCGCAACACTTGCCCTCCAATCCAAAAACACGGCGTCGCGCTGCCCGGCATACGGTCCCAGGCCAAGGGGACCGCCGACGTGATCCAAAATTATGGAGAGGTCCGGATTCTGCTGTGCGAGCTCCATGACTTCGTTCAGTTGGGTGTGATAGGCCCAAACATCCAGAGACAAGTTTTCTCGAGCCAAACATCGGACACCTTGGCGAAACCCTTCGTTGGACAACAGCCCGGGCGGCGGCGGCTGTGGATTTGAGCGGATAGCCGGATCTTCATGCCACGCCGTAGTATTGCGCACGCCTCGGAGGCGATCACCTCCGGCCCGCACCAGAGCTTGCAGCACAGGAGCGACCTTGGCACCGAGAGTGAGGTCAGCAAATCCAACAATTGCCGTGCAAGCGCGGAAGTGTCCGTATATCCCAGACGCTGACTGCGCCGCAACGCCGTTGATGAACTCGACCTCACCGACCGGTCGCATCTCGTCAGGACCGGAATCGCGATACATAGATCTACATTGCGCAAAGATGCTCGCCACGACATTGTGGCCCGAACGCACATCTGCGAGGTATTCCGGAAACAGGTAGCACGCTCCGGGCCGATCCCAAAGATGGTGATGAGCATCGACGATCGGCTGAGCTGGCTCCAGGACTTCCTCGGTCTTCAAGCTCAACCAATCTTCACGCACGGAAAGATGCGGAGATGTCGTCGACATAGGCGCGCTTCTCTAATTGAGGTCGGTGAAACGACTGCAGCCAATTGTCAGGTCATCGATGGGTGCCGGCGGCGAAGCCTCAATGCCCCTCGCCTCCGGAAGCCCTGTTCCAGTGATACGCTTTCAGTCCAGCCCCTCGCACTTGAGCTCGCGCAGGGCCTTGTCGACCCAAGAGGCGTCGTGCGTTCCCGCCTTGATGTTTGCCATCTGCTTTTGCTCCGCTGCGAGCTTTGCGGTAGCCCCTTTCAAGACTTCGTCCACGTCGTCAAACGGAACGCAGAGCAAGCCGTCATCGTCTCCGATGATCAGATCGCCAGGCTCGACAACCATGCCATCGAATGCGACCGGCACGTTAATCTCGCCCGGTCCGTTCTTATAAGGCCCCCGATGAGTGACACCGGCTGCGAAGACAGGAAATTCGTTGCTGCGGATAAAGGCGGAGTCCCGAACGGCTCCGTTGATAACCAAGCCGGCAATCCTGCTCTCGATGATACGGGTTAGCATCATCTCGCCGATCAGGGCGTTGGTCAGATCGCCACCGGCGTCGACCACGATGACGTCGCCCGGCTCGGCCATAGCCATCGCCTTGTGAATCATAAGGTTATCGCCGGGACGCGTTTTCACGGTCAAAGCCACGCCCGCCATCCCGCCGCCGGCATGCATCGGGCGCAGGCTCGCCCCTCCCGCCGTCATACGCGACATGGCATCGCTCACGTTAGCTACGGGCAGACGGGAAAAGCGCTCGACGATGTCGGCGCCAACCTTCCTCGTCCGCTTCACAATCTTGAACCCAACGGCCATCAGCGCAACCTCCCTTTTGCAATGCTCGATTTTTTTAGCAATATAGAACGGCGTTTCATTTTGGCAAGCACCAAAACTTCCGACGCCGCATGCGTCCACGAAAAATTGCATATTGAAATAGTGTTCTATTTTATATAACAGAGCCGCGTTTTCCCGGACTCCGAAGGTAAAAGCGGCGGCAAGGGCTAAGCCGTCAGGGATTCAGAAACCTGGATCGCGAGCGAGAACAGTTCCGCTTGCGAGACGATGCCGAGTTTCTTGTACAGGTTCTTTCTGAACGTCAGTACGCTTGCGACGCCGCATTGAATGGCGATGGCTTCGGACGTTAGCCCGCCCAGGATGCCATTGCAGACCTGGATCTTTCAGAGAACATGCGAGGGTCCGCGCACTGTCTGAATGGGCGCGGCGAGAACAGCCGACGCGCATGAACAACCGAGATTGTACCGACGCGAGCGCGGAGGCTATTCCCGGGCAACTACGGCATCGAGCCACGCGCAGTTCAGAGGCGGCACGACTGGATCCGGCGCGCGTACGCCGCGCTCCGCCGCATCAATCCGCATGTCGCGTAAGCGCTTGCGCTGTTCATCGGGCATATAGAGCCGCTCATGCCCCCAGAGCGATGGCCCATCAAACGTCTCATGCGGTTGCCAGGTAACCGGATCGATGACGCGAGCTCCCCAACCGTATTCGATGAAGAAGCCCGACGGCGTGTTTACGTAAAACGACGTCATGTGATCGTTGGTGTGTCGTCCCAAGGTATAGGCGACCCGCCCGTCATCCAACTGCGCAAGATCGTAGCCTTGACCAACATCGTCGAGGCTGCCGAGTTCGACCATGAAGTGGTGCAGCGCTTTCCGGCCGGAGCCCACCATCGCAAAGCTGTGGTGGCGTCCGTTCACATGGAAAAAATACAGGCCGTAGGGCTTGAGCCCGAAATCGGACACGTGGAATCCGAGCACGTCGCGATAGAACGGCAGCAGAAGATCGACGTTCTCGACGTTCAGTACGACGTGTCCCATTCCGAGGGCGCCGGTGCGGAAGCCAGAGATCGGCCTCCCCGGTCGGAACGGATCCGTCGCGAGGGACGGCTCGCAGAACGCCTCAAGCCGGTTGCCAGTTGGGTCGGCGAACTGGATCAAGTCGCCTACGTGCCGTTCATCGGCCAGCGCGTGCGATCCGCGCGTGACTACGACACCATGACTTTCCAGCCTGGCGGCGAGACGATCAAGTTCCGCTGGGGTCGGAATTTCCCAGCCCATCACCGCAAGACCGGAGTCGTTGCCGCCGTCGACGATCAAACGTTGCCTACGGTCGTCCATCCGGAAAGCCCGCGTCTTTCCGCCGCGATCGACCTGCTGCATGCCGAGTAGCTTCGTCGCCATGTGGCTCCACTGATCCAGCTGCGAGGAGCCTATGCCGATGTAGCCGAGCGCAGAAATCTCCATACACGTTCCTCCAGTGTGTTCTTCGCACGCGCTGGTCGCGCGCGGCCACTTCGCCAGAGTTTGATTCCGACGCGGTGCGATCGTGCCGAAAGCCTTGCGGCAGCATCGCATTTGCAGCATCGTGAGCCTCCGCACCCGGCGGCACAAGGACGAAAATAGAAATGTCCAAGGAGCGGACGAGCGACGGACGACTGAAAGCCTCGGCGGGGGTACGCGCCTTCAAGCGCGGGCTGGACGTCCTCACCGAGGTCAACAGGTCCGGCGGCGTCAGGGCCGCCGACGTGGCGCGCGCGCTCGATCTTCCCCGGCCGACCGTCTACCGGCTGCTCGAGACCTTGGAGGAACTCGGTTATATCGCTCGTTCGGCGAGCGACGACCGCTATCGGGTGACTCGGTTGGCCTCCAGCCTCGGGGACGGCTACAATCCTAGCGTCGTCATCTGCCAGGCGGCGGCGCCCTACCTCGCCGAGTTGAGCAAGACCCTCATCTGGCCCGTCGACCTTTCCACCTATGAGAACGCCGCGATGGTGGTCCAGGAGACCACCCATTCTCGCAGTCCAATGTCGATCGACCGCGGTATGATCGGCAAACGCCTGCCCATCCTTCGGACGTCGGCCGGTCGGGCCTATCTGGCGGCCTCCGCGGAGCGCGAGCGAAACTTGATCGTCAATCATTTGCGGCGGATCGACGAGGCGGATGACCGCCCCTTCCTCGAACGCGACTGGCTCGAACGCATGATCGTGGAGACCCGCGAGCGTGGATACGGGATCCGCAACGAGGGCGAATACAATCCCAAGACGGCGTCGATCGCGGTGTCGATCGTCCGAGGCGAAGCCGTCTTCGGCTGCATTTCGATCATCTGGATCCGCTCCGCTCTTTCTCTTGAGGAGGCGGTTTCGCAGTTCGTGATGCCAATGCGCCAAGCCGCAGCAGCGATCGCCATCGACGGTTAGTTCACCCTTACGGGCAGAGAGGCCAGGCCGCGCAGCACGTTGTTCAGAGCAAGCACGGGTTCGCCGATATCGAAGCTGCGCACCTTCTCGACAAGGACTTCGAGAAGAGCCGTCATTTCGAGACGGGCGAGATGCAGGCCGGCGCACATGTGCGTGCCGTTTCCGAAACCGAGATGGTCGTTGGCGCGCCGGCGCACATCGAACTTCTCCGGATCTTGCCATTTGCGCTCGTCACGGTTGGCCGACGCATACAGCAGCAGCACCCGGCTTCCTGCAGGAACATGCGCATCGCCCACGTTAGCGTTCGAGGCAGCATGACGCGTGAAGCCTCGGATCGGAGATTCCAGGCGGATCGCTTCGTTGATGGCGTTCGGGATCAGCTTGGGATCGTTGCGGACAAGCTCCCATTGATCCGGATGTCTGCCGAACAACAGGAGCAGATTGGCCGTCGCGAAGATCGTCGTGTCCAGGCTGGGCCCGAGATAGTCCCGCATCAGGACAGGACAACGCTCCGGCTCGACCTCGCCACGATCGGCGGCCTCGAAAATGCGCCTGCCCCAGCTCCCGGGCAGCAACCGTTCGCGAATATCCGGAACGCTCAGGTAGGAGCGCATCTCGCGGAAATCCGTCATGGCGGCGCAGCCGCGTTCATTCATCGTGCCGAGCACGTTGAAGGTGGCCGAAGCCCACCTGAGCATGTTGCCACGGCCGTAGTCTTCGAGGCCGACCAACTTGGACACGATCGTGAGCGGCAAATGCTGCGCCAGATCCGTGACCGCGTCGAATTGCTCCCGTTCGACGAGATCATCAACGAGCCGTCTTGCTTCCGCCCGGATTTGTGGACCGATCTCTTCGAGAGCTCGGGGCGAAAGAGGAGCGCCGATGATCGCCCGAAGCCGGTCATGCAAGGGGGCGTCGCTCGCAAGAGTCGTGCCCCGCGCTATTTCGTTGACGGTGTCATTGGCTGCGACGCCCTCCGCGGACGAGAAGACCGTCGGATTCCTCAACGCCGCTCGGACGTCATCGAAGCGGCCCAAGGCATAGAGATCGTGCCGAGGAAGCCAGATGGCGGCGCCGCGCTCCCTGATCGCTCGATAGTGAGGATAGGGATCGCGAAGAACCTCGTCGCTGTAGAGGTCGACGTCGTAGGTAGGCGCGTCCAGGTCTGATATAGTCATAGAATTCTGTCCGCTTGGATGCTGGTGTCAACGCACCGCGACCCACTCGCCGTTTTCGAGCTTGCCCAGAACCAACGCGCTCTGGTCCAGCCCGGTGTGATCGTCGCGGCCGTAATTGTAGACGCCTCGCGACCCGGCAACGCCCTTCAAGGATTCGATCGCGCCTCTCAAGGCCTCTCTGAACTCGGGCGTACCCGGCTCGGCGGTCTTCAGAGCGATCGGGGCGGCCTTCTCGAGCAGAAGCAAAGCATCGTAGGCCGTTCCCGCGAAGATGTTGCGGCTTCCCGGCCCGAACTTCGCTTCGTAGCGCTGGATGAAATCCAATGCGGACTTCTTCGCGGGATAGTCGTCGGGGAAGGACGCGGCGCCGACGGCGGGGCTCAGTGGAACGAAGATCCCGTCGCCCTGGACACCTGTGAGCTTCTTGAAATCGCCGAATGTCGCGCCGAGCGTGCCGTAGATCTGCCCCTCGTACCCCTTCTCCCGCAATTGCAACAGCGGAAGCGCCGCCGGCGCACCCGAGGCCGCGATCAGAACGGCATCCGGACCGGCTGCGATGATCTTCAATATCTGTCCCACGACCGTCGTGTCCGTCCGGGCGTACTTCTCGTTTGCGACGAGCTCGATGCCGGCGGCCTTGGCCATGTCGGCGCTGACCTTGCTCCAGGCGTCGCCATAGGAGTCGCCAAAACCGATCAGGGCCAGCTTCTTCACGCCGGACTTCTTCATGTTCGCGAACAGCGGCGTTGCTTCGTGATCGTCGTTGGTCGTGGTCTTGAACACCCAACGCCGCCTGGCGTCGACCGGTGCGACGAGCGCATTGACTGGCGCGAGCGTGATCATGGGCGTCTTGTACTCGACCGCCGGCTCGATGACCGCGAAGGAGCCCGGCGTGGTGGTCGGCCCGATCAGCAGGTCTATCTTGCTCTCCTCATGCAGCTTGCGCAGCGCCGACACGGCGGCCGTAACGTCGGAAGCTTCATCGAGGAATAGATAGTTGACCTTCTTCCCTGCGATCTCGGCGGGACCGAAGGCCGTGCCGTTGCGCTCGGCGCTGCCGATGGCTGCAGCGGGCCCCGTCGCGGACAAAAGGATCCCGACGTTGATGTCGGCGGCAAAGCTCGGCGCAGCGAATAATTGCGCAACAAGACATGCACTCAGCACGGATCGCAGCATCGTCATTTCCTCCGCTTTGGACTGCCTCGGCAGACCGGCCTTGTTGGCTTTGCTTCCTCCCTAGCGAAACCGGATTGCGCGCGAGTAGCATTATCGCGAAGCTGTCCGGCTGGCGGACAGGCCACCGAGCAGCGCAGCCTTGTCCGCTGCGCGGACAGTTGGCGACTCGACGTTGAAAGCGGAGCGCCGCTGAGAAACAAATGGCGCCATGCAGGATGGTTGCGCTTCTCAGAGCTATGATGTCGTGATCGTCGGCCGCGGGCCCGTAGGGGCCACGCTCGCCAATCTCCTCGGCCTTTGCGGCGTGCGGACGCTAGTGCTGGAGCGCGAAGCCCACGCCTACCATCTGCCGCGCGCCGTACATTTCGACGACGAATGCATGCGCGTGTTCCAGACCATCGGTCTGGCCAATGCGATCCTGCCGCAGGTGATCCTCAGCCCCGGCATGCTCTTTCTCGACGCCGAGGGCCGCATGCTGCTGGATTGGTCGCGTCCGCCGACGCTCACCTCGCAGGGCTGGAATCTCAGCTATCGCTTTCATCAACCCGATCTTGAGGAGGTTTTGATCGGCGGCATGCGGCGTTGGCCGCACGTGACGACGCGCAACCGATGCGACGTGTTCGCGCTCGACCAGGACGAGACCGGCGTGCGCGTGCGCTACGAAGACCTCTCCAACGGGCAGCTCACCGAGGTCCGGGCCGGCTATGTGATCGGCTGCGACGGCGCCCGCTCGCTGGTGCGCCGCTTCATCGGCTCCGGCATGGACGATCTTGGTTTCCACGAACGCTGGCTTGTGGTGGACGTTCTGCTGAAGCGAGTTCGCGACGATCTCGGCGACTACAGCCTGCAGCATTGCGATCCCAGGCGGCCCGCGACTTATGTACGAGGCACCGGCACGCGCCGGCGCTGGGAGATCACGGTTCTGCCCGACGAAGATTCGCAAGACGTCACCCAGCCGGCGAAGGTCTGGGAACTGCTGGCGCGCTGGATCACGCCCGAGGATGCCGAGCTCGAGCGCGCCGCGGTCTACACCTTCCACTCCACCATCGCGCAGAAATGGCGCGATGGCCGCCTGCTGCTCGCCGGTGATTCGGCCCACCAGACCCCGCCCTTCCTGGGCCAGGGCATGTGCGCCGGCATCCGCGACGCCGCAAACCTTGCCTGGAAACTCAATGCGATCCTTGGCGGCCATGCCGACGGCCGCCTGCTCGACACCTATCAGAGCGAGCGCCAGCCGCATGTGCGCGAGTTCGTCGAGCTCGCCATCCGGCTCGGGGGCTTGATCAACACCAAGGCGGTCGACGCCGGCCTCGCCGCCGGCCAGGCCCGCGAGAACGCGCCTGTCAAACTCGAGGTGAAGAAGCCCCTGCTCGGCCCCGGTCTTGCGCTGTCGGATCTGCCGTTGGCCGGACATCTCGCACCGCAATTCACCCTGCCCGACGGCCGTCGCAGCGACGACGCCATCGGTTACGCCTACGTCCTGCTCACCGAGGCCGCCGGCGTCATCCCGTCCGCGTTGCAACGCGCGTTCGGCGATGCCGGCGCGTCGATCATCACCGGCGACGCGACCGCTGGCGTCGGCACTTGGCTGCGCGATAACGGCCTCAAGGCCGCTCTGGTCCGGCCCGACCGCTACGTGCTCGGTGCCGCCCGCAACGACGCGGAAGTCGACCGGCTCGCCGCCGCCATCATCCATCCCACCCACGTGCCGTCCGCGGCCTGAACACATTTCCAAGGATATCTTATGAAGCTGCTTTCTTTCAGCGCCGACGGCCGCGCCTCCTTTGGTGCCGTCAAGAACAACGGCGTCGTCGATCTCGGTACGCGCATGCCCGGCTGCGCCTCGCTGCGGCAGTTGCTCGAGACCAATCGTGTCTTCGAGGCAGCCGCACTGGTCGCAGCCAACGCGCCCGACCGTGCGATCGACAAGATCGCCTTCGCCCCGGTCATCCCGGACCCCGACAAAATCATCTGCGTCGGTCTAAACTACCGGGACCATGTCGCCGAGACCGGCCGCACCGTAACCGAGAAGCCGGCGCTGTTCGCGCGCTTCGCCTGCAGCCAGGTCGGCCACATGCAGCCGATCGTCAGGCCGAAGGTCAGCGACAATTTCGACTATGAGGGCGAGCTCGCGCTGGTGATCGGCAAGGAAGGTCGCCACATCCCGGCCGGCCAAGCGCTCGACCATATCGCAGGCTACGCCTGCTACAACGAGGGCAGCGTCCGCGACTGGCAGCGTCATACCAGCCAGTTCCTTTCCGGCAAGACCTTTGCCAATAGCGGCAGCTTCGGCCCTTGGCTGGTGACGACGGACGAAATCCCCGATCCCTCAAAGCTCACATTGCAGACCCGCCTCAACGGGGCCGTCGTGCAGAACACGACGACCGATCTGCTGATCACCGCGATCCCCGAGCTGATCGCCTACATCTCCACGATCTCCCCGCTTGTCCCCGGTGACGTCATCGTCACGGGCACGCCCGGCGGTGTCGGCTTGAAGCGCACCCCGCCGCTGTGGATGAAGCCCGGTGACACCGTCGAGGTCGAAATCTCCGGGATCGGCGTCCTCCGGAACTCAGTGATCGCTGAGTAAAGCACTGATGTTGGCTGACCATTCCGACAAGAACGCCGCTCATCGTGCATCGAAGCCCGCGACAAGATTCCTCGTTGTCGGAGCGACGCATCTTGTCTCCCAGATCATTTGGCATCGGTAGCCAACATCCATTATTCTCGCCCGTAGCCGATTCCCTGGACTTCACGGACATGTGCATCGCGAGTCGATGCACTACCCGCAAGCCTCGCCGAGTGCCCGCATCAAGCACGGAACTCGCAGGGTCGGGCTGGCCTGCACAGGCGTTAACGGTCCGTCGCCGGTCGCATCGCTACGACGCGAGGAACGCATCGATGCGCTTGCACGCGTCACGATCGCCCGCGACGTCGGCCGCGATCCGCTCATAAAGACCGGCCGCGCCCCTGTAGATCAACGCTTCCGGGAAATCCCCGCCGATGAATTCGGAGATCGCGTGCATCTCTTCGACCCAGCGGTAGGCCTTCGGGTACATGTCCGGCAGCATCTTGGCAAAGCGGGTCAACAGTTGCGGCTGGCTCGCCGCCAGTTCCGACTTCAGCGCCGAACCTGCTCCCGCGCGTTCGGCAGCAAGCACCATCGCGGTCGCGATTGCCACCAGCCCCTTGGTAATTCCCGCGTAGGACAGCTTCAATGCCGAGGCCGCGCCGATTGGACCGTCGACGATGCGGATGTCGAGACCATATTCGGCCAATACCTTGAGGTCTGACGCTGCATCGCCCGAAAAATAGAAGGCAGGCCCCGGATCATCGGCCTTCGGCGGAAAGCCGATGATGGCACCGTCGATGAGGCGCGCGCCGGTGCGCCGAAACAGGCGATCGATTCCCACCATGGTCGAAACGCCGACGGCGTTGCAATCGACGAAGAGCGGCGCGTGATCTGCGCGTCCGAGGCGTGCGGCGAAGCGCTCGGCGAGCGCATTCGCCTCGGTTGGCGGCACGATCGACAGGATCACGCTGGCCTCGTCCACCAGGCGCTGATCGTCGGCATGATGCATGCCCGCCGCCTCCGCCCGCTGCCGGCTTGCGGCACCGCGGCCCTCGAGCGAGGTGAGGACCTTGACGCCCTGCCGGGTCAGGCGCGTCGCGATGGCGCTCCCCATTGCACCAGGCGCGATGATCGCAATCGTCGGTGTCATGCTGCTCTCCCTTTCGTGGCTTGACTCAACGCCAGGCGACGGCCTGGACGACAATGGAAATGCTGACGGCCGACAGCGTCGTCGCCAGCGCGAAGGAGCGCGCGGCGTCCTCGGCATGCCGGCCAAAATGCGCGGCCAAGACATAGACATTGATGCCGGGCGGCAGCGCCGCCGTCATCGTCGCGATCAGGATCTGCTCCCGGGGCAGACCCATCGCATGCGCAATCGACCAGATCAGCAGCGGGTGAACGATGAGCTTGAACACGACGGAAGCGACCGGCGCGGCGAAATTGGTCGGCAGCGGCACGCGCGCCACGGTGGCCCCGAGCGCGATCAACGACAATGCCGGCGCTGCGGCCGCCAGCATGGCGATGGCGTGATCAATCATTTCAGGCAGTGCGAGCCCGGTTCGGCGCCAGACAAGACCGGCCGCCAGAGCCAGCGTCATGGGATTGCTGATGGCGGCGACCAGGGCCTTCGAGCCGCCCCCTGCACTGCTGCCGAATGCGAGCAAGAGCGTGGCCACGGGGATCAGGACGAGCGTGTGAATCGCGATGATCTGGCTCAACAGCGCGACGCCTTGGTCCCCGAGCAGGGCCTGGGCAATGGGAACGCCGATCAACGACGAGTTCGAATAGATCACGCCCATGCCGAACACCACGCACTCGGCAAGACTCAACCCGAGCGCCGCACGTCCGTAGATGAAGGCGATGACGAGCAACGCCGCACAGCCCAGCAGGTAGATCAGCGCGATCTCGCCGCCGTTCGACGCCTGCGCGCCTGCCGCCAGCGACCGAAAAAGCAATGCCGGGATCGCGAAGCACGCGACCAGTTTCAGGAGCCCCGCATTCGCCTCGGCCGAGAGCAGCCCACTCCGGGCAGCGGCAAAGCCCAGCGCGAGCAGCGCGAAGATCGGCACGAGGACGGTCAGCGTCATCAGGACTCTCCATGGATTGGCGTAGTCGCAAACGCGCCAGCCCGGCCCGGCGCAATGCCGATCA
The DNA here is from genome assembly GCF_054056275.1 of Bradyrhizobium sp. USDA 4449. Lineage (NCBI taxonomy): Bacteria > Pseudomonadati > Pseudomonadota > Alphaproteobacteria > Hyphomicrobiales > Nitrobacteraceae > Bradyrhizobium > Bradyrhizobium sp. USDA 4449. Next base: position 5,117,968 of record NZ_JBSRYD010000001.1, on the reverse strand, counting down.
TGCCGCCGCGCGCATCAACGGAGCGCGCCGCTCGGTGATGTTTGATGGATCGGTCTGCACCGCCACGCCGTGACGATCCAGCGTGTCGGCCGCCAAGGTGCAGAGCTCGACATTGGTGGTCGGCTTGATCTTGCCGTCGTCGCCGAGCAGGAACGGCGTGTCCTCCATGCCGACGCGCACGACATCCACCTCGCTGTCGTCCTGCGCGGCATAGCCGATCACCCTGCGCACGGCGTCGAGCGAATGCCCGGCCAGCGGACCCACATCCATGACCCGCACCTCGCGGGCAGCATGATGCGGCAGGATCGCGGCTCCGACCGTGATCGAGACCTTCCGCTTGCGCACCCCCTCCGGCGTATCACGCTCGAGCGATTTGGCCATGGAGACGACGGACCGGAAATGATCGTAGGTCTCCGGGAATGGCAGCTTCGGCGAGAAGCCGAACAGCAGGGTGACGTTGAGCTGGTCGGCTCCGGCCAGCCTGACGTCGTGCCGCGCGATCGCCATGCGCGACATCGCATAGCTGCGGATCGTCTGGACCCACTCGATCTCGTCGAGCAGATGCAGCCGCCTGCGTGCCGCGACCGCCTGCCCATAAGCAATGAACTGGACCGCGGGCGATGAGCGGCCGTAATTATTGCCGTTCGCTGTCGAATTGGTGTTCATCTTCACCTCCTCCTGACGGGTCGAAGGCTGATAGCGCTCGACCTCGCGCAGGAAGAGATCGCTGTCGACGAGCTCGCGCGTCAGCGGACCGATGCGATCCTCCAGGTCGCAGACGATCTGCAGCTCGATGGCGGCCTGCATGGTGATGAAATGCGCGCCGCCCGCGCCGAGCGACAGGCCGGCGTGGCTGACCCGCTCCCACTCGCCATGGGCGCTGATGCGCTGGATCACTTCCCGGCCATTCCGGCTGGCACCGAAGCTGATCAACATGTCGGGCGACATACGCTGCACCAGGAGGCTGATCCGGCGATAGGTGTCGTTGTCCGTGGTCTGCTCGCGCGTCAGCGGGTTGCGGCCATGATAATGATAATAGCGACAGCCGAGGCTGGTCAGCTGCTCCACCTCGTGCGCGATCTCCTCCTCCGTGATGGCGATGTCGACGCCGGTGCAGATGCGGTCGAGCACGGCATCGCCGGACGGATGATGGTTCAGCGGCGTGTATTTCGCACCGGTCGAGCAGCATCCAAGTATCAGGGTCTTCGGCATTCTCGTCCTCTTGCTTGTTTGAAAGGGTATCTTGTCGTTGCTTGGTCTGGCTTCAGGCAAAGGGGTGGCGCGTCCGGCTCATGGATATGCGCCGGCCATGCGTTCGATCGGTCTTTGGCGATTGGCTACTTCAGGCTTTCCAGGTAGCTCACGACGTCCTTGCTCTCCTCGGGCGTGGCGAGCCCCCCGAAAGGCATGCGATTGCCGGGAACAACATCCTGCGGATCGGACAGATATCGCGCCAGCGTCTCTTCGCTCCACACGATCCCGCTGCGCTGCATCGCGCGGGAGTAACGGAAATTCTGCATCTGCCCGGCCTTGCGTCCGACGACGCCATGAAGCGACGGGCCCTGTTCGGTGCCGTCGCCGCTCGCGCCGTGGCAGGCCGCACATTGCTCGAACAGGGCTTTGCCGGCGACGATGTCGGCCGCGGCGATCGGAGCGTTTGCCGTCATGCCGAACAGCAGCGCGGCGAGACCAGGTCCAGTCATCCAGCGTGTCGTCACAGTTGCACCATCGGAGCGGGAGATTTGAGGTAAGTCTTCACCAGCGCATCCGCGCACCAATAGGCGGTAGCTGCGGCCGCGGCGGTCGGGTTGTAGCCGGCGTTTTGCGGGAAGACCGATGATCCCAGCACGAACAGATTGTGCGCGTCCCAGCTCTGCAGATAACGGTTCACCACGCTGTTTATGGGCGAGCGCCCCATGATCGTGCCACCGCTGTTGTGACTCGACTGATAGGAGACGACGTTGAAATCGCCCTTGCGCGGCTGCGGCGCGACGATGGTCGCATTCATCGCGCGACCGATCTCGGCAGCTTTGGCCAGTAGATAATCGGCCATCGCACGATCGTTCTGCGTGAAGTTGAACGTCATCCGCAGCAGCGGCTGACCGAACATGTCGCGATACGTCGGATCGAGATCCATCGAATTGGTGCGCGATGCGTAGTTCATGCCCTCGCAGAGCACCATCGCGGTCTTGCGGTACCATTTCGCGGTTTCCCGTTTCCAAGCCGCGCCCCATGTAGGCGTTCCGGGCGGCGTCGGGCGGAACGAAATCGGCCGGCCATTAGTGCTGTTCAGCGAAATGTAGCCGCCGCCGAGGAATCCGAGATTGGCGTGATCGAAATTGTCGCCGTTGAAATCGTCCACGACCATGCCGAGACCGCCGGCCCCCATGAACGGGTTCAACTCCTCGGCCTCGAAGAAAAGCTGGAGCGTCGGCTGGATCTGGTAGCAGTAGTTCTTGCCGACCACGCCGGTACCGGTGCGGGGGTCGTAGGGCTGGCCGATTCCCGACAGCAGCATCAGGCGGGTGTTGCCGAACACCCAGGCCGAGAGAATGACGATTTCCGCCGGCTGGTCGTAGGTCTCCCCCGAGCGCAGGTCGATGTAGCGCACTCCGGTCGCCCGTCGCGTCTGCGCGTCGTAGAGCACGCGCGTTGCATAGGCGTTGGTCACCTTGCGAAAGCCGGGCGCCTTGCCGAGCGCCAGTGCCAGCGTGCTCAGCGGCGTCGCCTTGGCGTTCGCTTCGCATCCGAACCGATCGCAATGACCGCAATATTGACAGGCTCCGAGCTGGGCCCCTTCCGGATTGCGGTAGGGCGCGCTGGAGTTGGAGGCCGGCGCCGGAAACGGGTGCAGACCGAGCTCGGTCGCCGCGCGCGAGAACAGCTCGTTGGCGTGAGACGACACCAGCGGTGCGTTCGGATATTCGCCGCTGCGCGGCCCTTCGAAGGGATTCCCGCCCGCCTGAATCCTGCCCCGGATATTGCCGGCCTTGCCCGACACGCCGCAGATGGCTTCGAAGCGCGCATAGTGCGGCTCCAGCTCGTCATAGGTAACGCCCCAGTCCTGGATCGTCATGTCGTCGGGAATACGCCCACGACCGTAACGTTCGGTGAGATGCGTTCTGAGATTGTGGTCCGAGGGAAGGAAGCGAAACGTGTTGCCGTTCCAGTGGGTACCCATGCCGCCAACGCCGTCACCGGGCAGAAAGGCCCCGAACCGCCGCACCGGCCTCGCCTCGTCGTCGAGGCGATGGCGCAGCGTAACCGTCTCCATCTTCGGATCCTGCATCAGCTCCTGGCGAACGGAGTAGCGCAGCTCGTCGCGGATCGCCGGCAATGCGAAGTCGGCGGCCGGGTCGCGATCCGGTCCGCGCTCCAGCGCCAATACTTCGAGGCCGGCGCGGGTCAGCTCGCGCGCCATGATCGCACCCGTCCATCCGAGGCCGACAATCACGGCATCCGTCGCCTTCAAGACCTTTGCCATGATGTGCTCCAATTCACCGATCGATCAGAGGAAGTCAGCGATCGATCGAGGTTCGGCTTCATAGCGCCGTCCCCGATGCTCCTTGATCGCCTTTGCGTAGGTCGCCGGCAGGCCCGGATAGCCGATCATCCGCCACGACGCCTTACCCCGGTTGCCGCCATAGATCGGGTCCGCGAAGAAACCCTCCATCGAGAGCTGCAGCAGCGCAGCAAAGAACGCGCGTGCATCGATGCGCGCAAGAGCGACCTTGCCGCCTTCGACGTCGCGCAGCAGCGCCTCCAGCATGGGCGGCGATAGCTGGCTGACCCGGGCGCCGCGCTGCGCCGCCGTCCATGCGTCGAGCTCGGCGATGCCGAGCCGGATAAATGCCAGCGGTGCGAGCGGCGACTGCGATCCGAACTGCGGCTGTCCGCTGCTCGGCTGAAAGGGCCCTTCTTGATAAAGCCGCGCCCCGGCGCCATAGGCGCCGGCGAGTTGTCGATCGATGAAGGTGACGACGCCGCACTCGGAACCGGATGGCGACAGGTCATCGGCCGGAATGAGGGCATCGACGACGGCCGCCAGAAATTCCGCCTCACTCGGCGTCAGAGCATAAAGAGGTTCTACGGTCGCGTCGGAGGCCACAGGGAGACTGGCCTTCGTGCTCGCATCCGTCGCGGGCGCAGCGGCGGCGCCGCCGGGTACGAGCGCAAGAACGCCACCTGATGCGATGAAGCCACGTCGATCGAACATCGCGCCAGCCCCTTTGCTGCAATTGCGATGCTCGAATTATTGCGGCGCGAAATGCTTTGTCCAATTCCGAAGACGAATTCGGCCATGACAACTTCGCATCAGGCCGATATTCGCTCATATCCGCGGCATGAGGTCGTGCAAGCTGCCGTCATAACAAGCAAACGTTGTGACGTGAACGACGCAGCCGAACACTGCCCGTCGCCTGCCGACGACAACAAAGCGTTAGACAAACGTTCGAGCTGAACGTGCGGGGCAGACGCGCCGGTCACTGCCGAATCGTCTGCGGATCCTCACTGTGAATCGTCGTGGCGATGTCAGGAGGAAAAGCAGCGGGCGCCAGCAGAGCTCCCAGACCTTCGGTCGTCAACCGGGACCAGAGCTCCTCGGCCTTCTTCGCCAGCCGCTGCGCAGGACGATAGAGCCGAATATCGAGATCGATGGCGAGTTGCGGATCGCCGGTTCGCACCAGCTTGCCGCGAATGATGTCGTTATGCGTGGTCGTCAGCGGCAGCCAGGCGACGCCCAGGCCTGCAAGCGCCATGGTCCTCAGGCCATCGGCCAGGGAGTTGTCGTACAAGCTATGGAGCTGCACCAAGTCCGGCCGTCGCGCGATGAGGTCTTCGACCGCCCAACCGAGCGAGCATTCACGGCTATAGGCGAGATAGGATGTGGAGAGCCGCGGGTTGAGGTCGAGCCGGTGCAGCGGCTTGCCGTCGGCGGCCGGGGCCGAGAGCGGAATCAGCCGCTCCTTGCCGATCGAGATCGATGCGCAGCGCTCGATGGTCAATGGCCGACCCGCGCCGCGGAGAATCGCCCCTTCTGCATCGACAAGACAGACCACGAAGTCGACCGCTCCGTCTTCAAACAGATTGGCGCAACCCGGCAGATTGTCGGAGGTGACGGACAGGCGGGTGGAGCCGAGCTTCGCCTGGATGGCCAGCAGCCAGCGCGGAAAAAAGGTGACCGACAGAATATGCGGCGCCGCGAAGCGAATGCTTCGCAAGCGCTCGTTCTGGTCTTCGCGGATCGTGCGACGGATGCCGTTCAGGCGACCGAGCGCTTCGTTGGCGACATCCAGCAACTTGTGGCCGGCCTCGGTGAGTTCGAGCGGGGCATGGCGGCGGTCGATCAGGGCCGCGCCCGCCCAGTTCTCCAGCGACTGGATGCGGCGACTGAGGCCTGACTGCGTCACATTACGGAGTTCGGCAGCCTTGGTGATGTTGCGGGTCTCGGCGACCACGATGAAGTCTTCGAGCCAACGTATGTCGAGCATTGCAGCCCCTCCAGCCGAAACAGCCGCCCACCACCTCACCGAGATGATGCCACGTCACACTCGCGATGCATCATGCGAATTTCGCATCGCAGACCGAGCGATCGGCATTGGCTGAGCCGCTTGGCCACGGTTAATCTCTTCTTGATCCCGGCTCAGTCGATTTCGGCCGAACCGGGTGTTGACCTCATCTGGGACATCTCTTGGCACTTCCCAATCGCCAGCCGGCTGTGCAGCCGTCGCGGCGAGCGGCGACGCGCGGCCATCATTCTGAGGAGACCTCCATGCAAGAGCGTAGCTTTTGGTATTGCTCGATCGTCGGCCTGCTTGGAGCCCTCGCCCTGGCCGGCCCGGCCCAGGCCGCCGGCCCGGGCGACAGCCCGATCCTGAAACGCATCGCTGCGCGCAACGCAATCACCATCGGTCATCGCGAAGCATCCGCCCCCTACTCTTTCATCGACCGTGACCAGAAGGTCGAGGGCTATTCCATCGACCTCTGCATGAAGGTCGTCGAGGCGGTGAAGGCCCGGCTCGAGATGCCAGGCCTCGAGGTCAAGTATGTGCCGATCAACACCACGAACCGCATTGCGCTGGTCGCCAACGGCACCATCGACCTGGAATGCGGGACGACCACCAACACGCTCTCCCGCCAGGAGCAGGTGGAGTTCTCACCGATCTTCTACATCACGGGCACGCAAGTCATGGTCAAGGCTGACAACGCGGCCCGGGAAGTCGAAGACCTGAAGGGCAAGCGCGTGGCCGTGCTCCAGGGATCCAGCAACGAGCAATCCTTGCGGATGCTGAACGAGACCGAGAAGCTCGGCATCGAGTTGGTCTATGCCAAGGATCTCGGAGAAGGCGCATTGCTCGTAACCAACGGGCGGGTGGACGGCTTTGCCGCCGATGGCGGCCAGATCAAGGTCTACGCGGCGACCAAGGCGCAGCCGAAGGGAGCGCTCAAGGTGATCGGGCGCTTGCTCACTTACGATCCCTATTCTGCCATGATGCAGCGCGGGGACATGGAGTTTGCCCTGCTCGTGAAGCGCGCCTTCGCCGATGCGTTCCGCTCGCCCGAGGCCGAGACGCTCTACACCAAATGGTTCGGCCCACTCGGCATCGAGATCGAGCCCGAGCTCAAGACCGCCTTCGCGATCCAGGCTCTGCCGCAATGACCTATCGTTGGGACTGGAGCGTTCTGGTCTCCCAGCCGTATCTCGGCTGGCTGCTCGCGGGACTGGGATGGACCCTGCTCGTCGCGGGCGCGGCCTGGGTGCTGGCCTTGCTCGTTGGCGTGACGGTCGGCATCATCAGGACACTGCCCGGCCGTACGCCACGGCTGATCGGGACGGCCTATGTCGAGACGTTCCGCAACATCCCGCTGCTGCTGCAATTGTTCGTCTGGTATTTCGTGCTGCCGGAACTGCTGCCAACGCCAATCGGCAACTGGATCAAGCGCGACCTGCCGCTGCCGGAATACTGGACGGCGGTTATCGGTCTCGGCCTGTTCACGGCGGCGCGCGTTGCCGAGCAGACCCGCGCCGGCATCCAGGCGATCGGGCGTGGCCAGGCGATGGCCGCGGCGGCGAGCGGTCTCACGCTGGCGCAGAGCTATCGTTACATCCTGCTGCCGATCGCTGCGCGGAACGTCCTGCCGCCGCTGACATCCGAATTTCTCAACGTAGTCAAGAACTCCTCGCTCGCGCTGACGATCGGCCTGCTCGAACTGACCGGCCAGAGCCGCCAGATCGAGAGCGCGACGTTTCACGGCATCGAGGCATTCACCGCGGCGACGCTGACCTACGTCGTTTTGACGACAGCGGTGATCGCCGCGCTGCGTGCCGTCGAGCGCTTTGTCGCCATTCCCGGTTTGATGGGACGGACCTGATTGATGAACGATCTCGATCCCGATCTCTTCAAGGCCGTGGCGCCGTTTCTCTGGGATGGGCTGCAGACGAGCTTCGGCCTGTTGCTGCTGGCGATGGCCGGCGGAGGGCTGCTCGGCACCATCCTCGCGGTCATGCGTATCGCCGGATCACGGCCGATCGCCGCCATCGCGGCAGGCTATGTGAACGGGCTGCGCTCGGTGCCCCTGATCATGGTGATCTTCTGGTTCTATCTCCTGGTGCCGCTGGTGATCGGACGCCCGATCGGCGCGTTCACCTCGGCGCTCATCGCCTTCGTCATCTTCGAGGCCGCCTATTATGCCGAGATCATCCGCGCCGGCATCCAAAGCGTGCCGAAGCAGCAGCTCGCCGCCGCCCTCGCATCCGGACTCGGCCCGTTTCAAGCCTACCGCTTCGTGATCCTGCCACAAGCGATCCGGAAGATGCTGCCGATCCTGTTGTCGCAGAGCATCGCCCTGTTTCAGGATACTTCGCTGGTCTATGTCGTCGGCCTGCACGACTTCATGACGGCAATCTCGGTGACGGCGAATCGGGACGGACATCTGGTCGAATTCTATCTGTTCGCAGTCATCGTCTACTTCACGCTCTGTTTCGCAGCCTCCCAATCAATCCAGTTTCTCAACAGGTCGCCGCTAAGTCCATGAGCATCTCTGCCCTCCGCAAGGTATCCCCGATCGCAGACGCATCCGTCGAGCAACCCGCGACGATCGAGATTATCGGAATTTCCAAGAGTTACGGCGCGCTGGAAGTCTTGAACGACTGCTCCATGAGCATTCGGAAAGGCGAGGCTGTCGTGGTTTGCGGACCGTCGGGATCGGGCAAGTCAACCCTGCTGAAATGCGTCAACGGCCTCGAGACCTTCCAGAGCGGGACGATCGTGGTCGACGGTGTGCCCGTGGGCGACCGCCGTACCGACCTCACCCGGCTCCGAAGCCGGATCGGCATGGTGTTCCAGCACTTCGAGCTTTATCCGCATTTGTCGGTGCTCGAGAACATCACGCTGGCACAGGTCAAGGTGTTGCGCCGGTCGAAGGTCGAGGCGAGCGACAAAGCCATGATGCTGCTCCGCCGCGTCGGCCTGGACGACAAGGCCGGTTGCCATCCCGCCCAGCTCTCGGGTGGCCAGCAGCAACGCGTCGCCATCGCCCGCGCGCTGGCCATGGATCCGATCGCGATGCTGTTCGACGAACCGACGTCGGCGCTCGACCCTGAAATGATCAAGGATGTGCTCGACGTCATGACCGAGCTCGCGCGCGACGGCATGACCATGATGGTCGTGACCCACGAGATGGGGTTTGCGCGCCATGTTGCCGGTCGTGTCGTGTTCATGGACGGCGGGCGTATCCTGGAGGAGGCTCCGAGCTCCGTCTTCTTCGCGCAGCCTTCGACCGAGCGCGCACGCATTTTCCTGTCCAAGATATTGCGCCAATGAGATTCCAATCATGATTCCGAGAAGCACGCAGCGGTCTTCGGTCGCAACAGGCGCCAGAGGCGTCTGCACGGAGACCATGCTCGAACAATAATTCGGAACTGATGACGATTTCGATCTCATCGCTCCGGCCGCGGTCGCCAATGACACGCCGGCACAACACCAAGGAGAGAAACGACCATGCGCATCGCCCCTTCCCGCGACCATTTCGACGCAGTCGCGTTTCGCGCCGATACGCCCGGCGCGGCAACGGTGATTCATCTGAATGCGGCCGGCGCCGGACTGCCGCCACGCATCGTGACCGAGACGGTCATGCGTCACCTTGCCGAGGAGGCAAGTATCGGTCCGCACTGGGCGGCCGCGCGGGCGCAGGACGAACTCCATGGCGTCCGTGCTGTCGCCGCCGAACTCCTGCAATGCCGCCCGCACAATGTCGCATTCGGGGGCAGCGCCGGCACGATGTGGGCCATGGCGTTCCTAGCCATGCCGATAAAGCGCGGGGCGCGCGTGCTGGTTGCGCGTTCGGAATGGGCCGGCAACGTCCTCAATCTGATGAAACGGCGTCTGATCGACGGCATCGCGATCGACATCATGCCGGTCGACGAGCGCACCGGCCGCATCGATGTCGAGCGCGTCGGCGAACTGATCGACGAGCGGACGGTGGCGATCTGCCTCCCGGTGGTGGCGAGCGGATCGGGCGTACGACAGCCCGTGGAACTCATCGCCGCACTGCCGCGGCCGGAGGGGTGCCTTTTATTCGTCGACGGCGCGCAGGCGGTTGGACGATTGCCTGCAGGGATGGCAAGTACCGGTGCCGATGTGCTGGTGGCACCAAGCCGCAAGTGGCTGCGTGGTCCGCGCGGCGAAGCGATCATGGCGCTCTCTGATCGTGCCCTGGAGCGGCTTGGTGATCCTCCGGTTCTGAGCCAAGTCGGCTCCAACTGGACATCGATCGACAGCTATGCCACACGGGCCGATGCGCAACGCTTCGAAACTTACGAATTTTCGGTTGCCGGCAGGCTCGGGCTGGGTGCGGCAATGACGCGTGCCCTGGAATGCGGGATCGAGAACATCGACGACGTGATCCGCGTGCGTCTTGTCCGCCTCCGTGCAGGGCTGACGGCCATTCCTGGGGTGACCGTGTTCGAGGAGGATGCAGCGAATGCCGCGTTCCTCACTTTCACAGCCAGCGCTATCGTGCCGGTCGAGCTAAACGATCGTCTCGCCGACGCCAATATCGCCGCCGCAGTGGTCGATCGCGATTACGCGCGGGCGGACCTGGAGGCGAGGTGCCTCGATGCCATCAACCGCGTTGCCCCTCACGTCTACACCAGCGAGGAGGATATCGATCGCTTTCTCGACACCGTATCCGTCGCCTCGCGCCAGGCGCGCTGGCGCAACGCAAGCTGACGCTTCGGCGCTGAAAGTTCCTTCACTCCGTTGGGCGGTGTTGTTTCCAACTCTCGCCATCGTAGGCCAGCGTCATGCCCGAACGCTGTGCAGGAAATGCACGACCTCGTCCTTGAGCCGCGTCGAATCGCGCGACAAAAGCTGGGCAGATGAGGCGCTGAATCGATGCGCTACCGGTTTCGACCGCGCTCCGCTGCACCGCAGTGACCCCGGCGCTGACATCTCCGGTGCCTTGGGCGGCCTGTGGATGTTCCGAGCGAATTCCCGTGTTGCCGCAAAACGCATCGGTGAGCAATAGCTGTTGCCTGTAACTCGCCGAGCGCGCGAACACTCGGCAGCCAGCTGGTTGCGATGTCGGCGGTCGCTGCGTTCATCACATGCATTTCCCATATCGCGAAGCGCTTTACGTTGTTGAGTTCGCCCAGTTGGCAAGCATCGACCGCCGGCACAACTGTACTTCTTCTATTGCGGGATGACCGCCTGCCGTTTCGCGCAACGGCGTCGCCGGCCAAACAATCGCTGCGGCCATAACCCGCGCCGGACCGGACACAACGCACGTGAGACTATCCAGCGGCTCGCGGGGCACCTCGAATTTGAGATCCGCGCCTGCGCCGGAGCTGCCTCGTCGGCATCGTCGCCGCGATCGCCGTCGTGAATGTCTGGACACCAATCATGAGCCCGGCGGTGACGGCGCGATGGTTCAGCTTGCCCAATTTCGTGCTGTTCATGCCGGTGCAGTGCTGTCAGCCCTGGTTGCCCGGGACTTGGCGTTCCCTCGAACGCAGGTGGGGCATAACGGCGACTCACCGCGCACCTATGTCGGCTCACATGCTGTCCACCGGACCATCGATCCGATCACGCGACCCCGCTTGCACGGGCATCGTGAACGTGAATCTGGTCTCTTCAGGATTTGACGTAGCAACGAGTTCGCCGCCATGCGCCTTAGCGATCTGGGACGCGATGTAGAGGCCAAGCCCCAATCCTTGCCTGCTGGCGCGGGCCTTCCCGCGGAAGAACGGCTCGAACAGCTTGTCCATGGCCTCGGGGGGAATCCGTTCTCCCGCGTTGCTGACCGACAGTTCGAAGGCCTCGTCGCGCGTCTCCGCACGGACTATGACGGGCTTGCTGGCCGACCCGTGCGTCAAGGCGTTCCCAAGCAGGTTAGACAGCATCTGCCCGATGCGTGAGCTGTCGCAATCGACAGGCCGGTTGACGTGGAGATCGACCAGGATCTCCCGCCCCGGCGAGGCCAGCCGCAACTCGTCCACGACCTGGGTGAGGACGGACTCCAACGGCTTGCCTGCCTTGTGCTCGACGGCGATTCCGCCGCCGAGGCGGCCGCGCGCGAGATCGAGGACGTCGTCGATGAGGCCGGCCATTCGCGTGACCGTGGTCTGCATCATTGCGATAATCTGGCGCTCCTTCTCGCTCTGCACCGTGCGATCAAGAATTCGAGCGCCAGCGCTGAGCGCGGCAAGAGGGTTGCGCAGATCGTGACCAAGCACGGCGATGAACTGCTCGCGCAACTCGGCCATCTGATGCTCTCGCTTCAGCTTCTCCTCGGTCGCCTCGGCGGCGGCCCTGGCCATCTCGCGTGATCTCAACAGCTCCTGTTCGTACCGGCGACGATCGATGGACTTGATGAACGCGATCCGGATCGAAGTCGGCCTTCCCTCTGAGTCCCGCGCTTCCTTGGCGTTGGCGATCGTATGCAGCGGCTCGCCGTCGTCCTTGAGGAGGTCAAGGGCAACTTCGGAGAAGAAGCCCTGCATCCGAAGCAGAGGAGCAAGATGGGTCTCGTAGTAGATGCGCCCGGGCACCGTCAGAAGTTCGACCAGCGGCCTTCCAAGTATCTGGCCAGCCGTGTATCCGCTCCATTCCAGGAGCGCGCTGTTCACGTATCCGACGCGACCGTTGGGTAGCAGAGATACGTAGCCGAACGGCCCGTTCTCCACCATGTCCTCGAAGTCCGGGCGCGAGTTGATGTCCACGCGGCTCACACGAAAGTCCGCATGGCGGCGACGACTTCGTCCGGTGCGCTGAGATTCGGGCAGTGCCCGGTGGCTTTGAGAACGATCATGCGGCTGTTTGGAATGTTGCGATTCACAAACTCGCCCACCGCCTCGGAGGCAATGATATCTTCGCTGCACTGGAGGATGAGAGTCGGGACGGTCACCCCGGCGAGATCCTTGCGGTTGTCGGAGGTAAAGGTCACACGGGCGAACGCCTTTGCGATGTCCGGATCTGTGCGACAAAAGCTGTTCGTGAGCTCTTCCGCGAGTTCTGGCCGGTCAGGATTCCCCATGATCAAGGGGGCCATCTGCGCGGACCAGCCCATGTGGTTGGCCTCAAGAAACTCAAGGAGCTCTTCGATCTGCTTCGCGCTGAAGCCGCCGACGTACCCCTCGTCGTCAATGTAGCGGGCAGATGGACCGATTAGGATGAGCTTACCGAACATACCGGGCGCCTTCTGCGAGGCGAGGACACCGATCATGGCGCTGACCGAATGGCCGACGAACACGGCATCGTGCAGCTCCAGCCCTCGCCCGATCTCGACGACGTCATCGGCATAAGCGCCTAGACTGGAATATTTGCGCTTGTTGTAGGCGCTGAGGTCGGACCCGCCCGCCCCCACGTGATCGAACAGCACGGTGTTGAAATCCGATTCGAAGGCCGGGGCGACGAATCGCCACATGTTCTGGTCGCACCCGTAGCCATGCGCGAACATCATCGGCTGTTCACCGGCTCCGCGGACCTTCACGTTGTTGCGTTCGAGCACTCCCGGCATGAAAAGTCCCTTCTGTGGAGCTTGGCTGCATGCACCATATGCCGTCGCGGCTCGCAGTGCTGTCTACTTTGGGAGGGTGGCGGATGTGGGACGGCACGGACCCGCCGCCCGGGTCCGGCGTCCATGAACGTGTATCATGTCCGCAGCCGAAGTTGCCTGAGAAACCGCTTGACGCTTCGTCCGATTTCAACCCCTGCAGGAGGGCCCCGCTTGATGCTCTCTGCCCCGCATGGATTCTCCGGCCCACTCTTGGAACCAATCTCAATCCTCTTGGTTGGGTAAGGTTTTGTTGGCCGGGTTCAAAAACAGGCGTATGGCAGCCGTCTTCTCGAAGGGTGGCCGGGAGGGATAAAGATGTCCAGTGGGGCCGACCGGCCGGTTTCCGCCTCAAAGCCAAGTCGGCGCATGGAGGGAGGACCCGGACCGGTGGTGCTTTCGGCGATCCTTGCCGGCTCGCCCGACGCGATCTGGTGCTGGCGCACCGACGGCATCATCACTGAGTGGAATCCCGCGGCAGAACGCCTGTTGGGCTTCGAGGCTTCGGAGATCGGCGGTTGTTCCCTGCTGGATCTGGTCACGCACGCGGAACGTTCAGCCGCCGAGAACATGATCGCTCGCGTGAGCGCTGGCGAATCCTTTGGCCCCTTCGAAACCGTCAGGGTGGCCAAAGATGGTAGAGGCCTGGCCGTGGAGATTACGGTCGTCCCGCTGCGCGATGAGAACGGATCGATCGTGGGCGGAGCATCGTTTTGCCGAGACATCAGCGAGCGTAAGAGCGCTGCGGAATCGCTTTCGCGGACTGTTCGTGAGCTTGGAACGCTATTCCACCTGACAGAGCGCCTACAGGCTGCGAAATCCGCCCAAGAGGTCTACGAGGCGGCGCTCGAGGCGATCACCGATGCGCTCGGCTGCGAGCGTGCATCGATCCTGCTCTTCGATTCGGCTTCCGTCATGCGCTTCGTCGCATGGAAGGGGATCAGCGAGGAGTACCGCCAAGCCGTAGACGGTCACTCGCCGTGGACACTAGAGACGACTGATGCGGTCCCGATCTTCGTGACTGATATTCGGGATACGAACGAACCTGATGCCCTCAAGAAGGTAATCGAGGGTGAAGGGATTCGTGGTCTCGCCTTCATTCCGCTTGTCCGCAACGGACGCGTCATGGGCAAGTTCATGACGTACTATAGGTGCCCGCATCAATTCAGCGAGGGGGAGACACGTCTAGCCAGCACAATTGCACGCCAGTTGAGCCTGTCACTGGACAGAATAATGACGGAAGAGCAATTGAGGGAATCCAAACTGCGCTTTCGTCTCATGTCGGAGCACGCTCCTGTCATGATCTGGATAAGCGACTCCGCCGGCAAATGCCTTCACCTCAATCGGCTGCTCCGCAGCTTCTGGGGGGTAGAGGAAGCAGCCATTTCCGACTTCGATTGGTCGGCGACCATTCATCCCGACGACGCTCGGGCCGTCGGCGAACAGGTTGGGGCCGCAATGGTGAAACGCGTCCCCGTAGAGCTGAAGGGGCGATACCGCAGCGCCTCAGGAGCATACCGGGTGCTGGAAACCGTCGCGCATCCTCGGTTCGGAGCTTCCGGTGAATTCCTCGGGATGATTGGCGTCAACGTCGATGTAACCGAGAGAGAGGAAGTCGAAGCCGAACGTCGCCGTGCCGAAGACGAATTGCGAGCGATGAATGTCGCCCTGAGCGAAAACGAAGAACGCTTGCGACTCGCTACTGCCAACGCGGACGTCGGCTTCTGGGACGTGGATGAGATCAGCCAGGTCCTGCACTGGCCACCCTTGGTCAAGGCGATGTTCGGTATCTCGCCAGACAGCCCCGTGTCGATGCTGGAGTTCTACTCGGGCCTCCACCCCGAAGACCGGGAGTTCGTCAGCGAAGCTTATGCAGCGGCGCGAGATCCCGATAAGCGTGCTCTCTACGATGTTGAGTATCGAACCATCGGCAAAGAAGACGGTCGCGTTCGCTGGGTCGCTGCGAAGGGACGCGGCGTGTTTGATGACAATGGCCGCTGTGTGCGAGTGACCGGCACCGCGATCGACATCACTGCGCGCAAGGCTGATGAAGAAAGGCTCAAAGAGCTGAACGAGACATTGGAGCGCCGCATCTCCGAGGTCCTGGCCGAAAGGAAGGTTTTGGCCGACATTGTCGAAGGGACGGATGCGTTCGTCCAGGTCGTAGACCTGGAATTCCGTTGGCTGGCCATCAACAAGGCCGCGGCTAATGAATTCGAGAAGATATTCAAAATTCGTCCACAGGCCGGGCAATGCATGCTCGACCTGTTGACGCATCTACCTATCGAGCGAGAAGCCGTGCGCGCGGTTTGGGCGCGCGCGCTATCCGGAGAGGAATTCACCGAAATCGCGGCGTTTGGAGACCGCGAACGTCGCCATTATGAAATGAAGTACAATACCTTGCGGAACAGCAAGGGGGAGCGGATCGGCGCCTATCAGTTCGTCTATGACGTGACGGAGCGTATTCGGGAGCAGGAGCGGCTCGCAAGGGCGGAGGAGCAGCTCCGCCAAGGGCAGAAAATGGAGGCGATGGGCCAGCTTACCGGCGGAGTCGCCCACGACTTCAACAACCTGTTGACGCCAATCTTCGGAGCCCTCGATGCCTTGCAGCGCAGAGGCGTAGGAGGGGAGCGCGAGCAGCGATTGATCGCCGGAGCGATGCAATCAGCAGATCGGGCCAAGACTCTCGTCCAGCGGCTGCTCGCATTCGCACGGCGGCAACCCCTCCAAGCCAGAGCAACGCGGGTCGGGGACCTGATTCACGGAATGGGCGAGCTGATCTCCAGCACGTCCGGCCCGCAGGTCAAAGTCTCTGTGGAGATCCAGCAGGACCTGCCGGCCGCAAAGGTCGATGAAAATCAGCTGGAGATGGCGCTCCTCAATCTCGCGGTGAATGCGCGTGACGCGATGCCCGATGGCGGCACGTTGCGTATTACCGCAGACGCCCAACAGGTCGATGCGGGACATCGGACCAACTTGAGGCCTGGACGCTATGTCAGGCTATCCGTTGCGGACAGCGGAGTCGGCATGGACGAATCCGTGAAGGCCCGGGCGATCGAGCCATTCTTCTCGACCAAGGGCATCGGAAAAGGCACGGGTCTCGGTCTATCGATGGCTCACGGCCTGGCATCGCAACTGGGCGGCGCGCTGACCATTCAAAGCCGGCCTGGGGTGGGCACGAATATAGAAATGTGGCTTCCATCGACCGATGAGCCTGTGGCGTCGGAGAACCAGCAGCCGGCATCGGTGCCCAGCGGCGGGGCGCTCGGGACCGCCCTTCTCGTCGATGACGAGCCTCTCGTTCGTGCAGCAGCCGCCGACATGCTAACGGACCTTGGATACGCGGTTCTCGAAGCTGCCTCGGCGGAAGAAGCAATCCGGCTGATCGGTGGCGGCGTCAAACCCCAGCTCCTTGTTACCGATCATTTGATGACGGGAATGAACGGCACTGATTTGGCTCGGCTCGTACGCGCACAAGTGCCTGGAACGCAGGTGCTCTTGGTGTCGGGCTACGCGGAAAGCGAGGGCGTCGCGCCTGATCTTCCGCGGATGGTCAAGCCATTCAGCATTGGCGACCTCGCTGCGAAACTCGCCAGCCTATCGACTGGCGGATAAGTGAGTGAAGGCCGCGTTCCGTTGCCGGGCGATCCGGCCGCTACCGCGCGGCCTTTGACCCCCGACCGGCGCCCAACATTGATCCGCCCCATGTCGCGCGAGGCCTGCCCGAAGGGCGGCTCGACGGCCGGAACGACGACGGCATAGCAACGGGAACGTTCACGTCTCGATCTTTCTCACACCACGTCGAACTTGACGCCCTGCGCGAGCGGCAACGTCCGGCCGTAATTGATGGTGTTGGTGGCCCGGCGCATATAGGCCTTCCAAGCATCGGAGCCGGACTCGCGGCCGCCGCCGGTGTCCTTTTCGCCGCCGAATGCGCCGCCGATCTCCGCGCCGGACGGGCCGATATTCACATTCGCGATGCCGCAATCGGAGCCGCGTGCCGACAGGAAGGTTTCCGCCTCGCGCAAATCATTGGTGAAGATCGACGACGACAGTCCTTGCGGAACGGCGTTGTGCAACTCGAGCACGGCATCGAAGTCGCGGTATCTGATCACGTAGAGGATCGGGGCGAAAGTCTCGTGCTCGACCGGTCCGGTCTGAGAGGCGATCTCGACCAGCGCCGGGCGGACGTAATGGGCGTCGGCCGCGCCATCGATCGCAACCCGTTCCCCGCCGTGGATTTTGCCGCCGGCCGCCCTGACCGCTTCGAGCGCGCCTTGCATGGCGCGATACGCCGCACCGTCGATCAGCGGACCGACCAGCGTGCCGTTTTCGAGGGGATTGCCGACCGTCACGGAGGCATAGGCGCGCGTCAGCCGCGGCACGAAGCCGTCATACACGCTGTCATGGACGAACAGGCGACGCAGCGTCGTGCAGCGCTGGCCGGCGGTGCCCATGGCCGCAAAGGCGACGCCGCGCAGCGTCAGGTCGAGATCGGCAGTCGGCGCGACGATCGCCGCGTTGTTGCCCCCAAGCTCGAGAATCGCGCGCGCGAACCGCTTGGCGAGCCGCGGGCCGACCGCGCGGCCCATCGCCGTCGAGCCGGTGGCCGACACCAGCGGCACCTTCGCATGATCGACCAGCGTTTCGCCGATGTCGCGGCCACCGAGCAGCACCGTGGCGAGCCCTTCCGGCGCGCTGCCGCCATCCTTCCTGAAGCGCGCCAGCGCGCGGTCGAACAGGGCGTGGGTTGCGAGCGCGGTCAGCGGGGTCTTCTCCGACGGTTTCCAGACGACGCTGTTGCCGCACACGAGTGCCAGCGCCGCATTCCAGGCCCACACGGCCACCGGGAAATTGAACGCGGAAATGATGCCGGTGACGCCGAGCGGATGCCAGCTTTCCATCATGCGATGCTCGCCGCGCTCGGTCGCGATCGTCAGGCCGTAGAGCTGGCGCGACAGCCCGACGGCGAAATCGCAGATGTCGATCATCTCCTGGACCTCGCCGAGGCCTTCGGAAATGATCTTGCCGACCTCGATCGACACCAGCCGGCCGAGCGCCTCCTTGCCGGCACGCAGCTCGTCGCCGAGCAGCCGCACCAGCTCGCCGCGCTTTGGTGCCGGCACCAGGCGCCATGCGCGAAACGCCGCTTCGGCGCGTTCGATCTCCGCCTTGGCGGCCTCGACGCTGGTTTCCCTAACCTCGGCGACGATCTTGCCGGTGATCGGCGAGCGAACCACCAGCGAGCCTTTCGTGTAGCTCTCCCTGGTCACGCCGAGTGTCGAAAGAAGCCTGTCGGCCTCCATGGCGAGATCAACGGTGAGGGCCTGGGTGTGCGCGGCGGATGTGACGGACATGGCAATGTTTCCGGAGCTCGTCGTGAATCTGAACGGTCGCAATCACGCGGATCGTGCGCGCGCGACAGCCCTTTGATCGAACCGAAGTGGTGCTTTCGTCAATCCCTATTCCTCCTCTCACGCGGTCGCCTGGCGCTGCAATTCGGTGAACGGGTGCACCAAGCGCCGCCTCGAACGCGGCGCGGTTCGAATCCACGGCTTAGTTCCGCTGGGCGTCGCCGCCAAGGTTCGACTGGAAGATGCCGGCCGCACTGACCGCGACGCCGACGAGGATCGTACCGACCGTGCTCTCGCGCCGGACCAACCGCTCGCAACCATCGTTTCCTCGCTTGCGACAGGCTTTTTTTGATGGCGCAGGATGAGCGACGTCGCCCTACTTCATGCAAGGCGCTTTTTCTGACCCCCTGTTTTGTTTTTCTGATCTACCGATCGCTTCAACCCGCGCCACATCGCTCGTTGCGAAAAACTGACACCGTCCAGAATTACTGCGGTGACTGCGGATGCATTCAGACCTGCACCGAGGTCAGCTTCTTCAGGCAGCGCAGCGCAAACGATGAGCGGCTGTGGCGAATGCCTGGAATGCGGTAGAGCTTCTCGCGCAGAAAGCGTTCGTAGCCGGCGGTGCTTTCGACCGCGACCTTCACGACGTAGTCATAGTCGCCGGTGGTGAGATAGGCCTCGATCACCTCCGGCAAGCTCGTCAGCAATTGGCCGAAACGCTCAAGCATCTCCTCGTCGTGACGATCGAGCGTCAACTCTATGATGACCGTCTCGGGCAGGCCGAGCTTGTCTTGATTGAGCAGCGCCACGTAGCCATCGATATAGCCCTGCGTTTCCAAACGCTTGAGCCTGTTCCAGCAGGGTGTGGTGGAGAGACCGACCTTTTCGGCGAGTTGCGCCGTCGTCAGCCGTGCATCCTGCTGCAAGGCGCGCAGGATCTTGCGATCGATCTCGTCGAGCCGAAGCGCATCCTTGCGCGGTGCCTTGACCGGCCTTGTGGCACGTCTAGCTGGCGCCATACCAAGAACCCTTTTCTGGTTTATCCAGCAATATGTAGAAATTTTGTACTGCAGATTTACGGTATACCGGGATTAACGGAACGACAATCCCGACATCCGGCAGTACGATTTACTAACAAACTGAGACCGGACGCGGTGTTTTTTCTCGAACTCCAGACCAGCGACATGCACGCTGCACTCGGCCGCCTGCTCGACCAGACGCGCGTCGCGGGCCTTCGGCTCGCGGCCATCAGCGCGCGCGCGGACGCGAGCGAATGCCGCATCTCGGCCTCCATAGACATCGGTGATCGCGACGCCGTCGACCGGATCGCTCGCCGCGTCGGCGCGTTGTTCTGCATCGATGCGATCGAGGTGAGAGGTGAAAGCCAATGCCCGACTCCGACCTCACACATGACACCATGAGCCCGCGGCGCGAGGTGGCTCAATCCCCCGTGCCTGCGCCGTTGAAGCTTCACGTGCCGGAACCGGCCGTGCGCCCGGGCGGCACGCCTGATTTCTCGAACATCCGCATCCCGCGCGCCGGCCAGGTTGATCGTCCCAGCGTCGACGTGGATGCCGAGGCGATCCGCGATCTCGCCTTCTCGGTCATTCGCGTCCTCAATCGCGACAGCGAAGCGGTTGGTCCTTGGGCCGGCGCGCTCTCGGATAGTGAACTGCTCGAGGGCTTGCGCCACATGATGACGCTGCGTGCGTTCGATGCGCGCATGCAAATGGCACAGCGCCAGGGCAAGACGTCGTTCTATATGCAGCACATGGGCGAAGAAGCGGTGAGCTGCGCCTTCCGCAAGGCGCTTCTACCGGGCGACATGAATTTTCCGACCTATCGCCAGGCGGGACTGTTGATCGCCGGCGGTTACCCACTGGTGGAGATGGCCTGCCAGATCTATTCCAATACCCACGACCCCCTGAAGGGGCGCCAATTGCCCGTGATGTATTCCTCCAGGGAGCACGGCTTCTTCTCGATCTCTGGCAATCTCGCCACCCAGTACATCCAGGCGGTCGGCTGGGCGATGGCGTCGGCCATCAAGAACGACACCAAGATTGCCGTCGCCTGGATCGGCGACGGCGCAACCGCTGAATCCGATTTCCATGCCGCGCTGGTGTTCGCTTCGACCTATCGCGCGCCGGTCGTGCTTAATATCGTCAACAATCAGTGGGCCATCTCGACCTTCCAGGGGATCGCACGCGGGGGCTCCGGCACGTTCGCCGCACGCGGTCTCGGCTTCGGCATTCCGGCGCTGCGCGTCGACGGCAACGATTACCTTGCGGTTCATGCGGTCGCAAAATGGGCCTGCGAACGCGCTCGCCGCAATCTCGGCCCCACTCTCGTCGAGCACGTCACCTACCGCGTCGGCGCCCACTCCACCTCCGATGACCCGGCAGGCTATCGGCCGAAAACGGAATCCGACGCATGGCCGCTGGGAGATCCCGTGATCCGGCTGAAGAACCATCTGATCGTTCGCGGTGCCTGGTCTGAGGAGAGGCACAAGCAGACAGAGGCCGAGATTCTCGACACCGTAATCTCGGCCCAAAGGGAGGCCGAAAGCTACGGCACGCTCCATTCCGAGCAGCGGCCTACGGCACGCGACATGTTCGAGGGCGTGTTCGCCGAAATGCCCCCGCATCTGCGCCGCCAGCGCCAGGAAGCTGGAGTTTGAATCATGACACGGCGGACCATGATCGAGGCCATCAGGGATGCCATGGATGTGATGATGTCGCGCGACGACGGCGTCGTCGTGTTCGGCGAGGACGTCGGCTATTTCGGCGGCGTGTTTCGCGCGAGCCAGGGACTGCAGGCGAAATACGGAACGAGCCGCTGCTTCGATACCCCGATCAGCGAGCTCGGCATCGTTGGCATCGCGGTGGGCATGGCGGCCTACGGGTTGAAGCCATGCGTTGAGATCCAGTTTGCCGATTACATGTATCCCGCCTACGACCAGATCGTTTCGGAGGCTGCGCGGCTGCGTTACCGCTCCAACGGCCAGTTCACCTGCCCGCTTGTCGTTCGCATGCCCACCGGCGGCGGCATCTTTGGCGGGCAGACGCACAGCCAGAGCCCGGAAGCGCTGTTCACCCATGTGTGCGGCATCAAGACCGTCGTGCCGTCGAATCCCCGCGACGCCAAGGGCCTGCTGATCTCGGCCATCGAGGACCCCGATCCCGTGATCTTTCTCGAGCCGAAGCGTCTCTATAATGGCCCGTTCGATGGCCACCATGACCGGCCGGTGACGCCGTGGTCGAAGCACGATCTCGGCGAGGTCGACGACGGACACTTTGCTGTTCCCCTCGGCAGCGCCGCGATCCGCAGGCAGGGCAAGGCCGTCACCATCCTCGCCTACGGCACGATGGTTCACGTCGCCGAGACCGCTGCGGCCGAAACCGGCATCGATGCCGAGATCATCGATCTTCGCTCGCTGCTGCCGCTCGATCTCGACACCATCGAAGCCTCCGTCAAGAAGACCGGACGTTGCGTGATCGTTCATGAGGCAACGCTCACATCCGGCTTCGGGGCCGAGCTCTGTGCTCTGGTCCAGACGCGATGCTTCTATCATCTTGAAGCTCCCATCGTGCGCGTCGCCGGCTGGGACACGCCCTACCCGCACGCCCAGGAATGGGACTACTTCCCGGGTCCGGCGCGGATCGGCCGCGCGCTGATCGAAACGGTGGAGGCATGAGATGGCCGAGCGTGTGGTCCGGCTGCCCGACGTCGGCGAAGGCATCGCGGAAGCCGAGCTGGTGGAATGGCACGTGAAGGTCGGCGATGTCGTTCGTGAGGATGCCGTACTCGGCGCCGTCATGACCGACAAGGCGACCGTCGAAATCCCCTCGCCCGCCGATGGACGCGTCACCTGGCTCGCCGGCAATGTGGGCGACCTTCTCGCCATCGGCTCGGACTTCGTTCGGCTGGATGTCGACGGTAAGAGCGAGCCGGTGCCCGAGCCGGCGAAACGAGCATCATCCCCAGCAAGTGCAGATCAGGCCGCAAGCGCCCCGCGCGCGCCGGCGAGCGCTCCGCCCGACGCGCAGAGGTCGCAGCCATCCGCTTCGCAGCTCAACCACGCGATCGAACGGCCTTTGGCCGCCCCTGCCGTCCGGCTCCGCGCGCGGGAAGCCGGCCTCGACCTGCGGCAGATTCGCGGCACGGGTCCGGTTGGGCGGATCACTCACGATGATCTCGATGCCCTTCTCTCGCGCGGCAGCGCCGGAACGACGGCGACGCCGTACCTGGCACAAACCGCGGTCACCGATATCAAGATCGTCGGCCTGCGGCGCAAGATCGCCGAGAAGATGTCGATTGCGAGCGCGCGCATTCCGCACATCACCTATATCGAAGAGATCGACGTCACTGCGCTCGAAGATTTGCGCGCAAAGATCAACGCCCGGAAGCTGCCGGGCAAGCCCAAGCTGACATTGTTACCGTTTCTGATGCGCGCCATGGTGCGCGCGATCGCCGAGCTGCCGCATCTCAATGCCCATTTCGACGATGAGGCCGGGATCGTGCACCAGCACGCCGGCGTTCATATCGGGATCGCAACCCAGACCCCGACCGGCCTGGTGGTCCCCGTCATCAGGCACGCCGAAGCGCGCGACCTCTGGGATTGCGCCAGTGAAGTGGCGCGGCTCGCGGAAGCAGCTCGGAACGGCAACGCCACCCGCGACGACCTCACCGGCTCGACCATCACCATCACGTCGCTCGGCGCGCTGGGAGGACTGGCGACGACGCCCATCATCAATCATCCGGAGGTCGCGATCGTCGGCGTCAACCGGATCGCCATCCGCCCGCATTGGGACGGTGCAGCCTTCGTGCCGCGCCAGATCATGAACCTGTCGTCCAGTTTCGATCATCGCGTGATCGACGGTTTCGATGCCGCCCAGTTCGTGCAGCGCATCAAGCTGCTGCTGGAGACGCCGGCCATGATCTTCATTGACTGAAAGAACGATGACCGAGATCACCTGTAAGCTCCTCGTCATCGGCGCCGGCCCCGGTGGCTATACCTGCGCCATCCGCGCCGGCCAGCTCGGTATCGATACGATCGTCATCGAATCCGAAAAGCCGGGTGGCACCTGTCTCAATGTCGGCTGCATTCCCTCGAAGGCGCTGATCCACGCGGCCGGCGAGTATGAAAAGATTGCAGCCGCCGCCGAGGGCAAGAGCGTGCCCGGCATTTCGACCGCAAAACCGGCGCTCGATTTCGCCAAGACCGTCGCCTGGAAAGACGGCATTGTCCGGCGCCTGAACGGTGGCGTGGCTGGCCTGCTGAAGAAGGCCGGCGTCAGGCTCATTGCCGGGCACGCTCGCTTTCGCGACGGCAAGTCCGTCGAGATCAGGACGCCATCCGGCTCGCAGATCGTTCATGCGGAAACGGTGGTGATCGCGACAGGATCTGAGCCGATTGCGATTCCGACTCTGCCGTTCGGAGGCCCTGTGATCTCGTCCACCGAGGCCCTGGCGCTCACCGATATTCCGAGCAAGCTGATCGTGGTCGGCGGCGGCTATATCGGTTTGGAGCTCGGCACGGCATTCGCAAAGATCGGCGCGGCCGTCACCGTCGTCGAAGCCACCTCACGCATTCTGCCGCAATATGATGCCGGGCTGAGCGCGCCGATCCGAACGCGCCTGAGCGCGCTCGGGATCACAGTTCTGACGGGCGCGAAGGCGAAAGCCCTCGTTTCGGACGGCACGGCGCTCGCGGTCGAGACCGCCGACGGCCAGCAGACGCTCGATGCCGACAGGATTCTGGTGACCGTAGGCCGTAGCCCCGTGACATCGGGTTTCGGCCTCGAGACTCTCGATCTCGACATGAAAGGACCTTTCATCCGGATTGACGACCGATGCCGCACCTCGATGCGCGGCGTCTTCGCCATCGGCGATGTCACGGGAGAGCCGATGCTGGCGCATCGTGCCATGGCACAAGGCGAGATGGTCGCAGAGATCGTCGCCGGCCGTCACCGCGCCTGGGACCGGGTCTCGATCCCGGCGATCTGCTTCACCGATCCCGAGATCGTCACCGTCGGCTTGTCACCCGACGGGGCAACCGCCCAGGGCTTCGACATCAAGACGGACCTGTTTCCGTTCAAGGCCAACGGCCGCGCACTGACGCTGCAACGCGAGGACGGTTTCATCCGGACCGTGGCGCGGGCGGACAATCATGTCCTGCTTGGCATCCAGGGCGTCGGAGCCGGCATCGCCGAGCTTTCTGCGGCGTTCAGCCTGGCGCTGGAAATGGGTGCGCGTCTCGAGGACGTCGCCCTCACCAGCCACGCGCATCCGACCCAAAGCGAGGCCTTTCATGAGGCCGCTCTGAAGTCGCTGGGGCATCCGATTCACATCTAAAAAAAATGAAGGTGGGACCATCAGCCAGACTACCACCAGCTACTACACCGGTCCCACCATGACGATGGTGGGCTGACCTTCGCCGCGTCGGGTCTGCACCCATCGCAAGCCTAATGGCCTTTCGCGATCTGCCTGCCGGCAGCGCAGCGAGCTCGGCCGTCGTCAGGCCGCGCCCGCCACACCGAGCAATGTGCGAGGGACTCCGTTCAGTTCTGCATCAGCTGCTTCGCATTGTCGGGCGTAATGGCGGTGGTCGGCACGGTCACCACGGTCGGCACCTTGTCCGCGCAATCGAGCAGGATGGACTTTGCCATATCGATCGCCTCCGGGCCTCCGGTCGGATACGTGAAGGTTGCCGCCCACTCGCCTTCCGCAACCGCGCGGATGCCGCCGGCGGGCCCGGGCAAGCCATCAGTCCCGAGGATCTTCACCTGATCGAGCTTGCCGGCGCCCTTCGCCGCGAGACGCGCACCGGCCGCCATCATGTCGTTGCTCGCATAGACGGCCTTTATGTTCGGATGGGCCTGCAGCATCGCGGCGAACGCAGTCTGCGCCTTATCCGGCAGCCAGTCGGCGGCTTGTTCGGCGACGACCTGGACCTTTGCATTGTCCTTCACGCCGGCCTTGAAACCGTTGAGCCGTTCGACGGCGGGCGTCGAGCTTGGCAGGCCCTGGAGGATCGCCACTTCGCCGCCTTGCGGCAGGAGCTTGTCCGCGACGTATTTTCCCGCCTCCTCGGCGATCTTGAAATTATCCCCACCGATGAAGGCCGTATATTCCTTACCGGCCTCGCCGACCGTCTTGCGGTCGAGCTCGATGACGGGAATACCAGCCTTCATCGCCCGCGCGACCACCGGCGTCAGAGGCGCGGCCTCGAACGGAGAGATCAGGATCAGATCGACCTTCTGGGTGATGAAATTGTCCATCTGTGAGGTCTGCGTGTTCACGTTGCCGGCGCCGTCGGCGATCTGCAGCTTGAATTGCGGCACTTTCTTCGCCGCAGCGGTCAGCTGGTCGTTGACGTGCTGGCGGTAGGGCTCAGCATTGTTCGCCTGCGAGAAGCCGATGACGAACTCCCCGGTCTTGCTGCACTCCTTTGCGAGCGGTGCAGCCTGCGCTGCCCCGGCGACGAGCGTCGCCGTGCCGGCGCCCAGCACCAGATTGGACCAGAACCTTGCCTTCGTAGATACGCGTCGCATGATTTCACTCCCCTGTTGCTTCGAATATCCGCCACTCACGAGCGGTCACTTGCCGGCGGTCGCCGGTCACCACCAGATCCTGACGTCGCCATTGGGGTCAACGACCCAATCCCTCGCGGCGACGAACGAGAGATTGAAGAACCGCGGCCACGACGATGATCGCGCCGGTCGCGAGCAGCTGCAGCGCCGCATTGATGTTGTTGAGCTGAAGGATGTTGGCCAATGCGCCGAGCATGATCGCGCCTGCGATCGTGCCGATCATCGAGCCTGCGCCGCCGAACAGGCTGGTCCCGCCGATCACCACCGCCGCTATCGCGGTCAATTCATAACCGGTGCCATCGTTGGCGCTGCCGAAATTGAACTGGCCGGCGTGGACGATGCCGGCGATGGCCGACACGAGACCCGTGATCGCGTAGACCGAAATCTTGACCAGTGTGACCGGTACGCCGGAGAGCCGCGCCGCCCGTTCGTTGCCGCCGACGGCAAAGACATAGCGGCCAAAGCGCGTGAAGTTCAGCACGAAGGTGGCCACCATGGCGACGACGAGAAACACCAGAGTCGCGACCGGAACCGTGTTGTCGAACAGGCGATCGCCCAGCACCGAGAAAATCGGCGGCGCAAGACCCGGACCATTGCCGTAGGAAATGTTGATGTACTGATTGTTGGAGATCACCAGCGCCAGGCCGCGTGCGACCTGGAGGCCCGCCAGTGTCACGATGAAAGCCTCGAGGCGGAATCGGGTCGAGATCGCACCTTGCATGCAACCGAACAGGGCGCCGCAGATCATGACGAACAGCACGGTCGGAACAAGTCCCCAGCCCCAGGTCGTCATGATCGTGGCGGTGAGCACACTGCACAGACTGAGCAACGCGCCGACCGAGAGATCGATCCCCGCGGTGATGATGACGAAGGTCATGCCGACGGCAATGATGCCCGTCTCGGAAATCGCCCGGACGATATTCGCGATGTTGTCCGGCGCCAGGAACAGCACCGAGCCGTGCCGTCGCGGCGAGAAGATGACGCCGCCGATCGCAACGAGGATCAGGCCGATGACGCTCTGAAAGCGCACCGCGATGGCGAAGAAATCGAGACGGCGCGCCGGTGCCGACTGCGCTGGCGCGGACTTCACGATTGTTGCGGCGTCATTCATCGCTGTCGTCCTCGTTGGATTCGGCTACCGCGAGGATATCGTCCTCCGCGGCGCCGGCGGGAAACTCGGCAACCGTGCGCCCGCCCCGCAGCACGACGATGCGGTCGCACAGGCCGATCAGTTCGGGCATTTCGCTGGAGGCGACGAGAATGCCGACCCCTTGCCCGGCGAGCTCGCGAATCCGGGCGTAGATTTCGCCCTTCGCCCCGACATCCACGCCGCGCGTCGGCTCGTCGAGCAGAAGCAGGCGCGGCTCCCCGAGCACCTCCTTGGCAAGTGCGACTTTCTGCTGGTTGCCTCCGGAGAGGGCGCCGACCGCGAGTTCCGGCCGCGGCGGCCGTACGTCGAATGCCTTGATCGCCTGACCGGCGAGCCTCGCCTGTCGCGCCTGCGACATCAGGAAGAACGGCGACACGCGCCGCAGCACCGAGGCAACGAGGTTGCGCTCGACGCTGTCGCGCAGCATCAAGCCGGCACCGCGACGATCGTCGCTGACGAAGGCGACGCCGGCGCCGCGCGCCTCCGGTATCGACGTCAGCCTGGCCGGCCGCTCCTCGACCTCGACGCGGCCCGACCAGGCGCCGGGGCCGCCAGCGCCATAGAGCGTCGAGAGCAGCTCGGTCCGTCCCGCTCCCATGATGCCGGCGAGACCGACGACCTCGCCGGCGCGCACCTCGAGCGAGACCTCGCGCGGCGCCCGCCAACCAGCCCTGGGCCGGCGCGGGCGATAGGCGGCCTGCTCCAGATGCAGGACGCGGCCGCCGAACGTGCCGCTACGGCGCGGATAGAGCTCCGCGAGGGGCCGTCCGACCAACAATGCCACCAGATCGGATTGCGGCGCGGTCGGCGGCGCCGTCCCCGCGATCCTGCCATCGCGCAAGACCGTCACGCGGTCGGCGACGCGCGGGACCTCTTCGAGCCGATGCGAGATGTAGACGATGCCGACACCGCGCCTTGCGATGTCGCGCATCACGTGAAACAGCCGCTGCACCTCCGCGGCGGTCAACGCGGCCGTCGGCTCGTCCATCACGAGAATTCGCGAGGCGTAGGTCAGCGCCTTGGCGATCGCGACGATCTGCCGCCTGCCGACCGACAATTCACCGACCGGCTGATCGACATCCACATCGAAGCCGATCTCGTCGAGCCTCGCCCGCGCCGCGCGGCGCATCGCGCGGCCATCGAGCACGCCGGCCCGCGTCAACTCCCGACCGAGGAACAGATTGGCGGTCACATCGAGGCTCGGGACGAGATCGAGCTCCTGAAAGATCGTGGCGACGCCCGCGGCTTGCGCGGAGCGCGGATCGGCGAAGCGGACGGAGGTCCCGTCGACGCGGATCTCGCCGTGATCCGGCGCGATCACGCCGGAGAGAACATTCATCAGGGTCGACTTGCCGGCGCCGTTCTCGCCGAGCAGCGCGTGGATTTCCCCGCTCGCGAGATCGAAATCGACGCCGCGCAACGCCTGCGCGCCGCCAAAGCTCTTGATGATGCCACGCATGGCGAGCAGCGGGGTCTGAGAGCCCGTGTTCATTTCGGCCTCCCGCAGGATTCGCGCTCGATGATAACAGCATCGAGTTGAATGGATCGCCGCGCCCCCTGCGGCGCGGCAATCCGCTCCATGAGTAGGAAGGCGGCGCGCCGGCCGATCTCTGCGCAGGGCTGCGCGACCAGCGTCAGGCGCGGCTCGAAGCAATCGGCCCATTCGAAATCGTCGAAGCCGACGATCGAGATATCTTTCGGCACCCGCAATCCGCGCCTGTGGATCGCTTTCATGATACCGATCGTCGCGAGATTGTTGCCGCCGACCAATGCCGTCGGGGGCTCATCGAGGTCGAGCAGTCGCTCCGCGGCCTGCATCGCGCTGTTCGTTGTCGCACTGCCGGTGACGAGAAGGCGTTCGTCGATCACGCCGGCGAGGCCCTCGCGATAGCCGGCGATGCGCTCGAGCGTGGTCGCGAATCCGGGATTGCCGCCGACATAGCCGATACGGCGATGACCGAGCGCGGCGACGCGTTCGACGAGATTGCGCATCGCCTCGCGGTTGTTGATGCCGACCTGATCGAACGCGGCATCGGGCATGCGATCCACCAGCACACAGGGCAGGCCGACGTCGCGCAGATAGGCGAGCGCGCGACGCCCGGGATCGGGGCTGGGCGCGAGAATAATGCCGTCGACGCGCCGCTGATGCAGCGCCATCACGACATCGAGCTCACGGTCCGGGTCATCCTCGGTGTCGGACAGAAACATCATCATGCCGAGGCGCGCGCATTCGGCCTCGATCGAACAGATGATGTCGCTGAAATAGGGATTGGAAATTGAGGAGATGGCGATGCCGACTGAGCGTGTCGAAGCGGCCTTCAGGCTCCGCGCCATCATGTTGGGACGGTAGCCCAAGGAGGCGATCGCCGTTTCCACGGCGCGCGCAGTATCCGGCGCAACGCGCCGCGTGCCGTTCACGACATGCGAGACGGTCGAGACCGAAACCCCCGCCTTGCGCGCGACATCAGCGATGGTCGCCACGTCCCCTCCCGTGCCTGGATAATTGTTGGGCAATCCAAGTTTTGCAGGACTATGGCATACGAAAACGTTTGCGCAATCGTTTTTCTATCTTGTATGCCAGTTTTTCTCGATCATTGGCGCGGCATTGCGCCCGATCAGCGCGGCCGGGGCGCCGCCATCATCAGCCCGGTGACCGCATTCTCGGGAATGCCGATACTCATCAGGGGAATGAAGGAGCTCGAGAGCCACGGGGGCAACACTGCAGGCCGGATGACACCGTGTCTTCCGACGCTCCAACAGTTCGCGGATCAAAGGCAGACGATCATTGCCAAGATACATATCGGTTCTGTCAATGAACACTGTAGGCGATCCGAAGCCGCCGCGTGCGATTACCTCGTCCGTGTTGAGCCTGAGCTGATTCTTGACCGCCTCTTCGTTAATACCTCGGAAAAATTCCGCAGGATCGATGCTCACCTTCTTGCAAATGTTCGTCAGGACAGAATCCTGGGAGATGTCCTGGTCCTCACCCCAATAGGCTTCGAACACGGCAGTTGCGAACGGGACCATCCCGTCGCTGCCGAGCCAGACGCAGCCGCGCATTGCTCTTACGCTGTTCACTGGAAAGACCGTCGGCGGCATCCTGATCACAAGACCGGCCGAACGAGCCCAATCGGCGAGATCTTTCAGCATGTACTGCGCTTTCGACGCGATCGGATTTTCGCGCGAGGCATAAACGCCCGGATTGACCGTATTGAAAATGCCGCCAGCCAGCACGGGCCGCCACGAAAGCGACTCGCCAAACTCCTTCGCCAATTTTTGAATGTTGTGGAAGGCCAGATAGGTCCACGGACTTGAGCAGTCGAAGAAAAACTCGATCATCGATCGTTACACTCACCATCTCTCCGGTACGCGATTTTGCGGGCCGGCATTTCGATTTTCACTCGCCAGAGGCCTCCATGCCGTTCACTCCGTGACGAACCTGGATGCGCCGAACATGGTTCGCCTTGCTTCGTCGGAGAACGGCTCTTTCACGAATTTGCCGACTGCAAGGCCGGCCTGAACTTGTGGCCTTTCACGAACTTCCGCATACCAGCGCTTTACGTTCGGGAAGTCGTCGAGTGTGAAACCTTGCGCCTGATGGGTCATCGTCCAGGGGAAGCAGGCCATGTCGGCTATCGTGTATTCGTCGCCAGCAACAAAGCGCCCGGTCTTGCCCAATTGATTATCAAGCACACCATATAGTCGCGTTGCCTCACGCTGATAACGGTCGATCGCATACGGGATCTTCTCCGGCGCATAGAGACGGAAATGACCGTGCTGACCAAGCATTGGTCCAAGCCCGCCCATCTGCCACATCACCCATTGGACAACCCGGGTACGGCCGCGCACATCCACTGGCAGAAAGCGTCCCGTCTTCTCGGCCAGGTAGATCAGAATAGCACCTGTCTCGAACACAGAGAGAGGCCCGCCACAGTCGGCCGGCGCGCGATCAACGATCGCCGGAATACGATTGTTCGGGCTAATGGCCAGAAACTCGGGCTTGAACTGCTCACCCGCGCGAATATCGATCGGAACGACGGTATACGGCAGCCCCAGCTCCTCGAGCAGGATCGAGATCTTCCAGCCGTTTGGGGTCGGCGCATAGTGCAAGTCAATCATTCCGGACCTTCCTCGAAATCACGATCGACCCAATTGCGCGCGCTGCTTGCCATCTCTGGACCCGGACTCGACAACTCGCCACGTGAGCTCGATGTTGCTCGATCTAGGGATCAGCCGGCTCAAGTCTTCCTGTATTCTCCCTGGGTCTGTTCGACGAGCCGGGCAACGGACCCGGCCTGACGAACGTGTCCACCACGTTGCTCAGAAGCTGCGAGACATTGTTCTCGAATCCGTGAATCGGCAGGGCACTCCCGAATGCGATGGATCCGGTTGCAAATACTGCACCATTGTTGGGTGCCTCGAAGTACACCATATCGGCCCGCAGGATGTAGTTGTGCGTCCCGCTGAATCCCTGGTGGGCGTGGGCTCCCTCCTCGTCGTGGGCGATGTAGTTGTCGGGGTGTCCGCCCGAGGATGCGATGATCCTGGCATTGGGCGGCGTGCCGAACCCCAGCTTGTAGCAGTCGATCTCAATGCCCGCCGCTCCGCCGTTGCCCAGGCCGAAATCACCGATGATCTCGCCTTCGATCCCCTCGGTGATCCATGCGAGCGCGGGATCGTAGCTGTCGGGCATCCGCCGGTAGGGCTGGCTATGGGCGAAGCCTTCGCCGGCAAACGTATTGCCGACCAGCTTCTGTCCCCAGCGCTGGAAGCCGGTCCAGATTCCGCCCATCTGTCCCGTCGTGGCGAGGTAGTACTCGCCCGGCCGCGCCGCCCAGGCAATCCAGTGTCCACCTGTCTTGCGGCACTCCATGATCCACGGTTCGTCGTCGCGAAACGCCACATTGCAGCAGAAGCTGTTCGCGCCCATGCAGATAAAGCGACCGCCGCCGGCGATGTAATCCTCGTGCGCGTCGAGCATGCGCTCCGAATGATATTCCGGATGCGTGGAATTCAGAATGCACGCATAGGGCGCCATCGCGGCGACACCCTCCAGATGTACATCTTCGTCGGTCAGCACGTCGTAGTCGTAGCCCTTGTGCTCGAGCCATGCCAGGATCGAGAGGTCTGCCGGAAAATTCCAGGGCAAGTCGAAGGCGGCGATCCGGTATTTGGGCCGCATGTTCACCATCGGACGACGGTAGCTCGTGCAGCAGACGCCGGCGCCGTCCGCATGCGTGTCGTAGCACCCCGCACCGAATTCCGGATTTTCGTAGATTTCGATATCGACCTCGGAGACCGTCGGCGGCTGACCCGCCATTGGCTGCACGATCTGGCCGTCTGTTGCGAAGCGCTCGTTGGCATAGGCCAGATAGGTCGCGGTGGAAAACAACAGAGCAATTCGCGCCGTAGGCATGCGGGGCCGAACGAAAAAAACGATGTACTCTTCGGCCAGGCCCTTGCCGTCGCCGCCGCGTACTCTCATCGCGTAGGCTCCGCTGCGCAGCGTTTCGGGCAGCTCCAGCGTCTTTGTGGCTTTCCAATTGCTGTCGATCATCGCGTCGGCATGGAACTCGATGCCGCCGTATTGATGCGGGGCAAGCCGGAAGCAGTCGTTGCGGCCGTTCCAGTTGTAGCCGGTCTGTGCACGCACCGGCCTGTTGTACCCCTTCGCATCGAGTCGGTTTGGTCCAATGTCGACTACGAGATCGCCGATCCCACGATCTGTATACCCCTTCGTCGTGTCCCAATATGCGACCATGCCGTCCGATGGCGGCTTCCCGCCCGCGCGGATCGCATCGAGCTCGTCGCGAGCCAACGGGCGATCGAACACACCGCAACGATCGACCTTCCCGCAGTAGAGCTGCGACACGAAGTGACCGCGCAAGGCGTGCCAGTCGCGCGAGCCCGCCACAAGGAACGGCGTATCGGGCAGGTTGTTCTGCCTGAATCGAAACATCTCCGACACATGCGAGCGGTATTCGACGGGCGCGACCTTGCTGAGCAGGCTGTTGTAGCGGTTGACGACGCCTTCCTGGTGCAGCGTGGCGCGGCCGCTTCGCGCATCGAAAGTGGCCGCGACGAAGTACCAAGCCTGCTTGTGCAGCGGCAGCTCAGCCTGCAGGTAGTCGATCTCGTTTCCGCACCCGACCCAGAACTCCAGCCTGCCGCTTGGATTGATTCCAAGACCATAGCCGTGATTCCTGTCGTTGTCCCAGCGGCCCAGGAGGCATTGCCGATGCCCGACATCGGGCCATGTCGGCCAGATGAATGCGCAGAGCGTGATGCTGCCGTCGAGCGCGAGCTTGCGATCGGGGTCGGCCACCTCGAGGAAGGCACCGACCTGCGTGAACTGCTTCTCGACCTGCCAAGTGCCGTTGGCGACGCAGTCGATCTCTTCCTCGATGAATCCCGGACCATGCGGATGCTCGTCGCCGTGGATCAGGCGCACGAGATGGGCTTCCGCGGTCGACGTCCCATCGGCACTGACATGAAATTGTATGGTATCGCCCGGCTTTACCGAGATCTTGTCTGCGTAACCGAATATCTTGATCTGCGCCATGGTGCGGAGTTTCCCATCGAGAAGCCGAACAAGGTGCCCTGCCCGGCAGACGTGTTGCGCTAGGTTTCGAGAAGGTCGCGGATGCAGCGCAGGAACAGGCCGTGACGGGCATCGTTCGCCGATGTGTAAATGGCACCATCGATCAAACGCGGTGGGACTCCCCGACGTCCTGAGAGCCTGACGACCTGATAGCGCCGGAACGGCTCGATTGCTCTGACCGCATATCTTTGTTCAAGCGGGCGTTGACGAAAATAGATCAACAGTCGCTCGAGCCTCTCGCTGTGCTGTCCCAGCGCCGATTGCCGGTGCTCCTCGATGACCTCGGGGTTCACCAGCGTCCGCAGATACTCGCGGCGGAAGCCGTCGAATCGATCCCGGACGATGATGTCGCGGTCCTCGGACCTGTCGTATTCGAGAGGCAGCATCCTCAGCTCTCCACCTGCAAATGTTCAACGTAAGCCATGGTCGCGGAACGCGCCGACGCGGCTCCCCCTGACGGATGCATCAAGCCCACTGCTTTTCCTCATTGACCCAGGCAAGCCCCGGCAATCGGCCGGCCCCCGCGAACGCCTCCACGACGTTCGCCAACACTCGGGATGCGCTGTTGCTGAAATTGTTGATCGGTAGCGATTGCGCGAAGGCGACCGAGCCACATGCAAACACGGCGCCACCATGGGGGGCCGTGAAGTAGGTCATGTCGGCATGAACCCGCCAGTCATACGACCCATAGAGCCCAAGGTAGGAATAGAGGACGAGCTGCTGGTTCACGACATAGCTATCCGTGTGGCCCCCTGACGAGGCGATGATCTTGGTGTGCGGCGGCGTGCCCAGAGCGCGGTCGTAATAATCGAGCGCCAGCCCCGCGGCGCCGTCGTTGGCAAGACCGGCGTCACCGATGATCTCGCCATCGACACCTTTGGTGATCCAGGACACTGTGCGGTGATAGCTGTCCGGCATCCTGCGGTAGAATTCGCTCCGTCCACCGCCCGCGCTGCTCAGGCCTATGCCAACCAGCTTCTGGGTCGCCCGTCCGAGTACCTTCCAGGGACCACCACGCATCCCGTCCGTTGCCATGTAGTGCTCGCCGTAGCGGGACACCCATGGCTTGTATCCATCATCGCGGCGTCGACATTCCATGATCCATGGCTCGCCATCGCGGATGCCCGCCGTGGCGTTGAACCCGTTGCCGCCTGCATAAATGTAACGACCGCCGCCGGCGATATAATCCTCAGTCGCATCCAACATTTGCTCGGTGTAGTATTCCGGACGCGAGCCGCTGATAATGCATGCGTACGGCGACAGCGCCTCCGCCCCGTCGCGATGGAGGTCCTCGTCGGTCAGGACCTCGTACTCGAAGCCGCTCTGGTCCAGCCATGCGATGATCGATAGGTCTGCAGCCAATCCCGAAGCCACATCGAGGCTCGGCATCCTGTACCTCGGCCGCATGTTCATGACCGGACGGTGATAGGAGCTGTAGCACACGCCATTGCCATCGGCGTGCATGTCGTATGTCGACAGCCCGAAATCGCTTCGCATATACATCTCGATGTCGATATCGGACAGCACAGCCGACTGTCCCGTCAAGGCTTCGCGCTCCGGGTGATCGAAACTCAGGCGCTCGTTCGCAAAGGCAAGGTAGGTGAGCGTCGGAAACAGGAATGCAATACGCGCCCGCGGCCTTCCTGGCCGCACGAAGAACACGACATGCTCCTCGCTCACGCTCTTTCCCCAGCCGGATCGCAGCCTCATGGCATAGCAACCGCTTTTGAGGCCGTGCGGCAGGGCGACGGTCTTGGTCGCCTTCCAATTGCAATCCGTCAGCGCGTCGGCATGAAACTCGATGCCCCCGAACTCCTGCGGAGCCAGGCGGAAACAATCGGTGAAGCCGTCCCAGTTCCAGCCGGTCTGGCCGCGAACGGGCCGATTGTATCCTCGGGCATTCAGCTTGTACCGACCGACGTCGACCACGAGATCACCGATGCCGCGATCGGTGTATCCCGCGCTCGTATCCCAGTACGCG
Source organism: Bradyrhizobium sp. USDA 4449 (assembly GCF_054056275.1). Lineage (NCBI taxonomy): Bacteria > Pseudomonadati > Pseudomonadota > Alphaproteobacteria > Hyphomicrobiales > Nitrobacteraceae > Bradyrhizobium > Bradyrhizobium sp. USDA 4449. The sequence goes on along the minus strand of NZ_JBSRYD010000001.1, from coordinate 5,082,234 downwards.
ACCAGGCTGTCCATCGCGGGCACGAGCCCGCTCCTGATCGTGTCGAGCTCGGCCGACTGTAGAGCCTGGCCAAATGCACCGCACCGGTCGATCTTGCCCCAATAGAGCTCCGACACGCACGTCCGCTGTTGCGCGTCGCGGCTACGCGAACCTGCCATCAGAAACGGAGTTGAGGCCAGGTTGCCGGGCCTGCTCAGGAAAGTCGCAGACGTGCGGGATTCGTAATCCACCAGCGCGACCTTGCCCAACAGGCCGTTGTACCTGTTGCCGACGCCGACCTGGTGCAAGGTCGTGCGCCGGGTCTGGGCATCGAAGGTCACGGCCACGAAATACCACATCTGCACCTGCAGCGGCACGTCGGCGGTCAGGCGCTCGATCTCCTCGCCCCGTCCGCTCCAAAACTGCAGATAGCCTTTCTCGTCAATGCCGATGCCGTAGCCCTGCTTCCGATCGCCGTCCCATCGGCCGATTATGGTCTGCCGTTTTCCGGATGCCGGCCATGTCGGGTGAACGAAGGCGAACAGAGTGAAGCTATTTGCGAACGCCAGCCGGGCCTCGGGGTCATCCACTTCGAGGAACGATCCTACCTGGGTGAATTGCCGCTCGACCTGCCACCTGCCGTTCGCGGTACACGCCACCTCTTCCTCGACGAAGCCTGGTCCTGATGGGTTCTGATCGCCATGGATCAGGCGCACCAGTTGCGCCTCGGCGGTATCAGTCCCCTCGGCGCTGACATGAAACTGAATCGTCTCACCCGGCTTGACCGAGATCCTGTCCGTGTAGCCAAAAAGTCTGACCGGTGTCACCGCCAACTCCCTCATTTAAAGCCCGCCGTTCGCCGCGCAGGTCGGAACGCTTCATCCGTGATCAGGACTCCAGCAGATCCTGAACGCGCCGCATAAAGACGCCGTGGCAGGCCTCGTCCGGCGTCGCGTAGATGCGGTCCTCCACCACACGCGGCGCTACGCCACGGTGTCCTGACAGGGCGACGATGCGATAGCCTTCGAAGCGTTCCACGGCCATGATGGCGTACTTCTCCACCTGAGGACGGGTGCGGAAGTAGATCAGGAGCCGTTCGAGCGCCTCACTGTGCTGCCCGTTGAGGGAGTGGCGATGCTCCTCGATGATCTCCGGTGACACCAGGGTCTTGAGATGGTCGCGGGCCATCTTGTCGTGGCGCCGCTGGTAGATGACGCTCTTGTCCTCGGTCTCGGTCGCTTCCTCGGGCAGCATCTCGCCGCCCTTCTCCGCTCGCGTCGATCGCCGCTCGCTCTTCTTCTTGTCCCGCCAGGCACGGAACTGCGCCTTGATGCCGAACAGCCCGTTACCCAGGTAGAGCACGACCAGGAGCATGATGAGCCCGATGATCATGAAGCGAGCCGGACCCCACGTATTCAGCACCTGGTCGAAGAACACAACGATGAGCGTGCCGACCACCGCGCCTTCCGCGCGTCCAACGCCGCCGATGACCAGCATGGCGAGGCCGAGCAGCACGGTATCGAAGTTGAAGATCGAGAAGGCCACCCCGCCGAAATTCGAGGTATAGAATCCGCCGATGAAACCCAGCGCCGCCGACGAGATGAGGAACACCCAGACGCGCGCCTGGCGAAAGTTGACCCCGGTCGCCTCGGCGAAGGCCTCGCGCTTTTCGGGCGCCATGCGCAGGATTCGTCCAAGCCGGCGGCCGTTGACGAACCGGTAGAGCAGCAAAGCCAGCAGCATCAGGCCGAAGCAGGCGTAATACGCCAGCAGCAGCTGACCTAACTGCGACCAGTCTTCCGGTATGTAAGTCACGGCGCCGTACAGGCCGCCATTCGCAGACCCGAACTCCTTTGACGTCACGAAGTAGACCCGACAGAGCTCGTTGAGCCCTAGGGTGAGAAGCGCATAGTAGAATCCGTCGAGCCGCGTTGCCGGCAGCGCGATAATCCCACCGAAAGCCAGCCCCACCAGAGCCCCGATCGGTGGCAACAACCACCAGGGCAATGCGAACTTGACGGCAAGCAAGGCCGTCACGAACGCTGCCGTCCCGACGACTGCATAGGTTGCGAGCGAAAAGACGCCCGCGGTTCCCATGATGAGCATCCAGCACAGACTGATAGCTGCATAGATGCCGAACGTGGCTCCCGCCGTCAGCAGCGTGTTCTGCAGATCACCTGGCGTGAACAGGGGAGCGATCGCCAGCGCGAGAAGCCCCAATATCCACCAGAGGGGCCGCTTGTCGACGATCGTCTTCTCCGCGCGCAAGGTCTTTGGGTTGTACTCCCCGCGCAGGCGAAGCACGCGGCGGCGGGTCGGCCAGTAGCGAAGGCGATTCCACATCGTTCCGCCGTGGCCTGGCCATTTGTAGTAGTAGCGAAGCCGGCCGACGGCATTCAGCTTCGTTGCCGATCGACGAGTTCCTTCCCAGACCTCCTGATGGCTGCGGAACGGAATGGTCGGGAGCTCTTCGACGTCGCGCTTGCCGCCCCACACGAAGAGCGGATTGCGCCACTTGATGCCGCTATCCATTGACATTGCTCAGGCCTCCCTCGCCCTGTCGAGCAGCCCGGCAATGCCGCGCGGGCGGACCAACAGAATGGCGATGATCACGACGAACTGGGTGATGAGAACGTACCGGCCGCCGATCGATATGCTCGTCAGCGCCTCGTTGAGGCCGAGCACGATGGCGGCGATGACGGCGCCGCGCACGCTGCCGAGCCCGCCGCAAAGCGCAATGCTGACCCCCTTGATCATCGGCATCAGTCCGCCGAACGGCGAGATGTAGTAGGTCTGGGAGAGAAGAACGGCCGCGAGACCCGCCAACCCGCCCGTGATGCCCATGACATAGAACGAGGTTCGCCGAACGCCGATGCCGACGATGGATGCCGCATGCGGATTCATCATCATGGCGCGGATTTCGAGGCCACGGCGGCTCGACTGCATCCACCTCAGAACGACCGCCAATATCAGGACGGATGTCACCACGTTCCCGATCTTGTCGGCCGTGAAGACCACACCCGGCAGGGACACCGACCAGTTGCCGAAGATATCCGGCAGACTCTTCGAACGCGGGCCGAACCACCAGAGCAGACATTGCGTGCCGATCAGATTGATCGCGAGCGTCGCAATCAGACCTCGAATGGTGAAGTGTGGCTTGTCGTGGATCGGTATGAACCCGATCGCGCAGATGATCACTCCTCCGAGCGCGCCTGCGAGGATACCCGCCGCCAGCACCGCGGGCCCGGATGTGGAGACATGCTGCGCAAACAGCCAGGCGCCATAGCCCGAGAATGCGAATATGAAGCCGTAGGCGAGGTTGAGCAGGCCAAGGCTCGACCAGGTGATCGAAATTCCGATCGCAAGCGTGCCGTAAATGCACGCAAGGACGATGGTGTTGCTGACGATGAACCAGATATCCACGTTTTACGCCTTTCGATAAACGTTCAACGCGAGGGCCGCCGAGGCCTCACCCTTGAGCTTTCCGACATGCATGCCGATGATGCGGTCGACCCGTCCTTCCAGCAGCGCGACGTTCTGCTCCGCGATGATCATCGCGGCATTCCCGAGCTTGACGGCCATCAGAGCGTTGATCACGCTCTTGCCGATCTTTGGCGCCAGCCCGAGCGATGGCTCGTCGACGAGGAACAGCGACGCGTCCGTCATCAGGCCGCGGCCGATCGACACCATGCGCCGCTCCCCGCCCGACAAGCGCCCCACGGGTACGCTCATCAGCTTCCGCAACGGTGGAAATATCTCCAGGATGCGGAGCTTGCGCGCCGCGCGATCGCGCCAGGCCGCCGCGGTGTAGGCCCCGGAATCGAGATGCTCCTCGACGGTCAGGCCATGGAAGATCTCGTCGCCCTGAGGAATCAGCGCCAATCCTGCGCGCACGATTTCGTGGGTGTAGCGCCCCGGCCCCTGGCTTCGCGTGCGACCGACCTCCCTGCCGTTCAGCTTGATCGAGCCGCGCTGCCAGCCGGTAAGTCCGGCGATTGCATAGAACAGGGTCGACTTGCCGTGGCCGTTCAGGCCGACGATGCCGATCCGCTCCCCACACTGGACGACGAGGTCAAGATCGTGGATGACGCGAACCGGCCCATAGCCTGCGGACAGTCCGTTGACGTTCAGGACTTCGCGCTGCGGCTGACGTGCCGGAGCTCCCGGCAAATGGTTGCTCACGGAGATATTCATGTATCCGCCTCTTCGCTGAAGTCCTCGAAGTAGGCCGCGTGAACCTTCGGATCCGCCATGACGTTGTCCATCAGGCCCTCGGAAATGACCTCGCCGGCGTCCATCACCAGAATGCGGTCGGCGATCGTCCCAAGGAGTTCGATGCGATGCTCGACGATGAGGATCGCAATGTTCATCTCCTTTGCGAGGATCCGCAGCAGAGTATCGATCTCGTCGACCTCCGAATTGATCAGGCCGGCCGCCGGCTCGTCCAGCAGCAGCAACGAGGGCCGGCGCATCAGCAGGCAGGCCAGCAACAATTTGCGCCGGTTGAAGGTCTCGAGCTGCGTCGCCGGCGTGTCGTCACTGATCTTCAGACCGACGAGGTCGGCGCCATATTCGGCGTCGAACCTCGTGAGAAACGGACGGTGAGCCTGACGCGCCGCTTTGAACGTCTCGCCGACGGTCAGTTCGTCAGGCACCACCGGCGTCTGGAACGTGCGGCCGATCCCCAGGCGCGAGCGGGAATACAACGGCAGGCCCGTAACATTTTCGCCCTTGAACCACACTGAGCCGCTCTTTGGCGGCATACGGCCGGACAGGATTTCAAACAGACTGGTCTTGCCCGCGCCGTTCGGCCCGATGATGCCCAGCACTTCCCCGGCCTCGACATGCAGGCTGATGTCGCGGAGGATCTCGCGACCGCCGAGATCGAGCGCGATGCCGGTGCAGGAGAACAGGGCGGCCTTTCCGCCCCGTTCAGCTGCATCGTTTCGGGAGATTTGTCTGAGCATCAGCTCCACCACGGCGCAGAGATCAGCTTCGTTTCCGAGACCGGGCCGGGATAGACGATCTTGTGCTCGCCGCCCTGGATCTGGACATAGAGCTGCGCGACGCCGGCCTCGAGCTTGCGCGCCTGCAATTCGTCGCCTCCATTGTCCGGGAAATGGAGCGCTTCCTGATATGGGTTGCCCATATCGACGTAGCCGCAGACGCCGCGCTGCGGGTTGGTCCGGATCCAGTCGCAGACCTCCCTGAACTTCCGGGGATCGCCGACTGCTTCCCAGGCCCTCTTGAGGTAGTAGGTCTGATCGTAAGCAATGCCGGTATAGGCAAGCCCGGCAATGCCGGGGAAGCGCTTCTTGTACTTCTGCCTGTAGGCGAGCCCCCTCTGGTCACCATAGATGCCCATGGTCGTGCCCCAGACGAAGCCGTTCGCCGCCGAACCGGCAAGCTCGAGGAACTCCGGCTGCGAGGGGCCGTATTGTAGGTAGACGAGCGAGTCGCGCACGGGGCTTGCCACAAACTGCTTGCAGAAAGCGGCGTATTCAGCAGCCACCCAATGGTCCACCATGATCGCGGCGGCATCGACCTCCTTCATCTCGCGAATGACCGGTGCCCAGTCCTGCACGGGATACTGGATATCCGTAATGCGGGCGACCTCGAATTTGCCGCGCCGCTTGATCGCTTCCTGGGCCGCGCGCGATATCGTTTGGCAGTAACCGATCTGCTCCTGAATGATGTGAACCTTGCGGTTCTTCGGCTTCCAGACGCCCCCCTGCTCCTGGTCTTCCAGCCAGACAGCATAGCTCCATCCGTAGTTCACCTCAGAGGGACAGAACTGGAAGATGTGACTGTATTTGTCCGGCTGCTCCTTGACGGCAGCGGTGCCGGCGCGTTGCGCGTTGCCGTTGATGTAGGGACATTTGTACTTCGCCGTCGCGTCCATCGCCGGCAAGGGGACGAGCGTGAAAGCAAAGGAGATCGCGTCGACCTTGGCATCAACGCAGGCGGCCAGCGCCTGCTTCGAGGATTCCGGGGAGAGAACATTCATGTCCGTTGTGAACAGCTTCAGCGGCCTGCCGAGGATGCCGCCTGCGGCATTGATCTCTTCCATCGCGAGCGTCGTCCCGTTCAGGAAGTCCTGGTGATCCGCGACACCCGCTGCAGCCGTCTGACAGTAGGGAACGCCGAGAACGATCGGTTGTGCGGCAAGCGCCGACCGTCCGACAAATGGTGCGGCCATGGCTGCGCCGATGCCCGCGGTCACTGAACGCCTGGTGAGTTTGAGAACCATCCGAGCAACCTTTCCAGCAATGGCGCGCGGGTTCTCGGCATCACGACCGAGACCGGGCCCGACCTCTGTTAGAGCAAGACGATGCGCGCAAACACCGTCGGGTGGTGCGGCCTCGATCCGGATCCCACGGACTGTGGTGGTTTCGGCCGAACCGCATTTGTCAGAGCCTCGGTCTTCTGCCGATTTTCAGCAATACGTCAGCTGACCGATTTTGAAGTGGCCTGGAGGGCCTGGTGTGAGCCAGAACTACGCTGCGGGTGCGAACCGAGCTCAGGGTGACGACTTGCGCAGCAAGCCGCGCCCAGATTTTCATCAGTCGGCAGCGCGGAAGGTCATCTTGCGTCAGAATTGCTGGCCTTGAATGAGGTGCAGTGTGACACTGTTTTGACTAAAGGAGTGACCGCCTCTAACATGCAATTGCAGCTTCCAGCTCGGCGTCTCAGTTCGATCGGGACGATCGAGATAGCAGAGCGAATGACCACATCGTCATGTGGCAGCTCGCATTGGTTGGCGCGGTCCTTGCTCTGCTGAGGACGCGAAACACTACGCGGTGCCGCCGGTCCAACGGATCAATAGCGGCCAAGAAGAAGATTTGATCAAGAACCGTTGGCAAGATCTTTCACGAGCTGGAGGCTCCCAGTGAAATCGGCAGCGATCGACCACGCGACGTCGGCTACGGTGCAGCTCGATGCACAGCCGGCAGCCCTGAATGATCAGATCATCGATCAAGCGACCCAGGTCACTCGTCTGTTACGCGAGTTCGTGAGGAGCGAGGCGATCGCGCTAGTCGCGATGGATCCGATATCCCGAAATCACCGTTTCCTGGCGGTTGACGGATACACGGACAAAACGATGTCCTACGTGCTGGACGGCTTCCCTGGGACCTGCCCCGCTTACGCCATAGCGCGCGAAAGGGACACGCACTCGCTGCGTTGGCGAGATTACAAGCGCGACTGGAATCTCTCTCTGCCGGATACCTTCACCGCCCAGGAATACCTGATGCCGGATGGCTTCAGGGAAGGCTCGACGATGTGCCTGCGCGTCGCCGATGGCCGGTACATCGGGGCGATCCACATGAGCTGGTCCAAGGAGGCGCACGCCAAGGACGAGCACCGCGAGATGACCGAGCGCTTCCGCCCGATTCTGCTGAACATATGTGATCAGCTGAGGACACCACAGCTGCTGGCCGATGAGCTGGCGCCAGGCGCCTATGCCATCGCCGTCTCGCCGAACGGTTTTGCGTTTCACCTCCCCAACCGTAGTCCGGGCCCGCATCTCGGCGAGGGCGGAGAACTTCGCCGGCTGGTGCTGGAGAAGGCGAAATCGCTCAGCGCTCAACGCTTCGTCTGGCCGGACGAGGCCGGCCGCTGTCACCAGGTTGCGATCACGACCTGCCGTGGAAACATCCTCCTGATCACAGAACAATGTATTCGCTGGCCGTATAATCTCTCGCTCCGGGAGGTACAGATCCTGCATCTCGTGACCAGCGGCGCGTCAAATCCCAACATCGCCGAGCAGCTCTTCGTGTCGCCCCGCACGGTCTCCACGCACATCGAGCACATCCTCGCAAAGATGGGCTGCGACTCGCGCACGCGACTCGCGGCGCTTGCGGTGTCCGAAGGACTGCTGCTGGCGGAGTCCCCCGCGCGGCGATCTCGGACCTTTGCCGGCCATTGATCCGCAGCGACAATTTCAGCTGGATGGCGCGGCTTGCGCAGTCCCATCCTTCAGAAGCACCACGAGACCCGCGGCCACGAGGCAGGCGAGGCCGACGCCCACGAATCCGACCGCATAGGCTCCCAGGCCAAGGGCGCCGATCCCGGCCGAAGCGATAACGCCTCCTGCCAGGTGCATCACGGTCATCCAGCCCATCGCTCTGCCGACGTGACGCGTGCCCAGATTTCCGGACATCAATCTGACCAGCACAGGGAACGTCAGTGCCGCATCAAGACCATAGAGCGCGCCGAACCGGGCCAATTCGACCAGGCTGAAGCCGGTAAACGGAAGGTAGAGCAAGAGGAGCGCGCGGACGCAAAAGTAGAGCGCCAGCAGCGTTCGCGCTGAACAACGGTCCGCGATATGCCCGCTCACCACACTCCCTATCGCACCGCCAAATACGACAATCGCCATGACGTCCGCGCTCGATGTGAGGTCGAGACCCGCGCCCATGCAGAGCATACCGAGCTGGCCATCGATCAGCCCGGATGTCGACGCGCCGCAGATGCAGAAGATCGTGGCAAGGACCCAGAACCGCCAGTTCTTCTCCTTTGGACGCAATGCCGCGTGCCGCTTGGACTTGGGCTCTCGCGGCAAGTCTCCTCGTCGGGATATCGGGACAAGGACACGGCGAACGCCGTGGCGAGCACCCCGAAGGCAGCGGCCTGGAACACGAAGCGCCAATCGAGCGCATTGGCCGCACGCGATGCCAGCAGCAGCCCCGCCGCCGATCCCAGCGGCTGCATCGACGCCAGGAAACCGAACCGTGTCCCACAATGCACTGCGTCGCCACGGCTGCCGGCCATCGCGCCGAGAAGGGAGGCGCTCAAAGAGCCACTGAAACCAAAACCCAGGCCCCAGGCCACAGTGAGATGCCATGGCGATGCGGCGCACGTCGTCCACGCCAGCGATGTCGCAAGGAGAGCCAGACTGGCGATCAACGGCGCTCGAACGCCGCAGCGTTCGAGGCTGTACGCCGCGAACGGCGATGCGCACGCGGAGACTACAATGCCGAGCGTGATCGGCAAGAACACGTCGGAGGGCTGCAAGCCCCGATCTTGCTGGATCGTGACGGCCAGCAACGCGGGGAGGACCCGTGCGGCCGAGCCTGCAAAGATCGCCAAAGCGACCACCGCGGAGGCCATCGAGCTGGAGGAGGCACGACCGGCGCACGACGCCGGTCGGACGAGCTGGAATGCGACGGGTTTGCCGGCGGGCTGCACCCTACTCGGCGGCCTGCGCACGACAACTCGCGGCATTCCTCTCGGGCGCGAGATCGATGCCAGGATTGCGATCGAAGAAGCCGCTGGGCATCAGCTTGAAGCCGGTGAAGATGCAGGGTTGAACGGGAAAGTCCTCAGGGCGGACCTGGTGGTGAAGACCGAAGACGTGCCAGAGCACGATATCAGTGTTCTCGATATTCCGGTTCTTCCTGACAAAGTCGGAGACACCTCCCGTCCCATCCGAGTGGTTCATGTGTTCACCAGCCGGATATCGCTCTTCGGGATCGAAGGCCGTCACCCAGAGCTGGTTCTTGATGAAAGTCGAGCGCCTGCCCGACGGCGACTCGGGATGGATGAATGGTGTCACGGGGTGACTGGCCTCGAGCTTGTACCCTGTCGGCGTGCCGACCCAGTTCTTGCGATTGGGGTTGATAATCTTCCAGGCCCGATGGGTCGCTGGGTTCACCTGGCGGCACCCGCCAAGCTCGGTTTTGAGAACCGTCTCCTCCTCGTAGAAGCCGTTGCCGTAGGCATTATCCGGCCCCCAGGCATCGGCCTTCGTATTGAGCTCGACGACACTGTTGTCGTCACCATCGACATTCATGTCGAGCCGCGCGCAAAAGATGTGCTGGTGAATGTGACCGACGACGCCGGGGGCGACCTCCCTGCCGTATTTGCCAGGTTGGCCCGGATGGCAGGCGGCCGTGTTGATGATGCCAGTCGCCTTGAGCTCGAACTGGATCGAGCCGTCCGTATGGAAGTACCAAAACAGCCCATATTCGTAGTTGGCGACCGTCGCGATGCACGAGATGACCAGCCTTCGGGCACGCCGTGACTCAACGTTGTTGGAGCGGAAGTCCCAATGCTTCCACAGCAGGCCGGCATCCTCCTCGTGGATGCAGATCGCGTTCTCTATCGTGACGACGTTGCCTTCCATCGTTGCGAGATGAGCATCGAGATAGGCTATGGCACCGAGGCAATCACAGCCGAGCTTCAGCGAGTTCGCGAGCTTGCCTATGCCGTACTCGCCGATATCGAAGACGTTCTTCCGGAAATGCCCCTTCTCCGTCGTGCCGTATGGGACGACCATTTCCACCAGCGAGGCGCGGTGCGCGACCGGTCGCCCATCGTAGCTGATATCATGAAGAGTTAGCCCCTCGCGTGAATTGAAGCCGACAAGCACGGACCACCGGTCCCATTCCAGCCGATGTCCATCGAGCTTGAACGAAACGCCCTCGGGCTGAACGATATTGAGTGGTCTATAGGGCGTGCGCGGCTTCTTGATGAACTCCGCCTCGTAGTTCACCTCTGCCTCGGGAATCGGGATGATCTCATGGTCGTCCACGCGGATGATCTCGTAGGTCTTGATATCGACCACGGCGTTCAGGCCACCGATCGGGTGCGCATAGAGATTGTCGTTCTCCCGCAGACGCAGCCAGGCGAAGATGTGCGCGAGATATCGGCCATCCTCGCCCGGAATGTCGAAATTGCCCGCCGACCACGGATCGATGCAGACAAGCGACATGTCCTCGACGCCGCGCTTCTTGCAGGCAGCAATGAACGCGGGAGCCGCGCGCACGGCGTCTTCGATGGCCGTGAACTGTTCGAGCTGAATCATCGGCTTGGCGGTTTGCACATATTTCGACGTGAGAACTGTTCCTTGCGCAAGCGAAACCGTCAGACGCCAGACGCCATCCTCCCTGACCTTGAACAGATTGACCCGAGCCTCCCTCTTTATGGGATTTCCGGGCTTGTACTGACGTACGACCGATTTCTCAGGTTCGAGAAGTTCGATCGTCTCGAAGAGAAATTCGGCGCCGTACTGTGGATCATTGCGGACGATCCGGATCACCGCAGCGATTTCGGCTGCCGTCAGCGGGTCGAGAGGATGCTTCACGGCATCCGGTTAGGCGTGCCCGGGACGCACGTGCAGGACGAGGAAGCGGCGGCAGTGTCCATGGGTTACCTCCTTGCATAGGCGACTGGGTGCAGACGAGCGCAGCGACGAAATTCGCCCGTAGATCACACCTCGACGGATCGTTTCTCATCAGGCGAACGTCCGGCCCGGTTTACTCGCAGACGGACAGCCGACTTTCGTCCGCGCATCTCCATTCGACAATACGTCAGCTGACCGATTTCGATGATCCGTTCGCCGAACACTGCGGATCGTTGGACGTTTTATGCTTCGAGCTCCGGAAGGTACGAATGGACAATCGAGTCGCTCATCACCGCGCACCCTCCGTTGTCGCGAACGTTGAATTTTTCTTGTGTGTGCCTCGCCGCAGGATCCAAATGTCAAGCGGCCTGAACCCAGCGGAGCAACCATCTTCGATCACTCTGCTCGCGGCATTTGAACTGCTCGAGGCACTTCTTTGAACAGAGGGCGGTTCGCCAACTGTAGTACCGGACGAGACCAAACTTTCCGTTGCAGATCACACAGCGATTTTCTGAGCTATTCCGAAGACATTGCGAGCTGTTGCGCATTTGCTCCTCCCGTAGATGTCCTCCCGTCGATTTCGCTCGATTAGTTCTTCGAGCGCTGTCGTTTGAATTGCGAAAACGGCCGGATGGTTGAGTCTGCGTTGCGCAGCGGAGTGCTGCAATACGTTAGTTGACCGATTCTGGGGGTGCCGGCGCGATGCTAAGACTGCGCGCGGTTGGCTCGCGACGAGACCGTTTGGAATGCCGGCCCGATGTTCGTGCAACAGGAGGAGACATGCTTGGCCCCTACAACACTGGCCTGGACAAGAACCCGGCCAATTTCCAACCGCTGACGCCGCTGAGTTTCCTCACGCGCACGGCCACCGTGTATCCGCACCTCACGAGCACCATCTATGAGGACCGCAGATTCACATGGGCCGAGACTTACGATCGGTGTCGGCGTCTGGCCGCCTATCTCACCGCGCTCGGCGTCGGTGGCGGCGACACCGTCGCAGCCATGCTGCCCAACGTGCCCGCCATGCATGAGCCCACTTTGCCGTACCGATGGTGGGAGCGGTGCTGAACACACTAAACCTGCGGCTCGATGCTGCCTCGATCGCGTTTCAGCTGGACCATGGCAGCGCAAAGGTCGTCTTCGTCGACCCGGAATTCTCTGACCTGGTCACGGAGGCAACCACACTGCTGACCGGACAGAAGCCGTTTATCTTCGACGTCGACGATGCGACAATCGAGGGCAGGAAAAGGATCGGCGAGGTCGAATATGAAGCGGCAATCATCCAGGGCGATGCGCAGTTCCTGCCCCGCTATCCCGAAGACGAATGGGATGCGATCGCGCTCAGCTACACATCTGGCACCACGGGTGATCCCAAGGGCGTCGTCACCTGCCACCGCGGGGCCTATCTCAACGCAGTCAGCAATGTGTTGGCGGCCAACCTGGGCATGCACCCGGTCTATCTGTGGACGCTGCCGATGTTCCACTGCAACGGCTGGTGTTTTCCCTGGACCATTGCGGTTACCGCGGGCATCAACGTCTGCCTCCGCAAGGTCGACCCCGCCAAGATCTTCGAACTGATTGCCCGACATGGCGTCACCCACATGAGCGGTGCTCCGATCGTCTACAACACGCTCATCAATGCGCCGGGGGCACCTCGTGGCAACGCCGCCAAATTCGTCCACGGCTTGATCGCCGGCGCGGCCCCGCCGGTCGCCGTGCTCGCCGGCGCCGAGAGCATCGGCATCAAACTCACTCATGTGTATGGCCTGACCGAGGTTTATGGCCCAGCGGCGTTCTGCGCGGCCCAGCCTGGCTGGGACGACCTTTCAACCGATGACCGCGCGCAGCTCACCCGCCGCCAGGGCGTGCCCTACCCGCTGCAGGAAGCTGTCACCGTCATCGATCCCGACACCATGCAGCCGGTGCCGCGTGACGGCGAGACCACCGGCGAAGTTATGTTCCGCGGCAACATTGTAATGAAGGGCTACCTCAAGAACGCCGACGCCACCCGCGATGCCTTCGCCGGCGGCTGGTTCCATACTGGCGACCTCGGCGTGGTCGACAAAGACGGCTATGTCATCATCAAGGACCGCTCCAAGGACATCATTATCTCCGGCGGTGAGAACATCTCCTCGGTCGAGATCGAGGACGTGCTCTACAAGCATCCGGCGGTGCTGTTCGCTGCCGTGGTCGCCAAGCCGGATCCAAAGTGGGGCGAGGTACCTTGGGCCTTCGTCGAGTTGAAGTCGAACGCGACCGCCACCGAAGCCGACATGCTCGGCTACTGTCGCGAGCACCTGCCGGGGTTCAAGTCGCCGAAGGCCGTCGTATTCGGAGAGCTGCCGAAGACGTCCACCGGAAAGATTCAGAAGTTCGTTCTACGAGACAGCGTCGGATCGGCCAAGGCGATCTCGACCTGAGTACGCGACAAAATCATGGGATGCGCTTGGTGTCGCAGCGACGCTGAGACGGCATCAGTGCGCTTATACTCATCTCGCAAGTCGACTATGAAATAGCTTCTTCAAAGTCGACTGCTACGCGGTGAGTCCTCCGAACCAGGCTCCGAAATAGCCGGCATAGAGCGCCGGCCGCTCAAGGTTCATCGAATGACCGATGCGGGGCACGATCACCAGCCGACAATCCGGCATCGCATCGGCCATGGCGCGCAGATCCGCGAGTGCAATCCAACCGTCCGACTCGCCCCACAAAACGAGGTGCGGATGCCGGATCTCCGACATGCGCCCCTCAAGCTCGCGGCTCTCGCTCTCGCGCGTCAGGTTGACCGGCGTTCCGATCCAGATCCCCTCCGACACGCCGAAGGTCTGCTCGATGATCCGGTCGAATAGAGCCTGGATCTCGCCGAGACCCTCGCGAAAGCGTGGGATCTTGCCTGACCCCATGGTCTCCGGGACAAACAGCGAAGAGGCGGCGGTGGCCATCACGGACCGCGTCAGCTCCTTGCTCGCCATCATCGCCCTGAACAGCCCGATCTGTTCGGCATTGAAGGCAATGCCGAGCGGGGTCACCGGATCCAGCGCAAAGACGCGGCCGAACCGCTGCGGCTGCTTCAACAGCATGCGCGCGGCGATGATACCTCCGGTCGAATGGGTCGCAAGGTGGCAGAATCTGATTCCGAGCGCATCGAGGGCGGCCAGCATGTCTTCAGCGTGCTGCTGCATCGTGTAGTTGGAATGGTCCGAAGCCGGCTTTGGCCGGTCGCTGTCTCCGCAACCACGCCAATCAATTCCGACCACGCGGAGTCCAGTCGGAAACATCGGCGCGGCAAGCTCGATCCAATCCTTGCTGGCGAGATTGCCGTGGATGAAGACGACGGTGACGTCGCCTCGTCCCCACTCCCTCCAGCCAAGTTGGATGTCGCCCGCCTGCACTCTCGGCATGGACGGATCCTATTTGTTCAGACCTGCCGTCGGCGCCGCACCGGGCGGCGTTGGCGCCACCGGCAAGGCCGATACCACCGCGCCCTTGATCATGCGGTCGGTGCCGAGCGGCGACGAGGTGTCGACCGTTCCCTTCGTCACGAAGTCCACGACATCGGCGGCATATTCCACGGGGTTGTCGGTATGGATGAAGTGTCCGGTCTCCGGATAGATCTTGAGCATCGGCCGATTGCCGGCATTCGTCATCCGCGTCATGAACGGCGTGATGACGTCGCGGCCGAGGTCCGTCAGCCCGTTGAACGCGGGCGTCGGGATGAACGGTTCCTTGTCGCCGAAGGCGAGGAAGATCGGCGCCTTGATCTGAGTGACCCTTTCGTAGAGGTTCTTCGGGTCGTCCTGCTGAAGCTCTGCGCCGATGGTGTAGATGTCGAAGATGAACACGTTGCACCACTGCTCGAGCTCCTTCGGGTTGCCCTTGGTGAGCCCAACGCGCTGCTCGGTGTGGAAGCGAGCGTATTCGCTGTCGCTGAAGAAATAGCCGCTCTTTGCGGCCGACACCGCGCCGGTGTCCGGGTCACGCTTCTTGAAATAGAAGAAGTCGCGGATGTTCTGCTCGTCGCGCGCCTTCTCCGCTGCCAGGATTCCGGTCTGGTCCCAGACCTGCTTCCACTTGTCGAAGTCACGGCCGAGACCGTCCGCAAAGAGAGGAGCCTTCTTGTCCTTCGCGATGGTGATCTCGCGGGGATATTCCTCGAGGCCCGACGGCGCTTCCAGCGCAAGGCCCTGCACCGCGTCGGGCCAGGTCAGGGCATAGCCCACCACGAACTGACCGCCCAGCGAATGACCGAGATAGTAGGCCTTCTTGACGCCGAGCTGGTTGACGACGAGGTCGTAGATCACCTCGCGCATGTCCTGCATCGTGCGCGCCGGGCTCTTGTCGAGATTTCCGGGCCCGGACATCCCATAATGCGGCAGGTCGGGTACGATCACGCGCAGGCCGCTGCGCAATGCGTATTGCATGATATTGCCGTAGTGGCCGCCGAAGGCGCCCTTGCCGTGGATGATGACGAGGACCTTCGGGTCCTTGTCGGTGCCGGCATACTCGTCCATGTAGCCGATTTCCCAGGAATTGCCGCTCTTGTCCTTGGCGTCGGCGAACTTGACCGGATAGGGATAGGTCACATAGGCCTTCCAGAACGACTTCTTGGGATCGATCTTCTGGGCGACATCGGGCGTGCGATAATTCTTGTCGACGAATTTCTGGGCGCGATCGAGCGCTGCCACGTCGTCCATAAAGGCAACGAACTTCGGATCGTTCTTGCGCTGATTGATGATCGGGAACACGCCGTAATGGGCGACCGGGCTCTCCTGCGCGATCAGGTCCGCGCCGGGTACGCGATCAACGGCCTTCTGCGCCAGCTTAAAGTTCAGCCAGAGGTCGTTCGTAATGTGCATCACCAGCGTGCGCGCCTGGATGCGGCCGAGATAGGGGTTGATGTTGTGGGTCTCGCCGACCCGGTTACGCCAGACGAGGTCGACTGCGTCATAGAGCTTGGCGCGGTTGGTGACGTTCAATCCCGCCTTCTCGTTCGGCGGATCCCAGTAGAAGATCTCGGGCTGAACGGCGGGCCAGTTCTGGGTCGTACGGAAGGCAAAGTCGTAACCCGTCATTCCGAGGATCGACCAGCCGAACGCAACGCCCGGCACCGGATGCTTCTCCTTGGGCAGCTTGTAGTAATCGCCGTTGGTGGCCTGCCAGACCGGATCGGACTGGATCGCTGCCGTCATCATCTGGAACGTCCAATTGCCGACGGGGTCGTCGCCATCCGACTGCGTGGTTCCGCCGATCGGCATCAGGGCGTTGATGTACTCCGGATGCATCACGCCCCAGACGTAAGTCTGCGTGCCGCCCATGGAGACGCCGGTCACGAGCGCGACGCGCGCGACCTTCAACTCGTCCCGCAGCAGGCGATAATTGGCCTGCACCATGTCGTAGTAGCTGTATTGTGGAAATTTGACGCCGAGCCCGTCGGACGGCTTGCTTGCGCCCCACGTGCCGAGCGGGTCGACCATGATGACATAGTAGCGATCGGTATCGATCGGGCGGCCCGGACCAATGATCGGCACGCCGCCTGAGAGCGCGGCGCCCTTCACCCACTGCTCGTACATGTCGGTGGAATCGCCGGAATAGTAGGAGTTGATCACGACGGCATTGGTGATCTCGCCGGCGGCGTTGCGACGCGCGTTGCCGATGGCAATATAGGCGGTGCGCAGCTTGCCGGCGCCGAGGGATTCCAGCGTGACCCCTCCCTCGCCGCCATTCTCCCATTTGGAGGGATCGGTCAGGTCGTACTTGCCGCCAAGACGGAAGTTGGCGATTTCGTAGGTCTTCTTCAAGCCGTCATGCTGCACCTGCGACGAGCGGCGGGTAAAGGGTTGTGCGGCAGCGAGAGCGGTGCCGACCAGCAGCACGATCAAGCCAAGGAAGCAACGCTTCGCGATATCGGTCCCGGTCATGACGGATTCCTCCCTGGACAGTTTTTCGTACGCTAGGCACTTCGGCACGGGGGGCTTTGATCTAACTCAATGGAATTCCAGCGCGGAGGTCGAGGATTGGAGGCATCAGATCGTCGGTAGTTTTTGCGATGCCTTTCCTCAGCCACGGCTCGTATCGGATACGCTATGAGCTCGAAGGGCCGACGGGCGCGCCTGCCTACGTGCTCGTGAACGGGCTTACGCAATATTCCGAGCTGTGGGGCGCTTATCGCGCCGCGCTTTTCGCGCGAGGCTTTCGCGTTGCGACATTCGATCTGCTTGGTCAGGGCGCCTCGGACAAGCCGACGCTCTACATTAGCCAGGACGACCAGGTCAGTGCATTGCGCCTTCTGATCGACGAGCTTGGGGACGGTCCCATCTTCCTGAGTGGAGTCAGTTTCGGCGGCCTGATCGCGCTGCGATACGCCATCGATCATGGCGGGCGGCTCTCCGGGCTCGTGCCGATGAGTTGCTTTGCGGAGCTGTCACCCCAGCTTTTGCTGCTTGGCAACGCCCTGCGCACCGGACTGATCCTCGGCGGCACGAGTTATCTCCAGGACCTGCTGCTGCCGATGAATCTGTCAGACCAATGGCTGGAGCCGCTGTTGGACAAGCTCGACAGCGTCAAGCGCCAGGGCTGGCTGGTGAACGACGTCTACGCACTTCAGAACTTGATGGAATCGTTTCTCGATTTCCAGCCGCTGACGCCGCGTCTGTCGGCGATCGCTGTTCCGACCATGATCCTCAACGGCGAGTTCGATTTTCTGACGCCGCGCAGTGTGCACGAAACATTGCGCATCGAGATTCCCAACAGCTCGATGGTGATCATTCCAAAGGCCTACCACGCCTTCACGCTGGAGAAAGGCGCGTTGACGGCCGATCTGCTTGCACGCTTTGCCGAGGACGTGCTGGCCGGCCGCTGGCAAGGCAATCAAGCCGTCTGGGTGGCGCCGGAGGAACCTGGCGGCGAGCTTACGCCTTTCCCCGCCGGTTACGATCATCTGCGCGCCATTCCGGTCAAGCGAGCGCTGCCATGAGCGGCTTCCTCGATCCTCTCGCATCAGACGGCCGCATTCCACCGCACCAGCAGACGCGGATCGCAGCGTTCCTGATCTCGGCGCATGGCGCGCTGGCGCGGCAGTCCGCATTGACCTTGCCCGCAACGCTTGAGTCCGGCTGGCAAACCGAATTGAATGCGCAGCTCTTCCGCGAAACTGAAATCGTCTCCCTGCTGATCCGCGCCACGAGTTGGGCGCCTGACCCCGGCCTGGGTTACATGGCCGTCGGCTGGGAAAGCGCCTGGTACCCGGCACCGGTGCACGACATACCCGATTGGCCCCTCGCCATGGCGGCAGGGCTCGCGACGCTTGCGCATGCCGTCCACGCCGCGATCCGGCCGGCTGCACTGTTGCCGACGGCCGCAAATGCGGCCGATCCGTTCGTGATGGCGCTGCGCCGGATCGAGTTCGAGAGCGGCCGCATGCTCCAGACCCAGATCATGATCCTGAAGAGCTCAACCCTGCAGCCCCATCGCGACGCCATCAATTCCGCATTGGAACGCCGCCACCGTGAGGTGCGCAAGCTTTGGCACGACATGCTCCGAAGCATCGGGATCGCCGTCGATGATTCAAATGGCGGTCAGCCTTGATGCAAATCAAAGGACCGCGGTGAAGGTGGGCAAACATCCGCTACTGCCCTGCCATATCCGACCGGGAGTTTCAACCATGAAGGCCGTTTCCGTCGAAGAAGCCGTTGCAATGATCCCGGCGGGCGCCAGCATCATGGTCGGCGGCTTCATGGGCGTGGGGACGCCGGAGCGCCTGCTCGACGAGGTCGCGCGCCAGCACAAGGCAGGCCTGACGCTGATCTCAAACGACGCCGCGACGCCCGGCAGGGGCGTCGGCAAGCTGTTCGATCAGGCGCTGGTGTCGAAGCTGACCGCAACGCATATCGGCCTCAATCCGAAGGCGCAACAGCAGATGCTGGCGAACCAGATCGCCGTCGACCTAGTCCCGCAAGGCACCTTCGTCGAACGCATCCGCGCCGGGGGATGCGGCCTGGGCGGCGTGCTGACGCCGACGGGCGTCGGGACCCTCGTTGCCGAAGGCAAGCGTCAGATCGAGGTCGATGGCCGGGCATTCCTGCTGGAAACGGCACTACGCGCGCAGTTTGCGCTGGTGCACGCCTTCCTTGCCGATTATCTCGGCAACCTCGCCTACGCGCTCACCTCGCGCAATTTCAATCCGATCATGGCGATGGCGGCGGACACCGTCATCGTGACCGCGGAGCATATCGTCCCCGTCGGCGTGATCGCGCCCGATCACGTCGTCACTCCCGCACCGCTGGTCGACTACCTCATCACCAACGGGTGACATCATGGATCCCCAGATCATCATCGCCCGGCGCGTCGCCAAGGAGTTGAGGAGCGGCAATCTCGTCAATCTCGGCATCGGCATTCCGACCCTGGTCGCGAACTACGTGCCGTCCGATCTGAAAGTCTTCTTCCAGTCGGAGAACGGCCTGATCGGCACCGGGCCGATTCCCGAGCAGGGGATGGCCCATCCGACCCTCACCGACGCCGGCGGGCGCCCGATCAGCGCGCTGCCGGGCGCCTCGACCTTCGACAGCGCGATGTCGTTTGGGCTGATCCGCGGCGGTCACGTCGACGTCACCGTGCTCGGCGGCCTCCAGGTCGACGCACATGGTCATCTCGCCAACTGGATGATCCCCGGCAAGATGGTGCCGGGCATGGGCGGCGCCATGGATCTCGTGAGCGGCGCCAAGCGCGTCATCGTGGCCATGCAGCACGCGGCAAAGGGCAAGTCGAAGATCGTGGCGAAATGCACGCTGCCGCTGACTTCGGCACGCCCCGTCAACCTCGTCGTGACCGACATGGCCGTGATTGGCTTCCCCGGGGGCAAGGCGACACTCCTGGAAACCGCGCCCGGCATCAGCGTCGGCGAAGTCTTGGCGCTGACCGAGGCTGAGCTCGCCATTCCCGACAATGTTCCGGAAATGAGACTCTGAGCAGGTGAACCCATGCGGATATTCAGCGACTTCGACGAGATCAAATCCGCTGTCGGCACCGAGATCGGTGCCAGCGACTGGATCGAGATCACGCAGGCGCGCATCAACCAGTTCGCCGAGGCGACCTGTGACGAGCAATGGATCCATGTCGACCAGGAGCGCGCGAGCAAGGAAATGCCCGGCGGCAAGACCATCGCTCATGGCCTTCTCTCGCTCGCCTTGGCCCCGCTGTTCATCCGCTCGGTCATCGGCCTGAAGGGCCTGCGCAACACGCTCAACTACGGCGCGGACCGGATCAGGTATCTGGCGCCGGTGCCGGCTGGTTCAAGGCTGCGCGGCCGCGTCACGGTCGCCGAAGCCGAGGACGTGCCGCCCGACGGATTGCGTGTCAATTACCACCTCGTGATCGAGATCGAGGGCGGCAGGAAGCCCGCCTGCGTCGCCGAGCTGATCGCCCTGCACTACCGCTGAAAGAAGAAACTCGAAAACAACCCCATGCACAGTAGCCATGGGGTCCACCGCACCGCATCTTCTGCTTTTACGAAAAAATGCATTGCCCCGTCGGGCAAAACACCGGCAATATGCCATCATCAACCCACGTGCCGAGGCCACCCGGCCCGGCGCGACAGCGCTCCGATCCACCATCAATCGATGATGTGATAGCCACCATCGATATAGAGAACACCGCCGGTGATCAGCTTCGCGCCGTCGAGCGCCAGGAACGCGGTGGCATTGCCGACATCGTCGATGCTGACGAGGCTGCGCGTGGGCGCCTTGGACTGTGCCTTGTCCATGAGCTCGTCAAACTCGGGAATGCCTGAGGCCGCGCGGGTCGCAAGCGGTCCCGGCGAGATCGCGTGCACGCGAATGCCTTTCGGCCCGAGCTCTGCAGCCGCATAGCGAACGGACGCCTCGAGCGCCGCCTTGGCCACGCCCATGATGTTGTAGTTCTCCACCACCATCTGGCTGCCGTAATAGGTCATGGTGAACATCGTGCCGCCGTTCTTCATCAGCGGCTCGGCGAGATGTGCCATCCGCAGGAACGACCAGCAGGAGACGTCCATGGTTTTCAGGAAGCCGTCGCGGCCGACGTCGACGACGCGGCCGTGCAGCGCCTCCTTGGGTGAGAAGGCGATGGAATGAAGCAGGAAATCGAGCTGCCCCCACTCCGACTTGATGCGTTCGAACACCGCTTCGGTCTGCCCCTCGACCATGACGTCCAGCGGCACGAAGATCGGCGCTTCGAGCGCCTGGGCCAGCGGCTCGACGTGCTTCTTGGCACGCTCGTTCAGATAGGTGACGGCGAGATCGGCGCCGAGCGCGCGAAACGCCCTGGCGCACCCCCAGGCGATCGACTGGTCGTTGGCGATGCCGACGACGAGGCCCTTCTTCCCCTTCAGAGCAACCTTGCTGTCCGGAAATACTGGGATCATGACACCCTCTCATGTCTGGGGCCGGGCGATTGGCCGTTCATCAGCAGCGACAGCGTATGCTGTGCGATCATCAATTCCTCGTCCGTCGGTACGACATAGACGGGCACGCGACTGGCCTTCGCCGATATCAGGCGCGAATGGCGCGCGTTTTCGGCTGCGTCGAGTGCCACGCCGAGCCAGCCGAGTTGCTCCGCCACGCGCGCGCGAATGCCGCTGGAATTCTCGCCGATGCCGGCGGTGAAGACGAAGGCATCGATGCCCTGCAGCGCCGCGGCCAGCATGCCGGCGCTGAGACCGATGCGATAGACGAAATAGTCCACCGCCAGCTTTGCTTGCGGATCGCCGCTCGCCTGCAGCTCGCGCATGTCGTTGCTGACGCCGGAGAGACCTTTCAGGCCGCAGTCGCGGTAAAGGAAATCTTGCACCTTCGATGGCGTCATCCCCTTCTCCGAGATCAGGTACAGCACGACTCCCGGATCGAGCTGACCGGGGCGGGTGCCCATCGGCAGTCCGTCGAGCGCGGTGAATCCCATGGTGCTCTCGACGCTCTGTCCGCCCTTCATGCCGCACATCGACGCACCGCTGCCCAGATGGGCGACGATCACCCGGCGTTTTGCGATATCGGGCGCGATCTGCGGCAAGGTACGGGAGATGTACTCATAGGACAGGCCGTGAAACCCGTAGCGGCGCACGCCTTCGGCGTGGAGCTGGTGCGGGATCGCGTAATGATCGGCCAGCGGACCATGGGTGCGGTGAAACGCGGTGTCGAAACAGGCGACCTGGGGCACTGTAGGGAAATTGGCGAGAATCGAACGGATCGGCGCCAGATTGTGGGGTTGATGCAGCGGCGCCAGAGCCACGAAGCGCTCCAACCGTGCCACCACGCCATGATCGATCAGAACCGGCCTCTCGAATTCCGGCCCGCCATGGACGACTCGGTGCCCGACCGCCAAGGGTTGGATGCGGACTTCATTGCGCAGCCACTCGCCGGCGATCGCCATCGCCGCCGGAACGTCCCCGATCGCCTCGATCGGATAGGCGCGATCGGCCATGGGATCGCCGCCAGCTCCATTCGCCCGCAGGCGCGGACGACTGCCGATGCCGTCCACCTGTCCCTTGATCAACCGGCGAAGCCTGCCTTCATCGTCGACTGCGAAGACCTGGAACTTGACGCTCGAGGAGCCGGCGTTGACGACCAGGATGCTGTCCATGGCAATCACGCCGCAATGGTCGGCGCACTCTGGCGCCGGGCGTTGGCATAAAGCGCGGCGACGGCGCAGGATGCCATTCGCGCCCTCGCGCTGTCCGCGCGCGAGGTCAGGACGACCGGCACCCGCGCGCCGAGCACTATGCCGGCGCCGTCGGCCTTGGCGAAATAAGCGAGATTCTTGGCGAGCATGTTGCCCGCTTCCAGATCAGGCACGACCAGGATCTGCGCGCGGCCGGCGACCTCGGACTCGATACCTTTGATGCGCGCCGATTCGACATCGATCGCATTGTCGAACGCCAGCGGCCCGTCAAGCACGCCACCGGTGATCTGCCCGCGGTCCGCCATCTTGCAAAGAGCCGCAGCCTCGATCGTCGACGGAATCTTCGATGTGACCGTCTCCACGGCGGACAGGATGGCGACCCGGGGCGACTGGCCGAACCCGGCCTGGTTGTAGAGATCGATCGCGTTCTGGATGATGTCGCGCTTGGCATCGAGGTCGGGGAAGATGTTGATCGCGGCGTCGGTGACGAAGATGGTCTCGGCATAGGCCGGCACGTCCATGACGAAGACATGGCTGATGCGCCGATCGGTCCGCAGCCCGCCGACCTTGGCGGTCACGGCCCGCATCAACTCGTCGGTGTGCAGGCTGCCCTTCATCAGAAGTTCACCTCTCGCGGAGTGGATCAATTCGACGCCCTTCGCTGCGGCATCGTCGCTGTGCGCGGCATCGACGATCTCGCAGCGGGAGATGTCCAGACCGAACTTGGCGGCGGTATCCCTGATCTTCCGCTCCGGTCCGACCAGCACGGGCCGAATGATGCCCGCAGCCGCGCTGTCCAGGGCGCCCCGCAACGACGTCTCGTCGCAGGGATGCACGACGACGGTGGGCGCGGGCGGGATCGCCCTGGCCGCGGCGATCAGGCGATCGTACTTGCTGGGAGAGTGCGTAGCCGCCGCATCTGGTGACATCATGTTGCTCCCGGTCCTTGCAACCCGCGTTAGGATGCCTTCGCCCTGGGATCGAAAGGGGCAACGTTCGACCCTCTTTCGGAACCCTCCGACGTGTCGATGCCGAACAGGCCGGCAACCTGCCCCAGCCGCCTCGCGCGCTCACCTGTGACGTCCTCGCTGGCCGACAGCACCCGCTCGATCGCCTCGAAGGTGCGGCAACGAGAATTGACGTCGTCAGGCAGCATCTTGGGGATGGCGGCCAGCGCGGCGTCCCGATCGAGCAGCAGCATGAAGAACTGCTCCCGCACCAGCATCTTGAATTCGGGCAGGGTCATGCGCGCCCCGTCCTGGTCCCTCCGGATCTGCCGCAGGGCTTCGATGCTTCGTTCGTCGACCATCCCGCGCGCCGACCCGACATAGAGCAAGGCGCGCAGCGCTGCCTCGCGAAGGCCGCCTTCGCCGATCCGCGATTTGAGTTCAGCAACGCGCTTCTCGAGCATCGCGCGATGCTCCGCCGACATCTCCCTCCGTGCGGAAGGTGCGGAGCCGGGATCAATTCCGACCGCGGCTTGCAGCGCCGGCGACCCATAGATGCTGAGGAACATCGCCTCGCTCAGAGCTTCCTGCTGATCTCGCCAACTGTCCAGAGCATGCACGATCTGCTTCGACATCTGTTCTTGGAAGGCAAGGAACGGATTATCCTTCGAGATTGGCTTGCGCTTCTCCTCGGCCTTCTCGGCCAATGATTTCACCGTCGCCATATAGGGATTTTTGCTGCTGAACAGCTCGTATTGCAGCCGCAGCGGATGCATCTTGTGAGCCCACTCGGCCATTTGCGGCGTCACCATGCCCTTGATCCAGGGCTGGAGGAATTTCTGATAGGCCTTGAGATTGATCTCCGAAACGCGTTTGGCGGTGGCGAAGCGGCGCTCGTCCTCGGGCGAGTTGCCGCCCATGGCGCGGATGTCATCGAGCGTCCGCGCCTCGCAGCGCATCACCCAATTTCCCATGGCGAGATCGGCATTTGTCGTATCGGCGGCCTTGGCGTCAAACGTGGCTTCATAGAGCCCAGGCGGCAGCACGTCGATCAGATCGATATTCTCGGAGAATTCGGCATGTTCCTTCTTGGCGACGCCACTGGACACGAAGATGCCGAGGTGGCCGACGGTTTCGTGGACGGTATATACGATCGTTTGCCCGTAGGCCCTGATCTCATCGACGTCGGCGTAGCAATCCAGGATCCAGTCCAGCGCCTGCTGCGGCGGCGTGATGTTGTCGCCCTCGGAGCAGAACACCACGATCGGCGACCTGATGTTGCGAAGGTCGACCTTGCGGCCGTCGGACATCTCGATGTTGCCCGCGGCGAGATTGTTGCCGACGAACAGCTCGTCGACGATGAACTGGATCTCCTCGGCGTTGAGGTTGACGTGGCCGCCCCACCAGCGCTCGAATTCGAGGTAGCGGTCCGCCTCGGTGTCGACCCTGGAATAGACGTTGTACTGCTTCGTCCACAGCGTGTTCGACGGGTTCTGGTTTTCGAAGTTCTGCACCAGCCAGGCGCCATCGAACTTGCCGGCGCCAAGATCGGATGTCAGAGCCGTCAGCCAGCTTCCGCCCAACAACCCGCCCGAATAGCGCATCGGATATTTGCCGCGCACGCCGGCCCAATAGGCCAGCGGCGCGCCGGCGATGATCAGCGGTCCGAACAGCTCGGGGCGCAGCGAGGCCAGAATCATGACGGCCCATCCGGCCTGGCAATTGCCGATGACGCAGGGCTTGCCGTCCGCATTCGGATGACGGCTGATGACCTCTTCGATGAAGATGGCTTCGGCGCGCGCAATGCGCTCGATGGTCTGTCCTGGCATCGGATCCGGCAGGAAGCCGATGAAATAGCAGGGGTGCCCCGCCTTCATGGCGACGCCGATCTCGCTGTCGGCCTTGAAGCCGCCGATGCCGGGGCCGTGGCCCGCGCGTGGGTCGATCACGACGAATGGCCGCCGATCCCTGTCGATCTCGACATTCTCAGGCGGAAAGATGCGCACCAGCGCGTAGTTGACGGGTTCATCGAGCTTGCGGCCATCCATGATCAATTCTGCGGCATATTGCAGAACATGCGGCGCGGTCTGCGCGATGTGTTCCCGGTACTGGTCGCCGCGGCGACGCATGATGTCCAGGAACAGGACACTGCGTTGCCCCGCATCGACCATGTATTCGACCGCCGAAGCAACCAGCCCCGACATTGGTCCGCTCGGAATTTGTGCCTTGTCCATGGACATGTTTCGACCTCTCCGTCGCGTTCGACAATTGATGATGCCGGGCGAGGACGAGCGTTGATCTAGGTCAAGGTGATCTGCCCGCGCAAAAGGCTCTCATCCTGCACAGGCACGAGGCACGGCTTGCTTGGCGAGCCGAATGCCGCCGGAGCGACATCGGCATGTCAGACATCGCAAATTACCGCGCGCGGGCGGCGCTGAGGGACGGTACACCGATCGAGATCCGCGCGCTGCGCCCGAACGACGAGGCCGACATGCTGGCGGCGATCGAGCGCACCGGGCCGGACTCGCTCCGGAGCCGGTTTTTCGTCATGAAGCGGCACTTCTCGGAGAAGGAGCGAGCGTTCTTCATGGACTTGGATTTCAGCAATCACGTCGCACTTGCTGCCCTTGTCGAGGAACAAGGGCGTCCTGCGATCGTCGGTGGCGGGCGATATGTGGTCACGGACCCCGGTCGGGCCGAGATGGCCTTCGTCGTGGTGGACGCCTGGCAAGGCCGCGGCATCGGTTCCCTGCTCCTGAGGCATCTCATCGATATTGCGCGGGAGCATGGGATGCGGGAGCTGACGGCCGAAGTTCTGTCCGGCAACGCCTCGATGCGCCGCGTGTTCGCAAAGGCCGATTTCAGAATTGCGCGAAGCCATGATCCGGCGACGCTGCGCCTCGTTCTCGATCTCGCCCACACGCGGTCCGCGTGAGCCTCATCTGAAGGCGATCGTGATCTGGCTGATATTGGCGGCGAGCTCGAGGCCAGCCTTCGGGCCTTGCAGCACGATGTTCACGCCCTTCTCATTGCGGAGATGGACGCCGTTGACGCCCCCGACCACGGCAAAGCCGCCGCCAACCGAGCTGTAGGTGCCGGCGAAGTCGCCGACCTCGCGAATGCCTGACGCCCAGCCATCGAAGCGGCCGACTGTCGCGCCGACCGTGATACCGAAGCTCAGGCCGCTGATCCTGAACGGATAGGTCTTGCCGCGATAGGTCAGCACACCACTGCCGGCGCCGCCGCCGACCAGAAGGCCCGCCTTGACGATTTTCGCGCGGACATGGCCGGCGGCTTGCGCCAGGGACGGCGTCGCCGGAATGGTCAGCCCGAGCGCCAGCAGAATAGCCGCGCTCAGGCGGAACAGGCGCGGGCGCGGTTTAGGGTTTTGCTGCATCGACCTTCTTCCAGGTCTCGTCGGGATCGAACAGCGTGGTTCGCTCGGCGATGGACTCGGTGCGCTTGCCCAGATCCTTCTGGTAGACAATACCCTCGTGATTGACGAGAAACGTCATGACGCCGGAGTTGCCGTATTCCGCGGGCCAGGCGATCAGGCCGAAGCCACCGATCATCTTGCCGTTGACGACATAGTTGAGCGCACCGCCGCGCGCATCCCGGCCCTGCCCCTTGAGGATGTGGAAGTAGTAACCGTGATAGGGCACAGGTCCGACATCGCCCGCGCGATAACCCTCGTTCGCAGCCTCGGCTGCCAGCGCCCCCAGCGGGCTCGGGTCGCTGTCGTCGCGCCAGAACAGGCCGTCCTTCTTGCCGGGCGAGGAGAGGATGCGCTGGGCATAGACGCCGACGCCCTCGCCGCGGTCCTTGTCGGCGTATTCGTTCTGGGCGTCGACGAAAGCGAGCGCGGTCTGGATCGCATCGAGCTCGTTGCGGCCGATGCGCCGGCGCAGCACCTCGATGCGTCCCTCGCCGATGTCGAACTCCCAGCCGGCCTTGGTGTTGACCAGCGGAATCGGGAACGGGAAATCATCCGGCCCCAGCATCAAGGTCGCGGTCTTGTTGCCTTCCGCCTTGATGCCGTGCTTGGCGTCGTACATCGATGCGAAGCGCTGACGGATATCGACGTCGGCAACCTCGTCACCCGAGGAGACGATATCCTGCGCATTCCTGCCGAGCACCTTCAAAATGTCCTTCGGACCGCTCTTGACCGCGGCCGCCAGCGCAGCCGCGGCGTCTTCCGGTGTCTTGTAGGATTCCTGCGCCTGCGATGCAGAGCCAAGCACCGCCAACACCAGGAAGCCCGGCAACACTGCGCGGCAGAACGATTTCAACCCGGTCATGGCTTCACCTCCGCAGGAATCTTCGCGCCGCCGGCGAGCCAGTCGCGGTAGCTGCGGAATGTCAGTCCGAGCTTGTCGTAATAGACGCGCAAATAGCCATCGCTGCCGCGGGTTACGGCGTGGGGCATCACCCGCTCGACCTCTTGCGCCATCACGCCGACATAGGCCTTCTCGCTGCCGATGTAGCTGAAGCGGTAATAGCCGAGGCCGTTGGAAAGACGGCCGAGCAGAACGATATCGTGCTTCAGCGCGATATCGGAGCGCCGGCCACCGCCGCCGCCGCGGCCGCCTCCCCCAAAACCGCCTCCGCCGCCACGCATCGCCATTCCGCCCCCGCCGCCGCGCCCGGCCATGCCCGGTCCGCCGCCACCGCGCGGCATGCTCGCCATGCTGGCGCGACCGCGGGCGGACGCGGCGGCTGCCGAGCGGCCCGAAGAGACGTTCATGGCACCGCCGCGATTACCGTCGCCGCGATTGGCCGCACCGCCGCCGGCACGGTTCGCAGCCTTGGTCGCAGGCTTGGTCGCAGGCTTGGCACGATCGCCGCCACCCTTGGCCCGATCACCACCGCCCTTCGCACGACTACCGGCTCCGGCACGATCACCAGCACCAGGCCGATCACGCGTCCCAGCGCTCGGCCGATCGCCAGCCCCCGGACGATCGCCACGATTGCCAGCACCGCCGCGATCACCGGGGCCGTCACGATCTCCTGCGCGATCCCCTGCACGATCTCCTGCACGATCTCCTGCGCCAGCGCCCTGGCTCGGATGCAGCACCTGGTTGCCATCGCGGCCACGGAAATCCATCCGGTCCGCCGCACCGGCCCTGATGTTGTTGTTGCCGAAGCGCTGCTGCACGTTGTTGTTGGCGTAGCGTACGCCGCCCCGATGCGCGGGGTTGTGCTGCCAACCGTTGCCGATGTTGGTGGTGCGATGATTGACGTAGACGTTGCGATTGCCCCAGTTGCAGCCGCCGCCCCAGTAATTGGCCCAGCGCCCGATCGCCCATGCCGTGCCGAAAGCGATGCCGGCGGCAACCATGCCGGCGCCGACATAGGATGGATAACCCCAATAATAGGGCGGATACTCCGCATAGGGCCAGCTGCCGTAGACGGTCGCCGGATCGTAGTAAGGCACGTACATTACCGAGGGATCAGCCTGCTGAATCACGACGACCTGCTTGCCCTCCTGAGACTGGACACTGACCTTCTGCTGCTTGGTGGTGACAAGCTTCTTGTTGTCATAGGCCTTGTTGCGCAGCCGCTGGATCGCATCCATCACGTCGGGCTGCTGAGCGAGGAAGGCGTCGCCGAGCTTCTTGGTCCAATCGAGCTGGTCGCTCATCATGGCCAGGACATCAGCGGTACTGGCGAGCGCCTTGACGCTGTCGTCCCAGCTCTGCTTCTCGACTTCCGTCCTGAGCGCATCGCCCTTCAGCGTCTTGCGCTCCTTCAGCCAGCGGTCGGCCTGCACCACCTCCAGCGGATAGGTCGAAGCGGCCAGCACGTTGGCCAGCAATTCGTCGGGATAGAGCGCGATCGGCGCGACCAAGGCTTCGAGCTGCTCCGGCTTCAGCAGCTCGGCCGCCGGTGCCGTCGACGCTGCCGGTTGTGCCTGCGGAGCGGGATTCGCGGGTGGCGTCTCGGTCTGCGCCATTGCGGCGGACCAGGTCGCCATTGTGAACGCAAGCGCCACCAGGATCTTGCCGCAGCGAAACATCGCATCCTCCTTCACACTTCCCGCGTCGGAAGATCGAGCCGACACGCCGGCGTTCGTTGATCGAGATCAACGAAACGCGATCGTGCTACTGCTGCGCGAGAGCGAAGCGTCATTCGATCAGTTCAGCATCCATCAGGAGCCGGCCCGGCACCGTCAGGCCGAGGGCGTTGGCCGCTTTCATGTTGATGACGAGTTCGAACCTGGTGGCGAATTGCACCGGGAGGCTGCCGATCCCGGCACCGCGCAGAAGGCGGTCGACATAACCGGCGCCATCACGAAATTGCTGGGTGAGATCTGCACCATAGGACATCAGCCCGCCATTCACCGCGTAGAAGCGGACGGCGAAGATCGCGGGCACGCGATGCTGGGCCAGCAGCGCAATCGTCATCGCGCTCTGGGTTCCGAAGAAGCCGCCATCCGGCAGCACGACCAGACCGCCGCCGGCGCGCGAGGTGGTCTCGATCAGATCCGCGATCTCGGCGCCGCTGCGAACGCTGGCGCCGATCACCTTGAGTCCCAAACGACTTTCCATCTGATGCGCCGCCCGCAGATAAGACGACGCGTAGGGTGACGATTCCGGATTGAACAGCAGCGCCGCCTGGCTGATCCCAGGCGCCATGTCCTTCAGCAGCCCCAGCCACTTGCCGCTCATCGAGTGCTCATACAGCGAAAAGCCGGTGAGATTGCCGGTCGGCCGCGCCAGATTGGCGATCAGACCGGTGCCGACGGGATCGGAGAGCCCAACGAAAACGATCGGAATTCGCTGCGTCGCTGCGCTCAGCGCCCGCGCCGTTCCTGTGCTGGTCGCGAGCAGCACGTCCGGCGCCGCGGCGACGAGCTCGAGTGCCTCCAATGTTTGCCGCGCGGGATTGGGGCCCGGCCAGCGCACCTCCAGACGATAGTTCTGATTGGCGGTCCAGCCGCGATCGGTGAGACCCTGCTGAAAGGCAGCGATCCGCATCTGTGCGCCGGGATCGCCGATCACATTTCCAGTCAGCACCCCGACCGAGGGCATCCGGTCCTGGGCTTTCGCCAGGACCGGAAACGCGGCCGCTGCACCGACCAGCGACATGAAGTCACGGCGTCTCATGCTCCTCACGCCCGCCTATCCCGACTATGCGACCGGGATAGAGAAAGCGCCGCGGAGCCCTGCGGGCTTGATCAAGATCAAGATACCGTCCCGTCAGCGCGCGATCGGAAGCTGGATCGTGAACAGCGCGCCCCCCGCCGACTGGTTTGACGCGCTGATCATGCCGTGATGAGCCTCGACGATGGTTTTGGCGATCGCGAGCCCCATACCCATGCCTTCCGGCTTGGTCGTGAAGAACGGATCGAACACATTTGCAAGATCGGACGCGGCTATTCCGGCTCCGGTGTCGGTGATCCTGATCTCGGCGTGATGGCCGGCACGCAGGGTCGAGACGCTGACCTCGCGTTTTTCGCCGTTCGTCTCGGAGACCGCGTCCATCGCGTTGATGATCAGGTTGAGAATGACCTGCTGAAGCTGGACCGGATCGCCCTTGACGTGCAGATTCACCAGGACAGGCATGTAGGTCAATGCGATGCGGCGTCCGTGAGCGACGGCCTCCACAAGCCCGATCGCTTCGCGAACGGTATCGTTGAGCTCGATGTCCTTGACCTCGAACGGCGTCTTTCTCAGAACGGCGCGGAGCCTGCGGATCACCTCGCTCGCCCGCAGGTCGTCCCGCCTGATATCGGCAAGGATCTGACTGAGCTCGTCGAGATCGGGCGAGTTGCCCTTGAGCATCAGCTCCGCCGTCTCGGCATTGGTCAGGATGGAGCCAAGCGGCTGGTTTAATTCGTGGGCGATCGACGTCGTCAGCTCGCCGACAGTGGAATAGCGATTGACGTGAGCAAGCTCTGCCAACCGCTGGCGGGATTCCAGTTCGGCGAACCTGCGACCGCGTCCCTCGTGCAGCAAGCCGCTGATCAGACCCGCCTGCACCAGAAATACCGCGGTGATCAACACCATCTGCCAGCGATAGCGCTTCCAAACGCTCGGCTCGCGAAACACGATCTCGCTGCCCGGAGGCAAGCGACTCTCGCTGATGCCCCAGCGCTGCAATTCCCGCCAATCATATTTGGGCGCACCGAAGCCGAGGGGCTCATACTTGAAGCTGGCGGGATCCGCTCCGCCGAGAATGCCGATCGCGGCGCTCGCGGTCCTCGAAGTCGTTTCCGCCACCAGATGCATCGGTCCCCCGACGGTGCTGTCGCCGAAGAAGGGCTCCTGGTAGGAAAAGATCGGGGCATTCGCGACTGCGTGCAGGCTGCGCAGGGCAATGTCGCTCTCGTGGACGACCCCGACCGCATCGACCGACATCAGCCCCCAGAACAACACCGTATGCGGCGGCAGGGTCGATGCGCGCTTCAATATGTCCTCGAATGACAAATCCGAATACCAGACGAGCTCCAACCGGTCGCCGAGAGGTTTCAACTCCCGCTTCACCTCCTCCATCCAGAATTTCTCGAGCGGCGAGGCTCCGATCACGATCGCAACCGACTTGGTGTCCGGAAGAAGCCGAAGGATGTTGTCGAATGCGGCCACGAAATCGTTGCGGATTGCCACGACCACGTCGTTGTCGCGGAGATCGGCGCGATCGATCAGCCGATCCTCGACCGCGGAAAGAATCAGCGGCGTATCGGGGAATAGTCGCGCGCGGTATTTCTGCACAAACCGGGCGGCAGGCGCGCCGATGCTCAGCACGATGTCGGGCTTCGCGCCCTGGTAGAGCGACTGCAGATAGTCGACGAACGGAGCCTCGGGACCGGGATTGTTGAAGCGCGCCGTGAGCAGCGCATGCTCCTGGATGTCGAGCGGCCAAGGCGATTGTCGCTCGAGCCGGGCCTTGATGTCACGCGCGTACTCGCTCCAGGGCCGAAACTCGCGGCCGAAGGAATGCAGCACCAGCACGCGCTTGAGCTCGCCGCCCCGGCTTCGCTCGACGGCCCCGGCTCGCCCGGGGGGCAGGCAAAAGGCGACCAACAGGGTCAGGCATAACCATGCGGCTGCGGCCGGCCACGGCCTGACCGAAACAATGGACATGCGCCCGCTCAGCTCCCTTCGCGCAGCTTCCAACGGCTGCTTCAACGGGCAATTCTAGCGGGAATTGCCCTGCGCGGACAGCGCCAATTCCTCCAGAACCCGCTCAATGACCGCTCAGCACCAGGGTCTGGATCGGCAGCAACAGCGCCTGAATGCGCAGCAGCAGCGCGTGGACGAGGCCGACGCCGTCCACGACGTGCAGCGCGATCTTCCGGCTGGTTGGGGTATCGTTGGCCGAAATTTCCTCGTGATTGCTGGTGTAGGCATTGACGATGCAGCTGCTGCCGGGCGTGACCCCATCCAGGCCGCCTTTGTAGAGCGGCTCCAGAAATACCAGGATGGTGCCGGGACGGACGGCGTTCTGGGGATCGATGAGTTGCTCGCCGGACCGGAACTGTCCGGCAGCGATGTAGTCCTGCACCGTCGTGATCACCATCGGGATGATCACCCATGGCTTGGAGATGCAGGTCGCCTCCGCCACCATGCCCTCCTTCATCACCTGCGCCTCGATCTGGCCGAAGCCGGCCTGGAGGACCTTGCGGCCCGCGCCTTCCGGAACGAGAACGCCCGCCGGGCGCATCAGCTGATTGACGACGTCGCCCGGGCGAACCAGGAACTGCTCGACGCGCCCGTCGACGCCGGCGCGCACCTGTGTCTTGTCGAGATCGACCTGGGCCTGGTCCAGCGCGGCTTCCGCACTGGCCTTCTGCGCCGGCAGCAAGATCGAGACCTGCATGGATGCCGATTGCTTCGCGGCATTCGCGGCATCGATGCCGGACTGACGCTGATCGACCAGGACCTGGAGCTTGTCGATGTCCCGTTGCGGGACGATGCCGGGGTTGCGGCGCTGGAGCTCGCTCTTGACCTCGAGCTCGTCCTTGGCCTGCTGATAATTGGCCATTGCCTCACCAACCTGGGCCTCGGCCTTGGCCACGTCGGCCTGCGCCGTCTGCATGGCCGCGTCGACCTCCGCGACCTTCCGCTTCGCCGTGTCGTAGGCGGCCTGCTGCTTCGAGGCGTCCAGCGTGAACAGCACATCGCCTTTCTTCACCGGCGCGCTGAAGCCGACCTTGACCTCGGCCACACGGCCCGAACCTTCGGGCAGGATCGGCACGGTGCGGAAATAGAGCGTCGCCGATGTCGTCGCGGGGTGGAAATAGAAGATCATCGTGATCAGCGACACCGTCAGCATCAGGCAGCCGGTGATGCCCCAGCGCAGCTCGTACCAGACCGAGAAGAAGGTGATCTCCTTGCCAAAGCGCTTGCCCTGAGCGTAGCGACGATAGAGGTAGTCGGGCAGGATCGTGACGAGGGAGCAGATCATGAGCTCAAGCATGGCTGTGCTCCTTCTCCTTGGCAGACCCCGGCTTTTCCGGCAGAGCCGGCGCAGGCGCGGCCTCTGCCGGGACCTCCTCGCCATCCCCGGCCGGCGTCGCCTCTGCAATCTTCTCGACGGACCCGGCAATGCTGCGCAGCGGCGTACCGAAGTCCGGCAGATCGATCAGCGCAAGCAACAGGCCCGCGATCCAGAAGATGTGCATGTGCGTGAACAGCGAGATCAGGCCGAGTACCGCGACGAACTCGAACTGCAACTTTTGCGACTTGTGCGCCAACCGCTCGGGCAGGCTGTGCAGCTTCCAATAGAGCGTGCCGAGCCAGAGCAGTGTGCCGATCAGGAAGATGCCCATCACCACCATTAGCGTATCGGTGCCGCTTCCCGGCGCGAGATAGAACGGCAGATGGTGCGGAGCCATCGGATGAAGCTGGTCGCTCAAACGTCTCTCCTCGGTCCGCGAATGAGTACTTGCGGCAGTGTGTTCGGAAGTCCGTCCGTTTGCTTGATTTGAATCAAGGGAACGCCCCCTGCCCGACCTAGCGTTGATCGCACTGCCCTCAGGAGGCGCTAGCCATGCCCGCCCTCGACGATCTCATCCCCAACGCTGCCCAGATTCGGAAGGAAGCCGCTCTCAAGGAGGCTGAGAAAGCCGAGGAATATGTCCGCGTTGCAGCCGCTGCCGAGGCCGAAAAGCGGGCTTTGATCGAGCGCTTGAGCAAGCCCTCCGGCAAGACCGAGGAGGAGAAGATCAAGCTCGCCTCGACCATCATCCAGCGCGCGGTACGCAACGGGATGACCGAAGTGATGGTCTATCGCTTCCCGAACTCGCTCTGCACCGACAAGGGCCGCGCCATCAACCAGATGGAAAAGGGCTGGGAGAATACCCTGACCGGCATCCCCAAGGAGATCTTCCAGCTCTGGACCGATTATCTGAAGCCGCGCGGCTATCGCATCGCCTATCAGATCATCGAGTTCCCCGGCGGTGTGCCTGGCGATATCGGCGTCACCATCTCCTGGGACGATTGACGCGCAACAGAAGGAATCGGCATGGCCAGGGACGTACCTGCGGAGCGGATGAAGCGAAAAGACTACGAGAAGGAGCTTGAGAAGCTTCAGGTCGAGCTCTGTCACCTCCAGGACTACGTGCGGGAGAACAAGCTACGGGTCATCATTCTGTTCGAGGGCCGGGACGCCGCCGGCAAGGGCGGGACGATCAAGGCCATCACCGAAAAAGTCAGCCCGCGCGTGTTCCGCGTCGTTGCCCTGCCCGCGCCGTCGGATCGCGAGAAGACGCAGCTTTTCTTCCAGCGCTACATGGAAAGATTCCCGGCCGGCGGCGAGATCGTGATCTTCGACCGAAGCTGGTACAATCGCGCCGGCGTCGAATACGTCATGGGATTCTGTACCCCCGCCGAGCACGAGCGCTTCCTCAGGCTGTGCCCGCAGATGGAGAAATATGTCATCGATGGCGGCATCATCCTGATCAAGATCTGGCTCGAAGTGGGCATGGAGGAGCAGGAGCGTCGCTTCCATGCGCGCATCGACGACCCCGTCCGGCAATGGAAGCTCAGCCCTATGGACCTGGAGTCCTATTCGAGATGGTACGACTATTCGCGGGCGCGCGACCTGATGCTGAAGAAAACCAGCACGAACGAAGCTCCCTGGTACATCATCCGATCGGATGACAAGCGAAAGGCACGGCTGAACTGTATCGCCCACCTTCTCGGCGCCGTCCCCTATAAGCGTATCAAGAAGGACAAGATCAAGCTGCCGAAACGCTCCGACAAGGGACGCTACAACGACCAGGCCAGCCTGAAGGGGATGAATTTCGTCGCGCAGCGCTATTGAGCGGATCAGGCCGCCGAGCGGCCTGATCCGTCGTTCGCTCAATAGCCATACGGGTTTCGTTGCGCGCAGATCCAATTGCCGTAGCTGTCATAACAGCTGTTGTTGTAGTAGCCATAAGCGCCGTAGGCGCCGGCTGCTGCGGCGCCGACCGCGGCCGCACCATAGGCTGCGCGGCCGTAGCCGTAGCCGTAGCGGGGACGGTATCCGGGATAGCCGGCGACGGGACGACCCGGCCGGCCGGCGACCGGATAGCGGCCGGGACGACCGGCTATCGGATGAGCAGGACGTGCACGTCCGGCGACGCGATACCCACCATGGACCCGGCCGGCATGAACCGCACCACCGCGGTAACCTCCGCCGTGAAAGCCGCCTGCCCGCGCACCGCCGCCATGGAAGCCGCCACCACCCCGGCGAGCGAAAGCGTTGTCGGGAACGAGGCTGACGGCAAGCAGGACAAGGACCGCAAGGGCAGCCAGAAGATAACGAAGCATGGCATCTCCTCCGTTGATTGGGGTGCCGTCACTCGCTCTTCGGTGATGCCGCCGCAGGACCGCGATGGGCACCCGACGATAAGGTCGGTTATCGATCTGAGTTCGCGCTTGACTTAAATCAATAATACGAAAGCTTTGAGAGGTGGGCCCGCGCAGCGCGCACGTGAACGTGCCCGCTGCGGGCCGGGATCAACTTTATTTCAGACGGATGGTGACGCCGCCGACCGCGGCCGACACTTCCGCACCGACCTTCGGGCCGCTGAGTTGCAGGATCACGCCATTGCTGTTCTGCAGTTGAACGGCGCCGGCGCCAGCGGCGACTGCCCCGCCGGCTCCCCCCACGGCATAAGAGCCTTCGATGGACTCCGGTCCCCTGAGGTTCAGGGCTCGGCCGACATATTTGGTGGTCGAGGCCCCGATGGTGAGGCCGACGCTCATGCCGGACACCGTGAAGGGATACTTCTTGCCTTTGTACAGCAGCACCCCATCCCCGCCACCCACACCGACGACGAAGCCGCCCTTGGTGAAGACGACCGCGACCTGGCCGGTATCGGCACGCGATGGCGTGCTGAAGGCGACGGTTGTGAGCAAGGCGGCCAGGATGGCGCCGATGGCAGATTTCCGCATGACAATCCTTTCTACGTTTGTGGTTGCGCCGCTTATTGCGCCAGCAGCATTGCGAAGTAGCCGAAGATGGTGAGCAGGATGCCCGAGACGGCATAGCCGACCGGGAATCCGATCCAGGGCACGGAGCTCTGGATTTCGACCGCCGCCTCGCGGCACGGGCCTGAATGCGACCGCGCACCGGCGACGCCGCCCATCAGCACGGCCGGATTGATGTTGAAGACGTGGAACCCGATCGCCCAGACGATGAACGGCGGGATCGTGCAGGCAATGAAGCCGACGATGAATATCTTCAAGGCGATCGCGCCCGTGAGCTGCGACAGCAGGCCCGCGCCGGCATTAACGCCGACGATGGCGACGAAGACGACGAGGCCGAGATCCTCGAGCACGTTTCGCGCCGCATTCGGCGTGTTGCCGAAGAAGCGGAGCCGCGAGACGACCGAAGACACGATCACGCCCGACAGCAGCAGGCCACCGGCGTTGCCGAGGCCGACCTTGGCGCCGAAGGCCGGGAATTCGACCATGCCGATCAGGAAGCCGATGATCATGCCGACGGCCAGGGTCAGAAGGTCGGTCGACGTGTTGGCCCGCGCAATGCGGCCCCACATTTCGCCGAGTTCGTTGACCGCGGATTTCAGACCGACCACGGAGACGATATCCATGCGCTCCAGCTTGGTCTTGAGACCGGCCGGGATCTGAACTCCGCCGCGCTCGACCTTGGTGACCTGCAACTGGCCGGCAATCGCGGTATCGCGGAAGGATTCGAACGTTCGCCCCACCATGTCCTTGTTGATGACGAGGATGTCCGCCTGGTCCATGGGGATGCCGAGCGTCTTGGCATCCGCGACCTCCGGACCAATGAGGCCCATCTTTTCGGTAAGATGCTCGGTCGAACCGCCGAGGGCGACGATGTCTCCCTTTTGCAGCACGAACTCGGGATCGGCGCCCTGCGGCTCGCCGTTGCGCCCGACATTGACGATCCGGTATTCCGGATTCATCGTGCGGAATTTGGCGATACTCAACCCGACCTGCGCCGGGTTCTCCAGCCGATAGGCGCGCAGGCCGAACTGGCGGTAGCCGGTGAGACCGCCGCCTTCGAGATCCTTCACGCCGAATTCCTGCTCGTATCGCTTTGCGGCGGCCCTGGCGTCGACGCCCCACCAGCGCGGCAGATATTTGCAGATCAGGATGATTCCGACGGTGCCCCAGATGTAGGTGATGCCGTAGGACAGCGCGATCATGCCGGAGGCTTGCTCGGGCTTCATGCCCTCCGGCAGCTTGACGACGCCTGAGGTGACAGCCTGCTCGGCCGAGCCGATCGCCGCCGACATGGTCTGCGAGCCCGCCAGCATGCCGCCGGCGGCACCGACCGGCAGATCGAAGATCTTCGCGCCGAGAACGACGAGCGCGAGGCCCAGCACGCTCGACACCACCGCCAAGAGGCAGAATTTGAGGCCGTCACCCTTGAGGCTGTTGATGAAGGACGGGCCGACGCGCAAACCGACGCCGTACATGAAGAGATAATAGAACAGGCTCTTGGCAAAATTGTTCAGCTCGAGCTTCACGCCATAGGTCGACGACCACACCGACAGGCCCGCGCCCACCACGATGGCGCCGGCGACCATGCCGAGGCCATAACCCTTGATGCTGGCCCGGCCGATATAGACGGCGAGCCCGACGACGAAGAACAGCAGCAGATACGGATATTGCTGCAAGAACTCGAAAAACGGCTTCATGTTGGTCCCCTCCAGGACTTATGACGCGGCCTTGAGCTTCGGTTGCGCACCGGGCTTCGGCCGGCCGAGCTTCGCCAAGGCTTCCGCGCGCACGAGTTTCAGCCCTTCCTTGGCGTCGTAGCCATGGATCTCCTTCACATCGAGCTTGCGCATGAAGTCGATGGTCTCCTGCGTGATCACCTGGCCCGGCACCATGATCGGAAAGCCCGGCGGATACGGGATCACGAAATTGGCCGAGACCAGTTCGGGACCGGCCTTCAGCCGCCGATCGATCTCGGGATCGTTGAGGCGGATGTGCTCGCAGCCTGCGACGTCATAGGCGGCATAGAAACCGCTGCGAATATCGCCTTCATTGGTCTTGTCGCCGGCATCGCCACGGAAGCTCGGGTGGAAATGCGAGAAGTTCGGCAGATCAGGCACGTCCTTCATCAGGCTCTTGACCCGGGCCTCGAACGTCTTGCGCGCATTTTCGCCGCCCTGCGCCAAGCCACGGTCGACCTCACCCGCGATCTCGGCGAGCACGCGGATGAGATGCGCAACGTCGCTGCGGGTATTGTTGATGTTGGACTGGACGAGGACCGAATT
Source organism: Bradyrhizobium sp. USDA 4449 (assembly GCF_054056275.1). Lineage (NCBI taxonomy): Bacteria > Pseudomonadati > Pseudomonadota > Alphaproteobacteria > Hyphomicrobiales > Nitrobacteraceae > Bradyrhizobium > Bradyrhizobium sp. USDA 4449. The sequence continues at coordinate 5,042,837 of NZ_JBSRYD010000001.1, read as the reverse complement.
GCGCGAGGTCTTGTTGACCTGAATGTTGTACTCGTTGGCGAGAATGCCCTTGAACTGCGTGCCGTCGTAGCCGGCCGTGCCACACACCAGCGTCATACGCGTCGGGTCGAGACAGAACTCGTCCTCGTCCAGGCTCTTGAGCGTGTTTGCCCAGTTGACGCCGTCGGCGAGAAAGTCGGTGAAGCCGCTCTGGCGGTATTGCGCCGGCACCATGGCGTCGGCACCGAGGATGCGGAAGTATTTCGAGATCAGTGGATTGTTGTTGACCGCCTGGCGGATCGCGAACGCGATCTCGATGGCGTTGGCGACGAGGCCATAGCCCTCCAGCTCCATTTGGCGCCGCGAGATATCGAGGCTGGCGATGAGTTGCTGGTTCGGGCTGGTGGAGGCGTGCGTGAACACGGCCTCCTTGAACTGCTGCTCAACGGTGTGGAACTCGACATCCTTGACCGACAGCATCGACCCCTGCCGGATTGCCGACATCGACTTGTGGGTTGAGTTGGTCTGGTAGACGCGCAGGCGGATCTGTCGCGGATCGGGAATCAGCCGGGTCTTGAGCAGCACCTCGTCGGACGGATTCTTGCCGAGCTCGGCCTGCTGTTTCTCGTAGGCCGCGACCGACCTCGGATCATGCATCCACGCTTCGATCTCATTGGCGGCGCCGAGCCCGGTTCGTCGGCGCAGGAACGGCGAGAAGCGTGCAAAGCCGAACCAGGCTTCGTCCCACAGGAAGATCAGATCGGGCTTGATGGCGAGGCATTCCTCCATCACGCGGCGGGTATTGTAGATGTGGCCGTCGAAAGTGCAGTTGGTCAGGTCAAGCATCTTGACGCGGTCGAGCCGGCCGTCGGCCTTGGCGCCGAGCAGCGCCTGCTTGATCGTCTTCAGCGGCACCGCGCCATACATCGAATATTCCGTCATCGGGAACGCTTCGACATAGAGCGGCTGGGCGCCCGCCAGCACCATGCCGTAGTGGTGCGACTTGTGACAGTTGCGATCGACGATCGCGATGTCACCAGGCGCGAGCAGCGCCTGCACCGCCATCTTGTTGGAGGTCGAGGTGCCGTTGGTCACGAAGAAGACGCGATCGGCGCCGAGCGCCCTCGCTGCCTTCTCCTGCGCCTTCTTGATGTTGCCGGTCGGCTCCAGCATGCTGTCGAGACCGCCGGTGGTGGCGCTGCTCTCGGCCAGGAACAGGTTCGGGCCGTAGAATTCGCCCATGTCGCGGATCCAGTCGGATTTGAAGATCGACTTGCCGCGGGCAATCGGCAGCGCATGGAACGTCCCGATCGGACGCTGCGCGTATTTCTTGAGATTGTCGAAGAACGGCGTGTCGTAGCGATCCTGGATACCTTCGAGGATCGACAGATGCAGCTCCAGCAGCTCTTCCACAGAATAGAAGATGCGACGGACGACGCTGGCTTCGGGGTTGCCGGCGAGCTCTTCGACGTCGCGGTTCGAGATCATGTAGAGGTCGAGCTCGGGCCTGATCCGCTTGATGATCTGGGCGAGCCGCAGCGCGGACGCATCGGATTCGTCCTTGAGGTTGGCCATAGCCGTCATCGAACGGAGGACCGGCGCATCGTGCCGCGAGCGCAGCCCAAAGCCCTCGTTGATGACGGCGGCGCCGAGGTTGGGATTGAGCATCGTCGCGCAGAAGGCGTCTTCGAGGCTGCCGACGATCACGGGCTCATAGATGAAGCCATCTTCGGGGCGGCGCAGCTTGCGCCATTCGGCTGCCAGTGCCGGCCATTGGCTGGACGGCACGCCTGTCACAATCAAGGTCTCGAAATAAGGCCGGCGTCCCTTGTGCCCCGCGAAGGTCGGCGGCACCAGCTCGGGCGCATCGCCATTGCCGTCATCCTTCGCATTCCAGTCACCGGCATGCTGGCGGAAGGATCGCGTGGCCAAAGCCTGCGTAATCCGGGTCGCGAGCGACAACGACGCTGCCGCATCGCCGCTCGAGGCTGCCTCGCGCAGGGCGGCCATCAATTGCAGGCCGGGATAGCCGTGGAATTCTTCAGTGATCGACAGGCCGGCGAGCGCAGCGTCATACCCCGCACGATTGCCCCCGCGGGCCCAGACCTTCGCGGACTCGACCAGATCACGCCAGTCGTCCGCCCGCGCGCCGGGACCGGAAAAGAACTGGTCGATGCGCTTCTGCGCGGCCTTGGTGTCCTTGGACATATGACTCTCCCGATCCTCTGACGCGAAAGTTGATGCGCGATCGTGAGTGCGGCGCCGGCAGCTCCATTGATCCAAGTCAACAGTCGCGTGCATTCGGGGCACGCAATGCCAGCCGTTCGCATCGCAATAAGACGGCGTCAGGCCGTTCGCTGCGCGTTGGTCGCCTGGTCATCGCCGAGCAAACTATCGAGCGACCGTAGCCACTGGCCGCTATCGGTTTTGGCCGCGAGTCCTTCGGCGCGCAGGAGGTCGCGGAGCTGCGCATGCGCGCCGACGATGCAGAAGGTCACGCTGCGTGACGCAAGTTCGTCATGGAGCTCGTGCAGCATGCGCGCGCCTGCCAGATCGATATAGGGCGATGCGGACAAGTCGCAGACCACCAGCCGGACGCCCGGCGCCGCCCGGAGGGCGATCAGAACAGTCTCCAGGATGGTCTCGGCATTGATGTAGAGCAGCGACGCTTCGGGCCGGAAGGCGATGATCCCGACCAAAGGCTCGATCCCCTCATGCCTCGCGGTGTCCGAATAGCGCCCGCTGCCGGGCAAGCGGCCAAGGAACGCGACGTTCGGCCGCGAGGCCCGCGCCAGCAACAGGAAGATCGAGGCGATCGACGCCAGCAGAACGCCCTGGAGGATGCCGAGCAGCAGCACGGAGACCAGGGCGATCGCCGCCGCGTAGAAATCGATCCCGCTGACCTGCCACATTCGTAGCAGCGCGCGGACATCGACCAGCCTGTAGACCGCGGCCAGGACGATCGCCGCAAGCACCGCCTTGGGCAGATTGGTCAGCGCGCCCGTGAAGAACAGCAGGCAAAGCCCGAGCGTTACCGAGCAGATCACCAGTGCCAGCGGAGTCCGGGCACCGGCGCTGTCGTTGACAGCCGATTGCGATAGTCCGCCGGCGACGGGATAGCCATGGCCGAAAGCAGCGGCGAGGTTCGCCGCGCCCAATCCCAGGAACTCCTGACGGACGTCGAGCTGATAGCCATGCTTGGCGGCAAAGCTGCGAGCCGCCGATACGCCTTCGATATAGGCCAGCAGCACGCAACCTGCGGCCAGCGGAAACAGATCGTCGAATTCCAGCAGGCCGAATGTCGGGATCGCCAGCGCCGGCAAACCTTCCGGTATCTTCCCGGTAACGGGCACGCCGAGACCGGGGAAGCCCAGGAGTGTTGCGAGAATGATCGCAGCCGCAACGATGGTGATGCCGACGGGCTTGCCCGGCAGGAGCCGCTCGCCAAGCAGGAGGAACAAGAGCGCGACGGCGCCGATGCCCAGGACCAGCGGATCGATGCCGCCAAGCTGCCCGACCAACTTGCCGGCGCGATCGAAGAAATTGTGGCCGCCACCGGCAACCCCGAGCAGGCTTGGCAGCTGGCTCATGATGATGGTGAGTCCGGCGCCGGCCTTGAAGCCGACCAGAATGCTGTCGCTGACGAGGCGGACGAGCACGCTGAGCTTGAACAGCCAGGCGACGAAGCACAGCACCGCCACCGCAAAGGCTGCGAGGCTGGCGATCTGGGCGTAGCGGACCGCCTCTCCTCCGGCCAGCGCGCCGACGGTCGCGGCGATCATCAAGGAGATCGCCGAGGTCGGGCCGATCGCGAGCTGGCGCGACGAGCCGAGCAGCGCATAGCCGATGCCCCCGAGCATGTAGCCATAGACGCCGATCTGCGGCGGCAAGCCGGCGAGCGCCGCATAGGCAAGCGAGACCGGGATCGCGTAAGCGGCCAGCGTGATGCCGGCGACGGCGTCGGACGGCAGCCATTCGCGGCGATAGGCGGCGAGCCAGCCGAACGGCGGGAAGAAACGTGTCCAGCCGGGATCGGAAGGCAACTTCATTGGGTCACCTCGCGTGGGGTTGCTTCGCAGCGCAGCAGCACAATCAGCAGCGCGACCACGGGAAGACCAAGCGCGAGGTTTGGAATGGACCTGGTGGCAAAAGCGCCGACGGCCGCGCCGCAGCCGAACACCGCACACAGCGCATAGAAGATGGCCGACTTGCGCAACGTCCCGAGCGGCGCACCTCCGAACACGATCGCGAGGAGATTCTCGACGAGCTGTCGCATGTTACCGGTGATCATCACCGTGCTGCAAACCGTTCCCTCGACCTTGACGAACATCGCCGCCTGAATGGCCGCGACCATGGAAATACCGAGCGTTCCGGCGAGATCAGGCAGTCGGTTGTGCAGGATGCCGATCGTGATCAGGAACAGGATCTCGAGCAGGACGCTGAGTGCGCTGGCCCTCTCGCCGGCGACGCGGCGCAGCCAGGCGGCGATCACGATGCCCACGGTGAAGGCGAGGATCGGCGGAACGAAGTGCAATGCCTGCGCCCACTCACCTCCCATCGCATGAACCCACAGAAAGATCACATTGGCGGTCTGCGCATTCGCCAGCACGCCGTGGATGATCCAGGTGTAGGCGTCGATGAAGCCGCCGGCGAAGGCCAGCAGCAGGACGATCTCAACGGTTTCATCGCGGCGGATCGCGCCGGCTGCAACGTCCAAGCTACTCATGTCGGCAAGGAGGGCTGTCGTAAACGCTTCATCAAATCATAGGCATCGCCTCGTTCGTGCCGAGGCTTGATCTGGATCAAGCAATCTTCCCCGGCCGCCAATCAAATCGCACCAAAGCGCCCGGGGAACGCGACCATGGACACCGTCAGGTGGATCATCACCACCGCACCGGAGATCTTCTTGCTGCTGGCGCTTGCGATCGGCACCATCCTCGGCCGCATCAAGGTTCGCGGTTTCTCGATCGGTACCACCGCCTGCATCCTGATCGTCGCCGTGTTGATCGGACAACTCGGCAGCTTCACGTTCCCGCCGGTCCTGCGGGCGATCCTGTTCAGCCTCTTCGTCTTCACGATCGGCTACCGGTCGGGACCGGAGTTCTTTGCCTCTCTCAGTCTCCGCACTCTCGCGCAGGTCGTGCTGGCGCTGGTGATCGGCGCGACGGGCCTCGTGCTCGTGCTCATCTTCGCCCACACGTTCAAGCTCGACACCGGAACGGCCGCGGGACTCACCGCGGGGGCGCTGACGCAGTCCTCGGTGATCGGCACCGCATCGGGCGCGCTGGCACAGCTCGGCCTGCCTGCCGATGTGCTGAAGCAGCAGGAAGCCAACATCGCGGCCGGTTACGCCGTGACCTATGTGCTCGGATACATTCTGACGCTGCTGTTCGTGCCGTTCGTCGCGCCACGGCTGATGGGGATCGATCTCAAGGCCGAAGCCAAGAAGCTCGAGGCGGAGCTTGCCGGCGGCGCTCCGGCGAAAACGGACAATCTTTCCTATCGCAAATTCCAGGCCCGCGCCTATCGGGTCTCGACCGCCGCAGGCCGCACGGTCGAGGCCATCGAGGCCGACATCGGTGGCCGGACCATCGTCGAGCGGATCGTCCGCCGCGGCGCCGATGTCGCCCCGCACAGGGACGCAACGCTCGAGGACGGCGACGACGTCGTCCTGACCGGCCCGACTGCGGCCATCGTCACGGCAAAGCCCGTCATCGGCCGGGAAATCGATGCCGACGAGCTGTTGCGCAGCCTGCCCGGCAACGTGATCGAGGTGCTGGTGGAGAACCGCAGGCTGCACGGCCGATCGATCCGTGAGGTGGCCGAGATCGTCGGCGACGATGCGCGCGGCGTCTTCCTGCGCGCCCTCACACGGATGGACCGCGACGTGCCGCTCGGCCCCGACACGCGCGTCTATGTCGGCGACGTCATGACGCTGGTCGGCAGCACCGGCAACATCGTGCGCGCGACAGCGCAGGTCGGCCACGCGCTCAACGCCGGCGACCGCACCGACATGGCCTTCCTCGCCGCCGGCATCGCCGTCGGCCTCCTCGCCGGACTTGCCAGCATCAAGGTCGGCGCGGTCGCGCTGACACTCGGCGGCGGTGGCGGCGCGCTGATCGCAGGCCTCGCCTGCGGTTGGCTACGCTCGCGGAAGCCGACCATGGGCGCGCTGCCGCCGGCGGCCCAGCAGACGCTGAGCGACCTCGGCCTCGGCGGCTTCATCGCGGCGATCGGGCTCGGCAACGGTCTCGCAGCCTGGTCCGCGATTCAGGCTCATGGCCTGCTGCTGGTCGGCATGGGCACCGCCGTCACGCTGATCCCGATGACGGTCGGAACGCTCGTTGCGTGCTACATTCTTCGCATGAATCCGGTCGTCATCTGCGGGGCGCTGGCCGGCGCCATGACCGTCGATGCCGCCGTCACGGGCGCCTGCGATGTCGCCGAGAGCAAGACGCCGGTGCTCGGCGTCGCCGTGCCCTATGCGGTCGGCAACGTCGTGCTGACAGTGCTCGGTCCGATCGTGGTTGCCGCGACTTTCGTTGCTTGAAGGAGTCCGCGATGCCTTCATCGCCGCCGGCGGCCGGGCCGAGTATCATCTGATGCCGCCGTTCGGCAACGAGGGACATTTCTTCATCGGCTCGCCGGATGCGATAACGCTCTGGTCGCCGCTGGTACCAAATTTCTCGATGCGCCGAAATGAGCCCGGTTCTCGGGCCGGATCTTGGAGTTGCAGCGATGGCTCGTCCTCTTGATGCTCTCTGCGGTCTCCTGAGCGCCGCGATCATAGCGACGGCGGCAAGCTCGGGCATCGCCGCGCCGAAAGCGGCGCAAGCCGAGACGGCCGCGGAGGTCGCAACGCGCGGTCAGCGCGAAGCCAAGGACATCACCTATGGCGACTGGCAGAAGCTCTGCTTCAAAGCCGGCGGGGCGCCGATGCTGTGTCGGACCTCGATCACGGGAAATTTCCCGACCGGACAGACGGCCGTTCGCGTTGACCTGATCGAGCGCGAGGATGCACCCACCGTCCGCCTGCGACTGTTCGTGCCTGTCGGCATGTACCTGCAACAGGCGCCGAAGCTGAGCATCGACGGAGGGCCCCCTGTCCGCGTGCCCTACACCTGGTGCCTGAGCAATCAATGCATCGCAGACGACGTAGCGGCACCGGACATCATCAAGGGAATGGAAGCCGGCAAGGCGCTGACGCTCGAACTCGTCGATACCAACCTCCTCGCCCTCACGACTGCGATCCCGTTGGCGCAATTCGCGACCGCCCACAAGGGCGTGCCGGCCAAGACGCTGGAGCAATATATCGACGAGTGAAGTGACTGGCCGGCCCCTAAGGGGCCGTCGCGCGCGTCACCGACTCGATCAGGACGTCTGCGGCAAACGGCTTCGTCAAATAAGCGACACACCCCGATGCGGTCGCCGCAGCGCGGTTTGCGTCGCTGTCGTTGCCGGTGATGTAAACCACCGGTGCGGTGACGCCCTGTTCAAGCAGTCGATGCCGCGCATCAATGCCTGAGTTTGCCCCGAGATTGATATCGAGGATGATGCAAATCGCGTCATCGAACTGGCCGTGCTCGAGCAAGGCACCGGCGGAGTCGAACAGCGTGGTCTCGAAACCGTGGCGGCGCAGCAGCCTATCCAGGCAGGCTCGCATGGATGGATCGTCATCGACGACGAACACGGATTCGCGCTGGGTCAAGGCAGTCTGCCTTTCCGGACGATGACGAAGTCCTGCGACGGTGCGGGGAAACGGGATGTGAATGCTTCGCGTTCCGGGCGGGCCTTCTGTGCACAATTGCACACGGCGCGCTGCGCCTGTCAACGCGGCTCGGTATTGTCCTTTGGGGAAGTCACATCGCCGGAATGAACCGGACCGACGAGCTAATGCTCGTCGCTGTCGAGCATGCCAAGCCGCTCCGCTATGGAAACGAGTTCCGCAAGCGAATGGACCTGCATCTTCTCCATCACCTGATGGCGATGCGCCTTCACCGTGCGTTCGCTGGTCCCGAGCTCATGGGCGATCTGCTTGTTGATGCGGCCACGAACGATGAGATCGAACACCTGTCGCTCGCGCTGCGTCAGCCTCACCAGATGACCACGAAATGCATCCAGCCTGCTGCGCTGGGCGCGCGCCATTTCCTGACTGGCCAATGCGCGCTCGATTGCATCGATCAACTGCTCCGAGGAGATCGGCTTGGTCAGGAAGTCCTCCGCACCCGCCTTGATCGCCCGCACCGTGGTCGGCGTGTCTGCATGTCCAGTCAGGAAGATGATCGGCAAAGTCGAGCCGGACGCGATCAAGTGAGCCTGTAAATCGGGGCCGCTCAATCCCGGTATCCGCACGTCGAGCAGGATGCATCCCGCCTGCTCGTCGTTCGGCGCGGATTCCAGCAACGCCTGTGACGACGCATAGGTGGCGACATCGTAGCCCGCAAGCTTCAGCCGGCGTTCAATCGCCGTACGAAAGGACTCATCGTCATCGACAACGTGAACGAGGCCCGCCACCTTCCACCTCTCGCGCATTCAAATGGGGACCGCTGAGGTCCTCTCGTCTTGAAACATCATCATCAACAGCTTGGTAATCGAAGTCGTCGCTTCGCAAGAGCCATATTCGCGCAGCATCCACGCCTTCTCATCCTGCGCATCAAACGCCTTTGCTGTCCCTTGGTACAATGCCCCTTGGGACAATGGATTGAACCACCACCATAGCCGAAAATCAGCTCCGGCGGGAGTGGGATAGCGCGGCGCATTCCGGCCGAGAATTTTCGTCTGACCGACCATTCGGCGACAAGCTGTGGAGTTGGCCCATGTTCGTTCGCATCACGACGGAATCCGCACCGCGCCCCAATTCCCTTCGTGACCTCGGCATGAGAAGTGAATCAAATGCGATGGTCAGTTTAAGCGAATTTTCCTATCGCAAAGGAACCGAGATCTACGGCGAGAAAGAGCCGGCCGAATATGTCTATCAGGTCAAGTCCGGAGCGGTACGAAGTTACAAGCTGCTATCGGATGGCCGCAGGCAAATCGGCGCATTCCACCTCGTCGGCGATATCTTCGGGCTCGAAAATGGCAACGAACACCGGTTCACGACGGAAGCCATCATTGACACGACCGTGCGCCTTGTGAGGCGGCAAAGCCTTGAAACGGTGGCCCAGAACGATGCCATGGTGGCCAAAAATCTCCTGCGCATGACCACGAACAACCTCCAGCACGCCGAAGATCACATGCTCTTGCTGGGACGCAAGACTTCACTCGAGCGGGTTGCGGCCTTCCTGCTCGAAATGGACAAGCGGCTGACGGCGGCGGGCGTCATGGCGCTGCCGATGTCGCGGCGCGATATCGCCGACTATCTCGGCCTGACGCTGGAAACCGTCTCGCGCGCTCTGTCACGCCTGCATGAAGTCGGCGTTCTCGGCTTCGTGGGCAACACCCAGCGCCAGATCGTGCTGCTCGACCGGCACCAGCTCGCCAGTCTGGATCTGCAGCCCTGAACCGGCGAAAGGCGGATCCACGCGTCCCGCTGCATCAGACCCGTGGTAAGCTTTTGCCGGGCGGCTCCGTCAGCCCGAGATGTTCGAGCGTCTTGCGCAAGACTTCGAACAGAATGGCGGCGGACCAGCCGAACAAAAGTACACCATTCATCGCGGTCAGCGGGCCGATCAACTGCCATTCGCGCACCGGCGTAATGTCGCCGTAGCCGAGCGTGGTGTAGTTGACGAAAGCAAAATAGAGCATGTCGGTGTCGCCGGGAGCGACGCCGACGATATGGTAGGTCGCCGCCCATATCAGGATTTCGAGCATGTGGGCGATCTTCAACACGACGGCAGCCGCGATCATGACGCTCATGAGATGGAGTCTCGGCCGATTGCTATGACGCAGGCCTGCACTGCGGGCGATGGCGACCGCGACCACCGTCACCAGCGCGTGGAGCCCGATATTGATCACGCTGACCAGAGTGCCGACCAGGAATTGTAGCATCATAGCAGCGAACCCGACCTCAATTCTGGAGACCCAGTTCGTCATGATCGACGACGACGGTTTCCGTCGCTGCAGCGGCGGCCTGGCCGACCCGAATCGGCTCGGCGCGATCGATCACGATCCATGCAGCCGCCAATTCCCAAGCAACCGACAGGATGATCGGCCCAATGAATAGCCCGATAATCCCATGCGCAAGCGTACCGCCGATGACCCCGATCAGGATCACGAGCGTGGGCGTCGTCAGCCCCCGCCCCATGAGAAGCGGCTTCAGGACGTTGTCGAGAAGGCCTACGACGACGAGATAGATCGTCAAGAGCAGGGCCACGGTGACGTCCTTGTCCACCCATATCCAGACGACCACGGGAAGAAGAACGATAGCGGCGCCGATCTGAACGATCGACAGCAACAGCACGATGATTGCGAGCAGCCCCGCGCTTGCGATGCCAGCGAGCTTGAAACCGATGCCCGCCAGCAACGCCTGCACGATGGCGACACCGATGACGCCTTGTGAGACCGCGCGTATGGTCGCACCGGCGAGCTCCAGGAAATGCTCGCTCCGGCCAGGCACGATGCGCAACAGGAAGCCGCGGAGCGCGGCAACAAGCTGTGCCCCGTACGGAAGCAGGAAACCGGCCACGACCACCGACAGCAGGAATTGGAGCATTCCGATACCGGTATTACCCGCAAACGACAACATCATCCCGGCGAGCGGTTTCAGATACGGCGCCACCTCGCGCAGCGCTGCACGGACGTTCGTGTAAGCCTCATTCCAGAATGCGTAGAGCTGCGGACCGATCAGGGGCCAATTCCTGATCCGTTCCGGCGCCCCCTGCAGCACGAGATCTCCGCTGCCGATCTGGCCCGCAAGGTAGCGAAGCCCTTCAACCGCACTCAGGCCCAGCCAGGCAGCGGGACCAGTGACGATGCCCAGCATGATCAGTGTGAGAACGGCTGATGCGGTCCGGGGACGGCCGCCAAGGTGTCGGGCGAGCCAGGCGAAGACTGGATGAAACGCCACAACCAACACGGCGCTCCAGCTCAGGATCGGCACAAACGGCCGGATCACGACGAAGGTCCACGAGATCAGCAGCCCGAGCAAGCCGAGCCGAATCACGAGCTGGACAATGTCCTCCCCGGACACAAGCTGGCGAAGCGTCTTCAAGGCTCGTCGCCTCCTGATCGACGGACGGCACGCTGCAGACTAGCTGGGGTGCGGCCCGCTTCGGGGGCTTGATCCAGATCAAGCTCGGCGTTCGGCTGCTTGACGAAATCGGCGAACAAGCGCGCAGCTCAAGCTCGAAAGAAATCTCCGGCTTCGCGCGAAAGCTCCCGCTGCGGTGGTCGCTGACGCGTTTGATCTCCCTGAAGTTGCGATGCGGCCCCGCAAGGGAGCTCCGTTGCATGCCGCCTCGCCTCGTGTCGTCTCGTCGATCCGTTGACGCGATTAAGGCAAATGATACGATTTCACACCGATACGATTTCACGGTGTCCGGCCTCGTCGCGTCGGGGCGGCTTGTTGGGAGGGTGAGGCAGAGTACCGGGCGAGCCAGCTTCGGCTCGAACTTGAGCTCCCGTTTGGGCTCGGCGGCGGCATGGTCTACGAACATGAACCTTTCATCGTTTATGGGTGCCGGCTGGGCCCACGGTCCGCAGGTCCTCTCCGACGAAGAAGGGGTTCTGCTGTGCCGCACCTTCCGCGAACGCATCGACGGGGAACGGCAGATCGTGCTGGCCCTCGTTCCGGCCGCCGAGCACCCAAGCCCGCAAAGCCTCGACCGTCTGGCTCACGAATTTGCATTGAAGGACGAGCTGGACAGCGCGTGGGCGGCGAAGCCGCTGGAGCTGGTGCAGGACCATGGCCCCACCATTCTTGTCCTTGAGGACCGCGGTGGCGAGCCGCTGACCTGGCTGACCGACGCCCCCATGGAGATGGGCAGCTTCCTGCGTCTCGCCATCCAGATCGCCGCGGCGCTCGGCAAGGTGCATCAGCAGGGCCTGGTGCACAAGGACATCAAGCCGGCCAACATCCTGGTAAGCCGCGGCAAGGACAGCGTGCATCTCACCGGCTTCGGCTTCGCAACCCGCCGCCCGCGCGAACGGCTGTCCGCGGCTGCCGACGCGCAGATTGCGGGCACATTCGCCTACATGTCCCCCGAGCAGACAGGGCGCATGAACCGCTCGATCGACTCCCGGAGCGATCTGTACTCGCTCGGTGTCACCCTCTACCAGATGGTCACGGGCTCGCTTCCCTTCGTGGCGTCCGATCCGATGGAATGGGTGCACTGTCACGTCGCGAGAGAACCGGAGGCCCCGGCCAAGCGATCGAGCAACGTGCCGGCCGTGGTGTCCAGGCTGATCATGAAGCTGCTCTCCAAGATGGCCGAGGAGCGTTACCAGACAGCAGGCGGCGCCGAGCGGGATTTGCAGCGTTGTCTTGCGGAATGGGAGCTTCAGCACCGCATCGAAGACTTCCCGCTCGGCGAGCACGACACGCCCGACCGGCTGCTCATTCCCGAGAAGCTGTACGGAAGAACAGCCGAGTGCGAGATGCTGTTCGCCTCGTTCGAACGGATCGTCAAAAGCGGCGCGCCGGAACTGGCCCTGGTCGCAGGATATTCCGGCATCGGAAAATCTTCTGTTGTGAACGAGCTGCACAAGGTGCTGGTGTCCTCGCACGCCTTGTTTGCATCAGGCAAATTCGACCTGCATAAACGCGACATCCCCTACGCCACGCTGGTCAAGGCGTTCCAGGGCCTCGTTCGCCCTCTTCTCGGCAAACGCGAAGCTGAGCTGAGCGCGTGGCGCCAGGCCCTGCTCGGCGCACTTGGCCCGAACGGGCAGCTCGTCGTGGACCTGATCCCGGAGCTGAAGGCCATCATCGGCGACCAGCCGCCCGTTCCGGAGCTGCCGCTTCAGCATGCGCAAAGCCGCTTTCACCGCGTCTTCGAGCAGTTCATCGGCGTGTTTGCACGGGCCGAGCATCCGTTGGTGCTGTTCCTCGACGATCTGCAATGGCTCGATATGGCGACGCTCGAGCTGCTCGAGGATGTCTTGACCCGATCAGGCCTGACGCACCTGATGCTGATCGGCGCCTATCGCGACAATGAGGTGGACTCCGTTCATCCCGTCATGCGCATGCGTGAAGCCATCAAGGCGCGGGGACGGCGGGTTGTAGAGATCACGCTCGAACCACTTCGCCGCAGGCATCTCGGCCAGTTGCTTGCGGACACGCTTCGTTGCGAGCCCAGGCACGCAGCCCCGCTGATCCAGCTCGTGCACGAGAAAACCGCAGGCAATCCGTTCTTCGCCATTCAGTTCCTGTTCTCGCTGGTCGACGAAGGCCTGCTTGCGTTCGACCACGATGCTATCAGCTGGTCCTGGGACCTCGATCGCATTCACGCCAAGCGATACACGGACAACGTCATCGACTTGATGCTGGGGAAGCTGACCCGGCTTCCTGCAGCGACGCGTACGGCCTTGCAGCAGATGGCCTGTCTCGGCAATGTCGCCGAGGTCCCCGTGCTTTCCATCGTGCTCGGCATCTCTGATGAGCAGGTCAACGCCGACTTGTGGCCTGCCGTTCGCCAGGAGTTCGTGGAGCCGCAAGCCGGCACCTACCGCTTCGTCCACGACCGGTTTCAGGAGGCGGCCTATGCGCTGATTCCGGAGGAGGAACGGGCTGCGGCGCATCTTCGCATTGGTCGCCTGTTCGCCGCGCGAACTGCGCCCAATGCCGTCGAGGAGGACGTCTTCGAGATCGTCGGACAACTCAACCGCGGCAGGGCCTTGATCACCTCGCCCGAGGAACGCGTCAGGCTGGCGGAGCTCAATCTTTTGGCCGGTCGCCGAGCCAAGGCCGCTACGGCCTTCGCCATGGCCCAGAGCCATTTCGCGACCGGCGAGGCCATGCTGCCCCTGGATTGCCGGGAGCAGCATTACGCGCTCAGCTTCACGCTGGCGCTACAGCGCGCCGAATGCGAGTTCCTGGCCGGCGAACACGCCAAGGCGAACGCGCGCCTTGCCGAACTGGCACAGCGTGCGGCCACCCTGCCCGACCTCGCGGCCGTGACCCGATTGCGAATGGAGCCGAGCGATCGCGACATCGAGATTGCGCTCGACTATCTGCGTCGCGTCGGGATCGACTGGTCGGCGCATCCCACGCCGGACGAAGTCCACGGCGAATACGACCGGATGTGGCAAGAGATCGGCCATCGTCCGATCGAGGCGCTGCTCGAGCTGCCGCGGATGGCGGATCCGATCGCACGCGGGACGATGGACGTCCTCACCGTCCTGGTCTCGCCGGCCTGGTATATCGACGAGGACTTGCGCCGGCTCATCATTGGACGCATGGCCAATCTCAGCCTGCAATACGGCAACTCCGACGCATCGTGCCTCGCCTACATCGTGCTCGGCACCGTGCTCGGTCCCGACTTCGGCAACTATGACGCCGGCTATCGTTTTGCCCAGCTCGGCCTCGATCTGGTCGAAACCCGCGGACTGGACCGGTTCAAGGCCCGCGTCTATCTCGGCTTCGGAAGCTGGACCCGACATGTGCACTCAGGCCGTCCCTGGCTGAAGCGGGCCTTCGACGCTGCGCAGCAAGTCGGCGACGTGAACTACGCGAGCTTCACCCGACACCACTTCCTAACGCACCTTCTCGCCTGCGGCGATCCCCTCGCCGAAGTGCAGCGGGAAGCGGAGGCAGGCCTCGATTTCGCTCTCCGGGCCCACGTCGACCTTGCCGCCGATCGCATCGCCGGGCAGTTGCAGCTCATTCGGTCGCTGCGCGGCCTCACCACGAAATTTGGCGGCTTCGATGAAGCTGGTTTCAACGAGGCGCAGTTTGAGCGTCGTCTCGAGACCGAGCCATACCTGGAGCAGGCCGGGTTTTGGTACTGGACGCGCAAACTGCAGGCGCGCGTTCTCGCCAACGATCGTGCTGCCATCGTTGCCGCGGCAAAGGCCGGCAAACTGCTGTGGACATCGAAAGCCCTGTTCGACCGGGTCGAGTTTCACTTCTATGCCGCCTTGGCCGAGGCCGCATGCTGCGAGGCCGCAGAGCCGGGCGAGCGGGCCCGGCATCTCGATATGCTGATCCACCATCACCGCGTGCTCCAGCAATTGGCCGAGATCAGCCCGGAAGACTTCGCCGACCGCGCCGCGCTCATATCTGCGGAAATCGCGCACATCGAAGATCGCGAGCTCGATGCAATGCGCTTCTACGATTGGGCCATCGCCGCGGCGCACGCAAACGGTTTTCCCCACAACGAGGCCATCGCAAACGAGCTCGCCGGGCGTTTCTATGCGAAGCGCGGGTTCGAGAAGATCGCCTATGCCTATCTACGCGATGCCCATTACGGATTTCTTCGCTGGGGAGCCGAGCCCAAGGTAAGGCAGCTCGAACGTCTTTATCCACGGCTTCACGTCGCCGAGGACACCAGTTCCGGAAGCCGGCCGACCATCCAGCAGATGGACGTCACCACGGTGGTGAAGGCGTCTCAGGCCGTCTCAAGCGAAATCGAGCTGCCAAAGCTGATCGAGACGCTGATGAAAATCGTGCTGCAGAACGCCGGCGCCGATCGCGGCCTGTTGATCTTGTCGCGAGATGACGACTTCTGTATCGAGGCGGAGGGCCAATCCAGGGGCGACGAGTTCAGCGTCGTGATGAACCAAACCTCGCTCTCGTCACCGGATTGCCCCGAAGCCCTGCTTCGTTACGTCATTCGCACGCAAAAACCTCTCATCGTCGACGACGCATCGCGGCCTGATCCGCTTTACGGCGATGACTACGTGTGCCGCCGACACCCAAGGTCCGTCCTTTGCCTGCCGCTCCTGAAACAGGCCAAGCTCATCGGATTGCTCTACCTCGAGAACACGCTGACGACGCATGCCTTCACGCCGGATCGCGTGGCGGTGCTGGACCTGCTGGCCGCTCAAGCCGCGATCTCGCTGGAGAACACGCTGCTCTATCGCGATCTTCAGGAGCGCGAGGCCCGCATCCGCCGGCTCGTCGATTCCAACATTATCGGCATCCTGTTCTGGAACGGCAGCGGCGAGATCAACTACGCCAACGACGCCTTCCTGAACATGACCGGATATTCCAGGCAGGAACTGGTGTCGAACGCCGTTCGCTGGAAGGACATGACCCCGGCCGAATACCGCGATGAGGACGCGCAGCGGATCGAACAACTCAGAATGTCGGGACAGATCCCCTCGCGAGAGAAGGCGTTCATCAGGAAGGACGGCAGCCGCGTTCCAGTTCTCATCGGCTCCGCCCTGCTGGCCGCATCATCCGATCAATGCGTCTCGTTCGTGCTCGACCTCACCGCGCGAAAGC
The DNA here is from genome assembly GCF_054056275.1 of Bradyrhizobium sp. USDA 4449. Taxonomy (NCBI): domain Bacteria; kingdom Pseudomonadati; phylum Pseudomonadota; class Alphaproteobacteria; order Hyphomicrobiales; family Nitrobacteraceae; genus Bradyrhizobium; species Bradyrhizobium sp. USDA 4449. The sequence goes on along the minus strand of NZ_JBSRYD010000001.1, from coordinate 5,026,534 downwards.
AGGCGGAAGAAAAATACCGCCTGCTCATGGAGCAGGCGCATGACGCGATCCTGATTCTCGACCAAGATGGCCTGGTGATCGAGGCGAACCGCACGGCTGGGGTGATGCTGGGACGGCCTCGGGAGAAAATCATCGGCCTCCCGTTTCGATCCATCCTCGTTCCGGCCGACGCGACGGAAGTCGCCCGTCTGCTGGCGCCGGACTCGGCGGGCTTGTTACAGCTTCGCCTGGATGGCCCCGACGAGAAGGGTCTCGATGTCGAAATGTCGGCCGCTCACGTCTCGACAGGCCGCCAGGAGCTGATCATCGTGATCGGCCGGGACATCAGCCAGCGTCTGCGTCTCGAGCAACAGCTGCGCCAGGCACAGAAGATGGACGCGGTCGGCCAACTCACCGGCGGCGTCGCCCATGACTTCAATAACATCTTGACGGTGATCACCGGAACGATCCAGATCTTGATCGACGATCTTGCGGATCAGCCCGACCTCCTCGCCATCGCCCACATGATCGACGACGCGGCGGCGCGCGGCGCCGATCTGACGATGCAGCTCCTTGCGTTCGCGCGCAGGCAGCCTTTGCAACCCCGCAACGTCGATGTCAACAATCTCGTGGTCGATACCACCAAGCTGCTGCGGCCGACTCTAGGCGAGCACATCGAGGTCGGCTCCACGCTGCAGGACGATTGCTGGCACGCGCTGATCGACCCGGGCCAGCTCTCGACCGCTCTGATCAATCTCGCCGTCAATGCCCGCGACGCGATGCCGGGTGGCGGCAAGATCGCATTCGGCACGGCGAATGTCAGCTTTGGTCCTGACAATGCGGGCCCGGACGACAGTCGCGGCGACTTTGTCCTGGTCACGGTGAGCGATGCCGGTTCGGGCATTCCACAGGTGATCCGGGACAAGATATTCGAGCCCTTCTTCACGACCAAGGAGCTTGGCAAGGGAACAGGCCTCGGATTGAGCATGGTATATGGCTTCATCAAGCAATCCGGCGGTCACATCAGAATCGATAGCGAAGAAGGGCTAGGAACGACCTTCAGCCTCTACCTGCCGCGCTCGACCCAGAGCGCGGAGTCTGCAAGCGTTGCGGCGAAAGGCGAGCTGCAGCGCGGCAATGAAACCATCCTTTTGGTCGAGGACGACGATCTGGTCCGTAAATACGTTGCAGCGCAGCTCAAGAGCTTCGGTTATCGCACGATAACGGCCGCCAACGGCCCGGAGGCCCTCGAGCTCGTCGACCGGGGCGCCGTCTTCGACCTGCTATTCACCGACGTCGTCATGCCTGGCGGGATGAACGGCCGCGAAGTTGCCGACGCCGTCCTTCAGCGGCGCCCCGGCCTGCCCGTGCTCTATATGTCGGGCTATCCGGAAGCCGCCATGATGCATGACGGTCGGCTGGACCCTGACGTCACCTTGCTGAGCAAGCCGTACCGGCCGGCAGATCTGGCGCATGCCATTCGTCAGGCCCTCGCCTCCCGGAAAGGTCCGGACGCCGCGCGTTGAATTCTCCATTCATGTCCGCGCCGGTACGAAGCGCTATGCTCAGCTTGCCGAGAGATGAATCACGTTCCAGGACGCGGGCTCGAGCGTCGCCTGCAATCGACCGCCGTCGAAGGTCACATCCTGCAACGGCGCCGGCTTGATCGTGTCCGGCGCATGCTTGGTATTCGTCGCCCTCAGATCATCGTGCCGGAGTTCAACTCTCTCGCTCACCTTCATCCGGCCGAAACGTCTGGCCTCGACGCTCACCTCCATCTCCTGCTTCAGATCGCGATTGAGCAGAAACAGCGACAGGCCACCGTCTTCGGTCGCCACCGCAGCGATCTTCAGATACGGCACATCAGGGACGGGAAAACTCTGCTCCTGGGTACCGCGGGGATCGTAGTACGATGAATCGTATGTTTCGGACTCCGCTTGCGTGCGGAGAACCTTGCCGCGGCCGAAACGGCTCAAATGCGCAAATGGGAAGAAGGTGGTCTGGCGCCACGCCTCTCCGCCCGTCTCGGTCATGATCGGCGCGATGACGTTGACGAGTTGCGCGAGGCAGGCGACCTTCACCCGGTCGGCATGATTGAGCAATGAGATGCAGGCGCCGCCGAAGGCGAGTGCGTCTTCCATCGTATAGATTTCCTCGAGGATCGGTGGCGCCACCGGCCAGCCTTCCCTAACCCGGTCGGCGCGATTGCGGCGGGTTCGATACCAGACGTTCCATTCGTCGAAGCTCAGCATCAAGCGCTTGTTGGACCGCCGCCTGGCAGCGACCGCGTCCGCTATCGCGACGACCTCGTCGATGAAGCTGTCCATCAGATCGGGGCTGGCGAGAAACGAGGCCGTGTCCTGCTTGTAATTGTTGAGATAGGTGTGGAGTGAAATGTAGTCGACGTGATCGAAGGTGTGCTCGAGGACCGTGTCCTCCCACTGGCCGAAGGTCGGCATGTTACGCCCGGAGGACCCGCATGCCGCCAGCTCGATGGTTGGGTCCACCCAGCGCATCATCTTGGCGGCCTCGCGCGCGAGCGCTCCGTAATCGTCGGCGCTCTTGTGCTCCATCTGCCAGGGCCCGTCGACCTCGTTGCCGAGGCACCACAGCTTGACGCCGTGCGGCTTGTCCCAGCCGTGGGTACGACGCAGCTCGGACAATGCCGTGCCGCCGGGATGGTTGCAGTACTCGACCAGGTTGCGCGCGGCATCGCCCCCGCGGGTGCCGAGATTGACCGCCATCATCGGCGCGACGTCCGCAGCGCGGCACCAGTCCATGAATTCGTTGGTGCCAAAACTGTTCGGCTCGGTGCTGAACCAGGCAAGGTCCAGGCGTGCCGGCCTCGTCTCCTGCGGACCAACGCCGTCCTCCCAATTGTAGCCCGAGACGAAATTGCCGCCGGGGTACCGGATGAGCGTCGGGCCAAGCTCCTTCACCAGGGCGAGCACGTCCTTCCGGAACCCCCTTTCGTCTGCGGTCGGATGGCCCGGCTCGTAGATGCCACCGTAGACGCATCGGCCGAGATGCTCGACGAAGGCACCGAACAAGCGGGGGTCGGTGTGACCGATGGCGAAGTCACGGTCGATCAGAACTCTGGCTTTCCTCATGCTGTTCTCTCGGGGGCCGCGGGGCCGATGGGACCGTTGATGCCGGGATTGACGTTTGCCGTAGAGTCGCTCACCTCAGGTAATAGCACGGCTTCGCGCAATTGTTGCGTATAGGGATGTCGCGGCGCCTTCAGCACCGTTCTCGCATCACCGCTTTCGACCACACTGCCCTTCTGCATGATCATGATGCGGTCGCTGATGTAGTAGGCGGTCGCCAGGTCATGCGTGACATAGATGATCGATATCCCGAGGTCGTCCCTCAGAGTCTTGAACAGATTGACGATGGACATCCGCAAGGAGGCGTCGATCATGGAGACCGGCTCGTCCGCCACGATCAATTTTGGCTCGGCGAGCAGCGCACGGGCAATCGCGACCCGTTGAAGCTGCCCGCCCGATAGCTCGTGCGGATATCGATCGCTCACCTCCTTGAGCGATAGCCCCACTTTGTGCAGCGCCGCATCAACGGCCGCAGCCGTGCTATCCTCTGCCGTGCCGGAAAACCGGCGTCGCGTCATAAGCAGATACCGCTCAACGCGCTTCAGGGGATTGAAGCATTCGAAGGGATTCTGAAAGATCGGCTGCACCTTGTGCATGAATGCCAGCCGGCCGGCACTGCCGCTGATAGCCGCAAGGTCGGCACCATCCAGCAGCAGTCTGCCGCTGGTTGGGGTTTCCGTGTTCAGGATCATCCGGGCAAGGGTCGTCTTGCCGCTGCCGGATTCGCCGATGATCGCCAGGATCTCGGGTCGCCCGACACCAAGCCGGAAGCTTACCGTGTTCACCGCGACGATCGTCTCCCGCGATAACAACCCTCCGCGGAAGAAGGTTTTGCTGACCTCCATGACGTCGAGCAGCACATCATTCATGCCCGTACGCCCTGGTCTACGGCGAAGCATGCAACGCGATGCCCGGGGGCGCTTTCACGCATCACCGGGGTCTCCCGGCGACAAATCTCGCCTGCAAGCGGACACCGCGGGTGGAAACGGCAACCAGACGGCGGATCGGCCAGATTTGGCGGCGCGCCGCCAAGACCCTGGCGCGGCGCGTCGTCACCGATGCGTGGAAGGCTCGATATGAGATGCTTGGTGTAGGGATGCAGGGGATTGCCAAAGATCTCGGTGGTCGCGGCTTCCTCCACGAGACGGCCGGCGTACATGATGGCCAGTCGGTCCGTGAACTGCGCGTGCACCCCCATATCGTGCGTGACCAATAGAACCGACGAGCCAGTCTCGCGCTGAATGCCCCTGAGCATGCCGAGCACCTCCTTCTGCACCACCACGTCGAGTGCGGTGGTCGGCTCGTCGGCAATGATAAATCCGGGACGGCAGATGGTCGCAAGGGCCAGCGCGGCGCGTTGTCGCATCCCGCCTGAGAGTTCGTGTGGAAAGGCGGTGAGGACAGAGGGATCAAGTTTGACCCGGGCCAGATGGGCGACCACCTGCTGCTCGAACCGCCTTCGGCTACCGCCGATATGCGGGTAAGCGAAATCGACGAACGAGGATCGGACCCGACGCACCGGATTCAGCACGTTCATTGAACCCTGCATGATGTAGGACAGGTGCCGCCAGCGTATGCGCTCCAACGCCGCCGGCGGCGCGCGATGCAATCCGTCGTAGCCGGGCAGGAAGGCAAACTCCATGCTGCCGCCGACGATCTCGAGCGGAGGCCTGATCGCGCCTGCGATGCTTTTGACGAGCGTCGTCTTGCCCGAACTCGATTCACCAGCGAGACCGTAGATCTCGCCGCGGCGAACAGCGAAGCTGACACCGTCGACCGCCCGGATGCCGCGCCTGAGGCCGGCTTGGCTGGTCTGGTAATAGGCTTGCAGGTCGCGAACGCTGAGAAGCGGCTGGGCATCTTGATCCCGGTGCGGCTGCTCAGCGTAGGCGTGTATCACGAGGCCCCTCCAACGCTCCAGAGGCGGCTTCTCGGATCGATATGCGCGTTCACCGAGACCGCGAGCAGGAAGAGCCCGATGAATGCCATGACCACCGTGATGGTCGGAAAAGCGATCCACCACCAGATGCCCGCGACCATCGCCGTGTGCTGATTGGCCCAATAGATCATGCCGCCGATCGTCGGCGTGTTGACATCGGTGAAGCCGAGCACGGCAAGCGTCACCTCGAGTCCGATCGACCACACCATGTTGTTCATGGTCGTGGAGAACAGGATCGGCATGACATAGGGCAGATGCTCCTCGGTCAGGATCTGCCGCGTGCTCATTCCGGAGAACAGGCTGGTCTGGGTGAATTCGCGCTGCCTCAAGCTCATGACCACCGAACGAATCAGCCGCGCGTCGTAAGCCCAGCCGAAACAGGCCATGATCAGCGCCAGCATCAACCAGGAGATCCGGTCACGCATCACGAAATAGAACAGCACCAGGATCGGCAACAGCGGGATGACGATGAAGGTGTCATTCACGGACATCAGGACGCGATCGAGCCAGCCGCCCTTGTAGCCACTGATCAACCCGACGGCGAGCGCAACAAGGCGGCTGACCAGGGCCACCGTCCCCCCAAACAGCAACGTATTCCGGATCGCAAAGCTCAACTGCCAGAACACGTCCTGACCGCGCGATGTCGTGCCGAACCAGTAAGTCAACGACGGCGGCAGGTCGGGCGGTACCAGATAGACGCTGTCAGGCGGATATGGCGAGAAGCTCGCCAGCACGGACAGCAGCAGGACGACGGCAACCAGCGCGACCCCAATCCGGAACTCGGCCCTGTAGCGCAAGAGGTCGCGGAGAAAGACCGCCATCAGCCGACCTTCACCCTGGGATCAAGCAGTGGATACAGAAGATCGATCGCCAGCACGCCAACCGATACGCCGAGGATCGAGACGGTGGTGACGCCGAGGACCAAACCGTAGTCACCGGCATAGACGGCATCGACAAGGAGCGAGCCGAGCCCGGGATAACCGAACACCTTCTCGGTGATCACGGCACCGTTGAAGATTCCGCCCAGCGACATCGCCAGGCCCGTCACCTGCGGCACGAGCGCGTTGCGCATTACGTAGGATGTCAGGATGCGCCAGGACTTCACGCCTGCAAGCTCGGCATAGACGACGTAGTCCTCCGCCAGGACGTTGGAGACCAGCGAACGCATGCCGAGAAACCAGCTGCCGACACCGATCAGGATCAGCGAGAGCGCCGGCAGGATCGCATGTTGCAGCACGCTCCACACGAATTCGGGTGTCAGGGTCTGTGGCAAATTCATCGTCGCCCCACCGCTGATCGGGAGCACCGGCCAGATGAAGCCGAACAGGATCAGCAGCAGCATGGCCAGGATGTAATAGGGGATCGGATGAAGACCCATGGCGATCACCCCCAGCAGCTTCAGCCCGCGGCTCTGCCGGTAGTAGCCCGCAAGTCCACCCAACAGATTTCCGAGCACCCAGGCGACGAGGGTCGAGACTGCGAGGAGGCCCGCCGTCCAAGGCAGCGCGCGTCCGATCAAGGTGCCGACGGGGGTCGGAAAGGCGGACAGCGAGGGGCCGAAATCGGCGCTCAGGATCCGCTTCCAGAAGGTCAGATATTGCTGAACGGGCGTGCCGCCGAGACCATAGAGCTCGCGGAGGGAATTCCGCATCTGTTCGATCGCATCAGGCGCCGTGTTGCCAAAGGAGGTCACCGCCGAAATCGATTGCTCGACGGGATCGATCGGCGAGGCATGCGTAACGAGATAGGCGATGTTGATGCCGATGAAAACGACGAGCAGGAACTGCGCGAGCCGGCGGCCGACATAGCCGGCGTACCCGCTCAAGGCAGCACCCGAGATGCTCGACAAGGTCGTTGCGGGCAAAGCGGGATCATCGCGCCCTAGCTGGCCGGCTTCAGCCGGACGAACATGTAGCGAGAATTGCCCCAGTTCGGCACGGGATTGGTGTAGGGATTCTCCGCGGTCGGAAAACCCGTCCAGTAGGTCTGATCCATCGCGGTGAACACGTTGTAGGCCATCAGCGGGATGGTCGGCATCTCCTTCACCGCGAGCTTGACATAGTCCTTGCCGAGCTCGATCGATTTGGGATCGTCGAAGCCGACCGTGCGGATCTCCTCGATGATCTTGTCGAGCGCGGGGCTGGACCAGCGCTGCCAATTGCGCAGCGGCTGCGGCTTGCCCGGCTCGGCGACGAATTGCGAATGCCAGCTGTCGAGGAAGTAGGACAGGTCCGGGTGGCCGCCCCAGGTCTCGACGCTCCAGCCAATGAAAGTGTCGAAATCGCCGGCCGCCCGCCGTGTCGGCAGCGTTCCTTGCGCGACATCGATCTTGGCGTCGATGCCCGCCTGCTTCCACAGCTGCACGATCATCGTCCCGGCCCGCGTCATCACCGGACGCAAATCGCCCTCCACCATGACGCGCACGCTGAAGGGCTTTCCATCCGGCGTGATCCAGGCAGCCCCGCGCTTGCTGAAGCCGGCCTTTTCCAGCAGCTCCTGCGCCGCGACCGGATCCGTCTTCCACCAGCCCCTGCCGAAGGCCTTGGCGATATCAGCCGGATCGGCCGGAATCTGGTCGCCCATGGACGGCCGCAGCATGTCGGCAATCTGCTTGCCGATTGTCGGGTCATACGGCTTGATCTTGCGCTTGCCGGTATCGATCTCGAAACTCTCGAGCCAGTCTTCCATCGGCGCGTGGTAGGTGGCCGGATGGGTTCCGGTCGGCGGCACGCCGATCGCCGATATGGTAGCGGCGCCGCGATAGGCTGCCATCGCCACGGCCTTGATGTCGATCAACAACGCCAGCGCCCAGCGGACGTCCGGATTTCTAAAGTTCTCATTCTGCGTGTTGAAGATCACCGCGGGAAGCGTGGGATCGGGATGGCCATAGGGGAATCCCTTGAACCAGGCCCGCGTCGTCTTGCTCTGCTTGGCGAGGGCAAACATGCCCTCCGGCGCGATGTCGTGGATCACGTCAAGCTCGTGGTTGAGCTGCGCGATCACCCGCTTTTCGGGCGGGCCGGGGTCGACATAAGCGAGATATTTGGGACCCGGCTTGCCGAAGCGCGCGAGCGTAGTGCGCTGCCAGTCATCGCGAAGCTGCCAGATGTACCATTTGCCATCAGGATCGTAGCTATGCAGCACGTAGGCGCCCAGCGAGACAGGCTTATTGAAATCGAATTTGACGGGATCCTCGACCTTGTCAAAAACATGCTTGGGGAGGATCCATATGGCGCCCCAGCGCACCGTGAAATTGGTGTGGAAGCGTGAATTGGGCTTCTTGAGCTTGAACACGACGGTGTGCGCATCCGGCGCATCGACGGAGGCGACGTTGCTCGTTAGCACCGCACTGAAGCGCATCGCCGGATGCTTGATCTGGGTCATTACCGTCGCGACGACATCGTCGGCCGTGAACTCGACGCCATCGCTCCAGAAGATGCCGCTGCGCAGCTTGACCGTCATCTCGGTGAAGTCGGCATTGTATTGCGGCTTGTCGGCGGCCAGCGAGTTGTCCCAGACGCCGTCGAGGCCGCTCTCGGGATCGATGTACCAGAGCGTATCGAGCGCGGCCTGCTGCAGGCCGTTGCTCTGCGAGCTGGCATTGATCACCCAGATGTTGAACCAGCCGGCGTTCTTGACCGTGCCTTCCGGGTTTTCCAGGATCAGCAGATCCTTCCTCGGAATGTTTTGCGGTATCCCCTGCGCATGGCCGGGAACCACCGATGCGAGCACCAGCGACCCCAGCACACCCGCGGCCAGCAGCAATGCACGAATGCAGCGCATGATGTCCTCGCGGCACAATTCGTCCCGACGCCCGTTTTGACGCGATGCTAGAGGCGCCGGAGTCACGGGACAATAGGAATCTTGCAGGGCGACGATGGTCGCCGCGGGTTTCCGGCCACATCGCCGCCGCAAGCACCGACGGTCCATGCGCATCCGCTGACGTCGCGGCGGCCCTCGCCTTGCTACGGGGCGAGCCGCCAACGGTGGCGATCGCCGATCGCGCTGTCGCTCTCCATGCTATGGCTGCTGATCTGGCGCTTCGACTAGATCAGCGGCGCGCCCTGCCGCAGATTCATGTGTCTGTTGACATCCTTGTAGAGCAGATAACGGAACCGGCCGGGACCGCCGGCGTAGCAGGCCTGCGGGCAGAACGCGCGCAGCCACATATAGTCGCCGGCCTCAACCTCCACCCAGTCGCGATTGAGACGGTAGACCGCCTTGCCCTCGAGCACATACAGCCCGTGCTCCATGACGTGTGTCTCCATGAAGGGAATCGTTCCCCCCGGCTCCAACGTCACGACGTTGACATGCATGTCATGCCTGAGGTCGGCGGGATCGACGAAGCGCGTGGTGGCCCAGCGCCCGTCGGTGTCCGGCATCGGCACCAGTGTCATTGAGTCCTCGTCGGTCACGATCGGCTCGGGAGCGGCCAATCCCGGCACGCGCTGGTACAGCTTGCGGATCCAGTGCAGCTGGGCCGGAACCGGGCCGCGATTGCGCAGAGTCCACTCGCAACCGGGCGGCACGTAAGCGAAGCCGCCGGCCTTCAGCTCGCTATCCTTGCCTGCCAGCTTGAGCGTGACTTGGCCGCCCACGACGAACAGCACGCCTTCGGCGCCCTTCTCGGGCTCTGGGACCTCACTGCCGCCATTCGGGGCAATGTCCATCAGATAGTGGGAGAACGTCTCGGAGAAACCGGAAAGCGGGCGCGCCAGCACCCAGACGCGCGTGTTGTCCCAATGCGGCAGGAGACTGACGACGATATCGCGCTGCACGTTGCCGGGAATCACGGCGTAGGCGGTCGTGAAGACCGCGCGGCCGCTCAGAAGATCGGTCTGCGGCGGAAGACCGCCCTGCGGGACGTGGTAATTTCGCGATGTCATCGTCAGGCCTCGTGGTGCTCAGGCATCAGATCGAGCTGCATCGTCTCGTCCAGCCAATATTCTTCGAGATTATCACCCTTGCCCTTGCGGTCGACCACAAGAAAGGGGCATGCCTCCTTGAGAACCAGCAGCGGGTGGTGCCAACAGTTGCGGGCATAGTTCACGCCCTGCTCCCCAGTCGCCGCGAACGCCCGATAGCTCGCCACATCGCGCGGATTCGCGCAAACGACGACCAGCCAGTCCACGCCGCCCAGCGGCATGAACAGCTGGCTTCCCAGCGGATGACGCTCCATCAGGCGAATTGCGATCGGCACAGGACGCAACGAGGCGACAAACCAGCTGATGTTGGTCTGTCCGCCTTCCACGGTCACATCGATATTGGCAAGGTCGTTGAAACGCCTCGCAAAGCCCTGGTTGATCGACAGCGGGGTCACCCCTGCAGTTTCGATGACCTCGCCGAACGGCGCGAACGCCTGCTTCGTCAGGGGTTCAATCGAAAGTGTCACCATCGTCAACCTCGCGTGCTTCCACGTTTACAGCGTTTGCAGACCCGCTACGGGAGCATCCGCAACATCAGGTTCCGCCCGCATCGCCTCACCCCGGGCATCGATCTCGCCGTTGAGGACGCGATGCGCCTTCGCGCGATCGAGATCGCCTTCCCATGCGGCGACAACGACCGTCGCAACGCAGTTTCCGATATAATTGCCGAGCGCACGAGCGATACCGATAAACCAGTCCACCGACAAGATCAGCACGAGGCCAATCGCCGGAATGGCCGGGATGGCTGACAGCGTCGCGGCGAGGACGACGATGGCCGAGCCGGGAACACCATGGGCGCCCTTGGAGGTCAGCAGCGCGACGCCGAGGATCGCCAGAAGGTCCCCCAGGGCCAGCGGCGTGTTGGTTGCCTGCGCAATGAAGACTGCCGCGAGGGTCAGGTAGATCGAGAACGCGTCGAGGTTGAACGAGTACCCAGTGGGAATGACGAGGCCGACGGTCGATCGCTTGATGCCCAGCAGCTCGAGCTTGCGCATGGTCTGCGGCAGCACGCTGTCGCCCGCGGCCGTGCCGAGCACGATCATCAGCTCCTCGCGCAGATAGGCGAGCAGCTTGAACAGGCTGAAGCCTGACAGCCGCATGATCGAGCCGAGCACGATCACCACGAAGAGGAAGACGGCGAGATAGAACAGCCCGACGAGCCCGCCGAGCTGCTTGAGCGAACCGATGCCGTACTTGCCGACGGTAAAGGCGATCGCACCGAACACGCCGATCGGCGCGAGCCGGACGACGAAGTTCATCATTTTGAAGATGATCTCGTTGACGCGCTCGACGAAATCGACCACCGGCCTTGCCCGCTCGCCGCACAACGACACGGCGCAGCCGAACATGATCGAGACGATCAGGACTTGCAGGACGTCACCCGAGCTGAACGCGCCGACGATCGTCGAGGGGATCAGCTTCATCAGGAATTCGGAGACGCCGCCGCCGGCGACCTGCGCCGCGGTCTGGCTGAAGCCGCTGAGCGCCCTGGCGTCCAGCGTCGCGGGGTTGATGTTCATTCCGGCGCCGGGCTGGAAATAATAGGCCAGCGCAAGGCCGAACACCAAGGCGACGGTGGTGACGATCTCGAAATAGAGCAGCGCGCGGACGCCGACCCTGCCGACCTTCGAGAGGTCTCCGGCCGCTGAAATGCCCTGCACCACGACACAGAACACGATGACGGGGACCAGCATCTTGATCAGCTTGATGAACCCGTCGCCGAGCGGCTTCATCTGCAAGGCCGTATCCGGATAGGCCATGCCGAGCGCAATGCCGAGTGCGAGTGCGACGACGACCTGGAAGAAGAGTGACTTGAATATCCTGGGCATGGCTTTCCTCGCTCGCGGGGGCTCGTGTCTGTCTGGCTTGGCAGGCTCTAGGCCTCTGCCATTCTTGTCATTGGCAGCGGCGTGACGCCGCTGCGCACGGAGCCGCCCGCCGTTCGCGGGCCGGAATGGCTCCATCGCTCATTCGTTGACCAGGTGCGACATCAAGTCCAATATATAGAACGACACGATTGATAGGTTTTCGCTATGGATCTTCGCCAGCTCAGATACTTCATTGCCGTGGCCGAAGAGCGCAGCTTCACCCTCGCCGCAAGGCGGCTGAACCTGTCGCAGCCGCCGCTCAGCCAGCATATCCAGGCGCTCGAGGCCGAGCTCGGCACCTCCCTGCTCTACAGGACGAGCCGCAAGGTGGAGCTGACGCAGGCGGGCGAAGCAATGCTGCTGCGCGGGCGGGCGATCCTGCAACAAGTCAAATCCGCGGAGGACGAGGTGCGCTCGATCGGCGCCGGCCTGATCGGAACGCTGGATCTCGGCGCAACCGGCTCCATCCTGCGCGGCCGCCTCGCGGAGCTGCTGGCGGCCTACCGCGAGGTGGCGCCCCTGGTCCGGATGACCGTGCACGAGCAGGCGCCGGCGCTCCAGATCGCCGCGCTGCTCAACCGAACCACCAACATCTCGCTCATGCGCGGCAACCCCAGCGAGCGCGACCTGACCAGCAAGCTGGCATGGCGGGAAGAGGTCGTTCTCGCCCTGCCCCGTACTCACCATTTGGCGAAACGCAAGCGCGTCGCGCTTGGCGAACTGGCGTCTGAGGATCACGTCATCCTCGACCCGAACAGCTCTGACTTCGCTCGCTACGTGCAGACCTGCTGCGTCGATGCCGGCTTCCTGCCAAAAGTGTCCCAGCAAGTCGTCGACGCGCAGTCGATCCCTAGCCTGATCGCAGCAGGCTTCGGCGTCGCGCTCGTGCCGCAGTCGATCGCGCGCTTCACCACAGCCGACATCGCGTTTCGCCCGATCAGGCCCTCTCCGCCTGCAGCCGACGTGTTCCTGGTGTTCAGAGAAGACGAGACATCGATGGTGGTCCACAATTTCATCAAGCTTGCTGGTCAGCTCCTGAGCCACAGGAGCCGCTTAGGCGCGCGCCGAAGGGACTAAAAACTTCGCAAACGCGCTCAGGCCCCTGCCGTGGTCCGCCCGCTGACCTCGCCGGGGCATGCAGTTCGTATCGAACCACTCACACGGCGGACGCAGCCGGTCAAAACCGTTGCAGCGCGGATTGTTATCGATATCGTAAGCAATGTATCCTTTTAACGCGTGCTGCGGCGGTACCAGCTTCGATCCCGCAACGCGCGCCCAGGAAGAGATCGCATGAGATGAAACAAACTCGGGCGAAGACCGGAAAGAGCCCAAAGCGGTCGACGACTATGGCTGAGGTTGCAGCGCGGGCGGGCGTGTCCGCGATGACCGTCTCGCGCGCGTTGAGGAGCGACGGCGCCGTCTCGGAGGAGACGCGAAGCCGGATCCTCGCCGCCGTCGAAGAGCTCGGCTATGTGCTCGACCTGTCTGCAGGCGCGTTGTCGTCGAAGCGAACCGGATTCGTGGCGGCGCTGATCCCCTCCATCAACAACTCCAACTTCTCCGATACCGCACGCGGCATCACCGAAGCAATTGAAGGCCAGGGGCTCCAGATGCTGCTTGGCTACACCGACTACGACATGGAGAAGGAAGAGCACCTCGTGCGTGCGATGCTGACGCGCCGACCCGACGGCATCATCGTCACGGACGGAAGACACACGCCGAAGGCGCGCCGCATGCTGCAATCCGCCGGCATTCCCGTGGTCGAGACTTGGGACCTGCCGGCTGAGCCTATCGACCACGTCGTCGGCTTCTCCAACGCCGAGGCCTCGCGTGCGCTCGTGCATCGGCTTTACCAGAAGGGATATCGCAACATCGCCTTCATCGGCGGAGCAAGCCGCCGCGACACGCGCGGCGCCGATCGCCGTCTGGGCTACAGGCGCGCCGTCGAGGAGCTCGGCCTGCCCGTTGGACGCACCATCTCGTTCGGCAATCCCCCGATTTCGATGGAACAGGGCGGCGAGGCCATTGTCCATCTGATCGAGCAATGGCCGGATGTGGATGCTGCCGTTTGCGTTTCCGACCTGTCTGCGTTCGGCGCCATCATGGAGTGCCATCGCCGCGGCTGGTCGGTCCCGGGCCGGATCGCCGTGGCAGGCTTCGGCGACTTCGAGGTGTCGCGCTGCTCCTGGCCGCGGATCACGACCGTCGCGGTCGACTGCCGCAACATCGGTCAGGAGGCCGGCCGCATCATGCTTCGCGCCATTGATGGCGTTCGGGAAAACAGGCGCCCCGGGCCGGAGACATTGATCGTGCCGTTCCAAATGATCGAGCGCGAAAGCACCTGAGCTCGGCTTGACAGCGGCGCCCCGCCGGGTGCATGTTATCGATAACAAACATGACGCCATTGCTGGATGGCGATGCCAAGCGCCTGGTCATCGGTTGGGCACCCTCCAACCGGTCGCGATCGGCTGGTGATTTCGGGAGGAGAACCGGGGATGGCATCGGCTGCGCTGCGCTTCGATGGAATCGTCAAGTCGTTCGGCGGCACGCGTGCACTCAAGGGTGTGAGCTTTGACGTCGGTCGAGGCGAAATCGTCGCCTTGCTCGGCGAAAACGGCGCGGGCAAATCGACCCTCATCAAGGTGCTCGGCGGCATCCATCGCCCGGATGCCGGAGCGGTGACGATCGCAGGCGAGCCCTATCACCATGCCGCGGGCGGCCGCGCCGGGCACCAGCCGGTCGCCTTCATCCATCAGGATCTCGGTCTCATCGAATGGATGACGATCGCGGAGAATGTTGGCCTCGCCCAGGGCTTTCCTCGAACCCGGCCGTTCGGCCTGATCGACTGGCGCGGCGCCGAGGCACGCGCGACCAAGGCGCTCGCGCTGGTGGGCTGCGATATCGATCCGACCACGCGCGTATCGAGCCTGTCGCGCACCGAGAAGTCGCTGGTCGCCATCGCCCGCGCGCTCGTCGTCAATTGCGATTTCCTGGTGCTCGACGAGCCGACGGCGAGTTTGCCGGCCGACGAGGTCGAGCGCCTGTTTGCGGCGCTGAGGCGCCTGCGCGCACAGGGCGTTGGCATGATCTATGTGTCGCACCGGCTTGACGAGATCTTCCGCATCGCTGATCGCGTCGTCGTCTTGCGGGATGGCCTGCTCGTCGGCGAGAAGGCGATCAGCGAGACCTCGCCCGAGGATCTGGTGCGCCTGATCGTCGGCAGGCCCCTGCTCGACATGTTCGAGAAAGCCACCTCCCATTCCGGCAAGACGCGCGTGACGGTGCGGGGATTGATCACGCCGAAGGCCGGACCGGTCGATTTCGATGTGCGCGAGGGCGAACTCCTGGGGCTCGTGGGGTTGCGGGGCGCAGGCCAGGAGGAAGTCGGCCGCGCGCTATTCGGCGCCGTGGCGCATCGCGGCGAGATCCTCATCGACGGCGCGGCGCCGGATCTATCCAGCCCCGTGGCCGCAATGGCCGGTGGCATTGGGCTGGTTGCCCGCGACCGAACGGAGGAGTCGATCGCAGCATCCTTGTCAATCCGCGAAAATGTCTTCCTCAACCCAGGCGCCTCCGGGCGCGGCCTGCTCGACGTGCTCGCGCCAGGACGCGAGGCGGAAGAGGCCGTCAAGCTCGGCGCCTTGGTGGGCTTGCGGCCCAATGATCCGCATCTCGCCATCGAAGGACTCTCGGGCGGCAACCAGCAGAAAGTCGTCGTCGGCCGCTGGCTTGCGACCGGACGCAAGCTGCTGGTGGCCGAAGATCCGACCGCCGGCGTCGACGTCGGCGCCAAAGCCGAGATCTATCGGCTCATCGCCCGTGCCATCGCCGAAGGGCTCGCCGTGGTCGTTGTCTCCACCGACTTCGAGGAAGTCGCGCATATCTGCCATCGCGCGCTCGTCTTCAACCGCGGCCGGATCATTACCGAAATCGCCGCCGATGCTCTGACGACGGAAGCCCTGATCACCGCCGCCTCGGCCTCCGAGGCCGCGTAACGGACAATTCGCACGACGCCGACGCAAGGCGCCCGCCGGGAGGAACGCATGGGAATGAATTCGATCGAGTCGAATGCACTGGAGCCGACGCGCGCCGATCTCGCCGGCGCGTCATTTTCGCATAAAATCACGCGCCTCTTGCCGGTCTATGGCCTGCCGATCATCACGGTGGCGCTGATCGCCCTGTTCTCGATCCTGTTGCCCAACACGTTTCCGACGCTTCTCAATCTGCGTTCGATCGTCTCCGACAAATCGATCATCGCCATGCTCTCGCTCGCGGCGATGATCCCCATGGCCGCCGGCAAGATCGACCTCACGGTCGGCTATGGCATCGTGCTCTGGCACATCCTGGTGATCAGCCTGCAAACCGCTTTCGGCCTGCCCTGGCCCATCGCAGTCCTCGTCGTGATCTGCCTCGGCGCCTTCACCGGCCTCCTCAATGGTCTGCTGGTCGAGGTCGCGCGCATCGACAGCTTCATCGCCACGCTCGGCACCGGCACGGTGCTCTATGCGCTGGCGCTTTGGCACACCGGCGGTCGGCAGGTCGTCGCGATGCTGCCGGACGGCTTCCTCGCCCTCAACGGCACGATGGTTTTCGGCCTGCCGATCACCGGCTTCTATGTGCTCGTCCTCGCTGTCGCGATGTGGCTGATGCTCGAATATCTGCCGATCGGCCGCTACATCTATGCCATCGGCGCCAACCCGAAGACGGCCGCACTCAACGGCATTCCGGTGCAGCGCTTCACGGTCGGCGCCTTCATGGCCTCCGGCATCCTCACCGCGGTCACCGGCGTCCTGCTTGCTTCGAAGCTACGCATCGGTCAGGCCAGCGTCGGCCTCGAATATCTGCTCCCCGCGCTGGTTGGCGCCTTTCTCGGCTCGACCACGATCAAGCCCGGGCGCGTCAACGTCTGGGGCACCATCATCGGAGTGGCCGTGCTCGCGGTCGGCATCGCCGGCATCCAGCAGTTCGGCGGCTCCTTCTGGGTCGAGCCGCTCTTCAATGGGCTGACGCTGCTCGCCGCGATCGGCATGGCGGGCTACGCGCAGCGAAAGCGCGGCGCCGTTGCGAAGGTCCCGGCCGGCGCACCTGATCGAAAGCCCTGAAACATTGATGAAGTTCGTGACCTGCGACGAGCCGGTCACAACGGAAAGTCCGGCGCAGGGCCGGCGAAACACAGAAACGGCATCACACCAAGGAGAACGCTCTATGTTGCATTCGATCATCCGAACCGGCGCCGTCGTCGCCGGGCTCGCGTTCGGTCTCGCGTCTGCCCACGCCGACTCGCTCGCGGACGCCAAGTCCTTCGTCGACAAATATGCTTCCAGGGTCGACAAGTGGGATGGTCCGACCACCGCTCCGAAAATCGCGAAGGGCAAGACCATCGTCGTGCTCGCGTCCGACATGAAGAACGGCGGCGTGCTCGGCGTCACCAAGGGCATCGAGGAGGCTGCCAAGGCCGCCGGCTGGACCGTGCGCACGCTTGACGGCGCCGGCTCGGTCTCCGGCCGCACCGCCGCCTTCGGCCAGGCCATGACGCTCAAGCCCGACGGCCTCGTCATCTGCGGCTTCGACGCGGTCGAGCAGAAGCCCGGCATGGAAGCAGCCAAGGCCGCCAAGATCCCGATGGTGTCCTGGCACGCCGCTCCCGTTATCGGTCCGGTGCCCGAAGCCGGCGTGTTCGCCAATGTGACGACCGATCCGATGGCGGTCTCTACCGCCGCGGCCAACTGGGCCTTCGTCGACGCGGGTGGCAAGCCGGGCGTGATCATCTTCACCGACTCGACCTACGAGATCGCGATCGCCAAGGCCAAGAAGATGAAAGAGGTCATCGAGGCACTCGGGGGCAAGGTCCTCGAATGGGTCGATACGCCGATCGCCGAGACCTCGACACGCATGCCGCAGCTCACCACCTCGCTGCTGCAAAAGCATGGTGCGGCCTGGACGCATTCGCTGGCGATCAACGACCTCTATTATGACTTCATGGCGCCCTCGCTCTCCGCGGCCGGCATCAAGGGCACCGGCGCTCCCGTCAACGTCGCCGCCGGCGACGGCTCGGAAAGCGCCTATCAGCGCATCCGCTCCGGCGCCTACCAGGCCGTCACCGTGGCCGAGCCGCTCAATCTTCAGGGCTGGCAGCTCGTCGACGAGTTGAACCGCGCCATCGCCGGAGAGAAGTGGTCGGGCTACGTCTCGCCGCTGCACGTCGTGACCAAGGCCAACATCGAATTCGACGGCGGCCCGACCAACACGTTCGATCCGGGCAATGGCTACCGCGACGCCTACAAGAAGGCCTGGGGCCTCCAGTAAGCCTCCTCTCCGCTCCCCGAGCACGATGACCGTGCTCCCTCGGCGGTCGGTCGCAAGCTGACCGCCGATTTTCCTTCCACTATCAGACAGACGAGCGAATGCCGATGTATATCCGTTGTGCTTTCTTCAGTGGCAGCGTCAAGCCCGGACGCGAAGCCGAATTCACCGCCTATGTTCGCGAGAAGCTCGTGCCGCTGTGGACGCGCTTTCCCGGTGCCGAGGAGGTTCGCGTGCTGCGGCAGGAGGAGAGCGACAGCGATGCCCAGCGTTACGAGATGGTGCTCGCGATCCGCTATCCCTCGCGCGAGGCCATCGAGGAGGCGCTTGCTTCGCCGGTTCGCTTCGAGAGCCGCGAAGTGACCAAGGGGCTGACCGAGATGTTCGATGGCTCGATCTTCCACACGGTCTTCAAGGCCGACGACTTTGCGCTACCGACGGATTAGTCGCGGAGATCTGACACGGTGAGCACCTACGACATTCTCGACCCGCGCTTCCCAGGGTTGATCATCGGGCACGCCAAGCTCGACAAGCTCTGGACCGGCAGCCGCTGGGCCGAGGGCCCGGTCTACGTGCCGGCCGCCAAATCGCTGCTGTGGTCCGACATTCCCAATGATCGCGTGCTGCGCTTCGACGAGACCGACGGCTCGGTCTCGGTGTTCGAAAGCCCCTGCGGCTATCACAACGGCCATACGCGCGACGCGCTCGGTCGCGTGATCGCCTGCGAGCACGGTGGCCGTCGGATCTCGCGGCTCGAAGCAGATGGTCAATGGATCGGAGTGGTCGAGCGCTTTCAAGGAAAGCGCTTCAATTCCCCGAACGATGTCGTCGTCAAGTCGGATGGAACGATCTGGTTCTCCGACCCGACCTACGGCATCGACAGCGAGTATGAGGGGCATGCCGGACCGACCGAGATCGGCGCCAGCAGCGTCTATCGCTTCGATCCGGCAAGCGGCGCGTTGTCCGCTGTCGTGACCGACATGGTGAAGCCGAACGGTCTCGCCTTCTCGCCCGACGAGCGGCTGCTCTATGTGGCCGAAACCGGTGCGACGCACGTGCCTGGCCTGCCAGCCGTCATTCGCGCCTACGACGTGGCATCGAGCGGGCTTGCGGTTGGCGAAGGCCGCATCTTCGCGACGTCTCCGGCCGGGTTCTACGATGGATTCCGCGTCGATCGGAACGGCAACATCTGGACGTCGACGGCGGATGCAGTTGCGGTCTACGCGCCGGACGGCACGCTGATTGGCCGCATTCCGGTGCCTGAAATCGTCTCCAATTTGACCTTCGGCGGGCCGAAGCGGAACAGGCTCTACATCACCGCGCAGACTTCGCTCTATGCGATCTACGTCAACGCGCACGGGCTTTCCTGAATTCTCACGCTGGCGGCGTTCGCGCCGCCCAGAATTCCATCAGCGCAGCCTGGTCCATCGCACCACAGCCGATTGCGGTCAGAAGGCGATGGATCTCGGCGCAGACGACGGTCATCGGCATCGCGATCCCGGTCTGGCGCGCCAGATCCTGCGCACCGTTCAGATCCTTGACCATGTTGTCGATGCGTCCCGTCGGTCGGTAGTCGCGCGCGGCGAAGCGCGGCATGTATTCCTGCAGGATGGCGCTGTCCGCCCGGCCGCCGCGCAACGCGCGCGGGATCTTGGCCGCATCGACGCCGGAGGCCTCCGCCAGTGCGGTCGCCTCGGCAACCGCGACGAAGTTGAGAGCGCACAGGACCTGGTTGATGAGTTTGGTGGTCTGTCCTGCACCGCTCGGGCCCATATGCGTGAAATTCGAGGCGACCTCGGCGAGCACCACTCGTGCCTCCGCGACATCCGCTGCCTCTCCGCCGGCCATGCAGGTCAGCTGACCGACCGCGGCCTTCGGCGCGCCGCCCGACAGCGGGCTGTCGACCCAGCGCAGGCCGGCTGTTTCAGCGTCTTTCGCCAGCTCGCGCGTCGATTGCGGATCGATCGAGGACATGTCGATGATCAGCGTGCCTTTCCGCGCGCCCTCCGCGACGCCCGCCGGTCCAAACACCGCCGCTCGCACGATTCTCGGCGAGTTGAGGCTGAGGACCACCGCGTCGGCTTCGGCCGCAGCGCTCGCGGCAGACGCGGCTGCGATTGCGCCTTTTTCAACGAGACCAGCGACCTTGGCAGGATCGAGATCGAACACCAGGACGCGGGTCCCGGTCTCGGCAAGGCGAGCGCCAATCGCGCCGCCCATGGCGCCGGCGCCGATCAATGCGACTGGACGGGGCATCACGACATCTCCGCGGTGACCTAGTGGATGCTTCGACGGTAAGCCTCAGAGCGAAGCCGTAATGCCGCCGTCGACATAGAGCACGTGTCCGTTGACGAACGAGGACGCTGGCGAGGCGAGAAAGATGCAGGCGCCGACGAGTTCCTCGACCTTGCCCCAGCGCCCTGCCGGCGTGCGCTTTTCGAGCCAGGCCGAGAATGCGGGGTCCGCGACCAGTGCGGCATTGAGCGGCGTGTCGAAATATCCGGGCGCGATGGCGTTGACCTGAAGGCCGTGTTGCGCCCAGTCCGTCGCCATGCCCTTGGTCAGGTTTCCGACCGCTCCCTTCGTGGCCGTATAGGGCGCGATCGACGGGCGCGCGAGTGCGGTCTGCACTGAAGCGATGTTGATGATCTTGCCTGCACGACGTCCGATCATGTGGCGCGCACAGGCCTGACCGACGTTGAAGACCGACGCGATGTTGGTTTGCAGCAGGCGCTGAAATGCGTCTTCAGGGAACTCCTCGAGTGGCGCGCGGTGCTGCATGCCCGCATTGTTGACGAGAATGTCAATGCGCCCGATGTCCGTCTCGAAGCGATCGACGGCCACTCGCGCCGCACCGTGGTCGGTGACATCGAAAGCGAGCGTTCGCGCGCCCGCAACGGAGCTGGCGGCCACGGCGAGCTTGGCTTCATCCCGGCCGTTGAGCACCACTTCCGCGCCGGCCTCGGACAAACCGCGCGCGAGCGCAAGGCCAATGCCCTGGGACGATCCCGTAATGAGAGCGCGGAGCCCCTTCAGATCGAACAAGTTGATCGCCACCCTGCCTCCTCCTCTTGCGTCTCGACATCCATGTTCCGCCGGACTATGTTATCGATAACATACAATGTCAAGTTCGTGCCCAAGAGGAGCGCTCACCCGCATGTCGAAGCCTGAAATTCTTCAGATGGGCCCCTACCCGGAGTGGGATCAGATCCCGCTCGATGCAGCTTACACCGTGCACCGCTATTTCGAGGCGAGCGACCGGCCGGCCCTCCTCGCCGAGGTCGGTTCACGCGTTCGCGCCATTGCCACGCGCGGCGAGCTCGGTGCGAATGCCGAACTCATCGCGGCCTGCCCGAACCTGGAGATCATTTCGATCTACGGCGTCGGTTTCGACGCGGTGCATCTGGACAGCTGCCGGAAGCGCGGCATCCATGTGACCAACACGCCAGACGTGCTGACGAAGGACGTGGCGGATCTTGCTATCGCGATGATGCTCGCGCAATGGCGCGGCGTGAACGGCGCCGAGCGCTGGGTGCGCGACGGATCATGGGCCGCCAAGGGGCTCTATCCCTTGAAGACTCGAGCCTGGGGCAAACGCGCAGGCGTGCTCGGCCTCGGCCGGATCGGGTTTGAGGTCGCACGCCGGCTGGCCGGTTTCGACATGCACATCGCTTATTCCGATGTCGAGGCGAAGCCTCATGGCAAGGACTGGACCTTCATCGCGGATCCCGTTGCGCTCGCAGAGCGATCCGACGTTCTGTTCGTCACCCTCGCGGCCTCGGCAGCGACCCGGCACATCGTGGGACGCAATGTTCTCCAAGCGCTCGGTCCGGACGGGCTTCTCGTCAACGTCTCGCGTGCCTCCAACATCGACGAGGACGCGCTGATCGCGGCACTGACCGGCGGCAAGCTCGGCGCAGCGGCGCTCGACGTCTTCGAGGGCGAGCCGCGACTGGACCCGCGATTTCTCGAGCTCCCGAACGTGCTGCTGCAGCCTCACCACGCCTCCGGCACGACCGAGACCCGCAAGGCCATGGGCCAGTTGATGCGAGACAATCTGGCCGCGCATTTCGCCGGCCTCCCGCCGCCAACGCCGGTCCTCTGACCGCTTGTCTCCGCGCCAACATCTACCTTCGAGCAGCGCCTCGACCTCCTGACGGATGCTTGTGATCGGCTGCGGTCTGACAGCACTGATGTTCTACAGCCGTCGCAAGGGTTGCGACGAACCCGCACGCAGCAAACGGAGACAGCCGGACCAGCGAGTCGAACGGTAGTCACTCGACAACCCGGCGATTCACCGGGATTTCGCAGTGCCCGGCTCGGCCATCTTGCGATGCTGCTTGGCCAGCACCTCGTTCGGCGTGACGTTCGCCACCGTCGTCTGGAGCTTGTTCTTCACTCCCGTCACGATGTCCGAACCGCCCCGCAGCATCGCGTCGAATCCGGCCTTCGCCACCTCATGTGCGTCGTCCTTCTTGCTGGTTCCAACCTTGGTGTCCATCATGTCGGCGCGCCGGAAGAATTCGGTCTCTGTCGCACCCGGCATCAAGCAGGTGACGGTCACACCGCTATCGCGCAGTTCCTCGCGCAGCGCGAACGAGAAGGAATCGAGAAACGCCTTTGTGCCGTTGTAGACGGCCTGGAAACTTCCCGGCGTGAAGCCGGCGATCGAGCCGGTGATCAGAATGCGCCCTGCATTCCGCCGCAGCATCTCGTTGCCGGCCCGATGGATCAGGTAAAGCGTTCCCGTGATGTTGGTGTCGACCACGCGCCTGATCCGGCCGAAATCCTGGCCGAGGAAGGCATTACCGAGGCCGACCCCGGCATTGGCAAGCAGCGCGTCGATGGGACGATCGCCCACGGCCGCACAGAGCTCGTCGACACCCTCAGTGGTCGCGAGATCCGCCTGTACCGCCACCACGCTGCCGCCGAGCTTGTGTAATTCGACGGCCGCGGCCTCGATCGCGGGTTCGTTCGCGGCAATGACGAGATCGAAACCGTCCTCGGCGCAGCACCTCGCGAGTTCCAGACCGATTCCGGTCGAGGCTCCGGTCACGACGGCGAGTTTGTTGGCTGGCATGGGCGCGTCCTCGCGGCTGGGATTTATGACGTCCAATCGCCCCGTCTCCGGCTCGTTCCTATTTGAGGTGCGGGTGACCGCGATGCGAAGATTTGCGCGGGCGATAGCAACCATCGTTCCCTCCTGGACTTAGATGCCTCGTAATTCAGCGGAGGACGGACATGAAGGCGCTGGTTTGGCACGGCAAGGAAGACATCAGGTGCGACACCGTCACCGATCCGGAAATCCAGGACCCGCGCGACGCGATCATCAAGGTCACGAGCTGCGCGATCTGCGGATCCGACCTTCACCTCTTTCACAATTTCATTCCCGGCATGATGCCCGGCGACATCATGGGCCACGAGACCATGGGCGAAGTGGTCGAGGTCGGCTCCGGTGTCGACGGCAAGCTGAAGAAGGGCGACCGCGTCGTCGTCCCTTTCACGATCATTTGCGGTGAATGCGATCAGTGCAAACGCGGCAATTTCTCCGTGTGCGAGACAACCAATCGCAAGAAGCATCTGGCTGACAAGGTATTCGGGCATTCGACCGCCGGTCTGTTCGGCTACACGCATTTGACCGGTGGCTATCCCGGCGGCCAGGCCGAATACCTGCGCGTTCCCTTTGCCGATGCCACGCACATCAAGGTTCCCGCCGGGATCCCCGACGAGCAGCTGCTGTTTCTCAGCGACATCTTCCCCACCGGCTGGCAAGCTGCCGTGCAATGCGACATCGTACCGACCGATACGGTCGCGATCTGGGGCTGTGGTCCGGTCGGACAGATGGCAATCCGCAGCGCCATCCTGCTCGGCGCCAATCAGGTCATCGCGATCGACTGCCTGCCCGAGCGCCTCAGCATGGCGGAAGCTGCCGGAGCCACCACGATCAATTTCGAAAACGAGAGCGTTCTCGAGCGGCTCAAGGAACTGACCGACGGCAAGGGTCCCGAAAAATGCATCGATTGCGTCGGGATGGAATCGCATGTGATGGCGTCATGGCCCGACACCCTGCTCGACCGCGCCAAGCAGATGGTGATGCTGGAGAGCGACAGGCCCCATGTGCTGCGCGAAATGATCTATGTCTGCCGGCCCGGCGGCATCATTTCGGTCCCCGGCGTTTACAGCGGCTTCTCCGACAAGCTTCCGATGGGCGCATTCATGAACAAGGGCCTGACGATGCGCACGGGCCAGACCCACGTCAACCGCTGGACCGACGATCTGCTTCGCCGCATCGAGCAAGGCGAGATCGACCCGTCATTCGTCATCACCCACACCGTGCCGCTCAAGCAAGGTCCCGAAATGTACCAGATGTTTCGCGATAAACGCGATTCCTGCGTCAAGGTCGTGTTGAAGCCCTGAAGGAGCAAACATGTTTCACTTCTCCAATATCGTGCGCGCCAAAGGCGATCCCAAGATCGTCGAAGGCGGACCGAGCCTGAAGCAACCGGCAGACCAGCTCGCACGCGCGCTCGGCTGGTTCAGCATCGGTCTCGGCGTCGTGGAATTTTTCGCGCCTCGACGCGTCACGGAAACGCTCGGCATGGAAGGGCGCGAGACGATGGTCCGCGCTTTCGGCTTGCGGGAAATCCTCGCCGGCGTCATGTCACTCTCGGTCGACAAGAACGCGGGCCTGTGGGCCCGCGTCGGCGGCGATGGCCTCGATGCCGCCGCGCTCCTATCAGGACTGACGTCCGACAATCCCAAGAAGGGCAACATCGCGCTGGCGCTCCTGATGGTCGGCGGCATTGCGGTGCTCGACTACCGCGCCGCTCAGGAGACCAAGCCGCAGCGGCCGCCGCCGAATGCCCGACGCAAGCTGTATCCCAATCGCAGCGGCTTCCCCAAGGGACTCCCGGCCGCGCAAGCTCGAGCGAAGGAGATGATCCAGCACGCGTCGGCCGGTGTCGCCTCCTGACCAGGCTGGGATTGCAAACGGGCGACGTCGACGCCCGCGCTGGATTGCCGCCGTCGAGCTCGGGCTGATCAGCAGCACTTTCTCCACCATTGTCAGCCAGTTGGTCGCCGGGCGGATTGGCCGCGACGCGGCCGTGGACTGGATGACGGTCGCGACCATTCCGGCTCGCGACTGGGCGCTCAGCTCGCCACCGTCATGGAGCGCTATCCTCACCGGCATCGCCTTCCATCAATGGGCGGACTTTTCCTGGGCTGTCGTTTTCTTTGGCGTGCTCGGACGCTGGACTGCCGAACTGCGGCCTGCAGTGATCCTGCTTCTGGCGCTTCCTTGGGCGATCTTCTCGTCCGGCATGGAATGGTTCGTGCTGGTGCCGCTATTCCCGTTCTGGCAGCCGCTTTTCACGCTCCAGCAGCCGTACTGGATCGGGCTTCTGGTCCACGCCTCATCAGCCCTGATGTATCCCTTGTTCGCGCGGCTGCGCTGGGCAGGCGGCGCCGCAACGGAGCGAGACGTGCGGTTTACCGACGCGTGGCTTGCGGGTGCGCTGGTCCTCTTGGCTTCGCTTGGAATGATCGCCTTGTTCGGCAGCCGGGGCCGTGAACCGCCGTGGATCGGAGCCGACAGGGATGCAGACCAGACTTACATGCGCCACATGGCGACGCATCACGCACAGGGCATCGAGCTGGCGCGCAGTGCCGCCCGGAGCGCGCAAAATCCACATCTCCAGAAACTCGCCATGCTGATGGTCGCGAGCCAGACCGGCGAGAACAAAATCTTTGAGAACTGGTGGCTGAGCTGGTTCGGCACCTCGATGCCTGATTGCAGCTCCGAGGAGCGTGCGGCCATGCCGGGCTTTCTCACACCGGCCGAGCTACGATTGGTCAAGCTTGCAGCGCCCGAGCAATTCGACGCGGTCTTCGTCGAAATGATGAGTCGACATCACAGAGGGGCGGTCAAGATGGCCGACCAGATGTGGCACAGCCACGGCGATCCGCGCCTGCGGGCCATGGCTCACGCCATCCGTCATGAGCAGCAGGGCGAGATCGCCTTGATGCACGGCGAAAGCGGCATTGCCGCAGTCGTGAGCGCTACCCGGAACATGCTGGCCAACAATGTCAATTGATCCAAAACCGCGACGTCAGTTGGTGCGAGCTGCTGAAGGGTCGCGGGGCCCGGCCTCACCGTTCCCCGCCGCACCGGATCTGATCGTCGCATTGCCGCGCTTGAAAGCTATGCGGCCTGCCGCTGGTGCGCCAGAAACTCCATCGTCACCTTCTCGACGTTGGAATCGATCCAGGCGGCCATGCGCTGCTCTTCCTTCAAGGACGCTTCGAGCGGCTCCTTGGCCTCGGCAACACCAGCTGCCCCGCAGAGCGCGATAAGCGATTTGTAGGCCGCGATCTCGAAGTTCTCGAATGCATTATTGGCGAAGGTATTCTTGAGGATCTCGTCGTTTGCCGTCGAGTGCGCCATCGCCTGCATGTTGGCCATCACGGACTGCGTCGTGTCCTTCAGGCTCGACGTACTTTCGCCACAGGACTCCAGGCACCGTTCCAGCCGCTTCAGCTGCTCATTGGTTTCCTGAAGATGAGCGCTCACTTTCGCCTTGACATCGGGATACTCGTCGAGCCTCTCCGACTGACGCTCCATCAACTCTCTCGCCTGCACTTCCATCGCATGCGCATTGCGTAATCCGACCACGAAAACATCACGGGCTGCGTTCGCCATTTTCTGTCCTCCATTTGACTGGCTTCGTTCGTTCTCCGCAACCGCAGCTCAGCGACATCGTTCCTAAGCGCGCGGTAAGCTCGGCGCCTGTTCCTATCAAGGACCCCGGGCTAACCTGTGATAGCAACGTGCCAAACACCTTTCCTTGCTCAGGAACGTCACCGTCGCCCCGAGGTTTTCGCAACGTCACCCAGGGTGCGGCGGATGGTAAGCCAATGGTCGACATTTCTTCTCCAGAAACTTTCCGCCGGTCCGTGCAGCGACCCGCAAACGCTTCCGATCCGTACTTCATGCAGATCCGCGACGATCTCGCCGACAAGGGCTTCTTTACCGCGACGGCAGAAGAGCTGATCACCTGGGCTCGGACCGGGTCTCTGATGTGGATGACGTTCGGACTCGCCTGCTGCGCCATCGAGATGATGCAGATGTCGATGCCTCGGTATGATGCAGAACGCTTCGGCTTCGCACCCCGTGCCTCGCCCCGCCAGTCAGACGTGATCATCGTGGCCGGTACGCTGACCAACAAGATGGCTCCTGCATTCCGAAAAATCTACGACCAAATGCCTGAGCCCCGATATGTGATCTCGATGGGCTCCTGCGCGAATGGCGGCGGCTATTATCACTATTCCTATTCCGTAGTGCGCGGTTGCGACCGCGTGGTTCCGGTCGATATCTATGTTCCGGGCTGCCCTCCGACAGCCGAGGCGCTGCTTTACGGCGTGATGCTGCTTCAAAAGAAGATTCGGCGAACGGGGACGATCGAGCGATAGCAGGGCAGGATTCCACATGACGCAAATTCCGCTTCCTTCGTCGGCCGAAGCCGAACATCCGCAGTCGGACCTCGATCGGAACGACAGCACACGCCAGATCGTCCCCGACGTTGCCTATCGTCAGCTCGCCATTGTGAACGTCATCTTCGTTGGCTTTGAAAATGCCGGTGACGGCAACTGGGTTCTGGTGGACGCTGGCATTGCCGGATCCGCTCGGGCGATCCGCTCTGCAGCGAGGGCACGTTTTGGCGGCCACGGCCGGCCAGCTGCCATCATCATGACGCATGCTCATTTCGATCACGCCGGCGCGCTCGAGACCTTGGCGAGCGAATGGGACGTACCGGTCTACGCGCATCCGGCCGAGCACCCATATCTCGATGGCAGCCGCTCGTATCATCCCGCCAATCCGAGCGTGGGCGGCGGCCTGCTGGCGTTGATCTCGCCGCTGTTTCCGACTGCTCCGGTCGACGTTGCAGCGCGGCTCTATGACCTTCCTTCCGATCACAGCATACCGTTCATGCAGGATTGGAGCTGGGTTCACACCCCCGGCCATACGCCGGGGCACATTTCGCTCTGGCGCAAGCGCGATCGTCTGTTGATCGCAGGCGATGCATTCATCACCACGCGCCAGGAATCCGTCTATTCCGCAGTCACCCAGTCTCCCGAGATGCACGGACCACCGATGTATTTCACACCAGACTGGGGAAGTGCGAAGACCTCGGTGCGGAAGCTCGCCGCCCTCACACCGGAGATCGCCATCACCGGCCACGGCGCGGCGATGCAGGGGTCAGACATGCGCACTGCGCTGGATGCTCTCGCAGAGCGGTTCGATGACGTCGCCGTTCCGGGCGGCGCTGTTTCAGCTTCGGACGGCGGCACGACGGATGTCAATGCCGCCCGTACACTAGACCGATGACGTCCACCGCGCGCAGGCTCGTGCCTTGCAGAAGCGCGCGCTTGAGCGGCCCCGGCGAACCCCTCTCCTTGCGCCGGGGCCGCGTCCGTTGCGAGAGATTGGAATAACGCGTCCAGGCGGTCGGTGTTGCGAGGGTCCTCTTCGCTATCCCCGCCGTCGCCGGGCTACGAGCATCCCGAGCAGGAATGCCAGGAAAAGCGACCGCAGCGGTGCGGCCGCGGTGATGCGACGCAATTCGTCGGACAGGTCGGCGGCGGCCGATTGCGGTTCAGACCGCGGTCCGCCGCTTCTTGGAGCGCCACGTGCCGTTGACGAGGTATCGTTGCCCGCCGGGTCGTTCTCAAGGCCGGATGCTTCGGTCATTGCTGAAAGCTCTGCCATATCCATTGCTCGGTCCTCCTAGCGTCGTACGTACAAACCCGCGTGGAACTCCACCGCGTGCGCGCCATTGTCCCAGCTACCGGTGTCGCATGGGAAAGCTCCTGATCAGCATTGTGGTCGTCAGCATCGCGATCGTTCTCGCGTTCGCGGTTTACGTGATCACGCTGTAACGGCACGGCGAGCCCGGGATACGGATCATCCGCGAGCGCGGTCGCGCGAGGCGGTCCCAGTCAGATGAACGGCTTGCCTCCCGTGACTGCCAAGGTCGCGCCCGACGTGTAGCTCGAAAGCGGATCCGCGAGCATGACATAGGCCGTCGCAAGCTCGGCCGGTTGGCCTGCGCGTTGCATCGGCACTTGCTTGCCGAAATTCTTGACGGACTCCTCCGGCATCGTCGACGGAATGAGCGGCGTCCAGATCGGACCGGGCGCCACCGCGTTGACGCGTATCCCCTTGCCGGCCAGCATCTGCGCGAGCCCACCCGTAAAATTCTGGATGGCTCCCTTGGTCGTGGCATAGGCGAGCAAGCTCGGATTCGGCATATCGGAGTTGACCGAGGCCGTATTCACGATTGCGGATCCGGGCCGCATGTGCGGCACGGCTGCCTTGGTCAGGTAGAACATCGCATGAATGTTCACCGCGAAAGTCCGCTGCCACTCCTCGTCGCTGATGTCGGCAATGTCCTTGAACGTCGCCTGGTGAGCCGCATTGTTGACCAAAATGTCGATCCCGCCGAGTTCGGCGACGGCACGTTGCACGACGGTACGACAATGATCGGGCCGGCTGATATCGCCGGGAATCAGAACGGCCTTACGGCCTTCCCGCTCAATCAGCGTCTTGACCTCGGCGGCGTCATCGTCCTCGTCCAAATAAGCGATGACGATATCCGCCCCCTCCCGCGCGTAAGCAATTGCAACGGCGCGACCGATACCACTATCGCCACCGGTGATGATCGCCTTCTTGCCGGCCAGGCGGCCTGAACCCTTGTAACTCTCTTCGCCGTGGTCCGGTCGGGGATTCATCGCTCGGGTCGACCCCGGCATCGGCTGCTGCTGGCTGGGAAACGGCGGCTTGGGGTATTCGGTCATCGAGCAGCTCCGGAGTTTTGCTGCGCTAACGGAGCCCTGCCGGAAGTGTTCCTAGCCAATCCGTCACTGCGCCGGCCCGCTCAAATCGTGGACGACAGGCTGCAGGGAGCCGCTCACATCGAGATCCAGCGTCGCGAGTGTCACCGGCAGCTTGAACCGCCGCGGGCCGGCGCTCCCGGGATTGAGATAAAGGACGCCATCAACCGTCTTGACGCTCGCCTGGTGCGAATGGCCGTAGATCACGACATCGACCTTGCCGGGGGCGGGTCTGTCCTGAAGCTCTGCCACATCGTGCAGGACATAAAAGGAGTGCCGGCCGATCCGCACTGATAGCGTCTCCGGATAGGCGCTTGCCCAATCGCCGACATCGACATTGCCGCGGATGGCCGTGACGGCCGCGACCCGGCGAAGCCGATCGATGATGTCGGCAGCGCCGATGTCGCCGGCGTGGATGATATGCGCGACCCCGGCGAGGCATTTTTCCGCCTCTGGCCGAAGCAGTCCGTGTGTATCAGAAATGACTCCAATCTTGAGCATGTCACTCCTCGACCAGTCCCGCGCCTGTCCGGCTCGTTTAGGAACGACAACAGGAGGCCCGCATTGCCCGCTTATCTAGCAGGAGCACACGAATGGGCAACACTGGCGTTGGAATGCTTTTGGGAGATAGTTCCGTGAAAGCGTGGTATTTGCTGTTCCTGGGCGTTGTCATCCTCGGCATAGCGATCTGGTACGGCGTCAGGCGATCGGGACATTTGCGGCGCGGTGAGCGGGTCCAGCTGGATCGGAATACGGAGGCTGCCCAGCACCGCGATGATCCGCAAAAGCCCGTCGTGAGGTGATGGAGCCGAACGCGATGGAGGGTTCGCCGGATGCTTGAAGATCTTCGCGCGATCGTCCAGCCGGGCGCAATCATCGCTGTCATCATCGTCCTGCTGCTGATGGCTCTCGCCGATGCGGCCATCGTGGTCGCCACCAAGGGCTGGCCCTTCTAGTCCGGTCGGATGGACCATGTCCGACAGATCTCCTTCCAGGGCTGGGCGCCTCTCCTGCGCACGCCAGCGGCACGACGCTCACTACGTGGCGCTGGTCGTTCTGCGCCGCATCGCCGGTCCTCGAACGCTCGCCAAATGGTACGCGTTCGACCTGATCGTCAGAGTCGCGCTCGGCTCAATTTTTGCCAACAGCGTCCTCTCGGGCGACGAATAGGAACCTTCATACGATTGACCGGTTCCGCCTCCACAGGGGAGCGCGGCGGACATCGATGCCTGTCAGAATGCGAACGGCCTTGGTGCCATTTGTGATGCTGCCGCTGGCTGCGTGCGCGGGGCGGCAGTCCGCACTTGACCCGCACGGGCTGCAGTCCGATCGAATCCTTCACACTCTCTTCATCTTCCTGATCATAGCGGCAATCGTCTGGATCGCCGTCGTGATCGTGCTCGGCATCGCAATGTTGCGCCGAAAGCGGGCTTCCGATCGGCCGCTGGCGCTGCACCTGCCGTTCGAGCAAGCAAGTGGTCGCGTCGTGCTGGGCTTGGGGCTCGCGACCCTCGTGATCGTGCTCGGGCTCTCGATCGTGAGCTATGCGGGCCAGCGTACCGTGTTCGCCAAGGACGACAATGCGCTCACGCTCAAGATCATCGGCCATCAATGGTGGTGGGAGGTGCAATATGACGGCGACAGCCCGCACCAGAGCTTCACAACCGCCAACGAGATCCGCATTCCGACCGGCCAGCCGGTAAAGGTCGAGTTGGAATCCGCCGACGTCATCCACAGCTTCTGGGTTCCGAGCCTGACCGGCAAGATGGACCTCATCACCGGGCAGACCAACGAGCTTCAGTTCACCGCCAAGAATGTCGGCGTCTACCGCGGTCAGTGCGCCGAGTTCTGCGGACTTCAGCACGCCCATATGGCCTTCACTGTGCTGGCCTTGTCGCCGGA
Source organism: Bradyrhizobium sp. USDA 4449 (assembly GCF_054056275.1). Taxonomy (NCBI): domain Bacteria; kingdom Pseudomonadati; phylum Pseudomonadota; class Alphaproteobacteria; order Hyphomicrobiales; family Nitrobacteraceae; genus Bradyrhizobium; species Bradyrhizobium sp. USDA 4449. The sequence continues at coordinate 4,994,619 of NZ_JBSRYD010000001.1, read as the reverse complement.
CGAGTTCGGCCGCTGGCGCGACCATGAAAACGAGAACGCGAACAGCCCCACAGATGAGCTTGGCAAGCAGGGCGAGCAGCTCTTCCGCGCAAGAGGCTGCGCGCTCTGCCACAATATCCGCGGCACACTCGCCGGCGGCCAGCTCGGTCCCGATCTGACCCATGTCGGCAGCCGCACGACCGTCGCGGCCGGAACGCTGCCGATGACCCCGGCAACGCTCGGCGCCTGGATCGCCGATCCCCAGCACGTCAAGCCCGGCAATTACATGCCGAAGATGCCACTGCAATCGGACGAACTCATCGCGATCCTTCATTATCTGGAGCAGCTCAAGTGAGCATGGCGGCTGACGAACGTGAGTTGCGGGACGACGCGCTGAGCAGTCTGCAGCTTTCGACACGGCTCGAGAGCATCTGGCGTACACCATCCGGATTTTTCGGCGCGCTCATGTCGGTCGACCACAAGGTCGTCGGCCGGCGCTACATCGTCACCGCTTTCGCGTTTCTCGTCCTCGGCGGCATCCTTGCTGTTCTGATGCGAATTCAGCTGGCCGGCCCGGAGCAAACGTTCCTGTCCCCGGACAAGTACAACCAGATCTTCACGATGCACGGCTCGACGATGATGTTCCTGTTCGCCGTGCCGGTCATGGAGGCATTCGCGGTCTACCTCGTGCCGCTGATGGTCGGCACGCGCAACATCGCCTTTCCGCGCCTGAACGCCTTCAGCTACTGGATGTATCTCTTCGGCGGCTGCTTCCTGTGGATCTCGTTCCTGCTCAATACCGGACCTGACGTCGGCTGGTTTGCCTATGTCCCGCTCTCGTCCCTGCAATACACGCCGACCAAGCGGACCGACGTGTGGGCGCAGATGATCACCTTCACCGAGGTCGCGGCGCTCGCGGTGTCCGTGGAGATCGTCGTCACCGTCTTCAAGCTGCGCGCGCCCGGCATGACGCTCGACCGCATTCCGCTGTTTGTCTGGGGGATGCTGGTCACGAGCTTCCTCGTGATGTTCGCGATGCCCTCGATCATGGTCGCATCGACGTCGCTGATCCTCGATCGCCTCGTCAACACCCGCTTCTATGATCCCTCCTCGGGCGGACATCCCCTTCTCTGGCAGCATCTGTTCTGGTTCTTCGGCCATCCCGAGGTGTACATCATCTTCATTCCCGGCACCGGCATGGTCTCCGCGATCCTGGGGACATTCGCCCGCCGCCCCGTGATCGGCTATCCCGTCGTCATCCTTTCCCTGATTGCGACGGGCTTCCTGTCGTTCGGCCTCTGGGTCCACCATATGTTCGTGACCGGCCTGCCGCAGCTCGGCGCCGGGCTCTTCACGGCCTCGAGCATGCTGATCGCGGTACCGAGCGGGCTGCAGATTTTCTGCTGGCTGGCGACGCTCTGGGATGGCCGTCCGGTCTACCGAACACCACTGTTGTTCGTGCTCGGCTTTATCGTGATTTTCGTGATTGGCGGCCTCTCCGGCGTCATGGTCGCGTCTGTGCCGATCGATACCCAGGTGCACGACACCTATTTCGTGGTCGCGCATTTCCACTACGTTCTGATCGGGGGCGCGGTCTTCCCTCTCATCGGAGCCGTCTATTACTGGTTCCCCAAAATCACCGGCCGCATGCTCAGCGAGCGGCTCGGCCGATGGAATTTCTGGTTTGCCTTTGTCGGCTTCAATGTCGCGTTCTTTCCGATGCACCTCCTCGGGCTGATCGGAATGCCGCGGCGGGTCTATACCTATACCGCCGATATGGACTGGGGCCATCTGAACCTTCTCTCCAGCGGCGGCGCGGCGATTTTCGCAATCAGTTTCGCGCTGCTGCTGGTCAACGTGATCTTCAGCCTTCGCAGCGGCGCTCTTGCGGGCGACAATCCCTGGGACGCCTCGACGCTGGAATGGGCGACCTCGTCTCCGCCGCCGCCGCAGAATTTCGATCGTATTCCGGTCGTCAAGCATCGCGATCCCCTATGGTTCGACAGCGACAGCCTGCCCGTCGTCGCGGGGCTCAGCGTGGAGCGACGCGAGGTTCTGTTGACATCGCTTGCAGAAGCAGAGCCGCAGACCCGTGAAGCTTCGCCCGAGCCCAGTCTCTGGCCGCTGATCACGGCGATCGCGACGACCATTTTTTTCATCGGCTCGATCTTCACACCTTGGGCGGTGCTCTGGGGCACGCCGCCGATGGCCGTCGCGCTGATCGGCTGGTTCTGGCCGGCTGGCAGCAAGGAGGACGAGGAGTGAGACAAACCATCGTCCGCAACGTCGCCGACTTGCCGACCTACGGCTATGGCCCGCGGAGCGGCCCGTGGTGGGGCGCCATGGGCTTCATGGCGCTTGAAGGCATGGGATTTGCCATCGCGATCGGCACCTATCTTTATCTCTATGCCGTCAACACAAGTTGGCCGATCGGCGCCGCGCCGCCGGATCTCTGGCCGGGCACGGTCGAGGTGGCGATTTACCTGCTGAGCATCATCCCGAACGAGATGACCAATCGCGTCGCACTGCGGCAGGACCTCGCGAAGGTTCGCATAGGCCTCATCGTGATGTCGCTGATCGGCATCGTGCTGCTGATTCTCCGCGGCCTCGAATTCGCTCATCTCAACACGCGCTGGGACAATTCTGCCTACGGCTCGATCGTCTGGCTGATCCTCGGGCTGCACACGACCCATCTCGCCACCGATCTTGGCGACACGGTGGTGCTGACGGTGCTGATGTTCACCCGCCACGCCAGGCCGCGCCGGTTCAGCGATGTCACCGACAACGCGTTCTACTGGAATTTTGTCGTGCTGGCTTGGCTGCCGCTCTACGTCCTTCTCGACTGGGTACCGCGCCTATGACCGTCAACGATACTCGTGCACGACTGCTCTATTGGGCCGGCGTCGCCCTCGGTCCGCTCGCCTGGGGGATCAACCTGCAAGGCGTCTATGCATTCGCTCATTTCTCCTGCGAGACGACGCGGGTAAGCGGCACAATCATGAGCGCGGTGCTGGCGATCGTCGCCCTCATCGGTACCGCGATATCCGCGCGCGCGGTTCGCCGCGCCGCCGGAGCCGAATGGGCCGATGCGCAAGGCGGCGGTCCACGGTCGTTCATGGCATGGCTCGGTGTCGGCAGCGGCGTCCTCTTTGCGCTCGTGATCGCCAACCAGCTTGCGGCTTCGCTGATGATCAGTCCATGCCTGCGCTGAGCCTACTCGCGTTCCTTCTCGGCCTGCTTGTCCGGCCGGCGATGGCCCATGGCATCTCGCAGGTTGCTCCGGGATCGCTCTGGAGCTTTGATCCCTGGCTTTTGAGCCCGCTTTACGTCGTCGGCATCACCTTCTATGTGGGAACGCAACGACTCTGGCACCATGCCGGCGCTGGACGCGGCGTCAGCTTCGCCCAGGTCGCCGCATTCTGGACGGGATGGCTGGTCGTGGCGCTCGCCCTGACCTCGCCGCTGCATTGGCTGGGTGAGCGCCTGTTCACCGCCCACATGATCGAGCACGAGCTGCTCATGGTCCTCGGTGCTCCCTTGATGGCGTTTGCCAGGATCAACGGGCCGATGATGTGGAGCTTGCCGGCTGCGCTTCGTCCCGCGGCGGGGCGTTGCCTGAATTGGCCGATCGTGGCCCAGCCGTGGGCCTTGATCAGCCATCCCGTCAGCGCGACGGCCCTGCATGGCCTGGCGCTGTGGATCTGGCATGCGCCGCCACTCTATGCCTGGGCACTGCAAAACACGGCGGTTCACCGCGTCCAGCACGTCAGCTTCTTTGCAACTGCACTTTTGTTCTGGTGGGTGCTGCTGCATGGCCGCGGAGCGGGTCGCAGCGTACGTCTCCGTGACGGCATCGCGATCGTCTGCCTGTTTGTCACGGTGCTGCATTCCGGAGTGCTTGGTGCGCTGCTGACGCTATCGACACGGCTATGGATTCCGGCTCAGGGCACCTTCGCCGGTGAATTCGGCCTGACGCCGCTCGAAGACCAGCAACTTGCGGGGATGCTGATGTGGGTGCCCATGGGCGTCCTCTATACCGGCGCCGCGCTTTTCTTCGCCCATCGCTGGCTGACTGCAATGGACGCGCATTCCCGCCTATCTTCCGTCCGTTCGGGCTGACGACACAAGCAGGGGATCGTCATAGGAACCGCTCGTTCCAAGCGACGTTCGCTGTTGAGTTTGACAGCCGCCGTGGAGGACACATGGCCAGACACCCTGCCTTCACAATCGCAGCCCTGCTCGCGGCAGCCTTCTCGATGCCGGGCGGCTCGACCGCGCAGGACCAGCCGCGCCCTGCCATGTCCTGCCCGGTTGACCATGATCAACTCGCCGATATCCTCAAGAAAAGCGTCAAGCCCGGCGGCGGGCCCGGCAACGGCGGACTGGACAACAACGAGTGGGCGGCCGTCGTGAACCGGCAGGGCATCGTTTGTGCCGTCGCCTATAGCGGCAGCAAGGTCGATGACCAATGGCTCGGCAGCCGCGCGATCGCGGCTGAGAAGGCCAACACGGCGAACGCATTCAGCCTGAAGGACAAGGCGATGGCGACCGCCAATCTCTATGCAGGCGCCCAGCCCGGCGGATTCCTGTTCGGCGCGGCGTTGAGCAACCCGCCTGCCCCTGATGTCATCTACGGCGGCACGCCGGACCAGTTTGGGACCGACCACGATCCCATGGTCGGCAAGCCGGTTGGCGGGGTCATCGTCTTCGGTGGCGGGCTTGCGCTCTACGACGACAAGGGCATCGCCGGCGCGGTTGGAGTCAGCGGCGATAGCTCCTGCGCGGATCACAATGTCGCCTGGCGCGTGCGTCACCAGCTCAGTCTCGATCGCGTGCCAGCCGGAGTCAGCCCGAACATGAAGGATGCGATCATCTACGACATCGGGCCCGACGGCAAAAGCCCGTCCGGGTTTGGCCACCCCAAGTGCAACGGCAAAGAGGATCAGATCGCGGTCGATCTGGGCGCAGGGGTCTCGGGCAACGTCGTCCGGTAGCACCGTCGCTTCGAGGCAGTATTAGGAACCAAGCGTCTGCGCAACGTTTGTACGTTGGCAAAGCGGCCTGCAACGCGGCATGGCCCGGTCACTGCCGTGGAGAATTCACCTATGTTAATGCCTCGCGTCGGGCGGTTATTGCGCCGAGCGATCGGTGGGCTTTGCACCTGCGGCGCGTTGCTGTCGCCTGCCGTTGCCCAAAGCGATCTGGCCGACCGCATGAAAGACCCGGGTCAATGGCCGATGGCCGCCCGCGACTACGCCAACACGCGTTTCAGCGACCTTGACCAGATCAACGCGGGCAACGCATCGCGCTTACAGCTCGCCTGGACATTCTCGATCGGTGCCGACCGCGGCCAGGAGGCGGCGCCGCTGGTGGTCGACGGCACCATGTACGTGGTTGGCCCCTATGCGGGCCCCTACCCCAACCGCGTCTTTGCGCTGGATGCCACCACTGGCGAATTGAAATGGTCGTATGCACCGAAACCGGAGCCCGCCGCCGCGGGCGTCGCCTGCTGCGACGTCGTCAATCGCGGTCTCGCCTTCGACAATGGCAAGGTGTTTCTCAACACGCTCGATAATCACTCGGTCGCGATCGACGCCAAGACGGGCAAGGAGCTCTGGCACACGAAACTCGGCGAGATCAACAAGGGCGAGACAATCACGATGGCACCCGTCGTGGTGAAGGGCAAGGTCCTGATCGGCAACAGCGGCGGCGAGCTCGGCGTGCGCGGCTGGGTCACCGCGCTCGACGAAAACACGGGCGCGATATCCTGGCGTGCCTACGCAACAGGCCCCGACAAGGACGTGCTGATCGGCGAGGATTTCAAGCCGTTCTACGACAACCTCAAGGGCAAGGATCTAGGCGTCAAGAGCTGGCCAGCGGATCGATGGCAGGTCGGCGGTGGCACCATGTGGGGATGGATTTCCTACGATCCGGATCTCAACTTGATCTATTACGGCACCGCCAATCCAAGTCCCTGGAATGCAAACCAGCGGTCCGGCGACAATCTCTGGAGCACGACGATCTTCGCGCGTGATCCCGACACGGGCCACGCGAAATGGGCCTATCAAGTCAATCCGCACGATCTTTTCGACCATGACGAGATCAACGAAAACGTGCTGGTCGATATCGAGCTCAACGGACAGACACGCAAAGTACTGATCCATCCCGGCCGCAACGGCTACATGTATGTCATCGATCGCGCCACCGGCGAAGTGATCTCGGCGGACGCCTATGAGTACGTGAACAGCTACAAAGGCGTCGATCTGAAGACCGGTAAAATCATCCCTAACGACGAGAAGACCCCGCTTCTCGGCAAGACCAGCGAAAATATCTGCCCGAGCGCTCCTGGCGCGAAGGATTGGCAGCCAACGGCGTGGTCGCCGCATACCAAGCTGCTCTACGTACCGCATCAGCACCTCTGCATGAACTTCAAGGCATCGCAGGTCGGCTACATCGCCGGCACGCCCTATGTGGGGGCTGATGTCGACATGTATGCCGGTCCCGGCGGCTATCGCGGCGAGTTCATGGCGTGGGACCCGATCGCACGCAAGAAAGTCTGGGAAATCCACGAGAAGCTGCCGGTCTGGAGCGGCGCGCTCGTGACCGCGGGTGACGTCGCGTTCTACGGAACCATGGACCGGCTGTTCAAGGCGGTGGACGCCAAGAACGGGCACGTGCTCTGGCAATTCCGCGCCGGCTCCGGCTTCATTGGCCAGCCGGTCTCTTATCGCGGCTCGGACGGCCAGCAGTACATCGCAATCCTGTCGGGTGTGGGCGGCTGGCCCGGTGTCGTGGCCAACGCGGAAGTGGATCCGCGCGTTCGCAATGGTGCGCTCGGATTCACCGGCGCGACACAAGATCTGCCCTTCTACACCGCCGGCGGCAGCGAGTTGCTGGTGTTCAAGCTCGGCAGCCCCAATGGCCAGGACGGCAGCCATGCGCCTGCGCAGTGACTCCGCCGCCATCGCTCTTGGCGCCTTGATCGGGCTTGCCTCGCCGGCAGTCGCCGCGCCAGATGGTGAACTCCGCGTCTGCGCCGACCCGAACAATCTTCCGTTTTCCAACAATGCGGGGGCCGGCTTCGAAAACAAGCTCGCGACGATGGTCGCGCAGGCTCTCGGGCAACAGGTCGCCTACACCTGGTGGGCGCAGCGCCGCGGCTTCATCCGCAACACCTTGAAGGCCGAACTGTGCGACGTGGTGATGGGTGTGCCTGCCGGCTACGACCTGGTCGAGACCACCAAGCCGTATTATCGCTCCACCTATGTGTTCGTCACCCGACGCGATCAGCACCTCGATCTGTCCTCCCTGCTCGACCCGCGCCTTCACCATTTGATGATCGGGGTACATCTCATCGGCGACGACGGCAATAATCCGCCCCCCGCGGAGGCTCTCGGCGAGCAGGGCATCGTCGATAACGTTCGCGGCTATTCGATCTACGGCGATTATCGCCAAGCCGACCCGCCAGCGCGCCTGATCGAGGCGGTCGAGCATGGCGACATCGACATCGCTGCTGCCTGGGGACCGCTGGGCGGCTACTTCGCCCAGCGTTCCACCGTGCCCCTCACGGTCACGCCCGTGCAGGATGGCGAACGCTTTGCACCCCAGCAATTCCAGTTCGCGATCGCGATGGGCGTACGCAAGGGCGATCACGCTCTGCGCGACCGGCTCAACGCATTCATCGACGCGCATCGATCCGAGATTGCGTCGCTGCTGCGAAGTTTCGGCGTGCCGCTGGTCGAGACGCCGATCACAGCATCGGGAGGTCATGAGTGATGCCGGCCCAAGCATTGCGCGCGAGCGCGTTGTCACTGCTGCTGGCGGCCACGCCGCAAGGTGTCGTGCTTGCCCAGCAGGCCCTGCCGCAATCGCAGGAGGCACAGATGCCGACGTTGGCGCCGCGGCCGAACTTCGGCGCTAGTGTCGGCAATGGTCGGCCCGGCGTGTTCATGCAGGTTCCGATCAGTCATCTCCACCCGGGCGCGCAGCCGGATCCACCACAAATCAAGAACCCCGCGCAGGGCGATCCGAATGCGGAGCAACGCGGGATGACCTACTTCGTCAATTTCAACTGCATCGGCTGCCATGCGTCCAACGGCGGCGGCGGCATGGGTCCGGCGCTGAGCAACAGCACGTTCACCTACGGCTCGCAGCCCGAAAACATCTACCTCTCGATCTACCAGGGGCGACCGAACGGAATGCCGGCCTGGGGCGGGGTCCTGCCTGACAGCGTGATCTGGGACCTCGTGACGTACATCGGCAGGATCAGCAACGAACCGAGCCATCAATGGGGCCGCACCTTCTCGGCAAACCCGCTCTCACCTGAAGTCGAGCAGGTGCCCAGCGAGCAGGTCTCCACGACAGATCCCTGGTCGGCGACCAAGTCATTCAGCTTCGGCCAGAAGCCGTGATCGGAGTGACGAATGGCCGACATTCCTGCCGCACGATTGCTGATCGCCTCGCTCCTGGGCATGGCGGCGATCGGCTGCGGCGAGACCAAAGCTGCGAGCCCTGACAATTTCAATGGGGACGCGCGCAGGGGCGCCGACCTCGTCAAGAACTATCATTGCGGCGGCTGTCACGACATTCCCGGCATTGCCGGCGCGGACGGCAATGTCGGCCCGCCGCTGCATCGCGTCGGCACGCGCACCTATATCGCCGGCTACATCCAGAACTCGCCCGACAACATGGCGGCCTGGATCGAAGATCCGCAGAAGGCGTTACCGGGTAACGCCATGCCCAGAATGGGCATCCCGCCGAAGGACGCACGCGATATCGCGGCGTTTCTCTATACGCTGAAATAGCCGAGCAGCCCCGATGATCTCCATCAAAACCTCATTCCGCGAAACGCCTTGGCTTGCCATAACCATCGTGGTTCTCGCCATCATGGGCCTGTATCTGCTCCTTGGCGGCGTCTGGCTCGCAACCCTCGGCGGCTCCCCTTACTATGTGATTGCCGGGATCGTTCTCCTGTTCACTTGCTGGCTGCTTGCGAACCGCAGCGCCGCAGCGCTCTGGGTTTATGCCGCACTGCTGCTCGGCACGATGGGATGGGCGGTGTGGGAGGTCGGGCTGGATTTCTGGTCGCTGGCCCCCCGCGGTGATGTTCTGGCACCGATCGGCGTGTGGCTGCTGCTGCCGTTCGTATCGTCACGCCTGATGCCGCGCCTGCGGGCCGCGCGATCGGCGCTTGGACTCGTGTTGATCATCGCGATTGTCGTGCTCGGCGTCTCCCTTAGCAGGGATCGTCGTGCGATTGCCGGAACGCTGCCCGAGAACAACGCATCGGGCGCTGCTTCGTCCGCATCGTCCGAGCCCGCAGCGGGTAAGGACTGGACAGCCTATGGCAGCACCGGCTTCGGCACGCGCTATTCCTCGCTGGACCAGATCACCAAGGACAATGTGAAGGACCTCAAGCTTGCCTGGGAATTCAGGACCGGCGACCACAAGGGACCCGACGATCCCGACGAGATCACCAATCAGGCCACGCCGCTCAAGGTCGGAGACCTCCTCTACACCTGCTCGCAGCATCAGATCGTGTTCGCGCTGGAAGCGGCGACGGGCAAGCTGCGGTGGAAGTTCGACCCGCAGGTCCGGCACAACAAGGCCTTTCAGCACATGACCTGCCGCGGTGTCGCCTATCACGCGACCAGATCAGGCGCGCAGACCGCGGATGGCACAGCGGCTCCGAGCGAGTGCCCCGAGCGAATTTTCCTGCCGACGGACGACGGTCGCATGTTCGCGCTGGACGCGCAGAGCGGCAAACCTTGCGAAAACTTCGGCAACCACGGGCAGATTGATCTCAAGGAAGGCAGCGAAGTCACCACGCTCGGCTTCTACGAGGGCACCTCGCCACCGGTGGTGACCGACAAGGTCCTGATCGTAGGCGGCGCGGTCATCGACAATTATTCCGACCGCGTGCCGTCCGGAGTGATCCGCGGCTTCGACATCTATTCGGGACGGCTGATCTGGGCGTTCGATGCCGGCAATTCCGATCCGAACGAGATGCCGTCGGCCTCGCATCATTTCACGGCCGGTTCGCCCAATTCGTGGAGCATCTCCGCGGTCGACGAGAATCTGGGCCTTGTTTACGTCCCGCTCGGCTCGAGTTCTCCCGATATCTGGGCCGGCAATCGCTCGGCGGACGAGGAGCGCTACGATTCGGCGATGGTCGCCCTCGACATCGCGACTGGCAAGCTGCGCTGGTCATTCCAGAACGTCCATCATGATCTCTGGGACATGGACATGCCGTCACAACCGAGTCTGGTGGATATTCACTCCGGAAATGAGACAACTCCCGCGATTTACATTCCAGCCAAGACCGGCGACATCTTCGTGCTCGACCGCCGCGACGGGCATCAGCTGGTGCCCGTGGTGGAAAAGCCGGTACCGCAGGGCCCCGCGCCGGGCGACCGGCTGTCGCCGACACAGCCATTTTCGGAGTTGAGCTTCCGCCCGCGCCGCATGCTGACCGGCGCGCAGATGTGGGGCAGCACGATGTTCGACCAGCTCGCCTGCCGCATCAAATTCAAGCGCCTGCGCTACGAAGGACCGTTCACGCCGCCGTCGGAGCAAGGCACGCTGGTCTTCCCGGGCGACTTCGGCATGTTCGAGTGGGGCGGTATCGCCGTCGATCCGCGGCGGCAGATCGCGATCGCCAACCCGCAATCCATCCCCTTCATTTCCCGCCTTGTGCCCCGCGGAAAGGACAATCCGGCCGCGCCGAATGCGGCGCATCCGCCCGGCACCGAGCTGGGAGTGCAGCCGATGTATGGAGCCCCTTACGGCGTCGACCTCGGCATCTTCCTTTCGCCGTTGGGTATCCCCTGCCTCGCGCCGCCCTGGGGGAACGTCGCAGCCATCGACCTCAAGACGAACAAGGTTGTCTGGCAGCACCGGATCGGCACGATCCGTGATCAGGCTCCTGTTCCGCTGCCGTTCAAGCTCGGCGTTCCCATGCTGGGCGGTCCGATGGTGACGGCAGGCGGCGTCTTCTTCATCTCGGGAACGATGGACGACTACATCAGGGCGTTCGATGTCAATGACGGGAAGAAACTCTGGGAGGACCGGCTTCCTGCCGGTGGCCAGTCGACGCCCATGACGTATGAGAGCGGCGGCAAGCAATATGTCGTAACGGTCGACGGCGGCCACGGCTCGTTCGGCACCAAACTCGGCGACTACGTGCGGGCCTACTCGCTGCCATGAGGCCGGTTACGAGGCGCGCTACGTCTTCCCGTCCTCGAACCGATCCGCTCGCGCGCGTCGATATCGGGCCTGCGTCTGCGGCTTGATGAATATGGCCACCACCTCGGGATGATGCTTCCGGATCTCGCATTCGATCGCAACGACCAGCTCCTCGATTTCGTCCGCGCGCTTCTCATCCGCGAACTCGATACTGAGGGCCGCCACGACCTCGGTCGGAGACAACTGCACGGTCAGCAGACCGTTGGCGCGAAGCACGCCAGGGAACCGCCGCGCTAAAGCAAGAATAGACCGCGCGAGCTCGGGATCAGCCGGCTCGCCAATGAGGAGACTCTTGCTCTCGCGCGCGAGCGCAATGGAGGTGATCCCGAGCAGAACTCCGATCAGAATGGACCCGATACCGTCCCAGACAGGCTGCTTCAGCAAGACAGCAGCTGCCGTTGCGGCCGCCGCGACGATAATCCCGGTGAGTGCTGCGGTGTCTTCAAGCAGCACCACGAAGGCAGGCGGGTCCTTGCTGCGAACGAACGCCTGATAGTAGCCGTAACGTCTACCGTCCGCCTCCAGACGCCGCAAAGCGATCAGCCAGGAGGCTCCTTCGAACAGGAAGGATAATCCGAGCACAACGTAGCTGACGACAGGATCTTCAATCGGCTGCGGCCGCAGTACGTGAATGACGCCCTGATAGAATGAAACGCCGGCACCGAGTGCGAAGATCAGCAGGGCAACGATGAAGCTCCAAAAGTACAATTCGCGGCCATGACCGAGCGGATGCGCCTCGTTCGGGGGCCGGGTTGCCCGGTGATATCCATACAGCAGCAGCGCCTCGTTGGAGGTATCGACGACCGAATGGACGGCCTCGCTCGTCATCGACGAGCTCCCCGTCCATAGCGCTGCGCCGATCTTGGTGATGGCGACCAGGATGTTGCCGATCAGTGCCGCGTAGACGGCTATCCTTGTGGAAGACCAGGCCTTGTCCCCGATAGCCCTAATGGCCAGCCGCCATCCGGTGCGAAACCGGATTGATACCCACGAAGATACGACTATCGGGATAGATGAACGAAGCGCGACGATCCCTGATAGCGCACATCGTCATTCTCCGCGTCTTCGGTAGCCGGGAGCACTCAACCAGTCGGTCAAGGCCGAGGTCACCTCGTTCTGCTTGGCGCGCCGCAATAACATCTCGCGCTCCTTGCCGGGAGGCAAGCGGTGGGCGCGGTCGCGGGCGGTTTCGGCAAATGTCATCAAGCGTTGCTGAAGCGGTTGCGTCTGTTTCCTACGGTTACGTTTGGCGGTCATCTTCATTTCGGGGTTGGTGGTTCGGAGGGAAAATGGCCCCGGCGGGAGGATGGCACCGGGGCCAATCTCGTGTCGGTTGGGGCGGCCCAAGCCGGCATCGTTTGTAGATTGCGACCGAAATCAGGTTCCAGCACTTCAATAGGTTAATAAATCCGATTTTGCGGCCCGATCCGACACCACGCGTTGCGTCGCGGGCTTCAGAGATCGGCGGCAGCAATAGCAACCTTTGCGCCGTCCTGAACTTACATCTCTCGTGGTGCGAGACAAACCTCAGCGGATCGCAGCACATCCCGCATCCCTGAAGTCCTGAGAGCGAGATCGTTCAAGGCAATGCAAGGTCAAAAGAGACGATGACTGCGATGTTGCCTGACGAGAGCCTGTGGTGGCGATCTGCGGTCATTTACGAAATCGCGCCGATCTCGTTTCAGGATTCCGACGGTGACGGCAAGGGCGATCTCGGCGGCCTCTTGTCGCGAATCGATTACCTGAAATGGCTCGGCGTCGACGCCGTCTGGCTCACGCCGATCTACAAGAGCCCGTTCCGCGATTTCGGTTACGACATCTCCGATTATTGCTCGGTTGATCCAGCCTTCGGCAGCCTGGACGAGTTCGACGAACTCCTCGCCGCCCTGCATCAGGCCGGCATCCGGCTCATTCTCGATCTCGTCCCCAACCACACCGCCGACGACCATGAGTGGTTCGTCGAGAGCCGCAGTTCGCGCAACAGCGCAAAGGCCGACTGGTACATCTGGGCCGACGCTGCCGAGAACGGTGGACCGCCCAACAACTGGCTGAGTCGCTTCGGCGGCAGCGCATGGGAATGGTGCGAGGCGCGGCGGCAATACTACTACCATTCATTTCTGGTCGAGCAGCCCGACCTCAACTGGCGCAATCCGGACGTGCGCGCTGCCATGGCGGACGTCATGCGCTTTTGGCTCGATCGGGGCGTCGACGGTTTTCGCGTCGATGCCAGCGCGGTCTTGATCAAGGACGCGCACCTGCGCGACAACCCACCCAATCCGGAGGCCGGGGGCAAGCCGCCACCGCAGCGCCAGACCCCGGTGTTTACCGACGACCGGCCCGAGACGATGCAGTGCATCGAGTTCATCCGCGGCGTGATCGACGAATATCCCGGGCGGCTGCTGTGCGGTGAAGTTCAGGGCAAAACCGACCGCATCGGTCACTTCTACGGCACGGAGCGACCGCGGCTGCACCTGCCCCTCAACTTTGCGTTGCTGGACACACCCTGGAATGCGTTCTCGCTACAGGCGGCGATCGATGCGTATTTCAATGCTCTGCCCAAGGACGCTTGGCCGGTGTGGGTGATCGGCGGTCACGACAAGCAGCGGATCGCGAGCAAGATCGGCCAGGCCCAGATACGTGTCCTGGCGATGCTTCTGATGACTTTGAAGGGAACGCCATTCCTCTATATGGGCGACGAGATCGGCCGCAAGCGTGTCTCGATCCCGCCCGATCTCGTCCGTGATTCCTTCGAAAAGCTCGTGCCGGGCTACGGCCTCTGCCGTGATCCCGAGCGAGCGCCAATGCGATGGGATGGCAGCGTCAATGGCGGGTTCACGAAGGGCTGCCCATGGCTGCCGCTCGATCCAGAGGGCTCAGCCAATGTCAGCGCGCAGCAGAGCGAGGAGCGATCGATCCTGGCACTGTTTCGCGCGTTGATGACCCTACGGCGCGAACATGCATGCCTTCGTCAAGGCCGCTACGAGCCGCTGCGATCCCAGAACAGCGTCTTTGCGTTCAAGCGTGCACAAAACGGCGAGGAGATTTTGGTCGCCCTGAACATCGCTGCCGAGCCACGCAAGTGGCACTGGCAGGGTCGCGGTCATCTGCTGCTATCGACCCATCTTGACCGAACGTCGAGGTCGGCGCCGGATGCCTCCATCCTTCTTCGCGGCAATGAAGGGGTGATCATCGCACTTGAGCCCCGATAACCGGACGCGTGTGCCCTGTGCCGGAAGTTTTTTTACGAAACCGCGGCCCGGCGTTCCCCGCAGGAACCGCGCCAGCGGCAACTTCGGACATCGGCGATGGTGCACAACCTCGTATCGCCGTGGATTATCAAAGGTTATTGCCTGCCTTTTTTCACTCCGCCAGAGTGACACCGGGCAGCGCACGATCGGACCACAAATGCAGACCGGATTTGCTTTCTCCAAGCTCGCCGATCATTTGGCAAGCCTCGCTGAATTGACGGAGGACGACCTCGATCTGCTGACCAAAATGCCGAGCACGATTGCGCATTTCGGTTCACGTCAGGCGATCTTGCGTCACGGCGACGCCAGCAATCAATGCTGCCTGCTGCTCCAAGGCTACCTGTCGTGGCAGGATGCCTATGGATCGGAAGGGCAGATCACCTCAATCTCCGTCCCCGGCGACATTGCTGATCTCCGGACGCTTTACAGGCCCTGTATCGACGGCAACCTCATTGCGCTCGGCCCAGCCGTCGTCGCTTTCGTTCCGCATCGCTGCCTTCGCGAGCTGTCGATGCGCTCGCCTGCAATGTCCCGCGCCTTGCTGCTGATGCTGATCGGCGATCATGCCATACAGCGCAACTGGACGATAAACCTCGGCAGTCGTGACGCCTTGACGCGGGCGGCGCACCTGCTCTGCGAGATCACGGCCCGCCTGCAAAACGTCGGGCTCGCGCGGGACTTCAGGTTGTCCTCGCCGTTTACCCAATCCGACCTCGCCGCCGCCTGCAGCATCTCACCGGTCCACGCCAACCGCACCATCCAGGAATTGCGTCGCTGCAACCTGCTGCACTGGCACGGCAAGACCTTGACGATCTCCGACTGGCCCGGACTGGTCCGGCTGGCCGGCTTCGATCCCGCCTATCTCGGTCTGCGGCGACGCGACCAAACCCCGCAGCAAGCACAATCGGAATCGGCCAGAGCCGACGTTGTACCGGCCTGATCACGTCATTGGGCGCTCTGCCGAAACTTCACGCGCCGGCGCAGTGCATTGCTCGTCTCCGCGATGACGGCGCCCCAGTCTCCGGCTGTCCTCTGATGAAACAGCCGCAAGCTCGGATACCAGAGCGAGTGGCATACGGATGAAGGCCATCGCCAGTCGCAATCAGCGTGTAGCAGCACCCAGGCCTCGCAGCCGAGCGCACCCGCAAGATGCGCAACCATGGTGTCGACGCAAACGACGAGGTCGAGCTGAGTGAGCAGATGACCAAGCGTCGCGATGTCGGACGTACTGATGTCACGTGCGCCGATGTGCATCAGATCTTCAGTCCCAGCGTCCTTCTGCAACGCGTGAAGCGCCACGCCGGGGACAGCGAGACCTCGCAACAATGCAGGGGGAATGGCCCGCCGCTTGTCCCATTGACCGACCTCCCAAACCAGGCCGACGGCCAAACCTTCGTTGCCGATTGAAACAGATGTGGTCCTCGGCGGCAGCCTCAAATAAGGCGCCCGCATCTCGATCTGCTCGCGTCCGACTTTGAGCGCATGCGGAACCTCCATGATCTCGATATCGACGTCAAACTCGACGTCTGGTGTCCCGTCATGGATTACAAGCGCGCGATCGACCCCCGCCGTGCGCTCCACCAGTCGCAACAATTCGGCCTGACACCAGACCGTGACCCTGCGCGCCACACTCCGAAGAAGCCGCATGAAACGCAGGAACTGGATCGTATCGCCAAGCCCGTGATAGCAGCGAACGAGGACATGCTTGCCGGCAATCGCCTCTCCACGCCAGACTCGCTGAAGATGACGCGGACCATCATGCTTGGGCGGATGCGGCGACACCGTGAGATCGCGGTCGCTGATGGCCCAGGCGCGCGCGAAGTCGCCCGCGCGCATTGCGTCCACCCACCCGTTCGCCACCTCGGGATCCAACTAGCGCCGGACGAACTTGTGGAAGCGGCTCAGCTTGCCGTCCTTGGTCCGGTCCTGGTGCAGGAAGGCAATGCCTGCCTCGTCGAACTTCTCGAAGAACTCATTCCAGCCGATGCGATCGAGCCCTTCATCCGGTGGATCGAAGTCGATCCTCAGGATTCCGGCATGCCCGTCCTGCTCTGTCGCTTTGACCGTCGCCGGCTTTCCGCCGCGCTCGTCCACCCACTTGCGGATCGCCGCGTGATCCGTGGTCTGCCGTGCATCGCTGTTTTCGGTTTTGGACATCGTGCGGTACCTCGCTTGTTGCACGCCCTGCAATGCTGCGGTCATCGCAGAGGATCATTCGCGGTGAAACGCTGACCGGGCTGATTTGTTCTTCGCAGCACGAACTGTCTCACCAGGGGTGGCTGCATCATCTTCTTCATCTTCATCGAGGATGATCTTGTTCCCTCCATGCGACCGCAGATTCTATCCCAGGTTAAGGCAGCCGCATTTTTTTGCCCGGAATCGATCCGCGCCCGGGCGCGGCGGCTTCAGCGCAGGAACGAACATACCTTCCGGCACGTTCGCCGACCTACTTACACTGATGCCGTGCGTCTTCCCGGAGGTTTGGTCCATGCATTCCCGTCTTCAGGACAGGCGCCGCGTGCGCGTCGGCATCGTCGGCGTCGGCAATTGCGCAAGCTCCTTCGTTCAGGGGCTCACATATTACCGGAACGCCAAATCCAACGAGCCAGTGCCGGGCCTGATGAATGTCGATCTCGGCGGGTATCACATCAGCGATATCCAGATCGCATCGGCCTTCGACGTCAATGCCAACAAGGTCGGGCGCGATGTCGCCGATGCCATCTTTGCCAGGCCAAACAACACGCATCGCTTCAGCGACGTCGAGCAGACCGGCGTGATCGTCCAGCGCGGCCCGATCATGGACGGCATCGGACATTACCTCAAAGATGACATTCCCGTCGCCGACCTCCCGGAGGCCGACGTTTCTGAGGTTTTGGCGATGTCGCGAACCGACGTGCTGGTGTCCTACCTACCCGTCGGCTCACAACGCGCTAGCGAGTGGTACGCCGCCCGCGCCATCGAAGCCGGCTGCGGGTACGTCAATTGTATTCCCGTCTTCATCGCATCCAATCCGGACTGGCGAAAGAGGTTCGAAGATGCAGGTCTTCCGATCGTCGGCGACGATATCAAGAGCCAGGTCGGCGCCACCATCCTGCACCGCGTGCTCGCCAATCTGTTCCGCGATCGCGGCGTGCGGCTCGACCGGACCTATCAGCTCAACGTCGGCGGCAACACCGATTTCAAGAACATGCTCGAACGCGAGCGGCTGTCGTCGAAAAAAATCTCGAAGACCCAGGCAGTCACCAGCCAATTCGACGTCCCGATCGACCCCGATAACATCCATGTCGGACCGAGCGACCACGTCCCTTGGCTGACCGACCGCAAGCTCGCCTTCATCCGGCTGGAGGGCACGACGTTCGGCGGCGTTCCCTTGAGCGCGGAGGTCAAGCTCGAGGTGTGGGACTCACCGAATTCGGCAGGCGTCGTGATCGACGCGGTCCGTTGCGCAAAACTCGCCATGGACCGCGGCCAGGGCGGCGCCCTGACCGGTCCATCGAGCTATTTCATGAAATCGCCGCCGCAGCAGTTCACCGACGAGGAGGCCGGACGGCGAACCCGCGCCTTCATCGACGACAAGGCGTACACCTGATGACCAGGATCATCCACCTTGTCCGCCACGGGCACCACGCCTTGCTCGGCCGCACACTATGCGGCCGGATGAACGGCGTTGCGCTCGACGACCTCGGCTGCGATGAGATGGCACGCTGTGCAATCACGATCAGCCCTCGGCCGGCCGTGATCCAGTCGAGCCCGCGGCGGCGCTGCTTGCAATCGGCCTGCATTCTGGCCGCACATTTCCGATTGCCGATCGAGATCGTCCCCGCTCTCGACGAGCTCGACTATGGCGAATGGACCGGCCGGACTTTCGAGGAACTCGGTCGGGATTCGCGATGGATTCGCTGGAACAGCCGCCGCGCCAGCACCCGCCCACCGGGCGGTGAGACAATGCGATCGCTCCAGTCTCGCATTGTCAGTCATCTGGAACAGCTTCGCAACGATCATTCTGCGGGCACCGTCGTCGCTGTCAGTCATGCAGAACCGATCCGTGCGGCTGTGCTGCATTACGCACGCCGGGATCTCAACGACTTTCTCTCGATCGAGATCGATCCATCCAGCATCAGTACACTCAGCGCGGACGGACGTGGGTTCAGGATCACCGGGATCAATCAGCGGGTGGCGGCGTGAAGATCGTCATTTTTGGTCTGACCATTTCCTCTTCCTGGGGCAACGGGCACGCAACGCTCTGGCGCGGGCTCTGCAAGCATCTGACGCGTCTTGGCCACACCGTGGTCTTCTATGAGCGCGATGTGCCTTATTACGCCGGCGCCCGGGACTTCACTGAGCTGCCGGACGGACAGCTGCAGCTGTTTTCGAGCTGGGAGGAAACCCGATTTCCTGCCCGAAGCGATGTGAGGGATGCCGATGTCGCGATCGTGACGTCATATTGTCCTGACGCGATCGCGGCGACCGATCTGATCATGTCCGAAGGACGAGCCGTTCCCGTCTTCTATGATCTGGACACCCCGATCACTCTGGCGCGGATGAAGGCGGGAGAATCTGTTCCCTATATCGGCCAGCGCGGCTTGCAGGATTTTGCGCTCGTCCTCAGCTTCACCGGCGGCCCCTGTCTCGCTCATGAATTCCGCAACAGGCTCGGTGCCCGCGACATCCGCCCCCTGTACGGCCACGTCGATAGCGATATTCATCGCCCCGTGCCGCCCCAGCCGCATTATCGCGCGGATCTGTCCTATCTCGGCACCTATTCCGAGGACCGCCAGCACGGACTCGAAGCGCTGTTCGTCGAACCGGCACGGGCGCGGCAGGACCTGCGCTTCCTGATCGGCGGCGCGCAATACCCTGACGATTTTCCATGGTCACCCAACATCTACTTCGTGCGGCACCTGCCGCCGCCGGAGCATGCGCCGTTCTTTGCATCGTCGCGATTGACCCTCAACGTCACGCGCAAAGCCATGGCGGCGATGGGCTGGTGCCCCTCCGGCCGTCTGTTTGAGGCGGCCGCCTGCGGCGTTCCGCTCATCAGCGACGATTGGCCGGGCATACAGGAGTTCTTCACCCCCGGCAGAGAGATCCTGATCGCCCGCGACACCCAGGACGCATTGACAGCATTGGCGATGTCCAGCGCCGATCTCCAGTCCATCGCCAGATGCGCGTATGAGCGGACAATGGATCAGCACACATCCGACAAACGTGCGCGCGAGTTGGTGTCCCTGCTTGAGCAGGCGGCTTCCAGCGGCGCACATCGCCAGCAAGCCGAGGAGGCCTGACCATGTGGGGCATCGTACCGGCCGCGGGCCGCGGCAGCCGGATCCAGCCGCTGGCCTTCTCCAAGGAGCTTCTGCCCGTCGGCAGCCGGCGTGACGACGGTACTGAGCGCCCCTGTGCTGTTTCCGAATATCTGCTGGAGCGGCTCATTCTCGGCGGCGCGGACAAGATCTGCATTGTGATCTCGCCGGGAAAATCCGACATCCTGGAGTATTTCGGCGATCATTATGGCAGCGCCCAACTCGCCTACGTCGTCCAGCCCGACGCGTCGGGCCTGTGCGATGCCGTCTTCAGGGCCGGCACCGTTGTCGGCCACGACGAGGACGTCGTCGTCGGTCTGCCCGACACGGTATGGTTTCCCAAGGCCGCGTTGCAGGCCCTGCCCGATGCCAAGCTGTCATTCCTGCTGTTCCCCGTCGAGCGCCCGGAATTCTTCGACGCCGTGATACTCGAAGGCGACAGCGTGCAGGAGATCCAGGTGAAGCAGCCGAACCCGGCATCGCGCTGGATCTGGGGGGCCTTCAGGATGTCGGCCTACGGCTTCCGCGAACTGCACACGCTATGGAACGCGCGAGATCGTCGAGACGAGTACTTCGGCACTCTGGTCAATGCCTATCTCGAGGCGGGAGGCCTCGGCATCGGGGTCAAGGCCGGCGAGTCCTATGTCGATGTCGGGACCATCGACGGCTATCGCACAGCGATGGCTCTTCTTGCGGAGAGTACCCGCGCCGACGGCCGGTCGAGATTGCAGCCCGGCACCTCGTCCGACGGAGCTCGACCGGTCCTTGCAATGGACAATGGAGCGACTGCATGACCGAAGCGCTGCTCACGCGTGAGGAGATCCGCAGGCGCATCGACGCGCTCGGACCGTGGTTTCACAATCTCGACCTCAATGGTGTGCCGACTGCCCCCACCCACTTCCTTGGCGACTATCCCAACGTGAAATGGCGACGCTTCGCGGGAATCATTGCGGATCGCCTCGAAGGCAAGACCGTGCTCGATATCGGCTGTAACGCCGGCTTCTACGCCATGGAGATGAAGCGGCGCGGGGCCGAGCGCGTGCTTGGCCTCGACACCGACGAGGAGTACCTGGCACAGGCCCGCTTCGCCGCCGAAGTGAACGGTCTCAGGATCGAATTTCGCAAGATGTCGGCCTATGATGTTGGACAACTCCGCGAAAAGTTCGATCTCGTGATCTTCATGGGCGTGCTCTATCACCTGCGCCACCCACTTCTGGCGCTGGATCTCATCCACGAGCATGTCGCCGACGACCTCCTGCTGTTCCAGTCGATGCAGCGCGGCGACAGTCGCGTCGACGCGATCGCCAGGAATTACGATTTCTGGACCACCGACCAGTTCGATTCTACCGGCTATCCCAGGCTGCACTTCATCGAGCACAAATACGCCGATGACCCCACCAATTGGTGGGTGCCGAACCGGGCCTGCGTCGAGGCCATGTTGCGCAGCGCCGGCTTTGCGATCACCGCCCATCCGGAAGACGAAGTTTACCTCTGCAAGCGAACGGAGCGCCCGCAAGCCGACGGTCCTGTCTATCCATCCCGGAGCACAAGCCGATGATCGAAGCGGCCAAGATCTGGAACGAACCCAACAACAAGTCGCATTGGGACCTCCTGATCGATCCG
The DNA here is from genome assembly GCF_054056275.1 of Bradyrhizobium sp. USDA 4449. Lineage (NCBI taxonomy): Bacteria > Pseudomonadati > Pseudomonadota > Alphaproteobacteria > Hyphomicrobiales > Nitrobacteraceae > Bradyrhizobium > Bradyrhizobium sp. USDA 4449. The sequence goes on along the minus strand of NZ_JBSRYD010000001.1, from coordinate 4,973,222 downwards.
GATTGGGCCATGTTCGCAAACCTGGCGATTGCCGCGGGAAAGGCGATCCGCAGCACACACCCCGCATTGCCGATCGTCCTCGGCGGCATCTCGCCGATCGATCCCTCCTTTATGCGCAACATGCAGGCCCGCGGCGTCCTCGGCCATTTCGATGCGGTCGCCGTGCACGGCTTTCCGCTCGACTGGAACCTGTGGCAGATCGGCGAATGGCCGGACAAGATCGAGGAAATCAAGGCAGTCACCACCCTCCCCGTCTGGGTGACCGAGGTTGGGGTCTCCTCGTTCGGCGCAGAGGAGGTGCAGGCCTGGGGCCTGTCGCGCACCGCCGAACTTCTGATCGGCCGCGCGCCCCGCGTCCACTGGTACAGCCTCTATGATCTTCCCTCCGCCTGGGAGGCAACGACGCGGCACAAGGAAGCTGAAGGCTCATCCTATTACCGGCATTTCCACATGGGCCTGCTGCGCGAGGACGGCACACCAAAGGCGGCCGCTGAACGGTTCGGCACGTATGCGCCTGCCATGGGTCTGTGCCAGTGGTTCCATTTTGAGGATCATCGCCTCGACGACGCCGTCCGCTGGATGCGCCGTCTCGGTGTGACCCGCCTCAGGACGGGCCTGTCATGGGCCGACAGCTTCCGTCCCGATGCCCTCAGCTGGTTCGACCGCCAAATGGAGGCTTTGGCGGAATTTCAGGTCACTGTGACCTTCTGCTTCACGCCGGAGCATCGGGGCCTCGAGCCGCATCACACCAGCCCGCCGCTGGATGCCAATGAATTCGCCGATTTCTGCGCCTCGATGGTCGACCGCTACTGCACGAGAACCGGTCTTTCGCCCGACGCAGTAACGGCGGATCCTCCAATCAGAGAGCCTACATGCGTGCCCTGATCCTGGTGATGGACTCCGTCGGCGTCGGCGGCGCACCGGATGCCGGCGGCTACGGCGACGAAGGCGCCGACACGGTGGGTCACATCGCGGACGCTTGCGCGGCCGGAGACGGCGACAGCGCTGCACGGGAGGGCCCTCTCCGGCTTCCCAATCTCGTCGCGTTGGGCCTCGGCCAGGCCTGCCGGCTCGCCAGCGGACGCGTGCCACCCGGATTGGGTGGCCAAGTCGAGCAAGGGCAATTCGGATGCGCCAGCGAAATATCAAAGGGCAAGGATACGCCTTCGGGACATTGGGAAATTGCCGGGGTACCTGTCCCGTTCGACTGGGGTTATTTCTCCCGAACGACCCCGTGCTTTCCCACAGATCTGACCAGGGCTCTCTGCGAACAAGCCGGATTGCCTGGCATCCTCGGAGACTGTCACGCCTCCGGCACCGACATCATCGCCAGACTCGGCGAGCCCCACATGCGAACGGGAATGCCAATCTGCTACACGTCTGCCGACAGCGTGTTTCAGATTGCCGCGCATGAGCATACGTTCGGGCTCGGGCGTCTCTACGATGTCTGCGCGATCGCGAGGCGTCTTATCGATCCCCTCAATATCGGCCGCGTCATCGCCCGGCCATTCGTCGGCACGAGCGCGCGCGATTTCACGCGGACCGCGCATCGGCGCGATTTTTCCGTGCCGCCGCCCGGAACCACCATTCTTGATCTCGCCGCAAGTGCCGGCCGCGACATCGTGACCATCGGCAAGATCGACGATATCTTCGCCCATCGCGCGACCGGCCGAAACATGCGCGGCAATGGCAACATGGCGCTGTTCGATCGTACGCTCGAAGGGTTCGCGAGCCTTGCGGATGGCGGGTTTCTGTTCGCCAATTTCATCGACTTCGACACGCTCTACGGTCATCGCCGCGACGTGGCCGGCTATGCCGCGGCACTTGAAGCCTTCGACCGACGCCTTCCCGAATTATTGCCCTGCCTGCGAAGCGATGATCTGCTGATCATCACCGCCGATCATGGCTGCGACCCGACCTGGAGCGGTACCGATCACACCCGCGAGCAGGTTCCGATCCTGGCCTGGACGACGCAATCATCTTCTCCGATCGGACGTCGCGCCGGCTTTGCCGATATCGGCGCGACCTCAGCAAAGCACTTGGGGCTGCCCGAACCGGTGCACGGCGCGCATTTCTAGCCCGCGAGAGCGGCCGATTCACCTGGGTTATTGATCCAGGTTAGAGAAATATTCGTTTGTACATTTTCGAGGAACGAACATTCCTTGCATCGCTTCTGACTCCAACGTGACCGGCGCGCGGGTCGTCCGACCCACCCAGCAAGTGCGCATCACCTCACATCATCGATCGATCCCGAACGGATCGGTCTTACGGTTGTACGGAGCGGTGAATGACGCGAGTATTGATCACGGGGGGCGCGGGGTTCATCGGCTCACATGCGGCGGATGTGCTGCTTGCCGCCGGCTACGAGGTCCGTCTTCTCGACAATCTGTCGCCGCAGGTGCACGGCGGTAACCGTCAGCGTCCATCCTATCTCGCCGACGAAGCCGAACTCGTCGTTGGTGACGTCACGGACGGCGCTGCCGTAGCGCATGCCCTGCGCAGAGCCGACATGGTCCTGCATCTCGCTTCCGCCGTCGGCGTCGGGCAAAGCATGTACGACATCGAGCCCTACGTGCGTACGAATGAGCTCGGCACCGCCGTGCTGCTCCAGGCGCTGTCGAAGCGCCCCGTCGAACGGCTGGTCGTTGCCTCCTCCATGAGCATCTACGGCGAAGGCCTCTACCGCAGGCCTGATCAAACTCTCGTCGCCTGCGACGAACGGTCGATCGAACAGCTGCGCCGAGGGGAATGGGAGTTGCGAGACACCATGGATCGCCCGCTCGCCCCCGTGGCCACTCCCGAGAACAAGCCGCCGTCGCTCAGCTCGGTCTACGCGCTGAACAAGTTTGCACAGGAGCGCATGTGCCTGATCACAGGCAAGGCTTACGGCATCCCGACCTTGGCGTTGCGCTTCTTCAACGTGTTCGGGCCGCGTCAGGCACTGTCAAATCCCTACACCGGCGTGCTCGCCATCTTCGCGGCGCGGCTCCTCAACGGACGTCCGCCGCTGGTGTTCGAGGACGGCGAGCAACGGCGCGATTTCGTTCACGTGCATGACGTCGCCCGCGCCTGCCGCATTGCGCTGGAAGCAGAGCATGCGCAAGACGTCTTCAACATCGGCTCAGGCCACAGCCGAAGCATTCTGTCGGTCGCCGAGGATCTCGCCGAGGTCATGGGACGCAACGATATCGCGCCCGAAATCACGCGGAAATACCGCGCCGGTGACATCAGGCACTGCTTCGCAGATATCGGCAAATCGCGGGACCTGCTCGGCTTCGAGGCTCACGTGGCCTTCAAGGATGGCCTCGAGGAGCTCGCGGAATATCTCGCAGGCCAGATTGCGGATGACCAGGCCGAGCGAGCCACCCGGGAATTGCTGCAACGAGGATTGGTTGCATGATGAGCGAGCGAGACAACAGACCCGTTCTGATCACCGGCGGCTGCGGCTTCATCGGCTGCAATCTGGCCGACCGGCTGGCGGAGCGCGGTGAGCGCGTTCTGGTGCTGGACAATCTCGCCCGCGCCGGCGTGCGTGAGAACGCACAATGGTTGAAGTCCAGGCACGGCGACCTCATCACCATTACGGTGGCCGACATTCGAGAGCCCATCCCGGTGATCGACGCCGTACGCGAGGCGCGCGCCGTGCTGCATCTGGCTGCCCAGGTCGCGGTCACTGACAGCGTGAGCGACCCGGCAGCCGATTTCGAGATCAACGCGCGCGGCACGCTGAATGTGCTCGAAGCAGTCCGGCTGCACAATTGCACCGCGCCGGTCGTGTTCGCGTCCACCAACAAGGTCTATGGCCGCCTGGTCGAGGACAGCCAGATCGCGCTCGCGGGCCGCCGTTATAGTCCCACCAGCGACCTGCTGGCGGACGGTGTTTCGGAGCACGCGCCGCTCGATTTCTACAGCCCCTATGGCTGCTCCAAGGGGACCGCCGATCAGTACGTCCATGACTATGCGCGGGTCTACGGGCTCCAGACCGTGGTGATGCGCATGAGCTGCATCTACGGGCCGCGGCAATTCGGCACCGAGGACCAGGGCTGGATCGCTCATTTCCTGCTGAGCGCCATCCGAGGCCAGCCCTTGACGATCTATGGCGACGGTTATCAAGTTCGCGACGCCTTGCATGTGTCCGACGCAGCCTCCGCTTGGCTTGCCGTTCTCGACAGGATCGCGCTCTCGCGTGGACGCGTGTTCAATCTCGGCGGCGGGCCAGCCAACGCGGTGAGCCTCCGGGAATTGATCGACCACATCACCCAATTCACGGGCCGCGAGGTCACCTACCGCTTCTCTGATTGGCGTCCTGGCGATCAGCCCTGGTACGTCACGGATACCCGAGCGCTGTCGACCGCGCTCGGATGGGCACCGCAGGTAACCATCGCCGACGGCCTTCGCTCGCTCCACGCCTGGCTCGATGGTCGCTTTGGAGCAACTCACGGCACCCGCGAGGCCCTCGCATGACGCGCGTCGCCCTGATCAATCCGAACTGGGATTTCAGCGGCAGCATCTATTTCGGCTGCCGGTCCCCTCACCTTCCGCTCGAGCTCGGGATCTCTGAGCATTATCTGAAGGCGGCCGGGCACCGCACGCTGCTGCTCGATGCGCACATGTTCGACCTGTCCTTCCGCGACATCGAGGCCCAATTGCGCGCGTTCGGCCCCGAACTGATCGTGATCACGACCGCCCCAACCTATCTGTTCTGGCGCTGCGCACCGCCGGAACTGCGCGTGCCGCAGGAGCTTGCCGCGGCAGTGCGGGATCTTGCGCCAACGCTGGTCGCAGTCGGTCCGCACGGCTCGACGACGCCGCGGGCAGCACTCAAGAAGCTCGGCGTCGACATCATCGTGATGGGAGAATGCGAAACGTCCCTGCTGCGGCTCGCAGAAGGCGAGCGGGACTTTCCCGGCCTGTGTTTCGCGGATCGCCGCTCGGTCCGGGTCAACGGAGGCCCGCAGGCCGTCGACTTCAGGGATCAGCCGGCTTTGGACTGGCCCAGCGAGATGATCCGGCGCCATCATCACCACCATCACCGCTTCGAGGCCGAGCCGGCGGGGCCCGGCGCGGAAATCGAGGCGTCGCGGGGATGCCCCTACAACTGCACGTTCTGCGCCAAGGAGAATTTCCGCAATGCATATCGCAAACGGCCGGCCTCCATCATTCTCGACGAGATCGATCGTCTGCGCGGACAAGGCGTCGAATATGTCTACTTCATCGATGAGATCTTCCTTCCGAACCCCGAACTCCTGGAAGGGCTGAGCACGCGCAGCCTCAAGTTCGGGGTGCAGACCCGCATCGACCTCTGGAAGCCGGAAATGCTCGCGCTGCTCGGACGTGCCGGCTGCGTCTCGATCGAGGCCGGGATCGAAAGCCTCACCGTCGAGGGCCGCGCCGCGCTCGCCAAGAACTGCAAGATGACCACCGACCAGCTCGCCGATCGGCTGGTCGAAGCCCGCCGTCACGTTCCCTTCGTGCAGGCCAATCTGATCGAGGTGCCCGAGGACGACGATCCCGTCGTGCAGCGCTGGCGGAGCAAGATGCAGGACGCCGGCATCTGGGCGAACGATCCTGTTCCGCTCTATCCCTACCCCGGCTCACCGGATTACCGGAAGCTCTGGGGCGAGGCCGACGATTTCGCGTGGGAGCGCGCGCACCGACATTATCTCGGGATGTTCGATCAGTTCAGCGACGTGCAGAACGATCGGCCGATGCCGCTCGACGCCCTCGAGCACCCGGTAGCGTCATGAGCCGCGCGTCACACATCCGGATCCTGATGACGGTCGATACGGTCGGAGGCGTGTGGACTTATTCGTGCGGTCTTGCCGCACGCCTCGTCGCGTCGGGAGCCGACGTCACTCTGGTGACAATCGGGCCTTCGGCACGCGCCGACCAACGTGAGATGCTGCGCGGCGCGGGCGTGCGCCTCGTGGATACGGACCTTACCCTGGAATGGCAGGACCCTGAAGGCCACGACTTCGCCAACGCCGAGCGCGTCCTCGCCAGGCTGGAAGCGCGAGTCCAGCCTGACATCGTCCATCTCAACAGTTTCCGGGAGGCGACCCTCGCGTGGCGCGCTCCGACGGTTCTCGTGGCGCATTCCTGCGTCAACTCCTGGGCACGCGCCTGTCGCGATACGGGCTGGCTCGGCGAGCCGCGATGGACGCGTTATACAGAACGCGTCGCTGCTGCACTCAACAGCACGCAGGCCTGGATTTGCCCGAGCCAGTCCTTCCATGACGACATCGTCGAGATCTATCGCCCCCGCTCACCCGGCGCGGTGATCTGGAATGGCATTGCTGCCGGGAACTTTCCAAGTCGGAAACGGGAGCTGATCTTCGCGGCCGGCCGGCTCTGGGATCGTGCCAAGAATATCGGAGTCCTGGCGGCGGCGTCACCGGGACTGGATTGGCCGGTTCAGGTCGCGGGCCCCGCCGGTGCGGATCCGGCGACGGGCGTCACCTGGCTTGGGCAATTGCCGCATAACGCCTTGCGCGGACATCTCCAGCACGCAGCGATCTTTGTGAGCCCCGCCCTCTACGAGCCATTCGGCCTTTCGGTGCTGGAGGCGGCCGCCGCGGGCTGCGCGCTGGTGCTGTCGGACATCTCGACGTTCCGGGAGCTGTGGAGCGGAGCCGCGATGCTCTTCGATCCCGACGATAGCCAGGCGCTGCACCGAACTCTCGCCGATCTCTGCGCCGACGATCTCGAAAGGACGCGCCTGCAACGCGCCGCCTATGAACATTCCCTGACCTATTCGCTGGCGCGCACGACCAGCGCCTATCTGAAGCTGTACGAAGGGCTGCTCGCCTCCGACCGCACGTCGTCCCAAGCCGGCCAGATCGAGGTGCGCGCATGAAATGCGTCCTGTTCTACCACGCATTCACCTCTTGCTGGAACAACGGCAACGCGCATTTCCTGCGCGGCTATGCCCGCGAGCTGCATGGGCTTGGCCACGAGGTCGTCGTGTTCGAGCCCGTCGATGGCTGGAGCCGGTTGAATGCCATCCGCGAGAGCGGCAGTCAGGCCCTCCAGGACACGGCCCAGCTCTTCCCTGGCATCTCCATTCGCCGCTATGACGCCTCGCTCGATTTCGATGAAGCGCTGGATGGCGCCGATCTTGTCGTCGTGCATGAATGGAACGCGCCTGATGTGATCAAGCAGATCGGGTACAACCGCGCGCACGGCGGTTCATTCACATTGCTGTTCCACGATACTCATCATCGCGCTGTCACCGCGCCGGACGAACTTGCACTGTTCGACCTTGACGACTTTGACGGCGTGCTGGCGTTCGGAGAGGTGCTTCGCCTGATCTATGCCAAGCTTGGCTGGGCTGACCGGGCCTATACCTGGCACGAGGCCGCCGACGTCGCGTTGTATCATCCGCTGCCGAGAATCGAACCGACCGAGGATCTGGTCTGGATCGGTAATTGGGGCGACGGCGAACGCAGCGCCGAACTCAACGAATTTCTGGTCGAGCCCGTCGCCGAATTGAATCTGCGCGCGAGCGTCTACGGCGTTCGCTACTCGCACGATGCGCTCCGGACCATCGAGGCTGCAGGGATTCGCTATGGCGGCTGGCTGCCGGCGCACTGGGCGCCGGTCGCGTTCGCCGGCGCCCGCGCAACCGTGCACGTTCCCCGCGGCCCTTATGTGCGATCGCTTCCCGGCATTCCCACCATCCGCGTGTTCGAAGCACTCGCCTGCGGCATTCCCCTGGTCTCGGCGCCCTGGTCCGACGCGGAAGGCCTGTTTCCGGACGGCGCTTATCTCAAGGCCGCCGATCGCGCGGAGATGAGTTGCGCGTTGCGCGCCGTGCTCGACGATAGCGATATGTCAGCCGCCATGGTTGAGACCGGGCTGCGAACGATCCGGGAGCGCCATACCTGTCGTCATCGTGCTCAACAACTGGTGGGCATCGTAGAGGCCATTCGCACCTCGAACGGCTCGTCACAGCACCAGCGATACATCGGAGCCTCCGCATGAAGATCTGCTTCTTCGGATCCAGCCTCGTCTCGTCCTATTGGAACGGTGCCGCCACCTATTATCGCGGCATGCTCAAGCAGATCGCCGCGCTCGGCCACGACATCACCTTCTTCGAGCCCGACGCTTTCGAGCGGCAGGCCCATCGCGACATCGCCGATCCCGATTGGGCCAGGGTCGTGGTCTACCCCGCGACGGCGGACGGTTGGCGGAGCTCACTCGATGCCGCGGCGTGCTCCGCGGACATGCTGATCAAGGCGAGTGGCGTCGGGGTCTTCGATCGGGAGCTGGAGGCGGCGGTCGCGACCCTGCCCTCCCGAACCATGCGGATCTATTGGGATGTCGATGCGCCCGCCACGCTCGAAGCTATGGCAAGCGACCCCGAGCACCACCTGCGGGCCGCAATTCCCTCCTACGATATGGTCCTGACCTACGGCGGCGGCGATGGGGTCGTCTCGACTTACCGCGCCATGGGCGCGCGAGATTGCGTTCCGATCTACAACGCCCTGGACCCCCAAACGCATTTTCCGTCGCCGCCCAGAGCCGACTTCAACTGCGATCTCAGTCTGCTGGCCAATCGCCTGCCAGACCGGGAACAGCGTGTGGAGCACTTTTTTCTGGACGTCGCACATGAGCTGCCGGACAAGTCCTTCGTTCTTGGCGGCTCTGGTTGGGAGACCAAGAATACGGCGGGCAACATCCGCAAGGTCGGTCATGTCGGCACCGGCGCGCACAACGCGTTCTTCGGCTCCGGGCTTGCGACGCTCAACGTCAACCGGGATAGCATGGCCCGCTACGGCTTCTCGCCGCCGACGCGGGTGTTTGAGGCGATCGGCGCGGGCGCCTGCCTGATCACCGACCAATGGGACGGTATCGACCATTTCCTCGAGCCGGATCGTGAAGTGCTGGTCGCTGCCAGCGGAGCCGAGGTTGCCGGCCATCTCGGCGCCCTCAGCATAGACCGTGCCGCCGCGATCGCGAGCCGCGCCCGCGCACGCATCTTGACCCAGCACACCTACCGGCACCGCGCCCGCCAGTTCAACCACCTCTTTGTCGGAAGCAGCTCGCGTATCGAGGCAGCAGAATGAATCTCAGCATCGTCGTCGTCGGTCTTTCGGTCACATCGTCATGGGGCAATGGTCATGCCACGACCTATCGTGCCCTGATCGAAGCCCTCGCACGGCGAGGCCACCACGTGACGTTCCTCGAGCGCGACGTCGCCTGGTATCGCGAGCACCGCGATCTCACCAAGCCGGACTCGTGGACTGTCGAGATCTATCAATCGCTGAAGGATGTCCCTCGCCGCTTCGGCCAGCTCATTCGGAGCGCCGACCTTGTCATCATCGGGTCCTATGTGCCCGATGGGATCGCGATCTCCGAATGGATCACGCGCCAGGCGCGGGGGATCACCGCATTCTACGACATCGACACGCCGGTGACGCTGGCGAGGATCGACCAGGGTCTCGACTATCTGTCCGCAGCGATGATCCCGCGTTTCGACCTCTATTTGTCCTTTGCCGGCGGCCCGGTGCCTGACATGATCGAGGAGCGCTATGGCAGCCCGTTGGCCCGGGTTCTTTATTGCAGCGCCGACACCGATACCTACAAACCGCAGCATGCGCAGACGAAATGGGCCCTCGGCTATCTCGGGACCTATAGCGAGGACCGGCAACCGGTGCTCGATCAATTGATGCTGCTCCCGGCGCGGACACTGTCCTCGGAGCAGTTCGCCGTCGCAGGCGCGCAGTATCCCGCCCATATCGCCTGGCCGGACAACGTCACGCGGATCGAGCACCTCCCGCCAAACCGGCACCCAGCATTTTACGCGGAGCAGCGGTTCGCCCTCAACGCGACCCGCGCTGACATGCGCGCACTGGGCTTCTCGCCTAGCGTTCGCCTGTTCGAAGCGGCGGCCTGCGGCACGCCCGTGATTTCCGACCGGTGGCCGGGCCTCGAGACAATCTTCGAGCCATCGCGGGAGATCCTGCTGGCGTCGACCCCGCGCGACGTCGTCGAGATCCTGCGCGACATGCCTGAGGAGCGTCGCCGAGACATCGCGGAGAATGCGCGGCGCCGCGTCCTCGCCGACCACACCTCCAACCACCGCGCCCGCCAATTGGAAGCTTACTACAGTGAAGCGAGCGCGCGGCGTCGCCGCAAGTCGGCGCGGCTTCCCGCGAGCCAGCCCGCGCAGGTCGCCGAACTCTGAAGGAGCAGCTTCATGACACTCCAGACCCGCATCCATGCAGCCCGACGCCCTCCGGTCGTTCTGATCGCAGGCGGCGCCGGCTTCATCGGATCCCACCTCTGCGACGCACTTCTGCAACGCGGAAACATGGTGATCTGCCTCGACAATCTGTCCACGGGCACGATCGACAATGTCCGGCCACTGCTCAACCACCCGAACTTCCGCTTCGTCGAGCACGACGTGCGCGACCAAGTCGAGATCGACGACGATATCGACAGTATCTACAGTCTGGCCTGCCCTGCCTCGCCACGGCATTACCAGACGGACCCGGTCGGGACGATGAAGACATGCGTGCTCGGCACGATCAACATGCTCGAGCTCGCGCGGCGAAAGGGGGCGCGGGTGCTTCAGGCCTCGACCAGTGAAGTCTACGGCGATCCGGAGATTCATCCACAGCCGGAATCCTATCTCGGCAACGTCAACCCGATTGGTCCACGCGCCTGCTATGACGAGGGCAAGCGCGCCGCCGAGACGCTGATGTTCGACTACCATCGCATGTATCGGACCGAGATCAAGGTCGCGCGCATCTTCAACACCTATGGTCCGCGCATGCTGGAGAATGACGGCCGCGTCGTCTCCAATTTCATCGTGCAGGCTCTGCGCGGCGAGCCGATCACCATCTACGGTGCAGGTACCCAGACACGGAGCTTCTGCTTCGTCGACGATCTCGTGCGAGGGCTCCAGCTTCTGATGCAAAGTCCCGCCTCGGTGACCGGCCCCTGCAATCTCGGCAATCCGCACGAAGTCACCATCGAGGCGATCGCACGTGAGGTGCTCACCTACACGGAATCGGCCTCGTCGCTCCGCTTTGAGGCGTTGCCGAAGGACGATCCCAAGCGGCGCAAGCCCATGATCGACACCGCGGCGCAGACGTTGGGCTGGCGCCCGCGCGTCGAACTGAAAGACGGGCTTCAGGCAACGATCGCCTATTTCGCGCTGCGGATAGCCGGGGATGCCCCGACCTTGGTACCGGCCATTGCACCACGGCGCACAGGACGCGCGACACGCAGCCAGCTGAGGATTGCCGATCCGGCGCGATGAACGTCTGGCGATCGCAGGACCGTTATGGACGCGACTAACGGCTCAGCTTCCGGCAGCAGAACCAAAGGCCTCACTCGCGCGTTCGGCCTCGGCCTCGTGACCGGCGCTGCGGATGATGATTGCTCGGCGATCGGAACCTATGCGAGCGCCGGCGCGCGGTTCGGCTACGCCTTGCTCTGGATGGCGCCGGTGACATTCCCGATGATGTTCGCCGTCGTGTTCCTCTCTGCCAAGCTCGGACGCGTCACCGGCAAGGGATTGTTTGCCGTTCTTCGCGAGCACTTCTCGCCATGGCTGATGTGGCCCGCGCTGATCGGCGTGCTGATCGGAAACGTGATCGAGGCCGGAGCGAATATCGGTGCGATGGCTGCAGCGATCAACCTGTATGTGGCGGTCCCCCATGGCGCCCTGGTTCTGGGGATTGCTGGCGCGATCCTGGTGCTGCAGATTTGGGGATCTTACACCTTCATCCGCAACATCTTCCGCTGGTTGGCTCTCTCGCTCTTCGCATATGTCGGATCGGCGGTCCTCGCATCGCCCGATCCGCCGGCCGTGCTGCGGGGCACGCTCGTTCCGCACATCCAATTCTCCAACGCGTTTCTGTCGATCCTCGTCGCGGTGATCGGCACCACACTGTCGGCCTATCTCTATACTTGGCAGTCCAATGTCGAGGTCGAGGAGCTGATTGCCGCCGGCCGCATCGACGCACGGGCGCGTCGCGCCGGCATGGGTTCCGAGCTCGCGCAGTCGCGCCGTGACATTCTGATGGGAATGGCATTCTCAAATGTCATCATGTACTTCATCATTCTTTCGACAGGGGCGACGCTGCATCAGGCCGGCCAGACTGATATCAGCACCACGGCTGAAGCGGCCGAAGCGCTACGGCCCCTGGCCGGCAACGCCGCCGCCGCGCTGTTCAGCATCGGGATCATTGCCGTCGGTTTCCTCGCCGTTCCCGTGATGACCACGGGCGCAGCCTATGATTTCTGCCAGACGCTCGGTTGGAAGAGCTCGCTCAACGCGCGCCCGGCCGACGCCGGCCGGTTCTATCTCTCCATCGCCGGCTTTACGGCAGCTGCGGTGCTTCTCAATTTCCTCGGCTTCAATCCGATGAAGGCCCTGGTCTATTCAGGCATCGTGCAGGGCTTCTCGACGCCGCCGCTGATGCTCCTGATTCTGCTGATGACCAGCGACCGCAGATTGATGGGGGACGAGGTCAACAGCCCGGGCATGAAGGCGCTCGGCTGGATCACCGTCACCGCAATATTCGCGGCGACCATAGGCCTGGTCGCCAGCTGGGTGGCCTGATCGAAACCGGTCAATTCACCCGAGGCGCAGGCGGCCCTCCCCGCGTCAGCCGGCCGACATGCAGCGGGTGCGGATCACAGGTCTTCAAGACGACGCCAGGAGTGTTGCACGCGACGGCCCTCTCTGGTGAACGCAAAGAAATAACCGCCGTCGGCAGGCTGGTCGCAGGACCGATCAATCGCAACACCCATGTAATGGCAATAGAGCAGAGTGCCCACCCCGCCGTGCCCGACAAAGAGCACGTCGCCCTGATCATTCCGAGCCAGGGCCCGTTCGACCTCGCGCACGATGCGCAGTTGGGCGTCGACAGCCCGCTCCCAGCCCCGAACGCTGATCTGGGGCTGAGCAAAAAACTGATTGGCGACCGCTTGAAACTCGTCCTGCATCAGAAAGCCCGTTGCCGATCGGTCATTCTCGTGCATCGCCTTCCGGACCTCGACATCGATCTTCAGCTTTGCCGCAATGATCTCCGCGGTCTGGATGGCCTTCCGCTCGCCGCTGGCGATGATCCGCGTCGTACGCGAGAGCTGACGCGTCGCTGTGATCGCCTCGGTGCGATGTCTGCCGATCGCGCTCAAGCCCCAGGATGGTACGGGGATCGCCGGATCAATATTCACCTGAGGATGGGTGAGATAGCGTACGATATCCGTCACGATTGATCCCTCTCGCTGCGAAGCTCGCTTGCGATCAGCCCGCGCCAACGCCGGTCGGCCGCTTAAGCATTGGTCGGACTTGATATCCGCAGGCCCGAGGCATCGAAGACGTGCACATCCCGGTTCGCCGCAGCGAGTACGATTCGCTCACCGGGCGTCGGCGTCTGGCGACCGCGGACTTCGGCAACGAACAGCCTGTCGTCGGCGCGACGCACATAGGCGAATGAGGATTCGCCGAGACGTTCGACCAGTTCGACGACGCCTTCCACGGTGAAGGAACCGTCCTCTCGCCTGCCAAGATGCTCCGGACGAACGCCGACCGTCAGCGTATCGCCCATCTTCAATGAGGTCGCCGGCAGGTCGAAGCTGCGAAAGCCGCCTCCGTCCACACGCGCGCATGCACCTTCGACGCTGGCAACCTTACCCTCGAAGAAATTCATCGCAGGCGAGCCGATGAAGCCCGCGACGAACAGGTTGGCGGGTGCATAATAGAGATCCAGCGGCCTGCCGACCTGCTCGATGCAACCCTTGTTCATCACGACGATGCGATCGGCGAGAGTCATCGCCTCGACCTGGTCGTGCGTGACATAGACGATGGTTGACTTCAGCATTCGATGGAGATTCGCGATCTCGACGCGCGTCGAGACGCGCAGGGCCGCATCGAGATTCGAGAGCGGCTCATCAAACAGGAAAACGGCAGGCTCGCGCACGATCGCGCGGCCAATGGCAACGCGCTGACGCTGGCCGCCGGAGAGATCACGCGGATAGCGCCCGAGCAACTCGTCGAGCCGCAGCATGCGGGCCGCTTCCGTGACGCGCCGCTCGCGTTCGGCAGGCGGCACCCCGGTGAATTTCAACCCGAACGTCATGTTCTTGCGCACGTTCATGTGCGGATAGAGCGCATAGGACTGGAACACCATCGCGATGCCGCGATCGGCAGGTGCGAGCGTGTTGACGAGTTTGTCGGCGATATGAATGTCGCCGCCCGATGCACCGTCGAGCCCGGCAATCATCCGCAGAAGCGTCGACTTGCCGCAGCCTGACGGCCCCACGAGAACGACGAACTCGCCATCCTCGATCTTCAAATTGACGTCGTTAAGCACCGTGGCCGCGCCATAACGCTTGTGGAGGTGCTCGATGCGCAGATTGGCCATTCTGACAACCTATTTGACCGCGCCGGAGGTGAGGCCTGCGATGAGTTGGCGCGAGAGGATCACGTAGATGATGACGACCGGCAGGATCGCCATCGACAGTGCGGCGAGCACCGAATTCCAGTCGGTGATGTACTGGCCCAGAAACTGCTGCACGCCCAGCGTGACCGTATGCGTGGAGTCACTCGAGGTCAGGATCAACGGAAACCAAAGGTCGTTCCAGATCGGCACGATGGTGAAGACCGCGACCGTCGCGATCGCCGGGCGCAGCAGAGGGGCGACCACCTCGAAGAAGATGCGGGTTTCCGGCACGCCGTCGCAGCGCGCGGCGTCGCGCAAGTCCTTGGGAATTTGCTGAATGAACTCGCTCAATATGAAGATCGACATCGGCAGGCCTTGCGCGACATAGACGAGGATCAAGGCGGTCAGCGTGTCGTTGAGGCCGGCAGACCGCATCATGTTGAGGATCGCGACGGAGCCAAGCCGGATCGGCACCATGATGCCGATCGACAGGAACAGTGCCAGCGCCGTCGAACCGCGAAAGCGGTATTCGGTCAGCGCCCAGGCTGCCATCGCGCCGAACAGCAGCACGAGCGCCATGCTGACGAGGGTCACGATCAGCGAATTCGAATAGTAGGTCAGGATATGGGAGGAGCGGAAAACCTTCTCATAGCCGATGAGGCTGAAGGTCGCGGCCTCCGGCGGCGCGAGCGGGCTGCCGAAGATGGCGTTGCGCACCTTGAACGAATTCATCACCACGAGCAGGATTGGACCGACCGCAAGGAGGCTATAGGCGATCAGGACGACGTGGACGCCGAGGCTTCTTGCACGCTGCTCCGTCGTCATGCCAGCTACCTCAGAAAGCGTAACGGCGAATGCGCCGCTGCACGAAGAAGAGATACAGGCAAAGGCCGAGGAGAATGATGAAAAACATCACGGTCGCGACCGCTGAGCCCATGGTCGGATTGCCGAGCTGGAGCTGATTGCCGAAGAAGGTGCGGTAGAAAAACGTGCCCAGGATGTCGGTGGCGAAATTCGGCCCCGCGAGCGCGCCCTTGACCGAGTAGATCAGATCGAAAGCGTTGAAGTTGGCGACAAAGGTCAAGACCGAGACCAGGCTGATCGTCGGCAGGACGAGCGGAAGCTTGATGTGGAAGAAGATGCGAAACTGTCCGAGTCCGTCGACGCGTGCCGCATCGATCAACTCGTCGGGGACGTTGAGCAGCGCGGCGTAGATCAACATCATCGGAATGCCGACGAATTGCCAGACAGAGATGAGGGACAGGGTGACGAGTGCGCTCGATTCGAGCCCCAGCCAGGGAGCGAACAGTGAGCCCAGCCCCACGGCCTTCAACGCGCCGGCCGCGACGCCCCAGAGCGGGGAAAGGATCAGATTCCAGGAGAAGCCGACGATGACGACCGAAAGCATCGTGGGGAGAAACATCACGGTGCGATAAAAACCCCTGAGCCTCAGGCCGGGCAGACTCAGCAATCCCGCGAGTGCGATGCCAACAGGATTCTGAACACACATATGCACGGCGAAGAATATCAGATTGTTGCCGAGGGCATTCCAGAACGGCTTCGACCACAGCGCGTCACCGAGCAGCGTTTTGAAGTTGGCAAGCCCGACGAAAGACCGGGCGCCGGACGGATCGCTTGTGTAGGTGGATAACGCCATGGTCGCGACGAGCGGATAGATCGAGAACAAGGTGTAGATCGCGACCGCCGGTCCGAGGAAGAACAGCAGAAGGCCCGCGAGCTTGGCGCGAGGCATCTGAGCGGTGATGTTCGAGACCGATTCGGGCATGACGGAAAAGATTGAACCTACCGTGCGCTATCGTCCCTCTCCGCGCTTGAGGCTTGCGCCATGGGCTCGCGGCGGGTGCAGCAACTATCGAACCAAACGAGAAAAATCCCTCTCCCCGCCAAAGCGGAGAGAGGGACTGGTATCACTTGGCGGGCTTGTACCACTTGTCGAGGCCATCCTGCAGTTGCTTGCCGGCGGCCTCGGGCGTCAGCTTGCCGTTGACGACCTGCGCCGAAACGTTCCAAAGCTCGTTTTCCAGATTCGGCGTGCCGCGCGACAGGATCTGATACGAGTTGCGGATCGTCGACTTGCAGGTCTGACGCCATCCGACCATCGTCGCCGCGACGTCGTCGTCGACCTTCACCGGAGTCTTGGCGAGGGGGAAGAAGCCTGGAAGCGCATTGGCGTAGATCGTCGCGAATTCCGGCGTGGTCAGCCATTCCAGGAACTTCTTGGCGTCGTCCTTGTTCTTCGACGCTGCGTTGACGCCCATCGCGATGTCGGTGTGATCGGAAATGTAGCAATCCGTCGTGCCGGCCGGCTGCGGCGGCGGGAATGCACCCATGGCGAACTTCGCCTGTCCGCGGAACGTCGAGATGTCCCACGAGCCAGCCGCATAGATCGCGCCCTTGCCGAGCGAGAACAGGTTCTGACTGTCAGCATAGGTCTGCGCCTGAAAGCCCGACCCGAGATAGGGCGCCCAGCTTGCGATCTCCTTGAAGGCCGCGATGTATTGCGGATCCGTCAGCTTCTCCTTGCCCGCAATCAGGTTGGCGCGACCGGTCTCGCCCTTCCAATAGTCGGGACCGATGTTCTGGAATCCCATGGTCGCGGCCTCCCACTGGTCCGCCGTGCCCATCACCAGCGGGACATAGGTCCCGTCCTTCTTCAGCTTGTCGAGCACGGCGTGGAATTCCTCGAGCGTCTTCGGCTCGGACACGCCGACCTTGGCGAAGGCTTCCTTGTTGTAGATGAACCCCGCGATGACGGACGCGATCGGCACGCAAAAGGTGGTTTTGCCGTCATCGGTTTGCCATGCGGCCTTCGCGACATCGGAGAAATTGTCCATGCCATTGAGGCCGTCGACCGCGTCGAGCTGATGCTTCTGATAGAGCGCGAGCGAGGCGTCGAACGGACGGCATGTGATGAGGTCGCCGGCGGTGCCGCCATCGAGCCGCGCGTTGAGGGCGGCGTTGTATTCCTTGGGCGCCGATGGCGCGAACTCGATCTTGATGTCGGGATAATGCTTATTGAAGGCGGGAATGATCTTCGAGTTCCAGATGTCGGCATCGTCGTTGCGCCAGCTCTCGATCTTCAACGAGCCTGCCTGGGCCGACGCAAGCCCCGCAAGCAACGCCAACGCGGCAACCTCAGCTCCCATTGCAGCCTTGAATGTCCGTCTCATGCTACGCTCCCTTGTTCGGGTTTTCGCCCGTGATTCCATTGACGCAACGCTTCGTCGATCCGACCTTCCGCAACAGCGAGCCGCCCGACGGCTTCGCTCATGCTGACGATACCGCAGGCAATCAGGATTGCCGGCTTGACCTCGCCGCCGGCCTGCCGCAGCGCCGCTTCCGCCTTGGCATCGCTGACGCCGGCGATTGTTGCGACGATCCCCCGCGCCCGTTCGCGCAATTTGGCATTGTCGGCCTTCAGGTTGACCATGAGGCCCTGGTGGATGTGTCCCAACTCGAATCCCATCAGCGATGAGAGCATGCCGAGCGCGGCCTTTTGCGCTGCGCCGGCCGCAAGCCGGGTCGAGCCGCGCAGCGCCTCCTCCCCGCTTTCGAGCAGAATCGACACGTCGGCACCGACGAGCAAGGGTGAACCTAGGCGATGCGCGATCGCGACCACGAAAGCGCCGCGGCGACGCGCCGCGGCGGCGGCTGCGACGGTGAACGGCGTCGAGCCGCTCGCCGATACGACAATCACGGCATCCCGAGAGAGATCGCCGAGCGCGGTCATAGCCCGCTCGCCGGCTGCGGCATCGTCCTCCGCGGCGCCATCAATGCGGAACGGCTCGGCGATGCCGCCGGGCAGAACAATTGCGATACGGCTCTGCTCGAGGCCGAAGGTACCGGGAAGCTCGGCGGCATCTTCGGCGGCCGCAAGACCGGAGGAGCCTGCGCCCGCATAGACCAGACGCCCGCCTGCTCGCCAGATCGCAGCAAGGCGAAGCGCGGCGGCGCGGATGTCGCCGGTGGCAGCGGTCACGGAAGCGATCGCCCGACGGTAGGATGCGAGCATCGCCTCAGCGAACAGCGCCTCGGCGCCGGTCGTACCGCCGCGCCCCTCCCCGTCCGCCTTCGAGCTCCGCAGTACCGACATCGTGAATACCAATGGTAGATACCTCTTGTATTTGTTTTAGCCACGTGACATACCTCTTGTCTAGAGGCGTTAAGAAATTTTTTAGGAGGCTCCTTGGCGACGGCGACGGCCCAGTTCTTTCTCGGTGTGGACGGCGGCGGGACGCGCTGCCGCGCGAGACTGCGGGATTCGTCGGGCCGCGAGCTCGGGCATGGCCTCGGGCCGGCTTCGAACATCTATCTCGATTTCGACGAGGCCATGCGCGTCGTCCGCGAAACGATGGACTCCGCAATTGCTGCCGGCGCGCCAAGGCACGAGATCGCCGTCGGGCTCAGCCTTGCCGGGCTTTCGGATGACAAGGAAGCAGAGCGCGTCTCCGCCGCCCTGCCCGGTTTTGCGCGCATCGTCGCGGTCAATGATGCGGTCGCAGCCTGCGTCGGCGCCAATGGCCTCGGTGACGGCGGCCTGATCATCGCGGGCACCGGCTCGGCGGGCATCGCGCGCGTCGGAGCTCGAACGGCCATCATCGGCGGCCGCGGTTTCTGGCTCGGCGACGACGGATCTGCCGCGCGCCTCGGCGAGTCGGCGCTGCGCGCGACGCTGCGGGCGATCGATGGCCTCGAGCCGATGAGCGGGCTTGCGCAGGCGCTCGGGCGCCATTTCGGTGACGATCCATTGCGGATGAGCCGCTGGGCAGCGGACGCGAGGCCCAGAGACTACGGCGCCTTCGCGCCCCAGATCCTGGACGTCGCCAGGTCAGGGGATATGCGCGCGCGTGAAATCGTCGGCGAAGCAGCCAGCGCGATTGCAGCGCTCGCGAACGCGCTGAGCGCCCTCGGCGCCGAGCGCATCGCGCTTGCCGGCGGCTTCGGCGAGCCCTTGCGTCCCTTTTTGCCGCCTGATGTGGCCAAGCGCCTCGCTCCGCCGCGGCGCGACGCGGTCGACGGCGCGATCCTGCTCGCCGGCGGAACGCTCCCGGAGGACGCGGCATGTCCCTGACGGTCGAAACCGCGCCGGGCCAGAAACTCTATCGTGCCGTGGTCGACGCGCTTCGGCGCGAGATCGAGACGGGACGCTTCGCGGAGACGCAATTGCTTCCGGCCGAGCGCATATTGTGCGATCTGCTCGACGTGTCGCGAACCACGCTGCGCAAGGCGATTGCCGATCTGATCGCCGAGGGCGTGCTGTTTCACCGCCATGGCGCCGGCACTTTCATCCATCGCGCGACCCCGCGCGTCGAGCAGCCCTCGTCGCGCCTGACGAGCTTCACGGAAGACATGCGGCTGCGCGGATTGGAGGCGAGTTCGCGCGAGCTCGAACGCGGGGTGTTCCTGCCGACGCCGGAAGAGGCCATGATGCTTGGCGTGCGGCCGAACGAACGCGTATTCCGGCTCGGGCGCCTGCGCCTGGCCGACGGTTCGCCGATGGCGATCGAACGCGCCGCCGTGCCGATACGCTTTCTTCCCGAACAGAACTCCGTCGGCGGCTCGCTTTACGAGGCGCTCTCCGCGCGCGGCTTCAGGCCCGCGCGGGGCCTGCAGCGCTTGCGCGCGACCCTCGTTGATCGAGCGGATGCGGAATTGCTCGGGGTCGCACCGGACAGCCCCGCGCTCTATATCCAGCGCATCGCCTATCTCGCCGATGGATCCTGCGTCGAATTCACGAAATCCTGGTACCGCGCCGACGCCTACGACTTCGTCTCCGAGCTCACGCTGTCGCCGCCGGCCCGAAAGGCGCACCGATGACGACGCACATGCTTCAGGAGATCGGCGAGGCAGGCGATGCGGTCGCGCGCCAGCTGGGCCAGAATGCCGAGCGGCTCGCTGAGCTCGGGACGCGTCTGCGCGCCCTCGATCCGCCTGTCGTCACGACCATTGGCCGCGGCTCGTCCGACTGCTGCGCGCTCTATCTAAAATACCTCGTCGAGATCGTTTCGGGGGTGCCCTGTGCCTCCATCGGCCCCTCGATCGCGACGCTTTATCGCACGCCCATGCGGCTCGAAGGCGGCGTTTCCGTCGCGATCTCGCAATCGGGACGCAGCCCGGACATCATCGAAATGCAGCGCGCCGCGCGAAGTGGCGGTGCGCTGGCCGTCGCGCTGGTCAACGACGTGGCCTCACCGCTGGCGCAAGGGGCCGAAGTGCTGCTGCCATTGTGCGCCGGCACGGAACGTTCCGTCGCCGCGACCAAATCGATGGTGGCGGGCCTCGTCGCGGGCGCGAGCCTCGTCGCGGCCTGGCGCGAGGATCGGCTGCTCACAGACGCTCTCACCGGCCTGCCGGATGTGCTGCGCGGACAAGCGGCGCCGCCGCCCGCGGCGATGCTGGAACAACTCGCCAATGCGCGCAGCGCTTTCGTGCTGGGCCGCGGCGCCACGCTCGCGATCGCCGCGGAGGCGGCGCTGAAGCTCAAGGAAACCTGCGCGATTCATGCCGAGGCCTACTCCGCCGCCGAGGTGCTGCATGGCCCGGCTGAACTTGTGGCCTCAGGCTTTCCCGTCATCGCCTTCGTGCCGTCGGACGCGGCGCGCGAAGGCATGCTGCCGACGCTCACGGCTCTCGCCGATGCCGGCGCCACGGTGATTGCAATCGAGGCGGGCGGCGGTGACGAGGCGCATCGCCTCGCCACGGCAAAGGTCGAGGCGACCCTGCTGGAGCCGATCGTCATGATCCACCGCTTCTACCGCCTTGTCGAGGCGCTTGCGCTTCGCCTCGGTCGCGATCCTGACCGCCCGCGCAATCTGCGCAAGGTGACGGAGACCGTCTGATGATCGTTCTGTCCGGCGCGCGAATTTTCGACGGCGAACGCTTTCTCGATGACCATGCCGTTGTCATCGAAGGCGAGCGCATCGCCGCAATCGTCCCTTACTCCGAGAGGCCTGACGGTGCCGTGCGCGATCTCGGCGGCGGCCTGCTTGCGCCCGGCTATATCGACGTCCAGGTCAATGGTGGCGGCGGGGTCCTGTTCAACGAGGATCCGACGCCCGAAGGCATCGCCCGCATCGCCGCCGCACATCGCAGATTCGGGACCGTCGGGCTGCTGCCGACGCTGGTCACCGATGCGCCGCAAGTGATGGCGTCGGCGATTGCCGCAACGCGCGAGGCACGGCATCTGACCCGGGCGACCCTCGGCATCCATCTGGAAGGGCCGTTCCTCGACCCGCGCCGCAAGGGCGCGCACGAGCTGAAATACATCCGCAGCCTCGAGGCCAGCGACGTCACGACGATCGCCAACGCGAATTGCGGCGCGGTCATGCTGACGCTCGCACCCAATCGGATCAGCGTGGAAAGCATCGCCGAACTCGCCGGGCACGGCGTGCTCGTCTCGCTCGGCCATTCGGAAGCGAGCTACGAGGAGGCGCGCGCCGCCGTCGGCGCGGGCGCGCGCGCGTTCACCCATTTGTTCAATGCGATGAGTGCGCCGGTCGGACGCGAGCCGGGTATGGTTGGTGCCGCGCTCGATCTCGACGAAGCGTTCGTCGGCATCATCGCCGATGGCCATCATGTCCACGCGGCGAACCTGCGCGTCGCCCTTGCCGCCAAGCGGCACGATCGGTTCATGTTGATCACCGACGCGATGCCGCCGGCCGCCGGTGGACCCGACAATTTCGATCTCCAGGGCCGCCGCGTGACGTGCGCAGACGGCTGCCTGCGCCTCGACGACGGAACGCTCGCCGGTTCGGTTCTGACAATGGACGGGGCCGTGCGCTATGCAGTCAATGTCGTGGGGCTCGATCTCGCCGATGCCCTCGCAATGGCGTCGCGCGTTCCGGCGACATTTCTGCGGCGTGAAACCGAGCTCGGCCGCATCGCGCCCGGATGTCTGGCGAGCCTCGTGCATCTCGGCGACGACTTGCGCGTGCTCCAAACCTGGATCGAGGGTAGCCCATCTGCTGGCAATTCCTGATTCACGGATCGACCTGGCATTGTTTCGACTGAAGGATTTGAGCCATGCCCTCGCCAACCGTTTCGACCGAACAGCGAGTTCGCGTTCTCGTCGTTGGCCTCGGCACCATGGGAACCAGCCACGCCCGCGCCTACAGAGCGATCGAAGGCTTCGAGCTCGCAGGCCTCTGCACCTCCCGTGCGGCCGAGCGCCACGACCTCGAGGGCGAGTTTCCCGGTGTGCCGCGTTTCGAACGATACGACGAGGCTCTCGCGACGCTGCGTCCGGATGCCGTCGCGATTTGTACCTACACCGAACATCACGCCGCCATGGCGCTTCAGGCTTTCGCGGCCGGCGCGCATGTGTTCTGCGAAAAGCCCCTCGCCGACACCCTGGTATCAGCCAGGCGCGTGGTCGACGCCGCGCGGACGAGCGGAAGGGCGCTGCTGATCGGCTACATCCTGCGCGTCCACCCGTCATGGTCGCGCTTCGTCGAGATCGGCCGTACGCTCGGAAAGCCGCTCGTCCTGCGCATGAACCTCAACCAGCAATCGGACGGCTCCTTCTGGGAGGTCCACAAGAAGCTCATGCTGTCGACTTCGCCGATCGTCGATTGCGGCGTCCACTATGTCGACATCATGTGCCAGGTGACGCGCGCGCGTCCTGTCATGGTCCATGCCGTCGGGGCGCGGCTCACGGACGAGATCGCGCCCGACATGCACAATTACGGCCATCTTCACATCGTGTTCGACGACGGATCGGTCGGCTGGTACGAGGTCGGCTGGGGACCGATGATGAGCGAGACCGCTCATTTCGTGAAGGACATCATCGGGCCGAACGGCAGCGTGTCGATCGTTGCGAAGGAGAGCACCGGGCCGGCTGCGAGTTCGGCGGACCACGACACCCATACCCAGACCAACGCGCTTCGTATTCATTACGCGGCTCGTAGCCCCGGGGGGCGTTTCGCAAGGCCTGACGAACTCCTCTCGACAGCCGACGAACCCCACCACCAGGAGCTCTGCGAGCGCGAGCAGCGGCTGTTTCTCGGGGCGATCCGCGGCGAGATCGACCTGTCCGAACATCACGAGGACGCGATCAACTCACTGCGCATCGTCTTTGCCGCGGACGAGAGCGTTCGCAGCGGTGAAGCCGTCCGCCTGTAGGTCGGCCGCACGTTGCACCGTGCACGATGGGAACTCCGCCAGTGAATCGGAACAATCCCGGCGGCGCGCGTTAACCGGTCATGCCCAGCGACCGATTCAATCCGGTGGATCACGACACAACATCCGAACGATCCCGTTCGGCCTGATGTCTAGCACCTCGACATCAGCTCTTTGCGCCAAAACCGGCGGGACCGGTTCCCCCCAAGCTCGCGTCGAACGATCGCCAAGTCCCTCCACGATCCTGCTTGCACTCGGGATCGTCTACGGCGATCTGGGCACGAGCCCCCTGTATACGTTGCAAACGATCAGGCAGATCATGGGCCAGGACTTCTCCGCGGAGGCAGCGCTCGGCTCGCTGTCGCTGATCATCTGGGCCCTGATCATCACCATCTCGATCAAATACGGCCTCTTCGTCATGCGCGCCGACAATCACGGCGAAGGTGGCATCCTGGCGCTGATGGCGATCACGGGGACACGCGGGTCGCGTCGAGGGCGCTGGTTGATCATGGCCGGGCTGTTCGGCGCCGCCTTGATCTACGGCGATGGCATCATCACGCCGGCCATCTCGGTCTTGAGTGCCGTCGAAGGCTTGAACGTGGCGACGTCGGTCTTCAAGCCGTACACGATGCCGATCGCGGTCGCGATCCTCACCGGGCTGTTCGCGCTCCAGAGCCGCGGCACGGCAATCGTCGGACGGGCATTCGGCCCGATCATGCTGCTCTGGTTTATCACGATGGGAGTGCTCGGGTTGCTGGGCATCGCCCGTCACGTCGGTGTACTGGCCGCACTCAACCCGAGCTACGGCATCAAGCTGCTCTTCGATCACGGCCGCGTCGGTTTCGCGCTGCTTGGCGGCGTGTTTCTCGCCCTGACCGGCGGCGAGGCGCTTTATGCTGACATGGGACATGTCGGCCGGGCCCCCATCAGGCTCGCCTGGTTCAGCATCGTGCTCCCGGGCCTGGTCCTGAACTATGCCGGGCAAGTCGGCAATTTCGTCGATGCGCCAAACAATGACGGCAATCCTTTCTTCCTGCTGGCGCCGGCCTGGGCGGTCTACCCGCTGGTCCTTCTTGCAACGCTGGCGACGATCATTGCGAGCCAGGCCATCATCACCGGCTCGTTCTCGATGACCAGGCAAGCCATGCAGCTCGGCTGGTTTCCGGGCGTCCAGATCTTCCAGACTTCCGCCGACCAATACGGTCAGATCTACGCTCCGTTCGTGAACTGGACCATGATGATCCTGACCATCGCGCTCACGATCGGATTTGGCAGCTCGGACCGTCTTGCGGGTGCGTACGGGACCGCCGTCTCCACCACCATGGTGCTCACCACGGTGCTCTTGTTCGCAGTCATGCACGCGCGCTGGCATTGGAGCATCTGGCGATCGATCGCCCTGGCCGGTGCCCTCGGCATCGTCGATCTGGCATTCTTGGGAGCCAACCTGCTCAAGATCCTGGACGGAGGATGGATACCCCTCGCCTTCGGTGCGCTGGTGTTTACCGCCATGCTCGTTTGGCACGACGGCGTCGCCAGGCTGCATCGCCGGAATGCCGCGCGCTCGGAGCCAATCGAAGCATTCATCACCCGGCTCGCCGAGGAAAATATCGCGCGGATCTCGGGGACCGGCGTGTTCCTGACGCGCCTTGGCACGGGGGTGCCGCCGATGATCGTCAATTACGTGAGACAGACCCGGTCGCTGCATCAGACCGTGATCGCCCTCACCGTCAGTTTCGAAGCCGTGCCGCGCATCAGCGCGCCCGATCGCGTCAAATGCGAGCAGCTCGGCGAAGGCGTGTGGCACATGATGGTCCGTTTCGGCTTCGTCGAGATTCCCGATCTTCCCTCCGTCATCGCACAGGCAAAACGCGAGGGGCTGCCCGCCTGGGAGCGGCCCACCTACTATGTCGAGCGATACGATCCGGTCAATCGCCCCGGCAGCTCACTGCTGTCGCGCTGGCGAACGAGCCTGTTCGGCTTCATGGTTCGCAATTCCGCACATGCCGTGGATCGGTTCCAGATGCCCAGCAATGCGCTGGTCGAACTCGGCCGCAGGATAGAGTTGTGATCGCGGACGGCTTCGTGGGCGCACGCAGCCGATGTCGGAACCAACCCCCTGATTCGTGCTTTAGGATTCCAGGAGGATCAACATGGCACGCACAGCAACCTGGAAGCGGCCCGGCTCGCCGATCGGCAAGAAGGGACCGCGCAAAGCAAACCCTTCGTACAAGCGTCGCTCGCGTCAGCCGTGGTCGACGGCCGACGTCAAGATGTTGCGGCAGCTCGCGAAGGGAAATACGCCCACCGGCGTCATGAGCATCAAGCTTCAGCGCCCGATCGCCGCGATCCGCAGCAAGGCGCAACGCGAAGGTATCTCGCTCAAGCCGGTCAATCGTTCGCCCTATAATCGCCGCGCGACCAAGGCTCGCGCGACCAAGCGGCGCTAACGGCCGAGGGCGTTGTTCGCAGGAGACTCGGCTCGATCGACCGCGACCAACAGCGGCTATCAGAGATGTCACGCGTACTGATCGGTACTTCCGGCTGGCACTACGATTCATGGCGCGGTCCCTTCTTTCCGGATGGCCTGCCTCTGAAAGAGCAGCTTCGCTACTATGCCAGCCGGTTCGAGACGACCGAGCTCAACGGCGTGTTCTACCGGACACCGACACCGCAAGCCGTGAAGGCATGGCGGGATCAGACGGATGAGGATTTTGTCTTCACCTGGAAGGCATCCAAATTCATCACGCATTGGAAGCGCCTGTCCGACGCCAGCGAAAACAGCCTCGCATTGCTGGAGGATCGCATCTCCTCTTTGGGCGGCAAAGCCGGACCGATCCTGTTTCAGTTGCCGCCCCGGTTCGAGGCAAATCCCGACAGGCTCGCATCGTTCTTCAAGCTGCTCACCAAGAAGCGCCGCTATAGCTTCGAATTTCGACACCCAAGCTGGTACCAACCCCGCATTCTCAGGATGCTCGCTGACCAGAACATCTCGCTCTGCCTGTCGGACCATCACGATGCACCGGCGCCCTGGAAGCGCACGGCAGATTTCGTCTATGTGCGCGGCCACGGGCCGGGCGGACGCTATTACGGCCACTATGGCCGCTCGACGCTGACGCAATGGGCGCGGCGCATCACATCCTGGAAGCGGCAAGGCTGCGACGTCTATGTCTATTTCGACAACGACCAGAAGAGCGCGGCCCCTGCCGATGCGCTGAAGCTCAAGGCGATGCTTTAGCGCTATGGGCCGCCGGCGACCGAGCCGACGATCACCATGACGAGGTCGGCCAAGTCGATCTTTCCGTTGACGATCAGCTCTTCCGCAGAGCCCTCGACCTTCAGCGCCTGCGGCCGGTTGGCCGCCTGACGCTTGAGCTCTCCGACGATGGCTTCCCTGAGCTTCTCTTCCAGCATTCGTCGTCCTTTCAGGCGGTCATTTCGGGGCCGGCTCTTCGAGACCGGCACCCGGTTCCAACAGCTGCCCGCTCCGGGCGAGCTTCACAGCGCGGCCAAGCGTCTTGGCTGCATTCAGCACCTCCTGCTGAAACGCACGATCTTCGTCCAGCTCCCGGTGAGAGGTCGCATATGGCTCCATGTAGCCGACGTAGCCGTCCATCTCACCGAAGCGGCCCGTGGAGATCAGATGCATGTCGGTCAGCCAGTCGGACAGCGTCCGGCGAACGCCCTCGGCGCCGACGCTGTCGCCGTGAACGATGAGGCCGAAATGGCGGCCGGCGAGATGACGCGGATAGGGCCAGCCCTTCAGCTCCAGCGCCTTTGCTTCGGCGGCCTTCTTGCCGTGCGTCGATGTCGGGTCCGGATTGCCGCCGTCGGCGCAGACCAGCCGATCCATCATCGCCTTGAGACCGCCCGGCGCGTGATACCAGTTCACCGGCGTCACGATCAGGATGCCATGCGCGGCAACCCAGAGCGGATAGATCTCGTTCATCCAGTCGCTGGTCTGGCCCAGCGAATAGTTCGGATAGCAACTGCACGGCCAGTGGCAGAGCGGCATGGCGGTGGAGACGCAGGATTTGCAGGGATGAATGTGCTTGCCGAACTCGGACGTCAGGCGGGAGAGATCGAGGATGTCGACGGCAAAGCCCATCTCGGTGAAAACCGGCTCGGCGAGCTTGACCATCCGCCACGTCTTGGACATCTCGCCGGGACAGGTGTGCTCGCTGCGCGCCGAGCCGTTGATGACGAGAATGCGCGGCGTCGCTCCGGCATCGTCGTGCCGCCGCTGCGCTTCGAGGACGGCATCGCGCGCGGCCAGCCAGTCGACGGCGAGATCGTAGTCGGGATCAGCAAAGCCTGCGCCCGCCTTGCGCGTCATCGGCGCCTTGCGCGAATGGCTATAGGCATCCCAGGCGGCGCCGACGATTGCGTCGAGTTCGTGAGCGAGCGGAGCGAAGGCAGGATCGACGAACTGGCTCTTGTAGCGGCTTTCGAATTCCTCACGCGACAGCTTGACGGGCGGCATCCCCTTGCGAACGTCTGGATCCGCCATGCTGGGTCCTCGATCGATTGGTCCGATCCGACCAACCCGAATTGCCGCGCGCGGTTCCTAAGCGTCCAAAGGTGCCTCTTGCCGGGCGATCTCCTGGGGACGATCGAACTGGGCGATGCGGCTGTCGAGCCGCCATAGCTCGATGCGGTGGACGAGGACGAGCGCAGCTGCTTCGCGCTTGGCTTGCTCGTCGTCACCGCAGACAAGATTGATGCAGCCGAACACATGCCCGTCCGGATCAATTTGAAAGGCGCGATAGTGTTTGACGCTCCGCATCATCATTCTCCCCATCTGGAGGTCAGGCGCCCGGGCTGATGTGACGTCAGTCGAAAGGCCCCGGACCGATGCAGCTTCGGGTGCGGCCGCGGGTTCCCGCATTTCCATAGGTTAACGCCGCGTGAATTTACGCGGTGCTGAAGGCCTCGGCGAATGTGGCGAGTGGAAAACGCTTCTCGATCAGCTTCACCGGTAGAGCTGCAAATAGCCCGGTGAAAACAGCGCCGCGCTCTTGAGTGCATCCAGATCCGGAATCGTCAGAGTCCGCTCCCGCAGCGTGATCAGCCCGGACGCCCTCAGTTCCTGGATGGTACGATTGAGGTGGACGACGGAAAGCCCGGTTGCGTCGGCCAGATCCATCTGGGTTATCGGGAAGCTGCACGAAGTACCGTCGACCAGTCCGACCGGGCGAAGCCGCTCGTAGATTTCGCAGAACAGATGGGCGACCTTCTCCAGTGCGACACGACGTCCGAGATTGATCGCCCACTCGCGCTGGATCGCATTGTTCAATATCGTCTCGCACATGAAGGCTTCGGCAAGCGTTCGCTCGTTCGCTATGAGCTTCTCGAAACGCGCGCGTTTGATCTCGGCGTAAGAAACCGCCGTGGCCGTGGTGATCGAATGGTCGATCGTCGGCAGCAGATAAGCATGGGCGTCGCAGGTCTCGCCGGGCAGGATGAAGTTGACGATCTGCCGCCGGCCGTCCTCGAGCGTCTTGTGGCGGAACAGCCAGCCCGAGAGCACGACCCGGACGCTGTCGACCGGATCGCCTTCGGCAACCAGATCCTCGCCCGGCCCCGCCCGAAACAGACCTTCGAGAATAGCGTGCTCGAGCGCCGCGACCGCTTCCTCGGACAGGGGCCGCAACACATTGAGGCGGCGGATCACCGCATGTGCAAGACCTCCATCGGTGCCGTGGGAGCGCATCAGCCGTCCATCGAAGGCGTGTGAAAGGTTCTCTTGGTCAGTGGAATCGCGATCTGGCAGTGAAGCCCCGCCCCGTTGAAGGACATGGTCGTGTGCCCCTTCAGGTCGAACGCCAAAGTGCGCTCCAGAAGCTCCGAACCAAAACCCTTGCGTGCCGGCTGCGCCACGGCCGGCCCACCCCGCTCGCGCCAGTCGAACAACAGTTGCGGCGGGGTCGACGCTTCGTCGATGCGCCAGGAAATTTCCAGGCGTCCCGAGGGTTGGCCCAGCGCACCATATTTGAGCGCATTGGTGGCCAGTTCGTGGATGGCAAGTGCAAAGGTCTCCGCCGCCTTGGGCTGGAAACGGACCGCCGGCCCGGACACGCGCATCTGTTCGCCCTCGCGCGCGTTATACGCGAGAAGCTCCTCGACAACGAGATATTCCAGATCGACGCCGCCCTCGGGATCGCGCGTCACCAGCGCCTGCGTCCGCGCAAAGGCGTTCAGCCGGCCGTCGAGATGTGCTGAATATTCCTCGACGGTCGAGCTCGTCTCTGCGGAACGGCGCGCGATCGACCTGACAACGCCGAGCGTGTTGCGCACGCGATGCTGAAGCTCGGCGAGCAGAAGGCGCTGCCGCTCTTCCGCGCGCGTGATCGCCGTGACCTCGATGAAGGTGATGACCACGCCGGCAATGAAATTGTCGATGCTGCGATAGGGCAGAATGCGGACGATATACCGCGTGCCGCTGTCCGGCGCAGTCAGCTCGCGCTCGGCGCTGGCCAGCGTGCGCAGCACGCGACGCACGTCATCGTAGAGCTCCTCGATCGGAATGCGCGCCTTGATGTGCGCGATGGGGCGGCCGGTATCGGTCTCCACCAGATGCAGGATCTGGGTGATCGCGGGCGTGAAGTTCATCACGCGCAGATCGTTGTCCAGGAAGACAGTCGCGATCTGCGTGCTTTCCAGAAAATTCTTCAAGTCGCTGGTGGCGCGGGTCAGCTCCTGAACACGGTGGGCCAGCTCGCCATTGACTGTAGTCAGCTCCTCGTTGACCGATTGCAATTCCTCGCGCGAGGTCTCGAGTTCCTCATTGGCCGATTGCAGCTCTTCGTTGAGCGACTGGTATTCCTCGTTCGAGGATTTCAGTTCCTCGTTGGTGCTCTCGAGCTCCTCGATCGTTGCCTGGAGACGTTCACGGGTTGCCCGCAAATCGCTCTCGAGCCGCTCGACATGCTCGGTTCGCACCAGGCTGCCGGCATTGCCATCGCTTGCTTCCAGGCCGCGCGCCGGACCGTCCTTGAACAGGACGACGAAGTTTCGGTGACCGCCGGCGCCGTCCTGAATCGGCTCGACCGTGATGTCGACGAGCACGCTATGGCCGTTGACGCCAAGCTGGATCTGCTCGGCATGAGCGGGTTCGTTGGTCTCGGCGGCGCGGCTCAGCGTCGTCCGCAATTCCAGCCGGAGGTCGCGATGCACGAGTTGAAGCAGATCGAGCGAGGCGGCGCCCGCCGTCGGCTCGATATAGCGCCCCGTGCGGCCGGAAAAGTGCAGGATCTGGAAATTGTCGTCCGTGATCACATAGGCCGGCGCATAGCGCTCGGCGATCCGCTGCGCACGGCGCTCCAGCCCGACGTCGGGACCGAAGGAGCGGATCGGCGGCACCTCGACCGGAGCGCGACCCGCCGCGGTCGAAATCGGAAACTCGGGCGGCAGCCGCGTACCGGTCTCGAGCTTCCTGAAGATGCGGGCGCGACGATCGACGGGCGCGAACAGCTTCGGATGTCGCGTCACGTTTTCGGAATTGCCGAGGAACAGGTAGCGGTCCGGCAGCAGCGCAAAATGAAACAGCGGGATGACCCGGTTCTGAAGCTCTGCGTTCAGATAGATGAGCAAGTTGCGGCAGGAGACCAGATCGAGCTTCGAGAACGGCGCGTCCTTGATCACGTTGTGCTGGGAGAAGATGCACATCTCCCTGAGTTCCTTGACCACGCAATAAGTATCGCCCTCGCGGACGAACCAGCGCGCCAGGCGCTCGGGGGTCATGTCCTGTTCGATATTGGTGCGGTAGCGTCCGACACGTGCGGTCGCAAGCGCCCTTCCGTCGATATCGGTGGCGAAAATCTGGACCTGCGGAGCAGAGTCCAGCGTCGCCATATGCTCCCGCAACAGGATGCCGATCGAATAGGCTTCCTCGCCGGTGGCGCAGCCGAGCACCCAGACACGGACCTGCTGCCCGATTCCCTTGTTCTCGAAGATCTTCGGAATAATCTGCGTCTCGAGAACCTCGAATTCGCGCTTGTCGCGAAAGAACTCGGTGACGCCGATCAGAAGATCGTTGAAGAGGTTCTGCGCCTCGTCCTTGTCGTTGCGCAGGAAATCGACATAGGAGGTGATCTCATCGATCTGCACCACCTGCATGCGGCGCTGAACTCGGCGCAGAAACGTGTTCTGCTTGTAGCCGTGGAAATCGTTGCCGGTCTTGTTGCGCAGGATGTCGGCGATGCGTGACAGCGAGCTCGCGGCGGCCGCCAGCACCTCGTCGAAACCCTGCTTCTCCTCCAGGCGCCGCAGATGGCGCGCGTAGACCTGGATATGCTCGGGAATGTCCTCAGGCGACAGCACATAGTCGGCGATGGCTGCAGGGTTGCTGCTGTCGGCCAGATGCTTGGAATCCTCGTCGGCGCCCTTTTCCGCGATTGCCAGGCCGCCGTGATCCTTCAGGGTGGCTGCGCCCAACGTGCCGTCGCCGTCGGTTCCGCTGAGCAGCACCCCGATGGATTGCTCGGCGCGCTCCTCCGCCAGCGACACGAGGAAGCTGTCGATGGTGGCCCGTTCGCCCGGCCCCTGCTCCGCCTTCCGCACCGCGAGGCGGCCACCGTGGATGGTGGTGATCATGGCCATGGGGCTGAGATAGATCGTCCCGCCTTCGAGCGTCATCCCGTCGGTGATATTGGAGAGTTGGGCTCCCTCGGCACGCTGGATGACGGCATGCAGCCGCTGGTCGGAGAGCGCCTCACGATTCTGAAGCACCAGCACGATGGCCTGGTCGTCGCCCAGCGTCAGCTTTCCGAAGAAGCGCTCGATGCTGTCGATTGCGCCGGCCGACGCACCCACGCCAATGATCAATGGGGCCTTGACCTGACGCTCCCCGTCTCCCGGCGCTTTGCCGACTTCATCCATATCAGACGCTACTTTCGCTCTCCGGGATCGCGGATCCCAAGCTCATGGAATAGCAGAATTTCAAGGTATCCCAACAGCTGAATGGCGGGAATTGCTTGCCATATTCGACGACGCAATCCGGCCCCGATCAACCGGCCGTGGGCGCCAGGGAATCGACCTCGCGCTGGAGGTAGTTGACCCGCTGGACGATCAAGGTGCGGTGCCGCTCCCATTCCAACAAGGTTTGCTTGAGCAGATCAACCAGCCTTTCGGCCTGCCGTGTGTCATGCCCGCCGGCCCGGAGCTCGCGCACCAGATCCTCCTGGCTGCGAATCCGCAACCAACCTTCGTCGATGTCGCCATCCGCCTTGACAAGAAGGCGCTGCTCAACGTGGAGCTGCTCCGTCCGCTCGGCAAGGGAGGTGGCCATGGTGATGCCTCAGGTCGCTCGCGGGCGGATCGCCGGGTCGAATGAGTGTAGCACGACCCGCCGGATCATGTCGGCATATTCGCGATATTCGGCGGCGCGCGCATCGTACATCTCGGCGACTGCGGCGCGGCCGCTGCGCCGCCCATCGTCCGCCATGCGCTGCACCAGCTCAGCACGCTCCTCGATGATCCGCAGCGCCACCCGCAAGGCTTCATCGACCTGTCCCTCCTGCTCCTTGGCGAGCGCGTCGGCGGTATAGGCATGGCCGACCTGGCAGCGAAACCGCATCGGGTGGCCGCCCTTCACGGCGGACAGCACCCCACCGCAACTGGGACAGGTCAGCGCCGCGGGGTCGGCGATCTTGGTGAGGCTTCCGGCTCCGATCCTTTCACCGGCCGCGATCTCGACCTCCAGGCGGATGTCGGGAGCCACCGGGAGCGCACTACCCGGCTCCTCCCGGGCAAGATCAGACAGCACGTCGCCGAGCTTTGCAGCGGGGACACAGAGATCGGGGATCGTTGCCTCCAGGGCGCGCTGCGGCATTTCGGGCGAGATCGCGTCGGCGGGATCCTGGACCAGGGCCATCCCGCCGCAGCGCTTGATGGCATGGAGCCCGGCAACGCCGTCCGACAGCAAGCCGCTCAGCACGATTCCGATCACGCGGGGACCGTGGTGCACCGCCGCGGAGCGGAACAGGGCGTCGATCGCCGGACGGACCATGTTCTCGCGCGGACCGCGTCCGAGCTGGAGGTGATCTCCTGATAGCAAGAGGTGGTGGTCGGGTGCGGCCAGATAGATATGGCCGCGCTCGAAGGTCATCCCGTCGACGGCCTGATGCACCGGCAGCCTCCCGGCCGCAGCGGCAACCGTGGACAGGATGCCGATGCCCTGGGCTGGAATGTGCAGGACGATGAAGATCGCCGCCGGCAAGTCGAGGGGCAACGCCGCCAGAATTTGCTTCAGGGGTGCGGTGGCGCCGGCGGAGCCACCGATTACAATGATGTCACGGTTGCTCATCGGGAACCCGCCATCGCATGCTTCGTTTGCACCAAGGCGGCCCTTCGCCGTATGTTCCAATGGTCTTTCATGCGCTGGAGGAAACATGTTGGCATCCGCAACCTTGTTCCGCGAGCGCGCGCCCCTCTCGGGACGCCGTATTCTCGTCGTGGAGGACGAATACTTCCTGGCCGATGACATAAGTCGTGCGTTTCGATCGTTCGGCGCCGAAGTCGCCGGACCGGTCGGCGAGCTGGAGGATGCGCTGCGCATCCTCCATGATGGCTCGATCGTCGATGGTGCGGTGCTCGACGTGAACATTCGCGACGAAATGGCCTTTCCCATCGCGCAGGAGCTCCGGGCGCGTCACGTACCCTTCGTGTTCACGACGGGCTATGACAAGGTCAGCATTGCACCTGAATTCCACGATGTCTTGCTCTGGGAAAAGCCTGTTGATGTTGCGGCGATGATCCGCGGGCTCGGCGCATTGATCAGCTCCCGGCAGATGTGACGCGCATCGTCGAGGCCAACCGGTCTGGCCTAGAGCAGCCTGCTCCAGGTCAGCCACGCGGCGACCGCGATGCAGATGAATACCGCAAGATATGGCAGGGTGATGCGCAACGCCGAGGCCGCCCTGCCCGCTAGCTTAACGTCATCCATATGATTGCCCCGAGCATAATGAGAAAGCCCGTAATCGCCGTCCCGACGAAAATTTTTTCGACGCGATCCATCGTCATTCACCCCAGGGTCCCGCCGGGATTTTGACGGGTCTCTCTGCTTCATGCATTAGGTTATGTGAATCCGGCAGCCCTATTGTAGCTGCCGGTGGCCGCCCAGGAACCAAGCTCTCGGGTGAGCATTGCCTGACGCGGATAGCTGCAAGCCGTTTCTGGTCACCCGCCTCACCCGCACCGATCGCCCGGGATGCACACATTGCCCGCCCAATGCTCTGATGATGTGCCCGGAAGACGAGCCCGTGCGCGGGCCCCTGGATGGATCGTCGCGCTCGTCGCATGGATCGCGATGCCCGTGGCGACCCAAGCCCTCACCGCCTCGCAGCTCGAGCAGGCCGTCCTCGCGCGTCCCACGAATGCGCAACTGCCTTTGCAGATCCAGATGAACGACATCAACGATCGCCGCGCACCGCTGCAGGATTGGCTTGGCGGCGTCCCCACCGTCTGGATCCTGGCCGACTACACCTGCGAAACGCTGTGCGGGCCGGCCATCTCGATCGTCTCGAACGCGCTGGCCGATACGGGCTTGAGCGCCGGCAAGGACTTCCGGTTGATCGTGACCGGCTTCGATGCCAAGGACACGGCCGCCCAGGCGTTGACGATGAAGAATGCGCAGCTCAGCCCAAGGGGCGGGCTCGCCGAGCACAGCGCGTTTTTGCGCGCGGCAGCGACTGAGATCGGCGCTCTCACCGGCGCGTTCGGCGTGCAGCCCGTCTATGATCGCGAGCATGACCAATATGCCCACCCCGCCGCGGCCTTCGTGGTGACGCCGGACGGGCGGATTTCGCGCGCGCTCTCGGCTCTCGCGGTCGATGCCGCCAGCCTGCGTCTTGCCCTGGTCGAAGCGGGCCAGGGGCATGTCGGCGGATGGACCGACCAGATCCATCTGCTCTGCTATGGCTTCGATCCCGCGAGCGGCACCTATACGCTCGCGGCGCGGCGGCTGCTGATCGCGACGTCGTCACTCAGTGTCATCGTCCTTGCCCTGCTGATCGGCCTGCTGCTGCGGCGCGAGCACGCCACCAGATAGCGCCCAAAGGCTCTGGTTCTGCAGACCGCGCGAGATCAGCGTCGAACGCCAGCCAGAACACCGCGCCGAGGAACAGCGTTGCCGCAATCAACATCGCGCCGGTGACCGTCAGGGACAGGCCGTGAATGGCCGGCAGAATCAGAATTGCGGCTTCGAGCCAGCGCATGGCGAGCGTCAACCCGCACAGCGCCAGCAGCCAATGCGGGTCCGACCGCACCCGGCTGCTGAGCATCGCGCAGAACGGGAAGACGAATTGCCCGAATGAGAGCGCCGCCAGGACGAACTGCCACCCGTGCTGGGATCGCACCAGATACCAGGTGACCTCCTTGGGAATGTTGCCCGACCAGATCACGATGTACTGCATGGCATGGAGGTAGCACCACAGCAGCAGCACCGAGAGCAGAAGTCCGCTGTAGCCGCGGCTCGGGCCGATCTGTTGCGTCGACAACAAGCCGGCTGCGATCACGAAGGCCGTTCCGTTCACCAGCAGGAAGCTGAGTACGATGAGGCCGTAGATCGACGAGTGAAATTCCGGTTGCAGCGATTCGAACCAGTCGACCCCGGCAAACGATACGGTGAGAGTCCATGCGATCGCTCCAACGGAGGCGGCGCGGACCATGGCCTCGTCATGGCGCCAGGCGCGCCGGAGCCAATGGGCGAGCGCAATCCAGATCAGGAAATAGAGCACCGTCCGCAGCACGAAGAACCACGGCACGAACCAGTGCGCCTTGAACGGCGGCAATGAGGATCCATCCGCGATGGCGGGATAGATCTCCTTCATGAAGAGCAGGACCGGAATGAACGTCAGCGCGGCGACAGGCAGGATGCCTGATGTCGCGACGAAGACCGGATGCAGCGTCTCGGTCCAGCGCCGCCGCACCAGATAGCTGGTCATGAAGACAATAAGTGCGCCGATCGGAATGGCACCCCAGGCGCTCCAGGCGACGAGATAGGCTGAAGCGGTCGACCTGGCATCGATCACAAATCCCGCGATCAGGACCAGGCCCGACACCACCGCCACCACGCTTCTTGGGCTGCTGGACATTCTCATGGCCGGCTCTCCAGCCTGGCGCGCTCGTCCGCTGGCACGTCGTCGAGCGAGGCGTGACGGCTGAGCTGAAGCGCGCGGATATAGGCGACGATCGCCCAGCGATCCGCCGGCGGCACGCGGGCCGCATAGGAGTACATCGCGCCATGGCCGTTGGTGATGACGTCGAAGAAATATTGGTCTTCCGCGTTGCGCAGCCGGTCGTCGTGATAGCTCGTCGGCCGCGGCATGCCGCGCTGGACGACGATGCCGTTTCCGTCACCGCCGGCGCCATGGCAGGGCTGGCAAAATATGCCGAAGCGCTCGCGTCCCCGCGCGAGCAGCGCGGCCGAAAGCGCAGGCCTGGTATGAGCCGCCTTCTCCCGGTCCAGATCGTCGCGAGCGACGGTGTTCGCCGGCGGCGGCCGCAGCACGCCGCCGCGAAACAGCGGCGCGCGCGAATATTCGCTGTAGCGCGGCTGCTCGTCCATGTTCTGATCACAGGCGGCGAGCAGACCGGCAAGCGCGACGATGACCAGAAGCCTGCTCATTCCGGCACCAGCTCCACCGACAGCGCGCCGGTCCCGCTGAGAAACGCCAACGTCTCGCCCGCCTCGAACCTCGCATCGTCAGCGCCGACGCAAAGGAAGAAGCGGTCCTTGCTGGCACGGTGAAACCTTTCGCCGTTGAACACGGGATAGCTGAGCCGCGGCAGCCCGTTCTGCCACAGCATCCCGACCAGCATGGCGAGCGCCGAGAACAGAATGGTGAGCTCGAAAGTCACGACCGCAAAGGCCGATATCGGATAGATCGGCCGTCCCCCGACATTGAGCGGGTAGTCGTAATTCGTGAAGAACTGCATGGCGAGCGCGGTGGTTGCGCCGGCGATCGCTCCGCCAAGTCCGACGAAGGAGATCGTCGGCCGCGGAAATCGCAGGATGCGGTCCAGGCCCTCGACCGGAAACGGCGTGAAGGCGTCGAGGCTGCGGTAGCCGGCTTCCCGCGCTTTCCGCGTCGCCGCCAGCAGGTCGTCCGGAGTCCTGAACTCGGCCAATGCGCCATAGAGCCCCTTAGCCATGCTGCTGCTCCTCCTTCTCCTCGTGGAGAAGCTCCTTGCTCTCGAAGATCGAGATCATGGGAACGAGCCTGATGGCGATGAGGAACGGCACCAGGAAAAGGCCGATCGTGCCGAAATAAGTCGACCAGTCCCAGAAGCTCGGCGTGAAATGGCTCCATGACGAAACCAGGAAATCGCGATAGAGGCTGGTGACCAGGATCATGTAGCGCTCGAGCCACATTCCGACCACGACCGACGCCGAGATCAGCAGCAGCATCCACCCGCTCCGCCGCACGTTGCGCAGCCACAGCGCCTGGAGCGGGATGAAGTTGAGGACGACCGCGCCCCAATAGGTCCAGGCATAGGCGCCGGCAAAGCGGTCGGCCAGCGTTTGCAGCTCGTGCGGCTCACCGGAATAGAGCGCGTCGAACACCTCGAAGACATAGCCGTAGCCGGTCATCAGGCCGGTCGCGAGCAGGACCATTCCGAGCAGATCGAGATGGTCGTCGGTCACGAGATTCTTCAGCCCGAACCACGAGCGCAACGACACCGCGATGATGGAGACGACGGCGAAGCCCGAGAAAGCCGCGCCGAGGACAAAGTAAGGCGGGAAGATCGTCGAGTGCCAGCCCGGGATCTGCCCCGCGGCAAACAGCAGCGAGACCTCGCTGTGAACCGACACGACAAGCGGCACCGCAAGTCCTGCCGTCAGCCGATAGGTCTGCTGCCAGCGCTGCCAGTGCCTCGCCGAGCCGCGCCATCCGAGCGCGATGATGCCGAAAAAGATCTGCCAGCCGCGCCGCGTTGCGCGGTCGCGGGCGGCGGCGAGATCAGGGATCAGGCCGGTGTACCAGAAGGCCAGCGAGACCGTCAGGTAGGTCAGCACCGCCCAGATGTCCCATTCCAGCGGGCTGCGGAATTGCGGCCACACGCCCATCGTCGCCGGATAGGGAAACATCCAGTAGACGTACCAGGGCCGGCCGAGATGCAGGATCGGGTAGATGCCGGCGCAGACCACGGCGAACAGCGTCATGGTCTCGGCGAAACGGTTGAGCGAGTTGCGCCATTCGCTGCCCGTCAGCAGCAGCAGCGCCGAGATCAGCGTGCCGGCATGGCCGATGCCGAGCCACCAGACGTAGTTGTGGATGGCGAAGGCCCAGTTGACGGGAATGTTGATGCCCCAGATCCCGACGCCGCGGGTGAACAGCTCGAGCACCGAGACCATCAGCAACAGCAGCAGCGCGCCTGCGACCGACATCGCGATCATCCAGCGCCGGTCCGCCGGAAAATGCAGGGGAATGCCGGTGAGCTGATCGGTGATGCCGCCGATGCTCTGGCGCTTCGGCAGGATGTCGGATTGCTCGCTCATCCCTGCCTCGATTCCGTCTCATCGTCGCGCCAGCGCGCCAGGTAGGTCGTGCGCGGCCTCGTTCCCAGCTCTTCGAGCAGCACGTAATGGCGACCGTCGCGCTTCAGCCGCGACACTTCCGAATTCGGGTCGTTGATGTCGCCGAACACGATCGCCTTGGTGGGACACGCCTGCTGGCAGGCGGTGACCACCTCGCCGTCGCGTATGGGGCGGTTCTCCTTGTCGGCGGCGACATGGGCCGCCTCGATGCGCTGGGTGCAATAGGTGCATTTCTCCATGACGCCGCGCGCGCGCACGGTCACGTCCGGATTGTGGGCAGCATGCTCGGGTGAATCGGCGGGCGAGCGATAGTCGTAGAAATTGAAGCGCCGCACCTTGTAGGGACAATAGCTCGAGCAGGTCCGCGTGCCGATGCAGCGGTTATAGACCATCTGGTTGACGCCCTCGGAGTTGTGCGTCGTGGCGTGGACCGGACAGCCCATCTCGCAAGGTGCGTCCTCGCAATGCATGCACGGGACCGGTTCGAAGAAGCTGTGGGGATCGCTGACATCGCCGGTGTAGTAGCGGGCGATCCGCAGCCAGTGCATCTCACGGCCGGCCCGGACCTGATCCGCGCCGACCACGGGCACGTTGTTCTCGGCCGTGCACGCCGTCACGCAGGCATTGCAGCCGATGCAGCTGTCGAGATCGATCACCATGCCCCAGGCGTTCTTCGACGACGGCCAGGGCGGATAAAGGCTGGCCTGCGCCGGCTTGGCCCGCTCGACCTGGCCCGGACTGATCTCGCGCGCGAGATCAAATCCCTCGAGCCGATGATGCAGCTGGGTCACCGCGAGTTCCTCGCGGGTCGCAAGCTTGCGCAGGCGCCCCTGCGCCAGCCACGCTGCAGCAGCGGGCCGCACCTGGTAGGCGTCGTATCCGAGATTGTCACCCACCCGTCCCGCCCGGGTCCGGCCGTAGCCGAGATAGAGCGCGACCGTGTTGTCGGCCTGGCCCGGCATGATCCAGAGCGGCCCCTCGACATGACGCTCGCCGACGGTGACCTCGACATGATCGCCGTTGGCGGCCGCGAGGCGTTTCGCAAGCGCAGGACTCACCGCGATCACGTTGCTCCAGGTCACCGTCGTCAGCGTCTTCGGAAGCTCCTGAAGCCAGCCGACATTGGCGAACTGGCCGTCCCAGACCGTGGGGTCCGGCTGAAACACGATGTCGAGCTCCCCGGTCGTCTTTGGGGGCGCGGGCGCATCGCTCGCAGGCGACGCGGTGATGAACTGGGCCGCACCAGCGACGAAACCATCATGCAGCGCCTGCTTCCATCGCGTCTCGAATGCGTCGCCGAAGCTCGGCTGCCAGGTTTGGCGGATTGCGGCATCCGGCGTCTCGTCAACCTCCCCAAGCAGCTTTGCCAGAACGTAATGCGCGGATCTGACGTCGTAGAATGGCGAGATCACCGGCTGGAGGATCGTCGCCGTGCCGTCCACGGCGCGCGCATCACTCCAGCACTCCAGCGGATGCGCAAGAGGCAGCTGCCATTCGCAGAGCGCAGCCGTCTCGTCCCGGTGCAGGCCAAGATGAATCGAGGAGCGAACATGCTTGATGGCGTCGCCGACATTGAGCTCACCGGGCGCGCTGTAGACGGGATTGCAATCGAGCACGAGGAGAGAGGTGACGCGCTCCGCTTGGATGTCGGAGACGAGTTCGGCCAGCGTTCCCGCGTCGGCCGGGCCCGCGATCGGCGCGGTCAGCTTCAGCCTCTCGCCGGCATTGCCGAGCTGCTGGTTGATCCGCGCAACCCAGAGCGCCGCGGCCGCGCCGCCGCTCAAGCCCGAGACGAACAGCGAGCGCGCCGAATGGTCCTTGCAAGCCGCCACGATGCGCGCGATCCAGCCGGCTTCCGCGCCGGAGAGATCCGGCTTCGATGCGCCGGCAATACCGAGCGCACTGGCCAGCGCTTCGGCGAGAACAGGCATCCGCCTGGCGTCAGCGATCAGCCGCTGACCGGCCATCGCCCCGGTCGCCGTCGGCACGCTCTCGGCCACGAACAGCCGATTGCCCGGCCGGTCGCTGGATCGCCGGCGCGCCTGCGACCAGCCCAACGCGTGACGGACCTGATCGGGCCCGGGCCCCAGAAAGTCATCGTCGAGGTCGACGACGACGTCGCACTCGCCGAGCACATAGTGCAGGTCGAGTGCCTGACCATAAACCGCGGCGGTGATCTGTCGCCTCGCCTCATGCCCCGTAGCGGCATGTGTGTGGACGCGCGCTTTCGGAAACTGCGCCCGGAACGCATCGATCTGCCGCAGCAAAGTCGGCGAGGTCGTGGGTCCGAGCAACAACCTGACGCCGTCACCCTGACCGGCGCGCCAGTTTTCGCGCATTACGCCCATGGCGGACTCGACATCGGCCCAGCTCACCGCTTCGCCATGGCGGGTGGGTGCAGCCGTGCGGTCGGGATCATAGAGCTGCAACACAGCGCTCTGCATGAAGATGTCGCTGCGGCCCTGCGTTGCCGGATGCCCCGGATTGCCGTCGAGCTTGGTCGGACGCCCGGCATGGGCCGTGGCGATGACAGGTTGCGCGTAGCCATCGAGCAGCACGGCCGTCGCGTAGTAGCGCGGCAGGCCGATCGTCTCGCTCGGCGGCTGGTCGACATAAGGCAGCGCTGCAATGAACGAGCTCTTCTCGCAACCGGTCAGCCCCGCCAGCGCGAAGGAAGCGCCCATCAGCTTGAGGAATTCGCGGCGCGCGGTCCTGGAGAATTCGTGGACAACAGGGTATTCCGCCTCGATGAAGGCCTGAAACCGCGGATCATCCGACAGTTCCTCGATGCCTGCCCACACGCGCGGCCCGTCCGCCGGTCGATGATCAATGCTGCGCTTCATCGGTGGCACACGTAACAATGCGTGAGCTCACCGACGCGAATGCCTTCATGAGCGGCGATGGTCTCGCCCTCCTTGCGCACATTCGCGGCCGGCGTCCACGCCATGTCGGTGATGTGATCCGGCGGACGCAGATGCGGCGCCGGATCACGGTGGCAATCGATGCAGAACTGCATCGTGAAGGGCTTTGCGCGATAGGTCAGCGCCATCCGGTCGATACGGCCATGGCAGCTTTCGCAGCCAACGCCCTTGGCGATATGGATGTCGTGGCGGAAGAACACGTAGTCAGGCAGCTTCGCGACGCGTGTCCACCGGATCGGCGTGTTGTCGGCGAGGCTCTTCCGCACCGGTTCCAGCATCGACGCGTTGGTCCATATCTGGGAGTGACATGTCATGCAGGTCTCGGTCGGTGGAAGGCCGGCTTGCGGCCCGGACTCGACATTGCCGTGGCAATAGCGGCAGTCGATGCCGAGTTCGCCGGCATGATGGCGATGGCTGAACGGCACCGGCTGATGCGGACGGATATCGGTCTCGGTCATGTACGCCGAATGCGCGAAGCCGACGGCGGCCACGATGCTGCCGCCGGCGAGCGACAGGCCGCCGATCAGGAACAGGCGTAACCACGTGTCCGCCACAGGGGAGAATATTTGCACCATCCTCGCTGCGACCCCGATGGCGAGCTGTCGGCTCATCAATCGAGCCCTCGCACATTGGTTCCTAAGTAGGAACGCAATTCCCCTCGCAGCATTGTCACCCGTCAATCGAGGGCGGCAGCATGTCGGACAGCAAACGCTTCGACTACGAGCGGTCGGACGTCGGACTCCGCCTCGTCGGCTGGCTGGCGGCAGGTCTTGCGACTTTCGTCGCAGTCACGCCGCTCGTGCTGCCGATGATGTTTCCGCTATCCACAAAACCCATCACGCCCGCGAGTCGTCCGGCCTTGAGCTCCGACGCGCCGCCCCTCGACGAGGCGCCTCGGGCGACGCTGCAGGCGATGCGCGATGGGCAAGCGAAGATCGAGCGCGGTTACGGCTGGACCGACAAAACCCGGGGCGAAGTCCGCATTCCGATCGACCGCGCGATCGACATTCTCCTGCGCAGGGGACTGCCGGGGTGGCCGTCTCCATGAGTGCGCTCCGAAGGTCCCGCTAGATGTGGCGCCAATGGATTCCGTTCTGGCAACCCGGGCTCTCGCCGCACAGCGGCGACGTCGATCTGCTGTTCACTGGCCTGTTGATTGCGAGCGCACTGGTCGTCGGCCTGCTGTTCTTTCTGCTGACGCTATTTTGCGCGCGCTATCGCGCGGGCAACCGGACCGACAGGAACCATCGCGTCAAGAAGAGCTGGCATTGGGAGGTGAGCTGGACCGCCGCCTCGTTCGTCTGCTTCCTCGGCCTCTTCGTTTGGGGAGCCAGCGTTTTTTTCCAGATTTATCGTACGCAGAGCGACGAGCACGACGTGTTCGTCGTGGCGAAACAGTGGATGTGGAAGACGCAGCATCCTGGTGGCCAGGCGGAGATCGACGCGCTGCATATCCCGGTGAAGCGCCCTATCCGCCTGGTGATGGCGTCGCAGGACGTCATTCACAGCTTCTACATCCCCGCCCTTCGTCTCAAGCATGATGTCGTTCCCGGCCGCTACCAGGACCTCGAGATCGAGATCGACAAGCCCGGCCACTATCACCTGTTCTGCGCCGAATATTGCGGCACCGACCACTCCGGCATGATCGGCGAGGTCGTGGCGATGGAGCCGACCGATTTCTCCAACTGGCTGACGCAGCAAGCGCCGTCGAGCCCGCTCGCAAGCGAGGGCGGCCAGCTCTTCCGCGAGCTTGGCTGCAGCGGCTGCCACGGCGGCGGCGGCACAGTCCGCGCGCCCCCGCTCGAAGGCGTCTACGGCAAGCCGGTGCCGCTCTCTGACGGCACCACCGTGATCGCGGATGATAAATACATCCGGGACTCCATCCTGATGCCGCGCAGCCAGGTGGTCGCAAGCTATCAACCTGTAATGCCCTCGTTCGAGGGCAAGGTCAGCGAAGATCAGCTTTTGCGGCTCGTGATCTACATCAAATCGCTCGCAGGACATCCATCATGAGCGACCCAAACTATCTCACCGCCGATTTCACGCTGCGCTCGTGGTTCCTGACGACGGACCACAAGCGGATCGCGATCCTCTATTTCGCGAGCCTGATCGTCTTTTTCTTCATCGGCGGCGCGGCTGCGACCGTGATCCGGATCGAGCTTGCGACGCCCCAGGCCGATCTCGTCAGCTCCGACGTCTACAACCGCCTCTTCACCATGCATGGCATCATCATGGTGTGGTTCTTCCTGATCCCGTCGATTCCCAACACGCTCGGCAATTTCATTGTCCCGTTGATGATCGGCGCGCGCGATCTCGCCTTTCCCCGGCTCAATCTGATGAGCTGGTACATCTTCATGCTCGGCGGCTGCACCACGCTGTTCGCGATCTTCGCCGGCGGCGTCGATACCGGCTGGACCTTCTACACGCCGTTCTCCACGCTCTATTCCAACAGCTACGTGATCGTCGCGGCTGCGGGCGTCTTCATCGCGGGCTTCTCGTCGATCCTGACCGGCCTCAATTTCATCGTCACCATCCATCGCCTGCGCGCACCTGGGCTGACCTGGTACCGGTTGCCGCTGTTCCTGTGGTCGCTCTATGCGACGTCGGTCATCCTGGTGCTGGCCACGCCGGTGCTCGCGATCACGCTGCTGCTGATGGCGACGGAACGCTTTTTCGGCGTCGGCATCTTCGATCCCAGGATCGGCGGCGACCCGCTGCTGTTCCAGCATCTGTTCTGGTTCTACTCGCATCCCGCTGTCTACATCATGATCCTGCCGGGCATGGGGGTGATCAACGAACTGATCTCGTGCTTCTCCCGCAAGCAGGTGTTCGGCTACAAGTTCGTGGCCTGGTGCAGCCTCGCCATCGCCGCGGTCGGCTTCCTGGTGTGGGGCCACCACATGTTCGTCAGCGGCCAGTCGCTGGTTGCGAGCCTCGTGTTCTCCTTCATGAGC
This sequence comes from Bradyrhizobium sp. USDA 4449, assembly GCF_054056275.1. Classification (NCBI taxonomy): domain Bacteria; kingdom Pseudomonadati; phylum Pseudomonadota; class Alphaproteobacteria; order Hyphomicrobiales; family Nitrobacteraceae; genus Bradyrhizobium; species Bradyrhizobium sp. USDA 4449. The sequence continues at coordinate 4,928,269 of NZ_JBSRYD010000001.1, read as the reverse complement.
TTCATCGTCGCGGTGCCCTCGGCCATCAAGGTCTTCAACTGGACCGCGACCCTGCACAAAGGCTCGATCCATTTCGACGCGCCCATGCTCTATGCGCTCGGGTTCATCGGTCTGTTCACGGTCGGTGGTCTCACCGGCCTGTTCCTGGCTTGCCTCGCCTACGACGTGCACGCGACCGACACCTACTTTGTGGTCGCGCATTTCCACTACATCATGGTCGGCGGCATGGTGACGGCCTATTTCGGCGGCTTGCACTATTGGTGGCCGAAGATTACCGGCCGGCTCTACTCGGAATATTGGGCGCGAACCGCCGCGGTCCTGATCTTCTTCGGCTTCAATCTGACGTTCTTCCCGCAGTTCATCCTCGGCGCGGAGGGCATGCCGCGGCGCTACCACGTCTATCCCCCGGAGTTCCAGGTCTGGAACGTGCTGTCATCCGGAGGCGCCACAATCCTGGCCGTCGCCTATCTGATGCCGCTGTTCTACCTCGGCTACTCCGCATTCTTTGGCAAACGCGCGCCGGCAAACCCCTGGGACGCGCCCGGCCTGGAATGGCAAACCTCCTCGCCGCCCCCCGAACACAACTTTACGACGCAGCCCGTGGTCACACGCGACCCGTATCAATACAACGAGGCCTTCCAGGCGGAGCCGCAGAATGCGTGATAGCTCCGCCGTTGCTCCGCAATACGCTTCGATACCTCACCGCGATCACACGGCCGAACTCGGCATGTGGGTGTTCATCGCAACCGAAGTTCTTCTGTTCGGCGGGCTGATCCTCGCCTATATCGTCTACCGGCACGCATTGCCGCAAGGTTTCGCCGAGGGCGGCCGGCACACCGAGATCGTGATCGGAACGGCCAACACGGCCGTCCTGCTGACATCGAGCTTTCTCGTGGCATGGGCCGTTGAGATCTTCTCGCCTGCCACAGCAAGGATCGTCACATGGCTACTCATTGGCGCTGCCTGCCTTGGGCTGATCTTCATCGTGCTCAAGGGGATCGAGTACAGCAAGGAATATGACGAGCATCTCGTCCCCGGGATCGACTTCGTCTTCGCCGGACCGCTGGCCAATGGCGTCCAGCTGTTCTTCATCTTCTACTTCATCGCGACGGCTATCCACGCCCTGCATATGCTGATCGGGATCTGCCTGTTGATCACGCTTGCAACCCTTTGCCGGAAGGCGCCGACGACGCGTCACCACACGGCCCTGCACAGCGCAGCGCTGTACTGGCATTTCGTCGACGTGGTCTGGATCTTCCTGTTCGCGCTGATCTACCTGCCCGGAAGGTCGACACCATGACCGACTGGCGACCACCGCTTGCCCTGATCGGAGCCTGGCTTGGTTTGCTCGCGTTGCTGGCGCTGACGATCACGCTCGCCTACGTGCCGCTCGGAGCGGGCAATGCCGTCGTGGCCCTCACGATCGCTACCATCAAGGCAGGTCTCGTCGCAACCATCTTCATGGAGCTGTGGCATCGGCGCGGCCTCACACTCGTCTTTGCCGGCGCCGGACTGTTCTGGCTGGGGATACTTCTCTACCTTGGTTCAATGGATTTCCTGACCCGGACCTGACGGTCAGTTCGTCCTCGCATCGAGCGCCGTCCGCTCCTTCTTCGCCTCGGCCTCGCTGACCGGCGGCGCCTTGCCCCAATGGTTGCGGACATAGGTCGCGACCGCCGCGACCTGCGCGTCATTCAATTGCCAGCCGAAGGCAGGCATGGCGGGACCTGTCGGCTCCTTGTCTGTCGCCACGCTCTGTGCGCCCTGCAGGATCACGCGCAGCACCGTCGTCGGATCTCCCGTGTTGACGGTCGCGGCGAGGTTGAGGTTCGGAATGAGATTGGGAACGCCAGACCCGTCCGATTTGTGGCAGGCCGAGCAGAGGTCCTGATAGATCGCGCCGCCGGCGGACATCACATGGGCATCGGCCGAGCTGTCCGCCGCAGGCTTCGGTCCCGATACATCCTTCAGATAGGTGGCCATCGCCTTGGTGTCGTCGTCGCTGAGCCGGGACGTCGAGAGCTCGACCACTTCGCCCATCAAGCCGGCTGCGGCCGCAAAGCGGTTGTGCCCGGTCTTGAGATATTGCGCGAGATCGTCGATCGACCAATCGGCAAGCGGACCCTGCCCGCTGGTGATGTCAGGCGCGACCCATCCCTGCAGCGTGTAACCCTGGAGCCGCTTGCCGGATTTGTCGCCGCCCAAAGCCGTCTTCGGCGTATGACAGGCGCCGCAATGGCCGGGGCCTTCGACGAGATAAGCGCCGCGATTCCACTGCTTCGACTTGTCCGCCCGCTCCCAGAACTCGCCCGGCGTGAAATACAGCTTGTCCCACACCATCATCGCCATCCGCTGGTTCAGCGGGAACGGCAGCTGGTTGACGGTGACGGGATTGTGGACTGGCTCGAACGTCGCGAGGTAGGCGCGGATGTCCTTGACGTCCTCCCGTGTCATGCGCGCGAAATAGGGATATGGCATGGCCGGGTACAGCCGCTTGCCGTCGCGGCGCATTCCCTTCCGCACGGCCGCGTCGAACTCCTCGTCGCTCCACGCGCCGATCCCGGTCTCCCGATCAGGCGTGATATTGGGGGCGACCAGCACGCCGAACGGCGTTTCGATGGGACGGCCGCCGCTCAGAGGATGGTCGCTGCCCGGGACCGTATGGCAGCTCCCGCAATCGCCGGCGGCGGCCAGATAACGTCCGCGCTCGACGGCGGCAAAGTCCTGCAAGCCCGCACTCGTGGCCTGACCGACGCCGGCAGCAAGCGTCAGCGTCACCAAGGCGAGTTGCGCAGCTCTACGCATTGATCAGCTGCCCCGGGTTCTTGAGATATTTGGAGCGGATCGCATCGGCGGCCCAATAGGCGAGCGCCGCGACCGTTCCGGTCGGATTGTAGCCGGCGTTTTGCGGGAACGCGCTCGCGCCTGTCACGAACAGGTTCGGCACGTCCCAGCTCTGGAGGTAGCGGTTGAGTGCGCTGGTGTTGGGATCCGTACCCATGATCGCTCCGCCACAAAGATGCGTCGTCTGGTATTTGGTGATGTCGTAGGGCGCCTTGCGGTATTCCTTGTGGACCTGCCTTGCGCCCATGGTTTGAAAGATCTCGGCGAACTTGTCCGTCAGGAATTTGTTCTGCTTGATCTCGTTATCGTGGAAATCCATCGTGATCCGCGCGAGCGGCCGGCTGAAGCGGTCCTTGTAGGTGGGGTCGAGATCGACATAGACGTCGCGGTAGCTGTACATGCTGCCGTGCACGCCGGTCCCCGGCTTGATCGCGCTCTGATAGTTTTCCTTGACGGCCTTCTTCCACTCGGCGCCCCACAGCGGCGTGCCCGGCGGCACGGGCGTGGTCTCGATCGGCCGACCGTTGGTCTGCACAATCCCCATGTAGCCGCCGCCGACGAAACCGTGTGGACCGTGATCGAAATTGTCGCCATTGAACTCGTCGATGCACATTCCGATCGCGCCGGAAGCGATGAACGGGTTGAAGACGAATTTTGCCGGATCGAAGAAGCTGACGACGTCAGAGATGGTCTGGTGAGTGAAATTGCGGCCGATCACGCCGGTATTGGCAGCGGGATCATAGGCCTTGCCGATGCCCGACAGCAGCAGCAGCTGGACGTTGAAGATCGTGTAGGCCGAGAGAACGACGAGATCAGCCGGCTGCTCCCATTCATCACCTGAGGCATCGACGAAGGTCACCCCGGTGGCCCGCTTGCCGGAGTGGTCGACGTTGACCCGCGTGACCTCGCTGTTGTCACGCGCCGTGAAGTTGGGTTTCCGCACCAGCGCCGGCAGCACCGTGGTCTGCGGCGAGGCCTTCGAGTAGTTGCCGCACCCGAACCACTCGCAGAAGCCGCAATAGGTGCATGGTCCGAGGCGTACGCCGAGAGGATTTTGGTACGGCCGCGACATGTTGCCGGAGGGCTGCGGAAACGGCTTGTAGCCGAGTTCGCGCGCAGCCTTGCCGAACAGCGTATGGCCGAACGGCTGGTCCTGCGGCGGGTTGGGATAGGGGCGCGAGCGCGGCCCCTCGAACGGATTGCCACCCTCCATGATCTTGCCTTTGACGTTGCCGGCCTGGCCGGACGTGCCGCAGAGATATTCGAACCGGTCGTAGTGCGGCTCGAGCTCATCATAGGTCACGCCCCAATCCTGGATGGTCATGTCATCAGGCAGAAAACCGGCGCCATAGCGTTCGGTCAAATGCGTCTTCAGCACGAAGTCCGAGGGCAGGAAGCGCCATGTCTCCGCATTCCAGTGCACGCCGCCCCCGCCGACGCCGTTCGGCGGCATGAACGCCCCCCAGCTTCGGATCGGCAGCGCCGCCTCGCTCGTCTTGTTCCGGAAAGTGAAGGTCGTCTGGCTTGGGCTCAGGAACAGCTCATGACGAATGCGATAACGCAATTCGTCGGCCGCGTAGCCCGGCGGATAGTCGGTCGCCGTGTTGCGCCAGGGACCCCGCTCGATCGCGATCACGTCGAGCCCGGCATCGGCGAGCTCATAGGCCATGATCGAACCGGTCCATCCGAGCCCGATGATGACAACGTCCTTGCGCGGGAGCTTACGAGCCATGTGCGCCGCTCACGATTTTGCAGGGGTCCAGTCGGCCCGCCCGGCGATGCTGACGGGGGGATACGGGTAGCGCTCGTTGTGACGATTGACCCAGTCGCGATAATCGTAGCGGATGCCGGGAAAGCCGATCATCTTCCAGCCGACCATGTCGTTATTGCCGCCGTGGATCGGATCGGAAAAGAAACCTTCCGGGACGTCCTTCAGCAGAGCCGAGAAGAAGCCCTGAGCGTCGACCGTCTCGAACTTGACCTCGCCCGACTCGATCTTGCGCAGCACGTCATCCTGCGCGGCGGCATCGAGCTCTGCGAAGGACTTGCCGCCCTGCGTTGACTTGCAATGCTTGTCGAGCGCGGCCAGCGCCTTGCGATAGAACTCGGCGTGGGTCAGCGCCGATTGGGAGCCTTGCTCCTTGGTGCCTTTGGTGTGAGGCGCAAGCGTGTAAAGCCCCTCGTTGGAGCCATACGGCCCCTTGAGCTGGCGATCGATGAAGACGGCGCAGCCCGCGATCTTGCCGCCGGGCGTCTCCGCATCGGGCGGAATGATGCGATCGACGATCGCTTCCATCGCGCGGGCTTCATCCAGAGTGAAGAACTGCCAAGGACCCAGCCGCACGATCTCCGGCGGCGAGTTCGGATGGGGCGACCATGGCACGTGATTGTGGATCACGGTCGCGCGCGTCAGGGACGTCGTGCCGACAAGCCAGGCCGCGAGTGCCAGAAATGTTCTGCGCTGCATGGGACATCCATCAGGCCCGTGCAGGCAACGTAAGCCGGATTTGGATGTTCCTAATTGCCCGAGCGGGGCCGTACCTCGTCCGCGGCGGCGCCGAGCCCCCTTATCGACGGCCTGAACGGGATAGCCGGCCGGCACGACGCGACCGCCCTCTTCGTCTGCCACCGGAACATCAGTGACAAGCCCGTCGATCAAGGCAGCCTCCCGGACCTTCCGGACTAGATGCTGATCAGCGCAATCCCAAGGTCCTGTCGCTTCTTGCGGCGGAGATGAACCACGGCCTCAGTGATCGTCACCTCCAGTGTCGGCTGCACCGATCCCGACAGCAGATGGCCTCCGCGCACAGTGCCGTCCTGCAAGCCGAGCACGGCGTGAAGGTGCACGCTGGCCTTGCCGTCATCGCCTTGAGCGACATCGCCCAGCAGGCTCAGCACCTCGCATTGCTCGCGGACCTCGATCGGCTTGTATGTCTTGGCCGCGAAATCGAACCAGCCGACTTTCGCCTGCGAGAACGCCCCGATCGCCGATATCGAGGCGCCCGTGATCTTCTCGCGTTCGGCGAATTCCGTGATCGATCTGAAGGCCTCCTCCCCTTGGTCCAGAATCAGGACAAAGGTTCGTTCCGCGCCGTCGTTGAACGTCTTCGATTTCATTTCAATCCCCGCTTCGTGACGTTGCGAACACGTTCCGGTCCCGGCTACGTCGCCGAGATCGGCATCTCTCCGCCCTCGATGATCTCGGGCACCATGTCCTTGAAAAGTCGCACCGGAACGGATTTTGCGGCCGGCACCTTGCTGCCCTCTGCGTAGTGCCATAGCGGGATCAGCCCGTTGCATTCGGGATAGTAGCCGGCAAGACTCCGGCCCGGGATACCGTAGGGCACGACCTGGAGCTCGCTGAGACTGCGCTCCACACCGTCATTGGCCTCCGTGACCAGCGTGACAGTGTCGCCCGCCTTCAGTCCATCCGCCTCCATGTCCGCGGGATTCATCAGCACGACGTAACGGCTGCCCTGGATGCCGCGGAAGCGGTCGTCCTCGGTATAGATCGTCGTGTTGAACTGTCCGTCGGCGCGCATCGTCATCAGTTCATAGACACCATCGTTTTCTCCCGGGGGCGCGAATGCCGCCTTGGGAACGGTGAAATTGGCTTTGCCGTTCGGCGTCTTCCATTTGCGTTCGCGCGCCGCCAGCGGCCGCGGAAAGCCGCCGGGCTCGAACATGCGCTGGTTGAAATCCTTGAATTGGTCGGGATAGGTCCGCTCGATCGCGTCCCTTATGAGCGAATAATCGGCGACCCAGGCGTCCCACTCGACCCAGGGATTCGGCTTGAGGGTTGCCTTGGCGAGACCGGCGATGATCGCCGGCTCGGACAGGGCGTGCTCGGTCACCGGCTTGCGCTGGCCCCGTGAGCCGTGAACGCAGGCCGTGGAATCCTCCATCGACACGGCCTGGGCGCCGCTGGCCTGCTCATCGATCTCGATCCGGCCGAGGCATGGCAGCAGATAGGTCACCTCGCCGGGCACGATGTGGCTGCGATTGAGCTTTGTCGCGATCTGCACCGACAGCCGCAGACCCGACCAAGCCGGCTCCATCAGCGAGCGGTCAGGAATTGCGCGCACGAAATTGCCGCCCAGGCTGACAAAGCCACGGACATCGCCCTTCAAAATGCCCTCGCAGGCATCCACCGTCGACAGACCGTCCCACCGTGGCGGCTCGAACCCGTAGAGCTCCGCAAGCTTGTCGAGCGGGACGAGCTTCGTCTTCTCGGATATGCCGACCGTCCGCTGGCCCTGGACGTTGGAATGGCCCCGAATCGGCGAGATGCCTGCTCCCGGCTTGCCGATGTTGCCGCGCAGCAGCAGCAGATTCACGATCATCTTCGTGGTCTCGACGCCGTGCTTGTGCTGCGTGACGCCCATGCCGTAATTAGCGATCACGGCGTTGGCCTTCATATAGACGTTCGCGGCTTCGAGCATGGCCGACCGCGTGAGGCCCGACGCCCGCTCGATCTCGTTCCAGTCCTGGCCGCGGCAGAACGCGGCGAATTCCTCGAAGCCGGAGGTGTGCTGCGCGATGAAATCGGCGTCGACCACCCGCGGCTCACCGTACTTGACGGCGCGATCGTCCGCGTCGATCACCCATTTGCAAATCCCAGATATCGCCGCGGCGTCACCGCCGACGCGGACCTGATGATATTGCGAGCTGATGCGTGTGCCTCCCGCGATCATCTGAAGCGGGTTTTGAGGATTGACGAAACGCTCCAGTCCGCGCTCGCGGAGCGGATTGAAGGTCACGATCGGGACGCCGCGCTGGACTGCCTCCTGGAGCGGATGCAGCATCCGCGGGGCATTCGTCGTTGTGTTGTGTCCAAAGAAGAAAATGCAGTCGGTGTGGTCGAAATCCTTCAGCTGCACGGTGCCGACCGGCACCCCGATCACCTGCGGCAACGCCACGGACGTGGTCTCGTGGCACATGTTGGAGCTATCGGGGAAATTATTGGTGCCGTACATCCGGCCGAACAGCTGGTACATGTAGCTGGCTTCCAGCGAGGCCCGGCCGGACGTGTACATGATGACGGAATGCGGATCGAGCTTGTTCAACTCGGCGCCGATGTCGCGAAACGCATCGCTCCACTCGACCGGGACGTATTTGTCGCTGCCCGAATCGTAGCGCATCGGATGGCTCAGCCGCCCCTGCTCTTCCAGTCGATGATCGGACCAGGTTCGTAGCTCGGACAGTGTATGCCGGGCGAAGAATTCCGGCGTGACCGTCTTGCCTGTGACTTCCCACGCGGTGGCCTTGGCGCCGTTCTCGCAGAATTCGAATGGATGTGGACTTGCGGGCTTGGCCCAGGAACAGCTCACGCACATGAAGCCGCCCGGCTTGTTCTGCTTCATCAGGATCTCGCTGCCGAGGATCGCGACTTCTTCCTGCGTGAGAATGTGAACGACTGCGTTGACCGATCCCCAGCCGCCGGCCGGAGCATCGTAAGTCTCGACTTTTGCTTTCTGCCGCATGCCGGGCCCTTCAGCTGCAAGCCCCTTTCGCAAAACATGAGAAACAATCGCTGGTTCCTAAGCTTTCGGAACCATGGCGCGCGCCGCGCGTCGATAGACCGTCGCTAGGATGAACAATCATGCACGGCTCGCAAATCGACTGGCGCGATCGCCTGCGCGCCTCCCCATCTTCCGTCAACATGCTTCGGCTCACATCAGGCCACATGCTCGGCCACCGCTCGGTCGCCGAGGAGAGCCCGATCGCACTGGTCTACGACGGCACGACCGTCGCGGTGCTGATGGCGACGCCTGCCGATCTCGCCGACTTCGCAATCGGCTTCAGCCTGACCGAGGGGATCATCGAGGATTTGGGAGAGATCAACGAACTCACGGTGGTTCCCGGCCCCGACGGAATCGAGCTGCGTCTATGGCTGCGGCCGAGGGCTGGACGACAGCTGAAAGAGCGGCGGCGGCGATTGATCGGGCCGACCGGCTGCGGCCTGTGCGGCATCGAAAGCTTGCGCGAAGTCAGTGCGAAGGTTCGGCGCCTCGAGCGGCATATCGATCTCACGCCGCAACACATTCGTCGCTCGGTCGAGACCCTCGCCGCATCACAAATCCTGGGCAAGGCGACCCGCGCGACCCATGCCGCCGGATTTTTCCAGCCTGACGCCGACGACATGATCGTCCGCGAAGACGTCGGCCGCCATAATGCACTCGACAAGCTCGCCGGCGCCCTCGCCGCAACGGGAATACCGGGGCATTCGGGTGCCGTCATCCTGACGAGCCGGATCTCGGTCGAGATGGTCCAGAAGACTGCCGCGATCGGCGCTGGATTCATCGTTGCAGTTTCGGCACCAACGGCGCTTGCCATACGCACGGCCGCGGCCAGCGGCATCACGCTGATCGGCATCGCACGCGGGCAAGACTTCGAGGTCTTCAGCCATTTCGGCGGAATTCACGACCAATAGCGATACGTCATCCGGTCAGCTGCGGCGGAACGGCGGCTTTGCGCTAAGGCACCGCCGTTTTCCTTGGCTCGAAGTGATCAGGAAATGCCATCCACGCCGGGAGCGGTTCGCCATCCCGGTGTCGCCCACCGGCGACGGCTGCGGCCCACGCACTGATGGCGCCGAGCAGTGTGGCAGCAGCCAATGAGAACGCGAGAATGACCGTGCTGCGGCGCGCGTGAGAGATCGCCGTTTTCGCGTTCGCAATCGCCTGATCGACGCGCCGTTCGGAATCACCGGCCGGCAATCCGGTCAGCGCCTGGACCTGCTGGACCAGATAGGTTCGGTCGTCCGCAGCGACACCGCTATGGCTCGACGACGTCATGAGGATTCGACCAGCCTCGGCGCGCTCGCCGGTCATATCAACATTTGCCGCTCGCCGTGGCGCACGGAACAGCCGATCGAGTTCGTAGCTCAGAAGCGGCTCGGCGGTCGTCCTGTTGCCCACGCTCGCGGACGAAGACAGGCGGTTCACCGTGGCAGCGCTCACGATACCCGCCAGCGTCGCGCCCAGCAGGACCGCAAGCGCCCATGCCGTGAGCCCGTGCAGCCCGTCGCGCGCTTCCCGTTCCGTGGGGTTCGTTGCAACCACCCCGCGGCGAACGCGCCCTGCGATGTAGCCGCCGAGGCCAAAACTGACGATCGCTTGCAGGATCAGATAAAGTCCGGATAGCAGCGAGAGCGCGGCAGACGCATCTCGCCATGTCGGCGAGGCCGAGCTGACGCCAAGTCCAATCGTGACGCCAAAGGTTACCAGAACGAAGCCGAATGCCGTCGCAGCGAAAGCCCCGGCGACAACAGGCGTCCATTGGATATATCGCCCTTGTTCGGAGATCGTCAGCGCTTCGTCTTCGACGAGTGTGGGGGCTTCGATCGTCATGGTCGATGCCCTCAGCGCAATCCGAAAAACGACAAGATTGCCAGGATCACTACGATCAGGCCGATCAAATAGATTAATTGGCTCATTTCAGTCCTCCTCCAAATCCCTTCCGGCCTGACAATTGCAGCTCTCCCGGATAGTTCCTGCAGGATTCCCGATAGTGTCGTAGGACGCGCATAGCCGTCCAATTTCAGTTATTTACTCTGCTCCCGGAACGAACATGTGCGCGCGACGGACAGCCACTGCTGCACCGCGATCGTGGGGGCGCGTAACTTCGTGGCGTTGTCCGATCTGCGTGCGATTGCACCGCGGGATGATTTGCAATGCACCATTCAAAATGAGACTGCCCGTTAAGCCGCGCAGGGCTCCAACGCGTGCGCTGCATCCGAGTTCGGTTAGCCTTCATCCCAAGAAGCCGTCGAAGAACCGTCGCCTCGCCAGGACGCCGCAGCGCGCGGCGGACGCGCGGGGAGCGGGAAAAAACAGCGACAAGAACGCCCCAGGGAGGAGACCAATGTTGAAAAGCAGTCTAGGACTGATCGCGTTGAGCAGCCTGTTATTGTCGGGTACCGCCTTCGCGCAGGAGAAGATCAAGGTCGGCGTCACCGCGACGCTCGAAGGCACTTACACCGTGCTCGGCGAGGATGGCATCCGCGGCTTTCAGACAGCACTCAACGTGCTCGGCAAGAAGGTCGGCGACAAGGAGCTCGAATTCGTCATCGCCTCGACCGATGCGACACCGGACTCCGCCGTCCGTGCCGTGCGAAAGCTGATCGAACAGGACAAGGTGCAGATCCTGCTGTCGCCGCTCTCGGGCGACGAAGGCATCGCGGTCAAGAATTTTGCAAAGACCCATCCGGAGCTGACGTTCATCAATGCGGCCTCCGGCGCCCAGGAGACGACCTATGTCGATCCGGCTCCGAACTTCTTCCGCTACAACATGGACGGCGCGCAGTGGCAGGTGGGTCTCGGCAAATATGCCTATGAAACCAAGGGCTATCGCAAGATCGCAACCGTCGGCGAGGACTACTCCTTCATCTACACGCAGGTGTTCGGCCTCGTGCTCGAGTTTTGCGGTGCCGGCGGACAGGTGACCAACCGGCAATGGGTGCCGCTCGGCACCAAGGACTTTGCCTCGGTGATTGCAGCGCTGCCTGATGACGTCGATGCCATCTATCTCGGGCTCGGCGGCGCCGACGCCGTCAACTTCCTCAACCAGTACCAGCAGGCCGGCGGCAAGGCGCATCTGATGGGCGGCTCGATCATGATCGACCAGACCATCCTGTCGTCCAAGGGCAATGCCAAGCAAGCGCTGGTCGGCACGCTGGCGGCGAGCGGCCAGGCCGACACCTGGGAAGATCCGGGTTGGCAGAAGTTCGTGAAGGACTATCAGGACGCCTTCCCGCCCAACAAGCGCTTCCCCAGCCCATCGCTGCTCGCCACCAACTATTACGGCTCGACCATGGCGCTGATCCTGGCGCTGCGTCAGGTCAATGGCGACCTGTCGAATAATCAGGCCAAGTACAAGGAAGCCCTCGCCAAGATCGAGCTCGACGCGCCCAACGGCAAGATCAAGCTCGACGCGAACCGCCAGGCCATCGGCACCAACTTCGTCACCGAGGTCGTCGACGACGGCAAGGGCGCATTGTTCTCGAAGGTCGTGAAGGTGATCCCGAACGTCAACCAGACACTGGGCTACGACCCTGCAGTGTTCGCCAAGATCGGTTTGCCAAGCCGTACAGTGCCAGAATGTAAGAAGTACTGACGTAATCCTACTGCGACACTGAGACTGATGGGAGAGATTTGCAAAGCGCGGAGATCGCGCGCTCTTGCATTCTCTCCCAGGTTGTTGAAGGCTGTAAAAAAGAAAAAAGCTCCAGGGAGGGGAAGGCATGAGCCGGGCGCTCGCCGTCTTCCACGGCCGCTTCGGCCGGGCGACGGTCTACCAATTGAACCGCCCTTTCAACATCCACGCGCATCGCGAAGGTCATTTGATCTTCCATGTCGGGGGCCGTGCCGCATGCATCGATGTCAACGATGGACGTTACGAACTGGCTGAAGGTTCCGTCGTCGCGGTCAATCCGTGGGAGCCGCATAATTTCCTGCCGTCAGACCTTGACGTCGGCGCCGTTTTCTTCGTGCTCTATGTCAATCCGGAGTGGTTCGCCCCCGATGCGCCGGGCGCCGAACGCTTGCGCTTCGGGCGCACTCAATTCCGGCGATCGGTCGCTCTGGACAAGCTTATCAGACACGCCGCCGCCCTTGTGTGCGGCGCACCCTCGCTGAACAGTCTCGACGGCGAGCTGCGGCGATTGATCGACGTCTGCTACGATGAAAGCTGGCAGCAGGCCGAACTTGCGCGCGATCCACGCGCCAACGGTTCCGTTACCGATTTTCGCGTGCGCAAGTGCATCAAGATGATGTCGGAGAGCCCTGGCGCTGAAATCGAGCTCGACACCATCGCACGCGAATCCGGGTTGTCGCGACCGCATTTTTACCGGCTATTCCGCACCCAGACCGGCGTTACCCCTCACCTCTATCTCAACACGCTGATGATGGAGCAGGCGCTTGAGGCGCTGGTCGCGAGCGAAGCGCCGATCGCCGATATCGGCTTCGATCTCGGCTTCTCCTCGCAGAGCGGCTTCACCCGCTTCTTTGCTGCCAATGTCGGCATGGCGCCAACCGATTATCGCCGCGCGGCCAAGGTTTTGCGCGGCTGACGGGCGCGCGAAAAGATACTCACGATCAAGTGCCTCCCGCGCCGTCCCACTAGGATGGGTGGAACGCGATCCCGGCAAGAGGATCGCTTCAGTCCCGGGAGGACGCAAATCCATGGCGAGGTACGCAGCCTGCACGGGGCTGTCTGACCTGGATCCGAGGTGTGATGGCGACCGTCGCAAACGGAGCGAGGCGACGCCATGACCCGCTTTGTGGAGCGTCATCCCGCCTGGGCACTTGTCGTCATCATTGCGATCGCAGTGGCACTTTGGTTGATCTTCGCGGTGTGGCCGCCCGGCCTTGAAGAAGCCATCGGTCGCAAGCGGGTGTTCCTGAACGCGCTGTTCAACGGCATCACGCTCGGCGGTCTCTATTTCCTCGTGGCCAGCGGCTTCACGCTGATCTTCGGCCTGATGCGCAACGTCAATCTCGCGCACGGCTCGCTCTATCTGTTCGGCGGCTATGTCGGCTACGCCATCAGCGCCTCGACCGGGTCCTGGATCCTCTCCTTCATCGTGGCCTTTGTCCTGACGGCGCTGGTCGGCGTCCTGCTCCAGGTGCTGGTCTTCCGCCGCATGGAGGGACAGGATTTACGCCAGACCATGGTGACGATCGGGCTCTCCATCGTGTTCGCCGATCTCATGCTGTGGGCCTGTGGTGGCGACTTCTACCAGATCCAGACTCCGACCTGGCTGATCGGCCCGATCGAGCTGCCGCTCATCACCGCCGTGAAATCCTCGGGCGAGCCGGTCTATTTGCGCTATCCGCTGGTGCGGCTCGTCATCTTCCTGGCTTCCGTCATCATCGGCATCGCGATGTGGCTGGCGCTCAACCGCACCCGGATCGGCATGATCATCCGCGCCGGCGTCGACGACCGCGACATCCTGGCCGCAACCGGCGTGCGCATCCAGATCGTTTTCGTGCTGGTCTTCGCGCTCGGCGCCGGCCTTGCCGGTATCGCGGGCGTCGTGGGCGGCACCTTCCAGTCGCTCTCGCCCGGCGAGGACATCCGCTTCCTGCTCGCATCGCTCGTGGTCGTGATCGTCGGGGGCATGGGCTCAATCCCCGGGGCGGCGCTCGGCGCGCTCATCATCGGCCTCGCCGAGCAGCTCGGCTCGGTCTACATCCCGACCTACGCCATCGTCGTGACCTTCCTGATCATGGTGCTGGTGCTTGCGCTTCGGCCACAGGGCCTGCTGGCGAGGCGCTGAGATGTCCGTCACCCACGATGCCCGCATTCAGGTTCACAAGCCCGCCACCGCGGCACATCGTCCGTCCGTGCGTGGCTGGCCCGACGTCAACAATCCCGCGGCCTGGATCGTGGCGGCCATCCTCCTGATCATGCCGCTGATTGCCAACGGCTTCTTCCTGATCGAGATCTTTGCGACCACGCTGATCCTCGGCACCATCGCGCTCAGCCTGATGTTGCTCGCCGGCTATGGCGGCATGGTCAGCCTGATGCAGCTCACCATCGCGGGCTTTTGCGCTTACATGGTCGCGGTGTTCGGCGTCAGCGGCAACGCCAATATCAGCCTGGGCTGGCCGTGGTGGCTGGCGGTGCCGATGGCGGTGACGCTCGCGACCATCTTCGGAACGCTCGGCGGCGCGCTCGCGGTGCGCACCGAGGGCATCTACACCATCATGATCACGCTCGCGATCGGAGCTGCGTTCTATTACTTCACCAATCAGAACTGGGCGATCTTCAACGGCCACACCGGCATCAACAACGTCTCGACACCGCATTTCTGGGGCGTCGACTGGCGGGCCGACGTTCCTTTCTACTATGTCGTGCTCGCGGTCGCCGCGCTCTGCTATTTCGCGGTCGGCTACATGTCCCGCGCGCCGTTCGGCCTGGCGCTACAGGGCGTGCGCGACAATCCGCGCCGCATGGCCGCCCTCGGCTTCAACGTCAATGCCCACCGCGTCGCGGCTTACGCCGTCGCCTCCTTCATCGCCGGCCTCGCCGGCGTGCTGCAAGTGTGGAATTATCGCCAGATCTCGCCGGGCTCGGTGAGCGTCGGCGCCTGCATCGACATCCTCATCATTGCCGTCGTCGGCGGCATTACCCGCCCGATCGGCCCCTATATCGGCGCGCTGGTGTTCGTGCTCTTGCGCACGTTTGCGCTCGACTTCCTGGTCAAGATCGGGCTCGACGGCAACCGCTTCCGGCTACTGATCGGGCTCGGCTTCCTCGCCATCGTGTTCTGGTCGTCGGACGGCGTGATCGGCCTGTGGCAGCGTTGGCGGCAGAACCAGCGTCCTCGGGCGGATCTCCCGAGCGGAGGGCGCGGTCATGGATAGCGTCGCGCAACGCCTTTCCGCCGTTGGATCGGGTGCAGCACTCGAGCTGCGCGGCGTCACCCGGCTGTTCGGCGCTCTGGCGGCGCTGACCGACGTCACCATCACCGTGCGTCCCGGCGAGCGGCGCGCCGTGCTAGGCTCGAATGGCGCCGGCAAGACCACGCTGTTCAACTGCATCACCGGCGACTTCCCGCCCTCCTCCGGCACAATCCGCTTCTTCGGCGAAGACGTCACGCACTACCCGCCCTATGAGCGCATCCGCCGCGGCCTCAGACGAACCTATCAGATCTCTGCGCTGTTTCCCGGCCTCACCGTGCAGGACAATGTCTATCTCGCCTGCCGCGGCGTCTCGCGCGGCCGGTTCTCGTTCCTGCGTCCGGGGCAGAACGACGCGCTGATGCACGCGGCCGACGGACTGGTCCAAGCCGTGCACCTGGCGGCCGTGAAGGACCAGCGCGTCGCTGAACTCGCACACGGCCAGCAGCGCCAGCTCGAGATCGCGCTGGCCCTCGCCGGCGCGCCGCGCTTCGTGCTGTTCGACGAGCCGGCCGCCGGCCTGTCGCCGACCGAACGCGCCGAACTGGTGGAGATCCTGACCTCGCTGCCGGCTCATATCGGCTACATCATCATCGAACACGACATGGACGTAGCGCTGCGCGTCGTCGAGAGCGTGACGATGATGCACAATGGCCGCATCTTCAAGGAAGGCCTGCCGGAGGAGATCCAGTCCGACCCCGAGGTGCAGGAGCTTTATCTCGGAGGCGGCCATGAATGAGGCCCGCCGCGCCCCCGCCGCCCTCGAGGTTCGGGGCCTCGACGTGTATTACGGCCATTCGCACGCGCTGCAGGGTGTCGACCTCACGCTGGACGCCGGCGTGTTCTCCGTGGTCGGCCGCAACGGTATGGGCAAGACAACGCTGTGCAAGGCGATCATGGGCCTGGTGCCGGTGAGCGGCGGCTCGATCCGCGTCCGCGGTGAAGACATCACGCGGCGGCCGCCGGCGCACATCGCGCGGCTCGGCGTCGGCTACGTGCCGCAAGGCCGCCGGCTCTGGCGTTCGCTAAGCGTCGACGAACATCTTCGCCTTGCCGGCGGCATGCGCTCCGGCGCCTGGACCGTCGCGCGCATCTACGACACTTTCCCGCGACTCGCCGAACGCCGGGATCATGGCGGCGGCCAACTATCCGGCGGCGAGCAGCAGATGCTCGCGATTTCGCGTGCGCTTTTGACCAATCCGCAGCTGCTGATCATGGATGAGCCGACCGAGGGCCTCGCGCCCGTCATCGTCGCCCAGGTCGAGGAAATGCTGCTGCAGCTTGGCGAGGACGGCGACATGTCCGTCCTCGTGATCGAGCAGAACATCGGCGTCGCCACCGCGATTTCGCGCAACGTCGCGATCATGGTCAATGGGCGCATCAACCGGATCATCGACTCGGTGCGCCTGTCCGCCGACCGCGAGCTACAGCAGCGCCTGCTTGGTGTCGGACTGCATGCCGAGCTCGACCCCGACATCGATGCGCCGGCCGCGGGCGGCGAGACCAAGGCAGCCCCACAACCTGCACGCACGAGCGGTCCGATCCGGGTCTACGTCTCCAATCCGAGCCCGCCGACCCGCTGGTCACAGCCCGTCCCGATTGGCCGCATCGAAGCCGCCGCGCGGACGCTCTCGACCCAAGTCGCGCGCCTCGACGAGACCGCGCGGCGAAAGCGCGAGCCGGTGACGGCGCAGACGTCGGGACCGCCCGCGGTGCTGGTCGTCGGCACGCTCGACACCAAGGGAACGGAACTCCGCTTTGTCAGGGACATCATCGCCGAGAGCGGGTTGCGCACGCGGCTCGTCGACGTCTCCACCAGCGGCAAGCACGCAACCTGCGATGTCTCGGCCCAGGAGATCGCGCTGAACCACGGTCGCGGCGGCGCGGCGGTGTTCGGCCCCGATCGGGGTGCTGCCGTCACCGCGATGGCTGAGGCCTTCGCCAACTGGGTCAAGCGCCAAGGCAATATCGCCGGTGTGATCTCGGCCGGCGGCTCGGGCGCCGCGTCGCTGGTCGCGCCCGGGATGCGCGTCCTTCCCGTCGGCGTGCCCAAGCTGATCGTCTGCTCGGTTGCCTCGGGCGATGTCGCGCCCTATGTCGGTCCGGCCGATATCACCATGATGTACTCTGTTACCGACGTGCAGGGCCTCAACTCGATCTCGCGCGCGGTGCTGTCGAATGGCGCCAATGCTGTCGCCGGCATGGTCAAGGCACGGCTGGATCGGCGTGAGACCATAGAGCGAGCAGCAAGCGCCGGGCTGCCGTCGGTCGGCATCACCATGTTTGGCGTCACCACACCCGCGGTGCAGAAGATCACGGCCGATCTGCGCGATGACTTCGAATGTCTCGTCTTCCACGCCACTGGCGTCGGCGGCCGTTCGATGGAGAAGCTCGTCGATTCCGGCCAGCTCGCCGGGGTGATCGATCTCACCACGACGGAGATCTGCGACCTTCTGATGGGCGGGGTGTTTCCGGCAACCGAGGATCGCTTCGGCGCGATTATCCGCACCCGCGCGCCCTATATCGGCTCGGTGGGCGCGCTCGATATGGTCAACTTCGGCGCGCCCGACACCATCCCCGAGCGCTATCGCGGACGCAAATTCCACGTCCACAATCCGCAGGTGACCTTGATGCGGACGACCGTGGAAGAAAACGAGCGCATGGGCCGCTGGATCGGCGAACGGCTCAACCAGATGGACGGGCCGGTGCGCTTCTTCCTGCCGGAGGGCGGTGTCTCCGCGCTCGATGCCCGTGGCCAGCCCTTCTGGGATCAGGAGGCCGATGCCGCCCTGTTCCGCGCGCTGGAGCGCACCGTTCGCGGGAACGGCAATCGCCAGCTCATCCGCGTCAAGCAGAACATCAACGATCCCGAGTTCGCCTCGACCATCACAGCCGCGTTCCGAACGCTGTTCGGACGCGCCGGGGCGCGCCGGAGAGGAGCGAGGTGACCGATGGCCCGGTTTGAACGCGCAGCACTTCTGCGGCGATTTCGCGAGATGGCGAAGCGTGGCGAGCCGATCGTCGGCGGTGGCGCCGGCACCGGCCTGTCGGCCAAGTGCGAGGAAGCCGGGGGCGTCGATCTCATCGTGATCTACAATTCTGGCCGCTACCGCATGGCGGGTCGCGGCTCGCTCGCGGGGCTGATGCCCTATGGCGACGCCAATGCCATCGTGGTCGAGATGGCCGGCGAGGTGCTGCCCGTGGTCAGCAAGACGCCGGTGCTGGCCGGCGTCAACGGCACCGATCCGTTCCGCGACATGGATATGTTCCTCGATCAGCTCAAGGCGCTCGGCTTTGCCGGCGTGCAGAACTTTCCGACCGTTGGTCTGATCGACGGAATCTTCCGTGCCAATCTCGAAGAGACCGGCATGTCCTACGCGCTGGAGATCGACATGATAGCCAAGGCGCGTGAGAAGGACCTGCTGACGACGCCTTATGTCTTCAGCGAGAAGGAAGCCGCGGCGATGGCGATCGCCGGCGCCGACATCATCGTCTGCCATCTCGGGCTGACCACCGGCGGCACGGTCGGGGCCCAGACCGCGCCGAAGCTGAACGACTGCCCAGCTCGGATCGACACCTGGGCCTCGGCCGCGCTCAGCGTCAATCCGGACATTCTGGTGCTGGCTCATGGCGGTCCGATCGCGGATCCGGCGGACGCCGATTTCATCATGAAGAACACCCGCCACTGCCACGGCTTCTACGGCGCCTCCTCGATGGAGCGGCTGCCGGTGGAGCGGGCGTTGACGGAGCAGGTACGTCAATTCAAGGCGATCGGCGCGCGATAACGCCTGTCAGATTGAGGGAGGGAAACATGTCAGGGATCCTGGTCGGCGAGCTCATCCTCTGGCTGATCGTCGCTGTTATCGTGATCGTGGTCGGCGTCTACATCGTGAACTGGCTCTACCACCGCTCCTCCAAGGAGGTGTCATTCGTCCGCACCGGCTTCCTCGGCGAGCGTGTGGTGATCAATGGTGGCGCCTTCGTGCTGCCCTTCATCCACGACTACACGCCTGTGAACATGAACGTGCTGCCGATGGGCATCGTGCGTTCGCGGCAAGACGCCGTGATTACCCGCGACCGCATGCGCGTCGACATCGAAGCCGACTTCTATGTCCGTGTGCAGCCGACCCGCGACGCCGTCTCGATCGCAGCCGCCACCTTGGGACGCCGCACCATGGAGCCGGAGCAGCTGCACGCCTTGCTGGCCGGCAAGTTCATCTCTGCGATCCGCTCGGTCGCTTCCGAAATGACCATGGAGGAAATGCACGAGCGCCGCGGCGACTATGTCGCGCGCGTCAAGACCAATGCCGCCGAGGCGCTCGCCCAGAACGGCCTTGAGCTCGAATCCGTCGCCATCACCGATCTCGACCAGACTGACCTCGAATTCTTCAACCCCTCGAACCGCTTCGACGCCGAGGGTCTGACCCGGCTGATGGAGGACATCGAGGCCAGACGCAAGCTGCGCAACGACATCGAGCAGGACTCGATGATCAAGATCCGCACCCGCAATCTCGAGGCCGAGCGGCAGGCACTCGAGATCGAGCGCGAAAGCGAGACAGCGCGCCTCGAGCAGGAACGCGACATAGAGATGCGCCGCGCGCTTCAGCGCACCGAGGTCGCCCGCGAGCGCGCGCTGCGCGAGACCGAGGCCGAGCAGGCCCAGATCTCCGCGCGCGAAGCCATCGAGCGCTCCCGGATCGCCAACGAGCAAGCGATTGCGGAAGCCCGCATCGCCTCGGAGCGCGAGACCCGGCAGAAGGAGATCGAGCGCACCCGCACCATCGAGGAAAAGGAGCTCTTGGCACGCGAAGAGATCGAGAAGACCCGGATCGCCAACCAGCGTTCGATCGATACGACGCGGATCGCCTCAGAGCGCGAGGTCCGCCAGCGCGAGATCGAGCGGATGCGCACTGTCGAGGAAGCCGAGATCGCGGCCCGGGAGGCGATCGAGAAGGCCCGTATCCAGCAGGACCGCGTCGTGACCGATGCCCGGATCGCCAACGAAGAGGAGACCCGCCGCCGCGAGATCGAGCGCACCCGCGCCGTCGACGAGGCCGAGATCGCCGCCCGCGAAGCCACAGAAAAAGCCCGCATCGCCCAGACCTTGATCGTCAATGTCGAGCGCATCTCCTCCGACGAACGGACCCGTGCCCTGGAGATCCAGCAGGTCCGCACCATCCAGGAGACCGAGATCGAAGCGCAGCGCGCGGTCGAGGCCGCCCGCATCGCCCGCGAGCGGACGCTCGCTGCCGAGCGCATCGCTGCCGAGCAGAACACGCGGCAGCTAGAGATCGAGCGCAACCAGACCCTCGAAGTCGCCGGCATTGCCGCGCGCGAGACCACCGAAGCTTCGCGCATCGCACAAGAGGAACGCGTCCGATCGCTGGAGATTGCCCGCAACCGGGCCGTCGAGGAAGCCGACATTGCCTCCCGCGAGGCGATCGAGGCGGCGCGCATCGCCCAGGAGAAGGCGGTGGCAGCCGAGCGTATCCAGGCCGAGCGCGATACACGCTCGCTCGAAATCGAGCGAGCCGGCGTGTTGGAAGCCGCCGAACTGAAGCGGCGCGATGCCATCGAGCGCCAACGGATCGTGGTGGATCTCGCGCTGGAGGCCGAGCGGATCAACTCGTCCAAGAAGCGCGAGGTGCTCAATATCGAGCAGAAGAAGGCGATCGAGATTGCGGACGAAGACCGCGTCATCGCTCTCTCCGCCAAGAAGTCCGAGCGAATCGACGCCGACCGCCAGGTGCGACAGGCCGAGATCGTCGCCCGCAAGGAGGTCGAGACCACCGACGTCTCGCGCGAGCAGGCTCTCGAAGCCGCCCGGCTCGAGCGCCGCCGCGCGATCGAACAGTTGGAGGTCGCCCGCGTCCAGTCGTTGCAGGAGGCCGAGATCGCCTCCCGCGAGGAAGTGGAGCGCGCGCGCATCGCCTCCGACCGGGGACTGGATGAGGCCCGTATCGGCCGCGAGCGTGAGTTGCGCAAGCTGGAGGTCAACCGCGAGAAGGAGGTCGAGACTGTTTTGATGGAGAAGGCGATCGCCATTCACCAGAAGTCGCTGGAGGAGTCCGCCGCCAAGGCAATGGCTGAGGAGGCGCGGATGCGAGCCACGGAAGCGAGCGAGCGCGTCATTACCGCCCGCGAGAGCGAGATCGCAAAGCGCCGCAAGACGGTCGAGGTGCTGCTCGCCGAGAAGCAGGCCGAGGAAACCCGGATCGCCGCCGAAGCCGAGCGGGTGCGCGCGGCGGTCGAGGCCGAGGCGCAGCGGATGCTCAACGAGGCCGAGAACGTGCTCACCGATCAGGCCCGCTACTCGCTGTTCCGTAGAAAACTGCTCGACCGGATCGAGGGCATCGTGCGCGAGAGCGTCAAGCCGATGGAGAAGATCGAGGGCATCCGTATCCTCCAGGTCGACGGCCTCAACGGCAATGGCCACGGCGGCAATGGCGGCCGCAGCGCTACCGACGAGGTCATCGACTCGGCGCTGCGCTATCGCGTCCAGGCGCCGCTGATCGACTCCATCCTGTCCGACATCGGGGTCGAAGGCGGCAGCCTCGCCAAGATGCCGGGCCTGATCCGAGAAGCCCGCGACATGCAGGGCATCAAGGAGTCCGCGCGCAAAGGCGGCGGCGAGAAGCAGGCCACGTCCCCGCCCGCTGCCGAGGGCGGCGGCGAGCCGTCGGCCGAGCGCCGTCCGCGCAAGAAGAGCTGAGGTCTGACCCATGCCCCGCGTCTACGTCTCCACCGTCGTCAACGCGCGCAACGACCGCGTCTGGGCGCGGGTGCGCGACTTCAACGGAATGCCGAACTGGCATCCCGCGATCGCCGAAAGCCGCATCGAGGGCGGTGAGCCCTCCGACAAGATCGGATGCGTCAGGGACTTTCGCCTACGCAACGGCGACCGTATCCGCGAGAAGCTGCTCGGCCTCTCGGACTACGACATGTTCTGCACCTATTCGATCCTGGAATCCCCGATGGGCGTCGAGAACTACGTCGCGACCTTGCGGCTGACGCCCGTCACCGACGGCGACCAGACCTTCGTGGAGTGGACCGCCGAGTTCGACTGCGCGCCGGAGCGCGAGACCGATCTCGTCGGCCATATCGGCGCCGGCGTGTTCCAGGGCGGCTTCGATGCGCTGAAGCGCGTGTTTGGAGGCTGACTCTGGTGCCGCATATCGTCAAAAGCACCGTTCTCAACGCGCCGACCGATGCGGCGTGGTCGGTGCTGCGCGATTTCAACGGGCATGATCGCTGGCACCCGGCGGTTGCGACCTCCTCGATCGAGCGCGCGCATTCCTCCGACAAGATCGGCTGCGTCAGGCGCTTCAGGCTCAAGGACGGCGCCGAGCTACGCGAGCAATTGCTGGCGCTGTCGGATCTCGAGCAGAGCTTCAGCTACTGTCTGCTCGACACCCCGATCCCGATGTTCAACTACGTCGCCCATGTTCGCTTGTTGCCGGTCACCGACGGCGACCGCACCTTCTGGCACTGGGAGTCGCGTTTCACCACCAGGCCGGAAGACAGAGACCGCATCACCCACATGGTTGCGGAGGACATTTATCAGGCCGGGTTCGAAGCGATCCGCCGGCATCTCGAGGAGGCCGCCTAGATGGCCGTGACAGTGAAGACGTTTGCGAGCGCCAGCGAGGCGGCCGGGGCGCTGTCCTCGGACCGCACCGCGCGATATCTCGGCGGCGGCACGCTGGTGATGCGGGCGCTGAATGAGGGCGATGTGTCGATCTCAACCGTGGTCCGCGCCCAGGACCAGGCGCTGACCAGGATCGATGCCTCCGGCCCTCGCATCACGCTGGGCGCCGGCGTCACCTTCGCGCGCGTCCTCGCCGAACGCGACCTCGGCTTCCTGCATGCCCCCGCCCGTTCGATCGGCGGCCCCGCCGTGCGCAACATGGGGACGGTGGGCGGCAATCTGTTCGCGCCCAATCCCTATGGCGATTTCACCGTCGCGCTGCTGGCGCTCGATGCCACCGTGGCCGTCGCAGGCGGGTTCGGCGCGCGCGACATCCCCATCGAGGCATTCTTGCAGGCGCGCGACCGGCAGGCCGGCACACTCGTGCTTTCCGTCTCCTGCACCCGGCCTGCCGGCACCGAGGCCTTCCGCTATCGCAAGATCGCCCGGATCAAGCCGAAGGGCGGCTCGGTCATCACGCTGGCCGCATACCTGCCGATCTCAGGCGGACGCATCGCAGGCGCGCGGATCGCGCTGGGCTCGATGGCCCCCACCCAAATTCGCGCCCGCGCGGCCGAGCGTGCGCTGGAGGGACGCTCGCTGGATGCCGCGACCATCGCCGCCGCGGCATCCGCTGCCACCGAGGGAACAACGCCCTCCGACAACGCGCTCGGCAGCGCCTGGTATCGCCGCGAGATCGTCGGCGTACATCTGCGCCGTCTGCTGTCGGGACAGGAATAGAGCCTATGTCGAAAATCCCCCTGCAATTTCGTCACAACGGCCAGGACGTAGCGATTTTCGTCGATGGCGGTACCAACCTGCTGGTCGCACTGCGCGAGCTGATCGGCGACATGACTCCGAAATTCGGCTGCGGCCAGGGCGGTTGCGGCACATGCAGCGTGCTTGTCGACGGCGAGCTCCACCTGTCCTGCCTGACGCTGGCGGAGACCGTGGCTGGACGCTCGGTCGAAACGCTCGACGGTATGAAGCAGGGCCCGAATCTGCACCCGCTCCAGCGCGCCTTCGCCGACAATTTCGCCGCGCAGTGCGGCTATTGCACGCCGGGCATGCTGATGGCCGCAAAGGCCCTGCTCGACCGCAATCCACAGCCGAGCCGCGACGAGGTCATCGAGGCCATCTCCGGCAACATCTGCCGCTGCACCGGCTACGAGCCGATCATCAATGCCATCCTCGCCGCCGCCGGCGGCCGAGTCAGCGCGTAAGGGAACGCGACCATGCTGGAACTGCGCAAGGACATCTTCGCCGACGAGCGCGACGATAACTTGAAGGAAATCGGCAGGGGCACGCAACGCCAGGATATGCTCGGGCATGTCACGGGCACGTCAAGCTACTTCAACGACCACAAATTGCAAGGCATGCTGCATTTGAAGGTCGTGCGATCGACGCAGGCGCATGCACGAATTCGCCGCATCGACACGTCAGAAGCCGAGCGCTCCGCCGGCGTGCGCCGGATCATCCGTGGCACCGACGTGCCGGTGAATCTCAACACGCTGCTCAGCCTGATCAATTTCGGCAAGGACGACGAGCCATCGCTGGCCGTCGACAAGGTCCGCTACAAGGGCGAACCTGTTGTTGCCATCGTTGCCGACAGTGAGCGAGACGCCTTCGAGGCGGTCGCCAAGGTCAAGATCGACTACGAGCCGCTGCCGGCGGTGTTCGACGTCGAGGACGCACTTAAGCCCGGCGCGCCCGTCGTCAATGAGACCTACCCGAAGAACACCTTCACCTATCACGAGACCTATGATCACCAGCGGCTGCGTTTCGGCGACGCCGATGCGGCGCTGGCGACCGCCGATCACGTGCTGGAACAGCGCTACCAGATGTCGCCGATCGAGCACGCGCCGACCGAGACCAACGGGGCGATCGCCGCGCCGGATACCAATGGCCGCTATGTCGTCTACACCTCAACCCAGGCGCTGTTCTTCTCCGTCGACACCTGCGCAAAAATTCTGGACGTGCCCTCCAACACTTTCCACTTCATCGGCGGCACCGTCGGCGGGGGCTTCGGCGGCAAGGTCGACACGCTGACCGAGCCGCTCGCCATTCTGGGCGCGATGCTGACCGGAAAGCCGGTGCGTTACGTGTTCGGGCGCGAGGAGGAGATGCAGTACGGCCCCCCGCGCGGCGCCGAGCGCATCTACATCAAGGACGGCGTGATGCGCGACGGCCGCATCGTCGCGCGCAAGATCCGCGCGCTTTTCGACAGCGGCGCCTATACGCGGCTGTCGAGCTACGCCGCGGTGAAATGCGCCGCGCATCTGCCGGGGCCCTACACCATCCCGAACGTCTATGGCGACGTCTATTGCGTCTTCACCAACCGCACGCCGGCGACCGCCATGCGCGGCTTTGGCGTCACCGCGATGGACTTTGCCATCGAGTGCCAAATGGACAAGCTGGCAAATCTCGTTGGCATGGATCCGATGGAATTCCGCATCCTCAACGCCTATCGTGACGGTGACATGAAGGCGCACCGGCGCGAGGCCAAGAACACGGCGCTGATCGAATGCGTCCAGGTCGCGGCCGAAAAGGCCAAGTGGCCGCTTCGTGACGAATTCAGGCGAGCGTCGTCACGCAAGGACGGCGGCGGAAGCCGCGCCGTGATTCCGCCGACCCCGACGGACTCTTCCCGCGCACGACCAATGGCGCCGGCGCAGCAGCGCACCAGCTACGATCGGCTCCCGCCGACCGTGACCCGCGAACCTCCGCGCGAACCGCCACCTCCTGCTCCGCCGCCCTCGCCGCGGCCGGCTGCGCCTTCACACGGCGCCACCCGTTTCTCCTCCGTCTTCGGCACCAGGAGGCGCTAGATGACCCGGCATCGCGGACGCGGCATGGCCTCGATCAACTACCCCATCGGCATGAATCTCGGCGGCGACCCCAGCCAAGCGCTGGTGCATTCAAACCCGAGCGGCAAATTCACGGTGGCGCTGTCGTCGATCGATCTCGGACAAGGCATGAAATCGGTGACGCGGCAGATCTGCGCGGAGACGCTGGGCGTGCCGGTCGAGGACGTCTATGTCGATACAGCCGACTCCGACACCGGCCCGCACTGCATGGGTTCGTTCGCCTCGCGCGGCACCCACCGCGTCGGCAACGCCGTGATGGCGGCGGCGCGGGAAGCGCGCGGCGTGATGATGGAGGCCGCGGCCGAAGAGCTGGAGGTC
Source organism: Bradyrhizobium sp. USDA 4449 (assembly GCF_054056275.1). NCBI lineage: Bacteria > Pseudomonadati > Pseudomonadota > Alphaproteobacteria > Hyphomicrobiales > Nitrobacteraceae > Bradyrhizobium > Bradyrhizobium sp. USDA 4449. The sequence continues at coordinate 4,902,146 of NZ_JBSRYD010000001.1, read as the reverse complement.
AACGCCGCCGATCTCGAGACCGACGGCCGCGGCAACATTCACGTCAAGGGCGCGCCGCATCGCTCGATCTCGACCAAGGACGTCGCCATCGCCGCGCAATTCAAGCAGGGCAAGACCATCTCGGGCCGCGGCATCTTCCTGGTGCCGCTCTCCGAAGTGAATCCGGAGACGGGCGAGATGTCGCCCGCGACCTGCTACGCCCACGCCTGCCTCGTCGCCGAGGTCGATGTCGACGACGAGACCGGCGAAGTCGCGATGATCAGGATGGATTCAGCCTATGAGCTCGGCCGCGCACTCAATCCGCGCCTCGTGGAACAGCAGCTCGTCGGCGGCGCCTGGATGGGCATCAGCCACGCGCTCTACGAGACGACGGAGCCTGCTTATCCCGAGCCGGTGCATGGTCCGCGGGACTTCGTCGAATATCTGATGCCCGGTCCCGGAGACATCTGCCCGCACGACATCGCCGTGCTGGAGCGTCCTGCCCCCGACGGGCCGTTCGGCGCCAAGGGTCCCGGCGAGATGTGCGCGAATCCCGTGCTGCCGGCCGTCGCCAATGCGATCTTCAACGCCGTCGGCGTCCGCATCGACGATCTTCCGATTACGCCTGAAAAAGTGCTGCGTGCGATCAAGGCGCAAGGCGGCGCGCGGCCGCAAGCGCGGCGCTAGAGGTCTCGTTGATGGCGGTCCGCAGCAACATCGTCGGCATCGACAGCCCGGAGGCGCTGGAGAAGGCGCTGCGCGCGGCCTATTACCTTGCCGACGACGGCCTTGCGACCGCATCCTATCTTGGCCTTGCGCTCGGCAAGCCACTGCTGCTCGAAGGTGCGCCGGGGGTTGGCAAGACCGAAGCCGCAAAGGCCATCGCCGCCGTGCTCGGCCGCCGCCTGATCCGCCTGCAATGCTACGAGGGGATCGATGCTTCCGCCGCGCTCTACGAGTGGAACTATCCGCGACAGATGCTCGCGATCCGCCAGGCCGGCGACGAGACCATCGACATCTACGGCGAGACGTTCCTGATCGAGCGTCCCATGCTGGCGGCGCTGCGTGCGCCAGATTCCACCGTGCTCCTGATCGACGAAATCGACCGCGCCGACCAGGAGTTCGAGGCGTTCCTGCTCGAATTCCTCTCCGACTTCCAGATCTCCATCCCCGAGCGCGGCACGGTGCGCGCCGCCGAGCGCCCTGTGGTGGTTCTGACGTCGAACCGGACGCGCGATTTGCACGAGGCCTTGCGTCGCCGCTGCGTCTATCACTGGATCGACTATCCCAGCGAAGAGCGCGAGGCCCGGATCGTCATGCTGCGGGCCTCCAGTGTTGCCGAAGCCACCGCCCGCGCCGTCGTCGCCGCTGTCGGCAGGCTTCGGCGCGAGCCGTTGAGCAAGGCGCCCGGAATCGCCGAAGCCGTCGACTGGGCCGAAGCCGCGACGCTCCTTCACAAGGGCGGCGCGCGCTGGCCGGATGCGTTCAGGCGGTCGATCGGCGTAGCCCTGAAGGACGAGGAGGATCTGCACTTCATCTCGCCGCGGCTCGACGCCATGCTCGCGGAGGTGACTGCATGAGCACCGAGCTTCAACTGCCGCAGGCCGCGCGCGCGTTCGTCTCCTTTGTCGCTCTGATGCGCGCCAATGGCTTTGCCGTCGCGCCGGAGCAGACCACCGCGTTCCTGACCGCGATCGAGCTACTCGGGCCCCGCGACCTCGGGGATATCAGGCAAGCCGCATTGGCCACCCTCGCCCCGCCGCCCGAGCGGCGCGTGACCTTTGACCGCCTGTTCGATCTGCACTTTCGCGGTCATGAGGCCATCGAGCACGCCGACGATGGCGAGGACGACGAGACCGTCCGGCTGCAGGAGGAAGGCCGCGGCGAGCAGGAGCCACTCCTCTCCGACGACGCCAACGAATCCGGCCTGACCGCGACGCGCACCGAAGCGCTGGTCGAGCGCCGCTTCGCACAGCTCTCCACCAACGGTGCGCTCCGCCGCCTCTCGCGCGAGGCTCCCCGCCGTTTGCCGCGGCGACGCGGCCACCGCCGCATGCGCGCACGCCGCGGGGCTTTCGCCGATCTCCGCCGCACCTTGCGCGACTCCGTCCGCAGCGACGGCGAGATCCTTCGGCTCGGCCACATGAAGCGGCGCCGGCGGGCTCGAAAATTCCTGCTGCTGATCGACGTCTCCGGCTCGATGAAGAGCCGCACCGAGGAGAACATGAAGCTGGCGCATGCGCTGATGCAGGCGGCCCCCAATGTCGAGGTGTTCACGTTCGGCACGCGGCTGACCCGCGTCACCCGCGCGCTGCGGCTGAAGCGCCGAGAGCAGGCCCTGAATGCGGCCGCCCATCTCGTCAGCGACTGGGACGGCGGCACCCGCATTGGCGACGCGTTGCAGGCCTTCCTCGCCGTGCCCCGCTTCGGCGGCTACGCACGCGGGGCCGCGGTCGTTGTCGTCTCGGATGGGCTCGAGCGCGGCGAGCCAGATGCATTGCGCGATGCCGTGGCAAAACTGTCGCGGCGGGCCTGGCGCGTGAGCTGGCTGACCCCGCTCGCGACAGGACCGGGGTTCCGTCCGCAGACAGAAGCACTCGTTGCCGTCGAGCGCTTCGTCGACGATCTCGTCGATGGTGGATCCACCGCGTCCATCGTCGCGCATGTACTGGCACTGGGACGAAGGAGAGTTGCGTGACCGGGATTGTCGACGGCCATCATCACATCTGGCGGCAGGCCGACCTGCCCTGGCTGGCCGGCCCGATGCAGCCGCGCATCTTCGGACCCTACGAGGCCATCAGGCGCGATTATCCGATTCAGGAATATCTCGATGACCTCACAGGCAGCGGCGTCACCCGCTCGGTCTACGTCCAGACCAACTGGGCCAACGACCGTTTCGAGGACGAGGCGGCTTGGGTGCAGCAGACCGCCGACGAGCATGGCTGGCCGCACGGCATCGTCGCCTATGCCAATTTCGCTGTCGATGACGTGCGCCCGCAGCTCGACCGGCTGAAGCGCTATCCGCTGCTGCGTGGCGTGCGCATGCAGCTGCACTGGCACGAGAACCCGCTCTATCGCTTCGCGGCCAAGCCCGACCTCTGTGTCGATCCCATGGTCCGCCGCAACGTTGCGCACCTCGCCGACTACGGCTGGAGCTTTGATCTCCAGGTGTTCACGCCGCAGATGCCTGACGCAGCCCGGCTTGCGGAGGCTTGCCCCAAGGTGACTTTCATCCTTCAGCATGCCGGCATGCTCGAAGACCTGTCGCCGGCGGGTCGCGCCGCGTGGCGCGCCGGGATGGCCCGGCTCGCAATCTGCCCGAACGTCGTGTCAAAACTGTCCGGACTCGGCACTTTCATTCACCGCAACGACCCCGCGCATATCGCTATGGTGGTCATGGATACCGTCGCGATCTTCGGCGCCGAGCGCTGCCTGTTCGGCTCCAATTTCCCGATCGAGAAATTATGGACCAGCTATCGCGAACTCGTCGACGCGTTTCGCGCGGCCGTCGCACCACTCACCACCGAGCAGCAGGCCGCGATCTTCCGAGGCACCGCAACGCGCGTCTATGGGCTTTAGCAGATAAAGACAGCACAGGGAGCGAAACGAATGGCGCTGGAGATCAAGATCCTGGACTATGGCGATATCGAGCTGGAATCGAGCTTCCTCGTGCTCGGCCGCGATTGCGGCCGCACCCGCCGCGTCCTCACGCTGGGCTTTTTGATCCTCGGCGGCAAATATCCTGTCGTGGTCGACACCGGCTACCGCTCCAACCAGATCATGGAGACGCTCGGCATGCGCGGCTTGCAGTACCACGAGAACATGATCGAGAACCAGCTCGCCCGCCACGGCGTGCGCATGGGCGACGTCCGTTTCGTCTGTCACACGCATCTGCACATCGATCACGCCGGCAAGGACGATCTGTTCCCGATGAATACGACCGTCGTGCTCAACCGCAAGGAACTCGAATACTCCGTCTCCGGGCTGATGCATCCGCAATACCCGGCGCCAGACATCAAGCACCTGATCGACCGCCTGCACACCAAGAGTGCGCTACGCTTCCTCGACCTCGAAATCACCGGGCCCGTCGAGCTGATGCCCGGTGTTTACTGCGACGCGGCCAACGCCCACACCGAGGGCTCGATGAACATCATCGTCGAGACCGCCGACGGCATCGCCACCATCTGCGGCGATGTCATCTACGACTTCAACGACCAGATCGTCACGCCCTTCAACGAGATCCACGACGCGGAGCCGCGCACCACCGGCAATCACGGCACCAGCAAGCGCGCCGAGAAGGCCTCGATCAAGAAGCTGCTCAGCAATTCGCGGTATCTGCTGCCGGTACACGATCGCCCTGCCAAGATCGAAGGCGGCAACGTCGTAGGCCGGCTTCACGACCAGGTCCCGGGCCCGGTCGTGCAGTCCCTGCCCGCCCGCAACTGGTTTCCTGCCTGAAAACGATGTGAGGGCCGACCGATGACCCATGTCACCTTGCGCTCCGAATTCGAAACGCTGATCGACCCCTACGCGCCGGTCGCGCAGGTCGGAACGGGCTTTGATTTCACGGAAGGCCCGATCTGGCATCCGGTCGATCACTATCTGCTGTTCTCGGATATGCCCGGCGACGTGCGTCGGCGCTGGGATGCGCGGCGGGGCGTCGCCGAGGTCAAGCGCCCCTCCAACAAGTGCAACGGCATGACCTACGATGCCGAACTCAACCTGATCGTCTGCGAGCACGCGACCTCGTCGCTGATCCGCGAGCGGCCGGACGGACGCCGGGAGGTGCTGGCCTCGCACTTTGGCGGACAGGAGCTCAACAGCCCCAACGACGTCTGCGTGCACTCCTCCGGCGCAATCTATTTCTCCGATCCCTGGTACGGGCGCATGCCGGTCTATGGCGTCGAGCGGCCGCGCCAGCTCGGCTTCCAGGGCGTCTATCGCGTGGTACCCGGCAGCGAACCGAGGCTCGTGGTCGAGCGCAACCTGTTCGACCAGCCCAACGGGCTGTGCTTCTCACCCGACGAACGCCTGCTTTATGTCAACGACACCGTTCAGGCGCTGGTCCGCGTGTTCGACGTCAACACCGATGGCACGCTGTCGAATCCGCGGGTGTTCGCGAGCGGCATCCGGTCGGAGCTGGAGCCCGGCCTGCCCGACGGAATGAAATGCGACCAGCACGGCAATGTCTGGGTCACCGCCCCCGGTGGCGTCTGGGTCTACTCGCCGCACGGCGAGCTGCTCGGAAAAGTCCGCGTCCCCGAACTCGTTGCCAACCTCGCCTGGGGCGGCCCGGATTTCCGCACGCTCTATCTGACCTCGACGCATTCGGTCTATGCCATCCCGACAAAAACCGGCCCACGCCATGAGCCCTATATGAGCGGCAGGCGCAGTCACGGAGGAACCACGAGCGCAGGCCCGGCGGCTGCGGTTCCCCTCCTTGCCGACGGCGAGCTGCGGCTCGATCCGCAACGCTGCGCCATGATCATCCAGGATTTGCAGAACGACGTCATCATGGATGGCGGCGCGTTCGCCGACTCGGGCGCGCCGGGCCATGCCAAGCAGCAGCACGTGATCGAAAACGTCCGCCGCCTTGCGGAAACTGCGCGAGCCCGCGGCGTGACCATCATCCACGTCTGGTTCGTGGTCGAGCCCGGCGCGCCCGGCGTGACGCTGAACGCGCCGTTGTTCGAAGGGCTCGTCGACAGCAAGGCCATGGTGCGCGGAAGCTGGGGCGCGGCGCCGGTTTCTGGCCTCGAGCCGCGTCCCGGCGATTTCGTGGTCGAGAAGATGCGGATGAGCGCCTGGGAAGGCACGCGGCTGGAGACCATCCTGAAAGCCACCGGCCGCGACATGATCATCAATACCGGCGCCTGGACCAACATGTCGGTGGAGCACACGGCGCGCACCGGCGCCGACAAGGGTTATTTCATGATCGTGCCGGAGGACTGCTGCTCGACCATGAATGCCGACTGGCACTCCGCCTCGATCAACTTTGCCATGCAAAACGTGGCCGTGGTGACCCGCGCGGATGCCGTCATCAGAGCGCTGGGATGAGCGGTGGCGAAGCTGTTGCACCTCTCCTGCTCGCCACGTGCCGATTCCGAGTCGAGCGCGGGCGCGCGGATATTCCTCGACGGCTTCTGCCAAGCCCGGCCCGATTGGGACATCGACGTCGTCGATCTCTGGCGCGAGCGCATGCCGGAATTTGTCGGTCCCATCGTTCAGGCCAAATACGCGCGCATGAAGGGCGAAGCCTTCAATGACGCGCAGCGGGATGGTTTTGCCGAGGCCGAGCGGATGGCACTGCGCTTTGCGCTGGCAGAGCGCGTGCTGATCTCGACGCCGATGTGGAATTTCGGCATCCCCTACAAGCTGAAGCAATGGTTTGACGTCGTCATCCAGCCCGGCCTGACGTTTCGTTTCGACCCGGCGCAAGGCTATCTTCCGCTGCTGAAGGACCGGCCGACGATCGTCATTCTCGCCTCCGGCAGTGACTTCGCCACCGGCATGAACCGCGGCCGCATCGACATGGCAACGCCCTATTTGCGCGAAGCGCTCCGCTTCATCGGCGTCAGTGACGTGCGCTTCGTGCCGATCGGACCGACCGCGGGTCCGGCCGAAGCGATCCGCGCGGCCCGCGATTCCGCCCACCGCCGCCTCGCCGAGATGGCGAAGCGGTTCTGAGCCGTGTTCTCGTTCCTTCGATTGAAGTTTGACTTCGGCGCGTGCCGCGCGTCGATTTGCGGCATGAGCCAGGCCGCTGCAGGACCTAGCACCTCGCGGAAGGAACGACTAAGGTCCCGAAAAGAATCGGGCAGCTATCGCGCCGCCCTTGACAAACGAAGAGGTGCCCATGGCTGCGATCTATTCCGACCTCGTCGACAAGGTCGTGCTCGTCACCGGGGGCGCCGCGGGAATTGGTGCTGCAATCGTTCGACGCTTCGCCGAGCAGAAATCCAAGGTCGTGTTCTTCGACATCAACACCAACGAGGGCCACCGCCTGTCGCGGGAACTGTCAGACCGGGGACTGGCTGCGCATTTCCAGCAGGTCGACCTGACCGACATCCCCGCATTGCGCGCCGGCGTGGTGAAAGCCCGGGAGGCGCACGGCGCGATCAACATCCTCATCAACAACGCGGCGCATGACGAACGGCACAACACCGAGGAGATGACGCCGGAATATTGGGACGACCGGGTCGCAGTCAATCTGAAGCACCAGTTCTTTGCATCGCAAGCCGTGCTGCCGGACATGAAAGCCGCGAACGCCGGCGCCATCATCAATTTCGGATCGGTGTCGTGGATGGCCGGACAAGGCGGCATGGCCGCCTATACCGCCAGCAAATCAGGGGTGATCGGCTTGACGCGCTCGCTGGCGCGCGATTACGGCCCCTACAATATCCGCGTCAACGCGATCGCGCCGGGCTGGATCATGACCGAGCGCCAGCTCGAGAAATGGATGACGCCGGCAGGCGAGATCGAGCTGCAGCAGCGACAGTGTCTGAAGCGCCGGCTGGTGCCGGACGAGGTCGCGAGATTCACCGTCTTCCTCGCGTCCGATGAGGCCTCCGCTTGCACAGCCCAGCACTATGTCGTCGATGGCGGCTGGGTCTGAGGGGATCGCCGCGCCAAGCCGGTGAGATCGGCGAGCGCTAATAGCCCAAGTAGCCCGAGTGCGATCAAGCTACCCGCGTGGCGCGCTCGGTTCTCCCTGCAAAACCGTCGTTTTCGGTGGCGTCCGCGCCAGGCTGGCGAGCGCCATTTTGCGCTGTCGCCGATTCTGCAATTGCCGATCTGCCAGCACACCGACCAGAATGACCGACCCCATGACCGCGAAGTTCAGCGAGTTGGGAATGCCGAGGATATTGACGAGATTCTGCAGAACCTGCAGCAACGCCGTCCCCAGCACGATTCCGAGAATGGAGCCCTCGCCGCCGCGCAGGCTGCACCCACCCAGGACGGCAGCGGCGATCGCATAGAGTTCGTAGAAATTGCCGAAGGAACTCGGCGAGACCGAGTTGGTGTAGAACACGAACATCACGGTCGAGATACCGGCCAGACCACCGCTGATGATGTAGGCGGTCGCAATCACGAAATCCGTGTTGATGCCCGAGAAGCGCGCCGCCTCCTCATTCTTGCCGACGGCGTAGAGCCAGCGTCCGTATACCGAGCGGTGCAGCAGCACCCCAAGGACCAGCGCAAGGATGATCAGGAGGATGAAGGTATTCGGGATGCCCCCAAGATTGCCGGAAGCAATGTTGCTCAGGGTCGCGGCTTCGTCACCGTAGCCGAAGCCTCGCGTGGAGTCGGTCGTGTAGTAGCGCGCGGCCCCGCGGTAGATCAGCAACCCGCACAAGGTCACGATGAAGGGCTGCATTTTCAACCGTGTGATCAGGACCCCCTGGATAGCCCCCAGCACCAGTCCGCCCAGCAATACGGCCAGCAACGCCAAGGGCCAGGGAACCTGGTACGTCGTCAGAAGATCGACGAAAACGACGCCGAGGAGCGCGAACATCGAGCCGAGTGAAAGGTCAATGCCACCGGTGATGATGACAAGCCCCTCGCCGAGCGCAAACACGCCAAACAGGCCGATCAGATTGGCCAAATTCAACAGGTTCACAAGCGACAGGAAGGCCGGATTGATCATGCCCGTGATCACGGAGATCACCGCCAGCAGCAGGAAGAGCCAGAGTTCCTTCTTCATGTCGCGGCACCTTCCGTGATTTCCAGCGTCTGCCCTATCGCTAGCCGCAACACGTTGTATTCGCTAAACTGATCTCGCTCCAGCACGCCGCTGATACCCCCTTCGTGCATCACCGCCACCCGATCGGAAACGCCGATGACCTCTTCCATGTCGGACGAAATCATCACAATCGCGACGCCTCGATCGGCAAGGTCGCGCATCAAGGCGTAAATCTCGCTCTTGGCACCAACGTCGATGCCACGGGTCGGCTCGTCGAAGAACATCACGCGCGGCTTCATCGAGAGCCACTTGCCCAGCACGACCTTTTGCTGATTGCCGCCGGAGAGCGTTACCGCCTCGATGTCGACGCTCGGCGCCTTGATGGACAGGCTTTTGGCCTGTTCTTTCGCGACCTTGCGTTCGGCAGCTCCATCGATCAGCCACATGCGCGCGTAATTCGACAAGTTCGCCAACGTCATGTTTTCGCGAATCGGCAGCTCCAGCACGAGCCCGCACTTCTTGCGGTCCTCCGGCACCAGATAGATCCCGTGCCTGATCGCATCTCGCGGGGAGGCCACAGTGACCCGCGCATTGTCGATCCTGATCTCGCCGCCCAATATCGCGTCGATGCCGAAAGCGGCGCGAGCAAGCGAGGTGCGGCCGGCACCCACAAGCCCGGCGAGACCGAGGATCTCGCCCCGACGCACGGACAAGCTGATCTGCCTGTCGGGAAAAGCGGCGGTCACAAGATTGGCGATATCACAGCCGCCCGCTTCCGGCGCCCGCTTCGGCGGCGTGTACAGCGACTTCAGATCACGGCCGATCATCAGCCGGATCATCGCGGCATGGCTGAGTTCGTTTCGCGCCAACTCTCCCACGGTGCGTCCGTCGCGCAGCACCACGACGCGGTCGGCGCAGGTCATGATCTCACCCAGCCGGTGAGAGATGTAGATGACCGAGATGCCGTGCGCCTTCAGATCGGCAATCACCTCCAGCAGCCGCTCGGTCTCCGAAATCGTCAGGCTGGAGGTCGGCTCGTCCATGATGATCACGCGCGCGTCGATCGAGAGCGCCTTCGCGATCTCTACCATCTGCCGCTGCGCGATCGACAGATTGTCGACCAGCGTATCGGGCGCGAAATCGGCGCCGAGTCGCGCCAGCAGCGGGGCAACGCTGGCCCGCATCTGTGCGTTGTTCACCAGCTTCAGCCGGCCGCCCATGAGCTTCTCGCGGCCTATGAACACATTGGCTGCGACATCGAGATTCTCGAACAGATTGAGTTCCTGATGCACGAAAGCGATGCCGGCCCGCGTCGCCTCGCGCACGGTCATTTGACCGTACTCGACGCCGCCGACGCGGATCACGCCCTGGGTCGGAGCGATCACACCACCCAACACGCGCATCAGCGTGGACTTGCCGGCGCCATTCTCGCCGATCAGGCCCAACACCTCGCCACGGCGCACCGAGAGGCTGACATCGTCGAGGGCCCTGACGCCGGGATAGGTTTTGCCGATCCCAGCAAGCTCCAGCAGCATCTCCGCCATCCGGCGTTTCCTCCGGCACGACATCCGGCGGCCATTGACCGCCGGATGTCGAAGCACTCACTTCTTGAGCAATTCCTTCATCTGTGCGGAGAACTCCGCGACGTTGGACTTGTTGATCACCTTGGTCGGGACGATCAGCTTGCTATCCGCCGGAATCCAGGACTTGTCGCCGTTCAACGTCTTGATGATGTTGGTGGCGGAGAGATACCCGAATTCGTACGGCTGCTGCACGACCGTCGATTCGATGGTGCCGTCGGAGATTCCCCGCAGCGTGCGCTGGTCCTCGTCGAAGCCAACGATCTTGACCTTCCCGGCTTTCCCGGCCGCCTTGACCGCGTCGTAGATCAGCGGCGTTTCGTAACTCCACAGCCCGGACAGCAGCGCAATATCGGGATATTTGACCAGCACGTTCTCCATGTTCGCCTTGGCCTTGGCGGAGTCCACCTGGTCGGTAAACACGTCGACCAATTCGACCTTCGTGCCGGCGATCGCATCCTTGATGCCCTGCACCCGCTCGCGGGCGTTGTCGGCGTCCATGGTTCCGACGAACAACGCGATCTTGCCGCCGTTCGGGAGCGCCTTTTTGATCTCCTCGCCTGCCTGGCGCCCGGCCGCAACGTTGTCGGTGCCGATATAGGCGAGACGCTTGCTTTGCGGCGCGTCGCTGTCCGTGGTGATCAATATGGTCTGAGACGCGACCTTGTTGAGTTCTTCGGTTGCGTGCGGTGCATCGTCGACCGAGATGGAGATGCCGGCGACGCCGCGCACCAGCAGGTCGTCCAGTTCGCGCCGCTGGCCCGCCGCGGTCGCATCGTTGGTGACGATCAACTGGATATCGTATTCCGGATGCTCCTTCTGAGCCTTCTCGAGCCCCCGGCCGGCGATCGTCCAGAAATCGGCCGCGGCATTGGTCACCAGCGCGATGGTTTTTTTCTGCTGGGCCTGGGTCACGCTGGCGGTCATCGCGAGCACAGCTGCGCTCGCGCAGAACGGCAGAATCCATTTCTTCAGTGAACTGTTCATATGCACCTCCCTTTCGTCATGCCGATATCCGGGGTTGACGTCCGGCGCTTGTTGCGCCTTTATTTTATTTTTAGCGTGAATAAATTAAGAAGCAGAAATCGGCTCGTCAAGCGTGATTTTCATGACAGCTTCCCGCAGCAAGGGTCATCGCGGTAAAATGAGGCCTGCCTTCCGTGCGACGACGGCATCGCACTGCGTGCACCGAAAGTCGAATACGCGAGATAATTTCAATAGATGAATTAAAGGATGACAAATGGACGATGAGCCAAAGCCGGCGCGGGCCTCGAGTCTTTCCCGCGTATCGAATCGCGGCCGCCTCATCGAAGCCTTGCGGCGTCAGGGGCCGATGCCGCGCGTGGAGCTTGCACGAAATACGGGGCTGAGCTTCCCGGCCATTTCAGCCATGACATCGCGAATGTTGGCGGAGGATCTGCTGTCCGAAACGGATGCGGCGATGTCCGGGCCGGATGATGCCAACGAGGACGACCCGGACGGCCTGAATGGTCGTCGTCGCGGCCGACCGGCAATACAGCTGACGCTGAATCCGGAGTTCGGCCGTATCATCGCGGTCTCGCTGCGCATGAACTTGATTGAGACCCTGATGGCGGATTTCAGTGGCTCTGGCCTGGCACAATCGCGGCTCGCACTCGAGACCCGCGCACTCGGCGCAGATGCTCTCTGCGAGATCGTGATCGCGCAGATCGATGCCATGCTGGGCGCGACGGACACCCCGCGGAATAGATTGCTGGGAATCGGAATTGCGCTGCAGGGCATCGTCAATGCCGACACGGGCCGCCAGCTATGGAGTCCCGCGCTGTCGGTCACCGACGTCGATCTGGCGACGCCGATCCGCAAGCTGTTCAGGGCCGATGTCGTGACGGCAAACGACGCCGTCCCGGTTGCGCTGGCTCTCGCGGCGGTCGAACCGATACTGGCGGAGGGCGTGGCGGCAACGATCATGGTCGGCCACGGCGTCGGGATGGGCGTGGTCGTCGACGGTGAAGCACGTTGGGGCGTCGGCGCCAGCAGCGAGATCGGCCATGTCAAATTGGCGCCGAACGGGCCGCAATGCCGGTGCGGTCAGCGGGGCTGCATCGAGGCTCATCTCGCCGACTACGCGCTCTACCGTGACGCTCGTACCTTTATCGACCTGCCCCCCGCGATCTCGCAACAGCCATCGGAGGCACAGATGGCCCTGCTGCGAGACAGGGCACGGAACGGCGATCCCCACCTCGAGCAGTTATTCCGGCAGGCCGGCAACGCGCTCGCCGAGGCCGTCGCCGCAACGATATCGGTGCTGCGACCGCATCACGTCGTCCTGGCCGGTCCCGGCTTGCAGGCCTTCGACATGATGCGCAGCGCCTACGAAGAGCGGCTCAAGGAGGCGGTGTTGCCGTGGCTGCTCAAATCCACCGCGATATATGTCCGTCCAAGCAAGTCGGCGGCGATCGTCGACGGCATGGTGCTGCAGACGCTGCGGGTCGTCGATCGCAACTACGCGGAAACGACCGAGCGAACACCCGGCGCTGCGGCCCTGGTTTAAGTTCGCCGATCCGCGAGATGAAGGTCACTCTGCGTCCGGCGCGATGACACCCTTGGAGAACAGGAAGCAGCCGTAGAAGCGGCGCTCACCGGTGGCGATCACGCAATACGCCGCTTTGGCCTTCTCATAGAAGGCATGGCGCTCGACCCCGACCAGCGGCCAGGAGCGTCCCTCGGCGCGGTCGATCGCGGACTGCACCTCGCGTTGCACCGGCGGCACCTCCTGAGGCTGGCCGACGATTTCCATTCGAATCGCGGCATCCTCGACGAACGTATCGAGCGGCATCACCGAAAGAATGGCCTCGATGGCCTTCGCAGTGCTGACATTGTCGATACGAAGCAATTCGCCGAACACGGTCTGGCGCGCGATCGAGTCAGCGGGAAAATTGGTATCGCATACCACCAGGCGATCGCCATGCCCCATCGCGCGCAAGGCGTAGAGCACGTCGGCATTGAGCAGCGGATTGATGCCTTTGAGCATATTGCGTCCCTCCCTCGTCTTCAGAATCGTCGAACTCCGACGTCCGGCTGGTCCCTAGCCTCCCGCAACGGTCGCGCGTCGCGGCAGCTTCCAGTCGGGCCGGATGAAATGACAGGTGTATCCGTCGGGATAGCGCTCGAGATAATCCTGATGCTCGGGTTCGGCCTCCCAGAACTCGCCGGCTGGCGCGACTTCCGTCACCACCTTGCCGGGCCATAGACCCGACGCGTCGACATCGGCAATGGTATCTTCGGCGGTGCGCTTCTGCTCGTCCGACGTGTAGAAGATCGCGGAGCGGTAGCTCGTCCCGAGATCATTGCCCTGACGGTTGATCGTGGTGGGATCGTGGATCTGGAAGAAGAATTCCAGCATGGTCCGGAAGCTGGTCTTCGCCGGATCGAACATGATCTCGATCGCTTCGGCATGACCTTCATGATTGCGATAGGTGGCGTTCTTCACCCGGCCGCCGGTATAGCCGACGCGCGTCGAGACAACGCCGGTCTGTTTGCGGATGAGATCCTGCATGCCCCAGAAGCAGCCTCCGGCCAAAACTGCGCGTTCTGTCGTCATGTGATGGGTTCCTTTTGCTCCGCGTATCGCCCAGGACTTTGCCTTCATCGGGTCGACGCTGGCAAGTCCTGAGCAATAAGTCCTGGTAACGGTTCGCAGGGTTCGCTCAGATCAGCTTGGCATCGAGCGTGATTGTGGCGTTCAGCACTTTCGACACCGGACAGTTCTTCTCGGCTTCGCCGGCAATGCGAGCGAAACCGGCGTCGTCGAGGTTCGGCACCTTGGCGCGCAAGGTCAGCGCCGACTTGCTGATCTTGAATCCCTTTCCTTCGGGATCGAGAGTGACCGCGGCCTCGGTGGATAGCTCGGTCGGCGTGAAGCCCGCGAGTTGAAGACCGAAGGCCAGCGCCATCGTAAAGCAGCCGGCATGCGCTGCTGCGATCAATTCCTCGGGATTGGTGCCCTTCTCGTTCTCAAAGCGCGTCTTGAACGAATATGGCGTCTCGGCGAGCACGCCGGATTCACTCGACAGATGGCCGGTGCCATCGCGGCCAGTGCCCTGCCAAACTGCTTTTGCCTTGCGGATCATGTCGTTCTCCTTGCTTGTTCGGTCGCCCGATGGCGTCCGCGCCCTGGAAGATAGCGCCGGCGTCGCGGCCCAGAGCAAGTCACAAGTTGTGCTCCTTTTTAGAGGATGCTTGCAACTCCTCACAACTCCTAACGCGCCAAGCTGCCCGCCCCGCACGCCCGCCACCCGGACGGGACCGGAAGGGATTATGGCTGACATGCAACGATACAATTCGTCAACGCGTGCCACGGGCGGAACTCTGGCGTTCGTTCTTGGTTGATGATCTAAGCACCCGCTTGCGCCGCAATCGCGCGCGTTTCCCTCCCGGAGTTTCGTTGATGACATCAGCCGACCGGCCGGCGACGCGGCTCGCAACGCGCCTCTCGTTCCTGGTCGCCGGCTTCGGCCTCGCATGCTGGGCGCCGCTGGTGCCGTTCGCGAAGGAGCGGCTCGCCGTCGGTGACGCCCTCCTCGGGCTGCTGCTGCTCAGCCTCGGCATCGGCTCGGTCGTCGCGATGCTCGCCACCGGCCTCTTGAGCGCCCGTCACGGCACCAAGCCGATCGTCATCGCGGGCGGGATCGGCCTCGCTTTGGTCTTGCCCCTTCTGGTCGTCGCCGGCACGCCCGTGACATTGGCGCTTGCCCTGCTCGCATTCGGAGCGGCGCTCGGCTCCATCGATGTCGCCATGAACATCCATGCCGTCGAGGTCGAGCGTGCGGCAGGGGTACCGTTGATGTCGGGCTTTCACGCCCTCTTCAGCATCGGCGGGTTTGCCGGCTCGGCGGTGATGACGGCGCTGCTGTCGTTCCATTTTGGCCCGCTCGCATGCACTTTAATGTGCTCCGTCCTGATGCTGATCGCGATGGCGCTCGCCTGGCCGCGCCTGCTGCGACGCTCGTCACAAGCGCCGGACGGACCTTTGTTCGTGCTGCCGCATGGCATCGTGCTGCTGCTGGCGCTGCTGGCGGCCATCACCTTCCTGATCGAAGGCGCGATGCTCGACTGGGGCGCGCTGCTCGTCATCGGCGAGGGCCTCGTCAGCGCGGCGCAAGGCGGCATCGGCTACATCGTGTTCTCGATCGCGATGACATCAGGCCGGCTTGGTGGCGACGTCGTCGTCGCGCGTGTCGGCGACCGTGCAACGCTGGTCGGTGGAAGCCTGCTCGCGGTCGCGGGCCTTGCGGTGCTGCTGCTGGCACCGGGCGCGGCGATCGCCATCGCCGGCTTTCTGCTCATCGGTCTCGGCGCCTCGAATCTCGTGCCGGTGCTGTTCCGGCGCGCCGCCAGGCAGACCGCAATGCCTACGGGGCTTGCGGTGGCGTCGATCACGACCGCCGGCTATGCTGGTGTTCTGGTTGGTCCTGCCGGCATCGGCTTTGTCGCCCACGCCGTGGGCCTGCCAATGGCGTTCTGGATGCTGGCCGCGATGATGTGCCTCGTCACCCTGTCCGCACGTGCCGTGACCGCGACATAACAAAGCGCGCCACGGCATGCCGTGACGCGCCTTGCAATGAACGTGGTGCGGGCTTTACGCGCTCGCCTGGGTCACGAACTTGGTGTTGAGATAACCTTCGATCGCCTCGAGGCCGCCTTCCGATCCGTAGCCGGAATCCTTGATGCCGCCGAACGGCACCTCGGGCAGCGCGAGGCCATGATGGTTGATCGAGACCATGCCGCTCTCGATGTCGGCGCCGATCGCCTGCATCGTCTTGGTCGAGGTGGTGTAGGCATAGGCCGCCAGGCCATAAGGCAGACGGTTCGCCTCGGCCACGACTTCGTCATAGCTGCGGAAGGATGTAATCGGGGCAAGAGGTCCGAAGGGCTCCTCGTTCATGATACGGGCCTCGCGCGGCACGTCGGTGATGACGGTCGGCTCGAAAAAGAAGCCTTCATTGCCGATACGCTTGCCGCCGGCCTGGATCTTGGCACCATGCTGAACCGCGTCGGAGACCAGACCTTCCATGGCATCGACACGGCGCGGATTGGCCAGCGGCCCCATTCGCGTGTCCTTGTCGAGGCCGTTGCCGACCTTGAGGCCCCTGGCCGCGGCGACGAACTTGTCGACGAAGGGTTGGTAGACGCTTTCGTGCACGAGGAAGCGCGTCGGCGAAACGCAGACCTGGCCGGCGTTGCGGAACTTGTTGGTCGACAGGATTTTCGCCGCGTTGTCGAGATCAGCGTCCGCGAACACGATCGCCGGCGCATGGCCGCCGAGTTCCATGGTGACACGCTTCATGTGCAGGCCCGCGAGCGCGGCCAGATGCTTGCCGACCGCGGTCGAGCCCGTGAAGCTGATCTTGCGGATGATCGGATGCGGAATGAGATATTCCGAGACTTCCGAGGGCACGCCGAACACCAGCTGGACGACGCCGGGGGGAATGCCGGCATCGGCATAGGCGCGCACCAGCTCCATGCAGCTGGCGGGCGTTTCTTCCGGGCCCTTGACGATGATCGAGCAGCCGGCGGCGAGAGCAGCCGAGATTTTGCGGACCGCCTGGTTGATCGGGAAATTCCAGGGCGTGAACGCGGCGACCGGACCGACCGGCTCCTTGGTCACGAGCTGGGAGACGTTGCCCATCCGCGGCGGCACGATGCGGCCATAGGCGCGGCGGGCTTCCTCGGAGAACCAGTCGATGAGGTCGCCGGCCAGCATGGTCTCGCCCTGCGCTTCCACGACCGGCTTGCCCTGTTCCATGGTCATGACGGGCGCGATGTCGGCGGCGCGCGAACGGATGATGTCCGCAGCCTTGCGCATCAGCTTGTAGCGGTCGAAAGGCGAGGTCTTGCGCCAGATATCGAAGCCGGACCTGGCGGCTTCCAGGGCGCGATCGAGGTCCGCCCGCGAGGCGTGCGGGGTCTTGCCGATCGGCTGTCCGGTTGCGGGATTGAGGACGTCCTCCGACTTGCCGGAAGTGCCGTCGGTCCACTCGCCGGCGATGAACATCTGAACTTTCGGGTACATGGCTCTCCTGCATGATTGCGGCGGCCCGACTGACGGCTGCCGCTTAGGTGGGCGCAGAGCTACACTGAAAGGCGGCCGGCGGAAAGGGATCAATGACTCCGCAGCCGAGCGCGGAAGCTATGCGCAAGGGGCGGCTCAGATCGACAGGCGCAGGCGCCGCCAGCCGATCACGATGCCAGTGACGGAGAACAGCAGCCCGAGCGCGCAGAGCCCGACGATCAGGACATCGCGGACGCGCGGATGCGCCATCAGAATGGGAAAGTCGAACGTATGGAGCGCGCCGTAGGCCCAGCGATAGGCCCGTCGCGAGGCATCGAGCCGTTGCAGGATACTGCCGTCGGCGCCGTCAATGTCGAACCAGAGACCGCCACAGCGGGAACGGTAGACCGGGGCTCCGGGGACGGCGGACCGAGCGGGATAGTCGTCGTTGTCGGCAAGAATGGAGGGCACGCCGCAGCCTGCCGCCAGGCGCTCCGTCAGGTTGAGAACGTCCCGCCCATCCAGGAACGCCGTCTGCCGATAGCGGGCCGGCTCGCCCGGTTTGATCAAGCTCTGCCTGCCAAGTCCGATCCGGTCGCGCCGATAGACGCTGCCATTGAAAGCAAACCATTCGACTTCACGGGCTGGAGTCGACAGCGGCTGCCGATCAAGCGTTGGAGCCGCGCGCCAGTCCGGCCCGGCGTTCGCCAGGCCGACTTCGGCTGCGGTCAAGTGCCCACGCGAGAACAGCCGGCCGTGATCCATCGAGAGCCAGCCGCTGAAGATCCAGGTCAACAGGAAAACGGTCGATAGGAGACCGACGACGTGATGCAGGGCGTGCCATCCGCGATAAGGCGAAGGGATCAGGCGCCCGTGAGTTCTGTCCCTGTGAATTCGGATCCTGAGAATTCCGAGTACCGCCCCGGACATCGCCGCGATCAGGGCCATCAGCGACATCGACGAGACCATCTGGTCCCAC
This sequence comes from Bradyrhizobium sp. USDA 4449, assembly GCF_054056275.1. Lineage (NCBI taxonomy): Bacteria > Pseudomonadati > Pseudomonadota > Alphaproteobacteria > Hyphomicrobiales > Nitrobacteraceae > Bradyrhizobium > Bradyrhizobium sp. USDA 4449. The sequence goes on along the minus strand of NZ_JBSRYD010000001.1, from coordinate 4,883,895 downwards.
AGCGCCCAGTTGCTGCGAAGCACCGTGGGATAGATCCAGTGCAGCACGCTGCCGACAAGATTCCAGCCACGCTCGCGGCGCGTCGTATCCAGCACGACCTCGCCCGCGCGTGAGGAGACATACACTTCGGTTCCGGCAGCATCGCCGAGCGTGATGCGGAACAGAGGCCGGTGCCGGTCAAGGCCGTTCGGCACGCTCCATTGATCGTAATCGGCGCGTGCGACAACCACGGCGTGAACAGCATCGAGGCCGCGGCTGCGGGCGTGATCCCTGGCGATAGCGAGCGCGAGGTCCGCAGATTCCACCGATGCATCGGCCCCATCGGATGCGCGGACTGCGCGCAGATGCGACGGCCCTGATACGACATAGACCGGCCCGTCGCTGCGCTGGATCAGGCGAACGCGCGTGGCCTCGGCGATCCCGCTGGCGGCCACCGCGTCGGCAACCGCCATGATCGGCCCTGTGCGCTCGACCGGCGCCAGGCCTGCAAACCGCTCCGCTTCCGTCAGCGACGGAAACGGAACGAAGTGCATCACGATCCCGCTCGCGAACCACATCGCGAACAGGAGGCAGAATGCGATCCCGAGCCAGCGGTGCAAGAGCACGATCGCGCCCATCATGCGGTCAGCGCCCTACCATTTGAAAGCCGCGGAGATTTCGTAGGTTCGCGGCGCGCCCAGCAGGACCTGGTCGGGATAGAACGGGTCACCCCAGATCGCATAGCGCCTGTCGGTGAAGTTGCGGATTCGGAAGGCCAGGCGAGCCTGGTCGACGGCAGAGAAGACCGTCTTGGGGACGTCGACGAAGGCGTAGAGATCGCCGACCGTGTAGGCATTCATGGTCACGGCGTTGGCATCGCTGTTGTAGCGGTCGCCGACATGGCGGCCGACGATGCCGAGCTCCACGGGCCACGGCGTCGCGAAGCGCCAGGATGCGCCCGCATTGGCGACGACGCGCGGCACATTCGGCGGCGTGTTGCCGGAGAACGAGCCGCCGGCAAAATCATAATCGGCATAGCGCGCATCGACATAGGCGACGTTGCCCCAGAGATGCAAAGGCTCGATTGGGCGGATCGATCCGGCGAGCTCGACGCCCTTGGACTCCTGCCGCCCCGCGATGTTGAGCGTCATGCCGCCGGCCGCCGCATAGACATTCTTGCGCAGGATGTCGTAGGCCGAGAACGACCACTCCGCCCTGTTGTCCCAAAACACGTGCTTGACACCGGTCTCGTAGGTGCGCGCGGTGGTCAGATCCAGATTCTGGGTCGGCGTGAGCAAGAAGATGTTGTTGGCCGAGATGTCGGCACCGGTGGCGTACTGGCTGAAAAAGGTCAGGCCGGGAACGGCTTCCCAGGTGTAGCCGATGCGACCGGTGACGGGCGCCCAGTCCTTTGTGAACGGGAAGCTCGCCTTCTCCAGGCCGTTGACGTCGGTCGAGTTGCGATCGAGCCCGATATGCTCGACGCGCAGGCCGCCGATGAGCGAGAAGGTCCGCGTCAGCTTCAGCCGGTCCTCGAACGACAGCGCCTCGTTGTCGATCCGCGCTGTCTGCTGCTGCGTCGTGAGTAAGCCGTAGAGGCCGCGGTCGGGATCGACCAGCGAGACAAAATCGTTCGGGAAGTTTGCCGCGCCCGGCCGGACGAAGTCGAGGTAGCTCGACGACAGCGTCGTGACCATGCGGTTGTCGAAACCCGCGATGTTGGCGTCCCAGACCAGATCAGTGATGTTGCCGACGAGGCGCTGGCTGTGCGCGACATAGAAGCGCTCGCGATAGACCTGGTTGTTTGTGGAATTGAACGCCTCGATCTCGTTGTTGAACCAGCTGCGCTCGGCGTCATAGCCGTAGGCTTGGCTCTTCAGCGTCAGGTCGGGCGCCAGCTTCAGCTCGAAACCGCCGCGCAGCCACACTTCCTGCGCAACGTTTCTATCGTCGAGGACATTGTAGTTCGTATTGAAGGTACGGTCATCGATCGTGACGGCCCCAAGGTCGGTTCTGTTGAAATAGCTGCCGGAGACGATGCCGCTCGTCGCGTGCGAACCGCTGAAGGTCGCCGACACCAGCGGCGCGCCCCAATAGGCTTTGGAACGGTCCTCGCGATACTCGATCGCCCCCCAGACCTTGAGGGTGTCGGAGATGCGGTCATTGAGCTGGCCGGAGACGTCGAGTGTCTTGGTATTGGTGTCGTCGGCAAAGCCGTTGAGCGAGGACCGGCTGACGTCGAAACGGTAGTCCAGACCCTGCACGTTGGTGCTACCCCCGGAACCGTAATGCGTACGGAAGGAATTCAAGGAATCGAACGAAAAGTCTGCTTCGTTCTGGATCTGCCCCGTGCGCGGCTGCTTGCTCACGAAATTGATGGCGCCGCCTGCGGCGCCCTCGCCCGACATCAGCGAGGCCGGACCTTTGAGGATTTCCACGGCTTCGAGATTGGCCGTGTCCATGATCCGCGAGGTCATGTTCTGCGGACCGATCTTGATGCCGTTGTAGAGCGTGTTGATCTGGCTGTTGGTGAAGCCGCGCATCGAGAACGCGGACGGCTCGGCCGGATTGTCTCCGGCAGTGACCCCGACCGCGCCTTGCGCGACGTCGGAGACGGTGCGGTAGCCCTGCTCGCGGATGGTCTCGGCGCGGATGACCTCGACGGTTGCCGGCGTCTCGCGCACCGTCAGGCCGAGGCGCGAAGCGCTCTCCGCGACCGCGTTGCTGTTGAGTGGCGTTGGCGCTGCGGAATTCGGCACGACCGGCTTGGACGCGGTCGACGCGGTCGAGGGTCGCCGCACGGCCCTACGGCGCGCGCTCTCTGCACTTTGGCCATTGGGTTTGGCCTGCTTGCGCGATTGCGGCGGCGACACCTCCACGGGCGGCAGGGGCTCGCGGGCCTGCTGCGCCAGGGCAGCCGTCATGTCGATGGTAGCGAAAGATGTGAGAGCGGCGGACGCCAGCAGAAAGCGGCGTGGTCGTACAATACGGATGGAAGACACGGTCCTGGACCTCGGTGTGACGTCAGTGGCACGTCACCGCGAACCAAGGTCCCACCATCAGGCTGTCAGCCTTCCGATGAAGCCGAATGTCTGTACTCCCCGACCGACATCTTCGCGTGTGACCACGGCTGACGGCAGGTCTCCTGGCTCGCGGGTCGTGACCGCTTCGTCGCCTTCCCGGGACCGAGGACCCAGTGGCTTTTCGACGAAGGATTCACCGCTTACAGTTGCGGGGGCAGCTGCGGCATTGGGGACAACGTCCCCGCACCGCATTCCCTTTTCATCCCCTTTCGGGGAAACCGTCACCGCCATCTAGGATTACGGCGAAGACAGAGTCAATGTGCCGGATGCGGCGATATTGCCGCGGCGGCGAGCTTCCCTGGGAGATCTGCATGGAAGGCGAGACCTTCCTTTGGCTGATACGCCATGCCCGCGTCGACGGTGTCGCGGGGACCATCCATGCGGCCGACGCTCCGGCCGATCTCGACGATCGCGCGCAGCTCGAGGCGCTGCGCCGTCTTCTGCCGCCGAAGGCGGCGAGCTATGCCAGCCCGGCGCGCCGCACGGTCGAGACGGCGCGGGCGCTGGGGCTTGAGCCTGAACTGATGCCCGAATTCGGCGAGCAGGATTTTGGCGGCTGGACCGGCCGCCGGCATGACGAGCTCGCAGCCAGCGGGGGCGAAACCTATGCGCAGTTCTGGAGTGATCCGGCACGCCGACGGCCACCAGGTGGAGAGAGTTTTGAGGATCAGGTCGCGCGCGTCCGGCTCGGGCTTGCGCCGATAGGTGCCGGCCCCGCAACGCTCGTCGTGCATTCCGGCACCATCCGCGCCGCCCTCTGCATCGCCCTCGATCTCTCGCCGCAAGCAGCCTTGCGCTTCGTGATCGATCCGCTGTCACTGACCCGGATCGACCGGCTCGCGACCGGATGGCGGGTTGTGTCAGTCAATCAGCAAGTCAGCTAGCTCTGTCCGGCACATTGGCCTGCGCGAACGTCGCCATGTCATTGTGCAGCGCGCAGGCCGAACGCACCAGCGGCAGGGCGATCGCGGCGCCCGACCCCTCGCCGAGCCGGAGATCGAGGCTGATCAGCGGCTGCACGTTCAGCGCCCGCAGCACCAGCCGATGCCCCTGTTCCGCCGACTGGTGTGACGGCAGCAGGAACGGCTGGCACGACGGGTTCAGCCGCACCGCCGCGAGCGCCGCTACCGAGACGATGAACCCGTCGATCAGCACGGGAATTCGCGCTTGCGCGGCCGCGATGATGGCCCCGGATATGGCCGCGATCTCGAGACCGCCCACGGCGCACAGGATTTTTTCGGGCGCCGCGCCGGCCACGCCATGACGCGCGATCGCGGCATCGATCACGCGCGCCTTGTGCACGCGCCCCGCCGCATCGACGCCGGTGCCGTGGCCTGCGATCTCTTCGGCGCTGATGCCGAGCAGGCCTGCGGCGATCGCCGCAGACGTCGTGGTGTTGCCGATACCCATCTCGCCGAAGATCAGGAGATCGGGTCGATTGGCCTTCGCTCGCGTGACTGCGCGCTGACCGGCCTCGAAGGCGAATGCCAGCTCGGCGAGCGTCAGCGCAGGCTCAATGCTGAAATCCCGCGTGCCGTGGCGCGGCTTGTCCGTGACGATATCTGGCATCGGCTCTTGCGCCAGCGTTCCCGCGTCAACAACTTCAAGCGTCGAGCCGAGCTCGCGTGCCAGCACGGAGATCGCAGCGCCGCCCGAGGCAAAATTCGCCATCATCGCAATGGTGACGGCCTGCGGATAGGCCGACACGCCCTGGGCGACAATGCCGTGATCGCCGGCGAAGATGATGATCGGCACGCGTGCCGCGCGGGGGCGTTCGGTCGCTTGCAGACCGCCAAGCTCGATCGCGAGCTGCTCGAGTCGGCCGAGCGCGCCCGTCGGCTTTGTCAGTTGCGCCTGCCGCGCGATCGCCGCATCGCGATGAACAGCTGATGGCTCAGGGCAGTTTTGAGTGATCCATTCAGGGAGCATGCTGCCTCGCTTATGGCCTGCGTTTGAGAATATAACAGTCCATGATCCAGCCGTGCCGCTCGCGCGCATCCTGCCGCGCCGCCACGATGCGCGGACCAATATCGGCCAGCGCGCCGGACATGATGATCTGATCGGCCATGCCGAGATAGGCACCCCACCAGATTTGAATTCTGTCAGGATCGAGCGACTGGAACGCGGTGCCGCCGTCGAGCATCACAACGACCGTATCGACGCCTTCAGGCCAGCCGCCTTCGCGCAGGCGCCGTCCCGTCGTGACCAGAAAGGGCTCACCGATGTCATTGAGCGGCAGCGCATGCGCCGCGCAAAGCGCCTGGATCGAGGTGATACCCGGCACGACCTCAATGGTCGGCTGGGGAGCGAGCCGCCGCGCAATACGCAGCGAGGAATCGTAGAGGGACGGATCACCCCAGATCAGCAGCGCGACCTTGCCGTCACCGCCGAGATGATCGGCTATCGTCCGCGACCACGTGGCGGCGACCGCATCGTGCCAATCGTCAACGCCCTTGCGATAGTCGGCTTCGAGCGCGTCGCGCACGGGAAGCTCGAATTCCGCAATGCGCGTGGTGGCAGTGGTGAGCACGTCCGCGCAAATCGTTCGCCTGAGATCAGCGAGATCAGACTTCGCGGTGCCCTTGCGCGGGATCAGGACAAGATCGGCAGCATTGATGGCGTGAACAGCCGCGCGCGTGAGCTGCGCGGGATCGCCGCAACCGATGCCGATCAGCGAGAGGGTCATCATGATGATCCGCCCCCCGCCAGCGCGCCGAACATGATGACGGCCGCCGTGGACGCCGCGCCGCCGCGCGCCAGCTGCGCGGCCAGTTCGGCGATCGTGGTGCGCACTATCAGCTGGTCGGCGCGGCCAAGCGATTCCGCGAACAGTGCCGGAGTGGCAGGTGACAGACCGTGCTCGATCAATTTCGAGACCAGCGCCGGAAAGGTGCGTCGGCCCATATAGACCACCGTCGTTGCATCCGGATCGGCCAGCGCCGCCCAATTTAGATTCGGCGGCAGCTCGCCGGTGACATCGGCCCCGGTCACGAACTGCACCCGGCGCGAGGTATGGCGACGCGTCAGGGGAATGCCGGCTTGCGCGGCGGCCACGCAGGCCGAAGTGACGCCGGGAATGATCTCGTAGCCGATGCCCGCCTCGCGCAGCGTCTCCAGCTCCTCCTCGAGCCGGCCAAAGATGCCGGCATCGCCCGACTTCAACCGCACGACGCGGACGCCGGTGGCGGCATAATCGACCAGCAGCCGATTGACGTGGTGCTGCTTGGTCGAAGGCCGCCCTGCACGTTTGCCGACCGCGAAGAGATTGGCGCCGGGCCGCGCCAGGTCGAGGATCGCGCCGGAGGCGAGATCGTCATAGAGCACGACGTCGGCCTCGCGCAGCCGCGCGGCGCCCTTGACCGTGAGAAGCTCGGGATCGCCGGGGCCGGCGGAGACGAAGGAGACAAAGCCGCTCACCGGTCCTCCGCGATCAGATGGAAGAACGTGCCGGTGGCGTGGCCACGCCGCGAGCCGGTCTCGGCGATGACCGCACCGGCTGCGTCGTGCACCACCGCCAGCGGCGTATCAGGCTGGGCGAGGATCGTCGAATAGTGGAATTCATGCCCGCGCAGCCGCGCACCGGCCTGATGCCCCGGCATCGGCGCTGAGAGCGTGGCGAGACGATAGCCCAGATGCATGCGGCGCTTGGCAAAGCTCGTCTCCAGTCCGAGCAGACCCGTCATCTCATGACGGATACCTTCGGCATCGGTCAAAGCGGTGCCCAGCACCATATACCCCCCGCATTCGCCGTGCACCGGCCGTGTCTCGGCGAAGGCACGTAGGCCGTTGTGGAAGCGCGCATTGGCGGAGATCTTGCCGGCATGAAGCTCGGGATAGCCGCCGGGCAGCCAGCAGACATCCGCGCCCGCATCCGGCGCTTCATCGGCGAGCGGCGAGAATGTCGAGATCTCCGCGCCGGCCGCGCGCCAGGCTTCCAGCATGTGCGGGTAGACGAAGGAGAATGCGGCATCGCGGGCAAGCGCGATGCGCTGGCCGGGCGGCGTCACGTTCAGACCATCGCTGGCTGATCGCACCGACCGGTCGGCAGCCGAGCGCAGCACCGCATCGAGATCGACATGCTCGGCGACGAAGCGCGCGGCCTCGTCGATCAGCTTGCCGATCTCCGCCTGCTCCTCGGCCTGCACCAGGCCGAGATGCCGTTTCGGCAGGCTGATCTCGGCATGGCGCGGCAGTGCGCCGAAGACGGCGATGCCGACGTCGTTGAGCGCGCGCCGCACGAGCTCTTCATGGCGCGGGCTCGCCACACGATTGAGCACGACGCCGGCAAGGCGCAGACCGGCGCGGTAATCGCGCAGGCCCGCCGCGATCGCCGCCGCCGTCTGCGCCTGTCCCGAGGGATCGATCACCAAAACCACCGGCCAGCCCAGCATCTCCGCGATGTCAGCGGTGGCGCCGGTGCCGGAAACACCGCGCACGGCAACGCCGTCGAACAGGCCCATCGAGCCCTCGGCGAGCACGATGTCCGCATCGCTGCCGCGGCTGACGAGATGCGCGATGGTCGCGCGGTCCATCGCCCAGCTGTCGACGTTGACGGAGGCACGGCCCGTGGCCGCGGCATGGAAGGCGGGATCGATATAGTCGGGGCCGCTCTTGAAGCACTGCACCTTCAATCCGCGATTGCGCCAGGCGCGCGCCAGCGCGAGCGTCAGCGTGGTCTTGCCGACGCCGGACGCTGGCGCGGATATGACGAGGCCCGCCGCCATCACGATGCCTCCGGGAAGCGCGGCTCGGCACCGATCGGGCGATAGCGCCGATCGTAGTCGGCGGCGTAGAGCCGGCTCTCGTCAAACTCCGCAGCGCCAAGCGTCTTGCCGACCAGGATCAAGGCGGTGCGCTCCATCTCCGTACCGACGGCGGCATCGAGCGTTGCCAGCGTCGCGCGGACGATGCGCTGGTCCGGCCAGCTCGCGCGCCAGATGATGGCGACTGGACAGCCGGCACCGTAGTGCGGCGTGAGCTCGGCGACGACCTGGTCGAGCAGATGGATCGACAAATGAATCGCGAGCACCGCGCCCGTTGCGGCGAACGCGGCAAGCTTCTCGCCCTCTGGCATCGCACTGGCGCGGCCCGGCGTGCGGGTCAGCACGACCGACTGCGCGAGCCCAGGCAAGGTCAGCTCGGCTTCGAGGGCGGCGGCGGCCGCGGAGAACGACGGCACGCCCGGCGTGATCGTGACGGGAATGCCGAGCGCGCGCAGCCGGCGAAGCTGCTCGCCCATCGCCGACCAGATCGAGAGATCGCCCGAATGCAGCCGCGCGACGTCCCTGCCCTGCGCGTGCGCCGCGCCGATCTCGGCGATGATATCGTCGAGCGACAGCGGCGCCGTGTTGACGATGCGCGCACCTGGCGGGCAATGCGCCAACACGCCTTCGGGCACCAGCGATCCCGCATAGAGACAAACCGGACAGGCCGCGATCAAGTCCCGGCCACGCAGCGTCAGTAAGTCCGGAGCGCCCGGTCCGGCGCCGATGAAATGCACCGTCATGGGCCGTCTCCTTCCGCGATCGCAGCCGTCGCGGTGCGATCCTGCGAGATCGCGCGTGTCCCGATCAATCGCGCGTGCGGGCCGGCGGCAGCGAGCGCCGCTGCCTCGGCGACGGATCCCGTACCAAATTTTTCGGTGACGAGCTTCGATTGCGTCGGCGTGTCGATACGAGCCAATATGTCGGCCGGTACCGCCTTGATCGGCACGCCGCATTCCAGCGCAAGCAGTATCAACGCCTCCGCATCGGCCTTCTCGCTGACAGTAGCCACAGCGGTGAGCCCTTCGGGACCGCCGGCTGCCAGCAGCGCTTCGCGCAACGAGGCCAGCGTCACATCTCTCTTGAATCCGAGCCCGGCGATTTTCATCGGACCGTACTCCACTGCAGCAACGGCCGTGCCGCCTCCCACGAGCGGTAACGGCCGAGCGGAGCGGCATGCGCGATCTCGACCCGCATCAACTCGCCACCATGCTGCCGGTGCAATCCGCCGAGCAGCGCCTCGGTCTCCAGCGTCACGGCATGCGCGACGAGCCGCGCGCCCGGTGAAACACGCGACCAGATCGCATCGAACATCGCGCGATCGAGGCCGCCGCCGACGAAGATGGCATCGGGTGCCTCCAACGCGGTAAGTGCTTCGGGCGCCGTTCCCGTGATGATGGTGATCCTGTGCGTCAGCCCGAACGCCGCCGCATTGCTGCGGATGTTCGCAACGCGATCCTCGCGCGCCTCGATCGCAGTCGCCGCCCCCCCGCACAGCGCCCACTCCACCGAGATCGAGCCTGAGCCGGCGCCGATATCCCATAGGCGCTCGCCGGGGCGCGGCGCCAGCGCGGAGAGCGCGAGCGCGCGTACCGGCCGTTTGGTGATCTGGCCATCATGGACAAAGAGATCGTCTCGAAGACCTGAGCTGCGGGGAATCCCCTGCCCGCCTATCGCCAGGACCGCCACCGCAACGAGATTGCCGGCAATATCCTCGGCAAAGCGATCGGCGCGGTGCCGCTCGATGTATTCGCGCGGGCCGCCAAGCGCCTCGAGGGTCCATACGAGCGAGGCACCCCATCCTCGTTGCGTCAGCCATTTCGCCAGTTCGCCGACCGTCTTTCCGTCGCGCAGAAGGCAAATGATCCGCGCATCTTGCGCCAGATGGGCGATCAGACGCTCGAACGGCGCGGCGTGGAGCCCGAGACAGACGACGGACTCGAGCGGCCAGCCCAGCCGCGCGGCCGCGAGCGAGAAGGTCGATGGCGCCGGATATGCGATCCACTCGTCGCTGCCGAGCTTCTCGGCGAGGCCCGCGCCGGCGCCGTGCCAGAAGGGATCGCCGGAGGCGAGCACCGCCGTCGGCCGGCCGCGACAGCTCAACACGATGTCGGCATCGAACGGCACCGGCCACGCGCGGCCGCGGCTTCCTACGTCTGCAAGTGCAAGATGGCGCTCGCCGCCGAACACGGTTTCCGCGTTGGCGAGCGCCTTTCGGCTTGCGTCCGGCAGCCCGGCAAGGCCATCTTCGCCGATACCGATGATGCTCAGCCAGGGATCAGCCAAGGACTCAGCCATGATTCGCGCCCTCATTCTGGGCGGAATTGCCGATGCGAACGTGCTCGCCGCGGAGATCGCGCGCGTGGGCATTGACGCCGTGTATTCCTATGGTGGCCGCACGCGGGTCCCGGCGGATCAGCCGCTGCCGACCCGCATCGGCGGTTTTGGCGGCGTGAGCGGGCTTGCCGGCTACATCAAGCGCGAACGCATCACCCATGTGATCGACGCGACGCATCCCTTCGCGGCCGAGATGAGCCGTCACGCCATCGAAGCGTGCGCTGAGACCGGCACGCCGCTGATCGCGCTGGAGCGCGCGCCCTGGAGCAAGACGCCCGGCGACATCTGGATTGAGGCCAGCGATGTCAATGCTGCGGCGGCTGCGCTGCCCGAAGCGCCGGCAAACGTCTTCCTCGCCATCGGCCGCCAGCACATCGCCCCGTTCGCCGCCAGGCCGCAGCATGCCTACACGCTGCGGTTCGTCGATCCGCCGGAGGCGCCCCTGCCCTTCGCCGCCGATGTCATCGTATCGCGCGGGCCGTTCACGCTCGAGGGCGAGCTGGAGATGCTGCGCACGCGCGGCATCGCATGGATCGTCGCCCGCAACTCCGGCGGCGACGGCGCCCGCGCCAAGATCGACGCCGCGCGCAGGCTTGGCCTGCCCGTGATCATGATCTCGCGGCCGCAATTGCCCGAGCGGCTGCGGGTCGAGAGCGTCGCCGAGGTGATGCAATGGCTCGATCATCGGACCTGCCTCGGCGCATAGACCCAGCGACCGACGCGGCGCGTCTGCGAATTGCCGACGATGACAAGCGTGCGCATGTCGGCCATCTCCGGCGTCGCATCGTTTAGCGTAACCGTCACGATTTTTTCGTCGGCAGCGCTGATCGCGCGCGCGAAGATCGCAAGGCGCTCACCACAGCCGGCTTCCTTCAACACCAAGAGCGCGCGACCAAATCCATCCGGCCGGCTCGCCGAGCGGGGATTGTACATCGCGATCGAAAAATCAGCTTCCGCGGCGAGCCGCAGCCGGTTCTCGATCACCGCCCATGGTTTGAGATTGTCGGAGAGGTTGATCGCGCAGAAATCGTGGCCGAGTGGCGCGCCGGCGCGCGCCGCCGCCGCCAGCATCGCGGTGATCCCCGGGAGCACGCGTATCGGCAGGTCCTGATATTGCGGCGCCAGTTCGAGCGCTTCGAACACGGCAGCGGCCATCGCGAAGACGCCGGGGTCGCCGGAGGAGACGACAACCACCTCGCCGCCATCGGCCGCGAGCCGCAGAGCCTCGGCGGCCCGTTGAAGTTCCGCACGATTATCGGACGGATGCAGGGTGAGCCCGGGCCGCGGCGCCACGCGCGAAACGTAAGGCGCATAGCCCAAGATGTCGGTCGCGGTAGCAAGCGCGGCCGAGACCTCCGGCGTCACCAGCGCGTCACTGCCAGGGCCGAGGCCCGCGATGGTGAGCGTGCCACTCATTCGGCGGCGGCCGGATGCCGGCCCTTACCGTGCACGAGCACGATCGCGAAGTAAGGACACTCAGTGGTATCGATCTCGGAAAGCCGCACCACGCGCTCGCCAGGCATGGTGCCGCGCTCGACCAGCCAGGCATCGTCCAGCCGGCCCGCGGATGCAAGCGCGCGGCGCACCTTCGCGAGATTGCGGCCGGTCTTCATGATGACGAGGGCATCGGAATCGCGCATGCGCCGCTCGAGTTCCTCTTCGGCGAGCGTGCCCATCAGCACCGTCGTCACGTCGTCGCCGAGCGCAATCGGCTGTCCCACGCCGTTCCAGCAGCCGACCATGCCGGGAATGCCGGCGATCACCTCGATCTCGACGCGGCCCTGCAGGCGCGTGTGCAGGTGCATGAAGGAGCCGTAGAAATAAGGATCGCCCTCGCACAGCACGATGACGTCGACTGCGCGCGAGAGCCGCGCCAGGCGCTCGGCCCATTCATCGTAGAAGCCTGATAGCAGCTGGACATACTCCGGGCCATCGAAGGCGATCTCCGTGGTCACCGGATATTCCATGGGATATTCGGTGACGTCGGCAGCCAGCATCCCCTCGACGATGCGCCGCGCCTGGCCCGGCCTGCCCTTCTTGCGGAAATAGGCGACGTGCTTCGCGCCGCGCACGGTACGATCGGCGCGCACGCTCATCAGATCGGGATCACCGGGTCCGAGACCGCAGCAGATGATGCGTCCCATCTCTATTCGCTCCGGCTCGCCAGCGCGTTCACGGCAGCGACCGTGATCGCGGAGCCGCCGAGGCGGCCTTCGACCGTCAGCGCCGGCACGGGTGGATCGGCCATCAGCGCGGCCTTGGATTCGGCCGCGCCGACGAAGCCGACCGGGCAGCCGATGATGGCCGCTGGCCGCGGGCAGTCGCGGTCCTCGAGCATGTTGAGCAGATGAAACAACGCCGTCGGCGCATTGCCGATCGCGACGATCGCGCCGTCGAGATGCGGGCGCCACAGTTCCAGCGCCGCGGCCGAGCGCGTGTTGCGCATCGACTGCGCCAGCGCAGGAACGGCCTCCTCGCCGAGCGTGCAGATCACCGCGTTGGCCGCGGGCAGTCGCGCGCGCGTAATGCCTTCGGACACCATGCGCGCATCGCACAGGATCGGCGCGCCCTTCTGCAAGGCTGCGCGCGCCGCGGTCGCCATGCCGGGCGTGAAGCGGATATGCGCTTCGAGACCAACCATGCCGGCGGCGTGGATCATGCGCACCACGACCTGTTCTTCGTCGGCTGTGAAGCGCCCCAGATCGGCCTCGGCCCTGATGGTCGCAAAGGATTGCCGATAGATCGCAACGCCGTCCGTCTCGTAAGCATGCGGCATCAGTGGCCCCGCATCAGGATGGAGGGATCGCTGATCATGTCGTCGCGGTCGAGCCCACGCAGTATAGGCACGTCGCGGGTCGAGCCGCCGCGCACGAGATCGAACCCGGTCGCCGTCGCCACCAGCGTGATCGCGGCCGCGCCGGAATGGGCGCAGCCCTTGGCGCAGCCGGAGACATGCAGCTGGGCAGCTGCCCCGATATCAGGCGCGAGCGCCGCGGCCAGCGCGCGGGTATCGGCATGGGCCTCGCGGCAGCGCGGCGCGCCGCTGCAGGCGATGACGCGCAGCGCCGGATCGTCAGCCTCGGTGATGAGGCCCGAGGCTGACGGCATCGTCCGCTTGCCCTCGCTCAAGACCATCCGCCACGGCGTCATCCGCAGCGCATGCCCGCAGCCGGAGAGCTGGTCGAGCGTCGTATGCGGCACCTGCCCGAAGGCGATCCCGACCATCGCCCCTTGCGGATAGAGACCGGGGCGCACAGCTGCCATGATCGGCGCCGGCTCCGCCTCGCCACGTAGCGCCTCAGGCAGTTTTGCGCCCGCGGCAAGATGCGTTGCCATCCGCCCGCGTCCGCCGGAGGCGATAAACCAGCGAGCGACAGCAAGTGCGGTGGTCACCGCTTCGCCGCGCGCGACGCAGCGGCCGAACCTTGCGCCATCGGCACGCACCATGAGACCGCCTGCCGCGTCGCGCTCGATCCGCACATCGGCGGAATTGCCCGCGAGCACGCGCGAGGTGCCGTCATCGATGGCGAAGCCGAATTTCGTCGGCAACGCGAGCGCAGAGTCCGCCAGCGCCTCTTCGAGCTCCGCGACAAGCGCCTGGGTCTCGTCGCCGCGGCGCCAGAACGGGGTGACCAGGATATTGCGCCGGGATTCGGTGTCGGCGTCAGGGTCCAGCAGCGCCAGCTGTGCGAGACCATCAAGCAGCCGCCGATGGCTGCTCTCGCTGACGCCTCGGATCTGGAGATTGGCTCGGCTGGTCACGTCGATCAGACCATTGCCATGGCGCTCGGCGAGACGCGCGAGCCCGGCGGCCTGTTCCGCGTCGACTCGACCGCCGAACGGGCGCACGCGGACCACGAGCCCGTCGCCCGATTGCATCGGCCTGATAGCGCCGGGGCACCAGCCCTTCACTGACGCCACGCTCATGACGCCTCCTTCAGCGCGGCCGCGATCGAGTTGCGGCGCGTTCGCCAGAGCGAAGCCTCGTGCAGGCGGGTGAAGCAGGTCTGCATCGCGGCGAGCGCCGACGGGTTTTCGCGCGCCATGAAGGCGCGGACATCGGCATCGCCGAGCGTCGCGTCATAATACAGATCGAACAGATGCGGCGGTACGGCGCCGGCGAGATGGGCGAAGGCCGCCATGTGCTCCAGCGTCGCAGTGACCTCCGCCGCGCCGCGAAAACCGTGCCGCATCATGCCGGCGATCCAGGCCGGATTGGCAGCGCGGGCGCGCACGACGCGGGAGATTTCTTCCGTCAGCGTACGCGCGTGCGGCTCGTAGGGGCGCGTGGTGTCGAGGTGATAGAGCGATGGCCCTGCTGCGCCGAGATGCGCCGCCGCCGCGGCGATGCCGGCCTCGTGCGCGGCATAGTCGGCGGCGAGCAGCAGATCGGTCTCCGGCAGATCCTGGAGGTGAACGAACGCATCGGCGGACGCGAGCCGCTGCTCGATGCCCGCGCGATCCGGCTTGATCTCGCCATCGGCGGAAAACGCCCAGGACGAGGCCGACAGCCAGGCTTCACCGGCGGCATCGCGCGTCTCGGGCGAGAAGGCATCGGGGATCGCCGAAAGGCCGACGCCGTATTGTCCGGGACGCGGCGCGAACACGCGGGAGGCGCGGTGGCGATAGGGATTCGCCTCGCCCTCCTCGCGCGATGCGAGCGCCTCGGTGGCGGCTTCGAACATCTGGGCAAGGCCCGGGAAGACGTCGCGGAACAGGCCCGAGACGCGCAGCGTGACGTCGATGCGGGGACGGCCGAGCTCGGCCGGCGCGATGATGTCGTAGCCGGTGACGCGTCCGGAGGCATGATCCCAGCGCGGCGCGAGACCGGCGAGATGCAGCGCCATCGCGAATTCCTCGCCCGCGGTGCGCATGGTGGCCGAGCCCCAGAGATCGACGACCAGACCCTTCGGCCAATCGCCGTGATCCTGCAGGTGACGGCGCAGCAGCTCTTCGGCGAGTTTGATCCCCTGCGCATGCGCCGACGATGTCGGCACCGCGCGGGGATCGACGGCGAAGAGATTGCGCCCCGTCGGCATGACGTCCTGACGCCCGCGATACGGCGAGCCTGCCGGGCCCGACGCGATGCGCTGGCCTGCAAGCGCCGCGCACAGCGCATCCCGCTCGGCGTCACCGCAGGCGCCGCGGCCGAATACATGCAGGCCGTCGCCGAATTGGCTTTCCTTGAGATCACAGACGAAGCGGTCGATGCGAGGGATGGCTTCAGCCGGTGCGGCCGAAGCATCCAGGCCGAGATCGTCTTCGAGACCCGCCGCACGCGCCTCCTCGCGGATCGCCGCGATCAGGCGCTGGCGACGCGCGGGATCGAGACCATCGGCGGTCGAATATTCGTCGAGCAGACGTTCGAGCCGGCGCAAGCCGTCAGGCACGGCAGATTGTTCCAGCGGCGGCGGCAGATGGCCGATGGTGATGGCACCAATGCGCCGCTTGGCCTGCGCGGCCTCGCCGGGATCGTTGACGATAAAGGGATAGATGACGGGCAGATCGCCGACCAGCGCCTCCGGCCAGCAGTGTGAGGACAGCGCCACGGATTTCCCGGGCAGCCATTCCAGAGTGCCATGCGCGCCCATATGGACGACGGCATCAATCCCCTGCCCGCGGAGCCAGAGATGGAACGCGACATAGGCATGGCGCGGTGTGCGGGCGAGATCGTGATAGTCGGAATCGCGCGTAGCCGCATCGCCGCGCTCGGGCTGGACTGCGATGATCGATCGGCCGCACGGGATCGCAGCGAAGTGGAAGCCGCCGTCACGGCAGCTCGGATCGTTCTCCGGCGCGCCCCAGGCTCGCGCGAGATCGTCCTGCAAGGCTTGCGGCAGGCGCGAAAGCGCCGCGCGATAGTCGGCAACGCTCCACGTCAATTTTTGCTTGACCAGCGTCTCGCCAAGCGCTCCGACGGGCGAAAGGTTGAAGCCACCATCGGCAAGATCAGACGCCAAGGCTTCCACCGAGGCCAGCGCATCGAGACCAACCGCATGCGCGATCCGGTGCGGTCGTCCCGGATAGTTCGAGAGCACGATCGCCAGCTGCTTCTCCGCAGCGGGCTTCTCGGCCAGGCGATGCCAGGCCGCAACACGTGCCGCAACGGCCCTCACGCGCTCCTCATCCGGCCGATGAGCCAGATGCGAGAACTGCAGATCGGGATCGCGCATCCCGGCCGATTTGAAACTCGCCACGCCCGCAAACAGGCGGCCGTCGACCTCCGGCAGCACCACATGCATCGCGAGATCGCCGGGCGACAGGCCGCGCAGCGACTCCGTCCAGTCCTCGCGCTGCGCCGATGAGAGCGCGACCTGGAACACGGGGCACGGCGCGGCATCGAACGGCGTCGTGCCGTCGTCGCCCCTCGCCGAGAACGCCGTCGCATTGACGATCGCGGCAGGAGGATTCCTGGCGAGATGGTCTCGCAGCCAGTCAGCGACGCCCGCGGCCTTCAGCGAGGTGACGAACACGCCATAGGCGTCAAACCCCTTCTCGCGCAGCGCAGCGATCAACGCGTCGATCGGCCCAGTGTCCGCGGCAGTGAGGTAAGAGCGATAGAACGTCACCAGCGCGGACGGCTTCCCCCCGCTCGGGACGGCGGCGATCACGCCTCGCGCGGAATCGTAAAAGCCCATCTCTGGCACGGTCATTTCGCCGACGACGGGCCCGGCATAGAGACCCGAGGCCAGCGCAAGCTGCGCAATCGCCGCCTGCGCCGCAACGGGACCGCCGGTGTCGCACAGCACCTTGAGCCGGCGCAGCGTCGAGACCGGCAAAGTCGAATAAGCGTCGAGCCTGATATCGTCGCGGCCATCGGCCGGCAGCACGGCGAGCACGATATTGCGATCTTTTGCCAGTTGCTGGAGTGCCGCGAGCCCGTAGGGCCAATAAGACTCGCCTCCAATCAAGCGCACCAGAATGCCACGCGCCTGCGACAGCGTGCGCTCGATATAGGTGTCGACCGAGAGCGGATGACGTAGTTCCGCGAGATTGGCGAGCCGCAACGACGGCAGGCTGTCACGGCCACGCCGCCAGCCCGCTGCAAAGGCGGCAAGGTCGGAATCCGAGAACGAGAGCACCACGAGATCGGCCGGGTCCTGGCCGATGTCCCTTGGCGTCGCGGTCTCCTCCAGACCGCGGCTCTCGCGGAAGACGACGTGCATCAGACTCCCAATCCCGCCTTGATCGCAGCCTCGTCGATATCGCCGTGCTCGCCGATCACGACGAGCTTTGATTGCCTGAGACCTGCGCCCCAGGGCCTGTCGAACTGGTGGCGCACGCGCTCGCCGACCGCTTGCAGCAGCAGCCGCATCGGCTTGCCCGCGACCGCGATATAGCCCTTGGCGCGCAGCACGTTCTGCTCGCGCGCCAGCTTCTGGACCGATGCGAGCAACGCATCGACGTCAGCAATCTCAGGGAGATCGATCACGAGAGAGGCGAAATCGTCGTGCTCGTGCTCCTCCTCGCCGTCGTGATGCGAGGGACGCGCGGCGAGATCGTTCTCGGCGGCGGCGCCAAGGCCAAGGATGACGCGTGCGTCGATCGCACCATCGGTAATGGGCAGCATCGGCACGCGGCGCGGCATCTCGGCGGTGATCGCGGCCTTGGCGGCTTCAATGCCCGCAGCACCCGCAAGATCGGCCTTGGTGAGCAGCACGATGTCGGCGCAGGCGATCTGATCCTCGAACACCTCCGACAGCGGCGTCTCGTGATCGAGATTCCCGTCGGCCGCGCGTTGCGCTTCGACGGCATCCGGGTCCGGTGCAAAACGGCCGGCGGCGACAGCCTCGGCATCGGCGAGCGCGATCACACCGTCCACGGTGATGCGCGAGCGGATCTCGGGCCAGTCGAATGCCTTCAGCAGCGGTTTCGGCAATGCCAGGCCCGAGGTCTCGATCAGGATGTGATCGGGCTTCACGGGGCGAGCGAGCAACTTCTCCATGGTCGGAATGAAATCGTCGGCAACGGTGCAGCAGATGCAGCCATTGGCGAGCTCGACGATGTTCTCTTCCGGACAGTTCTCGTCGGCGCAGGACTTCAGGATCTCGCCGTCGACCCCCTCGCTGCCGAACTCGTTGACCAGCACGGCGAGCTTCTTGCCTCCGGGATTTCCGAGCAGATGCTGGATCAACGTCGTCTTGCCGGAGCCGAGAAAGCCGGTGACGACGGTCACCGGGACTTTTGCGAGCGAGTTCATTCGGCGGCCTCCGGCAACGTGACAACAGGGGGAATGCGGGCAAGCGATTGCTTGCGGAAGATTTCAGGCCGGCTGCGCCAGGGCACGAGGCCATCTGGCGCGGCGGCATACGCGGCGGCGCCGGCAACGACCTCCTGCGCGTTGGCATCCGAGAGCCGGCCATACACATAGGACCAGCGGCCGGGCGCGCTGAGCGCGACCGAGCAACCCTGGCTACAGGCAGAGAGGCATTCGACGGGAACCAGTTTGACGCCGTCGGGAACACCGGCCTCGAGGATCGCGCCATGCAGACGCTTGCCGGGCGTAACCTCGCCTTCGCCGAGCGTCTGGCCGGCGCGACAGGTGATGCAGACATGCAGTGTGACGGTCATCGCCTCTTCCAGAAGTATCAGCCGGAGGCGAAGAGGCCCACGAACCGTTCTTGCGAAGGCTCGTTTCCCCGTCGCGGAACACCCCGTCCGCCGGTCCAAAAATCGTCCGCGCTGGCAGGTCTCCCGGCTTGCGGAGCAGGGCTTTGCCCTTCGATCCCCGCCTTCCCGATCCCCTGGGGGTCAGTGGCTTTGGGCATCTCTCCGGTCACGGTCGCGGGGGCGGCTGCATTTTGGACCCAATCTTGCCGATTCGGACCCTATCGCATTCCCTCTTCGCCTGTCATAGGACAGGAACCAACGCCGGGCCACCATTTGCCCCCGGCCGCCTCTTGTCAAGCCGAAGGACCCTGTCAGATGACGCCTGAACCGGATAGCCAAACGGCCGACGAAACCGACGCCAAGACCCACGCCAAGACAGACGCCAAGACCCACGCCAAGACAGACGCGAAGAACGAGGCGAAGCACGCCGCAAAAATGGCGAAGATCAAGGTCGCCCGCGACAGGATCATGGCGACCAAGAGCGGCGAAAAGGGGCTCATCATCGTCCACACCGGCGCCGGGAAGGGCAAGTCGTCCTCCGCCTTCGGCATGATCGTGCGCTGCGTCGCTCATGGCTTCCCCTGCGCGGTCGTGCAGTTCATCAAGGGCGCCTGGGATACCGGCGAACGACGCCTGCTCACCGGCCATTTCGGCGAACTGTGCCAGTTCCACGCCATGGGCGAAGGCTTCACCTGGGAGACGCAGGACCGCGCGCGCGACATCGCGGCTGCGCGCGCCGGCTGGGAGAAGGCAAAGGAGCTGATTCTCGATTCCAATCTGCGCATGGTCGTGCTCGATGAGATCAACATCGCGCTGCGCTACGATTATCTCGACATCGGCGAAATCGTCGATTTCCTCAAGACGTCGAAGCCGCCGATGACGCATGTCGTGCTCACCGGGCGCAACGCCAAGGACGAGCTGATCGAGATCGCCGACCTCGTTACCGAGATGACGCTGGTGAAGCATCCGTTCCGCTCCGGCATCAAGGCGCAGGCCGGCGTCGAGTTCTGAACGTGACGGCACGCGCGCTGATGATCCAGGGGGCCGGTTCGGACGTGGGCAAGTCGCTCATCGTCGCCGGCCTCGCGCGTGCGTTTACGCGGCGCGGCTTGCGCGTGCTCCCGTTCAAGCCGCAGAACATGTCCAACAATGCCGCCGTCACCGTCGATGGCGGCGAGATCGGCCGCGCCCAGGCGCTGCAGGCGCTCGCCGCGGGCGTCGAGCCGCACACGGACATGAACCCGGTGCTGCTGAAACCCGAGACCGATGTCGGCGCGCAAGTCATCGTGCATGGCAAGCGCATCGCAACCGCGCGCGCGCGCGACTATGCGGCGATGAAGCCACAGCTGATGGACGCGGTGCTGGAGAGCTTTGAGCGGTTGAAGGCGCGCAGCGATCTGGTGCTGGTCGAAGGCGCCGGCAGCCCGGCCGAGGTGAACCTGCGCAAGGCCGACATCGCCAATATGGGTTTTGCCCGCAAGGCCGGCGTGCCCGTGGTGCTGGTCGGCGACATCGACCGTGGCGGCGTCATCGCCCAGCTCGTCGGCATCAAGACGGTCATCGAACCTGATGATGCCGCGATGGTCCAGGGCTTTGTCATCAACAAGTTCCGCGGCGATCCCACGCTGTTCGATGACGGCTACAGACTGATCGAGCAAAGGACCGCCTGGCGCGGCTTTGGCGTACTGCCGTGGTTCGCACGGGCCGGCGAGTTGCCGGCCGAAGATGCGCTGGGCCTAAGCGATGCCCGCAAGCCGGGCCAGCGCAAGATCGCCTGCCTCGCATTGTCGCGGATCGCCAATTTCGATGATCTCGATCCGCTGAAGCTCGAGCCTTCAGTCGATCTCGTGATGGTGCGTCCGGGCGAAGCGATACCGGGCGACGTGCGTCTCGTCATCATCCCCGGCTCGAAGTCCACGCGTGGCGACCTCGCGTTCCTGCGCGCGCAGGGCTGGGACATCGACCTGCTCGCGCATCACCGCAGGGGTGGCCATGTGCTCGGCCTCTGCGGCGGCTACCAGATGCTCGGACGCAGCGTTGCTGATCCCGACGGCATCGAAGGACCCGCGGGCGACACGCCGGGCCTCGGGCTGTTGGATGTGGAAACGGTGATGAGCCCGCAGAAGACGCTGACACGGGTCGCGGCTGTGCACGCGGCGACCGATCAACCGATCCACGCTTACGAAATCCACATCGGCCGTACCGACGGGGCTGATCGTGCGCGTCCATTCGCCAAGCTGAATGGCGAGCTCGAAGGCGCGATCTCGCGCGATGGGCGCGTGCAAGGCAGCTATCTGCATGGCCTGTTCACGTCGGACGCCTTTCGCAAGGCATTCCTTGCAGGGCTCGACATTCCCGCGGGTGAGGACCCGTATGGCGCCCGGGTCGAGAGCGCGCTCGATGCGTTGGCCGATCACATCGAAAGGCATCTCGGCGTCGAAGGCCTGCTCGCGCTAGCGCGCTAAGGCTCCGGCGAGGCGCATCCATTCGGACTCGACGCCCGGAAGACCGAGGCGCAACCAGGTCCGATTTTGCGCGAAGACGCGCGACCAGATCTGGCGGCGCGCGAGCTTCCCCTGCGCGGCCATTGCGTCAGGCGTTTCGTAGAGACGAAACAGCGGCGCGCCGCCGGCGAGCCGCCAGCCCTGCCCTTGCGCCATCTCATCGAGGCGCGCGCAATCCTGCGCAAGCCGCACCGTCGTCGCCTTGGCCCAGGCGTCATCGCGCAAGGCGCGGCAGCCGATCGCGATCGCCGCGCCCGACACAGGCCACGGACCCGATGCTGCCGCGAGCTTGGCGATGTCAGTCGCATGGCCAATCGCGAAGCCGAGCCGGAGGCCGGCAATCCCATAAAACTTTCCAAACGAGCGCAGGATCAAGAGCCCCGGCCGCCCCGCTTCCGAAGCGAGCGAGAGCTCGGGAACAGCATCGGCAAAACTCTCGTCGACGACGAGATGACCGACGCGCGGCAAAAGCGCGAGCAATTCCTTCGGCGCGGCACGGCGCCCGTCGGGATTGTTGGGATTGACGACGATGGCGAGGCTCGCGCCGGCGAGCGCATCGAGTTCACCGGCGTCCTCGACCTCCCATCCCGCGGCCGACAGCACAGGGGCATATTCGTTGTAGGTCGGCCCGAGGATGCGCGCCCGTCCGCGCGGCGCGAGCTGCGGCAGCAGTTGAATGGCGGCTTGCGCACCGCCCATCGCGACAACTGGCGCGATCGTGCCATAGGCACGTTGAGCCGCCTGGTGCAGGGCCTCGATCTCGGAACGCGACGGCAGAGCCTGCCAATGATGTGCTGATATCTCGCCCACGGGATAAGGCCGCCGGTTGATCCCGGTCGACAGGTCGATCCAGTCTTCAGCGCGTCCGCCGAAACGCTGCCGGGCCAGATCGAGATTTCCACCGTGCTCGCGCATGCCTTCTTCTTTCACGCGAAGGCGAGGATCGCAAGGACGCCCGCGAGCAGCACCATGGCGCGGCGATAGACCCTCAGTCCCTCGATGATGTCGCAGGCCTGCGGATCGCGCGCGCCTTCGTTGAGCCAGGGCTCATCGGTCGCGCAGCCGTGATAGATCCGCGGGCCGCTGAGGCGCACGCCGAGCGCGCCGGCCATCGCCGCCTCCGGCCAGCCGGCATTGGGCGAGCGATGGCGCCGCGCATCGCGCGTCATGCAGGACAGCGCCTCCGATCGTCGCGGCGCGAGCAGCACGAAGAGAAAGCCGGTCAGGCGTGCCGGAACGAAGTTGGCGACATCGTCGATGCGGGCGGCGGCCCAGCCGAACGCTTCGTGGCGTTCGCTGCGATGGCCGATCATGGAGTCCAGCGTATTGATCGCCTTGTAGCCGAGGATTCCCGGCAGGCCGAACAGCGCGCCCCAGAACACCGGCGCGACGATGCCGTCAGAGGCGTTTTCGGCGAGGCTCTCGATCGCCGCACGTGCGATACCGGCCTCGTCGAGCGCAGCCGGATCGCGGCCGACGATGCGCGACACGGCTCCGCGCGCCGCAGCGATGTCACCGCCCAGCAGAGGATCAGCGACGGCGGCGACGTGATCATGCAGCGAGCGCAGCGCCACCAGCGGCCAGGCCAGGATGCCGACCAGCACGATCTGGATCCAGCCCGGGGAAAGCGCGGACTGGAGCACGCAACCGAGCACAAGCGCCATCGCAATCACCAGAAGCGCGCCGGCAACGCCTGCCGCGCGGCGGAGGCCCGGCGGATCGGACGCGCGATTCCAGCCACTGTCGATGGCAGCGATGAGCCGGCCCAACCAGGTCACGGGATGGCCGATTCGTGCAAATAGCGGCGACGGCCAGCCCGTGAGGGCATCTACCGCCATCGCCACCACCATCGCACCCGCAAAACCCACGCCTGCCTCCTGTCCCGCCCCTGTTGCGCAAAGCGCGGGGCGAGCGCAAGCCCCTCGCCGCCTGATTTCGGCTTTGTCTTCGGCCGCGTTTGGTGATTAGTCAGGCCAACAGGAGAGTTCATGGCCGTCATCTTGATCACGGGCGGAGCGCGATCGGGCAAGAGCAGGCGCGCGGAAACGCGCACGCGGGCCTTTCCCGGGCAACCCGTCTATCTCGCGACGGCCGAGGCGCTCGATGCGGAAATGGACGCGCGCATCGCGCAACATCGCGCACGGCGCGGAACCGACTGGATCGAACGCGAGGTGCCGCTCGATCTCGTGCCCGCGCTGGTCGCAACCGATGGCGCCGGCGCCCGGCTCGTCGACTGCCTCACGTTGTGGCTCTCCAACCTGATGCATGCTGAACGCGGCTGGGAGCACGAGGTGAGTGAACTCGCCGCCACCCTGCCCCGGCTCAAAAGCCCTGTCGTCCTCGTCACCAACGAGGTGGGCCTCGGCATCGTGCCCGACAACGCTTTGGCGCGCAGCTATCGCGACGCCGCCGGCATCATGAACCAGACCATCGCCGGTGTTGCGGACGAGGTCGAGTTCGTCGTTGCCGGCCTGCCGATGAAACTGAAATGATGCCGCCCGCCCACATTTTGAAAGACCTCGTCGCCGATCTCAGGATCGCGGCGTCCTTCATCACGATCGTGCCGGTGACCTCGCCGAAGCCTGCCAGCGACGGCGCCGTCGCGCGCGCGACCTGGGCGCTGCCGGTTGCGGGATTGATGGTCGGAGTTGCAGGCGCCGCGGTCTACGCGCTCGCGAGCAGACTGGGACTGACACCAGGCACGGCCGCCCTGCTCGCGCTCGGCACGACGGCGCTCATCACCGGCGCGCTCCACGAGGACGGGCTCGCCGATACCGCCGACGGCCTCGGCGGCGGCCGGACGCGTGAGCGCAAGCTCGCGATCATGCGCGACAGCCGGATCGGCAGCTACGGCGTCTGCGCGCTGATCCTGTCGTTCGGTCTGCGCTGGTGCGCGCTTGCCGCGATCGCCACTCCGTGGGCCGTGATGCTCGCGCTCGTCTCGGCCCATGCCGCGGCGCGCGCGGGCGTGCCTGCGTTCATGTCGCTCGTGCCGCCGGCGCGGCCAGACGGATTGTCGGCAAGCGCGGGATCGCCGCCGGGCCGCAGCGTGGCCATCGCGTTCGCGGTTGGAACCCTTGTGCTGGCGCTGGCGCTCGGGCCGGCCAAGGCGCTGGTCGGCCTGGTCCTGCTGTCGCTGGCCGGACTGATCCTGACGCGGCTCGCCATCGGTCAGATCGGCGGACAGACCGGCGATATCCTCGGCGCGTTCGAACAGGTCGGAGAGATCCTGATCCTGCTGGTCGCCGCAGCCTTCCTTCACACGGGAGGATAGATCATGGTCGCGTTCGACGACGCCTTCCGCCAGCACTTGCGCGAGCTGTTCGTGTGGCGCCGCGATGTGCGCCGCTTTCGCAGCGATCCATTGCCAGGCGGCGCCATGGAGCGGTTGATCGAGACGGCCTGCCTCTCGCCCTCGGTCGGCCTGAGCCAGCCATGGCGCTTCGTCATCGTCGATGATGCGGTACGGCGGCGCGCTGTGATCGACGATTTCAAGGCCTGCAACGCCGAGGCGCTCAGCTGCTACTCCGGCGAGCGCGCCGGCCGCTACGCGGCGCTCAAGCTCTCGGGCCTCGAACAGGCTCCCGGCCATCTCGCCGTGTTCGCCGACAAGGCCAGCGACATCGGCCAGGGCCTCGGCCGCATGACCATGCCGGAGACCACCGAATATTCCGTGGTCGCCGCCATCACCGCGATGTGGCTCGCCGCGCGTGCCGAGGGAATCGGACTCGGCTGGGTCTCGATCCTCAATCCCGAGCACATCCGCGGCGTGCTCGACGTGCCCGCCGCCTGGAAATTCATCGCCTATCTCTGCATCGGCTATCCCGAGGAGGAGTGCGACCAGCCCGAGCTCGAACGGGCGAAGTGGGAACACCGGCGCGGTGCGGGCGAATTCACGCTACGGCGCTAGTCAGATCGCACGCATCACTCCGCAGAGACCGTCCGGATCGACAGCTTCCGCTGCAACCGATGCCGCGGATCATCGTCGTGACCGCCGACGTGGCGCGCAGCACGAGAGCGTGGCTCAAATACGCGGGGATCAGCCAGGTCGTCAGCAAGCGCGCCCGCAGGGCAGCGTTCGGTCAGCTAGCGCGCGCGTTCGCTGAGCCCATCTCCTCCCGCCCAAACCGCGCCACCAGAAAATCGATGAACAGCCGCACCTTCACCGACAAATGTCGCGTCGGCGGATAGACCGCATAGAGCGAAAGCGGCGGTGCCGAATAATCGTCCAGCACCGTCCGCAGCTCGCCTTTCCGCAAAGGCTCCGCCGCAATGAAGTCAGGCAGAAGCGCGAGTCCCCTGCCCTTGATCGCGGCATCGCGCAGCACCTCCGCATTGTTGACGCAGAGCGACCAGGCCGGCTGGATCCAGTGGTCGCCATCGACGCCTGTAAGCTTCCACTGATTGCCCGTCAGGAGGAAGCCGTAGGTCAGCGAGGCATGCTCACGAAGATCCTGCGGATGCCCTGGCGTGCCGTGACGCGCGAGATAATCAGGCGAGGCGCAGATCATGCGCGGCACCGGCATGATTTTCCTCGCGATCAGGCTCGACGATTCCAATTCCGCAATCCGCAGCGTCACGTCAAAGCCGTCCTGGACGGGATCGAGCAGGTCGTCGCTGAGCACGATCTGAAGCTGAAGCTCCGGGAACGCTTCCATGAAGTCCGCGAGCACCGGCCCAAGCCGCATCGTGCCGAATGACATCGGCGCGTTGACGCGCAACAGTCCCCGCGGCGACGACTGCGCCTGCGTCACCGCCTGATCGGCGGCCTCGATCTCCGAGAGGATCACGACCGCGCGCTCGAAATAGCGCTGGCCGTTCTCGGTCGGGCTGGCGTGGCGGGTGGTCCGGTTCAGGAGCTGGACGCCGAGGCTCTCCTCGAGGTCGGCGATGTATTTGCTGATCGCCGAGCGCGATAGCCGCAATTGCCGCCCCGCCTCGGCAAAGCTACCGCTTTCGACCACCTTCACGAAGGCGCGGAGGCTGGCGACCTTATCCAAGGGTCGGTCCCGATTGTTTCCAAATCATAGACATAGACGTCATATTTGCATGGATTGTCTCCAATCCAAAGCGGAACGATATTTCCACCCAGAGCAAGACCGCTCCCTGAGTTGGAGGACGACAATGTCTGGACTGCACCACGTGACCGCGATCGCCGGCGATCCCATCCGCAATTTCGGATTCTACACCAGGGATCTCGGCCTGCGCTTCGTCAAGAAGACGGTCAATTTCGACGATCCCGGCACCTATCATTTCTATTACGGCGACGAGACCGGCCGCCCCGGCACCATCCTGACCTTCTTTCCCTGGGCCGGCGTGTCGCCCGGGCGCCGCGGCGTCGGCGAGACCCATCAGACCGCGTTCCGCGTGCCGCAGCGCTCGCTCGGTTACTGGACGCAGCGCTTCATCGAAAAGGGCATCGCTTACGAGGCGCTTGAGAAGCGCTTTGGCGAGTCCGTGCTGCCGTTCACCGACCCTGACGGCATGGCGCTCGCGCTGGTCGGCATATCAGGCGCAGAGAACGAGCCCGGCTGGAGCAATGGCGACGTACCGGCCGAGCACGCGATCCGTGGCTTCCACGGCGTGACCCTGCTGCTCGACAGCGCGGCGAAGACGGCTGCCGTCCTCACCGACGTGTTCGGCTTCAAGGAGACGGGGCGCGAAGGCTCGGTAATCCGCTTCAAGGCATCAGGCGATGCCCAAGGCAGTGTCCTCGGCAGCGTCGTCGACATCTACGAGGCCAAGGGCTTTTTGCGCGGGCATCAGGGTGGCGGCTCGGTGCACCACATCGCCTTCCGCGCCGCCGACGATGCCGAACAGGGCAAGATGGCGCAAAAGCTCGTGAGCAATCATGGCCTGCATCCGACCGAGCAGCGCGACCGCAACTACTTCCGCTCGATCTATTTCCGCGAGCCCGGCGGCGTGCTGTTCGAGATCGCAACCGATATCCCCGGCTTCGCCGTAGACGAGCCCGTCGAGACGCTCGGACGCGATTTGAAGCTGCCTGTTTTCCTCGAACAGCATCGCAAGCAGATCGAGGGCGTGCTGCCGAACCTGGAAGAGACCGCCGCATGACCGACTTCATCCATCGTTTCGAGCCCGCGACCAGCGCGGGCTCCCCTCCGCTCCTGCTGCTGCACGGCACCGGCGGCGACGAGAACGACCTGCTCGGGCTCGGCAAGATGATCTCACCGGGCTCGGCGCTGCTCTCGCCGCGCGGCCGCGTGCTCGAGCACGGCATGCCGCGCTTCTTCCGTCGCCTCGCCGAGGGCGTGTTCGACGAGGACGATTTGCGCCGGCGCACGGTCGAACTCGGCGAATTCATCGCCCATTCACGTGAGCGCTACTGCATCCCCGCACCCATTGCAGTCGGCTTCTCCAACGGCGCCAACATCGCCGCCGCGCTGCTGCTGCTGCAGCCGGATGTGCTGGCCGGCGCGATCCTGCTGCGGGCCATGGTGCCGTTCTCGGAACCAACTAGGGCCGGGCTCAACGGCGAGCCTGTTCTGTTGCTGTCCGGGCAGGCTGATCCGATCGTGCCTGCGAGCAATTCGGCAAAGCTTGCGGCGTTGTTGTCCGAAGCAGGAGCGCGCGTCGACCATAAGGTGCTTCCAGCAGGGCATCAGCTGTCGCAAGCCGACGTGACGCTGGCCCGCAGTTGGATCAGCGAGGTCGAGTCGAAGGCGGCGTGAGCGAGCAGCGGCGCATCGTTTCCGGACCATGCGCCGCGATGTTTTTCGACCTTTCGGACGGAACATCGACTTCAGCCGCTTCTCGACGAGCCGCTTCTCCTCCGCGTTCGCATCGACGAGATCGGCCCCGACGATCTCAGGCTTTATCTCACCTCTTTAGGAACCATCGCACTCCGCGCAGCATGAATTCGCGGAAGCAAAGGCTTTGTCCTGCGGTGACGTGACTCCATTCGCGTGGCGGAGCGGGCGTCGTTTGCCTGGCCGCATCTGTCGGCTGTCGGCCGCTCGTGAACCTAAACAATCATTTAGCCTGCAACATTCGACGTTGCTTCCCGTTTGACTTGATATCCAACCGGTCATCGCCGATCGACATACGGGAACCTTTCCGATGAATGTTAGCGACTATGTTTGGCATCGCCTGTCCGAATGGGGTTTGAAGCGCGTGTACGGTTATCCCGGCGACGGGGTGGGCGGCCTCGATGTCGCCCTCGAAAAGGCCAAGGACAAAATGGAGTACGTGCAGGTTCGCCATGAGGAGATGGCAGCCTTCATGGCCTCGGCCCACGCCAAGTTCACGGGCGAAGTCGGGCTTTGCTACGCGACGTCGGGCCCTGGCGCGATTCACCTGCTCAACGGGCTTTACGACGCCAAGATGGATCACGTTCCCGTGGTCGCGCTCGTCGGCCAGCAGGCGCGGAGCGCAATCGGCGCGAGCTATCAGCAGGAGGTCGATCTCCAGACCTTATTCCAGGGCGTGACCGAATACGTCGCGATGGCCAGCGTTCCCGAACAGGTTCGCCATCTGATCGACCGCGCGGTACGCATCGCCAACACCAAGCGCGCGGTCACCTGCGTGATCCTGCCCAACGATCTGCAGGAGCTCGACTACAAGGATCCGCCGGTGGCGCATGGCGCCACCCACACGGGCGTCGGTTATGCCGGGCCGGCGAAGCTGCCGGACGAGGCTTTGCTTCGTGCCGCTGCTGATGTCCTCAATGCCGGCAGCAAGGTTGCCATGCTCGTCGGTGCGGGCGCGCTCGATGCAACGGACGAGGTGATCGAAGTCGCGCAGCGCCTGCAGGCGGGCGTCGCCAAGGCGCTGCTCGGTAAGGCCGCGGTGCCCGACGATCTGCCGTTTGTCACCGGTTCGATCGGGCTGTTGGGAACGCGCCCGAGCTGGGATCTCATGAAGAACTGCGACACGTTCCTCATGGTGGGTTCCGCTTTCCCCTACAGCGAATTCCTGCCCGAGCCGGGCGATGCGCGCGGCGTGCAGATCGACATCGACGGCAGCCGGCTCAGTCTGCGCTATCCGATGGAGGTCAACATGGTCGGCGACAGCGCGACGACGTTGCGCGCATTGTTGCCGCTGCTCACGCAGAAGAAGCCGTCGTCCTGGCGGCGCGACATCGAGAAAGGCATGGCCGATTGGTGGGACACGCTGAAGCAACGAGCGATGAATTCCGCCGAACCGCTCAATCCGCAGCGGGTGTTCTGGGAGTTGTCGCCGCGTCTGCCTGATAACGCCATCATCACCGCGGATTCGGGCTCCGTCGCCAACTGGTACGCCCGTGATCTCAAGATGCGGCGCGGCATGAAAGCGTCGCTGTCCGGCGGCCTTGCCTCGCTCGGCGCCGGCACGCCTTACGCGCTCGCGGGAAAGATGGCCTACCCTGAGCGCACCGTGATCGCCTGCATGGGCGACGGCGCGATGCAGATGAACGGCCTCAATGTCATGATCACCATTTCCAAATACTGGCAACGCTGGTCGAACCCGCGGCTGATCGTGCTGGTGCTCAACAACCGTGATCTCAACCAGGTGACGTGGGAGGAGCGCATCCAGCTCGGTGCCGGAAAGACCGAGTCGACCCAGAGCATTCCGGATTTTCCCTATCATCGCTACGCCGAGCTGCTCGGCCTGAAGGGTATCTTCGTCGACAATCCCGATCGCGTCGGTGCGGCTTGGGACGAAGCGCTGGCGTCCGATCGGCCTGTGATCCTCGAAGCCTATACCGACCCCAACGTGCCGCCGCTTCCGCCGCACATCACCCTGAAGGACGCCAAGAATTTCGTCAGCATGATCCCGTCCGAGCCAGAGTTGGGAAGCGTGCTGAAGAACAGCGCCAAAGAGCTGCTGACGGGTGTTCTGCCCGGAAAAGACTGATGCTGTGCGAGGTCCCAATCCGGAGCGTGCGCGCGCAGGCGTACACGGTGCCGACCGATCGCCCCGAGGCGGACGGCACCATCGCCTGGAATTCCACCACCCTCGTGCTTGTCGAGGTCGAGGGCGGAGGGCAGGTTGGCCTCGGCTACACCTATGCCGGTGCCAGCATTGCGCCGCTGATCCGGGACACGCTCGCCGCGGTGATCGCGGGCAAGGACGCCCTGGCGCCGCAGGCCTGTTTCGAGGCGATGCAGCGCGCAGTCCGCAATCTGGGACGTGAGGGCCTTGCGGCGACGGCCATCTCCGCGGTGGATACCGCTCTGCATGATCTGAAGGCGCGTCTGCTCGCGCTGCCGCTCGTCGTTGCTCTCGGCGCGCGGCGCACCTCCATTCCGATCTATGGCAGCGGCGGCTTCACCACCTATTCCGACGACGAGCTGGAGCATCAGCTCGGCGGCTGGGTCGCGCAGGACGGCTGCGCTTACGTCAAGATGAAAATCGGCTCCGAGCCGGACCGGGACCCACATCGCGTCGCGGTGGCCAGGCGCGCGATCGGCGATGCGGACCTGTTCGTCGATGCCAATGGCGCCTGCACCCCCAGGCAGGCGATCCGGCTGGCGCACATCTTCCGTGAACAGGGCGTCAGCTGGTTCGAAGAGCCCGTGTCGTCGGACGATCTGCCTGGTTTGGCCATGGTGCGGCAGCACGCTCCTGATGGAATGGACGTGGCGGCCGGCGAATATGCCTACACTGTCGACTATGTGCGCGCGATGCTTGCGGCCGGTGCCGTCGACGTGCAGCAGGCGGACGCGACCCGATGCGGCGGCTTCACCGGCTTTCTCGGGATTGCGGCGCTGTGTGACGCCTTTCACGTCGACCTTTCCGGTCACTGCGCGCCGGCGCTGCATCTCGCCGTTGCCTGTGCTGCCCCCCGCATGCGCCATCTCGAATGGTTTCACGACCATGTCCGGATCGAGCGCATGTTTTTCGACGGCGCGCCGCAGCCGCGCGATGGCCGGATCGCCCCCGATCTGACGGTGCCGGGTAACGGGTTGGTCTTCAAGCGGAGCGATGCCGCCGCTTACGCCGTGTCGGAGGCCGCATGAAGCTTCCCGCGGAGCGCAATCTGATTGCTCTGGCCGGGATCGCTGCATCCGGCATGGCGCTTGTCTCACTGCTTTCGGCAGCCGCGCCGGCTCGCAGCTCCGGCTCGCGCCTCGCGCCGCGTCGCATTCGTGCCAGCCGCGCAGCAACGGTCAAAACAGCGCGGGAGCTCAACCGGGCCGCGGGAACGCTCGCCGCCTCCGTGCTCGCCGATTCCAGCGTCGAGCATTACCGCGGCTCGTTCAAGAACAAGGCCATGTACACCCCGCTTGCAGTTTCGGCGCTGACCCTGGCGACGAGCCTGCACGGCACGGCCGATATGCGTCCGCTCGCCCACAAGGCGCGCGACGCGACCTACCTGCTGGCGGCAGCCACCGGGCTGGTCGGTTCCGGATTCCATCTCTACAACGTCGGCAAGCGCGTGGGCGGCTTCAGCTGGCAGAATTTGTTTTACGGTGCGCCGATCGGCGCGCCGATGGCGATCCTGCTCTCGGGCCTGCTCGGCTTCTGTTCCGAACGGGTGCGGGAGGCGAGCCGAACGCGGCCGCGCATCTTCGGTCTGCCGGCGGGACGCACGATCGCCGCGGTGGCGAGTGCGGGCCTGCTCGGCACCACCGGCGAGGCCGGCCTGCTGCATTTCCGGGGCGCCTATCACAACCCCTTCATGCTTCTGCCGGTGACGCTGCCGCCGATCGGCGCAGCGCTGCTGCTGTCGGCGGCCGGGAGCGGTTCCGGCGGGACGCATCGCTTCACCCGCTGGTGGATGCGTGTGCTGACGGCCATGGGTGTGGCCGGTGTCGGCTTCCACGCATACGGCGTGTCACGAAACATGGGCGGCTGGCGCAACTGGAGTCAGAACATCCTGAACGGACCGCCGATCCCCGCGCCGCCGAGCTTCGCCGGCCTCGCATTGGCCGGCCTTGCCGCACTCGGTCTCATGAGGGCGCATCCCGATGCATGACAGTCGCGACCGCTATCCCGAATATGACGTTCTCGCCAAATTGTCGGGACCATCCTGGAACGACAAGACGCGCGAGGTCATCACGCGGCGGCTGTCGATCGCGCCCGAACCACGCTTCTTCACACCCGACGAATACGAGACCGTCGTGGCGATCGCGAGCCGCATCGTTCCGCAGCCATCCGATCGTCCGCCCGTGCCGATTGCCGCGCTGGTCGACCGCAAGCTGCACGACGGAATCATGGACGGGTTTCGCGTGCCCGATATGCCCCGGGACGGCGAAGCCTGGCGTCTCGGCCTGAAGGCGCTGAACGCCGAGGCCGCCGCGGCATACGGCAAGCGCTTTGCGCAGTTGCCCGAAGCCTTACAGGGTAAGCTGCTGCGCGCCGCCCAATGCGGCGAGTTGAAAGCGCCCGAATGGGGCGGCTTGCGCTGCGACGTCTTCTTCAAGGCGCGCATGGGGCGGGACATCGTATTCGCCTATTACGCTCACCCGACCGCCTGGAGCGAGATCGGCTGGGGCGGCCCTGCGAGCCCGCGCGGTTATGTGCGCCTCGGTCTCGACGAGCGCGATCCCTGGGAAGCGGCCGAGGCGAAAGACGGGAATGATGCCACAGCCCGCCGGAGCAATCGCCGTGTCCGATGATCCCCTCCATGCGCCGCGGGCGCACGATGGCCGGGCGCCGGACGTGTTCCGTCCAGGCGGCTGGATACCGATGCGGCAATACCGCGAGAGCGAGCCGGTCGATTTTGCCATCGTCGGGACCGGCGCAGGCGGAGGAACGCTCGCCTGCAAGCTTGCCGAATACGGCTTCTCCGTCGTCGCCCTCGACGCCGGCCCCTATTTCAGGCCGCTGGAGGATTTCGCCTCCGACGAATCCGAGCAGACCAAGCTTTACTGGACCGATGACCGCATCGTCGATGGCGCCAATCCGCTCCATCTCGGCAGCAACAACAGCGGCAAGGCCGTGGGCGGCTCGACGGTGCACTTCGCAATGGTCTCGCTGCGCTTCCGCCCCGAATGGTTCAAGTCGCGCACCCTGCTCGGCTACGGCGCCGACTGGCCACTCGATTGGCGCGAGATGTGGGACTACTACACCGAGGTCGAGCAGGCCCTGAAGATATCGGGTCCGGTGACCTATCCCTGGGGCCCGCCGCGTCCGCGCTACCCCTACCGCGC
Organism: Bradyrhizobium sp. USDA 4449; assembly: GCF_054056275.1. NCBI lineage: Bacteria > Pseudomonadati > Pseudomonadota > Alphaproteobacteria > Hyphomicrobiales > Nitrobacteraceae > Bradyrhizobium > Bradyrhizobium sp. USDA 4449. The sequence continues at coordinate 4,850,521 of NZ_JBSRYD010000001.1, read as the reverse complement.
CCATCCGTTGAACGGCGCGGCGCGAGCGCTGGCCAAGGGTTGCGAGGCACTGGGCATCCAATGGACCGAGACGCCGCTCGCGACGCTGTCGGCGCCCCGGGGTCTGGCCCATCCTTGCGTCTATCGCGGCTTCTGCGTCACCGGCTGTTCGACCAACGCCAAGCAGAGCGCGCTGGTCACATGGATTCCGCGCGCGATCGCCGCGGGCGCGGAAATCCGCGATCTCGCGATGGTCGGTCGCGTCGAGGTCGAGCCGTCGGGGCTCGTGTCCGGGGTTCACTATCATCGGGACGGCGCATGGCGCTTTCAGCGTGCCCGCAACGTCGTGGTCGCTGGCTATGCCATCGAAACGCCCCGGCTTCTCTTGAATTCCGCGACGTCCCGCTTTCCGGACGGCCTCGCCAACAGCTCGGGCCTGGTCGGAAAGAACCTGATGGCGCAATCCAATCAGGCGGTGTGGGGGCGGCTGGAGCACGAGGTGCGCTCCTACAAGGGGCCGCCGTCGCTCGCCATTACCGAGCACTGGAACTACGAAGACAAGGGCAAGGATTTCTTCGGCGGCTATTCCTACATGAGCCAGGGCCCGCTACCGCAGCTCTGGGCGAACACGCTGTTCAGCGCTCGCGGGCTCTGGGGGGAGCGCCTGGTCGAGGCCATGAAAGACTACAACCACGTGGTCGGTCTCAAGATCGTCGGCGAGATGCTGCCGCAGGAATCCAATCGGGTCACCCTGGCCGACGAGGTCGACCAGTATGGCTTACGAATTCCCCGCATCACCTATTCCTGGTGCGACAACGACAAGCGTTTGATCGATCACTCCCTCAAGTTCATGGGCCGCGCGTTGGAGGCGATCGATGCACACGACATATGGATCCAGGACGACGATACCTGCCACCTCAACGGAACCGCGCGCATGGGGAGCGACGCCCGGACCAGCGTCGTCGATGCCGACTGTCGCAGCTGGGACATTCCGAACTTGTGGATCTGTGACGGCTCGGTCTTTCCGACGGTCGGAGGTGCCAATCCGTCACTGACGATTCAAGCGATCGCCTGCAGGACCGCGGACCGCATTCGCGTTCTGGCGCGACGGGGACGCCGCCGTCCCACGGCGAACCTCACTCCATCAACGTTCAACGGAGGTGCACAGATCATGAGCATGGTGCCACTTCACTCGGGCCGGGTCGTCGTCATCACCGGAGCTTCGGCGGGCGTCGGGCGGGCCATCGCGCATCGCTTCGCCCGCGACGGCTGGCGCATCGGCCTGATCGCGCGTGATGCGGAGGCGCTCGAGGAAACCCGGCGCGAGGTCGAGCAGATGGGTGGAACGGCGCTGCCCATGCCGTCCGACGTCGCCGACGCGGACGCAATGACCGCTGCGGCGGACCGCGTCGTCCGGACGTTCGGGACGATCGACGTCTGGATCAATGATGCCATGGTCACGGTGTTCTCGCCGGTATGGAAGATGACCGCCGAGGAGTTTCGCCGCGTCACAGAGGTGACCTATCTCGGCTTCGTGCATGGCACGATGGCGGCCCTGCGTCACATGCGGCCGGCTGATCGCGGGCACATCATCCAGATCGGGTCCGCACTGGCCTATCGCGGCATCCCGCTGCAATCGGCCTATTGCGGCGCCAAGCACGCCATCCGCGGCTTCACCGATTCATTGCGGACCGAGTTGATCCACGACCGGAGCCGCATCCGGCTCACCATGATGGAGCTGCCCGCGGTCAACACGCCGCAATTCGACTGGGCGCGAACCCACATGCCGCGAGAACCTCGTCCGGTCGCGCCGGTGGTGCAGCCGGAAGTCATCGCGAATGCGGTTTATCAGGCTGTCCTCCGTCCCGGCCGCGAATACTGGATCGGACTCAGCACGCTCAAGGTCATCCTGGGCAATACCGTGCTTCCGGCGTGGCTCGACCGCTATCTTGCGAAGGTGGCGTTTTCGGCGCAGGAAACGCCCAAGCCCGTGGGGTCCGAACGCCCCGACAATCTGATGCATTCGGTTCGGTCTTTGCACCGCACGCGCGGGCGCTTCGGCGCGGAGGCGGACGATCGTGCGGTCGTCGTCGACGGCCCCCTGGCGCGCGTCGTGCCCCTGGCGGTCGGCGCTCTCATGGCTTTCGCAGCCGGCCTTCTGCTCGGCACGCGGACGGGCCGGATCGGACGGCATCAACTCGAAGGACGTGGCATGGCTGGACGCGACCATTGACGAGAGCCGCCCGCGATCTCGCGCCCCGGTCACCCCGACTGCAATGATGGCATCATGCCAGTGTTTTGCCCGACGGATCAAGAAATATTTCGGTTTTTACGCAAATATCCGGGTCGGTCGCGCAAGTCCTTGAAAGAACTGACCCCCGGCTACGGTGCATGGGGTTGTTTTGCAGATTCTGTTTTGATGCGTCCCAAAAAAAGACCTCTCCCGATCAGGGAGAGGTCATTGGTGTTGGATCTGACTTCAGCGACTGGCCCTACTCCCAGGACCAGGCCGAGAAATCGTTCTCGAACTGCGGGACTTCCTTCCAGACGCCCTTCAGCTTCTTGTTGATCACCGTCGGCCATTGCGGCTGGAACAGGAAGCCGGCCACCGCGTCGGTCGCCAGCATCTTCTGGGCATCGCCGAGCAGCTTTGCGCGGGCGGCCTCGTCGGGGGTCGATACGATCTGCTTGTACAACGCGTTGAACGCGTCGTTGTTGTAGCCGAGGTAGAAGTCGGGCTCCGTCAGCTTGACGAGATCGAACGGCTCGACATGCGAGACGATGGTGAGATCGTAGTTGTGGGGGCCGCTGGGCGCGAACACCTGCGACAGCCACTGCGCCCATTCGACGTTCTCGATCTTGGCGACGATGCCGACCTTGGCGAGCTGGGCTGCGAGGATCTCGCCGCCCTGCCGCGCATAAGGTGGCGGCGGCAGCTTCAGGCTGAGCTCGAGCGGCGTGGTCACGCCGGCCTCAGCCAGCAGCTTCTTTGCCTTCTCGGGGTCGTAAGGGTTGATGCCTGTGGTGTCGACATAGCCGAGCGAGCCCGGCGTGTAGAAGCTGCCGATCGGTGTGCCGAAACCTTCCACAGCGCCGTCGATGATCGCCTTGCGATCGATCGCGGCGAGGATCGCGCGGCGCACGCGCACGTCGTCGAGCGGCTTCTTCTTCTCGTTGATGGCGACGATGGTCTTGGCCTTGGAGCCGCCGACCAGCACCGTGAAGCGCGGGTCGGCCTTGAATTGGGCGACAACGCGGGTTGCGATGCGCGGAAACGCATCCACGTCATTCGACAGGAGAGCCGCGGCCTGAGCGGCGGGATCGGAGATGAAGCGGATCGTCACCTTCGCGAGCTTGATCGCCGAGGCGCCCCGATAGTCGGCCCATTTGTTGAGCGTGAGCGAGGAGCCCTTGACCCAGGCGCCGAGCTGGTAGGGGCCGGTGCCGACCGGCTGCGTCACGTTGGTGGCCGCGCTCTTCGGCTCGACGATCGAGGCGCTCGCCTGCCCCAGCAGGAACGGCAGGTTCGGCTCCGGATATTTCAGCGTGAGCACGATCGTGTCGGCGTCGGGCGCGTCGACCTTCTCGAAAGCCTGGAACAGGCTCTTGTCCTTGTTGGTGCTGTTCGCGGCCGCGTTGCGCTCGTACGAGAATTTGACGGCGGCGGAATCGAAGGCTTCGCCGTTCTGGAATTTGACGCCCTTGCGCAGCTTGAACGTGTAGGTCTTCAGGTCGGGCGATGCGGTCCAGCTCTCGGCGAGCAACGGCGAGACCGAGCCGTCCTCGTTGATCTTGGTCAGGGTCTCGTAGATGTTGTAAAGCGTGACCTCGGCGATTGCGGCGGCGGCTGCGTTGGTGGGATCAAGCCCCGGCGGCTCCAGCGTCATGCCCATGACGACGCTGTCCTTCTTGCTCTGCGCCAGCACCGGCAGCGGCGCCGCGGCCAGCGCTGCGGCGAAAGCGACGATCGATAGCTTCTTCAACATGCCTAACTCCCGGGCCTTCTTCTGCTTCTCGAGGCTACGCCAAGTCTGTAGCCGACATTAACCTTCCATGGCCGCCTGCGGCGATGCCATCACGGCCTCCGCCTTGTGGCAGGCGGCAAGGTGTCCCTCGCCCACCCTGCGTAGCAAGGGCGGAACCTCGCGGCAATGCTGGTCGGCGTGCGGACATCGCGCGACATAGGGGCACCCCGTCGCGACCGCCGATTGCGAGGCGATCGCCTGGGCCCCGCGCCGGCGCCGGCCGCCACCGGCACGCGCCCGCGGCACGGCATCCAGCAGCGCCCGCGTGTAGGGATGTGCGCAGTGCTCGAACAGATCCTCAGGCCGCCCCTGCTCGACGATACGGCCGAGATACATCACCGCGACCTCGTCGCAGAGATGGTCGACCACCGCGAGGTCGTGGCTGATCAGGATGTAGCTCAGCCCGAACTGCTCCTGGAGGTCCTGCATCAGGTTCAGGACCTGCGCCTGGACGGAAACATCGAGCGCGGAGACCGGCTCGTCCGCGACGATCAGTTTCGGTTGCGTGATCAACGCGCGCGCGATCGCGATGCGCTGGCGCTGGCCACCGGAGAATTCGTGCGGATATTTGTCCATGTCCGCTTCGCGCAAGCCGACCTGCTTCAGCACCGCCGAGACGCGAGCGCGGAACATCCTGCGGTCGGCGTCGTCGAGCACGGTGAGCGGCTCGGCGACGATGCGCGCAATGGTCTGGCGTGGATCGAGCGATCCGTAAGGGTCCTGGAACACCATCTGGAAATCGCGCCGGGCGCGGCGCAATTCGTCGGGAGAGATGCGATTGAGATCGCGGCCGAGCAGCGTGACCTCGCCCGCCGTCGGCCGCTCCAGCGCCATCACCACGCGCGCGAACGTGGATTTGCCGGAGCCGGACTCGCCGACGATGCCGAGGCTCTTGCCAGCCTCAACCTGGACGCTGACGCCGTTGAGGGCACGGACCTGCCCGGGCGGGCGGAACAGACTTTCGCGCGGCAGCGTGTAGCGCTGCTCGAGATTCCTCACGTCGAGAAGGGGCGCTGCGGTCATGCGGACAGCGCCCCGACATTCGCAGCCATGGAGACATCGGTTCTGATGCAGCGCACGCCATGCAGCGGTCCGACCTCGACCATCGGCGGCAGCGCCGCCCGGCACGCGTCGATCACGAGCGGACATCGATCGGCGAATGTGCAACCGACAGGCAGATCGGCGAGCTCCGGCACCGTGCCCGAGATCGTCGTCAGTCGCGTCCCCCTGCGCGCGCCGAGCCGCGGGCGCGCTCGGAACAGGCCCTGCGTGTAGGGATGGCCCATGCGGCGAAACACCTGGTCCGTCGGCCCGCTCTCGACGACGGTGCCGCCATACATCACCATCATGCGCTGCACGTTCTCGGCGATGACGCCGAGATCATGCGAGATCAGGATCATCGACATGCCGCGTTCTTCGACGAGATCGGCGATGAGATCGAGAATCTGGCCCTGGATGGTAACGTCAAGCGCAGTGGTCGGTTCATCTGCGATCAAGAGATCAGGCTCGCAGGCGAGCGCCATCGCAATCGTGACGCGCTGGCGCTGGCCGCCGGAGAACTGATGCGGATAGGCATCGATACGTTTGGCCGGATCGGGCAGCCCGACGCGGTCGAGCAAGGCGATCGCCTCCTTGCGCGCTTGGGCTGTGGAATAATTCTTGTGACGCCGCAGCGGCTCGGCGACCTGATGGCCGATCGTGTGCATCGGGTTCAGAGCCGTCATGGGCTCCTGAAAAATCATGCTGATGCGGTTGCCGCGCAGCTTACAGTAATCCGCGTCCGGGAGGCGCGCGAGCTCGCGTCCATCGAGCTTGATGCTGCCGCTGACAACGGCGCTGTCAGGCAGCAGCCCCATCAGCGACAGCGCCGTAACCGACTTGCCGCAGCCGGATTCGCCGACGAGCCCGAGCGTCTCGCCGCGTTTCAGCGCAAAGCTCACGCCGCGGACCGCCTGTGCCGGACCGCGGCTGGTGTTGAGACGGACGCCGAGACCAGCGACTTCGATCAGGGTTGCGGGATCAACCATCGTCACCGCTCCCGCGCCAGTCTGGGATCAAGCAAATCTCGCAATCCATCACCGAGCAGATTGAGGCCGAGCACGGCGACTGCGATCGCAGCACCGGGATACACCGCGAGCATTGGGGACTGGAACAGCATGGTCTGCGCATCGTTCAACATGCGGCCCCATGAAGGCTGCGGCGGCTGCGTGCCGAGGCCGAGATAAGACAGCGCGGCTTCGGCGAGAATGGCCAGCGCAAACTGGATGGTCGCCTGCACGATCAGGATCGACAGGATGTTCGGCAGCACATGCTCGACGGTGATGCGGAAGGCGCCCTTCCCTGACGCGCGCGCGGCCAGCACGAATTCGCGCGCCCAGACCGCGTTTGCCGAACCGCGCGTCAGCCGGGTCAAGGTCGGGATCTGGAAGATACCGATCGCGATGATCGAGGTCACCATGCCTGGACCCGCGACCGCGGCAAGCATGATGGCCGAGAGCACGGCCGGAAAGGCGAAAGTGAAGTCGGAGAAGCGCATGATGATCTCTTCGGTCCAGCCGCGCTTGGCCGATGCGATCAGGCCGAGACAGACGCCGAAGGTCAGACCGATGCTGACGGCGATGACGCCGACCAGGATGGTCGAGCGCGCGCCGGCGAGCAACAGCGATACGATGTCGCGACCGAACGTATCGGTGCCCAGCCAATGCGCCGCCGACGGCGGCTGGAGTTTCGAGGCGATGTCGATCTCATAGGGCGACCACGGTGTCCAGACCAGCGAAAGCAGCGCGGAGATGACCACCAAAAGGCTCAGCGCGCCGCCGATCACAAAGCTGGGGTGCCGCAGCGCGCGACCCCAGAACGTCTGGGCCGACAAGGGTTGCGTTGCGACCGTTGCGTCGGCAGAGGTGGTCAGGGGCGCACTCACAGGTCGTGCACCTTGATGCGAGGATCGATGAAGGCATAGAGCACGTCGACCACGAAATTGACGATGACGACCATGGCCGCCAACAGCATCACGCAGTTGCGCACCACGATCAGATCGCGGTTGGCGATCGACTGGAAGATCAGGCGGCCAAGCCCCGGCAGGTAGAACACGTTCTCGATCACGATCGTGCCCGCAAGCAGATTGGCGAATTGCAAGCCCATCACTGTCATGACAGGAATCATGGCATTGCGCAGCACATGGCTCCACAGCACCTCGCGCCTGCCGAGCCCCTTCGCGCGCGCCGTGCGGACAAAGTCTTCGCGCAGCACTTCCAGCACCGCAGACCGCGTGACACGGGCAAGAATGGCGGCCTGCACCACAGCCAATGAGATCGACGGCAGCAGCAGCGACTTGACGCCGGGCCAGATGCCGTCGTCCCAACCGGCAAAACCGCCGGCGGACAGCCATTGCAGCCGAACGGCGAACAGCAGCACAAGGAGAATGGCGAACCAGAAATTCGGCAGCGCGATGCCGATTTGGGTTAGCGACATCACCCCGACATCGCCGAGCTTGTTATGGTTGGCGGCAGTGTAGATGCCGGCCGAGAGCGCCAGCACCACCGTGATCAGCATCGACATGATTGCGAGCGGAACGGTCAGCACCAGCCGTTCCGCGATCAGGCTCGCGACCGGCGTGCCGTAGACATAGGAGTTGCCGAGATCGCCGACGAGGAGACCCGTGATCCAATGCAGATAACGAACCGCCAGCGGCTGATCGAGCCCGAGCTTGACGGTGAGCGCGCGCACCGCATCGGGCGACGCATCGGCACCCATCAGCATCTGCGCGGCATTACCCGGCAGCGCGTCCAACACCAGGAAAATGATGACGGATGCGCCGACCAGCGTCGCCAGCAATGTCAGGACACGTCGGAGGACAAATACGCTCATGCGCGCTCAGCTTCAGGGCTCATCCGCGGCACGATCAACATGTCCGGACGCCGGACGCAAGCCCTTTGCGGCCCATCGTCCCCTCCTAGGCCGGCCGACGGGACAGGAGACTGGACGAGGCCTCAAACAGCGCGCTGACGTGCAGCAATTCCGCGTCGCCCCGGAAGCGGCCCACGAGCTGGAGCCCAATCGGCATTCCGTCGCGACCAAAACCGCAGGGTAGACTGATCGCGGGGTGGCCGGTCATGTTGAACGGCATCGTCCAGGGGAACCAGTGCGGCCGGACGCTGTCAAACTGCTGGCCGTCGATCTCGATCCGGCCGAACAGGTCCTGGTCGATCGGCAGTGCGGTGCGGGTGAGGGTTGGCATCGCCAGAAGGTGCCCGCGCGCAAGCAGGGATTGCACGCGACGGAACAACGCGGTGCGCGCGAACATCGCCTCCTGGTAGTCGACGCCGCTGACATCAGTCGCCAACGCGATTTGCTTGACGAAGGCTTCGCTGAGGACGTCACCATGCTCGGCCACCAGCTTTGAAAATCGCGAGCGCCAGACGGTGTGGTTGATAGCGCGCCAGATCGGCTCGACGTCGTATCCCTCGCCCGAAAACTCCTCGAGCTCCGCGCCCAGACCCGCGAGGCGATCAAGGCTCGCCCTGAAGGCCGTGGTCACATCCGAGGACACGGGTCGGCCCGGCGGCGACGCGCAGAACAGGATCTTTTGTCCGCGCAGATCGCCGCGCGGGGCGGCCATGCCGATGAAGTCGGGCACGGGCACGCCAATCGACCAGGGATCGCAGGCATCCTCGCCGGCCATTGCCTGCATCATCAGCGCGGTGTCCGCGACGGTGCGCGTGGTCGGCGTGACATAGGTCTGGTTTCCGAACGCATCCAGCGCCTGACTGTGCGCGATCACGCCATTGCTCTGCTTCAGCCCGACCACGCCGTTGCAGGCCGCGGGAATCCGCGTCGAGCCGCCGCCGTCGGTGGCAATCGCCAGCGGCGCGATGCCGCTCGCCACGGCCACCGCCGCGCCGCCGCTGGAGCCGCCGGAGGAGCGCCGCGCGTCCCAGGCGTTGCGGGTGCGGCCGAACAGCGGCGAGTCGGTCAGGCACTTGCTCCCGAACTCCGGCGTCGTGGTCTTGCCGATCAGGATCGCACCTGCGCTGCGCAGCTTTGCGACCGCGACAGCATCCTCGGCGGGCACATTGTCCTTGTAGGGAACGGCGCCGAAGGTCGTCTTCACCCCCTTGGTGTTGACGATGTCCTTGACGGTGACGGGCAGCCCATGCAGCAAGCCGAGTGGCTCGTCAGACATGACCTTGCGCTCGGCTTCGCGCGCCGCGGCCATCGCTTCGTCGCCGCACAATGTGATGAAGCAATTCAGCTCGGGCTGCAACGCTTCGGCGCGCGCGAGCACCGCGGTGGTGATTTCGACCGGCGACACCTTCTTGCGGGTGATACGTTCGCGCAGTTCCGTGGCAGAGAGGAAACAGAGGTCGTCGCTCATCAGGACAGGCTCGCGTCAGGATGTGCGGACCTTGCCAGCGCGCAACTCACCTGTCCATTTCGGCGGACGCATGGCCGCAATCCGCCGGGACATCCCGGGAATCGCGCGGACTACCAGCTCCAGCTGATCTCGTGGCTCCAGGGCGGATCGGCACCGGGGCGGGTGCAGGTCAGGCCGGCGCAGTTGGCGGCAAAGGACAGCGCGCGGCGGAGCTCGTCTGGGCCGATGTCCTTCAATTGCGCCCGGGCGATACGCTCTTGCTTGTAAAGCGCGAACAGCAAGGCAGCCTGAAAGGTGTCGCCGGCGCCGATGGTGTCGGCGACCTCAATCTTCGGCGCCTCGACCTCGATCTGCCCGGCCTTTGCATGCCAGGCAATGGCGCCATTGTTGCCGCGGGTGACCACGACAAGGCTCGGACCCCGCCCCAACATCGCGCTCGCGCGCTGTTGATACGACTCTTCGCCGAAAAGATAGGCGAAGTCGACGTCTGACATTTTGACGAGATCGGCGCTGGCAGCGAACTCATTCATTCGTGCGAGATAGGCCGGTTTATCCTTGACAAGGTTGGGCCGGCAGTTCGGATCGAAGGAAATCGTCGACGAGGCCTTCGCATCCGCAATCAGAGCCTTCGTTTCGGCAGCGCCCTGGTCGTTGACCAGCGTGGTCGAGCCGACATGGACAGCCGCCACCTTATTGAACGGAATGGTCCCACGCAGAAACCTCCAATTCCGCGTCGCGGTCTCGGCGTCATAGAAGGCGTAATTGGACTCGCCGGCGACGATGCGCACGAAGGCCAGCGTGGTCTGATGATCGCCGCGGGTGGCGAGACCCAGATCGACGTTCGACGCCACGGCGTGCTCCGCGATCATGCGTCCGAACATGTCCGTCGAGATGCCGCCGACGAAACCCGTCGGAGCGCCGAGCCGCGCCATCCCGATCGCAACGTTGAGACAGGAGCCGCCAACCGCCGGCATCACGGCCTCGCGTCCCTCCGCGTTTCTCGTCGGCACGAAATCGATCAGCGCATCGCCGCAGGAAATCAGCATGTCCCTCAACCCTTGACGATATCGCGCATCGCCGCGCGGCTGCTGCGATCGACGTCGCGCAGCAGCTTATATACCTCGCGCTTCCTCGTGTGAAACGCCGCCATTTCAGGCGTCGTCGGCTCGCTCTTGCGCCCGAGCGCCGACATCTTTGCCATGGTCTCGCCGATCGAGGCATAGGCGCCACCGGCGACCGCGCCGAGCATCGCTGCACCCAGCAGCACCGGCTCCTTCGTCTGGGGCAACGCGACGGTGAGGCCGGTGGTATCAGCCATGATCTGCCGCACCAGCGGGCTGCGGCTGGCGCCGCCGCCCATGATCATGATGCCGGCATGCACGCCATGTGCGGCAAAGGCCTCGATCACCTCCGCGAGCCCATAGGCGAGCCCGCACAGACCCGCGATGAACAGCCGTTCCATCGAACCGACATCGGTGTCGAGATCAAGGCCTGCGATCACCGCGCGCGTATCGGGATCGGCGTAAGGCGAGCGATTGCCGATGAATTCGGGGAGCACGTGGACGTCGCGGGCGAGCAGCGCTGCGCGGCTGGCATCGCCGGCACGCGCGATGATGCGGCGTTCGAGGAACTCGATGAGGTCGACACCCTCGGTCTTCGCCGCCGCGCTCGCCTTCGCGTGTCCCGGATGCGAGTTCAGGAGATGGTCGATCGCCGCGCCGGCGGCCGACTGCCCTCCCTCGTTGAGCCAGAAGTCCGGCACCATGCCCGAATAATAAGGACCCCAGACGCCGGGCACAAAGCAGGGGTCCTTCGTCGTCGCCATGATGCAGGCCGACGTCCCCATGATGTAGGCCAGGCGGTCCGTGACATCGGTCGTTCCGCCCGACCCGTCACGGCCGCCAATCGCGCCGATGCCGCCGGCATGGGCATCGATCAAGGAAGCACCAACCGGAATGCCTGCGGACAGGCCGAGATCGGCGGCGGCCTCGCGGGTCAGACCAGCACCGAGCCGTGTGCCGGGTGCGACGATCTCGGTGCCGATGCGGGCGTAGTTCTCGCTGACGAAGTCGGCCAGGCCAATGCGCTTGAAGAACGGGGCACTCCAGCCGCCGCCATCATGCGCGAGGTAGTTCCATTTGCAGGTAACGGTGCAGGTCGAGCGCTGCAGCGATCCGGTGGCGCGCCAGGTCAGATAGTCCGCCAGATCGAAGAAATGCCCGGCGGCGTCAAAGCTCGCACGCATGTGCCGCTTGAGCCACAACAGTTTCGGCATCTCCATCTCGGGCGAGATCGAGCCGCCGACATAGCGCAGCACGGCGTCTTCGGTCTCGTTGATCAGCCGCGCCTCCGCGATGGCACGGTGATCCATCCAGACGATGACGTTGCGCTGCGCCTCGCCGGAGGCGCTGACCGTAACCGGCTGGCCCCTGATATCGAGCACCACCAGGGAACAGGTTGCGTCGAAACCAATGCCGCCGACGCTCTCAGGCGCAATCGCTGCTTCCGCGATCGCCGCCCGTACCGATTTGACGCAGGCCTCCCAGATATCTTCCGACGACTGCTCGACGATGTCGCCGGCCTCGTGCCAGATCCGAATCGGATGCCTGGCGGTCGCAAGCAGCGTTCCCGCTTCGTCAAACACCCCTGCCCGCGTGCTCGTGGTCCCTACGTCGACGCCGATATACGCTCGCGGCATTGTCGCTCCCGGTCGCTTCCGTCAGTCTTGACGCAAGCCTACCAGCAAGTGTAGCCGCCATCCACCAGCACGATGCTGCCGGTCATCAGGCTGGCAGCCTCGGATGCCAGGAACAGGACGACCGAGGCGATCTCCTCGACCTGCCCCATCCGCGCCATGGGGGTTCCACCGATCCAGGCGTCGTACATCTTGGCGTTGCTTTTCACGAAGGCGTTGAGCGGCGTCTCGATATAGGTCGGCGCCACCGCATTGACGCGGATGCCCCGGGCGCCCCATTCGGCGGCCAACGACTTGGTCAGATGGTGCACGCCGGCCTTCGAGGCATTGTAAAAGCACTGCTCCTGCGGCTTGTTGACGATGAAGCCGGACATCGAGCCGACATTGACGATAGCGCCGCTCTTGGCCTTGAGCATGTGCTTGCCGAACTCGCGGCAGCACCAGAAGGTGCCGTTGAGGTTGACGTCGATGACATTGAGCCAGTGCTCGTCGGTCACCGTCTCAGCCGGCGTTTCGCTGCGGGCAATTCCGGCATTGTTGACGAGGACGTCGACCCTGCCGTGGCGGGCAACGAGATCGTTCGCCACCTCCGCCACCCGTTTGGTGTCGGTGACGTCCATAATGGCGGTCTCGATATCGTAACCTTTCGCCTTCAGGCTGGCCCTGGCATCGCCAGCGACCTTGCTGTCGCGGTCGCCGATGATCACTTTGGCTCCGGCCTCGGCCAGCGCTTCGGCGCAGGCCAGGCCAATGCCCTGCCCGCCGCCGGTGATGAACGCGGTCTTGCCGCTCAGCTTGAATTTCTCCAGATACATGGTCGTCTTCCCGTTTCTTGTTAGTTCCTGATCGCATTGCCGCTGGCATCGAAGCGGTGAATGCGGGCGGGGTCCGGCACCAGCGACACGCGGTCGCCGGCATGCAGGCTCAATTCGCCGATGTAACGCGCCGTCAACATCCCGAGCGGCCCCGCATCGACGTAAAGAAAGGTGTCGCTGCCGAGGTGCTCGGCCACCGCGATCGTGCCCTGCCAGCCGCCACCACCGTCGCGCTCAATCTTGAGATGCTCCGGCCGAACGCCGATCGTAGCGGCGCCCTGCTGCGCGGCGCTTTCGCCTGTCACGAAGTTCATCTTGGGCGAGCCGATGAAGCCGGCGACGAAAAGGTTGGCAGGCCGCTCGTACAGCTCCAGCGGCGAGCCGTATTGCTCGATTTTGCCGGCGTTGAGCACGACGATCTTGTCGGCCATGGTCATGGCCTCGACCTGGTCGTGGGTGACGTAGATCGCCGTGGTGCCGAGCTGCTTCTGGAGCCGTGTCACCTCGATGCGCATCTGTACGCGCAATGCGGCGTCGAGATTGGACAGCGGCTCGTCGAACAGGAACCCCTTGGGCTCGCGAACGATGGCACGGCCGATCGCGACGCGCTGGCGCTGGCCGCCGGAGAGCTCACGCGGCTTGCGGTCGAGGTAAGGCGTGAGGTTCAGCGTCGCAGCGGCGGCCTCGACCTTGCGGTTGATCTCGTCCTTGGGCAATCCCGCCATCTTCAGGCCGAAGCCGATATTGCCACGCACGCTCATATGCGGATAGAGCGCGTAGGACTGGAATACCATCGACAGCCCGCGCCTGGCGGGCGGCGTGTCGACGACATTCTTGCCATCGATCAGGATGGCGCCGCCCGTGACATCCTCAAGGCCCGCTATCAGCCGGAGAAGCGTAGTCTTGCCGCAGCCGGACGGACCGACGAAGACAACGAAAGATCCGTCGGCGATATCAAGATCCGCGCCCTTGATGATGTGCACCGGGCCAAACGATTTCTGTACGCCCTGAAGTGTGATCTGACCCATGTTCCGCCAGCCCCTTTTACTTCACCGCGCCGAAGGTGAGCCCGCGCACGAGCTGCTTCTGGCTGAACCAACCGAGGACGAGAATGGGAGCGATCGCCAGCGTGGATGCCGCTGACAGCTTTGCCCAGAACAGTCCTTCCGGACTGGAATAGGACGCGATGAACGTCGTGAGCGGCGCGGCATTCGAGGTCGACAGGTTCAACGTCCAGAACGCCTCGTTCCAAGCCAGGATCAGATTGAGCAGCAAGGTCGACGCGAGCCCCGGGATCGCCATCGGCGTCAGCACGTAGACGAGCTCGCGGCCGATCGTGGCGCCGTCCATGCGCGCCGCTTCGAGGATGTCGCGCGGGATCTCTTTGAAATAGGTGAAGAGCATCCAGATGACGATCGGAAGATTTCCGAGGCAAAGGATAAAGACGAGGCCGATGCGGGAATCGAGCAATCCAAACATCTTGTAGATCAGGTAGATCGGGACCAGAACGCCGACCGGCGGCATCATCTTGGTCGACAGCATCCAGAGCAGGAGATCCTTGGTGCGCTTGGTCGGCGAGAACGCCATCGACCAGGCCGCGGGGACCGCGATCACGAGCGCAACCAGCGTCGAACCGCCGGCGATGATGATCGAGTTCATGGCGTGGAGCAGATAGTCGCTGCGCTCCTGCACCGTCGCATAGTTTTCCGTGGTCCAGTGGAAGAATAGGAAGGATGGCGGGATGGCAAAGGCCTCGAGCTCGGTCTTGAAGCTCGCCAGCACCATCCAGAGGATCGGGAAGAAGATCAGGAAGCCGAAGAACCATGCCCCGATCGTCGAGATCGCTACCTGCTGTGTGGTTGACTTGCGCGCCATGATGTCAGGCTTCCAGGTTGCGGCCGACGATGCGGACGAGGAAGAAGGCGACGACGTTGGCGATGACCACAGCCACGAGGCCGCCTGCGGATGCGCTGCCGACGTCGAACTGGATCAGCGCCTGCGAATAGATCAGGAAGGCGATGTTGGTGGTTTGCAGGCCGGGCCCACCGCCGGTAGTAACGAAGATTTCGGCGAACACGGTCAACAGGAAGATGGTCTCGATCAGGATTACCACGGTGATCGGGCGTGC
Source organism: Bradyrhizobium sp. USDA 4449 (assembly GCF_054056275.1). Classification (NCBI taxonomy): domain Bacteria; kingdom Pseudomonadati; phylum Pseudomonadota; class Alphaproteobacteria; order Hyphomicrobiales; family Nitrobacteraceae; genus Bradyrhizobium; species Bradyrhizobium sp. USDA 4449. Next base: position 4,835,502 of record NZ_JBSRYD010000001.1, on the reverse strand, counting down.
CAGATGCGGCAGCGTGATGTAGATGAAGGTCGAGATGGCGCTGGCGCCATCCATCTCGGCTGCCTCCTTCTGCTCCTCGTCGAGCGATTGCAGCGCAGTGAGCAGGATCAGGGTCGCGAATGGCAGCCATTGCCAGGCCACGATCAGGATCACCGAGAACAGCGGCAGGTCGTTGAACCAGTCCACTGGCGTCAGCCCGATCAGCTTGGCGAGCCAGGCGAACAGGCCAGACACCGGGTGCATCAGCAAATTCTTCCAGACCAGCGCGCTCACCGTCGGCATGACGAAGAATGGAGCGATCACCATGAGCCGGACAAAGTTACGGCCGATGACGGGCTGGTCCATCAACAGCGCCAGGGGAATACCCAGCAGGATCGTCAATGCCAGCACCGAACCGACCAGCACCAGCGTGTTCTGAAGCGACGCGAGGAAGGCCGGATCGGTGAGGAAGTAGCGGAAGTTTTCAAGCCCGACGAACGATTCCGAGCCGGGATCGAGCAGGCTGTAATGCAGCGTCGCAAAATAGATCGTCAGCGCGAGCGGAACGATCATCCAGATGAACAGCAGTCCGACGGCCGGGGTCAGGAGCGACCGCGCCAGGAATTGCGTCTGCCGGGTTGCCATCCTCAGGCTCTCCGCTTGGAGGAAGAAGGCGGCCATCCATCGCGCAAGGAGTGGATGGCCGCGAGTTTGAGCTCAGGGAGAGCTCGGGTTCATTTGATGTAGCCGGCGCGCTTCATCTCACGCTCGGTTGCGGATTGCGCAGCGGCGAGCGCCGCATCGACCGTCATCGAGCCCGCAAGCGCGGCGGAGAACTGCTGCCCCACCTGCGTGCCGATGCCCTGGAACTCGGGGATCGCGGCGTATTGCACGCCGACATACGGCACCGGCTTCACGGTTGGATGGTTCGGGTCCGCCGCGTCGATCGAGGCCAAGGTCATTTTGGCGAACGGGGCGGCCTTCAGGTACTCAGGGTTCTCGTAGAGCGAGGTGCGCGTGCCCGGCGGCACGTTGGCCCAGCCTTCCTTCGAGGCCACGAGCTTGGTGTAGTCCTTGCTGGTGGCCCAAGCGATGAACTTCTCGGCGGCTTCGGCCTTCTTCGAGCCGGCGGGTATGGCGAGGCTCCACGCCCACAGCCAGTTGGCGTTCTTGCCGAGTCCGGCGTTGGGCGCGAGCGCAAAACCGACCTTGTCGGCGACCTTGGAGTCCTTTGGATTGGTGACGAAGGATGCCGCCACCGTCGCATCGATCCACATGCCGCACTTGCCGGCGTTGAACAGCGCCAGATTCTCGTTGAAGCCGTTCGAGCTCGCGCCGGGAGGGCCGGCCTCCTTCATCAAATTGACGTAGGTCGTGAGCGTCGTCTTCCATTCCGGCGTGTTGAACTGCGGCTCCCACTTCTCGTCGAACCAGCGCGCGCCGTAGGAATTGGCCATGGCCGAGAGGAAGGCCATGTTCTCGCCCCAGCCGGCCTTGCCGCGCAGGCAGATGCCGTAGACGCCAGCGTTCTTGTCGGTCAGCTTCTTGGCGGCGTCGATGATGAAGTCCCAGGTCGGCTTCTCCGGCATCTTCAAGCCGGCCTTGTCGAACAGGTCGGTGCGGTACATCACCATCGAGCTCTCGCCGTAGAACGGCGCGGCATAGAGCTTGCCGTCGACGGAGACCGCATCCCTGATCTTCGGCAGGAGGTCGGCGACGTCGTAATCGGCGCCGAGATTGGCGAGCGGCACCAGCCAGCCCTTCTTGGCCCAGATCGGCACCTCGTAGGTACCGATGGTCAGCACGTCGAACTGGCCGCCCTTGGTGGCGATGTCGGTGGTGACGCGCTGGCGCAGCACGTTTTCCTCGAGGGTCACCCATTTCACGGAGATGTCGGGGTTTGCCTTGGTGAATTCGCCGGTCAGGCCCTGCATCCGGATCATGTCGCCGTTATTGACGGTGGCGATCGTCAGGGTCGTTTCAGCCATCGCGGGGACGGCAAGCAGTACGTATGCGCCGCAGACGGCGCCCAGAACGTGTTTCACGGTGTCCTCCCTCAACTCGCGCTTTGAGCATATGCCCACGCGTTGAGCGTATGTTCGGCCGAGGTGCGGCAGATGTCAAGCAGGCGCGCACGCATCTCGGCAACTTATGAGTGCTGCGGTGCGGGAGCGGACGGCGTAGTGCGTGCGCGGATGATGATCATTATTCGAGCCGAGCGCCCACGGCTTGCTCGACCTCTTCCGCAAGCGGGAGACGGAGCCGAATCCCGTTGCCGCGCCAGCTCAGCGCTCCAGGATCGCCCTGGCGGTGGCCTCGTCGGTGATCAGGCCGTTGATCAGCCGCCCGTTCAGGGCGGCCGCAATCGCCGGCACCTTGGCCGCACCGATTGCAGCCCCGATCGTCGTGGTCTTCGCCGGCACCTCCGGCGGAATGCTGGTGAGGCGCTTGTTGGTGCCGGCCTTGAGCAGTCGCCCCTTGGAATCATAGGCCCAGCCGGTGATCTCGCCGATGGCACCCTGCCGCATCATCTCGAACAATTCGTCACGCGTGACAAAGCCGTCGACATGGACCTGCGCCTTCTGGTCCATCTGGCCGATGCCGACGAGGCGCAGATCCGCCTTGGCCGCGACCGCCTTCACCTTGGCGATCGGCTCGATCCGTACCATCTTGTTGCGCTCGTCTTCGGACGACATCAGGAACGGCAGCGGCATCGGATAGTGCCGCGCGCCGGTCCGGTCGGCGAGACGGCCGACGGTGTCGTAGAAGCTCGCCGAGCCGTCGGCCGAGATGTTGCCGACCAGCGAGACGATCTGATGGTTGGGCCGGTCGATCGGCGTGACGCGCTCGACCGCGGCGCGCACCGCCCGCCCCGTGCCAAGCGCGACGATCACGGGCGTCTCCGAGCGTAGCGTCGCATCGAGCAGGTTGGCGCACCGCTCGGCGATACCGGCCGTGGCCTGGGGCGCAGCAGAGTCGGCCGGCACGACCTCGCAATGGCTGAGGTGAAACCGCTCCTTCAACCGTGCGGCCAGTTCCATGCAGGCAGCGATCGGATGATCGAGTCGGAAGGTGATGAGCCGCTCGGCGAGGCACAGCGACACCAGCCGCTGCGCCGAGGCGCGCGATACCTGCAGCATCTTTGCGATCTCGTCCTGGGTGTGGCCGGCAATGAAATAGAGCCAGCCGGCGCGCGCCGCGTCATCGAGCCTTGATTTTTCGTTCTCCGCGGCCATACGGCCTCACGCCTCCCAGAAATCGCTCATGTGCGCGAAGACCCGATCGGCTCCGGCAGCGGATAATATAGCCCGGCCATCGCGGGCGCGATAATGGCCACCGCCGACAAATCCCCAGACCGTCATGCCCGCCGCCTTGGCGGCCTGTACGCCGCTGACACTGTCCTCGATCACCAGCGTGCGCGAAGGGCTGGCCTGCATCTTCCCGGCGGCGTGCAGAAAGAGATCCGGCGCCGGCTTGCCGCGCCTGACCATCTGCGCGGTGTAGAGCCGATCGCCGAAATGCGGCGCGAGGCCGGTGACGTCAAGCGACAAGGAGACACGGTCGAGGTCGCTCGACGATGCGACACAGCGCGGCGTATTCAATTCGGACAGGAGCGCGCCGACGCCGGGGATCGGCTGGAGCGCGCCCGCAAACGTCTCGAGCACACGGGCCTTCAGGCGCGGAAGAAAGTCGTCAGGCAAGGCCTGGCCGAGATCGCCATAGTGCTCCTCGATCGCCTTGGTGCTGCGTCCGAGAAATAGCTCGAGCGCCTGCTCCACGCTGAGTTGAAAGCCGAACTCCGCCAAGACGTCGGACAGGCAGCGACAGCTGAGCAACTCGCTGTCGACGAGCACGCCGTCACAATCGAAGATGATGAGATCGGGTTCAGGCCGGCGCTGGTCCATCCCCGCATTCGATCATATACCCAGATGATGAGCAATAGCTCACAAGGGAACAGAGCGTCTCGGGGCGTGGCGGGCCTTTCCGTCAGGTAGGCGGGCAAAGCGACTTGTCCGCCGTCGGTCGAAGGAGCGAGGGCAGAGGCGCGCCCACCACTTCTTTTTAATCGGGGAAAGATGGTGGGGCCGGTGCTGCGCGCCGATGCCCACCCACGAGACCACCTACCGCCGCTGGTTATACACGTCGATGCAGACGGCTCCGAGCAGGACCAGGCCCTTGATGACCTGCTGGTAGTCGATGCCGATGCCGAGGATGGACATGCCGTTGTTCATCACACCCATGATCATGGCGCCGACCACGGCGCCGCCGACCCGGCCCACGCCGCCATAGGCCGAGGCACCGCCGATGAAGCAGGCGGCGATGACGTCGAGCTCGAAGCCGAGACCCGCTTTCGGCGTCGCGGTGTTGAGGCGTGCGGCGAAGACGAGCCCGGCGAGCGCGGCCAGCACGCCCATGTTGACGAACGTGAAGAAAGTCAGCCGCTCGGTCTTGATACCCGACAAGCCAGCCGCCTTGGCGTTGCCGCCGACGGCATAGATATGCCGGCCGATCACGGTACGGCGGGTGACGAAGCCATAGAGCGCGATCAGGACGCTCATGATCACCAGCACGTTGGGCAGGCCACGATAGGTCGCGATCAGATAGGTGAAGTACAGCACGGCGCAGGCGAGCACCACGCTCTTGCCGAGGAAGAACGCGTAGGGCTCGACCTCGATGCCGTGCGAGACCTCGCGCGCGCGGCCCTTGGCGCTGGCGTAGACCAGCCCCAGCGCCAGCAACGCGCCGATCAGCATCGATGTCGGATGCAGCGTACCGGTCTCGGGCAGCAGTTCCGGAATGAAACCCGAGGACAGTTTCTGGAATGTCGACGGGAACGGCCCGAGCGATTGGCCCTGCAACACCGCGAGCGCGAGACCCTTGAACACGAGCATGCCGGCCAAGGTCACGATGAAGGACGGGATCTTGAAATAGGCCACCCAATAGCCCTGCGCGGCACCAATGGCCGCGCCGACGATGAGACAGGCGATGAAGGCGAGGGTATAGTCGACCTTGTAGGTCACCATGAGGAGAGCGGCGACTGCGCCGACGAAGCCGGCGACCGATCCGACCGACAAGTCGATGTGCCCGGTGACGATCACCAGCAGCATGCCCAGCGCCATGATGACGATGTAGCTGTTCTGCAGCACAAGGTTGGTCAGGTTGAGCGGCTGCAGCAGCGTGCCGCTGGTCATGACCTGGAAAAACAGCATGATCGCGATCAGCGACATCAGCATGCCGTAGTTGCGCAGATTGTTCTTGATGAAGCTGCCGTGCCGGCGCTCCTCAGGCAGCGAAACCGTCTTGTCGGTCATGGCTGCGACCCTCCCATCTCCGCGGCCTCGACCGCGCCGTTACCGTTGCTTCGTTCGTTGCGCATGATGGCGCGCATGATCTTTTCCTGTGTCGCATCCGCGCCCCGGAACTCGCCGACGAAGGCGCCGTCGTTCATGACGCAGATGCGGTCGCAGATGCCGAGCAGCTCGGGCATCTCCGAAGAGATTACCACCACGCCGCGGCCGGCCTCCGCAAGCTCGTTGATGATACAATAAATCTCGTATTTGGCACCGACGTCGATGCCCCGTGTCGGCTCGTCCAGGATCAGCACCTTGGGGTCGGTCATCAGCCATTTCGACAGGACGACCTTCTGCTGGTTGCCGCCGGAGAGCTGGCCGGTCTCCTGGTAGACGTCGGAACAGCGGATCCGCATGCGGTTGCGGTAGTCGCTGGCGACCTTCAGCTCGGCGATATCGTCGATCACCCGCCGCGGCGCGACCTGGTCGAGGCTTGCCAGGGTAATATTCTTGCGGACATCGTCAGCCAGAATCAGGCCGAGCTGCTTGCGGTCCTCGGTGACATAGGCAAGGCCGGCGTCGATCGCGGCGGCAACGCTCGGCAGCGCGATCTCATGGCCCTCAAGCACGATCCGGCCGCTGATATTGGTGCCCCAGGAGCGGCCAAACAGGCTCATGGCGAACTCGGTGCGGCCTGCCCCCATCAGCCCGGCGATTCCAACGACCTCGCCGCGCTTCACGCCGAAATTGACGTTCTTGATCACCTGCCGTTCGGGATGAATGGGGTGGTAGACCGACCAGTTCGAAACCTCAAGCACAGGCCCGCCGATCTGAGGCTTGCGCTCGGGAAAGCGATGGGCGAGATCGCGGTTGACCATGCTGCGGATGATGCGGTCTTCCTGAATCGGCTCGGCGCGGCAGTCGATACCGTCGACCGTGCGGCCGTCGCGCAGCACGGTAATGTGGTCGGCAACGCGGGCGACTTCGTTCAGCTTGTGGGAGATCAGGATCGAGCCGATGCCCTGCTCGCGAAACTTCATCAGCCGTTCAAGCAGCGCGGCGCTGTCGGCCTCGTTGAGGCTCGCGGTCGGCTCGTCCAGGATCAGCATCCGCACGCGCTTGGATAGGGCTTTCGCAATCTCGACCAGCTGCTGCTTGCCGACGCCGAGATCGGTGATCAGCGTATCCGGCGACTCCTTGAGGCCGACCTGCGCGAGCAGCTCGCGCGTGCGCCGGTAAACCTCGTCGCGATCGATCACGCCGAGCCTGGAGGGCGGGTGCGAGAGAAAGATGTTTTCAGCGATCGACATCAGCGGGATCAGCGCCAGCTCCTGGTGGATGATGATGATGCCGAGCGCCTCGGAATCGTTGATGTCGCGGAAGCGGCGCTCCTCGCCCTCGAAGACGATGGTCCCCTCGTAGCTGCCTGCCGGGTAGACCCCGCTCAGCACCTTCATCAAGGTCGATTTGCCGGCGCCGTTCTCGCCGACCAGGGCGTGGATCTGGCCAGCCTCGACCGAGAAGTTGACGTCGCGCAGCGCCTGCACACCAGCAAAACTCTTGCTGACGTTCCGCATCTCCAGCATGGCGGTCATTGGTTTCGTCCCGTCTATTCAATTCACCTCTCCCCGCTTGCGGGGAGAGGTCGCGGCCGTTGGTACGGGTGAGGCGCAGGCCCCGCGAGAGCGGCTGTCACCGCCCCGTGGAGAGCCCCTCACCCTACCCCCTCCCCGCACGCGGGGAGAGGGAAGAAAGTCTTACTGGAACTGCGACTTCTTGTAGTAGCCGCTCTCAACCAGGACCTTCTCCCAATTGTCCTTGTACACCACGACCGGCTTCAGGAGATAGGACGGAACGGTCTTGGCGCCGTTCTCGTAGGTCTTGGTGTCGTTCACCGTGACCTGCTTGCCGGCGAGCGCGGCATCGACCATGTCGGCGGTCACCTTGGCGAGATCGCGGGTGTCCTTGAAGATGGTCGAGTACTGATCGCCGCGCAGCATCGCCTTGATCGAGGGCACTTCGGCGTCCTGACCCGAGATGATCGGCATTGGCTGATCGGCGCTGCCGTAGCCGACGCCCTTCAGCGAGGAGATGATACCGATCGAGAGGCCGTCATAGGGCGACAGCACCGCGTTGACCTTCTTGTTGCCGTAGTAGGCGCTGAGCAGGTTGTCCATGCGGGCCTGGGCGGTGGCGCCGTCCCAACGCAAGGTCGCAACCTTGTCCATGCCCATCTGGCCGGACACGACGACGAGCTTCTTGCTGTCGATGAGGGGCTGAAGCACCGACATCGCGCCGTTGTAGAAGAAGAAGGCGTTGTTGTCGTCGGGCGAGCCGCCGAACAGTTCGATGTTGAACGGTCCTTCCTTGCCGTCCTTCAGGCCGAGTCCCTTCACGATCGATTCCGCCTGGAGCACGCCGACCTGGAAGTTGTCGAAGGTCGCATAGTAATCGACGTTCGGCGTACCGCGGATCAGGCGGTCATAGGCGATGACCGTGATGCCCTTGGCCTTGGCCTGCTTGAGCACGTCCGACAGCGTGGTGCCATCGATCGCGGCGATCACCAGCGCCTTGGCGCCCTTGGTCACCATGTTCTCGACCTGCGAGAGCTGGTTCGGAATGTCGTCCTCGGCATATTGCAGGTCGGTGTTGTAGCCGCGCTCCTTCAGCACCTTCACCATGTTGTCGCCGTCTGCGATCCAGCGCGCGGAGGATTTCGTCGGCATGGCGATGCCGACGGTTGCCTTGTCCTGCGCGGAGGCGGTGAGGCCCGAGGCCATAGTTGCGGCGCCGGCCAGCGCCATCGCGAGAAACGTGGTCTTCAATTTCAACATGCTTCACTCCCTTTGGGTGTCAGACTGTTTGTTGGGTTTTGGTCCAGTACGCAGGTAGAGGTCGGTTTCGGATCTCCTATGCAAGCTTGACGTCGGGCTCCGCGCGACCGTGCGCGGAGGCTTGTAGCACAAAAGTGGAGCCGGCCAGCGAATCGGCGGCGCGCGCCTCCGCATCCATGTCCTGCCAGGCAGACGTGACGAGCAGCCGCGACAGATCCGGACCGACGAAAGCGGGACAGCTCGCCTGCCTGGCCGGCACGCGCAGCGAGCGCAGGCGCTCGCCTTGCGGAGAATAGACATCGACCCGGCCTGCGCCCCAGCAGGCGTTCCAGATCTGCCCGTCGGCATCGCACACCGACCCGTCGAGCCCTCCGACGCCGGTGTGGCGCAGCAATACCTCCGGCTCGCCGCGCGGCAGCCCCGTATCGGGATTGAGCGGCACGGCATAGAGCACGGCGCGGGCGGTGTCGGCGAAATAGCCGGTCGCGCCATCCGGCGAGAAGCAAATCGAGTTCGGAATGCTGATGCCCGGAAACAGCGTCGAGATCTTGCCGCGGTGGAGCGCGTAGATCGCCCCCGCCCCGCGCTCGGCCTTGCGCCCCATGGTGCCGATCCAGAACGTGCCGGATTGGTGCACGCGGCCATCATTGGAGCGCGTGGTGGGATCATCCGCTTCGAGCGGACAGAACAGTGTCATCGCGCCATCGGCCACGGTACGGACGTAACAACCATCCTCCGCGACGACCAACTGCCGTGCCGCGTCGATCCGCCCCAGCGCGCTCGCCATCCGGCCGAGCGCGTGGATTCGGATGTCACCGCGGCCAAGATGCGCCTCGAACAGCTTCCCCTCACGAATGTCGAACCACCAGGCGGTGTCGGTCGTCACGTCATAGGTTGGCCCCTCGCCAAGATGGCAGGGATGATCCGAAAGAACGGATGTCGGCACCTCCTCCATCATGGCGACCTCACCGCAAAGCGATAGACGGTGTGATGGTGATAGACCTCGCCGGGATCGAGGCGAGGGCTCGGAAAGTCCGGCCGGTTCGGCGAGTTGGGCCACATTTGCGGCTCCAGACACAACGCGTCCGATTGGCGGATCAGCTTGCCGCCCTTGCCCGAGATCGTGCCGTCGAGATAGTTGCCGGAATAGACTTGCAAGCCGGGCTGGTCGGTGAACAGCTCCATCACCCGCCCCGAGCGCGGGGCCTCCAGCCGGGCCGCGAGCGCGAGCTTGCCATCGCGCGCGAGGCAATAAGTGTGGTCGTAGCCCCTGCCGTTGTGCAATTGCTGATCGCTCTCGCGGATGCGCGCGCCGACGGCGTGAGCGTGTCGGAAGTCAAACGGTGTGTCAGCCACCGCACGGGGCGGTTCCGGCAACGGAATGGCAGTGGGGTCAATGGCCAGGAAATGCTCGGCCGCGACCGTCAGTTTGTGGTCGAGTGCAGACGTGCCTGACGTGGCGCCTTCCAGATTGAAGAAGCTGTGGTTGGTCAGGTTCACGATGGTCGGCCGATCGGTCCTTGCCTCCATCGTCAGCGACAGCTCTGTCGGGCCGGTGACGCGATAGGTCAGGCGGACGTCGAGCTTGCCGGGGTAGTTCTCCTCGCCATGCGGGCTCGTGTAGGTTAGCGTGACCGCAGGGTTAGCCCCGTCGTCGATCTGGGCAACGTCCCAGAGCTTGCGGTCGAAGCCGTCGAGGCCGCCATGGAGCGCATTCGGACCATTGTTGATTGCAAGCTGGAAGGTCTCGCGATCGAGCGAGAACTGCCCGTCGGCGATGCGGTTGGCATAGCGGCCGACGGTCGCGCCAAAGAACTTACGTTCGGCGAGATAGCCGGCAAAGGCGTCATGACCGAGCACAACATCGTCGTAGCCGCCTTTGGCATCCGGCGCGACGAGCGCCTGGATCACCGCGCCATGGGTGATGATGCGGACCTCAAACCCGCCCTCCCCACGCAGCACGATACGCTCGACATGGCGCCCGTCCGGCAGCGTTCCGAACACGTCCTTTGCAATTTTCGCACCAACCATGCCTAGTCCACGAACGGTTCGACGATATTGCGCTTGCCGAGCAGGAACGAGTCGGCGACGAGACGAAGCGGTGCCAGATCGACATCGCTCGCGCCTGATGCCGCGAGCTTGACGAAGTGCCGGTAGAGTTCTCGATATTCCTCATCGGGCGCGTCGGCAACAACATTGCCGTCGACCGCCATAATCCTGCCACCACGGGACAACGTCATCCGGCCCTGGTCGGTTTCCGCGACGATATCCCAGCTCTGCGGCCCGGTCTGGCGGAAATCGAATTCGGCCGTGATCGGCAGGCCGCTGATGTCGGTCAGCGTCAGATTGGCGGCAATCGGGGACTGGCAATTGGCCGGAAAGGCCAGCTCCGCCGCGGTGACGAACACCGGCTTTGGCAGGATGCGGGTCAGGATCGAGAGCGCGTTGATGCCGGGGTCGAACACGCCGAGGCCGCCGGGCTCCCAAATCCAGGTCTGGCCGGGATGCCAGACGCGGACGTCTTCCTTCCAATTGATGTGCACCGAGTTGATCCGGCGCGTAGCCAGCCATTCGCGGGCCGGCTCGACCGCCGGCGCATGGCGCGAATGCCAGGTCGCAAACAAAGTGCGCTTTGCATCCGCCGCCATTGCGATCAGCGGATCGAGTTCGGCCACGCCGATGCCGGGCGGCTTCTCCAGCATGACATGTTTGCCGGCCGCGAGCGCCGCAGCAGCCTGGGCGCGGCGCACCTGAGGTGGTGTGCAGAGCGACACCGCATCGATCTCCGGACCCTTTTCCAGCAGTTCCTCGATGGTCGCAAAATGCGGCAGGCCCGGCAGCGAGGCGTTGCGGCTGGCAACGGCGGCAAGCGTCGCGCCAGCTGTCGCAGCAATAGCGCCGACATGCTGGTCGCGGGCGATTTTACCGAAACCGACGATGGCGATACGAAGGGCTGTCACGAATTGTCTCCAGGTTCTGCAGGTGCCGCCGGAGCTGTTTCGGCCGCCATCCCCTTATGCCGGCGCATGCCGTTGTGAATGACGAAGGCCATGGCCTCGGCCGCCGCGTCGGCATCCCCGGCTGCGATCGAATCGACGATCTTCTGGTGCCAGATCAAGGCGATCTCGCGGTCTTCCGAACCGGCCGGTGCACTGAGCATGAAAGCCGTACGTAACGCAGCCTCGATCACGTGACCGATGGAACGCATGAACGGATTGCCCGACGCTCGCGCGACCGCAAGATGCAGGGCGAGATCGGCTTCGGCAAAGCCGACTGATTCCGACGTCTCCTGCCGCATGCAATCCATGCTGCGCTGAAGCTCGGCAATGTCGTCTTCGGAACGACGCTTGGCCGCGAGCGCCGCCGCGCGCGGCTCGACCGCAAGACGTATTTCGGCGAGATCGTTGAGAAAGTGTCTGTCGATGCCGGCGTCGAGATGCCAGGCCAGCACGTCGGCGTCGAACATGTTCCAGGCCGCGCGCCCGCGCACGACTGTGCCGACCCGCGCCTTGGTCGTCAAAAGCCCCTTGGCGACCAGCGTCTTCACGCTCTCGCGCAACACCGGCCGCGATACGCCGAACATTGCCGTCAGCTCGGCATCGCCCGGAAGCCGCACCCCTTCCGCATAGCGCCCAGCGATGATGTCGACGCCGATCGAGCGGGCCACCTCCGCATGGTTCGAATGGGCCCGCCGTGTCGGGATGACGACGATACGCGAGGTCATGGGACGGCTCCCGCGCGGTTCGACACCGGCCGGCGCGCCAGCGCGACCAGCCCCTGCTGAAGTGCGATGAAGGCGAACAGCAGGATGCCGGTCGCGATCTTCGTCCACCAACTCGACAGCGTACCGTCAAAATTGATGTAGGTCTGGATCATGCCCTGGATCAGCACGCCGAGGAAGGTGCCGATCACCGAGCCCTGCCCGCCCGTGAGCAGCGTGCCGCCGATGACCACGGCCGCGATGCTATCGAGCTCGACACCGACGGCGGAGAGCGAATAGCCGGCGCTGGTATAGAAGGAAAACACGATGCCGGCGATGCCCGCGAGCAGGCTCGACAGCATGTAGATCTTCACCGTCATTTTGCCTACCGCAACACCCATCAGGCTTGCGGTGGCCCGGCCGCCGCCGAGCGCATAGACATTGGCGCCGAACCGGGTGAGACGCAGCAGCAGAATGCCGCCGATCACGATCACCAGCATGATGATCGCTATCGCCGTCAGCCGCCCGCCACCGGGCATGTGCAGCGCAAAATCCGACACGGTCGAATAGACCGGCGCGGTGATCGGCACCGATTCTGTCGAAAGCAGAAAACTCGCGCCGCGCGCCAGAAACATCCCGGCCAGCGTCACAATGAACGGCGGCAGATCAAATACGTGGATGATGGCGCCCATCGCAGCGCCAAAGGCCGCCGAGAGCACGAGGATGGCGACAAACGCGACCAGCGGCGGCATGCCCCAGCGCTCGATCGCAAGCGCGACGAACACGGTGGTGAAGCCAATCACCGACCCGACCGACAGATCGATACCACCGGAGATGATGACGAAGGTCATACCGGTCGCGACGATGCCGAGAAAGGCGTTGTCGGTGAGAAGATTGCCGACGACGCGGGTCGAGGCGATGTTGGGAAACTGCAGTGCGCAGGCTGCGAAGCCGGCGACCAGCACGATGGCCGTGATCAGGACGGGCGGCAGGCCTTTCATGGTTTCGTCCCCCGCAGCCGCGCCATGATACCGGAAAAGCCCGACAGCTTCGGTGATTGCAGCAGCAGCACCGCGAGCACCACCACGGCCTTGACCAGCAGGTTGAACTCCGGCGGATAGCCCGATAGCAGAATACCGGTATTCATGGTTTGGATGATCAGCGCGCCTAACACTGCCAGGATCAGGCTGAAGCGCCCGCCGAACAGCGAGGTGCCGCCGATCACGACGGCCAGAATGGCGTCGAGCTCGAGCCAGAGGCCGGCATTGTTGGCATCCGCGCCCATGATGTCGGCCGCGGCGATCACGCCGGCGAGCGCCGCACAGACCCCGCACCAGACATAGACCGCCAGAATCATCGCGCGCGTGCCGACACCGGCAAGCTCGCTCGCGCGGGCGTTGCCACCCGTCGCCTCGATCAGGAGACCGAGCGCGGAGCCGCGTACGATGGCGCCGGTGAGGATCAACATGCCGACCGCAATCGTGATCGGAACCGGCACCCCGAGAATGGCACCGTTGCCGAGCCAGACCAGGTCCGGCGACGTGAAGGTCACAATCCGCCCTTCTGTGATGAGCTGGGCGATGCCACGCCCCGCCACCATCAGGATCAGCGTCGCCACGATCGGCTGCATGCCAAGGACCGCGACAAGAAAACCGTTCCAGAGGCCGCAGAGGATGCCGATACCGAGCGCCGCGGCCAGCACCACCGGCAAGCCGTGGCTGTCGGCAAGGCTCGCAGCGATTGCACCGGAGATCGCCATCACCGCGCCGACGGAAAGATCGATGCCGCGCGTCGCGATCACCAGCACCATACCGAGCGAGAGCAACGCCACCGGCGTGCCTCGGTTGAGCACGTCGATCAGGCTACCGAACAGACGGCCGTCCTGGAGGCGCAGGTCGAAGAATTGCGGCGAAACCACGCGGTCGACCGCGAGGATGACGATCAAGGCCAGGATCTGGGCAAGGCCGCGGCGCGGCAACAGCGCTGTCATGCCCGCACCTCTTGCATCGCGGCGCCATCGGCGGCGATCGCCGCAAGAATGTTGGTGACGTCGATTGCCTCGCCCGAGAGCTCCTCGACATGGGCGCGGTCGCGCAGCACGACCACGCGGTCGGAATAAGTCACGATTTCATCCAGTTCGGAGGAGATCACAAGCAGCGCCAGCCCGTCGTCGCAGAGTTCGCGGATCAGGCGGATGATTTCGGCATGCGCGCCGACATCGATGCCACGGGTGGGTTCGTCCAGCACGAGGAGCCGCGGCGACGTCGCGAGCCAACGCGCCAGCAGAACCTTCTGTTGATTGCCGCCGGAGAGCAGGCCCACCGGACGCTCGGGATCGGGCGGACGAATGTCGAGCATCTTCACGTAGCGACGTGCAATCTCGTCCTGCTCGCGACGGGACAGTGGCCGATGCAGGCCGCGTTTGGCCTGAAGCGCGAGCACGATATTCTCGCGCACGGTGAGCTCGGCGACAATGCCGTCGGTCTTGCGCTCCTCCGGGCAATAGCCAAAGCCGTGGCGCACGCCGTCGCGCGGCGACTGAAGGCGTACGGGGGCGCCCTCAACGCTCGCCTGCCCAACGTCAGCGCGCTCGGCACCGAACACCAACCGCGCCGTCTCGGTCCGACCCGATCCGAGGAGCCCGGCGAGGCCGACGACCTCGCCATGGCGCAGCTCGAGATTGAAGGGGGCGACATAGCCGGCCTTGCCGTAATTGTCGAAACGCGCGCAGACCTCGCGCACCATGTGCTCGCCGGCGGCAGCCCGCGCGTTGGTGGTCTCGGCGAGCTCCCGGCCGAGCATCATCCGGATCAACTCGAGCCGCGGCAGCGACGCGATCTCGCGCTCGCCGACCAGGCGGCCATTGCGCAAGACGGTAATGCGATCGGATATCTCGTAGACCTGATCGAGGAAATGGCTGACGAAGACGATACCGATGCCGCGCTTGGCCAACTGGCGCATGATGCGGAAGAGGATCTCGACCTCATGGCGGTCAAGGCTCGCCGTCGGCTCGTCCAAAATCAGCACGCGTGCGGAGAGATCGACCGCGCGCGCGATCGCAGTGACGTGCTGTATGGCCACCGAATAATCGCCGAGCGATGCCGCGACGTCGATATCGAGTCCGAACTCCGTGAGCAGCGCTTTGGCGCGACGGCGCATCTCGCCTTCGCGCACGACGCCGAAGCGCATCGGCTGGCGGTCAAGAAACAGGTTCTGTGCCACCGAAAGGTTTGGAAGCAGATTGACTTCCTGGTAGACGGTCGCAATGCCGGCCTGCACCGCCGCCTTGGCCGAACGCGGCGCGACCTCTTCACCGCCCAGCCTGACGACACCGGCATCGCGCGGAAACACGCCGGTAACCACCTTGATCAGCGTGGATTTGCCGGCACCGTTCTCGCCGAGCAGCGCATGGATCTCGCCGGCGCGAAGCGTGAAGTCGACCTCCTGCAACGCGCGCACCGCGCCAAAGCTCTTGCTGATCCCGCGCACCTCCAGGAGGGGCGGAGCAGGATCGAGGCTGTTCTCCATAACGACGTCACTCCCACCGGCGCCCGCTTATGCTGCGGACGCCCAGCCTATTCGTTCGCGCAACGATTGCGAAGGGGGTGCCGGACCACAGGACGTGGTCCGGCGAGACGCCCGCCTCAGTAACCGAGGCCCTTCTTGCTGTCGTATTCCTTCTGCGGATTGTCTGTGGCGGTGAGCAGCCTGGATTCGGTCTGGATCCACTTCGGTGGAACGGTACCCTTCTCCTTGAACGCCGCAACAGCATCGAAGGCCGGGCCGGCCATGTTCGGCGTCAGCTCGACCGTCGCATTGGCCTCGCCGGCCACCATCGCCTTGAAGATATCTGGCACGGCATCGATCGACACCGTGAGGATGTCCTTGCCCGGCTTGAGACCGGCTTCCTTCATCGCCTGGATCGCGCCAACCATCATGTCGTCGTTGTGGGCGTAGACCGCGCAGATGTTCTTGCCGCCGCCTTCGGCCTTGATGAAGCTCTCCATGACTTCCTTGCCCTTGGCGCGGGTGAAGTCACCGGTCTGGCTGCGCACGATTTTCAGGTTGGCGTGCTTGGCGATGGCAGTGTCAAAGCCCTTCTTGCGGTTGGCCGCGACGCTCGCGCCGACCGTGCCCTGCAATTCGACGATGTTGCAGGCCTTGTCGCCGACGGTCTTGGCCAGCCAGTCGCCGGCGACCTCGCCTTCGTGCACGCTGTCCGAGGTGACGGCGGTGAGATAGAGGTCCTTGCCCGACGGGTCGATGTCGCGGTCGAGCAGCACGACCGGGATCTTGGCTTCTTTGGCTTCCTTCAGCACCGCATCCCAACCCGTCGCGACGACCGGCGCCAGGAAGATCGCATCGACGTTCTGCGCGATGAAGGAGCGGATCGCCTTGATCTGGTTCTCCTGCTTCTGCTGCGCGTCGGCGATCTTGAGGTTGACCTTGCGCTTGGTCGCCTCCTGCTTGGTGACCGACGTCTCGGCGGCGCGCCAGCCGGATTCCGATCCGATCTGAGAGAAGCCGACAGTCAGCTCGGCGGCATTGGCCGGCAGCGAAAGCAGCAACGCGGCCGTGGCGCTGGCCGCAAAAAGGGCTTTGAGGGTCATCAGGCGTATCTCCCAAGAATGTTAACCGAGGCACCATTTGGTAATATGGCACCTTCGGGCCGGCCCCTGCGGCGGCGGAGGGCACCATTTCACGGAAGTTCGCTGCTGTATAGTCATATTATTTGACTATTGAGCCGAATGATGGGGAGACAGGGGGTACGCGCAAACACACGCTTAGCAAGATTTTTCGAACAAAGCTCAATTTATAGTTGCGTGCGATTCCGTGCGCCGTCCAGCCGCTCGGCAACGCGTTATGTCCGGACAAGCCCCGGGCATAACGGCCTCATAAAAGGAAGTGCGCGCAGTTCTGCAGCCGCAAGAGGCAGAGGCGAGGCGCTAGATCAGTTTCCGCTGCGCCAGATTCTTCATCAGCGCGCCGATGCCGAAGGTCCACGGCTCGCACTCGTCGCTGGTGCGCATGCGATTGACGAGCTTGCCGAGCTGAGGGGCCGCAATGGTGACGATGTCGTCGCGCTTATGGGTGAACCCCTGCCCCGGCGCATCGCGATCCTTTACAGGCGCGAACATGGTGCCGAGGAACAGCACGAACCCATCGGGATATTGGTGCACCTTACCGATGGTCTGCGCGACGAGGTCGGTCGGATCGCGGCTGATCTTGCTGATCGAGGAATGGCCGTCGAGAACGAAGCCGTCCGTGCCCTTCACGTTCAGGCTGATGTCGAGCTTGCGCGCATCATCCAGCGTGAAGCCGTCATCGAACAGCCGCAGCAGCGGACCGATCGAGCACGACGCATTGTTATCCTTGGCCTTCGACAACAGCAGCGCCGAGCGGCCTTCGAAGTCTCGCAGATTCACGTCGTTGCCAAGCGCCGCGCCGACGATGTTGCCGCGGCTCGATACGAACAGCACCAGCTCCGGCTCCGGATTGTTCCAGGTCGACTTCGGATGCAGGCCGGCATCCATGCCGGTGCCGACCGAGGATAAGGTCGGCGCCTTGGTGAAGACTTCGGCATCGGGGCCGATGCCGACTTCGAGATACTGGCTCCAGGCGTTCTGATCGATCAGCACCTGCTTCAGGTGCATCGCCTGGTCCGAGCCCGGCCTGAGTTTTGACAGATCGTCACCGATCAGCCGCGTGACCTCTTTGCGGATCGCTTCGGCCGAGGCCGGATTGCCCTTTGCCCGCTCCTCGATCACGCGCTCGAGCATTGAGATCGCGAAGGTGACGCCGGCGGCTTTCAACGTCTGGAGATCGACCGGCGCAAGCAGCCAGGGCTTGCTGGGATCACGGCCATCCGGCGCAGTGTTGGCGACGATCGCCTCGAGATCGCCGATACGCTCGCCCTTGGTCGTGGCGAGCGCCTTGGCCGGATTGTCCTCTTCACAGAGCGCGCTGATGGTCGGAAACGTCGCAGTGACGTCGAAGACACCATCGCCGCGCACGGCGACAACGGCCGGACCGTTCGCCTGCGGCAGCCAGACCCGACCGACCAGCGTTCCCTTCGTTCCATCCTCGGGGAGAAGATCTTCAACCGTCAAAATGGTCATGGCCGGCGTCCTCGCTGTTTTTGGATCGGCCGCGTTCGAACGACGGCCGATCAGATTGGCGAAGACCAATAAACGTCTGGCATGGGAAGTCCAGAGCGGCAGGATGCCCCGCTGCTATGCGCCTGCGCGTGCCTTCCGGGCGGCAATCTGTTGCAGCGCCCAGCGCGCGTTCTTGCGGACATCGGGATCGGCATCGTCGGCGATGACGGCCAAGAATGCCTCACCGTCGGGATGGGCGATCTCGCCGAGCGCGGCGGCCGCTTCCTTCCGCAAATTCGCCTGATCGTGGTTGATGCAGTTGCCGATCGGGCGCACCGCCCGCTCGATTTTCATCTTGCCGAGGCTGCGGATCGCCTTCAACCGCACCTGCCAGTATTCGTCGGAGAGTGAGCTAACGAGCGGGTCGGCGGCAAGCGAGCCGTTGACGTTGAGGCCGAGCGTCTCCGCGGCCATTTCGCGGACCATCCAGTCGCTGTCCTTCAGCGCACGCGTGATGGTCTCGGCTGCCGGCTTCATCTGCGAAAATGCCAGCGCGCTAACCGCGGCGCGGCGGACATGTGCGTCGGGATCGTTGATCAGCGCGGTCAGCGCGGGGATGGATTCCTCCAGCTTGAGGAAGCCGATCACGCCGATCGCCTGCACGCGCACCGCAGCATCGGAATCCTGCAGCGCCTCCAGCGCCGGCTTCAGGGTATCCTTGCAGCGCAGCTCCTTCAGCGCACGCAGCGCCCCCATGCGAACGAAGGCATGGGCATGCTTGACCAGCGGCAGGACGACGTTGGCGCAAGCGGGATCCTTGAACTCGGCCATGCTGTCGGCCGCCGCCGCCGCCACGATCCGTTCCGGATCGACCAGCAGCTTGACCAGCGCACTTGCGGCTTCCGGCCCGTCGAACTCACCGAGCGCCATCGCCACCTGCTGGCGCACGCCGGCGTCGGGATCGGCGACCATGTTGGTGAGATGGACCACGGCCGCGGGATCGCCGGAATGGCCGAGCGCGATGATGGCGACGCGGCGTTCGGCGGGATCTGCCGCCTGAAGCCGCTCGTCGGCGTCTTCGAGATCGTCGTAGGATTCGAACGGGCTCGACATGATCACCTCAACAGATAGGGAATATTGACGGTGACGGCACCGGTCGGGCAATCGGCCTCGCAGGGCATGCAGTACCAGCACTCGTCATAGGCCATGTAGGCCTTGCCGGTCATATCGCTGATGCGCAGCACGTCGAGCGGACAGACGTCGACACACACGGTGCAGCCCTTGTCCGCAATGCATTTGGCGTCGTCGACGACGACCGGAACCGATGTCTGATGGGACGCGAGAGGCATTTCATGTCTCCTGTTGATCGTGCGGTGGATCAGGCGGTGGCGCGAATGCGCTGCTTGTCGTAGAGGTCCTTCTCGTCGTCGGCGATCGGCACGACATAGGGCTCTACGGCACGCTTCTGGCTGGTCATTTTGCCGTTCTCCTTGCTGAGCAGCGTGTGGCAGAACCAGTTCTCGTTGTCCTTGTCCGGAAAATCCGTGCGCCAGTGGTAGAGGCCCCAGCGGCTCTCTTCACGGTACAACGAGGCATGCACCGCCATGTCGGCGCAGTCCATGATCGACTGTACTTCGAGGGCGCGGAGCAACTCGTGCGCGTTGCGCGCGATCATATGCTCCTGCATGTCCTGCCGGGTTTCGGCGAGGCGACGCATGCCGAGCTCGTACTTGCGCGTGACCTTCGGCGGCTGCAGATAGTCGTTGACCAAACGGCGGGTCTTGTACTCGAGCTGGTTGGGTGGAATGCCGTCCTCGCGCCTGGTCGGTGCCATCACGCGCTCTTGTTCCCTGGCCACGTCCTGCGCATCGAACTCCGCGAAGTCATGGTTCTCGGCAAATTCCATCGCGTCGATGCCGGCGACCGAGCCGTTGGTAAAGGCGCCCAGCATGTAATTGTGAGGCACGCTCGCCATGTCGCCGGCGGCGTAAAGGCCGGGCACGGTGGTGCGGGCATTGTCGTCGACGAACACGCCAGAGGCGCTGTGGCCGGAGCAGAAGCCGATTTCGGAGATGTGCATCTCGATCGAGTCGTTGCGGTAGTCGACGCCGCGCCCCTGCTGGAACAGGCCGCGCGTGGGACGCTCGACCTTGTGCAGCGTGGATTCAATCTCGGAGATGGTGTCGGGATGGAGGTGCTTGAGCTGGAGAAACACAGGGCCCTTGCCTGACAGCAGTTCGTTGTAGAACTCCAGCATCATCTGGCCCGACCAATAGTCGCATTCGATGAAGCGCGAGCCCTCGTTGTTGGCCGTGAAGGCGCCGAAGGGACCGGCGACATAAGCGCACGCCGGGCCATTGTAGTCCTTGATCAGCGGATTGATCTGGTAGCATTCGAGGTTCGCGAGCGCGGCCCCGGCGTGATAGGCCATGGAATAGCCGTCGCCGGAATTGGCGGCATTCTCGTAGGTGCCGAACATGTAGCCGGAGGTCGGCAGGCCCAGGCGGCCGGCGGCGCCCATGCAGAGGATCACGGCCTTGGCCTTGATCACCAGAATCTCGGCGGTGCGGGTGTTGACGGAGATTGCGCCGGCGATGCGGCCGTCGGACGATTTCAGCAGCCGCGTCGCCATGTAGCGATTGGAGATCAGAATGCGGGCGCGGCGGAGCTGGCGGTACAACGCCTTCTTCACGGTCTCGCCGTTCGGCATCGGCAGAACATAGGTGCCGATGTGGTGCACCTTCTTGACGGCGTAGTCGCCATTCTCGTTCTTCAGGAAGCGAATGCCAAAACTATCGAGCTCTTCGATGATGCTGTAGCAGTTTTGCGCGTATTTGTAGACCGCCTTCTGGTCGACGATGCCGTCGTTGGCTATGGTGATTTCCTTGGTGTACTGCTCCGGCGTCGCGTAGCCGGGGATGACGGCGTTGTTCAGTCCGTCCATGCCCATCGAAATCGCACCGGAGCGCTTGACGTTGGCCTTTTCGAGCAGGACGACGTTGGCCTTCGGGTTCTTCAGCTTCGCCTTCAGCGCCGCCATCGGGCCGGCCGTGCCGCCGCCGATCACGAGCACATCGCAAGATACTTCCGAAAGCCCATCGACGATCTGATCTAGTGCCATCACTTGCTCCTGGTTCGCCGATAGCCGGCGCCTTTGCATCAGATTTGTTCAGGTGGCGTCCCGCCGATAGCAATTAGTTGTCGCCGGGACGCGATTTGCGCTCACCGCTCGACGAAGGCCTTCTCGATGACGAAATGGCCGGGCTGGCTGTGGCTGCCCTCGACAAAGCCGCGCGCTGAAAACATCGCGGGCAGTTCCTCCAGCATCGCCGGGCTGCCGCACAGCATGATGCGGTCGGTCTCGATATCCAGGCCCGATAGGCCGATGTCGTCGAACAGCTGGCTGGAGGCGATCAAATCGGTGATGCGACCGCGATTCCTGAACGGTTCGCGGGTGACGGTCGGGTAGTAGACGAGTTTGTCGCGGATCAGCGGCCCGAAGTACTCGTGGTTGCGCAGTCCATCGACCAGGTGCTCGCCATAAGCAAGCTCGGAGACCTGGCGGCAGCCGTGAGCGAGCACGATTGTCTCGTAATTCTCGTAGACGTCGGGGTCCTTGATCAAGCTCGCGAAGGGCGCGAGTCCCGTGCCGGTCGAAAGCAGCAACAGGCGTTTGCCAGGAATGAGGTTACCGGTGATCAGCGTGCCTGTCGCCTTGCGACCGACCAGAATGATATCGCCTTCCCTGATCTTTTGCAGGCGGGAGGTCAACGGACCGTCCTGCACCTTGATCGAGAAGAATTCGAGCGCTTCCTCGTGATTGGCGCTCGCCATGCTGTAGGCGCGCATCACGGGCTTGCCCTCCACCTCCAGCCCGATCATCGCAAACTGGCCGTTCTGGAAGCGGAAGCCGGGATCGCGCGTCGCGGTGAAGCTGAAAAGGGAATCGGTCCAGTGCCTGACCGACAAAACCGTTTCCTTCTGAAATGCGCTCATGGTCTCTCCTCTCGACGACGCAGAAAGTTTCGGAGAGAGCGGAGTCCCGCAATTCGGAAGTGAAATTCCCGGTGGATTAGTTTCACATTTCGTCGGCGATGATCGAAGCGGAGGCACACTGCCGGGTCGACTGCGCACTTGGGCCGGCAATTAGTTGCTATCCCCGCGTGACGACCTGCGCCTAGAGAGGAGTCGGAGGTTCGTCATGAACATGACCCTGGTGGCACCGACGGTGACCGGCTACGAAGCAAGCGCCGATCTGGCGACACTTCTCGTGCGGACCACCGACGGCGAAACGCTCAGCGTTTCCGCCGAGCGGCTCCGTTTGTCCTGCAAGTGCGCTCACTGCACCCGCGCCCGCTTCGACGAGCGCTTTCCCGAACGGTTTCCGGGGATCGCCATCATCGGGATCGGCGATCTCGGCTATGGGCTCAACATCTCGTTCTCGGACGGGCATAATCGCGGAATCTACCCAAAGTCCTATTTGCCAAGCCTTGCAGGGCCCTAGCGACCCGCTTGCCACCCATCTGGCACGGACATTGCTCCTCTTTGGAACGACTTGAACGGTCCGGAGGCAGACGATGTTGCAGGCGGCGAGTGCGGTTCGCGGGACTGTTCCCCCGGCAGTCCGGCCTGCGGGCAGTTCCTCGCTGCTGCTGACCGAGAACCAGCAATCCATCGGTGGGCCGCCGCCTCTGATGGACAAGCTCTCACCGCGCGAGCGGGAACTGGTGCTGAAGCAGGGCCGGCGAAAGGTGCTTAACCGCGGTCAGACGCTGTTCAGCCAGGGCGGGAAGCATGACGGTATCTGGCTGATCGAAAGTGGCCGCATCCGCGTGTTCTACAGCTCCCCGCTCGGGCGCGAGATCACGCTGGCCTACTGGCACGTCGGCAATTTCGTCGGCGGTCCCGAGGTGTTCGAGGGCACCGTCCATCAATGGTCCGGCGTCGCGTCCAGCAATTGCAGCGTGGTGCACCTGCCCGGAAAGGAACTGCGGTCCCTTGCTGCAGAGATCCCAAACCTTGCGATCGGTCTGATCGAAGGCCTCACCTTCAAGGGCAAGTGCTATTCGGCACTGGCGCAGATGTTGGGAACGCGCTCGATTACGCAGCGCCTTGCACATCTGTTGCTGCACCTCGTCGAGCTCTACGGCGTAGAGGATGGGGAGGGCCGGGTGATCGCGGCAGCATTCACCCATGCCGACATCGCCCATATGGTCGGCGCGACAAGGCAATGGGTCACGATCAGCCTGAAGCGGATGCAGGAGAAGGGAATCGTCGTGACCAGGCGGTCCCAGATCGTGGTCTGTCGGACCGACGTACTGGAAGAGATGCGCGGCCACGCATCTGACTGAACGAGTTTGCGGGCAAGATCACTGCCCAGGCAAGCGGCTTTATAGTGCAGGATTGCTCAAGGAGTATGCAATCAGCTTTTCCCGGCAACTAATCGACTGCCGTCAACATTCCGGATTTGCCCTGTCCACGCCCTCCCCCAATCATGGCAACCACAGCACATCCAACCTGATGAGGATGAGAATGGTCCGCCATCTTCCCACACCCTCGATCGCGATGTCGGTGACGTCGCTGGCGCTTCTGATTGCGCAGCCGGCCGCGGCGGAAACCGTCACGCTCGGTATCGGAACGCAGGACACCACCACCAACACGGTGACCGCAGGCGTCGTCATCCGGCAGCTTCATCTTTTGGAAAAATACCTGCCCAAGGACGGCAAATACGCGAACATCAAGTTCGAGCTGGAATGGCAGAATTTCACGTCAGGTCCGCCCGTCACCAACGCGATGATGGCGAACAAGTTGCAGATCGGCATGATGGGCGACTACCCGCTGATCGTGAACGGCTTCACTTTCGACAGCAATCCCGAGAGCAAGAGTCGGCTGATCGGCATCGCGGCCTACAGCCTCTCCGGCTCCGGCAATGGCATCGTCGTCCACAAGGATTCGCCGTACTACGATCTGGCCGATCTCAAGGGCAAGCTGGTCAGCGTGCCCTTCGGCTCCGCCGCGCACGGCATGGTGCTGAAGGCGATGCAGGACCGCGGCTATTCATCGGATTTCTTCCAGCTCGTGAGCCAGAGCCCTGAAGTCGGCTCAACCAATCTCCAGGAAAAAAAGATCGACGCGCATGCCGACTTCGTTCCCTTCGCCGAATTGCTGCCTTTCCGCGGCTTTGCGCGCAAGATTTTTGACGGCGTCGAGACCAATCTGCCGACCTTCCACGGCATCGTCGTCCGTACCGACTTCGCCGAAAAGTACCCCGAAGTCGTCGTGGCCTACATGAAGGCGCTGATCGCCGCCAATCAATGGCTACGCGACGATCCCAAGCTTGCATCTGAAAAAATCCAGGAATGGACCGGCATCAACAAGGAGGTCGTCTACATCTTCTTGGGCCCGGGTGGAAACATGATCACCGATCCCACCGTCAAGCCGGCGCTGGTCGATGCGGCCGCCACCGACGTCAAGGTGCTGCAAAACCTCGGACGCATGAAGGAGTTCGATCCGAAGAAATGGGTCGACGACAGCTACGTCCGCAAGGCCTATGCCGAGATGAAGCTCGACTATGACGCGCAGCTTGGCAGCACCAAGAACTACGAAATCACCGGCGAAGACGCTTTCTGCAAGAAGCCGATCACCGATCCGCGCAAGGCCGGTGAAGTCTGGGTGGATGAGGCCGGCATCATGCCGTTCTCATCCGCCGCCTGCACCTTGGGGGCCTATGCCGACTTCAAGGCCAAGGGCAAGAAGATCAACGTCGCCTACGTCTTCGACACCACCCGCGGCATCAAGCTGTTCGCCGACCAGGCCTTCTTCGCGGTCGGCAATGGCGAGGTCGCGCCGTTCCTGCTGAAGAAGGACGCGGAGGCCTACGCCGCCAAGATCAGCGGCAAGGTGCTCGGTTTCGACGATGCGGTGAAAGCGGCAGTCGGCGGAGGCAAGACGTGAGCAGTCCCGCCCTCGTCAGACACCCTGAGGACAGCAACATGCCGGCATCGATTGCCGAGGCCGCGCGCGTGCCCGCCGTCACGCCCCCGGTGACTCCGCCCTCGTTCGGCACGCTCGCGCTGCGCTGGTACCGGCTGAACCAGGGCCGGCTCCGCGCGACCGCGATCGGCATCATTTCGCTGCTTGCGTTCCTGCTGGTCTGGCACCTGCTCACGACCTACCGCGTCGTGTTCTTCGTGCGCTTCACCAACGTGCCCTCGCCGGTCGCAGTCTATGGGAGTTTCACCAAGGCGATCCACGATCCCAAGTTCCTGATGCACATCGTGCTGAGCTGCCGGCGCATTCTCGTCGGCTTCTCCCTCGCGGCCATCGTCGGCGTGCCGCTCGGCCTGATCATGGGTCGATTCAAGCTGGTCCACGAGGTCATCTTCCCGGTCGCGGAAGTGCTGCGGCCGATTCCGGCAATTGCCTGGGTCCCGATGGCGATCATGCTGTGGCCGACCAACGAGCAGAGCATCGTCTTCATCACCTTCCTCGGCTCGTTCTTCCCGATCCTGGTCAATACCCTTCACGGCATGACGCTGGTCGATCCCGTGCTGGTGCGCGCGGCTCAATGTCTTGGCGCACGCGAACGCTCGATTTTCCGCGAGGTGTATTTTCCGGCGTCGTTGCCGCACATCTTCACTGGTCTCACCGTGGGTATGGGCGTCGCCTGGGTGTCGCTGATCGCCGCCGAGATGATCTCCGGCCAGTACGGCATCGGCTACTTCACCTGGGAGGCCTATTCGCTGGTCCAGTATGCCGACATCGCACTCGGCATGATCGCGATCGGCGTGCTCGGTCTCGGGTCGAGCCTGCTGATCAGGGGCGCGGGACATCTGGTGATGCCGTGGAGGTCGACGAGATGAGCGAGATGCTTGCGAGCGAACCGAAAGGCCATATCGAGGTCAGGAATTTTTCTCTCAGCTACGACAGCATCGAGGGGCCCGTCCAGGCCGTCACAGACACGCAGATCCATGTGAAGCCCGGCGAGTTCGTCTCGATCGTCGGGCCCTCCGGTTGCGGAAAGTCGACCCTGCTCAACGCTGTCGCGGGCTTCCTCAAGCCCACCACGGGTATTGTCACCGTCGATGGCGAGCGCGTGAACGGCGCCCGAGCGCCGAGCGCGGCATGGTGTTCCAGCAATATTCGCTGTTTCCCTGGAAGACGGTGCGGGAAAATGTCGAATTCGGCCTGAAGATGCGCGGCATGCCTCGCTCGCAGCGCGAGCGAGCCGCGCGCACCCTGCTCGGGCTAGCCGGGCTCGAAGCGTTCGAAAAGCACTATCCAGAAAAGCTCTCCGGCGGCATGAAGCAGCGCGTCGGCATCGTCCGCGCGCTCGCGACCGGCCCGAAAGTGCTGCTGCTGGACGAGCCCTTCGGCGCGCTGGACGCGCAGACGCGCGTCATCATGCAGCAGATCCTCACCAACATGTGGCAGCGACTGAAGATTTCGGTGCTGTTCGTCACCCACGACATCGATGAAGCGATCTTCCTGTCCGACCGCGTCTACTGCATGACCGCCCGCCCCGGCTCGATCAAGGCGGAGATCCCGATTCCCCTGGAACGGCCGCGGCAGCAGTCGATGATGATGTCGTCTGAATTTCTGGCGCTGCGTCGCGGGCTGATGTCATTGATTCGCGAGGAGAGCCTGAAAGCGATGGGTGGCGAAATCAACGACTTGGGTATGCAGGGGCTGAACATAGAGCTGCACGGCCATTCGCTGGCGGATGTGATTTAGCTTACTCGGCCCGGCTTGCACGGAGAGCCAGTGCACGCGCTTCGCGTGCCTTACTTGAACCAGTGCACCAGGGCGATGCTGATGCCGAGCAGCAGCATCAGCGACAGCGTCACCGCCGCCGTCACTCTGCCTCCGACATTGGCGAGCACGCGAACATCAACCCCAAGGCCCAGCGCGGCCATCGATACCACCGTGAGGAAGCTCGTGATCTTCGTCACGGGACCAACCACCGTACCCGGGACAATCTCGAGCGACCGCAACGTCGCCAGCGCGAGGAAGCCGAGAATGAACCAGGGCACCAGGCGGAAGAAGCCGACATTGGTCTTCTTGGCGCCGGCCTGCCAGCGCGAGGCGATCAGCGAGAGACCGACGACCACGGGTCCCAGCATCAGCACACGCATCAGCTTGACCAGCGTGCCGATCTGCGTGGATACCAGCCCCGCCGGTACCGTCGCCGCGAGCACCTGCGGCACGGCATAGACAGTCAGCCCTGCGAGGATGCCATATTGCGTCGCGGTGAGCTGCAACAGCGGAATCAACAGCGGCAGGCCCAGCACCATCATCACGCCGAGAATGGCGGTGAAGGAGATCGAGGATGCGATCTCGTCGCTGTTGGCGCCGATAATCGGCGCGACTGCCGCAATCGCGGAATTGCCACAGATGGAGTTGCCGCAAGCGATCAAGATCGACAGTCGCGTGGAGAGGCCCAGCAGCCGGCTGAGGCCGAAGGAGACGGAGAGCGCGATCACGACAACAGCGGCGATCGACGCCAGAAGCGCAATGCCGGAGGCCGCAATCGCGGCAAAGCTGATGGAGGCGCCCAGCAGCATGACGGCGACTTCGAGCAGCTGCTTGGCGCTGAAGGCGATGCCGGCCTGCCAGCGCGGCGCCGGCTTCCAGAAACTGCGCAAGGCCATTCCCAGCAGGATCGCCATGACCAGGGCCTCGACGTAAGGATGTTCGAACACGCCGAGTTCTGCCCGTTCCAGAAGAGCCGAGACGCCGGCCACCGCGATGCACAGGAGAATGCCGGGAATCAGCGCGACGACGCGGCCAAAGGCTGTGGTCGGCTTGGCGCCGGCCGGGCTGGATGCTTGATTCTGCGACACAAATCTCTCCCAGAGGAGAAAGATTTATACGCACGGCGCTCGGGTTGGGGAATAAGTTTTCGGCATATCAGGGCCGAGGGAAGTCGTATCCTCAGCCCGGAATAATCGGGCTCAGAACAACAGGTTCTTGGCCAGGGAAGCCACGTGGCTGAAGCTGTCGTAGACGCCCGGCTGGAAGAACGCCGCGCGCGCGAGCACGATGCCCGCCACCAGCGTCCAGAACACGCCCGTGCCGGCCCGCAGCAGCAGCTTTGATGCGCGCGACTGCGGCTGGGTGTCCGCTGAGGACACCAGCGGCTCGCCGAAGGGCTCAAATCCAGTGCGTTCCATGGCCGTCAATCCATCAAATCCTGGTTGAATGTCGTCGTTTCGGGCCTAAACGGCAATGGAAGCGATTGGCGTTTTTGTCCTTCCGAGGGGAAAGTCCTTCCGTGGGACGGTGTCGCGACAATAGTTTTCTTCTTCTGGCCGATCTGGGCACCGAAGCGAGGGCAACGATCTCGCCGGCACGGTCGCCGCCCCTGTGCGAATCTCGCCCATAGAGGGGTCAGCTTCCGAGCCGGGGTTCGCGAAGCGAAGCCGGGTGAGGCTATTCATCCCGCGCTTCGCGCCGCCTTCTCCCGCAACGGGAAAAGGAAAGTAAGTTACGCCGCCAGCCCACCACCGACTGGCGCGAATTCCAGGCCGAGGCTTTCCGCCACCGCCTTGTTGGTGATGCGCCCGCGATGCACATTCAGCCCGTTGCGTAAGTGCGGGTTCTCCAACACGGCGGCAAAGCCCTTGTTGGCCAGCATCAGCCCGAACGGCAGCGTCGCATTGTTCAACGCCTGGCTCGACGTCACCGGCACCGCGCCGGGCATGTTGGCGACGCAATAATGCACGACGCCGTCGACCTCGTAAGTCGGCTCCGCGTGCGTCGTCGCATGCGAGGTCTCGAAACAACCGCCCTGGTCGATCGCGACATCGACCAGCACGGCGCCTGGCCGCATCGATTTCAGCATCGCACGCGTGACGAGCTTTGGTGCGCTGGCGCCCGGCACCAGCACCGCGCCGATCACGACGTCGGCCGCGAACACCTCCTCCTCGACGGACTCGATGGTCGAGAAGCGCGTGCGCACGCGTCCGGCAAAGAGATCGTCGAGCTCGCGCAAACGCGGAATCGAGCGATCAATCACAGAGACCTCCGCGCCAAGGCCTGCGGCCATGCGCGCGGCCTGCGTTCCCACCACGCCACCACCCAGCACGACGACACGCGCGGGCTGGACGCCGGGGACGCCGCCAAGCAGCAGGCCGCGACCGCCGGCCGGTCGCCTGAGCGCGGCGCCGGCGGCCTCGATGGCGAGACGGCCGGCGACTTCGCTCATCGGCGCAAGCAGGGGAAGGTGACCTGCCGCGTCAGTGACGGTTTCATAAGCGATCGCAGTGCAGCCGGAGGCAAGCAAGCCCTTGGCCTGATCAGGGTCCGGCGCGAGATGGAGATAAGTAAAGAGGATCTGGTTTTCGCGGAGCTGACCCCATTCGCTCTTCTGCGGCTCCTTCACCTTCACGATCATGTCTGACCTGGCAAAGATGTCGCTCGCACTCGCAGCAATGGATGCCCCTGCCCGCTGGTAGACCTCGTCGGAGGCGCCAATACCGCTGCCGGCGGCAGTCTCGACCATCACCTGATGCCCGGCCGCGACATATTCGCGGACAGCGCCCGGGGTGAGCCCGACGCGATATTCCTGAACCTTGATCTCCTTGGGCACACCGACGCGCATCCTGGGCTCCTTTCGATTCACCCCATGATCGTAACGACGTCGCGGGTTTGGTTTCGTGCAAATATCCGCTAGCTTCAACCTCTCCGCGCCGGTTGTGAGCGCGCAAACGCCCTTTCACGCTGGAAACGAAACCTTGGCCCTGGACCGCAAAGACCTCGCAATCCTCGCGGAACTCACTGCCAATGCGCGAGCCAGCCATACAGAGCTCGCCAACAAGATCGGCCTGTCGAGCACGGCACTCGCGCGGCGGCAGAAGGCGCTGGAGGACGATGGCTACATCCAGGCCTATCAGGCGGCGCTCGATCTGGCGCAGTTCGGGCTCACCACGACGGTGCTGGTGCGCATCGCACTGGAGAGCCAGAGCGACGAGGCGCTGCGCGCGTTCGAGGCGGAGGTGGTAAAGTGCCCCTCGGTCGTGCGCTGCTTCCTGATGTCGGGAACCGACGACTACATTCTGATCGTGCTCGCCCGCGACATCCAGGATTTCGAGCGCATTCACCGCACCGAGTTGTCGCGCCTGCCGCGGGTGGCGCGCGTGCAATCGAGCTTCGCGCTGCGCGAGGTCGTCAATCGCGCGGTACCGACCGTCGTGTTCGGCGAAGCGAAGCGGTAGAGCGCTTCCTGCGCTCAATCGCCACCCCTGTCATATAACTGTCACCGAATGTGCAGAGACCTGTCCGTCTCGCTCATTCGGGACACGCCATGGACTATTTCAAGCGCTTCAACTTCCTGTTCGCCGCACCCGTGTTCGACGCCGACGATCTCGAGGGCATCCGCTTCAACCAGATCATCGAGGAAATCCAGCGCTCCGGCTTCGAAGTGGTTCGGGCCCGCAAGCTGGAGGACGCCGAAATTGCGGTGCAAACCGATGCCGCGATCGGCTGCATGGTGGTGGACTGGGGCAAGAAGGGGCTTGAGGGCAGGACCTCGGCACTGATCAATTTGATGCGTCGCCGGGGCCTCGACTTCCCGATCATCCTGCTGATCCGGCGCAAGCGGTTCGAGGATTTGCCGGTCGAGGTGCTCGACTTCATCGACGGCTACGTCTTCCTGTCCGAGGAGACGCCGACCTTCATCGCCAAGAACCTGATCAGCCGGCTCAAGCAATATGCCGAGACGCTGAAGACGCCGTTCTTCGGCGCGCTGGTCGACTATGCCGAGGAAGGCAACCAACTCTGGACCTGTCCGGGCCACAATGGCGGGGTGTTCTACAACCGCAGCCCGATCGGCCGGGTCTTCGTCGAGCATCTCGGCGAGTCCGTGTTCCGCGACGATCTCGACAATTCCGTGCTCGATCTCGGCGACCTCCTCACCCATGAGGGCCCGGCACTCAAGGCGCAGAAGGAAGCGGCCCAGATCTTCGGCGCGGAGAAGACCTATTTCGTGCTCAACGGCACCTCGACCTCGAACAAGGTCGCACTCGGCGCGCTCGTCACCGATGGCGACCTCGTGCTGTTCGACCGCAACAACCATAAGGCGGCGCATCACGGCGCGCTGATGATCAATGGCGGCATCCCGGTCTATGTCCCGACCATCCGCAACGCCTGGGGCTTGATCGGCCCGATGCGCTGGGATGCACTCGACGAAAAAGCCTTGCGGGAAGCGATTCGCAATCATCCGCTGGTCTCGGACAAGGAGGCGTGGCGCAAGGAACGGCCATTCCGCGTCGCCGTGGTCGAGCAATGCACCTATGACGGTACGATCCACAATGCCGAGATGATCCTGAAGCGCATCGGCCATCTCTGCGAATACATCCTGTTCGACGAAGCGTGGGCCGGCTTCATGAAATTCCACCCTCTCTATGCCGGCCGCTTCGCCATGGGCCTCACCAACCTTCCCCCCGAGGCGCCGGGTATCATCGCGACCCAATCGACCCACAAGCAGCTCGCGAGCTTCTCACAGGCCTCGCAGATCCACATCAAGGACCGCCACATCCGCGGCCAGAAGCGGCGCGTCGAGCACCGCCGTTTCAACGAAAGCTTCATGCAGCACGCATCAACCTCGCCGTTCTATCCACTCTTCGCGTCGCTCGATGTCGGTGCGCAGATGATGAAGGGCCGCTCCGGCGAGGTGCTGTGGGACGACACGATTCGTCTCGGCATCGAGCTCCGCAAAAAAATCCGAGCCATGCGCCGGGAATTCGAGGAGAAGGAGCAGAACGCGGACCGGCGCTGGTTCTTCGAACCCTTCGTTCCGGATCGCATCGCCATCCCCGACGTCAGCCGCCCCGACGCGGCGCATAACGTCGCCTGGGAAACCCTGTCGACCGACGAGCTCGCCACCAATCCCGTGCTTTGGCAGCTTTCGCCCGACGGCAATTGGCACGGCTTTCCCGATCTGGTGGAAGGCTTTGCCATGACCGATCCGAACAAGCTGACGCTGCTCACGCCCGGCTTCGACCGCGCCACCGGCGCCTATGCCGAGCACGGCATTCCAGCCCCGGTGGTCGCGCAATATCTGCGCGAAAACCGCATCGTGCCCGAAAAGAACGACCTCAACTCGCTGCTCTTCCTGCTCACGCCCGGCGTGGAGGCGAGCAAGGCCGGCACGCTGATCTCCGGGCTCGTCGCGTTCAAGAGGCTGCACGATGACAATGCCCTGCTGGCCGATGCCATCCC
This sequence comes from Bradyrhizobium sp. USDA 4449, assembly GCF_054056275.1. Taxonomy (NCBI): domain Bacteria; kingdom Pseudomonadati; phylum Pseudomonadota; class Alphaproteobacteria; order Hyphomicrobiales; family Nitrobacteraceae; genus Bradyrhizobium; species Bradyrhizobium sp. USDA 4449. The sequence continues at coordinate 4,803,380 of NZ_JBSRYD010000001.1, read as the reverse complement.
GGAATTTTATCAGCGGCGGCAGGCGCGCTATGCCGGAGTGCGACTGCGCGATCTCTGCGGCGAGATGCACCGCTTCTTCCGCTCAGCCGATGTCAGCGCACTCCAGGCGCGGCAGTTCAAGCCCGAGCAGATGCCCGAGATCGCCATGTCGCCACGCGATGCGGCGCGTTACCTGTTCAAGAACGACGTCGACTATCTGCCGATCGAGGCGATTGAGGGCCGCATCGCCACCACGCCCTTCGTGGTCTATCCGCCGGGGATCGCCACCATCGTACCCGGCGAGCGGCTGACGGAGCGGGCCAAGCCCATGGTGGACTATCTCAAGATGTTCGAGACCTGCTTCAACAGGTTTCCCGGCTTCGATGTGGAAATCCAGGGCGTCTACAAGGAGGTGGATGCACGCGGTCGCATCGGGCTCTATACTTATGTCGTTGCCGAGTAGGTGCCGATGAACCAGACAGCGATTCCACGCTCCGAGGACGAACCGGTCCTGGTCCGGCCCTCACGCGAGAGCGATGTCGAGGCGATGCTGGCAATCTATCGTCATCACGTCCGCAATGGCGTGCCGCGCGAGGTCGAAGGAACCGTCGCGCCGGAGCCGGACGATCTGCGCGACCGGCGCAAGAATCTGAAACAGACCCGCCTGCCCCATCTGGTCGCGACCTGGCACGGCGATGTTGTCGGCTATGCCTATGCGGTGCTGTTTCGGAAGCGCCCGGCCTACCGCTACACGGCCAAGCAATCGATCTACGTCCACCACGCGCATCTCGGCCGCGGCGTCGGACGGCTGCTGCTGCGGGAGTTGATCGACGCCTGTGCGGCCGCCGGCTTCCGCCAGATGATCGGTTATATCGATGCCGACAATGCGCCGTCGCTGGCGCTACACGAAAAGTTCGGTTTTGCGCGAGTCGGCCTGCTCTGCGGCGTGGCCTACCGGCACGGCCACTGGTCGGATACGGCCATGGTGCAGCGCTCGCTTGGCGCCGGCGTCACCGCGCCGCCATCGCTCACCGCTCCCGGCCGCTAAACCTTACGAAGGAAAGTCAGCCGGTCTGACCTGGATGCGGTCGGCGTGCAGGGACCAGTGATGCAACGCCTGGTCCTTGCAAAACCTCGCCTTCGCCCGCTCCCTGGCTTCGTCCTCGTCGGCGGCGTCGATCTCGAGTGCCCCCTGGCAAACTTCGATCTGCCGGCCGTACTGACCAAGCACGTCCTTCATGAACTTGACGACGTAAGTGGACATGGGACCTCCCTGCTGCCCCGGCGGCACTCTAATCCCATTTAGGCCGAATGGGGGATGGAGATTTTGAGGTGGATCAAAAAGCCCTGGCGAGGTTCCCGTAACCCACGCTCACGCCGTCGGCAAAATCCGCCGACTGCTGTTTTTATCCTTGTAGCCGAGGATCGAAGCGCCGCTACCCGGGCGAGACACCAAACGCCTGCCTGAAGCGCTCGGCATAAACAGGCCAGACCTCGGGATTGATGATGCGCGGCGGGCGCTTGCCGTCGAGCGTCTCCAGCACCTGCTCGGCGGCGATGCGGCCCATGTTCTGGCGCGCCTCGACGGTGACGCCCGCGGTGTGCGGGCTCGCCAGCACGTTGTCGAACTGCAGCAGCGGATGCTCCGGCGGCGGTGGCTCCTTGGACCAGACGTCGAGGCCGGCACCCGCGATCCGCTTGTCGCGCAGCGCCCCAAGCAGCGCATCCTCGTCGTGAATGAAACCGCGCGCGGTCGTGATGAAATAGGCGTGCGGCTGCATCAGGCCGAATTCGCGCACGCTGATCATGTTGCGGCTACCCCTGTTCAGCGGGCAGGAGATCGAGACGAAGTCGGCGCGGCGCAGCAGCTCGTCGAGCTCGACCTTCTCACCGCCACGCTCGGCCATCACCTCTTTCGAGAGATAGGGATCGTAAGCCAGCACCGTCATGCCCAGCAGACCCTTGCACAACGCCGCGATGCGGCGGCCCACATTGCCGAGGCCAATGATGCCGACGGTTTTGTGCTCGACCTCGTTACCGATGAGCTCATTGCGGTTGACGTTGGATTCTCTGCGCAGCTTGCGATCCGACTGGATGATGCGCTTGGACAGCGTCAGCATCATCGCCAGCGCGTGCTCGGCCACCGAATGCGCGTTGCCACCGGACTGGTTGACGACCAGCACGCCCGCATCCGTGCAGGCCTCGACGTCGACGGGATCAAAGCCCGCGCCATTGCTGGAGACCAGCAGCAGGTTCGGCGTGCGCTTCAGGAACGCGGCGTCGACGTGGAAATGTGGCGCCAGCTCGTCGCGGGCAGCGCCAATCTGGTAGACATGCGCCGCACTCAGGGTCGGGGCGTAGAACTCTTCAGGACTGTCGTTCTCGATGCGATCGAGCCGGACGTCGGGCCGCGCCTTCAGGATGTCGATATAGACGGGACTGGCAAGGTATTTGACATAGAAGACGCGCTTGCTGTTGGCTGACATCAGGACCCTTCCGGCTCTCTCATGGAGACCCGCAAGCTCAGCGCAATGCGCGCCCCCTTCCCGCGTTCTCCCCGCTTTCTCATTGCCCCGCTTATGACATGGCGGTGCTGGCTATGGCAGGCCGTCTGGCGCAGATCACGGTGTCGGCCCGGACATGTTGACAATCCCGCCCGCTCCGTCAAGTTCGGCCGATCGCTGCGGCTGACAAGGAAGAAGCATGCGTGGCTGAAGGGAGAGCGCGATGGCGATTGCGGAACAGCAGACCTCGTCCCAGGTGACGCAGGCGTCCGGCGACAGAAGTTGGCATGGCATCGTCCTGGATACCCTGAAGCGGAACGAGATCAGCCTCATCCCCTATGTGCCCGACCGCGTGCTGACGCCGCTGATCAAGAGTTTGCACGCCGATCCCTTCTTCACGACCTTTGCCACCGCCCGCGAGGAAGAGGCGGTGGGCATCGTCTCCGGCGCCTGGATGGGCGGACGCCGCGGCGCGGTGCTGATGCAGACCTCGGGCTTTGCGACGCTCGCCAATACGCTCGCCTCGCTCGCGGTGCCCTACCAGATCCCGCTGATCATGTTCGTCTCCGAGCGCGGCACGCTCGGCGAATTCAACTACGGCCAGTCGCTGGTCTGCCGTACCATGCGTCCGGTGCTGGATTCGCTGGCGCTGGAGCATCACACGATCACCCGGCTCGACGAGCTCGAATTCATCGCGGACCGCTCGATCAAGCAGGCCGTCACCACGCAGGCGCCGGTGGCGCTGATCCTCAATCCGCTGCTCACCGGCGGCAAGGTTTTCGACAAGTGAGCCCGGTCATGACCACGCGCAACACCAAGGTGATGAACCGCTTCGATGTGACCTCGCGCCTGATTGCGAAACTCAAGCACGAGGAAGCGGTGATCGGCGGCATCGGCAACACCAATTTCGATCTCTGGGCTGCCGGCCACCGCCCGCAGAATTTTTACATGCTGGGCAGCATGGGCCTCGCCTTCCCGATCGCGCTTGGCGTCGCACTGGCGCAGCCCGAGCGCCGCGTGTTCGCGCTCGAAGGCGACGGCTCGCTGCTGATGCAACTCGGCGCACTCTCGACCATCGCAGCCTTGAAGCCGAAGAACCTCATCATGATCGTCATGGACAACGGCATCTACCAGATCACCGGTGCGCAGCCGACGCCGGCCGCGGGCGTTGCCGATCTCGTCGCAATCGCCTCGGGCTCGGGCCTCAGCAACAGCGCCTGGGCTGCGGACGAGGAGGATTTCGAGCGGCTTGTCGACGAGGCCATGGCGGTCGACGAGCCAAGCCTGATCGCGCTGCGCATCGACGACAAGCCTGGCGTCGGCACCACCCGCCGGGATCCCGTGCAGATTCGGGAGCGCTTCATGCACGGTCTTGGCGTGCGCCAGCCGCTTTAGGCCTTCGTCATCAACGAGAAGCCCCGCGGAACGTCCGCGGGGCTCCATTTCTAGTCGCCTGCTTTGCCGATCAGTCGATGATCTTGACGACGCGGCGCGTGCGCGGCTCGACGATCACGCGGCGATCGTTCACGACCGCATACCGATACTGCGTGTAATTCGGCACCGGGCGCAACACCACGGTATCAGGCAGCGGTTCGCCGACCACGACGCGCTCGTGCACCACGACGGAGTCGTCGCGCGGGATGCCGCCAAGAATCGCATTCGGAATTTCAAGGCCGGCGCCGACGGCCGCACCGACAGTGCCGCCGACCATCGCACCGACCGGGCCGCCGATGTCGCCGCCCGCACGCGCACCGTTCGCTGCGCCTTCGGCGGTCGTCGACTGAGCAAAGGCTGCACTCGACGCCAGCAGCGACGCGGCAGCCAACGAAATCGCAAAACGGGTTTTCATGTCCTGATGTCTCCAGTGATTGTTATGCGCCATCAACCGCGGGACCGGATCATTGTTCCGGTTCCCGCATGATGAAACACACATCAGCACGGGCGACTGTTACGGCGTAACAGTTCAGGACGCAGCGATCTCGTGGCCTGCCATGAGTTCCAGGGCGCGTATCATTGCAGAATGATCCCAGCCCTTGCCGCCATGCGCGGTGCAGGACGAGAACAATTGCTGCGCCACTGCTGTGCTGGGCAGCGACAGGCCAAGCGCACGCGCGCCTTCGAGCGCGAGATTGAGGTCCTTTTGGTGCAGTTCGATGCGGAAACCTGGATCGAAATTGCGCTTCACCATGCGCTCGCCATGCACTTCGAGGATCCGCGACGAGGCGAAGCCGCCCATCAGCGCCTTACGTACGAGCGCGGGATTGGCGCCTGCCCTGGACGCAAACAGCAGCGCCTCGCTGACCGCCCCGATCGTCAGCGCGACGATGATCTGGTTGGCGACCTTCGTGGTCTGACCGTCGCCATTGGCGCCGACGTGGGTGACGTTCTTGCCCATCTTGTCGAAAACAGGCCTCATGGTGCCGAAGGCCCGCTCGGGACCGCCGACCATGATGGTGAGGCTCGCGGCCTTGGCGCCGACCTCGCCGCCCGACACCGGCGCATCGAGATAGTCCGCGCCGAGCGCCGCGATCTTCTTCGCAAACTCCTTGGTCGCCAGCGGCGAGATCGAGCTCATGTCGACCACGATCTTGCCTTTGGAGATGCCGCCCGCAACGCCGTCCTGGCCGAACAGCACGGCTTCGACGTGCGGCGTATCCGGCACCATGATGATGACGGCATCCGCCTCCTCCGCGACCTCCTTGGCCGATTTACACGCGATGCCGCCGGCGGCGATCAGATCCGGCGCGACAGGCGCGACGTCATGCAGGAGAACGCGATGGCCCGCGGCCAGAAGATGGCCGGCCATCGGCCGTCCCATGGTGCCAAGTCCGATGAAGCCGATGTCGATCATGTCAGATGTCCTCAGGTCTCGAAAGTCTGCGCCGCGTGCCAGGACAAGCCTTCCAGCGTCGTGGTGCGCGGCTTGTATTCACAGCCGATCCAGCCGCGATAGCCAAGCGCGTCGAGATGGCGGAACAGGAAAGGATAATTGATCTCGCCGCTGCCGGGCTCATTTCGGCCCGGATTGTCGGCGAGCTGGATGTGCGCGATCTCCGGCAGATATTTCTGCATGGTGCGAGCGAGATCGCCCTCCATGATCTGCATGTGATAGATGTCGTACTGGACGAACAGATTGTTCGACCGCACCTCGGAGATCAGCTGCACTGCCTGCTCGGTGCCGTTGAGAAAGAAGCCCGGAATGTCGAGCGTATTGATCGGCTCGACCAGCAGCTTGATGTTCTCGCGCGCCAGCGTCGAGGCCGCGAAACGCAGGTTTCCAACCAGCGTTTCCCGCAGCTCGCGCGGATCGGCATTTGCAGGCGCGATGCCGACGAGGCAGTTGAGCCGGTCGCAATCGAGCGCCTTGGCATAGTCGATGGCGCGGAACACGCCATCGCGGAATTCAGCAGCGCGATCGGGCATGATCGCGATGCCGCGCTCGCCGGCGCCCCAGTTGCCGGCGGGCAGATTGTGTAGAACTTGCGTCAACCCGTGGGCTTCGAGCTGCTCGCGCAACAGCTCCTTGTCGAAATCATAGGGGAAGAGGTATTCGACCCCGGCAAAACCGGCCGCCTTGGCAGCAGCGAAGCGGTCGATGAACGGCATCTCGTTGAAGAGCATGGTCAGGTTGGCGGCGAATTTCGGCATGATGCGCTCCCTTATTCTGCCGGCTGCAACACGCGCGCGACCCCGACCTCGTCGAGCGGGAGGTCCAGCACCTCCTCGAACTCGACGATGTTGTCGATCTCCGTCCCCATTGCGATGTTGGTGACGCGCTCGAGGATGAACTCGACCACCACGGGCACGCGGTGCTGCTTGATCAACTCGCGTGCGGTGGCGAATGCCGCCTGCGTGTCCCCAGGGCTGGTGACGCGGATCGCCTTGCAGCCGAGCCCCTCGGCGACGGCGACATGGTCGACGCCGTAGCCGCCGATCTCCGGCGCGTTGATGTTCTCGAACGAAAGCTGGACGTGATAGTCCATGTCGAAGCCGCGCTGCGCCTGGCGGATCAGGCCGAGATATGAATTGTTCACGACGACGTGGATGTAAGGCAGATTGAACTGCGCCCCGACCGCGAGCTCCTCGATCAGGAACTGAAAGTCGTAATCACCTGACAACGCGACGATCTCGCGATCCGGGCACGCCGCGCGCACGCCCAGCGCCGCCGGCAGCGTCCAGCCCAAAGGCCCCGCCTGCCCCGCATTGATCCAGTTGCGCGGCTTGTAGACGCCGAGGAACTGCGCACCAGCGATCTGCGACAGGCCGATCACGGAGACGTAGCAGGTATCGCGGCCGAACGCCTCGTTCATCTCCTCATAGACGCGCTGCGGCTTGATCGGAACGTTATCGAAATGGCTCTTGCGCAGCATGGTCTTCTTGCGGTCACGGCAGGCCGCGGGCCACGCCTGGCGCTCGCGGAGCCTGCCGGAACGTCGCCACTCCCTGGCGACGGCAACGAAGAGCTCGAGCGCGGCCTTCGCGTCCGAGACGATGCCGAGATCAGGATTGAACACGCGCCCGATCTGGGTCGGCTCGATATCGACATGCACGAAGGTGCGGCCCTTGGTGTAGGTCTCGACCGATCCGGTGTGACGGTTGGCCCAGCGATTACCGATGCCGAGCACGAAGTCCGACTCCAGCATCGTGGCGTTACCATAACGGTGGCTGGTCTGAAGGCCGACCATGCCGGCCATCAGGACGTGATCGTCGGGAATCGCGCCCCATCCCATCAGCGTCGGCACGACAGGCACGTTCGCGATCTCGGCGAACTCGACCAGCAGCTCCGAGGCATCAGCATTGATGATGCCGCCGCCCGCCACGATCAGCGGCCGTTCGGCGGCGTTGAGCATCTCCAGCGCCCTCTCGATCTGCTTGCGCGTTGCAGTCGGCTTATAGACCGGCAAGGGCTCGTAGGTCTCGTCGTCGAACTCGATCTCGGCAAGCTGCACGTCGAGCGGCATGTCGATCAGCACCGGCCCTGGACGGCCCGACCGCATCACATGGAAGGCCTGGCTGAACACACGCGGCACCAGCGCCGGCTCGCGCACCGTCACGGCCCATTTGGTCACGGGCTTCGCGATCGACTCGATGTCGACCGCCTGGAAATCCTCCTTGTAGAGCCGCGCACGGGGCGCCTGTCCGGTGATGCAGAGGATCGGAATGGAATCGGCGATCGCCGAATAGAGTCCGGTGATCATGTCGGTGCCCGCCGGCCCCGATGTGCCGATGCAGACGCCGATATTGCCGGCCTTGGCCCGGGTATAGCCCTCGGCCATGTGGGAGGCGCCCTCGACATGGCGCGCCAGGATATGACGGATCGAGCCGCGCTTCTTCAGCGCCGAGTAAAGCGGATTGATCGCAGCCCCGGGGACGCCGAAGGCCGTCGAGATGCCTTCCTTCTCCAGAATGCGCACGGCCGCATCGATAGCTCGCATCTTCGCCATATCGGACCTCGCTCGGTTTAAGTCAGCGAGCGAGATCATCGGGTGCGTGGAAGCCGATCTCAACGAGATGGAAATTATTTTCCACGATGCGGCAGCTGCGAGAAAACCACATCCGGCTCAAGCAGTTAGACCGAAAAATACGTGAAAGAAAATACGTCAAGGAAGATCATTCGAAGAGCGGCGCCAGCTCCATCTGCGGCACCAGCACGAGGCCCTTGTCGGTGATGCGAATTTCCGGAATGACCGATAGCGGAATCAGGTTGAAGCCCATGTAGGGGATGGTGCAACCCGCCTCCGCCCATTCCTTCTTCAACACCTTGACCTCCTCGGCCACCTCGGTGACGCGCTTGTCGGACAAGAGGCCGGCGATGGGGAGGGGGACCAGCGCCCTCACCTTGCCATCAGCGACGACGCAGACGCCACCCTGCTGGGCTTTAATCGCTGAGATCGCGACCTGCATATCGCCCTCGTTGGTTCCGGCGACGATGATATTGTGGCTATCGTGGCCGACGCTGGACGCGACCGCGCCGCGCTTCAGGCCAAAATCCTTCAGCAAGCCATGAGCAACGTTGCCGGCCGACTTGCCGTGCCGTTCGACCACCGTGACGAAGCACAGGCCGTAACGCGCAAACAGCGACGGCCAATCCTTCGCGGGCTCGATCGCGACTTTCTCATGAATCAGCGTAATGCCCGGCAGCGCGGTCTTGATCGCATTGACGGTGCAGGCCTTCGCCGGCAGCTCCGGCGTAAGCTTCAGCTTGTCCGACAGCTTGACGGTCGCATAGGCCGCCTTGGGATATTGATAGCGCTGCGACAGCGCTCGGTCGAGAAGCGGCGTAATCTTGCCGTGCTCGACCACGAACTCACCGCCATACCAGGTGCATTGCGGCTTGAGCTGATCGTCCATCAGCACGAGATCGGCACGGCGGCCGCCGCCGAGCCCGCCGATGTCGCCGTCCATGTTGAAACGCGTGGCGCCGTGCAGCGAGCCCATCGACCAGGCCTGCTCCGGCGACATCCCCGCCTTCACGGCCTCGCGCACCACCCAGTCGAGGCCGAAGAGCAGCAGATCGTCGGCATCGCGGTCGTCGGTGCAAACAGCAGTCCGCTTGTGCGAGGCTCCAAGCTCGGTGATCGTCCGGATCGCCTGCGGCAACGAATGCCACGGCGTGGTCGGTGGTCCGCCGCGCAAAAACACCCAGACGCCGGCGTCGAGCAGATCGTCGGCAATGTCGCGATCGATCGCTTCATGGGTGTCGGTGACACCGGAGGCTGCGTAGGCCGCGACGAATTCGCGGCCGTAGACATGGCCGGACACTGGCCGCCCGCGCTTCAAGGCCGCCGCGAGGATAGCGTGGCTGCGCTCGTCGCCCATAGTCACGGGGACGAAATCCATCTTCTCGCCGAGTGCGACAGCTTCAGGCCAGCGATCGAACAGGCCGGCGATCTTCTCGGGCGTGAGGTCCCCGCCGGCGGTCTCGAGCTCCGCCGAGGTCGCCGGCACCGTGCTCGGCACCGTCAAGAAGATCGAAAGCGGCGCCTCGCGAGCGTCCTCCAGCATCGCCTCGACGCCGGCAACGTCCATGACGTTGCCGATCTCGTGGCTATCGCAGAAAATCGTGGTGGTACCGTTCAGCAGCGCGGCCTCCGCGTAGGCGCAGGCCGTCACCATCGAGGATTCGATGTGGATGTGCGGATCGACCAGCCCCGGCGCGAGGATGCCCCCAGCGGCGTCATACTGCGGCACATCGTTCCAAGCCTTCTTCGCCGTGCCTGACGGCTTCACCGCGGCGATGCGGCCCGCGGTGATCCAGACCTCCCGGCCCGGGTGGATCCGCTCCGAATAGGTCGAGAGCACCCGCGCGCCCGTGATGACAAGGTCGGGCGCGATACGCGCGGAGGCGACATCGGCGAGACGCCGTGTCATCGTATGCAGTGGCGCGACGGCAAACCGGGTGAGTTTGGTCATTAGAACCCTTGCGTGGCTTTACACCCCCACAATCGTTACGCTCTGCGCCATAGCGGGCAAGCTCAAATATAGCAGCACGCCTGCTTAAGCTGTAGGCGGCGAACCGCCGGCTGTCCCCCACCTCGCAGATCTGCGCGAGTTCCATCTCTCGGTCGTGGTGCAGTGGCGGGTTTGACCCAAATCCGCTCCCTTAACTCACCCCTGTTTCATCGCCGGCACGACGCCGCCGAGCACCGCCGTGAGCTCCGCCGCGACCTCCCGCACCACGCGGCCGATCTCCGGCAGCCGCGCATCGGTGATGCGGCTGGTCATGCCGGACACCGAGATCGCGGCAAGCGGCTCAGCGAGCGCACTATAGACGACGGCGGCGACGCAACGCAGACCGATTTCCGCCTCCTCGTCGTCAACGGCAAATCCCTGTTTGCGAACCGATGCGAGCTCCTTGAACAGATCGCCCGGCCGCACGATGGATTTTTCCGTCAACCTCGGCATGCCGTGATGGCGAATGACGGCGCTGACGTCCTCGTCGGAATAGGTCGCGAGCACCGCCTTGCCGACGCCCGATGTCACCATCGGGACGCGGCCGCCGACCTTGGTCAGCGAGCGCATGATCTCGCGGCTCTCCATGCGGGTCAGCACGATGATGAACTCGTCGTCGACCACAGCAAGATTGGCGGTCTCGCGGGTGAGGTCGCGCAGCCTGCGCAAATAGGGAATCGCCTGCGCGGTAAAATTGCGCCGGCGCGCAAAGCTTGCGCCCACGGTAAAGCTGCGCACGCCGACATGCCATTTGGATTCGACACGGTCGAACTGCACGAAGCGGCGGCTTTCCAGCGTCGCCAGCAGGCGATGCACCGTCGAGGCCGACAGGCCGGTGCGGACGGCGAGATCGCTGAGGCGATAGCCTTCGTCGTCCTCAGCCAGAGTTTCCAAGATCGACAGCGCACGGTCGACGGATTGCACGCCGCCGTCCCGGTCGGCCTCGGATGCCGATCGTGGCTCGATGGATTTACGCCGGATCACGTTCTTGCCCATCGCGACCTGCCGCTTCGGCTGGCGTCATTCCGGGGCGCGCATGAGCGCGACCCCAGAATCTCGAGATCCCGGGTTCGACGCTTCGCGACGCCCCGGGACGACAGGAGAGTTAGCCTAGAGCAGGCCCGCGCCGCGGGCCCACTTGTACTTGGCACCGAGCACTTCGACTGGAAGCTCGGTCGAGTAAGCATAGGCCGGAATGCCGTTCTGGTAGAGATATTCGGCGGCCTCCTCAACCTCGACGTCGCCGGCGAGCGAGGCGACGATCGGCTTCACAAACCCCTTGGCCTCCATCTCCTTCTTCACCTCGACCATATTGCGGGCGAACACCATCGGCGGCGTGACGATGGTGTGCCAGTAGCCAAGGATCAGCGAGTGGATGCGCTCGTCCGACAGACCGAGCTTCACCGTGTTGACATAGGTGATCGGCGGCTCGCCGCCGGTGATATCCACGGGATTTCCAGCGGCGCCAAACGGCGGGATGAACTTGCGGAAGGCCGCATCGAGATCCGGCGGCATCGACATCAGCGACAGGCCGTTGTCGACGCAGGAATCCGACAGCAGCACGCCCGAGCCACCGGCACCGGTGATGATCAGCACGTTCTCGCCCTTCGGCGTCGGCAGCACCGGCACGCCGCGGGCGAATTCGAGCAGCTGACGCAAGCTGCGCGCACGGATCACGCCCGATTGCGCCAGGACGTCCTCATAGATCTTGTCGTTACCCGCCAGCGCGCCGGTGTGCGACGAGGCCGCCTTCGCGCCCGCCGAGGTGCGGCCGGCCTTGAGCACGACGACTGGCTTCTTCTTGGAGACACGCTTGGCGGCTTCCGCAAAGGCGCGGCCGTCCTTGAGGTCTTCGCAGTGCTGCGCGATCAGGTTCGTGTTCGGATCCTGCTCGAAGAAGGCGAGCAGATCATCCTCGTCGATGTCGGATTTGTTGCCGAGGCCGACGATCGCCGACACACCCATTTTCGCCGAGCGCGAAAAACCGATGATGGCCATGCCGATGCCGCCCGACTGCGACGACAGCGCTGCGTGCCCCTTGACATCGTAGGCTGTGCAGAAGGTCGCGCACAGATTCGCCGGCGTATAATAGAAGCCGTAAATGTTCGGCCCCATCAGGCGGATATCGTACTTCTTGCCGACCTCGACGATCTCGGCCTGGAGTTCCGGCGCGCCGGCCTCCGCGAAGCCCGACGGGATCAGCACCGCGCCCGGGATTTTCTTCTCACCGCATTCGGTAAGCGCCGCCGCCACGAACTTCGCGGGGATTGCGAACACCGCAGTGTCGATCACGCCGGGCACGTCCTTGACGCTCTTGTACGCCTTGTAGCCGAGGATCTCGGATGCCTTGGGGTGGATCGGATAGATCTCGCCCTTGTAGCCGCCGTTGATGAGGTTCTTCATCACGGAGTTGCCGATCTTGCCGTCCTCAGCGGAGGCGCCGACAACGGCGACCGCCTTCGGCTGCATGATGCGGCTCATGGCTGCGACAATCTCTGCGGTCGGACGCGGCTTCGGCTTCGGCACATAGGCGAAGTCGACGACGATGCGCACGTCGGCCGCGATCGCGTCCTTCGCGGTGGCGAAGACGGGGTTGAGGTCGAGCTCGACGATCTCAGGGAAATCGGTCACGAGTTGCGAGACCTTGACGATGACGTCAGCAAGCGCCGTGCGGTTCACCGGCTCGCCGCCGCGTACGCCCTTCAAAATTTCGTGTGCCTGGATGCCATCGAGCATCGACAGCGCGTCTTCCTTGGTCGCGGGCGCGAGGCGGAAGGTGACGTCCTTCAACACTTCGACCAGCACACCGCCGAGGCCGAAGGCGACCAACTTGCCGAACGAGCCGTCGGTGATCGAACCGACAATGACTTCGGTGCCGCCGGCCAGCATCTGCTGAACCTGGATGCCCTCGATCTTGGCGTCCGCCTTGTACTTCTTGGCGTTGCCGAGGATGGTCTCGTAGGCCTTCTCGGCATCCTCGGCCGTCTTGACGCCGACGATGACGCCGCCGGCCTCGGTCTTGTGGAGAATGTCCGGTGAGACGATCTTCATCACGACCGGGAAGCCCATCGAGGACGCCATCCTGCCGGCCTCGCCCGCCGACTTCGCCACGCCCTCCTTCGGCACCGGAATGCCATAGGCGTCGCAGACCATTTTGCCTTCCGGCGCGGTCAGGCTGGTGCGGTTATCGGCCTTGACCTGGTCAAGGACCCTGCGGACGACGTCTTTGGAATTGGACATGAGCTTCTCCCTTGACCTTCAGTTCTTGCTTTGCAAAGCGCGCGTGATGCGGCTGCCGTGATACCTGCCGTCGACGCGCTCTGTTCCATCCAGCGGAACGGAGCGGCGAAATGCCTTGATGAGTCCGCCAGCTCTGGATCATAAATCACTGACGATGGCATTTGGTATGCCAGAAGCCAACTTGTCAAGTCACAGCATCACCCAGAACGCCGCAAAAAATAGCCGGCTTGACATTCTGGCATGTGGTATGCCAAAAACTTTCCGGTAAATATTCCTGTAAAAGACGACTCCCACTGGAGGAGAATCGTCGTGTCACTGCGGAAAACAACCAAGGCGTTGCCGAACATGGCCGAGGCAGACATCGCAATCGTTCGTATCGCCCCGGAGAGCAGCTTCAAGAACAAGGCGTATGACGCCTTGAAGGAAGCCATCCTCAGGATGGACATCTACTCGACGCCCGAACCGGTGATGCTGGACGAGCGCGCACTGTCCGAACGCCTGGGCGTCAGCCGTACGCCGATCCGCGAAGCCATCGCGATGCTGGAGCAGGACGGTTTCGTGAAGACCGTGCCGCGCCGCGGCATCATGGTGGTGCGAAGGACCAAGAGCGAGATCGTCGACATGATCCGCGCCTGGGCGGCGTTGGAGAGCATGGCGGCGCGCCTCATCACCACCACCGCACGCAAGAAGGATATCTCGGCGCTGCGCGACTTCTTCAAGGACTTCGGCAAGGACCGCCTGCCCGAGGACCACGTCGAGGAATATTCGCGCGCCAACATCGCCTTCCACCAGTCGCTGATCTCGTTGTCGGAATCCCCTGTTCTTGTCGATCTCACCAACGACCTCTTGCTGCACGTGCGCGGCTATCGCCAGCTGACCATCGGCCGCAAGGACCGCATCGCGGTGTCGCTGCCCGAGCATCTTGCCATGATCGAGGCGCTGGAAGCGCGCGACACCGAACTCGCCGAGAAGCGGGCCCGCGACCACACCCTTGGGCTTGCCGCTTACGTCGAAGAGCACGGTCAGGAACTGTTCACGTAACTCTTCACCTAGCAACATTCACCAGAAGGGCGAAGCACTCGCCCCGTATCCTGAGACCAGGGAGACAAGGCCCATGCTGAACACCGCGACCAAGTCCGAAGCACCGGGCACCGAGCAGGAACTGACGGATGGCTTTCATCTCGTCATCGACGCGCTCAAGCTGAACGGCATCAACACCATCTATAATGTGCCGGGCATCCCGATCACGGATTTGGGCCGCATGGCGCAGGCTGCCGGCATTCGCGTGATTTCCTTCCGTCACGAGCAGAACGCCGGCTACGCCGCGGGCATCGCCGGCTATCTCACCAAGAAGCCCGGCGTCTGCCTCACGGTGTCCGCCCCCGGCTTCCTCAATGGTCTCACCGCGCTCGCCCACGCCACCACCAACTGCTACCCGATGATCCTGGTCTCGGGCTCTTCCGAGCGCGAGATCGTCGACCTCCAGCAGGGCGACTACGAAGAGATGGACCAGCTCGCGATTGCAAAGCCGCTGTGCAAGGCGGCCTATCGCGTGCTGCACGCCCAAGACATCGGCATCGCGTTTGCCCGTGCGATCCGCGCCGCGGTTTCGGGCCGTCCGGGCGGCGTCTATCTCGATCTGCCGGCAAAATTGTTCGGCCAGGTGATGAGCGCCGATGCCGGCCAGAAGTCGCTGGTCAAGGTGATCGACGCGGCGCCCGCGCAAATCCCCTCGCCCGCTTCGGTCAAGCGCGCCCTTGATGTCCTGAAGAACGCGAAGCGTCCGCTCATCATCCTCGGCAAGGGCGCGGCCTATGCGCAGGCCGATGAAGAGATCAGGAGCTTCGTCGAGAAGAGCGGCGTGCCGTTCCTCCCGATGAGCATGGCCAAAGGCCTCCTGCCCGACACGCATCCGCAATGCGCCGGCGCTGCGCGCTCGACGGTGCTGAAGGATTCCGACGTCGTCATGCTGATCGGCGCGCGGTTGAACTGGCTGCTCTCGCACGGCAAGGGCAAGAGCTGGGGCGAAGCTCCGAAGAAGTTCATCCAGGTCGACATCGAGCCGAAGGAAATGGACTCCAACGTCGAGATCGTCGCGCCCGTCGTCGGCGACATCGGCTCGGTGGTCTCAGCCTTCAATCAGGCGATCGCCTCGGGCTGGACGGCTCCGCCCGCCGAATGGACGAAGGCGATCGCGACCAAGCGCGACGAGAACGTCGCCAAGATGGCGCCGAAGCTCATGAACAACAAATCGCCGATGGACTATCACGGCGCGCTCGGCGTTTTGAAGAACGTGATCAAGGATCATCCCGAAGCGATCCTCGTCAACGAAGGCGCCAACACGCTCGACCTCGCCCGCGGCGTCATCGACATGTACCGCCCGCGCAAGCGTCTCGACGTCGGCACTTGGGGCGTGATGGGCATCGGCATGGGCCAGGCGATTGCGGCTGCGCTCGAGACCGGCCATCCCGTGCTGGCGGTTGAAGGCGATTCGGCCTTCGGCTTCTCCGGCATGGAGGTCGAGACGATCTGCCGCTACAATCTGCCGATCTGCGTGGTCATCTTCAACAATGACGGCATCTATCGCGGCACCGACGTCAACGGTGCCAACGCCGATCCCGCAACCACGGTGTTCGTCAAGGGCGCGCGATACGACAAGATGATGGAAGCCTTCGGCGGCGTCGGCGTGAACGCGACCTCGCCGGACGAGCTGAAGCGCGCCGTCGTTGAGGCGATGGCGTCACGCAAGCCCACCCTGATCAACGCCGTGATCGATCCGGCCGCAGGTTCCGAGAGCGGCCGCATCGGCAACCTCAATCCGCAGAGCGTTCTGCAGAAGAAGAAGTAAGTCCTCCCCTTCAACCCTTATTCCCTGTGGTTTGCAGGGGCAGACAGAGTACGGAGCAACATCATGACCAAGGCGCTCGAGGGCGTTCGCATTCTCGACTTCACGCACGTCCAGTCAGGACCGACCTGCACGCAGCTGCTGGCATGGTTCGGCGCCGACGTGATCAAGGTGGAACGCCCGGGCGTGGGTGACATCACCCGCGGCCAGCTGCAGGACATCCCGAACGTGGACAGCCTGTATTTCACCATGCTCAACCACAACAAGCGCTCGATCACGCTCGACACCAAGAACCCCAAGGGCAAGGAAGTCCTGACCGAGCTGATCAAGAAGTGCGACGTGCTGGTCGAGAACTTCGGCCCGGGCGTGCTCGACCGCATGGGCTTCCCCTGGGAGAAGATCCAGGCGATCAACCCGAAGATGATCGTGGCGTCGATCAAGGGCTTCGGCCCGGGACCGTACGAAGACTGCAAGGTCTATGAGAACGTCGCGCAATGCACCGGCGGCGCCGCCTCCACCACCGGCTTCCGCGATGGCCTTCCGCTCGTCACGGGCGCGCAGATCGGCGACAGCGGCACCGGCCTGCATCTGGCGCTCGGCATCGTCACCGCGCTCTATCAGCGCACGCATTCGGGCAAGGGCCAGCGCGTCACGGCTGCGATGCAGGACGGCGTGCTCAACCTCGCCCGCGTCAAGCTGCGCGACCAGCAGCGCCTCGCCCACGGCCCGCTTAAGGAGTACAGCCAGTTCGGCGAAGGCATTCCGTTCGGCGATGCCGTGCCGCGCGCCGGCAATGATTCCGGCGGCGGCCAGCCCGGCCGCATCCTGAAGTGCAAAGGCTGGGAGACCGATCCCAACGCCTACATTTACTTCATCACCCAGGCGCCGGTCTGGGAGAAGATCTGCGACGTGATCGGCGAGCCGACCTGGAAGACCGATCCGAATTATGCCAAGCCGGCGGCGCGCCTGCCGCGCCTGAACGAGATCTTCGCCCGCATCGAACAGTGGACGATGACGAAGACGAAGTTCGAGGCGATGGAGATCCTCAACAAGGACGACATCCCGTGCGGCCCGATTCTGTCGATGAAGGAGATCGCCGAGGACCAGTCGCTGCGCGCGACCGGCACGGTGGTCGAGGTCGATCACCCCACCCGCGGCAAGTACATCTCGGTCGGCAACCCGATCAAGCTGTCGGATAGCCCGGCCGAGGTCACCCGCTCTCCGCTGCTCGGCGAGCACACCGACGAGATCCTGCGCAGCGTGCTCGGCTTCAGCGACCACCAGGTCGCCGATATCCACAAGTCAGGCGCACTCGACCCGCCGCAGAAGCAGGCCGCCGAGTAACGCGGAGCCGCTTCGAGCGAGACGAAAGGGCCGCCTTCCGGGCGGCCCTTTTTTGCGTGCGATGAGACCGTCCGGCCACGGGCTCACACCAAAACCCGAAAACAACCCCATGCACCGTAGCCCCCCGCGCCAAATGCAACTTCGTATTTTTCGAATTATCGGTTGACGCGTCGGGCAAAACAGGGGCATGATGCCATCACTCGAAAAAGGCCAGGCTGTGTACTCATTAACCAGCTGTGATGCGCTCTGGGGTCTGGGCGTCAAAATGCGCGGTCGCAACCACAACCGACCGGGGCGGTTCGGCTTTTTGCGCCACGGTATCCTTGCACCCGGCCAGCGCAGCGGCCATCAACGCCAGCGAGGCGGCGTCTCCCCCTGCTAATCGCTATCAGCTTGCGCGGGATTGCGCGCCGTGACGATCCACGTCGCGCCGTCGATCATCACCGACCGCTCGCCGGGGCAGTCCGCGAAGGCGGCACGAACCGCGGCCGAGGCGCGGGCGCGGATGTCGTCGGGCTGATCAACAAGCGCGCGCGACAGCGGGCCGACCTCGAACGTCATCTTCACCGCGTCGTCGATCGCCGCGTCCCGCATCGCGCCCTCGCCAAACGGAACGGAAGCATCGAAGGGCGCGATAGCGATATCGTTGAAGCCGGCCCCCGTCAGGATGCGCGCCACCCGCCCCCGGTCTCCGAACGAGAACGGGCCGGGCGTTTCGGGATCGGGCGGCGCGGTCGCCGGGACGATGCCCTTAATCGCGCCCATCGGCAGGCGCATCCAATCGTTCTCGGCCGCGCCGCGCCAGCAGACGAAAGCGACCCGCCCGCCCGGCTTGAGCGCGCGGCGCATATGGACAAACGCCCCCGTCGGATCGCCGAAGAACATCACCCCGAAACGCGAGAACAAAATGTCGAACGCCCCCTCTGGCAGCTCGGCGCTGCTGGCGTCGGCCACGCGGAACACGACCGGCATATCCGGTGGCGCAATCGCGCGCGCTCGGGCGATCAGTGGCTCGGATATGTCCACGCCCAGCACTTGGCCCCCCGCGCCGACGCGGACGGCCAGAGCCAGGCTTGACGTGCCCGCGCCGCAGCCGACGTCCAGCACGCGCTCGCCCGCCGCGGGCGCGGCGGCTTCGATCGCGGCCTCGCCGAACACCGCCAGCCTGGCGTCGAGCTGGGCCTGGTGGACGATCCAGCGCTCCCCGCTTTGGCCATTCCAATCGGGACCATCGGCATTTTGCTGCGCCATGACATATCCTTGTTCTCTAAGCTGTCCGATGCCAAAGCGCGCATCGTCTTTAACGAGTAGCGAGGGCGAACGGGATGAATCGATCCATTCTCCGCTGGAGGAACGATCAGGTCCGGACCGACGCCCGTCTGCATCTTTTGGCCTTCAGAACCCGCGCTTTTTTCGATGAGCCGCGCCAGCGCTCCAGGAGTTAAGCGTTCACTATTCTTTTCAACGTGGCCCTTTGCATTGATCGCGGCGTCAGGCGATTAGAAAAGGCTGCCATCTTGTTCGCCAGGCCCGGGATCACTATCGCCCTTCCTTCTGAGAGCGCCGCGATACCACTCGCGGCGACCGGACGAGGCTTCATGGTGAGGAGGCGCAGCAAGGCGGTTGTGGCTGCACCGGCAACCGCATCGAAGCCCGTCGCGGTGTGCCCCGGGCAGAGAGTGGTAACAACCACACCATGCGAGCGGAGTTCGTCGTGCAGGGCCTCGCCAAGGGCTAGGACATACGCCTTGGTCGCCGCATAGGCCGCGTAGCTTGGAACGGCTTGGAAGGCCATGAGGCTGGCGACGAGAAGGATATGTCCAGATCGCCGCGCGGCCATGTCACGGCCGAACAGGTAGGTCAGCTCTGTAAGCGTCGTGATGTTGAGCTGGATCATGTCCGTCGTGCGCTCGATTGGCATGTCCAACAAAGCGCCGTGCAAGCCGTATCCGGCACTGTTCAGCAAGATGTCGATCGTCACCGACCTCGCATCGAGACTGCTTTTCAAGTGGCTGGCCGCGCCCGGCGCGGCAAGATCGATCGCCTCGACCAGCACATCCACCCCGTATTTGCGGCGAAGATCGGCGGCAAGCTTTTCCATCGACTCCCGCCTTCGGGCCGCCAATACGAGATTGACTTTCTGCGCAGCCAGGAGATCTGCGAAGTCGAGGCCGAGGCCACTCGACGCCCCAGTGATCAGGGCCCATTTTCCTGCGAAGCTGTTCATTGGTCCTCTCAAACCACCATCGACTGCTGGACAAAGATACCCGCCATCGCGCCCTGCGATGATGCCTGCGTGACCGAGGGCAAGAAGGGCGTGGTGAGGTCGCCGGCGGCGTAGATGCCGGGCGTGCTGGTTTGACGGCGCTCGTCGACTTTGAGGACGATGCCAGCGGCCGTAGCCACGGTGGCAAGGCCCAGTGATTCATGCAGGCTTGCGGACGGCTTGTTGCGCGGATTGGCGAACAGGATGTCGACCGCGACTTTGCGGCCGGTATCGAGATTGACGGTCGCTATATGGCCCGCGTGATGGGCGATCTCGATGATCCGGCCATCGACGAGCGGTGTGTTGCGGCGCGCCAGATCGGCCTGGATATCAGCCGGAATGTCATGACCATCGGCGAAGAGCGTCAACTTGTCGGTCCAATCGTGGAACAGCCTGACCTGATTGTGCGACTGCGGGCCGGACCAGACGAGGCCCCAATGCTGGCCGGCGACTTCAAAGCCGTCGCAATAGGGGCATGGCACGATGGACGTGCCCCAGCTTTCGGCGTAGCCCGGAACATCAGGCATCTGGTCGGCTACTCCATAGCTCAGGATCAGACGACGCGCCGGAAGGCTTTCACCATCGCCAGTAAGGACAGAGAAATTGTCGATGGCGCCGGAGACGCTGTCGGCCCGGGCACTGAAAAGCTTGATCGCGGGATAACGCGCCAACTGCCGCCGCGCCTCCGCCAGGATGTCCAGCGGCGGCTTGTGATCGTGGCCGAGCAGTCCATGCGAGTGGCCGGCGAAGCGGTTGCGTGGCAGACCGGTATCGAGAACGGTGACCTTGCGGCGGGCGCGGCCGAGCTGAAGGGCGCCGGCGAGACCGGCAAAGCTGCCGCCGATGATGATGACGTCATCCATGGTGATGGGCTCCGTGTTGTGGATGGAGGGAGACGAGTTGGGCTTGGCGGTGGCCTGAGCGCGGGCGAGGTCGATGGGAAAGCGCAGCCAACTTCAGCAGGGCTCGTCTTTGCATCGAAGGAGTCACCCTCCCCCTGGCTTGCACATTTCAGATACTTCATGGTATCATAATTCAAGAATTAGGATACTGTCAAGTACTGGAATTTCCGTGACCGAAAACAGCCAGGGCCGGCGCGGCCGGCCCGCCAACGAGGCGCTTGGCCAAACCATCATCGACGCCGCGCGCGAGCTCTTTGTGGAGTTGGGTTTTCAAGCGACGACATTGGACAAGGTCGCCCAGCGAGCGAAGATATCCAAGCTCAGCATCTACAGGCACTTCGAGAACAAGGAGGCGCTGTTCAGCGCGGCCATGGCGGCCGGCTGCCATCAGTTGTTTGCACCACAGCCCCTTCTTGAAGGCGTAGACGGTTCGGTCGAAGATCAGCTCGTGGCGGTGGGATCATCACTGCTTCGCACGCTGTTGAGATCAGACGTCCGCAGCCTCGAAGCCATGGTCATGGCTGACAAGACGAGTCAAAACGCGTTAAGCAAGCTCCATTTCGAAGCCGGCCCCGCCCATGTCATCGCCGAAATCGAGGCCCTGTTGCGTCAGTTGCACGCGAAGGCGGTTCTGAACGTGCCCGATCCTCTCCGGTCCGCCCGATTGTTCGCCGCGCTTTTCAAAGGATCCGATCTCCTGATGATCGCACGCTTCGATCAGGCGAAAGCAGAGGACGACAACGAAATCGAATCCTATTGCCGGTCGGCCGTCGCCATGTTCATCGCCGCGCACCGTGACAACGACCAAGTGGGCGGAGATTTGCCTGCCTCAAGGTCAAAAAACAAAATTTGAATCGTGCGTCACCTAGTCGGCCAGCAGGTCAAGGCAGACAGCCGTAATGAGTCCACGTCCTGATGTCCGCCTTCGTCCTGCTTACAAACTGGACATGCCCGGCGTGAACAACCTGTGCCTTGCAGAACGTGCTTCCGAGGCTGATCGCCCCACCCTTCAGGATCAGTGCGCCCTCGCCTCCACCTTCGCTTCCCGAGGCCACAGACTTTCGACCGAGTACAACATGAGCGCGATCCAGATCGCACCATAGCCGATCAGCTGCACACGACCGAACGGCTCATCATAAGCAAATACGCCCAGGAGCAGCTGCAGCGTAGGCGTTATGTATTGCATGATCCCCAGTGTTGACAGCGGGATGCGACGTGCTCCCGCCGCGAACAGCAACAGTGGTACCGCCGTCACGGGACCGGCTCCGGCCAGCAGCAGCTGCAGGCCGGGATGCACGCTGCCGAAATGGCTGTCGCCGTGCGCTGCGAGCCATAACAAATAGAAAAACGCGGCAGGAAAGAGCAGCGTGATTTCCAATGCCAGCCCATCGAGGGGACCGAGTTTCGCGGTCTTGCGCAACAGGCCATATGCACCGAACGTGACCCCGAGCACCAGGCTGATCCATGGCAGCGCACTATTTTCCCACGTAAGCCACAGAACGCCCCCTACTGCGAATGCGATTGCCCCCCATTGCAGAGGCCGCAGACGCTCGTGCAAGAACGCGAACCCGAATAGCACGCTGACGAGTGGATTGATGAAGTATCCAAGGCTCGCCTCGACGATGCGGCCGCTGTTGACCGCCCAGATATATAAGCCCCAATTCGCAGACAGCAGCCCAGCGCACGCTCCGAAACGCACCAAATTGCCTGGCTCGCGAAGCGCAGTGACGAGCCAACGCGTGTCGCGACGTATCGCAAGCGCAACGGCTACGAAGACAAGCGACCATACCATCCGGTGCGCAAGCACTTCGAGAGGTGGGACGACCTTCAGCAACCTGAAATAGAACGGAAAAAGCCCCCAAATCGTGAAGGCGATCAGCGCGTAAAGAAATCCCAAATTCATCGTACCCGACTGCGAGATTGACGGCGGCCTGCTGCCGAGGCGTCCTCGGAACCGCGATCAGACCGGCGGGTCCCACTGCGGTGCGTACTCCGGACTAACCACCCGTTGATCCTTCGGCAAGGTCGCAATCAATGCGCGATCCTCATCGGCGAGTTGCACGTCGAAGGACGCCAGATTGCTCGACTGGTTTTTCCTGCTGCTGGCTTTGGGAATCGCGGCAACATTCGGTTGATCGAGCAGCCATTTGAGGGCCACCTGGGTCGGAAGCACCCCGTGCTTCTCAGCGATGCGAACAAGCTCAGGTATTTCGTGCGCTTTGTTGCGCATGAGCGGACTATAGGCGGTCAATGCCATTTCATGGTCACGAGCGAATTGAAGCAAGTTTCTCTGGCCCAATGTGACGTGATACTCGACCTGGATGGCGGCCAAGGGAGCCCCCATCCCCTCCACGACCTGGCGCAGCAATGGCAGGGGAAAGTTTGCCACGCCGATGTTGCGCGCGCGCCCCTGCTCTTTGAGCGAGACCAGCGTCTCGATCGAGCGCGCCAGGTCGCCACCTTTTCCCGGCCAGTGAATCAGAAACAGATCTACGTACTCGCTCCGCAACGCCCGGAGCGTGTTGTCAAACGACTGACGCATGTCGTCCGGGGCCAACTTGTCCCACCAGACCTTGCTTGTCACATGGATGTTTTCGCGCGGCACGTCGGTTTCGACGAGCGCTCGGCCCACCGCATCTTCGTTTTGGTAGGCCGCCGCAGTGTCCACGTGACGGTATCCGAGCTCGAGCGCCTGAAGCACGGCCCGGGTGCATTCTTCGCCGACCATTGGCCACGTCCCCAAGCCGAGTTTCGGCATGTTCAGCTGGCGGGATTTGATGACAGTATTGTTCATGGTTCGTCTTTCCACTTAGCTCTCGAAATCAAACTGGGCTGTCGGCAGCCGCTTTGTCTTTAGCTGCGAAGAAATCGCGCTGCGGCGCCCCATTTCTACGGGCAAGCGCGAGCCCCGCGAGGTATCCGAACGTCATTGCGGGACCCAGAGTTATGCCGCCGCTCGGATAAAAGCCGCCCATCATGCTGGCGCTGTCGTTGCCTACCGCGTACAGGCCGGGAATAGCGCAATTGTTCTCATCGAGCACCCGCGCGTCGATGTCGGTCGCCAATCCCGCGAACGTGCCGAGACTCCCGGGCAACAGTTTAACCGCGTAAAACGGACTCTCTTCGATCGGGGCGAGGCAGGGATTCGGCTGATGTTCGGCATCTCCCTGCGCGCGGTTATAGACTGTAGAGCCTTTGTGGAATTGGGGATCAGTGCCTTCCTTGGCATGCGTGTTGTAGCTTTCTACGGTGTTCTTCAACGCTTGCGGGTCGATGTGGCATTTCATCGCGAGTTCGCTCAAGCTCGCGGCCTGCACGAGATATCCCGAGCGCCGATATGGGCCTACGGGAAACGGAAATGGCTTGGAGAAGCCGAGACCGTAGCGTCGCTGGAAACGATGATCGCAGATCAGCCAGGCGCACACCTCTTCGCCGGATGGCGTGCTTGCCAGCAGCGCGGAGACAAAGTCTCGATATGACGCGGCTTCGTTGACAAAACGTCTGCCGGCGCGCGTCACCGCAATCACGCCAGGCTTTGCACGGTCGAGCAAGTGGGGAAAGACGATATCCGCGCCCCCGCGCTGAGGAACCAGCGAAACGGGCGCCCACGCGGCAGGCGCGTCAAGTGTATTGTTGAAGCGCCCCCCGACGGCCTCCCCAAGACGGATGCCGTCTCCGGTATTTGTGCGCGGAGCCGCAGACCAATGGTCGAGACCAGAGGGTGTATAGGCAAACGTCTGAGCCCTTCTTTCTACGTCGTGTGGATAGCCACCACAGGCAAGCACGACGCCGCGCGTCGCGCGCACCTCATGCCTGGTACCGGCGACTTCGACAATGGCTCCCGTCACGCGGCGATCATTCCTCAGCAAGGCAACGGCGCGCGCACGAGTGCGCAAGTCGACTTCGCGATCGACCGCCGATTTCAGCAGGCGGGCGACCAGCGCGTTGCCATTGACGAGGTGCATCGAACGTCCGTACCGGAGCTTATGCCAAGCAAATGCGAGCAGCCGGCGAGCTACGTAGAGCGCGGACTCTATCGAGCGCGTCGCTCGATAGAAATGTGTGATGTCTTGGCCGGCCGCAATCCCCATGCCCTTGATCGTAATGACCGATAAGGGTTCGCGTAGCTTGTCGAGCAATGGGCCAAGTTCGCGCGCGTCGAATGGCATGGCACAAACCGACCGCCCCCCTGCCGCGGCACCAGGTGTCGGATGGAAATCCGGAATATTGCCTTCGACGAAGCGCACTGAGGTGTGACGCTCGAAGAAATCAACCATTTCGGGGCCACGTTCAAGCAGCGTGGTCGCCTTAGCGGCATCGAATTGTGTCCCTAATTCACTTTTCAGGTACGTCAGTGGCGCATCAATCTCTTCCCGGACGCCGGCACGCCTCGCCAGCGGATTGCGAGGAATCCACATCCAGCCTCCCGACCACGCGCTCGTTCCACCGAAAACCTCTTCCTTCTCCATCACTATCACACGCAGGCCATGCGTTGCGGCAGTGACCGCCGCCGACAAGCCGCTCGCGCCGGAGCCGAGCACAAGCACGTCGCATTCGAGTATTCGTTCATGGTTCATGTGTTGCACCCTTTACCGCCATAGCCGTCACTCCGCATGGCAGAGGTCCGCAGATGCCTGTCAACGTCAGGGTGTACGCTTGATCTGCATCGGCTCGACGTCGGTTCGATTGCGATTGCAGATGCAGCGACATGACTGAGCTCAGCACCGAGTGTTTGCACTACCGTCTTGCATCGAACTTTTTGGAGACTCGATCGTCTTCCAAATGAAATCTGGTTTCACCTATTGCCCGGCGAGCATGTTCGCGAAATCCGATTTTCGACACGGAGGCGTCGTTGGGTATCTCGAGAGCGTATACGATGTCGTCCGGCAAGCAGGCGAGGATACGCTTTATGTCTATTCCTCCTTCACCGGGAACAAGTCTTTCACACCGCGCCGCATAGATCACCCCTTCGGGATCAGGCGGATGATGCGCCGGAGCGTCGCAAACGTGAGCCCACTTGAACCATTCGGGCGGGAGCGCCCTTAGAAGCTCCAGGCTCGAGCAAGAACGATCGAAGTGCAGCGTGTCGAGCAAGATACTGGCGTTAGGACGATTGGCCTCGCGCACGATATAAGCGGCATCGACGAGACCCGGCGTCTCCGTCCACGACACGAACTCGAGACTAACATTCAGATTGAGCGGCTTGGCCATCTCACATAAGGACCCAAACCGGTCAATCGCGCGATTCTTTTCGGGATCTGGCAACTGGGCGAGGATGTACCGAGCTCCGAGTTCGGCACCGGCTTCGAGAAACTCCCGATAGTGCAGATGATCACGTGGTGGATCCATGCGGGCCGCCTCGATGTCCCAGACCTCCAACCCGGAATTGGCGAGGCTCGCCTTTGTTTCCCTCATGAGCTTCGGATCATGAAGCAGATCGTACAATGGCTCGTTGGGTGTCGTCCGGTTGAGCCGCAGGCCCACATATTGGTAACCGGCATCGCTTGCGGCCTCGATCAACTGGGGTGGAGGAAGTCCCAAAGCCGTCAGGTGCGCCAATGAATAGGGATTGCTCATGGTGACCTTCCCCCGCGCGTCGCTTGACCACGCAGGCCACGCTCGCTCATCTGCAAATCAGGCAGGTCGATCGCGGGATCGTCCATCGAGACGCGCGTCGCTTTCGGCTCCAGCGGGGTTCGAAATTGCTGTCGCGGCAGGCCATGCGACCGGAGATCGTCCGCGATCGTGCCCCGGGCGACTGAGGGCTGCTCGCGTCTGGAGAGTGCCGGGAAGGTCCGCGCCAAACTCTTCGGCCAGTCCTGCGAAACGATGAACTCACGAGACGCCAGCAGATCGCGGATCATCCGATGCCCCAGAGGAACTCAGGAACACAACCAAAAGATGCGACGATCCTCTCAGCCGAAAACCAGCGGCAACGATAGTTAGGATCACGGGTCAGCATGGTCATGCCGCGGCATCCCACATGTTGATGGCCCATCGGCTCACTTGAACGGCGAACTCATCAGTCCGTGCGCCCTGCACCGGCTTTCACCGCTCTCTTCACAGGCGAGCGACACGGGACATCGGCCGAGATTTCCTGAAGATCTCCGACGTTCCGCATCAAGCGCACCCCGCAAAAGCCACGCGCATTTTTCCCGGTTGCTTCTTTGGTTCTGTCTCCAATGCTGCTTCACGCTTGCTTCCCTCTGTCACTACCGCCCTATAGCGGGCACGGCGGACAGATGCAACTCTTAATTGCCTATGTGTGATATGCAATTTTTAAGTGCGTCAATGTCAATAACCGGTTGTGTCGGCGTGGTGTAGCGGGTGTATCCTGATCGAGCAGCATCGCGCCGATGAACCGGACGATGGCATCCCCGTTGGGAAGACCCCGAAGGCTCGCCGCGGGGCTTGATCTCGCCGTTGAGGCGCTCGATTGACGGCGTCTTGCGGGCGCTACGGGCTGCTTTGCTTCTACCGGACTAACAGAGCTGGAAGGGATTTTGATTGCGGCGAGATTTCCGATCCGGCGCTGCGCGGCCGGAAGACGGTCGGCATCTCCCTCTTCATCGACATGCATGCGCCGGCGCCAGGAAGTCGTCGGGCAGGAACTACAATGCGGACGATGGCAAGACTTCCGCGAGCACGGTGACCCCTGCTGCCGCCAGGCAATCTCAACGGCCGGGGCCGCATGGGAACGTTGTGTGCAGGTGAAGACTGCACGCGATGAGCCGCAGATCAGCCAGGCGACATAGCCGCCGGTTCCGGCGGCTCTCTTTTTCTGCAATGCTTTGTCGGATCGAGAGCCTCTCCTTCGTCCTCGGTGCATGAAGGGCCAACAGACGATAATGTCGAGCCCATCAGCTTATAAGGAATGACAAACATGCCCGGCACCGTACGCCTGCACCGCGTTCTCACGACCAGCCCGGAAAAAGTCTATCGCGCCTTCGTGGAGGCGGATGCATTGGCGAAATGGCTTCCGCCCAACGGCTTCACCTGCACCGTGCATCATCTCGAGCCGAAGGTCGGGGGCACGTTCAAGATGTCCTTCCGGAACTTCACCACGGGCAACGGCCATTCGTTTGGCGGCGAATATCTCGAGCTCGTCCCCGGCCAGCGCCTGCGCTACACGGATCGATTCGACGACCCCAACCTGCCGGGCGTGATCGAGGTGACCGTAACCCTGAAGAAGGTCTTGGTCGGCACCGAAGTCGATATCACGCAGGCCGGCCTACCCGACGCCATTCCAGTCGAGGCCTGCTATCTCGGTTGGCAGGAATCGCTGCGCAATCTTGCCAAGCTCGTCGAGCCCGAGATCAATCAGTAGCTTGTAGCGCGCCGTCGGGTGCGATCCGAATGAAAGCCGCGGGTCAATCTGTTCGATCGGATGCGCGCATCTCCGCACGTCGTCATAACGAGCCAGCGGGTCCGCGCGAAGCGCGGCCCGATGAGGGCGCCGGCAAGCAATCCAGAATCCCTCCGCGGTGGCAGCCTGGATTGCTTCGCCGCAAGAGCTCGTCGCAATCACGGAGAATGAGGAACCCTCCGCGAGAATAACCCGCACCGGGTGTGCGGCCGCTGATCGCAACGAGGGTTATGCGCCGGCCTTCGACTTCAACCCACCATCCGCGGTCCAGCGATCCGGTTCGGCACTGTGTCCGATCAGCGCCAGGCCGTAGGCGATCGATTCGAACTGGTCGCCCGACATCAGCCGCTCGTTGCCGAACCGGTCGGCGAACAGTTTTCGAACCGCCGGAACGAAGGAGGTGCCGCCGGTCAAGAACACCTTCTCCACCTCGCGCGCGGTGATGCGGGCTTCGCCCAGCACCTTGTCGACGGTAGCGCCCAGCCGCGCGATGTCGTCGGCAATCCAGCTATCAAATTTCTTCCGCGTGATGGCGGAGCCGATATCGACGCCGCCGCCCTTGAAGCGGAAATCCACCTCGTCTTTGGCCGACAGCGCGACCTTGGCGTCAGACACCGCGCGGTACAGCGAGAAGCCGAGATCGAGGTCGACGATGGTGATGAAATCCTCGAGCTGTTCAGGCTCCACCGCCGTGCGCGCAAGCTCCCTGAGCTCGCGCAAATCGCCGTTGCTCTTCATCAGCGCGAGCTGATGCCAGCGTGCGAGGTTGGTGTAGTGGCTGTTCGGGATCGGCAGCACCTTGTCGAACGAGCGGAAGCTCGAACCCTTGCCGAGCCGCGGCGAGACCACGTGGTCGACGATGCGATAATCGAACGTGTCGCCCGCAATCCCGATGCCGGCGTGTCCGAGCGGTTCGGCCCGCAAATGGCCGCCGGCGCGGGAGAACCGCATCACCGAGAAATCGCTGGTGCCGCCGCCGAAATCCGCAACCAGCACGGTGGCGTCGCGCTCGAGGCGCCGGGCGAAGGAGAACGCCGCGCCGACGGGCTCGTAGACATAACGCGCGTGACCGGCGCCCAGGCGCTCGAACGCGGCGCGGTAGCGCTGCATGGCGAGATCGTCGTCGGGATTGCCGCCGGCAAAGCGCACGGGACGGCCGACCGTGATGTTGGCGGCCTCGAAGCCGAACCTGTCACCGCCATGACGCGCCAGGGTGCGCAGGAATGCCGCCAGAATGTCCTCGAACTTGAAGCGCTGCCGAAACACCTGCGTGGTGTTGAAGCTCGAGCTTGCCGCAAAGGTCTTGAACGACTGCAGGAAACGATAGACGTGGCGCCCCTCGAGAAACTGCTCGATCGCCCACGGTCCGCCTTCGGCCTGGGCGCCGGCGCCCGGCCGGTCCTCCCAGAAGCACAGTGCCGAGACGTAAGTGCTGTGGCGCTGTCCGCCGTGGTCGAACCTGATGGCCTCGACCCGGCGATCGTCCGCGGCAAGTGCGACGACGGTGTTGCTGGTCCCAAAATCGATGCCGATCGAGACGGCGGGCGAGGCGCTCGACATGAACCACTCTGACTGATGATAGGAAAAGGGGGCGAACCACTAACGGTTTTGCACTGCGGTGCCAAGAGCCCGGCACGGCCGGGTCCGGAGTAGCCCGGACCTACCTCTCGCTGTTCTGAGGCCGAAAAAGCCCCGTTTCCAGGCCTAAACGGCCTGCTTTAACGAAGGTAGTATGCTGCAATGCGGCATTCACATGCTGTTATGCAATGGCGTGTGTGGACATTGGCATCTGGTATACATAGAACAACCTTCGAAATGAGACAGTATTGCTGACTGTCTTTAAGAAAGGGAATTCCGATGTCCAAGACCGCTTCCGTCGCGCTTGCGCCCTCCGCCTCGCTGTTCGCCCGCTTCATGGCGGCCGTCGACCGCTTCCTGATGGCGAGCGCCGAGATTTCCAACCAGAACGGCGATCTCCCCCGCTTCGGCCTGTAAGCGCACCCGGGGCCATGATCCGATCTGGTTCGTGGTCCTGTCGGGCCTCGTGTTCTTCGCCCGCCGCGAGATCCACGTGCTCATCCTCGCGGCCGGATCCTGACCTTGCTGCTGGCGCTCGTGGCGTTCAAGCGCTGGCGCAAGGTGGTGGCGGCGCAATCAACATCCGACCTCGCTTCCATCTCGCGCATCGCGCCCGCCTCTTGGCCGGGCGTTTCGGCTTCCCGAAAATACCCCGATACCGGAAACCCCGGGGAATCCTGCACTTTTCTTGAGCTTACCCCCGACATAGGGCTTGCATTCTGGAATATGGTATACCAAGCTGCCTGCCGCGCTTGCACCATAAGCCACAATATTTGCGACACTCCGCCATGTAGGCGGCGCTGTCGTGACAGACAGGCGCTTGGGAGGTTGTTGATGATTTCCAGCACGGATGGCGCCGTCACCGCTGCGCCTCTTCGCACAGGTTTCCGCTGGCTCCAGCTCGCCATGGGCATCGCCTGCATGGCGATGATTGCCAACCTGCAATATGGCTGGACCCTGTTCGTCGATCCGATCGATCACGCACACCATTGGGGTCGCGCCTCGATCCAGCTCGCTTTCACCATCTTCGTCATCACGGAGACGTGGCTGGTGCCGGTCGAGGCGTGGTTCGTCGACAAATACGGCCCGCGCATCGTCATCATGTTCGGTGCCGTGATGATCACGCTGTCCTGGGTGCTCAACTCCTATGCTGACTCGCTTCCCCTGCTCTACGCGGCGGCCGTGTTCGGCGGCATGGGCGCGGGCGCGGTGTACGGCACCTGCGTCGGCAATGCGCTGAAATGGTTTCCCGATCGCCGCGGCCTCGCCGCCGGTGCCACGGCCGCGGGCTTCGGCGCGGGCGCAGCCCTCACCGTGGTGCCGATTGCGCACATGATCGCAGCGAGCGGCTATCAGAGCGCGTTCTTCACGTTCGGCATCGGCCAGGGCGTGATCGTGTTCCTGCTCGCCTTCTTCATCCAGCCGCCGCGGCTTTCGATCCCGCCGAAGAAGAAGCGGCTCAATTTGCCGCAGACCCAGGTCGACTTCACCCCGCCGCAGGTGCTGCGCGCCCCTATTTTCTGGGTAATGTACCTCGTCTTCGTGATGGTCGCCTCGGGCGGTCTGATGACCGCGGCGCAGATCGCGCCGATCGCGCACGACTTCAAGATCGCCGATACGCCTGTTTCGCTCGCCGGCTTCGAGATGGCGGCCCTGACCTTCGCGATCTCGCTCGACCGCATCTTCGACGGCTTCGGACGTCCGTTCTTCGGCTTCGTGTCGGATACGATCGGCCGCGAGCACACCATGTTCATCGCGTTCGGCACTGCTGCGCTGATGCTCCTGACGCTGTCGACCTATGGCCACATCCCGCTCGTCTTCGTGCTGGCGACCGCGGTCTATTTCGGCGTGTTCGGCGAGATCTATTCGCTGTTCCCCGCCACCAGCGGTGATACCTTCGGTTCGAAATATGCGACCACCAACAACGGCATGCTCTACACCGCGAAGGGTACCGCCGCGTTGCTGGTTCCGCTCGCAAGCGTGATCTCGGCCGCCTATGGCTGGAAGGCCGTGTTCGTGGTGGCCGTGGCGCTGAACGCGACGGCGGCGCTGATGGCCATCTTCGTGATCAAGCCCATGCGCCGCTCCTTCATCCTGGGCAACGAAGCCGAGAGCGCCAATGCGGCTGCCGGCAGCGCCGAGACACCTGCCAAGACCCGCGCCAAGACCGGGACGGCCTGAGCCGCCAGACCCCCATATACGACTGATGAAACGGGGCGCAGCGATGCGCCCCTTTTTCTTTGTTTTGCGAGAACAAACGTCAGCATCGCTGCCGCAAGATTTCTCGGATCAGCCAAATCCAGCGCTTGACGATTGGCATTATGTATACCACACTCCCTCCACGTTCACCCCAGGGAGGTTGCCATGCTGGTCGGAGACATTCTGCGCAAGAAGACGCCGCGCGTTGTCACGGTGCGAATGAACGAAACGGTGGGTATTGCCGCCAAGCTGATGCGGGCCAACAACATCAGCGCGCTGGTGGTGAAGGACGTGGTCCGCTCGGAAGGCAACACTGCGGTCGGCATGTTCACCGAGCGCGACGTGGTGCGCGCGGTTGCCGAGCACGGCGCCAATGCAGTCAACGTGAAAGTCTCGCAGCTCGTGTCGGTGCAGCAGCTCGTCTCCTGCACCTCCTCCGACACGATCGAGCATGTCCGGCATCTGATGAATCGGAATCACATCCGGCACCTGCCGGTGATCGACGACTACAGCCTCGTCTCCGTCATCAGCATGCGCGACATCGCGGCCGCCGTCGACGAGGCGACCAACAGCACGCCGCAAGCCGCCTAAAGCGGCCACGCCTCTTCCCTGCAACTGCCTGGCCGGCTCGGACACATCCGAGCCGGACCGGATCTCTCGTCGCCAAATTCCGCTACCCCCGCGAGGATTTCATGAAGATCTGCATCTACGGCGCCGGCGCGATCGGCGGATATCTCGGCGTGCAGCTGGCGCGCGCAGGCGCCGATGTCAGCCTGGTCGCGCGCGGCGCGCATCTCGCCGCCATGCGCGAGCGCGGCCTGACGCTGCTCGCCGGCGAGGAGACGCACACCGTCCGTCCCCGCTGCACCGACAACGCGGCCGAGCTCGGCGTGCAGGACTACGTCATCGTCACGCTGAAGGCGCATTCGATCACCGGCGTGATCGAGAAGATGGCGCCGCTGCTCGGGCCCCACACCCGCATCGTCACCGCCGTCAACGGCATTCCCTACTGGTATTTTTACAAGCATGGCGGCGAATACGAGAACTCGACGCTGGAGAGCATCGATCCCGGCGGGCGGCAATGGCGCGAGCTGGGGGCCGAACGCGCCATCGGCTGCATCGTCTATCCCGCCACCGAGATCGAGGCGCCCGGCGTGATCCGCCACGTCTACGGCACCAATTTCCCGCTCGGCGAGCCCTCCGGCGAGATCACCTCGGACGTGCAGCGGCTCGCCGACCTGTTCGTCGCGGCCGGCCTGAAGGCGCCGGTGCTCGACCGCATCCGCGACGAAATTTGGCTCAAGCTCTGGGGCAATGTCTGCTTCAACCCGATCAGCGCGCTGACCCATGCAACGCTCGACGTGATCTGCACCGATCCGTCCACGCGGGCGCTGTCGCGGGCGATCATGGTGGAGACGCAAGCCATCGCCGAAACCTTCGGCGTCAAGTTCCGCGTCGATGTCGAGCGCCGCATCGAGGGCGCCCGCAAGGTCGGCGCGCACAAGACCTCGATGCTGCAGGATCTCGAGCGCGGCCGTCCGATGGAGATCGACCCTCTCGTCACCGTGGTGCAGGAGATGGGCCGGTTGACCAAAATCCCCACCCCGGCGCTGGATTCCGTGCTGGCGATGGTGACCCAGCGCGCCCGCGTCGCCGGCCTCTATGACGGCGTCTCCGCGCGGTCTGATCCTCGCGCGCTGGCGGTGGCGTGATGGGCACCGAGACGAAAAAATGGCTGCGCTTCCGCCACGCCGGCAGCACCGGCTTCGGCACGCTGACCGCAGCTGAAATCAGCGTCCATGAGGGCGAGATGTTCGGCCGCAATACTGCGACGGGCAAGACGCTGGCGCTGTCGGAGGTCGAGCTGCTCGCTCCTAGCGCCCCCAGCAAGATCGTCGCGCTCTGGAATAATTTTCACGCGCTCGCGGCCAAGCTGAACCAGCCCGAGCCACCGGAGCCGCTCTATCTGCTCAAGGCCACCACCACCATCACGAGGCCGGGTGCCGTGATCCGCCGTCCCTCCTACTACGACGGCAAGACCACCTACGAGGGCGAGCTCGGCATCGTCATCGGCAAGACCTGCGCGCGTGTTTCGCCCGACGAAGCTGACGGCTTCATCTTCGGCTACACCTGCGTCAACGACATCACCGCCAACGACATCCTGACCAGCGATCCCACCTTCCCGCAATGGGCCCGCGCCAAGGGCATCGACGATTACGGCCCGTTCGGCCCCGTGATCTCGACCGGCCTCGATCCGGCCAGGCTCGCGGTTCGCACCATCCTCAACGGCGCCGAGCGGCAGAATTATCCGATCTCCGACATGATCTTCAGCGCGCAAGCGCTCGTCAGCAAGATCTCACATGACATGACGTTGCTGCCCGGCGACCTCATCGCCGTCGGGACCTCGGTCGGCGTCGGCGTCATGAAGGAGCCGGTGAACATTGTGACGGTGGCGATCGACGGCATCGGCGAACTGACGAACGAGTTCAGGTTGTAGTTGCACGGGCAGTGCTTCGGGGGGGGGGAGGCCGGAATTACAATCCGGTTCGAACCACGATGGGCCTGCCTGCGACCAACAGCCCATGCGTTTCATCCTCGGCTTCCTCTCCGGTCTGCTCGGCGCGCTCGCGGGCTCGGCGCGCACATGATGGCGACCGCCGGGCGATCATTTCCACGGCCTCGCTGACGTACAAGACGCGCCACCGCGCCGTCAGCCTGACGCCGCCTGATGTGCCCACGCACATTTCGAAACACATGACATCTGCGCGCCGATCAATGCCGCCAACTTGTCGCAGGGATGCCGCACTGTGGACGCATTCGGCAGCCCTTTTGTAAGGCGTGTCTGGGGGCACGGACCAGCCGTGTTTGGACCAAACCTTCTAGGGGTATGACTGTGAAGAAGATTGCAATTGTTCTGGGTGCCACGCTTGCTCTGGTGACGGCAGCAAACGCTGCGGATCTGCCGCGCCGCCAGCCCGTGCCGGTCTATCCGGCCGAACAGGCCCCGATCGGCAAGATGCCGATCGGCAAGAGCCCGGTTGGCAAGGCTCCGATCGGCAAGGCGCCCGCCCCGGTCGCCGCGCGCTACTGAGGCACCGCAAACGACGCGCGGGATCTGCGAGAAGCGGCCGACAGTCGAGGGGCTCAAGGTGACGAACAAACCTGATCGATCGGGATCCTGCATCCTTGCGGGCCTCGCGCTTGCGACCTTGATCGCATGCATGATGGCCTCGGCTTCGGCGCAAGGTACGAACCAAGGCGCGAACCGCGAAACGAACAAGCGCATGGCCGATGCCAGTGCGCTTGTCACGACCGACACCGCGGCGCGCTCCTCACCGCAAGCGGCGCGGCGCTCGCTGGCGCGCGCCGAGAAAGGCCCCTATTACGTCGACTTCCGCGCGCGGACGGCGGCGAGCTGGGGGCATGCCTTCGTCTGGTACGGCAAGACCAGCGAGCGCGCGGTCGAGGTTGCGGGCCTTACGCCGGCCGGTGACACCTGGAGTTACGTGCTCGGCTACTTCACCTGGGTACCGTCAGAGACCGGCGCAAGCTACGGCGACCTCGATCCCGACTATCTGACCGCGAGCTATCGCGTGTACCTCAACGAGGCCGATGCCAAGCGGGTGTTCGCCTATATCGAGAAGCTGAAAGCGAGCTCTCCGGTCTGGAACGCAGAGACGACCAACTGCACGGGCTTCATCGGCGATATCGCCGAGTATATGGGTTTGAAAGTCCCCAATCGCTGGCAGCGCCCCGAAAACTTCGTCAACAGCCTGAAAGAGATGAACGGCGGCCGGCAGATGGTGCGGTTGTCGGCGGAGTAGCCGCCGTGATTGCGAGGACGCCGCGTCAAAATTGCAAGGCAACCTTGCGCTGGCGACGAAGCAATCCGGCCGTCCGCGACGGCACAGCCTGGATTGCTTCGCTAGGCAGCCCCGCCCACACCGCACGCCCCAACAATAGACATTTCCCGGCCCCGGCGGCATCCTCTTCCCCATCAACCGATAACAGAGCCTGCCACGCAGGCGGGGGAAACACATGCTGCAGACACGGTTCACGAAGCTCGTCGGGGTCGAGCACCCGATCGTCCAGGGCGGCATGCAATGGGTCGGGCGAGCCGAGTTGGTCGCCGCGGTCGCCAATGCCGGCGCCCTCGGCTTCATCACCGCGCTGACCCAGCCGACGCCGGAGGACCTGACCAGGGAGATCGCGCGCTGCCGCGACCTCACCGACAAGCCGTTTGGCGTCAACCTCACCATCCTGCCCGCGATCAAGCCGCCGCCTTACGCCGAATACCGCGCCGCCATCATCGACAGCGGCATCACGGTGGTGGAGACCGCCGGCAACAAGCCGCAGGAGCATGTCGACGAATTCAAGAAGCACGGCGTCAAGGTCGTGCACAAATGCACCAGCGTACGGCATGCGCTGTCGGCCGAGCGGATGGGCGTCGACGCCATCTCGATCGACGGCTTCGAATGCGCCGGCCATCCCGGCGAGGATGACACCCCCGGCCTGATCCTGATCCCGGCCGCCGCCAACAAGGTCAAGATCCCGATGATCGCCTCCGGCGGCTTTGCCGACGCCCGCGGCCTCGTCGCGGCGCTCGCGCTCGGCGCCGAAGGCATCAACATGGGCACCCGCTTCATGGCGACCAAGGAGAGCCCGATCCACCAGCTCATCAAGGAAAAGATCGTGGCCAATGACGAGCGCGAGACCGAGCTGATCTTCCGCACCATGCGCAACACCTCGCGCGTCGCCAGGAACGAGATATCGACCAAGGTCGTTGCGATGGAGAAGGAGGGCGCCAAGTTCGAGGACATCCGCGAGCTCGTCGCCGGCGCCCGCGGCAAGATGGTCTACGCGACAGGCAATTCGGATGAAGGCATCTGGTCGGCCGGCCAGGTGCAGGGCCTGATCCAGGACATCCCGAGCTGCGGCGAGCTCATCTCGCGCATCGTGCGCGAAGCGGAGGCCATCATACGTTCCAGGCTCGAAGGCATGATCGCTCAACCAAACGCGCAGGCCGCGGAATAATCACTGCAAGAAGCGAGAGCAATTCATGAAGGCTTATGTCTACGGTCCTGAAGGCGCTCGGATTTCCGACGTCGCTCAACCAAAGCCTGAGGGCACGCAGGTGCTCGTCAAGGTCCGCGCCTGTGGTCTCAATCGCGCCGATACCGGCATGCGCAAGGGCCACGCGCACGGTGCGGCCGGCGGCGTCGGCACCGTGCTTGGCATGGAATGGGCCGGCGAAGTTGCCGAGCTCGGAGCGGACGCCAAGGGCTTGGAGGTCGGCGATCGCATCATGGGTTCGGGCGGCGCGGCGTTCGCGGAGTATACGCTTGCCGACCACGGCAGGTTGTTCCGCCTGCCCTCCGACATGACGTTCGAGGAGGCCGCGACCCTGCCCGTCGGGCTCGCGACCATGCACAATGCCGTCGTCACAGTCGGCGGCATGCAGCCCGGCCAGGCCGTGCTGCATGCCGTCGTCACAGTCGGCGGCATGCAGCCCGGCCAGGCCGTGCTGATCCAGGGCGCCAGCTCGGGCGTCGGCCTGATGGCGATGCAAATTGCCAAACTCAAGGGCGCCAGGCTCGTGATCGGCTCCTCGACCGATGCCTATCGCCGCGGCCGGCTGAAGGAATATGGCGCCGACCTCGCGGTCGACTCCTCCGACCCCAAATGGGTCGACGAGGTGCTGAAGGCGACCGGCGGCGAAGGCGTCGACCTCACCGTCGATCAGGTGTCAGGCCGGGTCGCCAACCAGAACCTCGCCGCGACGAAGGTGCTCGGCCGCATCGTCAATGTCGGCCGGCTCGGCGGCACCCATGCCGATTTCAACTTCGACCTGCATGCGGCCCGCCGCATCAGCTATATCGGCGTCACCTTCCGCACCCGCAGCCTCGAGGAAGTCCGCGCGATCTTCGAGGCGGTCAGGAAGGACATCTGGGGCGCGGTGGAATCGCGAAAACTCCAGCTGCCGATCGACAAGGTCTATCCATTCTCCGACATCGACAAGGCGTTCGAGCACATGGAGGCGAACAAGCATCTGGGGAAGATCGTGGTGACGCTGCCGTAGTCGGCGTTCCGAAGGCGGTCTCGTAGGGTGGGTTGGCGAAGCGTAACCCACCACTTCTTTGGCCGTGGAGCTCAAACCGGTGGGTTACGCCCAGCGCCTGCGCTTTGCGCAGCCCCAAGGCTAACCCACCCTACAAGACCGAACTCGTGGCATAGTAGACCGCCCTTCAATTCAGAAGCATTCGCAACAGCTTCGCTCCTGCAACTCACTTGCGACTACAGCTTGTGGATGGTCGCTTGATGTTCGCCGTTAGGCTGCTAAATCCCCCGCCATGAGCGGACAACACGACAAGACATCGGTCGCGGCCATCTCGATCCTGGCCAGCGGCGGCATGGCGGCGGCCAAACTCATCGTCGGCATCGCGATCGGATCGCTGGCGCTGATCTCGGAAGCGCTGCACTCCTCGATCGACCTGGTCGCGACCATCATCACCTGGGCGGTGGTGCGGGTCTCCGACAAGCCCGCCGATGACGAGCACCATTACGGCCACGGCAAGCTCGAGAGCATCTCGGCGCTGGGCGTCACCGCGCTGCTTTACGTGCTCGCCGGCGGCATTCTGGTCCAGTCCTACAGCCATCTGCGTGAGGGAACCCCGCCGCCGACGATTTCGGCCGTCCCGTTCGTCGTGCTGGTCGTCGATATCGTCGTCAATCTCTGGCGCGCCCGTGCCCTGCACCGCGCCGCCCGGGAGACGAGGAGCGAAGCGCTCGCTGCGGACGCGCTGCACTTTGCGTCGGACGTGATGGGCTCATGTGCCGTGATCGTGGGCCTGATTCTCGCAGCCTTCGGCTTCTGGTGGGGTGACGCCGCGGCAGCCGCCGCCGTGGCCGTGATGATCGCGGCTCTCGGCCTGCGCATGGCGAGCTCCACCGTGCACACGCTGGTCGACCGCGCGCCGGAAGGGGCCCTGGAGAAGGCCACGGTCGCGATCCGCAGCGTGCCCGGCGTGATCGAGGTCGAGCGGCTGCGCGTGCGCATGGTCGGGGCGACCACCTTCATCGACAGCATCGTCAAGGTGCCCAGGACCTACCCGATCGACCGCGTCGAGAGCATCAAGCGCAACGCCCAGGCCGCTCTCGGCAAGGCGTTCGGCGATGCCGACCTCTCATTCGCGGCCATCCCCGTCGCCCGCGACAACGAGACCGTGCGCGACCGCATCATGGTGATCGCGCGCAATTCGGCGCTCGCCATCCACCACGTCACGGTGCACGATCTCGGCACCAAGCTGATCGTCAGCATCGACCTCGAAGTCGACGCCGAGATGCGGCTCGACGCCGCCCATGACGTCGCCAACATGCTGGAACGTAACATCCAGGAAGAGTTCGGTGCGGACGTCGAGGTCGACGTCCATATCGAGCCGCTGGAACCGGAACTGCCGTTCGGCGTCGACGTTGCGCCTGAGAGGGTGCAGACCATCGCCGCGGCGCTGACCGAATATGCCGCCGGCGGCGAGATCCACGACATCCATAACGTGCGCGTTCGCAACACCGAAGCCGGCGAGATCGTCAACTTCCACTGCCGCGCCACGCCATCGATGAGCGTGATCAAGGTGCACGAGCACGTCGACGCGATCGAACGCCGGCTGCGTCGCGCATTCCCGAGCGTGAAGCGCGTCATCAGTCACGCCGAGCCGCCGCGCGCGTGATGGCGACGGTGTGAGGAGTCGCACGTTCCTGTTTCGGACTCCTCGTCCACGTGGGTTTGCGGGCTCGCAGCACGAAACTCTCCATTGGATAAGAATTATTTCGCGTTAACGTTTCGTTGACTCTCGACAGCCTGCGCAAAGTGGATTCAAATCGCTGTGATTCGAAAGCGACGTGGGGCTGCTTTCGAAATTCGTCGCAAGCAGGTTTTCAGGGGGCCGAAGGCATGGCGCGCGCAGACGCCGCGAACGCGTGCGTCCAATCCGATTCGATCAAGGGATTGGCGCAATCGATCGCGAAACCTGCCTATCACCGGCTCCTGATCGCAGAGCCGGCGCTACGTCGCGCGGTGCCGACGCTCATCATCGCCTTCCTCATCACGATCTGCCTCGGCGCGTTCGTCCAGGTCGTCGACCAGACGCGCCAGAAGCGCCTGGTCATCCAGAACGACATTTCATCCCTCGCCGAGCTGCTCGCCGAACGCATCGACCGCGTCACCTCCGTGCGCGGCGAGCGACTGAAGAACATCGAGAACTTGCCGGCACTGCTCCCCGACATGATTCCGTCGCGGGCCAGGATCTCGGGCCGCCATGTCGTCGTCACCTCGGCGGGCGTGAACGGCCGCATCCTTGCCCGCATCCCGATCGACAATGATCCCGCCGGCAACGACCGCCTGCTCGATGCGATCACCACCGCCCAGCTGCTCGCCGCGCCGCCGCGCGACAATGACGTCTCCAGCATGACGCTGCCTGATGGCAACGCCGCGTTGGCGACCTCGCGGCCGATCAAGTCGCTGCCGGGCCTTGTCACCGTGATCCAGGAGCGCAACGAACCGATCTGGGGCTCGGACGCGGCGCTGTCGGTGACGCTGTCCGCGACGACAGGCTTCGTCGTCCTGATCCTCGGTTTCGCCTTCCACTGGCAGTCGACCCGCGCCCGCGAAGGCGACCTCATCAACGATGCCGTGCGCGGCCGAATCGACACTGCGCTCAATCGCGGCCGCTGCGGGCTGTGGGACTGGGACTTGTCGCGCGGCCGGATTTTCTGGTCGCAGTCGATGTTCTCGATGCTCGGCCTCGACGGCCGCAACGAGCTCCTGACCTTCGGCGAGGTCAACGCGCTGGTGAAGTCCGACGACATCGACCTGTTCGAGATCGCCGACCAGCTGATCTCCGGGAAGATCGACCACATCGACCAGATCTTCCGCATGCAGCACGTCGATGGCCACTGGATCTGGCTGCGCGTCCGCTGCGAGCGGACCCGCGGCGCCAGCGATGCCGGCATGCACCTGATCGGCATCGCGGTCGATATCACCGAGCAGAAGAGCCTCGCCGAGCGCACCGTGGAAGCCGACCTTCGCCTGCGCGACGCGATCGAGACCATTCCGGAAGCCTTCGTGCTGTGGGACGCGAGCGACCGCCTGGTGCTCTGCAATTCGCACTTCCAGCGCCTGCACAAGCTACCCGATACGGCCGTGATTCCGGGCACCTCCTACGAGACCGTGCTGGAAGTCGGCCGCATGCCTGAAGTCCGCACCCGCCACAACGAGACCGCGGCCCAAGGCCCGGGCGCACGGACTTTCGAGGCGCAGCTCGACGACGGCAGCTGGCTGCATATCAGCGAGCGCCGCACCAAGGACGGCGGCTACGTCTCCGTCGGCACGGACATCACCAGGATCAAGGAGCACGAACAGAAGCTCGTTGACAACGATCTGCGCCTGCGCGCCACCGTCATCGATCTCAAGCGCTCGCAGGCGGCGCTGGAACGCCAGACGATCGAGCTCGCCGATCTCGCCGAGAAGTACCAACGCGAGAAGACCCGGGCCGAGGAAGCCAACCAGACCAAGTCGAAATTCCTCGCCAACATGAGCCATGAGCTGCGCACGCCGCTCAACGCCATCATCGGCTTCTCCGAGATCATGGGCTCGGGCATGTTCGGCGAGCTCGGCTCAGAGAAGTACCAGGAATATTGCCACGACATCCTGACCAGCGGGCACTATTTGCTCGAGGTCATCAACGACATCCTCGACATGTCCAAGATCGAGGCCGGCCGGATGAAGCTCGACATGGAAGAGCTCGACCTGTCGCGGACGCTGGCCGAATCCCTGCGCGTCGTCTCCGGCCGGGCCCAGGACAAGAACCTGACGCTGGATGCCGACATCGAGAAATCCATCTCCGTCGTCGCCGACCGCCGCGCCACCAAGCAGATCGTCGTGAACCTGCTGTCCAACGCGGTGAAGTTCACGCCCGACGGCGGACGCATCGTGGTGCGCAGCCGGCAGCTCGAGGACAAGATCGTGCTGATGATCGCCGACACCGGGATCGGCATCGCGCCGCACTCGCTGGCCCGGCTCGGACGCCCGTTCGAGCAGGTCGAGAGCCAGCTCACCAAGACCTATCACGGCTCCGGCCTTGGCCTTGCGATCGCCCGCTCGCTGGCGCAGCTCCACGGCGGCTCGATGCGGCTGCGCTCCAGGCTGGAAGCCGGCACCGTGGTCCGCGTGACGCTGCCGCGCGATGCGATCAAGGCCGGCGCCGGGATATCGGCGGCAGCGTGAATTTCACGAGGACTGTTTGCTCCGCCTCTCCCGCTTGCGGGAGAGGCGGACACGCTCGCAGAGCGTGGCGGGGCGAGGGTTCTTTCCTCTTGGGGATTGTCCCGTTGCGGAGACACCTTCTCCCCAACCCTCTCCCGCAATCGGGAAGCGAGCCCAGTGCCGATGCCGCCCCATCGTGCACACCAGATGCGATCAGCTTTACGATTGCAGGCTCGGAGCCACTTCGCGCGCGACATTGACCAGCGCTGCGATCAGCGGCGTCATCGGGTCGCGCTGCGGAATCACCAGGCCAACGCTGTAATTGACCTCGGGGTCGACGATCGGAATCGTGCGGACCTTGTCGGACAGACCGAGGGTCTCGGCGAGCTTGGCCGGCATCACGCTGGCCCATCGTCCGGTCTTGACATGGGTGAACAGTACCAGCAGCGAGTTCGAGGTCAGGGTGGGCGTCGCCTCGGCGCCGACCGAGCGCAGCGCACGGTCGATGATGCGGCGGTTCTGCATATCAGGTGTCAGCAGACACAACGGCACCTGCCCGACCTCGGTCCAGGTCACCGTCTCGCGGTCGCCGAACATCCCATCGGGCGCGGTGAGCAGGCGATAGCTCTCGTTGTAAAGCGGAATGGTGCGCACCTTCCCGATCGGCTCGTTCTCGATATAGGTCAGCCCGGCATCGACCTCGAGATTCTCGAGCAGCCCAAGCACCTCCGATGAGGTCGTCGAGCGGATGCTGAAACGCACCTCGGGATGCCGCGCGCGGAACGGCGTCGTCAGCGACGCGACCATGCCGAGCGCGGTCGGAATCGCCGCAATGCGGATCTCGCCGGAGAGCTGGTGCTTCAGTCCGTTGATCTCGTCGCGCATCGCGCGCGCATCGCCCACGATCCGCCGCGCCCAGTCCAGCGTTCGCTCGCCCTCGGGGGTAAAGCCCTGAAACCGAGACCCACGCTGCACCAGCATCACGCCCAGAATCTCCTCGAGCTGCTTGAGCCCGGTCGACATGGTCGGCTGGGTGACGCCGCAGGCCTCCGCGGCCCGTCCAAAATGCCGCTCCTTGGCCAGCGCCAGCAGCAGTTCAAGCTTGTCGATCAACCGTCCGTCCCCTGCGCAT
Source organism: Bradyrhizobium sp. USDA 4449 (assembly GCF_054056275.1). NCBI lineage: Bacteria > Pseudomonadati > Pseudomonadota > Alphaproteobacteria > Hyphomicrobiales > Nitrobacteraceae > Bradyrhizobium > Bradyrhizobium sp. USDA 4449. The sequence goes on along the minus strand of NZ_JBSRYD010000001.1, from coordinate 4,760,315 downwards.
CTGTCGTGGCATGCAAGCTATCACGCCGGGCCTGCATCAACACGCAAAAACCCTCGAGCGATTCAAGTTTCATTACCTGATCGTATCGATCGATTGCGGTTTCCAATCGATCTGAATTCGCAATCGCAGCATGAGACAGCTTTATTGATCTTCGAACGATTCCAAATAGTTTGCGCGGAACGGACGCTCAATTTGAGAACGAAGAATGACAGCGGTTTACGAGCCTTGTTACGACTCTTGGGAAGAGACGCGCGGCGCGGAGATCATCGCCGAACATGCCGGTCAGGAAGGCGCGACCCTGGTGATTCTGCACGCGCTTCAGGAGGCATTCGGCTACGTGCCGCAGGCCGCGATTCCCATGGTGGCGCAGGCGCTGAACCTGTCGCGCGCCGAGGTCCACGGCGTCTTCACCTTCTACCATGACTTCCGCCACGAGCCGGCCGGCCGCCATGTGCTGAAGCTGTGCCGCGCGGAGGCCTGCCAGGCCGCCGGCGGCGATGCGCTGGCAGCGCGCGCCGAGGCGAAGCTTGGGGTCTCGCTCGGCAACACCACGGCGGATGATCGCGTCACGCTGGAACCGATCTACTGCCTCGGGCTGTGCGCGACCGCGCCGTCCGCGATGCTCGATGGCCGCCTCGTTGGCCGGCTCGACGAGAAGCGCATCGACGCGCTGGTCGCGGAGGCGCAGCGATGAACATGAAGATCTTCATTCCTCGCGATGCCGCAGCCATTGCCGTCGGCGCCGATGAGATTGCCGTCGCGTTCGAGCAGGTCGCGGCCATCAGCGGCCTGCCGGTCGAGATCATCAGGACCGGATCACGCGGGCTCTGCTGGCTGGAGCCGATGGTCGAGGTGGCAACGCTGAAGGGTCGCATCGCCTACGGCCCGGTCAGCGCAGAAGACGTCGCCTCCGTATTCGAGTCCATGGCGAGCGACGGACCGCACGCGCTGCGGCTCGGCGTTGCGGACGAAATTCCCTGGCTGAAGCGCCAGACCCGCCTCACCTTCGCCCGCTGCGGCGTGATCGATCCGCGTTCGCTCGAGGATTACCGTGCCCATGGCGGCTACAAGGGTCTCGAGCGCGCGCTGTCGCTGGTCCCGGACGCGATCCTCAACGAAGTAACGGCATCAGGCCTGCGCGGACGCGGCGGCGCCGGCTTCCCGACCGGCATCAAGTGGAAGACGGTCGCGCAAGCCAAGGCCGATCGCAAATTCATCGTCTGCAATGCCGACGAAGGCGACAGCGGCACCTTCGCCGACCGCATGATCATGGAAGGCGATCCCTTCCTCGTCATCGAGGGCATGACGACATCAGGCATCACGGTCGGCGCCACCAAGGGCTACATCTACATCCGCAGCGAATATCCGCACGCGGTCGAAGCGATGAAGGCCGCGATATCAGCGGCAAGGCGGGGCGGCTATCTCGGCGACAAGATCGGCGGCTCGACGTGCAGTTTCGATATCGAAGTGCGCGTCGGCGCCGGCGCTTACGTTTGCGGCGAAGAGACCTCGCTGCTGGAAAGCCTCGAAGGCCGTCGCGGCCTGGTGCGTGCCAAGCCGCCGCTGCCGGCGCATCACGGCCTGTTCGGCAAGCCGACGGTCATCAACAACGTGCTGTCGTTCGCCGCCATCCCCTTCATCCTTGCCGAAGGCGCCAGGGCCTATGCCGATTTCGGCATGGGGCGCTCGCGCGGCACCATGCCGATTCAGCTCGCCGGCAACATCCGCCACGGTGGGTTGTTCGAGACCGCGTTCGGCGTGACACTCGGCGAACTCGTCGATGATATCGGCGGCGGCACCTTCACAGGCCGACCGGTTCGCGCCGTGCAGGTCGGCGGCCCGCTCGGCGCCTACTTTCCGCGCGCGCTGTTCGACACCCCGTTCGACTATGAGGCCTTCGCCGCGCGCGACGGCCTGATCGGCCATGGCGGCATCGTCGTCTTCGACGACGGCGTCGACATGCGCAAGCAGGCGCGCTTCGCCATGGAGTTCTGCACCGTCGAGTCCTGCGGCAAGTGCACGCCCTGCCGCATCGGCTCGACCCGCGGCGTCGAGACCATCGACAAGATCATCCGCGGCGAGCGGGTCACCGAAAACCTGGCGCTCGTCGAAGACCTCTGCAACACCATGAAGTTCGGCTCGCTCTGCGCACTCGGCGGCTTCACGCCCTACCCCGTGCTCAGCGCATTGAGGCATTTCCGGGAGGATTTTGTCCCGGCCCCGACCACGCTTCAGGCCGCGGAATAGGAGAACGACCATGTCCCTGATCGAAGAAATCGACTTCGGCACGCCGCGCTCCAAGTCGGAAACGATGGTGACGCTGACCATCGACGGCAATGAGGTCACGGTGCCCGAGGGTACCTCGATCATGCGCGCCGCGATGGATGCCGGCCACCAGATTCCAAAGCTCTGCGCGACCGATATGGTCGATGCGTTCGGCTCCTGCCGGCTCTGCGTCGTCGAGATCGAGGGCCGCGCCGGCACCCCGGCCTCCTGCACCACGCCTGTGATGAACGGCCTCGTCGTCCACACCCAGAGCGAGCGGTTGAAGCAGCTGCGCAAGGGCGTGATGGAGCTCTACATCTCCGACCATCCGCTCGACTGCCTCACCTGCGGCGCCAATGGCGACTGCGAATTGCAGGACATGGCCGGCGCCGTGGGCTTGCGCGAGGTGCGCTACGGCTATGAGGGCGAGAACCACGTCTTCGCCAAGTCCGACGGCGAGATAAATGCCGCCTGGATGCCGAAGGACGAGTCCAATCCCTACTTCACCTATGATCCGTCCAAATGCATCGTCTGCTCCCGCTGCGTCCGCGCCTGCGAGGAAGTGCAAGGCACCTTCGCGCTGACCATCTCCGGCCGCGGCTTCGACAGCCGCGTCTCGCCCGGCATGAGCGAGAGTTTCCTCGGCTCGGAATGCGTCTCCTGCGGCGCTTGTGTGCAGGCCTGCCCGACTGCGACGCTGACGGAGAAGTCCGTCATCGAGATCGGCCAGCCCGAGCATTCGGTGGTCACCACCTGCGCCTATTGCGGCGTCGGCTGCGCGTTCAAGGCCGAGATGCGCGGTGAGGAAGTGGTGCGCATGGTGCCGTACAAGGACGGCAAGGCCAATCGCGGCCACTCCTGCGTCAAAGGACGCTTTGCCTGGGGCTACACCAACCACGGGGAACGCATTCTCAAGCCGATGATCCGCGAACGGATCGAAGATCCCTGGAAGGAAGTGTCCTGGGACGAAGCGTTCTCGTTTGCCGCGGCCAAGATGCGCGGCATCCAGAAGAAGTACGGGCGCGATGCCATCGGCGGCATCACCTCGTCCCGCTGCACCAATGAAGAAACCTATCTGGTGCAGAAGCTGATCCGAGCCGGCTTCGGCAACAACAATGTCGACACCTGCGCGCGCGTCTGCCACTCGCCGACCGGCTACGGGCTTTCGGTCACCTTCGGCACGTCAGCCGGTACGCAGGATTTCGACTCGGTGGAGGACACCGATGTCGCCGTCATCATCGGCGCCAATCCGGCCTCGGCTCACCCCGTCTTCGCCTCCCGCCTGAAGAAGCGGCTGCGTCAGGGCGCCAAGCTGATCGTGATCGATCCGCGACGCACTGAAATGGTGGAATCGCCGCACGTGAAGGCGCTGCATCTGCCCTTGATGCCCGGCACCAACGTCGCGGTCGTCACCGCGCTGGCGCATGTCATCGTCACCGAAGGCCTCGTCGACGAAGCCTTCGTGCGCGAGCGCTGCGACTGGAGCGAGTTCGAGGAATGGGCCGCCTTCGTCACGCAAGCGAAGCACAGCCCGGAAGCCACCGCCATCCTCACCGGCGTCGATCCGAAAACGTTGCGCGAAGCGGCTCGCGTCTACGCCACCGGCGGCAACGGTGCGATCTATTATGGCCTCGGCGTCACCGAACACAGCCAGGGCTCGACCACCGTCATCGCGATCGCCAACCTTGCGATGGCGACCGGTAACATCGGCCGACCCGGCGTCGGCGTGAATCCGCTGCGCGGCCAGAACAACGTGCAGGGCTCCTGCGACATGGGTTCGTTCCCCCACGAGCTACCCGGCTATCGCCACATCGCGGGCGATGCCGTGCGCGAGCAGTTCGAGGCGATGTGGGACGTCAAGCTCAACCCCGAGCCGGGCCTGCGCATCCCCAACATGTTCGATGCCGCGATCGAAGGCACGTTCATGGGCCTCTACGTGCAAGGCGAGGACATTCTCCAGTCCGACCCCAACACCAAGCACGTGGTGGCGGCGCTGTCGGCGATGGAATGCGTCATCGTTCACGACCTCTTCCTCAACGAGACCGCGAACTACGCTCACGTGTTCCTGCCCGGCTCGAGCTTCCTCGAGAAGGACGGCACCTTCACCAATGCCGAGCGCCGTATCCAGCGCGTCCGCAAGGTGATGTCGCCGAAGAACGGCATGGCCGACTGGGAGGTCACCATCGGCCTTGCCAAGGCGATGGGCTTCGAGATGAACTACAGCCATCCCTCCGAGATCATGGACGAGATCGCGGCCCTGACGCCGACCTTCACCGGCGTCTCCTACGCCAAGCTCGACGAGCTCGGCTCGGTGCAGTGGCCTTGCAACGAGACGGCGCCGGAGGGCACGCCGGTGATGCATATCGACGGTTTCGTCCGGGGCAAGGGCAAGTTCATCATCACCGAATATGTCGCGACCGACGAGCGCACCGGCCCCCGCTTCCCGCTGCTGCTCACCACAGGCCGCATCCTCAGCCAGTACAATGTCGGCGCGCAGACAAGGCGCACCGAGAACGTGGTCTGGCACGCCGAGGATCGGCTGGAGATCCATCCGCACGATGCCGAGTTGCGCGGCGTGCGCGACGGCGACTGGGTTCGGCTGGCGAGCCGCGCCGGCGAGACCACGCTGCGCGCGGAGATCACCGACCGCGTATCGCCTGGTATCGTCTACACCACCTTCCATCATCCGGACACGCAGGCCAACGTGATCACGACCGACTATTCGGACTGGGCGACCAACTGTCCCGAATACAAGGTGACGGCGGTGCAGATCTCGCCTTCGAACGGCCCGTCCGACTGGCAGAAGAGCTACGACGAGCAGGCCCGGCAGTCCCGCCGCATCGCGCCCGCCGAGGCCGCGGAGTAGCCGCATGCACGTGCCGGTCCAGGCCCTCGACCGCGAGATCTGGCGCGACGGTGTCACGTCCGAAGGCACGCGGCTGATCCCTGAGGAAACGCCGCTGGCGCTGACCTACAATGGCGGCACCTACGCCGTCATGATGGGGACGCCGCAGAACCTGGAAGATTTCGCCGTCGGCTTCAGCCTGGACGAGGGCATCATCGGATCGGTTGACGACATCAAGTCCCTCGATGTCGTTCGCCTCGATGACGGCATCGAGCTGCGCATGTGGCTCGGGCAGGACAACGCCGCACGCATCAGCGAACGCCGCCGCCACATCGCCGGTCCCACCGGTTGCGGCATCTGCGGCGTCGAGTCGATCGCCGAGGCCGTGCGGCCCGCCGCTGTCGTGCCGCAGGGGCAGACCTTCGCGCCACAACAGATCATGACGGCGATGCAGGCGATCGCGCCCCTGCAATCGATCAACATGCAGACCCGCGCGGTGCATGCAGCCGCCTTCTGGTCGGCCTCGAACGGCATCGTGGCGCTGCGCGAAGATGTCGGCCGTCACAACGCGCTCGACAAGCTCGCCGGCGCGCTGGCGCGCAGCCGGACGGACGCAAGCACCGGGGTCGTGCTGCTGACGAGCCGCGTCTCGGTCGAGATGGTGCAGAAAACGGCCGCCATCGGTGCGCCCGTCATGGTCGCGGTCTCCGCCCCTACCGCGCTTGCCGTGCGCACCGCGGCTGCGGCCGGCATCACGCTGATTGCAATTGCCCGCAGCGACGGGTTTGAAGCGTTCACGCACCAGGGCCGCATCACGGCTCATCGTGCTCCGGAGATTATTGATGTCGTCGCCTGCTGACCGCCTCATCTACATGGCCAACCAGATCGGTACGTTTTTTCGCAGCCAGGGCCACGACAAGGCCGTGCCTGGGATCGCCGACCACATCAAAAAGTTCTGGGATCCCCGCATGAAGCGCGCGATCTTCGCACATCTCGATGCCGGCGGCGCGGGCCTCGAGCCGAACGTGCTCGAAGCCCTGACCTCGCTCAAGCAGACGACGTCCCTTCCGGAAGCGCACTGAACACGCGCCGCAGCTCGCGCTGCGCTTCCTTTTCTCGGCTGAATGCCCCATCCTTTTGGGACCCGCCACGAGGATGGATTTTCATGACGCGGAACATCCGGCTTCGCCCCATCGCGATGCGCCTGACGGCTGCGACCTGGCTTGCACTTGGACTCAGCTGGACCGCCGGCAAAGCTCTCGCCGACGACCGGCCATGGCTCGATCGCACGGCGCTGCGGCCTTGGCCGCGGTCCTGTTTGGCGACGTCAATCCGAGCGGCCGGCTGCCAGTCACCTGTCCAGCCAAAGACGAGAACTTGGACGCGTCGATGGATCGCTGCAGCTCGGCGATGCAATGCCTCGGCCTATGAAGCGCCACCTTCCACGATCTCCCGGAATACCCTTCTCACCTCGGCCTGCGTTTCCCGCACCCGCGCCTCCAGCGAGGAGAAATCCGGCGCGTCGCCGGCGCGTGCCATCACGCGCTGAAGGTCGGTGCCCGCCGTCTCCGGCTTGAAGCGGTCGCTGACGCAGAGCCGCAGGATCTGCGTCAGATCGTGATAGATTCGCGCCGCCGCGCGCAGGATTTCCGCTTCCGAGTGCGACAGCACGCCGAGCCTTGCGGCATTTTCCAGCACCTGCACCGTTCCGACGTCGAGAATGTCAGGCTTGTGATGGGCGTGCACGAGCTGGAGATATTGCGCAATGAAGTCGATATCGACCATGCCGCCGGAGGCGTATTTCAGGTCCCAATGGTCGGTCTCGCCCTTCTCCTGTGCGATGGCACGACGCATGTCGGCGACGTCGTTGGCGGTGATCACGGGGTCGCGGCGGCGGGTCAGGACCTCTCGGATGATGCGCTCGATCCGCGCAGAAAATTCGGGCGACGCCGAGACCACGCGCGCGCGCGTCAATGCCATGTGCTCCCAGGTCCAGGCCTCATTGGCCTGGTAGTCCGCGAAGGAGACGAGGCTCGATGCCACCGGACCTGCGCGCCCCGAGGGCCGCAGCCGCATGTCGATCTCATAGAGCACGCCGTAATTGGTGCGGGTGGTGAAGGCGCTGATCAGACGCTGGGTGAAACGCGCGAAATAATGCGCGCCCTGGAGCGACTTCTCGCCGTCGGAGTCCGGATTGTCGCTGTCGAAATCGTAAAGCAGGATCAAATCGAGATCCGAGGACGCCGTCATCTCGCGGCTGCCGAGCCGGCCCATCGCGATGATGGCGGTCTGCTGGCCCTTGATCCGCCCGTGCTGGTCGGCGAAACGCTCGGCGACGAGGCCGTGCACGGTGTCGACGATGCCTTCCGCGACATCCGCAAAGGCCGTGCTCGCCTGCTGCGCCGACACGGTGCCCGAGAGAATGCGCGTGCCGATCAGGAACAGGCTCTCCTGTCCGAACAGACGCAGGCGGTCCAGAAATTCCTCGTAGGAGCTCGCGTCCTGCACCGTGGTCGCCAACCGCGCCGACAATTCCTGCTTGTTCGGCATCGCGCCGAAGAAGCGCGGATCGATCAGGCCATCCATCAGCTGCGGCTGCCGCGCCAGCATCTCGCCCAAGCGGGGCGCCGCGCCAAGCACGAGAGCCACGAGCGCGACGAGGTCGCGGTTCTGGCCGAGCAGCGTGATCAGCCGGCCGCCGCGCTGGAGCGCCCGGAGAAAATGGTCGAACGCCACGACGGCGCGGTCCGGCTCCTCGGCATGCGCGAGACCGTCAATCAGCGCCGGCACGAACTCGACAAAGGCGTTCCGCGTCTGCTCGTTGCGGAACACGCGATAGTCGCCCATGAGCCAGTCGCAGATGGTCTGCGCCACGGCGGCGGGCTTCTTGAAGCCGAGCGTTGCCAAATGCTGAAGCAGGCGCGGATCGTCCGGGCCAGCCCGATAGTCGATCGGGGGCAGGCTCGCTGAGCCGGCCGGATCGTCGCCTTCGAACAGTTTTTCGTAATGGCCCTGGACGATCTCGAGCTGGCGCAGCAGATCGCGCGCGAACGTCTCGCGGCTCTCATACCCGAAGAACCAGGCGAAACGTTCGACCGCCTCCTTGTCCTCAGGCAGCGCATGGGTTTGCTCGTCCGCGATCATCTGGAGGCGATGCTCGACCCGGCGCAGGAATTCGTAGGCGATGGTCAACTCGTCACGTGCGGAATCCGTGATCCAGTTGCTGGACGCGAGAATGTCGAGCGCGGCGAGCGTCGGCCGCACCCGCAGCTCCGGATTACGGCCACCGGCGATGAGTTGCTGGGTCTGGGCGAAGAACTCGATCTCGCGGATACCGCCGCGGCCGACCTTGACGTTGTGGCCCTCGACGGCGATCTCGCTCTGGCCGCGGTAGGTTTGCATCTGCCGCTTCATATCGTGCACATCGGCAAGCGCGGCGAAATCGAGATGCTTGCGCCAGACAAAGGGCGCGATTTCGGCCAGCAGCGCCTCGCCTGCCTTGGGATCGCCGGCGCAGGCCCGCGCCTTGATCATCGCGGCGCGTTCCCAGGTGCGCCCTTCCCGCTCGTAATAGTTCAACGCCGCGTCGCGGGAGATCGCGACCTGGGTCGAGGAGGGATCGGGCCGCAGCCGCAGGTCCACCCGGAACACATAACCGTCATAGGTGCGCTGCTGGAGGATGCGCGCCATGCCTTGTGTCACCCGGACGAAGAACGGTTGCGGCTCGATGTCTGGCGCGAGCGTCGTGGAATCGGGGTCGAAGAACACGATCAGATCGACGTCGCTGGAATAGTTCAGCTCGCCCGCACCCATCTTGCCCATGGCAAGCACGATCAGGCCGCAGCCCTCTTCCGGCGCCTCCGGATCCGGCGGCTGGATTTTTCCACGTGCGGCTTCCTGTCGCAGCAAATATTGGAGCGCAGCCTGCACCACGGAGACAGCGAGGTCGGTCAGCGCGGCCGTCACCCGCATCACCGGCCAGACCCCGCCGATGTCGCACAGCGCGATCAGGAGCGCCGCCTCCGCCTTCATGCGACGGAGCAGACGCATCACCTCGGCTTCGTCAGGTGCGGCCAGCACAGCGGCCCTCGCTTCCGCGATCAACGTAGCGAGATGCGTATCCGGTTCGCATTCGAGCAGCCGGACCAGGCGCGATGGATCAGCGCGCATCAGATCAAACAAATAAGGCGAGAATTCCGCGATTCCGCAGAGAACAGGCCGGGCAAAGCGATGGACCAGCAGCGCTTCAACACGGGCCCGTTGTGCGGGCTCGAGTTCGGTCAGCCAACTTTCAAAACGTCGTTCGTCTGATGCGGAAGCGGCAATATGGGGAGCCTCCGCGAAGCGGGCGGCGAGGCTCTCACCATGCTTGTCCGCGTTTCCCGGCGCGGAGTGGTTCATGCCACCTTCTGTGGCACATCCGCTACTGGAGGAGCAACCCTGTCGCCCGCACCGGCGCGCGCCGGCAGCAGCAGCGTGGCGACGAGACCGGGCTGCGCGTCGCTCAGCCGCAATTCGCCCCCATGCAAGGTGGCGACGGCAGACGCGAGACTGAGGCCGAGGCCCGAGCCCGGCATGGTGCGGCTCGCCTCCAGCCGCACGAACCGCTCGACGACGTGCTTGCGGTCGGCTTCGGGGATGCCGGGGCCGTGGTCGGTGACACTCAGCAGCACCTGATCGCCTTCGCGCCTGGCCTCGATCGTGATCTGACGTGCGTCCATGCTGATCACTGACCCCGCCGACTGGGTGGCGGGCTTGCCGTACTTGATCGCGTTCTCGACGAGGTTGGCGAGCGCCTGGCTGATCAATTCGCGGTTGCCGTGAATGGGTGCAGCCTGGGTCTTGACCTTCAAGGTCATGCCGTCGTCTTCGGCGAGCGGCTCGTAAAGCTCGTGGATTCCGCCGGCGACATCGGCCGCATCGAAATCATCCATGTTGCCGCGCGCCTGGCCGGACTCCGCGCGCGCGATCATCAGCAGCGCGTTGAAGGTACGGATCAGCCCGTCGGATTCCTCGATGGTGCGTTCCAGCGCCGCGCGATAATCGGTCTCGCAACCCGATTTCGCCAGCGCCTCCTCGGCGCGGTTGCGCAGGCGCGTCAGCGGCGTCTTGAGGTCGTGGGCGATGTTGTCCGAGACTTCTTTCAACCCCGCCATCAGCGCCTCGATCCGCTCCAGCATGGCGTTGAGGTTCTCGGCGAGGCGGTCGAGCTCGTCGCCGCTGCGCCCGACCGGCAAGCGCTCGCTGAGATCTCCGGTCATGATGCGATGCGCCGTACCTGACATCGCGTCGATGCGCGTCAGCACCCGGCGCGCGACGAAGACGCCGCCGCCGAGACCAAGCACGACGACGATCAGGATCGACCATTGCGCCGCCTTGGCGACGATGCTGAACAAGCGTCGCCGCTCGGCGAGGTCGCGGCCGATCAGGAGACGGAAACCGTTTTCCAATTCGGTGACGCGCACCAGCGCGCGATGGTCGCGGTCATCCGCATCCTCGAGGCGCCGGTAGGCGGTCTCCGACCAGCCGCGCGTCGCCATCACGCCAGGGGCCAGCGAGCCGACATTGCCGGCGACCGCCTGTCCGGTCGGCGTGGTCACGAGGTAGAGATTGGCGCCCGGTCGCAGCGCCCGATATTCGATCGTGCGCACGAGGCCGAACAGGCCGCGGCGTCCGTAGATCTCGTTGATCTCCGCGGTCTCGGAATTGACCGTCTGGGTGATCTCCTCGGTGATCAGCCGCCGCGTGTTCCAGGCGAAATAGCCGAGCAGCGAGGCGGCGAACATCGCGAACAGCAGCAGATAGACCAGCGTCAGCCGGAATGCCGTGGTGCGGACGAGTTTACCGAATGCCGTCACGGATCATACCCCGACTATCGCGACAGAAAGCAGCCGACTGCATCGCCAACGACGCCAAAACTGATCAAATCGCTACTCAGCTTACTCTTCGTGACAAGCATGAATTTCTGATCTTCGGGCTCAAAGACAAGCAGATAGCTTTTCTTGTCGTCCGCGACGGCAACACAGGACCTTCTCGTCTTGACGTCGTCGACAACCTCGATCCAATAAGGATCAACAAGCGCCTCCCTGAAGACACGAAGCTCCCGTTCCACTTTTTCGGGAGACCACGGATTGCCGTGCGCACCTTTAGGCACGTCGTAGACGCACTCATCGATTTCGCGCTCGACGGTCTGTCTTAGCTCCCGAAGGAAGAGGTCCAGTTGGTGGGGCATCAGAGCTCAAGCCACCTTCTCTACCGAATGCCGTCACGGATCATGTACCCGGCGCCGCGGATCGTGTGCAGCAGCGGCCGCTCGAATCCCTTGTCGATCTTGGAGCGCAGCCGCGAAATGTGCACGTCGATCACGTTGGTCTGCGGATCGAAATGATAGTCCCAGACGTTCTCCAGCAACATGGTGCGCGTGACAACCTGTCCGGCATGCTTCATCAGATATTCGAGCAAGCGGAATTCCCGCGGCTGCAGCGTCAGCTCGTCCTTGCCGCGGGCGACGCGGTGGGAGAGCCGGTCGAGCTCGAGGTCGCCGACACGGTAGAGCGTGTCTTCCGCCGGGCCGCCGCGGCGGCGCGACAGCACTTCGACGCGGGCGAGCAACTCGGCGAACGAATACGGTTTCGGCAAATAGTCGTCGCCGCCGGCGCGCAGTCCCTTGATGCGATCGTCCACCTGGCCCAGCGCGGAGAGAATCAGCACTGGCGTCGGGTCGTCCTTGTCGCGCAGCGCACCGATCAGAGACAGCCCGTCGCGCTTGGGCAGCATGCGGTCGACCACCAGCACGTCGTAATCGCCGTTCTCGGCCATGGCGAGGCCCTCCTCGCCGTCGCCGGCGTGGTCGGCAATGTGCCCGACCTCGCGAAACGCCTTCACGAGATAGTCGGCGGACTCGCGGTCGTCTTCAATGATGAGGAGGCGCATCGTGCGTTCGGCGGCGGTCAAGGAGGTCAACCTTCTCTAAACATGGCGCGAGCGGCAATCGCATGCAAGCCAGGCGAACCAGACCTGGCCAGGCAAAAAGGGCGGGCGGTGAAGCTGGGGGGACCTCACCGCCCTAGGCCTTCCGACGGAGGGGGGCGTAATTCCACCGGAAGGTAGGCGCGGGGAGCAAGCGTTGCGCTGCTCCCCGGAAGAGTGCCGACGGCGGGGGCGACTGATGCCGGCGACACCTTCATTTCGTAAGCCTCCTGAGGCGCCTTAGCCCTTGGCGATGGGCACCGCGACGAAGCGCGACTGGCCGCCGCTCTTCACGCGCATCAGGACGCTGTTCTTGTTGTCGGAGCGGGCCGTATTGATGGCCTCGCGGACGTCGCCGGCAGTGCTCACGCTCTTGCCGCCGACTTCGAGAATCACGTCACCCTCCTTGAAGCCGCGCTCGGCCGCGGCGCTCTTCGGATCGACTTCGGTGACCACAACGCCGTCCTTGCCGGCGCCGGCGACGGAGTTGGCGGGCGCAACCGTCATGCCGAGCTTCGGCACATCGGTGCCCTTGCTCGCGCCCCTGCCGCTGTCGTTATCGGTGTCGGCCTTGGCCTCGACCGTGTTCGGCAGCTGGCCGAGGGTGAGGTTCACGACCTTGTCCTGCCCCTTGTGCAGAACGTTGAGCTTCACGGACGCGCCGGGCGCCATGCCGCCGATAGTGCGGGCGAGCTCGCGGGCATCCTTGACGGATTCGCCGTTGACCGACGTGATCACGTCACCGGATTCGATGCCAGCTTTTGCAGCCGGGCCATCCTTCTGCGGCTCGGCCACCAGCGCACCTTCGGCCTTTTTCATGCCGAGGCTGTCGGCGATGTCGGATGTCACGGGCTGGATCTGCACACCGATCCAGCCACGGCTGACCGAGCCCTTGTCCTTGAGCTGGGCGACCACGCTTTTCACCGTGTTGGCGGGAATCGAGAACGCAATGCCGACGCTGCCGCCGGAAGGCGAGTAGATCGCCGTGTTGACGCCCATCACCTCGCCGTCGGTGTTGAAGGCCGGACCGCCGGAATTGCCCTTGTTCACGGGGGCGTCGATCTGGATGAAATCGTCATACGGGCCGTTGCCGATGTCGCGGCCGCTGGCCGAGACGATACCGGCGGTCACGGTACCACCGAGGCCGAAGGGATTGCCGACCGCGAGCACCCAATCACCGATCCGCGGCTTGCCGTCGGCAAGTTTCGCGAATGGGAAGTTGGAGCCGCCCTCGACCTTGATCAGGGCAAGGTCGGTGCGCTGGTCGGTGCCGATCACTTTGGCACTGTAGGTCTTGCCGTCGTCTGTGGTGACCTCAACCTTGTCGGCGCCGTCGACGACGTGGTTGTTCGTCACGGCAAATCCGTCCGCCGAGATGAAGAAGCCGGAGCCCTGGCCCTGCACGACGCGGCCACGGCCGCCCTTCAGACCGGGGATGCCATCAGGACCGCCGAAGCGACGGAAGAAGCGCTCCATCGGCGAGCCTGGCTGGAACGGCGAGGCGGAATCATCGCCGTCATCATTGCTCGCGGTCTTCTCCTTGATGTTGACCTTCACCGAGATCACCGAGGGCTTCACCCGCTCGACGATGTCGGCAAAGCCGATCGGACGCTCGACCTTCTTGACCTCGTTGTTGACCTGCGCATGCGCCGGGCTGGAGAACAAATCGGCGGGCGACGTCGACGGGCTGAAGCCATGAACGGCGACGCCGAGACCGGCGACGACCGAGGCCATCAGCGCAATTCTGCGCGCGGAAAACACCGAACGGCGGGGCTGCCGGTAGGACGGAAGGTTCGTGAGGTCGGGACGGTCGGTCATACGGAGGTCTCCAGGGCCTTGAAATTCATGCGATGCCTGACAGCGGCACCTTACGGACCTGAACATGGGGATCTCCGCCTTACCGTGGGCTGGCTGCGAGGTTAAACTTTTGTAATGAAGGCCGCCAGCGCTGCGGCAGTTTGGCGCAGGTTAAAAAAGCGCAGATTTTCAGGAACTTATGAGGGTTCCGGCAACCGCCGCCGAAGCGCTCTTGTCGCCGGTTCGCTGACGCCAACGAGCCGAGGCCGTTACCGCGATGTGGCGTCGTCGGACGTCAGGGCGGCGAGCCGCGCCTCTTCGTCGGGCGTGAGCGGCAATGCTGCACCATCAGCGCCACTTCGCGCGCGGCGCCGGTTTTGCCACCACAGCGCAAGCCCGCCGGCAGCCAGCAGCACAGGCGCGAGCAGCCACAGCAGCATGGTCTGCCGCTCGAAGCGCGGCTTCAGCAGCACAAACTCGCCGTAGCGCGCGACCAGGAAGTCCAGCACCTGGGAATTGCTGTCGCCCGCTGCGATGCGCTCGCGCACCAGCAGCCGCAGATCGCGCGCGAGCGGCGCATCGGAATCGTCGATCGACTGGTTCTGGCAGACCATGCAGCGCAGCTCGCGCGACAATTCGCGCGCGCGCGCCTCCTTCACGGGATCCGACATGATCTCGTCGGGCTGCACGGCATGCACCGCAGGCGCAGCCAGCAGCACAAGCGCAACGATCGCGGCCATCATCCGGCGCATCGGCTCACTCCGCCGGTTGCAGGCGTTGCCTGGCCCGCGCCGGTTTCGGCGCGCCGACGCGCAAGCGCCGGTCCGACAGCGACAGCATGCCGCCGAATGCCATCAGCACAGGCCCCCACCAGATCAGCAGCACCATCGGCTTGTGATAGATGCGCACGGCGATCGCGCCATCAGCGGTGACGTCACCGAGCGAGATATAGAGCTGGCTCGCACCGCGGGTCAGCAGCGCAGCCTCGGTGGTCGAGGAGCCGCGCGTGGTAAAACTGCGCTTTGACGGCGTCATGACGCTGAGCGCATCGCGACCCCGGCTGACGTTGAACTTGGCGACCATCTCGCGGTAGTTCGGCCCCTGCCGCTCGAGCAGCCCGTCGAGCTTCAGATCATAGCCAGCCACCTGCGCGACGTCGTTCGGCTTCATGGTCGCGATATATTCGCTGTTCCACGTGGTCTCGCAGACGATCCCGATCAATGCGATGCCCAGACCGGCATGCGCAAGGGCGCCCCCCCAGGTCGAACGTGGCAGGCCGCGGGCGCGGTGCAGCGCCGTGACAAACGGCAGGCGAAACAGGCCGGTTCGCTCGGTCAGGTCGGTTGCGGCGCCAGCGACGACGAAGACACCAAGCCCGATGGCCAACGGCGCGAGCGCACTGCCGCCACGGGTCCAAGCCCAGACAATGGCAACCACGATGAGGCCAGCGACGCCCGCCGCGAGCAGGCGCTGGGTGACCCCGAGCAAATCGCCGCGCTTCCACGCCAGCATCGGCCCGAACGGGACGGCGATCAGCAGCAGAGCGAACAACGGCACGAAGGAGAGATTGTAGAACGGTGCGCCCACCGACATCTTGAAATCGGCGAGCACTTCCATCGCCAGCGGATACAGCGTGCCGAACAGCACGACTGCGCAGGCGACGGTGAGCAGAAGATTGTTCAGCACCAGCGCGCCCTCGCGCGAGATCGGCGCGAACAGGCCGCCCTGCTTCAACGACGTCGCGCGAGCCGCGAACAGCGACAGGCTGCCGCCAATGAAGAGGCAGAGGATCAGCAGGATGAAGACGCCGCGGGTCGGATCATTGGCGAAGGCGTGCACGGAGGTGATGACACCCGAGCGCACGAGGAAAGTGCCGAGCAGCGACAGCGAGAAGGTCAGGATGGAAAGAAGGATGGTCCAGACCTTCAGCGCGTCGCGCTTCTCCATCACCAGCGCCGAATGCAGCAGCGCAGTGCCGGCGAGCCACGGCATCAGCGAGGCGTTCTCGACCGGATCCCAGAACCACCAGCCGCCCCAGCCGAGCTCGTAATAGGCCCAGTAGGATCCCATCGCGATGCCGAGCGTCAGGAAAATCCAGGCGACCAGCGTCCACGGCCGCACCCAGCGCGCCCAGGCCGCATCGATCCGCCCCTCGATCAGCGCCGCGATCGCAAAGGAAAACGAGATCGAGAAGCCGACATAGCCGAGATAGAGCATCGGCGGATGCACGGCCAGACCAATGTCCTGAAGCACCGGATTGAGGTCGCGCCCCTCGATCGGCGGATTGACGATGCGCAGGAACGGATTGGAGGTGATCAGGATGAACAGATAGAAGGCGCTCGCAATCCAGGCCTGGACGGCCAGCACGTGCGCGCGCAGCGACAGCGGCAGATTGTTGCCGAAAGCCGCAACGAGCCCGCCGAACAGGGCCAGGATCGACACCCACAGCAGCATCGAGCCTTCGTGGTTTCCCCACACGCCGGTGATCTTGTAGATCAACGGCTTCATGGAGTGGGAGTTCTCGTAGACGTTGGCGACGGAGAAATCCGAGATCACGTGCAGCGTCACCAGCGCAACGAACGAGGCACCGACGAACAGCAATTGTGCGAGCGCCGTGGAGCGCGCCACGTTCATCAGCGCGGGATCGCGCAAACGCGCCCCGATGACAGGCACGATGGACTGGATCAATGCCAGCGCGAGAGCCAGCACCAGGGCGTAATGTCCGGCTTCCGCGATCACCGCACGGCTCCCTGCGAATTGCCCTGCGCGGTCGTCGCCGCAGGCGTGATGCCGTTGGAAGCTTTGGCGCCGTAATCGTCCTTCCAGTGCCCCTGCTTCTTCAGGGCGTCTGCGACGTCCTTGGGCATGTAAGTCTCATCGTGCTTGGCGAGCACGGTGTCGGCCTTGAATACGCCATTGGCGTCGAGCGCGCCCTCGGCGACCACGCCCTGCCCTTCACGAAACAGATCGGGCAAGATGCCCTTGTAGGCGACGGGCAGCTTGGCACCGCCATCGGCAACTTCAAACGTCACCGCGAGATCGTCGCCGCGCTGGAGCGAACCCGGCTGCACCAATCCGCCGAGGCGAAAACGCTTGCCGGGCTGAACGTGCTTCTCGGCCACCATGGTCGGGGTCGAGAAGAACACGATGGAGTCGCGCAACGCGTTGAGCACCAGCGCCGCCGCGAGCGCGAGCACGGCAAGCGAACCGCCGATGATGATCATACGTCGCTGCTTGCGCGTCATGGCGTATCGGTTCTCCGCTCGTCTCGTGCTGCAACCGTCATCCGTCGAGCCCGAGAGTCTTGAGGCCTTCGTTGAGCTGGCGCAGCCGCTCGGAATCCTTCGCGACCGCCTGGCGCGCATCGGCCGAGGCGCCCATGGCCTTGTCGCGATCGCCCATCACCAGATAGGCGCGTACCAGACGCAGCCAGCCCTCGACGTCGTCGCCGTTCTGCTTGAGGCGCGTGGCGAGGCGTTCGACCATGCCGCGGATCATCGCGTTGCGATCACCGTCGTTCATGTCCCTGGAAGCCGCGATGGTCTCGTCGGACAGTGCCGGCATCGTCACGCCGCCACCCCCGACCCTCGCGAGCGAGGTCTGTACCAGGGGGCGCCACGGCGCATTCGCCGGTGCTTTCGCCAGCAGCGCGCGCCAGATATCGGCCGCGTCATCCCTGCGCCCGTCCTGCTCGGCAGCAAGGCCCAGGAAGTAGTTCGCCTTGGGGTCGTCGGCATTGAGCGCATGCGCGCGCTCGAACTCGGTCTTGGCTTCTGCCGTCACCACGCCGCTGGCTGCGGCTGCAATCGCCTCGCCCAGGTCGGAACGGCGCTCCGCACTCTCGCCGTTATAGGTGATCGAATTGCGATAGGCGCGCACGGCCTCGTCGAAGCGGCCGAGCCGCTCCAGCACCGGCGCAAGCACGTTCCAGCCGCGGCCATCGGTTGGATTCTTCTCCAGGTGTTGCTGGACCTGTTCGACGAGGTTCTCGAGCGACTGCGCCATGTTGGAGCCGGCCCCGCGCTCGCGCTGCGCCAGCGGGAAGTCGCCAAGCGCGGGCGAGCCGAGCGGAACGTAGATCCCCACCGCCGCCAAAGGCAGACCGATCAGCGCCAGCACGGCAGCCGCGCGGCGCCATTTCAGACTGGAGGTCGACACCAGCTCCGCCTCGCTGCCCGCGGCGGCGAGCAGCCTGCGGCTGATCTCGACGCGCGCGGCCTCGGCTTCGGGTCGCGCGATCAGTCCCGCGGCGAGATCACGCTCGATCTCGGCCAGCTGGTCCTTGTAGACCGTGACCTCGCTGCCTTGAGTGTCAGGACGTCCGCCACGGCCGAGCGGCCAGAGCACGGCGAATATCGCCGCGACCGTCATCAGCGCGAACACGAACCATAGCGTCATCTGGCAAGCTTCCGGGGGCGCGCGATCCGCGCCTACAGGTGGCTTTACACCACGGCCGGACAATGCGGCAATTGACAATTGTCAATTTGGCGCGAGCGCACACAGTCCCGAAATGGTGACAATCCAACGGCTTAGATGATCTCGAAGTCGGCGCTTCGAGCGGCGTCCTCGCCGTGCCCGTTGATGGCCTTCAGGAAGTATGTTCCGGGCGCGATTGCGTCGGGCAGGCGAATGCGCAGCGCGCCAAGCGGAACCTGGGATGTGATCCGTGTGGCGGTCTCGGGCAGCCGCCGACCGCTTGCCTTCTCGACCAGCACCAGCTTCGCGCCGACCATCAGACGCTGATATTTGGCAACAATGATACGGTTTTCGATTTCGATGGAGCTGATAATGGGTTTCATGCGCCCGCAGATAGCAATTCCAAAAACTTGCACGGGACCGTAGGGCCCTCACCTGGCATCGTCAATTAGAAATTGTGATTTCAATAAAATGCACCTGGATCAGCTTGCGCGCGTCGATTTTCGCTCGCCCGTGGCCGCGTTCTCCGCGGCACGGCTCATCAGCGAGGCGTAATCGTCGCCGAACAGCACCTGGCAGAAGCGGATCGCGGCCTGCACCTGCTGCTGACGGTAGGTGCGAACCTTGTGATCGGCGCCGCGCAGCGACTGCACCGCCTGCTCGGTCGACCGCTCCACATATTGCTGCAGGTCGGAATAGGTACGCAGCGTCACCTCGTTGATCGCAAGCTCGCTGGCATAGTTGCGACAGGTGGCGACGAAGTCGATCAGCGCGACGGTTTCCTCGACTTCTGTGGTATCGACCCGGGCGCCCGGCGGAATGTCCTTCTCCGGACGTTGGCGCAGGATGCGGCGAACGCGGCCGGGAACACTGTCGATCTCCGATTGCAGGGCGTTGGAGATGTCGGCGCGGATCGAGGTCAGCTGCTTGCCCCAGGGGGAATCGTTGCGCAGGTCGAGCTCCGTGCGCAGGCCGCGGACGCCGTCGTGCAGCGCTTTGAGATTGTCGGCGACCGTCTCGAAATGGCCGCGCTTGATGTCCATGCGCAGATTGGCGGCCACGCGGGACAGATCGTGCAGGGCCATCGTGACGGCGACGCCATAGGGCGTGGCCGCGACGCGGATCTCGTCATCGGAGGCGGCGATCTTGATGGCAAGACGAATGATCTGCCACGGCGCGGTCATGCGCTGGACGACGAGCGATAGCGCAAAGGGCAGCATCTGCGGGGTCTGAAGCACGGGAATATTCAGCGCAGACGTCACGGAGGCGATCTGGGGATCGCCGAACGTACGCAGGAAGCGCGGCAGTTTTTCGTTCAGCGTGGCCATGGCCTCGCGAACGGCGAGCACCGCGCCGATCGAATAGAGATCCTCGATCACGTTGGGCGGACCGACGCGGGCGAGCGCGCGCGACTTGTCGCCGCCGCCCGGTCCCGTCAGCTGGAAGATGGCGTCCGCAGCCACGGCCTGGAGCTTGAGCGTCAGTGCCTCGACCTGGCCCGAACTGTCAGTTGCCGGCATGCGCGCCAGGACTGCTTCGAACTCGTTGATCTTGTCCGGGGCACCGTCGCGGCCAAGCCATTGCCAGATCGGATTCAACGAGGACCGCCGGATCTGGCCGACACGGATCGGAGCGCCGGCCTCGACCAGGAACGGTTCCACAATCCGGAACAGCAGCCGTGACAGGTCGTCGGTACGCGGCGGCGCTGCTTCGTCGGCCTCCGTCTTGCGCACGATCTTGCGAAGTTGCTCGAGCACCAAGGTCGCCACAGCCGTGTCCTGGCCGCGCTCGAGCGCGCGTTCGAACTCCCGCATCAGCAGCGCCTGCGCCTGCGGCGGGAGCTGCGCGAGATAGTCCCTCAGCCGCTCGATCGATGTCTGGCTCATGCGCCCGGGTAATGCACGGTAAACTGGCGACGTAGGATGCGTCCCGCCCCGATCATAGGCGGGCGCGCCTTAAGAAGCCGTTGAGGAAGTCGCTCCGAAACCTCTCCGGTTTCGCCCGACAGCCCAAATAGCGGTTTGGGAACAGAGGATTATATTGGGACCTATATACGAGTTGACACAGGTAGACTTTTATCGAATCGCGTCCTACATTGCTCGGTGACGCGATGCCGGAACGGTGAACGGGTCGGCTTTGAAAACCGTAGCACCCTGTGGTGGGGTAGTGGGTTCGACTCCCACTCGCGTCTCCAGTTCTCTGGACGCTAGGAATACGGGGCGAGGTGCCACATAACTCGCCCCACTCCTCTCTCCCAAGTTCCCTTCCTTCTTTCTTTTTATTTCTTCAGATACGTTTGCCGTACAGGCACGTATCTAGCCTTCACCCCTTGTTCACGAAAATCGTGGTCTATATGATTCACTGCGTCATGGATGACAACACCACCGGGCTTGCCCGTGTCGCCGTGACATTGTTGGGCTTCTAGCTCAGCTGGAGACGCGAGTCTTAATACGCAAAACCCCGCTCAAAAGGCGGGGTTTTGTTGTTTAAGCATCCGACACGCTTTCCGGATCGAGGATAGTGATCTGCAACATGTCCGGCTCCTCGTCCTCAAGATGAGGAGGACGCCCGCCCTCGTATTCAGCAGCCAAATATGGAAGTTCACGAAGCCAATAGCCGTGCCCCGCGAGACGGATGAAGTCCTGCGGCATTCGCCACATCATGGTGCTCAGGACCATATCCGGGTTCTTGCCGCGGATGACTACTCCGCGCTGGTTCAGGGCTTCCATCAGTTCTCGACGCGTGACCGGCTTGCCGCGCTCTCGGATGATCTGCTGTGCTAAGCGGCCAACCTCAGCTCGGTCTGGGTTTTTGCGAGTCGTCTTTGGCGGCGGTAACGGCGGCGAATCGACCTTGGCATTAGCCAGAAGCCCAGCGAAAGCAGTCCCGATCATTACATCTTCCTTCAAATGCCCGTGATCAGTATCCGGTGAATTACGGGGATTGGTATCTTCATTTGTATCCGTAGTTGCCCGGATGTTCGCGAAGTGGTGCCAGCTATTGATGAAGATTTGCACCGCCGCCAGTTCTTTACGTAGTCCCTCAAGCTTCTGATTATGCTTGTTAATCTCGGCGGCGATCTCGTCGCGCCGTCTTTGGGCATTATCTAGGACATGATCGGACATAGCGCCTCTCCGTGTTCACCCATTGTACTGCAATGCGGTGGATACGTGCAAGCGGAACCAGATTCAGTTTTGAAAAGTGTATCTTCGCCGGTATATTGATGAACGCCGTCCTAAACGACTTCGGCTCGCCGAGGGGAATTGCAGTCCCCAGAGCGAGCCGATGTTTAGGTTCCGAAGCGGTGTCCGTAGCACTACCGCAACGGATGGAAGCAGGAAGTGACCCCCTAAGTTCCGTTGGGGAATATACCACTTCCTGCTCATCGGCTCAAGTGTGCGTAACGTCACACTTGAAAAGGAACACCCATGCCAAAGGTTTGGGTCGAAACTTACTACCGCGTGCGTGATGGCAAAGTTCAACACGTGCGCGGACACTGGCGGCGCTGGCCTCAGCGTTGCGGATCAGCCACCGTCATTTCGTTTCCGCATCCTTCGGCTGCGTAAGGAGACGACGTTTTTCTGATCTACCTTCTTGCCGCCGGGCCTCGTGCCCGGCGGTTTCTTTTTTTTAGACTTGTCGATGTTGGCCTGCACTTCCCTCGGATCGGTCCCGATGAAGCGCTTCAGAGCCTCGTCAAACGGCATATCAAGACCGAACGGCGGCTCTGGCGGCTGACTTCGAATCTTCGTCTTTTTCACGAGATCAGAACCTTGTACGGGAGCGCCCCGGCAACGCCTTCGAACAAGTCGTTCATGCGTTCGGCCGCCGTCATGCTACGCCGATTGAGCCGCCAAGTCATTTCCTGCACGTACTGTTGCAGATGCTTTTCGCTCACCCAATGGTGGGTACCGACGATTTGACGTTTAAGAAGCGCCCAAACGCTTTCGATGCTGTTTGTGTGAGCCTCGCCGCGCTTGTACTCGCCATGCTGATGGTTGACGATCTCGTGGTTCTGGTAGCCCTCAAGGCGTTGGTAGACAGGATGGCCATCGGTCGCGAGCATGGTCGCATCCTTCGCCACGGTCTCATTGACGAACTCGTGCATGGTCTTTTTGTTGGCGATCGGCAGAACCTTGGCGACAATCTCGCCATCGCGCTCGACCGCGCCAATGACCGGCGTCTTGTCTTTCGGGCCGCCGCCAGCACCACTGCGGCGCTTGTGACGGTTGATGGCCTTGCCGCCCACGTAGGTCTCATCCACTTCAACAACGCCAGTGAGCGGCTTATTGAACGAGCGAGTGCGCGCGGCGTGACGCAGGCGATGCAGAACGAACCAGGCTGACTTCTGAGTGATCCCCAAGTCCCGCGCCAACGTGGTTGAAGCAATCCCTTTCGGATGGTTGGTGATCAGCCAGATCGCGCCGAACCAAACGCGCAGCGGGAGCTTGGTATCCTCAAAGATAGTGCCGACAGTCACCGAGAAATTGCGCAGGCAATCCGAGCATCGGAACTTGTTCTTCCGGCTCAGAGTGTAGGTCTTGGCGCAATCGCAGTAGGGGCAGACCGCGCCTTCCGGCCAACGGATGGCAGTGAAATGGTCAATCGCAGTCTGTGGGTCCTGAAAGGCGATCATCAGATCGGTCAGAGTTTTGAACTGCGTGAGCATCTGCTTTCCCCTTATGATGAGAAAGATAGGGGAATTTTAGTTCTGTGTCAACTGGTATATAGGTCCCATTATATTCCGGGCAGCACCAGCTCGGCCCGCAAGCCGCCAATCGGCGCGCTGCCGAGCGAAAGACTGCCGCCGTAGAGCGCAGCGAGGTCGGTCACGATGGACAGCCCAAGTCCCGAGCCCGGCTTGGATTCATCCAGCCGCTGGCCGCGGCGGGAGGCCTGGGCGCGCTCGGCCTCGGAGAGGCCGCGCCCGTCATCATCGACGATGAGCCGCAGCCTGGGGCCTGTGCCTGCACGGGTCGGGGCCTCCACCAGCGCCTCGATGAGAACGCGCGAGGCCGCCCATTTGCAGGCATTGTCGACGAGGTTGCCGACCATCTCCTCCAGATCCTGCTTCTCGCCCCGGAATTTCGCGGCCGGATCCGCCTTGGCCTCCACAGTGATGCCGCGGCCGCGGTGGATCTTCTCCATGGTCCGCCGCAGCGCCTCGATGGCCGGCGCAACCTCCGTCACGGTGCCGACGATCGAGACCCTGGCTGCGATGCGAGCGCGCTCCAGATGGTGGGCGAGCTGGTTACGCATCACATCGGCCTGCTCCATCACCTTGGCCGAGAACGGATCGGCGGCATGCGCGCCGGCCTCGTTGACGATCACCGACAGCGGCGTCTTGATCGCATGGGCGAGATTGCCGACATGGGTGCGGGCGCGCTCGACGATCTCCCTGTTGGCATCGATCAGCGCATTGGTCTCGCGCGCCAGCGGCGCGATCTCCACCGGAAATTCGCCTTCGAGCCGCTCGGCCCGTCCGGAGCGGATATCGGCGATGGATTCGGAGATGCGCTTGAGCGGCGCAAGGAGGGCCGAAGCGGACCTGGAACACGGTCGTCAGCAGCAGCACGATCCCGAGCGCGGTGAAGGTGCCGCCAAGATAGTAGTCGAAGCTGCGTGTCTCATCGAAGATCTCGGTGTCGTCGCCGGCGACGCTGACAAGGTATTTGCCGTCGGCGCCGAGATCGACGGGACGCTCGACCATGCGCAGGTTCTGCCCCTCGGGCCCGTCGACGTAAGCGAGACGAATGCCGGCTGCGGTGAGCTCGGCGCCCTGGTCTTCCAGCTTCGGCAGCTTCTTGTCCCAGAGAGAGCGTGAGGAGCGCACCTCCGGCTTCTCGGTGTCGGTGCGTGTGATCTGCCAGTACCAGCCGGACAACGGCAGCTCGAACAGGGGCTCGCCCAGCGACTGGAACTGGCGATCCGGCGGTTCATCGGGGGTTGCGACCTCTGCGATGAGGGTGCGCAGATAAAGGTTGAGCCGGCGATCGAAGGCGCGCTCGGTCGCATTCTTGTAGACTGACGACAGCACCACGCCGGTTATGGCCAGAATGACCACGAGCCAGGCGGTCGCCGACAGGAACAGGCGGTTCGCAAGCGAGCTGGCGGGCATCGGAATGATCCCGGAGGCGCGAGGTGGTGGCAGGGCATCGGCGGTCATATCAAGGACCAAGGCCCGTGTCGGGCCGCCCGTCAAGCCCACACCGCTCAAGCACCCGGCGTCGGCGGCGGGGTCAGGAGATAGCCGAGGCCGCGGACGGTCTGGATGATGTCGACATCGAGCTTCTTGCGGATGCGGCCGACGAAGACCTCAATCGTATTGGAGTCGCGATCGAAGTCCTGGTCGTAGAGATGCTCGACCAGCTCGGTGCGCGAAACCACCCGCCCGGAATGGTGCATGAGGTAGGCCAGAAGGCGATATTCGTGCGAGGTCATCTTGACCGGATTGCCCGACACGCTGACGCGGCCGGTGCGGGTGTCGAGAGTGACGGGGCCGCAGCTGAGTTCGCTCTGGGCATGGCCGGTGGAGCGGCGCAGCAGCGCGCGGATGCGCGCCAGCACCTCCTCCAGATGGAACGGTTTTGGCACGTAATCGTCGGCGCCGGCGTCGAAGCCCTGCACCTTGTCGCTCCAGCGGTCGCGCGCGGTGAGGATCAAAACCGGCATGGTGCGACCGTTGCGGCGCCAGGCCTCCAGCACCGAGATGCCGTCCTTCTTGGGCAGGCCGATGTCGAGCACCACGGCGTCATACGGTTCGTTGTCGCCGAGATAGTGCCCCTCCTCTCCGTCGAAGGCACGGTCGACGACATAACCGGCGTCCGTCAGCGCCTTTGTGAGCTGGCGATTGAGATCGGGGTCGTCCTCAACAACAAGCAGGCGCACGCTTCTCTCCAGAAATAGACTGCACGATCGATTGCCAGAGATGATCAATTCCGGCGTGAACTGGATATGAACGCGGGGAACCACCGGCGTTACTTTTTGGTCATATACGACGTGTCAGGAACAAACGCGACTACGCCCGCCAGCCCACCGGACGGACCGGAGGCATGGCGGGCGCAATGTGCCGCCGATAGCGGCTGGTCGGAAGGTCCGCCCTTCCCGCTGTTTGAGCCGTCAGGTCCTGAAGAATACGAACCAGATGACGGCAAGAATCAGGATCGCAAGCCCGGTCGAGATGGCGAGCAGCGCGGCCACGGAGGGCCCGGGTTCGCCCTGGCGTGCCTCGGTCGCGGTTTCGACGATCCGGTTCTGCTCTCGCGTGGTTGCCATGACGCCCTCAATCTCTCGGTGCCGCCCCCGGTGACCGCGAGTTCTTCGCAGCCAGTGTCGGAAGCCAACGCCCGATCCGATTTGATGTTCCGGTTTTTGGGACTGAATCGGCCCGAACCGCAGGGGCAGCGACTGGTTAACGCAGTTGCAAGATTCCGATCCAACCTGTGTAGGATTCGGGGTTCCCCGATGGTATTCTCATAGGTCTGTCCCCGTTGCGTTTGGAGTAGCCCATGGCCCCCCGCGCCAATTGGAAGGGTTTTCTGCGTCTCTCGCTCGTGACCTGCCCGGTCGCGCTGTATCCGGCCACATCGGATACGGAGAAGGTCTCGTTCAACCAGATCAATCGCAAGACCGGCCACCGGATCAAATATCTGAAGGTCGACGCCGAGACCGGCGACGAGGTGACCTCCGAGGACATCGTCAAGGGCTACAAGGTCGATACCGACACCTACATCGAGGTCACCAAGGACGAGCTCGACGATATCGCGCTCGACTCCACTCACACGATCGACATCGACGAGTTCGTGCCGAAGACCGACATCGACAACCGCTATCTGATCCGCCCCTATTACCTCGTTCCCGACGGCAAGGTCGGCCACGACGCCTATGCGGTGATCCGCGAGACCATCCGCAGCATGGACAAGGTTGCGATCGGCCGTGTGGTATTGACGAATCGCGAGCACATCATCGCGCTCGAGCCGCTCGAGAGCGGGCTGATGGGCACGCTGCTGCGCTATCCCTACGAGGTGCGCAGCGAGACCGAATATTTCGACGAGATCCAGGACGTGAAGCTGACGAAGGACATGCTCGACCTCGCCAAGCACATCGTGGAGAAGAAGTCCGGGGCGTTCGAGCCGGAGTTGTTCGAGGATCATTACGAGACCGCGCTGATCGATCTCATCAACAAGAAGCGCAGCGGTGCGCCGATCGCGGTCAAGTCCACGCCGAAGAGCGGCGGTAACGTCATCAACCTGATGGACGCGCTGAAGAAGAGCCTCGCCAGCGAACAGGAAGCGGCGCCCGCCGCGAAGGTCGCCAAGGAGACGGTCAAGGGCAAGAAGCCGAAGAAGCGCGTGGCGGGCCAGCGCGAGATGCTGCTGCCGATCTCGGGCAAAGCCGGCAAGGACGCAGCCGGCAGGGAAGCGGCGCCCAGGAAGGCCGACAAGCAGGTGCGTGCGACAACGCGAGCGAAGAAGGCCGGCTGACGCCATCGCATCGCCGATCGCGCCGTGACGTCTTCCCTCACCGATCCGGCGTCCTGACATGCCCTGGTCGACGCCGTTCGACGATCCGATCGGCCTGCGCGGCGGCGCCAAGCTGCGCACCTTGCAAGAAGCTGCCGACTTCATCATGCAGCTGCCCGAGGCTGAGCAGCAGGAGCCGCGTTGGCAGACCGCGATCGAGATGCTGATCAACGCAGCCGAGGCCGGCGGCGGCTGGCGGATATTCGCTCGCATCGCCATGCTACGCGCGTTGAACGCGGATAGCAGGCATCGATGAGCCGCGCTCGGCATGCTGGCCCGACCGCTCGACGAACAGCCTCAACAAACCCTTAAGCGGCTGGATCACTTGTCGCCGCACCGGGTATTCCTACGCGACGCAAAATTAACCGATGATTCCCCTTGCGTGCATCAATGTCCGGCCGTCGAAAAACCGGGGGTCGCACGACTGTGCCGCAACAGGACGCCAGAAAGAACTACATCGGCATCGTGAGTGACACCGCCGAGGACGATCGCATCGCCGACACGGCGGTGCAGGCGCAGCCGCATGTCGTGAACTATCTGGTCGGTCGCCTTGCGGCCGCGCTGGGACGCCCTGCAAAGGTTGCGCCCGGACGCTCCACCTCGAGTTGAGCACGTCCCGCTTCCGTCCATTTGAATTGGATAATGAAACGTTCGTTTAACGGCTGTTACGTTAAGAAACGACAGGCTACGTCGGCCGCACCCGATTTTGATGCGCGAAAAGCGCCTCGCCGATCACCTTACCAGTTTGATAACGACGCGCGCCTACATTGGACCGGACGAACAGGAGTTGGCGATGATTGTGCTCAGGTCTTTTCTTGCCGATGAGAAGGGCGCCACCGCGATCGAGTACGGCCTGATCGCCGCCGGTATCGCACTCGCCATCGTCACCGTCGTGACCAACACGGGCAGCGCCCTCCTCAGCAACAAGTTCAACGCGATCAGCACGGCCATGAAGTAACGCCGAGGCGTCATCATTTGTGACGCAGCGCGCGTGCGCGAGCTCACTTCCGATATTGCTCGTCGCTGACCTTTTCCATCCAGTCGACGTTCTTGCCATCAAGGGATTCCTGGATCGCGATGTGCGTCATCGCCCTCGTCGCGCAGGCGCCGTGCCAGTGCTTCAGCCCTGGCGGAAACCAGACCACATCGCCGGGACGGACCTCCTCGACCGCGCCGCCCGCGCGTTGCACCCAGCCGAGCCCGGCCGTGATGACCAGCGTCTGCCCGAGCGGATGCGTGTGCCAGGCCGTACGCGCGCCGGGCTCGAACGTGACCTCGCCCGCACCGACGCGCGCGGGATCCGGGGCCTGGAATAGCGGGTCGATCCGAACGGTGCCCGTAAACCAGTCCGGCGGGCCCTTCTGCGAGGGCCGGGCGCCGTTTCTCTTGACATCGATATCCATGCTACCCTCCTTTGAACGACCAACGACTGCGCCTCCAACGGCCATCATCGATCAACACGGCTGCGTTGCCGCAGATCAGCACGCCTCTGCGGGTGATCACCGCCGCTTTTCGATCACGTCCCTGACCACAGGAGCGGCAGAGAATGCGTTGGGCCAGCCAGCATAGAACGCGAGGTGGCCCAGCAGCTCGCCGGCTTGCTCGCGGGTCAATCCGTTATCCATCGCCCGGTTCAAATGGTAGGTGATCTGGGCGACCTGCCCCGTCGCGACGAGCGCGCTGACCGTGACGAGGCTTCGGTCCCGCGGCACAAGCCCCGGTCGCAGCCAGAGATCGCGGAACAGCACATCGGCCGTGTATTGAACGAGACTCGGCGTGATGGCGCCGAATTGCTCCCCGACGCGGCTGGCGCGCTGGTTCTCCGCGGCCTCATCGAGCGGAAGCTGGGGCCCGGACGCCGGCGGAAGCTGATCCGCGCCGATGTGGCGTGTGGCAAAGACGTCCCTCGCCGCCGGAATAGCCTCCATCGCGTTCGCCCAGCCGGTGTAGAACGCCAAATGCGTGATGATCTCGGAGATCTCGGCGGGCGTCACGCCGTTGTCGAGCGCGGCACCGAGATAGAATGGCAGCTCTGCCCTCTGGTCGCGCGCGATCAGCGCCGCGAGCGTCACGATGCTGCGGTCGCGCGGCGAAAGGCCGGACCGCTTCCAGAGTTCACCGAGAACGAAATCATGTGCATATTTTTCAAGCGCGGGCGCCACGGCGCGGATGTCTTCCGACGTCAACATGGAATTTTCTCCTCCGACATTTCTCTTGCTCAGCGTCGCCCGGGCTGCCGGCAGCCAGCCAGACCGAGAACAATGCAGTTATGAACGCTCTCATTGCGGACGTCCTTCCATCCTGAACGGATGTGCCGACAGCCACCCCGCCACCAGCGCGGCGCAGAGCACGGTGACCGCGCTGGCGAGAAACAGGACGTTCAGCCTCGCGCTTGTCGCGATCAATCCAAGCGCCGGGCTGGCGAGCCCTTGGGCGAGATCGAGAAAGGCGGTGTAGGCGCCCATGGCGAGGCCCCGGCTCTGTGCCGGAACGCGGTGCACCGCCTCGACACCGAAGCCTGGGTAGACCAGTGAGAAGCCGAAGCCGGTGAGCGCGGCGCCCGCCAGCGCCATTTCAGGTCGGACAGCCACCCAGATGAGAGCTTGTCCGGCGGCTTCGACCAAAGCGCACACAAGCGCGACCCTAGCGCCGCCGATCCGATCGGCCAGATGACTGAAAAATACCCGCGCCAGGATGAAGGCGACCGCATAGGCGGTGTAGGCAAGCCATCCGTTGGCCCATCCCCGGCTCGCGAACAGCAGCGCGACGAACGTCGTCACCGCGCCAAAGCCGACGCTGCCGAGAGCGCAGCCGAGGCCCGGCACCCACACCGAGCCGAGCACCTTGGCGAATGAAGAACGCGCCTGCTGCATCGGAGCGGCAGCTGGAAGCGGCACGACAAGCAACAGAGCAAGGAGCGGCGCGATCGCGGTGGCAACCGCGATCGCGGAAAAGCCGTAGGCGGCGTAGAGCGCCGAGCCCGCCGGCGCGCCGATCGCGAACGCGGCGAACATGGCCGAGCCGACCCAGGCTATGACCTTGCCGGTATTGCCCGTATCGACCCTTGCAAGTCCCCAGCTGACCGCCGCCGTGATGATGGAGCTTTCCGCCGCACCCAGCACACCACGCCCGAGCAGCAGAATCGCAACGGAGGTCAGCGGCGCCCCGGTGAACTCGAGCGACAGCAAGTACAGCAGCCCCGAAGCCGCAGCCGCAATGAGGCCCGCGATCACACCGCGCTTCGCACCCCGGCGATCGGAGAAATGACCGGCCCAAGGCCGCGAGACAAGGGAGGCCGCGAACTGGCTGCCGGCGACCAGACCGACCACGAACGTGCCAAGCCCCAATCCGTCATGGACGTGAACGGGCAGCACGGGCATCGCGACGCCGATGACGAGGAAGGCGGCGAACACCACCGCCATGATCGGCAGCAACGTCACGGTGACGCGAGACGACACGACGGGCTGGATGGCCGTGATTGACATGCCGATTCAGAGCTCCTGATGACCGCTCCGAACCTAAGACTTCCGCGCACCCGTGATTAGGTGATAGATTTCGCATGTAGTCATTAGGACAGCTAATCAATGCACCGGGACGACGCGAGCGATCTACTCGCCTTCCTCGCCGTGGCGCGGGAACACAGCTTCACGCGGGCGGCAGCGAAGCTCGGCATGACACAATCCGCGCTCAGCCAGATCATCCGCAATCTCGAGGAGCGGCTGGGCGTGCGCCTCCTGAACAGAACGACGCGAAGCGTGACGCCGACCCAGGCCGGGGAGCGGCTATTCCAGAGCATCGGCCCCAAGTTCAACGAGATGGATCGGGATCTCGCCGCGCTCGGCGAATTCCGCGAGAAGCCGGCCGGAACTGTCAGGCTGACGGCCACGGAATATGCCGCGCGCGAGATCCTGTTGCCGGCGCTCGGGAAGGTTTTGCCGAAATACCCTGACATTCATGTCGAGATCATCGTCGACTACGGGCTCGCCAACATCGTCGCGCAGCAGGTCGATGCCGGCATCCGTCCGGGTGAGCTTGTCGCCAAGGACATGATCGCGGTCCGCGTCAGTCCCGACCTGCGCATGGCGGTCGTCGGCTCGCCATCCTATTTTGCGGCGCGCAAGAAGCCCAAAATTCCCCAGGACCTGACCCAGCACAACTGCCTCAACCTTCGCCTGCCTACCCACGGCGGCAGCCTTTATGCGTGGGAGTTCGAAAAGAATGGCCGTGAGCTCAACGTGCGCGTGGAAGGGCAACTCGTGTTCAACAGCGCGGGCCTGCTGCTGGACGGCGCGCTGAAGGGGCTCGGCCTTGCCTATCTCACCGAGGGACACGTGCAGCCTTACCTGTCCCGCGGACAGCTGGTTCGCGTGCTCTCCGATTGGTGCCCGCCGTTCTCCGGATATCACCTTTACTATCCGAGCCGCCGCCAGCCCTCGCCGGCCTTCTCGCTGCTTGTCGATGCGCTTCGATACCGACGGAGATAGCGACCCATTTCCGTCAACTTTGACGGCCATGCGAGGCCTGATATTCTGCTGCCAATCGTTGGACCGGAACTGCTCGAAGGATGCGGATGAGACGCGTGGCGCTCCTGGCTCTTAGCCTCATGGTGGTTGGCGTGGGGTCCCAGGACCGCGCGCGAGGACAGAGTTCGACCGCGCCGCCCGTTTCGCTGGCGGCACCCAATGCACCGCCGCATGCGAGCGCCAAAAACGCCAAGCCGGCCGCGTCCGGCAAAGAGCCTTCGCCAGCTGTGACCGGCGGGCTGGCGGCATTGCCAAATCCGGCCGCCGACTATGACGGCTTCAACGCCGGTACCGACGAAAATGACGCACCGAGCCGGCTGACACCGCCTGCGAGGTCGCGCGCAGCAAGAGACACCGGCCTCGACGCGCAGACGCTGGTCGATCAGGAAGACGAGGCGTTGAAGCGCAAGCTGACGATTTGCAAGAACTGCAAATAGCGGGCCGGCGGCTCGCTGCATAGCTGGCGGTCACTTGCTCACGCTTTACCCTTCCCCTATTTCCTGATCCTCTCTTCCCAACAGCCGGACCAACCGGCCACATCAAGGAGAGAGACGCCATGAAGCTCGGCACCGCCATTGCGGAAATCATGCGGCGAGAGGGGATCGAGATCCTCTGTGGTTACCCCGTCAATCATCTGATCGAGCACGCGGCAAAGGCCGAGATCAGGCCCGTGATGGTGCGGCAGGAGCGCGTCGGATTGCACATGGCGGATGCGATCTCACGCGTGACCTCGGGGCGCACGATCGGCGCGTTCTGCATGCAGCACGGCCCTGGCGCGGAGAACGCGATGGGCGGCGTCGCGCAATGCTTTGGCGAATCCGTGCCCGTGCTGGTGCTGCCGATGGGCTATCAGCGCCGGCTCGCGCATATCGAGCCGAACTTCAATTCCAGCGAAGCGATGAGGCCGTTCTCGAAATCGTCCGAGCCGATCATCCTGGCGGCGGAGGTCGCCAGCATCTTTCGACGCGCCTTCACCAAGTTGAAGAACGGCCGTGGCGGTCCTGTGATCGTCGAAATCCCTGCCGACATGTGGAACGAGGAGGTGCCGGAACCGCTGAACTACACGCCGGTGCTGCGCACGCGCTACGGTGCCGACCCCGTCCATGTGACAGAAGCCGCGCACCTGCTCATCAACGCCGAGCGCCCCGTGATCTATGCCGGCCAGGGCGTGCATTACGCGCAGGCGTGGCCGCAGCTGAAGCGACTTGCGGAGCGGCTCGCCATCCCCGTCACTACCAGCCTCGGCGGCAAATCATCGTTTCCAGAGACGCATCCGCTCTCGCTCGGCTCGGGCGGCCTTGCGGTGCCCCGCGCGGTGCCGAAGTTCCTCACTGAAGCCGATGTCATCTTCGGCATCGGCTGCTCCTTCACCGAGACCAGCTTCGGCATCGCGATGCCGAAGGGCAAGACCATCATCCACTCCACGCTCGATCCGAATCATCTCAACAAGGATGTGGAAGCGAAGATCGGTCTCGTCGGCGACGCCGGTCTCGTGCTCGATGCGCTGCTGAAGGAGATCAGCAAGACCGTGACCGCCGATCGCGATGCTTCGGCGATCGCGGCCGAGATCGCGGCCTCGCACAAGGAGTGGCTGGCGAAGTGGATGCCGAAACTCACCAGCAACGATGCACCGCTCAACCCCTATCGCGTCCTCTGGGACTTGCAACACACCGTCGACGTCGAGAACACCATCATCACCCATGATGCCGGCAGCCCGCGCGACCAGCTCTCGCCGTTCTGGAAAGCGGTCACACCCCTCTCCTATCTCGGGTGGGGCAAGACGACGCAGCTTGGCTACGGCCTTGGCCTCGCGATGGGCGCAAAACTGGCCAAACCCGACAAGCTCTGCATCAATGTCTGGGGCGATGCGGCGATCGGCTTCACCGGCATGGATTTCGAGACCGCGGTGCGCGAGCGCATCCCGATCATGTCGATCCTGCTCAACAATTTTTCCATGGCGATCGAATTGAAGGTGATGCCGATCTCGACGGAAAAGTACCGCTCGACCGACATTTCCGGCGACTACGCCGCGATGGCGCGCGCCTTCGGCGGCCATGGCGAGCGGGTGACAAACCCGGAGGACATCATCCCCGCGATCAAGCGCGGCATCCAGAAAACGAGGGAAGGCGTGCCGGTGCTGCTGGAGTTCATCACCAGCAAGGAGACCGAGGTGTCGCGGCCGGGCACCTGAACCAGCCGCAGTGCCGCAGGCGCTGGCACGCGCCGCAGGAGATGTGATAATCCGGCCCCGTGCCGCGCCTGCCGCGGCATTCAGCCGGAATGCGAATGACCTCCCCTTCCAACGATGCTGCCGGGATCGACGAGCTCAAGCGGCAATTGCTGTCGGCCGCAGCCGAGAACGCGCGGCTGCGCGATCGCCAGAGTGCCACCGCCGAGATATTGCGCACCATCGCGGCCTCCCCGTCGGACGCGCGGCCCGTATTCGCGGCGATCGCGTCGAGCTCAAAGCGCCTGCTCGGCGGCTTCTCCGCAACCGTGCTCCAATTCATCGGCGACGAGCTGCATCTGGTGGCGTTCACGCCGACCAGCCCGGAAGGCGACGAAGGGTTGAAGGCGTCGTTCCCGCGCCGGATCGAGGATTTTCCAACCTTCGCACTGGTCCGCGGCGGCGAAACGATCCAGTTTCCGGACAGCGAGGCCGCTGACGTCCCCGAGCTGAACCGTGACCTGGCGCGACTGCGCGGCTTTCGCAGCGTGCTGTTCATGCCGCTGATGAACCGCGGCACGGCGGTCGGCATGATCAGCGTCACGCGTACCGTAACAGGCGCATTCGCGCCCGATCAGGTGCAGTTGTTGCAGACCTTTGCCGACCAGGCCGTGATCGCGATCGAGAATGCGCGCCTGTTCAACGCGACGCGCGAGACGCTCGAGCGCCAGACCGCGACGGCCGACATCCTGAAGGTGATGGCGGCTTCACCATCCGACGTGCAGCCGGTGTTCGATGCCATCGCGGCCAATGCCAACAGGCTGATCGACGGCTTCTCCACCGCCGTGCTGCGCTACATCGATGGCGCAGCGCACCTGGCGGCGTTCACGCCCGTCGATCCCGAGGGCGACCGTGTGCTGCAGGCCTCGTTCCCGGTGCCGTTCGCGCAGTTTCCCGCCTACGAGCTCACGGCCAACGGTGACTCGGCGCAAGTACCCGACACCGAGCTCGAACCGGCCACCCGCGACATCGCGCGCGCCCGTGGCTTTCGCAGCATGCTGTTCACGCCGCTGATGAGCGAAGGTGAAGCCAGAGGCGTCATCATCGCGACGCGGCGCACGACCGGCGCATTCCCCGAACATCATGTACGGCTGCTGCAGACCTTTGCCGACCAGGCGGTGATCGCGGTCAAGAATGTCAGCCTGTTCAACGCCACCAGGGAGGCACTGGAACGGCAGACCGCGACCGCCGACATCCTCAAGGTGATTGCCGCCTCGCCGGCCGACGTCACGCCGGTGTTCCAGGCGATCTCGGACAGCGCCAAGGCGCTGGTCGGCGGACATTCCTCCACCGTCACCCGCGTCATCGGCGGCATGCTGCATCTGGCGGCCTTCACCACCGACAACGAAGCGGGCAATGCGGAGCTGCTGAGCACGTTCCCGGCGCCGCTGGCCTCGTCAGGCATTCACAGCCGCGTCGCAACCGGCGGTGAGTACGCCTTCCGCAGCGACATGCAGAACGAGCCAGACCTGACCGAGGCCATGCGGGAGCTGGCGCGGACCCGCGGCTACCGCAGCATCCTCGTCGTCCCGATGCTGCGCGACGGCGTTGCGATCGGCACCATCGGCGTGACGCGGCGCGAGGCCGGCTCTTTCCCTGACAAGGCGATCAGTCTGCTCAAGACCTTTGCCGACCAGGCCGTGATCGCGATCGAGAACACACGGCTGTTCAACGAAGTCCAGGACCGCACGCGGGAGCTTACCGAATCCCTTGAGCAACAGACCGCGACATCGGAGGTGCTCAGCGTCATCAGCCGGTCGAATGGCGATCTCAGGCCCGTGTTCGAGGCGATGCTCGGCAAGGCAATGCAGCTCTGCGGCGCCAGTTTCGGCGTGCTCAATACCTATGACGGCACGCAGTTCCACACAGCCGCCACTTACGGCTTGCCTCCCGCCTACGATGAATTCCGGCGCAAGGCGCCTCTCAACTATGGTCCGGCCACCGCACCGGCGCGCCTTTTGAGGGGCGAACCGTTCGTCGAAATGATCGACCTCCTGGAATCGGACGTCTATCGCAGCGGAGAGCCGAACCGGCGGGCGTTGGTCGATCTCGGCGGCGCGCGCAGCCTGCTCGCGGTGCCGTTGCTCCAGGACGAGCGCGTAGTGGGCAACGTCATGATCTTCCGGCAGGAGAACCGGCCCTTCTCCCGGAAGCAGATCACCTTGCTGAACCAGTTCGCGGCGCAAGCCGTGATCGCCATCGAGAACGCGCGACTGCTCGGCGAATTGCGTCAGCGCACCGAAAATCTGACCGAGTCGCTGCAACAGCAAACGGCGACAGCCGAGGTGCTCAAGGTTATCAGCCGCTCGGCGTTCGACCTGCAGGCCGTGCTCGATACGCTGGTCGAATCGGCGGCGCGACTATGCGAAGCCGATATGGCGGCGATTACCCGCAAGTCCGGCAGCAGCTATTTCCGGGCGGGCTCCTACGGCTTCCCAGCCGAATTCGTCGAATATGTAAGAGATCTCCCGGTCAGGCCGGACAGGCGCACCATCACGGGTCGGACTTTGCTCGGCGACAAGGTGGTCCATGTCACCGACGTGCTCGAAGACCCCGAGTACTTCTTTGAAGGCCAGGAATTGAGCGGCAATCCGCGTAGCTTCCTCGGTGTGCCCTTGCTGCGCGAAGGCAGCACGGTAGGTGCAATTGTTCTCGCACGTCGCGCAATCCGGCCGTTCAGCGAAAAGCAGATCGAGCTCGTTACCAGCTTCGCCGACCAGGCCGTCATCGCGATCGAGAATGTGCGCCTCTTCGACGAAGTGCAGGCCCGCACGCAGGAGCTCGCCAGATCGCTCGACGATCTGCGGGCGGCGCAGGACCGGCTGATCCAGACCGAGAAGCTGGCCTCACTCGGCCAGCTCACCGCCGGCATCGCACACGAGATCAAGAACCCGCTCAACTTCGTCAATAATTTCGCGGCGCTCTCCGCCGAGTTGACGGACGAGCTGAACGAGGTGCTTGCGCCCGTTCCGCTCGGCGACGATGTCCGCAACGATGTCGACGAGTTGACGGGGATGCTGAAGGACAATTTGCAAAAGGTCGTGCAGCACGGCAAGCGCGCCGATTCCATCGTCAAGAACATGCTGCTGCATTCGCGCGAAGGCAGTGGCGAACACCGGGCGGCCGACATCAACGCGCTGGTCGAGGAGAGCCTCGACCTTGCCTATCACGGTGCCCGTGCCGAGCAGCCGCATTTCGACGTCACGGTGAAGCGCGACCTCGATCCGGCAGCAGGCGTCGCCGAAGTGTTCCCGCAGGAGATCACGCGGGTGTTGCTGAACCTGGTCTCGAACGGGTTTTACGCACTGGCAAAACGCCGGGCCGAAGGCGATGCCGGCGCTTTCGAGCCGGTCGTGACCGCCACGACGCGCGACCGCGGCGACAGCATCGAGATCCGTATCCGCGACAACGGTACCGGCATTCCCGATGAGGTGAAGGCGAAGATGTTCAATCCCTTCTTCACCACCAAACCGGCCGGCGAAGGCACCGGTCTCGGGCTGTCGATGAGCCACGACATCGTGGTGAAGCAGCATGGCGGCGCCATCGAGGTCGCGACGGAGCCCGGCGTGTTCACGGAGTTTACGATTCGGCTGCCGCGGAAGAGTGGGTTTTCAGACAACAACAGGGGCTAGCGTTGCCGCCAGGAGCCTTCCAGAAACCGGTTTGGCTAATCCGGCGGCAAATGCAGTCGCTGTCCGGCGTCGGACTGGTGCTCGGCGCCCTGTTCTTCGCCGCCGCACTGACGCCGACCCTGATCCCGCGGAGCTATCTCACGCAAGGCGCCCTAGCCGGCGCTTGTTTTGCGATCGGCTACCTCGCCGGAAATCTCTGGCGCTGGCTGTGGCACTATCTCGAACTGCCCGAGCCCTCGGCGCAGCTGAGATCCAGCGCAAATGCGCTGGTCGCGGCCGGCTGCGTGATCGTCGTCATCGTCTATCTATGGCGGGCCGCCGGATGGCAGAACTCGATCCGCGCCGTCATGAAGATGCCACCGGTCGAGACCGCCCATCCGCTCAAGATTTCTGCCATCGCCCTGATCACTTTCGTGGTGCTGCTGGCGCTGGGCCGGCTGTTCGTGCTCGCCTCGCGGTTCCTCACCGTCGGCGCGAAGCGCATCATTCCGCGCAAGGTCGCCAATGTCCTCGGCGTCGTGATGGCAGGCCTGCTGTTCTGGTCGATCGCCAACAATCTCCTGATCGGCATGGCGTTTCGCGCGCTCGATTCGTCCTTTCGCGAATTCGACGGCCTGTTCGAGCCCGAGCGGCCGCAACCGACCAGCCCCGGGAAGACGGGCAGCGCGGCATCGCTGGTGAAGTGGACGGAGCTCGGGCGCATGGGTCGCCGGTTCATTGCCTCCGGCCCGACCCGAGCCGAGATTAGCGCCGTTACCGGACAGAGTGCGCAGGAACCTGTCCGCGTCTATGTCGGCCTCGCCGGCGCCGACACGGCGCAGGCGCGCGCGAGGCTTGCGCTCGACGAGCTCAAGCGGCAGCACGGTTTTGAGCGCTCGACCCTGATCGTCGTCACGCCGACCGGCACCGGCTGGATCGATCCGGCCGCGATGGATTCGGTGGAATATCTCCATCATGGAGACGTCGCGAGCGTCGCAGTCCAGTACTCCTATCTCAACAGCCCATTGTCACTGCTGTTTCAGCCCGAATACGGCGCGGAAGCGGCGCGGGCCCTGTTTGCAGAGATCTACGGCTACTGGACCACGCTACCCAGGGAGATGCGGCCGAAGCTGTATCTGCATGGGCTGAGTCTGGGCGCCCTCAACTCGGAAAAATCCGCAGAGCTGTTCGAGACGATCGGCGATCCCATTGCAGGCGCGCTTTGGAGCGGGCCGCCGTTCGCGAGCCGCATCTGGCGCTCGATCGTTGCGAACCGCAATCCGGGCTCGCTGGCGTGGCTGCCGGAGTTCCGCGACGGCCGCTTGGTCCGCTTCATGAACCAGAATGGGCCGCTAGTGCCCGCAAATGCGCCCTGGGGGCCGATGCGCGTGGTCTATCTGCAATATGCCAGCGACGCGATCACGTTCTTTGACTACGGCGACGCGTTCCAGGCGCCGGCCTGGATGTCGACGCCGCGCGGGCCCGACGTGTCGCCGGAATTGCGATGGTATCCGATCGTGACGATGCTGCAGCTCGCGCTCGACATGGCGGTCGCGAACGGCACACCGCTGGGCTATGGCCATGTCTATGCGCCCGAGCACTACGTCGATGCCTGGGTCGCTGTCACCGATGTCCATGACTGGTCCGCTGAGGCGCTGGCGCGGCTGAAGAGCCATCTTGCAGCGGAGGCGCGGAAAGGCGCCGCGGGCAATGCCGACGAAGACGCCTACTCCAACCGGGGCGGCTAGCGCCGCCTACTCCGCCATCTCGACGGCATGCGTCGTGGTGGGACCGGCCAGCGGCCGCTCCTCCATCATGATCAGGCAGAGCGAGGCCGTCGTCATCAGCGCGGTCGCGGCCGCGAAGACGTAGCGGAAGGCACGGCGCATGTCTTCAGTGGGGATCGCAGGGATGCTGCCGGCGGCGTGATGCTCGCCGGCCAGCGGAATGTCGGCGCCGAGCGCAATCAGCAGGATTGCGGCGAACGCTGCGACCGTGAACGAGGACATCAGCGAGCGGAAGAAGTTCATCGCGCCGGTGATGGTACCGACCTGCGGACGGGCCACCGAATTCTGCAGCGAGACCACGCAGACCGGGAAGGTCGTGCCGAGACCGAGCGCGAACGCGGCCATCAGCGTCAGCAATCCCCACAGCGGCAGCGTGGTGACGGTCAGGCCTAAGGCGCAGATGGCAGCCCAGGAGGTGCCGATGATGGCGACGCGCTTGTAGTGCTTGGCGCGCGCCATGGTGCGGCCCGCGATCGCCGCACCGCAGGTCGAGACCGCGGCAAGCGGAATCAGCGCAAGCCCCGCCTCGCTGGCGCTGAGGTGATAGACCGACTCGTAATAGAGCGGCAGCTGCACGGTGAGGCCGGTGATCGCGCCGAGGCCGCAGCCGCCGGCAGTCAGCGCGAACGGCGCGACCGATCCCGAGAGCAGCGGCAGGGGCAGGAACGGCTCGTCGGCCCGGCGCGCATGCCAGACGAAGGTGAGCGCCAGCGCGATTGCGCCGCCCACCATCGACAGCACGGTCGGCGAGAGCCAGGGATAGCGCGTGCCACCCCAGGTCAACACCAGCATGAAGACCACGGCAGAAGCCATCAGCAGCACGCCGCCGAGCCAGTCGACCTTGCGCTTGCGGTGGAACACCGGGATCTTCTTCATCTTCGGCAGCAACAACGCGAGCGCTGCGGCTGCAAGCGGCAAATTGATCCAGAAGATCATCGACCAGTGCAGATGCTCGGCGAACACGCCGCCGATGACGGGGCCGAGGATGCCGCCGACCATCCAGACGCTGGAGAAATAGGCTTGATACTGACCACGCTCGCGCGGGCTCACGACGTCGGAGATCACCGTCTGCACGACAGGCATGATGCCGCCGCCACCCAGTCCCTGCAGACCGCGTGCAAGAATCAGCATCGGCATGCTCGGCGCGACCGCGCACAGGATCGAGCCGGCGATGAACAGGCTCAACGAGACGATGATCATGGCCTTACGGCCGTAGATGTCGCTCAGCGTCCCGAACACCGGCGCGACGGCGGTCGAGGCGAGCAGATAGGCGGTGATGACCCAGGACAGGTTCGAGACATCCTGGAACTGGCGCCCGATGGTCGGCAGCGCCGTGGCGACGATGGTCTGGTCGAGCGCAGCCAGGAACATCGTCAGCATCAGGCTGATGACGATGGTGCGGACTTCATCCGACGACAGCGTCGGAGGCGGCGAGTTGCGGACGCACGTGACCTCCCCCGGAAGGCGGGTCAGTTCCTCCGCGATATCGTCGGGCAACGTCTGGATGTCGGCAGACTGGCTGCTCTGCCGTGTGAACTGGTTCATCTCGGGGCGTGTCAGATGGAGCGTATTGCGGCGCAAAGCCGCGAAAGAATCGGCCTATGACGGCAATCTAGACAGCAAAGTTCTTCTCGGGCAGGCACCACCGCGCATGGGTGCATCCCGCACCGCGGTCATCCCGAACAATTGATCTGCGAGAGCGGGGGATCAGTCCTTGGGGCGTCGCTTCAGGCGTGCCCGTTTCGGCAGCTGCCCGGGCCATTGCACCAGATAGTGCTCCAGTTCGTCGTCCGGGATCTCGACCTCGGTGCCGGCGACCCGGCCCCGCACGGAGACGCCGGCCTCGTGCACCGTATTGGGATCGCCCGAGATCAGCGGGTGCCACCAATAGAGATCGCGCCCTTCCGCGACCAGCTTGTAGCCGCAGCTCGGCGGCAGCCATTTCAGGTCCCGGACGCTCGCCGGCGTCATGACAACGCAGTCGGGAACATGGTCGAAGCGATTCGCGTAGTCCTTGCAGCCGGACGTGCAGGAATCGAGCATCTTGCAGCTGACATCGGTGAAATAGATCTCCCCGGTATCCTCGTCTTCGAGCTTGTTCAGGCAGCAGCGGCCGCAGCCGTCGCACAGGCTCTCCCATTCGGCCGTCGACATGTCCTCCATCTTCTTGGTTTTCCAGAAGAATCCATCCTGGTCTGAAGGTCGTTTGGGAGCTGCGGTCATGCGCCTATTACGGTTCGAAAGAGCTACGGTCGGGCCATCTAGGGCGCGTAGCCGCCAGGCTGCAAGGAACGTCCCCGAAAGGCCCGTAATGAACCGGGGTTCAATTAAGCCGTTTGTTCAAAATTGCGAGCCTGACCATTGGTTTATAGGCCCCGCTCGGCTAGAACAACAGCAAGTCCCCTCGGACGCGAAACGGGCGCCTTGGGTTTGCCGCAACAATCCCGCAAGACGTCTCGATGCCGCCCCGCCGGGTGCTTGAACGCTTTCACAGCGAGCCTCAAGGGTTCTAGGTGGTCCAGAACACACCATCCAACTGGAAGACTCGCATCAGGAACTTCTTCCTGGACCTCGATGCGCGTATCGACTCCTCGCTGTTCTCCTCGGCGAAGGGCATCCGCGAGCTCTACGAGCGCTACTCGACCTTCATGGACCGCTTCTATGTCGGTCGGTGGAAGCGCTGGGTCTTCATCGAGCCGCTGTCGGAAGCGGCGACCATCGGCCTCGGCGGCATGGTGCTCATGCTCATTCTCGCCATCCCCGCCTTCCGCGAGACGGCGGACGAGGACTGGCTGAAGAAGTCCGATCTCGCCGTGACCTTCCTCGACCGCTACGGCAACCCGATCGGCAGCCGCGGCATCAAGCACAACGACTCGATTCCGCTGGAAGATTTTCCCGACGTGCTGATCAAGGCGACGCTGGCGACCGAAGACCGCCGCTTCTATGAGCATTTCGGCATCGACATCGCCGGCACCGCGCGCGCGCTCGTCACCAATGCGCAAGCCGGCGGCGTGCGCCAGGGCGGCTCGTCGATCACCCAGCAGCTCGCCAAGAACCTGTTTCTCAGCAACGAGCGCACCATCGAGCGCAAGATCAACGAGGCCTTCCTGGCGGTCTGGCTGGAATGGCGCCTGACCAAGAACGAGATCCTCAAGCTCTATCTCGACCGAGCCTATATGGGCGGCGGCACCTTCGGCGTCGACGGCGCCGCGCATTTCTACTTCAACAAATCGGCGCGCGACGTGACGCTGGCCGAGGCCGCGATGCTCGCCGGCCTGTTCAAGGCGCCGACCAAATACGCGCCCCACATCAACCTGCCTGCCGCGCGCGCCCGCGCCAATGTCGTGCTCGACAATCTCGTCGATGCCGGCTTCATGACCGAGGGCCAGGTGTTCGGCGCCCGCCGCAACCCCGCCTTCGCGGTCGACCGCCGCGACGAGGCCTCGCCGAACTATTATCTCGACTACGCCTTCGACGAGATGCGCAAGCTCGTCGACACCTTCCCGAAATCCTACACCGAGCGCGTGTTCGTGGTTCGGCTGGCGATCGACACCAACGTGCAGAAGGCGGCGGAAGACGCGATCGAGAACCAGCTGCGCCAGTTCGGCCGCGACTATCACGCGACGCAGGCCGCGACCGTCGTGTCCGACCTCGACGGCGGTATCCGCGCCATGGTCGGCGGCCGCGACTACGGCGCCAGCCAGTTCAACCGCGCCGTCGATGCTTATCGCCAGCCCGGTTCGTCGTTCAAGCCTTACGTCTACACCACGGCGCTCCTCAACGGCTTCACGCCGAACTCGGTCGTGGTCGACGGGCCTGTCTGCATCGGAAATTGGTGCCCGCAGAATTATGGCCATTCCTATTCCGGTGCGGTGACGCTGACGCAGGCGATCACGCGCTCGATCAACGTCGTGCCGGTGAAGCTGTCGATCGCGATCGGCCAGAAGGAACAACCCAAGGCGCCGAACCCGGCCAAGATCGGCCGGGCCAAGATCGTCGAGGTCGCGCGCCGTTTCGGCCTCAAGGCGCCGCTGCCCGATACGCCGTCGCTGCCGATCGGTTCGGACGAGGTCACCGTGCTCGAGCATGCGGTGGCCTATGCGACCTTCCCGAACCGCGGCAAGGCGGTGACGCCACATTCGATCCTCGAAGTACGGACCGGCGCAGGCGATCTGGTCTGGCGCTGGGACCGCGACGGCCCAAAGCCGAAGCAGGCGATTCCGCCTAATATCGCCGCCGACATGGCCGGCATGATGAGCCACGTCGTCAGCGAAGGCACCGCGCGCCGCGCCGCGCTGGACGGCATTCCGACCGCCGGCAAGACGGGCACGACGAATGCGTATCGTGACGCCTGGTTCGTCGGCTACACCGGCAACTTCACCTGTGCGGTCTGGTACGGCAATGACGACTATTCGCCGACCAACCGCATGACCGGCGGCTCGCTGCCGGCGCAGACCTGGCACGACATCATGGTCGCCGCGCATCAGGGCGTCGAGATCAGAGAAATTCCCGGTGTCGGCATGGGCCAGAAGCTGCCGCGCGAGCAGGTTGCCAACGCGCAGGCCAATGCGGCACCGAAGGTACTGGAGACCAAACCCGGCCCGCCGCCGGTGCTGACCAAGCGCGGCGCCGACGTCCTGGTGCGGGTCGAGAAGATGCTCGACGACGCCGCCAGGACCGCGACCAAATCGGCGGCCGACGACAGCGGCCCGGCCAAGCCCGCGTCGTCGACGAGCGCGCTCGCGTTCCCGCA
Organism: Bradyrhizobium sp. USDA 4449; assembly: GCF_054056275.1. Taxonomy (NCBI): domain Bacteria; kingdom Pseudomonadati; phylum Pseudomonadota; class Alphaproteobacteria; order Hyphomicrobiales; family Nitrobacteraceae; genus Bradyrhizobium; species Bradyrhizobium sp. USDA 4449. The sequence goes on along the minus strand of NZ_JBSRYD010000001.1, from coordinate 4,716,600 downwards.
GAATTATGCGGCGGAGGAGAACGCGAATTCATCCACCCCGCGCAAGAACTGATCTGATTCCGTGCGGCTGATCCTGATCATATTGACGGCCCTGCTGCTCGCGACCGTGGTCGGCGTTGGTGCAACCTGGATGACGACGACGCGCGGCACCGAGATCGGCGCGCTGACTATCGGCGCCTGGACCGCCCGCCCCCGCACCGGCACCGCCGACGTCGATCCCTATTCGCGCGCCACCATCGTGCGCAACGGCGAGCTGCCGATCGGCACCGGTGACGGCGTCGCGTTCACCGCAACCACCGATGACAACAAGAAGGCGCTCGACGGCCGCTGCGACGTCGTCGTCTCAGGCGTGACGCCGCCGGCGCGGTTCTGGACCCTGACACTCTACGACCGCAAAGGCCATCTCGTCGCCAACTCGCTGCAACGCTACGGCTTCACCAGCCAGGAGATCGTGCGCCAGTCCGACGGCTCGTTCGAGATTCACATCGCCGCGCGCTCGCGCGCCGGCAACTGGCTGCCGACCGGCGGCATCGAGCGCTATGCGCTGATGTTCCGCCTCTACGACACCCCCGTCGGTGTCGCGACCCGCACCAAGCGCGACGCGCCGATGCCTGCCATCGCGACGGTGGGCTGCTCATGATCCGCCTCGCGTTCACCATCCTCGCGGGCGTGGTTCTGGGCCTCGTGGTCCATCTCGTCAGCGTGCTCGCCCTGCCGCGGATCGCGACGCAAGACGCCTATTCGCGGCTGACGCCGATGACCAAGCTCAATGGCGTGACGCAGCTGCCGCTCGCCGATCCGCAGACCTCGCCGATGCCGTTCATGGATCCCGCCTTTGCACTCGCGATCTGCCGCTACGATCTTTCGGGCGGCCCGATCAAGCTCACTGTCCCGGTGAGTCAGGCTTATACGTCGGTGTCGTTCTACACGCGCAACGAGATCGCCTATTACGCGATCAACGACCGCTCGGCCGGCAAGAAGGTGATCGAGCTCGACCTGATGACGGAAGCGCAGCACAACGAGCTGCCCGAAGACGAAGAGGTCACCGCGGCCGACCGTCTGATCATCGATTCCCCGACGACGACAGGCCTGATCCTGATGAAGGCGCTCGCCGCCGAGCCCGGCCTGATGCCGCAGGCCCAGGCAACGCTCGCCGCTGCCACTTGCGCGCCGCAGACCGAAGCGCCCGCGAAGGCCGAGACGCCGCGCGGCCGGCGCTGACGCGCGAGCGGTCGAGGCGGCCTCGAACAAAGCTGGAAACAACCCCATGCACAGTAGCGGCGTGTTGAAATCACTCGACTAGCGGCGGAGCCGCGGCGCCCGCGATCTGGACGGTTTGACACGTCGGGCAAAACAACGGCAATATGGCACCATTGGAAATTCGTATCGCCCGCGTGGAGCAATCCGTCGCGGGCGATTTCGTGTGGGAGCACGGCTTGCCCCGATCAGCCGTCGCCAGTCCGACAATCCGGAAATAGCTCTCGACGCTCTGCTTTGCAGGGAAGCTCGTGCGTGCGCGGGTGGAGAGCGCCCAAAATCTGAGATGCCATCGACGCCAAGCGCGACGGCTTCGCATCGGGCGTTTCCTGGTAATTTCGTAGTTCTCTCGCCGTGAACATAGTTCTGCCGCGCCGGCTGGGTTAAACCCGCAGGAATAGTTCAAGGACGCGCCCCTCAAAAAACGAGGATGGGACATGCAGGCTGCATGATCCAATCCCTGCGAAGGTTCGTAGCCTGCAAAGACTATCTGCGTCCCGTTCAATGTTAGATCGTCATACCGCGCGTTTGATACGGAGCAGCCAATGGATTCCACGCTGGACAACAAACTCTCGGAAGGAATGTTTGCGAGCCTGGAAGAGCAACTTCTGAACCTGGCGCGCGAAGCCGGCGGCAATCCTTCGGAGCTGCCGACCGGCATGAAGACGTTTAGCTCTCCGCCAACGATTCAGGAATTGGCCAATTGGCGCTATCTGGCTTGCGTCGGTTCTCTGTTGGCAGCATCCATCGGTGTCGCCGCCTGGTGGTGGTCGTCCTCGGCTCATACCGAAACCATGGCCCGCCCAGACCCAGCACCCCTGACACAGCCCGCGGCGACTCCGGTCGCACCGGCTCCCGACTTCGCGCAGCAGCTTCAACCGATGGAGCACGATCTCGCTGCCTTGAGGCAAGCGGTCGCACAGCTCGAGATGAGGCAAGGACAACTGGTCCGCGACAATGAAAATGTCGCGAGCCAGCTCAAGGAGAGCCAGGCGGAAATCGCGCGCAACAACGTTGTCGTCGAGCAGATCAAGGCTTCCCAAACACAGGCAGAGCGCGAAAGCCAAGCGGTTACCGAGCGCCTTAACGAAAGCCAGAAACAGCTGGCCCTCATCATCGCCAACAGTTCGGAGCCGAAGATGAGCCCTGAGGAGCCGAAGGGCAGTCCCGAAGAGCCGAAGGCAGTGCCCGAAACACCAGTGCCGCGTCCGCGGCCGACCAATCTCGCCCAGACACACAAGCCGGTGTCAGCAGCGGCGCGACCGCAGGCGAGCAAACCGCAATCACCGGTATGGCCATGGTCTCAGCGCTAATCCCGACATTTGACAAGCATGATTTGTTGAAGCCTCAAAAACCCTGACCTCCGTGTCTGGGGGACCTAGCTTTCTGTTCGCTGTCAAATCTTCGTTGCTGGTTGGCTGGCTTGGAAGTCGCGCGATGCCTGCTGTTCTCACGCGCCGCAAAGTCGGCAACGACAGTGCGGAGCCCGCGTTGATAGGACCGCTGGGTAAAGGGAAGTGCGCTCACGCGTTTAGACCAACTTCCCTTCACGCAGGCGACCTACTCATCGAGGCTGCGCAGGACCGTGAGCAGGATGATGGCTAGGCAGGACACCAGGCTCAGCTACTTAGCTGTTCCCGTCGTAACTCCTGTCGCAGTTGTGTCTGCCGTCCCGGGTGTGCCTCCTCGCCGCACTTCGCGCGCGTCACGGCGACCCTCGCGGCGCACTTGGCGCGCGTCACGACGATTTTCGCGGCGCTCGTGGCGCCCCTCACGTCGATCTTGCCGCCTTTCCATGCCGGCGGTCTGCGCCTCGGCGTCGGGTACCATCAGCACGCTCGGGAGCGCGGCTAAGGTGGTCGCCAAGCCCAAGGAAGAAAGAAGCTTTCGTCGAGAAATCATGACTGCCTCTCTTGCTGGACTGCCCCAAGTTGGCGCTGCCGAGCCGGTCGATGCTAACACTTAAGGCGTTCAACGCCTCCTTCACTTGCGCCATTTCTTAATCGCCAGCAGAAACTGCGCAGGGAGCCTCCACAACCGCGCAGGAATGCCCATGCCTTCGGACTCGGCCATCGCTGCCTCCGGTCGTTGTCGACATCACACGCTGCCATGGCGCAGCACACCGTCCGAACAACCCGCGACGGCGGCGCCTCTTGCACCGTTCCTCTGCTCTCGAATTGCAGACGGCGTCCCCATTGCGCTTTGCAGCGCTGCCCGCGCCGGTAGGACCCATAAAGCCTGATGTAGGCCGTTGAAAACCCCTTGATTCAAATCAAGAGCCCTGGCTGCCTCTCATGCTTCTCACATTAGGTTTCAGCCGCATTCAGGCGGCCGCCACCTTCAAGATGTGAGGAGGACTACCATGCAACGAGGGAGCCATCTTTCGATTCGGTCAATGACAGTGACAGGGATTGCTGTCAGCGCTATGTTTGGGCTCGCTGGTGTCGCTCTCAGCTCGGCCCCGGCTCAGGCAGTGGTTTACTGCACGTATGTTGACTACCCGGCGGGCTGCGTCGCGCGAGCTGGTGTCGTGCTCAGACCTCGTCCGGTGGCGCGCGCTGCGGTTCGTCATAACGTCGGTGGCAATGCCAACGGCGGTGTCAATCGTGTAGGAGTGCGGCGGTAATGCCGGGTTGCGGGTCACGTGCGCAGCACTTCCCAGCAAGGCAGCTGTGCGACCCGTTGCATGTCGAGCAAATGATGCGACACAGTTGGTACGTGACGTTTGAGGTACAAAGTACCGGCATCTTGCCAAGGCCAAGACACCCACGGCTGACCAAAACGTTTGAAACGGAAATGGAAGCCAAGCTGTTTGCGAAAGAGAAGCTCGATCAGGGGCTGGTAGTGACAGCGGGCACCCTCAATCCGCATGCACCCAAACAAATCATTCCGTCAAGCGCCTTAACGACCTGGCTTGGGAACGAGCAGGACAAAAGTGCGGAAGAAACCTGACAACCTGGACGACTAAGCAGGCTGGCGCTCACTCTTCTCTATCGCGCCTTCTACATCGTCGGCTAATTGGGTCAGGTGATCTGCTAGTTTGGCAAAGAACTCGCGCTTCCTACTGTCGGTGGATAAGTCGCGGATCAATGCGCATTCGATGGCTTCGATACGAAGCGCTTCAAGCTGCTCGTTGAATGCCCGCATTGTTTCGCCCCATTGCTTGCAGGACAGTGACACGCGCCAGCCATTTCGAATTCAGTATCGATCACGCTGCACACTTCAACAATTGTCCTTTGGGGAACTTGCCCTGCGCGACGTGAGTGATCCACCTGTGTCCGTGTGGGCTGTATGGGCTCACGCGATATCAAGTAGTGCCAAATTCCAAGACTAGGTAAATCCGGTTCTTGCCCACCTTTGCTGAGGTTTGCATCATACCCACCCGCGGCTGGAAAGGTTGCCGCCTGCGCTAGATTTCGAGCGGGCGGCGTTTTGATTGGCCAAGCATCCATGCGGCTGCGCTACGGCACGTTGACCGCTGGCATAGGGCCAGTCGGAAGCATCGTGAAATCATGCCCTCGCGCGACCAGCATAACTGCGAAGACGACAACGAGGATGAGAAATCCCCTCATCTCAGACCTCAGGCTAGGGCAAAGCCGTCATCAATGCGAGGGTCGCCTCGTTATTGCCCGGACCAGCTGCGGCAAAACAGAGCGCAGCAACCGCGACCAGAACAAGGGCCACGCTGTAGCCAGCGATGACCCTCCGCTCGTCGAAATGGGGCGACGTGCTTGTTGTGAACATTGCCATGGCTTGAATCCCTCGTTAGCGGTTCAATTTGGCATGTTGTTCCAGGGCAATTGATGGTGTGCTGCTGTGGCTTTGCACACCGATGATTGTCGCCCCGATCAGTACCAGGCCGCCGTAGAAGGCCAGTACCGCTCTCGTCCAACGGTGATGGGTGATCCTGTCTTGTTCGTTGGTAGGTTCAGGTTGTCTGAAAACGCGTGCAGAATGCTCACCAAGGTATTCCATGGGAAGACCTCCGCGAAAATAGCTCAGATCAATTCAATGTTGCAGACAATACGGGCGCGAAATTTTCAAAGGCGCGATTCGCTCTTCCAAGTCTCATCGCTGACCGAGTTTAGCACCGAGTTGCAAAACCACGGTGAAGCATTTCACATCACAGGCGCACAAATAGCGGTCAGGTCACGCACGCTGACTCTGTTTGCAATTGGGCTGGGCGCTGCGGCGCGCCAGTCTGAAACTGGCCCGAAGCGCGTCGGCCTGCAGCTGTTACGCGTGGTGCGAACGGTGTCGCAACCTTTGCGTCACCTTTCTTCAATTACAATCGCAAGCGCCTGATCGAACTCGCCCGGCAGCACCGGTTGCCATCCGCCCGCGCCGTCCTGCGCAGCAGTGGCTCAGTCGGGTTTTGTCCGTGCACAAATCTCTTGGACCCTTGTCAGGGTTCTTTCGAATTCCGATCGGAGATACTGCTCGTGCGCGAGATCTGCCGGCTCGGTCAGAAATGCGACCTTCACAAGGAAGCGGTTCAACACCGACACAATTGGAAGATTGTCCGAGTGTCGCGAGCGCAGTGCTGTGAGCTGCCGACGCATCTCGATGAGATCGAGCGTTTCATGGTCCGTCTGCTTTTTCAAATCAAGCTCGCGCAAAAGCCCTACGATCAAACGAAGCCGCCGCGCCGAGTATATTGGCGCAACGGCTTCGCCACTTGGGACCCGGACCAAGGGCAATGTCCGGTGCGGAGAGGTTAGCCTTTCGTGACCCCGGTGCAATCAAAGACGCGGGTTAAGCTTGATGTCGCCGCGGAAAGTTAAATCTGGAACAACCGCGAGGCCGTGGGCAACGGTATTCAAGCCCGTTCAATTCCTCGCCTGCGGGTGCGGTGACCGGAGTCTCCAAGGATGCCGGACCTTGGGCCATGGGGCGCCGCGTCAGAGGCGCCACAGCCGGCGAGAAGGTGATCGGCCGCCGGGTCCCGTGACCGCTTCACTCCTGCAGCTACTTGACGGCGCCGCCGGCGATGAAGCGATCGAGGAATAGATTGTAGGCAACAGCCACAGCGATGGCGGCGATCAATGCGCCGGCCATGATCTCGCCCGGCTCGCGTAGCTTCTTTCGTGCGGACCTCGCGAGGCAATCCCTTCGACTATGGCAAGGCCGAAAGCTTCATGAAAAACACTCGGGGCCGAACGGGTCAGCGGCCCGGGCCTTTTACTGAGCTGGGCGACGCTCGTCGCCACAGCAACAGCTTCAGCGCAGAGATGTAGTAGAAGCCGCTGCTGGACCGCGCCGAGCCGGTCGCGACCGGCAGATCGCGGGGATCGCTTGTACGCGAATGTGACGCATGATAAATATGGGCTTCGGGCCACATACAACCGCCCGACGAGCTTTCGAGCCAAGCGTTGTTTCGCTCCACTCCGGAGGTGAAACATGTCTTGCAATAGCGCCATCGGCGCGGCCGACACATCCCTCGCAGCCCATCGCTCTTCTCCAAATCTGAGCTGGCTCTGGAAGATCCCGCTCGCGATCTTGAACGGAATAGAACGTCGGCGCCAATACAACGAGCTTCTCGATCTCGACGATCGGTTCCTCGCAGACATTGGCGTGACGAGAACGATGATTGCGGAGGCCCGGAGGTCTTCGTTCTCTGATTGGCGCGACAATCGGTGATCTCAGGCCATTCCGTCGATCAGGCGCCGCACCTGGCCGCTGCAGGAGCGGCGCCTGCTCCTCTCCGCGCACTGACACTGGATGGAGGTCCATCTCATGGGTAGGCTGCACATTCCCAGCCGCAAGCCATTTCACCGTGTGCATCGTCCTCATTTGAGGCCGGTCAGCACCCACGCCGGCTGGAGGATCGGATAGGCGATTAGCCCGATGACTGCCGTGGCAGCGATCAACAATGGATTGCTGATCTTCCAGCGGAACAGCGCGGCGAGCGACACGATGCCGATCAGCGCGGTCAGCCAGTCGCCGATCGCGATCTTGCCGAGCAGGAAGCTCGCCCCCAGGATGGTTCCGATCGCCGCCGCATAGGCGCCCTTCACGAAACCTTGCACGTTCGGATTCTTGCGATGCCTTGCCAGCAAGGGCGCCACGATCAGGACGAACAGAAAGGACGGAAGAAAGATGCCGACCGTGGACACGAGAGAGCCCCAGAAGCCTGCGACCAGATAGCCGACGAAGGTCGCCGTGATCACGACGGGCCCGGGACTCATCATGCCGATCGCGACGGCCACCAGGAATTCGCGCTCGTTGAGCCAGCCATATTGCTGCACCAGCCCCTGTTCGAGGAACGGAACGATCACGAGACCGCTGCCGAAAGTCAGCGAGCCCGCCTTGAGGAAGAACAGCAGCAACTTGCCGAGCGTCGAGCCCGTCGCAGCCGGCATCGCCGCGGGCGCCGCCGCCGGGATCACCGCAAGCTGGAGTGCGACCGGCGCGCGCTTGATGTGTCCGTAATAGATAATCCCGACGATCCCTGCCCCGATGAACAGAAATGCGACCTCAGCCTTCAGGATCACGGTCACGGCGAGACAGACCGCGGCGATTGCCCATTGCAGCCAGTCTTCCATGCCGAGCTTGGCGAGCCGATAGCAGGAATGCAGGATCAGGGCGATCACGGCGGGGCTGACGCCATAGAAGATTCCGGTGACCGCCTTGAGATCTCCGAGATGGACATAGAGCGCGCCGAGGGCCGCGACGATGACGAAGTTGGGCAGGATGAAGGACCAACCACCGGCCCACGCCCCCCAGAAGCCGCCGCGCAGATAGGCGATGAAGATGCCGACTTGAATGGCGAGCGGCCCCGGCAGCGACTGGCAAATGGCGATGGTCTCGCGCATCTGCTCCTTGGTGAGCCACTTCTTGCCGTCGACGAGCTCACGTTCCATCTGGCCGACCAACGCGACCGGTCCGCCGAACCCGAGAAAGCCCAGCCGCAGGAAATAGCGGACCAGTTCGCCCATGTTTCCACGCTCGATGTCCGTCGTTGTCGTCGTCATCACTTGTCCCCGTTACCGCAATATGCAGCCTACCGCCCGGTCTTGCGACCTTTGCCTCAACTCTTGGTGCTGGCCGTCCTGTCGAGCGCCGCCCGCAAGCCTTCGGCGAGCTTGACCGCGTCGTCGTTCGCCCAGAAATGCATGAAGAACAGGCGCGGCTGCTCGTCCAGCATGTGGCTATGGAGTGCGGTCACCTCGATGCCGTGTGTCCGCAACGCCAGGATCACCGGGTTGACCTCGTCGCCCGTCAGAACGAAGTCGCCGGTGATCGCGGCCTTGCCGCCGCCGGTCGGCTGAAAGTTGATGCCGATCGCAACGCCCATCGGACCGACAGGCGTCAGCGGCATCCCCTCTTCCGTGATCGGGTCGCGCCGCTTCACGTTGAACTGGTACACGCCTCCATTCGCCAGACCTTTGACGCCGATGATCTGGTCGAGCTTCGCGGTGTCGAGATCGACAGGTGGCGGCGGGCTCGTCGGAGCTGCGACGGTGAGCGGGGTCTTGCTTTCGGCGAGCGCATCGTGGATCGCCGAGGCCAGCTTGACGGGGTCGCCATGTCCGGCGATATGCATGTAGAAGGTTGCCGGGCTCGCGCGCAGCAGATGATTGTGAACAGCAGTGATCTCGAGCCCGCTCGCGATCATCTTTGCCATTACCGGGTTGATCTCGGTCTCCAGCAGAACGAGGTCGCCCATCACCATGGCGCCGCCGTGAGCGGGCTTGAACGCCACCCAGCCGCCGAGCGCCAGCGCCGGCTTGATCGTCACACCGTCCAAAGTCACAGAGAGGTCCGTGCGGGGAAAGCCGTAGCGGTGGACATCGTCGGAGACGGCCGGCTTGCGGCCGAGCGTCTCGTCGATTTTTGGCCAATCGACGCCATCCGCCGCATGGGCGGTCGAAACGAATGGCGCGAACATATCCCGGTCGATTTTCTGGCCATTCGCGCCGAGGATGGCGACGCAGGCGCTCACCAAGAGCAGAGCTGCAAACGAGATGATCTGCTTCGGCATGATGGTTCTCCTGGTGTTGCTCCCGCCCAGTTCGATCGGTGTCGCCGCGGCCCGGGCGACGACGGCACGATGCAATGAAAACGAACAGCCGTGTCCATCATCGCTTGACCTTATTGGTCGGCCAGTTGTGCGTCTCGCTGGTGGCATCGCGGCACCAGCGATAGAACGCGTCGTAGAGCAGCATGCCTGCATTCAGCTGTTCGAGGTCGTCGTCGAACATGCGCGACAAGCCGAGCGAAGCGGCAAGCAGGCCTGGAGCTTCCGGAGAGAGATCGAGCCGGGCCGTGTCCGCGGCCCGCACCATCTCCGCGAGCCGTTCCATCGGCGGCGTCGACAGACCGAACTCCTGCACCATTACGTCGAAGGTGCAGCGTTCGCCGCGATGGCTCCAGAACACGTTCTCAATGTCGAACGGTGTGGCGTTGAAGCGCTCGGCCGTGTTCTCGACTTCCGCGGATGCCACGTAAAGGAAGACGGCGGCGGGATCGACGAAGCGCTGGATCAGCCAGGGACAGGCAATGCGGTCGATCTTGGGGCGCGCCCGTGTGACCCAGACCGTGCGGCCACGCCCGTCCCGCTTCGGGATTTTGTCCATCGGAACTGTTGGAAGCTTCGCTTCCGTCCAGGCGAGCTGGCCGCCTTCCAGGACTTCCGCGGCAACCTTGCCATAGCGGAGCCACGCGGCCGTTCCTTCGCTGAGCTTCTGCCCCTTTTGGCAGACGACGACCACGGACTGTCCCGTCAAGCGCGAGGCCCAGTCCTGAACGTCGACATGGGAGCGTCTGACCGCGCCGGGTATCAAGCGTGGATCGGCCGCAAAATCCTCGTCGATGCGGACATCGATGAGCGCAGGCGCGTTGGCCGTGCCGATCAGGCGGGAAAGTTTGTCGGGTGAGATGGAGGTATATGATGACATGCGGCGCCCTTGGTGAACAGGACGCGATTCTTTGGCATGTCGCCTCGCGGGGAGATCGCAATTCCCCGTGGCACGAATAAAGGCCCTGATGACCGGGCTGTCAACCCGGCTCCGCGAAAGAGGGCAAAGAAATCAACGGCCCGGATTTCCGTGATCGGGGGATCGGGACGTGCTCTCGCGGCACCGTCCTGAAGGTGGGGCTTTTCCTTAGGAACACTGGGGGATATCATGCGTTGCCGCGACGTTCTTGAAAGTGGCACGCCGCTGAACTTCAAAACGCATTCATTGAGCTGCAGGCGATGAAAGCGCACATGGCTCCCATCCGTCTGGTGATAGCAGATCGGCGCCCGATCGTTCTGCAGGGCTTTGCGTCGCTGTTTGCGGCAGAGCGCGATTTCGCGATCGTCGCATCGTGTCTCGATGGAGCCGGTTGCCTCAAGGCAGTTCGGAGCTTGACGCCGGATCTGGTCCTCGTCGAGGACGGATTTTCTGACGTGACGGCCTCTGACATGCTCGCGATCGTCAAGGCCGAAAAAATTCCGACACGGCTGGTCTTCTACACGGCATCCGTTGCCCATGGCGATCTCGCCGCCGCCATCGCAGCGGGTTCTTGCTGCGCGATTTCAATGCGCGAGGAGCCCGAAACCTTGGTGCAATCGCTGCGGCTGGTGGCACCCCCGCCCGTTCGGGCGGCTGCCGGCCGGAAGAAAAATGGCGGGTTGGGCGAAAATGGAGCGGCGTCGCTGACGGACCAGGAGCGCAAGATCATGCGCCTGGTCGCTTACGGTATGTCGAACAAGCAGATCGCACGCCAGCTCGACGTCTCCCCGGACATCATCAAGGCGCGGCTCGATCACCTCTCGACACAGCTCGAGATCAGAAGCCGGGCCGAGATGGCAGTGTTCGCACTGTCGCGGCTTTACGGCGGAATCGGCGCTCTTGCGGCTTTGCTTTACGCCGCGCTGGACGACGTTCAGCCGGCCAACGCAGCCGCAGCCGGCCACGAGCCCACCGATACCTTTACGATGTTGACCCCAGACGGGAGCGCCGGGGTCATCACCCTCAAAATCAGCCCCAAAACGACGACATCCGCTTCGGAGAAGACGGCCAAATCCGTGTTCAAGGGCGGCCGCATCGAGAATCCCGTCGCTGAGATGCCGGCACGGGCCAGCAAGGCCATCCAATCCAGTGTCGATAGTGCCTTCAGCACGATCACGCTGCCGGCGGCCAGCTCTGCAGGACCTGCCCTGAGCAGTTTCGGTAGTTTCATGATGACGGCGGCCGCGGTCTGGATTTCCGACCTGCTCCACAGCGCCGCGCAAGCGTCCAAGGTTGACGATACCCTGACCGTTCTTGCATCAGCGACAGGAAGCGGTACAGGCGAATTGGCAGCCGTCCATTCTCCTGTCAGTTCCCTCGGCATCGCTGCAAATCTCGACAGCCCCAACAACCTCTCTTGGTGGCATCCTGAAACAGACCATCAAGCATTTGCCTTCGTGGCCCACCCAAACGATACCCTTGTCAGACATGACGACGCCCCTCAGATCATCGGCGCAGATGCGGGTGACAAGGGCGCCAGCGGCAACGGCAATCCGCATGTCGGATCCGGATTCATCGACGCACCGATCGATCACGGCGGTTGCGAGCAGGCGGCCGCGACCGACGTGTTTGGAAAAACCGAACATGACGGAATGCAAGCGAGCCTGGGAAGCGAGTCCAATCCCGCTCAATCGCAACACGGTTCTCAGGGTGAGGACGGCGGCGCAGCCGCCAAGCAGGACGGAAAGCAGGACGGCAAGCAGGACGGAAAGCAGGACTCAGCGGACGACGATTCCACTCACGGACAATCGCAGCGTGATTTGAACGAATCGAAAGACGGCCCGGTCGCCGCCACGCAGCATTCCAAGCACGACACGACGGGAGACGACTCCGATCCTGGACAAACGCAGCGTGATTCACACGGTTCACAAGGCCGTCCAGCCGCTGCCGAGCAGCATGCCAATGATGACTCGAAGCCGGCGGGCGGCACGAATTCCGACCAATCTCACCGCGAGTCGCACGAGGCGTCTCAAAATGCCGCCGACCCCCACGCGAGTTTGAGCCAGCACGCTGGAGCCGAGGACCAAACCGGCGAGGACTCCCGTCAGGCCCACAAGGCAGCCGCGCCGGAACTCGGAGATTCCTTTCATTTCAAGAATGAAAATGCGCCGTCCAACTCTTCATATCTGTCTGAGGCCCATGGTGGCCACGCTCCAGATTTCGTTGAACATGGTGCGCACACGACCGGAAACGACGTTCTGCCGCCGATCCAGGATATCGAGCTGATCGGCGCTTCAGGCGCGGAGCAAGGCGCCCTTCATCACGCACACGCGCACGATCTCTTCGTGTAGCGATCGTCGTGCTCGCGCACGCAAGCGTTCCGTCATTCACCCGGATTTCGCCGATCCAGCATCTCGCGCACCTTCAGCGCCAGCTTGGCCTGAGTGACCGGCTTTTCCAGGAGATCGACGCCCTCATCGAGCCGTCCCTGGTGAACGACGGCGTTGCGCGAGTAACCGGTCATGTAGAGGATGCCGAGATGCGGCCTGATCTGCTGCGCTCGCCTGCCCATCTCGCGGCCGTTCATGCCGGGCATGACCACATCGGTCAGAACGAGATCAACCTGCTGATCCTCCTGCAACAGGATCGTCAAAGCGGCCTGAGCACTTGCGGCAGATAAAACCCGATAGTTGAGCTCTCGCAGCACATCCGAAACGTAACCCCTGAGATCGGCATCGTCTTCAACCACGAGAATGGTCTCGACGCTGGTGCCTTCGGCCGTGAACTCGTCGGTTTCATCCGGCGCTGGCTGCATATGGCCGAAGTAGCGGGGGAAATACATCTTGATGCTGGTCCCTTCCCCCACCTCGCTGTAGATCTTCACATGTCCGCCGGACTGTTTGACGAAGCCATAAACCTGACTGAGACCGAGTCCGGTTCCCTGCCCCGGCTCCTTCGTCGTGAAGAAAGGCTCGAATGCATGATTTAGAACCTCCGGGGTCATGCCCGAGCCCGTGTCACTCACGCTGATCACGATATACTGGCCTGCCGCGAGCTCCGGGTTGGCACGCGAATAATCTTCGTCGGCGGAGACGTTCGCCGCCTCGATGGTCAGCTTTCCGCCGTTCGGCATCGCGTCACGGGCATTGATCGCCAGATTGACGATCGTCGATTCCAGATGGTTCACGTCCGCTTCGATCTGCCAAAGGCCGGCGCCGCCGACGGTCTGCACCTCGATACGTTCGCCCAGCGTGCGCTGCAGGAACTCCTGCAGGCCACTCAGGAAGCCGTTGAGGTTGATCGGCTTGGGATCGAGAGCCTGGCGGCGCGAAAAGGCCAGCAACCGGCTTGTCAGTGCCGCAGCGCGCTGAGCCCCACGTTTCGCGTTCGCCAGCGCGCGGTGGAGGTTGGGCCCTCCGTGGTTGCGGCTGTTGCGTTCGGCATTCTCGAGGTTTCCGAGAACGATCATCAGCAGATTGTTGAAGTCGTGGGCGATGCCGCCGCTGAGCTGTCCGACCGCCTCCAGCTTCTGGGATGCGACTAGCTGTTCCTGCACCCGCTGAAGTTCGTCCTGGGCCTGCTTGCGCTCGGTGAGATCACGCGTGACTTTCGCGAAGCCGACGATCGCGCCGCTCTCGTCGGTAATCCGGTCGATGATGACGGAGGCCCAGAACCGCGTGCCGTCCTTGCGTATGCGCCAACCCTCGGCTTCGAACCGTCCGTTTTCGGCGGCCTCTGCCAGGGCCTTTTTGGGCACTTCTTTTTCAAGATCTTCAGGCGTGTAGAACGTGCTGAAATGCCGACCGATGATCTCTTCGGGCCGATAGCCTTTGATGCGCTCGGCTCCGGGATTCCAGGTCGCGACCTGCCCGGAGGGATCGAGCTGAAAAATGGCGTAGTCGACCACAGCTTCAACAAGCCGGCGATATCTTCTTTCGCTCTCCAGGAGATCGACGTGAGCCTGGTGTCGTTCAGTGATGTCGCGCGTGACCTTGGCAAATCCGATCAGGGCGCCCTCCTCGTCGCGAATGGCGTCGAGAACGACGAGCGCCCAGAACTGCCTGCCATCTTTCCTGACACGCCAGCCTTCGGACGCGAAGCGGCCAGTCTCGGCGGCTGTTGCCAGCGCTCGGTCGGGCAACCCCTTATCCCGGTCTTCCGGGGTGTAAAAAGTCGAAAAATGTTTGCCGATGATCTCCTCGGCGGCATACCCCTTGAGGCGCTCGGCTCCCTTGTTCCAGGTCCTGACCACGCCGTCGATGTCGAGCATGAAGATGGCATAATCGACAATCGCGTTGATCAGCAGTTCGAGGCTGCGGGGATCTTCGCCGGATGTCGTTTGCATTGATCGAACTCAAGGGAGGGATCGGTCCAAACGCTTGGCATTCGGTAAATGTTCCTTCCTAACACACAATGGTACCGCTCACGACGGCCGGCGATCGTTCATCATGGTGTTGCCATCGCGGTGCTAACGCTCCTCCGTCGGGTGCACCCATTTGTAGGGCGTGATGCTCCGCGTTGCGGTCAGCTTGATCATGTGAACGGGCGGCGCGGACCGTCCCTTCCGGCATGACCGGCACTTCAGCGAGGCCTCCAGCTTCCAGATCGGCGTGTCGCGCGGACGACGGATCGCGTCGAGCGGCAGGCTCGCGCGCGTCTTGCATCTGACGCACTCGACCTCGAGCCAGCCCAGGCCGCCGTTGAGACATTGCGCGATCGTCGGCGACGGCTGCGCGGGACCGCCGTAACCTTCCATGCGAACCGACCAGGCTTCAGCTTCGGCGCGGTCGGCCTCACGCACGGCCTTTTTCGCCTCTTCACGGGCGTGCTTGGCGGAGATTTCCGCGCCCATGATGCGGCCGCTCCAGATGACTTC
Source organism: Bradyrhizobium sp. USDA 4449 (assembly GCF_054056275.1). Taxonomy (NCBI): domain Bacteria; kingdom Pseudomonadati; phylum Pseudomonadota; class Alphaproteobacteria; order Hyphomicrobiales; family Nitrobacteraceae; genus Bradyrhizobium; species Bradyrhizobium sp. USDA 4449. Next base: position 4,701,528 of record NZ_JBSRYD010000001.1, on the reverse strand, counting down.
GCGTGATTTGGTGCTCATGCCGCGATCAAAGCGATGCGGAGGCGCGTTGGCAAATTATCGATGGCTGGTAGGTCGGATCCTCAAGCCGCTACTGCGTATCGTGGGTGTGGACAACGGACGCTGCGGGTCGAAACGGCCCGGCGACGCCGAGGGTTTGGAACGCTCCGATCACCCGCTCCTGTCACTCAGCCGATCAAGGCAGGTAAGACTATCGACTTAGCTCACCAATCCGAGCCGAGGAGATCTGGCCCGGAGGCGTGCTCCCTACTGGAACCCGAAGACGCGGTCTGCGTTGAGGCGTAGATGAGCCAAGTACGACGAAGAGTTTGGCAGGAGAAGACCTTGAGCGAGAGACTCGCTGACGCGGCTCGCGAAGCGCGCGAGCAGGCAGAGCTTCTCCCGAATGGACAGCTGCGAGACGTTCTTCTTGAAAAGGCTCGCCAGTACGAGGCGCAAATACCTCTCAATGCTTTTCTAGGGCAGCAATGATTAATCCGAATTGCCGCGTGTGCGAGGGACTGGGTTGGGTATGCGAAAAACACCCGCAGAAGGCCTGGACGCGCACAGGCTGCCAGTGCGCTCCCGTTGCACGTTGCGAATGTCAGGTGGCGCTGGCCAAGACGACGCGTCTTGTTGCAACCGAAGCCTAAATTAGCCGCGACGCCTACGCAGCGCGCGGCATCCATCTGGAACGGACGCAGAAGGCCGGCGGCACCAGCCACTGTTTCCGGTTGTCGCGGCTGCCGCCGGGGCAGGACGGTCGACGAGCCCGAGTCCGCGCCCGCCGATCCCGTCGACATACCCGCTATCCGAGCAAGCCCTTCAGGCCGGCATAGATCGAGCCGATCGCCGTCGCGGCGACGCCGGCCAGAGGCCCGACGGTCTGCATCAGGTCCTGGATCAACCGCGCCCGGCGGCGCAGCTGCTCGTCGCCGACATGCTGCCCGAGCAGGCGCGCCAGCCGAAAGGCGAAAGCATTGGGTTTCCCGCCCTGGCCTAGAACGCGCGGCAAAACCTGGAAGACCACGACTCCCAGAATGTTTCCGGACACGAAGGCGAGCAGGATGCTTGCACCGTATTCGAATACTTCGCGCCATTCGACCCACACCGTCGGCAGGATCGGAACGCCATCGTGAAGGCCCGTCACGGTCAGCATTGCCTGGATGCTGACGCTGGCGAGCAGCAAGCCCAGCACGAGCGCTCCCAGCGCCGAGACCCGATGCAGGGGATAGGCTGCGAACCCGAATAGCAGGGGGACGACGATCGACGCGATCCGGAGCGGGATCGGAGAGAGGTTGAAGGTGATGGTGATCAGAATATGCGTGATCGTCAGAAGGACGGCGGGAACGACGACGTAGAGAAAGGCATGCGTTGCGAAATAGCGCAGCGGGTTCTTATGGCGCTCGAGCCGGACGTTGACGCGATCGAGATCGCGCCTGAGCCTGTCCAGCTCGCCAACGATGTCATCGATCTCCAGAAGCGTCGGCCGCACGACGCGCAGATCGCGCGAGCAGTGCCTGCAGGCGATGGCCTCGTCCTTGATCGTCTCGGCGCAGAAGGGACATTCCATCGTCAGCGCGACTTTCTGCGCCGCATGATGGCTTCGACCTCGTCCCTGGCCCGCGTCAGCTCGTCGCGCAGCTGATCCCGCTTGCGCAGGAGATCGTCGCGCTCTGCAATCAGCGTCGCCGGGACGGCGATGTCGCGCCCGCAGGACGCGCAAACCAGCGCCTTATCCGCATTCTCCGCCTGGCAGTAGGGACACGTCACTTCGGTGCGACCTTGAGGGTGAAGATGGCGGTGCCGGGCCGCCCGTCACTGTCCTTGATGTCCACCCGCACGGTGTAATCGCCGGGCGGTAATTCCGCGTCCTGCATGTTGATCCCGTCAGGCTGCACGAACGGCTTGACCCGCGACGTCAAGTCGACGTTCGGCGTGCGGAGGAAAGTCACCTTGACCGAATCAGGATCGATCTTGGCGCCGCCAAACGACTCGAACTTCAGTTGGAGTTTCAAGGGAGAGGCGACCGATTCGCCGGGCGAGACGAACTCCACCTTCGGACCGCGCAGGATACCACGCCGGTCAGCCGCGACCGCACCCTTCGGCGGTGGCAGCTTGGCTTCCTCCTCTGTGATCAATTGCGTGGCCCGCGACGTTCCCGAAAACAGGAGACCTGCCGCAACCAGCCCCAGCAAGACATTCCGCATCATTGTCCTTCCAACCTTCTCTCGTCGATCAACGCACGCCGCCATCACCAATGATCGTATAGGGCGCCCAGAACAGCGGATGCGCATAGGCGAACTCGGTCTTGCCCTCGCTGTTCAGATAACCGGGACCATCGACCAAGGCCATCATCGCCTGCCGCAGCGCCTCGCTTCGCGACAGTTTTGGGTCGTCCGCCTGCCGCTTGAACAGATCGGTTACCAGCTGCCGGGCCGACTGCGAATGGACCGACCAGTTCGTCACGAGCAAGGCCCGCGTTCCCGCGTAGAAGAAAGCGCGGCCAAGGCCGGAGGCGGCCTCTGCACCGGCACCGGCGCCGGCGCCGGTGTTGCAGGCCGACAGGATGACCCAGTCGGCGTCGAGCTTGAGGCCCAGAATCTCTTCCATGGTCAGGAGGCCGTCTCCGCCCTCACCCGTTACAGCCGGCGATGACAGCGCGAGGGCCGGCTGCGTCAATCCGTTGAGCTCGCCGGGAACAAGACCGTGCGTGGCGAAGGCGAGAATCCTGAAGCCGGAGAGATTCATCGTCTTGACGGCGTTCTCCGTCGCATTCTTGCCAAGGAACAGCACCTTCGAGGGGTCTGCCTGCAAGGCCAGCGCGATCGATTTGAGCTCGTCGGCTGTATCGGGAAGGCGGGGCAAGAGGCCGAGCTCAGCGCTGTCGACGCCGTCGAGCTTCGGGCTGCTGCGGCGCTTCAGCGGCATGCCGCGGGTGACGTTGCCACCGACATCGGCCACCTGAACCTTGCCGTCGCTCACTTCGGCCTCGGCTTCCTGATCCTTGTTGAAATAGGGGTCGCCGAACGCCACGAGTTCGCCGCGGCCCGGCTTGCCCGGCGGCAATTGCCGCAGCGTGCGCAACGCGGCAGCTGATGGCACCGTCGAGACGGCGTGGGTTCGCGCCAGCCACGGCACGTTCCGATAGCCGACGAAGAGCGGATCCTCGTCTGCCGCCAGTTCGACCGGCGCCGTCGGCAACAGCGACAGCGGCAGCAGGCCGAGCGCGCCGTTGGTCACCACGATTAAATTCCTGGCCGGCTTCCATCCGCTCTCGACCGGCTTCAGCAACAGCGCGTAGAGTTCGTAACCGAGCTTGAGATCGAATGGCGGAATGTCAGAGATCATCGCCGCCTGCGGCTCGAGCGCCTCGCGCAGCTTGCGGATCTTGGTCTCGATCTCACCACTCCTGGCGTTGACGGCGGCGAACGCCACCGGGCCAGACTTCGGCACGGCCCAGACGAAGCTGCCGTTCTGTCCGAAATAGAACGACAGCATGGCCTCGTTATCCGACAACGTCGCGCGGATATCGGCAACGCTCGGCGGCTTCGGCGAGACCAGATCGGCGTAAACAGGGAACTTCTGCTTGATCTCCCGGCGCGCCTTGTCGCGCTCGCCGCGCAGGGCGGCGATCGACGCCTGGATCTGCTGCGCCCCCTTCTCGTCACGCTCGGCCGAGGGAATGGCGAGGACGTTGTTGAGCGTGCCGAGCTGGGCGTTGACCTGTTTTGTCAGATCCTGCTCCTTGCGGACGAGCTCGGCCAGGGCGGGATCTTTTGCCGCCGCGCGCGCACTGGAGGCCGCCAGCGCCTGCTGCACGGAGCGGCCGCGGATGGCATCTGCCAGACTGAAGGTCTCCTCGCCGACCGCGCCGCCGGTGCCCTCGGACCGCGCGAGCAGCAGCAGGTAACTCTCGACGATGGTCTGCAGCCGCTGGCTGCGCGCGGCCACCACGGTGGTGTTCTCGTCGTCGGCATTCTCGTTCGCGCTCGCCATCATGATCGGAATGGCCGCCTTGAACTCCCGGATAGCGTCGGCGTCGCGCCGCGCGCGCATCAATCCGATCGCCAGGGTGCCGCGCGCCGAAGCCGCATCAAAATGGTTCTCGCCGACCCGTCCGACCTGCTTCTTGACCAGTTGCTCGGCGGCGGCGATGCCGGCGTCGAGCTGTCCGGAATTGTAGAGCGCGAGAATGCGCCCCGGATTGAGCTCGATGACCTGGCGGCGCTGCGGATCCCAATTGGCGACAGCCGTGTCGATCCGCGCGAACATCTCGTTGGCTTCGGCATTCTTGCGCCGCAGGTTCAGAATGCCGGCGAGCTGCGACAGCAGCTGCACGGTCGACTGCGAGTCATCAGGCACGCCGACCGTCTTGTTGATCTCGAGCGCGACGCGGCCGAGCTGCTCGGCTTCCTCGTAACGGCCCTCGTCGACCAGAACGCCGGCCAATCCCATCACATAGCGAGGCATCACCGGATTATACTTGCCGGTGTCCTTCAGGCGCGACAACAACGCCCGCCGCGCATCGACCTCGGCTTCGGCAAGCCTGCCCTGCCGCGCCTTCATGCGCGCCTGGTTCAGAACCATAAAGTCGATTGACTGCAAGACGACGGTTTCGGCGGGAGGATTGTCCGAGTCCATGATGGCCTTCATGCCGGCGCGCTTGCGCTGCTCGGCGAGGCGATAGGAGGCTTCGGCTTCGCTGAACTGGCCGCGCGCCTCGAAGATCATGGCGCGGGCGGCCTCGATTTCCGCCTCCCAATTCTGCCCCATCTTCGCATATGAGGTCCGCCATCCGGGGAGGCCGCTGGTGCGAGCCTCCTGAATGCCGGCCAAGCTGCGGCGAAGATAGCCTTCGGCCTGCGGGATGTCGCCCATTTGAATGAGAATGCCGGCGATCGAGCGATTGGCATTGAACAGATACCCCTTCGCGCCCGGCATGGTGGCGACCTCGCGCAACTGCCTCTGCATGATCTCGAGTGCGCGCTTTGGATCGCCGACGGTCGAATATTGCAGGGCGGCAAGCTGTGTCAGGCGACCCATCATGCTTGCGCTGACGGCGCCGCGTCCCACCTCGACCGCCTTGTTGGCGTCGGTGATGGATTCGGCAAGCCGCCCGAGCTGGGCGCGCGCATTGGCGCGATCGAAATAGAACTGGGCGAGATCCTCGCGGGACTCCTTGCCCGTGGGCGTCGAATCCGCATCCGCCTTCAGTTCCGCAATCAGCTTTTCGTTCGGCTTTTCGCTGTCGAGAATCGCGGTGATGTCGGAGATCGTGCGCGGCGGCGCGATGAAGTCCTTGGGCAGTGCGGTCCCTGCCGCGAGCTTGGGCGCCTCTTCCTTCGGCACCTCAACGGCGATGTTGGCGCGTCCGTTCGCGGCGTTGAGGGCAGCGAGCACGCAAGCGCGAACCTGCGGTTTGGCCTTGGCGCGGCACCCCTCGATATCGGCACCGGCCTTGCGGCCGCCCTGGGCCTGCATGCAGGCCTGCACGATCGGCTTGCCGACGCTCATCCGGCAGGTCTCGAGCGCCGCCTCCTTGGTCAGCGCGGCGGCGGACCCGGTCGATCCGAGCAGGACCGCGAGGACCAGCACTTGTCGCGGGAAGGTGACATCCAGGCGGCTCTTAAACGGACTCGCGGCGTCTAAGCTCATCTCGAAGGGCCTTTTGGTGAAATCACTTGAAGAAACGCGATAGTTTTACCCCTATTGCCCTGAAGGACAATCACCAATCAGTAGGATGGCGGAATGCTCAAGAGGGTTGGCGGCAGCGATGGACGCCGGTTTCCCGGGCTCGCATGCCGGATGGGACCGCTCGGGCTGATCGCGCTGCTTGTCGGGCTGATCGGAAGCTTGGATCTCGCAGGCGCGGCGGACGAGCAGGAACGTAAGGCCGCGGTCTGGGATGCCGATGCGATCTATCGGGGCGCAACGATCGCCCCTGACCTCGTTCTTCCCGACGTCGTCGAGACCGCCGACAGCCTTGTGTCACCGCGGATGGCGCTGATCAAGCCGACCGGTCCCGGCCCGTTTCCGGCCGTCGTTCTGATGCATCAATGCGGTGGGCTGAACCCTGCGGTTGCAGCCTGGGCTCGCGCCGCCGCCTCACATGGCTATGTCGTCCTGCTTGTCGACAGCCTGGGGCCGCGCGATGTCAGGAGCGTCTGCTTCGGTCCAAGAAACGGCGTGAACTTCTTTCGAGGTGCGCGGGATGCGCTACAAGCGGCCGAACATCTGCGCCGAAGGCCTGATGTCGACAGCAAGCGAATTGCACTCGTCGGTTTTTCGTGGGGGGCGATGGTCGGCTTGCTGGCCGCCAGCACTCATTACGTCGATGCCTTGAAGGCGGGCTCGGGATTTGCGGCTGTCGCGAGCCTTTATCCCGGCTGCTTCCGCATCACGCCGCAACAACGGCCGCCTTTCGATCTGGTCAATGAAGATGTCTCACGACCATTGCTGGTCCTGATGGGCGATGCAGATACCGAGACGCCGGCGCAGGAATGTCTCGACAAGCTCGCAGTCCTGAAGCGCGGCGGCGCTCCGGTCGAATGGCATCTCTACGCCGGCACAACGCATTGCTGGGACTGCCGACAACTGGACGGCTTGCGCAAGATCGACATCCGCGGCAGTCAGGTCGAGTATCATTTTCGCCAGGACGTGACCGACGATTCCCGGCGCAGGCTGTTCGAGTTCCTCGATCGCGCCATGCCAGGACGGCCGTAGCGGCCGAGGCTCAGCCCTTCGACACGACGGCGTGGCCGTAGGCCGGCTGCGACTGAACCGGGGGATTGGCGGTCTGGGCGGCGAGTTCGCCGATCAGACGATCGGCGTCGGCGGCCATGCCGTCCGGCGCCTGGATCACCAGCCGCTCGAGCGCCCAGCGATAGGACGAGACGCGCTGCTCGAGGGATAGCTGCACCCACTGGATGATCAGCGAATTCTCCTGCATGCGCGCGACTGCGTCCGCCTTCTCCCTCGGCGACAGCTCGGAGACGCGCGCCATGCTGGCCTCACGCTTCCTGTCGAGATCGATGACGCGGATCGCCGAGGCAAAGAACGGTTCAAAACGCGTGATGTCGTTGCGGACGTCCTCGATCAGCTGCGCGTAGCGCGAGGCGTGCGAGCGATGCGGCTCATCGATCAGCGTGCGCCCGTACATGGTGCGGTCGAACACGACCTTCTGGCGCCATGGCGACGGCAAAGCCTTGTAGTCGCCGAACACGCTCTTCCAGGCCGGTCGCGACAGCGGCGGCTCGATCATGGGATAGGCGAGGTCGCGAAGCTGACGCTCCTCTTCGGTGAGCTGGAATTGGGACGCCTGCAGGCCGAGGCTGCCGGTGGCCTCGAGGCCAAGCCAGCGATGCATGTCGTCGCTGCGCATGTCGGCGCGGGTGCGGCCGAAATCACCGCCGCTGCAGGCGGCAAGCGTCGCGCCCGAAGCTGCGAGCAGGATGGCCGATACGAGGTTGCGAATCTGGCGGATGGAGCGCGGCATTGCAAGAACCGCAACTTAGCGGCGACGACGACGGCGCCCCGGCGCTGTGCCCGCTTCCGGCCCACGATCGCCGCTGGTCTCGTCCGCTTCGCGCTCGATGCGGACGACGGGAAGGATGAAAATCGTTCCCATGTCCGCGCGCGGTGTGACGTCCCCCGACGAGCCCACCCGGCGACCGGCCGGAAATTCGATGATGGTCCCCATGTCAGCTCTCTCAATTGCCGCGCGACAAGTGCGCCCCTGCAACATGACGGTCATTAGGATCAGTTTATGGTTAACGGGATGTAAACACGGGCTTTGGACCGTAACCGCACGGGCCGCCGGCGCCATCCGGTGAGCCGCAGGAAAACGGTCGAAATGAGCGGGTTTGCTTCACACTTCGTTTTCCTTAAGGAGCCTTTAAACGAAGCGCTGATAGGCTGAGGCAACAGATATTTCCCGAGTTGCGTACGCCTCCATGACCAAGTCGCTGTTTCCCGGATTCGACGGGTTGATGACACTCTCCCGCCGTGAGGGCGTCGATGTTCGCCCCACGCTGCTGCGCGTGTTGACCGACCTGTATGTCCAGGCCAGCACCCACAGCGAGGACGAGCAGCGGCAATTCATCGAGCTTGCGACGCGGCTGATCGACCAGGTCGACGACGCGACACGCGCTTCCGTCAAGGCGAAGCTTGCGATCTATCCGCAGACACCCGTCCCCGTGCTCCAGAAGCTGGGGCTGGTCGCGGCGCAAGAAGGCCGCAGGGTGCCGCTCGCGCGCGCAATCCCGAAGCCGACGCCCGGTCCCCCGCCTGCCCGCACGCCAACCGATGCGGAAGCGCGTATGGCCGCGGACATGGCGATGCAGCCGAAGGAGGCGGCCGAGATCCACGACATGTTCTTCCGCGCCGATGCGAGCCAACGTGCGCAGATCCTGCATAATCTGGCGCAGTCGCCGCTCAAGGCCGCGCCGCGGATTCCGACCGTGCACGCCAAGCGCGCGATCCAGATCCTGGAAATGGCCGCGATCGCCGGCGATGTCGAGAGTTTCACCTACGAGCTCAGCGATACCCTGATCCTCTCCTCACGGGTCGCGGCGCAGATCGCCGACGATGCCGGCGGCGAGGCGCTCGCGGTCGCTGCGCGCGCGATCGACATGCCGAGCCCGAACTTTCAGCGCATCCTGCTGTTCTTCAAGCCCGCGATCGGCAATTCCGTGAACGAGGTCTACCGGCTGTCGCGGCTGTATGACCGTCTCAGCGAGCGCTCCGCGCTGGTGATGCTGGCCGCCTGGCGCGGCTCGACGCTCGCCGTCACGCGCGCCAAGTATCAGCCGTCGCTGCACGACAGCGAGCGCCAGCGCGTCCGCGGCACGTCCAGCCAGTCGCGGCCGAGCGTGCAGCCCGGCTCGAGCCCGGCCGTGCGCACGGGCAGCGGCGGCTCGTCGGAGAGCTAGGAAGCGCACCCACCTGAGCGATCGGGCTGAACGGCGAGGACACACCGCCGCCGGCCGTCAGCTTGATCTGGGAGGCACCTTGCATGAGTTGCTCGCGGACGCGGACGCGGACCTCGTCCGGGCTGTCGGCGACCATGCTGCCGCCAATCTGCTCCATGCGGCTGAGCATGCCGCCGATCGTTCGCGGCAGTTCCGACAATGGACGAAAATCCCCATGTCCACTGGTCACCCGTGATGATGGCTCCCGAGTATCCGGGGCCCAGCGATCAATCCTGAATCGATGGCGGCTTCGGTCCCAGCCCCCTACTGCGGCTCAATAAATCCGCGTCGCTGGTCAGCTCTTCGCCAGATCGAGGAAGTGTCGCCCCGCGCGATCCTCGGTCTCCACGATCCAGGCATCGGGATCGAAACGCAGCTCCTTGGTCAGGCGCTCTTCGACGGCCGGCTCAGGCACGGGCTGCGGCGCGATCGGCACGAAGAAGCGATCGACCGGCCGGCCCTCGTCGTAGACGGTCTGCGGCGCCGGCACGTAGAGCATCGCGTTGCCGTCGAGCAGCGACACCTTCACGAACACCGCGCCCGCCTCCTCGGCGCCGCGACGGCGCACCGCGCCGAACACGCCTTCGGTCTGGCACCGCCGCAGGTAAGCTGAGACCCAGATGTTCGATTTCAAACGCATGAGCGCACGATAGGCCAGGGCTGCAACCAGCACCAGCCTTGAGCCTTCTCGATCGGACGACGTTTATTCGACGGGATGACCGATCGCGGCGGCAAGCTCGCGCAGCAGGCGGTCTGACAGCTGGCCGGTGACGGGTATCTTGTGCTGGCGCTCGAACGCCTGGATCGCCGCCTGGGTCTCGCCGTTCATGGCTCCGGTAATCTTCAAATTCCCGTAGCCGTATTCGGCGAGCGCACGCTGCACGCCGGCGAGGCGACGCACGGCCGGGCTTTGTTGCACCGGGATCGGCGCCGGCGGACGGGCGATGGCGACGGCGGGCGGCGTCGGTGCGGTCGACTTGATGACCAGATTGGTCATGGGATCGCCCCCGCGCGGCGTCGAAGCCGTCGTCTCGGCGGGCTTCTCCGGCGTCTTCTCAGCCGGCTTCGGCTCGACGCGGAACTCGGTGGCTTTGGGCTCTAGCGGCGACGTATCGGCGCCGACGGGGCGCGGGCGCGGCAAGGGACTGGACAGCGACACAGGCGACGGCGCGGGCAGATTGATCACGGTCCCGAACATCGGCGCCGGATGCCGGCCGGTCTGCAGGAACAGCGCGTTCGCAACGATGGCGCTGACGGCGGCTGCGGCGACCAAACCGGCCAGCGTGTCCTTGGGACTGTGCAAAAGCGCGCGCATCACGAGATTGCGCTCGGTCTCGACGTCCACGACCGCGGCTTTGGCAGCACGGCGGCGCGGAGCGGCTTCGTCCTTGGCAGACTTTCTAGGCACTTTTCTTCACCAGAGCGGATTGGTCCTGAACTTCATGACGCGACACCGGCGTCAGCGTCGCGATCTTGCTCTCGACCGGCTTTGCCTGCGGCGGCGTATGGACGAGCGGCAGCTTGACCGTGATGGCGGTGCCCTCGCCGAGCTTGCTTTGTACCGTCAATTCGCCGAGATGCAACGTCACGAGGCTCTTCACGATCGAAAGGCCGAGGCCGGTGCCTTCGTGCCGACGCTCATAGGTCTTGCCGCACTGGAAGAACGGCGCGCCGATGCGCTTGAGATCGTCAGGCGCGATGCCGACGCCGGTATCGCTGATGCGCAGCGTGAGCTGCGAGGCGGATGCCGACGCGGACACCGTGACCTGACCGCCGCGCTCCGTGAACTTGACGGCATTTGCGACGAGATTGAGCACGATCTGTTTGAAGGCCCTGGGATCGCCGGTCATCACGGGCAGATCCTGCGGCGCATCGGTGATGAGATCGATGCCGTTCTCGCGCGCCTTCAGCGCCAGCAGGTTGCAGCAATGCATCAGCGCCGCGCGCGGCGCGAACGGTTCCGACGAAATCTCGAAATTCCCCGATTCCATCTTGGACATGTCGAGAATGCCGTTGACGACCGACAATAGATGCTGGCCGGAGGCGTTGATCAGTTCTGCATATTCCTTGCGCGTGGCTCGCGGCGAGCATCAAGGCCTGCTCCTGCGCGATCATGTCGGAGAAGCCGATGATGGCGTTGAGCGGCGTGCGCAACTCGTGGCTCATCGTGGCGAGGAAGCGCGTCTTGGCGGCATCGGCGGCTTCCGCCGCGCTGCGCGCCTGGTCGAGCGCCTGCTCCGAGAGCTTGCGATCCGTGATATCGCGCATCACGGCGACGACTTCGGCCTCGCGCGTGAGATCCCGACTGAGATCCTGATCGAACGGCCGGCAGCGCATCTCGACCCAGATGAAGTCGACCTGGCCACGCTCGGAGCCATCAGGCTCCCGCCGCAGCCGGAATTCGACGCTGCGCACCTCGCCGCGCGCGGCGTCCGACAGCGCCGTGAGATAGGCCGGACGATCGGCGACATGGACACGATCGAACAGGCCATGGCCCTGCAGCTGTGCGACGGGCATGCCGAGCATGGCTTCCGCCGCCGGCGAGATGAACTGCACCGCGCCATTGCGCTGATGCCGCGAGATCACGTCGCTCATGTTGCGCGCCAGCAGGCGATAGCGCTCCTCCTCGCGCGACAGCAGCGTGACGCTGGTGCGGGCGAGCGACTCGGCGCCGAAGGCAAGGCCTGCGGCATAGAGCGTTGCCGAAGCAACGCCGAACGCCATCATCACGCCGCGTTCCGCGCTGCCGAGATCGCCGGCCGGCAGCCAGCCGAACTGGCTGAGCAGGATCAACAGGCCCGCGCAGGACAGCGCGAGCATCGATGCAAAGGCGGCGACGCGACGCGAGGCCGACAGCGCGGCCTCCAGGGGAACCACGACCAGCCAGATCGCAGCGAATGATTCGATGCCGCCGGTGGTGGCCGCGATCGCCATGATCAGGCCGGCGAGCGCCAGCGACGACAGCACATGGGCGCCTTCGTAACGACCGGTGCGCGACAGGAACCAGGACAAGAGGATCGGTGCGATCAACCAGGCGAAGGCAGCGACCTCGATCGCGCTCGGCGCGCCGCGCAGGACGAGATAAGCGGGAAATGCGGCAAAGGCGGCCAGGCTTCCGAGAAGCCGCGGCGCCATGAAGGCCCGATGGCGCGCACGCGTCAGCGCGTCGGAACGCGCGGAGGGATGCAGCAGCGCATCGAGACAATCGCGGATGATACTCAAAACTGTCACGGGTCTCGCGCTTCGGCTCATTCGTCGAGAAGACGCGCCGGAACGCCTCCTTGTCGTTGAGCCACCGTGTCAGAGCGACCTTAAACGAGTGCTAAGGCCGATCGGCCCGCTGCCGGACACGATGTCGTCACGCGGCTTTTTAGACGATTTCGCGGCGTCTTCGGCCGGGATGGTGAACACAGGGTTTCGCCGTCGCGCTCATGGTTTCGAATTGGTGGAGATGCCGTCCGGACGACCACGGTGGCCGGAATCAATCGAAAATTCACGAGGCCTTGATCCGCGAAGATTTTTGCGTCGATTTTCCGCGAATTAAGCTCAAGGCAATCACTTGCGATTTATCGAGAGTTGCTAGGTCGCTGGCGCCGCGCGGGGATCGCCGCGGGCCAGATCTAACAGACAGGTCGCAAGATGCGCTTTCTGCTCCGCATCACATTCTGGCTCGGGCTGGTGCTGGTGCTCCTGCCGCGGGACAAGACGCCCGAATCGGAGAAGCTGCCGAATATCGGCGCTGCCGACGCCGTGCAGGCCGCGACCGCGGCCGTGTCCGACATGAGCCAATTCTGCAAGCGCCAGCCGGCGGCCTGCGAGGTCGGCGGACAAGCCGCGACCATCATCGGCCAGCGGGCGCAGGACGGCGCGCGCAAGATCTACCAGATCATCAACGACAAGAAAGAGCAGATCACCAACGAGAAGAACGACACCAAGAAGGCGCCCGACCACACCGGCTCGATCACGGTCGCCGGTGAAGGCGATGCAGTGACCACCGAGGCGCCGCGCGACACGCTGACCCAGGACGATCTTGCGCTGGAATGGCACGGCCCGGAGACGGCCAATTAGGGCTTGAATCCTATCGATTTCGAGAGCCCCCGTCCCTATATTGGCGGCAAGCGAGAAATGATGGGCCATCAATGACTGCAATCGACGACATCAGGGACAATTTCGAGCTGCTCGAAGATTGGGACGACCGCTACCGGTATGTCATTGAGCTCGGCCGCACCCTGGAACCGATGCCCGAGGCGGAACACTCCGCCGCCAACAAGGTGAATGGCTGCGTCAGCCAGGTCTGGCTCCAGAAGCTGGTCGAGCGCGATGGCGGCACGCCGATCCTGAAATACCGCGGCGACAGCGACGCGCATATCGTGCGGGGCCTGGTCGCGATCGTGCTCGCGCTCTATTCGGGACGCACGCCGCAGCAGATTCTTGCCACCGATGCGATCTCGGTGTTCGACGAGTTCGGCTTCCGCGACCATCTGACGCCGCAGCGTTCCAACGGCCTGCGCTCGATGGTCGAGCGCATCAAGACCGATGCGAAAGAGGCGCTCGCGGAAGCTTCGTAGGAAGCTATTTCCCCTTCTTCCGCTGCTGCTGTCCCAAGCCCATCTTCTTTGCCAGATGCGAACGCGCCACCGCGTAGTTCGGCGCGACCATGGGATAGTCCGCGGGCAGGCTCCATTTCTCCCGGTACTGCTCGGGCGTCATGTTGTACTGGGTGCGCAAATGACGCTTCAGCGACTTGAAGCGCTTGCCGTCTTCCAGACACACGAGATAGTCAGGCGCGATCGACTTCTTCAGCGAGACCGCCGGCTTTGCCGGCTCGAGCGGCGCCTCCACGCGCCCCGACGACACCCGCGTCAACGCGCCGTGCACCTGACTGATCAAATTCGGAATCTCGGCGGCCGGCGTCGGGTTGTTGCTGAGATAGGCCGAGACGATGTTCGCCGTCAGCTCAATGAAATTTTTGCCGGCGGCATCCGACATCGGGGCGACCTCTCTTCAATCCGATTCCGTCGCGTTGCATTGGCGGCAGCGAAGTAATCTCTGTCAACAATACGTTTGGCCGAAATACGACGACTGGCGAATATGAGCCGATTACTGAACTCGCGACAACGAGTGCGCCGTTTTACTTGAGCCTGGGCTCCAACGCCAAAGGCCTTCAGCCGCGCTGGTCGAGATGGGCACGCAGCTCGTCGATCGAGGCAAAGCGCATCATGCCCTCCGGCATCTGCGCCTCGATCGAGCCGTCGGAATAGAGCGAATAAGCCATGCCGTCGACGATGCCGGATTTGAGCACCGTCACCGCCGGCTGTGCGGGCGGCGGCTCGGGTGCGGGCGGTGCGGTGGCGGGCTGGGGTGCAACCGGCTCGAAGCTCGAGGACGGACGCAGTGGCGGTGGCGGCGGGCGACGCGCGGCGGGCGGCTCCGGCGGCCGCGCGCGGTCCGGCTTCGGCCAGGCGTCGTCGAAGCTCGCCGGCGCCGGCGGAGCCTCGGGCGCGGCCGCCTCTGTGGGCTCGGCAAGGGCTTGCGGCGGCACGCTCTCGGCTGCCTTGGTCTCTTTGGCCCCGGCGCGCTCGCGCTCCTTGCGCGAGCTCGAGGCGAACATCAGGTTGCGCCGGCGCGGTGGTTCCGGGGCCGCGGGGGGCTGCGGCGCTTCCGGCTCGGCCGGTGCCTCGGCGCGCGGGCGCTCACGCGGGAGCGCCGCTGCGGGCACATCGTCCTGCCATGGCGGCGCGGCTGGCGATGGCTGCGGCTCAACACGCATTGCGGGAACAGGCACCGGCGCGGCAGCAGGCCCGCTTGGCGAGGCGAGGCCCGGCGGCAGCACCGGCCTGACCCGAACCTCCGATGCTGCAGCCGTGCCGGCCAACCGGCGAGCGATGGCTTGCAGTTCCAGCAGCACGACGTAGAGGCCGACCAGTAACATTCCGGAGCAGACGCCAATCGCACCGGAGATTATGAGGGTGCTGCCGAGGCTGAAATCCCTGATCGAATAGCCGAAGGCGACCGCAAGGAGGCCCGCCGCCACGGCGAAAATCCCTGCAATCAACAAAGCCAAGCTCATCGAACACACCCCCGGCCGCGCATCCATGCGCGACGCCCGTTACGCCACAATACTGTCATACCGCGTTCCTCGCCAATGACCAATTGCCGCCATTCCCAACAGGGGGGAAGGATATCAGGGACCATTCACATTCCCTTCAGCAACGGTCCGCTACCTCTCAGGGGCTCCATATTGGCCAGAAATTGCTGCGTCGCATCAGGAATTTAGCCATAATGCCCAATTACTTGGTAGCGGAACTGCGCTATAGGGATTCCGGGGAGCAGGCCCGCGCGCAACAGCAGGGCCACGAGGGGATTCCGGGTCACCAATAGCCATGACATCTATCACGACTTCGGCGATCGACACGCCTCTCCGGCGCTCGGTTGAGCGGACTTGCGACGATCTCGCCATGCTGGTGCTGGCTGCCGTCGCCGTCATCGCAGGCCTGACCTTTCGCGACTACGGTCTCGGCTGGGACGACTACACCCACGCCGAATATGCCGACCTGCTGCTGCGCATGTACGGCTCCGGTTTCCGCGACACATCGGCCCTCTCCTTCGCCAACCTCTACATGTATGGCGGCGGCTTCGACATGATCGCCGCCCTCCTGCACAAGGTCATTCCGCTCGAGCTGTTCGAGACGCGACGCCTGGTCGGCGCGATCGTCGGCGTGATCGGACTTGCCGTGACGTGGCGGCTCGGCCGCCGCATCGGTGGACCTCTTGCGGGCCTCGGCTCGCTCCTGCTGCTCGCGCTCTGCCCGATCTTCTACGGCCACATGTTCATGAACCCGAAGGATGCGCCGTTCGCGGTGGCGATGATCATCCTGATGCTGGGCCTGGTTCGTCTTGCCGAGGAATATCCGCAACCATCGCCGCGCACGATCCTGATCGTCGGCTTGGGTGCCGGCCTCTCGCTCGGCACGCGCATTCTCGGCGGGCTCGCGCTGGTCTATGCGATGATCGGCTTCGTCCCGCTGTTCCTCGAGGAACTGCGCACCGGCGGCGCGCGCGAGGCCATCAGGCGCTTCGCCCATGTCGTCTATGTGCTGCTGCCGGGCCTCGCGCTCGGTTACCTCGTGATGGGCCTGATCTGGCCGTGGTCGATCATGAAGCCCGGCAATCCCTTCGAAGCCCTGACCTATTTCTCGCAGTTCTTCGAGAAGCCCTGGAAGGAGATGTTCGACGGCGCGATCGTCTCCGTGCCCGACATGCCCTGGTCGTATCTGCCGACGCTGTTCGCGCTGCAGCTGCCCGAAGTCATGCTGGTGCTGATGGCCGGCTGCGTGGTCGGCACCTTCGCGATGCTGGCGCGCAGCGAGGTTCCGGCGCGCCGCAAGACCATTCTGCTGATGGTGACGCTGGCGGCTACCTTGCCGCTCGCGATCGCGATGGTGAAGCGTCCGGCGCTCTACAACGGCATTCGCCACTTCGTGTTCGTGATCCCGCCGATGGCGGTGCTCGGCGGCGTCGCTTTCGCCTGGACCATGGAGCGCCTGCGCGCCAAGCATCGCGCCTGGCAGCCGGCGATGCTCGCCCTCTTCTGCTTCGGCCTGGCGCTGCCGCTCGCCGAGATGATCCGGCTGCATCCCTATCAATACACCCACTTCAACCACATCGCCGGCACCGTGCGCGCCGCCGACGACCGCTTCATGCTGGACTATTGGGGCCTGGCGCTGAAGCAGGCCTCCGACGGCCTGCGCGAGCAATTGGTCGAGCGGCAGGAAGTGCCGCCGCGCAATCGCAAATGGAAGGTCGCGGTGTGCGGTCCGCAGCGTCCGGCCCAGGTCGCGCTCGGCCCCGATTTCACCATCGGCTGGGATTCGCATGCGGCCGATTTCGCCATGACGCTCGGCGAGTTCTACTGCAAGGGCCTCACCGCGCCCGTGATGGTCGAGATCAAGCGCGACGACGTGGTGTTCGCGCGGGTCTACGACATCCGCGGCCGCAGCATTTCCAGCCTGCTGTCGATCCCGGCGCCGTAGTAATTTTCTCTCTTGATCGCGATGGAGCGGAGCGAAATCCGGGACCGCTCGTGAGGCAACCCGCATTCCGCTCGCGCTCCATGCGGGCTACGCTTGGCTGCTGCGATCTCGTCACCTTGCGGCCAGCAGTTTGCAAGACTAGGCTCCTGTCCGAAACAACTGGGTTCGGAGAGAAATGCCATGTCACCAGCGGAAGCGCGCCTGAAGGAAGTGCCGTCTGACATGACGGAGGCCGAGTGGCAACAACGGGTCAATCTCGCCGCCTGCTATCGTCTCGTCGCGCTGTATGGCTGGGACGATCTGGTCGACACCCACATCTCCGCGCGCGTGCCCGGCCCCGACCACCACTTCCTCATCAACCCCTATGGGCTGATGTTCGACGAGATCACGGCCTCGAGCCTGGTCAAGGTCGATCTGCACGGCAACCAGCTCTCCGAGAGCGAGTACAGCATCAACCCGGCCGGCTTCACCATCCATTCGGCGATCCACGAGGTGCGCGAGGACGCGATCTGCGTGCTGCATCTCCACACGCTCGACGGCACCGCCGTGTCGAGCAGCGCCGAGGGCCTCTTGCCGCTGAACCAGACGGCGCAGCTCGTCACCCACGACCTCGCCTATCACGACTACGAAGGCATCGCGCTCGACCACGACGAGCGGCCGCGGCTGCAGAAGGATCTCGGCGACCACAACCACATGCTGCTGCGCAATCACGGCACGCTGACGGTCGGCCGCTCGGTCGCCTCGGCCTTCGAGCGCATGTATCACCTCGAGCGCGCCTGCTCGATGCAGGTGCGCACACGCGCGCTGGGCACGCCGGTCTACCCGGTCGAGGAGATCGCGATCGAGAAGAACACCGAGCTGCTTGCCAACCGCGACCGCGCCGAGCTGCGCTCCACGACGCTGGTGTGGCCGCCGCTGCTGCGCAAGCTCGACCGCGAGCTGCCGGGTTACCGGTCTTGAGATTTTGCGGATTTCGTGTAGGGTAGCGATCAACTACCTCTGCACGTCATGGAATGAAACGCCGCCCAATTCCGGGCGGCGTTTTTATTTTGGGGGTGACTTCGTAGGGTGGGTTAGCCGAAGGCGTAACCCACCACGCCTCGGCGATTGCGTAGCGCAGTTGGTGGGTTACGCTTCGCTAACCCACCCTACGCAGCTCGCCCCTATTTTACCTCAGCCAACGCCGCGAGAATCCTTGCCCAAGAGCGAATGCCCTTCTGGAAGCTGCGCAGATCGTACTTCTCGTTCGGCGAATGGATGTTGTCGTCGTCGAGGCCGAAGCCGACAAGCAACGAGTCCAGCCCAAGCGTGCGCTTGAAATCGGCCACGATCGGAATCGAAGCGCCGGAGCCCATCAGCACGGTCTGCCTGCCCCATTCCTCGGCGAGCGCCTTGCTGGCGGCGGCGAGCGGCTTCATGTTCCAGTCGAGCGCGACCGCAGGCGCGGCGGAATGGTCGCCGAACTCGACCTTGCAATCGCCGGGCAGCCGCGCCGTGACGTAATCGCGGAATGCCTTGCGTATCTTCTGCGGGTCCTGCCCCTCGACCAGGCGGAACGAGACCTTGGCGGACGCATGCGACGGAATCACGGTCTTGGAGCCTTCGCCGATATAGCCGCCCCAGATGCCGTTGACATCGCAGGTCGGACGCGAAGAGGCCTGCTCGATCAACAGCCGTCCTTTCTCGCCCGCCGGGATCGACAGCCCGATCGGCTTCAGGAACATCTCCGGCGTGAGGTTGAGCTTCTTCCACTGCTCCAGAATATCAGGCGGCAGATCCTTCACGCCGTCGTAGAAGCCGGGGATGGTGATGCGATTGTCGTCGTCGAACAGGCCGCCCAGGATTTTCGTCAACACCCGGATCGGGTTCATCGCGCTGCCGCCGAACACGCCGGAATGCAGATCACGATTGGCCGCGGTGATCTTCAGCTCTTCATAGAGCAGCCCGCGCAGCGACGTCGTGATCGCCGGCGTGTCGCGGTCCCACATGCCGGTGTCGCAGACCAGCACGTAGTCGGCTTTGAACTCGTCCTTGTTGGCCTCGATGAAGGGCACGAAATTCTTCGAGCCGACCTCCTCCTCCCCTTCGATCAGGAAGGTGACGTCGATCGGCAACGAGCCCGTCACCTTCTTCCAGGCCCGGCAGGCCTCGACGAAGGTCATGACCTGGCCCTTGTCGTCCTCGGCGCCACGCGCGACGATGATCTTGCGGCCGTCGGCATGATCGGTCACGACGGGCTCGAACGGCGGACGGTGCCAGAGATTTTCCGGATCGACCGGCTGCACGTCGTAATGGCCGTAGAAGATCACATGCGGCCGCCCACCGGCCGCGGTCTTGCCGACGATGGCGGGATGGCCGGCGGTCGGCCTCACCTCGGTCGCGACGCCGAGGCTTGCGATGTCCCTGGCCAGATGCTCGGCCGCCGCCTTGCAATCGCCGGCGAAGGCCGGATCGGCGGAGATCGACTTGATCCGCAACAGCGAGAACAGGCGCTCGAGGCTGTTGTCAAAGTCCTTGTCGATGTGGTCGAGCACGGATTGAAGCTGCGCGTTGGCCATGGTCGGATTCCCTGACGTTTCGAGTCTCGAGACCGCTTGAGTTTCGAGCTGCTTTGGATTTTAGCTCTGCCGCGGCGTCGGAGCTAGCCGCATCAGGCGGATGCCTGATGTGCCAGGCAAGGCAAAGTGCAAGGATCGCCGTGGCGATCAGATTATTGCCCCAGGCCTGGAGGACATTGGGAAACGGCGGCAGCGACAGCAGCATGAGGATGCCGGCTGCGACGAGCGCAAACCAGGTTCCCAGCCGAACCTTCGGCCGTACATCGAAGGCGGCCCGATGCATCAGCACCGTCAACGGCAGGAACAGCCACATGAAGTAGTATTGCCGCGCCAGCGGAGAGGCCACCGTCATCAGGCAGAACAGGATGCCGAGCTCCTCGGCGTCCGAGCGCGCATTTCGCTGCGCCTGCCGCGGCATGACGGCGACAAAGCCGAGCCCGAGCAACGTCGACATCGCCAGCACGATCCAGTTCGCCGTCCTGTAGTCGACGTCGATGAGATTCATCGTGCGCGCCGGCTTACTGGGGTCCTCCTGATTGTAGTTGATCGGCCTGACCAGACGGTGCGTCATCGCGATGATGGACTGGTTGACCCATGACCAGTTCTGCTCGTCGCGCTGGCCGAAGCCCTTCTCCGAGCTCGACCCCACCATGCCCTGATACCAGGTGTTGAGCTCGGCGGCGTTGCGCTCGAAGCCGCGGATCGGCGCCGGCACCACATAGAGAAGAATGCCGACAAAGGCGAGCATGCTGACCACCGCCGCCCACTGCCTGCGCCAGACCAGATAGGGCAGCACAGCGACCGGAAACACCTTGATGGCGGTGGCGAGCGCGAACGCGAAGCCCGCCAACCAGGGCCGCTGATGCTGCAGGCACCAGAAGCCATAGAGCGTCATGGCCAGCAGAACGAGATTGGGCTGACCGAGATCGAACATGTCGAACACGAAGGTCACGGTGACGAGCGCAGGCAAGGCTTCGAGCCACGGGCCGGGCTTGCGGTCCGATCCGGTCATGGCATTGGAGAGCATCCCCGTGTACCACCACGCCACCGCGTTCAGCACCGACAGCACGAGGTAGAGCGGAATCTTGCCGAACCAGCTCGGGATCGCGAGCAAAATCGCCGACAGCGGTGGATAGATGAACTCGAAATATTCGTGGAAGTCGCGGGGATAGAGCGGGCCGCCATCCAGCACCTGCTGCCCGGCCCAGTACCACAGCGCATAATCCTTGGTCTTGCCGTGGCCGAATATCTCCGGACCGAGAACATCGGCGGTGAGGAGAACGCAGCAGGCCAGGAAAAGCAGATCGAGCGGCGCGCGCAGCGACAGCGATCTGAGCGCGCCGGGCTTATTGGACGGACGGGATGCGGTCACAATGCCTTCAATCTGCGGCCGGGGGAAACGTCGGTATATGTCCAGACAGACACATGCCGCAAGTGCGCACTTCCTCCCATACGCCGCGAGGTGAGCGGCGACGGCGCGGAAAGCCGTTTCAAGGATTCCCTCGGCTGCCTACCTTCGCAGCAGGCCGCCCAGCGCACCGCGGACGAGCGCGCGGCCGACCGAGCCGCCGAGCTGGCCGCCGACCGATTTGCCGAGATCGGCCACGACGCCGCCGACCACCTTGTCGGTGACCGTACGCGTGACGTCGCGCGCGATGCGCTGTCCCGTCGTCAGCCGGTTGCGCCCGGTATTGGTGCCGAAGACGGTGCCCACG
Source organism: Bradyrhizobium sp. USDA 4449 (assembly GCF_054056275.1). Classification (NCBI taxonomy): domain Bacteria; kingdom Pseudomonadati; phylum Pseudomonadota; class Alphaproteobacteria; order Hyphomicrobiales; family Nitrobacteraceae; genus Bradyrhizobium; species Bradyrhizobium sp. USDA 4449. The sequence continues at coordinate 4,680,253 of NZ_JBSRYD010000001.1, read as the reverse complement.
ATCGAGCCGATCTGGCCGAGGATGCCGCTGCTTCCGCCCGCCTGAGCGTCGGCCGGCGCCGCGGTGCCCGCGATCCGTTTCTGGATAATCTCATACGCCGACTCGGCATCGACAGCGGTATCGTATTTGCCCTTCACCGGGCTCGCATCCATGATCGCCTTGCGCTCCTCCGGGCTGATCGGCCCGATGCGGGCCGAAGGCGGGCGGATCATGACACGCTCGACCATCGCCGGCGTGCCGTTGCCTTCGAGGAACGACACCAGCGCCTCGCCCTTGCCGAGCTCCATGATCACCTTGGCGGTATCGAGCTTCGGGTTGGGCCGGAAGGTCTGGGCGGCGGCGGCGACCGCCTTCTGGTCGCGCGGGGTAAAGGCGCGCAACGCATGCTGGACCCGGTTTCCCATCTGCCCGAGCACGCGGTCCGGCACGTCGATCGGGTTTTGCGTGACGAAATAGACGCCGACGCCCTTGGATCGGATCAGGCGAACCACCTGCTCGATCTTGTCCATCAGCGCCTTCGGCGCGTCGTTGAACAAGAGATGCGCCTCGTCGAAGAAGAACACCAGCTTGGGCTTGGGCAGGTCGCCGACCTCGGGCAGTTCCTCGAACAGCTCTGACAGCATCCATAGCAGGAACGTCGCGTAAAGCCGCGGGCTCTGCATCAGCTTGTCGGCAACGAGGATGTTGACCATACCGCGGCCGTCGCGGTCGGTCTTCATGAAGTCCTTCAGGGTCAGCGCCGGCTCGCCAAAAAATTTGGTGCCGCCCTGGTTCTCCAGCACGAGCAACTGGCGCTGGATGGTGCCGACGGTCGCCTTGGTGACGTTGCCGAAGCCCTGGGCTGCCTTGCGGATCGGCGCGAGCGGATCCTCCTCCGCGTCCGGCCCCTTCTTGCCGCCGTCAGGCACGATGGCATCGAGCAGCGCTCGCACATCCTTCATGTCGATCAGGGCGAGGCCATTATCGTCGGCGACGCGGAAGGCGACGTTGAGCACGCCTTCCTGCACGTCGTTGAGATCGAGCATGCGGGCGAGCAACAGCGGCCCCATCTCGGTGATGGTGGCCCGCACCGGATGGCCCTGCTCGCCAAACACGTCCCAGAACACGGTCGAGAATTGGTCCGGCTGGAAATTCAGCCCCATCTCGGTGGCACGCTTGATGATGAAATCCCTTGCCTGCCCGACCTCGGAGATGCCGGAGAGGTCGCCCTTGATGTCGGCGGCGAACACCGGAACACCGGCGCGCGCAAATCCTTCCGCCATCACCTGCAGCGTGACCGTCTTGCCCGTTCCAGTCGCGCCGGTGACGAGGCCATGGCGATTGGCGAGTGCCAGCGTCAGCCAGGCCTGCTCGTCTCCCTTGCCGACGAAGATCTTGTCGTCGGTATCGCCGAGCTTATTGTCCTGCGCCGTCATCAGTTTCTCTATGGTTGTTTCGCGGATCGAAACTCGAGCCCGCCAGTTCCGTAGTCTACCGCATGTCGCAGGGCGATTGAAACCGCTCAAAAACCGCGTTGACATCAAGACTTTGTCGGAGACACCGCGCGCGGTATGCGTCGAAAGTCGGAGCGATACATTCGCCTCGCGGCAACTTTGCAACCATTTCTTCTTCGATCTTGCATTGCTGCAACACCTTTCCCGTATTCGAGAATGAATCGGAACGTAGCGCGCGTTCATCGCTTGAATTTCACATCGCACCGGCTCAAGATCATTTTTCGAAGATAATCTCCGGCATGTGAACCGGCTGAGGGGCAGGCCCATATGGACGAGCTGATCGGACGGCTGGCGACAAGCGCCAGTATAGATAGTGCTGTCGCTGAAAAGACCGTCGGCATTATCCTGGGATTCCTCCGCAGCGAAGGTCCCTCCGACAGCGTGCAGGCCTTGATCGACCAGATCCCTGGTGCAGAAGGCGCGATCGAAGCGTCCACCAGCGGCGGCGGACTGTCGCGGCTGATGGGCGGCGGTCTGATGGCGGTCGGCACGCGCCTGATGGGACTTGGTCTCGGCATGTCCGACATTCAGAACGTGGCCCGTGAACTTTTCCGCTATGGCCGAGACAAAGTCGGAGCGGATCACATGGGCAAGATCATTGCAGGGACGCCAGGCCTTAGCCAGTTCGCCTGAAGCTGTCGTCATTTCACGCCGAGTACCATGACATATCCGATCTCCGAGATTCAGGGCCTGCCGGCCTTTGCTGCCAACAAATTGAAGGCGCAGGGAATCCGCACCACCGACGCGCTGCTGGAAGCCGCAAGCACCGCCAAGGGACGCAAGGCGCTCGCGGCCAGCACCGGCATCAGCGAGCAGCAGCTCCTCGAGTGGGCCAACGTCTCCGACTACATGCGGATTCCCGGCATGGGCCGGGCCAAGATCGGCCTGGTCCGCGCCGCCGGCGTGACCACCGTGCGCGAGCTCGCCTATCGGAATCCGGCAAGGCTGGCTCAGAGCATGCGCGAGGCCAACGACCGGAAGAAGCTCGTCCGCATTCTTCCTTCCGAGAAGTCGGTCGGCGACATCATCGCCAAGGCCAAGAAGCTGCCGCCGAAGATTACCTATTGATCGTAGCGCCGTCTTGATCCGACATCCCGCGCAACCGCGAAGCGGCTGTCGCTGGAGGTGCGATTGGCGCGATGCGATGCATCGCGCCGCCGGGAGCGTTGCACGATGCGCGGCCGCCGCCACATCTGCACGGAGAGAGCCGGGCGTCGTCCTTCGAGGCTCGCCGAAGAGACTCGCACCTCCAGCGACAATGACTTCGTCATTGCGCGGGGCTGGCGCTACGGCGTGGCATTGGCTCAGCCGCCGATCCCGTCTTGACTCCCCCTCTCTGACCGCGCAAAGCCACCCGCATGAACGCCTCGCCCTCCCCATCCGTCCCGCCGGCCGGCTCGGCCGGGCCGGATGCGCTACGGACGCTCGTGGGCCGGCCTCTGCCGGTGCTGATGGGCGTGCTCAACGTGACGCCGGACTCCTTTTCCGATGGCGGCGATTTCGTCGCGCCGGATCAGGCTCTGGCGCGGGCGCGGGCAATGATCGAGGCCGGGGTCGACATCATCGATATCGGCGCCGAATCCACCCGCCCTTACAAAGGCGCCAAGCCGGTGACGGTAGCGGACGAGCTGGCCCGGCTGAAACCGGTGCTGGCTGAAATCGTGGCGCTCGGCGTGCCGGTTTCGATCGACAGCATGAAGGCGGAGGTTACAGCCTTCGCGCTCGACCAGGGTGTGGCCATCGCCAACGACGTCTGGGGGTTGCAGCGCGACACCGACATGGCGCCGCTGGTCGCAGCGCGAGGTGTGCCTGTCATCGTCATGCACAATCGCGACAGTGCGGACCCTGCGATCGACATCGTCGCCGACATGAAGGCGTTCTTCCTGCGCTCGCTCGATATCGCCGCCAAGGCCGGCATCGCGCGCGACAAGATCGTGCTGGATCCCGGCATCGGCTTCGGCAAGACCCCCGAGCAGAGCATGATCGCACTTGCACGGCTCCAGGAGCTGGACATGTTCGGCCTGCCGGTCCTGGTCGGCGCCTCGCGCAAGCGTTTCATCGCTTCGGTGTCGCCCTCGCAACCGAAGGAACGCCTCGCCGGCTCGATCGCCGCGCATCTGATCGCCGCGCAAAAGGGTGCTAGGATCATCCGGACCCATGACGTCGCCGAGACCTTGCAGGCCCTGCGGGTGGCGCACGCAATCGAGAGCAAGCAATGACCGATACGATCTTCGTCAGCGGCCTCTCGATCCATGCGCGCCATGGCGTGCTGGATCACGAAACCGAAGTCGGCCAGCGGTTTGTCATCGACCTCGAACTCTACACCGATCTGTCGGAGTCCTCGCGCAGCGACCGCCTCGCGGACACCGTTTCCTATGCCGATGTGGTGGCGACCACGACGGCGGCCTTCAAGAACACCAATTACAAGCTTCTCGAACGCGCGGCCGGCGCCGTCGCCGATGCGATCCTGTCGAACTTTCCGCGCATCCGCGCCGTGAAGATCACCGTGCACAAGCCGCATGCGCCGATCGCCGCGATCTTCGACGACGTCGGCGTCGTGCTGACGCGCTCGCGGCATCCCTGATATGGCAAGCGTGCTGATCGCACTGGGCGGCAATGTCGGCGATGTCCGCACGACCTTCGCCAAGGCGATCGCCCACATCTGCGGCATGGCGCAGGCAGCAGTGATCGCGCGCTCGTCGGATTACACGACGCCGCCCTGGGGCGATGAGGACCAGGATCCCTTCATCAATGCCTGTGTCGAGATCGAGACTGATCTCGATCCGCACGCGCTGTTGTTCGTGATGCAGAAGGTCGAGCAGAAATTCGGACGCACGCGGAGCAAGGCTCGGCGCTGGGGCCCGCGCACGCTCGATCTCGATATGATCGCCTATGACGATGTGTCGATGGCGAAGCCCGATCTGACCTTGCCGCACCCGCGGCTGTTCGAGCGCGCCTTCGTGCTGGTGCCGTTGGCCGAAATCGCGCCGGACCGCGTGATCTCAGGCATTCGTGTGCGTGACGGGCTCGCCAGCGTCTCGACGCAAGGCATTGAGCGGCTTTCGGATACCGGTTAACCAAAAACAACCGTTTGCAGGGGCGCTCCGCCGTGGCAATTTCGCCTGCGAATGTCGATACGTTTGGGAGCCCTTGGCCGTATGACCTCCGTGACCGACGATCTGCCGCTGGCGGCTGATTTTCCCAAGGCGACGCCTGACGACTGGCGCAAGCTGGTCGACGGCGTGTTGAAGGGCGGGCCGTTCGAGAAGCTGGTCGGCAAGACCTATGACGGATTGAAGATCGATCCACTTTATCCCCGCGCCAAGGACGTCGCGCCGGTGGTGGGACGGCCTGCAGCGGCGCCGTGGCAGATCGTCCAGCGGATCGATCATCCCGATGCAGGCATGGCCAATACGCAAGCGCTGACCGATCTCGAGAACGGTGCGACCGGGCTCGCGCTCGTGTTCGCCGGCGGCAGCGGCAGCCACGGTTTCGGCCTGGAACCGACGGCCGAGGCGATCGCGAAAGTCTTGAGGGACATTCACCTCGACGCCGGCATCGGCATCGAGCTCCAGGTCGGACCGCAATCGCGGATGGCCGCGATCCATATTGCGGAATATGTCAAGAGCACAGGCCTCGATCCCGCCGCCTGCAACATCCGCTTCGGACTCGATCCGCTCGCGGCCTGCGCAGTGTGGGGTCATAGCCCCTTCACCTGGGAGGAGATCACGCCCGCCGTCGCCGGCGCCATCAAGGGCCTTGCCGCGCTCGGCTTCAAAGGGCCGTTTGCCGCAGCCGATGGGCGCGTGATCCACGACGCCGGCGGCTCCGAGGTTCAGGAACTCGCCTTCGTGCTCGCCTGTGGCGTCGCTTATCTGCGTGTCATCGAAAGCGCGGGCATTCCGCTGGAGCAGGCGCAAGGCATGGTCTATGCGCGGCTGGCGGCCGACGCCGACCAGTTCCTGACCATGGCGAAGTTCCGCGCGCTGCGACTGCTCTGGGCACGCATCGAGGCCGCGTGTGGGCTCACGCCAAAACCGTTGTTCGTTGCGGCCGATACCGCCTGGCGCATGCTGACGCAGCGCGATCCCTATGTGAACATGCTGCGTGCAACGATCGCGACGTTTGCCGCAGGACTTGCCGGCGCCAATGCGGTCACCGTGCTGCCCCATACGCTGGCGCTTGGTCTGCCGGATCCGTTCGCGCGGCGCGTCGCGCGCAACACCCAGCTTCTGCTGCTCGAGGAAAGCAGCCTCGCCAAGGTCAGTGATCCCGCTGCCGGCGCGGGCGGCGTCGAGACACTGACTGCGCAGCTCTGCGACACCGCCTGGACGCTGTTCCAGGAGGCGGAGAAAGCCGGCGGCGCCTTCGCCGCGCTTCGGCAGGGGCTGTTCCAGGGCAAGGTCGCAGCCGCGCGAAACGCGCGCGACGCCAACATCGCCAAGCGCCGCGACGTGCTGACCGGCGCGAGCGAGTTTCCGAACCTGCATGAGAACGAGACGGCGGTGCTGAAGGCGACGCCGATCGCGCTCGCGCCTTACGGCGAGCCAAAATACAAGTTCGACGCACTTGCCCCGATCCGGCTGGCACAACCGTTCGAGGCGTTGCGCGATAAGTCCGACGCGATCCTGAAGGCGCACGGCGCACGGCCGAGCGTGTTCCTGGCCACTCTCGGCACGCCTGCGGATTTCACCGCGCGCGCAACCTTTGCAAAAAGCTTCTTCGAGGCCGGCGGTATCCAGGCGATCGACAGCGAGGGTTTTGCCGATCCCGCCACGCTGGCTGCCGCCTTCAAGGCCTCCGGCGCCCCACTCGTCTGCGTTTGTTCCAGCGACAAGATCTATGCGGAACACGCCGAGGCCGCCGCCGGCGCCCTGCAAACCGCGGGGGCGCGACATATCTATCTGGCAGGCCGCCCCGCGGAAGCCGAGGCGGCCTTGCGTGCCGCCGGTGTCACCGGCTTCGTGTTTGCCGGCGGCGATGCGCTTGCCATGTTGCAGGACGCTTATTTGCGGATGGAGCAGGCATGACCGACGCGAGCAAACCCGTTCTCACCGGCGGCTGCCAATGCGGCGCAGTGCGCTTTGCGATCTCGGCCACGCCCAACCGGGTCTCGATCTGCCACTGTCGGATGTGCCAGAAAGCGAGCGGAGCGCCGTTCGCTTCTTTCGCCGACATCAACCGCACGGACTTCGTCTGGACAAAGGGAGAGCCGTCGTTCTTCCGCTCCTCCACGATCGCCGATCGCGGCTATTGCGCGGCTTGCGGCACGCCGCTGAGTTTTGGCCGCATCGACGGCGAGCGGATCGAGATCATGACCGGCGCTTTCGACCGGCCGGATCGCCTGGTGCCGACGCGTCAGTTCGGCACCGAGTCCCGCCTCGGCTGGGTGGTCGGCATCTCCAACCTGCCGAGCCAGACCACGCAGCAGAACTACGGGCCGGAGAAGATGGCGACCATCGTCAGCCATCAGCATCCGGACCATGATTGAGGATATGGTTGAAGCGATGAGCCGCATTCCTGATTTCGCTGATGTCGCGTTCGAGCCGACCGCAACCGTTGCGCCGTCGGGCAGCGCCGAGCCGTGGCTGACGCCCGAGGGCATTCTGGTAAAGCCCGTCTATGGCGAGGCTGATCTCGCCGGGCTCGATTTCCTCGAGACCTATCCGGGCATCGCGCCGTTCCTGCGCGGTCCTTACCCGACGATGTATGTCAACCAGCCCTGGACGGTCAGGCAATATGCCGGCTTCTCGACGGCGGAGGACTCCAACGCGTTTTATCGCCGCAACCTGGCTGCCGGTCAGAAGGGCCTCTCGGTCGCCTTCGATCTCGCCACGCATCGCGGCTATGACTCAGATCATCCGCGCGTCGGCGGCGACGTCGGCATGGCCGGCGTCGCCATCGATTCCATCTACGACATGCGCACGCTGTTTGCGGGCATTCCGCTCGACCAGATGAGCGTGTCCATGACCATGAACGGCGCGGTGCTGCCGATCCTCGCGCTGTACGTTGCCGCCGCCGAGGAACAGGGCGTGCCGCCGGAGAAGCTGTCGGGCACCATTCAGAACGACATTCTGAAGGAGTTCATGGTGCGCAACACGTACATTTATCCGCCCGCGCCCTCGATGCGGATCATCTCGGACATTTTTGCGTACACCTCGCAAAAGATGCCGAAGTACAATTCGATCTCGATCTCCGGCTATCACATGCAGGAGGCCGGCGCGACGCAGGACCTCGAGCTCGCCTATACGCTTGCCGACGGCGTCGAATATCTGCGCGCCGGGCTTGCCGCAGGGCTCGACGTCGACCGCTTTGCGCCGCGGCTGTCGTTCTTCTGGGCGATCGGCATGAACTTCTTCATGGAGGTGGCCAAGCTGCGCGCCGCACGGCTGCTCTGGGCGAAGCTCTTGAAGCCGTTCAACCCGAAAGACCCCCGCTCACTGTCGCTGCGCACGCATTCCCAGACCTCGGGCTGGTCGCTGACCGCCCAGGACGTGTTCAACAACGTGATGCGCACGACCGTTGAGGCGATGGCGGCCACGCAAGGCCACACCCAGTCGCTGCACACCAACGCGCTCGACGAAGCGCTGGCGCTGCCGACCGACTTCTCCGCGCGCATCGCCCGCAACACCCAGCTGTTCCTGCAGCAGGAGAGCGGCACCACCCGCATCATCGATCCCTGGGGCGGCTCGTATTACGTCGAGCGGCTGACGCGCGATCTTGCGGCCAAGGCCTGGAGCCACATCCAGGAGGTTGAGGAACTCGGCGGCATGGCAAAGGCCATTGAGGCCGGCGTGCCGAAGCTGCGCATCGAGGAGGCCTCGGCGAAGACCCAGGCGCGCATCGATGCCGGCAAGCAGGCGGTGATCGGCGTCAACAAGTACAAGCCTACGGATGAGGCGCCGATCGAGATCCTCAAGGTCGACAACACCAATGTGCGGCGCTTGCAGATCGACAAGCTGACGCGGCTCAAATCCGAGCGCAACCAGAAGGACGTCGATGCCGCGCTCGCTGCCCTGACGCGCTCGGCCGGCGAAGGCAAGGGCAATCTGCTCGCACTCGCGATCGACGCGGCGCGCGCCAAGGCAACCGTCGGCGAGATTTCGGACGCGATGGAGAAGGTGTTCGGCCGCCACCGCGCCGAGATCAAATCCATCACCGGCGTCTACAAGCGGGAGGCGTCCAGCATGGGCAACCAGGTCGACAAGGTTCAGGCGCTGATCGATGCGTTCGAGGAAGCAGAGGGCCGCCGTCCGCGCATCCTCGTCGCCAAGATCGGCCAGGACGGCCACGACCGCGGCCAGAAGGTGATCGCCTCCGCCTTTGCCGATATCGGCTTCGACGTCGACATCGGGCCGCTGTTCGCCACCGCCGATGAGGCGGCGCGGCAAGCGGTCGAGAACGACGTCCACATCCTCGGCGTCTCCTCGCTCGCGGCTGCGCACCTCACGGCCGTGCCGGAATTGAAAGCCGCGCTCAAAAAGCAGGGCCGCGAGGACATCATGATCATCGTCGGCGGCGTGGTCCCGCCGCAGGATTACGACGCGCTCTACGCGGCCGGCGCCGAAGCGATCTTCCCGCCCGGCACCGTGATCGCTGATGCCGCCGAGGAACTGATCCGCAAGCTGAATGCCCGGCTCGGGCACAGCGAGGCGGCGGAGTAATTCCGCCGCCTTCAGGCTCCCAGCATCAAACCAGCAGGCGTGCTGTCGCGACAATCATCACGTCCTGGTGTGCGCGCTGCGCGTTCTGCGCTGGTTCATCTTGCGATCGTTGCGCTCAAGCAAACGTCCGTGCGCCTCGACGACGTTCGGATAGAGAGTTGATGGATACTGACGTGACGTATCATCGTGCAAACAGGGGCAAGCAGGATCCGCAATTCTTCACGGCAGGTGGCTGGGATTTCGAGCGCAAATATTCGATCCGCTCCGTCGTTGCCGATCGCTATGTCAGCGTGCTGCGCGACGACTACATGGATACCCATGGCGCTCATCCCAACTCGGACGTGAACACGATTCTTTGGGACAAGTCCGAGAGCAAGCGGATCTCGATCCGGCCGTTCTTCGCCGAGACTGCTGACAACGGCCCAACCATGAAAGCGATGGCAAAGGCCATCATCGCCTCACTGAAAATCGAGAAGAAGAAGCGCGACGGCAGCGACACCGCGACCACTGAACGGTTCAAGGGCGTCGAGCCGAGCCTGTCCAAGATCGGCGCGGTGACGCTCGCGCCCTCGACCGAACCGGACAAGAGCTCCGGTCTTACGTTTCACTACCCGCCCTATGCCGTCGGCCCCTATGCCGAGGGGCAATATGTCGCGTTCGTTCCGTGGCAGACTTTGAAGCCCTATCTCGCGCCGGAAGGCGCACGCATTTTCGGCGGAGCGCGGCGCAAAGCCGACGCTGACGAGCAACACTAGGGAAACCATTGCTTACCGCGCCGCGGGACGGCCGCTTGCGACATCAGCGCAAAACTGCGTAGCTTATTGCATTGACACGAGCCCGATTCCCGAGGGCGCCGCCGGAACTATTGATGCCAGGAATCACCCGCCGCGTTTTTGCGGCTTCTTCGGTGGCTGCCGCCACGTCCGCTGTTCTCCCGCGTGCACGCGCACAAGCCTATCCGGCGCGGCCGGTGAGCCTGATCGTGCCCTGGGGCGCGGGTGGCGGCTCGGACGCGACGGCGCGCATGATCGCGACGCTGCTGGAGAAGGAACTCGGCCAGCCGTTCAACGTCGTCAACCGCATCGGCGGGTCCGGCGTCATCGGCCACGCCGAGATCGCAACCGCACCGCCCGATGGCTACACGATCGGCATGCTGACCGTGGAAATCGCGATGCTGCATTGGCAGGCTGCGACGCATCTGACACCGCGGAATTTTGAACCGCTGGCGATGATGAATGAAGATCCGCCAGGCATCCAGGTGTCCACCTCCTCGCCATACAAGACGGCGAAGGAGCTCATGGAGGCCATGAGACTGGCGCCGCAGGGACGCTTCAAGGCGTCAGGAACCGGACAAGGCGGCATCTGGCATCTTGCGCTGGTCGGCTGGATGCAGGCGATGGGACTGCCGGCCAACCAGGTCGCGTGGTCGCCGTCGAATGGCGCGGCAGCGGCGATGCAGGATCTCGTCACGGGCAGCCTCGATCTCACCACTTGCTCGGTGCCGGAGGCGCGCGCGACCATCGATGCCGGACAGGCGCGGAGCCTTGCGATCATGGCGCCGGCGCGCAATCCGATCTTCCCCGACGTCCCGACGCTGAAGGAGGCGCTGGGCGTCGACTACTCCACCAGTTCATGGCGCGGCATCGGGGGACCCAGGGGCTTGCCTCCCGATGTCGCCACCAGCCTGACCGCAGCCTTGAAGAAGGTATACGACTCCGCCGCATTCAAGGACTTCATGACCGGACGCGGTTTCGGCGCCGTCTGGCGCGATGCCGGCCAGTTCGCGACCTTCATGGACCAGGCGGATCGCCGGATGGGACGGGCCATGAAGGCGGCCGGCTTTGCCAAAGCCTGATTTACCAGGTCTGGGGGCCCTCGCCCGCCCGCTTCCGCCGTTGTAAAGCAGGGCATGGCTGAGAAGAAGACGTCGCTTGATATCACCGCCCTCGCCCGCGACTTGCGCGCCGGCCATCGTGCGGCGCTGGCGCGCGCCATCACGCTCGTGGAGAGCCGGCGCGGCGATCACCAGGCGCAGGCGCGCGAGCTGGTGCAGATGCTGCTGCCCGATACCGGCAAGGCATTTCGCGTCGGCATCACGGGTTCGCCCGGTGTCGGCAAATCCACCACCATCGATGTGCTCGGGAGCTACCTGATCGAACGGGGCAACAAGGTTGCGGTGCTTGCGGTCGATCCCTCCTCGGCGCGCAGCGGCGGCTCGATCCTCGGCGACAAGACGCGGATGGCGCGACTCGCGGCGTCCCGCGATGCCTTCATCCGCCCCTCGCCGTCATCAGGCACCCTCGGCGGTGTCGCGGCCAAGACGCGCGAGGCGATGCTTCTGTGCGAAGCGGCCGGCTTCGACGTCGTGCTGGTGGAAACCGTCGGCATCGGCCAGTCCGAGACCGCGGTCTGCGACATGACTGATTTCTTCCTGGCCCTGATGCTGCCGGGCGGCGGAGACGAGTTGCAAGGCATCAAGAAGGGCCTTGTCGAGCTCGCCGACATGATCGCGATCAACAAGGCCGACGGCGACAACGTCAAGCGCGCCAACATCACGGCCGCGGATTACCGCGGCGCGCTGCATATTCTGAGCCCCCGATCCGCGCATTGGCATCCCCCTGTCGAGACGTATTCGGCGCTGACCGGCGACGGCATCGCAAAGCTCTGGCAGAAGGTTCTGGATCACCGCACGGCGATGAATGCCTCCGGCGAGTTCGCCGCGCGCCGGCGCGACCAGCAGGTGAAATGGATGTGGTCGATGCTGGAAAGCCGCATGCTGTCGCGGTTGCGGAGCGAGGCGTCGGTGCGCACCAGGGTCAAAAAGATCGAGGCGGAAGTCGCCGACGGCCATCTCACCCCGGCGCTCGCCGCCGAGCGGATTCTGGAGTTGCTGCAATGAGCGAAAAACTCCGCCTTCTCCTCACCGGCTTCGGGCCGTTTCCGGGCGCGCCGCACAATCCGACCCGGCCCCTGGTGACGCGGCTGGCGCAACTGCGCCGTCCCGCGCTCGATGACGTCGAGATTTTCAGCCATATCTTTCCGGTGACCTACGCCGCAGTCGACCGCCAATTGCCTGATGTGCTGGCGCAGGTGAAGCCGGATGCGCTGTTGATGTTCGGCCTCGCCGCACGCACGCCTTACCTGCGCATCGAGAGCCGCGCGCGTAACGCCGTCACCATGCTGTGGCCCGATGCCGCCAACACGCGGTCGAGCAAGCGCGGCATCGCTGGTCATGCCGACGCCATGACGTTCGGTCCGCATACGGCAAGGCTGCTGCGCGCCGCGCGCCTCACCGGCATCGATGCGCGGCCCTCGCGCGATGCCGGCGCCTATCTTTGCAATTACCTGAGCTGGCGCGCGATCGAGAATGTGAAGGCAGGCGGCCCGAGGCTGGCGGCATTCATCCACATTCCGCTGCTTGCCCGCAGCGGCGCAGTGCGGCGCAAGGGCGCGCCCCGGATCACGCTCGAGGAACTGGTGGATGCCGGCGAAGCGATGTTGATGGAGATGGTGCACTTGGCCCGCAAGGAACGCACATTCGGTTGCGTAAACATTTAACCCTACCACGAACAATCCTCACGGCCTCCTCCGCCCTGCGCTACCTAACTCTCGCGGACATCCCGCGTCCGCCGAAGGACGCATCATGGACCTCAGCCGCCGCCATCTCATTGGAGCTTCGACCGCCGGCGTGGCCGGCGCGCTCGCGATGCCGGTCGACGCCGCGCGCGCCGCGCCGCTGACGTCGTTGCTCGGCCGCGATGCCACCCAATACGGCGTGCGCCCCGGCAGCAGCGAGGACCAGACCCGCGCGCTCCAGCGGGCCATCGACGAAGCCTCGCGCGGACGGATGCCTCTTGCTCTGCCTCCCGGTGTCTATCGCACTGGCCTGTTGCGGCTGCCTGATGGAGCGCAACTGATCGGCGTGCGCGGCGCGACGAAACTCGTCTTCACCGGGGGAGCATCTGCGATACAGAGCGACGGCGCTGACGCGATCGGCCTCACTGGCATTACCTTCGAAGGAGCCGGCATTCCACTGCCGACCCGGCGCGGGCTGATCCATGTCCTGGGCGGCCGCGATGTCCGTATCACCGATTGCGAGATCACCGGCTCCGGCGGCAGCGGCATCTGGCTCGAGCAGGTGTCGGGCGAAATCGCCGGCAACATCTTCACCGACATCGCGGTGACTGCCGTGGTCTCGTTCGACGCAAAGGGTCTCAGCGTCTCCTGCAACACCATCGCCGGCACCAACGACAACGGCATCGAAATCCTGCGCACCGCAATCGGCGACGACGGCACTCTCGTCGCCGACAATCGCATCGAGGACATCAAGGCAGGCCCCGGCGGCTCCGGCCAGTATGGCAACGCCATCAACGCCTTTCGCGCCGCCAACGTCATCGTGCGCGGCAACCGCATCAGGAATTGCGACTACTCCGCGGTGCGCGGCAACTCGGCTTCGAACATCCACATATCAGGCAACAGCGTCAGCGACGTGCGCGAGGTCGCGCTCTATTCCGAGTTTTCGTTCGAGGCAGCAGTGATCGCCAACAACACGGTCGATGGCGCGGCCGTCGGCATCTCCGTCTGCAATTTCAACGAAGGCGGCCGCATCGCGGTGGTCCAGGGCAACATCATCCGCAATTTGATCCCGAAGCGGCCGATCGGCACGGCGCCGGATGACGATGCCGGCATCGGCATTTACGTCGAGGCCGACACGTCGGTCACAGGCAATGTGATCGAGAATGCGCCGTCCTACGGCATCGTCGCAGGCTGGGGCCAATATCTGCGCGACGTCGCGATCACGGGCAATGTGATCCGCAAGGCGCTCGCCGGCATCGGCGTCTCCGTCGCGCCGGGCGCCGGCGCCGCACTCGTCAACAACAACATGATCTCGGAAACCCCACGCGGCGCCGTCGTCGGCCTGGACCACGCGCGTGCCGTGACCTCGGACCTGTCGGCGGACGGCGCGCAGCGTTTTACGCAGGTGATGATCGGCGGCAACGCGGTGCGGCAGTAGCGCCGCGTAGGCAGTCGGGCCGTGCATCCTTCGAGGCTCTCCATGGGACGCGTTGCGTCCCATGCTTCGCACCTCAGGATGCCGGAATGGAGAAGAGCGCGGCGGTCTCTGGAACGTTCAGCCTAGAACGCATTGCGCAGCAGCGGGTACTTTGCCTCGATGCCATCGAGACTGAAGGTGAATTCGACGACGCGTTCGGGGGCGGCGACGATGTTGTCAGCGGGGGGCGCGAAGGTCTGCAGGAACGCGACGATCGACTCCGCCGGCGCAGTCGGCGCCATTCGAGCTGGCGGCGCCATCGGGACGAGCGGTGCGATGGGCGCCTCGACGACATCTGCGAGCACGCCCGGCGTCGGCTCGAGCGTGACCGACACGGTGGTCTCGGGCGCGATGTGCATGGCCTTTGGCTGCACGGTCTGAGCCTGCTCGCGCGGAAGCACGCGCGGCATGGTCGCCGGCGACCAGCCGAATGCGGAGGTCACGCTCGCGGCAGCCGCGGCGACGTCCCCGCCACTCGCAAGCGCGCGCCAGGTCTGGACCGCACGCTTGGCTTCCTGAATGTTTTCAAGGAATGCGAGCTCGGAATGGTAGCGGCGCCAGCGTCCGGTCTCGAACATTTCGGAGAGATGCTCCAGCCGCTGTTCGGCAAGAACGCACCAGCGTGCCGCAAGGTCGCGGTCAACAGCCGTGCTTTGGCGATGTGTCATAAACCAGCCCGTCAGGAGAAAATACGGACGCGACGCAACGCACACGAATCAATTTAGACGCGACGTGAATATTTTGTGGAAAAGTTTTGACTTGTCCAGCAACGCCACGGCTCTCGTCACGAAATACCGTAGTCGTGCGGAGTTCTCAGGGGTTTGCGAGTCAAGCTTCGAACAAGCATAGCGGGCTTGCCGCGTCCCACGCCGGCCCTGCGACGACGACCGCAGCTGCGGCCTCAACCGCAGGCTGATCAGACCTGGCGCTTGCACATCGCACTTCAAGACATCGGATGGGCCCAAAAGAAAAGACCCGTCCGGGGGGACAACCGGACGGGTCGAGCCATATGGGCGCTTGGGGTGGATGGGCGCTCGCGCCTGATATGACTGATGGGGAGGGATGACCGCTCCCACGTAATTTGGTCGTGGCAGCACGCTGAACGTTCAATGCGGCGTTCGATTTTTCGACCCTGGGCCGACGCGCAATGTTGTCGCGGCCGTTACTGCGCTGGCGGCCTATCCGCCTGAAAAATCGTGGATTTATCGCCGGAATTCGACAGCGAGGGCCGCTGCTCGAGGGCGCGGATGCCGGGGTCCTCGCGACGCTTCTCGGCATCTTCACGTTTAGTTGTAGCGGACGCGGCGGCGACCGGCGTCGTGCCGTCGACCGGAATGGCCATCACCGCAGCAAACGCATCGGGCTCGCCGTCGCCATAGAGATCATCACGCCCGGGTGAACCGAGGTCGCGCGCGGTCTTGGCCAGCGTCATGCGCAGCGCTTCCGGCTTGAGCGCGTAGTTGCGCTCGAGCAGCAATGCCGCGACGCCGGAGACGTAGGCGGCCGAGAAGGAGGTACCCGACGTGATCTGATATTTGCCGTCGGGCGCCGGCAGGAAGATCTCGACGCCCGGCGCGGCCAGCGCGACGTAGTTGCCGCGGTTCGACGCGGTGAACAACTTGTCCTGCCGATCGGTTGCGCTCACTGCGATCACGTTGGGATTGGCCGCGGGATAGAGCGGCGGCGATTTGGCGCCGGCATTGCCGGCCGCCGCGATCAGCACGAGGCCACGCTCGGCACTCGCCGCGATCGCGCGCTCGATGACCGCGTCCTTGGGACCGGCAAAGCTCATATTGACGATCTGGGCGCCGTGCTCCGCGGCATAATTGAGCGACCGCAGGATGATGTAGGACGAGCTCTCGGCACCGCCGATAGTGCCGCCGAACGCCCTGATGGCGATGATGCGCGCTTCCGGCGCGCTGCCCATCAGCTTGGCATGGGCCACGATCGCACCGGCAATGCCGGTGCCATGGATATGGGCGCCCTCGCCACTGCCGAGCGCGTCGAAGACGTCGGCAATGGAATTGGCGAGCTCGGGATGTTTTGCGTCGATCCCGGAATCGATCACTGCAACCATCACGTTGGCGCCGTGCACCAGCGTGTGCGCCTGCGGCAGCCGCAGCTTCGAGAGCGCGTATTGCGCCGGATCGCCTTCGGTCGGCACCGCCGGCTTCTCGTCCTGCAGCAA
Organism: Bradyrhizobium sp. USDA 4449; assembly: GCF_054056275.1. Taxonomy (NCBI): domain Bacteria; kingdom Pseudomonadati; phylum Pseudomonadota; class Alphaproteobacteria; order Hyphomicrobiales; family Nitrobacteraceae; genus Bradyrhizobium; species Bradyrhizobium sp. USDA 4449. Next base: position 4,663,855 of record NZ_JBSRYD010000001.1, on the reverse strand, counting down.
ATAGCGGAAGTTCGGCTGCAGCGAGCGTACGCTGCCATCGGCGGCGAACTCGCGGCGCGCCGTCTCGTACGGCCTGCCGTCGCTGATGCGAAACAGGCCGACCGTAGCCCCGATCAGCGGGAAATTCTCCGAAGAGATGCGGATCAAGCCGTGGCGTCGCGCAAGCTCGTCGGCTTCGGTCGGCGACAGCGCGCCATCGATCTCGGCCACGAATTCATTGGCGAAACTGCGCGAGGTCATGGCAACCGGCGTCGCGTTGCCACGTCCCTTGCGGGCGCTCTTTTTGGCCGACTTGCCGGAGCCGTCGCCGCCGCCATTCGGCTGGCCGAGGCACTCGCCATCGGCATCGCGAGAGGCGTTAGAGCAGGCCGGATAGAGATTTGGCGAGTAGCGCGCGTAGGGCAGCACGGGGTTGACGGAATTCGGGGCGATCCGCGCGATGCTATGAACCGTGGGCGTCACGTGCGGCGTCACATGCGGACCGTGATCGCCTCCCGCGACACGCGCCGCGACGCCCGGTGAGATCGTGGGCGTACGCGTGGGAATGCTGATCGTCGGCGTGCGCATGATCGCCTGGGCGTGGGCGACCTCGAGACCGGGACAGGCAAGCAGGAGCGCGGCCCCGAGCGACGAAGCATAGGCCCCGGTTCGCAACAGGCTCTGGGACTTGCGCGTCATCGCTGCAGGGGCGGCCTTAAGGCGCCGCGACGGCGAGGTTGACGAACTTCTCGCGCTGCATTCTGGCGAGCAACGCAGTGAGCTCGTCCTGGCTCATCGCCTTGTCGAACTGGAGGCGGAACATGCCGCCTTTGGCATCGCCGATGATCGAGGCCTGGTAATTGTCGAGCAGCGCGGTGATGTCGGCGACGCGCGCCTCCGGCGTGAAGCGCACCAGCGCCCGCGAAGGTGTAGCCGCCCCGAGCTCGCGCATGACCGGCGCACCGGTCGAGAGCGAAGCAGTCTGGAAGGTCGCGGGCTGGGTCTGCATCAAGACGGCGCCGATGATGCCGGCCTGGAGCAGCAGCGCGATCGCGCCAAGGGTCGCGGACCAGGCCAGCGTGCGCGGCGACAGGCTCGCGAAGAACGTGGCGATACGCGCCGGGAGCGGCAACGAACGGGTCGCCCGCGCGGGCTCAGCGTCGATTGCGGCGAACAGCTTCTGCATCGCGCGCGCCGACGGAGCACCCAGGCTCTCATTCAGGTGGATGGTCTCTTCGTATTCGCCGCGGATCGCCGCATATTGCTTTGCGAGCTCCGGATCGCCGGCAAGCGCTTCCTCGACGCGTCGGGTGTCGCGCGGGTTCAGCGTTCCGGCGGCGTACCACGGCAGCAGCAACTCGATCTCCCCGGGCTCTCGCTCCAGCATCTTCTTGCTCAAAGCCATCATGGCCAGCCTCGCTCAATGCCGGCTGCCTGCAGCAGTTCGGCCAATTTCTTGCGCGCATAGAAGAGGCGCGTCTTTACCGTGTTCTCCGGGATGCCGACGATCTCGGCCACCTCTTCCACTGATTTCTCGTGGTAATAGACGAGGTCGACGATTTCCCGATGGTCCGGCGAGAGGCCCGTCAGACACTCCCGCAACGCTTCACTGGTATCTTTCTTCTGAACCGCCGTTTCTGGATTGTCGGATGAATCCTCGATCGCATTGGCGGCCTCGTCGTCCAATTCAAGATCCTTTCGGCGACGAAGCGCAGAGAGGGCCTTGAATCGGGTGATTGCCAGCAGCCAGGTGGAAACGGCGGATCGGCCCTCGAATTTGCCGGCTTGACGCCAGACATCCAGAAAAACCTCGCTGATGAGGTCTTCCGCCGTCTGCTCGTCCCGCACGAGCCTCAGCCCGAACCTGTAAACCCTGACATGGTGCCGCCCGTACAGCACCTGCATGGCGAGCCGGTCACCCTGGGCGATCCTGGCGATCAGGACCTCGTCCGTAGCCGCCTGTGTCACGCTCAAAGCCGGTCTCGCAAGATTGGTCGAGTCGAGGCGGGGGACGGTTCGACGGGAGGCGCGAAATTCTCCAACCTATCCAAGTCATGCCGGGAACTGTGTGATCTACCGCACATGCGCGCGATTTTCTCGTCGTACCGGAGGCGGTCGGTCTTGGGGCTCGAGGACGGTAACATAATACGGAAATACTCTGTTGCGGACTCACCGTGGCCGAGGCGGACGGCTCGATCGCGCCGATGCGTCACGGCCATGTGAACCATTTGTCGCGCGGCGCCGGATTTGGTCCGGCGATATCGCCTGGGGATGCCCTAATGACCGCCGAATCCCGCGCTGCCACAAGACCCTTCTCCGCGCGGCGCCTCCGGGATTCGGTGCAAAAGGATACCAAACCTAAAGGCTTGCCACGTAGATTTTTTAGGCTGACATCCACCCTTTGGCGAGGACCATGAGCACGGCCGCGACGTCCTTTCCGGAGAGGAGTGCCGCAGAGGTCGCGGATATCGTCCTCGCGCCCGAGGCGGCCGCACCGGCAGTGCTGGCGCGCCGGGCCCGCCAGCGCCGCCAGATGTATATCGGCCAGGCCGTGAGCTATTCGCTCGGCGCCGCCGTGCTGCTGCTCTATGCCTATGACGGCGCCATCCACATCAACGTTCCATCGCTGTTCTGGGTCGGCGGCCTCCTGATCATCGGCATCTTCACCGTGATGTCGGAGGCCGGCGTCGGCGAGAAGCGCGACGACCATTATCTCACGGTCTTCCAGATCTCGGCGCACATGGCGCTGCAATTCATTTTCCTGGTGTCGGTGCCGACGATCGGGATCGCCTTCATCAGCGTGCTGTTCCTGATCTTCGCCTTCGGCACGCTGCGCATGACCCCGGCCCAGGCGATGCTGACATGGGCAATCGCGACGGTCGCGCTTGCGGCCGTGTTCCTCGGCTCCGATCTGCCGATCGGCATGCCGGTTGCGACCCGGCTCGAACGGATCGCGTCGATGCTGTGCTTCGTGCTGGTGATCGGCCAGTGCGCCTTCCTCGGCCTGTTCGGCGCCACGCTCCGCAAGATCCTGTATCGGCGCAGCATCGAGCTGAAGGCGGCCTATCGGCGCATCGAGGAGCTCGCCGAGCTCGACGAGCTGACCGGCTCCTATAACCGCCGCAGCATCATGCGGCTTCTCGATGCTGAGATCGAGAACTCGCGGCAGGCCGCCGCGCCATGCGCCATCGCGCTGATCGATCTCGACTGGTTCAAGCGCATCAACGACGCCCACGGCCATCCCATCGGCGACGAGGTGCTGCGGACCTTCGCCATCACCATGTTCGCCAACATCCGCCCCGGCGACCGTTTCGGTCGTTATGGCGGCGAGGAGTTTCTGCTCCTGCTGCCGGGCACCGAGAGCAACGCCGCATCGCACATGCTCGACCGGCTGCGCGGCATCGTCGCCGATCTCGACTGGAGCGCATTCTCGCCCGGCATGCGCGTGACGATTTCCGCCGGCGTCGTGACGCTGCGCGACAATGATACTGCCGACACATTTCTCGCGCGCGCCGACAGCGCGCTCTATTCCGCCAAGGCTCAGGGGCGCAACCGCATTGCCACGAGCTGACCAATCCATTTTTTGCCGGCGGGCATGAACGCGCCGGACCGAACGCTCCAGGACAGGGCCATGACATCCAAATCCGTCAAATCATCAGAAAACATCCTCGACGAATTGCAGTCGGCGCTCGCGCACGGCACCGTAGCCCGACGGGTCGAGACGCTGCGCCGGGTCACCGATCTCTTCCTCAACAACGTGGCGGATTATACCGAGGACCATGTCCGGGTGTTCGACGACGTCTTCCAATGCCTGATCGAGCAGATCGAGACCTCGGCGAGGGCGCTGCTCGCCGACCGCCTCGCCCCGGTCGCAGCCGCGCCGCCGCAGATCATCCGTACGCTTGCGCTCGACGACGTCATCGAGGTCGCAGGTCCCGTGCTGTCGAAATCAGAGCGGCTGGACGAAACGACCCTGATCGATATCGCGCGCCGCAAGAGCCAGGCCCACCTCAAGGCGATCTCGCTGCGGCGAGTGCTGTCCGAAGCACTGACCGACGTGCTGGTGACGCGCGGCAACCAAGACGTGGTGCAGTCGACGGTCAATAATCCGGGCGCGCGGCTCTCCCAGGGCAGCCTGACCGATCTCGTCACCCGCGCCGAGCGCGACGACGACCTTGCCGCCTGCATCGGCCTGCGGCCCGACCTGCCGCGGCATCATTATCTGAAACTGGTCGCCAAGGCGTCGCTGAGCGTCCGCAGGAAGCTGGAGGCCGCCCATCCTGGACTCGCGGACGAAGTCTCCAGCGTGGTCCAGGAGGCCGCGCAGCGGGTCCGCGCCGCTGCCATGACCAAGCAGACCGAGATGGCACGCGCGCTGGTTAAATCGCTCCATGACGACGGCCGTTTGACCGAAATCCAGGTCGCGACGTTCGCCGAGCAGGGCAAGTTCGACGAGGCCAATGCCGGGCTCGCGGCGCTCGCCGACGTTCCGGTCGAGACCGCCGAGAACATGATGATCGAGAGCCAGGTCGAGGGTCTGATGATCCTCGCCAAGGTCGCCGGCATGCAATGGGCGAGCGTTCGCGCGATCATCGCCATGCGCGAAAAGCTCTCGGGCGGGCCGAAGGCCGACATGCTGACGCTGCGCGACACCTATGAGGGCCTGCGCAGCTCCACTGCCCAGCAGGTGCTGCGCTTCCACCGCATGCAGGGCACGACGTCGGCGGCCTAATACCGCAAGACCTTCGACCCGACCACCGCGCCGATCGCGGTCACCAGCGCGGTCGCGATAGTGTACCAGGTCGCGACGAACAGCGGCGAGTCGTCCGTGCAATGCGAGGCGTAAAGGGTGGCGGCGAGCCCGGCCGACAACAGGCCGGCCAGCGCGCCGGCCAGCGCAGGCCGCGACGGCGCGCCGTGGCGCAGGCCGAACAACGCGCCCGCCAGCAAGGGCAGCGACATTGCGGGAATCGCAGACAGGCACGCCCGCGAGTTCTTGCCGACGAGACGCATCGCCATCGGCATGGCCGGCGCCATCATCGCCTCGCTGCCGATCGCGACTGCAAGCAATCCCACAGGCAGCAGCAGGAGCCAGCCCCAGCCGCGCATCAAGGCTTCCGGCCGCGACAGATGCAGGCTGATGATGATCGCGGGGATCGCGAGCGACAGCGTGACCGCGAACTTCATGTCGAAGAACGGGTTGTGCATGGCGCTCATCACGTCCGAGCGCACGCCGAGGAACGTCGCGAAGATCAGGATCGACAAGGGCGCCGCGACCAGCAGTCCCGTGGTCAGCAAGGCGCCCACGCGCGGGGCGCGGCGGGCGTTGTCGGCCGCGAGCGTGCGAATGAGTTGATCGGTGTCCATGCCTAGCGGTCCCGTAGTTTGGCGGTCAGGGCCGCAAGCCCCCGATGCAGCGCGACCCGCACCGCACCTTCGCTCATCGCAAATTTCGCCGCCGTGTCCTTGATCGAGGCGCTGTCGACCGCGATCGACTGCAACACGTCGCGCTGGCGCTGCGGCAGCGTGTTGAGCTGCGTGGTGATCTCCCCCGTCGAGGCCGTCTCCTGTGGCGCTTCGCCGGGCAGCGTCTCGGCGAAATCGTCGATGTTGACGAAGATGCGCCGACCGCGGCGCCTGAGCGCATCGATCAGCTTGTTGCGCGCGATCGCGAACAGCCAGGGCGCGAAGGGCGCTTCGCTGTCCCAGGTGTGCCGCTTCAGATGCACCGCCAACAAAATCTCCTGCACGATATCCTCAGCCTGGTCAGGGGGCTGCCCGGCCCGGGCCAGGCCGCGCCTCGCGGCGGCGCGCAGCACCGGCGTGACCGCCTTCAACAGCCGATGATACGCCGCATCATCGCCTGCCATGGCCGACCGCATCAGGCCGGTCCATTCGTCCTCACGTCCGCGCACTCGCGCCCCTCATCATTGCAATTCGGCCGCTTTTTCAATTTGTTACGCCCCGGCTCGCACGATCACGAAGTCGTGATCATAGCCGGATCCTGCCCCGAAGCAGCCGCAGAAGCTGCGTCAGGGCTCATAACACCGATCGAAGCCTCCCGCATCCGGCAGGCCGCCGCGGCCGGCCGGTTTGCCCCGGATTTGCCCGGTGTGGCCCGAAGATTCCCATATTTTGCCCCGCTGTCGTCATGCAGCGGGGTCTCTGTTCGGTACCGGGACGGGCGAATTGGGGAGATCGTCAACATGATGAAAGCCAGCGGGCGCGCGGCATGGATCGTTTTGGCCGGACTATTGCTGCTGTTCGGAGCGGCAGTGCAGGCCGCGCCGAGTTCTGCCACAGGCTCAAAGCCGGAAGGGGCGAGCAAACAGACCGATGCGGCCAAGCCAAGCAAGCACCGGCACCACGCCTCTCGCCGCCACACCGACAGCAAGACGGCGCAGAAATCCGACGACAAGACCAACAACGCGGACGCGACGCCCCCTGCGGACGAGGCCAAGACAGACAAACAGGCAGACAACAAGGCCGCCACCGACGCCCCGCCGTCGAACCAGATGCCGCCCGAAGTTGCCAATGCCAACGCGCAGGTCGCCGCGGCCGACACGACGCCTGCGGCCGCGGCGTCGGCGATGACTGGCCGCGCCAACGACGATATGCAGGCGGCGGCCGATAGTCCCGCTGCGGCTGGCGCCGAGAACCAGGTCGTGGCCGCCGATCAGCTCAACGACCTCGACCGAGCCCTGCAACAGGACAACCCGGGGGCGCAAAAGACGGTGATCGCAGCAACCGACGCACAGCCGCGCCCGGCGCCAGTGATGGCGAGCAGCCAGCCGAGCTCGGCCTGGGATCAGAGCTCCCTGATCGGCAAGATCTTCATCGGCGTCGGCACGCTGCTGACGCTGGCCTCCGCCGCGCGCATGTTCATGGCCTGAGTCCTCGGGACGCGCTCACCTCGCGCGTTCCAGCCCCTTGAAGGCATCCGCGCCAGCGGGCACATTGCCCGCCCAATCAAACGCGTGGGTGGAGCATGAGCACGTTCGAACACATCATCGTCGAAAGCCAGGGCGCGGTCGGCCTCATCAAGCTGAACCGGCCGAAGATGCTCAACGCGCTCTCGTTCGGCGTCTTTCGCGAGATTGCCGCGGCCGTCGACGATCTCGAAGCCGATGACGCGATCGGCTGCATCGTCGTGACCGGCAGCGAAAAGGCCTTTGCCGCCGGTGCCGACATCAAGGAGATGCAGCCGAAGAGCTTCATCGACATGTTCTCCGAGGATTTCGCCGCGATCGGCGGCGACCGCATCGCGCGCTGCCGGAAGCCGACCATCGCGGCGGTCGCGGGCTACGCGCTCGGCGGCGGCTGCGAGCTCGCCATGATGTGTGATTTCATCATCGCCGCCGATACCGCCAAGTTCGGCCAGCCCGAGATCACGCTCGGTACCATCCCCGGCATCGGCGGCACCCAGCGCCTGACCCGCGCGATCGGCAAATCCAAGGCGATGGATCTCTGCCTCACCGGTCGCATGATGGATGCGGCGGAAGCCGAGCGCTCGGGCCTCGTCAGCCGCATCGTACCCGCCGACAGGCTGATGGACGAAACCATGGCGGCCGCGGAGAAGATCGCGGCGATGTCACGGCCCGCGGTGGCGATGGCCAAGGAAGCAGTCAACCGCGCCTTCGAGACCACGCTGGCCGAAGGCATGAGCGTGGAGCGCAATCTATTCCACGCGACCTTCGCGCTGGAAGACCGCTCCGAGGGCATGGCCGCGTTCATCGAGAAGCGCAAGCCGGTGAACAAGAACCGATAGCTCCGTCGTCGCGCCGAAGGCCGGGACGACACCGAGATCAGGCGCGGCTCTGCTCGAGGGCCGCGCTGACCAGCGCGCGATAGAAGCGCTCCGGCCAGGTTTTGGGGCGATCGAGGCCGAGGCGTGCGAGACAGGCCTGATCGGCCGTATCAGGCTTTCGCATCACCCCCAGCCACAGCAGGCTCGCCAGCGCACGCGATGAATGTTGCGCGTTTTGCAGTATCTCCAGCGCCGGAATGAGGCGCTGCTCCACCTCGGTGAAATCAGAGCCGAACGGAAATGACGGCAGCAGCCCGGCCTCGCGTGCGGGCTTGAGCGCTGCCGCGATCCGCTCAGGATGATTTTCGCGCCGGGCCGCAGGGATCTCGTAGCCGCGCGGCAATTTGCCGGCGTCCTTAGCCATCCGCACCAACTCGTCCTGGAAGCGCGAGTCAGCAATCCCCAGCATGGCCGCGATCACGTCGGCGTCCGATTTTCCCCTGAGATCGGCAACGCCGTACTCGGTGACGAAGACGTCGCGCAGATGCCGCGGAATCGTCTCGTGTCCGTAATGCCAGAGGATATTGGATTGCGGCGCGCCGCCGGTCTGCCGGGTCGCTTCGAAGGTCAGGACCGATCGCGCCCCACGAAGCGCAAAGGCCTGCGCCACGAAATTGTACTGGCCGCCGACACCGCTCACGACCTGCCCGTCGTCAAGCCCGTCCGACACAGCCGCGCCCAGGAGCGTCGCCATCATGGTGACATTGATGAAGCGTGCATCGACGCGGGCGCGCCGCTTCTCATCCTCCGCGCCGTAGATCTCGTTCGTGAACGACACAGGCATCATCCGGATCCCCGCGATCCGGTCCGGCGGCATCTCGCGCAGCGCGCGATAGAACGATTTGGGGCCGAGAAAGAAGGCGCCGTGCAACACCACGCCGTCGATGGCGCGCTTGAGAATGCCGGCGTCGATCAGGCCGATGAACGCCTCCGTGACCATCTCGCTGACGCCGTAAAGGCCGGCCTCGAAAGCACCGGCTTCCTGCGCGACGGCTGGTCGCGTTGGAGACAACCGAGCGACAATCTCGCGAAACGCCGTGCTGTTGCGATGGCGCAGGATCAGGCCCTGCGCCACCGCATCGCCGACCTGCCCGATGCCGATCTGCAACGTGCCGCCGTCACGCACGAGGGCCGCCGCGTTGAGGCCAACGGCATATTTGGTATCCGAGATCGGCGCCGAGGGCGGCGCGAACAGCGGAAAGTCGGTCGCTGCGCTGTCCAGCACGGCGCTGAACTCGTCGGCCGCGAGATCGCCCTCGCCCGGCATGAACGGCAGTTCGGAATTCACCTGCGCGATCAGCTTGAACGCCGCGCGTCCGGCACGGCGCTCGCGCAGCACATCCAGCGTCGTGTCGGTGTTGCAGGACAGGCTGTAGCGCGGCACGCCGTCGATGATGCGCTTGGCCACCAACTGTGTCACCACGTTCATCCCGCGCGCCAGCAGATAGCCCGCCGCATGGGTATAATTGGCCGAGATGTAGTTCTGCTGCGCGATCGGCACGTGCAGCCAGCGCCCGGCGAGAAAGAAGAATTCGACGACGTTGATATTGGGCGGCAGCCGATTTTCGCGCAGCGCATCGGCATAGGCCAGATCGGGATACGAGCCGAACAGGCGGTCGATCACGGGCATGATGAACCGCTGTTCGATCAGGGCCTTCGGCCTTGGTTTCTCCAGTGTCAGCGCCGACAGCAATGTCAGCTTGATGTCAGAGTCGGCGCAGGCTCGCGCATAGAGCGCGTTGACCACATGATTGGCCTTGCCGAGGCCAAGCGGCAGTCCGACCACCAGATCGGTTCCGACGTCGCGAATGATCTCCTCGGCGAGCGCATCGGGATCGGAGAAGAACGTCGGCGTCATCCGTGGCGTCCGGACCGCATGACAGGCACCTGACAGAATTGGACTGTGGGACCCTATAGCGCATTTGGGCTGGGTTGGGTGTGTGACGCACCTGCAACAAGCACGGAATACATGGAGGTTTTCCCCGCGGCAGTTTGCCTGCGGGACCGCCGCTGGGTAAACAGTTAAGAGAGCCGCCGTCGGCGGGGGCGGACAGCCGGGGTTTTGCAGGATTACATGATTGGGCGTGCCGCCAGAGCTGGTCGCGTGATGACGCGGCATCGATCGGGCGTGGGTCCTGTCCTGGCGGCATGGACGACATTGGCGCTCTGCTGCCTGCCCGCGACGGCCCGTGCGGAGGCCCTGCCGGAAGCGCTGGTCAAGGCCTACCAGACCAATCCACAGCTCAATGCCGAGCGCGCAAGGCAGCGCGCCACCGACGAGAACGTGCCCCAGGCGCTGGCCGGTTATCGGCCGCAGATCGTGGCTAGCCTCAGCGCCGGCCTGCAGGCGGTGCGCAACCTGCTTCCTGACAACACCATCCAGACAGCAACTCTGAAGCCCTGGACCATCGGGGTCACGGTGTCGCAGACGCTGTTCAACGGCTTCCGGACCGCCAACAGCGTGCGGGTTGCCGAACTCCAGGTGCAGTCCGGCCGCGAAGCCCTGCGCAATGTCGGTCAGGGCGTGCTGCTCGACGCGGTGACCGCCTACACCAACGTGTTGGCGAACCAGTCGCTGGTTGAAGCGCAACGCTCCAACGTCGCCTTCCTGCGCGAGACGCTGTCCATCACCCAGCGCCGCCTCAACGCCGGCGACGTCACCCCGACCGATACCGCGCAGGCCGAGGCCCGCCTCAATCGAGGCCTTTCCGATCTGAACGCCGCCGAGGTCGCGCTCGCGGTGAGCCAGGCGACTTATTCGCAGGTGATCGGCAATGCGCCCTCCGCACTTCGGCCCGCCGAGGTTGTCGATCGCTATCTGCCGAAGAGCCGCGAGGATTCGATCGCGATGGCGATCCACGAACATCCGGCGGTGATGGCGGCTAGCTTCGACGTCGACGTCGCCTCGACCAACATCCGCGTGGCCGAAGGCGCGCTGCTGCCCAGCGCCAGCCTCCAGGGCAGCGTCAGCCGCAGCCGCGACAGCGACCAGACGCTCGGCACCTTCGGCACCGACCAGGCCTCGATCGTCGCCAACGTCACCGCGCCCATCTATGACGGTGGCCAGGCCGCTTCACAGACGCGACAGGCCAAGGAGGTGACGGCGCAGAGCCGCCTGGTGCTCGACCAGGTGCGCAACCAGGCGCGCACCGCGGCTGTCAGCGCATGGGTCGCCAATGAGGGCGCCAAGATCGCGGTGTCCGCCTCGGAGTCCGAGGTGAAGGCCGCAACGGTTGCGCTCCAGGGCGTGCAGCGCGAGGCCGCCGGTGGACAGCGTACCACGGTGGACGTGCTGAACTCGCAGGCTGACCTGATCCAGGCCAAGGCTCGCCTGATCGGCGCACTGCGCGACCGCGTCATCGCCTCCTACACGCTGCTCAGCGCCGTCGGCCATCTCGACGTCAAGACGCTGAGCCTGAACACGCCGGACTATTTGCCCGAGGTGCACTACCATCAGGTCCGCGACGCCTGGCACGGCCTGCGCACGCCGTCGGGGCAGTAATTTCGAATCCTCGGGTCGAGCGAGGAGACTTCGTCGAATGGGCCTGCCACTACGAAGCCGGTGATCGCGAGGGCCGCAGTCTCGCAAAGCATGAGGCCTGGCTTGCGGGTCTGCCCCGTCCGGTCGTCCGCGTCGACGGTTCGCGGCCGGTTGCGGAGCTGGTCGAGCAGCTATGCAGTGACGTGGCGGGACGGCCAGGCTGATATGCTATCTTTCGGCGCCTGTCGCAACGCCGGAGCAGCCATGACCGACAAGATCTACGCGCGAGCCGCGCAACCCGCGACGCCGGTCGATTTCGACATGCCTGCGCATGCCTGCGATTGCCATACGCACATCCATGGCGATGTCGAACAGTTTCCGTTCTTCGCGGGGCGCGTCTATACGCCGGGACCTGCGAGTCCGGAAGAGATGGCGGCGCTGCACAAGGCGCTGCATATCGAGCGCGTGGTGATCGTCACGCCGAGCGTCTACGGAACCGACAATTCCGCCAGCCTGTTCGGCATCAAGGCCCGCGGCGCCACCGCGCGCGGCGTGGCCGTGATCGACGACAACACCACGGAAGCCCAGCTCGACGCGATGCATGCGGACGGCTTTCGCGGCATCCGCATCAATCTGGCGACCGACGGCATCAACAATCACGATGTCGGCCGCGCCCGCTTCACCGCTGCGGTCGAGCGCATGACGGCCCGCGGCTGGCATGTGCAGCTGTACACCACGCCGGCGATGATCTCGGCGATCAAGGATCTCGTGCTGGCCTCACCGGTGCACGCTGTGTTCGACCACTTTGGTGGGCTCGAGGCTGCGCACGGACTCGCGCAGCCCGGCTTTGCCGACCTCATCGCGCTCGTCAAATCCGGCAAGGCCTATGTGAAGATCTCCGGCGCCTATCGCTCCTCACATCTCGCGCCCGACTATCAGGACATGGCGCCGTATGCGCGCGCATTGATCGCTGCGAATCCGGACCGCATCGTCTGGGGCACCGACTGGCCGCATCCGGATTCGGCGCAGGTCGAAGGCCGCAAGGCCACGGACATCGCGCCGTTCCACCAGATCGACGACGGCCGCCTGCTCAACCAGCTTCCGGTGTGGGCACCGGATGCCGATGTGCGCAAGAAGATCCTGGTCGACAATCCGGCGCGGCTCTACGGATTTTGAGGGCGGCGTCAGCGCGCGCGGCGGGAGAAGAACGAGATCAGCACCGGCAAGGTCACCAGGATCACGAGCGGCGCCAGCATCATGCCGGTGACGACCACGACCGCGAGCGGCTTTTGCACCTGCGAGCCGATACCTCCCGACAGCGCGGCCGGCAGCAGGCCGACGCCGGCAACGACGCAGGTCATCAGCACCGGCCTGAGCTGCAATTCGCCGGTACGGATCACCGCGCCCAGGCGGTCCATGCCTTCATCAATCAGCTGGTTGAACTGCGACAGGATGATGATGCCGTCCATCACGGCGATACCGAACAGCGCAATGAACCCGATCGCCGCCGAGACGCTGAAAGCGGTGCCGGTGATCAGCAGGCCGAGCACGCCGCCGAAGATCGCCATCGGGATCACGCTCATGGCGAGCAGCGTGTCAGTCATCGAGCCGAAATTGAACCAGAGCAGGACGGCGATCAGCGCCAGCGAGATCGGCACCACGATCGACAAGCGCCGGATCGCATCCTGGAGATTTCCGAACTCGCCGACCCATTCCATGTGCGAGCCGGGCGGCAGCTGCACCTGATCGGCGATCTTCTGCTGCGCTTCGCGGATCGCGCTGCCGAGATCGCGCTCACGCACCGAGAACTTGATCGGCAAATAGCGTTCCTGCTGCTCGCGATAGATGTAGGCGGCGCCGGAGACCAGGTTGATCGTAGCGACCTCGCTGAGGGGAATCTGGGTGATCGAGCCGTTCGGCCCGGGCGCCCCGATCCTGATATTCTGGATCGCCTCCGCACTGCGGCGATATTCCGGCGCAAGGCGAACGATGATCGGGAAGTGGCGATCGCTGCCCGGCTCGTAGAGATCGCCGGCGGTGTCGCCGCCGATCGCGACCTTGATGGTGGCGTTGATGTCGCCGGGCGCCAGGCCATAGCGCGCGGCCTTGGCGCGGTCGATGTCGATTTGCACGGTCGGCTGACCGAGCGAGGTGAACACCGCGAGGTCGGTGATGCCCTGCACCGTCGCCAGCACCGATTTGATCTTGTTGGCGGTGTCGGTCAGCGCCTGAAGGTCGCTGCCGAACAGCTTGATCGAGTTTTCGCCCTTCACGCCGGAGACGGCCTCCGAGACGTTGTCCTGGAGATATTGCGAGAAGTTGAACTCGACGCCGGGGAAGCGATCGTCGAGCTGCTTCAACAGCTCCGCGGTCAGCTCTTCCTTGTCATGCGTGCCGGGCCACTCGCTCGCGGGCTTCAGCGGCGCGAAGAATTCAGCGTTGAAGAAGCCGGCGGCGTCGGTGCCGTCGTCGGGGCGGCCGTGCTGCGACACCACGGACTCGACCTCGGGCCGGGCGCGGATCAGCTTGCGCATCTCGTTGACGTAGGTGTTGCCCTCCTCGAGCGAAATGGTCGGCGGCAGCGTGGCGCGGATCCAGAGGTTGCCCTCTTCGAGCTTGGGCAGGAATTCGAGGCCGAGCAGCCGCCCGAAGAGGATCGTCATCACCACGAGGCCGACGGCACCGCCGAGCACGATGGTGCGGTTGGCGACGGCCCAGTTCAGCAACGGCATGTAGAGCCGGTGCAGGACCTGCATCACCCTGGTCTCGGTCTCCTCGACATGCGCCGGCAGGATGATCGCCGATAGCGCCGGCGTCACGGTGAAGGTCGCAAGCAGGCCGCCGGCGAGCGCATAGGCATAGGTGCGCGCCATCGGTCCGAAGATGTTGCCCTCGACGCCCGAGAGCGTGAACAGCGGCAGGAAGGCCGCGATGATGATCGCGGCGGCGAAGAAGATCGAGCGCGAGACGTCGGCCGCGGCGCTGAGGATGGCGTGACTTTTCATGCCGAACAGCGTCTCTTGCGACATGTGCTCGGATTCCGAAGGCGGGGTGGTCTGCGTCAGGCGGCGGAAGATCGCCTCCACCATGATGACGGTGGCATCCACGATCAGGCCGAAATCGATGGCGCCGACCGAGAGCAGGTTCGCCGATTCCCCGCGCAGCACCAGAATGATCACCGCGAAGAACAACGCGAACGGAATCGTGGCGCCGACGATCAGCGCGCTGCGGAGATCGCCGAGGAATATCCACTGCAGCAGCACGATCAGCAGGATGCCCACCACCATGTTGTGCAGAACGGTGTGGGTGGTGAGGTCGATCAGGTCCTTGCGGTCATAGATGCGCTCGATGCGCACGCCCGGCGGCAGGATGGTCGAGCCGTTGATCTGATTCACGAGCTGCTCGACGCGATTGATGGTCGGCGTGCTCTGCTCGCCGCGGCGCATCAGCACGATGCCTTGCACGATGTCGTCGGAATCGTCGAGGCCAGCGATGCCAAGTCGCGGTTTCTGGCCGACGGTGACGGTGGCGACGTCCTTCACCAGCACGGGATTGCCGTTGGTCTGGGCAACCATGGTGTTGGCGAGGTCGTCGATCGAGCGGATCAGGCCGACGCCGCGCACCACGGCCGATTGCTGGCCGATATCGACGGTGTTGCCGCCGACATTGACGTTGGAGTTGCTGACCGCCTGCAGCAGCTGCGGCAGCGTCAGGCCGTTGGCGACCAGCTTGTTGTTGTCGACCTGGATCTCATAGGTCTTGCTCTTGCCGCCCCACCCGGTGACGTCGATCACGCCGGGCACGGAGCGGAAGCGGCGCTGCAGTATCCAGTCCTGGATGGTCTTGAGGTCGAGCACGCTGTAGTTCGGCGGGCCGACCAGGCGATAGCGGAAGATTTCGCCGATCGGGCTCAGCGGCGAGATCTGCGGCTGCACGTTGCCCGGCAGCGGGGCGAGCTGCGCCAGGCGGTTCAAGACCTGCTGCAGCGCCTCTTCATAGGTGTAGGCGAAGGAAAACTGCAGTTTGACGTCGGAGAGGCCGTAGAGCGAGATGGTTCGGATGGTCGTCAGGTTCTTCAGGCCCGCGACCTGGGTCTCGATCGGGATCGTGATGTAGCGCTCGATCTCTTCCGCCGAGAGGCCCGGGCTCTGGGTGACGATGTCGACCATCGGAGGGGTCGGGTCGGGATAGGCCTCGATGTTGAGCTGGTTGAACGCGATCAGGCCGCCGATGAACACGGCGACGAACATGCCGACCATCAGGAAGCGCCGGTTGACGGCTAGGGCGACGAGACGGTCCATTCAGGTTTTCGCAGTTTTCTCGGGGCGTCGATCAGCTACCGGACGCCGCGCGGTCGATGAACAGGCTGCCTTTGACGACGATCTGTTCGCCGGGCTTCAGGTTGCTGGTGACCTCGACGAGGTTGCCGTTGATGAGGCCGATCTTGATCTGGCGGAGCTCGACCGACTTGTCCTCACGCGCGACCCAGATGCGGACCTGGTCGCCTTCATAGATCAGCGCCTGCTTCGGCACTGCAGGCGCCGCGCGATCGCCGGCCGAATAGATCGTGACGTTGGCGAACATTTCCGGCTTGAGCAGGCCGTCCTTGTTGTCGATGGTGGCGCGAACCAGCAGGCGGCGGGTGTTCGGATCGATCGCGGCGGCGACGTAGTTGATCTTGGCCGTCAGCGGGCGGCCCGGCAGCGCCATCACGTTGATGGAGATGTCTTGCCCGACGCTGACTTGCGCAGCGTCGCTCTCGCGCACGAAGGCGGTGAGCCAGACCGTGGAAAGATCGCCGATCACGAAGACGGGATCGCTGGCGCCGGCGCTGACATATTGCCCCGGGCCGATCTTGCGCTGCACGACCGTGCCCGAGAGCGGCGCATAGATCGTGATTTCAGGGTTGATGGTGCCCTTGTCCTGGAACGCCTTGATCGTCGCGTCGGTGAAACCGAGGATACGCAGCTTGTTGTTGGCGGCCTCCAGCGCGGTCACCGCGGAGCGCATGTCGTTCTGCGCCTGAACCTGGGTCGCTTCCGCCTGCTGATAATCCTTGAGCGGGATGGCGCGGCCTTCATAGAGATCCTTGGCGCGCTTGTACTGGATGTCGGCAAGCTCGAGTGCCGACTTTGCCTTGTTCTGCGATGTCATCGCCGCGATGAAATCGTTCTGGGCCTGCACGGTGTCGGCGGCCTCGATCGTGAACAGCGGTTGTCCCTGGGTCACGGTCTCGCCCGGCTTGGCCAGCAGCTTTGTCACCCGGCCCGCATAGGGCGAGAACACCGGTGTCGAGCGGTCCTCATCGACTGCGACCTTGCCCTCTGTGACGTATTCCGCGCGGAAGGTCTTGGCGTTGACCGGCTCGATCGTCAGCGTCGCCCATTCGGACGGCGTCGGCTTGAAATTCTGGGCGTTTTTGCGCGACTGGCTGGAGACTTCGGAGTTCTTCTTGTCCTTGGCGCCGGCAGAGAGGAAGCCGTACGCACCAGCCCCGGCAAGCGCCAGTAAAACTACGGATGCGATCACCCGTCGTTTTGTAAGCAACTGCAATCGCTTGGTCTTTTCAGCTACCATGGGGCCCGGTCGTGTCTGCGACGAACTCGGCAGACGACTGCCTCATCGGTCGCGCTAATAGTGCCGAATTGAGATTTCAGACAACCTAAAAAACGCTGGCCGTCCTTCGGTTTGCGTTAAAATTTTGCGACATGTCAGCTTCACGTCAGCTTCGCGCCGGCCATTGCGCCGGGTGGCTGCCGAGCGGCATCGCCGGACGGCTCCATTGCGCCGGCGTCCTCGACAACACGGCCGAATGGCGCACCGCCCTCAACGTGCCGAAGCCAGATGACATGGTTTCCATGAACGCAGTATGTACGGCCTCACCCGTAAGATCCGGGGTGCTGAGACCGCCCTCGAGCCGGCCGAGATTCCACAGCCAACGTCCGGTCTGCGCCAGCGAGACACGCACGTGCCAGCTGCCGCCTTCGCGGGCCTGGCGCGCCTTGGCCATCATCGCGCCGAACGCCATCAGATAGCCGGTGGCGTGGTCGAGCATCTGCGCCGGCAATTCCTTGGGACCATGGATACCGGCTGCTTTTCCTTCCGCATGGTTGAAGCCCGTCGTGGTCTGCACCAGCGAATCGAACCCGCGCCGCTCGGCCCAGGGACCGGCATGGCCATAGGCGGACAGGGTGACGTAGACGATGCCGGGATTGATTTCCGCAGCCTCGTCCGGCGAGAAGCCGAGGTGAGCGAGTGCGCGCGGCCGATAGCCTTGCGAGAAAATGTCGGTGCCCTTCAGCAATTCACGCATTTGCGCCCTGCCCGCCTCGCTCTTCAGCTCGATGAAGGTGGTGAGCTTGCCGCGACCGGTGTCGATGGTCAGCCAGGGAATCGCCGGCAGGTCCGGCCCGGAGACCAGCAGCACGTCGGCGCCGTGGGCAGCGAGCGTGCGGCCGGCGACGGGACCTGCGATGACGCGGGAGAGATCGAGCACGCGCAGGCCCGCGAGCGGACGATCGCCTTCAGGCCAGGGTTTGATCGGCGCATCGCCGATCTTCTCGATCGAGACCAGCGGCAGCTCGGCAAGTGCACGTGCCTGCGGCAGCGCCGACCATTCGTCGCAGGAGCGCATCAGCGCGACGACGCCGCCGGCGGCATAGGCCGCGCTTTCAAAATCCTCACCGTTCCATTGCATCAGCGCGGCCTGCACCTTGTCGCGCTCGGGCACGCAGCCGAGCACGTTGCAGACGGCGTCGCGGTGATGCGGGAAATTGGTATGGCAGCGAACGAAGCGGCCGTCGCCGGTCCTGTAGACGCCGGCGATGGCGTCCCAGGCGGGTGGCGGCGGCTTGTCGTCGAGCCGAAGATAACGTTCCGAGCGGCATTCGACGACCGCGTGGCGCATATCGACCGTCACGTCCTGCGCCTCTCCACTGCGCAGCCGCCAGATCTCTGCGGCAGCAAGGCCTGAGGCGCCGATTGTCGCTTGGCCCGCGACGGCGACACGGAACGAGGACGGGATCTGCGGCTCCTCGCCCGTGAGATGCACGCCGTCGAGCGCGGCCGTGTGGCCGCCAGCGGAGGTCCAGATGTCGCGGAGGATGTCGGTGGGGCTTTGCATTGGTGCCTCTGTGTGTCATGCGAGCATGATCTTTTCGGAAAACCGCTGCGCACATTTCCGGATCATGCTGTAGCTTTGTTGCGACCATCCCATGAGCACGGAAAGGATTGCAATGGCTGCCATCGCCCCCCTCACCGCCGGCGCCGTGTTCGTCGCAACAGCGGCGACCGACGCTGTCTATGTGATGTTTACGTCAGCCGTGGTCGCGCGCAAGCGCGTACCGGCCGCAAGCTGGAGCGCGATCTGGTATCTGCTCTCCTCTTATGCCGTGATCAGCTACACCGAGAACGCCGTCTATGTCGCCTTTGCGGCGATCGGCTCCTGGGTCGGCGCCTATGCCTCGCTGACCTTCCTGCATCGCCCGCCCGGCGGCCCTCCGGTGGGGGCTGCGCCGGAGTAAGGTTGGAAATTGCTCCGAGTCTTCTGCGAGTCCCGTCATCCAGAGGTGCGAGGCTTGCGATGCCACGCATCGCAAGTCGAGCCTCGAAGGATGAACGGCCGAGGTGGCAGCCGGGCTGTCGCCCCCTTCGAGGCCTGCGCTACGCTCCGGCGCCTCAGGGTGACGGTCTTGCAGCTGCATTTGCGATGACGGTCGTTACGCAGCTACACTCCCGCAGCGATCATCAAAAGGAAAACCAACCAATGGATCTCGGTCTCAACGGAAAGAGCGCCATCGTGCTCGGCGGCACGCGTGGCATCGGGCGAGCGATTGCGGCAACGCTGGCCGCGGAAGGCAGCAATATCGCGGTGTGTGCGCGCAATGCAGAGCAGGTCGCGGCCACCGTTGCCGAATTAAAGGCGAGCGGCATCAACGCCACCGGCGGCCCCGTTGACGTCACCGACGGCGCGGCGCTGAAGGCATGGGTCGAGGGCGCGGCCAGGGAGCTCGGCGGCATCGACCTGCTGTTCGCCAATGCCGGTGCCATGGCGCAAGGCCACGATGCCGCATCGTGGGAGCAGAATTTCCGGCTCGACGTGCTCGGCGCCGTACATGCATTCGACGCGGCGCGGCCGTTCCTCGAGGCCAGCGGCGAGAAGAGCGGCGATGCCGCCTTCGTCATCATCTCCTCGATCTCGGCGGCGCAGGCCGATCTCGCCAGCTCCTACGGCCCGATCAAGGCGGCGCTGATCCACATGGCCAAGGGACTGGCGCGGCAATATGCCAGGAAGAAGATCCGCGTGAATGTCGTCTCGCCCGGCACCGTCTACTTCAAGGGCGGCGTCTGGAACATGATCGAGCAGAACATGCCCGAGCGTTACAATGACGCGATGAAGCGAAATCCGACGGGGCGCATGGCGACGCCGCAGGAGATCGCGAGCGCGGCGGTGTTTCTGGCAAGCCCGGTGTCGGCGTTCACCACGGGCGCCAATCTTGTCGTGGACGGGGCGATCTCGAACCGGGTGAATTTCTGAAGCCCCGCTCCGCCGTCATGGCCGGGCTTGTCCGGCCATCCAGGCGCCACCACACACGCTGAAGGACGTGGATGCCCGGGACAAGCCCGGGCATGACGACGGAGTGGCGGCATCCCGTGCCACACCTCAATGAAAATCCCGCGACGGGGGCAGGATGCGGACGTTGCGGGGATGGCGGATTTTTTGCGCCGGCATGTCCGTGAGCGCGCGCGGGTCCTCGTTGAGTGGTTCGACCACGGTGGCGCCTGCGGGCAGCGGATGCTTGCGGCTCAGGGCATCGTCGGCAAGGCCGACCAGATCGTGCGAGCGGTCGATCATGCGTTGCGCGATCAGATGGGTTACCTTCTCTGGGCTGCTCTGGATATAGCCCTGAACCTCGATGAGGCGCGCACCCATCACTTCCTTCCGGTACTGCTCCATGACCTTGGGCCACACCACGACGTTGGCGATGCCGGTTTCGTCCTCCAGCGTCATGAACACGACGCCGCTGGCGCTGCCCGGCCGCTGACGCACCAGCACCACGCCGGCGCAGCGGACGCGACGCCGCTCGTTCTCGTGACTGATCTCCTTGCAGGCAACGATGCGCTCGCGCGTAAACGCCTCGCGCAAAAATTCCATCGGATGGCCTTTGAGCGACAGCCGGATGGTCTGGTAGTCGGCAACGACCTGTTCGGGACGTGGCATCACCGGGAGCGGCTTGGCCTGCTCGTCCGGCTGCTCGCGCGCAGTCGCAGCCTCGAACAGCGGCAGCGCCACGTCGTCGGGCAGCCGCCGCACCTGCCACAGCGCCTCGCGGCGGTCGAGCCCGAGCGAGCGGAACGCATCGGCATCCGCCAGCAGGATCAGCGCGCGCTTGGGCAGGCCGGTATCGCGGGCGAAGTCTTCGAGCGAGGTGAAGGGGCAACGATTGCGGGCGGCGATGATGCGATCGGCCCAGTCCTCCTGAGTGACATAGACTTTGCCCTGCTGCTTCGCCTGCTCTCTTTTGAGAAACTCCTCATCCGGATCTAGCCAGTGAAAGCCGTCGATCTGGCGAAAACCCAGGCGAACGGCACAATATCTGTCGTCAGTGTTTTCCAGCGTGTTCTGTGCAAAGCTGTAGGACACGTCGATGTCGCGCACCTCGACGCCGTTCTTGCGGGCGTCACCGACGATCTGCGCCGGGGCGTAGAAGCCCATCGGCTGCGAATTCAGGAGACCGCAGCAGAAGGCATCAGGGTGATGATATTTCAGCCATGACGAAATATAGACGAGCTGGGCAAAGCTCGCGGCATGGCTCTCCGGGAAGCCATATGAGCCAAAACCCTTGATCTGGTCGAAGCAGCTTCTGGCGAAATTGGCCTCATAGCCGCGCGCGACCATGTTGCCGATCAGCTTCTCTTCGTACTGGCCGATGGTGCCGACATTGCGAAAGGTCGCCATCGAGCGGCGCAGCCCGTTGGCTTCTTCGGGCGTGAATTTCGCCGCCTCAATCGCGATGCGCATCGCCTGCTCCTGGAACAGGGGCACGCCCTTGGTCTTGTGCAGCACCTTGTAGAGCTCGTCCGCGGGACCATGCTCGGGCGATGGCGAAGGATAGGTCACCTTCTCCAGGCCGTTCCGCCGCCGCAGATAGGGATGCACCATATCGCCCTGGATCGGTCCCGGGCGCACGATCGCGACCTCGATAACGAGATCATAGAAGGTTCGCGGTTTCAGCCGCGGCAGCATGTTCATTTGCGCGCGGCTCTCGACCTGGAATACGCCGAGCGACTCGCCGGCACACAGCATGTCGTAAACCTTCGGATCGTCCTGCGGGACGCTCGCCAGAACCCATCGTTTACCCTTGTGATGATCGATCAAATCAAAACACTTCCTGATGCAGGTCAGCATGCCCAGCGCAAGCACGTCGACCTTCATCATATTCAGCGCGTCGACGTCATCCTTGTCCCATTCGATGAAGGTGCGGTCGTTCATCGCAGCGTTGCCGATCGGCACATAGGTGTCGAGCCGGTCCTGCGTCAGCACATAGCCGCCGACATGCTGGGAGAGATGGCGCGGGAATTCGATCAGCTCGGTCGCCAGCTCGACTGCGAGGTTGATCATGGGATTTTGCGGATCGAGCCCGGCCTGCCGGACCTGCATGTCATTGAGGCCCTTGCCCCAGCTGCCCCATACGGTGTCGGCGAGCGCCGCGGTGACGTCCTCGGTCAGGCCCAGCGCCTTGCCGACATCCCGGATGGCGCTGCGCGGACGATAATGGATGACGGTCGCGATGATGGCGGCGCGGTGGCGGCCGTAGCGGCGATAGACATATTGCATCACCTCCTCGCGCCGCGAATGCTCGAAATCGACGTCGATGTCGGGCGGCTCCAGCCGTTCCTTGGAGATGAAGCGCTCGAACAGCAGATCGACCTTGGTCGGATCGACCGAGGTGATGCCGAGCACGTAGCACACGGCCGAATTCGCCGCAGAACCCCGTCCCTGGCACAGAATGTTCTGGCTGCGCGCGTAGTGGACGATGTCGTGCACGGTGAGGAAGTAATGCGCGTATTTCAGCTCTGATATCAGCGCGAGCTCTTTCTTCAGCGTCGCGCGCAGCTTCGCGTCAATGTTCTCGATACCGCCGAAATATTTGTCGACGCCGGCCCAGGTCAGGTCCTCCAGATGTCCCTGCGCGGTCTTGCCCGGCGGCACCGGCTCATCAGGATATTGGTATTTGAGCTGGTCGAGCGTGAAGTCGATCCTGTCCGCAAAGCGCATGGTCTCCGCGATCGCGTCGGGGGCATCGCGGAACAGCCGCGCCATCTCGCGGGGCGTCTTCAGAAAACGCTCGGCATTGGCTTGCAGCCTTCGTCCGGCCGCCTCGATCGTGGTCTTTTCCCTGATACAGGTGAGCACATCCTGAAGCGGACGACGGCCGGGATCGTGATAGAGCACCTCGTTGGTCGCAAGCAGCGGCACTTTTGCCTTTTCGGCGAGATCGTCCAGCCGCGCCAGACGGCGCCGGTCGTCGCCGCGATAAGTCAGGCTCGCCGCCAGCCATACACCCTCGGCGCGGCTTGCTTTCAACCTTGCAAGAATATCCAACGCTTGTGCCGGCTCGAAGCGATGCGGCAGCGTCAGGATCAGGAGCTGACCTTCCGAAAACTCCAGCAGATCGGCGAAGGAGAGACGGCACTCGCCCTTCTCGATCCGCGTGATGTCGTCGCCGCGTTTGCCTCTGGTGAGAAGCTGGCAGAGCCGGCCATAGGCGGCGCGGTCGCGCGGATAGACGAAAATGTCGGGCGTGCCGTCGATGAAGACGATGCGCGCACCGACCAACAATTTGGGCTTATGCAGCACCTTGTCATTGTCGAGCTCCTTCCAGGCGCGCACCACGCCGGCGAGCGTATTGTGATCGGCGATGCCGATCACGGGAAGGCCGAGCTTGGCGGCCTGATGCACATAGGCGCGCGGATCCGAGCCGCCGCGCAGGAAGGAGAAGTTGGTGGTGATGCCGATCTCGGCATAAGCAGGCGCGTTCATGCGAAGAGACCGTGGACATACCAGTTGGGGGGAGCAGGCTTGCCGTCGGCGTCGAACACCTCCCCTTCGTAAAGACCATCGCGGAAAATCCAGAAGCGCAGGCCCTCGGCATCCTCGATACGGAAATAATCCCGCGTCAGCTGCTTGCCGTCCTGGCGCCACCATTCCATCGCGATGCGTTCGGGTCCCTCTACCCGTACCACCGCATGTTTTGCCCGGCGCCAAGTGAATTGATGCGGCGGGCCATCGGGTACGGTCGCGAACGGTACGGTGACCGGCTCCGGCTTGTCGAACAGCCGCAGGGGCCGCAGCGGCGGCTCGCCCTCGGCACGATCTGGCCATTTGGCCTGCATGGCAGCCGCGAGATGATGCTGGGCGGGGGCAGCCAGCACCGCCCGCTCAGGAATATGGGTATCCTGCGGCAGGTGCACGACGACGCGCTTTCCGCCGATGCGTGCGGCGATGCGGTCGATCAGCGCGGCGAGTTCGTCATTGTCGTGGACATGGGCATCGAGATCGCGCTGCTCCTGCACCACGATCTCGGTGCGGCTCGCCGACAGCCGCACCATGTCGAAGCCGAAACCGGGATCGAGCGGATCGGCGAGCGCATCGAGCCGTTCGCGGAACAGACGATCGACGACTTTGCTTCGCGTCACGGGACGTCCGGTCTCGACCATGATCGCACGCACCACACCGTCGGTGCGGAAGAACGCGGCCTCCAGCCGCCGCGCGCCCTTGCCCTGTTTCTCCATGGACGCGATCAACGTATCGGCCAGCCGCGACAGCGTCATCGCGATCATGGTGTCGGTCGCGATCGGCTCGGCAAAACGCTTTTCGACGATGTAGTCAGGCACCGGCTTGCGCGGACTAATGGGCGCATCGCCCTGCCCCAGCGCATGCGCGAGCAGCGTGGAGAACCGCGCGCCGAACCGCGCCGTGATCTCGGAGGCGTTGCGCGAGGCGACATCGCCGATGGTCTTCAGTCCGGCGCGGCGTAGGCCGGTGGTGATCGTCTCCTCCGCACCGAGCGCGGACACCGGAAACCGGTCGATTGCCGCCGCTTCCCCACCGTCGGCAACGATGATCCCGGAGCCCTGCCGCGTCAGTGTGCGCGCGCAGACCGAGGTGCCGGCGATCGCCGCGCTGACGGCAAAGCCTTGTCGGCCGAGCGCCCGGACCAGCGTCTGCAACAGCGCAGCCTCGCCGCCGAACAGATGCGCGCAGCCGGTGATGTCGAGGAACAACCCGTGCGGCGGATCGAGCGCCACCAGCGGCGTGAAGCGATCGCACCAATCGGCGATGTCGCTGAGCGTTTTCGCATCGGCCACGACATCGGCGTCGAACACTTTCAAATCCGGGCACATCGCCCGGGCATTCGCCAGCGGCTGACCAATATGCAACCCGAAGCGCTCGGCGGTTTCATCCAGTGCGTGGATCACCAGCGCATTGTTGTCCTTGATGACAACGATGCTCGGACCATTATTATTTTTACCCAGCCCGGCGCTGCTGAAAAACCGCTGGATCCGGTCGATGGGCAGGCGCGGCAGCCACAGGCTGAGAATACGCCGACGGTTCACTGAACTGGCACTCATCACACTTCCATTCCATGATCCACCGGCCACACGGGCCATGACGATTGCGCAACAGCTCGACATCGAAGCGCGGCGCCCCCCAGACGTCCCAAGGCGCCGCAGGCATTGAAGCCGATCCCGGCGGCGAATGCGCCGCGCGCAGCATCCATCGCGTCTCCGCTGTCGAGGGCAACGGTTGTGCTGCCATCCGCAGCAACAAACCGGTAACGCCGGATGATTGCGCGGCGAGCGTCAGCTTGCGGCTCGCGACGAGATCGAACTGCCTCGTCTCGCCCCAGAGCTCGAGCACGACGGCGCCGAGCGCATCGCAGGCGAGCGCATCGGCCGAGGTCCGCAGCGCGCTCTCCACATCGGCCGCGCGCACCATAACCACGCGGCGTGGATCGAGCCCGAGCTCGGCGAGCCCGCTCATCGACAGCGCGCCGGTTTCGAGTTCCGAAAAATCCTGCCGCACCCACAGCAGCGGCCGCTGCACCGTGACGCGACCCGCCAGCGCGGTGACAAAACCGGTCGCGGCCGCACCCTGACGCCCTTCGCAAAACACCTCATGGACCGCCGCGCGCGCGAGGCCGCCTTTCAGCGCGCGATCGACCTCGCTGTGACCGAGCGCGACACGATCGTGATGATGCACGACCTCCGCCGTCTCGATCCGCTCGATCTGGCTGCGCAAGGTCGCAAGCGCGCTCATGCGTGCGTTCATGCTCGCCGCTCCTCAGAGGTGATTGCCGGTGGCTCTCAAAAGAGAAACCAACGGCTGGCTTATTTGTTCATGGTATGTTCTAATATAAAGCTAACGGCAGCCGAAGAGTCAAATCGAATTGCGTTCGATCGAATTCATGAGCCAAATCAAAGGGATTCCGGAATGGACGTACAACGCAAGCTGGAAATTCTCGCGGACGCCGCCAAGTACGATGCCTCCTGCGCCTCCAGCGGCACCGAGAAGCGGGATTCCAGCGACGGCAAGGGCATGGGCTCGACCGCGCCCGGCATGGGCATCTGCCATTCCTACGCGCCGGATGGACGCTGCATCTCCCTGCTCAAGGTGCTGCTGACCAATGCCTGCAATTACGATTGCCTCTATTGCGTCAACCGCGCTTCCTCCAACGTGCCGCGCGCCCGCTTCACCATCGATGAAGTGGTCAAGCTGACGCTCGATTTCTACCGGCGCAATTACATCGAGGGCCTGTTTCTCTCCTCCGGCATCATCCGCAGCCCCGACTACACCATGGAGCAAGTGGTCAGTGTCGCGCGAAAACTGCGCGAGGACCATCACTTCCGCGGCTACATCCATCTCAAGACCATTCCGGAAGCCGACGATGCGCTGATCGCGGAAGCCGGCAAATATGCCGACCGTCTCTCCATCAATATCGAAATGCCCGAGGCGACAAGCCTGCAGCAATTCGCGCCGGAGAAGGACGTACGTGCGATCCGCCGCACCATGGGCCGATTGCGGCTGAAGCTCGACGAAGCCGAGGAAAATCGCCGCGCGAAGACAAGGACAAGACCGCAGCGCTTCGCACCGGCCGGCCAAAGCACGCAGATGATCGTCGGCGCCGACGGCGCGAACGATCACACCATCCTCCACACCAGCGCCAATCTCTATGGATCCTACAGGCTCAGGCGCGTCTATTACTCCGCCTTCAGCCCGATCCCCGATGCGAGCCGCGCATTGCCTCTGGTCCAGCCGCCGCTGCTGCGTGAGCACCGGCTCTACCAGGCCGACTGGCTGATGCGATTCTACGGCTTCGACGTCGGTGAGATCGTCGACGAGACCGCGATGCTGCCGCTCGACATCGATCCAAAGCTCGCCTGGGCGCTACGGCATCGCGACCGCTTTCCGCTCGACGTCAACAGCGCCAGCCGCGAGCAGCTGCTGCGCGTGCCGGGTTTCGGCACCAGGGCGGTCGAGCGCATCATCGCGACGCGGCGCACCACCACGATCCGCCTGTCCGATCTCGCGCGGCTGCACGTGCCCAAGCACAAGGCGCTGCCGTTCATCGTCCTCAGCGATCACCGGCCCTCCTCGCAACGCCTGGACGAGGCGCGGTTGATCGAACGGTTCAAGCCGAAAGCAACGCAATTGGGGTTTGGCTTCTGATGCAGTTCATTGTCCTCGACACCGAGACCGATTTCGGCGGCTGGCGCAAAGCTGCTCGCACGCTCGTGCTTCATCACGTGGCGCCCGCCGATGTCACCTGGGCCGTGCGGGGTGGCGAAGCTGAGCTGTTCGCGCCGCCCGCGCCCTCTCCGATTCTCGAGGTGAACGACGGCACTTTCAGCGTATCAGCAAAATTCATCGAGCTGGCGAAAGCGGCAATCCTGCACCGCGACGGCGAGCGTTTTGCGATCCTCTATCGCCTGCTCTGGCGATTGAAGGACAATCACGACCTCATCGAAGTCGCGATGGATACCGACGTCGCGTTGGTCACGGCCATGGCGAGAGCTGTTCATCGCGACGAGCACAAGATGCACGCCTTCGTTCGTTTTCGCGAAATCGGACGCGAGCGTGCCGCCCATTACGTCGCCTGGTTCGAGCCGGAGCATCATATCGTCGAGCTCGCCGCGCCGTTTTTCGCGCGCCGCTTTGCCGACATGCCGTGGTCGATTTTGACGCCCGATCTCTGCGCGCATTGGGATGGCCACGCGCTTTCGTTCACGCCGGGCGCGAGCAAGAACGAAGCACGGGGCGAAGACCGGCTGGAGGAAACCTGGCGGCGTTACTACGCCAGCATCTTCAATCCGGCGCGGTTGAAGGTGAAGGCGATGCAGGCGGAGATGCCGAAGAAATACTGGAGGAACCTGCCCGAGGCTTCGATCATTAAACCCCTGATCGAGGACGCCGAACGCATGACCGGCGCCATGATCGCCAACGCCGCAACGGATCCGCACAAGCCCCAGAAGCGGCCGGAGGCCCCGATGAGCCGCAAACACGCCGCCAATGTTCTCGATGCACTTCGCGAGGAGGCCGGCCATTGCCGCGCCTGCCCGCTCTACAAGGACGCGACACAGACCGTGTTCGGCGAAGGCCCCAAGAGCGCCACCATCATGCTGGTCGGCGAGCAGCCCGGCGACAAGGAAGACCTTTCCGGCCATCCCTTCGTCGGGCCGGCCGGACAGATGCTCGATCGCGCGCTGGAGGAGGCCGGCGTCGACCGCAGGAAGGTCTATGTCACCAACGCGGTCAAACACTTCAAATTCGTGCCGCGCGGAAAAATCCGCCTGCACCAGAAGCCGAACACGTCCGAGATCCGGGCATGCCGACAATGGTATGAGCGGGAAGTCTCAGTCATCCAGCCCGATCTCGTGGTCGCGATGGGCGCCACCGCCGCGCAGAGCGTGTTCGGCAAGATCACACCCATCGGCAAGACCCGCGGCCGGCTCATAGACCTCCCCGACGGACGCAAGGCTCTGGTGACGGTGCATCCGTCCTACCTGCTGCGGCTCCCTGATCCGCAGGCGAAGGTGCAGGAATATCAGCGTTTTGTCGAAGACCTGACGATCGCGGCCGGCGTGCAGAAGAAGTCGGCCCACGCCGCCTGAGACGCTGCCGGCGCTCAGCGACAGAGCGCGGATAAGCTCCATCATTTCAACTGCCTGCCGCCATTTCAACCGCCTGTCACATGCCACGCGCAAAATCGGGGCCTTGGGACAGGAGAATTTCCAATGAGTGACGTTGCTTTGCCGGGCTCCATCGAGCCGGCCTTGAGTAAGGGGCCAGACCTCAACCGCGGATTCCACCCGCTCACCGGCGTGATCTACATGGGCGTGATCGCCGCCGCACTTCTCTTCGTCGCCTACAGCATCTGGGTCGACGTCGATGCATCAGGCGCGCAGGTCAAGACCTTCGCTCCCTTCCTCCTGCTCTTCGTCGCGCTCCTGATCGCACTCGGCTTCGAGTTCGTGAACGGCTTCCACGACACCGCCAACGCGGTCGCGACCGTGATCTACACCCGCTCGCTACCCGCCCACGTCGCCGTGGTGTGGTCCGGCATGTTCAACCTGTTCGGCGTGCTGCTGTCCTCCGGCGCGGTCGCGTTCGGCATCGTCTCGCTGCTCCCGGTCGAGCTGATCCTCCAGGTCGGCTCCAGCGCCGGCTTCGCGATGGTGTTCGCGTTGTTGATCGCCGCCATCATCTGGAACGTCGGCACCTGGTATTTCGGCCTGCCGGCCTCGAGCTCGCACACGCTGATCGGCTCGATCATGGGCGTCGGCATCATGAACGCCGTCCTGCATGGCCGCAACGGCACCACCGGCGTCGACTGGAGCCAGGCCACCAACATCGGCAAGGCGCTGCTGCTGTCGCCGCTGTTCGGCTTCGCGCTTGCCGCCGGCCTGCTCCTGATCCTGCGTACCGTTCTGCTGCGCGTCACGCCCACCCTGTTCGGCGAGCCGAAGGGCGACCAGCCGCCGCCGTGGTGGATCCGTGGCATCCTGATCCTCACCTGCACGCTGGTGAGCTTCTTCCACGGCTCCAACGACGGTCAGAAGGGAATGGGCCTGATCATGCTGATCCTGATCGGCACCGTGCCGACCGCCTACGCGCTCAACCGCGCGCTGCCGGAGAGCCAGATCGTGGCATTCAGCCAGAACTCGGAGGCTGCCAGCAAGATCATCGAAGCCAAGGCCGCCGGCTACAGCGTGATCGGCAATCCGCGCCGCGCCGTGACCAACTATGTCGCGCAGCACGAGGTGAACGCCGGTACATTCCCGTCGCTCGCCGTGCTCGTCCGCGACATCTCCAGGCAGGTGGCGAGCTATGGCTCGCTCGCCAAGGTGCCCGCCGACCTCGTCGGCAACACCCGCAACGACATGTACCTCGTTTCGGAAGCGCTGCGCTTCCTGATGAAGGACAAGGAAGCCGAACTCAGTGCTGCCGACGTCACCGTGCTCAACGCCTATAAGGGCTCACTCGACAGCGCCACGAAGTTCATTCCCGGTTGGGTGAAGATCGTGGTCGCCATCGCGCTTGGCCTTGGCACCATGGTCGGCTGGAAGCGCATCGTGGTCACGGTCGGCGAGAAGATCGGCAAGACCCACCTGACCTACGCGCAGGGAGCCTGCGCGGAGATCACCGCGGCCGCCACCATCGCGGCCGCCGATGTCTATGGCCTGCCGGTCTCGACCACGCATGTGCTGTCATCAGGCATCGCCGGCACCATGGCCGCCAATGGATCGGGCCTGCAATGGGCGACGATCCGCAACATCGCGATGGCCTGGGTCCTGACCCTGCCCGCCGCGATGCTGATCTCGGGCGTGCTCTATTTCCTGTTCTCGCACGTGTTCTGAGCCACGACACGGACCACAACAAAAAGGGCCCGCGCGATGCACGGGCCCTTTTCATTTGCAAATTCGCTTGAGCGCCTCACGACGCCGCGAGCTGTTCCTCGACCAGCTTGACCCAGTAGGACGTGCCGAACACGATCGCCTCGTCGTTGAAATTGTAGGCGGGGTGATGCAGGCCGGCGCTGTCGCCATTGCCGCAGAAGATGAACGCGCCGGGACGCGCTTCCAGCATGTAGGCAAAGTCCTCGCCGCCCATCAGGGGCGGCATCTGATGCACGTTGGCCTCGCCGGCGACCTGCTTGGCAATGCGCGTTGCCACCTCGGTTTCCGCGGCGTGGTTGTTCACGACTGGATAGTTGCGCTTGTAGTGTAGATCGATCTTGGCGCCGGTGATCTGCGCCACCCCCGCAACCACTTCGCGCACCCGCTTCTCGACGAGCTTGCGCACCTCCGGCGACAGGGTCCGGATGGTGCCCCTCAGGGTCGCGGTTTGCGGAATGACGTTACGGGCATTGCCGGCGTGAAACTCGCAGATCGAGATCACCGCTGATTCCAAGGGATCGACACTGCGCGCAACGATCGACTGCAACGCCGTGATCACCTGCGCACCGACGAGAACGGAATCAATGCATTTATGCGGTCGCGCGGCGTGGCCGCCGAGGCCCTCGATATTGATGTCGACCTCGTCGGTTGCCGCCATGATCGGACCGGGCCGGATCGCAAACGAGCCGATCGGAATGCCGGGACCGTTGTGCATGCCGTAGACCTGCTCGATGCCGAAGCGCTCCATCATGCCGTCCTTGACCATGGCCGCGCCCCCGGCGCCGCCTTCCTCGGCCGGCTGGAAGATCACGATCGCATCGCCGGCGAAGTTGCGGGTCTCGGCCAGGTAGCGCGCAGCCCCCAGCAGCATCGCGGTGTGGCCGTCATGGCCGCAGGCGTGCATCTTGCCCGGAGTCTTCGAGGCGTATGGCAGATTGGTCTGTTCCTCGACGGGCAGCGCGTCCATGTCGGCGCGCAGACCGATCACCTTGAGCCCCTCCCCGGCCGGCTTGTTGCCTTTGATCACTCCGACCACGCCGGTCTGGCCGATACCGGTCACGACCTCGTCGCAACCGAATTCGCGCAGGCGATCCGCGACGAATGCTGCGGTGCGATGGACGTCATACAGCAACTCGGGATGCTGGTGGATGTCCCGTCTCCAAGCCTGAATATCGGGTTGAAGGTCGGCGACGCGGTTCACGATGGGCATGGAGGGTCTCAAGCTTTGTTGAAAATACAGCCCTGTCTACCATGCAAGCGCCAGTCCACCCAACTGGTCGAGATCGGGTCTAGCCCTGCCCGTGCGACATGGCCGGGCTTGTCCCGGTCGTCTCCGTCTGCCTATTAGGGTGGAACGTTTAGAGATCATCCGGGTGGAAGCAGAATGCCAAGGCGGCTCGAAGGTGAGTTTGATTATATTGTCGTGGGCGCCGGCACGGCCGGCTGCATTCTTGCCAACCGGCTTTCCGCGGAGCCCAAAAACCGCGTCCTTATTCTCGAAGCCGGTGGTGACGACAACTGGATCTGGTTCCACATTCCGGTCGGCTATCTCTTCGCCATCGGCAATCCGCGCTCGGACTGGATGTTCAAGACCGAGGCCGAGCCGGGCCTCAACGGCCGTTCGCTGGCCTACCCCAGAGGCAAGGTGATCGGCGGCTGCTCGGCGATCAATGCCATGATCTCGATGCGCGGCCAGGCCGCCGACTACGATCACTGGCGCCAGCTCGGCATGACCGGCTGGGGCTATGACGACGTGTTGCCGCTGTTCAGGCGGCTCGAGGATCACTTCCTCGGCGCAAGCGAGCATCACGGCGCCGGCGGCGGCTGGCGCATCGAGGCGCCGCGGCTGTCGTGGGAGGTTCTCGATGCGGTCGGCGATGCCGCGGAAGAAATGGGCATCAAGCGCATCCCCGACTTCAACACCGGCGACAACGAAGGCACCAGCTATTTCCACGTGAACCAGAAGCGCGGCCGGCGCTGGTCGTCGGCGCGAGGCTTCCTCAAGCCGGCGTTGAAGCGCTCCAATTTGCGGCTCGAGAAGCACGTGCTGGTCGACCGTCTGATCATCGAGCAGGGCCGCGCCGTCGGCGCCCGCTTCATCCAGAACGGCGAGATCGTCGAGGCGCGCGCCAAACGCGAGGTGATCTTGTCGGCCGGCTCGATCGGCTCGGTGCAGGTGCTGCATCGCTCCGGCATCGGCCCGGCCGACTGGCTGTCGCCGCTCGGCATCGACATTGTCATGCACAAGCCCGGCGTCGGGCGCAATCTGCAGGACCACCTCCAGCAGCGCGCGATCTACAAGGTCGAAGGCGTGCGGACGCTGAACGAGACCTATTACAACCTGTTCCGCCGCGGTCTGATGGGCCTCGACTATGCCTTCCGTCGCCGTGGGCCGCTGACCATGGCGCCGTCACAGCTCGGCATCTTCACGCGCTCCGATGCGACACGCGCGCGCGCCAACATCCAGTTTCACGTGCAGCCGCTGTCGCTCGACAAGTTCGGCGATCCCCTGCACCGCTTCCCTGCGATCACGGTCAGCGCCTGCAATCTCCAGCCGACGTCGCGCGGCACCGTGCGGCTGCGCTCGTCGATCCCGGACGAGAAACCGATCATCGCGCCAAACTATCTGTCGACCGACGATGACCGCCAGGTCGGCGCCGACGCCATCCGCACCACGCGCCGCCTGATGCAGCAGAAGGCGCTCGCAAAATATCGGCCGAGCGAATATCTGCCCGGCCCCACCGTCGGCGACGACGATGCCTCGCTCGCAAAAGCCGCCGGCGATATCGGCACCACGATCTTCCATCCGGTCGGCACGGCCAAGATGGGTGCTGTGAGCGATCCCATGGCCGTGGTCGACGAGCGCCTGCGCTTCTATGGGCTCGGCGGTCTGCGCGTCGTCGACGCCTCGATCATGCCGACGATCACTTCGGGCAATACCAACACACCGACCGCGATGATCGCCGAGAAGGGCGCGGCGATGATCCTGGAGGATGCGAGGTAGCCTCCCGTCATCATGATCAGTCACCGCTTTTCCGTCGATCCCACCTCACGAAAACGTCATCGCTCCCCGCGAATAAACCGACTCCTTCCCCGATCAACTCCCCCGAAGCCCAATTCCGGGCCAAAGGAGACGTGCGATGAGCGGACACGATCACGGGGAAGACGGCGTCAGCCGTCGCAAGGTGCTCGAGTGCATGACTTGGGCCGGCACCGGGGTGCTCTGGACAATCACGGGCGGCGTCCCGCGCTCGCTCGGCATCATCGATTCCGCGGAGGCCGCGACGGCGGCCGCGCCCGGCATGACCTTCCTCCAGATCAGCGACAGCCATGTCGGCTTCGACAAGCCGGCCAACCCGAACGCGCTGGGCACGCTGGAGGAAGCCGTCAACAAGATCAATGCGATGCCCACCAAGCCGTCGTTCATGATCCACACCGGCGATATCACCCATCTGTCCAAGGCGTCCGAGTTCGACAACGCCGATCGCATAATCTCGCAGTCCAAGTTGGACGTGCACTACGTGCCGGGCGAGCATGATTTCCTCGACGAGGAAGTGAAGTTCTATCGCGACCGTTACGGCCGCGGCACCAAGGGGGCGGGCTGGTATTCCTTCGACGCCGGCGGCGTGCACTTCGTCGGCCTCGTCAACGTCGTCGACCTCAAGGCCGGCGGCCTCGGCAATCTCGGCGCCGAGCAGCTCGCCTGGCTCGAGGACGATCTCCGTGGCAAGTCGAAATCGACGCCTATCGTCTTGTTCGCGCATATTCCGCTCTGGACCGTCTATCCGGAATGGGGTTGGGGCACAGAGGACGGCGGCCGCGCGCTCGAATACGTCAAGGGCTTTGGTTCGGTCACCGTGCTCAACGGTCACATCCACCAGGTGATGCAGAAGGTCGAGGGCAACGTCACCTTCCACACCGCGCGGTCGACCGCCTTTCCGCAGCCGGCACCCGGCACCGCCCCCTCCCCCGGACCGATGAAGGTCGAGGACGCCAAGCTCCGTTCGATGCTCGGGGTCGCGAGCATCAACTTCAAGCAGAACGAGCAGCGGCTCGCGATCATCGACACGCCGCTCCAGGGTTGATCGGAAGCAGACCAATGAAGACACTCACTCGCCGCGACTTCGGGGGCGACCTTCTCACTTTGGCCGCGGCCATCCTGCTGCCGCTCACAACCGCCCGTGCCGAAGACACCAACATGGAGGTGCATATCGACAATTTCGTCTTCCAGCCGGCGGAGCTCAAGATCAAGGTCGGCACGACCGTAACGTGGACCAACCGGGACGACATCCCGCACACCGTGGTGTCGGCCGGCAAGTTCAGGTCCAAGGCCCTGGACACCGACGACAAGTTCACGTTCACCTTCACCGATGCGGGCGACTACAAGTATTTTTGTTCGTTGCACCCGCATATGACCGGGATGATCAAGGTTGAGTAACGTCTCCAACCAAGGCATCTCTGTCTTGCCCGGCCGGTGGTCCCACGCCGGCCGGGCGCGCGTGCCTGCGGTCAGGCCCAAAGGCGAAACCCCGGACGAAACGCAGCAAGAGGCAAAGCGAGAGGCGATGCCCGTCAGCGACGATTTCCAGAAGGCACAGCGCTTCCGCGAGGCGGCCCTGCCCTATCTCGACGACGTCTACACGCTCGCACGCTATCTGCTGCGCGACGCCTCCGACGCGGAGGACGCGGTGCAGGAATGCTATCTGCGCGCGCTGAAGCACTTTGACAGCTATCGAGGCCCGGCCATGAAGCCGTGGCTGTTCGCGATCCTGCGCAATGTCTGCAACGCCGAATATGCCCGGCGCGTGCATTCGCCCGCCGCGATCGAGGACACGCCCGGTGCAACCGACCAGACGCCGATGTGGCAGGAGAACGAGGCGAGCCCGGAGACGGAAGTCTTGCGTAACCGCGACGCCGGCGCCATCCGCAACATGATCGACGCACTCGCCGAGCCGTTCAAGGAGACCTTCGTGCTGCGGGAGATCAATAACCTGTCCTATCGCGAAATTGCAGAAGCCGTCGGCGTCCCCGTCGGCACCGTGATGTCCCGCCTCGCTCGTGCCCGCGCCATGCTGCGCGCGGCCTGGACGGCGGAAGAGGAGCACTCGAAATGACCTGCGACGAAGCAAAGATGCTGCTTCACGCTCTGCTCGACAACGAGCTCGATGCCGGCCACGCGCGCGAGGTCGAAGCTCATCTCGCCGGCTGTCCGGGCTGCGCGGCCGAATTCGCAGCACAACGCGAGATGAAGCGCGTGCTGGCCGACACCAAGCTGCGCTACAGTGCGCCGGCTAGTCTGCGTGCCCGTATCGAGGCGTCGATGCCGCAAGCGCGGCCGCAGCCGAGCCGGCGTTCCGTGCTGCGTGGTTTCGCAATGGGCTCGGCGGTCTCTGCGCTCGCCGCCTCCGGCGTCTTTGCCGTGGTGCTGCGCCAGGACGACCAGCAGCGCATCCTTTCGGAGGTCGTCTCCGCGCATCTGCGTTCGCTCCAGGCCGGCCACCTCATCGACGTCGTCTCGACCGACCAACACACCGTCAAACCCTGGTTCAACGGCAAGCTCGACGTCGCCCCGCCCGTCATCGACCTCACTGCGCAAGGCTTTACGCTGGTCGGCGGCCGGCTCGACTATGTCGATGCCCGCGCCATCGGTGCCGTCGTCTACCGGCGCCGGCAGCACATCATCAACCTGTTCGTGGCGCAGACCGCGAGCATCGAGCATCGGCCCCCGAAGACGCAGACCATGCAGGGCTTCAACTGCCGCCGCTGGGGCGAGCGCGGCCTGAACTTCTGGGCCGTGAGCGATATCGGCGGCGACGAGCTCACCGAGTTCGTGGACAAGTTCGAGGCGGCGATCAAGGCGAATGTGGAGGGGTAGTCGTCTCGCCGTCGTTGCCGATGCCGCGGCAAGAGATCAAGCCGACCGCCGCACCGCGTTGTCCACCAGCGTCTTGCCGAGCGACCAGATCGCACCGGGAACCTTGTGGCTGCCCGCGATGACGTCGTCGAAGGCGCGCTCGATCCAGCTGCAGTCTTCTTCCGTGATGGTGAGCGGCGGCAGCAGCTTGATGGTGTGGCTGCCGTGGCCGGCGACCTGCGTCAGGATCTTGTGATCCTTGAACAGCGGCACGGTGATGAGCTGGCAGAACAGGCCCTTGTTGGCGGCTTCCAGCACGTTCCAGGAGGCCCGCAGCCGCAGCGATTTCGGCGGCCCGAACTCGATGCCGATCATCAGGCCCTTGCCGCGGACTTCCTTCAGCAGCTCATAGCCGGGCACCATACGCGTGAGTGCCAGGCGAAGTTCGGCGCCGCGCTTGGCGGCGGACTCGATCAGCTTCTCCGATTCCATCACATCGAGCGTGGCAATGCCCGCGGCCATCGCGAGATCGTTCTTGGAGAAGGTCGAACCGTGCACCACCGCGCGGTCCATCTGGTTGAATATCTTGTCGAAGATGCTCTTGCGCGTCAGCACGGCGCCAACAGGCACGTGGCCGCCCGAGAGCGACTTCGACAGCAGCACCATGTCGGGTTCGACGTTCCAATGCTCGACCGCGAGGAAGCGTCCGGTGCGGCCCATGCCCGTCTGGATCTCGTCGGCGACGAACAGCGTGCCGTATTTCTTGCAAAGCGCGGCCGCGCCCGGCAGGAACTCGTCGGAGGGCATGTTGACGCCCTTGCCCTGGATCGGCTCGACGACGAAGGCCGCGACCTCGCGCGAGGCCAGCGCCTTCTCGAGCGCGGCGAGATCGTTGAACGGAACCGGGGTGCAACCCGGCAGCAGCGGCTCGAAGCCGGTGCGGAAGTTCGAATCCCCTGTCAGCGACAGCGCGCCGTAGGTCAGGCCATGGTAGCCGTGGGCGCAATAGACGATGCCCGGGCGGCCGGTGGCGCCGCGGGCGAACTTGATCGCGGCCTCGACGCATTCCGCGCCGGAATTGGCGAAGAACGCCTTGTCGAGATAGGGAACATACTTCAGGAGCCGCTCGGCGAGGACGCCGGCGAGCACCGAAACATCGAACTGGACGAGATTGGGCAGATCAGCGTCGAGCACGCTTTTCAACGCGTCCCGCATCACCGGATGATTGCGCCCGATCGCGAACACGCCAAAACCGGACAGCAGGTCGAGATAGCGCGCGCCCTCGCGATCGTAGAGGTACTGCCCCTGCCCTTTCTGGAACCCGACATCGTAGCCGATGGTCTTGAGAACCCGGACGAACTGCTCGTTCAGGTACCTATTATGCAGGGTGTTGCGCTGGGCCTGACGGTCCGCGAACAACTGGGACATGTCTGGATTTGGACTGTTCATCCGCTACATACTTCGGTTGAGGGCCGCTTCGTCAACTGAAAACGGTCAGCGAACGGAAAACGCTCTGTGCGGCCTTTTGCCCTTTTTCGGACCATCTTCGCAAGCACAGCTTTAGACCATGTTGCACTGCCGAGGAACACTCATGCGTTTGGCTATTTACACCGGACTAATACTGGCAGGCGGTTACACCGGCCTGACACCAGCGCTCGCGGCCGATCCTACCGGCGACTGGCGGGTCGCGGACGGCGTCGCCAATATCCGAGTCGCCCAATGCAATGGCAGCATGTGGGGCGCCGTTTCCTGGGAAAAGAAACCCGGCGGCCGCGACGAGAACAATCCGGATGTCTCAAAAAAGAACAGGCCTACGCTAGGCATGGCGACCCTGATCAACATGAAGAAAGTGGGCGGCGCCGAGCAGTGGGAAGGTCAGGTCTACAACGCCAAGGATGGCCAGATGTATAGTGCGACCATCACGCCTGTCGGCGCTGACCAGCTCGAGATCAAGGGCTGCGTGCTGGGCTTCCTGTGCGGCGGCGAGACCTGGACCCGCGTCGGTCCCCCGATTCCCTCGAGCCCCGCCAACGCCATGGCAAAGGGCGGGCCAAAAACCACGGGGGCGGCGCCGAAGGCCGCGTCGGGCGCCGCAGCACCTGCACCGATGACAGCGGCTCCAAAGAGTGCCGCCGCGGCCAAGCCCGGTCAGAAAGGTGCCCCCGATCCCGTCGGCGACATCTGCCTACTCCCTGAGATTGCGGGGTTTGCCCATTAGGGCCGGCTGAAACAGCAGCACTGCGGCAAGCGTCGTCACCAGCGAGAGTGCGAGCAGCTTGCCCATGCTGGACGTGCCCGGATGGCTCGACAGCCACAGGCTGCCGAATGCGGTCGCCGTCGTCAGTGCGCTGAAAAAGATCGCGCGCGTCAGGCTGGTCTGAAGCAGGTTTGTCCTGCCGGACCGCCACGCCACGACATAATAGATCTTGAACGCGACACCGACGCCGAGCAGCAGCGGAAACGCGACGATGTTGGCGAAGTTGAGCGGCAGGCCGATCAGCACGCAGATCTCGAGCGTGACCGCGCCTGCAACCAGCAACGGCACCAGCGTCATCGCAACGTCGACCAGGCGGCGCAGGGTGATCCACAGCAGGAGGCTGATCACCAGCAGCGCGTAGATGCCGGCATGGATGAACGCTCGCACTACGGTGTCACCGGATTTCAGGATGGAGACCGGTCCGCCGATCGCTGTCGGCTCCGCCTCGAGCACGGCCGCCGCGAACTTGCGCAGCGTGTCGTTGTCGTTGGGATCGCCCTTCGGCTGAGCTTCGACGCGGATGATGCCATCCTTGCTCTTCCAGGCGCTGACGAGATCGGGCGGCAGTGACTTCAGGGTGACAGGCTCGGCCTGCATCGCCTTCCTGAGCTGGTCGAACACGATCTTCATCGGCGTCACGAACACGTCCTGCGCCTTGTTGCGGGTCGATTCGTCGGCATTGGCGAGCTTTTCGAGCGCGTCCGCTAGGCGGCGCGAGGCGACCGCGCCAGGGCCCTTTGCGTCACCTGCCGTGCGGCGCAGATTGTCGACCGAGGATTTCAGTGAATCGACGTTCTCCTGATCCGACGGCGCCGCGTCGATCTGATCCGGATTGAGCGCGGGGTTCAGGATCTTGGCGCCCTGCGCGATCAGCTTCAGCTTCGGCTGCTGGTCCTCCGGCACGAAACTGTCGAGCGACATCACCCGCAGCACCTCCGGCACCTTCTCGAGCTTCGCTTCGACCTGCTTGGCCTGCTCTTCAGACGTGGTCATCACGTTGACCGCATTGGCGCCGGTGTTGGGATCCTTGCGCAGGTCGAGGAAGGTCGCGATCGACTCGGCGTTCGGGTTGCGCAGGTTCATCGGGTTGAAGTCGAACTTCATGAAGTAGAGCAGTGGCAGGCCGGCGACCGCGAGCAGCAGCGTGCCACCAACGACCAGCACGCGGTGCTTCTCCAGGAAGTGATCGAGCGGCGCGAGGAATGCGTAGCCGACCGGCTCCTTTTCGCCGGGCGGGTTCAGCAGCTTCAGCATTGCCGGCAGGACGGTGATTGAGGAGATGAACGCCACCAGCATGCCGACGCCGGCGATTTGCCCGAGCTCGGCGATGCCCTTGTAGTCGGTCGGGATGAAGCAGAGGAAGCCGGCCGCGGTGGCCATCGCGGCGAGCGACAGCGGGATTGCGGAGCGTCTGGCGGCAAGCACCAGCGCCTTGCCGAGATCATTGACCTTGTAACGCTCCGAGCGGTAGCGGACGCTGTATTGGATGCCGAAATCGACGCCGAGGCCGACGAACAGCACCGCGAACGCGATCGACAGCAGATTGAGTGAGCCGACCATCATCAGGCCGACGGCAGTGGTGACCGCAAGGCCGACGAAGAGATTGACGAATACGGCGAAGATGATCTTCGCTGAATGCAGCGCCAGCCACAGGATGAACAGCACGACCACAACGGTGCCGATGCCGTTGACGACGGCGCCCTCCTGGACGGTCGCGTATTCCTCGTTGGCAATCGGAACTGGACCGGTCAGCCGCACACGCGCGTGGTACTTGGTCGCGAAATCGAGATCCGCCGCCGCCTTGCGGATCGCGTCAGTGGCGTCCTTGCCGGGCTCAAGCGCGTTGTAGTCAAGGATCGGCTTGAATTCGATGAAGGCCCGCTTGTCCGAATCCTGCAGCGGCTGGTCGCTGACGAGTTCACGCCAGGAGAAGGTCGCGTTGCCCTTGTTGAGCACGGTCTCGACCGTCTGCGAGATCAGGTTGAACGGCCGCTCGGTGCTATCGAGCTTGACCTGACCACGCTTGACGCCGGCGAGCCCGGTCTCCAGCGCACCGGTCAGGCCGCGGATCGACGGATCGCCGGCCATGATCTCGATCAGGGGCGCCGCGGATTCGAACTGGCCGGTGATCTTGCCGACTTCTTCGGTCGGAAGAAACAGCAGGCCGTTCTTCTCGAAGAACTCGCCGGTGCCGAGTTGCTGAATGGCGACGAAATTGGCCTTGTCGTCCTTCAGCCTGGCATACAGCGCGTCCGCCGCCGCCGTCGTCAGCTCCGGCGTCGCGCCTTCCACGACCGCCAGGATCGTCGCATCGCGGTCGAAGGCACGGTCGAACTGCTGGTCGCGCTGACGCCAGTCGAGTTTCTGCGAGATCAGGGAATTAATGTCGGTATTGATGGCGAAGTGCCGGGACGTGTAATAGCCCGCCCCCACCGCCAGCAGGAGCCCGAGAACGACGACGAGAGAGGCAAACCGGGTACAGGCCCTGACGATGGCAACGACTACGCTTTGCAGCACTTCTTTTCTTTCTGCGGTTAACAGCTTGCCGGAAACGCCCGCTCTTTAGCGGAGTTCCCAGGCGAAACCTATTGCCGTTTGGGT
Source organism: Bradyrhizobium sp. USDA 4449 (assembly GCF_054056275.1). Lineage (NCBI taxonomy): Bacteria > Pseudomonadati > Pseudomonadota > Alphaproteobacteria > Hyphomicrobiales > Nitrobacteraceae > Bradyrhizobium > Bradyrhizobium sp. USDA 4449. The sequence continues at coordinate 4,622,916 of NZ_JBSRYD010000001.1, read as the reverse complement.
CGTTCTCGCTCGAACAAGGTTCGAGGTAGACGGCGAAGGACCATGGCAAAAAGCATGCGGGACAGCGGTACAGCCGCCGAGTTGAGGCGGTAAAGTGACGAAGGGGTGAGCACAGTCATCGCCGACTTGCTCACTCGGACGACCGCATTATAATACCCGCGCCCGGTCCCGCCCAAACCTGCGGGTCACCCACACTTCCCTTATTGCCGATTTTTTGACACAAAGTGCTGCGCCTGCATGCATCGGAACCCACGGGTGGGCAACCTGCCGAGGTCGCGAAACATTGGTGCGGATATTGCAGCACGCGCCCTATCAGAGTGCCCCGGGACAATTGAGCGGATTGGTGCAATTTGCGTGATGGACGTCCAATGGAAGTTTATCTGGCGCAGCCGCGAGGCTTTTGCGCGGGCGTGGTGCGCGCCATCGAGATCGTGGAGCGCGCGCTGGAGAAATACGGCCCGCCGGTCTATGTGCGCCACGAGATCGTGCACAACAAATACGTCGTCGAGAGCCTGAAGAACAAGGGCGCGATCTTCGTCGAGGAGCTGTCCGAGGTTCCGCCGAAGGCCGTGACGGTATTCAGTGCTCACGGCGTCGCCCGCAGTGTCGAGGAAGAGGCCGCCGCGCGCGACCTTCCGGTGCTCAATGCCACCTGCCCGCTGGTCACGAAAGTTCACAATCAGGGGAAGCGCTACATCACCAAGGGCCGTACCCTGATCCTGATCGGCCATGCCGGCCACCCCGAGGTCGAGGGCACGATGGGCCAGGTTCCCGGGCCCGTTCTGCTGGTCCAGAGCGTCGAAGAGGCCCGGGCCCTGGCGCTGCCGGCGGATACGCCAGTGGCCTACATCACCCAGACCACCCTGTCGGTCGACGACACCAGGGATATTATCGGCGCCCTCCAGGCAAGATTTACAGATATTCAAGGCCCGGACATCCGGGATATCTGCTATGCGACACAGAACCGCCAATCTGCGGTAAGGGACTTGAGCAAGCTGGTTGACGTGATCTTGGTGGTGGGCGCCGCCAACAGCTCGAACTCGAACCGGCTCCGCGAGATCGGCACTGAGGCCGGTGTCGCGAGTTATCTGATCGCCGATGGAAGCGAGCTCAATCCCGAGTGGTTGAATGGTGCCAGGTCGGTCGGCCTCACGGCCGGCGCCTCGGCGCCCGAGGTGCTGGTTGATGACGTGATCGAAGCGCTGCGGCGGATCGGACCGGTGACGGTTTCGGTGCTCCCCGGCCGCGAGGAAAACATCGAATTCCGGCTTCCGGCCGAACTGGCTGCAAGCTGACCTACCCGAATTTGAAGCCCAGAAAGAAACGTGTAATGGCAATCCCCTTCTTCAAGGAAATGCGTATCGGCGGCTATTTGCTCAAGCAGAAACTGCTTGGCCGCAAACGCTATCCGCTCGTGCTGATGCTGGAACCCTTGTTCCGCTGCAACCTCGCCTGCGTCGGCTGCGGCAAGATCGATTATCCGGATGCGATCCTCAACCGCCGCATGACCGCCCAGGAGTGCTGGGACGCGGCCGACGAGTGCGGCGCCCCGATGGTGGCGATTCCCGGCGGCGAGCCGCTGATCCACAAGGAGATCGGCGAGATCGTGCGCGGCCTCGTCGCGCGCAAGAAGTTCGTGTCGCTCTGCACCAACGCGCTGCTGCTCGAGAAGAAGCTCGACCTGTTCGAGCCCTCGCCATACCTGTTCTTCTCCGTCCATCTCGACGGCCTCAAGGACCATCACGACAAGGCCGTGTCGCAGCAGGGCGTGTTCGACCGCGCCGTCTCCGCGATCAAGGCGGCGAAGGCCCGCGGCTTCACCGTCAACGTCAACGCCACCATCTTCGACGGCCATCCGGCCGAGGAGATCGCGAAATTCCTCGACCTCACCGTCGAGCTCGGCGTCGGTGTCTCGATGTCGCCCGGCTATGCCTATGAGCGCGCGCCGGACCAGGAGCACTTCCTCAACCGCGCCAAGACCAAGAAGCTGTTCCGCGACGTCTTCGCGCTGGGCAAGGGCAAGAAGTGGAATTTCATGCACTCCGGCCTGTTCCTCGACTTCCTCGCCGGCAACCAGGAATACGAGTGCACGCCGTGGGGCATGCCCGCGCGCAACATCTTCGGCTGGCAGAAGCCCTGCTACCTGCTCGGTGAAGGCTACGCCAAAACCTTCAAGGAGCTGATGGACACCACCGACTGGGAGACCTACGGCACCGGCAAGTACGAGAAGTGCGCCGACTGTATGGCCCATTGCGGCTACGAGCCGACGGCAGCGACCGCAGCCCTCAACAACCCGATCAAGGCGATGTGGGTGTCGCTGCGCGGTATCAAGACCACTGGCCCGATGGCGCCGGAGATCGACATGTCGAAGCAGCGCCCGGCGCAGTACATCTTCTCGGAGCAGGTCCAGAAGAAGCTCTCCGAGATCCGCAAGGACGAGGCCGAAGCCGCCGCGGCGAAGGCCGCGCGGAAGGCTTCGACGGCCGCGTAGGGGCGTCAGCCGGCGAAAACGAACAAGGCCCGGTCGCCGATCGCGATCGGGCCTTTTTCTTTTGTTCGGCGCGAGGGTCCGCCAGGACGGAACGATACGCGAAGCGACGCCCCTCGCCTCCTCGCACTTATGCGAGATGTGAAAAACAACCCCATGCACAGTAGAAGCGTGCTCGCCGCCGCGAACGTTTTCCAATCGTTCTGTTCTCGCATGGCGGAGGAACAATCAAAGCGGGGGGCACAGTGCGGATCGGTTCGCATTCAAGCTGCCCGGCGGCACTGCGCAGACCACCTCGTGCGTATGCCGCCCGCCTATGACGACGATCGCGCAGCTCAAAACAAAAGGCCCGATCGCACCGCGACCGGGCCTTTTGTGTTGTTCAGCTCGAAGACGCCCTTCAGGCCGCTTCAGCGGCGAGCGCCTCGCTGCCCACGAGCTCCGTCCCGATCAGAAAATCGCGGCAGCCGCGCAAGGAACGCAGCGCGCGGTTGAAGTCGATGCCGGTGGAGACCAGGGCATGCAGCGTCGCGGGATTGCGCACGATGCCGCGCAGGACGGCGGCGAGGTCGATCTGGCCGTTCGGCTTGATGGCTGCGCGGGCGATCGCCGGCAGCGCACGGTGCGCGGGGTCGCTGATGACGCGGACCGCGGCAAACGGCAGGCCGGCCTCGGCGGCGTAGGCAGCCGCGATGTGGCTTTCCATGTCGACGGCGAAGGCGCCGGTCTCGGAATGCAGCGCCGCCTTGCACGATGAACCGGTGACCACTTCCTCGGCACCGGCGAGGCTGCCGCGCACCACGCGGCGGCGGCCGGATGTCAGCTTCTCGATGAGGTCGTCGCTGAGCCACAGGCCGGCGCCCCAGCGGTCATCACCCGAGAGCACCTCGGTCGCCACCACGACGTCGCCGGAGCGCAAGCTCGGGTCGAGCCCGCCGGCCACGCCGAACGAGATCACGCCGCGAATCGTATCAGGATCCACCACCGTCAGCAGCGCCCGCAACTGGGCCGGGCTGCTCGACGAGCAAATGACGGCCATGCCGGGCCCTGCCGCAATGCGGGCCTCCTGCACCAGTCCGGTCACAATCAATATCGGGCGCGGATCAATGGCTTGACCCGCGGTCACATAGTCCCCCGTCCCCGTCGTCACATCCCGACCCCTACCACCCTGCTGTTGGTGTTCCGCAAGTTCCGATATCGCGCCAGCGCCCACAGCGGGAAGAACTTCGGGTAACCATGATACCGCAGATAGAACACGCGGGGAAAGCCTGTGGCGGTGTAACGCTGTTCATCCCACAGTCCTTTTTCGTTCTGTGTTGCAATCAGGTACTCCACCCCGCGGGCGACGGCCGGGTGATCAACCTCGCCTGCAGCCATCAGGGCAAGCAAGGCCCATGCCGTTTGCGAGGCGGTCGACGGGGCCGGCTCCCATCCCTGGTAGTCCAGCCGGTAGCTGACGGCGTCCTCGCCCCAGCCCCCGTCCTTGTTCTGGATCGAGGCCAGCCAGCCGGCCGCCTTGCGCATCATCGGGTCGCTGTGGGGAACTCCGGCCATGTTCAGCGCACAGAGCACCGACCAGGTTCCATAGATGAAGTTCATGCCCCAGCGGCCGTACCAGGACCCCTCGGGGTGCTGGGTCTTGCGCAGATAGGCAACGCCATCGGCGACCTGCTTGCTGGTCTTCTCGGTCTTGCCGAGTTGGGCCAGCATCGAGATGCAGCGCCCGGTGACGTCCTCAGTCGGGGGATCGAGCAACGCGCCGTGGTCCGAGAACGGGATGTTGTTGAGGTAGTATTCGAGGTTGTTGACGTCGAAGGCCGCCCAGCCGCCGTCGTCGCTCTGCATGCCCTCGATCCACTCGCGGCCGCGCTCGATCGCGGCATCATAGCCGGCGACGCCGTGCTCGCGGCGCATGCGGTCCATCGACATCACCACCACGGCGGTGTCGTCGAGATCGGGATAATGCGCATTGTTGTACTGGAACGCCCAGCCGCCGGGACGCACGTCGGGCCGCTTCACCGCCCAGTCGCCCTTCACCTCGAGCTCCTGCTTCGGGATCAGCCAGTCCAGGCCCTGCTTGGCGGCAGGCAACGCCTTGTCGCCGCCGGCCTCCAACAGCGCATGCGCGGTCAGCGTCGTGTCCCACACCGGGGAGACGCAGGGCTGGCAATAGGCCTCATCGCCCTTGACGACGAGCAGCTTGTCGATGCCCCGGCGCGTGATCGCGCGGGGCGGGAAGTTCTCGTCCTTGCCGAGCGCATCGTACATCATGACGATGTTGGCCATGGGCGGATAGATCGCACCCATCCCGTCCTCGCCGTTGAGCCGCTCCTCGGTAAAGGCAAGCGCGGCATCGATCGCGCGCTTACGCAGGCGCTTCGGAAACATCGGCTCGATCACGCGCAGGATGCCGTCGAGCGCGCGGAACAGCACGAACCAGGCCATGCTCTGGTGCGGCGCCTTGGCGGTCATCCCGATCGAGCGCGGATCCTGCAGGAACAACTCGTCGATGCCGACGCCCTTGGGATTCTTCGCGCGCGGCTTCAGCGCGGCGATCACCATCAGCGGCACCATGGTGGTGCGCGCCCAATAAGAGATCTTGTTGAGATGGAACGGCGACCAGAACGGCAGCAGCACGATCTCGATCGGCAGCACCGGCACCGCGCGCCAGGTCACGACGCCGAAGGTTGCGAGCAGGAAGCGGGTGAACACGTTGCTGTTGACGGCACCGCCGCGCGCATGGATCGCCTGCCGCGCACGCACCATGTGCGGGGCATCCACGGAATCGCCGATCATCTTCAGCGCGAAATAAGCCTTCACGCTGGCGCTCATGTCGAACTCGCCGTCATGCACCAGCGGCCAGCCGCCATGAGCACCCTGAACGCGGCGCAGATAATTGCCGATCTTGGCCTCGAGCGCGGTGTCGACCGGCTCGGCGAGATAATGGCGCAGCAGGATATATTCGGCCGGAATGGTGCAGTCGGCCTCGAGCTCGAATACCCAATGGCCGTCGGGTTGCTGGAAAGCGAGGACGCCTTGCGTGGCTGACGCAATGCTCGATTCCAAAGCTTCGCGGCTGGTCGCGTTCACGGAATCCATGTCGCTCGATTGCTCCTGGCGTCGATTGAAAATGACCGGGACATTGCCCGTCAGGGCCGCTTTGCGGCCAGAACCAGATCGGCAGCGCGATCACCCGATCGGACCGATCCCTCGATGGTTGCAGGCAATCCCGTAGCAGTCCAATCGCCGGCAAGGAACAGGTTTTTCAGCGCGGTGACCGGCCCTGGACGCAGGGCATTCTGCGCCGGCGTTGCCGCAAATGTGGCACGGCGCTCCCGCACGATCTGCCATGGGGGCAGCTCGCCGGAGACGCCGCCCGCCGCGCAGACGTCATTCCAGATCGCCTGCGCGAGTTCCTCGCGCGGCATATCGACGAGACGGTCGCCATTGCTGATGGTGACCGACAGCCGGTTGGGGAACGCGAACAGCCATTCCACCACGCCGCCGATCACGCCCAGGATCGGTGCCGAACCCGGCGGCGGCTCAAAGCGGAAATGCGCATTGACGATGGCGCGGAATTCGGTCGGCGCAGTCAGGCCCGGCAGCAGGCTCGTCGCCGCGCGGGGCGGCACCGCCATCACGATCACATCGCCCGCGGCAAGCTGGACCACGTCCTCGCCGCCGAAATTGAGCGCGCTGACGTTGCCGTCGGTGGTGACGAAGGAGCGCAGCTCATGACCGAGCTGAACGGTGTGCCCGCGCTCAGTCAGGAATTTCACGGCCGGTTCGATCAAAACGGTGCTCAGGCCATCGCGCGCGATCAGCGGACGGCAGGCCTGCCCGCCCGCGAGCAGCGTCTCGCGCACGATCGCGCCGGCAAGCCCGGCCGAGCCCTCGGGCGGATCGACGTTGAGCGCGGCGAGCAGCAGCGGCTGCACCAGGCGATGATAGAGCGTGCCTTCGCAAGGAATGGACTTGCCGACCGGCGTCTGCTCCGACGCCCAAATCAGCGGCGCCAGCTTGAGATAATCGGTCAGACCCGTGTCAGGGACGCGGCGGCTCTCGTCGAGCACCCAGGCAGGCCAGCGGCCATTGCCGAGATCGATCTGCCAGCGCTGTCCGGTCTTGACGTCGACGAAGGGAAACTGCGCACTGTCAGGCCCGACCAGGCCCGCCTCGGTGCCGATCGCGCGCGCATAGGCCCGGGCGTGGCTGTTGCCCGACAGCAGCAGATGATTGCCGTTGTCGATCATGAGATTGGTGGCGCCGTCGAAATAGGAGCGGCAGCGGCCGCCGGCCTGGTGCGTCGCCTCGTGCACGGCGACCCTGTAGCCGGCATTGCCGAGCCGCACAGCGGCGGAGAGGCCGGAAATGCCGGCGCCAATGATGTGAGCTGTGTTTTGCATCAGATGACAGCGTAACGGAGCAGGATCGCGAAGCGCGTGACCTTCGACACACGCACCGGCTCGCGCGGTGCGTTGAAGCCGCGCGCGATCAGGAGGTCCAGAATGGAATGGTAGTATTTCGACATGATCCTCGGCGCGCGCACCGCGCGGCGCCTGTTGCGGTTCATGATCTCGTCCGACTTCTCGAAATGCGCCTTCGCGCGCTGCGTCAGCGGCAGGCAGACTTTCGGCAGCGCGCGCTCGGCGATCACGCGGTTCGGATCGTTTGAGGTGATGCCGGCATGCAGCAACGCCTCGCGCGGCAGATAGAGGCGGCCGAGCGTCGCATCCTCGTCGATGTCGCGCAGGATATTGGTGAGCTGGAGCGCGCGGCCGAGATGGTGAGCGAGTTGGATGCCGTCATCCTCGGGCAGGCCGAATACCCGCACCGACAAACGTCCCACGGCGCTGGCGACGCGATCGCAGTAGAGGTCGAGCGTCGCCATGTCGGGCGCGCGGATATCCTGCGGCACGTCCATCTCCATGCCGTCGACGATGGCGAGAAAATCCTCGCGCTTCAGCCCGAAGGTCTTCACCGACGCGACATAGTCCTTCAGCCGCGGCGGCGGATTGCCCCGGTAGAGCGCGTCGATGTCGTTGCGCCATTGCTGAAGCGCGGCGAGCCGCACCTCGCGCGGACCGTCGGAATCGGCGATGTCGTCGACCTGGCGGCAGAAGCTGTAGATCTGGAACATCGCCTCGCGCTGGTTGCGCGGCAGGATGCGCATCGCAGCGTAGAAGGAACTGTTCGATGCGGACGAGCCATAATCGGCGCCGGGCGCGGTCGCCTCAAGCGTCATGGGCAGCCCCCGGATTGGAGAGGGCCTTGCGGCCGATCGCGCGGCGGCCGACTTCGCCGATCATGCCGGCGAGGCTGAACATGAGCAGTTCGAACTTGTTCAGATGCACGCGCTCGCGCAGGGGATCGCGTACCTTCAACAGGCGCACGATACGATCGGCGTAGGCCTGGATCACCGCGACATCGAGCCCGAGGCGGGCATCCCGGATCTCCGCAGCCAGCGACCTGCCCTCGTTGAGCAATGCTTCGTTGCGCACGGCGAGGCCATGAAGGCAGGCCAGCATCGCCGGCGGCGATTGTGCAAGCCCGAGTTGCTCGACCGTGGCGCCGTGTGCTGCCAGCGCATCGCGCGGCAGATAGACGCGATTGAGCTCGCGGAAATCCTTGCCGCAATCCTGGAGGTGGTTGTTGATCTGCAGGCCCGCGCACAGCGCATCCGACGCGGCCCAGGTCGAGGTCGCCTCGCCATGAACGTCGAGCATGAAGCGGCCGACCGGCATGGCCGAATAGCGGCAATAGTGGATGACCTCGTCCCAGGTCTCGTAGCGCAGCTTGCTCACGTCCATGCGGAAGGCGATGAGCACGTCGAGCGCATGGCGCGGCGCCATGCCTCGATCGGCCAGCGCGCGCCTCAGCGCGACGGCCTCGGCCTGGGTATCGCCCTTGCCGAGCAGTTCCGCCTCGAGCAGGTCGAGATAACGAAGTTTCTCCTCGGCCGGCAGGCTCGCGTGGTCGGCGATGTCGTCGGCGGTGCGGACGAAATTGTAATAGGCCAGGATCAGGGCGCGATGACGCGGGTGAATGATCCAGGACGCGACGGGAAAATTCTCGTCGCGGTCACCCTTGCCGGATCGCAATTCGCTCGCAGAGGTCATCGAGGGCTGATCAACAATCGTTTGGACAGGAAGGGCTTGTTCGCGCGCGCGGGTTCATGCCGGCGCTGCCGCGGCCCCCATATAGGGGAATACGGCCGCAAAACCAATCCTGTCTCGCGATGGCAGCCCCGCGGATCCGGCCTGAAAAAGGCGGCCCCTGGGGGCCGCCTTTGTGGGCCAGTGGCCGAGCTTATTGGTTGTGGTTCTTCAGGACCTGGTCGCAGGCCTGCGAGATCTTGGCCCGATTCTCCTTGAGGCAGGCCAGGACAGTGAAATCGCCCTGATCAATAACCGGACGGCAGAACTTCTGCACATCGCGCGTGCAGGCCTTCTGCTCGGCTTCGGTGCCACGGCCGCCCTGCTGGGCGAACGCAGCCGTGGACAGGGTTGCCGACAGCACGGTGAGAGCGACGAAAAGCTTACGCATTGTATTCCTTCATTCTAACGGCAGAATCGCACCAATCCCGCACAGCACAGGGCAGACGACGGGAACGGATTGTTCTGATGGCAAGTTACCGCGGGATGAGAGCGGCACCGGAGAAGGCCACAAGCGCTGGTAAATGCGGCCAAATTGGCGCCGCGCGTACCAAATCAGGTCTTCCCCCGATCTTCATTGGCAGAGGTAAGGGTTTGATACTACGTCGAAATTCTGAGGCACGGCGTTTTACGGCAGACCTGTTGCAGAGCTGCATCTGTCAGATCGGCCATTCCGGCCGGAAACACATGGAAACAGAGGGGATCCAGGCACGGACCGTTGCAAGACCGCTCGGCCCAGCCTCTTGAACCTGACCCCGCCTCACAACACTAAACGTTCGATGTGGCGAGACGATCTGCGATGAAGCAGGCGTCGTTCCAAAACGGGATATTGATGATGAAATTCTTTGGGCGATCTGAACTGGCAATCAAGGCGGCCGGCATTGGCGCGGCGCTGCTCTTCTCAGTTGCGGCAAGCCACGCTCAGTCGTCCGGTCCCTTCGCCGGTTTCGACGGGGCATGGACCGGCACCGGCACGGTGTCGCTGTCCGATGGCTCGACCGAGCGCATCCGCTGCAAGGCGGACTACAAGGTCGCCGGCACCGGCCTCAACCTCAAGCAGGCGCTGCACTGCGCATCCGACAGCTACAAGTTCGACCTCACCAGCGACGTGACCAGCCAGGGCGAGCGGATCTCCGGCAACTGGAGCGAGTCCAACCGCAACATCTTCGGCAATCTGCAAGGGACCGCCGGCGGCGGCCAGATCGACGTGTTCGTCGAGGCCAACGGCTTTGCCGCCAATCTGTCGCTGCGCACCAACGGCTCCAAGCAGACCGTGCAGATCTCGTCCAAGGGCGAGATCCGCGGCGTCAACATCACCATGACGAGGGGCTGATCGTCCTCTCTTCCTCGAAAGAAAAAAGCCCCGGCTCTCGCGAACCGGGGCTTTTTGCTGCCGGGAATTTGTTGACCTCGCTCAGATCGCCGGCTTGTCGGGGCCGTGAAGCCTGGCGTGCAGATTGATCAGCCACATCGCGGTCGGCCGCAGGATGAAGAGGTCGGCGACAAGCGCCGCCACCATCGAGAAGGCGCTGAGCCAGCCGAACAGCCGCAGCGACGGCAGGTCCGAGAACACGGTGACGACGAGGCCGCAGGCCAGCACCACCGTGGTCAGGATCAGCGCCGGGCCGACCAGCACGGTCGCGCGCTCCACCGCCAGCGCCGAGCCGACGCCGGGTTTGCTCTCCAATCGCAGACGATTGAGGAAGTGGATGGTGGCGGAGAGGCCCAGGCCGAACGAGACCGTGAGCGCGACGACGCTGGCAAATTGCAGGCCCTCGCCCATCGCCCACAGCACCGTCCCCGACATCACCACCGGGAAGATACCCGGCAGGATGCAGGCGAACATCACCACCCAGGAGCGGAAGGCGAGGCCAATGAAGAGCGCGACCAGCGCGAATTCCACGGTGAGGCCGCGGTTCAGCTTCTCGATCATGCCGGCCGAGTTCCGAGCGGCAATGGCGGCGAGACCGGTGACGGCGATCTCGTAGCCGGGATGCTTCTTGCGGACCGAGTCGAGCTCGGAATCGAGCTTGTCGACGATCGGCAGGAGCTGGCTGGAATCCTTGTCCGGCACGCGACCGGCCACGACCACCGCATCCTGCTGAGCATCGATGAACCGGCGCACCAGATGCTCGGGGATGACGTTCACATATTCCTTGAGCGTCGCGACGTCATCGCTGCCGGCCTTCTCCGCCAGCCAGCGGCGCAGCGTCTCCAGCGACCAGACGTTGCCGACGCCCGCCGCCTTCTCCACGGTCGCGTGCACGTCGGCGATGGTCTGCAGCGTCTCCGGCGAGTAGAGCGTTTCACCCTTGGGGAACTGGATCAGGACGTTGACCGGATTGGCGCCCGTCAGCTTGGCATCGAGCCGGTTGCTGGCGGCAACCGCCTGGCGCTTGTCCGGCACCTGATCGGCGAGCCGGTAGCGCGGCTGCAGATTGGCATAGACGACACCCAGGCCGGCGACGAACAGCAGTGCGATCAGGCTGAACAGGCCGGGCCGGCCGACCATGCGCACCGCGATCCAGTAGCAGAAATTGCGCAGCGCCTGCACGCCCGCATCCGCGCTCTGGAACTTGACCGCAAAGACCTTTTCGTTGCGCACGAACAACACGCCGAACACCGGCACCAGAGACAGCACCGTGATCAGCGCGATGATGGTGGCCGCCAGGCCCGCCTCGCCGAACTTACGGATCAGGTCGGAATCCGAGAATTGCAGCGCGATGAAGGAAATGCCGGCGGTGCCATGCGTCAGCACGCAGGCCGGGCCCACCACCAGCACGGCATTCTTGAACGCGGTGAATTTGTCCTGGCCCGCGATCAGCCGGTCACGGGCGGCGAAGGTCAGCTGCATCGAGTCCGAGAAGCTGATCACCATGATGAGCGGCGTCATCACGTTCAGGAACATGTTGAGATTGAAATTGGCCCAGCCGAGCGCGCCGAGTGCGATCAGGATCGCGATCATCGGCGGGAACGCCGCCACCACCATGAAGGAGATCTTGCGGAAGAAGATGATCGCGATGATGCAGCCGGCGAGAATGCCGAGGATGTTGTAGGTGAGGCCGTCGCGCTCGACCGCGTTTCGGATCTCGAGCTGCATCACCGGTACGCCGGAGAGCTGCACGCTGAGCCCGGTGTCACCGAGATCCTCCTTCATCAGCGCACGGATGTCGCCGACGACCTTGCCGAGCTTGCTGGAGGCGACCACCTCCGGATCGAGCGAGAGCACGATCAGCGCCAGCGTGCCGTCCTCCGACAACAGTTTGCCGCGGATGATCTCGTTGTTCTTGACGGTTTCGATGAACTGATCATAGGCCGCGCCCTCGGGCAGTTCGGCCGGGAACAGCGCGGCCGGCAGCTTGCCCGGCGCCGGCGCCTGGCGAGCCGAGAACAGCGAGACCAGACCGCGGGTACCCTCGACCAGCTGCATGTCGGTGACGAAATCGCGCAGCTTCTCGAGGTTGTTCCGCGCCAGCAGAGTCTTGCCCTCGACCACGACGAGGACGTCGAATTCCTCGGCCGGGAACTTCTTCGTCACCTCTTCGTACTGCTTGAATTCCGGGGTGTTGGAGCGGAACAGCTGCGACAGCGAATCGTCGATCTTGATGCGATGGATACCGAACACCGCGCCGACGATCAGCGCGAGCAGGATGATGCAGGAGACGATCGGCGCCCGGACCGCAATCAGGCCGAGACGCTCCAGCCCGAAGGCGATGGAGGAGGCAGGCCCCTGCTCGACCTTGTCGACATGAACCTCATTCTCGCGGTGCTTTTCGAGCATGCCTTGTCCAATTCCTCAATCGGCTCGGTCTATGAGCTTAGTGCGCGCGCCCTGCGAACGGCTTGAAAACGCCATACCAATCGGAGGCTTGCCAATGGGAGGCTTGCCCTTTGAAAATGCGCGGAAAATCGCCGGCAGCGGTTTAGCAGGTCAATCACCCTTCTCGCAAGCACGCCGGGAGGACTCCAGATCAATCAAGATGCGGCGATTTGCCGGAATTCCCGTTATTGCGGCAGAGCTGTGCCAATTCCACGCGGTCGGCGGTCGGCGCTTTCGTCCTTGAGCGCCACGCCTGTGACCTGGCGCGCCAATCCCTCGCGGACGAGCCAGGCGAGCTTGAGCGCGGCCTCGTCGTAGCTCAAACCGGCCTTGTGGATATTTGACACGCAATTGCGCTCCGCATCGGTCAGGCCGGGCTTCGGCGCAAAGGTCAGATAGGCCCCGAGGCTGTCGGGGGCGGACAGGCCCGGCCGCTCGCCGATCAGCATCACAACCATGCGGGCCCCGAGAATGGCCCCGATCTGATCACCGAGCGCGACTCGCGCGCCTGAGGCGACGACGGCATGGCCAATCGCGACGGCCTCGCCTTCCCCAAGCAGCGGCAGCAGGGTTTGCAGCAGCGCGACCGCATGGGCATGAACCGCGGCGGCCGACAATCCGTCGCCGATCACGATCGCAAGCTGGCACGGCGCGGCGGCAGCATGGGCCAACGCCGCGGCGGAGCCGGCATCGAGCTGCCGTCCCAGATCCGGCCGGCGCAGATAGTCCCTGCGATCGGCGACCCGGCTGCTGGCCTCGGTGACATCGAGACCAAGCGCCCTCACCGCGGCCGCCAGGCGCCGCGAATCGAAGGCGGCATGCACGGCATCGCGGGCGCGGGCATGGGCCAGCGTGAAATCGAGCAGCGGTCCGGTCGGCAGGCTTGCGCCGCTTCGCCCGAGCGCGACGCGCGCCGGCGTGAACGATCTGAGGTCGACGGTCGGGCGCGCCGGAACGGGCTTGTCGCTCATTCGGCGGGAACGGACGCTTCGCGCAGCCGGATCGAATAGTTCGATGCGTTCTGCTTGCCGCTGGAGGCCGCGCGGGCAAAGGTGATCAGATGATGCGCGATCAAGGTACAGCCGATCAGCCCCTCGATGTCGCCGCGCTTGAGGCGCCCCAGCGCAAACTTCCAGAACACGCGCCTGTAGTCGCCGCGCACGCCGACCTTCCAGAAGATGTTGCGCAGCATGACGAGGCCACGCCGGATGTTGGCCCAGGTCTTCATTTCCTCCGGCACCGGCGTCTTGAGGCGATGCACATAGACGTGGTCGCATTGATACTGGAAGCGCGCATAGACCTTCTCGGGCTCATAAGCCACGCCCATGGCGTGCTTCCAGGATGCGACGACCTCGTCATAGGGCAACAGGAAATCGACGTTGGAATCGCGGCCCTCGTCATCGATCAGGCGCCCTTCCCGCGCCAGCCGGTCCCATAGCGGGGTCTTCGGCAGCGCCTGAAGCAGGTTGATGGTGAGCAGCGGGATCCGCGATTCCTCGACAAAGGCGAGCAGCGCCTCCGAGGTGTTGGGCTTGTCGGTATCGAGCCCCATGATGATGCCCGACACCACCTCCATGCCGTAGGAGTTGATGGTGCGCACGCCCTCCAGGATCGGGACCATCATGTTGTGGTCCTTGTGCATGGCCTTCAGCGCGTCGGGGTCCGGCGTCTCGATGCCGCAGAAGATGGTGATGAAATAGGCCTCGCGCATCTTCTTGAGGATCTCGGGACGCTTGGCGATATTGAGCGTCGCCTCGCAGGCAAGCCGCATCACATAGCCGGTCTTCTTCTGCCATTCGATCAGATGCGGCAGCAGGTCCATCGCCGCCTTGCGGTTGCCGATGAAATTATCATCGACGAAATAGACAGTGTCGGTCATGCCGCATTCGCGCAAGCGATTGAGCTCGGCGATGATCTGTTCGGGTGTCTTGATGCGCGGGTTGCGGCCATAGAGGCCGGGGATGTCGCAGAACTCGCACTCATACGGGCAGCCGCTGGAATACTGGATGCTGCCGAGGAAGTAGCGCTTCACATCGGCGAGCTCGTAGGCCGGGATCGGAAACTCCGTCATCGGCACGCGCTCTCTGGTCGTCAGCACCACTTGGCGCTCGGGGCGTGCCGTGTCGCGCGCCAAAATCTCGATGAGCTGGTTGGTGGCGTCGCCGAGCTCGCCGACATGGAGATAATCGAACGACGGATAATAGTCCGGGCAGGCGCTGACCGACGGGCCGCCGAGCGCAACGGGCAGGCCGAACTCGTGGGCGCGGCGACAGATGTCGTTCATCTGCTGGCGCTGGATGTGCATGCCGCTGACGAAGACGGCCTCCGCCCATTCGAACTCTTCCTTGGTCGCGCTGCGGAGATTTTCGTCCACGAATTTGACTTGCCATTCCTTCGGCAGGTAGGCCGCGAGCAGCAGCAGGCCCTGCGGCGGCATGAAGGCGCGGACGCCGTCGGTCAGCGGATAGGCGTGCTCGAAGGTGCCGAATGACGAGGTGTAACGCGGAAAGACACAGAGAATATGCCGACTTGTTCCGTTGCTTTCAGCGCGCATCGAACTTCCCCCAACCACGTTCTACGAACGGTACTGACGAGGTCTCCAGAAACAGAGCGTAACGCTGCGGCCGGAATTCCTCAATATTGTGGCACCGAACTAATTCGTGAGACGCGCCAATGGTTTCTCCGGTTCACGCCGGCAGGAGGATGTTTTCGCGGATTTTCACGCTAGGCGATCAGCCGTGACGCAAAATCAGGCAACAGGCCTGCGTCACCGGCAAGCCGGAAATCGGCCCCGGCAATGCCGGTCTCAATCAGCCAGTCGTCGAACTCCGGCGCACGTGCCGCACCGAAGATGTCGCGCACGTAGAGCGCATCGTGGAAGGAGGTCGACTGGTAGTTCAGCATGACGTCGTCGGCGCCGGGCACGCCCATGATGAAGGTGACGCCGGCAGCAGCGAGCAGCGTCAGGAGATTGTCCATGTCGTCCTGGTCCGCCTCGGCATGGTTGGTGTAGCAGATGTCGACGCCCAACGGCAGGCCGAGCAGCTTGCCGCAGAAATGATCCTCCAGTCCCGCCCGGATGATCTCCTTGCCGTCATAGAGATATTCGGGGCCGATGAAGCCGACCACGCTGTTGACCAGCAGCGGGGCAAAGGCGCGGGCCACCGCATAGGCGCGCGCCTCGCAGGTCTGCTGGTCGACGCCGTGATGGGCATTGGCCGACAATGCCGAGCCCTGGCCGGTTTCGAAATACATGACGTTCTCACCGACCGTGCCGCGCTTCTGCGACAGCCCGGCTTCGTGCGCCTCCTTCAGCAAAGCGAGGCCGATGCCGAAGCTGCGGTTGGCGGCCTCGGTGCCGGCGACCGACTGGAAGACGAGGTCGACCGGCACGCCCTGCCCGATCAGCGACATCGTCGTCGTGACATGGGTCAGCACGCATCCTTGCGTCGGGATTTTCAGCCGGGGCGATGATCTCGTCCAGCAGCCGCAGCAGTCGCGCGATTCCCGCCGGATCGTCGCTCGCCGGATTGATGCCGATGCAGGCATCGCCGGCGCCAAGCAGCAGGCCGTCGAGGATCGAGGCGGTGATGCCCCTCGCATCGTCGAACGGATGGTTCGGCTGCAGCCGCGTGCTCATCCGGCCTTTCAGGCCGATGGTGTTGCGGAAGGCCGTCGTGACCTCGCATTTGCGCGCCGCCAGGATCAGGTCCTGGTTGCGCATCAGTTTCGACACTGCAGCCGCCATCTCCGGCGTGATGCCCGGCGCGAGCTTGCGCAAAGTCTCCGGCCTGGCGGCGTCCGAGAGCAGCCAGTCGCGGAAGGCTCCGACCGTCAGCGAAGAGACCTGCGCAAACGCCTTGCTGTCATGGCTGTCGATCACCAGCCGGGTGACCTCGTCGGTCTCATAGGGAATGACGGCCTCGTTGAGGAATTGACTTAAGGGGACGTCCGCGAGCGCCATCCGCGCCGCGATCATCTGCTCGGCGCTGCCGGCGGCAATGCCGGCCAGCCGGTCGCCGGAGCGCGGAGGCGTCGCCTTGGCGAGGAGGTCGCGGAGGTCGGGGAAAGTGTAGGTCGTGGCGTCGATGGCGTGGCGATAGACCAAAGGCCCCTCCGGGTACTGTCGGCCAGTGACCGAATCCAGGCGATCCTGAGCCTATGCCTTCGGATCAAGACGCTGAAATATCTTACCTTCCTTTGAGCGAGGGCGAAACGGGCCGATGGTCGCGTTAACGCTGCGTCCATCTTCATTCTGCATAGTTTTGCATCAATTTTAGACGACCGCGCACACCGGCCGCTCCAGGCCATTCGAGCCCCGAACATCATGCAAAACGACCGATCTGAGAACGCCGCCGCCCTGACAGGCCGTCTCTCGCTCGCAACCAAGCTCTACGCGATCTTCGCGCTGTTCGCCCTGCTCACGGCCGCGATCGCGATGC
This sequence comes from Bradyrhizobium sp. USDA 4449, assembly GCF_054056275.1. Lineage (NCBI taxonomy): Bacteria > Pseudomonadati > Pseudomonadota > Alphaproteobacteria > Hyphomicrobiales > Nitrobacteraceae > Bradyrhizobium > Bradyrhizobium sp. USDA 4449. Next base: position 4,606,011 of record NZ_JBSRYD010000001.1, on the reverse strand, counting down.
TGTCCGACTACAACAGCCGCCGCAGCACCGAGCTGACCAGCGCGATCGAGACGGCGAATGCGGCCGCGCTGAACGTCGAGCGCGTCAATTCGCTGGTCTACGCGGTCGTGATGGAATCGCGCGGCGTCTACATGTCGACCGAGCCGGCCGTCGTGAAGAAATACGGCGACGGCCTGCTCAAGTTCAACGAGCGGATTTTGAGCGTGGTGAAAGGCTGGGAGAGCATCGTCAGGGCGGACGACGCCGAGCAGTTCGCCACCTTCAAAAAGCGCATCGAGCAGTTCGTCGAATTCCGCAGGGAGCTGGTGCGCCGCGCCGTCGAGATCAATGCGGCCGCGGGTCGCGAATGGGGCGACAACGACGCCAACCGCGCCGTGCGCTCGGCACTGAACAAGGATCTCGAAGCGCTGTCCAAGGTCTATGCCGAGCGCGCCCGGCAGATCGCGCTTCAGACCGAGACCAACCGCATGCTGTCCTTCGTGTTGACCTGCCTCGCCGGCGTGGCGCTGGCGCTGGTCGTGATCGGCATCATCATCATCGCCCGCTCGATCGCCCGGCCGCTCGCTGCGATCACCGCGACCATCAAGCAGGTCGCCGACGGCGCCGAGAATGTCGTGGTGCCGCACTCCGGCCGCGCCGACGAAATCGGCGCACTGGCCCGCGCCATCGAAGTGTTCCAGGACGCGATGGGCCGCAACCGCAACCTCGCCGCGCAGGTCTCGCAGGATTCGGCGGCGCGCGAAGAGCGCGCGCGCCACATCGAGCAATCCGTCGACGAATTTCGCGGCGCGATCGGCGCGATCATGCGCGGCCTCAGCGACAATGCCGGTGTGATGCGCGAGACCGCGCAGACCATCACGCGCGTCACGGCCGACGCGAACAGCCGCGCCGGCACCGCCGCAAGCGCGACCGAGCAGGCCTACCACAACGTCACGGCCGTGGCAGGCGCGGCCGAGGAGCTGTCGGCCTCGGTCGAGGAGATCGGCCGCCAGGTCCGACAGAGCGCGAGCGCCGTCGAGCAGACCGGCCAGCGCACCGAGAAATCGATCGCCGAAATCGAGAGCCTTGCCGCTGCCACGCAACGCATCGACGGCGTGCTGACCCTCATTCAGACCATCGCCGAGCAGACCAATCTGCTCGCGCTCAACGCCACCATCGAGGCCGCCCGCGCCGGCGATGCCGGCCGCGGCTTTGCCGTCGTCGCGCACGAAGTGAAGGCGCTGGCCGGACAGACGGCGAAGGCGACCGCCGACATCAGCGAGAACGTCGCGATGATCCAGTCCTCCACCCGCAACGCCGTCGATGCCGTGCGCGAGATCGGCGGCGCGGTGCGCGAGATCAACGAGGTCACCTCGGCGATCGCAGGCGCCGTCGGCCAGCAGGACCAGGCCACGCGCGAGATCTCCTCCAACGCGCAAAGCGCAGCCCAAGGCAACGAGACGCTGGTCGCCAACATCACCTCGCTGCGCGATGCCATCGGCGAGACCGACACGGCGGCAACTTCGGTGCTGACGGCGGCGAGCAGCCTGACCGCAACGGCGGATACGCTGTCGCGCGAAGTGGAGAAATTCTTCCAGAACCTGCGCTCGGACAGCCGGATCGCCAGGGCAGGATAGTCCTCCAGTTCGCCGCCTGGCAAAGCGACGCGTCGGGCAAAACACCGGCGCGAGACAGCTCAGCGCTCCAGTCCCGGCTGGTCGACGAATATGCGGACACGGCCGACGCCCTCGACTTCACGATAACGGCGCAACTCCGTCTGGAGTTCGGGGTCGGACTTGGCCCAGGCCAACCAATCGAATGGGACCGAACTCTGCAGCAAGGTGTCCACGAGAATGACATCCGGGCGGCCGTTCCGCACGTCCGCCAACACCTGCCGCCGCTCGAAGTTCATGATGTCGTTCAGCTTCGATCGCTCTGCCGCCGTCGTCTCTGGGCTGCTCCGGGCCAAAAGTGCGCCGGCCGTCAGCACCTGTGCGCACGAACCGCCAACCCATGTGCCATGGATTTGGCGGACGAGCGGATGCCCAAGGGCGAGGTGATCAGTCAACGTGAGCAGCCGGGGATGCTTTGCAAGCGTCTGCATACGCTGCTCCAGCGGCGGAAACTCGGGCAGCGACAGGCACAGGCAGAACCCGATGAGCGCAACACCGGCGAAGCCGCCGATCCTGACGGACATCGGCAACGTCCTCGTGCGAACATGCAGCAATGGCGCAGCAATCGCAAACACGCAAAGTGCGTAGAGCGTGTATGTCCAGCCCTTGCCCTGAAGAACGAAGCTCGCGGCTCCGCCAATGGCCGCCGCCAGCCAGGGGGTTGCGTCGCCGCCGAACTTGAAATCCCGCGGAGCCACCTGACGCAGAAACGCGATGGAAGCAACGATCACGACGACGGGGAAAGGAAGCAGGCCGGCCAAATCCCTCCTCATCGTGACATAGGTGGCGGCGACCATCGGTGCAAAGTCGAACAGATAACCGGGAAAGACGAAGACGAGCACCCCGGCGTAGCCGACGACGATCGCGGCGGCTGCACAGGCTTCAGGCGTGAACAACGGCCTGAGAGAACGCCCGTGGATGATGCCGAGGATAGTCGGCAGGCCGACCACCAAAGCAAGCTGCGGCTTGATGCTCATCGCGAGCCCTGCACTCAGGCCCGCCAGGATCGCAACCGGTCCGGGGGCAAGGCCGCGCCAGCGAATCGCCGTGATGGCGACAAAGGGGGTCAGTGCGACGACAGCAATGTGCTCTCGCTGTCCGAATACGGCGGTCGGAAGGACTGCCAACAGAAAAGCGAGCAAGCACGTCCAAAGGCTCCGCTCTCCACCCTCCAGCTTTGCAGCCGCAGCGGCGCGGTCGATGATGACAAGCGCGCCGGCAATCTCGATGATCACGAGAACTGCCACGATGATCTCAGGTGCAATGCCCGTCAATCGCCCGAGAAAAGCCGCCGGCGTGTAGAGATAGATCGAGAGCGGCGGATTCAGTTCGAAGAGGTCGACGCCCGGATGGCGGCCATCCAGGATCTCCTCTCCCTCGGACAGCAAGCAACTCAAATCCGGGTTGAGAATGGCCGGCCACTGAACAAGCAATGCCGAGACGAGAATCGCGGCCACGAGAATCCAACGCGTTTGATTTATGCCGTCACCGCCTTCCGGGCCAGCTCTGGGCGGGATGGCCCTCTCAGACGTCGGCAAAATTCTCTCCTCGGGTGGAAGCCTCCTGCTCTCTTTCAGCTCGCCCAAACCGGCAGGAATGCAGGTCCTGCCACTCTCAATCAATAGTCGTTACTATTGTACTACAATGATCTGAAGCGCCGTTTCATCGCCAAGGCGCAGGGCTTACCGCCTCACACACGGCCTCAAAGCACCGAGGGGGGAGGCCGCCGTCAAAGGCTTCGGCATCCCCACAGAAGTCCGCTGCCGCGCGAAGAAGGGTAGCCCGCTCGAGCATGGTCGGCAACGAAAAGCCCCGGCACGAGGGCCGAGGCTCGCGATGCAGTCCGCGTACATCCGGCGAACCAATCGTTGAGCGGAAGACTAGCCGCGAATTTTGAACAGATGATGACGGAGTCCTGGCGCCAGCAAGATGTCGCGATTGGGGCGAGCCCAATCGCGCAATCGCGTCGCAATGGATCAATCGCAAAGCTAACGAAATCAGAGCAGCACGGAGATGACGGCAATCAAGCCGATCGCCGTCAGCCCCCACGCCAGTGAATGCAAAGCCCATGGCCGCATCGTTGCACTCCTTCGCATCTCCTGCCCATGACAGGAAACGCCCCGGCGCGGTGCATTGTTTGAGCCAGATCAATAGCCGAGAATGAGCAGGGATGCAGCGGCTACGGTGAAAGCACCGGCCGCGACGAGAACGACGCGTATGATCAACTCGCTGCCCATGCCCGAAGTTAACTTATGATAGGCAGCGAGTCTGTGCAGTTTGTGCCAGAATGGTCATTGAACCATTTGTGCGGCGCGGCGGGTTCGTCCGCGTCAGGACCAGGGCGAACCCATCGGCCTATTTCGGCAGGCGCGAACGTTCAGCCAACCGGCCCAGGAGTCCACTCGTCGCCGGACAGCGGTGTGACCGCGACGTCGGGAATGACCCCACGCTCCATGCTCGGATCGAAATGGCGCATCGTCCGCTCGTTCAGATCGATGATGCGGCCGGGCTTGAGCGGCCCCACATCGTTGATCTTGACGATGACCTTCTTGCCGACGGCCTCGACGAGCGCAAATTTCGGTCGCGCGCCGAATTGGACGCCGCCAAATTTCCGGCGCAAGCTCGTCTTGATCGCGGCGGTCCACACCGAGGGATCGTAGCGTTCGCCCGAGGCGGTTCTCGGACCGCCCTCCTCCTTGCCGGGCTTGAATGGATTATAGGTGGATGCTGCGCCAACGATGACCTTTCCGCAGGCTGCATCGACGACGGCGCTTGAATGAACCCCACTTGCTTCACTACGGGTAACGTAACTGACAAGCACGACCAGGGCGCCGCAAACCGCGGCGCTCGAGCGGAACACCATCATATCTCCTTTGATTTTTCGTCCGGTTCCCGATGCCGCAGAACATGGCTAAGCGAACGCATCAGCGTTTTCGACTTGCGCCAGTCTCTTGCGGATTTCGCGCCAACCCCTGGCGGCGGAACCGTTGCGAGAACCTGAGCGGTCCCCGCATTCTGTTTTCGTTGTCGCCGTCTAAAACAGGGATTGCGTCAGCAACATGACCTCGGAGGTCGTGGGTTCTCGATCCCCGGAGTCTTACGCGCATTCAGCGGGGAGATTGATTGCGTAACGTCCGTGAAATCAGCGATGGCGCGGAACTCCGGAACATTTGCATCGGGTTGTTTTGCGTTGCGGGTTAGCCGCGGCGCTTCAACGCGAAGCCGAGACTGATCCAGCCCGCGCCCGCCATGATCAGATCGATGCCGAGGAACAGGCCGAGGATGTAGACGCTGTTGACCGGCCAGCGCGCCACGATCAACAGACCGAGCAGCAGCGTGATGGCGCCCGACAGGGCCACCCACACCCACGGGCTCTCGCGCTTCATGCTGAAGGCGAGAAACAGCCTGATCGCGCCGGATGCGATCAGCGATGCGCCCAGGAACAGCGTCAGCAAAACTGCCGCGAGCAGCGGGTTGTCGAAAGTGAGAATGCCGGCGACGACATAGAGCACGCCGAGCAATACCCAGATCAGGAACTTGCCCCAGCTCTTCATCTGGAAGGCGCCGATGATCTCGGCGGCACCCGCGACAATCATCATCGCGCCGACCACGATGACGCTTGCCACCGTCGCCATCACCACGCTGCCGAGCGCTACGAAGCCGGCGATGAGGTAGACGACGCCAAGCGCAACGATCCAGCCCCATTTGGCATGCAGTGCTGCAATGCCGGAGCCGAGGCCTGAAGGATGAGACGTATCGGACGCACTTGTCATGGCGGCTACTCCTGCATGCGAAGCCCCAGAGCGCATCTCAGAATAGCACAGCGCCGGGACCACGGCCAGCAGAGCAGCCCTGCCGACCGTCACGCTTGACGCAGATCAAGCGCCCGACCGCTCCATGTCGAGCTCGGCCTTGAGGTTGTCGAGATCGCGATAGATCGAGGCGACCGCCAGCACACGGCCGTCCTTGCGGTATTTCAGCAGGCAATCCCGGTCCTTGATGCTGCCCTCGATCGCGATGTCGTCAAAGCTCTCGGCATGGCCGACATAGTTGATCGGCACGTCGTAATGCTGGCTCCAGAAGAACGGCACCGCATCGAAGCGCTCGCGCTTGCCCATCATGTTGCGCGCCGCGGTCTGGCCCTGCCGCTCGGCGACGACCCAGTGCTCGACCCGGATGGTCTGCCGCGAATGCGGATCGGGCCAGCGTGCGATGTCGCCCGCCGCAAAGATTCCGGCGACGCTGGTTTCGAGAAATTCGCTGACGCTGACGCCGCGGTCAGCCGCAAGGCCTGCCTGCTCGGCCAGCGCGAGGCGCGGCTTGACGCCGATGCCGACCACGACAAGATCGGCATCGATCACGCCGCCGCTCTTCAGCGTGGCGATGGTGCCGTCGAGTTTTTTCACGGTGTCCTTTAGGTGGAAAATCACGCCGTTCTCCTCGTGCAGCCCGCGCACGAAGTCGCCCATGTCAGGACCGAGCACTTTCTGCATCGGCCGCTCTTCCGGCGCCACCACATGCACCTCGATCTTGCGCGCCCGCAGCGACGCAGCGACCTCGAGGCCAATAAAACTCGCGCCGATCACCAGCACGCGCGTGGCGTTGCTCGCGGCCTTGATGATGGCGCGGCTGTCGGCGACGGAACGCAAGGTATGTACATGCGGCTGGTCTGCGCCGGGGATCCGGAGCTTCACCGGTTCTGCGCCGGTTGCGAGCAGCAGCCGATCGAACGGCAGCTTGTCGCCGTTGCCGAGCCTCACGCTGCGCGTTTTCGGATCGATCGCCGAGACTTCCGTGTTCAGCCTGAGATCGATGCCTGCGTCTTGATAATATTCCTCGCCACGCAGCGGCAGCCAATCCTCCGGCGCGCTGCCGGCGAGATAGTCCTTGGAAAGGTTGGGTCTGTCGACCGGCATCGCACCATCATTGCTGAGCATGGTGATGCCGCCGGCAAATCCCTCGCGACGAAGCGTTTCGGCTGCAGCGAAACCGGCGGCGCCGCCGCCGACGATGATGAATTTGTCCGGTGTCGGCGTGCCGCAATGAACGGTCGACGTCCCCGCACGCTTGCGCTGGACGATGATCCTGTCGTGATCGCGCGTGACGTCCCACACTGCCAACGCGTTCAGCGCCGGCGGACGCGTGGCCTCGCCCGACCGCAAGGAGAAGCAGGCGTGATGCCAGGGACAGCGGATGGTGTCGCCGACCACAAGCCCTTCGGCGAGCGGTCCATGGTAATGGCTGCAGGACGGCTCGATCGCGAAGATCTCGCTGCCGGCTTGGACCAGGAGGACGTCTTCCTCACCGACATGGCCAAGCAATTTGCCGTCCTTGAAATCGGAAAGCCCAACGCCCTTGGTCAGGTCCGGCCCGCTTGGCTTCTGGTCCTCGGTCATGGTCATCTCCCCGGCAGCGCAACACGCAGCTCAGGATTTGGACGGCGCCCGCGACGAAAAGTTCCCGCAATTGCGAAAATCAGGATCTGGCGGCGGCTTTCCGGACATCCAGCACGGCCTGCGCCCATTCGGCCGGCCGCTCCTGCGGCAGATTGTGACCGGCGCCTGCAAAGACCCGCCGCTCGAAGACGCCTTCAAACTTGCGCGCGTGATGCGCAGTTCCGGGATTGACGCCGTCGCTGTCGCCGTCGATGGCGATCGTGGGAACGCGGACCGGCGGCTGCGCAGCGAGCTTCGCCTCGATCGCCCCATAGGCGGGATCGCCTTCGACCAGCGCATAGCGGTGGCGATAGGAGTGAATCACGACGTCGACGAAATCCGGATTGTCGAACGACACCGCGCTCTTCTCGAATGTGGCGTCGTCGAATTGCCATGTCGGCGACCACATCGCCCAGAGCTGGCGGGCGAAACCGCGGCGATTTTGCTGCAGCGCGCGGCGGCCGCGCTCATTGTGGAACAGATATTGGTACCACAGCGCCGCCTCCTCGGTCGGCGAGGCCGGCTCCATCGAACGGGCGATGTTCTGGATGTTGTAGGAATTGCCGGTAACGAGCCCGACGACGCGCTCGGGATGCAGCACCGAGATCACGCAGGCCGCGCGCCCGCCCCAGTCGTAACCGCCGACAACTGCACGATCGATGCGAAGCGCATCCATGAAGGCCAGGAGATCGGCGCCAAGCGCCGCCTGCTCACCTGAGCGCGGCGTCTCCGCGAAGCGAAAGCGCGTCGGGCCGTAGCCGCGCAGCCACGGCACCAGCACCCGCGCGCCGGCTTGCGCGATCAGCGGCGCCGTCTCGGCATAGGCGTTCACGTCATAGGGAAAGCCGTGCCCCATGATGCAGGGCCAGCCATCCGGTGCGCCGTAATCGAGATAGGCGATATCGAGGATGTCCGTGGTGATGGATTTCTGCTGCATGGCGGATACCTCCCGCTCATGCGGGCCACAAGAGCGCCGCTATTTCTGCGGACCGGACAAAGTGATGTGGCGCTCGGCGCGGAAGACGTTGCTGTAGAGATTGGCGATCCACTGCCGGCCGATCTCGGTCTTGTTGAGATAGCCGATCTCGGTCTGGATGTGCGGTGCGACGCTGTTCCAGTAGAATTGCGGATAGCGGTTCACGATGTCCGCGGGCGAGTCATAGCCGAGTTGGCGGTTCATGCCGACCTCCTCGAACTCGTAATAGAGTGCGTTGGCCTTGCGCAGATAGTTGGGATCGCCGAGCTGCCCGATGAAGTCGGCGGCGCGCAGGATCGAGGCCTCGTCGTCGTATTCCTGGCCCTGGCGCGCCGGGAAGCGCGTCCCTTCGATGGCGCGGGCGACGCGCTCGGAGTCGATGCCGCCGATCGGCGGCAGCCGGCGCCGCACAAAGAGCTTCGAGCGATCGACGTGATACATCATCAGGCTCGCATCCGAGGCCCCCCGCGGCAGCGACACCTTGGTCCCGGCCTCATCGATGATGAAGCCGTCTTCGTCATCCTCAGGAAACAAACCGCGGACGTAGCCGATATCGTGAGCAAGGCAGGCGATGAGGATATGGAGGTAATCCTCCGCCGCAAGGTGGGCATGGAGATTGCGTCCGGTCAGAATGGCCTGAGCGGCTAGCGTCACCAGCATGGTGTGTTCGATGTTGTGGTACAGCGCGTCGCTGTTGCCGATACATTCCATCGCGGTTCGCGTCGACCCTTCCAGCACCCTGGCGGAGGATTCGTCGTACCTGCGACGCATGAACGAACCCAGCATCTTCTCCAGGGTCTCAGCCGCCAGTCTCGGTAACGTCATCATGGATGCAGCCCCGTCTGTCGGTGGTGTCCCACGCCAACTCCCGACCTCTCGTCCAATTCTCGCCTTCGACGCAGGCCGAGCATAGCCCAATCTGGGGCGGCTGACCAAATGCCCGAGCAAAAATACGCAAATATGATCCTGCCCGCCGCGCAGCATCACGGTTGCGGACACAGTCCGACGCACCCCACGGCCATGCCATGCGAGGACCTCCCCGGCCCGGCCATTGGCCGGCCGTTCACCTTGCGAGAAGAGCCGGGACTCTGCCGCGGCCGGACCAGGACGCCGCCACCGCGCAGCGGGCCACAGCGTCAATTCCCTCGCGCCAAGCGCGCGAGCATCCCGTCGAAAGCGAGCTTGATCCTGTGGATGTACCGGTCCTTGTAAGGAAATTCCGGATTCTGGTCGTGCACGAGCATGGAGGCGTTGACCTCGAACACGACGAGATGGTCGTTCGTGTCGAGCCCGCAATCGATGCCGAAATAATCGAGGCCGATGCAATCGCGAATGACTCGCAACGCCTGATAATGGGACGGGCCGAAGATCTGCTCGGGCGCGCGAAGAAATTGCTCCTCCTCGTCCTGCATCCAGGTGTGATGGCCCATCTCGGTCGCATCCCGATGAAGCTTCCAGTGGTCTCCAACGGCGAGATGATAGGGCAGGATCTCATTGCCGACGAACAAGAACCTGTACTTGCGGAAGAAGCCGTCGGCAGAGCGATAGTCGATATAGTCGATCACGTAGCGATCATGGTCGGCATGAGCCGCGAGAAACGCGGTCAGCACCGCGGCGTCATCGAGCTTCTCGAAAACGTCGCCGCCATGCATGCCGGCCTGACGCGCCAGCACCGGGAAGACGAGCTCGAGCCCGCCCGCAAGCTCCTTGCCGGCCGCGACGCGGATGGTGCGTGGCACGCGGCAGCCTGCGACGTCTGCGAGTGCCAGCGCCGTGGCATCGCGCGTGGTATTCTGGATTTTTGCGGGATCGTTGACGACGGGTTTTCCGAGGCTTCGCGCGATCGTGATGGCGAGAGGAAGCAGTTCAGCGCCCTGATCGGCGTCGGAGAGGAGATTGATGACGACATCAGCCTCGCGCGCCAACAGCGCGATATCCGGCTGGCTACCTGATAACAGCGACAGGATATTGGTCTGGTAGGCGCAGTCCTTGAAGAGAAATTCGACCGGCGTGTTGCCGACGAAGGGCGCAAACAAGGCCAGCGCCCGAAACGCCGGCGGCGATTGAGTGGCTTGCCGGCGCAGGATCGGATGCACGTGTGCGGCGTGGGCGTAAGCGGCCCGTGCCGCCTCCAACTCGCCGCGCGCCTGACGGATCGCTCCGACCCAGTAGAAATTCTGGGCCTGTTCGGGCGCGAGCGCGACCGCTCGCTCGAACTGTGCCACCGCCTCGCCGGTCTCGCCGAGCTCGAAGCAGAGCTTGCCGAGCTGGCTGCGCAGATCGGCATCCTCGGGCGTCTCTTCCAGCAATTCGAGCAGAAGCGTTTTCGCGATTCCGAACTGCCGCGTCGTCACCAGTGCCTGGACCAGATTCGTGCGCGAAGGGCGATGGCCTGGATTGCGCCGCAGCGCTTCCAGGTAAAGCGAGATCGCGTCCTGCGTCCGGCCGCCGCGCTGGTGTACGATGCCGAGGTTGCACCAGCAGGCAACGAGATGCGGCGCGATGCGCAAGGCCGCCTTGCAGTTCTCGGCGGCGGAGCCGATATCGTCGCAGAGCATGAAGGCATTGGCGAGTGCTGCATGCAAGTCGGCGACGCCGTCGACCGCGACGCCGATCGACACCGTCGCCGCCAGCGCGAGCCCGGCCTGAAACGCAGCAATCGCGGGCTTGATCTCGCCGCGCCGGTAGTGCTCGCGCCCGGCGCGCAGCAGCTCGGCCATGCCCGGCGAGCCGGTGGGCGGCAGCTCATGAGCCATCGACACTGACGTCATGCGCTCTCCGAAGATGACGCCGTGAAAATGACACCGTGCAGATTGATCGCCGGCGCGATCCCGTAATGATTGCCGCCGAAGGCGCGCAAGCGGTGCTGCAATTCGTCCCGGGAAATATCCAGCGGGATGTCGCAGGCGTCCTTGTAGCTGCGGCGGGTGTTGGTGCGGCCGCTCCACGGCAGCGCACAGCGCGGCGTCAGTGCGGTCTCGCACGCCAGCGGCTCGGCCCATATTTCGAACAGTTGCAGCAGGTGCGCATAAGCGAGCTCGCCGAGCCCCATGAGGGTGCTGGCCGGCGGAATCGGAAACGACACGACGTCGAGGATCGTACCGGAATCGACCCGCTCCGCCATGGCGTGAAAGGTCACGCCGAAGCTGTCTGCGCGGTCATAGAGCGCGAAATGTGCCGGGGCCCAGCCCGGATAGCTCGGCGGCCCCGGATGAAAATTGAAGGCGCCATGGCCGAAGCGCGCGAGCAGGTCCGATGGCACGATGACGCCGGAAGCAAAGGCGACCAATCGGGCATCGCGAAGGGCCGCGGCGTCGATCTTGCGAAGCTCCGCGATGCTCGAGGCCGGCCAGATCGTCAGGTTCGGCCTGGAGCTGCGCAAGATCCGCGACAGTGCCACCTGCTCGGCGGCGTCCGTCAGCAATGCAAGTCCCTCGACCATGGGTTCGGCTTCAGCATCGTTGAAAGTGAGCCAATATGTCGCGGGGCAGCGTTAATAGCGTGTTAATGGACCTGCGTTCGGCACATCCAGGAAACACGGAGAAACAAATTTCCCTCAGCTGTACGCATTCGTTCACAAAACGGGAGCGGTGAAACTACGTTCACTCCACCAGCAACACGTCCACGGCGACGCCGAGCTTCTGTTTGGGCGAGCCGACGATGATGCCGTCGACCGGCGACACATCGGAGAAGTCCCGGCCGACCGCCAGCGTGATGTGGTCATTGGCGACCAGGAGATCGTTGGTCGGATCGAAATCGATCCAGCCGAGATCGGCGCCGCACCACAGCGACACCCAGGCATGGGTCGCGTCGGCGCCCTGCAAACGCGGCTGGCCCGGCGGCGGAATGGTGCGCAAATAGCCGCTGACATAGGCCGCCGGCAGGCCAAGCCCGCGAAGTCCTGCGATCATGACGTGCGCAAAATCCTGGCAGACGCCGTGACGCTTGTCGAACACTTCGTGGAGCGGCGTCGAGATCACCGTGGCCTTCGGGTCGTAGCGAAACTCCGTGCGGATCCGATGCATGAGACCGACGGCGCCGGCGAGGATGCCGACACCGGGCGCAAAGCTCTCGGCGGCATAGGCACTGACGGGGCGCAGCACCGGCACCAGCGGGCTCGCAAAGACATAGCCGACCGGCGAGGCCGGCCCGAGGCTGGTCGCCTCAAACGCGACGTCGCGAATGCTCTCCCAGGACGGGCTGACGGCATCGCGTGCCGGCGGCTTGCGCGCGACGCAGACACGAGAACGTGAATCGATGCGCAAATTGCGATGCGCAGCCTCGATCACCACGCTCTCCGTCAGCGAGCCGAAGAAGTCGCGGCGGACATGGCGCTCGGACGGACGCGGACGGATCTCGAGCTTGTACGAGATCAAGTCCTGACCGTGACCGCTCTTCGGCTCGAGCCGCAGCGTGCAGCGCGCGAAGCTGACCGGGCTCTCATACTCGTAAGTGGTGACATGCCTGATGTCGTAGATCACGCCAGCCCCGTCAGCTTTTCCGGCCGGCTCGCATTCGGGCCGTGCGGGAAATAATGCAGCCCGATCGCCTCGGCGAGGCTGAGTAGATCCTGCTCCAGCGCGAACAGCGTCTTGGCCTCGAGCTTCTCGGCCTCGGCAGTGGCCAGCATCGCCTGCACCGCCACCGCGAGCCGCTGCGGCTTTTCGATCAGACCGTGCTCCTTCAGGCTCGGCAATGCCGCGATGTGCTCGTTCAGGGTCGCGACCTGGAATGCGACCGAGCGCGGATTGTAGCTGTCGAGCACCGCGAGGTCGCGAACCGGCGCCAGGATGGGCGCCAGCAAATAGCGCGAGCGATAGGTGATCTGGGAATCCACCAGTGTCAGCAGGATGTCGAGATCCTCGTCGCAGGCCTCGTCATAAGCAAACTGCCGGGCAAAACGCGTGGTGTTGATGGCGCGCTCGGTGCGGCGGCCGATATCGAGGAAGCGCCAACCGGCGGCGCGGTTCATGTTCTCCTGTGCGAGGCCCGCGAAGCTCGCAAGCTCCTGCAAGGTCAACTCGGCCGCGCTCAGCACGCTGTCGTCGTCCTCGACCTCGTAGGCAAGGCGCTCGGCCATCTCGGTGATGACCTGCCAGGCATCGGGCGACAGCCGCTCGCGCAAGGAGGTCGCCGTGCGCAATGCCGCGCGTACCAGCGACAGTGCCGAGCCGAACCGCGCCTCGCTCTGCAACGCTTCGGCGACGATCCGCCCCGGTGCGGCGCGCGAGGTCTGCGAGATCGCGCCCCAGGTCACCAGCAGGCGCTGGATGCGCTCGGCCGATTGCAGCGAGGCGGAGGTGCCCTTGTTGGGGCCGCTCGGCGAGCCCAGCGCGCGCACGAGACGCAAGGTTGCCTCCGCACGCTCGAGATACCGGCCGAGCCAGAACAGATTGTCGGCGGCCCGGCTCGGCAACACGCCGGCGATCCGGCGGATGCGCACCTTGTCGGTCGCCGGCAGCAGGGACGCGGTCGCCACCTTCTTGTCCGAGACCACCCAGACGTCGGCAGCGCGCGCGCCGTCGCCCATCGACACCGCACGTGCATCCGGCCGCTCGGCGATCCGGCAGAAACCGCCGGGCATGATCGCCCAGCCGTCGGGCGTCGCGGCGGCAAACACGCGCAGCACGAAGGGGCGTGGCGTGAGCTGGCCCTGCTCCCAGACCGGCATGGTGGAGAGCCGCACCACCTCCTGGCCGACATAATCCATACCGCGCGCGCTGATGGCATCGATCAGGCGCCGGTGTCCGGCCGCGTCGAGCTCGCTCGCCAGCACCGGGCCGCTCGTATCGAAGCCGGGCACGCCGCGCCGATAAGCGCCTTCGATCGCGACCTCGTCGAGCCGGGACAACACCTCGTCGCGCGCCGATTTCTGGCCGCACCACCAGGTCGCGATGTGCGGCATCTTCAGCTCTTCGCCGAGCAGGCGACGGCTGAGCGCCGGCAGGAAGCCGAGCAGCGCCCTCGCCTCCAGGACGCCCGAGCCCGGCATGTTGGCGACGACGACGCCGTCCTTGCGCAGCACGTCGATCAGGCCGGGCACGCCGAGATGCGAGGAGGCATCGAGCTCGAGCGGATCGAGCGAATTGGAGTCGACGCGGCGAAGGAGGACGTCCAGCCGCTTCAACCCTGCGACGGTACGGATGTGGATGCGATTGTCGCTCACGGCGAGATCGTCACCCTCAACCAGCAGGAAGCCGAGATAGCGCGCCAACGTCGCATGCTCGAAATAGGTCTCGCTGAAACTGCCGGGCGTGAGCACGCCGATGCGCGGCTCGTCGCGATCCGCGCGCGCGCGAAGTGAATCGCGAAACGCCTCGAAGAACGGCGCGACGCGCGGCACGTTCATCGACTGGTAGAGATCGGAGAAGGCGCGCGAGAGAACCAGGCGGTTCTCCAGCGCGTAGCCCGCGCCTGACGGCGCCTGCGTGCGATCGCCGAGCACCCACCAGCGGCCATCAGGGCCGCGGCCGACATCGGCGGCATAGAGCGAGAGATAACGCCCGCCGGGCGGCGGCACGCCGCAGACGGGCCGGAGGAATTCAGGGCTGCCGGCGATCGCGCCCGCGGGCAGCGCGCCTTCCGCCACCAGCCGCCCCTCTCCATAGATGTCGCGCAGCACGAGCTCCAAGAGCTCGGCACGCTGGGTGATGCCGGCAGAGAGCTGCGTCCAGTCGGCTTCGTCAATCAGCAGGGGCAGATGGCTGATCGCCCAGGGCCGGTCGGCGCTGTCGCCTGGCGCGCGGTAGGTGACGCCCGCCTCCCGCAGGTGACGATCGGCCATGCCGAAGCGCCGCTCGACCTCGTCGGGCGCGAGCGTGCCGAAAGCATCGAAGAACCGGCTCCAGACCGCGCGCGGGGCGCCGTCAGGCCCGAGAAATTCGTCGGGAATGCCGGGCAGGCGGCTGTAATCGCGGACCCACTGCGCGAGGCGGCGCTGGCCTTCACGCTGTCCTTGTGCCTGACCCGCCTTGTCCTGTTCGGCCGCGCCCTCGCCCATGCGCCTCTCCCTGCCCCACCCCCATACTCATTGCAGGAGCGGTGTCCGCAAGTCGAGGGTCAGCGGAAATTCATTTGTGCGTTCCTCGGGCGGCGGCTGCATCGGGCCGGGCGTATGGCCGTGGTCCTGGAAGCGCGCCAGCCGCCGCGCCTCGGCCTCGTACGTGTTGACGGGCTTGGTGTCGTAGTTGCGACCGCCGGGATGGGCAACGTGGTAGACGCAGCCGCCGAGCGAGCGGCCGTTCCAGGTGTCGATCAGGTCGAACGTCAGGGGCGCGTGGACCGGGATGGTCGGATGCAGGCCGGAGGCCGGCTGCCAGGCCTTGAAGCGGACGCCCGCCACGGCTTCGCCTGAGCGGCCGGTCGAGGTCATCGGCAGGCGGCGGCCGTTGCAGGCCACGACGTGGCGGCCCTCCACAAAACCCTCCGCCTTGGCCTGAAGCCGCTCGACCGAGCTATCGACGTAGCGCACGGTGCCGCCGGCCGCCCCTTCCTCGCCGAGCACATGCCAGGGCTCCAGGGCCTGGCGCAATTCCAGCGTCACGCCACCATGGTGGATGCGGCCAAAGGCGGGAAAGCGAAATTCGAGCTGGGCCAGATACCATTCCGGCTCGAACGGATAACCTGATGTCTTGAGTTCGGAGAGCACGTTCTGGAAATCTTCCCAGATGAAATGTGGCAACATGAAGCGATCATGCAGCGCGGTGCCCCAGCGCACGAACTTGCCTTGTTGCGGCTCGCGCCAGAATTTTGCGATCAGCGCGCGGATCAAGAGTTGCTGCGCCAGCGACATGCGCGGGTCCGGCGGCATTTCGAGCGCGCGGAATTCGACGAGGCCGAGCCGCCCGGTGGGACCGTCAGGCGAATAGAGCTTGTCGATGCAGATCTCGGCGCGATGGGTGTTACCGGTGATGTCGACGAGCAGATGCCGGAACAGCCGGTCCACCAGCCATAGCGGCGCCTGATAGCCCGGCGGCGGCACATGCGAGAGCGCGATATCGAGCTCGTAGATGCTGTCATGGCGAGCTTCGTCGATGCGCGGCGCCTGGCTGGTCGGGCCGATGAAGAGGCCGGAGAAGAAATAGGACAGCGACGGATGCCGCTGCCAGTACAGCACGAGGCTCTTCAGCAGATCGGGGCGGCGCAGGAACGGCGAATCCTGCGGGCTCGAGCCGCCGATCACGACGTGATTGCCGCCGCCGGTGCCGGTATGGCGGCCGTCGACGAGGAAGCGATTGGCGCCGAGACGCACCTTGCCGGCGTCCTCGTAGAGGCCGGAGGTGATCTCGACCGCCTCGCGCCAGCTCTGCGCCGGCTGGATGTTGACCTCGATGACACCAGGGTCGGGCGTCACCTTGATCACCTCGATGCGCGGATCGAATGGCGGGGCATAGCCTTCGACATGGACCTGGAGCCGCATCTCCTCGGCGGTGGCCTCGACCGCCGCGACCAGTTCGAGATAATCCTCGATGCGCTCGACCGGTGGCATGAACGCGCAGATCACGCCGTCGCGAACCTCGATGGACAGCGCGGTCCGGACGGGAATCGACGTGTTGAGCTGCTCGGGCGCGACCCGCGGCGGCGCTTTCGGGCGCTCGGGGAGCGTGAACACCGGAAGCTTGCCGCGCGCCTCCATCGGGTCCTGCTCGACGACATAGGGATATTGATCGGGCGGCACGTAGCCGAGCGAGCCGATCGGCAGGCGCAGACCGAGCGGGGAATCGCCCGGCGACAGGAACAGGTGACCGCGCCGGAGTTGCCAGCGCTCGCTGCGCCAGCGCGGCGGCGCATTCCAGCGCTGCACGGGCAGCACGAAGCCGCGTGGCGCGCGGAGGCCCTGATTGAACACCCGCGCCATGCGCGCACGCGCTTCGGGATCGGACAATTGCGAGTTGGAGGGATCGACATTGAGCGGAAGCTCGGCTTCCTTCTGAAGCCAGTAGACCGTGTCCTCGTAGGCCGGGATGATGTAGCCGGGATCGAGCCCCAGACGCGCGGCCATACCTTCCATGAAATCCTCGGCGTCCTCGGTCTGGGCCCGCCTGGGATTTTCGATCTTCGCGATCAGGTCGGCATTCTTCCAGATCGGCGCGCCGTCCTTGCGCCAGTAGAGGCCGAAGGCCCAGCGCGGCAGGCTCTCGCCCGGATACCACTTGCCCTGCCCGTAATGCAGCAGACCGCCCGGCGCAAAGCGCGTGCGCAGGCGGCGGATCAGTTCGTCGCCAAGGGCGCGCTTGGTCGGGCCCACAGCTTCCGTGTTCCATTCCGCCGCTTCGAGATCATCCACGGACACGAAAGTCGGCTCGCCGCCCATGGTGAGCCGCACGTCTTGCGCCGCGAGATCGCCATCGACCTGCTCGCCGAGATCGTTGAGTCGGGCCCACGACTCGTCGGAGAACGGTTTTGTGATGCGCGGCGCCTCGCGGATACGTCGCACGCTCATGTCGAAGGCGAACTCGACTTCGGCAAAACTGGCAGCGCCGGAGATTGGCGCGGCAGAGCGATAATGCGGCGTGGCGGCAACGGGGATGTGCCCCTCGCCTGCCAACATGCCTGATGTCGCATCGAAGCCGATCCAGCCCGCGCCCGGCAGGTAAACCTCGGCCCAGGCGTGCAGATCGGTGAAGTCGTTCTCGACCTCGGGCGGTCCCTCGATCGGGTCGATGTCGGGGCGGATCTGGACCAGATAGCCGGAGACGAAACGGGCGGCGAGACCGAGATGACGGAAGGTCTGGATCAACAGCCAGGCGGAGTCGCGGCATGATCCGGCGCAGGAGGTCAGCGTCTCCTCCGGCGTCTGCACGCCAGGCTCCATGCGGATGATGTAGTTGATCTTCTTCTGCAGTTCGCGATTGAGCTCGACCAGGAAGTTGACCGTGTTCGGCGCCTCGCGCGGAATCGAGGCCAGATATTTGGCGAACGCTGGATCGGGCTTGATGGTCTCGAGATACGGCGCCAGCTCGCTCTTGAGATCCCGGGGATATTCGAACGGAAAGCTGTCGGCGTAGGGCTCGACGAAGAAATCGAACGGATTGACCGTCGTCATCTGCGCCGTGAAGTCGACCTCGAATTTCAGCTCGGTGGCCTTTTCCGGGAAGACGTAGCGGGCGAGCCAGTTACCTTGCGGATCCTGCTGCCAGTTCACGAAATGATTTGATGGCGTGACCTTGAGCGAATAGCTCAGGATTGGCGTCCGCGTGTGCGGCGCCGGCCGCAGGCGTATGGTTTGCGGTCCCAGATCGATCGGGCGGTCGTATTTGTAGTGCGTGACGTGATGCAGTGCGACGTAGATCGACACGGGGTGCGGTGCTCCAGCAGCTTTTTTGAGCAGAACACCTGATGTGACCTCGATCAAGCACTAACAACGGGCAGTGCGTGCCTACGGCACGGGCGAGTGGTGAGTAGCGCACGGCGAATTGCCGAAGACTTGCTCTATTCGCTACTCCCTGTTGGCCATTCGCCCCTCTCACATGGTCGCCCCTAACACCCAGGGCGCGAACTCGGCGCCGCCGAAATCGAAGCTTTCGCTCTTGGTCCGCTGTCCCGAGGCGGTCTTCAGGATGAGATCGAAGATGCGCTGGCCGCACTCCTGGACGGTCTCCTCGCCCTCGAGGATGGTGCCGCAATTGACGTCCATGTCCTCTTCCATGCGCTTGTACATGGGCGTGTTGGTGGCAAGCTTGATCGAGGGCGCCGGCTTGCAGCCGAACACGCTGCCGCGGCCGGTGGTGAAGCAGACGAGATTGGCGCCGCCGGCGACCTGGCCGGTTGCGGCGACCGGATCGTAGCCGGGCGTGTCCATGAACACGAAGCCGCGCTTGGTCACCGGCTCGGCGTAGCGCAGCACGTCGACGAGATTGGTGGTGCCCGCCTTCGCCATCGCGCCGAGCGACTTCTCCAGGATGGTGGTGAGACCGCCGGCCTTGTTGCCGGGGCTCGGATTGGCGTTCATCTCGGCGCCTTCGCGCTCAGTGTATTCGTCCCACCAGCGCATCAGATCGACGAGCTTCTCGCCGACCTCGCGGCTGACCGCGCGGCGCGTCAAGAGATGCTCGGCGCCGTAGGTCTCCGGCGTTTCCGACAGAATGACGGTACCGCCGTGACGCACGATGAGATCGCTCGCCGCACCCAGCGCCGGATTGGCCGACACGCCGGAATAACCGTCCGAACCGCCGCATTGCAGCGCCACGGTGAGCTCGCTCACCGGCACGGGCTCGCGCTTCACCTTATTGGAGTCGGCGAGCGCCTCGCGCACGAAGGCGATGCCGGCTTCCACCGTCTTGCGGGTGCCGCCGACCTCCTGGATGTCCATCGCGCGCAGGCGGCCGGCGAGCTTCTGCTCTTCCATCAGCCCGCCGATCTGGTTCACCTCGCAACCGAGGCCGAGCACGATGACGTGGGAGAAATTGACGTGCCGCGCATAGCCGCCGAGCGTGCGGCGGAGCAGCGCGAGCGGCTCGTTCTGCGTCATGCCGCAGCCGGTCTTGTGGGTCAGCGCGACCACGCCGTCGACGTTGGGGAATTCGGCCAGCGGATTGTCGCCGGTGAAGGGATTCTTCTTGAAGACGTCGGCGACGAGGCCCGCGACATGCGCGCTGCAATTCACGGAGGTGAGGATGCCGATGTAATTGCGCGTGGCGACGCGGCCGTCAGGACGGCGGATGCCCTCGAAGGTCGCCGGCAGGTCGAAGTTCGGCGTCGGCTTGACGTCGGCGCAATAGGCATAGTCCTTGGCGAAATCGCCCATGCCGATGTTCTGCACATGCACGTGCTGGCCCGGCGCGATGGGCGCGGTCGCAAAGCCGATGATCTGGCCGTAGCGGATGACAGGCTCGCCGACGGCGAACGGCTTGATCGCAACCTTGTGGCCGGAGGGAATGCGCTCGACAGTGGTCACGCCGTCGGCGACGACCGTCCCCGGCGGCAGGCTCGCGCGCGCAATCAGCACGCCATCATCGGGATGGAGGCGGATGACGGGGCTGATGGTCATGGGAGTCTCCTTGGGCGAATAGTGAGTGGCGAGTTCCGAATGGAAAAGGGGAGTAGCGCTATTCGCTACTCCCCATTCGCCATTCGCAAGTTTCCTAGGCCTTGCCGGCCGAATCCTTGCGGGTCGCGTTGACCTGCATCTTGGCGTAGGTGGTCATCAGGCCAACCTCGTTTGAGAGCGTCACCAGCTTGAAACCCATGTTGATGGCTCGCGCAGCACCTTCGGCGCCGCTGCAATGGATGCCCGCATTGAGGCCGCGCTTGCCGCACTCCCTAATGATCTTCTCGTAGATCGCGAGGATCTCGGGCTCGGTGCGATCGAGCTTCGGCTCGAGGCCGTAGGAGAAACCGAGATCGGACGGCCCGATATAGACGCCGTCGATGCCCTCGACGTCGAAGATCGCTTCCATGTTCTCGACAGCCGTCTTCGTCTCCATCATCGGCAGCAGGATGGTGTCGGCGTTCGCGGTCTTCTGATAAGAGCCTGCGGTGCCGTACATGCCGGCGCGGATCGGGCCGTTTGAGCGGACGCCCTGCGGCGGATATTTGGAATAGGAAACGAGGTTCCTGGCTTCCTGGGCCGTGTTGACCATCGGGCAGATCACGCCATAGGCGCCGCCGTCGAGAACCTTGCCGATGATGCCGGGCTCGTTCCAGGGCACGCGGACCATCGGGGTCACGGGATGCTTGTCCATGGCCTGGAAGCACTGCACCATCGACAAATAATCCTGCACGCCATGCTGCATGTCGACCGTGACGCTGTCGAAGCCGCATTGCGCGATCATCTCAGCCGAGAAGCCGGAGGGTATAGCCAGCCACGCATTGACGACGGCCTTGCCCGACTTCCAGATTTCCTTGACCTTATTCGCCACGTTGCCTTCCTTCTTCGTTCGTTTGGGACCGTGTTCTTGGACGGTGTTATTGGACCTTCGTCCCGCACTGGGCGCCGCCACAGCACGATCTCGCTGTTACCGCGAACCGGGCCGCCGCGCTACGCTCGCAATGACGCAAGACCTATGCGGTCGCGCTTTAGCTGACGGCCTCGCGAGGTGCGGTCACTATCGCCGCCCCGGTGCCGTCCGGCAAGAGAATGCTGCCCTGGTGCGGTCTATCGGGGTTTTTTCTACTCGGGATTGCGGGGAATCAGCGCCTTTGACCGAAAAACACCGGCGATGTCCTTGGCTGGCGTCGCCCGGCCGCGCGTATGCGCTTTCACTCCTCGGCACCAGTCCCGTCGCCGCCTAGTCCCGCCAGACTTTCTTCGAGCTCTCCAAGCATCTCCTGCAACTCGGCGAGCTTGCGCGCGCCAAAACGCTGCGTGATTTCGGCATAGATCGCCTCGGAGGACGGCGCGACCGACGCCATCAGCTTGACGCCTTCCCTGGAGATCGAGACCATGCTGCGGCGCTGATCCGTCTTTGCCGTCCTGCGCTCGATCAGATTGCGCGCCTCGAGATCGCGCAGGATCCGCGACAGGCTCGGCCCGAGGAGAAACGCGGTACGCGCAAGTTCCGTCACCTCGGCGGCCTCGATGGCGGCGAGCGCGCGCAGGATGCGCCACTGCTGCTCGGTCAGACCGTGCTCGCGCAGATTGGGACGAAATTGCCGCATCACCGCTTCGCGTGCCCTGAGCAAGGACATCGGCAGCGAGCGCGAGAAATCGCGCATCGGCACTTGTCGCGCCGCAGATGCGTCGCCGTTGGCGGGGTCAGCGGGTCTTTTCACCATGACGCCCTTTCAGACCGCGAAACGTTTGCAGTGCAGCAAAGTTCAAATTGTGTTTGACCCATTCACTTAACATGTTAAGCATCTCCCGGCACCGCGACATAGGTCGATCATCAATGGCGCTTTCCAAAGACGATATCCAGGCTTCGGCGAACCGTCTGCACCAGGCGGAAAAGACCCGCGTGCAGATCCGGCAGCTCTCGCAGGACTTCCCTTACATCACCATCGCCGATGCCTACGCGATTCAGAAGGCGTGGGTCGATATCAAGGTTGCCGAGGGACGCCGCGTCAAAGGCCACAAGATCGGCCTGACCTCGAAGGCGATGCAGAGCGCGCTTGACATCAACGAGCCTGACTCCGGCGTGCTGCTCGACGACATGTTCTTCGCCGATGGCGGCCTCGTCCCGAGCGAGCGCTTCATCGCCACCCGCGTCGAGGCTGAGCTTGCCTTCGTCATGAGCAAGCGGCTCGAAGGACCCGATTGCACCATGTTCGATGTGCTCAACGCCACCGACTTCGTGGTGCCGGCGCTCGAGATCCTGGACACGCGCATCGAGCGCGTCGACCCCAACACCAAAGCCACGCGCAAGATCCATGATACCATCGCAGACAATGCCGCGAATGCCGGCATCGTGCTCGGCGGCCGGCCGATCCGGCCGCTGCAGGCGGATCTGCGCTGGATCGGTGCGCTCTGCTTCAAGAACGGTCAGCTGGAAGAGACCGGCCTTGCGGCCGGCGTGCTCAACCATCCCGCCACATCGGTGGCCTGGCTCGCGAACAAGATCGCGCCGCTCGGGCTTGCGCTGGAGCCCGGCCAGATCGTGCTCGCCGGCTCCTTCATCCGTCCGATCGAGACCCGCAGGGGCGACACAATTCAAGCCGATTATGGCGCCTACGGCTCGGTCAGCTGCTACTTCGCTTAGAAAGCAATAAGACGACACGGGGAATGAAACCGCCATGCCGCATTTCACGATCGAATATTCGGCCAATCTCGACAGCCGCCTCGACATCGGCGCCGTCTGCGAAGTCGTGCGCAAGGCCGCGGTCGAGACGGGCATCTTCCCGCTCGGCGGCATCCGCGTCCGCGCCATCAAATGCGAGCATTATGCGATCGCCGACGCCGGGCAGGACTACGGTTTCCTGGACATGGTGCTGCGCATCGGCGAGGGGCGCGATCTTCCGACCCGCCAGAAAGCGGGGGAGCACGTCTTCCAGGCGCTCTCGAAGCATCTTGATCCTGTCTTCACCGCCGGCAAGTTCGCCCTGTCGTTCGACATGCAGATCAACGACAAGGACACCAGCTGGAAGCGCAACAACATCCACGACGCCCTGAAAGTGGAGACAGCCCATGGATAAGCCAACACCCAAAGCCGACATGTTCCAGGCCAATCGCGACCGCGCAGCGCCGCTGCTGAAGAAGCTGCAGGCGGACGGGATCGATCACATGATCGACGGCAAGATCGTCCCGTCGATCTCGGGCGAGAGGTTCGAGACGAAATCGCCGGTGGATGGTGCAACGCTCGCGAGCGTCGCCCGTGGCAACGCCGAGGATATCGATCGCGCGGCCACCGCCGCCGCGCTCGCGTTCAGATCCTGGCGGGACATGGGCCCCGCGATGCGGAAGAAGCTGCTGCATCGCGTCGCGGACGCGATCGAGGACAACGCCGAAGACATCGCCGTGCTCGAATGCATCGACACGGGGCAGGCCTATCGCTTCATGGCCAAGGCCGCGATTCGGGCGGCCGAGAATTTCCGCTTCTTCGCCGACAAATGCGCCGAGGCGCGCGATGGCCTCAGTACGCCGAGCGACGAGCATTGGAACATCTCGACGCGCGTCCCGATCGGCCCGGTCGGCGTGATCACGCCCTGGAACACGCCGTTCATGCTCTCAACCTGGAAGATCGCTCCCGCGCTCGCAGCCGGCTGCACGGTGGTGCACAAGCCGGCCGAATGGTCGCCGGTGACGGCCGCTGTTCTGGCAAAGCTCGCCAAGGACGCCGGCGTGCCCGACGGTGTGCTCAACACCGTGCACGGCTTCGGCGAAGAAGCCGGCAAGGCGCTGACCGAACATCCCGCCATCAAGGCGATCGGCTTCGTCGGCGAGAGCGCGACGGGCTCCGCCATCATGGTCCAGGGCGCGCCGACCCTGAAACGCGTTCATTTCGAGCTCGGCGGCAAGAACCCGGTGATCGTGTTCGACGATGCCGATCTCGACCGCGCGCTCGATGCCGTCGTGTTCATGATCTACTCGCTCAATGGCGAGCGCTGCACCTCCTCGAGCCGGCTGCTGGTCCAGCAGACCATCGCCGAAAAATTCGTGGCGAAGCTGACGGCGCGCGTAAAGGCGCTGAAGGTCGGCCATCCCCTGGATCCCGCGACCGAGATCGGACCCTTGATCCACGAGAGGCATCTGGCAAAGGTCTGCTCCTACTTCGACGTCGCGCGCCAGGATGGCGCCACGATCGCGGTCGGCGGCAAGGCCTATGACGGCCCGGGCGGCGGCCACTATGTCGAGCCGACGCTGGTCACAGGTGCGCACGGCAAGATGCGCGTGGCACAGGAGGAGGTGTTCGGCCCCTTCCTGACCGTGCTGCCCTTCAAGGACGAAGCAGAAGCGATCGAGATCGCCAACGACATCCGTTATGGTCTCACCGGCTATGTCTGGACCGACAATGTCGGCCGCGCGCTGCGCGTCGCCGACGCGCTGGAGGCCGGCATGATCTGGCTGAACTCGGAAAACGTCCGCCATCTGCCGACGCCGTTCGGCGGCATGAAGGCCTCGGGCATCGGCCGCGACGGCGGCGACTACTCGTTCGACTTCTACATGGAGACCAAGCATGTCTCGCTGGCGCGGGGCACGCACAAGATCCAGAAACTGGGACTCTGACGCTCGTCGCTCCGAGGGGAAACGCAAATGCCCGTACCGCAACATATCTTCGAGCCGCCGTTCAACATCATCCGCTCCAGCCACGTCGTGCTCGGCGTCACCGACCTGAAGTTGAGCCGCGCGTTCTACGAGACGGTCGTCGGCCTGCATGTCGAGGATTCCGACGATGATGTCGTTTACCTGCGCGCGGCCGAAGAGCATCAGCACCACTCGCTGGTGCTGCGCAAGGCGGCGGTGCCGGCCTGTAACCGGCTCGGCTTCAAGGTCGGCAATGACGGCGATCTCGAGAAGGCGGCAAAGTTTCTCTCCGAGAACGGTCTTGGCTACGCTTTCGTCGATCAGCCGTTCCAGGGCCGCACGCTGCAATTCACCGACCCCTTCGGCTTCGAGATCGAGCTCTATGCGGCGATGGAGCGCCGACCGCATCTGCTGCGCCGCTTCGATCTCTACCGGGGATGCCACCCGCAGCGGCTCGATCATTTCAACGTGTTTGCGGCCGAGGTGCAGGACACCGTCGAGTTCTACGCGCGGCTCGGCTTCCGTCTCACCGAATACGCCGAAGAGGACGGACCGAATGGCCGCATCGCGGCGGCCTGGATGCATCGCAAGGGCAATGTCCACGATTTTGCGATCACCAACGGCAAGGGCCCGCGGCTGCATCATTTCGCCTACTGGACGCCGACGGCGATGAACATCATCCATCTCTGCGACGTCATGGCCTCCGCAGGTTTCGTCAAGAACATCGAGCGCGGCCCCGGCCGTCACGGCATCTCGAACGCATTCTTCCTTTACGTCCGCGATCCTGATGGACATCGGCTGGAGCTCTACACCAGCGATTACTTTACCGGAGATCACGACCACGAACCGCTGCGCTGGTCGCTGCGCGATCCGCGCCGCCAGACGCTGTGGGGCGCGCCGGCGCCGCGCTCCTGGTTCGAGCAGGGCTCGCCGTTCCCGGGCCAGGCCGTGCGCGAGCCGAAATTCGTGGCCGACGTGCTGGTGGCGGATTGAGCCATGAAACTCCCTCGCCTCGCCACCTACTCGGTCAAGGGTGAAACCCGTTACGGCGCCGTCTTGGAGGGCGGCATTGTCGATCTCTCGGCGCGCTATGCGAAAGACTATCCGACGCTGCGCGAGATCATCGCGGCCGGCAAGCTGGTGAGCCTTGCCGAGGAAGCCGCCGGCCGCACGCCGGTTCACGCGCTCAGCGAGATCACCTGGCTGCCGCCGGTGCCCGCACCGGAAAAGATCATCTGCATCGGCGTCAACTATCCTGACCGCAATGCCGAGTACAAGGACGGCCAGGACGCGCCGAAATATCCGAGCATGTTCATGCGGGGGCCACGCTCCTTCGTCGGCCACGACACGCCACTGGTGCGTCCGCACGCTTCGGCGCAGCTCGACTACGAGGGCGAGATCGTGCTGGTGATCGGCAAGGAGGGCCGGCACATCAAGGAAAGCGCCGCGCTCGATCACATCGCCGCACTGACGCTCTGCAACGAAGGCTCGGTGCGCGACTGGCTGCGCCACGCCAAATTCAACGTCACGCAGGGCAAGAATTTCGATTCCAGCGGCAGCCTCGGGCCATGGCTGGTGCCTTACACCAGGGAAGCCCAGCTTGCCGATATCCGCCTGACCACGCATGTCAACGGCGAACTGAGGCAGGACGACCGCACCAGCCGGCTGATGTTTCCGTTCCGCTATCTCATCAGCTATATCTCGACCTTCGCGACGCTCGTGCCCGGCGACATCATCGTCACGGGCACGCCGACCGGCGCCGGTGCGCGGTTCGATCCGCCGCGCTATCTGAAGCCCGGAGATGTGATCGAGGTCGCAGCGGAAGGCATCGGCATCTTGCGCAACGGTGTCGTCGACGAAGCCTGAACAAGATTGGAATGATGCAATGACCACCCTCACCGGCGGCGAAGCGATCGTAAGCGGGCTCGTCGCCCACGGTGTCGACACCGTGTTCGGCCTGCCCGGCGCACAGGTCTACGGCCTGTTCGACGCCTTCCACCAAGCCCGGCTCAAGGTCATCGGCGCGCGGCACGAGCAGGCCTGCGGCTACATGGCGTTCGGCTATGCCCGTTCGAGCGGCAAGCCAGGCGTATTCAGCGTGGTGCCCGGCCCCGGCGTGCTCAATGCGAGCGCGGCGCTGCTCACCGCCTTCGGCTGCAACGAGCCGGTGCTGTGCGTCACCGGCCAGGTGCCGACGCAATTTCTCGGCAAGGGGCGCGGCCATCTGCACGAGATGCCGGATCAGCTCGCCACCTTGCGCAGCTATGTGAAATGGGCTGACCGTATCGAACATCCGGCTAACGCGCCGACCACCGTGGCACGAGCCTTCCAGGAGATGACCTCAGGCCGGCGCGGCCCCGCCTCGGTCGAGATGCCCTGGGACATTTTTACGCAGCGCGCCGACACCGCCGCAGCGCAGGTGCTGGAGCCACTGCCCGCGCCGCAACCCGACCCTGACATGATCAAGCAGGCCGCCGCGCTCATCAAAGGCAGCAAGGCGCCGATGATCTTCGTCGGCAGCGGCGCGATCGAGGCGCGCGAGGAAATCCTCGAGCTGGCCGAAATGATCGATGCACCCGTGGTCGCCTTCCGCAGCGGCCGCGGCATCGTCTCCAATGCGCACGAGCTTGGCCTGACCATGGCCGCCGCCTACAAGCTTTGGCCGAAGACGGACCTGATGATCGGCATCGGCACGCGGCTGGAGTTGCCGACCATGTCGCGCTGGCCATACCAGCCCGACGGCCTCAAGAGCATCCGCATCGACATCGATCCCGTCGAGATGCGGCGCTACCCGTCGAACACCGCGATCGTCGCTGACGCCAAGGCCGCAACCGCCGATCTCGCCGCCGCCGTCAGCAAGGCGGGCTACAGCAAGGCGTCGAGCCGCCGCGCCGCGATCCGCGAGGCCAGTGCGGCCGCGCTGGCAGAGATCCAGCGCGTCCAGCCGCAGATGGCTTATCTCAACATTTTGCGTGAGGTGCTGCCGGCGAGCGCAATCGTCACAGACGAATTGTCCCAGTTCGGCTTCGCCTCCTGGTACGGCTTTCCGATCTACCAGCCGCGTACCTTCATCACCTCGGGCTATCAGGGCACGCTCGGCTCGGGCTTCCCGACCGCGCTCGGCGCCAAGGTCGCCAATCCTGACAAGCCCGTGGTGGCGATCACCGGCGATGGCGGCTTCATGTTCGGCGTGCAGGAACTCGCCACCGCCGTGCAGTTCAACATCGGCGTGGTGACGCTGGTGTTCAACAACAACGCCTATGGCAATGTCCGCCGCGACCAGCGCGAACGCTTCGACGGCCGCGTGGTGGCGTCGGATCTGGTCAATCCCGACTTCGTGAAGTTGGCGGAATCCTTTGGTGTCGCCTCCGCGCGCGTCACCGCGCCGGATCAGTTCAAGGCGGCGATGGAGAAGGCGCTCGCGCATGGCGGCCCCTATCTGATCTCGGTCGAGGTGACGAGAGATTCGGAAGTCAGCCCGTGGGCGTTCATTCACCCGCCGAAGCCGTAGACGGAGACATCGGCTTTCCGGGACTCTTCCCTTCTCCCCTCGCGGGAGCCGGAAATCAGCGCGTCCGGCGGAACGTCAGATTGATCCTGATGCGCCCGAGCAGCGGGTGCTCGCCCGCCGCGAGCGGCGCCACGCCGTGAAAGGCGAGCCTGCTAGGCCCGCCCCAGACCACGACGTCACCATGAACAAGCCGAAAACGGCGCGGCTTGTCGGCGCGCGCCAGGCCGCCGAACAGGAAGGTCGCGGGCAGGCCGAGCGAGACCGAGACGATCGGTGCCGAGAAATCCAGCTCGTCCTTGTCCTGATGCAGCGACAGCCGCGTGCCGGGCTCGTAGCGATTGACCAGGCAGGCATCGGGCGCAAAGCTTTGGAAGCCACCCTGCTCCGCGGCGCGGCGGGCGAGATCGCGCAGCACTTGCGGCATCGCCGGCCACGGCGCGCCGGTGCGCGGATCGATGGGATCATAGCGATAGCCGGTGTGATCGGTGATCCAGCCGCGCTCGCCGCAATTGGTCATGGCGACCGACATCTGGTAGCCGCCGGGCGTCGTCATGCGGCGGAACGGCGACTGCGCCACGATGGCGCGCACTGCTTCGATCAGCTCGCTTTCGATCGGCCTGACGAAGCCGCGCAGCAGCACGGCGCCGACGGCGAATTCCTCGCGCGACGGCTGGGCCTCGGCAACGCTATCGAACAGATCAGCCGTCAATCGCGGCGCTCATTTGGCATCGTGAAAGATCACACCCAGCGTGTGGCGCTGACCGGACCTGATCCGGCTGACGCCATGGCGCAGATTAACGCGATATGTGCCGCGCGTCCCCTGCACCGGACGGTGATGCACAGCGAAAGCAACCGCATCGCCCTGTGCCAGCGGAACCACCTCGGCGCGCGACTGCATGCGCGGGCGCTGCTCGGTCAGCACGAACTCGCCGCCGGTGAAATCGCGGCCGGGCTCGGACAGGAGAATCGCGACCTGAAGCGGGAACACGTGCTCGCCATAGAGATCCTGATGCAGGCAATTGTAGTCGCCAGCCTCGTATTGCAGCAGCAGCGGCGTCGGCCGCGGCTGCCCCGCCTCGTGGCAGCGCTTCAGGAAGGTCGCATGCGCCGTGGGATAGCGGATGTCGATCCCCATTGCCTCATTCCAGCTGTTAGCGACGCCTTGCAGATGTGCGTAGAGCGCCGGGCGCAGTTGGGCGATGATATCGGGCAGCGGATAGGAGAAGTATTTGTATTCTCCGCGGCCAAAACCGTGGCGCCCCATGACGATGCGGCTGCGGAAGTGCGCGTCGTCGGAATAGAGGGCGGAGATGGCGCGGCACTGGTCGGGCGTGAGCAGGCCCTTCAACACGGCGCAGCCGTGGGAATCGAGTTCGGCGGCGATTTGGGGCCAGTCGAGGGCCTCGACATGGGAGGCGAGGTCAGGAAGCGAAAGTTGAGCTGATTTACGTGCGGTCATTGTCATGGCAATCACCTTCGCAGCCGGACGTTCGCTCCGCCACCCGATTTCCGATGAGTCCCTCTCCGTCATCGCGAGCGGAGCGAAGCAATCCGGAGTCCCACCGCGGAACCGGTCTGGATCGCTTCGCGCGCAATGACGGAGGAGAGAGCTGCGGCGCGCGCCACCACGGCGGAGAGAGATCAGCCCCTCACCGGCAGCGTCACCACGTGGTAGCCATGCCTGATCGTCCTCTTCAGCACGGGATCCTCAAGCTCGAAATCGAAGCGCTCGGCCGGGCGGATGCCGCCCTTGGCGGCGAAGGTGCCGCCGAACATGGCGCAGCCGTCGGGGAATTTTCCGCCCTCGAAGCCTCGCGCGATCAGGTCGGCGACCGGCAGCATCGCGTCCAGCGTGCCCTCCTGGTAGAGCACGCGCACGCCGTTGATCGTGGCGTAGGAGCGCAGGATCAGCTTGTCCCAATGGCCGATGACGTCTTCGAGCTCCCACAGCGTGGAGGCGATCGGCTTGTCGCACATCTGCTTGGAGACAGTCACGCTGTAGGCCTCGACCTTGCGGTCGGTGTGGTCGGAGCCGCACCCGACGAAGATACGGCCCTGCCAGCCGATCAGCACGAACTCGACTTCGCCGGAAGAATTTCCGCCGGTGCATTCGATGCTGTCTTCCTGGGTCAGCCGCCGCGCCGAGGCGCGGTAGTAGATCGGGGTGGAGGCCGGCGGGGCGATACCCATCTCCTGCAGCTCGGCGATGTGCTTGTCGCGCGCAACGGGATCGCGGCCGGTCCAGCCGGCGATGACCATCTGATCGATCGCCAGCGTCAGCGGCGTGGTGGTATCCTCCGCGTCGACGGTGAAAGTGAGGTCAAACACGGATGACGGCCTCCATGCCCGCAGCCAGCTCGAAGATGCGGCGATCGGAGCCACCCGCGCCTGCAAGCATCAGGCCGACCGGCACCTCGCCCTCGCGATGCGCCGGCAGCGAGATGGCGCAGCCGTCGATCATGTTGATCAGGGTGCAATTGCGCAGCGCGCGCATGTTTTGGGTGGTGAAGGCCTTGTCGTCGGCGAGATCAGCGATCTTCGGCGGAGTGTTGGCGGTGGTCGGCAGCACCAGCCCGTCAAAGACTGCGATGCGGGCGTTGACCCGCGCAATCAACGAGCGGCGCTCGTTGAGGAGATCGATGTAGTCGGCCGCGCTCTGCGCCTCGCCGCGCATGATGCGCACGGACACGCGGGGGTCGTAGACGTCGCCCTTGGAGGTGATGAGGTAGCGATGCCAGGCGAAGCTTTCGGACGCCGCAAAGCCGCCCTTGGCGTTCATCGGGCCGATGTCGTGGAACTCCGGCATCTCGATCCGCTCGATGATGGCGCCGTGATCGGCGAGCGACTTCAGCGCGCGCTCGAACGTCTCGGAAACCGCTGAATCGAGATCCTCGAGCGCGATGGTGGTCGGCACCGCCAGCCGCATTCCCTTCACCGGGCGCGGCTTCAGCGCTGTGATCGCCTCGTTCGCGAGCACCGCATCGAGAATGGCGCAGCAGCTGACCGATCGCGCCAGGGGTCCTATGCTGTCGAGCGAGAACGACAGCGGCACGGAACCGTCCAGCGGCACGCGGCGCTGCGTCGGCTTGTAGCCGACGATGCCGTTATAGGCGGCGGGAATGCGGCAGGAGCCGCCGGTGTCGGTGCCGAGCGCGCCGTGCGCCATGCCATCCAGCACGGAGACGGCGGCGCCGGAGGACGAGCCACCGGGCACGTGGCCCTCGGCCCGGTTCCAGGCGCCTTTGGGTGTGCCATAGTGCGGATTGATGCCGATGCCGGAATAGGCGAACTCGGTCATGTTGGTGCGGCCGATCACGACGAAGCCGGCCTTGCGCAACCGCGCCACCGTGGCGGCGTCCTGCTCGGCCGGCGGGGAATCGTCGAGCGCGCGGGACCCGGCGCGGGTCACCTGGCCCTTGATGTCGAACAGATCCTTGATCGAGACCGGGATACCGGCATAGCGCGACGGCGCGGCCTTGGCCTTGCGCAGGGCATCCATCGCATCGGCCGTCGCGAGCGCAGCATCCTTGTCGACACGGATGAAGGTGCGCTGCCCCTCGCCGGCCGGATCGGCGATCCTGGCGATGCAGGCCTCGACCAGCTTGCGCGAGGTGGTACGGCCGCTTTCGAGGTCGTCGGCCAATGTAGCGAGGGTCGGGGCATTCGGCATGTCTGGTTCGCCTGCGTCGGGCGCGGCCACAACGTCGCCGCGCTATTTCAATCCAAAATAGGCGCGCCGCAGCGCCTCGTTGTCGGTCATCTCG
Organism: Bradyrhizobium sp. USDA 4449; assembly: GCF_054056275.1. NCBI lineage: Bacteria > Pseudomonadati > Pseudomonadota > Alphaproteobacteria > Hyphomicrobiales > Nitrobacteraceae > Bradyrhizobium > Bradyrhizobium sp. USDA 4449. The sequence goes on along the minus strand of NZ_JBSRYD010000001.1, from coordinate 4,574,055 downwards.
GCAACGCTGCCGGAAAAGCGAATGCGCCCGCCTTCCAGAACAAATACGCGCGTTGCCACTTCAAGGAAACCGATATTCTGCTCCGCGATCAAAAGCGCGATGCCGCGCCCCTGCAGGCCGTTCAGAATGCGGATGACCTCCTTGACGAACAGGGGCGACAGCCCGGCCGAGGGCTCGTCCATGACGAGAAGCTTCGGCTCGGCCGCGAGCGCCTTGGCGATCCCGAGCATCTTGCGCTGTCCGCCCGACAGGCTGGAGGCCGCGTCGCGGCGCTTGTCGCGCAGCACAGGAAACAGACCGTAGAGCTCGTCGAGTCGCCGGCGGGGATTGGCATGTCCCAGCGCCTGAGCCCCGACCAGAATATTCTCCTCGATCGACAGGTCGGGAAACACCGCGAGCTCCGACATGTAGGTCATGCCGAGCTTCATGCGGTCACTGGAGCGCATATGCGCGATATTCCGCCCGGCCAGCGCGATGCTGCCGTGACGGGCCTCGACCAGGCCGACCAGCGATTTCAGGAACGTGGTCTTGCCGGCACCATTGGCGCCGAGCAGCAGCACCGTCTCGCCCGCTTTGACATCGAGATCGACGCCCCACAGCACCTGCATGGTGCCGTAGCCCGCATCGACGCCTTCTGCGTGAAGAAGAGGCGTTGCGTCAGGCGGCATGCTCGCCTCCCAAAAACACCTCGATCACCTGCGGTTCCTTCACGGCCGCAGCGAGCTTGCCTTCGAAGATCTCCTTGCCGGCATTGAGAACGATGACACGATCGGTGATGTGCTCGATGAACCCCATCAGATGCTCGACGACGATGATCGACATGCCGCTTGCGGCAAGCTGCTTGATCCGCTCGGCAATCCAGTCGAGCTCGGCGGGATTGAGCCCGGCTGCGAGCTCGTCGAGCAGCAGCAGGCGTGGTCGCGTGGCCAACGCGCGAACCAGATCCAGCATCTTCTGCTGCGCGCTGTTGAGATCGGCGGCCGGACGATCCGCGACGGCGGCCAGACGATATTCGTCAAGCAGCGCGTCGAGCCCCGGCGGCGTTCCTCCGATGTGCCCGTAGGCCAAGGCCACCCTGACGTTCTCGCGTACGGTCAGCGACATGAACGGCTTCGGCACCTGGAAAGTCCGGTTGATACCGCGATGGACAAGTTTGTGGGACGCAGTGCCGCCGATGGAGACGTCGTCGAACACGACGTCTCCGCCATCAGGTGCGTAGAGGCCTGATATCACGTTGATGGCCGTAGTCTTTCCCGACCCGTTCGGACCGACCAGCCCCAACACTTCACCTGGCGCGGCATGAAAGCTCAAGCCGTCGAGTGCGACGAAGCCGCCAAAGCGTTTCACCAGCTTGCGGACGCTGAGAATGGGTTTCGTATCAGGGGACATTCCAGCCCCTCCGCGTCGCCAGCGAGACCAGGCCGGCCGGCAGGAACAACACCAACCCCATGATGAGGAGACCGTAGATGAGCTGGAAATATTGCGGGGTCGTGAACCCGATCAGGTTGTAGACGCCGTACAGGATCAAGACGCCGATGATCGGACCGGAGATCGTCGCAACACCGCCGAACAGCGCGAAGACGATCGCGAAGATGCTGAAATCGCCGCTGAAGACGTTGTCGGGATAAAACACGGAGACGTACCAGGCATAAATGCCGCCCGCGAGCCCCGCCACCAGGGCCGACGCGAGCCATGCGGCGATACGCATCTTGACGACGTTGACCCCGGACATCGACGCGCTCACCGCGTCTTCGCGGACGGCCTGCAGTGCCAGCCCGAAGCTCGAGTTCTTCAGGAAGACGACGCCGCCCACCGTCAGCGCCAGCACGACCAGGGCCGCATAGTAGGCGTATGTCGGGTTGAACGTGCCCGTCAGCGACACGCCGTACGGCCCCTTGGTGATGCCCTCCAATGCGGGGTTGGCGACAAGATGCAGCACGGCCAGTGACGCAGCGAGATTGGCAATGGCGAAATAGGCACCGGACAGCCGCAGCAATGGCGTCAGCAAGAGGCCGAGCAGGACGGCGACCAGCCCCGACGCCAGCACCGCCACGATCGCCGGCGACTGGTAGTGCATCACCAGCACCGCAAATCCGTAAGCACCGGCCCCGAAGAAGCCGACGTAGCCGAAGGGTAGATAGCCGGTGAATCCGTAGATGATGTTGACGCCCTGCGCGAGGATCAGGAACGTGACGAAATTGAACAGCAGCAGATGATTCTGGTAGAGGCCCGGCAGGATCGCGAACGCGGCGATCAACGGCACCAGGATGAGCAGCACATGCTTGACGGCACTAGGCAACGCGCACCCGCCTTCCAAGCAGGCCGCTCGGACGTAGCAAGAGGATCAGAATCAGCAGCACGTAGGGCAGAAGGTCGGCCCACGAGCTGAGATAGGTCTGCACCATCATGTAGCAGACGCCGTAGACGACGCCACCAAGCGCAGTGCCGAGCGGATTGCCGAGCGAGCCCAGCACGACGATCGCAAACGACGTCACGGTCGCGTCAGCACCGAAAGCCGGCGTGATCGAACCGAACATGAACGGCGCAAACACGCCCGCAACCGCAGCAAGCCCAAGTCCGATTCCGAAGGCCGCGGCCGAGACGCGATCGACGTCGATGCCCGAGGCCAGCGCCTCGTCGCGTCGCGACATCACGGCGCGCGTCAAAGTGCCGAGCCGCGTGCGATAGAGATAAACGTAGACAAGGCCGATCGCGACCAGGCTGGTTGCCGCCGCGATCACCCAGGGCGCAGGAAACCCCTGACCGAGGATGCGAATGGGGCCGCTCGGCCCAGGCTTGCCGCCGAACAGCTGCGCCTGGATGGTCGAGAAAACCGTGCCGAGCAGCCGGCTCTGGATCGAGCGCTCGCTGGTGCCTGCGAAGATCGTGGTGATGGCTTCGACCACCTGCGAGAGGCCGAAAAACAGGATGATCGACAGCATTTCCGGATTTGCGGATCCCTGCAGGCGCGGCACCAGCACCCAATAGAGCAGCGTGCCGACCAGCAGAAACAAGACGAATGCCAGCGGCACCGCGAACAGCGGGTCTATCCCCGCCAGGGTGACGACGCCCAGCGCCACGAAGGCGCCGAGCATCAACACGTCGCCATGCGCAAGATTGACGATGCGCATGACGCCGAAGACGAGATTGAGTCCCATACCGACCAGGCTGAAATACAGCCCGAACAGCACGCCGGCGACCAACGCGTAGGTCAGCATCGCAAGCCGGCTCCCGGGTTTCGCGCAGCAGGTTTGTCCCTCATGGCCGCGGATAGACCGGCTTTCCGGTCGCCGTCTCGTGAGGATAGATCGAGATGAACTTGATGTGGCCGTGATCGCCAAGCTCGAGCTGGCCGAGCGGCGTGAGTTCGCCGATCTGGCCGCCCATCTCGTCGAGCGCGAAGGTCCCGTCCAGCGTCTTCAGCTGATTGGACAGGCTGAAGGCGGCTTTGCGCAGCTCCAGCTGATCGAGGCTGGTCGCGACCGACAGGGTCTTTTCGATCACCAGAGCCGTCGTATATCCGGCGACCGAGTTGAAGCCGAACTCGACCTTGCCGTCGGTATATTTCTTGTCCCAGGCCGCCTTGTACTCGTCCATGTTCATCCCGAAGTTCACCGGATATTTCAGCTCCTGCGGCGGGACGTAGGTGAAGACGTGCTCGAGGCCCTTCTCGCCGACGTTCTTTTCGAGCAGCTCCGTCTCCAGACCCGCATAGATAGAGAACAGCATCTTGAAGTTGACGCCGACGTCCTGGACGTTGCGAAGGAACGCGATGTCGTTCGGCGCATAGCCGAAGTGAATCACCGCATCCGGATTCGTATTGGCGATGTTGTTGATGATGACGGTGTAGTTGGTCGTCTCGGTCGGAACGCCCTGATCGTAGACGATCTCGATCGGCGCGCCCGAGTCCTTGACGAATTTGCGGAAGGCATTCGCCTGCGTGCCCGTGAACTCGTTGGTCGCGTAGAGAATCGCGATCTTCTTGATGCCGAGGCCGGGCCCATCATGCGAAACGAAATCGGCGACGGGCTTCGGCCAGATGGTCGACACCGGATCGGCCATCAAGGCGATGTACGGATTGTCCTTGGAGAAGAAGCTGGCGCCGGTGCCGGTCTGATTGAACAGGAACATCTTGTGGTCGCGGGCAATCGCAACCGCAGGCGCGGTCAGCACCGAGCCGGAATCGGCGACCAGAAGATCAACCTTATCCTGTGTGATCAGCTGATTATACAACGTGGCCGCGGTCGCCGTGTTGCTCTGGTCGTCATAGGCAACGAGCTTGATCGGGATCTTCTTGTCGAACGCCTTCACAAACACGCCGCCCTCGGCGTTCTTCTGGTCGGCCCACAGCTTCAGTCCGTAGTGAACAGGCATCGAGATGGAGGCATAGCGCCCGCTCGACGCGTAAAGCGTGCCGATCTTGATCTCGGCCGGCGCGTCCGCAGCAAGGGCCGGCGCAGCGAAGGTCAGACCTGCAATCAGCGCAACGCCCAGTGTTCTCAACATGGAATCCTCCCGATCTCTTCTTGTCTCGGCATCAATGTACCGTGCGGCCCTACTGACACACAAGCATGCCAACCGCAATTGTGCGCATGGTGGAATACATGGCTTGCAGATCTCAGTGCTGGACCGTTGACGCGCGACAGTCAATTGGCGCATCAAGATTGAAACGGGGCGAGCATCAGGCTTTCGCCTTTGGGAGGAGCTGCCGAGATGGCCGAACCGCAGCGCGCGCGACCGAAACCGACGCCGGAAACCCAGCATTTCTGGGAGGGCACGAAAGCCGGCGAATTGCGCCTGCAACGCTGCGACGCCTGCGCGCATGTCTATTTCCCGCCGCGTCCGTTCTGCCCGTCCTGCGCTTCGCGCAAGGTCTCCGTCTTCCAGGCCAGCGGCAAGGGTTTCCTCTACAGCTACGTGATCAACCATCGCCCCGCCGCACCCGGCTTCACGCCGCCTTACGCGATCGCCGTGGTCGAGCTCGCCGAGGGGCCGCGCATGATGAGCAACATCATCGACTGTCCGCAGACGCCTGAGGCACTCGAGCTCGACATGAAGCTCGAGGTCGCCTTCGAGGCGCTCGACGACAAGATCACGCTCCCCGTGTTCCGTCCGGCGAAGGGCTAGATCATGCGCAAGAACCAGGTTGCCGTCGTCGGTGCGGCCGAGACCACCGAGCTCGGCGTGATCCCCAACATGTCGCAGCTCCAGCTTCACGCGGACGCGGCGCTCAACGCCGTCGCCGATGCCGGGTTGAAGCTGTCGGACATCGACGGTTTCGCCACAGCCGTCGAGACGCCGCAGCAGGTCTGCCACTATCTCGGCATCAAGCCGACCTGGGTGGACGGCACTTCTGTCGGCGGCTGCTCCTTCATGCTGCACGTTCGCCATGCGGCTGCGGCGATCGAGGCCGGCCTGTGCAAGACCGTGCTGATCACGCATGCCGAGAGCGGCAAGTCGATGATCGGCAAGGCGCCACGCTCGATCCCGGCCGACAGCCTGCAGGGCCAGTTCGAGGCCCCCTACGGTGTCTACGGGCCGCCCAGCATGTTCCCGATCCCCGTGCTGCGTTTCATGAAGACCTACGGCATCACCCATGAGCAGCTTGCCTCGGTCGCGGTGGTGCAGCGTGAATGGGCCGCGAGAAATCCGCGCGCCACGATGAAGGACCCGATCACGGTCGCCGACGTCCTCAACTCGCGCATGATCGCCTATCCGTTCCGCCTGCTGCAGTGCTGCCTCGTCACTGACGGCGGCGGCGCGCTGATCCTGACCTCGGCCGACCGTGCCAAGGATTTTCCTCGCAAGCCCGTCTACATCATGGGCACCGGCGAGAGCGTGGAAACGCCGATGGTGAGCCAGATGGAGACGTTCAACTCCTCGCGTGCGTTCAAGACTGCAGGGCCGCTCGCCTTCAAGGAGGCCGGCATCGCGCACAGGGACGTCGATCACCTCATGATCTACGACGCTTTTGCACATCTGCCGTTGTTCGGCCTCGGCGATCTCGGCTTCATGCCATACGAGGAGACGGGCAGATTCATCGCGGATGGCAACACGCGGCCGGGAGCTGAGCTTCCGCTCAACACCAATGGCGGCGGATTGAGCTACATGCATTCCGGCATGTACGGCATGTACGCGCTCCAGGAGAGCGTGCGCCAGATGCGCGGCATCGCGCCGGCGCAGGTCCCTGGCGCGAAGATTTCGGTGTGCCACGGCGTTGGCGGCATGTTCGCCGCATCAGGCACGATCGTGTTCACGAACGAGAGGTAACCCCACATGAGCAAATCACTGCAGGACAAGGTCATCATCGTCACCGGCGCAGGCCGGGGCATCGGCCGCGAGATCGCGCTGCTCTGTGCGGCTGAGGGCGCCAAGGTCGTCGTCAACGATCCCGGGGGCGCCGCCGACGGCGCCGGCTCGAGCGCGACACCTGCCGAGGAGGTGGTCGAGGAGATCAAGAAGCGCGGCGGCGTCGCAGTGCCCAACTTCGAGTCGGTGGCGGAAGCCGTGCCCGCCAGCAAGATCGTGAAGACCGCGACCGATCATTTCGGCCGGCTCGACGGCGTCGTCAACAATGCCGGCATCCTGCGCGACATGATCTTTCACAAGATGAGCGTGGAAGCGTTCGAGGCCGTCATCAAGGTGCATCTGATGGGCTCGTTCTACGTCAGCCATGCCGCCGCGCGTATCTTCCGCGAGCAGGAGAGCGGCTCCTTCGTGCACTTCACCTCGACCTCCGGTCTGATCGGCAATTTCGGTCAGGCCAATTACGCCGCCGCCAAGCTCGGCATCATCGGCCTGTCCAAGTCGATTGCGCTCGACATGGGCCGCTTCAACGTGCGGTCGAACTGCGTCTCGCCGTTCGCCTGGACCCGTATGATCGGCACCATCCCGACCGAGACCGAGGCGGAGAAGGCGCGGGTCGAGAAGATCAAGCAGATGGGACCCGAAAAGATCGCGCCGATCTGCGCCTACCTGCTCTCCGATGCCGCCAAGGATGTCTCCGGGCAGATCTTCGGTGCGCGCATGAACGAACTGTTCCTGTTCAGCCAGAACCGTCCGCTGCGCTCGGTGCATCGTAGCGAAGGCTGGACGCCGCAGACGATCGCGGAACATGGTATGCCGGCGCTGAAGGGCTCGTTCTACAAGCTGGATCGCTCGGCGGATATCTTCCCCTGGGATCCGGTTTGAGGTTGCGCGAATAGTGAGCAGCGAATGGCGAACAGGGTTCTATTCGCTGCTCGCCATTCGCAACTCGCTCCTTACCCCGTATTCCGCAAGCCTGCCGATATGCCGTTGATCGTGAGCTGAATCCCGCGCAGCACCTGCTCGTCCGGGTTCTGCGCGCGGTGCTCCCGCAAGAGCTCGACCTGCACGTGGTTGAGCGGGTCGAGATAGGGGAAACGGTGGCGCACGGAGCGCTCGAGCAACGGATTGCCCTGCAGCAGCCGGTCCTGCCCCATGATGTCGAGCAATGTCTCGATGCAGGAATGCCATTCCCTGCGGATGCGGCCGAAGATCTTTTCGCGCAGCGCCTCGTCCGGCACCAGCTCGGCATAGCGCGAGGCGATCGCAATCGAGCTTTTCGCAAGCACCATGTCCATGTTCGACAGCAGCATGCGGAAGAACGGCCATTCCTTGTAGAGCTCTTTCAGGAACGGCATGCCCTGTTGCGGGTGCTCCGCGATCCATTGCTCGACCGCGCTGCCGAAGCCATACCAGCCCGGCAGCATCAGGCGGCACTGCGCCCAGGAGAACACCCAGGGGATCGCGCGAAGGTCCTCGATCGCGCGCGTCTTCTTGCGGGAGGCCGGACGGCTGCCGATGTTGAGCGTCGCGATCTCGTTGATCACGGTCGAAGCCCAGAAATATTCGACAAACCCGTCGGTCTCGTAGACGAGGCCGCGATAAGCCTTGAAAGCGAGGTTCGACAGCTCGTCCATCGCCGTCAGATATTCGCGACGCGGCGCGCTCTGGCGCGGCTGGAGCAGACTGGCATCCAGTGTCGCGGCCGCCAGGATTTCGAGATTGTTGCGGCCGACTTCCGCGTTGGAATATTTCGACGAGATGATCTCGCCCTGCTCGGTGATTCGGATCTGGCCGTTTACCGCCCCGCCCGGCTGCGCGACGATGGCATCGTAGCTCGGCCCTCCGCCGCGGCCGACCGAACCGCCGCGGCCGTGGAAAAGACGCAGCCGCACGTGGTGACGCTCGAACACGTCGACGAGGCCGATCTCGGCCTTGTAGAGTTCCCAACCCGAGGTGACGAAGCCGCCATCCTTGTTCGAGTCGGAATAGCCGAGCATGACTTCCTGCACGCTGCCGCGGCTGTCGACGAGGCGGCGGTAATCATGCAGCGACAGCATGCGGTCCATGATGCCTGATGACGCCTGCAAATCCTCGATGGTCTCGAACAGCGGCACGATGTTGATGGCGCTCCGCCCTGAGGGATGGACGAGGCCGACCTCCTTCAGCAGCACCGCCACTTCGAGCATGTCCGACATGCTCTTGCACATCGAGATGATGCATTGGGGAATGGCATCCGAGCCGAACATCGCATGCGCTTCCGCGGCGGCATGGAAGACGTTGAGCTCGCCCATGGTCTCGTCGCTGTATTTGACGAACGGCGAGACCAACGCACGCGTCGAGCGCAGTTCGTTGGTGAGCAGCGAGATGCGAGCATCCTCGCCGAGCGCAAGATAGGACATGCCGGGATTGGCGGCGTCAATCAGCTCGGCGATGGTTCGTTCGTGCACGGCCGAATTCTGGCGGATGTCGAGCCGCGCCAGATGGAAGCCGAAACAATCCACCGCGCGGCGCAGCAACCGCAGCCGGCCGCGCGCAATGACGCGGGCGTTGTTCGAGATCAGCGAGCGGTGCAGCACATCCAGATCCGCCTGCAACTCCTTGACGCTGCCATAGGGCGCGCCCTTGCCGACGGGGCGGCGGGTGATCTCGACCTCGAGCTTTTCGGCCGTGGCGGTCAGGCGCGCATAGATTCCTGATACCGCGAGGCGATAGGGCTCGCCGCTCCGGTGCGGCGAGGTATCGGGCGAGCGCTCCGCCAGGTTCCGCAGCTCCCCGGAGACGTCGGCGAGATGGGCCGCAATCGACAGTTCCGAGCCGAGCACGTGCAGCTCGTTCAGATAAAACTGCATCACCCGGCTCGACTGAAGCCGCAGCGTGCCGCGCATCACGTCGGCGGTAACGAAGGGATTGCCGTCGCGATCGCCGCCGATCCAGCTGCCCATGCGCAGGAAAGAGGCGAGCTCGCCCGCGGCCTGCTCGCCGCCCTCCTCCAGCCGGTCTTCAAGCGCGTTGACCAGCCGCGGCACCTCGCGAAGGAAGGTATAATCGTAGAACGACAGGCCATTGGCGACCTCGTCGAGCACGGTGAGCTTGGTCCGGCGCAGCAGATTTGTCTGCCACAGCGTCAGCACCTCGCGGCGAAGCTGCTCGTCGCTGGCGGCGGCCTCATCCGCAGTCAAGGCGACGCGCTCGCGGCGGTCGAGCAACGCGGCGATCTCCATCTCGCGGTCCATCGTGCTCTTGCGGCGGACTTCGGTCGGATGCGCGGTCAGCACCGGGCTGACGAGCGCGCTCTTGAAGAAGCTGCGCAACGTATCCGCACCGATACCCGCGGCCTTGGCATTGGCTAAAGTCGACGCCAGGACACCGGAGCCGTTGGTGGCGCTGCGGGCACGCATCTGTCGGATGTTGTTCTGGTCCTCGGCGATGTTGGCGAGGTGGGAAAAATAGCTGAAAGCGCGGACGATCCGCACCGTCTCCGACGTCGACATGCTGTCGAGTATCTGCTCGAGCTCGCGGCGGGCCACCCGGTCCTCGTCGCGGTGGAACCGAATCGAGGTCTGTCGGATGCGCTCGACCAAATCGAACACATCCGCCCCCTCCTGGTCGCGCACCGTATCGCCCAGGATGCGTCCGAGCAGGCGAATGTCGTCGCGCAGGCGGGCATCCGCCTCCAGCGCCTGAACATCCTCAGGCCGGTTCGGTCGTACATCGGCGGCGTCAGATGGCACGGTCTGGAGGGACAAGGCTCGCTCCCCTTTTAGAGCTCCCAATGGCTCCTCGGTCCGGAGTGTGCGATATTTTTCTACCGCAGTGCAAGATGAAGTTGGGGGCGACGCGGCAACGTTCGCCGGTCAAGAGACAATTGCCGACCGGCGCAGACACACGTTATCGCTCTCGCGGCGCGCGCCCGAAGCTTTGCTGGGGCGCAGGGAAGGCCGGGCGCCGGCTGGCACCCAGGGTCCGCACGCGAGGAACGCACGCGGGGTGGCGACAGGTGACGCCGGGACATCCGGGCCTTCCCTGCGCAATGGTTTTACGGCCTATGCCGCGCTCTCCCCGGGGAGCGCTGCACGACGATCGCGAAACATCCCTTTGACGTGCCGGAATGGTTGCGATTTAACCGAAACGATGATTTCGATCAATCAGAAGATTTACATGCCCGTCCATTGACCTCCATGGGGCGTGTTTTGCCTGTCGGGCAACGCGAGGGATTTGGTGTGCACCCAGGGCTGCGGGCCTCCGCCGCCGCGGGAACGCGCAGGACGGGTTGAGCCCTGCGAAACCCATGGTGCTTCGTCATCGGCAGCGGGTTTGATGGTTCGCTTACGCCCTGCCATCGAGCTTCGTCATCGCGGATGGAGTGAGGGGTTTCGCAAGAGCTCAACCGATCATACGAACTTGCGGGCCGGAAACGCTCAGATTGCTTTGCGCGGGTCGGAGATGCGCCGGAAAGTTCTATCGATCCTTTGACATGAATCAAGTGAACCGATCGGAACGTGCTCATTTTGCGGCTTGCTGTTGGGGGCCACTGACCCAGGGAGATCATCGATGTTGAAGATCGTAGTGGCTGGAACAACTGCAATTTTCCTCACTGCATCCCCGATTGCCCTCGCGCAAAACGCGCAGACCTCTGCTCCCGCATCACCGGAACGGTTGAATGCGGCAGATCGGAATAACCTGGCGGAGATGAGGATTGATCTGGTCAAGGCCGCGCTGCAACTGACACCTGACCAGGAAAAGCTTTGGCCCCCTGTGGAGAGCGCCATTCGTGCGAGGTCGGAGGATCGGAAGGCACGTCTTGCAAAAATCGGAGAAACAGTGGGCAGGCGGGCCGACCAAAATTCTGTCGAAGTGATGCGCAACCGTGACCCCATCGCCTTTTTGCAGCGCCGATCGGAAGCATTGGCTCAACGATCGGCCGATTTGGATAAACTCGCCGAGGCGTGGCAGCCGCTCTACAAAACGTTCAACTCCGAACAGAGGCAGCGCATGGCGGCCCTCGCGGTCCTTGTACTTCACGACATGAGCGACGCCGTGGAACGGCGTCGTGCGCTCGCTGAGGACGAGGACTGAAGCAAAGCCGTCTCTCTTCTAGACCGAATTCAGTTTGCCGCGTGTGCATCGACGGGAATGCAGCAGCGGGGCGATGTCAGCTTCGGGGTCGCAAGCCGACGAGGCACCCGACGCGCGCGACTTCCGCTCCGCTGCCCTGGGTCGACGTGCACCGATCCGCGCCTCACGCCGGCACGATCACCTTGCCGATCGGCCAGAGCGCGATGCCGGCGAGCTTCAGATGGGCCCAGGCGAAGGGAAGGCCGATAATGGTGATCGCAAAGAGGACGGCCGTAAGGAGATGGCAGAGCGCCAGCCACCAGCCGGCCAGCACGAACCAGATGATGTTGCCGATCACCCCGAGGGCACCGGTGCCGATATCGCTCATGCCGGTGACCTCCTCGCGGTTGACCGCCCGCGAGCCGAACGGCAACAGCGTGTAAATGGCGATGTTGAACGCCGCCCGCGCCCAGGGCAGGCCGATGATGGTGATCGCCATGATGACCGACGCCACCAGCCAGCCGAATGCCATCCAGGCACCGCCAACGAGAATCCAGATGATGTTGAGCAGGATGGAAACCGGGGACATGTGATCATCCGGAGGTCAATGATCCCGTCTATATACCCGCGAAATCCGCCACTGCGAAGACGAGAACGTCCTCAAATTTTTCGTCCCGCCTGCTCCCAATAGGGTTCGCGCAGGCGGCGCTTGAAGATCTTTCCGGAGTCTTCGCGCGGCAGTCCGGTGCGGATCTCGATATGCTTCGGCACCTTGTAGTCGGCGAGCGAGTTCTTCAGCCGCGCACGGATCCCTGCGGCATCCAGCGTGACCCCTGGTTGCGGCTCGACCACCGCCATCAGCGCTTCGCCGAACTCGGCGTCCGGGATGCCGAACACGGCGCAATCATGCACGCCTGGTATGGCATGCAGCACGGACTCGATCTCAGCCGGATAGATGTTGACGCCGCCCGAGATCACCATGTCGCGCTTGCGGTCGCAGATGAAGACGTAGCCGTCTTCGTCGATATAGCCGACGTCGCCTGATGTGATGAAGCCATCGCGGTCGATCTCGGCGCGCTTCTCCGGTTTGTTGTGATAGGTGAAGTCGGCCATGGCAGGCATTCGCGAATAGATCTCGCCGATTTCGCCGACGCCGAGCACGCGGCCGTCATCGCCGATGAAGCGCAGCTCGGCACCGGGAGAGACCTTGCCGACCGTGCCCGGCTTCTTCAGCGCGTCGTCCGAGGTTGCGAAGGTGACGGCGCTGGATTCGGTCGAGCCGTAGAATTCGTAGATCACCGGGCCCCACCATTCGATCATGGCGCGCTTGACGTCGGCCGGACAAGGCGCTGCGGCATGAATGATGTGGCGGAGTGAGGAGACGTCGTATGCCTTGCGCACCTCCTCCGGCAGCTTCATCAGGCGGATGAACATGGTCGGCACCATGAAGATGGTGTCGATTGCGTATCGCTCGATCAGTTGCAGGAACTCTTCGGCTTCGAAACGCGGCATCAGGACCAGGACACCGCCGAGCTTGCCTGCGCGAATGCCGAACGAGTTTGGCGCCGAATGATAGAGCGGGCCCGGCAGGATCGCACGGGCGCCGGGCTTCAGCCCATAGATCATTGCGCGCATGCGCTCGCCGGCGGCCTGCTGCTCCGGCGTCGGTACGTTGCGACGCACGCCTTTGGGATGGCCTGTCGTCCCCGACGTATAGATCATGTTCATGGGCTGCGCCACGACCGGGCCGTCATAGGGGTCGAATTGCGCGAGCCATGTCTCAAACTCGATCGCAAAATCTGGCGTCTTCAAATGATCCGGATCGATCTTGTAGCTGGAGAGGATCTCCAGCGGCGTCGGCACGCTGAGCACGGTCATGCCCTTCGGAATCGCATCGCGCAAGGCGTGCAGCATGTCGGCGTGTCCGATCAGCACCGACGTGCCGGTGTCATTGAGGATGTAGTTGATCTCCTCCGGCTTGAAATGCCAGTTGATCGGAACGCCGTAGGCACCGAGCCGCATGGCGGCATAGGCGGCCTCCAGGAACGCAATGTCGTTGCGCATCAGCATGCAGACGCAATCGCCTTGGCTGACGCCGATTTCGGCAAGACCCGATGCGATCCGATCGGCGCGTTCGGCGACCTCGGCGTGGGAACGGCGGCGGTCGCCGGAGACGATGCCGAGGAATTTGGACGTTTCGCTCATTTTTGTTGTCCGATCTTTCGTCGGTTAAACTGTCGTTACTACCACGCTCGTCATTCCGGGATGCGCGAGGGCGCAGGCCCGCAATCCATACTCCCGATCGTGATTATGGATTCCGGGCTCGATGCTGCGCATCGCCCCGGAATGACGGGAGGTTAATCCACATACTTCGCCGCGCGCTTCTCGAGATTGGAGCGCACCGCTTCGGTCTGGTTCGCACTGCCGATCAGCTTCTGTTGCTCGACGGATTCAGCGAGCAGCGCTGGACCGGGATCCACCGACAGGTTGTTGAGCAGCCGCTTCGCCGCCCGGATTGCATCAGGGCTTTTTTCCGCGATCTCGCGCGCGACCTCGAGGGCTACAGCCCGTGGGTCATCGCAGATGCGCGTAGCAAGGCCGTAGTTCATCGCCTCCTGCGCGGAGAAGATGCGACCGCTGTAGGTGAGATCGCGCAGGATATCGTCGCGCACCAGCGAGGCCAGGATCGGCGTGCCCGCCATGTCAGGCACGAGGCCCCATTTGATTTCCATGATCGACATTCGCGCATCGGGTGCGACAAAACGCATGTCGGCGCCGAGCGAGAGCTGAAAGCCTCCGCCGAAGGCAACGCCGTGCACGGCGGCGATCACGGGAACCGGAAGCTGGCGCCATCCCCATACCGCGGCTTGCGGAAAGTTCGCCTGGCCGTGCGTGCGCTTGGTGAGATCGCGATTTTCGCCACCCGGAATTCCGTTGCCGCCCTTCTCCTTCATGGCGGCAAAACGCCCCATGTCGAGACCGGCGCAGAACGCGCGCCCCTCGCCCGAGAGCACGACGGCGCGCAGGCCTTTTTCCGTCGAAAGCCGCTCGGTTGCCGCAACCAGAGCCTCAAACATGGCCTGATCGAGCGCATTCATCTTGTCCGCGCGCACCAGGCGCACGTCGGCGACGCCTTCCGAGATCGAGATCGAAACGCGCTCTTCCATGGATGAATCTCCCCTGTTCTTGTTCGGTGCCGCTTTACAGAAAGCCGACGGCCGGATTTAGTCAATCGACCAATTAACTGACAATCCGTACGGGAGAAACAGCCATGTTCAAGGAAAATCTTCTGGCTGGGCGGCGCATTCTCGTGACCGGCGGCGGGACCGGCCTGGGCAAATCGATGGCGGCACGCTTCCTCCAGCTCGGCGCAGAGGTGCACATCTGCGGCCGGCGCAAGATCGTCTGCGACGAGACCGCAATCGAGCTGATGGATCAGTACGGCGGCCGCGTCACCAGCCACGGCGTCGACATCCGCAACGCGCTCGCGGTCGAGGAGATGGTCGAGACCATCTTTCGCGACGCGCCGCTGACCGATCTCGTCAACAATGCCGCCGGCAATTTCATCTCGCGCACGGAAGAGCTCTCGCCGCGCGGCTTCGACGCGGTCGCCAACATCGTCATGCACGGCACGTTCTATGTGACGCATGCGGTCGGCAAGCGCTGGATCGCGCTGAAGCAACCCGGCAACGTGGTGTCGATCACCGTGACCTGGGTGCGCAACGGCTCGCCTTACGTGGTGCCGTCGGCGATGAGCAAGTCGGCGATCCACGCCATGACGATGTCGCTCGCGACCGAATGGGGCCGCTACGGCATCCGGCTCAACACGATCGCGCCGGGCGAGATCCCGACCGAAGGCATGAGCAAGCGGATCAAGCCCGGCGACGAGGCCGGCGCGCGCACCAAGGCGATGAATCCGATGGGCCGCGTCGGCAGCATGGAGGAGCTGCAGAACCTGGCTACATTCCTGATCTCCGGCGGCTGCGACTGGATCAATGGCGAGACCATCGCCATGGACGGCGCGCAGGCGCTCGCCATGGGCGGCAATTTCTACCAGCTCCGCGACTGGGGCGACGACGATTGGAAAACCGCGCGCGAAAGCATCATGGCGCAGAACGAGAAGGACCGGGCGAAGCGCGGGTGACCACGTCGTCCGGCGAAGGCCGGGACGACATGCTGAGAGAGCTTCCGCACCTTGTCTTCACCTGCAGATGACGTCACACTCCCAAGCCTAAAAACAAATCGCCATGGGAGAAACATGTCCGCATCACCGAAACTGGCTGACCTCGCCGACATGGTGCGCGAGCGCGCGATGAGCCGCGGCGATGCCATCGCCTACGAGTTCGAGGGCCGCGTCACCAGCTTTGCCGAGTTCGACGTCAACACCAACAAGGTCGCGAACGCGCTTCTCGCGACGGGCGTGAAAAAGGGCGACCGCATCGCCTATCTCGGCAAGAACAGCGATCTCTATTTCGAGCTGCTGATGGGCGCGATGAAGGCGGGCGTGGTGATGGCGCCGGTGAACTGGCGGCTCGCAGGCCCCGAGGTCGCCTTTATCGTCGCCGATTGCAACGCACCTGTGCTGTTCGTCGGGCCGGAGTTCATCACGCAAATTCGCCAGATCAGGGATCAGCTTCCGGGCGTGCGCACGGTCATCACCACCGAAGGCGGCGCAGCGGAATGGCAGGATTTTACCGCGTGGCGCGAGGCACAGAGCGGCAAGGATCCCAAGGTGCCGATCGACACCAAGGACATCGCGATCCAGCTCTACACGTCGGGCACGACGGGCAAGCCGAAGGGCGCGATGCTGAGCCATGCGAACTTCCTCAACCTGGTGCAGACGGGCAATGCGGAGGACAAGCCGGAGTGGAACCGGTGGTCGACCGACGACGTGTCGCTGGTGGCGATGCCGATCTTCCATATCGGCGGCTCCGGCTGGGGCGTGATGGGACTCTATCACGGCGCCCGCGGCGTGATCGCGCGCGAGTTCGATCCCTCCAAGGTACTGGATTTCTTCGAGCAGTCGGGCATCACAAAACTGTTCATGGTGCCGGCAGCGATGCAGTTCGTGGTGCGGCAACCGCGCGCCAAGACCGTCGATTTCTCCAGGCTGAAATACATGCTGTATGGCGCCTCACCGATTCCGGCGGCGCTGCTGAAGGAATGCATCGAGGTCTTCAAATGCGGCTTCGTGCAGATGTACGGCATGACCGAGACCACCGGCACCATCGTCGCGCTGCCGCCGGAGGATCACGTTGAGGGGCTGGAGCGGATGCGCTCGGCCGGCAAGGCGCTACTGGGCGTCGAGATCGCCATCCTCGATGCCGACGGCAAGCCGTTGCCGCCTCGCCAGGTCGGCGAGATCGCGACGCGCTCGGGCTCGAACATGGCCGGCTACTGGAACCTGCCGGAGGCGACCGCTTCGACGCTCCGCAGCGACGGCTGGCTGCGCACGGGCGATGCCGGTTACATGGACGAAGACGGCTATCTCTACATCCACGACCGCATCAAGGATATGATCATCTCCGGCGGCGAGAACATCTATCCCGCCGAGGTCGAGAGCGCGCTGTGCGATCACCCTGATATCGCCGAAGCCGCCGTGATCGGCGTCCCCGACGAGAAATGGGGCGAAGCCGTGAAGGCAGTCGTGGTGATGAAGCCGGGCAAAGAGGCGGCCGCCAGCGACATCATCAACTTCACCCGCGAACGTATTGCAGGGTTCAAGACGCCGAAGAGCGTGGAGTTCTTGCCGGCATTGCCGCGCAATCCGTCAGGCAAGATCTTGCGGCGGCAGTTGCGTGAGCCGTATTGGGCGGGGAAGGATCGACGAGTGAATTGAGACGCCGGTGCCGTAGGGTGGGTTAGCCGTAGGCGTAACCCACCTCTTTTCTTTCGATGGTCGCGGAAGTGGTGGACTACGCCTTCGGCTAATGCCACCCTCCGAGAGCGGTGCGCGCCTCAATGCTTCCCCGGCCCCATATACCCGAACAGGAACCCCGCCACCTTGCGCATCTGGATCTCTTCGCTGCCTTCCGTGATCCGGTAGCGGCGGTGGTGCCGATAAATGTGCTCGAACGGCTTGTGGCGTGAGTAGCCCATGCCGCCGTGAACCTGCATGGCGCGGTCGGCGGATTCGCAGCAGAGGCGGTTTGCCCAGTAATTGCACATCGAGACGCGGTCGGAGAGCGTGCGCTCGATCTGCTCCTCGTTGAGCTGGTCCATCTCCCAGGCGGTCTTGCGGATCAACAAGCGCAGCATCTCCGCTTGCGTGGCGAGTTCGACCAGCGGGAACTGGATTGCCTGGTTCTCGGCGAGCGCTTTGCCGAACGGCTTTCGTTCGCGCGCGTGCTTGACGCTCTCGTTGATGCAGTAGACCGCTGCGCCCAGCGAGCTCGCGGCCTGGCGGATGCGGTTCTGGTGGACGAAACACTGTGCCAGTGACAGGCCCCGGCCGACTTCGCCGAACTGCGCATCCTCGGGCACGAACACATCCGTAAAGCTCACGCGCGGATGGTCGGTCGGCATGTTGAAGGTCCACATATACTCTTCGACCTTCACCCCGTGGCTTTTGGCCGGCACCAGGAAGCAGGTGATGCCGCGGGCATCGCCGTCATTGCCTGACGTGCGTGCGAACAGCGCGCAATGCGTGGCGACATGCATGCCTGTCGTCCACATCTTCTCGCCGTTGATGATCCAGCCCTTGACGTTGTCTCTGACAGCCGGCACCGCGCGCGTTTCCATGTGGGTGGCATCGGAGCCGTGATGCGGCTCGGTGAGGCCGAAGGTGATGCGGTACTTGCCCTTGATCGAGCCGTCGATCATCGCCTTCTGGTCGTCGCTTCCATAGCGGTCCAGCATGGTGACGACGGGGAAGTTGCCGACGATGGAGTGCTCGTTCTGGAGGTCGTTGTGCAGGCCGAGGCCCTTCGCGGCAAAGTGCTCGCGGATCACCGCCATCCAGAGGTTGGAGCCGTCCCTGCCACCATATTGCTTCGGCACCGGAAAGCGAAGATGGCCGGCCGTATCCGCAAGATCCTTGGCCTTGCGCAGCAGCGCTTCCCATTCATGTCGCGGCAGACCGCCATTCTCGAAATCGGTGCGCGCCCACTCGCGGCGATGGTCGAAGAAGCGGATGTTGTCGTCCGCCTCTTCCAGCGGCTTGATCTCGCGTTCGATGAAACGGTCGAGTTCTCCCAGATAGGCGACGAGATCGGCAGGCAATGAGAAATCCACAGGTTCTCTCCCGGATTGATTTTGTCGTTTTGCGTTAAGGCGCTGGCGCGATTTTGCTTCGCACGATTAAGGTGAGAAGAGCACGTTCAAGTCAAGCAAGCCGAGGCCTGAAGCAGGTGCAAGGCGCACCCGCGCAATTCGATGGTGTTGCCGCGGTGACGGGCGTTAGTATCACGCCGATATTCCTTCACGAGAAGCTGCGGGAGCGCGCGATGGATCTGAAATTCTCGAAGGTGGAACGCAAGGGACCGATCACGATCGTCACGCTGTCGCGACCCGAGGTCTACAACGCGCTGCACATCGACGCACATTTCGAGCTCAACAAGGTGTTCGACGATTTCGCCGCGGACCCTGCGCAATGGGTCGCGGTCGTCACCGGCGCCGGCGACAAGGCGTTCTGCGCCGGCAACGATCTGAAGTGGCAGGCGGCGGGCGGCAAGCGCGGCTGGGACAAAGGCGGCTTCGCCGGCCTCACTGCGCGCTTCGACTGCGACAAGCCGATCATCGCCGCGGTGAACGGCGTCGCCATGGGCGGCGGTTTCGAGATCGCGCTCGCCTGCGACCTGATCATCGCCTCGGAGAATGCGACCTTCGCGCTGCCCGAGCCGCGCGTCGGCCTTGCCGCGCTCGCCGGCGGCCTGCACCGGCTGCCGCGGCAGATCGGACTGAAACGCGCCATGGGCATGATCCTCACCGCGCGCCACGTCAGCGCGGCGGAGGGAAAAGAGCTCGGTTTCGTCAACGAGGTGGTGCCGCAGGGCGAGGCGCTCGCAGGCGCAATGCGCTGGGCCGAGATGATCACCAGGAACTCGCCCATGTCGATCCGGGCATCCAAGCAGGCGATCCAGAAGGGGCTCGGCGTGTCGCTGGAGCAGGCGATCGAGGAGCAGCGGGAATATCCCGCAGTGAAGGCGATGGTGGCCTCGCAGGACTACATCGAAGGCCCGAAGGCGTTCTCCGAAAAGCGGCCGCCGAAATGGGTGGGGAAGTAGAAGGTCTCGCCACCGTCATTGCGAGGAGCCCTTGCGACGAAGCAATCCAGACCACCTCCATGGACACGACTCTGGATTGCGTTGCTGCGCTCGCAATGACGGGGAAAGCTATCCACCTCGCCCCAGCTCCCGCTTGTACGACGCGTAGTTCGGCTGGTCGACCGCGAGCTTGTCCATCGTCGTTGCCCATAGATGCTCAGCGAGTCCGGGCGTCGCGAGATCAAGCTCGCCCTTGGCGATGCGCTCCGCAAGCGTGCGATTGAGCTCTGTCACCGCACCCTCTGTGCCGAGCAGCGCGAGCAGGCGCTCCACTTCCCTCGCGTCGCTCTGCGCCTCCAGCGTCAACTGCCGCGTCACGAGGTCGAGGATGTTGATGGCAACACGCAGCTTGAAGGCCTGATGGCCCGAGATCAGCGGCGTGATGTCGTTGCGGAGGAAATCGGCGACCGCCTTGGTCAGCTCGATCGGTGTCGGTTCGTCCTGCATCCCTACCCTCCCCGCGGCGCGAGCAGCCGCAGCAGATCGATCTCGGTCTCCGACGCGCGGCGGCCGATCATGGCGCGCTCCATGGAATGGTCGGGCCCTTCGCGAAACCGCTGCATCATGCCGCCGCACATGATGCCCCAGCGCAGCGTGCCCATCACTTCCCAGAATTTCACACGCGACGGATCGACCTTGCCGCCCGCCGCCTCGTAGCCGGCGAACAGCTCTTCGCGGGAGCCAAAGCCGCCAACCGGCTTGTCGATCTCGCCGAAACGCCAGGAGTTGACGCAGACCCAGCCGAGATCCTCCATGGGATCGCCGAGATGGGCAAGCTCCCAGTCGAGCACGGCGCGCAACCCCTCGGCGCCGATGATGAGATTGCCGTTGCGGAAATCGCCATGCACCAAAGTCGTATCGGCCGAGGGGCCGGGATCGTGGACGCGCAGCCAGCGCAACGCCAGCTCAAACACGGGCTTTGGCCAATTCAGGCTGCGATAGTCGCGATCGAACTCGGAGATTTCCTGGGTCGCAGACCGGCTGCGCAGTTCGGGCAATTTGTCCTGTGGCAGTTTGTGCAGGCAAGCGAGCACACCACCGATCTGCCGCGCCAGCAGCGGCCTCGCCGCCGCGAACGCATCGTCGCGAAGAATCTTGCGTGCGATGGTCTCACCCTCGACCCGCTGCATGATGAAACCCGTGCCGAGATCCTCCTCCGGCGCCAGCACATGCATCACGCGCGGCGACGGCACGCCCGCCTCGAAGGCCAGCTGCATCAACTGGGCCTCGGCGGCGAGCCCAGCCGCGCGCGTCGGCGCCGCGCCATATCCCTTGGGCGAGCGGCGCAGGATCGCGCCGATAGGTCCGCCGGGATGCACGATATCGAAGCGCCATGTCTCCTGACTGGCGCCGCCCGACAGCCTTGCGGCGTCGGTGACGCCGGTCGCACCGGGACACCAGCGCTGCACGCTGCGGGTAAGCTCCGCCTCGATCATTTGCCCTTGAACTGCGCGGGCCGCTTTTCCAGGAACGCGCCGACGCCCTCGCGAAAGTCCTGCGTATCGCCGGCGCGCAGCTGGCACTGGAATTCGAGATTGAGCTGGTCCTCGAAGGAATTTTCCGGGCTGTCCCAATAGAGCTTGCGGATCAGCGACAGCGCCACCGTGGGTCCACTGGCGAGATCACGCGCAAGCTTGATCGCCTCCTCCATCAGCACACCGTCATCGTAGACGCGGTTGACGAGGCCCCATTCCAGCGCCTTCTCGGCCGGCAGGCGCTCGCCCATCAGCGACAGCTCGACCGAGCGCGCCCTGCCGATCAGGCGCGGCAAGAGCCAGGTCGAACCGCAATCCGGCACGAGGCCGATGCGGCGGAAGGCCTGCAGGAAATAGGACGAGCGTGCGCACAAGACCATGTCGCCGAGCAGCGCGAAGCTCATGCCGGCGCCGGCGGCCGGGCCGTTGACAGCCGTCACGATCGGGCAATGCAGGTTGCGGACGCGACGCAGGAATGGATGAAAGCCGGTCTCGAGCGTCAGGCCGGCCTTGGTCTTTTTCGACTGGTTGTTGCGCCCTTGCAGATTCGCGCCGGTGCAGAACGCACGGCCGGCGCCCGTGAGCACGACGCAGCGCACATCGTCCTTCTTCTCTTCAATCGTATCGAGCGCCTCGGCGAGACCGCCCAGCATGTCCATGGAGACCGCGTTCATCACCTCCTGATGGTCGAGCTTCAGGATCGCGACCGAACCATCGAATTCGAGCGTGACGTGTTTGAACTGCATCGTTTCCTCGTCGGTTGCGGCCGCGCCGTGTTTCGCAGACCGGAATTTGGTTTTGCCGGAGTGCATATTTGATTTTTGGCGCGGTCTTGTCCATGGTGATCGGAGCATGGCAAGCAATCTTGCGCGCAGCGGCTGATGCTCCGCATGCCCAGTTGTCTTGCCAAATACAGGAAACGCGCCATGAACCTTTTCGACCTTACCGGACGCGTCGCCGTGATCACCGGCGGCAATGGCGGGATCGGGCTCGGCATCGCACAGGCGCTGGCGGGCCAGGGCTGCAACGTCTCGATCTGGGGCCGCAATGCCGACAAGAACAAGGCTGCTGCCGCGAGCCTCGCAGGACTATCGGGCAAGGTCGACAGCCGCATCTGCGACGTCACCGATCCTGCGTCGGTCAATGCCGCGATGAAGGCGACCCTCGACATTTTCGGTCGGGTCGACGGGTGCTTCGCCAATGCCGGTATCGGTGGTGGTGGCAGGCGCTCCTTCATCGAGCGCACAGAGGAAGAATGGCGCACGATGTTTGCGACCAATCTCGACGGCGTGTTCCACGCGTTCCAGGCCGCCGCAAAACACATGACCGACCGCGCCAATGCGGGCGACCCCTTCGGCCGGCTGGTCGCGACATCGAGCCTCGCCTCGATCTTCGGCACTGCGCGCAACGAGCATTATGCCGCGACCAAAGCCGCCATCAATGCGTTGGTTCGCGCGCTCGGCGTCGAGCTGGCGCGTCACGGCGTCACCGCAAACGCGATCCTGCCCGGCTGGATCAAGAGCGACATGACCGCCGGCATCATGGCCAACGAAAAATTCGTAGCCAATGTGATGCCGCGGATCCCGATGCGCCGTTTCGGCGAGGCCAGCGATTTCGGCGGCATCGCGGTGTATCTCATGAGCAAGGCGTCATCGTATCACACCGCGGATACGTTCGTGATCGACGGCGGCTATACGGCGTTTTGAACCACAAAAGCTGAATTGAGGGAGGAAGAACCATGTTCTCGCACATCATGATCGGCACCAACGACCTCGACAAGGCCAAGTCATTCTACGACAGCCTGCTCAGCACGCTCGAAGTGCGGCCGGCGCGGGTTGACGGCCACCGCATCTTCTACTTCACCAAGACCGGCACATTCTCGGTGACCAAGCCGATCAACGGCGAGCCGGCGACATGCGCGAATGGCGGCACGATCGGCTTTGCCGCCAACTCGCCTGAGCAGGTCGACAGGTGGCACGCCGCCGGCGTGGCAGCCGGCGGAACGCCGATCGAAAATCCGCCGGGCATCCGCGAGAGTGCGGGGATCAAGCTCTATCTCGCATATTTGCGCGATCTCGACGGCAACAAGATCTGCGCAATGCATCGGATACCGAACTGATTTCCGCCAAATCCGCCGCTGTCATGCCCCGCGAAGGCGGGGCATCCAGCACGCCGCGGCTTCTCGATTCGACTACCACTGTCTCCGGAATACTGGATCGCCCGGTCTTCGCCGGGCGATGACAGCGCAGTGTGCGGGGTGCGCCTGCCACCACCATTCAAACAACATTTCAAACGCCCTCGCGATATTCCATCGCGTGGCATGGCCTCGCGTAAAAAAATACGCGCTCGCACTTTCGCGGCGCGGCGACTATTCTCCCGGCCAACACGATCTCAGCGCCCCCGGGAGGAACAATGACAAAGCACACCTACATTCCCCGCACGACCAGCTACACGCTCAATCCCGGCGACGAGCTCAACGACCTCCGCATGTCGGATCAGGTCCGCCCGCTCTACGACCACGTCAGGAAATTCATCCGCGAGACCGTCGAGCCGATGTCGATCGAATTCGCCAAGGCCGGCGAAGGCAAGCAGGATCGCTGGAGCTTTACGCCGAAGCAGCTCGAAGTGCTCGAGGTCGCCAAGAACAAGGCCAAGAAGGAAGGTCTCTGGAATTTCTTCCTGCCCGATGACGAGACCGGCCAGGGCCTGAAAAACCTCGACTACGCCTATATCGCCGCCGAGCTCGGCAAGAGCCCGCTGGCATCCGAGACCATGAACTGCTCGGCGCCCGACACCGGCAACATGGAGGTGCTGGAGCGCGTCGGCACCAAGGAGCAGAAGGAGAAGTGGCTGAAGCCGCTGATGAACGGCGAGATCCGCTCGGCCTATGTCATGACCGAGCCGAACGTCGCCTCCTCCGACGCCAAGAACATTTCGACGACGGCGAAGCTCGTCGGCGACGAATGGGTCATCAACGGCGAGAAATATTACATCTCGGGCGTCGGCGATCCGCGCTGCAAGATCCTCATCGTGATGGTGAAGACCAATCCGGACGCGGCGCCGAGCAAGCAGCAGTCGCAGATCCTGGTGCCGCGCGACACGCCCGGCGTCGAGGTGCTCGGGCCCATGTATGTATTCGGCCAGGACCACGCCCCTCGCGGCCACATGCACATGCGCTTCAACAATGTGCGCGTGCCGAAGGAGAATATGCTGCTCGGCGAAGGCCGCGGCTTCGAGATCTCGCAACTCCGCCTCGGCCCAGGTCGCATCCACCATTGCATGCGTACCATCGGCAAGGCCGAGAAGGCGCTGGATTTGATGGTGCAGCGAGGCCTCACCCGCGAGGCCTTCGGCAAGAAGATCGCCCATCTCGGCGGCAACATGCAGATCATCGCGCAAGCCCGCTGCGAGATCGAGGCGATGCGGCTGATGGTGCTGAAGGCCGCCAAGGCGATGGACGTCCTCGGCAACAAGGAAGCCCGCGTCTGGGTCTCCATGGTCAAGGCCATGGTGCCGGAGCGCGCCTGCAAGATCATCGACCAGTCGATCCAGATGCACGGCGCCACCGGCATCTCGCACTGGACCCCGCTGGCCGAAATGTATCAGGACGTCCGTCACCTGCGCTTCGCCGACGGTCCGGACGAGGTGCACTGGATGGTCGTCGGCCGCCACGAGCTGAGCATGGCGTAGTCGCCTTCTTCCCCGTCTCCCCGCCTGCGGAGGGCGCGCGGGGAGACGCGAAAGAAAGCACCGCGCTACGTCGCCGGCGCGATCTTGTCCTGTGTCTTCGTCTCGAAATCGCTGGCGTCGTGGCGCTCGTGCAACTGGCTGGCGGGATCGCCGGAGACGCGGTTGACCATGCGGCCACGTTTCACCGCTGGACGCTTGGCGATCTGGTCGGTCCAGCGCTGCACGTTCTTGTAGTCCTGCACGGAGAGGAATTCACCGGCGCCATAGACCAGCCCCTTGGCAAGGGCGCCGTACCATGGCCACACCGCCATGTCGGCGATCGTATAGTCCTTGCCCGCGAGATATTCGTTGTCGGCGAGGCGCCGGTCGAGCACGTCGAGCTGGCGCTTGACCTCCATCGCGAAGCGATCGATGGCGTATTCGATCTTGAACGGCGCGTAGGCGTAGAAATGACCGAAACCGCCACCGAGATAAGGGGCGCTCCCCATCTGCCAGAACAGCCAGGACATCGCCTCGGTGCGGGCCTTGATCTCCTTCGGCAGGAAAGCACCGAATTTTTCGGCAAGGTAGAACAGGATCGAGCCGGATTCGAAAATCCTGACAGGTTCGGGGCCGGAACGGTCCATCAGCGCCGGAATTTTCGAGTTCGGGTTGATCTCGACAAAGCCGCTGCCGAACTGCTCGCCGTTGCCGATCTTGATCAGCCAGGCGTCGTATTCGGCGCCCTTGTGGCCCAGCGCCAGCAGCTCCTCCAGCATCACCGTGACTTTCACCCCGTTCGGCGTCGCCAGCGAATAAAGCTGGAAGGGGTGCTTGCCGACCGGCAGTTCCTTGTCATGGGTGGCGCCGGCGATCGGGCGGTTGATGCTGGCGAACTGACCGCCATTCTCCTTGTTCCAGGTCCAGACCTTGGGCGGCACGTAAGGGGCGTCGGTCATGCAAAGAGGCTCCGGCGGAAAGATGCGCGTGCATTAATTAGCCTGCGTATGGCGGATGGCAAGCCCTGGCGGCTCTGCGTCCGGCGCGGGCCTCAGGCCCGTGTCATGCAGTCCAGCCTGTTACCAGCCTGCGCTGCTGATGATCCGCCCCATGGTTGTCCAGGACGCAACGCCTGCGCGCAAGATGCTCGCCCAAATCCGGCGTGGCATCACGGGTAACGAAGGGCTGGCGCAGAACGGCGCTCGGAAGGCAAAACGAGAAGAGAAACGCGAAGGCTGCGGGGAGAGAACCATGAAATCGCCGATCTGCGACATGCTGGGCATCGAGTTCCCGCTTCTCGCCTTCAGCCATTGCCGCGATGTCGTTGCGGCCGTCAGCCGCGCCGGCGGATTCGGTGTACTCGGTGCCACCGCGCACACGCCTGACACGCTCGAGCGCGAACTGAAATGGATCGACGACCATGTCGACGGCAAGCCCTATGGCATCGACGTGCTGATCCCGGAAAACATCTCGACATCAGGCCAGAAGAACGTCACCTGGAAGAGTCTCGAGGCGCGCGTGCCGGCGGAGCACCGCAAATACACCAGCGATCTCCTGAAGAAGTACGATATCGAGCTCACCAGGACCGATGTGGACGACAACCAGCCGCAACCGTTCGACGCGGAGACCGCGCTGGAGCTGCTCAAAATCTCCTTCAATCATCCGATCCGGCTGATCGCCAATGCGCTCGGCGTGCCGCCCAAGGCCATGATCGAGATGGGCAAGACGCACAACGTGCCGGTCGCAGCGCTCGTCGGCGCCAAGGAGCATGCGCTGCGCCAGGTCGCGGCCGGTGTCGATATCCTTGTCGTGCAGGGTACAGAGGCCGGCGGCCATTGCGGCGAGGTCTCGACGATGGTGCTGGTGCCGGAAGTGATCAAGGCCATCAAGCCGATCCGCGATGTGCCGGTGCTGGCGGCCGGCGGCATCATGACGGGCCGGCAGATGGCGGCCTGCATGGCGATGGGCGCCGCCGGCGCCTGGACCGGCTCGGTGTGGCTGGCGACCGTCGAGTCCGAGACCTCCGAGATCTTTCGCGAGAAGATGATTGCAGCGTCCTCGCGGGATGCGATCCGCTCGAAGGGCCGCACCGGCAAGCCGGCACGGCAGCTCCGTTCAGTCTGGACTGATGCTTGGGACCGTGCGCCGGAAAGTCCGGGCGCGCTGCCAATGCCGCTGCAGAGCATCATCAGCCGTGACGCCTTCAGCTCGATCGACCGCGCCGCGGCGGCCGGCAACGCCAAGGCGCGCGACCTCGTCAGCTATTTTGTCGGCCAGGGGGTCGGCCTGATCGACAGCGTGAAATCGGCCGGCGCCGTGGTGCAGGAGTTCAAGGAAGAATTCGCCGAAGCCGTCGAGCACATGAATGCGCTGGTGGCGGAATAGTCCCGTTGCGAGCGAAGCGAAGCAATCCGGACTAGCTGCGCGGATACATTTCTGGATTGCTTCGCTTCGTTCGCAATGACGAAACAACTAGGACGTGAATTGAGGCCATGACCGACAAGACCACCATTCCAGAACACCGCATTCCCGTCATCGTCGGCATCGGCGAGATCGTCGACCGCCCCAAGGAGATCACGGAGGGCCTGGAGCCGCTTGACCTGCTCGAACAGGCCTTGCGGCGCGCCGAGGCTGACGCCGGCGCAAAGCTGCTCAGCGAGGTGCAATCGCTCGACGTCGTCAACTTTCTGAGCTGGCGCTATCGCGATCCGGAGAAGCTCTTGGCGCAGCGGCTCGGCGTCTCGCCGGCACATTGCCATTACGGGCCGGTCGGCGGCGAGAGCCCGATCCGCTTCATTCATGAAGCCGCAAAGCGCATCGCACGCGGCGAATGCGCGGTCGCGGCGGTGTGCGGCGCCGAGGCGCAATCAACGGCGACGAAAGCCGATCGTGCCGGCGTCAAGCTGCCATGGACGCCGTTCGCGCATGATGTTCCGGAGCCCAAGCGCGGCGCGGCGTTTCAGAAGCCGCTCGCCGTGAGACTCGGCGTGTTCCGCCCGGTCACGGTCTATCCGTTCTACGAGGCGGCCTCCTCCGCGCATTGGGGCCAGACGCCGCGTGAGGCGATGGCGGAATCGGGAACGCTGTGGTCGCGCTATTCCGAAGTCGCCGCGCAAAATCCCAACGCCTGGCTGAAGCGGCGCTATGCGCCGGACGAGATCACGACACCGACCGCGGACAACCGGCTGATCGCCTGGCCCTACAACAAGCTGATGGTCGCCAATCCCAGCGTCAACATGGGCGGCGCGCTGCTGCTCACCAGCCTTGCCAAAGCGCGCGCACTCGGTATCGCCGAAGACAAGCTGGTCTATCCGCTCGGCGGCGCCTCGGCGGAGGAGCCGCGCGATTATCTGTTGCGCGACCAGTTCTACGAAAGCCATCCGCAGAACGCCGTGCTGAAGACGGTGATGGATCTCGCCGGCGGCGATGGCAAAAAATTCGACGCGATCGAGCTCTACAGCTGCTTCCCTTGCGTACCAAAGATGGCGCGCCGGACGCTGGGCCTCGGCATCGATGTGCAGCCGACCGTGAACGGCGGCCTCACGTTCTTTGGCGCGCCGCTCAACACCTACATGACCCATGCAGCGTGCGCGATGGTGCGGCGTGTGCGCGGAGGCGCAAAGCTCGGCCTCCTCTACGGTCAGGGCGGTTTTGTTACCAAGCACCATGCTTTGGTGCTGACGAAGCTGCAGCCCCGCGACGTGCTGGCGCAAGAGACGAGCGTGCAGGCAGAGGCCGATCGCAACAAGCGCGCCGTGCCGGAGTTCGTCACGGAGGCCTCAGGCCGGGGCAAGGTCGAGAGCTTTACGGTGCTCTATGGCCGTGGCGGCGATGTCGAGCACGGCGTGGTGATGCTGCGCACCGAAGATGACCGGCGTACGCTGGCGCGGATTCCGGCGGGCGAGAGCGCGGCGCTGGCCCACCTGCTCAACATGGATCGCACGCCCGTAGGCTCGCTCGGCGAGATTACGATGGCAGCGGACGGCGTGCCGGGGTGGCGGGTGGCGTGATCGCTCTCGTGTCACGCACGTGGTGCGGCATGCAATGCCGCTCCGCAGAGCCGGGACCCAGAAGGCTACACGCTTCCGCAAAGGGAGATCGGCCCCGGCTCAGCAGCGCACGACTACGTGCTGCGTAGCGTCCGGAGCACGAGACCTCAGCCCTTCGGCGCCTGCTTCTCCGACGCCGTGGCTGGCTTGCCGCCCGCACCGACCACACGCACCGGATCGCCGTCGGACAGACCATCCGGCGGGGCCGTGATGACGCGGTCATCCGGCGCTATGCCCGAGGCCAGCTCAATCTCCTTGCCGAGATCGCGGGCGATGGTCACCGTCTTGAACTTGACCTTGTCGTCAGCAGCGACGGTTGCGACACGCAGGCCGCTGCCGTTGAAGATCAGGGCGCTGGCGGGAATGCTGAGCGGCGCGGAATCGCGCTGGAGGCTCAGCTTCACGCTGGCGTAGCCGCCGGGCATCAGCTCTCCGCTCGAATTGTCGAGGCCGAGCTGCATCCGCGTGGTGCCTGACGCCACGTCCACGGCCTGCGAGGAGGCCTCCACCGTCGCCAGGAATGTCCGGTTCGGATATTCCGGCAGCGAGATGGTAGCCTTGGCGCCGATCTTGATCGCCGGCACGTAGTTCTGGGGCACGTTGACGTAGACGCGCAGCTTGGTGATGTCGGACACCACGAACATCGCCGGTCCCGAGCCGCCGCCGGCATTGATCAGCGCGCCGACATCGGTGTCACGCGAGGTCACCACACCGTCGAACGGCACCGTGATCTTCTTGTAGCCCGCCAAGGCTTCGAGCCGCTCGACATTGGCCTGCCCGGACTTGACCGCGGCGTTCTTGTTGGAGAGATCGGCGCTGCGCTCGTCGATCTCCTGCGCGGAGACGAAGTTGGAGGCGACCAGGGTCTTGCGCCGGTTCAGCGTGGCCTCCGAGAGCCTGGCGCTGGCCTGCAGGCTGGCGAGGTCGGCGCGGGCCTGCAAGAGCTGCTGGTCGAGGTCGGGCGCCTCGATCTCGGCGATCACCTGCCCGGCCTTGACGCGGGCGCCGATGTCGGCGCTCCAGCTTTTGAGATAGCCGGAGACACGGGCGAAGATCGGGGCACGGGAATAGGCCTCGAGCCGGCCCGGCAGGTCGATGGTGGAATTGAGCGCCTTGGCATTGGGCAAGGTCACTGCAACGCTGGGAACGGCCTGGTCGTCGGTCCATTCCTTCAGCTTGGAGTCCTGGTCCTCGCGGGCCCGGATACCGGTGCCGACCACGAGGCCTGCCGCAATCAGCGCCACTACGCTGAAAATGCCCAGTTTCCGGTGCGACACCGGGGAGCGAGTTTCAGTGGGCGACATGCGGAGTCTCCAATGGGGCGGCGGCTTTGGCGCCTTGCTTCTTGTGTACCATACTGAACACCACGGGAACAAACATGAGCGTGGCGAAAGTCGCAAAGATCAGGCCGCCGATGACCGCGCGGCCAAGTGGTGCATTCTGCTCGCCGCCCTCGCCCAGCCCCAACGCCATCGGCGCCATGCCGATGATCATGGCGAGCGCGGTCATCAGCACGGGCCGGAACCGGACGAAGCCGGCTTCCAGCGCGGCCGCGACCGGGTCACCGAGCTCCTCATAGCGCTCGCGGGCGAACGAGATCACCAGCACACTGTTGGCGGTGGCCACGCCCATACACATGATGGCGCCTGTCAACGCGGGCACCGACAGCGTTGTCTGAGTCGTGAACAGCATCCAGACGATGCCGGCGAGCGCAGCGGGCAGCGCAGTGATGATCACGAACGGATCGGACCAGGACTGGAAGTTGACGACGATCAGGAAATAGATCAGCACGACGGCGCCAAGCAGGCCGAACAACAGGCCCGTGAAAGCGCTGTTCATGGTCTGCACCTGGCCGAGCAGCACCACGGACGAGCCCTTCGGCACCTCCTTGGCGGTGTCGGCGATCACCCGGCGAATATCAGCGGCGACCGCGCCGAGATCGCGCCCCGAGGTGGTCGCAAAGATCTGCACCATCGATTGGATGTCGTATTGCGAGACGACCGCACTCGAGGTCGCACGCTTGATGTCGGCGATACCGCCGAGGATCGGCGACTGCGACGCGCCGGCCGCGGTGATCGGCAGCGTCTGCAACGCGCTGAGCGAATCGATCTGATATTGCGGCGTCTGCATCACGATCGAATAGGACACGCCGTTATCAGGGTTGAGGTAGTAGGTCGGCGCGACCTGCGAGGAGCCTGCGAGATTGACGACGAGACTGTTGGTGACGTCGCGCTCGGTCAGGCCGACATATTGCGCGCGGGTGCGATCGACGTCGATGTTGAAGGTCGGCAGATTCGGCGATTGCTGGATGCGTGCATCGGCAACGCCCGGGATCCGGCGAACCTTGGCGAGCAGCTTGTTGGCGTAGGCAAAATTACCTTCGAGATTGGCGCCGCGGACCTGCAGGTCGATCGGCGCCGGCGCGCCGAAATTCAGGATCTGGCTGACGATGTCAGCCGGCAGGAAGGCGAAGCTGACGCCCGGGAACAGCCGTGGCAGCTGCTCGCGCAGCACCTTCACGTGCTCTTCGGTCGGCTTGTGGCCTTCCCTGAGCTTGATCTGGATATCGCCGTCCTGCGGACCGATCACGCCGGTGTTGTTGTAGGTCATGTTGATGCCGGAGATCGGCATGCCGATGTTGTCGGTCAGCGTCTCGATCTCGCCCGGAATCAGCTTGCGGATCGCCTTCTGCACATCCGCGAGCTGATTGGCCGTCTCCTCGACTCGGGTGCCGACCTGGGTCCGGACATGCATCAGGATGTTGCCGGCGTCGACGGCGGGGAAGAAATTGCGCCCAAGGAACGGCACCAGCGCGAAAGACGCACCGACCACGCAGAGGAATCCGATCACGAACACCGCGCGATGGGCCAGCGCCATGCCCAGCAGGCCACGGTAACCGCCGCGGATGCGCTCGAACCGCGCCTCGAAACCGCGCTGGAACCAGACCAGGGGATTGCGCGACTTCGGCGGTTCGCCCCCATGATGAACGTGCGCTTGCAGCAGATAGTTCGCCATGGTCGGCACCAGCGTGCGCGACAGGATGAATGACCAGATCATCGCGAACATCACGGCTTCCGCCATCGGCACGAACAGGAAGCGCGCGACACCGGTAAGGAAGAACATCGGCACGAACACGATGCAGATACAGAGCAGCGAGACGAAGGCCGGCGTCACGATCTGGTTGGCGCCGTCCAGGATCGACTGCTCGACCGGCTTGCCCTGCTCGAGATGGTAATTGATGTTCTCGATGGTCACCGTTGCGTCGTCGACGAGGATGCCGACCGCGAGCGCTAATCCGCCGAGCGTCATGATGTTCAGCGTCTCGCCGATCGCCGACAGCATGACGATGGCACCCAGCACAGACAGCGGGATCGAGACCGCGATGATGAGTGTCGAGCGCCAGCTGCCGAGGAAAAGCAGGATCATGACGCTGGTGAGCAGCGCCGCAATCACGCCTTCGAAGGCGACGCCCTCGATCGCACCGCGCACGAACACCGACTGGTCGCCGATGAAGCCGATCTTCAGCGCGTCCGGCAGCTGATCCTTGACGTCGATCACCTTCTGCTTGATGCCGGCGATGATATCAAGCGTCGAGGTCGCGCCCGCCTTCAGCACCATCATCAGCACCGAGCGGTTGCCGTCGACATGGACGATGTTGGTCTGCGGCGGATTGCCGTCGCGCACCGTGGCGACGTCACGGACATAGACCATCGCACCGTTGACGGTTCTGATCGGCAGATTGCCGAGCTCGTCGATCTTCAGCGGCGAGTTGTTGAGCTGGATGTTGTACTCGAAGCTGCCGATCTTCTGGGTACCGACCGGCGTGATCAGGTTCTGGGCTGCGAGCGCATTGGCGACATCCTGGCCGGATAGCCCGCGGGCCTGCAGCGCGGTCGGGTCGAGATCGATCTGGATCTGGCGCTGCTTGCCGCCGAACGGGTACGGGATCGCGGCGCCCGGCACGGTGACCAGTGGCGTGCGCAGATTGTTGATGCCGATATCGGCGAGGTTCTGCTCGGTGAGTCCGTCGCCCGACAGCGCCACCTGGATGATCGGCACGGTCGAGGCGGAGTAATTCAGGATCAGCGGCGGAGTCGCGCCCGGCGGCATCTGCTTGATCAGCGTCTGCGAGATCGCCGTGACCTGCGCGTTGGCGGTGCGGATGTCGACATTGGGCTGGAAGAAGATCTTGATGATGCCAAAGCCGTTATAGGAATTGGCGGTGATGTGCTCGATGTCGTTGACGGTCGTGGTCAGCGCGCGCTGGAACGGCGTGGTGATGCGGCCGGACATCTGATCGGGCGGCAGGCCGGTGTATTGCCAGACCACACCGATCACGGGAATCCGGATGTCCGGAAAGATATCGGTCGGCGTGCGCAGCGCCGCCAGCGGTCCGATGATCAGAAGCAGCAGCGCCAGCACGACAAACGTGTAGGGCCGGCTCAGGGCAATACGGACCAGAGCAATCATGCGCCAGGCAATTCCGGGTCGAGCAAGGATATGGGATCCGCCCCCACGGGGATCCCTTTTTCCCCTTTACCCGAGCGCCGCCGGAAACGCCAATCTCGGCCAGCCTGCCTGCATTCACTTCCGTGCTACCGCGCTGCGAAATCGACATCACAGCTATGCGGCCACGCAACCTATTGTGGGTATGGAACCCAAGTGATGAACAGGCGCCTGAGAAGGCCCGCCCTCAACGCATGAGCCTAAGCGCATCGGAGAAAAACTCCGGACCGCCGAAATTTCCGGACTTTAACGCAAGCAACATGCTGCCTGCATCGGCGCCGACTGCGCGCAAAACCGGTACGCCCGCCGCGATTTCTACCCCCACGAGAAATCCAGGAATTCTCAACCGGTCGACGACGGCGCCAGATGTCTCCCCGCCGGCGACGACCAAGCGTCGTACGCCCGACCTCACAAGGCCTTCTGCAAGATCCGCCATCGCCTGCTCGATGGCGTGACCGGCTGCGTCGCGGCCGTGGCGCGCCTGGACCGCCGCGACGGCCTGAGGCGTGGTGCTCGATGCAATCAGCACGGGGCCCTGAGCCAAGCGCTCCTTCGCCCAGTCCAACGCGCGCTGCGCCTCATGCGCGCCCGCAAGAATACGGTCAGGCTCGAGACGGAGCACCGGCATGACGCGTTCGGCGTTGGCGATCTGCTGCAGGGTGGCCTGCGAGCAGCTTCCGGCGAGACATGCCACGGCTCCGCCGGCGGCGGCCCCCTGCTCGCCGGCTGTGGCGGCCGACTTGACCTTGCCGCTGGACACCAGCGCTCGCGCCAGCCCAAGGCCGATGCCGGAGGCGCCGACCGACAGCCGGTGCTCGGCGGCGACAAGGCCGATGGTCTCGAGGTCACGGTCGAACACGGCATCGATGATCGCAGCGCCGATGCCCTTGCCTGACAATTCAGCAAGCCGGGTCCGCACGGCCTCCGCGCCACGCGTGAGGGTCGCGAGCTCGACGAGACCGATCGGCGTCTTGCTCTGGCGCGCCAGCACGCGCACCAGGTTGGAATCGTGCATCGGATTGAGCGGATGGTCTTTCAGCGGGCTCTCGTTCAGCGGCACGGCGCCGACGAAGAGATTACCCTGATAGACGGTTCGGCCCGTCTCGGGAAAAGCTGGCGTCACCAGCACGACGGCCTCGCCGCAATCTGCGCGCAGCGCGTCCATCACCGGCCCGATATTGCCCGCATCGGTGGAATCGAAGGTCGAGCAGATCTTGAACAACACATGGCTCGCTCCGCGACCGCGCAGCCATTTTTCTGCCGCACGCGAGCGCGACACCGCGAGCGCCGGCTCGATCGACCGGCTCTTCAGCGACACCACGACGGCATCGACCTCGGGCAGCTTCAGATCGTCGGCGGGCACGCCGATGGTCTGCACCGTGCGGAGGCCGGCGCGCGTCAGCGTGTTGGCGAGATCGGAGGCGCCGGTATAGTCGTCGGCGATGCAGCCCAACGCAAGGGTCATGGCTTCACTCCCGCATAGGGCCTGAACCAGGCGAGACCATCGGTGGTCTTGCCGCGCGGATTGTATTCGCAGCCGACGAAGCCGGCATAGCCGAGCCGGTCGAGCTCTGCGAACAGGAACGGATAGTTCAGCTCCTCGCCATCAGGCTCGTTGCGCGAGGGAATGCTGGCGACCTGGATGTGGCCGATGATCGGCATCATCTCGCGCAGCCGCATCGTGACGTCGCCATGGATGATCCCGCAGTGATAGATGTCGAACTGCAGCTTCAGGTTCGGCAGCCGCAGCTCCTGGATCAAATCGCGCGCGAAGCCGAAATCGTTGAGGAAGTAACCCGGCACATTGCGCGCGTTGATCGGCTCCAGCACGATGTCGATGCCATGCGGCGCAAAGAACTCCGCGGCCCAGGCCACCGATTTGTAGAA
This sequence comes from Bradyrhizobium sp. USDA 4449, assembly GCF_054056275.1. Lineage (NCBI taxonomy): Bacteria > Pseudomonadati > Pseudomonadota > Alphaproteobacteria > Hyphomicrobiales > Nitrobacteraceae > Bradyrhizobium > Bradyrhizobium sp. USDA 4449. The sequence continues at coordinate 4,538,841 of NZ_JBSRYD010000001.1, read as the reverse complement.
GGCCTCGATCGCAACGCGCTCGTTACGGTTGGCGATGCCCGCCATCAAATGCAGCCGCTTCACGCCGGTGGCTTTGGCATAAGGCAGAGCCGTCTCCAGGCTCGCCTTGAGATCGTTGAAGCGCGCCGGCAACGAAGCGAAGCCTTTCTCGCCGGCGTCCCAGTCGCCTGGCGGCAGATTGAACAATGCCTGGGTCAGGCCGTTGCGCTTGAGCCGCTCGCCGACAGCTTCGACCGGATGCTCATAGGGAAACAGATATTCGACCGCGGTGAAGCCGGCCTGTGCGGCGGCATCGAAGCGATCGAGGAACGGCACCTCGGTGAACATCATCGAGAGATTGGCGGCGAAACGGGGCATTGGAGATCCTCTTTACCTGTCGCCGGGAAGCTTCACACCGGTGACCTGCGCATACATCCGCGCCACCGAGGCGTCGTCGTCGCGCCCCATGCCGGCGGCCGATGTCATCAGGAACATCTGCAGCGCTGCGGCCGAGACGGGAACCGGAAATCTGGCGCTGCGCGCCATGTCCTGGATGATGCCGAGATCCTTCACGAAAATTTCGACCGCACTGCGCGGCGTGTAATCGCCCTCGAGTACGTGCGGCATGCGGTTCTCGAACATCCAGGAATTGCCGGCGGACGCGGTGATCACCTCGTAAACCTTGCGGATATCGAGGCCCTGCTTGGCCGCGAACGCCATCGCTTCACTGGCAGCCGCGATGTGCACGCCGGCCAGCAGCTGGTTGATCATCTTGAACGCAGCGCCCTGGCCCGCGGCATCGCCGAGCTCGTAAAGTTTCGCGGCCATCGCATCGAGCGCCGGACGCGCTTTGGCGAAGGCAGCAGCGCTGCCGGAGGCGAGAATTGTCAGCTCACCCTGCGCGGCGCGCTGCGCGCCGCCGGAGATCGGCGCATCCAGGTAATGCCGGCCGGTCGCCTCGAGCTGCTTGGCGAGGCGCCGCGCCACGTCGGGATCCATGGTGGCGGAGGAGATGAAGACGCCATCCTTCGGCAGGGTCTCCGCGATACCATCCCGGCCGAACAGGATTGCTTCGGTCTGGGCGGCATTGACGACGACGCTGACCACGATGTCGGCGCCCTTGGCCGCCTCGGCCGGCGTTGTCGCGCCGGCGCCGCCATCCTTCACGAAACGCGCGACCGCATCGGCCGAAACGTCGCAGCCCGTGACGGCGTGGCCGGCGCGCTTCAGCGAGGTCGCCATGCCGTATCCCATCGAGCCGAGCCCGATGACCGCGATGCGCTGGTTTTGTGACGTGGAGGCAGACATGCAACTAACCCTTGCGAACGTTTCCCGACAAGCCGGCCTTTGCGGCGGCTCGTGACCTCGAATAACACGCCTTGGCCGCGCTGCCAAAGCGTGAGACAAACAGGCATGACGGCCATGAGAACTGAAACGAGCAACGAGACAAGGCTGCGCGAGGACATCTGCCGGTTCGGACGGTCCCTGTTCGAGCGCGGGCTGACCCCGGGCTCTTCAGGCAATATCAGCGTCCGCCTGGATGGCGGCGGCTGGCTGGTGACGCCGACCAACGCCTCGCTCGGATTCCTCGATCCCGCCAAGCTGTCACGACTGGATGAGCAGGGCCGGCTAGTTTCGGGCGATGCGCCGACCAAGGAAGTTCCGCTCCACACCGCGCTCTACGACACGCGCGCAAGCGCGCGGGCGATCGTACATCTGCATTCGACACACTCGGTCGCGCTCTCGATGCTGCCCGAGATCGACCCGCGCGCCGCGCTGCCGCCGATGACGGCCTATTATTTGATGAAGTGCGGCGCCACCGCACTCGTGCCGTATTACCGCCCCGGCGATCCTGCGGTCGCCGATGCCATCAAGGGGCTCGCCGGCAGATATTCATCGGTGCTGCTCGCCAATCACGGTCCGGTCGTCGCCGGTGACACGCTGGAAGCGGCCGTGTTCGCGACCGAGGAGCTCGAGGAGACGGCGAAGCTGTATCTGCTGTTGCGCGGGACGAACCCACGTTATCTGTCGCCGGAGCAGGTGGCGGATCTGGTGAAAGTGTTCGGAGTGGCGCTGCCGGAGCATGGACACGAGCATTAGCCCGGCTCCCTCCTCGTTGCGAGCGCAGCGAAGCCATGACGGAGGCAGCTCGCGTCTAGCTACAGCCCCAGATACGCCTTGCGCACCTCGGGATTGCCCTTGATCTCTGCCGATGGTCCCTGCATCAGCACACGACCGGTTTGCAGGATGTAGGCGCGGTCGGCGATCTCCAGACACTCGGCCATGCGCTGCTCGACGATCAGCACGGTCATGCCGGAGTCCCGGATCAGCTTCACCGCCTGAAAAATCTCATCGACGAGCTTCGGCATGATGCCCTGCGAGGGCTCATCCAGCATCAACAGCCTCGGGCGCGTCATCAGCGCGCGGCCGATCGCGAGCATCTGCTGCTCACCGCCTGAGAGCGTCTCGGCGCGCTGATCGAGACGTTCGGACAGGCGCGGGAACAGCCTGAAAACGAGATCGAGCGGCCCCTCGCGGTCCGCGTCTGCGCGATAGAGATAGCTGCCGAGGCGAAGATTGTCGCGCACCGACAGGCGCGGGAACAGGCGGCGATTCTCCGGCACATAGGCGATGCCGCTGGCGGTGATGTGGTGCTGCGCCATGCCGTTGAGCCGCTTGCCGTCGAAGGTCACGGTGCCCGAGCGCGGACGCTCGGCGCCGGCGATCGATTTGAGCAGCGTCGACTTGCCGGCCCCGTTGGCGCCGGCGACACAAACGATCTCGCCCTTGGTGACCTCGATACTGACCGCGGAGATCGCGACCAGGCCCTGATAGGCCGTCGTGACTTCATGCACCGACAGCATGACGATCTCCCAGATATGCCTTGATCACCTTGGGATCGCGGACGACGTCGGCGGGCTTTCCCTCGACCAGCACCTTGCCGAGGTCGAGCACGATGGCGCGATCGACCAGCGGCATCACGATCTCCATGACATGCTCGACCATCAGAACCGTGATGCCGGCATCGCGCACCTTGCGCACCAGTGCCACGCCGGTCTGCGCCTCGGTCGGCGTCAGGCCGGTGAGGACTTCGTCGAGCAGCAGCAGCTTCGGTTCGGTCGCGAGCGCACGGGCCACTTCGAGGCGACGCTTCTCGGCGGGCACGAGATCGCTCGCAAGCACGTCGGCGCGCGCGGCAAGGCCGGTGAACTCCAGCACCTCATGCGCCTTGCGGCGGGCTTCGCGCATCACGGTGTTGCGCACGAGCGCACCGACGATGACGTTGTCGATCACTGTCATCGTCTCAAAGCTCTTGACCACCTGGAACGTGCGGCCGACGCCACGCTGGCAGCGCTCGGCTGCCGGCAGTCTCGTGACGTCTTCGCCGTCGAACCAGATTGATCCCTGCGTCGGCGGCAACACACCGGCGATGAGATTGAACAGCGTCGATTTTCCGGCGCCGTTGGGGCCGATCAGGCCAACGATCTCGCCGCGGCCGACCGAGATCGAGACGTCGCTGTTGGCAACGAGGCCGCCAAAGCGCTGCCAGACGCCGCGGGTTTCGAGGAGCGCGGTCATCGCGTGGCCCCTTTCGCTTTCGAGCGGGAGAACAGGCTCACGAGCCCCTGCGGCAGAGCCAGCGAGATGGCCACGATCAGCGCGCCATAGACGATGAGATCGACGCCGCGGCCGGAGCCGCCGATGTAGGATCGCGTCAGCTCCGTCATCGGGATCAGGATGGCGGCCCCCAACACCGGCCCCCAGAGGGTGCCGATGCCGCCGAGCACGGCCGGCAGCGCCATCAGCAGCGAGAACTGGAAGCCCATCACGCTTTCAGGGTCGATGTAGGCGAGGAACTGCGCGTAGAAGGCTCCGCCGATGGCCACGAGGAACGCGGACACGGCAGCCGCGCCCATCTTGGAGTTGAAGACGACGACACCCAGGCTCTCAGCCGCTTCCGGATTGTCCTTCACCGCGCGCCACCAAAAGCCCCATTTGGAGTCCTCCAGCCACCAGGTGACGAACCAGGCGAGGCAGCACAGCGCCAGTGCAAAATAGAAATACGGCAACTTGCTGCGCATGAACTGGAATTTCAGCCAGCTGTCGCCACGCACGGGAATGGTGATGCCCATCGCAGCCCCCGCCCATTCCCAGTTCTGGAACAGCAGCAGCCCGATCTCGGCGATGACGATGGTCGCGATCACGAAGTAATGGCCGCGCAGGCGGAAAAAGGGATAGCCCAGCCCCATCGCGATAACCGCCGCAATGACGCCGCCGGCGAGCATGCCGAACCACGGCAGCACGCCGAACTTCGTGTACAGCAACTCGGTGGCGTAGGCGCCGATGCCGAAATAGAGCGCGTGCCCCAGCGAGATCTGCCCGCAATAGCCGGACAGGATATTCCAGCTCTGCGACAACGCCGCATACATCAGGGTCAGGATCAGGATGTTCTGGATGTACACGTCCTTGACGAACAACGGCGCGAGCGCTGCGAGCCCGGCCAGGACCGCGGCGATGAGGAGGTCGCGGCGGCGCCGCGCGGCAAAATGCTTGTCCATCACATCTGCCCGAACAGGCCGCGCGGCCGGATGAATACGACGAGAAGGTACACGGCATAGATGCCGACCGATTTCAGCGAAGGCGGCAGCACCAGCGCCGTGGTCGCTTCGACGAGACCCACGACGATGCCCCCGGCAAAAGCACCGAACACGCTGCCGAATCCGCCCAACGCCACCGTGACATAGGCGATCAGTGCAAAGGACGCGCCGACATCGGGGTAGATATAGAAGAAGCTTGCCATGATCGCTCCGGCAAGGCCGACCAGCGCGGCACCGAGCCCCCAGCCGAGCGCGAACACGCGATTCTTGTCGATGCCGACGAGCGCCACCGCGCCGGGATCTTCACGCGTCGCCTCAAGGGCGCGACCGAAATCGGTGCGATTGATGAAGAAGTAGAGCCCGGCAAAGGCCAAAATCGAGACCAGCGCGCCCATCAGCTGCGGCTCGGGCAGGAAGATGCCGGCGACCGAGATCGTCTTGCCGCCGAGCCACGACTGCGGAATGCTGCGGTAATCCGGCGTGAAGAAGAACTGCGCCAGCCCGCGCATCACGATCGCAAGGCCGAAGGTGGAGAAGATCTGCACCATGCCGGCATTGGCCTTGGCCCGCATCGCGAAGCGCACGACCAGCAGATAGACCACGGCGCCGAGCACGAAGAGCGCAGCCGCAACCAGCGGAGCCGACAGCAAGGGATCAATGGCGAAGAACGTGAACAGGAAGAAAGACACGTACATCGCGATCATCAGGAACTCGCCATGGGCGAAGTTGACGACGTCCATCAGGCCGAAGATCAACGCGAGACCGACCGCGATCAGTCCGTAGAGCAGGCCCATCAGCAGGCCGCTTGCGAGACTCTGGATAATGGCTTGGGCTGTCAAATGTCCGTCCCCCGAGATGCGCTCAGAATGAGAGCCGAAGCTACCTCCTCCGTCATTGCGCGGATGCGACGAAGCAATCCAGAGTGTCCGCGCGGATATATTTCTGGATTGCTTCGCTTCGCTCGCAATGACGGCGCAATGAGGCAGCTCGACTGGCCGCCAAGGTGCGCGGTCACTGTTCCGCTTACCTCATCGGCCAGATCGCCTCCGCGATCGCGGCCTGCGGCGGGAAGATGGTGACGAACTTTCCGCCGACATATTGCAGCAGTACCGGGTCGGCGTCGTTGTTCTGGCCCATCTCGTCGAACTTCACGCGCTTCCACGGCATGATGGTCTGCTCGCCCGGAATGTCGGTCGCAGCCAGTGCATCGCGGATCTTCTCGCCGTCGGTCGACTTGGCGCGGTTGATCGCATCAGCGAGGATGATCAGGCCCATGAACTGACGCGAGGTGAGGTCGTTCAAATCCTTGCCCGACTTCGCCTTGAACATGTCGTTGACCTTGCCGACCATCGGGCGCTTCTGGGCGAGGTCGAGCGAGAACGTGCCGCGCGAGATCACGCCTTCGAGCTTGTCGCCGACGGCGTCATAGAGCGCCTTCTCGGAGAAGCCGGCATCCTGCGCCACGATCGCGTTTGGCTTATAGCCGAGCTCGGCCATGGTCTTGACCAGAAGAATGCCGTCCGTGGTGTAGCTCGAGGGCATCAACACGTCGGCGTTGGCGGTCTTGAGCTGCTGCACCTCGGCCGATAGCGACGGCGAGTTGGCGCGGTACTTGATGTCGGAGACGATCTTGTAGCCGCGCTCGCCGGCGATCTTGGCTTGGGCGTTGCCGGAGTCGGTTCCGAAGATGGTGTCCTCGTGGAACAGCGACAGCGTCTCGATCTTGGTCCCCTTCTTCTTCATGGCGTCGAAGAAGTCGAACATCGCCGCCGAGTACATCTCGTCATGCGGCGCGGCGCGGAAGTAATATTTGAGACCGCGGCGATGCAGGCTGGGCGAGGAATTATCGGCCGAGACGAACGGGATCTGGTAGCGCTCGCAGATCTGGCTGACGGTGACCGCGACGGCGCTCTGATAGGTGCCGATGATGGCGCAGACCTTCTCCTGCGTGATCAGGCGCTCGGCTTCCGCACGGCCTTTCTGCGGATCGGCCTGGTGATCGGCGAACACGAGACGAACCTTGGCGCCGCCGAGGCCCGGCAGGCCCTCGCCCTTCGCCAGCGGCAGATCGAAATCACTGTCCTTGTTGATGACCTCGAGCGCGGTTTCGTAGGCCTTCTGGGCATCGACGCCCTGCTGCGCGCTGCCGCCGGAGAAAGGATAGATCACGCCGATCACGACTTCAGAGGTCTGGGCCCTTGCGGCAAACGGCACCAGCGCAGCAGTGGCGGTGGCACCGAGCAGAACGTCGCGGCGAGAGATCGTCATGGCAGAGTCCCCTGTTACGTATTTTGCGCGTATCGAATGAAGCGATTGATCGAGAGCGTAAAGCCCGAAGAAGCAGCAAACACTGCCTGCTAAATCACGGCCATGTTCCTGTTCTTCAGATCCGTCACCAGCATGAGGCCCGGCGAATGCGTGATTGCGAATGGTACCTTGGCGGCGTTGATCACTGATTGCGGTGTCACGCCGCAGGCCCAGAATACCGGGATCTCGTCATCGCCGACAGCCACGGGATCACCATAGTCGGGCTTGGCGATGTCCTTGATGCCGATCAGATGCGGGTGGCCGAGATGCACGGGCGCGCCGTGAACGGCGGGATAGCGCGAGGTGATCTGCACCGCGCGGATCGCATCGGCCGGCTTGAACGGACGCATCGAGACGACCATGGGGCCGGCAAATGGTCCTGAAGCGCCGCAGGCGATGTTGGTGCGGTACATCGGCACACGCACGTTCTGCTCGATGTGACGGATCGGCATGCCCTCCTCCAGCAACGCCTCCTCGAATGAGAACGAGCAGCCGAGCACGAAGGTGACGAGGTCGTCGCGCCAGTGCTTCCTCACGTCGGTCGGCTCATCGACGACTTCGCCGTCGCGCCAGACGCGGTAGCGTGGCACATCGGTGCGAATGTCGAGATCGGCCCCGAGCGCAGGGATGTGCGGGCTCCCGACATCGGACATGCCGATGATCGGGCACGGCTTCGGATTGAGCTGGCAGAAGCGGTGGAAGGCGCTGGCGTAGTCCGCCGGCAGGATCGCCAGATTGCCCTGGACGAAGCCCGGAGCCACCCCCGCGGTGGAACCAACCTGGCCACCGCGATAGGCGAGCCGCGCCCGGCGGCTCGGGAGTGTGTCGGCCGTTTCACTTTGCTGCGCTGCCACAAAAACAGTCATGCGATCGACCTGCCTATGAACTCGACAAGCCTAGCCAACATCAAGCATACTATAAAGTCTAATCGTCCTTTTTAATCGATATCGATAAAGTTGTTTTATCGATCGGGAAAATCCTTCCAATGCTGGACTTCAGATCGATCGAAACATTCCTTTGGGTGGTGAAGCTCGGCAGCTTCCGTGGCGCCGCCGCGCGGCTCAATACGACCCAACCGGCGATCTCTCAGCGCATCGCCCAGCTCGAGCGCGAGATGGGTGTGAAGCTCCTGAACCGCGATCATCGCGTGGCCTCTCCCACTCCGAGCGGCCGGCAGATGATGGTCTATGCCGAGAAGCTGATCGGCCTGCGCGCTCAGATGATGGCCGAGATCGGCGATCGCTCGGCGATGCGCGGCGTCATGCGCCTCGGCGTCGCCGAGACCATCGTGCACACCTGGCTGCCGCAGCTGGTGAAGGGCATGAACGAGGTCTATCCGAACCTGTCGCTGGAGATCGAGGTCGACATCACACCGAACCTCACCGCGCGCCTGCTCGCGCAGGAGATCGAGTTGGCCTTCGTGGTCGGACCGCTGTCGGCCTCGGGCGTGCACAACCGCCTGCTCGCCGATTATCCGATCGGCTTTCTCGCCAGCCCGTCTCTCGGGCTCGGCCACGGTCCTGTAACGCCGGCGGATCTCGCGCGGTTTCCGATCATCACCTTTCCGCGCAAGACCAGGCCTTACGAGGTCGTGCGCGAGGTATTCGACCGGCCGGACTTGCCGCCGATCCGGCTGCACGCTTCCGCATCCCTTGCGACCGTGATCCACATGGCGGTGGAAGGACTCGGCATCGCCGTGATCCCCGACGCCATCGTCGAGAAAGAACTCGCCGACGGACGGCTGCAATTGCTCGACACCGATCTGGAAATTGCGCCACTGACATTCACCGCAAGCTGGCTGGCCTCGCCTGATGTCGTGGCGGTGGAGCGCGTCGCCGAGCTTGCCTGTCAGATTGCGCAGAGCAGCCTCGCGGTTGACGCGCCCGCGCTGGCGCGTCATTGAAAAAGGCGCCGGACAAGAGAGAGAACGACCGCATGAGCCGAGCCGCGAGCAACCTGCAAATCGATTCCGCCCGCCTCTGGGGATCCATCCACGAGACCGCGCAATTCGGCGCGACGGCCAAAGGCGGCGTGCGGCGGCTGACGCTGAGCAGCGAAGACAAGCAGGTTCGCGACTGGTTCCGCAAGGCCTGCGAGGACGCCGGCCTCGAAGTGCACACCGACGCGCTCGGCTCGCAATTCGCCCTGCGCAAGGGCCGGGACATGTCGAAGCTGCCCGTCGGCATCGGCTCGCATCTCGACACCCAGCCGACCGGCGGCAAGTATGATGGCATTCTGGGAACGCTCGGCGCGCTCGAAGTGATCCGCACACTCAACGACGCCGGCATCGAGACCGAAGCGCCGATCTGCATCGTCAACTGGACCAACGAGGAAGGCTCGCGCTTCGCGCCGGCGATGATGGCCTCCGCCGCTTACGTCGGCGATTTCACCACCGACGACATCCTCTCGCGCAAGGACATCGAGGGCACCTCCGTCGGCCAGGCGCTGGACAGCATCGGCTATCGCGGCGACAAGCCGGTCGGCTTCCAGAAGCTCGGCTGTTTTGTCGAACTCCACATTGAGCAAGGCCCGATCCTGGAGGCCGAGGGCAAGACCATCGGCGTTGTCGATTCCGGTCAGGGCGTGCTGTGGTACGACGGAAAGATTTCCGGCTTCGAAAGCCATGCGGGCTCGACCCCGATGCCGCTGCGGCGCGATGCGCTGGCGACGCTGTCCGAGATCGTCCTGGCGATGGAAGCCATCGCCAGGACGCACGGGCCGAACGCGGTCGGCACCATCGGCGAGGCCGTGATCGCAAATCCCTCGCGCAATGTCATTCCCGGCGAGATCGCCTTCACGATGGATTGCCGCAGCGCGGACGGCGCGATCATGGATGCACTCGATCGCGACCTGCGCGCGGCCATCGCCGAGATCGCCGCACGCCGCAAGGTCGACGTCAACATCGATCTCGTGTGGCGCAAGCCGCCGACGCATTTCGATCCCAAGCTGATCGCAGCCGTCGAGAACGCCGCGAAGACGCTCGGCTACTCCTCCCGTCGCATCACCTCCGGGGCCGGCCACGACGCCTGCAATCTCAACACCATCATGCCGGCCGCCATGGTGTTCGTGCCCTGCAAGGACGGCATCAGCCATAACGAGCTGGAGGATGCGACGCAGGGCGACTGCGCCGCGGGAACCAACGTGCTGATGCACACCGTGCTGGCGATCGCCGGCGTCGTATCCTGATTGGAGACAGACATGCGCGGAGTTTTCGTCGACGCCAACGAAGCGCTCGCCGCGATCATGGAAAGGCTGGAGAAGCCAGGCGATCCCAAGGTGCGGATCCACAGGGACCCTGACATCAAGCCCGAGCAATATCCTGAGATTCTCGACGGTGCGGAGATCGCGATCGTCGACCACACCGCGCTGCCGACCGAAGTCGCCAGGAAGTGCACGGGCCTCAAGCACGTGGTGTTCCTCGGCACCGGCGCGCGCAGCTACATGAATCCGGAGGAGCTCGCAGAGCTCGGCATTTCCGTGCATCTGATCAAGGGCTATGGCGACACGGCGGTGGCCGAATCCGCGATTGCGCTGATGTGGGCCTCGGCCCGCGTCATCGCCATGATGGACCGCGAGATGCGCACCGGGAACTGGCTGCGCGAGGACGGCATGCAGCTCACCGGCAAGACGCTCGGCCTGATCGGCTTCGGCGGCATCGCCGCCGAGGTCGCGCGCATCGCATCCGGCAGCGGCATGAAGGTGATCGCCTGGAACCGCTCGCCGAAGAGCCATCCGGGCGTCGAATTCACTGATCTCGACACATTGCTGGCGAAGAGCGACGTGGTTTCGTTGCATCTGCTGCTCAACGACGAGACGCGCGGCATGATCACCCGCGAAACAATCGCGAAAATGAAGCCGGGCGTCGTTTTCATCAACACTGCACGCGGCGCCATCGTCGACGAGCAGGCCATGATCGACGCGCTGAAATCAGGCCACATCCGCCATGCCGGCCTTGACGTCTTCAACATCGAGCCGCTGCCGGCAGACCATCCGCTGACCAGGATTCCGAACGTGACGCTGTCGGCGCATTCCGCCTTCCGCACGCCGGAAGCCAGCGAAAACCTGATTGAGGCGGCATGGGTTCATTGTCGCCGGATCGTGAATTCGTAGGGCGTAACCCACCACTGTCTGTTTCGGCGGAGACAGAAGAGGTGGGTTACGGCTTCGCCTAACCCACCCTACGCTCCCCGCCATCGTAAGAGGACAAGAAGAGCAACAACAATGGCCGACTATCGCACCATCAAGGCAGAGCCGCTCACCGACGTTGTCCGCGCCATCGTCAAAGCGGGCGGTTCGACGGACCGCGAGGCCGAGCTCGTGTCTACCAATCTCGTCGAGGCCAATCTCAAAGGACATGACTCCCATGGCGTCGGCATGATCCCGCGCTATGTCCAGAGCGTCGTCAATGGCGGCCTCGCGGTGAACCAGCACGTCAGGATCGTGCTCGACACCGGCCCGCTTCTCACCCTCGATGGCCTCACCGGCTATGGCCAGGTGATCGGCCACGAAGCGATGGTGTTGGCGGCCGAGCGCGCCAAGCGCAACGGCGTGTGCCTCGTCGGCCTTTCGAACGCGCACCATATCGGCCGCATCGGCCATTGGGCCGAGCAATGCATCGACCATGGCCTCGTCTCGATCCACTTCGTCAACGTGATCTCGCGCCCGATCGTGGCGCCCTGGGGCGGCAGCGATGCGCGCCACGGCACCAACCCGTTCTGCGTCGGCATCCCGCGCCGGGGCAAGGAGCCGATCGTGCTCGACTTCGCCACCAGCAGGATCGCGCAGGGCAAGACCCGAGTCGCCCACAACAAGGGCGTCGAGCTCGAGCCCGGCACCATCATCGACAATGAAGGCAAGCCCACCGTCAATCCACGCTACACCGTCATTCCGCCGCACGGTGCCATCCTGCCGTTCGGCGAGCACAAGGGTTCCGGGCTTGCGCTGGTGTGCGAAATCCTCGGCGGAGCGCTCTCCGGCGGACAGGTGGTCAAGGGCCCGTCCGACGGCAAGTACAACGTCCTCAACGGCATGCTCTCGATCGTCATCGATCCGGACAAGCTCGGCACGGGCGAGAACCTCGCGCGCGAAGTCGAGAGTTTTGTTGCCTGGCACACCGGCTCGCCGCCCGGCCCCGGCGTCGACAAGGTGAAGATCGCCGGCGAGCCCGAGCGCGAGACCAAGACGAAGCGCCTTGCCGAAGGCATTCCGGTGGACCCGACGACCTGGCAGGAAATTCTGGAAGCTGGAAAGAAGTTCGGGCTGGACCAGGCGACGATCGAAGAGATCGCGGGGTGAACGGAAAGCCAGCGGCGCTCCTCTTCCCTTCTCCCCGTGAGGGAGAAGGTGGCGCGAAGCGCCGGATGAGGGGTTCTCTCGACAACGAATAGCTTCTCGATCGAGAGGTCTGTCTGCGCCGAGAGAGACCCCTCACCCGTCTCGCCGCTATCGCGGCGAGCCACCCTTTCCCACAAGGGGAGAGGGTGAAAGATGCACTTAATCCACCATATCCGCCACCGCCCTGCCGCAAGCCGTGGTGTCGGCGTTGCCGCCGAGATCCCTGGTGCGCAGCGTGCGCTCAGCGAGCGTGCGCTCGATCGCTTCGACGATCGACCTGCCGGCTTCCTTCTCGCCGAGATGATCGAGCATCATCGCGCCCGACCAGATCGCGCCGATCGGGTTGGCGATGCCCTGCCCTGCAATGTCCGGGGCAGAGCCGTGCACCGGCTCGAACACCGACGGGAAATTCCCTTCGGGATTGATATTGCCCGACGGCGCAATGCCGATCGTACCGGTGCAGGCCGGGCCGAGGTCGGAGAGGATGTCACCGAACAGATTGGAGCCGACGACGACATCGAACCAGTCGGGATGCAACACGAAGTTCGCGGTGAGAATATCGATGTGGTACTTGTCCCACTTCACGCCCGGAAACGTCTTCGCCATCGCCTCCACGCGCTCGTCCCAATAGGGCATGGTGATGGAGATGCCGTTCGACTTCGTCGCCGAGGTCAGATGCTTCTTCGGCCGCGACTGGGCGAGCTCGAACGCGAATTTCAGGATGCGGTCGACACCGGTGCGGGTCATCACCGTCTGCTGCGTGACGAATTCGCGGTCGGTGTCGGGGAACATGCGGCCGCCGACCGAGGAATATTCACCTTCGGTGTTCTCGCGCACCACCCAGAAATCGATGTCGCCGGGCTTGCGGTTCGCCAGCGGCGACGGCACGCCGGGCATCAGGCGCACCGGGCGCAAATTCACATACTGGTCGAACTCGCGGCGGAACTTGATCAGCGAGCCCCACAGCGAGACGTGGTCCGGAATTTTCGCGGGCCAGCCGACCGCGCCGAAATAGATCGCATCGTGCTTGCCGATTCTCTCCTTCCAATCGTCCGGCATCATCTGGCCGTGCTTCTCGTAATAGTCCCAGGACGAGAAGTCGAAATGATCGAAATGCAGGGACACCCCGTGCTTCTTCGCCGCCGCCTCCAAAACGCGCATGCCTTCCGGCACCACTTCCTTGCCGATGCCGTCACCGGGAATGACCGCGATCCGGTACTGTTTCTTGCTCATCGAGAACGTCCTTGGTTGGTCCGGCCGTCGCCGTTTGATTGCACTGCAATGGACCAAAGTCCGCAGCAGTGCAACGCTGCACTGCAATGTTGACCATGGCGTAACCGAGCGCCTACTGATTTCATTCTGGTCCCATCCTGCGAGTAGCCCTCATGGATCTGCATCTGCGTGGCAAGCGCGTCCTGATCACAGGCGCGTCCAAGGGCATTGGCGCTGCCGCCGCCGAGGCGTTTGCCGAGGAAGGCGCAAACCTCCTGCTCGCCGCCCGCAGCGGCGACCAGCTCGAGGCGCTGGCCGACCGTCTGCGCTCGGCGCACCAGATCGACGCGACGACCACCGTCGTTGATTTGCGCGAGGTCGATGACCTCGCGCGGCTCGCCAGGGAAGCCTCCGACATCGACGTGCTCGTCAACAATGCCGGCGACATCCCCGGCGGCTCGATCGACAAGATCGACGAGACGACCTGGCGGCACGCGTGGGAATTGAAAGTGTTCGGCTACATCAACCTCACGCGGCAGATTTACGCCCAGATGAAAGCGAAGGGCGGCGGCGTCATCGTCAACGACATTGGTGCCGCCGGCGAAAAGTTCGACGCGAATTACATCTGCGGCAGCACCGGCAACGCCGCGTTGATGGCTTTCACCCGCGCGCTCGGCGGCAAGAGCCTCGCCGACAACATCCGCGTGGTCGGCATCAACCCCGGTCCCGTCGGCACCGACCGTCACGTCACGCTGCTGAAGACGCGGGCCAAGCACCAGTTCGGCGACGAGAACCGCTACAAGGAATTCCAGAAAGGCCTGCCGCTCGGCCGCCCCGCGCATGCGCGCGAGATCGGCGACCTCATGGCCTTCCTCGCGTCGGATCGTGCTGGTTACACGTCGGGCGTGATCTACACGGTGGACGGCGGCATCAGTGCCGGCTGGAGTTAGATTGTGTTGCTGCGAACCAAGCGCCGCTTAGGAGTAAAATAGTTGTCTCAGGACCTGATCCGCGAAACCGCCTGCACGGTCGTCGACATCTTGCGCTCCGGCGACGTCTCACCACTCGAGCTATTGGATGTGGTGGAGAAGCGTGTCACGGAGGTCGATGGCAAGGTCAACGCACTGCCGACGCTGTGCTTCGATCGCGCGCGCGACAGCGCCAAGGCGCTGATGCGGAAGCCGGCAGGTGCCCGGGGGTTGCTCGCCGGCCTGCCGGTGCCGATCAAGGACCTGACCGATGTCGCCGGCGTGCTGAATACGCAGGGCTCGCCGATCTTCAAAGACAACGTTTCCGCGACATCCGACCTCATGGTCGAGAACCTCGAAGCCAATGGCGCGGTCGTCTACGCCAAATCCAACACGCCGGAATTCGGCGCCGGCGCCAACACCTTCAACGAAGTGTTCGGCGCGACGCTCAATCCTTGGGATATTTCGAAGTCGGCGGCCGGCTCCTCCGGTGGCGCGGCGGTGGCGCTTGCGACCGGCATGGCCTGGCTCGCACAGGGCTCCGACATGGGCGGCTCCCTGCGCAGTCCCGCCGCCTTCTGCGGCATCGTCGGCATGCGGCCGAGCATCGGCCGGGTCGCCCATACGCCCAAATCGGGCATCGACCGCAATCTCGGCGTCGTCGGCCCGATGGCACGCAACGTCGAGGACCTTGCGCTGCTGCTCGATGCCATGAGCGGCGACTATGCGGACGATCCGCTGTCGCTGCCGGCGCCGACCACCTCGTTCCTGTCCGCGGCGCAGTCGGGCAGGAAGCCGAAGCGCATCGCCTATTCACCCGATCTCGGCATCACCCCCGTCGATCCTGAGGTCAAAGCGATCACCCGCAAGGCGGCCGAACGTTTCGCAGAGGCCGGCGCGATCGTCGAGGAGGCACATCCGGACTGGCGCGAGGCGCATGAATGCTTCCACGTGCTGCGGGCCTTCGATTTCGCGATCACCAAGGCCAATCTGCTGCGCACCAGGCGCGACCTGCTCAAGCCCGAGGTGATCTGGAATATCGAGGAAGGCCTCAAGCTCACGGTCGAGCAGCTCGCACGCGCCGAAGCCCAGCGCGTCGGCATGACCGCGCGCGCGATCGAGTTCTTCAAGACGTATGATCTGCTGTTGACGCCAACGACGATCGTGCCGCCGTTCCCGATCGAGAACCGCTATGTCGCGGAATGTGCCGGCAAGAGGTTCGAGAACTACGTCGAATGGCTCGGAATCGTCTACGCCATCACGCTGGCCTGTTGCCCGTCGCTTTCGCTGCCCTGCGGCTTCACGGCTTCCGGCCTGCCGGTCGGCGTGCAGGTCGTCGGCGCGCCACGCGCGGACGCGCAGGTGATCGCCGGCGCGAAAGTGCTGGAGGACATTTTGGGTCTGCGCGGCACGACGCCGATCGATCCGCGGGTGAAGACGTAACTGCTCTCGGGTCCGGACGCGCGCGCTCACCTCGCGAGCGTCGCCTCCAGGCTCCGGCTGTAGCGCGACATCGCGAAGCAGAAGACGAAATAGATGGCGGCCACGAAGATATAGACTTCGACCGAAAACTGCTGCCAGGCCGGATCGATGATCGCGGTCTTGGCTGTCGTCAGAAGGTCGAAGATGCCGATGATCAACACGAGGCTGGTGTCCTTGAAGAAGGCAATGAAGGTGTTGACCAGCGGTGGGATGACGTGGCGGATCGCCTGCGGGAGCACGACCAGCCGGTGCTTGCGCCAATAAGACAGCCCCAGCGCATCGGCGGCCTCATATTGCCCACGCGGCACGGCCTGGAGTCCGCCGCGGATCACTTCCGCCAGATAAGCGCCGGCGAACAGGATGATCGCGATCTGCGCGCGCAGCAGCTTGTCGATGTTGAATCCGGCCGGCATGAACAACGGGAACATCACGCTCGCCATGAACAGCAGGCTGACCAGGGGCACGCCGCGGATCAGCTCGACATACAGCACCGAGAGCGAGCGGATCGCCGGCAGCTTTGAGCGCCGGCCGAGTGCAACCAGGATGCCGAGGGGGAAACCAAATGCCAGCCCTGATGTCGCCAGGATCAGGGTCACGGGCAAGCCGCCCCAGCGGTCCTGAGAGACAAAGGAGAGCCCGAACACGCCGCCCCACATCAGCACGCTGATCAGAGCGAGCGCACCGACCCAGACGTAAGCGAGCTCGCGCCGCCATAGCGCGCGGCGGGTTGAGAGAAAGTACAACGCGATGAACAGCAGCACCGACAGCCCGGGCCGCCATTGCTCGTCGAACGGATAGGTCCCGAACAGGATGAAGCGGTATTTCTCCGGGATGATGGCCCAGCAGGCGCCGAGACCGCGCACGGCCTTGCAGGCGCTGGAATCATTGCCGGGCGTGAGCCAGACCGCGTTGGCAATGCCCCACTGCACGAAGCTGATCACGCCTTTGGCCAGCACCGCCAGCAGAACGACCGTGAGGATGCCGTTCGGAATCGACGAGAACAGATTGGCGCGCAACCAGCGCAGCACCGGATTGCCGATCTGCGGGCGTCGGGCGGCACGCGGCACGTCGGGGATGTCAGCGATCGCGCTCATGCTCAGCGCTCCGCCAGCGCGATGCGCGCATTGTACCAGTTCATGAAGAAGCTGATGCCAAGGCTGATGGTGAGGAAGACAGCCATGATCAGCGTGATCGCCTCGATCGCCTGCCCGGTCTGGTTCAGCGTGGTGTTGGCGATCGACACCACGTCCTGGTAGCCGATCGCGACCGCGAGCGAGGAGTTCTTGGTCAGATTGAGATACTGGCTCGTCATCGGCGGCACGATCACCCGCAAAGCCTGCGGCAGGATGATCTGCCGCAGCATGAAGCTGCGGCGCAGGCCGAGCGCGCTGGCGGCATCCCACTGCCCGCGCGGTACGGATTGAATGCCGCTGCGCACGATCTCGGCGATGAACGCCGAGGTGTAGGTCACGAGCGCGATCAGCAGTGCGAAGTATTCCGGCGCGAGCGTAAGCCCGCCGACGAAGTTGAAGCCGCGCAGCTGCGGCCATTCGATTGTCCAGGACACGCCGAGCAGCAGCGACACCGCCGCCGGCAGCGCGACAATGAAGCCGAGCGCAAAGGGCCAGGCCGGCCGGGGCCTGCCATCGCGCATCTGCTGCGCAAGCAGCCGGCGCCGAACGACATAAAACGCGACGGAGCCCAGCACGGCCGCGCCGAGGACCCGGAGTTGCGGCGAGCCAACCGGGATCGCCGGCAGGATCAAGCCGCGATTGGAGAGAAACACCCCCTCGACAGGCCGCCACGCCGCACGCGCCGCCGGCAGCGCCTGCATCAGCACGTACCAGAACAGCAGCTGCAGCAGCAGCGGGATGTCGCGCAGCACTTCCACGTAGACGGCGGCGAGCCGCGACAGCAGCCAGTTGGCCGAGAGCCGGGAAATTCCGATCAGCGTGCCCAGAATGGTCGCAAGCACGATACCGATCACGGCGACACGCAGCGTGTTGGCGACGCCGACGACGAAGGCCCAGAGGTAGCTGTCTCTGGGATTGTACGCGAGCAGGCTGTCGGCAATCGGCATCCCCGCCTCGCGGCCAAGGAAGGCGAAGCCGGTGGTGATGCGACGGGCCGAGAGATTGGTGACGGTGTTGGACCACAGGAAAACGATGACCGCGACGGCGATGCCGACCACCAGCACCTGCCAGAACAGGCCCTTCAATTCATTCGGCCCGAGCGCGCCGAAAAAGCTGCGGCGCGGCGGCGGCCTCGGATCGTCTGATGTCACGGCACAAAAATCCTTCCTGAAACAGCGATTTTGGCGGCGCACGTCAACTGTTGCACCAATCCTTAAATCGTGCAACAAATGTTTCATGGCCGTGTCAGCGAAATCCTCGCCTTTGAGCGAACTGCGCATTGCGTTGCCATCGCTGCCCCTGCGCTTGCGGGAGGTCGGGCGCTTCGTCGCGGCCAACGATTACGACGCCACCACGCGGTCGATGCGGGATCTCGCGGCGGAAGCCGGCGCCGATCCGGCCGCGTTCACGCGCTTGGCCAAGGCGATCGGCTATTCCGGCTGGGACGAATTGCGGGCCGCGCTGACCGAGGCACGACGGCCGTCGCAGATCTCACCCTTCTCGCTCCGCGCCAAGGATCGTCGTCACGGTCCGAATTCCGATGTCGCGCTCGTCACCGACAAGCTCGAGGCCGAAGCCGCGGGCCTGCCGCGCATCTCCGCCCACGCGATTGCGGACGCGGCTCGTGCGCTGCATCATGCAAAACGGATCTGGATCACCGGCTATCGGAGCTGTCGCAGCGTCGCGGAATTGCTCAATTACGAGCTCCGGCTGTTTCGCCCCGAACAGGTGCAGATCGTCGGCGCCTCGGGCCCTGACGATCTCGATCTCGGCTCGTTCCGTCCCGGCGAGGCCGTGATCGTCATCGGCTTTACCCCCTATACCAATGCGAGCGTCCGGGTCGCACAGGCCGCCTATCGTGCCGGCGCGAGGCTGATCGCGATCGCTGACAGCGTTGCCGCGCCCATGGCCGAAGGCGCCGAGCACGTGCTGCTGTTCGAGGCGGCCTCCTCGCCCGGCTTCTTTCCCAGCCTCACCGGCGCGCTCGCGATCGCGCAGTCGCTTGCCGCGGTCGCGTTCTCGCTCGGCGGCGCAGCCGCCAAGAAGCGCTTGGAGGACACCGAGGCACGGCTCGCCGCAGCCTCCACCTACGTCTCAGAGAAAGGTTGATCCATGAGCACCCGCACCAGCCGCGTGCTGCATCGCTCGTTGCGTGAGACGCCCCCCAGGGCTATCGGCGGCGAAGGAATCTATCTCTTTGCCGAGGACGGACGCCGCGTGATCGACGCTTCCGGTGGCGCGGCGGTCTCCTGTCTCGGCCATCAGCATCCCCGCGTGATCGCGGCCATGGCGAAGCAGGCCTCGACGCTCGCTTATGCGCACACCGCCTTCTTCTCCTCGGAGCCGGCCGAGGCGCTGGCCGAGACGCTGGTCGGTCATGAGCCCGGCGGGCTCGCCTACGCCTATTTCGTCAGCGGCGGATCGGAAGCGATCGAAGCCAGCATCAAGCTGGCGCGGCAATATTTCCTCGAGCGCGGAGAGCCGCAACGGCAGCATTTCATCGCGCGGCGGCAGAGCTATCACGGCAACACGCTCGGCGCGCTCGCCGCCGGCGGCAACGCCTGGCGCCGCGCGCCCTATGCGCCGCTGCTCTCGGCCGCCTTCAGCCATGTAATGCCCGCCTTTGCCTATCACGAGAAGCACGACGGTGAATCCGATACGCAGTTCGCGGCGCGGCTGGCCGCGGAGCTGGAGGCCGAGTTCCAGCGTCTCGGCCCAGACACCGTTGCGGCGTTCCTCGCCGAGCCAGTCGTTGGCGCCACGGCCGGCGCCGTGACCGCGCCCGATGGTTACTTCAAGGCGGTGCGCGAGATCTGCGACCGGCATGGTGCGCTGCTCATCCTCGACGAGGTCATGTGCGGCATGGGCCGCACCGGCACGATGCATGCCTGGGAGCAGGAGGGCGTCGCGCCCGATATCCAGGCGATCGCCAAGGGGCTCGGCGGCGGCTATCAACCGATCGGCGCGATGCTCGCGAGCAGAGAGATCATCGATACCATCCGCTCTGGCTCCGGCGCCTTCCAGCACGGCCACACTTACCTCGCACATCCCCTGGCCTGCGCAGCTGCGCTCGCCGTGCAGGACGTGATCCGGGAGGACAAGCTGCTTGAGCAAGTGAAGAAGCACGGCAAGTTGCTCGAGCGACGGCTCACCGAGCGCTTCGGCAATCACCGCCATGTCGGAGACATCAGGGGCCGCGGCCTGTTCTGGGCGATCGAGCTGGTCGCCGACCGCGCCACCCGTGCTTCGTTCGATCCGGCGCTCAAGTTGAACCAGAAGATCAAGGCGGAGGCCTTTGCCATTGGGCTCGGCTGCTATCCCGGCGGGGGCACCGCGGACGGCGTCCGCGGCGACCATGTGCTGCTGGCACCGCCCTATATCGCGTCGGCAGACGAGATCGATCGGATCGTCGACAAGCTCGGCACGGCCGTCGACATCGTGTTGGGTCGTGTCAATCACTGAGGGGAGAGTAGCATGATGAGGAAACTGGTTATTGCAGCCGGCGCGCTCGCGGCATCGACCGTGATCGCGTCAGCGGCGACGCTCGATCAGGTCAAGAGCCGCGGCACGCTGGTATGCGGCGTCAGCGCCGGCTTTGCCGGTTTCTCGGCGCCGGATTCACAAGGCAACTACAAGGGCCTCGACGTCGATTACTGCCGCGCCCTCGCGGCCGGCGTGTTGGGGGATCCGGACAAGGTGCGCTACGTCTCGCTGACCGCGCAGAACCGCTTCACGGCGCTGCAATCGGGCGAGATCGACGTGCTCTACCGCAACTCCACGCAGACATACCTGCGCGGCGTGACGCTGGGCCTGCGCCAGGGTCCGATCAACTTCTATGATGGCCAGGGCTTTGTCGTGAAGAAGGACCTCGGCGTGAAGGAGCTGAAGGACCTCAAGGGCGCGACCGTCTGCGTCGCGCAGGGCACCACGCACGAAGTCACGCTCGGCGATTACGGCCGCGCCAACGGCATCGACTGGAAGCCGCTGGTGTTCGACCGCGTCGATACCATGTACCAGACCTTCTTCGGCGGCCGCTGCGATGCCATGACGCAGGACGCGTCCGCGCTCGCCGGTGCCGTCACCACCGCGGCGCCGAACCCGGCCGATTACGTCGTGCTGCCGCAGACCATCAGCAAGGAGCCGCTCGGCCCCTTCACCCGCAACGGCGACGAGGTCTGGAGCGATATCATCACCTGGCTGCATTACGGCCTGATCGAGGCCGAAGAGCTCGGCGTCACCCAGGCCAATGTCGACGAGATGGCGAAGTCGCAGACACCCGCGATCCAGCGTCTGCTCGGCGCTTCCGGCGATCTCGGCTCCCGGCTTGGCCTCGACAACAAATGGCTGGTCACGGCAATCAAGGCGACCGGCAATTACGGCGAGATCTATGAGCGCAATGTCGGCAAGGCGAGCCCGCTCAAGCTCGAGCGCGGCCTCAATGGCCTCTGGAGCAAGGGCGGCTTGATGTACGCCATTCCGTTCAAGTAAACGTCTCCGTGTCCGACGCGCGGATGCGCAAAGCCCGGACCAGCGGCCACAAGGTGCCCCTCTGCAGCGCAAGACTTCGCATTGCGCTGCGTCCGGGGCACGAGACCTGTCAGGTAATCACCTTCAATGACGACGTCCCCTCGCATCGCCCTGATCCACGCCCTCAAGCATTCCATCGCCCCGATCGAGGCGGCGTTCGCACGGGCGTGGCCGGAGGCGCGGCTGATGAACCTGCTTGACGACAGCCTCTCGGCCGATCTGGCCCGCGACGGCAAGCTCGACGATGCCATGACCGATCGCTTCCTCGCGCTCGGTGACTATGCCGCAGCGACCGGAGCGAATGGCATCCTCTTCACATGCTCGGCCTTCGGCCCCTGCATCGAGGCCGTTGCGCGGGCGCATGCGCCGATGCCGGTGCTGAAACCGAACGAGGCGATGATCGAACGTGCCGTGACGATGGGCAAAAGGATCGGCCTGCTCTCGACCTTCCCGCCGACGCTGGCGTCGATGCCGCCTGAGTTTCCGGCCTCCGTCCAGATCGTGCCGAAGCTTGCCGAGGGCGCGCTGGCGGCGCTCGACCGCGGCGACCGCGCCACGCATGACCGGCTGATTGTCGAGGCGTCAAAAGACCTGCGCGATTGCGACGTCATTGCGCTGGCCCAGTTCAGCATCGCATCATCAGCGCCGCTGGTCGCGGAGGCCACCGGCCGCCCGGTCGTGACGACGCCGGACAGCGCGGTCGAGAAGCTGATGAAGCTGCTGAAAGCGAAGGCCTAGGCGCCGGCCTTTTTCTGACGCCGCGCGTGCTTGATCGCGACTGCGAGAGCAGCCTTCGTCTCGTTCACAAAATCCTCGACCAATTCCTCGCGCGAGGCATGCGCCGCCTCGCCGGTGAACAGGCCCTGCTCGGCCAGCATCACCACGCCGTGCAGCGCCGCCCAGATCTTGAGTGCCTGCCGTTCGCGCAAATAGGCGACCGCCGGCGCTTCCAGAGCTTCAATCACGAGCGCGAACGTCTCGCGCGTCGCCTCATGCAGCTCGCTGCCCTTGGCCGCGCAGGACACGGTGCGGGACGCAAACATCAAGCGGTAGACGCCGTTGCGACGCAGACCGAAGTCGAGCGTTGCCTGCGCCAATCGCGACAGTTTCGATTGCTTCGACGGCTTCGCCATTGCGTCGCGCAGCATCGCGGTGAACTGCCGGAACGCCTCCGCGGTCACCGCGGCAAGCAGTGCCTCGCGATCGGCGAAATGACGGTACGGCGCCGGCTGCGAGACTCCGAGCTGCTTTGCCAGCGCTTTGATGCTGATCGCTTCCGCCCCGCCCTGCTCCGCCTCGCGCAATGCGGCCTTGATCAGGGCGTCGCGGAGATCGCCGTGGTGGTAGGTGTTCTCGGGCTTACGAGCGAGATGTGACCGCATGTTACGGCGGAGCCTATAAGTTTGCACTTGACAGGGAAAGCCTGTCGATAATGTAATAGCATATAACTTAAAACAGACGGCAAATGCCGCAGAGAAGAGGAATGCGCCGCCCTTCGGGCCACGCGCATACGACCGAGGAAGCCCCAATGGCAGAGCGACTGAAAGTTCGCGTCGATCCCGACAAATGCCAAGGCCACGCCCGCTGCAAGGCGCTGGCGCCTGAATTGTTCGAGCTCGATGAATACGGCAATGCCCACGAGGCCGGAGACGGCACGGTTCCGCCAGGGCTCGAAGACAAGGCCTGGCTTGCCAAATCCAACTGCCCGGAAATCGCGATCGATGTGATCGAGGAGTAACGCGGCTGCCCGTGTCCTCGCGTGCCTTCACCGAACACCAGCCCCAAGGAATTCGGAGGGATTCTAGAGATGTCCGACGTCAGCCAGCCTGCCGCCCATCCGCCCGTGACCGACTGGGTCAACGATTTCGACCACACCGACCCGCAATGGACCGACGATCCCTTCCCGATCTGGGAGGAGCTGCGCGCCGCGAGCCCGGTCGTGCATACCGAGCGCTTTCTCGGCTGCTATATGCCGACGACGTATGAAGCGGTGCGCGAAATCGCCAACGACACCGAGCATTTTTCGTCGCGCCGCATCATCGTCCGCAACGTCCGGCCCGAAATCGCGCGAAACGCGGCGCCGCCGATCACTTCCGATCCGCCCGTGCACAAACCGGCCAAGCAATTGCTGCTGCCGCCTTTCACGCCGGACGCGATGAAGAAACTGGAACCGCGGATGCGCGCGATCTGCAACGAGCTGATCGACGGGTTCATCGCCGACGGCAAGGTCGACGCCGCCGCGCGCTATAGCAAATACATCCCGGTTCAGGCCATCGCGCACATGCTCGGCATTCCCGAGAGCGACAGCGACCTCTTCATCAACTGGATCCACATGATCCTGGAGCTCGGCATCAAGGACGAGAACATGCTGCTGCAGGCCGTGCAGGAGATGAGCGATTATTTCAGGGCCCATATCGAGGAGCGCAGATCGAAGCCGACCGACGATCTCATCTCTTATCTGATGAATGCCAAGGACCGGGATGGCCAGCCGCTGGAAGAGTCGCATGTGCTGGGCTCGCTACGGCTGCTCCTGATCGCCGGCATCGACACCACCTGGAGCGCGATCGGCTCCTCGCTGTGGCATCTCGCCCGCACGCCTGTAGACCGCGAGCGGCTGATCGCCGAGCCGGAACTGATTCCCACCGCCGTGGAGGAGCTGCTGCGCGCCTATTCGCCGGTGACGATGGCCCGCGAAGTGGTCAAGGACACCACGGTGTCAGGCTGTCCGGTCAAGGCAGGCAACATGGTGCTGCTGTCCTTCCCGGCCGCCAACCGGGACCCAAAAATGTTTCCGGATGCCGACAAGGTCGTGATCGATCGCCGCGAGAACCGCCATGCCGCCTTCGGCCTCGGCATCCACCGCTGCGTCGGTTCCAACCTCGCGCGGATGGAGATGCAGGTCGCGTTGGAGGAATGGCTGAAGCGGATCCCGGATTTCCGGCTTGATCCGGCAGGCACGGTGACCTGGTCGCAGGGTACCGTGCGAGGCCCCCGCCAGTTGCCATTTCTGCTGGGAAAGGCGATGTAGGCCTTTCCCGGGACCAACGCAGAGAGGCCGGACGTGACAGAGCTAGCGACCCAACCGGCCTCCGACCATATCGACATTGCCGACGCCAAGCGGCGGATCAAGGCGATCTTCATCGGCTCGATCGGCAATCTCGTCGAGTGGTACGACTTCTACGCCTATACGGCGTTCGCGCTGTATTTCGCCCCGGCCTTCTTCCCCGGCAACGATCCCGTGGTACAGCAATTGAACGCCGCCGTGGTCTTCGCCGCAACCTTCCTGATGCGACCGCTCGGCGGCTGGTTCTTCGGCTACCTCGCCGACCATTTCGGCCGACGCATCTCGCTGACATTGTCAGTGGTGTTCATGTGCTTCGGCTCGCTGATCATCGCGCTGACGCCGACCTATGCAACGATCGGCTTTGCCGCGCCGGTGATCCTGGCGCTCGCCCGCGTCATCGAGGGCCTCAGCCTCGGCGGCGAATACGGCGCCAGCGCCACGTATCTCAGCGAGGTCGCCGATCCCAGGCATCGCGGCTTTTATTCGAGCTTCCAGTACGTCACGCTGATCGGCGGCCAGCTCACCGCGATCATCGTGCTGCTGCTCCTGCAAAAGGTCTTCCTCACGCCCGAGGAGCTGAAGGCCTGGGGGTGGCGCATCCCGTTCGCGATCGGCGCGGCGCTCGCGATATTCGCAGCCGTGATGCGGCGCGGCCTGCATGAGACCGAGGCGTTCGAGGAAGCCAAGAAGGTCGTGAAGCCGACGGGCTCCCTCACCAATCTGTTGCGTTATCCGCGCGAGCTGTTGCTCGTGGTCGGCCTGACCGCCGGCGGCACCGCGGCGTTCTACACCTTCACCACCTACATGCAGACCTTCGTCAAGCTCTCGGTCGGCCTGACCGAGGACCAGACCACCTTCGTGATCTTCGGCACGCTGATCTTCGCGACCATCCTGCAACCTGTCTACGGCGCGATCTCCGACAAGATCGGCCGCAAGCCGCTCTTGATCTTCTTCGGCGTCGCCGGCACGCTAGCAACCGTACCGCTGCTGATGACGCTGAAAGAGACCAAGTCGCCATTCACGGCGTTCATCCTGATCTGCTGCGCCTGGCTGTTCGTTGCCGGCTACACCTCCATCAACGCGGTGGTGAAGGCAGAGCTGTTCCCGACCAATGTCCGCGCTCTCGGCGTCGGTTTGCCCTATGCGATCACCGTCTCGCTCTTCGGCGGCACGGCGCCTGCGATCGCGCTCTATTTCAAGACCATGGGACACGAGCAGTGGTTCTACTACTATCTCGCCGGAATCATCTTCCTGTCGCTGATCATCTATTCCACCATGCGGGACACCAAGCACGCCTCCGCGATGCACCGCCACGAATAGCCCGTTCACGAGTAGCCCATTCACGAGTTGAATATGGCCGACGAGACGCCATCCGACAGCAAGCTGACGCGCACCAAGGAGAAATGGGCGCGCGAGGGCCGCTTCCTCACCGGCAGGATCACCCGACCCGAGGACCAGCGGCTACCGCCCGGCCAGCATCTGACAAAAGACTGGCCGGTGCTCGATCTCGGTGTCCTGCCGCCGGTCTCTCGCGAGCGCTGGCGGCTCGACGTCTACGGCGCGATCGAGCAGCCTTTGTTCTGGACTTTTGCCGAGTTTGCCGAGCAGAAGCAGGATCAATTCACCTCCGACATCCATTGCGTCACGACATGGTCGCGCTACGACAATGAATGGGAGGGGCTCGCCACGCGCGAGCTGCTGGCGACCTGTCGGCCGCGCGACGATGCGCGCTTCGTCGTGCTGCATTGCTATGACGGCTACACCACCAACCTCGCGCTGGAGGATTTCGCTGCCGAGGACGCGCTGCTTGCCCATAGCTGGTCCGGCCAGAAGCTGTCGGACGAGCATGGCGGCCCTGTCAGGCTCGTCGTGCCGCATCTCTATTTCTGGAAGAGCGCGAAGTGGCTCCAGGCGATCGAATTCGTGACCGACGACGCACCGGGCTTCTGGGAAGTCCGCGGCTACCATAACCGCGGCGATCCCTGGGCCGAACAGCGCTACTCGAGCGATTAGGTTCAAGCAAACACGGGGAAGGCCCATGCCGACGGAACGCTTTCAATTCACCGGCGAAGCGGGCCATCAGCTCGCGGCCGCGCTGGAGCTGCCGGACGGCGAGCCCGCGGCCTATGCGCTGTTCGCGCACTGTTTCACCTGCGGCAAGGACACGCTGGCAGCCAAGCGCATCTCGGTCGCGCTTGCCGCCAGGGGCATCGCGGTGCTGCGTTTCGACTTCACGGGTTTAGGCTCGAGTGAAGGTGATTTTGCCAATTCGACATTCTCCTCGAATGTCGCCGACCTCGTGCGCGCCGCCGATCATCTACGTGCGACCCGCAACGCGCCGTCGATCCTGATCGGTCACAGCCTTGGCGGCGCCGCGATCCTGGCAGCCGCGGGAAAGATTCCGGAGGCGAGGGCAGTCGTGACGATCGCCGCACCGTCCGATCCCGCGCACGTCACCGGCCTGTTCAGCGAGCATCTCGACGACATCCGCACACGGGGCGAGGTCGACGTCTCGCTCGCAGGTCGCCCGTTCCGGATCAAGCGCGAATTCCTCGACGACATCGTCGAGCAAGCGCTGATGAAGGACGTCACCGGCCTCCATAAAGCACTGCTGATCATGCAATCTCCAGTCGACGATACCGTGGGCATCGATAATGCCACCAGGATCTTCGTTGCGGCGAAGCACCCCAAGAGCTTCGTCTCGCTCGATCACGCCGATCATCTCCTGACGAAACCCGCCGATGCGCTCTACGCCGCGGACGTGATCGTTGCCTGGGCGAGCCGCTACATCGACATCGCAAATCCGGTCAAAGCGGTGGATCTTCCGGAAGAACCTCGCAAGGTGGTGGTGCGGGAGACCCGCAAAAGCAAGTTCAACCAGATCATCACGGTCGGGCCTCATCATCTCGTGGCGGACGAGCCGGTGGCTGCCGGCGGCGAGGATGCGGGTCCAGGGCCCTATGATTTCCTGCTTGCCGGCCTCGGCGCCTGCACCTCCATGACCATGCGCCTTTATGCGGACCGCAAATCGCTGCCGCTCGATCGCGTCACCGTCACGCTGAAGCATTCGAAAATCTACGCCAAGGACTGCGCGGAGTGCGAGACGCGGGACGGCATGCTCGACCAGATCGAGCGCGATATCGCGATCGACGGCGCGCTCGATGCCGATCAACGCAACAAGCTGATGGAGATCGCCGACAAGTGTCCGGTGCACCGGACCCTGACCTCGGAGATCCGCATCGTGACCAGGGCCGTGGACTAGCGCGCTACAAGCACGACGCCATCGTCCGCAGCGCTGCGCTGATCTCGCTTTCGCGCCAGGCCGCAAAGCCGAGCAGCAGGCCACGATCACGCGGCCGTCCCAGCGCCAGACTGGATAGTGCCCGGGTTTCGACGCCTGCATCGACCAACCGCCTGACCACCGCTTGATCGGCGCGACCACGCCTGAGACGCGCGACGAGCTGGATACCGCCCGAGGGCACCTCGATCGAGAGCACCTCGCCGAGATGGCGCTCCAGCCCCGCGACGAGATGATCGCGCCTGAGGTGATAGAGCCGGCGCATCCGGCGCAGATGCGCGAGGAAATGCCCGTCGGCAATGAACTCGGCGAGCGCCTCCTGAATGTGGCTGGACGCGATCAACCCGATGTGCCGCTGCGCGATCTCCAGGGCACTGACCAGCGCCGGCGGCGCGACGAGATAACCAAGCCGGATATCCGACGTCATCGCCTTCGAGAACGTGCCGACGTAGAACACGCGGCCGTGGACATCGAGTCCCTGCAGGGCCGGCACCGGACGGCTGTCATAATGGAATTCGCCATCGTAGTCGTCCTCGATGATCCATGTCTTGCCGGGCCTGCTCGACCTCAGGAACTCGCTCCGGCGCGCCAGCGACATCAACCGCCCGGTCGGATGCTGGTGCGAGGGCGTCACGAAGATGAGCTTGGGCGCCGTCATTCCCGGCATTCGCTGCATGCCCTGCTCGTCGAGCCCGATGCCGGTCACCCGCGCGCCCGACGCACGGAAGGCGGCTGCGGCGCCGGGATAGCCGGGATCCTCGACCCAGACCTCATCGCCTGGCGTGATGAGCACGGCCGCGATCAGCGTCAGTGCGGCCTGCGCACTCGGCAGGATCATGATCTGGTCCACTGTGGCGCGAACGCCTCTGCTGGCCGCCAGATAATGCGCCAGCGCTTCACGCAGGCGCATTCGGTTGACCGGGCCAAGCTCTCGTCTGGCAGCGCGCACGGCGCTGCGGCGCAGGCAGCGCGCCCAGACCTCGTTCGGAAACTCGCGCGCATCGCCATGCCCCGGACGTAGCGGCTTGAGCGGCGCCTGGTAGGACATCGGCCAGTCGGTCTGCGTGAGCTTCGATGCCCAGGGTGACAGCGGCACTTTGCCGGGACGGAGGCTCGAGCCGCCCCCGCGCGCCGCCGCAAAGCGCTCACCGCCATCGACTGTCACCACGGGACGACGTCCGTGCGACGCCTCGAGAT
Organism: Bradyrhizobium sp. USDA 4449; assembly: GCF_054056275.1. Taxonomy (NCBI): domain Bacteria; kingdom Pseudomonadati; phylum Pseudomonadota; class Alphaproteobacteria; order Hyphomicrobiales; family Nitrobacteraceae; genus Bradyrhizobium; species Bradyrhizobium sp. USDA 4449. Next base: position 4,509,742 of record NZ_JBSRYD010000001.1, on the reverse strand, counting down.
ACCCTTCAGCGGCAAGCTGCTCGAATGCATAAGTCACGGTGTTGCGGGAGACGCCAAGCTCGCTCGCAAACCGGCGGCTCGACGGCAGCGCGCTGCCTTTGGCGAGGCGCCCGGCCGCAATCAGCCTTCGGAGCTGGCCGGTCAATTGCGCCACCAACCCCTCTTCATCAGCCCGGTCGAGTTCGACCAGGCCGGCGATCATGCTCTCCGAAACTGGCACCTTCATCTTCTCCGATCTGGCACTTTTTCGGGTGCCAGGCGAGATGCTATCCACCGGACCGGACTGCTTCAAGGATTTTGCGATGAACTCTTCCCTGTCACCCCGTGCGGCGATCGGCCTGTTTCTCATCGTCGTGCTGGCCTGGGGCGTGAACTGGTCGATGACGAAGCAGATCGTTCAATTCCTTCCGCCGCTGTGGACGTCGGCGATCCGCAGCTGGATCGCGCTGGCTGGACTGTTCGTGATCCTCGGATTGAGCAACAATCTGGTGATCCCGGAGCGGCGCGATATTCCGGTGGTGCTCAGCGTCGCGTTGCTGCACATGACGATATTCTCCGTGCTGGTTGCGGCCGGTGTGCGCTTCCTGCCCGCGAGCAAGGCCGTCGTGCTCGGCTACACCACGCCGCTCTGGGTCGCGATCGCGACGCCTCTGCTCGGAAAGGATACGCTGACCCTGGCGAAGCTTGCCGGCGCCCTGTTGGGATTGATCGGGCTTGCCGTGATCCTCAACCCGGCGTCGATCGACTGGACCAACAGCAACGTCGTGCTCGGTGCCGGCATGGTCATTCTGGCCGCGATCTCCTGGGCTGCGAACATCATCTATATCCGCGCGCACCGCTGGATCGCATCCCCGCTCCAGCTCCTGATCTGGCAGGTGCTCGTGGCGACGATCGTGCTGACAGTGTCAGCTATGGTCGTGGATGGCCTGCCGCATGCGGCATGGTCGTGGAAGCTTGTCCTGCTGTTCCTGTATTCCGGCCTGATCGGGACTGCGCTCGCTTATTGGGCGATGTCGATGGTCAACAAGAGCATCTCGGCGCTGACCACGGCGCTTGGCACCACCGCGACGCCGCTCGTCGGTATTGCCAGCGCGGCGATCCTGCTGGGCGAGCCGATCGACAGGAGCCTCGTCACCGCCGCGGCACTGATCGTCACCGGCATCGGCCTGGCGACGCTGGGCGACCGGCTGCTGCGCCGTCAGGCGACCGCGAGCGGTTGAACGCGCAAGCTGCCGCGCAGACCTGCCGCGGTGCCGAGCACGATGCCGGCGACCGCAACGAAGGAGCCCAGCGCGAGCGTCGAGACGCCGGTGAGTCCCTGCCCGATCGAGCAGCCAAACGCCATCACGCCGCCGATGCCCATGAGCGCGGCGCCGCCGGCCGAGCGCAGCATGTGGCGCGGCGACGAATAGCCTTCGAGCCTGAAGCGGCCAGTGACGAGCGCAGTGACGAGGCTGCCGGCAAGAACGCCACCAACCGTCGCGATGCCAAAGTTCAGCGTCAGGCCGGTCGAGAGCATGGCGTATTGCAGGCTATCGGCGATCGGCGCGATGAAGGTGAGCGAGGTGACCGGGACGGGATTGAAATCGTCGGCGCCGACATAGCCGGTCACGTACCATCCGCCGGCGACGAGCAGACCGACAATGACCCCGGCCGCGATCTGGCCCGGAGAGCGGCGGAACGCCGTATGCGCGAAGGCAAACAGGATCAGCGCGAAGGCGATCACGGCTGCGGCCAAAGCTCGCGAAGCCCCCTCAGCGAGACCGAGCGTCGCCAGCACTGAGGGCAACGAATTGACGTTCACAGTTGTTTGCGAAGCCTGAACCAGCGCAATGCGAGCCGGCGCGATCAGGCCCTTGAGCGTCATCTGCGCGGCAATGGCAAGCACGGTCACGACGACGAACGAGCGGAGATTGCCGCGGCCCAGCAGCACCAGCGCCCGCGAGCCGCAACCGTTCGACAGCACCATGCCATAACCAAACAGCAGGCCACCGAGGAACAGCACAGGCAGCGAAAAGGTCTGTTGCAGGTAGATCGACTTGCCGAGATCGACCATGCCGGCGCCGGCGAGGAACTGGCTCGCCGCAATCGCCACCGCAATCGCCAACGCATAAGACCGGACCAGCCGCCCGTCTCCCTCTGCCAACCAGGCGCGCATGCTGCTCATCAGGCAGAAGCCGCTGAGCAGGCCGACGGAGCCATAGACGAGGCCGATAACGAAGCCGGCGAGGATGACGGGATGGGTGGATTCCATTGATCGTTCTCAGACCTCTCGCCATTCTCCCGTCATTGCGAGCGCAATGACGAGCTTCATGGCCGCATGATTACCCTATCGCGCGACGACCCGGCAACGGCGGCATAAGCCTCCTTCGCCCGCTGCAATGGGTAGATCGCATTCGCCCTGATCGGGAACGGCTTCAGGTGACCGCTCGCAAAGCCGGGGCCGAGCTCACGCAGCACCGCGCCGGTCGCAGCCGAGGACAGTCCAAGCGTGTCGATGCCGACATAGGTGTGTTGCCCGCGATAGAATTCGAGGATGTTGAACTGCACGATGCGGTCGATCGCGGCGATCAGGATCTGACGGCCGCGCAACGCGAGCGACTTGTGCGCAGCCTGGAAGTAGGGATCGCCGACGGTATTGAAGACGATGTCGGCGCCCTTGCCGCCGGTCAATTCGCGCACGCGCGCGGCGACGTCGACCGCAGAGGCGTCGATCACCTCGATCGGCGCATTGCCGTGGCCTTCATAGGCTTCGGACTTGCGCACCACGCCGATGACGCGTGCGCCGTGCCAGGTTGCGATCTGCACCGCGGCCTGACCGACCTTGCCATTGACCCCGAACACGAGAACCGTCTCGCCACTCTTCGGCACGCCGGCACGGCGAAAGCCCTCCATCGCGGTGACGAAGGGCACGCCGATGCCGGCAGCTTCTTCCCACGACAGCGCCTTCGGCTTCTCCACCGCCGCATCCGCCTCGACCACGAGATGGCTGGCATGGCTGCCATCGCGGCGGATGCCGAGATCGCCGGAAGAGCCGAACACCTCGCGGCCCATCGTGCCGGCCGGGCCATCGATCACCATGCCGGCATAGTCACGGCCAGGTGTGCGCGGGAACACCGCATAGGGCATCAGGCCGGTAGCGGCCTTGACGTCGGACGGATTGACCGCGGCCGCCTTCACCTCGATCAGCAGGTCGTTCGGGCCACGGCTCAGCCTATGTTGCTCGACCACGGGCGTAACCGCCGCGGCGCTCTCTGCCTTGGCATTGAGGCGCACGCAACGCGCTTCGACGGTTTTGCTATCGGATGGCGACATGAAAAAGACCCGCGATTTCTCGCGGGCCTTGTCGCCTCTGGAGGCGGTCGAGTCAATCGGTCAAGTCAGTCCGTCAAGTCAGTCCGTCAAGTCAGTCCTTGGGCCGCTTGTCATAGAGGCGCTTGGCCTTGCCGAGCGAGCGTTCCAGCGTGGCGGGCGCAACCACCTGCACCCTCGAGCTGATGCCGATCGTGTTCTTGATATGGGTCGAGATCCGGTCGGCATGGTCGATCAGACCACGGCCGTCCCAGCTTTCGGGTCGCGCCTCGGCGATGATGGTCAGCTCGTCCATGCGGCCTTCGCGGGTCAGTTCGAGGATGAAGTGTCCACCACACCAGTCGGTCGCGAGCAGCACCTCTTCGATCTGGGTCGGAAACAAGTTGACGCCGCGCAAGATGATCATGTCGTCCGAGCGGCCCGTCACCTTCTCCATGCGCCGCATGCCGGGGCGCGCCGTGCCCGGCAGCAGCCGCGTCAGGTCACGGGTGCGGTAACGAATCACCGGGAACGCTTCCTTGGTCAGCGAGGTGAAGACCAGTTCGCCTTGTTCGCCATCCGGCAGCACCGCACCCGTTACCGGGTCGATCACTTCAGGATAGAAATGGTCCTCCCAGATGTGCAGCCCATCCTTGGTCTCGATGCATTCCTGCGCGACGCCCGGCCCGATCACCTCGGAGAGGCCGTAGATGTCGGTGGCATCCATGTCGAAGGCGTCCTCGATCTCGCTGCGCATCGCATTGGTCCAGGGCTCGGCCCCGAAGATGCCGACCTTGAGCGAGCATTGGCGCGGATCGAGCTTCTGGCGCTTGAACTCGTCGAGGATCGCCAGCATGTAGCTCGGCGTCACCGTGATGATATCAGGCCTGAAGTCGTTGATGAGCTGCACCTGCCGCTCGGTCATACCGCCGGAGATTGGCACCACCGTGCAGCCGAGCTTTTCGGCGCCGTAATGGACGCCGAGCCCGCCGGTGAAGAGACCGTAGCCGTAGGCATTGTGGATGATCATGCCGGTGCGGCCGCCGGCAGCACGGATGGAGCGCGCCATCACCTCCGACCAGGTGTCGATGTCGCGTTGCGTATAGCCGACCACGATCGGCTTTCCCGTCGTTCCCGAAGAGGCGTGCACGCGCACCAGCTTTTCGCGCGGTACCGCGAACATGTTGAAGGGATAGTTATCGCGCAGATCCGTCTTCACCGTGAACGGAAACTTCGCGAGATCGGAGAGCTCGTGAAAATCGGCTGGATGCACGCCCGCCTTGTCGAAGGCCGTGCGATAATGCGCGACGTTGTCGTAGGCGTGCTGGAGCGACCAAGCCAGCCGCTGCTTCTGCAGCGCCATGATCTCGTCGCGCGACGCGCGCTCCTGCGCATCCATCTCGGCACGATAGGTGTTACCACCTTCCTTGCGCCTGGTCAGAGCCATTCTCGTTTCCCCACATCGGTTCGTTCTGTCATTTGTCTTGCTGCGGCAGCCATGTGCCGGGAACGACACGCGAATGCCCGCGGAATTCAGCAACGACGGTATCGCCGGCCGTGACGCGCACGTCATAGATGCCGGACCGACCGCCGCGCGTGACCTCGCGCGCCTTCGCCACCAGGCGGTCGCCGAGCTTGCCAGGTTTGATGAAGCTGATCTGGCCCTGCGCCGCAACAACGCGATCGTTGTGCGAGTTGCAGGCAAAGGCGAAAGCGGAGTCGGCGAGCGTGAAGATGAAGCCGCCATGGGCGATGCGTTGGCCGTTGACCATGTCGGGCCGCACCGTCATGGCGAGCGTCGCAAAGCCCGGACCGATCTCGACGATCTCCATTCCAAGTCCCTTGGAGGCATCGTCCTCCGCCCACATCGCCTCAGCGCAGGCGCGGGCAACATCCTCAGGCGACAGGGCGGCTTTGACGTTCACGCGCTTCTCCCGGCGAATTGCTTGCACATGATGTTCTGCCTGATGGTCAACACTGTCAAACGTGGTCGTAGTCGACCACGACGCGCTGGGACGATGGCTTGGCCTGGCAGGTGAGGACGAATCCGGCCTTCAGCTCCCAGGGTTCCAGCGAATAGTTGAGGTCCATCGGCGCCTCGCCCTCGACCAGCTTGGCGCGACAGGTCGAGCACATGCCGCCTTTGCAGGCGAAGGGCAAATCGACGCCGGCGCGCAGCGCGGCATCGAGGATCGCCTCGTCCTCGGCGACCGGAACATCGCGGCGCTTGCCGTCGATGATCAGGGAGGCGATCGACTTCGGGGGCGCGTCGGGCGCAACGGCCTTCTTCGGTCGCGGCTTGCCGCCAAACTCCGAGACGAAGCGTTCGACGTGAATGCGGTCGTCGGCGATGCCGAGATCGCGACAGGTCGCCTCGATGTCTTCGCTCATGCCCGAGGGACCACAGACGAAGACGTGGTCGACGCTTGCGGCCGGTACCAGCGAGCGCAGCAGCACCCTCACCTTGTCGCCATCGAGCCGGCCATGCAGGATCGGAATGTCCTGCTCCTCACCGGAGATGACGTGGAAGATCGAGAGGCGGTCGATGAAGCGGTCCTTGAGCTCCTCGAGCGCCTCGAGGAACATGATGTTGTCCGTGGTACGGTTGCCGTAGAACAGGAAGAACCGGCTGTCGGGCTCGCGCGTCAAGACGCCCTTGACGATCGACAGGATCGGCGTGATGCCCGAGCCCGCGGCGAAGCCGACATGGATGCGTCCGGCATCATCAGGCGGGAGCACGCCGAAGCGGCCGGTCGGCGTCATCACATCGAGTTCGTCGCCGCGTTTGAGCTCGTCCGCCGCCCAGCTCGAGAACGCGCCACCGTCGACCTTCTTCACCGCGATACGGATTTCGCCATCATCGGGGCCGGAGCAGATCGAATAGGAGCGACGCACCTCTTCGCCATCGAGCATGGTGCGGAGCGTGAGATACTGGCCGGGCGTGAAGGCGTAGTCGCCCGCGAGTTCGCCGGGGATGGCGAAGGTCATCGAGACGGCATCAGACGCCTCGCGGCGGAGATCGTTGACGGCCAGGCGATGGAAGCGCGGTGCGGCTGCAGACATCTCGAATACCCTAGATTTGAGCCACAGCCGTCATTGCGGTCGGGTTGGCATCGTGCGCCTCAATGGCACTTGAAGTAGTCGAACGGTTCGCGGCAGGACTTGCACCGCCACAGCGCCTTGCAGGAGGTCGAGCCGAATTCCGACAACAGCTCGGTCTTCTCGGAGCCGCATTGCGGACACGCGACGGCTTGCTCACCAAACAGTGCGCGGCGCGAACCTGAAGCCTGCGGCGGTGCGATGCCGTAGGCGCGCAGCTTCCGACGGCCCTCCTCGCTCATCCAATCGGTGGTCCAGGCCGGCGACAGCACGGCGCGTACTTTCGGGCGACGGAAGCCGGCGCGCTCCAGCGCGATCTCGATTTCGAGCGCGATCATGTTCATCGCCGGGCAGCCCGAATAGGTCGGCGTGATCACGACCTCGGCATGGTCGCCGTCAACAATGACATCGCGGAGCACGCCCAGATCGGCGATGGTCAGCACGGGGATCTCAGGATCGACCACGCCCGCCGCAGCATCCCAGGCTCGCCGGCGCAGCTCGCTGTCGCGATCGAGCACCGTCACCATGTCTGCCCCGGAAACGTGCGCTGCATCGATTGCAACTCCGACAGCAGATGGCCGAGATGTTCGCTGTGCCGGCCGGAACGGCCGCCCTGCTGCATCCAGTCGTTCTGCGGCAGCGTCAGGGTTGCCTCGCTCACGACATCGGACAGCGTCGTCATCCAACGGCCGCGCAGCGTGCCTGGATCGACGGCAATGCCGGCCTCGATCAGGGCGCGCTCGCCGTCGTCGACGGCAAACATCTCGCCGGTGAAGGCCCAGAGATGATCGATCGCGCCTTGAGCGCGCGCGTGGCTCTCATCCGTGCCATCGCCAAGGCGGATGATCCATTCCGAGGCATGACGCAGATGATAGGCGCTCTCCTTCTCCGACTTCGCAGCAATGGCCGCGAGCGTCGCGTCGCGCGAATTCATCATCGCGCGCCAGTAAAGATCGGCGAAGGCGGAGTAAAAGAACTGCCGCACCAGGGTCTGGGCGAAGTCGCCATTGGGCTGCTCGACCAGCAGCAGATTGCGGTACTGCCTGACATCGCGCAAATACGCGAGCTTGTCCTCGTCGTTGTCCCCGCCTTCGGCCTTGGCGGCGTAGGTGTACAGTTCGCGCGCCTGGCCGATCAGGTCGAGGGCGATGTTGGAGAGCGCCATGTCCTCTTCCATCATCGGCGCATGCCCGCACCATTCCGACAGGCGGTGACCGAGGATCAGCGCGTCATCGGCACGGCGCAGCGCGTAGAGCACCAGCGGTGTTTCGGAGACGTCGATGTTGGCAACCGGCATCACATATGCCCCACTTCTTCCGGCACCTCGTAGAACGTCGGATGCCGGTAGATCTTCGATTCCGCCGGCTCGAACATCATGCCCTTCTCGGCGGGGTCGCTGGCGGTGATCGCGGTTGACGGCACGACCCAGATCGACAGGCCCTCGCCGCGGCGGGTGTAAATGTCGCGGGCAGCCTGCAGCGCCATGGTGGCGTCGCTCGCATGCAGCGAGCCGACATGCTTGTGCGCGAGCCCGTTGCGGCTGCGAATGAAGACTTCCCACAGCGGCGTATTCGGGGTGGCCATATCGATCTCCTTATTCCGCGGCTTGTGCGGTCTGACGCTGTGCGCGCTTGCTGGCGTAGGCGGCAGCGGCTTCGCGCACCCAGGCGCCCTCATCGTGCGCCTTGCGGCGCGCCGCCATGCGATCGCGATTGCAAGGGCCGTTGCCGGCGAGCACCTGCTTGAACTCGGTCCAGTCGATCCCGCTGTAGCGCCAGTGGCCCTCGGCATCCTGGGTCATGCCTGGATCGGGAATGGTGAGGCCGAGATATTGCGCCTGCGGCACCGTGGCATCGACGAACTTCTGCCGGAGTTCGTCATTGGAGAAACGCTTGATCTTCCACTTCGTCGATGTGTCGCTGTGCTGGCTCGTGGCGTCCGGCGGACCGAACATCATCAGAACCGGCCACCACCACCTGTTCAGCGCATCCTGCGCCATCGCCTTCTGCTCGTCCGAGCCGCGGCACAGCGTCAGCATGATCTCGTAACCCTGGCGCTGATGGAACGATTCCTCCTTGCAGACGCGGATCATCGCGCGCGCATAGGGGCCGTAGGAGCAACGGCACAGCGGGATCTGGTTCATGATCGCGGCGCCGTCGACCAGCCAGCCGATGGTGCCGATGTCGGCCCAGGTCAGCGTCGGATAGTTGAAGATGGAGGAGTATTTGGCCTTGCCCGCAAGCATGGCGTCCACGAGCTCCTCGCGCGAGGTGCCGAGCGTCTCGGCCGCGGCGTAGAGATAGAGCCCGTGGCCGCACTCATCCTGCACCTTGGCGAGCAGCGCGGCCTTGCGGCGCAGGGTCGGCGCGCGCGTGATCCAGTTGCCTTCGGGCAGCATGCCGACGATTTCGGAATGGGCGTGCTGGGAGATCTGGCGGGTGAGCGTCTTGCGATAGGCCGCCGGCATCCAGTCGTTCGGCTCGATGCGCTCTTCGGCATCGATACGGGCCTGGAACTGCGCAGCCTTGGCCGCATCCTCGAGACCGCGATCATCGCTCTCGGCCATGTTCAGCGCCTGGGTATACATGCGCATTCCTCCCGTCTCGTTGGGAAGCAATATATAACAGAATTTAAGTCATGCAACATATTTCTGTAACATAAAAATCAGGCGCCGAATCTCCGTTCCAGGAGCTTTCGCGCCGCCGGCAACGCGCCCTTCTCATTGGTTCCATGGCTATCAAGCCATTGTTCGGACGGGACAAGCAGCGCCCGATAGATCTCGCCGCAGAGTTCGCGGGCAGCCTTGCCCGGCCAATCCGCCGGCAGCAGGCTCTCGGGAAGCAGCGGATCGCGCAGCACGACGCGGCGGTAATAGTGGATCAGCAGAATGCGCGCGGTGAACGCATCGGCCTCGGACAAATCCGTGCCGCGCGCGATCGCGGCGCGTAACGGCTCGAACGTCTTCATGAATTTCAGATAAGCATCGGCGGTGCGCCCCAGCGGCCAGCTCGCGCCGAGCAGTCGACGCCCATTGTCATCCTCGGCCGAGACCTCGAGACGGATGGCCCCTGCGGCCTGCTCCGGCACCGGCACGCCTGATGGTGCCACCCACACGCCCGGCAGCGGGCTGCCGAAACCGGCATTTCGCAGCGCCTCGCGTGAGACATCACGGTCTTCACCATTGCCGATCAGCAGCAACTCGAAGCGACCGGTCCAGTTCGACGGCGGCGGATCGTAGATGTGCCGTGTCGCCGCTTCGAATGTCTCGCGGCCCTTCTCGGCGAGGCGGTAAAAGCTGTTGCGGCCGACCTTTTCGCGCGTCAGCCAGCCATCGGCAGCCAGGCGCGACATCGCCGTTCGCACCACGCTGCCATCGATATCGATGCCCTCGAAAAACGCCAGCAACGTGCCGAGCCACACCGACCCGCCGCGCGGCACGATGGCATCGCCGAACATGGTGATGACGATGGAGCCGGTGCGTGACGGCTCACGCTTGAGCTGATCGATGATGCGAGAGAGCGGATGCGCCATGGGCGAGGCATAGCGCGTTTGGTGCGGGCGCCACAATGAGGGAGCGGCGGGTGCCTCTCACGATGCGGCGGCATCGGCACTGGGCTCCCTCTTGCGGGAGAGGGTTGGGGAGAGGGTGTCTCCGCAACGGGACAATCCCCAACAGGAAACAACCCTCACCCGCCACGCTCTGGGAGCGTGTCGGCCTCTCCCGCAAGCGGGAGAGGCGAAGAAAGAGAGATCACCGATGCGGATCGGGATACACCAGGCTGCGCCAGCCGCTGCGATCGAACGGGCGCCACTGGCCTTCCTTCTGCGCGAGGCGGTCGGCTACGGCGTAGACGACGGCGGGGTGATGACCCATGCCGCAATGGCTGCTCTCGACCTCGATGCTCTCGGTCTGTGCGCCGGTCTTCTCCATGCAGCCCTGCCAGGCGCAGACGCCGTCGGTGCGGCTGAAGATGGCCGTGGTCGGCACCGGCGGCGGGGCGGCGAGCTCGCCGCCGAAGCGCGGATCGACCTCGTCGGACTTCCGCCCGCTCACCCATTCATAGACGCGCCAGGCATTGGTCGAATGGGGATTGCCTGCGAAGGGGCTGCCGAGCGTGATCACCTGGCGGACGCGCTCGGGCATCATCTTGGCGAGCTGGCGCGCATAGAGGCCACCGAGGCTCCAGCCGACCAGGCTGATCTTGCGGCCATGCTTGTCGTTGAGCTCCTCGACAAGATCGACCATGGCATGCTGCACGCCCTCGCGGAGGCCGTAGTTGCGTCCCTGGCGCCAGCCGCTGACCGCATAGCCCTTGCTGGTCAGAAAGGTTCGCAGCGCGCGCGTGGATCCGTCGGAGGCGACGAGGCCAGGCAGCACCAGCACCGGATGCCCGTCGCCACGCGGCGCCAGGCTCAGCAGCGGTAGCGCGCCGAGGAATGCGCCGAACTCGTGGATCGCACGTCCTTCGAGAAGCATCAGAGTCCGGGACGGCGGACGCAGCGTCTGGGCTGTAGCGGTCATCAATGGTTCCCCTGAACAGGCGCCGGCCGCGATGCCGGCAATGGGCATGAACTCCAACACGCCGGCGTCTTGATCGTTCCGCAGCGCAACATGAATCAGCTAGGCGGCCGGTTCCACACATTCAAGCGGGCGAGAGGCGAAGCGACAATAGGCCCGCGCGTTAATGCTAACGGCCGTGACGCAAAAGTCACAACAATCGGAGCAGGAATTCGATGGAGTAGAGCGCAAGACCAACCAGCCCGCCGATCAGCGAACCGTTGAAGCGGATGTATTGCAGGTCGCGCCCGATGTTGATCTCGATCAGCGAAATCAGCTGCGCCATGTCCCACGCCTTCACCTGGTCGGAGATGAAGGTCGAGACGCCGCTCTTCTGGTCGGCCACGAACCTGCGCAGCACCGTCACCAGGCCCATGTTGATCTCGCCGCGCAGCTCGGCATCGCCGGCGAGCGCATCGCCCGCCGAAACGAACATGCCGGCGAGGTGATGCTGCAGCACCTGCGTCTCGCCGCTCGCGCTGCGCTCGATGAAAGAGCGCGTATTGGCCCAGACGGTCCGGGCGAGATCGGCAAGCTCGGGCCGCGCCAGCAGGTCGCGCTTCAAGCCGTCGATGCGGTCGATGTAGGCCTGGTCGGTGCCGAGCCGGTCGACGAAGGTCAACACCATGCGGTCGAACTCGGCGCGGAATGGATGCTTGGGATCGCTGCGCACCTCATTGAAGAAGGCGGTGGCGGACGAGACGATCTTGTTCACCAGAAACTTGTCGGCGCGGTAGAGATTGAGCAGGGTCGGCAACTCCGCGCGCACCTTCTCGCGGATCATCGCCATCGTCTCTTTCTGATTCAACGTCTCGTGCATCACGCGCAGGAGATCGTCGAACAGGATCTGGTGCCTCCCCTCGGCAACAAACCCGCGCAGCGTGCCGGCGGCGAGCGGCGCGAGGTCGATCGCCTGAAGCTGCGAGGACATGCGGCGGATGATGAAGGTCATCAGGCCGGAGCTTTCGGTCGCGGACACCGCTTCCGGCAGCAGGCGCAGCACAAAGCGCGCGAGGTCGTCGCTGCGCTTGCGGTCGCGCAGCCAGTCGGCGACGAAAGAGCCGAAATCGATCTCCTTCAGCTTGGCCTCCACCGGCCCTGCCTCGAGGAAATGGACCTGGATGAATTCGCCGAGCTTGTCGGCGATCCGGGCCTGGTTGCTCTGGATGATCGCGGTATGCGGGATCGGCAGGCCGAGCGGCCGCCTGAACAGCGCGACCACGGCATACCAGTCGGCGAGGCCGCCGATCGTGGCGGCCTCTGCGAAGGCCGCGATGAAGCCGAACACGGGATGCACCGGCAGCAGCCATTTCGCGGCGACGAACAGCGTCAAGGTCGAGGCCAGCACCAGCGTCGCCAGCGCTTTCACGCGGCGCAGCTCAGCCGCCCGTTCGGCATCGCCAGGGGTGTCGAAGGAGAAGGTGGCCGGTGGGGTCATCACGCGATCACAGTACTCGTCATTGCGAGCGAAGCGAAGCAATCCAGAGTCTCTCCAAGGAGACAGACTGGATTGGTTCGCTTCGCTCGCAATGAGGGCGGCGGCGCAAAACAAAAGGCCCGCCGAAGCGGGCCTCGAATTTCAGTTTGCTCTCGGATTGCCAGATCAGGCGGTCTTGTAGACCTTGGCAAAATTGTCCTGAGCGGACTTCGCACCGTTGGCAGCAAGCTTGCCGAGATAGTCGGCGGTCGCCTTGGCGCGCGAGACGAACACTTCGCCGCGGGTGCGGAGCAGGCTCGACTGGATCTCGACGGCTTCGCTGACCGACTTGGCGGAGGCGAGCTTGTCGATGCCCGAGAAGAAGGCCTCGGCGTCTTCGTAGATCGCCTGCTGGATGTTGCGGCTGATCTTGCCGGCTTCAGTGACGGACTCCGTCACCGCGTTCTCGACGGCGGCGGTCACGCGCTCGGAGCCAGCGAACACTTCAGCGGCGCGGTCCTTGGCGGTGTTGGCGGTCTTCTTGACGAATTCGCGGGCAGCCTCGGGAACTTCCAGGTTCTGGATGTTCTTGAAAGCGTCTTTGAAGCCGTCGAAAGCGGAGTTGGTCTCGGTGGTCATGGGGTTCTCTCCATCCTCAGGGGTTGAGCTATGGGCTCACCCCGTCCTCAATGGCCCGGGGCACAACTTATATGGCACAGTTGATTGTGCGATGCAATATTCATGCTGCACCGCGATATCACGAAATCGTGAAAGCCTTATTTGGGGGCAATCTGCCGACGTCCTGGCCCGCCGCCTTCTGTGCATGGGGTTGATTTCCGGTTTCGATCGGCCCCTAGCGCTGGACGGCGTCCGGCAGCCCATAGGCCTCCATCTGGGCCTGGACCTGCGCGATGTTGTGGCCGAGCACGACGATGTCGTGGGTCTTGCCGCCGACATCCCGGACATGGTCCCGCAACAGGGCCTCGGCCTTGAAGCCGAGGCTCTCGAACAGTGCGATCGCCGCCTGCTGGTCGACCGTCATCTGGACCGAAAGCTTCTCCAGCCCCGCCCGGAGGGCGAGCGCAAAGGTTTCCTGCGACAGCGCCTTCCCCACCCCCTTCCCGCGCACGTCCTGCGAGACCACCATGCGGATCTCGCCGACATGGGGCGACCAGGAGTGAGGATCGCGCACCAGGGTGCCGCAGCCGACCACCCTGCCATCTTTCACCGCAAGCAGACTCTGAATCGCACCGCGCTCGATCTCCTTGACCCAGGCGGACAGCACCTTCGGCTCGCTGATGTTGCGCGGCAGGAACAACAGATCATGGGTCGGCAGGCCCTTGCCGAAGGCGAGCACCGCAGTTTCGTCCATAGGCGACATCAGGCGGATCTCGACGTCGCCCGCGTCGGTTCTGACGTGGCGTGGATAGGAACGCTGCTCACTCATGTCGATCTTGTCCCCAGCCAGGAATCCAGTTTCGGCCACAGCCGCTTGACCGCGTTGGCGCCTGCGACCAGCGAGACGTGACCGCCTTTCAGCATCACCTCTTCCTTGTCCGCGGAGCCGATCTTCGCGATCAGATGCTTTGCCGCGTCATAGGGCACGATGTGATCGTGCTCGGCGACCGCATGCAGGATCGGCACCTTGATGTTCTCAAGCTTCGCCGGACGGCCACCGACCGACATGGTGTCGTTGTAGAGCTTGTTGTCCCACATCAGGTCCTTGGTGATGGTGCGGAAATACTCGCCCGCCAGCGGCAGCGTGTCGGTCGCCCAGCGGTCGAACATCCGGTACGACTTCACGAACTCGTCGTTCCAGATGTTTTCCCAGAGCTGGATCTGGCTGACCGTGCGCGACGCCGGACGCAGCATCTCGAACGAGGACAGGATCATCTCCGGCGGCACGTTGCCGACGCTGTCGACGAGGCGGTCGACGTCGAAATAGCGGCGGTCGGAGAAATTCGAGAACAGCTTCATCTCGCGGAAGTCGATCGGCGTGGTGAAGCAGATCAAATTTTTCATCGGCCCCTCCGGGAAGATCGAGCCGTAGAGCAGCGACAGCACCCCGCCAAAGCAATAGCCGATGAGGGAGACGTCCTGCTCGCCGGAATCGGCCTGCACGCGGCGGACGCAATCCGGGATGAAGTCGAGGACGTAGTCCTCCATACGCAGGCTCTTCTCCTCCGGCCGCGGTGCGCTCCAGTCCAGCATGTAGACGTCGTAGCCGCGCTTCAAGAGGAACTCGATGAAGCTCTGGCCGGGCACGAGATCGAGAATGTAGCCGCGATTGGTAGTCGCCATCACGACCAGCACGGGCACCCGGTAGATCTCGTCCGTCATTGGCCGGTAGTGATAGAGGCTCATCGTGCCGCGCGAATGCAGCACGTCCTTTGGGGTCGATCCGAGCGTCGGGCCGGAGGTCGAGAAATATTCGACGCCCTTGATGCTGCGCTGGATGGCGCGCTGCACCTCGGCCTGGATGCGCTCCGGGATTGCTGCGAAATCAACTCCCGTCGGCGCGTTCATTTTGGCCCTCCGCTTTCGGACGGCGGGCGCTTTGTGCGCGGCGGCCGCGGCACGGCATCGATCGGCGACCCCGTGGAATTGGCCGACATCTTGCTCAGCATCGAGCTGATCTCGCCGAGCTGCGCCTCGATCGACTGAAGCCGCTCGGCGATGCCGGTCATTTGCTCGCGGCTCGGCAGATTCATCGAGAGCAAATACTTCTCCATGAGATCGCCGAATTGCTTCTGCGCACCTGCAGCCGCGCCGCCAGCCCGATTCATGGCCTGCGAGAATTCGGGCGTCTCCATCGCCTTGGTGGCAAACGAGTTGAACCCCTTCTCCATCTCGCCGACCATCTTCTGCCACAAGGCGACGGGGTCGGTGATCTTGTCGGTCATCGGCGTCCTCCAGGTCACGAGGGCTTCTTGCGCCCCTCTTTTGTCTCCATACCACACCGTTGCGACGGGCCGGTCAACGGCTAAGCGACAGGTCGATGTCGCACGCATGGCTTCTTTGCGGCGGCAAACCATGCAATACAATTCCCGCCTGGAAGCCAAGGGAGCACGCCGGTGAACGCCTCCGCCCATCAGCCGCCACAGACCGTCCGCGCCAACGGCATCGACATCTGCTATGAGATTTTCGGCAACGACAATGCCGAGCCGCTGCTGCTGATCATGGGGCTCGGGGCGCAGATGATCCACTGGGACGATGGGTTCTGCGAGCAGCTTGCAACGCACGGCTTTCGCGTGATCCGTTTCGACAACCGCGATATCGGCAAGTCGAGCCATCTCACGGGCGGCAGGCGGCTGACGCCGCTCGAGCTGCTGAAGCTGCGCTTGCTCAGGATTCCCGTCGCCGCGCCCTACAAGCTGATCGACATGGCCAGGGACACGGTCGGCCTGATGGATGCGCTCGGCATCAAGTCGGCGCATCTCGTCGGGGCGTCCATGGGCGGCATGATCGCGCAGGAGGTGACGCTGTCATTTCCCGAGCGCGTGCGCTCGCTGACCTCCATCATGTCGACCACGGGCAATCCGCGCGTGCCGCCACCGACGCGCGAGGCTGCCGCCATGCTGATGGCGCCGCCGCCGCGCAGCAAGGAAGAATTCATCACCCGCTTCGGCCAAACCTGGAAAATCCTGCGCGGCGGCTCCTTTCCGGAGGAAGAGGCGCTCGATCCTGATCGTGCCGAACGCGTCTTCGCCCGTGGGCTCAATCCGGCCGGCGTCGGCCGCCAGCTCCGCGCCGTGCTCGCCTCGGGCAGCCGCAAGGAAAGGCTGCACCACGTGACGACGCCGACACTGGTCATTCACGGCACTGTCGACCCGCTGGTGCGTCCCGAAGGCGGCAAGGACACAGCGGAGTCGATTCCGGGCGCAAAGCTGCTGATGATCGAGGGCATGGGCCACGCGCTGCCGATGCGGTTCTGGCCCGAGATCATCGGCGCCATCGACAAGCACGCGCATGGAGCGGCTGCAAAGGCGGCCTAGATCGGCGCAGCCGGTCTCCTCACGGTGACCATGTGAACTGCCGGTGACTCTCTTAACGCGAGCCGATGCAGGAGCTATAGAGGCTTCCCTCGATTACGATGCCTCTCGGAGTTCCCATGCATCTCATCGCTCGGTCGGCCGCAATGGCCGCCGTTTCGGTCCTCACGCTTTGCCTCGCCGGCGGCACCGCTTTTGCGGGTAGCGCGCAAGAAGAAGCCAATCGCAACGCCGTGCTGGCCTTCTACGAGAAGGGTCTCAATCAGAAAGACGTCGACGCAGCCCTCGCCTATGTCGGCGACCGTTACGTCCAGCACAATCCGAACGCGGCCGATGGACCGGAGGGTTTCCGAAAATTCATCGGCTTCCTGCGCGAAAAGTTTCCGAACTCGCACAGCGAGATCAAGCGCTCTTTCGTCGACGGCGACTACGTCATCCTGCACGTCAACGCGGTTCGCGAGCCCGGCACCAAGGGCAATGCGATCGTCGACATCTTCAAGCTGGAGAACGGCAAGATCGTCGAGCACTGGGACGTGGTTCAGCCGATCCCGGACAATCCGGCGAACAACAACACGATGTTCTAGCTTTTCTTCGCGATCCAGATCACGTGGCGAGCGCCGCCGCCTCTGCCGGTGGCGCGCACATTGACCTCGTTGACGTCGAAGCCGGCACGGCCAAGACGCTTGGTGAAGGCGGAGTTGGGTCCCGACGACCAGACAGCAAGAACGCCGCCGGCTCGCAGCGCCGCCTTCGCGGCCGTCAAACCGCTCGCACTGTAGAGCGCATCATTTCCCTTGCGGGTCAGCCCTTCCGGCCCGTTGTCGACATCGAGCAGGATGGCGTCAAACGCCGAGCTCTTGGCCCGGATCACTTCGCCGACGTCGGTCTCGCGGATGCTCACCCTGGCGTCATCGAGACTGTCGCCGAAAACTTCCGCCATCGGGCCTCGCGCCCAGGTGACGACCGCGGGCACCAGCTCGGAGACTACGATCTTCGCTTTGCTTCCGAGCACGGCAAGCGCCGCGCGCAGCGTAAAACCCATGCCGAGACCGCCGATGAGGACAGCCGGTTTTGCGACCTTCTCGATCTGTTTCGCGGCCAGCGTTGCAAGCGCGGCCTCGGAGCCCGACAGACGGTTGTTCATCAGCTCGTTGGTGCCGAGCTTGATCGAAAACTCCTTGCCGCGCCGCATCAAGCGGAGCTCTTCGTCGGAGCCGGGGATTTTGGCGGTGTCGATCTTTTCCCAGGGAATCATGGGAGTGCTTTAGCACGATCGGAAGAACAGTCACCCTCCCGCCCAGACGTCCAGCACATAGCGGTTGTTCGCGCCCATCTCCTCGATCCAGCGCGTGGCTGCGGCCGCATCGCTGCCGTTCTTTTCGCGATGGATCGCAACCAGCGCCGCCTTCACATCGGGCTCCATCTTGCCGCCGTCGCCGCAGACATAGATGATCGCGCCCTGCTCGATCAGCAGCCAGACCTTGTCCTTCTGGGCCGCGAGGACGTGCTGGACATAGGTCTTCGGCCCATCGGCGCGGGAGAACGCGGTGAAGAGCTCGGCGATGCCGCTTGCGGCGAGCGCCTTCAATTCGTCCGCGTAGAGAAAATCCTGGTCGGGATGGCGGCAGCCGAAGAACAGCATGGCCGGCCCAAGGCCGGCACCCATCGCCTTGCGCGCGGCGCGCTCCTGGAGGAAGCCGCGGAACGGCGCAAGTCCCGTGCCCGGGCCGATCATGATGATCGGTACTGATAAATCGTCGGGCAGCCGGAAACCGGCCTTGGTCTCGCGCACCGTGGCGTACATCGTATCGCCGGGGCGCCGGCTGGCAATGTAATTCGAGCAGATGCCTTTATAGACGCCGCACCCCGAAGCGGCTGGTCCCTCGACCACGCCAACCGTAACGCTGCAACGTGCCGGGTCGACCGAAGGCGAAGACGATATCGAATAGTAGCGCGGTGCCAGCAGCGAGAGCATTTCCAGATAGATGTGGAACGGCAATTCGCAGGCCGGATACTCGAGCAGCAAGTCGAACACCGATTTGCGTTTGCCCAGGATCTCACTACGGTATCGTTCGAGCATTTCAGGCTCTTCGCCAACGAAAGCCAGCAGCTTCGGCTTGGTGACCGGGCAGCGGGTGTGCTCAGCCATGATCTGGATCTGCTTCCGCGTCGCCACCTGCTGCAGCTCGACGAACTCGCTGAGCAGCCTGCCGACCGACACGGCTTCGCCGACCGGCAATTGCGCGCGGCGGCCCTCGGCGACCTGAAGCTTGATCTGATCGGCCGGCAGGAAGCCGAAGCGGCGGGCGACGGAATCCACCAGTGTCGGATCGTTGCGCGGGACGACGCTCAAGTGATCACCGACGCGGTAGCTGATATTGAGCGGCAGCCGCACCTCGATATGGCGTGTGGAGCGCTCCGATGGATTGGGGCCTGACTTGTTCTGAAGCTCGTCATTGACCAGCACTTTCATCGCGACAGCGCCGCCCTGGGCCACGATGGTATTGACGGCAGTGACCGCGACAGGCTCGATCGCGTAGAGCGGATCGTCTTCGGCGGTGCGGGTGAAGTTCCAGTCGATGCCGAATTCCCTGGTCGCGACCTGGGCCGCCGCCGGGAACCACTTCTGGAACTGGCCGTCGAGATCGCTGCGCGCATCGCCCTCACCGCGCGGATAGACCGCGCGTGCGCCGTGCTTCGATAGTTGCTCGTCGATGAAGCGCGGCACCGATTGATAGGTCGCGGCCCAGTCACTGTTGCCGCAGCCGAACACGGCGTAGCGCACATTGACAAAGGCATCTTGCGGCAGATCTTCACCGAGCCACTTGACGAATTGCGTCGCATTGTCAGGCGGCGCGCCATTGTAGGAGGCGCAGATGATCAACACGCCGCCCTGCTGCGGCAGCTTGCCGACGAAATCGTCGAGCGGTCCGAGATGCACGGCAAAGCCGTTGATCTCGGCAAGATCAGCCATGCGCGTCGCGAGTTCCTCGGCCGTGCCCAGATTGGAGCCGTAAAGGACGAGCATCGGCGTGTTATGGCCGGGACGCGTGGTCGGCCGACGCGGCGCCCGCGGCGCAACAGCCACGGCCGCGACAGGCCCGCCATAGGCGCCGCGCTCGCGATCCGCCCGCGGCCGCACCTTGATCTTGAAGCCTTCCGGCTTCATCGTCAGCGTTTCCTTCAGGTGCATCTGATAGCGCCGATGGTCGATCAGCTTGAAGCGCTGGAGGATCATGCCGAGTGCAAGCGCCGCTTCGTGCATGGCGAAACCGCGGCCGATGCAGGCGCGCTGGCCGTTGCCGAATGGCTTCCACGCGTTGATCGGCCGCTTGGCCTCCGCTTCCTTGCTGAAGTTCTCGGGATCGAAAGCATCGGGATTGGGTCCCCAGACGGTGGGGTCGCGATGCAGCGCGGTTACCAGGATCGTGGTGAACGTGCCCTTCCTGAGCCTGTACTTGCCGCCACCGATGGTTTCGTCATTCAACGGCGAGATGCCGTAGGCCGGCGCAGGTGGCCACAGCCGCAGCGCCTCTTTCAGGATCTGCGTGACATAGGTGAGCTCGGTCACCTGCTGGTAGGTCGGCTTCGCATTGACGTCGGGGCCCAAGACGCGATCGACCTCGTCATAGGCCTTTTTGAGAATGTCCGGGTGCTTCAGCAACGCATAGAGCGTGCAGGATAGGAGGCCGCTGGTGGTCTCGTGGCCCGCGATCAGGAACGTGTTGATCTGGTAACGGATGTTGACATCGTCCAGCTGCTCGCCGGTCGAGCGGTCGACGCCGGTCATCATCGCGGCCAGCATGTCCTTCTTGTGATCGATGGCTTCGGCGCTCTTGCGGCGCTCGGCGATGATCTCGTCGACCATCCTGTTCATGAAGTTGACGTCCTCGCCCAGTGTCTTACGCCGCTTCTGCATCCAGAGCTGCTCGAACGGCAGGCCGCGCGTCATCATGATGGTTTCGAGCGAACGCACCAGTGACTCGACGAAGGGGTGGTAGTCGCGCCGGTAGAACGAGTTGAAGCGGTAGTCGAAGCCGCAGAGGCCGATCGTGTCCAGCGTCAGCGCGGTCATGTCGTGGACGACGTCGATCTCGTCGTCGGCGTTCAGCCGCTCCCATTTGTGGACGAGCTGCTCGGCGATGTCGACCATGCTCGGATGGTAGGACTGCATGGCGCGGTTGCCGAACGGCTGCAGCAGGATGTTATGCGCCTTGCTCCAGTTCGGCTCCTTGGTGTCCGCCGTGAACAGGCCATCGCCGCCGACCGCACGCACACGCCGCAGCGCCCCGCGCACCGTCTTGTCGAAGCGCTTTTCGTCGGAGAGCTCGTCGACGAGATCGTGGCCGGACACGACCACGATCGGTGAGCCCATCATGTCGAGCCAGAAGATCGGCCCGAGCTCCTTGGCCAGCCTCGTCAGATGCTGGACAGGCGCGGCCGAATCCAGCGACAGCATGTTTCCGATCACCGGCTTGGTCGGCGGCTGCGGAATCGGATCCAGACGGTTCTTGGATGACATTAAAAGTGCTTCCCCTGCCTCGGTCTTCAACGCCTTGCGAGGGAAGCGAAGCAATCCAGAAATCCGTCCGTGGACACTTTCCTGGATTGATCCGTCGCTTCGCTCCTCGCAACTAGCCAAACCGCCTTCTACGCCATTCGATCAAGACGGCGCTGACTTCTTCCGGCTTCTCCTGCTGCGTCCAATGGCCGCTATCCTTCACCAGGTATCTTTCGAGGTCCGCCACCAGCCCCTCCATGCCGTCGGCCGCCGACGGCGGCAGCACCGCGTCGTTCTCGGCCATGATCATCAGCGACGGCACGGTGATGTGGTGGTCGAGCCCTTGCGAGCGCTCCCAGTTGCGGGTGAAATTGCGGTACCAATTGATGCCGCCGGTGAAGCCGGTTTTCGTGAACGTGTCGACGAACACCTGCTTCTCCTCCGCCGTCAGGATCGGCGTCCGCGGATCGACCTTGGCATCGTAGGCCGCGATCATCTGGGGAAACGCCAGATTGGTCCTTGACGAGGCGCCGACGCCTGCGATCGGCGGCTCTCCTGATTTCTCTGCCGGCCGCGGCAGCGGCTTGCGCATGAAGGCGTCGAACGTCTGCTCGACACGGCTGCCGAAAATCCTGTCCGGTTCGCGCGCGGGATCCTGGAACTGGACGATGTACATCTGGTCGCCGAAGCGCTGGCGGAACAGCGCGATCGGATCCATCGGCGAACGGTCCCAATGCGGCGTGTTGACACCGACGACGCCGGCCGCGCGGTTGGGGTGCCGCAGCGGCATCTGCCAGACGACGAAGCCACCCCAATCGTGGCCAACGAAGATCGCCTTGTCGATGCTGAGATGATCCAGCAGGCCGACCAGATCGCCGGTCAGGTGCTCCATGTCATAGGCCTCGACCGGCTCGGGCCGATCGGTCGCCCCGTAGCCGCGCTGGTCCGGCGCGATCACACGGATGCCGGCCTCGCTCAGCGCCTTGATCTGGTGGCGCCAGGAGAAGGCGAGCTCCGGCCAGCCATGGCACAGCACCACCGGCGGCTTGTCGGTGACGGGACCCGCCTCGTAATAGCCCATGCGGATTCCGTTCGTCTGCGCGAACCTCAGCGGCGGCATTTCAATCATTGCGAACTTCCTGACAAACGACTTATTCGGCTGCGCCCTTGATGTCGGCCGCAGGCGGCGCGTAGGCCGCTTCGAGCGCGGCAAACTCCTCCGGCAGCATGTCGCACATCACCTGCACATGCGGAATGATGTTGGCACCTACGATGAAGCCGAAATCGAGCTGGTCGCGGTAGCTCTGCACGGTGATGTTGAGCGCCTGTCCGTGCGTCGAGATCGAAACCGGGAAAATGTGCAGCAGCTCGGCGCCAGCCGCGTAGAGCGTCTGCCTTGGCCCCGGCACGTTGGACACGGTGATGTTGGCCGCAGGCGGCAGCACGTCCGACAGGTCCGAACGGCTGTAGAGCAGTGCCAGGATCTGGACGATGATCGGCGCGCCCAGCATCGAGATGTTGGAGACCTGCGGCATCAAGGCTCGCAGCGGATGCGACATCTCCTTGGACTTGGTTGACTGCGCGATGATGGCCTCGAGCCGCGCCTTGGGATCCTCGATATTGGTCGCGATCGAACAGATCATGCCGAACACCTGGTTGTTGGCTTCGGTGTTGCCCTCCTCGCGCAGCGAGATCGGCACAGCGGCGGTCAGCGACTTCGCCGGCAGCGTGCCGTATTGCAGGAGATAGCGCCGGACCACGCCGGAGGCGAGCGCCAGCACGACGTCATTGAGCTTGCCGCCCGCCGCCTTGGCCAGCGCCTTGGATCGCGACAGCGAGATCGACACGCCGGCAAAGCTGCGCTCCGACGAAATCGCCTTGTTGAGCATGGTCGGCGGCGACACCATGCTGGCTAGGCTCTCGCGCGACTTCGGGTCGGAGATCTTGCCGAGCACGTCGGAGACGCTCTTGACCACGGTCGGAATGTTGCCGGCGAAGCGCACCGCGCTTTCGATCTGATACATCGCGTTGTCGAACAGGATCGAACCGATGTCGCTCTTGCCGGTGCGCGGCAGTCGCAGGTTCTGGGCGGCCTTGCCGGCATCGAGTGGCTGGTTGAACAGCTGCGCATAGGAATCGAGCAGATTGGCGGCGATGTCGCGCGGCTCCTGCCCCGGCTTCGATCCGCCGGTCGGCGGCTCGACCTTCCGCGGAATCGGCGAGATGTCGTAAATCATGTTGGTCAGGGCCGCACCGGCGCCACCATCGATGGCCGCATGATGCATCTTGGAATAGAGCCCGACCTCATTGTCCTTCATGCCCTCGAACACGTAGAACTCCCAGAGCGGGCGGGCGCGGTTCAGGAGCTTGGCATGCATCCAGCCGACGATGCGCTCGAGCGTGGCGCGGTCACGCGGCGCCGGCAGGCTGGCGCGGAAGATGTGACGGTCGATGTCGAACTGGTCGTCCTCGACCCAGGTCGGATGATCGATATCCAGCGGCGCCTTCTCGAGGCGCGCTTTCAGGATCGGCGCGATGTGCAGCCGCGAGACGATCATCGCCTTGAAGTCTTCGAAGAAGTCGCCCTTGTAGTCGTCAGGCAGACGAAAGATCGCCATGCTACCGACATGCATCGGCATCTCTGGCGTTTCCAGATAGAGAAACGACGCATCCAGCGACGAAAGCTTCTTACCGTCAGCCATAGTTCCCTCCGCTTGTGTGTGACTGGCGCCTTTGCTGGCGCTTCTCGTCAGGCCGATACTGCCCGCTCTGGCGGGGCATATGCAATGGCAAACGGCCCTGCCCGGTCGAATGGCCAGAACTCTCCCTCCGGTTGAGCCAGGCGATCTGCAACGGCCCACAACGCAGCCGGGTTCACCCCGAGCCCGACATGGCTCGCCAAATGCACCTCGATGTTCTCGGCCCGATCGGAGGCGTGCAGAAGGCAGGTACGCCAATTCACGACGCCGTCCGTGCGCGAATAGATCGAGGTCGCGGGCACGTTGAGATCGCCGGCAATCGCTGCGCGCTGCTCGGCGAAATCCTCGACCCGCTCGCCTGACAATGCCTCGTAGAGCGCGGTCGCGTTGGTCGCCCGCACGTCATTGGCGAAGGGGCTGCCAAGCGTGATCACGGACCGGACCATGTCCGGCGCATGGAGCGCGAGGTCACGGGCATAGACGCCGCCGAGACTCCATCCGACCAGGCTGACTTTCCTTCCACTGGCCGCGTGGATTTCGACGAGGCGGGCGCGAAGGACGTCCCGCATCCGCGCCAATCCGCCGAGATTGCGGCCCATCCGCCAGGCGTGGGGCTCATAGCCGAGTTCGCCGAGATAGCGCCGCATCGGCGCCATCGAGAGATCGCTGGCAAGAAAGCCCGGCAGCGCCAGCACCGGATGGCCGTCGCCCCTGGGCGCGCGCATCAGCAGCGGCGACAGCAGGAGGCTGGCGTTGAGTTCAAACAGCCCTCGGGCCTCGGCAAGCAACAGGCCAAGGCTCGGCGGACGAAGCCGGCCCGGCGGCTGCGGCCCGTCCGGCCCTGATGTCAGTACTTCTTCTTGTCGCCGCTGCGCGGGCCACCGAGACCGGCCATGGTCACGAACATGTCCTGAAATCGTTCCGCGAGCTTGGGATCAAAGGTAAACCAGCTCTGGATCAGCGATTCCGGCGAGACCTTGTCGATGTTGCTCAGGACCTGCTGCTGCAGCTTGTCCATGACCGCCATCTGCATCGGCGATACATCGGGCAATCCGAAGAACTGGCGGGCCTCGAGGGGAGTGCAGTCGATTTCGATGTTAACTTTCATGTCCCCTCCGGATGAGATTCGAGTGGCCTTACACAGTATCGCCGCGACATGGTCTGCGACGCAAGCGACCTGAGACGCGGGGCTGGGCGCCGTCTTCCGCAATCAGGGCATATGGTCAATCAAATCGCTCCGCCCCGATCGCGCGCCGCCGGGCCGCCGCAGAGGCTATTCCCGCCCCATTTTCGAGACCTCGCGGTCGAAAGTCGAATGTCGCCCGCGCGCCTCTCGCGCCAAAATGCCTGTCAGCATTGCTGCACAGCGGTGCAACTTGGCGCGTTCCTTGCTGGAATGGCGCTTGCACGGGTCGAGAACTCTGGGCAACATGGATCGATCAGCCCCGCCGAACAATCAAAAATGACGGCGCGGGTGAGTGGAGAGGGTCAAGAATGTCAGTCGGACGAAGTCTTTTTGCGGCGACGCTCGCCGCTGTGCTTGCGTTGGCAGTTTCGCCGGCGTCGAGCCAGACGCTGCGCTACGCCAACCAGGGCGAGCTGAAGTCGCTCGACCCCTACACACTCAACGAGTCGACCACCAGCGCGCATCTGGGCCACGTCTATGAGGGCCTGGTCGCCCGCGGCAAAGACCTGAAGGTCATCCCGGCGCTGGCCGAAAGCTGGGAGACGCCGGAGCCGACGCGTTGGCGCTTTCACCTCCGCAAGGGCGTCAAATTCCACAACGGTGACCCCTTCACCGCCGATGACGTGGTGTTCTCGGCCGAGCGCGTCCGAGCAAAAGGCTCGAACTTCCAAAGCCGCGTTCCCGCCGATGCCAAGGTCATCAAGGTCGACGATTACACCGTCGATTTCGTCCTGACCTCGCCCAACCCCATCCTGACCGCGCTGTGGGCGACCTGGTATATCATGGACAAGAAATGGGCAGAGGCGAACGATGCGGTGGCACCGACGCCCGCAGCCGCGACAACCCCGAGCTATGCCTCGCTGCATGAAAACGGCACCGGTCCCTTCACGATCGAGAGCCATCAGCCGGGTGTGAAGACCGTCTTCAAGGCCAACCCGAACTGGTGGGGCAAGCCGGAACATAATCTGAAGGAAATCGTCTTTACGCCGATCGCAAACCCCGCCACGCGCGTTGCGGCGCTGTTGTCCGGCGAGGTCGACGTGATCGAGCCGGTTCCTGTCCAGGACATCGAGCGCGTCAAAGCAAGCCCCAACGCCACCGTGCTGACGGGGCCTGAACTCCGCACCATCTTCGTTGGCATGGACCAGGCGCGCGACGAACTGCTGTACTCCAACGTCAAGGGCAAGAACCCATTCAAGGACGTTCGCGTTCGCGAAGCCGTCTACCGTGCGATCGACGTCGACCTGATCAAGAATCGCGTCATGCGCGGGCTGTCCACGCCGTCCGCGTTGATGGTCGCACCCGAGATCTTTGCGATGTCGAAGGACTTCACGCGACCGAAGCTCGATCCCGACGCCGCCAAGAAGCTTCTGGCGGACGCTGGGTATCCGGATGGTTTCGAGGTGACGATGGACTGCCCGAACGATCGCTACGTCAATGACGCCGCGATCTGCCAGGCCATCGTCGGCATGCTTGCCCGCATCAACATCAAGGTAGATCTGCTGGCGCAGCCCAAGGCCCAGTATTTCGCCAAGGTGCTGAAGCCCGGTGGCTACAAGACCTCGCTGTACATGCTGGGCTGGACTCCGGATACGCTCGATTCCCATAACGTGTTGCACGACATCATGGGCTGCCGCGACGATCCCAAGGATCCTAACCGTGGCGAAGCCAATCTCGGCGGCTATTGCAACAAGCAGTTCGACGAGCTCGCCGACAAGGTGCTCGTGGAATCCGATCCGACCAAGCGCGATCTCTTGATCAAGCAGGCCTTCGAGCTCTCCATGAAGGACTGGGCCTACATCCCGCTGCACCAGCAGGCGCTCGCCTGGGGCGTGTCGAAGAAGGTGAAGCTGACCCAGCGTGCGGACAACATGGTCATGCTCTACTGGGCGACCAAGCAGGACGAGTAGGTGTCGACATGTTGTGAAGTCCCGGAAGCCATCGCTTCAAGATCCGGCTTCCGGGACTTGCTATTTCGAGCTAACGCAATGACGCGTGCTGCTGAAGAGATGTGAAAGGAACAGATGCTCGCTTTCACACTGCGCCGGGCCATCCAGGCCATCGGCGTCATGATCGCCGTCGGAATCATCGCGTTCTCGATGTTCCGCTTCGCCGGCGATCCCGTGAACCAGATGGTCGGGATGGATACGTCGGGCGCCGAACGCGCCGCGATCCGTCAATCGCTCGGCCTCGACGATCCCGTGATCGTGCAGTTCGGCCGATATATCGGCAACGCCGCGCAATTCAAGTTCGGCGTATCCTACCAATTTCGCCTGCCGGTCACCAACCTGCTGATGGAGCGGATGCCGGCGACGCTCGAGCTGGCCATCGTTGCCACCATCTTCGCCATGGTCAGCGGCATCCTGATGGGGGTCTATTCGGCGCTTCGCCGCGACAGCTGGCTCGCGCATGTCTTCCAGGCCGTCTCGCTGATCGGCATCTCGCTGCCGACCTTCCTGATCGGCGTCCTCATGATTTACCTGTTCTCGGTGACCCTCGGCTGGCTGCCGTCCTTCGGGCGGGGAGACGTCGTGCATATCGGCTGGTGGACGACTGGCCTTCTGACCTTGTCCGGCTTGAAAGCGCTGATCATGCCCGCGATCACACTTGGCCTGTTCCAGATGACGCTGATCATGCGCCTCGTCCGCGCCGAGATGCTCGAGGTGATGCGCACCGACTACATTCGCTTCGCCCGCGCACGCGGCCTCACCACGCGGGCGATCCATTTCGGGCACGCGCTGCGCAACACGCTGGTTCCCGTGATCACCGTGGCCGGCCTGCAATTTGGCTCGGTCATTGCTTTCGCCATCATCACCGAGACCGTGTTCCAGTGGCCGGGCATGGGGCTGCTGTTCGTGCAGGCCGTTCAGAACGTCGACATCCCGATCATGGCGGCCTATTTGATGATGGTGTCCCTGATCTTCGTCACCATCAATCTCGTGGTTGATATTCTCTACACCATCGTCGATCCGCGGCTGCGCTCGACGGTCAGCCGGGCGCACTAACATGAGCGAAGCCGTCGTTCCGCACACAACCGAGCGCCCTGCGGCCCCACCCGGCTGGTTCAGGCGCGCGCTCGACAGCGACCTGTTCTATTCGTTCCGCCGGTCCAAGGTCACCATGATCGCGGCGGCCGTGACGCTGCTGTTCTTCCTGGTCGCGATCTTCGCCTCGGTGCTGTCGGTACAAAATCCGTTCGATCCGGCACAACTCCAGCTGATGAATTCGCGCATCTCGCCGCTCTGGACCTCCGACGGCCAGAGCCCATTCCTGCTCGGCACCGACGAGCAGGGCCGCGACGTGCTGTCCGCAATTCTCTATGGACTGCGCATCTCGCTGCTCGTCGGCGTGCTCGGCGTGGTCCTGTCCGGCGCGATCGGCATCCTGCTCGGGTTGACGGCCGGCTATTTCGGCGGGGCCGTCGACGGACTGATCATGCGCATCGCCGACGTACAGCTTTCGTTTCCGGCTATCCTGATCGCGCTGTTGATCAATGGCATCGCCAAATCGGTCTTGGGCAACAAGCTCGACGAGATGAGCATGTTGGCGGTCCTGGTCTTCGCGATCGGGCTGAGCTTTTGGGTGCAATACGCGCGCACGGTGCGTGGCTCGGTCCTGGTCGAGAAGAACAAGGATTATGTCGCAGCCGCGCAGTTGATCGGCCTGCCCGCCCCCGTGATCATGCTGCGCCACGTGCTGCCGAACACCACGGGGCCGATCCTCGTGATCGCCACCATCAACCTCGCGCTTGCCATCATCACCGAGGCGACGCTGTCGTTCCTCGGCTCGGGCATGCCCGAGACAATGCCGTCGCTCGGCACGCTGATCCGCATCGGCAACGGCTATCTGTTTGCCGGCGAATGGTGGATCGTCGCCTTCCCCGGAATTGCGCTCGCGGCGCTGATCCTGTCGATCAACCTGCTCGGCGATTGGCTGCGCGATGCGCTCAACCCCAAACTCCGATGAGCATGCAGCGTTCATGACCGAACCCGTTCTCTCCGTCCGCAATCTCCAGGTCGAGTTCGCCTCACGACGCGGCACGCTGCGCGCCATCAATGGCGTCTCGTTCGACATCGCCAAGGGCGAAGTGCTGGGCGTCGTCGGCGAATCCGGCGCCGGCAAATCCGTCACCGGTCTTTCGGTGATCGGCCTGATCGATCCGCCCGGCCGCATCGCCGGCGGCGAGATTCGCCTCGCGGGCCTGCGCATCGACAATCTGCCTCCGGAGGAGATGCGCCGCGTTCGTGGAAAGCGCATCGGCATGATCTTCCAGGATCCGCTGACCTCGCTCAATCCGCTGTACAAGGTCGGCGACCAGATCGTGGAGACGATCCGGACCCATCTCAATCTCTCCGAACAGGCCGCCCGCCGCCGGGCCATCGATCTGCTCGCCGAAGTCGGCATCCCCGCCCCGGAAAAGCGCATCGACGGCTATCCCCACGAATTCTCCGGCGGCATGCGCCAGCGCGTGGTGATTGCACTCGCGATCTGCGCCGAGCCGGAGCTGATCATTGCGGATGAGCCCACCACCGCACTCGATGTCTCCGTGCAGGCGCAGATCATCTCGCTGATCAAGCGGCTCGGGCGCGACCACGGCACCGCCGTGATGCTGGTGACC
Source organism: Bradyrhizobium sp. USDA 4449 (assembly GCF_054056275.1). Lineage (NCBI taxonomy): Bacteria > Pseudomonadati > Pseudomonadota > Alphaproteobacteria > Hyphomicrobiales > Nitrobacteraceae > Bradyrhizobium > Bradyrhizobium sp. USDA 4449. The sequence goes on along the minus strand of NZ_JBSRYD010000001.1, from coordinate 4,480,381 downwards.
CACGACATGGGCGTGATCGCCGAGACCTCCGACCGCGTCGCGGTGATGTACGCCGGCCGGGTCGCCGAGATTGGCCCCGTGCAGGACGTCGTCAGGAACCCGCTGCATCCCTATGCCAAGGGCCTGATGGGCGCGATCCCGACACTGGCCGGCGACGACAAGCGCCTGGTGCAGATCCCGGGCTCGATGCCGCGCCTGTCGGCGATCCCGCGTGGCTGCGCGTTCAATCCGCGCTGCGACTCCGCCTTCGATCGTTGCCGGGTGGAACGGCCGGAGCCGCTGTCGCACGGGACGCAATCGGTTGCCTGTCATCTTTATGACAGCGAGCCGGCGGAGACCGCAGCATGAGCACGCCTTTCGTCCAGGCCACAAATCTGCGCCGCGTCTTCGACGTCTCTAAACCCTGGCTCAACCGCGTCCTCGAAGGTGGGCATCTTGAGTATCTCAAGGCCGTCGATCACGTCACCTTCGACATCAAAAAAGGCGAAACCTTTGCACTGGTCGGTGAGTCCGGCTCGGGGAAAACCACCGTGGCGCGCATGGTCGTCGGGCTGCTGCCACCAAGCTCCGGCGACGTCCTGATCGACGGCGTCTCGATGACCGATCCGCGGCAAGGCCAGGCGCGCCGAAGGCTGCGCCGCCGCATCCAGATGATCTTCCAGGATCCCTATGCCAGCCTGAACCCGCGCTTCCGGGTCGACGCCATCATCTCGGAGCCGATCCGCGCCTTCGACCTGATCCAGGGTGAGCGCGACGTCCAGGCGCGCGTCGGCGAGCTCCTGACTCTCGTCGGCTTGCATCCCGACGACCGGTTGAAATTCCCGCACGAGTTCTCGGGCGGCCAGCGCCAGCGCATCGCGATCGCGCGCGCTCTTGCCTCCGACGCCGAATTCATCGTCTGCGACGAACCGACTTCGGCGCTCGACGTCTCCGTGCAGGCGCAGATCCTGAACCTGATGCGCGATCTCCAGGACAAGTTCGGCCTGACCTATTTGTTCATCAGCCACAACCTCGCCGTGGTCCGCCACATGGCGAGCCGGGTGGGTGTGATGTATCTCGGCCGCATCGTCGAGATCGCGGAAGGGCGCGAGCTGTTCACCCGTCCGCGCATGCCGTACACCAAGATGCTGCTCGGCGCCGTGCCTGATCTTGCCATGAGCGGCCGCCAGCGCATTCCGGTGAAGGGCGAGATCCCGAACCCGATCAATCCGCCGCCTGGCTGCGCCTTCAACCCGCGCTGTCCGCTGGCGTTCGACCTCTGCCGCAAGGAGACTCCGGAATTGATCGACGGCGTCGCCTGCCATGCGGTGAACACCGCGCCGGTCCCGGCATAACGCGCCCGTGCCATGCGGCGCACGCATTGGCGGCACGGCATGGCCTGTGATCAATTGCGCGCCGCAGATGAGGTAGCCCATGGCCAGCAACGTCAATCCGGATCCCTTCACAACGCGGCCCGAGATCGAGGGCACGTTCGGCGTCGTTGCCACGACCCACTGGATCGCGACCGCCATAGGCATGTCCATCCTGGAAAAGGGCGGCAACGCGTTCGACGCCGGGGTCGCCACCGCGTTCACGCTTCAGGTGGTCGAGCCGCATCTGAATGGCCCCGGCGGCGATGTGCCTGTTATCGTGCATGACGCGAGGCGCGGCTGCACCGAGGTGATCTGCGGCCAGGGCCCGGCGCCGGCGCGCGCCACCATTGCCCATTACAAGAGCGAAGGCCTCGACATGGTGCCCGGCACCGGCCTGCTTGCGGCCTGCGTCCCCGGCACTTTCGAATCCTGGATGATGCTGCTGCGGGACTACGGCACGATGCGTGTGCGCGACGTGCTGGAGCCAGCGATCTCCTACGCACGCGACGGCTATCCGCTGGTCGAGCGCGCTTGCGCCACGATCCGGACCGTCGAGCAATTGTTCCGCAAGCACTGGCCGACCTCCGCCGCCGTCTACCTGCCGAACGGCGAGGTCCCGAAGCCCGGCACGATCTTCACCAACAAGACGCTGGCTGCGACCTACACCCGCATTCTCAACGAGGCCGAGAGCGGCGGCGGTGGCCGCGAGACCGAGATCGAGCGCGCGCGGAAATCATGGTCGCAGGGTTTTGTCGCGGAAGCCATCGACAAATTCTGCCGGACGCAGGAGGTGATGGACGTCAGCGGCTCGCCGCATCGCGGCGTGCTCTCGGCCGACGACATGGCGCGCTGGCAGCCAACGATCGAGGCGCCCCTCACCTACAACTATGGCCGTTACACCGTCTGCAAGGCCGGCGTCTGGAGCCAGGGGCCGGTGACGCTGCAGCAGCTCGCGCTGCTCAAGGGATTCGCGCTGGACGGGCTCGACCCGACCGGGCCGGAATTCATCCATCTCCAGATCGAATGCGCCAAGCTTGCCTTCGCCGACCGCGAAAAATTCTACGGCGATCCGAAGTTCTCGGACATCCCGATAGAGACACTACTATCGGATGGCTACAACGACCAGCGCCGCAAGCTCGTGACCGAGAAGGCCTCGCTCGATTTCGTCCCCGGCACCGTCGAAGGCTTCGGCGGCGTGGTCAAGCTGCGCCGCGCCGACGGCCAGCGCGAAGCGGTCGGCGCGCTCGGCGCCGGCGAGCCGACCGTCGGACGCTTCGGCGAGGTGCGCGGTGACACCGTGCATTTCGACATCGTCGACAAGGCTGGCAACATGGTGTCCTCGACGCCTTCGGGCGGTTGGCTGCAATCCTCGCCAATCATTCCCGAGCTCGGCTTCTGCCTCGGCAGCCGTGCGCAGATGTTCTGGCTCGAGGAAGACCATCCCGGCTCGCTCGCCCCGGGCAAGCGGCCACGCACCACGCTGTCGCCGACCATGGCATTGCGTGACGGCGAGCCGTATCTCGCCTGGGGGTCGCCCGGCGGCGACCAGCAGGATCAATGGATCACGCAGTTCTTCCTGCGCCATGTCCATTGCAACCTCAATCTCCAGGAGGCGATCGACGCCCCGGCCTGGCACTCCGAGCACTTCCCGATCTCGTTCTGGCCGCGCACCGCACGTCCGGGTGTGCTCGTGGTCGAGAACCGCGTGCCCAAAGCGACGGTCGAGAACCTTCGCGAGCGCGGACATATCGTCGAGGTCGGCCCCGACTGGTCAGAGGGCCGCCTCACCGCGGCCTCGCGCGTCGGCGTGCGCCGCCGCGCCGCCGCCAATCCGCGGGGCATGCAGGGTTACGCCGCGGGACGCTGAAGGCAACACATGACCTGGTCGATCATCGCGCGAGACCCTGCCACCGGCCAGTTCGGCATCGCCGTTGCGACCCGCTTCTTCGCCGTCGGCGCGCGCGTGCCCTATATCGCGGCGGGCTTCGGCGCGATCGCGACCCAGGCCTTCGTCAACCCCTATTACGGCATCGACGGCGTCAAGTTGCTGCGCGAGGGCCTGAACGCTCACGATGTCCTCGCCACACTGCTCGCGTCCGACGACGGCCGCGAAAGCCGGCAGATCCACATCATGGATGCGAGCGGCGCGATCGCCGCGCATACCGGGCGCGACTGCGTCGATTGGTGCGGGCACATACGAGGCAGCGGCTTTTCGATCGCCGGCAATATGCTCGCGGGCCCCGACGTCCCAGCCGAAACAGCGAAGACTTATATCGCCAATGACAGCCTGCCCTTTCCGCGCCGGCTGCTGGCGGCGATGCGCGCGGGCGAAGCTGCCGGCGGCGACAAGCGTGGCAAGCAGTCCGCGGCGCTGCTGATCCATGGCGAGGAGGAATGGCCGGCGCTGGACATCCGCGCCGACGACCATCCCGACCCGCTCGGCGAACTCGACCGCCTCGAACGCGTCAGTCACGAGCTCTGGGTTCACTTCCGCTCGTCCATGCCGACGCGGCAGAACCCGGCCGGCAATACCGACCGCAGCGTCATCGAGGCCAGCATCAAAGCGGCGCAGGCAAGGCAAGCATGAGCGCGAGCCCCCTCCTCGAGATCAAGGATCTGCGCATCCGCTTTCACGGCGACGACGGCCGCATCACCCATGCGGTCGACAGCCTCGATCTCAGCGTGGCCAACGGTGCGACGCTCGGCCTTGTCGGCGAATCCGGCTGCGGCAAGAGCGTGACTTCGCTGGCAATCATGGGCCTGCTGCCGAAGCACAGCGCCGAGATATCGGGCGCGATCCGCTTCGACGGTTTTGACCTGCTGAAGACACCGGACCAGACGCTGCGCGGCTTGCGCGGCAACCGGCTCGCGATGATCTTTCAGGAGCCGATGACCTCTCTCAATCCGAGTTTTACGATCGGCGACCAGATCATCGAGACGATCTTGCGCCACCGTGGCGGCGCCCGAAAGGGTGCGCGCGAGCGGGCAATCGAGCTGCTGCGGCGGGTCCATATCCCCTCGCCCGAACGGCGCATCGACGAATATCCCCACAAGCTCTCAGGCGGCATGCGCCAGCGCGTCATGATCGCAATGGCGCTGGCCTGCGACCCGCAACTGCTGATCGCGGATGAGCCAACCACCGCGCTCGACGTCACGTTGCAGGCCCAGATCCTGGAGTTGATGCGCGAGTTGAAGGCAGCGAGCGGCGCCGCCATCATCCTTATCACCCACGATCTCGGCGTCGTCGCCGAAGTCTGCGACGAGGTCGCGGTGATGTATGCCGGCGAGATCGTCGAGCGCGCCCCTGTCGACGAATTGTTCTCGGCGCCGCAGCATCCCTATACCGTGGGCCTGCTTGGCTCGATCCCGCGGCTCGACCATCGCGCCGAGCAACTGGCGACCATTGAAGGCATGGTGCCGAACATGGCACAGCCGCCCGCCGGCTGCCGCTTCGCCGCGCGCTGTCCCTTCGTGCTGGAGGCCTGCACAAAGGCGCCGCCGCCACTGATGGCCGTCAGCCCCGGCCACGTCTCGCGCTGCATCCGCGCACCGCTCGAACTGCTGGTGACGTGATGGCGCTGCTCGATGTCGACGGCCTGGTCAAGCATTTCGTCGCCGGGCGCTCGTTGTTCGGCCGGGCCCGGGCGCATGTCAAAGCCGTCGATGGCGTGTCGTTCTCGCTCGAAGCCGGCAAGACGCTTGCCTTGGTCGGTGAGTCCGGTTGCGGCAAATCGACCGTCAGCCGCCTGGTGCTGCGGTTGATCGAGCCGGATGCAGGCAGCGTGCGGTTCGACGGCCGCGACCTGCTCTCGCTCGACGCCGATGCGCTCCGAAAATTCCGCCGCGAGGCCCAGATCATCTTCCAGGATCCCTACGCCTCGCTCAATCCACGCATGACCGTCGGCCAGGTCCTGACCGAACCGCTCGCGCTCCACGAACTCGTGCCGCCGGCACAGCGGCGCGAGCGCGTCGCGCAGCTATTGCGGCTCGTCGGGCTGGAGCCGCGGCTGGCGCGGCGCTATCCGCACGAGTTCTCCGGCGGCCAGCGCCAGCGTATCGCCATCGCGCGCGCGCTGGCGGTCGAGCCAAAACTGATCATCTGCGACGAGCCGGTCTCGGCACTCGACGTCTCGATCCGTTCGCAGATATTGAATCTCCTGCGCGAACTACAGGACCGGCTCGGCCTCGCCTACATCTTCGTCTCGCACGACCTCGCCGTGGTCAAGCACATCGCCGACCGCGTCGCAGTGATGAATCTCGGCTGTATCGTGGAAGAGGCCGATGCGGACGAGTTGTTCGCCGAGCCACGCCATCCCTACAGCCGTGCCCTGTTGTCCGCGATCCCCCTGCCGCAACCTCGCGCCAGGCGCGCGAAGGCCGTGCTGCAAGGCGAGATCCCGAGCGCGCTCAATCCGCCGGCGGGCTGTCGTTTCCATACCCGCTGCCCGTTCGTGATCGCGCGTTGCTGCACCGAGGCGCCCCCATTGGCGGCCGACGGCGCGGGCCACGCCACCGCCTGCCATCGCGTCGATGAGTTGCCCCCAGCCGACGCCATCCTGCCGGCTGCGGCCGGATTTACGCCGGCGCTGGCGAAATTGGTCGCAGCTTTCAGCCGAAAGACGGAAGGCGCGGCCCCCTCGGGTGTTGGTATACAGAGTGCAAGGCCTACGACGACGTAGCCGGAGCAATGGGGACTGTCTGATGAAGAAGTTTCGCCTGGCCGCAGCGGTGGCCGCGTTCCTCCTGTCGCTTGGTGCCGTCCAGGCCCAGACCACGCTGCGCATCGGCCTTGCTGAGGACCCTGATATCCTCGACCCATCCATGGCGCGCACCTATGTCGGCCGCATCGTGTTCGCCGCCTTTTGCGACAAGCTGTTCGACATCGACGAGAAGCTCAACGTCGTGCCGCAACTCGCGCTGTCCAGCGAAACGGTCGACGACGGCAAGGGCCTCGTCATCAAGCTTCGGCCCGGCGTGAAATTCCACGACGGGGAGCCGTTCGACGCGGAAGCGGCCAAGTTCTCGCTGGAACGCCACCTGACCTTCCCCGGCTCGTTCCGCAAGCCGGAGCTTGCCTCGGTCGACCACATCGACGTCGTCGATCCCCTCACCATCAAGCTGGTGTTGAAGTCGCCATTCTCGCCGCTGCTCGCCCAGCTTACCGACCGCGCCGGCATGATGGTCTCGCCGAAGGCGGCGAAGGCAGCCGGTGATAAGTTCGGCCTGCACCCTGTCTGCGCCGGCCCCTACAAATTCGTCGAACGCGTGCAGCAGGACCGCATCGTATTCGAAAAGTTCGCCGACTACTGGAACAAGGACAACGTCTTCATCGACAAGGTCGTGTTCCAGCCCATCGTCGATGCCACCGTGCGGCTGGCGAACCTGAAATCCGGCGGCCTCGATCTGATCGAGCGCGTGCTCGCCACCGACCTCAAGGAGGTCCGCGCAGACTCTCGTCTGAAGGTCGCGACCGCGATCGAACTCGGCTATCAGGGCGTCACGCTCAATATCGGCAAGGACAAAGCCAAGGGACCGCTCAGCCAGTCCGCAAAGGTTCGGCAGGCGCTCGACCTTGCCATCGACCGTGAAGCAATCGACCAGGTCGTGTTCAACGGCGAGTTCCAGGTCGGCAATCAATGGGTCAATCCCGATCATCCCTACTATCAAAAGGCCTTTCCGGTCCGCGCCCGGAACGTGGAGAAGGCCAAGGCGCTGCTGAAGGAGGCCGGCGTGACTCTGCCGGTCAGCATCGATTTCCTGGTGCCGAAGGGCGCGGAAAACGAGACACCCGCGCAGGTGATCCAGTCAATGGCCGCAGAAGCCGGGTTCGACATGAAGATCCGTGTCACCGAGTTTGCGACCGGGCTCAAGCAGGCCGAAGCCGGCGATTATCAGGCCTTCTGGCTTGCCTGGAGCGGCCGTATCGATCCCGACGGCAACACCTTCGTCTTCCTGCATAGCGGCGCACCACAGAACTACAGCGACTGGAATAATCAACAGGCCGACAAGGCACTGGAAGACGCGCGTCTCGTCACCGACCCCGCCAAGCGCAAAGCCACCTACGAAACCCTTGCAAAGCTGGTCCAGGACGAGGAGCCGATCCTCTACCTCTACCATCGCCGCATCATCATCGCGCATACCACCAAGCTCGAAGGCTACAAGCAGATGCCTGACGGCCTCGTGCGCGTCGTCGGCCTCAAGCTGAAGTGACACGGCGGGAATGCTGAACTTTCTCACCCGGCGAGTTGCGCAGATCGTACCGACCTTGTTCTTCGTCTCGGTGCTGATCTTCTCGCTGCAGCAATTGCTGCCGGGCGATCCGGCACTGGTGATGGCGGGCGAAGAGCGCGATCCCGATGTGATCGAGCAGATCCGGCACCAATACCGGCTCGACCAGCCCGTTCCCGTGCAATACGCCTACTGGATCAAGGGCGTCCTTGTCGGCGACTTCGGCGAGTCCTTGCGCAACAAGATGCCGGTGCGCGAGCTGATCGCACAAAAGCTGCCGGTGACGCTGCAGCTCGGCGCGATGGCCATCATCATTGCCTTCCTGATCGGCATTCCTGCCGGGATCGTCGCGGCGGTGAAGAGAGGAACGGCCTGGGACTACGGCGCCAATTTCTTCGCGCTATGGGGCATCTCGACGCCAAACTTCTGGCTCGGCATCATGCTGATCTTCGTGTTTTCGATCGAGCTCGGTTGGCTGCCGGCCTCGGGCTACGTGCCGCTCACGGAGAACTGGCGCGCGAGCCTGGCTGCCACCATCATGCCCGCCTTCGTGCTCGGCAATGCCATTGCCGCGGTCCTGATGCGGCATACCCGCAGCGCCATGCTGCAGGTGCTGGAGAGCGATTATGTTCGCACCGCGCGCGCCAAGGGACTCTCCGAGCGCTCGGTCATCCTCAAGCACGCCATGCGCAACGCGCTGACGCCGGTCATCACGCTCGGCGCGCTCGAACTCGGCACGCTGTTGTCCGGGGCGGTGCTGACGGAGCAGATCTTCTCCATTCCAGGTTTCGGCAAGCTGATCGTGGACGCTGTGTTCAACCGCGACTACGCCGTCGTGCAGGGTGTCGTGCTGGTGACCGCCACCATCTACATCGCCCTGAACCTGGTTGCCGACGTCGCCTATATCCTCGTCAACCCGCGGCTGAGGGGCTAGGCCATGACCGACGCCGTGCTCACGGCCGATCCAGTCACGGATCCAGGCGAACTGGACAGCCCGGCGCGCCGGGCGCGGCGCCGCCTGTTCAAGCGCAAGGCGGCGGTTGGGGGCCTCGTGGTCCTGGCCATCTTCATCCTGCTCGCGCTGTCCGCGCCGCTTCTCGTGCCGTACGATCCCATCGCGACGAGCTGGGGCCTGGTGCGCAAGCCCCCTACCGCAGCGCACTGGTTCGGCACCGACGAGCTCGGCCGCGATATCCTCAGCCGCGTCATCTACGGGGCGCGCGCCTCGTTGCTGGCCGGTTTGATCTCGGTTGCGATCGCGCTCGGGATCGGCGTGCCGCTTGGCCTCGTCGCCGGCTATCGCGGCGGATTTGTCGATGCGCTGATCAGCCGGATCACCGATGCGATGCTGGCCTGTCCGTTCCTGATCCTGGCGATTGCACTGGCGGCGTTCCTCGGCCCCAGTCTCGGCAATGCCATGATTGCGATCGGTATCTCGGCCACCCCCGTCTTCATCCGTCTCACGCGCGGACAGGTGCTGAGCGTCAAGGCGGAGGACTATGTCGAGGCCGCCCGCGCCCTCGGCAATCCGCCCTGGCGGATTGCGGTCTCGCACATTCTGCCGAACATCCTGCCTGCATTGCTGGTGCAGGCCACGCTGTCGATCGCAGCTGCCATCATTGCGGAGGCCGCCCTATCGTTCCTGGGGCTCGGCCAGCAACCGCCGGCACCGTCCTGGGGCAGCATGCTCAATGCGGCGCAACGCTTCCTGACCCAGGCGCCCTGGATGGCGATCTGGCCGGGGCTTGCGATCTTCCTCGTCGTGCTGTCGCTGAACTTGCTTGGCGATGGCCTGCGCGATGCGCTCGACCCGCGCCAGCGCTAGATGACGGTCTCGCGCAAGACGCGGCGGCAATCCATTTCGTATTCGAGATCGACCACCGGCGGTCGTGCAAAGTGCCAGGTGAGCCCCGAGCGCAATGCGCCGCGCCTGACCAGCTCGTCGACCAGCGCGTGATGAAAATCGTGCACGGAATAGGCCTGCACGCCGGTCGTGTCCTTCCAACCGAAGCCAAAAGCCGTCATCCGGCTCTCCATCTGCGACGTGGTGGTGAACCGCACTTTCTCGCGCAAACCCTCGGGGCTGAGATCGCGGTACCGTACCGTGCGCTCGACGTAGGTGCCGCCGCCCTCGCGCGCCTCTGCACCGCCCGCAATGACAAAGGACGGCGCGCTGGAGCTCGTCGGCCGCGTGAAGGAGAACGCGTAGAATGACGGCTCGGGGGGCGGATCGACCTCGGGACAGACGTTGCTGCGCGCCACCGGATTGGTCGAGCCGTCGAAGATGCCCCATTCCGACAGCGTCTTGACGTAGTGCAGATTGAAGGCGCGAAAGCCCTTTTCGCTGAACGCCGCCGGCGAGCGCAACTCGCAGGCACAGAAGGCGGTCAGCGGACGTCCGACGTCCTGGATGTACTTTGCAGCCAGCGCAAACCCTTCGGCCAGCGGCACCAGACGATCGAACCGGACGCGCTCGATCTCGTAGCCGTCATCGGCGGCAGCGCCAGCGGAATACTGGAAGACGGAGGGAATGAACCGGTAGTTGCCGGTCGAGAATTCGCGCGTCATGTGGCCTCTAATCCAGTTGAATGCGGGCGCCCTTGCCGCCGTTGAGCAGGCGCTTCAGGTGAAAGCCGGCGAGAGGATCGTCGGCGTGCATACCGACCAACGCAGCAAAGGCCGGCATGGCGGCGGCATCGCCCGCTTCCATCCTGGCAAAGGCCTCGGAATATTGCGCTGTCGCGGGCGCCTCGAATTTTTCCTGCGGCAGCGGCTCGAATGCGCGGAGCGGCTCGCTGCGCCCGCGCAGCATCAGCTCACCCACCGGACGTCCCTGAAAATTCTCGGCGGCCTCGGCGACACTGGAGCTGACGCAGATGCGGGTCCCCAGCTGCTTGTTGGCAGCCTCCAGCCGCGCCGCGATGTTGATCGTATCCCCATACGCGGTGTAGTCGAAGAAGCGGTTGCCGCCAAAATTCCCGACCAGCGCGGAGCCTGCGTGAATACCGATGCGGGTGGCACCGAAATTCACGCCCCTGGCCTTCTGACGCACGCAAAAATCCTGCGCCCAGCGATCGAGGTCATGGGCGCACGCCACCGCACGTGTCGCATAATCAGGCTGATCGCCGGGCGCATTGAACAGCACATGGAGCGCATCGCCGATGATCTTCGCGACCGTCCCCTCATGCGCGAAGACGACCTCCGTCATGCCGCCAACATATTCGTTGAGGAGCGCCCCCAGCGTCTCGGGCGGCGCGCTTTCGACCAGCGAAGTGAAGCTGGTGATGTCGGTGAAGATGGCCGCGACATCGCGCCACTGGACCTCGATACCCTCACCCTCCCTGCTTGCCGCCAGGCGTTTGGCAAGCTCCGGCGAGAAGTGGCGCGACAACGCGGCGTGGGCCCGCTCGGCCTCTGCCTGGCGGCGCCGCACCTCGCGCAGCATCTCGATGTGGCGAAGGGTCTTCTCGATCGTAGCTTCGAGATCGGCGAAATCGATCGGCTTGGTCAGAAAATCGAACGCGCCGCGGTTCATGGCGGTGCGGATATTGCTCATGTCGCCATAGGCCGAGACGATAATGGTCGACTTCTTGTCCTCGGCTTCCTGCAGCTTCTGCAGCAGCGACAATCCGTCCATCCGCGGCATGTTGATGTCGGAGACCACCATGTCCACCTGCGGATTCTGCTCGAGCGACTCCAGCGCCTCCAGGCCGTCCCGCGCGAACATGATGGCGACGACCCCGTCGCGTATCTGCCTGCGGAATTTTTGCAGGATCAGCGCCTCGAGGTCGGGCTCGTCATCGACGAAGAGGATGGTCGGGGTCATGCCGCCTGCTCGAGCCTGGTATCGATCTCCTGGCGCAATTGCGCAAAGTCGATCGGCTTGGTGAGAAGCTTCGCGGCGCCGCGCTCGATCGCGGTCCTGCGCGTCTCGGCATCGCCATAGGCCGTGATCATGATGACCGGAACATGGGGATGATCGGCGCGTACCTTGGGGAGCATGTCGAGCCCGCTCATGCCGGGCATGTTGATGTCGGACAGGATCAGGATCAAGGAAGGGTCGCGAACTTCGGCCGCGCGTCTGATCGCATCGGGCGCCGACGGCGCGAACTCCATCTGGAATCGGCCGGCGCGCAAGTCGCGCCGGAACTGCTGCCGGAACAGCGCCTCGACGTCGGGCTCGTCATCGACGACCAGGATGTAAACGTTCAAGTCCTGCCTCCGGATGTGCCGCCAGCCGCCATCGTGCGCGGCAGCGTGATGATGAATTCGGTGAATGCACCGGGCGTGGTATTCACGTCGATCGTGCCGCCGTGCTGCTTCACGACGATGTCATGGCTCATGGACAAACCAAGCCCGGTCCCCTCGCCCGCCGGCTTGGTGGTGAAGAAGGGGTTGAACATCTTCTCCTTCACCTCCTGCGGAATGCCCGTGCCGTTGTCCCGAATCCGGATCTCGACGCTGGCGCCGATATTCTTCGTCGATGCGCTCAGGGTCGGCTCGAAGTCGGCAGCAGCGCTCTCCTTGTGCTTGGCCGCCGCATAGAAGCCGTTCGAAATCAGATTGAGGAAGACGCGGGTGATTTCCTGTGGATAGACATCGGCCATACCGGCGGCCGGATCGAAGTCGCGCGCGAGCGTCACGTTGAACGACGGCCTTTCCGCGCGCGCGCCATGATAGGCCAGATTGAGGCTCTCCTCCACGATCGCGTTGATGTCGGTGGGGCGATGCTCGCCGGAGCCTTCGCGCGAATGCAGCAGCATGTTCCTGACGATCGAATCGGCACGCTTGCCATGCTGCACCACCTTGTCGAGATTGCCCTTGAGCATGCCGGTGAGCTCGTCGACCTCTTCCTTCGTCTTGTCGTCGAGCGAAGCTGTTTGCAGGACCTCGTTGAGCTCGTCGATCAGCTCGGTCGAGACCGAGGAGAAATTATTGACGAAGTTGAGCGGGTTCTTGATCTCGTGGGCGATGCCTGCCGTGAGCTGGCCGAGCGATGCCAGTTTCTCGGTCTGGATCAGGCGGCCCTGAGCCGCGCGCAGATCGTCGAGCGACTGCGACAGTTCTCTCGTGCGTTCCTGAACTTCGTCGAACAACCGCACATTCTCGATCGCGATCAGGGCCTGATCCGCAAAGGTTGTCGCAAGCTCGATCTGTTTCTCGCTGAAGGGATGCACGACATGCCGAGTCAACACGAACACCCCGATGGGCGTCCCCTCTCGAAGCAGAGGAACACCTAGCATCGTACGCACATTGGAGCGTCTTCGTGCAGACGAAGGTGCATATTCCGGATCGGCCTGCACATCCGGAACATGAACCGTCTTGCACTCGAGCAAGGTGCGTCCGACGACACTTCCGCGCTCCGGTACCGAAGCAAATGTCCGAAGCTTGGTCTCCTGCTCGGCATCAAGGCCGCAGCTTGCTGCCAGATAAAAGACGCCATCGCGGGGCCGAAAGATCGTACCTTCGTCCGCGTCGCACAGGCGGGCCGCCGACCCGACCAGGGTGTCGAGCACGGTCTGCAGATCGAACGTCGAGCGGCTGATTACCTTCAGCACATCGGCGGTGGCGGTTTGCTGCTGTAGTGCTTCCCGCAATTCGGCAGTCCGCTGCTCGACCTTGCTTTCGAGGCCGGCGTAGGATTCCTGCAGGCGCTCGCCCATGTGGTTGAACTGGTCCGCGAGCTCCTCCAGCTCGTCGCCGGTCTTGATCGCGATGCGTTGGGCGAAATCGCCGCTGCCGATGCGCACCGCGCCGCTGCGCAGTGCCTGGATCGGACCGACCATGCGGCGCGCGAGGAATACTCCGGCGAGCACCGCGAAGATCGAAGCTGCGAGCAGCACGATCGCAAGCCGTTCCAGCGAGGCATAGAGGGTCGCGTAGGCTTCCTCGACCGGCAGCTCGACGAACATGGTCCAGCCGAGCGGGGCAATCGGCGCGGACGCCGTCAGAACCTTCTGTCCCTGGATGTTGGTCGCTTCCTGCAAGGAGTCCGGCATGGCACCGCCGCCGGCGAGCGCCGCACGCACCTGCGCCAGGCCTGACAGGTCGGTATTGCGCAAGACAAGGCTGATATCGGGATGCGCGATCAGGCGGCCCTCTGGGCCGACCACATAGGCGTGCCCGTGCTGGCCGACCTTGATCTGGGAGACGACATCCCAGATGAGCTTCAGGTTGACCTCCGCGATACTGACGCCGGCGTCCTTTCTCGCGCCGGCCAGCGCCAGTGTCATGTAAGGTTCCGACTCGCGGCGGAAATACACCGGCCCGTAATAGACCTTGTGCGCAATCGCCTGCGTAAATTTGGGATCGTCCGACAGGTCGATGCCGCTGTCGATCGCATCCATCGCCAGCCGCGAGACACGAAGGCGCTCTCGGCCGGTCGAGTCGACCTGGGCGAGTTCGGTGATCGCAGGCACCTGACGCAGCAACCGCAGCGCGTCGAACCGGCGCGGCTCGATCGAGGCTTGGTCGCTTTTGTCCGGCTGGTGGCTCACCGACCACGGCAGTTGCGTGGTCCAGCCCAGCTGGCTCTCGATCTCTTTGACGAACTGGCTGATCTTCGCGGCGGCCGCCTCGGCCTGCTCGTGCTGGACCCGGATCAGCGCGGCCTTGTGCTCCCGGTAGTAGAACAAGACCTCGAACAGCCCGTTCGCCAGCAGGGCAATGGCGACCACGGCCACGAACAGCGCGACATATTTGGTGAACAGCCGGGTCTTGATCCCAGGCCCCGCCTCGCCGGACGCGACGCCGCCCTCGGCCGCACTCGGCAAGGTCCTGGTTTGCGGGGTATCGGGATGGACGGAAATGCTCATTCCCCCAAGCCTAGCAAGAAGGCCGGAGCTTGTCTCTCGGTGCAGCGCACAAGGCTATTCAATGACCCAGTCGGCAATTGCCAGCAAGGTGGGCGGAATTTCAAGCCGGTCGCCTTCGCCGTCTTGAGATCGATCGCCAGGGCATAGCGGGTCGGCAGCTCGAACGGCACATCCTGGGGTCTGCCCCATTGAATATGCGGCCCGCCAGCGCGCCGGTCCGCTCGAAGGATTCCGAGAAGTCGGCGCCGAACGAGATGAGCCCGCCGCCGCGGGCGAACTCGTCGAATTCATCGATCGCCGGCAGCTTCGCTCAAAGCCTTGGGTCAGGTCGGGCGCAGCGCCTTGGCGTCGAGGTCGAGCTCGTTGACCTGCTTGTTGCGCTCGGAATCTGCCGCCGCACGATGGTCGGTCGCCAGCACGACATAAACGGCGGGCAGCACGAACAGGGTGAACAGCGTGCCGATCGACATGCCGGCCACGACCACGAGGCCGATCGAGAAGCGGCTGGCCGCTCCTGCGCCCGATGCGGTCAGCAGCGGGATCAGGCCGGTGACCATCGCCGCCGTCGTCATCAGGATCGGCCGCAGACGGATGCGGGCCGACATCTCGATGGCCGAGCGGCGGTCGAGCCGTTCGTTGACCTGGAGCTCGTTGGCGAACTCCACCATCAGAATGCCGTGCTTGGTGATCAGGCCGACCAGCGTGAGCAGACCGACCTGGGTGTAGATGTTCATGGTGGCCACGCCGAAGAACAGCGGGATCAGCGCGCCGACAATCGCCATCGGCACCGAGATCATGATCACGAACGGGTCACGCAGGCTCTCGAATTGCGCCGCCAGCACCAGGAAGATGATGATCAGCGCGAAACCGAACGTGATCGCGAGCTGGTTGCCTTCCTGCACATACTGCCTGGAATCCGCGAGATAGTCGTGGCTGAATCCCTGCGGCAGCTTCTTGGCCTCACCTTCGAGGAAATCCACCGCAGCACCAACCGTCACGCCGGGCATCGGCACGGCCGAGAAGGTCGCCGAATTGAGCTGATTGTAGTGCGTCAGCGAGTTCGGGTCGGTCTTGGTCTTGATCGAAACCACGGTCGACAGCGGGAGCTGCTGCCCGGTGTTGGTCGTCACATAGTAGTCGCCGAGCGATTCAGGCGACAGGCGCTCGCTGCGCGGCACCTGCGGAATCACCTGGTACGAACGGCCCTGGAGATTGAATCGGTTGATGTAGTTGCCGCCGAGCAGAACCGCGAGCGTGGAGCCGAGATTCTGCATGTTGATGCCGAGGTCCTGCGCCTTGGTGCGGTCGATCGTGACGTCGACGTTCGGCTGGTTGTAGGCAAGGTCACTGTCGGAGACGATGAACATGCCGCTCTTGCGCGCGGCGTCCTTCAGCTTCTCCATCTGCTCGTAGACGGTCTGGAAGCCCGCGGTGGAGCTGATGACCATCTGTACCGGCAGACCGCCCGGTCCGCCCGGCAGCGGCGGCAGGTTGAATGCGAACGCCTGCACGCCTTCAATCTTGGAAAGTTCGGCCTGGACCAGCGGCTTCAGCGCGATCGACGAGCGCTTGCGCTCGTCCCACGGCTTGAGCAGCATGCCCGCGATGCCGCCCTGCGGACCGTTGATGCCGTTCAGCACGAAGCGCAGGTCGGTTTCGGGGAATTTCTGGAACTCCTTGTCGAGCTTGTCGCCGTAGAAATCGACATAGTCGATGTTGGCGTATTTCGGCGCCTTGGTCACCGCGAACACGATGCCCTGGTCTTCCTCCGGCGCAAGCTCTTTCGAGGTGTGCATATAGAGGAAGCCGACGAGCCCGAGGATCGTGATCGCGAACAGGCCGGTGATGGCCTTGTAGTCGAGCGAGCGGTCGAGCCTCCGCCCGTACCATCGCGTCACGGCGCCAAATACCCTGTTCACCAGTTTGGCGAACCGGCTTTCTTCCGTGTTCTTCAGCAGCACCGAGCACATCATCGGGGACAGCGTCAGCGCGATCACGCCCCGACACGATCACCGAGCCCGCGAGCGTGAAGGCGAATTCGCGGAACAGCGAACCGGTGAGGCCGCCGAGGAAGCCGATCGGGGCATACACCGCCGCGAGCGTGATGGTCATCGAGATGACGGGGCCGACGATCTCGCGTGCGCCTTGCAGCGAAGCCTGAACCGGTGTCTTCCCCTCCTCCAGATGGCGGTGGATGTTCTCCACCACCACGATGGCATCGTCGACCACGAGACCGATCGCGAGCACCATCGCCAGCAAGGTCAGCAGGTTGAAGCTGAAGCCCAACGCCAGCATCAGGGTACAGACGCCGATCATCGACAGCGGGATTGTGACGACAGGGATAATGACCGATCGCAGCGAGGCCAGGAACAGGAAGATCACCACGATCACGATGATGACGGCTTCACCCAGCGTCTTCTCCACCTCGTCGATCGAGGATTGGATGAACTTGGTCGAGTCATAGGCGACCTTCATCTTCATCGACGGGGGCAGATTGCGCTCGAGTTCCGGGAACAGCGCCCGGACGCCCTTGACCAGCGTCAGCGGGTTACCCTGCGGCGTTGCCTGCACGCCGATGAAGATCGCGTGCTCGCCGTTGAAGGCGACGCTCGCGTCCGTGCTCTGAGCCGCAAGCTCGACGGTGGCGATGTCCTCCATCCGCACGAACCCGCCGTCCTTGGCTTTGACGATCATCTTCTTGAACTGGTTGACGTCGGTCAGGCCCGTGTTCGTCGAGACATTCGAGACGATGAGATAGCCCTTGGTCTGCCCCGCGGCGGACTGGAAGTTGTTGGCGGTGATCGCGGAGGCAACGTCTGCCGGCGACACGTTGCGGCCGGCCATCTTCACCGGATCAAGCCAAAGCCGCATCGCAAAGGTCTGGCCGCCCAGGATGTCGGCCGACGCAACACCGTCGACGGTGGACAACACGGGCTGCACCACGCGCGTCAGATAGTCGGAGATTGCCGAGCCCGACAACTCGTCGGACGAGAAGCCCAGATACATCACGGCCGTGGTCTGCCCCGTCGTCTTGGTGACGATCGGGTCGTTGGATTCCTTCGGGATCAGGTATTTGACCGAGTTCGTCTTCGCCAGCACCTCGGTGAGCGCCTGGTTCGGATCGAAGTTCAGCTTGATGTAGACCTGGATCGTCGAGGTGCCGAGCACCGAGGACGAGGTGATGTAATCCACGCCTTCGGCCGAGGCGACCGCCTGCTCGATCGGTGTCGTGATGAAGCCCTGGATCAGGTCCGCGGACGCGCCGGGATAAACGGTCGTGATGTTGATGACCGTGTTCGACAGCTTCGGATATTGCCGGATCGGCAGCACCATCGCCGCGCGCAGGCCGATCAGCAGGATCAGCAGGCTGACAACGACCGACAGAACCGGGCGCTTGATGAAAATATCAGTAAAGGCCATCGCGGCGATCTCGATTTCTATGTCTCAAGAGACGTGATCCGGCCAGGCCCGATCACGTGCGTGTCTTGTCAGTAACGCGGCGGCTGCGCGGGGATCGGAGGAGCCGGGTCGGTCGAAATCGCAACAGCGGCGCCCGACTGCAGCTTGAGCTGACCGACGGCGACGACCTTGTCGCCCGGCTTCAGGCCCTTGATGATCTCGACGCGGCCGTCGACCCGGTTGCCGGTCTGCACGAAAGTTCGCACCGCGCTCAGGCTGGTTTTGCCATCGTCACCCTTCTTCTCGGCGATTACGAACACCGAGTCGCCGTACAGCGTGTAGTCGACCGCCGTCTCCGGCACGGTGGTCACGGCCGGCTTGTCCGGCATTACCACCGTGGTGCTCACGAACATGCCCGGCTTCAGGATCTTCTCCGGGTTGGCGATGGTCGCCTGCACACGGATATTGCGGGTGTCGGTCGCGATCTGCGGCTCGATCGTGGTGATCTTGCCGTCGAAGGTGCGGCCCGGATAGGCGTCCACCTTCAGCCGGACCACTTGTCCGACCTTCAAATTGGCCGAGTCCTTTTCCGTCACGGTGAAATTCGCCCACAGCTCCGAGAGATCGGTCAGCGAGACGATCGCGGTGCCGGCTGTGAGATATTGTCCAACCTCGACCTTGCGGACGCCGAGATCGCCGGAGAACGGCGCGCGCACCAGCTTCTGCGAGATCAGCGCTTCGGTCTTGGCGATGCCGGCCAGCGCCTGGTCATAGGCGGCTTGCGCGGAGTCGACGGTCGCCTGCGGACCGAACTGGCGCGATGCCAGCTGCTTGGCGCGATCGAGCGAAAGCTGCGCGACCGTTGCCTGCGCCTTGTAGTTGGCGAGGTCGCCCTGGTCCGGTCCATCGAACAGTTGAACCAGCGGCGTCCCGGCCTCGACATGGGTGCCCGGCTCGAACTTGATCTCGGTGACACGTCCGTTGACGTCGGCGCTGACGTCGACCTGGTGCACGGCAACGAGGCTGCCGACTGCGGTGAGCAGGTTCGGTACCACTTCGGACTTCGCGTCGGCCGCGCTAACCAAGGTCGGGGGCGGCTTGTTGTTGGCGAAGAACTGCTTGATCATCTGGCCCCGGAAATAGTTGAACCAGACGAGACCGCCGACCAGCGCGCCGAGGAGCGTGCCGACGATGATGAACCAGAGCACCGGCCGGACCGGACGCTTGGGAGCCTTGCTGTCGATCGGTTCGCCCGAAATCTTGTGTTCGGCCACGATGTTCATTGTCATGCGCTTTCTGCAATCGCCCTCTTGCCGGCATCCGCGGCCTGATCGTGGCCGAGATGCAAAGCAATTGCGGCGTCGTTAATTCCGATGCCCCTCAAGAGAAACTCACAAAGCTGCCGCTCCAGATCGTTCGCCCGGCCATAAGCGAGGCAGGGCACGGAGGGCAGCCTGGTTAGCGCAGCGGTCATCACCGTATGATGCGCAAACCAGAACAGGTTGAGCGGCTTGCTCCCACAAGCCCGCGCATCGCCGGCCTCGACCGCGCGTTCGAGCGAGGCGACGAAGACCGCTCCGATCAGCGTCTCGATCTTGGCATATAGCAAACGCGCGAATTCGCCATCATCCAGATGACTAGTGGCCATCAGTCGCAGGCGCTGGGCCTCTTCCTGGTCGGGACCGTCGGCGATCTGCACGAAGTGCTCGACCATGCCGCGGATCAGCTCGACCAAGGTGGCCGTCGACGGCTCGCGCTCGAGCAGTTCGGTCAACGCCGGGTCCGCCTCGCACTCGTCGCTGAGGATTTCGGCATAGAGCGCCGCCTTGGACGGAAAATGCTTGAACAGCAACGCCTCGGAAATGGCAGCAGCGGCCGCCACGCTCTTCGTCGTGGTGCCGTTATAGCCGTGTCGTGCAAAGCAGCGTTTCGCGGCTCCGAGGATCAATTGACGCCTCAGGTCGCTCGTCATACGCAATGAGCTCATGCTAGTGAGTAATCACTCACCCACGCCAAAGTCAAGCAAATTGCTGCGTCGCAACCTAAGTGCGTGAGAATCCATCGGAAATCGGTCACAGGTTACCGCGGCGGGGCGCCCCCAGTTAGCCAAATCGACGGTCGGCCTCGGATTGGCTTGGAGCCGAGGTCGCCACAACCGCAGGATCGGAATCAGCGACAGAGTGCCATGCGATTGCCGCCGCCGGTCGACTTGCTAATCACCACATGACCGTAGACGGTGGTCAGCAGAGCTCGAAAAAGCGAAAACAGCATATCGGTGTCATCAGGTGAGTATGGCGCATGAACGCAGATGCGAACGAATTGGCGGCCAATTTCGATCTGGCGAAGCTGACGAGCGAATTCTACGACGATCCCTATCCGACCTATCGTGCACTGCGGGAGAACGAGCCGGTCAAGCGGCTCGCGAGCGGCACCGTATTCCTGACGCGCTACGACGACCTCGTCACCACCTACAAGAACACAAAGTCGTTCAGCTCGGACAAGAAGCGCGAGTTCGCGCCGAAATATGGCCACACCCCGCTGTACGAGCACCACACTACGAGCCTCGTTTTCAACGACCCGCCGGCGCACACCCGCGTGCGGCGCCTGATCATGGGCGCGCTGTCGCCGCGCGCGATCGCAGGGATGGAGGGCGATATCGTCAAGCTGGTCGACGGCCTGCTCGACGCCATCGCCGCCAAGGGGGCTTGCGAGCTGATCGAGGATTTTGCCGCCTCGATTCCGATCGAGGTCATCGGCAATTTGCTCGACGTTCCCCACGACGAGCGTGCGCCGCTGCGCGATTGGTCGCTGGCGATCCTTGGCGCACTCGAGCCTGTCGTATCGATCGAGGCCGCCACGCGCGGCAACAGGGCTGTGACGGATTTCCTGGCTTATCTCGAAACACTGGTCGCGCGCCGGCGGCAGAAGCCGGGCAACCCTGATCGCGACGTGCTGACCCGCCTGATCCAGGGCGAGGAGAACGGCGAGCGGCTGACCGAGAAGGAGCTGCTCCACAATTGCATCTTCCTGCTCAATGCCGGCCACGAGACCACGACCAATCTGATCGGCAACGGCCTCGTCGCGCTGCATCGGAATCCTGACCAGAGGGTACGGTTGATCGACAATCCGGATCTGATCAAAACTGCTGTCGAGGAGATCCTGCGCTACGAAAGCTCGAACCAGCTCGGCAACCGCATGACGACCGAACCTGTCGAGCTCGGCGGCGTCATGCTCGAAGCGGGCACGTCGGTGACACTGTGCATTGGAGCTGCCAACCGCGACCCGGCGCAATTTCCCGACCCTGAACGCTTTGACGTCGCGCGCACGCCGAACCGGCATCTTGCGTTCGCCACCGGCGCGCATCAATGCGCCGGCATGGCGTTGGCGCGGCTCGAAGGCGCGATCGCGATCTCGCGTTTCCTGGCGCGTTTCCCCGACTACGCCGTGAGCGGGCAGCCGGTGCGCGGCGGCCGGGTGCGGTTTCGCGGCTTCCTGAGCGTCCCCTGCTCGATCGGCTGAGGCGTCATGAGCATCGATCAATTGCGCTGACGACGATCCTGCGGATCAGATCGAAGGTCGACGAATATCGCCGGTCCGAAGACTTCCGGGCGGGCAGGCCGATACCCACATCGATTGAGTGCGGCCGGCGCAGTCGGTCAACGCCGGCGCCCAGCAATGGAGTGACGAAGATGAGCGCGTCGGTCATTGATGTCCTCGCAACGGAACGGCGCCTCGGCACCCACAATTACGAACCGATCGGGGTCGTCCTCTCGCGTGGCGAAGGTGTCTGGGTCTGGGACAGCGAAGGCAACCGTTATCTCGATTGCCTCTCCGCCTATTCCGCAGTCAGCCAGGGCCACTGCCACCCCAGGATCTTGGCGGCGATGGTGGAGCAGGCACAGCGGCTGACGCTCACCTCGCGCGCGTTCCACAACGACCAGCTCGCCCCCTTCTACGAAGAGATCGCGGCGCTCACCGGCTCCCACAAGGTGCTGCCGATGAACAGCGGCGCCGAGGCGGTCGAAAGCGCGATCAAGTCGGTCCGCAAATGGGGCTATGAGGTGAAGGGCGTGCCGGACGGCCAGGCCGAGATCATCGTCTGTGCCGACAACTTCCACGGACGTACGCTGGGCATCGTCGGCTTTTCGACCGACCCTGAGACCCGCAAGCACTTCGGGCCGTTCGCGCCGGGCTTCAAGATCATCCCGTTCGGCGACGCCGCTGCCCTCGCGGCGGCGATCACGCCCAACACCGTCGCCTTTCTGGTCGAGCCGATCCAGGGCGAGGCCGGTGTCATCATTCCCCCGGCCGGCTACTTTCCGAATGTGCGCCAGCTCTGCAGCACCAACAACGTGATGCTTGTGCTCGACGAGATCCAGACCGGGCTTGGCCGTACCGGCAAGCTGCTGGCCGAGCAGCACGAGGGAATCGAGGCGGACGTAACGCTGCTCGGCAAGGCGCTGTCCGGCGGCTTCTATCCCGTCTCGGCCGTGCTCTCGAACAACGAAGTGCTCGGCACGCTGAGGCCCGGGCAGCACGGCTCAACCTTCGGCGGCAACCCACTTGCCTGCGCGGTGGCGCGCGCCGCCATGCGCGTGCTGGTCGAGGAAGGCATGATCGAGAACGCGGCGACGCAGGGCGCACGCTTTCTGGAAGGCCTGAAAGACATCCGCGCCAACACGATCCGCGAGGTCCGCGGGCGCGGCTTGATGCTGGCGGTCGAGCTGCATCCCGAGGCCGGGCGCGCACGGCGCTACTGCGAGGCGCTCCAGGCCAAGGGCATCCTCGCCAAGGATACCCATGGGCATACGATCCGCATCGCGCCGCCGCTGGTGATCACCAGCGACCAGGTCGACTGGGCCCTGGAGCGGTTCGCCTCCACCCTGACGCAGGATTTCTCGTGAGGCTGCTTGCGTCGGAACACCGCAAGGCGGCGGCAATCAACAAACCAACGACTTCGCCACCTGCGCGTTTGCTTCCTATGGGCTGACGCCACGCGGCCGCCTGCGCGCCATGACGAACCGCGTCAGCACATCGGCTCACGCATGCAGACTTCTTGGGCCATCTTCAGCAACCGCCGTGCGGCCGAATTCGCGATCAAGCAGCGCGGGGACACCGGCGGCCGGGACGGCATCACTGAACAGGTAGCCTTGTCCTTCTGTGCAGCCATTGGCCAACAGATAGGCCAGTTGGCCTGCGTCTTCGACGCCCTCGGCCGTGGTCGTCAAGCCAAATCCTTTTGCAAGGCCAAGGATAGCACGAACGATCACCCGGCTGTCGGTACTGTCGTCGAGATGCGACACGAAACTGCGATCTATCTTGATCTTGTCGAGGCGAAACGAAAGCAGCTGGCTAAGCGTCGCATAACCTGTTCCGAAGTCATCGAGCGCGATGCGGACACCGGCTTGACGGAGTTCATCAATCACAGCCTTCGCAACCCCGGTTTTTTCCACGAACGCGCTCTCGGTAATTTCAATTTCCAGGCGGCGCGGACTGAGCCCGGTTTGCCCAAGGATCGATAAAATGCGCTGTCCAAGCGCGGGATCACGCAATTGAATGGGCGAGATATTGAAGGCAAGCATAAACGCCTCCGGCCACGCATTGGCATCGAAACAGGCGCGGCGAAAAAGCTGATCTCCAAGCGCGTTGATGAGGCCCGTTTCCTCTGCAATCGGAATGAACACGTCTGGTGGAATACGCCCCAACGTCCTGTTTTCCCAGCGCGCCAGGGCCTCGAACCCGATGATGCAATTACCTTTGAGCGAAACCAGCGGCTGGTAGTGCGGTTCGATAATATCCGCCGTGATGGCGCTGCGAAGCTCTCGCTCGATCTGGATGCGCCGCTCGACATGCATGTCCATCTCTGGTTCGAAAAAGCGAACACACGGCCTGCCACCGCCTTGTGCGCGATAAAGTGCACGATCTGCGCGCCGGACCAATTCGCGGAGATTGACCCCGTTAGTCGGAGCGATGGCGATGCCAATTCCAACGCCAAGCTCGGCTGCCCCGGTCTCGATCGCGAAAGTGTCGGCGGCGGACGCCACAATACGGCGCGCCAGATTGGTGGGAACGTCGAGGGAGCTGATGTCTGGCAGGACAATCCCGAATTCGTCCTCCCCGATCCTCGCCAGCACGCCATCCTTGCGCAAGATGTCGGCGACCCTGTTGGCAAATTCGCACAATGCCTTGTCCCCTCCTGCGTGGCCATGCGTGTCCTTGATCCTCTTGAAGCCATCAAGGCCAAGCATCAGAACGGCCACCCGGTGCGTGTCGCTGGCGCGGCTGAGGCACGCGTCGAGTTTTTCATCGAACAGGCGGCGGTTAGGCAGCCCGGTCAACGGATCGTGTCGCGCCAGATCGCGCGCCTCTCCTTCAGCAGTGGCTCGTGCTTTGGTTTCGCAGACGAGCTCCCGATAGCGGCGAACACTGAAGATTGTCAGCGCAAGGCACAGGAAGAACGCGACGAAAATGATGAAAACGATGTCGTCGGGTGCCGAATCCGCATAGCCCAGGCCTAGCTGAAACAGACGAGGACCAAGCTCATAGACATGCGCCAAGATCGAAGCGAGAACGACGCCGCCAAAGAGAGCCATGAAATCCCTTGCGGCGGAGCTACGCCAATCGAACCAAACGGCGTGCAGTACGCGCGATCGTGGCGTTGACTTCATCACAGTCGAACCTTTGCCGACGCCGGCTGTTCCAGTGATGTTCTTAAAGGTAGCATAGATCTCAGCTTAATACCACATGTTGTGCGCTCGTGCGCCGATCGTCGGAACTCGATTGACGCTTCGCAAAGCCGCGACGGTAAAGGCTTGGCCGGATTGCATGGTCGTTCTGGCAAAAGCGTTGCCGCCTCCATCGGCACGCCTCAACCAGGAGCCGTGCTATCGGTGATCGCTACCGGACTCCCGCGAAGGTTGTAAGTTCTGGAACTAACGGTCAAGGCGTGTTAACGTTGACGCTATAGATCTTCCTCGGCCGGCTGTGCGACTCCCGAACATCGTCCCGGTTTGACCGCGCTCTCGCGGCCGGCGAGCCACCGACAGTCCATCAAACGACTGCAGGTATCACCATGGGAGACGGTAGATGCATATGAGCACCGATCTTGCGGTATCCGAGCCGCCCAACGCGCTCCGGCTGGCCACACAGGCGTATACGAGCCTTCTCCTCATCGCCTTCGCCCTGATGCCTGCCCTGTTCATCGCCTACCTCTATTTCCAGCAGGATCCCACGCTAAAATTCGAAAATCATCTGTTCCACGAATTCGCGATTGCCGTCGCCACCCTCGAAGGGCTGTTCGTCACCTACGTGACATGGCGTTGCTACCGGTCTTCAGGCGAACCTCTGTTGCGTTGGATGACCCTGGGTTTTCTCGGCTTCGTGCTGATCTATGCGCCGCACGGCGCCTTCACCGGGATGGCACACCGAAATATATGGCTGTTTCTGCTCTATGGACCGGCGTCGCGTCTCGCGATGTCGATTCTGCTTTTCGTTGGGCTGCTCAGCTACAACCAGCCGTCGGACAAGGTCGAGAAGCGTTCGGACGCGCGCGCATGGCTGATTTGGATTGGCCTGTTCCTGACGATGGACATAGCCGTCGCTCTGATCGCCTACTCCCCCTTTGCCGGACACCCGGTGGTCCGCTTGTCCATGGAGGGCGGCGCACTGGTGTTCAACGCACTGAACGTCGCGGTCCTGCTCATGCGACGGATTCACTCGCCGCTCATGCTCATTTTCGGCATTTCGGTCGCGTGGTTTGCGCTATCGTCGCTCGCGTTCATTCTGGCGGCGCCGTGGAATCATATGTGGTGGCTCGCCCACGCGATCTTTGCTGGCGGCTTCTTCCTGCTCAGCTATGGCGTTGTCCAGGCTTTCCGAACGACGCAATCATTCTCGACTATCTATAGCCAGGAAGAAATGGCGGCCCGCCTGGCCGCGTCGATGGCAGACACTCAAAGGGCCCTACAGCAGGTGCAGCTGAGCAATCAAAGGCTGGAACGCCTGGCTGCCACCGACCCGCTGACCGGTGCCGGAAATCGGCGCCACTTCATCGAACATATCGGCGCCGAGATCGCGCGGGCCAGGCGAAGCGGTGCTCCACTATCCCTGCTGTCGCTCGACCTCGACCATTTCAAGGATATCAATGACTCGCGTGGTCACAGCGTCGGCGATGAGGTCCTCCGCGTATTCGTGCGCAAGTGTCTGGAGGCGATCCGCCCCTACGACTCCGTCGCGCGCGTCGGCGGTGAAGAGTTCATGGTGTTGCTGCCGGGGGCGACCCTCGACGCGGCTTGCGTTGTCGCGGAGCGCCTGCGATCGGCCATTGAAGGCACTGCATTCGACGTCGGCGCCCAGCCGTCGGTCGGCGTCACCATCAGTGTTGGAGTGTCGGAGTTCGGGCGCGATGGAGACACGGTTGACGGAATCCTGAGCGTCGCCGATCAGCGGCTCTATCGCGCAAAACATGAAGGTCGCAATCGTGTGATCGTCGCGTAGGGGCCATCTATGGAGGGCGCACCATTCCGGTTTGAGCCGGCCAGCGACGGCATCTACATCGCACCGCCGATGGTGATCACCACTGACCAGGTCGACTGGGCCCTGGAGCATTTCGCAACGACCTGACGCAGGATTTCGCGTGAGACTGCCTGCGTCGGAAGATCGCAGGGCGACAATCAACAACGAACCAATCCGCCATCTGCGCGTTGAAAGTTGTGGGCGATTACGAGCTGGGAGCGACAATCATGCTTCCGCGTGGCGTGTGCCTTTCGGCGTTTTTGGTTGGTGCTATGATCGCGGCAAGCGTCAGCGCGTCCGCCCAAGACCACCATGGAAGGGGGGGACCACCGGCACCGGCTGCGCGTCCAGCCGCGCCACCTGCGATGGCTCGTCCGGCGGCGCCGCCGGCCATGGCCCGTCCCGCCGCGCCCGCGTTCCATCCACCGGCGATGGCGCCGCATCCGGCGCCGCACTTTGCCGCACCGCCACCGCGTCCGACCCCACACTTTGCTGCACCGCCGCCCCGTCCGGCCCCACACTTCGCTGCCCCGCCGCCGCGGGCTGCCCCGCACTTAGCGGCGCCGCGGCCCGAATTCCACCGGGCGCCGGCAGCGCCGCAACGTCCGGCCACGGCCTCGCGACCGATGCCGCATATCGCCGCCCCCTCACACCCGAACGCGGCACCCGCGGTGAGCGCACGGCCGTCGCGGCAGGAGCAGACGGAACAGCGCGCGCAACAGCATCAGCAGCAGACCGAGCAGCGACAGCAAGTCGCGCAGCAGCGGCAGCGCGAGATGCTCACACGCCAAAGCGCGGAACGGCAGAGCCGTATCGACCGGCTGCAACAGCGCGTGCAGCAATTGCAATCGCAAAAGCCGGAAGGCGCGCGGGCGCAACGTGCACAGGGGCGGATGCTGCAGACGCAGAACCGCCTGCTCCAACGCGAGCAGAGCATGCAACAGCGCGATCAGGCGCGGTTGCAGCGGCTGGGCCCTGAGCCGGCCACAGTCGGGCGAGCCGCCGCTTCCGCGGCCGGGCAGGCGGCTGAGCGCGGGCGATTTGCCGAGCACCTCGGTCAGCAGGCGAATGCACAAACCCAGGCTGCGCTCACCACCCGCGAGAACGGCTGGGCTCCCCGGCAAGCCTGGCGACACCGCCATCCCGCGGTGTTCGTGGCGTGGCTCGGGCCCGTGTTCTGGCCTTACGCCTATTCCGACATTTTCGATTACACATTCTGGTCCTATGCTTACGAGCCTGACTACTGGGCGTACGCGTATGACGACTTCGTCGATACCGTGTTCTGGGGTGGCGACAGCCCCTATTCCGCCTATGCCAGCACCAACTCTTATGACTATCCGCAATCCGGCGGCAGTCGCCGCGCGCATGCGCGCGCCAGCGTGAACCCGCAAACCCTACAGCAGATGTGTGGCACCCCGGACAAGGGCGTCACCGCCTGGCCGCTTGGCGATATCGAGAGGGCTGTGCAGCCGACGCCGGAGCAACGCGCGCTGCTCGACGAATTGAAGGCGGCGGCGGCCAAGGCTGCCGACGTATTCAAAAACTCCTGTTCAGAGACCTATGCGTTGACGCCGCCTGGCCGGTTGCGGGCCATGATGAACCGCATCAGCGCGACGCTGGAAGCGGTCAAGATCGTGCGACCGGCACTGGAGAATTTCTACAACTCGCTCAGCGACGAGCAGCAGGCGCGCTTCAACGCGCTCGGCCCCAATGTCGGCGACGGCGCGCAGCAGCAGCAAGCCAACGCCGAGAACTGTGGTGATCCGAAATCCGGCCTGACCCAATTGCCGATCCAAAGGATCGAGGCTGTGCTCCATCCCGCCGGAAAGCAGAAGGACGCGCTCGATCGCCTCAGTGAAGCGACAGCCAAGGGCGTTGAGGCCCTGCAGGCGGCCTGCCCGAACGATAGACCGCTGACGCCGGTCGGGCGGCTCGAAGCGATGCAGCACCGGCTCGAGGCCATGCTGACGGCCGCCAACCTGGTCGAGCCCGCGCTGGACGAGTTCTATGCCACGCTGAGCAGCGAACAGAAGGCGCGCTTCAACACGCTGCAGCAGGTTGCAGGCCCGTGAGGGCAGCGGCACATTGTTTCGCGGCTCATGCCGAATCTCACGCGGCGGAGTTCGTTTCCCCTCGAGCGTCATTCGCGTTTGCGATCGCTTGAGGCCGTTCTATCTCATTCGAACCAGAGGCGTTGCATTGTTGGAAGTGAGCAGACAACTCAAGCTCAGCCAGATGATCCCAATATTCTGCTTCTGCGAGCAGCTTCCATTTGTTCATGCTGTTGTACGCGGCCTGTTGGCGGCACAGTGAGCCCATTGCACGCAACCGTTTCACTCTTTCCACTGCGAACCTCCCTTTGCGCTTGCTCGTTAACAGGCGCATTTGTGTTCTCGCAGTTTCGCAGGTCGGATCGACGACTGATAGTCCGATGTTTGCCGGTGATCGATGATAGCGCAATCGTCTGACTTTTCAGAGAATGGCCGGCCCGAAACGGCCTTGGATGGACGCTGCACCGGACCGGGCCGACAAGCCGATCACAACAATGGCCCCGACGATTGCACGTCGGGGCCATTCAAGATCAACAGGCCCGGGTACATCCGCCGCGCCTGCTGATCGTTGATGCCAAGGCGCGCGCGCCGGGCGCGCGTGCCGTGATTACCGCATCCGATCCGGCACAGAGTGTGGCGAGGTGCGGCATCGGGACGACGATATTCCGCCCGAAAGCTGATGGCTGTCCACCTCATCATTGGTGGTACTCCCACCAGTTCGGTGCACCGCACGAGCTAACCGCTTCGGCGCCGTATACGAGATAGCCTCCCGTCCGCCGAGACATGACAATCCTCGCGTCCGGCCGCCGGCAAGCCGAAGGGTCGCTTCAACTCGCCGCAACTGGGTCGCAGGCCCGCGAGGGCAGCGCGCGGAATTTAGACCACGGTCTTGTGACGTTCGATACAGGTGCGCAGCACCTCATCCATCGGCTTTCCCCACCAGTCATTCGAAAAGATTTCGATCTCCGAATAGCCGGCAAAGCCCTGCGCCTCCACGGCGGCGCGCGCGGATTTGATGTCGATGACGCCGTCGCCCATCATGCCGCGGTCGTTGAGGATGTCCTTGGTCGGCACCAGCCAGTCGCAGACATGGAACGCGAGCAAGCGGTCCTTGCCGACGCGGGCGATCTGGCCCATCAGCTCCGGATCCCACCAGATATGATAGACGTCGAGCGCGACGCCGAGCATACCGGTGCGATCGGGGTCGAGCCGGTCGCAGATGTCGAGCGCCTGCTTCGTGGTGTTCACGCAAGCGCGGTCGGCGGCGTAAGCCGGATGCAGCGGCTCGATCGCCAGCGGAAGATTTGCCTGCTTGGCATAGTCGAGCAGCTCGGCGAGAGCTTCCTCGACCTGCCCACGTGCGGCCACAATATCCTTCGACGCCTCGCTGCCCGGGCGTGAATATTGCGGCAGGCCGCCGACCACGACCACAATGCAGGGCGCGCCCAGCGCCTTGGCTTCATCGACGCAGCGCCTGTTGTCGTCGCGCACTTCCGTGCGGCGCGAGGCGTCCGAGGTGAGCATGCCGCCGCGGCAATAGCCCGAAAGATCGAGGCCCGCATCGCGCACCGCGCGCGCGGCACGCTCCAGACCGACGGCGGCAACCTGGTCGCGCCAGGGATCGATGGCGCGGATGCCGTGACGTGCGCAGGCATCGATGATCTCGACGAGATCGCCCTGCTTGCGCACTGTCGCCGTATTCAGTGAAAGCCAGCGATGGTCGGACGAAAAATCGCGCATCAGGATTCGACACCATGGCTGGCGAGCACCGTCTTCATCCGCTGCGTCGCGAGGTCAGGATTGGCGAGCAGGCCGGCCTTGTCGGCCAGCCGGAACAGCTCCGCCAGATGCAGCGTGGAGCGCGTGCTCTCCTGGCCGCCGACCATGGTGAAGTGATCCTGGTGACCGTTGAGATACGCCATGAAGACGATGCCGGTCTTGTAGAAGCGCGTCGGCGCCTTGAAGATGTGACGCGACAGCGGCACCGTCGGCCCCAGCACGTCGTGGAAACCTGGCTCGTCGCCGGCCGCCAGCCGCGACATTGCGTAGGACGCCGCCGGCGCGATCGCATCGAAGATGCCGAGCAGCGCGTGCGAAAAGCCTTCGCCGTCGCCGGCGATCAGCTCCGCATAATTGAAGTCGTCGCCCGTATACATCTTGATGCGCTTGTCGAGGCGACGGCGCATGTCGATCTCGCGCTGCTTGTCGAGCAGCGAGACTTTTACGCCATCGACCTTGGCCGCATTGCCATTGATGATGGCCACAGCCGTGTCCATCGCCTTGTCGAGATCCTTGGCGCCCCAATAACCGGTCAGCGCGGGATCGAACATATCGCCAAGCCAGTGGATGATCACGGGTTCGCGAACCTGCGACAGCACACGGTCATAGACCCTTGCGTAGTCGTCAGCGTTGCGGCCGAGCTTTGCCAGCGCACGCGACGCCATCAGGATGATGCGGCCGCCGACCTTCTCGACTGCCGAAATCTGCTCCTCATAGGCGCGGATCACATCGTCGAGGCTCCTGGCGTCCTCGACTGCGAGATGATCCGTACCG
This sequence comes from Bradyrhizobium sp. USDA 4449, assembly GCF_054056275.1. Classification (NCBI taxonomy): domain Bacteria; kingdom Pseudomonadati; phylum Pseudomonadota; class Alphaproteobacteria; order Hyphomicrobiales; family Nitrobacteraceae; genus Bradyrhizobium; species Bradyrhizobium sp. USDA 4449. The sequence continues at coordinate 4,449,469 of NZ_JBSRYD010000001.1, read as the reverse complement.
GCACCGGAGAACACCAGCGCGTTGCGGCGTTTCGCGGCGCTGACCGAACGCGTGATCAGCTCCAGCGAGGTCGGCCAGTCCAGTCCCATGCCGCGCTGCGCGGTATCCATGGCTTCGGCAACGCCGAGGCCGAGGTCCCAGATATGCTCGCGGAAGGCAATGGTCTTGTCCCAGTCGACGGCGACCGACAGCCAGGGATCGTTGTCGGCGAAGGGATCGGCCACCGTATGCACGGCCGAGAAAGCGATGCGGTTCAGCGGGCCCTCGAGCTTTGCGGGAAAAGTGCGCGAGGCAGCTAACCGGTAGGTCTCGATCGAGCGGTCGGGTTTCGGCAGCTTGAGCGACAATGACGATATCGGCTGGACGGGCTTATTCATGGTTTCGAACCTCTCCCCGTCATTGGGAGTGAAGCGAAGCAATCCAGCGACTGCCTCTGCGGAAAGACCCTGAATTGCTTCGCTTCGCTCGCAATGACGAAATTACTGGCATCGGAATATCAGGCCTTGATCGGGGCGACGTCGATCCAGCGCCGCTCCTTCCAGCTCTTCAGCGCGCATTCGGCGAGTTGCACGCCCTTGGCTCCTTCGAGCAGCGTGAACTTGTAGGGCGCATCCTCGTAGACGTGGCGGATGAACATTTCCCACTGCTCTTTGAAGCCGTTGTCGTAGATGACGTTATCAGGCAGCTTCTGCCAGTCGCCGTAGAAATCGTGCAGCCGCTTCTCGTCGGGATTCCAGACCGGCCTCGGGGTCGCCTGCCGCGCCTGGATCATGCAGTCGGTAAGGCCCGCGACGGCCGAGCCGTGAGTGCCGTCAACCTGGAAGGTGACGAGGTCGTCGCGATAGACGCGCGTGACCCAGGACATGTTGATGTGAGCGATGACACCGCCCTCGAGCTGGAACGTCGCGTAGGCGGAATCATCTGCGGTCGCCTTGTACGCCTTGGCCTGCTCGTCGAAGCGCTCGGGAATGTCGGTGTTGCCGATGCAGACCACGCTCTGGACGTTGCCGAAGAGATTGTCGAGCACGTAGCGCCAGTGGCAGACCATGTCCAGAATGATGCCGCCACCGTCCTCGCTGCGGTAGTTCCAGGACGGCCGCTGCGCCTCCTGCCAGCCCCCTTCGAACACCCAATAGCCGAACTCGCCCCGCACCGAGAGAATGCGGCCGAAGAAGCCGCTGTCGCGCAGGAAGGCGATCTTCTTCAGACCAGGCAGGAACAGCTTGTCCTGCACGGTGCCGTGCCTGACGCCCTTGGCATTGGCGAGCTTGACGACTTCCAGAGCTTCCTCGAAGTTCGTCGCGATCGGCTTCTCGCAATAGACGTGCTTGCCGGCATTGATGGCCTGGGTCAGCAGGCCGGGCCGCGCCTGGGTGGTCGCGGCGTCGAAGAACATGGTGTCGTTCTTGTCGGCAAGCGCCGCGTCGAGGTCCGTGGTCCAGCGCGTGATGTTGTAGCGCCTGGCGAGCGCCTCGAGCTTCTCCGCGCTGCGGCCGACCAGGATCGGATCGGGCATAATGCGATCGCCGTTCTTCAGGCGGACGCCGCCCTGGTCGCGGATCGCAACGATCGAGCGGACCAGATGCTGGTTGAGCCCCATGCGTCCGGTGACGCCGTTCATGATGAGGCCGAGGCGTTGGGTGGTCATGCCGGATACTCCTGAAGTGATCTTGGCCGTTCGAGCGGGCGGAGCGCCGACCAGTCCGGATGGACCGAGGTCGCAAAGCCCACGCAGTGAAGCGACCCCGTCAGGAGATCGCCGTTGTGAATGCTGAGGCGGATGCCCTGCCCGGCATCGGCGTAGAGATCGGGATGCGCGGCTGCGAAGGCCGCGGCTTCGGCGGCCGGCGCCTCGCCGAAGCCGTCGACATAGTGATGACCATTGCGCTCGGCATGGGTGATGCCGATAAAGGTGCCGAGCGCGAGATCTTGCTGCACGGCAAGGCCGGCCTGGCAGGTCAGGTCCTCGCCGGTGACGAAGAATTTCTCTCCGCTCGCGCTCCATTTCGCTGCACGCGTCGCGTTGACGATGGACTTGTAGAGCCCCTTGCAGGATTTCGAGGAGATGCCGCGATAGCCAAGCGCGCGCGCCGCGGGAAAGGCATCGTAGGAATCGTCGGCCTCGTCGATGATGAATCGGCGCGCGGCGAGCGAGCCGAGCGGCGCTTGCCTGGTGGTGTCTCGCGGCATCGGTTGCTCGACATAGAGCAATCGCGACGCGATCGACCGCAATGCGGGTTCGCGATCGAGCTGGTTGATCAGCGCCTTCAGTGCGGCAAGGTCCGCATATTGCTCATTGGCATCGAGCGACACCTTGCAGTGGCGACCAAGCCTATCGAGCTCTTTGCCGATCCGCGCCAGCCGCGCCGCATCGCCGGCGGGATTGCCCGACAGCTTCAGCTTGAAGTAATTCGCACCGGCGTTCACGTCTGCGTCGGCGACGCCGCCCTCGCCTTCGATGGCATCATCGAGACCGACGGTATGCCTGATCGCAACGCGCGGCAGCGGCTTGCGGCCGGAGAGAAATGTCGTGAGATCCGCGTCCTTCAGGTCGGGCGAGAGCCGCACATCGATGCCGGCGATATTGCCGGCCATTCCGTCGAAGAAATTGGTCTCCGCAGCCCGAAGCAGCGCATCAAGGATCGCCTTGTCGATTTCCGCAGGACCAAAGGCCGCCGCGAGGGGCGGGATGTTGTTCTTGGCACAGGCCGCGACCTGCGCGCCAATGCATTCGGCGTGCAGATCGAACGCCGTCAGGAATCCCGTCTGCGCCAGGTAAAGCCCACGCGCGATCTCCAGCGATCGGCGCAAGCCGTCGACGGTCTGCGCCGGCGACAGTTCCGGCCGCTTGTCGAACCATTTCGGCACCAGCAGTTCTGCGCTGGCGCCGGCCGAGGCTCCTCTGCCGTCGACCTCGATCTCGACCCGCACGAACAACTGCGGCGTCGCGTTCATCGTGATCGCGCCGAAGCGGAACGGCCGCGCGAACTGCACGGCACGTTCGAAGAAGGTGATGTCACGCAGCTTCAGGCGCGGGGACATGGTGTTACAGCAACGCGAGGTAATTTCGACAAGATCGGTGTAGCCGGGGGCGACTTGCCTCTCCTGCTCGCAGGAGAGGTCGGCGCGCAGCGCCGGGTGGGGGTACTCTCCTCTTGGGGATTATCCCGTTGCAGAGGCAGCCTCTCCCCAGCCCTCCCCCGCAGGCGGGGGAGGGAGCGCACCTTTCGCGCGGTTAAGATCGGAAGTCTCACCAGGCCTAATCCAATGCACCTTGCGAGAAGAAGTGCTTGCGGATGCGTTGCACGAGTTCCGTAAACACAGGGTCGGCCATCACGTCGAGCGAGCGCGGACGCGGCAGCGGCACGTCGTAGATCGCGGCGATTGCACCGGGCCGCTCGGTCATGACAAGCACACGGTCGGCGAGGAACACGGCTTCGGGAATCGAATGCGTGATCAAGAGCACGGTCTTCCCGGTCTCGCGCTGGATCCGCATCAGCTCGACATTCATGCGCTCGCGCGTCAGTGCGTCGAGCGCGCCGAACGGCTCGTCCATCAGCATGATCCTGGGATCGTGCACCAGCGCACGGCAGATCGAGGCCCGCTGCTGCATGCCGCCGGAAAGCTGCCAGGGCAGCTTCCTCTCGAACCCTTCCAGCCCGACCATCTTCAACAGCGCCTTGGCGCGCGGCAGATATTCGTCGCGGGCGAGGCGCTTCATGTCGATCGGCAGCATCACGTTGGACAGGATGTTGCGCCAGGGCAGCAGCAGCGCGTTCTGGAAGACGATACCGACATTGCCGTGCGGCTTCGTTACGTTCTCGCCCTCGACCAGCACCTCGCCTGATGTCGGCGGCAGCAGTCCGGAGATCAGCTTGAGCAGCGTGGACTTGCCGCAGCCTGATGGACCGACCACGACGAAGAACTCGCCGTCATTGATGTGGAAGTCGAGCGGCCGCAGCGACGGCACGTCGCCGTCGCGCGTCCGGTAGGTTTTCGACACGCCAGACAGTGTTATGCCCGACGCATCGCCGGCCCGATCGCTCACCAGTCTCAGATGCGCGGCGGGCTGCACGTCGTCACGCGATACAGTCGCAGGTTTCACGTGCCACTCTTCGGCAGGAAATCGTTGGTGTAGAAGGCCTTCGGGTTCTCCTTGGCCTTGGCGTCGAGCCCGCCATATTCGACCATCAGGTTGACCGAGTCCGTCATGTTCTGGTCGGTGACCTGGAACGGCCGCTTGTCCTTGGTCTCAGGCGTCCGGTACAGCGGAATGGTCAGCTCAAAGCCTTGGGTCAGCGTGTCGATCTTGCCGCCCTTGGGGTTGGCATCGAGGATCGACTGCGCGGCCGCCTTCGGCTCCTTCTCGGCAGCTTCGACCGCCTTTGTCGTCGCCGACATGAAACGGCGGACGAGATCGGCATGGGCCTTCACGTAGTCGGTGTTGGCGATGATGCCCGAGGAGACCATGTTGATGCCGTAGTCGGCGAACTTGATCGGATAGACGTCCTTGCCGGTGGCGTCTTTGATCTTCATCGACTGGTCCATGACGTAGCCGAGCAAGAGATCGGCCTGGCCGTTGATCACGGCGTTGAGCTTGGTCTGGCCGTCGCCGGCAACGGTCTTGAAATCGCTTTCCTTGAGGCCGGTCTTCTTCAGGAACAGCGGCCAGATCTGCGTCATGGAATCGGCCGGCGTGATCGCGACCGCCTTGCCCTTGATGTCTTCGGGCTTTCGGATGTTCTTGTCGACGAATCCCATGACGGACATCGGCGAGGTCTGGAGCAGCACGCCGGTCGCAATCACCGGCGCGCCCTTGATCGCGGCACGCATCATGGTGGGAACGTCGACATAGCCGAAATCGGCGGTCTTGGCGGCGACGGCCTGCGTGGTCGCGGCCGAGCCACGGCCCTCCTGGATATCGAGGTCGATGCCTTCGGCGGCATAAATGCCCTTGGCCTTGCCGTAATAGAACGGCGCGTGCTCGCCATAGACGTACCAGTTGAGCATCAGCACGACCTTGTCGCCCGCCTGGGCCGGCGAAACTGCAAACGCCATCAGCGCCACGGATGCAGCCCCAATCCACCGCTTCATCGTCACTCTCCCTGTCGTTGTTTCGGCCATTGGTGGCCGTTCTCCTTACGATGCGAAAATCACGTCCTCGCGCTGGCTGACATGCCAGGGAATCACCAGCTTCTCGACGCTGTCGACGACCCAGAACAGGATGACGCCGAGCAGCGCGAGGATGACGAGCGCTGCGAACATCGTCGGCAGGTCGAACGTGCCGATCGAGCGCTGCATCACATAGCCGATGCCGGAATTGGAGCCGACGAACTCGCCGACCACGGCGCCGACCACGGCGAGCGTCACCGAGACCTTGAGCCCGGAGAAGATCGCCGGGAGCGCATGCGGCAGGTTCACCGCGCAAAACACCTGGAAGCGGCTGCCCTGCATGGCGCGGGCGAGATCGACCATGTCAGGATCGACCGACTTGAAACCCTGCACGGCGGAGACCACGACGGGAAAGAAGCCGAGCAGAAAGGCCGAGATGACCTTCGGCAGGATGCCAAAGCCGAACCAGACCACGAACAGCGGCGCGATCGCGATCTTCGGCACGGACTGGGAGAACACCAGCAGCGGATAGATATAGCTCTCCACCGTCTTCGAGCCCGCGATCAGCATCGCCACGGGAATGCCGAACAGCGCGGAAAGCGCGAAGCCCCAGATGGTCGCGTAAGTCGTCGGCCAGGACTGGCGCAGCAATTCCGGCCAATCATCGCGCAGCACGGCGAGGACATCGGCCGGCGCCGGGATCTGATAGGCGGGGATCTTGAACAGCCGGATCGAGAGATCCCAGGCGATGACGATGAACACCAGGAACAACAACGGCCGTACCCAGGCCGCATTCAGCATCTTGGACACTGCACCTTGGGGCTTCAGCTCGGCCACGCCTCTCTCCCGGAAGTCTTCTTTGTTCGGGGGAGAAATTAACCCGTTGGATAAATACTGTCCAGAGCTTTCCCTGTGACGTTTTGTGCCGGTTCCCGGGAGGGGCGGTAAGTGGCGAGACAGACGTCTCCCGGAACTGGATTGGCGCGGGTCGGCCTTCGGCCGGTGCTGACTCGCAGTGAGGGAGGAAAAGCGGGCCGGGAAACTACGCCGTCTGCACCACCGCGGCGCGCGACTTCGATGCCTTGGCGATCTCGAACAGCGCGGCCGACTGCCCGGTCAGCGCAGCCAGCACGAGGCCGACCATGTGCGCGAGACGTTCGTCCTTGGCGTCCTTGGCGAGCAGGTCACGGCCGAAGATCACGCTTAAGGTCGCCGAGTTCGAGAGATAGAAGAAGCAGAGACCCGCGATCGAGATGTAGAGCTGCACCGGATCGACCGCGACCTGGAAATCGCCGCTGTCGACGCCGCGCCTCACCACGGTGCGGATCATCTCGACGAACGGGGAGTGCATCGACTTGACCCTGGTCGAGCGCTTCAGGTGCTTTGCGCGCGCGAGGTTCTCGGTCTGCAGCAGCGACAGGAATTCGGGATTGCGCAGGAAGTAATTCCAGGTGAATTCGATCAGCCGCTTGATTGCCTCGGGCGGATCGAGATGTTCGAGGTCGAGTCCCCGCTCCTCGCTGCGGATCTTGTCATAGGCGCCTTCCAGCACCGCGAGGTAGAGGTCGTCCTTGTTGCCGACATGGTAGTACAGCATCCGCTTGTTGGCGCCGGCATTCGCCGCAATGCGGTCGACGCGGGCACCGGCGAGCCCGTGCGCGGAAAACTCCTGCTTGGCAGCCTCGAGAATGCGCAGCCGCATCCCCTCGGGGTCGCGCTGCCATTTCTGAGTTCGCTTTGCCGTTGCTTTCGCCAAAACCCGGTGCTCGCTTTGTGGTTTCGCTAGGGCATGTACCACGCCCCCGCCGTCATTGCGAGAAGCCCTTGCGACGAAGCGATCCAGAGTCTTTCCGGGAGCCAGCCTGGATTGCTTCGCTACGCTCGCAATGAGGAGCGGAGAGCGGCGTCCTACTCCACCGGTTTCGGCGAGCGCTCCAGCAGCACGGTCTGGATGCCGCAGGTGCCATTGCGCACGGTCATGATCCGCGTGCCCGGCTTGCGGCCGTTGCGCACATCGCTGAGGTCGAGGCCGGCTTCGAGGAGGCGCGCGCGCGTGGCGTCGATGTCGGCGACGCGCCAGCTCAAGCCCCAGAGACGATCGTGCCCGACATCCCCGCCCGCGACCGGGCGGCGCACCACCTCGACGATGAGATCGCCGCAGCGGAAGAACATCAGCTGGCCCCAGTCATGGTGGGAGCGGTCGAGCGCCAGATCGAGCCCGAGCCGCGCGCCGTAGAGCGCGGCGGCACGATCGGAATCCTCTGTGGTGATCACGACGTGATCGAGCCCCTCGATCGGCGCGACGTCCGAAGCGAGCGACTTCGGACGCTCCTCGGCCAACTCGAGGAAGAACATGCGCACGCCGCGCGTCAGCTCGGTTGCGGCCCGCGTGCGCTGCCAGTGCAGGGCCGCACCTGATACATCGTCGCGGCTCTCGACTGCGGCGACGGCATCCGGCTTCAGCGCCACCCGGTCCAGCCGGCGGTGCATCTTGTTGATATCGGCGACGCGAAAGCACAGGCTGGCGAGCAGGCCTTCCTGGTCGGCGAGCAACGCGCGCATGCGGTCAGCGGTTGCGGTAAAGCCGCTCGGCGCCATCAATTCGAGGGTCGTGTTCTCGAGGGTGAACAGGACGCGATCGGCGCCCTCGCCGGAGTTCTGCCAGGCGGGCGCGCGCCCCAGCAGCGTCTGATAGGCCGCCTTGGCCGCACCGATATCCTTGACCAGAGCAACGATGTGATCGAGGCCGGTGATCATGTTTTTCCCTTTTTGATCGACTTGGAACCATGGATCGAAAAGCGGCATTTGTCCGGGCTTGGCATGGACCCGCCATGGTCGTATTCCCGCCATAGGCCGGCCTCAAGCGCTGCGGGGCGGTTTTGCGAATAATTTCAGCGTCAGAGAAGCGGAACCGGTGTTAGAGTAAGCTGGTCGGCCGGACCACCACGCGCATCACGGACAAGCAATGCAGGCTCTCTTTATCGGACAGACCTATATCGACGTCGTCTTCATCACCGACCACATGCCGACCGGCGACGAAAAGCACGTGGCGACCGACTACGCGGTCTCTTTCGGCGGCAACGCTGTTACGGCGGCGTTCTGCTGCGCCAAGCTCGGCATCGTGCCCGACCTGATCGCCACCGCGGCGAATGACTGGCTGGGGCGCATGTTCCAGGACATGTGCGCGAAGTACGCGATCTCGCTGCACGGGCGGAAGGTCAACCAGTCGTCGCTATCCTTCATCATGCCCAAGGATGGCAAGCGGGCCATCGTGCGCTGCCGCGACGACGAGCACATCCATCCCTTCCCGATGCTCAATCTCGGCGGCTGCCGCGCATTGCATGTCGACGGCCACCAGCCGGATGCGGCGATCCACTACGCAAAAGTCTGCCGTGAGGCCGGTATCCTGACGTCGCTCGACGGCGGCGGCCTGCGCACCAACACGCATGAGCTCCTGGAATTCATCGACGTCGCCATCGTCGCCGAGCGTCTCTGCGAGCAGATGGACCTGACCCCGGAGAAGATGCTCGACTACCTCAAGGGCCGCGGCTGCAAGATCGGCGGCGTCACCATGGGTGAGAAGGGCCTGCTCTGGTACGACGAGACAGGGACGGTCCAGGTGATGCCGGCGATGCCGATTCCGCGGGAGCGCGTGATCGATACCAACGGGGCCGGCGACGTCTTCCACGGCGCTTACGTCTATTCCTATCTCGCCCATCCGGGCAAAAGCTGGCGCGAGCATTTCGACTTTGCCCGGGCAGCCTCGACGTTCAAGATCCAGCGCCTCGGCAACGAGGCCGGCCTGCCGACCCTTGTCGACATCGCCAAAGTCAGGCACGAGTTCGAAGTCAGGGTCTAGGGATTTCATAAGGGCGGATCATGGGGCGTGTCTTCGTCGCCGGCAGCATCAACATGGATGTGGTGGCGACCGCCGATCGCCATCCGAAGGTGGGCGAGACCGTCGCCGGCCGGCAAGTGCTGTATTTTCCGGGCGGCAAGGGCGCGAACCAGGCGGTCGCATCGGCGCGTCTCGGCGTGAAGACCACGCTGATCGGGCGGCTGGGCAAGGATGCGTTCGGGGCGGAACTGCGGGCGTTCCTGGGCGACCAGGGCATCGATCTCGGCGGTGTGCGCGAGGCGGACACGCACAGCGGCACGGCCATCATCACGGTTGCGTCCTCCGACAACACCATCGTCGTCATTCCCGGCAGCAATGCCCTGGTCAGTGTGGATGACGTCGCGGATGCGCCGCTGGCAAAGGGTGATGTCGCGGTCAGCCAGTTCGAGATTCCGCTGCCGACGATTGCCGCGTTCTTCCAGCGGGCGCGTGCCGCCGGGGCCACGACGCTGCTCAATCCGGCACCGGCGCAAAAGATGTCCGGCGAGCTGCTCGCGCTGGTCGACATCCTCGTGCTGAACGAGACCGAGCTTGGCTTTCTCGCAGGTCGCGAACTCACCGACGAGGACGAAGCCGCAAGGATCGTCGACGTCGCCCGACAGCTTCAGGCGCGCGCGGACCAGACCATCTGCGTCACGCTGGGAAAACGCGGCGTGCTCGCGCTCGCCGGAAGCGAGGGATTTGCCGTGCCCGGGCGCGCCGTGAAGGCGGTCGACACCACAGGCGCCGGCGATTGTTTCGTCGGGGCGCTCGCCTCACAGCTGGCCGAGGGTGCCGCCTTGCGCGCCGCCCTCGCATTCGCCAATGCCGCCGCCTCGATCAGTGTGCAGCGCATGGGCGCCGGGCCGTCGATGCCGACGGCCGCGGAAGTTAAGGCCGTTCTATAAGACAGAGCGGGCTAGTCTCCGCGAGTCTAACCGTCACCGTCGCCGTGGAGAGTCCCCCTCACCCCGCCCCTCTCCCCGCAAGCTGGGCGAGGCAGAAGAGACTCAGGCCAGCGCGCTCTTCAGGTCGAAGCCTTCGTCCGCGGCCTGCTCCGGCGTGATGGAGCGATCCATCGCCTGCAAGCGGCGGCCGAACATGTGATCGCCGGCGCGGTTGATCGATTCGATGCCGAGCAGTCTGTCGCCATGATAGCAGAACACGGAAAACGCCTTCTTCGCGGAATCGCCGCGCAGGACGACACGGTCGTAGCCGGTGGTGAGGCCTGATATCTGGAGCTTGTCGTCGCCCTGATCGCTCCAGAACCAGGGATGCCCGTCATAGGGTTTCTTGTCGCCGGTCAGCCGCGCGGCGAGGCAGCGGGCGTGATCGGTGGCGTTCTGCACCGATTCCAGCCGCAATGATCCGCCGAAGCGCGGGCTGGCAAACAGGGCGCAATCGCCGATCGCGGAGATGCCGGGATCAGCCGTCGCAAGATGTTCGTCGACGATGATGCCGGCCGCGACCGGCAGCCCGGCCTCGGCCGCCAGCTCGATGTTCGGCAGCACGCCGACGCCGACTACGACGAGGTCGGCAGGCAGATGCCGTCCATCGCTCAAGGAGACGCCGGTCACTTTGCCGTTCTCGGCTTCGATCGAGGTTGCCTGCACACCCAGATGAATGCGGATGCCGGCCTCGCGGTGCCGCGCCTGGAAATAGTCGGACACTTCCGCCGTCACCGCGCGCGCCATCACGCGCGGCGCCAATTCGAGCACGTCGACCTCGAGGCCTTTGATCCGCGCGGTCGCTGCGAATTCGAGGCCGATGAAGCCGGCGCCGATCACCACGACCCGCGTCTTCGATGGGATAATGCTGCGCAACGCCTCGCTCTCATCGAGGATGCGCAGATATTTCACGTCGGGCAGATTGGCGTTGGGCAGATCGAGCAGCCGGTTCCGCGCGCCGGTCGCCAAGATCAGGTGACCGTAGGACAGCGTTTCGCCCGAGGCGAGCAGCACTTTTCGCGCTGCGCGATCGATCGAGACGGCGCGGCCGGCGATCAGGTCAATCTTCTGGTCGTGATAGAATTTCTCGGGGCGGAACATCAGGCTATCAGGCCCGGCCGAGCCCTTGATGTAGGCCTTCGACAACGGCGGCCGCTGATAGGGCAGATGCGCCTCGTCGTTGACCAGGCGGATGGGCTCCGAAAAGCCCGCCTGCCGCAGGGATGCCGCGACCTGGTAGCCACCATGGCCGGCACCGACAATGACCACCGGACCATCAGTCATCGGACAGGCCTTTTCTGCAAGACACGAGCGTACCCATGTCGTCTCCTCTCTCATACTGGCTTGGCTAGCCCAGGAGGAGCCGGCGCTCGTGTCCGTCCAACGAAGGCGCCCCATTTGAGCCTATGATTCCGCTCCGCGCAAGGGTGGCACGCGGGGATTGTCACCCCTCGCCTTCTGAGATTTAGTCGCAAAACGAACCTCATGCCGGGGATATTCACATGCCAGCTCCCGTCTCAAAGCCCGACGATCCCGCGCTGCTACGGATCGACGGCCCGATCGCGACCATCACGCTCAACCGTCCCGCCGCGTTCAACTCGGTCAATCTTGCAATTGCGCAGAAGCTCGAACAGCTCGCGGCTTATATCGAGGGCGATGATGCTGTCCGCGTCGTGGTGCTCGAAGGCGAAGGCCGCGCCTTTTCGGCCGGCGGCGATCTGCAGACGATCGGCGCAGCGGCCGAGGCCAACAATGTGACGGCTGTCGTCGGCGAGTTGCTCAAGCATTATCATTCGTTCATCGAGATCATCAAGCGTATGCCCAAGATCTCGCTGTCGAGCGTGCACGGCTCGGCCGCCGGCGCCGGCATGGGCCTCGCCTTCGTCACCGATCTCTGCATTGCCGCCGATGACGCCAAGTTCACGCCGGCTTACGCCAAGATCGGCGTATCGCCCGATGGCGGCTCGACGGTCGGAATCGTCGGCACGGTCGGTTCGCGCCGCGCGCTACAGATCTTCCTCGCCGAGGACAATTTTACAGCGCAGCAGGCCTATGAATGGGGCCTCGTCGCCCAGACCGTTCCCGCGACCGAGTTGAAGGAGGCCACGCGAAAACTCGCCGAACGGCTGGCACAGAACCCGCCCGCGGCCATATCCGGCACCAAGTCGCTGGTCTATGCGGCAGCGACGACGCCAGTCAGGCAGCAGCTCGATGCCGAGGAGCACAAGATCATCATGGCGATGAACACGGAAGAGTTCCGCGTCGCCGTGAAGAAGTTCACGAGCAAGAGCAAGTGACGTCTATTGCGGACAGATGTAGCCGGTCCCCGCCGGCGACTTGAAGCAGCCGACCGATTCGGGGAGAACCTTCTGCGGCAGCCACAGCACCACGCTCGGGAAGTAGATCACGAACGCGATGGTGGCGAAGAACACGACATAGATCGGCAGCGCCGCGCGGAGCGCCTTGGCAAAGCTGATGCCGACGAATTTCGACGCCATCAACAGCACCAGGCCGTAAGGCGGCGTGATCAGGCCGAAGGCGAGCGTGGCGATCAGCACAACGCCCATGTGCACGCCATTGATGTCGCCCGCTTCCGTCAGCGTGTTGACCAGCGGCATGAAGATGATGATGGTCGGCACCGGCTCGATGAAATCGCCGACCACGGTGAACAGCAGCACCATCAGCAGCATGATCAGATGCGGATCGTGCCCTGCGATCGAGGTGATCATGTCTGCGATGTAGCTGGCGCCGCGCAAATAGGCGAGCATCCAGCCGAAGGCGTTGGCGGCACCGATCGTGATCAGCGGTAGCGAGAAAATCAGCCCGGCGAGGCAGAAATCGTAGGGGATCTTCCTGAAATGCCCGCGGTTGAGCGCGGGGATCACGACCAGGATGATCCAGACCACCGCGACGACGCCGGCTTCGGTCGGCGTGAACCAGCCGGTCAGGATGCCCCCCAGCAGGATGACGGGGATCATCAGCGGCAGCGCCGCATCGCCCGCGGCGAACACCACCTGCCGCAGCGGCGCACGCGGCTTGCGCAGGCCCGAGGGGCCGAAGAAATAGCAATAGATCATCAATCCGAAGCCGATCATCAGGCCCGGCACGACGCCGGCCATGAACAGGCCGGCGATCGAGACGTTGCCGACGGCGCCGTAGACGACAGCGGTGATGCTCGGCGGCACCAGCGCGGCGATGGTCGAGGCCGACGCGATGATCGCGGCAATGAACGCCGGCTCGTAGCCCTCGCGCTTCATCGGCCCGCCGAGCGCGCGGCTCATCACGGCGACATCGGCCGTGGTCGAGCCCGACATCTCCGAGAAAAACATACTGAAGACGACCACGACCTGCGACAGCCCGCCCCTGATATGGCCGACCAGCGACACCGAGAGATTGGCTATTCGCACCACCACATTGGCCGAGCTCATGAGCTCGCCGACCAGCAGGAAGAACGGGATCGCCAGCAGCGCCTCGGAATCGACGCCATCGAATATCTTCTGGATGATGGCGGCGAGCGAAACGTCGGACAGGAACGCACCGACGAACACGCCGGCCATCAGCGAGAACGGCACGGGCACGCCGAGATAGCCGAATGACAGGAAGCAGATCGACATGATCGCGAGGACAACAGGTGCGCTCACGGCTGCGTCCTCGCCTGCGCCTCGGTCACGTCCGGCGGCGCATCCTGGTCCGGCGGCTCGGGATGGTCGAAGCCGTTGCGCAGACCGTTGACGAGCTGCTCGATGGTGAAGAGGCCGACCAGGATGCCGGACAGCGGAATGATGGCGTAGAGCGAGGCGATCGGCGTGCCCGACGGCAGGCGGAAACTGCCGAAGCCGCGAAGATAGTTCTGGTAGCCGTACCAGACGAGGCAGACGGCGACGCCGAGCACGATGAGGCGGATGATGATTTCGACGATGATCCTGGGCGTGCCGTGCATCGCCTCGGAGATCGCGGTGAGATAGAGATGATCGTTGCGCCGGGTCGCAGCCGCCATGCCGAGGAAGATCGCATAGATGAACAGCGTCGAGGTGACCTCCTGCAGCCACAGCCAGGGATGACCGATGGTGCGGGTGACGATGTCGGCCGTGACCGAGAGCGAGAAGCCGAAGCACAGCACGCCGCAGAGGATCATCAGCGCGAGCTCGAGCCAGTCGAGCCAGCGCCATTTGAGATGACGTTGGCGTTGCAGGACGAGCTTGTCGGCGATGGGCATTGTTGTCGTCCCGGTTAGGGTTGGCTGCACCTCTCCCGCTTTCGGGAGAGGTCGGATCGCATCGAATGCGATCCGGGCGAGGGGCTTTCTCCTCGCTGGAAATCCCTCTGCGGAGAAACCCTCTCCCCTACCCTCTCCCGCAAGCGGGAGAGGGAGCGCACCGTCTTTCGGAATCGCTCTAGTTAATCGACCGGATCAGATCCTTGATCTTCTCGGCGTGCGGGCCGAGGTCCTTGGCGAGCTTGTCGAGATAGGGATCGGCGATCGCCGCAAAGCTCTTCTTGTCGACGTTGTCGACGATCTTGACGCCCATCTTCTTCAGCTTCTCCGCCGCGGCGCGCTCGAGATCGAATGCCTTCCCGGGCTCCTTGGTGCTGATCTCGTTCGCGGCCGCGAGCACCCAGCCCTTCTGCTCGGCCGAGAGGCTCTGCCAGAGCTTGTCGGAGACGAACACCAGTGCGTTGTTGGCCTCGTGCTCGGTGATATTAAGCACCGGCGCGACCTCGTAGTGCTTGTTGACGAGGTAGACGTTGATGCTGTTCTCGGCGACATCGACCACGCCGGTCTGCAAGCTCGTATAGACGCTGCCGAACGGCATGTGCACGGTCTGGGCGCCATAGGCCGGGAACATGGTGTCTTCGGTGGCGGTTGCCTGTACGCGGACCTTCAGACCCTTGATGTCTGCGACATTGTGAATCTCCTTCTTGGAGTACATGTGGCGGACGCCCTGGGAGCCCGTGCCGATGAGATGCAGGCCCTGCGTGGTCTCCTCGATCATGGCCCTGAGCGCTTCGAACACTTTTGGATCGGCGAGGCCCTTGATCACATGGTTCTCGTCGCGGAACAGATAATGCAGCGACATGACGCCCGCCTGCGGCGAGATCGTCGCGGTGTTCGCCGAGGAGACGATGGAGAATTCGACGTCGCCGGACTTGACGAGCTGGAGCACCTGCGGCTCCTGCCCGAGCTGCGCGCCGGGATACTGGTCGATGATCATGGTGCCTTTGCTCAATTCCTTGAGCTTGTCGGCAAAGAGGTCGCCGGCGATGGAATAGCCGGTGTTGCGGGGCTGGTCATAGGCGAAGCGATAATGCTTCACCTCCTGCGCCCCCGCGCCCGTGACGAACAGCATGGCGGCGCCTGCCACCAATGCACGCATGGATCGTGCAATCATCGTCTCCCCCTATGTTTTATCGCCAGCCGCGTTCAGCGGTCTCGGCGCTCGTTGGTGTTGATCAGCCCTTTTCAGTTCTCTGCTCGGTCTTCTTCCCAGTCCTCTGCATGAAGTCGAAGTCGCAGCCCTCATCGGCCTGCATGATGGTCTCGTTGAACAGCCAGGCATAGCCTCGCCGCGCTTCATCGGGCACGGCAGTCGGCTTCAAGGCGACACGCCGCCGCTCCAGCTCGGCCGCATCGACCAAAAGCTCGATCCTGCGCTTGGCCACATCGAGGCTGATCCGGTCGCCGTTCTGCACCAGCGCCAGCGGCCCGCCGACGGCGGCTTCCGGGGTGATGTGCAGCACGATGGTGCCGAACGCGGTGCCGCTCATGCGCGCATCCGAAATGCGCACCATGTCCTTGGTGCCGCCGCGCGCGAGCTTCTTCGGAATCGGCAGATAGCCCGCCTCGGGCATGCCAGGCGCGCCCTTGGGGCCAGCATTGCGCAGCACCAGCACATCGTCGGGGGTGACGTCGAGATCGGGATCGTCGACCCGCAAGGTCATGTCCTCGACGGATTCGAACACCACCGCGCGTCCCGTGTGCTGCAACAGTTTAGGGCTCGCAGCCGATTGCTTGATGACAGCGCCACGCGGCGCGAGGTTGCCGTGCAGGACGGCAAGGCCGCCCTCCTTCTTGATCGGATTGTCGCGCGAGCGGATCGCGTCCTGGCCGGGCACGTCTTCTGCATTTGCGACGACGTCGCGCAGCGTCTGGCCGCTGATGGTCTTCGCATCGAGATCGACGAGATCGCCGAGCTGTGCCAGCAATTTCGGCACGCCGCCGGCGTGGTGGAAATGCTCCATGTAATGTTCGCCCGACGGCTTGAGATCGACCAGAACAGGCACTTCACGGCCGATCTGGTCGAAGACTTCGAGATCGAGCCGGTGCGGCGAGCGATGCGCCATCGCGGTCAGATGGATCAGGCCGTTGGTCGAGCCGCCGATCGCCTGCAGCACGACCTGCGCATTCCTGAACGACGCCGGCGTCAGCACCTCACTCGGCTTCGGCCCCTTCGCCTTGGCCATCTCCGCCGCGACCTTGCCGCTGGCTTCCGCCAGACGGAAACGTTCCGCATGCGGCGCCGGAATGGTCGCACTCATCGGCAGCGACAGGCCCATGGCTTCGATCATGCAGGCCATGGTGGACGCCGTGCCCATCACCATGCAGGTGCCGACCGACGGCGCGAGACGGCCGTTGACCGCCTCGATCTCGGCATCGTCCATTTCACCGGCGCGATATTTGGCCCAGAGACGGCGGCAATCGGTGCAGGCGCCGAGCACCTCCCCCTTGTGATGGCCGACCACCATGGGCCCGACGGGAATGACCACCGTCGGCAAATCGGCGCTGATCGCGGCCATCACCTGCGCCGGCAGCGTCTTGTCGCAGCCGCCGATCACGATCACCGCATCCATCGGCTGGGCCCGGATCATCTCCTCGGTGTCCATCGCCATCAGATTGCGCAGATACATCGAAGTCGGATGCGCAAAGCTCTCGGCGATGGAAATGGTGGGGAATACGAATGGCATCGCACCGGAGAGCATCACGCCGCGCTTGGCGGCCTCGATGATCTGGGGGACGTTGCCGTGGCAGGGATTGTAGTCGCTATAGGTGTTGGTGATGCCGACGATCGGCCGCTCCAGCGCGTCGTCGGAATAGCCCATCGCCTTGATGAACGCCTTGCGCAGGAACAGCGAGAAGCCGGCATCGCCATAGCTCGTCAGACCCTTGCGCAAGCCACCCGTCATCATGCCACTCCTTCTCGCTTGCCATTGTGCTACAGCCTGCCCCCTGATTGTCAATAAGACAGGCGTCTATCCTGCTTCTTTCTGGACTGTCGCACCGCTAAACAGTCGGATTATTGACAATCTGTCCCTTCCCTGCTCCACATCGCGGACCGGCAGACGCCGGAGGCCGAGGGCATGTCCGACATTCGCAGCGCAGACGCCATGCCTGTCAGGCGCGACGATCCTGATGACGTCGTCGCGCGGCTGGAGGACGACATCATCTTCGGCCGCATGCCGCCGGGCGCGCGCCTGACCGAAGACGCGTTGATGTCGCGCTACGGCACCTCGCGCCACTTCGTGCGCCAGGCGCTGGTGGATGCGGAGCGGCGCGGCATCGTCCGCCGCGGAAAGAATGTGGGCGCCACCGTGCGGTTCTATTCCGCCGAAGAGGTCCGGCAGATCTACGAAGTCAGGGAGATGCTGACGCGGCAGGCCGCGCTCATGATTCCCCTGCCCGCGCCGCAAAGCCTGATCGACGAACTGACCTCCTTGCAGCGCGAGTATTGCGCCAAGGCTGACGTGAGGGACTTGCGCGGCATCCACGAAGCCAACGACGCCTTCCACCTCGCGCTGTTTTCCGCCTGCGGCAATCCTTATCTGGTGCGCTCGCTGCAGGACTACATGAACCTGACGCTGCCGATGCGCGCCAAAAACCTCGCCGATCGCGACGGGCTCGCGCAGTCGCGCCGCCAGCACGAGTTGATGATCGAGCTGTTGAAAGGCCGCGATAGCTGGGCATTGGCGCAGCTGAGCGTGGACCACATGCAGTTCAGCAAGAAGGATTACCTGGCGCGGATTGCGGGCGACGAGAGCTAGCGCGGCCCTCCCTTCGCCTATCCTCGTTTGCAGGGGACAGGAAGCGCGCACCTGCGGCGCGAGCGCGACCTGACGATCGGGCTTGTCGGCAAACCTCCTGCGGTAGCCGTCCTCACGGAACGCCGCTGCTCCGGGCGCGTTGGAAGGCGAAACCTTAGCCCTCGGTCTTGCTTCGGACGCGGCAGGTGGCCGTTTCGCCGACCATGTCACGTCCTGGGGAGTCCGACCGAGCAGCTTGAACAATGAGGGTCTGCGGAGCGATGCGGGCCGGTTTGTTCATCGCACTGGTTGCAGCGGCCTGGCTCGGCGGACAGGTCCAGGATTCCCTCGCGCAAAATCGGCCCTCCGCTGCTCGGAGCGAATCCACGAAGGTGTCTCCGAGAAAGGAAGCCCTCCTCAGGAAGGAAACGAGACGATCTGCGGACCCATTCACGGTGGGATTCGTAACCGGCTCTCCGCAATGCACCGAATTCGCGATGGCCCAGGACATTGCAACCACGCTCGCCGCCGGCCAAGAGACAGGCCCTCATGGCGAGGTCGCCCTGCGGGTTCTGCCCATCGTGGGAAACGGCGGTATTCGCAACGTCCTTGATGTGCTCACGCTCCCTGGTGCAGACGTGGCGATCGCGCCCGTCGCCCTCGTTGACCGGCTCCGGGAGGCAAGGACCTTCGGAGATATCTCCGAAAGGCTGACCTACATTGCCCCGCTCCATATCGAAGAGTTCCATCTTCTCGCGCGGCCGGAGATTGGAAGCCTGACAGAGCTGGCGGGCAAGAGGGTCAATCTCGGGGAGGACGGCAGTGCCAGCGCCATTCTCGGCCGCGACGTGTTCAACCGTCTGGGCGTCAAGATCAGCGAGTCGAACCTGGGGCCGGAGGCCGCGCTGGATGGTCTGAGGAAGGGAGATCTCGCCGCCGCTCTGTTGGTCTCGGGAAAGCCCGTGAGCTTGCTGACGCAGGTCTCGCAGCTCGATGGTATTCGCCTCCTGCCCATCCCCTACTCCAAAGAGCTGCTGCAACAAGAATACCTGCCATCGACGCTTCGCCATCAGGATTACCCGAATATCGTCGCGGCCGAAGCCAGCGTCGACACGATCGCGGTTAAATCCGCTCTCTTCGCCTACAACTGGCCGATCGGCAGCGAGCGATATCGGTTGCTGGATTTGTTCGTCCAGACATTCTTCACGCGCTTTCCCGAATTTCTCGGCGGAGCGCATCATCCCAAATGGCGCGAGGTGAACCTGGCCGCGCAGCTCCCCGGATGGCAACGATTTCGAGCGGCGGAGCGCTGGCTCCGGCAACAATCGGGAGGCGAGGCCGCGCTTCGCAAGGCGTTCGGCCGGTTCCTCGAGGAAAAGCCAACTGCCAATCCGCCCGACCGCGAAGAATTGTTCCGGGACTTCCTGCGCTGGAGAGAACGCAATCCGGCCAAGTGAGCAAACTTCTTGAGCAAACTTGGGCAGACAAAGCTCGGGAGATGTCGATGCGCAAATCGATCGTGAGCGCGACCCTTATCGCATTACTCGCCTTGATCGCCGACGTGAGGCGTCCCGCCGCCCAGTTTGCTCCCTTCTGGCCATCGGCGCCGCAGCAGCTCCCACCGGCCACCGCGGCACCGGCCGACAATGTCGAGCAGACCAGGACAGCTCCTCATCGAGGCCGCAAGGCGCACAGAAAGCATGAAGTCGTTCGTCCGCCGCCAAATCAGCGGGCGGTCGCGGAGAAAAACGGATACAAGCGGGTCAGCGATCTCGTGAACTTCCCGAAGTTCTTTCCGGGTCTGGGCATCATCTTCGTCAAGCCCGACACTTTGCCGCTGGGTCCGTTCCTGTGCTTCGACCGGAGGGATCGACCGGTCGCGACCGTGTACATGGTTCCGATCAAGGACATCGACGATCACAAGTCGTTGGAGGCGGCGGGGTCCGCGTGGCCCGTCGACCACGTCAGCTTCTACTTCAACCCGGGTCACCCCGGTGTGGATGTGCCACATTATCATGTGGTGCTCTGGCATGTGACCAAGAAGCAGGAAGCGCGCGTTGCGCAATGACGACTGGTCAAGAACGAAGCGCGATGGCTTCCCTTCGCTTCACCGATCCTGCGAGGCGCATCAGTACCGCCTCAGCAGACCACGATCGACACTGGCACTGCCATAATCGGCGCAGGCCCTTTCCGGATTCCTGATCAAGTCCGTGCGGACGCGGCTGAATGTTTTTCCGGCCGCGTCGGAAACCTCGGGGCGAAACTTGCCGGGATCATAGCTCTCGCCATTGCGGGCTGTGATGGCCGCCGAATAGGCGTCGATCATCGCCATCGCCGCATTGGGGGTGCCGAGCAGCCGCGCGCCGAGTTGAACACCGCCCGCGCCATCGGCCTCGTAGCCGACGCATCGCTGCTCGAGCACGGCGGATGCGGTGACGAGCTGGTCGAGGAACGTCGCCTCTGCGTCGCTGAGTGTTGCGGCCTGCGACGATCCTGATACGAGCGCCGCGAGCGTTATGACGACTGACAATTTGATTTTCATTGGCGTGATTCTCAATTCCGAGCCGCTCGAATCGAGAGCCAGACGACGTCGAGCGTGAGTTGATCTGGATCAATGACGGCGAACCACAGGCTCGCTGGCGAGCAGTCGCGCCTCCAACTTTCACCAATCCTCTCAACGCGAGCGGTCGGGCGATTTGTCGCAGTCGCCCGCCGCTTAACCGCTCGTTAGAACCCGCCACCGTAAATCGTTTCGGTCACAAATAACAACCATGCCGGGTTCCATTACCCGGAACATTGACATGAATGTACCCGGTTTCCTGATCGCAGCCGCCTTCGGCGGAGCATTTTTCGCCGTCGAATACGGGTTGTACTACCAGCCCGACTTCATCAACGCAGACGTTCTGATCAGCAGGTTCTCCACGGAACATAAGCGGGCCCGAGCGGCGGTCCGACATGCGCTGATCAATCCGGACTCGGCTCAATTCGGCACATTGCGTTCAGTCGACGCCGACGCGGCGCGGTATGTCTGCGGCACCGTCAGCGCGAAGAACAAGTCCGGACACTCGGTCAGCGCCGCTTTCGTCTACACCGTGGCCGCCGATTTTGCGCGCATCGATGACGACGGACGGATCACGCAGTATCAATCGGGATACAGGCCCTGCCCCGCCGGAGAGGACAAGGCCAAGCAGCGACCGGCCGTATCGCCCGGCCTGACGTCGGTCGCAACGGCCGTCCAGAAAGTCGCCCCTGAAGCGCTGACCTCGGTTGCGCCCGCGCTGACGACGTCCGCGCCTTCGACGGGCGGATCGTCGTCCGGGGGGACGATGGAACAGCAGGTTCGCGAATTGGCCGGCCGGACGGTTCCGCCCGATGCGGCCAACAGGCAGCAACCAAATCCGCGTGCCACGCGTGAGGTTGCCAACACGCATGAGATTCCCAACGAGAGTGAATGGCAGGCCGAGCAGCCTCCCACCGCGTGGCCCAAATTCCGTGCGGATCACCCGCTTGCAAAGCCAACCCGGAAACGAACTCCGTCCGAAGCGCTGAAGCTCGCGAGAGACGTGGAGGACCGCTGGAAGCAGGCGGAGGCGTCGACCGACGTCTCGATGCGTCCTTCGGCGGAAGACGTCAACGAGGCCTGCCGCGCGCTGCTCATGATCGATCCAAAGGACGGCGACTATCCCGAGGCGTGGGCAGCTTTCACGCGATTGCAGAAGATGAGTCGCGATGTCGCCGCCGGTTGATGTCGATAGCGCTCGCGGGCATTCCGGGTGAGCGGGAGTCCCCGCGAGCCCCACGCCTGCTGGCGAGCAGGCGCTCCCTCAACACGTCGAACGCTACCGCTTGTTCCAATCGATGATCCGGCCCACATCGCCGTCGAACTCGTTGCTGCAGAACGCGCCGCCCTGGAAATGGTCGCCGACCAGATCGGGCTCCAGCTTGGCCTGCTCGGCCATGGCGTGCGCCACGTGATCCTCGGAGCGGCCGATGGGGCGATAGCCGAATTCGTAGGCGCGGTGGTTGTCCCACCAGGCGCGCTCGTTCAGCGACACGCCATAGAATATCTCGAAATGAATGTCGGGATGTTCGAGGCCGATCCGGCAGAGCTGCACCAGATCTTCCGGCATCAGCCACATCGAGATGCGGCGGTGGTCGAGCGGCCGCTCGTCGCAATTGCCGATGCGGATGCAGGTGACCTTCAGCCCGTGCTTGTCGGCATAGAGCGAGCCGACGGCTTCGCCGAACACCTTGCTGACGCCGTAGCGGCCGTCGGGGCGCACGGTGACGTCGGTGTCGATCCTGCGGTGACGCGGATAGAAGCCGACCGTGTGGTTGGACGAGGCGAATACCACGCGCTTGACGCCCTTGCGATACGCGGCCTCGAACAGATTGTAGCCGCCGATGATGTTGGCCTGGAGAATGTCCTTCCATGGGCCTTCGACCGAATAGCCGCCGAAATGGAGGATGCCGTCGATGCCTTCGCAGATCGCTTCGCACTGCGCGAGGTCTGCCAGGTCCGCCGCCTTGAACTGCTCGTTCGGCCCGAGATCCTTGGGCGGACGGATGTCGCTAAGCAGGAGGTCCGGATAGATCGGCGGCAGCAATTTGCGCAGGCGCGTTCCGATCCCGCCCGAAGCTCCCGTCATCAAGATGCGCGACATGTTTTTCCTCGTCTTTGGCGACCGATTTGCGGTCACGTGTCCCTAATGATAGCAGGATTGTCCAGAGGGAACGAAACGAGAGAACCGACATGAATGGGACATCGTCCCACACCCAGGAGCGGCCAGTCTGGCAGCCGGCGACCTATTACCCTGATCCCGCCATAAAAGCGCTCGACCCCCGCTTCGAAAAATACTGGTTGAAGCTTTCGGCGGTGGAGCGGCTGGCGAGCGGCCTGCGCTGGGCCGAGGGCCCGGTCTGGTTCGGCGACGGACGATATCTGCTCTGCAGCGACATTCCGAACCAGCGCATCATCAAATGGGAAGAAGAGACCGGCGCGGTCTCGAACTTTCGAAAGCCTTCCAATTTCGCCAATGGCAACACCAGGGATCGCCAGGGCCGGCTGGTCACTTGCGAGCACGGCGGCCGTCGCGTCACCCGCACCGAATATGACGGCGAGATCACCGTGCTGATGGATCAATTCAACGGCAAGCGTCTGAACTCGCCGAACGATGTCGTTGTTAAATCGGACGGCTCGATCTGGTTCACCGATCCCACCTTCGGCCTGCTCGGCAATTACGAGGGCTACAAGGCGGAGAGCGAGATCGAGCCGAACGTCTACCGGCTCGATCCCGTGACCCGCAAGGCGAGCATCGTCGCGGAGGGCGTGCTCGGACCGAACGGGCTGTGCTTCTCGCCCGACGAGACGATTCTTTACGTCGTCGAATCGCGCGGCGTGCCGAACCGAAAAATCCTCGCTTATGACGTCGCGGCTGATGGGACCACGATCTCCAACAAGCGCGTTCACATCGATGCAGGGCCGGGCACGCCGGACGGCATGCGCTGCGACGTCGACGGCAATCTCTGGTGCGGCTGGGGCATGGGCGATCCCGAGCTCGACGGCGTCGTCGTGTTCGCGCCCGATGGCGTCATGATCGGCCGCATCGCGCTGCCCGAGCGCTGCGCCAATCTCTGCTTCGGCGGCGTTAAGCGCAACCGCCTATTCATGGCGGCGAGCCAGTCGATCTACGCGTTGTATGTGAATACGCAGGGCGCCGTGGGGGGATAGGCGCGCCGCAGGCGATGCTCTGGAGGGTGGGTTAGCCGAAGGCGTAACCCATCAACGCCTGCATCGCCGGCGAGAGAAGCGGTCGATTACGCCTTCGGCTGATCCACCCTACGAACTACGAAGGACTGCAATAAAAAACGCCGGAGCAGTCTCCCGCTCCGGCGTCGCGTCGTTCAGCCGCGAAAACTTACGCCGCGTTGAAGCCGGCGACGGCCTTTACTTCGAGGAAGTCCTCGAGGCCGTACTTGCCCCACTCGCGGCCGTTGCCCGACTGCTTGTAGCCGCCGAACGGCGCGGTGCGATCGTTCGGCACGCCCTGGAGGTTGACGTTGCCGGCGCGGATCTGGCGGCCGACGCGCTTGGCGTCCTCGACCGAAGCACCGGAGACATAGCCGGCGAGACCATACGGCGTGTCGTTGGCGATGTGCACGGCCTCGGCTTCGTCCTTGGCACCGAGGATGGTCAGCACCGGTCCGAAGATCTCTTCGCGCGCAATCGTCATCTCGGAGGTGACGTCGGCGAAGATGGTCGGGCGGACATAGAAGCCCTTGTTGACGCCTTCGGGCAGGCCCGGGCCGCCGGCGACGAGCGTTGCGCCCTCGTCGATGCCCTTCTTGATCAGCGCCTGGATCTTGTCCCACTGGCCGCGGTTGACGACAGGGCCGATGGTGGTGCCTTCGGCGCGCGGATCGCCCGCCTTGGTCTTGTCGGCGACAGCCTTCGCGATCGCGGCGACTTCCTTCATCTTCGACAGCGGCACGATCATGCGCGAGGGCGCGTTGCAGGACTGACCGGAGTTGTTGAACATGTGCATCACGCCGCCGGTCACCGCCTTCGTGAGGTCGGCGCCTTCGAGGATGATGTTCGGCGACTTGCCGCCGAGCTCCTGGCTGACACGCTTCACGGTGGGCGCCGCGCGCTTCGCAACATCGATGCCCGCGCGGGTCGAGCCGGTGAAGGAAATCATGTCGATGTCGGGGTGCTCGCTCATGGCGGCGCCGACCTCGGGGCCGAGGCCGTTGACGAGGTTGAACACGCCCTTCGGCACGCCGGCTTCATGGAGGATTTCCGCAAAAATCAAAGCCGAGGTCGGCGTGAACTCGCTGGGCTTCAGGATCATGGTGCAGCCGGCGGCGAGCGCGGGCGCGACCTTGCAGGCGATCTGGTTCAGCGGCCAGTTCCATGGCGTGATCATGCCGACGACGCCGATCGGCTCGCGCAGCACCATGGCGGTACCGATGGGTTCCTCGAAATGATAGTTCTTGAGCACGTCGAGCGTGGTCATGAGATGGCCCAAACCAGCGCCGGCCTGGAGCTTCTCCGCCATCGGCAGCGGCGCGCCCATCTCGTCGGAGACGGCGGCGCCGATCTCCTTGAGGCGGCCCTTGTAGACTTCGATGATCTTTGAGAGCAGCGCGACGCGCTCCTCACGGCTGGTCTGGGAGAAGGTCGCAAAGGCGCGCTTGGCCGCAGCAACCGCCTTGTCCACGTCGGCCTTGGAGCCGAGCGCAACGTCGTACATTGCCTCTTCGGTCGCCGGATTGACGACCGGAGTCGACTTCTTGACGGCGGGATCGACCCAGGCGCCGTCGATATAGAATTGCATGCGATTGACCATCGTTAACCTCTTTTTGGGGGCTTGGGGCGTTTCGGCAGGCATCCTTGCACGAAAGCGCCAGCAATTGAACCCGCCATATGCAGGGCCAGCGTTGCGGCGGAGGAAGGCTATGTCAGCCGATGGCGGGAACGCGGCAAGGTGACCCTGCCGTCATTCCCGGGGCGCGCATTATCGCTCCGGTTACCTCGACTACACCGCCATCTTGCGATGGAGCACCGGTGCGCCGGTGGTGAGGCTTTCGGCCGCATCGATGATCGCATTCGCGTCGATGCCGTAGTGGCGGTAGAGGTCGGCGATGGTGCCGGTCTGGCCGAACTGCTCGACGCCGAGCGCCTCGACGCGGTTGCCCCGGACGCTGCCGAGCCAGCCGAGCGCGGAAGGATGGCCGTCGATCACGGTCACGATGCCGCAGTCGCGCGGTAGCGGCGCCAGGAGCTTTTCGATGTGGCTGAGATGCTGCACGCCGCGGCGGTCGCGCCGCAATTTCCGCGCGGCAGTCCAGCCCGAGTGAAGGCGATCCGCAGAGGTGATCGCCAGCAGGCCGACGTCGCGCCTGTCCTCGCCGATGAACCCGGTCGCCTCGATCGCTTCGGGCGCCACTGCGCCGGTATAGGCGATCACGACTTCGGCATTTGGGCCGGGCTTGCGCAACCAATAGGCGCCGTCGGTGATGCCTTGTTGCAGTTCCGGCGTCATGATCCGCTGCGCCTGCTCGATCGAGCGCGTCGACAGGCGGAGATAGACCGAGCCGCCCTCGCCCGGATCACGCTGCATGTGCTCGAAACCCCAACCCATGATCACCGCGAGCTCGTCGACGAAAGCCGGCTCGAACGAGGCGAGCCCGTCCTGCGCCATGCCGATCAGCGGTGTCGCGATCGACTGGTGGGCGCCGCCCTCGGGCGCCAGCGTGATGCCTGACGGCGTCGCCGCCACCATGAAGCGCGCATCCTGGTAGCAGGCGTAGTTGAGCGCATCGAGCCCGCGTTCGATG
Source organism: Bradyrhizobium sp. USDA 4449 (assembly GCF_054056275.1). Classification (NCBI taxonomy): domain Bacteria; kingdom Pseudomonadati; phylum Pseudomonadota; class Alphaproteobacteria; order Hyphomicrobiales; family Nitrobacteraceae; genus Bradyrhizobium; species Bradyrhizobium sp. USDA 4449. The sequence goes on along the minus strand of NZ_JBSRYD010000001.1, from coordinate 4,423,177 downwards.
AAGGGATCATAGAGCGTGCCGACCGGCAGCAGCCGCGCGCCATTGATCTGGTGCGACAGGCCGAGCGCCGAGAGCATGATGAACAGGTTCATCTCGGCGATGCCGAGCTCGAGGTGCTGGCCCTTCGGCGAGAACTCCCAATTGAAGGTAGACGGAATTTTCTCGCTGCGGAATAAATCCGCCTTCTCGCCGCGCGCGAACAGGCCGCGCCTGTTCACCCAGGGACCGAGATTGGTCGAGACCGTGACGTCGGGCGAGGTCGTGACGATGCGTTGCGCCAGCTCGCTGTCGCCGCGCGCGATCTCGTTCAGCACCAAGCCGAAGCCCTGTTGCGTCGACATCTGCGGCGACGGCTTGAACGCGAGCTGCTGTGGGACGTCGACAACGGGCGCGGTGAGCCTGCGGCCGTCCCTATTGAACGGTACGCGCGCGAGGAAGGCGTCGAGCTCAGCGGCGTCGTGCGTCAGGCCTTCATACTTGTCCCATTCGTGGCCGGGGCGGATGTTCTGGCTGTCGCGATATTTCTCCATTTGCGCGACCGTCATCAGGCCGGCGTGGTTGTCCTTGTGCCCCTGGAACGGCAGGCCGACGCCCTTGATGGTGTAGGCGATGAAGCAGACCGGGCGATCGTGGTCGATGGACTCGAACGCCTCGACCATGCTCGCCATGTCATGGCCGCCGAGATTCGACATCAGCGCCAGCAGTTCCTCGTCGCTGCGCTTGTCGATCAGCGCGGTGATCGGGCCCTGGTCGCCGATCTCGTCGTGCAGATGCTTGCGGAAAGCGGCGCCGCCCTGGAAGCACAGCGCGGCGTAGAGCGCGTTCGGGCAATTGTCGATCCAGCCCTTCAGCGCCTCGCCCCCGGGTTCGGCAAACGCCTCGCGCATCAGCCGGCCGTATTTCACGATGACGACGTCCCAGCCGAAATTTCGGAACATGGTCTCGAACTTTTCCCAGAGACCTTCGCGCACGACCGCGTCCAGCGACTGCCTGTTGTAGTCGACCACCCACCAGGTGTTGCGCAGGCCGTGCTTCCACCCCTCCGCAAGCGCCTCGAAGATGTTGCCCTCGTCCATCTCGGCGTCGCCGACGAGCGCGATCATCCGCCCCTCGCCGCGATCCCTCATCCAGCCATGGGCCTTGACGTAGTCCTGCACCAGCGAAGCAAACAGCGTCTGCGCGACGCCGAGACCGACCGAGCCAGTGGAGAAATCGACGTCGTCGACGTCCTTGGTGCGCGACGGATAGGACTGCGCGCCCTTGAAGCCGCGGAAATTCTCCAGCTTCTCGCGGCTCTGCCGGCCGAACAGATATTGAATGGCGTGGAACACCGGGCTCGCATGCGGCTTCACCGCGACGCGATCTTCCGGGCGCAGCACATGGAAATACAGGGCCGACATGATCGTCGCGAGCGAGGCTGAGGAGGCCTGATGGCCGCCGACCTTCAGCCCGTCCGTGTTGGGCCTGATGTGGTTGGCGTGGTGGATGGTCCAGGACGACAGCCACAGCGCCTTGCGGGCCAGCGCGGTCAAGGTATCGAGACGGGCGGAATCAACGGGCATGGCAAATGCTCCCGGAAAACAGGTCCGGCGATGATACCCCTGTGGGCGGCACCAGTTTTTTCAATTTTTCGCGCCGTACGCCCCGATATTGGGATACCTTACCAAGAACTTCGCCAAACTATGGGTTTTGTTCTAATGACCGAGCTCGACGCCATCGACCGCAAGATCCTCGCTTTGCTGCAGACCGACAGCCGGCTGACCATGCAGGAACTCGCAGACAAGGTCGGGCTCTCGGTCTCGCCCTGCCATCGCCGGGTCAAGCTGCTGGAGGAGCACGGCGTGATCTCGCGGTACATCGCGACGGTGGATCAGAAGGCGCTGGGTCTGCATGTCAGCGTCTTCATCTCGATCAAGCTGGCGCGGCAGAAGGAGGAGGATCTCAATCGCTTCGCGCGCGCCATCTCGAAATGGGACGAGGTGCTGGAGTGCTATCTGATGACCGGCAACCGCGACTATCTCCTGCGCGTCGTCGCGGCCGACCTCGCCTCCTACGAGACCTTCCTGAAGACAAAACTGACCCGGCTCGACGGCATCGCCTCGATCGAATCGAGCTTTGCGCTCAGCCAGGTCAAATATTCGATCGCGCTTCCGGTATGAGGCGACGCTCCTTCCTCGTCATTGCGAGCGCAGCGAAGCAATCCAGACTGTCGGTGGAACAATTCCGGATTGCTTCGACGCACCAGCGCAAAATTGCTACGCAATTTTGTCGCGGGCTCCTCGCAATGGCGGTGCACTATCGCCACGGCTGCACGATGATCTTGGTGTGCGCCTCGGGATTGGCGAGATCGGCGAAGGCCTTTGCGACGCCGTCGATGCCCACTTCCGCAGTCACCATGGCGGCAGCGTCGACCTGCCCTTCCGCGATCAGGCGCAGCGATGCCGCAAACTCCTCCGGCGTGTAGCCGAGCACGTACTGGACGTTGAGCTCCTTCATGATGCCGAGCATGGGCTCGTTTCTGTCGTTCTCCATGCAGACGCCGACCACGACGATTTTGGCATCGCGGGGCGCGCCCTCGAACACTTGTTGCAGCAGGCCGGGTATGCCGACACATTCGAAGATCAGCGCAGGCTTCAGCGCCGGCAGCATGGCCTGGAACGGCGGCCGCGCCGCTTTCTCCGCCTCCGACATCTGCGCGTGCTCGGCCCAGGTCGCATAGGGCTGCGATAGCAGGGGATCGACGACGATGTCGGCACCGAGCTTTGCGGCAAGCGCACGCCGCGTCGGCGAATAATCGGCGGCGACGATCGGGTGCAGACCCTTGATCTTCAGCGCCGCAATCACCGCGAGCCCGACCGGGCCGCAGCCGATGACCAGCGGCACCTCACCGCCTTGGATATTTGCCTTCGCCACCGCGTGAACGCCGACCGCGAGCGGTTCGGTCAATGCAGCATGTTCCGGCGCGAGGCCGTTGGGCACTTCCAGCAGCAACGGCTCGCTGAGCAGCATCGCTTCCGCATAGCCGCCAACAAAGTCGTTGGAATAGCCGATGCCTTTGATGCCATCCGGCGTCAGCAGCGCCGGGAGCGAGCACACATGCGTGCCCGGCTTGAGTTTTCGCGCTGTACCCGGGCCGTAGTCGACGATCTCGCAGCAGAACTCGTGGCCGAACACGACGTCGCGCGACAGATCCATCGGCGTACGTCCGGTCTTCCTGGCCATCTCCACCATCCGCGGCGCATGCCGGCGCGCGTGCAGGTCGGAGCCGCAAATGCCGCAAGCGAGCGTCTTGACCAGCACCTGGCCGGGGCCGGGCTTCGGCTCGGCCATTTGGCCAACCACAATCTCACCGTTCCTGAAAATCGCAGCCCGCATCCGGCTCCTCCCGTTACGTTGGTACCGTTGATACCACGTGTCGGGACGCGCAATCTTGCGTCAGGGATTTGGAGAACGCGCGGCCTGCACCAGCAGCTGGGCACGGCGGATGCGCTCGCGATGGGCGATGTAGAGACCGCTGGCGACGATGAAGGCGGCGCCCGTGACGGTCCAGACATCAGGCACTTCACCGAACAGGAAGAAGCCCAGAATGCTGACCCAGAGCAATTGCGTATAGGAGAACGGCGCCAGCACCGAGGCATCGCCGTAGCGATAGGCCAGCACGATGATCCACTGGCCGACCGTGGAGGCAACACCGATCACGATGCCCAGGCCAATGCCGGTCCAGGTCGGCGTCACCCAGACGAACGGCACCATCACGCTGAGGATCGCAACGCCCGTGAGCGCCGAGTATGCCATCGTAGTGAGAACCGCTTCGCGCCCGCTCATCATGCGCGTCATGATCAACGCGGCAGCCCAGCAGAAGGCAGAGACGATCGGAAAGAAGGCGGCGACGTGGAACGCGCTCGAGCCCGGCCGCAGGATGATCATAACGCCCACGAGGCCGATCGCTGTTGCGATCCAACGCCGCATGCCGACCTTCTCGCTGAGGAAGATGATCGACAGCGCGGTGACGAACAGCGGCGAGACGAAGCCGGTGGCAGACGCTTCCGCGATGGGAAGGAAACGCAGACCAGTGATGAAGAACAGCGAGGAGCCGAGCAATGCGACGCCGCGCATCAATTGCAGCCCTGGGCGTTCGGTGCGCATCGCATGCAGCGGCGAGCCCGGCACCATCACCGGCGCGAACATCAGCGCGAAAGTCAGGAAGCGGATCCAGGTGATCTCGATCGACGGCAGGCTCGACGAAAGATATTTGGCTGTGACGTCGGAGCAACCGAGGAACACGGTCGACAGCAGCACCAGCGCGATACCTTTGAAGGGATGATCGACGCGCGCAGGCGCACGGCGAGCCTTCTGCTTCTTCTCCTGCACGGCAGGCATGGCAATACTGTCGAGCCTTGCGGCTGCGGCGGGCGGCGGTGTCACGGCTAAACCTGGGAACTTCGATTCGGGAACGACTGTAAAAAACGACAAATAGGCCGCCTTCACAACTTCCGAAAACAGGATGCCGATATGCGCTCACGTCCGCGCGCGTCAATACTCCATTAATAATGCAGGATTGTGCACTACAGCATGGGCAGGCTGCGCGGCTTCGGACCGCGCGGAAACGCCGCCTCCAGCGCCGAAATCTCTTCTTTCGTCAGCACGAGATCGCCGGCGGCCGCATTTTCGCCGGCATGTTCCGCCGACGACGCCTTCGGGATCGCAAACACCGTACTGCTACGGGTGAGGAAACTCAGCGCGACCTGACGCGGGGTAGCGCGACGCGCCTCCGCAATGTGCGCCAGCACGGCACCGCCCTTGCTGCGCTCATCGGGAAAATCATCATGCCCGAACGGTGAATAGGCGACGACAGCGACACCGTTCCGCTCGCACCACGGGATCACCGCATGCTCGATCGCGCGCTCCCTCAGATGATAGAGCACCTGATTGCAGGCGATCTTGCCTTCGCCCGAAACCTCCAAGATTTCGTCGAGGTCTTCGGCGTCGAAATTGGAGACACCCCAGGATTTGATCTTGCCTGATGTCACCAGTTCCTCGAATGCGGCGACGGTATCTTCAAAATCATACGAACCGCGCCAGTGCAGCAGATAGCAGTCGAGCCGATCGGTGTTCAGCCGCTTCAGCGAGCGCTCGCAGGCCGTGATGGTGCCGCGGCGCGAGGCGTTGCTCGGCAGCACCTTCGAAACCAGGAACACCTCGTCGCGGCGGCCGGCAATCGCATCGGCAATGACAAGCTCAGCATCGCCATACATCTCGGCAGTGTCGATATGGGTCATGCCGAGATCGAGCCCGCGCCGAAGCGCCGCGATCGCGCGCTTGCGGTCACCGTGATCGAGATACCAGGTCCCCTGCCCGATGACGGAGACGTTGGCGCCGGTTTTGCCGAACGGGTGCGTGTTCATGTTTGTCTCCGATCCCAGCTGCCCACGTCCTCCTGGCATAAGCCAGGATCCACAACACAGGAAAATGTTGTTGCAGTAGATAGTGGCCACACTGCGCTTCGACAACGCGGATCGAGGTCATGGGTCCCAACTTACGCCAGGACGACGATCGGCAGATACCGCATTCGACTGCCTCGGCACCGTCATTGCGAGCGCAGCGAAGCGATCCGGAATCTTTCCGAGGTGGGCCGGGCCTACCCTGCCGCGCCAGCGAGCTTGGCCTCTTTCACCGGCATTGCCTCCGTGGCCGCGATCAGGCGCTTCAATTCGGGAATGCAGGAGCCGCAATTGGTGCCGGCCTTGAGCTTGGCTCCGATCTCGGCGGCGGTGCGCGCGCCTGATGCGATGGTATCGCAGATGGTGCCGCGGCCGACGCCGAAGCAGGCGCAGACGATCGGGCCGGTCGCCGCGGCGCCCTCGCCGGACTTGCCTGACAGCAGCATGCGGCGCTGATCATCGGTGACGCGATCGGCCGCGAACAGGCTCTTGACCACCTCCCAGTCGCCGGCATCGTGCGCCGGGCCGACGAACAGGCAGGTCTCGATGCGATCTCCCGCGAATGACGCCGCACGATAAACGCCGCCACCGAAATCGCGATAGTCGGCCACGTCCTCGCCAGCGAGGCCGTCGAGCCAGGCCGGCCAGCGCGACAGGTCGGCGTTGTCCGCGAAGAGATAGCCGAACCCGCCCGCGACGGTTGCGCGGGTCCACAGCAGGTTCGGCGGCAGTTCGAGCTGCTTCCGCGAGAGCGCAAAGCCGCGGAACACGAATTCATACGGCGCGATCGCCGCAGGTGTCGCCTTCGATTCCGGCTGACCGGAAAATGGATCCGTGAACGATGCGACCAGCGCACCGACGCGGCCGTGCGAGGCGTTCATCGCGCTCCAGTGGATCGGCACGAACAACGCGCCGCGCTGCTGCCCCTCACTGACGACGGCTTTCAAGATGCACTGGCCGCAATCGGTGGTGATGCGGGCATAGCCGTCATGGGCAATGCCGTATTTTGCGGCATCGTTAGGATGAATCTCGACGAACGGCTCGGGCAGGTGCGCGCCAAGCCGCTGGCTCAGCCCCGTGCGCGTCATGGTGTGCCACTGGTCGCGGATGCGCCCGGTGTTGAGCCTGAGGGGACGCGACGGCCCGGTCTCGCTGCGCAGCGCCGGCACTTCAGGCGCGACGAAGCGGCCCTTGCCGTCGTTCGTGAAAAAGCCCCCGGTCGCAAAGAAGCGTTCGCCCGGAGCCTCGCCCTCGCGCGCGGGCCACTGCACCGGCGTCAGGGCATCGAAGGCTTCATCGGACAGCGACGTCAGCGCGCCAATGTCGAAATCGCGGCTGCCATTGTTCTCGAACGCCGAGAGCGCGGCGTGCTCGCGGAAAATCTCGGCGGCGGATTTGTAATCGAAACTGTCGCCGAAGCCGAGCCGCTTGGCGGTCTCACTGAGGATCCACCAATCGGGGCGCGCCTCACCCGGTGCAGGCAGGAACGAGCGCTGGCGCGAGATGCGGCGTTCGGAATTGGTCACCGTGCCCGACTTCTCGCCCCAGGCGAGCGCCGGCAGCAGCACATGCGGGCCGGCTTCGACCGTGTCGTTGGAGAGCACGTTCTCGGAGACGACGAACAGCTCGAGCTTCTTCAGCGCCTCGCGCACGAAGTCCGCGTCGGGCAGTGACACCGCCGGGTTCGTGCCCATCACCCATAGTGCCTTGACCTCGCCGCGGTTGATCGCCTCGAACAGCTGCACCGCCTTCAACCCCTCATGGGTGGCAATGCGGGGCGCCTTCCAGAACCGCCTGACGCGGTCGATATCCGGCGGCGTGAAGCCCATATGCGCGGCCAGCATATTGGCGAGGCCGCCGACCTCGCGCCCACCCATCGCATTGGGCTGACCCGTGAGCGAGAACGGCGAAGCGCCCGGCTTGCCGATGCGTCCCGTCGCGAGATGGCAGTTCAGGATCGCGTTGACCTTGTCGGTGCCCTGCGCCGACTGGTTGACGCCCTGCGAGTAGAGCGTGACGACGCGCTCGGTGTCGCGGAACATCCTGAAGAAGGTCGCGACGTCCTGCTCGGAGAGGCCTGTCGCCAGCGCAGTCGCCGCAACGCTGCCCGCGATGTTGCGCGCGCATGCGAGTGCGTCGTCGAAGCCCGACGTGTTCTGCGCGATATAACGCTGATCCAGCGCGCCGCTGTCGGCGAGGTGGACGAACAGGCCCGAGAACAGCGCGGCATCGGTTCCGGGCTTGAGCCCGAGGAACAGATCGACGTCGCTCGCAGTATCGGTGCGCCGCGGATCGACCACGATCATCCGCGCGCCGCGCTCCTGTCGGTTCTTCAACATGCGCTGGAACAACACGGGATGGCACCAGGCCGCATTCGAGCCGACCAAGACCAGCAGATCGGCCTGGTCGAGATCCTCATAGCAGCCCGGCACGGTGTCTGCCCCGAAGGCTCGGCGGTGGCCGGCGACCGAGGACGACATGCAGAGCCGCGAATTGGTGTCGACATTCGCGGTGCCGACAAAGCCCTTCATCAGCTTGTTGGCGACGTAATAATCCTCCGTGAGGAGCTGGCCGGAGAGATAGAACGCGACCGCATCGGCGCCGTCGCGCGCGACGATGTGCTGCATGCGATGGGCGACGTGATCGAGCGCATCGCTCCAGGCAACGCGTTCCAGCACACCCTTGCAACGGATCATCGGATAGAGCAGCCGGCTCTCGAGTCCGACGGTCTCGCCGAGCGCGGAGCCCTTCGAGCACAGCCGGCCGAAATTGGCGGGATGGTCAGGATCGCCGGCGATCGCCGCACCGCCGGCGCCGTCGGGCGTTGCGAGCACGCCGCAGCCGACGCCGCAATAGGGACACGTCGTCTTGGCGGTGCGGAGCGCCGGATCGATCGCCGTCATATCAGGCAGCTTTCGAAGGAAGCGCGAGCGCGCGGCCGAACATCATGTCGGCGCGGAACGTCGCGATCTTCTCGCGGGTGCGGATCAACTCGAGATACCAGAGCGCTTCCGCAGTATCGCCGATCAGCACGGCGCCGGTCAGGCATCCGTCGGCGATCACGAGCTTCTTGTAGGTCCCGCGCCTGCGGTCCGACAGCACGAGGCTCTCGCTGCCGTCGGCGCCCATGAAGTCGCCGGCGGAGAACACGCTGACACCGGACACTTTCAGATTGGTCGAGACCACGCTGCCCGGATAGGCGGCGGGTCGGCCACCGAGATGCCGGGCCAGTACGCGCGCCTGCTCGTAGGCCGGTTCGACCAGGCCATAGCAGGTGCCGCGATGTTCGGCGCATTCGCCGAGCGCGTAGATGCCCGGTGACGCGGTCTGCATCTCGTCGTTGACGACGATGCCCCGGTTGACCGCGATGCCGGCTTCCCTGGCGAGCGCGATGTTGGGCCTGATGCCGGCAGCGAAGATCACGGCGTCCGCCTCGATCCGGCTGCCGTCGGCAAGCTCGACGGCCTCGACATGGCGCTCGCCGTGAATGCGGGCAGTCGGGGCATTGAGCATGATGCGGATGCCCTTGCGCTCGACCAGCGTCTTGAGCAGGCCGGCAGCCGCCGCATCGAGCTGGCGCTCCATCAGCCGGTCCATCAGATGCAGCAGCGTCACGGGCGCGCCGGCCTTGGCGAGACCATAAGCCGCTTCAAGGCCAAGCAGGCCGCCGCCGACCACGACGACGCGCTTCTTGGCCGCTGCAAGCGTCAACAGCAGATCGACATCGCGGGTGTCGCGAAAGGTGTGTACGCCGGCGAGATCGGCTCCGGGCACGTTCAGCCGCAGCGGCGTCGATCCCGTGGCGAGAACGAGCTTGGAGTATTCCATGCTCTCTTCGCCAGCGATCTTGAGCTCGCGGCGGCCGGTGTCGATCTCGGTGACGCGATAGCCATAGCGCACGGTGACGCCGCGATGGCGCCACCAGTCCGCAGGTCTCAGCTCGATCTCGTGCGAGCCGGTCTCGCCGGCCAGCACGGATGAGAGCAGCACGCGGTTGTAGGCGAGCCGCGGCTCATCGCCGATAACGGCAACCGCGTAGCGGCCGAGCGCGGTCTTGGCGAGTTCGTCGACCAGACGCGCTGCCGCCATACCGTTACCGACGATGACCAGCGGTTCACTCACGAGGCATCTCCTATTCGGCGGCCTGCGCCTGTGAGCCGTAGGCCTCGGATATCATGAAGCCGGACAGCACGCCGTAAGCGTCGGTCCAGGCGGTGGCGAGCTCGGGCGTCCAGGCCTCGCCAAGGCCCTTCTCCAGGGTCCACAGCAAGGTCGCGCCGACCACGGGATAGTGCTCGGCCTTGGCGCCGTAGGCGACGTGACGCTTGGCGAGCGCCGACGCCGCCGGAAGAATCGTTTCGAGATTCGACAGGCCGCCGACGACGGCGGCGAGCATGCCCATCAGCTTCTTGCGCTGCTCGGTCATGTCCTCTGGAAACATCGCTCGCACCGAAGGGGCAACTTCGAACAACCGATCGTAGAACAGCTGCGAGGCAGTTTCTGAAATCGGCGCGACTTTGGAAAAGCTTTGCTGCACGAGGGCGATCTGCTGAGGAGTCATGATGTTGTCCTGTCTGTTTCGGTCTGCCTTCGTCCGCGCCGCTGCGGAAAAAGTTCGTTGTTCAAACGTCATCAGAGCGGCTTCTCCCCGCGTACGGAGAGAAGCGATTTTCGTGCCGAGTGTCAGACCCGAGCCTCGGCGAGGCTTGGCGCGCCTGCAGCCTGTGCGCTGCGACGCAGATAGAACCACCAGGTCAATCCAAGGCAGACGGCGTAGAAGGCGAGGAAGACGGCGAGCGCGACCTGCGGTCCGCCCGTCATCGCGATCGACTTGCCGAAGCTGCTCGGGATCAGATAGCCGCCGACAGCACCGACCGCGCCGATGAAGCCGACAGCGGCACCGCTCTCGATGCTCGCGGTCTTCAGCGCCATCGCGCGCGCTGCATCGCCCTTGCCGCGTACCTTGAACAGGTTTTGTTCGCGGAAGATCGAGGGGATCATGCGGTAGGTCGAACCGTTGCCGATTCCCGTCGTCAGGAACAGGATCAGGAACATCGCGATGAATCCGGTGAAGTCCTTCTGCCCGACGAAGTAGAGCACCCCGATCGTAGCGGCCGCCATCGCGATGAAATTCCAGAAGGTGATGATGGAGCCGCCAACCTTGTCGGCGAGCCAGCCGCCGAACGGACGCGACAGCGAGCCAACCAGCGGACCGAGGAACGCGATCGAGATCGTGACCGTGGGAAACTGGGTCTTGATCAGCAGCGGAAACGCGGCGGAGTAGCCGATGAAGGAGCCGAATGTTCCGATGTAGATGAAGGCCATGATCCAGGTGTGCTTGCGCTTGACGATGGCAAGCTGGTTCTTGATCGACGACTTGGCCGAGGTCAGGTTGTTCATGAAGAACACGGCGCCGAACACCGCGATCGCGATCGGCAGCACCCACATCAGGCCTGCGTTCTGGAGATAGACGCCGCCGACCGGCGTTGCCTGGAACAGGTTGATGACGGCGAGCGTCATCAGGATCGGCGTCAGAAGCTGCACGCTGGAGACGCCGATATTGCCGCCGGCCGCGTTGAGGCCGAGCGCCCAGCCCTTCATGCGATCCGGGAAGAAGAAGGAGATGTTGGTCATGCTGGAAGCGAAATTGCCGCCGCCGAGACCGGCAGTCGAAGCAATGAGCAACATCAGCCAGAACGGCGTGTCGGGCTGGCTCACGAAGTAAGCAAGCGACAAGGTCGGAATGAACAGGATCGCCGCGCTGAAGATGGTCCAGTTGCGACCGCCGAAGGTCGTGACCGCGAAGGTATAGGGAAAGCGCATCAGCGCCCCGATCAGGCCGGGGACGGCGACAAGCTGGAACAGTTCGTCGGTCGAGTAGTGGAAGCCTGCCTGCGGCAGCTTGGTCGCGACGATGCTCCAGATCAGCCACACCGAGAAGCCGATATGCTCGGCAACGATTGACCAGATCAGGTTACGCCGGGCCACGGCTTTGCCGCCCGCGTTCCAGAACGCCTCATCTTCGGGGCGCCAGTCGGAAATCCACGTCTGACTCAGAGACGGATCCTTCGTCATTGATAATCCCTTTTGGTCGCACCGCTGCGTCGTTGCAGTCTTGGCCTACACGCGCGGAAGCATGCTCCGAGGCTTCACCCCGGCGGCGAGTTCACGATGCTGATTGATGATGTCGAGTGACGGCGTCGGTGGCGTCAGAGCCTGCTATTCAAGCTCTGTGCCAGCTCTCTCACTCTTAAGAAACACAAGAAATACAATCACTTGGATCGCCTGATGAAATCCTAGGCGCGCCTATAATTGCATCAAAAAGTCGCGACGCGCCCAATTCTTGAATGACGATTCGCTCACTCCCTGTGCGGCGCACAACAAATGAGCGATTGCCTAAAAAGTGTCGTCAGGCGGGCTCGGCGGCCCTGGTTCCGAGCGGCTTGGGCGCGATGCCGCCGCCCGGCTTGAGATGGAACTCGTAGGTCATCAGATGCCATTGCCCGTTCGCCTTGGCACCGTCGGGCATCTCAGGGTCATTGCGCGGCTCGACCTTGGCGATGAGATCGTCCTTGACCCCGAACACGACGTCGGAATCGAGATATTTGTCGCCGTCCATGAAGACGTGCGTGATCAGCGGCTCATAACCGTTTGCATTGACCAGGAAGTGCACATGCGCCGGGCGCATCGGGTGGCGCCTGGTCTGCACGATCATCTCGCCGACCGGCCCGTCGGTCGGGATCGGGTAGCTGCACGGCAGGATGGTGCGGAAGAAGAAGCGGCCGTCGCCGTCGGTGATGAAGCGCGCCCGTGCCGAGGCACCGACCTCGGCATAGTTCGCCTTCTGCGAATCGTAGAAGCCGTCATCGTCGGCATGCCAGACATCGACCGGAACGTTCGCAAGCGGCTTGCCCTGGAGATCGGTAACGCGGCTCTGCACGAACATCCGCTCGCCCGTGAGATTGTTCGGCGAGATGTCGGTGCCGTGCGCGGTCACCTTGTGCTCGCCGACATAGAACGGGCCGAGCACGGTGGTCTGGGTGGCGCCATCGCGGTCGCGATGGTTGACCGCGTCGACCAGCATGGAGACGCCGAGCACGTCGGAGAGCAGGATGAACTCCTGGCGGGTGTCGGTGCATTTCTGGCCGGTGCGGGTCAGGAAATCGATGGCGTATTCCCATTCCGCGAAGGTGAGACCGGTCTTGCTGACGTAATCGTGCAGCGACTTCACCAATTCCTGGAGAAGGAATTTCGCACGCGGATCTGGCGTGTTGTCGAAGCTCTTGACGACCGCTTCGGTGAGTTCTGTCTCGTTGAACTGGGTCATGGTGCGTTTGCCCTGATTTTCTCGTTGGCCCGGTCGGGCTCCTTGGCGTTCCCGGCTGAAATCTACACCTCGGGCAGCCCAGCGTTAAGCGCGACCGCTTGGAATAGGGCCATCATTTCGGCTATCAACGTGCGAGAAAAACAGCCTGGAGGAACCAATGCTCGCCCCGACCCCTGCCTCGCCCGAATCCGTGGGCATGTCCAAGGCCGCGTTCGACCGTATCGATGCGCATCTGAAGCTCAGGTACATCGATGCCGGCCGCTTCCCGGGCACGCATCTCCTGGTCTACCGCCGCGGCAAGATCGCCCACAACTCGGTGCAGGGCCTTGCCGATGTCGAGCGCAAGGTACCCGTCAAGGACGACACCATCTATCGCATCTATTCCATGACCAAGCCGCTCACCAGCGTCGCTTTCATGATGCTGGTCGAGGAAGGCCTGGTCGCGATCGACGAGCCCGTCGCCAAGTACATTCCGGAATGGAAGAATCTGGGCGTGTTCGTCGCTGGCACCCACCCCAACTTCCTGACCCGGCCGCCGTCCCGGCCGATGCTGATCGTCGACCTGCTGCGCCACACCTCCGGGCTGACATACGGCTTCCAGCAGCGCTCCAATGTCGATGCCGCCTATCGCGCCGAGAAGATCGGCGAGGTCGAGAAATCGGGCACGCTCGATGGCATGATCGAGAGCCTCGCAAAAATTCCGCTGGAGTTCTCGCCGGGCGAGTCCTGGAACTACTCGGTCTCGACCGACGTGATCGGCTATCTCGTCGGCAAGATCTCGGGAATGCCGTTCGAGCAATTCCTGAAAACACGCATCCTCGATCCGCTCGGCATGACCGATACCGATTTTCATGTGCCGGCCTCGAAGGCGCATCGCTTCGCCGCCTGCTACAACGCCGATCCCGGCGGTGGCTTCACCATGCATGCCGGCCAGCGCCGGGAAGGGCTGACGCTCCAGGACGACCCGACCAAGAGCTCGTTCCTGTCCCCGCCATCCTTCATCTCCGGTGGCGGCGGGCTGTGCTCCACGATGGCTGACTATCTCACCTTCTGCCGCGCACTGCTCAACGGCGGCGAGCTTGGCGGCGTTCGCTTGATCGGACCGAAGACCCTGGCGCTGATGACCAGCAATCACATTCCCGGCGGACAGGCTCTGCCTGATGTGTCGCGCTCACTGTTCTCGGAGGCGACCTACAACGGCATCGGCTTCGGCCTCGGTTTTGCGGTGACGATGCGTCCCGCCGAGACCCTGATCGCCGGCAGCCCCGGCGAATACAATTGGGGCGGCGCGGCGACGACCTCGTTCTGGATCGATCCGGCCGAGGAGCTGATCACCATTTTCATGACGCAGGTGCTGCCGTCGAGCGCCTACCCGCTCCGCCGCGAGCTGCGCAGCATGGTCTACGCCGCCATCACCGACAGCAATCTCTGAGAATCCCGACATTTGTTGCAACAGGCTTTGCGAGCGATCGCGAAGCCTGTTGCTATTTTCCTAAAGCGCGATGAGATCGGGTCGAATCGTCATCGCGCTTCAGCTCCTTGTTTGAGCACGATCTTTTCGGAAAACCGCTTCACACTTTTCCGGATCATGCTCTAGTGGAAATGGCCAATCAAATAGATGCCGCCGCCGATCACCAGCACGGCGGGGACGGCCCACAAAATCAAAACCGGCATTTTTGTCGTCCTCCTCAGTTTGACGTGCAGACCTTGACGGTCTTCATGCTGCTCTCAGCCTCCGAGCGCGACTTGTAGACCGTGCCCGAGGGGCTGACGACGGTCATGCTGGTGTCGGTCGGCTTCTTGTCGACGACCGTGCACTTCTTGGTCTTGACGTCCTGCACGACGTAGAATTCGTCGGCCGCGAACGCCGGCACGGTGAATGCAGCAATCATCACGGCTGCGGTTGCGATCCTCAACTTCATTCTCTCCTCCTCCAATTGCCGGACATTCTGCGCCCGGTCGATCTACAAACGGGAAAAACTAGCAATTTGTTCCTATCGGCCGGGAACGTCATCTGCTGTGAGCTGTTGGTGCGGGGCTTATTCGTGAGGAGGACAAAATGAAGAAGCTGTTCCTGCTATCCGCAGCAGTGATGATGATCTCGACCGGCGCGTTCGCGCAATCGACCGTGGTGACGACGACTGGAACCAGTCATGCCGCGGCGGTTCAAATCGAGCCGCAATACCGGACGCGGATCAAATCCTACGTCACCGAACATCATCTGCGGCCGGTGACGACCAAGGAGAAGATCGTCGTCGGCGCCACGGTTCCGAGCGACGTCACGCTCGAGGCGGTTCCGGAGGATTGGGGTCCGGCTCTGACAAGGTATCGCTACGTCTATTCCGGCGATCGCGTGATGCTGGTGGATCCCGGCACGCGAGCCGTCGTGCAGGAAATTGATTAAGGCCTGATGCAGGGGCGGCCGCCCGCGAGGGCGGTCGCTCCTGCGGAGTTCATCACATGACATCGCATCGAGAAGCCCGCATCGCCGGGCTGAGCCTGGCAGCGGTGTATGCCGTGTGCCTGCTGCTCACCGCCGTAAGTATGAGCTGAAGCGCGGGCGACTGCGCTGCAAAATGTCCCCGATCCGCTACCCGGAGACGAAAATTCGTGGCGCAGCTCACACACTGACCGTATGGTTTGACAAGATCATAATCCGGCGCCACAGCGCCGGAACCGGGACGCCCGCTTTTGTCAAAGCTCTCCCTGCCGGTCCGGCTCGCTCTCCTGGTCACGGGAACGATGTTGCCGCTGATCGCCTTCGCCGTCGGCCTCGCTTATTCCAACTACCGTCAGGACCGCAGCGATGCGACACGCCGGGTGCTCGAGACGGTGCGAAGCATGCGCCTCGTGCTCGATTCCGAGGTCCAGCGGATGACGGGCGGACTGCAGGTGCTCGCGCTCAGCGAGTCCTTGCGCAACGGAGACTTCGAGGGCTTCCGCCGATTGGCCGTCGGCTTCATCAGTCAGTATGGCGAGGACAGCGTCCTGCTGCTGGCCGACCGGTCCGGGCACCAGCTGTTCTCGACGGCGACGACCGAAACGATGAACCTGCCGCCACGCAACAACCACGAGATCGTCGAGCGGGTGTTCGCGAGCAAGGCGCCGCAATATTCCGACCTGTTCGTCGGGGCGACGAAGAAACGGCCCATTGTGACGGTCGAAGTCCCCGTGCTGCGCGATGGCGAAGTCGCCTATGCGCTGTCCTTCAGTCCACCCATTGCGATATTCCAGAAGCTTGTCGAGCGGCAGCGGCCGAATGATCGATGGACCGTGTCGCTTCTGGACGCAAAAGGTCTGGTATTTGCTCGGGCTCCCAACCCGGCCGAGACGTTCGGCAAGAGGGCGTCGGGCGCGCTCTACGACACCATGTTTCGCACCCCGGAAGCCACCCTCTCGACTGTTTCGCTGGATGGTGTCGCACTGTCCTCCGCCTATACGCGGTCGCGGCTGACGGGCTGGACGGTCGTTGCCGGCGTCACCGAGAGTTCGCTGATCGCGCCATTGTGGCGCAACATCGCAATCACCAGCCTGATCGGCGGCGTGCTGCTGCTTGTCGGTCTGACCTTTGCGGTCCGGATGGCGACAACGATCGCGCGCGGGGAGATGCTGCACAGTCTCTTGATCGAGGAGCTCAACCACCGCGTCAAGAATACGCTCGCCTTGATGCAGGCCATCGCGGTGCAGACGTTTCGCAGCGCAAGCCGCGACGAGCGAACAAAGTTCGAGGGCCGCCTTGGCGCGCTTGCCGAAGCGCACAATCTCCTCAGCCAGGAGAAGTGGGCCGGCTCGGAGCTGCGGGACGTGATCGCGCGCGCGCTCCAGCCGTTCCTGCTCGCAAATCCCGATCGAATCCGGATCGCCGGCCCCGCGGTGCCACTGTCTCCACGGCTTGCCGTGGTGCTGTCGATGATCGTGCACGAGATCGCCACCAATGCCGCGAAATACGGCGCGCTGTCCAACCAGACCGGCCGAGTGACGCTGCAATGGGAGGTCATCGCCGACGCGCCGAAGCCGCGGTTGCGGCTGATCTGGACCGAGCTCGGCGGCCCGTTGGTGACGGCGCCCGTGCAGCGCGGCTTCGGCTCGCGCCTGATCGAGCGCAGCGCACGCGATCAGCTCGGCGGCGAGGCAACGGTGGACTTCTTGCCGCGCGGCGTGATCTGCACGGTCATTTGCGCGCTCGATGGGGAGCGGTGAACGGAGGATGTCGGCGATGAAGATCACGGGGATTCGCGGCCACTTCCTCGAGGCAAAGCTCTCGCAAGCTTTTGCCTATTCGCGGGCCTGGTACGACAGCCGCACCGCGATGCTGGTCGAGATCGAGACCGATACGGGCCTGACCGGCTGGGGCGAATGCTACGGCCCGGCGCGGATGACGGCGGCCGTGGTGAACAACGTCGCATCCTGGCTGATCGGCAAAGATCCGCTACGCACGGATGTGTTGTGGCAGACGATCTACGCGCGTTTACGCGACCACGGCCAGAAGGGCGTCGTGATCCAGGGCCTCAGCGGCATCGACTCGCGCTGTGGGACATCAAGGGCAAGCATTTTGGCGTGCCCGCGCATCAGCTGCTCGGCGGCGCGGCGCGTAACGAGGTGCAGGCCTATGCCACCGGACTTTACCGGCGCAAATCGGGCGATCCGCTCGAATACCTGCCGGATGAAGCGGCCTCCTATGCCGGGGAAGGCTTTCGCGCCGTGAAGCTGAAGGTCGGCTTTGGCATCGCTGAGGACGCCGCGGTTACGCGCGCCGTGCGCGAGGCGATCGGTCCTGATGTCGCGCTGATGGTCGATGCCAACCACGCCTATGACGCCGTCGCCGCGATCCGGCTCGGACGGCTGATCGAGGCCCACGACATCGGATGGTTCGAGGAGCCGGTGCCGCCGGAGGACGTTGCGGGCTATCGCACGGTGAAATCCGCGCTGACGATCCCGATCGCCGGCGGCGAGTGCGAGTTCACGCGCTTCGGCTTCCGCGATCTGTTCGCCTCGCACGCGCTCGATATCGCCCAGCCCGACACCTGCGCGGCCGGCGGCCTCACGGAATGCAAGAAGATCGCCGACATGAGCGAGGCCTTCGGCATCCGCTACAATCCGCATGTCTGGGGCACCGGCATCGCGATCGCGGCCTCGCTTCAGCTCCTCGCCGTGCTGCCCTCGCACACCCCGACCTCGTTGGCGCCGCTCGAGCCGCTGCTCGAATTCGACCGTACCGAACATCCGATCCGGCAGGAAATTCTGAAACAGCCGATCGAGCATGTGAAGGGCCTCGTTCGTGTGCCCGACGCTCCCGGGCTCGGCGTCGAGATCGACCGCAAGGCGCTGGCGCGATTTGGGGTGAGCTGGGACTGCAGTTAACGCTCATTGCGATTCGACGGGTGCGCCACAACGAAGGGACTGGAACCTTTTTGGAACTTTCCGGACCTCTCGCCAATCAACCGTCAGTGAAACCTGCCACGTCCTGGGAGGCGTCCCCTTGCCCACTGAGCCAGAGGCAGAACCCGATCCCCGCTGGCGTCCGAGTTCGAACTGATAGCGCTGGCCTCACTCCTGCCATGGTGCTTGAGCCTGCTCCTCGCCTCCCACGATGCCGTCATTGCACACGCATTTCTGCTCACCGCGCAGCTCGGCTGATCAGGCGCGATCGAGGCGTTTCCCTTGGACCAGAAGGACAATCGCCCGAAGCAACTTCCGGAAGCCGCCACGGGGAGAGCCGCGCGCCTACCCGATCGTCTGCAGCGCCGGAAACGTCTCCAGCAGCCAGATGCTCACATTGGAGACCGCGCCGGTGAGGAAGCCGATGCCGGTGATCACCATCAGCACGCCCATGGCGCGCTCCACATTGACGAGTTGGCCCTTCATGCGGGCGAATAGTTTCGAGAACTGCTCGATCATCAGCGCTGCGATCAGGAAGGGAACGCCGAGACCTGCGGAATAGACCGCGAGCAGCCCTGCGCCCTTCGTCACCGTCGCTTCAGCCGCGGCGATCGAGAGGATCGCGGCGAGGATCGGGCCGATGCAGGGCGTCCACCCGAATGCGAAGGCGAGTCCCATCACATAGGCGCCCCAGAGGCCGACGGGTTTTGGCGCGCTCAAGCGGCCCTCGCGCATCAACAGGCCGATCCGCGTCAGCCCGAGGAAGTGCAGGCCCATGATGATGATGACGATGCCGGCGAGGATCGACAGTTCCGCCGACCAGGCGCGGATCATCGAGCCGATCAGAGAGGCGCTGGCGCCGAGCGCCACGAACACCGTGGAGAAGCCGAGCACGAACAGCAGCGCCGCCATCATGATCGCGCGCTTCGAGGCCGTCTCCGGCTCATTGCTCTCGACATGCTCGATCGTGGCGCCGGTGAGATAGATCAGATAGGGCGGAACCAGGGGCAAGACGCAGGGTGAGAGGAAGCTGACGAGACCGGCAATCAGCGCGGCCGTAATCGAAACATGTTGCATGATGCAGTCGGAGCCATCCCGGGCCCTCGGGCCGGGCGCGGGGAATGCGCGCGGGACCGGAGCCGAACCGGCTCTGGTGTAGCCGATGCCGGGGAATGCGCAACAGAGGCGCAATCAAACCAGGGCTCCTCCCGATGCCGTCTGCGATCACAGATACGGCATCGGGACGCGCACAAATCTCGCCAAAAAGCGAGATCAGGCGGCGCGGCTATTTCACCACGCGGAGCAGCGGACGCCGGGGCTGGTCCTGCGTCTGCTTGGAGGGGGATAGCGGCTCGCTGGCAGCGCTCCGCAGCATTTCGTCGCACAGCGCCTTGAGGTCGGCACTGTCAATTCCTTTGAGCTTCATCCTCACGTCGAGGATGACGATCGAAAGCAACTCAGCCGATTCACGGCTGTTGCTCTCCTTGAGAACCTTGCGGCACTCCTCGAGCGTCTCGAGCACTGACTGCAATTGTTGGTCTGAATGCGACACCGGAGTTCTTTCAGTTAATTCGAGCTACGAGACGTGCTTGAAGCGATCCCCTCGGCCCCAAAGCGAACCGAGGATAGCACGGAGAGTCCGTGCTCTCGAAGACGATTTCAATGCGTGTTCGCGTGGAAACTGCGGTTCCAGACAGCATCGCTCTGCGGTTGACGCGGCGAACGTCGCAACGGTCAATGACAAAACATTCGGCCGGATGCGATTGATCGATTCCCGGGACACGCCCAAATCCCGCACGCCGCCCTGCGGTCCGCATGGACCACGCAATTCCCGCAGCCATTCCTGGGCTCGCAACGGAATGCACGTCTACCCCTCTTCCGGGCAAGAATTAGCCCGATTCCCAGCGCCAGACACACCCCAATACCGTCTCGGGCGCGGTAAGTATGGCGTTCAAAACTCGCCACCCCGCAACCCGCCGTGGTTGTGGTTTGCGCTGGATTCTGCCAGTTTAGCAACCCGAAGGGACTTGTATGCACTCCTTAGCGGAAAGGGGCGTTCCACAGGAAGAACGCCTAAAGACAAACATCAGCGGCCTCTCCGATTGGGACGCGGCCCGCATTTTCCTGGAAGTCGTTCGACGCGGAAGTTTTCGCTCGGCGGCCGAACGCCTGTCCCTGTCGATCAATGCTGTACGCCGGCGAATCGATGATTTCGAACGCCAGACCGGCACAACCCTTTTCACCCGCGACGTCCACGGCACTCACCTCACCGATGAAGGCGCACTGGTCGTCTCCGCCGTCGAGCGCATGGAGGCGGCGGCCTTCGACGTGCTGCGCACCAGCGATTCGACGGCCAACGCGCTCACCGGCGAGGTCCGCGTCGCCGTCACGGAAGGGTTGGGCACGTTCTGGCTCGCCCCGCGGCTGGTCGAATTCCAGCAGGCCTATCCGAATGTCCTGGTCGACCTGCACTGCGCGATGCGCTCGGCCGACGTTTCCCGCCACGAGGCCGACGTCGCTATCCATCTGTCGCGTCCCTCGGCGCTCGACGTCAAGCTGGTGCGGCTCGGCCGCATGCATTTGATGTTCTGGGCCTCCAAGGGTTACGTCGAGAAATATGGCGCGCCGCGCTCGGCTCTGGAATTGATCAAGCATCGCCTGGTGCTGCAATTCGCCGATCAGATCGCCGCCAAGGAAACCTTTGAGAGCTTCTTCCCGGGCGTTCCGGAACGTGACCTTCTGGTCATGAAGACCAACGTCTCGAGCGCCAACTATTGGGCTGTCGCCAATGGCGCCGGAATCGGCGTATTCCCGAGTTACGCCATTGCGCTTGGCGGGAAGTTGATTCCACTGGAGGTCGAGTTGAACCGACCGCTGGATATCTGGTTGTCGTACCATCCTGGTAGCGGCCGGATTCCCCGTGTGCGGCACATGATTGACTGGCTGATCGAAGCTTTCAATCCGGCTCGCTTCCCGTGGTTTAAGGAAGAATTCGTGCATCCGCATGAATTCAAGGACTCTTATATGGGCGAACCCCTGACCCAGCTCTTCGGGGGATTTTCAACCGAAGAACAAAGGTGAAAACGAAAATGAAAGCAGCGGCGAAGAGAATGAAGCAGCGCAGCGCCGGCAAGCCGGACATCGAGCTTGGCAAGCGCATCCGTCTGCGGCGCGTCGAGATGAAGATCTCGCAGGCCGAGCTCGGCGAAAAGCTCGGCGTGAGCTTCCAGCAGGTGCAGAAGTACGAGAAGGGCGTCAATCGCGTCGGCGCGGCTCGGCTTCAGCAGATCGCCTCCGCCCTCGACGTGCCGGTGACCTTCTTCTATGACGGCGACAACAAGGCCCGCGAAGTCGAAAGCCTCCTGTTCCTGGACTCGGCTTTCAGCCTCCGCCTGCTGCGCGCCTACAGCAAGATCAAGGATCAGACGGTGCAGCGTCAGCTCGTCTCGCTGATGGAATCGATCGCGGCCAACGAGAGCTGAGCCGGTCGAAGGTCCGGCCTTCATGGCCGATGTTCAATCCGCCGCGTCGCGGGGGCGCGGCTGGATTGGCGAGACCTGATGCCTGAGACATGATGTCTGGGAGCATGATGTCTGGGAGCATGATGTCCGGAACATGAGGAGATCAGATTTGGTCCGCGCCACGTGTGCGCGAGCTTTGGTTGTTGGGGCGGCGTGGCCGCCTTTTTTTTATTGCCTTCATTCGCTTTTGACGGCCATCGATCGCTGATTTCGCGAACCCGCCCCAGCCTTGCTGCGACCCAGTCGAGAGAGCCCCGGCGAGCACGCCCGGGCGCTTCGAGACGACTTGCTTAGTGGGACCGTAACCTCGATGCCCTAGCGTCCCGCCGATTTCAGCGAATCGGCGTTGGCGGCATGGGCTGCCGAACATTGCCGATGCGAGCGCCCGTCGGGGCCTCGACCTCATGGGAAAGACCAGACAGATGCCGAAATGCCATGCCTTGATCATTGCCGTGGGCCTCCTCGCCGGCGCGTCCGCATTCGCGCAGTCCGAGACCACCGGTCAGGCCGGGCCCAAGACGGCCGCCCCGTCCGGCACTGTCCCGGCCGCCGCCAACCCGGCCCACGCTGCCGTCCCGAAGACCGCGGCTGCGGCATCGGCGTCGACGCCCGAGAGTCGCTCGGCCGCAGCGCTGGCGCTGACCCATGAGCCGACCTTCGACGAGGGCACCGCCCAGCGGATCAAGGACGCGGCGCTGAGCTATTCCGATCTCGCGGTGCGCGGCGGCTGGCCGACGATCCCCGCGGACGCCAAGTTCGCACTCGGCGTCCAGGGCGCCAATGACGATCTGCTGCGCAAGCGCCTGATCCTCACCGGCGATCTCGCGGCCGAGAAGGCGAGCGGTGCTTTCGACCAGGATCTCGCCGACGGCGTGAAGCGCTTCCAGGCCCGCCACGGTCTTGCGCCGACCGGCCTGATGACGCCGCGCACCTTCGCCGCGATGAATGTCCCGGTGCAGAAGCGCATTCGCCAGCTCGAGGCTTCGCTGGAGCGGCTCGAGAACACCAATTTCAGCTTCGGCCGGCGCTATGTCGTGGTCAACATCCCCGCGGCCTTTGCCGAGGCGGTCGAGAACGACGTCGTGGTGCGGCGCTATCGTGTCATCGTCGGCAAGACCGAAAAGCCCTCCCCCACGCTGACGGCGGAGATCACCGGCGTCGTCCTCAACCCGACCTGGACGGTGCCGTCCTCGATCGCCCAGACCGAGATCTCCGCGCACATGCGCAAGGACCCCACCTATCTGTCGCGCATGCACATGGAGGTGCTCGACGGCCACGACAATCCGATCGATCCGCATTCGGTCGACTGGTCGGGCACGCACACGCCTAATTTCACCGTGCGCCAACAGAACGGCAGCTTCAACGCGCTAGGCGCCGTGAAGATCGACATGCCGAACTCGTACTCGGTCTATATGCACGACACCAACCAGCGCAGCCTGTTCAGCGACGATTACCGCTTCGATTCCCACGGCTGCTCCCGTGTCGACAATGTGCGCGATCTCGCCGCCTGGCTGCTCAAGGACCAGCCGAAATGGACGCGCGCAGCGATCGACGCCGAGATCGCGACCGGTCAGCATCAGGAGGTCGCCATGGCCAGGAGGGTGCCGGTGGCCTGGATTTATCTGACGGCCTGGATGACCAAGGACCAGACCATCCAGTTCCGCAACGACGTCTATAACCAGGACGAGCAGTTGCTGGAGGCGACGGCCGAAGAAGCGGCGTTCTTCAGCAATGCCGGCAACCATCCGCTGACCGCGCACATGGCCCAATAGGATGCCGCAATAGGCATGCAATGGCGGCACGGCCGGATGCAAGCCCGCATCCCCGCCACGATTGACCCGGGCCTCGGCCTGACAGCACATTACGCCTCGCCAACCGACGAGCGAGCGCGCGATGCCTGATCTGTCCCAAGAAACTCCCTACGCCGACGGCAAGATCCTCAAGCAGGTGACCGACGGCGTCGGCATCATCACCTTCAACAATCCCGACAAGCGCAACGCGATGTCGCTGGAGATGTGGGAGGGGATTTGGCGAAGCGCTGACGGCCTTGCGCGACGACGACGCGGTGCGCGTCGTGATCCTGCGTGGCGCCGGCGGGAAGGCGTTCGTGTCTGGCGCCGACATCAGCCAGTTCGAGAAGGTCAGGCACAACGCGGCGGCCTCCGAAGAGTATGGCAAGCGCAGCGCCGCCCAGCGCGCGCTGCTCGCCGATTACCCGAAGCCGACGATCGCATGCATCCAGGGCTTTTGCCTCGGCGGCGGCATGCAGCTCGCGATGCTCGCCGACATCAGGATATCGGCGCACGACAGCCAATTCGGCATTCCCGCGGCGAAGCTCGGCATCGCCTATGGCTATGACGGCTTGAAGCACCTGGTGTCGCTGGTCGGTCCGTCCTGGGCACGGCTCCTGATGTACACGGGCATGCGCATCGATTCCACGGAAGCGCTGCGCATCGGTCTCGTGGAACGCGTGATCCCGGACGACCAGCTCTGGGGCGAGACCATGGCGATCGCTATCACGATCTCGCAGAACGCGCCGCTCGCGATCAAGGCGGCCAAGATCACCATCGCCGAGGTGCTGAAGGACGAGAGCGCGCGCGACATGGACGCCATCAAGGCGATCGGCACGGCATGTATGGACAGCACCGATTTCCGCGAGGGCCGGCAGGCCTTCATGGAGAAGCGGAAGCCGCAGTTTTCGGGGAAGTGACGCCGAGAAGCTGAACCTTCATTCACGAAGATTAAATTCCTCGCCGCACAGCGCCGCGATTGCAACCAACTGATTTGCCGCAAGTTCTCCCGGCACCAACGAGGGAGATCGCGATGAAACTCAAATTGGCTGTTCTTGGTCTGGCTGCCCTCGGCAGCGTGGCGCTGGCGTCGGGACAAGCGCTCGCGGCGATGCCGAACGGCATCCCGCAGGCCGACAAGGTCGCAAGCGGTCCGGCCGCCCATGTCGATCAGGTGCGCTGGGTTTGTAATCCATGGGGCCGCTGCTGGTGGCGCCCGAACTATTACGGCGCCTACGGCTTCTACGCCCCTCGGCGTTTCTACGGCCCGCGTCCGTGGGGCTGGGGCCATCGCCACTGGCGCCGCTGGTAACGACGAAGGGGCCGCGAGGCCCCTTTCTCTCGCGGGGGCGGCTACAGGGCCGCGAGCACTGCCTTCGTGATGTCGGCCGTGCCGTTGCTGCCACCAAACTCCATCGGCTTGAGCCCGTCGGCATAGACCTGATCCACCGCGCGCTCGATTCTTTCGCCCGCCTCCATCGCGCTCTCGACGCCGTGCTTGTCGGCAAGCCAGTCCAGCATCATCGCCGCCGACAGGATCATCCCCGTGGGATTGGCCTTGCCCTGTCCCATGATGTCGGGCGCGGTGCCGTGGCACGGCTGGAACACGGCGTAGGTGTCACCGATGTCGGCTGAGGGTGCCATGCCGAGGCCACCGATCAGGCTCGCGGTGATGTCGGACACGATGTCGCCGAACATGTTCTCCATCACCATTACGTCGAAATCCCAGGGGCGCTTGACCAGCATCGCCGAGCACGCGTCGACATAGAGCCGATCGGTCTTCACACCAGGATGTTTCTTCGCGATCTCGTCGAAGATGCCGCGGAAGAACGCGAACGCCTTGAACACGTTCGCCTTGTCGACGCAGGCAAGCGAGCCCTGCTTGCCGCGCGCCTTGCGCCGCTCGGCCAGGCGGAACGAGAAGTCGAACAGGCGCTCCGAGGTCTTGCGCGTGATCACCATGGTCTCGCGCGCATCGTCATGAGTGACGACGCCTTTGCCCATCGAGGCGAACAGGCCCTCGGTGGATTCGCGGATCACGACGAGATCGATACCGCGCTTGTCGGCACCGACGATCGGGCTCGGCACGCCGGGTATCAGCCGCGCCGGCCGCACGCCGGCATAGAGATCGAAGATGAAGCGCAGCTCGATCTGCGGCGCGATCTCGGTATTGTCGGGGTAACGCACCGACGGCAGGCCGCAGGCTCCGAGCAGGATAGCATCCGCCTCCTCGCAGAGCTTGATGGTCGAGTCAGGCATCGACTTGCCGGTCGCCAGATAATTGTTGGCGCCGGCGGGCGCCTCGGTGAAGCGGAAGCGCAAATCCGACTTCGCCCCGATCTTGCGCAGGACTTCGAGCGCGGGCGCCATGACTTCGGGACCGATGCCGTCACCGGCGAGCACGGCAATGTGGAAGGCGTTGTTTGCGGACATTTAAGAGGCCTCGAGGAAGGAGCGAGCATCATTGCGAGGAGCCCGCGACAAGATTGCGAAGCAATTTTGCGCTGGCGACGAAGCAATCCAGACTGTCTCCGCGGAGGGATTTCTGGATTGCTTCTTCGCTTCGCTCCTCGCAATGACGGAGGAGAGAGTGCGCAATTACGGCGTCAGCACGGTGCGCCCGACCACTGCGCCCTGCTGCAGCTGCAATAGCGCATCGTTGGCTTTGCTCAGCGGCGCCGTCGTCACCGGGATCGGCGCGACGTTCTTGGCGCGGACGAGGTCGAGCAGCTCCTGGGTCTCGCGCAGGTTGCCGACATAGCTGCCCTGGATCGTCACGGCCTTGATCGGGATCAGCGGCAGCGCCCAGGTCGCGCCGCCGCCGAACAGGCCGACGATGACGAGCTTGCCGCCTTTGGTCAGGCAGTCGAAGCCGAGCTGCGTCGTTGCGGCATTGCCGACGAGGTCGATCACCGCGCGGATGGGCCCGCCCGCTTTCTTGGCCAGTTGCTCCAGCGCATCGCCCGCCTTGGGATCGACGGTCGCAAGCGCGCCGGCCTTCTCGGCGGCTTCTCGCTTTTTGGCGTCGATGTCGACCACGATCGCGCCCTTGCTGCCCATTGCCTTCAGCAGCGACAGCGCCATCAGGCCGAGGCCGCCGGCGCCGAACATCACGATGGGCGTGTCAAAGTACTGCTCGACCTTCTTCAGCGCGCTGTAGGTGGTGACGCCCGAGCAGGCGTAGGGCGCGGCCGACGCCGGATCGAGCCCTTTGAGATTGAGCAGATAGCGCGGATGCGGCACCAGCATGTGATCGGAATAGCCGCCGTCGCAATAGACGCCGAGCGAGCGCGGTGTCAGGCACATGTTCTCGTCACCGGCCAGGCACGTCGTGCATTTGCCGCAGCCGATCCAGGGATAGACCAGGCCGGTATCGCCGAGCCTGAGCTCGCCTTGATCGGTCGGCTTCACGTCCGGACCGAACGCCAGCACCTCGCCGACGGTTTCATGCCCCATGGTCAGCGGCAAATTGATGCCGCGTTCCTTCAGCGACAGCGGCTTGCGGCCATGGCCGAGATCGTAGCCGCCTTCCCAGATGTGGAGATCGCTGTGGCAGACGCCGGCGGCCTTCACCTTGATCAGGACCTGCGTGCCCGAAGGTTGCGGCGTCGCCTCGTCGAACTCCTGCAGCGGCGCCTTGAAATCGGCGACCTTGAAACTCTTCATCGGAATCCTCCCGGCATGCTTCTCGTTATCGCTACCACCATGCCATGGCTGGTGGAACGAGACAAACCCGTTAGCCGCGCCGCTTAAACTGACGGGGCCTCGCCGAGGCCGATCTCCTCGCGCAGTGCGCGCGTATGCTCACCGAGCTCGGCCATGGTCTTGCCTGGCGTGGTGTCGGCTCCGGTCATTCGGAATGGCAGATTGATCACCCTGAACGCGCCGCCTCCATCCTCCACCGATGAGAGTGCCTGCCGGTGCGCGAGCTGCGGATCATCAAGGGCTTCCTTGATGGTGCGATAGGCCGAGGCCGGCACGCCGGCTGCGCTCAGCGCGACAAGACATGCGTCGGTCGACAGTTGTCGCGACCACGCTTCGACGCCGTCCATCATGTCGGCCCAGTTCTCGCGCCGCGAGGCATAGCAAGAGAAGCGTGGATCGGAGATCCATTCGGGCCGGCCGATTACGCCCATCAGGGCCCGGAACGTCTTCTCGCTGGCGACCGTGATCATGACAAAACCGCTGGCGGTCTCGGTCGGGCCGAACATCGGGCGCGGCGGCGGCTTCACCGCGAATTGCGAGCTCTGCAATTCGATCACCGTCAGCGTCAGCATCGATTCCAGCATGGAGACGTCGATGTGCTGGCCGAGCCCGGTCGCCGTGCGCTGGTAGAGCGCGGAGGCGATCGCGCCAAAGCCGTAGGTGCCGGTGACGACGTCGGCATGGTAGATGCCGCAATAGTCCGGCCTGTTACGGCCGGGCTGGTAGGCGAGATGCGCCATGTCGTAGCCCGAGGCGGCATGAATCACCGGCGCATAGGCCGGCAGCTCGGCGGACGGACCGCTCTGGCCGTAGCCGGAGATCGAGCAGTAGATCAGCCTCTCGTTGGCCGAACGCAGGCTGTCGTAATCGAGCCGCAGGCGGCGCATCACGCCCGGGCGAAAATTCTCGACCAGGATGTCTGAAGTCGCCGCCAGCCGGCGCGCCGCCTCTCGTCCGTCCTCGGACTTGAGATCGAGCACCACGCTCTTCTTGCCGACATTCAGCTGGCCGAACACGGTGCTGCAGCCGTTGCGCAGCGGGGGCCGGGTCCGCATCGTCTCTCCGCCATCGGTCTCGATCTTGATGACCTCGGCGCCCATGTCTGCCAGCATCCGGGCGCAGTGGGGGCCGGCGATGGTGGTCGAAAAATCCAGGACCCTGAGGCCCGCAAAGGGCTTTGTCGTCGTCCCCTCATGCCTATCTGCTGGCTGCATGCCGGCCACGTCTCCCCTTGTGTCCCCGTAGGAACCATCGATGTTCCCCGTCGTTGTCGCCCGACCCTAAAGGGCGGCGGCTGAGTAGGAAAGTCTTTACCGAACCGATGCGTCTCGTGGGGGGCTTGGGACAACTGGACCCGATCTTGCATAGCAGCAATCGGGATCAGCAGGGGGCATTCGTTCTTGAGGGTCTTATTCGTCACGACAGAGATGGACGACTTCGTCCGCGTCGGCGGACTCGGTGCCGTCTCTGCTGCCCTTCCCCGAGCGCTACGCCCCTTCGCCGATATCCGGATCATGCTGCCCGGCTATCGCGACATCATCGAACAACTCACGCATATTCAGGTCGTTGGCCGCTGTCCGGCGTTTGCGGAGATGCCGGCCTGCTCGCTCGGCCGGGCCGCGACCAAGGACGGAATGCCGGTCTATGTGCTGTTGTGCTCACAGCTCTACGACCGGCCCGGCAACCCCTACGGCGACGAGTCCGGACGCGACTGGCCTGATAACGATATCCGTTTCGCGCGTTTTGCCTCGGCTGCCGCCGAGCTTGCCATGGGCAAACTGGACAAGAATTGGGCAGCAGACCTGATCCATGCCAATGACTGGCAGGCTTCGCTCGTGCCGGCCTATCTCGCCTGGCGCGGCAGCAATCTGCCGTCGGTCCTGACCATCCATAATCTCGCCTATCAGGGTCTCTTCCCGAAGGAGTCGCTGCGCCGGATCGGTGTCCCCGAAAGCTCATTCCACATCGACGGCGTCGAGTTCTACGACCAGCTCTCCTTCCTCAAGGCAGGGCTGGTCTATGCCTCCCACCTCACTACCGTCAGCGGCACCTACGCCCGTGAGATCACCACGGCGGAATTCGGCTGCGGCCTCGAAGGCCTGCTGCGCGTCCGTTCCGATGCGGCCGAACTGACCGGCATCCTCAACGGCATCGACGAGAGCTGGGACCCGCGCTCCTGCGCCCAACTCGCACAGCAATTCGGCGCCGGCGACTGGGTCGGCAAGCAAGCCAATGCGGATTATGTGCGCAAGCAGTTCGGGCTCGCGGTCTCGCGCGGGCCGATGTTCGCGATCGTCGCGCGTCTCGTCCACCAGAAGGGGATCGACCTCGTGCTGTCGGCCGCAGACGAGATTGTCGATGCCGGCGGGCAGATCGTCGTCACCGGCTCCGGCGAGCCCGCTCTCGAGCAGGCGCTGGTTGAGGCCCATCGCCGCCGCCCCGACGCGATCGGCGTCACTATCGGCTTCAACGACGCCCACGCGCGCCGCATTTTTGCCGGCAGCGATTTTACGCTGATGCCGTCGCGCTTCGAGCCATGCGGCCTCAGCCAGATGTATGCGCAACGCTTCGGCTCGCTGCCGATCGGCCACCAGACCGGTGGCCTGGCCGAAACCATCACCGACGGCGAGACCGGCTTCCTGTTCAAAAAACCCTCACACGAATCCTTCCTGGGCGGCGTCCGTCGCGCCTTCGAGGCTTTCATGACGCAAGATCAGCTCGACACCATGCGCCGCAGCGCCATGGGCCGCTCGTTCTCGTGGAGCATCTCGGCAGGAAGCTATAGCAAACTGTATCGGAAACTGGCGACGGTGTGAGGCCGGCCCGAGGCGCCTCCGCACGCTCCGTTGCGAGCGCTTATCTCTCACCGTCACCCTGAAGGTGCTCGCCTCTTCGGCGACCCTCGAAGGGCGACGGCCCGGCTACAACAGCGGCGCCGTACATCCTTCGAGGCTCCCGGCGCGATGCTTTGCACTCGCACCTCGGGATGACGGAGCTGAGCGCGAAAACCCTCACTCCTTCCCGCGCACATCCATTTGCGGCCGGCCGATCCAGGCACGGTTCAGGCAACGTGTCATCCAGTCGGGCTGAGCCTCGCCTCGCAGGCGCGCCTGCGCTTCCTGATACGGGCCGACGTAACGCAGCCGATCCGGCAATTTCGGATAGACACCCTTGATCCACCGCAGCGCGTTGTCGGCTGCCCTCTTGTCGCGCGGGTCGAGCTCAAGTCCAAAACCTGCTCGCAGGCGTTCCGGCAAGAGGCTTGCCGTCAGCGCGCCGTACCATCGCGGCGGCCGCAGCCACGGTCGCGCGCCGCGAAAAATCTGCGCGGCGATCTCCCGCGCGGCCGGGCTGACGGTCAGCGTGTCCGACTGCGTCATCGCTGCGGTGTACGCTGCGAAGCCGGACCAGTCGGCGGGTAGATCATTCGGCGTCAATCCGAACAAGGCGCCAAACGTCCGGCTCTCGACCCAATAGCGCTCGCGCTCCTCGGCCGAGAACGGCGGCAGGACCAGATCGTGCGCCATCAGCGCGGTCTCGACCAGCGTCGCGTAAACCCAGCGCAGCGACGGGATGTCGTTGGCGCAGTAACGCGAGCCGGCCGCGAATGGGCCAACGGTCTCCGGAATCTCGCCGACTATCATGGCGTGGCGCCGGTGCAACTGCCGCGACGACAGCATGGCCCGATCGAGCGACCCGAACACCATGGCGAAGACGATGTCGAAGGTGCGATGGAAGCGGCCGATCGGATCGGCAAAGGTGTTGGAATGCTCGGCGATGGCAGCGGCGACCCAGGGATGCGAGAGTTGCAGCAGCAGCGCACGACCGGCGCCGAGGAAGATCACGGCCTCCCGATCGATCCGCCAGGTCATCGTGTCAGGACCGAACACGCCCGGCACCGGCCCTGCCGCGTGAGCGCAGACCCGATCGAGAGCCGCTTCCAGATCGTTCGCGGATACCACTTGCAGAGCCTCGCGACGGCGGATCGGCCACGACAATCCGCACGGCCTGTGGCAATTCGATGAAGCGGACGCTATTCCGCGGCCAGCTTCATCTCGTCGATGTACTCGTGCAGCACCACGCCCGACAGCGGATCGAATTCGCCGATCCACGGCGCGCGCGCCAGCACCGACCTCGTATGCGCATAGCCGGCGTCCCAGCGCTGCATGATGCCGGACGGGCTGAAGTCGATGTCCTTGGTGTGGGTCTCGCGGTCGAGCTGCGGGGCCAGCATTCGGACCACATGCATGCGCGTCGAACAGCCATAGCCGATCAACTCCCTCACCGCGGGATCATTGCGCTCGCCCTCGGGCAATCGCGCCGCAAGCTGGTTGATGACGTGGCGCAGCCGATGAGCCTGCTGCTGGCGCTCGATCTGGCTCGCAATCCGGCTGGAATATTGCACGTCCTTGTGGCGGGTCAGCACCTCTCCCATCGTGGTCGGCTCGGCGCCGGCGGGATTCCACAAATGCACCGAGAAGATCAGCGAATCCCTGCGCGGATTGTCGTCGAACACGGCTTCCGTCGGTGAGTTCGACAGGATGCCACCATCCCAATAGAGCTCGCCATCGATACGCACCGCCGGAAACGCCGGCGGCAGCGCGCCCGAGGCCATCACGTGCTTCACCGTCAGCTCGTCATCTCGGCTGTCGAAATAACGCATCCGGCTGGAGCCGACATGCGCAGCACCAACCGTCAGGCGCGGCGCGCCGCGATTGGCGAGGCCGAAATCGACGAGTTCGCGCAGCGTGCTCTCCAGCGGCGCCGTCGAATAATAGCCTGCGCGATCGGCCCCGAGCGGGAAGGACCAGCCGGCATGCGCCAGCGGATTCGGCTGGAAGAAGCCGGCAATGCCGCGGGCGATGGTCGACCAACATGCAAGCATGTCGTCGAGGCCGGGAATGCCCGTCGGTAGAGGCCAGGCCGGCCTCTGCTCCATCCGTTTCCAGAATTCTCTCAGGCGCGCGAGCCGATTTCCAGGCGTATTGCCTGCGATCAGGCTCGCATTGATGGCGCCGATCGAGGTGCCGATCACCCAGTCGGGCTCGATCCCCGCCTCGTGCAGGGCCTGGTAGACGCCCGCCTGATAGGCGCCGAGTGCGCCGCCCCCTTGCAGCACCAGGACGATCTGGCCCGGCAGGTTGTTGGGCCTGCACACCCCGGCATTTGCCTGCATGCCTGTCGCACTCCCGCTCCTGAGAGCCTTACGCAAGATCCTCAGGCATTGTTACGCCCGAGGACCATCGGCCGTCCAGCAAACATGGTCCGGGAGGGGGTGCGGAAATGTGAGCGCTTCCGGCGACGTGACCGGTCTTGGAGACCTGATATTTCACCGAACCCGCGAGACCAGCGCCGGCTGACCTGGCTCAGCCGGCCATTTCTTTTGTCGCGATCCCCATGCGCCGCGTCTCCGGCATGACGAAAAGGATCAGCAAAAGCCCGGCCGCCGCGATGCCCGCGAGCCCCAAGAAGGCGGTGGCATTGCCGAACTTGTCGCTGACATAGCCGCCGAGCGCGGTGCTCAATGACGCACCGATGCCGGTCGCCGTGCCCACGATGCCCTGCGCCAGATTGAAGTGCCCGCTGCCAAAGGCGATATCAGCCACAACAAGCGGTATCATCACCGCGAACACCGCGGCCGTGAACCCGTCGAACACCTGCACCAGCACCAGCAGATACGGATCGCGCACCGTCGCGAACAGCAGGCCGCGAATCGTCAGCGCGCCGAGCCCGATCAACAGCAGCGGCCGCCGACCCCAGAGCTGCGCCTTGCGCCCGACCGAAGGTGACAGCAGCGCCACGATCGCCTGGGGCACGACGATGCAGAAAGCAACCAGCACCGTCGCCCACTGGCTCGAACGCGCCGTCACCGCGCTTGCCATCAGTGGCATCATCGAGGCGTTGGCAAGCTGCAGCAGCAGGACGCTGAGCGCAAACACGATGAGCGGCCGCTGTCGGACCAGATGCCAGACATTGGTGTCGCCGGGAACAGGCGCCTCGCGCGGCATCTCGCCGTGACACCGGGCGATGTCGACCTCCTCCTCGCGGATGCGCGACAGCGCGATCAAGGTCGGAATCGCGAGCACGAAGGTGACCAGGAACACCGAACGGCTCGAGAGCAGATAGCCGGCGGTGCCCATGACCGCGGCCGCGACGCCGTTTCCGAGCGAGGCGAAGCGCGCATTGCGGCCGAGCCGCTCACCGATCGCGAGCGGGCCGACCAGGCCCAGGCTGATGGCCGCAATCGCCGGCCCCAGCACGCAACTCGCCGCCGCATGCAGCGCGGCTGCGGTCACCACGACGGGGAAGATCGGCATCGCCGCATAAGCGAGCGCGCAGCAGCCGATGGTCGCGATCGCAAGGCCTGCGACCAGCCGCTCGGATTTCGCAGCATCGATGATGGCCCCGCCTGGCATCTGCCCGATCAGCCCGACGATGCCGCCGATCGAGAGCACGAGTCCGATCTCGACCTGGGTCCATTTCTGCGTGGTCAGATAGACCGCAATGAAGGGGCCGAAGCCGGTCTGCACATCGGCGAGAAAGAAGATGAACCAGTCAAGGCCCCGGAGACTCCGGCGGGACGGCGCCGGAATGCCCGCAAGCACGGCCGCGGCGACGTTGTCCTGTTCAACGCGTCCCCGGTGCTTTTCATGATCAGGCTTTCTCGACACGAGCACAGGCGGTCAGCCCTCCCCCCTCCTCACTGGATGGCTTGCAGCGGTTGAAGACTGCCGGACGCTCCCAGCACGACCATCGGCGTGTCTTCCTTGTACTCCGGCGCGGCCGCGACCTGGGCCTTGGTCAATTCCAGCGTGATGCTGTCCTTCTTGTTGGCTATCTTGCCGAAACGAAGCGCATTCCAGTCGACCACGATCTTGCGACTGCCGACGCCGAGGAAGCCGCCGAAATCGATCACGGCGGCGCGGACATGACCCTCGCGATCGACGATGACGTCGACGATGCGTCCCATATCCTCGTCCGCGGCGCTGCGCACGTCGCGGCCAAGCACGCCGTGGGCATCGCTGGCGCCGATAATGGTCACAGACGGCGGCGGCGCGGCATCCTTCGGCGTCACCGGCACGACCGAGGCCGGCGGCTGCACCGGCGTCGGCGCCTTCGCCTCGCTTGTGGCCGCAGGCGGCTCCTCGGCGGCCCGCGATACCGTAACCGTCAATCCCGCGACCAGCGCCGCGCTCAAAGCCAACCACCCGGCGGTGCGCATGAACTCCTCCTTGCGACGCG
The DNA here is from genome assembly GCF_054056275.1 of Bradyrhizobium sp. USDA 4449. NCBI lineage: Bacteria > Pseudomonadati > Pseudomonadota > Alphaproteobacteria > Hyphomicrobiales > Nitrobacteraceae > Bradyrhizobium > Bradyrhizobium sp. USDA 4449. Next base: position 4,388,772 of record NZ_JBSRYD010000001.1, on the reverse strand, counting down.
CCGCTAGCGCGCCAGCACGATCGACACCTGGATCTGGCCGCGCGTACGCAGCACCTCCAGCGCCACGTCATGGCCATGGCGGCTGACGCGCAAATCGACGCTGGACTCGCCCAGCCGCAGATCGCGCAAGATGACCTCGTTCAAGAATGCCGGCAGATGCGGATTGCGGAGGCGTATCTCGCAGCGTGCGACGTCGAACTCGATGCCGAGCGCGGCCTCCAGAAGCGTGAACGGCGTCGCACTGGCCCAGGCCTGCGGCGCGCAGGCCACCGGGTAGAGTGTCGGCCCGCGCCGTTTCTCGCGGCGGAAGCCGCAGAACAATTCGGGCAGGCGGCGCAGATCCATGTAGGTCGCGGCGTCGAACAGGCCCTTGAAGACGTGCGCGACCGAGTGCTTGAGACCGTAATGGGCAAGCCCGAGCGCGATCAGCGCGTTGTCGTGCGGCCAGACCGATCCGTCATGGTACGACATCGGGTTGTAGCGCACCTCGCCGCGCGCGACCGTGCGAATGCCCCAGCCCGAGAAGAAGTGCGGCTGCATCAGATCGGCGGCAACGCGACGGGCGCGGTCCTCGCGGATCATCCCGCTGAACAGCACCTGACCGGCATTCGAGGTCCGGACCTCGCACCGCTGCTTCTGGCCGTCGAGCGCGAGCGCATAGGTGCCGAGTTCCTCGCACCAGAACGCCTTCTCGAACCGCTCTGCCAGCGCCTTGGCCTCCGTCTCGAGCTTCCTGGCGACGTCAGGCTTGCCGAGCCGCAGTGCGCATCGCGCGGCGAGTTGCTTGGCCGCGTAGACGTAGCCCTGGACTTCGGCGAGCGCGATATTGCCTTCGGCCAGCTTGCCGTCGGCATGGAAGATCGCGTCGTAGGAATCCTTCCAGCCCTGGTTGGCGAGGCCCTTTTCGGTGGCGCGCTGGTATTCGACGAAGCCGTCATGATCGGGGTCGCCTGGTCCATCGATCCAGGCGAGCCCCGCCTCGATCGCGGGCCATAGCTCGACCAATGTCTTCTCGTCGCCGGTGCGCTCGAAGTAACGTCCGGCAAGCATGACGAACAAGGCGGTCGAATCCACGCTGCCGTAATATTGCGAGAACGGCACTTCGCCCAGCGCGGCCATTTCGCCGCCGCGCATCTCGTGCAGGATCTTTCCTGGCGCAGCATCCGCTGACGGATCGACGGCCTTGGCCTGGAAATGCGCGAGCCGCCGCAGCACACCCTTGGCGACGCGGGGATCGACCCACAGCATCTGCAGCGCGGTGATCAGGCCATCGCGGCCGAAGGTCGTCGAGTACCAGGGAATGCCGGCATAGGGATAACGCCCCTGCGGCGTCGCGGTCATCAGCATGTTGAGGTCGGCCATGGCCTGGCACAGCACCTCGTTGAAGATGTTGTTGGAGGTCTCGATGCTGGCCGTCCCGATCGTGGACTGCCGCATCTCGCGGCGATGCGCCAGCAGTCCCCTGAAGAAGCGCGCCGGCTTCTCCCCGACGGGACGGTTGCAGGACGCCGCCACGAACAGCGATTTCGACTCATGCGGCTCCAGCTCGAGCTGCCAGGTCGCGGCATTGACCGAAAGCCGCGTCGGACGCGGATCGAAATGCAAGCCGGTGGTGCGCTCGGCATCGTCGAGACCACGATACTCGAACAGCACGTCGGTCGGCCCGAGCAGCTTGCTGGTGCCGGTGCCGCGCCGCGGCCGCCGCTCGCCGCGCACTTCGAACAGATCGGCAAAGTCGTTGTCGAACAGCAGCGTGAGCTCGAAGGCTGCCGCCTGCTCGCCGTGGTTCTGCAGCCCGATGCGTTGATAGGCCGTGCCGCGCCACAGAAAGATCGTGCGCACGATGTGCAGCAGATCTTTTTGCAGGACGATCCGGCCCTCGCGATAGATATCGGGGTTGGTGAGATCGACGGTCAATCCCGAATTGTCGTCGCGCAGGTTCGACCCGAGCAGCAACGGCTGGAGATCGTCGAGCACGAGCTCCAGCCGCGCCAGATAGCGCGTGTCGTGGTTGAACAGGCCATCCGGGCCGCCGGCGGAAGCGCCGATGTCTCCGTGGCTGTCCAGCACGATGAAGGTGTCGTCGTGCTTGAGCGACCGCCGCGGTCGCGCGGCGGGACCGGTCATCGGAATGTAGAACGGCTGTTCCGCGACGGGCTCCATCGCCTGCGGCACGGATTTGATCTTGGTTGCGGCTTCGGCTGCCATGAGCTGCTCCCCTGCGGCTTGTTTTTCGAACGCGACCAACGCAAACGCGACTGTTGGGTTTATGCGGCGAACTTCGCGAGCCGGCTCATTTCCTGCGTCACCAGTTCACGGTACGGACCATGAGCCTGCATCAGACGGTCAGGCGCCCCGTCCTCGATGATCTTGCCGTGCTTGAGCACGATCACCCGGTCGAAATTGCGCAAGGTCGCCAGGCGGTGCGCAATCGCGATCACGGTGCGCCCCCGCATCAGCCGCGTCAGCGCCTCGCGGATGGCTTCCTCGGACTCACTGTCGAGCGCAGCCGTCGCCTCGTCAAGCAGCAGGATCGGGGCGTCCTTCACGAAGGCGCGCGCGATCGCGATGCGCTGGCGCTGGCCGCCGGACATCTTGACACCGCGGTCGCCGACCATGGTGTCGAGACCTTCCGGCAGGCTGTCGATGAAATCGCAGCGCGCTGCAATTGCCGCCCGCAGCACCTCGTCGTCGGTCGCATTGGGCCGGCCGTAGCGGATGTTCTCTCTGATGGAGCGATGGAACAGGGAAATATCCTGCGGCACCACGGAGATCGCTTCGCGCAGGCTCTGCTGCGTCACCATGGAGATGTCCTGGCCGTCGATCGTCACGCTGCCCTCGTCCACGTCGTAGAACCGCTGCAGCAGCGTGAACAGGGTCGACTTGCCGCCGCCGGACTGGCCGACCAGTCCGACGCGCTGGCCGGGCTGCAGCCGCAGGCTGAACCGCTCGAAGATCTTCTCCGCCCCGGGGTAACCGAACGTGACATTGTTGAACGCGATCGCCGCGCCGGTCTTGACGAGGGGGCCGGCCGCGGGATGATCGCGCAACTCGTGCGGAACGAGCAACGTCGCGATCGCCTCGGTCAGTCGGGCGACATGCTGGGTGACGTCGACCAGCGCCACGGCGAGGTCGCGCGTGGCATTCAGAATCGAGAGGCCGAGCGTGCAGACCAGCACGACGTCGCCGGTCGTCGCCTCGCCGTCCTGCCAGAGCACGATGGCCCAGGCCATCAGCGCCACCGTCAGCACGACGGTGATGGCTGCATGCGTCAATCGCAGCTTCTCGAGATAGCGCAGACTGCGGCTGCGTGCGGTGAGTTCCCGGTTGACGGTAGCGTCGAACCGCTCATGCTCGTGGCCGATGCCGCAGAATGCGCGGACCAGGGGCATGTTGCTGATGACGTCGATCATCTCGCCGTCGACGACGGCGGCCTTGTCGGCGAAATCGTCATGGAGCGGTTTGCCGGCTGCGGCCAGACGGAACATCGCGAATACCATGCCACCGGCGATCACGATCAGGCCAAGCGCCATATAGGGACTCACGGTTCCAATCAGCGCAATGGCCGCCACCGTTGCGATGCAAGGCGGCAACACATTCCAGACGAACATGTTCTCGACGGTGAACACGGCGTTGGAAGTGGCCGTAATGCGGCTCGTCAGCATCCCCGGCATGCGGTCAGAGAAATAACTCGGTGCGTGACCGGTCAGATGACGGAATATGTCACGGCGTAAATCGCCCGTGACACGGACGAACGTGAAGCTCGCGGTCCAGCTCGCGATCCGCCACAGAAAATTGTCGGCGGCGATCAGCGACATGAGCAAAATGAATGCCAGCCATACGCTGCCGCCATGCGAAGTGCCCGCAGACAAGCTGTCGACGAGAGATTTGACGCCGTACTGCGTGCCCACGGAACAGGCAACGGCCGCGACGACGGCGCCGAGGATCACCAGATGCGACGCCCATCGACGTCGCAGGTAGCGCAACACAAAGGCAAACGGCCTGCGCGCATATCCAGAAAGATGATCCATGTGACACCGACCCCGTCGTGATGATTCAACTGTTCTGCTGATCGACTGAAACATCGACCAGTTCGCCTCGGTTCCCGGGCAAGCTCATCACGACATGCGGATGCGGACGATCTGAGAAGATCAGATGGCAGCATCGAGACACGCGCGATCGAATAAGTAACGTTTGAGAAAAGGAACTTCGCAACTGCGGGAACGTTCCCTTGTCGGCATGCCGGTGCCGAGACACGGCGGGGGTTTCAACGTTCATGATCGCAGAGGAGATGGTGAGATGCGCATCGCGCAGGTAGCTCCGTTGACGGAGGCTGTTCCACCCAAGCTGTATGGCGGCACCGAGCGGGTGGTGCATTGGTTGACGGAAGAGTTGGTTGCCCTCGGACACGACGTCACCCTGTTCGCCAGCGGCGACTCGCAGACCTCGGCAAAACTCGATGCATTATGGCCGCGGGCGTTACGCCTCGACGGTTCCGTGCGCGATCCCAATGCGCTGCACATGGTGCTGCTGGAGCACGTGCGGCAGAAATGTGACGACGAGGAGTTCGACTTCGTCCATTTCCATCTCGATTATTATCCGTGGTCGCTGTTCTACCGGCAGCCGACACCGTTCCTGACCACGCTGCACGGAAGGCTCGATCTGCCGGAGCATCAGCCTGTTTTCAACACCTTCTCCAAGATGCCGGTGATCTCGATCTCGAACGCACAGCGGCGGCCGGTGCCACAGGCCAATTGGGTGTCGACGATTCATCATGGGCTGCCGGAGCGTTTGCTGACGCCGAAGCCGGCGAAACAGGAATATCTCGCCGTGCTCGGCCGCATCGCGCCGGAGAAGGGCGTCGACCGCGCCATCAAGATCGCGATGCATTGCGGCATTCCGCTCAAGATCGCGGCCAAGGTCGACCGCGCCGACCAGGACTATTATGACGAGCTGATCAAGCCGATGATCGCAGGCAATCCGCTGGTGGATTTCATCGGCGAGATCGGCGACCATGAGAAGTCGGACTTCTTGAGCGGTGCGCTCGGCCTGCTGCTGCCGATCGACTGGCCGGAGCCGTTTGGTCTCGTGATGATCGAAGCCATGGCCTGCGGCACGCCGGTGGTCGCCTTCAACCGCGGTTCGGTGCCCGAGATCATCGACGAAGGCCTCACCGGTTTCGTCGTCGAGGACATCCTCAGCGCCGCCGGCGTCGTCGGCCGTCTCGCGCAATTGGACCGCTCTGCCATCCGCAAGCAGTTCGAGCGGCGCTTCACGGCGCGGCGCATGGCGCTGGACTATCTCGCGGCCTATCGTAGCCTGACCGAGGCCCAGGCGCCGCGGATCAAGCTGGTGAGCAGCGCGGAGTAGCAGGCCTTTCGAAGGCGATTTGCGTCGTGGCCGGGCTCGTCCCGGTCATCGACATTTTGGGCCTGCTCCAGCGACCGGCTTCATCGCACCGGCGCAAATTGCTCCGCAATTTTGTCGCGGGATCCTCGCAACGACGGAGGATGCGGCGAGTCGCGTCGACCTACACCACCACCGACCGCTTCGGCTCCACGATCTCGAACATCCGCGGAAATTCGTCCATCAGTCCCATGAGCTCGGCGAGCTTCATCGGATTGCCCGACAGCTTGACCTTGCCGTCGGCGACCGCTTCCGGAAAGCTCGTCAGCTTTGCGATCACCTCGTCCAGCGTCGCCCGCGCGAGCGTGAAGCTGGCATCGGCGTTTCCGGCCTGCACACCTTCGGTGTAAGTCAGCGCGCTGTTTTCGAGGTTGAGCACGAACGTCTCGCCGGTATCCGAAAAGCGCCAGTTCAGCACGATGTGCTTGCCTTCCGCCTTCGGTCCGTTGAGGCGGATGCCGAGCACGTCCCAGAGCTGTGAGGTGCGAAGAGCGGCCAGCGTCTCCCGCGGCATCGGTGCGCGGGGCGGCGTCCGGGGCATGCCTTGGCGGAGCTCCTGGGCGCCGAACAGATAGGCGTTGCGCCAGGTCGAGCTCTCGGCGGCATAGCCGAGCTGCTCCAGCGTATCGGCGAGCAGTGCGCGCGCCGCCGCATTGTCCGGCTCAGCGAAGACGAGATGGCCGAGCGCCTGCGCCACGAAGCGGAATTCGCCCTTGTCGAAATCCGCGCGCGCACGCGAGAGGATCGCATCCGCGCCGCCCATATACTCGACATATTTCTTGCCGGACTCGACCGGCGGCAGCGGATCGAGGTTGACCGGATTGGCGTCGTACCAGCCGAGATATTTCTGGTAGATCGCTTTCACATTGTGCCTGACGTGACCGTAATAGCCGCGGCCGTGCCAGGCACCGTCGAGGCTGCCAGGCAACCGGATCGCCTCGGCGATCTCGGCGGCATTCAGGCCGTGATTCATCAGGCGAATGGTCTGGTCATGCGTGAATTTGTAGAGGTCGCGCTGCTCGCGGATCATGGTGTCGATGCGCTCGCGCCCCCACACCGGCCAGTGATGCTGGCCGCACATCGCCTCGGCCTTGCCGCCCCAGAGATGCAGGGCTTCGTTGAGGTACTTCGACCACGCCAGCGCATCGCGCACATCGGCGCCGCGGAACGGCAGCAGATTGTGGAAATTATGCGTGCAGTTCTCGGCGAGGTTCAACAGCTTGTATCGCGGCAGGAAGAAGTGCATCTCCGCAGGCGCTTCGCTGTTGGGCGCCATCTGGAATTCGAACGCGACACCGTCGATCACGCGCTTGTCGCCGGTCGCCATGATCAGATCGGTCGGGCGCAGCAGCGCGACCGTGCCCGCGGCCATGGTCTTGCCGAGGCCGCAATCGACATGGCCGCGCACGCCTTTGGCGAGGAACGGTCCGAACTGGTATTGCGCCCGGCGCAGCATCGCGGGACCCGCGATGATGTTCTCGGAGACGGCGTGCTCCATGAACAGATCAGGGGCGATGATGGGCACGCTGGCACTGGCGAGCGCATCCGCTTCCAGCACGCCGCGCGCGCCGCCCCAGTGATCGGTGTGGGTGTGGGTGAAGATCACGGCTGCGACCGGCCTCATGCCGCGGTGCTTGTAATAGAGATCGAGCGCGGCGCGCGCGCCTTCGATCGAGGTCAGGGTGTCCACGACGATGACGCCGCTGTCGCCCTCGATCAGCGTCATGTTGGCAATGTCGAGCCCGCGCACCTGGTAGACGCCCGGTACCACCTCGAACAACCCGTGCTGCATGTTGAGCCGTGACTGCCGCCACAGGCTGGGATTGACGGTCGGCGGCGCCTGATCCGTAGACAAAAAGCCATAAGGCTCGAGGCTCCAGACCGTCCGTCCCTGCCTGTTCACGATCTTCGCATGCTCGATCGTGCCGAGAAAGCCGCGCGCAGCGTCGTCGAAATCCCGCGTATCGGAAAACGGCAGCGCATTCAGCACCGCCTGATGCTGCGCAATGACGGACGGCGTTGCGCCCTTCGGCTCGCTGCTGGAGATCTCGGTCATCGGCTGGCTCCTCCCCTGCTCAGGTTGCAGCCATCTAAACCCATTCGTGCATCGGTTCCAACAGCCAACGGCCGGCTCCGCCGGTCGCTTGAAGCCTCAATGCATCCCCAGCACCCGCGGCAGCCACAGCGTCAGATCGGGCCAGTAGGTCACGATGACGAGGAAGCCGAGCATGGTGAGCAGCCACGGCATCACCGCGCCTGCGAGATCCGTGATGCGCATGCGTGCGATCATCGAGGCGACGTAGAGGTTCAGGCCGACAGGCGGATGGCAGAGGCCGACCTCCATGTTGACGTCCATGACGATGCCGAAATGGACGAGGTCGATGCCGAGCTTCTTGGCCGCCGGCGCCAGGATCGGCGCCATGATCAGGATGATCGAGTTCGGCTCCATGAAGTTGCCGGCGAGCAGCAGCAGCACGTTGACGACCAGCAGGAAGCCGACCCAGCCGAGATTTTGCGCCGCGATCCAGTCCGCAAGGATCGTCGGGAGGTTCTCGTTGGCGAGCACGAAGGAGAACAGCACCGCGTTGGTGACGATGTAGAGCAGCATCGCGCTGGTGTTGGCGGCGCGCAGCAGCACCCGCGGCACGTCCTTCATGCCGATCGCCTTGTAGACGAACACCGCGATGATGAAGGAATAGACCGCGGCCATCGCGGCGGCCTCGGTTGCGGTGAACAGGCCGCTGTAGATGCCGCCGATGATGATGACGACCAGCATCAATCCCCAGACGCTCTCGCGGAAGGCACGGATGGTCTCGCCCCAGGTCGCCTTCTTCAATCGCGGATAGTCGCGCGTTCGCGCGAGCCACCAGGTGACGATGCACAGCATCGCCGTCAGCAGAATGCCGGGCAACAGGCCTGCGACGAACAGCGCGCCGATCGAGGTGTTGGTGGACACCGCGTAGACGATCTTCGGGATCGACGGCAGCATCAGGATGCCGAGCGAGCCGGCGACGGTGATGATGCCGGCGCCGAAGCGCATGGGATAGCCGTGGCGGACCATCTCGGGCAGCACGATGGCGCCGATCGCAGCGACGGTGGCCACGCTCGAGCCGCAGACCAGGGCGAACATCGCGCAGGCGACGATGCCGGCGAGCCCAAGGCCGCCGTGCCAATGACCGATCAGCGAGGTCGCGAAATTGATCATGCGCCGGGCCACGCCGCCATGGGTGAGGAAGTTGCCGGCGAGGATGAAGAACGGGATGGCCATGATCTCGAAGCCTTCGATGCCCGTGAACAGCTTCATCGAGACGGCTTCGATCGGAACCGCGGTCAGCGTGAACAGGAACGTCATGACGGTGAGACCGAGCGCGATCGAGACCGGGATGCCGGTCAGCATCAGCGAGATCAGGAGCCCGAACACCGTTGCAGCGCGCATCCATTGCGGCAGTGCGAACACGCCGAACTTCTCGGCCAAGCACATCGCGAAAATCAGGACCGGCGCCAGGATCAGGATCACGCCGAGCGGCGAGACTTTTCGCGAAGCCGCTCTGGTTGCGGCGCCGGCGGGCTGCGGATGCAGCGCCGGAGAGACATCGGCCTCCACGCCCTCGACGTGGGTCTCGTCGTGATGCGGCAGCTCGCCGGTCCGGAAGTAGGACCATGAGACCTGGAGGAAACGGAAGCACATCAATCCGGAGCCGAGCGGGATCGCCAGATAGACGAACCACATCGGTGCTTCCAGATCGTTGGACTGCTGCCCGGTATGGAACATCTCTCGCACGAAGGAGGCGCCGAAGGCGGCGATCATGCCGGTGAAGAGCGCGCCGCACAGCAGCGAGAACAGGATGACATGCTTGCGCGAATGTTCGGGCAATCGGTTGACGAGCAGATCGACGCCGACGTGGATGCCGGTTCGCACGCCATAGGCCGCGCCGAACTTCGCCATCCAGATGAACATGTAGATGCAGAGTTCCTGCGCCCAGGACAGATCCAGCTCGGACATGAAGGTGAACACGGCCATCGACGCCGATGCCAGCCAGGTCAGCCCGTGAGCGGCGGCCCATCGCGACAGATTGATCGATTCGCCCGCACCGTAACGGTGCACGACCGCAATGAAGATCAGTCCGGTTGCAGCCGCAATGAGCGTCGCGATCAACCATTCTTCGAGATGGTTGAGCAGCTGGTTGAGCACGCGCAGCAAATCAGAATCCCCCTATCGATACGAAACGGTCGGGAGCCTTCACTCCCGACCGTTGGTACTGTTCTCCACGAAGGCGCGTCAGTTCATCTTGACGTCGAGTTCCTTGGCAATGACATCGAGCACTTCCTGCCCGACGCGGCCTTTTGCCCATTTATAAGTCGGCTGCATCGCTTCCTGCCATGCCTTGCGGTCCGCGTCGCTCAGATAATGCAGCTGCGTCTTGCCGGTTTTCTTGATCTCGGCCAGCGCATCATCGTTCTCCTGGTGCGCGATCTGGTTGGTGTAGTCGGTGGCGTCCGCCATGGCCTTCTCGAGCTGGGTGCGGATATCAGGCGGCAATCCGGACCAGAATTTCGAATTGACGATGACAGCGTATTGCAGATGCGCGTGATAGGACACGGTGATGTCCTTCTGCACCTCGTAGAATTTCTGCGTCAGATAGTTCGACGCGGTGTTCTCGCAGCCGTCGACCACGCCGGTCTGCAGCGCCTGGTAGACTTCGGAGAATGCCATGATCTGCGGGATCGCGCCGAGGATGCGGAAATACTGGTCCGCGATCTTGGATCCGGATATCCGGAATTTCAGGCCCTTGAAATCCTCCGGCTTGATCAGCGGTCGGTTCGACGACACCATGTGGAAGCCATTGTCCCAATAGGCGAGCCCGGTGATGCCCTTGGTCTCCAGCTTCTGGAACAACCACTTGCCGACCGTGCCCTTCATCGCGGCGGAGTAGGTCGCTTCGTCCTTGAACAGCCAGGGCAGGTCGAGTGCCTCGAACTCCTTGATGCCGAGCGGGGCGAATTTCGCAGTCGAAGGCGCGAGCATCTGCACCGAGCCGAGCTGGAGCGCCTCGATCTCCTCCTTGTCCTTGTAGAGCGAGGAGTTCGGATAAACTTCGACCTTGACCTTGCCGTCCGTATACTTCTCGGCGAGCTCCTTGAACTTCAGTGCGCCCTTGCCTTTCGGCGTATCATTGGCGACGACGTGGCTGAACTTGATGATGATCGGGCTCTGGGCCTGGGCAACAGCCGGAGCCAAAGCGAACGCGGCCGCAGCGACCGCAAAGAGCAATTTGCGCATGAAGGACCTCCCCAACAACCCTGGAAACCAGGTTCTTTTTTTGTTTTGCAGGTCAGTAGTGGCAGCAATCGGCACCCCGAACAACTAGACCTAAGCCCAATTTGCCGCGGCGGTGCCATGCCGCACCGAGGCTATCTCGGCGGCAATCGCATGCGCAACCCGGGGCCGGCTTCCGGTTGGTGAAGCGAGCGCTTATGTCGCATCGCCGAAGCGCGTTAACCCTTGCGCTGGGCGACCATGAACAGGCGCCGGAACGGAAATAGCGTCTGCCCCGCCTCGTTCTTCGGATAGGCCTTCGCGACCCGCATCCCGTAGGCCGCTTCAAACTCGATCTTCTCGGCGCCCTCGAGCACGTCGAGATAACGCGTCAGCCAGGTGCCCTTGGTCCATTCCTTCACGGGATTGTCGCCTTCGAGCACCTGGAGATATTCGGTCTCCCAGATGTCGATATTCGCAGACAGCGGTGCGAGTACATCGTGATAGAAGGCAGGCCCCTCCACCGGCGGCGGCGTGACGAGGTGCTCGACCTTGGACCGCCATGGCCCGTTCAGGGCCGTCTCGCCGATCAGCACGTGCGATGGCGCCAGGAAGTTGCGTGGCATCTGCACTGCCAGCATGCCGCCGGGCGCGACCTTCTCCATCACCGTAGGGAAGAGCGCCGCGTGATGGGGCAGCCAGTGCAGTGCGGCATTGGAATAGACGACGTCATATCGCTTCGCGGGATGCCAATGGCCGAGGTCTTTATGTGACCATTCCACATCAGGCGCGGCTTTGCGCCCGGCAGCGACCATCTCGGCCGAGCCCTCGACAGCCGTGACCGCAGCGGACGGCCAGCGCTCCTTGATCAGTTTTGTGACGTTGCCGGCGCCGGCGCCGAGATCGGCGACCGTGCGCGGGCCGATGTCGGGAATGCGCATCAGCAGGTCGACCGCGGGCCGGAGCCGGTGACCGGAGAATTTCAGATATTGCTGCGGATCCCAGACCATTGGTCGAGCCTTTTTCTTTTTGGTGTTTCCTTCGCGAGGCGACTTGGTTACCACTGCTCGTCCCGCTCAGGCAATTCGCTAGAGCTGCAGGACGGGCGGGAAGCGAAAGCAACAAGCAAGAACCAATCAAGAGAGCGTGTGACCATGGATCTCGGGCTGAAATCGAAAACCGCTGTTGTCACCGGCGCCAGCATCGGCATCGGCCGCGCCATCGCCAAGGGCCTCGCTGCCGAAGGCGTCCGCGTGGTGGGCGTGGCGCGCCGCACCGACCTGCTCGCCGAGCTGGTGAAGGAGGTCGGCGGTGGGCTGATCACGCCGTTCGAGCAGGATGTGATGGCGACAGACGCGGCGGAGAAGATTTCCGCTTTCGCGCTGAAGGAGCTCGGCCATGTCGACATCCTCATCAACAATGCCGGCGGCAGCCGTCCCCTCCCCATCGATGCGCCCGACAGCAAATGGGACGAGGCGATCGCGCTGAATTTCACCAGCTACCGCCGGATCGCGCATGCGCTGCTGCCGCAGATGATCGAACGCAAATGGGGCCGCATCGTCAACATCACCGGCAAGTCCGAGCCGGAAGGCCTCAACGCCGCGTTCGCCGCGAAGGCCGCGGTGCACGCCTGGGCCAAGGGCCTGTCGCGCGAGATCGGCGAGCACGGCATCACCATCAACTGCATCCCGCCCGGCCGAATCATGAGCGAGCAGATCCGCCGCAACTACGCGCCTGATTATCGCGAGCGTTTTGCCGAGGAAGAGATTCCGGTCGGCTATTGGGGCGAGCCGGAAGACCTCGCCGCGCTCGCCGTGTTTCTGGCGTCACCGGTGGCGCGCTACATCACGGGAACGGTGATCCCGGTGGATGGCGGGTTGAGACGGTATCAGTTCTAGGAGCTGCTGATTCCGATGCAGCCCTGCGGCTCGACATGCCATCACCCGACATCGCTGGCTCAACCTGATCTGTTGATGGAGCAGACGGGCGGCTGCATCGGATCCAAAGACGGCCCCTGAATTCGCCCAAACATCCGCCGAAATTATCGCTGTCACGCCACGTTGCCCAAGCGGAACTCCGGGGAACATGGGTCGTTTCCTCCCCTGGTTCGAACCGGGGAGATCCAAGCGTGAACCGCCGTCAACTTCTTCGCGCGTCGGCTGCTGTTTCAGCTGTCACTATACTGCCGCGTGCAATGGCGGCCGAGACGGGCTCCGCCCCGTCCTTCAGTCCTTCCTACGTACGCGAGCTTGCCCGCGCGCTTGCGGCCAAGCCGTTCGCCCCTGCCGACGAGAAGCTGCCGGATGCGCTGACGAATCTCAACTATGACCAATACCGGTCCATTCGTTTCGCGCCGGAGAAGGCGCTATGGCGTGATGAGAAACTGCCGTTCGAGGTGCAGTTTTTTCCTCGCGGCTTCTTCTACAAGAACAGGGTCGAGATCTTCCAGGTCGCGGACAAAAGCGTCATGCCGATTCCCTATCGGCGCGATGACTTTTCTTTCGGGGACGGCCTGGGGCAATGGCCGGATCTCGACATCGGCTTTTCCGGATTCCGTGTCCACGCTCCCATCAACCGGCCGGATTATTACGACGAAGTTTGCGTATTCCTGGGCGCAAGCTACTTTCGGGCCGTCGCGAAGGGCCAGACATACGGCCTGTCGGCGCGCGGGCTGGCGATCAATACCGGCGAAAGCAAGGGCGAAGAGTTTCCGGTGTTCAAGGCGTTCTGGCTGGAAAAGCCCGCGCCCAATGCCTCTTCCCTCGTGGTGCATGCGCTGTTGGACAGCAAGAGCGCGGCGGCAGGCTACCGGTTCACCATTCGACCCGGCCAGACCACGGTCTTTGACGTCGAGATGGCCCTCTATCCGCGGGTCGACGTCGAGCATCCCGGACTCGCGCCGATGACCAGCATGTTCTTCTTCGGGCCAAACGAGCGCAAGGATTTTGACGATTTCCGCCCGGCGGTTCACGATTCGGATGGACTTGCGATCTTCAACGGCAGGGGTGAGCAGCTCTGGCGCCCGCTCAACAATCCGCACGATCTGCAGGTCAGCACCTTTGCCGATCGCAATCCAAGTGGCTTCGGCCTGATGCAGCGGGAGAGGAATTTCGCCGCCTATCAGGATCTGGAATCCAGCTTCGAAAAGCGCCCAAGCCTCTGGTTCGAGCCGATCGGCGATTGGGGCGAAGGTGCCGTGAAACTGTTCGAAATTCCGACCAAGGAGGAGGTTCACGACAACATCGCCGCGCTTTGGCAACCCAAGCAGCCGTTGATGGCCAAGAGCGAGCACATCTTCACCTACCGGCTCCACTGGGGGCCCGACGCGCCGAAACCCGAAGCGCTGGCGCGGTTCACGCGAACCGGGATCGGCAGCCGGGGCGACGACAGCAAACTGTTCGTCCTTGAACTCATGGGCGAACAACTCAAAGGCGTGGATCCCAAGACCATCAAGGGCGTGGTGACCGCTGAAAAGGCCGAGATCAGCAACATCGTCACCCAACCGAATCCCATGACAGGCGGATGGCGTCTGAGCTTTCAATGTGCGGTCAAGGGGCAGACGGCGATCGAACTGCGAGCCTTCCTGGCGCAGGGCGATGCGCCGGTCTCCGAGGTGTGGATCTATCGATGGACGCCGTGAAGCAGTTCCCGCCACCGCGGAGCGCCCTCGGCAGCCCGTTCCTGCCGCCCGAAAGTCCGCTCCCGATGTTGCCGTGCCGGCTGGGCCGCGCGGCAGACTCCGGCCGGGATCCGGTTCGTCCCGGGGCCGCCCTGATCGTTCGACGCCTCTTCATCTTCGTCGGCACGGCCTTGCTGACGGCTGCCGGCGGCTACGGCATGTACGACGTGGTCGAAGTGGGTGGCGTGACCTTTCTCGAAGCGGTGCTGCTCGGCCTTTTTCTCGTGCTGCTCGCCTGGGTCGCGTTCTCCTTCATGTCCGCGCTTGCCGGATTTTTCGCGCTGCTGACGCGTCGGCCTGCCGGATTGCCGCTCGACACCACCGGCTCCCTGTCAGCGGTGACGTCGCGCACGGCCATGCTGATCCCGACCTATAATGAGGATCCGCATCATGTGATGGCGCGACTGCGCGCGATGTATGAATCGGTCGACGAGACGGGATATGGAGAAAAGTTCGACTGGTTCGTGCTGAGCGACACGACTGACCCGGACATCTGGATCTGCGAGGAGATGACCTTCATCCAGCTGCGCCGCGCCTGCGGCCTGGATCGGTTGTACTACCGCCATCGCTCCGACAATACCGCACGAAAATCCGGCAACATCGCCGACTGGGTCAGCAGGTTCGGCGCAGCCTACGATCACATGATCGTTCTCGACGCAGACAGCCTGATGGAAGGCAATACCATCGTGCGCCTGGTCCACGCGATGGAAACCGATCCCGTTGCCGCGCTGATCCAGACGCAGCCGGTCATCGTCAACGCGCGGACGCTGTTCAGCAGGCTGCAGCAGTTCTCCGGGCGCGTATACGGCCCGATCGTCGCAGCCGGTAACGCCTGGTGGCACGGTGGCGACAGCAACTACTGGGGCCACAACGCCATCATCCGCGTGCGGGCCTTCGCTGCGGAGGCCGGCTTGCCGGAGTTGCGCGGCCGCAAGCCTTTCGGAGGCCACATCCTCAGCCATGATTTTGTCGAGGCTGCGTTGATGCGCCGCGCCGGCTGGAGGATCTATATGGCACCGAACATTGGGGGCAGCTTCGAAGAGGTCCCTCCGTCGGTGCTGGACTTCGCGGGGAGAGACCGTCGCTGGTGCCAGGGTAACCTGCAGCACCTCGCGGTCCTGCCGGCGCGCGGGCTATACTGGGTGTCGCGGCTGCATCTGCTGACGGGCATCGGCTCTTATCTCACCGCGCCGCTGTGGCTTCTGTTCCTGGTGCTCGGCCTGCTCATCTCATTGCAGGCGCACTTCATCCGCCCCGAATACTTTCCGAAGGGATTCAGTCTGTTTCCCACCTGGCCGCAACAGGACCCGGTGCTCGCGGCCCGGCTCTTTGCCGCGACGATGGGACTTCTGATCTTGCCCAAGCTGCTGGCCTATGTCTTGGTGATTGGCCATCGCGAGGGACGCATGGGTTTCGCCGGAAGCGTTCGCCTGCTGCTGGGGGTGTTTTGCGAAACTGTTCTCGCGGCACTGATCGCGCCGTGCATGATGATCTTCCAGAGCAAGGCGGTCATGGAAATTCTCGTCGGGCGGGACGCGGGATGGCAGGTGCAGCGCCGAAGCGATGGAGAGCTTGCGCTCGGCGAGATCTATCGCAAGTTCGCCGGGCCCACCGTGTGCGGCCTGGTCCTTGCGCTCAGCGCCTATGCGGTCTCCTTGCCGCTGCTGCTTTGGATGTCGCCTGTGGTGCTGGGTCTCCTGCTTGCAATTCCGCTGGGAATAATAACGTCGTCGCGGTTGAAGGCGCCCGGAGTCTTTGCAACGCCGGAAACCAACAATCCGCCCGCTGTGGTGCTCCGCGCGAATGAATTGGCCGCATCGGAGCCCATCGAAACGACCAAAGCCCTGCACCAGCTCAGCCGGGATCCGGAGTTGCTGGGCGAGCATCTGGGTTCGCTCTCGCTTGCGAGCCCCCGCAAGTTCGGCCCTGTCCATGTGCCTCTGGCGACGGCGCGCGCCAAGGTCGAAGAATGCGAAAGCTTCGAGGATGCGGCCGCGTGGCTCGACAAATCTGAATTGCACGCGGTTCTCAGCCATCCCACGCTGCTCCGGAGAGTCCTGGAGATGCCTCGTGGCAGGCAGGGATAGGGCGATGGCGAGATCGGCGAGCACGGCATCACCATCAACTGCATCCCGCCCGGCCGCATCGTGAGCGCGCAGATCCGCCGCAACTAACAACAGCCGCTCAGGATCGATTCATGTCATCCGCACCAACCATGTTCGCGCAATCGTTCTTCCACGGCACACGCGCCGATTTGAAGCCCGGCGACCTCATCGTCGTCGGCCATCCCTCCAACTTCACCGACATCAAGCCGCTGTCCTGGGTTTATTTCACGGCCACGCTGGACGCGGCGATCTGGGGCGCGGAGCTCGCCGCAGGCAGCGGACCGGGGCGGATCTACGTCGTGGAGCCGACCGGGCCGATCGTCGACGATCCGAACGTGACGGACAAGAAGTTTCCCGGCAATCCCACGCAGTCCTATCGCTCCCGCGATCCGCTGCGGGTGATTGCCGAGGTGACGCAGTGGCAAGGCCACGCGCCCGAGCGGCTGCAGCAGATGACGGACAATCTCGCCCGCCTGAAGGCGGAGGATATCGACAACATCGTCGACTAGCGTCGCGAGGGTGGCCGCTCAGCACGAGCTGGCTTTGCCGCCATGATGACATCGTGCCGGTGTTTTGCCCGACGTGTCAACTTGTCCGGCGCCGCTGAGGTCGCAACCGAGCCGGCTGAAAAACCCCTTCTCCATCAAGGGGCCTTCTACGGTGCATGGGGTTGTTTTCGAGCGCGCGGCTCACGCGGCCTGCAATATCCCGGCGATCGCAGCGCCCTTTGCGCATACAATGCATGCAAGCATATGCCTGTGGAAGGCGCCGCAAGCGTAGTACACGCCAGAGATCATCGACGCCGATCGCCGGAGCAAAGCGCAAGGCATGACCATCACGTTACCTGCCGCTGCGCGCGAGCCCGATCATCCCAAAGCCGATGGCCTGCCGGCCGAACAGCGCCGCTGGGCGATCGCGGCGATCTTCACGGCGTTGGCGATGGCCTCGCTCGATACCGCGATCGCCAACATCGCGCTGCCCGCCATTGCCGCGAATCTGCATGTCAGCCCGGAGCAGTCGGTCTGGGTGGTCAACGTCTACCAGATCGCGCTGGTGGCCACGCTGCTGCCGCTCGGGGCGCTCGGCGAGATCGTCGGGCACCAGCGCATCTATCTCGGCGGTCTCATGCTGTTCACCATCGCCTCGCTGTTCTGCGCAGTGGCCTGGTCGCTGGACAGTTTGCTGGTCGCACGGACGCTGCAAGGCCTGGGTGCCAGCGGCATCATGAGCGTCAACACGGCGCTGGTGCGTTTCGTCTATCCCGGCCGGATGCAGGGCCGCGGCTTCGGCCACAATGCGCTGGTGGTCGCAACCGCCTTCACCTTCGGTCCCTCGATTGCGTCTGCGATCCTTGCGGTCGGCCCATGGCCGTGGTTGTTCGCGGTCAATATCCCGTTCGGCCTCGTCGCAACAGGCATCGGCTTCACGATGCTGCCGAACACGCCGCGCGCCGATCACGGCTTCGATTTCCTCGGCGCGCTGCTCGCTTCTGCCTGCCTCGGCCTGTTCATTACAGGCATCGGCAGCGCCGCGCACGATATGTCGCCGGTCATCGTGGCCGTCGAGCTCGTCACGGCATTCGCACTCGCCTTCATCCTGACGCGGCGTCAGGCCGATCATCCCGCGCCGATGCTGCCGATCGACTTGTTCGCCAGGCCGATGTTTGCTCTGTCGGCGGCGACCGCGGTCTGCTCCTTCGCGGTGCAGGGTCTCGCTTTCGTCTCGCTGCCGTTCTATTTCGAGGACGTGCTCGGACGCTCGCAGGTCGAGACCGGCTTCTTCATGACTCCGTGGCCGCTGGTGGTTGGCATCATGGCGCCAATCGCGGGCCGCCTCTCTGATCGCCATCCGGTTGGCCTGCTGGGTGGCATCGGTCTCATTCTGCTAGGCCTCGGCATGGCGCTGCTCGCATGGCTTCCCGCGAGCCCGAGCATCCCTGACATCGTCTGGCGGATCATGATCTGCGGCATGGGGTTCGGTTTCTTCCAGGCACCGAACATGAAGGCGATCATGTCGAGCGCGCCACCGCATCGCGGAGGCAGCGCCTCGGGCATCGTCGCAACTGCGCGACTGACGGGGCAGACGACCGGTGCTGCGCTGGCCGCGGCCTGCTTTGCCATGGCGGGCCACAACGGCGCCACCGTGGCGCTGACGTTGGGCGCAGGCTTTGCCGCACTCGGCAGTGTCATGAGCTTCCTGCGGCTGGCGGTGAAGTAGGACGGCGGGGCGCACACGACACCGCCCGCTTCATAACGTTCCTGGAGATGCGAGAATCTTCGCTAGCTGCCCCTCAGACTCTTGATCTGAACGGTTCCGGTTTGGCGGACACATTGCGCCGCTGTGCCGGCGCCGCAAGGCGTCTATCGCGGCATCGCGCAGGTCATGAGTTATGGCAGCTACGTTGCCGGCGCCGCCGAAATCTCGGTGGCGGACGGCAACAAGATCAAGGTGCTTCGCATCGTCGCCTCCACCGACCCCGGCTACGTCGTCAATCCGGCCCAGGTGGAGCGGCAGATCGCAGGCTCCTTCGTCTATGGCCTCTCGGCGCTGTTCCATGGTGGCTGCACCGTGAAGGACGGCCGCATCGAGCAAACCAACTTCGACACCTTCAAGTCGATGCGCATCAACGAGATGCCGAAAGTGGAAGCGCGCAACGAGGTAATCGCGGGCCTGCGTGACATCGAAGCGCAGCAATTTGAATATGACAGGCTCGCCGCCGAGGGCGTCACCGTGATCGGCCAGGCGGTGTCCGCCATCGAACCACAGCTGCGCAGCTGCCATTCCGGCCCGTTCCCGGAAACGCGTTTCCAGGGCGACCTCGCGCCGGATCTCAGTGGCGCCGGGAACCGCTGGACGGTCAGCCAGTTGCGGCTTCGAATGGTTGACGCCTCGCGCTTCAAGCCGGACACCATCATGCCGTCCTATTGCCGTGCGGACGGCCTCGTCCGCGTCGGACGCGGTTTCATGGGCAAACCGATATTGTCGGCCGCAGAGGTCGAGGACATCGTGGCCTTTCTTGCAACGCTCCGAGACTGAGCTTTGCCGGAGGCGTTACGGCGCGCCCGAGCTGGTCGCGCTCGAACTCCATCTGATGTCGCGGGCCCGCGGAATGCCGATGGAAACGCCGGCGGTGCGACCGTAACGCCCAAATTAGGGCTAGGCAGGCGTCGAACGGTCGCTAGTATCCCCCCAAATTGAGTCACAGGGAGGAATTAAGGTGACTGACCACAAAATCTCGCGCCGTACGCTTTTGACCGGCACCGCGGCAGCTGGCGCGCTCAGCCTGACGGGATGGCCGGCACGCGCCGAGGTCAACTGGAAGAAATATGCCGGGACCAAGCTCGAGGTGATCCTCGCCAAGGGCCCACGCGGCGATAATCTGCAAAAATACGTCAAGGAATTCACCGAGCTCACCGGTATCGAGGTCGAATCCGAGCAGATCCCGGAGCAGCAGCAGCGCCAGAAATGCGTCATCGAGCTCACCTCCGGCCGACCAAGCTTCGACGTCGTCCATCTCAGCTATCACGTGCAGAAGCGGCAGTTCGAGAAGGCCGGCTGGCTCGCCGACATGACGCCCTTGATGAAGGACCCCACGCTGACGGCGCCCGACCTCGTCGAGAGCGATTTCTCGGCCGCCGGCCTGCAATACGCCAAGAATGACAAGGGCCAGATGCTGTCGCTGCCCTGGTCGGTCGATTATTTCATCCTCTACTACAACAAGGAGCTCTTCCAGAAGAAGGGTGTGGCCGTCCCCAAGACCCTCGACGAGATGGTCGCGGCCGCCGAAAAACTCACCGACCCCAAGGAGGGAATCTACGGATTCGTCGGGCGAGGCTTGCGCAACGCCAACATGGCGTTGTGGGGCAATTTCTTCCTGGACTACGGTGGGGAATTCCTGGACAGCAAGGGCAACATCCTCACCGACGGGCCGGAAGCCGTCGAGGCGACGAAACTGTACCAGACCCTGCTAACCAAATTTGCTCCACCCGGTGTCGCCGGCTTCAACTGGATGGAGTCGATGGCCTCTTTCACGCAGGGGCGTTCGGCGATGTGGATCGACGGTGTCGGCTGGGCCCCACCGCTTGAGGATCCCGCTGCGTCGCGCGTGGTCGGCAAAGTCGGCTACACCGTCGTGCCTGCAGGCCCGAAGGGGCACTATTCGGCCACCTATGGTGACGGCGTCGGCATTGCCGCTGGGAGCAAGAACAAGGAAGCGGCCTATCTGCTCTGCCAATGGATCGTCTCGAAGAAACAGGGTGCGCGGTTGTTGCAGGCCGGCGGCGGCGTGCCGTTCCGCAACTCGATCCTCGGTGATTCCGAGGTGCAGCAGGGTGTGAAGATGCCCAAGGATTGGCTGCAGTCGGTGATCGATTCCAGCAAGATCAGCAAGCTTGGTCTTCCCGTCGTGATCCCGGTCGCCGAATTCCGCGACATCGTCGGCGCAGCGCTCACCGCAACCTTGTCCGGTGCCGATCCCGCCGCCGAGCTGAAGAAAGCGAACGATCAATTTCGTCCGATCCTGGAGCGTAGCGAAAAGGCGTGAGTGCGTTGACACAATCGACTCCGGCCGCGGCACGGTCTGATGCCGGGCCGGAGAAGGAGCTGCGGCCGCCGTCCTATTGGCCGTTCGTGGTGCCGGCGTTGCTCGTCGTGCTCGCGATCATCATCTTCCCGTGGGTGTTCACCATCTGGATGAGCCTGAACGAATGGAAGGTCGGCTCGCCGACGACCTTCGTCGGATTCTCCAACTATCTGCGATTGACCAGCGATCCCCGCTTCATCGAGGCGATCGGACACACGCTGGTCTACACGCTGCTGTCCGTACTGTTGCCGCTCGTGTTCGGCACATTCGCAGCCGTGGTGTTTCACCAGAAATTCGCCGGACGCGGTTTTCTGCGCGGTATCTTCATCATGCCGATGATGGCGACGCCGGTGGCGATCGCCCTGGTCTGGACCATGATGTTCCACCCGCAGCTCGGCATACTGAATTACCTGCTGTCGCTGGTCGGACTCCCCCCGCAGCTGTGGGTATTTCATCCGGCAACCGTCATTCCGTCGCTGGTGCTGGTCGAAACCTGGCAATGGACGCCGCTCGTAATGCTGATCGTGCTCGGCGGTCTGGCCGCGATCCCGACCGAACCCTATGAGAGCGCCCAGATCGATGGCGCCAATCTCTGGCAGGTGTTCCGCTTCATCACGTTGCCGCTGATCATGCCGTTCCTGTTCATCGCCGGCATGATCCGCATGATCGACGCGGTGAAAAGTTTCGACGTCATCTTCGCGATCACGCAGGGCGGACCGGGCACGGCGTCGGAGACGATCAACATTTATCTCTATAGCGTCGCCTTCACCTACTACGATCTCGGGTATGGCTCGGCGATCGCGGTCATATTCTTCCTGCTGATTGTCCTGCTTGCTGCGGTAATGCTCTACGCCCGGCAACGCATGTTGTGGACCGAAATCGCGAGCGACGCATGACGCCACGTCAAATCATCGGCAAGATCAGCCTGTGGTTCGCGGTACTCGTCATCGTGTCGCCGGCGATCCTGTTCTTTCTCTGGATGGTGTCGCTCTCGCTGAAATTCGAGGTCGACAATGCGGCCTACCCACCGGTGTTCATCCCCGAGCATTTCGCCTGGAAGAACTATGCCGACGTGCTCGCCTCCAACCGCTTCGTCACCTATTTCTTCAACAGCCTGATCGTTACCGGCAGCGCGACCGCGCTCGCGCTGATGGTCGGCGTCCCCGCCGGCTATGGTATCGCGCGCATGGCCGCCCACAAATCCGCGATCGTGATCCTGATCGCCCGCATCACGCCCGGGCTGTCCTATTTGATCCCGCTATTCCTGCTGTTTCAATGGCTGGGACTGCTCGGCACGCTGGTGCCGCAGATCATCATCCATCTCGTGGTGACGGTGCCGATCGTGATCTGGATCATGATCGGCTATTTCGAGACGACCCCATTGGAGCTGGAAGAAGCCGCGCTGATCGACGGCGCCACGCGCTGGCAGGTGTTCCGGCATGTCGCTCTGCCGATCGCCAAGCCCGGCATCGCGGTCGCTTTCATTCTCGCGGTGATCTTCTCCTGGAACAATTTTGTGTTCGGCATCGTGCTGGCCGGACGTGAGACCCGCACCCTGCCCGTCGCCGTCTACAACATGATCTCGTTCGACCAGCTGAGCTGGGGCCCGCTTGCCGCCGCCGCGCTGATCGTCACCCTCCCGGTGCTGTTGCTCACGGTGTTCGCCCAGCGGCAGATCGTGGCCGGGCTTACGGCCGGCGCCGTCAAGGGCGGTTAGAAATGAAACCAGCCGGGCCATCAAACATGGCCCGGCCGCTTTTTATGTTTTGCCTACCCTACTCCGCCGGTGCGGCCTGCATCTCCGGGGGCGCGGCATAGCGTTCGGTGGCGCCGAGCTTGCTGGCTGCGAACAGGCCCGCTGCCATGACGGCATAGGCGAACGCCACCGCGGGCGTCACGCCGAAGCCGCCACCGACGCCAACAGCTTCACCATGCATGAAGCCGAAATAGGTCAGCACCGCGCCGACGAGCGCGAAGGCTGACGCCTTTTCGAAGTCACGCTCGATGATGAAGACGCCGATCGCACCCAGAATGAGCCCGCCGAGGATGGAGCCGCCGCCCATGACCTCGAGCCCGTGATAGAACACGCCCTGCTGCGGCAGGGCGGCAATCGCTGCACTCTTCACTGCGGCGGCCTTGTCGGCGGCCATGCCGCCGACGGTAGCCGCAGCATTCACGGTCGAGCCGAGCATGGTGTCGAGCTGGAGCTTGGCCCATGCGGCGAGATGCGGCGTGAAGGCCAGCGCCACGGCGGGCGCGTGCTTCGACGGCGTGGTCTGGAAAGCCTGGGCGGTCATCAACATGCCGATATAGAGCAGGATCGGCGAGATCGCGACGACAGGCACCAGGGCCAGCAGCACCGAGATGACACCGAACCAGGACAGCACCACAACCATGATGCCGGTTGCGGCCGAATAGCCGATCCGGCCGCCCATCGCCTTCCAGCCGGGATGGCCGATATAGACCGCGTTGATGAAGGGATTGCCCATCAGGCAGCCGATCAGGCTGACGACGCCGTCGGCGGTCAGCACACGCGTGGTCGGATATTCGTCCCCCGCGGCTTCCGCGCTCTCGACGTTGTCCATGGCCTCGACGAGATCATAGATGCCGAAGGGAATCGCGGTCACCAAGATGACGCCGAGATATTCGAAGCCGGAGAAGACATGGTTCACCGCAGGGATCGGCACCGAGAAGCCGAAATTGGCGAAGGCATCACCGACGCCCTTGACGCTCAATCCCCCGAGGCCGAGACCGAACAGGTTCGAGCCCCATGCGATGATCATGCCGACCACGATCGCGATCAGACCGGCCGGAACGCTCTTCAGATATTTCACGCCGCCGAACCAGCTCACCAGAATGATGGCGAAGCAGACCAGACCGATCTGCGGAGTCATGTACATCTCGAGCGCCGGGCGCATCGCAATGAAGGTGAGCGAGACGCCTGCAAGCGTGCCGAGCAGCGCCGCGCGTGGCGTGATCTTGCGTATGAACGGTGCGATAAAGCCGCCGATCATCAGGATGAAGCTCTGGAAGAACACCCAGACCAGACCCGCCGACCAGCCCTTGAGCGGGTCGCCGGTCTTCAGGGTAACAGGCAGCATGATCACGAAGGTGACAATGAACATGTGCGGCACGCTGACGCCGGACGGCAGCGCGCAGACATCGCTGCGGCCGGTCTTCTGCGCGAGCCGGTAGGCGAGGTATGCGTAGTAGAAGGTGGAGAGGCACATCATCAGCCCCAGCGCGGGCAGGATACGGCCGAACACGAGACTATCAGGCATTTTCAGGACGAAGCGGAGCAGGCCCGTGAGCACCAGCATGTTGACGAGGATGTTGGTGCCGAAGCCGAAAAACGCGTTCCAGTCACCCGATGTCCAAAGTGCCGGCTTGAACTCGGACTTGTTGATCTCAGATTTGGCGGCCGTCCCCGTAAACGTGCTCATGGTCATACCCCTATGTGGTCGAAGTCTTCATCGCCTCCAGAACTGCGGCCGAGTCTGCGACCCAGCCGAAGATGCCGCCCTGGGCCTTGATCATCTTCAGGCCCATCTCGTGGAATTCGGGGAAGTAGGACGCGCAGCCGTCCGAAATGACGACGCAGCGATAGCCGCGATCATTGGCCTCGCGCACGGTGGTGTTGACGCATACCTCTGTGGTGACACCGCACACCAGCAAGTTCTCGATGCCGTATTTCTCGAGCACGTCTGTCAGCTCGGTGGCGTAGAACGCGCCCTTGCCGGGCTTGTCGATCACGACCCTCACTGTCGAGCGGATAAAGCTCGGGGATGATGTCGTGACCGGCTTCACCGCGAATGAGAATGCGGCCCATCGGACCGGGATCGCCGATGCGCAACGACGGCGCGCCGCGCTCGACCTTTGCAGGAGGCGCGTCGGAGAGGTCAGGCAAATGGCCCTCGCGCGTGTGGATCACCAGCATGCCGGTGTCGCGCGCGGCCTTCAGCACCGCACCGATCGGCTTTACCGCGCGCGCAAGCTGGCTGACGTCGTTGCCAAGCGTCTCGCCAAAGCCCCCGGGCTCCATGAAGTCGCGCTGCATGTCGATGATCACAAGCGCCGTCGACAACCAATCGAGCTTGATCGGCTCGGGCTCGGCGCTGATGACGCCCAGTGTCGGCTTGGTTGAGTTCAACATGACGAGGCCCCGCGAGAACTCTCTGTCTCAGGAGTTCTGCAAGCGCCGTGCCATTGTGTACAATCGCGGGAGCGTCAGGGAGACAAGGGAAATCGCTGCGCACTCAGAAGGTTACGCCAGAGATCGACGTCTGCTTATTCCCTGTGCGTCGGCTTTTGCGACGTGCATTTGCTCAAACGATGAGCGGCCGTGAGGCGCACTTCTTAGCGGCCAGTATCTCCATACAGCTGTCGATACTCCTCCTCATACCGCGCATAGGAGTCCTTCAGTGTCGCCATGTTGAGCAGCATCGTCGCGACCATTGTGCCTGCCTTGTCGAACACGCGTGTCTTGACCCACGCGCTCTCGGTGCGGCGGCTGCCGGACAGCGCGACCACCTCGCGCTCCACCTCGTACTCCTCGCCGACGAAAAGCGGTCCCCCCAGGAGCCGGATCTCCTGGTCGGCGAACAAGCCGACGGCCGGCCCCTTCGCCGGCAACGGATCGTCCTTGGAGCGGTACTGGAACAGCACGCTCAGCATCTCCATCGGAATGATGGCCTGCCCCCACGGATTTTCGGCGCCCGAATAATAGGCCGAGCTCTCGGTGATGACAGCGAGCTTCTGCCGCAGCGAAAACGGATAGAGGTCGCCCATGTTCTGATCGAACGCCATCCGCACCGTCTGTCGCGTGCTGGTCTGCGCCACCTTGACGTCGCGCAGGATCACGGGATCGACGAGCGGCTTGAGTTCGGTCAGGCGCGCCTCGAGCGCTGTGGCAATGCCGGGATCGCCGACCGACGCCGTGCCCCGCAGCACCTCGGTGCCGTCGCGCTTCACCATCTGGATCTGGCACTGGCTCGTTCCGGACAAAGGCTTTGACAGGATCGCCTGCACCTCCTCGCCCTCATAGCAGACGCTGCGATAATGCGCGGAGAGACAGCCGCTCTCAAACCACGCCTGGCCCCAGAGACGCGCACCGAGCGGCGCAAACTGGCTGAAATGCGTCGGCCCTTCGATGGTGCCACCCTTGAAGCCGAGCTTCTGCGCGGTGGCATCGTCGTGGATGGAGGCATGCGCATCGTAGACTTGCTCGTGCAGCATCTGGCGCGGCTGGCGCCACGGCCCGATCAGGGCCTCGGCGGTCTCCGTGATCTCAGTCTTGAACGCACTTGCAGTCATGGGCTCCTCCACGGGCAGCCATGACTAGCAGGCCCGCCACCGATGCGGCCAGCGATATTGACTTCGGTGCGCCATGCTTTTGAGTGCCAGCACCCGCTTCGCAAGTCGCCCCCTCTTTCCGCGGCGCAAAATTCCTCCCGGACACGACGACAAGGACGCCTGAAATGACGCTGTTGCAGGTCGAGCTGGACGACAAATACCGGCTCGAATCGAAACGGATCTTCCTGTCCGGCACCCAGGCCTTGGTCCGCTTGCCCATGTTGCAGCGCGAACGGGACCGGCTCCAGGGGCTCAACACCGGCGGCTTCATCTCGGGTTATCGCGGTTCCCCGCTCGGCATGTACGACCACGCGCTGTGGCGCGCCAAGTCGCACCTCGAGCAGCACGACATCGCTTTCGTCCCCGGCCTGAACGAGGACCTGGCTGCGACCGCCGTCTGGGGCAGCCAGCAGGTCGGGCTGTTTCCGGGCGCCAAGGTCGATGGCGTGTTCGGCATCTGGTACGGCAAGGGCCCCGGCGTGGACCGGTCCGTCGATGCGCTCAAGCATGCCAACGCAGCCGGAACCTCGCTCAATGGCGGCGTACTGGCGCTCGCCGGGGACGACCATGGCTGCCAGTCCTCGACGCTGGCGCATCAGAGCGAGCAGGTGTTCGCGGCGGCAATGATCCCCGTGATCAATCCGGCCACGCTGCAGGATTACCTCGATCTCGGCCTCTACGGCTTTGCGCTATCGCGCTTCTCCGGTTGCTGGGTCGGCTTCAAGGCGATCAGCGAGACCGTCGAGAGCTCCGCATCGATTGACAGCGACCCTGAACGTATCAAGATCGTGCTCCCGGACGATTTCGAGATGCCGCCGGGCGGCCTCAACATCCGCTGGCCCGATCCGCCGCTGGAGGCGGAGAAGCGCCTGTTCGGCCCGAAGATGGCGGCGGTGCAGGCCTTTGCCCGCGCCAACCAGCTCGACCGCATCGTGCTCGATTCCAAGCCGGCGCGGCTCGGCATTATCGCGACCGGCAAGGCCTATCTCGATCTGCGCCAGGCACTCGCTGAGTTAGGCATTACCGACAAGGATGCGCGGGATCTGGGCTTGCGCATCTACAAGGTCGCGCTGACCTGGCCGCTGGAGGAAAGCGGTGCCAAGCGTTTTGCCGAAGGGCTCCAGGACGTGCTCGTGGTCGAGGAGAAGCGCGGCTTCATCGAAGACCAGCTGATGCGCATCCTCTACAATATCGATGCCTCAAAGCGTCCGACGGTCACAGGCAAGCGCGACGAAAGTGGTGCGCCGCTGCTCCCGGGCGAAGGCGAACTGACGCCGACGATTGTCGCCGGTGCGCTGGTCGCGCGTCTGCGCAAGCTCGGGCATCACAGCCCGGTGCTGGAGCAGCGCCTCGCCCGGCTCGAAGCGTTCGACAATCCCGTCACCACCGGCACGCAGATCAAGCTCGCGCGTACGCCCTTCTTCTGCTCCGGCTGCCCGCACAATTCCTCGACCCGCGTGCCCGAGGGAAGTCGCGCCATGGCCGGCATCGGCTGCCACGCCATGGCCCTGAGCATGCCGACCCGCCGCACCGATCTGATCTCGCATATGGGCGCCGAGGGCGTGAACTGGATCGGCCAGTCGCCCTTCACGACCGAGAAGCATATCTTTCAAAACCTCGGCGACGGCACCTACACTCATTCCGGCCTGCTGGCGCTGCGCGCGGCATCGGCCGCCGGCATCAACATCACCTACAAGATTCTGTACAACGACGCGGTCGCGATGACCGGGGGCCAGCCGGCCGAGGGCGCCTTCAACGTTGCGCAGATCGCGCATCAGGTCTGGGCGGAGGGCGTCAAGCGGCTCGCGATCGTCTCGGACGACCCGACCAAATACCCTGAGGGCAACTACTTCCCGCAAGGCGCGACCATCCATCATCGCCGCGAGCTCGATGCCCTGCAGCGCGAGCTGCGCGATATCAAGGGCCTGACGGTCGTGATCTACGACCAGACCTGCGCCGCCGAAAAGCGCCGGCGCCGCAAGCGCGGGCTCTATCCCGATCCCGCCAAGCGCGCCTTCATCAACGAGCTCGTTTGCGAGGGCTGCGGCGATTGCTCGCAGGCGTCCAACTGCGTCTCTGTGCAACCGCTGGAGACTCAGTTCGGCCGCAAGCGGCAGATCGACCAGTCGAACTGCAACAAGGACTTTTCCTGTGTCGAAGGCTTTTGCCCGAGCTTTGTCACCGTGCATGGCGGCTCGCTCAAGCGCATGAAGAGTTCGGCGGTCGATTCCGGGCAGCTCTTCGCGGACCTGCCGCTGCCGCCGGCGCGTGAGCTTGACGAACCCTACAACATCCTGGTCACCGGTATCGGCGGCACCGGCGTCATCACCATCGGCGCCCTGCTCGGCATGGCCGCCCATGTCGACGGCCTCGGCTGTTCGGCGCTGGACTTCACTGGTCTGTCGCAGAAGAACGGCGCGGTGATGAGCCATGTCCGCATCGCGCCGAAGCCGGAGGATATTTCGGCGGTCCGCATCACCACCGGCGGCGCCGACGTCATCCTCGGCTGCGACATGATCGTCTCGGCCGGCCCGACGGCGCTGAGCCGCGCCGAGCGTGGCGTGACCAGGGCCTATGTCAACGCCGACCTCCAGCCGACGGCGAGCTTCGTGCAAAATCCAGACATCGATTTCGAGATGGGCGCGATGCAGGCCGTGCTGCGCGACGCCGTCGGCGACAAGAACCTCGACATCATCGACGCGACAGGCATTGCCGCGGCGCTGATGGGCGACAGCATCGCGACCAATCCATTCATGCTCGGCTTCGCCTTCCAGAAGGGCGCGATCCCGCTCTCGCTGGAGGCCCTGCTCCGCGCCATCGAGGTCAACGGCGCCGCGATCGAGATGAACAAGCTCGCCTTCACCTGGGGCCGCCTCGCCGCCCACGACATGTCGCGCGTGCGCAGCGTGCTCCAGTTCAAGAGCCGCGCCTCCGTTTCGACCCCGTCGCTCGACGACATCATCGCGACGCGCGCGGAATTTCT
This sequence comes from Bradyrhizobium sp. USDA 4449, assembly GCF_054056275.1. Lineage (NCBI taxonomy): Bacteria > Pseudomonadati > Pseudomonadota > Alphaproteobacteria > Hyphomicrobiales > Nitrobacteraceae > Bradyrhizobium > Bradyrhizobium sp. USDA 4449. The sequence continues at coordinate 4,359,408 of NZ_JBSRYD010000001.1, read as the reverse complement.
GACCGGCTATCAGGACAAGGCCTACGCGGACCGCTATCTCGCGGCCGTTGCCAAGGTCCGGAAGGCGGAGAGCGCGGCCTCGCCTGCGTCCACGGAGCTGACCGAGGCGGTGGCGAAGAACCTGTTCAAGCTGATGTCTTACAAGGATGAATACGAGGTCGCGCGGCTCTATACCGACGGCAGCTTCGCCAAAAAGGTGTCGGAGAAATTCGACGGCGATTTCACGTTGAAGTACCATCTCGCTCCGCCGATTTTTGCGAGGCGCGACAAGACGAATGGCCGGCTTCAGAAGCAGGAGTTCGGCGGCTGGATGATCCACGCCTTCCGCATTCTAGCAAAGCTGAAGTTCTTGCGCGGCGGGGCGTTCGACCCGTTCGGCCGCACCGAGGAGCGCCGCAGCGAGCGGAAATTGGTCGCGGATTACCTTGAGATGATCGATCGGCGGATCGTTGGGCTGAAGCCCGAGCAGATTCCGCTGCTGGCGCGGCTCGCCCGCGTGCCAGAGACGATCCGCGGCTTCGGCCACGTCAAGGAAGCCAACATCAAGCTGGCTGCGGCGGAGAAGGCGCGGCTGGAAGCAGAGCTGGAGAACAGCCGGTTTGCGGCGGCCGCGGAGTAATAGTTAGGGCTCGCCCGCCCTCCGCGCATCATTGCGAGAACCCCTTGCCTTCGCGGCACTTGGCACGGTCGCCACCCCCTCGGCCAAATGCCGTCCCGCGATATACCCGAACGTCAACGCCGGCCCGAGCATGATCCCCGGCGCCGGACAGTTCCCGTTCATGATCGAGCCCATGTCATTGCCGCAGGCGTAAAGCCCCGCAATCGGCGTGCCGTCCTGGCGCAGCACGCGCGCCTGCGCATCGACCTTCATGCCGATCGCCGTGCCGAGATCGGCGGGGTAAATTCGCAGCGCGAAGAAGGGTGCCTCAAGGATCGGCGCGACGCATGGATTGGGCTTGTGGCTGGTATCACCGAGATGCCGCTGATAGATGGTGCTGCCGCGACCGAACTCGGGATCGCGCCCCTCCTTCGCATCGGAATTGTAGCTCGCAATCGTCGCTGCGAGCACGGTCGGCTTGATGCCGGTCTTCGCCGCGAGCTGTGCGATGTCGGGCGCCTCGATCAACTCGCCGTTCGCCACATGGCGCCGGAAATTGCGCATGAACGGCTCGATGCGACCAAGGCCGTAGGTCCACAGGAACTGGCGATCGCAGACCAGATAGAACGGACGGTCCGGTTCGTCACCGCCATCGCGTAGCATCGCGAGCACGAACTCATGGTAGGTCAGCGCCTCGTTGACGAAGCGGCGGCCGGCAGCGTTGACAGCGATCACGCCGGGCTTGGCGCGATCGGTGACCGTGTGCGGAAACACGCCGCGGCTACCGTCGGCGCGACGGAACAGCGAGACGGGCACCCAGTAGGCCGGGCTCGTCGCGTCGACGTTCAGCGCAGCGCCCACTGCCGTCGCGAGGCGAAGACCATCCCCCGTGGCTGACGTGTTCGTTGCCGAGACAAATCCAGCAGCAGGCGGGAAGCAGCGCTTGCGCAGGGTTGCATCGTGCGAGAAGCCGCCAGTTGCGACCACCACGCCGCGGCGCGCCGCAATCCACCGGTCACGTGAGCCATGGCGGATCACCACACCGCTGACGCCATCGCCCTGCACCGACAGATCCTCGACGTCGGCGCTGAAGAGGATCTCGACCCGCCGCGTCAGCAGCGAGGCATAGAGCCGCGCCGCGAGCGCATTGCCGAGATGCAGCGTCGTTCCCCGCGGGTTGCGCAGCCGCTGCAGCGCGTATCCGGAAACGAGCCGCGCCGCGCGCAAGGTCGAGCGCAGCGATTTTCCGGCCCGGCGCAGATGCAGGATGTCACGTCGATCGACCATCATCCCGCCGAATATCGTCGACTCCGGCATCGGCGCGCGCAGTCGCGCGAAATGCGCGCCCAGCCGCGTGCCGTCGAAGACGACCGGCTCGAGCACACGCCCGGCCGACGTCGCGCCCAGCCGCTCCGGATAATGATCCGGACAGGCCTTTAACGGTTGAAGGCGCACTTCGGTGTTGGCCTCGAGCCAGGCGACCGCCTCCGGCCCGCGGGCGAGGAAGGCAGCGCGCAAGCCGGCATTGGCCGGCTCCGGCACCGTGCTCGACAGATAGCGAACGGCATCCGTAATGCTGTCAGACAGCCCTGCCTCTTTCATCTTTGGATTGGCGGGAATCCACACCATGCCGTCGGACCACGCCGTGGTGCCGCCGACAAAGGCGGTCTTCTCGATCATGAGCACGCGCAGACCTTCGGTGGCGGCGACCGCCGCAGCCGTCATGCCACCGGCGCCAGCGCCGATGACAATGACGTCGTAGGTCTCATGCGCCGGCATCATGCGGCGGGTTTCCGAGGACAAGGCATGGCACCGTCATACCTCGCCCGAGGGCACCCACGCTAGCGGGCCGGCTTGCGCTCGATCGGATCGATATCGATCGCCCGGAGGCGGCCGAGCCGCAGCACGTCCATGGCGAGGCGGCAGCCGATGCGGTCGCGGTCGAGCACGCGGATCAGATCGTCGACGCCGTTGATGTCGACGCCATCGAGCTTGATCACGACGTCACCGGGCAGCAGACCCGCTTTCGCCGCAGGTCCATCCGGCTCGATCTGCATCAAGAGTGCGCCCATCTTGTTCTCGACGCCGGCCAGCACCGCGTGCCGGCGCGGGACCGGCGCGGTCTGTCCGGCGACGCCGATAAAGGCGCGGCGGACGTAGCCGTGGCGGATGATTTCCGACAGCACGAATTGCGCGGTGTTGCTGGCGACGGCGAAGCAGATGCCTTGCGCACCATTGATGATGGCCGTGTTGATGCCGATCACCTCGGCATTTGACGACACCAGCGGTCCGCCGGAATTGCCGGGATTGAGCGCGGCGTCGGTCTGGATCACGTCCTCGATGGTGCGGCCGCTGACCGAGCGGATCGAGCGCCCGAGCGCCGACACCACGCCGGCGGTGACGGTCGATTCAAAACCGAGCGGATTACCGATTGCGATCACGAGCTGGCCGCGCCGCAGCGTCTTGGAATTGCCAAGCGCGGCATAAGGCAGGTCGCGTACGCCGTTGGCGCGCAACAACGCGAGGTCCGTATCAGGATCGACGCCGAGCACCCGGGCGTCGCCCACGTTACCCTCGACGTCGCGCAGCCTGATCTCCTTGGAGGCGCCAACCACATGGCTGTTGGTGAGCACCAACCCGTCCGGCGAGATCACGATGCCGGAGCCGAGCCCGCCGCGCCCGCGGCCGTTCGGCGTCTTTGGCCCGGTCTCGACACGCACGACGGCGGGGCCGACGCGGTCGGTCACGTCGATCACGGCATTGGAATAGGCGTCCAGCAGGGTCCGGTCATCGACCGGAGCAGACGCTGTCGTTCGCGATGACGGCGCGTCATCGACGATATCTGAAGTGAAATCCAGCATGGTAGAAGCCCTTGAGGCTCACACAGATGGTGGCCTGTTCCCGCCTGCGCAAGGTGCCTGCCCCGGACGCCGGGCTGGACTGCCCAGATGGCTAGGGCGGTCGCCGCAGCGTGCCGCCCCTCGCCTTGACGGGATCGAGCAGCGACCAGTCGCCGTCCGGGAGCACATGGCCCCTCGGGAACGGTGCACGCAGCTCGAGGCCGAGCGAGCGCAGCACGCGGTCGTCGCGATAGTAGCATTGCAGAACGACGCGAACGAGCGTTGCCGCGGCCGCGCCGCCGTGGTTGCGAAACTCCTGCGCCACTGCATCGCGCCCCGCGCTATCGAGATCCGCGAGCGGCTGACCTGCGAGCCGCGCCAGATGGTCCAGCGCCGTCGCGACCAATTTGGTGTCGCGGCCGAGCGTCGCAAGGATATCGGCCTGGATCGCGGCGTCGTCGGCGCCGGGCACCTTGTACTCGTCGCTGGCGGGAACGATCATCCCGGCGACGGTGCGGAGGTCGTCGCGCTGCGCGCGCGTGAGCTGAAGACTTTCAGACATGACGGCCTCAGTCGAACAAATTGGCGAGACGCTGCTTCATCTGGTCGGCGATGTAGAGCGCGAGGGCCTGGATGGTGGACGTCGGGTTCACGCCGCCCGAGGTGACGAAGATGCTGCCGTCGACGATGAACAGGTTTTTGACGTCGTGCGTGCGGCCCCACTCGTTGACCACTGAGCGCTTGGGATCGGTGCCCATCCGCGCGGTACCGAGCAGATGCCAGCCACCCCAGGGGATCGGCGAGTTGACGCAGATGTCGGTTGCCCCCGCCGTCTCGAGGATCTCGCGTCCGCGGGCGAGCGCATGGTCCATCATCCTCCGGCTGTTCTCGCTGATGGTGTAGTTGATCTTCGGCGCAGGGATGCCGTGGCTGTCCTTCAGCACGGGATCGAGCGTGACCTGGTTGTGCTCCTCCGGCAGATCCTCGCAGATCGCGGAGAAGCCCAGCCGATGGCCGTTGAGCTTGCGGAAAACGCGGTGATGGTCCTCGCCCCACGGCAGAATACCCTTCTGCTCGCTGACGACAGCCTCGAACACCGGCCCAGCCCCGCGCACGAACTGGACGCCATAGCCGCGCACGAAGCCGCGCGACAGGTCCGTGTCGTACCACTCCTTGCTCCACAGGCAGGTCGGCGGTGCACGGTTGGAGTCGGTCGGCTCCTTCACGTAGCCGTAGATCTGCGCGTAGGGATGGAACATCAGATTCTTGCCGACGAGGCCCGACGAATTGGCAAGACCGTTCGGAAAGCGGTCGGACTTCGAGTTGAGCAGCAGCCGCGGCGTGCCGACGCCGTTGCAGGCGATGATCACGACATGCGCCGGCTGGAACTGCTCGACGCCGTCCTTGTCGTAATAGACCACGCCGGTGGCCATGCCGTTCTCGTCGGTGGTGATCTCGCGCACCCGGCAATGCGTGCGCAGCTCGACGCCGGCCCGGATCGCATGCGGCCAATACGTGATGTCGGTCGAGGACTTTGCGCCTTGCGCGCAGGCTGGTGTGCAATGACCGAGATTGATGCAGCGCGCGCGGCCCTCATAGTCCATCGTCGCCACCGTCGTGTCCGACGGCCACCAGTGCCAGCCGAGCTTGTTCATGGCCTTGGCGATGATGGCGCCGGACAGTCCCAGCGGCTGCTGCGGCATCGGCGGATGCGTCAGGGGCGATCGAGGATCGCCTGACAGGCCTGATGTGCCCATCATGCGGTCGTTCTCTTCGAAGAACGGCGTCAGCGTGTCATAGTCGATCGGCCAGTCGTCGGCGACGCCGTCGAGCGTCTTCACCTTGAAGTCAGAGGGATGCAGCCGCGGCCAGTGCGCGGTGTACATCACCGTCGAGCCGCCGACCGCGTTGTAATTGACGACCTTGATCGGCGAATTGTCGTCGTTAACAGGATAGTCCTCGGGCCGGCCGCGGACGTTGGGGCTCGACGACCATTCGCCGTAGAACTTGGCCTCCCAGTCCCGGCCCGTGCTGGGGTATTCCGCCGGGTTCATCCAGCCGCCCTGCTCCAGGCAGAGGATGTGCATCTTGGTATCGGCCAGCGACCACGCCGCCGCAGCGCCCGAAGCGCCGGCGCCAATGATGAGGACGTCCACGGGGTCTTTCATCGAAACGCTTTCCTCCCGCCCTCGCCGCTTCCCGGGCGATTCGGCCATCACGGCTCACAAGCTGGCCAAACGATAGGTGCAGATCGGGCGGCGAGTAAAGGCTGGCGCGCGAATGTCGCACTTCGCACAGCGCAGACCATTGGTCTCGCGACGACCGGATGCTAGGAACAAGGGGGTAAGAGCAATCATAGCGAGAAATTATGTCCTCGAGGAATTCATTTGCCACCGCCCGCGCGTTCGCCCTTGTCTCGTTTCTTGCTCTGTCCGGATTCCTGGAGACTTCCAGCCCCGCCGCCGCGCTGACTGCGGCTGCGACGGTTCGGGATGCCAATTCGATCCAGCTCGGCGATGTCACCTACCGGCTCGACGGCGTCGACGCGCCCGAGCTGGACCAGGTCTGCATCGACGACCACGCCGATCCCTGGACATGCGGCATCGAGGCCCGCGAGCAGCTCACCAAGCTGATCGGTGGCAAGCCCGTGCACTGCGACGATGTCGGGCCCGAGAAGAACTTTGGCAAACGCCATCGCGCGATCTGCACGGTGGAGGGTGACAAGGTCTCGTTGAACGAGCAGCTGCTCAAACTCGGCTTTGCCATCGCGCGCGAGCCGATCAAGGCCAACGTCAAGCCGGCGGCCGCTGAGGCGAAAGCCGCGTCAGCCGGCATCTGGAAAGGCTGCTTTATTGCACCGCAAGAATTCCGCACTGGCAAGAAGGACGGCCAGCTGCTCGGCAGCGCCTGCCGCTCCGATCGCGACAAGGAAATCCGCGCAGTCCTGTTTCCGGAGGACCTGACGGCCCCGCCGAGCTGCGCCATCAAGGGCAAGCTCGCAGTGCGGGCGCGGGTCACCGGCAATATCGGCATCTATCATTTGCGGGGTTGTCCGAGCTATGCCGCGACCACCAAGCCGGACCGCTGGTTCTGCTCGGAGGATGACGCGCAGGCCTCGGGCTTCCGCAAGGCCTACAATTGCCGTCGGCCAAAGTGAACATTTGGCTCACGCACTCTTGAGTGGTAGTCCGAGACCGTATTGATCCGGAATTGAACCCAAACGGGAGTTGCTGCACCTATATGTGTACGCAAGCGCTTTGCGCGAGCGTTTCCTTGGCGACGATCCGGGCTTCGGTCCGATTGTTTTGCTCAGGCGTTTCCTCCCTAGACTTGGGCCGCTTGTCAGAAACAAGCGGCCTTTCTTTATGGCCCGGCGCATCGCGATCGATCCCAGCCATTCGGCTCTAGCGGCTCAAGCCCGACCGCGGATGAAGCGGAATGCGAGAGCAAGCATGACCTCGACGACGACAATGCCGATGATGGCGGTGGAGGCCGCCGCCGACGGATCGACATGACTTTCGCGCAAACCATAGCCCAACATCAGAAAAGGCGCGTTCCAGGCAAGAGCCCCGACGAAGGTCGCCGTCGTGAAGCACGTCAGTGGAATGGCCACCACCCCGGCAGGGAAAGCCATGTAGACACGGACCAGGGGAATGACCTGGGAGCTCGCGGTGATCCGGAACTGGTTGCGGTGGTATGAGCCCGTCAGCTGGCGATATTTTTCAACCCGAAGGCTCAGATAGCGTCCGGCGCTTTGCACGAATGCCTCACCGCGCCGAGGGCCGAGCCACCGCCCCGCCGCGTACCAGATCAGCGAGCCGAGCGTAGAGCCGGCTGTCGTTGCCGCAAGGGCCCAGGGCAAACCGGCCAAATCCGGAACGACGAACATGCCGAGCACGATCAGCACGCCATAGGACGGTACGATCGGGACAAGCTTTTCCATGGCCGCACACAACGTCAAGCCAGTCAGCCCCCAACCGGCCAGATCGGAGACGAAGACCGGCAAATCGGACAGGCCGGTCATATTCGGCCCTCGCGCGATGGCAGCCGTTTGCGCCGGACGATCTTGTAGACCTGGGCGGGCGGAAAATTCCGCAGCACCCGGCCATGGAGACTCGCCTTGAGGCCGAGACGGTCGAGCAAACGCCGCGGCACCGGGCAACGAACCCCATAGGTGAACTGGTAAAGTGCGCCGCCGTTGCGCAGCAGAGAAAACACGCCGATCAGGATGGCAGTGACCTTTCTGGCCGACATGTTCAGCAACGGCAGCCCGCTGATGGCGCAACCCAAAGGCGCGTTGCCGAGCAGGCGGCTGACGCCTAGCCGCGCTGCATCCATCCGGAGCACGCGGGCTTCGGGGAAGCGCAATCGGAGGACACGGGCAAAATCGGAGCCGGATTCGATCAGTGTCAAATCGGTCTGACGGACGCCGCGCGCGAGCAGGGCCTCGGTAAAGATTCCGGTGCCGGGCCCGAGTTCGAGGACTGGTCCATCCGACGGATCGACCTCCCTCGTGATGAGATCTGCAAGCACCGGCCCCGAGGGAGCGATGGCACCGACCATCAACGGATTGGACGCGAGCGCCTTGAAGAAAAGAAACGTATTGGACATGGAACTCCATCCGCGCACGCCGATCGATTCGGCAGCCTCAGCCAATGAGGGTTAAGGTGAGCGGATTGTGAGAACATTGCGCTTCTGCGCCACTTCGCCAGCCGGCGTCCCCAGCGCCCGGGTCTGAACTGTTGAGCCGGTCCGCGCTCTCGCCTCTTGTCGTGGTCGGGAGAGACGACATTCCGGATCGCCATGGCTTAAACTTCAGCGCGGCATCTGCATGATCTGGTCCATCGGCGGCATGTTCTGGTTGAGATGCGCCATGATCCAGACAGTCCCCCCGACCACCAGGAAGACGACCAGAAGGCCGAAGGCCAGCGCCAACACGTTGTTGGTGTTGTCGGGCCCCGTGGTGATGTGCAGGAAGAAGACGAGGTGCACGCCCATTTGCGCGATGGCCAGCACGATCAACGCGACGGGAATCGAAGGCTGCCAGACCAGATCGGTGCCGGCAATGAAGAACGAGGTCGCGGTGAGCAGCAGCGCCAGGCCGAGACCGACGACATAGCCGAGAATGCGCTCGCGGACACTGTGTTGCTCTTCATCGCCAGGCGCGATGTCGCGTTCGACGTGCATGTGCGCCTGATCGCTCATGCCCCACCTCCAAGCAGGTAGACGACGGAAAATACCCCGACCCAGATGATGTCGAGCGCATGCCAGAACAGCGCAAAGCACATCATCCGGCGCAGGACGTCGGCGCGAAAGCCCTTTGCGAATACCTGGGCCATCATGGTGAGCAGCCAGAGCACGCCAGCGGACACGTGCAATCCGTGGCACCCGACCAGCGAGAAGAATGCAGTCAAGAAGGCGCTACGCGAGGGGCCATAGCCGCGGGCGACGAGATCGGCGAATTCCTTGAACTCGATGGCCAGGAAGATGAGGCCAAGCACACAGGTGACAGCCATACCGAGATAGAACCAGAGCCGGTTGCGAACGTCGGCCGCGATGCTGGCCATGCCGCAGGTGAAGCTCGACAGTAGCAGGCAGACGGTCTCGATCGCGACGTTGCGCTGCTCGAAGATCTCCGAGCCCTTGGGGCCGCCGGCGGTCTGGTTGACCAGCACGGCATAGGCCGCAAAGAAGCAGGAGAACATCACGATGTCCGAGAGCAGGAACACCCAGAAACCGTAGGCGGTGACGATGCGCTTCGGCGCCGGCCCCGGATGCTCGGTGGCGCGGCCAATATGATGCGGGTCGGCGTGAGCGTGCCCGAGAGTCGCGGTCATCGTCATCAGAGCGTCCCCGCCAGGCTTACGAGGTTGCGACGCTCCTCGATGTTGACGCGATCAATTCGTTCGACCTCGGCTGCCGGTATGACGTATTCGTCGTGATCGCGCCACGCGAACACGACAAAGGTCGCGAACGCACCAACACCGCCAAGAACGACCATCCACCAGATGTGCCAGATCAACGCAAAGCCCATCACGGTGGCAAAGAATGCGCAGACAAAGCCGGTCGGCGAATTCTTGGGCATCTCGATGTCCTGGTATTCCGGCCCGGAATGATCCTCGAGCTGCTGCTCCTTGGCGTGGTGCTTCAACGCCCAATAGGCATCCTCGCCACGAACATCGGGATAGAAGGCGAAGTTAAAGACCGGCGGCGGGGACGACGTCGCCCATTCGAGTGAACGGCCATCCCAGGGATCCCCGGTGCGATCCCGCAACGCTTCCCGGTTCCGGATACTGACGACGATCTGAGTGACCTGCGCCAGCACGCCGATCGTCAGCAACAACATGCCGAACGCGGCCACCAGCATCCAGGGCCGCCACTCCGCCACGTCGTAATGCTGCATGCGCCGGGTCATGCCCAACATGCCGGCGATATAAAGCGGCATGAACGTGACCCAGAAGCCGATAAAGGTGAACCAGAATCCCACCTTGCCCCAGCGCTCGTCGAGCCGGAATCCAAACGCCTTCGGGAACCAGTATTCGAATCCCGCGAAAGCGGCGAAGAGGACGCCGCCGATGATAACGTTGTGGAAATGAGCAACCAGAAACATGCTGTTGTGAAGCATGAAATCGGCTGGGGGTACCGCGACCAGAACACCCGTGAGTCCGCCGATGATGAAGGTCACCATGAAGCCGACAGACCACAGCATCGGCGTCGCGAAGCGGATTCGACCGCCATACATGGTGAACAGCCAATTGTAGATTTTCACGCCCGTGGGCACCGCGATGATCATGCTGGCGATGCCGAATATGGCGTTGACGTCAGGCCCAGCCCCCATCGTGAAGAAGTGATGCAGCCAGACCATGAAGGAGATGATGCAGATCGCCATGGTGGCGAGCACCATCGAGCGATAGCCGAACAGTGGCTTGCTGGAGAAGGTCGATACCACCTCCGAATAGACCCCGAACGCCGGCAGCACCAGAATATAGACCTCGGGATGCCCCCAGGCCCAGATCAGGTTCATGAACATCATGACGTTACCGCCAGCTTCGTTGGTGAAGAAGTGGAAGCCGAGATAGCGATCGAGCAGCAGCATCGCCAGCGTCGCGGTGAGGATCGGGAAGGCCGCAACGATCAGGAGGTTCGAAGCCAGCGTAGTCCAGCAGAACATCGGCATGCGCAGATAGTTCATGCCCTTGGTGCGCAGCTTCAGCACGGTGGTGACGAGATTGATGCCGGCGACCAGCGTGCCCACGCCGGAAATCTGCAGCGACCAGGCGTAATAGTCGACGCCGACGCCCGGCGAGTAGGACAGCTCCGAAAGCGGCGGAAAGGCGAGCCAGCCGGTCCGGGCAAACTCACCGATCACGAGCGACAGATTGACCAGCAGCGCACCGGTCGCAGTCAGCCAGAAGCCGACGGAATTCAATGTCGGGAACGCGACGTCGCGTACGCCGAGCTGGAGCGGCACCACCAGGTTCATCAGCCCGATCACGAACGGCATCGCCACGAAGAAGATCATGATGGTGCCGTGCGCCGAGAAGATCTGGTTGTAGTGCTCCGGCGGGAGATACCCCTGTGACTGGTAGGCGATCGCCTGCTGGATCCGCATCATGATGGCGTCGCTGCCGCCGCGCAGCAGCATCACCGAGGCCAACAGGATGTACATGACGCCGATGCGCTTGTGGTCGACGCTCGTGATCCATTCGTGCCAGAGATAGGGCAGATGCCCCTTCACCACGACCCAGGCCAACACGCCCAGGATCACAAGGAGCACCACGCCGCCCGCCGCAAGCGGAATGGGTTGATCGAATGGGATGGCCGACCAATCGAGCTTACCGAGCATCGTGGCCTCCGGTGTGGGGACGGCCGGCATCGGAGACGAGCTCCGGTCCCGGTCCTGGCGGAATGTGCTGGGTGGCGATCAGGTCGAACAGGCGCGGGTCTTCCAGGCGATAGGTCGGTCTGCCCTTCTCGATTCCCTGCTGCATCAGCTTCTTGTAGCTATCTTCGTTCAGCACGGCGTCGGTCCTGGCCGTGGTCGTGACCCAGTCTGGAAAGGCCAGCGGCGAGACGACGTTGACGTCGAACATCATGTCCGGAAAGCCGTCGCCGGAGAAATGCGCCGACAGGCCCTGCAGCTTGCCCTGATTGTCGGCGCGCAGGTTCAGCTTCGTCACCATGCCGTTCATGGTGTAGATCATGCTGCCGAGCTGCGGGATGAAGAACACGTTCATTACGCTCGACGACGTCAGCTGGATGTTCAGTTCGGCGCCGGCCGGCACCGTCAGCGAGTTGACCGTGGCGATGCGCTGGTCCGGATAGATGAAGAGCCATTTCCAGTCGAGCGAGACGGCCTGGATGCGCACGGGGCTGCCTGTGCCGGGAACGGGCGCTGCGGGATCGAGCTGGTGCGAGCCGATCCAGGCCACGCCACCGAGCAGGATTACGGTAAGCGCGGGGATCGCCCACACCACCATCTCGACGCGGCCGGAATAGACGAAATCAGGCCGGTAGCGCGCTTTCGTGTTCGACGCCCGAAACCAGAACGCAAAAGCCAGGATCGCGAAGATGGTCGGCACCACGATCGCGAGCATGATGAAGACGGAATCAACCAATATGGTGCTGTTGGCCGCAGCCACGGGGCCTTGTGGATCAAGCAGATTCATCGGCAAGCCACTGGTGGTTGGGGATCCCCGGGATGGAGCCTAGCCCAGGACAGGCTCCGGCAGCAAACGCGGTCGCGTGAAGTCGGTTCCTGCGCGGCAGCAAGTCGTTGGCCCGCATGTGCTTTCAACGCCGTGACACAGCCATGCATGGTCAGTGGGACGGCGTGCGCCTGCCGGCCATCCCGCCGCATGATCCGTCTTCCGCTGCGATCGGCCCGTGCTATCGTGATGAAAAAGCAGGGAGAAAACGTAATGCGTCTGAAAGACAAGGTTGCGATCGTCGTCGGTGCCGGCCAGAGTCCGGGCGAAGGCATGGGCAATGGCCGCGCCACCGCGCTCACCTTCGCGCGCGAGGGCGCCAAGGTGCTGTGTGTCGACCATCATCTGGAGTCGGCCCGGGAAACCGTCGATCTGATCGCTGCAAATCGAGGCACCGCCGCGGCCTTCAAGGCCGACGTGACGAGCTCGGCCGACATCAAGGCGATGGTCGCCGATGCCACATCGCGTTGGCGCCGCATCGACGTGCTGCACAACAATGTCGGCGTCAGCCTGTCGGGCGGTGATGCCGAGCTGCTTCAAATCACCGAGGAGGCGTTCGATCGCGTCGTCGCCATCAATCTGAAGAGCTGCATCTTCGCGGCGAAGGAAGTCATTCCGATCATGCGCGCGCAGAAGAGCGGGGCCATCATCAACATTTCCTCGATGGCTGCGATCACGACCTATCCTTACGTCGCCTACAAGGCGACGAAATCAGCGATGATCGCCTTCACTGAACAGCTCGCCTATCAGAACGCCGAATACGGCATCCGCGCCAACGTCATCCTGCCCGGACTGATGAACACGCCGATGGCCGTGGACACCCGCGCCCGCGAATGGTCCAAAACCCGCGCCGAAGTCGAAGCCGAGCGCGACAGCAAGGTGCCGCTGCGCAAGAAGATGGGCACCGCGTGGGACGTGGCGAATGCGGCGCTGTTCCTGGCGTCGGATGAGGCCAATTTCATCACCGGCGTGACGCTGCCCGTCGATGGCGGAGCGAGCGTCAGGCGGGGGTAAGGCTCATCTATTCCCTCGCCCTCGCTAATGAGTCACGCGCCAGATCGTGCCGCTGGTATCTTCCGAGATCAGCAGGGCGCCATCCTTCGCGACCGCGATGCCGACCGGGCGTCCCCAGACCTGGATCTCGTTCACGACGAAGCCCGTCACAAAGTCCTCATACTCGCCGGTCGGCTTACCATCCTTCATCCTGATACGGATCACCTTGTAGCCGGTGCGCTTCGAGCGGTTCCAGGAGCCGTGCTCGGCGGCGAAGGCGTCGCCCTGATATTCCGATGGAAACTGCGTGCCCTGGTAGAAGGTCAAGCCGAGCGAGGCCGAATGCGGCTGCACCAGCACATCAGGTATGGTCACCTTGTCCTTGAGGTCCGGCCGCGCGCCTGAAAGGCGCGGGTCTTCGTTGTTGCCGATGTAGAACCAGGGCCAGCCGTAGAAGGCGCCCTCCTTCACGCTGGTGACATAGTCGGGCACGAGATCGTCGCCGAGACCATCGCGCTCGTTGGTCGAGCACCAGGGCAATCCCGTCTGCGGCTGGATCGCAAGGCCGACGCAGTTGCGGATGCCGGTGGCGTAAAGCTTGCGATCCTTGCCGTTGGGGTCGAACGATAGCACCGCCGCGCGCCCGCCCTCGTATCCCCAGGACGCACCGAGCGCCTGCGTGCGCGACCAAGCCTCTAAGCCGCCTGGCGGGCTGCCCATGCCTTCGCCAACATTGCTGGCGGAGCCAACCGACACCAGCATGCGTTTACTTTCAGGCGTGAACACGATGTCGCGGGTCGAATGGCCCGATCCCGGCGCAAGGTTCGCGACGACGAGGTCAGGCTTGGCCGACGCCTTCAAGTCACCGGTGCGATACGGAAAGCGAACGACATTGCTGGCATTGGCGACATAGATCCATTGCGGATTGTCGCCGTTCGGGAAGAAGGCGATGCCGAAAGGACGGGTGAGCCCGCTGGCAAAGACATCGTTGGTCGCAACCTCGCCGCCCTCCCCGAGACGCAGCACGCGAATGCGCCCGGGTCCGGTCTCGGCAACGAAGATATCGCCATTCGGCGCGACGCGCAGCACGCGTGCGTCGGAGAGGCCCTCAGCCAACAGCCCGATCTTGAATCCCTCCGGCACGAGCGGCGTCATACGTCCGCGTGCGGTCACGCGCGCGGGGTTTGAGACCGACCGCGAGGCGCCGGGTTTGGCCAGATCCTGCGGGCGGATCAGCCTGACCGTGCCGGGCTTGTCGGCCTGCCAGCTGCCATAGGCGTCCCTGCCCAGCAGAACGGGTTCGGCTTGCGCGCCGGCGCTGGCGACCAAGAGCCATGCCGGCACCATCATCTGCGAAACACGAGATATCACGTCGCCTTCCCCCCCGACTTCCCTGCCAAATCCCACGTCAGCTCGTGCCCGCACGATGTGCATTGGGGATGGCCCATCGTACTGGAAAATGGCGCGGATCGGTGCAACACATTGTGAGGGCACGGTCGCCGGCTGCATCATCAAGCTGGCGCATCGATACCACGATTTGATGGGGTGATCATGTGGGGATCGATCGTATCCGAATGGGCGAGCCTGCTGCTGCGCTGGCTGCACGTGATCGCTGCGATCGCCTGGATCGGCAGCTCGTTCTATTTCATCGCGCTCGACCTCAGCCTCAAGCAAAAGAGCGACCTGCCTGATGGCGTACAGGGCGAGGCCTGGCAGGTCCACGGCGGCGGCTTCTACCGGATCATGAAATATCTGGTGGCACCAAGCCAGATGCCGGACGAACTGACCTGGTTCAAATGGGAGGCCTACACCACCTGGCTGTCCGGCTTCGCTCTGATGGTGGTGGTTTATTATCTCGACGCCGATCTGTTCCTGATCGACAAGTCGACCCTCGACCTCACGCCATTCCAGGCCGGTCTGTTCAGCTTTTCGAGCCTCGCGCTGGCCTGGCTGCTCTATGAGGCCGCGTGCCGCACCGGCTTGGCGCAGCGCGAGCTTCCCTTCGCCATCGGCGGCTATCTGTTCCTGGTAGCGCTGACCTACGCCTTCACCCATGTGCTGAGCGGGCGCGGCGCCTTTAACCAGATCGCGGCGATCATCGGCACCATCATGGTCGCCAATGTCTTTGCGCTGATCATCCCGAACCAGAAGAAGATCGCCGCCAGCCTGATCGCGGGACAGGCGCCTGATCCCAAACTCGGAAAAGCCAGCAAGGAGCGCTCGGTCCACAACAACTATCTGACCTTGCCGGTCGTCGTGCTGATGATCAGCAACCATTATCCCCTGCTCTACGCCACCCGCTTCAACTGGGTCATCGTTGCGATCGTGCTGGCATTGGGTCCCGTGATCCGCCATTTCTTCAACGAGGGCCATGCCGGCCGCAAATCGCCATGGTGGGTGTGGGGCGTGGCAGCAGCGGGCGCGATCGCGATCCTCTTTCTGTCCGCGGCCGGGCCGCGCGAGGTCACGACAGGCGCGCTGTCGGGACAGCCGACGGCGGCCAACGTCGAGGAGATCGTGATGTCCCGTTGCAGCATGTGTCACGCGGCCGAACCGGTATGGGCGGGCATCGTGACCGCGCCGAAAGGCATCTTGCTCGACGCGCCCGAGCACATCCATCGCAACATCCGCCTGATCGGCCGTGTCGCCGCATGGTCCAACGCGATGCCGCCGGGGAACGTCACCGAGATGACCGGCGAGGAGCGCGCCGTCCTCGGCGCCTATATCGGCGAGCAGGATCGCTGACGCCACAACGCGTCACGCGGCGTTTCGCGGAATGAAATTCCCTGATCTCCCGCCGAATTGAAAATGACTTGATCGCCTATCCGGCGTAGACAGGGCCAGCGGTCGCTCAGGCCGTCCAACGTCATTTGCATTCGGGGAAATCACAGTGGCGCTCAAGAACGTCATCGGTATCGACCACGCCGTGGTCATGGTGCGGGACCTCGACAAGGCCGCCGAAAACTACAGGCAGCTCGGTTTCACCCTGTCGCCGCGCGGCACCCACAGTGCACATATGGGCACCGGCAACTACACCATCATGTTCGACCCTGACTACATGGAGCTGCTCGGCGTGCTGGTGCCAACCGAACACAACGCACCTGCACGCGCCTTTGTCGAGCGGCACGGCGAAGGCATCGAGCGCATCGCTTTCACCGCGATCGATAGCGCCGCCGGCGCCGAAGAGATCCGCGCGCGCGGCTTCCCCCCGATCGGTCCGACGGATTTCGAGCGGCCGGTAACGCTGCCCGATGGCACGGTCTCGGCCGCGAAATTCCGCACCTTCATGTGGCCGACCGCGGAGGCGCCCGGCGGCGTGCGCATCTTCGCCTGCCAGCACAAGACGCGCGAGACGGTGTGGATCCCCGAGCTGATGAGGCACGCCAATGCGGCGAAGCGGATCAGCGAGGTGCTGATCGCAACACCCGAGCCCGCGAAGGACGCAGCGCATCTGGCGCGGCTGATCGATCGGGAGCCGAAGGCAGAGGCCGACGGCGCGGTGACGGTGCCGTCGGGCAGCGACCGCGCCGCCTTCGTCTATCTGACGCTGGACCAGCTCGGCAAACGCTATCCCGGCGTGCCGCTCGCAGGCCTGTCCGAACGCGGCGGCGCGGCGCTGGTGCTCGTCAGCGGCGATCTCGCCGCAACCGAGAAAGCGCTGGGTCCGGCGGGTGTCCGCAGCGGAGCCGCGATCGTCGTGCCCCCGGCCAGGGCCAACGGCACCCTGCTCGCTTTCATTACCTGACGATTTGAACCAATTCTTCAACGCGCGTTTACCCGGCGACCCTAGGATGGCCCTGAAGTCCACGCCGCCTGGGGCACGCGCATGTTCAAAGAGGGATCGCCGATCGCTTACGACGCGCCGGCGGAGCTGAAGAAGTGGCCGTCGCTGAAAGGCGAGCGGCAGAAGGATCGCGGTCCGCCCTATCTCGTCTACAACGGCACGCTTGCCGACTGCGTCCGCGAGCTCATGGGCAAGCCCATCAAAGGCATCTCGCTCTACGACATCATGACGACGCCGCAAGCAGCCTTCGACCAGACCGTGCTCTCGCCGGGCGACGCCGCCGAGATCGCGATGCGCAAGGATTTTCCCAAGGCGTAAGCGCCGTCGGCCTCCGGCGATCCCGAGCTTCCCTTCGGTTCCCGCAGAAGCGCGGGACCGACACCGCATGGCAGCGCCGGGAACACCGTACTAACACCGGCGGCCGCCAGCAATCGCAGCTTCGCCGCAATTACGGTTAAGAAGTCCTTGTCCCCGGCACTCCGCCGGTCGTTCCCCACAGTTCGAGGACTTTCACCGAGATGCGATTTCTCGTCGCGGCTTGCGCTGCGTTCCTGATTCTGATGTGCGACGTCAGCGCACCTCCGTCCCCGCAAACCTCCTATTTCGACAATGCGACAGCAAAGTCCGATCGCGCGCCCTCGCTGGTTCCCCTCGTCGAACTGTTCCTCGCAAGCGTGCAGGCCATCGAGCTTGCCAATGCGCGCGCCTCGTACGAGGAGACGATCGAGCCGCCGCTCGCAACTGAAACCGCCGAGCAGGCGCCGGTGTCGCCTTCGGAGCAATTCTGCCTCGCGCTGAAGCAGGCGGCCGAGGAGAGCGGCATTCCGGTGCCGTTCTTTGCCCGCCTGCTCTGGCAAGAGAGCCGGTTCAAGTCCAACGAGGTCAGCCAGGCCGGCGCGCAAGGCGTCGCGCAATTCATGCCGGAGACCGCCGCCGAGGTCGGGCTCGACGATCCCTTCGATCCCATGAAGGCGCTGCCGGCGTCGGCAAAATTCCTGCGCAAGCTCCGCGACGATTTCGGCAATCTCGGCCTCGCCGCAGCCGCCTACAACGCGGGTCCCGGGCGCATCCAGAAATGGCTCGCCAAGGAGAGTGAGCTGCCGCGCGAGACGCGCGACTATGTCCGCATCATCACCGGCACCAAGGCCGAAGACTGGACCGAGCGCTCGCAGGCGCTGGCGATCCGGATCGACCTGCCGCGCGAAGCGCCGTGCGAGGGTGTCGGCAGCCTGTCCAAGACCAAGGACGTCGCTTGGGTCCCGGTGAACCTCACGCCGTCGACTGCGACCACCATCCGGAAGGCCGAACAGCTGGCGGCGCGGCTGTCGGCCAACCGCGCCCGCAAGCGCCTCGTTGCCCTGCTCCACAAGAACGGCACAGCCCACGGCAAGGCGCGCAGCATGATCGCCGCGCGCGCAAAGGGTGCGAAGGCCCACGCGATCCGCGTCGCGGCGCGCGAGCGCTCTTCGGGCTAATGGAGAGACCAGGAAGCCGCTCGATGGAGCGGCTTCCTGCGGCGGCTAATCGATTTCCTCGATCACGCGACGCTCGTGCGGCTCGATGACATAAGTCCTGGTGTCGCGATGGATGTAGCGGTACTCCCGCAGGTCCGGCGCATCCCGGTAGACGGTGCTCGGCAGTTCCTCGACTTCGACGCTCTCAGGAACGCGATCACCGACATGGATCTCGGTGCGCGCGGAGCTGCCGGTGGTCCGCGGTTCGCGCCGCTCCTCTATGCGGGCCTTGGCATGCTTGCGGATCACCTCGCGATCGCGATCGGAGAACTTGCTGGCGCTGCGCTCGCGAGTCGTCGTCGTCGCGGTGGACTGCCCCGAATATGGAAGCACCGTTACGATCTTGTAGGTCGAGGGATCGACCACGACGATCTCGTCCTTGACCAGCGCAAAGCTGTAGCCGCGATATTGCGGCGCGATCTCGACGACATCGGGCGGCAGCGTCGACAGCTGCACGTCGCGCGGCACCACCGTGCCGACGCTCAGCGAGAAATTCACGTTTGTCAGCGGCCGTACGTTCAGGTGCGAGATCGACGCACTGATCTTGGTCTCCTGCTGCCGATCGAGCTTGGCGTCGGGTCGGGCAGCCATTTGCGAATTGGTCCCTGTCCGCTCGCCCTGCGCCTGGTTGCCGGCCGGCGCCTGCTGCGCCTGATTGGCTCCGGTCGCGCTCGGCGCCTGCTGCGCCTGATTGCTGGTGGCGGGGGATTGACTGGAGCGATCCTGCGCCTGGTTCGTGCCGGTCGCCGGCGGATTGGCGCTCTGCTGGGTCGCGGGCGGATTGGTCGTGCTCGAGCTTGCCGTACCGTTCTGCGGCCGTGACTGATTGTCCGCACTGTTGGCAGCATTGGTGCTGGAACCGCCGGCTCCCGACGATGGTGCGGTGCTCTGCGTATTCTGCGCCGATGACCCCGACGTCGAGGATTGCTGCGGCTGCGACGGGGTCTGCTGCGACTGCGCCGCACCCGATGGCGCGGTGGTCGACGGCGTTGCCGATTTGTCCTGGGATGGCGAGGATTGCTGAGACGTCGTGTTCGCGCTCGGCGACGATTGCGCGAAGGCGGCGCTCGCCAGCACAAGTCCCAATGCGGTGGTTGCCAGCAGGCGGATCATGGTTCACTCCCTTTTGTCCGATCAAGCGTTGGCTACTAACCTGCGCTAAGAGGCGCGGTTCCATTTTTCGCGATCGCTTGACGCCTCGCCTGCACGGAACCTTGTGATGCCTTCGAGAAGCGCCGGAATCCTTGCCTATCGAAAACGTCGCATATGCGAGGTGCTCCTCGTCCATCCCGGCGGCCCCTTCTGGCGCAACAAGGATCTCGGGGCGTGGTCGATTCCCAAGGGCGAATATGCCGACGACGAGGACGCAGAGCTTGCGGCCCGACGGGAGTTTGCCGAAGAGCTCGGAGTTGAGGTGTCCGTGCCGCTGATCGCGCTCGGCGAGGTCAAGCAGCGCGGCGGCAAGATCGTCACCGCCTTCGCGGCCGAGCTCGACGTCGAGGCGGCCGAAATCCGCAGCAACAGTTTCGAAATCGAATGGCCGCCGCGCAGTGGCAAGCGGCAACGCTTTCCCGAGGTGGATCGCGCCGAATGGTTCACCCTCGAAGAGGCGTACGCGAAGATCAACGAAGGCCAGCGCCCGCTGCTCGCGCGCCTGCCCCGGAGCAAGTGAGCGCGGCCGATCGGGCCAAACGACGAAAACAACCCCATGCACAGTAGCCGGCGCCAGGGGAACCGAGGCTTCGCACGGGTGAAGATGCTGAATATCAGAAATTTCGTTTGACCCGTCGGGCAAAACAGGTGCATGGTGGCATCATCGCGCGATCAGCCTGTGGTCACCGCACGCCTCCCGGGCGTCCCTCGCCCTGGCTTGCACGAAAATTCCTCGCCGAGATCTGAAAATCAAAACCGCCGCGTCAGCAAGCGCGCGATCGGCTTCGCTCCCGGCGAGCCTTCGCGCTTTGCGCCGGCAAAGGACCCATCGCATGACGACATCCCTGACGACCACCGAAGCCATGCCCATCGGGGCCAACGATCGCGCCCCGATCACCGCAGTCCCACAGGTCAAGCTCCGTCGCAGGCGCGTCGTGATCGACCACGCCGATCCGCACACCGGCGAGAAGCTGCTGGCCGAGGCGCTCGGCGCCCCCGACCGCGACGCGCTGCACGGCCTGCTGAGCCAGCTCGTGAAAGCCAGCGCCGTCGCGCTCAAGCCCGACCAGGGCAATCTCTCCTTCATGGTTTCGATGCTGAAGAGCATCGCGCCAAAGGATTCGCTCGAGGCGATGCTGGCGGCGCAGATGGTGAGCATTCAGGTCGCGACAATGCGCTGCGCCTGCCGCCTCGCCTGCACCACCGAGGTGACGCAACAGGAAAGTCTGACGCGCGCCCTGACCCGGCTGTCGCGCACCTTCGCGAACCAGATGGAGGCCCTGAACCGCCATCGCAGCAGCGGCGCGTGCGCGATCACGGTGCAGAATCTGTCGGTGCAGGATGGCGGCAAGGCCGTCGTCGGTCATTTCGCACAACACGCGAACCTGATCGCCGCGCAGCCGGGCCTTGTGGACGCCGTCGGCGCATGAGCCACGCCCGCAACACCGCCGCGATGCAAGCGAGCCGGCGCTGCGGCGCGCAAACACGCGACGGTCAGACCTGTCGCGCGCCGGCATTGCGCGGCAAGGCGCGCTGCCGCATGCATGGCGGGGCATGGGGATCGGGAGCGCCTGATGGAAACGGCAATGCGGTCAAGCACGGCTACTATACCGGTGAGGCCATGAACGAGCGCAGGCAAATCCGCGACTTGTTGCGCGAAACGCAAAAACTTCTTCGGGAGCTGAAGTGAGCGGCGTCCGATGTTTCAGACAGGACCATGGGAGCCCGGTGGAACCATGTAAAGTGTCATCGCGAAGATGGCATAGATACACAATAGCAGCGCACCGACAAACCAGGCCGACCGTCCACCGTTGGTGACGAAGCATGCGACGACGCTGGCGATCATCACCATGGTCACGGCGCCCGGCCAGAATTGCAGATCCATCGGCTTCGGTCCGACGAGATAGCTGAGGAGCACAAGGAGGGGCGCAACGAACAAGGCGATCTGGGAGGCACTCCCCAACGCAATGCTCACGCTCATGTCGAGCCGGTTCCGCCGAGCGGCCGAGAATGCCACGGCCATCTCGGCTGCCGCGCCGACAAGGGCGACGACGATGAAGCCGACGAACGCCGGTGTCATACCCAGTGTCTCGGCCGCCTTCTGGACCGACTCGACGAATATCTCGCTCACGAGCGCGACCAGAACGGTCACGACCAAAAGCGTCGGAACAGCTATCGAGATCGGCAGCACGAGGCCAGCCGCTTCGGCGTGCTCGCCGCTCGCAAACAGCTCCTTGTGCGTGCGCAGCGAGAACAACAGGCTGAGACCGTAGGCAACAATCAGGAGAACAGCCAGCGCTGCGCTCAGACGATGAACGGCGGCCTCGCTTCCTTGAAAGTTGAGGTCAGCGACCGCGGAGGGCGAAAGCAGGGCAATCGTGGCCATCAGGAGCAGCGCGGAGTGCAGCCGTCCCCCTGCGCGGTTATAGTCCTGCACGTGATGCCTCAGTCCGCCCAGAAGCAATGATGCTCCCAGCATGAACAGCGAATTGGTGACGATGGCGCCGGCGATGGACGCCTTGACCAGCATGTACTCACCGGCACGCAAGGCAGTCACCGCAATGATGAGCTCCGTCAAGTTCCCAAGCGTCGCGTTCAACAGCCCGCCGATGGCGTCACCGGTCTTCTCGGCAACGGCCTCGGTCGCGTGGCTCAACAGGCTTGCGAGCGGAACGACGGCGATCACCGCCAGGACGAACAGCAGCGTGTGCGCGTTCGGCATGAGGTGGGCCAACACGATGACCACGGGAACGAAGACCAGCAGCCACAGCAGCGGACTGTGCCGGATTTCCTTGAGCAGCAGGTTCATGGACCGCCCTCCTGCCCTATCCTGGCGACTGTGACCTGCCGGACGTTGATCTATCTCAACCGGCCGTTCCGGGAGGTTCGGACCGGACTCTCGAGACCCGAAACATTTGCAGGATCGCGGTTCGAGCAACTCGAGCCGGGTGCTGCGGAACATATTCGCCGCCTTGCACTTAACATTTGTTACGAAGCGAGGTGCAACCATGGGCCAATCGAAGCCGATCCGCCCGACCGCAATCGTCGTCGAGGATGACGACATCCAGCGCGAAATGCTGGCGATGCTGCTCGAGGACAACAACTTCGACGTGCTCCAGTGCGAGGACGCAGAGACCGCCGCTCTGGCGTTGAAAGTGCGGCATCCCAGCCTGATGGTCACGGATATCAATCTGGTCGGAAAGATGGACGGGGTGGATCTGGCGCACTTCGCCAAGCAGCATCATGCCGACGTGCGGATCATCGTGATCTCCGGCCGTCCGCTGCCCCGCCCCTTGCCGCCCGGTGCGAAATTCCTCACCAAGCCGGTCTATCCGGCAGCCCTTCTGACGGAAGCGGCGCCGTAGAAGAGGCATCCGCCGAAACCCTTCCCGCGTTGTGGTCCGCGGCGCGCGCAACATCGCGCCGCTGCTGAGCCGTCACTCCGCCGCGAGGACCCGGCGGTGACGGCAACGCTGATGATCATGTGAGGCGCGCGATGAGGAGCAATCAACCGAACCTCGGAGGAAAGAATCGCCTAACGCGCGTGCGGCGTGGCGACCTCGACCACATAAGGAACGGGCGCCCGCCCATCGTAACCAGGCAGTCCGACGCTGCCGGGATTGACGATCATGCGCGAGCGGCGCCCATGGAAATGACGGCCCCGGGCGGAACTTCCCGCGACTGCGCCACTTCTCCTCGGCAACGGGAAGTCGTCCGATGAACGCAGAAACGGAACTGAAATTCCAGCTTTCACCGGGGAAATTGTCGTCCGTGCTGCCCGACGACGCTTCGCGTCAGCGGCGCCGCGACACGTCGCGGCACACGCTCGTGTCGACCTATTTCGACACCCCCAAGCGCAAGCTCAGACGACATGGCCTGACGCTGCGGGTCCGCGAGGTCGACGGCCAGTTTGTCCAGACCGTGAAAGCGGGGGGCTCCGGCGGCATGACGCGCGGCGAATGGGAGGACGCAATTGCCGGCATGAAGCCGGACCTCGCCAAGACGAAGAATTCACCGCTCGGTGACCTCGCCCGCAGCAAGCAACTTGCTCGCAAGCTGAAGCCGGTGTTTCGGACCGATGTTCATCGTACGACCCAGGCAAGGCGGGTCCGAAGCAGCCGGATCGAGCTTGCAATCGATCGCGGCCGCATCGAGGTTGGGCGCCGCTCGCGTCCCGTTTCCGAGCTGGAGCTGGAATTGAAGTCCGGACAGCTCGCCGATTTGTTCCGTCTGGCGCGGACTCTCGAACGCAGAACGGGTGCCGAGCTCGATCTGCGCTCGAAGGCTGATCGCGGCTTCCAGCTCGCGACCGGAACCGGTTTGGGTGCGCAGCGCGCCGAGCCGATCACGTTGAAGGGGGCGCTGTCCCCTCGCGAGGCGTTTTCCGTGATCGCACATTCGACGATGCGGCAGATCACGGCGAACGCCGATCCGGTGCGCACGATGCAGTCCGAAGGGGTCCACCAGATGCGTGTCGGCTTGCGGCGGCTGCGAGCCGCCATCTCCCTGTTCAAGGACGTGCTGCCGCGCGCGAGCACCGCGCGCATCAAGGCCGAGCTGAAATGGCTCACGAACGAGCTGGCGCCGGCGCGCGAGATCGACGTATTCCTGAAGGAGAGCATCCAGCCGGTCGCCGAGCAGGGCGTCCCGAAGCGCGGCCTTCAAGCGATCCAGCGGAGGTTCGCCGGGCGGAGAGCGGAAGCCTTCGACCGCGCCCGCAACGCGGTCGCATCCGCCCGGTACCGCCGCATGCTGATCGACGTGCTGCAATGGATCGAGGCCGGACGTCCTCACACCGGCGACGATCGATCGATCGCCGCCTATGCCGCCGACGTGCTTGACCGGCGGATCCGGAAGGCGCGGAAGCAGGGCAGGCAATTGGCCGAGCTTGACCCGCGACAACGCCACAAGCTGCGCATCCGGATCAAGAAAATCCGCTATGCCGTCGATTTCTTCGAGAGCCTCTATCGCGGTCGCGACCAGAACGAGCTCGCGTCCCTCTCGGGTGTGTTGAAGCGGATCCAATCCGCGCTGGGATCGCTCAACGACTTCATGGCACACCGCGAGCTGGCGACGCAGGCCGCCTTGACCGCGCCGCCGGCGAACCGGCGCGCGCAGGCTTTCGTGTCAGGCTTCATCGCCGGCGAGGAACGTGAGGCAGCACGTGGCCTGATGAAAGATGCCGCAAAGGAGCTGCATCGGTTGCACCGGCTGCGCATCGCGCCGGCCGGATGATCTTGGAGAACCGGATGGCAACCGTGGGGTCCTCTCCGTGGCAAGTTTGATCCCGCTTGCCACTCCCCACCGTCGCAAGAAAGGACATCCGGCGGCGCCAGCCTCGGGCCAGCAGCCGAAGTGCAATCTTACTCCGAAATGGCGACGGATGACGCCGCAGCGATCTTCGGCGCGTTCCGCGCGATTACGGACTTGATCTTGTTGAACACATGGATGGCGATACCGATCGGGGAATGGCGCAGGAAGGCGATCTTCCTCACATAGCCCTGAACGTGCCATTTGGCGTGCGCGCCTCTGCGAAAAATGAGCACATCGCCAACCCCATAGCGCTTCGGCGGCATCCCCTCGCTCTCAAGCATTATCCATCCTTCGAGGATCACGCTCGTCTCGTCACGATCGTAGTACCAGTTGAATTTGCCCTCGGTGCACGACCAGATCACGGTTTTGGCAGTGTTGCATGCGTTCGCCGACAGCAGGCGCAAGCGGGCTTCCGGATTGCCTTCAATGATCCAGGATGGCTCGATCGGCGACGGCGCCAGATCATCCATTCTCCAATTCCAAATTTCAATTGGCACAGGCATTGGTCCAACACCTCCGAATTCACATGACTTCAAACATGCCCGTAGCGCTGGCTGCCGACTTTTCCCGGGCGCCTGCATCATTGGATTTTAGGCGAAAGGCGTGAAGAGCCAAGTTGTCGCAAGAGAGCCTTTCATCGTCGCTCTGAAGGGGTAGTCATTCTCCGCTCAAAAAAATAGGAACCAAACTACAAATCCGTTTCGCAAAGCCGAGGCAGAAGAGGAGCCGCTGCCTGCTCTGGCGGATCATCACCTTGGAACGCGCGTCTGCCAGAGTTCCCTGCTCCTTCATGTCCGCTTTGGATATGTCCGAGTGGATCACAACCGTGGATTTAGTCCCGTGCGGAACTCGAAGAACGGCGAAGTCGGTCGTCTGTCGTGGACCTCTCGATGGGGGGTACTCCTTCTGACTGGTCATTCCCTCGCGACTTTGCAGTAGACTCTTTGAGGACTGGAGGTGGACCTGAGTGCGGCGGCCCGTCGTGGCGGGCGTTCTGGCTGCGCGCGAACTGAAGCGACATCGGGTGCCCAGGTGCAGAACATGCGATCCAGACCGGCAAAATCGTGGATCGGCTTGGCCTTTGCAGCCAACCTGCTTTTGGCGGCTATCATACTCGTGGTCCGCGGCGCCGACGTTCACGGCACCAATGCCGCACTTTTCGCGACAGGACGCCTCCAGTTCCTCTGGTTCTTGGCGGCATATGCTGGAGGGCCATTGACGACGCTGTTTGGCGCGACGTTTCTGCCGCTGAAGCAGCGTGGGCGCGAGCTTGGCCTTGCCTTCGCAGCCGCACTCATTGTTCATCTCGCCCTTGTCAGCTGGCGTTGCTGGATTGGCGCAGTCCCGACCCTGGCCGTGTTCATCCGTTTCGGAGCCGCCGCGGCTTTGACCATTCTTCTTGCAGTTCTCTCCTTTGGAAACCTGCACGCGCTGCTCGCCCCAAAGAGCTGGAAATTACTGCGAATCATCGGAATGAATTACATTCTCTACGTGTTCCTCGTCGACTTCCAAGATCCGTTGAATCGAGGAATCATCCTGTATTTGCCCTTCGACGTGATGGCCACCGCTGCCGCCTTGCTGCAGCTGGCGGCTTGGGGCGTCCAGCTACGCTCCGCTCGAGCGACGGTCGGAGCCGTGACGCGGGACCCGGCACAATCTTGATGACATTGCGACGAGCAAAGCAGGTCGAGTCAGCGCCTTCAAAACCGCAGGCGAGATCAAGCGGCCAGATGATCTGCTCGAATGCCGGTTGCCGGCCTGTCAAGCCTGGGTGTCATGTCGAGCAGCGGGAGCATTCCAGCACATCCGTTAACGCCGCTACAGACGTGTGCGACTAGCCCTTGGCGATGGCCGCATTTCAGAACTCGAGCCAAAGCTTGAAGCGTGGTCAGCGAACTGGGTGTGTACTGATTGAGCGACGGGCCGACGGAAGTCGCAGAACGGACAGGCGCAGAGAGCGCCGAGCGGCGAGTTGGGCCCAAGCCTACGCCGTCGTATCGAAAACGGCGGGATTTTTCCGTACAGTGACTGACGAAACTGGCAGTCGGATCGAGGCACGGCACGCTTGGCAGTTGATCTCGCCTCCTCGAGGCTCGCAGGCAGATCTAGAGTTCTTCCAAATCCTGAATGCGAGTGCAGAGCGCAGCTGCGTTGTGCTGAGCTTCCCTAGATCGTTGATCGCGCTGGCTTTAGCGAGCGCGATATTTGGAAACGCGCTTCAGCGGAAGTCTCGACAATTAGATTGATTCCAGGTGAGCTATATTGTCTCAGGCAGCCTCTACAGTTTATCTCCATCAGAAGTCGAACTGATTGCTCGCGGAGTCGAGTTGCGAACTCCACCGGGCAACCAGTGGCGAGACTGAAGAATCTGAGATTGGACGGACACGTCCGGCCGACGGGTTTTCGCGATCGCGTCGGTGGCCGAGATGTCTGTTGGGTGACGAATGTGCGCGGGACGCCAATGACCGACAAGTCACCTCACGGCGGGGGATTGCTCGCTGTGCAATTTTCACCACCCGCGCCGCGCACGATCAGTAGCCGCGACCTCCTGCAAGGCGAGAGGCTACTGATCATTAGGCATGACGAGGAGAACTATCGCCTGCAGTTGACGGCGGCGGGCAAGCTCATTCTGACGAAGTAGAGGCCGCCGGCCGTGAATCGGGAGATTCCGAGCCGCCGCGGATAAGGCAATTCACGTTCCCAGCCAGCCACCTCTGCGCGCAGAGGAAGCCAGCCACAGAACAAATCTTGGCAAGAGCCCAAAAGGGGGTGGCGATGATTGGAAGACTGCACCTGGATTCATTTCGAAAGTCGACGGCGCAATCCGGCAGGGAGGCGCGACGTGGGTGTCGGTCGAAGCCGGCGAGACGCAGGAGCGTTCCGGCTCGCCGCTACGTACGCTGCGCATTGCTCGCGACGACACTGTGGTTGGCCGGTTCAGCCGCGTTCGCCGAAGAATCCGCTTTCGCCTTCGTCTACACCACCGATCTCCTGCCGCAGGGTGGCAAGGAGGTCGAGCAATGGGTGACGTGGCGGCATCAGAAGAACAGTGGCACCTATGACCAGATCGAGGGGCGAACTGAATTCGAATATGGTCTCGCCAGTAACTTGCAAGCCGCGATCTATCTCAACTATGCCTGGACGCAGGCCTATCACAACGGTCCGTTCGGCGCGACGACACCACCGGAACAGTTCTCGGATTACGCGGCCGGGCCGGACGATTTCTTCAATGCAAAGCGCTTCACCGGCGTCTCGGGCGAGTTGATTTACCGGATCCTCAGTCCCTACACCGACGGCATCGGGCTTGCGCTGTACACCGAGCCGACGGTGGGTCCGAATTTCTTCGAGGTGGAAAACAAGATCATCGTCCAGAAGAACTTCATGGACGATCTCCTGACCGTGGCGTTCAACTTCACCTGGGCGCCAGAGTTCCGCAACACGTTGGCTGATCCAACTGACCCTACTTCTGCCAGAAGCTGGGGCATGGAGACCGACATCAATTTCGGTTTCGCGGCCTCCTACCGATTTATGCCGAACTGGTCGGCGGGCTTCGAATTCATGAACGAACACGAGGTCAATAGCTTTTGGTTCAATCACGAGTCGAACAACGGCTACTATCTCGGCCCCACCTTGCACTATGGCGGCGAACGCTTCTTCCTGACGGCAACCGCGCTCTGGCAGATGCCCTGGGCAACCAATCATACGGACACAGTTCCGGGCGCTCTGGTAAACGGTTACATCGGGGACAACGATTTCGAAAGATTCCGCTTCCGGATGAAGGCCGGCTATACGTTCTGAGGGGCTGAGTTATGAAAGCGAGTCATTGGGTTTGGCTTCCGGTCGCAGCGATCTCCACGCCTGCCTATGCGGCGACCTATTTCTCCGTCGAGCAGGCGCAGCATGCGATTTTCCCGGGGGCGACGTTCTCTACCACCGGGCAGCCGAACACGTGGCGCACGTCCGGCGGCGGCTATTTCGTCGTCGAGCGCGTGGTGGGCAAGCACGAATACATCACCGTCGCAATCGGCATCAATCCGAACGGAACGGTCAAGCAGATCGAGATCATGGACTACCGGGAGTCCTACGGCTACGAGGTGCGCGACGCCTCATGGCGCGCGCAATTCGTCGGCAAGAGCGCAAGCTCACCGCTGCAACTCGGCGCCGACATCAAGAACATCAGCGGCGCGACGCTGTCATCCAAGCACATCACCGATAGCGTCAAGCGAGTCCTGCAGAATTTGAAGGCCAAAGGATGAGCAGGGAATGAGCATCCGATGAGACGCGCGCGTCCGCTGCTGGGAACGTTCGTCGAGATCGAGGCCACTGGCCTGGCCGAGCCGGTTCTGGAGCGTGCGGTCGACGCCGCATTCGCGGCGATCGAGCGGGTTCATCGCCTGATGAGCTTCCACGATCCGGACAGCGACCTGTCGCGTCTCAACCGCCATGGCGTATCGGGGCCGGTGGCTGTCGATCCCTGGACGATGAAAGTCCTGCATCGGGCGCGCATTCTGTTCGATGCGACGGAAGGCTTGTTCGACTGCGCTGTCGGCTACGAGGCGATGCGACGCGGGCTGCTACCGTCGCAAGGCCTCGATGACATCGAGGGTGGAACGTTCTCGGCGGTCTCATTCCTGTCCGACAACAGGATCAGATTCTCGACGAGGGTCGGCCTCGATCTCGGAGGCATCGCGAAGGGATTCGCGGTCGATCGCGCCATCGGGATGTTGCGTGCCCACGGCGTGCGCGGCGCGTTGGTCAATGCCGGCGGCGACATGCGCGTCATCGGCGAAACGGCGCAGCCCGTCTACATCCGCTGCGGACGCGATGATGGTCATGTCATGCAGGCAGGCTTGCTGCGCAACGCCGCGATCGCGACATCCGCGGCCGACGGGACCGTGCGCAAAGGCCCCCTGCCAACTTCGGAGCTGTCGCCCCCGGACGCAGCCTATTCGGTGGTAGCGCGAACATGCCTGCTGGCCGACGCGCTCACGAAGGTTCTAGTCCAGATCGGACGCACGGATGCGAATTACTTCGCCAGGTTCGGCGCACTGGCCTTCATCACGTCGGGCGGTGCGGTCGTCGAAACGGCGGCTTGACGGATGCGTCTTGGATTCTGGCAGAGAACGGCGGTGTTCGCGAGCATGACAGCTGTCAGCCTGTCCGGCCTGGCCTGGTTCTTCCTGCATGATATCGCTACCGGTGATTTCAGCGGTGCCGCGCACCTCCTGCTGACGTTGCACGGCATTTCGTCCTACGCCGTGCTGGTCGGCGTCGGCTCGCTGCTGCCGCTGCACGTCCGGGCGGGATGGCGGAGCCGGCGCAACATTGTCACCGGCACCTTGGTGACCGCAACCATGACGGTTTTGTGCGTGACCGCGCTGATGCTGTACTATGGTGAGGAAGAGACGCAAGGAGTGGCGAAATGGGTCCACCTGGTGTTCGGCTTTGGTTGTTTGGTCCTTTTTCCTGCGCATGCCTTTCTGAAAGCAAAAGCAAGGGAAGCCGAGTTGCGGACTGAGCCGACCTGAGGGCGATCGCCGGACTCGGTCGCGAAGGGCGATGTGTGGACGAACAGTCGTACAGCATCAGGCGGCAGAGACAAAGGCTCCCTGAGCAAGCGTTGGTTAGAAATGTCGACAACGACGCCGTGATCTGACCCAACCAGTGCCGCCGGGACCCCCGCCTTCAGTTTAGGATGAAGGAGGAAGTGTAATATGGATCATCTGATCGTATAGTTGATTCAAGCGAATGCCGGACACCCGGTTGGAGCAGGGTTGCATCGGCGCGTGATGTGGGACGAGAGTCCTCACTGGTAAGGACCAACTGCATGACCAAGATAGTGAATTTGGCTCTACTCTCGTCCATGGTATTGTTGACGTCGAGCATGCGGGGACCGGCGGAAGCCCAGCAAAGCAGCATGGGTTTCTTCATAACCAGTGTCGGTCTTGGAAAGGGCGGCGACCTCGGTGGGCTCGACGGGGCGGATCGACATTGCCAGACCCTCGCCCAGGCCGCGGGCGCGGGCGGCAAGACATGGCATGCCTATCTTTCGACGCAGGGGCCGGGCGCGATCAACGCCAAGGACCGGATAGGTAGCGGTCCTTGGTCCAACGCCAAGGGCATCCAGATCGCGGCAAACGTGGCCGACCTGCACAGCGACAACAACAAGATCAACAAAGAGACCGGACTCGACGAGAAGGGCATGGTGGTCAAGGGACGCGTCGACAATCCCAATCAACATGACATGCTCACCGGCACACAACAGGATGGCACGGCCATTCCGGGTGCCGACGCGACTTGCAGTAACTGGACCAGCAGCACTGACGGACAGGGCAGCGCGATCGTCGGACACCATGACCTGATCGGCAACACTCAGGGTCCCAATTTGTGGAACTATTCGCACAAGACGCCGGGTTGTTCCCAGGCGAACTTGCAGCGCGTCGGCGGCGCGGGATTGTTTTACTGCTTCGCCACCAACTGAGCGGCTGGATCGCGATCCGCACATCACTCGTGCCAACGCCTGAGGCTGAGCACCCGGGCATCCGGCCGGTCCGGCTTGTCGAGCCGACCGAGAGGATCGGAAAAGCAGATTACGTGCCGCCTGATCCTCGCGCCATTGTCGTTGCCGCTCGCACCGTCTCGACATTGGCACGTGGCAACGTCGCCCGCCTCTCGGCGATGGCGTTGCGCAACAGATCGAGAACCAGCCCGAATGCCGCGAGTTCCTCTTCCTCGATTGCGCCGTCGTCGTAGCACGCGAGTGTTTCACGGATGATCTCGTCGGCCTCATGCTGCAGAGTCAGGAGCTGCTGGTTGGACTCCGCGGTCCGCGCAGTGGAAACCATCGCCAGGATTTTCTTGCGATGGCTGGTGTTTTCCTCCCTTTCGTCGCGGTTCAAATAGCGGCGCAGCCAGGCGGCCGCCGAGCCGATGCCGGAGAGAAGCAGGAGCCCGAACCAGAAGTAATCGCCGTAGCGGTCGAGAAAGCTGCGTTCATTGCCGTCGATCACGGCCGCCGCTCCCCGATGCACCGGCAACTCGGTGTCCTTCTCGAGGTCGGGCTTGGTGATGTGAGAGGCGCCAGGAACCTGCTTCGCGATCGCCTGACGAACGGCAAAGAGCTGCCGGAAGAAAGCGGCGACCGTCGTTTCGGACAGGGTCTTTCTCGCCACGATGAGGTGGCTCACGCTGACCGTCTCGACCTTGTCATCCGGCCAAGCCGGGTCCGCATTGAAGACGCTCGGCGGAATTTCCTCGGATTCATACCGGGGATGCTTCAAGGCGATCGCTTCCGATGTCTCGATGGCGAGAAACTTCGGCTCGCCTCGTATCCGCGCCGTTGCGGCGATGGCATCAGAAGTGATTTTGCTGTCGAGCGGCCCGACCGCCATGAATGCATCGAGCTGGAGGTCGCGCGCCAGTTCGTCGAGGTGGTCCGTGCCAAAATGCGTCACGGTGACCTTGTCCGCCTCGATCCCGGAGGCGCTCAGGATGACTCGCAGCAACGCGGCATTCGCCGCGGTTTTCCCGATGATACCGATATGACGCCCCGCGAGATCGGCAACCTCCTTGATTTTCGGCGTCTGCTTTCTTTTCGAGGTCCTGGTTCCACGTCCGGACGGTGTCCACAGAACGGCGAAGTTCTTGCGCAAGACCGCGACGGTCTGTGCTTCGGCGGGCATGTCCAGGTCGCCGCGGCCAACGGCCAGATCGGCCTTGCCAGCTCCAAGCAGGGCAAGGGACTCCACCGCTCCCGCGGTTTTGATCGGCGACAGCCTGACGGTCCGGCTCTCGGTGCTGAAGGCATCGGCCATCGCCTGAATGACCTTGTCGTCGTCGCTGCCAGCCGGTCCAACGGCGATCCGGAGCGTGTCCGGCCGCAACACGAAATAAAGTGCACCCGATGCCACGGCAAAAACAAGAAATCCAACCCCGAGAACCAACAATAAGGAATTGCGTCTTCTCCGCACTCGGCGGGCCGCGTCACTGGTTGTCTGGCTTGCACTCTCGGACACAGACATCACCGCTGCCAATCGCAGATGCTTCCCGTCACGCCACCTTCTCCCGAGTACAACGTCCTGACGGCCGCCGCGGTTCATCGGCCCGAGGCCTGGAATGGCCGCCACCCGGGATGGCGGCACGT
This sequence comes from Bradyrhizobium sp. USDA 4449, assembly GCF_054056275.1. Classification (NCBI taxonomy): domain Bacteria; kingdom Pseudomonadati; phylum Pseudomonadota; class Alphaproteobacteria; order Hyphomicrobiales; family Nitrobacteraceae; genus Bradyrhizobium; species Bradyrhizobium sp. USDA 4449. Next base: position 4,326,363 of record NZ_JBSRYD010000001.1, on the reverse strand, counting down.
GGTGGACGGCTCTCAAGCCCCTCGTGATCTGTCCCCAGGTCTGGTCGGCCCTGCGCCAGCGCCTCGCCCCCAGCTGTTGGCATGGGCCGTCCGATCGTGTAACGGCACGAAAAAGCGCGTTGGGACGGGACGCTGATGAGTGCGGTTGCGACTGAAGAAGTGGGAAACGGCACCCGCGCACTGATCCTTGCGCTGCTGGCGCTGGCCTGCGGGCACATGCTCTCGACCTTGCTGCGCACCATTCCGGCGGTCAGCCTCGACCTGATGGCCGCGGATTTCCGGATGGAGCCGCAGGCACTGGCGAGCCTGACCTCGGTCTATCCCTTCGCCTTTGCCGCCGCGCAGATTCCGGTTGGCGCTGCGATGGACCGCTTCGGCGTGCGGCCGGTGTCGCTGAGCCTGCTTGCGGGAACCGTGATCGGTGCGATCGCCTCGGGCTTTGCCACGGGGCCTTCGAGCTTCGCGATGGGGCAAGTGCTGCTCGGCATCGCCACCTCAGGCATGCTGACGTGCCCGATGACGCTGGCAGCCAAGCAATTGTCGGCGGCGCGGTTCGGGCTGTGGTCGGGCGCGATCCTCTCGATCGGCAATATCGGCATGCTGTTGTCGTCGAGCCCGCTGGCCTTCGTGGTCGATCATTACGGCTGGCGCGCCGGGTTCTGGATCGCAGGCCTCGGCGGCGTCCTCGTCGCGCTCGCCGTCTTCACGCTGGTGCCGAGCCAGCCGGCCGAGCACAAGGACGATTCCTCAGCCCTGTCGCAGATGATCGCGGTGCTCAGGCTCGGCTTGTCGCGGCCCTTGCGCGGCCTGATCGCGCTGGCGCTGGTGTCGCTGTCGAGCTCGCTGGTGCTGCGCGGCCTGTGGGGCGGCCCGTGGCTGATGGACATCAAGGGATTGTCGCGGGTCGAGGCCGGCAATCAGCTGGGCGCGTTCACGCTGGCGATGATCGCCGGTCCGCTTCTCGTCGGCATGATCGACCGCAAGCTCAGTCGTCGCCGCGAGCTGGTGGCAAGCACGCATATGATCGGAGGTTTGCTGCTGGCCCTGATGGCGCTCGGCGCGCCGCATGATGCGGTCTCGATGCTGTTCGGCGTGGCTGTAATGCCGCCGCTCTATGATCTCGTACTGTTCGTGCTCATTGGCATCGCGACCTCGGCGCAGCCATTGCTGTTCGGCATGTCGCGGCAGCTGGTCGACGCGCAGACCGCGGGGAAGGCGCTCGCGGCGATCAATCTCGCCTTCTTCCTCGGTGCCGCCTTGATGCAATCGGTCACCGGTGCGGTGGCGGCATTCGCGGGGCTGCCGGCGGTGCTGCTGTTCATGGCCGCGGCGCTGCTGCTGGGTGCAACGATCTTCCTCGCCTCTACGCGCAGCGTCTGAGGCCCTTGCACAACGCATCGACGCGGGAGATGCTGGCGCAACCGTCCAGCAAGGGAATGATTTTCATGCCTGTCGACACCAAAGCCGCGACCGACCGCCTCATGCGCTTCCTCTCCGTGGAAGGCATCACCGGACAGGAGGCGGCGATCGGGCGGGAGCTCACGGCCGCACTGAAGGACAGCGGCGTGCCGGCAAAGGCGATCCGGCTCGACGACGCCAACACCCGCATTCCCGTGCCGACCGAAACAGGCAATCTGATCGTCGACCTGCCCGGCCGCGGCGCGCTGCACAACCAGCCGCGCATCATGTTCATGACCCACATGGACACCGTGCCGCTCTGCGCCGGCGCCAAGCCGAAGAAATCCGGCCGCAGAATCGTCAACTCCGCCAAGACCGCGCTCGGCGGCGACAACCGCTGCGGCTGTGGCGTGCTGGTGACGTTAGCGGCGGAGCTGGAAAAGCAGAAGCTCGATCATCCACCGATCACGCTGTTGTTCTGCGTGCGCGAGGAAAGCGGGCTCTATGGCGCGCGCCACGTCAAGCTGGACGAGCTGGGGTCACCGGTGATGGCGTTCAACTATGATGGCGGCTCGGCCTCCAACGTCGTGATCGGCGCCGTGGGCGCGGACCGCTGGACGGTCGAGATCATGGGCCGCGCCTCGCATGCCGGCGTCGCGCCGGAGCGCGGCATTTCCGCCACCATGATCATGGCGCTCGCGCTTGCCGACGTGAAGGCCGGCGGCTGGTTCGGCAAGGTGGTGAAGGGCAAAAGACAAGGCACCAGCAATGTCGGCCCCGTCACCGGCGGCGCAGGCCGTCCCGCGGGCGATGCCACCAACGTCGTCACCGACTACGTGCATGTGCGCGGCGAAAGCCGCAGCCATGACGGAAAATTCTTCAAGGAGATCACCAAGGCCTACAAGGCCGCCTTCGAGAAGGCGGCGAAGAAGGTGACGAACGCCCAGGGCAAGTCCGGCAGGGTCAAGTTCAAGGCCGAGACCGATTATTATCCGTTCCGCATGAAGGACAGTCAGCCCGTCATCAAGCGGGCGGTCGAGGCGGTATCTGCCGTCGGCGGTACGCCGAACGTCCGCACCGCCAATGGTGGCCTCGATGCCAACTGGATGGTTCGTCACGGCATTCCGACCGTGACCTTCGGCGCGGGGCAGAACGAGGCGCACACCATCGACGAGTGGATCAATCTCGACGAATATGACCGGGCGTGCGCGCTGGCCGTGCAGCTCGCGACGATGCGGTGAGCTGGCTGAGAGGCCGTCATGCGCAGCCGATCGGCGAACGGCTTGAGCTCAATCCTCAGCGCGACCGGCGGTATCGCCCGCCTCGCCTGCGCCTATCTGCGCCGCAAAGGCAGGGATCCGGCGCCGGTGCTCGAGCAAGCGGGCCTCACGCTCCAGGACATCGCGGATCCCAAGTGCCGCGTCGCCGCCGCAGCGCAGGTCAGGTTGCTCGAGCTGGCAGCCGCGGAGCTGGAAGACACGCATTTCGGCTTGCACCTCGCGCGCGACTTCGAGCTCGGCGAGATCGGTCTGGTTTATTACGTCATGGCGTCGTCCGAACATCTGGCGGACGCGCTTGCGAACGCTGCGCGGTATTGCGCGATCAACAATGAGGGCGTGCGATTGGAGGTGTCCGCCGGCCGCACGCTTTCGATCGGGCTGGAATACCTCAACCTCGATCGTCGCTTCGGTCGTCATCATGCTGAATTCTGGGTGGTGACCCTGGTGCGCATCGCGCGTGCGTTGACCGGCGGCAGGGTCTCACCAAAACAGATCACATTGAGATACGGCAGGCCACAGCTCCGCCCCGGCATCGACCTTGGCTGCGCCATCGACTATGGCGCCAATCGGGACGAGATCGCGTTTCCCGAACAGAGTGCCGCACTGCGGGTCGCGGGCGCTGATACCCATCTGAACCGGATACTGCTTGAGTATGCCGATGAGGCCTTGGGCCGACGCAAGGCGCAGCGCAGCAGCTTGCGCTCGCGCGTCGAGGACGAGCTGATCCAGCTGCTCCCCAATGGCAAGGCCAACGTGTTGGAGGTGGCGCGCCGCACAGGAATGAGTGGTCGCACGCTTGCCCGCGCTCTCTCGGACGAGGGCACGACGTTTTCCGCCGTGCTTTCCGAGTTGAGACAAGCCCTCGCCAAGCGCTATCTGCGCGATCAAGACCTGCCGATCTCGGAAATCGCCTGGCTGCTGGGCTATCGGGAAGTCAGCTCCTTCAGCCACGCCTTCACCGGCTGGACGGGAGTGACGCCGCGGCAATTCCGGACTGCGGGCTCCTGATGTCGCGCCGCTTGGCGCGAAATCCCAAAATATGGGCAGAAACCGACAAGAAAGCCCGGGGTGAAGGCTCTATTGAGTTGGCCGTGTTCTGAGGTCAACGGCGGCGGCGCGGGTTCATGCACCAATCTCTCGAAAGAACGCCGCCGCGATGTTCGCGCTGCGGCTCCGAAACGCTCCGCCTGATCGTACGGTACAGCGATCCGCGGACGGACCACATCGTGCGCCTGTTCAAGTGCCGGTGCGGCAACGAAGTTCGAGACGAAGGGGCTTCGACATGAGGTCCTGGGACGCCTGGTTCACGGCCTCGCTCGTGTGGGTCTTGCTTCTGCTCGCCATGGTCATCTGGATCGCAGCGGCAGTCTGACGAACGGAACGTTCGCATCGAGACCGGTCATGAAGGATTTTGTCAGTTCGCTGGAGAAGCTGCGCAAGGACGCGGCTGAGGCGGCCTTGATCCGCGACCTCGCCACCCAGACCTCCAAGCGAGACCTGTTCGACCGGTTGCATCGGCACTTCAGCCGGCTGGCCGACGAGGTCGAGCGGGCGATGAAGCAGGCGCGCCGGCCGTAACGGATCGATCCGGGCGGCCGCGCGGTTCCCGCGCGCATGAGGACGCAGCAGCATTGCCGCGAACGCAGTTGCCCGAGGCTCCACGTCAGCCTAGCCTGCAACGAAAATGCAGGGAGCAAACATGCCGCGCATCGCTGATATCGAATCCGGGCTCTACCGGATCCCCCTCCCCGTTACGCTGTCGGATTCCACCCATGGCGACATGTCGGCTTTCGAGCTGATCACCTGCCGCGTGCGCGATGCCGATGGCGCGGAAGGCACTGGCTACACCTACACGGTCGGGCGCAACGGCGGCGCCGTCGCAGACATTCTCAAGCGCGAGATTCCGCCGCTACTCGAGGGGCGCGAGGCTGAGGACACGGAAGCCCTCTGGCATCACGTCTGGTGGGGCCTGCATTATGGCGGGCGCGGCGGGCCCTCCGTGCTCGCGCTGTCCGCGCTCGACATCGCGCTGTGGGATTTGAAGGCGCGGCGGGCGAAGCTGCCGCTGTTCCGGCTGCTCGGCGGTTTCGATGCGCGCGTGCCGTGCTACGCCGGCGGCATCGACCTCGATCTGCCGGTCGAGGCGCTGTTGAAGCAGACCGACGGCAATCTCGCAAAGGGCTTTCGCGCCATCAAGATGAAGGTGGGCCGGCCCGACCTCAAATCCGACCTCGCACGCGTCGCGGCGATGCGCCAACATCTCGGCGACGGCTTTCCGCTGATGGCGGACGCGAACATGAAATGGACGGTGGAGGAAGCGATCCGCGCCGCCCGCGCCTTCGCAGCCCACGATTTGACCTGGCTGGAAGAACCCATCATCCCTGATGATGTCGCCGGCCACGCGCGCATCGTGCAGGCCGGCGGTGTGCCGATCGCGGCGGGTGAGAATCTGCGCTCGCTGTGGGAGTTCAAGAACTACATCGCATCAGGCGCGGTGTCCTATCCCGAGCCCGACGTCACCAATTGCGGCGGGGTCAGCGCCTTCATGAAGATCGCGCGGCTGGCGGAGGCCTTCAACCTGCCGGTCACCAGCCACGGCGCGCACGACATCACCGTGCATCTGCTCGCCGCCTGCCCGAACCGCTCTTATCTCGAGGCGCACGGGTTTGGGCTCGACAGGTACATCGAGCATCCGCTGCTGCTCGAAGACGGCAAGGCGCTGGCGCCGGACCGCGCGGGACACGGCATCAGCTTTGACTGGAAGGGGCTAGCTAAGTTGGCGGCGTAGGGCGGCTCCGCGGCCGGAGGTGCGCCCCCCGCTTGCGGGAGAGGTGAAGTGGAGGACGCGGCGCGGTCGTCTGCCCAGCAATCATCGAACCTGCCGATGCACGCGAGGCATTCCGAGGCACTTGATGCGGCACGCGGATAATCGGCTAGAGTGGTGACGGCCGTCATCATGCGAGAGATTCCTGCCTTGACCCCAGAGCTGCACCAGACACTGACCACGTGGCGCCGGCATCTGCATGCCTGCCCCGAACTGTCCTTGCAGGAAAAAGCGACCGCCGCCTTCGTGCAGGAGCGGCTCACCGAGTTCGGCATTCCCTTCGAGGCCAATATCGGCGGCCACGGCGTGGTCGCGACGCTGACGCGCGGATCGGCGCAAGGGCGCGTCGGCTTGCGTGCCGACATGGATGCACTGCCCATCACGGAGCATACTGGGCTGGCCTACGCCTCGAAAAATCCGGGCGTGATGCATGCCTGCGGACATGACGGGCACACCGCCTCGCTGCTGGGTGCGGCCGCGCTGCTGGCGGCGGACACGGACTGGAGCGGAACCGTCGATTTCATCTTCCAGCCGGCCGAGGAAGGTTTTGGCGGCTCGCGCGCGCTGGTCGCTGCCGGGCTGTTCGAGCGCTTCCCGATGGATCGCGTGTTCGGCTTCCACAACTGGCCCGGATTGGAGGCCGGCACCATCGCGGTCCACGACGGCGTGGTGATGGCGTCAGGCGGACGCGTCACCATCACCATCGAGGGCCATGCGGGACATGCCGGCATGCCGCATCTGACGCGTGATCCGGTGGTGGCGGCCGGCCATCTGATCGTGGCGATGCAGGGGATCGTGTCGCGCAGCGTCGATCCGCTCGACACCGCCGTGCTTTCGCTGTGCACGATCGAGGGCGGCACCGCGCCCAATCAAATCGCGGGCAAGGTCGTGATCCGCGGCACGCTGCGGCATCATCGCAACGACGTGAAGGACGTCATCCTGGCGCGGATCGGCGAGATCTGCGCCGGCATCGCCACGAGCTTCGACGTCAAGGTCACCCCTGATATCGTCATGGGCGTCGGCGCCACGGTCAATTCGACGGAGGAAGCGGGCCTCGCGCGCATGGCCGCTGAGAAGGTGCGGGCACCGGTCAGGCGCGATCTCGCGCCCAGCATGGCCGCCGAGGATTTTGCGTTCTATCTCCAGCACCGGCCCGGCGCGTTCGTGTGGATCGGCAACGGGCCCCTGCGCGACGGCGCCGAACTACATGGCCCGCGCTACGATTTCAACGACGCGATCCTCCCGGTCGCATCGAGCTGGATGGCGGAGGTCGCCAAGACGGCGCTGTCGGCGAATTAGAGCGGCGCGTGCTCACGCCGGTGCGGACCAGGAGATTGCGTAAGTCGTTCATCGTTCGGCTCCCCGAAGGGCGGGGCGCGCCGAGTCTCTCGGTAGTGTAAATGCGGCGGGAAGAGCCTCGGCAGCGAGAGCTTGGAGGGCGGCCTGCTCCTCGGCAAGGCGCCGCTCGATGAATTGACGTTCAAGCTCCGACAGCTTCGTCTTCAGCAGGCGTCGATAGCGGGAGATGTTGTTTCGGTGCGTGCGAATGCGGGCCAATTCCAGATCGAGCATCGTCGTCGCTCCTGACGGTCTTTCAAAATCCTTTTCGATTGTCCAGGGTGGAAGGGCAGACTTCCGGCGCAAAAAAATATTCGCGCCTCTTGTGCTGTCAAGATTCTCTCACATCGCTCGTTCGGGTTCCCAAGCCGCCTCTCAATTTTTTTTACTGCCCCCTCTTGCAAGGCTCTTCCGTCGCTCTAAGTCGTTTTTCGCCGCGAGAGCGGTGTGCCGGATGCCCGCCAGGGGTCCGGTGCGGGCGCCGGGCCGGGGTCCGCCGGATTCGGTCTGAACCCCGTCTTGCGCTCCTTCTTAACCATCTTGCTCCTAGGAGGACTTGGTATGAGGACCACCTTTGACTTCGCGCCCCTCTGGCGCTCCACCATCGGCTTCGACCATCTTGCCGACCTCGTGGACAGCACGTTGCGTCAGGCCGGCGAAGAGAACTATCCCCCCTACAACATCGAGCGCTTCGGCGAAGACCAGTACCGGATCACACTTGCCGTGGCAGGCTTTGGCGCCAACGACATCACGGTGACTGCCGAACAGAACACGCTGACCATCGAGGGCAAGAAGCCCGAGTCAGCCTCCGGCGAATATCTGTACCAGGGTATCGCGGCGCGGCCGTTCCGTCGTGTGTTCAATCTCGCCGACTACGTTCAGGTCAAGCAAGCCGCTTTCCAGGACGGTCTCCTGGTCATCGATCTCCTGCGCGAGATTCCAGAGGCCATGAAGCCGCGCCGCATCCAGATCGCGAGCACGCCGCCGCAGATTGACCAGCAGAAGGCGGCCTGAGCGTCGAAAGCTCTGCCATTACGGACCAGCATGGCGGACGGCGCGGCTCGCCGTCCGCCGGTGACGGCATCCCTTTTTGAAAGGAGTGGTGAGGGAGACGACCGATGAATGCCAAAGCGTCAATGAATGCCAAAGCGAACGTGACCGGTTTCAAGCCGCTATTCCATCCCGCAGCACACTATGCCTCTGCGAGCGCCGTTCTCGACGACGCCGGTCTTTCAACGCCGGAAAAACGGATCATCCTGTCGTCCTGGGCTTCGGATATGTACGCCGTCGAATCCCAGCCCGCGCTACGCGAGATCCCCGGCATGGGCCATCCGATCCGACTGACGGACATCCTCGCTGCACTGCGCAAGCTCGATGACGACGATCCGCCGCCGCGCGGCGGCGCGGCCATGCGGTTGCGGCGGCCATCGGCCGCCGCCTCGGGCACTGAGCCCGCTCACGTCGGCACGACGTAACATCCGCCTCGCTGGAACCTCATCAATATCAGGAGGAGATGACCGTCCGCCGGGTCGCCGCCCCGCGGGCGCGGACGCGTGCGCTTGACGCATCGCCCGCGGGCGGGTTTAATGAACTCCAACAACAATTGTTCGCATTCCGAACATTTTGCATGCCGGGCAGAAGCGGGCCTCGACACCGCATCCCGCGCCACCAGAGGAAACGTTGGAGATGCAAGCCCTGCTCAACGGCGAAAGCACGCTCATCGTCACGATGATCGTAGCCTACATCGCCTTCACGTCCTGGCTCACGCTGAAGCTGCGCAGCCGAACCAGCGATCAGTTCATGACCGCGTCGCGCGCGATGCCCGCCGTCGTCGTCGGCGTGCTGATGATGAGCGAATTCGTCGGCGCCAAATCGACCGTGGGCACGGCACAGGAAGCGTTCCAGTCAGGCATGGCGGCCGGATGGGCCGTGCTCGGCGCCTCGATCGGCTTCCTGCTGTTCGGCCTCCTGATGGTGAAGAAGCTCTACAATTCCGGCGAATACACCATCTCGGCTGCGATCGCGCAGAAATACGGCAGGTCGACCATGCTCACCGTCTCCGTGATCATGATCTACGCGCTGCTGCTGGTGAATGTCGGCAATTACGTCAGCGGCGCGGCTGCGATCGCCACCGCGCTGCATGTCAGCCTGCCGGTCGCGATGTGCGTCATCGCCGTGGTCTCGACCTTCTATTACGTGTTTGGCGGGTTGAAGGGCGTCGCCTGGGTGACGATCCTGCACAGTGCCTTCAAGGTCGTCGGCGTCATCATCATCTTCGCGGTCGCGATGTCGCTCACCGGCGGCATCGCGGCGATGCAGGCCAAGCTGCCCGCCTATTATTTCAGCTGGGACGGCAAGATCGGCTTCACCACCATCTTCGCCTGGACGTTCGGCACCGTCGGCGCGATCTTCTCGACGCAATTCATCGTGCAGGCGATCTCCTCGACCCCGAGCGCCGATGAGGCCCGCAGGGCGACCTATTACGCGGCGGCGTTCTGCCTGCCGCTCGGCTTCCTGCTCGCGCTGATCGGCGTCGCCGCAAAATATCTCTACCCTGACATGAACAGCCTCTACGCGCTGCCGGTGTTTTTGGAAAAGATGCCGCCGCTGGCCTCCGCCTTCGTGACGACGTCGCTGGTCGCGTCGATCTTCGTCAGCGTCTGCACCGTCGCGCTCGCGATCGCCTCGCTGGTGGTACGCGACTTCTACGTGCCCCATTGGCAGCCGACGCCGGAGCGCGAGCTGAAGATGACGCGTGTGTTCTCGGTTCTGATCGCGATCGCGCCGCTGCTCTTCGTGTTCTTCATTCCGGAGATCCTGAAGCTGTCGTTCTTCACGCGCGCGCTGCGCCTGTCGGTCACGATGGTGGCGATGATGGGCTTCTATCTGCCGCTGTTCGCCAGCAATCGCGGCGCCACCGCGGGCCTGATCGGCGCCGCAATCTCGACCACGGTCTGGTACCTGCTCGGCAACCCCTTCGGCATCGACAACATGTACATCGCCGCCGCGACCCCGCTGCTGGTGATGGCGATCGAGCGCGTGGCGATGGGCCAGGCCCCCGCCATGCCGCAGGCCGCGCAACCAAATGCATTCGTCGAAAGGACTTCGACATGATGGCCGACCTCGAGATCGCCGCCGACGGCGCCGTGCGTCAGGCCACCGGCGACCCTGACAGGTTCGACGCTTTCATTCCCTCGCCCTGCGTGCAGAACCACGCCGCCAATCTGATGCCGCTCGCCAATGGCGATCTCGCCTGCGTCTGGTTCGGCGGCACGCAGGAGGGCATGTCCGACATCTCGGTGTATTTCTCGCGGTTGCCCCGCGGCGCGACAGAGTGGTCAGAGGCGGAAAAGCTGTCCGATGATCCCGGCCGCTCGGAGCAGAACCCCGTGCTGTTCCCTGCTCCCGGCGGCACGCTGTGGCTGATGTGGACGGCGCAGCTGGCCGGCAACCAGGATACCGCCATCATCCGCCGCCGCCTCTCGCACGACAACGGCAAGAGCTGGAGCCCGATCGAGACGCTGTTCCCTGAATATCGCGGCCGCGGCACCTTCATCCGCCAGCCGATCGTCGTGCTCGACAATGGCGACTGGCTGTTGCCCGTATTCTATTGCCACAGCACGCCGGGCCGGAAATGGAACGGCGACGGGGACACCAGCGCGGTGAAGATCTCTTCCGATGCGGGCGCCACCTGGCGCGACATCGAGGTGCCGGGCAGCCGCGGCTGCGTGCATATGAGCATCGCGCGCCTCGACGACGGCTCGCTGCTGGCGATGTATCGCAGCCGCTGGGCGGACAACATCTATCAAAGCCGCTCCACCGATCACGGCCGCAGCTGGTCGGCGCCCGAAGCGACCGCACTGCCCAACAACAACTCCTCGATCCAGCTGACCCGGCTCGACAACGGCCATCTCGCGCTGGTCTTCAACGATTCCAGCGCCAAGGATGCGACCGGCCGCCGGCTCTCGCTCTATGACGAAATCGAGGACGATCTTCCGCCCGTGCTCGCCGGCGACGGCGGCAACGCGGACGGACGCACCGCGTTCTGGGGCGCGCCAAGAGCGCCGATGACGCTGGCGATCTCGACCGACGGCGGTCGCTCGTGGGCCAAGCGCGATGTCGAGACCGGCGACGGCTATTGCATGACCAACAATTCGCGAGACCAGACCAATCGCGAGCTGTCCTACCCTAGCGTCAAGCAGACCGCCGATGGCGCGATCCACATGGCCTTCACCTTTCATCGCCGCGCGATCAAACATGTGAGGGTGACCGAAGCGTGGGTGAAGCAGGGCTGAGGCGATGGACAAGAGGCCGCACGCGCTCGTCACCGGCGCCAGCTCAGGCATCGGCGCGGCGATCGTCGAGCGCCTGCTGCGCGACGGCTGGCGCGTTACCGGTATCAGCCGGCGCGCTGTAACGTTCGATCATCCGGCATTCGAGCACTTGTCGCTGGATCTCGCCGATGTCGATGCGATTGCAGCCGCCGTCGCCGATCTCGCGCCGACCGCGCTGGTTCATGCGGCCGGCATGCTGAAAGTCGCCCCGCTCGGATCGCTCGACCATGACGCGGGCGCCGCGATGTGGCGGCTGCATGTCGACGCGGCCGAACGCCTCGCCGATGCGCTGGCGTCACGCTTGCCGCAGGGCGGCCGCATCGTGTTCATCGGCAGTCGCACCGCAGCTGGCGCAGCCGGCCGAGGTCAATATGCCGCGACAAAAGCCGCGCTGGTCGCACTCGCGCGATCCTGGGCAGGTGAACTGGCGTCCCGCGGCATAACAGTGAATGTCATTGCGCCCGCAGCGACCGAAACGCCGATGCTCCACGATCCGACGCGCGCCAACGTCACACCAAAGCTGCCACCGATCGGCCGCTTCATTCGGCCGGAGGAAGTCGCGGCTGCCGTCGCCTTCCTGCTTTCGGCGGATGCGGCCGCCATCACCGGGCAGCAGCTCGTGATCTGCGGCGGCAGCTCGCTTTGAGCCAAGGCATGTACTCCTCAAGCGGCAGGCCGACTGATATTCAACTTCGAACACCGGATCGAGACCGGACATTCCCTGAGCGTCGCAACCGGGCCATCAACGGAAGTCGCTGGCCTATTCGATGACTTCGTCCGCGAGCGCCGCCAGGGTCGACGGAATTTCGAGCCCTATCGACCTCGCAGTCTTTAGATTGATGACGAACTGGTAGCGTGTTGGCTGTTCCACCGGGAGGTCGGCCGGTGTCGTACCCTTGAAAATGCGATCGACCATCGCTGCAGCGCGTTCGAAGGATTCGCTTGAATCGGCTCCATAGGACATCAAGCCGCCGTCGCGAACGATCGATTCTGCCTCGTAGATCGCCGGCAGCCGGTGTGTGGCAGCATAGTCGATCACTCGCTTGCGATTGAGCAGAGTTAGTGAATCCGAAACCATCAAAATGGCGTCGGGCGGATCGCGCGTCATCGCCTCGAAAGCTTCGTTGAAGTCATCGGGTTCCCGAACGCCAAGCGGCTGAACTGTAATTCCGAGCCCCTGCGCAGCCTTTGCTGATGTCTCGTAACGCATCGACATGCCGAGATCATCCTTATTCCAAATCATCGCGACGTGGTGAAGTCGGGGCAACAAGGCCGTCAGCAAGGAAAGGCGTTTGGTGGAAAGTGTCGATGCGTCATCCGCTATTCCTGTCACGTTCCCGCCCGGATGCGCGAGACTTTCGACCAGGCCGGTCTTGACCGGATCGCCGGAGCCGGACGCCAGGACCGTCGGAACCCCCGATACTTTGGCGGCGGATGCTGCCGGATAGCTGATCGTGACAACAACGTCCACTCCCGCGGCCTTGAGCTCCTGCATCAGCTGCGGAACCAGCTCAAGCTTGCCCGACGCGCCACGCGCCTCGTGGACCAAATTGCGTCCAATCACGTAGCCACGTTTCGCCAGTTCGTTGAAGAACACCTCACCACGATCCGCTGCAGCAGAGATTGGGGGGCCCGCAGTAAGTGTCCCAACGCGATAAATCCTCGCGGTCTGAGCACGCGCGGCAAGGGGGCAAGCTGCTGCCACGCAGCTTACAAGAGCAAGGAACTCCCGTCGTCGCATGTCCGCCTCCCAGGTACGAACGGCCAGTGTATCCGTCTGAACTTAGCAGGTGCGGTAGCCATCGAGCGAAATATGTCTGGTGCTCGCCGACTACACGCCCTGGCTCACGACTCGTCGAGAAGCTCCAGCAATTCGTCGACCCGCTCAAACGGCGCATCCCGCATCGGGCTGTGATAGACGACGCGATCGCCATCGCGCTGCAGCGACTTGCCCTTGGACTTCCGCAGCCGTCCCGGCAGGAACGTCGCGGCGACGGCGCTTTGGCCGACGTCCAGGCGAATGATGCCCCGGCGTTTGCAATCCAGCCTCAGTCGCGCAGCCGCAAAGACATCGCGGGCGGCCTGCGGCAATGGCCCGAAGCGGCGGGCGGTTTCCTCCTCGAGATCGTCGAGCTCGTCCTCGCTGGCGCAACGCGCGGCGCGGGCATAGAGCTCGAGCCGTACGGGCGCGGATTGCACGTAGCTTGCGGGAAGCATGTCCGCGACCGGCAAGTTGAGATCGGGCACCCACACCACGGACATGCCGTCATCGACCTTCTCCGAGGCCATCTTCAGCAGATGACTGTAGAGCACGGGGCCGAACACCTGGACGTGGCCGGATTGCTGCTCCGAGAACAGATCGCCCGCGCCGCGGAGGTCGAGATCGCGCTCGCTGATGGCGAAGCCCGCGCCGGGCCGGCTGAACTCCTCCAGCACGGCGAGTCGCTTCTCTGATTGCCCCGAGGTCGATTCCGTCAGGAGATAAGCGAAGGCGCGGATGCCGCCGCGGCCGACGCGCCCGCGCAGCTGATGAAGCTGGGCGAGACCGAAATTTTCCGGCCAGCACACCACGATGGTGTTGGCGCGCGGGATGTCGAGGCCGCTCTCGACGATGTTGGTGGCAAGCAGCACATCGGCCTTGCCTTCGACGAATGTCATCATGCGCTCGTCGATCTCGTCGGCCGGCAGCTTGCCGTGCAGACAGACGATCTTGAGATCGGGCGCGACCGCCTGTACGCGCGCCAGCATCGGCTCCAGATCCTGGATGCGCGGGCAGATCAGGAAACTCTGCCCGTGCCGTCGCTGCTCGCGCAGCAAGGCCGAGGCGATGGCGGCATCCGACAGCGGCGCGATCTTGGTCGCGACCGGAAGACGGTGAACCGGCGGCGAGGCAATGACGCTGAGATCCCTGAACCCGGCAAGGCCCGCGGCGAGCGTGCGCGGGATCGGCGTGGCGCTCATCCAGAGCGTATGGAGATTCTTGGCGAGACCGGAGAGCTTTGCCTTCTCGGCGGCGCCGAAATGCTGCTCCTCGTCGATGATGACGAGGCCGAGATCGTCAAACTTGACGTCCTTCGAGGTCAGCGCCTGCGTGCCGACCACGACCTTGATCCGGCCGCTGCGCAAGCCTTCCTTGGTCTCCCTGACCTCCGCAGCCGATGTCGCGCGCGACAGGCTGCCCACCTCGATATCAACCGCCGCGAAGCGCTTGCGGAAGGTCGCGACGTGTTGTCGCGCCAGCACTGTCGTCGGCACCGCGATCGCCACCTGCTTGCCTGACAGCACCACGGCCGCCGCCGCCCGAAGCGCCACCTCGGTCTTGCCGAAGCCGACGTCGCCGCAGATCACCCGGTCCATGGGATGGCCGGATGCCAGATCATCGAGCACGTCGTTGATGGCCTTGGCCTGATCGATGGTGGTGAAATAGGGAAAGCGCGCCACGAATTTTTCGTAGGCCGAGCCAGGCGGCACCAGCTTTGCCGCCTTCCGCCGCTTGCGCTGGCTGATGTGCTTGGCAAGCACCTTGCCCGCGGCCTGGATCTCCTGCTCAGCCTCGCTGCGGCGGGCCCACCATGTGCTGCCATCCGCCTTGTCGAGGGCGAGCTTGCCGAGTTCCGTCGCATAGGGCCACATCAGCGCCAGATCGGGCGGCGGCACCAGGACCGCGTTGTCTCCCGCGAAGGACAGCCTGACCATCTCGCGCAATGCGCCGCCGCCGGTGTTCACCGTCTGCAGGCCATCGAGCACGGCGAGACCGCGCTGAAGATGCACCACCACTGTACCCGGTTCCGGCACGTCGGCATGGTCGAAGGCCGCGCTCCAGCTTCGCGCCATCGGTTGCGGATGATGCGCACGGCTGCCGAGCACGTCGGTTGCCGTCAGAACGACCGTGGATTTCCTGCCTGGAATGACGAAGCCGCCGTCGAGATCGGCCAGCAGCGCCACGTCGCGATGGCGCCCGTCCTCGGCCTCCGCCCAGTCCGCGACGCGCTCCACCCGCACGCCGCTCATGCGCTCCATCGCACGCAAATCCTCCTCCTGCGCCGCGGCGAAGATCAGGCGCGAACCGTCGTGCCTGACATCCTCGACGAAGGCGCGAAGCGCTTTCCGGGCGGATGACAGTTTTGAGAATTCCGGCGTCGGCTGGAACGGAGCGTTGCGCGGCAGCACCTTCATGCCGCGGGTCGCCTGCTTCCAGTCAGGGCGTCCCAGATATTCGCGCTCCCTGTCGGCGCGGCCCGCGGCCTCCTCGATCGTGCTCAGCCAGGCATCGGCATGCACCGACACGCCGGCATCCGCGATCCACTTGGCCTTTCCGCAATAGTCGAACAGCGTCGCGCGCCTGGCCCGCGCGCCTGACAGGGCTGTTCGTTCCGACATGGGATCGACGAGAAGCTCACTGGTCTCGAAGATGATGTCGTGCTCCTGCGGATCGAACGCCACGATCCGCTTGATGGTGCGCGCCGAATGCTCCACCCGGAACGGCCCCAATGCTCCGGCCGGAAATATCTCGAAGGTCTGGCCGTGAAACAGGGCGCCGCCCGGATAATCCGGCTCGTCGTCGAGGTCATAGCCCAGTTCTTCGAGACGAACGCGAAGCTCGCCCTCGGAGAAGGTGCCGCCGACTCTCAGAGCCGTGTTCAGCCGCAACAGGCTCGCGGGCGGCGGCAAGCGCTCCATCACGGCTTCCGCGGTCGAGACGAGAAAGATTGGATGCTTCGATTTCGCAAGCCGCCGCAGCACCGAGGCTCTGCGGCCGGCGATCTCGCGCGATGGTTCCAATTGATCGAACGGCAGGGTGTTCAGCCGCGGAAACACCAGAACTTCGCAGGACGGGTCGAGCGCATGAATGACGCTGCCGAGCCGCTCCGCCCTGTTCTCGCTTTCAGCGAGGAACACGAGACCATTGCGGCCGGACTCCTTCCACTGCCCCAGTAGATGCAGCGCCATCATGCCGAGCGGCGATGACGATGCGATGGTGGCGCGTTGCGAAGCCTTGCCTTGCTTCGGCGCCGCCTTGCCTGGCGCGCGTCTGCCTGTCGAGCTCTTGGCCGGCGCGCGCTTCTTCGGCGAACGCCTGACTGACGAATTCTTCTTGAGCGCGCTCTTGTTCGGAGCACCTTTGGCCGCTGGCCGCGCTTTTTTGGAATGCCGCACGTTAATCCGTTTCTGGTCGCATACAGGCGTCAAAAGGCGCGCCGGATCCATCGCGATTCGGCTGCGCCTCGTCATCCATAGGGGATTTGCCGCGCGAACGCACGTGTCCAGACTTCACATCGGAACCCCAAACCGCCCCCGCGGCCTCGGCCGGGCACCTTCTATTCCTGCCAAAACTCCGTCAGCTCCTCCGCGGTCGCCAGATCGACCTGACCGTGGAATCGGGTGCGGTACATCGTCATGAGTGCGTCGTGGCCGACGTCGGACGAGCTGCATAGCGCGTCCTGCACGATCACGACCCTGAAGCCGAGATCGACGGCGCTCAGCACCGTCGAGAGGACGCAGACATCCGTCTCCGCACCGGTGATCACCACCGTGCCGACGTTCTTTTCCATCAGCAGGCTGCAGAGGCCCGGATTGCTGAATGCGGAATAGGCCGGCTTGTCGACCATGCGGGCCGGAGGAACGTAGCGCGCGAGCGCCGGCACCAGTTCGAGCGCGGATGCCGGGAGCTGCCGGCGGGTTGCCTGCCGCCAGTGCCGAAAATAACTCTGCCACTGTCCGGGACGATCTTCGGGATCCTGCGGCGTGATGAAGCGCGAGAAGACGGTCCTGATCTGATGGCGGGACACGATCGAGACGATCGTCGGCAACACCCTCTCCATCCACGGCGTTGCCCAGAGACCGCCGGGCGCAAAGATATTCTGCATGTCGACGCAGAGGTGAACGGCATCACTGATCGGAGCGATCTCCGAGGTGCTGTCTCTCATCGCCCTCCACCATTCGCTGATTTCTGCGCCAGCTGATCCATGCGGCATTGCGAGGGCTTCTTGTCGGGGCGCCAGCGCACGATTTTCGTGCCGTGGCGAAACCGGCCACCGCTGACGTGGTCATAGGAAACCTCGACGACATGAATGGGGCGCACCGGCTGCCACTCGGCGGACCGCTTCGTCGACCATCGGCTCCGACCGCCGGGCGTCTTGCCGGTAAAGCTGCTTCCGCTCGCGATGGCCTCGAACGTCTCGGTCAAGCCCGGCCGATCGGCCGTTTTGATGGCCGAGGTGAAGCCGACGTGGTGCAGCAGTCCGGAGTCGTCGTAGAGTCCGAGCAGCAGCGAGCCGATCACCTTTCGCCTGCCCTGCTTTTTCTCGCCATACCTGAAGCCGCCGACCACGCAATCGGCCGACCGCATCAGCTTGATCTTCTGCATTCCGTCGCGCGCACCGCCGCGATAGGCGAGATCGAGACGCTTCGCGACCACCCCGTCGTGGCCTTCCCTGACGGATTGCAGCCACTTTTTCGCGCCGGCGAGGCTGCGGCTGGCCGGCGACAGCGCAAACACGCGGTTGCCCCTGAAATAGCGCCGCGCGAATTGCTCGAGTGCGGACCGTCGCTCGTCGAGCGGAAGCCCGGTGAGGTCCCTGTCCTCCGATCGCAGCAGGTCGAAAGCCATGAAACTGGCCGGCGTCTCCACGGCCAGGCGCTTCACGCGGCTGGCCGCCGGGTGGATGCGCTGAAGCAAGGCATCGAACGAGTATCCGCCCTCCAGCTCAATGATCAGTTCCCCATCGAGGATGAACGAGCTGGCGGATAGAGCTGATGCCGCGGATGCGATTTCAGGAAAATAGCGCACGAGATCGCGACCACCCTTCGACTGCATCCTGACGCGCCTGTCGTCACGGACCAGCAGGCAACGGAAGCCATCCCATTTCGGCTCGTATTGCCATTGCGTCCCGCGGGGAAGCTCGGCGACAGACTCGGCTTCCATCAGCTCCATGTTCGACACTCGACGCAGGCTTGAAACGTCAACGCGCGTCCGCTCCTCTCAGGCCGGCTTGGCGGGATGGGCCGTCCGCGGGTGGCGATCATGCAGCAGCCGCGCAAGGGCTTCGCGCTCGGAGGCGCGGCCTTTCATCGCCGTCTCGAACAGCGCCTCCTGAACCTCGCGCGGCATATCGCCCCAGACGTCCATGGCGGCACGGCCCAGCAATTCGGCAAAGCGGTCGTCGGCCATGTCGATACTCCCTGTGTGCGCGCGCGCCCCGAGTGTAGGAACGGCAAGCGGCCGCCTGTGTTCCACGGCTTTATCGGGCGATCGACGGACAGAGAGGGATCGGCGGCTGCGCAAGCAGCGCCGCTCGCGCGGCTAGATGATGCCGCTCTGCCGCAGCGTTGCGATCGCCGCCTTGTCGTAGCCGAGTTCCGCCAGGACGGAATCGGTGTGCTCACCGAGCGTCGGCGGACGCGATGCGATCTCGCCCGGCGTTTCCGACAGCCGGACCGCGGCGCGCGCGACGGGCGCCTGTTTCGGCAGACCGGGATAGTCGACGTCCTGGAGGAAGCCGGCGGCGCGGATGTGCGGATGATCGAGCGCCTGCTGCGGGCTCAGAACAGGCCCGGTCGGAATCATTGCCTTGCCGAGCGTGTCGACCGCCTCCTGCGTGCTACGCTCGGCGCACCAGCGTGCCATCCGCTCGCTGATGACAGGGCCATTGTTGCCGCGGCTGATGTCGTCGGCAAAGCGCGGATCGTTCAACCACAGCTCCTCCTCCCCCATCAGCCTGGCCCAGCGCTTGAAGAGCGGATGGCCCGTGACCTGGCACAAGACCCAACCATCCTTCGTGCGGTAGATATCCGCAGGCGCCGCAGTCTGGCCGAGATTGCCGGTCGGGACACGATTGACGTTGATGACGGCCTGCTCGATCAGCGTCGCATTGGTGAAGGACAAAGCGGTCGCCAGCAACGCGCCCTCGACGATCTGCCCGCGCCCGGATTTGCCGCGCTCGATCAGGGCCGCGAGCGTTCCGAACGCGCAATGCAGCGCAGTGCCGAAATCGACCCAGTTCACCGCCGCGCGGTACGGCGGGTCGCCGGCACCGGTCATGTAGACCGAGCCCGACATGACCTGGCCGACGCCATCGAAGCCGACGCGATCGGACCAGGGGCCAGGCCCGCCGAATGCGGTGGCGGTGGTCAGGATGATGTCCGGCTTGATCGCTCTCAGCGAGTCGTAATCGAGCTTCATCGCATGAAGCGTCTGCGGCGGCAGATTGGCGACGACGACATCGGCGGTCGCCACAAGCTTGCGCATCACCTCCTGCCCCTCCGCCTTCATCGGATCGAGCGTGATGCACTTCTTGTTGCGGTTGACCTGCAGGAACAGGGCGCCCTCGCCGCCTTCGCCGACCGGCGCCACGAAGCGATCCTCGCTGCCGTCGCGCTTTTCGACGCGAATGACCTCGGCGCCGAATTCGGCCAGCAAGGTCGCGCAATACGGCCCCGCGATATAGCGCCCGAAATCAAGGACGCGCACGCCCTGCAGTACTCCCCCCATCGACCTCATTCCCTATCTGTTTCCGTCGAGATTACAGGGAATGGGTGCGACGGCAAGGTGGCAGCACTCGCCACGCCCCGCCGACAAGATGTGATCGGCCAAATGTTTCGGCTGGCGGAAATTCTGCTCTAGTATGGCGCCAGCAGTCCCTCCAGCGAGAAGCGCACAGCCATGCCGCAACAATTCGATCGATCCGCAGAAGATCTCGGCAACGCCATCCATTTCGAGCACGTCAATATCACCGTTCCGGACCAGCGCCTCGCCACGCTGTTCTATGTCACCGGACTCGGGCTGACGCGCGATCCCTATCTGATGGTGTCGGACACCAACATGTGGGTCAACGCTGGCCGGAGCCAGTTTCATCTGCCCCAGGGCAAGCCGCAGGTCCTGCGCGGCCATACCGGGCTCGTCATCGAGGGCCGCGAAGCGCTGCTGGCACGCCTGGCTTCGGTCAAAAACAAGCTCGAAGGCACAGCCTTCGCGTATGCCGAGCATAACGATTATGTCGAAGCAGTCTGTCCCTGGGGCAACCGGATCCGCGTCCACGAGCCCGATGCGGCGCGCTTCGGGCGCATCGCGCTCGGCATCCCCTATGTCGAGTTCGACGTACCGCCCGGAGCGGCGCAGGCGATCTGCGTCTTCTATCCTGAGATCATGGGCATGCCCGCGACCCTTCGGAACGGTGACGGCAAGGTTGCGGCGGTGCAGACCGGCCGCGACCAGCATCTCCTGTTCCGCGAGACCGATCGGCCACAGCCCGATTACGACGGCCACCATGTGCAGATGTACATCACCGATTTCTCCGGCCCCTATCGCAAGCTGCTGGCGCGCGACCTGATCTCCCGCGAGGACAATCAATATCAATACCGCTTCTGCGACATCGTCGATCTCGACAGCGGCAAGCCTCTGTTCACGGTCGAGCACGAGGTGCGCAGCGCGACGCATCCGATGTTCATGCGGCCGATGGTCAATCGCAATCCTGCGGTCAACAACCGCAACTATGCCTACGGCCACGATCAGGCATTCTGGGCGATGGGGCCGGATCAATACGAAGGGTAGGACTGCGGCCGCAAAACCGGCACCTCAGTTCAGGCTCCAGATCGCGGCATTCAAGACGCCGGCGAAGGCAACCCAGGCGGCATAGGGCACAAACAGTGCGGCCGCCAGCCCGTCTCGTGACAGTTCGAGAGCGATATAGGCGACGATCGCTGCGAACAGACCGCACAGGATCGCGAGCGCAGTTCCGATCCGGTGCATGGTGAACATGAGAGGAGACCAGGCGAAGTTCAGGACGAGCTGCGCGATCCAGAACGCCATGGCTCTCCCTCGGGGCTCGCGTCGGAGCGTTCTCCAGCCGGCGACGGCGATCAGGATGTAGAGGATGGTCCAGGCGACCGGAAACGCCCAGTTCGGCGGCACGAAGGAAGGCTTTGCCAGTTCCGCATACCAAGGACCAGGAAGATTGGTGACGCCGATGAGCCAGCCGAGTCCGACCACGACGACGACCAGGATCAACAGCTGAAGCACGGGCCACCTCGCGATTCTCTCGGCCGGATTGTATCATTGGCGTATGAGAGAATCCGGCATCATGGAAGGCGAGGCAGCGCGCGTTCGCAAGATCATCCATATCGACATGGATGCCTTCTACGCGTCGGTGGAACAACGCGATCATCCTGAGCTGCGCGGCAAGCCGGTCGCCGTCGGCGGCTCGGCCGAGCGCGGCGTGGTCGCGGCGGCGAGCTATGAAGCGCGCAAATTCGGCGTTCGCTCCGCGATGCCGTCGGTCACCGCGAAACGGCAATGTCCCGACCTGATCTTCGTGAAGCCGCGCTTCGAAATCTACAAGGCGATCAGCCGGCAGATCCGCGAGATTTTCGCCGAGCACACCGAGATCATCGAGCCGTTGTCCCTCGACGAGGCCTATCTCGACGTGACGGAGAACCTGCAGGGCATTCCCCTCGCTCGCGATATCGCGCTACGAATCCGCGAGAAGATCAAGGCCGAGACCGGCCTCAACGCGTCGGCGGGCATCTCCTACAACAAGTTCCTGGCCAAGCTCGCCTCCGATCACCGCAAGCCCAACGGCCAGTTCGTGATCTCGCCCGAGATGGGAGCCGCCTTCGTCGAGACGCTGCCCGTCGGCAAATTCCACGGGATCGGACCGGCGACGAGCGCGAAGATGAATGCGCTCGGCCTGTTTACCGGTCTCGACATCCGCAACCAGACGCTGGAGTTCATGAACGCGAATTTCGGCAAGTCGGGCGCCTATTACTACTGGATCTCCCGCGGTGTCGACGAACGGCCGGTGCGGGCCAACCGGATCCGCAAATCCATCGGCGCGGAGACCACGTTCTCGACCGACCTCGACGACTTCGACACGCTGGTCGTCAAGCTCAGTCCTCTCGTCGACAAGGTCTGGCGCCATTGCGAGACATCAGGCAGCCGCGGCCGCACCGTCATCTTGAAGATCAAGTTCGCCGATTTCGAGATCATCACGCGCAGCAGGTCCGTGCCTGCGCCGGTCGGAGGCCGGGACGAACTGGAGCGCCTCGCCTGCGGCCTGCTCGAAATCGAGATGCCGTTGCCGAAGCGCGTCAGGCTCCTGGGGGTGTCGCTGTCGTCCCTGCAGGTCGGAGACGATGCCGAGCCGCAACTGACCTTCGGCATTTGAGCGAAACCGGGGCGCCAGGCGCAAATCGTGCTGCATCGGCGGATTGCTTTCGACGTGGCACTGATCACGATGGATCATCAGGCGAATAACGACGCAGCGCGGGAGTGGCAGACCACCGAGTGCTTCAACACGGCCCTATGGCGAGTCCGTGGCTGGGGCGGGAGGGTACTCAGCTAGAAAGCGACTGCTAGCGGGCTACCTAAATAACTCAGAAAATCCGCGCGACACGACGGATGTGTAGGCCGGCTCCATAGCTTGAGAGTCATGCTGTATGTAGTTGTCAGTTGAAGCGGGAGGATTGGAGAAAGGCGGCGAGGCGCTCGGTCTTCGGGGCAGCGAACATCTCGCGCGGGTTCCCCTCCTCGCCGATGCGCCCGCCGTTCATGAAGATGACGCGGCTCGACACCTCGTAGGCGAAACGCATTTCGTGGGTGACGAGAAGCATGGTCATGCCGTCCTCGGCGAGCGAGCGCACCACCTGCAGGACCTCCGCCACGAGTTCGGGGTCGAGCGCCGAGGTCACCTCATCAAACAGCATCAGGCGCGGGCTCATGGCTATGGCGCGCGCGATGGCCACACGCTGCTGCTGGCCGCCGGAGAGCTTGGCGGGGTAGTGGTCCTTGCGCTGGAGGAGACCGACGCGGTCGAGCCATTTTTCCCCGAGGGCGCGCGCCTCCTCGCGGCCCATCTTGCGCACGAGCGTCAGGCCGAGCGTGACGTTCTCCAGCGCCGTCATGTGCGGGAACAGGTTGAACTGCTGGAAGGCCATGCCGGTGAGCGCGCGCTGGCGGGCGATCTCCTTCTCGGCCTTGCGCTTGCGCTGACCGCCGGCGGTGGAATAGCCGATCTCCTCGCCGTCGACGCGGATTGTGCCGCCATCGAACTCCTCCAGCATGTTGACGCAGCGCAGAATCGTGGTCTTGCCGGAGCCCGACGAGCCGATGATCGAGATCACCTCGCCCGCCCGTACGTCGCAGTCGACGCCCTTGAGCACCTCGACCGGACCGTAGCTTTTGCGTAGGTCCCGGATTTCCAGAAGGTTCGCGGTCATGGAATCGCCTTTCACGCGAGGCTCACGCGGCGCTCGACGTACCGGCCGAGGCGCTCGATGGCGAAGTTGACGAGGAAGTATAGGAAGCCGGCGAGGAGATAGAACTCGAGGCTGTGGAAGGCGCGGCTGATGACCTCCTGCGTGCGCAGGAGAAGCTCGGCAACACCGATGACCGAGAGAAGCGTCGACGCCTTCACCATCTCAGCCGCTGTGTTGATGAGCGGCGGGAGAGCCAGACGCAACGCTTGCGGGCCGAGCACGTAGCGAAAGGTTTGCCCGAATGTCAAGCCGATCGCCTTGGCGGCCTCCGTTTGTCCCTTGTGCAGGGTTTGCAGCGCCCCGCGTGTGATCTCGCCGACATGCGAGGCGCAAAACAGGGTGAGCGCAAGGACGCCAGCTTGGAAGGCGGACAGGTCGAGGCCGACCGTGCCGAGAATGTAGAAGCTCGCAAGCACCAGGACGAGGACCGGCGTCCCCCGGATCACGTCTGTGTAGACGCGGGCGATCCCCCGCACGGAACGGTTGCCATAGGTGAGAGCGAGGCCAAGGCCGGTGCCGAGCACCGTGCCGCCCAGAATGGCAAGGGCGGAGATCGCGACCGTGGTGCCGAGGCCATAGAGCAACGGCCAGCGCGCGAGCCAGACGATCTCGAAGAAGGAGAGAGGAGGGTTCACGCGGCCTTACCTCGAAACGGCGAGCCGCACTTCGGCGCGGCGCAGAAGGGCGGCCAGGATCGAGCAGGTCGCGATGTAGAGCCCGCTCGCCACGATCCAGGTCTCGATCACGCGGAAGGTCTCGACGTTGATCTTACGCGCCTCGAAGGTCAGCTCGGGCACCGCGATCGCGGCGGCGAGCGAGGTGTCCTTGAACAGGCCGATGAAGGTGCTCCCCAGCGCCGGCAAGACGGCTCGGAACATCACCGGCAGGACGAGGTGCCAGCGGATCTGCCCTTCCGTCAGGCCGATAGCGAGGCCCGCCTCGCGCAGGCCCTTGGGGACGCCCAGAAGGCCGCCGCGGAACACCTCGGCCAGATAGGCCGCCGAATACAGGGCCAGCGCCAGCACGAACGAGTTCCCCTTCGACAGGCGCAGCCCAAGCTGGGGCAGCGCGAAGAAGGAGAACAGGACGATCACGAGAAGCGGCAGGTTGCGGAACAGGGTGACGTAGGCGCCCGAGGGCACCGACAGGAGCCGCGATCGGCTGATCCGCCCGAAGGCGAGTATCAGGCCGAGGGCGCAGCCGATCCCGATCGCCACAAAGGCCAGGGTGAGACTGAGGCCCAGACCCCAGAGGAGGTCGTCAAAGTTCCGCCAGACGGCGTTGAAGTTCAGGGTGTATCCCATCGGGATCACTCGCTCGGGCGTGGGGGCGGTGCGGGCGCGGAGCCTGGACCTCCGGCCCAGTCGGTTACTTGAACTCGACCGGGAAGCCGATCGCCGGGGGCGGCAGATCCTTGCCGAACCACTTCTTGAAGGAGGCCGCATAGGTGTCGAACTCGACGCCCGTCATCGCCTCGTGCAGAGCGGTGTTGACGAAGTTCAACCAGTCCTGATCGCCCTTGGCGACGGCGCAGGCGTAGGTCTGCGGGCTCCAGCCGTAACCGGCATCCTTGTACTGGCCGGGGTTCTGCGTGAGGTACCAGGCGATGGACGACTGGTCGGTGGCGGCGGCGTCCGCGCGGCCCGACTGGAGCGCCTGGTAGAGCAGGTCCTGCGATTCGTATTGGTCGACGCTCGCCTCGGGAAGCGCCTTGTGGACGAGTTCCTTGGCATAGACGTTCTGAAGAACGGCGATGGTCGCGGACGAGCCGGCCGCCTTCAGTGCGGCATAGTCGGCGTACTGGCCGCCTTCCCTTAGCAACAGGCCAACGCCCTCGCGGTAGTACGGGATCGTGAAGTTGACCTGCTGGGCGCGCTCGCCGGTCACGGTCATGAATTGGCAGGTCATATCGACCTTGCCGGTGGTGATGTTGGGGATGCGCGCGTCAGACGACTGGTTGACGAACTCGACCTTCTTCGCGTCGCCGAACAGTGCCTTGGCGATGATCTTGGCCATGTCGATGTCGAAGCCCTGAAGGGTGTCGGAGGCGTCCTTGAAGTGCCAGGGCGCGTTGGTCGAGCCGGTGCCCACCACGAGCTTGCCGCGTGCCAGCACGTCGTCGAGCTTGGCCGCCATCGCGCCGTTCGGGAGAAGGGCGACGGACGCGGTCGCCATGAGACCCAGCACTACTGCCTTCACATTCATTGCCATATGTCACACCTCTATGTCCATTATAGCAGACACATAGCCGCTACAGCAGATTGCCTTATCAATGGTCATGCCTTGATCTTTGTCAACTGCTTTGGGCGCACACGGTGGAAGCTGAAGTTGACACTCGGCGGTGGGTGATCGATCTCGCCGTCGCACTGCGGAACATCGCCCGCGCACAAGGTCATTTGACCGAGCAGGTCTGGCCGTTCGCCCCCACATCAAAACCTACAAGCTGGCCAAGCTCGCCGAGGCGAGCTCATCCAACGCGGTGCGATGGGGTTCGAAATAGGCTTGCGGCGGCGGGACCTGAACGTAGTCTTCGACTGTTGCAAAATGCGCGATCCGACGAGCACCAGATCAAACAACTCTAGCGCAGGTCAGGAACGTCGTCGTACGCTGGCGCACCCCACAGGAATTTCGTGTTAAAACACCGCCAGTGGCGACATTGAAGGGTCGGGCGTCTTTATTGCTTGTTGCGGTTCCTGCTCGCTCCCTTCAGAGGACTCGTCGGCGACAACGCACTTGCCGTGTCGGCCATCTCGATGCAGGTGAGAAGGTCGACATAGCTCTGGAAGCCGCCGGCCGTGGCCTCGCCCTCGCACCGATTGCGGAGTGCAACGGACGTGGCCTGCCAAATGGAATCAAGCTGTTGCTTGGCAGCGGTCTCGTCCCGCATGCAATTGGCTGCGCTTTGAGGCTCGGCAAGGTTCATCGCCTTGTCAGTGTCGGCTGTCGCCTTGCAAAGCGCCTCGACATTCAATGAAGGAACGCGGTCGGAAACAGGTGTCACGGGCACACTTGCTGACAAAGCGGTGGCAAACAGCGCAAGTAGCATTTTACTCTCCCTTCACCAGAGACGAAATGCGTCGTGATGATGTTATCTGCCCAGACGCCGCAGACGTTGACCTAGCGCAAACGAACCATCGGAAAATCACGACACTCCGATCAGTTCAGCGAGACTGCGCCGGCTGAGCTGGCGGGGCTAGGCAGGTCTGATCGCAAGTTATTCGGGTTGTTACGATCGAATAAATCCTGGCGCAAAGCAGACCCGGTCCCGCTCGGATTGTCCCGTCCGTGAGACCAGTACGCGGGCTTTGCGCTGCTCTCGGCGTATGCAGGGGCTGTCGTTGCGACGGCCAGCGCGCAAGACACGATTATGGTCACGGAGCGTGAATGGCTGTCCGACACATAGCCCTGCTGTATCTGGGCGCCAATCGTGCCACCAAAGACGTCGCCGCTCGTGCTGAAGCTTCTGCCAGCGTCGAAGGCGGTGGAAATCAGATCTAGCGGATCGTGGCTGTCCCAGCCATACCCACCGTTCAGGCGTGACGATCAGCCGAAGCGGTGCGTAGGCAGTATCGGGACACCAAGATGAGATTTCATGCCCGCGTCCCACAACGCATTTTCGACGCAGCACGCACGCGGAGACGCGACGAGCAGCGCCGTTGACTTGCATCAACGCGCGACATGTTTCGCAGGCCTTCACTACAAGCGTGCAGTTACGCGCCAGGTCAGCGTGCGCCTACAACGAATGAAAGTTCGCTCGAAGACCTCAGGTCTGACTCTCTCATGCCGTATCTATAGTCAAAACACCGGAGCAAGCTCATGCGTTTCACACGCCGCCGTCTTATGACCGCTGCTTTGAGCACCGCGCTTTCCACTCTCGCGCTATCTTCGAGCCGCGCCGACTTTGAAGGTCCGCTACTTCGTGCGATCGAGGGCGGTGAAGACTTCTGGCTCGCCACCGATGCCTATGTCTATGGCTATCCGCTGGTGACGATGGAGGTGACCCGCCGGGTGATCACGAACGTCTCCGCGGTCGAGGGCACACGAGGTCCGATGGGGCAATTCATCAAGCTCCGCTCCTATCCCGATGCCAGCTTCCGGGATGTCACAGCTCCGAATGCCGACACACTCTACACCACGGCATGGCTCGATGTCGGAGACGAGCCGTGGGTCCTGAGCATGCCCGACATGAAGGACCGTTATTTCCTGTTTCCGATGCTTGATGGATGGACGAACGTCTTCCAGGTCCCCGGAAAACGAACCACGGGCACCAAGGCTCAGACGTACGCAATCACGGGCCCCGGATGGAAGGGGACGCTTCCGGCAGGCGTCAAGGAGTACAAGTCGCCGACCAGCATCGTCTGGATTCTGGGGCGCATCTATTGCACGGGCACACCCGAAGACTATGCGGCCGTTCATGCTGCGCAGGATGAGTTCAAGCTCGTGCCGTTGAGCTCCTATGGCAAGACGTTCGCGCCGCCAGCGGGCAAGGTCGATCCTTCCATCGACATGAAGACGGCGGTGCGCGATCAGGTGAACCGCATGGACGCTGTTGCCTATTTCACGCTTCTTGCTCAGTTGATGAAGCGCAATCCACCCGCCCCGGCTGATGCAGCGGAAATGGCGAAATTTGCGGGGATCGGCCTGGTTCCCGGCAAAGATTTCGATGCCAGCAAGCTCGACGCCGCATTTGCCAAGCGCATTCCGCAGGTCGCCTTCGACCGGATCATGCTGCAGTTCAAGGCCAACAAGGCGGTCAAGAACGTCAATGGCTGGATGTTCGACACGGAAACCGGCATCTACGGCACCGAGTATCTCAATCGCGCCTTCGTCACGGCAATTGGTCTCGGTGCCAATCGCATTCAGGACGCCTGCTATCCGACGTCTCAGAAAGGGGCCGATGGTAAGGCTTACGTCGGAAGCAACAGGTATGTCCTGCGTTTTCCCAAGGGACAACTTCCGCCGGTTGGCGGCTTCTGGTCACTCACAATGTACGACGAGAACTATTTCTTCGTGGCGAATCCGATCAACCGCTACTCGATCAGTGCCCGGCAAAGCCTCAAGCCCAATGCAGACGGTTCCACGGATATTTACATTCAGAAAGAATCGCCTGGAACTGACAAGGAATCGAACTGGCCGCCGGCGCCAGCCGGCAAGTTCGTGTTGATGTTGCGGATGTACTGGCCGAACGAGAAGTCGCCATCGATCATTAACGGCAGCTGGTCGCCGCCCGGCGTTCAAAAGGTAGCCGGCACTTAGGCTCAAGCATGTGAGCCCGAACAGGCCGAAGCGCTCATCGGGCTCACTGCGATTTCGATTATCATGGAAGCGGCGCGAGACCCGGATTTCGTTGCACGAGTATGAGATGCATGGTTGACGCCGGACGATTGAACATTGTCGTCCCTTATCGACGAACTTCGCCGACAAGCATCAGGCCGCTGACGGTCGCGCGTGCTCAGTTGCGCACGAAATAAAGCGGCGTCCTGAAAGTGACTTGGTAGGCCGGCTTTGGCACCCACATGATCTCTGCGGTCACGCCGAACAGGCGGTTGTCATTGTCATCCATACGATCGAGGTCGAATCGCACGACGGGCTCGGTAAAGGACTGTACACGTACGAGACTCAGAAGCTCAGCGCCCCCGAACGACTGTACACCGACGCGGCCGATGAATTTCCAGTTGTTGGGCCATTGGTAGTAGCCGCCGACATAGCCAGTGATGCTCGGATGGATGCGAGCCAGTTGGTTGCCGATTGCAACATGTACATCTTGAACTCCGGCGAGCAATCCGCGGGTCTCGTCCTTGTCGAATGCGTAGTCGAACTCGAAGATGTTGTTGAACGTCGTCGTGGCTAGCGGCCCGTTGGGGATCGCCCGTGTGATCGTTGATTGCCAAGTCAGGGTTGGAATGGCCCCACCATTCTGCTTGTGGAGATCGGCCTGAAACCCGATGTTCCAGCTGCTTAATGTCAATGGCGACCAGCCGGCCAGGTCGGTACTGGTCGAACTGGCTGACAAACCGGCATAGAGTGAGACGCCATCAGTTACATCAACGGTCATGGGAAGATCGACCACAGCGCTCTGAGCCGACGGCAGCGAGAAGGCGCCTAGGGGCGCCGAACTGTTGGCTCTGGATAGCGCAAGTGATTGCAGTGCCGTGACGAGAGCAGGGTTGCCAAAACCGATCGGCAGCGCGCCGGCAGGTACGCGAGCGTACGACGTTCTCAGATCTAGGTAAATGTTGGGGGTCTTCGCGGCGCCATCGCCATCATCGTCATCCTTGGCAAGGACAAAGCCCGTTGAGCAGAGGCAGATTGCGCCGGCGAGGGCCGCCTTCAGGCAGGCCGAAGATTCGGCACCTCTTCGGCCTCGGCGTGCCGCGGCAACCTGCATGACGCTTCTCCCAGATGCGATTCCAGCGAGCCAATGGATGCCAAGGACGGAATCTACTGCCACCAGCCCATGTCCGCAATCGGGCGGGACCGTTCGTCCAACGCTCACCCTTCAGGCCCGATGCAGCCTAAGATGATTTCGGATCGGGAATCGAAACCTCCTCCAAATGCGCGTCAAATGTTTGGCTGAAATTCACCTGTTTCGACAATGAATCGAACCGCTTAGAATCTGGCTGGGGCGGGAGGGATCGAACCTCCGAATGGCGGAATCAAAATCCGCTGCCTTACCGCTTGGCTACGCCCCATCAGGCTACGAAGGGCACTGCGGACGGACCGACACCCGCAGAATCCCTCTGGTCGCAGCCGGTCTATAGGGTGCGACGCGGCATTTCAACCGCCTGGAGGGGCAAAATACCACGGGGCCGGGGCCGGCCCGGCCACACTCATCATGGCCCGATGCCGCCGCCCGCGCCTGCCCTGCCCGGCCCATTGAGACATCCCCCGTTTCATGGGAATACGGCGCCAAACCTGTCCTCGGGAGTGAGCCATGACCTACCGCGCGCCGATCTCTGACATGCTGCTGTCGCTCAACCACGGCGCCGGCCTCAAGGCCGCGATGGACGCCGGCCATTACGGCGATTTCGACGGCGATATCGTCGCGGCCGTGCTGGAGGAAGCCGGCAAGTTCGCGACCGACGTGCTGGCGCCGCTCAACAAGGTCGGCGACGAGCACGGCATCAAGCTCGATGACGGCAAGGTCACGACCGCGCCGGGCTGGCCCGACGCCTACAGGCGCTGGACCGAGGGTGGCTGGAATGCGGTCTCGGGGCCTGAGGATTTCGGCGGCCAGGGCCTGCCGCTGGCGATCAACGCCGCCTGTACCGAAATCTGGAGCGCCTCCAACATCGCCTTCGGCCTCTGCCCGCTGCTGACGGCCTCGGCCATCGAAGCGCTCGAGGCGCATGGCAGCGACGAGCTCAAGTCGATCTATCTCGAGAAGCTCGTCTCCGGCGAATGGACCGGCACGATGCAGCTCACCGAGGCGCAGGCCGGCTCCGACGTCGGTGCGCTGCGCACCCGTGCGGAAAGGCAGGCCGACGGCACCTATCGCATCAAGGGGACGAAGATCTTCATCACCTATGGCGAGCACGACATGACCGACAACATCGTGCATTTCGTGCTGGCGCGCCTGCCGGACGCGCCCGCCGGCACCAAGGGGATCTCGCTGTTCCTCGTCCCGAAATTCATGGTCAATGAAGACGGCTCGCTCGGTGCGCGCAACGATATCTTTGCGAGCGGCGTCGAGCACAAGCTCGGCATGCACGCTTCGCCCACCTGCACCATGACCATGGGCGATCATGGCGGCGCGATCGGCTTCTTGATCGGCGAAGAGAACCAGGGCATGCGCTGCATGTTCACGATGATGAACCAGGCCCGCCTCGGCGTTGGCCTCGAGGGCGTCGGCATCGCCGAACGCGCCTATCAGCAGGCGCTGGCTTATGCGCAGGAGCGCAAGCAGGGCCGCGCCGTTGGGAAGAAGGGCGACGGCTCGGACGCGATCTTCGTGCATCCCGATGTCAAGCGCATGCTGATGCGGATGCGGGCGCAGACCGCCGCCGCCCGCACCATCTGTTACGCCACCGCCGTCGCGCTCGACGTCTCGCTGCGCGCCAAGGACCCCAAGGTGCGGGCTGACGCCGCCGCGCGCGCGGCGCTGCTGACCCCGATGGCCAAGGGCTATTCCACCGATATCGGCAACGAGGTCGCCTATCTCGGCGTGCAGATCCATGGCGGCATGGGCTTCATCGAGGAGACCGGCGCCGCGCAGCATTATCGTGATGCCCGCATCACCACGATCTACGAGGGCACCAACGGCATCCAGGCCATCGACCTCGTCACGCGCAAGCTTGCGGCCAATGGCGGCGCGTCGGTCTGGACGCTGATCGAGGAATTGTCGGCAATCGTGAAGCAGGTCGAAGCCTCAAACGATCCCGCCTTCGGCACCACGGGCGTGAAGTTGCGCGAGGCGCTGGAGGCGCTGACGCGCACCAGCAAATGGCTGCTCGAACGCGTCACGACGGCACCGAACGAGGCGCTCGCCGGCGCGACGCCCTATCTGCAACAGTTCGGCGCGACGCTCGGCGGCTGCATGCTGGCCTCCGAAGCACTCGCCGCGAAGTCCGACGGCAACACCCATGCCGCGCGCTACGTCGCGCTGGCGCGCTTCTTCGCCGAGAACATCACCGTACAGGCCGGCAGCCTCGAGCGCACTGTGACTGAGAGCGCGGAGTCGGTCGCGGCGGCGGATGCGGTGCTGCTGGGGTAAGTTGCAGCCGCGTCGCGCAGCGTCGTTCGGCTACGAGGCTGCGAGCTTCGCGCGTTTCCCCGGCCGCCACAGCACAATGCCGGCCGCGATCACATCCAGCACCACGCACATCCCGAACGCCGTGGTGTAATTGCCGGTCATGCTGTGCACGAGGCCGACGATGCCGGGTCCGAATGCGCTGACGATGCCGCTGATCGACGTCCCCAACCCCATCGCGGCCGCGAAGGTCGCGCTGCCGATCTCGCGCTGGATGATCAAGGGGGGAAACGTGATCATGTTGCCGATCGAGAAGCCATAAGCGGCGCAGCAGGCGAGCAGAACGATCGGGTTCTGGCTTTGCAGGAGAACGAACAACGCGGCCGCCTGGCTCGTCATCGACGCGGCACACGCGAGCCGCGGTTCGAGCCGGTCCACGAACGCGCCGAGCGTCAGCCGGCCGACCACGGCCATCGTCGCCATGACGGTGACCGCGAGACCTGCACTGGCGCGGCCGATCAGCGGTTCGAGGAACGACACCTGATGGATGATGAAACCCATCTGCGCCAGCAGCGCGATCGCGATCGGCAGCACCATGGTCCAGAAAGACGCGCTGGCGAGCAAGGCCTTGCGGGAATGTCGGGCTGCCCGATCCCCGGGGACAGTTGCCGCCGCATGCCGCGGCGCCTCGACCGGCCAGCTGGTGAAGACGACAATCACGGGCAAGACCAGCACCACCATCACGGCGGTGGCCGCCAGCATGGCGGAGCGGAAGCCGATACTGGCGCTCAACGCCAGCAAGGCGGGAACCAGAATGATGCCCCCGCAGGTGGCGCCATTGAAGGCAAGGCTCAGCGCGAGCCCGCGGCGCCGCTCGAACCAGGAGTTCAGCACCGTCGCGATCACCACCGAGCCCATTCCGGTCCAGCCCACCGACATCAGCGCATAGGCGAGATAAAGCTGCCAGGGCGAGTGCATCAGCCCCAGCAGCGCAGTCGATGCACCGAGCGCCGCCAGGCCGAACAGGATCAACGCCCGCAGCCCGATGCGGGCGAGCAGATCGTCGGTGAAGATGACGAGCACGGAGGTCAACAGGAACGAGAATGTGCTCGCCGCCGACACCAGCGTGCCGGGCCAGCCATGAGCGCGCTGCAGTTCGGCAAGATAGACGCCCTGGCCGTAGAGGCCGAAGCCGAACATGAAGAAGGCCATCAGGAAACAGGCCAGCACGACGCGCCAGCCGCGATAATGCAGCGAGGATTCGTCGGCCTCCGTTGCGACAATCATCGATCAAGTATCGGCATAATGGAACGAGACGCTGATCGTGCCGCACAACCACCGGTTTTTCAAATGAAAGATGTAGCCGATTGTTGCAACGCGCAAAACCTCACGGACTATGCGACCCCGTTTGGGCCGCAGTTCGCCGGGACGAAATGCAATCTTCGCGCGGGTGTCATGCAACCCCTCACGGGTGTGACGGCCGAAATTGGTCAGCCGCAGGATTGGCACGCCTGACGGATCATGTAGGCTCAACATCGCAAGACTCGCCGTTGGCAGGCGCCGCGGCGGCCCGCAGGGAGTGCTCATGCCGAACGGCAACATCATCGTCACGGAGGAGCGCGCGACCCGCGTGATCACCCTGCGCCGTCCGGGCAAGAAGAACGCGATCACGCAGGACATGTATCGCGAGATGAGCCGCGCAATCGATACCGCGCAGAACAATCCCGACATCCGCTGCATGATCATCACCGGCGGCTCGGGCGTGTTCACGGCCGGCGACGACGTCGACGATTTCATGAGGGCCGACGCCTCGCGTCCAGAAACGTTGTCGGACGGCGTCAAATTCCTCTATTCGCTGGCGCTCAACGTCAAGCCGATCATCGCAGCCGTCGACGGGGCCTCGATCGGCATGGGCACCGTGATGCTGTTTCACTGCGACTACGTGCTCGCCTCCAACGCAGCCACGTTCTCGGCGCCCTACATCAATCTCGGGCTGGTTCCGGTCGGCGCCGCCAGCCTGCTGATGCCGCGCACCATGGGCTACCAGCGCGCCTTTGCCATGCTGGTGATGGGCCGCAGCTTCACGGCCGCCGAGGCCCATGCCGCCGGCTTCGTCAACACCGTGGTCTCGCCTGGTCATACCGAGGTCGAGGCCCGCAAGGTGGCACGCGAGATCTGCCGACTGCCGGCCGAGGCGGTCGCGACCTCGCGCAAGCTGCTGCGGGCTCCGCCGGAAGAGCTCACCCGCC
Source organism: Bradyrhizobium sp. USDA 4449 (assembly GCF_054056275.1). NCBI lineage: Bacteria > Pseudomonadati > Pseudomonadota > Alphaproteobacteria > Hyphomicrobiales > Nitrobacteraceae > Bradyrhizobium > Bradyrhizobium sp. USDA 4449. Next base: position 4,291,999 of record NZ_JBSRYD010000001.1, on the reverse strand, counting down.
GCATCGACCAGGAAGGCCATCTGTTCGGCGAGAAACTGAAATCGGACGAGGCCGTCGCTGCGTTCAATGCGTTCGCGAACAGGAAGAAGCGGTAGACAACGAGAACTTCGTGAAATCTTCGCGCGGAACGACTAATCTGGTTCCATGCGACATCTTCTCCGCCTGTCCGGCTTCGCTTTCGCGCTCGCCGCCCTCCCCGCCGCGGCCCAGACCGCAGCACCCGTCGAGTTGCGCATTCTCGCGATCAACGATTTCCACGGCAATCTCCGTCCGCCGCCGGGCGGCATCCGCATCAATGACCCGGAAGACAAGAGCAAAAAGGTGATGGTGGCCGCCGGGGGCGCCGAATACATGGCGACGCTGGTGAAGCAATTGCGCGAAGGACACAAGAACACGATCTTCGTCGCGGCCGGCGACCTGATCGGCGCGAGCCCATTCCTGTCGGCGATGTTTCACGACGAGCCGACCGTCGAGTCGCTCTCGATGATGGGGCTAGCGATCACGTCGGTCGGCAACCATGAATTCGACGAGGGCAAGGCCGAGCTGCTCAGGATGCAGAACGGCGGCTGCCATCCGGAGGACGGCTGCCGGGGGCCGCACCCCTTCACCGGCGCAAAATTCCACTATCTCGCGGCGTCCACCGTGGAGACTGCGACCGGCAAGAGCGTGCTGCCGCCCTACGAGATCCGGGAATTCGAGGGCATCCCGGTCGCCTTCATCGGGCTGACCTTGAAGGAGACCGCCGGCATCGTCTCGCCCAAAGGCATTGCGGGACTGGAGTTTCGCGACGAGGCCGAGACGGTGAATGCGCTCGTGCCGCAACTGAAGGCCCGCGGCGTCGAGGCCATCGTGGTGCTGATCCACCAGGGCGGCGAGCCCTCGGGCGACTACAATGAATGTCCTGATATCACCGGGCCGATCGTCGACATCGTGAAAAAGTTCGACCGTGCGGTCGACCTCGTCGTCAGCGGTCATACGCATCGCGCTTATGTCTGCAATATAGACGGGCGGCTCGTCACCAGCGGCGACAAATACGGCACGCTGGTCACCGCGATCGACCTCAAGCTCGATCCTGTGACCCGCGACATCGTCGGCGCGAGAGCCGAGAACATCATCGTCGCCACCGCCTCGCTCGCCAGGGATCCCGAGCAGACCGCGCTGATCGACGCCTATGACAAGCTTTCGGCGCCGATTGCCAACCGTCCGGCCGGATCGGTGACGCAGACGCTGTCCCGCGTGCCTGATGACGCCGGCGAAAGCGCACTGGGCGACGTGATCGCCGATGCCCAGCTGGCCGCGACCAGGGACGCCAAGGATGGAAGCGCCGTCATCGCGTTCACCAATCCCGGCGGCATCCGCACCGACCTCGTCCCGAAGGAGAACGGTGCGGTGTCCTACGGCGATTTGTTCGCGAGCCAGCCCTTCCGCAACCGCCTTGTCACCATGACGCTGTCAGGCGGCCAGCTCAAGGACCTGCTGGAGCAGCAATGGCTCGATCCGAAGCGGCCGCGGATCCTCCAGGTGTCGAACGGATTCAGTTATACCTGGGACGCATCGAAGCCGTTCGGCGAGCGCGTCATGGCCGACAAGATGATTCTCAACGGCAAGCCGATCGAGCCGGCCGCAGGCTATCGCGTCACCCTCAACGACTATCTGGCCGCCGGCGGCGACGGCTTTTCGGCCGCGAAACAGGGCGCCTCGCCGCAATATGGCGGCTATGACGCCGACGCGCTGTTTGCCTTCTTCAAGGCACACGGTCCGATCGGTCCGCTGCCGCCGACCCGCATCCTGCGCGTGAATTGATCCGGATCAAACGGGCGGTTGCGGACCACTCTTTGCCATTCCCGTGGGAACGCCTAGATTGGGTTTGGCATTGCGTTCGGGCGCCGGATGCGCCAAGCGACGTCGAGAGTTCGTTCCCTGTGAGGCCGACCTGATGAGCACGCTTCTTCTCTCCCACAAGGCTTGCCTCGACCATGTCACGCCGCCGGGACACCCTGAGAGGCCCGACCGCCTGCGCGCGGTGGAGGAAGCGCTGTCGCACGAACGCTTCCAGTTCCTGGCGCGCGACCTCGCGCCGGAGGGCGACCTCGATCTCGTCACGCTCTGCCACAACGAGCATTACGTCACCGAGCTGCGGCACATCGCGCCGACCAGCGGTCAGGTTTATGTCGACGGTGACACCTCGATGTCCCCTGGGACGTGGGAAGCGGTGATGCGCGGCGTCGGCGGCGCGGTGGCGGCGACCGAAGCCGTGATGAATGGCGAGCACCGCAACGCCTTCGTCGCGGTGCGACCGCCCGGCCATCACGCCGAGATCGGCAAGCCGATGGGCTTCTGCTTCTTCGACAACGTCGCGATCGCCGCCCGCCACGCGCAGCGCAAATACGGCATCAAACGTGCGGCCATCGTCGATTTTGACGTTCATCACGGCAACGGCACGCAAGACATCTTCTGGTCGGACCCATCAGTGATGTACTGCTCGACGCACCAGATGCCGCTGTTTCCGGGCACCGGCGCCAAGGGCGAGCGCGGCGATCACGACACCATCGTCAACGCACCGCTCGCCTCCGAGGACGGCGGTCCCGAATTCCGGTCCGCGTTCGAGGATCTGATCCTGCCGCAATTGAGGAAGTTCAGCCCGGAGCTGCTCATCATCTCAGCCGGCTTCGACGCGCATTACCGCGATCCTCTCGCCTCGCTGAACCTGCGCGCCGAGGATTACACCTGGGTCACGAGGAAGCTGATGGAGCTCGCCGACAAGAGCGCGGGGGGCCGCGTTGTTTCTGTGCTGGAAGGCGGCTACGACCTGCAAGGATTGAAAGAATCTGTTACGGCGCATGTCGGCGCCTTGATGGGCGCTTGATCGACCCGCCACATTAAGCCCGCAAAACCCTGCTGTTTTGCAACAGCAGCGAAACGGGCAATCGGAAACTTATATGGCCGAAAACACCCAAATCGACGTCTCCAGGCTCACCTTCGAGCGCGCGATCGAGGAACTCGAAACGATCGTGAAGCGGCTCGAAGACGGCAAGGTGCCGCTCGAGGAATCCGTGACGATCTACGAGCGGGGCGAAGCCCTGAAGCGGCGTTGCGAGGAGCTTTTGCGTCAGGCCGAAGCCCGCGTTGACAAGATCACCACCGATGCAAGCGGCCAGGCCGCCGGCACCGCACCACTCGACGTGCAATAAGGACGCGAGCAGCCACCCGTCCTGCGCATCGGCAGCCCGCAATTTCCGAGATCACACGCCGCGTTTCCGGGCTCGGACCGGGCGAGCCGGCCTCAGGACTGAAGGATACCCGCGCCGGCGGCCTTTATCGTCGCGAATCCCACCAAAAATGCTGTTCTTCCCGCCAGAATCCTGCCAAGGAACCTGGCAGGATTGGAACTTCCCCTCCGGCGCCGCGATTAACCAACTTGGCCCGCCGGTTGCAGGTGCATACCCGTAATCGGCCGGGCGGGTTGGCTTTGGGCAAAGCTTTGGTGTAAAGCTGCGCGCAGTGTGGCTTTTTGTTAGCCTTGCGTAGGCATTGAACTCCGACGACAAGCGCTTCAAATTGCTGATGAAATTGGCTGGGACGGACGAAGCCGATCTAAATGGCTGGGATCACACAGGGATCACAGAGACTGAACCGAAGCGCACTTAAGCTCACCTAAGCTTGAAGACGGGGCTCTGCCCCATGCAGGTGGCTCCGACGGTTTAAGGACTCGCGCTGCGCCGATATTGTGCAAACCCATCGCGCACCGGAACGAACTTCCGGCGCTGACAAATTGGAAATCGCTGTGAACGCATACAGTAAAACGCCGCTTCTCGACACCATCCGGACACCGGAAGACCTGCGCAAGCTCAAGATCGAGCAGGTTCGCCAGGTCGCCGACGAGCTGCGTCAAGAGACCATCGACGCCGTCTCGGTGACCGGCGGTCACTTCGGCGCGGGCCTCGGCGTGGTCGAGCTGACCACCGCGATCCACTACGTCTTCGATACCCCGCGTGACCGGCTGATCTGGGACGTCGGCCATCAGGCCTACCCGCACAAGATCCTGACCGGACGGCGCGACCGCATCCGCACACTCCGCACCGGCGGTGGCCTGTCCGGCTTCACCAAGCGCACCGAGAGCGACTACGATCCGTTCGGCGCCGCGCATTCCTCGACCTCGATCTCGGCCGGCCTCGGCATGGCGGTCGCGCGCGACCTTTCCGGCGGCAAGAACAACGTCATCGCCGTGATCGGTGACGGCGCGATGTCGGCGGGCATGGCCTATGAGGCCATGAACAATGCGGGTGCGATGAACTCGCGCCTGATCGTGATCCTCAACGACAACGACATGTCGATCGCACCGCCGGTCGGCGCAATGAGCGCATATCTGTCGCGCCTCTACTCCGGCAAGACCTATCGCACGCTGCGCGATGCGGCCAAGCAGATCAACAAGCGCTTGCCCAAGATCCTCGCCAACCGCGCCAACCGCGTCGAGGAATATTCCCGCGGTTTCATGATGGACGGCGGCACGCTGTTCGAGGAACTCGGCTTCTATTACGTCGGCCCGATCGACGGCCATAACCTCGACCATCTTCTGCCCGTGCTGAAGAACGTTCGCGACATGGAGACCGGCCCGATCCTGGTTCACGTCGTGACGCAGAAGGGCAAGGGCTACGGCCCGGCGGAAGCGTCCACCGACAAGTACCACGCCGTCGCCAAGTTCGACGTCGCCACCGGCACCCAGGCGAAAGCCAAGCCGAACGCGCCGGCCTACCAGAACGTGTTCGGCCAGAGCCTCGTCAAGGAAGCGCAGAAGGACGACAAGATCGTCGCCATCACCGCGGCGATGCCGTCAGGCACCGGCGTCGATATCTTCAACAAGGCCTTCCCCGACCGCACCTTCGACGTCGGTATCGCTGAGCAGCACGCGGTGACCTTCGCCGCCGGCCTTGCGACCGAGGGCTACAAGCCGTTCTGCGCGATCTACTCGACCTTCCTGCAGCGCGGCTACGACCAGATCGTCCATGACGTCGCGATCCAGAACCTGCCGGTGCGCTTCGCCATCGACCGCGCCGGCCTCGTCGGCGCCGACGGCGCGACCCACGCCGGCTCGTTCGACAACGCCTATCTCGGCTGTCTGCCCAACATGGTGATCATGGCCGCGGCTGATGAAGCCGAGCTCGTGCACATGGTGGCGACCCAGGTCGCGATCAACGACCGTCCTAGCTCGCTGCGCTATCCGCGCGGCGAAGGCCGCGGCATCGAGATGCCCGACGTCGGCGTTCCCCTTGAAATCGGCAAGGGCCGCATGATCCGCCAGGGCAACAAGATCGCCCTGCTCTCCTTCGGCACGCGTCTGGCCGAATGCGAGAAGGCGGCCGACGAGCTCGCCGCACACGGCCTCTCCACCTCGATTGCCGACGCGCGCTTCATGAAGCCGCTCGATACCGAGCTGGTGCTCAAGCTCGCCCGCGACCACGACGTCCTCATCACCATCGAGGAAGGTTCGATCGGCGGCTTCGGCTCGCATGTCGCGCAGTACCTGACCGATCAGGGCGTGCTCGATACCGGCCTGGTCAAGTTCCGTACGATGGTCCTGCCCGACGTGTTCCAGGATCACGACACGCCGACCGCGATGTACGCTCGCGCCGGCCTCGACGCCAAGGGCATCGTCGCCAAGGTGTTCGAAGCGCTCGGCAAGGACGCCAAGGCCGAGACGGTCAAGCTCGCCTGATCTGGTCACCTCTCCCGCTTGCGGGAGAGAGCTCGGCGCAAAGCGCCGGGTGAGGGTTTTCTCCTCCGGGGGTCTCGCGAGCGGAGATGCCCCCTCCCGCCCCTCCCCCGCGACCGGGAGAGGGAGCAGAGCACGCGATGCGGCTCGCACCTTGATCCAAACTTGTCCGGCTTAGCTCCATGAAAATCTATCTGGCAGGTCCTGACGTGTTCCTGCCGGATGCGGTCGAGATCGGTCGCCGTAAGGCCGCCATCTGTGGCCGCTACGGCCTCACCGGCCTCTATCCGCTCGACAACACGGTCGACCTCACTGCGCCCGACGCCTCGCGGCAGATCTTCTGCGGCAACGAGGCGATGATGGATGCAGCCGACGCCATCATCGCCAACCTCACCCCGTTTCGTGGCGCCGGCGCCGATCCTGGCACCGTTTACGAACTCGGCTACATGGCGGGCCGCCGCAGGGTTTGCCTGGCCTATTCCAACGATGGCGCCACCTATGCCGACCGCGTCGGCCGCTTCATGCATGTCGCCTTCGAGGAGGGGCGGCTGGTCGATGCGCAGGGGCTGACGGTCGAGGATTTCGGCCTCGTCGACAATCTCATGATGATCCATGCGCTGGAGCTGCATGGCTGCCCGCTGGTGACGCCGGCCAGGCAGCCGGTCGACATCTGGCACGATCTCGCCGCGTTCGAGACTTGCGTCCGGATGGCAGCCGCGCGATTGATCGCACCATAAATCGTTCAGTCGGAGATCCGATGTCCCCTGCCCGCAAGCGCGCGGATGTTCTGCTGGTCGAGCGTGGCCTGTTCGAGAGCCGGGCGCGGGCGCGCGCGGCGATCGAGGCCGGGCTGGTCACGGCTGACGACAAGCAGGTGGCAAAGCCGTCGGAGACGATCGCCGAGGATGCTGTGATCCAGGCTGAGCCAGCGCACCCCTATGTCTCGCGCGGCGGCGTCAAGCTCGCCGGCGCGCTGGAGCGGTACCCGATCGAAATCGAGGACCATGTCTGCCTCGACGTCGGCGCCTCCACCGGAGGCTTTACCGAGGTGCTGTTGGCGAATGGCGCGAGCCTGGTGTTTGCGGTCGACGTCGGCACCAGCCAGCTGCACGCTTCGCTCCGCGGTCATTCAAAAATCGTGTCGATGGAAGAGACCGATATTCGCAGCTATGAAGGCAAGCGGCTGCCGACGCGGCCCGATGTCGTCGTCATCGACGTCAGTTTCATCTCGCTCAAGGCAGTGCTGCCGGTGGCGTTATCGCTGGCTGCCGCCCCGATGAGCCTGCTGGCGCTGATCAAGCCGCAGTTCGAGGCTGACCGGAAGCACAACAAGAAGGGCATCATCCGCGACGCCGCCGTGCAAAAGGAGATCTGCGACGACATCGCGGCCTTTGCCGCTTCGCTCGGCTGCAGCGATATCGAGGTGTTTCCCTCCTCGATATCAGGCGGCGACGGCAACATCGAATTCTTCCTGGGCGCGCGCCGTGGTTGAACGCGTCACGATCGATCACGTCGGCCATCGCGGCGACGGCGTCTCGCTCACGACGGGCGATGCGGTCTATGTGCCCTATACGCTTCGAGGCGAGATCGTCGAGGTCGATCACGTCGCCGGTCATCATCCTGACCGCCGCAAGCTTCTGGCGGTCGACGTGGCAAGCCCCGAGCGCGTTGAGCCGTTCTGTCCGCATTTCGGCATCTGCGGCGGCTGCGCGATCCAGCATTGGGCCGCGGAGCCGTATCAAGCCTGGAAGCGCAACATCGTGGTCGAGACGCTGGCGCAGGCCGGCATCGCATGCGAGGTGACGCCGCTGGTCGATGCCCATGGCGCGGGCCGCAGGCGCGTCACGCTGCACGGACGGTTCGGCACGCATGACGTGCTCAAGGTCGGCTTCTCGGCCGCGAGCTCACACGACGTCATCCCAATTCATCGCTGCCCGATCCTCGATCCTGCGCTCGAAGGCGCCCTCGATGCCGCCTGGGCCCTCGCCGAGCCGCTGACGTCAAAAATGCCGGTGACGAAGCCGCTCGACATCCAGGTCACCGCGACCGCCAACGGCCTCGATGTCGATCTGCGCGGCTCCGGCCCGCTGCCGACGCCGATGGTTGCGGCGCTGTCGCGCGTTGCCGAGCAGCATCGTCTGGCGCGGCTGACGCGGCATGGCGAGCTGGTGCTGCAGCGGCTGCCGGCGACGGTCACGATGGGCCGCGCGGAGGTGGCGCTGCCGCCGGGCTCGTTCTTGCAAGCGACCATTGCGGGCGAAGTGACGCTGGCGGCACTCGTTGCCGAACGCGTCGGCAAGGCCAAGGACGTTCTCGACCTCTTCTGCGGTGTCGGTCCGTTTGCGCTCAGGCTCGCAGAGAAGGCGCGCCTCACCGCTTACGACAACGATGCCGGCGCGATTGCCGCGCTCGCAAAGGCGGCGCGCACGCCCGGGCTGAAGCCGATCAGGGCCGAGCCGCGCGATTTGTTCCGCCGCCCGCTGGTGCCGCCGGAACTACGCGATTTCGACGCCGTGGTATTCGACCCGCCGCGCCAGGGCGCACAGGCGCAGGCGCTGAAACTCGCGGCGAGCAAGGTGCCTGTGGTGATCGCCGTGTCCTGCAACGCCGCCACTTTCGCGCGCGACGCGCGGCTGCTGATTGACGGCGGCTATAAGATCGAGAGCGTCGTGCCGGTCGACCAGTTCCGCCACACGCCGCATGTCGAACTGGTGGCGAAGTTCACGCGCTAGCGCCGAAGCACGCCAAGCGCCGGCGACTCGCCGGGCAGCATGTCTGACCTGATATCGCTGTCCATGCGGCCCGAGTCCCGCTGGGTGAATCCGGCACCGAACGACAGGCTGAGGTTGGAGGTCGGCTTGAACTCGACGCCCGCAAATGCGCCGTAGCCAGGCGCGGCCGCGGAGGTCAGCGGCGCGACCGAGCTGCCGATGCCATTGCCGTATTTCATGGTGTCGACCCCGGCAAAGAACGTCACGGGCGAGCCGCCCGCGGTCTTCATGTTGTAACCGAACCGCGTGCTGTCGTAGGAGAGCGCGCTGAAATTGCCCGAAAATCCTGCCTGGCTGAAACCGCTCGAGCCGAGATCGGCGTGTTGGCTTCCGACAAAGAAGCCGGGGCGGAATTCATAACCGCTGTTGGCGTCGCCCGTATTGAAGCCGGGAAAATTACCGTAAGTGTCGGCGCTGCCGCCATAGCCGAATGCCCCGCCCGGAATCCAATATTGCAGGGGCGCGACCTGCGCATGAGCCGGTGTTCCACCGAGGCAGAAGCAGAGCACTGCGAGAAGGGTTGCAAGACCGCAGGGACGAAGAAGGCCGGGCATTCAGGTAACCGTCGGAGTGAGCGCGAATTATACTCTCAGCCTCGTGCGAATGCCAGCGTTTGCGATCATGCCGATCACGCCTCAGGTTCCGGATCGGTTCTTGCTGGGGGCTTGAACCTCCTTCCGGGCCGGACTGACACATCGAAAGGACGTGCAAGCTGAGGCCGCGGCTTTGACCGCAGAGGGCCTGGCACAGTCCGACCACGCGCAATTGCGCAGACCTTTGAAAATGCCTGACATTGCATGGAGGCTGTCATGGAGGTCAATTCCGACAGGTTGAATGCCTTTATGGGCAAGATGGTCACCGAATTCGGTGCGGCGATGAACGCATCGCTGGTTCTGCTCGGGGACAAGCTTGGCCTGTACCGCACTCTCGCCGCCAAGGGGCCGATGAGTTCGGCCGAACTCGCGAGCGCCACCGGAACGACGGAGCGCTATGTTCGCGAATGGCTGTCGAGCCAGGCGGCATCCGGCTACATCGAATACGATTCCGGATCGCGAAAGTTCTCGATGCTGCCCGAGCAGGCGATGGCGCTCGCCGACGAGGACAGTCCGGTCTTCCTCGGCGCCTTCGGCAACCTCATTGCTTCGACATTTCTCGACGAGCCGAAGATCTCGGATGCATTCAAGAGCGGCAAGGGCGTCGGATGGAACCGCCGCAGCGAATGCCTGTTCTGCGGCACCGCCCGCTTCTTCCGCACCGGCTACATGCATCACCTCGTGCAGGAGTGGCTGCCCGCGCTCGACGGCGTCGTCGACAAGCTGAAGCGCGGCGCCAAGGTCGCCGATGTCGGCTGCGGGCACGGCGTCTCGACGAGATTGATGGCGGAGGCTTTCCCGAACTCCCGCTTCTACGGCTTCGACTACCACGAGGGCTCGATCGAGGCGGCACGCAAGGCGGCAAGCGAGGCCAAGCTCGGTGATCGAGTCAGCTTTGCCGTTCATTCGGCCAAGACCTATCCGGCCGAGGGCTACGATCTCGTCTGCTTCTTCGACTGCCTGCACGACATGGGCGATCCCGTCGGCGCCATCAGCCATGTGCGCCAAACCATGGCGAAGGACGGCACCTGCATGCTGGTCGAGCCGTTCGCGGGCGACCGTCTCGAGGACAACCTCAACCCGGTCGGGCGCGTCTATTACGCGGCGTCGACGATGATCTGCACGCCGGCCTCGCTCGATCAGGAGGTGGGCCTCGCACTCGGCGCGCAAGCCGGCGAAGCGAGGCTGCGCAAGGTCGCCAGCGAAGGCGGCCTGTCGCGCTTCCGCCGCGCCGCGGAGACACCGTTCAACCTGATCCTGGAAGCACGGATCTGATCCTCACTGGACGCCGCCGTCTGACCATGTCGGGCCGCGGCGCCCGTCCCCATCCCGAATGTGACCCGGTTGCCGTCGGCATCGACCGCGTCGAAGTCGCGCATGCCATAATCGCGAGGCGAATCGTCCTATCGGGATGGGCTCAGCGACCCGAGCGGTCCGACCAGATCTTCTCGCCGATCAAGCAGCTGACGCGCGGCTCCTTGTCCGCGACGCGCATCACCGGTCGCTCGGGCATGCGCCCGGCAACCTCCATCAGCAGCTTGGTGCGGATCGCCTCCTTGAACTTCTCGCGATCCTTGATCGGAATCACGAAGGAGCCGGGACCGCCGATGACGCAATCCTCGTAGTAGTAGTCGAGATTGTCGATATCCATGGTCGAATAGGACGGCTCCTTCACCATGATCGGCAGACCGTTGATGATGATGCCCTTCTCGATCGCGAGATCGCGTGCGACGGTGACCGGACCGCCACTGTTGTTGGGGCCATCGCCTGAAATGTCGATGACGCGGCGGAGCCCGTGATAGGGATCCTCGTCGAACAGCGGCATCGCAAATCCGATCGCACCTGATATCGAGGTGCGCGAGGCGCGGCGGATCGGCGTCTTCAAGATCTCACCGGCAACCGCGTCCGCGCTCTCCGGCCCGTCGATGAGCCGCCAGGGGATGATGATCTTCTGGTCGCTGGATGCGGCCCATTCGAAATAGGTCACCGCGATCCTGCCGGTGGGCCCGGCCTTCAGCGCCTGCAAGAATTCCTTGGACTGGATCGCCTGCGCGTAACCCTCGCGCTGGACCGCAAGCTCATCCATGTCCATGGAGTAGGAGACGTCGACCGCGAGGATCAGCTCGATATCGACCGCTTGCGCATCACGGTCGGCCGCCTGTCGCGGCTGTATTGGCGGTTCGAATTTCGGCGGTTCAAGTTTGGGACTTGGTGCCGCGACGCCCGCGACGTCCCCTCCGGCAAGCATGCCGGCCACCAGCACAGCCCCGATCGAGAACAGCAACCGCATCGCAGTCTCCCGTCGTATGACGCGATGGTGACATGCAAACGCCTTGCCGCAAAGCGCGAAGATCGCCCTTGCTTCACATTCGAGTGCATCACTGCCGCACGTTGCCCGTCGTTTGGCCATAGCGATGACGCGGAAATATGCGGGCAAAACACGAGCACCGTCATTGCCCGCGATACGCCGCATCGATCCGAACGACATGCGGAGACAGATCCCCCGCCATTTATTCCCCGCCAATTCCATGCTACGTTGACGACACAGATGGGGATGGAGTCCCCCGATAACCGCCCGGCGGTCGAATGACTGTGATGGGCTGATGACTCCTGCTCGAGGTGAGGCCATCGGCCTCTCTTTGGCGGGAGCATGGACAAACCCGCAGCTGGCGGGTTTTTTGTTGCCTGAAAGCGTAGGCGAAGGAGAAGTCTGCGAACGTGACGACCACATCGAATGCTGCGCGCGCGGGGCTGCCCAGAGCAATCTGGGTGCTCGGCCTCGTCTCGATGCTGATGGACATCTCTTCCGAGATGATCCACGCGCTGCTGCCGGTCTATCTCGTCACCGTGCTCGGGGCCTCCACCCTGGCCGTCGGCTTCATCGAGGGCGTCGCGGAGGCGACCGCCTCGATCACGAAGATCTTCTCCGGAGCGCTGTCGGACCGGCTGGGCCGCCGCAAGCTGCTCGCCGCGCTCGGCTACGGACTGGCCGCGGCGACGAAGCCGCTGTTCCCGCTGGCCCCCAGCGTCGGCTGGCTGGTCGCGGCGCGTTTCATCGATCGCGTCGGCAAGGGCATTCGTGGCGCACCCCGCGATGCGCTGATCGCCGATATATCCCCTGCCGGCCTGCGCGGCGCGAGCTTCGGCCTGCGACAGTCGCTCGACACGATCGGGGCCTTCATTGGGCCGCTCGCCGCGATCGGCCTGATGTGGTGGACGTCGGATCATTTTGCGACCGTGTTCTGGGTGGCCGTGCTGCCCGCGTTCCTGTCCTTCGGACTGATCGCGTTCGCCGTGAGCGAGCCGGAGCCGGACGCGGACCGAGAGCCTGCGAAGAACCCGCTCAACACCGCCGCGATGCGGCAACTCGGGCCCGTCTACTGGCGCGTCGTCGCGGTGGGCGTCGTCTTCACGCTCGCTCGTTTCAGCGAAGCCTTCCTGATCCTGCGCGCGCAGAACATCGGCCTCAATGCGATGTGGGTGCCGGCGGTGCTGGTGCTGATGAACGTCACCTACGCGCTCTCGGCCTATCCGGCGGGCGTGCTGTCGGACCGCATCAACCGGACCGCCCTGCTCGCGCTAGGTGTGGTCTCTCAAGAGGTTGTCCATCTGGTCTGAACCGAGGAAGCTGAGGTTGCGAAGCTTCAGTGTTCCAAGGAGAGACCAGATGAACGTCCACAAGAATGCGCCTTTGACGCCCAAAGGTCGAGAGGCGATGGTGCGAAGCGTGGTCGAGGGTGGGTTGAGCCAGGCCGGCGCGGCTGACCTTTTCAACACGACGCCGAAGACGGTCGCCAAATGGGTCAAGCGCTTCCGCGAGAACGGTGTGGCTGGCTTGCTCGACCGCTCGTCTCGACCTCATTCATCGCCGAGCCAAACCCTGCCGGCCACGTGCACCGCCATCGAGGCCTTGCGCCGGCAGCGCCACACCGGCCAGCAAATCGCAATCGAGGTCAAGGTGTCGCCAGCCACGGTCAGCCGAGTGCTTCGTCGTTTGGGCTTGAACCGGATCCGCGATCTTGAACCGGCCGAGCCGGAGCGCCGTTATGAGCGTGAGTCTCCAGGCGAGATCATTCACATCGACATCAAAAAGCTGGGGCGTTTCGAGCGGGTTGGTCATCGCATCACCGGCGATTCAAGTGGTCCAAACAGGAGCCGAGGCGTCGGCTGGGAGTTCGTCCACGTCTGCATTGACGACCATTCCCGCGTCGCTTTCTCGGAGATCAAACCGGACGAGACGGTGGACAGCGCGGTGTCTTTTCTCAAGGCGGCTGTGGCTTATTATGGAGGCCTTGGGGTCACCGTCACGCGCGTCATGACCGACAATGGCGGTTGCTACCGATCTCACGCCTTCGGCGAGGCGTGCCGCGACCTGGGCATCAAGCACATCCGCACCAAACCCTACACGCCGAGAACGAATGGCAAGGCAGAGCGCTTCATCCAAACCGCACTACGGGAATGGGCTTATGCCAAAGCCTATCCAACCTCCAATCGCCGCGCCCAAGAGCTGCCGATCTGGCTGCATCGATACAACTGGCACCGGCCTCATGGTGGTATAAAGTCACAAACCCCGATCAGCCGCCTCGGTCTGACTGAGGACAACCTCTTGAGGCTCCACAGCTAGGCCTCGTCTGTCTTGCCGGCGCCGACCTCGCGCTGGCGCTGCTGCCTCATCTCCCCGGCCTCGCCCTCGGCGTCATCCTGTGGGGCCTGCACATGGGACTGACGCAGGGCTTGCTCTCGGCACTCGTCGCCGATACTGCACCGTCGGCGCTGCGCGGCACCGCGTTCGGCTATTTCAATCTGTCCACTGGCCTTGCAATGCTGGCCGCGAGCGTGATCGCCGGCGCGCTATGGGATGCCTTTGGTCCGGCGGGCACGTTTCTCGCCGGGCTCGGCTTCGTGCTGGCGGCATTGGCGGGACTGCTTACCGTCGGCAACGGGCTGGCGATGGAGAACAAGTCATGACGGGAGACCATTCATCGTGCTGAGCGGGGTGATCGCCATCGTGATCGGCAGCGTGCTGGGCGGCTGCGCCCGCTATTTCGTCTCCGGCGCGATCGCGCGGCGGCTGGGCGAGACGTTTCCCTGGGGTACCATGACGATCAATGTCAGCGGCGCCTTCCTGATCGGTATTTTCGGCGCGCTGGCGACACATCCCGGCTCTGTATTCGCCTCGCCCAATCCGTGGCTGTTCGCGGTGACCGGCTTCCTCGGCTGCTACACCACGGTATCCTCGTTCAGCCTGCAGACGCTGACCCTGGCGCGCAACGGCGAGCCGCTTCACGCGCTCGGCAATGTCGTATTCTCGGTTGGACTGTGCCTCGCGGCGGTGAGCTGCGGTTTCCTCCTTGCAGACAGTCTCGGGGGATAGAGGCAAATGAAGCCCTCCTCCGCCGACCGCTGGCGTACCGCAATCCTCTATGCCTGGGTCTCTGCCGGCAGTATCGTCGGCGGGCTGACGCGCTATCTGGTCGGGCTTGCCCTCGATACCGGCCCCGGCTTCCCATTCGCGACGCTGTTCATCAACGCGACGGGCTCGCTCGTCATCGGGTTCTACGCGACGCTGACCGGCCCCGACGGCCGCGTGCTGGCAAGGCCGGAGCACCGGCAGTTCGTGATGACCGGCTTCTGCGGTGGCTACACCACCTTCTCGACCTTCAGCCTCGAGACCTTCCGCCTATTCCATGGCGGCATGAAATATACTGCCCTCGCCTATATCGCCGCGTCCGTCGTCTGCTGGCTGGTGTCGGTATGGGCGGGGCATATGATGGCCAATCGCTACAATCGCTTGACGAGGAGCTGACCATGCAAATCCCCAATCAGGCTCTTTCGCTCCGGATCTTCATCGGCGAGAGCGACCATTACGGCGGCAGGCCGCTCTATGAAGCCATCGTGACAACGGCGCGCGAGCGGCATCTCGCCGGTGCCACCGTGCTGCGCGGTCCCATGGGCTTCGGCAAGTCGAGCCGGCTTCACACCTCGAAAATCCTGCGGCTCTCGGAGGATCTGCCGCTCCTGATCGAGATCGTGGACAGCGAAGACAACATCAACGCATTCCTGCCCATCCTGGATGGCATGATGTCGAGCGGGCTGATCACCTTGGAGAAGGTGAAGGTCCTGCAATATGGTACGAGGGCCGTGAGCTGATCGCTTCGGCCCGGAACCGAGCCCCGCCGTATCAAGGAGGCGGAATGAACGACACCGTCACCACACCCAAGACGCGGACCAGGACCAAGGTCGAGCGGCCGAAGCTGCACAAGGTCATCCTGATCAACGACGACTACACGCCGCGTGAGTTCGTCACGATGATCCTCAAGGCGGAATTCCGCATGACCGAGGACCAAGCCTACAAGGTCATGATCACCGCGCACAAGCTAGGGGCCTGCGTCGTCGCCGTGTTCACCAGGGACGTCGCCGAGACCAAGGCCACCCGCGCCACCGACGCCGCCCGCACCAAAGGCTATCCGCTGTTGTTCACGACGGAGCCGGAGGAATAGCCGCACCTCTCAAGACGCTGATGGGTCGTTGCTCCGGCCGGAGCTTTCAATGACATGGCGGATCATGCGCTACCGCCCGATCTGCCCGCGGTCCCGCAAAAAGTGGTCGGCCAGCACGCAGGCCATCATGGCTTCGCCGACGGGGACGGCGCGGATGCCGACGCAGGGGTCGTGACGGCCCTTGGTGAAGATCTCGGTATCGGCGCCCTTGCGATCGACGGTGAGGCGCGGCTGCAGGATCGACGAGGTCGGCTTCACCGCGAAACGCACCACGATCGGCTGTCCCGTGGAGATGCCGCCCAGAACGCCGCCGGCGTGATTGGACAGGAAGCGCGTGCCGTCATTGCCGGTGCGCATCTCGTCGGCGTTCTCTTCGCCGGTGAGCTCGGCGGCGCCAAAGCCGGCGCCGATCTCGACGCCCTTCACCGCGTTGATGGACATCATCGCGCCCGCCAGATCGGAATCGAGCTTCGCATAGATCGGCGCGCCAAGTCCTGCCGGCACCCCCTCGGCGACGATCTCGAGCACCGCGCCGATCGAGGAACCGCTCTTGCGGATGCCGTCGAGATAGGTCTCGAAGAAAGCCGCCTTGTCCTTGTCAGGACAGAAGAAAGGATTGTTCGCAATCTCGTCCCAGTCCCACTTCGCGCGGTCGATCTTGTGCGGGCCGATCTGCACCAGTGCACCGCGCACCTTCACATCGGGCAGCACCTTTCGCGCGATCGCACCGGCCGCGACGCGCATCGCCGTCTCGCGCGCCGAGGAACGACCGCCGCCGCGAAAGTCGCGCAGGCCGTACTTCGCCTCATAGGTGAAGTCGGCGTGACCGGGGCGAAACTTGTCCTTGATCTCCGAATAGTCCTTCGAGCGCTGGTCGGTGTTCTCGATCAGAAGCCCGATCGGCGTGCCCGTGGTCACCTGCACCCCGGTCTCCGGATGCGCCATCACGCCAGACAGGATCTTGACCTGGTCCGGCTCCTGGCGTTGGGTCGTGAAGCGCGACTGGCCCGGCTTGCGGCGATCAAGGTCCCGCTGAATGTCGGCCTCGGTGAGCGGGATCATCGGCGGGCAGCCGTCGACCACGCAGCCAATCGCCACGCCATGGCTCTCGCCAAAGGTGGTGACGCGGAACATGTGGCCGAAGGTGTTGAAGGACATTGCTGCTCGCTGGCTCGTAAGTCAGTTCTGATTTGTGGTAGCGCCGGGAAACACGGCGTTCAACCCCTAGCATGACGGCCAATTGACCTGGCTGAACTTCTCCAGCCGGCCGTCACGGAACACGTAGACGACGCCCTGCTCGATGTAGAGCTCGGCGGCGCTGGCCGGCGTCTCGAGGCCGAGCGAGACCATCAGGGCCCGGCAGGTGCCGCCATGGGCGACCGCGACGGTGTCGGTCCGGATTTCGTCGTACCAGGCGCGGACGCGGACCTGGACGTCGGCATAGGTCTCCGCCCCCGCAGGACCCACCGTCCATTTATCGGCCAGACGTCTCGCGTAGATCTCGGGATCCTTCGCTTCGCTCTCGGCGAGCGTCAGCCCTTCCCAGACGCCGTAGCCGATCTCGCGCAGGCGATCGTCCAGCATATAATCGGTCGCTGGCAATTCGAGCTTGCTGCGCGCGAGCTCCATGGTTTGGCGCGCACGGCCGAGCGGGCTCGACACATAGCGCAGCGCCGCCTTGTCGCGGCCGTCGCGCTCGAGGAGATCGGCCAGAATGACGCCTGCCTGCAAGGCCTGGCCGCGGCCGCGCGCGTTCAGCGGAACGTCCCTGGTGCCCTGGAGCCGTCCGAGCGCATTCCACTCGGTCTCGCCGTGGCGAAGATAATAGATCGTGGGCACGGGCATTGCCGGTGGCGGTCAGTCCTTGCCGCCGAGCGAGACATCAGGCGCGTCGGGCCGCTTCATGCCGAGCACGTGGTAGCCGGCATCGACGTGGTGCACTTCGCCGGTGACGCCGCGCGACAGGTCGGACAAGAAATACAGCGAACTGTCACCGACCTCCTCGATCGTCACGTTGCGGCGCAGCGGCGCGTTCACCTCGTTGTATTTGAGCAGAAGGCGTGAATCCGCGATGCCGGCGAACGCCAGCGTCTTGATCGGGCCCGCCGAGATCGCGTTGACGCGGATCGCCTTCTCGCCGAGATCGGCGGCCAGATAGCGAACGCTCGCCTCCAGCGCCGCCTTGGCAACGCCCATGACGTTGTAGTTCGGCATCCACTTCTCGGAACCGTAATAGCTCAGCGTGATGATGGAGCCGCCGTCGGGCATCAGCTTCTCGGCACGCTGCGCCACCGCAGTCAGCGAGTAGCAGGAGATCAGCATCGACTTGGAGAAATTGTCGGCGGTGGTGTCGACGTAGCGGCCCTCGAGCTGATCCTTGTCGGCGAACGCGATCGCGTGCACGACGAAATCGATCTTGCCCCATTTCTCCTTCACCACGTCGAACACCGCATCGATGGTCGCGGCATCGGTGACGTCGCAATGGCCGAGCATGAGCGCGCCGAGCTCGGCGGCCAGCGGCTCGACGCGCTTCTTCAGCGCATCGCCCTGATAGGTGAGCGCGATCTCGGCGCCGGCCGCCTGGCATGCCTTGGCGATGCCCCAGGCGATCGAGCGGTTGTTGGCAACGCCGAGGATGACCCCGCGCTTGCCCTGCATCAGACCTGAATTCTGCGCCATTTCTTCATGTCCCGTCGAGCTGGATCGAGGTTTGGAGGTACACCAGCCCTCCCCTGCGGTACAGTCCTAATACGCGGCGTTAACGCTGTTTCCAGCGCCGGAATAGGCGTTCCGTTCGGGTGTTATGATCGCTATGGGCGCTCGCGCCTGATGTGAAGGACGTCATCAAGGCAATGAGTGCGTTTCGCCAGAGCGTGGAAGCCATGATCCCGGCGTTGCGCCGTTACGCCCGCGCGCTCACGCGCGACGCGGATGCGGCCGACGATCTGGTGCAGGACACGCTGGTGCGCGCATTGCGCTCGGAGCGATTGTTTCTCGGAGGCGACGTCAGGAGCTGGCTCTACACGATCCTGACCAACCTCAACAAGAACCGGCGGCGCTCGCTGGCAAGGCGCCCGCAATTCATGCAGCTGACGGAGAACAATCCGGATGCCAGCGGGACGGAGGCCGAAGGACGCGATATCGAACGGGCACTCTCGACCCTGGTCGAGGAGCAACGCTCGGTGCTGCTGCTGGTGATGCTGGAAGGCATGAGCTACCGCGAGGTCGCCGACATCCAGGCCGTGCCGATCGGCACGGTCATGTCGCGCCTGGCGCGCGCCCGCGCCCACGTCAAAGCCTCTCTGGAGGGTGAGCGCCCCGCACTCAGGCGGGTGAAATGATGGCAGGATTGATGCGCCGCGCACGCCGCATGCGCTGCGCGAAGCGAGAAGCAGCGCAGTCGAACCGCGTGGAATATTTTGGGCCGCAGAGCCAGAGACGACCGATATGAACGACCAACGAATTTCAGTGACCGAGGACGAACTCCACGCCTATGTCGACGGCGAGCTGCCGGCCGAGCGCCGCGCAGACGTCGAGGCCTGGCTCGCCGCCCATCCCGAGGATGCCGAGCGGGTGCAGTCATGGCGCGCCATGGCCGAGATGCTGCACGCGCGCTACGACAGCGTGGCCCAGGAGCCGGTACCAGTCCGGCTTGAGCTGGAACGGCTGGAGCGCCGTCCCCGGCAATGGTTCTACCGCGCCGCAGCCGCCGTGCTCGTCGCTTTCGTCGCCGGCGGCACGGCCGGCTGGGTCGCGCATGGCGTCAAGGCCGCCCCATCGACCTTTCAGAGCTTCACGGAGGACGCGCTCGACGCTCACCGCCTGTATGTCGTGGAGGTCCGCCACCCCGTCGAGGTGCCCGGCAATGAGCGCGACCATCTCCAGGCCTGGCTGACCAAGCGGTGCGGCTGGACAGTGTTCGCACCGAACCTCGAGGCGAGCGGGTTGAAGCTCGTCGGCGGCCGGCTGCTGCCGGGGCCGAGCGGCCCGGCGTCGTTCCTGATGTATGAGGGTCCCTCCGGCGAGCGCTTTACGATCTACACCGCCAAGACCGAGAGCGGTGCCACCCAGATGCGCTATGCCAGGGAGGACAAGGACGGATCGCTGTTCTGGGCGGATCGCGGCGTCGGCTATGTCGTCACTGGCGGCACCGATCGCGATCGGCTGACCAAGGTGGCGCAGTCCGTGTACGACCAAGCCGAGAAGAACGGCGGCTAGACAACTGCGCAAGCGCAATGCCCTGATTCCGTCATCGAAAATTTGGAATCAAGACATGTATGCGTCTCATTATCGCACCGGGTGCTCACGCGATATGAGTGGCGTTCGATCCGCCGATCGACGCGGGCGGCCTCGATTGGGGTTTTTGGTACCGCGCTGGTCCCCCTCTCGAGGCCGCACCTTTTTGTCGGCGGCCCCGCCGGACAGCCGATAGGTCGAGTACATGAAGCGCTACCACGCTTCAGGCATATGATCAGCATCATGTCCCGGATGATGCCGTAGGCCTTTAGGAGAACCCCTTGGGTCGATCTCTAGCCAAGCCCGCTACGTGGATTGTAGGGGTGCTGGTTCCGCCACTTCTCCATCAATGCTTCAAGCTCGGCGTCGTTCCCGTCCGGTAGCATAATCCTGACGGTGACAAAAAGATCCCCGGTTCCGCCGGATTTCGGCAAGCCCTTACCTTTGAGGCGGAAGGTCCGGCCGCTGGAGGTATTTTTCGGGACCGACAGTTCCACCGCATTGCCGAGCGTAGGCACGCGGACCTTGGCCCCGAGGACGGCCTCGTAGAGCGTGACCGGCAGCTCGATCCTGAGATCGGCGCCCTCGACCTTGAAGAACGGGTGCGGCGCGATGCCGATGGTGATCAGGAGATCGCCGGGCGGATGGCCCTGTGCGGTCTCGCCCTGCCCCCGCAACCGGATCTGCTGACCCTCGATGACGCCGGCCGGAATCTTGACGTTCAGTTCCTTGCCATTCGGCAACCGGACGCGCTTCTCGCCGCCCTTGACCGACTCTTCCAGCGTGACGGACATCGCGACGTTGACGTCGAGATCGAGACCGATCCCGCCGGTATCGAATTCGAACTGGGCGCCGCCGGCCCCGGGCCGTGCACCGCGCATCCCGCCGCCGAACATGCTGTTGAGGATATCCTCGAACGCGCCCGCGCCCTGGCCGGGGCCCGCGCCGCCGCCACGGAAACTGTAGCTTTCGAACCCGCCGGGACCCGCACGTCCGCGCGGCCCGCCGCCCGGAAAGCCCTGGAAGCGCGGCTTGCCCTCGGCGTCGATCTCGCCGCGATCGAACTGCTTGCGCTTGTCCTCGTCGCCGATGATCTCGTTGGCCGAATTGATCTCGGAGAAGCGCTCTGCGGCCTTGGGATCACCCTTGTTACTGTCGGGATGATGCTTCTTGGCCAGCTTGCGATAGGCGCTCTTGATCGCGGCAGCGTTCGCGCTCCGCGGCACCCCCAAGACCTCATAGGGGTCGCGCATCCGTCACGTCTCCTTCAAGAAATCGAATTGTTCAAAGGGCTCGCCGCCCCACCTGCGATCAATGTGGGGTTTGAGTGGTATTTTTGCAACTAGTCAGTCGAGCCGAATCCTAGCTGCGCCACGGCTTTAGCGTATGAATCTCCCAACGGCCATGGCTGCTTTGGCAGCCCGCGCCCTCGAGCCAGCTTTCGGTGTTGCCGTTGACGTAGCTCGCCAGGAAGTCGCGGCACCTGCGACCGTCCTCGGCGGCATAGGACTGCGCGATCGGCGTCACCGAACCGCGCGCGCCGGTTTCCGGATTCTCCCAGTGCTGGCTGGCGTCCTTGTCGCCCATGCTCAGCACGTCCGATGCGGCGTTGCGGGCGAAGGCGAGATCGCTCTCGGTTGGCGGAGCATCCTTCGCCCGTCGCGAGATCGAGCCGGTGAGGTCGTTGCCGTCGGTCTTGGCGTAGGCATTGATGTCCGGGCGGGACAGGCTGCAGCCGCCGGCGCCGAGCCCGACCAGAATCATCGCCATGGCGAGGCTCGAAAGCCGCATCGCCGATAGGCCAACGCGTTCCCATGCCCTATATAGGGCAGTAGCCGACAACAGCGCGCTTTGGGCCGCGGGACGCAATTCGGACTCCAGGCATGACCGACACGACCTCGATGAAACACCAGACACCCTTAACATCCGGTGATTTTACCGCCGCCGACGAGCCGTTCGCGCTGTTCGAGGCCTGGCTGAACGAGGCGATCAAGAGCGAGCCGAACGATCCCAACGCAATGGCGCTCGCAACCGTCGATCCGGAGGGCCTGCCTGACGTACGCATGGTGCTGATGAAAGGCTTCGATACCGGGGGTTTCGTCTTCTACAGCCACATCGCGAGCCAGAAGGGCCGCGAACTCGCCGCAAACCCTAAGGCAGCGTTACTGTTTCACTGGAAGTCGCTGCGCCGTCAGGTCCGCATCCGCGGCAACGTGACGCCGGTGACCGATGCCGAGGCCGACGCCTATTTCGCGACGCGCCCAAAGCAGGCACAGATCGGCGCCTGGGCCAGCAAGCAGTCGCAAGAGCTGGAGAGCCGTTTCGCCTTCGAGCAGGCCATCGCCAAGGTCGCGGCCAGGCACGTGATCGGCGAGGTGCCGCGGCCGCCGGGCTGGAGCGGCTGGCGTATTGTGCCTTCGCGCATCGAGTTCTGGCACGACCGCCCATTCCGCCTGCACGACCGCATCGAATTTCGTCGTGACGCGGCCGGCCAGAAATGGTCCAAGACACGGATGTATCCCTAGCGCCTTCTCTCGATCCTCATCTTGATCTTTGGGCCGACCTGAAAGATGTCCATGCCGCATTCGTCCAATGCGCCGCGCCGCACGCTGCTCCTGACCGGAGCGAGCCGCGGTATCGGCCACGCCACGGTGATCCGCTTCTCGTCGGCGGGCTGGCGCGTCATCACCTGCTCGCGGCATCCGTTCCCGGAGGATTGCCCGTGGGATGCAGGCCCCGAGGACCACATCCAGGTCGACCTCGGCAACCCCGCCGACACCGCTCGCGCGATCTCCGACATCCGCAACCGGCTCGAAGGCGGCATGTTGCACGCGCTGGTCAACAACGCCGCGATCTCGCCGAAAGGTCCCGGCGGCTCAAGGCTCGGTTCCGTCGACACCGATCTCGATACCTGGACGCATGTCTTCCACGTCAACTTCTTCGCGCCAATCATGATCGCGCGCGGATTGATCGATGAATTGAAGGCGGCCAAGGGCTCGGTCGTGAACGTCACCTCGATCGCGGGCTCGCGCGTGCATCCCTTCGCGGGCGCGGCGTATGCAACCTCGAAGGCCGCGCTCGCATCGCTGACGCGCGAGATGGCCTCGGACTTCGGCCGCATCGGTGTCCGCGTCAACGCGATCGCGCCGGGCGAGATCGATACCTCCATCCTGTCGCCGGGCACCGAGAAGATCGTCGACCAGCAGATTCCGATGCACCGCCTTGGTACGCCCGACGAGGTCGCCAAGATCATCTACGTGCTGTGCACGGACACCAGCTCCTACGTGAACGGCGCCGAGATCCACATCAACGGCGGCCAGCACGTCTAGGGTCTGGTCACTGCGAGCGAAGCGAAGCAATCCAGACGGCCTCAACGGAGACAGTCTGGATTGCTTCTCGCTACTCGCAATGACGAATGGTGACGTGGTCGGGGAAGCCAGGCCATCCAGAGAACGCCGCCGCAACACTGGATCGCCTGCCGTTCCTTCCGCTGCTCAATCCAGGCGAATGCGACGCGACCGGTCGCGCAACCGTGGTGCAGCTTCGTTGAATGCCGTCGAACAGTCGTCATCGCTCTCGCCATCGAGCAGCGGCGCACCACAGTGCCGGCACATGCGCGTCGACAACGACGGCGCCTTGCCGCTCGCCATGAGCTGGCGATAGCTCGTCAGATCAATGACGTTGCGGGGCGTCGTTATTTGTTTTTCAACCATGGCTGTTCCTCGCGGCTAACCGGCTGCTTATCGCAGACAAGTTTCGCGCAAACGTTCAGCCCACCGCTCAAATTTTACCGGAGGAATTGGGGCACGGCCCACACATCACGGCGCAGCCGCAATGACGATCTATTCTGCGACACCATCCGCCCTGTCTCTGCAACCGGCGTAAGGTCTCGCTCACTATTTTCGAAAGCGCACGCTCACAGCCACTTCTTCCACTTGAAGATCCAGTACGGGACGATCGCGGCAAACACCATCAGCACCAGCGCGAACGGATAGCCGTGCGCCCATTCCAGCTCCGGCATCGACTTGAAGTTCATGCCGTAGATCGAGGCGATCAGCGTCGGGGGCATCAGGACAACAGCCATGACCGAAAACAGCTTGATGATGTTGTTCTGCTCGAGATTGACGACGCCGAGCATGGCGTCGAGCACGAAGGTGATCTTGCTGGAGAGATAGGAGGCGTGGTCGGTCAGGGAAGCGACGTCGCGCTGCATGGTCTTGAGCTGCTCGCGCATGTCCTTGGACCATTTCACGCCCTCCACGACCGCGGAGAGGAAGGTGACGACGCGGCCGATCGAGACCAGGCTCTCGCGAACCTTGGAGGTCAGATCGCCCTTGCGGCCGATCGAGATCAGGATCTGCGAGTATTGCTTGGCGTGGCCGTGCCGCTCGCTCTCGGGCTCGAAGATGTCGTGGCTGACCTGGTCGATCTCCATGCCGCAGCGTTCGAGAATATCGGCGCAGCGGTCGATTACGGCATCCAGGAGCTCCATCAGCACCATCTCGCCTGTGATCGCGGGGGTGCAGGACCGCGCCAGCTTGTTTTCGACCAGGGCGAACGGCTTGGGCTGGTCGTAGCGCACCGTGACCAGGCGGTGGTCGCCGAGGATGAAGGTCACCGCCGTGGTGCGGGGCATGTCGGTATCGGAGTGGCACATCAGCGTCGCGGTCATGTAGCGCGCGCTGTTCTCGATATAGAGGCGGCTGGAGATCTCGATTTCCTGCATGTCCTCCCGGGTCGGGATCGCAATGCCCAGGAGGCGCTCCACAGCCTTGTCCTCGGCCGCGGTCGGGTTGACCAGATCAACCCACACGGCGTGATCAGGCACGGCCTCGAGATCGTCGACGACGGCCTTCTTCAGGGAGGAGTCGGAGGGAACGAACACAGAAAACATGAACAACTCCAGGAGAGCGCCTGCGACAGAATGACAGCCCCTTAGCGCGATTCTGACAAGTTCATGATGACAAGCACATTAACGGGGCGGCTGCATTTGTGGCGACAAAGCGGCGTAACTGTGGCACGGAATCGACAGCTGTGCTTTTCGCGCCAAAAAGGCCGCCTAAAGACGCAAAACTTGCGGCAAAAAAGCCACAGGTTGGGTCTCGCAGCGCGGGATAAGCCCCTAAATGCTGGAATTGTGGCAGATTTCAAAGATAATGAAATCAACGGAGTCGAAGGCCTTGGCGCTACGCTTGAGGACCTGCGCGGTATTGTCTTGATTGGAACCAAACCATGTCGTCGCTGAAGGTTATGTTGGGAGTTTTGGCTGCCGGCTTCATGCTGTCGGGCTGCATGCAGGCCACGCATTACGAAGCCACCAACACTCAGAATTTCAAGCCGAAGGACAAGGAACTCCTTGCCAAGATCCGGTACGAGAATACGCCGGTCGCAGAGCCTTTCCGTCGTGCCATCGTTGACTACCACCGCAAGGAGTCGCCGGGCTCGATCGTGGTCGATTCCGACAACCACTACCTCTATTACGTCATGGATGGCGGCAAGGCGATCCGCTACGGCATCACCGTCGGCGAAGAGGCCATGGCCTGGTCCGGCATTGCCAAGGTCGGCAGCATGACCGAATGGCCGGCGTGGCACCCGACCCCGGGCGAGATCTCGCGCCTCGGCGTTCCGACCTACGTCGCCCCCGGTCCGGACAATCCGATGGGCTCGCGCGCGATGTACCTGTACTCGGGCGGCAAGGACACGCTGTTCCGCATTCACGGCACCAACCAGCCTGAATATATCGGCGCCTCGATCTCCTCGGGCTGCATCCGCCTGACCAACGAGGACGCGATCGACCTCTATAACCGCGTCAAGATCGGCACCATCGTCGTGGTGCTGGAGCCGAAGCACGGCGACTCGCCCTATAATTCGCGTCTCGCGCTCCAGGGCGGCGGTGTTCCGACGCCGAACTAACCTTCGGCTGATCAAAAGATTTTTGAAAAGCGCCGGTTTACCGGCGCCTTTTTGCTGTCGGCTTGCTCCTGCCGGACTCGGCTGCCGGTTTGTCCGCCGGCGCAGCAGGGTTGGTGCTGTCCCGATCGTCGGCTCCATCCTTGCTGCCCTCGGATTTTGCTGCGACCTCGCGCGGCGGGGCCTCCTCGGGGCGCTCGGCCGGCAGGAGGGGGGCAACCTGGGGCAAGGGATCCCAGACGTTCCACTGGCAGATCCGGTAGTCGTTGCGGCGCTGCGCGAGATCGAGATGGATGTGGTCCTCGTGGTACCAGTCCGAGCCGGGCCCTAGCACCGTGGAAAAACGCGAGCAGACCGAATGCAGCACGCGCTCGCGCACATCGCGCGATACGGTGCGGTCAGTCAGACCGATCGACTGCCCGTTGGCTAGTTTCAGCGAACGGACGTCGAGTGCATTGGCCTTGCCGTGCTCGGACAGCATCGCGCCGACGACGCGGTTGCGGCCGCGGCACTCGAAGCTATCGAAATTGTCGAGTTCGGTGATGGTCGAGCCGAGGCTTGTGGCCAGCGGCACCATGTCGGTACGCACCCAATCCGCGATCGCCGAGGCCATCGTGCAGCGCAGGATCGCGGCCGGCTTGACCGCGACCCTGCGCTTGTCCGGCAGCACGATCGCCTCCAGCCGCACCAGATCCACACCGCCGCAGGCGCCTGGGCCGCGGATATCGGGAATGGAAGGCGCGATCGCGATGTCTTCGGTCAGCGCCGATCGACAGGCCGACAGCTGCTTCTCGGGAGGCGGCGCAACCTCCGCCGGCTTGCTGACGGCGGGCTTGTCTGGAGAAGGCTTGTCGGGGGCCTCCGGCGCGGCCTCAGCCGCTGCCTTGGGAGCCTCCTCAGGGCGCGGTCTTGGGAGTGGTACCTTGGTGAAATGAACGGACTTATGCCGGCGTGGTGCACCAGGACCAAAGATATCGAGCAGTGCAGCATGGTTTCTCGCCTCGGCCCGATCCGCGAGCACGAGCGTGAGCCCGACCGCAGCGGTAACCATCGCCGCGCCGGCGGACATATTGCCGCGACAAGACCATTTGCGGCGAAAGTCCGGCAGGCTAAAACTCATGACAATTCTTTGGCCCTGCGCTGAGAGCGACAATGCGCCCAGCGATTTCTCGGAGGAACGTCTGAATGCTCGGTTTGATGCAAGATTGGCCCCTGCTCTGCCACCGGATCATCGAACACGCCGCCAAGATTCACGGCAAGCAGGAGGTCGTCACGCGGTCGGTCGAGGGACCCATCCATCGCACCACCTACGCCGAAATCCACAAGCGCGCGCTCAAGGTCTCGCAGGTGCTGGACCGCGACGGCATCAAGCTCGGCGACCGTGTCGCCACGATCGCCTGGAACACCTGGCGCCATCTCGAGGTCTGGTACGGCATCATGGGTATCGGCGCCATCTGCCATACCATCAATCCCCGACTTTTCCCCGAGCAGATCGCCTGGATCATCAACCATGCGCAGGACCGCATTGTGATGGTCGACCTGACCTTCGTGCCGGTGCTGGAGAAGCTCGCCGACAAGCTGCCGAGCGTCGAGCGGTACGTCATCCTCACCGACAAGGCGCATATGCCCGAGACCAATTTGAAGAACGTCGTGGCCTACGAGGACTGGATCGCCGAGGCCGACGGCAAATTCAAATGGAAGGACTTTGACGAGAACACGGCGGCCGCGATGTGCTACACGTCGGGCACCACGGGCGACCCGAAGGGTGTGCTGTATTCGCATCGCTCCAACGTGCTGCACGCACTGATGGCCAACAACGTCGATGCGCTCGGCACCAGCGCCTCGGAGACGATGCTGCCGGTGGTTCCGCTGTTCCACGCCAACAGCTGGGGCATCGCCTTCTCCGCACCTTCGCAGGGCACCAAGCTCGTCATGCCCGGCCCCAAGCTCGACGGCGCCTCGGTCTACGAGCTGCTCTCCACCGAGAAGGTGACGCACACGGCCGGCGTGCCGACGGTGTGGCTGATGCTGCTCCAGCACATGAGTGCCAATAACCTGAAGCTGCCGGACCTGAAGATGGTGATCTGCGGCGGCTCGGCGATGCCGCGCTCCATGATCAAGGCATTCCTCGACATGGGCTCGAACGTCCGGCACGCCTGGGGCATGACCGAGATGAGCCCGATCGGCAGCGTCTCGGCGTTGAAGCCGCCGTTCCAGAACGCGACCGGCGATGCGCGTCTCGACGTCCTGCAGATGCAGGGCTATGCGCCCTTCGCAGTCGAGATGAAAATCACCGACGATGCCGGCAAGGAGCTGCCCTGGGACGGCAAGACCTTTGGCCGCCTCAAGGTCGCCGGCCCCGCCGTCGCCAAGGCCTATTTCAGTGTCGATGCCAACATCCTCGACGAGGAAGGCTTCTTCGATACCGGCGACGTCGCGACCATCGACGAGGGCGGTTACATGCGGATCACCGACCGCTCCAAGGACGTGATCAAGTCCGGCGGCGAGTGGATCTCCTCGATCGACCTCGAGAACCTCGCGGTCGGCCACCCGGCCGTGGCGGAGGCCGCCGTGATCGGCGTCTTCCACCCCAAATGGGACGAGCGTCCACTGCTGATCGTGCAGCTCAAGCAAGGCCAGCAGGCGACGCGCGACGACATCCTGAAGTACATGGACGGCAAGATCGCCAAATGGTGGATGCCTGACGATGTCGCCTTCGTCGAGGGCATACCGCACACCGCGACCGGCAAGATCCTGAAGACCGCGCTGCGCGACCAGTTCAAGGACTACCGCTTCCCGAACGCGGCAGCTTAACGCCCGCAGACATACCAAAGTCGAATTCGGCCCCTGCCATCGCGGAGGGGCCTGTTTCGTTTGCGGCCACGCGACCAAAGACGAATTGGAGCCGCCGCGGCGGCTCCCTAACGTCGCCGCCGCACTCCAAGCCAATAAGAGGGACGCTCAAGATGAAATTTTCGCTGCGAATGCTGCCGTGGCTGCTGGCCGCGTCCATGGCGGCCATCACCGCCGCAAAGGCGGCCGATAACAAGGTCGTGATCGGTGATATCGATGATATGTCCGGTCTCTACGCCGACGTGATCGGCCCTGGCGGGGTCGAAGCGGCCAAGATGGCAATCGAGGATTTCGGTGGCAGCGTCCTCGGCAACAAGATCGAGTTCATGGTCACCGACCATCAGAACAAGCCGGACCTTGGTGCGCAGAAATTCCGCGAATGGGCCGACCGCGACGGCGTCACCATGATCCTGGGCGGCTCGAACACCGGCGTCAGCCTGGCTATGAACAATGTTGCCAAGGAGAAGAAAATCCCGTTCATCGCGATCGGCGCCGCCGGCGCATCGCTGACCGGCAAGGACTGCACGCCCTACACCGTGCACTACGTCTACGACACCACGGCGCTCGGCAATGGCACCGCCAAGACCATGGTGAAACAGGGTGGCAAGACCTGGTTCTTCCTGACGGCAGACTATGCGTTCGGCACCCAGTTGCAGGAAGCCGCCTCGAACGTCGTCGAGGCCAATGGCGGCAAGGTGGTCGGCGCGGTGCGCGTGCCGCTTTCGACCTCCGACTTCTCCAGCTATCTGCTTCAGGCCCAAAACTCGGGTGCGCAGGTGCTGGGCCTCGCCAATGCGGGCAACGACTTTACCAACTCGATCAAGGCCGCCGACGAATTCGGCATCGCCAAGACGATGAAGCCGGCCGCATTGCTCGCCTTCATCAGCGACATTCACAGCCTCGGGCTCAAGACCGCGCAGGGGCTCTATCTGACGACCGGCTGGTACTGGGATCTCAATGACAAGACCCGCGCCTTCGCCAAGCGCTACTACGAGAAGACCAAGCGCGAGCCCACCATGAACCAGGCCGGCTACTATTCGGCCACCATGGCCTATCTCAACGCGGTCAAGGCTGCCGGCACCACCAACTCCGACAAGGTGATGGCCGAGCTCAAGAAGATGAAGATCGACGACATGTTCACCAGCAACGGCAAGATCCGCGCCGACGGACTGATGGAGCATGAGATGTACATCATGCAGGTGAAGAAGCCCGAGGAATCCAAGCAGCCCTGGGACTACTACAAGCTGGTGCAGACCATGTCCGGCGAGGAGGCATTCGGCAAGCTGTCGGATTCGGCCTGCCCCCTGGTCACGCACTGAGGCCTGGTCGAAAATCGAGAGCACATGAGCGAGGCGCACCTGTCGGTGCACCTCTCTCACGCGGTCCCTTCAAGGGGCCGTGTTCGTTTTCGGGCCGCACAATTGCGAACAGCCCCTCGCTTTCGAACCGCCATACACACCCATGTGGCTCGTCGCGGCCCTTGGGTCGATCGCTCCCACCCGAACTTTCACCGGTTCAGAACCGGGACAAACCGCTTCACAGCCCTGCGGAAAATGCGCTAGGTCAGCTTGCTCCCGTCGTCAGGCTTTCGCCCGGCGGCTCACATCGTTGATGGAACAGCATGGCCCGCAGGTTTTCCGCTCCCTACCAGTCGGAGCCCGTGTCCAGCCTCGCGAACTGGGCGCGCAATCTCGCCGTGTTCGCGGTGGTGGCGGTGGTGGTCTCGATCATCATCGTCCGTTTCGACTTCCTGGAGATGAAGCCGGCGCTGGCCACCTTCTTTGGCGGGCTCGCGATCGCTGGACTGTCCATCCTGTTCGGCCTCGCCGGCTTTGCCGCGATCTGGCAGAACGGCTCGCGCGGCATGGCGCGCATCCTGCTCGCCTTCCTGATCGACGGGGCGATCCTTGCCTATCCCGCGTATCAAGCCCTGCTCTATCGCAAGCTGCCGCCGATCCACGACATTACGACCGACCCGATCGACCCTCCACGCTTTGACGCGCTGTCGCGCCTGCGCACCGGCGATGGCACCAACACCGCCGTTTATGCCGGCCTCTATTCGGCCGAGCAGCAGCGCCATTTCTACCCCGATATCGAGCCGATCGAGCTTGAGATCCCCGTCGACCGGGCGTACGCGATCGCGCGCCGGCTCGTCATCAAGCGCAAATGGACCATTATCGACGAACGCGAGCCGCAGCCGCCGCGACGCATGGGCCGCATCGAGGCGGTGGCGCGCACGCCGATCATGGGCTTTCGCGAGGACGTCTCGATCAGGGTGGTGCCTGATGGTGACGATTCCCGCGTCGATATCCGCTCGGCCTCGCGCTATTTCGAGAGCGACCTCGGCAGCAACGCGGCGCGGGTGACCAAGTTCATCGACGATCTCAACACCGCAGCCGATGCCGACGCGCTGAAACCGGTGAAGAAGACGCCAGTGGCGCCGCCGAAGGCGCCCGCGAAGACGGTGAAGAAATAGCGAATAGCCAGTCGCGAATAGCGAGTGAAAGCCCTCTTATTCGCCACTCGCCTCAAGCCATCCGGTACGTCCCGCCAATCACGGGATCGCCGTCAGTCGCGACAATTCCGCGCGCGACCAGGTCCTCCAGATGGGCCAACACGGAGTAGCCGGCGGCCGTCGTCAACCTCGGATCGATGCCGATATAGATCGCGCGGACCATGGTCGGGATGTCGGTCTCACCCTTGCCGAGGCGGTGCAGGATCGAGGCCTCGCGCGCCTTGCGGTGACGGATCAGAAAGCGCACGAAGCGCGGACCATCCGGGATTTCAGGGCCATGGCCGGAGAAATACAGATCCTCCCCGCGCGCAGCCAGCCGATCGAGCGAGTCCATGTAGTCGATCATCGAGCCGTCGGGCGGCGCCACGATCGAGGTCGACCAGCCCATCACGTGATCGCCGACAAAGTTGAATTTTCGCTCGGGCCAGGCGAAGGCGAGATGGTTTGCGGTGTGACCGGGCGTGGCCACGGCCTCGAGCCGCCAGCCGGCGCCTTCGACCACATCGCCATGGGCGAGCCTGACATCGGGCACGAAATCGCGATCAGACCCGGATTCCGGATTGTGCTTCTCGCTCTCGAAGCGCGGCCGCGAGGCGCGGTGCGGGCCTTCGGCATAAACGCGCGCGCCGGTCGCCCGCTTGATCCGCGCCGTGTTGGGCGAGTGGTCGCGGTGAGTGTGAGTGACGAAGATATGACTCACCGTTTCGCCGCTGACAGCATCGAGCAGCGCGGCCGCATGCGCCTCGTCATCTGGACCGGGATCGATGATCGCGACGTTGCCTTGGCCCACGATGTAGCTGACGGTGCCGGTGAAGGTGAACGGGCTCGGATTGCTGCAGAGCACCCGCCGCACTCCGGGGCGGACTTCCTCGACGACGCCGGCTTTCAGCGGAAAGTTGCGGTTGAACGGGACGTCGTCATTGTCGGACATGGCTTGCTCATACCTTGCTGGCGCCGTCATGCCTGGCCGTGTGCCGAGCATCCAGGTTCTTCGCGTGGTCCAAGACGTGGACGGCCGGGACGTCAGCGCGAAGACGCGCTCGCGCTTTTCCCGGCCATGACGCAGTTTGAAATCTCACTCCACGCTCAGGCGGCTTGCTCAGAAAAACGCCTGAATGCCCGTGATCGCGCGGCCCAGGATCAGGGCATGGACGTCGTGCGTGCCCTCGTAGGTGTTGACAGTCTCGAGATTATGGACGTGGCGCATCACGTGGTACTCGGCCGAGATGCCGTTGCCGCCGTGCATGTCGCGCGCGACGCGGGCGATGTCGAGCGCCTTGCCGCAATTGTTGCGCTTCATGATTGAGATCATCTCGGGGGCGAACTTGCCCTCGTCCATCAGGCGGCCGACCCGCAGCGAACCGAGAAGGCCGAGCGCGATCTCGGTCTCCATGTCGGCGAGCTTCTTCTGCACCAGCTGGGTCGCGGCAAGCGGCTTGCCGAACTGCTTGCGGTCGAGCGTGTACTGGCGGGCGCGGTGCATGCAATCCTCCGCCGCGCCGAGCGCGCCCCAGGAGATGCCGTAGCGGGCGCGGTTGAGGCAACCGAACGGACCCTTGAGGCCGGAGACGTTGGGCAGCAGCGCGCTTTCGGGAACCACGACGCCATCCATCACGACCTCGCCGGTGATGGAAGCGCGCAAGCTGAGCTTGCTTCCAATCTTCGGGGCGGAGAGGCCCTTCATGCCCTTTTCCAGCACGAAGCCGCGGATCTGGTTGTCGTGCTCGGCCGACTTGGCCCAGATCACGAAGACATCGGCGATCGGCGCGTTCGAGATCCACATCTTGCTGCCGGTCAGGCGGTAGCCATCCGAGACTTTCTCGGCGCGTGTCTTCATGCCGGCCGGATCGGAGCCGGCATCGGGCTCGGTCAGGCCGAAGCAGCCGACCCACTCGCCGCTGGCGAGCTTGGGCAGGTACTTCTTGCGCTGGCTGTCGTCGCCATAGGCGTAGATCGGGTACATCACCAGCGAAGACTGCACCGAGTTCATCGAGCGATATCCGGAATCGACCCGCTCGATCTCGCGCGCGACGAGGCCGTAAGCCACGTAGCTCGCATTGGCGCAGCCATATTCCTCAGGCAGCGTGATGCCGATGAGGCCGAGCTCGCCCATCTCGTTGAAGATCTCGCGGTCGGTCGTCTCTTCCAGATAGGCTTTGGTGACCCGCGGCAGCAGCTTGTCCTGGGCGTAGGCGCGCGCCGTGTCCCGCACCATGCGCTCGTCTTCGGTCAGCTGCTCGTCGAGCAGGAACGGATCGTCCCACTGGAAGGAGGCCGCAGCCGGCTTGTCCTTGGTCTGAGGGCGCACGCTCATGAAACGTCCTTTCGGGTCTGGTTCCGTCAAGAAATTGCCGGACAAATTAAAACGCCGCGGCAACAAGTGCAATTACATCCTGGTCTCGTCATTCCAGGGCGCGCAAAGCGCGAGCCCGGAATGACGCTGCATGTCAGCTTTCGAGCTGCTCGTTGGCGACGATCTCGATGCCGAAGCCCGAAAGGCCCTTGTAGTCGTGCACCGACGAGGTGAGATGGCGGATCGAGGTGACGCCGAGATCGCGCAGGATCTGCGCGCCGACGCCAACCTCGCGCCACTGGCGGTTGCGGTCGGCTTCGGTCTGCGTCTCGTCCGGCAGCGGCGACACGGGCACGCCGGCCGCGCCGTCGCGCAGATAGACCAGCACACCGCGACCGGATTTCTTGAAGTGCTCGAGCACCGCCGCCATGCGCTTGTGGCCGGTAAACGTGTCCTTGACGATATTCGGCTTGTGAAAGCGCGTCAGCACGTTCTTGCCGTCGCCGACGCCGTTATAGACGAAGGCAACATGGGCGATCGAATCGAACGGCGAGCGGTAGGCGTAGCCCTGGAGCGGCCCGATCGGGCTTTCGGTCGTGAACGTCGCGACCCGCTCGATCAGCTTTTCGCGCGCCTGCCGGTAGGCGATCATGTCGGCGATGGTCACGTGCTTCAGCTTGTGCCTGGCGGCGAACTGCGCGACCTGCTCGCCCTTCATCACGCTGCCGTCGTCGTTCATCAGCTCGCTGATGACGCCGACCGGCGGAAGCCCTGAGAGCTTGCAGAGATCGACCGCCGCCTCGGTATGGCCGGAGCGCAGCAGGACGCCGCCATCCTTGGCGATCAGCGGGAAGATGTGGCCGGGACGGGCGAAGTCGTTGGCGCCGGCATTGGGATTGGACAGAGCGCGGCAGCAGGAGGCGCGCTCTTCCGCCGAAATGCCGGTGCCGCCGTCAGGCTTGTAGTCGATCGAGACCGTGAATGCGGTGGTGTGGGCGGAATCGTTATGGGCGACCATCGGATCGAGCCGCAGCCGGCGCGCGTCCTCGGTGGTGATTGGCGCGCAGACGATGCCGGAGGTATGGCGGATGATGAAGGCCATCTTTTCCGCCGTGCAGAATGAGGCGGCAACGATCAGATCGCCCTCACCCTCGCGATCATCGTCGTCGGTCACCACGACGAGTTCGCCTCGGGCAAAGGCCTGCAAGACTTCCTGGACGGTATCGGGCATGTCCCAATCTCTATCGGTTATGGCCGGAGGCCTGACGGACGCCTTAGCTGGACTTGGGCCCAAGCGCTAGTGTCCTGGATGCAACCGCATATGCCCGCCGGCCGCCGTCGGACGGGCCTTTGGGCTTGCATCGAAGAGGCCGATCATGAACAGCATGAAGATCAGGCCGAACCCCGCGATGGCGCTGATGGAGAGCCGCGAGCACAGCCGGCACCGAATGGACCTGTGCAGAGGCCGGCGATAAGGTAGGGCGGGATCAGCGGTTGCCGGCAGAATGGGCGAGCAGGCCCAGCATCCGGGCAGACAGGATACAGAGAGTGTCGCGAATGAGCTCGTGCATGCCAGATTGGTCCGTTTTGCCGCACCCTGGAGACCGGGTGCAGCGCGGCAAACGAGCAATTCGTCACATTCATGCGGCTCTCGCCACCGCAATGCTGCTAGGCCCGCTCGCCTTCGCCGGGCAAGCCTCCGCGCAGCCCAAAGTGAACCTCGAACAGACTTTTGCCGATTCGCTTCAAGCCATGCCGAATGAGCCACTCGCCGTGACCGGCGGCTTCTACGTGCCGGCCTATTCCAGCGTCGCGATGAGCCAGGGCAAGCTGCGGGTCGATTTTTCGGTGACGCTGAGCGTCCACAATGCGTCCGAGACGCAAGCACTGGTGGTCAGGCGCATCGCCTATTTCGACACCGCGGGCAAGCAGGTCGAGAGCTATCTGAAGGCGCCGGTCGCCGTGAAGCCGCTCGCCACCATCTCGATCTTCATTCCGACCGATGACGTGCGCGGCGGGACCGGGGCCAATTTCATCGTCGACTGGGCCGCCACCGGCGAGATCGCCG
Organism: Bradyrhizobium sp. USDA 4449; assembly: GCF_054056275.1. Taxonomy (NCBI): domain Bacteria; kingdom Pseudomonadati; phylum Pseudomonadota; class Alphaproteobacteria; order Hyphomicrobiales; family Nitrobacteraceae; genus Bradyrhizobium; species Bradyrhizobium sp. USDA 4449. The sequence goes on along the minus strand of NZ_JBSRYD010000001.1, from coordinate 4,256,550 downwards.
AGCCGGCGGTCGAGGCCTTGATGGTTGGCGGCGTCGCCAATGCGCATTACGCTTTCATCAGCCAGGGACGCCCGACCAGGACGGTCGGCAAAAAGTAAAGCAGCTCGTGCGAGCGCTGTCGCGGCCCAGATCGAAACACGAAAACAACCCCATGCACAGTAGCCGGATCCAAAAATCAACGGCATAGCGGCCGCGCATGACATGAATGCTGATTTTACGAATTCCGTTTGACGCGTCGGGCAAAACACTGGCATGATGACATCATCGAGATCGCGGCGCCCGGCCCGGATCAGGCCGGCCGCCCAATAAAAACAACGAGGAGCGCTGCCATGACGTTCAGCTTCGATTTCGGGCCCCTGTTTCCCGCAGGGCTGCCGGCCCCCTCTGCACGCTGGACGGGCCTCGCCAAATACAGCTTCGTCGGCGGCAACAACGATTCCGAGCAGGTGCCGGTCGATGAGCTGATCGAGGCGGCCACGCTGGCCCTGCAACGCGAGGGCCGTTCGCTCGCCACCTACGGACTGGCGCATGGGCCCCAGGGCTACGTGCCGCTCCGCGAATTCCTGGTGACAAAACTGAAGCGCGACGCCGGAATCAGCTGCACGGTCGACGACCTCATGATCGTCTCCGGCTCGCTGCAGGCGCTCGACCTCGTCAACAACGCCCTGTTGGCGCGCGGCGACACCGTGATCGTCGAGCAGGAAACGTATCAGGGTTCGCTCGACCGGCTCGCACGGCTGGGCGTCAACGCCGTCGGCGTTCCCCTCGACGAGCACGGCATGCGCATGGACGTGCTGGCCGCGGCGCTGGCGGAGCTGAAGAACCGCGGCATCCGGCCGAAATACATCTACACCATTCCGACCGTGCAGAATCCGACCGGCACCATCATGCCGGAGACGCGCCGCGCCGAGTTGCTGCGACTGTCCGCCGCGTACGGCGTCCCCGTCTTCGAGGACGATTGCTATAGCGATCTGGTCTGGTCGGGACAACGGCCACCGGCGATTTACGCGATGAGCCAGCACGGCGGCGTGATCCATATCGGCTCGTTCTCGAAGTCGATCGCGCCGGCGCTGCGCGTCGGCTTCATCGTGGCACCCTGGGATGCGATGTCGCGAATGCTGGCGCTGAAGACGGATGCAGGCTCCGGGGCGCTGGAGCAGATGGTGCTCGGCACCTATTGCCTTCAGCATTTCGCGAGCCATGTGCCGACGCTGACGAAAGCGCTACGCGCCAAGCTCGATACGCTGATGGAAGCGCTCAACGAACAGTTCGGGACCGCGGCCGAATTCGAGGAGCCGAAGGGCGGCATCTTCCTCTGGCTGAAGCTGCCCGACCAGGTCGATACGCTCAAACTCCACAAGGCTGCGCTTGCCGCCGGTGTCGCGATCAATCCCGGACCGGAGTGGTCGACCAACAAGGCTTACGCCGGCTCACGCCTCCGGATGTGCTTTGGGAGCCCGTCGCATCAGCAGATCCGGGAGGGGGTCGCCGTACTCGCCGAGGTCTGCCGCAATGAGTTCGGCGTGCCGGCGCGCAGCGCCAATGTCGAGAAGCGCGCCTAGAGGTCGCGACCGCGTCGGGATATACACTTTGGAATTCTTCGAGGCGGGGCCTTTCAGGATATGACGCGTTGTTTGAGCCGCTGGGCCACGGCCGCGGTGCTCTGGATCGTGTTCGCGCCGCTCGCGCATGCCGAGACGCTCGCGGCGACGGTCGAGCAGTGGGGGTTGCTCGGCTCGTGGGCCGTCGACTGTGCTGTCAGACCAGACCGCGACAAGGGCGCGCTGCTGACTTACGAGGTCCGGAAGGACGGCCGGGTGATGTACGGGCGCAACTTCGGCGACGCCAAGGATGAGAACGAGGTGGTGTCCGCCACCGTCGACGCCGAAGGCCTGCTCAATGTGATGGTGTACTTCCCCTCGCTTCGGCAGACGCGCGAATTCGGGCTGATGCTTTCGAACGACGGCAGCCTGCGCGCGATCTACAATCGCAGCGAACGCGGCGAGTACACGATCAGGGACGGCAAATACGTCAAGACCGGCGCGCCGACGCCGCTGCAGCAGCGCTGCGATTAACCATTGTTTGATCCTGAACATCCATTCAGAATTCTCTTGCCGTTCCTCCGGAACGTTCATGCGAATGCGCCGTTTAAATTTGCATTCGATTGGAGGAGGACATCATGAAGAAGCTTGGTTATGTCGTTGCCGCTCTGGGTGCGCTCGCGGTTGCGGCGCCGACGCTGGCAAGTGCTGAGACTGTGATCGTCAAGCACGGCCATCACGGCCCGTACGGCGCCCGCGCCGAATTCCGCGAGCATCGTGACTACGGCTGGCATCGCGGCTGGCACCATCGCGACAATGTCGTGGTGATCAAGCGTCATCATCGCCACTGGGACTAATGCGCAACGCAAACTGGAAATGGCCCCTCGCGGGGCCATTTTCTGTGCGTGTCCCTCATTCTCCCCTTGTGGGAAAAAGTGACGTCGAGGATATCGACTCGATAGCCTGAAGCTGATCTTGGCGAGTTCAACGCGGCATCGCGGCTGCTGCGGCGTTCGAGGTGCGGGCAGCGTGAGAAAGGCCGGATCGCGCGCCGGAGTTCAAGGCGTCGCACCCAAGGGCGGCGTGACTCGAATGTCATAGGGCTGCGCCCAACGCGCCATTTCTTGTTCGAAGAGGGAATTTAAGTGGCGCCGCTTTCGTGCCAACCACCGCCAGCGAGCTATGAGCGCATCTGAACCGTGGGGATTCTGGATTATGTTGACGGGAAGGTAGGCATCCTTCCGAGACAGCAGTTCACCTGTATCTGCGTTGGTGATCTGAAGTTGGCCGTTGCCAAGCAAATCCGCTTGGAAACGCAACACTTCCGCAAACATCTCGGCCCCTTCAGCCGTGCCGTCGTCGCGATAGGCGATGTCATGGAATAAGCTAAAGTGCAGGCGCTCCTCGGCGAAGTCGAGCGTCACGCGGAATCTGATGAGATCATCGCCAAGAGCAAACACGAGGCAGGCCTTGTGCTTGCAGCTCGACGCCTCTCTGATGGTCAGATTTGAAAGCGGCGCGTATGGCTCGTGTTTCCGTATGCGAACGCCGATATTCGGGATATCCACCATAAGCTCATTCGGCGGATCATCGGCGCGAACCAAGTGGCCGACAATTTCTTCGCCTAAGACGCGCTTGAACCCTTCAAGCTCATAGAGATGCTTGTCGTAGACTGTAAATGCGGTCTCAACACCAAGCTTCTCTTCAATTGCCCGTTCGGCGAGTTCAAGCATGAGCGGACGTTCAGTCCATAACCGCCGTGCATCGATAGGATCGTCGGGGTCAATAATTGGCTCCTCGGCAGCATGCGCTATGGCGCAGCGACCCGACTCGTACAAGTGTGCTCCGATGTCGGCGATTCCTTGTTGTCGGAGACCGTCGATCGCATCTTTTGGATAATGCCCTAAGCCGTGCGTGATCTGATCATTGATCCATTCGATTTGCCGTTTCTTGCCTTGACCTAGCGCGACTTCAAGAACGCGGTAGAAAGACAGGAAGGAATATCCGGGATGATTCAGCCCGCGACCCTCGCGCATCAATGCAAGGGCGAGCAGTGCCTTGTCATCGGTCGGCTCAGGAAGATATTGCAGGTCGAAGTCTTGGCAGATCGATATGCCAAGGCTGGACTCGTGCCTCATCTGCCTTGGCAGTCCGCCGCCACCGAATCCGCTGACCAGTATTCCGGTGCGATTGACCCAAGCGAGCGCGCTCAGGAACCTCATCAACAGTCGTTCGCAATCCTCGCGGCTATCAGAGGGTGGACACCTAGCCGCGACTGCCGGAACTAGATCGTGTGCAATCGGAAGAATCCAAATCTCTCGCCCGCGATAGATCACCTTTTGGGATTTGACCGGCCACGAACCGGTGGTCTCAATATTCCCGACGATCCAATTGCCCGGAACGGCTAGTTCGCCGACGATCACCTCGCTCGCATTCTGTATTTTGGGCAGCATCGCATCCGATCCGATTCGCGTGCGAAGCTGATTGTATCACCTATGCGTTTCTTCTTTTGGCGCGTGGGAGAGTTGGGGCTGTCCCTTTGCGGATAGCAATAGTCGCAATCACCGTAACCGTCGTGGGTTTTTCTCAGGGACTTTGTCCCACCAAGTACCTGACATCGCTTGCAATCTGCTTTCCCCTTATGGGAGAAGGTGGCGCGAAGCGCCGGATGAGGGGTTCTTGCCACTCGAAACGCGGTCCGTACATAGAGTCCCCCTTCACCCGGCTTTGCTTCGCAAAGCCGCCCTCTGCCACAACGGGAGAGGGTAAAGAGCCCTAATCCCAGGCCGGCGCGAAGCCGGGATTGACGCACCGCTTGTCCTTCGGCAGCGCTGCGATCTTCTCGCGATCCGCATCGTCCAGCTTGATCTTCAGCGCATCCAGATTGGCCTTCTGGCTCTCGCGGCGTGACGCCTTCGGGATCGCGGCGACGCCATCCTGGTCGAGCAGCCATTTCAGCGCGACCTGCGCGGCGCTCGCATTGTGCTTCGCGCCGATTTCGGCAAGCACCGGATCGGTCGCAAAACGTCCCTGCGCGAGCGGGCAATAGGCGACGAGCGGGATCGACGTCGCCTTGAGATAGGCCAGCACCTTCGATTGATCCAGCATCGCGTGATATTCGACCTGATTGCAGGCGATCGGCGCCCTGACGTCCTCGACCGCGATCTTGAGCAGCGCCGTGGTGAAATTGGCGACGCCGATCGCGCGCGTCCGCCCCTCTTCCTTCAGCTTCATCAGCGCCTCGAATACCGCGCCCCAGTTCGCCGATCTCGACGGCCAATGCACGAGATAGAGGTCGACGTGATCGAGCCTTAGCTTGGTCAGGCTGGCATCGAAGGCGCGGCGGATCGCGTCCGGCGTGAGATTCTCGTGCCAGACCTTGGTCGTGACATGCAGTTCGCCGCGCGGCACGGAGGCCGTCGCGAGCGCGGCACCGATCGCATCCTCGTTGGCATACATTTCGGCGGTGTCGATGTGGCGATAGCCGATCGACAGCGCGCTCTCGACCGCTTCGCGGCAGGCATCGCCCTGCATGCGGAAGGTGCCGAGGCCGAGCTTGGGCATGCTGATGCCCCGTGTTTTCAGATGGTCCATTGAACAGGCTCCTGAGGAATTCCAGCCGCCGGATGCACGCGGCGATGCCGCGTGAGCAGACTCTTCGATGATGGAAAAGAGGTGGCGGGAACGGGCATCATAGCGCGACAGGCACGTGACGGCCAATCAAGATAGGGTTAGGAGCCTCCCTGCCGCTTGCGGGGCTGGCCATCGCATATCAACGCATCGTGCGCGGGCTCCGCCTCTCACGCTTGCGGGACAGGGAGCCCGCTGCCGATGCTGCATCCTGCACACCATGTGCGATTGCCCCGCGCTCGCGGGAGAGGTTGGACAACCAGCGGCCCCTCACGAATGCTGCGCCACCACGGCCGGACGGGCCTGCGGCTGCGGCACGAGGTCGACCGACCAGAGGTCGCGGTTGCCGACGTCCTTCAAGGTCACGGTCATCACGCCGCTCCCACCGTCGATGTCCACACGGCCGAAGAATTGCAGGCCGAAGCAGGGCGCGAGGTTCTCGCCCTGGCTTTCGCTGGCGCCGTTCCGATACATCGCGACCGGGCCAAACGTGTCGTCGAGTTCGCCCGGCCCCCAGGTGCCGGCATGCAGCGGACCGGAGACGAACTCCCAGAAGGGCTCGAAATCGCTGAATTGCGCTCTGTTTGGATCATAGTAGTGGGCAGCCGTGTAGTGCATGTCGGCGGTGAGCCAGACGATGTTGCGGACCCCGGCGCGCTTGATGGATGCGAGCAGATCGGCGATCTCGTGCTCGCGCCGGTCAGGCGGGCCGTCGCCGAGGGCCACGGCATCGAGACTGATCAGGCCAATCGGCAAATCGGCCGCAATCACCTTCCAGGTCGCGCGCGAGGCGGCGAGCTCGCGCTTCAGCCAGGCGAGCTGCTCGGCACCCAGAATCCAGCCACGATGATCATGGCCCTTGTTCCAGGTTTCGTCGCGATAGCTGCGCATGTCGATCATGAAGACGTCGAGCAGCGGGCCGTAGGGAATCTCGCGATACACGCGCCCCGGCCGCGCGCCGACATTGCGGATCGGCATGAAATCGAAGAAGGCGCGACGGGCGCGGGCGACCAGGCGCGGCGTGCCGTCGTCCTCATAGCCGGCGTCGTCGTAGCTGCCGGTCGGCGACCAATCGTTGGTGACCTCGTGATCGTCCCATTGCGCGAACATCGGCACCTCCGCATGGAACGCGCGGAAGTTCTCGTCGAGGTGGTTGTATTTGTAGTTGCCACGGAATTGCGCCAGCGTATGCGCGACTTCCGATTTTTCCTCGGTCACGACATTGCGCCAGATCTCACCGTTCGGCAGCTTCTGCTCGCACGGGATCGTGCAATCGGCATAGATGTGATCGCCGGAGTGGATGAAGAAATCCGGACGGTTCTCAAGCATGGTGCGATAGCTGCGATAGCCGCCGCGCGAGCTATCGATGCCCCAGCCTTGTCCTGCGACGTCGCCCGACCATACGAACGAGATTGATTGTCCTGCAAGCGGCGCGGTGCGGAAATGGCCGACGCGGCTTTCGCCGGCGAGACCGGTCGCGAGGTCGTCGAACCGCACGCGGTAGAAGATGTCCTGCCCGGCGGGCAAATCGTCGAGCCGCAGCTTTGCGGTGAAATCGGCATCCGGCAGAGCGTCGCGCGACGCTGACGCAATGATCGTCCTGAAGCTCTCGACGGTCGAGCACTCCACCCTCATCCGGGCGGGCCGGTCGGAACGGGCCCAGATCACGGCAGCCCCGTCCGAGACGTCGCCGGATTGAATCCCGCCCGTGACCTGCGGGCGGTCAGCGGCGCGACTGATGGAAGGTTTTGCGAGCGAGGCGGTGGCGAGTGAGGACGCGGAGCGAACCAAGAACTGCCGCCGAGTCCATGCGCCCGGGGCGCGGAGCGTTGCCATTCAGGAGACCTTCGTCGATTCGCGACGGAAGGTGCCTGCGCCGTTTGACGGCTAGCTTACGTTTCCTTGACTCCGCGCCGACGGTTTTGCGACGCGGAGGTGACGGTCTCGGACCGGCTCAGTGCTTCCAGTTGCAGATGCCGCCGGAACGGCACGGCCAGGTCTGGATGCGCGTGTCCATCGCCTGCGCGTCCAGCGGATTGCCGTGGCGGTGCGCGAGCCTGGTGCGCGCTGCACCGCGCGGCTGAGTGCCCTTGGTGCGAGCGATCTTCGGCTCCGACACGTGCACGCGTTCGGCCGCAACCTTCTTCGGCACGTCGACGGGCTGGGCATGGGCCTGTGCTTCGTTGCCGCCCTTCGCCTCCAGCGCGACCGGCGCGAACTGCGTCTCGGGCCCGAGCCGCTTCGGCGACAGGACCGCCTTGGAGAGATCGAGACCAAAATATTCGTCAGGCTTGTAGTCGTCCGCGCGCGCGAAACCGCCCACCGCAAGCACGAGCGCAAGGGCAACCGCAACGGGAACGCTTTTCAGGACCACAGACGCCTCCTGAAATTGATCGTCAAGGAGTAATTTGCTCCTATTTAGGAGGCGCCGCGCGTAATTCCAGCGGTCAACTGCCGCCTTGGTTAAGAAGTTTGGCGGTGTCACGCGACCTTTCGCGTCGTACCTGTCCCATCCAGGAACCCTATCAGACGGTTGCGGATGATTTGTTCCGCTTCATCCATGATTCGATCCACGAGTTCCTTGCAGGAGGGGATATCGTGGATGAGTCCCGCGACCATGCCGCAGCTCCAGGCGCCGGCATCCATCTGCCCATCCAGCATGATCTTGGGATAGACGCCCGCGACCTGGTCGTGGATGTCGTCGATCGTGAGCTTGTCACCCCGGGCATGCTCGATCTCGAGCAGGCGATCGACATTGGCGTTCTTCAATACGCGCTCGGTATTGCGCAGCGCCCGCATGATCAGGCGGGTGTCGAGCTCGGTCGCCGCCACCAGCGCGTTCTTCACGTTCTGATGAACCGGCGCTTCCCTGGTCGCGATGAAACGCGTGCCCATGTTCATGCCTGATGCACCCAGCGACAGCGCCGCGACGAGGCTGCGCCCATCGGCCATGCCGCCGGACGCCACGAACGGGATCTTCAACTCCTCCGCCGCGCGCGGCAGCAGGATCATGTTGGGGATGTCGTCCTCACCGGGGTGGCCGCCGCACTCGAACCCGTCGACGCTGACGGCATCGCAGCCGATGCGCTCGGCCTTCAGCGAGTGGCGAACCGAGGTGCATTTGTGGATGACCTTGATGCCGGCAGCCTTCAGGGCAGGCATGTATGCTTCCGGGCTGCGCCCCGCGGTCTCCACCGCCTTGATGCCGCCCTCGACGATGGCTGCGATGTATTCCGGATAAGGCGGCGCCGCAAAGGTCGGCAGGAAGGTGAGGTTCACACCGAACGGCTTGTCGGTCATGTCACGGCAGCGGGCGATCTCCCTGGCGAGGAGCTCCGGCGTCTTCTGCGTGAGCCCGGTGATGATGCCGAGGCCGCCGGCATTGGAGACGGCGGCGGCCAGCTCGGCAAAGCCGACGAAATGCATGCCGCCCTGGATGATGGGATGCTCGATGCCGAACAGTTCGGTGATCGCGGTCTTCACTTACAGATCCTCCAAGAATTTTGCTCGAGATCAGTCTAGCCGGACTTTGGCGCCGTGTTCACCATTTCTCGCCGAACGGGCGGATCTCCATCTCGAAGGTCCAGGCGCTCTTCGGCTGCTGATAGAGCTGCCAATAGGAATCGGCGACCGCGGAGGGCGGCATCAGCAGATCGGGATTGTCGAGCGCGTTGGGCCCGAGCGACTCGAGCCGACGCTGCCGCACCCATTCGGTGTCGACACCGGAATCGATGATGAGATGGGCGACATGGATGTTCTTCGGCCCAAGCTCGCGTGCCATCGCCTGCGCCACCGCGCGCAGTCCGAATTTGGCGCTGGCAAACGCGGCAAAGCCGCTGCCGCCGCGCAAGGATGCCGTCGCACCGGTGAAGAAGATCTTGCCGCCGCCGCGGGGCAGCATCAGCCGTGCCGCCTCGCGACCCGCGAGAAAGCCGGAATAGCAGGCCATCTCCCAGACCTTGCGAAACACGCGCTCGGTGGTGTCGAGGATCGGGAAATTGACGTTGGCGCCGACATTGAAGATGCAGACCTCCAGCGGCGCATGCTTGTCGGCGTCGTCGAGGAAGGAGATGATCTCCTCCTCCTTTCGCGCATCCAGCGAGCGCGCGTGGATCTCGCCGCCGGCCGCTTCGATGTCGCTCACCAGCGCCGCGAGCTTGTCGCCGTTGCGGCGGCCGGCGTAGATCGAAAAGCCTTCGGCTGCGAATTTCTTCGCGATCTCGGAGCCGATGAAATCGCCGGCCCCGATCACGGCCACGGTCGCATTTCGCTTGGGCAAGGTCGCCTCCTCCGGTGAAAGTCTGTGATTGGAGCGAAGGCTATAGTTCTAAAATAGAACTGTCAAATTCAGGCCCCGTATGGTAAGCTTGTTTTAGAATATCGCTGATCATTCAAGTCAGTTCCTTTTTCAGACTTAGGCGATCGAGGCCGGAGACCGGATCATGAAGTGGGACATGCTGGAGGAAGAGCCCTGCTCGCTCTCGCGCACCGTGGCGGTGGTCGGGGACCGCTGGACGCTCCTGATCCTGCGCGAATGCTTCCTGCGCGTGCGCCGCTTCGAGGCGTTCCAGTCCTCGCTCCAGATCACCCGGCATCTTCTCTCGGAGCGACTGAAGAAGCTGGTGCGCTTCGGCATCCTGCGGCGCGTGCCCTATTCCGAGGCGCCGAAACGCTACGAATACATCCTCACGCAGAAGGGCCTCGACTTCTACCCTGTCATCATGGCGATGGTGCATTGGGGCGACACCCATATGGGCGACGAGCGCGGCCGCCCGCTGCTGCACCAGCACAAGACCTGCGGCAAGCTGTTCGACCCTGTCATGGTGTGCTCCGAATGCGGCGAACCGCTGCATGCGAAACAGGTGCATGTGCATGCGGGGCCCGGGCAGAAGGAAGCGGTGGGGTGAGTTCCGTCTCGCACCATCGTCCTTGCGAGGCGCTCGCGACAAATTGCGGAGCAATCTTGCGCTGAAGGGACGAAGCGATCCAGAATCTTTTCGCGGAGCGACTCCGGATCGCTTCGCTGCGCTCGAATGACGGAAGGAGCTCAATGCCCCCGCGACGGTGCGCCGAGATCGATCGGACGCAGCACGGCGGCCGTCGGGATCATCAGCACCGCGATGATGGCGAGCGTCCAGAACACGTCGATATAAGCGAGGAAGTCGACCTGCTGCTGCAAGGTTTTGCCGACCCAGGCCACCGCTTGCGAAGCAGCATCACTCGCATTCGAGCCCTGAGCCTGGAAGTACCGGGTCATCGCATCGATGGTCTGCTGGTAGCCGAGATCGGACGGCGCGGCGTGCTCGATCAGCCGGCTCTGATGGAATTGCTGGCGCTGCGCCAATACCGTCTGCGCCAGCGCGACACCCATGGAGCCGCCGATGTTGCGGGCGACGTTGATCAGCGCCGAGGCCTGGTTGGTCTTGTCCGGCGGCACACCGTCATAGGACGCCGTCGTCACCGGCAGGAACAGGAAGGGCAGACCCATCGCGAGGAAGATGCGCGACAGCGCCGCATAGCCGTAGGTGATGTCGCCATTGATTCCGGTCAGATGCCACATCGACAGTGCAACGATGGCGGCCCCGAACATGATCAGATATTTCGGCTGAACCGTGCCGACAAGGCGGCCCACCACCGGCATCAATATCAACGTCGCGATCCCGCCGGGCGACAAGGCGAGTCCGGCCAGCGTGGCCGTGTAGTTCAACTCGGTCTGGAGCAACTGCGGCAGAATCTGGGTTGTCGAGATCAGCACCGCGCCAGTGGCGAGCATGACCAGGAAGCAGGCGGCGAACTGGCGGCGGCCGAGCAGACGGAGGTCCACGATCGGATCCTCACGCGTCAGCTCCCAAGGAATCAGCGCGAGCAGCGACACAGCCGACAGCACCGCGAAGACGATGATCATGTTCGAGCCGAACCAGTCGTTGCGCTGGCCTTCGTCGAGAACGAATTCGAGCGAGCCGAGCCCGATCGCGACCAGCGCGAAGCCGACATAGTCGACGCGCAGGCCCCTGCTCAGCAGTTCCTGCCGCTCCTCTTCCGCGCCGGACGGCTCCTTGACCAGCGCGCCGACCAGGAACAGCGAGAGCAGCCCCATCGGCACGTTGATCAGGAACACCCAGTGCCAGCTGTAGGTGTCCGTGATCCAGCCGCCGAGCGTCGGGCCGATCACCGGCGCGACGACCACGGCGACGCCGTAGATCGCAAAGGCCTGTCCACGCTTCTGCGGCGGAAAGGAGTCGGCGAGGATCGCCTGCTCGCTGGTGGCCATGCCCCCGCCGCCAAGGCCCTGGAGAATCCGGAACAGCACCAGCGCCTCCAGATTCCAGGCGAAGCCGCACAGCAGCGACGCCACCGAAAACGTCGCCACGCACATCATGTAGAAGCGCTTGCGGCCGATCACGGTCGACAGCCAGCCCGAGATCGACAGCACGATGGCGTTGGCGACGAGATAGCTGGTGATGACGTAGGTGCTCTCGTCGATGCCGACGGCAAGACCGCCGGCGATGTGGCGCAGCGCGACGTTGGCGATGGTGGTGTCGAGCACCTCCATGAAGGTCGCGATCGAGACCACGAAGGCAATGAGATAGGGATTGTGCCCGCCGGCCGCCGAGCGTTCCGGCGACCAACCTCCGGCGGATGCGCCGTCCTGCGTCGCGTCCGTCATCGCACCCTGGTCCAGGGCACGACCGACATGCCGGGACCAACAGGCAGATCGGCTGGCCAATTGTCGACCACGATCTTCACCGGCACGCGCTGCACCACCTTGACGTAATTGCCGGTGGCGTTCTCGGCCGGCAGCAGGCTGAACGCGGTGCCGGAGCCGGGCTGCACGGAATCGACATGGCCGGTCAGCTTGCGTGCGGGATAGGCATCGATGCGGATCTCGACCGGCTGGCCGGGCCGCATGTCGGCAAGCTGGGTTTCCTTGTAGTTGGCGACGATCCAGACCTCGTCAGGCACGAACATCATCAGGCTCTGTCCTGCCGTGACGAAGGTGCCCTTGGCGCCGGAGAGCTTGACCACGCGGCCGGACTGCGCGGCGACGACGCTGGTGTATTGCAGGTTCAGCCTGGCCTGATCGAGCTGCGCCTGCGACTGCTCGAGCTGCGCCTTGGCGCCTTCGAGCTGGGCTTGCAGCGTCTTGATGCCGACCTGCGCCGCTATCACCGCCGTATTGGCGCGTTCGGTGTTGGCCTGCTGGGCCTGCAGATCGGAGCGGGTCTGCTGCTGGCGCTGCACGGTGCCCGCGCCCTTCTCGACCAGATCCTGGGCGCGCGCGGATTCCTCCTGCGAGAATTGGAGCTGGGCCCGGGCCTGTTCGAGCTGGGCCTGCGCCTGCTTGATCTGCTCCTGTTGGGAATCGATTTGCGCCTCGACATTGGCAATGTTGGCCTTGGAAACCTCGACCTGCGCCGCGGCCTGATCGACGGCGATGCGGTAATCGCGCTCGTCGATCTTGGCGAGAAGATCGCCGGCGCCGACGTGCTGGTTGTCCGTGACCGGAATGTCGGTCACGTAGCCGCCGACCTTCGAGGCCACGGAAAAGCTGCGCGCGGCGACGAAAGCATCGTCGGTCGATTCATAATGGCGGACATCCAGCCAATAGAGCAGACCGCCGACCAAGGCTGCGATCAGCACGATGGCGCCGACGGTTGCGAGCAACCAGTGCTCGGCAAGCCGGTCGCGCAGCGACGGCGTCTTGTCCGCCTTGCCCGATTGCTCCCTGGTCGGCTGCTTTGATTCCGGCGAGTTCTTCGGAGCTTCGACCTTCTGCGGTTGCTCCGCGGACGGCCCATGCTCCCGGGTTTGAGCATCCACTGCGAGCACCTCGATCGGGACTTTTTCGGCAAACGGCCTGGCCATGCGCCCACGCCGGGAGGCCTAACCGCAGCATTGAAGCATGGTTCCGCGGCTCGGGAGCCACGCCGCTATTCGTGATTGCATTGCGCAAAAAAGAAGCGCGTCACCGCGGTGCCCGCGCTTCACCAGCTCCGCGCACTCATCAGTGCGTGTTCGAGTCCTGCCATTTCTCGAGGTCGGGCTTTACCTTGTCCGATCCCTGTTCTTTCTCCGGAGTGCCCTTCCAGGGTGTGTCCGTCTGCCTGTGCGAACCCCAGTCGGTCCGATCCCGGGGATCGTCAGTGGGCCGTTCCTTGCTCATCGATGTTCCTTTCTGCAGAAACGTTCAGACGACGGGAACGCCGTAATAGGCATTGATCCCGCGCAGCGCAGCATCGTCGCCCCAGTTCCAATCGCTGCTCTCAGCATATTTCGGGGCGCCTTCGAGCGACTTGGCGGTGATGCCGGTGACATAGCCGCCGAGCTCGGTGTCGTATTTCAGCGATTGCCACGGCAGGGGATAATGGTCGTTGCCGAGGCCCAAAAATCCGCCGAAGCCGAGCACAGCGTAGGATACCCTGCCGTTGACCTTGTCGATCATCACACGTTCGATTGAACCGATCTTGTTGCGATCGGCGCCGTAGACCGACGTTCCCTCGACCTTGTCGCTGCCGATCAATCGGCCCATCTCGCTGCGGTCCAGCTCACCTTGATTCAACATTTCGATTCTCCACTCAGACAATGTGTGAATCAACGGGCTCGAACGGGCGATCGTTCCTGATGGCATCTGCGACCACGCAGGAACATCGCCGGGAACGCGCTGTTCTTGGTTTCAGCAAAGACGCCCGCAATGTCCCGGGAACGAGGTGAACCATGAGCGATTTTCGTGACACCCAGCATGGCGTGAATGACCCCGTCGGCGGCCTCGACGTGAAGCGGCAGATCAACGACAACCGCACCTCGCATGAGCAGGCGCAGCACCACGCGGATGTGCGCGCCGAAGCGACGGCGACCCCCGCCGAACCGTTCCTGCCGGAACGGCTGCGCCGGAAGGCCACCGATCCCATCAACCGACGTACCGGCAGGAATCCGAGGGATTAGCTGATAGGAACCTCCGCCTCAAGGCGGTGTTGGTCGGCGCAACATCGCGCGGCCCTGACGGCCGCGCTCAATCTGGAGGGTCCGCCCGTGAAACGATCCATCATCGTCGCCGCCTGCGTGCTGCTCGCAACCCCTGCCCTCGCCCAGTCGCTCGGTGAGAAGACCGGCGTCAACTCCGCGCTGGGAGTCGCGCCGGCCACCGCTGACTTCGTCAAGGAAGTCGCCATCAGCGACATGTTCGAGATCGAATCGAGCAAGCTCGCCGAGCAGAAGGGCAACGCGCAGGAGAAAACCTTCGCGCAACAGATGGTCACTGACCACACCAAGACCAGCAGCGAGCTCAAGGCGCTCGTCAATGATGGCAAGGTGCAAGCCACGTTGCCGACGGCGCTCGACAGCTCGCACCAGAGCAAGCTCGACAAGCTCAAGAGCGCCTCGGGCAAGGATTTCAGCTCGGACTACAATTCCTACCAGGTCAGCGCACACGAGGACGCGATCTCGCTGTTCGATCGCTACGCCAAGGGCGGTGACAATTCCGCGCTGAAGGACTGGGCCGGCAAGACCCTGCCGACGCTCAAGCACCATCTCGATATGGCCAGGGAACTCGGCAAGGCGCCGAGCGTCGGTCAGTCCAAGTAATCTTTTTTGAAGGGCCCCTCGAGGACGCCGGCTCGGCCGGCGTCCTTGCTTTCCCAGCAACGTTGCGGCTCCCGGCGCATTGAGATCGCGACATCGCGGAGAGCAGCATGGCCCAGCAAGACAAGACCTCACTATCCCGCCGGCACATCGTTCAGGCCGCGAGCGCCACGCTCGCTGCGGCCTCGCTGGCGTCTTCGACAGCGAAAGGAAACACGATGGCCGAGCAGGACCTGATCGATCCCGTCACCCGCTATCCGAAGCCGCCGTTCAAGAAGCAGTCGCAGCCGTGGCCCGGTCTCGCCGGCAAGATGGAGCCGCCGCCCGACCACGGCGAGACCAGCTACAAGGGCTCTGGCCGCCTTTCTGGCCGCAAGGCGCTGATCACCGGCGGCGATTCCGGCATGGGCCGGGCTGCGGCGATCGCCTATGCGCGCGAAGGCGCCGACGTCGCCATCAACTACCTGCCGGCCGAGGAGCCGGACGCCCAGGAGGTGATCGCGCTGATCAAGAAGGAGGGACGCACCGGGCTTGCGATTCCCGGCGACCTCAAGGACGAAGCTTTCTGCAAGACGTTGGTCGAGCGGGCCGTGCAGGGCCTCGGCGGGCTCGATATCATCGTCAACAACGCGGCGCGGCAGCAGACGCGCGCTTCGATCCTCGACGTCTCGTCGGAAGATTTCGACGCGACCATGAAAACCAACATCTATGCGCCATTCTGGATCATCAAGGCGGCGCTGCCGCATCTCAAGCCCGGATCATGCATCGTCGGCACGACATCCGAGCAAGCCTATGATCCCTCACCTGATCTCTACGACTATGCGCAGACCAAGGCCGCGACCATGAATTACGTGAAGTCGCTGGCCAAGCAGCTCGCATCCAAGGGCATTCGCGTCAATGGCGTAGCCCCGGGACCGATCTGGACGCCGCTGCAGGTGTCGGGCGGCGCCACGATGGAGAAGCTGGAAAAATTCGGCGGCATGACGCCGCTCGGCCGCCCCGGTCAGCCTGCCGAACTCGCTTCGATTTACGTGCAGCTCGCGGCCGCCGATGCGAGCTATGCGACGGGACAGGTGTATGGCGCAGCCGGTGGATCCGGGCAGCCATAAGGGAACCGGTGGGCCAGAAGATCCGTTGTCACACGAGCGTAACGCAACTGTCATGATGATAGCTCGTTCACATTGGATCAATGGCCCTCTTCACCGTAACACCGACACGCGTGGATAATGCGATCGCCACGGAGATCGCGAACCACACAAACGCGAAGCTGGAGCATGCAGCCGAGACGCTGACCTGGGGAGCCGATGAGCATGTCTTGATGGGGCTTGCCCTGGCTGGATGGGTCTATGCCCAGCTGCGCGAGCCGAGGCAGCGTCCGACCGCAAATCACATCGTGCTGGTGTCGCTGGTCACCGCCGCGCTGCCGCATGTGCTGAAGTCGGTGTTCGATCAGACGCGACCGGATCGGCTGACGGCTCTGGGCCATTGCCACGGGGTTCCCTTGTCGGGGCGATCGCGAGATGCATTTCCGTCCGGCCACGCCGTCCACATGGGCGCCCTCGCCTCCGCCGCTGGCCTGCTTCCGACAGCGCCGCGGCGGATCGTTCGCGTTCTCGCCGTGGGGCTTTCGCTGACGCGCGTCGTCCTGCTTGCGCATTGGGCGAGCGATGTGCTGGCCGGCTTCAGCTTGGGCATCGCCATCGAGAGAATTCTACGTCCGCTCACGCTCGGCCGATCACGCATGGCGTCCCGGGCTCGGCGATGACCGAGTATCTCCTCCGCTTCATCGCCGGCGGCATGATCGTGTCAGCCTTCGCAATTCTCGGCGACATCTTGCGGCCCAAGAGCTTTGCCGGCCTCCTCGCCGCGGCGCCATCGGTTGCGCTGGCCACGCTGAGCATCGCCGTCGTCCAACACGGCCCCCGATATGCTGCGGCAGAAAGCTGGACCATGATCTATGGGGCAATGGCCCTCGGCTGCTACAGCCTCGCCGTCTGCCATCTCCTGATGAGATTTCATCTCGCGGCGCTGCCTGCGACCCTCGTCGCGTCAGTCGTGTGGCTTGCGGTCGCCTTCGGTCTGCTCGCGGGGCTCGGGGGCAACGCCTGATGCCGGTCAAACTATCATCGTCGGCCCTGAAGCAAACGCGGTGGTACGAGTACGGCATTCGCTTCCTGCTGGGCGGATTGGCGACGGTTTTCGCGGGCGCCGTGACTGCACGCTTTGGCCTCGCCGTCGGAGGGCTCTTTCTCGCGCTCCCTGCGATCTTCTGCGCCAGCGCGACGCTGATCGAAAGCCATGAGCGCCAGGCCAAGGAGAAGGCGGGTCTCTCGGGGCGAAGGCGCGGGCAGCAGGCCGCAGCTCTCGATGCTGCGGGGGCCGGCTTGGGGAGCATTGGTCTTGTGGCGTTCGCCGCTACCTTCTACGCTCTTGTCGCGGCCAGCGTGATCGGGGCATTCGTGGCCGCCATCCTGGCCTGGGCGGTCGTCTCGGTCTCCGCATGGTTGTTGAGGCGAAAGCTCCGCATCACTTCACGCGGCATCCAGGCGGAACGCTCAGAGCGCGCTCAGTGAGGCGTGACAGGCTCGTCCCGCGGCACCAGAAAATCGTACATCGCCGCAGCAATCTGAAGCTGCTCGATGCGCGCGGCAACGGCATCGCGCTCACTGCCCTCCGACAGGCGCGACAACTCCTGCTCGAGCCGCAGTCTCTGTGCGTCGAGTTGCTGTTCGAAGGTGTGGGGCTCAGACCGCTTTCGCATCTTCCTTCCTCGGTGGCTGCAGGCCAGGGCTATTGGCCCAGCGCTCGACCTGATCGATGACCTTCTGGTGACTGGGACGGACCGGCTTTGATCCTTCCGGCTCATCGGCAAGCTTGCGGGGTAACCTGACTTCGTCTGTCATGGCCTATCTCCCTTTCCTAGAGAATGCGCCACGGCACAACTGGTTTCAATAATAACCCATTGATTTACTTTAGATTGTTACTCAGCTGGCGAACTTTCGGAGTTTTGCGGAACTCGCATCAAGTTCGTCCGTTGAGTAGGCTACTCAATCGGCTCAATTTGTGTGATTGACCATGAACGACCTTCGCGCCGAGCGCCTTCAGGTCATGCTGGCACCGGAAGAACTGGCCGCCATCGACGATTTCCGATTCAAGCACCGCATGCCGACGCGAGCGGCAGCAGTCCGCGAACTGCTCAAGCTTGGGCTGGCCGCGGCCGGCATCGACGCCGTCGCTGGCGTCAAGTCGAGCGATTTCGGCGTCTTCGGCCGGGGGCCCGACGGGCATGTGCAAAGCAACGGCGATTCCGAGGATTGATCCCGCGAACGGCAAACGGCCCCGGCACGGGGCGTGCCAGGGCCGCTCTTGGAAATTGCTTCCGGAGCACCGGGGGCATGTCACCGGAAGCAATCTGTCGACTCCTCGTCAGAGGAATGGTTCCTCGCCTGATTAGCCGCTCGGCGCCGCTCCGGAATCGTCCGATGTCATGCCGGAGCCCGGCGTCTTGGTGTCGTCGTTGAGCTTGGGATCGCGCGTCGCCTCACGCGACGGCGATCCCTTTTGGTCGGTCTTGTGCACGGTCTGCGCGCGCCGCTTGTCGCGCGGCTGCTCCTCCGCGCGGTTGTCCTTGATGATGCCTTGGTCGGAATGTGCCATGATGTCCTCTCGCTTCTTCCGATAGTCGAAGCGCCTACGCTTCGACCCGTCGAATGTTCCGAGGGAAGCGCGAGAGAGGGGGGCGCTAACTATGCGCCGAATGCACCGCAACGGATGCATTTTCGTGATGCACCTGGCGAACCGTCGTCACCGCCGCAAACGCGACCGAGACACCGAAGGCCAAGATGAATGAAAGAAGTGCCAGACGTGGAGTCATCGCGAAAACCTCCTTCTGGAAACAAAAATCAGGCGATCGACCGTTCCCGGATGATCGTAGATCGGCGCCGCCCATTCCGTGAGCGGCCTCACACGCAGATTCACGAAAAAGAGAGTGGTCAGGCGCTCCGGCTTTCCAGGATTCCAACCTTAAGGGGCGGGACTTCGCCATCAAGCCAATCCTGCTCCTTGGCCAAAGCCGTCCAGGCGTCCGCCATGCGCAAATAGCGCCGATAGGCGGGTTTCCCTTCCGAGCACTCGGCCAGTTGCAGGCAGTTCTCGGCATTATCCCTGAAGATGTCAGACTGTTTCATGGATGACACGTGGGTACTGAACCCCTGCCCTGCAACCGCCGTTACGGGATCGTAACGTCCGCTGGAACTTCGCGCACCAGCGGTCATTGGTCCGCATGCGGATATTTATCGCCGTTGTCCTGGCCCTCATCAGCACCGCGGCGTTTGCCGACAGCACCGGCGAGCAAGTCCGCGGCGATCGCGCGCCGGATGCAACCGACGTCATCAGCGGCCTGTACGCGTTCAGCCGCTTCCAGCAAGGCCTGCTGGAGAGCACCGATCTCAAAGGCAATGCCGAGGTCAAGAACCTCGCCGCGCTCCGCGCCGATAAAGCGCTCAAGCGCGACAAGGCATTGAAGCAGATTCAGGACGCCATCGGGACCGAACCGTGCGTCAGCAAGACAAAAGCAGCCGGCGTCGGCATCGCCAAGCCCGATGACACGGAGGGACCGGCTTACGTCCGAAGTTTCTATGCGGCGCAGATCCCCGAGTATGAATCCGTCATCAGCCTGCTCGAACGCTATTTGAAGGTCGCCGACAATTCAGCCCTTGCAGCCTTCGCGCGCGACCAGCTCCCGACGCTCCGCTCCCAACTGAAGGATGCGGAGCGCACTATGGCCGACAAATAGCGGCCTTACTTGTTGTCCTCAGGATGAGGCTGCTGGTTCGTCGGCCGCACGTTGCGATCGCTGTCGGGCATTCTGTCCCGGCCGGCGTCGCCATTTGCATCCTTACCGCCGGAGGTCGACGTGCCGCTACCGCTGGGGTTCGACCGGGCGGCAGTCCCCGTGGTTGGCGAGCCAGCTGGCGGGGTGGCGGAACTGGCCGCGGGATCGCCCGTCACGGCCCCGCGCCCGCTTGGCGCCCCGGTCTGGGCGAGCGCCGCCCCGGTGGCGAACAGTACGGCGATGAGAACGGCCAGTCCGGCTTTCATTGAGCTCTCCCTGTCTTTGCGAGCTAACCTCGCGGCCCGTGCGGGCGTTCCTGGGCGAGTAGCGCCGGAGTTTCGGAATTGGAACAATCTTAACCGGTGCTAAGGGGAGAGAATTTTTACATAATCCATTGGAACTCTCGGCAACCCTCACGGTTACTTTAGCCGGGCTGAGCACGGCGAGTTCCAATTCCTCGCGTCGCAACCGTGGCGCTTGATTTCGAATTTGGCTGACGCTCTATTTGAACAGTCGCGTCACGCCATTGGATTCGGCCGGCGCCTGCGGGGGAATGAGAATGAGCGACCTCGATTCCGGAACAGCATCACGCTCCGGTCGTCGCGTCCCAAAAGCCAAACCCAATGGCACCTCGGAGCCGGATTCCCGGGCCGAACTGCTGCTCGCGCTTCAGGCGATGCGCAGCGGCGATTTTTCGGTGCGCATGAGCGGCGATTATCTCGGCATCGACGGCAAGATTGCCGACACTCTCAACGACATCATCGCGGCCAACCAGCGCATGGCGCAGCAGCTCGAGCTGGTCGGCCAGGTGGTCGGACGCGAAGGCAAGACCCGGCAGCGCGTGAAGTTCGGGCTCGCCAGCGGCTCCTGGGCCGACATGGAAGGCTCCGTCAACACGCTGATCGACGATCTGTTGTGGCCAACCCGCGAGGTGACCCGCGCGGTCGCGGCCGTGGCGCAGGGCGACCTGATCCAGACCGTCAAGCTCGACGTCGAGGGCCGCCCGCTGCGCGGTGAATTCCTGCAATCGGCAACCATCGTCAACACGATGATCAAGCAGCTCGGCGTGTTCACCTCCGAGGTGACGCGCGTCGCGCGCGAGGTCGGCACCGAGGGCAAGCTCGGCGGTCAGGCCCAGGTGCCTGAGGTGACCGGCGTCTGGAAGGACTTGACCGAGAGCGTCAACTCGATGGCGAACAACCTGACCAACCAGGTTCGCAACATCGCCGAGGTGACGATCGCGGTCGCCAACGGCGACTTGTCCAAGAAGATCACGGTCGACGTGCGCGGCGAGATCCTTCAGCTCAAGGAAGCCATCAACACCATGGTGGACCAGTTGCGCTCCTTCGCTTCCGAAGTGACGCGCGTCGCGCGCGAAGTCGGCACCGACGGCAAGCTCGGCGGTCAAGCCATCGTGCCAGGTGTCGCCGGCACCTGGAAAGACCTCACCGACTCCGTCAACGCGATGTGCGGTAACTTGACCGCACAGGTCCGTAACATCGCCAACGTGACCACCGCCGTGGCGCGCGGCGACTTGTCCCGCAAGATCACGGTCGACGTGCGCGGCGAAATCCTCGAGCTGAAGGACACCATCAACACCATGGTGGACCAGCTCAACTCCTTCGCCTCCGAAGTGACGCGCGTGGCTCGCGAGGTCGGCACCGAAGGCAAGCTCGGCGGCCAGGCGCAGGTGCCGGGCGTCGCCGGCACCTGGAAGGACCTCACCGACAATGTCAACTTCATGGCGTCGAACCTGACCGCGCAGGTCCGCAACATCGCCGACGTCGCCACCGCGATCGCGGGCGGCGACTTGTCGAAGAAGATCACCGTGAACGTGTCGGGCGAGATCCTTCAGCTGAAGGAGACGCTCAACACCTGCGTGGACCAGCTCAATGCGTTTGCCGGCGAAGTCACGCGTGTCGCCCGCGAGGTCGGCACCGAGGGACGATTGGGTGGCCAGGCCAACGTGCTCGGCGTTGCCGGCACCTGGAAGGACCTCACGGAAAGCGTGAACTCGATGGCGTCGAACCTGACCGCACAGGTTCGCAACATCGCCGAGGTGACGACAGCCGTCGCCGGCGGCGATTTGTCCAAGAAGATCACCGTGGACGTGCGCGGCGAAATTCTGGAGCTGAAAGACACGATCAACACAATGGTGGACCAGCTCAACGCCTTCGCCGGCGAAGTCACGCGCGTCGCGCGCGAGGTCGGCACCGAAGGCAAGCTCGGTGGTCAGGCCCAGGTGCGCGGCGTCGCCGGCACCTGGAAGGATCTGACCGACTCCGTCAACTCGATGGCCTCGAACCTCACCGGTCAGGTCCGCAACATCGCCGAGGTCGCCACTGCCGTCGCCAAGGGCGATCTGTCCAAGAAGATCACGGTGAACGTATCGGGCGAGATCCTTCAGCTGAAGGAAACGCTCAACACCATGGTGGACCAGCTCAACGCTTTCGCCGGCGAAGTCACGCGCGTCGCGCGCGAGGTCGGCACCGAAGGCAAGCTCGGCGGTCAGGCCCAGGTGACGGGCGTCGCCGGCACCTGGAAGGATCTCACCGACAACGTGAACTCGATGGCGGGTAACCTCACGGCCCAGGTCCGCAACATCGCCGAGGTCGCGACCGCGATCGCCGGCGGCGACCTCTCGCGCAAGATCACGGTGGACGTTCGCGGCGAGATCCTTCAGCTGAAGGACACCCTCAACACCATGGTCGACCAGCTCAACCGCTTCGCCGGCGAGGTGACGCGCGTCGCGCGCGAGGTCGGCACCGAGGGACGTTTGGGAGGCCAAGCCAACGTGCCCGGCGTCGCCGGCACCTGGAAGGATCTGACGGACTCCGTGAATTCGATGGCCGGCAACCTCACCGCGCAGGTCCGCAACATCGCCGAGGTGACGACGGCCGTGGCGCGCGGCGACTTGTCGCGCAAGATCACCGTGGACGTGAAGGGCGAAATCCTCGAGCTGAAAAACACCATCAACACCATGGTGGACCAGCTCAATGGCTTTGCCGGCGAAGTCACGCGCGTCGCACGCGAGGTCGGCACCGAAGGCAAGCTCGGCGGCCAGGCCGAAGTGCCGGGGGTTGCCGGCACCTGGAAGGACCTCACCGACAACGTCAACTTCATGGCCTCGAACCTGACGGCCCAGGTCCGCAACATCGCCGAGGTCGCGACCGCGATCGCCGGCGGCGATTTGTCCAAGAAGATCACGGTGGACGTGCGCGGCGAAATCCTGCTGCTCAAGGACACCCTCAACACCATGGTGGAGCAGCTCCGCTCCTTCGCCGCCGAAGTGACGCGCGTCGCGCGCGAGGTCGGCACCGAGGGCCGGCTGGGCGGTCAGGCCGTCGTGCCCGGCGTCGGCGGCACCTGGAAGGACCTCACCGACAACGTCAATCTGCTCGCCGCAAACCTCACCACGCAGGTCCGCAATATCGCCGAAGTCACCACCGCCGTGGCGCGCGGGGACTTGTCGCGCAAGATTACCGTGGACGTGAAGGGCGAAATCCTCGAGCTGAAAAACACCATCAACACCATGGTGGACCAGCTCAACGCCTTTGCCGGTGAAGTCACCCGCGTGGCGCGCGAAGTCGGCACCGAAGGCGAGCTCGGGGGCCAGGCGCAGGTGCCCGGAGTGGCCGGCACCTGGAAGGATCTCACTGATACCGTCAACTTCATGGCGGCGAACCTGACCGAGCAGGTCCGCGGCATCGTCAAGGTGGTGACCGCGGTCGCCAATGGCGACCTCAAGCAGAACCTCACGGTGAAGTCGAAGGGCGAAGTCGCGGCGCTCGCCGACACCATCAACAACATGACCGAGACGCTCGCGACCTTCGCCGATCAGGTGAGCTCGGTGGCGCGCGAGGTCGGCGTCGAAGGTCGATTGGGCGGTCAGGCCGACGTGCCCGGCGCGGCCGGTACCTGGAAAGATCTCACCGGCAACGTCAACCTGCTGGCAGCCAACCTCACCTCGCAGGTGCGCGCGATCGCGGAAGTGGCGACCGCCGTGACCAAGGGCGACCTGACGCGGTCGATTCAGGTCGACGCCCGCGGCGAAGTCGCCGAGCTGAAAGACAACATCAACACGATGATCACGAACCTCCGTCTGACGACGGAGCTGAACACCGAGCAGGATTGGCTGAAGACCAACCTCGCAAAATTCACCAACATGCTGCAGGGCCAACGCGATCTGACCACCGTCGGCCGATTGCTGCTGACCGAGCTGTCGCCATTGGTGAACGCACATACCGGCGTGATCTACCAGGTCGAGAGCGAGGACAATCCGCAGTTGCTGCTGCTCGCCTCGTATGCCGGCGACGGCGTTTATCCCTATCCACGCGTGTTGCCGTTCGGCGACGGCCTGATCGGCCAGTGCGCGCTCGACCGGCGTCCCCGCGTGGTCGCCGACATTCCCGCCGACGTGGTGCCGATCAATTCGGCGCTGATCCGCGTCGCACCGAAGAACCTCGTGGTGCTGCCTGTGCTGTTCGAGGGCCAGGTCAAGGCGGTGATCGAGCTCGCCTCGCTCACCACGTTCACGACCTCGCAGATGACGTTCCTGGAGCAGCTGACGGACTCCATCGGCATCGTGCTCAATTCGATCGAAGCGACCATGCAGACCGAAGGCCTGCTCAAGCAGTCGCAGCAGCTCGCCGGCGAGCTGCAGACGCAGCAGCGCGAATTGCAGCAGACCAACGACCAGCTCGAGCAGAAGGCCCAGCAGCTCGCCGAGCGTAACGTCGAGGTCGAGCGCAAGAATCAGGAAATCGAGCAGGCCCGCCGCGCGCTCGAGGAAAAGGCGACCGAGCTCGCCCTGACCTCGAAGTACAAGTCGGAATTCCTGGCCAATATGAGCCACGAGCTGCGCACGCCGCTGAATTCGATCCTGATCCTCGGCCAGCAGCTCACCGACAATCCGGACGGCAACCTCTCCGCCAAGCAGGTCGAGTTCGCCCGCACCATCCACGGCGCCGGCACCGATCTCCTCAACCTCATCAGCGACATTCTCGATCTCTCCAAGATCGAATCCGGCACGGTGACTGTTGACGCCGAGGAAATCCTCACGACGAACCTGCTCGAGACGGTCGGGCGGCCGTTCCGCCACGAGGCGGAGAACCGCAATCTCTCGTTCAAGATCGACGTCGATCCGAACCTCGCGCGCAGCATCGTCACCGACTCCAAGCGCTTGCAGCAGGTGTTGAAGAACCTGCTCTCCAACGCCTTCAAGTTCACCGCCGAAGGCGAGGTACGGCTGAAGGTCGCCGGCGCGCTCGGCGGCTGGAGCACGGATCATCCGGTGCTGAACTCTGCGCCGGCCGTCATCGCCTTCGAGGTCTCCGATACCGGGATCGGCATTCCGCCCGAGAAACAAAAGCTGATCTTCGAGGCGTTCCAGCAGGCGGATGCCGGCACCAGCCGCAAATACGGCGGCACCGGTCTCGGCCTTGCCATCAGCCGCGAGCTCGCGAGCCTGCTCGGGGGCGAGATCCATCTGCGCAGCTCCCCGGGCATAGGCTCGACCTTCACGCTGTATCTGCCGCTGAAATATTCGGGCCCGACATTGGCGCCCCGCGCGACGCCGGCGCCGCAGCAATACAATCAGACGCCGGCGCTTCAGCCGATCGCCGCTGCGCCCGAACGCGTCATCGAGCAGCTACCCGACGACCGGCTCAATCTCGAACCCGGCGACAGCATCCTCCTGATCGTCGAGGACGATCCGCACTATGCCCGCATCCTGGTGGATCTTGCACGCGACAAGGGATTCAAGGTGCTCGTGGCCGCGCGCGGCGCCGAAGCGCTCGAGCTTGCCAAGCAATACCAGCCGAGCGCCGTTTCACTGGACGTGTTCCTGCCCGACATGCTCGGCTGGACGGTGTTGAGCCAGCTCAAGCACAACCCGCTGACGCGCCACATTCCCGTGCAGATCATTACCCTCGACGAGGATCGCCAGCATGCGCTGGCCCGCGGCGCGTTCTCCTTCGTCAACAAGCCGACGACGACCGAGGGCGTTGCCGCGGCGCTGACCCAAATCAAGGAATATGCGCGTCCCAGGCGCAAGCGGCTCCTGATCGTCGAGGA
Organism: Bradyrhizobium sp. USDA 4449; assembly: GCF_054056275.1. Classification (NCBI taxonomy): domain Bacteria; kingdom Pseudomonadati; phylum Pseudomonadota; class Alphaproteobacteria; order Hyphomicrobiales; family Nitrobacteraceae; genus Bradyrhizobium; species Bradyrhizobium sp. USDA 4449. Next base: position 4,230,891 of record NZ_JBSRYD010000001.1, on the reverse strand, counting down.
CAACGCAGCCGAGCAGCTGTCGATCCGGGAGCTGCTGCATCACGACGACATCGAGATCGTCACCACCGACACCGGTGCCGGCGCACTCTCGACGCTGCGCGAGGTGCCCTGCGATTGCGTGGTGCTCGATCTCAGGCTGCCCGACATGAGCGGCTTCGAGGTGCTGGACCAGATCCGTCGCGACGATGCGCTGTCGAACGTTCCCGTGGTGGTGTTCACCGGCCGTGAACTCTCCGCGGAAGAGGATGCCGAACTCCACACCATGGCGCGCAGCATCGTGGTCAAGGGCGTGGAATCGCCCGAGCGCCTGCTCGACGAGACTGCGTTGTTCCTGCATCGCGTGATCACGGAGCTGCCGGTCGAGAAGCAGCGCATGCTGGAGAAGCTGAATAGTTCCGACGAGGATCTGATCGGCAAGACCGCACTGCTCGTCGACGACGATGCCCGCAACATCTTCGCGCTATCGAGCGTGCTGGAGCGCCGCGGCATGAAAGTGCTGACGGCGACCACCGGCCGCGAGGCGGTGACGCTGGTCGAATCCAACCCTGAAATCGCCATCGTGCTCATGGACATCATGATGCCGCAGATGGATGGCTATCAGACCATCGGCGTGATCCGGGAGAACCCGGCGTTCCTGCGCCTGCCGATCATCGCGCTGACGGCGAAGGCGATGAAGGGCGACCGCGAAAAATGCCTGGAGGCCGGCGCCTCGGATTATCTGGCAAAGCCCGTCAATACCGATCAATTGCTGCTTGCAATCCGCATGTGGCTGCATCGCTGAGTGGGATCCGCGAATGGACCATGAAAAGGTCAATATCCTCCTCGTCGACGACCAGCCGGCCAAGCTGCTTGCTTACGAGGTGATCCTGAAGGAACTCGGCGAGAACCTCGTGATCGCCTCGTCAGGCCGCGAGGCGCTGGAGGTGCTGCTCAAGACCGAGATCGCGGTGATCCTGGTCGACGTCTGCATGCCCGAGCTCGATGGCTTCGAGCTCGCCGCGATGATCCGCGAGCATCCGCGCTTCCAGAAGACTGCGATGATCTTCATCTCGGCGATTCAAGTCAGCGACATCGACCGCTTGCGCGGCTACGAGATGGGCGCGGTCGACTACGTGCCGGTGCCTGTCATACCGGAGGTGCTGCGTGCCAAGGTCAAGGTGTTTGCCGAGCTGTACCGCAAGACGCGCGAGCTCGAAAGGCTGAACCAGGATCTCGAGGATCGCGTCCGCGCCCGCACGGCTGAGCTCGAGAATTCCACCGCAAAGCTGCGCGAGAGCGAAGAGCGTCGCAGCATGGCGATCGCTGCCGGCAAGATGGGATCCTGGGATTGGGATTGGATCAACGGCGACTGGATGTGGGACGAGGGCCAGTACCGCATTTTCGGCGTGACGCCGGAGACCTTCAACGTCACCTCGGCCAGCGTCCAGGCACTGCTGCATCCCGACGACGCCGACCAGTTCAGCCGGGCCATTGCCGCCTTCAACACCGGCACTCACGCCTATGAAGGCGAGTTTCGTATCCGCCGGCCTGATGGCGAGGTGCGCTGGTGCGTCGGCACGGCGGCCGCAACCGTCGATCCCAACGGCCGCGTCGTGCGGGTGAGCGGCGTCACGGTCGACATCACCGAACGCAAGCGCGCCGAGGAGCGACAGAACCTGCTGGCGCGCGAGGTCGATCATCGCGCCAAGAACGCACTCGCGCTCGCACAGTCGATCGTGCGCCTGACCCGCGCCGACGAGGTCAAGGCTTATGTCAACGCGGTCGAGGGCCGCATCAACGCGCTCGCGCGCGTGCACACCATCCTGTCGCTGTCGAGCTGGCGGGGCGCCGAGCTCTCGAGGCTGATCGAGGAGGAGCTTGCACCCTACTCGGTGGGCGGACAGATCAAGTTTGCGGGCCCGGAGGTGCAATTGCTGCCGGCGACGGCGCAGACACTGGCGCTGGCGCTGCACGAGCTCTTCACCAATTCGGCGAAGTATGGCGCGCTCTCGACACGGTCGGGACGGCTCACGATCGGCTGGCAGGCCGAGAACGATCTCCTCACCTTGACTTGGGAAGAAACCGGCGGTCCCCGGGTCAGAGCGCCGAAAGCGCGTGGCTTCGGAACGAGAAGCCTGCTGGCCAGTGTGGAATCCCAACTCGGCGGACAGGCGCAATTTGATTGGCGTCCGGAGGGCCTGTTGTGCCGCCTCGACGTTCCGTTGACGCGCAAGAGCGCGGCAACATCGGAAGCGCAGGACAAGTTCGAAGCCAGCGACTCTCTGGAGCTTCAGCGCGCCTCCGGTTAACGCGACGCAGCGAGTTTCAATCGCGGCATCGGCCGCGGCTCGTCGGCGACGCGCCCCTCGAGCCAGGCTTCCGTCTGCGCAAGATCGCGCAAGGCCGTCGCATAACGGCGGGCCGCGCTGCGCTCGGCACCGCGCGGCAGCTTGCGCGCCTTGCGCAGCATGTCGGCCGCCGCGTTACGGTACGCCAACGAGCGATAGAGAAAGACCACTTTACCCATATCAAATGTTCCCGTGTTGACGGTGATCCATCTTCGCAAGGCCCGGATGAACGCCGGATGAAGCGGGTCGTGACAATTCTTTCACGGGGCTGGAACCCGCGATCGCCGCTCGCGTTTGCCTGCCAGTTCGAGCGGCAGAGCCATGCGCGCAAAAAAATCGTCGAGCCTCATCTCTTCCACCGGCATCATCAAGTTGATGACGCACGCGATGATGGGCGCGGCACTCGGTCTTGCATTCACGCTCGCGCTCATCCTGGCCAATCCTGCGGTCGCCGAGTTGCTGAACCAGAGCGGGCGTTCGGCGGCATTCGTTTTTGCCGCGACTCTGGTGACGACGTTTGCGATTGGCGCAGCGCTGACGGGAATTGTATTCATCCTCAGCGAGGACAAGCAATCTTGACACTTTGTTCGGAACTCCTGCGACCGAAAGCGGTTGGCTGCCTGCGTCAATTCAACTCAGGGAGTTCCTTCACATGAAGACGATCAAGCTCGCTCTTGCCGTGATGCTGGCAACCGGCCTCGCCGCCGCGCCGTTCGCCGCGCAGGCCAAGTCGCACAAGAAGCACCATTCCTCCATGTCGCAGACCACGACGGGAGCGAACATGAAGAAGAACGTTGCTCCCGACGCGTCGGGCCAGGGTGGCGCCGGCCCCGGCAGCGACCAGGGCGGCAGCATGACCAAGCCCCAGAACGGTACGAGCAAGTAAGCGCCGCAATAGGAGCCCCGCGGTGACGCGGGGCTTTCCGGCCGGACGTCCCTTAACGCCACATCGTCGGCGTGCGGGTCAGTGCGCGGCGGCCGACCTGTTTCAAATCCTCGAGCGAGCAATCATCCTCGCGCGCGGCTGCACGCAAGCTCGCGGCGACGCGCTCGCGCAACGTCGTATCCCCCGGGGGAATGTCCGCGCAGACTTCATCGAGCACCGCCTGCAGCGCGGCGGTCATGTCGGCATGCGGCATGGACGAGCTCCAGCATGTCGCGTTGCGCGACTGCTTTAGCTGCGTCGGATGTCAGTGATGTTAAGGCAGCCGCCGGCGGAGGCTGTCTTCACGAGGTGGTCAAGCCGGGCCCGCTTGCGCATGATCAGGATCTGGGCCGCAGCATCGTCGAGGCCCTCGCGCTGCAACTGCCGGATCGCGGAGCCCAATTCGAGGATCTCGGCGCGCAGTTTCAGAATCCGGTAGGTGTCCGAGTCTTCCTCCACCACAAGCCTCCATCCAGCACATGCATCGTCTGCTTCAGCGCGGCGCAGCCACGCTTGCCGCCTTGCTCTCGCTCTTCGGCGGACGAAGGCGCACCCGGTCACGGCTGTCGGGCAACACCTCGCCGCCGCCTGCGGCTTTCCATTCGGTGATCAGCAGAGTGATTTTCCGGCGCAGATCCATCTGCGCCTGAACCCGTCCGGTGCAGTCTCGATCGCGATTGACGAGATCGCGCACGGTCGCCTCGATATCGGCCATCTCAAGCCTCAAGGCCCTGATTTTGCGTCGAATTTCATTAATCCGGTTGTCCATGGCTTGTTAGAACAAAATAAGAACATATAGTCAAGCCACGAATTCGAGATGGAGAGCGGACATGCAGGTTCACGGTAAATATGAGGCCAAGGCTTTTCTCATGGATCAGATGACCCGGGCCCAGGGGCTGCGGCTGAAACGGCTCAGCGAAGAGGCCTATCAGCCAGCCCAGTACGATCGCGCTCTGTCCTTTGCCGAAGCCGCGCGCCGCATCCAGGTGCTGGAGGCGGAAATCGAACTCGCGAACTCCTTCTGAAGCGCGACCCGCGCCGTTGGAACGTTGCGTCAGCAATACGGTTCTTTCCTTGGGCCAAGGGAGAGAGTTGATGGCACGCAAGGCAAAGAAGCGCCGCTACTCACGCAGTGCCGGCAGCGACGTCGAGCGCGAAATGCGCCGTTACAAGAAGGGGACCGCCAAGAGCGGACCGGGCGGTCGCGGCGGACGCGTGAAGAGCCGCAAGCAGGCGATCGCAATCGGTTTGTCCGAAGCGCGCGCGAAGGGCAAGAAGGTCCCGAAGAAGGCGTCGAAGCGGAAGACGTCCAAGAAGAAGACGTCCAAGAAGGCGACCAAGAGAAAGACGACCAGGAAGAGCTCGAAGCGCAAATCCAGCAAGCGATGACGCGGCGTCAGATCATGCTGCCAGGCATGAAGCAGCGGATCGAAACACCGAACACAGTCTTGACCGGCCACACCATGGTGCGACCGGCGCGGTTCGGCTCGGTGATCACGGCTTCATCGGGGACCTCCACCCACTCCCCGTCGAGACGGACTCGATAGTGCCCATTGTGGGACTCCCAATCGGGGTCGGCCACAGCGACGCCGTCGGCATCGGAGCAGCACGGACCAAGATGGCTGCGCAGGCTGTCGAACCAGGGCTTGAGCGGCGAGTCGGTGAAGCGGCCGTCATCGCGACCCGAGGCGCTTCCGGTCCACAGCACAAGCGGCGCTACGATCAGCGCAAGCTTCAGCGAGAGCTTCAATCGATCCATGTCGGCACCGATCAAATGCGAACCGCCGGTCGGTTCCACAAAACAGCCGGCCGTGACGTTTCACTCTTGCAATTCACCTCGGCGGCTTCATTGCAGCCGAAGCACAACACACTATTCCGAAGTCTGACTTGCGAACGCGGCTTTTTCGGGCGAACCGGTCACCATTGCTGCCGTTAACGAGAATGTTATCGGTGCCCTGTGGGTATCTCGCGCGCGCACGAAAAAGGCGGCCCACAGGCCGCCTTTTGACTTTGCCATCGAGAGCGCGAGGCTATGCGAGCGGCACCGCGACGAAGCGGGTCGCCTCCGCGTTCTTCACCTGCAACAGCACGCTGTGCTTGCCCGACGATTTGGCCTGGGCCAGTTCGGAGCGAACGTCGCCGACATTGGCGACCGCCTTGCCGCCGACATTGAGAATGACGTCGCCGGTCTGGATGCCATGCTGTGCCGCCGGGCCCTGCGGGTCGACTTCGGTGACCACGACGCCCTTCTGGCCTGCACCCTGAACCTCGCCGGCCGGCGCCAGGCTGAGGCCGAGGCGCGGCGTGCCGGGGGCCTGCTGCGTTTTGCCCGCGTCGGCTTTGGCCTGTTGTTCATTCGGCAGCTCGCCGAGCGCAAGTGTCACGGTCTTGCTGTCGCCGTTGTGGAGGACGTCGAGCTTCACCGATGTGCCCGGCGCCAACCCGGCGATGGTGCGGGCGAGATCGCGCGAGTCCTTGATCGCCGTGCCGTTGACGGCGGTGATGACGTCGCCCGCCTCGATGCCGGCCTTCGCCGCCGGGCTGCCATCCTGCGGGTTGTCGACGATCGCACCGCGCGCCGCCTTGAGGCCGAGGCTGTCGGCGATCTCCGCGGTCACCGGCTGCACCTGCACGCCGAGCCAGCCGCGGGTCACCGCACCCTTGTCCTTCAGCTGGGCGACGACGAGCTTTGCAGTCGCGGACGGAATATCGAAACCGATGCCGACCGAGCCGCCCGACGGCGAATAGATCGCAGTGTTCACGCCGATCACATTGCCGTTCATGTCGAAGGCCGGACCGCCGGAATTGCCCTTGTTGATCGGCGCATCGATCTGGATGAAGTCGTCGTAAGGACCGTTGCCGATATCGCGGCCACTGGCCGAGACGATGCCGGCCGTCACGGTGCCGCCGAGGCCGAAGGGATTGCCGACAGCGACCACCCAGTCGCCGATCCGCGGCTTCTGATCGGAGAATTTCACGAACGGGAAGTTCGTCTTGCCCTCCACCTTGATCAACGCGAGATCGGTCTTCGGGTCGGTGCCGACCACCTTCGCGGTGTAAATCGTGCCGTCGTCCGTCGTCACCTGCACCGACTCGGCGTGGTCGACGACATGGTTATTGGTCACGGCATAGCCGTCTGCGGAGATGAAGAACCCGGAGCCCTCGCCCGTGATCACCTGGTGATGCTGGCGCGGCATGCCATTCATCCCGCCCGGGAAGCGGAAGCCGAACTGCTCGAACGGAGAATCCTCGTCCTGATCCATCCGGTTCTGTTGCAGCATCGCGCTCTTGTCGTTGTCGCGGTCGATCTTCACCCGCACGGAGATGACGGCCGGCTTGACCTTGCTGACGAGGTCGGCGAAGCCCGGCGGCGTCGCTGCGCTGTCAGCTGCCTGCGCCGGCGAAATCAGGGAAGTCACGCCGAACGGCGTTGACGCGGGAGAAGCAACCAGCACGGCCACGCCAAGCGCGGCCACGGTGCCGAGCAGCGCAATCCGGCGCGGCTTCAGAATCCTACGGGTCCTGGTGGTGTCGGAATTCTCGCGATGGGTCATGTCGAAATCTCCATGTTGGGTAAGTCGCCTTGCACCCAACATGGAGATCGTCACCTTACGACGTCCCGTCCACGCGATTAATTCTTGGCAAAGGTCGTGCGGCGGGCCGCCGCAGGGGAATTCTTCCGAGCAATGACGAAAGCACCCTCAGGCCGCAGCTGGATGTTCCCATGCCGCGTCGCCGGTGGCGTCCTCTTCGGGTTGCGCATTGCAAGCGTCGAAATGCGCCTTCAATGCGATCTCGGCGAGATGTTCGAAATGTTCGGCCTGACCGAGCAGCTGCCAGTTCTGGAGCGGCCGATAGGCCGCCTGCTGGCGACAGAGGGACGCCAGCGCGCGGTAGCGACGTACGTTCTCCATGAGACCCTCCCTCGCAATTGCAGGTCTTATTACCCTGATTTGCGTCACGCCGATGGCGGTTGTGCAAAACATTTTTTGCGCGCCCGCGCTTAACCTGCGTTAACTTTTAGGAAATGCGCAGAGGCGCGTTGGTTCCTATCGGGCCACGCGATCGGAACTCACAAGGCGTAACGGCGACGTTCGACGTTGATGCCGATCAAATCGAAATAATGTTCGATCGGTTCGGGGCGGCCGATCAGATAGCCCTGCATCTCCTCACAAGTCTCACCTGCCAGGAAGGCGCGCTGCAACTCCGTCTCCACCCCCTCCGCAACGACCGGAATGTGCAGGGCGTGTGCAAGGCTCAGGACCGCACGGACGATCTCCGCCGACTGCGGCGTCGCCCCGAGGTTCAGGATGAAGCTGCGATCGATCTTGATCTTGTCGAACGGGAACGACTGCAAATAAGACAACGATGAATACCCTGTGCCGAAATCGTCCATCGCGATGCGGATGCCGAGCGCCTTCAGCCGCCGCAGCAGGTTGACGGCGCGGCCGAAATCGCCGATCAGCACGCCCTCGGTGATCTCGACTTCGAGCCGTGTCGGCGCGAGCCCCGTCTCTAGCAGGATTTGATGGATAGATCGTTCGAGATCGCCAGCCTGGAACTGGATCGGCGACAGATTGACGGCGACCTGCAACGGCCGCGGCCAGGAAGCTGCCTCCCGGCACGCCTCGCGCAAGACCCATTCGCCAATCTGGATGATCAGCCCGTTCTCCTCGGCAAGCGGAATGAACTGGTCCGGCGGCACGAAACCGCGCGTCGGATGCTTCCAGCGCAGCAGCACCTCGAATCCGATGATCTCGCCGTCCATCCGCGCCTGTGGCTGGAAGTAGATCAGGAGTTCGTTCTGCTCCATCGCCTGACGCAGATCGTGCTGCAGCAGCCGGCGGTCGCGCAGTTCCCGGTCCATCTCGGTTTCAAAGAAGCAGACCCTGCCCCGCCCCTCGCGCTTGGCGCGATACAGCGCCGAATCGGCGTTCGCCAGCAGCGTCGCGGCATCGGGGCCGTCATCGGGATAAACTGCGATGCCGACGCTGAGGCCGACATGGGGCAGATAGTCGTCGACCTCGAGTTCCTTGCCGATTGCCTCGACCAGGCGCTCGGCCAGCGACAGCACGTCTTCGCGCCTGGCGTCGTCGGGCATCAGGATCATGAACTCATCGCCGCCGATGCGGGCGACGAAGGCGCCGTCGGCTTCCGCGGCAAGACGCTCGGCGGTTGCCCGCATCATCATATCGCCGACGGGATGGCCGAACACATCGTTGACGTCCTTGAAGCGGTCGAGATCGAGGCTCAGCACCGCAAAGCTGGTCGACGCCTTCTGCGCGCGTTCCAGCCGCTCGGCGAGCGCCGCGTTGAATGCGCTGCGGTTCGGCAGGTCGGTCAGCGCGTCATGTTGCGCAAGGTGACTGATGCGCTCCTGGGTGTTGACGCGCTCGGTCACGTCCTCGATTACGCCAACGAGATATTGCGGATCGCCTGAGCCGTCCGTGATCAGCATCTTGCGCGAGTTGATGACGCGGTCATGGCCCTTCACGCCGACCTCGATCAGATGTTCCTCGAGGAACATCGGCATGCCGCTGGCGACAACCCTGCGGTCCTGCTCGTTGACCATGCGGGCGACGTCAGGCGGGAATATCTCCTCCGGCGTCCGGCCCAGCATCTGCTCGCGCGTCAGGCCGTAATAGTCCTCGCCGGCGCGGTTGAGCAGGATGTAGCGGGAATCCTTCGCGCATTTCGCGAACACGGCAATCGGAATGTTCTCGACGATGGTATCGAGGAATTCCTGGGTCCGCAGCAGATCCTGCTCGACCTCATCGGGCGAGTGGGCGCTTGCCTCGATAACCCGCTGGCGCTCGCGATCGCTGGCCTCATAGGCCGCGCTGACGAGCTCGCCCAGCTTGGCGAGATCAACCTGTCCGGACTCATCGGTGGCGCAGCGAAGCTGCTCGACGAACAAGCGGTGCATGCTCAAACCATCGCTTGACGCCGCGTGCGGGCGTCATGCCCGCAAATGTCTTCGATCCGCATCCCCACGCTCTCTCGGCGCCCCTGGACTGCAGGTTGCGGCGCTTAGGATTGCGCGACCGTTAATCGAAAGTTCGTCTCGGGCGCGTTGGTTACCGCGGCCTGAAAGGGGTTGATTGTCTCAGCGGCAATCCCCGTAGCACACCGGGGAAGTGACATGCCTTGGCACAACCGGCGGCACGCGGCAACGAGACCGTCAAGCAGGCGGCGATCGCGGGGCTCGGCATCGCCTTTCTCGCCGAAGGCCGCCTCATCGTGCTCGACGTCGCGGGACTGCCGATCGTGCGGCAATGGCATCTGATCCGCCGCAGCGACAAGGTGCGCCTGCCGCCGGCGCACGCGATGTTCGATTTCCCGGGCTCGGAAGGCTCGAACCATCTGTCCGAGGTGCCCGTTCTCGGCGAGCGATGGCGCTCGGCGAGCGTTCAGCCCATCAGCTTCATCGCGATCGTCGCCGCCAGGATGACGATGATCTGGAGCAGGCGTTCTGTCGTGAAAATGCGGTTGAAGGTGGTCATCGCGCGTCCCGGCCGTCGTGGAGATCCCGGCAAGTCGCTAGCACACGCAGATGCCGGGGTAACTCCGTAGTCGCCACGGGTATGGCCCAATGCTTCAGGCAGCGAGCGGAGCCGCGTGATCGGCGCGGGCCGCGAAATAGGCTTCCAGCTCCGAGAGCGCGCGAGCTTCCCACTCACCGGCCTGCTCCAACAGCGACCAGCGCTGGCCCGGCCGAAACGCCGCGGTCTGGCGATAGAGCGATGCGATGCCGCGATAGCGGCGCACGTTCTCGAAAATGGCGAGTCCGTTCATGTCGAAAACTCCCTCGTAATCCCGCGGGAGAAATTGCGGCCAAATCTTTTTTGAAAAGTTAGCGGCGCGATGCAGCTGTGCGGATGGTTGCCGGACTGTTGCGCAAGCGCAACGCGCTGCTCGCGCGCCGCCGTTCATTGCGAATTCGTTGCCGCGCTCTCGCCCGAAGGCTTCAACCCGCCGCCTCGATTGATCATCATGCTCGCGCGGCAGAGATCGGCGAGGCCGATCGCGAGCACGGCGAGCAGGAAGAACAGGTTGATGGAATCCGCATCGGCGGTGCTCAGCGGGGTGATCTCGAAGAAGGGCGGCATGAAGGCCCACCATACCAGGGGAACGGTGATCAGCGCGGCGAACGCCGCCGCCGGTGCGCCGGCGAGGATGCCAACGACGAAAATGCTGGGCACGAACGCCGCGAAATAGAGCTTTACGCCGAGGGCGACGCAGATGCCCTGAAGTGCAGCCGATGATGCGACCAAAACGAATCCGAGCAGAAATGCCTGCCACGACCATGGCCGTAGTCGCGCTACGTCAACCAGTCCCGCACGCCTCATAGCGCCTCCCCTGCCGCCGTTGACCCGGCCGCTTGCGACCAAAGTACTACAGCTGCAGGGAATCTGCGAGGCGGAAACTGCACCCGCGGGACCGTCCGATCCAAGGCGTGGTAAACGGCCTCGGAATACAATCATACCGCTATTCGGTGGCCGCGTAGAGCAGACTGGCGACCGGCAGCACAAGGCCAATGGCCGAGGCCAGCGTCCAGCCGCCTTGCGCGAACGCCCAGGTCCCGAGCGCGGATCCGGCCGCTCCGGCGGCGAAGAACGTCGCCATATAGAGCCCGTTGAGGCGGCTGCGATGCTCGTGCCCGAGCACGAAGATGGCGCGGAAGCCGAGCACGACATTGCCCTGCACGCCGAAATCGATCGCGATCGCAGCCACAGTGAGACAGGCGAGGTTGAGCATCGATCCGGCCGCGCCGATATGGGTCACCAGGAAGCCAAGCGCGACGGACAGCATCGCGGCAATCGTGGCGCTGCGGCTATGACCACGATCGGCCAGCCGTCCCGCGATCGGCGCCGCGAACACACCGGAGACGCCGGCCAGCGCGAACAGCGCGATGCCGCTCTGGGCGAAGCCGAATTGGCTCGCGAGTTGCAGCGGCACCACCGTCCAGAACAGGGTGAAGGCGCCGAACAGGCCGGCCTGGTAGAGCGCGCGCCGCCTGAGCAGCGGCATGGTGCGCACCAGATGCGGCATCGACAGCAGCAGCGTGCCGTAATGCATCCGCGCAACCGGCTTGCGCTTCGGCAGCGTGAGGCGAAGCACAGCAATCAGTGAGACCATCAATGCCGCCGAGCAGAAGAACACCGCGTGCCACGACAACGCCGCGGTGACGAAGCTCGAGGCCGGTCGCGCCAGCATGATGCCCAGCATCAACCCGGTCGAAACGTTGCCGACGACGCGGCCGCGAATGGCTTCCGGCGCGAGATGCGCGGCATAGGGGATGATGATCTGCACCGCGACCGAGCCGAGCCCGATGAACAGTGCCGCGATCAGGAACGGCAACGCATGGGTCGCAAACCCGGCCGCGACGAGTGCCGCCGCGCCGAGCGCAATGACGGTGCAGATCAACGTTCGGTTCTCGACCAGATCGCCGAGCGGCACGATGAAGAGCAAGCCCGTGCCATAGCCGATCTGCGTCATCGTCACGATGAGGCCTGCGGCGGCATGCGACAGGCCGAGCGCGGCACTGATCGGGGCGATCAGTGGCTGGGCGTAGTAGATGTTGGCGGCGACCATGCCACAGGCCGCGGCGAGCACGAAGGTCAGTCGCTGCGACACCGCATCCCTCCCGGGCGTGGCGTCGATCGTGGCATTCATCGTCATTGCAGCGTCTCCGATTTCCTCATATAGGAAACGTTCATTTCCTAATTTGGCAAAAATTCAGGCAAGCAGCTTCATCGCGACGCCGACCAGGCGTTCGCCGTCGAGCGGCACGCGTGCCTTGCCGACGACGCGCAGGCCCTGCGTCACGCAGATCATCAGCCGCGCGGTGTCGTCGGCTTCGACATGGTGGGCAATCGAGCCGTCAGCCTGCCCTTCGCGAATCAGACCGGCGAGGAAGGCCTCGTTGGTCTTGAGCTGCGCCGTGACGCGCGCACGCATCACCGGATCGACCGCCGACAGCTCGATCGCACTGCCGACCACGATGCAGCCGCGGCGTCCCTCGCTGCCCTGGGAGTGCTCGACATAGGACAGGAGCACACGGCGCACCTTGTCGCGGCCGTTCGCACCGCGCGCGGCCGCCCTGCGGGTTTGCTCCCCACGCACCGCGACGTAACGCTCGAACGCGGCCAGGAAAACGGCATGCTTGTCGCGAAAGGCCTTGTAGACGCTGCCCGTCGCAAGGCGCATGGCCGCGGTGAGGTCTCCAATCGAGGTCGCATGATAGCCGCGCTCGCAAAATACCCTGATGGCACCGTCCAGCGCGGTATCCATGTCAAACTCCCGGGGCCGGCCGGGCGGATGGACCGATGGCTCGGATTTTGCGACGGCTTTTTGCATTGCGACATATTAGGAAATGATCGTTTCCGAATAAAGACACGACGTTGTGAATTCGGAACCACTCCGAGCGCCGTTCGCCCGAGCTTTTGGCTGATCTCATCACCGCCGCGCCCCTCCAAATTTCGGCAAAATGGAATATTTCCCAGGGAGGACAAGGCAGCTGCCGCGCGGTGCGCATCGTCCCGCCGCTTTCGTTGCCGATCTGCAACGGTTCCAGACGATCTAAGACTGGACAAAAGAAACGCCCATTGCCGCCACGAACCCTGCTCACAAGGCCGTGAGACTATCAGGGGAATGAGAATGCGTGCACAGCGCGTTTGGAACGTGAATGGGGCCGCCAGCATCGGGCAGCTTCAGTCGAAATTGGACGATTTGAACAAGCGTCTCAGCCAGCTCGAAAAGCAGCATCCGGAAAGCTGGAAGATCGACGAGCTGAAATCCAGCGCGCTCAGCCTGTCGCGGGAGATCGACGACATCCGCTGCGCGGAGGCGACGGCGGCGCTGGGGGAATTGCTGCGGAAGTAGTCAGGCCTCGATGATTCGGCTCGGCTCAAGGAACCAACATCCAGCCCGGCCATTTCCATGGTGAGCATGGAGCAGAATCATGACCAGGCACCTGACGCGAGCCCATCTCGCACGCGGTGTGGCCGGCGCGGTTTCCACGCTGGTCCTGTGTGCGACGATGGTTTTCACCATCGCGCGCCACTTCGCGCTGTGAGGAAACAATCGCATGACCTCCGACCCCGAGGAATTGGTACGGCTGCAAGGCTACGGCGAGATGACGTTGCGCACAGCGATTGCGACGGTGATGCCGCTTGCGCCCCGCGACCGTGCGGATGCGGCGATCTTCCGTGTGCGTGACGGCGTGCGCCTGGCCTCAAGCGAAATCGCCGACCTCGCGTCAGAGTGGGGTATCAAGCCGGTCGCCGAAGTCAGGTCGCCGAGACTCGTTCCGGATCAGCACTGGTCCGACATCGTTCGCGGCATGGTGCGTGAGGCCCCGCTGCCATCTTTGATGGTGGCGTTCCTGGTGGGGGTATTGGTGGCGCGCAGATGATGTCGCGCGTTCGCACCAGACGAGTACTGACGCTCTGTACTGGAAACTCAGGACGGCGCGGTCGATCTCGGCCGCGCCGTTTGCCTGAACAAACCTATTCGTGGCGGTTCATCGCAGACATCGTCCTCGTGTCACGCATCGTCAGGTAGACCAGCAGCGACACTGCGATGCAGCCGGTCAGGTACCAGTAAAACCAGCTTTCGTGACCAACGGACTTGAACCACAACGCAATCGATTCGGCGGTGCCGCCGAAGATCGAGACCGTCAGCGCATAGGGCACCCCGACCCCCGTCGCGCGGACGCTGGTCGGAAACAGCTCGGCCTTCACCACCGCATTGATCGCGGTGTAGCCCGATACGATCATCCAGGCGGCGGCAATCAGCAGGAACGCCGAAAATGCATCGTGAGCGGCCTGCAGTGACGTCAACAGGGGGATGGTGAACACCGTGCCCGACACACCGAAGCCGATCAGCAGCCATTTGCGCCCGATGCGGTCGGATATCGCACCATAGACCGGTTGCAGCACCATCGCGAAGACGAGGCTGCCCGCCGTCACCATGGTGGTCTGATCGTCGGTCAGCTTCACCGAGAGACGGAGAAATTTCTGCATATAGGTGGTGTAGGTGTAGAACGCCGCCGTGCCGCCCATGGTCAAGCCCACCACCAGCATCAGCTCGCGCGGATAGTTCAGCAATGCGCGGATGGAGCCTGATCTCTTCGTCGCACCCTGGCTGCTCCTGAAGGCATCGGTCTCGTGAAGGTTGCTGCGCATCAGTGCAGCGACGACCGCGAGCACGGCGCCGAACGCAAACGGCACGCGCCAGCCCCAGGCGCGGATCTCGTCGGTCGAGAGAAACACCTTCTGCAGGAGAAGCAGCACGAGGATGGCGCAGAGCTGTCCGCCGATCAGCGTCACGTACTGGAAGCTGGAGTAGAAGCCGCGATTCCTCTCGTCGGCGACCTCGCTGAGATAGGTGGCGCTGGTGCCGTACTCGCCGCCCAGGCTCAGCCCCTGCAGGACTCGCGCAAGGCCGAGGACGATGGGAGCGGCCAGGCCAATCGAGGCATAGGTCGGCGTCACCGCGATGATCAGCGAGCCGAAGCACATCATCACGACAGACAGTGTCAGCGCATTGCGCCGGCCGTGGCGATCAGCGAGATAGCCGAACAGCCAGCCACCGAGCGGGCGCACCAGAAAGCCCGCCGCGAACAGCAGCGCCGCATTGAGCTGTTGCACCACCTCGTCGCCGTCAGGGAAAAACGCCTTGGCAAAATAGAGCGAGAACGCCGCATAAGCGTAGAAATCGTACCACTCGACGAGATTGCCGACCGAGCCGACGAAGATCGCGCGCAGCCGGCGCTTCATGTCGGCGGTGTTCGCGCGCCTCTCCGTGACGGGTGCGCCGACAGTTTGAATCGAGGCTTCCTGTGAACTCACGACATTCCTCCGCTGATTTATTGGAAAACCGGATGGTTTCGTCGCTGCTCCAGCAACGGCCATGCCAAGCGTGAGGGGCGCGTCGGAAATACGGAAAGCTGCTGGAAATAGGGTAGATCTTCGAGGAGGATCGCCTCGCGAGGGCCAAGGCATCGGCAAGAATCCGCCGATGCGACGGCCGCCATCAGCGGATTTCCGCCGACGGCTTCCCGGCTCAGGGCTCCTTGCGGCCGGGCCGCGCCAACGCGTATTTCGCCATCTTCTCGTTCAGCGTCCGGCGCGGCACGCCGAGCTCCTCGGTGACGGCGGCAATCGACCAGTCGTGCTCGCGCAAGGCGGCCTCGATCAGCGCGCGTTCATAGGCCGCGACACGATCGGCGAGCGTCCGCTGCGGCGCTCCCGGCTCGCCGCGCCGAAGGATCTCGGCAACGCTGCGGCCGGTCGCCGCGAGCCCCAGCGCGTAGCGCTCGGCAACGTTCTTCAACTCGCGCACATTGCCCGGCCAGTCATGGGCGAGCAGCGCATCGAGATCGTCCGCCCGCAGCGGCGACAGCGCGCGACCAGCGCCCCTGGCAGCAGCGGCGGCAAAATGCTCGAACAGCAGCAGGACGTCGTTGCCGCGCTCGCGCAGCGCCGGCAGGTGGATCTCCGCCGCCGCAAGCCGGAAATAGAGGTCGGAGCGAAAGCGTCCCTGGCGGCTCGCGGCCGCGAGATCGCCCTTGGCGGCGGCGACCACGCGAACATCGACGGGCAGGAGCTTGTTGGAGCCGACCCGCTCGATCGTGCGCTCCTGGAGGGCGCGCAGGATCTTGGCCTGGAACGGAAGCGGCATGCTCTCGATCTCGTCCAGCAGCAGCGTGCCGCCATGGGCGTGCTCGAATTTCCCGATGCGCGGGCCACGTGCGCCGGTGAAGGCGCCGGCCTCATGGCCGAACAATTCGCTCTCGAACAGCTCGGCCGGAATCGCAGCGCAGTTCACGGCGACAAAGGGGGCGTTCGCGCGCGGCCCGAAATCGTGCAGAGCCCGCGCCACCACCTCCTTGCCGGTCCCGGTCTCGCCGGTGATGATCACGTCGCGATCATGGCCGGCGAGTTCGAGCACGCTGGCCCGCACCGCTTGCGTCGGCCTGGACAGGCCGATCAGTCGCGCATCGATCGCGCCGGGCGCGGCGAGACGATCTGCGAGCTGGCGAAGCTGCAATTTCAGCTGCCGCCGCTCGACCGCGCGCGTCATGACCGCCGAGAGCAGCTCGGGATCGTGAGGCTTCTGCAACAGATCGTAGGCGCCGTCGCGCATCGCGGCCACCGCCAGCGGCACGTCGCCATGCGCGGTCAGGAGCACCACGGGAATGTCCGGGTCGGCGCGGTGAATGTCGCGCATCAATTCAAGGCCGGATCGCTGCGGCATGCGAAAATCGGTCAGGACGGCGTCGGGCGGGAGGTCTTGCACCAGGCGCATGGCCTCGTCGGCGCCGGCCGCGGCGCGGACCGTGAAGCCGCCGAGTTCCAGCCATTGCCGCACCGAATTGCGGACGATCTCCTCGTCGTCGACGACGAGCACGGAGCCGCTCATGCCTGCAATTCCTGCCGCTGCGCACCCGGCGCGATATCCATGAGCGGGATGACGACCTTGAAAGTCGAGCCCTTGCCCGGCGCGCTGTCCACCAAGATATCTCCTCCGAATTCCCTGACGATCCCGTACGAGATCGAGAGCCCGAGGCCAAGCCCCTCGCCGGTCTCCTTGGTGGTGAAGAACGGGTCGAACAGCGCTTTGAGGTGCTCGGGTGGGATGCCGGCGCCGGTGTCGCCGACCTCGATCATGGCACTGGTGCCTTCCTTGCAGAGCGCGACCCGGAGCACCCGCCGGTCGGACCCGCGCATGGCATCGATCGCATTCGACAGCAGATTGACCACGACCTGCTCGAGCCGGATCGGGTTGGCGAGGCTATGGAGCGGCTCGGCAGGCGCGAGGCGCTCCACCTCGATCTGCTCGTGGTCGATGCGGTAGTGCAGCAGGCGGACCGCATTGTCGATGACGGGCGCGAGCGCGACGGCGCTGCGCGTGCCGGTCTCCTTGCGCGCGAACGTCCGCAAATGATCGATCAGCGCTTTCATGCGCTCGGCGATCGACGACATCAGATCGAGGTTTGCGGCCGCCCGATCGACCTCGTTGCGGCGGAGCAGGACGCGGCTGCTCGCGAGGTACGTGATCAGCGCCGCCAGCGGCTGGTTGATCTCGTGCGCGACACCGGCAAGCGCCTGACCGAGGCTGGCGAGCTTGGCGCTCTGCACGAGGCTTTCGAGGGTGCGGCGCAGCTCCTCCGTGCGCTCGGCTACCCGTCGCTCGAGAACGTCATGCGCGTCGAGCTTGGCCCTGACGACCTGACGCCGCTGATAGGCAACCAGCACCACCAGCAGCGACGCGATGAGGGCGAACATGCCGGCGATCGCGACCGTCGCCGCGTTGCGCCTGGCGTCCACCACGTCAGAGAACAGCAGCAGCTTCCAGCCCTGGTCGCCGGGACGGATCTGAAGCGCGTACTCACCGAGCTCGATATCGCCGCGGCCGCGCGCGTGACCGATCTGGATGCGCTGACGATTGCCCTTGGGCACGAAGACCGGCGCCGGGTCGATGGCCTGACCGAATTGCTGCACGGCGTTCAGCTCTGCGAGGCGCGCGGCGGGGACCGGCACCAGCGGGCGATATTTCCAGTCCTCGCGGCTGGCGAGAAAGATCACGCCGTTCTCATCCTCCATCGCCACGAGGTCGCCCGCACGCGCCCACTCGGCCTCGAGCGCGGAGAGATCGATCTTGACCACGGCGACGCCGAGGGTCTTGCCGCCCTCGGTGATCCGATGCGACAGGAAATAGCCGGGCTGTCCGGTCGTTGCACCGACGGCGTAATAATGGCCCTCGCCGAAGCGCATGGCATCGACGAAGTAGCCGCGGAACGCGTAGCCGTGCCCGACGAAACTCGACTCCTGGTCGAAATTGCTCGCTGCCAGCGCGAGGCCGGTACTGTCGAGCACATATAGCTCCGCGGATCGCGCACTCTGGTTGAGGGATTGAAGGTAGCGATTGGCGGCGGCGATCGCCGCGGCGTCCCTTGGACTGCGATAAAGCTCACGGATGGGATCGGCGAGCGACAGCACCGCCGGCAGATAGCGATAGCGCGCGACCGTCGCATCGAAGGTGCTGGCGATCAGCGCAAGCCGGTCATTGGCCTCGCGCTGCATGCGCGCAAAGCCGGCATCGAGCGCCAGAACGTAAGCCAGCCAACCCGCCGCCCCGATCGCCGCGAGTGCGAATATTGCGATCAGCGTGTGTCGAAGCAGGGCTGGACGAGGAGGTTGCATCGAGGCTCCGGACCGAGGCGATATCGCTAGGTAGCACATCGCGAGACCGGCGCCGATTGCCGGGGCTCTCTGGTGGAACGCCCGGGCGGTCGGTCATTGGCCGTGGAGTTGTCAGGCTTTGGCGCCATGCCCGCCGAACAGGTCGCCCTGCGAGGGCCAAATCGGCCCTGACCCGGCGCCGAAATCCTTGCAGAAAGGCGCCTCGAGGCGCTGGCGGCCGGTCCGCCAAGCCTTTCATCGCCGCGGCCAACAGAAACCTGGCGAGGGCTGGACCCGACGAGCGCCGCCGAACGAGGCGACAGCAAAATTGTCCAGACGGTAAGTCGACGTCAACGTCGATCCTCGTGTGGGCGAGGGCCGCGGGCTGGATCCTGCTTCGCGACGAGGCTTGGCGCCCCTAATGCGACATCATAACCCAGCACGGCGGCTTGCCGAGGATGGTCTTGGTGACGCCGCCCCAGATGTTCTCGTTGAGCCGAGAATGGCGGTAGGCCCCCATCACGATAATGTCGATCCCGTTAAGGTGTGCCCAGTTCGCGAGCACCTTGCCGATCGAGCTACCGTCGATCGGCACGGTTTCAAATTCCGCAGAGACGTCATGTTCCCTGAGGTGATCGAGCACCTGCGCTCCAGACTGCATGATGGCATCGCTCTTCTCATCCGTGACAGTGACCAGCCGAACCGAGTTCGCCTCCTGAAGGATCGGCAATGCATCACCGACTGCCCTAGCCGCACGCGCCGAACTGTCCCAGGCGATCATGACATCGTCGAAGGTCGGCCGCAATTCGCCCGCGCGGTCCTCCGGACAGAGGAGAAGGGGACGACCGGATTCGAACAGCAACGCCTCGACGATTGCTTCCGTCCGGCTGTCGTGTGATTTGACGGGTATCAACGTGAGATCACTGAATCTTGCGCATTCTGCCAGGACCGGCGCAACCATTTCTGGCGCAACTTTACGCAAACGGCTTTCGGCCCGGACCCCGACGCGCGAAGCGCCGCTCTCGAACGCCTTCAGAAGACTTCTCGCATCTGTGACACTGCGAAAGGCTTCAGTTTCTGCGGCATTGTCCAGGTCGGCGGAGATCACCACTTTCGGTCGCGCCACTATGTCTTGTTCAGCTGCAACCGCTGTGATCCTCGCGCCTAGATGGGCTGCGACGGCCACGCATTTCTCGATTGCAGCAAGCGCCGGGGCGGTGGGTTCATCGACCAGCGGCAAAAAGACGTCCTTGATGGCCATCTGAGTTCTCCTTGCCCGCCAAGCTAAGCCTCGTCCAGCCCAACCAATTGATCCTCATCAAGACAAGCGTCGCATTCCCAGCCCTGGCAGAGACTGTCATCGGAGGTCGTGCACTGGACGCTCTACGATTATGGTTCTGCTGACGGACGTGTCCGGGTGGTGGCTCGCATCCTTCCGTGGTTGGTCTGTCTCGACGAATTGTGGTGGACTTCGCTCGCCCTATCCGCGGAGAGCGAGCTAGGTTTTCACCACTGATGATACCGTCCAACTGATCAGGCTCTTCACGATTCGTGCGAATGCCACATCGAATGCCGCGACTGCGGCGGCTGGCTCGATCTTCTCGAGCTTCTCGTTCGCTTCCATCAACCGCGATGCTATTGCCTTGCCCTCCTTGTCAACGATCCTCGCGGAGAATTCGATCTCGACCTGCGGGGTGTCCGTGGAGATGCCAAAGCGCCTGATATCGATCAAGAGCTGGTAGTCAGCCTGGCTCAAATCGGCGGTACGCAAGGGAGCATGTGCGATATCGAAATTCTCAAAGCTGTCGATCAGCCGCGCCTGTAGCAGCTTTGGAACGCTATCGGCCCACAGGAAATCGGCAAAGCCCGCATTGTCGTAGCCCGGGGCAAATAACATGCGCTGCGTCTGCAGCATTGCAACGGCAGTGGGCTCCGGAACCGCCAATGAAGCGGTCAGGGCCTTTCCTGCCAATCCGAGATCTCTTGGAGCATGTAGATCATAAGTGACCTTCGGACCTTGCGCTCCGCCCGCGGTCATTCTTTCCAGCCCCGCGACGATGCCGTCGAGCTTGCCTGTGTTGCGCGCCAGTCCGTCCGAGAAGGTCCTAACATTGGCTATCGTATCCTTCAGCGGACCAGAGTTCTCAGCTAGTACAGTGTCAACCCGCCGCAGCGCATCGCGCGCGGCCTGGGTCACGCTCTGCCCCGCCCCGGCGTCGGCGATCAAGGTCACTACCTCGCCCGATTTGGCGACGCTCGTGCCGCCTTCCAGCGCCACCACCGGCACGCCGGTCAGCCCCTGGAAATCGAGGCCAACCCTCGTGTCGGCCCGCACGGGGGTCGCAGACGCGACCGAAATCGTCGCATTGACGAAACGCGGATTGTCCTGGGTGAGACCCAGTTCTGTGACCTCGCCGACGCGGATGCCGTTGAACAACACGCCGGCGCCGACCAGGAGGCCGGGCACCGGCCCCTGAAACTGTACCCGATAGGTCGTGCGAGGCCCAATGCCGCCCGTATTGTTCAGCCAATAGACGAAGCCGAAGACCGCAAGGATCGCAGCCAGCACGAAGGCGCCGATCAACACATAGGGAGCGCGGGTTTCCATGTCTCATCTCATGTGGGGTTGCAGCATCTGGGAACGCTTGCCGTGGAAATAGGCTCGCACCCAGGGATGCTCGGATTGAAGAAGTTCGCGCATCGGACCGATCGCCACGATCTTGCCGTCGGCCAGCGCCGCGACGCGGTCGCAGACTGTGGTCAAGCTTGCGAGATCATGGGTCACCATGAGCACAGTGAGCCCCAGGGTCTTCTGCAAGGTCTGGATCAGGGCATCGAAGTCACCGGCCGCAATCGGATCGAGACCGGAGGTCGGCTCGTCCAGGAACAGGATCGGCGGATCGAGCGCCAGGGCGCGTGCCAGCGCAACGCGTTTGGTCATGCCGCCGGACAGCTCGGACGGATATTTGTCGGCGTCCTCCGCCCGCAGCCCAACCATCTCAAGCTTAGCGATCGCGATTTCATCCATCAGATCCTGAGACAGGACGAGGTTTTCGCGTAGCGGGAACTGGACATTCTGCCGGACCGTCAGCGAGGAGAACAGCGCGCCCTGCTGGAACAAGATGCCCCATGTGCCGGCCGCGCCATGTGCGCTGCGGTCATGCGCACTGCCGATCGGCTGTCCCATGACTTCGATAGTGCCCCCTCGCCGCGGGACGAGCCCGATGATGGTGCGCATCAGGACCGACTTGCCGCCGCCGGACGCTCCGACCAGTCCCAGGATTTCCCCGCGGCGGACGTCAAGCGACAGATTGTCCAGCACGGTCTGCCGACCGAAGCCGACCACGAGGTCACGGACGCGGATCGCAGGCTCCTGCACTGAATCCAACATCGTCACATTCCGATCGAGGCAAAAAAGATCGCGAACAGGCCGTCGAGAACGATCACCAGAAAGATCGACTTCACCACCGAGGTCGTCGTCTGCCTGCCAAGCGATTCGGCGCTGCCTTTGACGCGCAATCCCTCGCTGCAGGCGACGATCCCGATCACCAGCGCCATGAACGGCGCTTTCAGGATGCCGACCTCGAAATGGGTGACGGAAATGGCCTCATGCAGGCGCGCAATGTAGATTGCCGGGCCCATGTCGCCGTAAAACTGCGCGACCAGCCCGCCGCCATAGAGCGCCGCGATCGAGCCCATGAAGGCGAGGATCGGCAATGAAATCACGAGGGCGGCCATCCGCGGCAGGATCAGGACGTCGACCGGATCGAGCCCCATGGTCGAGAGCGCATCGATCTCCTCGCGCATCTTCATGGAACCGAGCTCGGCGGTGTATGCGCTTCCCGAACGGCCAGCGACGATGATCGCAACGATCAGCACGCCCAACTCGCGCAGCACGAGGATGCCGACCATGTCGACCGTGTAGGACTCCGCGCCGAACCGGCGGAAATGAAAAAAGCCCTGCTGCGCGATGATCGCGCCGATCAGGAAAGTGATGAGCATGACGATCGGGATCGCGTGCCAGCCGATGCGGTAGAGCTGGTAGACCAGTGACGTCAGCCGCAACGACCGCGGGCGGCGTAGGACCCCCGCCACAGACATGAACAGTGCGCCGAGCATCTGAAGGAAGATCCTGATGTCCTCCCGCGCATCGACCGTGGACTTGCCGAGATCGTGCAGCCCGTGCAGAACCGGGTTGGGCATAGGTGTCGGCAGTGGATTGTGCCGGTTGACCTGACGCACTTCGTCCAACAGGCCGGCGAAATTGTCGGCTATTCCGACCACCTCGACCGATCGGCTGGAGGATTCTGCCCGACGCGACAGTTTCTCCAGAAGCCAGGCGCCGAGCGTGTCGAGCTCGCTGACACCGGCCATATCAAGCGTCACTGCCTTCGATCGATCGACTGCCGCTCTTGCCGCTAGAGAGAGCGCTTCGAGCCTCGACACGTTGGCGGCGATCCATGACCCCTCGGGCCGCAGTTCGAGCCCGTCGCCAGACGGCGTCGTCAGCAGCATTGGTTCCGAGTTCACGCTTGCATCCTCACGGGATCGCTCCTGATCCGTCTAGGTTTCTAGGTCGCCGCCACGCACCTGGATTGACCTGCGTCAAACCGGGAACACGCCGTTGACGCAAATCAATCGCTCACGAACCGGCTCGCATAGGCTTCTTCCATTCAATGGAGGCCGCCAATGTTCGACACCGGCAGCATGACCGACGAACTGAACGCGATGAAGATCGATGTTACGCAACTGCTGAACAAGGCCGGGGAGCAGACGCTCAATGCGCCGGAAGACCGTGTCGAGGCCTTGGCCGACCAGATCAAGGCCGCGCTGACCGAACTCGGCGAGACCGTCAGCGAGGAGCAAGAGGAGCTCCATAGCCTCCTCGCAGAGCGTCCGGCGGCGTCGCTCGCTTCGGCGTTCGCACTTGGCGTCGTCGTCGGATTCATGCTGAGGAGACACTAGGTGGCTACGGAAAATATCATCAAACACCTGCGCGTGCTCTGGCGCACCGACAGGATCATCGCCGACATCAGACTGCGGCACCTCCTGATCGGGCTCGGCCTGCGGACTTTCGCAGCGCTGATCGCCACCTTCGGTCTGCTGATGCTGGAATTGTCGGCCTATTTCGCCCTGGTCCAGATCTGGAGCGCAATCGTCGCGGCGGCCGTTCTCGGCACCATCAATTTCGGCATCGCGGCAATGCTGTTCCTCGTCGCGAGGCGGCCGCCGTCAGGACGCGAGATCGAGCTCGCCAATGAAATCCATGGTGCAGCAATCGAAGCCATTCAGCTCGAGGCGCGCGCGCTCCACGCTCAAGTGACGGGAACGATCCACCACCCGCTGAGCGGCCTGCTCCCGCTTCTCACGCCGCTAGTTGCGATCGCAGTCAAGAGCCTGCGGAAGCCGCCTGTTGCACCCCCCTAGCGGATGGCGCGCAGCGGAAGACAAAATGGCGGAGATCGGCAACATCGGCAGTTGGACCGCCCCGCATCATGCGTGCGGTCCCATCAGAAGCACCTTTAGGCTGACCTGCGGGATTCTACGTAAGTAGAGCCCCTTAAGATATCGTTCGAAATTTTCCCGCGCCTCGTTCCGGCGTAAGCATCGGTCATCACAACGGAGATGGCTCAGATGCTGACCCAGTCACTCGACACCAAGGCAATCAACACTCCGATCAGCGGCAGCAGGGTTGCCGTTACCCTCCATCCCGTCGCCGATCGGCTCGGCGCGATCACCGGCCATGTCGGCCTTGTCGCCACCGAATTCTCGTACCGCAAGGACGAGGAGATTTACGGCGAGGATGAGCCGGCCGAATATGTCTAGCAGGTCATCACCGGTGCGGTGCGCAGCTACAAGCTTCTTTCCGACGGCCGCCGCCAGATCGGCGCCTTTCACCTTCCCGGCGACGTGTTCGGTCTGGAATCCGGCGCCAGCCATAGGCTCGCCGCCGAGGCCATCATCGACACCACGGTGCGCCTGGTGAAGCGCGCGAGCCTTGAGAAGGCCTCCGGCACCGACGCCCAGGTCGCCCACAAGCTCTGGACAATGACCGCCTCGGAGCTGCGCCACGCCGAAAACCACATGCTGCTGCTCGGACGCAAGACCGCGATGGAGCGCGTCGCGACCTTTCTGCTCGAAATGGACCGCCGTCTCGCCGTCGCGGGCATGATGGCACTGCCGATGTGCCGCCGCGACATCGGCGACTATCTCGGCCTCACCCTCGAGACCGTGTCCCGCGCGCTGTCACAGCTGCACGCTCAGGGCATACTCGGTTTCTCTGGCGCCCGCCAGATTGTGCTGCGCAACCGCCAGCGCCTGCACAATCTCGACGCCTGATTCATCCTCGTGCGCCGCGAACCTGTGGGAAGTCGGATGTTGCGCTGGCGTAGCGAACGGCGCACACTCACTTCAGATCCGGCGAGACAAGACCCGGACGACGCACGACGAGCCGCGGGGAATGCGACATGTACGCGATGGTTCTCTCCGCGCGCGGCGAGCGGTTGACATTCCAGCAAAGACCCGACCCGGTCCCCGGCCCCGGCGAGGTCCGCGTCAAGGTCAGCGCGTGCGGCGTGTGCCGGACTGACCTGCACGTGGTGGATGGCGAGTTGCCCGACATTTCCTATCCGATTATCCCGGGGCATGAAGTCGTGGGCCGCATCGATGCACTCGGTGCGGGCGTCAACGAGCTGGAGCTGGGCATGCGCGTAGGTGTTCCATGGCTCGGCTTCACCTGCGGTGAGTGCATTTATTGCCGCACCGACAAGGAAAATCTGTGCGATCGCCCTGAATTCACCGGCTACACGCGCGATGGCGGCTTTGCCAGCCACCTCGTCGCCGATGCCCGATATTGCTTTCCACTCGGCGAGCACGGCGAGGACGCCGCCCTTTCACCCCTGCTCTGCGCCGGGCTGATCGGCTGGCGATCCCTTGTGATGGCCGGCGACGGCAAGACGCTCGGCATTTATGGCTTTGGCGCGGCCGGCCATATCGTCGCGCAGATGGCCCGCTCACAGGGACGGAAAGTTTACGCCTTCACCCGTGGCGACGACAAGGAAGCGCGGCAACTTGCCTTTTCGCTCGGCGCCGACTGGGCCGGCGCTTCAGAGGACGTTCCGCCGACCGAACTCGATGCCGCCATCATCTACGCGCCGGTCGGAGCGTTGGTGCCGCTTGCCCTGCGCGCGGTGCGCAAGGGCGGTCGCGTTGTTTGCGCCGGCATTCATATGTCCGACATTCCGACGTTCCCCTATCGTATCCTTTGGGGCGAACGGCAGATCGTATCGGTCGCGAACCTCACGCGAAGGGACGGCATCGATTTTCTCGCCGCCGCCGCAAAGATCAATATCCAGACGCACACGACGGTATTCCCGCTCGTCGAGGCCAATGAAGCGCTTGCCCGTCTGAGGGCGGGCAAGCTGACTGGCGCGGCGGTTTTGCAGCCGTGACCCCCGCGTCTACTGCTCGAGCACGTAAGAGCCCGGCGCGTCATCCGAGGCCGCGCTCTTCTGTCCCGAATCTGCCGCCAAGGAGCTCGGAACAAACTGACCGGAATGCGCGGCGAGAAATCGCGTCCACTCCGTCCACCACGATCCTTCGTGAGACGGCGCGCACTTGATCCATTCGTCCGGACCGAGATACGGATCATGAGCCTTCTTTGTGCGCACCTGGTAGCTGCGCCCCTCTTCGCCTGGCGGCGCGACAATGCCGGCGTTGTGTCCGCCACTCGTCAGAACGTAGGTGACGTCTGCATCGGCAAGGAAGTTCATCTTGTACGTCGACTTCCACGGCGCGACATGGTCGCGCAACGTGCCGACGACAAACATCGGTATGTGCAGATCCGCGAGCGAGACTGGCCTGCCATTGACCTGATAGCGTCCCTCGGCGAGATCATTGTTGAGGAACAGGCGCCGCAAATAGTCTGAATGCATTTGGTAGGGCATGCGCGTGGCATCGGCGTTCCACGACATCAGCTCGCTTGGCGCGGCCCGCTCTCCGATCAGATAGTCCCGCACGACGCGCGACCAAAGCAGGTCATTTGTCCGCAACATCTGAAAGGCCCCTGCCATCTGTGCCGTTGCGAGCAGCCCCTGCCGCCACATCATGTCCTCCAGGAACGCGACCTGGCTTTCATTGATGAACAAGGTGAGCTCGCCGGCTTCCGTGAAATCGGTTTGCGCCGCGAGCAACGTCACCGTTCGCAGGCAGTCGGGCCGCTCGCGGGCCAGCCGGGCCGCCGCGATCGACAACAGGGTACCGCCGAGGCAATAGCCGGCGGCGTGAATAGCCTGTCCAGGCCGAAGCGAGTTGATGGTCGTGATCGCGGCATCCACTCCGAGCTCGCGGTAATCTTCGAGACCGAAATTGCGATACTGTGGCGTTGGGTTCTTCCACGAAATCATGAAGACAGTGAAGCCGCTTTCGACCAGGTAACGGACGAGAGAATTGCGCGGCGTCAGATCGAGAATGTAATACTTCATGATCCAGGCAGGCACGATCAGAACGGGTTCGGGCCGCACGGTCGGCGTCGTCGGGGAATACTGGATGAGCTCGATCAGCTCGTTGCGATAGACGACCTTGCCGGGTGTGATGGCAACGTCTTTACCCACCACATAGGTCTGATCGCTCCTGAGCCTTGCGCCAGCGAGCAGGGCCTGCCAATCCTCGACAAAATTGTGCAGGCCATAGACGAAGTTGCCGCCGCCAGTCTCCATGATCTTGCGCAGGACTTCAGGATTGCTGACGGCAAAATTCGTCGGCGCCACCGTATCCAGGCATTGGCGAAGCGCGAAGTCGGCGATCGCCGCGTTCGAATGGGCCAGTCCGTGAATACCGGTCGTCGTCGAATGCCACCATTGTTGGTTCAGCAGGAAAGCCTGGGCCAGGAGATTGAAGGATGGCAGCTCCCAATCGGGTCCTGTGAAACGGCGATCGTTCTCCAGCGGCCGGATCACGGACCAAGGCTTGAATACCGCATGCCTCGGTACCATGGCATCGACGAGGTCAAACGCATTCTGGATCGCCCGGCCGGCAAGACTGGCCTGCTTGCCCGGCGAGGCCAGAAGGTGCAGCTGCCAATCGGCAAAAGCTAAGGCCAGCGCTGCCGGCGAGACCCCGCCGGTCAACCGCGCCAGCGCCGCGTGGAAGGATCGATCGATGTCATCGACCGCGGCATCGGAGCTGGACGGCTGCGCTGTTGTCTGTGCCTCGATAGCCATGGGCTCGACGAGGATCCGGTCAGAATTTGAAGCAATCGGAATACGGCCGACGGATGCTGGAGGCGACATGGTGAACTCCTTTGGCCCCCCGCAAGCTAACCACGTTGTCCGGGAACGAATTGAGCTGCATCAACTCGGAGATTGAGCTGCCTCTTACCTTCCTGGCCTAGTGACCAACGGCTCGGCGAGGCCTTCGATGATCGAGCAGCCCAGCGCGGCCGACGCTTTGGCCGCTGCCGAATTCTGGCAAGCACCAAGTGACGTCCTCTGCCGCGCGCTAGGGTCCGGTCCGAACGGGCTATCGCAGGTCGAAGCGGACCGGCGCCTGGCGATCTTCGGCGCGAACCGTGCCGACTCCTCTCAACGCCGGTCGGTCCTGCACAAACTCGGCCAACGCCTTTGGAACCCCCTGGTTGCGATGCTGCTGGCCGCTGCGCTCGTATCTGGGCTAAGCGGCGACATTGGCAGTTTCGCAATCATCGCGACCGTGCTGTCTCTGTCCCTCACGTTGGACATCGTTCAGGAACATCGCGCCGAACTGACGGCCGACGCGTTGCGGGAATCGGTCGCCATTCAAGCCGACGTCGTTCGGGATGGCAAAGACGTTACGATACCGGTGACGTCGCTCGTCCCCGGAGACATCGTGAAACTCCGCATCGGTGACCTCATACCTGCCGATGGCATCGTCCTCGACGCCCATGAATTGCAGGTCAATGAGGCCTTGATGACGGGCGAACCGTTTCCGGCCTTCAAGACGAATGCCCCCTGCTCCGCGGCCATGCCAGCAGAAGCAACGAATGCCCTGTTCGCCGGAACCAGCACTGTCGGCGGAAGCGGCGAGATGATGGTGGTGAAAACCGGAAGCGGCACGCGATTTGGTGCGATCGCTGCAGCACTGGCAGCCAACGTGCCGCCAACATCGCTCGAGGAGGGTGTCCGAAAGCTTGGACTGCTGATCCTTCGGCTTACACTGTTTCTCACCCTGTTCGTATTGATGGCGCATCTCGTCGCGCAACGTCCTGCGATGGAGTCCTTCTTGTTTGCGGTGGCACTCGCCGTCGGCCTGACACCCGAACTGCTGCCCATGGTGATGACTGTAACGCTCGCCCGAGGCGCTCTGCGCATGGCGGAACGAAAGGTTATCGTCAAGCGGCTGTCGGCCATTCACGATCTTGGCGCGATGGACACGCTTTGTGTGGACAAGACGGGAACGTTGACGGACGCCACAATCACGCTTGACGCGCATGTCGATCCGAGAGGGCGACCTAGTGATCGCATTCTGCGCCTCGCGTACCTCAACAGCACCTTCCAAGCCGGGGTCAGAAGTCCGCTCGACCGGGCGATACTCTCAGCGAAAGACGGCGGCATAGATGGCTGGGTTCGACTCTCAGAAGTACCGTTCGACTTCGAGCGGAGGTGCCTGTCGGTCCTGGTGGCACGGGGCGACGAACACATTTTGATCGCAAAAGGGGCTCCGGAAGCCATTTTAGCCCGCTGCGTCGCCGTGGACATCGATGGTCTGGCCCATCCGCTCGACTCCGCCTGGCAGAAAAGAATGGGCGATATTCAGGACCGATATGCCCGGGACGGCTTTCGGCTTCTAGCTGTCGCCGTCAGATCCATTTCTCCGGCACAGCAGACGATTGCCATTGGCGACGAGGCGGATCTGACAATGATTGGGTTCTGTGTCTTCGCTGATCCACCGAAGCAGGATGCAGCCTCAGCCATTGAAGCTCTTACCTCGCTGGGCATAGCAGTAAAGATACTCTCGGGTGACCATGGCGCCGTCGTCTCTCACGTCGCTCGTTCGGTCGGTCTTCAGTCGGATCGTGTCATGACCGGAGTTGAGATCTCCGGGCTCACCGATGCAGCGCTCGCGGCCCGGGTCGATAATATCGATCTGTTTGCCCGCATCGATCCCGATCAGAAGCGACGGATCATTGCCGCACTCCGCCATCGCAACCATGTGGTCGGCTTCATGGGAGACGGCGTCAACGACGCCCCGGCGATCCACGCAGCCCATGTCGGCATATCCGTCACGGGCGCGACCGAAGTCGCCCGCGCAGCCGCCGACATGATCCTGCTCGCTGCCGACCTTTCAGTCCTTGCGGCCGGCGTGCGCGAAGGCCGCAGGACGTTTGCCAACATCCTGAAGTATGTCCGAATGGGAACAAGTTCCAACTTCGGCAACATGCTTTCGATGGCCTTGGCCTCGATCGTTCTTCCGTTTCTGCCACTGCTACCCCTGCAGATTCTGTTGAACAACCTGATCTACGACCTCTCCGAAGTTGGCATTCCTTTCGATGAGGTCGACCATGAAGACGTCGCGCGACCGGAAACCTGGAACATGGCAGATATCCTTCGCTTCACGATCGTGATGGGAATGGTCTCTTCCGTGTTTGACGTGGTCACCTTTGCCGTTCTTCTCAAGCTATTTGAAGCCGACGCGGCACTGTTTCAGACCGGATGGTTCGTGGAATCAATATCGACGCAGATCCTGGTGATTTTCGTAATCAGGTCTCGCCGGAGACCGTGGCGCGCAATCCGCCCCCACGCCATCTTGATCGCAACGTCCTTCGGCGCCCTCATCTTGGGCGAGGGACTTGCGCTCGGCCCATGGGCACACCTATTCGGCTTTACCGCTCCTTCTGCCGCACTCGTGGCGACGATATTCGCTATCGCGGCCGCTTATCTCGTCTCCGCGGAGATTGCCAAGCGCCTCGCAGTTTCGATTCTGTAAGGCCCGGGAGTGAGCGTCTTGGCGAGTTGAAAGCGGTAGGTCGGGCGACCTTCAGATCATGTACTGACCGCCATTGATCGACAGCGTCGATCCGGTGATGAAACCCGCCTCTTCTGCCGCCAAAAACACGACGGCGCGCGCAATCTCTTCTGGCTGTCCAAGACGGCCGACCGGAATTTCCGGCAGGACGCTCTTCTCCAGAACGTCTCGCGGCACAGCATCCAGCATCTCGGTATGGATATAGCCCGGGCAGATGGCGTTGACCGTGATTCCCAGGCGCGCCGTTTCCAGCGCCAACGCCTTGGCGAACCCAAGCTCGCCGGCTTTCGCCGCAGAATAGTTGGTCTGACCAAACTGGCCTTTTTGTCCGTTGATCGACGAGATATTGATGATTCGACCATATCGTCGCGCACGCATGCCGTCGATGACCTGCCGGCACATGTTGAACGCACCGTCGAGATTGGTGCGGATCACGGCATCCCATTGCGTCCTGCTCATCTTGTGAAGCGTCGCGTCACGAACGATCCCGGCATTGTTGACGAGAACGTCGATCGGCCCGAGCGAGGTCTCAACGGACTTCACTCCGATGGCGCAAGCATCGAAATCACCAATGTCCCATTGATAGGACGAGATGCCCGTTCGGTTCATGAAGGCCTTGGCCGCCTCGGCGTTTCCGGCGTAGGTGGCAGCTACCCCGTAGCCCGCCGTCTGAAGCGCTTGCGATATGGCGGCACCAATGCCTCTGGTACCGCCCGTAACCAATGCCACCCGCGCCATGTTTAGCACTCCCGCCTGCGCGGTTAGGACGATATCCGGCGTTCCTGCTGCCGCTTTGACGTGCGTCAAGTCTCCCAACGGCGACATGTGCTGATCTGTGACGGCAAGACCGAAACGGGAGGCACGCATGTTCAAGGATCTACTGGTGCATATTCCAACAGAGCGCTCGCCGCGCCCCGCCATCGATGCGTCCGTTTCCCTGGCGATCAGTGCCGGCGCGCATCTGGATGCACTTGCAACAGGATATGCCTCGACGAATGTGCCGTTTGTGGCGGAAGGCGGCGCGGCCATCGCAGCATCTCTGCAAGTCGAGTATGAACGTGCGCTGGAACGCGCCCAAGCTGCGCTGCGAATTTTCGAGATCGAGGCGAAGAACGCCCGAATCAACTACGGGAAATACGCACTGAGCGAGACAACTGCCGAGATCGTCTTGAAAGCTGGGGCAGCGGCTCGCCTCTATGATCTGACGATCGTGTCACAAGGCGACCCTGATTGCGAGACGTTCGACAATCAGCTTCCTAAGGAACTCCTGCTGCAGTCGGGCGGGCCCATGCTGTTCATTCCTTATACCTTCCGGGGTACGTTTAAGGCGGCACGTGTCGGTATTTGCTGGGACGGTAGTCGCCTTGCCGCCCGCGCCTTACGGGACGCGATGCCGTTCATCACCCTGGCAGACGCTCTGACCATCATCACCCTCAATGCATCCGAGGCGCCGCCCGACGCATCGCCCGAACGCCTCCTGACGCACCTAGCGCGGAAGGGCTTGCCGGCAAAGACCGTTTCACTTCAATGCGACCGCAGTAATCTGCAAGCGAGCATCCTTTCGATCGCTGCGGATGAAAGCCTCGATCTACTGGTCATGGGCGGTTACGGCCATTCTCGATTTCAGGAAACGGTGTTCGGCGGTGTCACGCAGGAGACGTTCCGCAGCATGACTGTTCCTGTCATGATGTCGCATTGATGGAGCACGATGTGAGGAGGACTGTGCGTGCGATAGCAGGCGCCATACTTGCCGCGGACTTGCTTCTCCCCTCGAGCCCAGCTACGGCTTCAAGCGTCGAACAAGGCCGGCGTCTTGCGCTGCTGTATTGTGCGAAGTGCCACTCGACCGACAAGGTCAGCCCCAGCCCTCTCAAAATCGCTCCCCCGTTCAGGACGTTACACGAACGATATCCGATCGAGATGCTGCAAGAGGCCCTGGCCGAGGGCATCGTCACGGGGCATCCGGCAATGCCGGAATTTCGTTTCGATGCCGATCAGGTCGGCGATTTCATGGTGTTTTTGAAGACATTGGAGCAATGAGGGCTCGTGGTGCGGCTCGAGCCAGGCCTGATCGGAATTGGCCTGGCATCTCCGACCCGACTTGGTAGGGACTTCGGCGAGCACCCCACCAGCCGCCTCAAGGAAACGACATTTCTGGAGACCGGTTAGATGACTCTACGGAACTCGTGCTTGGCTCTTGCGATCTTGGCAGGCGCTGGCACATCCGCGACTGCCCAATCGGACTTCGAACCTTCTCCAACTGTCAGACAATACACGCCCCGCCTGGTCGAAGTTATGAACGCGGCGCAGCTTCAGCACCTGAAACTGTGGTTCGCGGGCAAGTCAAAGAACTGGGAACTTGCCGCGTACGAATTGCGCCAGTTGACGGATAGTCTAGCCCAAGCTGCCGTATTCTACCCCGGCATTCCGGTAACCAACGTAACCACGATGAAGGATCCGCTGCTCTCGATCGCAGCTGCGATCGACGCTGGGGATGGTCGCAGGTTCACCGCCTCCATGCGCGCACTGACCGACGGCTGCAATGCCTGCCACACCTCGCTGGAACGCAGCTTTATCGCGATAGGCCTGCCGAGCGGCCAGCTGCCGCCCGCCAATCAGATATTCGCACCAATGGGCAAGGCTCAGAAGAAATGATTGGGGTTTGACGCACCCCAAATCGCGCGCGCGCCCGATCCCCCGCAGCAATCATGCGGCGACCGGCTCGCTTTCCTTGCTATGCGTGCCGCGCAAGGGGGCGAACTGGTCCGACGTTATCGTTTCATTTGCGATGAGTAGTTCAACACCGGCTTCGAGCTCGGTGCGTCGTCGTAGCAGGATCTCCCGGGCGCAACGGTCACCCTCCTCGATCAGGTTACGCACGGCGAGATCGATCTCGCGGCCGGTCGCTTCCGCAGCCGCAACGACCGCATCCTGCGCCGCCGCGAGGAAGGCCTGCGGCTTTGGGGCGTAGGTGCGCTGCCCCACGGTCTCATCCATGCCGTACTTGGTCACCATCTCGATTGCGACTTCGGTCGCACGTTGAAGATCATCGGCCGCGCCGGTCGAAATGGCTCCGTCGAAGATCATGCGCTCCGACGCGCGTCCTCCCATCAGCACAGCAATGCGGTTCTTCAGCTCGGCGGTCGTAAGCAAGAACCTGTCCTCGGTCGGGCGCTGGATGGTGTACCCCAGTGCACCGATTCCCCGCGGAATGATCGATACCTTCTGGACAGGGTCGACGCCGGGCAGGCTGGCCGCCACGAGGGCGTGGCCCATCTCGTGATAGGCAACCCTCCGCCGCTCGTCCTTGCTGAGCACCCTGCTCTTCTTCTCAATCCCGGCCACGATCCGTTCGATCGCCGTGACAAAATCGGTGAACGCGACCTCCGTGCCGCTCCGCCTGGTCGCTGCGATCGCGGCCTCGTTGACGAGATTTGCGAGGTCAGCACCCGTGAACCCCGTCGTAAGACCTGCTACCTTGTCGAGGTCGACATCCTTGCCCATGCGGATCTTGCGGACGTGCACCTTGAGAATGGCAACGCGCCCGATCTTGTCGGGACGGTCGACGAGAACCTGTCGGTCGAATCTCCCCGCCCGCAGCAGCGCGGGATCCAGGATCTCGGGTCGGTTGGTCGCGGCCAGCAAAATGACGCCGGCGCTCGGATCGAAGCCGTCGAGTTCGGACAACAGCTGATTAAGGGTCTGCTCCTTCTCGTCGTGGCTCCCGAACGACATCGGTCCGCGGCTTCGTCCCAGCGCGTCGAGTTCGTCGACGAAAATGATGCAAGGTGCCGCTTTGCGGGCCTGCTCAAACAGGTCCCGAACGCGCGCAGCACCAACCCCAACGAACATCTCGACGAATTCCGAGCCTGAGATCGAGAAGAACGGGACGCCGGCTTCTCCCGCCACGGCGCGGGCAAGCAGGGTCTTTCCGGTCCCTGGCGGTCCCACCAGCAAGATTCCCTTCGGCACATGCGCGCCCAACCGGCCGTAGCTCCCGGGGTCCCTGAGGAACGAGACCACCTCCTGGAGTTCAAACTTCGCCTCCTCCACTCCGGCCACATCCGCAAAGGTGACCTTGATGTCATTCTCGACGTAGACCTTAGCACGGGACTTACCGATCGCCATGAGCCCTCCGAAGCCCTGCCGACCGGTCATGCCGCGACCGACCCAGAACCAAATCACGAAGAAGACGATGACCGGGAAGATCCAGGATAGCAATGTTTGCAAAAGGCCGTTTCCGGGAACGCCAGTAACACTTGCTCCCTTTGCTCCAATCCGGTCAGCCAAGGCCATATCGACCCGCGCTGTAACGAATGCAGATTTTCCGCTGGGGAGAGGCTCCTTCAATTTTCCATTGATGGTATCTGGACCGACGGAAACCTCGGCGACCTTTTCCTGGGCGAGCAATTGCTCAAATTGACTATAGGGAATGGCCTCGATTGAATTGTACGTCGACAAGACAAACTGCAGGACCACGAGCAGCATACCACCCACGAAAATGAGGCCCATCGCTATGGCCTGCTTGCGCGAAACGTTATCGGGCTCCACCTGCTGCTCCCATCGGGGTCGACCAGAGGTTCAATGGTAACCAGAGCCGAGGGTCTCGGCTTGATTCACGTCAAAACCGCGATGTGCCAACGAGGGGAAACTGAATTCAACGATCCGCGATCCGGCCGTCGATCACCTGGATGATGCGGTCACAGCGGCGCGCAAGGTCGAGGTTATGTGTGACGAGTAGAAAGCTCGTGCCGCTCTCCCGGTTGACTCGCCGCATCAGCTCAAAGATGGCATCGGCCGACTTCGTATCGAGGTTGCCGGTCGGCTCGTCCGCCAACACGAGATCCGGGTTCATGGCAAGCGCTCTGGCCACCGCTATCCGCTGCTGCTGACCGCCCGACAAGTTGTTGGCCAGATTGCTCCCAAACTTTTCCAGGCCGACCTGGACCAGCAGATGATCAGCCCGCGTCTCGATATCCGCGGCTGGAAAGCCACGATCTACCAGCAGCGGCATCATGATATTTTCGCGCGCGGTGAACGCCGAGATCAGCAGATGATACTGAAACACGAAGCCGATGGTGTGACCTCGCAGACGCGTGAGTTCGTCATCACCGAGCAATGCCGTATCCCGCCCCTTGATCAGAAGCCGGCCGGACGTCGGCCGATCGAGCAAACCGACGATATTGAGCAGGGTGCTCTTGCCCGAGCCGGACGGGCCGATCAGCGCCAGGAACTCGCCATGATCAAGCTGAAGATCGATATCGTGCAGCACCTCGACCTCGATTGGCAGGCCGACATTGTAGGCCTTGCAGACACCCTCGAGCTTCAGGATCTCGTCAGCCACGGATCGCCTCCAGCGGATCGAGCTTCGCGGCACGCACCGCCGGTGCCATCGCGGCCAGCAAGCCCGTGAAGGTGGCGAGTAGCGCCGTGTAGAGGAAAAGGCTTCGCTCAAGGATCAGCGGAAAGAATTCCGTACCATCCGCTTGGCGGGCGACGGCGTGCCAGTAGATTAGAGCAAGTGCGCCCATTGCGGCGCCGAACAACGAGCCGACGAAGCCGAGTAGCCCACCCTGCAACAGGAACACACGCAGTATCTGTCCACGCGAAGTGCCCATTGCCCGAAGGATGCCGATCTCCTTGGAGCGTTGGATCACAGAGACGACAAGAACCGCAGCAATACCGAAGGCTACCGACAAGCCGACGAACAGACGGATCAGCGTGTTCGTGTAGATCTGCGCCTGCACCGCGGTGAAGAACTGCGCGTTGGTGGCAATCCAGCTATCGGCCTCCACAACCGTCGATGCCTGTATCCGCTTGGCGAGTATTTCGGCTGCGTAGATGTCCTTGATGGCCATGTCGATAGTGGTGACGCCGCCGATCATGCCGAGCAGAGACTGCCCGGTGCGCAGCGCGACGAATGCCGCACGCTGATTGACGCCCTTGTTACCGAAATCGACCAGCCCGGAAATGGTCAGGACTCGATTGGCGCCAGGAGACGCCTGCAGGTTCAGCTTGTCGCCGACGGTCGCTCCGAGATTCTTGGCCAGCTCGGTGCCAATGATGATGTCTTCACTGGTCAACCGTGCCTCGCCCGCGGCGATGTAGTCCGGCACCCTGACAATCACAAAATACGTTTCCGGTTCGATCCCCGTCAGCGTCACGGCACGGCTGGCGTCTCCACGGACTGCAAGAACCGACCCGGTGATGGTCGGCGAGACTGCAGTGACTTCGGGCATCGCAAGCATCTGGGTCCTGACCTTCGGCCACTGGTCGATCGAGATCACCCGCTGGCTCGGCCGCTGCACCACGGCGTCCTCGATCTCGCCGGCGCCATTGCGCAAGGAGCGCGCGACCTGATCCGGCGTGATGAGCTGAATCTGCGGCTGCGACGTCAACACACGCTTGATGAAATTTGCTTCCATGCCCGCGAGCATCGCCGACATGAAGACAATGACGCCAACGCCGATCGAGATGCCGCCGATAATGAAGATGGTCTGCAATCTTCCCTCGCGCAGGAAGCGTACGGCGGCGATCCACTCGAATGGGAGCCAGTGGTTCATGGCAGGACGGCCCGCACGCGCTGCCCGGTCAGTACGCCGGAGCTTTGCGGGATCGCAACGTCGCCGGGCTCCAGCCCCTCGACGATCTCGACCTGGCTGTTGCCGCGCAAGCCGAGCTTCACCGGACGCTTGGTTGCCCGCCCATCCTTCATGGCCAACACCCAGGGTTGACCGGAGAGGATGTCGTGCACCGAGCGCACAGGCAGTACCTTCGCGTTGTCTTTCGCTGCGACCTCGATGTCGACCGAGACGGTCATGTCCTGACGCAGATCCTCGGGTGGGTCCGCCACGGTGAGCTTTACTTGGACAGTCGCGCGGGAAATATCGACGCCCGGATTGATGTAGGAGACCGCGGCGGCAAAATGCCGGTCCGGATAGGCATCCGCGGATGCCAGCGCGTTCTGTCCAAGTGCGAGTTTGCCGAGATTGCGTTCGTCGATTTGCAATACCAGTTGCAAGTCACCCGACGGCGCAAGCACCATGAGCGCCTTTCCCGCCTGTACCACGGTGCCACGTTCGACGCTCCGGGTGATCAGAACGCCGTCGCGAGGAGCTACGATCGTCGCATAGCTCAAGCGGGATTCCGCCGTGTCCAGGTTGGCCCGCGCCTGATTGAGCTGTGTCTGGGCCATGACATAGTCGCTGCCGCCCGGGCCCGCGGTGTAGACTTGGAATTCAGCCGCTCGTTTTACGGCACGCGCGACGTCAAGCGTCTTCTGTGCGTCGTCTAAGGCGGCCCTTGTCGCATAACCATTGCGTTCGAGCTGCGCCGTACGGTCATAGGTCAGTTGAGCGTTCAGAAGCGTCGCTTGGGCCTGCGTCAGCGCTTCCTTGGCCGAAGGAAGCGTGAGCTCCTCGAGCTGCCTAATCCGGGCTTCGGACTGGGCCACCGCACTCTGGGTCTGGACCACCGTGGCTTTCAATTCGCGCGCTTCCAGCGCAATCAAAGGCTGCCCCTTGGCGACCTTCTCGCCCTCCTGCACCAGCACATCCTCTACCGTCCCGGTGATCTGGCTGCCGATCTCGACCCGGTAGGGTGTCTCGACATGCCCGCTTGCCACCACGGTTTCTATCAAGCGCGCACGCAAGACCTGGTCGACTACGACGGCGGGACCAAGTAGGACCCGGACACCCTGCCAGGCACCTAGGCCGAGCAGCACAACGACCGTCAGGATGAACCATCTGTGAGCGATGAAGCCTGACCATGCCGATGCCGCCGAGAACCGGCCCATGTTCTTCTGTTTCGGGTATGGCAGTGCTTGTTCGACCATGACCGCGCCATCCAAATCGCGACAAAACGATCGGCGGGCTTCCGCTTCATGTTTCGATGGTCGAACTACCGTACCGGTGCCGTGGACAGATTGCGCTAGGTCAATACCCTGAGACGAACCTATCCCCGGCTGGCCGCACGGAGGAGGATCGACGACCTTAGCCTGCGTTGGCCAGGATCAATTCAAGCCAAGCGTACAAGCAAGTCTTGTTCGGCGGGCCGAACGGCTTGGGCTGCTGTGAAGCGCGCCTACGTGCAACTTGGCGATCAATGATTACCAAGGGGATCGGATGCATAGCCGGCGGTGCTGCCCCCGACATCGAGAAGCGTCTGCCTTACTGCCTCATTGATCGGATGCACGCTCGTCAACGAACTCGCACCGCGTCGAACACGCACTACTCGCATTCCTTTCCATCGCCTCCAAGACTCCGAAAAGTTGGGGGCATCGTTTTCGAGTTGAGCGAAATCAAGTCCGGCTCGATGGCCGAGACTATTCTTCGCGGCGACCGAGATGGTCACACCTCGAAGGAGACATGATCATGGCAACCGAGACAAAACTGCCCGTCACAAAATCGTCCACTACGCCCGCAACCGCTGGTGAGACGTGGCGGCCGTTTGAAGCGTTGAGAAACGAAATCGACCAGATCTTCGACGATTTCGGCAACGGCTTCTGGAATCGACCGTTCCGATCGCTCGCGCGACTCGAACGCGACCTCTCCAAGTCGATTTCAGCGCCGGCCGTCGACGTCGCCGAAAGCGACAAGGCCTACGAGATCACCGCTGAACTTCCTGGCCTCGACGAGAAGAACATCAACATCACCCTCGCGAATGGCAGCCTCACCATTAAAGCCGAGAAGCGCGAGGAAACGGAGGAAAAGAAGAAGGACTACTACGTCTCCGAGCGCCGTTACGGCACCTTCGAGCGCTATTTCACCCTGCCGGACGGCGTCAACGCCGACAAGATCGAGGCGACCTTCAAGAACGGCGTACTCAAGCTCACGCTTCCGAAGACGGAGGAAGCCCAAAAGCCGGCAAAGACGATCAACGTGAAAGCCGCCTGATAACGTCGCCGGTGCGAGGCTGCCTTAGTCGCAGCCTTGCGCCGATGCCGGACCCATACCCCCATCATCTGCTTCCGGAGGGCACACAATGCACGCAATTCATGTCATGACGAGAGACGTCGTCGCCGTAACGCCGCACACCACAATCGAAGAAGCCGCGAAGATCATGCTTCGGATGCATATCAGTGGGCTGCCCGTTATCGACGATACCGGCAATCTGGTCGGCGTGGTCTCGGAGAGCGACTTTCTCCGCCGCAGCGAGATCGGCACGGGACGGAATCATGCGGCCTGGTTGAAATTCTTCATGGGACCCGGACGAGCGGCCGCGGAGTTCATTCACGAGCGCGGACGAAAAGTCGAGGATGTCATGACGCGGAAGGTCATCACAGTCCGGGAAGAGACGTCGTTGGCGGATATCGTCGCTTTGATGGAGAAGCACGATATCAAGCGAGTTCCTGTGATGCGAGGCAAGAGTACGATCGGCATCGTGACGAGAAGCAATCTCCTGCAAGCCATGGCGAGTCTTGCGCACGAAATCCCGGACCCGACTGCTGACGATGAGCACATTTGCCAGCGCGTTACGCGTGCCGTGGATGCCACCGACTGGCGTCCCATCGGTTTCAGGGTGACTTGCCGCCGAGGGATCGTCCAACTGCACGGCCTGATCACGACCGATGAGGCGCGGCGCGCGACGATCATCGCCGCCGAGAACACCAGCGGCGTCAAGCAAGTTCACGATCATCTCTGCCTCGTTGATACCTACTCCGGCTATTGTGTGGAGTCCCCGGAAGATATGAAGGCGGCGGGCTGAGCATCCTCAGATCGGAGCGATCATGCTCGGATGAATCGTCCGCATTCTATTTGTCATAGCAGCGCCGATCACGGCGCTGTTCATTGCGCGCGGCGCGCTGAACTTCGGCTTAAGATGCTCAGAAAACTCTCTTCCTATTGGGCAGCCACAAAAAGCCTCGTGATCGCGTCGACCGACGCTGCAAAAGCAAATCCGTCCCTTCGCGCAACGATCACGCCGATGAGCTTGCCATGTAGATTCACGAGCGCACCTCCTGAGCTTCCGGGACCCACAAGTACGTCTGATTGGATCAGATTGCGATTGGCTATGCCAGGGCAGGCACGATGCAGCCCCGAAACGATGCCGAAGGTCACGGTCTGTCCCCAATCATCGGGATCACCGATGGCCAAAACCGGCTCTCCCACATCAAGCACGCCAGGCTTCTCCAGATCCAACGCATGAAGGTTGCCGGCCTCGATCCGGAGTAGCGCAACGTCGTCGCGATCGGATCGGACAAGCACGACGGCGTTCAATGCTCGTCCATCCTGAAGCAACGCCTCTACAGTCGTTGCGTTTGCAACCAAGTGATTTGCGGTCACGATCAGGCCTGCCAGGGCGTCCACGATGACGCCCGCTCCTTGCCACTCTCGAGGCGTGGGTGGATCCGGGAAGACTGCTTCCGGGTCGAATATTCGCCGTTCCGACGGCACGCCCCAGCCTTGTACCCGCACCACAGCGGGCGAGATGCGCTTCACCAGGAGAGCAAGGCTCGTCGTCTGGTAAGTCTCGCCTTGTTCTCTATGGACGTCGTTGCCCCAAGAGGCACCGGACTCGAGGACGAGCGCCAGACTGCAGGCCGAAACGCTTATCCATCTTAGACATCGGCAAGAGATGCTGCGTGACATAGGACACCCGTCCAGCGATCAGAGCTACATTGCCTAACGAGCTTAATGATCTGGATCCGGTGCTATTTGAGGATCCTCAAATATCGCCTCGCCATCCTCGCAAATCTCCCGGCGAATGTTGGATGACCGCGAGCCGTGCCATCTCTCTTCCGAGCCTACGGATACTTCCTTAGGTGAAACCCCAGAATTTCGGCCGTTCGGCCGATGCTCTAGAACGATTTCACCAGCACGCATCTGGCTCGTTGACAAAGGGGCCTGCAATGAACCACTCGATTTACTCGGCTGACAGGGCAACGCACCTGAAGGTGGTCGCTGCTGTGCTGCTCGCCAGCACCGCCATGATCGCGACCACATTGGCTGCCCGCCTGAGCCATCCGGAGATGAACGTAAAAGCGACGGCCCAGGCCGTCCACGAGACCCGCCCGGGACATGCTCTTACCGCGATCGCGCAGCACGAGAGACACTCGATCTAGATCGACTGTTGGAGGATCGTGAGATGACTAGCGAAGCAATCAGGGCGCTGATGATACATGAGGACTAACGAGGCATCACAAAGGTTCGTCGTCGAGTGTCGATGGCTCGGCGTGCAGCGACACGAAGTCGCCTCCGCCATAGTCGTCCTCCGGGTCGGGATGGGCGGAGCGAAGACAAAGGCGGTCAACCACGTCTCGAACACCTGGAACGTTCTCGCATGTCACGATAACAGCCCGATGAGCGTTTTCGCCCTTGACGACGCCCCGTAGCGTCACCGCGCCTTTGTTGACGCTAACGTTTAGGCCGATGGGTTGCCATGGTCTCCCGGCCAACGCCGCGAGAACGGACCGACGGATCTGATTATCATCCTGCGAATAGCCGGACGTGCTGGTCAGCGGACCGGCAACTGCCGAGAGGAAATCCGACCGAGTGATGATGCCGACGATGCGATCGCCGCGCATCACCGGAACATGATTCAGATGCCGGCGCTCCATCAGATCGGCGACTTCTTCGACAGACGCCTGCTCGCTGGTCGTCGCCGGCTCGCGCGTCATCAGCTGTTCGACCTTGCGACCGTGCTCCTTGACGAAT
Source organism: Bradyrhizobium sp. USDA 4449 (assembly GCF_054056275.1). Lineage (NCBI taxonomy): Bacteria > Pseudomonadati > Pseudomonadota > Alphaproteobacteria > Hyphomicrobiales > Nitrobacteraceae > Bradyrhizobium > Bradyrhizobium sp. USDA 4449. The sequence goes on along the minus strand of NZ_JBSRYD010000001.1, from coordinate 4,188,794 downwards.
TCGCCCGCAATCCGTTCGCCCCCAAGCAGGACTGACAGCACTCGGTTGCGCGCATGTTCCGTTCCAATTTCGCCTCGCCTGAGGAAATCGCTCTCACACAGGACTCCGACAAGCTTTCCGGCGGAATCCGTAACCGGCAGACCGCTGATGTGATGATCAAGCATTAACTTGATGGCGTCGACAATCGGGGCATCGGGTCGGATCGTCATCACCCGTTGAGACATTATCTGGTACGCGCGCATGTCTCCACTCCGGAAAGACTTAAGAGGTATTTGCCGCGTCAAATGACGTCTTGATTCAGATCAACACCGGGACGGGTCAGAATGTCATTCTGATGAACAACATCGGAGAGATCGACCATGCGCCTGCGAACGCTGTTGTCGGTCGCGATCCTCGCATCACTCTCGGTCTCCGGCGCAGGGGCGCCTGCCGACGTTTCTGCTGCACTATCCGATCTTATGACCAGACTGCAACTTCAGCACGCCAAGCTATGGTTTGCGGGCAAGCTGAGCAATTGGAGCCTGGCAAACTATGAGGCTGAACAGATCGACAGCAGTCTCGAAACCGCAGGCAAGCTGTTGACCGATGCATCGCGCACCAGTCGCGCCGAGGAGAAGCTCCAAGGCGTACGTGAGGCGATACAATCGAAAGACGTGCCTGCCTTCACGAAGGCGTACTCAGCGCTGACAAACGATTGCAACGACTGCCACCGGGCGAGCGGGTATGCCTCGATTACAATTCAGGTGCCGCTCACGTTGCCCGTTCCCAATCAGCTGTTTACGGACCAGGTGGCTGAAGGACGGGCGCTCGCTCGCGCATCCTGCGGAACGTGCCATGTCGTTTCCGACGCCGCAAAGGAAGCGCCGGCACCCCGGCCCTCGGCACCGAACTTCTTGGAGATCATCAAGCGGCCGTCGTTTTCTGCAGACGAGCTCCGGCAATTTCTGGTTTCAAGGCACCGCTGGCTAGGGCCTGACCAGGCAATGCCAAATCCAAGGCTCACCGAATACCAGATCGAGGCGCTTGTCGCGTACCTGGAAACGTTAGAACCGAACGGGTCTCGCTGAGGCATCCGCAGCGCCGGCTTATCCAAGCCCGCGCCAAAGAGCAGGCGGCCGATTGATCTGTCGCAAACCGGTCTCGTCTGCAGCCGCCTATCCTTGCTTCATCCGCGAGAATCTTCATTGATGAACGCCATTCCGCCCGGCCGCGCGCAGCTCAAATCCCGGTGTGTCAATCTCGACACCGGCCGGGAGAACGTCGTTGTGATCTCCCGCCGTTCAACGGCGCTGCGGCCGGACCTGTTTCGTGGCTTTTCCAGGGTCGAGCTGCGCAGCGGCTCCAAGACGCAACTGGCAACTGTGCTTCTCACCGATGATGACGGCCTGGTCGGGCCCGACCAGCTTGGCATGGCGGAGCCGGCATTTCGGCGCTTTGGACAGCCGGCGGGCACCTACGTGGAAGTTACCCCTGCTCCGTCCCCGCCGAGTTTGGACGCGGTTCGCGCCAAGATCCAGGGCAAGACACTTGAGGCTCCCGAGATCAGCGCAATTGTCGACGATCTCACGCATTACCGCTATTCGGACATGGAGATCGCTGCCTTCCTCGTCAGCACCGCAAATTTCATGACATCCGGGGAGCTGATCGCGCTCACAGAGGCCATGGCCAGAGCCGGTACGCAGCTCAGATGGAATACAAAAACTGTCGTCGACAAGCATTGCATTGGCGGCATTCCCGGCAATCGCACGTCGATGATCGTGGTGCCGATTGTAGCCGCGCACGGACTGACAATCCCGAAGACGTCATCGCGCTCGATCACGTCGCCAGCCGGAACGGCCGATACCATGGAGGTGCTGGCCCGGGTCGACCTCAGCGTCGAAGCCATGAAAGAGGTCGTCGCCTCGTGCAATGGCTGCCTTGTATGGGGCGGGCACGTCAACCTATCCCCGGCAGACGACATTCTGATCGGCGTCGAGCGCCCCCTGGCGCTGGATACGCACGAACAGATGGTTGCATCCATTATGTCGAAGAAGCTGGCCGCCGGCTCGACACACCTTCTCGTCGACCTGCCGGTGGGTCCCAATGCCAAGCTTACGACTGCGTCGCAGGCTATGCGACTTCGCAAGCTGTTTCAGTTCGTCGGCGATCGGTTTGGCCTCGAAGTGGAGGTCGTGACCACCGATGGACGGCAGCCAATCGGCAATGGAATCGGCCCGGCGCTTGAGGCACAGGACGTCATGGCGGTCCTCGCCAATGAGCCCCAAGCCCCGCGCGATCTTCGTGAGAAGTCGCTACGCCTTGCCGCCTACCTTCTGGAATACGACCCTGATTTGCGGGGGGGGCACCGGCTATGCGCGGGCAACTGAGCTCCTGGAAAGCGGGGCGGCGCTTCGACAGATGGTGAAGATCATCGAAGCCCAGGGCCCTGCGCCTTCCGCGAGCAAAATTGGCAGCCTTGCCATCGACGTTCGCGCCGAACGAGATGGTGTCGTTGCAGCGATCGATTGCTTGCGTCTCAACCGCCTGGCGCGGACGGCCGGCGCCCCGCTCGACAACGGCGCGGGAATCAAGTTGTTCAAGAAGATCGGCAATCGGGTCGAGCAAGGCGAGCCGCTCTATCGCATTCACGCGTTCGAGCCCTCGGGATTTGACCTTGCCATGGGCATGGCCCAGCTGGAGTCCGCTTACCGGATCGAAGCGCAAGCCGAGGCCGCGCCATGATCGCAACTGCGGTTCAATGGCTGCCCACGTCAGCTCATTTTGGGCCTCGGCTCGCCGAGGCCCTCGGCATCCCAGGCCATGCGATCAACTTGCATCGATTTCCGGATGGAGAGCTGCGGGCAACTGTAGGCCCGGCGGCAAACACCACAATAGTCTGTTGCTCGCTCGATCAGCCCAATGACAAGCTGATTGCGCTGCTGTTCGCTGCGGAAGCCTTACGGCGCAACGGCGCGAGGCGCTTGGTGCTCGTTTCGCCCTATCTCGGCTACATGCGCCAGGATGCTGCGTTCCAGCCGGGTGAGGCGATCAGCCAGCGCGCAGTCGGTACTCTTCTCGCGAGCAGCTTCGATCGCGTTATCACGGTTGATGCACATCTCCATCGCACGCCCAGCCTCGCCGGCGTGTTCCCTGGAATAGATGCGGACAATCTATCGGCGGCTCCTGCGATCGAGGCCAAGCTCCATGCCGAGGCAGTCGCTCCCGCGACGGTCGTGGTCGGCCCCGATGAAGAGTCGCGACCTTGGGTGGCCGACATCGCCGGCCGCCTCGGACTTGCCTACAGCGTGGCGCGAAAAGTACGCCGGGGTGATCAATCGGTGCACATCGCATTCCCGAACACGAAGCTGTTCGTCGGCCGTCCGGTGCTTTTCATCGACGACATCGTATCGTCCGGTGGGACGCTTACCGCCTGCGCGGAAGCTCTTGTCGCCTCGGGAGCCTCTTCCATCGGGGCCATCATCGTCCACGCACTATTTCCACCGGCGCTTATGACCGCGTTCGGTCGCGCCGGCATTCGTTCCGTCCGATCCACCAACAGCGTGCCGCATCCAACCAACGCCATCAGCCTCGACGATCTTCTCGCTCGCGCATTGCGCCGAGACGTGGTTGGCATACCGGAAAGTGGGAGCCCCCCTTGAGCGTTACCGTCCAATTCTGCGGCGCGGCCCGCACCGTTACCGGCTCCTGCTATCTCTTCAAAACGCCGGCAGGACGATTCCTGGTGGATTGCGGCCTGTTCCAGGGACAAAAGACGCTGAAAGCGCTGAATTATGGCGCGTTCCCGTTTCGCCCGGCCGACATCGATGCGGTATTGCTGACCCACGCCCACATCGACCATAGCGGGCTCCTGCCCAAGCTGAAGCGCGAAGGCTTTTCAGCCCCGATCCTAGCAACGCGAGGTACCATCGAGCTCTGCTCGTACATGCTTCCCGATGCGGGCAACATCCAGGAGACGGAGGTTGCCGCCCTGAATCGCCGCAACGCAGCCCGAGGGCGTGCTGCCGTCGCGCCCATCTACACGCAAGCCGATGCGATTGCGATTCTCGATGCCTTTCGGCCGGTCGAGTACCAGGCGTGGTACACGGTGATACCGGGCGTCCGCGCCCGCTACTGGAATGCCGGCCATTTGCTTGGCTCGGCTTCGATCGAGTTGGAATTCGCCGCTCAAGGCAGAGATGAAGGCCCCTTGCGCGTTTTGATGTCGGGTGACATCGGGCCCGACGCCAAACTACTGGAGCCGGACCCGGAAGGCCCGACCAGCCTCGATTACGTGTTCTGCGAGTCGACCTACGGCGACAGCGACCGGCCGTCCACAACACCCGCACTGCGTCGTTCCCATCTCGCCCAGGAGGTGCGAGATGCCGCCATTGGACGCGGCGCGCTGCTAATCCCCGCTTTTGCGGTTGAACGGACCCAAGAGCTGATCGTTGACCTGGCCGACTTGATGGCCCGCGGGGAGATACCGACGGCACCGATCTTCCTTGATTCGCCTTTAGCGATCCGTTCCACGGAGGTCTTCAGGAACAACGCGGCGAGCCTCGATCCGGCCGTCGATCTGGACCGGCTGCTTGGTTCCAGTCAGCTGCGCTTCACGGAAACCGTTGACGAGAGCAAATCGATCGCCAGGCTCTCCGGCTTCCACATCATCATTGCCGCAAGCGGCATGTGCGACGCAGGTCGCATCCGCCATCATCTGAAGCGATGGTTATGGCGCAGGGAGGGCACAGTCCTTCTCACCGGATTCCAGGCCCAGGGCACCCTGGGCCGCTTCTTGCGCGATGGCGCGAAGGCGGTGAGGATCCAGGGCGAGGAGATCAAGGTCGCCGCGAGAATTCGGTATATCGACGAATATTCGGGACACGCTGACGGCCCCGAACTCGCGCGCTGGATAGCCTCGCGCCGTCCCATTCATCGTGGCCTTTTCATCGTGCACGGTGAAGAGCACGCGCTCGAAGGCCTTCTGAACCGAATCGCCGAGCGAACCGTTCCAACAGCGCGGATCTTCACGCCAATACTGGACGATGTCTACGAGCTGTCGACTGCCGCGCCGACGCCGATCGAAGTGGCTCGCCGCCGCAGGCTCGCGCCCGAAGCGGTTGTCAACCTGGACTGGCACAATGATATGTCCAAATTGGTTCTCGATATCAATGACCAGATCGAAGCCGCGGCCGACGATCGATCGCGCGGCGTCATCATCCGGAAATTGCGCAAAGCGCTCGAAGGGGGATGAACGGTGCTCGCCGATACGGCCTCGGAAGAGAGATCGAGTCAGAGCAATCTCAGTCGAGACGCGGCTCGGTCTGTGGTTCGGGTCAACACGGTGGCAAAGACTGTGAGAACCGCGATCCCCATGCCGCTGACCATGATTTGTGCAAGCACGCCGCCGGATGCAGTCCTCAGAAGGAAGTAAGCGAAAAGCGACAGCAGAACTCCAACACAGTAAACCTCGAGCGAATTCTCTCCACAACGAACGGCGCCCAACACCGCGCGCGACCGTAAGGCGGCCCAATGCGCGGGCACGATATTGGCGACGCAGACCGCAAGCGCAAGGAAATGCAGAAGCCGCAGCGGATCAAGATCCGACTTGTCTATCGGATAGACCAAGGCTTTCAGGAATCGAGGAACTACGAGCTCAAGAGCCGGATTGATCCAACTCATTGTAACAGCCAGTGACCAAATCAGGTATGCGGCCGAAAGCATGATCGCCGGACGCGACATCACGAAGGGCGCCAACCGCCCATGCCCCACCACCGCCCACCATCCACCGATCGTGACGAGGAATTGCCAGGCGAACGGGTTGAAATACCAGTCGTTCGTCGGCCATCCCCGAAGGTTCCAGCCGTAGGCCTGGACCAAGCCGTACAGGAGAGCCGAAACGGCCAAGGTCGCATTGGGCCATCTGAGCAAAAGCAGGAGCCACGGCGCAAACAGCAAATGAAAGAGCACGAAGGTCGGCAGCACGTCCGTATTGACGGGCCGGTATTGCAGGATTGCCGCACGCGACAGCGCTTCTCCCGGTTTCTGGAGGACGATCGCCACATTTGCCTCGTCTGCGAGGTCGGCATCCATCCAATGAACGGCCACGACCAGAAACAGCGTCAGCAGGAGAAATGCCGAATAAATCTCCCAGCTCCGCCGAATCGTATGACAGATCGTCGCCCAAGTCCCGGCGCTTCTGAACACGTGTCCATATGCCATCGTGCACGTCAGCCCCGAGACAAACATGAAGACTTCAGTGGTGTCGCTGAATCCATAATGGCTCAACGTAAGCCAGCTACAGATATTCCCTGGGATGTGGTTGATGAAGACGAACCAGAGTGCAATGCCCCTGCAGGCATCGAGCCGAATGTCTCGGTGTGGAATCTTGTCGAGTGGACCCATCGCAAAAGCTCGAATCCCGCCGCTCGGCTGACCTATTTCCTTAAGGCTTGCCGGGCTTGCCAAGACAGCTTGCCAGCGCCGTGAGCATCTGCATCCGGCCAACGATACCCACGACCTTTCTCTTGCGGAGCACCGGCAGCTGCGAGATCTGGTAGACATCCATTTCCTTGACGACAGCATCGATCGTGGCATTCTCCTCGACGCAAACGGGATGACGGCTCATGACTGCTTCGACCCGAAGTCCCCTGGTTCGCTCGCGAGCCAGTTCGCCTTCCTGCTTCCCCAGCAGCCATTCGAGCCAACACCCTTCGGGATAAGTGACGCCCAGCTCGCGACGATGGAGGAAGTCGCCTTCGGCAATAATGCCGACCAAGCCCCCTTCGCGATCGAGAACCGGCAGGCCACGTTGATTGGTCTCGAGAAGGAGATGGAGGGCCTCCAGAAGCGGTGCTTCCGGCCTCACAGCTGCGAACGAGGTCCGCATGATATCTGACGCCCGCATTGCTTCTCTCCCATCGGAACCGCCAACGCCGGTAGTCGGAGCTGCTACCTCGCGCGAGGCCGCACCAACACGGCCGGCCCTACTCGTCCAGCAAATGCTTTTCGATGTCGCCGACCGGATGCCTGGTGAGATCCTTCGCAAGCTCCGCCACGATCCGTCTCTTCACATCACGATGAAAATCCGACCGAAGCGCTGCCAGGGTTCGAGGCGGAGCGACGATGATCAGTGCAGTCGACGGATCGCCGCGCACAAGACCTTCCGCGGCAGCCGCCACTTGCTTCACAAAGCGGCGCTCCTCAAGCTCGTGCCAGTCAACCGTCTCCACGGCGCTTCTCTGCCCTGAATGCAAGGCCTTGCTCACCCTGCCAGGCCGATCGCTCCCTTGGTCGTGAGCCGGGGGATTCTCGTCCTCGAAGACAGCCTCCACCTTCAGGCTCGGGAGCTTTTCGCTGCCTTCGTTGCGGAAGAATAGCGCCTTTCGTCCGTCGCCGACGAACACTACGGCACCATGCGGTATCAGCATTCGGATCTACTCCCTCGGAAGTCGATGATTCCTACCGCTTGGCGGACCCCCGTCGTTGATCCTGATCAATCTCGATCGCTCGCAAATCCGGCAAGATGACGGGCAAATCGCCTGCCTGAAACGCCCGCCTTTGTCCACGCGAATGGAGCCGGCGGATTTTGCAAGCTGAGCACCGCCATCACCAATCGCGCTACTGTGGCGGAGCAGGCTCCTCGTCCGCCAACGCGACACGCTTATGAAACAGTATGGCAGTGCCCGCGAAACTCGCCACGCATTGGTGACCGCGGGCGAAATTGCGGAGACGACCGAGCGCAGCATCGTTCAATCCAAACAGGCGCTCGTAGTCGCTGCGGCTGATCTGAACAAGCGCGCCTTCCTGCAACTCTTGCAGCCGCTCCTCCAAGTCGGGCAATGTCAATTTGGGGGGCATCATTCAGCTCACCTGCCAGAGACTGTACGATATTGAAGCGAGTTTGATCGGCCTCACAGGACTCCTGGAAGACTTTAGCCTCTAGCGCCGCGAAGGGATTGAGCGAGATCAATTGAGAGCTGCTGGCGACCCACAGGGGCGGTTAAGGCACTCGCGGCTGCATAAATCCGCCGCATCTCAAACCACCTTTGAGCTCAAGCCGAAAGCCAGACTTGATGCGAATCAAAACTGTCGGGATGCGAAGCCGCTAATATTTTACATCTTACCAGCCTGCGTCGGAGCACGACATGGTACGCTTTGGTGGAACATTTTTGGTAGTGGCCAGTCTGACCACTGGTTTCGCCGCCGCAGCCGAGGCTGAAGACCTCGACATCGGTAGGTCAGAATTTCGATCCTCGTGCGCCAGCTGTCACGGTGCGGATGCGAGGGGCAAAGGACCGGTTAGCAACCAACTTAAGTTACCGCCTCCCGATTTGACGATGTTGGCCAAGAACAACAACGGCGTATTTCCTACGAACGCTGTTTATGAAACCATAGATGGATCGAAGACAATTCCAGCTCACGGCACTCGTGAAATGCCAGTTTGGGGAGAGCGATTCAACCCCATCGTCAACTTGCCCCACTATGTTGATCCGTATTATTGGAAGATGGCTGGACCAGAGCAAAGCCCGGACGTCGTCGTGCGAAAACGCATTCTCGCTGTTATCGATTATCTCGGCCGCATTCAGCAAGAGTAGCAGGCGACAGCCGCGCGGCACGTGCGCCGATGCCGAACAACGCTGGAGAGAAAGTAGCAAGTCCTCGGCCAGATCGCGCTCTAACGAAGAAGGCCCTTTTACTTGGCCTCGGGCTGCCTAAAGCTCGCCAGACTGATTACTGCGCGGCCACGGCTTCGTAAATGTCCTCCTCTTGAGCCGTATGCATGCGCACCAGCGTTTCGATCGCCTCGATTACGCGTTGGGCGTCTCGGACAAGATAGCGGTCGATTTTTTCCGACGGCAGATCAGCCGAGATCCGCGCGAGCAACCGCGCAAGGTGCAAGATCTCACGATGCGCGCGACTCATTGCCGAAAGGCCGTGGCGTTCACGCAGCACCCCTGCAATCTTCGGATAGACGCTGCGCTCGTCCTCGCGCTCGTGCTTGACGACGCTGCCCTGAACCAGGCGATGAGCCTCTTCGATCAAGCCCGCCGCGGAGTCTGGCGTCGCATCGTCGATCGCATCGGCGATCTTGCGGAGCCGGTCGAGATCCCTGAACAGCGTCTGATGGTCGTGATGCAATGCCAGGCCCTGCTCTGCGGATATCCGACGACCCGTGCTCCCATGAGCTGGAGTGAGCGCGCGCAGCGCGTTCAGGATGACGGCAACATCGATCACCTCCTGTGCGATCGCCGCCGGGACTGGACCCAGCCAGCCGACGGTGGCGGCCACCATCGCCCCTATCGACAATCCCATCCCAATAATGATGCTTTGGAGTGCGATACGCCACGCTCGCTGCGCGATTATGATCGCTTCGCCGACGCGATCAAGCCGATCGGTCAGGATCACCACATCCGCCGCCTCGGACGAGGCGCTCGCGCCGCGCGCGCCCAGCGCGATGCCGATATCGGCTACGGCCAACGCAGGTGCATCATTGATACCATCGCCGACCATGATGGTCGGATGCAGCCGCTGTTCGGTGCGCACGGCCTCGACCTTGTCCGAGGGAACGCGGTCGGCCAGCACGGCATCGAGGTCGAGCGCGGCTCCGATGGCCTGCGCCGCTGCGGCGCGATCGCCCGTGACCATCACCAATCGCGCGATGCCGGCGTCGCGCAGCAGCCGGATCGCTCGCGGCGTATCAGGCCGCAGCTCGTCGGCCAGTAGCAGCGCGCCGATCGCACGGCCGTCCACGGCAACAAAGACGATCAGTGCCGAGCGCCACGATGCGCGTCGGATTGCCCGCAGCTCCCACGGCGACAGCTCGGCACTCGAGCGGAGGAGCTCTCGCGAGCCAGCGGTTATCTGCCGGCCGTCGATCAGGCCAGACAGGCCGGTGCTCATGGTCTCTTTGACCTGCTCCGGCGCTTTCAGCTCGAGGCCGCGATCAACGGCCGCAGCAACGACGGTCTTGGCGAGCACGTGATGCGAGGCCTGCTCCAGCGATGCCCCAAGCGTGAGGACCTCGTCCGGATTTTCCCCCGGCGCGACTTCGACCGAAAGCAACCGCGCACCTCCGACCGTAAGGGTGCCGGTTTTGTCGAACAGCACGGTGTGCGCGCGCGCCAGCGCCTCCAGTGCCCCTCCGCCCTTGGCCAAGATGCCGCGACGGGCCGCTTGCGCCACGCCGGCGATGAAGGCGACGGGTGCGGCCAGAATCAGCGGACAGGGCGTTGCCGCCACCAGCACAGCGAGGCTGCGGGTCAGATCACCCGAGATCAGCCACGCCAGGAAGGCAATGACGAGCGTCACCGGCAGAAAGATCAGCGCATAGCGATCGGCCAACCGCACAAAGGGAGCCTTCGCCGTTTGTGCCGCCGTCACCATGCGCACGATACCAGCGTAAGTACTCTCCGCGGCCGGGGCGGTAACGGTCAACTCGAACGTCTCACCCGCATTCAGCGAACCTGAAAAGACGGCGCTGCCGCGTGTCTTCTCGACGGGGATCGGCTCTCCCGTAACCGCGGACTCGTCGATAGTGGCCGTGGCCGAACAGACGATGCCGTCAACCGGCACGATCTCGCCGGCCCTTACGAGGAGCTCTTCGCCGACCAAGACCGCCTCGATCGGAACCTCTTCGATCCGCTCACCGGTCTTGCGCTGGGCCCGGCGCGGCGCACGATCGACGAGTGACCGCAGATCGTGTTCAGCCCGCGCGATTGCGATTTCCTCCAGCACGTTGCCGCCGGAATACATCAGTGCGACGACAGCCCCGGCAAGCGGCTGGCCGAGCGCCAGCGCCGCGCTCATCGAAAGGAGTGCGATCGCGTCGACGCCAAGGCGGCCGCCCAACAAGTCCCTGACGATCGAGACGGCCAGTCCTCCTATCACGGGCGCCGTGCCGATTGCCCATGCGAGGCCGGCCAGATCAGGCCGACCCGCGGCTCGCGCAAGAATACCCGCGGTCAATCCCGCGATTGCGATCGCAACCAGGGCCCATCGCAGAACCCGCTCAAACGACATGGTCTCATTCCGCAGCTACTTGCGTACCGGCTTGGGTGGTTCCTGAATTGATTCCCTGCAGTCCAGGGCTGCTACCGCATCATCCCTGTTGAAGCGGAAGGTCGGCAACGACGGGTGAATGCGCATCGTCGCAGTCGTTCCCGCGAAACAGTTCACCAGCGCGAGGTTGTCTTGCCGTAGACATAGAGCGCAGCCAACCCGACGGTTACCGCCGTCGAGAAGATCAAAATATTTCGATCCCAATCGACCCGCTCCTTCTCGGCTCTTCTGAAAGCCAAGGCCGCAAATAGAGCCTTCAGGGCAAATCGGCGCATCAGAGCAGTCCTCCCAACTCGCACGATGTCACCGCTGTTGAAAGCCAGCTTGATGCAGCTCAACGAATCAGCTCGGTGGATGGGTCCGCTATTGCGACAAACGTGCCGCCAAATAAGCAGCGCCTCCTCCCGGAGCATTGGCACAATCGCCTCGGGCGATGAATGGGCCGACTGCGCCCAGGCCTGGCGGCCGGCTTCAACGATACTTGACCTGCCTCAAAACCTGCCCGCGGGTCGGGAGCTAGACTGCTGTAAATCGGAGGCGAGCAATGGACGAAAAGTTCAAGCGGAAAATCCTTCGGCTTTTGAACCAGCACCGGACCGCGAGGATCGCTACGGTACGACCTGACGGCTGGCCCCAGGTGACCAGCGTCGGCTACGCCAACGATGGACTCGTCATCTATTTTCTTTGCGGAGCGGACAGCCAGAAGGCAGCCAACCTTGCGAGGGACGATCGGGTCTCGCTAACGGTGGACGACGATCCCGCCCAGGTCATGGACATCGCGGGTCTATCGATGGCGGCACGCGCGAATCTCGTAACGGATCCCGCCGAGTTCGAAAAAGCCCTGCGGCTCCTGATCTCGCGATATCCGAACCAGAAAGGCCTCGATCTCCCCATGCCGAAAACCTCGGAGATCTGCGTCTTTCGCCTGACACCCACGATCGTCTCACTGCTCGACTACTCAAGGGGATTTGGACATACCGACCTGATCGCGTGCTAAGCAGCAGCGGCTTCCGCCAGCGATTTCGCTCGCCGAGCCTTTGCCCGGACGAAACTCATTTCACCGTTCGTGGCTGCATGCCAAATCTGACCATATTTGATCTGTCGCAAAGCAGATACGGGCGAGAGGATCATTCTTCAAAAGGGTTCACTCAGTGGAGTGTTGCCATGATCATCGAACGCCTAACCCGAGAGCATCGCAATATCGAGACGCTGCTCGCCATCCTCGAGCGGGAACTCGAGGTGTTCGACCGCGGAGAACGTCCCGACTACGAGGTCATTCGCGGGGTGATCAGTTATTTCGAAGTCTACCCGGAAGTGTATCACCATCCCCAGGAAGACCGCGTCTTTGCCAAGCTAAAAACACGCGATCCAGCTGCTGCTGCGAAGGTCGGTGATCTGGCTCGCGAACACCAGAAAGGGGCCCAGCTTTTACGCCGCGTCGCTCGCGCGGTCGACGGCGTACTCGCAGATCAGGAAATCCTTCGTGAAAATGTGGATCTCATCGTTCGCGATTTCATTGCGCACGAGCGCCGCCACGTGATGATGGAAGATCGCGATTTCTTTCCCGCGGCGCTCAATGCACTCAAGCCGCAGGATTGGACCGAGATCGCCTCGGCGGAAACCGGTCTCAAGGATCCGCTGTTCAGCGATGTTGCCGAAGAGCGGTTCGACGCGCTACGCGCACATATTCTGCGGCTGGAGCAAGAGGCTGAAGCCGAACGAAAGTAGCCGCGTTTTCTCTGGCCATAGGCTTCCTGATAGCGAATACGCCGGCCAAATGCAGAAGGGCTGATAAGCCATCTAGCCGAAACGTAAAAGACCTGCCATGTCCGAAGCACTCAAATCTTCCTTCGTCGTATTTATCGTGTTCGCGATTCTGGCGCAATCCGCGGTGGCCGATCCCCAACACGGCAAGGACATCGCAAAACGCTGGTGCTCAATCTGTCATGTCGTCGAGTCCGGCCAGACGATTGCCATCGACCATGCGCCGCCATTCAGCCAAATCGCGCGAACGCCCGAGTTCGATCAGAACAAACTCGCGTTCCTGCTGCTCAAGCCGCACCCCAATATGCCAAGCCTGTCGCTCCAGCGATCAGAAATATCGGATTTGGCCGAATACATCCGCTCACTCAGGTAACCGACGAGATCGTCGAGCTGCCGCGCTCACGAGGCATCGGAGCGAACCTTGGTCATCTGAAGTCAGCTTCTTAAGCATGCTCCCTCCGTCCGCTTCGCGGCCAGCAACGAACACTCTACATCCCGGCTCCGGCGCACCGAGCCCTGGTCACGCCCCAGTCGGATTGAAAACCGGGCTGGAGCGTTGGCGCGCGATCCGCACGCCCCGCTTGGCCAGGTCGCGTAACTGCAAGAACATCATCGCAGTCATCAACGCATCGTCGAAAGCATCATGCTGTTCCAGCAGAGGAATGCAGAGATCACGGAGGATCGCAGCGAACGAGAGGTCGATTGACGTGTTGGGAGGGGCGTCACCGTATTTGCGCTCGTAATACAGCCGCGAAATTTCAATACGCTCGTTAGGCAGCTCGATTCCCACCAGCGGAAGAATGTACTTGTCCAGCATAGCGATGTCGAAATCGACATAGTAGCCGATCAGGGGGCGCGTCCCGATGAAGTGCAGAAAACTCGGCAGAACTTTCCAGACGATTGGCGCCGCCTCGACATCGGACCGACGCAAACGATGGATCTTGATCGCCTCTGCTCCCATCTCCCTGTCGGGACGGACTACGGCTTCGAAGTGCATGCTGGTCAGTATGCGGTTGCCGCGGATTTTGATTGCGGCAATCGTGACGATGTCGTCCTTCCGCACATTGAGACCGGTCGTCTCACAATCGATGACGACGAACTCGTCGTCTGGCGCTCGACCGAACATGAAGCGGTACGACTGGTCGCTCAGGGTCGCCTGGTGAAGCAGCCGCTTGATTGCACGTGGCAGCATTCTAAAATATGCCGAGCTTGAAATGATGACGGACAATTTCGCGAAACTGCTTCACCACATGGAGCGCGTCGCGCAGCAATTGACGCTCCATACTGGACAAATGCGCCGGTCTCACCAGAGTACCCGACGTGCCGGCCGACGCAGCCAGCTGCCCGTCGAGCCGGAGCATCAGCAGGAATCGAAACGCCTGGTTCAAGTCGCGTCCAAAGTCGGTTCGCAGCACGCCCAGGTCACATAGACGGGAGATTCTCTTGTCCGTGGAGGTCTCGTGCAGGCCCTGTCCGAGCGCCAGGCTGCGAACGCCGTGTACGATGGGAAAGATGCCGCCTTTCTTGAGATCGAGCGCGTCTCCCGTGCCCTCGGACGTGATCAGGTTGTTGAAGAGGCCGATCGGTGTCTCGAAGGCGTCGACCGCGCGAGCGAAGTGGGCCAGGAACGCCTGCTCGCCTCGGATCATGTCGATCAGCGCCGTCTTGGCGCTATCAAGCAGTTGCGCGTTGCCCGCGATCGCTTGCGCATCATAGATGATAGCTACATTCATGTGCGCGGTCTGGTCTGGAAGTACGATCCAGCGGCGAAAGTCCGCGAGATAGTCGGCGAGCGGCCTGGACCAGACCGGATTGCGCACCATGATATCACCGGGACAGGGCGGAAAACCGAAGCTCTCCAGCGCACCCGAGAACTCGTTCCGGAAGAACTCCAGTGTCGCACTTTCGGCCGGTCCCTCCAGGATGAGACCGTTGTCCTGGTCGGTGCGCATCGTCTGCTCGCCGCGGCCCTCGCTGCCCATGACGATCAGACAACCGCTGGTCCGCAGCTCGGCGGGCGCGACCATTTCGAACAGTCTGGAGAGAAGGCGCCGGTTGAGGTCCGAAACGATCTCCGCGATCACCTCCACCTTGACGCCCTGCCTTCGCAGCGCCCGCGTTTGCGCCTCGATCTCGCGCGCAGCGATCGCCAGATCCTGCAGGCTGGAGCCGCGATCGATGCGGCCGGCGACGACCTGGGCGCTACCTGCCAGAAATCCAAGGAGGTCGATGTCCTCGAGAATACCGACGAACCGCTCGCCATCGTGCACGGCGAGACGCCGCTTATTGTGTTTCGTCATCAGTAGAAGGGCCGAAGAGACGAAATCGTCGGGTCTGACCGACACGATGTCGAAATTGGCAAACTCGCCAACGGGCGTCTGGATCGGCTGGCGCCGCAACACGACCGCCTTTGACAGGTTCATGCCTGTTATGATGCCGATCCGCTCGCCATCCCGAACAAACAGCGCGTTGCTGTCGATCTCGTGCATCAGGTGACCGGCGGCTTCAACCGTGTCCCTCGCCGCCACGAACGATGGAGGATGCAGAAACAGCTCGCTGACCCTGGCGTGCATCAGCGAGCCGTAACGCTTCGCCTCCTCGTCATTGGCAAGCTCATCCAGCTTCTGAGAGATCTCGCGGTAGAAGAAAGCCGCAAATCGCGGATTGGCCTTGATCAATTTGAGGGCGACGGCCTTGGGGATTATATAGCAAAGCGTTTCATCGCGGGCGAGAAAGTGGTGCCCGTTGTGGTCGTGAACGAGCACGCGACTGTCGAACGTGTCCTTGGGACCGAGCAGCGCGAGCAGATCCGCCTCGCTCCGCTCCTCGACCGTGCCCTTGATCACGACATAGAGGGCATCCGCCGGAGCGTCCCTGCTGATGATCGCTTCTCCCGGGCTGAAGTAGCCTATATCGAGCGCCGCCCGCAATGTTTCGGCCTCGTGCGGCGTCAGACGATCGAATGGAGGGTTGGTGATGTCGAATGCCTTGGGCATTTCGGTCTTCCCGAGGATGCAGACAATCCAGAGGCCTGACGATCGACCATCGAAAGATGGCACCGGCCGGTCCGGTGACCCGGCCGGCGCCAAGCGCCGTCGACCCGGCCTTATTCAGTGAGTAGTCGCCGAGGCAGCTCCGATACCGGTCTGCGACCGAACATATTGTGCATCAAAACCGTCGCGGTCGAGCGCGGCCCGCTTGCTGCGATCCAGAATGGAGACCAGCCAGATACCCGCAAACGCCAGCGCCATCGAGAACAAGGCCGGATTGTCCAGCTTGACAGGCGCGGACCCCTTGGCGAAGCCCAGCGTGACCTCCCAGACGGCCGGCGAGAGAATGACCCCGACGACTGCGCTGACGAGACCCAGGAAGCCGCCGACCAGCGCTCCCCGCGTCGTCAGGCCCCTCCAGAAAATCGACATCACCAGCACGGGGAAATTGCAGGACGCCGCGATGGCGAAAGCGAGGCCAACCATGAAGGCTACATTCTGATTCTCGAATACGATGCCGAGGAAGATGGCCAACACGCCCAGAACCAGTGTCGCGATCTTCGAGACACGGATCTCGTCCTGCTCATTGGCGGTCCCGCCCTTGATCACCATGCCGTAGAGGTCATGGCTGATGGACGATGCCCCGGCCAGGGCCAATCCCGACACGACGGCTAGGATCGTGGCGAAGGCGACGGCCGAGATAAAGCCCAGAAACAGATTGCCGCCGACCGCGCTGGCGAGATGGATGGCGGCCATGTTGGAGCCGCCCCTGATCGCCGCGATGCCGCTCTTGGTCTTTTCCAGAATGGTCCCGTCCAGGAACATCGCGTCGGTCGAAACCAGCGTGATCGCGCCAAAGCCGATGATGAAGGTCAGGATGTAGAAATATCCGATAAGGCCTGTGGCGTAGAACACCGACTTACGGGCCGCCTGAGCGTCCTTCACGGTGAAGAAGCGCATCAGGATGTGCGGCAGGCCGGCCGTCCCGAACATCAGCGCCAGGCCGAGCGAGATTGCCGACAGCGGGTTCGAAATAAGGCTGCCTGGCTCCATGATTGCGAGCTTCTTGGGGTGCACCTCGGTTGCCTTGGTGAACAGGCTTTCGGGACTGAACCCGTACTTGTAGAGGACAGCTCCGGCCATGAAGGTTGCGCCCGAGAGCAGCAATGCGGCCTTGACGATCTGCACCCAGGTTGTCGCCTTCATCCCTCCGAAGGTCACGTAGATCATCATCAGGCCGCCGACCAGTACGACTGCGATCCAGTAATCCAGACCGAACAACAGCTGGATGAGCTTGCCGGCTCCGACCATCTGGGCAATCAAGTAGAACGCGACGGTCACCAGCGAGCCGCACGCCGCCAGGATACGGATGTCGGTCTGCCCCAGCCGAAACGACGTGACGTCGGCAAAGGTGAACTTGCCGAGATTGCGCAGCTGCTCGGCGATCAGAAACGTGACGATCGGCCAGCCCACGAGCCAGCCGACCGAGTAGATCAAGCCGTCGTAGCCGGAGGTGTAGACGAGGCCGGAGATACCGAGGAATGAAGCCGCCGACATATAGTCGCCGGCAATTGCAAGACCATTCTGGAACCCGGTAATTCCGCCGCCGGCCGAGTAGAAGTCCGCAGCCGACGCGGTCCGTTTTGCGGCCCAATAGGTGATTGCAAGCGTGAGCGCGACGAACCCGACGAACATGCCGATCGCTGACCAGTTGGTCGGCTGCCTGGAGCCACCCTCGATGGTGCCAGCGGCAAGCGCGAGCGTGGGGATGCTTGTGAATAGGATCACCAGCACCGACGAGAACTTCTTCATGAGCGGTTCTCCTCAACAATCTTGCGGATCAGTACATCGTAGCTGGAATTCGCCTGACGCACGTAAATGCCCGTCAGCACGAAGGCGAGCACGATGACGGACAAGCCTATGGGGATTCCGATGGTTGTCACGCCGCTGCCGAGTGGAATGCCCAACACTTTGGGAGCGTAGGCTACCAGCAGGATGAAGCCGAAATAGATGACCAGCATGATCACCGACAGCGTCCAGCCCAGCGACGAACGCCGGCGCACAAGCTCCTGGTAGTTCGGGTCGCGTTCAATCCTTGCGAGGTTGCTCACATCAATGATCCCTGGAGTTCTTCCCGTTGAAATGCCCCTTGTCTGACAAGGCTCGCCCACGCTTTAAGCGTTGGCGGACCAAACTTCATGATTCAGATCAAATTCCGATGATTCAATGCGAGCCTCGGGTGAAGCGGCCGCAGAAATGAAGACAATGCCTTGTCCGCGGTGACGGCACCTGACCCGAACAACCCGGTTGCGCGGCTCTCCCATAGCGGATTTCCTTGCTCATAAGGCCTGCGAGGCCTCCATGCCCGTCAAATCATCGCCCGTTAGGCTGCCTTGGCATTGAGGGGGATCAATGCAGCGGTCCCGCACACATCGTAGTGTGCGAGGGCTGCGTAAGCGAAAGCCGGGATGAGGATCAATATCACTCGTGCCGAACTTAATGAGGCAGGCGACACGTTTCGGAGGAGGTTCGAAATGTACACGCGCATTCCAAGGCTCACAATATCCGCTCTCATCCTGACGTGCAGCGTGGTCGGCGCGACTGCACAGGACCGAATGACGCCTCAGCCAGATCAGCCACAAATGCAATCCCAGCCCACCGGCCATGAAGGCGCGAGCACGATGGGGCAAGGCGGCATGATGGGGCAGGGAATGATGGAGGGACGTATGATGGGGCGCGGCATGATGGGTGGGAGCGCGATGGGACCACCTTTTATGATGCGTATGATGTTCGCTCTGATGGACGCCGATGGCGATGGGACCATCTCACTGCAGGAATTTCAGGCAGCTCACGAACGACTTTTCAAGGCGATGGACAGCAACAAGGATGGCAAGCTGACGCTCGAGGAGATGCAAGCGTTCATACACGGGACAGGTGACCGGCTCCGACACCTAGCCAAGGCGTGATATCCTTTGCAGCCTGTGGTTTGAGCGGCGGTCGCCCAAGTTTGCCGCCGGCGGCGCGCTGATGCCCTGTGCGGTCTCGCGCCCCTCGTCAGATCGCCAGGCGCAAGATCGATCTCCTCGTTTATCGCAGCGACGACGCGGTGCGGGTCGTCACTGCGCTGAACATGGGCAAGGAAGGCGGTATCTTCCCCCGTTTCGAGAAAGTGCTGGAGCAAGGTCGCGATGCGCGTGCAACGGGCACTGAACGCAGTTGCCTCACGTATTCGACGTGGTTCGTCCGCGTTGTCCTCGATGCGCTCGATGTTTTCGAGAGCGCAGATCCAACTTCGAACGATTGGCTCCTTCGGCAGCGAAGCGCTTTGGAAAGAGTAGCCCGGCACACGGGCCAAGGCTCTAAGCGTCGCCTTCTCGATGTCCTTATCAAGCAGAGATCGCAATTGATGACGTACGGGATCAAGCCGCCGTGGCCCAATCCGTAATCCCTGGGCGCCCGGGCTTCGGCGCACCGGGACTGCGCTCGCTTCTCGTGCGCCTGCTCACCAAACCAACGACCCCTTAGGTATCATAACACCAGCAGCAGAGACGATTCGGCGGAAGATCTGGAGACCGAATCTTTCCTGCAATTTCGTTTGAATCCTCCCGGCCGAATCCAAACCAAGAGATCCAAGTCGGCGATGCGCAACCTCCCTACGCGCCGGACTACATGAGCAACGCCATCGGCGCGGTCGAGCCAACGTGCGTGAGGTCAACAGGCACAACCAAAAAGCGGGACCTTGGAGAAGCCCGACACGATCAAGCCGGGCTGGAAGGGGAGGAAAGAATGGTCGCCGTTGCCCAGCACCGACACGGCGACATGGCTGCTTCCCGCGACAGCAAGACGGTGCGTGCATTTTGCGAGCAAATGGGGCAGAAGAGCGCGGTCCGGTCCTCGCGCGAGGCTGGGCAAGCCATTGAAATGATGGTCGGAGTGGCAGGATTCGAACCTGCGACCCCTGCGTCCCGAACGGATTTCTCGACCTGCCGCCGCTTGATTTTATTGCGTTTTTTGTGCAACTACCGCGGCGATCTTCTGCTTTTGTTCACGATCAATCTTGGGCTTCCTTGGGCTCAGGAACAGATGTTCCCTTTTGATCGAACTGGTGTCAGCTCAATTGGCCCGCCATGCCTAAGAAATTCGGGACGAAGAGCAATCGAGACGATTTTGCCGCCAAGACGAAGCGCGCACTCGCACTTCGTGCAGCATACACTTGCTCGTTCCGATTCTGCTCATGTCCGACATCGGGGCCTAGTGAAGAGGCACCGCACGCAGTCAGCATGACCGGAAAGGCGGCGCATATCCACGCTGCCGCGCCTGGCGGACCACGCTATTTAGCGTCAATGACACCTGGAGAGCGCCGGGATATTTCGAACGCCATTTGGCTCTGCAGCCACCACGCAGAGCTGATTGACGATGATGAAGCGACCTACACCGGATCCGAACTTCGCGAGATGAAGCGCGAACACGAAGCTCAGTGCGCCAAGAATCATCGCGACGGCTTGAAGGGCATGCCAGCTTCCAGTGATTTGATCGCACTCGGCCCTGATATCGTTTTCTGCGGAGAATTGATCGAGGCCAATCAGGCGGAATGGTGCTTTCGGTTGCACCATTTCGTCGAAGGAGACCTCCACGCCTTGCTCGCACTAGTCTCAGACTATGAGCGCACAGCAACGAACGACCGATACGTCCTAGTCAACAGTTTGGGAAACGGTCGGATTTTGCGAGGTTCACCCACTCTTCAAAAAGCTCTCCGTTACGAAATCAAGTGCCCGGTCGAGCCTGATGCGGAGCGCATTGGTGCTGCAGACCTGCCGACGGATTTCGCCATATCTGAGGAGGGGCACGATCTATTTTTGAACGTAGATGGTCATATCGCCGAAGTTTCAGGCGTTGACGCATTGCAGCAGTCGATAAAGACTTGTCTCTCCAGCCAGCGGGGGGAAAGCCCATTTCATCGAGATTTTGGGACACGCTTTTCTGAGTATTTTCGTCTGCTAAGCGGATCAGTTTGGTTCGAGCAGCTTTTAAAGCTCGAGGTAATTCGTCAGGCGGCGGTGCCATACAGTGATCCGATCGATAGCCGTCGGTACACACCACTTCAATGCGTTGAACGTGTATTCGCAATCGAACTGCTCGCCGACGCTCCCATCAATGATTGGCTGCCAATCCGGCTCGATCTCGATATCAAGGGCCTAGGCCGATGGAAGCGCGATCTAACGATATTCGTACCGAAAGAAGTGATGAGGCGACCGTCTCTAGAAGAAATGATGTCCGGCCCTTTTCTTCAGATTGACCCATGACGCGGCTGATCCAGCCCGAGATCAATGAAAATCCGGTATGGCTGCTTGAGCCGCCTACCCCGGCTGACATAACGCCACCTGTAGATACTCACGCTCAGGAGCTGCCCTTCAGTGAACTTACCTGGCAGAACTTCGAGCGATTATGTCACCGGCTCGCAAAATCCGAAGGAGACGTCGAGTATTGCTGCCTTTACGGAACGCAAGGGCAGGAACAGGGCGGCATCGATATCTATGTTCGCCGGACATCGACGACAAAATATGGCGCTTGGCAAAGCAAACGCCACGAGTCATTTGGGCCCGCGCAGATTGAGAAGGCCGTAAAAGACTTTCTTGAAAGCTCATGGGCAGCAAAAAGCGATCTTTTTGTCCTATGCGTAAAAGCCGGCCTTCGTTCGACCAACGCGCAAGATAAGATAGAGGCTTGCGCGTCCCAACTCCGCGAACGGGGAATCGAATTTCGGCCGTTGGACGGAGAGCAGATCAGTTTACAGCTGAAATCCAGACCCGAGATCGTTTATGATTTTTTCGGGTATGCCTGGACCGAGCGCTTTTGTGGCCGACCTGCGGCGCAAGCCGTCGCCAATCGACTTACGCCATCCGAGTTCCACGCACTCAAGAGCAAGCTTCTCGCCTGCTATGCATCGCATTTTGCGAGCATCGATCCCGGAGTTCTGAGTCTGTTGAACGCCCCGCCTGGTGGCAAGCGGCATCTTCAATTGCCAGATCGATTCATCGCGCCAGATCTAATGTTGCAGGCTGAAATCTTTGCCGACGTAGCGCCAGCACTTCAACCACGGCCCGCGTCAAGAACAGATTGGGCATCCACTGAACACACCGGCAAGCCCCCGGCTACTCTCACGGTCGAGGCACCCAGAAGAGAGAAAACGCGCGTTGCTGCCGATAACTGGGTTTCAGCGGCGCGGCATGACATCGTTCTTGGGCTGGCCGGCGCTGGGAAAAGCACATTACTCCGCTTCATTGCACTCGACATGTTGGCCCATAGCGCGCGATTCGACGCGCTTAGGCGACGATTCCCCGACTTCTTACCTGTGTGGGTATCGTTTGCATTCTGGACCAAATTGATCGCCTCTGACAGGGAGCGTTGCTCACTCGTCGATGCGATTGAAACATGGTTTCGACGACAAGATGAGCCTAGTCTTATCGAGCTTGTGCGCAAAGCTTACGACGATAAGCGCCTCCTTCTGCTTGTCGATGGAATAGATGAATGGGACAACGAAACGGCCGCGAATACGGCCTTCGGTCTTTTGCAGTCCTTCACAGAGCGGAACGCTGTTCCGGCCATCATGACAAGCCGGCCGCATGGCTTTCGACTAATAACAGGGCTCGACGGATCTTGGCGTATTTCCGAAATTGCGCCATTCTCACCTGGACAACAAACGGCGCTGGCTACCACCTGGTTTGGCCATCTAAATCGGGACAACGACGAAGCCGACGCCAGAAACAAAGCAAATGCGCAGGCAGTCGCTTTCGTTGAGGAGCTTCAGCGCAACGGGGCCCTAGCCCAACTTGCGGCTACGCCCTTGCTATTGACTGGTCTGATTGCACTCAAGCAAGCGCACTTACAGTTGCCGCGCAACCGCTTCGTCGCTTATGGCGAACTCACAAAGCTTTTGCTCGAATTGCATCCTGTTGCGCGCGACAAGGCCGCTCTTGCGAGCGTCCCTCGCCACGCTCTGGATCCGCCGACCCGGGAACTGGCGCTCGCCGCGCTCGCTTACGCGATCCACAGTGGACGAGACGGTGCTTCACCGGACGCAATCAGCATTGACCAGGCTGTCGATGTGATCGGCCGATGCCTCACTGAGCGGATCGGAACGCCGACCGCCGATGCAAATCAGTTTGCGCGCGCTCTCCTAGCATTTGGCGAGGAAGACGTTGGGATTCTAGTCAAAAAATCATCGCGGGAAGTCGGATTTTTCCATCGCGTGTTTCAGGAGCACTTATCCGCAACGCACCTTGCAAGCTTCGACTTCGATCAGCAGCAAAAGGTCGTGGAAACCCGCGCAGCCGATCCGCGTTGGAGGGAGGTTATCCTTTGTCTACTTCACAAGCTGCAACGGCCGAGCGAGATCGACGGCCTACTGGCGACTATTGAGAATGCGGATGGCGACATTTCGGTTACGGCATCGAGAGACATCCTGCTGGCCGAGGCAACCTTTGGAGAATTTAGAAAAACGCCCCAACTGACCGCGCGTTTGGCCAACAAAGCTTTTCAGCAAATTGAGCTTGGTCGATGGCCGTCAGTTCGTCTCGAGCTGGTGGGGCAAGCAATCGAAGGAGCCTCGTCGGCCTCTTTGGGCCCCAAGATATCTGAAAAGCTAAGCGGGTGGTTCCCGCGGTGGAGCAGCTACGGTCTTGAACAGGCTTTTGCGGCGATGGAGAGCTGGCCCGATGATCCTTTGATCGAGCCGGTACTTTGGCGTGGACTGCATGATGAGTTCTTTGGTGCGGCTCAAGCTGCTGCGCGAACGCTTGCGAAACGATACAAAGATGATCCGGAACTTGCCGACCGCCTATTTTTGCTCGCCGCCACACCGCCGAGCATAGGCGCAATCGCCGCAGCGCTTGAGGCTCTTTGGCGGGGTTGGCCAAAACACCCCAAAACAGAGAGCGTGCTTCGCGCGGCGGCTGCTTCAGAAAGCCCCCTAGTTGCTCTAATGGCAGTTCGTGGAATTGTCGCTCTGGGTTCGCACGGGGATAGCGATTTCGAATTGCTAACGACGATTGCTGGACGCGATGACTATACCTTAACTGCACTGCTCGAAGATGCACTAATTGCGGGGTGGTCAGGAACCGAAAAGCTTCGCGACTTTGCAATGCGCGAGACGGACGCTGAGCGGGGGAGGTTCCTTCGACGACATCGACCAGATTTCGGGCTTTTAATTAATGGATTCCCTGGCGAACGATGGGTTGCCGAGTTGGTTGCTCAGGATCTCTTGAAGGAGCATCCACACTTCCTTTTTGAACGAGAGGATCTGCATCATCTCGCCGCCCATTTTAGAGGTGACACGATTGTTGTTCCTGCATTGGAAGGCTGGGCATTAAAATATCGACCTGATGATGCTTACACACTCTCGCGCGCAGCTAGGGTTGCCCCTACGCCGGCTATGAAGGCCGCCTTGCTGAGGTGCGTGACCCAAGGACATCTGGCTTTTTGGGCAGCGTCAGCCCTCATCGATCTGTGGGGAGCACAAGACGCTGAAGTCAGGGAAGCCCTGAACCACGCTGCCAATCAACCGGTCGAGAGACTTCAAGATATCGCGCATGCGCTACCATTCGTGATGGACGACAAGAAACTATGCCGGAAATTACTGCTTGATGTCGTTTCCGCGGACTCGAAAAGGTTTCGCGCCGATTTCGCGTTACAAGGGCTACGCCTCCTAGGCCTTGACGAGACAGATCAGGAGGCCATCGATACCGTCATAAAGAGAGGATACGACAAGGATCGCTTCGTCGTTGAGAACGAGGTCCGCGAGGTCATTGGGACGTTTTATGGCGACCCGCGCGTCATAGCGTTAGCCAAACGCGAGCTTCAAAGAGAATCCGGCGCCATTGGAACGGTAGCTAAGGTCTTCGCTGGTGACAGCTCCATGCGGAGCCTTGTTTTACATGCCGCTGCACCGCTCGACCTGAACATGCGCTCGCATATTGCCGACGCGCTGTCGAAACGAGCGACATCGGATTTGCAAAGCCGAGATCTACTTTCGTTTGGGTGCCGCGAAGAAGCAGGCGATATCGTTCTCGAATGCTCGATCAAGGTAGCGAAAATTCGGAAAGAAACCAGCAATGTCGAACCCGAGTACATAGACGGGATTCGCGAAGAATTGGACGCCATTGGGCCGCGGATGGATACGCGTCGCCAGGCGGCTCTATCGTCTCTCATCGTTCTGGGGCGCCTCGACCTTGTCGATTTTGAGAACTTCTCCGGTGTTCGAGGTCTTGGCTCACGCAAGCACCGCAGCATGTTACGGCTTGTCGCAACCGAATGGGCTTCGATCCGTGAGGCTTTGGGAGGAAATGAGGCGGCTCTGAACGCACTTGGCGTTGAACGAAAGCAGTTTTTTGAAGTCTTTGCGAACGATATAGATTCATCGAAAGCGATGACGGAATACGCCCTCAGCGTGATCGAAGAATCAGCAAACGCGGTACCGGCATCGGCAATCCGCCTCGTAGAGCGAGTACGTCCCAATAGTGGGCTGCTTCGCGACATATGTCTCCGCGGCTTATCTTACAATGGAAGCAGCAATTTGGACTCATTTCTGACCACCATGACGGCAGGCGAGGTGCTCGGTCGGAGCTTTTCATTAGATAGAGGGCTTGAAGATCAACTAACCAAAATGCTCGACCGGAATCCTCGCGATACCGGCGCCATAATGGCTCTGTGTGAAGGATGGCCCGCCTCCACCGCCTTGCCTGCTCTCCGGTCGCGCCTGCAAGGACAGCCGCAACTTCCGATCCCTGTTATGTTTAAGCTCATGTCTACGATTTCGCCCGAAGAAATTTTCGTAGGTGCGCTGGGCTGGGCTGCAGAAAATTTGGAAGGAGACTTATGGGAGAGTCCAGCGCACTGGATACCGCCTACGGTTCGCCGCCTAAAGCAAGACAATGCCGCTTGCGAGCGAATGCGCAACATTGTCTTTGATAGACCTTCGCCGGGCGTAGAGGCGAGTTTCCCGAGGCTTCTCGTACGAGCGAACGGCCTGACTGACGACTTGCGAACATGGTGCCACTCGAAAACTCTTCCCAGCGATGAGATTCTGGTCGGAGAAGTCGGATTTGATTTGGTGGCGGGGCAATTGAGGCTCGTTGCACACTCGCTCTTTGATATCTTGAGCGGACAAGACCTCTAGGCCCGCCTAAGCAACTAGTTACAAAATGGCCCGCTGCATTTGGTTAAGGCATCTACCAAAGGATTAGCGAATTGTTTTGCGGCGAGCGGTAAGGACTATCATCAGATCCACCGCAGCGAATCGGTTTATTCGACGGAGGCCCACGTTGACTGAAGTGTTCGAAAAGTGGGGCTTCGGAATGGCGCCGCCCAAGCGAGCAACCCAAAGCACCCGAGAACTTTGGGCAAAGACCGTTATTCGAGCTGTCGTCGATCCGGCCGCTCCACCTTGGCCAGCGGACGTCCGCGAGGCGATTAGCGGCGTAAAGGGCATGTTCATGCGAATATTTCGAATGGATCAATGGGACTGGTTCACAGTTTGCTGTCAACTTGGTCATCCAAGCCGCGGCCTTTCAAAGACAATTGGTGACGCTCTGGCGGATATGCGGATAGCGGCGCGCGACGATGATGTGAACGGCCTTCGGCAGGCCCAAAAACGCCTCAGTGAGATGCCCACGCGACGTTGCCTTCGGTATTTCCTTGGCGAGCTGGCGATCGCAGATGAGCCGAATGCTGGCTGGATCTACATTCTTTCAACTCGCGAGATGCCGGACCTCTTGAAGATCGGCATGACGAGCCGAACTGTCTTGGAACGAGTTCGCGAGATCAACAACGCGACCGGCGTCGCTATCCCGTTCGGCGTACGGCGTTGCTGGCGTGTATCGGATCCTCGCCAAAGTGAAAAGTTACTCCACCATGTCCTCGGCGAATTCCGGCTTCGCTCCGACCGTGAGTTTTTTCGAGCCGACTTCTTTCAAGTCGAGCGACATATACAGGAAGCACTGGATCAAGAAGAACTCGAGCTTCGGACCGGGCTGCGACCCGCTGCCCTCTTGGCAAACTGAGCACGAAGAAGGTACTCTTTTTCTTCTTGGCCATCACGATCGCGGTGGGCTTCTCCAACGAAATCGAGCACCGCGCATTGATCGACACGCCACAACACCTCAGCAACTCGTGATGGTCCTTATTGACGGCGGCAAATCGCAGGTACGCTAGATAGGCCTTTTTGAATTAGACAGATGGGGCGTGCTGGAAAGTACAGATTGAAAATAATCTTCGTCCAAAAAGCGAAGAAGTTTTTTTAGCTCGGGCTTCGTCGTGGGGAGCACCAGGGCAACTTTGTCGCCAGTCACCTCAGTTTCGATATTGATACCAAAAACAAGAGCAGAGGCCTTCGTTGCCTCGAAGTCAATTCTCTCCAGAATCCCGCTCTGCATAATTAGAGCCACCTTTCTTCTAACCCAATTGTCTGATGCCGCTACAAGCGCGTCCGGGTTACTAATCTTGAGCATATCGCTCCGAGCGAACTCGTTCAGATCTTCATCTGTCGCCTCTCTAAAATACTGAGAGAGGTCAAAAATCTGCCGGGCTGAGAAAAAACTAAAAAAGTACAGCCTGTTGTCTTCCAAGATCGCGGATAGGCTCATGCCGATCGTTAGACCAACCCCCTCTACTTTCCTGAAAACATCGGCCGAGTGGAAGATTGAGAGACCCCGGTTGGATATGATTTTACGCTTGTCGAAATTTTGAACAAGCGCGATCCTGCGACCGTCCACGGTCTTCCCCATGAAGAGAGCCTTAATGCCCTCGAACTCATCGGAAGCCGGTGCGATTTGCGGTATGCCCAACGGGTTTGCGATTGCTCTATGAAGGCCATCTATATCATCGTAATCGTCGATAAAAAGGCACTCGCCTTCCTCTGGCTTGTACTTCCCATCGAAGGCGATCTGTTCCTCACAAGATCTTTTAAATCTTTGTTCTTGGGCGTCGAAGGTCGCGTCCATCTCGAGCTGGACTTCGGCTGTCAACGGAATACGGACAATTCGCCGGTCACTCAATAGAGCAAGCAAATTCAATCAGAGACCTCCAGAAGCATCGATCCCGAAATCCGCTTGACGGCCCTCACCTGCTGGGGATCAAAAATCTCGCGGCGTGTAATCAGGGTGTAAACCATGCCGTTAGCAGCTTCAGCTTTGTAGAAGCGATACCCGACTAGCCGCATCAGCGGACTCGGTATCGTCGCGTCGGTAAGCCAAAAAATGACCCAAACGACTAGGCCGATCAGCAGAATCGCGCTGACCGTAATCTCAGTCGCTCTTGCGAGAAATGGAAAGATGTACGTCACCACAACGCCCAAGAGAAGCACGTCGTTTGACTCGATCTTTTTTGCGCTAAAGGGAAATTCTTCAGACTTCCACTTGAGAGCCGACAAAATGTAAACGACGAGTAGACTACCTACGAACCCGGCGAAGACATAGTAGACTGCGTCCCAAAGCGCGCCACCGGCGAATAGACGAGCAAAGCCGACGCTGATCAGCGCCGGCGAAAACGCGGCCACAAAGAGAACTGTCTTGAGAGTATTCCTCATCCAGTCCTCGTCCGAGCCAAAAAGAACATAACGTGAATATACGTTAAACCCAGCCAATTACAAGGGCGACCATACTCAAGCGCGCCGGCTGTTGAATGCCTCCACGTCCAAGCCGTCGAACATTTTTCCTAGGGCCTGAAACTTAGGGACCTGGCGAGGCGGTTGACCAAGTCACGGTAGCCGCGCCCCCCACATCCCCAAGTTCTAGCGACTTTCCCAACGCGGGATTCGGGGCGATCATGCGGAATGTCCCCACGCATTGTCCCTATTCCGCTCTCCGGCGACTTGAGAAAGGCTCAGGCCAAGGGCGTCCGTCATGCTGACGGGCTCCATGATACCTACTTCGAGCAGTCGAAGCTGATCCGCAGTGCCGCAGAGGCCAAAATCCGTGAAGCCGACAAGCTTGAATGCGAGGCGTGGAATGCACTGATGTGGGCATGGGCCACTGGCGAGATGCGCCCGGTCATCGACGACAAGCAGGCCAATCCTACGATCGGCAAAGCGATCAACGGCGGATACGATCTGCTTGAGGCCAAGTGCAAACGTTGCCGGCGCCTTTCACTTGTCTCACTACGAGATATTAGGCGACCTGCCCGGACGCCGATCTTGATGCTCGAGGATGCACTATTCTGTCAGCCGTGCAGCGAGGGGAAACATTACACTCATCGCCAGCGCGCGTTCATCGTTGGCCTCACTTATGCCAAGCCGGGTGCCCCTACATCCGGCGCGGCAAGAGATGGGAAACGGCGACCATGACGATCTTCCGACTATCTCCGATCAATACTCGTTCCGGTGACGAAAAATGGTCTGCGTCCACCGTCCAGGAGACTGTCTGGGTCGAAGCGCGGGATGACCTGCACGCTCGCCATTTGGTGGAAGCAGCTACGCTCAAAATGATTGACGCGAAGCCAAGCCGGCCAACTCTATTCTCGCCCTGGCTAGATCAAGTAATTACGTCCTGCTTCCCCGACAACGATGCGAAGAGGCCCGCAAAGGGACAGATGCTGACCGCATCGGGCAAAGCTATTGCTATCCCGGGCGCCGAGTTTGACTGACGATGTGCAATCTGTATTCGATCACCACAAATCAGGAAGCAATCTGCGCTCTCTTCAGGGTCGTCAACCGATACGTCGGCAATCTAGCGCCGATGCCCGGCGTGTTTCCGGACTACAATGCACCGATCATCCGAACCGGTTCCGAGGGACGAGAACTCGCGCTCGCGCGCTGGGGCATGCCGTCGTCGTCAAAGGCGCAAATGGATGCGACCAAGAAGCGTGCCGAAAAATTGCAAGCGAAGGGCAAGTCCGTGGATTTCAAGGAATTGCTCCGGATGGAGCTCGATTCCGGGACCACCAACATTCGCAACGTAAAGAGGAAACACTGGACGCGCTGGCTGGGACCAGAGCACCGCTGCGTGGTGCCGTTCAACAGCTTCAGCGAGTTCAACAAGGCAGAGGGCGGCGACATCTGGTTCGCGCTCTACGATACCCGTCCCCTCCTTTGCTTTGCCGGCATCTGGACTAACTGGACGTCGGTCCGGAAGGTCAAGGAAGGCGAGACTACAAACGATCTCTACGCATTCCTAACAACAGAGCCGAATGCCGAGGTCGGGGCCATTCATCCGAAGGCGATGCCGGTGATCCTGACGACGCCCGAAGAGGTCGAGACCTGGATGACCGCGCCCGCGGATGAAGCCTTGAAGCTGCAGCGGCCGCTTCTGGATGGAACGCTGCGGATCGTCGCTCGGGGCGTGAAGGAAGACCCTGCACCGGCAACTTAAGGTTCTGCGCAGACGCTGCGAAATAGGTGAACAGGCCGCCCTGCCAATGGCTGATCCCCGACCCGTGCTAACCGCGCGGCACTGAGCCGCCTCGTCGAAAATCACCTTCTGGCGGCCGGTTAGCGATCTCGCTCTCGCGCGAGGGGTGGGGCCCGTGTGGCAGCAGCAACCGGAGATTGCTCGCAAGAGCCGCCGACTTTACGCGCCAACGGCTTATGATATTTTTCGCGAGCGCCTGCATCTGGCCAAGGAGGACTTCGATGCAGTGGGATCCGGAGAAGCTGACCACGTTGCTCGACGCCACGTTGGCGCGGCTGCGGGAACACATTCCTCCCCGCTCCGCCAAATCGTACGCTTTCGCTCTCTTCTGCGTCGCTGGCGCCAGCCTGTTCGAGCTTTGGCTCAAGTGGCTCGACCAGGACGCCTCGCCCCTCATCGCATATTACCCCGCCGTCGCCTTTACTGCTCTGCTTGGCGGCATCGGGCCTGCAGCTCTGGTCGCAGTCATAGGCGGGATGACCGCCTTGTGGGCCTTCATGCCGCCGACCTTCAGCTTTTCCCTGGAGCGAACCGGAGACAAAATCACCCTCGCCGTCTTCGCGTTCGTGTGCATTCTATTGGTTTTGGGAGCCGACCATTTCCGGCGCTTGGCGAAACGCCTTGAAGAGGAGGAGCAGCTCCGGCAGTTGGCCGTTCAGGAACTCGCCCATCGGCTCAAGAACAAGATCGCGACCATACAGGCGATCATCAGTGTGCAATTGCGCGACCAGCCTTTGGTCCGCGAGGGGATCCTGAGCCGTCTCGCGGCCCTGTCGGCGACAGATCATCTTATCGAGGAGGCGAATGGACGCGGCGCATTCGTCCATGACATCGCTAAAACTGAACTGGGGCCCTACGTCGCTTCGCGCGTCTCGATCCAAGGTCCGGACCTCCAGTTGCCGCCCAAGTACGCCTTGACCGTCGCCCTCTTAATTCATGAACTTGCAACCAACTCCGCAAAGTACGGCTCATTATCAGTGCCCAGCGGCATCGTTCTGCTCAACTCGAGACTTTCCGCCGCAATTCTCGAAATCGATTGGCAAGAAAGGGACGGACCGCCGGTCGATGCCCCCCAAAAACAAGGTTTTGGCATGCGGCTCCTGTCGCGGGCGCTCGCTCAGTTCGGCGGCAGCACCGACATCCTCTTCGAGAAATCTGGGGTCATCTGCAAGATGAGACTGCATCTGCCTATCGGCACAGACTTCGATTCAGTCGATAGCGGCGCAAAGCCGCTTGCCACGGGCACCGTCTAACACGGCGCCTTCACAGTCACTTCGCGGAGCCGCCGGCCTAGCGCAACGCGGCATCCTGCAAAGGCTGCTGGACCGACGGTCCTGGTTCACAGTTGTAGGCGAGGCCGCCCTGCACGACGCGATCGCGTTCGCGCGGACCCAAATTCATATGAAGCACGACTCTAGATGCAGGATGTCAAGCCCAGCGTGCAGAGTTGGTCGCATTCACGCATTTTCCCGGCTGCATCTGAGCCGACCACGCTTACTCACCGGGCGACACGCTTCTCGAACGGAACATGACACAAACCATACACAGCATCGAAAGCGGGAACGAACAAAGCGCGATTTGGTTGCTACCCAACATACGAAGGAGGTCGCAAATGGATTGGAATCGTGTTGAGGGCAATTGGAAAGAAATGAAGGGCAAGGTCAAAGAGCAGTGGGGCAAGCTCACTAACGATGATCTTGACGTGATCGCAGGCAAACAAGACCAGTTGGAAGGTCGCTTGCAACAGCGTTACGGCTACGCCAAGGACCAGGCGAAGAAGGAAGTTGACGACTGGTACGGACGCCAGAAGTGGTGAACAACCAGGGCCCCGCCAGCGCGGGGCCTTCTTCCTATGGAGCTATTCGAGACCATGACCATACCGACGGACGAAGAGATACGAGTGAAAGCTTACCAGTGGAAGCAAGCTGGCGAACCGGAAGGACAGGCTGAATCCTTTTGGCATCAAGCCGAAGAGGAGCTAGGCCGAGAGTCAACCGAACTCGGCGAACCCCTCCCGGCATGACAGACAATTTGCCAATCTGACCGGGTACGAAATGCTCTTAAGCCCGACTGGTTCTGGTCGCTTTAGCTCTTGAACGATCTCGAACCCAAGAGGGAACGGCATTGGTGTTCGAATGGCGGACTCCCCGGCCCGTCTATTTCGTGACGTGCCTTAATCGTTCTTCCGCCTCTAGATCTAGGCAACGAGAAAATCGCGGCCCCAACCGTGCACGCAACGGTTCAATGCATTCCACGAAACGGGCGCAGTAAGCTTCTTCCAGCCGCCTTCGAACAAGGACATCTTCCATAGATTCCAATGAAGGCCGCAGTTCAAGTCGTTTCGAGAGTTCGATGCTCTGCAGCTTGTACTGCTTGATGGCCGCTGCGAGGCATTCTGATTGCGTCGCAGTATCGGCTCCGGCCTGCAAGGAGCTCGCTGTGAGGGCAATTAGGACCGACAACGCGGTCCAACATCGTCGACGAGATTGCGAACTGGACATGGCCTTCTCGTCCCGGGATCGGCGCCAAAGCCATTTGATCAAGGGCGCTCATCATCCAGCCTGCATGGAAAAAAGCAGGGTTAGAGCCAGCGCCATGAACGTGCTGTGAATTTCGACTGCGGGGTTGTTAAAAGCGGTTAATGTATCGGGCTGGCTGCGCCCATAGACCTAGGATCGCAGACTTCAAAGGTTCGAGCTCGTAGTGACCATACGTGGGGTCCCTTAGTCAGAAGTCTCGCTCGATTGCCGCCTGATTCTCGCTCCGCCTCAAGCCAGAAATCCAGGTCGCGCCCCCCAGGCCTGCCTGCTTGTTCCCAGAGATCATGCGCTCGCGTTTCGATCTGCTGATCTCGAGGGGATGGGAAAAGCCTTTGCCTTAGCTGGTCGGCAAACCGTCTGAATTGGCTGGCAGTGGTTTCGTCCCGAATTTAGGCGGCCGCCTTTGTGGCTAGTTCGATTTGGTGCTCCAGTTTTCCCCGTTCGTCCATCTGAACCGCTCCCGTCCTCCTTTGCTGAAGACGACTCCATCGGCGCGCGATTGTTTCGCCGGCAGGCCAACTTCTACAAACGTCGAACTGGGAGTTCACTTTTGTACACAAGAGGCTCTTAACCCCTTTAAGGCAATGCGCTGTACCTGCGGGCAAAGCCAACATAGCTTTCCTTGCTGGTCGCCGTAGAGAGGCAGGGCATGAGCGAGTTTGAGGAACGGGTTCAAGCGAACATGGACGTCGTCTTAGAAGAGGTCTGCGCGGAATTGCCGAACGGTGGGGATCACGAAAGCCGAAAGTACATCGCCGAGCAGTTGATCCGAGCTGGGCGCGCAGGAAAGACTTCTCTAGGCGAGCTGACCTACGTTGGCCGTCGCGCCCTCGTACACCTGAGGAACACCTCAAGGTCAGCCTAGCTGTTCCGAAGGTGGCTCCGACGATGTCGAGTTAAGCACCCATATAGGTCGCAACCGAGGCGAGAGGGGCACCGGTTCCTAGCGGAACATCTCCCGCGGTAATGCATTGCCGGCCAATGCAGAGGTACTACTTTCATTTTGAGGGAAGCCGCCCTCACACCGATAAGGCCGGCGAGTTCCTGAAGAGCGATGAAGCAGCCTGGGATGCTGCGCTCCGGCTGGTGCGCGATGTTGAGAACGGGTTGCGACCAGGTGATCAGTGGATACTTTGCGTATCGAGCGATGACACACCTGTATTTATCCTCAGGATGACAACAGAACGCTGCCGCAAGTAGCAAGGCCGGCGTCACCTTTGGGCTCTTTCGAACACTTCAGCAAAATGCTTCTTGACCCACCTGTTGCACGAGCAGGATCTGCGATGAAGCGCTTCGAGGTTGCGGACTGTAATGCTGCCGCGAGCGGTCTCGAGAACGTCGGCAGCTTTGAAATCCTGAAGGACGCGGCTCGCATAGCTTCGACCCACTCCAAGTATTCCTGCAAACTGCTCATGAGTGAGCGGGACGAAAAGTTCTCCGGTATGTTCGACGAGATCGATCAGCCATTTTGCGGCGCGCTGCTCGATAGAATGCGCCGCGTTGCAGGCTGTTGATTGAAATGATTGCGCTACAAAGCAGTCGGCATATTTTGTGAGCAGTTGGCGCAGCCCATGAGATTCTTGCTGCGCATCAAGCAACTTGCGAGCAGGGAGCCTGACCAATGGACCGGCCAGTTTGACTGTGATGCGAGAGTACGCTGGCAAAAGGCCGCGACTAACCGCGCCACCCGCGGCGCCCTCACGTCCGATCAGGAGTACTTCGATCTCTCGATCATTATCAGCGGCGACGGCAAAGGAAACCAAGGTGGGACCACAAGGGAAATAGACATTTTCGACTGGGTCGCCTGGATGATAGAGGGCTTGCCCCGGTCTCCCGACGATTTCCTCGAAGTACGATCGAATGTGATTGAGGTCCTCAGGGTCAAGTGAACGCAGCAGATCGTTTGCCGGCGTGCCGCCCTTCTGTCCTTCCTCAAAATGCATCGCCTACACCCACTAATCAGCTAGTGAGCGCCTGCTTTACGTTCCGAGTCCGGAACTTACGGTGCAAAAGTGCACACAAGACAGCGTTGCACGCGATTTATTTGATCCGAAATTGGAATCCTTCTCGGCAAAGACGCTCTAGTCTCCGCAGCTCCAAGCATAAAAGCCGCAGCAGAGACTGTGCGGTCAGGGCGTGATCAAAATAGCCGGGACTAAAGCTCTAAGTTAAATATTTACCCAGCCTCGGTAACGTATTTTTAACTCTACCCAATCGGCGACGCGAGACATTCGCGGTTCCGAAAATGAAACCGTCGGGTGCCTTAGCTAACGTTGCCGCCGTTCGAGACGAAGGCTCTTAGCTCTGCCGGTTAATATCCACGACATAGCCGTTGGGCATGGCTTGGACGTCGTCGGGGTAGCCCACCTCAATCCGGTTACACACGGGGCATGGCTCACCGTGAGCACCGCAAGGGCATGCGCGGTGGCCGAATCTGGGGCGGTCTGAATGAGCCTCACAGACCCAGCGGATGTTGTCGCATCGAGCGCAGAAATTTGTCCTCAGATTGCGCATCGCGACACCGCATGGCTTTAAGGTCGTCATGCCGATTCCCGCAGCGGCAGCGCCAGTTGCAGCTCAGAGGGGCGCGAGCTGTTGACCCGAACGAAAGCCTGCAATTCAGATGAGAGGTTCAGCCGTTCTACGGCAGCGCGCTCCGCCAGCGCGTCGGCTATTTCCTCGGTCGCGTCGCGAGACCAGCACTCGACGGCATTGAACGCGACGATCCTAAGGGGATAGGCATACTGGCCGGAGATCATGTCCCGCAGCACTGTTTCGCGGTCGGTGTCCTGCTCGTCGGTTTCGCGCCATGCGCAGCCGGCGCGCGCCCCGAAATCCTCAAGCACCAGATAGATATCGCGGTCCAGACGATCCAGCGGCACGATCGAGGGCGAGGCACGCATACGCTTGCTCCGGTACTATTTGCGAAGAGACGACCCAGGCTTGGGGGTTTTTGGGGACTGGGAGTCCGGGGCCGCTCCGCCAGCTCGTTCGGCGAACCAGCGAGACTCAAAAGCCGATATGATGACGTTTGTTCCTGCGAGACGATCCGAGGGATTTCTGTTTTTCCAGTCGGTTGGGGCGCACTGAATTGAAGTCGTAACGTCAGTGGCCTAAGTTGAATTGCGCAGTGTCCGAATTCCTTCTAGTTTCCACTGTGGTTCTCCGGCGAGAACAACGCTTCACGTACGGGGACATCGATGATGGACATGAAAGAGCACTTGGAAAAACTCCGAGTGCAGATCGCTGAATGCGAAATCATTCGCAACCTGGCTACCGATCCCAAGAAACGAGAATTGTTTGGAAGACTAGCTGAGCATCACAGGGTACTAGCGGCGGAGCTTGAGAAAGCTATTGCCGCGCAGTTGGGGTCCCTTTGACGCGCGAAGTTCGTTCATCGGCCCATCGGAAAAGGTGTAGTATAAACTAAAGTTCACTTTTACACACAAGGGTGCATACCCCCCCTTTCGCCAACGCTCTGCACCCAGCAAAACAAACCCACCCCTACGCGACGACTGCCGCCGGGCGCAGTCTGCCCGCTCCATGGGAACTCACCGATTTTGGTTGAGTTAGGGCTTCCTGGAAAGGATGGCCGACGGTGAGTAATTTTGATGCGCCCCAAGCGTATGGTACCGCTGGGGAATGCAGAAAGTAGCGGACCGGGGGTCGACACGAATCATGGACCAAGCAGGGACGGGCATCGATGGGCTGAACGATGTACTCGGCGGAGGGCTTGAACGTGGGCGCGTCTTTCTCCTCGAGGGTGCCCCTGGCACCGGCAAAACGACGCTCGCAACTCAGTTTTTGGTCGCAGGAGCTAAAGCGGGCGAGCGCTGCCTGTATATCACGCTCTCCGAGACCGAAAGCGAATTGCGCGCCAGCGCCGCCTCTCACGGCTGGCCGTTAGCGGGCATTGAAATCTTCGAGCTGATCCCGCCGGAAAATCTCCTTGATGAGAACCAGCAGCAGAGTCTTCTCTATTCTTCTGACATAGAGCTCGGCGAGACAACGAAGCGTATTTTTGAGGCATTCGAAAAAACGAATCCTCAGCGAGTAGTGCTGGATAGCCTCTCGGAGATCCGGCTACTCGCCCAAAGTTCGCTCCGCTATCGGCGACAGATTCTCAGCTTAAAGCATTATTTTGCCACCGTGGGCGCTACAGTTTTGTTGCTCGACGACCTTACTGCGGAGTTGAATGACAAGACGGTTCACTCGGTTGCGCATGGCGTTGTTCGTCTGGAAGAAATCGCGCCCGAGTATGGTGCTGAACGACGTCGGTTGCGAGTGATCAAGTATCGTGGGCGACGCTATCGCGGCGGTTTCCACGACCTCACAATTTCGACCGGTGGTCTACAGGTATTTCCGCGCCTAGTATCCGCCGAGCACAGAGGTAAATACTCTCGAGACGTTCTGAAGACCGAATCTGAAGAACTCGACTCTCTACTTGGTGGTGGAGTCGAGCGTGGTTCGAGTGTCCTCATTCTTGGCCCTGCCGGAACGGGCAAGTCGCTTCTCGCGCTTACCTTTATTCGAGCCGCTGCAAAACGCGGCGAGCGTGCAGCTATGTTCGTCTTTGACGAGGAGCTTGGCTTATTGTTCGAACGCGCCAAGGGTTTAAACATCGATTTACAGGCCATGGTCGATTCCAAGCAGCTTGTAATTGAGCAGGTCGATGCTGCCGAGTTGGGACCTGGCGAGTTCTCCGCCCGGGTGCGTCGATGCGTCGAGATCCACGGCGCTCAGACGGTGGTCCTCGATAGTCTGAACGGTTACCAGGCCGCAATGCCTGGTGAACAAGCACTAGTGCTTCATATGCACGAGCTTTTGCAGTATCTGAACCGTCAGGGTGCTACGACGTTTTTAATTGTCGCACAGCATGGGCTTGTAGGCGATATGCAATCGCCCGTCGATGTTACCTACCTCGCCGATACTGTGGTCCTGTTGCGCTACTTCGAGGCGCTTGGGCGAGTTCGCCGGGCGATTTCGATTGTCAAAAAGCGCACCAGTTCACACGAGGATACGATTCGAGAGTTTCGCATCGGCGGTAATGGTATCGCGCTCGGCGAGCCGCTCACAAACTTCCAGGGGGTATTGCGCGGGGTACCGACCCTGCTGGAGGATAGACCGAAGCTGCTCAATGCGGAGGGCAAGTGAATCGCAGCACGCTCTCAGAGCGCGCCTTGGTACTTGCGCCGAGAGGTCGCGACTCCATCCTTGCCTCGGAGATCCTGCGTGAAGCAGGTCTCACTGCCGAGCCCTGTCCGTCCCTTCCCATTCTTATCAAGGAGCTTAGTACGGGCGCTGCCTTCATTGTAGTCACTGAGGAGGCGCTAACCGGGGCCGATCTTAGGCCGCTCAGTGACTGGCTCATCAATCAGGAAGAATGGTCTGATCTGCCCTTCATCCTGCTCACGACCGGAGGAGGCGGACTGGAGCGCAATCCGGCCGCTCAGCGTTTTCTCGTGGTACTCGGAAACGTCACCTTCCTTGAGCGACCTTTTCATCCAACGACGCTCGTCAGCCTAGCACGCTCGGCCTTGCGAAGCCGCCAGCGGCAATACGAAGCTCGTGCTAGGCTCGAAGCGCTGAGGGCGAGCGAAGAGGGACTTCGGCTCGTGATCGAGAGCGCCACCGATTACGCCATCATCACCACCGACCCCGATCGGCGCGTCACAAGTTGGTCTGTAGGGGCCGAGGCAATCTTCGGCTGGACGGCCGCCGAAATGACCGGTCACTCTGCAGACGCCATCTTCACGCCCGAAGACCGCGCGACAGGGCGGCCCGAGGCAGAAGCTTCCAACGCTCGCAACAAGGGTGTTGCGCTTGACGAGCGCTGGCATCAGCGTGCCGATGGGGCCCGCGTATTCCTGAGAGGCTCGATGCGCCCTCTGCCGCGGAATGACCAAGGTCATGAGCGGGGTTTCATTAAGATCGCGCGGGACGAGACCCATCGCCGATTTGCCGAAGCGCGCCGCATCGCTCTTCTGGAGCTATCTGATCGCATTCGCGACATCGAAGATACAGCCGAACTTTCATACGCAGCAGCGGAGATCCTTGGGCGCACGCTAGGGGTAAGCCGGGCGGGATATGGCACAATCGACAAAGAGGCTGAGACGATCACTATCGAGCGGGATTGGAACGCCCCCGGCATTAGAAGCCTGGCCGGCGTGCTGCACTTTCGCGATTACGGCTCGTACATCGAGGATTTGAAGCGAGGGGAGACCGTCGTATTCGCGGACGCCGAAAAGGATCCCCGTACGGCTGCGACTGCCAGCGCTCTGAAAGCGATCAGCGCTCAGTCCGTGGTGAACATGCCCGTCACGGAACAGGGTGGGTTCGTCGCTTTACTCTACCTCAATCACGCCACGGCTCGGGAGTGGGCGCAAGGAGAACTCGACCTGATCCGCGAAGTCGCCGAGCGCACTCGCACGGCCGTCGAACGAAGGCGTGTGGAACGCGATATTCGGGATCTCGCGGTTTCCTTGGAGCAGCGTGTCACGGAGCGTACGGCCGAGTTGATGCGGGCCGAGGAGGCCCTGCGCCAAGCGCAGAAGATGGAGGCAGTGGGCCAGTTAACTGGAGGAGTGGCCCATGACTTCAACAATTTGCTCACTATCATCAAGAGCTCGACCGACCTGCTGCGCCGCCCCGGTCTCGATGAGGAGCGTCGACGTCGGTACGTTGATGCCATCTCGAACACAGTTGATCGCGCCTCCAAGCTGACGGGCCAGCTCCTCGCGTTCGCGCGGCGTCAAGCGCTCAAGCCTGAGGTGTTCGATGCGGCCGATCGCGTAAGGGCCATCACAGATATGCTGCAGACTATCGTGGGATCGCGCATCCGAATCGAGACGGACATTGAATGCGAGAATTGCATAGTCGAAGCGGACGCCAGTCAGTTCGAGACAGCGCTGGTCAACATGGCTGTGAACGCGCGTGACGCAATGAATGGCGAGGGCATGCTGCTCATCCGCATTGAGGAATTTTCTGGCATGCCGTCCCTCCCGCCGCAAGCAGACGGCACCTCGTGCATCGCAATATCGCTCACCGACACAGGTTCAGGAATTGCGGACGATAAACTTACACATGTTTTTGAGCCCTTCTTCACCACGAAAGAGGTTGGCAAGGGCACTGGTCTGGGCCTTAGTCAAGTCTACGGCTTTGCCAAACAATCGGGCGGCGACGTGACGGTCAAGAGTGAGGTGGGACGGGGCACCACTTTTACTCTCTACTTACCCAAGACCCAGCGTGAAAGCGCCTCAGATGAAGAAGCCGCCAGGATGGAGGAGACACGAGGTAATCCGCTATCGGAGCTGGGCCACGGTCGCCGAGTTCTCGTAGTGGAGGACAACGTCGAGGTGGGACGATTCTCGACCCAAATCCTCGAGGACCTTGGTTACGAGACAACCCTTGCCGCCAATGCTGACGAGGCGCTGAAGCTTCTGGAAGAGGTGAACCGTTTCGATGTGGTGTTCTCCGACGTCATTATGCCAGGCATGAACGGAGTCGATCTCGGTCGCGAAATTCGGCGCCGCTACCCCGGAGTTCCTGTCGTGTTAACGTCTGGCTATAGCGAAGTCCTCGCTGAAGAGGGTCGCCACGGTTTTGAACTTATTCAAAAACCTTATGCGGCCGACGAGTTGTCGCGAGTGCTGCGGCGAGTGTTGCTACATGATGATCACCAATCCCGCCTACAGCCTCCAGACGGTCTCCGTTGACCGGGCGTAGCGGTTATTCATGGCCAGCGAGCTCGCAGCGCATTACCTAAGCCCTCATTCGGGAGGTTGAAACACGGCCGTCCAGCCAACCGCGACGCTCCTGGCCCGCTTTTGGTACGGCGCTTACGGACAGGAGCGAGCATCACCAGTCCTCAAACTCTACCAAATGAGTCCAAATTGACACCGAGCCGCTTTGTGGGTTTTCACACTCGCGGCGTTCGTCGCCAAGGTGCTAAACTTTCACGATTACCGTTTCGTCATCCGATTTCCGGAGACCGAGGCAATTCTCATGCCCAGACAGAGTACTATCAATGGATCAGATTGTGGGGACTTGGCGGTTAATTGCTGCATCAGCCTCGAGTGGAACTGAAAGAAACGACGCCCCATACGGACCAGCCCCGTCGGGTCTAATTACATACACAGGCGATGGGAGGGTTATGGCGATAATCAGCCATAGCGGCCGCAAGCCTCTTGCCAGTGGTGA
Source organism: Bradyrhizobium sp. USDA 4449 (assembly GCF_054056275.1). NCBI lineage: Bacteria > Pseudomonadati > Pseudomonadota > Alphaproteobacteria > Hyphomicrobiales > Nitrobacteraceae > Bradyrhizobium > Bradyrhizobium sp. USDA 4449. The sequence continues at coordinate 4,147,865 of NZ_JBSRYD010000001.1, read as the reverse complement.
TCGGATTTCAGCTTCTGTCGATGAGCGCGCTGAAGCATTCGCGACCTCGTTTTCCTATGCTGGTCGGTATTCCCTGTCCGGTGACAGGATTATTCATCACGTCGAAATTGCCTCGGTGCAGAACTGGGTAGATACGAACCTCGTGCGCCATGTTACCCTTGGAAACAACAAAATCACGCTGACGACGCCGCCGATTTCCGTCGGAGGGCAAATCAGAACGACTGAACTAGTTTGGGAGCGAGTACAGTAGGAAGGTCGATAGTTGACAGATAGCAGAACATACCGGGAGCAGTATCCGAATTTTCCGGTCATCTACACCACCGGCTTCTCACCTGTACGCCACGCCCGGTCCGCGGCAGTCACATTGTGACGAAGCCTTCCATCCCGAAGAGGTCGTGCGGGTGGTCAAAGAGCTCGTTGAAATCAAGAGGCCACCTCAGCCCTCTCTGGCGGCCTCACCGATTAAATCGAAAGCCTCCGCTGCGCTCCTCCTCGGAGGCCGACTAAACCTCTCAGTGACTAGGAACGAGAGCGCCCTTTCCAAGGTTTCCCTGTGCCCTGCCCCAAGGGGCGACCCCGACTGGCTCCAGCTCATAGCCCCAGAGCTGGAGCCTTCATCCTCGACAGGACGTACTTTGAGAAATCGGTTGCTGAGCGCTTATTCGTCAACTTGGGCAGCCGCGGAATCCTGAGCGCCAAGCAGCTTCAACGCGGTCTCGATCTTGGCGAGAAGCGCCTGTATTTCGGCGCGCTCGTTCGGACCTGGATCGTTGTCGAGGCGCGCGAGCAGCTGCTCCTTCTGATTCAGGAGCTTCGCAACAGCAGACATCCGTTCTCCGCGAAAGCGAGCATGACGTCAAAGGGGCCGCTCGAAGGGCGGCCCCTTCTCAAATTCACCAGCTTCGGGTGCCGAAGCTAAAACCGATGCTCGGGCCACCACCGTAGTAGCCATAGCCGCGATCATAGTAGCCGGGACCACCATAGTAGCCGTAGCTTCGGCGGACCACGTAGCCATCGTCCCCGTCGTAGTAGCGCTGGACGTAGCGGGGGCCACGGGTCCGGTAGCAGCGGCCGTACTCGTCGCAGACGAGACGGACCTGCTCGGCGCCACTAACCTCGGTCGGCGCGATGGCAGCTGGCGCGAGTGGGGCGGCATTCGCAGAGGCCGCCAACAGGGTGGCCCCAAGGGCTCCTAGAAGGATGGTCTTCATGATGTTCTCCTTTGTGCGAGATCAGTCGATTTCTTCGATGACGCGACGTTCGTGGGGTTCGACGATGTAGGTGCGGCTGTCACGGTTGATGTAGCGGTACTCACGAAGGCTCGGAGAATCCCGATAGACCTCTTCGGGGAAGGCCTCTACCTCAACACCCCTCCGGCACGCGCTCGCCGGTCCGGATCTCGGTCCGGACGGTGCTGCCGGTCGTGCGAGTCTCGCGTTCGACCGGGCGCGCCTTGACATGCTTGCGGACGACCTCGCGATCGCGGTCGCTAAACGTTACCTTGCGCTGCTCGGTGCGCGCCGCGGCCGATGCGGTCGCGCGGCTGGAGTACGGCAGGACCGTCACGATCTTGTAGGTGGACGGCTCCACGATCACGATCTCGTCCTTCACCAGAACGAAGTTGTAGCCGCGATATTGGGGCACGATCTCGACGACCTCGGCCGGCAGCGGCTGCAGGCGGACGTCCCGCGGTACGACGGTGCCCACCGACAGCGAGAAGTTCACGTTGGTCAGCGGCTGTACGTTCAGGTGAGAGATCGACGCACTAATGCGGGTTCGCTGCTGGTCGTTGATATTCACCGAAGCATTCACGTTGATGTTCGACGAACGATCGGCGGTGGTCTGCTGATTGTTCGGCTGCTGCGCAGTGTTGGTCGATCCGCTGCCGGTCGGCGATTGTGCCTGATTGGTGCCCGAGGCGGGCGGATTGGCGCTCTGCGTCTGATTGTTCGTGCTCGACGGCGAGTTGGTCTGCGCCTGGTTCGAGGGCGTCGTGCTCTGGTTGGAGGGATTGGTCTGAGCCTGGTTGGTCGAATTGTTCGAAGAAGGTGCCTGCGTCGTGTCGGTGCCGCTGCCGGAATTTGTCGACTGCCCCGCCGCGGTCGGACCATTCGAGGGCGAAGACTGCGTCTGGGCGGAATTCGTCGAAGGATTGGTCTGCGCGGAACCCGACGACGTGCCGGGTGACGTGGTCGATGTCGATGGCGGCATAGTCGATGTGGAATCCTGTTGACGCTGGATCGCGGACGGACTGGAGCTCGACGTGCTCGGAGAAGACTGCGCGAACGCCGAAGTCGCGATGGCGACCGCAGCAGTCGTGGCCAAGAATAAACGCTTGTTCATTGAAACCTCGCAAATGTGGACGTCGATCAACCCTCTACGCGGCCTCCGGTTCCGAGTCGGGAAATCTCGGCAACGCTGATAACAACAAGGGGAATTTCTGCGGCGAGTCGGAGATGCTGCTTCGCGGAACGACAAGCGCGCGTTAACCAACAGGTCGAGTTTGGGTCTCAGCCTGGGGAGAGAGAGCGGTGCCAGCCCTACCTTGGCGTGACATCCCTTTCCGCCACAGCCGTACTGACTGTCGACTCCAGCGAAGAGAACGGCAACAACCCGTCGCGTTGTCCCTTTCGAGATTTTAGACATCGCAGGCGCTTGTGTATCCTTTGATACATTCCGGGGCCATCCGAGCTGCTATTTTCCCTGCAAAAAGGGCGAGCCGCGGCAATGAAACGACTAAAGGATTCGTTGGCGCACTTGGACAATCCGAGCTGTCCCAATTGTCGCATAGCCATGAGGTGGTTTCGATCCGAACTCGTTCGTGACAATCCCACCACGATGATCGCCCATCTCTTCGTCTGCCCCAACTGCAAGCGCGCCCACAGACGGGACACGGATTTCACCCCGGTCATCGTGCCGCCCGATAAGCTGGCCGGGTCCCAACTTCAGGTAATCGACGGTGGAAAGCGCACTACCTGAAAGCTCGACGTTCCATCTGGCCGAGGACATCCACCATCGGGAAGAAGTGGAACTTTCGTCAAGCCCCCTCGTTGGCAGTGACTACTTACGAACCGTTTGAGGAAGACACCATGAAGAAGCTGATCGTGTGCGGCGCCCTGGCCGCTTTCGCCCTCGGTACGCAGGCCGCCAGCGCCGCCGAGTTTTACATCGTTCGCGACGCGACCACTAAGAAGTGCACCGTCGTCGATAGCAAGCCGACAACCACGACCACGACGGTCGTCGGCGATGGCGTCTACAAGACCAAGACGGAAGCCGAGTCCGCTGTGAAGACCACAAAGGTCTGCACCGAGCAGTAAAGCCGCGTCCGGCCGACTCGAAATGTCGCGCCGCATATCGGTCATCAGTATGTCGTAGTCCAAAGGCCCGCGAACCCGCGAGCCTTCTCGCGATGGGGCCATCGCCTCAGGGCCGAAATCGAACGTCGAGCCGACACTTCTCTCATGCACCACAGCGAGACCCCAGCTCCAAACAAAGAAAGCTGGGGTCTCGCGCACAATTCGCGTCCTGTCGGACATGATGCAAAGAGCTGCCCACCCTAGGCTATAGCAGTGATCGGCCCTGTGCTGCGTTCGGAGAGCAAGGGCCGGCCGATCGTCGACTCATTCGCCAGCTACCCTGCGGCATAGACGGTACCCTGGACCAAGGTCGCGCCGTCGCCGATATCGCCGGGCTCCGAAACCAACGCCGTGCTTTCCCGTTGTTGGTGCAAGCCAAGCACAGGAGGTCGTCGTGGTTCGTCAGCTCCTTGCGATCGTTTGCGCCTATTCGAGCCTGACGGTAAACGAAGCGTCGGCTGCCGAGATCGACGGGGAGTACGTGGTCGTTCAAGACCCGCTTACCCATAAGTGCCGCGTGAGCGAAGCGAGGTCCGGCCTAGCTAACTCTAACCGCGTCGACGATAGGATCAGCTACCCGACTCGCCGAGACGCCGAGATCGGACTCTCTGTGATGAAACCTTGCATGCTAGAGTCGCAACACGCCGATTCCCGCGCGGCGAGGAACTTACCTAGATAGCTTGATGTGCGACCGCGGTGGTCGGTCGGTCCTCTAGCGTGAACGTGCCTACGCCCGGCTCAAACTCATCTCGCAGACATAGAGCGCTCGCTCTAGATTAGGCATATTGGCTTTGCCGAACATGTCCCGGATTGCCTCGTGAGTCGCTGCGCCGCGAAAACCGCCAGAGCTATGACCCAGTCCCACCTCCTCGGGATGGCTCAAGCACTCGCTCAATGGCTCCGTCGCGCCCTGTGAGCGCAAGCAGATTTAATGCTCGCGGCTGTACCTCACCCAACTTTGCAGGGCCGGAGCTAAAATTTTCAGACCGGGAAAAAACTGGCAGAGACACGAGCGTTGTTGAGCAATGGGAAGGGCCATGGGACAGGAGGTGAGGATGAGCTATTTCCCAATTTTTTGCGCCGGCCTGTTCGTGCTTCTAATTCTCGGCTTCATCACCTCGGGCGCATGGAAGACCGAAAATTCGACTGCAATCCCCATTCGCAGAATATGCGAGGCGGAAAACGTGACCGATGTCCAAATTCGGGAATGCACGATCAGACAAAGAATGCAGAGTGCGGTTGAAGCGCGACTGTATCAAAGGTGAGCTTCGCCAGCGCACAATAGACGAGCGATGTGCAGCTCTCGGATTGGATAAAGCAGCCAACTCCGGTGCGACGAACTCCGCCACACTATTACAGCGTGGCTCGCAAGATCGCTGCACTTGGACGTCAGTTATCACCGTCGAAAAATTTGGCCGCGTTCGGCGGCGAGGGCGAGTTCGGTCCATTCTTTCGCAAGCCTCAACCAACTATCCCGATCGGCTTGATTAGAACTACGCGCCGCTTCTGCGCGGCAGGCCGCCGCTTCGTTCTGGAAATGTTGAGCCGACGAGATCATGTTGGCATATCGGAGAATGCTGTCAGGTAACTCGTTCCTCATTTCTCTGTGTAACACCCCTGTAATGTTGATGTTCCTGCGGATGCCTCCCGCCGCAACTTTCCGAGAACGGAGCTCGGAAGAGTTCTCGTCGTAATTGCCTCCTTGGCCCGAAGCTGACAGGTCTCCGGAAGAGAAGCGTCCTATCGCGTGAGACATCGGCAAGGCCAACCACGCTCCGGGAGTTGGCTGCGCTCTTAGGCGTGATCGCAAGGCATTCAATCTTCCATCCAAGCCAACCAGTCTGCTGCCAGAAGGAATCACACTGGTTCAGCAGAGCTAAGTCGAAGCATCAACTTAGATGGTTCCACCAGCTAACATATGTTAATCCGAAATGCGTCTTGCAGTGTGTTCTTGCGGCTACAGCCGGCGCGGCGCACGCCAGCTACGGTGCTCTCAGGGTGGGGACTACTCAAGACGTGATGGGGACTATTGAAATGAACAAGTTGTTGGCTTCGGCCGCGTTCGGCGCTTTGATTTTGGGAGCGGCGTCTGCTTCAGCCGCGGACTTGGCTGCGCGCCCATACACCAAGGCGCCACCGCCGGTGGTCGCAACGGTATACGACTGGAGCGGTTTCTACATCGGCATCAACGGCGGTTGGGCAGAGAGCCGTGACCGTCGCGTGTTTGACGCGACCTCGACGCTCTTCGGCAGCTACAATGCCAACGGTCCTACGGTCGGCGGCCAGATTGGGTACCGCTGGCAGACGGGCGGCTGGGTGTTCGGTCTCGAGGCTCAAGGCAACTGGGCCGATGTCTCTGGCAGCACCGCTTCCCTCGTATTGCCGCCGCCTGGCGACACCGTTCGCTCGAAGATGGATGCGTTCGGCCTGTTCACCGGCCAGCTCGGCTATGCTTGGAACAATGTGTTGCTCTACGTGAAGGGCGGTGCTGCGATCACCGATCGTAATTATCAGTTCCTCACAGCGGGCGCTGTGACCGCCCAAACCGGTTACGGCACTCGTCTCGGCGGCACCGTCGGAGCAGGCATCGAGTTCTCGCTGGCGCAGAACTGGTCGCTCGGCGTGGAGTACGACCATATCTTCGAGAACCGCCACGGCGCGACGTTCACCACGCCCGGCGGCGTTGCCCTGACTGGTTTCACGACGGGCGGCGACACCGATATGATCCTTGGCCGCTTGAACTACCGCTTCGGCGGGCCGGTCGTCGCGCGCTATTGATCGACGACCTCACGTTCCAGTCAACTAGAGCCCCGCGGAAGCGGGGCTTTTTTTCTCCGAGGTTGCAAAGACCAACCTGTGCCGCTTATTTTACTTTGATCGATGCCGTGACGAAGAAGACGAGTTTAGCTGCAGCTTCCGCTGCGGAAACTCGCCATAGTTCACGCCGGTTCGTGTTCTCCCCGATAAGCTTTTGGGACCGCTCTGGCTTGCCCGCGCCGCCTGACTTGTCGGGAGCAAAAGCGCGTTCTTCGCCGTTTCCTCCTCAATGGAGGATGCAGCCCATGCCGAAACGAAAGGAAAGCCCACGATCCAAGAGATCTCGCTTCCTGCGCGATGAAATGGTCGATGTCCAGATTGCGGGACGCGGGGTCAGGGATAGCCGGGTTTTGTGGGCCATGCGGCAGGTCCCACGCGAGCTGTTTGTGGAATGGCGCCTCGCCGATGCCGCGTACGATGATGCGCCCGTGCGAATCCCGAGCGGGCAGACCATCTCCCAACCCTACATTGTCGCCCGAATGCTTGAGTCTGCGGGAATCGAAGAGTTCGACCGCGTTCTGGAGGTTGGTGCCGGGTCGGGTTATCTGACAGCTCTTGCTGCCAAGCTCGGCGCCCAAGTATGCGCGATCGAGCGCCATGAAGGTCTGGTCGAAAAAGCCCGCTCTCGCTTGAGCCATCTCGGCTGCCGCAACGTGGATCTTCGTCATGGCGACGGAACGCAAGGCTGGCCGGAGGGAGGTCAGTTCGACGTGATCCTGGTGTCGGCTGCTGCCCTCCATGCCCCTTCGACTCTGAAGCAGCAACTCAAGCCGGCCGGACGGCTCATCATGCCACTCGGCGATACGGACAAATGGCAGCGGCTTTGCAAGCTGACCAGGCTGGACGACGATTCCTTCAGTGAAGAGGAGGTCGAGCAGGTGCGCTTCGTGCCGCTGGTCTCGGGGTAATCATCCCTCTGGGCCTTGGGCCAGTCCTCGGAGCCGCCGAGCAACTTTAGCGCGGTGATCACGTTCGTTCCGTATGGATCCCACGTCGAACGATAGACATCGATGGATTCCCACACCTTTCGCGTCGAAGCGGCCCGCTGCGCCCAGTTGGCCGCCGATGCGGCGGACGGCGTGATATCTGCGCATGGAGGGGGCTTGGCTTCGTCCTCCCTCAAGAGCAGGCGGGCCTTGATGGAGAGGCGCCGTCCGACGACGCCGGCGCGATTGATTAGCGAAGTCCACTCTCGCTTGAGGCGACCGCGCTGAAGGTCCTCCGGCCCTTACTGGGCGCAGAAGTGAGATTGAGTAGCTGCGCGAGCTTGGCAACCAGTTGCGCCGGATTGATGGCCGTCAAAGAGGATCGTACCAACCGGTCAGCGGGTCTAAGTCCCTTTCGCCTGCAGTCGTTCGCGGGCGACACGGCGGCGGTGACGCCGTTGCCGGCGGCGCCAAGCGCGCTCTTCCAGTGGCAGCAGCGGGGGCGCTGCGAGAGCTGGAGGCCGCACGAGGCATTTGGCGGAAAGATCCGGATCTTTCGGCCGCGCCTCCATCAACTCAAGGGCAGAGCGCCCTCTCTCGGTGATGCGCCAGCCTCCTTTCTGCCTCTCGACCAGACCTTGCGAGAAGATGTCCAGCCCAGGCAGCCGCGATGCAAGCCGCTTGGTGCGCTCGCTCCAGTCGCGGCCACTAGTGGCCAGGATCGCCATGTCCCGCTTGAGGTCTTCCATGAGCGCAAAACCATCGGGGTAGCTGACCAGGATCTTGAGAACTGTCACCTGAAAGTTCACCCCGCGCCCCAAAGCAAACTCTAGGGCGACAATGATGATACGGCTTCGGCGATTGCCTGGTGTCCCACCTGTCTGAGCTTGTCTGTTGAACTGTCGCCCCTGCGTGCGGCCTTGAGGATTTTGGCCACGGCATGGGTACGAATGCCGATCTCCGTACGAGAAACATCCTCGCAGACCTCGGCGTGCACGGCGCGCAACAGCGCGGTGGTGGCGGCATTGAACATGGGAAAGCCCCTAGCTGAAAGTGGAGTCGTAGCGCAAGCGCTGCGAAGCGGATTCAATAGTGTCAAATCACCTGGATCAGGCCGTGTACACATAGACCCGGCGGCGTAAGGCGACTAATGCAACGTCTGCTTTGCCCCTATAGCGACCGACTTTGGGCGGCAGCGGAATTGTCGGATGGGGGCATGACCAAACCCGCCTCTTGAATGAAACATTCGGCAGCTGAGGCATCCCTACCCAGTCTTTTGCTCATGCATGGCGTGCTCAACTTGGTCAGCAAGTACCGACAGATGGGCAGCGATGCGCGCAAACAATTCGCGTTTGCTTGGCTCAGTCGCAAGGTCGCGAGTTTGCGCGAAATCTGCTGCGTCTCTCCGCAGCTTCTCAAGTTGAGTTTGATAATCTTTCATTTGGGGGGCTGTAGCCCGGGCGACTTCGCCCAATCGTCCAGGTGAGACGCCACGTCGGCTTGCCGTGCCTTCTTCATGAGGGCATCTCGCTCGGCTCCAGGGGGGAGCTTCTTTGCTTGCTCCAAGACTTCCTTAGACCAAGCAAGTAACCGATCTTGCAGTGTGAATTGTTGTTTGAAACGTCGCCGCTTTTGCATGCGCGCTCCCTTATTGAAATGGGCGGGAGCGCAATCGAGCGTTCTCATCACCGATGTTTGCCGATGGCCGTGCGGTGGTGATCGAACCATAACGGGCAGACGACCCGGTTTCCTCAACAATTGTTAGGTTTGGAACTAGGCCAACTTCATGGTCACCGGATAGGGGCAATCACGACGAAGCTAAGACAAACCACCAATGTTGCGGTGCTCAAAAGAACTACGACTAACGCCTGCTCCTTGAGCTGATCCAGCTTTCGCTCCATGGCGGTCTCCCGGCCTAGTCTGAACGTCGAAATAATTAACCTGCATTAATTTCGTTCCCACCGCGACTGTCGGGAGCTTGCGGACTGAACCGGGGAACAACGGTTCGCGGTTAACATAGGCAATGGCTCGGCTCGACCGGGCGTGCAATTCCGAGGCATGACCGAAACCCCGGCTCCTGAATATTCCCTGATGGTTCTGGACCTCGACGGCGAGGGAGAGGCTGTGCGCGTCGCGCAAAAAATAGCTACTCGGTTACAGAAGGTGGTCACGGTCAGAGCGGCCGATGGCGTCAGGCTGATCCGAGTTGAGCCACCCAAGCGCTTAATGCATTAGGTGTGACTGATTGAGGAACGTCGCTCACGTCTCTTGGTTTGGTGACGAGCGTCCGAGGAAGCAACGATGATCCCACGAGAGCAGCCAAAGAGCGACCGGGTCAGGGTCTTGCTCGTGGAGGACGAATGGCTCATCCGGTCTTACGTAGCTGAGCATCTTCGAGGCGAGGGGCTTGAGGTTGTTGAAGCGAGCACCGCAGATGATGCGATGGATTACATTTCATCGGGTGAGCGGATTGACGCGCTAATAACCGACATCCGAATGCCGGGAACCCTTGATGGCCTTGAGTTGGCTGGGAGGGTGCGCGATTTGCAACCGATGCTCCTTATCCTCGTTGCCTCTGGAAGCATCGAATTGGAGAGCGCAGCGAGCCGCGTAGGTAGGTTCATCCGCAAGCCCTACGATCCCAAGCAGATCGCAATGCAAATCGCGGAGATGCTCGGCCCGGCGCTGTAGTACGCATGCAAGCAGCAACTGTATTGCTCGTCGAGCAGGACGTGCTCGTGCGCCATCCGCTGGCAGAATATCTTCGCGAGTGCGGCTATCGCGTGGTGGAAACAAGTGACCACGATGAGGCGCGTGAATGCTTCGAAGCCGGGAAACACTCTGTCGATGTGGCCTTGATTGACGCTGGCGGCCCCAGCGGTGCTGGGTTTGCCCTATCTGCGTGGATAAAGACCAAACACCCGACTGTGAAGACGATGCTGGGCGCGACGGTCGGCAAGGTTCTCGCGCTGGCTGGTGACCTTTGTGAGGAGGGCCCACAGCGGTCGAAAAGGCTGGATTATCGACCTGTGCTCGACCACATCCGCCAACTGCTCGCTACACGTAAGGGGCGTTAGAGCTCGCGAGGCTTGGTAGTCACTAGCTTTCAAGCGTGTTGCTGCCAGCGAGCGTGAGCTATGGAGATAAATCAAGGATGGCGCCTCACATTCCCAGCTCTCTGCGGATGGTATCCCTGTGCTGAACATGCGAAGCCCGGAGCCGCCAGTACGTGGCTAGGATCACACGATTAAAAGGAAAATCATCGCGTACCACACTCCCGCAGAAGATTACTCGTTCCCAGTCGTATTCAGGATAGTCCAGCATTATTCTGCCGGCGACATAGGTACCGAAGCTATGAGAGATTAGAGACATTTTCGTAGGTTCGGCGCCAGTGGCAAGCTTATAAGCACGACGTGCCGTCTTGATGTCGTCCGCCACTCTCTCGATCGCTTTCTTCCTAGAACCGACGAAAGGCGAGAGAAACCGATGCAATCCGTACTTTCCATAGCTCGTGGGCGCGACTGCAAAGCCAGCGCTTTCGAGAGCCGGCTTAATCTCGCCCATCCACCTCGCGCGTGTACTGATCCCCTGGACCAAGATCACGAGGTGATCTTCCGGGTCCGGGGGCGCTAGTTCTGCAGTCGTCTCCGTCATCGACATGCTGGAAATCTACGACTTCAAGCTGCGCTTTGCCAGCGTCGCACGATCGCGGCGGTACAAACACCGCCAATGTATGGGCACGCGCCATACCTGTCTGAGACTATTGTTTATTTTATTAGCACACACTCCATTGGTAATGGAGAGGCCGACAGTTCAATCTGTCCGGCGACGTTTCCCCTGCCCTGCACTCAATCGCGTCCGCTCTCGGGAAAGATACGGGGACGCGACCCAATTCGCAGTGTCGCGCCCCTATATTCATGTGTATTCGCTTGCAGTGTCGTGCGTGCGCCAGTTAATGACCTCGTCAATTCGGCGCTGCACCAATGTGGCGAGCGCTTCTGGATCGTGGCTGCTGCCGTTGATGTGGATCTGAACAGGTCCACCTCCCCCATAACCACCGGCGCCAGGTCCGGGCGCATTCGGCGGTGGAGGCGTTGGTACGTTCTGGATCACTCTGGAGGGGACATCTGCACCGTAGTTCGTACCAGGGACGGCCCCCATGTTACGGAGTTGCCACTGATTGTAACGACCACGCTCTCCATTGAGGTCAAAGTGCATCAAGTCGCGTTGACCGCCGCCGCCGAGCTGTGTGCCGAAGGCGCCACCCCAAGCGAACTTGCCCTTCAGGTTCGGATAGCGAGCGAGCATCTCGCCGTAAGAATGGCGAGCCAGCAACGCGTACATGCCAGTCGGGTCTTCGCCTCGGTTCGAGATTGCTTTCCCGTCGGGTCCGATGATCCTGTAGTCGGCTGCATTGCCGTTGTGGTTGGCTTGTCTTGCGCCTCGGAAACCCGAGGACATCTCGACCTTGTACCCTTCCGGCAGGTGCGTTGCCGCAGCGTTCACGATCTCCTGCAACCGTGCATCAACACCTTTGACGAGCTTGCCAGGTCCCACACCTCCACCCGCTCCGTCTAACTTATATCGCAGCGCGTCTAGGCTGTTTCGATACCTCGTGGGCGAGTTGTCGATCTTCGGAGACTCAAAGTTATTCGTCAGCGTTGTGGTAGCCTGGCGCATGTTGTCTTCGCTTGCGCCCATGAGAGCGTTGCGAGACGGAGCATAGGCTCTTTCGGTCATGGCCTCGTGAGCCATGTACCGCATCTGACCTTCAAGGCTGTTTTTGGCATAGCCGTTGGCATTCAACCAGTTGAGCATCTTATTACGACGGCTCAATCTGGCGCCGTAAATGCCGTAACCCGTGCCACGATCCTGGACCAGGTTGGGGTTGAGATTGCTCTCCGCCATCGCCTGGCCGACCAGCAACGAAGCTGCGTGGTTCAAGTTCGCCTCCGGGACACCCTCCCTGCGCAGCTGGTCGATCGCAGCCTTCTTCGCTACGCTCATGCTTGAGCCGCTGAACCCCAAGCCGCCCCGCGGGGCACTACCACCACCTATCCCGCCAAACGACGGAATCTTGTCTCGCCGGATGATGCTGCCCGAGTTAAACGAGGGCAGCGCCTGACCGGGCGTGCTCTTCAGAAGGCGGGGAACGCCGCCGATGTAGGAGCGTCCGCCGAGACCGACGGGGCCATAGCCGCCGCTTGCTCCACTGATGGAAGCATATTGCAAGCCACCCATCGTGCCGCTATTCATGAACGCCGCGCGTTCGACCCTGCCCGTGAACTTGGTCAGATCGTCGGACAGGTCGCTGGTGCGACGCATGCCCGAGAAGTCTGTCGCGCCGTAATAGCTGCTCTTGTGGTAGAGGTTTTTTCTATGGGCGCGCTGACGCTCTCGCCACTGGCTGGTCGTCTCCCGAGGTTGTTTCACATTGGCATCAGGAACGCCATCATTCTGATGGCGTACAGCGAACGCGCTCAAAAGGGCGACGACAGCAGGTAGGCCGGCGATGAATGCGAGAGCATTGCCTAGCCCTGTGAGACCGATGGTGACAGCAGCTAGAACGTTCAGCACGGGCGACAGCGCCGCAAGAGCCACGGTCAGTCCGGTCAGTTGCGCGACAAGTTGACCCATCTCCCTGGCATCTGCCGGATTTTTCCCAGTGAGGAATCCCAGCGCTGAGAAGGCGCCCTTAAGCCCGCTGGCAAATTCGCGAATGCCTTCCGCGAAGCCCTTGCCGAACTCCCGCCACTTCGCGACGGTACCGGCATCCAAGTTGTCGGCCATGGATTTGACGACTTCGCCCCAATTCTCGAGCCCGAAGCCCTCGCGAGCGCCATCAACTAGTGCTGCAAAATGTTCGCGGATCGTGTCGAAGTTGAACGAGTCGGCGAGGCTGATGATGGAGTCGCTGATCTGATCAAACCAGGTCTCAAGACCAGCACCAACCTTCTCCCAGACTAGGCCCAGCGCGGCGACGATCGACGACCACCTGCCTTGCATCGAACGTATCTTCTGCAACGCGGTCTTGTCGAGGAAGCCCGGCTTGCTCTCGATGTCCTTCAATACGTCCCGCAGCTTGTCTCGACCTAATACAACTGTAAGTAGTTCATCCATCCATTCGCGACCACCGATCTGCTTCGCGACCTTCGTCCTCAGCTTCTCCGGAAGCCGGGCGAGGCCATCAAGGATTTGCTGAATGGCCTCGATTGGCCGTTCGCGCATGGCCTTGGCCATAGCACCACGCCCTCCAAAACCCAGCGCGTTCGCGGCAGAGTTGAGGTCGCTGGCTTGCTGACCACGGGCGAAATCCGCGCCGGCAATCTGGCTGGTCAGGAACGAGACGAAAGTGCCCATCTTGAACGGTTGGACACCGAGCGAAATGCCGGTGGAGTCTATGGCTGCCAATTGCTCCGGCGTCATCTTGGTTGTCGCGAGCGCAGACAGACTGCGGCGCATCGCCTCGATGATCTCGTTTCCATCGGCAGCGGTGGCGTTGTTCGCGACCGCGACCGCATCCAGGATTTTGCTGAACCGGCCGGTGTCCCACGGCATCTGAGTCGAGAGACGACCGAGCAACTTGCCGACTGCCTCCGGGTTGACGTCGAGGCCGGCCTGCGCCTTGAGAGCCAACTCAGCGAACTGGCCGGCGTACTCTTTGGCGACTCCGGCCTTCAGCCCTTCCACCGCCGTGTCGATGACCTTGGTGCTGCCGACGCCATACTTGATGCCGGCCTTGTCCGCGAAGTCCCGGCGAAGCTTCGCGACCTCGCCCTTGCCCAGGTCGCCGAACATTTGGGCGCGCACCTCGGAGGCTTGGACCTCCATACGCTTCCGGAGGGCGCTCGCTAAACCGGCGCCCGTGATAGCCGCACCGGCTACAATGGTGCGGATGCTCGGCGCAGGCACGCGGCCGCCACCGTATGACCTACTGGAGCCAGGACGTCGCTTTACAGCAGCCCGGCGCTCAATCTGACGCAGATAACTGGACTCGAGCCTCCCCAGCTCGGCGTAGGTTCGCCGACTTTCGGCCAAGCGCTGGGCATTCGCCCTGGCCCAGTCCGTCGAGTAGGTGCGGGCGGCCGACCGGCTAAGGTTGGCCATTCCCCGCAACTGGTCTGCTGCCGCTTTCGTCGCGCGGCTGAGCCCGTCGAATGATTGCATGCCGGTGCGGCCGACGCTGCTGAACGAGGCGTTGAAACTCTTTGCAGTGGACTCCAGCTTTTTGATATCTGCAATGATCTTAAGAAGGGCCGGAGACATTTCGTTGAGGGCGATTAGTCTAGCGCGGATGTCGAGATTTTCGGACATTAAGGGGGTCTCTTGGTTGAGGCGAGTAAATCGCCTTTTCGAAAATGCGCTGGTGCGGCGCTTGGATTGGTGATGCCCGATTATTTCGGGGGTGGGCTGAGAAAATCGGCCTTTTGGTAATTCGAAGTCGGAGGTGGTTGGCCGACCCAGGGGCTATGCCGCATAAAAAACTCGCGACTTCACCCGGCCCTTGCGACCGCTGGGAAACCTTCGCTGCCGGTGCAACAGGGATGATGCTGACGCCGATGGTGCAGGCGGTGGCGGTGCTCTGTCCTTCCGATTTGTCAACGTGGCCGTGCGCTCATCGTTGACGCTGAGGCATGCAGCGCCAATCTCAGCCACTCCAGACCAAAGCTCCGCCGACGCCGCATCCTTCGCCCGCGGAAGAGACGTTGCGGATGATCGAAGAGTACGCAGCGAACTTGCGGACGATCCTTGCGAAGCTCAGCCGCCTGAACTGAGCGCGAGGGGCTGGCCCCTTGGCTGGGGCCTTCATCAAGGGACGCCAGACGACTTGGAGCCTCACGGGCGCAGGGCTTGGCTTCGCTCTTCCGACCGTCGCTCGATTGAAGTTTTCAGTTGATCAAGCCGTCGCCTGCCCGTTACATATACGTCAACGGACGATGAAGTATTTGTAACAGGCTGGCCATGGCGAAACATAATGGGAAGTTCGTCACCTACTACCGGGTTTCCACAGGCAAGCAGGGCAGGTCTGGTCTAGGCATTGAGGCTCAACGCGCGGCGGTCGCGGCGTATCTCAACGATGGCGACTGGACGATCGTTGCCGAGTTCACCGAGGTAGAGTCAGGTAAGCGATCTGACCGGCCCGCGCTGGAGCAGGCACTGGCCGCAGCGCGACTGCATCGGGCTGCGCTGGTGGTCTCGAAGGTTGATCGCCTTACACGCTCTGTGGCCTTCCTGTCCCGCCTGCTTGAGGCTGGCGTTGACGTTCGGTTCGCGGATCTGCCCGTGATCGAAGGCGCTACCGGTCGCTTCCTTCTTCAGCAGATGGTGGCGGTGGCGGAGCTGGAAGCCGGCATGATCTCAGCCCGCACCAAGGCGGCACTGGCAGCGGCCAAGCGGCGCGGTAAGCAGCTTGGTGGCAACCGTGGCGTTGTCCCTGGCGCGAAGATGCAGGAAGCATCTCGGAAAGCCTTGTTGGAGCGAACCACGAAACATGCAGCTGATATCGGCCCGACGATCCGCAAGCTACAGGCAGACGGCGCAACATCCCTACGGGCGATTGCAGATGGCTTGAACCAGGCCGGCATTCCTACCGCGCTCGGCAACGGAAAGTGGCAGGCAGTGCAGGTGCAGCGCGTCTTGGCGCGGCTTGCGTGAGAGGGCGGCCAAGCTGTCCTGACTCAACGAAACGCCTTGCACGCATCCCCGCTGCGGAAGGTTCCAGATGGACAGGTCTTGCCCATCACCGGGAAGGCGTGTGGCGTGTCCTGGTGCAGCGCCTCACAGAACGCGCCCTTGCCTACAAATCCTGTCGGGCAGGTGCCGGTGCGCTGGATACGCTCCCGGCCATCGTGCGTCGGTGTTGGATAGGCTGACTCGGCGAGGGTGGGAGACGCGGTAGAGAGAGCCGCGAGCACCGCAAGCAGGGCCATCCGAGCATCCATCATCTACCGCGCCTCCACGAACGGGCGAGCCCCCGGGAGTGAGGCCGCTACTCGCCCGTTCAATCTAGTAACCTAGCCGCAGGCTGCCAGTGTTGCTGTGCTGATCTCCGCTTCAACCTCAGCAAGCCGTGCTTTGGCGGCTTCCAGAGCTGCTTCGGCAGCCGGCACACTGGCGACGGCGCGTTCATGTGCCTCGATGGCTGCGGCCACCTCAGCCTCAGCGGCCGCCAATCGCTGGCCCCGCTCGCGGGCGACGAGATGCTGAGCGCGTTGCTGCCGGGCGTGGGGGTCCAATGCCTCGATGGCAGACCTGGTGGCGGTGGCACTTCGTAGTCGTCGGCTCATGTCAGTTCCCTTTCCCTTCGCGGAGAGCTGCGACCTCGTCCATCATGGCCTTGGTGATGCCGGTGGCCCTGGCACGACGCGCATGCCAGGCGGCGTCCAGTGGCCGCCTGCGGCGCATTTCTCCGATCGTGCGTTCAGAGTCCGGCTTGTCAGGCTGCTGCACCTTGCTGAAGCCACTTGGCGCCCTGGCGTACAGATCTTTGAGGTAGTCCCCGACCTTCAACCCGCCCTTGCCTGGGACCATAATCAGGCCATGTTCAATTTTCGATCCGGCCAAGTCGATCGCAACGGTGGTCATCGTCGCGGAGTTGATTGCAAAGCCGACTGCTCGTGCAGCCGCGACAATCGCGTCCTCAATTTCATTGCTCATCACGCAGCCTCACGACGAAGAGCGGCGATTAGGGCGCGCCGGCACCATGAGCTTCGGTTCGGTGCGCTCGGATCGTCTGCCTGTGCGGCTCGGTCGATATGCTCGATCAGGACCTTCGGCAGCAACATCGAAACGTGCTGCATCGGACTCGTCAGAAGCTCATGGGCTTCGAACTGTTGTTTCACGTATGGTCTCCAAAACGGAAAAGCCCGCGTGCCAGTGAAGGCAGCGGGCGGGTGGACGGTGGTGGTGGAAAAGAAAGAGGGGCCAGTGCGGCCCCTTGCGATTCCTGCCCTGTCATTTTCAGCTAACGAGGGGCATTGTAAGCTATTTACTAGCACATTTCTGAGAAAAATCAAGTAGATTTATGGTTGTGTAGGCGAGACTTCGTCATTTTTAATTGCTTCTTTTAATTGGATGCGTGACTTCTTGGCGGCTGCCGAGCAAGTCACTTAAAGAATGTTGATCATCATTCCATATGACAGTCATCATTGCACGGAAAGTTCCTAGTGTGACTGAATGGTATCGCCTCTAAGACGCTCTGCCGCGGCCGCTGAGGCGGGTTAGATGATCAGGACCACTCGGGCCGCTCCCCTATGAGATAAGCGCCTGTACGGCGGCCCCGACGGTTGGGAAGCGACCCTCCTGCTGGTGGCGGAAACTGATGCCGTCCCCCGGCACGATGCCGAGCTCATCCCGGAGCCCGGTCAGGACAAGGCTAGCGGTCCTGGTCTTGATCTCGAACATGTTCTGGGCGCTTGGCTTGCGGTTCGGACAATAGATCCCGTGCGCGACCTCGCTATCGCCGGTCCGAGCGAGGGCAACGGCGGCCCGCCTGAGTTTGTCTGCGGACTTCGCCGTGTTGAGCCATCGCATCCACGCGAGGACTCCCATGGCGCGTTCCTCATCGCGCTGGGGAAGACACCGCGGCATCGCGCTGTCGTCGAACGGCTTCATCGAGGACAGGATGCGGTTGCGTTCAAGGGCCGCAACTTCGTTGTGCGACAGGCCGATTGAGTGGGTCCAATTCGATCGGTTGCCGGAGGTCAGCCATCGCCGTTCCCGGTCTGGCGTCTTGTCGATGGTCTCGATGGACTCGATGAGGAGCTGCCAAATCACGTCCCGGTGACGCGCTCTGTCGGCCTTGAGACCTCGGGCGAGTTCGGCTCCGTGGTCGAGCCACCTAAGCGCGTCCGCGCGATCGGAGGGTTGGCGGAAGGTCGAGCTGGCGTGGGTGGTGGTCGTGGCTGCGGTGGTGTTCATGGTCGCGGAATTCCTTAGTATCGGGCGGCGCGCCTTTACGGTGCAGCAGCGGCATGTTGGACTGAGAACTGGATGGGCCGGCAGCAGCAACGAATGCTGCTGCCCCCGAACCTCTGGGTCTAACTAGATTGCGACCCGCTTCGTGTGCCGCCCTCCACCTGCAGGCGGAAGACGATACGTTTGCCAGTACCGTTCCCTCATGAACCGGACGGGATATACATGGCGGTCCGGCGGGGTGTCCCGCATGTAACATTTAAGGCCGTGTCTCACCTGCTCGGACTTGGTGATGACTCCGGCTCTGCAGTCCTCAACGAAATACTTCACAAACTCGTCGTGTTCCTTGGCCGGTGCCCGTTGGAACATGAGCCATATCTTCTCAGCGGCTTCCACATACCGAACATCTTCCGGCGACATGCTTCCCTCACCACCAGCCTGCGAACCAGCAGCCTGGTGGGCTCGCTCGTCAGAGGCGGGCGGGTCTTTGGGTGGGGTCTTTGAGTGGGGTGAATGGGTAGAGTCGGGTGCACGCTGCGCACCCTTTTCGGAGCCGGACGCACCCTTTTCGGAGCCGCATGCACCCTTTTCTGGAGCCGCGCGCACTCTTTCTTTTTTTTCCAACGGAGCATCGTCGGCATCCTCTGCTTGATTTTCATTCGCAGCGCCGAACCTATTCCAACCTGGCAGCCAGTATTCATTGAAGTTCGACCGACCACCCTTCGGCCGGCCATCATCGGTCAGGTCGCGCTTCACCTTCACGATCCCCAAGGCCTCAAGTAAGGGCATGTTGTCCTGCACCGCCCGCTCTGAGCATCCAGACTCTGTTGCCAGTGTCTCGACATTCATCCAGGCCTTTCCCCAAAGTTTCGAGTCTTCATGCGTGCCTTCATTCGACATATCGACCAAGGGCACCAGCATCCGAAATTGGACGTGGGAGATCTTCTCGTTGCGGCACAGATCGCGGATGAACTGCATCTTGTTTCCGCCGCGGTTGATCCTGACTAGGATGCCATCCGGCGAGGTGAAGGCAGGCGTGTTGTCGTTTGCGTGCTTGTTTTTTCGGCGGTTTTGCATTATGCTGTTCTTGTTCAATCTTAAATCTTAGCAGGTTGATCATCAGATATTCGGGAGCCGTGACGCGCCAACGTCGCGGCTTTACTCGTTTGTCGAATGACACGGCCTGTGGCTGCCGGTCGAGCCGCGATTGCTTAGTCGATCACGACCTCCACAATCACCGCAATGTCCCCGATCTCATCGAACGCCATTTTCTCATCCTCATTGGCTGGCATGGATCTCGATAGGCTGAGGCCGTTTTCAGTAATTCCCAGCAGCAGTCGAACTCTCGTCCGACCGTCTTTTCCCGTCAGCATCACGAGATCCCCGCCGCTAGGATCACGAGCCCTCGTCGCGAACATGAGTGCGCGAGGTCTGAACCACAGACCCAACGACTCATCCGGATTTCGAAAAGCAAACGCCGTGTCGTCGTCCTTCAAATGAAACGGTGCCGGCACGACTTCGGCCTTTGATACCTTCACCCTGGAATGAGAGCTGGCTGGCAGAGCAGATACGCTCCGCACATCGATGAGACGGTAAGGATGCGACGACGATTGCCATCCCCATTTCGAATGGTCTCCACCAATCTGATCGACGTCGGTTACGTGATCCCTCAGGTGCACGGGTAACGGCTCCCCTGCCCCACGAGCGATCTTCTCCAGCGTTCTCTGCGAGAAGACGTATTCATAATTTGGCTGGTTCAGGGCCCTCAGGATGGTTGAGGGCGAAATGCCTGCGTTGCGAGCCAGGTCCGTGCCGCTCCAATCCTTCTTCCGCATGAGCAGCCGGATCCACGTGATAACGGCCTCCTTCGACCGACTTGATTTTCGACGGCCACGAGCCACCAGCTGAACCTCCAATAATTCATTTGCATTCTTATCACAAAAAGCAAACGAGTGCAAGCGCAAGAAGGGCTTGCGGCCAGGCCCAGGACCGCGAACCTGAAGCTCTAGTGCCATTTCTCGCTTCGAACCGCGGACGACACGTCACCCGTCGAAGAGCAGCAACGCTTGCATTATTTGCAGAAATAAGATATTAAAGCAAATGAAGGGCGAGACGCCTCGCCCGAACTCGAAAGGAGAGCAGCCTTTGTCAAATCAGCCACCCGCCAATCAATCGGAGGATCTCGTGGACCAATCAGCCAGTGCACTGCCCACGCAAAACGCTCGGCCGAACTTGACCGGGGCAAGCTACGCCATCGGAAAAGTTCTCGGCGAAGTTTGGGACGATGGGTGCATGGATCTCAATGAGTTCCAGGTTGCATCGGCCATGTGCTTCCAGGCGCTCTCCGAGGGTGAATCCGCAATGTCCTTGGCTGACATCATGACCGCGACCAAGCTGAAAGTGCGCAAAGCAAACCGCGCGATCGAGCGCCTGGCCTCTGCCGGCCTCGTGAGGACGATCCGCCCTTCGATGCAGGAGTTGGAGCGCGGACCGCTGGCGATCAGGTATGAGCTTTGGTCCGCTGCGCGCCTCGTTCAAGCTGATACCTAAACCATGATCCGGGTGGACATGGATATACGGTCCATGTCCACCACACCTAACCACTTGGCGACCGGATGACAAAAGCGCTCGTTCAAGCGGAGGGAATCGCCTCCGCGGTCGGCATCATCGGACCGGCTACGCCACTGAGATTGGAGACAGCAGCCCAGCTCGCGTTTCCTGATGGGTCAATGAAGGTTGCTGGATTGCGCCGCGAGATCGCTCGCGGCCGGCTCGCCTACGAGACCATCGCAAATAAGACTTACGTCACCCTCAACGATATCGAAGAAATGAGGAAACTATGTCGCGTACCAGTAAAGGACCGCGTCTCTATAAGCGCGCTGCGCGCCGAAAGAACGGGGCAATCGTTCGACAACCCGTCTGGGTCGTGCTCGACGGAAGGAAGGAAATCTCCACAGGAGTTGCTGCAACTCCGGATCAATCAAAGGCTCCAGCGGAAGCAGTAAAATTCCTCTCGGACTATTTGATCAAACAGGTGAGGCCTGAGAGGAAGGCGCGCGAGATCGACGACATTCCGATTGCTGACGTACTTTCGATCTACCTCGATGATCATATCGATCCGGAGAAAGCGGAAAGCGAGCTAACTGCTCAGGAGCGCCACTTAGTGCAAGCGATCGGCCGCCTCAATAAATATTGGGGCAGCAAGGTCCTGACAGACATCAACACCCGGGAGTCCAAGGGCTACGTCAAGCACCGCCAGAAGGAAGGCGGCGGCGCCGGTGGCGCGCGCCGTGATCTGGAGATGCTGAGAGCGGCCATCAATCATCACGGCGCTGAAAACCTCCACTACGGGAAGGTCAACGTCTGGCTGCCAGACAAAGGCGAAGCTCGTGAACGATGGCTCACGCGGAGCGAGGCAGCCCGAATGATCTGGAGCGCCTGGCGCTATCGAGAGGTCCAGACGATCCACGTCGGACCGGACAAGGGCAAGAAAATCGTCACCGACCGCCGACCGCTTCGGCATGTCGCCCGCTTCATTCTGATTGGCTGCTACACCGGAACCCGAGCAGGTGCGATTGCATCCGCGTCCAAATTGCGTTCCATCGGCAAATCGTACGTCGATCTGGAGCGGGGAATGTACTACCGCAAGGCAATCGGCAAGAAGACGACGAACAAGCGCCAGCCTCCCGTGTCGATCCCGCCTCGCCTCCTTGCACATATGCGCCGCTGGGACCGACTGGGCATCGCTAAGGAGCACTTTGTCGAATACAACGGTAAGCCCGTTCTCTCCGTCAAAAAGGCCTTCGGGACGGTCGTCAAGCTCGCCAAAATCGACACTACCGTCGAAAATGTAACCCCTCACACGCTCCGCCACACGGCGGCGACGTGGCTGATGCACCAGGGGGTCCCTTTATGGACAGCGGCCGGCTATCTGGGCATGACGGTCGAGGTGCTTGAACGGGTATATGGCCATCACCACCCGGACCATCTTGCGGACGCGGTACGGGGTATCACGGCCAAGCGGCCCATGAAAAAAGCCGTGGTCTGATATCAATCTTGGGCTATTTCTTGGGCTTGAAAAAAGTGCAAAACACTAAGTATCTGAAAGTCTTGGTCGGAGTGGCAGGATTCGAACCTGCGACCCCTGCGTCCCGAACGCAGTGCTCTACCGGGCTGAGCCACACTCCGACAAGAGGCCGGCTTATAGCGTCGGGTTTGGCGCACCGCAAGCGGCCGTTATGAGGAATTTTGTCCCTGTGAAAACCGGTCTTGAAACGTCGATTTTGCCGGCCGGCCAAGCCGGCGCGGAAGCCGCCGCCCGGACTTTGGCTGCCGGCGGGCTGGTCGCGTTTCCGACCGAGACCGTTTACGGGCTCGGCGCCGACGCGGCGAACGCGACCGCGATCGCCCATCTCTATGCCGCCAAGGGCCGGCCAGCCTTCAATCCGCTGATCGCCCACGTCGCAGATCTCGCCGCGGCACGGCGGATCGGGCGGTTCGACGCGCGCGCGTTGCAGCTTGCGCAAGCGTTCTGGCCGGGGCCGTTGACGCTGGTGGTGCCGAAGGCCGACGATTGTCCGGTCTCCGATCTCGCCACGGCGGGCCTGGACACGGTCGCGATCCGCATGCCCGCCCACCCCGTGGCGGAAGCGATCCTTCGCGCCTTTGGCGGCGCGGTGGTAGCGCCCTCCGCCAATATCTCCGGCCACGTCTCGCCGACGCTGGCCGCGCATGTCGCGAGCGACCTTGGCGGGCGGATCGACCTGATCATCGACGGCGGGCCCGTTACGGTGGGCGTGGAATCGACCATCGTCGGATGCTTCGAGGCGCCGATGCTGCTGCGGCCCGGGGGGCTGTCGCGGGAGCGGGTCGAGGCCGTGCTGGGCACGCCCTTGGCGCGAGCGCCCATAGAGACCGAGAGCGACGACAACCAGCCGCTGGCGCCGGGCATGATGGCCTCGCATTACGCGCCGCGCGCCCATGTGCGGCTCGATGCGCGGGACGTTGCCGCCGATGAAGCGCTGCTGGCGTTCGGGCCTGATCGCCTGCCTGGCCAGGAGGCGACCGCCGCTGTCATGAATTTGTCCCCCACGGCTGACCTCGATGAGGCCGCGGCCAATCTGTTCGGCTATCTTCGAGCGCTTGATGCGAAAGCACCGCGAGCGATCGCGGTGATGACGATCCCCGAAGAAGGCCTGGGTGAAGCGATCAATGACCGGCTGCGCCGGGCCGCGGTGGCGAGATAAGAAGCAGAGACGAGACGATGAACATCAATCAATCCGCCATTCCGCCGCTTGCGCCCGAACTGATCGACCAATTCCGCGAGATCGTTGGCGATCGCCACGCGATCACCGACGCCGCCGACATCGAGGCTTACGTCAGCGAGGAGCGCAATCTGTTCCACGGCCGCTCCCCCCTGGTGCTGCGCCCCGGCTCGACGGCGGAAGTGTCCGCGATCTGCAAGCTCGCCTCGCAGCACAAAATCGCGCTGGTGCCGCAGGGTGGCAACACCGGGCTCGTCGGCGGGCAGACGCCGCACAATGGCGAGGTGGTGGTGTCGCTGCGCCGCCTGGACAAGATCCGCGAGGTCGACACCGCCTCCAACACCATGACGGTCGAAGCCGGCGTGGTGCTGCAGATCGCGCAAGCGAAGGCATCCGACGCCGACCGGCTGTTTCCGCTGTCGCTCGGCGCGGAAGGCAGCTGCACCATCGGCGGCAATCTCTCGACCAATGCCGGCGGCACCGCCGCGCTCGCCTATGGCGTCGCGCGCGAGATGGCGCTGGGGCTGGAAGTGGTGCTCGCCGACGGCCGCGTGCTCAACGTGCTGTCGAAGCTGAAGAAGGACAACACCGGCTACAATCTGCACAATCTGTTCATCGGCGCGGAAGGCACGCTCGGCATCATCACTGCGGCAACATTGAAGCTGTTTCCGAAGCCGCGGGCGGTCGAGACCGCCTATGTCGGGCTGAAGTCGCCAGCGGCGGCGCTGAAACTGCTGAGCATCGCGCAAGGCGAGGCTGCGAACGCACTGACGAGCTTCGAGCTGCTGTCGGAGATGGCGGTGGACTTCTCCGTTCGCCACGGCATCGACGTGCGCGATCCCCTCGCTGAGAAGCATCCGTGGTACGTGCTGATGGAATTGTCATCGCCCGGCGACGACGCGCGCACGCCGCTGGAGACGATCCTCACCCGTGCGATGGAAGACGAGATCGTGGACGACGCCGTGATCGCGGCCAACCTGACCCAGCGCAACGCCTTCTGGAAGCTGCGTGAAGAGATGTCGGCGGCACAGAAGCCGGAGGGCGGCTCGATCAAGCACGACATCTCCGTTCCCGTAGCCGCCGTGCCCGAATTCATCGCGGAGGCGAACGCCGCCGTGGTCAAGCTGATCCCGGGCGCGCGGCCGGTGCCGTTCGGCCATCTCGGCGACGGCAATCTGCACTACAATGTCAGCCAGCCCATCGGCGCCGACACCGCGGATTATCTGGCGCGCTGGCACGAGGTGAACGCCGTCGTGTTCGCGATCGTGCTGCGCAAGGGCGGCTCGATCTCGGCCGAGCACGGCATCGGCGTACTCAAACGCGACGAGCTGCCCGAGGTCAAGGACAAGACCGCGATCGAGCTGATGCGCTCGATCAAGGCGATGCTCGATCCGCACGGCATCATGAATCCGGGGAAGGTGCTGTGAGCATGCTTGCGATTGACGCCATCAATGATGCCGATGTCGAGAACGTCGTTGCGCTGTGGCAGCGTTGCGGCCTGACCCGGCCGTGGAACGACCCGCATGCCGACATCGCGCTGGCGCGGCGGCGCGAGAACTCCACCGTGCTGATCGGCCGCGACGCCGGTGCGATCGTCGCGTCCGTCATGGTCGGCCATGACGGACATCGCGGCTGGGCCTACTACGTCGCCGTCGATCCTGATGGGCGCAAGCGCGGTTATGGCCGCGCCGTCATGGCGGCGGCCGAAGACTGGCTGCGCCAAGCCGGCATCGCAAAGCTGCAGCTCCTCGTGCGCCGCGAGAATGCGCAGGCCAATGCGTTCTACCAGTCGCTCGGCTTCGAGGAATCGACGTCGGTGATGTTCCAGAAGTGGCTCGACGGCCGCGAGACCACTGCAAGCAACTGAGATCAAGTCATGACCATTTCCGACCGCGTCCGCATCAAGGACGTCCGCGTGCTCTCGGACGGCTGGACCCCGCTGAGGACCACGACATTCGACTACCGCCGCGCCAATGGCGAATGGCAGACGCAGCACCGCGAGACCTATGAGCGCGACAATGCGGCCGCCGTGCTGCCCTATAATCGCGCGGGCCGCACCGTGATCCTGGTGCGCCAGTTCCGCCTGCCCGCGTTCCTCCGGGGCTACGACGATCTGCTGATCGAGGCAGCCGCCGGCGTGCTGGACGACGCCGCGCCCGAGGTGCGCATCCGCGCCGAGGCCGAGGAGGAAACCGGTTATCGTCTGCACGACGTCCACAAGGTGTTCGAGGCGTTCATGAGCCCCGGCGCCATCACCGAGAAGCTGCATTTCTTCGTCGCCGAATACGAGCCCTCGATGCGCGTCAGCGCCGGCGGCGGCCTCGCGCATGAGGGCGAGGATATCGAGGTGCTGGAGCTCGGTATCGACGAGGCGCTCGCGATGATCGCCGACGGCCGGATCATCGACGCCAAGGCGATCATGCTGCTGCAATACGCGGCGCTGCATATTTTCAGATAGCCCCACCGGGACGACAATTCTGGCCTGCGCGCCCGTGGCGCCTGTTGAGCAAACCACCGACTATCTCTAGTCTGGCCTCAACAAGAACCTGGAGACGCGCCCATGTCCGCTCCGCGCGACGACGAATTCGGCTTTGCGCCCGACCATGATTCCCCCGTGCCCTATATGCAGCGCACGCGGGATTATTACAGCGCGATCGGTTACACCACGCCGTATCGCTGGGCGCATTACACCGAAGCGCCGTTCCAGCCGCTGAAGAAGAAGCTGGCGCAATCGCGCGTCACCATCATCACCACGGCGGCGCCCTACGATCCCGCCAAGGGCGACCAGGGACCGGGCGCGGCGTATAATGGCAGCGCGAAATTTTATCAGGTCTATGACGGCGACACGTCGCGGCAGCACGATCTGCGCATCTCGCATATCGGCTACGACCGCAAGCACACCACGGCCACCGACAACGGCACCTGGTTTCCGCTGCCGCAACTCTTGAACGCAGGCGCCGCGGGTCGCATCGGCGAAGTTGCGCCGCGCTTCTTCGGCGCGCCGACCAACCGCAGCCATCGCGTCACGCTCGACACCGATGCGCCGGAGATTTTGGCGCGCTGCCTTGCCGACCAGGTCGACGTCGCCGTGCTGGTGCCGAACTGCCCGGTCTGCCATCAGACCACGGCGCTGGTGGCGCGGCATCTGGAGGCCAATGGCATTCCGACCGTGATCATGGGCTGCGCCAAGGACATCATCGAGCACGCCGCCGTCCCGCGCTTTCTGTTCTCGGATTTCCCCCTCGGCAATTCTGCCGGCAAGCCGCATGACGTGCCCTCGCAGGCGCAGACGCTGGAGCTGGCGCTCACTCTGTTGGAGACCGCGAGCGGCCCGCAGACGACCATGCAGTCGCCGCTGCGCTGGAGCGAGGATGCCTCCTGGAAGCTCGACTACAACAATGTCGCGCAGCTCTCGCCGGAGGAGCTGGCGCGCCGTCGCGCCGAGTTCGACAAACAGAAGGAGATCGCGCGCGGCAACCGCGCCGCCTGACGTCCTCCAATAACAACAAACAACGGGAGAGAGACGTGACGCGACCGTTCGAGGGCGTGAAGATCCTGGACTTCACCCAAGTTCTGGCCGGCCCCTATGCGAGCTATCAGCTCGCGTTGCTGGGCGCCGATGTCATCAAGGTGGAGCGGCGCGAGGGCGAGGACATGCGCCGGACGCCGCTCTCACGCGAATGGGCCGAGCGCGGGCTGGCGCCGGCGTTCCAGGCCATCAACGGCAACAAGCGCAGCCTCACGCTCGATCTGCAGAAACCTGACGCGATTGCGATCGTGACGAAGCTTGCTGCCCAGGTCGACGTCGTCATGGAAAACTTCCGCCCGGGCGTGATGGACAAGCTCGGCATCGGCTATCAGGCGCTGTCGGCGATCAATCCAAAACTGATCTATTGCGCGGTCTCGGGCTTTGGCCAGACCGGCCCGGATCGATTGCGGCCGGGCTATGACGGCAAGATGCAGGCGCTATCGGGCATCATGGCGATCACCGGTCACCCCGAAACGGGGCCGACGCGCGCGGGTTTTGCGGTGTGCGACGTGCTCTCGGGCGCGACGGCCGCGTTCGGGGTGTCGAGCGCGCTCTATCAGCGCGACCGCACCGGCAAGGGCCAGCTCATCGACGTCTCCATGCTGGAGGCAACCATGGCATTTCTCTCGGGGCAAATCGCGGACTGGTCGGTCGCCGGCCATCGGCAGCAACTCTCGGGAAATCAGGCGGTCAGCCGCCGGACCACCGCAAACCTGTTCAAATGCGGCGACGGTCACATCCTGCTCGCCGTCAACAATGAGAAGCAGTACCGCGTGCTGATGTCCACGCTGGGCCGCGAGGATACGCTCGCCGATCCACGCTTCGCCGACTGGTTTTCCCGCAACGAGAACGAGCCCGCGCTACGCGCCATCATCGAGGAAGCCCTTGCGGCAAAGCCGGCACGCGAGTGGGAGAAAATTCTCGAGGACGCCGGCGCGCCCTGCGCCAGCATCTGGAAGATCGAGGAGATCATCGATCATCCGCAGATCAAGGCGCGCGGCGCGATCCAGGAGCTCGACACACCCTATGGCCGCCTGCGCTTTGCCGGCAGCGGGTTCAAGCTCGCCCATGGCGGCGGCAAGCTCGACCGGATGGCGCCGGAGCTTGGCGCGGATACGGATGCGGTGCTGGGTGAGCTCGGGTTTGATGCAGCTGGCATCGCCGATCTGCGGAAGCGTGAGGTCGTCTGAGAACTAGATCGCCTTCGCCGCGATCTTCGCCGCGGCAAGGATCTCGCGCCTGATGGCATCGTCCTTCACCGCACGCGCCATATCGGCCGCGCCTGTCAGGATCGCCAGCAGCGCCAGCGCCCGCTCACGCGCATGGGCACCGCGAAAGCCCTGCGCGACGAGGTCCACGAGACGCTCCAGCTCGCCCTGGTAAACGGCGCGCGTTGCCGGGTCCGAGCGCGCAACGTCGGAGGAAAAGCTTGGGAGCGCGCAGGCCTCGTCCAGGCCGACCTCCATCCGCGCACCCAGATAGAAATCGATGAACGGATCGCGCCAGCCGCTGCCGTGTTGGGCCTGAAACTGGGCGATGCCGCCGCGCAGGAACGCGAGCCCGTCCGCCACGGCGAGCCGGAACGCATCCGCCTTCGACTCGAAATGAGCGTAAAATGCTCCCGACGTGAGCCCTGCCCCCTTCGCAAGCGGCGAAGTGACCGTGCTGCCGAAGAGCCGCACCTATTCCGGCGGCAAGCCCGCTGACATCGCGGTGTTCGAACTCAAGGTGCCGTCATTCGTGCTGCCGACGCAGGAGCTCAAGGACGCCTGGATTTCCGAGGGAACTGATATCATCGAGAGGGTCGCCGGGGGTCGCATCAAGCGCGAGCACATCTTCGCCAATGTCAGCTACGCCGTCGACGGCGGCTGGGGCATTGGCGGCGAGGCGTACAGCAACGCCGCGCTCGGATCGGCCGTCGCGGCGGCTTGAATCATTGATCGAACAGAAGGTGGGCATGGCGCGTTGCGTCTTTGCCCACCGGCAGCCTGCCTAAAACAAAGACCCCTGCCCGTCTTCCGGCAACGCGCCTGCCGCCTTGCGCGCGGGCTTTTTCGGTTTCGACGTCTCGGCTTCCATCTCCTCGGCGCTGATCGGCAAGAGCAGCTGCTCATCGTCATTGGCGACGCGATTGACGCGGGAGGAGACCGGGTGCCAGGCGAATTCGCCGATACGTGGTGACGCCATCAGCGGCAGGACCGGACCGATCTCGTCGCTCCGGCTGTCGAGCCAGCGCTCGAAATCGCGCGGGCTGATCGTCACGGGCACGCGGTCATGCAACGCGGCGAGATCCTCGCCTGCCGCCGCCGTGACGATCGCCACCGTGTCGAGCTCCTCGCCGTTCGGGCCGATCCAGGTCTCGAACACCGCAGCGAAGCCGAGCGGCGCACCGTCCGCGCGATGGATGAAGAACGGCTGCTTGCGGCCGTCGAGAGACTTCCATTCGTAATAACCATCGGCCGGGATCAGCCCACGGCGCCTGCGTATGGCCTTCTTGAACGCAGGCTTCTCCAGCACCGTCTCGGAACGGGCGTTGATCAGCAGCGTGAAGCCTTTGGGGTCCTTGACCCAGCTCGGCAACAGGCCCCAGCGCATCAGGCGGAAATGGCGCGCGCCGTTCTCGAGCAACACGACCGGAATCGGTTGCGTCGGAGCGACATTGTACCGGGGCGGGAAATTCGGCTGCTCGATGTACCCGAACAGTTGCCGTAAAGCCGCGGGGGCCGAAGTTATGACGAAGCGTCCACACATCTCAGGGCGTCTATATAGGGTCCGTTCAGGTCCTTTTAACCCCGAACGTTAACACTGCGGCGGATGAGCTCAATGGCCTCGCAATCCGCGCGGACGCCTGCAGAGACGGCCTCCGAGGCGCAAGCCTGGGCCGAACGACTACGCGTGGCCAACATCAACCCGCGGACCGGGCTTGCCACCGACTATCTCAACCATTTCAATGAAGCCGTCATGCTCCTGGAGATGATCCCGGATATGCCGGAATGCGCTGAGGATTTTCTGACCTGGTCGCCGCTGTCCTATGCCGAGCATTTCACGGCCTCGAACTTCAAGGCGCGGGACCTGGCCATCGAAGCCTATGAGAAGGCCGATCCGAACGTGCGCGCCCAGTTCGACCACCTCACCGACACCATGACCTCGATCCTGATTGCGGTCGGTTCCGCCATGCGCGACGTGGAGAAGGACACGACCCGCGTTCGGCTGGCGGAGCAGGCCACCCTCTGGGTCAAGCCGCTGATCGCGGCCTGCGGCGGCATCATCAATGGCGGCGCGGAAGCCGACGTCGACACCATCATGGCGAATTAGCCAGGGTTGCTGAAAAGATGCCCCCGGTCGCCCAGCCCACCCATCCCCAGATCGCGGTCAGCGCGGCGATTTTCCGCGAGGGCAAGGTGCTGCTGACCCGGCGGGCCCGTTCGCCCGCCAAAGGGTTCTATTCGCTGCCGGGCGGCCGCGTCGAATTCGGCGAATCGCTGCACCAGGCCCTGAGCCGCGAGGTCGACGAGGAGACCGGGCTCGAGATCGAGATCATCAGCCTGGCGGGCTGGCGCGAGGTTTTGCCGGCCGCTCCGGGCGCCGGTCACTACCTGATCATGTCCTTTGCCGCCCGCTGGGTGGCCCGGGAACCGGCCCTGAACGACGAGCTCGACGATTTCAGGTGGATCGCTCCGGATGCGCTGGGCAGCCTCGGCGACCTCAAGATGACCGGGGGCCTGGAGGAGATCATCCAGGCGGCTGCGAGGCTGATCGGCCTCTGAGCGAGCCACGAGCTTCGACACCTCTCCGCAAGCCCGAGAGGCAGCGCACCGCCAGCGCGGCTCGCCTTGCTTCCCCGGCCGCGACGGGGCATACAGCCCGCCGATGTCGATGCGATTTCTGGCCATCCTTGCCCTGATCCTCGCCTGCGCCTCTGCGCCCACCCGGGCCCAGGACGTGGCGGCACCGTTCGACGGCGATTTGCAGCGGCTGGCCGAGATCCTCGGCGGCCTGCACTATCTGCGCGGCATCTGCGGCACCAACGAGGGCAACAAATGGCGCAGCGAGATGCAGGCGCTGATCGATGCCGAAACCCCCTCCGGCGAGCGCCGCACCCGCATGATCGCGGGCTTCAATCGCGGCTACAACGGCTTTCAACAGACCTATCGCAGCTGCACGCCGGCCGCGACGGTCGCGATCCGCCGTTCCATCGAGGAGGGTTCGAAGATCTCGCGCGATCTCACGGCCCGCTACGCGAACTGAGTTTGCGGGAACTCTGTCACCGACTTTATTCACAGCCGTTAACCGTTCTTAAAGATGTGGCCTAGCGGACGTTAATGCGCGTGCTACACCTCTTGCACAGCGCATCGCCGTGGATCGCGCCCAGCCTGATCGAGTTTCATGAGCCAGCCGATTTCCTACGCCCCCGCCCGTGCGCCGCTGCCCGATCATGAGCAGAAACAGGCAGCATTGAGTTATCTCAACGAGGCCTGGGCCGAAGCACGCCATGACGGCGTCGACGGTGACTGCCTGGCGCAGGCGAGTCTGTTTGCGGCACTCGCCGAGCTCGTCGGCACCTATGGCGAGGACGCGGTGGCGAAATTCGTCGAGGGTTTTCCCGCGCGCATTCGCAACGGCGAATTCTCGGTCTGCCTCGCAAGGCAGTAAACCGCTTTGAAGATGCCCCGCCGCGCCGGCGGGTCCATTCATCACGGCTCGATCTTGAGCATCGCTTTCATGTTGGGGTGATAGCGGCAGTAATAATCGACCGTTCCCGCCTTCTTCACGAGAAGCGTCGCCGACTTCTTTGGCGGCAGAGCGACGTCGAAATCGCCGTTCGTCGCAGTCGCGGTGTGGGCCAAGACATCCTTGTTGATCCAGGTAATGGTGTCGCCGATCCTCGCCGACACCTCGGCCGGTGAGATCACGAGATTTTCCATCGTGATCTCGATGGTCGCGGCTTGCGCCGGGCCTGACATCGGCAGGAAAGCGACCGCGAGCGCGATCGCAGCGAGGCGTCCCGGCTTCATCGCACGCTCCCTATTTCAGCTCGGCCGCGACGTGCTCGGCATGTTGCTCATGGCCCTGGAAGATCTTCAGGCCGGTCTGCAACAGGTTCTTCAGCTCGGCATTGCTGGCGGACGGGATAAGCTGGGTTTCCAGCGCGGTATTGACCGTCTTGTGGTAGGCGACCTCGTTGGCGACATAGGCCTTGTCGAAGGCAGCGCCGTTCAGCTTGTCGAGCTCGGCCAACTTGTCGCTCGCCTGCTTCGACAGCGCCTTGCTGGTATCGTTGTCCTCAGGTGTGACGTTGAGCTTCTTGACCAGCGCGAGCGCCTGCTTGTTGACCGCCTCGTGGTCGCGCAGCATGTCATCCGCAAATGCCTTGACATCCTTGTTCTTGGCCTTCTTCTGCGCCTGCTTGGCCGCGTTGATGTCGATCACCCCGGCGGTGTAGGCGACATGGGCGATCTGCGGATCGGTGAGCTTGTCGGCAGCGCGCGCGCCTTGCAGCGGCACGGGGCTGGACAACAGAATGGCTGCGGCGAGCGCCGCGCTCCAACGAACGAACATGATTTGACACTCCTGTGCTGCCGGACGGTTTTGCCGGCGTTGCTCCACAGGAATTGGATGGAATTTTCGCGCAGACGTTCCCGAATGATTTAGCCGCGGATTCCGAGGCGCTTCAGCACTGACAGGGTCAGGCGCTCGCAACGCCGGCCCGCAAACGGGAAGGCGTCCATCATCACCGGTCCGATCTCCTTCTCGACGGTCTCGCGCAGCATGGTACGCGCGCGGTGCAGGCGCGTCTTCACGGTCTCGGGCTTGACGGCGAGCAGATCGGCGGTCTCCTCGGTGGTCATCCCTTCCATGACCCGTGCGACGAAAACCATCCGGAAAACGTCAGGCAACTCGTCGATGGCGCGCTCGACGACGCGCTGGATTTCACGCTGGGCCATGGTCCTTTCCGGATCGCCTGGAGGAGAGACGGGAAATTTGATGATTTGCGCCTCGAGCGCCTCTTCGCCCACCGCGCCGAGCTCGACATCGGGTTTTGCACTTCGCACCCGGCCCAGCGCTTCGTTGATCGCGATGCGCGACAGCCAGGTCGACAGCGCGGACTCGCCCTTAAAGCCGTCGAGATGGGTGAAGGCGCGGACATAGGTTTCCTGCACCACATCCTCGGCCTCGCTGTCGCTGCGCAGAATGCCGCGTGCAAGGCGGTAGAGCCTGCGGTTGTTGGCCTGCATGATCTCGCGGAGCGCGGCCTCGTCCCGGCCCCGCGCCCGGTCGATCAGCTCGGCTTCCGATGCCCTGATGCCGGCTGTCTGGCCGGCTGCGGTCCGTTGCATGGCGGTCACCTGCTCGTTCAGCTTGGTTCCAGACATTCGATGCAGGGTGGCGACGAAGGTTCCCGCTTTTTTCTCACCTCTCATCCGTCTCGATCGGCAGCGCCGCGTCCCTCGCCCATTCGCCCATCGAGGCATCGTACAGCATCAGCTTGTCGTAGCCGAGCTTTGTCAGCATCAGCAGGTCGATCGTCGCGGAAATGCCGCCGCCGCAATAGAGGATCACGTTCTTATCGCGCGTGACGCCCACCGCAGTGAATTTGGCTTCGGCGTCCGCAAGCGTCGTCAGCGTCTTGTCGGCATTGGTGAGCGTTGCAGCTGGTACGTTGACGCTGCCGGGGACGCGACCCGGCCGGCCGTAACGGCTCGGCTCGAGACCTCCGTGAAATTGCGGTCCGAGGGCATTGACGGTAACGGTCGAGGGGTCGCCGATCCGCGCCTTCACAAAGGCCTTGTCGACGAAGAAGCCAGCGCGCGGCGCGGCTTTGAAAACCGTGGCTGGATAGCCCTTCGGAGCACCAGTCTCGACCGCCCGCCCCTCGTCCTTCCATTTGTCGAAGCCACCGTCGAGTACCTGCGCATCGACGCCAAGCGAGCGCAGCATCCACCAGAATCGCGTTGCCCACATCATGGTGCCGATGCTGTAGAGCACGATGGTCTTCGTGGCGTCGAGCCCATGGCGGCCGAAGGCGGTTTCAAGCTGGGCCACGTCAGGCATCATGAAAAACTGCTGTGCGGAGGTGTCGGAGAATTCGCCTTGCAAATCGAGGAAATCGGCGCCCGGGATGTGGCCGGCGGCAAAGGTCTTGTCGCCGGGGACGGCGCGATACGGCACGTCGCTGCCCGGCGGGACAGGTTCGTTGTAGGTCGTGCAATCGTAGAGGCGGAGGTCGGGATGGCCGATGATCGCGGCGAGTTGCTCGGTGGAGATGAGAGATGATGGCTGCGACATCGGACTGCACTCCCGTTCACGAGGGAGTGTAGCTCTCTCCCCTCGTCATTGCGAGCGCAGCGAAGCAATCCAGACTGCCGCCAACCATTCTGGATTGCTTCGCTGCGCTCGCAATGACGGGGGATGGTATGCCGGCCCCTCTGACAGAAACCGCTACTGCTTCAACGTCTCCAGAAACCGCACTGCCTCGCCCTGCGAGGGCGTGACCAGTTCGCCCTGCCACATCACGCGCTTGCCACGCACGAACGTGCCGACGGGCCAACCCGTCACCCGAACGCCGTCGTACGGCGTCCAGCCGGCCCTCGACGCCACCCATTTGTTTGTGATGGTCTCGCTGCGCTTGAGGTCCACCACCGTGAAGTCGGCATCGTAGCCGGCGGCGATGCGGCCCTTGCAGGCCATGTTGTAGAGACGCGCGGGGCCGGCGCTGGTGAGATCGACGAACCTTGCCAGCGACAAGCGGCCGGCATTGACGTGATCGAGCATCAGCGGCACCAGCGTCTGCACGCCGGTCATGCCGGAGGGCGACGCCGGATAGGTCTTCTGCTTCTCTTCGAGCGTATGCGGGGCGTGGTCGGAGCCGAGCACATCGATGATGCCCTGCTCGATGCCGCGCCAGATGCCGGCGCGATGATCGGCACCGCGCACCGGCGGGTTCATCTGCGCCAACGTGCCGAGGCGCTCGTAACATTCAGGCGCGACCAGCGTGAGATGATGCGGGGTCGCCTCGCAGGACGCGACGTCCTTGTGGTCGCGCAGAAACTCGATCTCTTCCTTGGTCGAGATGTGCAGCACGTGGATGCGCTTTCCCGTCTCGTGCGCGAGCTTGACCAGGCGCTGAGTCGCCATCAGTGCCGCGGTCTCGTCGCGCCAGACCGGATGCGAGCGCGGATCGCCCTCGATGCGCAGCGACTTGCGGTCGTTGAGACGATACTCGTCCTCGGCGTGGAAGGCGGCTCGGCGGCGGATCACCTGGAAGATGCGGCGCAGGCTTTCGTCGTCCTCCACCAGCAGCGCGCCGGTCGAGGAACCGATGAACACTTTTACGCCAGCGCAGCCTGGCGCACGTTCCAGCACCGGCAGATCCTGCACGTTCTCGCGGGTGCCGCCGATGAAGAACGCGAAATCGCAATGCATGCGGTGATGGGCGCGCTTCACCTTGTCGGTGAAGGTGGCTTCCGTCACGGTCAATGGCGAGGTGTTCGGCATCTCGAACACGGCGGTGACGCCGCCCATGACCGCGCTGCGCGAACCGGTCTCGAGGTCTTCCTTCTGCTCCAGCCCGGGCTCGCGGAAATGCACCTGCGTGTCCATCACGCCGGGCAGGATGTGGAGGCCCTTGCAGTCGATCACCTCGGCGGCGGAGCCTTGCGACAGCGGGCCCAGCTCGGCGATGCGACCGCCTGTGATGCCGATATCGCGAACATTCTCGCCGTCCTGGTTGACGACGGTGCCGCCTTTGAGGATCACATCGAAGCGCTGGGTCATGGCTGGAGGCCCCTCTCATCCCCAAGCGCAGGGCTCGAGGTCTTGTCGTTTATGCCTTGCGGGCTTACGTTCCGAAGCACCATGTCGCAAGAGATTTTCGCATGAAATCAGCGTTTCTTCCCGACCGGGGCGTGATCAAGGTCGCGGGCGAGGACGCGCGCAACTTCCTCAACGGCCTCATCACCACCGATGTCGACAGGCTCAAGCCGGGCCTGGGGCGATTCGGCGCGCTGCTGACGCCGCAGGGCAAGATCATCGTGGATTTCCTGATCACGGAAGCGCCGGCCGGCCATGGCGGCGGGTTCCTGATCGACTGCCCGAAGGCCCTGGCCGAGGGCCTGGCCACCAAGCTGAAATTCTACAAGCTGCGCGCCAAGGTCACGGTGGACAACCTCTCCGACGATCTCGGCGTGCTCGCGGCCTGGGACGGCCACCCCGCTGCGCAGCCGGATCTTGCCTTCACTGACCCGCGCAATGCCGAGCTCGGCACGCGCATCCTGATCCCTGAGGATCTCAAGCAGAAACTGTCCGATTTGATCGGCGCCGAGCTGGTCGACGCCGCTGACTACGAGGCGCACCGGATCGCGCTCGGCGTGCCGCGCGGCGGGCTGGATTTCATGTACGGCGATGCGTTCCCGCACGAAACCAACATGGATCGCCTCGCCGGCGTCGATTTCGACAAGGGCTGCTATGTCGGCCAGGAGGTCGTCTCGCGCATGCAGCATCGCGGCACTGCGCGCACCCGCAGCGTGAAGGTGCTGCTCGAGGACTCCTCGCCCGAAGCCGGCGTCAGCGTCATGGCCGGCGACAAGTCCGTCGGCACGATGGGCTCGTCGGCGAAAGGCAAGGGCATTGCGCTGGTGCGCATCGACCGCGTTGCGGACGCACTCGATGCCGAACAGCCGCTCACCGCCGGCGGCCTCGCGTTGAAGCTGGCCGAACCTGACATCGTCCGTATTCCCGCAAAGCAGCCCATCGCATGAGCCGCGCTCCCCGCCTGCATCCCGACGGGAAGACCCGCTGCCCCTGGCCGGGCGAAGATCCGCTCTACGTCGACTATCACGACACCGAATGGGGTGTGCCGGAGTACGACGACCGCGCGCTCTATGAAAAGCTGATCCTCGACGGCTTTCAGGCCGGCCTGTCCTGGATCACCATCCTGCGCAAGCGCGACAATTTCCGCAAAGCCTTCGACGATTTCCAGCCAGAGAAGATCGCGCGCTACACCGACAAGAAGGTGCACGCGCTGATGAACGACGTCGGCATCGTGCGCAATCGCGCCAAGATCGAAGGCACGATCCTCAGTGCAAAATCCTATCTCGATATCATGGAGAAGGGGCCGGGCTTCTCGAAACTGCTGTGGGACTTCATGGGCGGACGGCCCAAGGTCAACACTTTCAAGACCACCGCGAGCGTGCCGGCCTCGACGCCGCTGTCGGTGCAGATCTCCAAGGAACTGTCCTCGCGCGGCTTCAAGTTCGTCGGCCCGACCATCGTCTATGCCTTCATGCAGGCAACCGGCATGGTCAACGATCATCTCGTCGACTGCCACTGCCATTCGACGTGCAGCAAGCTGCAGCGCAAGCCGCGCCTCAAGTCCAAATGACGGCCAGGAAGACCTCGCGCGGTGCGGCGTCCCGCGCCTGGCAGCGCATGCTGTCGGGCCGGCGGCTCGATCTGCTCGATCCCTCTCCGCTCGATGTCGAGATCGGCGACATCGCGCATGGGCTGGCGCGCGTCGCGCGCTGGAACGGGCAGACCACCGGGGCTCATATCTTCTCGGTCGCGCAGCACACGCTGCTGGTGGAAACCGTGCTGCGGCACGAGATGCCGCGCGTCGACGCGCGCATGCGGCTGGCAGCACTGCTGCACGATGCGCCTGAGTATGTGATCGGCGACATGATCTCGCCGTTCAAGGCCGTGCTCGACGGTCACTACAAGGCGGTGGAGAAACGCCTGCTCGGCGCCATCCACATCCGCTTCGGGTTGCCGCCGGAACTGCCCGAGGAGATCACGGTGGCGATCAAGGCCGCCGACCGCGGCGCGGCTTATCTGGAGGCGACCGAGCTTGCCGGTTTCAGCGAGAGCGAGGCGAAGCGTCTGTTCGGCAGGGATCCCGGCCTGTCCGAAAGCATCAGGCGCGACTATCTGACGCCCTGGACCGCGGCCCGGGCCGAGAAGCAGTTTCTGGAGCGGTTCGGCGCCGTGTTTGCGTAGGTGCGAGACGGTGGGTACGGCGCGATGCGCCTTTGCCCGCCCTGCGGCCGGGGTTATAATCAGCGGCAAAAAGGTTTGCCATGATCCACGTCTGCTCGCTCGCCGCTCTTCCCGAAACCGTCCGCCGCACCGGGGCCAGCCATGTGCTGACCGTAATGGCCAATGTCGAGCAGGTGGCACGGCCGGTATCGGTGCTGCCGGCCAATCATCTCAAGGTCTCGATGGACGACATCACCGAGGAGATGGACGGCTTTGTCGCGCCGTCGGAAGCACATATCGGCCAGGTGCTGAATTTCGTGCGCGGGTGGGACCGCAGTGCGCCGCTGGTGGTGCATTGCTATGCCGGCATCAGCCGCTCCACCGCGAGCGCATTCACAGCCGTCTGCGCGCTCAACCCTGAACGTGACGAGATCGAGATCGCGAAGAAGATCCGCGCGGCGTCTCCGATCGCCTCGCCGAACCGGCGCATCGTCAGCCTCGCCGACCGCGCACTGGGGCGCAACGGCCGCATGTTGCGCGCGCTCGACGAAATGGGCCCGGGCGAGATGATGGTCGAAGGCCGCCCCTTTGCCATCGAGCTCGAATGACACCAGCAATCACCGCCGCATGAGCGACAAGCTCCTCACGCCGATCGAGATTGGCCTGACTGCCGCGATCGTCGCGATCGAGGATCATGAGCCGCTGGTGCTGACCTCCCGTGGCGGCGACGGGCTCGCTGGCCTGCCGTTCGGTCCGTTCGATGCGCCGAGCCATCGCACCTTCGAGATCGGGCTGCGCGCCTGGGTCGAGGAACAGGCGGGCCTGCGGCTCGGCTATGTCGAGCAGCTCTATACGTTTGGCGATCGCGGCCGCCATGCGGAGACCGGCGACACCGGTGCGCATATGGTGTCGATCGGCTATCTCGCGCTGACGCGCACTGCCGAGACAGCTGCGACCACGGCGAGCTTCGAGCCCTGGTATCGCTTCTTCCCCTGGGAAGACTGGCGCGAGGCGCCGCCCGCGATCATCGGCCGTGACATCATCCCGGCGCTGACTGCCTGGGCCGAGGAAGAGACGCCGGAGACCACGCGCGCATTGCCGCGCAGGGATCGCGTCCGATTCTATTTCGGGCTCGACGGCGCGGCCTGGGACGAGGAACGCGTGCTCGATCGCTATGAGCTGCTATACGAGGCCGGGCTGGTCGAGGAGGCCAGACGCGACGGCCGCCCGGCAGCAAGGGCGCGCAAGACACTGCCCGCGCTCGGCACCTCGATGCGGTTCGACCATCGCCGGATTCTCGCCACGGGGATCGCGCGGCTGCGTGCGAAACTGAAGTATCGCCCTGTGGTGTTTGAACTTTTGCCCGCTGAGTTCACACTCACTGAGTTGCAGTACACGGTGGAGGCGATCTCCGGCCGCCACCTGCACAAGCAGAATTTCCGCCGTCTGGTCGAAACCGAAGCCCTTGTCGAACCGACCGGCGTGATGTCGACACAGACGGGCGGGAGACCGGCGGCGCTCTATCGCTTCCGCCGTGAGGTGCTCCAGGAGCGGCCCGCGCCGGGCTTGCGCCTACGCTCCCGGCGCTAGATCAAGTTTGCGGTCGGCCCCTGCCCGCCGATCGCCAGGAGGCCCCATGTTCGACGCCCCGTTCGACGTCTTTGCAGTGATGATTGCGATCGCCGCGTTCCTGATCGCGCTGAAAGCGTCGAATCAGGCGACCGAGCTGCGCCGGCGGCTCGGCTCGCTGGAGGCCGCACTGCTGGCGCTGCGGCAGGTCCAGCCGCCGCCACCGCTGCCTGTGCAGGAGCAAGCGAGCACGCCTGCAGCAGAGCCGCCGCCGCTTGCGCCGGAAGCCGAGGCCGCACCGCCACCCGTCACCGAAGAGGCCGCGCCGCCCCCGATCGAGGCGAGCCCCTCAACCGAGGCGCCGCCGTCGCTGCCGACGCCGGCCCCCGGCTTCGAAGAACGGCTCGGCACGCGCTGGGTGGTGTGGATCGGCGGGCTTGCACTCGCGCTCGGCGGTTTCTTCATGGTGCGCTATTCGATCGAGGCCGGCCTTGTCGGCCCCGGCGTCCGCGTATTCCTCGGCGGTTTGTTCGCGCTCGCGCTGCTCGGTGCGGGCGGATGGACGCGGCGCAGGGAGAGCATCTCCAACATCCAGGCACTGCCGATCGCTGATATCCCCGCGATCCTCACCGCCGCCGGAACAGCGGTGGCATTTGCGACCGTCTACGCCGCGTATGCGCTCTACGGGTTTCTCGTGCCCGCCACCGCCTTCGTGCTGCTCGGCCTCGTTGCGATGGGCACGCTTGCGGCCGCGCTGCTGCACGGGCCGGCGCTGGCGGGCCTCGGCGTGGTCGGTGCCTTCGCGACGCCGGTGCTCGTCTCGAGCGGCAAGCCGGACTATTGGGCGCTCCATATCTATCTTGCCATCGTCACCGCCGCGAGCTTTGGTCTCGCCCGCATCAGGCTGTGGCGCTGGCTCGCGGTCACGACGATCGTCTTCGCCGTACTCTGGATCTTCCCTGGCCTTGATACCGGCGACCGGCACCTCGCGCCGCACGCGTTCCACGTGATGTCAGGGTTCGTGCTCGCCGCATTGCTCGTCGTCTGCGGCTTCATGTTCGGTCCTGATATCGAGGACGGACAGATCGAGCCGGTCTCGTCGAGCGCGCTCGGGGCCTATCTGTTCGGCGCAATGCTGATCGTGCTGTCGAGCGCGCATGCCGATCTCTCGCTGATCGCCTTTACACTGCTGATCGCGGCGACGCTGGCCGTCGCCTGGCGCGCGGAGGCCGCCGCCGGCGCGCTGGGCGCGGCGGCTGCGACCGTCTTCATCGTGTTCGCCGAATGGGCGGTGCGCGCCAACCCTGATATGCTGGTGCTGCCGGGCGGCCCCATGGCCGGCGTGGCGCCGACCGCAATCGACAGCGCGGTGACGCAGCATCTGGTGATGGCCGCGATCTTCGCCGCCGGCTTCGGTCTCGCGGGCTTTTTCGCACAAGGACGCTCGAATTCGGCGATCATTCCCGTGGTGTGGTCGGCGGCAGGCGTCGCCACGCCGATCGCGCTCCTGGTCGCGCTCTATGCCCGCATCGCTCATCTCGACCGCTCGATCCCGTTCGCGATGCTCGCGGTGTTGCTCGCAGCCGGCTTTGGCGCGGCGACAGAAGCGCTCACCCGCCGCGAGACCCGGCCGGGCCTGGCGATCTCCACGGCGTTGTTTGCAACCGGCACGCTCGGCGCGCTGGCGCTGGCGCTGACCTTCGCGCTCGAAAAAGGCTGGCTCACCATCGCGCTGGCGCTGATGTCGCTCGGCACCGCCTGGATTGCGATGCGGCGGCCGATTCCATTCCTGCGCTGGCTTGCCGCGATGTTCGCCGGCATCGTCACCGCACGCGTCGGCTATGATCCGCGCATCGTCGGCGATGCCGTCGGCACCACGCCCATCTTCAACTGGCTGTTGTGGGGTTATGGCCTGCCGGCAGCCTCGTTCTGGGGCGCAAGCCTCATCCTGCGCCGCAGGGGTGATGACGCACCACTGCGCATGGTGGAGGCCGCGGCCATCCTGTTCACGGCCCTGCTCGCCTTCGTGGAGGTGCGCCATCTCGCCACCGGCGGCGACATGATCGCCGCGCCGTCGCTGTTAGAGGCTGCCCTGCAGGTCTTGATGGCGCTGGCGATGGCGATCGGGCTGGAACGCTTGCGGCTGCGCAACCACTCGATCGTGCACAATGTGGGCGCGGTCGTGCTCACGGCGATTGCCGGATTCATCAGCGTGTTCGGCCTGCTGTTCCTGCAGAACCCGCTGATCTGGCACATCGATGTCGGCGGCGCCGTTTTCAACCTGCTGCTGCTCGGCTACGCACTGCCGTCGGTGCTGATGCTGCTGCTCGCCTATGCCGTGGCCGGCGAACGCGGCAAGATCTACGCGAACGTGATCGCAGGCACGGCGCTGGTGTTTGCACTGTCGTACCTGACGCTCGAGATCCGCCGCTTCTATCACGGTCCGTTCCTCGACAGCGGTGAGACGACCGGGGCCGAGCAATACACCTATTCGATCGGCTGGCTCGCCTTCGGCGTGGTGCTGCTCGGTATCGGCATAGCGGTCAATTCCGAACGCGCCCGGCTGGCGTCGGCAGTCGTCATCGCGCTGACGATCCTGAAGGCCTTCGTGATCGACATGTCGACGCTGACAGGCGTCTACCGCGCGCTGTCGTTCATGGGCCTCGGCATCGTGCTGGTCGCAATCGGCTGGCTCTACCAGCGCATCCTGTTTCGGCGGCAGGTCACGCCACCGCCGGTGCCACAGACGAGCGGTTGATCATGCCGCGCGGACCGAATCCAGGAACTGCGCGACTTCGACCCTGAAGCGGGTGCTGTCGGTCGCGAGCGATTTCGCGGCCGATAGCACCTCGCTCGAGGCCTCGCCGGTCTCGATCGCTCCGCGTTGCACATCGGTGATGTTCGACGAAACCTCTTGCGTGCCGTCCGAAGCCTGCTGCACGTTACGCGAGATTTCCTGCGTGGCCGCGCCCTGCTCCTCGACGGCCGCGGCGATGGCTGCGGACACCTCCGACAGCCGCTCGATCGTGCCGCTGATCTCCTGGATGGCATTGACCGATTCCTGCGTCGCGGTCTGGATGCCCGCGACCTGCGCTCCGATTTCTCCGGTCGCCTTCGCGGTCTGCTCGGCCAGCGCCTTGACCTCGGAGGCGACGACCGCGAAGCCGCGGCCGGCTTCGCCGGCACGCGCGGCCTCGATGGTCGCGTTCAGCGCCAGCAAATTGGTCTGGCCCGCGATGGTGTGGATGAGCTCGACGACGTCGCCGATGCGGGCGGCCGCCTGCGACAGCTCGTTGACGCGCTCGTTGGTCCGTGTCGCCTGCTCGACGGCTTCCGCGGCCATCCGCGCCGAATCCTGCACGCGGCGGCTGATCTCGGTGATCGAGGACGACAACTCCTCCGAAGCCGACGCCACGGCCTGAACGTTGGTGGAGGCCTCCTCGGACGCGGCGGCGACGACGGTCGCAAGCTCCTGTCCGCGCTGCGCCGTGTTGGTCAGCGTCAAGGCGGATGCCTCGAGCTCGGTCGAGGCCGACGACACGGTCCCGACAACCTCACCGATCATCGCTTCGAACTTGCGGGTGATGGCGTCGACGCGGCGGCCGCGCTCGATCTTGGCTTCGGCATCGCGCGCGGCCGCTTCGTCAGCAGCCCTCTTGGCGATCAGCGCCTCCTTGAAGATCTGAAGCGCGTCGGCCATCGACCCGATCTCGGTCTTCTCGCCGCGATGCGGCACCTCCGCCGAAAGATCGCCTTCACCGAGCGACTGCATCGGGCGAATGATCGAGGCGATGCCGCGTGACACGTCGCGAACGAGATAATGGGCCGCAGCGATCGCGATCACGACCGAGAGCACGATGATGCCGACCAGCACGCGGAAGATCGAGGCGTAGCCGTCAGCCGCCTGCTTGGTCTCGATCTCGGCGCCGTGGTTGTTCAGCTCGATGTCCTTCGTCAACAACGGATCGGCGGCCTGCGCCATCTTGGCGACCTTGGTCTGCAACAGCTCGTTGGCTTCCGTCGGGAACTTGCCCGGGCTCTTGCGCGACAGCGCCATCACCTCTTGCACGCCGTTGAGATACTCGCCCCACGCCGCGGTCCATTGCCCGTAGATCGAGCGCTCCTCGGCGG
This sequence comes from Bradyrhizobium sp. USDA 4449, assembly GCF_054056275.1. Classification (NCBI taxonomy): domain Bacteria; kingdom Pseudomonadati; phylum Pseudomonadota; class Alphaproteobacteria; order Hyphomicrobiales; family Nitrobacteraceae; genus Bradyrhizobium; species Bradyrhizobium sp. USDA 4449. The sequence goes on along the minus strand of NZ_JBSRYD010000001.1, from coordinate 4,104,388 downwards.
ACGTGATCAGCGGCTCGTAGGTCTTACGGGTTTGCTCGATGCGTTCGCGCAGCGAGGCGAGGCGTTTCTCGGCAGCTTGCTTGCCCTCGGCCGTATCCTGCATCAGATGCAGACGGAGCGCGACGCGCAGTTCGTTGACATCGGCGCGGATCGAGCCCAGCGCACGCACGCTCGGCAGCCAGCTCTCTGCGATCTCGACGGTATGGGAATTGATGTTCTGCATCGCGCCGATCGCCACCACGCCGACACCGGCGAGCGAGAGCACGAGGACCGACAACACGGTCAGAAGCTTGAAGACGATCGACAACTTCGACATCACAAAATCCCGATGATAGCCAACGCACGAACCTTCCCCGGCGCGACCGTCACGAACGACGGGGGCGGAAGTCATTCCAACAATGCCGGCTGGTTGTTATCCGAAAAGATTGCGCCCATTGTCGCAAACACCCGTTAACAGCGACCTAGTGAAACCACTGAATTCGCCGCCGCCGATCTTGTCCGCTCCACAAGCATGTGCTGCAGCGCGACAAATATCCGCCTGATGGCGCACCGTCGCGCCGGCGGATGCGGCTCGAACAGAACGGCCGGCGACCCTCAGGCCGCGCGCACCGTCTCGAGGAACTTGCTCACTTCCAGCTTCAGTCGGTTGCTGTCGCCGGAAAGCATCTGCGCGGCCGACAGCACCTGCGAGGACGCCGATCCGGTTTCGCTCGCACCGCGCTGCACGTCGCCGATGTTGGACGAGACCTGATGCGTGCCTTGCGCAGCCTGCTGCACGTTGCGAGAAATTTCCTGCGTCGCCGCGCCCTGCTCTTCCACGGCCGCTGCGATGGTCGAGGCAATCTCGGACAGCTTTTCGATGGTGTCGCTGATGTCCTTGATGGCCCCGACCGATTCCTGGGTCGCGGTCTGAATGCCTGAGATCTGTTGGCCGATCTCGCCGGTCGCTTTGGCGGTCTGCTCGGCCAGCGCCTTGACCTCGGAGGCGACGACAGCAAAGCCCCGGCCGGCTTCGCCGGCACGCGCCGCCTCGATCGTGGCGTTGAGCGCCAGCAAATTGGTCTGGCCAGCGATGGTGTTGATCAGTTCGACCACGTCGCCGATCCGCGTTGCCGCCTTGGACAATTCGCTGACGCGCTCGGTGGTGTTGCGCGCCTGGCCGACCGCCTCGCTCGCCACGCGTGCGGATTCCTGTACCTGGCGGCTGATCTCGGTAATCGAGGACGACAGCTCCTCTGTTGCAGAGGCCACCGATTGCACATTGGTCGAGGCTTCCTCCGAAGCCGCGGCGACCACGGTGGTGAGCCGCTGCGCGCGCTCGGCGGTCGACGTCAGCGTCGTGGCAGAGGCTTCGAGCTCGGTCGAAGCCGACGACACCGTGCCGACGATCTCGCCGACGGCGGCTTCGAAACCGTCGGCGAGCTTTCGCATTTCCACCTTGCGCTGTTCGGCCGCGATCTGATCCTGCCGCATCTTGGCTTCCGCTTCCTCGCGCGCCTTGCGCTCGGACACGACCTTGAATTTCTCGACGGCGCCGGCGACCTCGCCGAGCTCGTCCTTGCGGCCGAGCCCAGGCAGTGCCACCGAGAAGTCGCCGCCGGCGAGCTTCTCCATCGCAACCGTCAGGGCGCGCATCGGCCGCGCGATGCTGAAGACGGAGAAGACGCACGACCCGATGAGGAGCAGCGCGACCAGCAGGCCGGTGATGAACGACGTCCGCGCAACGGACGTGGCCTCCGCTTCCGCGTCCGCGCGCGCATCGGCGCTTTTCTGCTTGGCGAAGTTGGCGATCTGGTCGGCAAGGACGGATATCTCTTCGTTGATCGGCGCCAGCGTTCCCATGCGGAGTTGGTCAATTTCGGCGGCCAGCTTGGCGGCCGCCTCGCCATCCGTCCTGGTGTCGAGCGCAAGCGCCTGCTTGCGGAGCGCTTCGATCTGTTGCTCACCCTTGCCGAATTCGCCGATCAGCACCGTGAGGCGATCCATCCGCTTGCGATTCTCCGGCGAGCGCGAGAGCTTGGCCATTGCTGCCGCGAACTGCAGCGCTGAGTTCTGCCGGTCGTTGAAATAGGTTACGGCATTCTGCATTGCGGCCGGCGAGGATGATGTCAGGATGTCGCGAATACCGATCTGCATCCCCCGCACCGAGGCCTTGGCATCCGTGGCGTTGATCGCAATCGTCTGCTGCTGCGATGCTGACGCTCCGAGCTTCTGGACCTCGGCATCTCCGCTCATCTGGAGGAAGATCATCAGCCCGACGAGACCGATGGTCAGCGCCGAGGTCACGGCGAGCTTGGTGCCAATTCGCAGGTTCTGAATGAAGATCATTGACGGATTCCCCGGGTACGAATTGCCGTGGCGAAGCGCGTAAGCGCCGCGGGATGCTAACCGACAGGTTTGCTCATTAACGTTAAGCGGGGATCCTCGCCGCGTGGGTAGAACTACGGAAATGATGCTCAAGCAATGGAAGCTGCACAGCTTTCACGTGCAGAGAATCGCCCTTCGCGGATTTGCAGATGCCGCATTCGTTAACGTCAGTCAGCGATCGTGTCGGCGCAGCAAACGGCCTCGCCGTCCAGGCTGATGCGAAAGACCGGTTTCTTGTTCTCGTCGAGCAGCTCCATGCTCCACTTCGCATTCGGCTTCAGGTTGCGCGCGATGCCGCCGAGCAGATTGGCGCACACCTCGGTCATCTCGGTCCAGGCCGCGGCGCGATCCTCGAACTCGTACGGCTGATCCGCGGCGCCTGAATAGCGGCCGGTGCTGATGCGGAAGAAGTACAGCGACATCATTGAAGCCTTGCGTAGGGCCGCTTTCCGGCCGTTGCGCAAGGCTGCGGCCTCAGTCGCTACCAAGGCATGAAAACCGCAGGCCGTATGATTACGGCGCAGCGGCTTGGCGTGCGATGCATTCGACAAAGACGGGTAAATTGCGCGCGCGGTTTTGCGCGGGATATCACTCGGTCGAGCGTCGCAGCTCGAGCGGGCCTTCGTTCTTGGACTCGGATTTGGGTTCGGGCTTCACTTCCGACTTCACCGGCTCGATCCGGCTGCTCTCGACCCGCGGTGTTTCGACGCGCGCGGCGACCTCGGTGCTCGGTGCGTTGACCGAACCGGTCTGCTCCCGCGCACGGAGCGAGCGCGGCCGCGCAACCGCGCGCGCCATCAGCATCTGGTTGCCGCCCTGATGGTGGAAGTCGCAATAGGCGAAACCCATGCCCGAGACCGAGCCGCGGAAGCTGCGGTCATCGGTCTTCTCCAGGTTGAAACAAGGCTCGAATGGGATTCCCTTGATCGAGGCGCAGACGTTCTGGCCACGGATCTGGAGGGTGTTGCCCGGCAGGCGGAGGTGGCGGACCGGGCCCGAGCCCGAGAACTGCACCGCGCCGGCGGCGCCGAGATCGTCGAGGATACGCCCTGCACCGCGGGTGCCGTCGAAACAGGTGAAGGCGAACACCTTGCCAGCGACGAAGCGGCGTGCCTCATCCGCGTTCATATTCCCGGCCAAGGCGATGGCCGGCGCAAACGTCACGACTGCCGTAACAGCCCCCAACACAATACGCGCAAGCATGCTCAACTCCGAACCAACCCCGCAGCGGGCGATGCCTTATCTCTTTACCCGCTGCTTACCATACCAACCATGGCGACATTGAAGCAGCTTGGTTGGTAAAGTCTGAACGCCGTTAGACAATTTTTACCACGATGCGACCGCGGACCTCGCCGGCGAGGATTTTTGCGCCCCACTCGGGAACCTGGTCCAGCGCAATTTCTGTAGTTATTTCAGACAGTTTTGAACGATCCAGATCGGAGGCGAGGCGCTGCCAGGCGGCTTTTCGCGGCGGAAGCGGGCACATGACGGAATCGATGCCGAGAAGGCACACCCCACGCAAAATGAAGGGCGCGACCGAAGACGGCAGGTCCATGCCCGCCGCCAGACCGCAGGCGGCAATGGCGCCACCATAGCTTGTCATCGACAGCAAATTCGCCAGCGTGGTCGAGCCGACGCTATCGATACCGGCCGCCCAGCGCTCCTTGCCCAGTGGCTTTGCCGGCCCCGACAGTTCATTGCGGTTGATGACTTCGGCGGCACCTAGGCTCTTCAGGTAATCGGCCTCCGAGGCGCGGCCGGTCGAAGCGATGACATGGTAGCCGAGCTTCGACAGCACGGCGGTCGCCACCGAGCCGACGCCGCCGGCCGCGCCCGTCACGACGACCGGACCGCTTTTTGGCGAAACGCCGTGCTTCTCCAGCGCCAGCACTGAGAGCATCGCGGTGAAGCCGGCGGTGCCGATCGCCATCGCATCCCGTGCCGACAGGCCCTGCGGCAGTGCGACCAGCCAGTCGCCCTTCACCCGCGCCTTCTCGGCATAGGCGCCGAGATGGGTTTCACCCATGCCCCAGCCGGTGCAGACGACCTTGTCGCCCGCCTTCCATTGCGAATGGGAGGAGGCTTCGACGGTGCCGGCGAAATCGATGCCGGCGATCATCGGGAAGCGGCGCACCACCGGCGCCTTGCCTGTCAGCGCAAGGCCGTCCTTGTAGTTCAGCGTCGACCATTCCACGCGGACGGTGACGTCGCCATCCATCAGCTCGGCTTCGTCGAACTGCGTCAGCTGCGCGGTGGTGCCCTTGTCGGCCTTGTCGATCCGGATCGCCTTGAAATTGGCCACGGCTGAACTCCCTGACTTGTTTGACGGGGATGTTTAACCGATCAGGCAGGCTGCGCAACCGCCCGCGCGACCGGCTTTTCGACGATCGGAAGATTGATCAGCGCCGAGAGCACCCCGAACAGGATCGAGAGCCACCAGATCGGCGTATAGGAACCGTATCGCTCGAACACGATGCCCCCTAACCAGACGCCGAGGAAGCCGCCGACCTGATGGCTGACGAAGGCGAAGCCGTAGAGCGTCGCAAGCCAGCGCGTGCCGAACATCAGCGCCACCAGCGCCGAGGTCGGCGGCACCGTCGAGAGCCAGGTCAGCCCGGACACCGCGCCGAACGCGATCGCCGAGAACGGCGTGATCGGGAACGAGATGAATGCGAGCGTCGCGAGCGCACGAATGAAGTAGATCGTCGAGAGAATGTAGCGCTTCGGCAAGCTGTTCTGGAGATAGCCGACGCTCAGAGAGCCCATGATGTTGAACAGGCCGATCGCCGCGATCACCCAGCCGCCGGTTTGCGCCGAGACGCCGCGGTCGACGAGGAACGCCGGCAGATGCACGGTGATGAAGGCGAGTTGGAAGCCGCAGGTGAAGAAGCCGAGCACCAGCAGCACGTAGGAACGATGGCCGAACGCCTCCGTGAGTGCCCCGGCGATGGTCTGCTCATCCGCAGGCGCCGCATTGGCCATGCTTGCGACGGGCGGGGTCGAGATCGCCAGCGCCAGCGGGATGATCAACAGCATCATGAAGCCGAACACCGCGAGAGTTTGCTGCCAGCCGAAATTGTCGATCAGGGCAACGCCGATCGGCGCGTACAGGAACTGGCCGAGCGAGCCCGCGGCCGTGCCGGCCCCGAGCGCAAGACCGCGCTTCTCGGCCGGAAGCAGCTTGGTGAACGCCGACAGCACCAGGTTGAACGAGCAGCCCGCGAGACCGAAGCCGATCATCACGCCCGCACCGATGTTGAGCGACAGCGGCGTCGAGGAATAGCGCATCAGCAACAGACCCCCGGCATAGAGCAGCGCACCGACGCACATCACGCGGTACAGGCCGAAGCGATCGGCAATCGCGCCGGCCAGGGGTTGGCCCAATCCCCACAACAGGTTCTGCACGGCGATCGCGAGGCCGAACACGTCGCGGCCCCAGGCGAATTCATGGCTCATCGGCTGCACAAAGAAGCCCAGCGCCGAGCGCGGCCCGAAGCCCAGCATGCCGATCGCACAGCCACAGAGGATGACGACGGCCGGCGTGCGCCAGTTGGAGGAACGTGAGGGAGTGAGTTCGCCCGTTTGGATCGACATGGTGCTACTCATCCCTCGCTCGGCCAGTCCGCTGATCAGCGGCCACAGTCAGGCATTTAATGCAGATGCATGAAAATCCAAAATGGAAAATGATTGCATCCCAGGAGGGGCCGCTGCGGGAGCAATGCGTTTTATCGCGTCCGTTGACGCGCGCAGCGCGACTTGACGGGAATGTGTGCGAGAGCCCCTAGCGGTCCTCCCTGCGGCGTGTTATCTCCGATTTACTCACATTGAGCATATTTAGTCCTGCTGAAATCTGCCCGGCCTCTCGGCCGGATTTCTCAGGCTCAACATATGCTCATACTGAGCATATGTATTTACATGGGAGGCTTCGATGCCGATCGCTGGAATTTACGGTCCCGACGACTTTGCCAATCGGCCGCAGGGCCGGGCCACCTCCACCCCACCAGCGCCGGCGCAAACTTGTTCTGCGCTGCCGCGGCCGTCGCTGGACTGGACCGACGATGTCGAGCGCGCGACCGCGCCGATTTACGAGCGCCTCAAGCATGTCATCCCGCCGATCGAGTGGCCACTGATGGCGCCGGCGATTCACGCGATCAATCAGCTGAAGCGCGCGCGCAACGCGGTGATCCTCGCCCACAACTACCAGGCACCGGAGATCTTTCATGGCGTCGCCGACATCGGTGGCGATTCGCTCCAGCTCGCCATCGAGGCCACCAAGGTGAGGGCGGATGTCATCGTCCAGTGCGGCGTGCACTTCATGGCGGAGACGTCAAAGCTGCTCAATCCCGACAAGACCGTGCTGATCCCGGATTCTCGCGCCGGCTGCTCGCTCGCCGCCAGCATCACCGGCGCGGACGTGCGCCTGCTGCGTGAAAGATTTCCCGGCGTGCCCGTGGTTGCCTATGTCAACACGTCGGCGGAGGTGAAAGCCGAAGTCGACATCTGCTGCACCTCGTCCAACGCGGTGCAAGTGGTGGAGAGCCTGGACGCACCCAGCGTGATCTTCCTGCCCGACCGTTATCTTGCGACCTATGTCGCCTCGAAGACCGATGTCAAAATCATCGCCTGGAAGGGCGCCTGCGAGGTGCACGAGCGCTTTACCGGCGACGAGCTGCGCGCGTTTCGCGAGGCCGATCCCTCCGTGCAGATCATCGCGCATCCCGAATGCCCGCCTGACGTGCTGGCGGAAGCCGACTTCACCGGCTCGACCGCGCACATGATCAGCTGGGTGCGCGAGCGGCGGCCGCGACGCCTGGTGATGATCACGGAGTGCTCGATGGCCGACAATGTCCGCGCCGAGTTGCCCGACGTCGAGATGCTGCGGCCCTGCAATCTCTGCCCGCACATGAAGCGCATCACCCTCGCCAACATTCTCGAGAGCCTGCTGACGCTCGGCGAGGAAGTCACGATCGATCCGTCGCTCGCGGCGCGCGCGCGGCGATCGGTCGAACGGATGATCAATTTGAACAATTGAGGCGTGACATGATCGACAACATCCACAACCTCACCCGCTCCACCGATGACGTCGTCATCGTCGGCGGTGGGCTCGCAGGATTGTTCTGCGCGCTGAAGCTGGCGCCGCGGCCGGTGACGCTGATCGCGGCGGCGCCGCTCGGACAGGGGGCGTCCTCCGCATGGGCGCAAGGCGGCATCGCGGCTGCCGTGGCCGAAGGCGACAGTCCCGAAGCGCATGCCGCGGATACCATTGCGGTCGGCGGAGGTATCGTCGACGAAGCGATCGCGCTCGGGATCGCCCGCGAGGCGGGCTCCCGGATTCACGATCTGCTCGCTTACGGCGTGCCGTTCGACCGCGATCTCGAGGGACGGCTGGCCGTGGGCCGGGAAGCGGCGCATTCCGCGCGGCGGATCGTTCACGTCCGCGGCGACGGCGCCGGCGCGGCGATCATCGCGGCGCTGAGCGAGGCGGCGCGCCGCACCCCGTCGATCCGCCTGATCGAAGGTTTTGTCGCCGAAGCGCTGCTCACCGAGGACGGCGCGGTCACCGGCGTTCAATTGCGCGAGGCTGGTAACTGTGCAGCAATGCCCATGATGATCGCCTCGCGCGCCATCGTGCTTGCAACCGGCGGCATCGGCCATCTCTACGCCGTCACCACCAATCCAGCGCAGGCCAACGGATCGGGTCTTGCGATTGCGGCGCGCGCAGGCGCCGTGATCGCCGATACCGAATTCGTGCAGTTTCACCCGACCGCCATCATGGTTGGCCGTGATCCAGCACCACTTGCGACCGAGGCGCTGCGCGGCGAAGGCGCCACGCTGATCAATGGCAATGGCGAGCGCTTCATGGCGGCGCAGCATCCGCTCGCCGAACTCGCCCCGCGCGACATCGTGGCCCGCGGCGTGTTCGCCGAGATCGCGGCCGGGCGCGGCGCCTTCCTCGATGCACGGCAGGCCTTGGGCGCGCACTTCGCAGAAAAGTTCCCGACCGTGCATGCAAGCTGCATCGCCGCGGGCATCGATCCCGCGATCGAGGCCATTCCGATCGCGCCGGCCGTGCACTATCACATGGGCGGAATCGCGGTGGACGCACACGGCCGCAGCTCGATCGCCGGGCTGTGGGTCGGCGGCGAAGTCGCCTCAACCGGTGCGCATGGCGCCAACCGGCTTGCGTCCAATTCGCTGCTGGAAGCGGTGGTCTATGCCGCACGTATCGCCGACGACATCGCCGGCCACACGATCCCCTCGCCGAGCCGCCTGCCGGAGGCGCCGGTGACACCGCGCGGCGGTGCCCCGGATGCAGCCGCTGTGAAACGCCTGCGCAACATGATGAGCGCGAATGTCGGCGTGATCCGCGATGGTGACGGGCTTGCGGAAGCTGTGCGGAGTTTCGCCACCCTCGAACGCGCGGCTGCGAGCATCGCCGTCCGCAACATGGCGACGGCGGCCCTGCTCGTCGCGGCCGCAGCTTGGAGCCGCCGCGAGAGCCGCGGCGCGCATTTCCGCTCGGACCATGCCGCGGAGATACCCGCGCTGGCGCAGCGAACCATGACCACGCTCGCTGCGGTGCGCGCGATCGTGGACGGCCTCACCGAACATACAACCACGCACCTCGCGCAATCCATGATCGCCTGACGGAGTTTTCCATGATCACCCCGACCTCCCTGCTCTATCCCGACGCCTTCCTCTCCCCCCTCGCCATCGATGACGCCGTGCATCGCGCGCTCGACGAAGATCTCGGCCGCGCCGGTGACATCACTTCACTCGCGACGATCCCGGAAGCAACAAAGGCGCAAGCGGTCCTCGTCGCGCGCCAATCCGGGATCATCGCCGGGTTGCCGCTGGCGCTGGCGACGCTGCAAAAGCTCTCGCCGGATATCGAAATACGCGCCCATGTCCGCGATGCCGCGCGGGTCGTCCGCGGCCAGCAGGTGCTGACGATCTCGGGCCCCGCTCGCGCCATCCTCACCGCGGAACGCACCGCGCTGAACTTCGTCGGCCGCCTCTCGGGCATCGCCACGCTCACCGACGACTACGTCGCGCGTACCCAGGGCACCAGGATGCGCATCTGCTGCACGCGAAAGACCACGACGGGATTGCGGGCGCTGGAGAAATACGCGGTGCGGTGCGGCGGCGGCTTCAACCACCGTTTCGGCCTCGATGATGCGATCCTGATCAAGGACAATCACATCGCGGTCGCCGGCGGCATCCGGCCCGTGCTGGAGCGCGCCCGCGCTCATGCGGGTCACCTCGTCAAGATCGAGATCGAGGTCGACACGCTCGCGCAGCTGCGCGAGGTGCTTGCGACCGGCCTTGCGGAGGCGGTGCTGCTCGACAACATGGACCTCGCGACGCTGCGCGAGGCCGTCCGGATCACGGAAGGCCGCCTCACGCTCGAAGCGTCCGGCGGCGTTACGCTGGAGTCGATTGCCGCGATTGCGGCAACCGGCGTCGACTACGCCTCCTCAGGCGCGCTGACGCATTCCGTGCCCAACTTCGACTGCGCGCTGGATATCGAGACCTGAGGCGCCGTCAGCGCCGCTCGGTCACGCCCATCTCGGCGGAGCTCTTGGCTTCCTGCGCGAGCTCTGCCGAGAGTGCGGCGGTCTGCGCCGGCGTGCCCCAGCTCGGCTCCTCCTCGCCGTTACCCCAGGCGCGCGGACGATAGAAGGTGTGCACGCCTGTCTTGTACATCTTCTTCATCTCGGCCACCCAGGACGGACGCACCCAATAGGCATGGTAGTGCGTCGACTTGCCGACCTCCGGCAACCAGATCTGGCCATCGAGCATCGCCTTGGAGATCTTCTTCGCACGATCCCACATCTCGGGCTCGCGGATCACGTCGGGATTGTTGTCGCAGGCGAACGTGAACTGGCAGGCGAAATGACGGTATTTGTTCTGATAGACCACGCCGCACACCGTATCAGGATATTTGCCGGAGAAGACGCGGTTCATCACCACTTGCGCGACCGCGATCTGGCCGCGCACGGCCTCGCCGCGGGATTCGAAATAGACGGCTTCAGCGAGACACTTTTCAGACTTCGCCCGTGACTTGCCGTCCAGTGCCAGCCGTTCGGCCGGCGATTTGGAGCGCTGGTTGTCGGCGTTGACCTCGCCTTTCGGCGCGACGCTCTCGCCGCTCTCGGTCGCGTTTCCGACGTCGTCGGTCGGCGGCGACGGCGAGGCCAGCTTCATGTCGGGGTCGGGCATCACGATCAGCGGCTCGGCACCGGGCTGCCAGCTCTCGATGCTCTCGACGGCGCCGCCGAGCGAGGAGCTGCCGAAGAACAGGTTCGACGTCTTCACACTGAAGGGATCGCGCGGCGGGGCGACCGTCGCCGGCTTCAGCGCGTTGAGCGGCTGTGCCGCGAAGGACAGCGCACTCTCGTCGGCCTTCGGATTGGCATATTGCGTCAAAGGCGGCGCGCGCAGCGCCTCCTGAAGCTCGGGATCGAGTGCCACCGCAGACTCCGGCGACATTGCCTGTGGCTGCTCGACCGGTCGCTGGGCCGTCTTGGCACCGAAGACAGAGCTGTTAGACGTGGCGGGATCCTGCTGCGCCGGCGTCGCGGAGGGCGCGGGCCTCTCGGGCGGAGGCGCAGGCGTCACGGTGGCGAGACGGTCGCCCTTCAGCGCCCGTTCGACCTTGGGGAAATCGGAGGCCTGATAGCGCGTCGGGGCCTGGAGCGCGGGATTGCCGCGAGAGATCGTGCCGGTGACGTCGCGGCCATCGAGGCTCGCGAGGCGAACCATCGCGCTCTGCGGAATGGACGTGCCGATCGGACGCGAGAAGCTGTAAGTCGCAAGCTGAATCGACGAGGCCGCGGAGAACACCTGCTTCTGCCAGCGCTCGGCAACGCCGGGCTGACGCGCCAGCAGGGAGCCTATGTCCTGATAGCCGGTCTCTCGCGGCATCAAGGCGAAGATGAAGAGACCGATTCCGAAGGACGCGAACCGCGCGCCCTTCGGATGGTTACGCAACACCAGCATCGTTACGCTCACGCTACGCTTACGCCCGTTTCCGATCGAACCCAGTACATCCGTGCAGTTCGATCTTTATTGTAAGTATCTAATTTAGGTTGCCGGGGCGTTAATCGGCGTTGCGCGGCAGGCACACTCAAGCAATGTCGGGTGTTTTCGGCCGGCGGTGCTGCGCGTTGGTAAACGCCGCGTCATCTGAAGCGGTAAACATCCGGTCAACGCGAATGGTGAAGGAACTCTTGCTGATCAGGTCTTGCGCGCACTTATCATTGCGCGACGCGTACGGTTCCCTCTCCGTCCGAGCGAAACGAAGCATTCCAGAATCCCGCTTGCTTCGTCGCATCTGCGCAAAATTGCTGCGCAATTCTGTCGCGAGCTCCTCGCAACGACGCGGATCGGGCGTCGCGTAAAACAAAGAGGCGGGGCAAGCCCCGCCTCCTTCGCATCCCGTCTATCGCGACAGCTTACGCCTGGCTCGCAATCGCCTTGCCGAGCGCGGCCTGCGCGGCGGCGAGGCGCGCTATCGGCACGCGGTACGGTGAGCACGACACGTAGTCGAGGCCGACATTGTGGCAGAAGGCGACGGAGGCCGGGTCGCCGCCGTGCTCGCCGCAAATGCCCATCTTGAGCTTCGGGCGCGCCTTGCGGCCGCGCGCGACGCCGATCTTGACGAGCTCGCCGACGCCTTCCTGGTCGAGCGAGATGAAGGGATCGATCGAGAGGATGCCCTTGGTCACATAGGGACCGAGGAAGCTCGCGGCGTCGTCGCGGCTGATGCCGTAGGTCGTCTGCGTCAGGTCGTTGGTGCCGAACGAGAAGAACTCGGCGCTCTCGGCGATCTGTTCCGCGAGCAGGCAGGCGCGCGGCAGCTCGATCATGGTGCCGACCTGATAGGCGATCTTGGTGTTGGTCTCGCGCATCACCGACTTCGCGGTGGCATCGATGCGGGCCTTGACCAGATCGAGCTCGGCCTTGGTCGCGATCAGCGGCACCATCACCTCGAGGCCGACCGCCTTGCCGGTGCGCTTCTCGGCCTCGACCGCGGCTTCGAAGATCGCGCGTGCCTGCATCTCGGCGATTTCAGGATAGGCGATCGCGATACGGCAACCGCGGAAGCCGAGCATCGGATTGAACTCCGACAGCTCGCGCGCGCGGTCCGCCAGACGCCGCGGATCGGTGTTCATGGCGCGCGCCACTTCCTCGACCTCGGCATGGGTATGCGGCAGGAACTCATGCAGCGGCGGGTCCAGCAGGCGGATCGTGACGGGCAGGCCCTTCATGATCTCGAACAGCTCGACGAAGTCGGCGCGCTGCATCGGCAGCAACTTGGCAAGCGCGGCACGGCGCGACTGCTCGTCCTCGGAGAGGATCATCTCGCGCACCGTGCGAATGCGCGTCTCCTCGAAGAACATGTGCTCGGTGCGACAGAGGCCGATGCCTTCCGCGCCGAACTTGATCGCGGTGCGGGCGTCATCCGGCGTGTCGCCGTTGACGCGGACGCCGATCTTGCGGACCTGGTCGGCCCAGTTCATCAGCGTGCCGAACTCGCCTGACAGTTCCGGCTCGATCATCGGCATGCGGCCGGCCAGCACCTGACCGAGCGAACCGTCGATGGTGATGACGTCGCCGGCCTTGAAGGTGCGCGAGCCGATGCTCATGGTGCCGCGGCCGTAATCGACGCGAATGGTGCCGCAGCCTGAGACGCAGGGCTTGCCCATGCCGCGCGCGACGACCGCCGCGTGCGAGGTCATGCCGCCGCGGGTGGTCAGGATGCCTTCGGCGGCGTGCATGCCGTGGATATCTTCGGGGCTGGTCTCGATGCGAACCAGAATGACCTTGCGTCCGTCGCCCTGAAGCTTGGCCGCTTCATCGGACGAGAACACGATCTCGCCGGAGGCCGCACCCGGCGACGCCGGCAAGCCGGTCGCGATCACGTCGCGATTGGCTTCGGGATCGATGGTCGGATGCAGGAGCTGGTCGAGCGAGGCGGGATCGATGCGCGTCACCGCTTCGTTCTTGCTGATCAGGCCTTCGTTCGCAAGCTCGACCGCGATGCGCAGCGCGGCCTTCGCGGTCCGCTTGCCGCTACGGGTCTGCAGCATCCACAGCTTGCCCTGCTCGACCGTGAACTCCATGTCCTGCATGTCACGGTAGTGCTTCTCGAGGAGCGTGTAGATCCGCGTCAGCTCCTTGAAGGCCTCAGGCATCGCCGCCTCCATCGACGCCTTGTCGGAGCCCGATTCCTTGCGCGCCTCTTCGGTGATGTCCTGAGGCGTGCGGATGCCCGCCACCACGTCCTCGCCTTGCGCATTGATCAGGAATTCACCGTAGAGCTTGCTCTCGCCGGTCGAGGGGTTGCGGGTGAAGGCGACACCGGTTGCCGAGGTCTCGCCCATGTTGCCGAACACCATGGCCTGCACGTTGACCGCGGTGCCCCATGATTCCGGAATGTCGTGCAGCTTGCGGTAGGTCACCGCGCGCGCGTTCATCCAGGATGAGAACACCGCGCCGACCGCGCCCCAGAGCTGGTCATGCGGATCCTGCGGGAAGTCCTTGCCGGTCTCGCGGGCGACCGCGTCCTTGTATTTGCCGACCAGATCGACCCAGTCGTCGGCGGTGAGGTCGGTGTCGAGCGTGTAGCCCTGGCTGTCCTTGAAGGTGTCGAGGATTTCCTCGAAATGATGATGCTCGAAACCGAGCACCACGTCGGAATACATGGTGATGAAGCGGCGATAGCTGTCATAGGCGAAACGGCGGTCGCCGGAGAGTTCCGACAGTGCTTCCACGGTTTCGTCGTTCAGGCCGAGATTGAGCACGGTGTCCATCATGCCCGGCATCGAGGCGCGCGCGCCGGAGCGCACGGAGACGAGCAGCGGGTTCTTGGTGTCGCCGAACACCTTGCCGGTCAACTTGCCGACGTAGTCGAGCGCGCTCTCGACCTGCGACCGCAGTTCCTTCGGATAGGATTTGTCGTGGGCGTAGAAATAGGTGCAGACCGAGGTCGGGATCGTGAAGCCGGGGGGCACCGGCAGGCCGAGATTAGCCATCTCGGCGAGGTTGGCCCCCTTGCCGCCGAGCAGGTCGCGCATCTCCGTGCGGCCCTCGGCCTTGCCGTCGCCGAAAGTGAAGACCCACTTGTTTGCAGGAACCTTGGCTGGTGCCGCCTTGGTCGAGGCGCTCTTGGCCGGAGCGCTCTTGGCGACCTTGGGCGCAGCCGACTTGGTCGCAGCCTTCGCGGCGGGCTTCGCAGACGCCTTGGCCGCCGGCTTCGGGACGTTCTTCACGGCGCTCTTGGCAAGCGCCTTGCGGGCCGCGGGCGCGGCTTTGGTCTTGGCGGAGCCCTTTGATTTCGCTGGAGATTTATTCGGCTTCGAGGCGGCTTTGGCCATGGCTTGCACACAACCTGCGAGAGGGACGGGAAATTGCGGGCCTTACACCATTTTGGGCGGGCCCGCGCAAGTCGAAGAGTTCCGGAAAATGAAGGCCTAGAGATGGAGCCACCTCAACAAACCGAGCCCGATCGCACCATTGACGATGAGAAAGATCGCCACGATCAGGTTCAGCAGGCGCGGCATGATCAGGATGAGCACACCCGCGAGCAGGGACAGGATCGGCGAGATGTGGGCGACAGTGATGTGCATGAATTGTCTTTCCGAACGTTGAGGCGAATCGCGGGCGGATCATAGCGGACCGGGTTCCGCGGGTAGAGACGCGCTGGCACCTCGGCGAGTTCCCCAGTTCGCGAAAACTGCCCGAAATTGCCGCCGATGCGGCAGGGCTTTTTCGGAACATCGCGCGCGGCGCAGCATTGGCAACCGGTCGCGCCATTGGCGCGTCCGGTAAAACCATGTCGCAAGCACGTCGAAGGAGTTGCCCATGCGAAACAGGATTCTTGCCCTTGCAGCGCTCGCGGCCGCGATCGGCTCGCCGGTCGCAGCGCAGGCGCAAACCGGGATCACAGTGGGACGCGCGCCCGTCGTGGTCGATAGCGGCCCGACGATTGCGGTCGAGCAGCGCCCGGCTTTCCGCGACTACGTCGTCGAGCAACGTGTGCCGGCCTTCCATATTCCGGATCGCGTGGTCGTCGGCGCCACCTTACCCGAAACCGGCATCACTTATTATGACGTGCCGCAACGTTTCGGTGCGACGACCTACCGCTACACCGTCGTGAACGGCTCGACCGTGCTGGTCGAACCGCGCTCGCGGCGCATCGTCGAGGTGATGGACTAAGGAGAATCAGTTCAACTCGATGTCCGGCGCGCCACGTCAATCATTCTGGCGCAGCAGTGAAAATCGGACATCAGGCCCCGCCCGGTCTTCCCCCCGCCGGGCGGGGCATTTTTATCCCGCCTCAATCCTGGATCTTCGAGAAGTCCGCGACCGCACGCGTGGCGCTGCGGATCTCGTTGAGCAGCTTCAGCCGGTTCTCACGCACCTTGGCATTGTCGTCGTTGACACGCACCTTGTCGAAAAACGCATCGACCGGCGGACGCAGCTTGGCCATCGCGCTCATCGCGGCGGAAAAGTCCTCCCTGGCAACGGCGGCACCAGCTTCCCCCTTCACCTCGTCGATCGCCTTCGCCAGAGCCTTTTCTTCTGCAAGGCTATAGAGCGCCGCATCCGGCGCACCGTCGAAGGTACGCTTGTCTTTCTTCTCCTCGATCGAAAGGATGTTGCTGGCGCGCTTGGTGCCGGCGAGCAGGTTCTTGCCGTCGTAAGTATCGAGGAACTTTCCGAGCGCCGCGACGCGGCGAACGATTGAAAGCAGCCCGGCCTCGTTTCCACCAAGCTCAAGCACGGCTGCGACGAGATCATGCCGCGCGCCTTGTTCTCTCAATTGAACCGTCAATCGATCTTCGAAGAATAGCTGGAATGTGTCGCCGATAATTCCCTTCTCGGTATCAGAGATGTCAGGGCGGATGGCACGGATATGCGAGTCGAGAAGCCCCCTTGGATGCAGGTCGAGCTCATTCTCGATCGCGATTCTAATCACACCGAGCGCCGCGCGACGCAGCGCATACGGGTCCTTGCTGCCCGTCGGCTTCTCGTCGATCGCCCAGAAGCCGACGAGCGTATCGATCTTGTCCGCGAGCGCAACCGCGACACTGACCGGATCGGTCGGCACGCGATCGGCCGGCCCCTGCGGCTTGTAATGCTCCTCGCAGGCGGCGGCGACGGATGCATCCTCGCCCTGGGCCAGCGCGTAATACTTGCCCATCAAGCCCTGCACCTCAGGGAATTCACCGACAACCTCGGTCAGCAAATCCGCCTTCGCCAGATGCGCGGCGCGCGTCGCCTTGGCGACATCGGCGCCGACCAGCGGCGCGATCTCGGCGGCGAGGCGCTCGATGCGCTTGATGCGCGCGGCCTGAGTTCCGAGCTTCTCGTGAAACACGATCTGCTCGAACTTCGGCAGGCGATCCTCGAGCCTCGTCTTCAGGTCGGTCTCGTAGAAGAACTTCGCATCCGACAGGCGAGGACGGATCACGCGCTCATTGCCCGATACGATGACCTTGCCGCCGTCTGCTGCCTCGATATTTGCTGTAAGGACGAACTTGTTGGTCAGCTTCCCGGTCTTGGGATCCCTAACGACAAAACACTTCTGGTTATTGCGGATGGTGGCGCGGATCACCTCGTCGGGTATCGCGAGGTATTCTTCTTCGAACGATCCCATCATGACGACGGGCCATTCGACGAGCCCTGAGACCTCGTCGAGCAGCACCTGATCCTCGACCAGCTCGAAGCCTTGCGCAAACGTCAATTCCTTGGCGTCGGCGAAGATGATGTCCTTGCGCGCCTGCGGATCGAGAATGACCTTTGCCGCCTTCAGCTTCGCTTCGTAGTCTTCGAAGCGGCGCACAGAAATCGCCGATGGAGCCATGAAGCGATGGCCATACGTCGTCTGCCCGGTCTCGATGCCGTCGACCTCGAACTTCACGACATCGGGCTCTTCCGTCTCGGGCCCGAAGGTCGCGATGATCGCGTGCAGCGGACGTACCCAGCTCAACGAACCCGGTTTTCCAGAGCGCGCGCCCCAGCGCATCGATTTCGGCCAGGGGAAGGTTCTGATGATGACGGGCAGGATTTCCGCGAGCACGTCGATGGCGTCGCGGCCGGGCTTCTCGATCAATCCGATGTAGAAGTCACCCTTGGGGTCGCGCTGGATCTTGGCTTCTTCCAGCGATTTCAGGCCGGTCGCCTTGAGGAAGCCCTGCACGGCCGCATCGGGCGCGCCGACTTTCGGTCCGCGGCGTTCGGTCTTCAGGTCGGGCTGGCGCGCGGGGATGCCGTGCACGGTGAGTGCGAGCCGGCGCGGCGTCGCGAACGCTTTCGCGCCCTCATAGACGAGGCCTTCGGCGACGAGCTTCTCGGTCACGAGGCGGCGCAGATCGTCGGCCGCCTTGGCCTGCATGCGCGCGGGGATTTCTTCCGAAAACAGTTCAAGCAAAAGATCGGGCATCAGGCCGCTCCGCCCGCTTCAGTATGGATCCAGGCCTCGCCGCAGGCTTTTGCCAGCTCGCGCACGCGAAGAATGTAGCTTTGCCGTTCGGTTACAGAGATCACGCCGCGGGCGTCGAGCAGGTTGAAGACGTGGCTCGCCTTGATGCACTGGTCATAGGCCGGCAGCGCCATGAGATGCGCCTCGCGCTTGTCGTCCTTCCAGCCGGCGTCGAGGTACTTCCGACAGGCCGCTTCCGCCATCTTGAACTGCTCGAACAGCATCGCGGTGTCGGCGACATCAAAATTGTGCTTCGAATATTCCCGCTCGGCCTGCAGGAAGACGTCGCCATAGGTGACCTTCTGGTCGCCCTCGCGGCCGTTGAAGTTGAGATCGTAGACGCGATCGACGCCCTGCACATACATCGCGAGACGCTCGAGCCCGTAGGTGAGTTCGCCCGCAACAGGCGCGCATTCCACGCCGGCGACCTGCTGGAAGTAGGTGAACTGGCTGACTTCCATGCCATCGCACCAGCACTCCCAGCCCAAACCCCAGGCGCCGAGCGTCGGGCTCTCCCAATCGTCCTCGACGAAGCGGATGTCGTGAACGGCGGAGTCGATGCCGATCGCGGCCAGCGACTTCAGGTAAAGCTCCTGAAGGTTCGGCGGCGACGGCTTCATGATCACCTGGAACTGGTAGTAGTGCTGCATCCGGTTCGGATTCTCGCCGTAGCGGCCGTCCTTGGGCCGGCGCGAGGGCTGCACATAGGCGGCGTTCCAGGGCTTCGGCCCGAGCGCGCGAAGCGTGGTGGCCGGATGGAAGGTCCCCGCGCCCATCTCCATGTCGTAGGGCTGCAGGATCACGCAGCCCTGCTCGGCCCAGAACCGCTGGAGCGCGAGGATGAAGCCCTGGAACGAGCGTTCCGGGCGCATGTGGGCGGGCAATGAGGCGTCCATCGTCAGATCAGGCTCTCGCGGGGGGTTTGAATCGCGCGGGACCGTATCGACGGCGGGGATGGGAATCAAGGCAAAGGGGCCTTTCTTACCTCTCCCGCCTGCGGGAGAGGTCGCGCCGAAAGCGCGGGTGAGGGCTTTCTCCTCTTGGGTTTCTCGCGTGTGGAAAGACCCGACCCGGCCTCCTCCGCAAGCGCGAGAGGCAGCGCACCTTCCGTGCGGAGACTATCCCGGCCTATACGCTCCGGTCACCGGGTCACGCTTCAGCGTCTGGACGGCCCCCGTATGGGCGGCCTCGGCGACGCGCGACAGGCGCATCTCCTCCAGCTCCTGGTTGATCCGGAGTGCGGTCTTGTATGCCCAGCGGACCACGGCAAGCCCACCCAGGACGCCCGCGAATGCAACGAACGGCGGCATCGGTCGATCCTTGTCTACTGCTCAACCCCCACGCACATTCTCGCGCAGTCCGGGCTGCGCCGCAATTGGCTCAAGACGGACCAAATGGCGCGGCAGGGGATTCGCCTAGAACCCGAATTTCGCCCAAATCGCCCGCGTCTCGACCGCCGAGATCAGCTCGTCCGGCAGGCTGGCCATTGATTCCATGGCCGAAAGCTGCCCTGCGCCTGGCGATTTCCGTCCCAACAGGCCGGACAACAGCCCGGTCGGCTGCGCGATCACGGGGGTGAGAACCTTGTCGCCGTAGCGGGCACGAAGAGTTGAGCGGAGATCGCCGAGGCCGTCGGCAAGTCCCAGCGCGATCGACGTCTCACCGGCCCAGTACTCGCCGGTGAACAGGGTGTCGTCGGCGCCCTTGAGCCTGCTACCGCGGCTCTCCTTCACCAGCGCGATGAAGATCTGATGGATCTCGCGCTGAAGCGCCTTCAGCTTGGCCACGTCATCAGGATTTTCGGGCAGGAACGGATCGAGCATCGCCTTGTGCGCGCCGGCCGTGTAGAGGCGCCGCTCGATGCCGAGCCGCTTGATTGCCTCCTGGAAACCAAAACTGCCGCCGACCACGCCGATCGAGCCGAGAATCGATGACGGATCGCAGAAAATCTCGTCGCCGGCGCAGGCGATCATGTAGCCGCCCGAGGCCGCGACATCCTCGACGAACACGAGCACGGGCAGCTTCTTCTCCGCCGCGAGTTGCTTGATGCGCAGATAGATCTGGCGCGACTGCACCGGCGAGCCGCCGGGCGAATTGATCACCAGCGCCACCGCCTTGGCGTTCCGATACGAAAACGCCCGCTCCAGCACCCGCGCGACGCCCGCGAGTGTCATGCCCGGACGCAGCGGCGTCACCGCGCCGATGACGCCTGACAGCCGCACCACCGGCACCACCGCCGTACCCGGTCGGAAGCGCGCCGGCAGGTATTGCAAGAGCTTGTCGGCCAGGCCGGAATTCTCGCGATCGTTCAATTGTTCGGCCATGCCGTTACTCCTGATTAACCAATTCTTATCACGCGACTGTCATTGAAAGTGCCTGGAACGTGTTTTGCAGAATCCGCGGCGGGAAGCTGCAATGAGGCAGCGGAGGAAACGACATGAAGATCTATCTGCTGTTGATGCTGATCGCCGCGCTCCTCACCGCGATTCGCTATACGTCCCCGCAGGAACAGCAGTCGGAATCGCTTCCCCAGTAAGCCGTCACGGCTCCGCCAGCGGCAAGACCGCTTTTCCCTCGAGAATATCCCTCACCTCTTTTTTGGGCACGTGTGACTCGTTATTGAGCATGAGGCCCGGCAGCAATCGCGTCGGCGCGCGGCCGCCCTTGACGGCACGCACCAGCACGCGGATCGCAGGCCGTGCCGCTTCGCCATGAACCGGCAGAATCGACAGGCTGCCAAAACCGCGTGACAGCGCTGCCAAAACGTCTGCGATTCCATCCGCTCGCCAGATCAGCGTCAGCGCACCGTTCGACCGGAGGACGCGCCGCGCTGAATGCACCCAGGCATGCAACGTCTCCTCGGTTGCGACATGCGCGGTGTGACGCGCCTGATGCGGCGAACCGCGATGCCTGATGGCATCGTTGAAGGGCGGGTTCATCAACACGCAATCGGCACTATCAGGCACGAGCCCATGTGCCGCAAACGGCTGCGCGTCATCAGTGACGTCGAGCACGATCACGTCAGCGGTAATCGCATTCGCGGCTGCATTGGCGCGTGCGAGCTCTGCCAATTCCGCATCGATCTCCACCAGGCAAAGATTGAGGCCGGCCACGCGGCGGGCCAGCGCCAGGCCGGCGGTGCCGACGCCTGCCCCGAAATCGACCACCCGATCCCCCTCACGGGCTGCCGTCGCGGCCGCAAGCAGGATCGCATCGTGCCCTGCGCGGTGGCCGGATCGCTTCTGCTTGAGGCGCAGCTGTCCGCCGAGAAAGGCGTCCTCGGTGAGATCTGTGACGACGTCAATCATCGCCGCGCAGTTCGTGGCTGAGCCCGGCCTCGGTCAGGAGTTGCCGGGCTTCGCTGGCGTCGTCCTCGTGGACCAGGATTCGCCGCGGCAGGACGCCGAGCGAGCCCTCGATGATGCTCATGTTCTGGTCCAGCACCAGATGGTGGATGTTGGCGCCGTCGAGCAGCGCACCGATCGCCGACACCAGCACGATATCATTGGTCCGAACCAGTTCACGCAAACGAGCCTCCTGGGCTGAAAGGGGTTGAGCGGCAGAAGTCAATGGTTCCACAGGCCCTTGCCGCATCCCCGTCCAGTTTCTATTGTCTTTCCATCAGAATAGCCCCTCCGGGGCAAATATTGGAGACCGGCGTGGCCGTCATCGTACCTTTCGAAACCCCCGGCGCGTCGATCGAAGAGCTGGTTACCCTTGTCGCCGGTGACATGGAGCGCGTCAACGCCACGATCCTGTCGCGGACCGGGTCAGATGTGACCATGATCCCGGAGGTCGCCAACCATCTGATCTCCTCGGGCGGCAAGCGGCTGCGGCCGATGCTGACACTCGCCATGGCCAACCTCGCCGGCTACACCGGCGACGGTCACATCAAGCTCGCTGCCTCGGTCGAGTTCATGCACACTGCCACGCTGCTCCACGACGACGTCGTCGACGAGAGCGAAATGCGCCGCGGCAAGCTCTCGGCACGCATGCTCTGGGGCAACGAGGCCAGCGTACTGGTCGGCGACTTCCTGCTCGGACAAGCCTTCCGCATGATGGTCGAGGTCGGCTCGCTGCGCGCGCTCGACATCCTCTCCGCAGCCGCCGCCACCATCGCCGAGGGCGAGGTGATGCAGCTCGCCGCCGCCAAGAACACTGCAACCACCGAGGACGAATATCTCGCCGTGATCCGCGGCAAGACCGCCGAGCTGTTCGCCGCGGCCTGCGAAGTCGGCCCCGTGATTGCCAACCGCCCGAAGGCGGAGCAGACGGCCTGCCGCTCCGTCGGCATGAATCTCGGCATCGCCTTCCAGCTCGTCGACGACGTGCTCGATTACGGCGGCAAGAGCGCAAAACTCGGCAAGAACACCGGCGACGATTTCCGCGAGGGCAAGATCACCCTTCCCGTCGTGCTCGCCTTCCGACGTGGCAATGACACCGAACGCGCGTTCTGGATCAAGGCGCTGGAGCGCGGCGAAATCGGCGACAGCGATCTCGACCACGCCATCGGCCTGATGAACAAGCACCGCGCTCTCGAGGACACGCTCAGCCGCGCGCAGCACTACGGCGCCATGGCGGTCGATGCGCTGGCGCTGTTCCCGTCCTCGCCGATGAAGAGCGCGCTGGAGCAGGTGGTGGCGTTCTGCCTGGCACGATCGCATTAGGCTTTCGCGCTTAGGCGCGACTGCCGGCGAGACACTCCGTGTCGTCTCGGCGTTCGCCGGGAGGACGCCGTTGAGATAGGCGCGACGGCATCAGCACCGTCATTGCGAGTTAGCACCGGCCGAAGGCCGACCCGCGCTTGATGTAAGGGCCCGAAAGACTCTGGATTGCTTCCTGCGCTCGCAATGGCGGCGTATGTCGCGCACAATCGCTCACGAGCGTGCATCTGAAACCGCAGCCGCCGCTCTGATCGGAGCAGCGGCTCTCGCCGGAGCAACAGCCTCATAGTCGCGGCCCTTTCAACCCACACCCGTCCGCTGCCCTGCAGTAACTTGCTTTTTGCAAGCCACTCCCCTACCTTTCCCTGATGCAACCTAAGTCCCCCTCGATCCTGGAATGCCCGGTCGGCCGTGCCGTGGAGACGGTTGGCGAGTGGTGGAGTATCCTGATCCTGCGGGATGCGTTTCAGGGTTCGACGCGGTTCGACGAGTTCGAGCGCAATCTCTCGATCGCGCCGAACATCCTGTCACGGCGCCTGGCCCATCTCACCAAAACAGGCATGTTCGTCCGCCGCCGCTATCACGAGCGGCCGCCACGCTACGAATATGTGCTGACGGACAAGGCGCGGGATTTCTTCCCCGTCATCGCCACGCTGCTCGCCTGGGGCAACAAGCACCTCGCGCCGAAGGGCGAATCCATCCTGCTGGCGAACCGGGACGATCGTCGGCCGCTCGATCCGATCGTGGTCGACGCCGCCGACAGGCAACCGATCACGCTCGCCAATGCGGTGGTGATCGCAGGGCCTGGCGCGAGCCGCCTGATGCGGCGTCGGCTCACCTCGCTCAAAGCCATGAACCCGGCGGTCGCGCCGGCTGGAGACTGACATGCGTCGTATCGTCGTCACGGGAATGGGCGCGGTGTCGCCGCTCGGCTGTGGTGTGGAGACATCCTGGCGCCGGCTGCTTGCCGGACAGAGCGGACTGCGTCCCCTGCCCCAATGGTCGGAGGCGCTGCCGGCGCGCATTGCCGGACTCGTGCCCGACAAGGCAGAGGATGCTGACGGCGGCTTCGACGCAGCGCAAGCCGCCACGCCGAAAGATCAGCGCAAGATGGACCGCTTCATCCTGTTCGCATTGCTCGCCACCGCAGAAGCCGTCGCGCAAGCTCAATGGGCGCCGCAGGATACGACATCGCTGGAACGGACCGCGACGATCATCGGCTCCGGCGTCGGCGGGTTTCCGGCCATGGCGGAGGCCGTGCGCATCACCGGGCAGCGCGGCCCGCGCCGGCTGTCGCCGTTCACGATTCCCTCGTTCCTCGCCAACCTCGCGGCCGGCCATGTCTCGATCAGATACGGCTACAGGGGCGCGCTGGGGACGCCTGTTACGGCGTGTGCCGCCGGCGTGCAGGCAATCGGCGATGCCGCGCGCATCATCCGCGCGGGTGAGGCCGATGTCGCGATCTGCGGCGGCGCAGAAGCCTGCATCGATATCGTTAGTCTCGGCGGCTTCGCGGCGGCACGTGCGCTGTCGAGCGCGTTCAACGACACTCCCGCGCGCGCCTCGCGCCCGTTCGATCGCGATCGCGACGGCTTTGTCATGGGCGAAGGCGCCGGCATTCTGGTGATCGAGGAGCTGGAACATGCGGTTGCCCGCGGCGCCACGCCGATCGCGGAGATCGTCGGATATGGCACCACCGCGGACGCCTATCACATGACGTCGGGCCCACCTGATGGCCACGGCGCCCGCCGCGCCATGGAGATCGCACTGCGCCAGGCGCAGCTCGCACCTTCCGATTTGCAGCACCTCAACGCGCATGCGACCTCGACGCCGGCCGGCGATGAGAGCGAACTCGGCGCCATCGGTGCGCTGTTCGGCCGCAACCGCAGCATCGCCGTCAGCGCGACCAAATCGGCTACCGGCCATCTGCTCGGCGCGGCCGGTGGGCTCGAAGCGATCTTCACCGTGCTGGCCTTGCGCGACCAGATCGCGCCGCCGACGCTCAATTTCGAGGACCCGGATCCTGGCGCCGACGGCATCGACATCGTGGCCGGCAGCGCGCGACCGACGCCGATGCAGCATGCGATCTCGAACGGGTTCGGCTTCGGCGGGGTGAACGCCAGCGCGATCTTCCGCCGCATAGGCTAGCGGGCAGGCTTGCAATCACGCTGGCCATTGCTACGACAGCAGGATGAGCGATACGAACTTTTGGCTATTCCTGGGCGCCGCCCTCGTCATTGCCGCCACTCCCGGGCCCGGCATCTTCTACGTCACGGCACGAACCTTGTCGGAAGGCCGCACGAGCGGCTTTGCCTCGACAGCGGGGACCGCGCTCGGCGGGCTGGTTCATGTCGTCGCCGGCAGCCTCGGCATCTCCGCGATCATCCTGGCCAGCGCCGAGCTGTTTACCGCCCTCAAATTCGTCGGCGCGCTCTATCTGGTCTGGCTCGGCATCAAGACCTTTCGCGGCGCCGGCCGAATGCTGCCGCTCGAGAGCGAGCCCGTCGGCGACACCAGGGCCTTCCGCGACGGCATGCTCGTCGAGGCGCTGAACCCGAAAACCGCGGCGTTCTTTCTGGCCTTCATTCCGCAATTCCTGGATCCCGCGGGAGCGAGTCCCACGCTGCAATTCATCATGCTCGGCGCCATCTCGGTGACGCTGAACACGCTCGCCGATGTCATCCTGGTGCTCATGGCATCGGCGACCCGCACGCGATTGATCGGACGGCCGCTTCTGATGCGTCGTCTCACCCAAGGCTCCGGCGTCTTCATTGCAGGCCTTGGCCTGTGTCTTGCGGTGGCGCGGAGACCGGCGAATGGCTGACACCCCGCAAAGCCGCTTCTACGAATCCCACGGCCTCCGCCTGCATTATGCCGATTGGGCCAACGTGGAGGCACCGCCGCTGATCCTGATCCATGGCGGCCGGGATCATTGCCGGAGTTGGGACGCCATTGCCCGCTCGCTGCAGCCGAATTTTCATGTGATCGCACCTGACCTGCGCGGCCACGGCGATTCCGACTGGACCAAAGGCGGCAGCTACGCGCTGACTGAGTATGTTTACGATCTCGCCCAGCTCGTCCGCAGCATCGCGGCCCCCCAGGTGACGCTCATCGGCCACTCGATGGGCGGCATGGTGAGCCTGATCTTCTCTGGGGCATTCCCCGAACTGGTCTCCAAGCTCGTCGTGCTCGACGGTGTGACGATGCTGCCGGATTCACCCAAGCCGCCGGCGCATGAACGCATCGGCAGATGGGTCGGCCAGCTCGACAGGGTGCACGACCGCACACCGCGCCGCTATGCGACCCTCGCGGACGCGGCGGCGCAGATGGTCTTGCACAACAAGCGCCTCGGCCGCGAGCTCGCGCTTCACCTCGCAACGCACGGCGCGCGGCAGAATGACGACGGCACCTATAGCTGGAAGTTCGACCCCTACCAGCGCGTCTCCGCACCGCACCGGCTCTGGCCGGACGACCATGTCGCGCTGTGGTCGCGCATCGCCTGCCCGACGCTGCTGCTCAATGCCGGCGAAAGCTTTCTCGCCGGAGCAAAGGGCCTGGAGCAGTATTTCCAGCACGCCCGCATCGCAACCATCGCCGGTGCCGGACACTGGCTGCAGCATGACAAGCCGGATGAGGTGCTGGGCGAGATCAGGCGGTTTCTCGGGCTTTCGGAGGAAAGCGGCGCCTAGCTCAGCGTCCCCGCATGCACCCACCAGCCGAGGTGGTCGCGCCGAATCCTCTCGGCGGCGGCCTGTGCATCACCGAGCACGCCATAAATCGCAAAGCACGTCGCGCCGGAGCCGGACATGCGCGCGAGCTTGACGCCAGCGGAGTCGCGCAAACTTTCCAGCACCGTCCCGATCACAGGTTCGATCCGCAGCGCAGGGGCTTCGAGATCATTGGCGACGGTTTCGAGAACATCGACCCAATCGGTGATCGATCCGCCCGCCTCCGGCCACGCCGGAGCTTCAAGCACATCGGTCGCGCCGACCAGCAATTCGCCGTTGCGCAGGCCCAACTCCTTGAACACGTCCTTGGTCGCGACCGGCACGCGCGGATTGACCATCACGCACGGCATGCTCGGCAGCGCCAGCGGCAGCAATTGCTCGCCGACGCCGGTCATGTCGCAGGCCCGCGACAGCAGACACACCGGCACGTCGGCGCCGGTCGCAAGCGCGACCTTCTGGAGCCTGGGATCATCGAGCGGCAGATCGTTGAGGCGCGCCAGCAGGCGCAGCGCCGCTGCAGCGTCGGCCGAACCGCCACCGATGCCGGCTGCAACCGGCAACACCTTGTCGAGCGCGAAAGCGCCGAGCTTCAAATTCGGCACAGCATCGGCCAGCAGCTTGGCGGCCTTGAGCACGAGATTGTCAGCTGTCTCGCCGCAGGCTGCCGCGAGCGGTCCCGTGGTCGCAAGCCGGAGCTCACCGCCCGGATCCAGCGTGAGCCGGTCGGCACAATCGGCAAACGCAACCACGCTTTCGAGATCATGATAGCCGTCGGCGCGACGGCCGACTACGCGAAGGCTCAGATTGACCTTCGCGCGCCCTTCTTCAACCAACGCCGGCATCGGCGATACGCCCCCAGTTACCCGTCCAGTGACTTCGATCAACCGCCCTTGCCGTCGTCTTTCTTCTTGTCCGCCTGCGCGGCCGAAGAGTTCGAGGTCTCCTCGGTCATGCCATTGGCGATCTTGGCCTCGATCTTCGGCAGCTCCTCCGGCTCCGGCTTGAGATCGCGGGCATGTGCCCACTGGAATTTGGCCTCGAGCGTGCGGCCGACGCGCCAATAGGCATCGCCGAGATGGTCGTTGATGGTGGGATCCTCGGGCTTCAGGTCGATGGCGCGCTCGAGGTTCTTCACCGCCTCTTCGTAGTTGCCGATGCGGTAATAGGCCCAGCCGAGAGAGTCGACGATGTAGCCGTCGTCTGGACGCTGCTCGACGGCACGCTTGATCATCTTCATGCCTTCATCGAGATTCACCCCCTGGTCGATCCAGGAATAGCCGAGATAATTCAGGACATGCGGCTGGTCGGGTTGCAGCTCGAGCGCCTTCTTCATGTCGGCTTCCGCCTTACTCCATTCCTTGGAGCGCTCCTCGCAAATACCGCGATAGTAATACCAGACGCTGTTGGCCTTGTCGTTGCCGGCGGGCAGCACGTCGATGCCTTGCGAATAGGTCGCCCCGCAGTCGGCGAACTTCTTGCGGCCGCGTTCGAGATTGCCAAGCGCCATGATGGCTTCGAGGTCCTTGGAATCCTCTGATATCACACCCTTGAGGATCTTGATCGCCTCGTCGGTTCGGTCAGCGGAATCCAGGTCGATGGCGAGCTGGATCTGCGCATTGCGCTTCAAGGGCGAGCTCGACGGCACGCGCTCATAGATCTTGATCGCCATCTGCGGCCGCTTCACCGATTCGTAGAGGTCGGCGAGCGAGAGCAGGGCCAGCGGATGCGTCGGCTGGAGGTAGAGCGCGAGCTGGAGATAGACCAGCGCCAGATCTTCGCCGCCGCGGCGGGTCAGCGTGGCGCCGATGCCGTAGAGCGCCTCGGCCGCACCGGCCTGCGCGGAATCGACCAGCGGCGGCAGCTTCTTGCCGGCCTTGGTCTCGCGCAGACCTTCAACGATCAGCGGATGACGGGCGAGCTTCTTGTCGAAAGCCTCATAGACAGCTGTCGCGGAAGCCGCGTCCTTGTTGCGCGAGAGCCAGCGCGCATAAGCTTCACTGACGCGCAGCATGGAATCGTCGAGCTTGTAGGCGCGCTCGAAGCGGACGCCTGCCTCTTTCTCCTTGCCGGCATTCTCGAGGATCATGCCCGCGTGCAGGTCCTTGAACAGCGGATACCATTCCGGACCAGTCAGCTTGTCGATGGACGCAACTGCGCCCTTGGCATCGCCCGCGCCATAGGCGGCCCAGCCGGACAGCAGGGTCGCGACGAGATCGGTGATCGGCCCGCGAATCGACTGGTTGATGTTGCTCTGCGCGCTCGGATATTTCTTCAGCTTCAAATCATGCACGCCGACCACGAGGCGCGCGACGCGATTGGTCTTGTCGACGGTGAGGATGCGCTCGGCGAGCTTGACCGCTTCCTCGATGTCGCCATCGTCGACCGACGAGATGAAGGCGCGATCGAGCAGCTCGTTGTTCTTGGGATCGGACCGCAGTGCCGAGCGGTAGAAGGCGGCGGCGGAGGCCGCGTCGCGCTCGACGCTGGCGTGGCGAGCGGCGAGATAGCTGCCGGCCGTGGTGAGCGACTTCAGATCGTTTCGGGTCGGAAACTGTGCCGCCGTGTCGGCCGGATGATCCGGCGTCTGCGCCAGCACCGCGCCTGGGACCGCCAACATCGCGGAACCCGCAAGGGCGATGGCAGCAGCAGTCCAGCGGTTGAAGCGATTTGAAAACATCAGGGCTCGCCTTGAGTTGGTAGTGCCTGGGTTTGAAGCGAAAGGCCGTCTCGCGCGCACGCGGCCGGCGACACGGGACCCGGAACCGTCGGGTCCGGACAATGCCGCTTTTGGCGCTTCACCGCAAGGATTCGGACCGGGCGATCCCCTCCGCACGCCCCAAATCGGCCAAGTCACCTTTCAAGTCACCGTTGAAGTGACCTCGAGAGAGCCCCAAGACGCCGCCACTATGGCCTTATCGTGGCCGGGGGCCCCCGTGACGCCCCCGTTCTCACGCGAACGTGCGCTACATCGCCCTCCGGACCTGTTTGGCCGCTGGGCGCGTCCTTACATCGCCTCGTAGTTCGGTCCGCCGCCGCCCTCCGGAGGGACCCAGGTGATGTTGCCGTTGGGGTCCTTCACGTCGCAGGTTTTGCAATGGACGCAGTTCTGCGCGTTGATCTGGTAGCGCGGGCTCCCGCCGTCCTCGACCCATTCGTAGACTCCGGCCGGGCAATAGCGATTCGACGGACCGGCGAACACATCATGCTCGGAGGTCTTCTGCAGGTTCATGTCCGTCACCTTCAGATGGACCGGCTGGTCCTCCTCGTGATTGGTGTTGGAGAGGAACACCGAGGAGAGCTTGTCGAAGGAGATCTTGCCATCCGGCTTCGGGTAGTTCTTCGGCGCATGCTGTTTGGCCGGATCGAGCGTGGCGCGATCGGGCTTCACGTGCGACTGGGTGCCGAACAGCGAGGTGCCGAACAGCGTGTTGAACCACATGTCGAAACCGCCGAGCGCAACGCCGAGCACGGTGCCGAACTTCGACCAGAGCGGCTTGACGTTGCGGACCAGGAACAGGTCCCTGCCGACCGACGAGGAACGCCAGGCGTTCTCGTAATCGATGATCTCGTCGTTGGCGCGATCAGCCGCGAGCGCGGCTGCGACATGCTCGGCAGCCAACATGCCGGTGCCCATCGCATTGTGCACGCCTTTGATGCGCGGCACGTTGACGAAGCCGGCCGCGCAGCCAACCAGCGCGCCGCCGGGGAAGGTCAGCTTCGGCACCGACTGATAACCGCCTTCGGTGATGGCACGCGCGCCGTAAGCGAGGCGCTTGGCGCCTTCGAAGGTACCGCGGATCGACGGGTGCGTCTTGAAGCGCTGGAACTCGTCGAACGGCGACAGATACGGATCGTCGTAGTTCAGATGCACGACGAAGCCGACGGCGACCAAATTGTCGTCGTAGTGATAGAGGAACGAACCGCCGCCGGTCTTCAGGTCGAGCGGCCAGCCGAACGAATGCTGGATCAAGCCCTTCTGATGCTTGCCGGGATCGATCTGCCAGACCTCCTTGAGGCCAATGCCGAACTTGGGCGGCTCGCTCTTCGCATCGAGCGCGAACTTGGCGATCAGTTGCTTGCTCAGGCTGCCGCGCGCGCCTTCGGCAAACAGCGTGTACTTGCCGAGCAGCTCCATGCCGCGGGTGAACGAGTCCTTTGGCTTGCCGTCGCGGCCGATGCCCATGTCGCCGGTGGCGATGCCCTTCACCGCGCCCTTTTCGTCATAGAGCACTTCGGCTGCGGCAAAGCCCGGATAGATCTCGACACCGAGCGCCTCGGCCTTGCGCGCCAGCCAGCGGCAGACATTGCCGAGCGAGCCGATATAGCAATGATGGTTGTTCATGAGCGGCGGCATCATGAAATTCGGCAGCTTGATCGCACCGCCACCCGTCATCCAATAGAAGCGGTCGTCCTTGACCTGCGTCTTCAGCGGGCAATCCGCATCGTCGCGCCAGTCCGGGATCAGCTTGTCGAGCCCGGCCGGGTCGATCACCGCGCCGGAAAGAATGTGCGCACCGACCTCGGAGCCCTTCTCCACGACGACGACGTTGAGATCGGCATTGATCTGCTTCAGCCGGATCGCGGCCGCCAGACCCGAGGGACCGGCGCCGACGATGACGACGTCGAATTCCATGGATTCGCGCGGGGGAAGTTCTTCGGTGCTCATCTGATCTCAGCCCTTGAGACGGTTCCTTGTCATTTGCGCTCCCTTGTTTCCGATTTTTCCGGGTAGGACAACCACGGAAATGCGTTCCGCTGGGATGCAAGGCGTCCTAAGATGAACTAATAGTCTGACTTTCCCAATGATCCCCGAGCCCGCACCCACCGTCCGAGAGCTTCTTGCCTTCTACCTGGAGGCCGGTGTCGACTGCGCGCTCGCAGAGCAGCCGATCGACCGCCTGGCGGAATTAGATGCCCCGCCGCCCGCTCCTCGCGCTGCGCCGGCCGAGCCTCCGCGAGCTGTCGCCGCGCCTGTGGTGATGCGCGGCGAGGCCGCACCGGCGCCCGACGTCGCGATCTCCGCTGCGCGCGAGGCTGCCCGCGGCGCGCCGACTCTCGAGGCGCTGCGCGAACTGATGCAGGGGTTCGAGGGCTGCGCGCTCAAACACACGGCGACGCGGCTGGTGTTCGCCGACGGCAATCCGCAAGCGCGCATCATGTTCGTCGGCGAGGCACCGGGCCGGGACGAGGACATCGAGGGACTGCCCTTCGTCGGGCGCAGCGGCAAACTGCTCGATTTGATGATCGGCGCCATCGGCCTCAACCGCAGCACGGCCTACATCACCAATGTCATCCCCTGGCGGCCGCCCGGCAACCGCACGCCGACCCCGCAGGAGACGCAAATCTGCCTGCCCTTCATCCGGCGTCATATCGAGCTGGTGAATCCCGACGTGCTGGTGACGCTCGGCAATCCCTCGACGCAGACGCTGCTGTCGACGCGCGAAGGCATCATGCGTACGCGCGGGCGCTGGTTCGAGTACGACACGGGCACACGCACCATCCGGGCGCTGCCGACGTTTCATCCGGCCTATCTGCTGCGCTCGCCGTCCTACAAGCGCCTCGCCTGGCAGGATCTGCGGGCAATCGCCAAGGCGCTGGCGGGCTAGCAAGCGCTCGTACTCACGTCGCCTTCGGCCGCACAATGGCCCAGCCGATGCGCAGCAATTGCTGGCGTCCGGTGACAAGCCATTCGAAAGCCCGCGGCACTTCGGGCACGATGCCGGGGAAGCGCGCGAGGATGTCGGGCGGCGGGGTGCCGGCGGTGTCGGACGCGCGCCAGACCACGACGCCGCCACTCTCGTTGAACTTTGCCTGTGACATCCACGGCGTACGCGCGGGATCAGCATCGATGAAGAGATGCGGCCGGCCGGAATGCAGCGCGATCAGGCTTGCAAGCTGCGTGTCGCCGGCCACCGCGCGCAGGCGATGGTTGGTCCGGCGGGCAAAGCTGTCGTCGAAGAAGTCGGAGATCGCACGGGCCGGCATCGAGGTCGCGATCTCGCCAGTGCCGCTCCAGGGCAGCAACAGCACGGCCAGTACGACGCCGACAGCGGGTGCCACGACGGCCGCCGCCCACACCGTGCGCAGCATACGAGCGCGGCGCATCGCGATGAGATCGCCCGATACCACGACCGTCGCGAGACCCGACATGATCAACACGATACCGGCGCCGCCGACGACGGCATCGAGCCCGAACAGGCCGGCGAGCAGGACGCCGCCGAGCGCCGGCGCCAGCGCAAAGAAATAGACGAAGTGGCGGGCCAGCGGCTCGACCGGCGGCCGGTAGATGATCGGCGCGTCCTCGCACTTGCCGGCGAACAGGGGGGTGTTGAGGAAGGTCAGCACCGGGACTGCGATGGCGCCGAGCACGAGGCCGCCAAGCAGCCAGGCGGCATGGTTCGCACGGGCGCCGATGTCGGCCACTTGCGGCAAGGCTGGCAGCACAAGGGTCTCGGCGCGCATCAGCCAGACCGCATAGGGTAGCGCCAGCACGGCGACGACGATGACCGCAAACAGCGGATCGAGCGCGCGCAAGGTCCGGCGACCGCCGGCGGTCGCGAGTGCGAATACGACGAGCAACCCGAGCAGGAAGACCGCGGCCGGCGTGGTCAGGAGCAGCAGGCCGGCCTCGATCGACCAG
This sequence comes from Bradyrhizobium sp. USDA 4449, assembly GCF_054056275.1. NCBI lineage: Bacteria > Pseudomonadati > Pseudomonadota > Alphaproteobacteria > Hyphomicrobiales > Nitrobacteraceae > Bradyrhizobium > Bradyrhizobium sp. USDA 4449. The sequence goes on along the minus strand of NZ_JBSRYD010000001.1, from coordinate 4,071,496 downwards.
GCGAACCAGGCATTGCCGCGGCGCTGGCCGATGATCTGCCAGGAATGCAGCAGCAACAGCGCCCACAACGGCCGGGCCAGCACCAAAGGTCCGAAGTCGAGCGCCGACGAGGAAAAGACCAGCAGCGTCATGGTCAGAAGAACGACGAGCACCGCCTGCTGGCCGCCGACGACGGCGCGTGCCAGGTGGTAGAGCGCGATGAAGGTGGCGATCTCGCAGATCTCGGCCAGGACGTAGACGCCGAACATATGGCCCCCGGCGGCCCGGTAGGCGATGTCGGCGAGCCAGATTGACAGCGGCGGCCCCAGATCGGTGCCGACCTGGTATTCCCTGCCGAAGGCCAGCAGGGTCGCGAGGCTGCCCGGCGGGCTGCGATAGAACAGCAGCGCCACCAGCAACCACATCGCGGCTTGAAGCAGCACGGCAATCCAGACGATCAGCCGCGGCCGGGCGCGAATGAGCTCGATGACCAGGGAGGTAAACCGCATGCAACGCCCGCAAGATGCAGCCAACCCGTCCAGCCGGCCCTATTCGCTCACACCTGTTTTGATAAAGGGCGACACGCGTCGTGGCAACGACCGTCTGGTCTAGAGGCCCGCGGTCGCATCGATTTCAACTGTCGTCTGGACCTGCACCTCGATCGCGGTGACATCGAACAGTTCCCGCTCGGGCAAGACTGTCCAGGGCATGTGCTTGGCGCGTGCGGCGGCGACCGGGGCGAAGAAGCTGCGGTGGTGAACGGTCGGTCCGAGGCGGTTCAGCGCGTCGAGATGTTCGGGGACCCCGTAGCCCTTGTGCTGCTCGAAGCCATAGCCGGGGCAATCCTGCGCCAGCGCGCACATTAACCGGTCACGCGTCACCTTGGCGACGATGGAAGCGGCCGCAATCGAAAGTACGATGCCGTCGCCGCCGATCACGGCTTCGCAGTCGCAGGGCGTGTCGAGCCGGTCGCGGCCATCGACGAAGACGTGCTTCGGCGCCTCTGGTAGAGCAACCACCGCGCGCTTCAGCGCCCAGAGCGAGGCACGCAGGATGTTGTCGCGGTCGATGCGCGCGGGCGAAGCCACGGCGACCGAGACTTGCGCGGTGGCGCAGATCTTGTCGAACAGCTTTTCGCGCTCTTCCACAGTCAATCGCTTGGAATCGTCGATGCCACGCGGGATGCGGTCGGGATCGAGAATCACGGCGGCCGCCACCACGGGACCGGCGAGCGGCCCGCGGCCGGCCTCGTCGCAGCCCGCGATCGGCCAGACGCCGCGCTTGATCAGCGCGCGCTCGCGGCGGAAGCTGGCTTTGGCAGGCAGCGCCTTGGCCGCCTTTTGGGCAACCGCGTTCTGCGGCGCATCTTTGGCCGGCGTCTTACTGGACTTGTCCCGAATCATGGCCGGGATCGTGCGCAAGCCGGCCCGCCCGCGCAACCGGGAACCCCAGACAATTCCCGTTATTCAGATGAACCGCCCTACTCGGTCAGATGCACGCGCCTGTCGTCGCCGACCTCGATGCCGGGCGCCACGACGACCTCCCAGGGATGGCCATCGGGATCGGCAAAATACCCGGAATAGCCGCCATAATCGGTCTCGTGCGCAGCCTTCAGCAAGACCGCGCCCGTCCGAAGCGCAAACGCCAGCACGGCATCGACCTCCTCGCGCGAGGCGCAGTTCCAGGCGAGCGTGATGCCGCGGAACGTCGTCGGCCTCGGCTGGTCCGGCAGTCTGGCGTCATCGGCGAGCTGGGCCCACGGAAACAGGCCGAGCACCGGGCCGCCGGTGTCGAAGAACGCCACGGCCTCGCCTGTTACCTTCAGCCGGCGCGAAAAACCGAGTGCGGCGTAGAAGGCGATGCTGGCGCGGATGTCACGCACACCAAGCGTGATCACCGTCAGTCGCGGCACGGGTGCCGGCAGTTCCTTGCTCATCACACACCTCGCTCGTCCCGCTCAGAACAGGCTGAGCTGCTCGCCGTTCAACTTCGGCCGCGCAAAATGATCCGTGGTCAGCTTCGAGCGGCGCTTGTTGAGCCCGAGCCGGTCGCAGGCGATCTCGAAGCGGCGGCCGATGGTCCAGGCCATCGGGCCGGTCCCCTTCATGCGCTCGCCCCATTTCGAATCGTAGTCGCGGCCGCCGCGCATGTCGCGGATCAACGTGAAGACGTGGCGATAGCGGTCCGGATAATTCGCCATCAGCCATTCGCGGAAGAGATCGCGCACCTCGAGCGGCAGCCGCAGCAGCACGTAGGAGGCTTCCTTGACGCCGGCATGCGTGGCGGCATCGAGAATGCGCTCGATCTCGGAATCGTTCAGCGCGGGGATCACGGGCGCGACCATCACGGTGGTGGGAATGCCGGCCTCCGAAAGCTGCTTCAGCGCCTCTAGCCGCTTCGGCGGCGTCGAGGCCCTTGGCTCCATGGTGCGCGCCAACTTCGGATCGAGCGAGGTCACCGAGATTGCGACCTTGGCCAGGTTGCGCTTGGCCATGCGGGCGAGAATGTCGATGTCGCGTGTGACCAGCGCAGATTTGGTGACGATGCCGACGGGATGGCCGGTGCGCTCCAGCACTTCGAGAATCCCGCGCATGATTTTGCGCTCGCGCTCGATCGGCTGATACGGATCGGTGTTGGTGCCGATCGCGATCATCCGCGGCTCGTAGCCTGAGGCCGCGAGTTCCTTCTCGAGCAGAACTGGCGCCTCCGGCTTGGCAAACAGCTTTGACTCGAAGTCGAGCCCCGCCGACAGGCCGAGATAGGCATGCGTCGGCCGCGCGAAGCAATAGACGCAGCCGTGCTCGCAACCACGGTAGGGATTGATCGAACGGTCGAAGCCGATGTCGGGAGAATCGTTGCGGGTGATCACCTTGCGCGAGGTGTCCACCGCGACCGTGGTCTTGAACGGCGGCAACTCTTCCAGGCTCTGCCAGCCATCGTCGAAGGCGACGCGGGCCTCGGCCTCGTAGCGGCCGCTGGCGTTGGACTGCGCGCCCCGCCCGCGCCTGCGCACGCGATCGATGGCGACGCCGAGCTCGGGGAAATCGGAAGGCGCACCCGCCGGCTCGGAGGGCGCCGTGACCGGCGGGTGCTTGAGAGCAGAAGAAGATGCTGGACTCATGCCATCAAGATAGCACGAAAAAGGAACAAATCAAGAACAAGAATCCAAGACGCGAAAACAACCCCATGCACAGTAGCGCTGCCCAAAGTTCGGGCGCACGCCGTTGACCTCACGCAACACCGCGTGACCTCGGTCCGGTTTGATGCAGGAGAAGGATCGATCTCGCCGGAACCCGGTTGGTGACGATCCCTGGTGAAGGCGGGCAGGATCATGACATCTCGACGACAACAGGCTGCTGCAAGCAGTGACCTCGATCTCCTTGATCGCTACTGGCGCGCGGCGAACTATCTCTCTGTCGGGCAAATCTACCTTCTGGACAATCCGCTGCTGCGCGAGCCGCTCCGGCCCGAGCACATCAAGCCGCGCCTGCTCGGCCATTGGGGCACGACGCCGGGGCTGAACTTCATCTACGCCCATCTCAACCGCGTCATCCGCGCGCTGGACGTCGACATGATCTATGTCTGCGGTCCCGGCCATGGCGGCCCGGGAATGGTCGCCAACACGTATCTCGAAGGCAGCTACAGCGAGATCTATCCTGATATCGGGCGCGATGCGGACGGATTGCGGAAGCTTTTCAGGCAGTTCTCCTTCCCCGGCGGCATTCCGAGCCACGCGGCACCGGAAACGCCAGGCTCGATCCACGAAGGCGGCGAACTCGGCTATGCGCTGGTGCACGCGTATGGCGCGGCGTTCGACAATCCTGATCTGATCGTGGCCTGCGTCGTCGGCGACGGCGAGGCCGAGACCGGCCCGCTCGCCGCGTCCTGGCATTCGAACAAGTTCCTCAATCCAGCGCATGACGGCGCGGTCCTGCCGATCCTCCACCTCAATGGCTACAAGATCGCCAATCCGACCGTGCTCGGCCGGATGCCCGACAGCGAGATCCGTGAACTCTTCCGTGGGCTCGGCCATGAACCGCTGCTCGTCGAGGGCCACGATCCCAAGCTGATGCACCGCGCCATGGCAGATGCGCTCGACCTTGCGCTCGCCAGCATCCGCTCGATCCAGCAGCACGCCCGAGACGGCCGCAACACGATCGAGCTGCCGCGCTGGCCGATGATCGTGCTGCGGAGCCCGAAGGGCTGGACCGGCCCGAAGGAGGTCGACGGCAAGAAAGTCGAAGGCTTCTGGCGCGCCCATCAGGTGCCCGTGGCGAACTGCCGCGAAAATCCAGCGCATCTGAAGATTCTCGACGACTGGATGCGCAGCTACGAGCCGGAAAAGCTGTTCGACGAGAGCGGCGCGCTCGTTGCCGAGCTTCAGGCGCTCGCACCCGAAGGCAACAGGCGCATGGGCGCCAATCCGCACGCCAATGGCGGGCTCCTCAAGAAGGAGCTGAAGCTGCCGAACTTCCGAGAGTTTGCAGTCGAGGTGCCGGAGCCCGGCGGAGTCACGGCGGAAGCGACGCGCGAACTCGGCAAATTTTTGCGCGACGTCGTTCGTCTCAACGCGGACGAGCGCAACTTCCGCATCATGGGCCCGGACGAGACCGCCTCAAACCGGCTCGATGCCGTGTTCGACGCGACCGAACGCGTCTGGATGGAGCCGACCGTGCCTTACGACGTCCATCTCGCGCAAGACGGCCGCGTCATGGAGGTGTTGAGCGAGCATCTCTGCCAAGGCTGGCTCGAGGGCTATCTCCTCACCGGCCGGCACGGCTTCTTGTCCTGCTACGAGGCCTTCATCCACATCGTGGATTCCATGTTCAATCAGCACGCCAAATGGCTGAAGGTGACGCGTCACCTGCCCTGGCGGCGGCCGATCGCCTCGCTGAATTATCTCCTGACCTCCCATGTCTGGCGCCAGGACCATAACGGCTTCAGCCACCAGGACCCTGGCTTTGTCGACCTCGTCGCCAACAAGAAAGCCGACATCGTCCGCATCTACCTCCCGCCTGACGCCAACACGCTGCTGTGGATCGCCGATCATTGCCTGCGCACCTATGACCGCATCAACGTCATCGTCGCCGGCAAGCAGCCGGCGCCGCAATGGCTCTCGATGCAGGGGGCCGCAACGCATTGCGATGCCGGCATCGGCATCTGGACCTGGGCCGGCACCGAGGACGCCAAGGGCGAGCCCGACGTGGTGATGGCCTGCGCCGGCGATGTCCCCACGCTGGAGACGCTCGCGGCGGTCGAGCTGCTGCGCAAGGCGCTGCCGGATCTCAGGATCCGCGTCGTCAACGTCGTCGACCTCATGACGCTGCAACCGAACGAGCAGCATCCGCATGGCCTGAGCGATCGCGACTTCGACAGCCTGTTCACGAAGGACAAGCCGGTCATCTTCGCCTATCACGGCTATCCCTACCTCATCCACCGTCTCACCTACAGCCGCACCAACCATGCCGGCATGCATGTGCGCGGCTTCGCCGAGGAAGGCACCACGACGACGCCGTTCGACATGGTCGTGCTCAACGGACTCGACCGTTACCACCTCGCGATCGAGGCGATCGAGCGCGTGCCTGATCTGGCCACCAAGGCCGCGCATGTGAAGCAGCAATTTCGCGACAAACTGATCGAGCATTCGCGCTACGTGCGCATGCACGGCGAGGACATGCCGGAGATTCAGGAATGGATCTGGCAGAACAGTTCCGGCGGCACCACACCGGCCGAAGCCGGCGATTGAGCGCCATGTCCGATCTGGTCCTCGTCCTCAACGCAGGCTCGTCGAGCATCAAGTTCGGCCTGTTCGAGATCGTGCGATGCGAGCCCTCACTGCTTTGCAAGGGCCTGCTCGATGAGCATGAAACCAGGCCGCGACTGGTGGCGAAGAGCCCAACGGGCGAGACGCTGTTCGAGAAGCAACGCACGGCATCGGATGATGACGGCGGCCGTCTGTTCGCTGATGTGCTCGCCTTCATCGAGGACCGTTTCGGCGAAGCTTCCTTGCGGGCCTTAGGTCACCGCATCGTCCATGGTGGTCCGGACTATTCGGGTCCTGTGACGCTGACCGACCAGGTCTATGCCCGGCTGGACGCGCTCACGCCGCTTGCGCCGCTACATCAGCCGCGTTGCCTTGCACCGGTCCGCGCCATCAGGGCGATCCGCCCCTCCCTGATGCAGATCGCCTGCTTCGACACCGCCTTCCATCACGGCCTGACGCCGCCCGCGAGCCGCTTCGCGATTCCGAAGCGCCATGAGGCGCGCGGGCTGCGACGCTACGGCTTTCATGGGCTCTCCTTCGAATATGTCGCGGGCAGGCTCGCGGACATCGCGCCGGAGCTTGCCGCCGAGCGCATCGTGATTGCCCATCTCGGCAATGGCGCGAGTCTCTGCGCACTTCGCGATGGCTGCAGCCTCGACACCACGATGGGATTGACGCCGCTCGACGGCCTGGTGATGGGCACCCGCTGCGGCACGATCGATCCCGGCGTGCTGCTCTATCTGCTGCAGCACGAAAGGATGTCAGCCGAGGATTTGCAGCACCTGCTCTACCACGAGTCAGGCCTGCTCGGCGTCTCCGGTCTCTCCGCGGACATGCGCACGCTGCTCGCAAGCAGCGAGTCCGGAGCACGAGAAGCCGTCGATCTCTTCACCTTCCGTGCGGCGCAGGAGATCGCGGTGATGGCGAACACGCTCGGCGGACTGGACGGTCTCGTCTTCACCGGCGGCATCGGCGAGCACGCGAAGGAGATCCGCAGCGCGATCGGCGAACGGCTTGGGTGGCTCGGGCTGCGCATCGATGATGCGGCGAATGATCAGGGGCGCGAACGCATCAGCGACGAATACAGCGCGGTCGACGTGTTCGTGATCCCGACCAACGAAGAGCTGGCAATCGCGCGGCATTGCGTTGCAGTGCTGCGGTCGACGGACGCTGCAAGCACATTCGTGAGATGATACGATGGGCAGCCGCAGAGTTCGGCTCTGCCCGGCGGGGAGAGCGGGTAGCGCAGCAATGCGGGTGATGGGACGCGCAATTCAGCGACTCCGTAACCCCTCACCCGGATCGCATCTTACGATGCGATCCGACCTCTCCCTGCGGAAGAGGTGAACCGCGTCCTCGGCTTGCAGCGCCACCAAACTCGCCTCGCTCAGTGAATCCCTTCAAAAATCTGGAAACACCCGATCGCCACCTCGATCACGATCAGCACGACCACTGCAATCTCGAGCCGCAGCGAGCGCTGGGTGTCGATGATATCGGTCAGCGCATCGGCCGTCTCCGCGATGACGGTGATCTTGCGCTCGAGCGTGTCGAGACGCTCCTTCAACTCGTATTCGTCTTCGAGCCGCGCGTAGAGGCGGTCGAGTTGCGGCTTCTCCCAGAGCGCATCGGGCTTCTCGGCAACAGCGACGCGGCCGGCGACCCGCTGCTGGACCAGCAGCGCATTGCCGATCAGTTGCAGAATGCCCTTCCGCCGCCGCGAGGTCCGCCCCTTCTCGGCGAGTTCCCGCGCGAAGGGCTCGATGACATCGAAGACGGCAGCGACACGCCGCTCGTCGCGCGCCAGCGAGGTGCTCTTGGCGAGCGCGTCGGCGATCAGCAGCAGCCGTTCGTCGGAAAACTTGGCGAGGCAGATCGGCCCGCCCGGCTGGATCGCCTCGGCGTTTTCGTCCTTGCAGAGCTGCGCCTGCGCGGTTTCCTCCTCGATAGGGCTGAACTCGCCGGTGATACGGGACTTTAGGCCGTCGAGCAGAACCTTCTCCTCGGAGGGAAGCAGGCCGATCAGCACCACGACGCCATAGCGGAAGATCACCACAAGGCCGGCATGGACGCGAAAGGCGGCGGGCGTCGAGGACACCAGCGTGCCGAGTTCGAGGTTCGACGCGTTGATGCGTTCGCCCAGCATCACGGCGCGGATCCGCAAGGTCGGCGCGACGTCCGGCTTCGGCGATGTTGGCGTGGTGCCAACGGGAAGTTGATCGGCGTTCATAGACACATCTTGCTCAGCGCAGTGGCGTCCTCACCCTGATGATATCGGCCGAGAAAGGCGCAGTTTGAAGGTCACGAACACTGGATTTGCCGAAACATTCGGCAACATCGCCACCCCACGCGCGACACATTCAGCTGCGATAGACGAGCGGCCGTTCACCATCGCACGCCGAACTGCCCGCGGAAAGTTGCGCTCGGCAACGCCGCGTGTTTATGACAAGATCATAACAAGTTACGCTTCTCCCGAAGTGCGGACATTGAAGCCTCAATCATGCTGAGCGTCATCATACCGACCGAAGGCGTCGAACAGACGGCGGTCGCAACTCTCGCCGCGCTGGTACCCGGCGCGGCGACCGGCATCGTCAAGGAAGTTCTGCTGGTCGACGGCACCGGCAATGGCGTCATCGAGCGCGTCGCCGACGTCGCGGGCTGCCGGTTCATCGGCTGCGAGGGATCTTCGCAAGGCGCAGCGCTTGCCGCCGGCGCGCTCCAGGCCCGCTCGCCCTGGTTGATGTTCCTTCCCGCCGGGGCCGTGCTGGAAACCGGCTGGATCGAGGAGACCACCCAGTTCATCCAGGCGGTCGCGGCCAGCGGCCGGGATCGTGCGGCCGTGTTCCGCTACGCCCGCTCGCCTTACGCGGATACCGACTTCGGCGACTTTCTGCGCGCCGTGGCGCGCAAGCTGATCGGCCCGCTCGGCGACCAGGGGCTTTTGATTGCGCGTGATCATTACGACCGGATCGGGGGCTATCCGCCGCAGGCCCATCGTTCCGAGGCCAAGCTGCTCAGACGGCTCGGCCGTTCCTCCCGGACGCTGCTGCGCAGCCGGATCGTCATGGTGGGATGAGCGCATCAATACTTGCCAAAGTCAAATAGTTGTTTGACAATGGCAAGTATCGAGGTGTCTCATGGCAATTGACGGTATCGACGACCAGATCGCGGCAATTCGCGCCTTCAACCGCTTCTATACCCGCAAGCTCGGTGTGCTCGACCAGCATCTTGGAAGGAGCCCGTTTTCTCTCAGCGAGGCTCGCGTCATCTACGAGCTGGCGCATCGCGACGACGTTTCGGCGAAGGAGATCGGCAACGAGCTCGGTCTCGATCCCGGCTATCTCAGCCGCATCGTCCAAAACTTCGAGGAAAAGGGGCTCATCACGCGACGGCCCCTCCCTGTGGATCGCAGGCAATACCAGCTCAGCCTCACCGCCAAGGGCCGCCAGGCCTTCGCCGAGCTGAACCTGAGCTCGCAAAACGAGGTCGCCGCGATGCTGGCCCGGCTTCCGGCCGGCGATGCAACGCGGCTCACGCAGGCCATGGCGACCATCGAGACGGTTTTGGAGCAACGTCGAAGCCAACCCGCTTCCGTCGTGCTGCGCAGCCATCGCGTCGGTGACATGGGCTGGGTCATCTCCAAGCAGGGCGCCGCCTATGCTGCTGACTACGGTTGGGACATCAGCTACGAGGCACTGGTCGCCGAGATCTGCGCAGAGTTCATCAAGAAATACGACGCCGCGCGCGAGCACTGCTGGATCGCGGAAGTCGGCGGCGAGCCGGTCGGCTCGATCTTCCTGGTGAAGGCGACCGAGGAGATCGCCAAGCTCCGGCTGTTGCAGGTGGAGAAGAATGCACGCGGCCTCGGCGTCGGCCGCGCGCTGGTCGAGCAATGCATCCAAGGCGCGCGCGAGCGCGGCTACAAAAGGATGACGCTTTGGACGCAGAGCATTCTGGTGGCGGCACGCAGCATCTACAAGAGCGCCGGCTTCGAGCTGGTCGCGTCCAAGCCGCATCACAGTTTTGGGCACGATCTGATGGGCGAGACGTGGGAAATGGATCTGTAGCTGCGCGATGCCCGGCGCACTCTGGTAGGGTGGGTTAGCGTCACGACGGCGCGAAGCGCGGTCGCGATGCGTAACCCGCCTCTTTGGTTTCGGCGGTGACGGAAGTGGCGGGTTACGCCCCGGCGGTCTGCGCTTCGCGAGCCGCAGGGCTACCCCACCCTACGATGCCCAGCGCTTGGTTGCGAATGATGCTCGCCGCCAGCGCGCCTACACCGTCGCACCCTGCGCTTTCGGCCTTCGCAGATGCTCGTCCAGCCGCGGCATGATCTCGACGAAATTGCAGGGGCGCGTGCGGTAGTCGAGTTGTGCCGCGAGGATGCCGTCCCAACCGTCACGGCAAGCGCCCGGCGAGCCAGGCAGGCAGAAGATGTAGGTCGCAGCCGTCACGCCGGCGGTGGCGCGGCTCTGGATCGTCGAGGTGCCGATCTTGGCGTGGCTCAGCATGTGGAAGGCGATGGAGAAACCGTCCATGCGCTTCTCGAACAGCGGCTCGACTGCCTCGGGCGTGACGTCGCGCCCGGTGAAGCCGGTGCCGCCGGTGGTGATGACGACGTCGACGCCGGCATCCGCGATCCAGCGGCGGATGACGGCGCGGATCGCCTCGACATCGTCGGTGACGATCTCGCGCGCAGCAAGATGATGGCCGGCCGTGGTGAGCCGATCGGCGAGCGTCTGGCCGGATTTGTCATCCGCAAGCGCACGCGTGTCGGAGACGGTGAGCACCGCGATGTTGAGCGGGATGAACTGCTTGGATTCGTCGATCGAGGCCATTGCAACATACCTTCTTTCCCAGCCAGCGCCGTCATCCCGGGACGAACGCACTTGCGTTCGTCCCGGGATGACGCCACTGCGTCCGGGGCACGAGACCGGCTACGGCCCGCCGCCGCCGAACGTGTTACAGGCCTGCAGCGTGCCCTGCTGATAGCCGGTCATGAACCACTGCTTGCGCTGCGCGGCCGAGCCGTGGGTGAAGGAGTCAGGCACCACGCGTCCCGTGGCCTGGCGTTGCAGCGTATCGTCGCCGATCGCGCTCGCTGTGGTCAGGGCGGCATCGATGTCGCCGGCCTCGAGGAAGTTCGGGCGCTTCTTCGCCTCGCGATTGACCCAGACGCCGGACAGACAATCGGCCTGGAGCTCGACCTTCACCTGCAGCGCATTCGACTCGGCCTTGCTGCCGGCCTGCTGCTGCAGCCGCGTCACTTTCGGAATGATGCCGAGCAGGTTCTGGATGTGATGGCCGGCCTCATGCGCGATGATGTAGGCGGTGGTGAAATTGCACGCCGACTTGCCGGAGCAGCCGTGGAAGCGCGTCTCGACCTCGCGGAAGAACGAGGTGTCGAGGAAGATGGTACGATCAGGCGGGCAGTAGAACGGCCCCATCGCCGACTCGGCCCGGCCGCAGCGGCCGCCATTGGTGACGTTGCGGAACAGCACGACCTTCGGACCGGTGTAGGACTGCCCGCTGGCCTGGAAGATCTCGCTCCAGCGATCGTCGATCTCGCCGAGGATGCCCGAGATCATGCTGCCCATCTCGTCGGTCGGCGCGCCGCGCTTGGCCTGGCTCGACGGACGGTCGCTCTGGTAGCTCGGCGCCTGGCCGCCGCCGGTGAGGATCTCGGCGCCGCCAATCAGGATGCGCGGATCGATGCCGAAGGCATAGCCGACCAGGCCGAGCACGATGATGGTGCCGATGCCGAGACCGCCGCCGCCCATCGGCAGGCCAAACCCGCCGCCACCGCCGCCAATTCCTCCGCCACCATCGTCGCGACGATCCTCGATGTCGTCGCTGCGGCGGAAATCATCGTAGCGCATGGCGGGCTTCCCTTAAGATCGGCAATGATACGGCGTGGGCACGCGGAAACGCAAAAACCTCAACGCGTCACATAGCTAAAATTTCCATTGTGTTAATCAATATCCCGCTCGGCAATTATTGCCTAGTGCGGCGGCCTGCGACGCCAGCAATTTTTTCCGAGGGCCAAGCATTTTTTTCCGAGAGAATTTTGGAGCGATCGGCAGATTCAACCACGCCCGCAACGCGAAGAAATACGAAACACACTATGAAATACGGCAAATGCGTTCAGCTTCTCGCGTGCAACACGCGATGCGGGGCCTGCTCGCGAAAGCAGCGAGTTAAGCCGATTTTTACTTTGCGGCTTCATTGTAACGGTCAGTCGGTTGTTTGGTCCCGCGTCGCCGACAGCGTCGCCTGAGTCAGAGTTCTTGAATCATGGTAGTGTCGCGTCGCGGGGCGTCTGCAAAGGCGCCCCGCACAAATTTTGAGTCTCCGTCGCACAGCATCGTCATCGGTGATTGCGTCGCCGAGATGTCGAAGCTCCAGGCCGGCTCGGTCGATCTCGTGTTCGCCGATCCGCCCTACAATCTCCAGCTCAAGGGCGACCTCAAGCGGCCCGACGAGTCCCACGTCGACGCCGTCAACGACGACTGGGACAAGTTCGATTCCTTCTCCGCCTATGACGATTTCACGCGCGCCTGGCTGCTGGCCGCGCGCCGCGCGATGAAGCCGTCGGCGACGATCTGGGTGATCGGCTCCTATCACAACATCTTCCGCGTCGGCGCGATCATGCAGGACCTCGGCTTCTGGCTCCTGAACGACATCGTCTGGCGCAAGTCGAACCCGATGCCGAATTTCCGCGGCCGCCGTTTCACCAACGCGCACGAAACCATGATCTGGGCCGCGCGCGACGAGAAGGCCAAGGGCTACACCTTCAACTACGAGGCGCTGAAAGCCGCCAACGAGGACGTGCAGGCACGTTCCGACTGGCTGATCCCGCTCTGCACCGGTGAGGAGCGCCTCAAGGGCGCCGACGGCAAGAAAGTGCATCCGACGCAAAAGCCGGAAGGCCTGCTCGCACGCGTACTGCTGTCATCGTCCAGGCCCGGCGACCTCGTGATCGATCCCTTCAACGGCACCGGCACCACCGGCGCCGTCGCCAAGCGCCTCGGCCGCTCCTATATCGGCTTCGAGCGCGACAAGACCTATGCGAAGGCCGCCGAAGCGCGCATCGCCGCGGTCGAGCCGCTACCGGAAGAAAGCCTCGCCCCGTTCATGACCGCGCGCGAAGCGCCTCGCGTGGCGTTCTCCGAGCTGATCGAGCGCGGCATGATCATGCCCGGCACGAAACTGTTCGACGCCAAGAAGAAGCTCGGCGCACTGGTTCGTGCCGACGGCGCCATCATGTTCGGCGACAAGGTCGGCTCGATCCACCGCATGGGCGCGGTGGCGCAAGGCGCGCAGGCCTGCAACGGCTGGACCTTCTGGCACGTCGAGACCACGAAGGGGCTCAAGCTGATCGACGAGCTCCGCGCCGAGATCCGCGCCGGCATGGCGGCGGAATAGCGACGCTCCCCCCTACGGCACCTGCCAGGACGCGAGCTGGTCTGCGCCGCGCGCAGAGACCGTACGGCAATCTCGCCGGTTGCGTCCCTTGACAAGGTTCGGGCATGAGAGGGCCGCCCGTGACCACCAGAACTGGGGAGACGCCAGATGCTCAAATTCTATTTCAACGGATCGCCGAACCCGACCAAGGTCGCGCTCTTCCTCGAGGAGGCCGGGCTGGCGTACGAGCCGGTGAAGATCGACACCCGCAAGGGCGAGCAGTTCACGCCTGATTATCTGAAGATCAATCCGAACGCCAAGGTGCCGGCGATCGACGACAACGGCACGATCGTGTTCGATTCCAACGCGATCCTGCTCTATCTCGCCGAGAAGACCGGCAAGTTCCTGCCCGCCAACCGCGCCGAGCTGCTGTCCTGGCTGATGTTCGTGGCCACGGGCGTCGGGCCGTATTCGGGCCAGGCGGTGCACTTCAAGCATTTTGCGCCAAAGGACCAGAACCACGACTACGCCCATAACCGCTACCAGTACGAGACCGATCGCCATTACAAAATACTCGACGGTCACCTCAATGCGCGCAGCTACATGGTCGGTGACGCCTACTCCATCGTCGACATGGCGCTGTGGGGCTGGGCACGGATGGTGCCGTTCAAGCTCGGCGACGACGCCTTTGCGCGCTACCCGAACGTGAAGCGGCTGATCGACGGGATCTCGGCGCGGCCGGCCGCCGGCCGCGCGCTCGCGCTGAAGGACAAGTTCGCCTTCAAGGCCGAGATGGACGACGAGGCGCGCGCCAACATGTTCAAGCACATGACGGCGAAACTGGCCTGATCACATCGCGTCACGATGAAAGGCCACGCGCACGCGCTGGCCTTTTCGTTGTTGATTGAGCTTCAGGCGACGCGGACCGAGTTCAGGAATTTTGCGACCTCGACCTTCAGCCGGTTGCTGTCCGTAGACAGCGAGCGCGCCGCCGTGAGCACTTGCGAGGAGGCCGAGCCGGTCTCGGTCGCGCCGCGCTGGACGTCACCGATATTGGTCGCGACACGCTGGGTGCCATGGGCCGCCTGCTGGACGTTGCGGGAGATCTCCTGCGTGGCCGCGCCCTGCTCTTCCACAGCGGCGGCGACGGCCGATGAGATTTCCGAGAGACGCTCGATGGTGCCGCTGATCTCGCGGATCGAACCGACGGACTCCTCCGTGGCGGCCTGAATGCCGGAGACCTGCTGGGCGATCTCGCCGGTGGCCTTTGCGGTCTGCTCGGCCAGCGCCTTCACTTCGGAAGCGACCACGGCAAAGCCGCGGCCGGCTTCGCCGGCGCGCGCCGCCTCGATGGTGGCGTTGAGCGCCAAGAGATTGGTCTGGCCGGCGATGGTGCTGATCAGCTCCACAACGTCGCCGATGCGGGCGGCCGCCTTGGAGAGCTCGCCGACGCGGGCATTGGTCTTGGTCGCCTGCCCCACGGCCTCGCTGGCGATGCGCGCCGATTCCTGGACCTGACGCGCGATCTCGCTCACGGAGGAGGACAGCTCTTCGGTGGCGGAGGCAACGGCGTGGACGTTGGCGGTGGCTTCCTGCGAGGCGGAGGCGACGTCCGTCGAGAGATCCTGGGCGCGGGTCGCGGTCGCGGTCAGCGTCCCGGCGGAGACTTCGAGCTCGCTCGAGGCCGACGACACGGTGTCGACGATCTCTCCGACCGCCTGCTCGAACTGGTCGGCGAGCCGGACCATGTCTTTCTTGCGATCCTCGGCCTGCCGCGCCTCGGCCTCGGTCTGCTCATGCCGCAGCCGCTCGGTGTCGCTCATGTTGGTCTTGAACACGTCGATCGCCTTGGCCATGTCGCCGATCTCGTCCCTGTTGCCGCGCCCGGGAATCTCGACCGCGAGATCGCCGCCGGCGAGACGCCCCATCGCGCGCGTCATCGCGGTCAGGGGCCCGACGATGCTGCGGGCGATCAGGAAGGCGACGATCGCGCCGAACAGAACGGCGAGACCGCCTGCCGCCTCCTGAATCCATGTCGTGCGGGCGATCACGCCGGCGGCGATCGTCCGCGTGTTCTGGGACTCGGCCGTGAGTTCGGAATCCGCCACCTTGAGCTTGTCGATACTTGCAGCGATCAGGGGCGCGATGTTGTTGCGGAAAGTCTCGTCGGCCACAAGGATCGCGGCGGACGTCGCCTCGAACGCCGCCTGGTAGGCGGTCAGCGAGGTCTTCACCGGGGCGAGCGCGGACTTGACCTGCTCGGGCAGACCGGCCTCCTGGAGCGCCGTGATCCGTTGCTGCGCCCTCTCGGTATTGGCTCTGAAGGTCGAGGTTGCCTTGGAATCGCGCATGGCGAGGAAGCGCCAGCTCGCGAGACGAGCTTGCAATATCTTGGATTCGAGGTCGCCAACGGGCCCCGTGATCTCAGTATCGTGGGTTCCATGGGCCGCGATGACCAGCTTGCCGGCGTTGGCGTTGAGTTCCTCGCCACCTGGCAGCAGGGCGGCCTTGCCTTTCGTCGTCTCCTTGACCGCGGCGCCCATGCGCTCGCGCAGCGACTGCAGCTTGGTGATATCGCCGATCAAACCATCGTAGATCTTGCGCCGCTCCTCCGAGAACGACTCCGCCGATTGCGCTTTCAGCAACGCGACCGTCTCCGCCTCGTGTTCTGCGGCCTCCTTGAAGGCGGGCTCGTTGGCATCGTAGATATAGCGCAGATTGGCCCGCTGCAGCGCCTGGAGATGGATCGATATCTCCCGAACGCGCGCTGCATGGTCCGAGAAAGCCGACATTCTCGCGACCTGGTCCTGGACGGCCCGAAGGTTCCAGACCGCAACCAGGGCCATGACCAGCCCCACCGCGGCAAGAGCCGTAAACCCGGCGTAAAGACGTCCCCTGATCCTCAAACGAATGCCCGGCATGATGCCGCCCCCAAGAAGTCGAGCAGCCGAACGCCCCCACGGCGACTCGCGCTCCGCGGCAGCACCATGAAGTACACTTGTTAATGGTATCCTTCCTGATCGGGCCGGGCTTGCGGGAACCGGCCCAGCGCCGTCTCGGTCAGGACCGAGTCGCAGTATTCGCGGATCTCCTTGATCTTGCCGTCCACAAGGCGGAACACGAGGCAATAGTCGTTGTCGTAGCGGACGCCCTCGGGCGTGACGTTGTCGCCCTTGGCCTCGACCACGACGATGTCGCCATCGGCGATGAAGCGCTCGGCGATCGTGCGCGTGCGGTCGCGCAGGCGGGAGCGGACATAGCCGTGCAGATCGTTGAGGATCGCGTCCTTGCCCGCGAAGGTTCGCGACCAGGAATACTGACCGGTGACGATCCATTTGGCGTCGTCGGCGAGGCTTGCGGTGAACAGCGCGCGATCGCGCGCCGACGGATCGGGGTCGGCGGCGGCGGCGAAAATATCCTGCATCAGTTTCTTGTTGGCGTTCGCGCTCATGGCGGCATCTCCTGAAGTGGCAACCCGGAGAACATCACTGCGCGACGAGAATTCTGCAAATCGATAGTAGATATGATATCTATTCACCTCATGAATTTGAATTCGCTCGACCTCAATCTGTTGACCGCGCTCGACGCGCTGCTGCGCGAGGCCAATGTCAGCCGTGCCGCCATGCGCATCTCGCTGTCGCAGCCGGCAACGAGCCATGCGCTGCAGCGCCTGCGCGACATCTTCGGCGATCCGCTGCTGGTGCGTACCGGCGCGCGGATGGAGCTGACGCCGCGGGCGCAAGCGCTGCGCGCGCCGCTGGCGCAGGCGCTCGACCAGGTGCGCGGGCTGTTCGTGCCTGACGAGTTCGACGCCGCGCGCAGCGAACGGCCCTTCCGTCTGATGATGCCTGACCTCGCGGTGGAACTATTGATGCCGCCGTTGATGGAGAAGGTCACGCGCCTTGCGCCCAACGTCCGCATCGACGTCGTGCCGTGGCGGGGACCGGCGATCTTCCACGCCGAGTTCGCCCGCACTATCGACCTCGTGATCTCGATCGGCAACGCCTTCAAGGGCTTTCACCGCCAGCTGCTCTACACCGACAGCGACGCATTGGCGGTGCGGCGCGGCCATCGGCTTGCGCCAAAGCTGAAGCGCCGCGAGACGTTCCTCGCTGCGCGCCATGTCGGCGTGGTCATCCGCGGCAATGCTGAGGATCTGATCGATACCTGGCTGCGCAGCAAAGGCATCGAGCGGCATGTCTCGCTGGTGGTGCCGAGCTATCTCGAAGCGCTGCACGTCGCCGCGCGCACCGACCTCGTCGCCTTCGTGCCGCGCCGGCTGATCACGGCGCTGGCGAAGCAGCTCGGGCTGGTCACCGTGACGCCGCCGCTCGATCCCGGCATCGACGAGCAGTTCATGTTCCACCCGACGCGGGC
This sequence comes from Bradyrhizobium sp. USDA 4449, assembly GCF_054056275.1. Lineage (NCBI taxonomy): Bacteria > Pseudomonadati > Pseudomonadota > Alphaproteobacteria > Hyphomicrobiales > Nitrobacteraceae > Bradyrhizobium > Bradyrhizobium sp. USDA 4449. The sequence goes on along the minus strand of NZ_JBSRYD010000001.1, from coordinate 4,053,975 downwards.
GCAGATGGATCCCGGCTCGATCTGGTTGCGGCGGCTGATGCTCGAGACGGGACGGGAGCTGGACAAGAAGGGCGCGTAGGGTGGATTCCACCCTACGAGACCTGCGCTCTCACGCCTTCTGCGCGTCCATCACCTTGCGCACGGCGCGCCGGTCCGACATGCGCTTGAAGTGATCCGCGATCTTCGGCGTGGCGTTGATGTCGACGCCGTCGCCCTCGAGCCAGGTCGAGAGCGTGTAGAGATAGGGGTCGCAGACGGTGAACTGATCGCCCATCACCCAGGGCCCCCTGAACATCCTCTGCTCGATCAGGGAGAAGCAGGCGCCCATGGTCTTCGGCACCATCGCCTTCATATCGGCGAACGAGCTTTCCTGCGTCGCCCAGCGCGCGCCGCGTAACTTGTGGGCATGGTTGATATGAACGGTCGAGCAGAGGTAGGAGTTGAACGACTGCGCCTGCGCAAACTCAAAGGGATCGTCGAGCGGCGCGAGTTTCGCCTTGGGGAAGATTTGCGCGATGTAGGCCAGCATCGCCGGCGTCTCGGTGAGGACGCCGCGGTCCGTCACAAGGGCCGGCACGCGGCCCTTCGGATTGATGGCGAGATATTCAGGGCTGTTCTGCTGGTTGTCCTTGAAGCTCAGCCGTTCAGCCGTGTAGTCCGCGCCGACTTCTTCCAGGGTGATGTAGGTGGCGAGCGCACAGGTGCCGGTGGCGTAGTAGAGCTTGAGCATGTCGAACCTCATGGGAAAGCCGGAAGTTAACGGCTGTGGACCATCAGGTCCATAGCACGGCTGCTCTTCGCAGTTGCCCACCGCCGCCCGCCTGTGCCAAGACGCCTGCTATCGGAGGGGTTTGTCATGACGGTACTCATCGCCGGCGGCGGCATCGGCGGGCTGACGCTTGCGCTCAGCCTGCATGGAATCGGCGTTCCCGTGAAAGTGTTCGAGAGCGTGGCCGCGCTGAAGCCGCTCGGCGTCGGCATCAACGTGCTGCCGCATGCGGTGCGCGAGCTGATCGAGCTCGGCCTGATGGACAAGCTCGATGCCAGCGGCGTGCGCACCCGCGAGCTCGCTTATTTCTCCAAGCACGGCAAGCCGATCTGGAGCGAGCCGCGCGGGCTGGAAGCCGGCTACAAATGGCCGCAATTCTCGATCCATCGCGGCACGCTGCAACAGCTGCTGCTCGATACCGCGGTCGAGCGGCTCGGCCGCGACAATATCCTCACCAGCCATCATCTGGCCGGCTGGACCGAGACGGCCAATGGCGTGCGCGCCGACTTCGTCGACCGGGCAACCGGCAAACCTGCCGGCACCTGCGACGGCGCGATCATGGTCGCCGCCGACGGCATCCATTCCGCCGCGCGAGAAAAACTCTATCCCGACGAGGGACCGCCGATCTGGAACGGCCGCATCCTCTGGCGCGGCGTGACGCCGTCAAAGGCCTTCCTCACCGGCCGCACCATGATCATGGCCGGCCATGAGATCCTGAAATTCGTCTGCTACCCGATTTCCAAGGAAACGGACGCATCAGGCAATCATCTGATCAACTGGGTCGCCGAGCGCCACATGCCGCCGACCTACCAGTGGCGGCGCGAGGACTATAACCGCACCGCGCGGCTGGACGAGTTCCTGCCCTGGTTCGAGAGCTGGCAGTTCGACTGGCTCGACGTGCCCGGCCTGATCAGGAACTGCCCGCACGCCTATGAATATCCGCTGGTTGATCGCGATCCGGTGTCGCAATGGACCTTCGGCAAGGTCACGCTGATGGGCGATGCCGCGCATCCAATGTACCCGATCGGCTCGAACGGCGCCTCGCAGGCGATCCTCGATGCCCGCACCATCACCCGCGAGATCCTGGCGCACGGCCCGACACAGGCGGCGCTGCAAGCCTATGAGGCCGAGCGACGGCCGGCAACCACTGATCTCGTGCTGCTCAACCGCAGGAACGGCCCGGAGCAGGTGATGCAGCTCGTCGAGGAACGCGCGCCCGACGGCTTTGAAAACGTCACCGACGTGCTGTCGCAAAAGGAGCTGGAAGACATCGCCGCCAACTACAAGCGCGTCGCGGGCTTCCAGGTCGAAGCGCTGAATGCGAAACCGCCGATCGTGAGCAAGGACGCGCGCGTGGGGGTGTGAGTTTTCTGCACGGAGCGAGATGCGAGTTGATGCGCCCTCGCCCTTGTGGGAGAGGGCAGCGACGCTGGTGGACGCAGGCTCACTTGGGTGAGCGGTTGCCTCCAATGACGCGCTTGCATTTGAGCTTGCTGAAGCAACCCTCATCCGGCGCTTCGCACCGCCTTCTCCCAGGAGGGGAGAAGGAAGTGGAGCGCGTGACTAGCTCTCAGTCACTTCACCACCCGCGCCGCCTCCAGCAACCGCTCGCTCGCGCTCGCCGTCGCCAGCACCGTGCCGTCCTCCGCCATCAGCCTGGCCTCGACGAACGCAATCGTCTTGCCCAGCTGCGTCACCTTGGCCTCACCGATGATCGGTCCGGGCCTTGCAGGGCCGAGAAAGTTCACGGTCATGCTGATGGTCGTGGTGTAGAGCCGGCCCTCGCTCATCACCAGCACGGCCGGGCCCATCGTGTCATCGAGCATGGCGGAAAGCATGCCGCCCTGGATGAAGCCGGCGGGGTTGCAGAACTCAGGCTTGCCCTCGAAGCCGAGCCTGATCCAGCCGTCCTCGGGACGGGCATCGAGCAGGCGCCATCCGAGCAGCTCGGCGCAAGGCGGCCTCTTGAAATTGTCGAGCGCAGTCTTGACCATTGGCAGCTTCCGTTTCGCGCGCTGATAGCGCAGCGCTGCTGCCAGCGTGTTGTCAGGACGATCGACCCGACGACAGCGCGTGCGCAATCACCTTGCGCATGACGTTGGGCAGCGCCTCGTCTGCCAACGTCGCGATCGGCACCCAGCGCATGCCCTCGGGCGCGCGGGTACGCGCTTCGGCCTTCGCGGTGTAGACCACGAGCTCGAGCGGGAAATGCGTGAAGACGTGGGCAACCACGCCGACCTTGCGCTGCCAGCGCGACAATCCCTTCAGTTGAGGCGCCTGCTGTTTTGCCGCCACGTCATCTTGTTCGACGCGCCATTCCGAGCCGGGCACTTCCGTCATGCCACCGAGCAAGCCCTTTTCAGGCCTCGAGCGGACCAGCAGTTCGTCGCCGCGTGTGACCACGAAGGCAGCGCCACGCCGCAACGTCCCGCCCTTCTTCGGCGCCTTGCGTGGAAACGTCTCCTGCGTTCCCAGCGCGCGCGCCGTACAATCAGCAGTGAACGGACACAACGCGCAGGCCGGCTTCCTCGGCGTGCAGATCGAGGCGCCCAGATCCATCAGCGCCTGCGCACTGTCGCCGGCGCGGGAGTTCGCCAGCAGCGTTGCCGCCAGTTGCCGGATCAGTGGCTTCGCCTGCGGCAGCTCTTCCTCGACCGCAAACAGGCGCGACACCACCCGCTCGATATTACCGTCGACAGGCATGGTGTGGCGATCGAACGCGATCGCCGCAATCGCTGCCGCGGTGTAAGGACCGATGCCCGGTAGCGCACGCAGCCCCTCCTCCGTATCGGGAAAGACACCGCCGTGCTCGCGCGTCACCGCCACCGCACAGGCATAAAGATTGCGCGCGCGCGAATAATAGCCGAGCCCGGCCCACATCCGCAGCACCTCGTCCAGCGAGGCGTTTCCCAACGCCGTCACCTCAGGCCAGCGCGCGACGAATTTTTCGAAGTAAGGGCCGACCGCCTTCACCGTGGTCTGCTGGAGCATGATTTCGGAGAGCCAGACGCGATAGGGATCGGACGTTTCCCCGGGCGCCGCGCGCCAGGGGAGCTTGCGGCGATGACGGTCGTACCAGGCGAGCAGCAGTGCGGGGCGGGCCGAAACTCCCGACAGAACTGGTTCCGACTTTGCCTTGAGGGCGGATTTCGGGCTCATGCTGTTACTGTAGTGACCTGATACCGATCTCTCCACGTCACGCGCGCGCTTGTCGCGGGCATCCACGTCTTTCTTCGCAGGAAGAACGTGGATGGCCGGGCCTCCGCCTCGCCGAAGCGGCTTCGGCCGCGCAGGCGGCACAAAGCCCGGCCATGACAGCGAAGCGCATGCGGCCAAACCGCTAAAGTGCTATAAAGGCCCATGTCCAAATTCGGCTCCAAATTCGGCCCCATCTTCAAACCCGGCCCCGTCAGCGCCAAGCCGCTCGGCATCCTGCTCAATGACGTCTTTGCCGAGGCCTACGCCAAGCAGGGGTTTGCCGCGCGCGAGCTGGTGACGCGGTGGGAGCAGATTGCTGGACCGGAGATCGCCGCCCATGCCGAGCCGCTGAAGATGCAATGGCCCCGGCCGGTCGAGGGCCAGCCGCAGGAGCCGGCGACGCTGGTGCTGCGGGTCGAGGGCCCGATGGCGCTGGAGATCCAGCATTCCGCCGACGTGATCCTGGAGCGGGTCAACCGTTTCTTCGGCTGGAGCGCCGTCGGCAAGCTCGCCTTCCGCCAGGCCCCGCTGTCGCGTCCGCCGCGCCCGGTGCGGCCCGGGCCGCCGGACCCCAAGGCCGTCGCCAAGGTGGCGGAAAGCCTGGGAGACATCGAAGATGAAGAACTGAAGACGGCGCTGGCGCGGCTCGGAGCCGCCATCAAGCGAAATTGAGCCTCATTCCCTGGCTAATCTGGACCCGTCCTTGCCGCTCGCCATTGCCTCAAACCACGTTTCGAGCTAGCGACAGGCCGCCCGGATGGGAACTTCGGGCAAGACCAGCCAATTCGGGAGCCGACCTTGATCCTCACCCGCCGCGCCTTCACCACGATGCTGTCGCTGACCGGTCTTGCCGCGCTCGCCGGGCTGTCGCCGCTGCGGTTCATCTCGGAAGCAATGGCGCAGTCCGCGGCCGACGTTGCCAAGCCGGTGTCGCTCCCCGACATGGCGCTGGGTCCGAAGGACGCCGCCGTCACCGTCACCGAATACGCCTCGATGACCTGCCCGCACTGCGCGGCCTTCAATGAGCAGGTGTTCCCCAAGATCAAGTCGGAGTACATCGACACCGGCAAGATCCGTTACGTCTTCCGCGAGTTCCCGCTCGACATCAAAGCCGCCGCCGGCTCGATGCTGTCGCGCTGCATCGCCAAGGACGACGCGGCCAAGTACTTTGCGGTGACCGACATGCTGTTCCGCCAGCAGAGCGACTGGGTGGTGAAGAACACCACGGAGACGTTGACGCGGATCGGCAAGCAGGCCGGCCTCACCCAGCAGCAGGTCGAAGCCTGCCTGAAGGACCAGTCGCTGCTCGACAAGATCGCCGCCGACCAGAAATATGCCAGCGACGTGTTGAAGGTCGATTCGACGCCGACCTTCTTCATCAACGGCGAGAAGATCAAAGGCGAGGCCTCGTTCGAGGAGTTCGCGAAGAAGATCAACCCGCTGCTGAAGAGCTGATTCGCTCGTCAAGATCCTGATTCGCATCTCGAAAGCCGTATCTTCCCCGGCATAAATCCCTTGGGAAAAGCGGCTTTCGCCGGTTGCCCTCGCGGCACACCGCGGCCATTGTCCGCCGCATGAGGCGCCCCGCGCGACTCGCCCAGACAGCGACATTGCCTTTCATGGTATTGTCCAGGCAGGGGGATTCGCGCCTGCCAACAGAGATGCGTGCTTATGAAAATCACCCGCCTGCGCCTTCACGGCTTCAAGTCTTTCGTTGAGCCCACGGACTTCGTCATCGAGCCGGGCCTCACCGGCGTGGTCGGCCCCAACGGTTGCGGCAAGTCGAATCTGGTCGAAGCGCTGCGCTGGGCGATGGGTGAAACCTCGTACAAGAGCTTGCGCGCCGCCGACATGGACGCGGTGATCTTCGCCGGCTCCGGCAACCGTCCGGCGCGCAACCACGCCGAAGTGACGATGACGATCGACAATGCCGATCGCAGCGCGCCGGCGGCGATGAACGACAGCCAGATTCTCGAAATCTCCCGCCGCATCGAGCGCGAAGCCGGTTCGGTGTACCGCATCAACGGCCGCGACGTGCGCGCCCGCGACGTGCAGATCCTGTTCGCGGATGCCGCGACCGGCGCACGTTCACCGGCCCTGGTCCACCAGGGCAAGATCGGCGAGATCATCCAGGCCAAGCCCGAGCAGCGCCGCCGCGTGCTGGAAGACGCTGCCGGCGTCGCCGGCCTGCACGCCCGCCGCCACGAGGCCGAGCTGCGGCTGAAGGCGGCCGAGACCAACCTCACCCGCGTCGAGGACGTGATCGGCCAGCTCTCGGGGCAAATGGAAGGCCTGAAGAAGCAGGCCCGCCAGGCCGTGCGCTATCGCGAGGTCGCGGCCAAGGTCCGCAAGGCCGAGGCCACGCTGTTCCATCTGCGCTGGATCGGCGCGCATGCCGACGTCAACGAGTCAGGCCGCACCCATGATCTCGCCGTGCGCGAGATGGCTGAGCGCACCCAGCACCAGGCCGAAGCCGCCCGCATCCAGGCGATCCGCGCCGCCGAAATGCCGGCGCTGCGCGATGCCGAAGCGCGCGCCGCCGCAGGCCTTCAGCGCCTGACCAATGCCCGCGAGCTGCTCGACCGCGAGGAAGAGCGCGCCAAGGAGCGCGTCGCCGAGCTCGAGCGCCGCCTCGCCCAGTTCGAAGGCGACATCTCCCGTGCTCAGCAACAAACCATGGACGCCGACGTCGCGCTGCAGCGGCTCGACACCGAAGACGCCGAGCTGAAGGAAGAGATCAAGTCGCGCGTCGAGAAGCGCTCCGGCGTCGACGAGCGCGTCGGCGAAGCCGAGGCGGTGCTGAGCGAAACCGAACAGCAATTCGCCGAGCTCACCACCGCGCTCGCCGACCTCACCGCCAAGCGCAACCAGTTAGAGGCCAACGTCCGCACCCACCGCGACAAGCTCTCCCGTCTCGACCAGGAGATCGCGAATGTCGCAGCGGAAGAGCAGAAGCTGGCCGCCGACACCGGCGGCTTTGGTGACCTCGACGAGCTGACCGCCATGGTCGAGACCGCCGAGCAGACCCTTGCGGCATCCGAAGCCGCGGCCCAGGCGAGCGAGGCCGCACATGTCGCCGCGCGGCAGGCGCTGGAATCCTCGCGCTCGCCGCTGGTCGAAGCCGACAAGCGCGTGCAGCGGCTCGATACCGAAGCGCGCACGATCTCCAAGATCGTCAACGGCGAGACCAAGAATCTGTGGCCGCCGATCATCGACGGCATCACCGTCGACAAGGGTTTTGAAAAGGCGATCGGCGCAGCCCTCGGCGATGATCTCGACGCGCCGGTCGATCCCTCGGCGCCGATGCGCTGGACCAACGCCGGCGTCACCGAGGGCGATCCGGAGCTGCCCGAAGGCGTCACCCCGCTCGCAAACCACGTACAGGCGCCCGCCGAGCTGACACGCCGCCTGGCGCAGATCGGCGTCGTGCCGCGCGAGCGTGGTGCCGAGCTGGTTTCGCAGCTCAAGACCGGCCAGCGGCTGGTCTCGCCCGAGGGCGACGTCTGGCGCTGGGACGGCTTTGTCGCCGCCGCCCACGCCCCGACCGGGGCCGCACGGCGCCTTGCCGAACGCGCCCGCCTCGTCGACATCGAGAACGAGCTGGAGCAGGCCCGCATCGACGCGCAGATCAAGCGTCAGGCGCTTGAAAATGCCGAGTCCGAATTGCAGATGGCCGCCAGCACCGAAGGCGCTTCCCGCGAAGCCTGGCGCGCCGCGCAGCGCGAGCTGAACGTCGCGCGCGAGCGCCATGCCAACGCGGAGCGCGAGATCAGCCGTCATGCCGCGCGCAAGGCGACGCTGTCGGAAGCGCACAGCCGGCTCGCCGCCGACCGGGCCGAAGCCGAGGCCGCCTATGAATACGCCGAGGCCGGCATCAGCGAGCTGCCCTCGAGCGAGGACACCGAAACCCGTCTCGCCGCCGTCCGCAGCGACATCGAAGGCCAGCGCCGCATCGCAGCCCAGGTCCGCGCCGAAGCGCAGGCCCTGGCGCGCGAGGCCGAGCTGGCCGACCGCCGTGTCCAGGCGATCCTCGCGGAGCGCACCGAGTGGCAGAACCGCAAGGAAAGCGCGGCCTCCCACATCGACACCATCCAGGCGCGTATCGCCGAGCTCACGATCGAGCGCAGCGAACTCGAAAACGCGCCCGCTGTCTTTGCTGAAAAGCGCAGCGCGCTGATCACCGAGATCGAATACGCCGAGAACGACCGCCGCATGGCCGCCGACGCGCTCGCCACTGCGGAGACCGCGATGGCCGAGACCGATCGCGTCGCCAAGCTGACGCTCGAAGCGCTCTCCAGCTCCCGCGAGGCCACGGCGCGGGCCGAGGAGCGCATGGAAAGCGCGCGGCGCCGGCTCGAGGACATCGAGCGCGAGATCCGCGACATGCTCGAAGTCGAGCCGCAGGCCGTCGCCGGCCTTGCCGAGATCGAGCCCGGCGCCGAGCTGCCGCCGCTGCATGACATCGAGGAGGACCTCGAAAAGATGCGCCGCGACCGCGAGCGCCTGGGCGCCGTCAATTTGCGCGCCGAGGAAGAGCTGCGGGAGGTCGAGACCCAGCACACCGGCCTGGTCACCGAGCGTGATGACCTCGTCGAGGCCATCAAGCGGCTGCGCCAGGGCATCCAGAGCCTCAACAAGGAGGCGCGCGAGCGGCTGCTGACCTCGTTCGAGGTCGTCAACAACCACTTCAAGCGCCTGTTCGTCGAGCTGTTCGGCGGCGGCGAGGCCGCGCTGCATCTGATCGAGAGCGACGATCCGCTCGAAGCCGGTCTCGAAATCATCGCCAAGCCGCCGGGCAAGAAGCCGCAGACGCTGTCGCTGCTTTCGGGCGGTGAGCAGGCCCTGACGGCGATGGCGCTGATCTTCGCGGTGTTCTTGACCAACCCCTCGCCGATCTGCGTGCTGGACGAAGTCGACGCGCCGCTCGACGATCATAACGTCGAACGGTACTGCAACCTGCTGCACGAGATGACCAGCTCGACCGACACGCGCTTCGTCATCATCACGCACAACCCGATCACGATGGCGCGGATGAACCGGCTGTTCGGTGTCACCATGGCCGAGCGCGGCGTCTCCCAGCTCGTCTCGGTGAGCCTGTCCGAGGCCGTGGACATTCTCGACCAGAACGTGGCGTGATATCTCTGCCGTCATTCCGATCCTCGCGACGCGAGCACCCGGATGACGGTAGGCCAACATGATCGCACCCACCCTCCCCACCGAACTCAAGGCCGCGCTCGAGGCCAGGCTGCAGGGTTTTTCGCGCAACGACGCTGCGCAGCGCTCGCAGAAAATCTCGACCACCTATCGCGCCGGTGGCGGCTCCGGCACGATCAAGTCCGAAGCTGATGCCCTCGCTTATGCGCTGGCGCGGATGCCGGCAACCTACGCCGCCGTCGCCGCAAGCCTGAGCGCGTTCGCCGAAATCGCGCCAGACTTCGCGCCGGAAACCCTGCTCGACGTCGGCGCGGGTCCGGGCACCGCAAGCTGGGCTGCCGCAGAGGCGTTTTCGTCGCTGCGGGATTTCACCCTGCTCGACGCCAACGCCACACTGAGCCGGCTCGCGCTCGAACTCGCGCAGGACAGCACGCGCCTGTCGGATTGCCGCTATCTGCCCGGCGATGCAGTCACGAGCCTCGCCGAGGCCTCGCAAGCCGATCTCGTCGTCGCGAGCTACGTCATCGGCGAGCTCGGCGAGAGCGACCAGCGCAAGCTTACGGAGACAATGTGGGCCAAAGCGCGCCACGCGTTGGTCGTGATCGAGCCCGGCACGCCCGCCGGCTATGCCCGCATCCTCGCGCTGCGCCAACACCTGATCGCGGCAGGCGCCCATGTCGCGGCGCCCTGCCCGCACGAAAAGCCCTGCCCGCTCGTCGCGCCCGACTGGTGCCATTTCAATCAGCGCCTGCCGCGCTCGCAGGCGCATCGCCAGATCAAGGGCGCCGAGGTGCCGTTCGAGGACGAGCGCTTCATCTATGTCGCGCTGACTCGCTCCGCGCCGGCAATCCGCGCCGCACGCGTGCTGGCGCCGCCCGATGTCGGCAAGGCCGAGATCACGGCAAAACTCTGCACCGGCCACGGTGTCGAACTCGCCAAGGTCCCGCGGCGCGACAAGGCTGCCTATGCGGGCGCACGGCGGTGGCGCTGGGGCGGCGCCGTCCTGTCCGAAAGTTAACGTCGTTGCCCGCTTTTCCCTTGAACTCGGATGGCGCCCGACCCGACCAAGTCTTACCTTCCCTCCGCGCGGGGCTCTTCCCGGGCCCATTTTAGTTTAGGCTGTCCGCTCCAATTTCCTTCCAGGAGTTCTCCATGTCGACCGGCTGGATCGTTCTCGGCGTCATCGTCGTCCTCGTGCTGTTCGCCTTCAGCGCCTACAACCGGCTGGTGGCGCTGGGACAGCGCGTCGGCCAGGCCTTTGCCGATGTCGACGTCCAACTCAAGCAGCGTCATGACCTGATTCCGAACCTGGTCGAGACGGTGAAGGGTTATGCGGCGCACGAGCGCGGCACGCTCGACGACGTCATCAAGGCGCGCAATTCGGCGATGTCGGCACAAGGGCCGGCGCAGGTGTCCGCCGCGGAGAACCAGCTCTCCGGCGCGCTGGGGCGGCTGATCGCGCTGTCGGAGGCCTATCCCGACCTCAAGGCCAACGCCAATTTCCAGCAGCTCGCATCCGAGCTCTCCGACCTCGAGAACAAGATCGCGGCGAGCCGCCGTTTCTTCAACAACGCGGTCCAGGAATACAACACCGGCATCCAGCAGATGCCGGCCGCGCTGTTCGCCGGAATGTTCGGCTTCACCAGGAAGGACTTCTTCGATCTCGGCGCCAGCCGCACCGAAGTCGAGGCTGCGCCCCAGGTGAAATTCTGATCTGAGCCGATCGGCCGGCAGGACAACGCGTCATGGCCGCGTATGGTCTCTACACGCACATCGCCTCGAACAAGTTACGTTCGATGCTGCTGCTCGCCGGCCTGTTCGCGCTGGTCTATGTGCTGGTTTATGCCGGCGCATTGGTCGCCGAGGTCGTCATCAACGGCAACCAGACCGTCGCCTATTATCTGAGCCGCGCCTTCCACGACCTCATCGTCGCCCTCCCCTTTGCGACGGCTGGCGCGATCGCCTGGATCGTCATCGCCTATTTCTTCCACCAGTCGATGATCGACGCGGTGACCGGCGGCCGTGACGTGACCAGGCAGGAGGAGCCGCGGCTCTACAATCTGCTGGAAAATCTCTGCATCTCGCGCGGCATCACCATGCCGAAGCTGAAGATCATGGACTCTCCGGCGCTGAACGCTTTCGCGACCGGCCTCAATCCGCGGCAATATGCCGTCACCGTCACCACAGGCCTCCTGAAGGCGCTGAACGACCAGGAGATCGAGGCGGTGCTCGGCCACGAGCTGACCCACATCAGGAACGGCGACGTGCAGCTGATGGTGGTCGCCGTGATTATCGCCGGCGTGGTCGGCTTCTTCGGCGAATTGTTCTTCCGCCTGTTCACCAATCTGAGCTGGAGCTCCGGCGGCGGCTCGTGGTCGTCAGGTTCTTCCTCCTCATCGTCGTCCCGCTCGTCCTCGTCGTCGAACGACAACAAGAATTCCGGCGGCGGCGCGATCATCGTGATCATCATCGCCGTCGTGCTGATCGTGGTGGCCTGGCTCGTATCGCAGGTGGTCAAGCTCGCGCTGTCGCGCTCGCGCGAATATCTCGCCGATGCGGGGGCGGTCGAGCTGACCAAAAACCCTGACGCCATGATCTCCGCGCTGCGCAAGATCGAAGGCCGTGGCGAACTACCGGGCGCGACCTCCGCGGTGATGGAGATGTGCCTGGACAATCCGCGCGAAGGCTTTTCGGATCTGTTCGCGACCCACCCGTCGGTGCAGTCCCGCGTCGACGCGCTGGTCAAATTCGCCGGCGGCCATGATCCCGGTCCGCTGCCACCGCCATCCGATGACGATGAGACGGAACAGTCCGCCGCGGGTCAATCGGAGGCGCAGGCCGATCAACGGGACGCCCCGCCGCCGCTGCCACAGGGACCGTGGAACGATGCAGGCAGCCGGGCCACGCCACCGCCCGTGCCGGCGCCGGGCGCTTCCGGAACTGCGGCCGGCAATCCGTTCGGCAATCCTTCCAGCAACACCATGGGTCCTTGGGGTCGCCACTGAGCGTGAATCTTCTGCAATTTGCAGCGAAATCACAGCGCCCGAGAAAAACTCCGGGAATTGCAGCTACTGCGTGCCGCAGGATTTGAATTCTCCCTTGTTTCTGCCATGTTCGCGCCCAACAGCAGACTCGGGACACCGATTTGGGCCCGGCCGATTGCAATCTCGCGATCGGGGGCGCGTGAGGGGACAGCGATGGCAAAGCCGGCAGTGGTGGTGGTGGGCGCGGACAAGGGCGGGGTCGGCAAGACCACGGTGTCACGTACCTTGCTCGATTATTTTTCCGCCAACAACGTGCCGACGCGCGCCTTCGATACGGAGTCGCCGCGGGGAACGCTGAAACGCTTCCACCCTGACATCACCGAGATCGTCGACATGACGACGACCGCGGACCAGATGAAGATCTTTGACACGCTCAACGCTGTCAGCCCTTCCGTCACCGTGATCGACGTGCGCGCCGGCCTGCTCTCGCCCGCGCTCGCCTCGCTGCGCGACATCGGCTTCCTCGACGCCGCCAAAGCCGGGCAGATCACTTTCGCCGTGTTCCACATCCTCGGACCCTCGATCGCCTCGCTCGAGGAAATCGCGGAGACGGCCGGCTTCATGTCCGGTGCGAAATATTTCCTGGTGAAGAACTTCATCAACGACACCCAGTTCTTCCAGTGGGACCAGGCGACCTACAATTCCTACTTCCACCGCATCAAGGACGCGACCGAGCTGACCATTCCGAAGCTCAACGAAATGGCCTATGAACAGGTCGAGGTGTCCTCGGTGCCGTTCCTGAAATTCGTCGCCAACAAGGGCATCCAGGACGAGGCAGCGAACTACTCCTTCGTGCTGCGCGGCTATGTCCGGCACTGGCTGGCCAACGTCTGGAGCGAATTCGACCGCATCCGCCTCACCGACATCGTCGGCTCGAAACCCGTCACCCGCAACAGCGAAAAATAGTTGCGAAGGCCGGGCTGATACGGCTGGATTGGGCGGTGACTTGGCCTGATATAGCAGCCGATGCCAGCGACACCCGTTTACATCATCTGCTCGCCCCGCCCGCAGGTCGGCAAGACGCTGCTGGCGCGGCTATTGAGTGAATTCCTGCTGCTCAAGAACGGCAACGTCGCCGCCTTCGACGTCAATCTGAAGGAGCCGTCGCTGCTCGATTACCTGCCGAAGGTCACTGAAACCGCTGATGTGATCGATACCTACGGCAAGATGCAGCTGATGGACCGCGTCATCGTCGATGACGGTCTCGCCAAGGTCATCGACCTCGGCTTCCACGCCTTCGACGAGTTCTTCAAGATGACGGACGAGATCGGCCTGCTGAAGGAGGCGGCGCGCCGGCATGTCGCGCCTCAGATCCTGTTCGTCGCCGAAACCGACCGCGTCTCGGCCCGCGCCCATGAGATGCTGCGCGGGCAGATCCCGCGGATGAACCTGATCACCGTCGACAACGAGTTCGTCATTCGCGGCGAGCTGCCACCCGCGATGGAAGGCGGCCGCCTGTTCCGCCTGCCCGCGCTGCCCGGCTTCCTCAAAACCTATATCGACCGCCTGAGCTTCTCCTTCACCGGCTATCTGCGCCAGGAGAAGGATTCCTCGACCGAGTTGCACCAGTGGATCCGGCGGAATTACCTCGCCTTCCGCGAGCTCGAGCTCAGCCTGATCCTGCAGCGGCCCTGAATATTTTATCCGGGTGATATTTACACCGACCGTCCCTCGCGCAGCCTCCAGGCCGCCTGAAACGCCCATGGCAAGGCCGGCCCGACATTCGGCCAATGCGAGCGTCTGGAGGACGAGGAGAGCGGTTATCTCAGGAACGCGCTGCTGAAGCAACGCAGGGCACAACTGGCGGGCCGAGCTGAAGGCCGAAGCGATCGGCGATCGCCACGATTTCTCAATGCCCTTCGAACGTCATCAGCGTGCGCACCGGCACGTCCATGGCGCGCAGCTTGGCGGCGCCGCCGAGGTCGGGCAGGTCGATGATGAAGCAGGCGGCCACGACATTGGCGCCGATCTGGCGCAGCAGCTTCACCGCGCCTTCCGCGGTGCCGCCGGTGGCAATGAGATCGTCGACGAGGATGACGCGCTCGCCGGGCTGGATCGCGTCGATGTGCATCTCCATCTCGTCGATGCCGTATTCGAGCGAATAAGCGATCCGCACGGTGGTGTGCGGCAGCTTCCCTTTCTTGCGGATCGGCACGAAGCCGGCCGAGAGCTGATGCGCCACGGCGCCGCCGATGATGAAGCCGCGCGCCTCCATGCCGGCAACCTTGTCGATCTTGTTGCCGGCCCACGGATTGACCAGCTCGTCGACCGCACGACGGAAGGCGCGCGCATCCGCGAGCAACGTCGTGATGTCGCGGAACATGATCCCCGGCTTGGGATAATCGGCGATGGTGCGGACGCTCGCCTTCAAATCGTGCTCAAAGGTCATTGGTGCCTCTCAATTGACCGGCGCATCCAGCCGGAACGCATTCTCGACAATTCGCAAGCCCACCTCGCCGCCGAGCGACATCAGCGATTCCGGGTGGAATTGCACGCCGGCGACCGGCAGGGTCTTGTGCTCCAGCGCCATGGCAACACCGTCCTCGGTGCTGGCGGTGACGTTGAGCACATCAGGCATGCTGTCGCGCTCGACGAACAGCGAGTGATAGCGGCCGATGACGATCTCGTTCGGCAGATTGCGCATCAGCCGTCCGCCCCGCACCTGGACCCGCGACGGCCTTCCGTGCGCCGGATGGGTGAGCTGGCCGAGCTCGCCGCCGAAATATTCGCCGATCGCTTGCACGCCCAGACACACGCCGAACACCGGTAGCTTGTTCTCCAGCGCCGCGTCGATGGTTTTCTTGATCCCGAAATCCTCCGGGCGGCCCGGCCCTGGCGACAACACCAGCAAATCCCACCTCTTCTGCTTGAGCATGGCGAGCGCATGCACATAGCGGACCACGGTGACTTCGGCGCCGACCTGGCGGAAGTAATCGGCGAGCATGTGCACGAAGCTGTCGTCGTGATCGATCAGCAGCACGCGCTTGCCCGAACCGGTGGCGTCAGGCGCAAACGCCGACAGCGGTTTCGGCGGGTCGCCGCGCAGTGCCTGGAACAGCGCTGCCGCCTTGACCTGGCATTCCCGGTCCTCGGCAGCCGGATCGGAATCGAACAGACAGGTGGCGCCGACGCGCACCTCGGCCAGACCATCCTTCATGCGGATGGTGCGGATGGTGAGACCGGTATTGATGCTGCCGTCGAAGTTCACGGCGCCGATCGCGCCGGCGTACCAGCGCCGCGGCGAACGTTCGTGATCCTCGACGAACTGCATCGCCCAAAGCTTGGGCGCGCCAGTCACCGTCACCGCCCAGGCATGGGTGAGGAACGCATCAAGCGCGTCGAAGCCGGGGCGCAGCATGCCCTCGACATGATCGACGGTGTGGAAGAGCTTCGAGTAGGTCTCGATCTGCCGTCGCGCCAGCACCTTGATCGTGCCGGGGACGCAGACGCGCGCCTTGTCGTTGCGGTCGACGTCCGTGCACATGTTGAGCTCGAACTCGTCCTTCTCCGAGTTCAGCAGCTGGCGGATCTGCTCGGCATCGCCAATTGCATCTGTGCCGCGCGCGATCGTCCCTGATATCGGGCAGGTCTCGACGCGGCGCCCGTCGGAGCGCACGAACATTTCCGGCGAAGCGGAGACGAGGAATTCGCCCTCGCCCAGATTCATCAGCGCGCCATAGGGCGACGGGTTGATGACGCAGAGGCGCTGAAACACTTCGGCCGGCGAGCGCTCGCAGGGCTCGGCGAAGAGCTGGCCCGGCACCGCTTCGAACAGATCGCCGCGGGCAAAGGCCGCGCGCGCGGTCTCGACGGTGGCCTGATATTCGCCGGGCGCGTGATCGGCAAAACCCTGGCGATCCGTCTTCACATACGGGCTCTCTGCTGTCTCGCGCGGCAGGCCTTCGGTCGACTTCCCTTTCCAGGCGAAATCGTAGGAGAGCGCGACGCCACGCCCGGTGGCGCGGTCATAGGCGAGCAGGCGATCCGGGACATAGAGCACAATGTCGCGCTGGTCATTTTCGCGCGGACGCTTCTGCACGAGATCCTCGATCTGGAAGACGAGGTCATAGGCGAAGGCGCCGAACAGACCGAGCAGCCCGTCGTCATTGGCCGAGAAGGCGGCAATGATGTCGCGCACCAGCGACATCACGCTCGCGCGACGCGTGCGCTGATCTTCCTCGACCGGCGCATCACCACGGATGATGCGACCGGCAAGGCGCGCGGCTGATTTCTCGGAGATCACGACGCAGGGTTCGCGCAGGACGTCAGCGAGGAAGGCGATCAGCACCTCGCCGCGCGCATTCAGCGCTTCCAGCCTGAAATTGGTGCCAACGGTCTCGAGCTTGAGCGGGGGATCGGAGAAGCCGAGGTCAAAGCTCTCGTAGCGGCCCGGCACGGTCGTGCCCGAGGACAATACCACGCCACGGCGGCGGTCGAGCAGGTTGATGAGATCGTCGAGCCGGTCGGCGTGACCGGTGAACTGCTCGGCCACGCGGGTGATCGCAAGACCCCCCCGGGTGACGTAGTCGCTTCTGGGCGGAAGAGCAAAGACTGTCCTGTTCATGGGGTCCTCTTACGAAACTTGCCGAGGGAACGCCACACAGGACAAACGATCAGGCCGCCGCGCTGTGCCGGCGACCTCAGACGATTTTAGGAGAATAAATCGCACCGGCCACCTCTTAGGAGGTGCGCCACCAACGACGGGATGGGCGGGCTGCGGTGCTCATGGGCGGATACTCACCATGGCGCGGGGGCTGCGTCAAGGGCAGCTCCCCGCATCACGGCCAAGGGCGGTTAACCCAGATGCTTCCTGAGAAACTCCGTCGCCCGACCCCAGGCGAGCTCGGCGGCTTCGCGGTCATGCACGGCCTGGCGTTGCTCGTTGACGAAGGCGTGCTCGGCGTCATAGCGGAACAGCTCCAGCGACTTGCCGGCGGCCTTCATGGCCTTCTCGAAGCCGTCGACCAGCTCCGGCGTGCACCAATCGTCCTTGTTGGCAAAGTGGGCCTGGAGCGGGATCTTGACGTCGGCGGGCTTGGCCGCCTGCTCCGGCGGAATGCCATAGAACACGACACCGGCGGCAAGCTCCGGTACATGCACCGCGCCGATGATGGTGACGGCGCCGCCGAGGCAGAAGCCTGTCAGCCCGACCTTGGCGCCGTTGCGCGACAGGTATTGCGTAGCGCCGCGCACCGTCTGCGTGGTGGCGTCCATGAAGTCGAGCGAGTTCATCTCTTTGCCGGCTGCATCCGTATCGTGATACGGCACCACCTTGCCCTTGTAGAGATCGGGCGCCAACGCGTCGAAGCCGGCAAGCGCGAAGCGGTCGCACAGGCCCTTGATCTGCTCCGACAGGCCCCACCATTCCTGGATCACGACCACGCCCGGCGCGTTGCCGCGTGCGGCGTTGGCGAGATAGCCCGAGGCATCCTTGCCGTCCGGACGCTTGAAGGTGATCGTGGTTCCCATGGTGTCCTCCGATGGTTTGTGAGGGAGAGGCTGGCGGTACTTTGGCGGCTGGGCACGCGATAGGCAATCGCATCGAACAACACACGCGCGTGTCCAATAAAAAAGCCCCCTTGCGGGGGCTCCTTCATTCTCGTTTCGCGTCCGGCCGCTCAGTGCGAGTCGGCCCAGACCTTCTTCTTGGTGAAGTACATCAGGAACGCGAACAGGATCAGGAACACGAACACCTGGAGGCCGAGGCGCTTGCGCGCTTCCATGTGCGGCTCGGCGGTCCACATCAGGAACGTGGTGACGTCGTGAGCGTACTGCGCAACCGTCGCCGGCGAGCCGTCATCGTAGGTCACCTGGCCGTCGCTGAGCGGCTTCGGCATCTTGATGGCGTGGCCCGGGAAGTACTTGTTGTAATACGAGCCTTCCGGGATGGTCACGCCTTCCGGCACCTTGTCCTCGAAGCCCTGGAGCACGGCGGCGACGTAGTCTGGGCCCTGCTCCTGATACTGGCTGAAGAAGTCGACGATGAACATCGGGAAGCCGCGGCCATAGGAACGCGCCTTGGTGATCAGCGACAGGTCGGGCGGCGCCGCGCCACCGTTCGCCGCACGAGCCGCCTGCTCGTTCGGGAACGGCGAGGGGAAGTAGTCGGCCGGCCGGCCCGGGCGCTCGAACATCTCGCCCTGATCGTTCGGACCGTCCTTGATCTTGTAGTCGGAGGCAAACGCCGCTGCTTGCGCCTCCGAATAGCCGGGACCACCGGCTTCCGCGAGGTTGCGGAAGGCGACGTAAGACAGCGCGTGGCAGTTCGAGCAGACTTCCTTGTAGACCTTCAGGCCGCGCTGGAGTGCACCACGGTCATAGTGGCCGAACGGGCCTGCGAACGACCAATTGTTGCCCGGCGGCTTGGTGCCGCCTTCCTCGGCGCGGGCGTCCTGCACGGTGCCGACGAACAGCGTACCGGCAGCGACGAGCGCGACCGCGATCGAGGCGACGGCCTTGCCGCTCCTGGCAAGGATCGCTTCCGAGATCGAGTTCGGCACCGGCCGCGGCGTCTCGATGCGCGACAGCAGCGGCAGCACGATCAGGAAGTAGGCGAAGTAGCAGACCGTCAGGACCCGGCCGGCGATCACGTAGATGCCTTCCGGCGGCTGCGCACCGAGATAGCCGAGCAGGATGCAGACCACGACGAAGATCCAGAAGAACTGCTTGGCGAGCGGACGATACTTCGACGAACGCGTCCTCGCGCTGTCCAGCCAGGGCAGGAAGCACAGGATGATGATCGCCGAGAACATCGCGATCACGCCCGCGAGCTTGTTCGGAATCGAGCGCAGGATCGCGTAGAACGGCAGGTAATACCATTCCGGCACGATGTGCGGCGGCGTCACGCCGGGGTTCGCCGGAATGTAGTTGTCGGCATCGCCGAGATAGTTCGGCATGTAGAAGATGAACCAGGCGTAGAGCAGCAGGAAGCAGGCGACGCCGAAGCCATCCTTGATGGTCGCGTGCGGCGTGAACGGCACCGTGTCCTTTTCCGTCTTCGGCTCGACGCCGTCAGGATTGTTCTGGCCGGCGACGTGCAGTGCCCAGACGTGGAGCACGACGACGCCCGCGATCAGGAATGGCAGCAGATAGTGCAGCGAGAAGAAGCGGTTCAGCGTCGGATTTCCAACCGAATAGCCACCCCACAGCAGGGTCACGATACTCTCGCCGACGTAAGGAATGGCCGAGAACAGATTGGTGATGACGGTGGCGCCCCAGAAGCTCATCTGGCCCCAGGGAAGCACGTAGCCCATGAAGCCGGTTGCCATCATCAAGAGGTAAATGATGACGCCGAGGATCCAGAGCACCTCGCGCGGCTCCTTGTAGGAACCGTAATAGAGGCCGCGCAGCATGTGGACGTAGACCGCGAAGAAGAACATCGACGCGCCGACCGCATGCATGTTGCGCAGCAGCCAGCCATAGTTCACGTCACGGACGATCAGTTCCACCGACTTGAAGGCGAGATCGGCATGCGGCGTGTAGTGCATCGCCAGGATCACGCCGGTCAGGATCTGCATCCCCAGCATGAAGGACAGGATGGCGCCGAAGGTCCACCAATAGTTCAGGTTGCGCGGGGTGGGATAGACGACGAAGGAGGAATGGACGAGACCAAAGATCGGCAGGCGCCGCTCGATCCATTGCAGTGCCGGATTGCTCGGCTGGTAGTCGGATGGTCCGCTCATGATGCGATCCTGAGGAAATAAAACGACGAGACGGTTCGAGGCTTCGGACGCGGGTCCGAAGCTCAGCCGATCTGGATTTTGGTGTCCGAAACGAAAGTGTACGGCGGCACGGCCAGGTTCGCTGGCGCGGGCCCCTGGCGGATGCGGCCGGACGAATCGTACTGCGAACCATGGCAGGGACAGAAGAACCCGTCGTAATTGCCTTCATGGGCGATCGGGATGCAGCCGAGATGGGTGCAGATGCCGATCACGACCAGCCACTGATCGTGCCCTGACTTGACCCGGGCCTCGTCGGACTGCGGATCGGGCAGGCTCGCCACAGGAACGGCGCGCGCCTCGTCGATCTGCTTCTTGGTGCGATGGCTGATGTAGATCGGCTTGCCGCGCCAGAACACCTTGATGTCCTGCCCCTCGGCAACCGGGCTCAGATCGACCTCGATCGGCGCACCCGCGGCGATGGTCGAGGCGTCCGGATTCATTTGCGAAATGAAGGGCCAGAGCGCGGCGGCGCCCCCTACTGCTGCGGCTGCCCCCGTTGCAACGAATAAGAAATCACGGCGTGTCGGATGGTCCGCCGAAGACGCTGTCGTCACGATTCCAACCCTTTCTTCTTATGCAGCCGGTGGAACCACCCCAGAGGCCCCCAAGGTCCCCGGAACAGTCTGCCGGCGCCCGCGGCCCCCCGCGGCGGCAGAACTTCACTTGTCGCCGCCAGAACAAGGCGAAAACAGCAGTCCAGAATCGTTCTATTGGCACCCTTGCAGGGCGAGCGCAAGCCCGCTAACGGCGCGGGAGCGTGCAATGCACGAATTCCGCGGCCAGCGATGTTTTATTGAGACATTTCCGGCCCACAACCAACCCCGTAACGCCCATGCAGATCGCACTTTTCCAACCCGACATCCCCCAGAACACCGGTACGATTCTTCGCCTGTGCGCTTGTCTGGGAATCGCCGCCCACATCATCGAACCGGCCGGCTTTCCGGTCTCCGACCGGCATTTCCGCCGGGCGGGAATGGACTACCTCGACCATGTCAGTATTGCCCGCCACGATTCCTGGGCGAAATTCGAGGCATGGCGGGAAAGCCAGGGCGCCCGCCTGCTGCTGTTCACCACCAAAGGCGCCACGGACTACCGCGATTTCCGTTACCAGACGTCGGACATCCTGCTATTCGGGCGCGAGAGCGCCGGCGTCACCGACGCGGTGGTCGAGGCTGCGGATGCGCGACTGGTGATCCCGATCGCCGAAGGGTTGCGGTCGCTCAATGTCGCCATGACCGCAGCGATGGCCGCGGGCGAGGCGCTCCGGCAGGTCCGGAACCCGCACCTTTAGAGATGACGAGGAGAGGCCAGTGAGTTACGCGGTCAAGGAAATCTTCCTGACCTTGCAAGGCGAAGGCGCCCATGCCGGGCGCGCATCGGTGTTTTGCCGGTTTGCCGGCTGCAACCTCTGGAGCGGCCGCGAGGCCGATCGCGCCAGCGCGACATGTCAGTTCTGCGACACGGATTTCGTCGGCACCGACGGCACGCTCGGCGGCCGCTACGCCTCGGCCGTGGAACTCGCCGACACCATCGCCGCGCAATGGACCGCAACCGCCGCCAACCGCTATGTGGTGCTGACCGGGGGCGAGCCGCTGCTGCAGGTCGATGACGCCCTGGTCGCGGCGCTGCACGCCCGCGGCTTCGAGATCGGCGTCGAGACCAATGGCACGGTTATCCCGCCTGAGGGGCTCGACTGGATCTGCGTCAGCCCCAAGGGCGGCAGCGAGTTGGTCTTGCGCCGGGGACACGAACTCAAGCTGGTCTATCCGCAGGCCCTCGCCGCGCCCGAGACGTTCGAGAGCCTCGCCTTCGAGCGGTTCTCGCTGCAGCCGATGGACGGGCCGGAGGTCATCGAGAACACCGCGCGCGCGATCGACTATTGTCTGCGCCATCCGCAATGGCGGCTGAGCGTGCAGACGCATAAATCGCTCGGCATAAGATAGGACTGAACGGACAGATGTGGGAATTGACGAAACAGTTCCGCTTCGAGGCGGCGCATACGCTGAAGGGAACGACCTTTGGTGAGGCGAGCGAAGAGATCCACGGCCACTCCTTCCGCGCCGAGGTGACGGTGCGCGGCATGCCGGACCCTGCGACCGGCATGGTGGTCGATCTCGGCCTGCTCCAGCGGTCCATCGAGGACGTGCGCTTGATGCTCGACCACAAGTTCCTCAACAAGATCGAGGCGCTGGGCGCACCGACGCTGGAGAACCTGTCGCGCTTCGTCTGGGAGCGGCTCGCGCATGTCGGCAAGCTCACCCGCGTCAGCATCCACCGCGACAGCTGCAACGAGAGCTGCACCTATTACGGTCCGCAAGGCTAACGACATGACATCGGCAATCGACCCGACCGTCATCGAAGACCGCAAAGCCCGCGCCCGGAACTGGTTCGAGCATCTGCGCGACGACATCTGCGCGAGCTTCGAGCGGCTCGAGGACGACGCGCCGGAAAGCCTCTATCCCGGCGTGTCAGGCCGCTTCGCGCGCAGGCCATGGCAGCGCACCGACCACTCCGGCGCAGCCGGTGGCGGCGGCGTGATGTCGATGATGTCGGGCCGCCTGTTCGAGAAGGTCGGCGTGCACTGCTCGACGGTGCACGGCGAATTCGCGCCCGAGTTTCGTGCGCAGATCCCGGGCGCGGCCGAAGACCCGCGGTTCTGGGCTTCCGGCATCTCGCTGATCGCGCACCTGCGCAATCCGCATGTGCCGGCCGTGCACATGAACACCCGCTTCGTCGTCACCACCAAGGCGTGGTTCGGCGGCGGTGCAGACCTGACCCCGGTGCTCGACCGCCGCCGCACGCAGGAGGATTCGGACACGCTCGCCTTCCACGCCGCGATGAAGGAAGCCTGTACGGGTCCGAACGGCGTTGCCGATTACGACAAGTACAAGAAGTGGTGCGACGAGTATTTTTATCTGCCGCATCGGAAAGAGGCGCGCGGCGTCGGCGGCATCTTCTACGACTGGCACGACAGCGGCGACTGGGATGCCGACCTCGCCTTCACCCAGGATGTCGGCCGCGCCTTCCTGAAAATCTATCCCGACATCGTGCGCCGCAATTTCGCGACAAGCTGGACCGCCGAGGACCGCGAGGAGCAGCTGATCCGCCGCGGCCGCTATGTCGAGTTCAACCTGCTCTATGACCGCGGCACGATCTTCGGGCTCAAGACCGGCGGCAATGTGGACTCCATCCTGTCGTCGCTGCCGCCCGAGGTGAAATGGCCATGACGGCGAAGCCCCTCCCCCGCGCGATGCTGATCGACATGGACGACACCATCCTGTCGGCCTATGGCCGGCCCGAGATCGCCTGGAACACGATCGCGGAAGAATTCGCCGAAGAGCTCGCGCCGCTGCCGCCGGCGCTGGTCGCCACAGCCGTGCTGGCCTATGCGCGGCAGTTCTGGTCGACCGCCGAGCCGATCTGGCGGATGAAGCTCGGCGAGGCGCGGCGGCTCACGGTGCGCGGCGGTTTTGCCGCGCTCGCCGCACGCGGCCATCACGCCCTGTCCGACAATCTCGCCGACCGCGTCGCCGACCGCTTCACCAGCTACCGCGAGGAGGCGATCTTCGTCTTCCCCGGCGCGCATGATGCGATCGACGCATTCAAGGCCCATGGCGTCAAGCTCGCGCTGGTCACCAACGGCGCTGCCGACATGCAGCGCGCCAAGGTCGAGCGCTTCGAGTTGACCCATCGCTTCGACCACATCCAGATCGAGGGTGAGCACGGCTTCGGCAAGCCCGAGGAGCGCGCCTATCTGCACGCGATGGAGGCGCTCGGCGTCACACCTGCGGACACCTGGATGATCGGCGACAATCTGGAGTGGGAAGTCGTGACGCCGCAGCGCCTCGGCATCTATGCGATCTGGCTCGACGCGCATGGCGACGGCCTGCCCGAAGGCTCGACCGTCAGGCCCGACCGCATCATCCGCTCGCTGACAGAGCTCGTGCCGGACTGAATTCTCGAAAACGACCCCATGCACAGTAGCGCGCTGCCGCAATCCCGACGGCCTGCGGATTTTTCGAAGAAGCGTTGACCCGTCGGGCAAAACAGGCGCATGATGTCATCCTCGGATGTTGGCGATGGAGGCCTCTCCCGCGAACGGTCTCCGGCCACCGCTTCAACGGAAGCGATGGGCCCGATTGCAGACTACCAATCACCTACCGGCAGCAGCGATGTTCCGGACTTCTCGACGAGCTCGAGACCCGGTGCGGGGTGATGCGGCCGGGTGAAAACGAAACGAGTTGCTGCTGGTATATCCGCTCCGGCTCTGCCGTCTTGGCCGATGAGGATCAGTCCGGCTCCGCCATTTGCCACATTCAGAATGATGAGATCGCCACCCCACGTCCTGATCGGCTCCATTCCGATGGTGAGAAATTCACCCATGGGCTGATCGACATACTGGATGCGCAATTGCGGGCCGACCTCGGCCGCAGCAAGTTCAAGGCCGAGCGATCGAGCGCGCGCGTAAATGTTTGCCAAGGGCACCCTATCGGACGTGAATCCGAGCTGGGCCGGCGATAC
Source organism: Bradyrhizobium sp. USDA 4449 (assembly GCF_054056275.1). Classification (NCBI taxonomy): domain Bacteria; kingdom Pseudomonadati; phylum Pseudomonadota; class Alphaproteobacteria; order Hyphomicrobiales; family Nitrobacteraceae; genus Bradyrhizobium; species Bradyrhizobium sp. USDA 4449. The sequence goes on along the minus strand of NZ_JBSRYD010000001.1, from coordinate 4,029,568 downwards.
GCTGACAAGCTCTACATCCGTTTTTTGAGAGCTGACGGTGAACGCCGGCCGCGCCAGGATTTCGGCGGCCTGACCACCGACACTGCAGCCCTTGGCATCCAGTGCATCGCGCAGCGTTATCGAGTCGGCGAAGCTGCCGATTGTAATCGTCTTCCATGCGGGGATATCGCGGGCGGACTTGATAGGCCGTTGGGACGTTAGGGTCGCGCTGGTCCTGAACTTCAGCTGGTTCTGCAATACATCGCGAGCTGCGCATTGAGCCGAAGCGGTGCCCGCGAATGAAACAGTGCAAGCTGCACATATCAGGGGAGCCACGACGTAACGACACATCCGTCCGGCGATCGAACGATCATGACCTGCTCTGCGATCATTGCTTGCCCTGCGATGGGGCCGGCCTATCAGAACAGACATGGCGAAACGCTCTTTCTTGGAGTTCGACAGAAAGAGCCCGCCTCCGAGTCAAGGGGAAGAACGGAGGGAAATGACGTCCATGACATTTCCCGGCCGACTTTGAAAAGCGTCCGGAGGCGGAGCCAGGGGCCTCAAGTATTCCAATTTCCAAACGGTGGGCGGCAGTCCGTAAGCCTGGTCGCCCGCCCCATCACTCACAGGAATGATGTGGTTGGACACGTACCATCACGGCCACCTCGTCTCAATGTCGAGCGTCCGCTCTGGTCACACTGCGAATGGATCAAAAGGGGTATGTCAAACGGAGTATATCTCGTCTGCCATGCTCACTGAGCGGAGCGCAGCACCGTGCGCCGCTGCTTCGCTGCTGGTCGAAAAGCAGGGTGATGCCGGGGATGTGAGCGGTCGTGAAGCCGGGATACGTTGGGGCTTTGCGGCCGAGGGTTATCTAGCGAGATTGCGGCGTCCGGAGATCGAGCGATGCGTTCCATTTTGGCTTTGAGCGTTTTGATCGCGTTGTCGGGCGTTGCGAACGCGGCGCCGGTGCATCATCCCCACCGGCACGCCGCCGTTGGCTCCCAGCAGCGCCTGGTCACGCCGGGTCCAGCATCGAGCTTTGCCTACGCGCCAACTCGGCCGCCGGGCCAGGTCCGATCCACCCCGTCCTGCGACGAGCCTGAACCATATTTCGGCGCTTGCCAGGGTTATGCGCCCGGCGAGAAGGAGCGGTTTCTTCACAGCTTGTTCAGCCCATGATTGCTTCCACAGGGCACCCGATCATGCCACGCACGCCACTGCGCGAAGGCTTGCCGGATTTGGATGTGATCGCAACTGCAGGCGGGTATGCGGACAGCAGGTCGAGACTGTTCGGAGGCGAGATCCAGCTGACAAGTTTGCGCTTTGCTGACCGGAAGGACTTAGCCAATGAACAGCATTTCGCCGGATATGATACCCAAGCACTTCTGGGACATTCGATACGATCAAAACCACGATCCGAATACGCCGACGCTGCCAAGCATCTCCGAGAGCCCCAATTGCCAGAACTTTGCGTACAGTTTGCTCAAACATTTCGGATTTGAAGTCTCGCCGTTTCGGTCCAGCGACTGATGGCAGGACAGCAGCGAGACCCATGTGGTGTCGGGCGCATTGAGACCACTCGATCTCTTGCTGTTCAATCGAACGAAAAATCCTTGGGGCGCGCACGTCGCACTTTATCTCGGCGCCGACCGCGCCATACATCTTAGCAAGCAGCAGTCCGAACCGGTCATCTGGCCGTTGGCCCAGTTTCAAGAGCTTGCCGCGTATCGAAGCTTCATCGGCGCAAAGCGGCTCCGAAATATTGCCCTCTCGCCTCAGGTAGATCTGAACGCTGGATAGCAGCGGCCGCAGCCAACGCATTGATTGCCAGCGCCGCGCGCAACAGCAAAGGAGGTGGCGTGCTCATCGACGCCTGAGGAGGCCGATGACGATCAGCAGCTTGCCGATCGAGAATACCGGGCAAGAGCGACCATCCCGACCAGCCTCCGGACAGGCGAAAAGGGCGCGGAGCCGGCATGTCACTCTCGTCAATGTGTGATACGCTCGATAACGCCTCTGCCGGAGCACGGTAATGACCCTTGCCATCATTTGAAGCTGCCGAGCAGCGATCAAGCCGGTCGCTCTCATAGGTTTGGAGTTAAGGCGGGCGGGCACGATCGTGGGATCAGTTCAGGCGGGGCGAATGGCACCTCGCAATGAGGGAGGTCGATATGGTTAGAATGTTTGTGGATTGCCGAGATTATCCTAGCGAGATGAACTGCACGGTCGCGATTTCAGCCGATTCCAAAAAGGAACTTTTGGAAGCGGCGGTTCAACACGCCACCGCGGTACACGGCCATCAAGATAGCCCGGAATTGCGCCATGAGTTGGCAAAGATGATCAAGACTCAGTAGGCCCGGGCTGATCGGTCCGTGATCGCAACAAGGCGAGCGGCGAATGCGTGCGCTTCAACTCACGCGAACACATAGACGCGATTCGTCTTCGAGAATGTCAGGGTATCATGGGAGAAGACCGTGACCGCTTTCAATGCAGTGCGTTTTCGAGTGAAGCCGGGGCGCGATCAGGAGTTTTTGGACGCGCACAAGACGATTGGAGCAACTTGGCCAGGCTTATTGCATGCCAACATGATCAAGACAGGTGACCGCTCCTACTGCATTATCGCCGAGTGGCAAAGCATGGACGCGTGCATCAAGGCGCGGCCGGATATGATTTCCACTCTCAATTCTTTTCGCGATGCGCTCGAAGACCTCGGCGGCGGTATCGGGGTCACCGATCCGGTTGCGGGTCCGGTTATCTTGTCATTGAAATAAAGGCTGTCGCGAGCCGAGATGGCCGGCTTGATGCTCAAAAGCGTATCACACCGACGGTGCGCTCAGTTCGACAGCTTGGCGGGTGGAATCGAAGAAGTAGCGGATTTTGGTGGTGATAGCGTCTTCCGACGCGGCGCGCCACGGCCGATGAAGATGGGCACTGCTGTTTCGCCACAGAGGACGGACTGACAATCCAAGCCTTCGTCTCTAACCTGATGGGGGACGGCGGATACGTGTTGGTTGAGACGAATGATCCGACAGTCATCGTCTCTTTCGTTTCTAAGTTTTCCTACTGGAATGATGCCGAGGTAATTCCTGTCATTGATGTAAGGGAAGCTGCTGCCACAGGTGCAGGTTCTCTTGAGTGGGCGCGAAACGCGTGAAAAATTGAGCCCATAAAAAAGCCGGGAGGAGCATTCCTAGCGCATTCTCCCGGCAGCCAAAGTCCGTTATGGGGCAAACTGCGAAGAACTCGGGTTGAGCAAATCTGGTCTGCTCTGGCGCGGTGAGCGGACTCTCGTCAGACGCGGCGCAACTTCGCAAACGGCACACTATGCGACATCGCCCGGTCCTCCGCCGTGCCGATAGCGTGGGACGCAATGTCGCAAAACGCGCCCGCCCTTTGCGAAACTCGCTGCAGCAACCAATGCGTGTAGAATTTGTCACGAGTTGCCGTCATACTCAGTTTGACCCGCACGGCAACACCCAAGCTTCTTACCCCCCAAGGCCGAAAGAGAGGCAACCATGCGTCGCAAAACCCCGATCACGGCAGCGTTGCTGGCGGCCATCCACTGCCTCCAGGGGCCGGCCGCGTTTGCTGGCGAGGTTGCCGCTCAACCCACCCCGGAGATTCCCTGGCCGACGAAATCCTGGAAGGTGTCGACCCCGGAGGAGCAAGGGATGGACTCGGCCATGCTAGCTCGGCTGGTAGAGAATGTGGGCGGCTACAAGCAAGACAGCGCGATGATCATCCGGCATGGAAGGATCGTTGCCGAAGCCTATTACGCGCCCTATGTCGCAGGGATTAGCCATGATCTCCGATCGGTGACAAAAAGCGTCGTCAGCACTCTGACTGCGATCGAAATCCAGCATGGGCTGCTGGACAGCGTCGATCACCCGGTCCTGGATCTGTTTGGTGACAAGAATGTCGCGAACGTCGACGACAACAAGCGCGCGATGACCGTTCAGACCCTGCTCGACATGACGTCGGGGCTGGCGTGGCAGGAAAGGGCATATACGCCAGATGAGACGATCATCCGGATGTACAAAAGTCCTGACCGCACCAAATTCGTCCTTGACCAGCCGATGTCGGGCCCTCCCGGGAGCAACTTTTACTACAACAGCGGAAATCCTTACGTGCTGTCAGCGCTGATCACCAGAACGACGGGTCTCAGCGCGTTTGATTTTGCAAAGAAGGAGCTGTTCGAGACGCTTGGAATCACCAGCGCGAAATGGGGCAGCGTCGATGCGCAGGGCGTGACTGACGGCGAAGCGGGGCTATTCCTGAACCCCCACGACATGGCGAGGATCGGCTATCTCTACCTTCACAATGGTGCTTGGGAGGGTAAGCAGATCATTCCATCTGCATGGGTCGAGCGGGCGCAGGAGGGAAAGATTGCGGCTTCATTCGGCTTTCATTATGCCAATCTGTGGTGGTCGCTCCCGGAAAAAGGCGCCTACATGGCGCGAGGCCGCCATTCGCAGCTTATCGTAGTGCTTCCGAGACTCGATATTGTGGCGGTCATGACGGGGGTTTTGCGAGACGACGAATTCTATTCAGTGTCGCGGTTCATCGACGACATCACGATGGCCGTCAAATCGGACCAGCCACTACCTCCCGACCCGATCGCGAAGGCACTGCTCGATGCGGCTATCCGCCGGGCCGCAACGGAGCAGCCAATTGCGATTGCGGGTATTCCCGAGTTTGCAAAGGAGATTTCGGGCAAGACATTTCAGCTCGGAGACAACGCGTTGCACGCAAAAAGCTTCTCATTGAATTTCTACGACACCGATTCATCGTGGGTGATCACGACCAGCAGCGAAAGGCCGGGTCGCTCCATCGAGCGGTTCACCGGACTGATGGGACTTGATGGGACCTTTCGCAAAAGTCCGCCCGCGCCGTACGGCATCAATGCCTGCAGAGGGCGCTGGCTGAACCAGCATACCTTTTTTCTCGAGCGCCGAATTCTCGGACACAGCGAGATCCAGACCTGGACACTTGCCTTCGATGGCGGGAAGGTGAACATCGTATTTCAAGATACCGATGGTGCGAAGTTCGAGCTGCACGGAGAGATGCAAGATTGATCTGCGCGTCGGAAGCGAGGGTACGAGGCCGTCTTTGGGTCAACTGCGTCGATCTTGCTGATGCTCCGTGAGGTCCCGTTTACGGCGTTAGCCGACACGCGGACGAACGCCAGGTTTGGCTGACATGGGCCAAAAACAAACCACCGGCCCTCCCACGGTTGCGAGGTACCTGCGGGATCTCTCGGCGCCTGCCTGAGCGAATGCTCGCCAGAGGAGAGCAACGCCACGGGCACGTCTGAACGGAATGGAACATGTGCCGTTCCGGTAACAGTCCGCGTCAGAAAATGGCGTGCGCGCCTGTCCGCCTTATTCAATCGCATTTTGTGCGGAACGTTCGGTCGAGCGCTCGACGTTGAACCGGCCGTCGAACCCCGTTGTGTTGCCCTGGGTGAGCGGCGCGGAATTGAAAGCGACAAGGAGATCATCGTGACGAAGCTAGCCAAGCTGCTTGCAGTTACCGCCATACCCGCATTGTTGATCGCAACGTCTGGACCGCTGCTCGCTGGTGGCGGCGGTGGTGGTGGCGGTGGTGGCGGTGGTGGTGGCGGTGGCGGTGGTGGTGGCGGAGGCGCCGGAGGCGGAGTTGGAGCAGGTGCCGGAGTAGGAGCCGGCGTTGGTGCATCTGGTATGGGTGGAGGACATGGCGGCGGCGTGGGTGCAGGGCACGGCGGCGGAGGAGGTGTCGGCCACGGCAGTTCGGCATCAGCTCCGGGGCACGCGATGCAAGCAGCGTTTGCGAGCCCGCACGCGCATGGAACGAATCATGGCGCTTCGAGCCTTAGCCCAGGACACCTGGGACACGCGATACAGGCGGCGTTTTCAGCGGTGTTTTCGAGCTCGCACTCACATGCCGGGCATCATGGTTCATCAAGCCATGCCGGGCATCCCGGTGCATCCGGTTTCAGCCCAGGGCACCAAATGCAGGCGGCAACTTCAAGCCCGGCCCCCGGGCATCCGGGCGCATCCGGCTTCAGCCCGGGGCACCAAATGCAGGCGGCAACTTCAAGCGCGGCTTCCGGGCAGCCGGGGGCATCCGGCCTCAGCCCGGGGCACGAAATGCAGGCGGCAACGTCAAGCCCGCCCTCCGGGCAGCCGGGGGCATCCGGCCTCAGCCCGGGGCACGAAATGCAGGCGGCAACGTCAAGCCCGCCCTCCGGGCAGCCGGGCGCATCCGGCTTCAGCCCGGGCCACGAAACGCAGGCGGCAACGTCAAGCCCGCCCTCCGGGCAGCCGGGCGCATCCGGCTTCAGCCCGGGCCACGAAACGCAGGCGGCAACGTCAAGTCCGCCCTCCGGGCAGCCGGGGGCATCCGGCTTCAGCCCAGGGCAGGACATGCAAGCGACGCCGAGCCCTTGAACGGCGACGACAAGCAACGAGCCGAGCTTCGTTCCAAGGCCGGACGCAGAACGTCCTGGCCGTTCCGGAGTAGCGAACTCCCGGCCCGACAGACGACGCGACGGATGCGAGCGACGCAGCTCACGGCCTCATCGCTCTGACGTTTCGCAGCGCTCGGGTCGAAGGCGATCGCTACACAGGTGCTTCTGCCGTGTGCGCACGCAGGAAGCCCCTGGCCAGCGCGTGGTAGATTCCTTCAGGACACAGCAGGCGCGATGTCGCCTGGGCGATCAGCGCGGCGGCCATCAGGGGCACCACCATGGCGTGATTGTCGGTCATCTCGGTCACGATGACGAAAGCGGTGATGGGAGCCTGCACGACGCCGGCAAAATAGGAAACCATCCCGAGCAGCATGAACGCGCCGAGCGGGGCGCCCGAAAACAGATGCGCGACGTTCGTGCCGATGCCGGCGCCGACGGCAAGCGACGGCGAGAAGATTCCGCCGGGGATGCCGCTGACCGCTGATAGCGCGGTTGCAGCGAGCTTCAACACGCCGAAATCCTGGGGCAGCGGAATGCCGGTCTCCAGGGCCGACTTCACTTGCGCATATCCGGTGCCGTAGATCATGTCGCCCGAGACCAGGCCGCAAAGGGCAACCCCAAGGCCGCAGATCGCGGCAAACGGCAGAGGATATTGCCTGGTCAATGGCCCCAGCCGGCCGGGCAGCCCGCGCGCGACCTCGATGAGGAGCCTGCTGAACGCACCACCGGCCAGCCCACCGGCGATGCCGCACAACGGCACCGCAAGCCAGTCGGTGCCGTTGCGCAGCATCGTCGAACTGCTGCCGAAATAATCGTAGTTTCCGACCAGAGCCAACGAGGTCAGGCCCGCCGCAATCACCGCGCCGATGACCAGGCTGCTCGTTCGGGTCTCATAGGCTCGGCTCATCTCCTCGATGCCGAACACGATGCCGGCCAACGGCGTGTTGAATGCGGCTGCAACACCCGCCGCGGCGCCGGCGAGGATCAGGCCCGGCTGACGGCGTGGCGACATGCGGCCGAGCGCGAACATGACGGACGCACCGACCTGCACGGTCGGCCCCTCCCGGCCTGCCGAAGCACCGCAAAGCAGCCCGAGCAGCGTCAGCAACACCTTTCCGATGGCGATGCGGATGGAGACGAGCCTCTCGCGCGCCGTGTGCTCGGAGAGCTGACGGGCGGCGATCGCCTGCGGGATGCCGCTACCTTGCGAATTCGGAAAGAAGCTGATGGTGAGGTAGACCGACAGCGCAAACCCCAGTGGCGTCACCAGCAGGGCGGCATATCGCGATTCCGACAGCAGCAACGCGAATGCCTGCTGCGCCCAGTCGGCGAGCCTGGCCAGAGCGACGGCTGAGGCGCCGACCGCGAGCCCGCCGAGCAGAAAGGTCAGACGCCTGCGCCAGCGGACCGATACGACCCGTATAAAGCGAAGGCGGCGATAGTCGAGCATTTTGGACATGTATCAGCCGGTGGCTTGGCGAACGAGACAAGGCGAGGTCAGTCACGTGCTGTAAGCGCCTCGCGCGGATTGCGCTACGTGATTTCGAGGTCCCCGGACGAGATTCGCAGTTCTGCCGCCAGTCCCAGCTACCCCATCAGCTGCCTTGCCGCGGCCGAGACCATCACCAGCCCGCCGGTGATCACGGCGACATCGAGGATCGCCGTGTGGATATGCACCGGCATCCGCTCGACGAAGGCCTTTGCGAGGAACGCGCCGGGGATGGCGATGCCGCCGATCAGGAGCGCGAAGGCGAGCACCTGCGCGGTGACGGCGCCGGCGAGGCCGAACACCGAGATCTTGATCAACCCCGTCCCGAGCGAGATCATCGCATCGGTTGCGATCACGGCCGCGCCTTCGAGGCCCGCGGCCATCAGCAGCGAGAGCAGGATCACGCCCGAGCCCGACGTGCCGCCGACCAGCACGCCATAGCCGACCGAGCCGGCCGCCAGGCCCGTGTCGCCGATCTTGACCTGGCGCCGCCGCAGCACGCGGCGCAGCGGCACGCTCAGGATCAGCATGGTGCCGATCACCAGCGCGGCTCCGGCATTGGTGAGACGCGTGTAGCCGTAGGCACCGAGCGCGGTCGTGAGCGCGGCACAGGCCAGCACGACGGCCGCACGACGGCGGTCGGCGTAGCTGATATAGGCGACGGCGCGGCTGGAATTGGTGAACAGCGCCGAGATCGCGATGATCGGCACCACCGGTTCGGCGCCGACCAGCGGCACCAGCACCAGCGGCATCAACGCGCCGGTGCCGTAGCCGGCAAGACCGCCGATGATCGAAGCAAACAACGCCATCATCGCGACCAGCAGCAGCTGGAAAATCGAGATGTCGGCGAAGCCTGAGACGATGGTCAATTTTTCTCGCGAGTGGCGCGTGCGCAGGCTTGATCGGCGATGGCAGCGAGTGCGGCTTCCTCTAGTGGAAAATCGGCCGCAAGCCAAGCGTCCTCGGCAAGTGTCAACACATGTCCGAGCGCGGGTCCTTCCGCCAGGCCGCGCGCGATGAAGTCGGCGGCGCGAAGCGGAAATTTCGGCGCAGTCCAGCGCTGCGGCAGCTCGGCGAGCGCGCGCCAGTGCGAGGAGGTGACATCGCCGCCCGCCCTCGCCCAGGCCAGCAACACGCGATCGTGATAGCGCTCAGGCCCCAGCCGATACACCAGCCGCCGCGCACTCGCCTCGTCCTTGGCGGCGAATCGCCACCAGCGATGGCCCATCGAATCCAGCGCCTTGGTTTCGGCATTGGAGAGCCGCAAGCGCGTCGCGACACGCCTGGCGTCTTCGGTGACCGCGACCGTGAGCGCCGCGAGGCGGCGGGTGCTGCTTGGCGCAAGATCGAGCGCGCGCTCGATCGCGATCATCGCGGTCAGCGGCCCGGTATAGGCGACACCACCGATCATCGCTTGCAGCAGGCCGGCATCGGCCATGGCCAGCGCGGCGACCGAAGCACCTGGCGTCACCAGCAATTTCAGCATCTCCATGCGCACGCGTTCGGCCGAGAGGGTCGCAAGGCCCGCACGGCCGCGGATGCAGGCAAGCGTGCCGTCGCGATCGGGCTCGCCGGCGCCAAACGCGGCATGGATGCGGAAGAAGCGCAGGATGCGCAAATAATCCTCGGCGATGCGCTGGTCGGGCGCGCCGATGAAGCGCACGCGCCGCGCTTTGGCGTCCGCGATGCCGCCGACATAGTCGTAAACGACGCCGTCAGCGTCGACCGACAGGCCGTTCATCGTGAAATCGCGCCGCTCGGCGTCCTTGACCCAGTCGCGGCCGAACACCACCTTGGCCTTGCGGCCGAAAGTCTCGGTGTCCTCGCGCAGCGTGGTGACTTCGTAAGGCGTGCCGTCGATGACCAGCGTGACGGTGCCGTGCTCGATCCCGGTCGGCACGCTCTTGATTCCTGCGCTTTTCGCGCGGCGCACCACCTCCTCGGGCACCGCCGTGGTCGCGATATCCGCGTCACCAGGCGGCAGCCCGAGCAGCGCGTTGCGGACCGTGCCGCCGACCACGCGCGCTTCCTCGCCGTCCGCGTTGAGCAGTTGCAGGACGCGTGCCGTCCCGCCTGCGGTCAGCCACGGCGCGCCAGCGAGTATGGGCTCTGCGCTCATCGCCCGGCCCTTATCTGTTTCTGCCCGGCACGAGCTTGCCGTTCTCGATATGGGCGGGAACGTAGGTGGAGTTCGGCGCGGCGCCGGAGAAATGCGCAAAGCCAATCAGCCCGGCGATCACGAGCACCAGCGCCGTCAGCATCAGGCGCGCGACGATGGTGATCGGCCAGGACGATTGCACGAACAGGCCGGATCTCGTGGCGGCCAGGAACAGCGCATAGACGGCAAAGGGGATGAGGAAGATACCGATCTCGGTCAGAACCGGCCGGATCATGACGAATAGATCCGCTCATACAACACGCGCAGCATTCCGGCCGTCGCGCCCCAGATGTAGCGCTCCGCAAACGGCATCGCATAGTAAAACCGCTCCATGCCGCGGAATTCCTTGCTGTGCACCTGGTGGTTGACCGGATTCATCAGGAAGGATAGCGGCACCTCGAATGCGTCATCAACCTCGGAATGGTTGATGGCGAGCTCAAAGCCCGGCCTGACACGGGCGACCGTCGGCAGGATGCGGAATCCGAACGCCGTGCCGTAGAGATCGAGATAGCCGATCGGCTCGACGAAGTCTCGGGACAGCCCGACCTCCTCCTCGGCCTCGCGCAAAGCGGCGTCGAGCGGCGAGGAATCGGTGGCGTCGATCTTGCCGCCGGGAAAGGCGATCTGGCCGGCATGGTCGTTGAGATGCGCAGAGCGCTGCGTCAGGAGGATGGTCGGCTCCGGATGATCGACCACCGCGATCAGCACGGCTGCGGGGCGGACCGGCTGCTCGCGCGCGACGATCTCCAGCATCTTGTCGGTGCCGGGATCGCCTGATGCCGGGATGATGTTCGGATCATAAAGCCCGGGCGGCACGTCGAAGCTGAGCTTGGCCCGGGAGCGGACGAAGAACTCGTCAGCGCGGAACGCGACTGGCTCGCTGGTCGGGATAGGCTTGTTCAAATTCAAAGCGCGGCCCTCACCTGCTCCGCATCGGCCATGGCGAAGAACTCGCCCGATGATTCGACGCCGAACATCGGCTGGCCATCGACCATCCGCTCCTCGCCCATGTCAACCAGATCGTAATAGATCGCCCGGGTGACCTTGGCCCAGAGATCGGCGCGGACATGCAGATAGGGCGTCAAGCCGCCGTCCTTGGCCTGCTCGAAGCGGAGCCGGTGCGCGGCGTCGCAGGTGACCCAATCGTCCACATTGGTGCGGAAACTCAGCACGCGCCGGCTGTCCTCGCCGCTTCTGAGCATCTCGACCGCCATGAATGGCGCGTCGTCGACGCGAATGCCGACCTTCTCCACGGGCGTGACGAGGAAATGCTTGTCGCCTTCGCGCTTCAGGATGGTCGAGAACAGGCGCACCAGCGCGTGACGGCCGATCGGGGTGCCCATGTAGAACCAAGTACCATCGGATGCGATTCGGATGTCGAGATCGCCGCAAAACGGCGGATTCCACAGATGCACCGGGGGCAGGCCCTTTTTGGCGCCTTCGGCATTGGCAGCAGTTTTGGCGGCGGCAGTCAGCCCCTCGAGACCGCGATCGGCGCTCTGCCCTTGGTTCGCCATGGTTTGCCCTGACTCTGTCCGTTGGCACGATTGGTGCAAGTCTACTGGTCCATAACCTTGTACATCTACGTGTCCGCAACTGTACGGTTCCACCCGGCCAGTCGTCGGGGAGGTCTCCACTTCGTGATGCCGTACATAGCCCGAAGCCGATAAGGTGGGGATAGGTTAATTCAACGAATACATGGCCTTCCTGCAAGTCTAGCATGGGGCCCATGACTGAAATCGATGACGCAGATCGATGCGATCATCTGGCGACGCAGATGAGCCGCGTGGCAGGCTGAAGGAGCGAGCGTATGGCGGAAAGTGTCGAGAAGCTCGAAGACGGCGTCGTGCGTTCGGCCGAGCAGGTGTCTGCTCAGATTCGCGCCGCGAAGGACGCGATCGGATCCGTGATCTTCGGCCAGGATCGTGTGGTCGAGAACACGCTGGTCACCATCCTCTCCGGTGGCCACGCACTGCTGATCGGCGTGCCCGGCCTTGCCAAGACGAAACTGGTCGAGACGCTCGGCGTCACGCTTGGCCTCGATGCCAAGCGCATCCAGTTCACGCCCGACCTGATGCCGTCGGACATTCTCGGCGCCGAGGTGCTGGATGAGAGCACCGCGGGCAAGCGCTCGTTCCGCTTCATCTCCGGTCCGGTGTTCGCGCAGCTGCTGATGGCCGACGAGATCAACCGCGCCTCACCGCGCACGCAGTCGGCGCTGCTGCAGGCGATGCAGGAGCAGCACATCACGGTCGCCGGCGCGCGCCACGATCTGCCGAAGCCGTTCCATGTACTCGCGACGCAGAATCCGCTGGAGCAGGAGGGCACCTACCCGCTGCCCGAGGCGCAGCTCGACCGCTTCCTGATGGAGATCGACGTCGATTATCCCGATCGTGACGCCGAGCGCCGCATCCTGTTCGAGACGACAGGCGCCGAGGAGACGCTGGCGAAGGGCTCGATGAGTGCGGACGCGCTGATATCAGCGCAGCGGCTGGTGCGCCGCCTGCCGGTCGGAGATTCCGTGGTCGAGGCCATTCTCTCGCTGGTGCGTTCGGCTCGTCCGGGCGCCGAGAGCGGCGAAGCCGGCAGGTTCATCGCCTGGGGCCCCGGCCCGCGCGCCAGCCAATCCCTGATGCTGGCGGTGCGCGCCCGCGCGCTGATCGACGGGCGTCTCGCGCCCTCGATCGACGACGTGCTCGACCTCGCCGAGCCCGTGCTGAAGCACCGCATGGCGTTGACGTTCCAGGCACGCGCCGAGGGCCGCACGATTCCTGACGTCATCAAGCAATTGAAAACTCGGATCGGTTGATGGCTGCAGACACCGGGCACACGGCGAAGGAGATCATCGCGATCCGACGTGCCGATGGCGAAAGCCGAACGCTCGCCGCTTCGCTGCCGCGTCTGGTGCTCGAGGCCCGCCGCATCGCCGCCAACGTCATCCACGGTCTCCACGGACGGCGCCGCGCCGGCTCGGGCGAGAATTTCTGGCAATACCGCCGTTTCGTGTCGGGCGAGCCGTCACAGAATGTCGACTGGCGCCGCTCGGCGCGTGACGACCATCTCTATGTCCGCGAGCTCGAATGGGAGGCCTCGCACACGGTCTGGATCTGGCCTGATCGTTCGCCGTCGATGGCCTTTGCCTCGAAGACCGCGCGCGAATCCAAGCTGGAGCGCACGCTCATCGTCGCGTTCGCGCTGGCCGAGCTGCTTGTCGCGGGCGGCGAGCGCGTCGGCATCCCCGGATTGATGGCGCCGACCGCGAGCCGCAGCGTCATCGACAAGATGGCGCAGGCGATGCTGCATGACGATGCCATCAGGCTGAGCCTGCCGCCCTCCTTCGTCCCTGCGGCACTGGCCGAAACCATCGTGCTGTCGGATTTCTGGTCGCCGCTCCAGGAGATCAGGACGACGCTTGCCGGGCTGTCCGGCTCCGGCGCGCATGGCACGCTGGTGCAGGTCGTCGATCCCGCCGAGGAATCCTTTCCCTATTCCGGTCGCGTCGAATTCGTCGAGCCGGAAGGCGCTGGCATGATCACCGCCGGCCGCGCCGAGAGCTGGGCGCTGGATTACACCACGCGGCTGGCGCTGCATCGCGACCAGATCCGCGCCGAGACCAACAAGCTCGACTGGCTGTTCGCGACGCACGTCACCGACCGTTCGGCCGCCGAATTGCTGCTGTTCCTCCATGCCGGCATGCAGGTGAGCAAGTCGGGCGCCCGCACCACCACGATCAAGGCAGGGCCGGCCGCATGATGGGATTGCCGCTCGCCTTCACCGAACCGCTGCTCCTGATCGGCCTTGTCAGCCTGCCGGTGCTGTGGTGGCTGCTGCGTGTGATGCCGCCGCGGCCCCGCCGCATCGAGTTTCCGCCGACACGCCTGCTGTTCGACATCGCGCCACGGGAAGAGACGCCCGCGCGGACGCCTTGGTGGCTGACCGCGCTGCGGCTGCTCGCGGCAGCGCTGGTGATCCTTGCCGCCGCCGGCCCGATCTGGAATCCACAGACCGGGCTCGCCGCCAGCAAGACCCCGCTGATGATCATGCTCGACGACGGCTGGAGCGCTGCATCGAGCTGGGACACCCGAATCAAGGCCGCCGACGAGCTGATCGCGAACGCCGACAATGACCGCCGCGCCATTGCACTGGTGCCGCTGTCCGAGCCGAACCGCGACATCACGCTGATGCCCGCGGGTGCGGCACGCGTTGCGCTGCGGCAGATCGTGCCAAAGCCCTATTCGATCGAGCGCGTCGAAGCGCTTACCGCGATTGATCGCTTCCTGAGCGCAACCGGCGATTGCGAGATCGCCTGGCTGTCCGATGGCGTCGACACCGGCCGCGGCGAAGAGTTCGTGGCTGGACTCGGCAAGACCTTGGGGGAGCGCAGCTTGACGGTGTTCGAAGGCGGTACCTCCTCGCCGCTGGCGCTGGTTGCGGCGGAAAACGCGGCCGCGAAGATGACGGTGAAGGTGCTGCGCACCGACAGCGGCATTCTCGCCGGCACCGTGCGGGCCCTCGACCAGAAGGCCTCACCGATCGGCGAGGCGCGCTTCACCTTTGGACTCCAGGACAAGGAAGTCGAAGCCGCGTTCGACCTGCCCGTGGAGCTGCGCAACGACATCTCCAGGCTCGAAATCTCGGGCGAGCGTTCGGCCGGCGCGGTGCAGCTGCTCGACAAGCGCTGGCGCCGCCGCGCCATCGGCATCGTCTCGGGTTCGACCAGCGAAACATCGCAGCCGCTGCTTGCGCCGACCTTCTACCTGACGCGTGCACTGGCGCCGTTCGCGGACGTGCGGCTCGCCGACAAGGGCGCGCCGCAGCAGGGCATCACCCAATTCCTCGATCAGAAGCTGCCGATGATCATCCTGGCCGACGTCGGCACCGTTGCGCCCGAATTGCGCGATCGCCTCAACGCCTGGATCGACCAGGGCGGCGTGCTGGTGCGGTTCGCAGGTCCCCGGCTCGCCCAAGCTGAAGACGATCTCGTTCCGGTCAAGCTGCGCAAGGGCGGCCGCACGCTCGGCGGCAGCCTGACCTGGGAGAAGCCGCAGCATCTGGCCTCCTTCGCCGCCGATGGTCCGTTCACCGGCGTCGCCGTGCCGAAGGACGTCACCGTGAGCCGGCAGGTGCTGGCCGAGCCCGATGCGGTGCTCGCGACCAAGAGCTGGGCCTCGCTCGAAGACGGCACGCCCCTCGTCACCGGCGAGCATCGCGGCAAGGGCATCGTCAGCCTGTTCCATGTCAGCGCCGACATGCGCTGGTCGGATCTGCCGATGTCCGGCACCTTCGTCGAGATGCTCAGGCGCATCGTCGACATGTCCGGCTACACCTCGAAGCCCGGTGCCGGCGTTGCCGCTGAGGGCAGCACCGAGACGCTGGCGCCGCTGCATTTGCTCGACGGCTTCGGCGCGTTCGGGCCACCGGCCGCCACCGCCAAGCCGCTGACGGCTGATTATCGCGACCGCGCCACGCCGGACCATCCGCCCGGCTTCTACGGACCGGCAGAAGGACCGCTCGCCGTGAATACGCTCGCTGCCGCCGACCGCATCGCCGCCCTCAACACCGCGCCCCTGCACTCCCGGCACGCGACCTATACCAATGCCGAACCGCGGGACCTGCGCGGCTGGCTGCTGTCGAGCTCGCTCGCGCTGTTTCTGCTGGATGCCATCGTCGTCGCGGTGCTCGGCGGTGGCCTCGCCGCGCTGCTGCGCCGTCGCGCTGCGCCAGCCGTGATCCTGCTCGGGCTGTTGCTGACGGGCATCGCGGTGCTTGTGCCGACGCCGTCGCGCGCCGACAGCATGTCTGACGAATTCGCGATGAAGTCGACCTCGCAGACGCGCCTTGCTTATGTCGTGACCGGCAATGCCGACGTCGATTCCATCGTCAAGGCCGGCCTGACCGGTCTGACGCTGTTCCTGGCGCAGCGCACCGCGCTCGAGGCCGGTGATCCCGTTGGCGTCGATCCGGCGCATGACGAGCTGGCTTTCTTCCCGCTGATCTACTGGCCGATCGTTCCGGGCGCACCGAAGCCACCGCAGGACGCCATCAACAAGATCGACGCCTATATGAAGCAAGGTGGCACCGTGATCTTCGACACCCGCGATGCGGTCGAGGCGCCGCCTGGCGACAACGGTGCATCGCAGACGCCGGGCATGCAGACCCTGCGCGAGCTCCTGTCCTCGCTGGACGTGCCCGAGCTCGAGCCGGTGCCGCGCGAGCACGTGCTGACCAAGACGTTCTATCTGCTGCGCGACTTCCCCGGCCGCTTCAACACCGGCCAGACCTGGGTCGAGGCGCTGCCGCGCGACGACGATGACGAGAACGCGCAGCGCCCCGCGCGCGGCGGTGACGGCGTCTCGCCGATCATCATCACCTCCAACGACCTCGCGGGCGCCTGGGCACTCCGTCCCGACGGCCAGCCGATGCTGCCGCTCACGCCCGGCGAACCGCGGCAGCGGGAATTCGCCTACCGCGCCGGCGTCAACATCGTGATGTACACGCTGACCGGCAACTACAAGGCCGACCAAGTGCACGCACCGGCCCTGATCGAACGGCTGGGGCAATGATGCGGGTTTTGAAACTCGGTGCGCGCCGAACTGAAGCCGTCATGCTCGGGCTTGTCCCGGGCATCCACGTTCTTTGCGCTACTTGGCAAGGCGTGGATGGCCGGGACACAGGCGAGCGAAGCGACGCCGTCCTTCGGACGGCTAGGCCCGGCCATGACGATGCCGAGAGAGTGACGTCATGAACTACGGCATAGCCTTCACGCCGCTTGTCCCCACGATCGTGCTGTGGATCGCGCTCGCCGCGATCGTCGCCATCGCAGCCGTGCTGCTGCTCGCGCGGGCGCGCGGCGCGGCGGTGCGCGTGGCTGCGCTGGCGCTGTTCCTGCTGGCGCTCGCCAATCCCTCGTTCACGCGCGAGGACCGCGACCCGCTGACGTCGGTCGCCGCCGTCGTCGTCGACAAGAGCCCGAGCCAGAATTTCGGCAAGCGCAACCAGGAAGCCGCGAAGGCGCAGGAGGAGCTGGTCGACAGCCTGAAGAAGATCAAGGGGCTTGAAGTGCGCGTCGTCGATGCCGGACAGGCGGATGGCGAGACCGACGGCACCAAGCTGTTCGGCGCGCTTGCCTCGGCATTGTCGGACGTTCCGGTCGACCGCGTCGCCGGCGCGTTCCTGATCACCGACGGTCGCGTTCACGACATCCCGGCCAATGCCGCCGCGCTCGGCTTCCAGGCGCCGGTGCAGGCGCTGATCACCGGACAGAAAGGCGAACGCGATCGCCGCATCGCGATCACGGCGGCACCGCGCTTCGGCATCGTCGGCCAGAACCAGACCATCACCTACAAGCTCGACGACCAGGGCGTCACCGGCGAGCGCGCCAAGGTCACGGTCCGCCGCGACGGCGAGGTCATCAACGAGCGCGCGCTCGCGAGTGGCCAGAGCGCCAGCGTCGAGGTCGAGATCAAGCATGCCGGTCCCAACATCGTCGAGATCGAGGCCTCGCCGCTCGAACGCGAGCTGACGCCCGTGAACAACCGGGCCGTCGTCTCCATCGACGGCGTCCGCGACAAGCTGCGCGTGCTGCTGGTGTCAGGCGAGCCGCACTCCGGCGAACGCACCTGGCGCAACCTGTTGAAGTCCGACGCCAGCGTCGACCTCGTGCATTTCACCATTCTGCGTCCGCCGGAGAAGCAGGACGGCACGCCGATCAACGAGCTCTCGCTGATCGCGTTTCCGACCCGCGAGCTGTTCCAGCAGCACATCAACGAATTCCAGCTGATCATCTTCGATCGGTACGCCCGCCAGGGCGTGCTGCCGATCGCCTATTTCGACAACATCGCGCGCTATGTGCGCTCGGGGGGCGCCGTGCTGGTCTCGGCCGGTCCCGACTACGCCTCCAACACCAGCATCTGGCGCACGCCGCTCGACTCGGTGCTGCCGGCCGAACCGGTCGGCGTCACCGAGAAGCCGTTCTATGCGCATCTCTCCGACATCGGCAAACGCCATCCGGTCACACGCGGTCTCGAGGGCTCGGCGTTCGAGCCGCCGCACTGGAGCCGTTTCTTCCGCACTGTCGAGACCCGCAACTCGGTCAATCCGCCCGTCATGACGGGCGCAGACGGCAAGCCGCTGCTGTTCCTGTCGCGCTTCGGCGAGGGCCGCGTCGCGCTTTTGCTGTCCGACCACATCTGGCTGTGGGCGCGCGGCTATGAGGGCGGCGGTCCGCATCTCGACCTGCTCAGGCGGATGTCGCACTGGCTGATGAAGCAGCCGGACCTCGATGAAGAGGCGCTGCGCCTGCAGGTGCAGGGCAAGGATCTCGTCGTGGTGCGCCAGACCATGGCCGACAGCGTGCAGCCGGTGAGCGTGACCTCACCTTCCGGTGTCTCGCATGATCTGACGCTCTCTCCCGGCGATCCCGGCGAGTGGCGCGCCAGCCTGCCGGCCAACGAGCTCGGCCTGTGGCAGGCCACCGACGGCACGCTGAAGGCGCTGATCAATGTCGGCCCGACCAATCCGAAGGAGTTTTCGGAAGTCACCTCCACCACCGAAACCCTCAAGCCGCTGACGCAGGCGACCGGCGGCAATTCCGTGCGGATCGCGGATGGCGGCAGCGTCGAGCTGCCGCGCATCGTCCCGGTCCGCTCGACCAGCGTCTTTTCCGGTGACGGCTGGATGGGCGTGCGCATGCGCGACGCCAGCATCGTCAAGGGCGTCGGCGTGCTGCCGATCTTCGCGGGCCTGATCGGACTCCTGCTGCTGCTCGGCGCGTTTGCTGCGACCTGGGTGCGTGAGGGGCGGTGAGGTGATGAGGCTTGCTCCGCCTCTCCCGATTGCGGGAAAGGCCGACCCGCTCGCAAAGCGTGGCGGGTGAGGTTCTTTCCTCTTGGGGATTATCCCGTTGCGGAGACACCCCCACCCAGCCCTCTCCCGCAAGCGGGGGGAGGGAGCGTACTTCCGTCGTTGCAACAGCAACCAAACCACACACGCTAATTTAGTTGCCCGAACGACACATTGCACGATCAGCCCACGCTCACTAATCCTCTCGCGGTTGACATCCGCTGACCGATATTGCGATGTTACAATATAACATCGCGACGCCCGGTCGGCGCCTCGCGGTGTGAGGTTCATTTGGATGAAGTGGTTCCGGTCGAATATCAGGCACGGCGCCCGGCTCGCGATGTTCGCGATGCTGGTGCAGTTCGCGCTGACCTTCGGTCACAGCCACTGGTTCGCGCAGGCCGCGCCGCTCGCCCAGTCGCAGGTCACGGACAGCGCCAAAGGCATCGCGTCGCCCGACAGCGCGGCCGTCCACAAGCAATCTCCGACCCATCACGATCCCGAGCAGCCAGGCGAGGACAATTGCGCGATCTGCGCCCTCGTTGCGATGGCCGGCACGGTCGTGTTCGCGACACCGCCTCTGCTGCATTTGCCGCAGGCGCTCGAGCTGCTCTACCGCACCACCGATGCCGAATTCCTCCATCTGGAATCGGCCGGCTCTGCGTTCCACCCGCGCGCCCCGCCCGCCTCCTGATCTCCGTCGCTTGAGCTGCCTTCGGCATCGGCCGCATCACGCCGATTCCGCTGGGCTATCGAACATGATCCGTCGCATGTCGACGGCGCGTGCCGCTGGCAAAGCCTCGACAAGAGAGCTGCGGCGGCGCGCGATCGGAAATCAGGACAATGCTGTCTTCAAAAGCAATATGGGCGGGCTCGAGCCTCGCCGCATTCACGCTGTTCTATCCCGGCGGCAGCGCCATGGCGCAAACCGCGGAAACGGCCACGACGCTGCCCAGCGTCGAAGTCGAGGCGCCCAAGCAGACGCCGGCACCGCGCCGCCCGAAAGTTCGCGTCGTCGCCGGCAAGCGACAACCGCCGACGCCGGCGCGGTCCCAGAGAGAAGCGCCGGCGGCCGTCGAGGGGCCGGGCGAACGGCTGGATGCCGCGCGCCAATCCATTCTTCCCCCTGGCGGGGCCACGGCCCACACGCTCACGCGTCAGGCGATCGAGGCGCTGCCCCAGAGCAGCAATGCCTCGCTGGACAAGGTGCTGTTGCAGTTCCCCGGCGTCACGCAGGATTCGGCGGCGAGCGGCGATTTGCATGTCCGCAACGAGCACGCCAATCTGCAATACCGTATCAACGGCGTCATGCTTCCCGACGGCGTTGGCGCGTTCGGGCAGATCTTCGACACCGGCATCGTCGGCAGTCTCAGCCTGCTCACCGGCGCGCTGCCCGCGCAATATGGCCAGCGCACCGCCGGCGTGCTGGACATCACGACCAAGGCCGACGCCTTCAACAATTCCGGCGTCGTCGGCGTCTATGGCGGCAGCAACGGCACCATCTCGACCAATGTGGAATATGGCGGGACGGTCGGCCAGACGCAGTATTTCCTGTCGGGGCGCTTTCTCCAGAACAATCTCGGCATCGAAAACCCGACGCCGTCAGTCAACGCGATTCACGACCGGACCAACCAGGAGAAGGGCTTTCTCTATCTCTCGACGATGATCGACCCGACCAGCCGCCTCACTTTCATGAGCGGCGTGTCGAACGCGACGTTCCAGATTCCGGACAATCCCGGCCAGACGCCTGCCAACACCGCGTTCGGCGTTTCGAATTTCGACTCGTCCCGGCTCAACGAGCACCAGAACGAGTTCAACCAGTTCAACGTCGTCTCCTACCAGACCTCGAACGGCGAGTTCGACACGCAGACATCCTACTTCAACCGCACCAGCCTGCTGCACTTCTATCCCGATCCGATCGGCGATCTCGTCTTCAACGGCGTCTCCTCCGACGTTTATCGCCAGAGCGTGGTCAACGGCATCCAGCAGGACACCTCATGGCGCATCGGCTACGCGCATACGCTGCGCTTCGGCCTGTCGGTGAGCGCGGAGCGAACGCTCGTGAACAGCGGGACCACGGTGCTGCCGTTGGCCGATCCCGCCGATCCCGGTGCCGGCACGATCGATGCCCCATTCTCGGTATTCGATTCCAGCGCCAAGACCGGCTGGCTGATCGGGACCTACGTCCAGGACGAGTGGAAGATCACCAATAATCTGACCCTCAATGCCGGCCTGCGCTTCGACCAGATGGTTCAATATGTCGATGCCAACCAGCTCAGCCCACGCGTCAGCCTGACCTGGAAGCCGTTCGACGGCACCACATTCCACGCTGGCTATGCGCGCAACTTCACCCCGCCCTCGCAGGTGATCGCGGCACCCGTCAATCTCGCGCTGGTGACGCCGCCAGATGCGCCCGTCAACACGCAAACGCCGGAGGTCGGGCAGAACAGCCCGGTGCTCCCCGAACGCTCGCACGTGTTCGACGTCGGGGTGATGCAGAAGGTGTATCCCATCCCTGGTCTCGAAGTCGGCGCCGACGCCTATTACAAGAAGGCGCGCGACCTGCTCGACGACGGCCAGTTCGGCGCAGCCTATGTGCTGAGCGGCTTCAACTACGATCGCGGCGAGAATGTCGGGGTCGAGCTGAAATCGACCTACAAGAACGGCAATTTCAGCGCCTACGCCAATCTCGCCTGGGCCAAGCAGATCGCGAGCAACGTGGTCTCGAACCAGTATCTGTTCGGCGCAGACGAGCTCGCCTATATCGCAGGCCATTACATCTACACCGACCACGCGCAGATGCTGTCAGGGTCGGCCGGCGCCTCCTATCTCTGGGACGGCACGCGTTACAGCGTGTCGATGGTCTATGGCAGCGGCCTGCGCTCGGGCTTTGCCAACACCGATCATCTGCCCGGCTACACCCAGGTGAATCTCGGCCTGTCGCACGACTTCAACATCGTCGCACCGAACAAGCCGACGACGCTGCGGTTCGACGTGGTCAACGTATTCGACACGATTTACCAGATCCGCGACGGCTCCGGCATCGGCGTGTTCGCCCCGCAATACGGACCGCGGCGCGGCTTCTACGTCGGAATGTCGCAGCGGTTCTAGCTGTGCGTCATGCGTGCGTCGGGGCCTGCTGGCCCCGCCCTCCAGGGCGCCTCACTTGCGATAGGCGACGCAGTCGATCTCCACCTTGCAATCCACCACCATGCTCGACACCACGCAGGCCCGCGCCGGCGGATTGGCGCCGAAATACTCGGCGAAGACCTTGTTGAAGCTTTGAAAGTCTCTGGGATCATCCAGCCAGACGCCGCAGCGCACGACATCTTTGGGCTCATAGCCGGCTTCAGCCAGGATGGCGAGCAGGTTGCGGATCGCCTTGTGCGATTGTGGGATGATGCCGCCCTCGATCACCTCGCCGTTCTCCATCGGCGTCTGGCCGGAGACGTAGAGCCAGCCGTCGGCCTGCACCGCGCGGGCAAAGGGAAGGTGCTGGCCGCCCGTGCCGGTGCCGCCGGCCGCGCCGTATCGTATCAGCGTCATTGGTATCGTCCTGTGTGTGAAGACTAAAACGGCGGGGCCGTCATCCCGTGACCAGGGCCCGGCCCGGCCGTGCCAGGGTGCTGTGTCCATCCGCCACCACGGCCTTGCCGGCAACGAAGACCGAGCGGATGCCTGCGGGCATTTCCGTCGGCGTCTCGAAGGTCGCCTTGTCCATGATGGTCTCGTCGAACAGCGTGAGATCGGCGATCATGCCCGGCCGCAAGATGCCGCGGTCGGACAGGCCGAAGCGCTGCGCGGGCATCGCGGTCATCCGACGCACGGCATCTTCGAGCGTGAACCAGCCCTGCTCGCGCGTCAGCCGGCCCGCGACACGCGGGAAGGTGCCATAGGCGCGCGGATGCGGCTTGGTGCCCGGACGCGGAATGCCGTCGGAGCCGACCATGTGCAGGCGATGGGTGAAGGCCGCGCGCAGATCGGCCTCGTCGAGCTGGAACATGATGATGCCGGTCTGGCCCTGGTCCTGCTCGATGCAGCGGACCATCAGATCGAACGGCGAGATGCCGAGCTCGCGCGCGGCATCGACCATCGACTTGCCCTCGAGCGGCTTCAGCGCGGGATTGCCGGTGCCGGAGATGCGCACATTGTGCCAGCCGATCAGCACGATCTTGGACTGCGCCGCATGCGGATCGGGATCGCCCTCCTCCACCAGCACGCGCAGCGCCTCGCGCTTGACGGGATCGCGCAGCCGTTCGCGCAGCGCGTCGATGCCACCTTCGAGCGCGGCCGGCGGCAGCAATTGCAGCATGTAGGAGCTGCCGGCGGGATACGGATACATGTCGAAGGAGATGTCGATCCCCTCGGCACGTGCGGCCTCGAGCCGGTCGAGCGCCCTGGGGATCGCGCCCCAGTTCGGCTTGCCCGCCGATTGCAAATGCGACAGCAGCCCCGCCGCGCCTGATGCGCGCAGGATCGCAATGAACTCGTCGATGGAATGCAGCAGGCCTGCTTCATAGCTGCGGATATGCGCGGTGAGCAGCTTGCCATGTGCCCTGACGGTCTCTGCCAGCGCGATCAGTTCGTGGGCGTCGGCAAAGGCACTCGGCGGATAGACGAGGCCGAGCGACAGGCCGGCCGCGCCTTGCGCGAGCTGCTGCGCCAGCAGCGCCTGCATCGTCGCGATCTCCTCGGTGCTCGCCGCGCGGCGCTCGTAACCGAGCACGGCGAGCCGGATCGCGGCATGTCCGACCAGGGAGACGAGGTTGAGCGCCACGCCCGGCCCTTCCAGGGCGCGCCGATAGCCGTCGAAGCTGTCGAACACTTCGTTCGCCTGGGTCTCGCCGGCGAGACCCGAAAAGTGCAGGCGCAGCATCTCGGCTGAGGCTGCGGTCGACGGATAGAGCGAGAAGCAGCAATTGCCGACCACGAGCGTGGTCACGCCCTGCAACACCTTCTCCGGTCTGTCAGGCTCGCGCAGGCAGATCAAATCGTCATGGCAATGGGCGTCGATGAAGCCGGGCGCGAGATAGCATCCGCGCGCGTCGATGACATCGGCCCCATCAGCAGGCAAGGCGGCGCCGATCGCAGCGATTCGGCTGCCGCCGATGCGCAAATCGGCCTCGAACCACGGCGCGCCGGTGCCGTCGATCAGCCGGGCATTGCGGATGACCGTATCCTTGCTCTCGGAATTCTGGGGCATGCCCCCTCCTCAGTGCACCGGCACGGCGTTTGGCAACGGCGCCTCGGCGAGATCGGGAATCGATTCGATCCGCCCGAGCACCACGACATAGAAGAAGATGCCGATCAGCAGCACGACACCTGCGATCATGAAAGCCCCGGCAAAGGATTGAGTCCAGTCGACCACGATGCCGGTCACGATCGGCGCGAGCACGCCCATCATGTTGTTGGTGAAATTCAGAATGCCGCCGACGGTTCCTGCCCCGCCCTTCGGCGCGATCAGCGACACGATCGAGGAGCCGACGGGCGCCGCGGCCGATAGCCCCGAGATCGCGATCGACAACCACAGCAGCGCCCAGCCCGGCTTCACGGTGAAGGCGGCACCGATCACGGCGAGCCCCATCAGCATGCCGACGATGATCACCGACTGACGCACGCGCGTCGAGTCGTAGCCGCGCGCGATCAGATGATCGACCAGGAAGCCGCCGATCAGCAGGTCCGACAACGTCGCGAAGATCCAGGGGATCGTCGAATAGCCCGCGGCCGACATCAGGTTCATGTGCATGGTCTGGGCGAGATAGCCCGGCAACCAGGTGAGGAAGAGATAGAAGGTGTAACCATAGGCGGAGAAGCCGATGGTCAGCCCCCAGACCTTGCGGTTGCGCAGGAGATAACCGAGCATGCGGCTCTGTCCCGCCGTGGCCGGACCTTCTGGCGTGCCGCCCCCGGTGATGATGTAGTCATGCTCCGCCTTCGAGAGCTTCGGATCCTCGCTCGGATTCCGGTAGATGAGGTAATAGGCGACGAAATACAGGAAGCTCAGCAGCGCGGTGACGCCAAAGCCCCAGCGCCAGCCATAGAGAAAGATCACATAGGCGACCAGCGGCACGCCGATCACGTTGGAGAACTTTGCAGCGGAATCGAAGATCGCGGTCGAGCGCGCGCGTTCGTCGAGCGGAAACCAGTGACCGGTTGCCTTCTGGCTGGCCGGAAACGCTGGCGCCTCCGCGACGCCGAGCAACAGGCGCGCCGCGGCGATGCCCCAGAGACCGCTGGCGAGCGCGGTGATGGTGGCGGCAACGGCCCAGAGGAAGCTGGACGCACGGCCGACCGTGGTGACGCCGAAGCGGTCGAGCACCATGCCACCGGGGACTTGCAGCAGCGAATAGGTCCAGAAGAACGCGCTGCCGAGCAGCCCGATGTCGGTGGCGGTGAGTCCGAGTTCCTTGGTGAGTTCCGGCGTCGCGGCGGAGAGCCCGACGCGATCGATGTAGTTGATGAGAATTCCGACGCCGAGGAGACAACCGATCAGCCAGCGTCGCCCGGGTACCTGTTGGCCTACCTTCGCCATTTTGAATCCTCGCCTGGAAACGCAGGATCGCGCCGCTCACCGACACAAAGAACCGGAAAGCTCGCCGCGCCTGCACCAAATTGTCTCTTATAGTAGACTGTATTATCTTATAGCGTCACGTTAGATAGTCCCGCGACACGATGTCAAGAGCGGACATGCGAGAATGCCTGGCCTCGACGCAGATTCGGCCGCGACGAGAGCAACAGCGGCATCGGCCGTCGCGCTGCTGGTCAATGAATCAGTGATTGTCCGAGAGTTCGGTTGCGGTGGCGACCAAATCGTCGAGCAGCGCAGCCCTGCGCTCCTTCACCGAATCCGCAGGCACGACGAAGCAAAGCGTCGCGACCGCGACACCCTTCTTGTCACGAACGGGCGCGGCAAGACATGACGTGAACCGGTCGGACAGCGCCGTCGTCACGCATCTGCCGTCACGCCGCGCGCGCGCCACGTCCCTGATGAAATCGTCGATGTCGAGCATGCGGCCGTCCGGAAGGCGAAAATCCTCTTTCGGAACGAACGCGCGGATCTCCGCCGGGCTCATGTGATCCAGCAGCAACCGGCCGGATGCGGTCCACGGCAGCGGCACTTCGACGCCAACATCCGTCGTGATCCTGAACAGGCCCGACCCATCCCTGGTATCGACCACCACATATTTGCGGCCGCGCAAGGCGCAGAGTTGCGCTGTCGCGCTGTGCTGGGTCGCCAGCCGGTCGAGCGCTTCCCGGCAGCGGCGATGCAGGGGATTGGCCTCCGCATAGGCCCGCCCATAGAGGTGCACGGCCTTGCCGAAATAGACCTGACCGCCGTCGCCGACACTCTCGAGCAGGTCCGCCTCGATCAGGCGGTTGGCGATGGCATAGACCGTCGACCGCGGCGCGCCCATTTGCTTGGCGAGCTCGCTGAGCTTGGACGGCGCGCGCAAATGCAGCAGCGCTTCCAGGAGATCGATGGTCCGATCAATCCCGTTCTGGCGTTCCGCGGGCGGGGCGCCCTTCTTGGGTGCAGCCAAACTTCAAGAATCCTTTGTCAGCTTCGCCACCGGTTTTTGGCATAAACCGCGCCGACGGTATAGCGGGTCAGGCTTTCGCATTCAAAGCTTTGGAGTCACAGGGGGCCCCGGCAGATTACGAGCCCTGCATGTAGCGAACGGGATTCTCAGGATCCGCTTTGACGATGCCGGCAACCTCGGCGACCAGGGCCGATACCGCATCATGCTGGAGGTCATCGAAGCGCTCGAAACTGAAGTTGTTGTTTCCGAGCCGTAGCTCGCCGAGCTTTCCGGCATAATGGGATACGACCGGCGCGCCGTGTCGGGTCACCGCCACATAGACGCTGATGTAGTTTTTCTGGAGCGCAACGCCGAGCGCCGGCCACTCCACGCTTGTTCCTGACCTGACGGCGTAGCGAAACTTTCCATAGCCGATCATCCTCATGCGCATTCCCGCCTCTCCCGCCGGCGTTCCGCGATGGAAGTAGCGCTTGAGGGCTGGAGCGGCCGATACGACCAGCTCATGCAGCGCGATCAGATCGCGCTTTCGCTCCGGATCGAAATCGACATAGGCCTGCAATGTATCGGCCGTCACGCGGAACATGTGAGCCTCGAGCCGTGCTTGGTGCGCTATCCCAGCGCCTTGCTCCAGTCGGGAGCGACGGTGCCCGAGACGCCCGCAAACGCGCCGTCAACGAGTTCGAACACCAGGATACGCGCGGCATCGACCGGGCCCGGCATGGTAACGCGGCCCTTCTCGACCGGCCTGAAGCCGACTTGGCTGTAATAGGGCTCGTCGCCGACCAGCAGCACGATGCGATGCCCTCTGTCCTTCGCATCCTTCAATGCCCGCTCCATCAGCATGCGGCCGATGCCGCGGCTGCGAAACGGCGGCTCGACCGTGAGGGGTCCGAGCAGCAGCGCGGGTGTCTCGCCGATCATGACCGGCAATTGCCTGACGGAGCCAACCAGCAGCGTGCCGATATGGGCGGTGAAGGAGACGTCGAGCAGATGATCGACGTGCTCGCGGATGCGATAGGCGCTGAGCACGAAACGGCCCGGGCCGAACGTCCGCTCGTGCAGCCGCTCGATTGCCTGGGCGTCGCCCGGCGCTTCGGGACTGATGGTGATTGCGAGATCGTTCATGTCGGCTAGCGCAGTAGCATCTGGAAAGGCCAAGGTCCACCGGAGCGGGGTCGCAGTCCACCTATCCGAGCTGCCCCTCCCTGGCGAACCGGGGCGGCCGCATGACACCGGTGAAGCAAACGCTCCACAGCGAGAGTATGGTGACCGGAACCACGTAGTAGGGCGTGAAAATCGGGTGGGTCAGGAAGAAGAAGAGATTG
This sequence comes from Bradyrhizobium sp. USDA 4449, assembly GCF_054056275.1. Lineage (NCBI taxonomy): Bacteria > Pseudomonadati > Pseudomonadota > Alphaproteobacteria > Hyphomicrobiales > Nitrobacteraceae > Bradyrhizobium > Bradyrhizobium sp. USDA 4449. Next base: position 4,001,778 of record NZ_JBSRYD010000001.1, on the reverse strand, counting down.
ACCAGGAGATTGCCGGCGACGAGGAGGGCGACCTGCCGTGCTCCGTTGTCGCCGACCCGCAGCAGCCACGCGGTCGATCCGATCGCCAGCAGTATCAGCCCGAATTGCAGGTCATGCAGATAATGGCCGAGAATTTCCAGGTTGAATTCGGGTCCGATGGCATCCTCCGAACCGTAGGTCGTCGCAAATGGACTGCCGGCATTGATCGCGTTGGCAACCAAGGTCGGTATCATGCCGGCGACAAAGGCGAGACAAAAGATCAACCCTCGCACGAATGATGCGCCGGTACGCGCGCGGAGGAATGCGATGCCCAGGTACAGGACGTAGCCTGCGACCAGGAACAGGTTTGGCAGTCTGAAATTGACCGACAATCCGAGCAGGAGACCGATCAACGATACCGACCATTTTTCACGCTCGCCCATGGCCAGCCAATGCGCCGTCAGATACCCCGCGGCGGCGCAGATCGCCATCGTCGGGGCCATGGAATAACTGGCCTTCGTCGGATTGATCATCATGTACACGGCAAGGGCGCCGAACACGCCCGCTCCAACGACTGTCTGAGCGGACCGCGCGGCGAAGATGCCGAGCAGCGCGAAACCTGTCACGATCAGGCTCGCAGCCGCATAAAGCGGGACCACCTGATGCCCTTCCGGAAAGAGAGCCAGCAGAAATCCGGTTCCCGGTGGATATTGCAAGACGTATTTGCCGCTCTTCGCCGGCGGATGGCACGGCGCGAGCCTGTCTTGCGGAAAGCCGATCTCCTTCAGCTTGCGCGCCAGGAAGTGATCCCCGTCTCGGGAGACGTCCGTATCGAGGCCGCCGACCCCATAAAGCTGAAACAGGTGAGCCTGACGCAGATAGCAGACGTCGTCATAGACGCCGCGCGCTTCGGTCCAGCGCGACAACGTGCGCATATTGCCGGCAAGGATCAGCAGGCAGACCAGGCCGAAAGCGAGCTTGAGAATTTTCATCGACTTTCCACTGAATCCCGGAGCACACGCGTGCTTACGACTGCTTGATCGAGACGAGGCCGGCGAGAAAGCCCGTAAAGACCAGCTGGGCACCGACGGTGATCGCGGTCGTGGAGAGAGCCACCACCCGAAGCAGGCTCGAGACGTCAAGCGATCCGAAATTGACTTCACCCCACCTGGCCACCGCCGTGATCAGGCCGACGATCCCGATCACAAGGATCGCAGCGCCGCCAAAGACGAAACGCTCGAGCGTGAACGCGTCGATGACGCGGCCAAGTCGTGGCGACGGAAGAAGGTTCAAATCCGCTGCAAATCTGCGGGCAATCGTCGCAAAGCAGATGGCCTGGATGCCCACGATCAGGCAGGTGCACGCAACCAGCATCGTGCGAATGTCGAATCCTATTCCACCGATTCTGATCGGCCCAAAGAAAAGCAGGCCGCTGAGAGCAGTGCCCACCGCAACCAGAAGCGCGCCAGGGTAGAAGAACAGCCATCTCGGTGAATACAGCAGCAGAAACTTGAGGTGACGCCAGCCGTCGCGCCACGTCCGCAGGTGCGGCGGACGGGATCGTCCGTCCTTCGACAGCGTGGTCGGCACCTCGGAAATCTTCAGTCTGACGAGGGTCGCTCGCACCACCATCTCGCTTGCGAATTCCATCCCGGTCGTGCGCAGATCGAGCCGTGACACTGCGGCCTTGGAGAAGCCGCGCATGCCGCAGTGAAAGTCGCCAAGCCCCGAACCGAAGAAGAGCCGTCCAAACCAGCTCAGGACGGGATTGCCGAGATAGCGATGGAGAAACGGCATCGCTCCTCGTTCTATGCCGCCGCGAAACCGGTTGCCCATCACCAGGTCGTCACCCGCGCGCAGCCGCTCCAGGAATGCGTCGATGCGGTCGAAGCTGTAGCTGTCGTCGGCGTCGCCCATCACGATGTAGCTGCCGCGCGCCGTCGCGATCCCGGCCCGCAGCGCAGCCCCGTAGCCGCGAACGGGAACGTCGACGACGCGTGCGCCTCCGCGCCTGGCGATATCCTGCGAGCCGTCGGTGCTGCCGTTGTCGGCAATCAACACCTCGCCGGCGACCCCTGTCCGCCGAAGGAACGACTGTGCTTTGGCAATGCAGGTCGCGAGCGTCTCGGCCTCGTTGAGGCACGGCATCAAAATGGTGAGCTCGAGATCGGACGAAACATTCCGTTCGCCGACAACCGGCATTTGCGTGCTCATGTCGACAGCCCGAAACGTGGAAGCCTGGAAACTTCGCGCGATCTATCACCTATGCCTGCCAAAGTCGATGGACCCCTCACCGCCACGTCGCCAACACCGGCTTGCCGTCGAGCACTTCCGCGATGCGCAGCCGCGTGCCCCGCGTCGTGCCCTCCGGCAGCGCAGCGGGGTCGAAGAAGCCGCATTCGATGATCTCGCGGTTCGGCGCAGGCAGCCGGTCCAGCCGGAAATGCCTGACCACGTAGACCGCGACGTGGTCGCGGCGGGAGATGTGGCTGTTGAGGAAGATGCCGTGCAGCACGGCTTCCCCGGTCACGTCGATATCACCCTCCTCCTTGAGCTCGCGGCGCATCGCCTGTTCCATGGTCTCGCCAAAGTCGACGCCGCCACCGGGCAGGTACCAGCCCGCGACGTAGCTGTGCTTGACCAGAAACACCTTGTTGTCGGCATCCAGCACCACGGCGCGGACGCCCAGGGTCATGCCACGCACCACCAGGAAATAGGCGTGGAAGACGTGCCGCAGCAGCGGCTCGAATCTCCGTCGGATCTCGTCCAGGCGCTTCCCCATCGGCCTCTCATGATGCGCCTTTTCAGGCTTCGCTTGCGCAGTTGGCGCGACCTTGCCATTACAGCAAGGGAATAGCGAGGCAATCGCGCGCGATGACATCCTTCTCGGCACCTTTCACGCTCGCCCATCTGTCCGACCCGCATCTGCCGCCCCTGCCGAAGCCGCGGCTGATCGAGCTCGCCGGCAAGCGTGTGCTCGGCTATGTCAACTGGTCGCGCAACCGCCACAAATACCAGCGCCGCGAGGTGCTCGACGCGCTGGTCGCCGATCTGCGGGCGCAGGCGCCCGACCACATCGCGGTCACAGGCGATCTCGTCAACCTGGCGATGGAGGCGGAGTTCGCGCCCGCCCGCGCCTGGCTCGACGAGGTCGGCCCGCCCGACCGCGTCACGACGATCCCGGGCAATCACGATGCCTATGTCCGGGCCACGTATCACCGCTTTGGCGAGACCTTCGCGCCTTATCTCACAAGCGACGACGGCAGGGTCGGCTTTCCGAGCCTGCGCCGCCGCGGGCCGACCGCACTGATCAGCCTCTCCAGCGCGGTGCCGACCGCACCCTTGATGGCGACGGGCACGCTCGGACGCGATCAACTCGTCGATCTCGAACGCGTGCTCGACCAGCTCGCGGCCGAGGACGTCTTCCGGGTGTTGCTGGTGCATCACCCGCTGAAATCCGACGCGCGCCAGAAGCGGCTGACGGACTCGGCTGCGCTGCTTGCGCTGCTCAAGCGTCACGGCGTCGAACTGGTCCTGCACGGGCACGACCACATCCACTCGACGATGTGGTTCGAAGGCCGCAACGGCAACATTCCCGCGATCGGCGTGCCGTCGGCGTCCGCGCTCGCACACGGGCACTATCCGGCGGCAGCCTACAATCTGTTCAGAATCGAGAAGGACAATGCCGGCTGGCGCTGCGAGCAGATCGTGCGAAGCATCGATCACGCCATGCAGGTCCGCGAGATCAAGCGCGCACGGCTGGTGTAGGTCGCTGAAGGATTGTCACCAGCTCCGCAATTCCGCGAGCAGGGCGAGGCCGAACAGTGCGGCGGCTCCGAGAATGAATCCGAGCACGAACGGCCAGACGCGCGAGCGGCGCGGTGGCTCCGCAACCTCGGGCTTCGGCTCCGATGGCACGACCATCGCATGCTCGCGCTCGATCATGCGGCGGGCGACGTAGTCGGTGACGGCTTCGACGATGACGGAAGTGTCGTGCGATTCGGCGAGCACGATGCGGCCGAAGCGGGTGTCCTGGACGAAGCGGTACTGCCGCTTGTCGCGGCCCATGATGATGTGGGCGACGACGTCGATCCAAAGTCTCGGCGTATCGCCCTGGCTGATGCCGCGGTCGAACAAATCGATCTTGTCCGGCACCTGCGCGAACAGGGGATCGAGCGCGTCGTTGAGGATTTCGAGCCGTGCCACCTCGGCATCCCGGAGGTCGACGACGACCCCGGTCCGATCAGCGGCCTCGATCCGCGCGCGCAACAGCGCATCGCGCAGCCGCACCGGGCGGGGCTGGCCGGGATTGATACCGCTGGTCTCGGGCTCTGACATTGTCGGCCTCGTCCTTACTCGACGCCGTTAACCTATCAGCAACCATGACCTCCGCAAAGGGCCACAATTCCAGATACTTACAGCGCCCACAGGCCATCCATGTGTGCCAAAAACAGACGATCCCACCCGGCTTGCGCCGGATGGGACCCTCCGTCCTTGGACGTCTTCTTCTATTTGTCAGGCAGCCGTCAGGCCGAAACCCGCGACGGCTCTTCCACGATCGAGAAACGGACGCCGGCCTTGTGGCGGTTCTCTTCCGAAACCGAGCGCCAGGCGTCTTCGGCCTCCTTGCGGGTCTTGAAAGGACCCTGAACCTGGGCCGAGCCTTCGACGAGCTTGTGGAAGTTCATCGAGCCGAACTCGCCGCCGATCACCCAGAAATTGCTGCCTTTGGTCATTGTCAGTCTCCTGTTGAGTGGCGTTAGCCGAACTGGTTCATCGTGTTGTGGGCGCCGCCCGCCTTGAGGGCAGCTTCACCTGCGAAGTATTCCTTGTGGTCGTCGCCGATATCGGAGCCGGCCATGTTCTGATGCTTGGCGCAGGCGATGCCCTGACGGATCTCCTGGCGCTGCACGTTCTTGACGTAGCCGAGCATGCCCTGCTCCCCGAAATATTCCTTCGCGAGGTTGTCGGTGGACAGCGCGGCCGTGTGGTAGGTCGGCAGCGTGATCAGATGGTGGAAGATGCCGGCGCGCTTGGCCGAGTCCGCCTGGAAGGTGCGGATGCGCTCGTCGGCTTCGATGGCCAGCGGAGTATCGTCGTATTCCGGCTTCATCAGCTCGGCGCGGCTGTACTTGCTGACATCCTTGCCCGCCTCCTTCCACGCGTCATAGACCTGCCAACGGAAGTTGATGGTCCAGTTGAACGACGGCGAGTTGTTGTAGGCGAGCTTGGCGTTCGGGACGACCTGACGGATGCGGTCGACCATCTTGGCGATCTGCTCGATATGCGGCTTCTCGGTCTCGATCCAGAGCAGGTCCGCGCCGTTCTGCAGCGAGGTGATGCTGTCGAGCACGCAGCGGTCCTCGCCCGTGCCGGGACGGAACTGATAGAGGTTCGAGGGCAACCGCTTCGGGCGCATCATCTTGCCGTTGCGGTTGATGATGACGTCACCGTTGCGGGCGTTCTCCGCGGTGATGTCCTCGCAATCGAGGAAGCTGTTGTACTGGTCGCCGATGTCGCCCGGCTTGTGGCTCACGGCGATCTGCTGCGTGAGACCAGCGCCGAGCGAGTCGGTCCGGGTGACGATGATGCCGTCTTCGACGCCGAGCTCGAGGAAAGCATGGCGGCAGGCGCGGATCTTGGCAATGAACACCTCGTGCGGAACCGTGACCTTGCCGTCCTGGTGACCGCACTGCTTCTCGTCGGAGACCTGGTTCTCGATCTGGAGCGCGCAGGCGCCCGCTTCGATCATCTTCTTGGCGAGAAGATAGGTCGCCTCGGCGTTGCCGAAGCCCGCGTCGATGTCGGCGATGACAGGCACGACATGGGTCTGGAAGTTGTCGATCTTCGCGATCAGCTCCTTCTCGCGCGTCTTGTCACCTTCCTTGCGCGCCTTGTCGAGCGCGCGGAAGATATCGTTGAGCTCACGGGAATCCGCCTGACGAAGGAAGGTGTAGAGCTCCTCGATCAGCGCCGGGACCGCGGTCTTCTCGTGCATCGACTGGTCGGGCAGCGGTCCGAACTCGGAGCGCAATGCCGCGATCATCCAGCCGGAGAGGTAGAGATAAGTGCGATCGGTCTTGCCACCAAAGTGCTTCTTGACCGAGATCAGCTTCTGCTGGGCGATGAAGCCGTGCCAGCAACCGAGCGATTGGGTGTACTTGGTCGGATCCTTGTCATAGGCCGCCATGTCGGCCCGCATCAGCGCCGCGGTGTAGCGGGCGATGTCGAGACCGGTCTTGAAGCGGTTCTGCAGGCGCATGCGGGCGACGGCCTCGGCTGACACGCCGTTCCAGGTCGGCTGGGTGTCAAGGAGCGCCTGGGCCGCTTCGACTTCGCTCTGATAGGAAGCCGGGCCCTGGAGGGTGCTGATGCCGCGAGGCTGGTAGTTCATGTGCCTTATCCTTCTCGACGGATGGCGGAGCGATAGGCCCGTCATCGACATTTTTGACAATGCATTGCGAAATGCGTGGCGTGAGATAAACGCCAGAAACAGAAGTTCGTACAGATCCCTTGTAATTGAATGGTGATGTCATGTAACATCAGAACATGTAGTAGATGTAATTTTGTAAATTTTGTAAATTATAGGTCAGAAATACTGACCTTGATCACTCTGGAGACCTGACAATGCCCGCCGAATCCGGGAAGAAACTGTTCGTCGGCCCGCGCTTCCGGAGGATCCGCCAGCAGTTGGGGCTGTCGCAGACCCAGATTGCCGAGGGGCTCGGGATCTCGCCGAGCTACGTCAATCTGATCGAGCGGAACCAGCGCCCGGTGACGGCGCAGATCCTGCTGCGGCTGGCGGGAGACCTATGACCTCGATCTGCGCGACCTCGCCACCGCCGACGAGGACCGCTTCTTCGCCGAGCTCAACGAGATCTTCTCCGATCCGCTGTTCCGCCAGATCGACGTTCCCAAGCAGGAGCTGCGCGACCTCGCCGAGCTCTGCCCCGGGGTCACCCATGCGCTGCAACGGCTGTATGCCGCCTATACTGAGGCCCGCCAGGGCGAGACGCTGGCGGCCGCGCAAATGGCGGACCGCGACGTCGGCACGCGCTACGAGGCCAATCCGGTCGAGCGCGTGCGCGAGCTGATCGAGGCCAACCGCAATTATTTTCCGGAGCTCGAACAGGCCGCGGAAAACCTGCGCGACGAACTGAACGTCCCGGCCGAGGAACTCTATGCGGCGCTCGTCACGCGCCTTCGCGAAAAGCATTCGATCCAGACCCGGATCATGCCCGTCGACGTGATGCGGGAGACGCTGCGTCGTTTCGATCGCCACCGCCGCCAGCTCCTGATCTCGGAGCTGGTGGATCCACCCGGTCGAGCCTTCCAGCTCGCCTTCCAGCTCGGCTTAGGGGAATGCGCGCAAGCCCTTGAGACCATCATCGGTCGCGCCGGCCCGCTCGATGACGCGCCGCGGCGGCTGTTCCGGATCACGCTCGGCAATTATTTTGCAGCAGCCGTGATGATGCCCTACCCGGCCTTCCTCGCGGCGGCCGAAGCGCTCAATTACGACATCCACGTGCTGGCCCAGCGCTTCAATTCCGGCTTCGAGCAGGTCTGCCATCGCCTCACCACGCTGCAGCGCCCAAACGCTCGCGGCATCCCGTTCTTCCTGCTGCGCGTCGACAATGCCGGCAACGTGTCGAAGCGGTTTTCGTCCGGCACCTTCCCGTTTTCGAAATTCGGCGGCACCTGTCCGCTGTGGAACGTGCACTCGACCTTCGACACGCCCGATCGCCTGTTGAAGCAGGTGATCGAACTGTCCGACGGCACGCGCTATTTCTCGATTGCGCAGATGGTCCGTCGTCCGGTCGCACCGCACCCGCTGCCGCAGCCGCGCTTCGCCATCGGACTCGGCTGCGAGATCCGCCACGCCGCACGCCTGACCTACGCCGCCGGCATCGATCTCGAGAAAACCGAGGGCACGCCGATCGGCGTCAACTGCCGCCTCTGCGAGCGCGAAAACTGCGCCCAGCGCGCCGAGCCGCCGATCACGCGCACGCTGATCCTGGACGAGACGACGAGAAGGGTGTCGAGTTTCGCGTTCTCGAATGCGAGGGAGCTGTGAGGCACGCTCTCTCCTCCGTCTCGTCATTGCGAGCGAAGCGAAGCAATCCAGGCTGTCTCCGCAAGCTGGATTGCTTCGTCGCTTCGCTCCTCGCAACGACGAGGACTCACGCCAGCGTATGCACGATCACCGGCCCCGCCGCAGCGCTCGCATGCCCTGCGAGCAGCGAGCCCAGGTCCTTCTCGATCCAGGCGATGGCGCGCTTGTTCGCCTCCTCGGCCTGCTCGAACTTGTCGAAGATGGAGATCGCGGTCACCGTGTCGTCGCCGGCGTAGACCACGTAATAGGCCCTAAAGCCGTCGACGTCGCTGATGATCGGAACGGCGCCGTCCTTGATGCGGCGCGCCAGCTCTTCGGCGCTTCCACTCTTCGCCTTGGCCTGACGGATGGCGGCATACATGGCATCCTCCCTATCGATGTGGGCGTGGTGCCCGAGAGCATGCTACGCCCAAGCGCGCCTGCGATCTACGGCTTGGTTAACCCTGCCCTAACCCGCGCCGCCGATCTGCAACCGGGATTTAAGCACGCCTCAACATCGCTGGCTTAGTCTCGCCCCACTCACTTTTCGCAAACAACGGCAGCCTATCCTGCCGCGTGAAGTGACATCAGGGGGTTCATATGCGCATTGCGTTGCTGCTGACCGCGACCATTGTCGGCGCGCTGTTCGCCAATCCGTCCCACGCCGGCTCTCTCGACGTCGCATCGGCCGCTGCCGCGAAGCTGCCGCCGGGGTTTCAGAGCTATCGCGGCTACATGTTCGACCTGTCGGAGGCGTCCGATCGCAAGGACCTCGACAAGCTCACCGATAATCTGAAGCAGCAGATCGACGTCGTGGAGGCCGCCGGCCTCTCGCCGCGCGTGATGCGCTTCTTCCGCACCGTTCCGATCATCGCGAGCGAGCTCGCCTGTCTCGACGAGGGCGCCGCGACCGCGTGCTACGGCCGGGTCACGCCGGACCTCCAGCGCAGCACGCCGCGGACGCTGACGGTGTGGGACCACGACACGCAACGCTGGACCAACCCGAATGCGGTCGACCTCGCCGTCGATTCCGGGCTCGGCGTGATCATGGTCCGGCCGGACATGATGCGTTACGAGAAGGAGGCCGTGCTGCTGCATGAGATGCTGCACGCTTATCACGCGAGGCTGCTGCCGGACGGCTACGCCAACAAGGGCGTGATCAGCTATTACGCTTATGCCAAGTCCAAGGATCTCCTGCCCAAGGACGCCTATGCGATGAAGAATCACATGGAGTTCTTTGCGGTGACCGCCAGCATCTTCCTGGCCGGCAAGAGCGATTACCAGGACCCGAAGACCCGCGAAGCGCTCAAGGAGAAGATGCCGGACTATTACAAATATCTGGTCGGCGTGTTCGGCTTCGACCCCGATCCGGCAGCGGCTTCGAGCGGACCTGTCGCCTCGCTGAAATAACGGGCCCGGCAGATTCGCAAAAAGCCGCGTGAAAAGCGCGGCTTTTTGTTTTGGGTGCCGGAAGCTGCGGATGACGGCCCACCGGGAATTGCCAAGGTGGGGGCTGATCTGCATAGTCCGGCCGCATCGATTGGGACTGTTTCGAAAGGGATGGAAGACATGGCGGACGCCGACCTGGATGTCGTGATCCGGCAATTGGCCAGACAGCTGCATACGGGCTTGATATCCCGCGCCAAGCAGCGGCGGGATCGCTTCAACGGCCTTGCAGCCAAGGCCAAAGGCAACGAGACCGGCGCTCGCTTCAAGATGATGGCCAAGGCCACCATGGAGCAGGCCACCGCCGCCGCAAGGCGCCTTCAGATGTCCGCAGACAACGTCGCCGACAGCTACGCCCGCGCCATGCGGCTCGTCGCCAGCACGCCCGTCGCGGTCAAGGCGGAGAAGCCTGCGAAGGAAAAGCCGGCGAAGAAGGCTGCAAAGGCGAAGAAGGCCAAGAAGGCGAAGTAGTCGCGCTTTGTTCGCTTTCCCTTGCGAGAGAGGGTGGCTCGCCGCGACCAAGTTTCACTGCCGCGGCGCCGAAACCTGCGTCGGCTCGGCATGCGTGAGTTCGGCGAGCTTGGCGCGCGCGGCGTCGTGGGTCCGGCTATCCTTGCCGGGAGGCAGCGCGAGGGCCGCCTCGAAGTCGGCGCCGGCATCAGCGGCCTGGCCGCGGGCGAGGAATGCAAGGCCGCGGTCGAGGCGGGCCTGCGCGTCTGTGGGGTCGAGGCGGACCGCCGTGCTGTAGCTCAGGATCGCGCGGTCGAGATCGCCCTTGGCAGCGAGCGCGAGGCCGCGCTCGTGATAGGGCGCGGCGGGTTTGGGATCGAGCGCAATCGCCTCGTCATAATCGGCGATCGCAAGCTCCTGCTCGCCGTTCTGCCGGTAGGCCGTCGCGCGATCGCGATAGAGCGAGGCCCTGTTGGGATTGAGGTGAATGGCCTCGCTGAAATCGGTGATCGCCCGGCCATTGTCGCCGTGGCGCAGCGCGATCCGCCCGCGCCCCTCATAAGCGAAGGCGATCAGGGAGCCGCGCAACGGCGAGAAGCCGATCACCGCCGAGCAAATGTCGGGGTCGTCCTCATCGCCGCAATTCACGACCGTGTGCGTGGACAGGCCAATGGCCACGCCCAGGACGATCAACAATGGCACGGCAGCTCTGGTCATCTTCGACGGTGGCAGGCAAAGGCCAGGCCACGCATCCCCTTTCGAAGGAACACTCTCGGTGAGGTGTTAACACCGGCCGGGCAGGCCCTCTGTGCGCCAGGTCACAAAACGAGGCAGAATCTCCGTGTCAGCCCCAGGGGCCACGCGACGACGAGCGGCCCCACGGGCCATGCGCCGGATAGTTCTCGTTGGCGCCGACGGACGGCGCGGCTTGCGTGCCGAGCTCGGCCGCGAGCCGCTGGAGCGCGGCGATGCGGTTCTGCGTCGAGGGATGGGTGGCGAAGAGATTGTCGACGCCATGGCCCGACAGCGGGTTGATGATGAACATGTGCGCGGTCGCAGGGTTTCGCTCGGCCTCGACATTCGGCACCTGATGCGCCGCGCTCTCGATCTTGAGCAGCGCCGAGGCAAGCCACATCGGCTGGCCCGCGATGCGCGCGCCGAGATCGTCGGCGGCGTATTCGCGGGTCCGGCTGATCGCCATCTGCACCAGCATGGCCCCGAGCGGCGCCAGGATCATCATCAGGATGGAGCCGACGATGCCCGGACCGTTATTGTCGCGGTTGCCCCCGAAGAACATGCCGAACTGCGCCAGCATCGAAATGGCGCCCGCGATCGTCGCGGTCACCGTCATGAGCAGCGTGTCGTGATGCTTGATATGCGCAAGCTCGTGCGCGATCACCCCGGCAAGCTCCTCGCGACTGAGCTGGCGCACCAGACCCGTGGTGACGGCCACCGCGGCATTCTCGGGATTGCGCCCCGTCGCGAACGCGTTGGGCTGTGGTTCGTCCATCAGGAATACGCGCGGCATCGGCAGGCCCGCACGGCCCGCCAGCTCGGCGACGAGATCGACCAGCTCCGGAGCGCTGCGACGATCGACCTCATGGGCGCCGTACATCGAGAGCACAGCGCGGTCGGAGTTCCAGTAGGTGAAGAGATTGGTCGCGGCCGCAATCACGAGCGCGATCATGGCGCCGCCCGCGCCGCCGATCAGATAGCCCACGCCCATGAACAGGGCGGTGAGGCCGGCGAGAAGCATTGCGGTACGCAGATAGTTCATGGCCGTCTCCCCTGGCCTGCCAAGGCGACCGCCTTTGGCCGGCGCCCCTCGAAGTAGGAAAGCAGCGGGTCGGTGCAAGGTGATGCTGGTGCGTCGCCCGGCCGCGGCGAGATGCGCGATCATCGTTTCGCCGTCACTAAAAGTTGACCAGCATTTACCCAAAAACACACGCTGTAGTTTATAACATTGGAAAGCGCAGCTTCGGCTTAATCGGCGCCAGCCGGCACGCCGAGCGGTCCTTTGGGCACTATCCGGTTCCGCCCGCCCCCGTCAGCAAGGTGACTGCCATGATGGACCGCTCTCGCACCGCTTCCGTCGACGACAGCTCCGCTCACGATACGAAAAGTGACGCCAAGAGTCTGCGACAGACCTTGCACGAGGAGCTGCTCCCCCATGAGGACCACAGCCCCGGACCCGATGCGCGGACGGAACCTCCGGCGCCGGCTCGGCGCTGGCTGCATCTGCGGCGCGGCATGAAGATCGCGGCAGGGCTCGCCATCGTCGCCGTGTTCGGCTGGCTGCCATTGCGCGCAATGTGGCAGAATTCCAGCGTCGAGGCCGTGCTGAACTCCCGGCTCGTCACGCTGCGCGCGCCGATCGGGGGGCGCGTGGCCGCCGCCGCTCCGCTCCACGACCAGGCCAGACTCGAGGCCGGCACCGTCGTGCTGCGCGTGGCGAACTCGCGCAGCGATCGCACGCGGCTCGATGATCTCCGGCGGCAGAAGTCGCGCCTCGAGAACGAGCGGCCGAGCGTCGCCGCCAAGCTCGCCACGGCGCAGGCCGCGCAAGCGGACCTCGCGCGGCAGGCCGCACAGTTCCGGGACGGGCGCGTGCTCCAGCTCGAAGCACGCATCGCCGAGATCCAGACCTCGATCGAGGCGGCCGCAGCGCGGCGGGAGGAGGCCAGCGCCGCCGTCGACCGCGCCTCGTCGCTGGCGAAAACCGGCAACGTCTCCACCGTCGAGCTCGCGCGGCTGACGCGCGAGCTTTCGGTGGCGCAGCAGACCGAGCTCGGCGCGCGCAAGCGGCTCGATGCCGCCAAGGTCGAGCTCACCGCGGCGCAGAACGGCTCGTTCCTCGGCGACAGCTATAACGATCGGCCAAGCTCGGTGCAGCGCGAGGAGGAGATGCGCCAGCGCGCGAACGATCTCGAGGCCGATCTTTCGCGCATCGACACCGAGATCACCTGGCTCGGCAGCGAGATCATCACCGAGGACGCGCGCTTTGCCGATCTCTCCGAGGCCGACATCAAGACCCCGGTCGCAGGCCGCGTCTGGGAGATGATGACCTCACCGGGCGAGGACGTGCAGGCCGGACAGCCGCTGCTCAAGGTGCTCGACTGCAGCGGCGCCGTCATCACGGCCAACGTCACCGAGAGCGTCTATAACCGCCTGCAGCTCGGCGACCACGCCACGTTCGAGCCGAACGACGGCGGCGCGCCGATCTCCGGCACCGTGGTCAACCTGACCGGCGCCGCCGGCGCGCCCGCCAATCTCGCCATCAATCCCGATGCGCTGAGCAAGGAGCCGTATCGCGTGACCGTTGCGCTCGCCGATGCCGCTGCCCATGCCTGCACGGTGGGCCGCACCGGCCGCGTCGTGTTCGCGAGGCAAGAGACCGCGCCATGACGGACGCGCTGACCCCCGGGCTGATCGCGCTCGGCGCCTTCATGGCGATCGTGCCGCTGCTCCGGCGCGAGAGCACGATGGCACGCTCGTTGCTCGCCGTCGCCTCGATCGGTCTCATGCTGCGCTATCTCCACTGGCGTGTCACGGCAACGCTGCCGCTGCCGCATCTGACGGCTGATGCCGTGATCGGCTATCCCTTCATGCTGCTGGAGGTCGCCTCGCTCGTTGCGGTCGCGCTGTCGCTGCTGTTTCTCAGCCGCACGCGCGAACGTACCACGGCTGCCAGGATCGACGGCCGGGCCAGAGATCCGCACCCGCCGCTGATCGACGTCTTCATCTGCACCTACAACGAGGAGCGTTCGATCCTCGAGCGCACCATCATCGGCGCCACCGGCATGCAGTACGGCAATTACCGCGTCTGGGTGCTCGACGACGGACGGCGGCCCTGGCTGAGGCGGCTTTCGGGCGAGCTCGGCTGCTACTATCTGGCGCGGCCCGACAACCGCCACGCCAAGGCCGGCAACATCAACCATGCGCTCCGGCATGTCGGCGCGCTGCCGGAGCCGCCGCAATTCGTCGCCCTCCTCGACGCGGATTTCGTGCCGCGGCCCGACTTCCTGGCGCGAACCATCTCGCTGATGGACGATCCCTCGGTCGGCGTGGTGCAGACGCCGCAGCACTTCATCAATCCCGACCCGATTCAGACCAACCTTGCCGCAACCGACGTCTGGCCGGACGAGCAACGCTTCTTCTTCGATATCCTACTGCCGGCGAAGGATGCCTGGGGCGTCGCCTTCTGCTGCGGCACCTCGTCGCTCATCCGCTATGCCGGGCTCGTGCGAATCGGCGGCTTCCCGACCGACTCGGTGACAGAAGACTATCTCGTCACGCTGCGCCTGAAGGAATGCGGTCTCACCACGATCTATCTCAACGAGCGATTGACGATCGGACTCGCGCCGGAAGGGCTGAAGGAATACATCACCCAGCGCGGCCGCTGGTGCCTCGGCCTGATGCAGATCGTGCGCGGCCGCAGCGGGCCGCTGTCGCGGCAGTCGAAGCTTTCCTTCATCGACCGGCTCTCGCTGGTCGATGCTTTCATGAGCTGGGCCGCGGTCTACCCATGGAAAGTTGCCGGCCTCGTGGTGCCCTGGCTGTTCCTGCTGTTCGGCATCAAGGCGGTCCGGGCCGACCTGATCGAGCTGCTGCGCTATTTTCTGCCGTTCTATATCTGGCACGGTCTCACCATGGCCTGGCTGTCGCGCGGCCGCTCGCTCGCCATGATGACGGACGTCTCGCAACTCATCGCGGCGCCTGCCGTGCTCAAGGCGGTGACAACCGGTCTCCTGAAGCCGAAAGGACACAAATTCAAGGTCACCGCGAAAGGCGGCGACCGCGGCCGGCGGTTCGTCGAATGGCCGTTGCTGCGGCTCTACGGCAGCGCGCTCGTCATCACGCTCGCGGCCATCGCCTATGCCTTCCTCCTGCATCTGCGCGGCGAGAACATCGCCTATGGCGGGCTGGCGCTGGCGTGGAGCCTCTACAACGCCATCATCCTCACGGTGGTCTGCTTCGTCTGCATCGAGCAGCCGCGCAAGCGCAAGGCGGAGCGTTTTGATCGCAACGAGCCGGTGCTGCTGCACCAGAACGGCAGGTCGCATCTGGCGCGGCTCGCCGACATCTCGATCACCGGTGCCCGGCTGATCGACCCCGCGCCGCCGGCGCCCGGCAGCACGATCGAGTGCCAGATCTACGGCCGCTCGATCGTCGCGATCGTGGTGCGGCGGACCGCAGACGGATTCGCGGTGCGCTTCGAGGAGAGCATGGACGCGCGCGTGCATGCGATCAGGGCGTTCTATGCCGGCGAGTATGTGCGCGCCTACCAGGGCGTCAAGGCGCTCCCCGTCGGCAAGGCGCTGCTGATGCGGTTGTTTGGATAGGCCTGATCTTTTCGGAAAACGGCTTCGCACTTTTCGAGATCATGCTTTAGACTTCGGGCGAATCCACGCCTGTCCTCCCCGCCGGACCCCTATGCTCCAGACCCGATTTGCAATCGCGGCCGTCGCGCTCCTCGCTTGCTCCACGACCGCTTCTGCCCAGTTCGCACCGCCGCCCGCAAGACCCCCGGCGCCGAAGCCGACCGCGCCTTCGCCGCGCGCTGCCTCGTGCCACAATGGGGCGAACTTCGATCGCTTCCTCGCTGACGTGAAACAGCAGGCGATCGCTGCCGGCGTGTCGCAGCGAACCATATCGGAGGCTTCGCCCTATCTCGTCTACGACCAGGGCATCGTCAACCGCGACCGCGGGCAGCGCGTGTTCGGCCAGCTCTTCACCGAATTTGCCGGCCGCATGGCCGCGCCCTATCGCATGCAGAACGGCCAACAGCACATCAAGCAACACGCAGCGGCGTTCGCGCGTGCCGAGAAGGAATACGGCGTGCCGCCGGCGGTGATTGCCGCATTCTGGGGCCTCGAGAGCGATTTCGGCGCCAACATGGGCAATCTGCCGACGCTGAAATCGCTGGTGTCGCTCGCCTATGACTGCCGGCGCTCGGAGATGTTCGTGAACGAGACCATCGCCGCGCTGAAAATCATCGACCGCGGCGATCTCACGCCCGATGAGATGATCGGCTCCTGGGCCGGTGAGCTCGGCCAGACCCAATTCCTGCCGACGCACTACGTCAATTACGCCGTCGATTATGACGGCGACGGGCGGCGCGACCTCCTGCGCAGCGAGGACGACGTGATCGGCTCGACGGCGAACTACATCGCCAACGGCCTGAAGTGGCGGCGCGGCGAGCCGTGGCTGGAAGAGATCAAGGTGCCCCCGAACCTGCCGTGGGAGCAGACCGATCTCAGCGTGCAGCTGCCGCGCTCGAAATGGGCGCAGTTCGGCGTCACCTATCCCGACGGCCGGCCGCTGCCGAACGACAGTCTCGCAGGCTCCGTGCTGTTGCCGATGGGACGCTTCGGGCCGGCCTTCATGGCCTACGCGAACTTCGCGGCCTACACCGAGTGGAATAACTCGCTGATCTATTCCACCACGGCGGGCTATCTCGCCTCGCGTATTGCCGGTGCAGCGCCGATGCGCAGGCCCGCCGGGCCAGTGGCGCAACTGCCGTTCAACGAGCTCAAGCAATTGCAGCAGCTTCTGGTCCAAGCCGGCTTCAATGTCGGCAAGATCGACGGCGTGCTGGGGCAGCAGAGCCGCACCGCCGTCAAGGCGATGCAGATCAAATACGGCCTGCCGGCCGATTCCTGGCCGACCGCGGAGCTTCTGGCCCGCATGCGTGGCAACACGGCACAGGCACTGCCCCAGGCGACGGTGCGGTAGAATTTTCGCACCGCACAAGCCGCTTCGACGATTGTATTATTCCATGAGGCTCCCATGTGAGTGGCTCAGGTTTTCGCCTGGGATTTCCCACCATTTGAAGCGAGCATCACATGTCCTTCTACGACGCCGTCGTCCCCGCCTATTTGCAAATGCTCAACAGCATGACCGGCCTGCTCACCAAGGCCGAGGCGCATTGCGCGGCCAAAAAGATCGACCCGAGCGTGCTGCTCGGCTCCCGCCTCTTCCCGGACATGCTGCCGCTGTCGAAGCAGATCCAGCTCGTCAGCGACTTTTCGGCCAAGGGCTGTGCACGGCTCACGCAGACCGAGGTGCCGTCCATGCCGGACACCGAAACCAGCTTCGCGGAATTGAAGCAGCGGCTGGCGAAGACCATCGACTTCGTGAAATCGTTCAAGCCGGAACAGTTCGAGGGCGCCGATGCCAGGGACGTCACTTTCCCTATTGGTCCCGACCGGACCGTGACCTTGAAGGGCCAGCAGTTCTTCAGCTCGGTCTCATTGCCGAACTTTTATTTCCATGCCACCACCGCGCACGGCATCCTGCGCCATAACGGCGTCGAGATCGGCAAGCGCGATTTCCTGGGCATGAGCTGACTTGCGGCATCGCACCGGCACGGCAGCGAAATCACGCTGCCGCGGCCGAAAATGCGCATGAATCATGCTGCGCGGTCCCCGCCGCGTAGCTCGCCTGCACTTTCCGTATGGCTCGTCCCTTGCGCCTGATATCGCAATGCACAAGTGTTCCGGACCTCTCACCGCCTGGAAACACTCCCAATGAGCCGTCCGACCAAATTGTTTGAGACCTACAAGCTCGGCCCGATCACGCTGGCCAATCGCCTGGTGATGGCGCCGCTGACGCGCAACCGCGCCGTACCCGGCACCTTCGTCCCCTCGCCGCTCGCGGCCGACTATTACAGCCAGCGCGCCTCCGCAGGCCTCCTGATCACCGAAGCGAGCCAGGTCTCGCAGCAAGGCCAGGGCTATCAGGACACCCCCGGCATCTATTCCAGGGAGCAGGTCGCCGGCTGGCGCAAGGTCAACGACAAGGTGCACGAGCGCGGCGGCAAGATCTTCATCCAGCTCTGGCATGTCGGCCGCATCTCGCATGTCGACCTCCAGGCGGGTGGCGCAGCCCCGGTGGCGCCGAGCGCGATCCGCGCCAAGGGCAAGACTTTCGTCAACGGTACCTTTGCTGACGTCTCCGAGCCGCGCGCGCTCGAGCTCTCCGAAATTCCAGGGATCATCGACGACTTCAAACGGGCTGCGAAGAATGCACTGGAGGCCGGCTTCGACGGCGTCGAGATCCATGGCGCCAACGGCTATCTGCTCGACCAGTTCGCCAAGGACGGCGCCAACAAGCGCACGGATGCCTATGGCGGCTCGATCGAGAACCGTGCGCGGCTGATGTTGGAGGTCTCGAAGGCCGTGGTGGCGGAGGCCGGCGCCGACCGGACCGGCATCCGCATCTCGCCGGTGACGCCGGCAAACGACATCTCGGATTCCAATCCGCAGCCGTTGTTCGATCACATCGTCGATGGGCTGAACGCGCTGAAGCTCGTCTATCTCCACGTCATCGAGGGCGCCACCGGCGGACCGCGCGACGTCGCGCCGTTCGACTACGCATCCCTGCGCAAGCGCTTCGCGGGCGCGTACATGGCCAACAACGGCTATGATTTCGATCTCGCCGCCAAGGTGCTGGACGCTGACGCGGCCGACCTGATCGCCTTCGGCAAGCCGTTCATCTCCAACCCCGACCTGGTCGAGCGGCTGAAGAAGGGCGCAGCACTGAACGATTGGGACAAGAACACGTTCTACGGTGGCGGCGCCAGGGGCTACACGGATTATCCGACGCTCGCGGCCGAGCCGGCGGAGTAGCTTTTGTCCTCCCTCTCCCCGCTTGCGGGGAGAGGGTCGGGGTGAGCGGGAGTCTCCGCAAGCACGATGGTAGTTGGACTCGCGGAGCGTCCTCCTCACCCGCCACGCTTCGCGTGTCGGCCTCTCCCCGCAAGCGGGACGAGGCAAGAAAGAAAAAAGGCCGGATCGCTCGCGGCCTTTTGTGTTGGTTGACGTGTCCAATCGCACCGTATTGCTGCGCCGTCTCGTTCTTGCTCTAATGCGGCGATGGATGACACGCAGACACTCGTTCGCCGCGCGACTGCAGCGGTCAATTCGGGCAAGCCGGACGAGGCGCAGCGTCTGTGCGAACAGGGCCTTGCACGCGATCCCGGCGATCCGGTGCTGCATCATCTGCTCGCTGCCGTGTTGTTCTCCAGAGGTGCCGCCGCCCCGGCGCATGCGCATATCGACGTGAGTCTCGCCAAACGGCCGAACAACGCGCCGGCCCGGCTGCTGGCGGCGCGCATCGCGCGCAGCGAGGGCCAGTTCGACGCCGCGCTCGCCCATCTCGATGCCGCGATCGGCAACAGCCCGCAGCGCGAGATGTTCATCGAGAAAGCACGAACGCTCGAGATGGCCGGGCTGCGGGATCAGGCCCGCGGCGCCTGGCAGGCCATCCTCAAGGTCATCCCCGGCCATCAGGAAGCAACGGCGCAGCTCGGGCGGCTGGCGTGGGAGGATGGCGATGCCGCCACCGCCGCAAGCCTGCTCGCGCAGGCGACCGAAGCCGACGCGCCGGCTTCGGTGTGGTTCAATCTTGGCCTTGCGCGACAGGATTTGCGCGACCATGACGGCGCAGCCAGCGCCTATCGCAAGGCCTTCGCGCTCAAGCCCGACCATGCCGAGGCCGCGCTCAATCTCGGCATCGCCCTGCAGGAGAGTGGCGAGCTGGATGCCGCCATGGACGCGTTCGGACAGGCCTATCGCCTGCGCTCGCAGCTGTTCGGCTCGATCGCGATGGCGCTGACCTCGGCCTCGCACGGCCGGCTATGGATCGAGGAGGACGCCCTGCGGCGTGCGCTATTAGCGCGTTAGGCGCCCGCGCTTGGCACGAAACCGCTTGCGATAGACGTTGGGCGCGGCCAGCACGTCGGCAACGACCTTCTCGTAGGACTGCCGGTGCGCGGCGTCGAAAGGCTCGAACGTCAGCTCCGGCGCTTGTCGCGGCACGGCAAAGCATTGTGCAATCGGCGTTCCCTTTTCCAGGACCCCGGAAAAATCCGGCCTGATCCACACGGCGGGAAAATTGATGCCCCCATCGTGAAAGTGTTAGGCGTCGACCAGGCCCGAAACGAGGCGGAACGGCAGGTCGTCGCGGTTGACCGGATGCGTCGCGAACAGCGACCAGCCGGGCTCGAGCTCGATGGTCCAGAAACTGTTGAACTTGAGCGCAGAGCGCCCGTTGGAGAAAGGCGCCGCGGCAAATTGCGCGACGGGATGGAAGCTGAGCGGCGCGCGTGGATGGCCTGATGTCTCCGGTTCGGGAATGTCCCAATCCCACGAGAACGCGCCGGCCTCGATCCTGACGTCGCAGGGCAGCGGGATCATGACCCCGTACGCCATCGCATCGACGAAGGGCGGGCATTGCTTGACCGTGCGGATATCGCGGCCGTGGATATCCGAATGCGCGCTCGCAGGCATCGCCCGCAGCCAGTCGGGCAAGGCGGTGCGCGCTGGAAACGGCCGCAGCAGATGGCCGGCCAGCTTTGGGTCGCAACGGAAAATCATGCGCATGACGAAGTCTCGCGTCTGTGTCCCGGCCAGTTCAGATCAAGCCCGCCCGCAAGGCAAGAGGGCAATACGACATAAGGCCGGGATTGCTCCCGGCCTTCTGCTCTCATGCATGGCCGGGACGAACCCGGCCATGATGACGTCGGCGAATTACTTCGCTTCGGCGCGCTTCGGCGGCGAGGCCGGCCACGACTTGATCAGCGTGTCGTAGTCGACGGTTTCGCCCTTCGGCTTCTCGTTCGCCAGCTTGCGCTGCGGAGCGATGTTGCCGTCCTTGGCCGACTTGTCGTACCAGAACTCAGCCGTCTTCTTCGGGTTGAGCTTCGGTCCGCAGGCACCCTGCACACCGGACTTCTCGAGACGCTCCATCACCGAGTCCTGAGCGGCTGCGAGCGCATCCATCGCGGCTTGCGGCGTCTTCGCACCGGACGACGCGTCGCCGATGTTCTGCCACCACAGCTGGGCGAGCTTCGGATAGTCAGGCACGTTGTTGCCGGTCGGGGTCCACTGCACGCGCGCGGGCGAGCGGTAGAACTCGATCAGGCCGCCGAGCTTCGGCGCACGTTCGGTGAACGACTTGTCCCAGATGTCGGATTCGCGGATGAAGGTCAGACCAACATGGCTCTTCTTCAGGCTGACCGTCTTGGAGACGATGAACTGGAGATAGAGCCAGGCCGCCTTGCGGCGGTCGACCGGGGTCGACTTCAGCAAGGTCGCCGATCCCACGTCCTGATAGCCGAGCTTCATGCCGTCCTTCCAGTACGCGCCGTGCGGCGACGGAGCCATACGCCACTTCGGCGTACCGTCCGCGTTCATCACGGGCAGGCCGGGCTTCACCATGTCGGCGGTGAAGGCGGTGTACCAGAAGATCTGCTGGGCGATGTTGCCCTGCGACGGCACCGGGCCCGACTCGGAGAAGGTCATGCCCTGCGCCTGCGGCGGAGCATACTTCTTCATCCAGTCGAGATACTTGACGATCGAATAGACCGCTGCCGGGCCGTTGACGTCGCCGCCACGCTCGACCGAGGAGCCGACCGGACGGCAGCCTTCCATGCGGATGCCCCATTCGTCGACCGGCAGGCCGTTCGGGATGCCCTTGTCGCCGTTGCCGGCCATCGACAGCCAGGCGTCGGTGAACCGCCAGCCGAGCGAGGGATCCTTCTTGCCATAATCCATATGGCCGTAAACCTTGGCGCCGTTGATCTCCTTGACGTCGTTGGTGAAGAAGTCGGCGATGTCTTCGTAAGCCGACCAGTTCACGGGAACGCCGAGCTCGTAGCCATACTTGGCCTTGAACTTGGCCTTGTAGTCCGGATTGGTGAACCAGTCGTACCGGAACCAGTAAAGGTTGGCGAACTGCTGGTCGGGCAGCTGATAGAGGTGACCGTTCGGCGCGGTCGTGAACGACTTGCCGATGAAGTCGTTGACGTCGAGCATCGGGTCGGTGACGTCCTTGCCGTCCTTCGCCATCCAGTCGGTCAGGTCGACCGCCTGGCCGTAGCGGAAGTGCGTTCCGATGAAGTCGGAGTCGTTGATCCAGCCGTCATAGACGTTCTTGCCGGACTGCATCTGGGTCTGGATCTTTTCGACGACGTCACCTTCCTGGATGATGTCGTGCTTGACCTTGATGCCGGTGATTTCCTCGAACGCCTTGGCGAGCGTGCGGGATTCATATTCGTGGGTCGTCAGCGTTTCGGAGACGACGTTGATCTCCATGCCCTTGAAGGGTTCAGCGGCCTTGATGAACCACTGCATTTCCTTCAGCGCATCGTCTTTCGACAGGGTCGACGGCTGGAATTCGCTGTCGATCCACTTCTTGGCGGCGGCCTCGTCCGCGCGCGCCGGCGCGGCGATCGTCATCGAAGCCGCGATCAGCGCGAGCGCGCTGGTCATGGTCAGAAGACTGTCCTTGGTCGTTCTCAAGTGTCGCATTAGTTTCCTCCGGTTGAAGCGACAAAACTTAAATCCAGGCCCGGGTAGACCCCGGATCTGCTCTTTCTCGCATGCCTCAGACGGTGCGAAAGATCACCACGCCTGAGGCAAACGAAATCACGGTTGCGAGCCACAGGCTCGTTATTTCAAATCCTTCCTCCCCGATCGGAATCGTGGCGATCGGATTGGTACCGACGAGGCCGATCCACGCCAGGTGGATGACGGCCGCAACGATCAGCGAGACGAACAGGCGGTCGCCGCGCGTGGTCGGGATGCGCAGGATCCCGACGCGTTCGGCCTCGGGATAGACGGCGGCGAGCCAGGTCATGACTGCCAGCGTGCAGGCCAGCGCCACGAAGAAGATCGCGGTCGGCAGCGTCCACGCCATCCATGCGATGGAGTCCATAAAAACCTCCTACACCCGGCCGAGCGCGAAGCCGCGCGCGATGTAGTTGCGGACGAACCAGATCACGAGCGCGCCCGGAATGATGGTGAGCACGCCGGCGGCCGCCAGCAGGCCCCAATCCATGCCGGCCGCCGACACCGTGCGCGTCATCACGGCGGCAATCGGCTTGGCGTTGACCGAGGTCAGCGTGCGCGCCAGCAACAGTTCGACCCAGGAGAACATGAAGCAGAAGAAGGCGGCGACGCCGATGCCGCTCGCGATCAGCGGCACCAGGATCCGGATGAAGAAGCGCGGGAACGAATAGCCGTCGAGAAAGGCGGTCTCGTCGATCTCGCGCGGTACGCCGGAGACGAAACCTTCGAGGATCCACACCGCCAGCGGAACGTTGAAGATGCAGTGCGCGAGCGCAACGGCCCAGGGCGTATCAAACAGCCCGATAGCCGAATAGAGGTTGAAGAACGGCAGCGCATAGACCGCCGCCGGCGCCATGCGGTTCGACAGCAACCAGAAGAACAGATGCTTGTCGCCGAGGAAGCGATAGCGCGAAAACGCGTAGGCCGCCGGCAACGCCACCGAAATCGAGATGATGGTGTTGATGACGACGTATTCCAGCGAGTTGATATAGCCGGAATACCAGCTCTCGTCGGTGAAGATACGCCTGTAATGCTGCAGCGTCGGCGCATGCGGCCACAGCGTCATCGTCGAGATGATCTCGCCGTTGGTCTTGAAGCTCATGTTGACGAGCCAGTAGATCGGCAACATCAGGAAGATCAGGAACAGCCCCATGATGAGGCGGCGGCCGGGAATCGAATGCATCAGGCCACTCCTTCCTTGGGCTTAAGCGCGGGCACGGGCTTCAGCGCGGCCGCAGGCTTCGGCTCTACCGCCGGCTCGCTCTCCGTCTGGACCTTGCGTTCGACGCCGGCATTGGTCATGACGGTGTAGAAGATCCAGCAGACGATCAGGATGATCAGGTTGTAGACCAGCGAGAGCGCGGCAGCCTTGCCGAGGTCGAACTGGCCGAGCGCGATCTTGACGAGCTCGATCGACACGAAGGTGGTCGAGTTGCCGGGTCCGCCACCGGTGACGACGAACGGCTCGGTGTAGATCATGAAGCTGTCCATGAAGCGCAGCAGCACCGCAATCAGCAGCACGCGGTTCATCTTCGGCAGCTGGATCGCCTTGAACACGGCCCACCGCGAGGCGCCGTCGATCTGAGCGGCCTGATAATAGGCATCGGGGATCGACTTCAGGCCGGCATAGCAGAGCAGCGCGACGAGGCTCGTCCAATGCCAGACATCCATCACGATGACGGTGACCCAGGCGTCGATGTCGTTGGAGACGTAATTGTAGTCGAGCCCGATGTGGTTGAGCACATAGCCGAGCAGGCCGATGTCAGGCCGGCCGAAAATCTGCCAGATCGTGCCGACCACGTTCCACGGAATCAGGAGCGGCAGCGCGAGGGTGACGAGGCAGGCAGCGACCGGCCAGCCCTGGCGCGGCATCGACAGCGCGACCACGATGCCGAGCGGCACTTCGATCGCGAGGATCACCAGCGAGAAGAACAGGTTGCGCCCGAGAGAGGCCAGGAAACGGCCGCCCAGATCGGTCGAGGGATCGAGCAATTCCTTGAACCAGCCGACGCCGTTCCAGAAGAACTGGTTGTTGCCGAAGGTGTCCTGCATCGAATAGTTCACCACCGTCATCAGCGGCAGCACCGCCGAGAAGGCGACGACCAGGAACACCGGCAGCACCAGGAACCAGGCTTTTTGGTTGACGGTCTTGTCCATCAGGCGGCTCCTTCCACCAGAAGGCTGTCGGCATAGACGTGGATGTGCGCCGGATTGAATTGGAGCCCGACATTTCCGTCAGAGCTGGTGAAGCTGGCCGGCGCCCGCGCCGCGATCTTGGCCTCACCGACGCGCACGCGCGCAAAACGGATGCGGCCGAGATCGTCGATGCGTTCGATTTTCGCCGTGAGCAGACCGGGTACGGGCGCGACCGCGTCGACGAACTCCGGACGCACGCCAATCTCGATCCTGGCGCCCGCGGGCAGGTTGTCGTAGCTGCGGTTCAGCGCGATGACACGGCCATCGACCCGCGCCTCGCGCCCCTTCACCTCGGCCGGCAGGATGTTCATGCCGGGCGAGCCGATGAAATAGCCGACGAAGGTATGGGCGGGCTTGTCGAACAGCTCGGCCGGCGTGCCGCTCTGCACCACACGGCCGTCATGCATGACGACGACGGTGTCGGCGAAGGTCAGCGCCTCGGTCTGGTCATGGGTGACGTAGATCATCGTGAGGTCGAGTTCGCGATGCAGCGCCTTGAGCTTGGAGCGCAGCTGCCATTTCAGCTCGGGATCGATCACCGTCAGCGGCTCGTCGAACAGGACGGCTGCGACGTCGGAACGCACGAGGCCGCGGCCGAGCGAGATCTTCTGCTTGGCATCCGCGGTCAGGCGCGTGGCCTTGCGGTGCAGATAGGGTTCGAGATCGAGCAGGCGGCCGATCTCGGCAACGCGCTTGTCGATCTCGGCCTTCGGCACGCCGCGGTTCTTCAACGGGAACGCCAGGTTCTCCCCCACCGTCATGGTGTCGTAGATCACCGGAAACTGGAACACCTGGGCGATGTTGCGCTTCTGGGTTGACAGCGGTGTGATGTCCTGTTGGTCGAACAGGATTTTTCCCCGCGAGGGCGTGATGATGCCGGAGATGACGTTGAGCAGCGTGGTCTTGCCGCAGCCGGACGGTCCGAGCAGCGCGTAGGCGCCGCCCTGCCGCCAGGTCATGGTGACAGGCTTCAGCGCAAAGCTTTCCTGCGGCGCATCGTTGCCGCCGTAGGAGTGCGCGAGATCGACGAGGTCAATGCGAGCCATGGCGCACCTCCCTCAGGCTTTTTTCTTCGACGCGTTTTCTTCGCGCGAACCGCCAGGCACTTCGCTTGAAAACGCTATGGAACCGGGCGCGGCGACCAGACGGTCCGCCGCGTCGAAGACGAAGACATCATTGGGATCGAGCACGGCGTCGATGGTCTGGCCGGGCTCGAACTCGTGCACGCCGTGCAGCACCGCAACCCAGTTCGATCCGTCGCGAGTCAAATGCACGAAACTCTCCGAACCGGTGATCTCGGTCACCGTCACCGTTGCATGGAAGGCGTGTCGGTCAGCCTGCCCATTGGCGAGTGCAAGCTGATGCGCGCGAAAACCGACGCGATAGGCGCCATCGGCGAGCGAAGAATAGAGGCCGGAAGCCGGCGCGGCGACCCCGCCCGCATATTGCACCGAGCCGTTCTTTTTCTCGATGCCGACGAGATTGAGCGGCGGATCGGAAAACACCTGGGCGACCCGCAGGGTCTGCGGCTGGCGATAGACACTGGGCGTCCCGCCGATCTGGAGCGCCCGGCCTTCCCACATGCACACGGTGTTGCCGCCGAGCAGCAGCGCCTCGCTCGGCTCGGTCGTGGCATAGACGAAGATCGCGCCCGATGCCTCGAAGATGCGTGGCAATTCGGCGCGCAGCTCCTCGCGCAGCTTGTAGTCGAGATTGGCGAGCGGCTCGTCGAGCAGCACGAGATCGGCGCCCTTCACGAGCGCGCGCGCCATCGCGGTGCGCTGTTGCTGACCACCGGAGAGCTGGAGCGGGGTGCGCTTCAGGAACGGCTCGAGCCGCAGCAGGCGCGCGGCTTCCCCCACGCGTGCCTCGATCTCGTCCCGCGGCTTGCCTTGCACGCGCAAGGGAGAAGCGATGTTTTCATAGACGGTGAGCGAGGGGTAGTTGATGAATTGCTGATAGACCATCGCGACCGAACGCTGGCGCACGTCGGCGCCGGTGACGTCCTTGCCGTTGACCAGCACCCGGCCCGTGGTCGGCTTGTCGAGGCCGGCGAGCAGCCGCATGATCGAGGTCTTGCCCGACAGCGTCGGCCCAAGCAGCACGTTGAGCGTGCCGCTCTCGAGCGTCAGCGAGACATCGCGAATATGCTCGATGCCGTCGACGGTCCGGGTCACGTGGTCGAGTGTCACGCTCATGAGCGTCCTCCTGCTTCCAGCAGAGGACTTTGCGACACAAAATGGGTCCTGATCCAGTCGTCCAGGGCGGCAATTTCGCCGGCAGACAGCCGCAGGCCGAGCTTGGAGCGGCGCCAGACGATATCCTCGGCGGTCACCGCCCATTCGTTGGTCATCAGGTAGCGAACCTCACGTTCCGTCAGAGTTGCACCAAAGTCCTGTCCGAGATCGGCCGCCGATTTTGCGTCGCCAAGCAATTTGATGGCACGGGTGCCATAGGCACGCGCGAGACGTCGGGCATGCTCATGGCTCAGGAAGGGGTAGCCGCGCTGGAGCTCGGCGATCAGGCCGTCGACGGCCGACACATCCATATCGCCGCCCGGCAGCGGCCATTTGCCGGTCCAGCCCTCGCGCGCCTTCGCGCTGCGAAGATAGGGCGCAAGCCGTTCCAGCGCCTCTTCGGCAAGGCGGCGATACGTCGTGATCTTGCCGCCGTAGATCGACAGCAACGGAGAACCGCCGGGCGTATCGAGCTCGAACACGTAGTCGCGGGTCGCGGCCTTGGCCTCGCTGGCCCCATCGTCATAAAGCGGGCGCACGCCGGAATAGGTCCAGACCACGTCCTCTGGTGTCACCGGCTTGGCCAGATATTCGCTTGCGGCAGCACAAAGATACTGGATCTCTTCCGCCGTCGCCTTCACCTTGGCGGGATCGCCGTCATAGTCGCGGTCGGTGGTGCCGATCAGCGTGAAGTCGTCCTGGTAGGGAATGACGAAGATGATGCGACCGTCGGCGTTCTGGAACATGTAG
The DNA here is from genome assembly GCF_054056275.1 of Bradyrhizobium sp. USDA 4449. Classification (NCBI taxonomy): domain Bacteria; kingdom Pseudomonadati; phylum Pseudomonadota; class Alphaproteobacteria; order Hyphomicrobiales; family Nitrobacteraceae; genus Bradyrhizobium; species Bradyrhizobium sp. USDA 4449. The sequence goes on along the minus strand of NZ_JBSRYD010000001.1, from coordinate 3,974,275 downwards.
GCGCGGTCGTGGTCGTAGAGCTTCTTGACCACGATGTGCGACCCCTGCACGAGGCGCACCTTTGCCTTGGCGTTGACGCCGGCACCGCGCCCGAGCACGTCCTCGACCCAGGGGCCGCCGGCATTGACCAGCGCGCGGGCCTGGATTTGCGACCGCGCACCGGTCAGCGTGTCGACCATGCTGACGGTCCAGACACCGTCGGATTGCTTGATATCCGTCGCACGGGTCCGGGTGCGGATCTCCGCGCCCTTGTCGGCTGCATCGCGCGCGTTGAGCACGACCAGGCGAGCGTCATCGACGAAGCAATCGGAATATTCGAAGGCGCGGCTATAGCGATTCGGGATCAGCGGCCGGCCGACTTCGTCGCGCCTGAGATCGAGCGAGCGGGTCGCCGGCAGCAAATGACGACCGCCGATGTGGTCATACAGAAAGAGGCCGAGACGCAGCAGCCAGGCCGGGCGCAGGCCGGCATGATGCGGCAAAACGAAACGCAGGGGGCGGATGATATGGGGGGCGATACCCCAGAGAATCTCGCGCTCGATCAGCGCCTCGCGGACCAGGCGAAACTCGTAATATTCGAGATAGCGCAGGCCGCCATGCACCAGCTTGGTCGACCAGGATGACGTCCCGCTCGCCAAATCGTTCATTTCGCACAGGAAAACGGTGTTGCCGCGGCCCACCGCATCGCGCGCGATGCCGCAACCGTTAACACCGCCCCCAATGATGGCGAGGTCGAAAATACGATCCAACAGACGCATCCCCCGGCGACCACCCGTTCAGCCGAGTGGTTACTTTCGTTTTTGATTAGATCACACCGAAAAACGAAAGCAAGACGAAAGAGAGGGAAAAGGAAGCGAAAGCGGAACTTTTTCTGTGTGCAATCAGCCCTCGAAGTGGGCACCTGAGACGACGATTTGGATGCAACGCACACTTGAATGGTCACATCACGCTTCTATGGTCACGATAGTCATACTGGTTAAATTCGACATGACCGATCATAGTACCGCTCCCGCCTCGCCACCGGCCGACGCACCGAAAGACACTTGGACGCTTGCGAGGGCCAAGGCGCGCCTCTCCGAGGTGGTCGATCGCGCCCAAACGGGCCCCCAGATCATCACCCGTCACGGCAGGCCTGACGCTGTGATCGTTTCTGCCGAAGAATGGGCACGGAAAACCGCGCGCAAAGGCACGCTTGCCGAATTCCTGCTGGCTTCGCCGCTACGCGGCGCCGAACTCGAGCGTGAACGCGCGCGCGACGAACCACGCGACGCGATGCCGTGAACCTGCTCCTCGACACCAATGTGCTATCGGAGGTTCAGTGGCCGGCGCCTTCTCCGAAAGTTCTGGCGTGGCTCGATACCGTCGATGAGGATCGCGCGTTCATCAGCGTTGCGTCGATCGCCGAGCTTCGCCGCGGCATCGCCTTGCTGGATGACGGCCGACGGCGGGAGGCGTTGACCGCCTGGCTCGCCCATGATCTGCCGGCCCGGTTTGGAGGCCGCATCCTGCCGATCGACCATACGGTCGCCGAGCGTTGGGGCGATCTGATGGCGCACAGCCGCCGCAGCGGCATCGCGTTGTCGGTGATGGACGGATTCTTCGCAGCAACCGCGCTTGCCAACACCCTCACACTCGTCACGCGTAACGTGAAGGAGTTTGCCGCATTCGGCATTCCGCTGCTCAATCCGTGGGACGGCCCATAAAGCTCTACCTCAAGCGCACCACCGGCGCGGCTTCGGACGCTGTGTCCTGCGCATCGGCCTGGGTATCGTCGATATCCTCCGCTCCCTTCGGCATCGCCGCCATCACCTCGATGCCCTTGCTGTGGCAGATGGTGGCGAGGCGCTCCGGCAGTTCCTGATCCGTGACGAAGGTCTGGATCTGACTGATATGGGCGATGCGGACCGGCGCGCTGCGGCGAAGCTTCGTGGAATCGGCCACCAGCATGACGCTGCGGGCGTTGGCGATGATGGCCTGTGCCACCTGCACCTCGCGATAGTCGAAGTCGAGCAGCGCGCCCTCCTCGTCGATCGCGGACGCGCCGATGATGGCGTAATCGACCTTGAACTGCCCGATCAGCTGCGTCGCCGTCGAGCCGACCACGGCGCCGTCGGCGCGCCGCACCGTGCCGCCGGCCACCACCACCTCGATGCGGGGATGGCGGTAGAGCAGCATGGCGACGTTGAGGTTATTGGTGATGACGAGCAGATCTTCGTGCGAGGTCAGCGCGCTCGCCACCTCTTCCGTCGTCGTGCCGATGTTGATGAAGAGCGAACAACCGTTCGGGATCAGGGACGCGGCCGCAGCGCCGATCGCCTTCTTCTCGTCGGCGGCGACGAAGCGCCGCGCCTCGTAAGCGAGGTTTTCGACGCCGGAGGCGATGATCGCGCCGCCATGGACGCGGGTCAGCGAACGGCGCTCGCAGAGATCGTTGAGGTCTTTCCGGATGGTCTGCGCCGACACTTCGAACCGGCGCGCCAGCTCTTCGACCATGACGCGGCCGGAGGCGCGGGCGATGTTGAGGATTTCAGCCTGGCGATGGGTCAATCCGGTCACGGCAATGGCCTCCAGAATGGTGCATGGTGCGGCGGTTTGGGCGCGCGGTCAATGCACGACGACGATGGTTAGTGGACGAAACCCTCACCACGCCATCGCGCTCGCCAGCCGCGCGAGCAGCAACGGGTCGTCGAAGGCGCTCGCGGAGGCAACCGCGCCGGACCCAACAAGGTCAGCATCGCTGAGGCTGGTCCGGATGCCGATCGTCGGGATACCGGCCGCGGTGGCCGACTGCACGCCGGAGCGCGAATCCTCGAACGCGATCGACGCAGCCGCGCTGGCTCCGACAAAGCGCAGACCCTCCTGATAAGGCAGCGGATGCGGCTTGCCGTGCGGCAACTCGTCGCCGATCACAAGCGCCTCGAACCGCTCCGTTATGCCGAGGCCGGAGAGCAGCAACTCGGCATTGAGGCGCGGCGCATTGGTGACGGCGACCATGGGAATCCCGGCGCTATCCGCGCGGTCGAGCAGCGCCATCAGGCCTGGCAGCGGCTCGATATGACCCGCAACGAGGGCGCGGAACACTTCTTCTTTCTCGTCCAGGATGGCGGCACGCCGCTCCAGCGTTTCGTCGGGCAAGAACCGCTCGCCGATCGCGACGTTGGCGAAGCCTTGCAGTTCCTTCGAGAAGCGCGCGTGATCGAAGACATGGCCGCGAGGACCGAGCACCTGGTTGAACGCCTTCAAGTGCAGCGGGTCGGTATTGGCGAGCGTGCCGTCGATATCGAACAGCAACGCCCTGCCCATCCTCTCGATCATGTCTGTACTTTCCCAGATGCACGATGCATCGACGCGGAAGACGTATCAATTGAAGCTTGGGCGCGCAATGACGTCCACGCATGACGACCACGCGCCACTCGACAACAGCGCACCCGGCTGCAACACTCCATGCAAGATCAAAAAGGAGGAAACGATGACGATCAACCGGCGCGATCTGGCTCTCTCGAGTTTCGCCATCTCCGCGCTTGCGCTCTCGAAACCGGCGCTCGCCGCCGCAGGGGAGGAAGAGGCCGTGGCGAAGCAGGTCGAGGCCTTCCGCCTCGCCCAGATCGCGGCCGACCGCAAGGCGCTCGGCGCGCTGTGCTGGGACGAGCTGAGCTACAGCCATTCCAGCGGCAAGGTCGAGGACAAGGCGACCTTCATCGCCAATGCCACCGACGGCAAATCAAAGTTTCTCTCGATCGAATACAAGGACCCGACCATCAAAGTCGTCGGCCCCGCCGCGATCGTGCGCTTCCACTGGATCGCGGAACAGGAAATGGCGGCCGACGGGAAAAAAGTGCCGACCAATCTTCACATCCTGATGAACTGGCAGAAGCAGGGCGAGGAGTGGAAGCTCTTGTCGCGCGCAGCGACGAAGCTGTGATCGACGGCATTGCGGCAAGATTCCGGGCTCGCGCCACGCGCACCTCGGAATCACGAGAACGGCCCTTACGCCGCCTCCCTCACGTCCCCATTCACCAGCTTGCGTGCGGCACGCTCGGCTTCGCGGGCGTTGCGGAAGAGCTGGCCTTCGAGCCGGTTGAATTGGTCAGACGAGGCGAAGAAGCAGTAGCCGCCCTGGCCGCGGACCACGATGCCCGCGGTCTGCGAATTCACTTCGATGATATAGCTGTCCGGCATGTCCCGTGGATTCCTCAGTGCGGGCAAATAACGGCATGTCTGCCCAAAGGTTCCTAGGGCAAATCAACCGGTTTTCCTCCCGAATCGACGGGCTATTGAGTACGCCGGGACCTCATCCGTTTTATGACTGGTTCTTGGCGAAGGCGCGACGCGTTGACTCACTCGCGCCGCCTTTCCTGACACTGCACGTCTTCATGAGATGAGACAGAGCGCCGCATGCGATCATGTCGCGATCGGCGGATCGTTGCGCTGGATCGCTTGCGGGTGGCCGTTGTCGTCGATCGAGACGTAAGTGAAATTGCCGTCGGTCACCAGGATCGGCTGCAGCTCGCGGCGCCGCAGCGCCCACGCTTCGAGATGGACGGTCAGGGAGGTCCGGCCGACGCGCACGAGGGTGGCGTAGACCGAGACGAGATCGCCGACATAGACGGCCTTGCGAAAGTTCATCGCGTCGATCGCGACGGTGACGGTGCGCGACTTCGCAGTCTTGGAGGCGAAGACGCCGCCACCGACGTCCATCTGGCTGAGCAGCCAGCCCCCGAAAATGTCGCCATTGGCATTGGTATCGGCGGGCATCGCCAGCGTGCGGATGCAGAGATCGCCGCTGGGCTCGGTCTCCGACTTTTCGGTCATGCGGATCTCACCTGAAATTGTCCCAGCCCGGATCGGGTGCGAAGCGGCCGCCGAATCGCTCGGCCAGCGCGCGCATGGTCGATACGACGTTTTCCGTGCCGCGCGCACGTGCATAGTTCAGCGGCCCGCCGCGGAACGGTGCATAGCCGGTGCCGAAGATCATTGCGCCGTCGACAGCGTCGGGGTCGTCGACGATGCCTTCGCGCAGAGCGGCGACGCAGACATTGGACATCGGCAGCACCAGGCGGTCGATCATCTGGTCGGTTACGCCAGGACCGGTCTCGGGCAAGGGCGCCTTTTGCGCCTTGCCGTCCTTCCAGGTGTAAAAGCCCTTGCCTGTCTTGCGGCCAAGTTCGCCCTTGGCGACTTTGTCGCGCAACCATGCAGGCGTGGGTGGCAGCAGGTCGCCAAATTTGCTGCGCAGCATGTCGCCGACGTCGAGACAGATGTCGAGCCCAACCTGGTCGGCGAGTTCGATCGGTCCCATCGGCATGCCGAACTTTTCGGCAGCTGCATCGATCAGGCGCTGGTCGATCTTCTCGTCCAGCATCACCATCGCTTCCAGCATGTAGGGCGTCAGCGCGCGGTTGACGAGGAAGCCGGGCGAGCTCTTCACCTGTAACGGCAGGCGGTCGATCGCGCCGACAAAGGCGAGCGCTTCTTTCAGAACTTGCGCGTCGTTGCCATCGTGGCTGACGATTTCGACCAGTTGCAACCGCGATACCGGATTGAAGAAGTGCAGCCCGACAAGGCGCTCCGGCCGCGAGAGCGTGGTGCGGAGATCCCCAAGCGGGATGCTCGACGTGTTGGTGGCGAGAATCGCACCCGGCTTCATCCTGGGCTCGAGGGCGGCATGGACCTTCTGCTTCAGCTCGAGCTTTTCCGGCACCGCCTCGATGATGAGATCCGCGTTGCGGACGCCCTCGCCGTCCATGTCAGGGATCAGGCGATCGAGCGCGTCGCGCACCTCGGTGGCTTTTCGGATGATCTTGCCGTAGAGCTCGGCGGCGCGCTTCACCGCGCCGGCGATCGGCTCGGCCTTCATGTCGGCGAGCGAGACGCGCAGCCCCTGCCCCGCTACCCAGGCCGCGATGTCGCCGCCCATGGCGCCGGCCCCGATCACGTGGACGTGCTTGACCGTGTTGCCGGAGCCGGCGGATTTCTTCATCTGCTCGCGCAGGAAGAACACCCGAATGAGATTTTGCGCGGTCGGCGTCACCGTCAATTTGGCGAACGAAACCTGCTCCGCCTTCAACATCGCAGCCTTGCTGCCGCCATGCGTCTCCCAGAGATCGATCAGCGCGTAGGGCGCGGGATAATGCTCGCGGGAAGCGGCCTTCGCCGCCTCCGAGCGCATGCGTTTTGCCAGCAGGCCGCGCACCGGACCGAAATTGGCGGCGCGCGTCAGGACCCCCGGACGCGTCCGCTTCAGGCGCCCGAACAGCGCGTCCTTCACGGCGCCCTCGACATGGCGCTCCTGCGTCACGGTGTCGACGAGGCCGAGCGACTTGGCGCGGCGCGCATCGATGGTGCGGCCGGTCAGCATCAGCGTCATCGACTGCGTGGGGTTCACCAGCGCGGTGAAGCGCGCGGTGCCACCGAGGCCGGGATGCAGGCCCAGCATCACCTCCGGAAAACCGAAGCGCGCGCCGTCGATGGCAATGCGCGACTGACAGGCCAGCGCGACCTCGAGGCCGCCACCGAGACAGAAGCCGTGAATGACCGCGACGGTCGGCAGCTTCAGCGCCTCCAGATGGTCGATCACCGCATGTGCGGCACGAATGCGCGTCTCCACCGCCTCCGCATCGGATGCGCCACGGAATTCGTTGACATCGGCACCGGCGATGAAGCCGGACGATTTTGCAGAGCGGATCACCAGGCCCGCGGGGCGCTCAGTCTCGATCGCCGCGAGCACGGCGTCGAACTCCTCCATCACGTCCGAAGAGAGCGTGTTGGCGCTTGATCCGGCGCGATCGAACAACAGCCAGGCGACGCCATCGGCACCGCGCGTCAGCTTGAAATGCTTGTACGGGCCGTCTGCCGCCGGCTTGGGCCCGAGCTCCAGCACGCGGTCGCCGAGCGCGGTCATGATCTTGGAATCCATGGTCACACCGCCTCGATCAGCATGGCACCACCGAGCCCGCCACCAATGCATTCGGTCGCAATGCCGCGCCGCGTGCCGAGCCGTTTCATGGCGTTGACGAGATGCAGCACGATGCGGTTGCCGGAGGTGCCGACGGGGTGGCCGAGCGAGATAGCGCCACCATCGACATTGAGTTTGTCGCGGTCGATCCGGCCGGCCGCGCCGTCGAGCCCGAGAATCTCGCGGCAGAATTTGTCATCGTTCCAGGCAGCGAGGCAGCCGAGCACCTGCGTCGCAAACGCCTCGTTCAACTCCCAGGTCTCGACGTCCTGGAGCGTGAGATTGTTGCGGGTCAGGAGCGGCGTCGCCGACATCACGGGACCGAGCCCCATGATAGAAGGATCGAGCGCGGCCCAATTGCTGTCGACGATGGCAGCCTTCGGCGTCAGCTTGTGTTTGGCCACCGCCGCGTCGGAAGCCAGGATCACCCAGGAGGCGCCGTCGGTGATCTGCGAGGAATTGCCGGCAGTGACCTGGCCCCAGGGACGCTCGAACACCGGCCGGAGCTTTGCCAGCGTCTCGGCCGTGGAGTCCGGGCGCACGCCGTCGTCATGGTCGAAGAATTTGCCGTCGCGGGAGAACGCGGTCTCGACCTCGCCTTTCAGAAAACCCGCATCTTGCGCATGCGCGAGACGGCGATGGCTCTCGGCCGCATAGGCATCCGATTGTGCGCGGGTAATGCCGAAGAGATAGCCGACCACTTCTGCGGTTTGGCCCATATTCAATTCCGTGACGGGATCGGTCAGTCCGCGCTCCAGCCCGATGATGGGCTTGAGATAACGAGGGCGAAGCCTGAAGGCTGCGGCGAGCTTCGCCGCCACGCCCTTGGCGGTGGCGAGCCCTGCGAACCAGCGCACGCCGGAATTCGGCCAGACCAGCGGCGCGTGGCTCAACGCTTCGGTGCCGCCGGCCAGGATCATGTCGGCATGGCCTTCGCGGATATAGCGGTAGGCGGTATCGATCGACTGCATGCCGGAGCCGCAGTTGATCTGCACGGTGAAGGCGACCATGTCCTCGCCCATGCCGAGCCGGAGCGCGGCGACCCGGGCCGGGTTCATCTCGTCGGCGATCACGTTGACGCAGCCAAGGATGACCTGGTCGAAATCGTCAGGCGAAAATGGCTGGCGCGCCAGCAGCGGCCGTCCGCATTGCACGGCGAGATCGACAGGCGTGAACGGCCCTGGCCCCGAGCGCGCTTTGAGAAACGGCGTCCGGCTGCCGTCGACGATGAATACCGGTCGTGCCATCAGCTCGCCGCCCTCTGTTCACCGAGTTCCTGGAAGAACTGATGCACGTCGCCTGTTTTCTTGTAAATCGGCGACAGCGCCTCCGGCGCAAAATCGTCGACCTCGATCACTTTTGCCACGGCTTCGTGAGCGGAAGCGAGCTGCTCGCCCTCGGCCTGCGTGATCACGCCCTTGGCGACGGCTTCCTTCCAGTCGCGGATTTCAGCGACGCGCATGCGCCTGGCGACCGCGTCCGTGGCCGTCACCAGCTTGAACGCGCGCTCCAGCCGCGCAAAGCCGCCATCGTCATCGACATGAGCAAGATTCGACGTGAGACGCTCGCGCGCGGCCGAAGGCTCCAGCACGATGCCGGCGCATTGGTGCACGACGCGGTCGGACGGGCCGAGCACGCGGGCGCCGAAGGGCTGGACCACGAGCTTGAGGATGACGGCAATGAAACGGTTCGGCAGGTTGGCAAGGATTTCGGCGAGCCTGACCTCGATGGTCCTGAAGCCCGTCGCCATGCACCATTCGAGCGCGGCAAAGTCTTCCTTCTTCCGGCCTTCGTCCTGCCAGCGTTTTAGCGCGGCGGAGAGCAAGTACAGCTCGGAGAGGATGTCGCCGAAGCGCGCCGACAGCATCTCCTTGCGCTTGAGCGCGCCGCCGAGCATCAGCAGCGCCACGTCGGCGCAAAGCGCGAATGCCGCCGAATAGCGCGAGAGCTGGCGATAGAACGGCGTGGCGTCGCCTGCATCGGGCGTAAGTGCGAAGGCGCCAAGGGTCCAGCTCGCACCGAACGCGCGGAACAGCGTCCGGAAACTGTGGCCGACATGCCTCCAGAATGCCTTGTCGAACGCGGTGAGCCCACGCTCGCGGTCGGTATCGGCCAACGCATTCATCTCGTCGAGCAGATAGGGATGGGCGCGGATCGCGCCCTGGCCGAACACGATGAGATTGCGGGTGAGGATGTTGGCGCCCTCCACCGTGATGCCGACAGGCACGGCGCGGTGCAGATTGCCGAGATAGTTTTGCGGGCCGTCGATCACGGCCTTGCCGCCGTGGATGTCCATCGCGTCGTCGATCGCGATCCGCATCCGCTCGGTCGCATGCAGCTTCATGATGCCTGATATCACGGCGGGATGGACGCCGGCGTTCAGCGCCGCACAGGTGAGCCGGCGCGCCGCGTCGAGCTGGTAGGCAGTCGCCACGATGCGCGCGAGCGGCTCCTCGACGCCTTCGAACCTGGAGATGGAGATGCCGAACTGCTCGCGGATGCGGGCATAGGCGCCGGTGGTGCGGGCGGCGTAGGCGGCGCCAGCGGCCGAGAGCGATGGCAGCGAGATGCCGCGGCCGGCGGCAAGCGCCGTCATCAGCATCTTCCAGCCTTGTCCCAAGCGATCCTGGCCGCCAATGACATAGTCGAGCGGGATGAAGACGTCGCGGCCCCAGTTCGGGCCGTTCTGGAACACCTGCATCGACGGCAGATGGCGGTGGCCGATCTCGACGCCGGGAAGATCGGTCGGGATCAGCGCCACGGTGATGCCGAGCTCTTCCTGCCGGCCCACGAGATGGTCGGGATCATAGGCCTTGAAGGCGAGGCCGAGCAGCGTGGCGACGGGACCAAGCGTGATGTAGCGCTTGTGCCAGTTGAGCTTGAGGCCCGTGACCTCGCGGCCCTCGAAGGTGCCCTTGCAGATGATGCCGGTGTCAACCATCGAGGCCGCATCGGAGCCGGCCTCCGGGCTGGTGAGACCGAAGCAGGGAATGTCGCGGCCATCGGCCAGGCGCGGCAGCCAGCGCTCCTGCTGTTCCCTGGTGCCGAAGCGCATCAGCAGTTCGCCGGGACCGAGCGAGTTCGGCACCATCACCGTGACGGCGGCCGCGATCGAACGCGTCGAGATTTTCCGCACCACTTCCGAATGCGCATAGGGCGAGAAGCCGAGGCCGCCAAATTCCTTCGGGATGATCATGCCGAAGAATTTTTCGCGCTTGATGAAGTGCCAGACATCGGGCGGCAGATCGCGCCATTCCCAAAAGATCTTCCATTCATCGAGCATGGCGCAGAGCTCGTCGACGGGACCGTCGAGGAAGACCTGCTCCTCCTCGGTCAATGTCGCCTGCGGGATCTTCAGCAGCTTCGACCAATCAGGGTTGCCGGCGAAAAGATCGGCATCCCACCAGACGTCACCGGCCTCCAGCGCCTCGCGCTCGGTATCGGACATCGCCGGCAGCACGCCGCGCGCCCATGAGAAGATCGGCTTTGTCAGGGTGTCGCGGCGGAAGCTCATGGCGGACCTCATGCAACGGCGCTGATGTGGGCATTTTAGCGGAAAGTGGCCGGCGTGCGTGAACACTTCGCCTGGAAAATCATGCGAATTGACGCGGCCGGGCGGCCGCCCCGGCGCACTTAACGGCCAGGGCGCGGTGGCAGTTCCGGGTTACGGGCTCGCCCGGTCTAATCCGGCCGGACCATCTCGAACATGTTTTCCGGCTTGATCTCGAAATAATCGCCACGGCGGCCGGCGCGCACGATCGGGCGGGCAGCGGCCGTCTGGTAGACGCCGTCCTTGATCATGGCCTTGTCGATGTGGACGGCGACGACCTCGCCGAGGGTCAGCCAGGCGTTGGCCTCCCTGCCGTCGGCGCCCTTGAGGCGGACGATGTCGGATACCTTGCACTCGAAGGCGACCGGGCTTTCGCCGACGCGTGGCACATTGACGAGCTTGCCGGGGACGGCGGTGAGGCCCGCGATCTCGAACTCGTCGACTTCGGAGGCGACATGCGCGGCGGTCGCGTTCATCTGCCTGGCCAAATCCATGGTGGCGAGATTCCAGACGAACTCGCCGGTCTGCTTGATGTTCTCGACCGAGTCCTTCCAGTTTGTGGAGGAAAAGCCGATGATCGGCGGCACATAGCAGAACGCGTTGAAGAAGCTGTAGGGCGCAAGGTTGACGTGGCCCTTGGCATCGCGCGACGAGATCCAGCCGATCGGTCGCGGCGCGATGATGGCATTGAAGGGATCGTGCCTGAGGCCGTGGCCTTTGGCGGGCTCATAGAAGTGCAGGTCTTTGTCGGTCACGCGCTGCTTCCCTTTCGTCATTTGCGCGCGAAGCAATCCAGAATCCCTCATCGGAGACAAGTCAGGATTGCTTCGCTTCGCTCGCCATGACGGAGTGTGTTGACGGGTCCTTGCTCGCCATCCGCCGTCGAGGGCGCCGCGAACCGGATTATAGGAGTAATCCCGCCGCCCGGTCAGTGGCGCGGCGACAGGGCCGCGATGACGAAATCTATCATCTGGTCGATCGAGGGGCCGGGCTTGGTGGCGCACTGCGCGATCATCTGGGGGTGGAAGAAACGCATCATGGCGGTGCAGGCACAGAGCGAGGCCAGTTGCAGGTCCGGTACCTCGAACTCGCCGGAGGCGGCGCCCTGCGCGATCATCTGGCCGATCACACCGGCAATGCACTCCATGTGGGTGACGCAGACCTCCCAGTCTTCCTGCATCGCGATCTCGACCATCTCGTGCAGCTTGTTGTCATCGACATAGCGCTCGGTATTCATGCGGTTGATGGTGGTGAGCAGTTCGCGGAAGCGCGGGATCACCGCACCGGGCCTTGCCAGGATGCGCCGGGCCTCGAGCTCGACCTCCCCCATCAGGCCCCGAGCCACCGATTGGTGGATCGCTTTCTTCGATTCGAAGAAGCGATAGACGTTGGCGGGACTCATCCGGAGCTCTTTGGCGATGTCCCCGACCGTGGTCTTCTGATAGCCGATCTGGCGGAACAGCCGCTCGGCCACCTCGAGAATACGATCCCGGGTGTCGCCTTCGATATGTTCCGAAACCAGTGTCATGCGTCAGGACTCGTCCATTGCTAGTTTTCTCATTTATTCAGCCGCTTCAGCAAGCGGAATTGCGTGCTCGTCATCGCTCCCATGCTGCGGCGCGGCAGGCTGTTCCGTCGTACCGCCCTCGTCGAGGCTCTTCCTGAACCAGAGGGCATAGAGGCCCGGCAGATACAGCAGCGTCAGGAAGGTCGCGACGAACAGGCCGCCCATGATGGTGATCGCCATGGGGCCCCAGAAGGCCGAACGCGACAGCGGGATCATGGCGAGGATGGCGGCGAGCGCCGTCAGCACCACCGGACGGGCGCGGCGGACGGTCGCCTCGACGATCGCCTCACGCCGGGTCAGACCATGCGAGACGTCGGTCTCGATCTGGTCGACCAGGATGACCGTGTTGCGCATGATCATGCCGGCGAGCGCGATCAGGCCCAGCAGCGCCACGAAGCCGAACGGGGCGTTGGCGACGTTGAGGCCGAGGGACGCGCCGACGATGCCGAGCGGCGCGGTCAGGAACACCAGGAACAGGCGCGAGAAGCTTTGCAGCTGGATCATCAGCAGCGTCAGCATCACCATGACCATGACAGGGAAGAGGATGAAGATCGAAGCGTTGCCCTTGGCAGATTCCTCGAACGCACCGCCCGCCTCGATCCGGTAAGCCGGCTCGAGATGATCCTGAATCTGCTTCAGCTTCGGCGCAATCTGGCCAGTGACGTCGGGCGCCTGCACGCCGTCGACGACGTCGGAGCGCACGGTGATCGCCATGTCGCGGTTGCGCCGCCACAGGATCGGCTCCTCGTGGGAATATTCGATCTTGGCGATCTGCTGCAGCGGGACCGCGACGCCATTCTTCGAGGTGATGGTAAGATCGCCGACACCGCCCAGATCGAGACGTTCGGACGGAATCGCGCGGGCGACCACGCCGACCTTCTCGATGCCGTCGCGCACGGTCGTGACCTGTGCGCCCGAGATCAGCATCGACAGCGCCTGCGACACGTCCTGCGGGGTGAGACCCATGGCGCGGGCGCGATCCTGGTCGACGACCAGCTTGAGGTAAGGCGACTGCTCGTTCCAGTCGAGCTGGACGTCCTTGACGTTCTTGTTCTGCCGCATGACGTCGCGAACCTGGTAGGCGATCTCGCGCACCTTGTTGGCATCGGGGCCGATCACGCGGAACTGCACGGGGAAGCCGACGGGCGGGCCGAAATTGAAGCGGTCGACGCGGACGCGCGCCTCCGTCAGCATGCCGTCGGCAACTGCGCCCTCGATCTTGGCCTTGACCCGCTCGCGCGCCTCGACGCCCTTGGCGACGATGACGATCTCGGCAAAGGCCTCGTTCGGAAGCTGCGGGTTGAGGCCGAGCCAGAAGCGCGGCGAACCCTGGCCGACATAGGCGGTATAGGTCTCGATATCCTTGTCGTCCTTGAGCAACGTCTCGGCCTTCTTCACGGCCTTCTCGGTGACGTTGAAGGCGGTGCCTTCGGGCAGGCGCAGCTGCAGGAACAGTTCGGGCCGCTCCGACAGCGGGAAGAACTGCTGCTGCACATGGCCGAAGCCGACGATCGAAGCCACGAAGACACCCACGGTCGCGACCACCACCGTGATACGATGATTGACGCACCATTGCACGACGGCGCGCAAGCCGCGGTACATGCGGGTCTCATAGACCGCATGCGGGTCATGATTGCGGTGAACCTTGATCTCCGGCAACAACTTGACGCCGATGTAAGGCGTGAAGATCACCGCCACGAACCACGAGGCGACCAGCGCGATCGCCACGATCCAGAAGATGCTGCCGGCATATTCTCCGACCGCGGAATTGGCAAAGCCGATGGGGAGGAAGCCAGCGGCCGTAACCAGCGTTCCCGTGAGCATCGGAAACGCAGTCGATTCCCAGGCAAAGGACGCCGCGCGCATGCGGTCCCAGCCCTGCTCCATCTTCACCACCATCATCTCGACCGCGATGATGGCATCGTCCACCAGCAGGCCGAGCGCGATGATCAGCGCGCCGAGCGTGATGCGGTGCAGGTCGAGCGACATCACGTTCATGACGATGAAGACGATGCCGAGCACGAGCGGCACCGACATGGCGACCACGATGCCGGTGCGCCAGCCCAGCGCCAGGAAGGACACGAACAGCACGATGACGAGCGCTTCCATGAAGGAGTGCACGAACTCGCCGACGGCGTGCTCGACCACCTTCGGCTGATCGGCGATCAGGCTGACGTCGACGCCCTGCGGCACCGCCTTCATGAACTCGGCCGTTGCCTTCTCGACCTCCTTGCCGAGCTCGAGGATGTTGGCGCCCTTGGCGGTGACGACGCCGATGCCGATGGCGGGCTTGCCTTCCTGGCGAACGATGAAGCTCGGCGGATCGACATAGCCGTGGGTGACGGTGGCGATGTCGCCGAGGCGGAACACGCGGCCGTTGCTCTCGACCGGGGTCTCGGCCACGGCCTTTGCGCCGTCCAGTGCGCCGGTGACGCGCAGCGGCACACGCTGCGACGAGGTTTCGACCGTGCCGGCCGGCGTGACGTTGTTCTGCTTGGCGAGCGAATCGAACAGCGCCTGAGGCGTGATGCCCAGCGTCGCGAGCTTGGCGTGGCTGAACTCGACGTAGATGCGCTCATCCTGGTTGCCGTAGACGTCGACCTTGGTCACGCCAGGAACCTTGAGCAGGCGCTGGCGGAAGCCTTCGGAGACCTTCTTGAGCTGGGCGTAATCAGCGCCGTCGCCGGTCATCATGTAGAGGATGGAGTCCACGTCCGAGAATTCGTCATTGACCACGGGTCCCAGGATTCCGGCGGGCAGCTGCCCCTGCACATCGACCAGCTTCTTGCGCAGCAGATAGAAAAGGTAAGGCACGTCCTTCGGCGGCGTGGAATCGCGGAAGGTCACCTGCAGCGCGGTGAAGCCAGGCTTGGAATAGGTCTGCACCTTCTCGAAGTAAGGCAGCTCCTGGATCTTCTTCTCGATCGGATCGGCGACCTGGGTCTGGATTTCCTGCGCGGTCGCGCCCGGCCACATCACCGAGACGTTGACCACCTTCACCGTGAAGAACGGATCCTCGGCGCGGCCGAGCTTCTGATAGGAGAAGAAGCCGGCGACGCCGAGCACCAGCATCAGGAACAGAACCAGCGTCGGATGGCTGACGGCCCAGGCCGAAAGGTTGAAGCGCTTCATCGCTCTCTCCGAAAAGTCGATCCAATTGCCAAAAACGACAGCCGCCCTGTTCAAGGCGTCGTCGCGAGGCAGCGAAGCAATCCAGGGGGCTGGGCAGGTTCTGGATCGCTTCGCCGCTTCAGCCCGTGCATTTGCGCGTCGGGCCGAAACTCGCCTTGCAACAACGGACGCGTAAACTCTAGAAAGACAGTGACGACACGACCCGCACCTTCTGGCCGGGATCGAGCTTCTGGACGCCGAGGGCGACGATCTTGGCGCCCTCGTCGACGCCACCGGTGATGACGACGTCGCTGCTGTCGTAAGCCTTCACCGCAACCGGCTTCAGCGTGACCGCACCATTGTCATCGACGACGTAAAAGGACGGCTTGCCGCCTTCGTTGAACAGTGCCGACAGCGGCAGCCGCGCGACACGTTCGGTGGCGGCGTCCGACAACGTCAACGTCGCGGTCATGCCGAGCGAAACCTTGTCGTCGGCTTCAGGCAGCGAAAACTTTGCGAGATAGGTGCGCGTCGCCGGATCGGCGGTGGGCGCGATCTCGCGCAGCTTGGCCGTATATTTCTTGTCCGGCTCCGACCAAAGAGTGACGCTGGCGACGCCCGACTTGGCGCGTGCAACCAGCGTCTCAGGGATCGCGACGACCGCTTCCTTTTCAGCAAAGCGGGCGACACGGATCGAAGCTTGGCCTGCGGCGACCACCTGGCCGGGCTCGATCAGCGTTGCGGTGACGACGCCACGGGCGTCGGCATTGAGCGTCGCGTAGGAAAGAGAATTCCGGGTCAGTTCGACCGAACGGATGGCGCGGTCGAGGCGCGCACGGGCCTCGTCGGCGGCAGCGCGGCTCGAATCCATCGCGGCATCCGTGGTCCAGCCCTTGGCCTTCAATTCCTTGGCGCGCTGCTCGGCGGCGGCGGCCTGGGCCAGCACGCCGGTGGCGGCGGTCTGCTCGGCGACGGCCTGCTCGGCCTGGAGCTTCAGATCGACCTCATCGAGGGTCGCGAGGGCCTGACCGACTTCGACGGTCTGTCCGACCTCGACCAGTCGCTTGTCGACTTTGCCCGCGACGCGGAAACCAAGGTCGCTCTCGATCCGGGGCCTGATCGTGCCGACGAAGCTGCGCTCCGGGGTCTCGGCATCAAAATGGGCAGTTGCGACCAGAACCGGCCGCGGAGGCTCGGCCTTTTCGGCGACGGTGTCATTGCACCCGGCCAGCGCAGCGGCCATCAAGGCCAGCGAGACACCCGCCAAGAGCCTGGAATAGCTGGACAAAACGGACCGAACGAACATCGGAGGACACTCCTGCGTCTGCAACGAGAGGAATGTCGACTAATCACTGATGAAAGTCAATAATCGTCAGTCATCAGGAAACCGTGATCGTTGAGGGGACCTCTGCCCGTGGCCGGCGATGTTTGCTACTGGCGTTCGGCGAACTCGTGCTTGCTCTCGTGGCCGCCGATGAAGACCAGGATGCCGGCGATCAGGGGCAGCACCGCGAGCACGAGCAAGCCGGTCGAGGTCTGCCCCGTCGCTTCCTTGACCCAGCCGATGAGATAGGGGCCGCCGAAGCCTGCGAGGTTGCCGACCGAGTTGATCAGCGCGATGGCGCCGGCAGCAGCGGTGCCCGAGAGCCAGGCCGTCGGCAGCGTCCAGAACACACCGAAGCAGCAGAATACGCCGATCGCGGCGAAGGTCAGCACCACCATCGTCATCGTGGGATCGGTGAGGTAGCTGGAGACGGCGAGCGCGACGGCGGTCAGCAGCAGCGGCGCGCCGACATGCATCACGCGCTCGCGCGTCGCGTCCGAATGCCGCGCCCACAGGATCATCGCGATGGTGCCGAACAGATACGGGATCGCCGTGACGAAGCCGGTCTGGGCGTTGGTGAGACCGAACGCCTTGACGATCTGCGGCAACCAGAACTGCATGCCATAGAGCGCGCCCACGAAGCCGAAATAGACCAGGCTCAGCATGATCACCTTCGGCGAGGACAGCGCTTCGCCGAGGGACAGATGCTTGACCGCCTGCTTGGCGGCAATCTCGGAATCGAGTCGAGCCTTGAGCCACGCCTTCTGCTCGGCCGAGAGCCAGTCAGCCTTCTCCGGCCTGTCGGTGAGGTAGAACCAGGTGACGATGCCGAGCAGCACGGAAGGGATGCCCTCGAGGATGAACAGCCACTGCCAGCCCTTCAGACCCATCGCGCCGTCGAGGCCGAGCAGCAGGCCCGAGATCGGCGCACCGATCACGGTCGAAACCGGCACGGCGATCGCGAAGGCCGCAAGGAACCGGGCGCGATATTCGGCCGGATACCAATAGGTGAGATAGAGGATGATGCCGGGGAAGAAGCCGGCCTCGGCCACCCCGAGCAGGAAGCGCAGAACGTAGAAGCTGGTGACGCCGCCCGTGAGCGCCATCAGGGCCGAGATGATGCCCCAGGTCACCATGATGCGGGCGATCCAGCGGCTAGCCCCGAACTTTTCCAGCGCGAGGTTGCTCGGCACCTCGAAGATGAAATAGCCGATGAAGAAGATGCCGGCGCCCCAGGAGAAGATCAGCGGCGTGAACTTCAGCTCCGCGTTCATGGTCAGCGCGGCGAAGCCGAGATTGACGCGGTCGAGATAGGAGAAGAAGTAGGCCAGCACCAGGAACGGGATCAGGCGCCAGGAGATGGCACGGATCGTCGAGGTCTCGATGTCCGACCTGTTGGTATTCTTGGCTCCCGTGGAACCGGTATAGGCTGTGGTCTGGCTCATGGCGTCCCCCCCTATTGTTGCTTTTGTGAGCTAAAGGCGGTTTTGAGCATCGCGGGTAAAGAGTCAATGGAAGCAATGCAGCCAGTCAACACCCTTGCGCTGCGGCAGACGTCGCTGATCCGCGTCGCCCTGGCGCTGGTCGTGATTGCCTGCGGGCTGTCTCTCCGCCGGTACGGCTTTCCGCTCGGCCTTCCCGCCTTCGTGGTGAAGTATGGCGGCTCGCTGCTGTGGGCGACGATGGTGTTCTTGCTCGTCGGGCTCTTGCTGCCGCGGCTGCCCCGGAGCCAGCTCGCGGTGATCGCGATGGCCGTCGCGGCGGTGGTCGAGTTTTCCCGGCTGGTGCATACGCCATGGCTCGATGCGTTCCGCCTCACCACCGCCGGCGCCTTGCTGTTGGGCCGCATCTTCTCGCTTTGGAATCTGGCGGCTTATGCGGTTGGAATCGGGTTCGGTATCTGGCTGGATCGGCTCATGGAGATACGCAGGGTAACTGAAGGCTAGTCTCGTCGAGGCCGGTGATCGACAAGGCATTTGAGCAAGCAAAGGATGCCCTCGGCTATCTTGCAAAAGGCAGGGCCAAGGGAAAAGTCGTTGTCCAGATGAGGTGAGGTCGCCCCACGCTCACGCCGCCAATTGAAACCGCTCGAACCGATCGAGTTCGTCCTCGATCTCCTGCTTCAGTTCCTTGCGCCCGGCGGTTTTCTTCCCCTGCCCGAGCCAGGTCCATTTCTGCATCAACAGCTTCCTGGCCTGCCGGTCGGTCTTGAGGTCGAGCGCCGCGACGATCTCGTCGCCGACCAGCACGGGCAGCGCGAAATAGCCGAGCTTGCGCTTGGCTTTCGGCACATAGGCCTCGAACAGATGATTGTAACCGAAAATGAGATTGGTACGCTTGCGCTGGATGATCAGCGGATCGAACGGCGAGAGGATGTGGACGAGATCCGGCGACAATTCATGCGGCTCCAGCGCCGCGGGCATGGCCCAATGCTCCTGCTTTCCCGCGCCTTCGACCGCGACAGGCAGGAGCTCGCCGCGGCGGACGCGCGAGGCGATCAGGCCCGCGACGGCCTTCTTGCTGGGCGCATCGAGATAGCAGATCGAATCGAGGCTGACCACGCCTTGCGAGCGCAACGCGCGGTCAAGCAGATAGGCCGTTATCTCTTTCGCCGAAGCGGGTTTCGGCAGCTTGTCCCAGCCAAAATGGCGCGTCATCAGATCATAGGTCTTGAGCATGCCCTGGCGCGCGCTGATGGTCGCGACACCGGTATAGAAGGCAAGCTGAAGTGCCCGCTTCGAAGGCTTGCGGCTCTGCCACAGATGCTCCTTCTCGGTGAGCACGTCGTCCTCGATGTCGCGGATCGTTAGTGGGCCGGCGCGGAGCAGCCGCATCACCTTGCGCGAGTCGGCCGGCTTGACCGAGGCGTACCATTTGTGACCCTCGCGCTTGTGCTCGCGCATCGCCGGCAGGAAGAAGCGAAAATCATCTGACGGAACGTAGGACAGCGCATGGGTCCAATACTCGAACACGCTTTTGTCGACGCTCTGGGCATGACGCAGATCGGCGCGGCGGTAGGACGGGATGCGGCTGAACAGGATGTGGTGGTGACACCGCTCGATCACGTTGATGGTGTCGATCTGCACATAGCCAAGATGGGCGACCGCATCGGCAACCGCCTGCGCGCCCTCCCCGAACGGCTCGCGCGTATCGAGCCGCTGGGCGCGCAGCCAGATCTGCCGGGCCTGTCTCGTCGAGAGCGGGAGGGGTTTTGGTGGGCGGGACATTGCGGGAGGCAATGTAGCGGGATTCGCGGGGGGAGAAAGAAGCGGCAGATGAATCGCAAAATAAAAAACCGCGCCGTCATCTGCCGACAGCGCGGCGGAAATGATGCGGCCGAAGCCTACTTTATCGACATGGCCTTCTGCGCCTTCATGTAGTGCATGCAGCCGCTCTTCATCTTGCCCATGCTCATGTCCGTGTTGGCCATGGCCATTTCCTTGTTCGCCGCCATCTTGGCGGGCGTGTCGGCGGGACCGGACATCGCGGCCGTCGACTTCATCAGATTATCGCTGGTGCACGCCATCTTCGCGGCGGACGCTGGGGAAAGGCAAACGCGACAAAAGCTGCGGCGGTAAGCAAGGTCTTCATCGAAAAGTCTCCTGAAGTAAAACGAAGCCGGCGTCATGCCGGCCTTCGCAACTACGTAGTCTCTGGCGAGAACGTTTCGTGGAGCAGGCAATTGTCTTGCTGCAGCGCAAAGCGAGACGGCGTTAGCGGCCGTCCTTCGGCACCTTGGGCCGGTTGCTGAGGCTGCCAGTGGCGATATCAGGCTCGCAGGAGGCCCTGCCGCGCCCTTCCGACTCGCAACGATAGACGCTGCCGGTGAGGCGATCGACCAGCCACACGGTCTCGTCGGTCGGAGCTTGGAGGCCGGTATACCGGGAGGTCACTCCCGTGATCAGCGTGGAGAGCAGGATCGCGACCGCGATCATCGCCGCGCCGATGTAGATGGGCATGGCATTCAGAGACACGGCCCGATCCGGCGGGCCACTGCGATGGTAGTCACGCTGATAGTCACTTGGCCTCGGCACTGGATGGAACTCGGCTCCCCTCGCCTGCGATGTCGGATGAAGGTGTCTGCTAGGCGCGCATCTGGCCGAAAACTTGTTCGCAGACAGGCGGTCACGCGACGGCTTTGCGACGAACGATGAGCGCAGGTTTCCGACAACGAAGACGGCCCCGATCGAGCCGCTCCCCGTCGCCCTTTGCCTCTCAGCGGCGGCCGAACAATCCACCCATCATGCCGCCAAACAGACCGCCGGGGCCGCCCGTCGGGGCGCCGACGCCACTACTATGATGGCGCCGGCCACCACCGCCGAAAGACCGGCGACGCACCGGCTCATCGTCTGCCTGCTCGGAGGCGGCCGCGCGGGCCGAAACGATCTCCGACAGCAGAGCCTTGTGCTGGAGCTTGTTGAGGTAACCCGTGGCGGGATAGCCACGTGCCGCCTGCCATCGCTTCATCACGGAACGGGTGTCGTCGTCGAACTTCCCGGTCACCTTGACGTCGAAGCCGAGCCCGGTGAGGCGACGCTGCACGTCTCGGCGCTGTCCCTTGTCGAGACCGATCTGGTCTTCGGAGATCTGGCTGGCCTCTTCGGTGAAAGTCGCGGGATCGATCCCGGCCGACAGGTTGCGGGTGGTGTTGGACGGCCCATCCTGCAGCGCCGCGATGCGGGCGAGTGCGATCGATTTGAACGTGCCGTTCGGATAGTTGGTGAGATAGGCGTTGAGCTCTTCCACCTTGTTGGTGTCATTGATCGAGCGCCAGAACTCGAGCTCGATGTCGGCGCCTTGCCTGGTCGCGGCCGATACGGGCGCGTTCGACGGATCGATTGTGGCCGCAGCCGGCGCGCCAACCGGATTGAGATAGACGTTGCCGGTGAGGTTGGTGTGCCCCCAAGGCAATTGGCCCTTGCTGGTCTCGTCACTGACCTGGGCACGAACCTTGGTCATGGCCTCTTGGATCTCGACTCCCGGCTGGGCAATGTTGGCGACGAGGGCGCGGGTGAACGGGCTGTTGGTGCCGGCCTCGCCGTCGAGCGCGGTCTGGCCGGGGCCTGTGGCAAAGGCAATCAGCGTGCCCTCGCCCGACTTCATCTCGGCGAGGCCAGTCTGCACATTGACGGAGCGGGTGGCCTTGGCCGACCGGATCTTTGCTGCGAACGGGTTATCACGGCAGGCGTCCAGGAATACGAGCTTCACCTTCGCATCCGCCATGGTCTGATCGAGCGTGATGTCGACATTGATCGCAGCACCCAGCTTGACGTCCATCTCGGATTTGAGGTCGGCATCAATAGGCAGCAGATAGTTGATACCATTCACGGCAATCCCGTGGCCGGCATAGAAAAACACGGCGACATCGGCGCCTTCGCTCTTCTTGCCAAACTCCAAGAGCTTTGCAGTCATGGCGTCGCGCGTGAGGTTGGAGCCCTCGACGACATCGAAGCCGACATTGCGCAGCACCCTCGCCATCGCCTTGGAATCGATCGCCGGGTTGGGGAGCTGCGGGACATTCTTGTAAGCGGCGTTGCCGACTACGAAGGCGACGCGCTTGTCGGCAAAAGCTGCGTTGCCGCTGACGAGAAATGCTGCGATTGAAATTGCTGCGATCAAGAAGCGCATGATCATTCTCCCCTGATCCAAACTTCTTCGATGCTCTCGGATCAGCCAGAGCCGATCCGATGAGAGCAATCAGATCCAGTTCACAGCGACGCACTGTGATCTGAATCACCCGGGGATTTCTGCTGCTCCAACCGAGCTGCAAGACGCTGCGACGGCTACTTTTCGGGGGGCTGACGCAACGGGCAGTAACCGCGGTCACGAGCAATGCAGGGAGATTGTACCCGCAGCGGCCCGAAGTCCAGCAAGCCGCGGAACGCCAAATCGAAAAGACATGAAGGATTTGCACGCTGCTTTCGAGCATCGAAAGACGGAGTTACTTCCTGACGCAGGCCCTATGCTGCCCCGGTGGTAGGCGGCTGCCGCTGGCTGAATGCCGTGTATACCGGCCGGCTCGGCTGCTAAGATACGAACCGAATTTCGGTTCCTCCTGAATGTGATCCGCATCACATCCGAGCCTTTGAACCTTCTCTATCCTGGGAGCATCAAATCGCCATCAAGCGTTACACCGAGGATACGACAATGACCCATTTCAATAAGTCTTTCGGACTGAAGGCGATCACGCTTACCGCGGCGCTGTCGATGGCGGCGGGCCTCGCTTTCGCCGGCGACGCCAATGTTTCCACCAACCAGATCCTGGATGCATTGAGGCCGAAGCCGGTGACCCGCGGGTTGTCGGTCGGTCCGCAGGCCGACCCGACGGCGCAAGCCAAGGAAGCGACCTTCCTCGATACACTGCGCAACCGGCAGACCCGTTCGCTCTCGATGGGCGAGCGCGATCAGATCGCCGAGCTCGCGTCGACCAAGCCCAACATCGATCTGGAAATCCAGTTCGACTACAACTCGGCCGACATCGCCAAGACCTCGCTGCCATCGGTGCAGGCGCTCGGAAAGGCGCTGTCCGATCCATCGCTCAAGGGATCGACTTTCGTGGTTGCCGGCCACACCGACGCGATCGGCACTGAAGAGTACAATCAGGGCCTCTCTGAGCGTCGTGCCGACACGATCAAGAAGTACCTGGTGCAGAACTACGGTCTCAACGGCGGCGATCTCGTCACCGTCGGCTATGGCAAGACCAAGCTGAAGGACACCGCCAACGGCGCCGACCCGATCAACCGCCGCGTCCAGGTTGTGAACATGGACACGAAGACGGCGTCCAAATGATTTGAGACGTCATGGCAGCAACAGCCGCCTGCCACGAAAGTGGCGGGCGACGTCCTCTTGTCAGATCCAGCTCTGGAACAACATCAGCCGGCTGAACATCCGCATCGACGTGCCGATGAAAGCGGCTGAAATCGGCAGCATGACCGCAAAGCCGATCGCCGCAATCCCGACATAGGCCCACAGCACCCAGCGCGGCAGGCCGTCTCTGCGCAGCGCATAGACCAGCGCGAGCGAGGCCGCGGTTGCGGCCGGCAGATAATAATAGATGAAGCCGAGCGTGCGCGGCAGCAGCGCCCAGGCGAGCCAGGGGCCGAAATAAAACGAAGCAATCAGGAACGCATCCCAGCGACGCGCAACGATGAAGTCGCGCAACACCATGACAAGGGCCAGCAACGCCGGCCATAGCACCAGGGGATTACCGAGGAAGACGATCGCCGCGACGTCGTCGTCCGTCGTCTTGTCGAACAGGAACCACACCGGCCGCACCAGCAACGGCCAGGACGGCCAGGAGCTCATATACGTATGGCCGGCGATCGCGCTGGTGGTGTTGTCGGCGAAGATCCGGCGCTGCGCTTCGATCAGATCAGGCAATGACAGGCCATAGAGCGGAACGAAGGCAGCGATATAAGTCACGGCGGGCAGCAGCGCAAAACAGAGGGCGGCATGATGGGCCTTGAAGGCGGGCCAGAGATCGGGCCGGTACCAGTCGCTCGGCTTCGCATCGGCAAACAGCGTGTGCCAGCCCTGCATCAGTCGGACCGTCGCCACGATGACGATGCAGACGCCGAGCGGAAACAGGCCGCTCCATTTGCAGGCCGCCGCAAAGCCGAACAAGCTGCCGGCGAGCGCGAACAGAGCCTGGGGACGTTCCCGTCGAAAGCCGTGCATGAAGGCGGCAATTGCGAGCAGGCCGAGACCGAGCGCAAAGATGTCGAGCATCGCGATGCGCGCTTGCACGTAAACCATCTGGTTGAACGCCGCGATCAGCGCTGCCGCGATTGCAGGTCCCTGCGATCCGAACACGGCGAGGCCGCAGAAATAGATCGCGACGATCGCAAGCGCGCCGAACAACGTTGCCGGATAGCGCCAGCCCAGCGCATTGTCGCCGAATGCCGAGATCGAGACAGCGATCAGCTCCTTTGCCAGCGGCGGATGCATCGGATTGAGCATCGGCTCCGACACCGTGGTGCCCAGCATCTGCCGCGCAGCCGGCACGTAATGCACCTCGTCGAAGACGAATTTTTCCGGCGTCGTCAGCCCGACCAGCAGCGCGAGATGCGCAGCTAGGAAGATCGCGACAGCGATCACTGCGCTTCGCGACGTCATCGGAGCCGCATGTGCTTTGCGCGACGGCTCTAGGGCTATTTTGCGTGGCAAATCTGCGTCACCGCGAATAAAAAACTACTCGGACGATCCATTGAACGCATTCCGCCGCAACTGTCACTAAGCTAGCGCCTGTCTCACGCCGCTTGTGATAATTCTGCCACAACACGAGTGCGCGCGATCCAGTACGATCAGGGGCCTCGATCGGTTACGACATGAATCTGCGTTTTCTGCTTTTCCCAACTCTGCTGTCCATGACACTCTGCGCTGCGCCTTGCGCGCAAGCCCAGACGCGCGTCGGCGAAGCCGTTCTCGTCCAGAACGAGGTGGTCCGCGTCGCTGCAGGTACGACACCGATCAATGTCGGCGACAGCATGTTGCGCGACGAGACCGTACACACCGGCGCGGAGAGTGCGGCGCGCTTCGTCATGGCCGACAGCACCAATCTGTCGCTCGGGCCGAGCGCCACGCTGAAGCTCGACCGCACCGTGTTCAATGACGAGCACAGCTATCGCGACGTGGCCATCAGCATGGCCACCGGCGCCTTCCGCTTCGTCACCGGACATTCGGCGAAGACCGCCTACAAGATCACAACACCGCTTGCGACCATCGGCGTTCGCGGCACGACGCTCGACATCCTGTCGCAGCGCGGCCGCTCGGTCGTCGTGCTCCAGGAGGGCGCGGCGAACGTCTGCACCCTGAGCTTCCAGTGCATTCAGCTCACCCAGCCCGGCGACACCGCGGTCATTACCTCGACCGGCGGGAGGGTCACCATCACCAAGACCAACACGCCGCCCTGGACCTTTGCCGCCAACTGCACCGCCAATGCCGGACTTTGCGCCGTCAACCAATACGCCGAAGCCTCGCCGGCCACTCCCGCCGTTCATGACGACGGCATGCTGTGCGGGCGCTGACGATGGCAAAGCCCGGCTTCAAACGTCTCGCCTCGGCCTGCGCGCTCGGCGCAGCCGCCGCGCTCACGCTGTTCGCGCTCGACGCCCGTCCCGCGACGGCCGCGACATTCTGCGAATCCGGGTGCGGTCATCCAACGCCCACCCCGTCACCGACATATTCGCCGTCCCCGACGCCAGCCGCGTCGCCCTCCCCGAGCCCGTCTCCATCGCCAAGCCCGTCTCCGTCGCCAAGCCAGTCTCCGTCGCTGCCGAGCCCGACGCCGACCGGCTCCGATTCCAGCGGCAACTCGGTCAACGGCCTCGCCAACCAGCGCTTCAACCAGATGATCACCAACCGGGTGCTCGGGACGGTGCTGCTTGGCGTCAACGAGCAGGTCAATTGCAGTGACTGCATCAGCGCGTTCGGTTCGGCTGGCTCTTTCTCGGCCGGCGTCCACGGCCGCAAGGAGCTGACGCCCAATCTGTCGCTGCTCGCCGGCCTCGCCTACACGCAATACAGCGAGGGCGGCTACCACGTCACCAGCGCGCCGATCGGCGCCGTCGCGCTGCGCTATGACCTCACCGATTGGGGTTCATCGCGTCCGTTCTTCGACGTCGGCACGATCCTGACGCCCTGGGAGAAGGTGCGATACACCCGCAGCTACAACACCAGCCTCGGCGCGGTGAGCGTGACGGGGTCGAGTGACGCTTCCAACTACGCAGTCTATGGTCGCGCCGGCTGGATGAGCCGCCTGTCACCTCGTGATGAGGTTGCGGCCTCGATCGAGGTCTGGCAACTCTGGCAGCGCGTGTCGGGCTACGCGGACAATGCGGTCGCGTTCAACCCGTTCGACGCGACCATCGCCGACGGCACCGACCGCGCCAGCCTGGTCAAGATCGGCGGCCAGTGGACGCATCTCGTCGCCGGCAATATCGAGACCAACATCAATGGGGGCTGGGTGCAGTCATTCGCCAGTCACAGCGGCATCGTTGCCACCGTGACCGGCGACGGCGTGGTGGCGCCGACGATGGGCAACCAGGGCTGGTTCGAATATGGCGGACGCCTCGGCTTCCGTCTGCAGAAGGATTGGGTCGTGGACCTCTTTGCCAACGGCACGCTCGGCCCCCAGCCAGTAGGCAACACGATCCATGGCGGCGTGGGGCTGAGGATCAATTATTAGCGTGGTTGGCGTAAGCGCCAGGCGCAAGTCTCGCAGGGCGGGCAAAGCGCAACCGTGCCCACCATCCGTCTGATAGCAAAGGGACCGTGGCCATGGTGCTTTCGCGCCTTTGCCCACCCTGCGGCACCTGGGTTGACGTCACGCCGCCGACTTGCCCTCGAACGCACGGCGCAGAACGTCCACGTCCAGCTTCACCATCCTCATCATGGCCTGCATCGCGCGCGCGGCGGCGGCCCTGTCCGGACTCGAGAGAAACTCGAACATCACCTTGGGCACCACCTGCCAGGACACGCCATAGCGGTCACTGATCCAGCCACACTGCTGCTCCTTGCCACCGTTGGCCAGGAATGCACTCCACACGCTGTCGACCTGGGCCTGATCGTCGCAATGGATCATCAACGACAGCGCGTGGGTGTATTCGACCTTCATCCCGCCATTGAGCGCGACCAAGGGCTGGCCGGCGACCGTGAACTCGACGACGAGCACCGAGCCCTCCTTGCCGGACGGGTTATCCGAGACGTTGCGCTGGACGTGCGTGATCCCTGAATCCGGAACCAGCGAGACGTAGAAACTGGCGGCCTCCTCGGCATCGCCGTTAAACCACATGCAAGGCACGAGCTTGGACATCGCGAATGCTCCTCTTCCGGTTCCAATCAGGCGCTCGCCATGGCGGGCTTCGCCGGGACGGCCGCCATGTCCAGCCAGTTCACACCCCACATGTGACCATCCGGATCCTCAAAGCTGCGGCCGTACATGAAGTCGTACTCGTCAACAGGACCGGGATCGGCGATCCCGCCTGCGGCCTCGGCCTTGCGGACGATATCGTCGACCTCGTTGCGGCCATCGGCGGACAGGCAGAACAGCGCCTGGTTCGAGGTCTTGGCATCCGCGATCGGCTTCGGCGTGAACTGACGGAATTTGTCGTGGGTCGTCAGCATCACGTGGATGGTCTCGGAAAACACCATGCAGCTCGCCGTGTCGTCACTGAATTGCGGATTCCTGGTCGCGCCGATCGCCTCGTAAAAGGCAGTCGCGCGCTTGAGGTCGGTCACGGGCAGATTGAGGAAGATCATCCTGGCCATCGAAAGCTCCTTGGGGCGGGTTCTGCCCAAGGACGGATGGCCCGGCGCCCATCCGACACGCCTTCCGAGACTTTTTTGGCCATTTTTGCGCTGGGAGGTCTGTCGGACCGCCGGCCGGCCGCCAGCATTACTTCTTCTCGTTGGGATCCCGGTGGATCGGATCGACCCACAGCACGGTCTCGGGTTTCTCGACCGGCTCGATGTCGAGATTGATCGCGACCGCCTCGCCGTCGCTGCGGACCAGCACGCATTCCAGCACCTCGTCGGGACTGGCATTGATCTCCTGGTGCGGCACGTAGGGCGGCACGAAGATGAAATCGCCGGGGCCGGCTTCGGCGGTGAATTGCAGGCTCTCGCCCCAGCGCATCCGCGCCTTGCCCTTGACCACGTAGATGACACTTTCCAGATGCCCGTGGTGATGTGCGCCGGTCTTGGCAGCGGGCTTGATGCTGACGGTGCCCGCCCACAATTTCTGCGCGCCAACGCGCGCGAAATTGATCGCAGCTGCGCGGTCCATGCCTGCGGTCGAGGGCACATTGGTATCGAGCTGGTTACCGGGAATGACGCGCACGCCGTCATGTTTCCAGCGATCGTCATGATGATCGTGGTCATGGTGGGAATGCGAATGGTCATGGCCGGTCATGGGCTTTTCTTTCTGTTGGTTCCGTGCCGGCGAAACTAACCAATGCCTCGGCTGCAGGCCATAGCAAATTCGGAACTCTCATGGCCGCCGGGCGTTGTTCTCGCGAGCAATCTGCAAGGAGAGTTTCATGGGCAGCACTAGTGACAAGATCAAGGGCAACGCCAACGAGGCCATCGGCAAGGCCAAGCAGGGCATCGGTGAAGCCACCGGTTCCGAGCGTCTGCAAGGCGAAGGCGCGGTCCAGGAAGTGAAGGGCAAGGGCCAGAAGGCGATGGGTGATGCCAAGGACGCAGCGAAGGATGCAATCGATCGCGCGGCAGCGTCAGCACGTCGCTCGACTGAATAACACGCACTGAACCGAAATGAAAAGACCGGCCGCAAGGCCGGTCTTTTTGTTTGCGGCGATCTTCGCTCACTTCACCGCAAGCAATTCCACGTCGAACATCAACGTCGCGTTCGGCGGGATCACGCCGCCGGCACCGCGCGCGCCGTAGCCGAGCTGCGGCGGGATGATCAGCGTGCGCTTGCCGCCGACCTTCATCGTGGCGACGCCCTCGTCCCAGCCGGCGATGACACGGCCCTTGCCGATGGGGAATTCGAACGGCTCGTTGCGATCGACGGAGCTATCGAACTTCTTGCCCTTTTGGCCATTCTCGTAGAGCCACCCGGTATAGTGCATCACGCAGATCTGGCCCGGCTTCGGCGAAGCGCCGGTGCCGACGACATGGTCGATGGTTTGCAAGCCTGAAGCTGTTGTCATGGGTTTTCCTGCGGTCTGGGCCGATGCCGTGGTGGAGACGAACGTCGACACGCTACCGATCAGGGTGATCGCGAGTGCCGAGATGATGGCGAGGAGTGCGCGTTGAAAACGCTGCATAGAACACCTTCCGTTTGAGGCGGAAGGTGTCTACCGCAAGCCCGACGCCGTTTCCACCCCTCAAACCTCGATATTTTCCAGCCGCACCGGCAGCTTGCGGATGCGCTGGCCGGTGGCGTGATAGATCGCGTTGCAGATGGCGGCATTGGTCCCGACATTGGCGAGTTCGCCAAGTCCCTTCGCCCCTGCCGGATTGATGTGATCGTCCTGCTCGGAGAGCAGGATCACCTCGACACCTTCGACGTCGGCATTCACGGGCACGAGGTAGTCGGCAAGATTGTCGTTGACGTAACGCGCATTACGCTGGTCGATCTCGGTCGCTTCCAGCAGCGCCGACGACATGCCCCAGATCAGGCCTCCCATCAGCTGGCTGCGGGCCGTGCGCGGATTCATGATACGGCCGGCTGCGAAGGCGCCGACCAGGCGTGGCGCACGGATCTCGTGCGTGAATCGGTTGACGCGGACTTCGACGAACTCCGCCCCGAAGGCGTAAGCGATCTTGTCCTTCATCGCGGCGCCGCCGACGAGCCGCGCATGTCCAGCGTGCATGGCCTTGAAGGAATCCGGCGGGGCACCCTCCGGTTTCCACTCGCCATATTCCTCGACAACGCCGACACCAAGTGCGTTGAAGGCCTTCTCCAGATCGAGAGGACGGTCGCTCTTCGTCGCCTGCACCGTCGGCGTCCGGCCGATGCCAACCGTTTCCTTGGCCTTATCGGTGAGACTCTCCTTTGGCATCACCGCCTTGAACAGGCGCTGGCGGATCTGGTCACACACCATCATCACTGCCGAGCAGGTGCTGGCCGTCGAGTTGGAGCCGCCCGCGACAGGAGCCGGCGGCAGGTCGCTGTCGCCGACAAAGACGGCCACCTTGTCCAGGGGAACGCCGAGCCGCTCCGCCGCTGTCTGTGCGATGACTGTGTAGGCGCCCGTGCCGATCTCGTGGCCGGCGATCTCGACGCGGGTGCGGCCATCACGCTGGAGGCGCACGCGCGCCGCCGATGGCGCCATCTGCGTCGGGTAGCAGGCCGCCGCGCAGCCATAGCCGATAAGCCAGTCGCCATCTGACATCGATTTCGGCGCCGCCGAGCGCTGCGACCAGCCGAAAGCTTTCGCAGCCTCGTCGAAACACTCCATCAGCGATCGGGAGGTATAGGGCTTGCCAGCGATCGGCTCGCTGGTCGTGTCGTTGACGCGACGGAGCTCGATCGGGTCCATGTCGAGCTTGACGGCGAGCTCATCCATCGCGCTCTCCAGCGCGAACATATAGGGCACCTCCGGCGGCGAGCGCATGAAGCCGGGCGTGTTGCGGTCGGCACGCACGATCGACACCAGGCTGTCGACATTCGGGCAGGCATAGAGACGTGTCGTGGTCTTGGTGCCGCCGACGCAATAGGGATCGGCGCGGGAGGACACTTCGGCGCCCTCGTGCCTGAGGGCGACCAGCTTCCCATCCCGGCTCGCGCCGAGCTTGATCCCATGCCGCGTCTCGGCGCGATAGGTCGCGATAGTAAAGCCCTGGTCGCGGGTCGGGACAAGCTTGATCGGCCGGTTCAGCCGCTTCGCTATGCCGGCGATGATGGCGGTCCGCGGCGTCATGGAGCCGCGCGAGCCAAAGCCGCCGCCGACATAGGGATTGACCACCCTCACCTTGTCAGCGTCGATGCCAAGCTGCTCGGCCACGCCGTTCTTCAGACCGTAGACGTATTGGCTGGGCTCATAGATGACGAGATCGTCGCCCATCCAGACACAGCTCGTCGAAAACAGCTCCATCGGATTGTGGTGCTGCGTCGGCGTCTCGTAGGCAGCATCGACCTTCACCTCGGCCTCGTCGAACGCCTTCGCGAAGTCGCCGACTTGCGGGTCTTCCTTGAATTGCGCATTCTGCCCCTTCGCAGCGGCTTTCGTCGTTCCCGGCGAGTCGAAGCTCGCGCTCGGGGTGGCCGCGGTGTAGCTGACCTTGACACGGTTGGCGGCCTCACGCGCCGCCTCGTAGGTCTCTGCAATGACCACGGCAACGATCTCGCCGTCATGCGCGATGTCGGTCGATTTCAGCGGCTGGATCGTGGTACCTGCATAGCCGCCATTGCTGAAGAGTTTTGACTCCTTCAGATCAGGGGCGTTCTCGTGCGTGATGATGTCGATCACGTCACGGACGCGTTTGGCATCGTCGAGGTCAAGACTATTGATCCGGCCTTTGGCAATTGCGCTCGTGACCAGGAACGCATACGCCGGATTGTCCAGCGGCATATCGGACCCGTACGTGGCGCGCCCCGTAACCTTTGCGACCGCATCATAGCGCGGCACGGGCTGGCCCATATTCGCCTTGGGCTCGGGAGCAGCTGCGGTCATGGTCAGATCTCCATCGTTACGGCCTGCTGGAGCGCGCGCGCCACCACGCGCTTGCCGAGCGCGATCTTGAAATTGTTGTATTGGCGCCCCCGGGCGTCCGCGAAGGCAGCCTCGGCGGCGCGCTCTGCCAGACCATCATCGAAGGTCTGTCCCTTCAGCAGCGCCTCCGCCTCGCGCGACCGCCACGGCACCGTCGCGACACCGCCCAGCGCGACACGCGCATCCTTGATCGCGCCGTCCTGCACATCGAGTGCGACCGCGGCTGACGAGAGCGCGAACTCGTACGATTGCCGATCGCGCGCCTTGAGGTAGACCGAGCGCGGCCAGCGGCCGGGAACGACGAAGGCTGAAATCAGCTCGCCCGATTGTAGTGTGGTCTCGATCTCGGGCGTGTTGCCGGGTGCCTTGTGCAGCTCTGCAAAGGGCATGCTGCGGGTGCCGGACCTGTCGGTAATCTCGACCGTGGCATCCAGCGCGATCAGCGCCTGAGCGAAATCGCCGGGATAGGTGGCGATGCACTGATCCGAAACGCCGAGCACCGCATGCATGCGGTTGACGCCGTGCATCGCGGCACAGCCGGAGCCGGGATTGCGCTTGTTGCAATTCTCGTAGGAGACATCGCGGAAATAAGGGCAACGCGTCCGCTGCAAGACGTTACCGCCGAGCGTCGCCATGTTGCGCAGCTGGGCGCTGGCCGCAAGCTTCAATGAGTTGGCGATGACCGGATAGTTGCGCTGGATCTCGCCGTTCGCGGCGACGTCAGACATTTTTGCGAGCGCGCCAAGCCGCAGGTCCGCAGCGCCCGGATCGATCGCCGACCAGCCCTGCGCGAGCGGATTGATATCGACGATTGCGGCAGGCCGCATGACGTCGAGCTTCATCAAGTCGATCAGCGTGGTGCCGCCGGCGAGCGGCTGGACCATGGCTCGGGTCAGCGGATTGTCGACGGCCGCAGCGGCGCCGAGCGCCTTCACGGCCATATCGGGGTCCGTCGCTCTCTGATAAGAAAACGGTCGCATCGCCTAGCCTTTCATGATCTCGGGCGCGGCCTGCTTCACGGCGGCGACGATGTTCGGGTAAGCGGCGCAGCGGCAGATGTTGCCGCTCATATATTCGCGGATGTCGGCATCGCTGCTCGCGTGTCCCTCCTTGACGCAAGCGACGGCAGACATGATCTGGCCGGGCGTGCAATAGCCGCACTGGAACGCATCGTTATCGATGAAAGCCTGCTGCATCGGGTGCAGCTGATCGCCGGTGGCAAGTCCTTCGATCGTCGCGATCTCCTGCCCTTCGGCCGCCAGTGCGAGCGTCAGGCACGACACCACGCGCCGCTCACCGATCAGCACTGTGCACGCGCCGCACTGCCCGTGGTCGCAACCCTTCTTGCTGCCGGTGAGCTTGAGATGTTCGCGCAGCGCGTCCAGCACGGTGGTGCGCGGGTCGAGGCTCAGGCGCTTGTCCTGGCCGTTCACCCGCAGCGTGACCTCAACGTGGAGCGCCGGATCCTGCGCCACGGGCGCCGGCGCGTCCAGCGCGCCCGCTCGCGCGGTCATCGGAACAAGCGCGCTGCCTGCGGCGCCGGCCATGAACGCGCGCCGATCGAATCCCGGTAGCCGGGAACTTGAATTGTCGGACATGGACGGCCTCCGCTGCTTCGAAGACAAAGCAGCGCACGCCTGCGCCGCCGCCGGTCAACGAGGGGCCATGAGCTCCGTTCCGAACGGAAAAGGGCGGCACAGCGAATGCCGCGTCGCCCTCCGTCAACTTTTCCTGATCTGCTTGCGAAGGAACCTCGCGCGGGATCAATAGCCGAGCGCGCAGCCGTCCTTGCGCGGGTCGGAACCGCCAGTCAAAGTACCCTTGTCCCAGTCGATCCAGATCGCCTGGGCCCCGCCGAGCGGGCCGACCACGCTGGCGGTGTTGTGGCCGAGCTTCTTCAAGCCCTGGACGATATCGGCCGGGACGCTGTCCTCGAGCTGATACTGGCCCTCGTAATGCAGGCCCCGCGGCATATCGATCGCCTCCTGCACGTCGCAGCCATAATCGAGAATGTTGGTCACGACGTGGGTTTGGCCGACGGGCTGGTACTGACCACCCATCACGGCGAACGGCATGACCGAGCGGCCCCCCTTTGTCATGAGGCTCGGCATGATCGTGTGCAGCGGCCGCTTGCCGCCGGCGATGCAATTGGGATGGCCGGGCTGGATGCGGAAGCCGCCGGCACGATTCTGGAACAGCACGCCTGTCTTGTTCGAGACGATCGCGGAGCCGAAGGAATGCGCGATTGAATTGATGAACGAGCAGACGTTACGGTCCTTGTCCACGACCGTGATGTAGATGGTCGAGGGGTTCATCGGGGGCGCGACGTTTGGCAGGTCGAGCATGCCGTCCATGCGGATCTTCGCGATGTGCTCGTCGCAGAATTCCCTGGCGAGGATCTTCGATACTTCGACCTGCATATGATCGGGATCGGCGACGTGCAGCTCGCGATGCATATAGGCGATGCGCGCGGCTTCCGCCTCGAGATGGAAGCGTTCGATACTGAGCGGTGCATACTTCGTCAGGTCGAACCGCGACAGGATGTTGAGCATCAGCAGCGCAGTGAGGCCTGGGCCGTTCGGCGGGCACTGCCAGACGTCGTAGCCCTTGTACATGGTGCCGATCGGCGTCGTCGTCTCGGTGCTGTGCGCGGCGAAATCGTCGAGGGTGTGCAGGCCGCCAATTCCGCGCAGGGTCTCGACCATGTCCTCCGCGATCGGCCCCTTGTAAAAGGCGTCGCGGCCGTCCTTCGCGATCGCGCGCAGCGTGTTGCCGAGCTCGGCCTGACGAATGACGTCGCCGGCGACCGGCGGCTTGCCGCCCGGCAGCAGGTAACGCACGGTGTTGGTGCCACCCTTCAGCTTCTCGAACTGGTTCTTCCAATCGAATGCGATGCGAGGCGCGACGACGTAGCCCTCTTCCGCCGCCTTGATCGCGGGCTGGAGCAGCCGGTCGAAGCCGAACTTGCCGTGGTCACGCAGTACGGTCGCGAACGCATCGATCACGCCGGGGATCGAAACGGCATGCGCCGACGTCAACGGCACGGAGTTGATCTTGCGCTCGAGATACCAGTCGGCGCTGGCCGCCTGCGGCGCGCGGCCGGAGCCGTTATAGGCGATGATCCTGCCCTCGCCGCGCGGCTGGATCAGCGCAAAACAGTCGCCGCCGATGCCGGTCGATTGCGGCTCGATCACGCCGAGCAGCGCCGAGCCCGCGACGGCCGCGTCCACCGCCGTGCCGCCCTCGCGCAGCACCTCGATCGCCGCAAGGGATGCCTGCGGATGCGAGGTCGCCACCATCGCGTTGGTGGCGTGGACCGTGGACCTGCCGGGGAAATGGAAATTTCTCATCGAATTCTTGCTCTCTCAGACCGTGGGCGCGGATGGCACGCCATCCCGGAAAAACCGGGGTTACATGACACATTCCGGCCCATCCGGGCAATGCTGGCATACCAGGAAGATGGCTGCCATCCGCTGGGAATAGGCCTGCTCATTGCGGGTTTTCTGAGCGTGGGCCGCCTGATAAACGGGCGTCATGACTTACAAGGTCTGCGCCTTCTACCAATTCGCCGCCCTCCCCGATTACCGCGAGCTGCGCGAGCCGCTGCGTGCGTTCTGTGCCGGTCTGTCGCTCAAGGGCAGCGTGCTCCTGGCCCAGGAGGGCATCAACGGCACCATCGCGGGCGCGAGCGACGCCATTGACGCCTTCGCCCAGGAGCTTGCGCAAGGGGCGATGTTTGGCGGCAGGCTGAACAATCTCGAATTGAAGTGCTCGACCGCGGAAGCAATGCCGTTCGGCCGGCTTAAGGTGCGGCTGAAGAGGGAGATCGTCACGCTGGGCGACGCGGCCGCTGATCCGACCCGGCGGGTCGGCACGTATGTCGAGGCGACGGAGTGGAACGCGCTGATCGCCTCACCCGACATGCTGGTGCTCGACACCCGCAACGCCTTCGAGGTGGCAATGGGGACATTCGAGGGCGCAGTCGACCCCGAGATCAAGAGCTTCGGCCAATTCAAGGATTTTGCCGCCGAGAAACTCGATCCGGCAAAACACCGGCGTATCGCGATGTTCTGCACAGGCGGCATCCGCTGCGAGAAGGCGAGCGCACATCTGCTGGCTCGCGGCTTTGCCGAGGTCTACCACCTCAAGGGCGGGATCCTGAAATATCTCGAACAGGTGCCTGAGGCGCAAAGCCGCTGGCGCGGCGAATGCTTCGTGTTCGACGAGCGCGTGTCGCTCGGCCATGGCCTGCGAGAAACTGGTTTGCGCGAACGGAACAAGGACGCGACACGTGACAAATGAGATCAAGGCCCTCGCCGAGCGCATCGACACGCTGGAGACGCGTCTTGCGTATCAGGACGATACCATCGAGACCCTGAACCAGACCATCACCGCGCAATGGAAGCAGATCGACGGGCTGACGCGACAACTGGCGCAGCTCAGCGAGCGACTGCAAGAGGCCGAGGCGAATGCGCCGGGCCCGACCAACGAGCGCCCGCCACATTATTGAGCACGCCTACCGACCGGATGCCTTCTACTCGCCGGAAGCCTTGGCCATCAGGTTCATGACCTCGCCCGACATCATCAGCCTGTTGCGGCCGGCGTCCTTGGCGGCGTAGAGCGCGCGGTCGGCGGCCTCGACCAGCGCTCCCGTGCCCGCGGTGCGTTCGAAGGCCGGCCGGCAGGCCGCACCGCCGACCGAGACGGTGACGCAAGCCGCCGCCGGATTGGAGGCATGAACGAGGCCCGCACCGTGGACGGCGCTGCGGATCCGCTCGCCGATCCGGGCACCGCCGGCGGCATCGGTATTCGGCAGCAGCATGGCGAACTCCTCGCCGCCATAGCGGGCCGCGAGATCGCCGGCCCGCTGCATCTCGGCCGCGATGATCTTGGCAACCACGCGTAGGCAGGCGTCGCCCGCAGGGTGGCCATATTCGTCGTTGTAGGCCTTGAAGTGATCGACATCGATCATCAGGAGTCCAAGGCTCGTGCGGTCGCGATAGGCGCGCGCCCATTCCTCCTTCAGCCGCTCGTCGAAGCGGCGCCGGTTGGCGAGGCCGGTGAGGCTGTCCTCGATCGCGAGCGTCTCGAGTCGTGTCTCCAGGTTCTTCTGCTCGGTGATGTCGCGCGAGATCGAGACCACGCCGTCGACATTGCCGTTGTCCTTGCGCGTGACGCGCATGGTCGATTCCAGCCAGACCTCGGATTTCTGCCGGTGCGCGTTGCGATAAGTGATGCGCGCTTCTTCTGCGTCGCCTCGCTTCATGGCGTCGACGATGGCCTGGACGTGCGGCCTGTCCTCCGGATGAATTCCGGCGAGCGCGTCGGTGCCGATGAGCTGATTGGGACGCCAGCCGACAACGCGGTTGGACGACGGAGACACGTAGCGCAGCCGCTCGTCGAGCCCGATGCGGGTGACCATATCGCTAGACCCTTCCGCGAGCAGGCGGAAATGCGCCTCCTTCTCGACCAGTGCCGCCGCCATGCGCTGGCCGCGCTGCAATTGCCGCACGAGTACAGCGCCGATGATCGCAATCAGCAGCACCAGCGCGAGCACGTAGAGCATGCGAGAGATCGCAGCAGCCCGCCACGGCGCGAGCAGCTCCTCTCTGTCGACGGTCGCGAGCAGCACGAGCGGATAACGGCCGCTGCGCTTGAAGAAGCTGACGCGCTCCGCGCCATCCAGCGGCGAGGTGAAATGATAGGCGCCGCTCGGCCATTGCAGGCTGGCGTCGCGGAACAGCGGCGCATCGCCGAGATTGCGGCCGACGAACTTCTCGTTGTTCGGGTTGCGCGCGATGATCGAGCCGTCGCCGTACAGCAGCGTGACGGAGCTGTTGCGGCCGATCTCGAACTGCTCGTAGAAATGCGACAGATAGCGCGAGCCGATGGCCGCGAGCACCACGCCGCCAAAGCTGCCGTCCGGCTTGTTGAAGCGGCGCGACAGGGTCACGACCCATTCGCCGTCGACGAGGCTCTTCACGGGGTGGCCGACATAGGCCTCGCGCTTGGGCGAGAGCTGGTGGTGACGGAAGAAGGCGTCGTCGCTGAGCGTCGAGGCGATTGTCCCGGGCGAGGTCAGCCAGTTGCCCTGGTCATCGATGATGGCGAGGCTGTGGACGCGGTCGATCGCCTTCTTGCGGGCCTCGAGCAGGTTGCGCAGCTTGCCGATCGTGACGGCATCGGCGCCATCCATCTCAAGACGGCTGACGACGCCGACGACGCCGGAGTCCAGCAGATCAAGGCTGTCTTCGGCATGCTGTGTCAGGGAGCGGGCGACGTTCGCCCTCTCGGTCTCGGCGCCCTTGAGCACCGCGTCCCGCGCGGCCCATTCACGCCAGCCGCTGACACCGAGGATCGCCACGCAGGTGAGCACGACGAACGCGGCCGCCCGCAACGGCAGGCGGCTCCATCCGGCTCTCTGTGAGACGACGTTCATGCGACAGGAATCTCCAACAGAGGGAAACTCTGCCGCTTGTCTTAGTGAACCCTGAAGCGCGCGCCGGGATTCGCATTGATCTACGGGTTTTTCCGTACTCCTACGGACCGGGGCCTCGGCGGATCACTAACAAGGTGTTAGCAAGCCAATCGGAAACCGGCGGATCTAGCTGAAGATCGACTTGACCTTGTCCCAGAGCGAGGGATTGTCGGCATCGGCATCAGCCTTCGACGGTGTCGGCTGGGTGGCGCTGACGGGATCGGAAGCGGGGAAAGTATCTTCCAGCCCGGTGTCGAGCTTGGCGTGGCGATCTGCGGCGAGCGCTTCGCGCAAGTCGTCAGCGTGCTTGTCGTGCGGCGCGGGATTGAATGTCTGGGCCATGGAATTCTTCCTCCATTGGCGGGATCAACGCGGCGCATTTGCGCTGGTTCCCCTGTTCCGCTCCAGCCTCTGGCGGTGTATCAGGAACTCCAAATCTGCATCAGGATTGCCAGTGCCCCAGTCTGCGACAAAGCCGTTCATCGACGTGCTCTCCGGCCAGCGCCAAGCCGTCCCGCCCCTCTGGATGATGCGGCAGGCCGGCCGCTACCTGCCTGAATATCGCGAGTTGCGCGCCAAGGCCGGCGGCTTCCTCGATCTCTGCTTCAATCCGGCGCTCGCCGCCGAAGTCACGCTGCAGCCGATCCGCCGGTTCGGCTTCGATGCCGCGATCATCTTCTCCGACATTCTCGTGATCCCGTACGCGCTGGGCCGTTCCGTGCGCTTCGAGGTCGGCGAGGGTCCGCGGCTCGAGCCGCTGGATGAACCCGCCAAGGTCGCAAGCCTCGCCGCGCAGGCCGATTTCGGCAAGCTCGCGCCGGTGTTCGAGGCGCTGCAGATCGTGCGCGGCGCGCTTGATCCGAACATCGCGCTGATCGGCTTCTGCGGCGCGCCGTGGACGGTTGCGACCTACATGGTCGCGGGCCACGGTACGCCCGACCAGGCGCCGGCGCGCATGATGGCCTATCGGCATCCGGAGGCGTTCGCGAAGATCATCGACGTGCTGGTCGAGAACTCGATCCGCTACCTGCTGGCACAGCTCGGGGCCGGCGCCGACGCGCTGCAGATCTTCGACACCTGGGCCGGCATGCTGCCTCCGGCCGAGTTCGCGCGCTGGTCGACCGAGCCGACGCGGCGCATCGTCGAAGGCGTGCGCGCGAAAGTGCCTGACGCGAAGATCATCGGCTTCCCGCGCGGTGCCGGCGCGCAATTGCCTGGTTACGTCGAGGCGACCGGCGTCAATGCGGTCAGCATCGACTGGACGGCCGAGCCCGCCTTCATCCGCGAGCGCGTACAGAGCAAGGTCGCCGTACAGGGCAATCTCGATCCGCTGGCGCTGATCACGGGCGGCGCGGCGCTCGACCGCGCGGTCGACGACGTGCTGGCGAACTTTGCGCAAGGGCGCTTCATCTTCAATCTCGGCCACGGCATCCAGCCGGAGACGCCGATCGCCCATGTCGAGCAGATGATCAGGCGCGTGCGCGGATAATTTTGTGCCGCCCTTGAGTCCGCACACGAACGCGAAAACAACCCCATGCACAGTACAAATCGTTGAGGAATTCGCTTCGGGCTCTCATAAGCCCTGCAGAGACGACGTTTGACTCGTCGGGCAAAACAGGCGCACGATGGCATCATCGGCGACAGTGACTTCACGCCCTATCGCGGCCGGCTGCGCTCGATGATCTCGGCGGCGCCCTTGTCCAGTAGATCCAGTCCGACGCTACGACCGAGTTCGCGCGGCCGATTGGCGGGGCCCGTGCGCGAGGCTTCGATGATGGTGTTGCCGGAGAGGTCGAGCACGGAGGCCGTCAGCGACATCTGGTCGCCTGCGATGGTCGAGAAGCCCGCCACCGGCGAATTGCAGTGACCGTTCAGCAGCCACAGCACTTCGCGCTCCGCATCGGCGCAGGCGTGCGCAGCGGGATCGTCGATCGATGACAGGATTTGCCGCGTCTCCCAGTCCCGCGCGGCACATTCGACGGCGACGATGCCCTGCCCGGCCGCCGGCAACATCTCCGCGGCGGTGAACTCATAGGCGATGCGGCTGGATAGGCCGACGCGATCGAGGCCGGAGCGCGCCATGATCAACGCATCCGCTGGCCCGACCGCACCGCCGTCCGGCAGCTTCTGCAGCTCGCTGTTATCGAGCTTTCGCACGCGCGTATCGGCTGCGCCGCGGAAGTGGATCACTTCGACCTCGGGAAACAACCGCCGCGCGTACGCCGCACGGCGCACGGCGTTGGTGCCGATCTTGAAACCCTTGCCGCCGGACCGGCGTAGCGCGTCCAGCGTCACGCCCTCGCGCAGCACCAGGGCATCGCCGGGCGGATCGCGTGACAACGTGGCGCCGATGACGAGGCCGGGCGTGTCTTCATTGCCGGGCATGTCCTTCAGCGAATGCATCGCGGCCTGGAGCTCGCCCGACAGCACCGCGGCGCGGATCTGCGCCACGAAGGCGCCGCCCTTGCCGCCATGGGGCAGCAGCTTGCTGGTCTGGTCCAGATCGCCCGTAGTGTCGAACTTGACGATCTCGACGTCGAGACCTGATACGGCTGATGTCAGGCGCCGCGCGATCTCTTCCGTCTGGGCCAGCGCCATCGCGCTCTTGCGGGTGCCGATCTTGAAAGGCGTAGCCACGTCCAT
This sequence comes from Bradyrhizobium sp. USDA 4449, assembly GCF_054056275.1. Classification (NCBI taxonomy): domain Bacteria; kingdom Pseudomonadati; phylum Pseudomonadota; class Alphaproteobacteria; order Hyphomicrobiales; family Nitrobacteraceae; genus Bradyrhizobium; species Bradyrhizobium sp. USDA 4449. The sequence continues at coordinate 3,933,468 of NZ_JBSRYD010000001.1, read as the reverse complement.
TCCTCTTCAGACGCGGGTTTTACCGCGCATCCTGCAATATCATGTCCGACGCCTTTTCCGCGATCATGATGATCGGCGCGTTGGTGTTCCCCGACACGAGGTCCGGCATGACAGAGCCGTCGACGACGCGAAAGCCCTCGAGCCCCCTCACCTTCAGCCGCTGGTCCACCACCGCGAGCGCATCGTTGCCCATACGACAGGTCGAGGTCGGATGGTAGATGGTGCTGCCACGCTCGCGGCAATAATCCAGGATCTCCGCGTCCGTGGATACCTTCGCCCCGGGATCGTACTCGCTGACCACGAACGGCTTCAGCGCCGGCGCGTTCAGGATCTTGCGCAGGATCTTGATGCCTTCGACATTGGTGGTGCGGTCGGTTTCGGTCGACATGTAGTTGATGCGGATTTCCGGCGGCACGGTCGGGTCCGCGCTTTTGATGCGCAAAGAGCCGCGGCTCTCGGGCCGGAGCTGGCACACCGAGGCCGTGAATCCGGAAAAATCATGCAGCCGCTCGCCCATCTTGTCGGTCGAGAACGGCAGGAAGTGAACCTGGATGTCGGGCGAGGCCAGCCGCGGATTGGTCTTGAAGAAGGCGCCCGCAGTTCCGGCTGCGATCGTCAGCCAGCCTTTGCGGAACAGCGCATAGCGCGCGCCGGCGAGAGTGCGGCGGAGCGGATGATTGACGGTGTCGTTGAGCGTGATCTTCCGCGAGCAGCGCATCACGATGCGGACCTGCATGTGGTCCTGGAGATCGTGGCCGACGCCCTGCGCATCCAGCACCACGTCAATGCCATGCTTGCGCAGGAGATCGGCGGGGCCGACGCCGGAGAGCTGCAACAGCTGCGGCGAATTGTAGGCCCCGCTCGACAGCACGACCTCTTTCCGCGCCCGCGCGCGGCGCACGTTCGCACCTTGCCGGTATTCGACGCCGACCGCGCGGCGGCCCTCGAACAGCACGCGCTGGCCGAGCGCCTCGGTTTCGATCCTGAGATTGCCGCGCGTCTTCGCGGGGCCGAGATAGGCCACCGCCGTCGAGGCGCGGCGGCCGTTGCGCGTGGTGGTCTGAAACAGGCCGACGCCCTCCTGCGTGGCGCCATTGAAGTCAGGGTTGTAGGGCAGTCCGGTTTCGACCGCGGCGTCGATGAAGGCTTTCGACAGCGGATCGGTCACGATCATGTTGGAGACCGGCAGCGGACCGCCGGTGCCGTGATATTGATCGGCGCCGCGCGTCTGGTTCTCCGCTTTCTTGAAATAGGGCAGCACGTCGTCATAGCCCCAGCCGGCATTGCCGTGCTGGCGCCAGCGATCGTAATCCTCGTGCTGGCCGCGCACATAGAGCAGCCCGTTGATCGAGCTCGATCCGCCCAGCGTCTTGCCGCGCGGCTGGAACACCTGACGCCCCTTCAGCTCGGGCTCCGGCTCGGTCTGGTACATCCAGTTGACGGTCTTCTCCTTGAACAACTTGCCGTAGCCGAGCGGCACGTGGATCCAGATGTTGGAATCCCTTGGTCCGGCTTCCAGCAGCAGCACGCTGTGCTTGCCGTTCGCCGACAGGCGGTTTGCAAGCACGCAACCGGCCGAGCCGGCACCGACGATGATGTAGTCGAATTCAGGATCAGATGGTGCGAGGGCGGAATTTGCGTTCATGCGCTATTGTTCTTCTTGTTGATGTGGGCGTTTCCGGCTTATCACTAGCACAATCATGCAGCGACACGCAGCGCCTCGACCAGCGACTTGAACGCACGGGCGTATTCCGCGCCGGGCCTTGCGATATCGGCGTGGCCGGCGCAGGCCACCGCGGCCTCCGTCACTGCGCCGAGCAGCAGCCGTGCCAGCGGCTCGACCGGCTGCTTTGCGATCAGGCCGGCGTCCATCGCGGCCGACAACGCGCGCGGCATCTTGCCGCCGAAGTGCTTGGCGTCAATCTCGCGCCAACGCTCCCAGCCGAGCACGGCGGGTCCATCGCGCAGGATGATCTGGCCGGTCGGGCCCTTGGCGGTCGCGGCAAAATAATGCTGAGTGCCGGCGACCATCGCGGCGAGCACGTCCTTCTCGGCCCGCGCGGCGCTGTCGATCTCGATCACGAGATCACGCGAGACGAGGTCGAACACCGCTTCGAACACCGCCTCCTTGGTCTTGAAGTGATGATAGACCGCGCCCTTGGCGATGCCGGCGCCTCCCGCAATCTCGTCCATCGTGGTCGCGGCAAAGCCCCGCGTCCCGAACAGCCTTCGCGCCGCCGCCAGGATCGCCTCCGAGGTCGCCGCCCGCCGTTCCGCCTGCTTTGCCATGCTGTTCCTGTCTCGCGCAGATCGGGCCGCAGGCTCGCTCAACCTCTCCCGCTTGCGGGGGAGGGAGCCGACCTCCTTCGCGGTCGCACGTCGATCTGATCTGATGATTCCCTAATCCAATTCGCCCCGCGCCACCAGTTGACTTTTCGACCACTGGTCGGTATTTACCGACCAACAGTCGGTTTTATCAAGGGGTGCCGCATGCCGAGCCGTGAGATCGTCGAAGCCTTTGCGCAGCGTCTGGAGGTCGGGGATTTCGTCGGCGCGATCGAGCAATTCTATGCGCCCGACGCCGTCACCTACGAGAACAACACCGCGCCGACGGTCGGCCGCGACAACCTCGTCGCCAAGGAGCGCGGCGTGCTGGCGGCGTCGAAGCAGGTCAAAGCGGTCCGCATCGGGCCGAGCCTGATCGAGGGCGACAATGTCGCCTCGCGCTGGATCTTCAGCTTCACCAATGCCGAAGGCGTCACGCGCACGCTTGAAGAGATCGCCTGGCAGACCTGGCGGGGCGATGAGCTGATCGAGGAGCGGTTCTTCTACGATCCGAAGCAGCTGGGGCGCTGAGTCAGGCCGAGCACCGAAACCTCCCCAGCGTCATCAGGCTCGACCCGGCCGTCCACGCGCTCCCTTCGCGATACAAACTCCGTGGATGCCCGGGACAGGCCCGGGCATGACGACTTCCTGTAAAAAGGCGGAGAGCAAGTTCCATCCCGTCGCCTGCACCGCATTTGTATCGATTTGTTATCGATACGATGACCCGAACACACCGAAGTGGTCACGGAGCCCGTGGCAAGCGGGGATAATTCACATTTCGTCAAAGGTTTGCGGAGAACTCTCGGGACCGAGCCGGACAAACGGCCCTTGCTGCAGGCCCTGGAATGCGGACTCACCTCACCAATTATGTGGCGCGGCTGTTTGCCGGCGATCTGTCAGCCTTCGGCGGTCCCGCAACCGACGAAACCGTTGCCGGGCATATCCGCGCCGAACAGATGTCGCTGGTGCTGGGCTATTCGCGCGGAATCATGCTGGCCAACGCCTGCAATGCCATCGTACTCGCGATTGCGCTGTGGCCGTCGCCCGACCGGACCTTCGTGCTGGTCTGGGCCGTCATCGTCGCGGGCGCCGCGATCGCGTTCGGCGTGCAGTCGCATGCTTCGCGCAGGATCACAAAACCGCAATTCGTCTCCCGCCGCGCCATCCATCGGCTGGTGCGCAACGCCTTCGTGCTTGGCATCGCCTGGGGCATCGTGCCCGCCGCCTTCTTCGCGGATGCGTCCAGCGGCGGCCAGCTCGTCATTACGTGCCTGTGCGCAGGCATGCTGGCCGGCGGCGCGCTCGCCTTTGCCACCATCCCGATCGCGGCCATCGCGTTCACCGCGCCCATCTTCGTCGGCATCGCCATTTGCCTCAGCCGAAACGGCGACCTCGCCTTCCTGCTGATCGCCTTCCTCGTCGTGGTCTATGGCAGCGTGCTGCTGCGCGGCGTTTTCGTCAATTCGTTCACCTTCGCCCGGCGCGTGATGCGGCAGATCGAGGCCGAGCGCACGGTGCGGCAGGACCCGCTGACGCAACTGTCCAACCGCGTCGCCTTCAACGAGACGCTCGATGCCGCCTTGAAGCGGCTCGCGCTGTCAGGCGAGGAATTTGCGGTGCTGCTGCTCGACCTCGACCGCTTCAAGGAGGTCAACGACCGCTTCGGACATCCCGCCGGCGACGAATTCCTGGTCCAGGTCGCAAATCGCCTGCAACGCTGCACCCGCGCGGCCGAGCATGTCGCGCGGATCGGCGGCGACGAGTTCGCGCTGGTGATGGCCAACATGACGCGATCCGAGGATGCGCTCGAGATCGCCGAGCGCTTCGTCGCGGCCTTCAACGAACCGTTCCCGATCGAGGGCTGCGAGATATCAGGTGCAACCAGCGTCGGCATCGTGCTGGCACCGCGCGACGGCAACATGCCGCTCGACATCATGAAGAATGCCGACGCCGCGCTCTATCGCGCCAAGAAGGCGGGCCCCGCCACCATCTGCTTCTTCGAGGAGGCCGACGACAAGGTCTCGCGCGACCGCAAGGCGTTGCAGGCGGACCTCGCCGGCGCCGTCGCGCGCGACGAGCTGTTTCTGGTGTTCCAGCCGTTCCTCGATCTCGGCAAGAACCGCATCACCGGTTTCGAGGCGCTATTGCGCTGGCAGCATCCCACGCGCGGCCTGGTGCCGCCGAGCGAGTTCATCCCGATCGCGGAAGAAACCGGGCTGATCCACGAAATCGGCGAATGGGTGATCAGGCGCGCCTGCGCGACGCTTGCAGACTGGCCGGAAGACATCCGCGTTGCCGTCAACTTCTCGGCGGCGCAGTTTCACAACACCGGCATTCTCCAGACCATCGTTCAGGCACTGGCAGATGCCAGGGTCGCGCCTGACAGGCTCGAGATCGAGATCACGGAATCGATGCTGCTGTCGAAATACGGCTCGGTCGCCTCGGTCCTGAACGCGCTGCTGGAGCTCGGCGCCACGGTGGCGCTGGATGATTTCGGCACCGGCTTCTCCTCGCTGACCTATTTGCGCAAGCTGCCGTTCAGCCGCATCAAGATCGACCAGTCCTTCATCCGCGACATGCTGGTGCAGCCGGACTGCGCGGCGATCGTCAAGTCGGTGATCTCGCTGGCGCGCGACCTCAACATCGGCGTGGTCGCGGAGGGCGTCGAGACCGCCGACCAGCTCGACTATCTCAGGCAGTTCGCTTGCGACGAGGTGCAGGGCTATCTGATCGGCCGGCCGGTGTCGGCCGATGCCGTGCAGGCGCTGCTTGCCGCGAGGAAGCTCCGGGCGATTTTCGCGGCGTAGGTAATGATGAGACGAGTCCATCTCGGACGAAGGTGCGTTCCCTCCCCCTTGTGGGGGAGGGCTAGGTGTGGTCTCTCAAGAGGTTGTCCATCTGGTCTGAACCGAGGAGAGCGTCGCTGCTAGCTGAATCCATTTGGTTTCAAGACATCGCGCTCCGTCTCACACCACATCGGCCCGCAGCAGCGTATCCACCGTGATCGTGCCCCTCGCCCGCGAGACGCAGGCGCAGATCTTCGCGTTGCTTTGCTTCTGGTGATCGCTGAAGAAGACGTCGCGATGGTCGATCTCGCCGTCGACGGCGACGACGTCGATGGCGCAGAGGCCGCATTCGCCGCGCTTGCAGTCGGATATCACCTCAAAGCCGCTGGCGTTGAGCACGTCGAGCATCGAACGCTCGCGCGGAATCTCGAGCTCCACATCGGTGTCCTTCAGGCGCACGCGAAAGGCTTCGGTCGGCAGCGAGCCGCTGGAGCCGAAGGTCTCGTAGCGCAGATCTGACAGCGGATGGCCGGCGCCGATCCAGGCGTGGCGGGCGGCATCGAGCATGCGCATCGGGCCGCAGAACAGCGCAAGCGTGCCCTTCGGCAGCGAGGCGAACAGCGCCTCGAGATCGAGCCGCTTGCCTTCGTCGCTGGCATGGACGACCAGCCGATCACCCAGCAGGCTTGCGAGGTCATCGAGATAGGCGCCATCCGCACGCCCGCGCACGGCATAGTGCAGCGCGACCTTCGATCCACGGCGCGCCAGCGCCTGCGCAGCGCCGAGGATCGGGGTGATGCCGATGCCGCCGGCGATCAGGCAATAGTTTTCGCGCTCCCAGTCGACCGCGACGAGCGACGCCGGCCGCGTGATGTCGAGCCGCGCGCCCGGCGCCAGCTGCCACATGTAGCGCGAGCCGCCACGGGAATCCTCGGCGCGGCGCACCGCGATCCTGTAGCCTTGCGGGCTCGCTTCACCGACCAGTGAATAGGACCGCGTCTCCGGCTGGCCGTGGATGGTGACGCTGACATTGATGTGGCTGCCGACCGGATAGGCGGCGCCATCAAACTGGTCGGGCCTGATCAGGAATTCGCGGATGCCGGGCGACAGATCGCGCGTCGAGACCAGCGTTGCGGGAATCCAGGTTTCGATGAAGCGCATGGTGCCCTCAATCGGTTGTGGTCTTGATCAGCGCGAGCGCCGGCAAGAGGTCGAGATGGGTGCGATTGCGCAGTGCGAGGCGGAGATTGCGCACCGCAAGCCGGGCGTGCTCGCGCATGATCGCTTCGGCCCGCGCACCCTCACGGTTCTCGATCGCATCGATCACGACGCGGTGGTGTTCCTGCCCGATGATCAAGATCTGCTGCGCCTCCGGCAGCGCCGACTGGGCCATCACGAAGCCGGAGGGCGAGGCAAACGGCAGCGCGGAGGCGCGGTCGATCTGCCGGATCAGCGGCGGACTGCGCGAGAGCTCGGTCAGCAGCGCGTGGAAGCGCGCGTTCAGCGTGACATAGGCCGAGAAGGCCTCGATCGAGATCGGGACCTGACGCAGGAGATCATCGATTGCGAGATGGCATTCCTTCAAGGGCTCCAGCTCGCGCGCGGTGACGCCGCGCTCGGCGGCGAAGCGTGCGGCGAGGCCCTCCAGCGTGCCGCGGAGCTCGATGGAATCGGAGATGTCGCGTTCGGAGAACGCCTTCACCATGAAGCCGCCGGAGGGGATCGCCTCCAGCAACCCCTCCTCCTCCAGCCGCACCAACGCCATGCGCACCGGGGTGCGCGAGGCACCCGTGGTCTCCACCGCCTGGAGCTCGGAGATGCGCTCGCCCGGCCGCAACGATCCGGACAATATCTGGTCGCGGAGCGCGAGCTGCGCCTTCACGGTCTGCGAGACGGAGCGGTCGACCTCGGCCATGCCCTACTCCGCGGCCTGCAGATGCTGCGGTCCGTTTTCCTTCGCCACCATCTTGTCGATCAGCTTGCGCATCCACATCGCGCCGGCATCGATGTTGAGATTGTAGAAGATGCGATCCGGGTTCTCGTCCATGGCGCGCTGCTGCGCCTCGAGGATCAGCTCGTCCTCGCGGAAGATGCTGGAGACGCCTTCGCGGAGCTCGGTGGTGAGGCGTTGTTCGCCGAGCCGGTAATTGCGGACGAAGGCCCAGAAATAATGGCAGGTCTTCTCTGTCTCGGGCGTGATGGTGTTCAGCACGAAGCCGTTGACGCCCTGCGAGCGGTCGCCCTCGGGCGCGCCCGTACCTGCCGGCGCGACGCCGACGTCGATGGCGATGGTACAGGGCGCCTCGAAACGGATGATCTGCCAGCGGTCGACCAGACCAGGCTTGCCGAGCTGCTTGGCCCAGAACGGCGGCGCCTCGATGCCGCGCATCCAGCGCGTCACGGTGACCGTCTTCTCGCCATGGGTGACGTCGAACGGCGCTTCGGCCACGGCGTCGTTTCCAATCGAGGAGCCGTGCACGAAGGTCTCGTGGGTGAGGTCCATGAGATTGTCGAGCACGAGACGGTAGTCGCAGTTCACGCGGATGGTCTTGCCGTCGCCGGCCCAGGCTGGATCGTGATTCCAGTGCATGTCGGGCACCAGCGCGGGATCAGCCAACGCAGGATCGCCCATCCAGAGCCAGATGTAGCGGTGACGCTCGACCACGGGATAGGCGCGGACGCAGGCCGACGGGTTGATGGTCTCCTGCGAGGGCATGAAGGTGCAGCGCCCCTGCGCATTGTATTTCAGGCCGTGATAGCCGCAGACGACGGTGTCGCCTTCGAGCCGGCCCTTCGACAACGGCACCAGGCGATGCCAGCAGGCATCCTCCAGCGCAGTCACCGAGCCGTCGGCCTTCCGATACATCACGACATGCTTGCCGCAGATCGTCCGGGGCAACAGCGCCGGCTTCACCTCGGCATCCCACGCGGCGGCGTACCAGGCGTTCATGGGGAAGGGTTTCGTCATGGGCGATCTCCCAAGGCTGTTGTATGCGTTATGTATACAATAGCGGAGGAAGAAATTCGTTCAAGGCTTATTTGGCCTACCATAATACCTAATCATGGCAAGTTGTATACAGAATAGGGATCGCTGTCATTCCCCGCGAAAGCGGGGAATCCAGTACTCCGCGGCAGACATTGCGTTCACGTAACGGCGGCCGCGGCGTACTGGATCACCCGCTTTCGCGGGTGATGACAGCGGAGAATGCGGCAAACGCTCTCTCGAAGGGGCGTCTTGGGCTCCGCCCCGGCAGTTACCCCCCGAACACCTTCGCGAGCCCGGCCTGGGCTTCTTCCTGAATCCGCTTCAGATGCTCGGTGCTGCGGAAACTCTCGGCGTAGATCTTGTACACATCCTCGGTGCCCGACGGCCGCGCCGCGAACCAGCCGAAATGGGTCTCGACCTTGATGCCGCCGAACGGCTGGCCGTTGCCGGGCGCCTTGCTCAGCGTTGCGCGAACGGGGTCGCCGGCGAGATCCTTCAGGCCGAGTTGCTCGGGCGTGACGGATTTCAGGATATTCTTCTGTGGGCCGGTCGCGGCAACATCGATGCGCGCGTAATGCGGGACGCCGAACTCGGCGGTGAGATCATTAAAGAGCTGGCTCGGATCGCGGCCGGTCTTCGCCATGATCTCGGCCGCCAGCAGGCCGAGGATGATGCCATCCTTGTCGGTGGTCCACACCGTGCCGTCGCGGCGCAGGAACGAGGCCCCTGCACTCTCCTCGCCGCCGAAGCCGAAGCTCCCCGTGACGAGGCCGTCGACGAACCATTTGAAGCCGACCGGCGTCTCGACCAGCTTGCGGCCGAGCTTCTTGGCGACGCGGTCGATGATCGAGCTCGATACCACGGTCTTGCCGATTGCGGCGTCCTTGCGCCAGTTCGGCCGGTGCGCGAACAGATAGGAGATCGCGGTCGCCAGATAATGGTTCGGGTTCATCAACCCGCCGGTGCGGGTGACGATGCCGTGACGGTCGGCGTCGGTATCGTTGGCAAAGGCGACGTCGAAACGGTCGCGCATCGCGATCAGGCTCGCCATCGCGTAAGGCGAGGAGCAGTCCATGCGGATCTTGCCGTCCCAGTCGACCGTCATGAAGCGGAAGGTCGCGTCGATCGCCTCGTTGACCACGGTGGCCTTGAGGCCGTAGCGCTCGATGATCGGATGCCAGTAATGCACGGCTGCGCCGCCGAGCGGATCGATGCCGATAGCGATGCCGGCAGATTTGACGAGCTCGAGATCGACGACGTTGCCGAGATCGGCGACGTAGGGGGTCATGTAGTCGTAGGCATGGACGGTCGAGGATTTCAGGGCCTTGGCATAGTCCATGCGCTTCACGCCTTTCAACCCATCGGCGAGATAGGCGTTGGCGCGCTTCTCGACGACACCTGTGACATCGGTGTCGGCCGGGCCGCCATGCGGCGGATTGTATTTGTAGCCGCCATCCTCAGGCGGATTGTGCGAGGGCGTGACGACGACGCCGTCGGCGAGACCGCTGGCGCGACCCTTGTTGTAGGTCAGGATCGCGTGCGAGATGACAGGCGTCGGCGTGTAGCCGTGATCCCTGTCGATCATCAGCTCGACGCCGTTCGCCGCGAACACCTCCACGGCACTCACGAGCGCCGGTTCGGCCAGCGCATGGGTGTCGATGCCGATGAAGAGCGGACCGGTCAGCCCCTTTTCCTGCCGGTAGTCGCAGATCGCCTGCGTCGTCGCGAGGATGTGCCCCTCGTTGAAACTGTTCTTGAGCGAGGTGCCGCGATGGCCCGAAGTGCCGAACGCCACCCGCTGCGCCGGGTCTGCCGCGTCCGGATTGCCGGCGAAGTAGGCCGTCACGAGCCGCGGAATGTTGGCGAGCGCGTTCGGCGAAGCCGGCTTGCCCGCCGCGGGATGAACATCAGCCACTGAAATATCCTCGTCCTGTCATCGGAGATTGCGGTCGACCATAGCATCGGCCGGGCTGGCGCCAAACCACAACAGGTATGACCGGTGGCCGTTCCCGATGCCGGAGGCCGGGCCGCAGGACTGGAGGCGTCTCTGGCTCGCCCCGCGGGGACCAGCCGCTATCCCTTGGCGCTGTGCGTCTAGTCCAGCAATGATTCCTATTTCGGCCCCGATCCGGCGCGCCGGTTCTATGACGGCGTCCGGACCGGCGGACGGCCCCGGCGGCACATCGGATGTTAACGCCAATGCCGTACGACGGGCTCCATGCGGCGGGGTCCGAAACAAGCAAGTCTCAACGCGACGTGGAAGCACGTCGTGACGGCCGTGCTGCTGTCGGCATCAACCTGTGCCCAGGCCGGGGATGCCGACCTGGGCGCGGCCGAAACAACAACATCGAGAATCGAGATCCGAAAGATCATCGAACGCGAGACGGCGCGGACCAATCTGCCGGCCGATGTTGCCGAGGCCGTCGTCTTCGTCGAAAGCGGCTACAACTCGGCCGTGGTCGGCAGCGCCGGCGAGCTCGGCCTGATGCAGCTGCGGCTCGAGACCGCCGCGACGTTCGGGTTCAAGGGAAATGCCGGCGAGCTCGCAGAACCCGACCTCAACATTCATTACGGCGTGCTTTATCTCAGCCGCGCATGGCGTCTGGCCGGCGGCGACCTCTGTCGCGCGTTGGCGAAATATCGCTCGGGCCACGACGACGAGGAGATGACCCCTTCGTCCCAGGTCTATTGCAATCGCGCCCGCAACCGGCTTCACGCCACGAGGTCGGCGGCCGAGGTCAGCCAGGTTGCAGCAACGCCGGCATCGGCGACCACGCCGGAGACAGCGGTGGCGGTGCATGCGAGGAAAAAACCAGCACGAACTGAAAGACCGCAGACGCAGCCCGAGATGGCGAGGCCCGAGGACGTCTATGCCCACTTCCGCCGAGGCACGGCGGCCGCGAGCCGCGCATACTGGGCCGCGCATGAGATCAGGATCAGCCGCATCAAGGCCCGCATCGAAGCAAGGTGGAAACAGGCGGCCTCGCGTTGACAGTCGTTCACTGCGGAACCGCGCCACCAGCGGGGTTGTCCTGTGTGCCTGCGGCCGGGCTCGATAATTCGAGTCGCCGCGTGATGCGCTGCCCTGCCGTGTTGTGTCGCCCAAACAGTGTAGACCACGGTCATGCAGTGTTAACTATGAATTGTCTCACTCTTCTCACTGGGCGCATCGACCGTTGGGGAGATCAGCTTCGGCGGCTCGCCGGCACTACCAATCCCGCTCGTCCGAATCCGGATTCAACCGATGGTTAACGCAAGAAGAGGCTTCCGCTTCGGTTCGGTCGGCACCGCCTCTATGCTTTCAGCTCGCAAGCGCGACAGACGCGCAAGACCACGGAGCAAGCGTGATGCAGGGGCAGGCCTGGTTGGCCGGTCGAACCGATACAGGCGCGGCGTCGTTCGGCCGTTCGCACACGCTCGACGTCCTGCGCGGCATCGCCATCGCCGCGGTGATCGCGATCCACGTTTCGCAATCCTTTCCGTCGCATATCCACGCGCTCGACGACGCCCTCCTGTACGGTTGGACCGGCGTCAACATATTCTACTTCGTCAGCGCCATCACGATGTGCCTGATGTGGACACAACGCACCGAGGCAGATGCGACGCGCAAATTCTATATCCGCCGCTTCCTGCGCATTGCGCCGCTGTTCTGGCTCGCGATCCCGGTCTATCTTTTCATCAACGGCACCGGGCCGAGCTACAACGCGCCTGATGGCATCGGACCGCTCCAGGTGATCCTGACCGCGACCTTCCTGCACGGCTTCTGGCCGGACAGCGTCAACAGCGTCGTGCCGGGCGACTGGTCGATTGCCGCCGAAATGACCTTCTATCTCGTCTTCCCGCTCGTGATCACGGCATTCGGATCGCGTCGCAATCTCTATCTGCTGCTCGCGATCGTGCTGCACCTGGTCAATGTCGGTTTGTTCAAGACATGGGCGTTCGAGCAGTTCCTGGCCTATTACGGGCCCGGCCAGGAATCCTTCGTCTGGACCACGCTGCACATCAGCTTCCTGAACCAGCTGCCGGTCTTCCTGGTCGGCTGTGCGCTGTTCTTCGCGCTGCGCGACGGCTTCACCAATTCGGACGCCGCGATCCTCGCCGGCTCCATCGCGCTTTCCTTTGTCGCCAACCGCGCAAGCGGGGCACACGAGTTCAACTATCTCCTGATCAACCTCGTGATCGGCGCGCTCGTGTTCTGGTGCATTCGTCTTGCACTCCGTTTCGCGCCGCTCGAGGCGCTCGGCCGCAACTCCTATTCGATGTACCTGTCGCATTTCGCGGTGATCTACGGCCTGCATCGGGTCTGGCCGTTCGCCGATGGATTGGCATCGCTGCTGCTCGTCTATGTCACCACCACCGCTTCGAGCTATCTCGTCGCGCGCGCCACCTGGCATCTGATCGAACGGCGCGCGCAGGATCTCGCGCGCCGCCTGACGTCCGCGGGATCGAGCCGCTCCACCCTTCAACCGATCATCGCGGGTCCCGCGGCAGGCATGCGCTGAGCGCTTAAGGCCCGGTGCGGCTTGCCGCGCGCCATTTCGATCACATCGGCGACCTCTACGATGTGATGCTCAGGCCACTCCGACCTCGATCCGGAACAAGAACTGCTCTTCGGCCCCTGGTACGATGTGCATCAGGCCGGGCTTGTCGACGAATTCGCCCTCGAAGCCGATCGGGCTCGCATAACCGCGCCAGGGCTCGATGCAGAGGAACGGCGCGCCTGACGTTTTTGACCAAACGCCGAGCTCACGAAAACCGCGCCAGGACATTGTGAGCCAGGGCCCGCCGCCATCCCCGGAAGCGTAGCGGACCGCAGTGCTGTTGATCTGATCGAAAATCACGGCATCATCGACGAACAGAGATTCGGACAAGGGCAACACCGTGCCTTGGACAGGGCTCGGCTCCGCGGCTACGCGCATCAACCCACCCTCGACACGACGGATAGGCGACGGCTCCGCCTGCGCGAAGGTGAGCGCATAACTCTCCTTCGTCACGCCTGCCTGAAGCGGCCAGTTGAACGCGGGATGACCACCGACCGATGCCGGCAATGTCTCCTTGCCTGTATTGGTGACCGTGAGCGTGAGATCGAGACCCGTGTCGTCGAGCGCATAGGCTGCCGTCAGGCGGAATGCGAACGGATAGAGCGCGCGCGTCGCCTCGCTGTCCTCGAGCACCAGCACGCAGCGGCTGTCGCCGCGCTCCGCCCAGACGAAACGGTTGTCGCGCGCAAAACCGTGCTGGGTGAGCCGGTACCTCTTGCCCCGGTGCCGCAACTCGTCATTGGCGAGACGCCCGACGATCGGAAACAGCAGGGGCGCGTGACGCGGCCAGGCCGGACCTGCCTGCCAGACGAATTCAGTGCCGTCATCGTGCCTCAGCGAGCACATCTCGGCGCCTTGCGCCTTGATGGTGGCGCAGAGGCCGCCACTGCGGATCGTGTGCGTATCATCGGTCATGACAACTCCAGGGCTGCGGACCGGGAAAGTTTCGGCTCAACGGTTGCTCCCTTGCAGGCGGCCTTTCTCGGTCAGATCGGCGGCGGCGGTCAACCCCGGACCAACCTTCACCAAATTGCCTGCTAACAGGGAATTCTACAGGGAATCGCCGAACAAGGCTGCTACGACCGCAAGAAAAAAAGCCAGAACAGCCTTGAAATCCCGAGCATCTCGACGGCGAAGCGTCAAAATCGGAACAGGGAAATTCGCCGATGAGAACAGGGATATGTGGCCCCGAATCAGGGAAGCGGGAAACGTTGGGCGAACCCGGTACAGGAACAAGAGCGGTCGTTGCAATTGAAATCTGGAAACCTCGGTTTGGCTGCCGAACGCGCGCCTTGGGGGATGACCGGTGCAAACAGCACGACGGCGAGAAAGGTCGGCGAGGCGCGGGCATGGTCGCCAGCTGTTGGGCCGCAAGGGCGCTGATGCGACGGCCCGGTCTGCTGCCTCCCAACAGCGCGGCCGGACGTCGGCTGCAAACCGCGAATTTGCGCAAGCGCAGCTAGTGCGCGCACGATGACTTGGCCGTCATCACGGGCTCGCGCGGTCCAGCCCGCGTCAACAAGCGCACTGTCCAGCACCGTAAGATTCGTACCGTGCAACATTGCCCGCCTCGAAACTCTGTGCTCCGCGTTCGGATTGCGCGCCTCGGCCCGCGTCCGTCATGGCGCTGTGCGTAGCGTTGTCACGGGGTGGGGAGCTTCAGCATCGGCTGAAAGCAACGATGTTGCCGGACGGCGGTTTGCGCGACCCGCGTAGCGTTACAAAGCGGTATCAAGATAGTGCCGATATGGATTCCTTAAACACCGGCACCGGCTCGGACCAGCCTGACTCCGGAAACGAATCCCTCGCACTATCCGTTAATCTTGCTAGCTCCCGAAATTGGCATCTGTCGAGACAACGCGGATGAAGCCCTTGATCATTCCGCCCACTCTATTTTGAATAAAGGAGGATCGCTGTGGTCTACACATCTGGGTGGGAAAGTCTCTCAGCAGCGGCTGAGCGGCTCATGACTGCGAGCGGCTGTACGCAAGAGCAAGCCCGATGGGACATCTGTCGCGCCCTAGCCGACGGCGCCGTTGGATTCCGCGCCAAATTGGCGAATCAAGCGAGCGGGCCAATGAAGTCCACCGAAATAGCTTGTGGCAACCAGCTCATATGTCCGGCCAACCTCACGCCGGAGGACTTCGATTGGGAGCGTTCAGGATCGGTCAAACCCTGGCGTGTTCGCGACCGCCACCATCACGGACCGTGGCATCTGGAGCGCTTCGAGCTTTCCAAGGCTGACGTGACGGCGATCCTGTTGCCTGGCGTCGGATCGACCGCGCTACCGGCGAAAAAACATCGCCGACGGCCCCAGCGCGAGGCTGCAGAAATCGCTATCAAAGCGCTTTGGCCCGATGGCGTGCCGCCTCAGCATGATCTGCCAAACGATCGACTCGTTGATCTCATCATCAAATGGCTAAAGGACCAGCGTCTGCCGATATCTCAGCAGGACACGATCTTGCGAGCCGCGGGCCGCCGCAAGTAAGTCAGCCACCGCATCACGCTACGTTGCAGTCCACCCGAACGCGCGCAATTTTGCGGAGGTGAGCGGCCCACCGCAACTACCGCAACAACGGCATTGCGCTAGATGCTGCACCGGAAGGCATGTTGTCGCTCTATCCTCGCGCAAATCGGTCGTACGACCATCATGATGATTGGAGAGACTGCGTGACCTCACCGACTAGAATTAAGCAGCGAGCACCGGACCTTTTTCTTCGTGCGCTAAATGCCGTCCTCAAGCCAATTGACGAGCTCAAGCCGCCATTGGGGCGAGATATCCGCCAGCATTCGTCGGCACAAATTCAACAAATCATAGAGAGCCTGCAGACCTATGGAGTCGCGTTGCCGGTTCTCGTCGGTCCAGACCACAGGGTGATCGATGGCTGGGCTTTGGTGCGCGCCGCCAAGCAACTCGGAATTCGCGAGTTTCCGGCCGTGTGCATCTCCGATCTGTCAGAGGCCAAACAGCGCGGCCTTAGGGTGGCGCTCAACAAGATCCCGGAATATACCCGCTGGAATGACCCCGAGCTAAAGCTCGAGATCCAGGAGATCCTGACGCTCGATGTTGATGTCACGTTCGGCATCGACGTCGGCGAACTCGATACCATGCTGGACGATGGCGGGCTCGACCAAGAGGACGAGCTTCCGCCGGCGGAGGAGCAAACTGCTCCCGTGTCTCAAGTCGGCGACCATTTCAAATGCGGCGACCACATGATTTTATGTGCCAACGCTCTCAATCCTGAGAGCTTTGCGAATCTACTCGGCTCAGAGCAAGCCGGCATGGCATTCATGGATCCGCCCTACAACGTGGCGATCGAAGGACATGTGACGCGCGCGAAGTCCGCAGGGCGACATGATTTTCCGATGGGCAAAGGCGAGCTTTCGCCGTCTGAATTTCGTGCCTTCCTAGCAACGACCTTGGGAAACGCGGCGAAGGCCTCCCGCAACGGTGCGATCCACTTCGTCTGCATGGATTGGCGCCATACACCGGAATTGCTGGCGGCCGGCGCCGCCGTCTTTTCCGAACTCAAAAATATCTGCGTCTGGAACAAGAGCAATGCCGGGATGGGCTCGCTGTACCGGTCGCAACATGAGTTCATCTTCGTCTACAAGTTCGGCACCGCCCCGCACATCAACAACATCGCCCTCGGCCGTCATGGCCGCAACCGCACCAATGTCTGGAACTACGTCAGCCAGAGCGCGCTGAGCGGGACCGCCAAAAGCAAGCTCGCGCTGCACCCGACCGTCAAGCCGGTCGCCATGGTCGCGGATGCCATCCGCGACTGCTCCAAACCTCGCGACATCATTCTGGATCCGTTCGGCGGCGCCGGCACCACCATGATTGCGGCTGAAAAGACCGGCCGGCGCGCCCGGCTGCTCGAACTCAATCCGCTCTATGTCGACGTCGCAATCCAACGCTGGCAGCGCCTCACAGGCCAAGCGGCCTATCACGCCGAAACCGGCCGGCCCTTTTCCGCCGGCGTCGCAGCAGCAAATTCAAATTGACTGGAGACACACATGGTCGAGCGCATACGTCTGAACCCGAACAAGAACCCGGGCGCGACCGAACGGATCGTCACCGAGGTGCCGCCCACCAACGCATCCGCCGACACGGTGGGCTACGGCAAACCACCCAAACATTCCCAGTTCAAGCCGGGACAATCCGGCAATTCCAAGGGACGCCCGAAGGGCAGCCGCAATTTCAAGACCGATGTGCAGGAGACGCTGCAGAGCCCGGTGAACATTACCAAAAATGGGCGCCCCAAAAAGATCACCACCCAGCGGGCCGTCCTCGAGAGGCTGCGTCTTGAGGCGCTTCAAGGCAACCCGCGTGCCAACGAGCAATTCATCCGCCTTGGAGAAAAATACAGTCGCCCGGATATCGCGGTCGACGCGCCGCTGGAAGCGAGAGATCAAGCAATTCTTGATGCCTATGTTCAACGGCGGCTGCGAGCTGAGGATGGTTCATGAGCGCGAGCGTTTTATCGGCCGTCCTGCGCACCGATTTCTGTTCTTTTGTTTGGAAATGCTTCGACACCATCGCGCGTGATGCGACCTACGTCGACAATTGGCACATCGAGGCCCTGGTCTACCATCTGATGCAGGTGCAGGAGGGCAAAATCCAGCGCCTGCTCGTCAATATGCCGCCGCGGGCGCTGAAATCGGTTTGCGTGTCGGTCGCCTATGTCGCCTGGCTGCTCGGCCATGATCCGCGGCGCCGCATCATCGTCGTTAGTTACTCTAACGAGCTGGCCCTTGAACTGCACCGGCAATTCAAAATGGTCATCGAGTCCGATTGGTACCAACGAATCTTTCCAGCGATGCGGCTCGCCAAGGACACCGGCCTTGAGGCGGTGACCACGCAAGGCGGCTGCCGCTACGCCACCTCCGTTGAGGGCACATTGACCGGCCGAGGCGCCAACCTCATCATCATTGATGACCCCCACAAGCCAGATGAGGCCCTTTCGGCCAAGCAGCGCATCAAGGTCATCAATTGGCACCAAGGCACGTTGGTGTCGCGTCTGGACGATAAGCAAACGGGCCAGATCATCGTAGTCATGCAACGCTTGCACCCCGACGACTTATCCGGCCACCTGCTCCACTCCGGCAATTGGCACCACCTGAGTTTGCCCGCCATCGCGCCGGACGATTGCACGATCCCAATCGGACCGGACCGGGTCAAGCAGTGGCGCTGCGGCGAGCCGCTGCAGCCCGAGCGGGAGGGCGCAGCAGTCCTGGAACGGCTCAAGCGCGAGATGGGTAGTCAGCGATTCTTCGCGCAATATCTACAGGAGCCAGTTCCCGACGGCGGCAACGCGCTCAAACGCGCCTGGTTTCCAGCTTATCTTGGCGCTCCGGAGCAGCAGCCCGGCGACCGCATCGTGCAGAGTTGGGATGTGGCGGCGGGAATTGGCGAGAACAACGATTATTCGGTATGCATCACCTTTCTGAAGCGCAAGACCAAATACTATGTGCTCGATGTCTTTCGCGACCGCATGGTCTATCCGGATTTGCGCCGCAAAATCCCCGAGCTGGCGCGCCGGTTTGGCGCCGATACGATCTTGATCGAGAAAGCCAGCTTTGGTTTGTCGCTGTGGCAGGATCTCCGGAACGATCCACCGGACGGGATGCCCGAGCCGATCGGCATCCTGCCCAAAGGCGACAAGCAGGACCGGCTCGCGGCGCAGTCGGCGAAGATCGAGGCCGGCCAGGTTTTGCTACCAGGCGAGGCGCCATGGCTGGCCGATTTTCTCACCGAGATCCTCGCCTTCCCCAACGGCCGGCACGACGATCAGGTCGATTGCCTCAGCCAATTCCTGTACTGGGCATCAGATCCCTGGTCCGACCCCGCCATCGAAGTGGGGCTGCCGATTTTCGGCGGCGGTAGCGACGCCTCCTGAGCGCTAGCCATATCGCGCGTGCCGGCGCCGGGTGATCAGGCGTCGATCTCGACCGTCTTCTCATAGCGCCGCAATTGAATGTGGCCGGAGCCGGTCAAGCTCACCAGCCGCTGCGCACATTTGATCTGACGGCGCACCAAAGAACAAAGGCCGGTACTAATGGCCGCACGCGTCCGGCGTGGCCATGGCGAAATCAAATCCACGTTGTGATTCAGAAGCCGTCGTCCCAGCGCCGCAAGCGCTACGACCACAAAGCCATAAGGAAGATAAAACTAGATGGCTTCTTGGCCGGGGCACTTTGGCGAATAGCGCACCACGTCGTAAGAGCTGAACAAAATCGCCTTGAGCTCGATCACGACGGGCGGCACGGTTTGCCGCGACATCAGAACATCGATCTGAAACGCGTATTGCTCGCGCGTCGGACAGCATGTCGCTCGGCGTCTTCCCTCTTGATGCGCATTGCCGCCATCCTCACCTGCCGACATATTGGCCTGCTGCATTTCCGCCCGTCCCAACCGCGGCGGCCATGCAGAAGTCGCTGTAATCGATGGAATACGCCCGCGCGCATAATCCGGAACGAAGCCAATTCGGTCGCAGCACGTCAGCCGCCCGTCGTTCTTTGGCACCGAAGCGCCCGCTTCTGTCTGACCAGGGCGGCGCGCTCGTACCGGTCCAGGCCCTTGAGACGTGCGACGCCGGCCGCGATCGGGCATCGCAAAATGGCGACCAGCATCGCATGTCGGATTGCGCGTACGCGTGACAGCTCCAACTTGGCGCGAGCAATCTCGATCACGATGTCCGACGCGACTTCAGGCCCGAGGCCAGAGCGGATCGCCCCGGCAAGGCCTTCGATCGCCGCGTCGTCACGCTGCTCGCGCCTCGCCAGGCCGTGGTGCAAGGCATTGCGACAGCACCGGCGTTTCCCGGCAGCGGTTTTGGGCCCCGTACTGCTCGTCGCGTTCCTACGATTGGCTTCGATTTGTCGTTGTGACGCCATGCCGCAGGCCTCTGCTGCTCGCGGCAGAAACCGTCGCTCCAAAGCGCCGATGCATCAAGGATTTAGGCGCAAAAGAGCAAGAATCTTGCTGCAGAATTGACTGGCATTCCCGCGCAAAAGGAGCGTTACTTAAGGGGACCGGGCGCAACCGATGGCCCTGGTATCTCACCTCGCGGTAGCGGGGCTTTTGCTGGTGCGGCGGCAAGCCGCATCAACCCAAGGGAGATACCGGTGGCCACGATCTCAGCTGACGGCGCCGAGGCGCCGCGTTCCGTCATCAAATTCACCCCCAGCGACCGCCGCGACTTTGTCGGCGGCTCGGATGCGCGCATCATCATGGGCGATGACCAGGAGAGTCTCACGCGCCTGTGGCGGGAAAAGCGCGGTGAGATCGCGCCGCAAGATTTGTCGGAAAACCTGGTGGTGCAGCTCGGCACCGTCACCGAGGAGCTGAACCGGGCCTGGTACCAGCGCTGCACCGGACAGGCCATCATCGATATTCAGAAGCGGGTGCGGCATCCCGTGCACGGCTGGATGGCGGCCACCCTCGACGGCGTGGTTGCAGAGACCGGTGCGGTGTTCGAGGCCAAGTTCATGCTGCCCTGGGCCTTCACCGACGAGGCCGCGGCCGACAAGCACATGGCGCAGCTGCAACACAACATGTGGGTGGTCGCGGCACGTTCCGCCGCGCTCTCGATCATCACCGGCGGCGGCAAATGGGTCGAGATCACCGTGCATGCCGACCCGCTGTACCAGCACCTGCTGCTCACCGCCGAAAAGAAGTTCTGGCGCTGCGTCCAGAGCGGCGAGCCGCCGGCCCTGTTTGGGGTTGAGACGCCGCGACCACGATTGGCCGCCGTCAAGGTGGTCGACATGACCTCCTCCAATCTCTGGGCCGACTGTGCCGCCACCTATTTGCGCACCCGCGCCGCCCATGGCGAGCACGAGCTCGTCAAGCTCGAGCTCAAAAAGCTCATGCCCGAGGACGCCAAGGAAGCGATCGGCCACGGCGTTCGCGCCAAGCGGGCCAAATCCGGCGCGATCAGCTTTGATCCGGTCGAGATGGAGGGCGTCCATGCACCAGGCCAGTGAACATATCGGTGCGATCGCAGCCGCGCTGGCGCGCGCGCAGGCCGAATTGACCAACCCGGAAAAGACCCTGACCGCTCAGATCCGCTCGCCATTTCTGCGCGACGACGACCGCACCTTCCACTACGCTTCGCTGGCCTCCGGCCTCGACATCGTGCGCAAAACGTTGAGCCGGCACGAGATTGCCATCATCCAGACCACCCGGACCGAAGTCACGACGCACACCATCCACCTCACCACTTTGCTCGCCCATGCCTCCGGCGAATGGATCTCCTCAGATTGGCCGGTCTGTGCCACCAAGGATGTTGAGGCTCCGCACCGCATGGGCGCGGCGCTGACCTATGCGCGGCGCTATGCGCTGTTCGCGCTGGTCGGCATTGCCGGCGAGGACGATCTGGACGCACCAGATACGGTCGCGGGTCCACCGGGGGCAGCGCCGCCGAACCTCAACTCCTCCCCAGGCAAGCGCGTCTTCCACCGCGCGCGGCTGCTCCGGCCGGGCGAATCCGCCGCGCTCCGCGAGCAGCTGTTGCGGCAGCTCGAAGCTCTGTCCGCCGGCACCGATCTCCTCAGTTGGGCCAAGGCCAGCCTCCCGCTCAAGAACACCCTGCAGGAACCGGACGCCCGCCGCGTCGAGGCCGCCTATCAAGTCAGGCTGGAGGCTGCCACCCGTCCGGCGGCGGCCACTGGCCGCCCGCCCCCCTCGGTGCGCGGGGACAGCGTGCCAGAACATGCATCGCCTGAGGACACCGAAGCCACGCTGCATTCGTCGCTGCCAGCGCACGAGGCTGGGCTGGCCCATCCCAAGGAGCCACCCCGCAAGCGCAGCAAGGCCCACCTGTTGTTCGTCCGGGAGCAGCGCTGCCTCGTTTGCCAGCGCACCCCGTGCGATCCGCACCACCTCAAATTCGCTCAACCCAGGACCCTCGGCCGCAAGGTCAGCGACGAGTTCACGGTTCCATTATGCCGCGCTCATCACCACGAGCTGCACCGGCAAGGCAACGAGCGCGCTTGGTGGGCCAATCTGCAGATCTCTCCCCTGCCCATCGCACAGGAGCTGTGGGCGGCAAGTCCCGCGCACGATCCAACCGATGCCGGACTCGCTAGCGCGGCTCTGCTCATACATGCTGGTTCGGAGGCCTCGCCGTGATGAACAGGCCATTCCCACCCTCGCGCCAGGTCACCGCGACCGCGCTGCCGGTCGAGTTCGAGGCCTTGGCACCGCCGCCTTTGCTATTGCCAGGTGAGAGTCTCGAACACTACGAACTGCTGCGACAGGCGATCTTTGCCGACCTCGCGCCGCGATCGGCGATCGAATGGCTGCTCGCCATCGACGTCGCCGAATTGTCGTGGGAAATCCAACGTTACCGGCTGCTGCGCCACAAATTGCTTGAGACCTATCGCCAAAAGGCAATTGAGGCGACCTTACGACGTATCGACTTGGCTGGAATCGTATTCGAATCCCAAGCCGAGGCCGAATGCTACACGCTGCAAAACGCCCTCAGTTGGCGGATTGACCCGATTGCTGCGACAGAAATAGACACGCGCCTTGCGTCCTATGGGTTCGATCAACACGCCATCACCACGGAAGTCTACGTCCAGGCGCGCGAGATGTTCGTGCTGTTCGAAGGTCTGCTCAACGCCGCACAAACGAAACGCGTGCTGCTGCTTCGCGAAATTCGGAACGCGCGCCTCGCAATTGGACCAATAGGTTTGCGGCGCTGAAAGATCAAACGGGCGCTCCTGATCCGACAGGAACCCGGAACGAGAGTGTTTCCCCTCTGCATCTGCAGCGATATGCGTTAACCGGACGTGTCGCTGAAATTGCCGCCCAGGGTATCGGATCGGAACCAAAGATTTTTTCCGCCGATTAACCCGTGCCAATTTACGATCCTCATTCTGCTGTTTTTTCCCGGCAAGATCATCGTCCCGTTGGAAGGGTAGAGTTATGTCGGAAGCGACGCAGCTGCTTACATCTGATCACGACATCGAACATCGCCCAATTGCGGACCGTGTGTTGGAACTTGTGCTGATATTTGACTTGCTGAGTACGACCGGGCTGTGGATGTATTTTCTTGGACGGGAGCTCTGGACACTCGCCGGTTGGTATCGAGGATAATTCTCGCATCCAATGTTCCCGATGAGCGGACGCATGGCATGTTGATTTGGCATGCAGAACGGCCGCGCAACCATCGCTTGGGCTGGCGTCGGCGACGGCGCGCGACCGCCTGGTCGGCAGGGTGCCCCCGCGACCAGGCACGACGATAAGAAGACCGGCCATCAGTCTGGGGCGGTGCGATGTCTTTGTTGAAGTGGCTGGCCCCCTGCGGAGGGACGCCTCAGTCATCCCAGAGCCGCTTTCCGCACCCGCACTCGAACATATGAGTGATGCCTCCGCTTTCAGAGTCCACCACTGTCCGGAGAAGCTTCATTTTCTTGCCGCAAATCCGGCAGGTCCTGCTTGAGTTGTCCTCGACAACGCAAATCTTTTCCGCTCGGTATATCTCCATGAATCCCGTCCCCCTCCGAGGTGGCCGTTGTGGAAATTATAAATCTGTTGAAGCAGGGAAACTGGAAGAACTGGGTACGGAGTCGTGACAAGTTTGCGACTGTACACAGAGCAAATTATGACACGGCAGGGAGCCCTACGAGCCTTTTGATTAGGTAGTTCGTTAGGAGTAATACCTGATCAGATCTTGGGGCTAATATAATCCCTGTGCAAAACGGTAGGTCGTTGGGCACCATCGAACAAAACAGTGATGCCGCTGGTGCGAGCGCTTACGGCGACAACGACGCCAACTTGGTCAGCGAGGTCCGGACAACGAATCCTTCCGAGTTCGCTGAGCTTGAAACGTGTCCCCACTGTAATCCTGTCCGTTTTCAAATCCATGCTTGTGGCTCACTCGAAGGGAGCAGATCGCGATAAAAAAAAGCAGGTATAAAGTAGCAATCTGACTGAAGTATACCGGCGATTGTGCCAACCCGCATTGGCCTATGTCAAGCCGCGCGGCTGTTCCGCCGGTCTGAACAGGTCCGGAAGCACGGTTCGCTTAGGGCGCGTTCCGGTACGCCTCCGACGAGGGCCGTCTTGCGTGACGGGTGGTAGTCGCGAAGCGTGTGGCCTTTAGTCTAGCTTTAAGGTCATCAGGCGATGCGGGTCGAGGTTTTGGGCGGGCTGGAGCGGCGGCGGCGCTGGTCGCAGGACGACAAGGCACGGATTGTCGAGGAGACGTTGGCGCCGGGCGCGAAGGTGACCGAGGTTGCGCGTCGCAACGGAGTAGCGGCCAGCCTGGTGTTTACCTGGCCTCGACAAGCACGGACATCGGAACAAGTTGTACCATCTTTTTACGCCGGTGCAGATCGCCGCCGCAGCGGTATCGGCTGAGGACACTCCGAAGCTTTTGCCTACGGTTGATGGCCGAGCTCGCTCCGTGGCAGCCGCGCGTACTGGATTGATGGAGATCGATCTCGGCAACCGACGGTGCATCCGGGTGGATGCGTACGTCGATCCGGAGGCGCTGGCGCGGGTCCTCGATGTGCTTGGACGCCGATGATTGCGATACCGGGGAATGTGCGAGTGTGGCTCGCGACAGGCTACACGGATATGCGCAGAGGCTTTCCGTCGCTGGCACTCCAAGTGCAGGAGGTGCTGCACAAAGACCCGCTCAGCGGTCATCTGTTCGTCTTCCGCGGTTGCCGTAGTGATCTTGTGAAGGCGATCTGGCACGATGGCCAGGGAGCCTGCTTGTTCACAAAAAGACTCGAGAGAGGAAAGTTCATCTGGCCATCGGTTGCCGGTGAATCGGTAACGATCTCGCCGGCGCGGTTGAGCTATCTTCTGTCCGGGATCGATTGGCGTAACCCTCAAGAAACCCAGCGTCCGACGCGGGTCGGATAGCCGTTTTGGGTTTGAGGTTGCGGCCCGATCTGACTCAATGGCTTCATGACATCGAAGCCGGACGATCTTCCATCGGACCTTGCGAGCGCCTACCTTGCGCTGCTGGCTGAACGAGAGGCGTTGCAGGCTGAGCGCGATGTCGCTGTCGCGGATGCCGCTAGTGCGCGGGCGGAGTTGTCGGACAACGAAGCGCTGATCGCACATCTTGAGCTGCGGATCGAGAAGCTCAAACGCGAACTGCACGGGCAGCGATCCGAGCGCTCGGCACGGCTGCTCGAGCAGTTGGAGTTGGAGCTCGAGGAACTCGTCACTACGGCGAGTGAGGATGAGCTCGCCGCGCAGGTGGCGGCAGCGAAGACGCAGAACGTCCGTCCCTTCACGCGTAAGCGGCCGGTTCGCAAGCCTTGGCCGGACGATATCGAACACGAGCGCGTCGTCGTTGAAGCTCCAACGACCTGCGCCTGCTGCGGTGGATCGCGGCTGGCGAAGGTCGGCGAGGATGTGACCAAGACCCTGGAGGAGATTCCCCGCCGCTTCAAGGTCATCGAGACGGTACGCGAGAAGTTCACCTGCCGCGATTGCGAGAAGATCAGTCAGCCGCCCGCGCCGTTCCATGCCACGCCGCGCGGCTTCATCGGCCCACAATTGCTGGCGACGATCCTGTTCGACAAGTTCGGCATGCATATCCCGCTCAACCGCCAGAGCGTGCGCTTCAGGGCCGAGAGGATCGATTTGCCGTTGTCGACGCTGGCCGACCAGGTCGGCCACGGGACCTTCGCCGTCATGCCGCTGTTCCGGCTGATCGAGCACCATGTGCTCACGGCCGAGCGCCTGCATGGCGACGACACCACCATCCGCATCCTGGCGAAGAGCAAATGCACGACTGGACGGATCTGGACGTATGTGCGGGATGATCAGCCGTTCGCCGGGCCTGCGCCGCCGGCGGCGGTTTATTACGCTTCGGGTGACCGTCGCGGCGCGCACCCCCAGAAGCATCTGGCCACCTTCACCGGTATCCTGCAGGCGGATTGCTATAGCGGCTTCGAGCCGTTGTTCGACCCGCAACGGAAAGCGGTGCCGATCACGCCCGCATTTTGCCTGGCGCATGCGCGGCGGGGCTTCTTCGAGCTGGCTGACATCGAGAAAAATGCTCGGGAAGGCAAGAAGGGCAAGCCGGTCTCTCCGATCGCGCTGGAGGCGGTCAAGCGCCTCGATGCGTTGTTCGAGATCGAGCGCGCCATCAACGGCCGGGGCGCCGACGAGCGGCGCGCCGTGCGCCAGGAAAACAGCAAGCCGCTTCTCGAGGAGATGCACGCCTGGTTGCTGCGTGAGCGCGAAACCCTCTCGCGCTCCTCCGAGGTCCTGAAGCCGATCAACTACATGCTCAGGCGCTGGGACGACTTCGCCCGCTTCCTCGACGATGGCAGGATCTGCTTGACCAACAATTGTGCCGAGCGCGCATTGAGAGGCATCGCCTTGGGAAGGCGCAACTGGACCTTCGCCGGCAGCCAGCGTGGCGCCGACCGTGCCGCCATCATGCTGACGATGATCACGACCTGTCGCCTCAACGACGTCGATCCCAAGGCCTGGCTTGCCGACGTCCTCGCCCGTATCGCCGATCTTCCCGCTTCGCGTCTGCACGAACTGCTGTCGCTGGGCGTTGAATACTCCCCATTTGTGGGCATCGAAAATTCCCTAGCTGGCATTCCAGCCTGAAGGGGCCGCGGCGCGTAGGCCCCACATACCGGAGCGCTGCGGCCCCTTCAGGCTTTCCGCATCCGATCCTGTCGCCCGAACTGATTCGGGGGCGGAACGGATGATCCAGCTTGGAGATCTCGTCGTGATTTTGGACCTTCACCGTCAGGGCTTGTCAATCAGCGCTATTGCCCGGCGCACGGGACGCGACCCGAAACGATCCGCAAGTATATCGCGCACGGTCTCGAACCACCCGCTTACGGGCCACGGCAGGCTGGTCGGCCTGGCAAGCTCGCGCCCTATCTCGAATACCTGCGTGAGCGCATCGCTGCCTTCCCGGACTTGAGTGCTGTCCGGCTGACCCGAGAGCTTCGGGAGCGCGGCTATACCGGCGCCTATACAGCCGTAAAGCGGTTCGCGGCGGCGATCCGTCCCGATAACGCACCTAAGCCCTTCGAAGTACGGTTCGAAACCCCGGCTGGCCAGCAAGCGCAAGTCGACTTTGCCCGCTTTGTAACCATCTTCACTGACGAGCCCGAAGTGACACGGATCATCTGGCTCTTCTCGATGGTACTCGGGCATTCTCGCTTCATCTTCGCTCGCTTTGTCATGCATCAAGACCTGCAGACGCTGCTGCGCTGTCACATGCAGGCTTTTGCGGCCATCGGTGGCGTGCCGTTCGAAATCCTCTACGACCGCATGAAGACCGCCGTGACGGGCGAGGACGGCGACGGTCACATCGTATATAACCCGTCGCTGCTGGCCCTCGCACAGCATTATGGCTTCCATCCGAGGGCATGCCGGCCATATCGCGCCAAAACCAAGGGCAAGGTCGAGCGTCCCTTCAGCTACATCCGGCAGGACTTCTTCCTCGCTCGCAGCTTTTGCAATCTCGACGATCTCAACGCCCAGCTCGACGACTGGCTGACCAACGTCGCCAACGCGCGCGTGCACGGCACAACGCAGAAAGTCGTTGCCGAGGCGTTTGCCGCTGAAAGGCCCGAGTTGCAGGCGTTGCCGGCAATGCCGTTCGATGCGTTGCTCAAGCTCGAGCGGCGCGTCAGCCACGACGGGCTGGTGTCGATTGGTGGCAACTATTACAGCGTCCCGGACCGCACGCGCCGCATTGTCGAGGTGCAGCAATTGCCCGATGTAATCCGCATTCTCGATCAAGGCCAAATCGTTGCCGTCCATCCCGTTCTGGAAGGCCGCCGGCGAACCCGCGTCGCACCCGAGCATCGCCAAGCGGTCAACCGATCCAGGCCGCGACCTGGCGCGACTGAAGCCCTCGTCGGCCGGGCCGGCGATCACATCCCACGACGGTCGCTCGAGTATTACCAAGCCGTCGGCAAGCGGCTCGCCCAATCGGGAGGCCGGCCATGAGCATCCACACGCAGCCGGCAGCGATCGACAGCATCAAGAAAAGCCTGGTCGCACTCAAGATGCCGCGTGCCCTGGAAATGCTCGATGCGACGCTCCGGCGGGTCGAACAGGGTGAGGTCACCTGGATTGAAGCACTCGATCAGCTGCTTATCGAGGAGCTGACGTTGCGTGACAATCGGCGGGTCAGCACCGCGCTGAGAATGTCGCGCCTGACGACTGTTAAAACGCTCGCAGGCTTCGACTTCGCGTTCCAGCCCTCGCTCGATCGCAATCGCATCCTGGCGCTTGCCGAATTGAAGTTCATCGACCGCGCCGATGTGGTCCATCTGCTCGGGCCGCCCGGCACCGGCAAGAGCCATCTCGCGACGGCGCTCGCGGTCGAAGCCGTGAAGGCCGGAAAGAGCGTCGCGTTCGCCACGCTCGCCGACATTGTCACCGCCCTCGCAAAAGCCGAACGCGAAGGCACCTTGCGCGAGCGCCTGCGGTTCCTCGCCCGCGCCTCCCTCCTTGTCGTCGACGAGATTGGTTACCTCCCGGTCGTGCCCGGCGGCGGCAATCTGTTCTTCCAGTTGGTCAACGCCCGCTACGAAAAAGGCGCGATGATCCTCACTTCTAACCGCGGCTTCGCCGAATGGGGCGAGGTTTTTGGTGATGCCGTCGTCGCCACAGCATTGCTTGATCGCCTGCTTCACCACGCCGTTGTTATCCAAATCGAGGGATCGAGCTATCGGCTCCGCCAGCACGCCGCCCTCGTACCGGAAAACGTCCGCTCGCGCTCGCTCACAAACCAGCCGCAGCCCAAGCGCCGCGGCCGCCCGCCTGGAAGGACCAATCACGATCCCGATACCCGGCTGATCCCCGAACCATAGTCGCCGTCACCTAGGGAAATTTGGAAGCCCATTCTCACGGAAAGTTCGTTGCCCGTTGACAACTGCTGCCCTGGGAATGGAAGCTTCTGCGCCAGGCCGCCGGTCAGCAGGCCGCCTGACCTTCACGCAACGCCATCATAGAGCCCGCCGCGCCCGCGCGCATGCGTCAATCAGGCGGTCTTCGTCGTATGCGTACGCTGTTGCGCCGCTATCGGAGGTCGAATCCCTCCGCGCTGCACTCGGGCTGACAGCGTTAATATTCTAAGGCTGCTTCCTGCGAGTCTGTTTTTCAAGTGCCTCAGCCGGTCACGGATGGTCATCGGTGAGCTGCGGCCGTGCAGATGGGCGATCCGGTCAGCTGGTACGCCGCGTGCTTACGTCACGAGCAGTTTCAGGTCGTGCTCAGGCGTCCGACGGTCGCTTCGCTGGCGGGTCCTTCAGGTGGTCAGGCCATTCGATAGGGCTACAAAAAAGACCTCTGTCTTCGATCTCCAGGAGAAGCTTGTCCGCTCGACGCTTTACCGGCAGGCCGACCAGGCGGGTGCCAACCAACACATCGGCTTGAATCTGTTGCCGAATAAATTCGTACATCCGCAGAATGAAATGGTCGGAGAGGCCGCTAAATTCGCTCATACGAAGATGCACCCCAGCAGAACGCGTATCGGTTGCCAGGCAACCCACACTATCGCAGCAAACTATACAGTTGTGGTCAGGAGAGCTACAACGCCAAATGCCATTGGAAATGCGACGTCAAAGACACTTTTTGGCTCAGGCGCATCTGCGGCAAAATCCGCGGAATTATCGGACATCACAATATCCTTCCTTGGCAAAGGAGATACCGAGCCAGTTGAACGACGACAAAATTAACCTGACCGGTAAACCTTAACTTCCCAGTCGATTTTGTCACGGCTGCGCAAGCGAAAGGCGCAGTTGAGAGACCGCTTCTGGTCCCGGCAAAGGGTTAGCAATGCGCGGCTAATGAGCTCGCGACACCATGTGAATGAACTAGGACGTGGACTCATTAACGCGAAGCCATAGCCTGATCGAGGCAAGCTGAACGAAAGCAAGGTAATTCGCTGCCAGCCTGTCGTAGCGCGTCGCCACCCGACGGCACTGTTTGATCCGGTTGAAGAACCGCTCGACCTGGTTGCGAGCTCGGTAGAGATAGGGGCTGAAGCAGATCGGATCACTGCGATTGCTTTTCGGTGGGATGTTGGCCCACGCGCCCTTCTCCATGGCAAGCTCCCTGATCCAGTCGGCGTCGTAACCGCGGTCGGCAAGTAGCATTGAGCCAGATTTGAGACGAGACAGCAGCTTTCCCGCAAGTCGAACGTCGTGTGCCTCGCCGGGGCTCAATGCCAGCCGTACCGGCAGACCATTGCTATCGACCACCGCATGAATTTTGCTTGTTAAGCCGCCGCGGGACCTTCCCATCGATTGGCGCTTGTTTCTTGATATGCAGGCTCCATGTTGATGCACGCGGACAATGGTGGTGTCGATCATCTGGACAGCGGCATCATGGGCAGTGGCAAGAGCTTCTACGATGCGGCCCCAAACACCGGCCCGCCGCCACCTAATGAAGCGGTTGTAGCAAGTGGTGTATGGGCCAAACGCCGTCGGCAGATCACGCCAGGGTGCTCCTGATCGGAGGACCCAGAAGATGCCATTGAGGACCCGTCTGTCGTTCACCCGAGGAACGCCGCGCGGCTTGTTCGGCAGCATCGGCTTGATGGCGGTCCATTCATGGTCGGCGAGTTCGTAGCGCATGATTTGAGCTCCCAGTTCGGGAGTTTGAATCACGGCAGTCCGGTCAAACGCAACGATCCTGGCCCGCTCTCTTGGTACGGCACTTACGGACAGGAGCCGACATCAACCGGTCCTCAATCTCTGCCAAATGCTTCGAAAATGACCCGAACCTGACTCAGGCACTCGCGTTGATCTAGTCGGCAGTTCAATTGTCCGACAACAAGACTGTCCCGTTCGCTCATGGACGTCATCAGGTCCTTCAAGTTAGGACTAGTCCATCCTAAATTGCGTTTTTTGCAACGTTGTGCACGGATTGAGACTCATGCCCAGACAAGAGCCCCGGCCTACCTCCGAAATACCCAAAATACATAGAACGACACCACTGGACATCGCTATAATCACTGATGCCAGGGAAGCTATTGAGAGGTCGCTGCGTATCATCAATGAGAGCAAGCGGCTCGTCCGCGACCATCAGTTAGAGCATTACGCCTCTGATGCTATGGAGGATCGGGGGCAGAGCAAGCGAGCATAAATACACGAATAGAGGTGCCGCAGTAAGTTGGGAAACCACTGGAGCCGAGCTTGTCCTCTACCCTCTCGAATAGTGTTGCGACTGGCGAGCACGCCAAAGCCGAGCTCACCGACGAACTGCGCATCATGACGCGGATGCACGAGCTCACCGATCGGTTGCTTGCCATTGCAGACTTGTCGACCGGACTGGGCGAAGTGCTCGATGCGGCAATGGACGTATTCGACAGCGATCGCGGCACGATTCAAATTCTCAACCCGGAAACTGAGACGTTGTCTTATGCGGCATCGCGGGGTTTCGACGAGCAGGCCCTGGCCGCGGTTCCGCCGATAGACCGAGACTTCCATTCCACTTGCGCGGCCTGCATCCGAACCGGGGAAAGGGTTGTGGCGGCTGACATCGGCTCAGACCCTCGCTGGGCCGAGCATGCGCCCACGGCCTCTAGCCTCGGATATGCCGCGGCCTTCAGTTCGCCGATGAAAACGCGGCGCGACGAACTGCTGGGGGTGCTCACGGTACACTTTGCAAGTTCCTACATACCCAGCGAACGTGAATTGCGATGGGCTAACTTGTTTGCGCGATCGGCAGCTCACCTGGTGGAGCGGGATCGGGCTGAGGCTGCGCTGAGGAAGAGCCGCGAAAGCCAG
This sequence comes from Bradyrhizobium sp. USDA 4449, assembly GCF_054056275.1. Lineage (NCBI taxonomy): Bacteria > Pseudomonadati > Pseudomonadota > Alphaproteobacteria > Hyphomicrobiales > Nitrobacteraceae > Bradyrhizobium > Bradyrhizobium sp. USDA 4449. Next base: position 3,902,074 of record NZ_JBSRYD010000001.1, on the reverse strand, counting down.
ATTCTCATTCACGAACTGCAGCATCGGACACGAAATCTGCTGACTGTGATCTCAGGTGTTGCCGATCAGACGGTGGCAGCCAGCCGATCGTTAGAAGATTTCGCACAGCGTTTCGAGGAACGCTTGACCGCGCTTGGTCGAGTGCAGTCGCTGCTGTCGCGTGACCTTCAGCCGAATGTCACCGTTGGGGACTTGATCCGGCTAGAGCTTAGGGCCCTCGGATTGGATCAAGGAGGCAAGATCATCCTTCACGAAGGACCGAACCAGCCGCTGCCGCCCGCAGCAATTCAGCTGCTTGCGCTGGCAGTCCACGAGCTTCTCACCAATGCCGTGAAACACGGGGCTCTGCGAAGGGCTAAGGGACTGCTGGAGATAAGTTGGATTAATATCACCGACAGCGGGCGCGACATGCTTCGGCTTGACTGGCGCGAGCGCGGTGCCGAGTTGAGCGCCAACAATCAGGCATCGACCCGAGGGTTTGGCCTAGAGCTTCTGGAAGCGCTGTTGCCTTTTGAGCTTGATGCAAAGACATCTGTCGAGTTCACAGATGATGGCGTGCACGTCTCGGTCGATCTGCCGTGCTAGTCCTTGTGGCGAATTATCCGACTTTCCATGATCAGGTTCCGGCTGGAATTCATCGCATCGACAATGCGACGATCTTGAGCGGGTAACGTTTCCCTTGGCTCGCCATCCAGCCGTCGCGGACCCGCTTTGATGGCAACTTGGACTGCATTAACTACATCGTTCGAAGCAAATGGTTTTTGCATCAACGGCCATTCGCGCCAAGGTTCGGGAAGAGCCTTCACGTCGTAGCCCGTGATAAACAGTAGTGGGACCTGACGAGCCACGAGCGTCTCGGCAACTCCAAAAACAAGTTCGCCGCGCAGATCCACGTCCAGTATCGCGGCGTCTAGCTGGCGTGTATCGCCGATAATCCCGATTGCAGCGCTGACAGTCGCCACCGGACCGACAATTTCCGCTCCGGCCGACGCCAGGATTCTGCACAACTTGACAGCAATTACGCCTGAATCCTCGACGATAAGCAGCTGCCGCCTATTGAGCGGAAGTTGATCGGCGGGGGCGAGGACGAGGACGAGGAAAGTTCATGACAAGGCTCCAGAGCCATTGCTCATGTAGGGCACACTCATCCTAGCTCATTTTTTATCGTCTCCTCTCAACTTTTTCAAAGTGGAACTTTGGGCCGGCGCGTCGTCAACGAAGGGCCGAGGCTCTGCTGCACGGACGACAGCTGCGAAACCCTTCTCCGATCTCACATTTTTCTCTATACAGCAGACTGCAACCCTCTCAGACCTCTGTATCTCGCGATAGCCCGCAAGAATTTAGCGGAAGCCCGCGGCATACTTCGAGAGTGTCGCTGTAAGCGGCGTCTCTGACCACAAACCAACGTGCAACAACGGCTGCTGAGCAGCGCCTAGCCCCAAAACGCTGCAACGCGCAAGTCGGCTGTTGGCCCATCGCGACATTTGCTGCAGTTGCGCAAAGGAGGTCGATATCGGAGCGAAGCGGACGCCGCCGCCGGTTTATGAGTACACGGCCTAGGCCATCGAGGATTCCCCGCGCCAAATTACTCATCAATTCTGCTCAAGTTACTGCAGAACGAAAGTTCAACCTACTCCTGAAGGTCGCGGCGCTCGCTTTTGTCGCGTGAAGGCGACACTCTCGTAGGGATCGAGGCAGCCAACCGCTTCAAAGCCCTCGAGATCTGTGCCTCCAGAAGTTCGGTCAACGTCATCATGCCGGACGGCGCGGATACGTTGATTGTTCACGTTTCAAGCCCCGAACTCAGCTCCGGAGGCATCTCCGGCCTCAATGCGGCGCTGACCGCGCGCGCAAGCGCGGTCAGCTCGTCACCATCGATGCAGCGCGCGAACCCGGAGCAGCGCCATCCGATAGGCTGAGGGAGGCGAGGACCATCTTTATGGCCGATCTAACTGAAGATGTAGGTGCATCAGCTAGATCTTTTCGCGCGCGTTCGGACGATGGCTACTTCTTCAAATGTATTCCCATCGTTCGTGCTATGCGCCTTACTGATCCGGCGTAGCGGCCCGGTGCGCCGACTATCCCGGATGCGCCAACTCCCTACCGGGCAAGCCAGACCGGTCGTCGGACCCACCATTGCTTTGGCTTCGTTGTTTCTCATGGCGCGGCGCTCGACCTGCACCAGGCTAACGAATGAGCCCGGCTGCCAACAGTTGGACAATTCGGAGTTGGCCCGATGGGTGACATATCCGTCGGCGACGAACCGGAAGTCTCGCGATCACGCTCGGGCCGGTGCGATTGAGCCGCTTCCGACATCGGCGAACCTCAAAACGAAAACCATTTCGAGCCGCTTGGCGGTCTTCCAAGTGGTGGCGATTTTTTCTGATCTAGCCCGCACGACGTAAACCATAGCTCTATATTAACGATGCGCTGTCCGTAGCCATTTGCTTGGCTGCTTAGATTGATTGGCAGCGATGAGCCGCTGCGACATACTTTTGATTGAGAAGCAGCTTTGAGCGCAGTGAAGATTCCATTAAGCGGGCAACACTCGGTGCTTCTGGCTTCGGCGTCCTCGGGAGGCACGATCGCCGCCGTGCGGGACCTCGGCAGAAACGGTATCGGGGCTCAAGTCCTCTCAAGCACCCGGCTGGATGCGGCGGCATGGTCGAGGCATACAAGCCGTACCTATTCGGCACCTGCTGAAATCGACCACGAGTTATTTTTTGAATGCATTATAGCAATTGGAAAGGCCACTCCGGGCCTTGTTCTGCTCCCTACCTCGGATCAGACCGCCTGGATTTACACTGCCAATGCCGCCGCTCTGGCGCAGTACTTCTTGATGTATCAACCGTCGCTCGAATGCATCCGACGTATCCTTGACAAAAAGTTGCTTATGGATGCCGCGGTCCGGGCAGGGCTTGACGTACTACCGAGCTGGGATCCTGAAACGAGCGACGAACTTTCGAAACTCATAGCGACATTTCCTTATCCGATGCTGATCAAGCCGCGCACTCATGTGCAACGTCTCAGGAACGACAAAGGCGTCGTTGTCGAAACGCCAGATGAGTTTTGGAAGCAGTATGAGGCTTTTCTTGTTCGCGAGCGTTATCTGAGTGCTCCGCCGGCGCAATCGATCGGCCTCAAGAGGCCTCTTCTGCAACAATTCGCGGCCGATGGCAGCCAAGACGTCCAGTCAATCACCGGATTTATCGACCGGACGGGCGAGCTATTCGTCAGCAGGCGCTCAGTAAAAGTGTTCCAACGGTCACGACCCATCGGGATTGGTATTTGCCATGAGGCGCTTCCTCCCTCACGGGACCTTTCAAGAATGGTCTACACGCTATGCCGGGAGCTAAACTATTTCGGCGTGTTTGAAGCGGAATTCATTCGATTTAACGAGCGCTGGGCCATGATTGATTTCAACCCGCGCTTCTATAACCAGCTTGGATTTGATATTCAGCGCGGAATGCCGCTCCCCTTGCTCGCATTTCTGGATGCTTCAGGTCAGGCAGACGCTCTCAGCGAGGCCGTGGCTAAAGCGCAAGTCGAACATAAATTGGCGTTAGTATTTTCCGACCGATTCACCCTCAACTCGATATTGTTGGCGCAGGGAATTGCTTCCGGCGCGCCACACGCGGATCGGCAGCGTTGGTGGGCATGGAGCAGACAGCACGCAACGCACTGTGTTGACATCGCGATCGACAAATCAGACCCGCTGCCGGCGATCGTCCATGCGCTTTCCGAAATCTACCTTGGCGTGAGAGCTCTTCCGCGCTTTGTTCGTGCGACGCGGCGCAAGTCTCTGGCGCCGGTGGCAACTGCGGAGAAAGTGTTATCATGAGCCGCGCCGATACCGTCATCATCGGCGCCGGTCCGTACGGCCTTTCGCTCGCGGTACATCTGGCGACCAAAAATATAAATCATCGGATTTTTGGTCAGCCAATGCAGTTCTGGTCAAAGATCGCGGCCGCCGGCGGCGAACGTTATCTGAAATCATTCTGCTTCGGAACGGACATCTCAACTCCTTGGCGTGGTTTCTCATTTGCTGACTACAGCCGTCCGCGCGGACTGGAAACCTTCGAGCCATGCTCGATCAAGGATTTTGCTGCGTACGGGCTGTGGTTTCAACAAAGCCAGGTCGATTGGGTCGAACCCTTCGACGTTGTCAGAATTGAAAGACGCAATGAGGAGTTCGCCATTACATTGACGAACGGCGAGTCCGTTTCAGCTTCGCGTGTGGTGATCGCGACCGGGCTCGCGGGTTTCGCGAATATCCCCGCAGAGGTTGCTCCGCTCGCGCCCGAGCTAATTCAGCACACGTCCACGATTGGACGGTTTGCGGATTATCGCGGGCTTGATGTCGCCGTTGTCGGCGGGGGACAATCGGCGCTAGAAGCCGCGGCTTTATTGCACGAAGTCGGAGCGAGAGCACAGTTAATCGTTCGTAGGCCTTTGATTTCCTGGATGCGCCGCGCATCTTCGAACCGAAACCTTTGGCAAAGGATCCGATCTCCGATCTCGGAGCTTGGCACGGGACCCAAGGCCTGGGCTCTGACAAGCTTTCCAGGTGCGATGTATCTCGTCCCGGCGCCTTTGAGGACCCATTTCGTCAAAACTCATCTACCCCCGGAGGGGGCATGGTGGTTGCGTCCACGTGTGGAGCATCAGGTTCCGCTTCATTGCGGTACAAAGCTGATTGGCGCTCGCCATGAGGGCGGCCGAGCCGTGCTCAGCCTTCGAAATACGCACAATCGAACCGAGTTCGATCTTGCAGCCGACCGCGTCGTCGTCGGGACCGGATATAACGTTGACGTCGATCGTCTCGGTTTCCTGGACCGTCAGCTTAGAAGCGAGATTGTCCGAATCGAGAAGGCTCCGAAGTTGAATGCGACCTTCGAGAGTTCGGTTCCTGGCCTGTATTTCATTGGCCCGGCATCGGCGACGAGCTTCGGGCCGTTGTTTCGGTTCGTCGCGGGCACGGCTTATTCGGCGAAAATCGTATCGCGGCGACTTGCATCGGCGACGTCAACGAAATGATGATATCATCGCCGGTAATCGTCTTGGCGGGTGCAGGCGGCGGCGTCCCTGACCTCGGGCCGTTCCGGGCGGGATTTCCAGAGACGACCCAATTCGCGATATTGGTCTATCCAGGATGGCGCCGCTACGTGGAAATTGGGTTTTCGCTGCAGACCTTGATCGATGATCTAGTCCGCCAGATCGAGGCCCTGGTTCCAGAAGGACCCATACGCATCATTGGCATCTCCATCGGCGCCCATTTCGGTTATGCCGCGGCGGCGCAACTTCAGGCAGCCGGCCGGAATATTTCGGGCTTTTGCGCAGTGGACGCGTTCACGGTGAGTTCAGCGGCGACGACGGGATGGTTAGGGCGCGCGCTTAAGCGTGGCGCGCGCCTCGTACGTGAGAGACGAATTGTTGATTTGGCTAAATTCCTGCGCTCCCTTTTTTGGCGCGCGATGCTGCGACTGTCTCAGGAGCACTTGGTCGGGATCCTGCGCAGAGCGAAGCCGTCCGGCCGACTTCATCGGAGCTTGGCGGTCGATCCTGTTCTTGAGAACGAGCTTAGTATGCGCTTTCTAATCCGGTTAGCAGCCCCAGGAATTGCAGCGCTCGACCGCAATCCGATTGCGCTGAACACGTCAGCGGTCTTGCTTCGAACGGGCTTGACGGCTCGCTCGGACCAAAGTTGGCAGCGCCGCTGTCCGCGCCTGAAGATTATGCAAATCCCCGGCAACCATGAAACGATGCTCGCTCCCCAGAACCTGCCAGCATTTAGCAAGGCTTTTAGCGACGCCGCGCGAGCTTGGAGATTCGTGACATAAGCCGACGCATTATAGGCTACCTCGGTGCGTATGCCGGTCTCCGGAGTTGCGACGGTGTTGCCGACGGTCTTATGCTGGACAGCCTACCGGACCGGCAAATCGGCGCGCTGGGCATGACCCCGACTGGCCATAGCCGGCAGATCATCTACCACATCAGCACGCCCGTGATCCTCGCCGGAGAACTTGGTTCCGACAACGTCGTGCGGGCGGTCGGTATGGTGCACCCGCCGGCGCCGATCCTAAGACGAAGAAGGATTGAGATCGCAGCCATGCGAAGGATTCCGGAGCGTTCAGGCGAGCGGTGCACGCCGCTACGAACGGAGTCGATTGAAGCCAGAGCAGCGGCCTGGCAAGCCAGCTAGCGGCCAAATCGGATTGCGCGGCCGCCCTGGTCTCGTTAACCCCGTAGAGCCACGGTGTTGATGTTCAGGACTTCCGCTCCACGTTAAATCCATGCCTCGCTACCAATGGCTACAACAGGACCAATGCGATAAGCGGCGCGGGATTGCCGACGTCATCGACCTTCTGCACGCGGAAGCCGTCTTCGACGCTCCGGATACGGGTGAAATCCGGGTTGGGGCGTTGCGGCTGCCGTCGGATGACATTGTCGGCCTGATCATCGCCTCTTTCGCGAGGACGGCGGACGAAATCACCTTCATCGTCTCACTGCCCACCTCCGCGCAATTTCGGGCCAAACGTCGTGGCAGCACGGAGATTGAGACCTTCGCGATCTCGCAACTCGACGGCGCGTCGTTCGATTCCAGGGGCAACGTCGAGCTGCGGGATGGCACACGGCTGCGGGCCGTCGAGGTCATTCCGTCGAAGCTTCCTTACCACGTGACCGAGCTGGACTGGTGCATTCTCCACCACGTCATCGTATTCCTAGGGGCTGAATCGGATTGCTACAGGTACCCGATCCGGTTTGAGCAGCCACGCGACGCGCTCGATTGCAGCGCGCTCCCAGCTCTCAAACGCAGAATCCCGCTATTAAAGCAGATTCGTTTTTACATTGCGGAGCGAGAACCTGCGCTCAAGAACCTCTCCGAACAGAAAATTGCCGATACACTGCGCATGTTCGGCATGCGAATCCCAGCGCGCCGAACAAGATCACCAACCAAGATTTGAGGCACGAAAATTGAGGCGAGCCTGCCTCAATTCGACTTGGCTCGTGATGATGCGCGGGCCTCGAGGATGTGATGATTGCCAGCTTCATTGAAAATGGAGCTCCCAATGACCCCGGCCGCCCGCAACGGCCCAACAAGCGTACCCACCTCCGAAATAAGCAGCCCGATCGCCTGCCCTGCCAGCCTGATCAGCACGACATCCAATTGCTGCCGCTTCGATCGCTTAAGCCCGCAAAGAAGAACGCGCGAACTCATTCCCAAAAGCAAGTCACACGAGTTGCCCACTCGATCATTCAATTTGGGTGGACCTATCCCATTTTAGCGGACGAGTACTCGCAGATCATCTACGGGCACGGCGGCTGGGAAGCGGCGCAGCAGCTTGGACTCAAGGACGTCCCCGTCTTGGTGATACGCGGACTGAGCGACGCTGAAAAGCGCGCCTTGGCCCTCGTCGACAACAAGATTACAGCAAACCGCGGCGACCCTGCGGGCAGACTCAGCAATGAAAATGTCCCCGCCCGTGTTCATTGGTCAGTTTGCCGAGCGGTCGGATCACTGCACCACTAAGACGTGGTCGCGTTTCGAGTTTGATATATTCGCCTTGCTTACGCATCCAACATGCGTACGATTGCGTTCTCTCTTCCATTCACGAGACCGTCTCAATGTTTCCCAAGCCGAAATCCGTGTTGATGCCCAACACCTACGCCTTCGAATCCGAGCCGATGGTGAAGCCCACCGGCTTTCGCGAATACGACGCGCGCTGGCTGTTCCAGAAGGAAATCAACCTGATGGGGGTCCAGGCGCTCGGCATGGGGCTGGGCGCGCTGATCGCCGAACTCGGTGTCCCCAGGGAGATCGTCACCGGCCACGACTTCCGCGGCTATTCGGCCTCGATCAAATATGCGCTGATTTCGGGCCTGATGGCTGCGGGCTGCAAGGTTCATGACATCGGGCTTGCTGTGACGCCGATGGCCTATTTCGCGCAATTCGATCTCGACGTGCCCGCTGTCGCGATGGTCACGGCCTCGCACAACGATAACGGCTGGACCGGCGTGAAGATGGGCGCCAACCGCCCGCTGACCTTCGGCCCCGACGAGATGACGCGGCTGAAGGAAATCGTGCTCAATGCCGATTTCAAGAACAAGGCAGGCGGCTCCTACCAGTTCCACAAGAATTATCCGGCGCGCTACATCGCCGACCTCACCAATCGTCCGAAGCTCAAGCGCAAGCTGAAGGTGGTCGCGGCCTGCGGCAACGGCACGGCCGGCGCGTTTGCGCCGCAGGTGCTTGAGGCGATCGGCTGTGAGGTGATCCCGCTCGACACCGAGCTCGACCACACCTTCCCGAAATACAATCCCAATCCCGAGGACATGGAGATGCTTCACGCGATTCGCGACGCCGTGCTGCATCACAAGGCCGACGTCGGCCTCGGCTTCGACGGCGACGGCGATCGCTGCGGCGTCGTCGACAACACCGGCGAGGAGATCTTTGCCGACAAGGTCGGCGTGATGCTGGCGCGCGACATGTCGGCGATTCACAAGGACGCGCAGTTCATCGTCGACGTCAAGTCGACCGGGCTGTTCGTCACCGATCCAGTGCTGCAGAAGCAAGGCGCAAAGACCGCCTATTGGAAGACCGGGCATTCCTATATGAAGCGCCGCACCAACGAGACCGGCGCGCTCGCAGGCTTCGAGAAATCAGGCCATTTCTTCTTCAACAAGCCCTATGGCCGCGGCTATGACGACGGCCTCGTTTCCGCGATCGCGATCTGCGACATGCTCGATCGGGCGCCCGGCAAGTCGATGGCCGACCTCAAGAACGCACTGCCAAAAACCTGGTCGTCCCCGACCATGTCGCCGCATTGCGCCGACGAGGTGAAGTACGGCGTCATCGACAAGGTTGTGAAGCACTTCGAAGGTTTGCAGGCGAAGGGCGCCAAGATCGGCGATCAGGCGATCCGCGATCTCGTCACCGTCAATGGCGTGCGGGTCACCGTCGAGGACGGCAGCTGGGGCCTGGTGCGCGCGTCCTCGAACAAGCCCGAGCTCGTGGTCGTGGTCGAGAGCCCGGTCTCCGAGCAGCGCATGCACGACATGTTCGAGATGGTGAACAGCGTGCTGCGCACCCACCCGGAAGTTGGCGAGTACAATCAGAAGATCTAGCGGCTACCCTAGCAACGTGGCCGCCGCACACATCGGTCGTAACCGCCTTCTCAGCGGCGTTGCGCGAATCCTCGAACGCGGCGGCGCCATGCGCCGCATTGCCTTGCGCGTCCCTTGTCGGACAATTCCCACATCCGCGCAGGAGCCGACGTCGGACCAACCGCAGGACACCGGCACGACAGCCGCGCGCGCAGTCTTTTCCATCACGGCATAGTCGATCGAGATCGCCTTGGCCGCGCCGAACGCCTCGGGCTCCAGCGTGACGAAGCCGAGATCGCGCCCCGCACTGGTGACCGCATTCGACACGTCGCCGGTACCGACCGGCATTCACCCACGGTAAAATCGGAGAGCGACTCCGCGATCTTCTTTCGCGGCAGCGTAGACATAAGACAATAGGATGACCTTCGCCGCGGCGCGAAGGCGTGCCGACCGCGATGAACACGGCATCGGCATCCGGCTTCGACAGATCCGTCGTGAAATCGAGCCGCTTCGCCCGAACATTGGTTCGACCAACCCGTCGAGACCGGGCTCGTAGATCGGAAATGCGCCGCGGTGAAGCGCTCACCTTCTGTCGTCCTTGTCGACGCAGGTGACGTCGCGCCGAGATCCACACGCGCATCGACTTGGCCCGAGAGCTCGCGTTCATGGCTCGACGGCCTGTGAACAGGCGCGCCGCGAGCGATTCGAAATCCGGATGGTCGCGCCATCGCGGCGCTCATAAACACAGCAGTCTCTCGCGCTGCAGCTAGGCAGCCGTCACCGATCGACCGCCAAACGACTCGTGGCGAATCCGCGCAATGCACAGACACACGGCGCCGAGTGACAGGGACGCCCAAGTCGATCGCCTTCCCCGCCGGTCTCGGTGCAACCGTAGAGCTACGGGTTGAAGGTTAAGCGCGTGCATCTCAACTTAACAGGCGAGGACCCAAAATGCCCGACTAGGTGCGGCTGCAACAGGACCGGTACAACGAGCGGCGCTCGCTCGCCGACGCCATCGATGTCCTAGTACAAGCCAACGTCCTACTCGGCGCGCGCGCAGGCCAGATCCGGGTCGGAGGGTTAAAGCTTCACCGAGAGAGAATTGTTGGCCTGGTCACCGTCTGGGTCGAGCGTCCGGATATGACCTATCTGGTCTCATTGCCTGGGTCGATGCAATTTCTGACGAAACGTCAAGGCGACTCGGCGATTGAAACGTTCGACATCTTCCAACTCGACGGCGCAACATTCGATTCCGACGGCAATGTTGAGCTGACCGATGGCACGCGGCTGCGCGCTGTCGAAGTCATCCCTGTCCTGCGGGCTTATGAGGCGACTGAGCTAAGCATTGTCCAGCACACCGTCGCCTACCTGGAAGCTGAGCGCGAATGCTACCGACGCCCAATCTGGTTTCAACGGCCCTGCCTCGATTGCAGCGCGCTGCCACGCCTTCGGCGGAACATCACACTGCTAAAGCAGATCCAGGATTACATTGCGAAACGGGAGCCTGCGCTTGAACACCTCTCCGAGCAGAAGATATCCGACGCGCTGTGCAAGTTCGGCATGAGGATACCAACAAAGCGACCGCGTCGCCTCCAAACGACCTCAACAATGTGAGCTCTTTTCTTGCCACAATTCGACTTGGATCGCGCGTGATGCAAGCCCCCGAAAAATGATCAATCTAGCGAGCTCCGGTTAACAACGAGGAGCAGCTGAAGCGCAATGTGGGTGTGGCTAGCTCCTTCAATAATAAGGAGCTGCGACATGACGTTCGGTCGGACGAAGAAGCGGTGGATGGGTGTTTGCCAGCGACGATTGGCCTCAATCGACAATCCGAACGAGCTAATTAAGGCCGCAACAAAACTGCACGACCGCAATGTCGCGACATTGTACCCCTCAATTTTAAGATTTCATATTTTCATTTGTCCGGATAGCATGATTGATGGCAGGCGCGTCCTTGGCTTCTACCCAGCTGAGCGCGATGTCCATGGCTTGCTCCAGGCTCAACGGAAACGGGCGACTCGCCCGCGCGTAAAGGTAGGCGACCGCGCAGAGCCGCTTCGCAAGATCATAGAAGGCCTAGTTTCCAAGCCTGAGCTTCGGGGCCTCAGTGCGAAAGAGATCTGGCCTCATTTTTCTGCACAATTGAGGGACATCGGCTGCGATCCCATCGAGTCCGCCGATGGATCGAAGCTTTCTTACGAGTTTGGCACAGGCAGGCGAAGGATGACCTTCAAGACGTTTCGAAATGCGATTGCTACGATTCGACGCTCAAGGGCCCAATAGCCCGGCTAACGGGCACCCGCACGGTACAGATGACTCCGGGGCCGACGCAGTCGAACCAAGGAGTCAATCGTGGCCGTATCATCGAAACACAACGAGGTCTTCACACAAGTGGGACCGGTCGAGCGTCTACCAATCGAGGCAATTTCGCCGCCTAGGCCAGCACTCCGAAAACACACCGACCGCCACAAGAAACAATATGCGAAATGTATAGAGGCGTTGGGCTTGTTCAGCCCCATTATCATTGATTCGTCAGGTGTCATCGTAGCCGGCTTGATCTGGTACTTTGGCGCCCTCCAGCTTGGTTTACGCGAACTCCCCGTCATCCGCGTAACGCATCTCACGCCCGGACAACTCGAACTCTACCGAATTGCTGAGCAACGACTCGGCGAACTCGCCCCTTGGGACGACCGCGCGGTCGCGGAGACATTAAGGGATCTCTCGCAGCTCGAACTCGGGTGCAGCCTCGAGATCACAGGTTTTTCCCAGGGAGAGATCGATTTTCGCATCGAACATCTCGAAACGCTGCAGGTTGAGTCATCTCCTGACCCAGCCGATGTCGTTCCCGCGGCTGCGGTAACCTGCACTTCTGCTGCCAACGATCTTTGGCAACTTGGTCGACACCGAGTTTTGTGCGGAAGCGCGCTCGAATCTAGTTCATTCACCGCCCTTATGGCAGGCAAACGCGCGCGGGCCGTGATCACGGATCCGCCGTTCAACGTGCCAATTCGAGGACACGTATCGGGCAGAGGACGCATTCGCCACCGCGAATTTGCGATGGCGTCCGGTGAAATGTCCAGTAAAGAGTTTACCGCCTTCCTGAGCGGCTACCTGCTCCGCGCGATAGAGCACCTCGCGCCGGGCGCCCTCCTCTACATTTTCATGGACTGGCGTCACTCCGCTGAAATTCTTGCCGTCGCTGCTGAAGCAGGGCTCGAACTCAAGAACATTTGTGCGTGGGTGAAATCGAACGCAGGTATGGGATCATTTTATCGCAGCCAGCACGAATTCGTCTTTGTCTTCAAGTACGGTAAAGGGCCGCATCGCAATAATGTCGAGCTTGGTCGACATGGTCGATTTCGAACCAACGTCTGGCACTATCCAGGATGCAACAGTTTCGAACGGAATGGCGACGACGGCAACCTGCTTGCCTTACACCCCACTGTAAAGCCGGTTCAGTTGCTGGCCGACGCGATTCTCGATTGCACGGAACGCAATGACGTTGTCTTGGACAATTTCCTGGGCAGCGGTTCGACCTTACTGGCTGCCGAACGAGTCGGCCGGCGCCTCTACGCGACCGAGCTGGAGCCGCTTTACGTGGATGTCGCGATCCGGCGCTGGCAACGCCACACTGGTCAAATGGCGGTCCACCTCCAAACCGGACGCCGTTTCGACGAGATTGCTGCAGATCGGGCTCGGGAGCGCGCGCAATGACCAGGCACAAATCCGGAGACTATGAGGTTGGCTACGGAAAACCGCCGAGAGAGCGACGCTTCAAACCCGGCCAGTCCGGCAATCCGCGAGGGCGACCGAAAAAATATCCCACATTAACCGAGCTCTTTGCAGATGAGTTGAAGCGGAAGCGAACCATTGTCGAAGACGGCCAACGATTGCGCGTTCGGACGGACGAGATACTGGTGAAGCGACTGGTCGATGTCGCAGCCAAGGGCGGAATGAAAGCCTTGACAATGATGATGGCAGTGATCGAACAAATCCGCGAAATCGAAAGTGCAACACACGCGGACCCTTACGGCATGTCAGCCGACGAACTAGCAGCCTATTACGATCGACTGCGGAAGCTCCCGGCACATGGCACCGGCATCAAAAAGATCAAAGGTTTTTTTCCGTAACTGAGGTGACGGTCAAGCTGCACGACTGTCCAGCTAACTTCAAAGCAACAGCACGCTGTCAAGGAGCTATCTCGCAGAGCCCTAGCGGCAACGCGACCAAAATCCAGAACGAAGCCAAATAGCCCTGCATTCAACCTCACGCGAGGCTTAGCGCGCGAAGTGTCCGCTTCTGTATCACCAGAGCGGCCCGCTCGTAGCGCTCAAGGCTCTTGAGACGCTTGACGGCCGCCAGGCTCGGGCCGGTCAGCAGAGCGACTAATACGTCCTGCCGCAGACTGCGAATATGCAACCGCGCGAGCTTGGCGCGTACAAACGAAATCGCCAACTCCGGCGCGATCTGATGCCCGAGCCCCAAGGCGATCGCGACGGCAAGATTTTCAATCGCGGCAGAATCGTTGCCGTCACCCCGGGCCAGCCCATGGCGCACTGCATTTTGGCTGGACTTGGCTTTTCCAACCGCGGTTTTGGGGCCGGTGCTGCGTCTACAGTTGCGGCGATTGGCTTCGATTTGTCGCGCTGATGCCATGGCCGTTGCCCTCAGATCTCGATCCGGAAAGCTCCCACCAAGGGCTTGAGAGATCAAGACTTTTCCAGCCAAAAAACCTTGATTTTGCTGCAGAAAGGACTGGCTTTTCGGTGCAATTGGAGCGTTACTGGCTGGACCGGGCGCAACCGATGGCGCCGGTATCTCACCTCGCCAGGGCGGGGCTTTTGGCGGTGCGGCGGCAGGCCGCATCAACCTTAAGGAGATACCGGTGGCCACGATCTCAGCTGACGGCGCCGAGGCGCCGCGTTCCGTTGTCAAATTCATCCCCACAGACCGCCGCGCCTTTGTCGGCGGCTCGGATGCACGCATCATCATGGGGGATGATCAGCAGAGTCTCACGCGCCTATGGCGCGAAAAGCGCGGCGAAATCGCGCCGCAAGATTTTTCGGAAAACCTGGTGGTGCAGCTCGGCACCGTCACCGAGGAACTGAACCGGACATGGTACCAGCGCTGCACCGGGCAGGTCATCATCGACGTTCAGAAGCGAGTGCGGCATCCCGTGCACAGCTGGATGGCGGCAACGCTCGACGGCGTGGTCGCGCAGACCGGTTCGGTGTTCGAGGCCAAGTTCATGCTGCCCTGGGCCTTTACCGAAGAGACGGCGGCCGACAAGCACATGGCGCAGCTACAACACAACATGTGGGTGGTCGCGTCACGTTCCGCCGCGCTCTCCATCATCACCGGCGGCGGCAAATGGGTCGAGATCACCGTGCATGCCGACCCGCTGTACCAGCACCTGCTGCTCACCGCTGAAAAGAAGTTCTGGCGCTGCGTGCAGAGCGGCGAGCCGCCGACCCTGTTTGGGATTGAGACGCCGCGACCACGATTGGCCGCCGTCAAGGTGGTCGACATGACCTCCTCCAATCTTTGGGCCGACTATGCCGCCACCTATTTGCGCACCCGCGCTGCCCATGGCGAGCACGAGCTCGTCAAGGTCGAGCTCAAAAAGCTGATGCCCGAGGACGCCAAGGAAGCGATCGGCCACGGCGTTCGCGCCAAGCGGGCCAAATCCGGCGCGATCAGCTTTGATCCGGTCGAGATGGAGGGCGTCCATGCACCAGGCCAGTGAACATATCGGTGCGATCGCAGCCGCGCTGGCGCGCGCGCAGGCCGAATTGACCAACCCGGAAAAGACCCTCACCGCTCAGATCCGCTCGCCGTTCCTGCGCGACGACGACCGGACCTTCCACTACGCCTCGCTGGCCTCCGGCCTCGACATCGTGCGCAAAACGTTGAGCCGGCACGAGATCGCCATCATCCAGACCACCCGGACCGACGTCACGACGGGCACCATCCACCTCACCACCCTGCTCGCCCATGCCTCCGGCGAATGGATCTCCTCGGAGTGGCCGGTCTGTGCCAGCAAGGATGTCGAGGCGCCGCACCGCATGGGCGCCGCGCTGACCTATGCGCGGCGCTATGCGTTGTTCGCGCTCGTCGGCATTGCCGGCGAGGACGATCTGGACGCACCAGATACGGTCGCCGGTCCGCCGGGCGCAGCGCCGCCGAGCCTCAAGGCCTCACCAGGCAAGGGCGTCCTCCACCGCGCGCAGCTGCTGCGGCCGGGCGAGTCCGCAGCGCTCCGCGAGCAACTGTTGCGCCAGCTCGAAGCTCTGTCAGCTGGCACCGATCTGCTCGGCTGGGCCAAGGCAAGCCTCCCGCTCAAGAACACCCTGCAGGAACCGGACGCCCGCTGCGTCGAGGCCGCCTATCAAGTCAGGCTGGAGGCGGCCACCCGCCCGGCGGCGGCCACCGGCCGCGCGCCCCCCTCGGCGCGAGAGCACAACGTGCCAGACCAATCATCGGCTGCGGACACCGAAGCCGCGCTGCAGCCATCGTTGGCAGCGCACGAGGCAGGGCTGGCCTACCCTAAGGAGCCACCCCGCAAGCGCAGCAAGGCGCATCTGCTGTTTGTCCGCGAACAGCCCTGCCTGGTTTGCGGGCAAACCCCGTGCGATGCTCACCACCTGAAATTCGCTCAACCCAGGGCCCTTGGCCGCAAGGTGAGCGACGAATTCACGGTCCCACTATGCCGCGCTCATCACCACGAGCTGCATCGCCGCGGCGACGAACGGGCTTGGTGGGCCAATCTGCAGATCTCTCCCCTGCCCATCGCACAGGAGCTGTGGGCGGCAAGTCCCGCGCACGATCCAACCAACGCCGGACTCGCCAGCGCGGCTCTGCCGACACCTCTTGGATCGGAGGCCTCGCCATGATGAACAGGCCATTCTCGCCCTCGCACCAGTTCACCGCGCTGCCGGTCGAGTTCGAGGCCTTGGCACCTCCGCCTTTGCTATTGCCAGGTGAGAGTCTCGAGCACTACGAGGTGCTGCGGCAAGCAATCTTTGCCGACCTCGCGCCGCGCTCGGCGATCGAATGGCTGCTCGCCATCGACGTCGCCGAATTGTCGTGGGAGATCCAACGCTACCGGGTGCTGCGCCACAAACTGCTTGAGACCTATCGCCAAAAGGCAATTGAAGCGGCCCTGCGGCGGATCGATATGGTCGGGATCGACCCCGAGTTCGAAGCGGAGGCCGAGTACTACACGCTGCAAAACGCCCTCAGTTGGCGGATTGACCCGATCGCTGCGACAGAAATAGACACGCGCCTCGCCTCCTATGGGTTCGATCAACACGCCATCAACACGGAGGTCTACGTCCAGGGTCGCGAGATGTTTGTGCTGTTCGAAGGTCTGCTCAACGCCGCACAAACGAAACGCCTGGTGCTGCTTCGCGAAATTCGGAACGCGCGCCTCGCAACTGGATCGATAGGTTTCCGGCGCTGAAAAACCAAACGGCGCTCCTGGCCCGACCGGAACCCAAGGACGAGAGCGTTTCCTCTGTACCTGCAGCGATACGCGTCAAACCAGACTTGTCGCTGAAGTTACCGTCGAGGTTTGGGATCTGAGCCAAAGAATTTTCCATCCGATTAACCTAGGCTAAAAGCGGTCCTCGTTCTGCTGTTTTTGTCTGCTGTTTTTTCCCGGCAAGAACCGTCGACGCTGAAAGGGTAGAGTCATGTCGGAAGCGACGCAGCTGCTTACATCTGATCACGACATCGAACATCGCCCAATTGCGGACCGTGTGTTGGAAGTTGTGCTGATATTTGACTTGCTGAGTACGACCGGGCTGTGGATGTATTTTCTGGGACGGGGGCTGTGGACACTCGCCGGTTGGTATCGGGGATAATTCTTGCAAGTCCAATGTTCCCGATGAGCGGACCCATGGCATGTTGATTTGGCGTGCAGAACGACCGCACAACCATCGCCTGGGGCTGGTCTCGACGACGGCGAGCGACCGCCTGCTCGGCAGGACCCGCGACCCGGCACCACAATAAGGACGGCAAGACCGGCCTTGAGTCCTCTTTGTCATTCTAGAAAATCACATTAGCTGCTACCCTCCCAAACGCATCGCGGGCGGTGCGATATCTATGCTGAAGCGGCTAGCTCCCCCTGCGGAGGGACGCCTCAGTCATCCCAGAGGCGCTTTCCGCACCCGCACTCGAACATATGAGTGATGGCTCCGCTCTCAGAGTCCACCACTGTACGAAGAAGCTTCATTTTCTTGCCGCAGATCCGGCAGGTCCTGCTTGAGTTGTCCTCGACAACGCAAATCTTTTCCGCGCGGAATATCTCCATGAATCCCGTCCCCCTCCGAGGTGGCCGTTGTTGAAAATACAAATCTGTTGAAGCAGGGAAACTGGAAGAACTGGGTACGGAGTCGTGACAAGTTTGCGACTGTACACAGAGCAAATTATGACACGTCAGGCAGCCGTGCGAGCCTTCTAATTAGCTAGCTCGTTAGGAGTAATGCCTGATCAGATCTTGGGGCTAATATAATCCCTGTGCAAAACGGTGGGTCGTTTGGCACCATCGAACAAAACAGTGATGCCGCTGGTGCGAGCGCTTTCGGCCACAACAACGCCACCCCGGTCAGCGAGCTCCGGGCAACGAATCCTTCCGAGTTCGCTGAGCTTGAAACGTGTCCCGACTGCAATCCTGTCCGTTTTCAAATCCACGGTTGCGCCTCGCTCGAAGGGAGCAGATCGCCAGAAAAAAAGCAGGTATAATATACCGCTGATTGTGCCACCCTGCATTAGCCTATGTCAAGCCGCGCGGCTATTCGCCGGTCTGCACAGGTTCCGCAAGTACCGTTTAGAGTGTTCCACGACCTGCAGCCAGTGCGGTTGTGCCATTCGTTTACGAGACCCCAGCGTTTGATCGGGATTGAGGTACGACAATCAGAGTTCGGTGGGCGGGCCCGCACGCAGAGGGTGCTTGGAGCGGCCGCCGCGGCTAATTATGGACTTTACGACTTCCCGAGCCGATCGGCTTTTCAGGAGAACCCGGCCCGGAGCCAGGCGCGCCGATCGGCAGGCCGTTGGCGGCGTGTCCGACTCCGACCCCTGGAGCCCCCACAGCCCCCGCCGAACTGTTTGGCGCTGCCGTGTTCATTCCTGTTGTGGCCGCTTTCTGCTCGGCGGCGACCGTGTTGACTGTCGAGGATTGTGTGCTCGTCCGAGCCGGTGCTTGCGAGGGCTCGGGCGAGCCCGAGGTCTGGCCGATGTTGCGGTTGCTAGAGGATGCTGCCGGCGCAGTGCTTTGTCCGATTAGATTGGAGAAAGGGACGCTGCTAGGGTTGGTAGAAGTGGCCGCGTTTCCGCTCGCACCTGCTGAGGTGGTCGCATTTGATGTGGCGGCCGCACTGGTGGCGGCTCCGCCGGCACCTCCAGCGCCAGCACCGCCGCCACCTTGAGCAAGTGCTGCCGTGGAGAACGCGGCGCAGGTAATGGCTATCAGGATTGTCCTACGGATCATAATCTACTCCCTTGTTTGGGAGAGACAACCACAAGGCTCAGACCTCAGTTCCGTTCGCGCGGCGATGCTTTGCCAGTAGCTCGCGCATGCGGATGGAGGAGCTATCTTGATAGAGCAGCTCTTCGAACTCGAAAGTCTCTTCCGGGGAAAGTCCGGCGAGAACCACCATGCCTTTCTTATTGATGCCGTACCGAAAATCTTCGCCCATCAGCTGAAACGGCGGTCGATGGTCAGAGCTCCTAGCATTCGAATCACCGCGCTGCACAACGGGAATTTCTGACACATCTGTTGCCGAATAGATTTGTATATGCTCAGGATGAAACAAAAGCCGCCAAATTCGCTCATGCCAAGATCCAGCCTAGCAGGACGCGTATCGGTTGCCACGCAACCCACGCGATCGCGGCAAACCAAACAGCCGTGGTCAGGAGAGCTGCAACGCCAAATGCGATTGGAAATGCGATGTCGAAAACACTTTTTGGCTCAGGCGTATCTGCGGCAAAATCCGCGGCTCCATCGGACATTACGACATCCTCCTTGGCAAGGAGATACCGAGCCGGTTGAGCGACGGCAAACCCTAGTTGAAATTAACCTGACCTTTAAACCTTAACTGGCACGTCGAATTCTCTCAGGACTGCGCAAGATTGCTCCATGCAGCAAGTGGAGCAGCTACGCGACCCCGCCCCAAGGCCCAGTCCAGACGAGAGACGTCCTCTAATCTCGGCCTCCCAAAGCTTGGTTTCGGCTGTGCTTATGAGCTCGCGATGGCACCACGTGAATGAATTGAGCCCGCCGAGAATTTCCACCCCAAACTACTCATCAAGAGAGATCGCGTTGTGAGAAGCAGTACATTGCCGAACGGAGTGGACGAGAGCCTCGCAAGTCGGTATTTGAGCCCTCGATGCTCCGCAAATTGTTCATTCTGGCTGCTTGGTCCGCCCTCGGCGTGATTGTCTTCGTGACACTATCGCCAAGTGGGCTTCGTCCGCAGACAGGTTCGGCGGGTGCCGAGCGCTTCTCTGCCTATTGCTTGCTCGGTGCGCTCTTCGTGTTGGCCTACCCTCAGCACTTCGTGCGCGTCATGACTTTCATTCTTGTTGTGGCGGGCTCGCTGGAGTTATTACAGAATTTGACGCCAGATCGGCATGGCCACGTCGCCGATGTGGCGGAGAAAATCGCCGGCGGCATTGCCGGCAGCAGCCTCACTCGACTGGCCCAAGCGTTTCAGCGATTTCGGAGTTAGCCAAGTAGTCGAATACTGGTCGCTCAGCATTCTTTCGCTTGCTCGCATGGTGCTCGCGTATCTAGGCCAACTGAAGCACCCGGCCGAATTGCGGCGCACGAGACGCCAAAAGAGACTTATTAAGAATGATTGGCGGAGCTGACCTTCATCGGCGGAGTTTCCCAATCAAGTCCGCGTCGATCCGACCGGCTTTGCGTCCGATTTTGAGATCGTCACGTGGACCGTGGACGTGCCGACATCGTGACGGTTTTTGCCGGTTACGGCGAGGGTAAAGGCGTCCGTTCCGGAGAAATCAGACTTTGCGAAATAGCGAAAGCCCGGACCAACCAACACGAGCTCGCCGTTCCTCGGCTTTTCAAGAACTGACACGTTGTAGATCTGCATCGTCGACCAGCGCAGCCCCTGGATGCAGTTGGTCCCCGGCACGATTGCCATCGACCATTCGATACTGTCGCCGGCGAGCCTGTAGGCCTCCATGTCGCGCAAGCAGGGCGACGCACTGGCAGCAGACCCAAATGCGAGAATGGCGAGCATTCCAGCGACGGTTGCAGCGAAAGTCTTGCGTGTCATGCTCAGTCCCAAACCGTATGTTATTCGACCATGCTGACCTGACAGCCCTAAAGATTCGGTAAGGGAGCCGCCCGAACATGCCCGTGGCTAAGTCCTGGCTAAGCGCAGCGGAGCCTAAACAAGCGATCTGGCCTGATAGAATCCGACCTGCTACGATTTGCTGTAGTCGCGCAGGCGCGCGCTCTTGAATGGACGGGATGAGAGATTTGCGAAGGGTCATGGCTCACTACGCGTTTGCGCTAATCGCGACACTCGGCATCGCCGCTCCCACCGGCGCGGCAGCAGGCCCAAGCGCCGAGGTCGCCAAAAAGTGCATGCATTTCTCGTATTTGGCCTACCCGTACAGACGCCCCGGCTCTGTCAAGATGAGCAGCGACCGCCAATCCTATTTCAAGGATTGTATGAGCAAAGAGGGCAATGTTCTGGAGCCATCACCACCGAAGGAGCAGTGAAGGTCCGCCCGAGAAGCAGGCACGGCCCGCCGCTACTTGGTCGGTTCATCCATCTTGCCGTTATTGGCAACGCATTTGTTGAAGTAGGCCGTCTGATCGAGCCCGGATCCCTTGGCGCTCCCTGCCGCCGGGTTGGCCGGCTCTCGAGGCGGGAATTGCTTGGTCGTTAGCGCCCTACAAGTCTTGGCCAATTCGGCCGTGATCGCGGAAGCGCGCTCAGGGGCTGAGGCGCCGGCGAGCGACATCAACGCGACTACGATCTTACAGAACTTCCATGTGGCAAGCATTGTTCCTCCTGTCTCGCATGACAGAGTTTAAGGCACTACCTCGGGCATCCCTTTTATAAGCTTGCGGCGCGCGCGAATTCTATGCCACCTTGAAGGTTTGTTGCGGACCAAAGCGAGCGCAGACGTCACTCATATCGATGGCGAGGCTGCGCCGTGATTTTTTCGCCAATCGAGATCGAATGCATGCAACTGCGCCCATTCGGTGACGATGCCCCCCGCACCTACGCCGTGGGCGCAAGTAGATATCTCCTCGCATTACCCAATATTAGACAACTAGGCGCGCACGGCTTGTGCGGACCGCACCGTGCACCGATGACCCAGTGTAGCAATTGACGTGGCAAGGTGAGCAGAATAGCTTTTTTTTGCAATCGACGAGTTCTCCCGCATGTTCGAATTCATAAACAACAGCGACATTCTCATCTTTCGCGCGATCAATGGGCTTTGCGGATCAAACCCCATTCTTGATCGCCTAGCTTCCAACAGTGACGCTCTGGTAGGGCCCCTCTTTCTGGGAATGGTGGGCCTCTTTTGGTTTAAGCCGTATTACAAAACCAGCTTTGAGCGCGAAATCATTATCATGATCCTTTTTTCTGTTGCACTAGCACTCATACTGAACCGTGGCATCTCTACACTTGTGCCATTTCGAGAGCGTCCAATGTATAGCATCGGAGCTAACGCACCGACCTTCCGCTGGCGCCCTGATCTAGAGAATTGGAGCAGTTTTCCGAGCGATCACGCTACATATCTATTCGCTATCGCTGCTGGGTTTTGGCGTATCTCCAGGGTAGGCGGAGCACTCTTTGGCGTGTTTGCACTTCTCGTCTCTACTTCCCGGGTTTTTTTAGGCATCCATTTCCCGGCTGATATTTTGGTGGGTGCGCTAATTGGCATTGCGACAAGCGCCGCTGCAACCACCCGACCGATCCGAGCCGCTGTCGCAGGCCGAATATTTCGTTTAGAGGGGCGCTATACAGCAATCTTCTATTTTCTCTTCTTTGCAACTCTCGCTGAAGTTTCTGGTGTATTTCAAGCCACGAGGCACGTCGGTGTCGCCATCGTCCATATCTTCGTTCCGTACAAAGAATCCAGTTAGACGATCCTGTTTTTCCGGTTGCTTGACGAACCAGTCCCCTTGCAAGCGCTGAGTCCTTCCTTTCCGGCCTACCAGGACCAAATGACCTAGCTTCCGATACCATTGAAAAGGGAGCGGTAAGCTGCCATCTCTCGGTCGTCGTTGCAGATCAAAGAGATCGCGACCTACCCAACCCGGACGGGCATGACTTCGAGACACCTGCGACCGAGCGATGAGGACAAGGCGGATACGGCTTCTGAGGTGCAGTTCGCGCTTGTGATCTCCCGCATGCTCGATACGGTGAGAAGTCACCCCGACTACCTGCGTCAGGTCGTCTACGACTTCGCCCGCTACAAGCTCCAGGAGCAATTCACTCACGCCGACATTAGGGAGATGAAGCGGTCGCAAGAAGCGCTGGAGGCCGCCATCCGGGCCGTCGAGGAGTTTTCGCAGCAGCAGGTCAGCCTTTTACCGCCGGCTGCGCCCGTCTCGCCCACGCTCCCGACTTCGGATCAGGCAATTCCCCTGCGCCAAGCGGTGGTTCGGGAACTCCCGGCGGCGCCCAGCCCATGGATCGATTTCGGTCGGAGCTCGGCCGGGGCTCGTCATCCGCTCTGGTCGGTGGTCAGGCGGACGGCCGCGCTACTCATGGTGGCCGCCCTGGCGGTGCTAGTCGTCCAGCAGAGTCAGCGGCTGGCGGTCCCGGCACACTATCTTCAGCGCCCGGCCCTGGAGCGACAGATTGCCGCTAGGCCGCCTATGGCGCCGCCCGTGGCTCCGCCGAAACCGAACCCGCCGCGGCCAGCTGATTACGGCCTCTACGCCGTGGTCGACGGCAAGTCGCTTGCCGAGCTGCAATTGCTGCGGGGCCGGCCGCCGGACATTAGGGTCGCGGTCTCGGCTGCGTTCAAGGCGCCCGACCAGACCGGCCTGCCGAATGGCCACCCGAAATTCATCGTGTTTCGCCGAGACGCGGTGAACAACATTTTCGAGCGCGCCGAGGTGCGCGTCGTCGCAAAAATTGCCCGGGAGTTCTCGACCGAAGCCAGCGGCAAGAAACCCGAGACCGACGAGGCATGGGTGATCCGCAACGCCTCCTACCCGTTCCGTGCGTCTCCGGTGCCGGACAACTCGGAGATGTACGAGCTGCACAGCGAGGACCCCGCGCTGGAGCTGCCGCCAGGCCGCTATGCGCTTATCCTGAAGTCGCAGGCATATTATTTCAGTATCAGTGGCGATATCAGCGATCCACGCCAATGCATCGAGCGGATCGTTGCCGCCAACGGGACCTTCTATACGGATTGCAAGAAGCCGTGACCTCTTACTAACCTGCGGTTCCGAAGTTATCTAAACGGCAGGAGCTGCCCTTCAGGGGCAACGGCGTTGGAGGAGACTATGCGCGTCAAGGCTTTGGTGATCTCGGCAACCGTTCTTGCGCTGGCCACGCCGGCGTTCGCGCAAGGCACGCAACAGAAGACGAACCGATCTCAGGCCTATACCCGGCCGCGAACTCCAGTTGCAACTCAACCGGGCAACAATCCGTTCAGCAATCCGATCGGACAGGGCGTTCCGCCGGCTGTTTCTGCCAGACCCAACTTGAACAGCAATCGCACTTATGTTCCGCGTTGATTGCGAGGCGGCTCCTGCGGTTCGGCCGCGCTGGGCCGTTCGTATTTTTGCAGTATTGCGCAAGGAAGCCAATCACTCCTGCTGTTGAACCGACGGGAAATGCCGCGGGCTTCGACGAACATACGGCGGGCCCTTAAATAAGCGGCGACCGGGCCGAGTTCTGGTCATTCGGCAGCAGCCAATCGCTTTACACGTCCGACGTTCGCTCATCCCGTGGGCATTCTGCTCTGGTCTTCTTGAGCCAGAACGAACTGCAAGCCGGGCCCGGGGCGCAGGGGCAGCCGACAGGTTGGCAAATGACGTTAACCCTCATGGGACGATTCCACTCCCCCCTTAGTTGCCATTTCTTGCATATTGTGTGAATTTTATGGCGTTTATGATCGATTTAAAGTTGCCAATAATTCTCTGGCCGTTGAGGAGGCCTAGTGACCGATTTTTACGTTTCTACTGAACAATTTCAAAAAGAGCGCGAACTGGCATCGATGATCAGGTCTGCCTCGCCCGAACATCGTGATCGTGCGTACCAACAAGCTTATAGCGAATTTTATAGGCTATTCCCCGCCTTCGAACAGAACGACTCGATGGAAGAAAGCAGAGTCAAGACGACCCTTGCCTTCCTTGAGCGTTTTATTCGCGGCTCCCGCATCGTCATTGAAGTCGGCGCCGGTCATTGCTATTTGGCCGAAGCTGTGGCCAAGCACGCTTCCCTTGTCGTCGCGCTAGACGTCGCGCCCCTTGTCGATTCCTCAAATTTTCCTTCGAATCTCCGACATCAAGTGTACGACGGAAAAGCGATTCCAGTCGACGCGAATTCAGCGGACCTCGTTTTGAGCGACAACGTCTTGGAGCATCTTCATCCAGATGACGCGCTGCCGCAGGTGGATGACATGGTTCGCACTTTAAAGACCTCCGGCTACATCGTGATCCTTACGCCAAACAAGACGAACGGACCGCATGATGGCTCGGCGGGTTTCACAGTTAATCCCGAAGGCCTTCACCTTCACGAGTATACCAGCCTTGAGATCAAGCGCTTATTGTTGAGGGCAGGCTGCAAATCGGTTCGAGCATATATCGGCGCCAAAGGAAAGTACGTAGCTATTTTGCCCGAAATCGCAGCAGTGGTGGAATGGACCGCGAGTTTGTTTCCGCGGAGGTTCTTGCGACAACGGAACATCCGGTGGTTGCTGCCGAATCGATTTAGCGCCCAGAAAGCCTAGCTGGTCTCGGCGTGCTTCAACTTTGCAGGCGAAAGCATCGAAGATTTCGGCGTTCAAAGTTGCGCGATGTCGCCGCGCGGTAAGCATGCGGCGTAGGCCGCGGGCGGGCTGGTTTGTCCGGTTAGCGGCTAAACCTCGGGCTTTTCGGCCTTCGGCTTAACGATCGCCGCGAGTACCTGGCGGCGTTCTTCAATAATCCAAGGAGCGTCCTTGTGGATTGCGATCAGCTCTTTGAGGTTCTCGATCCCGTCATCGGTGAACGCCATCACCCCGTCTTCACCGACGCCGACGACCCATAGCTGGCCATCCTCGGTGTCCATTTCTTCGGCGACCTCGAACAGCCATTCCCCGTCTTCGCCGAGCATCTCAGCAACATGGCTGAGAGTGAACACGTGGCTAACCTTGTTGACGTGTCCCATCAAGCCGCCTGTGCCGCAAGGCCTTGCTGTTGCGCTGTCTTCCAGTTCCAGGGCAGCAGCTCATCGAGCCTGTGGGCGGAGTGGGTGGCGATGCGAGCGAGTACATCGGCGAGCCAGGCCTGAGGATCGACGTCGTTCATCTTGGCAGAGACGATGAGGCTATACATGGCGGCGGCTCGGCGCCCTCCGCGGTCGGACCCACAGAATAACCACGACTTTCTGCCCAATGCGATGCCGCGCAGCGCTCTTTCGGCTGCATTGTTCGAGAGGCAGACGCGGCCATCGTCGAGGAAGCGGGTGAAGGAGGTCCAGCGCTTGAACATGTAGTTCATGGCCTTGGCCAGATCGTGACCGCGGGTGAGCTTGGCGCACTGCTCGCGCATATAGGCTTCCAGATCGGCGACCAGCGGCGCGCTCTGCGCCTGGCGAACAGCTCTTCGGTGATCGGCGCTTTGGCCATTGATAGAGCGCTCTATCTCGAACAGAGCGTCGATGCGGCGCACGATCTCCATGGCGACGGGCGAGATGACGATCTCCTGCTTTCCGGCCGCTTTGCGCCGCGCGTTCTCCTCAAGATCCGCCATGGCGAAGAACGGCCGCCGGGCATGGACCCAACAGGCCGCTTCCCTGATAGGCCCAGGACTTCGCTGGGGCTCGTAGAGTTTGGTGTATCCACCGAAGGCGTCGGCCTGCAGGATGCCGCTATAGTTGGTCAGATGCGCCTGCGGATGCTCGCCCCTTCGATCGCGCGAGTAATAAAACATTGCTGCCGGCGGATCTGAGCCGCCGAAGGGGCGGTCGTCCTTCACATAGACCCAGCATCGAGCGACATCGCACTTGCCCAAGGCCAACACGGGCACGGTGGTGTCGTCGCCGTGGAGGCGTTCAGCTGCCATGACGTGGGCTTCCAACAGGCGCGATAGCGGCTCCAATACCGTGCAGCAAGCCCCAACAGCGTCGGCTGCGGTCGACAGACTGACGGGCACGCCCTCCAGCGCGTAACGCTCAGTCTGCCGGTTCAGAGGCTGATGCTGGCCGAACTTCTCATAGAGGAGCATGGCCAGCAGGCTCGGCCCCGCCCATCCTCGCGGAATCACATGGAATGGCGCCGGTGCCTGACTGATTTTCTCGCAGTCCCGGCAGGTGAACTTTTCCCGCACCGTCTCGACCACTTTCCACTGGCGCGGTATTGATTCCAGGGTCCGGGTCACATCCTCACCAAGCTTGCGCAGGCGATTGCCGCCGCAGCATTCACACGTCGTTGGCGAATCGATCACCACGCGCTCGCGGGGAAGATGATCAGGGAAGGTATTGCGTTCGGGACGCGTGCGCGTAAATCCGCGCACGGTCGTTGTCCTGGCGACAGCTCTCTCGGCCGCAAGCTCGTCTTCGGTGGCGCTGGATTCCAGCTCTTCAAACGTAAGCGCTAACTGGTCGATCAGACGAGACGAGCGTTCTGATCTTTGCCCGTGGACCTGGCGCTCAAGCTTGGCGATCCGCAGCTTCTGGCGGGCAATCAGCGCACTGTCTTCCGACGCCTTGGCACGGGCGACCGCAAGCTCCGCTGCAATATCCAGAGCCTTCGCGCGTTCGCTCGCCAACGCCTCTTTCAGAGCGGCTATGTCTTCGGGAAGAGCGTCGCGAGGCGTGTCCATGCAACCAGAGAATCACAAATTCAGTGCTTTGTGGTGCCCCAAAATGCGCATGATCTCATATTTTATTTCGCTCAGCCGGCGCTCTGCGGTCGCCATGTTAGTTGCGGATTCCTCCAGTCGATCCCTTCCAGCATATAAGCCATCTGAGCCGCTGAGATCGATACCGCATCTCCCGACGTCGCAGGCCAGATAAACTTGCCGCGGTCCAAGCGCTTGGCATACAGCGACATGCCTAACCCGTCGTGCCAAAGAATCTTGAGCAGATCACCGCGGCGGCCGCGGAAGATGTAGAGATCCCCCGCATGCGGGTCACGCTTCAAACTCTCCTGGACCGCGAGCGCCAGGCTTTGCATGCCGCGGCGCATGTCTGTGTGACCGGTGGCAATCCAGACCCTGACGTTGCTTGGGATCGGAATCATCACCGCCTCAGAAGCTCGAGGACCCGCTGCAGTGCTTCAGTGTCCACGTCACGGTCAACGCGGACCCGACAGCCGCTAAGCTCGATCTCGATTATGCCTACCTTCGCGCGCTCTTTAGCCGGCGATGGCCTTGTCTGCGCGACCACGGCCGATGCCGGAGTTGGTGTCGAAGTGATCTCCACAGGAACAAGCAATGGCGCTGCATCCCCGCCCAGCCGACCCTCGCGCGCCAACCGTCGCCACGTGAACAACTGGCTCGTGGACAACCCGTTGCGCCGCGCCGTCGCCGACACCAACCGGGAACCATCATAACTCTCAGCAACGATCCGCTGCTTCTCGTCCACTGTCCAACGACGGCGGGCGCCAGTCGAAACTACTTCCAATCGGGAGACCTTCGAAATAGGCGTATGGTCAGTCATACGCCTATGTCTTCATCCTCCGTCCTCAGCGCGCAAGGCGGCCCTCGCCGGAGCGATACGCCGCGCTCATGGTCGTGCTCAATCACGTTTGAAACACAGCTCGACGTCAGTCATTGCGGCACTGAATGTTGCCCGCGCGCGGAACGGAGAATTGGTCGCTCGATCCAGTGCCAAGACAAGACTGCTGTCGTCAGTGAAACCAGGAACTCAATCGCGATTTTCAAGTTGCTGGGCAAATTTGTGTTCACGCCGAAGCTCTTGAGCAGATCGATATGAGCGAAGCCGTGATACAAATAGAATCCGTAGCTAATTGTCCCCAGGTACATCAGCGGCGGAAAGGATAGCACTCTGACGAGCATCGAATGCTGGTTGTTAAAAATGAAGAGGTACACAAGCGCCATGTATGGCGGGACAAGAATAAGGCTGTAGCTGTCCTCACGAAGGACCACAAGTTCAACGGCAAAGGAGCCGAGGACACAGAATGAAGCGACGTAGAAAAGCGGCACGGAATGTTTAAACCGATCCGCCCATATGCCCGCCAAACCGCCCAAGGCCAGCATGTAGAAATTCACGATGGAATCGAACGTATAGGTGATCTCTGACGTTCCAGACAACTGAATCCTTCGAGCGAGACCCAGCCCCACGATTGCCGTCAGTAGCGGTGTGAACAATCTTCTCGGAAGCGCCAGGCATACGGGTGCAGCCAGCACATAAAACTGCTCTTCGATCGACAGACTCCAAAGATGAGTAAAGATGCCGAGATAAGAACCATCGCGCTGCAGCTTGATGTTAGTCAGATATAACCAGAACGCTACCGCGCGATCGGAGGTGAAGTACTCGACCCTGTAACCGACCGCGGCGAACACCGTCACGAGCGCCAGCACGAGGTAGTAGATCGGAAAGATTCGCGCGGTCCGGTTAGCAAAGAAACGCCCGATCTGAACTCCAAAATTGCTCTCGCCCCATTCGATCTCTGCGCGAGCAGCGAAGAGGAGTCGAATGATGAGAAATCCGCTCAAGACAAAAAACGCCCACACACCGATCAGACCGGTGCGGAACTGTAACGCGATTGTGTTCTGATGCTGCAGGAAAACAAGAAGCACTGCGACGGCCCGGATGCCGTCCAGCCCAGCAATTCGCTTCTGCATGAATCCTCAATACGGGCGAGATTGGCAGATGCCCCCTCAAGATACCGCAGAATAGGACGTCAACATGGCAGTCCGCATCTACGACCATTCCGCCGCAGATTCGCTTGTCAGAGGCAGCGATCCTGCTGGTCCAGCATGCGCCCGGTTCGGCCTGCGACCTCCCAAATCGGCCGCTCAGCCCCATCCGCTCGCCGGGTCATCGGGATCGACCCCCCGTCCGATGAAAAAGAAATGCAGTATCCATGCGATACGAACCACAGAGATAACGGCCGCAATCACAGCAAGGACCATGAAATAATCGTTCAAGGGAGCGCCTAAAAAACAAATTGAGACGGAACCCTACTACCTGGGACCGAGAACTTGCTAAACGCCAGCCCAGAGTGCCGGATCGGGAACATCCCTCTCCCATCAATCCCGAATTACTTCTTACCGCATCGCTTCTTCAGACGGAGCAAGCCCAGATCGGCACC
Organism: Bradyrhizobium sp. USDA 4449; assembly: GCF_054056275.1. NCBI lineage: Bacteria > Pseudomonadati > Pseudomonadota > Alphaproteobacteria > Hyphomicrobiales > Nitrobacteraceae > Bradyrhizobium > Bradyrhizobium sp. USDA 4449. The sequence continues at coordinate 3,872,479 of NZ_JBSRYD010000001.1, read as the reverse complement.
AGCCATCATGCCCGCTGTTCCGCACAGTCAAACTTTGCTATCAGCATAGTCGCTCTTGTTTGATGGGCCTTGAGCAGCGCGGTCTGTCTAACTGATCTTGTGACCGAACAACGGAGCGTCGCAAATGACCATGTCCAGCCGCCGTCGTGGACGCTGTCTTAAAGTCCATGCCACCTCCGACGGAGTGGATCACGCCGGAGGACGTCGGCGCGTCGCGACAGGACGCAATGGAGTTGCGGATGTATTTGACTGGAGATGACGACTACGGGGGCGGAAACCATTCTTCGAGCCAACTGGCGAACTTCTTGATTTGAATCGATCGCAGATGAGTTGCTGGCCCAAATCAAGCTAAGGAAAACACGGACACTTTGGTCCTGACTTATTGCCAGAATAGCCCCAGCACCTCGATCAGACGAGTCTTCGGATATGACGTTCATACTTGACACGAATATACGCCGCTTAGCGCAAGCCAAATCGTATGAGGCAGAAACCCGGGATGTCCGCCCGATCCACATCGTAGGATTGCTCTTAATATTGATGTACTTTGTCGTCTCTGGCTCGCTGCTACAGGCCCTCGGCTGGCAGTACGTGGGTGGCGGGTCCGAAGTCGAAAAAATCCATCCCGCAACCTATCTCATTTTCTTTTGGTTTGCCTGTGCACTGATCCTCGATCGCAGATTTCGAAGTTCTGTTTATACGATCATTGCGCATGACTTTGCACTAGTGAGCTTCGCGTTGGCAACGGGCTGTGCCGCAGCTTATGCGATCTTTTTCAAGGGCGTGTCCATCGCACCATTTGTGGAAACGCTCGCGGCAACATTGGTCGTGTTCGTGATTGTGGTGAGCTTGCCCGCGCGCGCGATCGTTCTCTTTCGACGAGCCGTCGATGTCATTATGATGTTCAGCATCGTTATGATCGTCGCCGAATATTACATGCGCCAAACATTCATCCCGATTTATACGGGTGACACGATCTACACTGGCGAAATGCTGACCTCGCTCAATCGTCCAGCGGGCCTTTTTGGACATCCGCTTGCGGCCGCCTCTTTTCTGTGCACGTATGGGACTCTTTCTGTCATATCCCTACCACCAGGAAATTCAATACAGACGCTAGTAAGACCGATGCTGGCCCTCCTCGCCTTTGGCGCCGCAGCAACTACAGGAGGTCGCACCTCAATGGTCATGGGAGTCTTTCTGGTCGGGCTCTATTTCTTATTTTCTATCCTATGGTCATTCGCGAGGGGTCGCTTCGAACGTTCGACCGTAGTTGCCCTACCCTTGATCCTGTTAATATCGATCCTCGCAATACCTCTACTCGCCTCAATGGGTATCTTCGATTTGCTGCTTCTCCGTTTTGAGAACGACAACGGGAGCGCCGTCGCTCGCGAGTACGCCGTTCAAATCCTAACGAGCATCCCGCTGTCTGACCTCTGGCTGGGTATACAGCCCACCGACGCGGCGTCGATGCAGGCGAGTTACGGTGTGGTCGCTATCGAGATAACATGGGTGAACTATATCTTGATTTGCGGCCTGATCTTCACCGCTCCATTCTTCTTTACCTATTTACTGTTTCTTTTCCGCTGCTTACCAAGATATTGTAGACCTCCCATTTATCTCATCAGCCTATTCTATCTTCTGCTATCGTTTTCATCGAATGGGCTCTGGACAAAGACCACGAGTTTCGCTGCCGGCCTGGCAATGGCCGTAGCATTCCTGAGAGTACCGAGAGATGAGCGCGCACCCTAATCTCTTCCTAGAGCGGGCACGGTAACTTGTTTGGAAACCGCCGCTCGCGTGCCGCGTGAGACCGTATAAAAAAGGATTGTTCCGGCTTGGATCCGGCCTGGGCGATATCATAATTCAGGCACTTGCTGGTCTCCTGTAACGCGCCTCCAACTTCTCTCGCATCCAGTACCGCGAACGCTCGAACACAAAACTGAAGGCCGTCGCAATCAGCAAGCTCAGCAAGACAAGAAGAAGAAATTCAAAAATCACGGAAGCAGAAAGTACATCACGTCGATACTCCCCTTCCACGCCGCGCTGCAAGTACCGAGTATACAAAACGATGAGTGGGTAGTGGACTACGTACAATGAAAACGAAATCGTCGAGAGCCATCTCGACACCACTATCAGACACCGTTCGACGATTGATGCCCCAATCTTTCGTCCACCAATAGACATTAAAACAATGCAGAAGGCCGCCGCTAAAGCAAAATCACGCCACCAGAACCAATCCTTTGACACCTCCATTCTTCCAAATGCTAATGCGACCACTAAAAGGACTGCGGCTCCCCACAAATTAGCACTCCAGCGATTCATAATCGTGGCAGTTACCGCTCCTAGTAGCCAAATCGGAAAGTACAGCAAGCTATTTCTGTCATCGAGCGGAGTAAGTGTTAGCGATACGATTGATAGTCCGATTACAGCCAAGAGCAGCGCTGCGCTTACATACGAACGAGAGCCTGCGAAAATCGCAACAAGCACCGGAAATGCGATGTAGTAGAAGACTTCGCTCGAAATACTCCAAAGAGGAAGGTTGTTGCAAAGAGGCTTAACAACGAAATTTTGGAGTGCAAGGATGTTTCCAAGAACCGTGCTCGGCTCGACCGAGCAACCAACGCGTCCTAGAGAATAATACTCCACGGCGAGAAGACCGACTGAGCAAACAGTTGCTGCCGCGAGGACCGGGAAGATCCGCACAAATCGATCAATACAGTACTTTGCTATGTCTTCCCGAGAGCCAAACCTTATCCTGAGAACGGAGCCACCCACAAGGAACCCGCTTAAAACGAAGAACACGATCACCGCGTCATGCCCAAACGTCGTCATCAAGAAGAATGATGCGGCGCCGGCACCATGAACTTTAAGGTTCGCAAATGGCACGAGCAACGCACTTCGGACGTGGAAAAAAAGCACTAGAACCGCCGCGATACCTCGCGCGAGGTCCAGAAAGAGGGAGAGGGCCTCGGAGATGGGTTCTTTTGAGTTTCGGGGCAAGTCCCAAATCCGCGTAACAATTTGCTCGTTGCGAAATATCGAATTACGGTCTGTGCGACCCGCCATACCTAGTTCGAGCAAACCAAGCCAGAGCAATGGCGCATAAGATGACGGTAGATTAGCAAACTTGCATGTGCAAGCGGCTTAAGCTCCGTGAAGCTGACCCATGATCGCCCATCTTCTGAACAGTAACACAAGCAAGGTCCAATCTTGTCCAGAATCCCGCAAAGGAAAGCCAAAGTCGCTCCTGACGGTCGGCTGCCCCAGAAGCGTTTGCGTAGGCCTCCGCGATGCTGTATGGCACCTACTCCGCAACCCGTCAGTGCCACACCTTGAGCTTCGCGGAAATCTGGAGTTGGACGTGCGTATGCTTGGCACACAAGCTTTAGGAAATCGCTTGTTTCCAAGGTCACAGTTTCCCGATACCAGATCATTCGATGCTCGTTAGCACCAAGAACCATAGGTATTCCGTCTCAGCGGGCGTCGCCTGGCTAGCGAGCCAGAGCATCTTGCGGCAGATCATCTCATTCGGCCTATTTGTAGTTCTCGGGCGTCTACTGAATCCTGTTGATTTTGGAACCGTCGGCCTTTGCGCTTCGATCATCATGATCCTGCAATCCATCGCATCCTACGGTGTGTCGTCGGCCGTCGTCCAAAAACCTGAATTGACTGATGACGAAGCAAACGTTGCATACACCGTCAATTGGCTCATCGCCGCAGCGATCTCCATCGTGATCCTCTCGACGGCCGCGCTCCTCGGCACTTTCCGGACTCAAGGTGATTCTTTTCCGTACGTACTTGGAGCTCTCGCCCTTTCGCCTCTTCTATCGGCCGTCTACGAAATCCAACAGGCGCGAATGCTGCGCGTGTTCCGCTTCGATATCTCCGCAAAGAAGGCCCTGGCGGCCCAGATCGTAGGCGGCATCGTCGCCGTTTCCAGCGCCTTCGCGGGCGCCGGCGTATGGAGCCTCGTGCTTCAGCAATATGCCGTTTTGCTAATCGAGCTCCTGATTATCGTGCTTGCGTCAACCTGGCGCCCAAGATTCAGGATCCAACGGGAGTTTGTGCTGCACTTGTGGACCTTCGGCAGCCACCTGATGGGCGCGCGTTTCCTCAGCACCGTCGATACCCGCGTGATCGACATCATCATCGGGGGTTTCATCGACCAGGCATCCATCGGCTTCTATCGCGTTGCACGAAATATGTTCGACGTCGTGATATCTGTATTCGCGATCCCAATACAGAGCGTGGCGTTGCCCTATTTTGCATCGAAGCAGGCCGAAGTAAGGGATGTGAGAATCGCATTCCTGGAAATGACGGAAGCTTTGGCTTGGCTGATGCTGCCGCCTTTCCTTACCCTCGCAGTGTGGGCGCCGATCTTCATCGTCACCGTGTTTGGCGCCAAGTGGGCTTCAAGTGGCTGGATACTGCAGATATTAACGTTCCAAGCCACCGTTCTTGCGAGCTTCATGCTCTACGACCCCTTGCTCGTCGGCATCGCAAATACGAGGCAAGCCTTCCAGCTGCGGTGCTGGCAGACAGGCGTATCTCTCGCGCTGTGCCTCGCGTCCGCTAGCTTCGGAATGGACGCCCTCGTGGCCGCGCAAGTTTTGTCGCTTTACGCGACTGCGCCGATAATGTTTGTTTATATCTCTCGTGCCGTCGACCTCAATCTGGCAACGTTCCTCCGACGCCAGCTCAAACCGTACTTCTTCAGCATTGTGTTTATCACTGCCGCTTATGGCTTCGATCGGTATTTTTTTGCACCACAGAACCTTCCGGGCCTGCTGGTCACGCTCACCATAGCCTACATCGGCTACTGTATAGCATTCTACTTCTTCGCTGCGGCCCCCTTACGCCAGCGGGTATATAATCTTCTCCACCGCCCGAATTAGCTGAGATCCCGTCACAGATTCGGGATAGCGCAGCGCCTTGATCACGAGGTGCTACCATTTTCCTTTGCGCAACAGAGTTTGCCGTCCTCCTAATTTATTTCGTCGCGATGATGTCGACGTAGTATTTCTCATCCTGCTTATATTTGTCGATCGTTTGGGCAAGCAGATCGCAGACTTCGTTGATCGGCAGGAACTGATCCGGACCATCTCCCGATTCAGCCTGCGTAACGCGAGCGGACCGGAATGATTTGCGTAGGAACTGCAGGACAACCTGCGGGTCGCCCCCCATCTTAGTCATCATGTAAGGACACCACTCCATAACGAGCAGTTGCGCTCGCGATAAGGTCTCTTTGCCCCCACCGATTACGAAGGGTTCCGCACCTTGTGTGTCGATCTTAATGCCTACAGGGCGGTCTGAATTGACGACGCGCAGCGAATCAAGCGGCACGGCCTGAACGCGAATGACTTCTCTTCCTTCACCCTGAGCACGTCCGTCTGATCCGGTCATTCTGATCCGATGATCGCCCAAATTGTAGTTTGAAAGCTCGAAGTCCAGCTCGCTCTCGCGCTCAAATAGTGCGAGTTGCAATGTCTTTACCTTGGTTTGATCGCAGTTCGCTCGCACATTCACCTGCAGATTCCTGAAATTCTCCGGCGCAGGCTCGAACGCGATGCAGTTCACGTTTGGCAATCGAGCAATAGGAATTGTCGTCAGTCCTATATTTGCGCCAATGTCGAGGTAAGTTCCACCGCCACTCTCGGTAAAAAACTTGGAGAAGATGGCGTTGGTGCTTTGAGCCCACGTTCCCGTCGATGCATATGCAGCGAAAACCGTGCGGTCAGAGGGAGAGCTCAAAATCTCGCCGTACTGGCCTTTTGCGCGAACACCATCGATGCCGAAGATAGGCGCCAGGCGGGCAATCAGATCTGGCCCGTAGGCCCGAACAAACGTCTCATCCCGGAAAAAGGAGTTTGCCACGGCGGCCTTCAATGGAAGCGGCCACCAGGCGGTTCCGACCCACAATATCTTCTTCAGGAATGATCTCATTCTTCATCCTCATTTTCTAGGTCCGCGCCTTCGAGCAGCTGACCGATGATCTGCGTCCGTATCTGTTGTAAGTCGTAGCATCGCCCTGCTTTCGCATGCGCCCCCTCGCCAAGCCGCGCGCAGAGCGCGTCATTGACAAGCAGGCGGGAGCAGGCCTCCGCAATTGCCTCGTCCTGCTCGCGGATCAGAATGTCCTTCCCATCCTCCAGAAAGATGCCCTCAGCGCCGATCGCAGTCGAGACGATCGGCTTTCCGTACGCGGCCGCCTCTACCAGCTTCAAGCGGGTGCCCCCGCCTCTCGTGATCGGGCAACAGACGATCCGCGTGTGGCGATACAGCGCTTCGAGATCGGCGACAATGCCCGGAAACTCCACGCCAGGCGGAGCCGCGTTGAACGACTTGAGCGACTGAGGCGAGTTTCCCGCGATGATGAGCCGGGCCTCCGGATGCTCCGAGAGGATCATCGGCCAGATGCGGGAGATCAGGCGATCGGCGGCATCCGCGTTGGGCGCGAAATGGTAACCACCCAGAAACAATATGGTCGGCTCTTTCGCTACTGGCTGGGGGTGCTCAGGAACCCCGATCGCGTTGGGAATGCAGGTCACCCCGTTGCCATAGCCGAGCCTGCGGAGATAGGCTGCGTCGAGTTCCGAGCAGACGAATGTTCGCCGGGCCAGGCGAGCCGCGCTGCGCTCCGCAGCAATGATGGCAGGGACTTGAACCAGCCGTCGATACGCGCGTAGCGACGACTGCTTGTCGAGGGCGGCGCGCACCGTCAGCCAATGCTCGATGTCGTCGAGATCAAAGAACACCGGCGGCAAGTTTCCGTCCAGCTTCAGAATCGGGATCATGGCGGACAAACGATGGGCAAATACGAGTGCGGGCTGTTGATGCAGACGAGAGTGAACCGCTTCCACCTGCTGACGACCGGCCAGCCCTGCAAACCGCCCCTGATAGCCCACCGAGAGCATCGATTTTGCGTGACCGGACCACGAAGGCGTGAACTGATTTGCCGGCGCGACGATCGTGCTGACCTTGGCTCCCCAATAGGAGGATTGCATTACGTTCAGCTCGTTTCGCTCTTTCTCGAAGGACCAGTGACCGGGTTGGGCGAAATGCAACATCTCCACGTCATCGCACGTCGCAGCAACCGCGGTCACGAACATGCCCAATCGCCGATAAACGGCATGCACATCCCTTCCAGGCATCGGCGGCTCCGCACCGGTCACGATCAAGGCACGCACCGGTCGGTTTCTCTGCGGATTTGCTTGCACGTCGAGCGCCACTCCGTCGTCAACCATTTCCGCATCCAGGCATGTCAAGGCGATAGAATGTTGTTACGACGCGCGTCTTCACCGGTCGCGGCAAGATGGAAAATAGGAAAACCAGACCGCAGTTTAGCAGGCGCTTTCTGAAACTAACATTCGGCGCAACGACGAATTCCCGACAGCACTCCGCAACGCATTTCCACAACGGAAACGACGGGATGTCGAATTCAGGGAAAGGAATATGCTTTGTCAAGATATACCACTTCAAATTGTACGGACCTTTGAGAAAGGTCCATCGATCGGATTTCCCGCAGATGCTCCGATCAAGGATCACAGCGGTGCGCTGCGCCCAATACTCGTAGTAGATTCGCGATTTCACGCTACGCAGGCTCGGCTTGGCGAACATCGAAATGTTCGAGGAGTGCACCCGATAAATCCCGAGCGGCCGATCGATCGCCACAACTTTTCCGAGAAACGGCGAGCCGAGGATGAGATAGGCGTCGAGACCGTTTTTGTCGAGATGCAGACCGTCAGAAAAGATCCTGCGGACCACGTCCGGCGCATAGGCATTCCCGGACATCGGAGCTGCAGGCAGATATCCATATGTCCTGATGAAGTCCTGCGGTCGCTCGGTCACGAAGTTCTGCGACGGCAAGACCTCGTCGGACAGCTTTCCATCGCGAAGGACTTTCAGCCGGTAGAGTGCCGCAGCCATGCCGGTACTCCAATTCGCAGCTATCGTCGCGCATGCCTCGGGTAGCAGGTAGTCGTCAGAATCGAGGAACACGACAATGCTCCCGCTGATCGATGACAGGCCGGCCAGCCCGGCCTGAGCTTGACCGGCGTTGGACCGAAAGATGCTCTTTATGCCACTGAAGGACTCGATGACCTCGCGCGAATTGTCGGTCGACCCGTCGTCGACCACGACACATTCGACGTGAGCATAGGTTTGGGCAAGGATCGATGAGATGGCTTCACCAACATAGTTCGCATAGTTGAAGTTGGTGATGATTACGGAAATGAGAGGAAGCGAGCCCGAATCTGACTCAATTGCAGCGGCAACGTTTTCCGTCATGGTCTTGTCCGGCAATTGCAGGGCGGCACACAAAAATGAGGACACCCAAGCCGCTGCCCCTTCTCGTTCTCCGACAGGTTTGATTAGGACGGCTCACGAGCGCCGATAATCGTCCTCGATGCGGATGATATCGTCTTCGCCCAGATAACTGCCAGTCTGGACTTCGATCAGCTCGAGCTGGATGCGGCCGGGATTTTCCAGGCGGTGCACCGCGCCGATCGGGATGTAGATCGATTCGTTCTCGTGGACGGTCCTCACGCTTTCGTTCACCGTCACCAGGGCCGTGCCGCGGACCACGATCCAGTGCTCGGAGCGGTGGTGATGCTTCTGCAGTGAGAGGCGGTTGCCGGGCTTCACGATGATCCGCTTGACCTGGTGTCGGTCGCCGTGGTCCACCGACTGATAGCTGCCCCAGGGGCGGTGCACCTTGATATGATCCTCGGTGACGTTGGGCGCCACGGCCTTGAGCTTGGCAACGACGCGCTTCAGCCCGTTAGCGTCCTTTTGGCGCGACACCAGCACGGCATCCTGCGTAGCAACAACGACGAGGTCGTCCACGCCTTCCAGGGCCACCACCGCCTTGTCGGTCAGCACGCTGCAATTGCTGGAGTCCTCGAACACGGCGGAACCGTTCCTCGCGTTGCCGCGCTCGTCTTTGTCGGAGAGATCCCACACTGCACGCCAAGAGCCGACGTCGGACCAGCCACACGACACTGGCACCACCGCGGCACGCGAGGTCTTCTCCATCACGGCATAATCAATCGAGATCGCTCTTGCCGACGCAAAGGCGTCAGACTGAAGCGTCACGAATCCAAGATCACGCCCTCCTTTGGCGACCGCGTCGGTCACCGCCTCGATGCTGTTGGCGTCAACGGCACGATACTCGTCCAGCAGGATGGATGCACGGAACATGAAGTTGCCGCTGTTCCAGAGATAACCCGCCTTGACATAGTCGTCAGCGGCAGCCGCGTCGGGCTTTTCGACGAACCTCTTGACCGAGCGAACTTTGCCGGAAATCGACGCGCCCGGGCTGATGTAGCCATATTCGGTCGCGGCGCGTTCGGGCTTAATTCCGAAGGTTACGATCCGCCCGTCCTGCGCTGCGACAAGGCCGTCGCGGCATGCCGTAAGGAAGGCCGGAACGTCACGCACAACATGGTCGGCGGCAAGCGCCAGCACCACCCCGCCGTTGTCACGCGCTTGCGCGAACGCCGCGCCCGCCGCAATGGCGGGACCGGAATCGCGCCGCATCGGCTCAAGCAGCACGTCGGCCTCCTGCCGCAGCTCGGTCAGTTGCTCCAGCACCATGAAGCGATAGGCCGTATTGGTGACGATGATCGGACGATTGAACAATTGCGGATCGGACACACGTAGCAGTGTGTCCTGAAAGGTCGAACGCGCGCCAAATAGCGGCAGGAATTGCTTTGGACGGACCTCGCGCGAGGCGGGCCATAAGCGCGTGCCTGCACCTCCGCACATAATCAGGGGGATAATTCGTCCAGTCATTGGCGCTTCGAACTCCATATTAGCCGCGACACACGACATGCCCATCATTCGAGGGCGATAAAGTGGCCAAGCTTGGCATCGGCGGGACACGCGCCCGTTCGGCCATGCAAAATCGTTTCCAGCACGTGCTTCAACTCGTCACAAAAAAATCACAGTATATAGCCTACGACGAATAGCACGACATGGCTGGGACTTCGTCATCATCCGCCCTCAGTGGTTAATCCGGACGTCGGCAGGTTTCTTGCTGACCCTAACTGGGCTAGATGACGGTTTGCCAGTGAGTTTCCGGCCGAGTTCGCGTGTTGCATCAGAAATTGGTGCAATGTGCACACGATTGAGGCACATTTGGCGCTTGCAGGATCACTCACGGAATTTGCGCGGCCGGCATTGTTGAAAACCCCAGACATCAATCGACGGACCATCCTGGTCAATCATCTGCTCGAGCCACCTGATCGGATCACGGGGATCACGCGATACCTGTTCGCGCTGCTCGAAGAGCTAGTCAAACGCGATCACTTCCAATACGTGCTGGCGACCACGTGGGCAGCCGACAAGCTGCCCGCCGCATTAACGATGTCGGATTTGCGGGTGGAGACGCTGCCCTACCACCGAAGCCTGCCTCACAACGTGATGCGGCAAATGCTGACACTGCCTCAGCTGATGCGACAGACAGGCGCGGTGGCCGAGTTCAATTGCAACCCAGTCGGGGGCTTTTGGCCCATCTGGCCGCGGGTGATCACGGTGCATGACCTTTATTTCGATGTCACGCCGGAATATTACCCCCGGCGTCACCGCCTGTGGTGGCGGATTCTGTTCCCACTGGCGCTTCGCGCGACGACGGCCGCGATTTGTGTTTCCAACTCTACGCGCGCCGATCTATGCAAGCACTATCCGCGCCAAGCCGGCAAGGCCAAGGTCGTGCACGAAGCGAGCGCGCTGGCGGTGCCGGCGAAACCGGCCGACGCTCCCGCTTCGACGAGAGATGCGGCTCATGCCTTGGTGGTCGGGAACATCTCTCCCAACAAGAATCCCGGCGGCCTCGCGGCGGCGCTTCAGATCCTCGAAGAGCGCGGGCGGCCGCTGACCGTCGCGCATGTCGGCCGGGACGAGGCGGGCCTTCTTGCTGGCAGCGTCGCTGATGCTGGTGTGCAGACCTCGATCGAGAGCCTCGGATCGCTGTCGGACGTTGCGCTCGTGGCTGCCTACCGAGGCGCGATGTTCATGATCTCGGCATCAACCCATGAGGGGTTCTGCTTACCGATCCTGGAAGCACAGAGCTGCGGCACACCTGTCGCCTGCTCGGACATCCCCGTGCTGCGTGAAGTAGCGGGCGATGCCGCTCTCTTCTTCGATCCGGGCAAGCCTGAGATGCTGGCGGATGCTCTCGACCGGATGAGGGGGGATCCGATGCTCCGTCAACGGCTGTCTGAAGCAGGTCTAGAGAACGCCAACCGCTTCTCGTGGGCGCGCGCCGCGATGGAGACCGAATCCGTCCTCGATGCCGCAGTCTCAGCGCGCGTGACTCCCAAGTGAGGTCACGTGGTCGTCACGCCGGCGAAACCGATGCTGCTAGCATCACGCCGGCCGCGCAGACCATAGGTTGACGAGGCGCACCGGCGCCAAGTCAATTCGCTGGCCAGGATGTGCGCGCCGACCCCCAATTGCCTGCGCCATTCCGGCTTCTGCGCCAGCGCCATGATCGCCGCGCCGGTGCTTGCGGCATCGCAGGGCGGCACGAGGACACCGGAGATGCCGTCCCGCACCACTTCGGGCACCCCACCGGTGGCGCTGGCCAGCGCCGGTAAGCCCTGCGCGCCCGCCTCTAGCAGGACTAGGCCAAAACCCTCGACGCGCCCCGATCGATCGGGGGCACCGACGAGGCAAAAGAGATCGCTCGCCGCATAGAGGTCGCGCACCAGCTCGTCCGGCGCTTCGCCAATGATCCTGAGGTCAAGGCCCGCACCCGCCTTCCGGAGCCGCTGGGTGAATTCCGCATCATAATCTGGACCAACCACCAGATAGCAGCATTGGCGCGCCACGTCGGGCGGCAAGCGGCGCAGCGCAGCCACCACCGTTAGCTGGCCTTTTCGCTCGGTCAGCCGGCCGACGGTCAACAGGACCAAGCGGTCAGCGCTGATACCGAGCTCGGCGCGCGTCGCTTCGGCCGGACGCGCGGCTTGCCGCCAGAAGGCGGACGCGCCCAGCGGCTCGGCATCGACGTTGTCTTTCGCGCGCACGCCAAACTGCTCAAACAGCAGGCGACGCGTGAATTCGCTGTTGGTGACAATCTTCGCCCAGCCGTCGAACAGCCCCAGCCACCGTACTAGCAGGCGCTTGTAGCTGCCCGCCAATTCGTTGATCTCCGTCCCGTGCAACATGATCAATCGTTGCTCGCCGGGGCGCCGCGGCGCCAGCCTGAGCGGAATGAAGAACGGCCAATCAGCGGCATGAACAATATCGTACTGACGCTCGGCGAGAAGCTTGCGGACCAGCCGAATCTTGGACGGCAATTCCCGTGCGCGGTGCCTGCCCCCCGCAAAGCGAATCACTTTGAACGGTGAGGCGCGATCGTCGAAATTGCCGCCATAGTCCGGCGCGAGCACCGTGACCTCGGCGCCGAGTTCGGTAGCTGCTGCGGCCATCTCCCGCGCGTAAGTCCCGATCCCGCCCATCAAGGGCAGATATTCGCTGGTCAATATCAGGATGCGCACGGCCATGCGTCCAACACACACAGCGGCCCACCGAGGCCAGCGCGCCTCCCGGTATTCCAGGATGTCAGTGCGACGGCGATCATCTTGCGGAGAACGCGTTTGCCAGCGCCTGCCAGCACGGTTTCCGCTGCAACTCGCGATCGAACGGAAGTGGTCGTAGATGCGTGCCATCCGGGCGCACCGCCTCCCGCATGTAACTGTATTTATCGGCAAGCTCCCAAGTCAGGATAGCTACCGTCGCCGGGTTCTGCAGCGCAATCCGCGCTACCGCGTCATAAAGTCTGGCAACTGCGTCGTCGCGCGCCGCAATGTCCGGAGACGGCTCATCTGCATCTGAGACGTCGAGCTCCGAGATCAGGATCTTGAATCCGCGGTCTGAAATAGCCGTCAGATAGCGGCCGAAATCATTGCCATCGAAGGCGGACTTAGTCGACAAATGACATTCCAGCCCGACCGCGTCGACCGGGACATTGTCCCGCTTCAGCCGGTCGAGTAGGTCCAAGAAGTGCTGGCGAGTGCGAAGGCCTGCGGGCGAGGTCACTTCGGTCGCAGCTTCATTGAGCACCAGCATGGCGGATGAATCGGCGGCCCGCGCGGCCCTGAAACTGGTATCGATATATTGGGGTCCGAGCGTCCGTAGCCAGACGCCGTCTCGCAATCCTCCCGGCTTGCCATGATCAGGCCAGATCGGTTCGTTTACGACATCCCATGATTTTATTCGACCGGAATAGCGTCCGACCAGCCGCTCAATGTGATCGACGAGATACTTCTCCGCATTTTGCCGGTTGATTGTAGCGTTCATCCAGGCCGGATTGGACTCTTCCCATGCGAGACAATGCCCCCGCATAGTGATGTTGTTCTTGGCCGCGAAGTCGACCAGATAGTCCGCGCCGTCGTAGACGTAGGTTGCGGGCGAAGGCCGCACCACACCCCATTTCATTTCGTAGTCGGCGACGATCATCGTCGTTTCATGCGTATAGATCGCGGCCATGGCGGGATCGGAGCGGAGAACGTTCGATACCGCCGCAGCACCGAACGCTACGCCGCGCTCGGTCGCAAGCTCACGGAGCCCGAGCGCGAATTGGCCCCGGTTTGGCTCCACGGCAAACGCCGGAGCAACGGCCAGCGACGCGAGGCCGGCCAGCGAACGGACGACCGCCCGACGACTTGTCAAACCTCGGAAATCTTCTTCAGCGATCATCGACCGTCTCAACTGCAGCGTTGCTCGGAATCACAGGCTGCGCGGGCGTAGAGACGCCTGCATCGCCGCTTGAGGATTGGCTCCAGGCCGCAGGAGTCTTCGAACCGGCGACGAAGCGGCCCGCCTCAAGCGCGGCATGCCGGGCGAAATGATCGTCCAGTTGCGCCTCGACCGAGAACTGCATTGCCTTGCTCCTGACCATGGCAGGGTCAATCGCTCCTTCGCGGATCGCCGACCAAGCATGGACGAACCGTTCCGCGAGCAGCGCGACCAACGTCTCTTCGTCGGCGACACGTTCGACTAAGTAACCGCTGACGCCCTCCACAATCACCGCATCATACTGCGGCAAGCGAATGGCGATGACCGGCCGTCCGACGGCCAGCATTTCCAAGAGATAGCATGGCATCCCCTCGAAGAAGGAGGTTAGCACGCCGGCATGGCAATGCGCCGCGATCTTGGCGACTTCGGGCGCGGTGCGGTAGCCGTGGCGGATCGTGAAGGCCTCGATCAATCTTGCTTCAGCATAGCGCTGCGGGTCGCTGGTGCCGACATAGTGAAACTCGAAAGCGCCCCTGAGGTGGCGATGCACCTCCGCCAGAACCTTGAACATCGTCGGCGGGTCCTTGAATTCGTCCAGCCGGCCCGCGAACATGACGCGGAAGATGCCGTCGGTCAGATTGAATCCGGCCTGGCCAAATATCGCCGTGTCGACGCTAACCGGCATGCACACGATACGCTGGTCATCGCCGAGCTTCTCGCGAAGCCGGCGCATGATGTTCGGGTTGACGCAGACGATCGAATTCGCGAGGCGAATTGCGATTTCCTCGTTGGTTCGATGGACGAACCAATATCGCTTGATCAGCGAGTCCATCTTGTCGCCCTTCGAGCCCTCGCCATGGATGATTTGCACCGCGGGCCTCCCAAGCAGCCGCGGCAGCACCGCAAATTCAAATCGCTGCAGCTCGATGCTGGTCGGCAACTTGGCGACAGCCTGCCTGATCTTGGGCAAATATCGCAATAAGCCTAACGCAAACTGGAACGTGATCGAATTGCCGATCGTCTTCGCGGCACCGTGCACCCTGTCTTCCGCGTAGAAGCAGACCGGAAGGAAATCAAACTTCCGGCCGTCCATATCGAGGGACACCGCCTGGCCGAGCTTGCAATCGCCGCGACTGTCGACACCGACAAACAGCACCCGCCATCCCGCCGGCGCATAGCGCAACATCAGCCGGAGATGAGTTTCGATGCCCCCCACCTTCTGCCCGCGCGGGTCCATCGGATGGATCAAACAGATCTGGCGACTCTCGCTCCGGGCCTCCGCTTCGGTCCATCGGATTCCGTTGTGGATGTCGCGATGATACTGGTAGACCCGCCCCAGCAAACGTTGTGGCGTGAAATTGTCAGTCTTCTGACTGATCCTAGCCGGATCGAGCCGTCGATCAAGGATCTCGCTCCGTATGGCGACAAGACGATCGACCAGCGCATCAACCTGGTCGGCCTCGTTCGCGAGTCGCGGTACAAGGTATCCGCTGACACCGTCTTCAATGACCTCCTCGAGCTGGGGAAGATGAATCGAAACGACCGGGCGTCCCGAGCGGAGCGTCTCCAGCACAAACCGCGGCATTCCCTCGAACTCGGAGGTCAGGATACCAACGTCAATCTGACCCAGAATTCGCGCGATGCCCGCGGCATCCTGAAATCCGTGCAACACGGAGATATTCCGGATCCTCTCGAACTCCGGAAACCGCGCGGGATCGCTGGCCCCCACATAGTGGAACGCCACGCCGCCGCCGAGTCGCGCTCGCAGGCCGTCAACGGCCTTGAACATTAAAGGCGGCATCTTGAAGTGATCGAGCCTTCCGCAGAAAACGATGCGGAAGACGCCATCATCCGTCCTGGACGACTGCAGCTGATAGAACCGGGTGTTTGCCCAGGTCGTCAGCGTGTCCACCTTGGACTTGAACTTGGGATATTCCTCGCGGACGCGCACCGTAATGTTCGGGTTCACGCACAGGAACTTCGCGGCGCGGGACACCGCAAATCGCTCATTGATCCGCTGCACGAACCAGTATTTGCGCAGAAGTGAGTCCATCTTCTGGTGCGGCGCGCCCTCACCGTGCAGCATTTGGATGAACGGTAAGCGCCACAACCAGGGAAACACCGCGAATTCCATGCGGCGAAGCTCCACGGACCACTTGCCCTCGTGCAAGCGTGATCGCAGCGGCCAGAAGTACTTGGCAAGTGCCCAGAAGAAGCGAAACGTGATTGATGCCGTCAACCGCCTTGCGGCTTCATGCATCTCGTTCTCCGGATAACTCAGAATAGGCATGAAGTTGTATCGGCGCCCGCGAAACTCGAGAGGGACGATTGAACCCAGTTCGAGATCGCCCGTTCCGTCCACGCCGACGACCAGAAGATCGAGATCTTCAGGATGAAACGTGATGAAATCCCTGACATAAGTTTCGAGGCCGCCGACTTTGTTGCCGCGCGGATCGAACGGATGGATCAGACAGACCTTATGTTGCAATAGTCAGCTCCGCTTTCGAATGCTAAGCCCGCGGCCGCGGTTTGTCGGGATCCCCGTCTGCACAAGCAACACGAGGAGCAGCATCGCGCATCGAAGATATCGTGGGCCCAACCGACGCGGATTCAGCATCAGACGCCACGCCCATTCAAGGTAAAACCGCCTGATGAGGGCGGGGCACCGGATCTGGGTTCCGGCCAAAAAATCGATTCCGCCACCGACGGCGACGAAAGCAACATTGTTGGTCTCCTTGATCGCGCGCGCGGAAAATATCTCCTGCCGTGGCGCGCCGAGCGCGACGAAGCAAATCTGGGCGCCAGACTCGCGGATCACGGCGATCGCCTCGTCGGCCACCTCCGAATAGGCGTCGAATCCGTTTGGCGGAGCATAGACGCCGCAAATCTCGAGCTCTGGATGCGCGGCGACGAGACGCCGGGCTGTGGCACACAGGGCCTGTAACGTCGCGCCGATCAGGAACACTCGGCTCTTGCGGGCGGCAGCCTCGCAGCACAACGGCAGTACCAGATCGGAGCCGGTGGCGCGGCTGATTGATGCACCTGTGAGGCGCGCCAACGCTGCGACAGGAAAGCCGTCGACCGTCACGATCTCAGCCTTTCCGTAGGCTTTCCGGAAGTCGGGATCGCGTCGTCGCTTGACGAGATGATCCAGATTCAAGGTACAGACGAAAAACGAACTCGGATATGCCAATCGATCGAAAACGCGCCCAACAGCGTCCTCTATCCCCGACACGTTGACCGATTGACCGTCAATCACAGCAAGGGTGGGAGGAACTGCGCCCGTCGACTGGATTGCCCCCGCAAAAACGGTTTGCCCAAACATGCTCATCAATTATCCAGCAAGCTACTTCGCGGGATTTCGAATTGGCGGGCTATCATTTGCGCCGGAAGCCAACGCCTTCAGAAAGCCGATCACATTCTCACGATCGTTGTTCGCCAACGCGTTCCAACGCGCGACGTTGGCAATTGACGCGGCGGCGCCGATCGACCGCCACTTCGCGTCGGCCAGAACCTGAGCGATAATTCGCGCCGCGTCCTTCGGCTGGTCGGGTTGGACATAAACGCCCGAAGCACCGAGAACTTCGCGGAACACGGCATCGTCGGGCGCGACAATCGGCAACCCCGCATATTGAACCTCCAGCAGAGGCAGCCCCAGGCCCTCTTCGTAGGAAGCGCAGAGATAAAGGTCCGATGCGTCAATAATTTGTCTCGCTTCCGCATCCCCGAGGAATCCGTGCAGCACACCACGTTCGGCCGCCGTGCAAGCTCATCGGCATCGCTGCCCCAGCCGCGACGGCCGATGATGTGCAACTCCACTGGAAGTCCGGCTCGCTCCGAGAGCGCCGAACAGATATCCGCCGCGGCTACCATGTTCTTTCTCGGCTCGATAGTGCCCACCGCGACCGCCTGGATCTTCGCCGCTAACGCCGGCCTCGTGACACGATCGCCAAGACCCAATCCAAAGACATTCTTCGCCTGCGGCCGGTAGGTCATCACCGAAGCAGTCGGCGAGCACCTCGATTTTAATTTGCGGGCTGTATCCTCGGAGTTCGTCAGGAAGTGCCGGAAATTCCTGATCGCCATACCGAACAGCGGCGCCATGTAGTATTTGCCGGCGGCATTCAGATGCTCCCTCCGCGTCAGCAGAAAGAGATCGTGAACATAGAGCACCGACCGGTGCGCGATCATCGAGAATATCGGAGATGGCGGAAATCCAGGAAACACAAAGACATCGTTCGGATTCTTGATTGCGCAGGCCGGCAGTCCCAGCATCTGGGCGGAAACGACGCTGAGCTTCCCGGAGCCAGCGAGAAAGGGCTGGCAGCTGAGCGGCGCGAGCGAAGCATCGCCGAAAAGTTCGGCGGTCACCCGCTCAATCCCGCTCGCCCGCCGCGCCATATGCGAATGGTCCACCCATATCGTCGCCACGTTCTTCCTTGGCCAGCCTTGACTATCCACGCGAGCAACCCATAATCATCACACGCAATCAGCAAAAGCTGTATCACAAGCTGCCGATAGCTGAGAATAGCGGACCTTCATCGGGGTGTTGGCATCTGCCTTTGATGGGTGATCCGTGGCGCTCGGGGCAACGGCGTTTCCAAATCAACGTTAACTGACTTGGTTCCATTAAGTGCAATGCATAAGACGTGCCGAATTGACCACACTTCGCTCTCTTTTGCGAGCCACCTTGGCAACCGGCCTGTGTTGTCGAGCACCCAAGCTGCAAAAACGCCCCAGTTGCACGGCAAGGCCTGCTTGGCCCAACCCTGATTTATGGAAGGCACGGTGTGGATCGTATGGCAGACTTGAGACATTCAGGTGACCATTTAGGAAGCGCGTTTGCGTGGCAGCTTCTTGCCATGCTCGCAATGACGCTGTTTGCCACCACCGGCCCCGCGTGGTCCCAGGCGACCGCACCATTGGGTCTGCAATCTCCCCCAATTGTGGGCCAGACCGGTGATTTGGCTCCCTTGACCAATATGCCGAAATTTGGCGCTCCACTGAATGGCTGGCCGCAACGCCACTATAACGCGACCAAAGCCCCTTGCATCAAGGTGATCGGGGAGTCGCGCGCCCAGGTCGTCAACCCGCGTATCTTCGACAACCTGCTCATCATCACCAACGAGTGCGGCGAGACGATCAACCTTGAGACTTGCTATTACCAAAAGAGAGGCTGCTTGCCGGTCAGGATGGCAGGCTATTCACGGAAGGAGATCATCCTGGGGGTCGATACCCACCGGGAATTCAGATACGAATATCGGGAGGAATTCCTCTAAGGCGCCGCTTTGTGACGGCGAGTTCCTAGTCTTTTTCAGTCATTGGTAAACCTCACCCGGTTAATCACATGTTTGATCTTCCGTTGACAGCCGCGTGGCGCGTCTGCATCGCCCTCGCGGCGGTCGTTGCCGTTGTTGCGGTCGCCCCGCGCAGCGCGTTCAGCCAGTCAGCGGCGCGCAAGATGCTCAGCACGAAGGTCCGCTTCGGCGGCCCTCTGGACGTTTCGGCCGCAGGAGTTCTGGTCGGCAAAAGGCTCGGAGCTTTTGAGCGCGAAGGAATCGCGGTCGAGGTGTCGGCCGATCTGAACGACGAGCAAGCCGTCGAATACGTCGCGGCCAATCCCGACGCGATTGGCGTCGTCAGCGTTTACAGCTTCCTCCTGGCACGCGCGCGGTCAGTTCCAATCGTTGGATTTGCCTCTGCTTACCAGTCCAGTCCAATTGTTTTCTATACAACCGTCCGCTCAAAAATTCGTCTGCCGGACGATTTCGTCGGACACACGGTCGCCTATCAGCCTGGAACTTCCGCCGCGATCGTCTATTCCGCGCTACTAACGCAAAACCGCATTCCGCGCTCGCGCGTCAGGGAGATAGAAGCGACGCCCACCCCCAGCCTGCTCGCGAACGGTACCGTCGACGTGCTGCCGGGTTCGATTAATCAAGCGCCGCTTCTGAAGCGCCTGGGACTGACAGCCTACTCGATCGATCCGGCGAAATATGGGGTCCATGCTCCCGGTTCCGTCTACTTCGCAAGGAGCGACGTTCTCCGCGATAATCCGGAGCTCATCAAGCGGTTTCTGATCGGACTGAGCGCAGGGTGGGAAAGCGCCTATGACGACTATTCAGCGAGCATTCCGATCCTCAAGGAGGCTATCACGGAACCCACCGATTCCGACACCATTCGGGAGCTGATGGACAACCAGCGGGAATTCCTTCGGCCGCTTGGATCTCGTCTGGGGGAAATATCACGCTTGCAATGGAACACCGCACAGGCCGACCTGATCCATCAGCGACGCCTCTCCGCTCCGATCGACCTTGCCGGAGCCATCAACGAGGACATCCTTTCAACGATCAATCGCCAAAAGGCCGCACTTTCACCGTGACTAAATTCGGGATGAGCTGGCGAACTACCAAGTCCACGGGCGTATCTCCTTGAGCTCGATGCCCGGGATTTGCACCTCGCATCCACTCTTGCGAAGTTGGTTGGCGAGTGCCGTCCGATAGACGTCCCTGACACCGCCGAGATGCGAAACCAAGATGTGACGGGCCGGCCATCCCGGTCCGCATAAATTGGTGACCATTTCGGCAACAAAACCCGAGTTGAGGAGCACCGAGAATTCGACTGCTACTTTCTCTGCGAGATCTGGAGGGAGCTCTTCGAAAACGGCGAGTGCAAGGCCATTGCGCTTGACACCGATCCAACCTTCGAAAGGACCCAATTCATAGGACTTGCGCAAGTATTCCAGCACTTCCGGCTGGAATCCCTCCTGCATGGTCTTTAACCAATAGAGAACGAACCAAAGGAAAGGATCATGGGGGGAACACGATAGCGAACGCTGGATGGTGGACTGCAACGTGCCGACCGCAGCGTCCGCGCCCGCTCGATCCGCGTTGGCCATCGCATCCTCAAGGAGCCGGATGCGGATAATGGCTGCACTGCGAATAGCGCTGCTAACGCATGACGGCTCTCGTTCAGCGTCCTCTGCGAGTAATCCGAACTTCTTCATCGCCGATGGCTTGAAGACCTCGCCCAACACGATCCGGCGCGCAACACGATCGGCCTCGGCCCGCGAATCCGCGATGGGGCAGAAGATCACGCCCCACGCAATCGCGAAAACAGCGATGAAGGCGAGGCAAAGACGCGCGGTCACGACTAGTCAACGTATCCGTATCGGCTGTAGTATTGGTTGTAGTAATAGCCGCCGCGATGTGGCTCATACCGACGCATCGCAGCAACATCAGCCTTGTTGAGCACGACGCCCATCAACTGATGGTAGACTTCGGGCGCTTCGCGAAGGACATGCTCAACGACATCGGTTTTGGTCTTCCCCCACTCGATCACAAACATATAGGAATCGACAATCTTCTTGGTCGCCCGGACGTCAACGATGGGGGCAAGCGGCGAGAGGTCGATGATGACCCGGTCGTACTGATTTCTCAGATCCTGGATCAACTTGTGCATCGCCGGCGACCCCAGGATTTCGCTGCTGTGCGCAAGCCTGGTGTCCACCACGCAGGGCAGGAACGCCAGCTTTGTGTTCGGATCAGTCCAGATCAGCTCGCTGATCGACGCCTTTCCAAGCACGAGGTCCAGCAGCCCGGCCCTTGCCTGCGAAGCAAGACGGGCCGACAACGAAGGATTGCGCAAGTCACCATCGACCAAAATCGTTCGCAGGCCGGAATGCGCAAGCAGTTGCGCAAATGACGTCGCGATCGTGGATTTGCCTTCATTCGGCAACGAGGAGGTTATGCCGATGACCTTGTTCAAATCATTCAGATTGTGGAGCTCGGCCGCCATGTTCATGGAGCGGAAGGCTTCGGCGAAGCGCGAGAACGGGAAATCGAGAAGTTGTGTGTCGATGCCCTCGCGATACGAGATGAAGCGTGCAGAAGCCGGAGACTTCAAACCGGCCTCATCGACAACATCGATGTCCGGCCGACCAGACAATGTAGCCTTGGCTGACGCGGTCTGAAGTTGGGGAAATAACCGGTAGAGCACGGACCCAAACACGGTCCTGCCCTTGCGATCGGCGTTCGCGGCGAGGTTCGGCACCAACGCAATACAGTTCACGCCAAGCAGCTGCTCTACAGCGGACGGGGTTCTGAACACCCTGTCGCTTGCGTCGCGGAGCAAGCCGGCGAGAACGGCAACCACGCCGCCACCCAGCAAGGCAAGCAGCAAAATCAGCGAGAACTTTGGGTAGCTGCTGCCCCCCGGCGGCGTTGCCTTCGTGATCAACCGCGCTTCGGTCATCGGGAACGACTGCTGCTGCACCGACACCATGAAGAGTTGGAGGAAATTGTCCGCCAGCGAGCGATAGCTCTGGGCATTGCTCTCGAGTTCCCGCAAGACGATCTGGGCCTGACCGGTATCGTTCGACTGGGCGATTGAATCGTTGAGGTTCTTCTGGTTTGACTCCTCACGCGCTTTGGCGATCTCGAAGTCGCTCTTGTAGGTTTCCGCGATCCGCCGGAGTTCGTCATTAATCGAGCGGCGAATTTCCTTCATCTGATTGCGCAGATTGACTACCGCGAGATGCGAGGCCCCATATCGTGCCGACCAATCGGCTTCGCGTGCAGCCAAATCAAGGTACTGCGATCTTAACTTCGTGATCACCTGATTCTGAAGGGAATCGGTCACCGTCGCCAGGTCGTTCACTACAGAACCGGTGTTCTCGTTCTGCAGGATCGAAGTTATGCGCTCGTACCGGGCCTGCGCTTCCGCCTTCTGGGCGCGCGCGATCGTCAGCGAGCTGTTGATCTCAGCGAGTTGCTGCTCGTTCAGCAAGCGACCGCCCGCGTCGACGATATTGTTTTTGGCTTTATAGTCCGCCACCGCGCGTTCGGCGGTCGAGGCCTGGGCCCTCAGCTCCTTGATCCGGTCCTGAAGCCAGGAGGCGGCGCGACGGGAGGCTTGATACTTTGCTTCCAGAGAATCCACGATGTAGGCCTCGGCAACGGCGTTCGCGATGCGCGCAGCGCGTTGCGGATCGGTCGATTGGTAGTTGATTTCGATGACGTAGGTCAGACCCACACGCCTGATCTTCAAATTGCCCTGGAAGTGTCCCAGCGCCGCGCGGGTCAGTTGGAATTCCGATGGCTCTTCGCGCTGGTCAAAGCCCGGAATCAACCGCATCAAATTGCTGACGAGACCTCCGGATGAAATGAATTCAGGCTCCTCCGTCAGATGCAGGTCCTTGATTACCGAGAGTGCCACATTCTCGGACTTCAGGATTTCGACCTGGCTATCGACCGCGGTGGAGTCAACAGGCGCGTCGATGCCAAGCGGCGATTGCTGCTGCAGCAACTGGGTCTTATGGCTATCGAGAATGAGCAGCGCGGTTCCGGTAAAACGCTGGGGCGTAGTGAAGTAAAACACAAACCCCAGCGCTAAGCTGATGACGCAGATGATCACCATCAGCGGGAGCTGGCGCGAAACGAATGCGCTTAACGACTTCAGCAGTTCGCCGCCGGAGACGTAGTCCCCAGGACGATCAGGCTCACGCTGTAGGTTCTTGTCCATCTGCAGCATTAATGCTCCGTCCGCAGCACAATTGCGTCCCCGGAATTGCCCGCAGAGACCTGAGATCTATTGGGCAGAATGATAAGGCCGGCAGAGCTACGGGCTCACGCTCGTTGCTGCCGATGTCGTGGACCCAGCACTGCTAGCGCTGCCGGTTCCGGCGGCAAAGAAGCTCGTGGTAGTATTATTAACGCCAACAGTACTGAGAGACTGAAATACTGCGCCCGCGCCCGTTGAGCCGTTCGTTCCCCCGGTGGATCCGCCGACCCCACCGGTCGAGGGACCACCGCCAACGCCGCCGTTCGCGACGGAACCAATGGGGCGGTTTCCCGTGACCGCCGCATAGGCCGTGTTGGCTGCGTCCGACTTTGCAGCCGCCAATTGTATTTGAATATCGGCCGCGTAAGTCGGATCAGGTATGACACACATGTTCACTGCTTGGCCGAGCGCGGTTCCAATGGTGGTCTGCTGGCTGGGGATTGCTCGGCTGAGCAGCCCGATGACACCTGAAAGGGTCGAAGGATCAGATGCGACGAGGTCGCGCAGTGCGCTGATCTCGGCAGAAGTGTTGCCGGTAGCCTCAAGCGATTGCACGTACGCTGCCGGATCCTTGTTGAACTCAACTACCTTCTGCGGATCAATGCGCTGATCCGGGCCATAACACGCTGCGTCGGCGAGGCCGGCGGGGCCGACCATCAGCGCGATGAGCAATACCGGCCTGATCATTGCAGGTGACCACATGTGACCGTCCTTCTGTCTTACTGCTTCGTTGAACGTTTTTTACCACACCCGTTGTGCGATTGGAGCAAATAAATTTCGCCAAATCTGCGTTATCGTAAAGGGGCTTGCCTAAGTTTTGTGCCTTTCGCGGCCTCGTTTCCCAGGAAACGCGTCTAGGCCGCCCTCACCTAGAGAGTGAGCCAAGCCAGCCCCCATCAAGGAAAACACGGACATGGAAAAGCCTGGAATTTGCAGCGGAAAATCAACCAAAGAATGAAGCATAGAAAGCGTGGCGATCGCGAGGCAGGCGGACGCGACTCCTGAGACTGGACGTTCGCGCCGAGCCCCGTACAGCAGGACCATCAGCATGATCGACCATCCGAGTACGACTAGCACAGCCAGTGGCAGGCCGCCCTCGTCCGCCAACTCAAGCAGGGTGTTGTGAGCACGATCCCACGTCCCCCAAGCGGAGATATTGCCGCTGCGGAATTGCGGAAACACCAGCGCGAACGTCCCCAAGCCGGTGCCCAACCAGGGATGAGCGCGCACGATCGCAATCGCAGATTTGTAGGCTTCCCAGCGGCCCTGATCAGTGAGGCCCTGCTCCTCGATCCTGGCTGATATTGCGGTTCCCATCACCTGCAGTAGTACGAAAATTAGCAATGCTACCCAGAGCAAGGCCAGCAAGTCTCTCCGGCCGGATACCAAATTAGCCCGGAAAAAGCCGATGAAGGTTGCGAGCAGCGCGGCCAGGGACAGCAGCGTGCCGGCGCGCGACCCGGTCATGAACATCGCCGAGCAGAGGATGAAAAGCATAACCGAGGAGACCATAGTTCTACGACGCGGCCTTCGTAAGGCCTGCATGATGAGGTCGCCGAGGCGACTCTCCGTACCACGTGGGCGGATGCTCTCGCAGAGGAACAGAAGCCATACCACGGCGCAGACGCCAAAATACGCTGCGGCGGTATTGCGGTTGATGAAGGTCGCCGTCAGGACCGTTCGATAGGCCTCCTTTTCGCGCCCCAGGATCCGTGAAGGATCGACGAAAAAGGAAACCATCCCGAGTACCGCATAGAACACCCCTGCCCAGGCCACGACCTTGAGCAGGGTCCGGACGTTAGCAGCACGTGCGCCAAGGATGAAGCCGCAAGCCAGCGCAAGCAGCGCGACAAGCGAGCCGCTAAGTGCCGCCCACGGTCGCCCTTGCGCAGCCGTAATGACGTCGCTGAGCGGCACGTGCAAGAGCCGCGAGGTCTCCGGCCAGATGGGATCCGCCGCTCCCACCATCCAGACGAAAGGAGCGCATGTCTGCGCGTAGACGAGCAGCAGCTCGCAAGCAAAGAAGATCGCGAATACGCCAATGAGCAGCTTACGACCGCGGGTAAGCTCCCCGACTGGCGCGAGCAGCAGCGCTGCACCGAGCACGACAACCCAGCAAGCGGCCACCCACGGCTCGGTTGACCCGAATGGTAATGGCGACACCGCAACCGCAAAGCAAAGCAATATCAGAGATACAATTTCTGACCAGCGGCGCAGAATATCCATTCAGGCCTTCATAGGCGTGAATTGATCCTCAATATCTGGACGTTGTTGGCGGCGACGGTGGCGTCGTTGGCGGTTGCAATGATCACACGCACGTATTGCATGAATTTTGCGGAATCCACGGTTGCGGCGTTCGCCGCAAAGAGCACGTCCTTGTCGCGCATCTCGAACTTCGTCGCAAGGAAGAATCCGGCCGGATCGCGGAAGTCAACGTTGTAGACGACCGGAACGAGCGGTCCGACGAACTTCGAGCAGTCGACACCAAGACGTTCCGCGAGTTCTCGCGGCTCGCGCCGATAAACGTAGACGCCAGCCGGTTCCGCCTGTGCATCAAGCAAACCGCCGGCCTTCGCCATCGCTTGCGCCATATTGATCTTCCACATGTCGAAGGTGAATTGCCCCTGCGCGCCTGCCGCACCGAAAGCCAAGAATACCTGCGGCTCGCGGTAGACATAAATCGTATCGCCAGGATGCACCCAAACGTTATTGGCAGGCTGATAGACCAATGCCCCGAACGGAACGGTGGCACGTTTGCCGGCTCGCTCCAACGTCACCCACGTCTCCCAGCCTTGTCCCTTTGGCCCACCAGCTCGTGTGATTGCATCGAGAACTCGCTCACCCGCGGCGTTGGCCTGAAGGCGGCTCGGCGTATTGACCTCACCGAGCACGCTGATCAGTGAAGTATTTTGCGTGATCAACGCCACGACAACCTGCGGTTCGATGGCGCGATTGCCGATCGCCCTCACGATGTCCTGCTGGATTTCGCCGGGCGTGCGTCCAGCCGCCTTGATCGCGCCAGCATACGGCACCGTGATGTTGCCCGCGGAGTCAACATTCTGATTCGGGATTTGGACAAAGTTGCCAGGCCGCACGCCCGCTTCGGCCGGGATGAACAGGCCACCGGCTGCGGCTTCGAAGATGGTGACCGAGACGACGTCGCCAATACCGAACTTGATACTGGGTGGAGGGCGATGGTCCGGGAATGAGCCGGCCAGCGCACCGGGACCATACTCCTTCAGTATATCGACGACAGGCGCAGTGAGCTTCACGAGACCATAGTCAGGACCAGACCTCGTAATCTCGCTCTTGATGACATGATCTTCCGGGCCGGAGCTCGGCATGATCGAGCACCCTGCCGTACCTAACATGGCGATCAAAGCCAGAGCCCCTCGGAAAGCGCCCTTATTCAAACCTAGTCCCCATTTACAATTTACGCGTCTTGCAAGCTGGTTGAAATGTCTAATAGAGTCAACGCGATTTGGGTGATGGCTTGAAATAAGGGGTAGCTGTTGCGTCGCAGCGACAATGGGTTCGCTCGACCAAGAAATGAGCAAGGGCTTGCCCCCAAAAGGCGCCTGCCAGCCGGTTTGCTAGCCACTGCATGGCCTTTGCGCGCTCAGTACGCGTTGCGCGATCGGATTAATTCCACGCAAGTCCGCATCAAGATCTTTAGATCCAGCGCTAGGCTCCAGTTGTTGATGTACCACAAGTCACAGTCGACCCGGCCCTTCATTTGCTCCACCTGCGCGGTTTCACCGCGATAGCCGTTGACCTGGGCCCAGCCCGTGATCCCCGGTTTTACGTGATGCCGATAGGCGTATTGCGAGAGAATGTCCCCATAGTGATCGTCATGCGCGAGCGCATGCGGACGCGGCCCGACCAGCGACATCTCCCCCCGCAAGACGTTGATGAGCTGGGGCACCTCGTCAATGCTCGATCGGCGCAGAACGCCTCCGACCTTAGTCACGCGCGGATCGAACTGCTTGGCCTGCACGACCGAGGCGCCATCCTCCATCACGGTCATCGTGCGAAACTTCAAGATCGGAAACTGCTTGGCGTTGAAGCCGTTGCGTCGCTGCCGGAAGAAAACAGGACCGGGCGAGTCAATCTTGATCGCAATCGCACTCAGCAGCATCAGCGGCATGAGGAGAATCAGGCCGAGCGAGGCACCGACAACGTCCACCAGACGCTTAGATAATTGTTCCAGGCGCGACAGTGGACCGCGCTGGATTTCGATCGAGAGCGAACGGCGCAATCTGAAAGAGGGATTTTCGGCGAGCGAGCGGATGCGCCGATCAGGCACCAACTGCACAGGCAAGGGAGAAACTCGCAATCGATCCCGGACCAATTCGAGCTTCCGTGTATCGTTCCAGGGAAACGCCAGCACGATCTCGTCGACGCTGTGTTCGCGGCCGACGGCAAGCGCGCGCTCCAAGGAGGACAACTCCTTCGCGCTCATGGAGAACCCGCTATGGCCGTCGCTGCTAAACGTGACCCGATCGACCTCGGCTAGTCCGAACCGTTCCAGCAGCTCACCCGCGTCGAGGGAGGCGAGTTCTTCGCGGGTTCCAAGTGTGATTGCACGACGGCCTTGCACTTTACCTTCGCAAACGGCGCTCACCACGAGACGCTTGGAGAACCGGCGGCACACCAACAAGAGTAAGAGGGCCAGCAACCCGAAGCAGATGATCGAGCCGCGGGAGAACACGGCGCCACTCTTCATCAAAAAAGCGAGCAGCGTCAGCAATAGGCTAACCAGCGACCACTGCGTGAAAATTCGACCAATATCTCCCGCACGCTTTGAGAAAGCCACGCGAAGATCGTAGAAGCCAGCGGACTGTCCAATCAGAACGTAAAGCAGCGCGGCAATGAGGCCGGCCCCGAGGAGTTGGTTCGCGTTCCTAAACTCTCCGCTGGCAACTATCTGGTACAACCCTCCCCCGACGATGCCGGAAGAGACGATCAGGAAGCCATCGGTCAAGGCCAACACGTGTTGAAGCGCGGAGTAAGGAATTTTGAGCGTATAACCCGGACGGACCGACCTTGAAGAAGGTCCCGCCGGATCGGGCGATCCCGCAACGTTCCCCGACAGTCCATTGTGGGACGCGCGTTCGGAAGAGCCGTTGTTGGTTGAACTCTGAGGGATCAAAATCGCCTCCGACACGTAATTACGGGTTAACCAATGACCACAGAACAATAGGTGAGACCGCAATGCAATAAAATTGCGCAATGCGATAGATCAACTTTTATGCTATCGAAACAATAGAATGGGCAGCAGGTCAAGCGCCCGGCGAGCGCCTTCAGGCAGAACAGAGGTCATCGGCAAAAGTGAGGCGCGTTCTGACTTTCCTTGCCTTGATTCTGATTGAATTCAGCGGGGGCGTGCAGGCCGACAAGACGCGTGTAGCGCAGTTGCAAAATTGCGTTCCGGGCTCCAGCACAGACCAGCGGCAACGCTGCGATGACGCGGTCTCCCAGCAACTGAGGTCCGCCACTCGAACGACGCAACTCCTCCAGGGCTGGCACTTGGTAGTGACGACGGAGCCCGGTGGCCGCGGTGAAGGCGTTTCGATCATGCATACTGTGGATTCGGCGAAGTCCGATCCCGGCCTTGCCGGTCTAAGTCTTCGCTGCGGTCGAAGTGGCGTCATCGAGGTGATGCTGATCCTGCTGGAGCCGATGGCGCACAGCGATCATCCGAAGGTGTCGTTGAGCTCGGGTACGAGTCGCAAGGAATTTGAAACGACGGTCGCCGCCAACGGCGAAGCCTTGTTGCTACCCACCGCGGCATCGGCCCTTCCCGAGAGTGACTGGCAGACTGTAGCCGAACTGTCCGTCGAAATCGCGACAAGCTCGAATCCAATTCGCGGTGTCGTGCCAATCAGCGGAATTCAAGGCGCCTTACGCGCGCTCTCGGCCCGTTGCGCGATGCGATAGCCAGGATTGCTCCTTTTGATTTAGTCTTTTTTTAGGACTCCCCATGGAAAGATGGCGGCGGAGATCGAACATGTTTCCGCTTGCCATCTTGCTGTTTCTTACCGGTGCCACCCTTGCCTGGACTTTCCGCGTCTGGGTGATAGTGCCCGTCACGATGCTGGCGATACCGATCGGGTTAGGGCTCATGCTCGCGCTCGGCTCCGATTTCCTGGGCGCGGTCGGCGGCACCCTGCTGATCGGCGTCATGCCCCAGCTTGGCTACGCCCTCGGGCTATTGACGCGAAGCACGCTTGCCGCGATGCGAACGCCTAGAACGTCGCGTACTGCGTCCGTCGCCATGCTCTTTCGGAAGCGCTCGATCGATTCGATGCGCTAGGCGGCAGTAACGGCGCCATTTAATTCGCCCGCATCGCGATCGGTTAGCGTCCAACGAAAGCAGCCGCACTTGGCCAGTTTGCGTCACGCCGTCGATATGCGATAGTCCCCGGCGGCTGAGCAACTGGCGTTGGTCCGCGCCGCACTCCTGAAGTTTTCCGACTTGTCGATCGCCTTTCGCCTACTGATCATTCTACTCGCTGTAATGCCGATATTCGCGATCACCGTTGGTGCTCGCGCCGAGGCTGCTTTCGAGGTCGCCGCCGCGATCATCCTAATTTCGGCCGCAAGCGGGGCGCAAGGCGACGTCGCGCCCGGGATACGGCTGATCAAGCGATTTTCGCTGGTGATGCTGTTTCCCGTCGCCTGGATGCTCCTCCAGATCATGCCGCTGCCGTTCTCAGGCCTGACCAATCCGATCTGGTCGACGGCATCGATCGCACTGAACGATCCTGCGCTTTGGAGGCGCATCACGCTGGACCCGGGATCCACGCTGCGCGGCCTCTTCCACTACCTGGCAGTGCTGTCGCTGTTGGCCGGCACGGCAATCGTGACGCGCGATCGACAGCGCGCCGAGACAACTCTGATAGTGCTCAGCATCGTGACTGCATTCATGTCGCTCGTGCGCTTGCTGGGTCGGCTGCCTGCCTTCGGCGGCATCACCTCCCATCCGGCGGAGGCCTTTGTTGCCGTCGCCCCGCTGGCGGTGCTCGCAGGTGGCGCCGTCATCTCCATGGCGATCGAACGCCATCTGAGTCGGCGCGACCAGGGGCAGTGGTCCCTCGATCCGCTAATGTTTAGGCTTGCGGTCGGCCTGACCAGTGTTGCGCTCGGGCTCGCGTCGGCGTCAAGCGAGGCGTCTACGAACCTCTTGATCGCCATTGCGCTTGGCTGCGCTACGATTCTATTCATTGCGGTAGTTCGGCGCTTTGGGCTGCGCGCCTGGCCGTCACTGACGCTGTTCGTGATCCTCGTGGGCCCCACAACCATCCTTCTCATCCCGCACCTCCAGATTTCCCCCTCCGCCGGAATCGCCGGATTTGCGGCCGCAGATAGCGAGATGCTCCCGCCGGCAGAGCGCGCCCTTTCCGACACGCCCTGGCTCGGCAACGGCGTCGGCAGCTTCACATTGCTGACGCAAGTTTATTGGGATCTCGCGGCGACTCCGGCGCCGGTTCCGCCCTCGACGGCGATCTCCATCGCTCTCGAATGGGGTCTTCCGGCGATGGCAGTGCTTGTGGTTCTGGGCCTGCTGGTAGCTGCTGCTCTGTTCGTAGGCGCAGTCAAACGCGGGCGTGACTCTTTCTATGCCTCCGCTGCAGCTGCCGCCATTTTGACGCTGCTCTGCGGGGCGTTCTGCGATTCTGGCTTGCTTCTACTGACAACGCAGATTGCAACGGCGGTCATAATCGGCCTCGGGCTTTCACAAACCGAAGGCCGCACCAAGGGCGGCGACGGCTAGCCAAAGCACTCAAACGCCACGGGCCGCAACGGTCGCCCATAGCTTTTGGTTGCTCGGAAGCTGCACACGAACCCAGCGATAAGGCACGCGCCCCCAGGGCTTGATCTGGGGATTGAGATTGTCGAGGACGAGGTCGCCGGTCCGGGTGCGCACCACCAGCACAAGATGATGGTCGCCCGAGCTGACAACGACCTCGGCGAGGAGCAACGTCCTCGCCGGCCAGCCCCGCGCCAGTAGCTCATGGCGCTTGCTTACGGCATAGTCGTTGCAATCGCCGCGCGACGGGTTTATCAGCCACTTCTCCCCGGCAAGACCGAGTTCGTTGCTCTCCGGAGCGATATCGCGGTTGACAACCTGGTTGACTTCCTTGAGATCGGCCCAGCGCTCCTCGGTCAGCTTGACCGGTCCACCCCGGAAGATCGGCCGCTTGCGGCATTCATCCTGGTAGCGTAAGCAAAACTGCGTATATGACATCGGCGGCAAGGTGGGCGCTTCGAGCTTGATATGCTGGATCGCCGATTGAAGTCCCATCGGCATACCAAGCAGTCCGGCATGCGCCGACTGAAACAAGCTGAGCGTCGCGGTGATAGCCACCGCGGCCAAGACTGAAAACTTGCGCATGCATTGCTCCCCACATCTCTCTTCGGGTGGAAAGCTAGCCGGAACGATTTTAGATTCTGGTCAGTTTGATCCATCAAATTGAACTAAAAGCGACGTACCCGTTGAGCAATTTGTTTACTATACAAAGACATACGCGCTGTTCGAGTTCTGACGGGTAGGTCCGAAAGAGACCCAAGAAGTTCGACAAATGCTGCCATTGCGACGATCAAAATCCAGATCCGAAAAACCGAGATTGCCGGCCGGCATTCGCATTTACGCCATCAGCGATATTCACGGCTGCGCCGACCTGCTTCAGCAAATGTTCACCGTGATTGACAAGGACCTCGCAACCGTCGGCTCGATGCGCCCGATCCACGTCTTCCTAGGCGACTACATCGATCGCGGCCCGGACTCCAATCGCACCATTGCGCTCCTCGTCGAGCGCAGCCGAAAGCATGAGTCGGTCTTTCTAAAGGGCAACCACGAATCGTTCCTGTTCGACGTCCTCGATGACGCGTCCCAATTGCAGGACTGGAAGCAGTTTGGCGGGCTGCAGACGCTGGTCTCCTATGGCCTGCGACCGTCATCGTTGAACCCTGACGCCGAAGAGCAAGCGGACTTGGTGCGACAATTTGCGCAAGCCATTCCGCCGCATCACCTGCACTTCTTGAAGAACCTCCGTCCGCGTTTTGTATGCGGCGATTTCTTTTTCGTTCACGCTGGCGTCAAGCCGGGCGTCGCCCTAGCCAAGCAGCAAGAGCACGACATGCTGTGGATTCGCGATGAATTTCTGCGAAGCAATCAGAACTTTGGGAAATACATCGTGCACGGTCATACACCTGTCCAACAGCCCGATCGGCGCCCCAATCGCATCAACATCGACACGGGCGCCTATGCGACGGGCAACCTCACTCTTTTAACAATTCAAGGCAATCGGCTACTTGCTCTGTGAACGACACGTTTCAGGAGAACCGAATGATCTCATCGAGTCGAACCCGTATCGTGCTGATCGCCCTTGCGCTCGCGACCGGCAGCTATGGGGCCGCCTCGCTCGTCGCCGAGGCGACGGCGCTAGATCGTCCGGAGTTTCCGCGGGGTCTGCCCGGAAGCAGTCCGGCCGCTCCGTCCGGGTCGACCTGGCTCACACTGTTCTTTCCACTTCGTTCGGATCTCGAGGCGAATGAGGTCCTTCGCGCATCGTTGATCGCCATTCGGAAGGTCCGGCCCGGCGGAGCGGCGGCTCCTAACGATGAGCCGTTGCGGATGCACCTCAAACGCGTCCTCTCATTTGCACCTTACGAAGCTGAACTTTGGCTCTCGCTCGCCCTGCTGGAGATGCAGCACGACCCGAACAGTCCCACCATGGTGGAGGCGCTGCGGATGGCCTATCTGACAGCGCCAAATGACGCGCGATTGATGCCCGCACGGCTAGATGCGGTGACGCGCTTCGATGCGGTCGTCGATCCCGACTTGAAGGAACTCGCGCAGGGAGACGTGCGCATCATGTTGACGCGTTCGCCCGCTCAGAAGGATGCGGTCGTCACCGCTTATCGCCGAGCCTCGAGCCGCGGCCGGGCCTTCCTGGACGAGGCCACCCAAGCGATCGATCCGGCATTCACGAGGACTTTGCGCAGTTAAGCCGCGACGAAGGTAGATGAAAGATCCGGCAAAGATAAACCATATTGCCCGAATTGGCTGAAACGTCTAAGGTCGAGGGCAGTTGGGAAATATGGCTATGCAATCTCTTCGCGGCGTTCTCGGATTTGCTGTAAGCTTGACCTGCTTTGTAGTGCCGGCATTCGCGGCCGATTACCCGGTCATTCCGCTGCAGGAGCGCGCGGAGCGCGTTCTGCGCATTGACCGTGGCCTCAATCCGTATTGCGGCCCTCGCTGCGGATGCGCGACCGAGGTGCATGTCCGTCACCGATCGCTCGAGCAATCTTATTCCTATACGTTGGACCCGCGCACGAGAGACGAGCCGCGTTATTCATATGGACCGGCGCGGACTTACGTTCGCTATGCTAATCCCAGGTACCCGCAGGGCGTCCTCGAATATTGAGTGGACGGGCGGTCGCTTTAGACTAGGCAAGGCATCCTCGCGTTGTTTGGCAACCGGGTCATCCCTTCGCCTCTTGCAAGTCGAAAAAGCTGGAGTTCATACGAACGCTACACGAACAGGAAATCGTGTGCGGTGGGATTGATCGAGATGCCGGCCAGAAGGATCGTTGCGTTGTGCCCAAGGTCAATCACCATACCTTGGTCCGACAGATGCATGTTCAACTGAGACACATCAGTCGCGATCGACTTGCTGATCTGAAGAACGTCATGTTCCGGTGCGTCCCCAACCAGAAAATGGTTGATCTGATGGATGCCGGCGGCCATTTTGAAGACGAACGTATCTCCTCCTGCGCTGTTCATCACATCGTTGCCTGAGCTGGCCACAATAGCTGTTCCGGCCACGTTGGCGGTCATGACGTGCCCACCTGCCGCATAGTCTACGGTTGTCTGTATTGTAAGTCCTTGCGCGTCCAAAGCGTCGTGCCGCGCCAGATATGGATTTCCGGGCGCGTAGAACGTGTCCACTTCGCGCGTTCCGTCAAGATGCTGCGCCGTCTCCTTTGCCAAGTTGCCTTGTTCGTCAAATACGAATTGATCGAAAGAACCATTGCTTGCCTTGACCAGCTCTTGCGTGAGATGGCCCGCCTGATCGTACTGGTCGAACGTCGTGCTCCCGTTTGAGTCGGTCGCCTGCCTATAGGACAGTGTACCGTCGGAATGGAATTGCTCGACCAGCACGCTATGCCCGGAGGAATCGATCGTTGTGTGCTGTGAGGTGTAACTTTTTCCTGCAATGCCATAGTCGTAGACATCCCGGGTGCCGTCTAAATGCGTTATTGTTTCCTTTACGACGTTGCCATTGGAGCCGTACGAGAACAGCTGGGAAGAGCCATCGCTGGCCTTGACGGTTTCCTGAACCAGATGACCCGCCTGATCGTACTGGTCGAAATTCGTGACCCCACTCGAGTCCGTCGCCTGCCTATAGAATAATGTACCATCGAAATGGAATTGCTCGACCAGAACGCTATGCCCGGAGGCATCCGTCGTTGTGTGCTGTGAGGTGTAACTCTTTCCTGCAATGCCATAGTCGTAGACATCCCGGGTGCCATCCAGATGTGCAATGGTTTCCTTCACGACGTTGCCACTGGAGCCATACGTGAACAGATGGGAAGAGCCATCGCTGGCCTTGACGGTTTCCTGAACCAGATGACCCGCCTGATCGTACTGGTCGAAATTCGTGACCCCGCTCGAGTCCGTCGCCTGCCTATAGAATAATGTACCATCCAAATGGAATTGCTCGACCAGCACGCTATGCCCGGACGCATCCGTCATTGTGTGCTGTGAGGTGAAGCTTTTTCCTGCAATGCCATAATCGTAAACGTCCCGCGTGCCATCCAAATGCGCTATGGTTTCGCTCACGACGTTGCCGCTAGAATCGTATGTGAACTGCTGTGAAGAACCGTCGCTGGCCTTGACGATTCCCTGAACGAGGTGGCCCGCTTGATCGTACTGATCAAAAGTGGTGACTCCGTTCGGATCGGTCACCTGCTTGTAGTACAGTGTACTATCAGAACGAAACTGTTCGCGGAGGATCGTCAGGCCATTTGCAGCCACCAGATCGTGCTCGGACGAATATGGTTTGCCTACCTCTCCATATGTGTACACATCGCGTGAGCCGTCAGCATGGGCAATCACTTCCATAGTCGGAGCGCCAGCCGAGTCCACCGCCTGAACCTGCAGCCGATCCCCTGCAGCGAGAACTCCAGCGCCTGACCTCAGCCTAGCGACGTCCAGCGTTGTATCTGCAAACCTCAAGAACTCGATGTTTGTCAGCTGGTCGCTACCGTCGCGATTTGAGACCCCATCGCTGACCAAAATTTGATCGCCATTAAATTCAATCCGGTAATCGGCAACGTTGCCGGCATAGACCGCCGTATCGATTCCGTCCCCTCCATCGATGACATCATTTCCGGCACCGCCGGTGATTGTATCATTCCCCGGTCCCCCGTACACGGTGTCGTTATCGGTGGCCGAACCATAGAACCAATCCTGATGGTTTGTCGTGTCGACGTGAATGGAAAATACATAGAGATCGAACGAGCCCGGAGCGCTGTTGTTGGTGGCGTCCGCCGGATGCAGCTCGACTCCATTGATTGAAATCTCTTTCAGGTGCAGGGCGCGGCCCGGGCTCGCATTGTAGAGGCCGATATCAAGGCTGCTGATTACGCCGGCATTGGGGAAGGATATCGTGTAGGTCTGATAGCCGGACGGGTCGAGCGCAGGCTTAAATTCAAGAAGGCCGGACACCGCCTTGCCATTAACCATAACCTGTGCCTGCGCGCCGACGCCGTTCACGATTGAGCCGTATCCGGTTAACGTGATTGTGGTCGACGTAAGCGGTCCAACGCTGCTCGGACCGGCGACGATCGTATCGTTTCCCGACCCGCCGAAAATGACGTCGTTGCCGAGTCCAGCCTGTATACTGGCTCCGCCGTTACCGACATCGATCACATCGGCAATCGCCGAAGCGGTAACCGCGAGTTTTGGAACGTATCCGGTGCCGTGAAAATAGCTTGAAACCACGGCTTCAGCAGGTTTGCCCATGACTGAATAACCGGTCGGTGAAAACTGGTTGTTCAAGTCCCACTGCCAAAGTTCGGCACCTTTGAACCAGCTTCCTCCCTGAGCAGACCATACCTGGAAAAAGGCATTGTAGGCGTCGGCTTGGCTACTGTCGTTCTCCGCGCCAGTTGTTCCCCAAACGCTGGGATCAATCGCGGTTCCGTCTATGCTTCGATACCCGACTTCGGTCATAAGGACTTGCTTTCCGAACTGCTCGGAAAGCGTATGGAGGAAGTCGACCGGCGATCGGTATTCAAATGCGGACGCGTAGTAGGGGTTGACGGGAACGCTATTCCAGGCATGCACCAGATCCTGCACAGTGGGCGAGCTATTGGCCGTCAGCGACGGATAAGCATTGACTCCAATTGTATCGAGCTGCCCCCAAAACCCGACCTTGGAGGCCTCATCCATTGCGGCGGAATAGGTCAATTGTCCTTGGTAGACGCTCCGGACCGCGTTGATCAAATCAGTCCAATAAGGAAGATATTGCGCTCCGGAGAGGCTCCCCATCTCGTTTCCAATATCGAACGTCTCGACGCCTGCCGACTGCGCAATACTCGCAAGGTGAACAATCTCGGCCTGATAGGATGCGAAGAAAGCCCGCACGTCGGTCGGGGCCAAAGAGTAGCTCGGTGTGTGGTCAAAGGATGAGAGCGCGGCCTTGAATACAACCGACAAACCGGCCGCATGCGCGGCCTGGAAGCCCGCTAATAGACTGGCATCACTCTCGGTGGTCGCGGCATCAGCGAGAACCTGGTCGCTATTCCCATTTGGAGTCCAGATGCGAGCAGTCAACTCGGTCGAATTCGCTCCGAGCGTCGCCATTGTTTGAAAGGCATCCGTGGCAGATGTACTGCTGAACTGACCGTTCCATTCAGAAAGAGCTCCAAAGCCCTGAACATCAAAACTCTTTTGCAAGTTCGCCTCCGTCGTTGTTTCGACGGGTAGGCGTCAAGCCTGACGTTCCGCTTAAAAAAATTTATAGAAGGCAGTGCGTTCACTCGGAACGGGACTCGGGTCCGATAGGAACCTGATACAATCTAAACATCACGTTGCTCAACCGCTCCAAATTTGTTTACCGTTCCGCGCGCGGAACTTTCATCCAGCTGGCTCTCCTACAGCGCCGAAGCGTATCCATCCGGTGAGGGCCGCCTTGCGGAGCGAGGCGTGTTGTTGAGAACTGTCCTTATGGACAGTGATAGGCGCAGTGCCCAAGTCGAACGGCTTGAGGTGGTGGACACGGGCCGGCGACGGCGCTGGTCCGAGGATGAGAAGCTCAAGATCGTCCTGGAGAGCTTACAGGCGTCGCGCCAGGTCGCGGCAACCGCGCGGCGGTATGGCGTTTCGCGCTCATTGCTGCTGCGATGGCGACGGTCGTTTCGGCCTGAGCCGAAGAATGCCGCCGATCTCCCTGGCTTCGTACCCGCGATGGTGGTCGCGGAAGCAGGGCCGACGCCTTGTCCACTCGCGCCGACCAGCAGCGGCGGGTCGATCGAGATCGAGTTTGCTGCCGGGGCTCGGATGCGGATCACGGGTACGGTCGACGCGGCGACGCTGAAGGCCGCCGTGGCGGCGCTGGCAGATGGACGCCCACGGTGATCCCCATTGCGTCGGGCGTGCGGGTGTGGATTGCGACTATTCTCTTCCCGACGATGTGACCACGCTGCAGGCGATGCTGCGCGCCGAGCGAGCGGCCCGGTTGGCCGCGCAAGCCGAGGCCCAGGCGGGGAGCTTGCTGATCAAGAAGCTCAAGCTCACGATCAAGAAGCTGCGGCATGAGCAGTTCGGGCAGTCCTCCGAGCGAGGCGCGTTGCTGGACCAACTCGAGTTACAGCTTGCCGACCTGGAGGAGAACGCGGCGCAAGCTGAGACTGCGGCGCAGATGGCAGCCGAGAAGATTGCGGTGCCATCGTTCGAGCGCCGCAAGCCAGCCCGCCGGCCGCTGCCGGAGCATTTGCCGCGGGAGCGCCTTGTCTATCCGGTGCCAGCCACCTGCCCATGCTGCGGCGACAGCCGATTGCGCAAGATTGGCGAAGACGTAACCGAGACGCTGGAGCTCGTTCAGCGCCAGTGGAAGGTGATCCAGCACGTGCGCGAGAAGCTCGTCTGCCGGGCCTGCGAAGCGATTACCCAGCCGCCGGCCCCCTCGCATCCGATTGCGCGCGGGCGTGCAGGGCCCAAGCTGCTGGCCCATGTTCTGTTTGCCAAGTACGGCCTGCACCTGCCGCTTCATCGTCAGAGCGACGTCTACCAGCGTGAAGGCATCGACCTCGACGTATCGACGCTGGCGGACTGGGTGGGTGCCTCCGCGGCAACGCTGATGCCTCTGGTCGATGCGATCCGGAGCCATGTCTTCGCAGCCGAGCGCATCCACGCGGATGACACCACGGTGCCGGTCCTTGCCAAGGGCAAGACCCGGACCGGCCGGCTATGGACCTACGTTCGCGACGACCGTCCGTTTGCCGGCCCAGATCCGCCGGCGGCCGTGTTCTTCTACTCGCCCGATCGTGGCGGTGCGCATCCGGAGCAACATCTGGCGGGTTATGCCGGACTGATGCAGGCCGACGCCTACGCCGGCTTTGGCAGGCTCTACGAGACCAATCGCAAGGGCGGCCCGATCATCGAGGCCGCGTGCTGGGCGCACGGCAGGCGCAAGTTCTTTGACCTCGCGCGGCTCACCAAGGCGCCGATCGCGGCGGAGGCGGTCAAGCGCACCGATGTCCTGTTCGCTATCGAGCGCGAAATCAACGGTCTTGCTGCGCAGGAACGTTTGCGTGTGCGCCAGGAGCGTAGCCGCCCTCTGATCGTCGAGCTGGAGGCGTGGTTGCGCCAGCAGCGCGCCAAGCTCTCCAGGAACAACGACACGACCAAGGCGATCAATTACTGCCTCAGCCGCTGGGATGCATTTACCCGCTTCCTTGATGACGGACGGCTTTGCATGTCGAACAATGCTGCCGACCGTGAGCTACGGGCGGTCGCCGTGGGACGAAAAAATGGACCTTCGCCGGCTCCGATGAGGGCGGCCGGCGAGCGGCGGCCATCTACACCCTTGTTGCTACCTGCAAACTCAACGACATCGATCCACAGGCTTGGCTCGCCGACGTGCTCGCGCGCATCATCATGCTATCCAGAGGCTGGATGAGCTTCTGCCGTGGAATTGGCGAAAGCCAATGCCGAGCCATATCGAAGCAGCGTGAGCCGAGGACACATGAGAGCAAGCGGTCTGTCCGCGGCAGATAAATCGGCGGTGACGGCCGCCTGCCAGCAGCTGATCGACGACTTTCTGAGGCCCCGCTTCCTGCCCACTATCCGACCGACGCAGTTCAACTACCCCATCGATATCCTGGGAAAGTGGCACGGCACCAAATATCGCTTCGTTCAACGCTACCGCTCCGGCTTCCCGGAGAATCTCGGCGAAGAGTTTGACGCCCCCTTCGCTCGCCTCGACTGGATCAGCCGCAACCGCTTCGATATCCAGTGGCACCGGCACACTGGAGAGTGGTTCTGCCGGCATCGCGGCCTCACCCTCGACGAAGCGATTGACACCCTAAGATCTGACGGATTGCTCCATCCACCTTAAACACCGGAACTCCGCAAGCTCAGCTGCCCGGGGTCCTCGCCGGACGGATACGCCGAAGCGAAGTATCCATTAAAACGAAGAGAGGCGATTGCGGCGTACGGCGAGAAATGAGCCCCGTTGAGGGCAATTCCGATCGGAGTGGCAGTCATACTCTGTTTCGAACAGGTTCTCTGACAACTTTCACGCGCAAGCTCTGCCTGCGGACCGGATCAGCCGCTTGGACCAACTAGCTCGGTGTGCCTGGTGCGATATTGTCGTCTTCCGGCAACTTGTAGTCCGGAAACCGAGTGAGCATCGCCGCCCTCAAAAACTTGAAGTGGCCGATTGAGGAATCGAGCTCCTTGAGCCGACGCTGGCCGTTCAGGATCTCCTTATCGAAGAGATCTTGATGATGGTTGTCTAGGTGTTCCCGCTCCAGATATTCGTCGTCACCGTTGCCTAGCGTCACGGCAGCCCGCGCCAGCACGTCCTCCACGCGACGATTCAGGCCCGACTGCTCCCGCTCGGCAGCCTGCAGGGCATCTTCGATCGCGA
The DNA here is from genome assembly GCF_054056275.1 of Bradyrhizobium sp. USDA 4449. NCBI lineage: Bacteria > Pseudomonadati > Pseudomonadota > Alphaproteobacteria > Hyphomicrobiales > Nitrobacteraceae > Bradyrhizobium > Bradyrhizobium sp. USDA 4449. Next base: position 3,832,007 of record NZ_JBSRYD010000001.1, on the reverse strand, counting down.
CCATAATGGATTCGATGCGGGAGCGATCCGTTTCCATGTCGCGCTCGGATGAGCGCGCGCGGAATTCCCGATCGCCCATATGGCCTCTCAGAAAGTTGTAGGTCCGAGCCCGCAAGAACAGCTGAAACATGCGTTCATTTTCCGGTTGGAAAGCCGGACCAGAAAATGGGTCCGCGATGGTTAACAAAGGCTAAACCCTTAAATTCCTCGCCGCGTTTTTGCGCCAACCAGGCCTTCCAAGCGCCCTCGTCTTTGGCATACAGCTCCTGCCAGCGCTGCTCACCCCCACCGGCCACAGGACGCGCCCGTCGCGATGGTCATTGTCGCCTGCGACAAACGGCTGGCTATCCAGCCGTTCGAACTCGAATGTCTCTTCCAACGTGAGGCCGATCAAAACACGAAGTATCTTCCCGGCGCATTGTTCCTCAGATCATTCATGACCCGCCGCCGCCTCTCCCCCGATCCAGGGGGCGGTTAGCGCGCCGAGCCAGCGGCTAAAGGTCCAGGCAAAAAGTGGTGCCCCAGCAGTAGGCACCGCCAAAACAGCGAGCCAAATCATCAACTCAAACTCCAATTCAACACACGCGGATGCAAATCACTGCCTGAAAAAAAACCATGGGCAACCGAGCCACACCAACCCGGCAAACAACGGCGGCTCCCCTTTTAACCTAACCCGACGTGGTTACCCTCCCTCACCGCCCTCCTCAATCGTCTGTTCTTCACATACATGCCAACCGAGACAGGATCTCACTTGGATTTCACACCTTCAGAAGGCACGCCGCGTCGCTGGCCGTGCTGCAGAGGGCCCGTAGGGCGCGTAAAGCTGGCGGATGTGCTTGCGCTTGCGCGATCGCGAAGCGCGCACGGCGTAGCCAACGCCGAAGCCGGCGAAGAAGATCAGGAACACGGTCACGATCAAGATTGGCATTGGGAAATCTTCCATTGCGGAACGCTTCCTTCCCAGACGCAGCAGATCTCATCGTGCAGTTGTGTCGACATGATGATGAATGCTGCTGATTTTGTCGTCAGGCGCGAGAAATTTTAGGCAGCAACATGGTTGAGGATCGATCATTCGCGTGCGCTCAACCGAGGAGCCACACGACCAATCTCACCAGCACTAGTGTTATGAAATAGAGCCAGCCTGCCATCGCGACCAACGCCACGCTGAAGAAAGCACCTTCGAACGCCCGTTCTCGAATTTTGGTAAAAGGCACTGCCGCCAAGGTTTTTTGAAGCATCTACGAATTCACCCTGTTCGTTTACGTGATCATAGCCGAATGAATTCGACGGTCTCGTGACGCGTATCATAGTGAGAGAAGGATAATCATCCAGAAACAGACGGCGAAGCTGCTGCACGTGTGGTGGAACAATTCTCTGTCAAGTTCGTTGCGACGATGAAAATTCGAGGCGACGACTCGATGCGCTTCGCTGGGTGGCATTCAACACAAGAGCGCGACGCGGAAGAACTGTCGTGCAATCAAGCTTGCCCGAGCTATCGGCACGAAATCCGCGCTCTCGCCGTCTGCTCCAGATCGTCCGCGATACTGAAAGAAACCTTTGTCTGTCGAGACGATATCTCCCGGCTGCAACGTATCGTCACGGAGCACACGCTCAGTAGCAATCTTCTCCGGCGGATCGGGCAGTGCGGCGCATTGAGTTGCCAGTCCCGACGCGCCTGCTTGGCGCGCTTGCGCGCGTTTTCAGTCCAGCGCTTCCAGTCCTCACGCGAAACCAAACTGTCGGGAGAAGAACCGCTGGCCTGTCCCTGGCAATTGGAGGTGTGGGCACCTCGTCGTTAGCCCGTCCCCGCCCGCTCCAGGCGTGAAGCGCCACGACCAGCACAACCACAGTGCCAAAATCTATTTTCATCTGGTGTTTCTTACTCGCGCAGCGGTTCCGAGCACATAGTATTCCATTGTGGCTGCGATGTCGGCCGGCCGCGACTGCCGGGCTGAGCGCACATATGACCCATCACGTAGATTGAGACGCTTTCGAAAATTCTCCAAAGGCCAACTGCGCGCGGGCAGAGCTTCACCGACAACTCCCGTGGTTGTACGGTACCCCGAGGACTAACTTCGCCCCAGGTAAGGTTGAGCGGTTAGCTTAATTCGCAGTGCTTGTTGCGCGCTTTTTCAGATCGCCTATGCATTCTTCACACCGGGCTCCCCCAAGGCTCGGCCCCACCCAAGCAAAGCCGCTGAGCGAATGGGTCCGCTTGGCGGCTTTGTCGTTGTGTTGATGCGAAGAGGATCATTCCGGTTATGGCGCGCAAGCCCTGGTCATTCAAGGAAGACCGCAGGCTCATGGAGTTGGCGAAGTCTTCAATCTCGCTGGAAGAGGCAGCAAAGCAGCTCGGGCGCACGCCCAGTGCCGTCAAGCGCATGGCCCTGCGCCTCGGCCTGTTCCTCAAGTCGAAGGCTGACAAGAGGGGCTAGCAGCCTCGACCTCAGGCCTTCTACGACGTTGCTTTCGTGGTGTTGCGGCTCTCGGTGATAGTCCGGCCGGACAGCCGAGCTTATGCGGGCTCCTATCAGCCAAGCTGAATCGGGTACGACGCCCTCTGCGCCGTTAACTACGCGCCTGTTTCCTCGGCCCTATCGGCCCGCCAGAACACACCCACATAGGGCTAGGTCAGCGATCAGCTTCCTTGTCTTAGCAGCCCGAAGGTTAGTGCTCCAGGGGATCCTTCTTACCCCGTGCGGGCCGGATGAAAGCAGCACGGCCGAAACCATCCCTTGTGGCCCTCGTGCTTAAGGGTCGCAGCCATGATGCCTGCTCGGTCGCGCGCTGCCGGGCACATGGCTGCGGGTGGGCTCGCCGGTAACCTGCTCGCGGCGGCAAGTCTCGACGAACTGTCGGACCGCGGGTTTGCGGCCGCTGCAAAGTCGACGGCGAACTCGGAGCGGCGCATGACCCTGATCCTGGATGAATCGCGCATGCGATGCGGCCGAATTCCAGGCGATATGGGGCTGAACGATAAGCGAATGGCACTACGATGGATTTTGCCGAGTTTCGGCCCTCCCGAACTCCGCTGGCGAAAGCGCGACGAAGATTCCAAGCGAGTTGCTTTTGAACAGGCGCCAAACGGTTTGTCATACAAGACCGTATGCGGGGGCCTAAAAGTTCCAAGACTTGCAGGCAAATTCATGTGATCACCAGCCACGCCAAGTCCGCAAAGCTGCCTTATGTATGTTGCTCGGCTCCGATATCCGATCACGAGCTGCTCTCTCTTGGTGGATTCCGTATGCTCGGTGTCTTGCTTATTGCTCTCGTCGTTGCGATTTCGTTCGCCGCCGGGTACGGAACGCGTGCCGCGGTCTCACGTCGGCGTCGTACGAAATATCTCAAATGGGAGCCCTACATTCGTGCTTCCCGACCGTCGCAACCTCCACAGTTTTTGGTACAGCCCCGCGGCGGAAATATCGCTCAGATGCCCAGAGTCGCGGCACGCGGTCGCAGGGGCGGTTGACTGTGAGCGTTATTGCCCCGCCTGCAATTCCTGCGCCCAAGCCTTAACGATAGCGAACGGATTGTCGGTCGGCCAAGCGTAAACTGGTATATGCAGTCCGTATGCTTCGCAAACCATTCATCGCTGCGGCCGGCGTTTGCCTCGCCCTGATAACATACGCCACACTGGCGAAGTTGGCGGCAAGGCCGGTGCTCATAGGTCATTCTGAGGCCTTCTGGGTCGTGGTCATGGAGAGGTTCAGCGCCTATTGTTTGCTGGGGTTTCTTTTCTCTTTTCTCTTGCCTGGACGCTTTGGCCGAGCCTGCGCGTTGGTCGTGTCGGTAGCTGTCGGTTTGGAGCTGCTGCAAGCGCTGACGCCCGATCGAGACCCAGCTCTGCTCGACGTACTGCAAAAGGCCGCCGGCGGCACCGCGGGCGTCCTCTTGGCTCAGACGATACTTGCCTTCTTGCCAAGACCGCCGTCCTAGTCCAAATCATCGGGTGGGGCAGCAAAGTCCCGAAGCCAGTTTCTGCAGCGGCACAGAATCGAAGCTGCTGACTGATTTGAGGATTGGACTCATGACCACCAAAAGTCGGCTGCTTGTGGGCGTAGCACTGTCGATCGGAACATCTATGTCGGTGGCAGCCCAAGGAACCTCCTCGAACGCCATCCGCAGCGGTTACACTGGAGGTTACTCTGGGACCACTTCGAGCTCATCCACCTCGAGCACAACATCCGTAGGATCAGGCGGCTCCTCGACCCCAGTCCCTCGGAACTTAGGCACCGGTCAGGGTCGGACCGAGGGCGCGATGGGCCTCTCACCGCAGCTGCAGCGCGAGATGGGGATCAGCCGCCAGCAGTAACAATCTCGCGGAGCCCGCTTGGGGCCTAGAGCCGGGTGCCGCCTCATCCTGCAGCCAGAAGATTCAATTCAAAGGAGTTTCCGCCTCGCGCACCGCCGCTCGGGCTGTTCTGGCATCGGTCGCCTGTTCGCTATGCGAGAGCGCTATGGCTTCGAACGACTTCTTGACCCTGCAGAGATCGTGTTCGATCGACGCGTCGAGGAGCATAGCCCGGGCATCGGTGTGAAATAAGAGAGCGGCGGCAAAAGCCAGGGCTACGGACTGCTTCATGCTGGCTCCGAGATTGATCTTGCGCTATCTTATTTGCGAGAACTTCGACGAAATAGGGGCGCCGCGATGGGTCGCCCACGCATGGCGATGCGGCGTCGGCGTATTTTGCCAGCTCCATTGGACCGCGAAATGAGCAGCCCCTCCGGGATGGCAGGCCCGAAGAGTGACCGTGAAAAGTCAGCGTCTTCTCGTATCATAGGTCTCTCTACTTCCCCGATCCAGGCCGTCGTTCGGAGGCATTTCGTTGCTTCGCTTGATCAGCAGATCGGAGAATCCGGACGCCCCCAACAGCCGTGCGCGGGGCCCAATCATGGGCCCGCTCATGGCGCTCACCCTGGCACCAGACTATCGGGCGAATTTCGGCGAGCGACCACACAGGCCAGTTTGGTCGAAACGCAAGGTGTGCGGCTTACGCCAGGCCGCGCCGGCCATAGGCCTCATTTGGCGCTAGGAGCTCAGCCATCTGCCGGTGCGTGGCCTGGAGAGCTAGGATCGCGCCGTCCAGATCAAAGTCCGCCTCGCGGACGGACGACAGGAATTTAGCCGTGAGCGCCAGGTCCAGCTTGACGCGCGTTGCCCCGTCGCGGCTTTTCTTGCGATCGAGCGACAGGTGAATGGCTCGCACCCTCGCTTCATCGCTGCTGCAATCGCAGAGCGTTCCGAGTTCGTCATAAGTCATCCAGATCTGAGGCATGTCCCTGTCCATTCCTTGTTATCGGACCCAGCCTAGATTTCAGCCTTAAAGGGATAGTTGCTGCAGCGCGACCCCGCGACCTTTTCGCTGAGGGATGGTCAATTGAAGCTAAATCTGAGACGCGCTTTCGCTCGCGTTCCGAGGGGCGAGTTGGGCAGGCCCTTCCCAACCGCCGGGTAATTCACGGCAAGGCCCAATTCGAGGCGGCCGCATGTCCCAGTTCAAGGCGCCGCACTTTCAGAACCACGGCGACGTCAGGAAGTACCTTGAGGGTCTGCGCTGGGGCGGCGAGCGCGTTTATCCGCAGGCAAGTCGCACGAAAACGCGTTTACAAGGACTTCACCATCACGACCAAGAGCGTAATGGGGGTCGAGCCACGTCATGTTCAACGTCTAGCTTGAGGGCTTCTACCTGATGGCATCGAGCAAGAAGAACATGAGCGCTCATCAGCTCCACCGTTCTCTTGGCGTCACCTGCAAAACCGCATGGTTCCTTGTTCACCGAATCCGCGAGGCCACGCGCGCTGGCGGTCTCATGGTCCCTTTTTTGGGTAGCGGCGGCAAGGTCGTTGAGGCCGATGAGACGTTCATCGGCCGCAAGGAAGGCGTCAACAAAGCCCGCGCTGCCGCTCACCACAAGAAGGCCGTTCTGACGCGTTGAACGTGGCGGCGCTGCCCGTAGCTTCCATATCGACGGCACGCCCACGGCGACATCCTTCAATCATCCGCGCAAATTTCAGCCGCGAAGGCAGGCGAGATCTATGGCGGATTGCGCGCCGGTTTCTGCGCTGGCGCGCAAGGCGGCTTCGCCTCTCGTGATTTTGGTTTTTCCATCGGCGGCTTCGGCGACGTCTTGAGTGCGCCGCGTAGCACAGCCTCGAAGCGCTTTTGGACCTCTTTGTCGCTATAGCTGTCTTTGTCTCTCATCTGAAATTCCCAACAACCACCTGGTAAGGCCGAGACGGTTTGTCTTGATCGGCATCACGCGACGCGAACAGGTAAATCAACACAGTCCAACACTTGCCTCAGCGCCGCAAAGATAACCCGTGAAGGTACGTATTTGTAAGCTGCTCGGGTTCGCAACATCCTCCAACGAAATCATAGACGTCATCGCGCTTTCCCGCGAGCAGGGCTCGAACGTCGGTTCCATCGAACCAGTTCACCCGCCGCAAACCAACCTTCGCCAACATCACGTCGATCGGCCCATCTCCCGGGCAGTTACGCTAACAAGCCGGCCAGAGCAGCCACGAACCTCCCAAGTGAACCCCTTGCAAAGCATGCGTTCGCTTTCCTCGAACAGCCGTTTGGCGAGGAATGTCACCTGCTCATGGGACAGGCGGCAAATCACACCTTCGGGCGCGCCAGTTCCCCCCGCTTTATCGGTGCGTCGGGAGGCAGTCACCGAACTACCCTAGGGTCGTGGGCTGCCAATCAACCCGCTTGCGTGGGGAGCCGATCACTCTATGCTTCAGTGTGTGCTTGCCGGGGGCGCGCCCAGATTTCTTGATACCGGAGGGGATTCGGTTGAGGCTGCTCGAGCTTCGATCCGTTGGTGTTGCGGCGACAGCCTCTTATCCAGGCCATATTCCTGCTGGAATACCCCTCGCACGCGGCCGCTCGGCGCGCTTGCGCGCAAGGAACCAGAGTGGCTCTCGATAGCGCTGCTTGTGCAAGTTTGGCCTGGATGATCGCTGCTTTTGCGTTGGGGTAAGGGAATATGACAGATCGACCGACTATCCTCGTCACGGGAGGCGCCGGCTATATTGGCTCGCACGCCTGCCGCGCGCTTGCCGCTGCCGGCTATCGGCCCGTCGTTTATGACAATCTGACAACAGGGCATCGCAGCTTCGTCGCCGGAGAGCTGGTGACGGGCGATCTGCTCGATGGCGCGACGCTGGCGCGCACCTTCGCCGACCACTCGGTCACGGCGGTGATGCACTTCGCGGCGGCGAGTCTCGTCGGCGAGTCCATGACCGATCCGCAGAAATATTACATCAACAACGTCCAGGGCACGTTGTCGCTGCTCCGGGCGATGCGCAACGCGGGCTGCCATCGCATCGTCTTCTCCTCGACCGGCGCCGTTTATGGCAATGCCGATTCCAAGGCGCTGTCCGAAGATTTCCCCTGTGCACCGATCAACCCCTACGGCGCTTCGAAATGGATGATCGAGCGCATGCTCGCCGATTATCGCGCGGCTTACGGCTTCGGTGCGTTCTGCCTGCGCTATTTCAATGCCAGCGGCGCCGATCCGGCCGGCGGCATCGGCGAATTGCGTGACAACGAGACGCACCTCATTCCGCGCGCCATGATGGCGTTGCAGGGCCACGCCGAGTTCGCGGTGTTCGGCGACGACTACGACACGCCCGACGGCACCGCGATCCGAGACTATATCCACGTCACCGACCTCGCCGCGGCTCATGTCGCTGCATTGAAACTGCTGGAATCAGGACATGTCGGCGGCAGCTTCAATCTGGGCACGGGCTCGGGCTTTTCGGTGCGCGAAATCCTCACCGCGATCAAGCAGGAGACCGGGCGCGAGGTGCCGCACACCGTGAAGCCGCGCCGCGCCGGCGATCCGACCTATCTGGTCGCCGACCCCACGGCTGCGCGAAAGGTGCTGGACTTCGTGCCGCGCCATTCCGACCTACCGACCGTGATCCGCACCGCCTGGGCCTGGCATCAGACGGCGCATCCGCTGAGATAAGCCGGACATCATTTTTGTTGGAGTGCAGGCCTGGCTTGTACGTCGGTGGTGAACGACGCGTTTCTGGCGTTCGACGCCGGTCGACTTGCGCGCCAAGGCATGTAGCCGATCTGGCTGTTGATCACACCGATCCCAGTGGTCCGGACGAGAAGGGCGGCCGGAGCCGCGACCGACCATCGGGCCCCTTCGGCAATTTGTCGGCGTTGAGCTTCACGACCGCGCATTTGGCGTCGGCGGCTACCGAGTCATCCTGGCTGTAGATCAGCGTGCACTCGAACCTGACGTCAGGTGCCTGCCTTGCCGTCCCCCAGCACGTCGCCACTGCGCCGTTGCATTCGCCGGAAAGACTAGCCTCGACTTCATCAGGACCAAATACGCTCGTATTACCTTCTGCGTGCCGTTTCACGGTCAGCACGGCCGTGAAGCGCTGCTGATCGACCTGATAGGTGCCGCCATACGTGAAGAAACTATCGCGCCCAGAGATCCGCCCTTCTACCAATTCGACAAGGCCTGTGCCTTGGCCGCGCTGCGTCCTGAACCAGGCAGCGTATTTGCCGTCCCTGAGCATGCAAAACATCCGTCGCGAAATTCAAACGTATTTGCGACCAACTCTGGGGCGCGACAATGACTGATATGACGCGTATTCCGCCACGGTTAACACCCGGCAAAGCCATTTCGTCAAATTACCGGCGCGGCATGCGCAAGGCCGGCGGCAAACTCGAAACAATTCGATGCCGTCGTCTGCAGGTTCGAGCGCTTCGACCCTGTGTGCGGGCGCGCTCGACGGAAGCCCGAGGGCTTGCAAGAATTCGCCTTGGACGTGACGCTCACGCTCCATCGTACAGCGCGCGAAGAGATCGTCGAGCATCGCCTCGTCACGCTGGGATGAGCGATCGCGGGGCACACTGCGGCGTCATTGCAGAAATCCCAGGCCGGCTCGATACCCTTCATATCGGGAGTGACGGGGAAAGGTCCGAAGCTGGATCGCGCCCCCGAATCCGCCGCGGCGGATTGACATGCTTAGAGAGTAACCCTTTGCCAGGGCGCTATTTTCTGCCATCAGAGATTTGAACCTGTTCGTGCCAGGGGGGCACCAATAGCAAGGCTGACTTTCATCACATTGGTCTGGACCATCCCCGCTAGGCTCGCGCTGGGGCGTGGATTATGGGCATCTGGATCAGTGGCATATCGTTCGAACTGGAAGAGAGAGACATGAGAAGCCTGATCGGCGCCGTCGTCGGCGTGTTTTGCCTCACGGCCCCCGCCATCGCGGAGAGCCCGGCCGCCATCGTCGAGGATGTGCAGGGCAAGGTCGACGGCGTCGAATTCATGGACTATGTGGCGCCCGGCAAGATCATCAAGCTCGGCCCCAAGGCGGGCATCACGCTCAGCTACCTGAAATCCTGTCTGCGCGAGACCATCACCGAAGGCGTCGTCCTGGTCGGCACTGAGCAGAGCACCGTGCAGCTCGGCAAGGTCGAGCGCGCCAAGGTGCCGTGCGACGCCAACGCCGCCCAGCTCTCCGAGCGCGAGGCGAACCAGAGCGCAGCGACCACGTTCCGCAGCTTGCGAGCCGACGCCAACGCCCCGCCGGCAAAGTTGCCGACGATCTACGGTGTCGCGCCGCTGATTCAGGCCAAGGCTGGCAGCACCCTGGTGATCGAACGCACCGATGGCAAGGAACCCACGATCACCCTGCCGCTCAAGAGTGACATCCTGGTCGCCAGAAAATTCTACGACCTTTCGAAAGCCGGCAAGTCGCTGACCGCTGGCGGCAGCTATCTCGCGAAGCTCGGCGCCAAACGCTACACGTTCCAGGTCGACGGCAGCGCCACCGCATCGCCGACGCCGATCGTCGGACGTCTGCTGCGGCTCGAATAGACGGCCCGCGGCACAACGATGCGGCGGATCGGACGACGGGACATCGTTGCGGCGATCCTGATCGCGCTCGTCACGGGCGCGGCTTTTGCGTCCCCCCCGTTCCAGAGACTGCAAGGACTTTCGCTCGACATCCTCACGGCCTTGCGCTGGACCCTGATCGGCGATCACCGTGATCCCGCGACATCGCCGGTCGTCGTCGTCGCCATTGACGGAGCGACCTACGAGACGCCGCCTTTCAAGGGATCACCGACCCAGACCTGGACCCGTGAAATCGCCCGGGTACTCAACAGCATCACCGCGGGTGGCGCCAAGGTCATCGGGTTCGACGTGATCTTTCCAAGCTCGATCGAGCAATCAGAAATTCCCTTCGGCGATGCATCGTTCGGCAGCCGGGTGAAGGGATTTGACCGCGACTATCTGATCGCGCTCAGGCGGCTCTCCGACAGCGGCAAGCTCGTGCTCGGCGAGATTCTCAGCAATGATCATCCGGACAGGCCCGATCACGCGCAGCAACTGGCCGTGAACGGCAACATCCGCGCGCTCAACGTCGATACCGACCCCGACCACGTGATCCGGCGGATGCCACTGAGCTTTTCCATCGAGGGTCGGCCGGTGCCCGCAATGGCCGTCGAACTTGCCGCAAGGTCGCTCGGCGCCAAGCCTGAGACCGGACCGACCGGCGTAACGGAACTGTCCGGCTACGCGATTCCAAGCACGGTGCCCAACACGCTCGCCCCCAACTTCCGCGGCATGGGCCGCGACATCCCTGCCTATTCCTTCGCCGATCTGCGCGCCTGCGTCGAAAAGGGAGACGCCGACTTCTTCCGCCATGCCTTCGACGGCAAGATCGTGCTGCTCGGCAGCATCCTCAATTTCGAGGACCGCAAGCTGACCTCGATGCACCTGGCCGGTGGATATGACGGGGCGCCGACGGCGCGATGCGCGCTGCCCGCGCCGGCGAGCTCCGCGCAGGGAGCCCACAGTGCGGTCGCCGGCGTGTTCGTCCACGCCACGGTCGTGCGAAATCTGCTCGAGCATGATGCCGTCACCGAGTTAGGATTCCCACTGCGCACCGTGCTGACGATCATCTTCGCGGCAATCATTGCCTGCGCGGCCTGCATGCTGGCGCCGAGCGGCGCCCTGACGACCTGGTTCGTGCTCTGCGTCCTCTATACCGCCGTCGCCGTCGGCACGTTCGTCCATGCGCTTGCACTGCCTCTGACGGAACCCGTTCTGGCGAGTCTCGCCGCGCTCGCCATGATGATCGGTTACCGCTTCATGATCGCCGACCGCGAAGAGCGTTTCCTGCGCAAGAGCTTCGCGTTCTACCTCGCACCGGAGGTGATCGACGGCATGGTCGCGTCCGGCAAGATGCCGGTGCTCGGCGGAGAGACGCGTGACATCACCATGTTCTTCTCCGACGTCAGCGGCTTCTCCTCGATTGCCGAGAAGATGACGCCCGGCGAGCTCGTCGCACTGATGAACGATTATCTGTCGGCCATGACCGATATCATCGAAAGCCATGGCGGCTATGTCGACAAATATATCGGCGATTCCGTCGTCGCCATGTTCGGCGCGCCCGCCGACGATCCCGATCACGCACGGAACGCGGTCGCGGCCGCGCTTCGATGCCGCGATCGGCTGGAAGAGCTCAACGAAAGCCATCCCGCGTTCCGGGGCCGCGGCCTCGCCCACCGCATCGGACTGAACAGCGGCGAAGCCGTGGTCGGCAATATCGGCTCGCGCCGGCGCTTCAACTACACCGTCATGAGCGATACCGTAAACCTCGCCTCGCGGCTCGAAGGCGCCAACAAATATTTTGGCACGGTGATCATGGCGTCGGAGATGACCATGAACCAGAGCCGCAGCGCCTATACCTGGCGCGAGCTCGACATCGTCAGGGTGCAGGGGCGCGACGAACCGATCAGGGTGTACGAGCCGTTGGCAGAGAAGAACCGGGCAACACCGAACCAAGGCATCCGCGCGGCGACTTACGCCCGAGCACTGGAATGCTGGCGCGCGCGCGACTTTGCCAAAGCGGCCGAACTGTTCGAAAGCGTCGCCTGCGACGATCCGCCAAGCCGATATTTCGCCGGGCGTGCCCGGCTATTGGCTGAGAAACCACCGCCGCCGGACTGGACGCCGGTGAATGCGCTGGAAGGGAAGTAGGGCGTCTCCTAGAACGGCAGTCCCACATAATTCTCCGCAAGCAACCGCTGCGCCGTGTCTGACGACAACAGATATTCCAGCTCGGTCTGCTGGAGCCGATCTTCGTATTCGGAACGATCGGGAAAACGGTGCAACATCATCGTCATCCACCACGAAAATCGCTGCGCCTTCCAGATCCGCGCCAGCGCCTTGGCGGAATAGCCCTTCAGCCCGGAATCGTCGCCATCCCGATAATGCGCGAGCATGGCGTGGTAGAGATAATAGATGTCGGAGCCGGCGCTGTTCAGCCCGCGTGCGCCGGTCGGCGGCACGATGTGGGCGGCATCGCCGGCAAGGAACAGGCGGCCATAGCTCATCGGCTCGGCGACGAAGCTGCGCAGGGGCGCGATGCTCTTCTCGACCGAGGGGCCGGTGACCAGCCGCGCGGCGACGTCATCAGGCAGACGACGCTTCAGCTCGGCCCAGAACGCATCGTCCGACCAGCCCTCGACCTTGTCGGTCAGCGGCACCTGGACGTAATACCGGCTCAGCACCTGCGAGCGCAGCGAGCACAGCGCAAAGCCGCGTTCGTGCTTCACATAGATCAGCTCCGGCGAGACCGGCTTGGTACGCGACAGCACTCCCAACCAGCCGAACGGATAGACCTTCTCGTATTCGCGCAGCACATCCTTCGGGATCGATTTGCGGCTGACACCGTGAAAGCCGTCGGCGCCGACGATGTAGTCGCAATCGATGCGGATCGTCTGGCTGTTCGACCGGTACGTGACGTACGGCCTGTCCGACGTCAGTTCATGCGGTGTCACGTCCTCGGCATCGTGCACGACTTTGCCGCCGAGGCGATCCCGCGCCTCGTAGAGGTCACGCGTCAGCTCGGTCTGGCCGTAGACCAGTACCGAATTGCCGCCGGAATGCTTGTGCAGATCGATATGGGAGAGGACCCCGTCATGAGCGATCTCGAATCCGTTATGGATCTCACCCTCGCGGTCCATCCGCTCGCCGCATTGCGCCTCGCGCATCAACCTGGCAAACCCGTGCTCGAGCACGCCGGCGCGGATGCGGGCCAGGACGTGGTCGCGGCTGTATTTCTCCAGCACGACGGTGTCGATGCCCTTCAGGTGCAGGAGCTGGGACAGCAGCAGCCCGGACGGCCCACCGCCGATGATGCAGACCTGAACTTTCATTTTTCCGTCCTCCATCCGGCATTTTTTGCAGATCACCGGGCCCGGACCGATGGAGGGATCGGCCTTTGTCTTGTACTATTCGCACATGAGAACCGCAGTCCCCACCCCGGCCATCCGGGTCTATAATCTGTTCGGCGAAGCCGGCGACCTGCCTGACGTCGTCCATTGCGAGACCATTGCGTCGCGCTCGGTGCTGCACGACTGGACACTTGCCGTGCACCGGCATGCCCGGCTGCACCAGGTGCTGCTGATCGAGCGCGGCGGCGGGGAAGCAACGCTCGACGGGCGCGCGGTGCCGTTGAAGCCGATGCAGATCGTCAACGTGCCGGTCGGCCATGTCCACGGCTTCAGCTTCGTGCCCGGCACCGAGGGCTGGGTCTTGACCATCGCTGCGGAAATGCTCGACGAAGCGCTGCTGGCCGCCGAAGGCCTGCGCAGCGTGTTGTCGCGATCCGGCGTGGTGCGCGGCACGCCGCAGATCCGCGCCGTCATGAAGCAGATCTTTGCCGAACACGCCGCGCGCGATTTCGGCCGCGCGCATGTGCTGCGCGCATTGTCGGCGGCCATGATCGGCCTCGTGGCACGTGCCCTCACGCGTGACAGCGGCAGCAGCGGCAACTCCGAATCGAACCTGTTCCGTCGCTTCGAAGCCCTGCTCGAACAACATCATCTCGAGCGCTGGACGGTGGCGGACTACGCCGACGCGCTGGCGATCACGCCAACCCATCTCAACCGCATCACGCGCGCGGCGACCGGCGACACAGCCTCGCATCTGATCCTGAATCGGCTGGTTCGCGAGGCGCGGCGCAATCTCGTCTATACCAACCTGCCCGTCTCGACGATCGCCTACGCGCTCGGCTTCGAGGATCCCGCCTATTTCAGCCGGGTCTATGCCGCCGCGACCGGGCTGTCACCACGCGCTTTTCGGGCGCAGCTTCACGGCGCTGAAGGCTGATCCGCGCTCTATTGGTGCGCTCGTTCCGCGGACCCGGCCGATGCTTCGTCCGGATGGCGCTTCTCGTAATGCAGGAAGAGATCGAGCAGCGCCAGGAGCACGATGAAGATGCCGAAGCCGATGCTCAGATGCATCGCCCGCGTATGCGGAAATCCGAGCAGCCAGGGCGACGCGATGAGCCAGACGCCCATCAGAACGTTGATCCATTCCTCCCAGTCCCGATAGGCGATCATCGCTGCCAGCGACAGCACGACGATGATTGCGCTCGTAACCCAGAGGTCGACCTTGCCCAGGCTGTTGGTCAGCTTGAACAACCACGGCGATATGAAGAGGACGGCGGCGAGAAACAGATTGTAGACGTCAGGGACGGTTTCGCGCTCTTGCAGCTTGCCCATGGCAAACCCTCCGCGAGAGATTCATCGAAGCAAAGATCGGGAAGGCGATTCGGTTCCCATTCGGCGTGGGCCCACTGGCTCGACTTTGGTCGCACCGAGGAACCGGAGAGGAACCGAAGCGGCGGCGATAATCCTGCGGTGCAGTGGCGAGCACGCGCAAAAAGCTGCGGCGCACAGATACGTCGAGCGCAACACCGCGATTCTCGCAAGGGCGACTATTGCCGCCGCGTCCATCTACCTTGGTATAGAGGATCGAATCCTTGGGATTAGGCGCCGTTTACTTCCGTACAATTGAGCACGGAATGCGGACGCCTTAACGTGGATCCATTCGGCGCCCTGGCGTCGGTCGCCTTAGCCTCCCTCCACTTGGCGCATGACGGCCACACCCTGTCCGGCCGTCTGCGCCGCCTTTTCAGTAAAGCCATCGCGACCTCAGTGTTTTTCGGCAGGCACACACCCTTCAGGGGGTGAACCTGCGGCCCCTGGCAGAACCGGAGATCCGTGCACTATGTCTTCGTTTGAGAAGATCGCACTCTTCATCGATGGCGCCAATCTCCACGCGACCGCAAAGGCACTCGGCTTCGATCTCGATTACAGACGTCTGCTCAGCGAATTTCGGGGCGGAGGTAACCTGCTGCGAGCCTTCTACTACACGACCGTCCTGGAGGATCAGGAATATTCATCGATCCGGCCCTTGATCGATTGGCTTGACTATAACGGTTACACTGTCGTCACCAAACCCGCCAAGGAGTTCGTGGACGCCACCACCGGCCGCCGCAAGATGAAGGGCAGCATGGATGTCGAACTCACCGTCAACGCGATGGAACTCGCCCGCCACGTGAATCACATCGTGCTGTTCTCGGGCGACGGGGATTTTCGTCCGTTGGTGGAAGCGGTGCAACGCCGCGGGGTCCGCGTGACCGTTGTCTCCACGCTTGCCAGCCAACCACCAATGGTCGCCGACGAGCTGCGGCGGCAGGCAGACGTATTCATCGATTTGGCGGGACTGAAGCCAAAGGTGGGGCGCGCCCCCTCTGACCGACCCCGGGCGCGCGAGACAACGATTGCCGAACAGTTCACCCCGCGCGGTGGGATGGGTCGAGGCGACCGGGTGGAATGACCCTGCGGCGATCGCCAGACTTCAGACGTCGAAGAAGACCGTCTCCTCCGGCCCCTGCAAATTGATCGTGAAGGAATACACGACCTTGCCGGCACGCTCGCTACGAGTGGCGATCAGCGTCTTGCGACGCACCGGTGGCTCGACCAGATTGAGCACCGGGTCGGCGGCATTCGCAGCTTCCTCATCGGAGAAATAGAGCCGCGTGTTGAGGCCGATATTAATGCCGCGGGCGACGATCCAGACGTTGACGTGCGGAGCGCATTTGCGCCCTGCCCTGTCGACGATCGCACCCGGCTTGATGGTCTCGAACGTCACCAGCCCGCTCTCGAAATCAGAGCCGGCGCGACCCCAGCCACGAAAGTCATCGCCGACTGCGCCGGCGGAGCGATCGGCCGGATGATTGTAGCGGCCCGCCGCATTGGCCTGCCAGATTTCGAGCAAGACGTCGCGCAGCGGCGAGCCGCTGCCGTCGATGACCCTGCCCTCCAGCGTGATGCGCTCGCCTTGCGTATCCGGTGTCACCAGCACGTTGGAAAAATTCTTCTCGAAGATGTCGAAGCCTGCCATGGCCGGGATCAGGCCGATATGGACATAGGGGCCAGCGGTCTGTGACGCGGTTTCCTTGAGATAGTTGAGCGGCTGCGGCATGGCTCAGTTCCCCTCCGGGCGATTCTCGAAATAGGTGGAGCGCTGACCACGCAGCACGATGTCGAAGCGGTAGGCGAGCGAGTCGAGCGGGATCGAGGCGTTGAGGTCGAGCGGCGCCACCAGGCGATCCAACGCGTCCTTGTCCGGGATCGTCGTCAGGATCGGACAAATCGGAATCAGGGGATCGCCCTCGAAATACATCTGCGTGATCAGCCGCTGCGCGAAGCCTGAGCCAAACACCGAGAAGTGGATATGGGCAGGACGCCAGCTGTTGACGAAATTGCGCCAGGGGTAGGGCCCGGGCTTCACGGTGCGGAAGTAATAGTAGCCGGTATCGTCGGTCAGCGCGCGGCCGCAGCCGCCGAAATTGGGATCGACAGGCGCGAGATATGTGTCCTTCTTGTGCCGGTAGCGGCCCCCGGCATTGGCCTGCCAGAACTCGACCAGCGTATTCGGGACACCACGGCCGGTCTCGTCCAGCACGCGGCCGTGGACGATGATGCGCTCGCCGACGGGATCGCCGTCCTTGGCGTAATTGCGGATCAGATCGTTGTCGAGCGGACCGAGATCGTTGTGGCCGAACACCGGCCCGGTGATCTCGGAGACCGAGTTCTCGATCGAGAGCAGCGCCTGGCGCGGCGAGCGCAGCACCGAGGATTTGTAGCCCGGCGCGAAGGCGGGTGGATGGATCGTGCGGTCGCGCTGGAAGAAGCCGCCATCACGCGGCGTGAATGGCTCGGGGCTGTTGAGGCGGGGATCCCTTGAGGCTGGCGCCTGGGCATTCATCGGCGTTGTCTCTCCCTGCGGCCGCGACCAGTCCGGCGCGACCTGTTGACAGGATCATGGGCCCGCCTATTCTCCGAATAAATAGATCAATTATAATGCATTACATGAAGAAAATCGATCATTTGGCCCTCGATGGCCATGCGCTCGAACTGTTCCTGGCCGTGCTGGAGGAAGGCTCGGTGACAGCGGCGGCGACGCGTCTCGGCCTGACGCAGTCGGCCGTCAGTCACGGGTTGAACAAGCTCCGGCGGATCGCCGGCGATCCTCTGTTCGCCAAATCAGGCCGCGGCATCGTCGCGACTGCCCATGCCCAGGCCTTGGCCGCGAAGGCGCGCGCGCTGATCGATGAGATGCGCGGCTTTGCCGGCGGCGTCACGTTCGAGCCGGCAAGCGCGCAGCTTTCGCTGACGATCGCCGCCAACGATTTCCAACGCGACTTGCTGCTGCCGCACTTCTTCGACCATGTCGCCGCTCAGGTGAAAAGCCTGAACCTGCGCGTGATCCTCTCGCAGTCGCCCTCCCCCGGAATGCTGCGCGAAAATCGCTGCGATCTCCTGATCACGCCGCTGCCGCCGTCCGGCATCGACATCGTGCAGAAACGACTGCTGAGCGATCATTACGTTTGTTATTTTGATCCCAAGACCCGTGCCGCGCCAAACGATCGCGGCGCTTATCTCGCGGCGCGCCACATCACCGTGGTCTACACTGACAACGAACGGCTCGATTTCGATCGCCGGCTCGCCGCGAACGGATTTCACCGCGACATCGCCATCTCCGTCCCGAGCTTCTCCGGCGTGCCGTCCTTCCTGCGCGGCTCGCAGATGCTGGCGAGCATGCCGAGCCTGCTCGCCCCCGGCGTCATGCGGGGCTTCGCCCATGCGCGGATTCCACTGGCCTCACGCACGCGCACGCTGGCGGAGTTGCCCATGTTCATGGTGTGGCACCAGCGATATCAGAAAGACCCGGCGCATCGCTGGATCAGGAATCAGCTCGAGTCCGTTGCAGCGAGCGCCGGCAGCTGAATACGGCGCGCGGCGACGTTCGTTGCGCCCTTCCGGTGCGGGGGCCTGCCCTTCGCCAAACCCACTGGTTGGGCGCGCGCGACCACGCTAGAATTCGGCCATGACGATGACCGACATTGCGAGCCGGACCTACAATCACAGCTGGCGGCTGGACCCCATCATCCGCAGCCTGCTCGATACCGACTTCTATAAGCTGTTGATGTTACAGATGATTCGAGAATCGTACCCGAATCAGCAAGTAACGTTCTCGGTCATCAATCGCTCGCGCCATGTGCGGCTTGCCGAGATCATCGACGAGGGCGAGTTGCGGGCCCAGCTCGACCATGCCCGCACCATCCGCTTCACCAAGAAAGAGCTGATCTGGCTTGCCGGTAACACCTTCTACGGCAAGACTCACATGTTCTCGGCGGACTTCATCCGCTGGCTGGCCGAATTCCGCCTTCCCGAATACGAGTTGCGCAGGGTCGAGGGCCAGTACGAGCTGCATTTCCACGGGCCGTGGACCCACACCACGATGTGGGAGATTCCGGCGCTCGCCATCCTCAACGAATTGCGCTCGCGCGCGGCGATGAAGGGCCGCGGCCGGTTCGAGCTCGACGTGCTCTATGCCCGCGCCAAGGCCAAGCTGTGGACCAAGGTCGAGCGGCTGCGCGCGCTGGAGAACTTGAAGCTTTCGGACTTCGGCACGCGCCGCCGTCACGGCTATCTCTGGCAGCGCTGGTGCGTCGAAGCGGTGAAGGAAGGGTTGGGGCCGTCCTTCATCGGCACGTCCAATGTGCTGCTTGCGATGGACAACGATCTCGAGGCAATTGGTACCAATGCGCATGAGCTGCCGATGGTCGCGGCCGCGCTGGCCAAGGACGACGAGGAGTTGCGCTGGGCGCCCTATCGCATTCTCGACCAGTGGCGCCAGACCTATGGGGGCAATCTGCTGATTGCGCTGCCTGACGCGTTCGGCACGAAGGCCTTTCTGCGCGACGCACCGGAATGGGTGGCCGACTGGACCGGCTTCCGGCCCGACAGCGCGCCGGCGATCCAGGCCGGCGAAGAGATCGTCGCATGGTGGCAGAAGAAGGGTCGCAATCCCAAGGACAAGCTGCTGGTCTTCTCCGACGCGATGGATGTCGGCTCGATCGAGGAGACCTATCACCACTTCGCCGGCCGCGTGCGGCTCTCGTTCGGCTGGGGCACCAACCTCACCAACGACTTCGTCGGCTGCGCACCGGATGGCACGTTCAATCTCGATCCGATCTCCCTGGTCTGCAAGGTGTCGTCGGTCGACGGACGTCCCGCCGTCAAGCTCTCCGACAATCCGGAGAAAGCAACCGGCGTGCCCTCCGAGATCGAGCGCTATCTGCGCGTGTTCGGCGATGCCGGCCGCGTGCGTCAGCCGGTGCTGGTCTGACGCCAGGCTGAAACTCTCTCGATCGGGTTAATCGCGAAGGCCGAATGCGTGACAGTGCCGCGCAAGTTCCGGCTCGGTAGCATTTGCGACGATCTGCGCGCATCGGCTTCATGGCCCTTTCACCCTGAGTCACGGTCACTTCACCATTCTAGGTCGAGTTAAGCAGCATTCCCGCGTAATCCGCGTTATCAGCCGACGCTCCGTCGGGATCGTTGAGTGGATTTGGGGAACGCAGAGTGTTTCGCAGAACAACAACGTCGGCGAAGGAAGGCAGCTTCCTTCACGTCATCAAGCTTGTGTCGCCGTTCGTCATGGTCGTCGTGCTGCAAGCGATGATCGCGGGCTTCAGCCTGGAAGTCATGTCATCGGTCCGAGCCTATGTCGCGGGCGAGGCGATGTGGTCGCGCTCGCAAAAGAACGCCGTCTATTTCCTCAATCTCTATCTGCATTCGGGCAACGCCGGCCAGTTCGCGCAATACCGGACCTCGCTCGCGGTCCCCATCGGCGACGAATATGCGAGATGGGCGCTCGAGCGCGATCCCGTCGATGTTGAGCTCGCGCGCATCGGTTTCCTGCAGGGCGGCAACCACCCCGATGACGTTCCCGGGCTGATCTGGCTGTTCCGCCATTTCAACCAGGTCAGCTTCCTTCGCGAAGCGATCCGGGAATGGGCCGCCACCGATCCAATGCTGCTGGAGCTCGGCGTCTTCGGTGAGGTCATCAAGAGCGAGCTAAGGGACGGTCCCATTCGGGACGGCGATCGCGTGCAATTCCTGTCGTCGCGGCTCTCCGAGCTGAACAGGCAATTCACGGGGCATGCCGAACGGTTCTCGACGGTGCTGGGCGAAGGCTCCCGCGCCATCAAGCTGACGCTGATATGGCTTAACATCGCCACCGCCGCGACCTTGATCCTGCTGCTGATCTGGCTCACGAGGCGACTGGTGCTGCAGCGCCAGGCATTCGAGGATGCGCTGCATGCCGAAAAAGAGCGGCTCGCCTTCCAGGCCTCGCATGACTGGCTGACCGGCATCGCCAACCGGCGAGCTTTCGAGGCCCGCCTGCAAAGCGAGCTCGATGGTCACAACGAAGGTTCGCTCTGCCTGCTCCTGCTCGACCTCGATCAATTCAAGGGCGTCAACGACAGCTGCGGCCATCTCGCGGGCGACCGGCTGCTCTGCCAGGTCGCGCAATTGCTGCAGCAGAACCGGCGAACGCGCGATCTGGTTGCCCGGCTCGGGGGTGACGAATTCGGATTGATCCTGCCGCAATGCGCTCCATACGACGCAATGGACATCGCCGAACGGCTGCGGCGGTCGCTCGAGCTGTTCAGCTTCGCCTGGGACGATCGCTGCTTTGCGGTGACCGCCAGCATCGGCGTTGCCTGCATCGTCGATGGCAACACGACGCTCGAAGAGGCGATGCGTCGGGCGGATGCCGCCTGCTATCGCGCCAAGGAGAAGGGGCGCAACCGGGTTCAGGTCGACAATGGGAAACCGGAAATCATCCTCGTGGCGGCGAGACGGGAAGCGGCTCGCGCTTGACGGCACGCTTCGCCGTTAGCGTGCCGGCCGGATCCCGAGACCCAGAAGATGCGTGTCGAGAAACTGCGTAACCTGCTGGCGCAGCATCTGCGGCGGCACGGCAACCATGCGTTCTTCGAGGCCGAGCGAGATGATGCCGTGCACCGCCGAAAACAACGTGCGCGACAGCAGCGCGATCTTCACGTCGTCCGCACGCGGTAACACCCGCACCAAAGGCGGATGCATCAGGGAAAAGGCGTCCATGACCATCTGAAGAATGTCGTCGGGATAAGGACGATCGTCCTCCATCCGATGCTCGAACAACGAGCGCAGCAAATTTGCGTTCGCGGAGAAGAATTCGAGATAAGTCTCAGCCAGACCATAGAGCTGCCCAACCGGATCCTCGGCCGGAACCGCGCGCAGCCGCGCAGTCAGCGCCTGTACTGTCCCTCGGTTGACCGTCAGGATCACCCCGTCGAAATCGCCGAATTCATTGTAGACGCTGCCGACCGAGCAGCCGGCAGCCTCGGCAACGTCCCGAACCTTCAATGATCTCAACCCTTTAGCTGCGATAATGCCGCGGGCGATTTCCAGGATCTGGAGCCGTCGCCGACTTTTTTTCTGGTTCGACAGCGATTCTTCTTGAACATTGTTCATTTTCAAGCTACCCATGTGAACATTGTTCAAATTAGTCCGGAGATCGACAAAATGCAAACCCTGGCACTCGATATCGCCTTTACCTTCGTCGACGACGCTGCGGCGCTCGCGAGCGGCTTCCTCCGAGCGGTCTTGCGGCTTGTGATGGCCCCGATCGATCGCATCGCAACCGCCTGCGACATTGCCGGCGTGCTGACTGAGCGCCGCGCGACCTTCCGGATGTGGCGGGCCGACTGTGCCCGCCACGAGGACCGCCGTTTCAGCCTGCTCGGCCGCATCAACCCCTTCCGCCATCTCGCTCACCTCACCTGAGGACATCGAGATGCGCATGCGGGTCCACTCGAATGCGAAGCGGCGTCGCAACAAAGGAGTTACTATGTCCGGACATTCGGGCCGATCGACCCACTGTCCACAGTTCGGTTCAGCTTTTCCTTATCGGTCGGGGCGATATCCCCATAAGCGCGGCATTTCCGCCCGAAACTGCAGCCGCGACCGGATATTTGCGAACCTAACGAGACAAGCTGGAGACCAAGAGGATCGGAGAAATCGTGGGGACAGAGCAAGCCGGGCGACCATCATAGGCCTGCAACCGTCCTTACAGCGCTCTTCCGGTCTTGGCGTTTCATCGACAAATTAACAACCTCAGCCTGCCCTCCAAAACAGGACTCGTCATGATCAGGGATCTGCTGTCGTCACGCCGCTTTGCGCCGCTGTTCTGGGCGCAGTTCTTCTCGGCGCTCAATGACAACGTGCTCAAGAACGCGCTTGTCATCATCCTGCTGTACAGCGCCGCGACAGGCCACGGCGACGCTCTGGTGACGGTCGCGGGTGCCGTCTTCATCTTCCCCTATTTCATCCTCTCAGGCCTCGGCGGCCAGCTCGCCGACAAATACGTCAAATCCGTCGTCGCAAGGCGATTGAAATTCGCCGAGATCTTCGCGGCGGCCTTTGCTGCCGCCGGCTTCTTCCTGCACTCGGTGCCGCTGCTGTTCACGGCACTCGCATTGTTCGGCATCATCGCTGCCCTGTTTGGCCCCGTGAAATACGCCATGCTGCCGGACCAGCTCGAGCTCGGCGAGCTCGCGACCGGCAACGCGCTGGTCGAAGGCGCGACCTTCATGGCGATCCTGCTCGGCACCGTCGCAGGCGGCCAGTTCGTGGCCGGCTCCGCTCATATGGGCTGGGTCGCATCGGCCGTGGTCGTGCTCGCCCTGCTGTCCTGGGCCTTTGCGTCTCGCATTCCCGCGACCACGCCGTCCGCAGCGGATCTGCCGGTCGATGCCAATCCCTGGACATCGACGCTCGGCCTGTTGAAGACGCTGTATGCGGATCACCGTCTGTGGGACGGCACCGTGGTCGTCTCCTGGTTTTGGCTGGTCGGCGCCATCGTGCTGTCGCTGCTGCCGGCGCTGGTCAAGGATGTGGTCGGTGGCAGCGAAGGCGTGGTGACGCTGTGCCTCGCGATCTTCGCGATCGGCATTGCCATCGGCTCGCTGTTTGCGGCCAGCCTGAGCCACGTTCGGCCCAACCTCGCGCTGGTGCCGATCGGCGCCATCATGATGGGATTTGCCGGCATCGACCTTGCGTGGGCCATCGGAGTCGCGGTGAAAGGGAACGACGTCGCCGCAATCGACTTCGCGACCTCTTTCGCCGGCCTGCGCATGCTGGTCGACTTCGTCGGCTTCGCGTTCGGCGGCGGCCTGTTTGTCGTTCCGTCCTTCGCCGCAGTGCAGGCCTGGTCGGCTCCGAACGAGCGCGCCCGCATCATCGCCGCCGGCAACGTGTTGCAGGCTGCCTTCATGGTGGTCGGCTCGCTGTTCGTCGCGCTGTTGCAGGCGGCCGGCCTCCACATCGGCTGGATCTTCCTCGGCCTCGGCCTCGCCAGCTTCGGCGCGGTGTGGTTCGTGCTGACGAAATGGGGCAAGGAGGGCGTACGCGATTTCGGCAGCCTGCTGTTCCGCGCGCTGTTCCGCACCGAAGTGCGCGGCCTCGAGAACCTGCCGCCATCAGGCACACGCATGCTGATCGCGCCGAACCATGTCAGCCTGATCGACGGCCCGCTGCTGCACGCCGTGCTGCCGATCGATGCGAGCTTTGCGGTCGACACCGGCATCTCCAAGGCCTGGTGGGCCAAGCCGTTCCTGCGGGTAATCAAGCATTACACCATGGACCCGACCAAGCCGCTGGCCGCGCGCGACCTGATCAAGCTCGTTGCCGCGGGCGAGCCGGTGGTGATCTTCCCGGAAGGACGCATCACGGTCTCCGGTTCGCTGATGAAGGTCTATGACGGCACCGCGATGATCGCTGACAAAGCCGACGCGGTCGTCGTGCCCGTTCGCATCGAGGGCGCGCAACGCTCCCATCTCAGCTACCTCAACTCCAGCCAGATCAAGCGCTCGTGGTTCCCGCGGGTGACCGTGACGATCCTGCCGCCTGTCAAGCTGCCGATCGATGACGCCCTCAAGGGCAAGGCTCGCCGCAACGCTGCGGGCGCGGCCCTCCAGGACGTCATGATCGATGCAATGGTCAAGAACGCCATGCTCGATCACACGCTGTTCGAGGCGCTCGGACACGCCTATCGCGACCGCGACACCGGCAAGGTGATCATCGAGGACGCGCTCGGCACCAAGCTGACCTATCGCAAGCTGATCCTCGGCGCGCAGGTGCTGAGCCGCAAGCTCGAGACAGGTACCTCGGCCGGCGAGAATGTCGGCGTGCTGCTGCCGAACTCCGCAGGGGTCGCCGTCACCTTCATGGCGCTGCAAAGCATCGGCCGCGTGCCGGCCATGCTCAACTTCTCGGCCGGGCCGGTCAACGTTCTCGCCGCCATGAAGGCCGCGCAGGTCAAGACCGTTCTGACGTCGAAGGCCTTCATCGAGAAGGGCAAGCTCGACAAGCTGATGGCCGCGATCTCCGCAGAGGCGCGCGTCGTCTATCTCGAGGATGTTCGTGCCTCGATCGGCACCGCTGACAAGATCAAGGGCCTGCTTGCAGGGTCCGCGCCGCGCGTTGCCCGCCAAGCCAACGATCCCGCCGTTGTGCTGTTCACCTCGGGCTCGGAAGGCACGCCCAAGGGCGTGGTGCTGTCCCACCGCAACATCCTCGCCAACGCGGCGCAGGCGCTGGCGCGGGTCGATGCCAATGCCAACGACAAGGTGTTCAACGTGCTGCCGGTGTTCCACTCATTCGGCCTGACAGGCGGAATGATGATGCCTGTTCTCGCGGGCATTCCGATCTACATGTATCCTTCGCCGCTGCACTACCGCATCGTGCCGGAACTGATCTACCAGACCGGCGCCACAATCCTGTTCGGTACCGACACGTTCCTCGCCGGCTATGCCCGCTCGGCGCATGCCTACGACTTCCGCACCCTGCGCCTGGTGATCGCTGGTGCCGAGGCGGTCAAGGACCGGACGCGCCAGGTGTTCATGGAGCGCTACGGCATCCGTATCCTCGAAGGCTATGGCGTCACCGAGACGGCGCCGGTGCTGGCGATGAACACGCCGATGGCCAACCGCCCCGGCACCGTCGGCCGCCTGTCGCCGCTGATGGAAAGCCGCCTCGATCCGGTCCCCGGGATCGAGGAGGGCGGACGCCTCTCGGTGCGCGGCCCGAACGTGATGCTCGGTTACCTCAGGGCCGAAAATCCCGGCGTGCTCGAAATGCTCCCCGAGGGCTGGCATGACACCGGCGACATCGTGGCGATCGATGCCGCGGGCTTCATCACCATCAAGGGCCGCGCCAAGCGTTTTGCCAAGATCGCAGGCGAAATGGTCTCGCTGTCGGCGGTCGAGAGCATCGCGACCACGCTGTGGCCGCAGGCTAGCTCGATTGCCGTGTCGATCCCGGACCAGCGCAAGGGCGAGCGCATCGTGCTGCTGACGACGGAGAAGAATGCCGAGCGCAGCGCGATGCAGGCCCAGGCCAAGTCGATCGGCGCCTCCGAGCTGACCGTCCCAGCTACGATCATGGTGGTCGACAAGGTGCCGCTGCTCGGCACCGGCAAGACCGACTACGTCACCGCGACGACGATGGCGCGCGAGCAAGCGTCCTCGCCGGAGCGCGAGGTCGCGTAAGCGAGATGCGCGAAGCGCCTGAAATGGGCAGCGCGCGGTGTCCGGGAGTGGTTCTGCTTCACGGCATCGCGCGCGGCTCCTCATCCCTCAAGAGGCTTGAGCGAGCGCTCCAGGTGGCCGGATTCGCAACGCTCAACATCGACTATGCGAGCCGCAAGAAGCCAATCGCGGCGCTCGCAGACGATATCCACCCGGCGATCGCCCGCTTCGCCGAACGTGAGGCTCCGCTCCATTTCGTCGCACATTCGATGGGCGGTCTCGTGACGCGCGCCTATATCGCGAAACACCGGCCCTATCGGCTCGGCGCCGTCGTAATGCTGGGCACGCCGAATGGCGGCAGCGAGGTTGCCGATCTCCTGAGCGGATCTCGGCTGTACCGCGGATTTTACGGGCCGGCGGGGCTCGAGCTCACGACAGCGCGCCGGCCGGACGCGCTGCCCGCGGTGGACTATCCCGTCGGTGTCATCGCAGGCAACCGCTTCATCGATCCTGTCGCTGGTCTCTTCGTTCTGCCGAAGCCGAATGACGGACGGGTCTCAGTTCAGAGCGCAACATTGGCCGGTATGGCCGACCATATTGTCCTGAAAGCGTCCCATACGGAACTGCCACGCCACGGCGTAGCGATCGAGCAGACGATCGCGTTTCTGAACAACGGCCGCTTCGGCACAGCCTGACGGCTAAGCCGCCGTCCGCCGCTCCCGCGCATAACGCACCAGCGCCGCGAAGCGATAGATGCCGTGCACGAACTTACCATACGGCATGGTGATGAACAACGCGAACACCGCGCCGAGATGCAGCGCCAGCAGCAGCCCCATGGCGGCCGTCTCGCGCAAGACGAGAAGCAGCATGCCGGTGAAGCCGGTCAGGAAAAGCATGGCGATAAAGCCGACATCCATACCGTAGCGCTGCTCGTCGAGCAGCGCCGGATCGCGCCGCATCTTGGCCATGAACAGGCCGATCGGGCCGACGATGAGGCCGATGCCGCCGAGTGTGCCTAGCACCACAGGCAGGTCCCACCACGGATACGGCGCCTCTCGTCCCAGCAGATAGTGATACAGTGTGGCCACCGAGGTTGCGGCGAAGCAGAGAAGGAAGCCATAGAACGTCAGGTGATGGAAAAATTTGCGTCGGTCGGTCGGCTTGTCGTCCTCGTTGTAGCAGCCGACGCCGCCGCCATGAAGATAGCGCAGTTCGCCTGCATCGCGGATCGCCTGGAAGATCGAGCCACCGTCGGCTCGGCCGCCGATCGGCGGGCCGATGTCGCGCCAGAACGCGCGCACGCTCATCACCAGCGCAAGGACGGCATAGAGGAACGCAACGCCGAACAGCGCGGCCATCGCATTGTGCGGCATCAGCTTGTAGAATGCGCCGGGGCCGGTGTGCACGCCGAACAGCACGCCGCGGTCGTTGAGCGCGGCGAAACCGAGGATGAAAGCTGCCATGCTGAGCGCAGCGACAATGCTGATGACGAGACCATTGCGGGCGAACGCGCCGGAGAGCGCCTGCGGCCAGGCATAAGCCGCATAGGATTCCGCGCGCGCGACCGCCAGCGTCTTGGGAACGTTGACGTTGAACTCGTGCGGCGGCGAGAACTGGCAATCGACATAGCACGCGCCGCAGGCATGGCAGAGGTTGGCGAGATAGTTGAGATCGCCGTCGGAGAAGGCGCGCCGCATCTCCATCGCGGGGAATACCGCGCAAAGACCCTCGCAGTAGCGGCATGAATTGCAGACCGTCATCAGACGATCGGCTTCATCAAGAGTTCTAGTTCCGTGCATGTTTCGCCGCTTCCCGTCCTGCGATCCGCCCGAACACACTGCCGATGGTCATGCCCATGCCGGCGGCATACCCCTTGCCGAGCACGTTGCCGGCCATGATCTCGCCGGCGGCGAACATGTTGCCGGACGGTTTTCCGTCAGCCATCAGCATCCGCGCCTCCTTGTTCACGCGCGTGCCGAGATAGGTGAAGGTGATGCCCGGCCGCACCGGATAGGCGAGATAGGGCGGGGTCTCGATCTTGCGCGCCCAGTGCGTCTTCGGCGGCGTGAGGCCTTGGGTCACGCAATCGTCCAGGATGGTGTGGTCGAACGTCCCGGGCCGCACCGCCGCATTGAACTCGGTGACGGTCTTTTCCAGCGCGCCGGGATCAAGCTCGAGCTTGCCGGCAAGTTCTGCCACGGTCCGCCCGGCGATCGGCGGAAACAGCGTCGGCATGAAGCTCGTGACCACTGTCGAGTCGAAGATGATGTAGGCGATCTGGTCGGGCTGCGCCGCGACCAACCGTCCCCAGATGGCATAGCGTTTCGGCCAGATGTCCTCGCCCTCGTCGTAGAAGCGCTGGGCGTGCTTGTTGACGACGATGCCGAACACCACCGAGTCATGCCGCGTGATGATGCCGCCGTCGAATTTCGGCGCGCGCGCATCGATTGCGACCGCATGGCACTGGGTGGGATCGCCGACCTCCTGCACGCCGTTGTCGAGCAGCATTTTCAGGACCGAGCCGCGGTTGTAGGGCGTGCCGCGGATCAGAAAGTTGTCGGCGGCCTCGCCCCAATATTGCTTCAGCCATTCGATGTTGGCCTCGAACCCGCCGGCTGCTGCGACCAATGACGTGGCACGAATCTCGGTCGCGCCCTTGATCGGTCGCTTCAGGCGTGCGGCGAGAAACAAGCCGTCCTCGATCACGAGATCGGTGACTTCAGCGTCGTATGCCACGTCCACACCGAGCCGCTCGGCGGTGAGATAGAGCGCATTCAGCATCGCGCGTCCGCCGCCGAGAAAGAACGAGTTGGTGCGACCGAGGCTCAGCGTCCCACCGAGCGAGGGCTGCCAGCGCACACCCTGTTCCACGATCCAGTTCAGGATGTCCTTGGACTCCCGGATCATGTGGCGGGCGAGCGCCTCGTCGGTTTGCCCGCCGGTCACGCGCAGCAAATCCTCCCAGAACTCCTCCTCGGTGTAGGGGCCGGTCAGGATTTCGGTCGCGGCATCATGGGCGCAGCGCATGTTGCGGGTGTGGCGGGTGTTGCCGCCACGGTAGAACTTTGGCGCACCTTCGAGAACCAACACGGATGCACCGCCACGGCGCGCCGAGATCGCCGCGCACAGCGCCGCGTTGCCGCCGCCGATCACCAGCACATCGTATTTGCTGCCCATTCCCTCGGTCCGATGCGACGAAGTTGGAGACATTCTGCTCGCTGGCGGCCTTGGTCAACCCCGACAGCCATTGCGTACTTTTGTATACAAAGATATACATAAGCGCTGCAAGCGGCATCTCTGCATGGGCAGGCTGCATTTCGAGGGTTCATGGCCAGACGCCCGGCAAAGGCAAGCGGATCGATCACGCGCGGCGGCGGCGTGGCACTCGGCGAAGCCGTGTTCCGCTCGCTCTGCGAGGCGCTCCAGGCCGGCAGCTACCGGGCCGGCGACCGCCTGCGCGAGGAGGAGGTCGCGCAGCGGCTGAAGGTCAGCCGCACGCCGGTGCGCGAAGCGCTGGGCCGGCTCGCCGCCCGCGGTTTCGTGGCGCCCGCCGCTGGCCGCGGGCTGATCGTGCGCAACCTCGACATATCGGAAGTGCTCGAGCTCTACGCCATGCGCGAGATCATGGAAGGCGCCTCGGCGCGCCTCGCCGCCGAGCACGCATCAGCTCCGGAGATCGACGCGCTCAGGGATATCGAGCAAGCCCTTGTCGAGGCGTCCGAGACCGACGCCGCCGAGATGGCGAAGCTCAACCGCGCCTTTCATGAAGCGATCTGCCGCGCCGCGCGCAACCGCTATCTCGACAACGCGTCCCGCGAATTGCAGGACTGGATCGCCCTGCTTGGCCCGACCACCTTCACCGTGACAGGTCGTCCCTCGACCAGTCACGGCGAGCACCAGGCCATCATCGAAGCCATCGCCGCGCGCGACGGTGACAAGGCCGAGCAGCTCGCGCGCGCGCATATCCGCGAGGCGCTGCGTTGCCGGCTCAAATTGTTGCAGAAGCAGTAGGCAAAACGCTCACGCCAGCACGTCCGCGACGACCGCCTTCACGATGTCCCGCACATCAGTTGGCTTCATGCGCACCTGCAGGCCGCGCTGACCGCCATTGAGATAGACCAGCCCGCGCGCAAGCGCACTCTGCTCGATCACGGTGCGGACCTGCTTGCGCTGCCCGAACGGACTGATGCCGCCGACTTTGTAG
Organism: Bradyrhizobium sp. USDA 4449; assembly: GCF_054056275.1. NCBI lineage: Bacteria > Pseudomonadati > Pseudomonadota > Alphaproteobacteria > Hyphomicrobiales > Nitrobacteraceae > Bradyrhizobium > Bradyrhizobium sp. USDA 4449. The sequence goes on along the minus strand of NZ_JBSRYD010000001.1, from coordinate 3,802,030 downwards.
CCGGTGACGCGCTCAGCCTCCGGCGGCTTCATCATCTGCGCCGACTTGCCGCTGACGGAGGCGGCGAGCTTCTTCATCGAGACTTCCTGATCGGACGGAACGATCACGCAGACCGGCTTGCCATCCACCAGCGCCATCAGCGTCTTGAGGACACGCGCGGGATCTTCGGCCAACGCGGCAGCGGCCTGGAGGCCGATGCTCTCGGCATCAGGGTCGTAGTCGTAGATATGGACCGTGAAGACCACGCCTGCGGCTGTGAGCGCGCGGGTGGCCGGGGTGACTTTGGACATGCGCCACTTCTAACACCGTCATTGCGAGGTGCGAAGCGACACCCTAGCCGTCGTCCTGGCGTTCGCCAGGACGACACCGTGGTTGGCGCCGGGCTGCGCCGTCAAACGACGACCGCGCCCTACTCCGCCGCATCCCTCATCTCCGCGCGCTCGGCACGTGCCGCGCAGAACTTGAACTCCGGAATCTTGCCGAACGGGTCGAGTGCCGGGTTGGTCAAAAGGTTCGCCGCCGCTTCCGCGTAGCAGAACGGCATGAACACCATGTTTTCCGGGACGTCGCGGTCGGAGCGGACCTTGACCTCGATCGCGCCGCGACGGGTCTCCAGGCGAATGAAATCGCCGGGCACGAGCTGCTTCTTGCGCATGTCCTTCGGCGACATGAACGCAACCGCTTCCGGCTCGATCTGGTCGAGCACCTGCGCGCGGCGGGTCATCGAGCCGGTGTGCCAGTGCTCCAGCACGCGGCCGGTCGAGAGAACCATCGGATATTCGGCATCAGGCAGCTCGTCCGGCGGAATGACCTTGGCCGGCACGATCTTGCCGCGGCCGCTTTCCGTCGGGAAGCCGGTGGTGAAGATGATCTCGTTGCCGGGCTTGTTCGGATCATCGGCCGGGTAGGTGACCGCGCCTTCGCGCACCAGCCGCTCCCAGCTGATGTTCTTCAGCGACGGCATCAGCTCGGCCATCTCGGTGTAGACATCGCCCGGGCCGGAATAATTCCACGGCAGGCCCATGCGCTTGCCGATCTCCTGGATGATCCAGAGATCCTGGCGCGCATCACCGGGCGGCTTGATCACCTGGCGTGCGAGCTGCACGCGTCGATCGGTGTTGGTGAAGGAGCCGTCCTTTTCCGCGAATGCCGAGGCCGGCAGGATCACGTCGGCATGGAACGCGGTCTCGGTGACGAAGAGATCCTGAACCACGAGATGATCGAGCATGGCGAGCGCGCCGCGCGCATGCTGCAAATCGGGATCGGACATCGCAGGGTTCTCGCCCTCGACATACATGCCCTTGATCTCGCCGGCATGGATCGCGTTCATGATCTCGACGACGGTCAGGCCGCGCACGGGATCGAGCTCCTGGCCCCACAGCTTCTCGAAGGCGCCGCGCATGTCGTCGCGGCCGACCGGCTGGTAGTCCGGCAGGAACATCGGGATCAGGCCAGCATCGGAAGCGCCCTGCACGTTGTTCTGGCCGCGCAGCGGATGTAGGCCCGTGCCGGGCCGGCCGACCTGTCCGGTGATCAGCGCCAGCGCGATCAGGCAGCGCGCATTATCGGTGCCGTGGACGTGCTGGCTGATGCCCATGCCCCAGAAGATGATCGAGGATTTCGCGCGGGCATAGGTCCGCGCCACCTCGCGCAGCGTTTGCGCCGGGATGCCGCAGATCGCCTCCATCTTCTCAGGGGTGAACTCCTTGATCTTCTCCTTGAGGTCCTCGAACCCCTCGGTGTAGCCGGCGATGTACTGGTCGTCGGTCAAGCCTTCGGTGATGATGGTATGAATCATCGCGTTCAGCATGGCGACGTCGGAGCCGGGCTTGAACTGCAGATGCTTGGTGGCATGACGCGACAACGACTGCCGGCGAGGATCCATCACGAACAGCTTGGCGCCGTTCTGCTTGACCGCGTTCTTGATGAAGGTCGCAGCGACCGGATGGTTCACGGTCGGGTTAGCGCCGATCACGATGATGACCTCGGCATCCATCGCAGCCGAGAACGGCGCGGACACTGCGCCGGAGCTCAAGCCTTCGAACAGCGCTGCCACCGACGAGGCGTGGCACAGCCGGGTGCAGTGATCGACATTGTTCGAACCAAAACCGGTGCGCACCAATTTCTGGAACAGATAGGCCTCTTCGTTCGAGCCCTTGGCAGAGCCGAAGCCGGCCAGCGCCCTGGAGCCCTTCTCGTCGCGGATTTTCGCGAGGCCCTTGGCCGCCAGGTCGAGCGCTTCCTCCCAGCTCGCTTCGCGGAAATGCGTGAAGGGATTGGCGGGATCGACCTGGTCGTTGGCATCCTTCTTCGCATTCGGCAGCCGCACCAGCGGCTTGGTCAGGCGATGCGGATGATGGATGTAGTCGAAGCCGAAACGACCCTTGACGCAGAGACGGTTGTGATTGGCGGGGCCGTCGCGGCCCTCGGCATAGATCACCTTCTCGTCCTTGACCTCATAGGTCACCTGGCAGCCGACGCCGCAGAACGGGCAGAGTGAATCCACCTTCCTGTCGGCATAGGTGACGCGGGTCTGCGCCTCGTCCAGCATCACGGCCGGCATCAGCGCGCCGGTCGGGCAGGCCTGCACGCACTCGCCGCAGGCGACGCAAGTGGACTCGCCCATGGGATCGTCGAAATCGAACACGATCTTGGCGCCGTGATTACGGTAGGCCATGCCGATGACGTCGTTGACCTGGACCTCGCGGCAGGCGCGCACGCAGAGGCCGCACTGGATGCAGGCATCGAGATTGACCCGCATCGCCGGATGGCTGGCGTCGGTGTCCCAGCGCTCGGCCGCGGGAAAGCGGCTCTCGGTGACCCCTGTGGCTTCAGCCCAATGCCAGAACTTCGAATCCGGATCGTGGCTGGTCTCGCGCGCCGGCTGGTCGGCGACCAGCAGCTCCATCACCATCTTCTGCGCGGCCGTCGCGCGCGCGGATTCGGTCTTTACCTTCATGCCGACCGATGGTGTCCGCTTGCACGATGCCGCCAGCACGCGCTCGCCCTCGATCTCGACCATGCAGGCGCGGCAATTGCCGTCGGGGCGATAGTCGGGCGCAGGCGAATAGCAGAGATGCGGGATGTCGCGGCCCTGGCGTTTGGCGACCTGCCAGATCGTCTCGCCGGCATTAGCCTCGACCTGCTTGCCGTCGAGCTCGAACGTAATCTTCGTCATTCGGCCGCTTCCTTGAACTCGTCAGGGAAATATCTGATCACGGAGGACAGCGGATTCGAGGCCGCCTGTCCGAGGCCGCAGATCGAGGCATCGCGCATCGCCTGGCTCAATTCTTCCAGCAATGCGCGGTTCCAGACCGGCTTCTGCATCAGCTGCGCCGCCTTCTGGGTTCCGACCCGGCACGGCGTGCACTGGCCGCAGCTCTCGTCCTCGAAGAACTTCATCAGGTTGAGCGCGGCCGCGCGCACGCTGTCCTTTTGCGACAGGATCACGATCGCGGCCGAACCGATGAAGCAGCCGTATTTCTCCAGCGTGCCGAAATCGAGCGGGATGTCATCCATTGACGCCGGCAGGATACCGCCGGACGCACCACCGGGAAGATACGCGTAGAACTGATGGCCATCGGCCATGCCGCCGCAATATTCGTCGATCAATTCGCGCACGGTGATGCCCGCGGGTGCGAGCTTCATGCCGGGATTTTTGACTCGACCCGAAACCGAGAAGCTGCGCAGGCCATGACGCTCATGGCGGCCATGGCCCTTCCACCAGTCGGCGCCCTTCTCGACGATGTCGCGCACCCACCACAGCGTCTCGATGTTGTTGATCAGCGTCGGCAGGCCGAATAGGCCGACCTGGAACGGATAAGGCGGCTTATGCCGGGGCAGGCCGCGCTTGCCCTCGATGCTTTCGAGCAGCGAGGATTCTTCGCCGCAGATGTAAGCGCCGGCGCCGCGGCGCATGTGCAGCGTCGGGCCGCCTGCGGGAAGTTTTGCGATCTCGCGCGTCAGGATCTCGCGGGAGGCCGGATATTCATCGCGAATGTAGATGTAGACGTCGGAGGCCTGCACCACATGCGCGCCGATCAGCATGCCCTCGATGAAACGATGTGGGTCGCTCTCCAGGTAAACACGATCCTTGAACGTACCGGGCTCGCCCTCGTCGCCGTTGATCGCCATCAATCGCGGACCTGGCTCGCCGAGCACTGCGCGCCATTTGCGCCCGGTCGGGAAGCCGGCGCCACCGAGGCCGCGCAACGAGGCGTTGTCGAGCGACTTCAGCAAATCGTCCGTCGACAGTTCACCGGAGCGCACGCGATTGAGCAGCTTATAGCCGCCGCCGGCGACATAGGCGTCGTAGCCGATATGTTTGGGCAGATGCGCGTGAGTGTCGCCGGCCTGTGCCGCCGCCATCACATTGGCCACGGTCGCATGATCGACGAAGTTGTGGCCCACCTCGGCGGCAGGCGCGCTGTCGCACCGGCCGACGCAAGGCGCACGCACGACGCGGATGCCCGGGCCCGCAGCGTCTTGCAGATCCGCGAGCAGCTTTTCGCCGCCGAGCATGGCGCAGGTCAACGAATCGCAGACACGGATCGTCAGCGGCGCGACGTCGGGCTCGCCTTCCTTCACCACATCGAAATGCGCGTAGAAGGTCGCGGTCTCGAACACTTCGGCGAAGGCAAGCTTCATCTCGTCGGCGAGCGCGGCAAGATGCGCAGCCGATATCTGGTGATAGGTATCCTGGATCAGGTGCAGATATTCGATCAGGAGATCGCGCCGCCGGGGCTTGTCGCCGAGCAATTGCTCGATCTCGTGTGCGGCTGTGGGATCGACCTGCCTGCCCTTGGGCGTCGCCTTGGCGCGCCGGCGCCCCTCGCCCGGATGCTCGAAGTCCCTGACCTTGTGAACGTCGTCGTTGCTGCTCATGGAAACGTCGCGTTCTCCTCAAAAGCGCAATGATCTCTGAGCGAGATAACCCATCGCGATCCGCCCTTACTTCCACGCCTGACAATCGGGGAACCGGATTGCCCGCCGCGCAGTTCAGGCTTCATTTCCAGGCAACTCTAGCGTCTGGCATACCAGATGCCAAGCGAATTTAGAGCGTCTCTGCCATCATTTAGGGGGCGGCCAGCCGCCCTGCCACGCCGCCTTGAGCGAGTTGAGCGCGGCACCTTGTCAGGTCTTCTCCATGCAGTCCTGGATGAAGAACCAGCGGTCGTCGCCAATCAGTCCCTTGGCCTTCACCTCGGCGCGGCACGCCTTCAGCTTCGGCTTGTTGGCGGCCCACTTCGCCTTCATCTCTTTCAGCTTCTGCATGGTGAGCTTGATCTTGCCCGCCGGCTTGGCGGTGGTCGTCGCGGCAGGCGCCGGATTAGCCGGCGTGGTTGCCGTCTGTGCGGATGCGGTGTGAAGGCCTGCGGCCAGCAGCACGGCGGCAAGGCAGATACGAGTGCGAAGCATCGGAAATCCCCCTGGGTCCCATTTTCGATTTGGAAGACAGATGTCGCGGGATGCCGAACAGTCGGCATCCCGCGACGATATGGCTTTGCGATCAGAAGATCTGCCAGGCGCTCTGGAGCGTCTTGTACACACCCCAAATCAGCGGGATGCCGACGAACAGCCAGAACAGCGCAGCCTTGCCATCCAGGCCGCCGGTGCCGATCCCGAACGAGCCGGTCTGGACCGGACCCGCACCAGCGTTCGCCGCCTGCAACTTCGCGACCTCCGCCTCGCTCATGTACCATTTCGAATTGACCGGTTTGACGAGGTAGTTGCAGATGATACCCGCGATCAGCATCGCACAGAGTATGTACATGGTCGTGTTGTACAACTGATCACGGGGCACGCCCGCCGCGAGCTGAAACTCGCGGATGTAGTTCACCACGACTGGGCCGATGATCCCCGCAGTGGACCATGCCGTCAGCAGCCGTCCATGGATGGCGCCGACGAACTGGGTCCCGAACATGTCGGCGAGATAGGCCGGCACGGTCGCGAAGCCGCCGCCATACATCGACAGGATGATTCCGAAGCCGAGCACGAAGAGCAGCTTCGAACCCATCGCTGCGAAGGTTGGCGCCAGCGCGTAGAGCACGATGCCGAGAATAAAGAACGTATAATACGTGTTCTTGCGGCCGATATAGTCGGACAGCGACGCCCAGGCAAAACGGCCGCCGATGTTGAACAGCGAGAGCAGACCGGCAAAGCCCGCCGCAATGCCGGCGATCACGGTCTTCTGATCGGCCGAGAGCTGACTGAAGGTGAGCTCGGGATGTCCGATCAGCTTGCCGGCAAAGATTTCCTGCAGCATCGGCGAGGCCATGCCGATGACGCCGATACCGGCCGACACGTTCAAGCACAGCACCCACCAGATCAGCCAGAACTGCGGCGTCTTGTGCGCGTTGTTCAGGTGGACATGATGCTCGGTGATCATCGATTTGTTTTCGCTTGGCGGCGCCCAACCCTCAGGCTTCCAGCCACCTGGCGTCACGCGATAGGCGAAGGCACCGATAGTCATGAAGATGAAATAGACGACACCCATGACGACAAAGGTCTGCCACACACCGACGTCGCTCGACGACTTGAAGTAGTTGATCAGCAGATTGGCGAATGGCGCGCCGATCATCGCACCACCGCCAAAGCCCATGATGGCCATGCCGGTCGCCATGCCGCGCCGATCGGGGAACCACTTGATCAGCGTCGAGACCGGCGAGATGTAGCCGAGGCCGAGCCCGACGCCGCCGATGACGCCAGCCCCGAGCCACATGATCCAGAGTTGATGGACGTAGATGCCGAGCGCGCCGATCAGGAGGCCGCCCCCCCAGCAAAGCGCGGCAACGAAGCCGGCCTTGCGCGGACCGGCCCGCTCAAGCCAGCCGCCCCAGATCGCGGCGGAGACGCCAAGCAGGACAAAGAACAGGGTGAACATCCACCCTAGGCTTGCGACCTTCCAGTCGCAGGTCGTCGTGAAGAGCTCCGACCACAGCGACATATCCGGGCAGGCCTTCGGCGCAGTCAATCCGATCGCACGGGAGAGCGGCAGCCAGAACACCGAAAAGCCATAGGCCATACCGATACACAGATGGATGCACAGCGCCGCCGGCGGCACCAGCCAGCGATTGAAGCCGGCCTTGGCGATCGTGCGCTCGCGATCCAGAAAACCGGCGCCGGCGCCCGAAATTCTTCCAGCGCTCTCAATTGTCGTCATGCACTCCTCCCCTGCAGCTGCCCTTCTGAGCAAGACTGCCGCTACGCTTCTGTTCCTCAGCCCATTGCGGCGCAGCCGTCCCTGCTGCTCCGCACAATCACCCGACACGCGCCAGGATCGTCACGCGCATCTGAAAACGTTAACCCCTCGGCCGGGGGTCTATGCCCGATACGATATGCAGGCTTGCGTGCCTGGCCCGCTGCTCCGCGCATCGCGGAGAAGACTCAACCGCCGCGGCCGAGAGCACAAAGTCAATTGGGGCAGAAGCTGTGATCGATGTCGATAGATAAAAGGTCGGTATCGGCGCAGTAACGCGCCTAAGAACGCAGCGCAGCATTGGCGCTTTCTATCGAACCATTCGTCTTTTCTATCAAGAACACGATGCGCGCCTCGTTGCGCTCGGTGATCTCCACCCTATCGCCCGTCTCGCGGATAAGGTTCGGAATGTCGATTACCGACAACGGATCCGTGCAGTGGACTTCAAGCTGATCGCCCGGCTGCAATGGTTTCAGCGCCTTGCGTGTCTTCAAGGCGGGCAGCGGGCATTTCAGCCCGGTGAGATCGAGCGTCGTTCTGGTCATGGGCGCAACATGGCGGGAGGGATCAAGGGCGTCAACGCAAGGGCTTCAGATGAGGGCTGCATAGGATAGAAAACCTACGTCCTCACCCGGCTCCACGCGCGCGATATCCTCGCCCAGTTCAATCAGGCCATCGGTCTCCACCAACGACGACAACAGCCCGGCCCCTTCGCGCGGAAACTTGACGGCTTCGAGCGTACCATCTTGTCCACGTCGCAAGGAGGCACGCACATATTCGCGGCGGCCCAGCTTTTTCTTGTAAGTGAACGCCGCGCGCAACGGGATCGGCACCAGCGGTTCCGGCAGACTGCCGGCGAGCGCGAGCACCGTTGGCCGCACCACGTGGACAAAGGTGACAAAGCTCGCGACGGGATTGCCGGGCAGCCCGATCAGCGGCGTGCCGCCAATGATGCCCATCGCCACCGGCCGGCCCGGCTTGATCGCCATCCGCCACAGCACCAGTGAGCCGACGCTCTCGACCGCCGCCTTGACGTGGTCCTCCTCGCCGGTCGAGACACCGCCGGTGGTGAGGATGAGATCATGGCCTCCCGCGACCTGCTTCAATCCGTTCGCCAGCGAAGTGCGTTCGTCGCGCAGAATGCCGAGATCCGAGACCTCGCAGCCCAGACGGCGCAGCATCGCCATGAGCATGAAACGGTTGGAATCGAACAGCTGCGACGCCGCACGCGACTCGCCCGGCGAGGCGAGCTCATCGCCCGTGGAGAACACCGCCACGCGAATACGCCTGACGACCTCGAACCTGACAAGGCCGAATGCCGCCGCAAGCGCGACATGCTGCGGCCGCAGCCGCTGGCCGGCGCGCAGCGCGACATGGCCAACGGGAATGTCCTCCCCCGCCGGGCGAACATTGGCGCCGGGCTTCAGCCCGGACGGCAGCACGATCTTGCCTGATGCATCGACGCGGACGTCTTCCTGCATGAAGACCGTCCCGGCCCCCGGCGGCATCGGCGCGCCGGTAAAAATGCGCGCGGTGTGACGAGGCTTGATCGGCGCTTGTGCAGAGCCGCCGGCCTGGATGCGCCCGTCGAGCGGGAATGCCTGTTCCGCCTCTTGCGGAAGGTCGGCATTGCCAACGGCGTAACCATCGACCGCGGAGTTGGTGAAAGGCGGCAGCGGCAGCGGCGCTGCGATATCGCGCGCCAGCACGCGCCCGTCGGCGTCGTCAAGCGCCACCGTCTCGATGTCAGCAATCGCGCTGACGCGTGCCGTGATCAGGCCCACGGCCTCGTCGACCGACATCATCGGTCCGCCGAAAGCAAAGCAATCGTCCGACAGTTGCGCCATGGTGCCTCGTCAGCGCCTCGCCGCGCTTCTTGCCACCGCTTCCTCGGCCGGCATCGCCGCATGCAGCAGCAACGCCGCCGCAGCCTCGATATCGTCGAGATGGACAGTCGGCAGCCGGGTTTCAACCGCCGCGTCGGTTGCAATTCCGACAATACCGGGATCGTCAGGAAACAGCAGCGGCTTGCCGTTGCCGGCGCGATGCACCTCGATCTTGCGATGCGGCTCACGCTTGAAACCCTCGACCACGACGAGATCGGCTTCGGACAGCTTGCTCAGCAGCTCCGGCAATCGCGGTTCGGCTGCACCGCGCAGTTCGTGCATCAGCGCCCAGCGGTTCGACGAGGCCACCAGCACCTCGGCCGCACCGGCCTCGCGATGGCGCCACGAATCCTTGCCGGGCACATCGACGTCGAACTGGTGATGCGCATGCTTGATCACGGAGACGCGCAGGCCCCGCGCGTTGAAATGCGGGATCAGTCGCGTCAACAGCGTGGTCTTGCCCGCACCGCTCCAGCCTGCAAGGCCGATGACTTTCATAACAGTTCGATCTCCGCCAGCCGCATGACGCGGCTGGAACCGTCTACTTAAGCATTGTGGGCATGCTTATATCGGCTTGACCCGAATGTCATGCTAACGTCGCGGCCATGATGAAGATCGATAAAGTCCCGGTGCCCCTGATTATCCCAAACCCCGACGATCGGCGCCTGACCCAGAGCGTGACCGGAACCGACCAGACCGGCGCCAGGGTGGAGATCAAGGTCCCGATGGAGCGACCGCTGACGCTCTATCTGAATTCGCAGGAGATCGTCACCATGATGACGATCGGCGACTATCCGGAATATCTGGCGCTCGGCTACCTGCTGAACCAGAACATGCTGAAATACAATGACGCTGTCACCGAGGTCGAATACGACGACGACCTCCAGGTCGTCGTCGTGCGCACCGAGCACCACACCAATTTCGAAGCCAAGCTGAAGAAGCGGACGCAGACGTCGGGCTGCGCGCAGGGCACCGCCTTCGGCGACCTCTTGGAAGCGGTCGAAAGCGTCGCACTGCCGAAGGCCGCATTGCGCACCTCCTGGCTCTACCAGATGACCCAGACCATCAACACCATGCCCTCGCTCTATCTCGAGGCCGGCGCGATCCACGGCTGCGTGCTGTGCAGGGAGGGCGAGCCGCTCTGCTACACCGAGGACGTCGGCCGCCACAACGCCGTCGACAAGATCGCGGGCTGGATGTACCGCCACGGCGTCGATGCATCCGACAAGATCCTCTACACCACGGGACGCCTCACCTCGGAAATGGTGATCAAGACGGTGCGCATGGGCATTCCGATCCTGGTATCGCGCTCCGGCTTTACCGCATGGGGCGTCGATCTCGCGCGACAAGTGGGCCTGACGCTGGTTGGACGCACCCGCGGAAAGCGTTTCATCGTACTCGCCGGCGAGGAGCGGATCGTCTACGACCAGAATCTCGCTTACGTCGAGGAGGAATCGGCAAGGCACAAGCGCAAGGGTGAAAGTGGTGACGACTGAAACTCCGCTGACGCAAGGCGTGCTGCTCGCCGGCGGTCTCGCACGCCGCATGGGCGGCGGCGACAAGCCGATGCGCACGATCGGCGGACGCACCATTCTGGAGCGCGTGATCGCGCGCCTCAAGCCACAATGCGACGGGCTGATCCTCAACGCAAATGGTGACCCGGCACGCTTCGCGCGGTTCGGCTTGCAGGTCATTGCCGACGATGTGCCCGGCTTGCCCGGCCCGCTCGCCGGCATCCTCGCCGCGCTCGACTGGACCGCAGCGAACCGGCCGCAGATCGAATGGGTGCTCAGCGCCGCCGGTGACTGCCCGTTCCTGCCGCGCGACCTCGTCGCGGCCCTGCACGGCGGGCGCCTGCGAGAGAACGCCCAGCTCGCGGTCGCCGCATCAGGCAATCAGTCGCATCCGGTGATCGGCTTGTGGCGCGTCGCCTTGCGCGCCGAGCTGCGCCACGCCTTGGTCGTCGAGGATGTCCGCAAGATCGACCGCTGGACCGCGCGCTATCCGCTCGCGACGGTGACGTGGCCTGCCGAGCCGCTCGATCCGTTCTTCAATGCCAACACGGTGGAGGACATCGCCGAAGCAGAGCGGCTGGCGGCGCTGGATGATGCGGCCTGATGGAGGTTCAACGGGACATCGAACCGGGTCGAGCCCGGCAGCGACCACTGGTCGGGACATGCCTCCGGACCAGCCATGATCGACCCGCTCCTGAATGCCATTTTCACGGTCGTCGATTTCGTATTCGATCTCTCGATCGCGATCGATCGCACCAAGCGGCTGAGCCAGCAGGCCACGGGCAGCGACACGATCGTTGAGGTCCCTCCGGCCCCGAAGCCGCTGCCGCCCGCCGCGCAGCGTGCGCTCGCCGAAGCCGAGGAGCGTGAACGCGCCGCGCAAGCCGCCTCCAGCGGCACCGACGAGGCGTCATAACGTAGGCCCGGAATGCATCGGCGCCGCGGCCGAAAGCCGATTGTCTAAGCGGGTGGGAAGCCGGCTCGCTCCAGCGCCGTACGCGCCTCGCCCGAACCGAGGGCATCGAGAAAAGCCTGCACCGCGGGCCGCTGCTTTCGCGCCGTCACCAGCGCGAAGTCATAATGCTCTTCCGAGAGCGGAATGAAACCGAGGCCGGCGGCATGGGCGACCGGCGCAATGGTCATCCCCCAGTCGGCGCGGTGCTGCGCGACGGCCGCCGCGACGGCATTGTGCGAACGCGGTTGGTTCCAGTATCCCTCAGGGCGGGCGCCACCGAGCAGCCGGTCGATCAGGATGCGCGTGCCGGCGCCCTGGTTTCGATTGACCATGATGCAGGTGGGATCGGCGAGCGCGACGGCGACGGCCTCCTTCGCACCAAGCCCTTCGAAACGCTTGTCACCCCTGCGGAAGACGATACCCTGCATGCGCCGCCAGCCCGGCACCAGCTCGAGTCCTTCGACGAGATAAGGCGTGTTGTAGGTCTCGCTCTTGTGGTCGAACAGATGGATCGGCGCGAGATCGCATTCGCCGCGCTTTGCGGCTGCAAGTCCGCCCAGGCTGCCGACCGCAATCGAGCGCACCATCAGACCTGCATGCGCGAGAGGCGTGGTGACGAGATCGAGGCCGGTGCAGTGGCTGCCGACGATGACGAGATCAGGCACGCGCACGTGCGGCGTGAACAGAGTCACCTCGGTCATCGTGCCGGCCGGCATCTGGTCAGCGAGCGCGTCGATACGCAAAAAGCCGTCGGCCTGTGCGAACGATGTGATCGCGCCGGAGCCCTTGCCGGAGGGATAGGCGATCAATCCATCATTGCCCTCGACCAGCGAAACCATGACGAATTCGGTCCGGCCAAGCTCCGACGCAACGCGCACCGGCACGGTCGCATTCACCACGGTATCGGAGCGCGGCGGCAAGCCAGCCATCTTGCGCAGTGACGGCACGATCATGTCATGGAAGGTGAACATCGCCGATGTCGGAAAGCCCGGCAGGATCACCACCGGCTTGCCGTCGCACACCGCCAGACACAGCGGCTTGCCGGGCTTGAGGGCGACACCGTGCGCAATGATGCCGGGCCTGCCGAGCCGGCTGATGATGCGATGGGACAGGTCGCCCGCGCCTTTCGACGTGCCGCCTGACAGCACCAGCATGTCGGCAGCCGCCAGCGCATCGCGCATCGCGGCTTCGAGCTTGGCTTCATCGTCGGGAATGGCGCCAAGAAAGACCGCCTCGCCGCCGTTCTCGTCGATCGCAGCCGCGACAATCGCCCCGTTGGTGTCGTAGATTGCGGCCGGCGGGAGCGTGTCGCCGGGCTGCACCAATTCGTCGCCGGTCGAGATCACGGCAACGCGCGGCTTGCGCGCGACCTTCACCTCGGCGATCCCGCAGGCCGCCAACATGCCGATCTCGCGCGAGCCGATGATCGTGCCGGCGCGTAGCAGCGTCTCGCCACGTGCGATGTCAGATCCGGCGTAGGATACGAACTGCCCCGGCGATATGGCGCGACGGACGTCGATCGCATCAGCGCCGGCCGGCTGGGTGTGCTCGACCATCACCACGGCATCGGCGCCGCGGGGAAGCGGTCCGCCGGTTGCGATCGGCGTTGCGGTTCCCGCGGTCACTTGCAGCGCCGGCACGGTGCCGCAATGAATGGTCTCGCCGGTGAGGGCGAGCCGCACCGGCGCGCCCTCACCGGCGACTGAAAGATCCGCCGAGCGCACGGCAAAACCGTCGACATTGGAGCGATCGAATGGTGGCACGTCCATCGGCGCGGTGATGTCTTCTGCCAGCGCTGCGGCGATCGCGTCGGCAAGCTTGCGCGCTTCGCTCGGGACTGCGCGCGGGAACAGCGCATCGTCAAAGCGCGCCAGCGCCTCCTCGCGGGAGAGGATTTTGAGGAATTGCTCCTGTTCAAGTGCGCTTCGGTCTGGCGGCTTTGGGATCCTCGTCATGCCGGAACCCATATCATTCCCGCATCAAATAAGCATCGGCCGGCTCGCCCGCGGCAAATCCCTCGTGGCTGGCGGGAATGAGCAACCATGCATCCGCGCCGGCCATGGCCTGGAGCGGCCATTCGCCCACGGCAAGCGGCCGCCACGTCTTATGTTCCTCGGCCAGCAGGGCGATCTCGGCAATGCCGACGCTGGAAGCGATCTTTCGCGCAAGCGGCAGGGTCACTGCGCGGCGCGGCTGCCGAGCCGAAAATCGATCGATCAGCGGAAGCACCAGCGCAAGCCAGACCGCCAGCGCCTGAGCTGGCGATCCGGGCAAGACGACGACGGGAACTTTTCCGATCCGCCCTGAGGCCGCGGTGCGTCCGGGCTGGAGCGCAAGGCCATGATCAAGCTGCGCTCCGCGCTGAACCAGCGCCGCGACCGTGCCATCCGCATGGCCGACGCCGCTGCCTCCGATCGTCAGCAGGAGATCGCAGGCTGAGGCATCGAGCGCCTCCCCGATCGATGCCGTACCGCGCGAGGCAGCTTGATGGGCGCTCACATCGAGTCCTGCCTTGCGTGCGAGGCTGGCGATCATCTGCATCGTCGCGGTCCCGCCGGGCACGTTGACGATGCGCAGCCGCGGCCGCCTGACACTTAGCTGGTCGCGCCCGGCGACACGGGCGAGCAGCAGGGCCGCTGCACCGACGGGATATCCCCCTGTGACCACGGGCGCGTTCCCGGCGATATCGCTACCGGCACGCGCGACGCCTTGTCCCGGAACGCCTTCCACCAGCACCTGGGCGAGTGGGCCCGATACCCCGACCGCATCAGCATCGAGCACGCAATCGCATCCCGCCGGCATCGCATCACCGGTCTCGACCCACACTGGAAGCTCGGCCAGAGGCAGCGGCGAATAGGAGGACGCGCCGACCAGATCGTTGGCGCACAGCGCCCAGCCATCGACGGCCGCGATGTCTCGCGGCGGATGGGCCGGCAGCAACAGCATCCCCGCGGAGATACAGTCGGCCGCTTCATCCAGCGGCAATTGGACCGGCTCAACCGGATCAACGCCGCGCAAAAGCATAGCGAGCGCGGTGTCTAGCGGCGTCAGCGAGGGGGGCAGGCGCTGGGTCATGCCTCATGATGGACCACGCATCGCGCAGTTTGGCAACCGCTCGTGCCTCGTCCTTCAGCCGCCTGGCTTCTCCGCGTTCGGAAAGAACACCTGCTGCCCGTCGACCTTGTAGTTGGCGATCGCCGCCTGCCCCTCCGGCGAGATCAGCCAGTCAATGAAGGCCTGCCCGAGCTCCTTCCTGACGTTCGGAAATTTTTTCGGATTCACGAGCATCACGCCGTATTGGTTGAGCAGCCGCTTGTCGCCCTCGACGACGACGTCGAGATCGCCGCGGTCCTTATAGGCAATCCAGCTGCCGCGATCCGCGAGCACATAGGCGTTGGCCGTGCGAGCCGCGTCGAGGGCGGCAGTCATGCCGTACCCGCTCTCGCGATACCAGGCGCCCTTGACGCTCGCGATATCGATGCCGGCGACGATCCAGAGTGCAAGCTCCGCCGCATGGGTGCCGGACCGATCGCCGCGCGTCACGAACGGTGCCCCCTTGGCCTCGATGGCCTTTAGCGCAGTCGCGATGTCCTTGCCCTTCACACCGGCGGGATCGCTCTTCGGCCCGACCAAAACGAAATCGCTGTACATGACGTCGAATCGCTTCGCGCCAAAGCCGTCGGCGACGAACTTCTCCTCCTGTGGCCGGGCATGCATCAACACGACGTCGACCTCGCCTCGTCGTGCAACGTCGAGCACCTCGTCGCTGCGGCGCGCGATCACCGTCACCGCGATGCCGGTCCTGTCGCGGACAATAGGCAACAGATAATCGAGCAGGCCAGTGTCCTGCGTCGATGTCGTCGAGGCCAGGACAATCGCACGCTCCTCGGCAAACGAGGCCGCAACGCCCCCGGCAAGGCCGCAGAGCAGCGCAAATGCAACGGTCAGTCGGCGAACGGCCATGACAGGTTTCCATTGAAAACGACGCGATCATGATCATCGATTGCGCCACACTCGTGACGGATGTGGCCGTCGCGCGGGCAACAAGCAATGGCGCTTGGTTTGAGCCACGACCGGAAGGCAAGTTCACGATGCGCGGGTCAGCGCGCCGAGGCAGGCCATTGGGAAGTTTCGCCCAATCAACCGGCACGTTGATTGCACGCGCCGAGGGGCCTGCCGGCTGCGATCCCCTCCCGCGCCGGGCGGATCCGCTTCGCGGGCTGAGATTGACGCCCACCCCCAAATAGTTGCAAAAGAAACCAATTCAGCCGGGCCGTACCCGGGACAGACAACTTTCGGCCAACGCGCCGGATCAGGGGAGGACAATCGTGAATCCAGCGAGATTTGGACTGCCGGTCGCCGCCGCCTTGACGGCAGCGCTACTGACGGGTGCGGCGTCGGCGCAGGTGTCCGACGACATCGTCAAGATTGGCGTTCTCACCGACATGAACGGCCCGGCCTCGGCGCCAACCGGCCAGGGTTCGGTGACGGCTGCGCAGATGGCAATCGACGATTTCGGTGGCTCTGTGCTCGGCAAGCCGATCAGCATCGTGGTCGGCGACCACCAGCTCAAGGCCGATGTCGGCGGCGCGATCGCCCGGCGCTGGTACGACGTCGACCAGGTGGATCTGATCGTCGACGTGCCGGTCTCGGCCGTTGGCCTCGCGGTGCAGAACATCGCCAACGAGAAGAAGCGGCTGTTCATCACCCACTCCACCGGTACCGCCGATTTCCACGGCAAGTTCTGCTCGCCTTATGCGATGCAGTGGGTGTTCGACACCCGGGCGCTCGCGGTCGGCACCGCGGACGCCGTGGTCAAGCGCGGCGGTGACAGTTGGTTCTTCATCACCGACGACTACGCCTTCGGCCATTCGCTGGAGCGCGATGCCTCCAGCGTCATCACCGCCAATGGCGGCAAGGTGCTGGGCTCGGTGAAGCCGCCGCTGGCGACGCCCGACCTCTCCTCCTTCGTGCTGCAGGCGCAGGCCTCCAAGGCCAAGATCATCGGCATCGCGGCCGGCCCGCCCAACAACATGAACGAGATCAAGACCGGCTCGGAATTCGGCGTCTTCAAGGGCGGCCAGCAGATGGCGGCGCTGCTCGCGCTGATCACCGACATCCACGGCCTCGGCCTGCAGGCGGCGCAAGGCCTCTTGCTAACGACCTCGTTCTATTGGGACATGGACGACAAGACCCGCGAATGGTCGAAGCGCTATTTCGCCAAGACGAACAAGATGCCGACGATGTGGCAGGCCGGCGTCTATTCCAGCGTGATGCACTATCTCAATGCCATCAAGGCCACCGGCACCGACGATCCGCTCAAGGTCGCGGCGAAAATGCGCGAGACGCCGGTCGAGGATTTCTTCGCCCGCAACGGTCACTTGCGCGACGACAATCTGATGGTGCACGACCTTTGGCTGGTGCAGGTGAAGACGCCCGGGGAAAGCAAATATCCGTGGGACTATTACAAGATCCTCGCGACGATTTCCGGCGAGAAGGCCTTTGGCCCGCCGGACCCGGCGTGCCCACTGGTGAAGAAGTGAGGTTAGCGAATGGCCAATAGGAGCGGGCGAATAGGACTAGCTGTGGTCTCTCAAGAGGTTGTCCATCTGGTCTGAACCGAGGAAGCTGAGGTTGCGAAGCTTCAGTGTTCCAAGGAGAGACCAGATGAACGTCCACAAGAATGCGCCTTTGACGCCCAAAGGTCGAGAGGCGATGGTGCGAAGCGTGGTCGAGGGTGGGTTGAGCCAGGCCGGCGCGGCTGACCTTTCAACACGACGCCGAAGACGGTCGCCAAATGGGTCAAGCGCTTCCGCGAGAACGGTGTGGCTGGCTTGCTCGACCGCTCGTCTCGACCTCATTCATCGCCGAGCCAAACCCTGCCGGCCACGTGCACCGCCATCGAGGCCTTGCGCCGGCAGCGCCACACCGGCCAGCAAATCGCAATCGAGGTCAAGGTGTCGCCAGCCACGGTCAGCCGAGTGCTTCGTCGTTTGGGCTTGAACCGGATCCGCGATCTTGAACCGGCCGAGCCGGAGCGCCGTTATGAGCGTGAGTCTCCAGGCGAGATCATTCACATCGACATCAAAAAGCTGGGGCGTTTCGAGCGGGTTGGTCATCGCATCACCGGCGATTCAAGTGGTCCAAACAGGAGCCGAGGCGTCGGCTGGGAGTTCGTCCACGTCTGCATTGACGACCATTCCCGCGTCGCTTTCTCGGAGATCAAACCGGACGAGACGGTGGACAGCGCGGTGTCTTTTCTCAAGGCGGCTGTGGCTTATTATGGAGGCCTTGGGGTCACCGTCACGCGCGTCATGACCGACAATGGCGGTTGCTACCGATCTCACGCCTTCGGCGAGGCGTGCCGCGACCTGGGCATCAAGCACATCCGCACCAAACCCTACACGCCGAGAACGAATGGCAAGGCAGAGCGCTTCATCCAAACCGCACTACGGGAATGGGCTTATGCCAAAGCCTATCCAACCTCCAATCGCCGCGCCCAAGAGCTGCCGATCTGGCTGCATCGATACAACTGGCACCGGCCTCATGGTGGTATAAAGTCACAAACCCCGATCAGCCGCCTCGGTCTGACTGAGGACAACCTCTTGAGGCTCCACAACTAGCTCCATTCGCCACTCACCACAGGCCATTCGCTACTTCACAACTCCGATCTCGCGAAAATATTTCATCACGCCCGGATGAATCAGCTCCGGCCTCGGTGCTGCGGCGACGGTGTTCGCCGCCGTGGTCTCGCAGGCCTGCGCCAGCTTCTTGCAGAAGGTTGCTTCCACGCCGTGCAGCGTCTTGGCGAGACGATAGGCGACGTCGTCGGGCAGATCCTCGCGCGTGAGGACAAAACTCCAGGAACCGAGCGAGGCGATCGACTCGGATTGTTTGGGATAGGAGCCGGCCGGCACGGTGAGCGGTTTAAGGAACGCGTGCCTGGCACGGATGCGCGTGATCTCGTCGGCATCGGGCGCGATGAAGCGCGCGCCTGACGCGCTCGATGCGACCGCGGCAAACCCGGGCCAGCCGATGCCGGCGCCCCAGAGCGCGGCGACGCGGCCATCCTCGACCATCGCAGGCCCGTCGCCGGCGCGGTCGAGATAGACGGCCTTGAAGTCCTCGTCCTGCTTCAGGCCGAGACCGTCGAGCACGTAGCGCGCCAGGATCGGCAGGCCCGAACCTTTGGCGCCGAACGCGATCGGCTGTCCGACGAGATCGTGGATGGTCTTGTAGGGGCTGTCGGCCCGCACCACGAACATGCCGGGATTGGAATAGATGGCCGTCAGGATCTTCAGCGCGACCTTCGCCCGGCCGATGCCGCCAAAGGCCTCATAGGCCGGCTCGCCCGCGACCAAAGCGAGATCGAGCTCGCCTTTCTCCAGGAGCGGAATGTTTTCGTTGCTGCCCTTGGTGTTGCGGGGTGCGATGGTGAGCGAGCCATCCGCTGCATTCATCACCTCGGCGAAGGCGTTGCCATAAAGCGGGAAGCCGCCGCCCGGCGTTGCGGTGCCCAAACTGATCGTGGTGGTCGGAATGGCGTTGCCTCCGGTTTGAGCGGCGGCGGGGCTCGCGAGCAGTGCCGCGCCGAGAAGAATGGGAAAAGCGAACTTCATGATCGTTCCGGCTGCGCCTGCGTCAACATCGACGAGAGGCGATGTAGGCAGCGGGCGGTTTTTGTGAAAGCATCCCCACAACGACGATAGAACAACGGGAGGCGACATGTTGCGAATTTTGCGGTGCGCTGTTTTCGGGCTGGTCTTTCTGTCAGGTCTTTTCGCCGCCTCCCCTCCGGCCTCCGCCGCCTACCCCGACCGCCCCGTTCACTGGCTGATCGGCTTTGCCGCCGGCGGGCCGGTCGACATCGTCGCACGCATCATGGCGCAGTGGCTGTCGGACCATCTCGGTCAGCAATTCATCGTCGAGAACCGCGCCGGCTCCGGCGGCAACATCGCGGCCGGTGCCGCGATCAACGCAGCCCCCGACGGCTACACGCTGCTGTTCGTCGCGCCCAACAACGCGATCTCGACCTCGCTCTACAAGAAGCTGCCGTTCGACTTCCTGCGCGACACCACGCCGGTCGCGAGCATCATGCAGCTCACCAACATGCTGGTCGTCTCCAACGCGATGCCGGTGAAGTCAGTTCAGGAGTTCATCGACTACTGCAGGGCCAATCCCGGCAAGATCTCGTTCGCCTCGTCGGGCAACGGCACCTCGGTGCACATGTCGGCGGAGCTGTTCAAGGCGATGACCAAGTGCGACATGGTGCACGTGCCCTATCGCGGATCGGCGATCGCCTTCCCCGACATCATCTCCAACAAGGTGCAGCTGATCTTCGACAACCTGCCTTCCGCGCTCGAGCAGGCGAAGGGCGGCAGCGTCCGCGCGCTCGGCGTGACCTCGCCGCAGCGCTGGCCCGCCCTGCCCGACGTGCCCGCCATCGCCGAGACCGTGCCGGGCTTCGAATCGGTCGGGTTCTACGGCATCTCCGCGCCGAAGGGCACGCCTGGCGAGATCGTCGAGATCCTCAACAAGGCGGTCGGCGAAGCGCTGAGGGACCCGAAGCTGGTCGCGCGCCTCGCCGAGACCGGCGGCATCCCGAGGCCCATGACGCCGGCCGAGTTCGGCAGGCTCGTCGCGGACGAGACCGAGAAGTGGCGCAAGGTCGTGGAGTTCGCCGGGGTCTCGGTGGACTGAGCGGGCGGCCGGCCGCCGGTCAATCGCCGGCGCGACCGGGGGCCTGCGGGCCTCCTCCCGCCAAAACGCGAAAACAACCCCATGCACAGTAGAAAGCCGGCCGATTACAGCGCCTTACGGCAGGAAAACCAAAACCACGGGGACAGCGGTTGACTCGTCGGGCAAAACAGGCGCATAAGGGCACGATCCCAAAATTCGGTAATTCGTAAACCACGCCGCCAGCGTCTCCTTCCGCCCAACCCGGCATTGCACCCCCGCCTCCATCCCTGTAAACGAACCCCCGCACCGTTGCCGGCCGCGCATTCCCGCGAGCCGTCTCGCGGCGGGGCCTGTAGCTCAATGGTTAGAGCCGGCCGCTCATAACGGTCTGGTTGCAGGTTCGAGTCCTGCCGGGCCCACCAAATAAATCAATAAGTTATCAGCCACCAAGTCGCCAGACTGAAATCACCGCACCAGAAACCGCACCAGATACGTGCGCTTTTCGTTCACTGGCTGGGTCGCCTTAGCGATTTTGTCGACGGCATCGCACAAATAGTCGGAACGTGGCGGCCAACTTGTTGAGCAGCACCTCCAGCGGCATTCCGAGACAGCGCGCTACGCGCCCTTTTGGTACCGGCCAAATCGATGCTGTGCGATCGCCCAGGGCTCAAGTCAAGACCGATAAGATCGACGCTGGCGTCGGGCACGCCGAAAAGATCCATGCCATTGTCCTGGATCAGGTTTGAAGGAATGAAAAATGGCCTGGCGTGCCCAGAATTGGCTTAGTTGCCGTTGAAGCGAGCATGGCTCAACAGGTGCGGCAAATGCGTAGCTCGCGCGTTGGAATTCGATGGGCGCACTCAGGATTCCGCGAGCAAGCGAAGGCGTGCTTTCGTCTTACTATCTCTTCGAGGGCTCAATGTTCTCGACGGCGAGATCGAGCTTGACAAAGTCTGATGCCGACACCCTGCTACCCGTTCCTGGTGAACTGAAGTTTCTCGCCAAACGCTAGAAGCCCGGAACCTCTGACTGTGCCTACCACACGCAAGCTGTGATTCTGCGCCAATCACCCGCCTGGCGCGATGAACTCAGAGTGGATGGCAGATGCGGTATTGATGGCTGCATCGACTGACAGATTTCCAAATGCAGGCTGACAAAGGAGATAATTAGCGCCGGCCTCTTCCAGATGTTGAAGAACGGTCTGCCGCACAGAAGCGCGTGTTCCTACGACGCACAGTTCGCTTGCGATTGCGGCCTCGAAGGTCGGAGGAAGGTTGGCCGGGAGCGGTATGTCGTTCATTTCGTAGAGGAACTTAAAGTTAGCGAGCCACCGCTCGTAAGCAGGTGCGGCAAGCAAATAGGCCTCTGCCTGGGAACGTCCGATCACAATCATGCGGAGCAAAGCAATAAACAGGTCCCCACCGTCGGCCGGGCGCCTAAGGTTTCCATGAGCGCGAAATACGTCGGTGACTTTGCGAACAACAGAAGACGGTCCGACACAGGCAAGGTTCGCGCCATTGGCCGCAGCCCAACCGGCCGACTCTGGCCGGTTTGTGGCGACCCACGTCGGGGGGTGCGGACGCTGATGAGATGCAAGAGTTAAGGGAACATCGTCCAAAACAAAATGCTGGCCCCTATAGTTTAGAATGCCGCCATTCATTGCATTGACAAGGATCTGAGATGCTTCCTCGTAGCGACTAGAAGCCACATCCGGATTCACGCCGAAATAGGTCAGCTCCATTGGGAGTGAACCACGACCAATACCGACTTCAAGTCTGCCATTACTCAAGTGGTCCAACATGCAGATTTCCTCGAAGGCACGCAACGGGTGGTACAGATTAAGCAGCATGACCAACTGGTTGACGCGAAGCCGGCGGGTGCGCTGTATGACGCTGGACAGAAACACGTTCGGGGACGGGCTTCGTCCGTGGGGGGTACAGTGATGCTCGGCCAGATGATAGGCGTAGAATCCGAGCCGATCGTAGGCCTCGGCCAACATTAAACGGTCTGCGTATTGCTCGGTGATGTTGCGCCCACTATCGTCAAAATGATCGAAGATGCCGCAAGTTGGGTTTGAAGCAGTGGTGTTAGTCACTTGATTATCTCCAGCTTAGGAGTTTGAGGTTCGCGTGCTTGCAAACGATTGGAGTAGAAGGCGCGGTCTATTGCTTGTGATGCAGACCAGTATTGATTGCCCGCCGGCGATGGGATGATTCAAGGCGCTCGTCCGGTAGACGTCGAGGCGCCTCAGCTAGGGACAAGAGCAGGCGCCGCAGAACCTCTCGTGCACGTGCCAGACGCGAGTAGAATGATGATCAAGTGTAGCGATCTGCAGCACGGCGAACCTTGCCGACGGCGCCAAGAAAGGCCTCCATCTGCTCACTTGTGCCGACGCTAACGCGAATGCAATCTTCCAGGCCGTCATCCGGAAAGGTGGCAACGAGGATCTTCTGACGTTCCAAAGCGCTTTGCCACCATCTTCCGTCCCGACCGGCAGGGACACAGGCAAGCAGAAAATTTGCGTGTGAGGGCAGTATCGAGAAGCCGAAGCCGGAAAGGGCGTTCGAA
The DNA here is from genome assembly GCF_054056275.1 of Bradyrhizobium sp. USDA 4449. Lineage (NCBI taxonomy): Bacteria > Pseudomonadati > Pseudomonadota > Alphaproteobacteria > Hyphomicrobiales > Nitrobacteraceae > Bradyrhizobium > Bradyrhizobium sp. USDA 4449. Next base: position 3,779,230 of record NZ_JBSRYD010000001.1, on the reverse strand, counting down.
ATCCGCTGCCGCTCATTCTTTATATGCTTATGGTTCTCGTCGTAAGCGCTGCGGTGGGCAAGGACACTCATACCGACGGCATGAGCCACCACATTCATGTTAAACATATTTTGGAGGGCGCGAAGTCTTCCAATCAGCTCGGGATGGCCGAACGCGAAGCCAATGCGAATTCCCGCGACCGCGTAGCTCTTAGAGAACGTGCGCAACACCAGAACATTCGAATAGCGATCGACTAGATGCAGCCCGTTCTCCGGTGCGAAATCAATATAGGCCTCGTCCAGGACGACCAACCGGTCATATTGCGCTACGAGTCGCTCGATCTCAGCAATGGGCACGAACGAGCCCGTGGGGTTGTTCGGATTAGCCAGCAGAATGAACTTGGCATGTTTTGCAGGGCCGAAGAGCAGATTATTGATCGGCAGGCAGTCATGTTCGTTGCAGCGGACCTCAATTAACTGCGCCCCTTGTAGCTTGGCAAGCTGACGATTAAACGAAAACCCCGGCGACATCATTGCGACGCTGTCACCCGGAGCAAGAAAGGCTCTATAGACTAGGCTAAGAAGCTCAGATGATCCATTTCCTGCCATAACGCGATCCACAGAGATGCCATAGGCAGCGGCCGCCGCTTCCCTCAAGGCGACATTGTCATGCTCCGGATAAATGTATTGCCGCTCTAGCGCTGCAATCGCGCTTCGCATCACCTCGCGTGGCAGCGGAAATGGATTCTCATTCGTATGTAGCCTCACATAGCTTTCATCTAGAGCTGGCAGTAATCCTGTCGGGGTAGCGTCTAATACTTGAGCGATCGGGGTAAGCGAGGATAGCAGCGTCGCCAATTTTGCTTCCGTCATGAATATCTTTCGTTTGTTCGTACCGAGGTTTTGAGCGAGAGACTCGGCAATTGCGCGGAAAGCGAACGGCAGGAGTGCTCGAACTAACAATTTTCAGTTGGCGTTCAGCGCATCGGGGCCGGACCACGAAAGTCGGCCAGCTACTCGCATGCATGTCGACATTTTCCCGTGCAGACATCCCGGGAGTTCGCAGTTACCCGCTGCTGCAGAAAGGGTTCAAAGGGTTTATCGGCCGAAGTCTCTCGTCTGTAGACATTGAGCGATGTCGATCATCGTTTCGCTGTCCAGTACATTCCTCATCCTTTGCTCTCGCGCACTTTGGGCCGATTGCCCGGCGAGTGAGGCAGCCATCCGCTCCTCGGCGGCGCCTCCCGAGGTGCCGAAGCAGTGGATCTAACGGCTTACCCGGAGTTCGTCCGGGCGCGCCACGGCGTCGTTGTCCTAGATCGTACAATTTGACGCTACGTACGATTCAAGCCCCTTTTGGCGTCTTTGGCCTGATTTACTTTACTCGACGGGGCGATGCGTTGAAGGTATGCCGGCGAGGCGCAGCGAGCATATCGTCGGAAAGCTGAGACCTTAATGCCGTCATCCCGCCTGTCGCCTCTAACGTCCGCTGCGTGTTAGGCTTATCCCTCGGCCTTTGTAGTCCCGGCTGAACAGGTGGCGTTCCTAGGGTGGATGCAGTGCAACTGCGAAGATCCCTCTTTGTCAGGCCGGCATTGACTCACGCTTGCAGAAGATAACTGCACTGCCGTCGCGAGGTTCGAGTTGGCTGCGATCGCTGATATGCCCGGCAAAGCCGCAAATTGTCTCCTGCCAAACAATCAACTTGCCGCAGTTTGATTGCTCGAGCAGCCATCCAGCTCCTTCAACTTGAATTACTGAAGTTTGCCCAATGCGGTCCACGGCAATTCGTTCGTAAAGATGATTTCGCGAGGCGCCTTGAAGCGGGCGAGCTGCGATCTCACATATTCGATCAGAAGGTCCACCTCAATTTGAGCTCCAGGCTGCTTGACTATGAGCGACCGGCACTTCTTCCCAGCGAGCATCAAGCCGGCCGATAACAGCGCATTTAGCGACAGCGGGATAGATATGCCCATGTCTCAATAGCCGGGGCGATTGGATAGCCAGACGCGACCGTCACGTGTGCTAGCACCTTACAATCTAACGTCGCGTGCGATTGCCTTCTGTCGAGACTCGCACATTTTACGAAAGTGAGTGAAGTGAAGAGACGACAGACAAGACTCATGTTGGTTGAGATACTCACCGATTACGACGCTTCCTGCACTCGTGCACGGATCGTTGGTCAATAACTCACCGACGATATGTTTGATTTTAATATGCAGCGGGCTTTCTTGCGCTCCGTCAAATTGCTGCACGCTAACGATATCGACGCTGGCCGGCGTCCCTGTCCACCAGGGACAAAGCTGCGGGCACCCTGGTGATGTTTCCACTAGGGCTGGCCGGTTCGGCCTTCCGCGCGGAGCATAGATGGCATGTCCGCATTTCGCGCAGACGCAACGAGCTTTCCTGTCGAGCCGCGCGCGCGTGTCGCGCCTAACACATTTGAACAATTCCGGAATTTAGAGGCGAGATTCTGCATAGAGATACGTATTCAGGGCCTGCCGGATATTTCAGTAACTTATCAGGCGTCATTTCGCCGGATCGGAATAACCGCACCAGATATTGAACTAGAAACGTGCGATCTTCTTTCCCCAGTCGGATCGCGACTGGCGATTTTTTCCACCGCATCCGACAAATAGTCGGGATGGTGATGGCCGTAAGTGTTGAGCAGCACCTCGAGCGACATTCCGAGATAGCCCGCCGCTTGCCACGGATCTGCCCCTCGCTGCATAAGCCAAGTCGCTGCGGTGTGCCGCAAAGTGTGAGGGGAGATTCCCGGTGCCAGGCCTGCGAGCCTGACAGCACTCTTGAATGCCGTCTTCACCGAGGTCACAGCCTTCCCGTTGTACTCCACGAAATGCTTCGCCTCTGGATTAGCTCGGTGCCAGCGCCGCAGGTGCGCAAGCAAGCGCAAGGGGATTGGCACGGTTGGCTGCCGTTTGTTGGTTTTCGCGCTGCCCTGCTTCAGGCGGTAGTAGCGGCCGCGCTCTAAGTCGACGTAAGAGCGACCAATGGCCGGAATGGGAGATGCAGCTGCGATAGCTCCAGCACGAGTTCCGCTGTAGATCCCCAATAAAATAAACCGTGCAAGATGGCGCAGTGGACGCTTGCTTGTCGGGACCTTCACATCGTCGGTCGGCCGACGAGAGCCCTTTTGCATTTCGCGATAGCGCCAGCAGGTCCAAATCAGTTTCGCCGCATCGCTCCGCGTCAACCACTTGTCCCGAGGTTGGCCCTTCTGTGGCAGCGATATCTTGACGATTTCCCGATGATATCCTTCGGCCGCGTGGTGACCAATGGCTGCGCGGAGGTCTTCAAGGTCTCGGCGCGCGCCTCCCCTCGTGGCGCGCTTCTTGGCAAACGAGCGACACGCCTCCCCGTTTACCTCGCCTAGCATTTTTGCTCCCCACCAGTCGTTCAACCGCTCGATCCGCTTTTTGAACTTGCGGATATCGGGGATGGCATTTTCGCTCTCGCCATCGACGCTGAAACGCTCGCGAAGTTTGTCCAATTGCGCGTCTAAATAGATCGAGAGAACGTCCGCAACTGCGATATCATCTATGTGGCGAATTCGTCGCTTCGGCGTGTGTTTAGAGCTTATGTAGTCCTTTAGTTTTTCCTCCGCGGCCGCAATCTCATCTGCAACGCAGCCTGTGCTGACATCCCGGCCGTTGTCTCTGATGATCCAGGTTGCCTGGTGGGTGATCTTTCCGCTCTTATTCCGGCGGGCAGCCTTGAGCTGAAGTCGGGCTCCCTTGGTTCTTCGCGGCATAGCTCTCTCATCCGTTGGATATGAGCCAGGGTTGTAAATTCCTTGCCCGCTATCTTCTCGGTGACCAATCGGTTACGATCGCGCTCGCGACGTAGACCGGCGACCGAAATTCCTCCCATAGGAAACGCGATCTTCACGGCATCAACGAGGCGAAGAGGGGTATCGAGTGTAATTTCAGGTTGCGTTCGACTTGGCATAGAGGCCCATGGCGCGACCGTTAAAGGTGAACTAAGATGTCGGCGCATGGTGGGGAGTAAAGCTTTCTTTCGTTCCATCGCAGGATTGGCGGTCGCCTCGCAAAACTGAGCAGAGTGCGCAGCACCACCTGCTTCTTGGACCTGCTTTGGCCGCGCGGTAAACGGACCGTCCGATCTGGCGAAACGGGCCTGTCTTGTCGCCGGACAGCGGTAACGTCAGCAGCGGGTTGGCCTCCGTCCCGGACGGTCCCCTTCACGACCCAGCCTTCACCCTCCAGAGCATGGCCTACCCTGCTGAGAGCGTTGGGGAAGAGGATCCCTGGCAGGGTGACGCGCTTGGTCCCTTGAGGTGTCGTTTGCTGTATTCACGTGAAGTGCACCCCATGAAGGGCTTCGTTTTTGCCGCTTCAGCGGTCTTGGTGTGGCCGTTGCCGGCTGCACACAGGGGGAAACTAATCTGAAAATCTGCGGCTTCGCGCGCGCGATTGTGGGCCCGGTACGTGGCGGCCATCGTCGGAGAGATTGCGGTGGCCTCCACGCCCCCCCTGGAAATCGGCCCCATAGCTAAGGGGATCAAGCGCTTAGCTGCGGCAATAGGCCGGAAGGAAAGGAGCCCGGTCAGAACTGCCTGTACCTTTAGGCAACGGCGGCAAATGTGTCCCGGACCATGATGAATGACTTCCCGTGCAGATCTGAGGAGTCATTCACCTCGTCTACGCCACAAGCGGTAGTGAGCCGTCCGAACTGCGCTTGGCCCACCTTTTGAAGTGAGGCGCCGTGTCCTCTCTAGAAGGACCGCAACGCCTCGCTGGTCGGTCTGTAGTTCTAACCAACGATCATCCCCCGCGCAACGACAGCGCTGTCAACGATCGCCTTCAGCGATAGCGAAGTGATCTGGCACGTGTTTCCTGCGCAGGTCGACTTCCTCCTCATCGTCCGCTTCGTCGCCACCGGTGCTGGTCGGCGCAACTTCTGCACGCTGCGGTCAGCTTCGTCGTATCGCTCCTGCTCCAGCCACTTTTCTAGAGGCATCCGGCGCCGTCCTGGCTTTGCACTTGCGGCCCTCGCAGCAGCTCGGCTTGCGATGTGGTCGACGTCGGGGCTCGCGATATCTCCGTAGGCCCGCCTGCTCGCCTGTTTATTGCCGTAGCGACCGTATGCTCGCCAGTTGAGATCAAACTCTCCCGTCAGCCAGAATTCCGAGCGGCATACGCTTTAGCCATTCCCGCTCCGCAGATCTATAATTTTAGTTATGGCTTCTTGAGACTCTTCGGCGGGTCCACTGTTTCAGTGTGATAGATTGCATCACCACCTGCCGCCCGATCTCAGCACCCCTCTCGTCCAAAACCAACACGACCGTGCCGCTAACGGGGTCGAACTCCGGATCGCTCCCAATATCCTGAGCGACACGAGCGCCGTATTTCAGCGCGAGATCAGCCGAGCCAAATAGCTCTCCCATCTCGCCCGGCTGTGCCTCGCCATTGTGGAGTATCGGGAAGTAGTAACGCTGCATGGCCACGGCCCTCGTCTATGAGGTCATCGTGCGCTATCTAAGGATGCGCCGTACCTGTCAAAAATGACAGGTCATAAACGGGGGGTTGTACTTGTCGATAGCCGCGCCGCCGCGCGCTGAGCTAATCTGGACGTCAATCGTTTGGTTAAAAGTCGAGCTGTGGCTGCGGATGCCGAAGGACTAGCAACAGGGCTCAGGGAACAGTGCAGGACTTACGTAGTTTTCCCGGTAGCCCAGTTCGTGATGCTGGGCTAGAAGGTGCCTTGCCCCAGCTCACTTCCCCTTGGTGATGCTGGGGCTTTTTTCGGCTTAGGGCGGCTTCACCCAAGGGCCATCGGCAGGGTTGCGAGGCCGACGGTGGTCAGCCCCGTGCCAATGCGTACACTATCCAGGGCTGCCTCATCACGCCACTCGGTGTTCCTGCCCGAGACAAGCAGCACTCGTCCGACGCGCGCTACTTGAGATGGACCAAAGGCCGAACAGGAGCATCGCGGCGACGCCGACTGTGGAAGATTCTCGCCCCCGAGCTAGCTCTTTGCCCATGCTCGAAATCTAAGTTAGGGTGGAGCCGGTGTGCAATTCATGCCAGCCAACTGAGGCGGCGTTACTCGCCAGCCTCTTTGGTCTGCATTTCGGCTAATGCACACTCCAGCTCGCCGGCTAAAACCTTGTAGTGCGCCGCCGCGCGGCGAAAGACATTTCGCTTGATGTCGCTCTTAGCCGATCGTCTAAGCTCCTCGCAGTTGGCGATGTTCGCCCGGAGCCTCTCAAGGTGGACAAGGATGTCTTTCATGGAACCGTCCCGATCATGCCGAGGGCGTAGCAGATCGCTGATGACTAGGATAGTACAAATGGCACCGTGCTCCGCAGGATACCTGCCCGGTGACTTTGGATAGCCGACGTGTGCTCTTCGAGGCAGTCATCTTCAAGGCGAATAGCGTGCTCGAATTCTAGCCTCAGAGCCCGTTGAGCAGGCGCCCCTTCATGTGTAACGGCGTTGGTCGGTCGCTGCTTGCGCTGTTCGTCTATGGGAACGTTCCGGCAACTACGGGTACTTAGTTTTTGGGGTGGCGGCCTCTTATTCGCGTCGATAGACTCCTCGTAACAGCATTGGTTGGTCCCCCTTTCAGCCAGCTGCTGACCTCGCCTACGAACCGGCACACTTTGACTTCCGAGGCTCATCGCTCCACGCGCCCGACCCGAGAAAGTTTGAGTGCAGACGTTCATGGCGCATTGTTTCCTGACTTGCGCTTGGACCGGAAGCGCCGCACTACGCCTGCATGTGAGCCAAGAAGTCGCTGACCTGCCCCTGTAATGAAGAGATACTTTTGCTCAAATGTCTCGCCTTTCCAATGGCTTGGTCCGCCGACGAGCCAGAGGTGCGCGAGGCGTCATTTAACTGGTCAATATCTCTGGACGCTTCGCGCATATCAACACTGATGCTGGTGATGCTTCTTGAGATGTCGTTCTTCACAATCGATTGCTCTTCAATTGCCGCCGAGATGCCGCTCGATATCTCTTGTACTTTTTCGATGATGTCGGCGATATCACCCATCGCAGCGGTCGCCTGTGCCGTCCTCTGTTGAATGGCAACAATCTGAGCATCAACCTCGCTGGTCGCTTTGGCTGCCTGCGCAGCAAGATTCTTCACTTCTCCCGCCACCACTGCAAAGCCTCGCCCCGCTTCGCCAGCCCGTGCTGTCGATGGTTGCGTTGAGCGCCAGCAAATTGGTTTGCGAGGCTATACCTTCGATCATCTGGACGACGCTGCTGATCTTTGTCACCGACGCAACGAGCTCACCTAATGTTGTTTCAGCATGTGCGGTCTTGCCGCGCGCAGTTTGCGAGATATTCGCGGCGCTGGACACTTGTCGGCTGATCTCTGAAATCGAGGCCGAGAAGTCCTGAGCGGCCGAAGAGACTGCGGTCGAGTGTTCTTCGGTCTTTTTCACTATTGCTGTCACGCTTCAGTGCGAAGACAGACATCTCCCGTCGAAGCCGTCATTTCCGACGCGACCGCTTGCATGTCCTGCATCGAGCTCGCCACAACGTCGACCACTCGCGATACATCGCTGTCAAATCTTTTCGCAAGAATCAGCCGCTCTTCGCGCATGCGAACCAGGTCCGTTATGTCCTGCCAAACACACACGACGATCGGACGAACACCGTCGCTCGTCGGCGTCTTTCAACGCCGAGTCTGTAAGTCTAAATTTCGGCTTGTCACTGGACAACCTCAACGATTGAAGCTCGTTTGGCGCGGCACCACTTTTGAGCACCCCGGTGGTCGATTATCTTACGACCTACGACAGCTGGCCATTCCTAGCCGCGATGTTGAGCTTAAATTTCGCTTCGCCAGTTCACTCATTGACTACGTTTTTTCGAGCATCGCTCATGAATCGAACGGGTGGCGCGCTGTTGGTGCCGACGAACTGAGAGTCCTCAGTCGATCCTCGAGCTGTTGTCGGGCCAGTCACGCCTGGCCATTCATATCGATCGCGAGAGGGGCTCGAGAAGATCTGTAGCATAACAGAAGGTAGGCAGCATCACACGCATGATGCTTTGAGATTATTGGCTCACACATTGAAGGATGCGGAGCATGCCGAGCTTGCCGCAATGGACACCTCTATAGAGCCTCTGGAAAGCATGCTACCGGCAGACGACCTGAAGGTCTCCTTCGTATTCGATAGCGAGCCCTCGATTGTCGTTCAGCGGGGTGGATCCGTGGTCTCTACGAGGACGGATACCTTCCAGGACTTAAACCTAGCCTTCTGGAAACGGGGGCAGGCTCGTACATCGAGATGCTATCCCTTTCGCTGGCGGCCTTGAGCAGCTTGCTGATGTGTCTGTCTATGACCGAAAGAATAGTAGACGTGTTATCTACATCAGAGCTCGCACGAAGATCCTGTTTTCCCCGCAATTGCCTGCTGTCATCCGGCGGCGCGCACTCCAACCTGCCGCCGCCCCGTCTGCGACCGAGACGCGCGAGTTGCAGAAGTATCTCGTTGCCTCTCGCATTCTGAGGCTCGCAACGCTTTGTCAAGCCTGGCAAGCTCCGGAAGAGCGACACCCATCTCGTCCCAGTCCGCTTCAATCGCCGTCCGCCTGACGATCGCAACCGGAATAGGGGCAGGTGAGCTTTGCAGCATACTTGTTGCTGATGTGGCTCCCGAGCGGGGCGCGTGTCAGGATTCGCGGCAAGGAAGCAAGGGATCGGCGAAACTTGTTACCCAAACTAAAGGATCGGCGACGCATCGGCGCTGCTACGACCAATGCGGTCATGCCTTCTTCTCGGCAATCCGCATCGCAGCACCGGTCGCCTTCCATAGCGGATGTTCGAAGAGACCAACGAGGTTGTGATGAGGTCAGGTCACGTCGCGATCGAATGGTGGCTTCAGCGCAAAGATCAGACCTCCATTCCAGTCAGGATAAGTCTTGTCGTCTCGAAATTTGACGGAATGCCTATTCCGAGCGCGCTCGGCACGGCTCGTGCTCAATGAGCTTCGTCGCTGCCTGTCGGCCACGACCCTGCCGCTGGGCGAGCTGTTCGCAAGTGGACCTTGGCTCATCATAAGACCCATTAAGCAGAAAGACGGCAGGCGATAGCTGCTTTGCGCTGATTATCGCCATAGCTGCCGTGCTAAGCTTGAAATTCGTATTTTGCCCGGGACCAAGATGGTCGGACGCATTCGCAATATAGTCATTGCAGGTACTTTCCTCGCGGTTGCTGCCGGTAACGCTACCTGGGATCTGGTGAACAGCTATTTCGGCTGCATCCTCGCGCTCGGCGCGTCGTTCGCTGCCGGCCGTTGCTTCGAACGTGCCCTCATCAGACGCGCTCATCGCGAGATGACGCGGCTTCATGGCGCGGACTGGCGCGCGGGAGACCGTTAGTCTGGCTGGATCGGTTCACCGCAAGTAGAGTCTGCTGGAGGACTGTACTTTCCCGTTTCCGCGAGCAGGCCTGGCACCTAGAGGCGCCCGCGTCAGAGGCCGAGGGCTCTTAAAATCTGGCTCACGCCCGACGCCCTTTCCGGCGGCTCTAGTCGCCGCCGCAACGCGAAATTGTCCGCGGAGACCGGCGTGCCCGTCTACGACGCCGATGCCGCCGTCCATCAGTTCTAAGAAGGCGACGCCGCGTGTGCATGATTGGGGCGGGTATCGCACGATCAGGGCTCGAGGCCGTGCTGCCGCAGAACTTTGTGCATCAGCTCGCCTTTGATCTCACGTGCGATTTCGCTGAGGATCTGAGCTCCGACCACCCTCCGGGCATCGACATCATTTGTCAGGCCATGCTCCGCGAGCCGCTCGTTCAAGCGCGTCGGAAACTCATCTTCCATCGCATCGGCAAGCCGGTCCCGCATCGCGACATGATCATCGGGGGCGATCCGCCTCACCACCGTATCCCAGGGCTCCCAGCGCGTTGCTAGAAAATCCTCGAAACCCGTCGCTTCCAGTTCCCGCACCGACGTCTCAGCCCTAGCAACGTCGTCCGCCGTGACGTCAGCGAGATTCAAGAAGCGCATATCCGGGGCGATGTGGCGCAGTTCCAGTCGATCCCGTAGCTGGGTCTGATAGGCAAGATAGACCTCGATCTCGTCGATATTGGCCTCCGGGTCGGTACGACGGAGCGAGTTGACCGTCTCGCGCGCGATGTCGTCAAGCGCCTCCAAGCGAAACATGACACGGCCATGTTGGATCAGCTTGTCGAGCCGATTGTCATAAAGCCCGTCCTTGACATCAGCGTTCACGCGTGCGGTCTGCATGCCATTCCAGGTCAAAGTGATGCGGTCCTCGCAGGACGCAGTCGCTCCATTGGCCAGCTCGAAATACTGCTCGCGCAGCTGTGGCCTCAATGCGGCCTGCAGCAGATTCTCGGCCACCCGGTCGCGGAACGCCTGATGACCATAGTTCACCGTGCCCGCGAGCCTTTCAAGAAAGAGAGCGAAGTCCTGCGCACCTGGCTCTTCGGCGAAGCCCTGCCATGCATCCACTGCGCCGGGCTCGTCCGCGAGCCAATCCGCGACAACCTCGTGCAGAAGCCGCGGCTGATGTTCCAGCGGTTGTAGCGGCATAGAAAGTAAAACCTGCGGGCCGGTATAATGCGCGCCACGCGTGGCTGACGCCAAATCGGCCAGCACCGGGGCCGGTATCGGATTCGACCGTAGGTCGATGCTGTACGCGCTGCCGAGCTGCGTCATTAAGGTCGAGGGGCAGGCTCGTCAGCTGGTTGTTCCTGGCGCCGAGCATTTCAAGCCCGCCCGGGAGCGTCTCGGGCAAATTCGTCAGCCGGTTTTCGCTGACATCCAGATATCCAAGTCTGGCCGGGATTTCGGGCAGGCTTGTCAATTGGTTGTCGCTTGCGTCCAAGTAGCGCAATCTGGCTGGAAGATCGGGCAGGCTCGTCAGCTGATTTTCGCTGACGTCGAGGCGGCGGAGCCTAGCTGGAAGGTCGGGCAGACTGATCAGCTGATTATTGCTGGCGGAAAACTCCTCAATCGTTGCCGGAAGGGCGGGCAGATCGGTCAGCTGGTTACCATCGACGGTCAAGCTGCGGAGCCTGGATGGGAGCTCTGCCGGCAGGCTGGCCAACTCGTTAGCCATCAGCTGGAGGTGCCTCAGCCTGCTCGGGAGGGCGGGCAGACCAGTCAGACGGTTGTCAGAGGCGTATAGGTCCCGGAGTCCGCCCGGAAGCTGGCTCGGCAGGCTGCTCAATTGGTTACCGATGACGTTGAGGGTGCGGAGCGTGGGCAGGAGTGAGGCTGGCAAAGCGGTCAGGGACAATGACGACAAATTCAGCTCGTCTCTGACATTGCCCTCGTCCCGCCATGCCCTCGTCCGGATGACCGCCTGTTGCCGATTCTCGTCTTCGCCCTGCCCATCTTCCACTGCCCAGCTCGCTAGGACGCGGTCCTGGGACGAGACGAGGTCGGCGGCCGCCGCTCCTGTGGCCCATCGGGCCAGGACTGACGCCCACTGCGGCAGGCATGAGGGGGACCGTCCAGCGGACCCCGACGTTGGCTCGGTGCTTTCGGATTCGGAAGCTATGCCAGCGCGAGGCTGGGCCCGTTCTGTGTTCATTGAACTTCATGACATGTTTGCCTCAGCCAAGAAGGCGGCTCTATCGGCTAGATCGAGACGTTCGCATACTAGGAAGCTCAGCTGTCGATAAGCTGTCGAGATTGGTTTATCCGGTCGGCTAACATGCCCGGGACTGTCTGCCGCTGTATATGCCGAAATTCGCCTGAGCAGGAAGCTCGCCTTCCGTGAGGCTCCCGCCGAGCTTGTCAAAGGAAGCCGATCGAGAGCCACGGCACGGCTGCTACGATCAGGGTGCCGATCAGAAGCGCGATGATGTAGCCCACGATCGGCCTCATGCCCATATCCCGGTTGATGCGGCTGATGGCACAGACCGCGTACAAGTCCGAACGGCGGCGCGAACAGGCCGATGCCCAAGGACGACCACATTCGCGTAGTGGACGTCGTGCACCCCGACCAGCCGCGCGAGCGGAAACAGTAGCAGACCCTCGCAGGCGCTGCCCTGCAGCGCAGCCGGATAAGGGGGCTCGTATACGAAAACTCTCTTTCGCCAGCTTCTGCAACACAGAGAAAGGCGGTTCGGTGGAAAAGTCACAGCTACAAATGCGATTGAAGCGTAGCCCTGCTTCTTCAGCGAGAATAGTATATAAGTTTTCACTTTAAGAGTGACTCAACGTGGTCCGTCCGTTCTGGTTCGTGCTCGACGAAATGGACGAAGCACGGGGTCTGGGAGGTAGTCGCACGCAATCTGTCTCGTCGCGCTGTAAACCACGTCCGAGTTGTACTTCCATTTCAGGCTCAAGCAGCGCAATCGCGTGGTATCCCAACTCCGTGGTGAGGTGCTGCTTGAGAGGTGCTGGCGAAGATCGCTTTCCCGTGTGCCGAAGGCTCGAGCTTCGGCGGTGGCCTGGGAAATCAAGCGAATAGGGGGCGGCGCGTCAGAGCCCCGCTCACAATACGCTCGCCGTCTGCTATTGCGACGCCAACAGCAACTGCGCCCAGTTCTACATCGCACCCTGCGGCAGCCAATGACGCGAGTTTCCTCATTTTGATAGCGCTCAAACATTCTTTGCGGCAGAGCGGCTTGCCCGTTTCTAGTACTCGGAAACTTTGATTGCCGGCGACTTCTGCTCAGCTTTTTTGCTGCGGATTGGCCTGTATCGTGTATCTCAAGCGTTTGGTCGCACTGGGCCAGCGGAGAGTGCGGCTGCGTGGTCACTCAAGGTCGTGGGGCCATGTCCGCCCCACAGCATCCCTACTGGCTTGTGATAGTTTCGCATCCCACGAAGTGGTACGTTTGTGCATGGTGCGGGCGAGTATCGGACGCATTAAAATAGGGAGGAGACACGCATGAGCCGTTCGGGCCCAAGGCTCCATCCGCCACTTATGATAGATCGATCTGAGATTGAGTCCGTCTCGAGCTTTTTGACGCTGCTAGTTGAGAAGCGTCAAGCGACATCTGAGATAGCGATAGCCACGGATGCAGATATTCGCATTCCGATTGACAGCGTCTCTAAGGATGGAAACTTCGACGCGTACGTACACGTGGGATTGGCGGGCGGCGGGCATCCCAATATCAAGCTGCTTGTAGATTCTGGAAACTCGACTCTCATTTTGCCTCGATTTGACGAGATCCAGCGACTACCCAATTTCAAAAAGAGTTACAAAATCGAAGCTGAAGATGTCAGAGAACCATGGGGCGCGCCAGCAAATATTGTCACAGGCCCAATTGTGCTACCGCGCGCGGGAGGCACGCATACGATATCCTCTTGCACATTTTACGCCTGCACTGACGTGAATGACTGTGGGGAGTACACAGCAAATTTTGGGATTGGCTGTGTAGACCCTTGGTCAGCCGGAGATTCGCATGAACTGCGATCCCCGCTTTCATACGGGGCAGACTACGTTCAGATCGACTATGCTCCCGTCGATCAAGTTCTTGCCTCAGGCGGTAAGCTGCGGGTTGCACCTGGATCGTACCTTACCCTATGCAGGGCAAAACCGGACGGCTTCTCGACGACGCTAAAGATCCTTCAAAATTTGGCTTGGATGGCGCTCAAACCGCAATCCTTGGTCATAGGTGCGCAGAGAACAGATTGGCCGGGAAAGGGAGAAAACACATCCGTAGCTATGATCGACACCGCAGGGGGTCCAGTATTTCTAAGCGATCCCGAAAATTACTTACGGAAACGCGATTGGCCCGAAACATTGCCGGAAACGATACCAGATTTTTGGGTGTCTTCTTGCAAGGGGATGAGCGCTGACCTTGCCTTTTCGCTAACTGACGGCAAAGAAACGGTATTACTAACCATACGCAGCAAGGCATTGACACCTGCAGTTCAAGGCTTGTCTCTGATCATGTGTGATAAATGTGAGTTTATGCGCGCTCAGGACGGAATGAACATCGGTGGGCTAACGGCTCTTTTCTACTCGATTTTGATAGATTACAAAAATGCGCGAGTTGGATTTAAGCCGAAGCTCCATTCTGTCCGTGAGCCGGCAGTTCTCTCGTGAAGACAGGAATGTGAGAGCAAGCTAGTCGTAGCTAACCTATGATTCAGTTTTGGTGGGCGTACCTTAGTTTTAAAAATCAAGCATCGCGGCAGGCCACTCCTGCACTGTTTCTCCATCGAGTAGGCCAAGATGGCCAATTTCCTTGTGCATCCATCAGCGGGGTGAGATCGGAAAATTCAACCTCAATGAGCTAAAAGCCTGCGTCGCTTGCTTGCCCTTTTGACTTCTCCTTTGACAACCGGCGTATCGCCTTCGCGACTGAGCTCTACCTTAGAGACTGCTGGTTGAACCGCGCGCTTTCTCAGTAGAAGATGACTCTGATGCGGAATAGCTATGCCCTCTTTGGCGCTCTCAATCATGAAGATGGGGGCCGAAGTCCTCTCCAAGTTACGTCATCGGTTTTCAAGCCGCCGGGTTAACCTCCGGGAAGCGCTGCCCGTTGAGGACCTCGTTGATACGGCCTTGATTTCAAGCTGCGCGGCGATCTGGTGCTGATGCAACTGTTCATCGCGAGCGAGCTTCTTGATCATCGCCACGGCTTCCGGGTTGAGCGGTCCGCGGTACTTCTTTCGCCCCTTCAATCTGAAGCGCCTTGTACACCAGCGAAGCCGGTCCTTCGGGCCACCCAGAGCGATTGCACCAGAATGGCCCTGCTTCGCGCCGAACTTCAGCCAATGAGGCCCTCGCGACCAATCGACACCCGCAAGCCTGGCATCTTCCGCCGCATTGAAGGCGTGGTTGATTGCGCCAGCAGTGAGGGGCTTGTTTAAGTCGTCCGCCCATCAGCTCGCGGAGAACCTCGTGATCGACGACGCCCAGAGCGCACCAAACCGACGGTGATGCAGCAAACGTCTTGCCGCGCTGATCGCGCTGCAATGCTCCGTTCACATCAACCACGGCAGAGTACCAAGCGACCGCCGCGCGGCGGAAAGTCTCCAACCGGTCCTCGTCATCAACGGCCAACATCGGTGAGGATAAGAACAGTGGACGCAGGCAGCTTCAGGCCATCGAGCGATTCGCCAAGCGCGGGCATTGAGCTGGTTGGCAGGTACCACGATGGGGCGGTGAAGGGCTGGACGCTTGGTGCCAGTGCCACCTGCGCCTTAATCAGGCGATTTTCGGGCTAGAAAAATTGCGGCAAGTTGTTTGGAATCGCCCTCTAAGGGCGCATCCTTATACGCCCCCTTTAGGAAGCTGAAGCCTCGCAGCCTCAGCTCCCTCGGTTTAGACCAGCTGGACATTTTGGTGTTAGACCGGGCTTAGAGAGGGCGGCCGACAATGACGGTCAAAAGCCCGTGGCCCCACAGCCGCTTGGCTGCCGCCTTGGCATCATCCAGAGTCACGGCATCGACGATGGCGTTGCGCTTCTCGATGTAATCGATCGGCAGCTTGTGCTCCTGATGCTGCAGCAGCTTCAGCGCCAAACTGGAGGACGTGTCGATCGCCAGCATCTGCGAGCCTTTGAGATAGGACTTTACGTCGTCGAGTTCTTTCTGAGTCGGTCCATCCTCGGCGATACGGCGGACCTCCTCCTCGATCGCCTTTGTCGTATCGCCGGCGCGCTCGGCACGCGTACCGGCTGTGGGTCTTGACCCTCTCAAGATCTTCGGCGCGGACCGGGTTCCGGGCGACGTCGGCGATCACGCCGTCTATCGCGCCCTCGACCTCGGCAAAGCCGACGCCTGGTTTCGGCGAGGCCGAGATCGCGAACCGGGTCGGGTCGGGCGAGATGCTGGAATAGCTAGCGCTGGCGGAGACCGCGAGCGGCTTGTCGACGACGAGCGCGCGGTACAGATACGAGTTGCTGCCGCTCCCCACCAACTGCGCCAGGACGTCGAGCGCGGCACTCTCTCCGGCCGCGGCGGTGGTCGCCGAGGGCACCAGATAGTAGCGGCGCAGGCTGGGCTGCTCGACGCGCGGGTCGGACAGTGTGACGGTGCGCGGCGCTGCAGGTTCCGGCTCCTGTGGACGGATGCGCCGCGCCGGGATGGCCGGCCGGGGTAGGATGGCGCCGAAATTGCGTTCGACCAGCGGACGCACATCGGCGACCTCGACATCGCCGGCGATCACCAGGATTGCGTTGTTCGGGGCGTAGAAGCGACGGTAGAAGACGAGCGCGTCCTCGCGATTGAGCTTTTCGATCTCCTGACGCCAGCCGATCACCGACCGGCCGTAAGGATGATTGAGATAGAGCGCGGCCATGAGCTGTTCGTGGAGCCGCCCGTCTGGATTGTTAGGCAAGGCCCATGTTGTACTCTTCGAGCACGACATCGCGTTCGGGCAGCACGTTCTCGTCCTTGAGCACCAGCCCGCTCATGCGATCGGCCTCGAACTCCATCATGGTCGGGAGCTGCTCTTTCGGCACGCGCTGGTAATAGTTGGTGTAATCGACGGAGGTCGAAGCGTTCTCGTTGCCGCCGACGCGGAGCACGGTCTGAGTGAATTCGCCGAGGGGATGCTTCTCGGTACCCTTGAACATGAGATGTTCGAGGAAGTGGGCAAGACCGGATTTGCCCGGCGTTTCGTCGGCCGATCCGACCCTGTACCAGATCATCTCTGTGACCACGGGGGTGCGGTGATCCGGGATCACCACGACCTGGAGGCCGTTGGGAAGCGTGAAGCTGGTTGGCCGCGTCCCTGCAAAAGATGCCGATGAGACGCCGTTCAACAGGAGGGCGCACATCAACGTCATGCTAGCGGGCGAATGACCGATTGAGATGAGGATGCCGCGCCCCTAAAAGCACTCCAGCTAGAACTTGCGAAAAGAAGGGTCGACAAAGACGGGATTTCAGCTGGAGTGTCAGAGCATTTTTCAAGCGCCGTTGCAATTTATTCACAATGAAAAATAAGGTCGGTGTCGACGTGTGCATCGGACGCTCCATCTTTTGCGATTCTCCAGACCGCGATTGATCCATCGCAATAACGTCGGTCCAGTGTGTAGCCGCCCGTTGCATTAGCCATGCCAAAGCAGATAATCATTTCGTTATAGCGTGGTCGCTCAAACCAACTTGTCAGCATCCGCACACAGCGTGGTTCATCGGACAGGACGTCGTGGGCTCAGATCTTGCGCGCTTACCTATCCGGCCACGCCGGCGAACGTGGTGATCTGTGGGCAGCTCCACCGCGCACCGGGCACACTGCCGAGTCATCAGTGACGATCCGCAAAGCGGATCGCTCGGTTGTGATGGCCGAGCGCGCAGCGAACGGATTTGCTAATCAGCCACTTCAGCGTTTTGGGCAGCATCTTCGCTCGGCCCGCTATGACTGATCTGTTTATCTGTACGGCGTACGGCCTGAGCGCCTTCCAGAATTTCACCAGATCGGCAGCAGTACAAAGCGCCGAGCCTCTTTAGATGCGGAGACACAAGTACTTAAGCTCGAGATAATCATTCAAGCCATCCACATCGGATTTGGTACGCACCAATTGCCCAGCGGTGCCGGCTGAAGCTTGATCTCGAGCAGCTTTCCTGGCTCACCCTTCAACGTGCGCGGTGGCTCCAAGGGAGCGAACTCCTCGCCTCCTACAACCCTTCGAGGTACTTCTGTGAGCGGAACGCGTAGGTCTTCATGCAATCGACCGCGATCGAGCCTTTCGTGCCTTCAACGCATGTGCCTGCCCTGAACGTCCGAGAACACCGCCTTGAGGCGGAGATTTTTGTCGTGCACTTCGGGCACTTGCATAGCCATGAGTAGGCGGGGTCGGCGAGGTTCGTTGAGACAGGCTACACAGGCCTCAATCGCCGTAGATTCGTTCTGCAGCCGCGCGACCACGGTGTCCACGACGTGGTCGGCATCTTCGGGCTTCGTATGGCGCGTTGCGAAATGGCTCTCACTGCCCGGATCGAATTCCAAGAGGTTGGCGCGTCAGTGTCTCCTTCAATTGCCGACGATATCGTCCTGGCATGCGCCTCCTCCGAGCCTCGCGAGTTTCTTCGTGTCCAGATCCGACAGCACAGTAACCTTAGCGGCTCGCGCCGTGTCGGCGTCGGGCATAGCGGACTGCCCGGCTACGGAACTCGCTGCACTTCCGGCCTGCCTGCGCTTGCCTTCTTTCCTGCGCGCTGGGGTGCCTTCGGCCGCCAGGGCCTTGTCGGCAGTGTCGGGCGGTATGCCAAGGCCAGCCTCCATTGGCGGCGCAATCATGGCTGGACGCTCCGCGACTATCGCGCGATTTACTTCGGCGCAGCTGTGTGGATGCAACGGAGAGGATAAGGAGACAATTCAAGAACCTTGCTCGGATGGCGCGGTCGCGTGTTTCGCTTGGCGCAGAGCTGCAACATTCGTTAGCGGTAAGCCGACTTTACCCGGTCAGGGCATGCAAGTATCGCCCTGTCTGGAGAATGCCTGTTACAGGAGCCGGCAAGCGCCACGTGCCGTTAGAGCGCCTTCGCCGCGCCTTGCATAACATCTCTGCCTAAGGATCATGATCGGATCCCGGTGAGAAAGTCATCGGCCTCGATTTTTAGATGATGGCTGGTTCGGGCAAGCACATTTGCAGATGTCAGCACCTGCGACGATGATGCACCTGTCATGAACGCTTTCTGCGCGACCTGCCTGATGTTGCCTGCGACAGTCGTCGACATCGCGGCGGCATGCTGAATATTCCGAGCAATATCTTTCGTGACTGCGCCCTGCTGGTCCATCGCCAAGGCAACCGCTGATGCAATTTGTGAGATTCTGCCAATGCTGTTTCCAATGCTGGTGATGGCGCCGACCGATTCCAGCGTCGCCGCCTGAATATCAGAAATCTGCTGTCCAATTTCAGCTGTCGCGTTCGCCGTCTGAGTTGCTAACGACTTCACCTCAAGCGCCACAACGGCAAAGCCGCGGCCGGCGCCGCCGGCACGAGCGGCCTCGATCGCTGCATTGAGCGCTAAGAGGTTGGTTTGCCTGGCGATCGCTGCAATTAGGTCAACCACCCCACCGGCTTTTGTTGCAGCTGCCGATAGCTGGCTCATCCGCCGGTCTGTTTCCTCAGCCTCTCGCACGGCTCCATGGGCGATCTCTGTCGATCGCGCGACCTGGCGGCCGATCTCGGAAGCGGACGCCATCATCTCTTCCGTTGCCGCAGCAACCAGCCGAACATTGGCTGATGCCTCCTCCGATACGGACGCAACGTTATCAGAGATCTCCCGAGTAAGCTGTGCCGTCTCCGTCAGCTCCCGAGCGGAAGCTTCCAATTCGGTCGATGCGGACGACATCGTATTAATGACGCTGCTGACGGCACTTTCAAATCTGACTGCCAGTTCCCCAAGCTCTGCTTTGCGGCGCTCCGCGAGCGCGCGATCCTGTTCTTGACTCGCTGCAAGTTCCTCTTGCAGTTTTTCCCTCGATCGCAGCTTAAACGCTTCCATGGCCTGAGCCATGTCCCCGATCTCGTCTGAACGGCCAAGCCCCGGCAGCGTGACATCGAACTGCCCGGCCGCAATTTGACGCATTGCCGCGCTCATGTGGCTTATAAGTCTCGCCAGTTTCTGGCCAACAAGCACCGCAATGAAGCCAATCCCGAGCGTTGCAAGCCCGATTGCCCAACCCAAAGTCTCTCTGAGGCGAACGGCACGCTCTTCAGCAGAGACAGCGCGCGCCTCCGCGGCTGCTATTGCCTTCAAAAGAAGGGGACGATTCCGGCTGTAGATTTGGAGGAGATCGTCAACTTGGTCGTCCAGCGCTTGCTGCGATACAAGAAACGAAAGAAAGCTCGATCGATAAGAAGCAATCAGAGTCCTCAACTCAGTCTTGGATTCCGGGGCAAGATCTGAAGCAGCAAGCGCGGCCTCGAATTCGACGACGCGCCTTTCCAGTTCATCACCATACTTCTCTTCATGACGCAGCATGAAATCCTTCTCGTGCCGTCGCATCATCAACATTAATACGGTCAGGTGCGGCTTATTGAAATGTGCGAGCCGCGCTTCAGCCTGATGTACCGCTTCGCGGAGCTTACCCTGGAGGCCGTCATTTTCCGTAAGCCCGAGCACCCGCTGCGCGGACACGATGTTATTAAAACGAGTCGCATAAAGGTTGATTCCAGCGCGAAGGAACTTCACGTCTCTCAAGGGATCGCCCTCGGGCAAGGAATCGGCCCGCTCCTCGATTTGGCCAAGGTCCGCCAGTGCGTTATTGACGCTCTCGGCTTGTCGAACGATCACGGCTTCGTCGTGCTTGCGCAAAAACTCCAACGCTAGCTGCTGGGACTCAAGAAATGCCTCGGAAAGGGACGTTAGGTGAGCGCGGAGATTGGTGCTCTGGCTTACATCACTCTGCGCCTTCGCGAGATAACTGATTCCGGTAACGCAAGTCGCGCCAGTCACAAGCACGCTCACGATTCCCAAAAACCCAATCTGGGTGCGCAGACTCGGTCGAAGCTGACGAAGAATTATTGATGGGAGCCGTTTGACGGTTCTAAGAGCGGGCATCAGATGTCCAATAAATGCAATAACGTTCCGCCAAACCCCTACTTTTGATTGGTTACATAAGATTGAACTCGATTGTCATATGAATCATACATGCGCGAATGGCCAGGGATGGCACGCATTTGGCAACATAGCAGTAATAATCCGACGCACAAATTCTGCGGTCTGCCACTCATGCCCGCAGGATTCACGCGCAGAATGGCGATAAAACTTGCGCGGAGAGAACCGTGCTGCGAGGCGCCATCCAAAAATATTTCGAAGACTCCGCCATTTCGTCTTGCGACTTCGACGCCCCACGGATGGATCGAATAAAGGCGGATCGTCTTCTGCCGGAGGGGCTGGCTCGATCGGCACTTGACTGGATGCGCTGGTCGTTAGCTGAGTGGATCTCGCATTCGACCCACCTGGAAAAGTCAGGAGATCAATCAACGCGTGACGGCGCGAGAATTTAGCATCGGAGCCGCCAATATGCCGAAACCTTGAGCTGTTCAGGGTTGGCTTCTCGGATGCGGGGATGCTTTTTAAATTCCCGGCTCGCCACCACCGATTTCAACCTCAATCTCGGCTATAACTGGATCTTGCCATGCGTCCGCTGTCGGCGAACCGGGTGGATGGTCTCGTTGCTCGAAGATTTAGCTCGAACACTGCGAAAAAGGGCTAACAAAGCCTTGCTCACCCAGCGAACCCGGAAAGACCAAAGCAATTCTGACGCCGAGGACACAATGACGCTCGCGCCTGCCATAGGCAATCCGCTCCTCCCGCCCGGGCCACAGTCGAAAACCCCGGTTGGAAGCCGGGGTTTTCTCTTGTGCTATTATAGGCACCAACTCTCGTAAACTGCCGTGGTACGGTCAGTACAGTGCACCTCACGGATTGAGCTGCAAGGCTCTATCGTAAGCCGCAGGTATTGGCTGGTCTCCGCTCCTGCTCCACTTCAATGAATTGGTGGAGATTTCACCTCACATAAAGTCTCCATCCGAGTCGGACTCTGGTGAAGGTTCATCGTCGCTCGCCGTTTTGACTTTGGAGAGATACATCGGCGAATTGGTTGCACGCTGCCATTCACCATCCCTATATCTCCACTGTCTGGACTGGGTGGGATCAAGTACCATATCATTGTGATCTACATCAACGAAGCCCATTTGTTCTGCACGGGCTCTCGCTTCGTCACTGGCAGGACGCCAGTTCACAAGCGGCCGCTCGCCGTCTTGCTGTAGTTGGTGCTCGAGCAGAATATCGCCAGCGTTTCCAACGAGCGGATGAGCAACCTGAAAATCCACGATTGATGTGACGTGAGTTCGTCCGGGGAACTGATGTTGCCACCGGTCGGTGGTGAACTCAGTCGCCATAGGAAACCCGGCTTCCGTTCTTTGGAGACCGACGCTCCTATTTCCTAATTGGTAGCTGTAATATCGCGCGGCATCAGAATCCTTTCGGATCCCGTAATTGCTAGCAACGTGCGCGGTCCGCCTAGCTCTTTCGGATATAAATTCCGAGTATTCCTGCGGATTGTTGGCGATATGATTGATCTCGTCACCATGAAAGCTCCTCACCCGTTCCCGGAATTCGGCTTGGTCGATCTCGACAACGGGAGATCTTGAAGTCAGGTGATAACTCGGCTGCGAGGATGAGCTGGCACCCGAATCCTGCAATCCCATTCTACCGAACGCGTCCGCGAAATAGTCAGCATTCCCGTGCTCCGGGGAGCTCGCATAATGATACTCATCAGCGGATGGAACATCGGACCAACTGTTAATTCGACCGTCCATGACGACCACACTCCTATGGCTGTTGCATTGTGTTCAGGTCATTAGACCTGGCTCCGCCGATAAGCAGCTTAGCTGTCCGTAAGCTGACCCCGACAAATAAACGGAAGCAAAATTCTCCGAAACGGTAGAGCGAGCCGCGAGAGCGCGCAGTTCGGCGCCGCGCTCGCCGGAGCGTCTTCATAACTCGGCCGAACTTGAGATCAGCGTGAGCGAAGCTCCGTTCCCACGATGAACGCGCCATCAGGAATCGGCTGGGCGATCTCATGGAGGAAGCGAGCGAAGCCGTCCCGGCGCCTGAGCATATAATTGATAGGCTTGAGCACCTCGGACGAGCGCGAGAGGGTTTCCGCTCGAGCAGCGGTCAGGCGTGCATGTCGTCGAGAAGCGGCTGCTCTGTTCCTGGCGGAGGGCGCGCCGATGCTTAGCCTCACAGCCGTTAATGTCGCGCTCGAGTCGAAAAAGCCTCTCCGGGCATGGCATAGCGCAACACGCCGACGTAATGGGCAGTGTGTTCTTGGGTGGGTCGAACAGCGGCTTTGTCGGAATCGGCTTGCAGGATGCCGGCGAAGACCACCAGATGGATTTGGGGACGCTCGCTTCGCCGGTCGCTTGAGGCGTAATCACAGCTGGCCGCGGCGGGAACCCGTTCAGCGGCCGGTCGTCGAGCTTATGTAAATCTCGACATAGTAGAGAGCGTTTTTAGATTGGCGGCGCGCGGTTCGGTACCCAACACGAGCACTCGCGAGCGGCGCCGGTAATCTAAAAACGTGTTGGACGAAGCCGCGGGCACGCCGCTGCAGCTATGGGTGTTGAATCACTGCGCCGTTATTTGTGGACGTCGTGACCTGGACTGGAGACAAGTCCAAAGGGACATTACCCGAAAGTACTGGGTGGAAGGGACATCTGGGAAGCGAAGTAGCCGAAAAATGCGAAACGCCGGAGGGTTGACGTCGGAAGAACGACAACAGGGCATCTATCGGCTGCCACGGCGGCCGGAAGAATTGCGCAATAAGGTGGCGGTTCTTGGTTGATTGAGGTCTCGCATCAACAAATGTCCGGTGAACGAGTGGCGCTGAACGAACCTGGCTGCAAGACCTCGACGCACACCATATGGCCTTGATGACAGGATGGACATTGACGCAAGGAAGCGGCATTGCAGTGCTCAGCCTTCGCGGGGCAATCGGATGGCTCTTCCGGGTTCGAATGAGCATCGGCGGATATCATTCCGAGCAGTTCACGGCAGCGAGCGAGCTTTTGCTTGCGGTAGCGGTTACCCAGAAAACCATAGTAGCGAATGCGTTTGAAGCCTTCGGGCAGGATATGGATGAGGAAACGCCGGATGAACTCCCCGGCGTCCAGCGTCATTACTTTCTGCTGGCTTCCGCGGCGGTAATCCTTGTATCGAAAGCGCACTTTGCCGACTTCGATATCGACGATACGGCTGTTGCTGATCGCCACCCGATGCGTGTAGCGGCCGACATAGTGCACAACCTGTTCGGCGCTACCAAATGGCGGCTTGGCGTAGACAACCCAATTGATTCTGCGGACCTCGTTCAGATAACGCCGAAGCGCAGCCGGATCACGCAACGCTTCCAGCGACGAGAAGAATTGTAGCTCGCCAGTATCAAACGATTTTTGCAGGGCGTTGAGAAATAGCCGCCGGAACAGGCGAGAAAGCACGGCCACGGGAAGAAAGAAGCCCGGCCGGCACGCGATCCAGCGGCTGCCATCTGGAGACAGTCCTCCTCCAGGAACGACGCGATGGAGGTGGGGATGGTGAAGGGAGGTTCTGCCCCCCAAGTATGAAGGACGGAAAAGAACCCGATCTCGGCACCGAGGTGCTTGGGGTCGGCAGCGATGGTCCGCAAGGTCTCTGCAGCTGTGCGGAACAGAATAAGTCCGCGACGCACTATTCCGCGCAATTGCAGGCCGGCCCAGCTTAACCCTGGAACGTCGGAGCAACCGCGTGCGTCTGCGACCGGTACTCGGCGAGGTAAGGCCGTCGATTTTCAACACCGCGACCGCCAAGCCCGTCGATGTCGTATCAGGCATTGTACCCAAGACTGACGTCGTCTGGAGCGAAGCTTGCGGCCTGCGCGTCGATTACCGTCTTGAACAGCTCTGGCTTCTGGTTGAGCCTATCGTTATCACCGAGCTTGCCGCAGATGCATCAGACGACACACTCGAGCTCACACGCGAGTTTGTACGCGAGCGACGTGCGCGTCGACACAATCGCCTCGCCAACGCCATGCTGGACGGCTGGATAAGCCTCATTGTGGGTCGACAGCCAAGCGTGCGTCTCAGGGCGTTTGGTATCGCGGTCGAAACTAAGCGGCTGCATATGCGGTCGGACATCTTCGCTTCATGGGCGGTCTAACTGCCATCGCACAGACAAGAGAATTGCTTCGGCTATGAAACATAACGCAATCACGGCTCCGCACGGGCTCGCTGCTGCACAGGTCGTCCTTGCCCTGGGAGAATTATTCATAGGCACCGGCGAATTCGCCGCCATGGGCTTGTTGCCCGGCATGGCCGAGTCCATCGACGTTTCAATACCCAAGGCGGGTAATCTCATCAGCGCCTATGCGCTTGGCGTGGTCGTCGGCTCTCCATTACTCGCCGTGCTCACGCTCGAATGGAGCGGCGGCCGCTGTTGGTGGTGCTTGCTTCGATTGTCCTGCTCGGCAATGCCGCGTCGGCACTAGCGCCAGGAGTCCTCGGGCTCACTGCGGCTAGATTCCTCGCCGGTCTCCCGCATGGCGCTTATTATGGTACGGCTTCCATCGTGGCAGCGGCCATGGTCCCGCCGTCAAACCGGGCCCAGGCAATCGGCCGCGTTATGCTCGGTCTCGCCGCCGCAAATGTCGTCGGCGTGCCGGTGGCCACGTGGCTAGGCCAAGTTTTCGGCTGGCGCTCAGCGTTTGCGCTGGTGGCCGTCGGAGGGCTGGCACTAATTGGCCTGATCCGCATATTCATCCGCATGGTCGCTGCCGACAAGCAGGCCAGCCTGCGGCGGGAGCTTTCCGCTTTCTCCAACGTGCAGATCTGGCTGACACTCGGGGTGGCCACGATCGGCTTCGGCGGGATGTTCGCGGTCTACAGCTACATCACTCCAACGCTGACCCAGGTTGTGGGTGTCACCGCCGCGCATGTTCCGGTTTTCCTGGCGCTCTGGGGGCTAGGTATGATCGCCGGCAACGTCGCCGGAGCATGGCTTGCTGATCGCGCGTTGATCCCATCAATTTTCGGGATCATCATATGGAATGTGGTCTTCCTTGCTGCCTTCGCCGCGGCGGTGAAGCAAGGCCCCGTTGCCGCTGGCCTCACGCTCCTCATGATCGGCATCGGGTTCGCCCTGGTGCCTGCTCTTCAAGCGCGTCTGATGGACGTCGCGCGACATGCTCAATCGCTGGCGGCGGCCATGAATCATTCGGCATTCAATCTCTCCAACGCTATCGGAGCCTGGATTGGAGGAATGGCCATCAGCGCCGGTTGCGGATGGCCCTCGACCGGTCTCGTTGGCTCGGCGCTCGCAGGCGCGGGACTTATTGTAATGGTCATATCTGCACTGCTTGCACGGCTCCCAGCGGGCACGACGAGCCGCCTGGCCTCTGCTGGTATCTGTGCCAGGTGCGCTCTGGTAGAAGAACCCGATATCAACGTCGAGGCTCTGGGCGATCTGCGGCGTGGTCAGAAACACTTTGCGGCGCCAATCGTCACTCAAGTCTCACCCGGCGCGTTGGGTTTCCAATCGCCGGGATGCAGGGCGGCCCAGGAGCAGCACTTCTTCATACTCAAAACGAGGAACCACTGATGCACGAAAGAGATGGACGACCCGCATTGTTTGCCGCAGGCAATGTCGCCGTCATTACCGGCGCAGCCAGCGGCATCGGGCGTGCGGCGGCGGAACGCTTTGCTACCCTCGGTATGCGACAGGTCCTGTCCTGTTCGATCAGGACGAGGTTGAGTTGGTGCGCGTCGCGAGCGGCCTTCATGCCGAGGTCCGGCACCTAGCTGGGACCGTAACTCGCTTCGATGATTTGGAGCGCTTGCGCGACCTAGCCATCGGCGCCTTCGGCGAGGTCTCGGTGCTGATGAATAATGCCGCCATTGGTCGGGAGGACGGTAACTGGACCGGGTTGAGCGATTGGCGTCGGATCATCGAGGTCAACCTCTGGGGCGTCGTGAATGGCGTGCACGCACCGAAGCAATGCTGGCTCAGCAATCGCGCGGCGCGATCATCAACACGGGCTCCAAACAGGGCATCACCAATCCGCCGGGCTTTCCCGCTTACAATGTTGCCAAGTCCGGCGTGAAGACCTTGACCGAGCAACTGGCTCACGGACTGCGGGGAGAGAGCGACGCCGTGACGGCCCATTTGCTTGTTCCTGGATGGACCTACACCGGAATGACTCACGCGCCCGACGGGAAGCAGCCAGCCGGCACGTGGACGGCCGACCAGGTGATCGACTTAATGATCCCTCGAGTTGAGTCAGGTGACTTCTATGTCATCTGTCCGGACGGTGCCGTCACACCAGAGCTCGACGCCGCGCGGATTCTATGGGGCGCCACGGACATGACGGAGAACCGTCCCGCCCTGTCGCGCTGGCATCCCGCCTGGAAGGAACGCTTCGACGATTTTGTAGCAAAGGAGACGGGCGCATGAAGCCCTATGTGATCTGCCAGATGATGGGCCCGCTTGACGGTCAACTTCTTGTCGAGCAGTGGGCCCCGTCCACCGGACAGCCCAACGACGCGCTGATCGCGGAATATGACCGTGTGCACGAACAGTTGAGCGCAGACGCCTGGATCGTGGGACGAGCGGTCGGAGCCAAATTCGCTGACGGCGGGCCGCACGCGCCGATTGATACGCCCGCCGTCGAGCGTCCGGTTCGTGTGGCGCGCAGCGGTGCTGAGGAATATGTCGTGCTGATCGACCCCCACGGCAAGCTTCACTGGACCGGACCGACGACCTATGGGGCGGCGACGATTGTTCTGCTGGGGCGGAACGTTCCGGACGCACATCTGGTCGACCTGGCCTCGGACAGCATTTCCTATATTATCGCCCACGGCG
Source organism: Bradyrhizobium sp. USDA 4449 (assembly GCF_054056275.1). Taxonomy (NCBI): domain Bacteria; kingdom Pseudomonadati; phylum Pseudomonadota; class Alphaproteobacteria; order Hyphomicrobiales; family Nitrobacteraceae; genus Bradyrhizobium; species Bradyrhizobium sp. USDA 4449. The sequence goes on along the minus strand of NZ_JBSRYD010000001.1, from coordinate 3,751,967 downwards.
AGAAGATCGATCTCTTCCAGGGGCTTGAGATACTCAACGCAAAGTTCGGGATCGAGCGGCTGATACTTGAGGGGGGCGCACACAGGAACGCAGAATTCCTTGAGGCAGGCCTCGTCGACGAGATCAGCTTGCTCCTCTTCCCAGCAATTTGTGGTCGGACCGGTTGTCAAACCATATTCGGGGCGCGGCCAGACGGATTTGCCGGCCGGCTTCGATTGTCGACGATTTCGTCGGAAATGCGTCAGACCGGCGTGATGCATCTTCGGTACAAGATGGAGTACCCTCGGAAAAGTCAATGACCGTGACGCGCGTGAAGTCACCGCACCTCGTTCTTCAAGAAGGAAATCAGGGCGCGGAGCGCGATCGGCACCTGCCTGCGGCTACTGTAGTAGATATGAAAGGCGGGCCCAAACGAACTCCACTTCGGCAGCACTTCCTTCAGCACCCCGGATTTGAGCTGATCCTGGACGCGCCGTTCGATGCAATAGGCTATGCCGGTACCGGTCTCTGCGATTTCGATCGCGAGCGCCGTCTCGTTGACGACGATCGCCCACTCCACTGAAACCTGTCCGCAGTCAGAGCCTTTCTCGAGCTCCCAGTGGTAGATCGCTCCTGTACCAGTGCGCTGACCAACACATCGGTGGAAAGACAGGTCCGACGGAGTCTTCAATTGCGGCCCCTGCGCCAGATAATCTGGCGAAGCGACCATGATCCAGCGAAGATCTGCGCCGACCGGTACAGCAATCATATCCTCAGGAACGGACCCGCCGACGCGAATGCCGGCATCAAAGCTGCCGCCAACGATATCGATGAACTCGTCCTGAACGACTATCTCAAGCTTCACCTCCGGGTAATCCAACATGAATCTTGCGAGGTTCGGGCCGAAAGCAAGCCGAGCTGCGTCGGTGAGGACATTGATCCGCAGACGACCTGACGGTGTACCCCGATGAAGGTTGAGGCTCTCGATCCCGCTCTCGATAGCCTCGAAGCCCCGTCTCCAGGCTCGCCAATAGCTTCTGGCCCGCTTCCGTCAGCGTGACGCTTCGATTCGTGCGGTTGGCCAGACGAACACCAAGCCTCGTCTCAAGTCCGCGCATCGCATGGCTGAGTGCCGATCCTGAGACATCGAGTTCGAGAGCGGCACGACGGAAGCCGCCGGCGCGCGCGATCGTTCTGAACAGGTTCAAGTCCCCAAGGTCGGAACGGGTGAGTGTAAGGCGAGCCATGCACTATCTATGGTCCTCGTTCTGAAGGCCCACATAAACTGCGGGGGCTGACCTCACGCATCGGCAACACAAATACGAGGTTCACAACCGCATTTTTCCTGAATTGTGCGCCAAGCTCGGAGATAAGCAGGTGCTAGTCGACCAAAATGACTCTGATGTCGTTCACATTGGTCAGCGTTGGACCTGTCTCCAGTAAGTCGCCGGTTGCCGCAAAGAATGCGCTGGCGTTATTTTCATCGAGAAAGTGCTGAATGTCGAGCCCAAGTGATTTCATCCTGCTGAACGTTCGCTCATCCACGATAGCCCCGGCTGGGTCGGACGCCGCACCTCCGCCGCCATCGGCACCGTCCGTATCTGCAGCAATCGCCGCAATCCCCGTGACATTCTTGAGTGAGTCGGTTAGCGAGAGCGCATACTCCTGATTGGGACCTCCTCGCCCATTTCCGCGCACTGTAACAGTGAGCTCACCGCCAGACAGTATAGCGACCCGCCGTCCGTTTCGGCGCATGTCCAGCGCGAGATTCGCGTGTATGGCGGCCACTTCGCGCGCTTCGCCTTCGACATCGGCACCTAGATCCATGATTTCGTAACCGGCTTTTTTGGCATGGACGATCGCGGCGTCGAGCGACGCCCTGGGCCTTGCAATCAATTTAAAGCGCGCACGGTCGAAGCATGGATCGTCAGGCTTGCAACTCTCGTTTCTCGGATCCCGCAACGCGCGCAGAATTTTATCGCCTACCTGCAAATCGTACTTGTAGACGATTGCACGTGCATCCGCGAGGGTTGTCAGATCCGGCACAGTCGGCCCGGATGCGATGGCAGAAGGATCATCGTGTGGGACGTCAGAGATTGCTGGTGTGACGATCTCGGCCAGCTTCCCTGCCCGACCGAGGCGCCCACCTTTGATACGGGACAAGTGCCTCCGAATGACATTTATTTCATCGATAGGAGCGCCGGAGCGCAATAGAGCCCTCGTTAGTTGCTGCTTCTGGTCGAAGGTGACGCCATCTGCGGGTGCAACCCAATTCGCCGAACCACCACCTGACAATAGAACGAGTAAGAGATCTTCTGGCAGCGCGCTGCTTGCCAACTGAAACGCTTTCTGGGCGCTCGCCAAACCTGCTTCGTCGGGTATTGGGTGACCGACCTCGACGACACTAATACGACGCGTAGGCACTGCATGGCCATGCCGTGTGCTGGCGATGCCTATCAGTCGATTCGGATCAAGGTGCAAATCATCGAGATAGTGCCGCTCGGTGGCTGCCGCCATAGCCGCCGCACCCTTGCCGGCTGCGAGACAGATTACGCGACCTTTTGGCTCCCGCGGGAGATGGGGAGCGAGCACAACACGGGGATCCGCGGCAGCAACGGCTGCATCGAACATGGCACGCAGAAGCACACGCCGGTCGGTCATCTCAAAAAATGCTCAATTCTTCTTCGAAGCGAGCCCACGGTAATCGTCGTGAACGACGCAGTTCGCCCTCGCAGGTACAAGGATAATGCCGGCCCTATAGAGACGACATGTGCATCGGCTCTGGATAGTACCTGAAACCATCGCCGTCCCTTCCTACATGACCAACCCCAGGCCAGGGGAAATGATAAGACATAAACGGCGTCTTGTTTGCGGCCAACATATCCAAGACTCTGACGCGTGATTGTGCCGACAACTTTGGATCAGTGTCGAAGGCAAACTCCATCTTCGGCTTTTCGAACAAGAGCACAGGGTGGTGCGTCAGGTCTCCGCCATAGCAGAACGATTTTCCCGCCGACTCAATCATGAAGCAGTGATGCCCCACAGTGTGACCGGGCGCGGCAATTGCGTGTATCCCTGGCAGGAACTGCTCTCCATCCTTAAAGAACACGATCCGGTCGCGCACCGGCGGCAGATTGCGGATTGCGGCCTTCACCAAACCATCGACGTCAGTGCCAAGCTTGCTCTTGTCGGTCCAGAACTCGTAGTCAGCCTGGCTGATATAGATCTGAGCGTTCGGAAATGTTGGTTTGTCATCATCGCTCCAAATACCACCGACGTGATCCCAATGAGCGTGAGAGCACACGACGGCATCAATATCCTCGAGGGCGATCCCGGCCGCTGCAAAGCTACTTCTCAAACGACCGGTAGTAGGACCGAACTGCTTGAGCGACCCCATACCCGTGTCGAAAAGCACAAGTTTGTTGCCGAGATTGACGACCGGGGCATTTTGCTCGAGAACGACGTCGTCGATCGGGAGGAAACTCTTCTCCAGCATCTGCACGACCTCTTCCTTTGGCACCCCTAGAAAACTTTCACGCGGATCGCCAAGTGGAAGTGGGCCATCGGACAGGACGGTAACCTGCGCTTCACCGAGTGCGAAGCGATAGTAGGACGGTGCCTGCTTATCAAACTTGATTACCTTCGCCTCGCCGGGCGTAGCGGCCGGTCCTGTTAGTATCGCTCCGCCGAGCCCGCCCGCAGCTCCCTTGACCAGATCACGGCGACTGACTCGCGAGTGGTTAGACCTCGATTCCATTTTGTCGCTCCCACAGAATGATATTTGCGTCTTGAAATTATGCGCACTAAACCGCGATCATACCGCCGTCGACCACCAGTTCAGACCCGGTCATATAGCTGGATCCGTCGGAGGCCAAAAAAGTGAGTGCTGCCGCGACTTCAGAGCATTCTCCGGGTCTTGCCATAACCGTGCTTCCCAGAATGAGCCGTGTCTGATCCGGATCTGAGAAGTAATCTTCATTGAGCGGGGTCCTGATTGTCCCCGGATGAATTGAGTTTACTCTGATCCGATACTGCCATAGGTCGACAGCAGCAGCCTTGGTCAACATGCGGATCGCGCCTTTCGTGGCGCAGTAGCCGCTCATGCCGGGCATATTCGCCACGATACCTGACACCGAGGAAACGTTGACAATCGAGCCGCCACCGGCCTGCCTCATACTGGGAACGATCAACTTGCATCCGAGAAACGTCCCGGCGACGTTCACGTCGTACAGTCTCTTGAAGTCAACGAGAGAGAGACTCTCGATCGTCTTCCGAATCAGTATCCCGGCATTGTTGACGAGGACATTGACGCATCCGAAAGCGCGCTGTGCCTCCTTGATGACATTGATCCATGACCCTTCATCAACTACATCATGGGCGACGAAGATGGCTTTGCCTCCCGATGACGATATCTCGCTGGCGACCCGGGCACCGTTGTCCCTGTCAACGTCGGTTAGCACGACTGCCGCATGTTGCTTCGCAAATTCGCGAGCGTGAACTTCCCCCATTCCCTTGGCCGCTCCGGTAACTATGGCAATCTTGCCTTCGAGCATATTCGTATCCCCCTATTCAGGACGCCTGTTGCACGTCGAGCCCGGTCAAATCCCTGTCGTGTTCAGGCACACGGCATAGATTGAAGTGCTTGCCGCCATGAACAATCTATTCTTGTGGCGGCCGCCGAAGCAGATGTTCGCACAGGTCTCAGGAAGATGTACTTTCCCGATCAGCGCGCCTTCCGCAGAATAGCAGCGAACCCCGTCCTCGACAGGATCGGCCCATCCCATACTGCACCAGATGTTTCCGTGAACGTCGACGCGAAGTCCATCAGTGAAACCAGGAGCAAACTCGTCTGCAAACACGGACCCGTTCTTCAAGCGTCCATCAACTACATCGAACTGGCGAATATGGGAGGGGCCGCCGTCGGTGATGCCGCTGTCGACCACGTAGAGCCGAGACTCGTCAGGCGACATCGCCAGGCCGTTCGGCCTGACGAAGTCGTCAGCGACCACCGTAGTGAGCCGCTCGGATCGAGTCTATAGACCGCTCGAGGGAGCTCGGCTTCCTGCTTGATGCCTTCATAGTCGCTATCAATTCCGTATCCCGGGTCGGTGAACCAGACGGCGCCATCCGACGTCACGATGACGTCGTTGGGGGAGCTAAGACGTTTTCCCTCATAACGATCCGCGAGTACCGTTATGTTGCCGTCCAACTCCGTTCTGGTGACGCGCCTGAGATGCTCGCAGCTCACGAGGCGTCCAGCCCCGTCGCGGGTATGGCCATTGGCGTAGTTTGAGGGACTTCGGTATATTCCTAAATGTCCATCGGACTCGAGCCATCGGTAGATGCGATTGTTCGGGATATCGCTGAATAGAAGACAGCCGCTGTCGCCGAAATAGACCGGACCTTCTACCCAGCCGAAGCCGGTTGCAAGGCGCTCAATCGGCGCATTGCCTATTTTGTAGGTAAATCGCCTATCCAGCACCTCAACGCCGGCGACCGGATACCGCGAGCTATTTTCAATCGGGCCGAGAGCAAAACCCACAGCAGATTCTCCTCGCCCTAGCCTTCTTTCAACCGCCCGCCAAACTTGTCGGCACACACAGCCATCAGGATGATCGCGCCGATCACGACCTGATGCCAGAAGGTGTTGACGTTCAGAATATTGAGGCCGTTGCGTACCACGGCCATGAGGATCGCACCGGCTGCGGTACCCAACAGAGACGCCTTTCCTCCGGCTAGACTCGTTCCTCCCATGACCACGGCTGCGATCACGTCCAGTTCATATCCCTCGCCAGCCTCCGGCATCGCCGCTTCAAGGCGAGATGTGAGAAGAACACCCGAAAGAGCCGCCAGAAATCCCGTCAGGGCGTACACGGTGATCTTGATGCGATCGATCCTTATACCGACCAGACGCGCGGCTTCGGGGTTGCTGCCAATCGACAGGGTGTAGCGCCCAAACCGCGTCTGATAGAGCAGAAAATAGATCGCCAAAAACGTCGCGATGGTGATTATCACCGACATTGGTACAAGCCAGACGAAGCCTTGTCCGAACACCTGAAAGGTCGGGGTAGACAAACCCGTGAGCGGAATGCCTTCAGTGTAGACCATGATCAAACCGCGCGTCATGACCATCATCGCCATGGTTACAATGAAGTCGGCAATCCTGACTTTCGCGACCAACACACCGTTTACAATTCCGATCAGCGTTCCAGCGGCGAGACTTGCCGCGACGCTGGCGAATGGATTGAATCCGCGGTTCATGAGATCCGCAGCGATTAGACCCGTGAAGGCAAGGGTCGAGCCGACCGAAAGATCTATGCCGCGCATGGCGATCACGAGCGTCGCGCCGAATGCTATGATTGCGACGAAAACGGCCTGGCGCGTGATATCCGTGAGATTTCCCAGACTCAGGAAACGCGGCGACGCCAAGCCGAGCGCGGCGATCAACACGATCAATGCGATCAAGATGCCACTACCGCCCCCGGAGAGCTTGAACCTTGAGCCGAGCGATTTCACGTCCAGAGTTTGAGCCGACAACCTATCCTCCACGATTCCCCTCATATGTCCGTTGAATTGAAAGCGAGGCGATAGTCTCTTCGCTCGTGGAAGACGCATCCAGAATTCCGGCAGCTTCTCCCTCGAACATCACGAGAATCCGGTGGCACAGTCCGATCAGCTCCGTGCTATCGGATGACACGACGATGATCCCTTTGCCCATCCGAGAACTGGCTACGATCAACTGGTAGACGTCTGCCTTGGCCTTGATGTCGATTCCGCGGGTCGGCTCCTCGAGCAGCATCACTTCGGGCTCGGTCAATAGCCATCTTGCAAGCAGCACTTTTTGCTGGTTGCCGCCGCTCAAGCGCCCGATCGGCTGGTGAGGACCTTCGGATTTAATTCCCATCTCTTTGATATATTTGATGCACCAGCTTCGCTCCGCGCGTCGATTTAGGCGGATGCCGCCGAGCTTGGGCAGACTAGGAGCAGTCAAATTCCACCCGACGCTGTGTTCGGCAAAAATGCCTTGCGTCTTTCGTTCGGCGGGAAGAAACGCAATGCCGCTGCGCATCGCGGATGATATCGAATCGATCGCGACTGGCTTCCCTTTCAGGGAAATATTGCCAGCATCTGCTGCCCCATCTCCAAACAATGCCCTTACGAGGGAGCTCTTGCCTGATCCCTCCAATCCCGCGATGCCTAAAATCTCTCCTTCACGTAGGTTGAAGCAAATGTCTTGGAAGGCTCCTTTTCGAGAGAGCCCTTCTACCCTGAGGATTGGATCCACGCCTGGACTCGTCTTGGCCGGGAATTGCTTTCCAAGCGAGCCGCCGATCATCAGGCTGATCACTTTGCTAACGTCAAGCGCCGATGCCGGCAGGTCCGCGACGCACGCTCCATCGCGCAAGACGATCACGCGATCACAGATCGTCAGGACCTCGTCCAGCTTATGGGATACGTATATGACGGATTTACCTGCCCGCTTGAGGTCGTTGATGATCCTTACAAGCCGCTCTCTCTCCGCTCTTTCGAGTGCTTCGGTTGGCTCGTCCATGATTAGGATGTTCGCGTTCGAATTCAACGCCCGAGCGATCTCTACGATCTGGCGCTGGGCAAGCGTGAGTGAGCCGACCGGGCAAGCGAGGTCCAGTTCGACATTCAGCACCTGGCTCAAGATCTGCTGCGCGCGGTCGCGCATAGTCTTTTTTCGAAGTGGCGAAGTGAGCTTTGGCGTCGCGCCAATTGAGATTTCACGGCCGATGAAGATGTTTTCGACGGCATTCAGATCGGGAAATAGACTCAACTCCTGGTAGATGATACTTATTCCAACTCGCTGGGCATCCGCCGGCTCGCGAATATCGACGCGTACGCCGTTGACCTCGACTTCTCCTTGGTCAGGGACGTGAGCGCCGGCTAGAATTTTCATCAGCGTGGATTTGCCGGCACCGTTTTCCCCGACCAGGCCGAGCACTTCGCCTTTGGCGAGGGTCATCGAAACATTGAACAACGCGTTGGTCGCGCCGAATCTCTTTCCGACGCCCGTGATTTTCAGAGCTTGTTCCGATTGACTCATTAGAGAGATCCTTCCAACGTAGAGAGCCGCGCAACGCGCGGCTCTCTCCTCAGCCACTACTTCGTAGACTTCGCGACGTAGATGTAGTCGGACGGATTGAACGTGCCGATGTTGTTGGCATCGTATGTCTTCGGAGCGACGAAGATCTTCTTCGGAACGCCCTCGCCCTTCATGACGAACTGTTCGACGGCACGGACTATATTGCGCCCTTCTTCCTTGGCGCCGGTATCCACCGTCGCGGCAAAGTCGCCGACCTTGATCGCGTCATTGGCTTCCTTCATGTTCTCGTACCCAACGATCGCGATCTTGCCGTTCAGCTTCCTTGCCTTCAGCGCCTGGAGGCCGCCCAACGCCATCTCGTCGTAGAGCGCGACGAGAATGTCGATGTCCGGATGCGCGGTGAGCATGTTCTCCGTCACGCTGAGACCTTGCGCTCGCACCCAGCCGGCAGGCTGCTTCGCAACAATCTTGAGGTTCGGGTATTTCGAGATGATCTCATTGAAGCCCTTCATGCGCTGAGCCGTATGCGGTCCGGGCAGCCCTTCCAAGATGGCGATTTTGACGTCGCCCTTGTCCTTGTAGTGGTCTACGATCCACTGGGCTTGAGCACGTCCACCGTCGCTTTGGTCGTATCCGATATCACTCACATAGTATGGATCGTCGGCGACGGGCGAATTGAACAGGAACACGGGAATGCCGGCCTCAGTCGCCCGCCGGATCAGGGGTTCCAACGCGCCCTCGTTGTAGAGAGCGACAGCGATCGCGTCGACGTGCTCGTTGATCCAAGCCTCCATCGTGCGGACTTGATCGTCCGTCGCGGACTGGCTCTTTGGCGCCTGAACGAGCAACTGGATCGTGCCAGGTCCGCCTAACTTGTCGATCTCCTCCTTAACGCCAGCCAAGACCCGTTGATAGTAGGTGTCCATGGCCGTCGGCAGGAAGCCGACCTTGAGTGGCCGATTGCTCTTGGCTTGCGGCTTCGCCTCCTTACCGGTCGCCGGAATCACTTTGTCCATGAGAATTCCGGGAAATACGGCGCCGTAGTCAGCGGCACGCGTCACCCCCGGAACGATCATCGCCGCCATAAAGGCAGCAGCAAACGGCACGCTAATAGAACGTCTCATGTTTCCCCTCCGATGTTTTTTCCGTACTGCACTTGCTGCACGCGCAAAGCGCGGGCAGCCCTCGCCGAACGCTCCGCCCACGCGGAGCGTCGCAAACGATCCGTTTCGCTCGATGCGTTGTCCTGCCGCTACTCTTTCAGATTGCGGAGGATTTCCCTCAAGAGCCGCCAAATTGGTTCGACAGTCGTGTGATTGAGGCGCTCTCGGGTCGTATGGACGTCGAACGCCTCGGGCCCGATCGAGATCATGTCGATACCGGGAATTTTCTTGTTGAAGAGGCCGAGTTCGAGACTCGAGTGGGACACCTCTACATGCGGCTTGACCTTGAAGGTCTCCTCATAGGCGCGGGTCGCCACAGCCAAGAGCTTCGAGTCCTTATTGTAAGGCCACTCGGGGCAATCGGCGAACGTCGTAACCTTTGTTCCGCGTCCCATCAGTGCAGCCAGTCGCTCGATGCGTTTCAGGATCGCGTACCGTCGCGAACTGATCGCACTCGGAATGGTCGAAACAATCTCCACCTCCTCGTCGCTTGTCGACAGCAAGGCGATCGTATTCGAGCTCTCTACCAGGTTGGCAATGGTGAGGCTCATGCTCTGGACGCCATTCGGCGTGAGCGTGATGGCCTGCACGGCCGAGTTGGCGGTGACGTCCGAGAAGACACGCTCCACAGCTTCAGTGTGGCGCTCCAACCCGACCTCGAGCTTGGGGTCGCTGACGAGGAACTCTTTTTTGAGATCCGCCGAAACACTCCTGACGATTTCGTTCGCGCGGTCCAAATCAGCTTGATGCAGGAGCAGGATCGCTTCGGCATCGCCGGGGATGACGTACCGATTGACGCCTCCTTTAACTAAGGCAAGCCTTGTCGGCAGCTCATCGATGAGCGCGCCAAGGAGTCGGGCGAGAAGGACGATCGCATTCGCACGTTCGAGATGAATGTCGAACTCCGAGTGACCGCTGCTGAGCCCTTTCACGAACGCGCGCAGGGTCGTGAGGCCAGCCGGCGGTTTCTGCCATTCGATGGGAATCCGGAAGCGGGCCGAGATATCGCCCGCGCAACCCGCGAATAGGCTCTTGGGATCGTGCCAGTTAAAATCGATCAACCGCTTCGCAGTGAGGCGAGAGGCGTCGAAATGCTGCGCACCCCCCTTTCCCACTTCCTCCTGCACAGTGAGTACGACCTCCAAGGGAGGATGTGGAATATCCGTCGAGTCCAGCACCGATAAGGCGAGGGCGACGCCCACCGTGTTGTCCGCGCCGAGGGTCGTGCCCGTGCCATGAATGAAGTCACCATCGATGCGGAGTTTAATGCCCTCCTTCTCGAAATCGTGGTCCACGCCTTCATCGCTTTCGCACACAATATCGGTATGACCGTGGAAGATTACGGGAGCTGCGCTCTCGTACCCACGCGTACCAGGCTTCTTCACGAGGATATTGTGAATGTCGTCTTGAAAGTATTCGAGCCCACGATCTCGCGCGAACCTGGCTATATAGTCGCTCACCTGCTTCTCGTTGTACGAGCCTCGCGGGATGCGGCTGATCTCTTCAAAATAGCGAAAGAAGATTTCGGGTTTAAGGCCGGAAAGGACGTCGTTCGTCTGACCACCAACGGCTCGGTTCTCGGTCCGTCGTCCGTTCACACTATCGGTCAAGGTCTGGTGCGCAGACATCATCTTCCTCCCATCTTCCGGCGCCGCTTAGATGCGCTCGCTTCAGACTATGATGATAAGAACTATAAATTTCGCATCAAACGAATTACTTGCCCAGTTAGGTGAACCGCATTCATGCGAGTACGCTCAAGGCAAGGAGCAACTCTGGGTGATTGACACACCGGAGCCAGGCTTTTCATCCGCTTGGGTGAAAGCCGAGGATGACGACCCATCTGCCAACTCGACAGAAGGGCCCTTAAATGTCATTGGTGATTTATGACCGCCACGAGTAGCGTTGCTGGGTTGATAAACGCTTCCGCTGCGCCTGCCTTGGGCCGATCCACCAGCGTGCGACCGTGGGACACAGGTCAAAGCAGGCGCAATCCTAGGAGTTTCGAACGGAATATTGCTCACCGCCGATCCGGGCCCAAGCGATTTGCCGCACGGAATCGAGAACAGAGGCGGAGGCCTGCCCTTCGAGGGACGTCGTCCTGCGCAAAGCGCGAATCAGGTCAGAGGATGAAATCTGTATGGATGAAGCTAGAATGGTGGCCTTCGACAACCGCATTGAGGATATCGCGCGCGGGCGGCGTGTATTTCGCTGCCACCATGGAGCGGATAGAAAACGAGCGCAGCGCATCAGTAACCGACAGCGTACCTTCGGCGGAGTCCTTCCTTCCGGTGAAAGGAAACACATCGGGTCCGCGCTGGCACTGACAGTTAATGTTCACGCGACAGACCTGATTGACGAGCGAGTCCGCCATCCGACCTATTAGGCTAGGATCTCGCGCAAACAGGCTGACCTGTTGACCGTGGTCCGAGGTCGCAACGTAGTCAAGTGCAATATCAGGATCGTCGAAGCGCATTATTGGGACTAATGGACCAAACTGCTCTTCGCGATACAATCGCATTGCCGGCGTGACCGGATACAAAACCGCCGGATAAAACAGAGTGCCGGCTGCCGCGCCTCCCCCCGAATTGCAAACGCGTGCGCCGAGGCTGACGGCATCATCGAGCAGCGCAGTCATCTGTCTCGCCTTTTCCAGAGTCGGTAACGGCGTCAAGGTCACCCCAGATTCCCATGGCATTCCAACTCTAAGTTCGTCCAGACGCTGAACGAACTCCGAGATAAACGCTTGTTCAATATCGCGATGAAGGAGTAGCATCTTCAGAGCCGTACAGCGCTGACCATTGAACGTGAGTGCTCCCATCAGACATTCGCGCGCAGCAAGTGCTATGTCGGCATCAGGCATGACGATTGCGGCGTTCTTGGCATCGAGTCCAAGAACTGCGCGCAGACGGTTCGTCTTTGGATGGACTTTCTTGAGATGATCCGCTACCCGGCTCGAGCCGATAAGCGTCAGCACATTCACCTGCCCAGTACCAAGGAGGGCAGGAATGATTTCGGCTCCCTCGCCGTAAGCAAAGTTGATAGCGCCAGCCGGGAATGCATCACGAAACGCTTCCAATAGCGGCTCGAATAATAGAACGCCGTTGCGCGGCGGCTTGAACACGACGGTATTGCCCATGATCAGGGCAGGAACCAGCGTCGCAAACGTCTCGTTGAGCGGATAGTTGTAGGGCCCCATGCACAGAACAACGCCCAATGGCGTCCTGCGCACTAGGCCGACCGCCCCATCGACGATCTGGAACTGCGAATTGGCATTATCGAGGTTGCGTAGAGCTTCGATGGTTTGCCTGATGTACTCGATCGTTCGATCAAACTCCTTTTCCGAGTCAGCAAGCGTCTTTCCTATCTCCCACATGATAAGACGCGAGACGAGTGTTCGACATTCGCTCATACGGGCGACGAATTTCTGCATCGCGGCGAGACGATCTGCAACGCGCATCGTCGGCCAGACGCCACGACCGTTGTCGTAGGCGGCTACCGCTGCGTCGAGTGCGGCGAGAGCCGATTCGACTTTCCCTGACGGATGGCTACCTAACCGCATCTGCGTCAATTCGCCATCGCTCCCCCGCACGAGTACAGGCGAGAGGACGTTCTTAGTCGGCCCCGTCCAATCGTGGAGCTCGCCACCAACCAGGATTCTGCGCTGCTCGACGGGTGCAATCGCAACTTCGCGCAAGCCAGGATCATCAGCGGTAGGAAACAATCGATTCAGATGGCCGAAATCCATAACACCTCCAGAAAACAATTCTTCGCTGTCACATTCGGTTCATTGGTCCTGGAGGTTCTGAATATGATTAGGCCGCAGGCGGCCCTACGACATTCTTCAAACGGCCGCTCCAAAATGCTTCAATGTTGTCTACCAACTGATCCGCGAGCGACTGGACGGCCTCTCGACTTGCCCATGCCACATGCGGGGTAAGAATGAAGTTCGGCAGATCGGTCAAACGCACGAGCGGGTGATCGTCGGGCGGAGGCTCGACGGTAGCAACATCAAATCCAGCGCCGGCAATGTGCCCACAGCGAAGAGCTTCAGCCAAGGCAGCTTCGTCCACAAGGCCGCCTCTTGCGGTATTTATTAGCAAGGGTCTGCGGTCCATCAGCGCGAACTCGGGAGCAGCGATCATGTTTCGCGTGGCGGACGTAAGGGGTGCGTGGAGGGTGATCACATCGCTCATGCGCAGGACGTCTTCGAATGGCGTGTACAGCGGTCCCATTCCAGAGATACCCTTGTAGGACGAGAAGAGGACTCGCATTCCGAATGCGCGACCGATGTCCGCAACCGCTCTGCCCAACGCGCCATCGCCAATGATGCCAAGAACCGATCCGGCCAGGTCGCGGATCGGATGATCGAAGTAGCAGAACTGGCCGGATGCCGACCAGCGACCAGAACGCACGGAATCCCTGTAAGCGACTAGGCTTCTGCGTAATGCCAGCAGCAGTGCAAAGGTGTGTTCGGGGACGGTATTTGTCGCGTAGTTCCGGATGTTCGATACGGTTATGTCTCTCGCAGCGCAGGCCGAAAGATCCACGATATCGGTCCCCGTTGCCGCGACAGCGACGAGCTTGAGATTGCGCGCCCTAGCGACCGTTGCTGCGCTCAGCGGCACCTTGTTGGTGATGATGATATGCGCGTCTGCCACTCTATCGCCGATCTCATCTGGCTTCGTGGCAGAAAACTCGCGCAAGTCGTGCGGGAAAGCGAATGGTCGCAGGTTGACTTGAGACGGCATGGTGTCGCGATCGAGAAACACGATCTTGGCCAATTGGTTATGAATCATCTTTCGTCCCTCTGCCGAACAGTACAAACTTCCGGATCCGATAGCGCGTCACTGCGGCGATCTAGCGCGCGGCGAGAAATCAACCAACGTCAGCGGCGGTTCTCCCACTATATGGGACGATGCTTCCGATGAGATAAAACGAAAAATACCTCCGGATAGATGATTTCTGGTCAACTGATCTGGAAAGTCTCGATGCCTCGCAGATGTTCTTTTGTGCTCGTGCCGCGGCGTTGAGGCTCGACCTCGACTGAAAGGAGCGCACTCAGCCTTTCATGCGCCGCCGGCGAGATCCATGGGGGAATCATCTGCGATGCAGCCTAGCGGCAGCTTCAGTTCGTCCTTCCTACTAATCAGGGTCGACCTTCGAGTAGGTCGTTACGCGCTTGTCGACCACCCATGGGGAAACCAACCGGTCGAAGCTCCGGAAATGTTCGGTGGCGAGATGAGCGTCGAAGGCGTCTTTGACGTCGTAAAGTTCGTAGAGGAAGACCTCAGCCCCCTCCTTCGCCTCACAGACTTCGAAAAGACGGCATTGCGGCTCGAGCTTGAGAGAATCGGCAGCGTTCTTCGACATTGCTTTGCGGAAATCCGCCCGGTATTCGGCCTTGATCGAGAAGCTAACGGTGACTACGAACCCTCCCGTCATGCGACCTCCTTCATGGCGCTCGAAAGTGCCGCGATCGTTTCACGGGTAACCGTGGCGCAGCCCGCCGTGCCGCCAAGCTCCATCGGAACGGCGCCGGAAGACAGCGCGATTTCGACCGCACTCTCGATCAAGCGCGCTCGTGTCTCGAGGCGAGGTTCATTGTGTTTTTCGGCGAGCCAGTCGAGCATCATCGCTGCCGATAGGAACATCGCGCAGGGATTTGCCTTTCCTTGGCCTGCGATGTCCGGCGCTGTGCCGTGAGCCGGCTGGAACAGGGCATGCTTATCGCCGACGTCGGCGGAAGGAGCCATCCCCATGCCTCCGATCAAACCCGCGGCGAGATCCGAAAGGATGTCGCCGAACATGTTCTCCGTCACCATGACATCGAGCGTCCACGGCTTCTTCACCATGGTGAGAGCCATGGCGTCCACGTAGGCGTGATCCGCTTCGATACCGCTGTGCTGAGCCGCCACTTCGCCGAAAACTTTTCGAAAGAAGGCCATCGAGGCAAACACGTTGGCCTTGTCGACGCAGGTGACTCTGGCTCTCTTGCCGCGCGCTCGCCGTCGCTCGGCAACACGGAAGGCGAAATCGCTGACTCGCGCCGTTCCAGTCCGGCTGATGTGCATCGTATCATAGGCATCGCGATCGTCGATCAGCTCTCCCTTACCCCTGGCATAGAACAGTCCTTCCGTCTGTTCTCGGATAAGCACGAAGTCGATGTCGCGCGCCCGGGGGTCCGACAGAACGTTAGGCAGCCCCGGAAACCAGCGAATGGGTCTGACGCCGGCGTAAAGATCCAGCGCCATACGCAGATCCAGCTGCGGAATAATCTCAGTACCGTCCGCATGCCTGATATCCGGCCACCCCATTGCCCCGAACAGGACGGCGTCCGCCTTTCGGCAGGCATCGAGCGTCATGTCCGGCAAGGCTTCGCCGCTCGTCGCGTAATATTGGGCGCCCGCGTTCCAGATCGTGGTTTTTAGGGCCGGCCCTCCGGCTGCCTTGGTTTCGACGGCCGCCAGCAATTCCAGACAGGCCGCCATCACTTCGCGTCCTATGCCGTCGCCGGGGAGTACCGCAATATCCAGGTAGTTCGATGAGGTGGTCAAAGGGCGTCTCCATATCTGCGTTCAAGTCGGAATGATCGCGCCGGCATGCGAGCGTTACGCCGACGTGGACAGGCAATATGCTGGCCGGACGGCGAGTATACCACTTTCGAATGCGATAACGCATGCATTAATGTACAGTAACCCGACCGCGCGCTTGTCGCAAGCACCGACGGTGGGATTCTCGATACCCAAGACGCAGATTCGTCGAATCGGAGCGCCTATCATCCACGCATTTTTTGAGGGAAGATCAGACACGCGCTTCTCTTTTTCCGCGGAGCGTGCCTAGTCTGGGCCGCAAAGCACATGGTGCCTCGAAACTCGTTTGTCGCACCGGAAGAACGCACAAGAACGACACATAGCGGGCCGTAATGACCACCAAGCCTCAAAGAAATTCGCCCGATCGCAAGGCAATCGAACGGAAACTCCCGCCGCGAGGACGCTCGGGAGCAACGCCCTCACGCGGAACTCGATCGAACCAGGCAGACGTCGCCTATTCCCGCCTGCGGGAGCTTATCCTGAGTGGCGGGATCGCTCCGGGCAGCTTCGTTCTCGAACTCGAGGCGGCGGCTCGGCTGGGTATGAGCCGTACTCCCGTGAGAGAGGCAATGGTCAGACTGCGCGCGGAGGGTATCGTCGAGATACGCGCCAGACACGGAATGCGCGTTCTCCCAGTCTCTGCCGACGACATGCGCGAGATATACGAGGTGATTACAAGCCTGGAGTCCACGGCGGCCGGGCTCGTTGCCAAGCGCGGGATCGATGCAGACGCACTGTCCTCGCTCAACAAAGCCGTCAAGGCCATGGACGCCGCGCTGGAGCGGGACGATCTGGAGCGATGGGCGCAGGCGGACGAGGACTTCCATCGGACACTGATCAATAGCTGCGGTAATGGCCGCCTGATTCAGACCGTCGATCAATTTTGGTCGCAAGCACATCGCGCGCGCCTGCTGACTTTGCGACTTCGGCCCAAACCCACGCAGTCGAACCGCGAACATGCCGCCCTCGTCAAAGCCATCGCCAAGGGCGATGCGGAAGCCGCGGTGCGCATCCATCGGGAACACCGCGAGCGGGCGGGGCGTCTTCTGACCGACCTCTTGGCCAAGATCGGCTAGGTCGTGGCGGCTCTCGGAAGTTGCTGCGCGCCCGGCAAAACGGGCGCGCATCGGCCTCAAGATGCGGTTCCCAGACTCGTCTGTGCCGTCGCCCGGCATCGACCGCGAGCGTTGCCGTAGGAAATATGCGACAGACACGGCCACGCAAACGCCCCAGATCGCCGCGACGCAGTAGATCCCCAGGTCGAGGGTTTTGGTGGACTGGGTGAGGTATCCGATTATGAACGGCGAGAAGAAGCCCGCCGTCAGGCCAATGGAGTTGATGAAGGCTATTCCAGCGGCTGCGGAGATGCCCTTGAGGGCTGCGGTCGGGAGGCTCCAGAACACGGGCAGCGTGGCCATGACGCCGCCGAGAGCCATGCTCAGTCCCAGGAGAACCATAACAAGGCTGTCCTTGAACCAGATGCTGATCAGGAAGCCCAGGATGCCGAACAGACAGCTTCCGACAAAGTGCAGACCTCGCTCCCTCTTGCGGTCCGAACTGCGGCCGACCAGGAGCATCACGACGACCGCTCCGGCGTACGGGATCGCGGAGTAGATTCCAAGTTGGACGGTGTCGGTCACGCCCGCCCCCTTTATGAGGGAGGGCAAATAGAAGAACACCCCCGACTGTGCGAGCACGATGCCGAAGAGAATGACGGCCAGCATGAGCACGTCGATGTTCTTGAAGACCCCGGCAATTCCGAGCGCCGGCTTCCTGGTGTTCTCCGATTCGATGTTTGCGCGCAGGCGAACCTTCTCGTCCCGCGTCAACCAAGGCGCATCCTCAATGTTGTCCCTGAGCTTGTACCAGACGACGAACGCCAAAACGACGGCAGGAAGGCCTTCCAGAATGAACATCCATTGCCAACCGGCGAGTGAACCTGCGCCGTGCATGTTCGCGATGATTAACCCAGAGAGCGGTGCACCGAAGATACCCGCGAGCGGCGCGGCCAGATAGAACAGCGAAGTGACGGTCGCGCGACGTTCCGTGGGGTACCAGCGCATCATGTAGAAGATGACGCCGGGAAACAGACCCGCCTCGCCGATTCCGAGTGCGATGCGCAGGATGTAGAACGAGTATTCCGACCAGACGAGGGCCATTCCCATCGAGATCAGACCCCAGGTCAGGAGAATTCGAGCCAGCCAACGTCGCGGACCGAAGTAGTGGAGCAGTAGATTGCTGGGAACTTCCGATGCCGCATAACCAAGGAAGAAAAGGCCGGCACCAAGCCCGTAGATGGCTTCGTTGAGACCGAGTTGCCCCATCATTTGCGGCTTGGCGAACGCGATGTTGATCCGGTCCAGATAGGAGACTGTGTAGCAGGTGATCAGCAACGGCATTACATGGCGCGTCACCTTCTTGTAGAGCGGATCGTCCTTGGGATCTTGAGCGGGCATTTCCAAGCTCATCTGCTATCCTCCTTCGCAATCTTTACAGCATTCTTTAATGTATGCATTATTGTCACAATTGCAGAAACGAGCCGCTGCTGCAAGGGTTTTCCCGAGCCAGGTTACGCGGCACCTTGGCGAGTAAAGAACGATGTGAGAAAGGGATACGATGCCCGAGGAATTCGACTATATTATCGTCGGGGCTGGAGCCGCCGGTTGTGTCCTGGCAAATCGCCTCTCGGCCGACGGCAGTTCGAGCATCTGCGTTCTCGAGGCCGGCCCCGCGGATCGCAATCCGTTCATCCACATACCAGCAGGCTTCATCAAGACGCTCTTTGACCCTTCCTGCACCTGGCAGTTCAAGACCGAGCCAACGGCGCTAACTGGCGGTAGGGCTATCTCGACGACGCAAGGCCGTACGCTCGGAGGCGGCTCGTCCATCAACGGCATGGTTTACAACCGTGGGCAACCGGCGGACTTCGACGGATGGGCCCAACGCGGCAACCGGGGCTGGGGATGGAACGATGTTCTGCCTTACTTCCGCCGTTCGGTTCGCAGGATCGGAATTGAGGGTGATCCACCGATCGACGACGGCATTCCCGTAAGCCGCATGGATTGGATTCACCCGGCTTCCGAGGCGTTCATCCGGGGCTGCGCTGGCTTGGGAATTCCGCTCAACGCTGACTACAATGGGGGACGGCAAGAGGGCGTAGGATATTTCCAGCGCACGATAAACAGAGGGCTGCGTATCAGCAGCGCGAAAGCGTTCCTAAAACCGGCACTTGGTCGAACAAATCTCGATTTGAGGACGGGGGCGCGCGCATGTGAAGTGGTCATCGAATCGGGACGGGCTGTAGCGGTCCGCTACTTGAGGGGACGTGGCGATGCGCCCCTTGAGGTGCGGGCGCGCCGCGAAGTCATTGTATCCAGCGGTACTGCGAACACCGCGCGCCTATTGCAGATTTCGGGCATCGGCCCTTCGGATCTGCTTCGCAGCATCGGTGTGGAAGTTCGGCACGAGCTCAAGGGGGTCGGCGAGAACTTTCGCGATCATTACGCCGTGCGGGTCGTGGTACGAGCCAGGAAGGGTACGATCACCCTCAACGAGTTGTCGCGCGGCTACCTATTGGGGGGCCAGATCGCCCGATGGGCAATGGGACGGCCGACCATCCTTGCGACCACACCTTCGCAGGTCCATGTATTCTGGAAGTCCTTCGACGGTCTAGATACGCCAGATTTACAATGTGTCTTTACGCCCGGCTCCTACAAGCAGGGGGAGGTCTACGTTTTGGACGACTACCCGGGATTCACGGCAGGCGCCTGGCCCCACCGGCCGCAGAGTTCTGGCTATGTACGCGCGCGATCGGTCGACGTTTTCGACGATCCCATTCTTCAGCCCAACTACCTCGCCGAGCCGGCCGACCGGCACGCCACGCTCGGTGGCCTACGGCTGATCCGACGACTGCTGTCGACGCCCGAGATGACGAACTTCGTTTCCCACGAGACGCTTCCGGGGCCTGACGTGCGATCGGACGACGAATTGCTGGACTTCGCCTACCGGAACGGGAGCACGTGCTACCATCTCGTGGGCACCGCCCGCATGGGCCCGGCAAGCGATCCGGGCGCTGTAGTCGACAACGAACTTCGCGTGCACGGCCTGTCGGGTCTGCGGATCGTCGACGCATCGGTCATGCCGATGATGCCATCGGCCAACACTTACGCTGCGACGCTAATGATCGCCGAAAAGGCCTCGGACTTGATCCGCGGCAAAAGCGCCGCCGGCTCGGATTTGGCGGCATGACGGCCTCCTTTCGAGAAAAATGGCCGCTGCCGAGGGCAGCGGCCAAGTTCTCCAGGGGAGGAAAGCAGACGACCGGCCTGCCAGCGGAAAGGACACGTTGATCCCGCGGACCTTCGCGCGGCCGTTTGCAGTTGAAGAAGCGCTTCGGGCCAGCTCTAGCTGGCAGAAACCGTCAACGCATTACGAACGGATCTGCTACGTCTTCAGCCGTGCTGATCATGACGCTCTTGGTCTGAAGATAGTTTTGGATCGCGTCGAGTCCGTTTTCTCGGCCGATGCCCGAGTGCTTGTAGCCTCCGAGTGGCGACAAATAGCTGATCACTCGATAGGTGTTCACCCAAACCGTTCCCGCCTGCAGTCGTTCAGACATCCTCAGGATCCGGCGAATATCGCGGGTCCAGAAGCCGGCGGCCAAGCCGTACGTCGTGTCGTTCGCGAGCGCGAGCGCCTCTTCCTCGTCGTCGAACGGGATGCAAGCCAGTACAGGTCCGAAGACCTCCTCTTGCGCGATCCGCATCTGGTTACGGACGCCAGTGAAGATGGTTGGCTCGACAAAATAGCCCCCGTTTCCGACGTCCGGACCAGTTGCCGGACCGCCTCCGAGCACGCACGTCGCGCCCTCGTCCTTGGCGACTCCGATGTATTCGAGGATCTTGCGGTATTGCGGAGGCGTGGTGACCGGGCCGACCTGTGTGCTCGTCAGCAGCGGATCACCTTTCTTGGCACGCTTGGCGAACTCGACAATCCGCTCGACAAAACGATCGTGAATGCTTCGCTGGACCAGCAGGCGCGAACCCGCGATGCACGTCTGACCAGTCGCAGCAAAGATTCCGGAGATCACGCCCTTGACCGCATTGTCGATCTCCGCGTCGTCGAAGACGATGTGAGGAGACTTTCCACCGAGCTCGAGCGTGACCTTCTTGAACGTGCGGGCCGCAACCTGACCGATATGCCGACCGGTGTTTTCGCTGCCTGTGAACGCGATCTTGGCCACATCCGGATGGGACGTCAGAGCATCTCCGATTTCGCTTCCGAAGCCGGTGATGACGTTGAAGACTCCCGCCGGAAATCCCGCTTTCTCGACCAGCTTGGCGAATTCGAGCGTCGAGGCTGATGTGAACTCGGACGGCTTGGCGACGAAGGTATTGCCTGCGGCGAGTGCTGGTGCGAGCTTATATGCCAAAAGAAGCAGAGGCGAATTCCACGCGGTGATGCCCACGCACACGCCCAGGGGCTCCTGTCGCGTGAAATTGAACGTCTGGGGCTTGTCGATAGGAATGACGGCGCCTTGGACTTTGTCGGCGAGCCCGCCGAAATAGTAGTACCACTGTGGAATATAGCGCAGTTGGAACGCCATCTCGTTGATGAGCTTTCCGTTGTCCGTCACCTCGACACGCGCGAGCATTTCGGCGTTCTCGGCAATGAGATCGCCCAGACCACGTAACAGATGGCCCCTTTCGCTTGGTGTCAGCTTCGGCCAAGGCCCGGCCGCGAACGCCGATTTGGCGGCTGCGACGGCTTGATCGACGTCCACTTGGCTTCCCCGCGGGATCGTCGCCCAGGACTTACCGGTGAAGGGGTTCTGACTTTCGAACCGCTCGCCACCGGCTGCATCGACCCACCGGCCGCCGATAAACATCTTGTAGGATTGCATGCTCTCACCGTTTGGTTTTTACGATTTCCGCGACTGCGTTCCCCGGTGGCTCAGGTCCCCAACTGCCGCGCGAAATCGATGATGTCAGTTGCGACGACGTCCCAGTCTCCCGCTGGGGCCAAGTCCGTCTTTTGCCCGGGTCCATACTCGGTCGGACGCGGGATGAATGCGGTCTTCAGCCCGACGCTGCGAGCCGCCGCGAGATCGTAGTTGTGGGCGGCGCACATCATCACCTCGCCAGGCTCGAGGTACATCAGCCGGCAAACTCCAAGATAGGTCTCCGGATGCGGCTTGAAGTGACGGAAAAGCTCGCATGAAAAAACGTTGTCCCAGGGGAGCCCCGCGTGCTTCGCCATGTTGACGAGCAGCGCGACGTTTCCGTTCGAGAGCGGGCCAATCACGAACTTCCGCTTCAGGCGCGTGAGGCCCTCGACCGCATCGGGCCATGCGTCCAGCCTGTGCCAGACGCAGTTAACGTGCTGCATCTGAGACGGAGATAGGTCCTTGATGCCGAGTTGCGCTGCCACTTTTTCGAGCGCATGCGCGTGAAGTTCGTCGAGATTGGTCCAGCCGATCTCTCCGTTTCGCACCCGGTTCTTCTCCGGCTCGTACTCGTCCCGCCAGCGATCCGCCAGCGCCGTCCAGTCGGCCTGGATGCCCTGGTTGTTTCCCCAGGCGGTTAGATCGCGGATGATGCTGCCCCGCCAGTCGACCACCGTTCCGAAGGTGTCGAACACGATGGCTTTGACGTCCTTGATCGAATTTTTCATCTTGCTTGCGACCTTGGCGGCGGCGAAGGCGAGAGCGGGTGAATTCCCGCCTTGCGGCAGCCGACGAATTCGTTAATGCATACATTATGCGCGTGGGGCACTTCATCCGTCAAGGCGGATCTAGAAGCGACGCGTCACTGCGCCGACGACATTTTCGGCCGTTATGCCGAAGCGGCGGAAGAGTTCCTCTCCGGGCCCCGACGCTCCGAAGCCTGTCATCCCGATGAATATACCGGTCTCTCCGAGATAACGCTCCCAGCCCTGACGCACGGCGGCCTCGATTCCCACCTTGAGTATGTCCCCGCCTCCAAGAGTGCTGCGCCGATAGCTTTCGTCTTGCCGCTCGAATGCCTCCCAGCTCGGCATCGAGATCACCGCCGTCGATATCCCTTCTTTTTCCAATAGCTCCCTGGCTTCAAGCGCGATCGAGACCTCGGAACCGGTAGCGATCAGGCTGACCTGTCTGGGACCGCCGACCGCCTCCGCGAGCACGTACGCTCCCCGCGCGCAGAGATTCTCGTCTGTATGGCCCCGGCGAACTGGCGGCAAAGCCTGGCGAGAGAGGATCAAGGACGAGGGACCATCGCGCCTCGCCAGCGCCATCTCCCAGCATTCGGCGACCTCGACCGCATCGGCCGGTCTCATGACCAGCATGTTCGGGATCGCCCTGAGTGAGGCCAATATTTCGACGGGCTGATGGGTAGGTCCATTCTGCCCAATTCCGATCGAATCGTGGCTGTAGACGAATACGCTGGGCACCCCCATGAGCGCGGCCATTCTGATCGCGGGACGCAAGTAATCGGAGAAGGCCAGATAGGTCGCCCCGATCGGGACGATACCGCCGTGAGCGGCCATGCCGTTCATCATCGATCCCATTGCGTGCTCGCGTATTCCGTAGTGGACGAAGCGCCCTCCTCTGTCGCTGGCGGTGAAGGCGCGCAGTTCGCGCTTGTGCCCCGTCGGTCCTTCCAGATCCGGAGCGCCGCTCACCAACTCGGGGATCGCGGCAAATACGCTCGCGACCGCCTCTCCGGAGGATTGAATAGACGGTTGGGCGGGCAGATCGATCGCCGATCGCTTGTAACGCCGCAGGGATTCCTCCCAGCCCGTCGGCAGCTCCCGCCGGGCCAGGCGTTCCGCAAGGGCGCGTTGGCCCTCTGGCAGCTCGGCGAGCCGCCCCTGCCAGGCGCGATACTCTCCGCCGTTGCGCGCCTCGATCATGCTCCGCCAACCCGCCAAAACGCTTTCCGGAACGACAAACGGTGGGGACGTCCAGCCCAAGCGCTCGCGCGCAGCCTCGGTATCCTCCTTGAAGACGCGGCTGCCGTGGGCGCCCCTCTGCCCTTCCAGCCGAACGAACCCGCGGCCGATGATCGTGGCGCACGCGATCAGACTGGGCCTGGAATCGGATTTGGCGTGGGCGATCGCACTGTCGATCGCCTCCATATCGTGTCCGTCCGCATCGAGAACCTGCCAACCCGCAGCCCTGAAGCGGGTCCGGATATCCTCGCTGATCGAGATCGAAGTGCTACCGTCGTCCGTGATCGAGTTGTCGTCCCACAGCACGATCAGCTTTCCCAATCTCAGATGCCCAGCGAGCGAAAGGGCCTCCTGAGCGACCCCTTCCATTAGACAACCGTCGCCGGCGAGAACATACGTGAAATGGTCGACAACGCCTGGTCCGATCACGCTACGCAAATGTTCTTCCGCGACGGCCATTCCCACGCCGTTCGCGAACCCCTGGCCGAGTGGCCCGGTTGTCACCTCGATGCCGTGCTCCGTCGCGTATTCCGGATGGCCGTGGCAGATCGAGCCTAATTTTCGGAACGACTTGATCTGTTCCATCGTGACCGCCTCGTAGCCACTGAGGTGAAGCAGCGAATAGAGCAACATCGAACCGTGACCGTTCGAGAGGACGAACCTGTCGCGATCGAACCAGTTTGGATCGGCCGGATTTAGCTTCAGGTGCCGGGTGAACAGAACCGTAGCGATTTCCGCGCAGCCGAGCGGAGCCCCCGGATGGCCGTCGCCGGCGCGTTCGATCGCGTCCAGCGACAGTATCCTGATGGCGTCCGCCATCTTCTTGTTGAGAGTTGCGTCGGAAGGCACTTGTGTTTGAACAACGACGTTCATAGGTCTACTCTCGCTTCATCTGGTGTGGTCGCTCGTCTGCAATTGCGGGGACCGCGCGGCTTAGAGGAAACCGGTGGAAAGCCAGGGGATGCAAGCCACGATCACGAGGCCGATCAGAAGGGCGGCCACGTAGCCCAAGAGGGGCCGGATGCCTTCCGCTGGATCCACGCGGCCTATCGCGCACGCGGCGTAATAGCCGACGCCGAATGGCGGCAAGAACAGCCCGATTCCCATCGCGAGAATGACCACGATGGCATAGTGCACCTCGTGAAGGCCGACGCTCTTCGCGATCGGAAACATCAGAGGCGCGAACAGCACGAGCGCGGGAATGCCTTCAAGCACGCTTCCGAGGATCACAAACATGGCAATGGATACTGCCATGAAGGTCGGCGCGCCCCCTGGAAGCGACGACATCATCTTGGCAAGATCACGCGAGAAGCCGGACTGGGTGAGGCACCAGGCGACGGTGGTCGCCGCTCCTATGATGAAAAGGATCGCACCCGACAAGGCGGCCGTGTCGACGAGCATCTTCGGGAATTTGGACCAATCGCAACGCCGGTAGATCAGAAGGCCGGCGAGAATCGAATAGGCGATACCGATGGTGGAGACTTCCGTGGCAGTGGCAACACCTTCGACGACCGCCAGCCTTATTATGAAGGGTAGGGCCAGGGCCGGCATCGCGAAGACGAAGGACTTGAGAACCTCCTTGCGGCTCGGTCTCGTCACGTCGGAAAGGTCCGCCTTGCGGTTGCGCCACCAGACTAAGGCCGCAAGGCATGCCCCCACAGCGACGGCCGGAACCAGACCGCCTGTGAAGAGTGCTGCGATCGACACGGTCGTCACCGATCCGATCGTGATCAATACGAGGCTGGGAGGAATCGTTTCGGTCTGGGCTCCCGTCGCAGCCAATAGGGCCACGAGTTCGCCGCCGCGTTGCCCGCGTTTCCTCATTTCTGGAAACAGCGACGGCGCCACCGCTGCCATGTCGGCGGTCTTGGATCCGGAGATGCCGGACACCAGATACATCGCGCCGATCAGGACGTAGCTCAATCCGCCCTTGACGTGCCCCAGCAGCGCAGCGAGGAAGTCGACCATGGCCTTCGCCATACCGGTCAGTTCCATGAGCATTCCAAGGAACACGAACAAGGGCACGGCAAGGAGGATCAGATGCGACATGCCTTCGTCGAGCCGACCAGCAACGGTGAGCAATGGTGCATTGGTCGATAGACCTATATAGCCGAGCGCGGCGATCGCGAAGGCGAATGCAATCGGCACACCAAGGAAGACCGCCACGCCGACAAGTCCGACGAAGAATATGACGAGGTTGAGATTTCCTAATGTGTGGAAAACGCCGCGTAGATACCAAGCGCTGGCCACCACGAAGGCAAGCAGACAGGCCGTCGTCGCCACGCGTCGGAAGCCGGAGATCGAACTGAGCCGAGCCAGAGCGAAGATGATCATCAAGGCAAAGCCGACGGGCAGCGCAGCGGCCCTAGCCGAGCCCGAGATTTCTAGCGCGGGAGTGATGACAAACGATTCTTCGTGTGCGTAGTCGAACGATGGAATGAAAACGAGCAGCATCATCGCTACGCAGACAAGCAATGCCAGTAGTTCGCAATTCGCGCGAGCCGCTCTTGGAAAGCGATCGACCAGCGCAGTCATCCGCATGTGCTGGCCTCGGTGCAGGGCGATCGCCGTACCCAACATAGAAAGCCAGACAAACAGGATCTGGGCCAGCTCGTCCGTCCAAACGATCGGATTGTGAAAGACATACCGCGCCACGACACCTACCGAAAGTATGCCGACTTCGACGGCCACAACGAGGCCGGCGAGAAATTCGGTGACGGTTACTAATGGCATGACCAGGCGCGATACTGGCGCCGATTGAACTCCTACGTCCATCACCGCATGCCGCTCGCCGGTTGTCGACATCGTGCGCTCCTCAGCTCAGCTTGCCACTTGCGGCCTCCAACAAAGACCAGGCCTCCTCTCCATACTTGCTCTTCCATTCTCCATAGAATCCGGACTGTTGTAGCCTGGCGCGGAAGGAGGAGGAATCCACCTTTACGAACTCGAGACCTTTCGCCGTTAGTTCACCCTGCAATGAACTATTGAGAGCGGCGACGTCGGCCCGCTGCTTGACGGCCGCGTCATTGACGGTGCCAACGACTAGGTCGCGGTCGGCCGCGGAGAGCCCATCGAATGCTCGCCTATTGGCCAGGAACCAAAAGCCATCCCACATGTGGTTTGTTTCGGATAGGTACTTTTGGACTTCATACATCTTCGCGAAGTAGATTCCGGCCAGCGGATTCTCCAATCCGTCCGCGACCTTCGTCTGCAATGCCGAATACGTTTCGCCCCATGGGATGGAGGTGGGTGATGCGCCCAGCGACTTGAAAAGGGACGTCCAAAGTGGACTCGGCGGGACGCGAATCTTGAACCCTTTGAGGTCGTCCGCGGTCTTGATCGGACTGCGCGCAGATGTCGTCTGCCTGAAGCCGTTGTCCCACATCTTGTCGAACGCAACGATGTTGGCTTTGGCAAAGCTCGCCACGATGTGCTTGCCAAGAGATCCGTCCGCGGCGTTCCAGACTTGCGTGTAGTCGGAAAACGCGAAGCCTATGCCTGTAATGGCTGCTACCGGAACCAAGGTGGCGACGATCAGACCCGACGACCCGAAAAACTCGAGGGCGCCGGACCTTAGCTGGCTTAGCATGTCGGCATCGGTGCCAAGCTGACTGTTTGGAAAGACCTGAATGTCGACCCGCCCATCGGTACCTTTGAGTATCTTCTCGCTCGCTTCCCTCATTCGGGCGTTGAGTGGATGGTCCGTCGGCATGATGTTGGCGAACTTCATCTTGAACTGGGGCTCGGCCCTCAAGATAGATGGACTTGCGAAGCCCACCGCCAGGCCCGTCCCGCCCAACATAAGTCCGCGGCGCGAAAGCTTCCTCATGGTCTCCTCCTTGGTAGCAGCTTTGTTGACCGACCTGCGCCGCGGGCTGCATCGCAGCGAATTACTCAATCCTTCTCGGCAAAGAACTTCAGCAAAGCCTGCACGACGAATTCAGGCTGCTCCTCCGCGACCCAGTGGCCGCAATCGGGAATGATGCCGCCTCGTACCTTCGCGGCAACGCGCTTCAGAGATTCTAAGGTCTCCAGTCCACGCCCGAATGCCTTGTCTCCCCCAAGAGCGAGAACAGGCATCTTGAGCTTGCCATTGCGTTCCAGGACTTCGCGATTATCGGAGGCGTCCTTCGCGAACTCGCGGTAGTAGCCGAACATCGCTCGGAAGGCCCCGAGCTTCTTGTACGTGCGGTAGTATTCCTGCTTGTGTTCCTCCGTGATGCAGTTCGCCCTATGACCGTAGTTCTCGAAGAACCAGTCCATCATCAGTTCTTCCCGCCCGGCACAAAGTGCTTCAGGTAGATCCGGCGTGCGGTAGAAAGGATGGTGCCAGCGTCTGCCACCCTGAGACATCTCAGCTCCGTCACCGGGAATCGTGACGTCCAGAACAGCAAGGCGTGAAACGGCTTCCGGATGATGAGCGGCAAGAGAGAACGCAACTGGCCCACCCCAGTCGTGCCCGACGAGGTGGAGGCGGTTTATGCCGAGATGGTCATGGACCAGCTGCCATACGTCTTCAGCGATCGTCTTCTTGTCGTATCCGAAGACAGGACGAGTCGAGTCACCAAGCCCCCTTAGATCCGGAGCAATGACGAGGTATTTCTCGGCCAACTTCGGGAGAATGAAGCGCCATTCGAACGAAGTCTGCGGAATTCCATGGAGAAGCACCACTGCTTCGCCCTGTCCTGCCGTCAGATAGTGAAGGGTGACTTCCTTCAAATCGGCGAACCGTCCGGTGACAACGCTCATGGTTCGCTAGCTCCCGCATCGGCTGTCATGGCACGATAGGCGCGGACAACCTGGCTGTCGTCGATCTGTCCCGCCCCCTGTCCGGATACCGCCAGGAACATTTGCTGAGCGACCGATGCGAGGGGAGTCGGCGCCTTGAGCCGGAGACCCGCATCCAGCACAATTCCGAGATCCTTCACGAAGATGTCGATCGCGCTCGTAACCTTCGGTTCGCTCGCCACCATCCGCGCCCCACGATCACGCAGCATCCAGCTCGAGGCGGAAGACTGCGAGAAGATATCTATCAATATGCGCGGATCTATGCCCGCCTTCGCTCCAAGCGCCACGGCCTCGCCCGCTGCGGCAAGGTGCACTCCGCACAGGAGCTGGTTGATCGTCTTGACCAATGCGCCTTGCCCGGCGCGTTCGCCGACGTGGTGTACTTTGTCGCCCATCGCATCCAGTACAGGCTTCGCGAGCTCGAACGTATCGGGGTTGCATGCGGCCATGATCGTGAGTCCGGCGGATGCCGCGCCCGCGACCCCGCCTGATACCGGAGCGTCGACGAAGCGTCGTCCCTTCGCCTCAACCTGAGCCGCGATCCGCTCAACCTCCGCCGCGGGACACGTGGCCATCAGGACGACCGTCGCGCTCGCCGGCAATGCATCGACGGCTCCGGACTCGAAGAGAATCTGTTCGGCCTGACCGACGTTGACCACCATCAGCAGAAGGAACTCGCAGCCGGCCGCCACATCCCGCACGGACTCGGCCCACGTCCCTCCGTTCTCTTCAAACGCCCCGCGCGCGTTTGCTCGAACGTCGAAGCCCTTCACGCGAAAGCCGCGAGCGCACAAATTGCGCGCCATCTGGGAGCCCATTGATCCCAGCCCGATGAAGCCGATGTGCTTCGCCCCGGAAGCGGGTGAGCTCTGCTGTTGCATGTCGTCCTCAATCAAAGCCATGACTTGATGCTGTTCGTGATCGCGCTGGCGGAAATGCCGTAGCGATCGTGAAGTGTCGGAAGTGCGCCGGCGGCCAGGAATTCGTCCGGAAGTCCTATGTGATGAAACGCCGGATATACGCGCTCGCGCATCAGAAGCGCAGCGACGGCTTCGCCCAATCCGCCGATGACCGAATGGTTCTCGGCAATAACCACGGGCCGACCCGGTTTTCGGCATGCCGCGACGATGGCTTCCGCGTCGAGCGGCTTGATGGTCGGAACGTGCAGCACGGCCGCCTTGATGCGATCGGTCGCGAGCAGCTTCGCGGCCTCCAGGGCGCGCATCGTCAGCAGGCCCGACGCTATGATGAGGACGTCTTCGCCGTCCCGCAATTGCTTCGCTTTACCGAGCTCAAACTGGTACCCGTACTCGTCGAGCACGAGCGGCACCTGCCCCCGCAGAAGCCGCATGTAGACGGGACCCTGGTGCTCGGCAATCGCCGGCACGACCTGCTCAATCTCCAAGGCGTCGCAGGGATCGATGACGGTCATATTGGGCATCGCGCGGAGCAGCGCGAGATCTTCCGTCGCCTGATGGCTGGGCCCGTAGCCGGAGGTCAGGCCGGGCAACGCGCAGGCGATCTTGACGTTGCGGTTCTCCTCCGCAATCGTCTGATGGATGAAGTCGTAGGCGCGACGCGACGCAAAGACGGCGTAGGTCGTGACAAACGGAATGAACCCCTCTGACGCGAGCCCCGATGCGCTGCCGAAAAGCAGCTGCTCGGCCATGCCCATCTGATAGTAGCGATCGGGAAACTCGTTGGCAAAGACGTGGAGATCGGTGTACTTGCCGAGATCTGCCGTCATTCCAACGATCTCCGGACGTCGGCGGGCGACCTCGATAAGCGCGTGACCGAAAGGAGCCGGCTTCGTCGCCTGGCCCTCGGCTGCGATCGAAGCGATCATCGCGGAGGTGGTGAGCCGCGGCTTGCTCGGTGCCGTCACGCCGTTTGTCTTTTTCGGCTTCATGCCGAACTCCCTTCGCCGAGCGCCTCTAGCGCCAGTTTCCACTCGTTCGCGTCGACCCGCATGAAATGGTTTCGTTCACGAGCCTCCAGAAACGGAACCCCTTTTCCCATCAGCGTGTCGGCGATGATCATTCGAGGCCGCGGTCCTTCGTGCGTCTTCGCCGCATCGAAAGCCGCGACAACCGCGTCGAGATTGTTGCCGTCGACCCGTTGCACGAACCAACCGAATGCCCGTACCTTGTCGGCGAGCGGCTCGAAGCCCATCATCTGCTTGGACGGTCCATCGGCCTGCTGATTGTTGACGTCCACGATGGCGATGAGATTGTCGAGCTTGTAGTGGGCTGCCGACATCATAGCCTCCCACTTTGAGCCCTCGTCGAGCTCGCCGTCGGAGAAGAGCGTGTACACGCGACTGTCGGCTCCGCGTCTCTTGAGACCCAGACACTTGCCAACCGCGATGGTTAGACCGAGCCCCAACGAACCGCCGGACATCTCCATTCCCGGCGTGTAGCTCGCCATTCCAGACATGGGCAGTCGGCTGTCATCGAATCCATACGTCTCGAGTTCGCTCTCAGGTACGATCCCGGCCTCGATCAGCGCCGCATACAGGGCGATGGCATAGTGGCCGTTCGAGAGCAGGAAGCGATCGCGGCCGTCCCATTCCGGGTCTTCCGGCTTGTAGCGCATGGCGTGGAAATAGGCCGTCGCCAGGACGTCGGCGATGTCGAGCGCTTGCGCGATGTAACCCTGTCCTTGCACTTCGCCCATGCGCAGCGCGTGGCACCTGATGCGACGGGCTCTTTCGCTCAATGAAATGTTGTGGCCCTGGCCTGTCATATCGCCGCTCCCGTGTTGCGTTGTAAGGCAGCGAAGGCCGAAAGGTCCTTCGCGCTGCGAACCCGTTACGCATGATCGGAGATCCGCTCGACTGCGAGCAGGTTGGGCGTTTCTCCGTTCGGCGGTTATCCATCCGCTGTTTCGTTCGAGACCGTAGCCCCCTTGTCCATTCGCAACAAAAGAATTAAACCATCAGTTAGATGAATGGGGCTCATTCGACGTGTCTGAACTTCCGCAACTTCGTGCCATCCAAATTTTCGAGGCTGCGGCACGCCTCGGATCGTTTCTTCGTGCCGCGGACGAGTTGACGCTCACGCCCTCGGCGGTGAGCCACCAGATAAGGTCGCTGGAGGACGCGCTCGGCGTGCAGCTTTTCCACCGCATCAACCGAGCCGTTATGCTCACGGACATCGGCAGCAAATACGCCGACGAGATCTCCGAGGCATTGGGACGAATTGAAGCCGCGACACATACGATCACACGTCGGGGTAAAAGTGATATCCTCACGATACACTCCGTTCCGAGCTTTGCGAGCCAATGGCTCATGCCACGATTGTCCAGGTTTGGCGCTCTCAATCCCGCAATCGATCTCAGACTCAACGCGTCGGGCGATGCAGCCGATCTTGGAGGCGATGCGGTCGACATCGACATTCGCTATGGGACGTTCGTTCCTGCCGCGTATCTCGGGGTCGATCCTTTCCCTCTCGAAACGATCGTCGTCCTATGCTCGCCCAAATTGATGAAAGGGGCCTCGCGTATTCGCACAGCAGCCGACCTCAAGAAGCACGTCCTCATCCACTCTGAGGTCAATCTCTATAGGTGGCGACACTGGGCCGAAGAAAAGAAGGTCGAATTGGATCTCGAACGAGGTCCCCGCTTCGATCGATCGTTCATGGCAATCAGCACCGCCGTGGACGGCCTCGGTGTCTGTTTGGAAAGCCGACTTCTGGTGCAGCGTGAACTGGAGGATGGGCGGCTTGTGATGCCGTTCGGCGCATCCGGCAGGCGGATAAAGTGTCATAGCCTCGTCTACCGACGATCCCGCGCGAACGTTCCGAAGATCGCGACATTCCGGTCGTGGCTGGTGCGTGCCCTCAAGGAAACAGACACGTGAACCGCTCAGAGTCCGGTCCGCGCAACGCCTGCAGATGCGCATGGTCCGGCCCTCGATCTAGCCGCTGTCCGGCGGGAAAAGTGCCACTCATTTGGATTCACGCCAGCTATGGGCCGGAGCATAGCCGAGCATCCGGCGCGCCTTGTCGATCGAGAGGAGCGTTTCGCTGCCCTTGACCGCCCTCTTTAATGGCACCCCGGGAAAGTACTTTGCGGCGAGTTCGGCGCTCGGCGTAGCAAAGACTGTATCCTGATTTGCTATCACAAAGACCTCCGCTCCCTTCAAGTCGGACTCGAGCGACAGCCGAACGGCCTGCGCCCCGTCCCGTGCGTCGATGTAACCGAATAGATTGAACTTGCGGACTTCCGGATCGAACGAGGGGAAGTCGGCGTATTCAGAGGGATCCATTACGTTCGAGAAGCGGAGGCAGATAATCTTGGTTTCGCCATCCCACCGGCAAAATTGGCGCGCCAACTCTTCTCCAACCGCCTTGGAGAGCGAGTAGGCGGTCTCCGGTCGCGCAGGATAGTCCTCATCGACCGGCAAGTAAGGGGGCGGATTCTCGTACGGGAGGCCGAGCAGAGTCTCGCTCGAGGCCCAGACGATGTTCCGTATCTGAAGACGCCGCGCGGCCTCGAAAACGTTGTACGTGGTCAAGGTGTTTATTCTGAAAACCTCGCCGCTGGGCTTGACGCCCGGCATCGGAATAGCTGCCAGATGCACGATCGCGTCGACGCGACGATTGTGGTTCCAATCCATACCTGACAGTAGCTCGACCGTGCGGTCCAGGCTGGTGAGGTCAACCTCGACGAAGGGGCAGATGCGCTGCTCAGGGGGCGAAACGTCGGCGTTGATCACGCTGTAACCGCGGTCCAGTAGATCACGGGCGCAGGCCCTGCCCAGTTTTCCGCTGCCGCCGGTCACGATCACCAAGGTCATCTGCACTTTCCTTCTCGACTAGTAAGCTCTCGACCGATCAAGAGCGCTGGTTGCGACCCAGCGCCACGGCTAAGACGATCAGTACGCCCCGCGCCATAAGTTGTTGGCTGAAATCGAGACCCAACAGAATCAGGCCGTTGTTGATCACACCAATCAGCAGAGCCCCGACGATCGATCCCACCACGGTCCCGGCTCCGCCAAACAGGCTGGTACCGCCCAGAACGACGGCTGCAATGACGGACAATTCGTCTCCTTCCCCGAGCTGAAAACGCCCTGATTGGAGTCGCCCCGCATAGAGCATTCCGGCGATCGATGCCGCAGTTGCTGTAATCATAAGCGCCTGGAATTTCACGGTGCGCGTCTTGACGCCACTGTAGCGCGCTGCGGTTTCGCCGCCGCCAGTAGCTAGGATTTTTCTACCGAAAGGCGTCCTACGCAGCGTGATGTGAGCAACGGTCCCAAGTACAGCGACCCAAAACACCAATACCGGCACGGGACCAATGTTGCCCGAGCCGAAAATCGCGATGAACGTATCGTTGATGACCGGCACGGGCGAGGTTCCGCTCGTCCACATACCCAGCCCGCGCGCGAATCCCATCATCCCCAGGGTTACGAGGAAGGAAGGAATACCGATCCAGGCGGTGAGTCCGCCGTTTACCGCCCCCACGAGCAAACCCGTGGCGAGACCGGCCAGGACGCTGGGGATCAAGCCGTAGCGACTAAGTGCCATACTGGAGATGACGGATGCCAGGCCGGCGATTGCGCCCACCGACAGGTCGATCTCGCCGGCGCACAACACGAACGTCATGGCCATCGCCATGATGGAGATGATTGCCGTCTGGCGCGTGATGTTCAGCAGATTGTTCGTCGACAGAAATCCGCGATCGCTCAAGACAATCGCAAAGACTGCGAAGATTACGGCGAAGCCGATGTAGACGACATACTGCCTCCAGTTAGCAATGAGCGAAAAGCTCCGCCTGTTCCGGGCTGGATCTATGGACGCTGTTGTCATCGTCGTGCCATTCTCTTCAGCGCGCTGGAGCATTGAGCCGGACTTCTTGAATCAACACTTGCAAGCCGTGCTCGGCCTTTGCGATGCGCGTTCCACCAT
The DNA here is from genome assembly GCF_054056275.1 of Bradyrhizobium sp. USDA 4449. Lineage (NCBI taxonomy): Bacteria > Pseudomonadati > Pseudomonadota > Alphaproteobacteria > Hyphomicrobiales > Nitrobacteraceae > Bradyrhizobium > Bradyrhizobium sp. USDA 4449. The sequence goes on along the minus strand of NZ_JBSRYD010000001.1, from coordinate 3,717,535 downwards.
CCGAACCGGACGGATCCTGGTCCTCCGTCCAACTGGATATCTCGTCCCTGGTTACTTCTCTGACGAGACGGCCGTCACTCATGATGAGGACCCGGTCGCTTACTGCAAGCAGTTCGGCAATCTCGGAGGAGATCATGACGACGGCGCGCCCTTCGTCGGCTAACCCGCGAATGAGTTCGACGATTTCCGACTTGCTGCCAACATCTATGCCTGCTGTAGGCTCGTCCAGAATGAAGATATCGGGGTCAGTGGCCATCCATTTGCCCAGCACGACTTTCTGCTGGTTCCCGCCGGAGAGAGTCCGCACCGGGATAGCGTCCGTTTCAGCCTTGATTCTCAGTTTCTGAACGATACTTTCAGTCGATGCCGTTTCCACGGCATTGTCGATCAAAGGCCCCCGAGCGAGATCGTCGATCCTCGGGAGAGCGAGGTTGGCTCGCACGCTATGGGCAACGATCAACCCCTCGCGCGATCGGCTTTCCGGTATCAACGCGATCCCTGCGTCCATTGCGGCGCGCGGCCGATCGATCTCGATCTGCCTCCCCTTGACCCTGATGTCGCCGGAGACTTTCCGGTCGATACCGAACATGACGCGCGCAAGTTCGCTCCGTCCGGATCCGAGCAAGCCAGCGATACCGAGCACCTCTCCCGCGTGCAGCTTGAACGAGACGTCTATCGGCTTTTCCGCCCCGGAAACGTTGCGCAGCTCGAGGACCGGCGGTCGGGAACGATCGACGGTCCGTGGACGCCAGTCGAATGCCCCGACGCGCTTGCCGATCATGTGCTCGACAAGATCCTGAATCTGCATCTGCTTCAGAGAGGCGGTCGCGACGTTGCGTCCATCGCGAAGAATCGTCACATGCTCGGCGACGCGATAGATTTCGTCCATGCGGTGCGAAACGTAGATGATGGCGACGCCGTCCCCCGTGAGGCGCTTCAGCACGCCGAACAGATGCTCCACCTCGAACGCGCTGAGCGCAGAGGTAGGCTCGTCCATGATGAGCACCCGCGCGTTTTGCGAGATCGCCTTCGCGATTTCGACCATTTGCATCTGACCGGCACTCAACTTCCCGACCGGGCTGTTCGGATCGAGATCGAGTCCCAATTCGGCCATCAAAGCGTGCGCTCTTGTCGCCGCGGCACGGTCGTCCACGAAGATGCCGAATCGTCGCGGTTCTCGCGTGAGAAAGATGTTCTGCGCTATGGTGAGGGAAGGAATGAGGCTCAGCTCTTGAAAGATCATTCCGATTCCCAAAGATCGAGACATCTCGGGACTATGGGTGCTCATTGGCCGACCGAAAACGCAGATGGAGCCGTCGGTCGGCGCAAGTACACCTTGAAGAATTTTGAGCAGCGTGGACTTACCAGCGCCGTTTTCTCCCATCAGCGCATGAACCGTGCCGCGATCGACGGAGAAGTCTACGCCCCGGAGGACATTGAGTCCGCCGAAGGCCTTCTTGATTCCAGTCATCTCGACCGCGGCGGTATCTTTGGTCATTACGCTGATCCTCACGTCGAGGAAATCGAGGCGGGTCTCGTGCCCTGCTACTTCATCGCGTCCGTGACCACCTTGGGCGGCTCGGTGCCATTGGATTTGGGCCAGGCTGCGACGAGATTCTCCTTTGACACCGCGAGCGCGGGAAGAACCACGTAAGCCGGCGCCTCCTTGCCAAGCAATGCATAGCCGGCGAGCATACCTTCGGCGTAGCCCGCTCCGTAGGGCCGTTGTGATCCGGTGCCGCGAACGAAGCCGTTCTTGGCCATGTCAATCGCGATATTGACCCCGAGATCGCAAGTCGTGATTGCCAGATCTTTGGGTGCGCGTCCGCTCGCACGCGCCGCGGCCAACACGCCCTCGGTTGGCACATCCCAAACCGCCCAAATCCCGTTCAACTCGGGATGAGCGGTGAGCATTCCGGACGCGATCCGCTCGGATTCACCGGCGAAGTCGGGCCCACCCACTCCCTGTTCCACTGCTACCTTGATCTCCGGATAGGCCTTGATCGCCTCCTTGAACCCGACCACACGCTCCTTTGTGGCGAACAGGTCGGATGCGTGCGGGATCAATCCGATATTCCCCTTGCCGTTGAGCGCTTGGGCCATGAGCAGCGCTGCTGCCTTCCCCATACCGCGGTTGTCGGAGGAGACGAGGCTTACGTATTCCTTTCCGGGCACCATGCCGGCTCCGGTTTGATCGAGAAAGACGATCTTGATGCCTGCAGCAGCAGCTCGTTTGTAGGCGGCTGACGTAGCGCTCTGCTCGGCCGGTACCGAGATCATCACATTCGGCTTACGCGCCATGACCGTCTCGATATCGGAAACCTGCTGCTCGGCCTTGTAGCCGGCGTCGGTCACTGCGATGATCTTGATACCCAGTTCGTCGAGAGCCGCCTTTTGACCGGCCATCTGAGCCTTGGCCCAATCGGACGCGGTATAGTGCATCACGATAGCCGCAGTCGCGTTCATCGACTTTACTTTCGCGATCTCGTCGGCGGTCAGCTTGATGTCACTCGCGAGCACCGGCTTCTCGCCGTTCGGCCCTGGCGCAGGGTGCTCTTCGATTTCCTTGAGCGCCGGCGCGATATCGGCCGAATGAGCCGGCGGCGCCACGATCGCGGCAAGTGCGACAGCAACGGCAGCAACGACGTACTTCTTCGAGAACAGATTAACCATCAGATCCCTCCCATCACGCAATCGTCGATGTACTTATTAATGCATACATTAATGGACGCGTAGGCTTGCTGTCAATCCCGAACGAGAAGTCGTGAAGCGTTTCCGATTCGTGGCGAACCAAGAAAGATGCATCGAGTGCGCGCGGCAGTGCCCTCCATCCGCCGGCGCCGCGCGCGCGGAGAAGCTGCACAAGCCCGGGCGCTTGTACGCGAAACCGAGACAGGACGCGGATGCTGTCTGCCTTGCTGCTTAGCAGCGAGGCCAAGCGCACATTGCCGGAGGCTTGAGCAGGATCAAAAGGCGACGTTGCTTGGCGACTCCAGGGGTATCAGCTCAAGGATCAAGAACATCATCCACCAGGGTCCTATACATGGGCGCACGAAGTTGAAGGACGAGCTCGCCCGCTCGCTTACCGTCGTTAGCGATGGCATCCAGCGCTCGCCGGACTTCCTCCAGGTCTGGCGGTTGAGCGCTCAGCCAATTCAAGGCCGCCTGAGCATTAATGATCGTCGCTGTGAGCGCGTTGATGGCGGCAGTATGGGTACGCAAAGAATCCACTGTGGTCTGCAACTGCGCTCCGCTTTTCGCATCGCCCTGATTTCCTTCTGGTTCGGCGTCGCGGGTGCGATGCACCCAACGCGGCCTTAAACCCTGAACAGCGTTCGCAACCTTCCGGATCACATCGAGGACGAGGTCAGGCTGGCACAGCTTGCGAAATCGGCCGCTGTCGGCCGCGAAGGCAGAAGCGCCTATGCCTTTTACGACAAGACGTTGAAACTCCGGTTGAACCGTGCGGCCCTTGTTGGCCACGATGCACCAACTCGACTTCCAGGACATAGCGCGCTCCCTCAGTGGGGGTGAGAACGATTCGGCGCTGTCGGCCCGAGGGGCCACTCCAACGTCGATGCAACAGCCAACTTCTTCCCTTCGGTTCTTTGTAAGTTTTTGATGACCCCCCCTAGTGGGAAATATCCGGAAATGAGAGCTTGAAGGTCTTCGCCAAATCCTGTTCCTGCTCCGGCGATAGGTAGCGGGGGTTGAGTCCACGTAACAGCAAGTAGAGCCTCGCGGTCTCCTCCAATTCTTCGGTTGCGAAGACGGCAGCTTCTAACGTATCGCCCGCAACCACAGGGCCATGGTTGGCGAGCAAGACGGAGGAATACTTCCCCCCAAGCCCCTTGATCGCGTTCGCAACGGCAGGATCGCCTGGCCGATAGTACGGCACCAGAGCGGTCCGACCACATCTCATGAGGTAATAGGGGGTCATCGGCGGGAGGACGGCGCGCGGATCAACCTCGGGCAACATCGAGACCGCGACCGAATGAGCCGAATGAAGATGTACCACGGCGCGGGTCGCACTTCGGGTCTGGTACAGCGCGGCGTGCAACGGGACTTCCTTCGTCGGCGTATCCCCCGATAGGACCCTTCCCTGCGCGTCTAGCCGTGTGATCCGATCGGGATCAAGGAATCCGAGCGATGCGTTGGTGGGCGTCACTAGCCAGCCGCCGTCATTGAGCCCGACGCTGATATTGCCGGACGATCCCGGCGTGAGACCGCGCTCAAACAGGGAGCGGCCGAAGCGGCAGATTTCATCTCGCAACTTGCTATCGCTCACTGTCGGTCCGCCATTCGTCGACTTACGGCGTCTACGTCACACATTCGAGTGAATCCGATCTGGCCGGTCGCAGCCCGCCTTCAAAGACGGGCCCCTTCAAAGATTCACGGTACTGCGATGACGCGGATATTGTTCGTGGTTCCAGCTTGCGCGAACGGGATACCCGCAACGATCACCACGTGGTCCAGGGCTTCTGCGAAACGCTCCCCGACCGCGGTAGAGACAGCGCGCGACACCATCTCCTCATAGTTGCTCACGTCGGATGAGAACACGCTGTGCGTCCCCCAGAGAAGACACAGACGACGAGCGGTGTGCGAGCTCGGCGTAACGGCAAGCACAGGCACATCTGGACGGCGGCGGGCGATGCGTGCTGCGGTCGTGCCTCCGGACGTGTACACGACGATGGCCGCCGCATGGATCGCCGACGCCAAGCCGGCCGCAGCTGCGGCCACGGCGTGAGGCGGCGTTTGCTCCTCGTCGGGACGCAAGGCATCGACGATGGAACGATACATTTTGTGACGTTCGGTGCTGCAGATGATGCGATCCATCATCTCCACCGCCTCGCGTGGATATCGGCCGACGGCTGACTCCGCTGACAACATCACGGCGTCGGATCCATCGTAAATGGCCGTGGCGACATCGGACGCTTCTGCGCGCGTCGGCGACGGCGAGGACACCATAGAATCCAGCATTTGGGTGGCTACGATCACAGGCTTAACCGCCAAACGACAGGCTCGCACCAGCTCCTTTTGCCGGCCGGGGACGTCTTCGTGGGGAATTTCCACGCCGAGATCACCGCGCGCCACCATGACCGCGTCGGACAAGCCGATGATGTCATCGATCCGATCGAGCGCAGCCGGCTTCTCGATTTTCGCAATGAGCCCTGCCCGATCTCCGATGAGCCCCCTCGCCTCGAGGAGATCTCCCGGTCGTTGCACAAACGACAGCGCGACCCAGTCGACGCCGAGCCGAAGACCGAAGTCGAGGTCGGATCGGTCTTTTGGGGTGAGTGGAGACACGTCGAGGATTGTGCCCGGCAGGTTAACGCCCTTCTGGTCGGAAAGCTTCCCGCCAACGATTACCTCGGCTTCGAGACTGTCGCTGAAGAGCGACTTGACGCGAACGCGCAGCCGACCATCGTCGATCAGCAGGTCGTGACCAGGTGCCGCCGCCGCAAACACTTCGGGATGCGGCAACGGGATAGCAGTCCGATCGCCAAGTGCGCCTTTTTGGACAAATCGAATGGTCTCACCGGCCGCTATCATCAAGCTCCTATCACGTAATGTGCCGATCCGGATCTTCGGCCCCTGGAGGTCCAGCAAGATGCCTATCGGCCGGCCCATTTCAATTTCGAGAGCGCGTATCGCCGCGTGTACCTTGGCGTGATCCTCCTTTGCCCCGTGACTAAAATTGAGGCGAAAGGTATCGACGCCAGCCTCGAACAAAGTCCGAAGCATCTCAGGCTCGCAGGACGCTGGCCCGACGGTTGCTACGATTTTCGCTCGGCGGCTTCGGCGCACGTGAATAGCCTCCCAATGATACCGGGCTCGCTCCGACGAAGCAGCCCTGCAAGGACTAACTACCGCGGAGGGGTCTTGTCCGGCCCGAACATCAGGCCAGCTTCACGGAAGCCGCCGTCGACATTCAACGTGTGACCGTGGACATATCTGCTCTCATCCGACGACAGAAAGACTGCTGCGTCGGCGATCTCTTCAGGAGTTCCATAGCGGCTCATTGGAATGAGATATTCATAGGCCCGACGCGTGGCCGGATCGTGCGCGGTCTTGGCCATCTCGGTTTCAATTGCTCCCGGAGCGATGTTGTTGACGTTGATGCGGTACTGAGCAAGTTCGACCGCCATGACCTTTGTCAGCAACTCCAAACCGGCTTTTGCTGCACCATACGCTCCCCGTCCATTCCCACCGCGCTGCCCCGAGAGCGACGCGATATTTATGATCTTGCCACCACGGCCTTGCTTGACCATCTGGCGCGACACCGACTGCGCTACGATGAACGCGCCGGTCAAATTGATCGAGATCATACGCTGCCAATCCTCGAGCTTGATATCGAGGAATGGCGTGTTGCCACCAATTCCAGCGTTGTTGATCAGGATATCAATTCCCCCGCAGCGGCGGACCATTTCGTCCATCAGTTCGCTTACCGACCCCTGATCCGCCACGTCCACTCGTAGCCCCAAGTGATCCCGGTCGGCATGTTCGAGAGAGTTCGCCGCCGCCTTCGCGCCATTGAGGTTGAGATCCGCGATTACAATGCGTGCTCCCTCGCGCGCCAACGCCTTTGAGATCGCAAAGCCGATGCCCCGCGCCCCTCCGGTGACGAGCGCCACCCTGTTATTCAATCTCATATCAGTCCAGCTCCTAATTCTTCGTCTTCACGTTAGTTTCCCGGTCGTGCGCTCAAGCGTCGTCCACAGCTCCTCGCCGTACTTGGTCCGCCATTCCTTGTAAAAGCCTGCTGCGCGAAGTGCATCGCGGAAAGCGCCGACGTCCGGCTCATTGAAGATTAGGCCTTTCTTTGTCAGATCACCGCGCAAGGACGTGGCCAGCACGGCCATATCCTTCCTCTCGGCCATGGCCGCATCGTTGATGGCCGTAGCGATGATGTCACGAAGATCCTGCGGGATGGCTTCCCAATTCCGCTTGTTGGCCACGCAGAAGAACGCATCCCACATGTGGCCAGTCAGAGCGCAATATTTCTGAACTTCGAACAGGTTGGCAGTAAAGATGTTTGCCAGCGAATTTTCCTGTCCGTCGACGATCTTTGTCTGGAGCGCGGAGTAAAGCTCGCTGTAATTGATCGCTGTCGGCGCGGCACCGAAGGCCTGGAACATAGAAGTCCACAGTGCGCCGACGGGGACACGGATCTTGACGCCCTTCAGATCCGCCGGGGTATTGATCTGCTTTGTGCTGGTCGTGATGTTGCGGAAACCATTGTCCCACATCTTTGTCATCGGCACGAGGTTTGCCTTGCTAATATTGGTTCGCAACGCATCGCCAAGCTCCCCGTCCATCGCTTTCCAGACAGCATCGTAGTCCGGAAAGATGAATCCCAATCCGTAGATCGACGCTGATGGAACGATTGTCGAGAGCACGTTTATCCCGGAATTGAGAAACAGATCGAGCCCGCCAGCGCGCAGCTGCGACAGCATGTCCGTGTCGCCGCCGAGTTGGTTGTTGGGAAACACATTGATTTCGACCCGGCCCTTCGTTTCAGACAACACGCGATCGGCCGCTTCGCGAGCTCGCGCCGTGATCGGGTGCGATTCGGCGAGATCGAACCCCCATCGGAGCCGAAACTCCGCTGCAGCCCGCGCAGGCTTGACGGGCAATCCGACACCCGCGGCCAACGCTACCGACGCTGCTCCTTGCAATAACGTCCTGCGATCAACACTCTTCATCATTCCCTCCAATGTGTTTACTTGCTTAGATTAGAGATCACTCGTCGCGCGCTCTGCGCTTACAAGAACCCCGTTGAAATCCAGGGGATCGACGCCACGATCACAAGTCCAATCAATAAGGCCAACATGTAGCCAAGGATCGGTCTCATCCCGGCATCAGGATTCACCCGGCTAATTGCGCACGCGGCGTAGTAGCCGACGCCAAACGGTGGCGCGAAGAGACCCACACCCATCGCCAATATGACAACCATCGAATAGTGAACTAGATTGATCCCGACGGCCTGAGCGATTGGGAAAAGCAATGGACCAAAAAGAACGATGGCGGGAATACCCTCGAGCACACTGCCAAGTATGACGAAGGCCAGGATCGAGACTGCCATGAAACTTATTGACCCGCCCGGCAACTGTTTCATCGCAACCGCGAGAGAGCGAGAGAAGCCCGATTGCGTCAGGCTCCAAGCCATAGACGTCGCAGTGCCGATGATGAAGAGGATCGCGCCGGACAAGCTCGCCGTTTCCACGAGCATCGGCTTGATGCGCCGCCAGTCGAACTGCCTGTAAAATAGAGCGCCAATGATGATCGAGTAGAATATTCCAATGGTTGAGACTTCGGTGGCCGTCGCCACACCTTCAATGACAGCGGATCTGATGACGAAAGGCAGAACAATTGCCGGCACCGCAAGCAGGAATGTCTTGCCGATTTCCTTTGCCGAGGCGCGGCGGACGAGGCTGCGGTCCTCGCTGCGGTATCTCCATGCGATGACGCAACAGAGGGTGATCGCCAGGATGATGCCCGGAAGTAGTCCGCCCGTGAACAGAGCCGCAATGGAGACACCGGTGACCGAGCCGATTGTTATAAGAACGATGCTGGGCGGAATCGTCTCTGTTTGAGCCCCTGTCGCCGCCAGCAGCGCGACGAGGTCGCCTTCGTTCGCGCCTCGACGCTTCATTTCCGGGAACAAGACCGGTGCCACCGCGGCCATGTCAGCGGCCTTCGATCCGGAAATGCCTGAGACAAGGTACATCGCTCCAACGAGCACGTACAACAAGCCCCCGCGCACGTGACCCAATAGGCTGGCCAGGAACGCAACCATGGCTCGCGCCATGCCGGTCATCTCGATGAGCTGACCAAGAAACACGAACAATGGGACCGAAAGTAGGATCAGATGGCTGACACCTTCGTCAATGCGGCCGACGATGATGAGCGGCGGGGTTCTGGTCGTAAGCATGAGATAGCCGAACGTTGCCAGACCAAAGGAAAAGGCGATCGGTACGCCCGCGAAGACGGCGCAGGCCACTACTACCACAAAGAAGATTATGAGATTTGCGTTGCCAAGAGGCGCAAAGAGAGGCTTAAGCAGCCAAAATACCCCGACGATAAGCGCAACGAAGGCGAGCGCACTGACAACCTGTCTTGCATCACCGAGCCGCACGAGGCGAAGGAGTGCGAACATGCCCATCAAGCTGAAGCCGACAGGAGCGGCGGACGCTCGCCATGCGTTGGAGAGATCCATCGCTGGTGTTCTAACGATGGCTTCCTCGAGTGCATACTCGAGCGCGGCTGGGAACAGTAGGATGACGAGGCACAGCGATGCGGCCAGCGCGATTGCGTCGAGGTGAGCCCGCATTCTGGGAGACACGTACGCGAATAGCGCCGTCATTCTCATGTGCTCGCCGCGTCGCAACGCTATGGCGGACCCTAGCATCACGAGCCAGAGAAACAGCATGGAAGCCAGCTCGTCCGACCAAATGATGGGCTTGAGGAAAACGTACCTTGCCATAACTCCTGCAAACAGCAGCAGAATCTCGGCCGTAAGCAGGATGGTGACAAAGGCCTCAAGAATGTAGCCAAGCAGCTTGTCGGCGCCGCCAGCGATTGTATGCAGGACGTTTTGCCGTGAGCTCTCCGTCTCCTCTAGCAAGAGCGTATGCGAGGTCATGGCGCCCGGGCCCTCCTGCACGGCTGCGCCGCCTGAAGCGATCGTTCGGACACGCATCGGCATCTTCTCTTTTGCGTTCTTATCAAACCCGGCCCAGCCATCCGCGCTTGAAGAACTCTTCGTCGCCCAGTTGGCCGCCTTTGAATGCAATCTGAAGCCCGTCCAGACGTCCGCGGATTGATCTCGCTCGGCAGAGTGGGACGCCGGGGCTTACGCGAGAATCAATTTCAAGAGCATCGATGTCCAATAGCTGTGCAACCTGGCTCGACGTATCGCCTCCTGATAACAGCAATCTGTTTAAGGGTACCATCTCAAGGATGTCACTGACGAGCTGCCCCATCTTCCGGCCAAGGTCTCTGCCACCTTCATGCTTGGCCAATTCTCGTGACATGCCGCCGCTAACCAGCATATCGATCATCCTTGCGATGCGCGGATCATCGGGACCACGAGCGGTGTGTAATATGACGCTGCGGCCTTCCTTGAGCAGCGCGACGGTACGTTCGACGACTTGCCTCGCGGCTGTCTCATGTCGGCTATCATCGAGTAGAGCAGCAGCGTCGAGTGGTACCTCTGCGAATCCAGCCCGCACGGCGGCATTGATCTGTAGCGCTGTCACGGGCGAGGCACTACCTGACACGGCCAGGACCTGATCGACCGAAGCCGGGTTGCCGTAGGTGCTGGAGGCGGGAGGAATCTCACCGGCCTCCTGCCACCATTGCGTCAGGGCATACTCCACACCCGACGGTCCAATCACAAATGCGCTTCCGCTAATCCCAGCCCATTCAGTGAGAAGTCGGCCGACCTGCGTAAGCTGGGACGCATTCGCGGAGTCCAGCAGGATGGCGTCGGCCCCACCCTCAGTCAAATCATTGAACTGCCGAGCGGCCGCGTCATGACCTTGGTCTAAGAAGGGATACGTCAGCTTTTCGATTCTGAGAGTTGCCTGCCGGGCAATGTGAAGGGCCAGATCGCTTTCATTCATGGGCGTCACGGGGTGAACGCTCATGACCGGATGCCTATCGATGCGATAGACATTCCCATCGGTTCCCGATCGGGCAAACAGATTTCCAAAGATGCAATATCTTTGGAGCGATGGCGTGCCACCAACGATCGGAACTGGGTCACCGAAGATAGACTTCGCGATTTCGATCACCCGACCGATGCTGCCAATCTCCGGCGAGCTGTCAAAGGTTGAGCATACCTTGTAGTGCACGATCGGTGCACGGAGAGATGCAAGGTAGCGTAGATCCTTTTCCAGATGCTCGTTCATCTCCCGGGGGGACATGCTGCGGCTCACACCGGCAAGGCCGACCACGTCGATGTCCCCGAAATGCTTCAAGACGTCAGGGCTTGGAGGCCGGAGAAAGAGAGCAGCGCGGAGCCCAGCAAATGCGACGACTTCAAGGGCATCCGTCGATCCAGTAAAGTCGTCGCCATAGAATGCCAACCGATAGCGAGGTTGCGTCACGATGCGCCCCCGAACTTGGACAGCGCGAGTTGAAGCGCCGCATGTGATTTTGCGTATTCGGCCACGGGTATACCCTGGGCCGCCGCTTCCCAGGCTTCGCGCAAGCTCAAAACCCCGTCAGCGATACCGCCGGGATGCCCCATGATTCCACCGCCGGCGAGATGCATGAGGTCTACACTTCCAAGACGCTCGAATGTGTCTCCGGCTTGCCCCGCCCACTGCCCTGAAGAGAAGACAGGCATCATCGGTTTGACACCAGAAAACGCGGCGAGACATGAGCTTGCGGACTGGATGACAGAATCATCCGGCTCCCAGAATTTGCTCCTGAGGCCATTGACGTGCAGATGATCGACGCCCGTCAGTCGCCACAGTTTTTGAAATGCCAGGAAATCGAAGCCCAGCCATGGATGGCGGGTAAATAAACCCCATCCATTGCGATGGCCATGAATTGGAAGATCAGTATATGTTCGCAGGTGTTCAATCGCGGAGAAGCCGCACCAATTGACGCTGACCATCACGCACGTTCCGCCGGCCTGTAACACCAAATCATGGCGACGTCGCATGTCGTCGATCGAACCACTGATGTTGATCGCGTACATTGGCTTACGCCCCAACCGGTCGGCATGCCTTTCGATCACAGGAAAAACCGCCTTCAAACGCTCTTCGAACGGCGCGTAAGGCGGGTCTGCGATTAACTCGTCATCCTTGAGAAAATCGATGTCGGCTTCGCAGATCTTGTCGACCAGCGAGGAAGTCTCGGACGGAGACATGCCAATACTTGGCTTCAAGATAGTACCGATGAGCGGCCGACCAAAAACGCCGGCCAGCCGCCGGGTGCCATCAACGCCGAACTTCGGGCCGGGGAAAGTGGCTGCGTAGCCGTCCGGCAGGCCTATATCGAGGAGCCGAAGCCCTGTGGTCTCGCCGAGCTCGAATAGATTGCCTGCAATTGTCGCTAATAGCGTCGGGATATTGCGGCCTACGTTATCGATCGGAAACGCGATTTCGATCTCGCCGCGCCGAAACGCCTTTGATTTCTGCCTCCGCTCGACGAAGGCGCTACGCAAGGTCGGAGTGTCGACGGATGGCAGTTCGGTTACCCGTACCACCCGTGCGCGCGACCTCTTCTTCAGTTCGTCCGTTTCGCCGGGCAAGGAGAGAAATGTCCCGCTCGACTGCTCTCCCGCGATGACTTCCGCCGCCCTCTCGAGACTATCGCCAGTCTCGACCAGGTAACGCGCCGTGAATTCGGATCGCGGATTGTCGCTGCGCATTGTGACGCCCTGCTGCGTTTCTTCCCGGAGTTCGTCTCATTCATCCGTACGACTGAAGAAGCGTTTCGGATGATGGATGACGATATCTTCACTCCGGCTACGGCCTGACGGCAAACGATATTCGTGAAGCGACCTGTGAGGAAAACTCACAGAGCGCCGAGTTCTGGGAGGCTTCGGACGCGCCTCTCTAGGCCCCAGCGCTAGCCAGCATTGCACAGCTCTTCACCGTCGCCGACATTTCGCGCGCAAGCCATTGGGAGACCGCCCTGCTCTCGGGGCGAGTTGCGACATGCGGCGCCGTCCAGAGCATCAAAGTGCGTTTACCTGGGATGCTCCCGAAGGGGGCAACCAGTCGTCCACTGTGGATCTCCTCAAGGACGAACATCGTCGGGACCAGCGCCAACCCAAGTCCGCATAGCGCTGCCTGGATGAGAAGATAGAAATGATCATAGGACTCTTGAATGCGGATATCTTGCTTCAACCGCATTTCATCGAGCCAATCTGCCCACGCCTCGGGGCGCGTCCGCGTACCCAACAAACGGCAACCTGCGATATCGTTCGGATCCTGGATGTTGTTGGCCTTTGCGTAGGAAGCTGCGCAAACCGGGGAAATCCACTCTCGCGCAAGCTCCTTGAGAACTACCTCTCGCGGCGGCGCGATGGTACTGGAACGGATGGCGATACTGACCTTGTCACGGATGAAATCCACTTGATCGTAGTTCAGATTGAACTGGAGATCGATGCCCCTATGAGCTTCGTGAAAGGCCGCAAGGCGGGGAATCAGCCAATACATCATGATGGTGGCGGAACATGAAACCGTCAGTGGTCCCGGTAAGATCTGCTCTACGCTAGCGTCAATGAGGCTGAATGCGCCGGACAGTCCTTCCGCCAGGCGAACCCCTTCCGGCGTCGGATCTGTGGAGGACGACCCTCGCACCAGGAGCGGTACGCCAAGCAATTCCTCGAGCGATCGGATGTGGCGGCTGATCGCCCCGTGCGTGACAGACAATTCGAGCGACGCCGCAGTCATGCTGCGCAATCTCGCCGTTGCCTCGAAGGCACGCAGCGCATTGAGCGAAGGCCTGGGACGCACCATCCGATACCCCGAAAGCTCAAAGTTTAGCCATTGTGAGCTTTTGTCACAAGGGGGCTGCTAAAAGTCGTTTGGGCATTCTGCGTCGGAGCCATAGTCTTGCTTGCGGAAACTCGTCCATGGCTGATCCATCCGAGGAAGGCAGCCGTGAACGAGATCTCGAGCACCGCCGGCACCTCGCGAGAGAACAAATGCTGAGAAAGATGATCGTCGAAGCTCGCGTGAACGAATACGCGATGCGGGATGGAAACCCACACGTGCCATGGACGGCGGATGAAATAGCCGAAACGGCGGCCCGCTGTCGCGAGGCCGGCGCGTCGATCCTGCATTTTCACGCCCGAGCTGATGATGGTGCGCCCCTTCACACGGCTGAGAAGAACGCCGAGATCATTCGCAAAGTCAGGAAGAAATGCGACATACTGATACTGCCGACGCTTGGCTTTTTTGCCAACGACACTGACCCGAACGCGCGCATTAATTGCATTCTTGAGCTTGCCAAAGATCCGGAGACCAAACCCGATATTGTCCCAATCGATACCGGAAGTAGCAATCTTGACGTGTTCGATCGCAACAATCTCATGTTCGAACACTCCGATCGCATCTATGAAAACCGCACTTCCGCCGTGGAGCACTATTTTCGCTCTCTCAAGTCCGCCGGCGTAAAGCCAAAGATGACCTGCTGGTCGATCGGGTTTGTTCGTCGTGCGATCGCATTTATGGAAATGGGACTTGTAGCAGAACCGGGTTATTTCCTGCTCAACATGACCGACGGCCCCTATCTTACAGGCCATCCCGGCACGATCGAAGGGCTGGATGCATTCTTGCCGTTTTTACCGAAGCATGCTCGCCACAGTTGGACTGCCAACATCGTTGGCGGAAACTTGTTGGCTATGTGCGAAGGAGTGGCCAGGCGCGGCGGCAACATCGCTCCGGGCATCGGCGACTATCCCTATATCGAATATGGCTGTCCGACTAACGAGGAGCTCGTCCGTCGGACATGCGTCATCGCAACGGGTTGCGGTCGCGAGATTGCGTCTCCTGACGACGTCCGGGAGATGCTTGAGATCTCTTGAAGCCGCTCCTGTTGCTCGTCTTCAGCCGCAGACCACTGACTTAAAGCGAACGACCAGCCTCGCTCCGCTGTTCCGAGGGCTCTCCCTGACTGTGCCGGGATCTCGTCGATCCCGGCACTTTTTTATCGCTTTGCTTCTGATCTGCCGATCGCTTCCCTCGACGTTGGATTCGGTTTTATCTCACTTCAAGCCGACAACTTTGTGAGGCACATAGCGCTCTTCGAGCCGCGCAATTTCCTCGGACGTCAGCTTCAGACCTAAGGCCGCAACTGCATCGTCCAAGTGCTGAGGCTTCGTTGCGCCGATGATCGGCGCCGTTACGCCATGTTTTCCCGCCACCCAGGCGAGAGCTACATGCGCTGGTGCTACCCGACGCTCCGTTGCGATGTCGGACAGCACGTCGACGATACTCCGGTCGGCCGCTTCGGCGTGTCCATAGAACTGGGACGTTATGTTGTCCGTCTCGGAACGGGCACTTTTCTCAGTCCAGGGGCGGGTAAGGCGTCCGCGAGCCAGCGGACTAAAAGCGATCACACCGATGCCTTCGTCGCGACAAAGCGGCAGCATCTCTCGTTCCTCCTCTCGATAGAGGAGATTCAGGTGACATTGCATCGACACGAAGCGTGCCCAAGAGTTGGCGTCGGCCCGATAGAGAGCTTTGGCAAATTGCCAAGCATAGGCGTTGCTGGCGCCGATGTACCGGACCTTACCGCCGCGCACGAGATCGTTCAACGCTTCGAGCGTTTCATCGATTGGCGTGTCGTTGTCCCAAAAATGGATCTGGTAGAGATCGATATAGTCGGTGCCGAGCCTGCGGAGACTGGCCTCCGCTTCGGCTAGAATTGCCTTTCGCGAAAGACCCACCCCATTTGGCCCTGGCCGCATACGACCGTAGACCTTCGTAGCGATCACAATCTCGTCTCGCGGCACCATTTCCGTTAGAATTTTGCCGACGATCTCCTCGCTCGTACCGTCTGAGTATACGTTAGCTGTATCGAAGCAATTGATGCCGCAGTCGAGAGCCTTCTGTATGAACGGCCGACTTTCGCTCTCACCGAGTGTCCAGGGATGGTTCCCTCGATCTCCTACTCCGTAACTCATACAACCTAGTACGATCCGCGAAATTTTGAGGCCCGAGCGGCCCAAACGCATGTAATCCATGAGCGATACCCTTGCTGGCTTGTTAGTCCCTGAGCCGTTTCAAAGTGTCGCGATATCGGTAATTCGAAGTCCGCGATCGCTCACCCGGGACGGGAAGTGGTCTTTGAGCTTTTCCTCGTGGACGGGTACGAGCCTCAGCATGTCGCCGCCGACGCTGGCGAGCATTTCTTCCGCCGTGAGAATTAGATTGGTCTGACTTCCCGTCGCAAGTCCCGGCGGCACGAAGCATGGATCATCCTGGTTGCCTCCGTGCAGGTTTTCGTACGTGTAGACAACGTCTCCGGTCAGGATCCATCGGTCCTCGACGCTTCCGCCGTTGCGGACCACAACGTATTGCGAACCAGCCGTGTGCGTGTCGAAGGCGGGAAGAAGATCGATATTTGGCAGGACGTCGTGCGACGCACCGTCCAGCACGACCAGCCGGTTCTTCAGTCCGAGATCCACGAGTTTCAAGATATCGGCTGGATTGATGCCGCCGAGTAGGGATCGAAAACGACGTCCCTTGGACATGGCCCAGACCCAGCTCTCGATCTCACGCTTCTGGATGTAGAACTTGGCGTTCGGGAAGTAATCCAATCCGCCCATGTGGTCGAAATGAGCGTGTGTAAGGAACACGTGCTGCACATCCTCGGGACGAAGGCCAACGGCCCCCAGGACCTCAGAAGGGGGGGTCCAGCCGGTGACGCCGATCGAATTGGCGATCTCGCCTCCGAGATCCGACTGATCGTAACCAGTGTCAACCAACGCGACCGTGTCGCTGCTGCGCAGCAGCACATAGGCAAACGGCAGATTCATGCTTCCGCTGTTGTGCCGGCCGTATATGACTCCACTTATCGGATGTTTGGGGCTTGCGGCGTATTCGAGCACAGTGATCGCATATCGCGTCATTCGGAGGCTCCAATCAGAAGGTCAGCACCAAGCTTGAGTTGGCCACAGCACTGCCGCAGGTCGATCAAGCCGCTGCTCACCATCGGGCTCGCCCGACGCAGATGGCCCCAGGCCTTTGACAGCAAACGCGTTTCGCTCGTGCGTCGATGCGGAGCCAAGGGGGCCGCCCGCGGCAGCAACAGATGCGCCGCCTGCTTGACATGATGATGCTCGTGCCGCCGCTGCAGCGGTACCCGAACCGCCGCAAGAACATCGTGCACATGATCCGAATCGCCGGCGTCTGGCCTGTTTACGTCCTCCAGATGCGACATCCCGATAAAGTTTGCGAGAAGACGAACAGAGCGGTCAGCCACGATATCGCGCAGATAGCGAATGACAGGCCCGATGACGGTATCGTATTCAGCGACCGCTGAACCAGGCGCAATGCCTTCGAAGGGATCGTCGGCACGGAACTGTACGCCCACAAACCCGCTCACGAGGAATGCCCGTCTTCGGGAACCGGAGCATTTGATGGGATCAGGCTGAAATTCCTCAAGTCCTGCCAGAGAGCAGCCGGTATCCGCGCCGACACAGCGTCGACGTTCTGGGTGATCTCGCCTATCGACTTCGCGCCCTGAACAACGGTGGCCACGGCCGGATGCGCTTGCACGAACTGCGTCGCAACGGTCGGCAAATCAACATTGTGTCGTTCGCAAACTTTCTCGATTGACCGGACGCGCTCCAGTATAGCGCTCGGGACCTTCTGATAGTCATAAGTCGAGGGCGCCTTCGAGCCAGCGGCCAGGATGCCCGAATTGTAGATGCCGCCTGCGATCACCGAGACATTGCGAGTTCGCAGTTCCTCGAAGTGCCCATCGAGTGGCGCATGGTTGAGAAGCGTATATCGACCGGCGATCAACGCGCAGTCAATTGGGAATTCGCGGGCGACTTCGATGACCGAGTCGGTCTCATTGACCCCCAACCCCACCGCACCGATAGCCCCCGAACTCTTCAGCTCATCGAGAGCACGGTATCCGCTCTCGCGGAGTTGGTTCCAGTAAAATTCTGCTTGATCGCCATGCCATGCGCGCCCGACGTCATGGACCAGAAGCACATCGATATAATCAAGACCCAAACGCTGCTGACTGTCCTCGAACGAGCGCATCACACCGTCATATGTGTAGTCATAGGTATCGCGAAACGGGTATGGATCAACCCATTCGATGCCGTACACCGTGTCGAGTTTCGGTGTTCGGCTTGCGGGCTTGAGCACGCGGCCGCACTTGGTGCTCACGACAACCTGATCGCGAATGCGCAGATCGCGGAGAGCACGGCCAAGGAAATGCTCGGCCTTTCCGAGACCGTACATCGGCGCGCAATCGAAATAGCGAACCCCGAGATCGAAGGCTGCCCTAACAACGGCTTCGAATTCGGAATAGGGCACTCCGACATTGAATCCCGAAAGAGGCACCGTCCCGAGCCCTGCGGATGTGACGGATACTTTGGTGCGGCCGAGAGTTCGCTTATTGAGCGGAAGCATCGCTCTTCTCCTTGCTTGTCTTGGATAATTTAGCTGGACAGAGCCACGGAGCCCTGATCCGGCAGCGGGGCTTCTTTGGGGATCAGACCTTCGCTCCTGAGCTCCATCCAGAAGGCCTGAGGAATTGGCGCCGCTATAGAGGCGACGTTTTGCTCCACATGTGCTGGCGTGAGCGCGCCCTGAACCACCGATGTCACGGCCGGATGCGCATAGACGAACTGGGAAGCCGCATTGGCGAGCGCGACGTTATGACGTTCACAAACAGCTTCCAGCGCCGTCACGCGCTGTACGATGGATTCGGGAGCCGTCTGATAGTCATAGGTCCGCGTTAACGCGTTACCCCGACTGCCCTCCGCGAGGATCCCCGAATTGTAGACACCGCCTGCGATAATACCTATGCAGCGACGTTGGGCCTCGGGAAAGAAGTCAGTCAGTGGCGCATGATTGAGAAGCGTGTAACGTCCAGCGACGAGCGAACAGTCGAGATTGAATTCGGCGGCTACTTCGAGCACCGAAGCCGTCTCGTTTACACCGAGGCCGATCGCCTTGACCGCTCCCGAGCGACGGAGTTCGTCGCAGGCGCGGTACCCGCTCTCGCGCAGTTGTCGCAGATAAAGGGGATACTTCTCCTGGTGCCAGACTCCGCTGACGTCGTGCAGGAAAAGAATGTCGATGTGGTCGAGACCGAGGCGCTGCTGACTATCCTCGAACGACCGCATGATGCCGTCGTAAGTGTAGTCGTATTCGTCGACGAAGGGCAGCGGATCCACCCAATTGATCCCGTAGAGACTTTCCGCTCGCTTTGAACGGCTTGCCGGCTTCAACAGCCGACCCGCCTTGGTGCTTACCATGACCTCCGGGCGAAGACCGTGAACACGAAGGACGTGGCCGAGGAAATGCTCCGATTTCCCGAGACCATAGAGCGGCGCAACATCGAAATAACGTACGCCCTGCTCGTAAGCCTTAAGGATGACAGCCTCAAAAGTCTCGAAGCTTACTGGAACACCACACCCGCCCAATGGCGATGTGCCGAGCCCAAGCGAAGTCAAATTCACGCGTCCGTTTGGAAGCGCTCTCTTTTGCAGAGTCGTCATATTCAACTATCCCGCCTAAAGATCAGTGCGCACGCGGTCGTTCACCGCGTGCGCACGATGTGCATCACATGTATTTTGCGACGTTCGAGGAATCCAAGATCAGCCAGGGAACGACGTAGTCCTTCTGAGTGCCGCCTTTCCACTCCATCAAGGAATCCCAGACCTCGGAGCGGGGCTTGTAGCTGTCCCCCTTGACGGCATGCAGGGCGAGATCGACGGCGCCCTGACCCTCAGCACGGGCGTACTTGTAGAGCGTCACTGTCATTTCGCCTTTCTGGACTGCGCGCTTTCCGTCCGGGATGCCATCGATTGCAAGCACCGGAACGGACTTGAAGTCGACTTTTGCACTCTTCATCGCCTCGATCGCGCCCAGTGCCATCTCGTCATTTTCGGCGAGTACGGCATTGATCTGGCCAGGATGGGCGAGCAACCAATTCTCCATGAGCGACTGCCCCTCGGCGCGGCTCCAGTTGCCCGACTTGCTGGCAATCAACTTAAGCTTCGGGAACTTAGCCAAACCGGCATCGATGCCAGCCTTGCGCTCGATCTGCGCCGATTGACCAATGGGGCCTTCCATCAGCACCACGTTTCCACCATTCGGGAGTAGCTTGCCCAACTGGTCCCCGATGATACGCCCTCCTTCCGTGTCGTTGACGATGATCGATGCGGTGTAGTTCTTTGATGCGGTTTTCAGGGCCGATACGATCACCGGAATGCCGGCAGCGACGGCCTTATCGATTGCGGGCGCGGAGGCCTGGAGATCGAACGGCGACATGATGATTGCATCGAACTTTTGAGTAATGGCCGTATCGATCTGGTTCGCTTGGACAAGAGGATCGTACTTGCCGTCAAAGATCGTGACTGCGACAGAACCGTCCTTGACTGCCGGGTGGCTCTGAATTTCGCTGGACCAGGCCTTCATGTACTCGCCGGATTCTCCGAACGATAAGGCGGCAATCCGTGTCTTGCTTTGAGCAAAGGCCGTCCCGGTCGATAGGATGATTGCAGCGGCGGCGAAACTCGCCATCGTTGATCTACGCGTAACCTTCATCGTCTCCTCCGATTGATGTGGTCAGTCACCTAGTCCGCCCATGCGGGGCGTTACAGCCGTTGTCTTCGTCTGTAATGGTCTTCGCAGGTGTCACTTGCGAAATTGGTCAAGCATCACGGCGACGACAATGATCGCGCCCTTGAGAAGCTGCTGGTAGTAGGAAGACACGCCCATCAGATCCATGCCGTTGTTGATCGTCCCGATGATGAGTGCGCCGAACAACGTCCCGACTAGCGAGCCGCGTCCTCCTGCAAGGCTAGTCCCGCCGATCACCACGGCCGCAATCGCATCGAGTTCGTAACCGATGCCCGCCTGTGGAAGTGCGGCAGTCGTACGGGAAGTAAGCACGAGACCAGCGAGTCCAGCGAGAAGTCCCGAGATAACGTAGGTGGAGGCAATGACGCCGCGCGTGGAGATGCCGCTCGTCCTAGCGGCTTTGTCGTTTCCTCCCACGGCGTACACGTAGCGCCCGAACGTCGTGTATGAGAGAACGATCCATCCGATGGCGAACACAAGAAACAGAATCAAGACCGGCACAGGAACGCCAGCAACGCTGCCGCCGCCGATCCAGCGATACGACTCGGAGAGGTTGGGGATAGGACGCCCCTCGGAGAAGATCAGTGTCAGGCCGCGCGCCATGCTCAGCATTCCGAGGGTGGCAACGAAAGGCGGGACATTGAAGGCCGTTACAATGACGCCGTTCAGGAGACCCAACGCCGCTCCCGTTCCCAAGCCGGCTATAATCGCCCAGAGAACGAAGTGCTGGTTGGTCGAGGTCACAAGGCTGGCAGCAATCATGCCGGCGAGGGCCATCACTGAGCCGACGGAAAGATCAATGCCCTTTGTGAGGATGACGAAGGTCACTCCGATCGCCAATATGCCGTTGATCGATGATTGCCGCAGCAGGTTTACCCAATTCAACCATGTCATGAAGTACTCGTTGGCCACCGCGAAGAACGCCGAAATGACCAGGAACACAATGACGATACTGAACGATTTCAGGTACGGTCCTATTGCAGCGATGCTTTTGGATCGGGGACCCGTCGCGGCGTTGCTTACTACGTTGGCCACCATATCCACTCCTTGCTTGGATCGCATGCGCACGCCAATTCTTGAACAGCCGATCCGTCTAACTGGCGAGATCTGTCAGCATTTGTTGTGTCGTCGCATGCCCGTCGACAACGTGATCAAGTCGTCCTTGCCGAAACACGGCAATTCGATCGCTGACTTGGAGAATCTCCGGTGCCTCAGATGACACGACGAGCACACCGTTTCCCTTGGCCGCGAACGCGCGGAGAAAGGCATAGATCTCCTGCTTTGAGCCCTCGTCGATTCCACGTGTTGGCTCGTCGCATATCAAAAGGCGCGGATTGGTTAGCAGACAGCGTGCGAAAACCACTTTCTGCTGGTTTCCGCCGCTAAGCGTCTCGACAGCGACATTTGGAGATGCCGCCTTGATCCGATGTAGCCGCATCATCCGATCAGTTGCGACTGCCTCCGCCTTGCGGCGGACAAATCCGGCGACGGCACGGAGTGTTAGCGATGACAAGGCAATATTGTGTGCGATGGACGCGCAAAGAACGAGGCCGGTATCCTTCCGATCCTCGGGAATCATAGCCATGCCTTGTTGGATGCACTTCTTCGGATTACCCGGATCGACCCTTCTCCCATCAAGGAAGACGTCGCCGGCGGTCGGCGCGTAGATGCCAAAGATCGTCTCCAAGAATTCAGTCCGACCTGAGCCAAGCAAGCCGTAGATGCCCAGGACTTCTCCTGCAGCGACGGTCACAGAGATGTTCTTGAAGTGAGGTCCGCGCGACAAGGAGCGCACCTCGAGCAGGATTGGCGCGCCTTCGTTGGGCTTGCCCTTTTCGACCGTCTTGATCTCGTGGCCGACGATCTGAGTCACGAGGTGATTGCGATCGATCGCGGAAATTGCCCCGCTCTCGATGAATCGTCCATCGCGGAAAACCGTGTATTCGTCGGCGATCTCGAAAATCTCGGTCAGCTTGTGCGAGACGTAGATGATCGCGGATCCACGCGCTTTTATCCGTTTCAGAGCATTGAAGAGGATGTGTACCTCGTGCTCGCCGATGGCCGAGGTCGGCTCGTCCATAATGACGATGTCCGCGCGGTGGCTAAGGGCCTTCGCAATCTCGACGAGCTGGATCTGTGCCAAGCTCAAGTCTCGCATGCGCGCGCCAACCGGCACATCGAACTCGAGGTCATCCAGAAGCCTCTTGGCGGCCTGCCTCATCTTCGGGAAGTCCACCACAAGACCCCCGATCTTCGGCTCTCTCCCCAAGTAGATGTTCTCGGCCACCGTCATCTCGGGAACCGGAGACAATTCCTGGGTGATGATGGTCACGCCATGTCGCAAAGCATCCGCGGCACTCCTGAAATCGACGGCCACCCCGTCAATACGGATGCTGCCTTCGTCGCGGTGCAGCAAACCCATTACGATGTTCAGGAAAGTGGACTTGCCGGCGCCGTTACCGCCGCAGAGCGCGTGAACGGTTCCGCGCTTGACGACGAGCCGCCCATCGCGAAGGGCAGGAACACCATTGAAAGACTTCGCGATTCCCTCCGCCACCAACAGCGGCTCGTCTAGCGGCCCAAGGACGACGTCCCTTTCACGGCCTTCCGGTTTTGACCCGGTCGACAAAAGCATCGGTTTCCTCCCGCGGCGTCTTCATCGCGCCTGCGTAGAGATATGAGGTCATACCTTATACCTGTTGTCAACAGAGATCATACCTCCTACCTTGTGGATGTTCGTTTGTTTCGCCTGGTCGCGGGGCGGCTTATGTGTTGGCTTTCCCCGCGGCGACGGCGAAAAAATAGAGTGCGAGCGACCGATGGAGCGGATGGAAACCAAAAAACTACCCACGCGTGTCGAAGTCGCGTTGAACTACATCACGGGTGAGATCGCCAACGGTAACCTAAGTCCCGGGGACAAGTTGCCCAATGAAAAGGAACTGGCAGAGAAGCTTGGCATCAGCCGTACCCCCATTCGCGAGGCGATGAAGACGCTTGCAGTCTCAGGACTCATTGAGACCCGGCATGGGCATGGCAACTACATCCGTAAGGATGAAGGCACCGCTGTGATGCCGTTGATGATGTTTCAGCTCTATCTTCAGGATTCGACCCCCGAAATGCTGATGGAGCTCCGGTACATTTTCGACCGCAATTGCGCAGAGCTGGCTTCGATAAGACGCACCGAACGCGATCTCGCCGTCATGCGAGAAAGCATCGATAGATTGAAGGCTCTGTCAGACGATCCAAATTCGCCGATTGACAAATTGCTGGAAGCCGATCTCGATTTCCACCGCGCAGTCTATACGGCAGCGGGCAATAAACTCATCGTTGTGATCGCCGATTTCGTTTTGAACATGGTGGCGCCCTGGATCCGCAAATCGCTGGAGGTCAGCGGACGCTACCGCGCGGTGGGCCTACATGAAAAGATGTATGCAATGATCCGCGATCAGAAGACCGGCATGCTTAGTCGGGAAAGCGTGGAGGCGAACATGGAGCACTTCATGTCTTCCCTAAAGATTCCCGCGGCGTAGCGCTTGTGACAAGGTCGATTCAGGCAAAGTTCCGGCCCAATATCTCTAGGAGACGGCTTCGCCGCACACCGGCCTCCGATTCGCGTTGCTGGCAAAGCGCTCATGCGAGCCTTTTTGAGGCTAATTCGTCCTGCGGTGGACGCCTGACATGATCGCAGGTCTGAGCCTGATTCTACTTTGCCAGTTGGCAGGCGAAGTACTCGTGCGCAGCCTTGGACTGCCGATGCCCGGACCGGTGCTCGGCATGGCAATCCTGCTCTTGCTTCTCTTGGCTCGCGATCATTTCACCGCCCTCAACCGTGGCCCATTGCGAAACGAGGCAGTTGAGAGAACCGGGCGCGGCCTGCTCGCCCATCTATCTCTCATGTTCATTCCTGCGGGCGTAGGCATCGTGAAGAAGCTTGACTTGATTGTCGAGCACGGCGCCGCAATTTTAGTGACGTTGTCGGCATCAGTGGTGATCACTCTGCTCGCGACGGTCGCCACCTTTCTGGCGGTCAGCCGTCTTCTCTCGAAAAGCCAGACAGAGCCATGAGTGAAAACTCATTCTCGCTGTGGGTTTATCTGTCGCAGTCACCTTTGGTTTGGCTCACTGGGACGCTCTCGGTCTATGGGATCGCAGATGCTTTCTCGCTTGCGACAAACCGGCACCCGCTGGCAAATCCTGTTTTGCACTCGATCTGGATCATCGGAGCAGTCTTGATCATTACGGACACTCCGTACACCACATACTTCGCCGGCGCCCAGTTCGTGCACTTTCTTCTTGGGCCAGCGACGGTAGCGCTTGCGATTCCCCTCTACGATAACCGCGCACGCGTCGCCGCCGCGCTCCTGCCAATGGTGATTTCGCTTGTCGTTGGATCAGTCACAGCGATCGTTACTGTCGTATTGTTCGCCGAGGCCTTTGGTCTACCTCGAGCGATCATCCTATCTCTTTCGCCGAAATCAGTTACAGCCGGCGTGGCGATGGGTATCAGTGAATCCCTACACGCTGACCCGTCTCTCACCGCTATCTCGGTTGTTCTCACTGGAATCTTGGGTGCGATCATCGTCACGCCGCTCATGAATCGGGCCGCAATTACCGATTTTCGCGCACGCGGGTTCGCAGTCGGCATCGCCGCACATGGCATCGGCACAGCACGAGCGTTTCAAGTCGACGAGCTGGCTGGCGTTTTCTCCGGGATTGCCATGGGGCTGAACGCGCTTGTCACGTCGCTTCTGGTTCCCATCGCAGTGACCTTCCTTCTGCGCTGATCGCGTCAGCCACCTTCGGTGGCCTTCGGTCCTAGATTCGAGCCGGATAAGGCGGTGACCAACGAATGTCGCGGCTTGATCAAAGCGGGAAAAACCGCGCCGAGCGCAGGGATTAGCTGCATGGGCTGTGGTTATTCGGCTCAAGTGCTCGCGCAAAATTGGCGAAAAACTCGTCCGCGAGCTTCTTTGCCGTGCCGTTGATGAGCCGCTGCCCGAGCTGTGCGAGCTTCCCGCCGATTTGCGCGTCGACCTGATAGGTCAGGAGCGTGCCATTATCCAGTTCGATCAGATTGACCTTTGCGCCACCTTTCGCAAAGCCTGCGACGCCGCCCTCCCCCTCTCCAACGATATTGTAACTTTTTGGTGGATCGAGGTCGGTCAGAGTGACCCTACCTCTGAATCGCGCGGAAACGGGTCCCACCTTCATCTTTGCGACCGCACGAAATCCCTCACCGTCGATACTCTCCAACTCCTCGCATCCGGGAATACAAATCTTCAAGACGGCGGGGTCGTTCAATTTGGTCCAAACGACTTCGCGGGAGGCGGCGAGCTGGATCTCTCCGCTCATTGTCATTGCCATTGGCGTCTCCAAAATGGACGAGGTATGTCATCATCTGCGGATCAGTTGGGAACAGGCGCAAAGACCCGGGCCATGTAAGTCGATAGATCGGTCTCGATCTCCGCGCGCAATGCAGACGAAATGCCTGCAAGCGCTTTGGCCAAATCCTTCTTAAATTCGATCTGCATGGATCGCGCGATCTGGATACGCTGGGCCTGCGGCGAGCCGGCGCCATGCATGGACTCCGTCAGATAGCCCACCGCGTTCCTGCCGAGAGTCATGTTCTCCACGAGGCGAAGGATGCGAATTCGGTCCTCCGTTGCGATCTCGGGCCGTCCCTTCAGGTACTTCTCGATCATCGGACCGATCTTCTCATGCCTGAGTTCGCGCTCGGACGGCAGCGTCACCATTAGGCCGCCGGCGAGATCCTGCGCCAGCCGGCCAATTTCGTAGGGTAGCCGCGTGACGTGATGCTTGCAGACATTTGCCAGCATTTCGTCCGGCAAGTAGGCACCGGACTTCATCGCGGTTCCTTGATGGCTCGCCGCGATGCCTGCCCCGTAGATCGTCTCGTTGAGGTGGGTCATCTCGACGAGTTTATCCCGGATATGCGAGGCGCGTTCGACCCCGTTGTAGTCAGCGATTGTCGCCGCGGCTCCGATCAGGACGTCGCCCACGCCCGTTTTGCAGACGTAGCTGCGGCGGTGGTAGCAGGTGAATCTCTCAACCAGCGTCGACGCAAATTCGAACTCACCGTCGAGGAAAACGTGTTGGTTTGAAATGAAGACATCCTCGAAGATGATCATCGCTTCTTGACCTGCAAATTGCGCGTTGCCGGCGTCGATGTCTCCGCTTTCGCTGCTTCGCGTATCACAAGACTGCCGGCCGTAAACGTAGGTAACACCCGCAGCATCGACCGGAATGGCGCCGACAATCGCATAGTCCTTGTCTGCCGCCTCTAGTCTCATGGTCGGCATTACGATCAACCAATGCGAGTTTAAGCACCCTGTTTGGTGCGCCTTCGCTCCTCGGACGTAAACGCCCTCAGGCGTGCGACGGACCACGTGCAGGAACAGATCAGGATCCGCCTGCTGAGAGGGGGACTGGCCACGATCTCCCTTGACATCGGTCATCGCTCCGCCGATGACGAGGTTCAGCGCCTGCATACGTGCGAGGAACTGCGTGAAACGTGCATGATATGGTGTGCCGTGTTTGGCATCCACATCGTAGGTCACAGAGTGCAGCGAGTTGAGTGCATCCATACCCACGCAACGCTGGAAGCACGTTCCTGTTAGTTGACCCAGACGACGCTGCATCTTGTTCTGCATCACAAGATCGGCTGGGCTTTGCGAAATATGGAGAAACCGATTTACGTCGCTGCCGGTGAACGGCGAGATTGCCGACGCGAGGGCAGGATCCTCGTTCGCGAGGTCATAGGTTCTTGCGACCGCATTGATGGAAGGTCGAATCACAGGATGGTCGACAGGCTCGTCGACCAGCTCGCCCATTAAGTAGACGGCCAATCTGCGTCCGCGGAGGCTCTCGATGTATTCAGCCCCGGTACGAATCCGATTGGGCATTCCAGCCGAGGTCGCTGCGACAACTTTCTGATCCATCGAAATGGCTCCTTAAATGCTGGACCGGTCGGATTGCGGACCCGAGCCCCGGCTCTACGTGTCAACCTTTCCGTACCAACGGGCAGGTGCTGTCCTTGAGCGGACGGAACGCCTGATCGCCCGGGATCACTTCGCGAAGCTTGTAGAAATCCCAGGCTCCCTTCGATTCCGACGGCTTCTTGACCTCGTATACGTACATATCGTGCACCATGCGGCCGTCCTCTCGGATGCGCCCGTTTTTGGCAAAGAAATCATTGATGGGCATCTCGCGCATCTTTTTCATGACCGCCTGCGCTTCGTCGGTGCCCGCCGCTTCGACTGCACGCAGATAGTGCATGGTGGACGAATAGTCGCCAGCATCGCCCATGTGCGGCATCACCTTCATCCTATCGAAGAACCGTTTCGACCACGCGGGGGTCTCGTCGTCACGATCCCAGTAGAAAGCATTCGTCAATACCAGCCCTTTCGCGACGGAAAGGCCGAGGGCCTTGATGTCGGTTTCCCAGACGAGCAGGCCAGCCAACGTTTGCTGCTGTTGAATCCCAAATTCCTGCGCAGACTTGATCGAATTGACTAGAACGTTGCCGGAGCCTGCCAACGCGACGACCTGGGCTTTCGACGCCTGCGCCTGGAGCAGGAACGAGGACTGATCGAAGGATTCGGGCGGGTATCGGGTCGATCCCAGGACTTCACCACCCATCGCCTTCACTACGGCTGAGGTGTCGGCTTCCAAAGCGTGGCCGAAGGCATAGTCCGCGGTCAGGAAGTACCAGGACTTCTTGCCTTCTTTAGCTAGCGCAGTTCCGGTCCCGCGGGCGAGCGCATAGGTGTCATAGGAGTAGTGGATGCTGTTCGGCGTACATGCATCCCCCGTCAGACGGGACGATCCGGAGCCATTGATAATGGCGATCCGGTTCTTGTCCTTCGCAAGCCCGGAAACAGTAAGTGCGATCGAGGAATTGATGAGGTTGCCGATCATGTCAACCTTCTCGACATCGAACCATTTGCGCGCCAATGCGGAGGCCGTGTCAGGCTTGTTCTGATGATCCGCGACGATGACCTCGATCGGCTTCCCCAGCACCTTGCCACCGAAGTCTTCGACCGCCATCTTGATCGCAGTCACCGCGCCTTCACCAGACTCGTGCGAGAACTGCCCCGACATGTCGGTTAGAACACCGATCTTCACCACGTCGTCCGAGACAGCCCCTGTCTGAGCATTGGCGCTGACGCTCATCGTCAGGATTGCCGCCGTTGCAATCAGGCCAATTTCCACGCTCCGCTTCATGACGTTCCTCCCCAGGGTTATCTTTCCATTCCCTAATTACTATCATAACTAGACTAATGTTACATGCATAACTAGACTGAACTTTTCGACGAGTCAATCGCGCCGGTGTGCTACAGCTGCGCGACTTTTCAGGGCTGTCCGGCCGTGGCAGCTGTTTGAACGGACCGATCCGGATGCCTGTTGCCGCCAAAATCCAAAGAACCGCGACCAAATCGAAGGCGACAGCGGCCTCGCCCCGCACCGCAGCCGGCCGAACCGAGCGCAACTGCTCTGTCGCCCGTACGTTGGACATTGTCTCCGACGCCTGGGCTTTCCTGATCATTCGCGAGGCATTTTTCGGAACACAGACGTTTGAAGCCTTTCGATCGGCGCTCGGCATTCCTCGCGCGACGCTGACAGATCGGCTCAGAAAACTGACGCAGCTCGCGATCTTCCGTCAGGTTGCGCCCGGCTCTTCACAGAGGAAGGAGTACAGGCTGACGAAAATGGGCTTCGACCTTTATCCGAGCTTTATTGCGCTCATGCAGTTCGGTGATCGCTGGCTATCCAAGGGTAAGCCGCCGCCGCTGACGCTTGTCCATGCGACCTGCGGCTGCGAGAGTCACCCGGTCGTCACGTGCTCCCATTGCGGGGAAAAGGTGCCAGCTCGAGAAGTCAAATATCGCGATGGGCCTGGTGCCGGGCGTTGTCCGGCCAAGCCTGGCCGCAACACACGGCGCCCCTCTGAGGGAAGCCGCTTCGTGCTCGGCCGTCCGAGCTCGGTATCCCGCGCGCTCGAAATAATTGGCGACAAATGGAGTTTCATGGTTGTCCGCGAAGGATTCTTCGGTAATCGCCGTTACGATAAGATCCTCAATGAGCTCGCAATCGCCCCCAATATCCTGACCGATCGGTTGAATCGCTTAGTTGCCAACGGAGTGCTCCGGCGCCGGCAGTATCAGAGCTCTCCCGACCGCTATGAATACCTCCTGACCGAGATGGGTCTGGAGCTTTACGGTCCGTTCATCGCCATGCTGCGATGGGGGGATCGATGGCTGTCGAAAGGAAAGCCGCCTCTTGTCCTCACGCACATCAAGTGCGGTCACGACTTTGATCCTGTCGTCAACTGCGACCGATGCAAGACTCCCATCGTAGCTGCCGACATGCGATATCGCCTTGCCTACGACCCGAAATCCTATGGCGCGCTGGGTCCACGCTCCGTCGACTGAAGGCTCAAGCCGCTCAAGCCTGCTTGCTCAAAGCCTCGACGAGCTTGAAACGCATGATTTTGCCGGACCCGGTGCGCGGAATTTCTCCAACGAGATGCGTGGATTCCGGGATCTTGTATGACGAGAGATGGGCCCTGCAATGCTCCAGCAGCGCGGGCACGTCGAGAGCCTCGTCATTGGCGACCACGAAGAGGCACGGTACCTCGCCAAGGGTCGCGTGCCGCATTCCGACGACTGCGCAATCCCTGACCTGGGGGTGTTTCACCACCACTTCCTCGATCTCCGCCGGCGCGATGTTCTGGCCGCCACGGATGATCAGCTCCTTGATCCGGCCGGTGATCGTCAGATAGCCCGAAGGGTCCGATTTTGCGAGGTCGCCCGTATGGTACCAACCCTTGCGCAGCGCCGATGCGGTTTCCGTCGGCTTGTTGTGATAGCCCAGCATGAGGTTCGGTCCGCGGACGATGAGTTCGCCTTCCTCCCCGATCGGAACGTCCTCCAGCGAGGAAGGATCCACGATGCGGACCGCGAGGCCAGGCACGGGAAGGCCGCAGGATCCCATCGGTCTGCCGCCGTGCAGCCAATTCATTGTCACCATCGTGGATGTCTCGGTGATGCCGTATCCGTCGAGGAGCCGCGTCTTGAACCGTTTCTCGAAGGCTTTGTTCAGGGTCGCAAGCATGATCGCTCCCGCCGAGATGCACAGACGCACGGATCCGAGCCGCTCGATGCCGGCTTCCTGCGCGCGGAGCAAAAGGTAGTGGAACATCGTCGGCACGCCCGGCATGATCGAATATTTGCCAGTCCCTAGCAGCTCGAGCGCCTGCTGTGGGGAGAAGCGCTCCATGATGTGCTCACTGGCGCCAAGCGCGAGAACGCCGAGAACCGAGAGATTGAGACCGTAGGAATGGAAGAGCGGCAGAGGCGATAGGATCACGTCGTCGCTTGTCAATTCCGCAATCGGCCCCCAGCAAGCTGCTGAGACCCAAAGCATGCCACGGATCGACAGCAGAACACCCTTGGCCCGCCCCGTGGTGCCCGACGTGTAGATGATGAACGAGCACCGATCGATGTCAGCCGGATCCAGCGACGCCGCACCTTGGTCCTTGGCGAGGTTCGCCATCGATACTCCGGCGCTGTCGGCATCGTTCTGAGCGAAGATCACGGTCGGTGAGATACTCGCGTCCCTAAAGACCTTATCCAGCAGATGCTTGCGCGACCCCGTCGTGACGATAACACCGCAATCGGCATCGGTCAGGCGATAGCTGACCTCGCCCTCAGCTGCCTCAAAGCTGATCGGCACCACGACTGCGCCGGCGCGCAAGGCGGCGAAGCAGGCTTCGATCCAGTCCACTCCATTCGGCAAGTAGATCGCCAGCCTGTCGCCTTCCTTCAAGCCGGCTCTTGTCAGACCCGCCGCGATGGAGGCTGTGCGGTCGGCGAGCTGCTCGTAAGTGATGGACCGCGTCGAATCCCAATATGCCACCTGCTCCGGTCGGCTCTTTGCGTGACGATTGAGGAGCGTCGCGATCGGCGCGATCAGATCAACTTGCAGCATCGCCGTCCCCCTTTTAGACCATCGAATATCCGCCGTTCACGCTGATCACCTGGCCGGTGATCCAGGCGCCGGCGTCGGACGCGAGCAAACTGACCAGTGGGGCCACGTCCGAAGGCAGGCCCAGACGGCGAATGGCGTAAGCTTTGACGAGCTTGTCGCGATTGGCTTCCACCCAGACCTTGTCGTGTGCGGTCTCGATCAGGCCTAGCGAGATCGAGTTCGCGGTAACTCCAGAACGGCCCCATTCACGAGCGAGCGATTTCATGAGCGCGATGGTGCCGGCACGCGCGGCCGCGCCAAGCGCGAGGCCCGATTCGCCGACCCGCGATGAGTCGCCCATGATCGATATGATGCGCCCGCAGCCTGACGCCTCAAGCAGTGGTCCGGCACTATGCGAGCAGTTCAATGCGCCGTAAAGGCAGGTGTCAATCTGCTTCTTCCAATCCTCCGGCGTGCTCTCATTGAACTTCTTTCGGAACACCAGTCCAGCGTTGTTGACGAGAATGTCGAGGCCGCCGAAGTCACTCTTGACGTCATCGACCATCTTCTTCACGACGTTCGCATTGGCTATGTCGGCTTGATAGGCTTTCGCTTTTCCGCCTGCATTTTTGATCTCGGTAACGACAGCTTCTGCGTCAGCTTGCGAGCTGTGGTAATTCACGGCGACCGATGCGCCACCGTCAGCCAGCATCCTGCAGATTGCGGCGCCGACGTCGCGGCCACCTCCCGTTACAAGCGCTATACGTCCCTTTAGGTCGGTCATGGTTTTCCCTTTGCTGTGAGCTTGGCGTCCTGAATAAGCCTGAAGATGCGTTCCGGCGTCATCGGAAGAATCGAGATGTCGATATCGAGCGGCGATAGCGCATCGGCTATGGCGTTAGCGATCGCCGCCGGCGCGCCGATTGTTCCGCCTTCGCCCATGCCGCGGAATCCGCCGGACACTGCAGACTCGCTTTGGACGTGGACGACATCCATGGTCGGCACTTCCGGCGCGGACGGAATCACGTAATCGACGAGGCTTGCGGTGAGCAATTGACCATCGTCATCGTAGATCAGCTCTTCGAACAGCGCCGCGCCGATCCCTTGTGCTACGCCGCCGTGAACCTGACCATCGACAATCATCGGATTGATGATCTGGCCGCAATCTTCGGCGACAACAAACTTGTGTATCTTCACAAAGCACGTCGCCGGATCGATTTCGACGGCAGCTATGTGAGTTGCTGCTGCGGTTGTGCCGTTGACTGGGTCATAGGTGTAGCTCGCCGTCAGTTCCTCCCGTGCCTCGACCGGCAAGGTCTTCATATCGGAATAGACGGCCTTTGCGATCTGCTTGAAAGACACCGCGCGATCGGTCCCGAGCACGGTCACCTTGCCTTCGGAAATCTCCAGGTCGTCGGCGCTGGTCTCCAGAAGATGCGATGCAACTCGCTTGACCTTTCCCTTAAGGATCTCAGAAGCGTGCTTCGCGGCACCACCGCCGAGCACAGCGCTACGGCTTGCGTAGGTCCCCGTCGACATCGGGACCTCGTCGGTATCACCCTGAATGACACGAATGTCTTCGAAACGAGCACCGAGGTCGTCGGCGACGATCTGCGCCAGAGTTGTCTCGAGCCCTTGGCCGTGGGAGGCGACCCCGAACGCTGCGGTGATGCCTCCAGTCGAATCGATTGTAATCTTTGCGGTTTCGGAGCCCGTATTGATCGGCATACCAGGCGCCACCGCAATGCGAGAGCCGATCCCCGTCAGTTCTGCATAGGAAGCGATGCCGATGCCGAAAAGTCGCCCGCGTTTGCGGGCCTCCGACTGCTGCTTTCGCAGCTGATCGTAACCCGCTGCCTCAGCGGCGGCTTCCAAGCACTCGATGAAGCCGGTCTTGTCCCAAATGATGCCGGACGCGATGCGGTATGGAAATTCCTCACTCCGTACCAGGTTGCGGCGCCTGATCTCAAGCGGATCAATCCCGAGCGCCTTGGCGCCCATGTCCATCAAGCGCTCGCAGACAAAGGTCGAAACGGGCCGACCAACGCCCCGGTAGGGACCGGTCGGGGGCTTGCACGTTGCGACGCCGCGAACCGCGCCGCGGTAGGATCGTATCTTGTAGGGCCCGGGCAGAAAGCTGACGACCTGCACCGGCTCCAGGCCGCAGGTCCATGGATAGATCGAGAAGGCGCCCACGTCGCCGATCACGTCTGCTTTCAGCGCGATGGCCAGACCGTTAGCGTCGAAGCCCATCTCGGCATCGACGATCTCTGCAAAGGCCTGGCTGCTACTGCTGACGTCCTCAAGCCGGTCTGCCGTCCATTTAATCGACCGGCGCAGCTTGCGCGCGGCGATGCACATCAAGAGTTCTTCTGGATAAAGGGATCCCTTCGAACCGAAGCTACCACCGACGTCGGGGGCGACCACCCTCAAGCGATGGCCTGGAAGTGACAGCGACCCCGAAATGGCATCACGTACAATTCCCGGAATGTTCGATGACGTGTAGAGCGTGAGCGCGTCTCTTCGCTTGTCGTACTCCGCAGAATAGCTCCGCGGCTCCATCGCGAGCGCCGCCTTGCGGGTCATTTCGAAGCGCCCACCTACCCTCACGGCAGCAGCTGCCAGGTCGGCCGCAACATCCCCCTTCTTGAACTCTCGAGCAATCAGGACATTCGTCCCAGCCTCCTCATGCAGCAGAGCCGCCCCCTCGGCGACCGCCACCTCTGCGCGCGCGAGCGGGGTCAGCGGTTCGTAGTCGACCTCGATCAATTCGACCGCGTCCTCGGCCAGGTAGCGTGAGGTCGCGACGACGGCAGCGACCGCCTCTCCGACATAGCGGACTTTTCCCGAGGCAAGCGGTAGAATCGGAGTTGCGTAGTAGTTCGGCGTCCGAGAGAACGGGACGACCGGTTTGAAGTCGCCGGAAATTTCCTCCGCGGTCAGCACCGTGATGACACCAGGCGCCTTCAGAGCGGCGGCGATGCCGACGCGCACAATTCTGGCATGCGCCTGTGCGCTGCGCAGGAAGGCGATATGTAACGGCCGATCCGGCCTGCGATCTGCGGTGTATTCACCGTTGCCCGCCAGCAAGCGGGGATCCTCGGTACGCCTGATCGGTGCGCCGACGTTCTTGGGGCGCAGCACGTCGGAAGCGTTGGCGCGGTGATCTCTATTCATAGCCCTCACCACCTTTGCGCAAGCCTTGCCATTGCGCGTAGTCGTGTCCGCAGATCACGGTAGCGCCGGACGTCTCGATTCTGCGAACCTCCGCGAACGTCTTCATCTGCTGCTCGACGTTCCAAGTGTTACGAGGGGCTGCGTCCGCATCGAGGTTCTGGCGTAGGCTGACAGCATCGGACGCAAGCAGGAACTCGCCGTCCCGGTCCATGCTGACCAGTGCGCCCATAGTGCCAGGGGTGTGGCCTGGAAGAGGAACCAACACCACGCTGGAATCACCGAACAGATCTTTCTCGCCGTTCACAGGCTCGATGGGGTGTCCGTAATCCCAGTCGGCTTTGAGGTATCCCGCACTATCGGCGCCAGGTGCCTTCGCTGCCTCGATCTCCTTGGCGTGAGCGAAAATCGTCGCTTTTCGGAAGAACTGATTGCAGCCGCAATGATCCGGGTGAAAGTGCGAATTGACCACGATGTCGATGTCATCAGGCCCGAGGCCCGTGCAAGCCAGGCTCGCCAGGAGTGTCTCCTCCGCTCGCATCATCGGCCTCATGACTTTCGCGAGCGGTCCCCACCGTCCCTCAGCATCATCGACTACGGCCGGATGGCATCCGGTGTCGAACAGAAGGCTACCCTGCTTATGCCGGATAAGCGCACAGCTGACCGGAAGGTCGATCGTCTCGTTGCGATCTGCGCCGGCCACGTAGATGCTCTTCTTCATCCGGAGGTGTCCGGCGGTGAGAAAGTTCAACTTCATGATTTTTTCTCCGCGCGCATCGCGGCGGCACTGCGGATCGCAGTCACGATATTCTGGTAGCCTGTGCAGCGGCAGAGATTGCCGGAAAGGCCCTCTCTGATGTCCTCATCCGTCGCCAGCGGATACTTTCGAAGCATGTCCTCGCCGGTCATCAGCATGCCCGGCGTGCAATAGCCGCACTGGAGTCCGTGATGCTCACGGAACTGCGCTTGCAAGACGTTGAGCTCGTCGGGCGAGCCAAGTCCTTCGATGGTTACAATTTCGGCGCCATCCGTCTGGACTGCCAGCATAAGGCAGGAGCGCGCGCTATCGCCATTCACGAGAATGGTGCAGGCGCCGCAGACACCGTGCTCACAGCCGACATGCGTACCGGTGAGGCCCAGCCGATCGCGCAAAAAGTCGGACAACAACATGCGCGGTTCAACGTCCGCGACGTTGTAACACTCTCCGTTCACTCTGACCGAGATCTCCGTCATGCTGCTTTCTCCTTTTGTCGGAGTGCTTTGCGCAATGCGCGCCTGGACAGCTCTTTTAGGAGATGGACGCGGTACTCCCCCGATGCATGAAGATCGTCGTTTGGCGAAATCTTCGACGCGACGATGTCGGAAAAGAGTTCCGGAGCCTGGTCGTCGAGCGGCAATGCAACGAGCTCCCGCTCGGCTGCCTTCAAGCGCAGCGGAGTGTCGGCCACGCCCATCACAGCGACGCGCGCATCCTCAAGCCTGGTACCCGCGCGGCGGACTGATAGAGCGATGCTAGCCAGCGCGAAATCGCCGAAGCGGCGGGCGACTTCTTCGAATGCCCACCCGTCCTGATCAAGAACTGGAAAATCGACTTCGGTGACGATTTCGTCCGGCTGCAGGCAATTCGTCAGAGCATCGACAAAGAACTGCTCCGCAGCGACCTTCCGAAGCCCATTCGGTCCTCGAATGGATATCATTGCATCATAGAATACTGCTAGCATCGGCAGTTCGGCGGCAGGATCCGCATGGGACAAGCTGCCGCCGATCGTACCCCGATTGCGTATGGCCAGATGAGCCACGTGCCGCATCGCCGCCGACATGACCGGAAGCTTCGCAGCGATGAGTGGCGAGTGCTCCAGGTCACGATGTCGCGTTAGCGACCCGACCGCAATCCGCCCCTCCCGATGCTCAATGTAGGAAAGCCCGCCGATGCGGTTAAGATCGATCAGAACCGAAGGTCGCGCCATCCGGAAGTTTAAGAGTGGCAGAAGGCTCTGACCGCCGGCCAGCAGTTTCCCTTCTCCGTTCGAGGCGACAAGCGCTTCGATCGCGGCCTCGACCGTTGATGGCGAGACATAGTCAAACTTGGCAGGCTTCATGGGCCTTCTCCAACCTTCCCCATCCCGAATTAATTTCCGCGAAAGCGTGGTGGTCTCTTCTGCACGAAGGCGTCGCGGCCCTCCTTGAAGTCCCTACTGTCAGACGCTTCGTCGACGAGCCGCTGTGCCGCCGCGAGATCCAGCGCGCCGTTACCCATCGAAAGACCGTTCAACATGAACTTGGCACCGGAGATCGAGAGTGGCGCGTTGACGGACAGGCGCCGCAGGAACTCCTCTGCAGCTGCGACGGCGTCTTCGTGAAGCTCGTCGATCAAGCCTAGTCGGAGGGCATCTTCTGCTCCGAAGCGGTCGGCTGAATAAAGGATCCGCTTTGCATTCGACAGCCCCGTGAGTGCCAGGAGCCGCTGAACGCTGTTCACCCCGTAGACAATAGAAAGCTTGGCTGACGGGATCCCGATTGTTGCGGTGCGGCTGGCGAATCGGAAATCGCAGGCGAGCGCGAGATGGCAGCCGCCCCCGAGGCAGTAACCGGCGATCGCCGCGACGACGGGTTTTCCCAGCGCAGCAATTGCCCCCGAGCAGGCATCGACTGCGACTTCGTACGCCACAGCCTGATGACGGTCTTCTCGGATGCGATCGAATTCGGAGATGTCGGCGCCAACGGAAAAGTCCTTGCCCGCCCCACTCAGAATGACCCCGCGAACATTCCGGTCGCTGGTGTAGCCCGAGAAAATGTCAGCGAGCTGTCGCCACATATCAAGCGTGACCGCGTTCCTTATCGCTGGGCGGTTTAGAACCACGTGCGCAACGCCGTCCCGCCTCTCGATACGAATTTCCTCCACGTTGCCTCTCTGGGCTGAGACGGGCTTGGGCAACCGACGAAGGTCGGGCTCACCCGTTACTTGCATAACTAGACTAATTTTCTCCGGCGAGTCAAGCCCTGGCTAAGCCCTCACTCCGCGTTTTAAAATCTCGTGTTGATGTCACAGTTTGGATCGCGGAGCTTGCAGCCAGCGAGGGGGGGGTTCCGACGCAGGCGGTCGGACATCCCTATCCGGCGTTTAACTTCCCACCATCCCCAAAAACCGACGTCTCGCGACAAGAAGGGATTTAGTAAAGGACATTGCCGAGGGTTGGCAGACACGCGGTGACTGCGGGGCCCATGACTTCGCGACGGAGAGACTATGCCGGAGATTACGGTGGTCATCTGAAGCGTACCGAAGAGATCTGCTATCTAAGCCTATCTCAGACATTTGACACGTTGGCAGGTTAGCGGGAGAAGTAACGCGTGCATCGGGCTCCGCGCTAGAACCACAACGAGGAAGTGAATGGTGATAGGCAGAAAGAACGGCCGCCCTGCTCGCGCAAGGCGGCACCGATCGGCCGCTGCTTACAGTCTCGCGCTTGGCGCGCTCGTTGTGCTGCTGACCGGCGGCCCCTCAGTCGCCGACGAGGCATTTCAGCGCGCCTGCATGGGACTGGCCGATAGGACTATTCCAGCCACGTTGATCGGGCTTCCCAGCGGGAACACCGTCGTCGCTTCTGCAAGCTTCGTCCGCGCTGCAGCGCAGGCTAAGACGCCCGCGACGCCCGACTTCTGCAAGGTACTGGGCAGCATCTCCCCGGTTGATCCGTCGGCGCAGCTGATCAACTTTGAGCTCAATTTGCCGGTCGCCTGGAACGGCAAGCTGTTGCAATATGGGGGTGGCGGCTACAATGGCACACTGATCACGGGTCTTGCGCCCCTCCGCGATGCTGCGCCTGACGAGGTGCTGCCGATCGTGCGTGGTTATGCCACGCTCGGCACCGATTCCGGTCACCAGGCCGCGAGCTTCCCGCGCGACTCCATCGGCAAGTTCGGTCTCAACGACGAAATGCTGACCAACTATGCTTATGCATCCTACAAAAAGGTGCGCGACGTCGCCGTAGTTTTGAGCGAACTGCTCTATCGTAGGCGGCCGGCGAGGATCTACTATTTCGGCGGCTCCGAAGGCGGCCGCGAAGGGCTCACCATGGCTCAGCGCTTTCCGGTCGATTATGACGGCGTCGTCAGCGTCGTTCCGGTAGTGCAGTTGTCTATGCTCTTCCAGTCCTACATCCCGAACGTGCTGCCGCACTTCGACGGCGGCTGGCTCAATCCAGCAAAGACGGAGATGCTGGCGAAGTTCGTGATGGAAGCTTGCGACGAGCTTGACGGCCTGCGCGATGGTATCGTCAGCAATACATTCGCCTGCCAGCCCAAAGTGAACCTCGCCGCATTGCGCTGCCCTGGTGGAACAGATACGGGCGACAACTGCCTGTCGGATCCGCAGATCGCCTCCATCCAGGCGGTTCATGCGCCGCATCCCTTCCCGTTCGCGATGGCGAATGGCATCGCCGACTATCCGCAATGGCTCTATGGTAACGAGACGACACCCGACCCCGACCGATCCACCATGGCACGCTGGGTTGTCGGCACGGCCCCGCCAACCGACCCAGTAGATGTGGCTACGGCTTCGCAACATTGGATCTACGGCGTGAATGCCGTGCGCTTCATGATCGCACGTGACGACAAGTTCGATGTGCGGAGCTATCGTCCGGAAAATCTCCACGCCCGCGTCGAGGAGCTCTCGAAGTTGCTCGATTCCACCAATCCCGATCTGTCGGCGTTCTTCGCCCATGGCGGCAAGCTGATCATGCGAGAGAACCTGGCCGACCTTGCGCAGAGCCCACTCGCTGGTATCAACTATTTCCAGTCGGTCGTGGCCAAACTGGGTCAGGCCACAGTAGATGGCTCGGCGCGTCTTTATCTTTCGCCTGGCTCCACCCACACCGGCAACGGCGCAACCGTGCCGGACGGCATCGCGATTCCGACCATGGTCGACTTGCTCGACCCGCTCGACCACTGGGCCAGCGACGGCATCGCGCCGGCCGACGCGTTGATCCAGACGGTGAAGGAAGCCACGCCGCCCTTTGCTCTGAAGGCGTCCCGTCCGATGTGCCGCTATCCCAACTACCCGCATTATATTGGAGGTGATAGGTACTTGGCACGGAGCTACGACTGCAGAAATGGTCCATGACGAGCGGTATGGGGATGCGAGAGATGCCTCCCCAAGGCATGCAATTCCTTCCAGAACGCTACCAGCGAACACGCAAGTCATGATCGGCACGGCCAAGAAGACGGCGATGCCGCGGGGAAGCTAGCCACGAACTTCGCTTCCCCGCTCATGGGAGCGGCGTGAACTTCAGCTGGCTCAGTGGCGCGACCTTGTCGGTACGTGTCATCTTGAATTCGGTGCTCGGACCGAGCCACTTGTCCCAGATCTGGTTGATCTCCCCAGCCTTGTCCATCTCGAGCAGGGTCTCGTTGACCTTCGCGAGCAGTGCCGGCTCGTCCTTCTTCATGCCGATGCCGATCGGCTGAAGCACCATGGGCTCCTCGATCATCTTCAGCGGCTGCCCCGCCTCCTTGGACTGGCTGACGAGCTTGGTAATGGTCATGGTATTCGCCACCATTCCGACTGCCTTGTTCTGTTGAACCGCCATGAAGGCCGAACCGGTATCGACGAAAGTCAGCGGGTCGGATTCGTTCATCTTGATCGCGAGTTCCGACGTCGATCCTTTGGTCGATGCCAGGCGCTTGCCCTTGAAGTCGGCTTTGGCGGTCCCGGGGTCGCCCGCCTTCACTGCCAGCATTTCCTTGGCGATGTAATAGGGATCGGAAAACTGGATCTGCTCGGCGCGGCCCAGCGTGTAGGCGAGGTTCGCCACCGTGATGTCGACATGACCGAGCTTGACCTCTGGCACGCGTGCCTCGACCGAGAGCGGCGTGACCTTGGCGACAACGCCCCAGTGTTGGGCGATCACCTTGCAGAGGTCGACGTCAAAGCCCACCATCTCACGTGTCTTGGCATCCGGCGCCGCAAATGGCGGAACGTCCGCGAAGGTTCCGCAGCGCAGCTCCTTGCGCTGGATGATGTCCGAGAGCTGGTCAGCGCAGGCCGTTGACGCGATCCCAGCAAGGCCTACGATCGCGGCCACCAAGCCGATCGAACGATTCTTGAAAGACATTTGTGTTCACTCCTCCAGATTGGTCACATCAAGTCAGCGCGCTCACCTTGTGTGCAGGTCCGACAGAAAACGCTGCGCACGGGGATGTCGCGGTGAGCGGAAGAAGTCGACCGGAGCTCCCGTCTCGAGCACCCTTCCGGCGTCCATGAACCAGACGCGATCGGCGACATCGCGCGCGAAGTTCATCTCGTGGGTCACGCACATCATGGTCATTCCGTCGCGTGCAAGCCCGCGCATGACGGAAAGCACCTCGCCCACCATCTCCGGATCGAGCGCGCTGGTCGGTTCGTCGAACAGCATCGCCGGCGGCTCCATGGCGAGCGCACGCGCGATCGCGACGCGCTGCTGCTGTCCGCCGGAGAGCTGGCCCGGATAGTTCTGGGCTTTGGTCGCGAGTCCGACGCGATCCAGCAGGCGAAGTGCCGTTTCGCGCGCCTCGCTGCGCTTGACGCCGTTCACCTTGATCGGCGAAAGCATGACGTTGTCGAGCGCACTCAAATGTGGAAACAAATTGAAGCTCTGGAAAACGAATCCGATCCGGCTCCGCAAGTGATTCAGCGCCGTGCCACCCAACTTGCCGTGAACGTCCTTGCCCTCGAACAGCACCGAGCCCGACTGAATTTCCTCGAGCCTGTTGACGGTGCGGATGAGCGTCGATTTCCCCGAGCCGGACGGCCCACAGACCACCACCACCTCGCCCTTCTTCACCTCGGCGTTAACGTCGGTCAGCGCGGCGAGTGCCCCAAAAAATTTGTGCACGGCGACGAATTTGATCATCGGATCGGCATCCCGGGATGGAGGTTCATGCGACATGGTCATGTCCCTGATGCGCTTGCGGGTAAGGCAGGCAGTGCAGACACGGCAACCGGGCCTGCGGTCCGGCGCGCGGTTATCCGCCGCTCGACCATGCTGATGGCCTGCGTCAAGGTCCAGCACACGATGAAGTAGCTGATGGCAAGGAGGAAATAGACTTCGAACGGCTTGGTCAGTAGCCGGTTGTTGATCTGGCCGGCCGCGAAGGTGAGCTCGGGGACGTTGATGATGTAGCCGAGCGTCGTTTCCTTGATGGTGGAGACGAACTGGCTGAGAATGCTCGGGATCATGTTGAACAGCGCCTGCGGCAGAATCACGTAGCGCATCGCCCCGAGACGGCTGTGCCCGAGCGCGCGGGCGGCGTCCATCTGGCCTGTTGGCAATGCCTGAATTCCGG
Source organism: Bradyrhizobium sp. USDA 4449 (assembly GCF_054056275.1). NCBI lineage: Bacteria > Pseudomonadati > Pseudomonadota > Alphaproteobacteria > Hyphomicrobiales > Nitrobacteraceae > Bradyrhizobium > Bradyrhizobium sp. USDA 4449. The sequence goes on along the minus strand of NZ_JBSRYD010000001.1, from coordinate 3,675,749 downwards.
CTCGCACGATCTCGCTCAGGAATGCGGCTTCATAGCCGACCAGCGTGACCAGCATGGTCGCGTACGCCGGCACGCTATGGCCGATCATCAGCGGCAGCACGAAATAGACCCACAAAATGATCAGAAGCAGTGGCACGCCGCGGGTCATGTAGACCAAGCCCATGACCGGCCAGCGCAGCGCCCGCCACGGCGATAGGCTGGCCAGCGCCATCACAACGCTCAGCGGAAAGGCCAAGGCAATGCCGAGGACGGAGAGAATGAGGGTGGCCGCGATACCCCCAAGCGGGCCGTTCGGATACTGGCCGACGAGCAGCAACAGCCAGTTGTCCCTGACAAGGTCGATCATGCTCGGGAGCAGCGACATGATCACATCACTCCGGCCATGCGGCTGCGTTGCTCCAGATGGTGACCAAGCCACATCAGCAGCAACGAGCAGACGAGATAGACGATCGTGGCAATCAGGTAGGTCTCGAACGGACGAAAGCTTTGGTTCTCGACCTCTTTGACGGCGTGGGTCAGCTCGGCGACGCCGATCGCCATCGCAAGGCTGGAGTTCTTGAACAAGGAGACGGTATGGCTCACCAGCGCCGGCATCGCGTTGCGAACGGCCTGCGGCAGCAGGATGTAGGCCATCGCTCCGACGTAGCTATGCCCCAGCGCACGCGCCGCTTCCCACTGCCCCCTCGGCACAGCGCGTAGACCAGAGCGCTGATCCTCGCTGAAATACGCCGCCTGGCACAACCCCAAGGCAATGATGGCGAACAACGCTTCGCCGTTGTGATCGCCGAGCCACATTTGGACCGAGTCCGGCAGCAAGCTCGAAATGCCGAAATACCAGAGCATGAGCTGCACCAAGGTCGGCACATTGCGATGGTAGGAGACGTAGATCGCGACAAAACCGCTGGCGATCCGGCCCGGCAGCATTCGGATCGCAAGCAGGATCATTCCAAGACTCATCGCCAGAAGCCACGAGCCGATGAAGACGATGAAGGTCATCTTCACCCCATGGACCAGCATCCGGCTGAACTCCGGATTGAGCAGGACGGCCATGAGGTCGAAACCCTTCATCGCGCGCCCCTCCTCTAGGTCGGCAGAATGGGTTTTGGAAAACCCTCGGGGCGCGTGGTCGACAAGCCACCCGGCACTTGCAAGGTCGGTGTGATCTCGATGTAGCCGACATTCACCGCGACCGGAGCCGCAATCGCAAACGCGATTGCATCGGCAATGTCCTTTGCCTCGGGCAGTTCAAAGCCTTCGATGAAGTTCGCGCGCGTTTCGGCGCTGTCGCCGTGGACATGGGCGAAGATATCGGTTGCCACCCTGCCGGGGCAGATCTCGGTGACGCGCACGCGCTTGCCGAAGCAATCGACCCTGAGCTGACTGGTCAGCATGCTGACGGCCGCCTTGGTCGCGTGATAGCTCGAATTGCCCGCAAAGTTGTAAGCGCCGGCAATCGACGTGATGTTCACCACATGACCGCGATCGCGCTGGGCCATGCCCGGCACGAGAAGACGGCAGAGATGCAGGATCGCACGCAGGTTGACGTCGACCAGAAGATCAATGTCGTCCGGATCGGACTGCAGAAACTTCTTCGGCCGGTCAACCCCCGCGCAGTTGACGAGCACGTCGACCTCAATACGCTGAGCAAGCATGGTGACAGCCGCAATATCTCTAACGTCGATCGCATGGGAGATGCAGCCGGTGCGAGCGGCCAAAGCTCTTAGCGCACCCGCGGACCGTGCGAGCGCATGAACCTTCAGGCCCTCGCGCGCCAGGCGCTCGACCACAGCCAAGCCGATGCCAGACGAGGCACCGGTTACGAGAGCGGTCCTGTAATCGGAGAATGGCATGGGGGTCCTCACCTTTCCAACACGTTAAACGATCGCGCAACTTTCCTGCCAAGAGGGATTAAATGTGGCGAGATAAGGTCCCCTTATGATCACCTACCCGGTCCGCCGGAGTCCGCCACAAGCCGGGAAACCGGCACGATCTCGCCGCCGGCAGCCTCGATCGAGGCCCGAATCCCTCGGGCCAGCTCGACGGCGCCGTGGGTATCCCCGTGCAACAGGATTGATTTGACCGGCATGGCTAGCGCTTTTCCGCTGGCGGCAATAACAACGCCGTCACGCAGCAGACGCTTGACCCGCTCGGCGACCACCCCGGCGTCATGAATGACGGCGCCGGGCTTTGCCCTGGAAACCAGCAAGCCATGGTCGTCGTAGGCCCGGTCAGCCAGGAAGGTCGTGGCGACCCTGATACCGCACTGCGCCGCCGCACCCTCGATGGCGCGGCTGCTCGAGGAGACGATCAGGAGATCGGGATCGAATGCGGCGACCGCGCGAACCAATGGCAGGGCAAGTTCGGCGTCGGCCGCTGCAATGTTGCCCAGCGCGCCGTGAAAGCTCATATGCGTGACGCGATGCCCGACGGCCCGCGCGATGCCATCGAGTGCGCCGAGCTGGTAAGTGACCATGGCGGCGAGCTCGGTGGGGTCGATCTGCATCACGCGTCGGCCAAATCCCTGACGGTCGGGAAACCCGACGTGAGCCCCAAGATCGACGCCGCACGCCCTGGCGCGCTCCGCCGTGCGCTGCATGATCAGGGGATCACCCGCATGAAAACCGCACGCGACGTTGGCCGAAGATACGAGGTCGAGCAGCGCCTCGTCATTGCCCATGGACCACGGACCAAAACCTTCGCCCATATCGGCATTGAGATCGATCTTCATGCTGTCTCACCTCCAATCGGACGTAGTAGGAACAGCGGCTCGCCGTAGCCGACGACGGTGCCGTGGGCGATCAGCACATCGGTCACCATTCCCGACAGCGGGGCAGCCACGGCTAGAAGCAAAGGACCGATTTGCAGGAAGCCGAGAGGCTCGCCAGCCCTGACATTGGGGTCGGCCAAGGCGATTGCACGCTCGTGAAGCGGATGCCGATCGAAAAAAATTCCCGGCGACGGCGCGCGGAGGGTCATTGACGGTGCGTCGACGGGCGAGGTCGCCTCACCTTCAACGACACGCACCACTGCGCCGTCGTTGACCAGGCGCAACGAGGCGCTCGGACCGCGCAGCTCGAGCAGCGCGAGGTCGGCGTCCTGGAGCCAGACACTCAACTGATCGACGTGATCGAGAGGATTGCTCACCGGCCACGTCCTTCGCCGCAATTAAGCTCGACGAGACGACGGGCGTTGGCAAGCCAGCGGCGGACTTCCGCCGAGGCGCTCAGCGCTTCATCCCAGCTACAGCGGATGAAGCGGACGCTGCTCCCGATCGGGGCCTGGCCGAGGCGCCAGAGGTCTGCCTCGATCACCGTGCCGATTTTGGGATAGCCGCCGGAGGGCTGTGCATCGCGCATCTGGATGATGGGCTGGCCGCCATGAGGCACCTGAATGACGCCGGGCACGATGCCATGTGAGCGCAATTCCAGCGGACGCAGTGGGATGAGCTCAGGGCCGGCAAGCCTGTAGCCATAGCGGTCGCTCTGCGGGGTGATCTTCCAGGCGGTCGACCATAACGCACCGTGCGATGACTTCGTGAAGCAGTCGTATTCGGCGGCCGGCAGCACGCGAACGGCGGGCACGCCGTCGGTCTCGAGCGGGAGCGCCAGCCCGGGCGGGACCAGACCGAAGCCGGGAACGGCTCGGCCGCTCGAATGTCCGGTCGGCAGTTTGTCGCCATCGCGGAGCGGCCGCCCCTCGTGGCCACCAAATGAGCCTCTCAACTGCGTGCTGCGTGAGCCGAGCACAGCCGGCACGTCAATACCATCGGCGACGCACAGATAGGCGCGGCTCGCGCGCCATGTGGTCTGCTTGGGAAGCGACAGCGATAGCACCTGCCCCGCTTCGGCGCGATGCGCCCACCACGGCAATACCGGCGTCTCACCAATCCTCGCCGCACAGTCGGCGCCGGTGACGGCAAAAACGGTTGAGCGCTCAAAGCGAACCTTGAAGGGAAGAACCGGAATCTCGATGGCTGCGGCGTTCTCCTCGTTGCGCAGCAGGATATTGCCTCCGACAAGGGCGAGCGCGTCCATGGCGCCCGATATCCCGACGCCGAGATTTAGCCCACCGGTACGACCGAGATCCTGGACCGTCGCAAGCGCGCCTGCTGACAAGATTTTGATCATCGCAGCACCCTGACAACCCTGAAGCGGATGCTGTCGCCTGGCTGAAGCAGCGCGGGCGGGCTACGATCGACATCGAAGAATGGGACCTGCGTGCTGCCGATCGTATTCCACCCGCTCGGTCCGTCCGAGGCAGACACGCCGGTCTGGCTACCGCCTATCGACACGGCTCCTCCCGGAATCCTGAGCACCGGCACCTTGCGGCGCGGCGTCGCGATGCGCCCATCCATGCCGCCGAGATAGCAATAGCCGGGGTGACTTCCGAGCGCGAATACGGTGTAGGTAGGCGCACTGTGGCGTTCGACGATCTCATCGATGCTCATGCCGGTGTGCTCGATGACATCGGCCATATGCGGCCCGGCTTCTCCGCCATAGGTGACGGGCAGATCGATGCAACGCCCGGCAATCGGAAGCGGCTCGATGACGTCCCAGAGTTCGACGAGCCCTTGCTCGATCTCTTCCGGTCGTCGCGGTGGCTCGACAAAGGCCAGCATGAGGTTGTTCATGCCTGGCACAGCCTCGCGCACACCGGGAAATCCGGCTGCCTCGTGTGCTAAGGCCCAAATCAGCCGCTGCGTTTCGAGCGTGGTCTCGCCGGGCGCCTCGAACAGCAGCGCCGTCGTCCCGAGCAGGCTTGTGCGAGGCCGGTCCGTCGTCATGGCTGCCTACTCAACCGAAGTTTCGTCTCGAGATGGTGGATACTGACGCCACCGCGGATAAAATCGGGATCGGCGACAAGGCGCCGGTGCAGCGGCAGGTTTGTTGCAATCCCCTCGATCCGCGCCTCGTCGAGCGCCACCCGCAAACGGGCCAACGCCTCATCGCGTGTCGTGCCATGGACGATAAGCTTGCCGAGCAGCGAGTCGTAATATGGCGAGACGCGGTAACCGGCACTCGCGTGACTGTCGATGCGCACGCCAGGTCCGCCCGGCATCTGCCAGGTATCAATCACACCGGGTGACGGCACAAAACTGTCCGGGTCTTCGGCATTGATGCGGCACTCGAAGGCATGACCGCGACAGGCGATATCGCCCTGCCTGAACGGCAGCCTTTCACCCTGCGCCACGCGGATCTGAGCCTCGACGAGATCGATCCCGGTGGTCATCTCGGTGACGGGATGTTCGACCTGGAGGCGCGTATTCATCTCGATGAAGTAGAACGAATTATCTTCGACCAGGAATTCGAAAGTGCCGACGCCGCGATAGCCGATTTGCCGACAAGCCTCCGCGCAGCGCTCGCCGATTTCGCGGACCAGCCCATCTTCGATCTGCGGGGCTGGCGCCTCCTCGATCACCTTCTGATGACGGCGTTGGAGTGAGCAATCGCGGCTACCAAGCCAGACCGCGTTACCGTGTGTATCGGCGATCACCTGGATTTCGACGTGGCGCGGATGCCCTAAGAATTTCTCGACATAGATTGCGCTGTTGCCAAACGCCCGCCGCGCTTCTTCCCGTGTCAGGAGCAGCGCGTCGCGCAAGCCACTTTCGCTCTCGACTATCCGCATGCCGCGACCGCCCCCGCCCCCGGCGGCTTTCAGGATCACGGGATAGCCGATCTCGCCTGCGACCGCGCGCACGACATCAAGATCGTCAGTCAGGGCCGCATCGGGACCGAGGACGCACGGAACGCCCGCCGCTCTCATGGCGCGCTTGGCCGCGATCTTGTCACCCATAACGCGCATGCTCGCGGCGGTCGGACCGATGAATGTCAGGCCCGCGGCCTCGACTTGCTCGGCAAAGCCGGCATTCTCAGACAAAAATCCGTAGCCCGGGTGGATCGCCTCGGCTCCGCTGACCTCGGCCGCAAACAGAATCGCTTTCTGGTTCAAGTAGCTCTGCGCCGCCGCGGCGGGTCCGATGCACAGAGCAAGGTCAGCCTGACACACATACGGCGCCCCTCGATCGGTCTCGGAATGGACCACGATCGTTCGCAATCCGAGACGCCGGCAGGTCCGCTGGATACGTAGGGCAATCTCTCCCCGGTTGGCTATGAGAACCGATCCAAACATGGGCTCACGCGAACCTTATCAGTTCTTGGCCGGCCTCGACTTCCTGACCGGAGACAACCAAAATCGCCGACACCGTGCCATCCCGTTCGGCGCGAACTTCGTGGAACATCTTCATTGCCTCGATGACACAGAGTGGGGTTCCAGCCGTCACGGTCTGACCGACCGAAACGAAGACGGATGCATCCGGCGCCGGTTGCAGATGCACAATGCCGAACAAGGGCGCTGCGATCTTCGCTTCTCTGTTCGGCGCCGCTTCGGGTTCGGCGCGAGTTGGCAACTGTCTGGCTCGCGTGGATCGGGCGGCCTTGACCGGTACCCGAGCCATATCGTCCGGCTGCGCCCGACGAACCAGCCTGAGCGACCAGCCGTCTTCGCTGAACTCCATCTCGTTCAGATCAGACGCAGCCATCGCATCGATCAGAGTCTTTAGACGGTTCAGGTCCATGCAGCGCCGCCAGTTCGGGGATCGTGGCCTGGCGCGGCCGTCGCGCCTGGATGGACGCTAGCGCCATCGATTCCTGCCGACCAAGACGGATTGGCTTTGCCCCTATAAGGGACCGCTATGACGCCTTCTGAGACCGCTCATCATGCGCAATCAGATTGCCCGGCAAGCCGGCCACAAGCTCCAGCAGGATTTCCTTGATCGCCTGTGCCGGTTCGGAGAGCGGCAAATGATCGGACTGGCACAGCGCCAGCGGCGCCTCGATCACGGGTTCGATGATGCAGGATTGCCAGGCATCGCAGGAGGACGCGACCTGCCGCGCCATCGATTCGGGCAGGATGGTGGCACCAAGGCCATCGGAGATCACGGCCGTCAGCGTGCTGGCGGATTCGATTTCCGCGATGACCTTCGGCACCTTGCCGATGGCCGCGAAAGCGTCATTCACCATCTTGCGGACGACATTATAGGGACGCGCGAGGTAGAGCTCGGTGTCAACGATCATCGCGAGCGGCACCTCGGCCGGTGGCGCCACCATGCTGCCGCGGCCGACAAGGTAAAGCGGCTCCCGCAGCAGTGGCTGGAATGAGAGGCCGTGGACGGCGGTCTTGCCGCCGTAGAGAACCGCCAGGTCCATGCGGCCATTCATCACGAGCTCGGAAAGCGTGGTGCCGTAGGTCTCGTTCAAATAGAGCAAAATACCGGGGTGCCGCGCCCGCACGGTGCGCAGCAGCGGCAGAGCCAGTCCTGCCGCGGCAGTCCCTGGCGCGAGTCCCACCGCAACGGCGCCGGAGATATTCTTTGCGGCCGCGTTCATGTCGGCACGCGCCTGGTCGCATTGCCGCAGGATGAGCTGGGCGTGGCGATACAGCACTTTTCCGGCCTCGGTCGGCACTACGCCGCTCTTGGTGCGCACGAGAAGCTGCTGACGCACCTCGCCTTCGAGGGTCGCGAGCTGCTGACTGAGCGCTGGCTGCGCCACATGCAGCACATCGGCCGCTTGCGTCAGGCTGCCGACGTCGACGATCTTCACGAAGTACTGCAGTCGCCTGAGATTCACGTCCTCTCCTCAGACTGCCGTCTGCTCCAGACCCGAGCAGAGCATCCATAAGATATGCCTATCAGGCCAGATTGAACTCGTGTTGGCCAGGGCCGGGCTCAATCTCTAGCGTCGCACCTCGCTTAGCCAGGGTCAATCACTATGAACCATCCTCGTATTTCCGCACGGGTCAGGCGCATCAAGCCCTCGCCCAGCTCGGCGGCAGCCGATCGGGCAACGGCGCTGAAGCGAGAGGGCCGGAACATCGTCAGCCTTGTCGTCGGCGAGCCGGACTTCGATACGCCTGCGAACATTCGCACCGCGGCCTCAAAGGCGATGGACAAGGGCGCCACCCGCTATACGATGTTGCCAGGGTCCGTCGATCTGCGCGAGGCGATTGCAGCCAAACTGAAGCGCGAGAACAACCTCGTCTACGCACCTTCCGACATCATTGTCACCAACGGTTGCAAGAGCGGCATCTATAGCGCGCTGGAGGCGACGATCGAGGCCGGCGACGAGGTGATCATCCCGGCTCCCTACTGGGTCTCCTACCCCGACATGGTGATCGCCTGCGAGGGCGTTCCGAAGATTGTCGCCTGCCCGGAAAGCCAAGGCTTCAAGATCTCGCCGGAGCAACTCGAGGCTGCCATCACGAACAAGACGCGATGGCTGATCATCAACTCGCCGTCGAATCCGACGGGCGCAAGCTACTCGGCGGCGGAATATCGCAAGCTGGCCGATATTCTCGTACGGCATCCTCATGTGCTGGTCATGACGGACGACATCTACGAGCACATCCGCTTCGATGGCCGCACAACGCCGCACCTGCTGAACGCTGCTTCCGAACTCGCAGACCGCGTGCTTGCGGTCAATGGCGTGTCGAAGACCTACGCGATGACCGGCTGGCGGATCGGCTGGATTGCCGGCCCCCCCGATCTGATCGGTGCGCTGAACACGCTACTGTCCCAGGCCGCGGGCAACGCCTGCTCGGTCAGTCAGGCTGCCGCGGTCGAAGCGCTCAACGGCGATCAGGGCTTCGTCACCGAAAGCGTCGCGATCTACCGTACCCGCCGCGATCGCATGCTGACGCGGATCAACCAGATCGAGGGCTTGAGCTGCCTGCCGCCCGACGGCGCGTTCTATCTCTACATCAATTGCGCAGGGTTGATCGGTCGAAAAACTCCGGCCGGTGCGCACCTCGAAACCGACGGCGACGTCGCGATGTACCTGCTCGAAAGCGTTGGCGTCGCCGTGGTCCAAGGTAGCGCCTATGGCTTATCGCCGTACTTCCGCATCTCGATCGCCGCGTCGCTCGATGTGCTCGACGATGGCATCAACCGCATCGCTCACGCTGTCTCCGAACTCCGCTAGCATCCCGATCGAAAGCACCTCATGTCAAACACCGGCATCGAAAAAAATCCCTCGGCCCCGCAAGCCGATCCCGCGGTGATCGCAAAACTGCGGACCATCGCGGTCGCCCTGCTCAGCGATCAGCTGCACCGCAACTGCGGCAGCACCGGCCTAGTCCCCTATCACTCGCCGGCGCCGATGGTGGGCACCACGGTGACGGTGAAGACGCGCGGCGGCGACAACCTCGCCATCCTTCGTGCCTACGACTTCTGCCGTCCCGGCGACGTGATGGTTGTTGACGCCGGCGGCGACATCTCCAACGCACTGGTCGGCGGCATCATGACGCTCGCCGCAGCCTCACTCGGGCTTGCCGGCATGGTGCTCGACGGCGCCATTCGCGATGTTACGGAAATCCGTGCACGCACTTTTCCCGTGTACGCGCGCGGCGTGACCCATCGTGGTCCCTACAAGGACGGTCCGGGAGCGATCAACGTTCCGATCACCGTCGGCGGCATGCCAGTGAACGCGGGTGACATCATCGTCGGCGACCAAGACGGCCTGCTGGCATTTCCGCCGGCTCTGGCCGTAACGGTCATTGAGAAAGCATTGGCGCAGGAGCGCAAAGAGCAAGGCACCATCGATGCGATCCGCGAGGGTCGCTGGGATCGCGCCTTCGTCGATGCGCTTGAGGCGCGTTGCGCGAACTAAGCGCTACAAGCTGTTGCAGGCCGCAAGTCCCAGTTCCCGGGCCGTCAGCGGCGATGCCGACGGGCTGATCGCCCGTCCTCTCGGGCGTCGCCTTGGCCATCAGATCCCTAAGGTCAGCAAGGGCGAACGACCGTCCCTCCGATGCGTCCTGTAGGAGGCATGATCGGTAGTTATCTCTGGATCAAGGCGAGCGCTTCGGAATGAAGCCGCGGCGTTGCGGTTGCCAAGATGCGCCCTTCCGAGTGAATCGACAGCGGGCATCCCTCCCAATCGGTGATGCAGCCGCCGGCGCCCTGCACGATGGGAACCAGCGCCATGTAGTCATATGGCTGAAGCCCCGTTTCGAGAACGATATCGCAGTGTCCCGACGCAAGCAGGCCATAGATGTAGCAATCACCGCCGAACCGGCGCATCCGCGCAACTCGCGACAGCCGCTCGAATGCCTCCATCTCGTCTTTGCGGAACATGTCAGGCGATGTGGTGTAGAAGCTCGCGTCGGCGACGCGCTCGCATGCGCTGGTCCGAACCAATCCATCGCCAAACCGCGCCACGCCGGGCTTCGCCATCCACCGCTCGCCGGTAAAGGGGATGTCGATCACGCCGCAGAACGGCTGCTGCTGATAACTCAACGCGATCAGCGTCCCGAACAAGGGAAAGCCGCTGATAAAGCTCTTGGTGCCGTCGATCGGGTCGACGATCCAGGTGAATGCGACGCCGGGCTTGGCTCCGATCTCTTCGCCGATGATGCCATGCTCCGGAAAGCGCGCCTCGATCCTTTCCCTGAGACGCAACTCGACGGCTCGATCGGCGATCGTCACCGGGCTAGCATCGGACTTGGCGAGGACGTCCAGCGACGTGCGAAAATAGGACAGCACGATGGGCCTGACTGAGTCCGCGAGCTCGGCGGCAAATGACAGATATACATCGGCATCGTCTGCCGTGACGGCATAGTGGGCCATTACAACTCCTTCAGGAACAGCGGGGGTATCGCGGATGGTAGAGCGCGCCCGCTTGTGTTTTCAGATGCCAGATTTGTGACGGCCAATATCGGCTCAAGCAATCCGCTAAGGCGGCTCCAGGATCCTGCAAACGTCCTGCGTCTTTCAAGTATCGTTTCGCGACAGGGGGGCGATCATCGTCGTTATCAAAGGCGACCTGATTCACAACGCCACTATCTTTGAACTTGTTAAGAAGTACGTATCCATCCTCGACGTTGTATTGTCCTTCCGGCATCTCGCCCGGTATCGCCCTTCGCGCCCGACGCTGCCGATGAAGTATAGCGCGCGAGGCACGATATTCACCAAACGCTACGACGTTGCCTTTCCACCTGGTCGCGCATGACCCGGTGAAGGAGCTTCGTGGGGCTGCCCAGGGAACTTTCGGGCAGCGCCTGACTAGCCCGGTCCCCTGACGAAAAGCTGACGGCGGCAATAGATTTCTCGAATTCGGCAACTCGGGCGCGGCGCCGTCTTCACCAATCGTCGCGAAGTTCCGCCATCAGGACACGTCAGTTACTGCGGGTTCAAGGGTGAAGGGCTGACCGTCAACACAATGGCAACTTTGTCATTCGACTCGCTTTGACGATCTCAGCCTTGGACGTTAATTGCTGTACCGGCTTTGTGCCGATGTCGAACTGCTAGTTGCAGCATCGCGGTAAGCTGCGGCGGAGGGGCTTTGGGGACTGATGATTCTGCAGAAACAAAATTGCCGCTGCTTTGAATATCAAGCTTTGCCGTGGAAACGACGGTTACGCAACGTGGAGCTAAACGCCCGCCTACCAAATTTGGTATGGGACATAAAGACGCGCTTACATTGAGCGACCGAAAGTCTGTCACGCTCGAGCGAAATTGGTCGCGACGAAAAACGTCTTGGCAGGCTTCATGCCCGTTCTTGTAAAGTCCCGCACACAAGCTCTGTTGACTAGACGCGAGCATCGTCCTCCAGGGATCAGCCTGATTTCAGCCTTCGCCGTGTTCGACCTCGCCAACCCGCGCCCGAACCGGACGTCGGCCGCGGAGAACCTCCGAAGTAGCTCTACGGGATCGGCGACACGCAAGAGGCCTGCCATTTGCCCAACGGCGACAAGTGCAAATATCGACGCGAGGGTATCTCGCAGCCAAGCCCGGTCGGCGCGCGCCTACTCGATGTCCCACCTTCGCCTGGTGCCGCCTCTTACCTTTGAGAATGCTGCTGGGGATATTGCCGGCGATATACACTTTCTCCAGTCGTAGATTTGGCAACTCGCTTCCTTCCTTGCTGCGCCTCTCGCGGCGGACAGGGTTCCGCAGCGGCTCCGCAAGTAGAGCAAATCTTATGCCGCGGTCGAAGACCGATGAAAGATAAAGTTGTGACTGTCTCAGCTGGTTAGCTCGCGAGAACGATGCTGGGCGTGTAGCCAAGCTAACAAACTGCCGAGATAACGGCCGAATACCAACAGGTCCGCGAGCTAGAACCGGTCGAACAGTGCGGCTATTTAATCCGCTATCGGTAAATGCCGATACAGCTTTAGCACCTGATACCCGAGCCGAATCAAGTCCTCGGGGCTAGGCAACAGCGGGCTGGATGTCGTCGATTGTTTGCCGCGTCGCGACGTCATGATGAGGCCGCCGACGAGAAATCGCGTGGTCCCGAATGCACGCGTCGTTCGCGCCTCCGACTCGACCGTCCACTTCAGAAGTCTAAACGCGAGCGGAAAGGCCTCGACCGAAAGAGACCGGAGCGCGGTCTGCTCTGTCGTCGATCAACGCGCCGCCTGTCATCGCATCTCGGAAGCCCTTCGCTAGGCGGCGGATAAGGACAATGCCAGTTCGTAATATCCTCCTTCCGCTAGCCCGGCAAATCCATCGCGACGATCCGCAGCGTTTTTGGCTCGCTATACGCTGTCTTTCTGCCCGACTAATTCCTCAAACAGAGCCGAACGCTGGTAATGCGGGGGGAATGCGCGATCACCCTTCCCCTCGCCGACCGCTTGTTGCTAACAAGCTCGCCCCTCAGTACTCTCTCTGAAAGAACTGAACATCATTTGCCAGTGCTATACGCTCTCGTTGAGAATAGCTTTGTTTGAGAGTTTCGATGTCTCTTTCGATCGAATTGATTGTCGACGGTTATATGAAACTAAACAACCGTAGCGCGCTGGAGAGCCTTCTAGCGCATCGGCGGAAGCTGCTGCAGCAGTTGACCTGCGTTACCGGCACTGATCCGAAGCAAGCGATCGCTCAGGTCACTCAAGAAATCGCAGTCATCGAAAGGGCACTTGCGGCGCTCGCACGGGAGTAAACGGGAACGACGCACCGGCTCGCGTGAGTGGACGGCGTTCCGGCGCCGAACATTGAGTTCGGCCGCTTTTTTGGACGAAGCTTATTGGCGCGACACGTGATTGGCATCGCAGCGCAAGGCGTGGCCAAGGCCTAGATGCGCAGCCTTTTGTGCGAGCTACTCTCTTGTTTCAGTGATCGGCCGCTCTCAGCTGGGGGGACAAGATATTGGCTGACGGCGCTTCCACGTAAAACAGATTCTTCGTTCGGAAGGGCGGGAACGGTCGGGTGGTTTATGATCGAGATCGTAAGAGACCAGCGCTGATTGTGACCAGCTTGGGAGTAATCTAACCATTGAAGAGGCCGAATCGACAAAGCTTGTCACCGCTCCGCAGGACAAAAACGTGTCATTTTGAGCAGAGCATCGAGATGCCGGACATTGTGTGATCGGGCGAGCCTGCGCGTGCGATGGGGTGCCACCAAGAACCTCAGCGCATTGATACGACACTTGGACGGCCGACATCGCGCAAGCGTCCCATTTGACGCGCAGTCGACGAACACCGCGTACCGCTTCTCAATCGGCATACCGACCACCGCCCCGCGCTGGTGAATGTCGCCAACGAAACGCACAATGAACTTCGATGCGCGGAGCTTTTCGCGTCCGCTGCGCGCAAAAAGATACGCCATGACAATGCTCCATCGGATAACGCCGCATTTGGGTGACGTGCAATCGCTATCGATCTGCGAGGACGATACACCTCTGCGAGCTGGCCGGATCGCTATGCCGCAGGGGACGCCGCGAAGCGCGAACCTGGATAACAGGCCAGGATCTTCACCACTGAGCCCTTGAAATTCACCTCAATAACAAGCCATGTACTAGATCTATCGCCACATCGTTGGTGCTTTGGAAAGAGCTTCCTGACCAATCTGTTTAAGCAGATCGGGGCGCGTCTCACCTCTGGTGGCGGCCTCCAGGATTTTGGAGGCGACGTAGACGCGGACGCCAACGTCATGCGGTGAAATGCTCTCGCAAACCTCATCCAGGATCGTGCGCAGAAGCGCGGTCGTGGCACCGTCCAGCATTGGGAGATCTCCCTCACCCCATCAAGGAAGATAATGGGCATTTGTTGGACCACAACTCAAGTACATCAGATCGATGACCTCGCTGCGACTTTGGGTTTTGGACATTTAAGCTGGTGTAGCAGAAGCACCCTGCGCGGATACGCGAACGTCGCGTGAAAATTCATCAGAGGCGCTGCCGTAGTGCAGGATTTGAGCGCGACAGCACGGCGCATTGCATTAATCGATATTGCCATTTTGTTACAGTCTCCGCGCGCCCAGTAATCACATTCAGCCGGAGCGCGGCATATTTAGTGGCCAGGTTATCTCCGCGATCGTTGGATCGTCGGCCATTCTGGAACTGAGCATGAGTTGTGAGCGGGCTGGCGTCGCCAAAACCTGCGAGATGGGCGCGAGCCCTCTGCAGCGAGTGAGCTAGCAAACCAGGTCGCCGCGGCCTGCTGCTGAAACTGCTGCGATCCGACGCCGAGGCCACGAGCTCAGACAAAGAAAGTGACCGGCTCGTATCACGATTTTTTGAAACGGAACGGGAGTTACATGAATCATCTCGGCAGTAGCCGTCGTCGCACAACGTCTGTGATGACAGACGAACAGCAAGAGCTGGAGTGCTGCAAGCAAGAGATTGCGCGTCTCAGACAGCCGGTCGTACGACTTTCTGAAATTGTTTTACGCCACGTCGTAACAAGCGCGCAAAGCAGTCGGAATGTGCCTGAGTATCTGAGCGAGCCGCCGAAGTGAACTGCCCCCCTTTTCGACCGGACACCGGCGTTAGCCGGAGGAGCTAGGCCTAGTCCTAGAGGCATACGCCTATGTCTGACACGTTTTCGACGATGGAAGTCATCACCGGCGTTGCCCGGCGGCGGCGATTTACGACGGGGCAGAAGCTCTTGCTCGTCAACGAGACGCTGCAACCGGGCATGTCGATCAGCTATGTTGCTGCTCGCCATGGGCTCTCCCCGAGCCTGGTCTTCCGATGGAGACGGCTGATGAGTGAAGGGGGCGAGGAAGCGGTGCCGGCCGACGAGAATGTGGTCGCCGCGTCCGAGGTCCGGCGGCCGGAGGAACGGGTTCGAGACCTCGAACGCTTGCTGGGCCGCAAGACCATGGAGATTGAGATCCTCAAGGAGGCTCTTGATCTTGCACGCGTAAAAAAAACGACCTTGCTGTCGCGACCGCAGGCACCGGAGGATACCCCCGTGAAACGGGGGCTCGACCGGGCCTCGTTGGAGCTACACGCAGCGAAAAACTTCGTCTTCAGGACTATCTCCGCGCCTGGCCCTTAGGGGAACTCGTGAGGCTCCTGCTTTGGCGCCGGCGCACCGAGCAAAGCGACGGGATGGCAGGCCAGGAATGTCCAAAGGTGACAGGCCGCTGCAAGCGCTGCAAGAATCGCGGTCGAATAGATGTCGTCGCGAAGCCGCTTGGATCGGGCCAGCCTGTTGGCTCTGTAGGTCCTGAAGTCGATGATTTTTGCCGATGTTTCTGTCACTTGACCTCCACCCGCTCTAGACGGCCATTCGAATTCTCTGACCAGGGCCGTAACTCAGTCCATTCCTAAGCCGCTCGCCGCCATCGAAGCCATTTCTGATCGGCCTCCCGTCGCGCCTTGAAGCGGTTGACGCATTTCTTGGAGCAAAGGGCCGTTCGCCAGCAGTAATGGCGGATCAGCCCAAACTTTCCGCCGCAGATCGCGCAACATGTGGCTGAGTGATAGAGAGAATTACGCAAGCTAATGTGCATTCTCATCTCCTGTGAGACATTTAGTTGGGAAACCCCACAGCCCCCTGACCACAGCACCGCGCGGAGCAAAGGTCCGCTCGCCCGGCGGGCTGTCCACCCGGTTCTTGCAGCCATCAAGTGACTGAAGTGCGATTGCCTCGCGAAGCAGTACTTTCCGCAGAAAGCCTCGCCAAGAATTCGCTCAAGATAATGGATTTCTCTAATCGTGCTTAGCGCAATTCGCTCGACATTTCGACCAATTGCTGCGCCTTCATCGGTCAGCCCGCAGGATTGCTGCGGCGCTCGGATCAGGACCGCTTAAAGAGCACGAGCCTGCGACCTTGTGTGCGTGCACCCTCGTGGGACACTCAAACGGAAGCAATACGGACACTTTCGCCTTGCAGCTGTCACAGCAGACGATTGCACGGTCAGATGCATCTCACATCAGCAAGTCAGCAGCGTCACGAATGGCAGCATAGATTTCATCGAGGTCGGCCGCCGTAACGCAGTAAGGCGGCATCACGTAGATCGTGTTACCGAGTGGGCGTAACAGCAGATTCCGCGCTTGGAAGAACGCCAGAAGTCTCGGACCGATGTCCGCCAGATAGCCGGCATCGCTCGTGTTGAGTTCTAGCGCTGTCACTGTTCCTGTGCGTCGGACGTTTTCGAATCGTGAATCGGTGCGGAATGGCGCGAGTGCCTGTTCTTGCATCTTGGCCAGGGATGCTAGCCGCAAGCGATATTCCTGATCCCGCCATAGATCCAGATTAGCCTTGGCGGCGGCACAGGCCACTGGATTGGCGGTATATGAGCTCGAATGAAAAAACGTACGCGTGCGGTCTTGCGAATAATGCGCATCGAAAATATCGGCACGACAGAGTGTGACGGCGAGCGGGAGCGCCCCGCCCGTGAGGCCCTTCGAATAGCAGGCAATATCGGGCGTGACATCGGCCTGCTCACACGCAAACAATGTACCCGTCCGGCCCCAGCCGGTCATGACCTCGTCCGCAATGAACAGGACGTCCAAGCCTTCGCAGATCCGCTTCATTTCTCTTAGCACCGAGGGAGAATACATCAGCATTCCGCCTGCGCCCAATATCAGCGGCTCCACGATGAAGGCTGCGGGATGTTCGTTTAGACAAGCGGCTTCAAGCGCATCGAGCGTTGTTTGCTCAAGATCTCTTGTCGGAAATGGAATCGAGGTCACCTCGAACATCAGCGGGCCGTAGGCCGCGTTGAACACGCCTCGGCTACCTACTGACATCGCACCGATCGTGTCGCCATGGTACGAGTGCTGCATCACCACAATTCGGGTTCGCTCTTTTCCGGTATTGCGCCAGTAGCCGAGCGCCATTTTCAGTGCGACCTCGACGCTGGTCGACCCGCTATCGGAGAAGAACACATGCTCGAGCGCCGGGGAGGTGACCTTCAATAGTTCTGTCGCAAGTTGCTCAGCCGGTTCGTGAGTGTATCCGGCGAAGATGACCTGGTTGAGCTTGTCTGCCTGCTCTCGGATCGCGTTCACAATGCATGGATGGCAATGGCCGTGAGTCACGACCCACCAGGAGGAGATTGCATCGATAAGGCGTCGACCATCTTCAGTATAGAGATAAGCCCCCTCTCCCCGCAGCACCTTCGTCATGTCGCACTGTAGAGCATGCTGCGTGAAAGGGTGCCAGATCGGCGACCTCTTGGCCATTTTCATAGGTTCACGAAATCACTGCCAACGAAAGAGTGTTTGAAAGCAGCCTGCAGCCTATCGTCCGTGAGGGGAGCAAGCCACGGGAGCCGTCCCAACCAACGTACCCTCCCGATCTCGCAAATCGCACTTTCAGTTTCGGCGTTTCTCTCGCCGATAAAGGCAATTCCAAGGATTCGAATCTGACGCTTACGCAGAGCCTCTATGGAGAGCAGCGAGTGATTGATCGTGCCCAGTCCCGTCCCTGAGCAAATCACGACAGGAAGCTGCCAGCGCTCGAAGATGTCGATGTAAAGGGTGCGAGCTGTCAGCGGTACCATGAGCCCGCCGGCGCCTTCGATCACAAGTCGCCGCTCGCCGCTGTCAGGCAGTCGAAGCCTCTCTGTATCTATGCGAATGCCGTCGATCTCCGCGGAGTAATGCGGCGACGCAGGCGTCCGAAGTCGGTAGAGCTCCGGGACAATCCGATCGGACGAGAGGCCACCGAGGCGGCGGACGCACTCGGAGTCGGTCTCTTGTTCGAGCCCAGCCTGGACTGGCTTCCAGTAATTCGCGCCTAGAAGGCCGGCGAGCCCTGCGGAAAACACCGTTTTGCCGACGCCGGTGTCCGTACCAGTCACGACGATCCGCTTATTCATCAAACCGAGCCCCTCGTCACATCAACCAGCGCATCGAGCATTGCGCGCACGTCCGCCTCCCCAACATTGAGCGTCAACGCAATTCGCAAGCGGGCGGTGCCCGCAGGAACGGTTGGCGGCCGAATTGCGCGGATATCGAAGCCGCGCTCCTGGAGAGCGGAGGCAAGTCGC
Source organism: Bradyrhizobium sp. USDA 4449 (assembly GCF_054056275.1). Classification (NCBI taxonomy): domain Bacteria; kingdom Pseudomonadati; phylum Pseudomonadota; class Alphaproteobacteria; order Hyphomicrobiales; family Nitrobacteraceae; genus Bradyrhizobium; species Bradyrhizobium sp. USDA 4449. The sequence goes on along the minus strand of NZ_JBSRYD010000001.1, from coordinate 3,657,520 downwards.
ATGGCATGATCATTGTTACCTACGATGTACGGCACGATCTGAGAGGTCGATGGTGTACGCAAACCGAGAGAGGTGATGCGCCGATGCGCGAACGCAACGAGTTTGGCCAGCCTTTGCTGCCTCTCCGGCTCTTTCTGCAGGATGCGCAGTGCCTCTCGAACGGCAACGGCGATCAATGGTGATGGCGCGGTGGCAAAAATAAACGGACGGCAGCGGTTAACCATGAAATCGCGCAAGATGCGGGGGGCTGTAACAAGTGCACCCGCCGCACCGAGCGCTTTGCCGCAGGTGTGAACGACGATGAGATTTTCGCGCCCGTCATAAGGGGCCGTGAGCCCTCGTCCCTCATGCCCGTAAGCGCCTGTGGCATGAGCCTCATCCACGATCAGAAATGCGTCTTGGCGATCAGCGATTGCAACCAGCTCCTCAAGTGGAGCGAAGTCGCCATCCATACTGTAGAGACTTTCGGCTACAATCCAGACCCGGCCCGCTCCACCTTTGTTTCGCCAGTCGCGAATTGCATCTTCGGCTGACTGGGGGTCATTGTGCGCGTGAATTCGGTACTCTGCTCGGCCGGCTCGCGCCCCTTCGTGAATACTGGCGTGCACGAGCGAATCGAGAACGAGCAGATCACCGTGTTGCGGCAAGGTTGTTAGGAGGGCAAAATTTGCGATGTAGCCGCCTCCAAAGAAAAGCGCTGCCTCCGCGCCAAAGAACTGAGCCGCTTCGGTTTCGAGTTGTTCGTGCTCCTCGCAATTGCCTCGCAGAAGCCGCGACCCGCCGGCTCCAACCGGAGTTCCTGCCTCGAGCGCGGCGACCATCGCGTTTTTGATGCGCGGGGCACTACCAAGCGCCAGATAGTCGTTCGATGCGAAATCGATCCCTACGCGCGGCTTGAGGCATCGCAGCCGTTTATCTTCGTTCAAGACATTCAACGCTGCGACATACGGACTAAGTCTAGCTGTTTGGATGGACCGCATTCATCATTCCCGAGGAACGCTCAAGCAAGCAAAAGATGCTTTGGAAGAAGGAAGGAAGGGGCCGTTAGGTTCAACTTGGCAGGATGCGATTGTCTTGATCCACACGCACAATGCGTGGCATAAATATCTTTGCTTCGGCCTCATCGAATGAGGCATATGCAACGATAATGATCTTGTCTCCAGGCATCGCCAGTCGGGCGGCCGCACCGTTCAGGCTTATCGTGCCGGACCTCGGCGGCGCCTCAATCACGTAGGTGGCAAAGCGCGCTCCTGTTTCAACATTATAGATTTCGACGCGCTCATTGATCACCATTCCGGCAGCCTCCAGCAGCGAACGATCCATCGAGATCGAGCCTTCATAGTGCAGATCAGCTTCGGTGACTGATGCGCGATGGATTTTTCCCTTCATCAAAGTTATCTGCATTTCTCACCTAGGCTGGATATAGGAGCAACAGACTGCGCGCACTGCGTCCGTCGAGCGAGCCCGGACGTGATGCCGAGCCGACCCAGCAGATCCGCGTCGCGATCAACTTTCGGATTATTGGTGGTCAAGAGGACGTCGCCGATGAAGATCGAATTTGCGCCGGCCAAGAAGCAAAGCGCCTGCAATTCATCGGTCATATATTGCCGCCCAGCGGATAAGCGAACCACACTCCTCGGCATCATGATCCGCGCGGTCGCCACCAGCCGAACCAACGCTATCGGATCGGGAGGCTCCGCGGTGTCTTCCACCGGCACGCCCTCGATCCTGCTCCACAGGTTGATTGGCACGCTTTCGGGATGGTTTGGAAGATTGGCCAACAGCACAAGCATACCTAGGCGGTCCTCCACGCGCTCGCCCATGCCGATAATCCCGCCGGAGCAGATCTTGATGCCGGCATCGCGCACCCGCGCTAGCGTATCGATGCGGTCCTGCAGGCTACGGGTGGTAATTATCTTGCTGTAGAACTCGGGCGATGTGTCGACGTTGTGATTGTAGAAGTCAAGGCCGGCCTCCGCGAGACGTGCGGCCTGCTTCGGCGTCAGCATGCCGAGCGTGACGCACGTTTCCATGCCTAGTTCCTTGACCGCCTTGACCATGTCGCAGACGGAATCAACATCGCTATCTTTTGGCGTGCGCCAGGCCGCCGCCATGCAGAAGCGCGTGGCGCCTGCATCCTTCGCGCACTGCGCGGTCGCAACCACATCCGCGCAACGCATTAGACGAGTGGCTTTCAGGCCGGTCTCGTAATGCGCGCTTTGCGAGCAGTAGCCGCAGTCCTCCGGACAGCCGCCGGTCTTGATGCTGAGCAGGCTCGCAGTTTCAACGTGATTTGGATCAAAATTCTTGCGATGGGCGCACTGCGCCTGAAGCATCAGGTCGGCAAAAGGGAGGTCGTAGAGCGCCTTGGTCTCTTCGACTCTCCAATGACAACGAACCTGCGCATCGATGCCTGTTTCTTTGCGCTGGAGTTCCGCGGCATCATCCATAACCATCCTGCTCAATTGTAGATAATCGCGTCAATTATCTATAGTCATTGCTCTCGAAGAGATGCTAATCGAGCTGCCTCGCAAATGCATCGGTTATTGCGGTAGATAATCTATGATCACTGCTGACAACATGACGACAGTCGCGCGCATCGCGGATTCAATCGCTGAGCGCATTATCAGCGGCGCCTTAGAGCCAGGGACGCCACTTCGCCAGGATCACGTTGCACGAGAATTCAATTCGAGCCACGTCCCCGTGCGCGAAGCCTTTCGGCAGCTGCAGGCACAACATCTTGTTGTCGCTGTGCCACGTCGCGGTGTTCGGGTCGCTCCGCTCGATACCCGTTCAGTGAAAGAGATCGCCGAAATGCGAGCTGCGCTTGAGGTGGTGGCTTTGCGCCATTCGGGGCCAAGGCTCACAACAGGTCATTTGACTCAGATCGAGCTCGCCCTGACCGAAGGAGATAATGCAAAGACGGTCGAGGAGTTTGAGATGGCCAACCGCGCCTTTCACCAAGCCTTGGTCGCGCCGTGCGGAATGCCGCGTCTGCTCGCGAGCCTCGATGGACTGCAGCTTGCCAATTCGAGATTGGTGTTCGCGATGGCGCGATCAGTGGGCTGGCGACCGCGCTCCAATCAAGATCACCGCCTGATCCTGCAAGCCTTGCGAACGCGCAACTTAGATCAAGCCTGTAACCTGCTCACGCGGCACATTCAAACCATTGAGCGCCTTGCCCTTCCGGCGTCCTGAGCAACACTGGCAAATTTCATTACGGATCGCCGACGATCGCAAGCGACGATGATGTGGCAACTGACTAGCCTCATTGCAACGGCCTCTATTCCCATATAGTTATGGTCCAGCTAGCGACATCTCCAGGGATGGCCATGATTCGCCACATCGTCTTCTTCAGCGCCAAGGAAGAGGCGCGCATCGACCAGATCATCGAAGGTCTTTCGCTTCTCACCACGATACCCCATGCGCGCCGGCTTGAGGTTGCCCGCAACCGCAAGACCGATCAGGTCGGCAACGATATCGACATCGTGGTTTATGGTGAGTTCGACAGCGAAATGGAGCTCGCGGCGTACAAAGCGCACGACCTCTACCAACAGTCGATTAAACGGGTCCGACCGCTCCGCGAGCTGCGGTTCGCGGCCGACTATGATGTATCGACAGATGCCCCTTCCACCTCCACGGCAGGATGATCCAGGTGCTGTCGCAGCAAAAAACACTGTCAGGTTAGCCTGGTAGTGGACCTCAAGTTTCGGCCCATAGCAGAGAAGCCTCATTCTCATCGGGTCGGCCAACCGAGGGAACGGCACTTTCACGACGTCAGCCACCGGTGACCGACAACCCGATGTACGTTCGCGAGTTGCAGTGGATTGAACCCGTCACAGCGATGCGACGTCTCGGGCATCGATCGCAACTCACGTTTCTCGATAGCGCAGCAAGGCGCGAGCTGCTCGGGCGCTACTCATATCTAAGGTGCGATCCGTTCAGCACCTACACCGTCGCAAACGGCCAAGCCAGTTGGAACGGACTATCTCTTAAGGCCGATCCATGGAAGGTCCTTCGCGTTCTACTCGCGAAGTACCCGCAAGAGCATCGTCCCGAACTCCCGCCCTTCCAGGGAGGAGCGGCAGGCTACCTTGCCTACGACATGAACAGGACATTGGAGCGATTGTCTGCGCCGACAATTGCCGGTCTGGGCTTGCCCAATCCATCCTGCATTTCTATGACCTTGTCATCAGCTTCGACCACCGGGCTAATAAATGTTGGATCGTCTCGACCGGATAGCCGGAGCAAAATCGCGCGGGACGGAGCGAACGAGCGCGTCGTCGAGCCAACGAGTTTGCAGCACTGCTTGCCGGTCGAAAGCCGCCTCAGAATGGTAGTCCTATGAGAGCGGGCGCGTGGCGCTCGAACTTCAGCCGCGAGGGCTACATTGCGGCGGTACAACGCCTGATTGACTTGTTGGCGGGTGACGTGTTCCAGACGAATATTGCGCAGGGTTTCGGCACCCGGTTGTCGACCCCATTTGATCCGCTCGCCTTCTATTGCCAACTACGAGTATTGAATCCGGCGCCGTTTGCCGCCCTGCTACGATGGGGAAAGCTGACCATCGCATCAAGTTCGCCGGAACGATTCCTGAAACTTGACGGGCGACAAGTCGAGACACGCCCCATCAAGGGCACGATCGCGCGTTCGCCGGATTCGAAGGAAGACCACCGCCGTGCGTCTGTTCTCCTCGCTTCCGAGAAGGATCGCGCCGAGAACACGATGATTGTCGATCTTTTGCGAAACGATCTGTCGCGCGTTTGCACTGCGCATTCGGTACAGGTTCCGGCTCTGTGCAATCTCGAGTCTTATGCCTCGGTGCACCACCTCGTGTCGATCGTTACGGGGGAACTTGCCGGAGAGGAAGACGCCGTTAGCCTGCTCCGGGCTTGCTTTCCCGGCGGGTCCATTACAGGAGCGCCAAAGCTACGGTCGATGGAAATTATTACAGAAATCGAGCGCATAGCGCGAGAGGTCTATTGCGGGGCAATCGGCTTCATCGGCTTCAACGGGCACATGGACACAAGTGTTGCGATCCGCACTGTCACGATCGACGGCGACCTGGCTGTGTTTCATGCGGGCGGCGGTATAACGGCCATGTCGGAGCCCCAGGCCGAATACGAGGAAACGCTCGCTAAAGCAGAGCGAATCTTTGATGCATTTCATTTTCAACCATCTGGTGGATTTTGATTGCCATCATCGATAGTTACGACTCCTTCGTCTTCAACATTGCCCGCTATTTCCACAAGCTCAGTGAAGCAACGGAAGTGATCCGAAACGACGCTATCAGCATCAGCGAGCTCGTTCGTCTCGATCCGCGCGCGGTGGTCATATCGCCCGGCCCCTGCACCCCAACCGAGGCGGGAATATCACAGCAGTGGTCCGGGAGCTTTCTGGACGCGTACCAATTCTGGGCGTTTGCCTTGGACATCAGTGTATTGCGAGCGTTTTTGGAGGACGGGTGGCGCGAGCGCATCGGCCCATGCACGGTCGGCGCTCATACGTCGCGCATGACGGCCGAGGGTTATTCAGGGGGCTGCCAACCCCGCTTGAAGTCGGTCGCTACCATTCTCTTGTCGTCGAGTTTGATCAATCACGTGCGCAGAACCTCATAGTGACCGCGCGTTCGGAGGAAGGCGAGATCATGGCCCTCACGCACGGTTATCATCCCACCTATGGCGTCCAGTTCCATCCCGAGTCGATCCTTACCCCACAGGGCCACGTCCTGCTTATGGACTTCTTGCGACTCACAGAGAACTTCCGAAAGCAGGCCAAGCAATGAAAGGCTCGGCCTACCGATCAAGATGGTGGACCGTTACTTTCCGACGGGGTTGGAAGGCCAGCGTTATACGACAGGCATTTTGTGGTAATCAGCGCTATTCCGTGCTCGGCTCCGCGGTCAGCGGCGCGCCTCCGACAGAGACTGCACCTTGCGGTTTTGATGGCCGGACGTCTCTCTTGGCCGGCTTGGATGTGGTGCGCACGGGCGGCGGAGAAGCAGCAGGAGCAGGTGAAACGACAGGCGCCGGCTTCTGCAGCTCGTGGATTCTTTGGGTCAGGGCTTCGATCTGGCCCGAGATCCGCTTTAGCTCGGCTTGCTGAGCATCGAGGTTGCGATTGAGCTCGACAATTTCATCGGCTGTCTTCTGCTGCCCCGATTGGATCCCTAAAAGGACGTCCTTATCCTCAGGTGACAAGTCGCGAGTGGGAGCCACGATTCCGTGCGCCGGTGGCGCCTCGGCAAACGTCTCGATATCAGTCCAATAGTAGGCTCCTCCTGCGCCAAAAACGAGCAAGACGGCTACAAGAGCAAAACTCCAACGAAAGCCTTTCGATGGTCTCTGCAAGACCGGTGGCAACTCCGATGCTTGGGATTGATCCGTCACAGCCTTACCCGCTCTGTTCATTTCGATATGCTTTGGTGGTTCTCGTTGCCGCGACAAAAGACGATGGTCAAGAGCTGCCGCGCGCCGTAACAGCCGCCGCAACGTTCTCAGCAATGTTGTCTCCCGCATCGGAGTTTTTGCTTTGCGAGCTACTTTCGACGATCCCGGGCACGCGGAACCAGAGGCGAATCAAACCGCACGCGTCTTTTCGCTGGCTGATCATGCCATGTTGGCATACCCAAGATTTCAGAAGGGCACACATGTTCGACGTCTGCCCAAACGATAGACATCACTGCTCGTCGTATCGGCTCGACCATCTGTCTTAGGCCGTTCGGCGAATGGCCAATAAAGACGGTACGCCTGGCGAGCGTCGGCCCGGAGATCAGGTCGGCCGTTCAGAAACACGAGCACAACATGCGTAACGGAACGATTCGAAGACGTGGATCCCTATGGAAACCTGAGCAGATCATGTCGATCGCCGGGCCTCCATTACAGCCATAGCAGCGTCCTGTCCGGCTGCGCACCGCCTTTGCGAGAGGCCTCGCAGAAATCCCAGCGCGTCGACTGTCGAGCGCGGGATCTAAATGAAAGCAAGTGCGAGCAGGCTGGAGCAAAGCAGCGCAACGCCAGCGGCGGTGAGCGCCAACAGGCTACCGGACATAATGTCATGATTACGCATCAACCGTCCTCCACAGCTCGCGGAGGCAGCAGCGCGGGCTGTCTTGCGGTGTTAAAGTCCCCCTAAATTACTACTCGAATTCGCTGCACCATTCCTGCGGCCTCCTTGCAAAAACGCATTTTTTAGGCGGAATGATCGCCCCGATAGCCAACCTCCGGCAAGAACAGTCGGTTATTAGCTTTTGGCTGCGAATACGCTGGGATCCATGGGATGCGAAAGGCCTCCCCTTCTCCAAGGCACCAGATGTGAGCCGCTTCATAATTGCGATAGATTAACTTGAGTAATAATGCATGCGCAGTCTTCTGATTCTCCTCGTGGCGTTTACGATCATCTTGACCGCACGCAGCCAGCACCAGAATGGCTTCGACCCACGTCAGAGGGCGCCCATGCCTCCCGTCAATGTGCCGTAACGCAAGCATCTTGCTCCGAATGACTTGACGCGCTTTATCAATATCGGGACGCAATTAGTGACACCGCTCATGCCCACGATCTGCGCCGCCGCCTTGGTAGGCAATGCACCTTCCGCCGAAGGGCTCAAGCTAAATGATCTCGAAGTATCTCCGACGTTCAAAGTCGGTGACCCGATGTTGCACGACCTCCCACTCCCAACGGCGCGAGCAAGAAAACATTTCAACAAACCTTTCTCCGAACACATCACTGGCCGCTGCAGATTGGGCAAAGCGATCAGTTGCCTCTGATAGGCTTTGAGGCAGTCTCGCGCACGGAAGGCACATCTCCACGCCTGCTTCACCGACGATCGAAGCCGGCAGTGACGATCCTGTCTCGACGCCCAATATGCCGGAACCAATCGCAGCCGCGAGCGCGAGATATGGGTTCATGTCTGCGCCAGGCAGCCTATACTCCAGCCGATGGGCTGATGGCTCTCCGGGAATGGAGCGAACCGCGCAGGAGCGGTTGTCAACTCCCCAGCTTGGATAGATTGGCGCCCAGCAGCCAGGAACCAATCTTTTGTAGCTATTGAAGTTTGGCGCCGCGAGCACGCAGAACTCATTCATGTAGTCTAGTTGTCCGGCGATGAATTTCTTCATCAGCTTCGAGACGTTACCGGACGCATCACTGTCATAAAACGCATTTCGGCCATCCGAGGACATGGAGATGTGAATATGGCCGGACTGGCCGGGCCATTGCTCGGAAACCTTGGCCATGAATGTAGCCATCATCCCTCGGGTTTGCGCCCAGCCTTTTATCATCGACTTGAATATGGTTGCCCGATCGGCAGCTTCCAGCGCATCACAATGACGAATTGACGCTTCAACCACGCCAGGTCCCGTCTCAAAGTGTAGTCCGCTGAGAGGTATTCTAGCTTTTTCACAAAGCGCTAAGATCTCATCGAACAGCTCATGGTGCGCGACAGATCGCGCAATCGAGTAGCCGAACGGGCCGCGCGTTAAAGGCGCCCACTCCCCGAAGGGCTTTTCTTCAATCGTGTCTGCGTTCTCCTTAAACAGCATAAACTCAAACTCGAACCCGACAGTGCAGTCGTATCCGTGGTCAGAAGCCCTGCGCAGGACCCTACGCAGAACTCCGCGCGGGCAGATGTTCTCATGCGCGCCCGTGAATTCCGCGAGGTAGAGATATTGATCGCTGAGATGAGACACCGAACGGCCGGTGCCTGACAGAATACGCAGGTCAGCATCTCCGAACGCTGATAGCGGATTCTGCGTGAAACTAGCCGAAATGAGCCGGTCTTCACAATCCCACGCCAGCACCGCTTCAGAGAACTTGATAACTTTATCTCCACCCTTGAAATCTTCACCTAAGAGGTGTTTGCCTCGCAGAACGCCATCGAAGTCGCTCACGCCGACCATCGCCGCGCGGGCTGGATTCGCTCTAGTCAACCTGGCATCAGTCGGCATTAGTCGCGATCCTGCATCACTAAGTCGAATACCTGATCCATCCGCATTGCTCGTAACTTTCGATAGTCATCCTCAAGCTGAATCAATTCGCTATTCACCAGATAAACGATGCCCGGCGTCGAAGCCAAGTCAGTGGTTGGAACTAGCTGCCCACCAATCGGAACGAATGCAATGGCATCCGCGTAGCTCGGGAGCTTGCGTATCATTTCGAGGCCCGGATGACCTGTAACGACACCGCTCCTGTCCGAGATCAGCGAGACGCATAGCGCATGCGACTTCCGCTTGTAGGGCCCCCGTAGCCTCATGTACTCACGAAAGCCCTTAGGATCTGCGTAGCGCCAGGCCGTTAGCGTCATATGGTTATGCCCCAGCGCCATCGTTCGCGCCTTTGCCGACATAGTCCCTTGAAGTCTCGCCCCGAAGTCCACCAGAACCGGCCCTCGATGATCGACAATGATCTCGGCGTGAGCCGGCCCTTCGACAATTTGAAGCGCCTGCAACGCACGCTCCAGGTACTCGGCCAACTCATGAACGATTGGTTCGCCGCCCTCCAACAATCTCTCCAGTGAGCAAACCGACGACGCTCCCTCGATAGGCACAGTGTCATACGTCCAGGCCTCCGTAACGAAGGCTTCACCGCCAATCGAGATGGCGTTTACGGTATATTGCTGTCCATTTATTTTTTCTTGCGCGAGGGCAAAATGATTAAAAGCGCCGACACGATTTGTCTTCCCGATGATTGTGCTTAGCGCCCGCTGAATATCAGCATCCGTCGAGCAGAAGAACACGTCCTCCGTGCCCGTACTGTTCAGGGGCTTGATCACGATCTCATCGAACTTCGCTTCTAGCTTCCAGCTTGCGATCTCTGCCGCATTGTCGGAGACAACTTGTCTGATCGATCGCACACCAGCATAGGTCAACGCGCAGGACAATCGCGCTTTGTCGCGCCTAGCAGCCGATAGTGCGGTGCCATTGGAAGGCAATCCAAGCCGTTCCGACAAAGAATCGGCCAGTTCAACCCCGGTCTCGCAGCCCGCGATAACGAACTCTAATTCCCGACCATGGAGAGCCTGAAGATGATATTCAACGATGTCGTCAAACCCCATGCGCTCGCTGGGGCGAACGACTTCTTCGTATAGATTCGCATCGAAGTGCGATTCAAATATGGGTGGAATCCGGGCCGCCGACATCGCATGCAATGTTCCGATGCCATATCGTTTGAATTCTTCCGGTAAGTATCGGCCGGTAGAGTATGCGTCCACGACGACGCATTTCCGTTCTTTCATACGGATCTCCTATATTGCAAGTAGATGTTGGTGACAGCGATAGCCGTTATGAGGACGTTACCAACGAACGTATGTGATGAGGGCACGATGCGAGCATCGAAGTACTGGAACAGGAAGGTGATGACGGGGGCCGTTGACAGGACCATGTTGACCGTGAAGGGCTCTACCCGGCGGATGCCCTGCTGGATCAAGAGCAAAGGTAAGACGATCGTCGACAGGCCAATTGTAGCAATCGCCAACCAATGCTGTGCAATTTCGGGTCCGACGGATGAATGGTCCACCAGTCCCAGCAGCAAGAGAATCGTTCCATAGAACCGATGAGCCAGCACTTGTCGGCCCGAAAAACCCCGGTCGAACAGTAATTTCACGAGTATATTTGTGATGGCGATCGATAGGCCGGCCACGATGGCCAAGACAATGCCAAAGGATGAGCGAGCTCCCCACTCCACACCCGCGTTGCCGCTGGCTGAGATCCAAATCATGTAACTTCCGATCGCTGCGATCGCAGCACTGACGACTATCTCGGATGCTGGAGGAGAACCCCGGCGCCTGATCACTGCGTTTAGCCAGATTGTTGCGGCCGGTCCCAGCGCGACCATGAACGAAACAACGATCGCAGGCTCGACGTATTTCAATCCGATGAATAGGCCCACCCAACTGATTGCTGTCACGACATTGAGTACGATGAAGGCTAAAACCGATCGACTTCCTACTCTTGCTTCGCCTCCCTCGTGGCGGGCCAAGAAGTTGAACGTCAGACAAACCACCGCGAATGACAGCAGGAGCGCAACAAACGCATCTCCTTGCTGAAAATAGGATGCAGCATAAACCTCGCCTGCCGCGCTCAGAACGACATAAAGGGCCACAAAGAGCACTCCTAACGCGAAGCCGCTCGTCGAGCGTTCACCATTTTGGAGCCTGTGGCGTGAGACGCGGCCGGTTCTCGATGACTGGCTTTTCGGCTCACTGGGGCCACGGTTCATTTGCATTATCGCGCTCTGCCTCTAGCCCTTCTTACTCCTGCAGTACCCAACACACGCCTCCCCAAATGCTTTGAACAATTGCTTGCTAAGGAGGTCGGTCGAGACGTGCCATTCTGGGTGCCATTGAACACCGATCTGCAGCGTCGGAGCGCCAATCACCGAAGCTGCTTCGACGAGACCGTCAGGCGACCACGCCTCCCGCCTCAGCGCTGGGGCAAGCGCCTCGATGCCCTGATTGTGCAGCGAGTTGACCTGCGCCTCCATTGTCCGCGCGACAGGAAAGAGTACGCCATCCGACGATATGCTGACGCTATGCGCGGCATCGTACTGGCGGTCTCTGGGACGATCTGGCTTCTCGGCGTGCATAGCGCCGCTTTCTGGCCTCCAAACTGCGAGCGATGGGCGGAGCGTGCCGCCAAAATAGACGTTGAGTTCCTGAAGCCCACGGCAGATACCCAGAATCGGCATTCCGAACGCGATGGCACTCTTTATGCTCAAGGCAGAAAGCCGATCCCGTGGACGGTCCAGGACTCCAGGCTCGACGTCCTGCCGATCAGCATCTGTAAATGACGCAGGCGCTGTAAGGACGGCCGGGTCGATGTTTGATTCATCACCCGTCAACACCAGGCCGTCGACCCGACCCATGATGGCCATGGCGACCTCCTCGCTAGCATCCTCCGGATCGAGGGTCGGCAGTATGATGCAAGCAACTCCCGCATGACGATGGAGTGCATGCACGTACTTGCGACGTAACCAGTCGCGATGCACATCCTCGACCAGAAGACGGTTCGATGTGACGGCGACAACGGCTCGGGCGCGCTCGGACTGCTGCAACCTCACGCGAGCTGACCTCCCGTGCGAACGCCGGCAATAGACTGCTCATACAACCGTCTATTCCGCTCTTTCAACTGAGCTATGACGCTAGGTTGACCTTGAGGTCCCTTGACAAAGAGTCCGCCCCAAGTCGCAGCGACCTTCGCGTAGTTCGGATCCTGCATCCGGATTTTCTGCGCTTTGCGCAAGAGCCAAAACGGGATACCCGGTGAAAGGTGGTGCTCCAGGTGGTACTCATCCAGATTCTGCCCGAGGATGGCTCGCTCGAGAAAGCTCCCTTTCCGGTTTCTGGTGAGATAGACGTTCTGCGTCTCAGTTTCGCACATCGGTGAGTGCTCTGCGAGTTCGATGAACCAGCCGAGGACCTGAAATGTGGTGAGATAGGGCACAATCCAGAACAAAACGACGACATGGAGTAGCCCAAGCAGATATGAGCCGACGAGGATGCTGATCCAGAAGAGATAGAAGCAATACCTGTCGACAAGTATGGCTGTCCGGCTCTGATCCCCGGCATCTTCGATAGAAAAACGATTGGTCCAAAGGTACTTCAGATAGGCCAATGTCGCGCCGCCAAAGATCGGCTTCCAGATGATGTTGAACGCGTATCGCTCCGGAGGCTGCACGTCATAAACGCCGCTGGCCAGGAAGAACTTCAGATCAGGGTCCTTGTCGGGATCGCCGAGATACGGATGATGCAGGTAGACATGCGAGATCCGATAGGCCCAGTGGCGCTGGAACAAGGGATAGGAGGCGAACAGAATGCCGAGCATATAATTCCAAGTGGTGTTCTTCGCGAGCGTGCGGTGAGCTGCATCGTGCGCAATGGTGGTCAAACCGCGCTGATAGGCGCCGATCAGAAGAACGGCCAGCGGGTACAGCCACCACGAGACGGAGACGGTCGCGAGCGTGCACGCTGCGATGACAGCATAATCTTTCGCGATGTACGCCGCTCCCGTGATATTGTCGGGTCTTAGCTCCGAGAGCTGCTTATTGACCTCACGACTGAATTGAACGGCTTCAAACCGTGATGACCTCAGTTTCCAAGCGTCTGCCTGATTCATGAGAACCTCTTTTCTGATCGCCTTGCAGGTTGTCAGATTGCGGAAAGCGCCTTGTCCAGATCGCGCAGGATGTCGTTAACATCTTCGATGCCGACACAAAGTCGGATAGATCCGCCAAATATGCCGGCTGCTTCGCGCTTTTCTCGGGGGACAGTGGTGTGAGTCGTAGAGACAGGATGGGTTACGAGTGTACGGGCGTCTCCCACGTTCGAAACGTGATACATCAATTCAACGTTCTGGATGAACTTGCGCCCAGCCTGTTCATCCTCAACTTCGAACATGACCATCGCACCGTATCCGTATGCGGTGTTGAGTGTCTGCTCGACGATTTCCCGATCGGCGCCTTCAAAGAGCCCCGGGTAGTAGACGCGACGCACTTTAGGGTGCTGCTTGAGAGCACCGGCGACGATGCTGGCATTCGCGCAGTGCTGCTTCATGCGAAGAGGCAACGTCTCAAGTCCTTGGATGAGCTGAAAACTCGCAAACGGGGCGATGGCCGCGCCGGTATCGCGCAGCCAGGTCATGCGAGCCTTGAGGAGGAATTCACTCTTTCCGAGATCGCCGACATCTCGCACAGCGTTATGCCAGACAATTCCCCCGTGCGCTTCGTCGGGACGGTTAAACAATGGAAAGCGGGACGCTCCCCGGTAGCTGAACCCACCGTTATCAACGATCAGCCCGCCAAGCGTCGTGCCATGGCCCGATATATATTTCGTCGCGGAATACGTCGTAATAGCCGCGCCGAGATCTGCGGGCCGGCAGGCCAGAGGTGTGGTCGTGTTGTCAACGACCAGTGGCACTCCGTACCTTCGGCCGATCTCCGCCAACTGCTTGACCGGGAGCGGAATCAGACAGGGATTCGAAATCACCTCTCCAAATAGGCATATTGTGCGGTCATCAATCGCGCGCTCGAACGTCTCGGGCCTCCGAGGATCTGCCGTCCTGACGCTAATTCCGAGCCGCTTTAGTGTGTTATGGAGCAGATTCCACGTATTGCCGTATAGGTACGGTGACGCGACGATATTGTCGCCCACTTCGCCACTTGAGAGGTTCACGATGGCAAGGAACGTCGCCGCTTGCCCTGACGCAACGGCGAGCGAGTCCCTTCCCATGTCGACAGCGGCATAGCGCTTCTCCAGCGCGCGGGTCGTCGGATTGATGATCCTCGTATAAGTGAATCCATCGGCCTTGACGTTATAGACGTCGGCGATGTGGCTTAAATCGCCATCGAGCTCATAAGCTGTATTCTGGTAAATCGGCACTGCGACAGCTTTCGTCACGGGGTCGCGTCGATAGCCCGCATGAAGAACGGCAGTCTCGGCAGGAAGACACGGCTGCCGGTCTCCAGCCGCTCGAGCGGGTACCTTTACACGAGCCCCTGCTACTTGCCCCGGCACTGGCCTTTCTGACCGGGCCTGACCGGACCGAAAATAGGTACGAAAAGCGCACCCCAACTGCTCAATCCAGCTGGGTTGGATCTCCCCGATGCAACCGACGCGAAAGCTGCGTGTCGCAAGATGCAGCTTCGAGTAGACGTAGAGATTGTGGGCCGCCAGGTGGCGATAAAGTCCATCGAAGCTTGCCTGGTCGACAATTCCGGGCGGCGCACTGAAAGCAACGCAGACCGGCGACTGCAAGTCCGGAGACAGCAGCGGAGACGCAACGCCTTCGAGTTCTTTGACAATATCGTCTCTAACCTTTTCATACCTAAGGCGCCTCGCATCGGTGCCCTCCTCGTGCAAAATCTTCAAGGCCATTGCAGTGGCCTGAACGATGTGGGTAGGAGGGGTCGACCGCCACTCACCGGTGCGCTCGAGCGAGAGCCACTGATCTCTCACATCGAGCACAAACGACCTCTGTTCTTGAACCGCATTCTCCAGCAGTTGGCGCGAGGTGACGACAAACGCCACCCCCGGCGGGCCTTCTATGCACTTGTTGCTCGATGTGACCAATACGTCGGGTCCTCGATTGCTCAGGTCGATGTTGAGGGCGCCAAAAGAACTCATCGCATCGATGATCGTCTTTACGCCACGTCGCTTTGCCTCCTCCACTAACTCTTGCAAGGGATTGACGATGCCGGTCGTTGTCTCGCAATGGACGAAACATAGGTGCGTAACGTCAGGATGCTTGGTTAGATACTCACCGATTTCTCGAGGGTCCAAAGGGTCCGTCGCTCGCTTGACGAGCTTCAGCGCTTCGACGCCCCACAGCCGCAAAATTTGCAAAATGCGCTCGCCATAGATTCCGTTTATGCAAACAAGCGGCTTATGGACACGGGACACGAATGAAGAGAGAGCCGCCTCCATTGCAAAGGAGCCGCCTCCCTGAATAGGCACTACCGAATAATCCTCAGCACTTCGCAATAGGCTGAGCATCAGCCGCCTCATGCTGGCGGTCACCTCCTTGAACTCGTCATCGCGGGATGCGAGGTCAAGCTGCATCTGGCTCCTCACCGCCAGCGATAACGACAATGGACCAGGCGTCAGCAAAGAGCGCTGTCTTGTCAAACCGTTCTCCTCAAGTTGTGTTCTTCGTTGGATTTGGAGTACGCCCATCCCACCAGAGGCCTCTCTGTGGCACGCCGCATTCCTCGGTAAACAGCTCGAATGAAGCGCCATAGATCGACGCAACACTTGCCGTCGACTTCAGCCGCCGGCAAGATGACAAGCCAATTTTTCATCCCAGATGCAAAGCGATCCTTCACAAAGCTTTCGTCGAACCCATTCAGATTTCTGATGGCTCGAGTCTTGATGCAACGGGGCTCTGTCGCTGTTTGAGGATTTCGGACACTGCTGACGGTCATTGTCATTTTTAGATCGTACAACTTGACGTTAGGGGCGTTTCAACCCTCTCCAACGATCTTCTCGCGCATTTTTTTCTGACTGCACTCCCGTCCTACGCAGAGGCGAGCGGAGGTTCGCAGCGAGCTAGAAATTTTGAGAGTTCGGCCCTCACGACTCCCCCTGGCAGTAAAAAACCTCCAGCAATCCAGTATCGCCTGTCTTGCTTCCGCGTTGACTGCTGTACCTTCTGCACTGAACTGCCGGAGAGCCTGAAACAGAGATATTGCTTTCGCAAAAGAACCGCCTTGGCAGCACCTCTCGGCGCTCTACTCCGCTTTACGGCGCGTAACGTCTCATCAGTCGATCCATGCTGCGTCAAGCTCGCTGTGTTTTCGGCTGGCACAAAGCGCGGCTTCCTAGGTGAGTAGCGAGTACCATCACCGACGCAAGCACCTAGCGTGAGGCGTGTGTCCTGTGAACCTCACTTCCGAGCCGCTGTGCTGGCGTTGTCGCCTCTGAAGCACCTGCTCGATCGTACAAGCTTCCATTGATGGCGCTGTCAATCCGCCGGCAATGCATGTTGCTTGGGATCGCGCGCTCGGCTCTCCCGTCCGGTCGATAACGCCGACCTTGGCCGATGCGGCGTCTCGAAGAGCTGTTCTCGCCCCGGTCGTTCCTGGTCTAGGGCGGTGATCGTGATGCTGATAGTTGAGGAACGTTAGGTCAATTGCACGCGCGCGCACCGGTTGATGCGGAGGAGGATGGGCATCGCCCCGGAGAGCAAGGCGGAACAAGACGAGGCCAACGCCGGGCAAGATCTTCCCTATTTCTTGTGCAACATGATGATCGACCAGCCGAACCAACTATGGTCGGCGCACATAACGTATTCCCATCGGCCGCGCTGCTTTACCTTTGTGACATGATCGATTGAGAGCCGTGCGGTCTTGACGTGGCGGCTCTGGAGGCGGCGGCGAAGTATGGCACTCCGAAGATCCTCAACATGGATCAGGTCAGCGAATTCACTAGTGCGACCTTCACTGGCGCGTTGACGAACGTGGGATCAAGATCTCCATGGAGGTCACGCTCCTTAAATTGGCAACATCGGCGGCAGTAGCGGTCGCTTAAGCAAAAGGGCATCTATTTCAAGGAAAAACGCGATAACTATTACGCACAGCCGGCATCCCCTTTGTGCGACCCACTAGCATCTATTCATGAGAAGACTTGAAGACGTGGCAAGCATATCGAATTCCGCCGCGCTCCCCGTGATCCGTCATGGGTGCTCAGATCGTGCGGCCAACGACATTGGTCAAATTAATGAGCTTGTTTGATTGCAAGCACTCGAACTACATTAGGCGATATTGAGGATCTGCTCCAGTCGCGCGACTTCGTCCCGCAACATTTGGATAGCCGCGTCGCGATTGTCCGAGACATTCGAGGCGACGTGGACTGGTGCTTCAGCGTGAGACGAGGCCGATAACGCTCCCCTCTTTGTAGTTCGGAAACGCCACCACGTCCGAAATATCCGACGATAGAGTTCGGTTACCTCCTCTCCGGTGTCCATAACTCCGGCTTTCCGGGCGTGTCGCAGTTCCTCCTCATATCCGAGTTCTAAAAGAAGCTCGGCGCCGACGAGATTGGTCACTGTTTGCATCTCTTCGACGCTCAGTTGAGATCGCCACGCCTCAACAGAACCTTGGTCGATGGTCGTTCGCTCTAGTATTTTTCGGTCTCCAAAGCTGCTGGTTCGGAGATAATCTGCTTTTTCCTGTCCGCCGATGTGAAAGCCGCTGGATCACACTCGAGCGCCGCCAGCAGCCGCCGAATTTCCTTCTCAGGATGCGCCACAAGCATTTCGTATTGCACCAAGTGTGTTTGCGGGCGAGTGCGGTGCGCAGCTAACCTAGGAAGGTCCAGAACTAAATCGGCAAGCGAGGATATGATCCCGTCGGGCATACGGAGCATGAGATCGACGGTACTGGAGACGCTGACACTACCTGAGCTTTCTGCCCGGAGCGGGATGCCCCACGTAGATTTCAAGGAAGCAGCGATTGCAAAGGGATTGCGCATCAGGAGGATATGTGGCGCTTCTGGGTAGACTGAATCGAGAAAATCAAGCGCCGTCCAATATCGTGGTGTCTTGTCTAAGATGACCCGCTTGCCTGCTTCTGCGAGATACTGATCGTATGCTGCATCGGCAAAAGCGCGGCTGGCCGCTGTGCGATTGATCCGCCCCAAGAATTGAGAGGACGCGGCCTCAATCAGTGCGCCCCCCGCCGGATGGGAAGAAACCACCCCGCCAAACGCTTCAAGCGCCAGCATCAACCAGGGCTCAGGGGGAGCTAAAATGTCTGGATGATGCTGGAGTAAATGCCCAAGGAGTGTGGTCCCGGATCGCGGAAGACCGAGGAGAAAACACACCGCAGACGAACGGCCAAAGACGTCCGCTCATGGTTCAGACATTCGTGCTTGAAGAGAGCCCGCCGCCGGCGTTAGCTCGATTGGGCACAACAAAGCCAGCCACAAGAACACTTGAGAGCAGCTCTTCCGTATAAACTCTGAAACCGACAACCATTCATATCCTCTGCCTTAGGCGCCGCTCGATTAATTGGGCCAGACTGCGGAAGAGCTTACTACCATTGCTTTGCGAATTGCTCGGGAGCTACACGAAATCAAGCGACCACTCAATTGCACGAACATTGATCGCGCTTATGGAAAGGTTGGAAGACACTATACGGAAGTTTTGCCGAAGACCGCCCGCGACACATAGGGCTTTTGCTATCATCAAAAGCAGCATGCTGGGGCCTTGAAAGGTACATGCGGCATCTCTCTCGCTGATGCTACGCACACCCGAACGGATATGAGAAGAGTGTAGCAAAGGCGCAGTTCATATCGTACACATCACAAGGTAAGACCGAGCAATCTTCTCAACGGGGAAGCAATCCCGACGCAACTTTCCTGTCAGCCCGTCGTTAGCCGTTCAACACTCTGGATTATAGCACCGGACAGTTTGTCTTACACAAGTCCACTCCCCAAACCGTACGGTGCATTTTGGGTTAGCGGATCGTGCAACGTCGCTCGTTAATTGACCAACGCGAAGAAGGGTTGGAATAACGGACCTGATCCAAAATCCAACTAGATTATCCGAGACATGCGCCTAGCGCCAACCCCTGCCGAAGGAGGCGAGATTGCTCGGGCATTCATAATCCTTCGCAGGGCTGTGACCAAGACAATTTCTTCACTGCCAATAAGGATCGCAATAGCCGTAACCGTTGAGACCATCTTAGACAATCAACGGCGAGAGGATGCGTGAGCCCGACCGCGACATTGAACCGCGATTAAAAAATCTCGCGGCGCGGATGGGTGAAGCTAGTCGTCGCAAAATTTCTGTGGCGCTGAGGGCGGCCTGCAAGCCGCCCTACCGCGCCATTGCCGGCAGCATCCAACACTATCGCTGATGTCCGAGCCCAATTCCGAGGTTTAGCGCTTTCTGGCGGAGCGCACCGACGCTCCGTTTGGTCATCTTTGCTATTTTGATTACCGGGGTTCTGGCCTTTGAATGGACTTTGAGCTCTCTGATATCTGCCCTCGTCCACTCGCGTCGCTTAACGCGTTTCTTGGTTGCTTTTTTCACGATATATGCTCCTTTTAAGAGGGGTGGCTTGTAACACGGTTTTCCATAAAAAAAAGGGCAACGTTATAGGCAGTCCCGCCCACATATAGATTCGATATGACTCTCGCGAGGCGAAACGTCTGGATCTAATGAAGCTCTGGAACTGTAAATTTCGTACAGCCGCGGCGCAGAGGGATTCGTTCTTTGAATGCCTCGCAATGAACTTCTTACCGTTCGAATCTACGCATGTAGAAGGACATGTTCCGGATAATGAGCCAAAATAGCTATCAAGCTGAACAGCTCCAACCAGGGACGTTCGGACAGCGAGCGGAACGTCGCTGTGTTCCAACGTCCGGCGATGATTGCTTTGGGGGCTTGCGTACGCTCAATCGCTTGCGGGGCGCTTCCTGCCTACGTTCATTCCTAGCTGCAAAGTCAAAGGTGGCGGCTGCTCAGCTGTCGACACTTGCACGTTCTCCCGCTCCACCTCAGCTTGCATGACAGTCCGATCTAACTGCTCGAGTGTCTCGAGATATTTCCTTCCCTGCTCGCTGATGATCCAGCATCCTGCGTCTCGCTCGATCAAGCTCTGGCCGAAAATATCGAGTTGGGGTGCGCGGCTTGCGATGCGCTTCATCCGAGCCGGCCACTCCGGGCCGCTGCTATAATAGATAGCCAAATGCTGCTTAACGACTTCGATGCTCGCCCGACCGTGTGGCTGACCGGCAAGTATTTTCAGAATGGACAGCTGAAAACTCACGCGCTCGCCATCGAGGCAAATAAACTCTCCATATCAATGATCTTGAGGTAAGCTCTTCAGCCGTGCGCAGCTTTTCAAAAGAAGCCGTCCTCCTCAAGCCCTTAATGCACGATAACCACTTCGCTTCGGGTGCGAAAACCAACGCTTTGGGCGGCATCTGCGACGCCCTCCCCAGAGTGTTCCGAAGAATGATGCAGCATGGCTGTGCCGCCTAAGACTGTGTCACGGTCTCAACTACCGCCTTCCCCCGATTTGGGATCAAGCGACGTCGGTGGTAGCCTCGCTGTTGCACATCATGTCGAATGACGTCGCTCACGGAACGAACCGCCCGCTTCCTTCGCTTCCAATTCAAGCCCAATCCCGCGGGGATCGCAAAGCCTTTCGGGACGACCAAGAGATGTCTTCGATTCAGATATATATCGAACATATCGTCCCTCTTTTGACGCGAGCGTAGATCGGTCATGCATTCATTTGGTGACATCGAAGCAACAGTCTTCTCTAAAGTCGCTGGACGGCCAAATGATACTCCAGCAATCGTTCTGACGCACGTGAAGATCGCCTCGGCTACGCGGCCGTTGCCTCAGGGTTCAGGAGAGCTGAGGCTTCAGCTCGAAAGGACCACGTGAACGGATTAACCTCATGCAAGTGGTGCTCGAAGCACGAGCACATCAGCGAAGATTGTCCAATCACGGACACTCTTTTGCTTGCAGAAATCGATCTCCGCCTGCTGAGCGGCAGCACCCAGGGAGGCCGCATCGACCTGGAACGCTGCCTGGCGCGCACGATGTCCGCCGCCGGTATCGTCACAAACATGTCTTGATAAACCGAACGGTAAATGAAGGCATGGTCTTGTCTTGATGTGGTTTCGCCCGACCATTACTCCCACTTCGGGCGAGAGTTTTTGATCTGCCTCAATCAGCTTCTAAATGGGTTTGTCCCGCTCCCTCAGGAACAGACCGCGCGGCTGAGGGTCCTGTTGCCTCGAGGAAGCGCGATCGCCCCTGTCGAACCTGTCATATCGCCCGCTACTTTAGGCCGGTGACCGGGGCCTCGTAGGCTCCTCATGCAAAAACGGGGCTTTGACCGAGAAATGTCTCGCCCGGGCGTGTCCGGCTCGTAGCGGCCCGTCGAGCTCCGCTATTCTCGGAAGCGCAATTGCTTTTGACCCCTATCAATGCTGCGGCAGCAGCTGACTTCCGCTAGAAGTTGCTCCCCCGTAACCGCCGCATGGCTGTCCGAAATACTTGGTTTGCCGTTATGCTTTTCCGTCCGACAGCAGTGAGCGGTTGTTAAGACAGCTGCCAAGCGCACCAGAGCCGCACCAAAATTACCTGAACATGATAAGCTGCGCCGCTTGCGATGACCTCTACATCATTGACCTGCGAATCAGCCCGATGACGTGTCCGAGCGCGACTATGCGAGTCGTAATGGTGTCCACTGGCTCCGACGTCTTTCCCCCTCTCGCTGAGCGATCTGCCGCGCTCGCGAGGGCGCGTTTGACGTCACCGACAAGCCAACGATGGTGACGCGCAGGCAAGAAAGTCTCTCACCAACAAAGGATGTGACATGACAGCATGTTGGACCATAGCACCGCCGCCGGTGGGATTGCTGGAAATACCGGCCGCCGGTCTAGCTTTGCGGAAAGCGACAAATGCCAACGGCGGAGGTTGTGACCTGATCCAGCCGGCGGCACGGCCGATAGCCTTATGTCGCGGCCGGCGCCATCGAGACCGCGTACCGTCTTCGGCCCTATCGAGCGTGAATCTGTCTACGCGCACATTGGCGCATCTGGCTTGGATAGCAGCTTCCATCTCCGCAAGCATCGGCGTGCGCTTGAGAAAGAACTGCCTGTCCGGACTCTTGATTCGAACCGTAGGCGATTCTCCCTCGGACCGCGACAAAGTAGCGCGACGCGTCACCGTCTCATCGGACGCCGCTCCATCCCCGGCCCATCAAGGGCCGGGTACTTTGGTTCGACATTGTGGAGCACGCAAATCACCACTAGCGAATTAACCTCGTCGACAACAGACTAAGCTCGGGATCAATGGTTTTGCGGATCGGATGCAGCGCGCAGCTCGCGGGCGGCAGCGACCATGTTGACCAACGCGGGCCGCACTTGCTCCCATTTGCGCGTTTTTAGGCCGCAGTCCGGATTGACCCAGAGCTGCGATTTCTGCAAACGCGCCTGAGCCAACACCATCAGTTCCTTCATTTCGCTCGTCCCGGGAACGCGTGGAGAGTGGATGTCGTACACACCCGGTCCAATTTGATTTGGATACCTGTACTCTGTGAATACGTTCAGTAGCTCCATTTTAGAGCGCGACGTCTCAATCGATATTACATCCGCATCCATTGCGGCGATTGCGCCGATGATGTCGTTAAACTCCGAGTAGCACATATGTGTATGGATTTGCGTTTGATCGCTAACGCCGGACGAGCAGATGCGGAAACAATCTCCCGTCCAATCGAGATATTCGTTCCACTCCGATCGGCGCAATGGCAATCCTTCGCGGAGTGCGGGTTCGTCGATCTGGATCATGGCTGCACCGGCATCCTCGAGATCGCGGACTTCGTCTCGGATTGCGAGCCCAAGCTGACGGCAGACCTCACTTCTAGGAAGATCATCGCGAACAAACGACCAATTCAGGATTGTCACCGGTCCGGTCAACATCGCCTTCATTGGCTTGCTCGTTAGTGACTGCGCGTAGCGCCACCATTCTACGGTGATCGGCTTCGGCCGCACTACATCGCCAAACAGGATCGGGGGACGAACGCAGCGCGAGCCATAGGACTGCACCCATCCATTGCTGGTCGATGCGAAGCCTGCGAGTTTTTCGCTAAAGTACTGCACCATGTCATTGCGCTCAAATTCGCCGTGCACAAGGACATCAAGCCCAATGTCTTCCTGCCAACGTACAGCGCGGGCTATCTCCTCCTTAAGAAACCTGTCATATTGTTCGTCGCTCATCGTGCCTTTCGCATGCGCCGCACGAGCACCTCGGACCTCAGCCGTCTGTGGAAATGATCCGATCGTCGTCGTAGGGAACGCTGGTAGTCCGAAGCGCACCCTTTGAATCTCGGAACGACGGGCAAATGGGCTCGTTCGCCGGCGCATCTTCTGGTCGATCGCCCTCATCCGGGCAGCAACATTCGCATCATGGATCTTCGGCGAACTCCGGCGGGCAGTCACAGCGCATTCCGACTCGGCAAGAGCTTGCCCGACATTCCGGTCGCCAGCGAGTGCCCGCGCCAGGATCGCAAGCTCACGCATCTTCTGAACCGAGAAGGCGAGCCAGCTCTTGACGTCGGAAGTGAGCCCGGTCTCTAGTTCAGCATCGACTGGTACGTGAAGCAACGAGCAGGATGGAGCTAGCTGTACACGGTGTTTACCGAGCTTCGCGATCGCGGGCTCTAGCCTCTGGCGTAGCGACGACAAGTTCGACCTCCATACATTCCTGCCGTCGATGACACCGAGCGACAAGACGAGATCAGCTCGCCCGTCAGCAATGATCTGCTCCAATAACTCCGGCGATCGAACCAGATCGACGTGCAGGCCGGACACTGGCAGGCTCAAGGCAGTATCCAGATTGTCGCCTAGTGCGCCGAAATAGCTGGCAACCAAGATTTTGATAGCCGGTCCCTCCTTTGCCAACCGGTTATAGGCATGTAGCAAGGATTTTCGCGCCGCCTCGTCCAGATCAAGGACCAGGCTGGGCTCGTCAAACTGAACCCATCTTGCCCCTCGTTTGGCCAATTCATGAAGAACCTCGATATAGACCGGAATCAGATCATCCAACAGGGAGAGGGGCTGGAACGAGTTATCGGCACTCTTGCCGAGCTTTAGGAATGTGACCGGTCCGATAAGAACGGGGCGGGTTTGAAAGCCCAGACCCTTTGCTTCCTCATATTCTTCAATGGGTTTGCGAGAGCACAGCCTGAACGCCTGTCCCTTGTGAAACTCTGGAACCATGTAGTGGTAATTGGTGTCGAACCACTTGGTCATCTCCTGCGCTGGCGCGCCAGATCCTCGTAGGCCGTGACCGACACTCGGGTCGAGGTCGTCGCATTGCGATCCGCGGGCCATGGCGAAGTACGTCGCAAGGGAAACGGATTCTCCCTTCGAATCGTAGATCTCCGGGATCGCGCCAACCATGACACTTGTATCGAGCACTTGATCATACAGCGAGAAGTCATTCGACGGAATGATAGTGACGCCGATAGAGCTCTGACGAGCCCAGTTCGCTGCGCGCAGGCCGGATGCGTCCTCTTGCAACTGCTGTTCGCTTATCCTACCGGCCCAATACCTTTCGAGAGCGAATTTCAGTTCACGGCGTGGACCGATGCGTGGCGTTCCGAGCGTAGCAACGGGAAGAGAGAGAAGAGACATAGCTTAACCCCTGTTGGGGACAAGGCCATGGCGGACGCAGGCAGTCGAAGTCGCGCATGCGACAGCTGCTTGGCGCACCACCGAGACACCCCGCCCGTGGACCAATATTTTGCCGGGGCAGGTCTCCTGGCTTGCAGGTCGTCGCTGCTGTCCGGCCTTCCCGAAGCCGTGGAGGCTTCAGTGACATCGTTGGACAGTGGCTCGCCGCTCACAGTTGCGGGGGCAGCGCCGGCATTGCACCGGCTTCCCTCTTAGCTCCGGATCGAACACGCCCCGGAGAACCTCGACGACCTGGATTATCGGTAGGAGACCTTTCCCGTCAACCTCTCAGATTGTGTACCAAGCTAGTCTGCGACATCTGGTAAGCGAATGACCGTTGACCGGCGAATGACTGTGCGTCTCAACGATTAACCGCCACCCGGAAACATTGGCTGGTCAGAGATCGCGTGTCAGAAAGTCTCGAGTGAGCATCGGTAGCTGCCATGGGATGCCTCTGCACGCTATGGCGATGGCAGGGACAAAGGCAGCGTTCGCGGCGAGGACTACCGCCATTTCGAGCAGATGCAGCGTTCGACGCGGCTTCGTTTCAGCGTTCGCCCAGCAGCTGCACCGGGCAGCGGCTTCTTTGCTAAAGGATCCGCATCGATAGCGGAGGTTTTTTCGGCGCACTCGGGCACCACACGCGGCGCGCCGATTGATCGCCTGCCAGCCAGACTTCAACGTCGGCGGCTAACTCGGCTTCGTGTCGCTGGCCGGCATGTAGGTCAACGAAGAAGGCGATCGTGAAGCACACCGTTCAATGGTGGCAGCGGCACTCCAAGCCGGGATCAGATTTCCATCCGAGGCGCTCGCTTCTTCTACTGCGGGACAAGGGGGTCCAAGCTGCGGCCGATGCGCCGAATGGAAGCATCGAAACATGCGCACGTCGGAAAGGCGACAAGAACACACAAAATCGATGCGTATTTTCGCCCATTGCCTGGCACGAAGAATGCAATCCGTCGGCATGCCCAGACTGCTGCTGCTGGGCATGCCAGCTCAGCCAATTGGAATGCTGTCGCTGACAGGGAAGTTAGCGCCGCGTGACATAGGCAACGGCGTCGAACAGCCTTATCGCGTCGTCGCTAACTTCTTGCCTCTCGCTCAGAGCAAGTTCAAGTCACCTGCTGCCTAAGTCTCTGGATGGGAGACGCCGAGGTTATGAAGAGACTGTTTGCAAGACCCCTGCTATATCTGTGGCTAGGTGCATCTCTAATCTGCCTCGCCTGGCCGGCCGCCACGAGCAGCCGTATCCGGTCGGTCGACAGCCCCCTTATCGAGAGATTCAAGTCGGCTTGGCGGGCGCAAGATGGTGAAACGGTAGAACAAATCATCTCCAATGTCTCGAAGGTGGCACAGTTCGTCCCCCAAATGTGGGGCGTCGCTGAACTTGGCGGAGACGACTTTGTTTTCGTTTCGTGGACCAGGCACCAACACAACAAATCGGACGAACACTACGTTATCACCTGGAAAGTCGGGCTCGATGGTACAATTGAACTTGCGTCAACCTACGCGCAGCCGATGGAATTAGGCTGGCACGCGCTCGCACTCTCGTTGATCGCCAGTGAAGTCGCAGATGGCGAAAGGAACGCAAACCTTCGCTTTCTACACGATCTGTCGAACTTCAATTTTGTGACTACCCCCCAAGGTCGGCTCGGCGATGTTCTTCGGAAAGGCCGATGCACTATCGTTGAAGCTGTGGTAGATTACTTACCGAAGCCCAATCACAAGCCGACCCAGAAAGGTGATCTGTGGCGCGTTCTCCTATTAGTAAACTGTAATATCCAAGGACCACGTTATTTTACACACAACGGGGTCATCACTTTCGAGAAGAGCGAAGTAAAAGATTGGGGAGCCACAGTCCAGCTTTGCCAAGCATATCGCGAAATTCCCTCCTGGGTCCTGGTTTCAGCGCACCGAACCAGAGGAAGAGAAAGAGGAAGAGTAGGCGAGCCCCTCATTGAACGGTCCCGCGCCCTGCAACTGCGACAGCTCAGTCGCCTCTCCCGGAGCTTTCGGCTCGTCGTACTTTGGGCAGCATGATTTCGCGATCTTTCTGACAGGCGCAGAGCGCGAGGGCCCGTCGTAGTTTGCGAGATGCCTGCTTCCCGGCGAACCAGCTGTCATGCATTTTTCAATGCGTGCGCCGGTGGATAAGCTTCCGTCCAAGGCCGGTCCGGCGTACTCCGCGCATCGCCAATTGAGTGCCCACGCAGTAGCGTCCGCACAGCGAGGTGGAGCGACACTCAGCGGTGGCTGAGACGATACCTGGGAGAACGTCACCCGGGGTCGGCCCTGTTAGCCGTGGCCTGCGACGGCTCATCCCCGAGCCCTCGTCGAAACCGTCGTCCACGTACTGTTTTCTGATGACTTCGTCATCAACGATAGCGACGTTGCTGCTCCTCCGTACCCAACCGCTGGCGCCGGAGGTCCAGACTCGCTCACCATTTGCAAGACTAAGCGCAGCATTCCGAGGCTCGGGATTGTTCAACATCGCGAGTTCGCCGCTTAGAGGCGAGGATCTCCAGCTCAAGTCGAGAAGTATCGTACGCTTTCAGTGAGGAAGACGTCGATGCTCGTATTCGCTGCGCGCGCAGCGGATGAAATCACTTGATCCTTACGTGGCGTCAGGTCGTAGGTTCGAACTCACGACAAGCTGTCATAGAGCACACTTCTACCGCTTGTGGCGGAACGCCGGATATAACGCGATCAAACAGCCTAATCTATCGGCAGTGAGCATGGATCAGGAGCGAAAGGATATTGTCGGGATGATGCGCCGCGGAACAATGTTCGCATTACTCGCACTCATTACATCTCCGGTGTGCGCGGCGACGCTCAGCGGTGTTCCGCGCATCCTCGACGGGAACACGATTGAGATCGAGCAAACCACCATTCGGCTGTCTGGAATCGAAGCTCCTGAGACCGATCAGATTTGCCTCGACGCCCGAGGCCGAAAGTGGGCCTGTGGCGTAGCCGCTCGCGACGAGCTTATCAAGCACGCGAATGGGCGAACGTGGGATTGTCAGACTCAACGACTTGATGAGCAACGGCGCGCCCTAGGCAATTGCTTGATCGAAGGCGAGGATGTGAATGCTTGGATGGTGCGCTCAGGCTGGGCGCTATCGGCTGGTGCAGCTCAACATAGCTACGTGATCTATGAGTTGGTGGCGAGCACAAATTATGCAGGGCTCTGGTCCGGGGCGTTCATCGCGCCCTGGGACTGGCGTAACCGCAACAGGGCCACAATTATCGTGGGTGGAAACTCGGTTCCGGTAGACGCTCAGGAACTTTTGCTAGGATCCATCCTGCTGTCTGAACCGCCGTCCCCCGAGTGCCTGATAAAGGGAACCCATCGCAGCGGCGAGCGCATTTATCTCATGCCGCTGCAACCTGGATATGAACAAATCGACATGACGAACAAGCGAGGCGAACGCTGGCTCTGTAGCGAAGCGGAAGCCCGAGCCACCGGCTGGCATAAGGCCGCGCGATGAGGCGACACATGCACGAAGACCATTCTCTAAACATGGACTCCCTAACCAAGTTCGCGCGTTCGCGCCGGGCGCTGTTGTTGTTCGGTGTTTCGACAGTATTTCTCGGACTCGGCAGCAACATTGTCGATGTGGAGGACGCAAGGGGACAGCCAAAGCCAGACAACGTGCTCGCGCCGGATGCTGCTCTGCAGCGGCTGCTGAAGGGAAACGATCGGTATGTGCAGGGCGAACCACGAGCCGATGATTTCAGGCGCGAGCGCCCGGTCTTGGTCGAAGGCCAAAATCCCTATGCGGCGGTTCTAACCTGCGCCGACTCCCGCGTCCCGCCCGAACTTGTCTTCGACAGCGGACTTGGTGATCTGTTTGTCTGCCGCGTTGCCGGCAACTTCGCTAACGATGATACGATCGCCAGTATGGAATATGCGGTCTCAGTGCTCAACACGCCACTGATTCTCGTACTTGGCCACGATCATTGCGGTGCGATAGACGCGACAATCAAGTCGCTGCATCAGAATAGGCCGCCGCCGGGGCACATCTCATCCCTGGTCAAAGCACTTGCTCCTTCAGTCAAGGCATCTCTAGAGCAAGACGGCGACATATTCGCCAAAGCAATTGGACAGAATGTGATCGACAACGTCAACAAACTCAGAGCGACGGGCCCGATTCTGAACGATGCGGTCGAGCAGAACCGGCTGAAGGTCGTGGGGGGCCTCTATCGGTTCGAAACCGGAAAAGTGGATATTGTGAGCTAGGGCTAGCATCTTCACACCCGCGGCAAATCATCCGCAGTCCGGTTTTGCATTTCGGGAAGGCGCTGTTTGATGGTCCATTGTCTTGAACAAATGCGTCGGATGCTGTCCAATTCACAATTGTCATCGCCTCGGAAAAGCCCCGCGGTATGCGTGGCCTCTTAGCTATCCTCCCGTTGTACGTACTCATGTCGGCAGCGGGTGGCCAGCATCAACACACGCACATAGCGCGCGCGGCAGCATTACTCTTGGTTGCCCGATTGAAAGCGATAAGCTTCGGAGCAGTCGCGAGCTCTGGACTTCCGAGCCGACACGATTTCTATTGCGACTTGCCGCACAAACGTCTCTATTGGGTCAGCGGCTCACATACTTTATCAACAGGCTCAATCAGGGACTGAAGACCGCCTACAGCGAGCAGCATGACTGCTCGTTTGAGGTAGTAGCCACGGATGCTCAGCATCAGGCAGCGACAGGCCGCAATGGGCCACGCAAGTCATAAATTTAGCTACCATAGAACGCAGAAAGGCGAAGCGGACCTCCAACAGCCTAAACCTGTTCGAAGCGCTTCGTCTTCGCTCGCATGGGCGGGCAGTTTTGGAGCCAGCTCGAACTACCGAGGCTGCCCTCGTACACTTGTTTAACACCTGCCGTGCGAAGGTCCGCCTCTACCTCACTTACTGGCAGTTGCTCGAAAGCAAATGAGGCTGTCGGTAGCGCCGGGAGATCGGAGCACGCCTTCGCGTTTATCATGAACGTTGAATCCAGCCGGTCAGCGGTCGAGATCCGCCAAGGTCGTCTTTTCTTGCGGATTGTTGACTGAATGACATTTTCGTCTGAAAGCAAACACGAACCACGCGCATTGCGCCGGCACGGCGCAGTGATCTCGCATGACTAAGACGAGGGCGGCAGACATGCTTAATGGCACGTCGATTGGTGGGAAAATGGAAAAGAAGCCGTAGGCTCGGACGCCGTCCCGAACGCAAATCAGAAGTTCCGCACCTGGTACGGCTCGGCATGTCCCGAATGTGACGACGCGTCCATTGGAGCAGACATGACACCGCATGCCCCCATTGAATGGCGCAGGCCCCAGGACGGCAAGGACGGCTCTTGTCACCGCCGCTTATCGATTGCTCGGCAACCCAGCGTCAAGGCCAGCTGCAACAGCTACATCCTTGTGAAACTCCCCGGTCCCTTAGGTTGGGAAGCCACCGGGTGCAATCCCCTGCATTCCAGATCAACTGCGACAGCTTCGGATTACCGTGTAGCCGCTATCATCCACCTGGCCTCGCCACACGCACAAGCCACATGAGTAACGCGCAATGGTGATCCGCTCAAGACACGGAGGACAATTTATGAACGCTCCAACAGAAACGATGCCTGCCGAAACCCATGCCACCGCTTCGACCTGGGCTGATCTGTCCTCCCTACTCGTTGAGATCCGTGAGCGTCGCAACGAGTTTGGCCGCGCTCAGAAGATATTCCAAAAGAGAGCATCGACGGCTTCAGACGTATCGGCGTCTACCGGGCCATGGTCGCCAAGCGTTTCGGCGGCGAGGAGCGGACGCCCGCGGACTTTAGCCGCCTGATCGAGCGGATCTCCGAAGTCGACGGATCTGCGGGCTGGGTCGCCAGCTTTGGGGATGGAGCTCGCTACCTCGCTGCTCTTCCGGACGACACGCTTCGAAATGTGTACGCCAATGGACCCGACGTCGCATTGGCGGGTGCGCTTTTCCCGCTCCAGCAAGCCAAGCGATGCACCGGTGGATTTGTCGTGAACGGCGTGTGGCCATTCGCGAGCGGCTCGCCGGGAGCGGATCTGATAGGACTTGGTATCACTGTAGATGACGATCCGACTGGTGACCTCCCGCGCGTAGCCGTGATGCCGGCCGAGAAGGTAACAATCCGGCCCAATTGGGATGTCATCGGGTTGCAAGGCACGGGAAGCCACGACATTGTTGTCAGCAATGTCATAGTGCCAGAGGAATGGACGTTGATCCGCGGCGGTCCACCGACACTTGATGGCCCGATTTATCGCTATCCCTCTGTGGCTTTCGCTGCCCAGGCGCACGCGATTGTGGGAATCGGCATTGCGCGCTCTGCCTTGGACGAGGTGACCACCATGGCAGGAAGCCGCGTCTCGATCACTGGAGCGCCCGTGATGGCTGAGCGTGGCTACGTCCAGCTTGAAATCGCCAAAGCCGAAGCGATGCTACGCTCCGCTCGTTCGTTTTTTTTACAAGGCCACGGAGGAGCTGTGGAAGCAAGCGCTTACGGGTGAGGTAACTCTGGGCGCCACAATGCTAATGCGGCTCGCCGCGACGAACGCTGCGCGGCAGGGGGCTGAGGTCTGCAGGCTTGCAAGCGGTCTTGCTGGAACTGAGGCGCTCTATACCGCAGGAACTCTCGCGCGCGCCATGTGCGACAGCTTCGTCGTTGCCCAGCACGCAGCGTTGAATGAAGGAACGCTCCAGAGCGCTGGCCGCGCCCTGCTCGGAAGTGAAATACAACCGGGCTACCCATGAAGCGCGTCACGTAAGGCAAGCCACACAACACGAGAGCAGATCTGAGCAGCTGCTACGCACGCACATTCTTGAGCAGTACATCACCTTCCACAGCGCGAGGGTAGTGAGCCGCCACTTCAAATGATGGCAACAAGTTGAGAATGGCTTGCAGGGTCAACTGCCCTTCGTAGAGCTCGCGGTCACTATATTCGGTGTAAATGAAGCGCGTCTTGCTCAAGGTCCGCATGCCGCCTGCGATAACGTCGGCCTCGGCTCCTTGAACGTCCATCCAGATGAAGTCAACTTCGTCCAGCTTTGCTTCGCTGCACCAGTCATCCAGCCGACGCGTTTCAACCGATACAGGATGATCAAAGCGCACCCATTCATACTCAGTAAGATGGTTCTTTGGACGGCGTATTGAGCCGGATAGGTCCCAATCCCTCGCATCCCCATCGGCATTGCTTGGGTGGAAGTCGATTGTCCCGTTTCGATCACTAATCGCTATTTCAAACAGCTTCACCCTACCAAGGGAGGATCCCAGCTTCGTCTTGAAGCGAGCGATCGCTCGGGGATCCGGCTCAAAGCAGTAGAGCTCGGGTTGCGGACACAACTCGAGAAACTTTTGCGTGTCAGTCCCATCGTTGCAGCCGATATCCAGAATGATGGGATTCGGCTTTTCCAGAAGGGAGACGATGTGCTGATGTACTTCTACGGACGACACAGCTGCTTTTCCATGGTGCGCGGAGATCAGGCGAAGTTCGACTTTGAAGCTTGCCATCACACGCCAAAAGCCGCTGCACAACGTATATCAAGGTATAAGCTTCATATGTCCGCCGATCTCCCTGCTGCACGGCAGCTGTTTGCGTGCCATCGACATCATATCGGAAGCATATCGTGCGCCTAGCGAAGCCGCTCTCGAAGCCATCCCGTAAAACGCGGCCCAGCGGGGCATATCGTCGCCTTAGCTTTTTGCAATTGTCCGGCGGCCTTTGCTCGCACTGATTTGCCAGGAACGCACCCTGTTAAAACCGAGGCACGCGTTGCGGTACGCAAGCGATCCTACAAGTTTCCTCACGAGCGGTCGATCACGAATGCGCAGGAATCAACTGAACAGGCTCGCGACACGGCTACATCGCCACACGCACTTAGTTGATTGCAACGTGCTCATCAGCCAGCCACTCTCTACAGGAACTCGCGTCCTATTGTTCGAGATCGTTACATGCTTATTTCGCAATCGATGAACCGCGCAGATTCGGCGAGCCCCCTCTTTGATAAGGCTTCTGTACCGCAGGCTTCGCGGGGCCACCGCGGCTAAATGGGGTCGCCAGATAGCCGAGTTCACCCCTGAAACGGGCATCGAAACCCGCGGCGTTTTGATCGGTCAATGCGCGTCCGGGGAATGTTGAAGTGGCCGTGTCAAACGCCTTCCGGAACTGCCCCCTCATATTGCCTCAGATGACAATGTTACCGAAGCGCACCCTGGTGTTTTTCTGGATCGGCTGCCGCGAGTCGGAGCAAGCTGCTCGCGAAGCGCGCCCTACAGAGCGCCGTAGCGAGCGAGCGGCTTGCGGTGCTTCGGCGAAAGAACCTGTCAGGATTTAAATACTAAGGCACGAAGCTTGGCCCGATAGTGTGATCTCTGTGCTGCTGATGAGCTGTCGAGCGGCCTTTGATCGCCAATTCTTGACCAATCGCTGCACCGTGCGCCGCTGATGGCCGCTGAACCGACCGGGCGCATGCGCTTCCAGCCGGGAGAGAAGATCGACCGCGGACAAGTGCGGAGCCGCGGCGAGCCATTCCTCGATGATGGGAATGTAGGGGTCGAGCATCGATGGCCGACGTGGCACAGGCTTGCGCCGCACATAGCGACGACGATGAATGCCCCGCTGCTCACCCTGTTTCCAAC
The DNA here is from genome assembly GCF_054056275.1 of Bradyrhizobium sp. USDA 4449. Lineage (NCBI taxonomy): Bacteria > Pseudomonadati > Pseudomonadota > Alphaproteobacteria > Hyphomicrobiales > Nitrobacteraceae > Bradyrhizobium > Bradyrhizobium sp. USDA 4449. The sequence continues at coordinate 3,624,188 of NZ_JBSRYD010000001.1, read as the reverse complement.
CGTCGCCGAGCTCTCGGGCAAAGGCCGCTAAGTCGCTATGCCCCTGCGCGACAGTCATCGCTGGCTTTCCAGCCCGTTGATCGACGCGCTTACCCAGCTCATTCTGAGCGTCCCGCATTTGTGCCAGCAATGCCACCGGATCAAGCGTCCGGTAAATCTCCCGCAGCCGACCTTTGAATGCCTCATTGAGCCTCGGGTGGACCAATGCTCTTTCGTACGGCGTAGCGGGAGGAAGATAGCGCTTGATCATCTTGGCACCTTCGCGGTGCTTCTCCTTCAGCTTAAACGAGGGCTGGAAGAAATTGATGTGCAGCCGTGCCGCAGCAAACAGGCGAGCTAATGAGCGAGCGGCATCAATGCCTTCAAACCGCCCGTAGCCCACCAGGCGGCGAACGATAGCTCCGTTCTTTTGTTCAACGAATGCCTGATCGTTCTTCTTGTAGGCCCTGGAACGAGTGACTTCGACATCGTGAGAACGGCACCACGACACGACCGTGTCGTTCATGAAGGCGCTGTCGTTATCAAAATCTAGCCCCCGAATGGGCCAGGGAAATAGGTTCTGCGCCCGCTCGAGAGCTTCGATCACAAGAGCTGCTTCACGCACGACGAGCGGAAAGCATTCGGTCCACCCCGTTGCGATATCCACCATTGTTAGCGTCTGAATGAACGCGCCAGATACGGACATGCCGCCGTGCGCAACCAGATCCGCTTCGCAGTACCCCGGCGGAGGTGATCCCCAGTCATTGAATGTACGCACCGGGACTTGCCGCCGTACGGCACTAGAAAAGCCCGCCCGCCGTCGGCGCCCTCCGGCTGCTGCGATCTTTACGTCGCTCAGCAGGCGATCGATCGTCGCCGCGCTCACCTTCAAAACCTTCGACCTCTCATCGGCAGAAAGCTTCAATCTGCCGTGCCGTTCAAGTGCCGGAAGCAAAAACGGGATCATCGCGACGAGCCGCTTACTGCAGAGCCGGTCAGAGGCGTCCCAGAGCACAATCAGTGCAACGCGAATGGAAGCTCCGTAACTGCGGCCCCGTCGCCGCGGCACGGCCGATCCCGATGCCCCGTCCACCGACAGTGCTCGGATCGCGTGCTTACGATGCCATCCCGTAAGGGCACACAGCTCGTCCAGGATCCGTGCCTTCTCGAGCCGTCCGCTCGCCCGATAACGCTCCACCAGCGCTGATGTGATCTCGCGCTTTGCGCGCATGCTGATCTTCCCTGCCATACCCGCCACCGAACTGATTCGGCAGCTCCGCCCCAGACACGACAGGAAAGTTGTCCGGTAACATTTTTAGTGAGGCAATGCGCCCCTTTGCGTCACGAAGAACTGCCCCCACCATCGGATTATGATCTCGGTTGAAGGTTGTTTCCGCCGGTGACGGGCCGGAGGGAGGCGGAGCCGACCGGAGGGCCGTCACCGGCGGTCGGCGTCTTGATGAGGCCGCTTTTGCGCTTGGCGCGAAGTCGGTAGCTGTCGCCGCGGATCGTCAGCACGTGGCTGTGATGCAGGAGCCGGTCAAGGATCGCGGTGGCGACCACGGGATCGGCGAACACCGTACCCCATTCGGCAACGCTGCGGTTCGACGTGATCAGCATCGCGCCAGTTTCGTATCGCCGGCTGACCAGTTGGAAGAACAGATGGGCCGCGTCAGGTTCAAGAGGCAAGTAGCCGAGTTCGTCGACGATGAGCAGCTTTGGCTTCGACAGCGCGAGAAGTTTCTCGTCCAGGCGTCGCTCGCCGTGCGCCTTGGCAAGGCCAGCGACCAGCGTCGTCGCCGTGGTGAACTGCACCGTGTATCCGGCCAGGATCGCCTCTCGCCCGAGCGCGATCGACAAGTGCGTCTTACCTACGCCTGGCGAACCAGCGTCATAATGCCGGGTGTCTAGGATCCGAGATTGAGATCCTCTACCCGTTTCATCCGCGATGCGGAGCGTCAGTCGTTGTTGTCGCCTGCAAGCGGCTTGGCGATGAGACGCATCTTGTTATCAGACAGCCTGATGCCACGTTAACGCTTCTGCCGGCATGGATGGCGGCTCCCGCCGCCGCTTCCTTCCGACTGATAGCTGATCCGCGGCTTCCGGTGGATCGTCTGCTGGAGGTGCGCGTTCTCGTCGATGCGGTCTTAGCCTCCTCTTCCAGGGAATCATCCCATTCGCGAGGAGGCGGACATGGCGGACGCATCACGTCGTCAGGGGGATCTTTTCGAGAGCCCTCCAACATACAGCAGCATTCCGATCGAAGCCCACCAGCAGATGCTGGAGCTCTTAAAGGAGCTTCTGGCCGAAGCGTTCACCGACAGCGCGGCCGAGACATGCAACGTGAGCGGGGAGGACAGCGGTGAGCAAGATCACGCCTGAGCACCTTGCTCGCCAGGCCGTCATCTACATTCGTCAGTCGACGGCCGACCAGGTTATCAACAACAAAGAGAGCCAGCGCCGCCAGTACGGCTTGGCCGACCGTGCGCGCCAGCTGGGCTGGAGCGAGGTGATCGTGATCGATGATGATCTCGGTCGCTCTGGTAGCGGCACCGCGCGTCCTGGGTTCGAGAAGCTGCTCGCTGCGATTTGCGAAGGGCGAGTTGGCGCTGTGGTCTCGATTGAGGCCTCTCGGCTGGCCCGCAACGGCAGGGATTGGCATACGCTCCTGGAGTTCTGCGGGCTCGTTGGAACGCTGATCGTCGATGAGGATGGCGTCTACGATCCGCGCCATCCCAATGATCGCCTTCTGCTCGGCATGAAGGGCACAATGAGCGAGATGGAGCTGTCGATCTTTCGGCAGCGCTCGCTTGAGGCCTTGAAGCAAAAGGCGCGCAGGGGTGAGCTCTTCCTCAACGTTGCCATCGGCTATATCAAAGTCTCCCACGATCAGATCGAGAAGGATCCTGATCGACGCATTCAGGAGGCGCTCGCACTCGTGTTCGCCAAGTTCGCCGAGATGCAGACGCTGCGCCAGGTTCACCTATGGTTACGGCAAGAGCGAATCGCCTTGCCTGCAGTCAGCAGTGGCCCCGAGGGACGTCACGTCGAGTGGAAGTTACCCGTCTACAACACGATCCGCCACATCCTTACCAATCCGATCTATGCTGGCGCCTACACCTTCGGGCGTTCTGGCAGTCGGGTGACGATCGAGGCCGGCCGCAAGAGAATCGTGCGGGGTTTCCGCCGGGAGCGCAGCAACTGGGAGGTTTTGATCAAGGACCACCATGAGGGCTACATTACATGGGCGGAGTTCGAGAGGAATCAGCGCTTGATCACCGATAACGCCAATGGGAAGAGCTTCATGAGTCGTGGCTCGGTCCGCTGCGGTGAGGCCCTTCTTGCAGGGCTCCTTCGTTGCGGTCACTGCGGTCGTAAACTTCACGTTGCCTACAGCGGCACGCACAGTAACGTCGGGCGCTATCATTGCCGCGGTAGCCAGATCAATCATGGCGGAGAGCCATGCATCTCATTCGGCGACCTGCGTGTGGATGCCGCAATCAGCGTCGAAGTCATCGCGCGCCTGCAACCGCTCGGAGTCCAGGCTGCGTTGTCTGCCATGGAGGACCGCGGCCGGGAGCACGCCGAGAAGCTGCATCAACTTGAACTTTCTCTTGAGCAAGCGCGCTATGAGGCCACTCGGGCTCGTCGGCGATATGAGGCTGTCGATCCCGACAATCGCCTGGTCGCCGGCGAGCTGGAGCGACGTTGGAATGAACGCCTGCTGGCCGTCCGCGCGCTCGAGGAAGAGCGCGGTGCACTGTTGGCCAAGCCGGAGAGTCCTCTGAGCGAGGCGGATCGCGACCGGTTGCTTGCGCTTGGCTCCGATTTGGAGCGGGCCTGGAACAGTCCTGGGGCGACGCCTGCCACGCGCAAGCGGATCATCCGAACCTTAATCCACGAAATCGTTGTACGCGTCGGCGATGCGGCAATTGAGCTTGTGATCCACTGGCAGGGCGGCGATCACACAGCGCTAGAGACCAGAAAGAACCGCACGGGCCAACACCGCTGGAGCACATCCGCAGATGTCATTGATCTCGTGCGTGTTCTGGCACGCCAGATGCCCGACGGCACGATCGCGGCGGTCCTCAACCGAGCGGGCAAGTCGACGGGGCACGGTAACAGCTGGACCCGCGCCCGCGTTCGTCACTTGCGCAACCAGCAAGCTATTGCACCCTACCGGGAAGGCGAACGCATGGAGAGAGGAGAAATCACTCTGGACGAAGCCGCCGCTGCGTTGAAGGTCAGCCCATCGACGGTTCGCCGCCTGATCGCGGAGCGAAGCTTGCCCGCGCACCAGCTGTGCAAGGGCGCACCCTGGGTGATCAAGGCGCCTGATCTGGAGCACCCCGAGGTCAGGAACGCCGCGCAGGCGCGGCGCTTCCGGCGCCCGTCGTCTGGCGATCTCCGCCAAAGAGAGCTTGAACTATAATGGCATAGCGAGGTGGGCAGTATGAATCGGACTCGGGCGGCCCGAGCAGCAGCACGTTTTCTCCGTTGGCTATCCAACGTGATGCGGCAAGATCACGGATCTGCTTTGGATCGATTGATGGCTGCGCCTCGAAGTCGAAGCCAGCAAGCTCCTTCACCGCCGGGAAGTGTGCGAGCTTCAGCGCCATCTCTATGCGGCGATGGTCCTTGCGTGCGATCTCGCGCTCGCACAGCAGGATCAGCGTCTCACGCGCCGACAGGTTCGCGCGCGCCGCCTCGTCGAGCAGGGTGTCGAGCTGATCGCGGATACCGGAGAGCTGCAGTCGCGCCAGCATGGCATCGAGCGGATCGGCCGTTGCTTCCATTATCTTCTTTGCCCGTGCCATCAGAAGCTTCCTCCGACCACGGCTTCGTATTCGGCAAGAGGGCGCAACAACGAGGGGGGTGAGGACGGCGCCAGCACCGCCGCCGCGATCTCAGCCCGGCGGACCGCGCCATTGCGACCAGCAACACCATCGAGATGAGCGGTGTCGATGATCCGCAGCCGGCGTCCATCCGATTGCTTGTGGATCGCAACTTGGTGCAATCCATGGCGGATCCGCACTTCCCCGGCCGCGATCGTTACCGCCACGGGCTCGCCAATCAGGCGCCACGGCACTGAGTAGCTGTTCGTGTCGATCTCGACGGCGCAATCGTGCCCGACGACGCGGGTCAGTTCACGCAACGATCCGAACGACGGTTGCCCGCTAAGCGGCTTCAACCGATGTGCCTCGTCACGCGCAAAGCGAGCAATCGGCGCCTCCCCGGTCGTGCCGTGGATACGCACGTTCGCCACCTCACGCTCCCATCCGGCCAGATGCGCCTCGAATGCCTCCCAGCTCGCGAAGGAATGCCCCGCGATCGCGTTCTTCTTCACGTAACCGACGCCATTCTCCGTCTTGCCCTTCGTCCGCGCCCGATACGGCGCGCAGGCGCGAGGACGGAAGCCCCAATGCTTCGCGAACGCGATGAGCTTGTCGTTAAATTGGACCGACCGGCTCACGGCGTCGTGGCGCACGACAAGCGCCCGGGGATTATCCATCAGCACTTCCTCCGGCACACCGCTGAAGGTCGTGAATGTGCTCTCGAGCCGGCGAACCAATGCTCTTGCCTCTCGGCCCGGAACGCACGCACATGCAGCCGCCGCGAATGCCCAAGCGTTGCCACGAACACGAATGCCTTGACTCTCGCCCCTCCGATCTCGACCAGACGCTCGCCGAAGTCGATCTGCAGCTGCCGGCCTGGCGGCGTCTCGAACCGCGTCGTCGCCAACGCCTCCGCCTTCAGCGCCTGACGATAGGGCTGCACGGCGCGTTGCAGCGTCCGCCGGCTGACTGCCACGCCTTGCTCGGCCAACAAGTCCTGGCGCACCACGTCGGCATTGCCGCGATGCCGAATGAGCCTCTCGCGCAGCCAACCCTCAAGGCCGTCGAGACGCTTCGGCCGCTCAGGCGACTTGAACGGCTTCACCCCGCCCGCCGCCACGTAGTCCTTCACCGTGTGATGACTGCAGCCCAGCTGCCGCGCAATCCGCTTCAGACCCCACCCGCACGCCCTCAGGCGCAACATCTCCGCCACGTCATCCGGCGTCTTCATCACCTGCCCCCGTGGATCAATCCACGACGAGCTTTCCGCGATTCGTTCCTCTTTCATTCACTCTCTCCTCGGCTATCCAAGGAGGGGGCAATTCCTCATGACGCCGAGGGGCGCATTGCCTCACTAAAAATGTTACCGGACAACTTTCCTGTCGTGTCTGGGGCGGAGCTGCCGAATCAGTTCGGTGGCGGGTATGGCAGGGAAGATCAGCATGCGCGCAAAGCGCGAGATCACATCAGCGCTGGTGGAGCGTTATCGGGCGAGCGGACGGCTCGAGAAGGCACGGATCCTGGACGAGCTGTGTGCCCTTACGGGATGGCATCGTAAGCACGCGATCCGAGCACTGTCGGTGGACGGGGCATCGGGATCGGCCGTGCCGCGGCGACGGGGCCGCAGTTACGGAGCTTCCATTCGCGTTGCACTGATTGTGCTCTGGGACGCCTCTGACCGGCTCTGCAGTAAGCGGCTCGTCGCGATGATCCCGTTTTTGCTTCCGGCACTTGAACGGCACGGCAGATTGAAGCTTTCTGCCGATGAGAGGTCGAAGGTTTTGAAGGTGAGCGCGGCGACGATCGATCGCCTGCTGAGCGACGTAAAGATCGCAGCAGCCGGAGGGCGCCGACGGCGGGCGGGCTTTTCTAGTGCCGTACGGCGGCAAGTCCCGGTGCGTACATTCAATGACTGGGGATCACCTCCGCCGGGGTACTGCGAAGCGGATCTGGTTGCGCACGGCGGCATGTCCGTATCTGGCGCGTTCATTCAGACGCTAACAATGGTGGATATCGCAACGGGGTGGACCGAATGCTTTCCGCTCGTCGTGCGTGAAGCAGCTCTTGTGATCGAAGCTCTCGAGCGGGCGCAGAACCTATTTCCCTGGCCCATTCGGGGGCTAGATTTTGATAACGACAGCGCCTTCATGAACGACACGGTCGTGTCGTGGTGCCGTTCTCACGATGTCGAAGTCACTCGTTCCAGGGCCTACAAGAAGAACGATCAGGCATTCGTTGAACAAAAGAACGGAGCTATCGTTCGCCGCCTGGTGGGCTACGGGCGGTTTGAAGGCATTGATGCCGCTCGCTCATTAGCTCGCCTGTTTGCTGCGGCACGGCTGCACATCAATTTCTTCCAGCCCTCGTTTAAGCTGAAGGAGAAGCACCGCGAAGGTGCCAAGATGATCAAGCGCTATCTTCCTCCCGCTACGCCGTACGAAAGAGCATTGGTCCACCCGAGGCTCAATGAGGCATTCAAAGGTCGGCTGCGGGAGATTTACCGGACGCTTGATCCGGTGGCATTGCTGGCACAAATGCGGGACGCTCAGAATGAGCTGGGTAAGCGCGTCGATCAACGGGCTGGAAAGCCAGCGATGACTGTCGCGCAGGGGCATAGCGACTTAGCGGCCTTTGCCCGAGAGCTCGGCGACGGTTGGAAACAGGGTGAGCAGCGGGGCATTCATCGTCGTCGCTATGTGCGGCGCAAGCCTGTGCCACGTCGGCCATCGATGCTCGACCCCTACATTCCCATCATCGAGGAATGGCTCGCCGCGGCTCCGCACTTGTCCGCGGTCGATCTTCTCTCCCGGCTGGAAGCGCATGCGCCCGGTCGGTTCAGCGGCCATCAGCGGCGCACGGTGCAGCGATTGGTCAAGAATTGGCGATCAAAGGCCGCTCGACAGCTCATCAGCAGCACAGAGATCACACTATCGGGCCAAGCTTCGTGCCTTAGTATTTAAATCCTGACAGGTTCTTTCGCCGAAGCACCGCAAGCCGCTCGCTCGCTACGGCGCTCTGTAGGGCGCGCTTCGCGAGCAGCTTGCTCCGACTCGCGGCAGCCGATCCAGAAAAACACCAGGGTGCGCTTCGGTAACATTGTCATCTGAGGCAATATGAGGGGGCAGTTTTCCATGGCGCGCGACAGGCCGGGCCAGAATACGGATTTTGGAAGAAGCGCGATGTCACTTTCGCAACGGCCGAGCGGACTGTGCCGGTCAGCGCGTTTGCTTCTCGACAAAGTCACCCGCAGCCCCGCAGTGATCCAGCAGAATTGGAAGGCTAGATCGCCACACTGATTATGGTCCGACTCTTGCTGTAGTGAGGCTGGTCACATTGTGTCCAACTTCAACTTGTTCAAACGTTCAGGAGACTTCAATGAATTTTCGACCACTTCACGATCGCGTCGTGCTTAAACGCATCGACGCCGATGAGAAAACCGCTGGCGGTATCATCATTCCGGACACAGCCAAAGAAAAGCCGTCGCAAGGCAAAGTTATTGCAGTTGGCCCAGGCGGCCGAGATGAGAGCGGCAAGCTAATTCCGATCGATATCGAAGTCGGTGACCGGGTGCTGTTTGGCAAATGGGCAGGCACTGAAGTCAAGATCGACGGCCAGGATCTACTGATCATGAAGGAGAGCGACGTGATGGGCGTCCTCACCGAAGTGTTCTCCAAGCAGAAGGCCGCCTAATTCTGGACTTGCGCAGCTCACCTCCTTCTGAGGAGGCCCCTGGGGGCGCTGAACCAATTGGAATCGAGGGAATTCTCTATGACAGCGAAAGAAATCAAGTTCGGAGTAGATGCGCGAGATCGTATGCTGCGCGGCGTCGACATTCTCGCCAATGCCGTGCAGGTCACACTTGGTCCAAAGGGGCGCAATGTCGTACTCGACAAGTCGTTCGGCGCGCCGCGTATTACCAAGGACGGCGTTGCGGTTGCAAAAGACATCGAACTCGAGGACAAGTTCGAGAACATGGGCGCGCAGATGGTGCGCGAAGTCGCTTCGAAAGCTGCGGATGCTGCCGGCGACGGCACCACTACCGCGACCGTCCTTGCCGCCGCAATCGTGCGTGAAGGCGCCAAGTCGGTTGCCGCCGGCATGAACCCGATGGACCTCAAGCGTGGTATCGATCTCGCGGTCGAGGCTGTGGTGGCGGACCTCCAGAAGAACTCCAAGAACGTGACCTCGAACGACGAGATCGCCCAGGTCGGAACGATTTCTGCCAATGGTGATGTCGAGATCGGCAAGTTTCTCGCCGACGCCGTGAAGAAGGTGGGCAACGAGGGTGTCATCACTGTCGAGGAAGCCAAGTCGCTCGAGACCGAGCTCGACGTCGTCGAGGGCATGCAGTTCGACCGCGGCTACATCTCGCCCTACTTCGTCACCAACGCCGACAAGATGCGCGTTGAGATGGACGACGCCTACATCCTCATCAACGAGAAGAAGCTCTCCTCGCTCAACGAGCTGCTGCCGCTGCTCGAGGCCGTGGTGCAGACCGGCAAGCCGCTGGTCATCGTCGCCGAGGACGTCGAAGGCGAGGCGCTCGCGACCCTGGTCGTGAACCGCCTGCGCGGCGGCCTCAAGGTCGCGGCCGTCAAGGCTCCGGGCTTCGGCGATCGCCGCAAGGCCATGCTGCAGGACATCGCGATCCTGACCGGCGGCCAGGCGATCTCGGAAGATCTCGGCATCAAGCTCGAGAACGTCACGCTCAACATGCTCGGTCGCGCCAAGAAGGTGATGATCGACAAGGAGAACACCACGATCGTCAACGGCGCCGGCAAGAAGGCCGACATCGAGGCGCGCGTGGCCCAGATCAAGGCGCAGATCGAGGAAACCACCTCGGACTACGACCGTGAGAAGCTCCAGGAGCGTCTCGCCAAGCTCGCTGGCGGCGTCGCGGTGATCCGCGTCGGCGGTGCGAGCGAGGTCGAGGTGAAGGAGCGCAAGGATCGCGTTGATGACGCGATGCATGCGACCCGCGCGGCTGTCGAGGAAGGTATCGTCCCCGGCGGCGGCGTCGCCCTGCTCCGTGCCTCCGAGCAGCTGAAGGGCCTGCAAACCCAGAACGACGACCAGAAGACCGGCGTTGAGATCGTACGCAAAGCACTGTCCTGGCCGGCACGCCAGATCGCAATTAATGCCGGCGAAGACGGATCGATCGTGGTCGGCAAGGTGCTCGATAATGAGCAGTACTCCTTCGGCTTCGATGCACAGACAGGAGAGTACAGCAATCTCCTCTCCAAAGGTATCATTGACCCCGCCAAGGTCGTGCGCATCGCAGTTCAGAACGCCTCCTCCGTGGCGGGGCTGCTGATCACGACGGAAGCGATGGTTGCCGAGTTGCCGAAGAGGGCTACGCCTGGTCCAGCAATTCCTGCTGGCCCCGGTATGGGCGGCATGGATTTTTGATCCAGGTTCTCAATTTCTCCATGACTCGCGAAACCCTGGCAAATGCCAGGGTTTTTGCATGGATTATCCTTAGGCCCTTGTCATCCGCTGCCCATCGGTTTTTCCAAGTGCTCGGCGGCAGGACCAGGCTCGGCCGTCAGCTTTCGACCGACCTACCAACCTTTTCCGTGTCACGTAGCCGAAAGCGATAAAATTCCGTCGTGACGTTTCGCACCTAAATCTTGTGGCCAACGCGGTTGTCTGAACCCTGACAATGCTCGTTCTCATAGTCACCAAAGTATCCCGGAGGAGTGATGATTGACGCTATTCATGTAGTCATCTCGGACCGGCTCCCCCTCAGCTTCCCTGCTGCGAAGGTCGGGTCACGACGCGCTTAGACTTAAACGCCCACTAAAGTTCGTGCTGCTTGCTTCGCATTCAATTTCTTGGGTTTCCATGTGATGATGGGAACGGCATGGTACTCCGCATAGGAGCTCGCCGGCTACGACGGCAGTCAGGAATTGTGGCCTCGGCCAACAAGCCTATACTTGCTTGCATCCACACTATACCAATGTGTAGCGGAGCTAGCCGCTGGGATGAATTGGCACGAAACATGATTGGGATCATCGTGGCTTTATGCCCATGTACAACCAAGTTTACGCTCAATTCGAGGCGAAGCAGGAACGCTCAGCTGAGAGTCGTGCAACCGCACTATACTCCAGTTTGGCTGCTGACCTCAGTCAGTTGAATTTCGCAGACGCGGATGACCGCCGAGCATTCCCTCCGACCCTACACAGCATTTTGGCAAGGCATGGACTGTTCGGGCTCACCGCACCAAGAGAGCTGGGTGGATTAGCTCTCCCCTTGCACGAGGCCATCGATCTCATCTCCGTCACGGCATCGTTCGATGTCTCCGCTGCATCGACCCTCGTTATCCATAATTTTCTAGCCTTGCCTTGCATCGAAGCGGCCCCGCACATCCCCGAACGAGGCGCTATCATTCGGGGAGCAACACGCGGCGATCTCTGCGCTTTCGCTTTGACGGAACCTGGAGCTGGGTCTGCCCCGAGACATATAAAGGCTTCGGCTTTCGTCCAGGACGATACAGTTCGTATCTCTGGCCGCAAAATCTGGATCGGCCTCGCTGATTGGGCTCGCTGGATCGTTTGCTTTGCGCGCGCGTCAGGACAGAACGATGCCAGAGGTCGGTTGGTTGCTGTACTCGTTGACAGGCAGGCTCCAGGCCTCAAGGTGACCCACGAGCATAGAACCCTCGGTCTACGTGGCATCATTCAGAATACACTGGAGTTCCAGGATGTTGAATTGCCGCGCTCCTACGTGCTTTCCGGCGATCAAGACGGCTGGGGAGCGGCGACATCGAGTATGAACCGCGGCCGTATCGGTGTAGCTGCTATGGGTCTTGGGGCCCTAGAGCGTGCCATCCAGATTGCGGCCTCTTATGCAACCCATCGCCGGCTTGGTAAAGTGCGCATGATCGAGAACAGTTACATCGAGCAGCTATTTGGACAGATGGTGCTGCGGCGGGAAGTGGTGAAGGCGATGCTGGCAGCATCCTGCCAGCTTCTTTCACTGCACGGCGCGCCGAACGTCCACCTTGCGTCGGCAACGAAGGTTTTGGCCTCAGAGTGGTGCGGCCTTGTCGCCGATCAATGCGTTCAACTGCTGGGCGGCCGCGGTTATGATGAGGGAACGCCTTTGGCTAAAATCTACCGGGACGCTCGCATCCTCCGCATCTTCGAAGGCCCGACTGAGGCGCTCCTATCACATCTCGGCCGCTGCCTCCTCTCCAAGGCCACGCGCCACGAAATAGCGGACCTGTTTCGGTCGGTTGGGGCGGCATCGATCCATGCTGCTGCGATCGACGAGCTCTCTGGCCTCAATGAGACTGACGGTGCCGTCCTGATTTATGCAGGTTGGCTCACCACATTGGGACTGGCAAAAGCCGTCATGTCCGCTGGCTGCTTCTCAGCCTCAGATTGTGCCGCGGCTGCATCCGACATGGTCGGTTCTGAACTAGCATCTCTCCGCACTCGCGCGCCGGCACGACAAACTGTCGAAGCCTGCAGTCGGGCCAATCGGAGACTAGCTGCTTTTCTTGACGAAGCGGCTTGCTCTATTCGCTCTCCCGTACTCACAGACGATTACCTCAAGTTGGTGCAGTATGTCTGACGACTAGCGCGTGTCGGACGTCCTTTCGTGTGGTGGTCCCCCCGCAAGGCGACACTTGACCGCGCGCTCGCATCATCGACGGGCTGGGTATATTTGCATCCTGCTGCCCCTTCTCGCTGTCACGTGGCATATACGTGGCCAGAAGCTCTCAAAGGAAACAACAGTCGTACGTTAGGCCATGTCTGCTTTCAAGACAGGTGGGCACGGACCTCCACAAGCCGCTCTGGCTTAATGCACTGCGTCAGTTCGTCAGCTTTTCGAAAGCTTGTCGGTGTAAATCAATGTTGAAGTTAGCGGCGCGTGGTAGGGACAGCGCTAGCCCCGAGTATGCGTGGGGATTTCAGCGCCGAGTCACGTTTCTGCTAACTTCACCAGTAGTGCGGGCGTGGCAGAGACAGCGTCTAATCCATCCAGCCCGACCATCGTCGAGTCCGCCCGCGCTGCTTCCAGCGTTAGACCAGGACCAAATCCACCCTGGTGGGCGACGGTCTTCCGGATCAGCTTAATAACCCGCTTACGCTCGATCGCGCGAAGAGAATTCCGGCTCCTTAACTCAGCAGATCTCGTCGCATTCTTCGGCGTTTAACTTCTAAAACGACTTTGTCGTCCAGCTCCGCGCCACCTCAATTGAGCAGTTTGGAACGCACATGATTGTCACAGGCCAGCCCGCGGATGACCTGTTCACCGAGGGCGACATCAAGAGCGGCAACGAGGGCACGGCGCGGACTACTGCGAAGCACGCAGCGATCGAGGATTGATTTTTGTTCGACGGCATGCCAACGCCATAAGCAGCAGCTATTTGGTTGGGAAATCAGCATAGCAACGGCCGACAATGACTCCAAATCGCACGAACTGCAGCTTCTGCGCCACCGTGGATGCCTAGTCGCTGACCGTATGCTGTAGCGCGATTGAGCGCAGGGTATCGGTAATCCTGCCAGAAATGTCCTTCCTGAGTGCAAGCGCATGCCATCCAGGCTTTTTGACGTAAGATGTCGGGCTCGCAAACCTGAATGATCGTCCAACCTATATCGCTGAACATTCGTCGTCCTTCGCCCTACTTGAGAGCTTCAGTCGAGAGCACGACCGAGCATCCCAAAAATAGTGACGAGTGCACCTAGTAGGCGGTGTGTCTCGCATTGACCGACTAGGCTCCGCGCGCGGTATCCTGCAAGCTCCGTTGCAACCTGCGCCCGCTCACGTTATTCTCTGTGTTACCACGGTGGATATATCATGTCCGTTCAAGCTGCTGTAACGATCGGCCAGGCTTTTGAAGAGCGCGCGCATCTGCTCTGACCGAATAGTAAATTCCCCATAGTTAGGATCAAAGAGCGTCGTCGTTCCATTGGACGTCGAGGTTGCAATTGTGTGTCCGCCACCTGCGGCGAAACGTAAGGTCACGAAGTAGACTGACGCTTCGTGGGCGAGCTCGTCGACGATCGGGGCAATCTGCGAGGATGTACCAAACCTATATCGCGTCTCTGCGGTGGAGGGTTCTAGACCTGCTTCCCGCAACATTGAACTCTTCGCCCGGAAGTCATTTGACCCTTCAGCATTCTCCCTTCGCACAAGTGTCTTTAGCTCTTCATACCGCTGCTGCCGCATCGCCGCTGAGCGATGATTTTCAGCACCCGGACGCAGAGCCCTCATGCGGGATGAGGGACTGCTTGGGAGATTGAGGAGCCACTCCGCTGCCAATCCAACGCAGATTCCGCTGACATTGGCCCCGGGCAATTCAGCAGTCCTGTATTCGAACAGAGGACGGACAGAGCCCGTTGCAGGGGATGAATCGGATCGGGAGGACAGAGAGGATAGGCTACGGGGCGAAGTGCCTGGACTCTCAGTGATTGCATCCAAGCTATGCGGCTTGCTGCAGCAGAGTCCCATTCGGTCAGACAATTCCCCAGATGACAGACTCTCCTGACGAGCCAAATCGGTGAGCGTTTGCGTGAATTCACTACCGTTGGCGGACCTACTCGGTTCCTCAGCTTGATTGAGCTGCGTATATTGGCCACTAACCCGATTGTACATGCCGGTTCGCCTGCTTCTCAGAGAGAACGCGCGCTGCTTGCAGCCCACGTACAAATGATATTGCTGCAAGCTGACGGCGAGCTGACCACCGGAGAAGCTGGCCTCTCCAACAGCGAGTCCGTGATTCAACACCTCCGACATGAGCTCGGATGCAGCCGCAGGCTTGCGGCCGACGAGTTAACAACCTTTCACAGCTACGACACCCCTAGTTGTGGAATGCGGGCGCACTTCCTGGGCAGCGGCCTTCGCCAATGACGCCTATCAATTCGCGATCTCACCACTGCCGCGTTGCGGCGCGGCCACACTCTTGCCGTAGGATCGGCCAGTTGCGCGCCGGTCGGCCCGACTAAGCGTGGGCGTTGCTGTTGGCCAAGTTCATCACCGTCTGCGCAACGGCAGTCATTCTGTCGGAACTTGTTGTTAGCTGCTCCTGCACCGTAGAAGTTAATTCTGCGGCCACAGCCCCGTGCTCACTGCACAAGGCGATCGGTACAGACATATAACCCGGATGTCCGGCTTACTCATGGGCACCAAATCGGTGCTTCCGCACCACCCCGGTCTCACCTTGCGCTCCCATCACGCTGTCGCGCTCATCCGCGCGAATAACGCTGCCGCGTCCCCAGGACTTAGCCCAACGACGCCTACATAGCTCGGAGACGGCATCGGAATGTCTCTATAGGTGGGTCTCCACAAGTGAAGGCAATATCGGCTGTTATTCACATACTGCGAATGTGGAGGATGCAGTTGCATAACGCACTCTTCTTCATGCCAAAACAGGTCTTTGACAAAGCACATCTCGTCCCAGTTCGGACAACGCCGCGGGGTTGAAACTGCGACATGTTCCCAGCCGGGACGGACAAATGCACTGATCTTGAGTTCACACCCGCAAGGCCCCTGCACGAAGAAAAGACCGCCAGGGCCTGATCCTGGAGCAGTAGCTAAGGGGCCGTGTCTCACGCGGCCCGCCTCCAGCTTGTCTATCATCTGGGCTCGCACGCCTGCTCCTTTGCCTTTCGAATAGCTCTGAAGTCAACGTAGATGACGTTGTCTCGCAATATGTCAAGCTGCTCGATTGTCGGTCCAACGTTCCAAAACCACTGTATAGGGTACCAGCCCCAGAAGCCGTAGATGTCTATCATCACTCCTTCTCCTCCTACTAATCCTCTAATGCTCGAACCGACGCCCTCGTCCCCACTGGTTGCCTGCGGACGGGCGCCCCGCGATCTGCGCGTTCGGCGAGTCGAACGGCCGATTGCATTTCGCGCTCCTATGTAATCCGCGATTGGCCCATCCGATGCGAGCATTGAATCGTTGACTGTTCACCCAGTGCCCCGCTTGCCCACACGAAATCAGCGACTCTTGGCCTAACCTCGTCTTCAGTGAATTAGCCTTCATCATGGCATGCCCTACTGTGGCCTGCGACATCTAGATCGCACGATGCTCGCAACACCAGTAGTGGCTGCAGATCGCTCGGCGCAACATTGCTGCTTCTCGAGAAGGTACTTGATCCTCCGCGACGTCCTCGCCAAGGCTGAACAGTCCCAATGCGCCATTTATGTGAAAATGATTCAGCCTTATCGCGGCCAAATCGCCTCGCGGACAACCGCAGACGTCCGCATCTCTATTCTCCGAACCAGCGTTCGGCTGCTATCTCCGTCGTAAGCTAGCCGTCAGGAACAATGTTTAGTCGATCTCGTCGTTCGCAACTGGATATCAACGGATTTTACAGGACAAGATGCAGCTCCTAGCGAGTTGTCCACGGTATGTCGCTCGCGAAGCGCTCACTATTTGCTGCTAATGCGGGTGTTGTCCCCGACAGGAGTGTCGCGTGTCCGACATCGCACAGCGGTCCGCGTGACCAACCCACCTCATCAAAAGCGCTGACGACAGTTCTGGCTCGTGGCATGTCACTTGCTGTGCTCACAGACGCGACTTGTACCGACGATGTACGGGCAATCGATCGGCCAAATGCCCCCGCGCAACGAACATTATTTCTGATACTTCCCTATGAAAGAGGACTGCAAACCTATGGATGACAGGAGGCATGCAAAGCTTGGCATCTACGGTTTAGACAGCGGTCAGCGAGATGACATGCCACATTGGCGCTCAACAAAACTCCCAACGATCACGCATTTGGGCGCCGATCGTCGCTCCCGGCAAGTGGGAAAGAGCTGGAACTGGGGGCTTTTGGCCGCGTTGCTCATAAATGCGCTGCTCTGGGCGGGTATCTACTGGGTCATCGTCGCCTTCTTCTGAGACAATCCGGCCATAGCAGCGAGCGGCTACAAGCACCACTCCTTGCTAGGGCCGCAAGCTGACGCCGGCCGCGCACTCCGCGCTGCGCCTTGATAGTGACTGCGCTGCTCCAGCGGCCGCAAACGAGATGTCGACAACCCAGATGCCTCAAATCGGCGACACAGAGACCTCGTTCCAGCTGCGACGAAATGCCAAACCTAGTAGATAGAAGGTCACCGTCGCCCAGAGGTGGCGTTCTGGACAATTCGTCTGATGCGACGAGAGAATTAATTCTCAGTAGTCTTTTTTTGTGAAGATCGCTTCGGTAACCAGACGAACGAAGGTGACCTGAAACAGGAATTGGGCAGGCGGCTGGCTTGCTCTCACGAGCGTGTGGCATGCGACGATCAGGCCACCGCGCTCATCCCAGAACGCCTCGTGCAGGTGTATTGACTTGCTTGCTGAGCGATATGTGCCCAGCGGTAGCGTCGGGATACGCCAGCAGGATGGGGCCTTCTGATCGTAGCAACGCTCTACAGCTCTTGCTCAGGCCGCGTATCGTCCTCATTCTTGCGCGTCTGCCACACCTGTGCCCGGCGCGCCAACTTGTCGTATTCCAAGGCAATCTTCAGCAGCCGGTCCTTGGCCTTTCCGTCGGCGAGGGCTGCCGCTTTCTTTCGCGTTGCTTCCGCGCGGCTTCGCCAATGACCTGGCTGGTGCTTACTTTTAGGATTCATGCCGAGAGCATGCAATTCGTAGATCAAAGAATTGCGACACCGAGGCTCCGTATCATCACGTAGCGGCGACGCTCGTGTGTCTGGCTACCGAAGCAGCCAGTGCTAGTCCACAACTATTAATCAGATGCCGCCGAGTGCGTATCGCAGACGAAACCTATCGTGCACAGGCGCAGAGAGCTTCAAACCAGCGACGCAGAGAGACTTGAATCGAACGTGGCGTTAGATTGTACGGTCCTGGACAGGTGGGGATCACCTCTAACAATCGGAAGACAGCTGACATGGCAGGAGAGCGAACGTCTCAATTACCTACCCTCGCCTGGGACCACTTATTAGAGAGCGCAACCTCATCCTACGAAGGTTACCCAAGGCCGTTGCTGCTCCAGTCACTTTTGGACCGGATCGCACGTATCGGTACCTATGGGACTGGCGACTAGACTACGCCATAGTATCTCAGATCATGTCAGGCAGACCCAAGCGATGCGTCTTGCTAACGCCGTCGGATGCACCGCCCGCCCAACCCCCAGCAGCTTCAAATCATCACCCGTTCCATCGGGACCCGCCTGGTCCTTCCCGTCTTTCCTTGGCCTCTGTCGGAAGGTGTCGCCTCCCGGACCGGTCAGCAGCCAAGCTCCATGCAGTGAGAACGGCAATGCTAGAGCGTCGAGGCTTACCGACACCACCTAGCTAAGCAGATCCGCCTTCCCGGTTTGCGGGTGATGGCACCCACCAAGAACAAGAAGAAGATCAACTTACCCGAAGGGACGTCATGATTCAGATACGACGAACTTACTTGGCTTCGCGCCTCCGCCTCTGCTACCGCGCCATCGCTGTTGGCATTGCAATGACAGCTGCAATGCTCGCCCCGGTCAACGCGGATGATCGGCCGCCGACCTCAGAGGAGAAAGACGCTTGCATGGAGGACGTGCTCCGCCTTTGTAGTAGTCTCATACCAAATCGCACCGCTATCACCGCCTGCCTGAGATCGAAGCAAGACACCCTTTTGCCGCTACGAAATCTCCAGGCGAGATGGCGGCGAGAAAAGGAGCGGATCGAAGTGAAAAATGCAGATCCCTTCGAATCGCGCTTAAAGGTCGTCCCACTTCGCGCGCAATTAATCCTTCGTGCAGCACCGGCAAAGGCATGCGTCTAGCGCTCCGGCAAGGCCGCACGGCGTAGGTTGATTACAGTTGGTCACTCGATTTCGCAGAGCAACTGACCTCGGCCTCAAAATCTACTCAGCATCGGGAATAGTGCGCCAAAAGCCACTCAGCGGTGCCGCCACGGCGCCCCCGAAAGCCAGACGCCTTGTGATGCGGATCGAACGTCTCGGGCAAGCGGGCGGAGACAAACGCTATTGTTCTGGCAACACATAGCGGCAGTGCTCTGATCCGCCACGATATCCTATGGACGCACCATCGGGAGAGAACTTGACCCTCACGTAGCGTCAGGTTGTAGCGTCGCCACCTATGCCCACGTTCATCCGACGGCCGTCTCGAGGACCAGTGTGGCAAAGCGAGTGCGGACAGACCGCCGGCTGCATCAAGGCACTCCGCTTGCAGAGACGCTTGGCTGGCGGTCGGGCCTAGATTGGACAAAGGAACGTATAAAGTTCGATGGAACCGCTCAAGTCAATCATCGCCAAAGTCGTCACCGGCGCTACCCTGACGCGTGAGGAGGCTACCTCAGCGTTCGACAGCATGATGTCGGGTGACGCAACTCCCTCCCAAATCGGTGGCTTGTTAGTTGGGATGAGGGTCCGCGGCGAGACGGTCGAAGAAGTCACCGGCGCCGCATCCGCAATGCGAAATCTGATGCCCAAGGTGGAAACCCGGTGCGACGCTGTCGATATCGGTGGCACGAGCGATACCGCTAAGTGTTCGCTCAATGTATCGACGTGCGCTTCCTTTATCATCGCCGGCCTCGGCGTTCCCGTTGCGAAGAATGTCAGCCGCACGGCATCGTTGCGATCAGGCACCGCCGACCTGTTGGCACGCCTCGGCGTAAAGGTCGACCTCGGGCCCGACGCAATTGCACGTTGTGTGCGCGAAGCCGACATCGGCTTTATGTTTGCGTCAGCCGAGTATCCGGCGATGCAGCGCGTCAGCCAGATCCGCGGCGTTCTTGGAACCCACACGATGTTCAATCTGATCGAGGCCCTGTCCAACCCGGCCGGGGTCAAGCGGCAGGTCCTTGGACTATTCACTCCGGAATGGGTGCAGCCTTTGGCGTACGTCCTGAAGAACCTTGGTGCCGATTCGGTGTGGGTTGTACACGGCTCGGATGGGCTCGATGAAATATCCCTTACCAGCACAAGCTTTGTTGCGGCGCTTGAGGCGGGTACGGTCCGCACGTTCGACGTGACGCCCGAAGACGCCGGGCTCCCCCGCTACCGCGCCGATGCGCTGGAGAGCCGCGATGTCGAGGCTTACGCCGTTGGGTTACAAAACGTGCTTAATGGCATGCCTGGTCGTTTTCGTGATGCTGCACTTTTGAACGCGGCGGCGGCACTGGTGGTGGCCGGGCGAGCCTCGAGCCTGCGGGAGGGCGTGGCGCTTGGACAAGAATCGCTTGATCGCGGCGCTGCAGCCGCTCGTCTCAATCGCTTGATCGCGGTTTCAAACGCCTGACAACCGAGCTGGTGATGCTGCATCGTTGTGGCCAACAGTGCCGCTTAGACACGCAAGGGATAGTGCAGCCGGCGAATGAGTGGCCCTTGTGCCGTACTTCGAGGGACCATCGTCGTGGCAAGTAATGGTCAAAACAATTCCCACCGAGGGGCGCGGCCCGATAGCCAAGTCTTGGTCGAGCTGGAGGCTGTTGGAGCCCCAGTTGCCGAGGTTAGGTCCCGCGACGAAGCGCGCGACGCGCCAAAGGAGATCAATTGATGATGCCCTGGCAGAGGATGGAAGCACTCGGAACTATTGCAACGATAGAACACATCATTCGAAAGTTTCGGCAATTGATCGACACAGACAGTTCGATCGCGCCGGAGCTGCGGCGTACGCTGCACGAGACGCTGGATGAGCATCTTCTGGAAGCAAAACGGCGTGTCTTCCTGAGAGCCGATTAGATCCGTGATGCCTTCTATACACGCAGAGAAACTCTGGCACGCTGCGTCGCGCTTTACGCACACCGCAGAAACATTTGCCGTCTCGACGAGCTGCTCCTTCGTTCAGCGGTGCCGCCTGCGACGATCGTTTCGCGCCGCTTGTCCTCAGACCGAGCGTTGGCAGTCCCGCATACGCCCCCTGAGCAACTCTTCATTCTGCTAGAAATCAGCGCCCCATGTAAGTTGGTCACGCCACCGGCGCATTCGCCGGGGTGCTGCCAAGACTGAATAGCGGGGCAGCACTTCCTCAAGGCAGCGCTGAATACTTGCGACATGCGAGACCTCCTGGCAGCACTCTTGGGTGCCAGCATGAGCTCCCCCGTTCTCACAGGTTGACAAAAAACGGGCTTGAATCTGACGCAACGTTAGCTCGTAGGCTTTTGAGGGTGGCACCTAATCTGGGGTGTGAACGACTTCGAATGCCTCAGCTGGTTAGATCCGCGGACCGATCGCCGGTCTTGCTCCTCAGCCACAATGGACCAGCGGTCGGGAGAGCTAGACAACGAGTTCCGATTGCGTCGCTAGGCCCGCATGCCGGACGTGGCGAGCCACTTCGGTCGCAACGCCCGGCAGATGGGGCACAAGCCTTCGGGGTTGCCCCGCGCGCGTGCCCCTGCCTGACCCGCGGCATCAGAAGACATTACCTGGCATGCTGGGACGACAAGTTGAAAGACCCGGACGGCCTCAAGAAGGTTCTGTTAATTGATCATATGGAAGGTCGGTGCCGCTGCATCATCGGCTTCAGAGATGGAGATGTGGGAGTGGCCATATATGTGTGGGGAGCCCGTGCATCAAAGAGTGGCAAGACAAACTCATCGTGGTGCGCCTATCACTACCGACAGATGCACAAGGCCGCCGCCGAGTAGAGCGAAGTGGGCGATCGCTCGGCAACTTCCCCTCTTTCAATATCCGCCGTTCGCACCCCATCACATCCATCGAGAACAGGTTCTGCCAAAGGGGTAGCATTTCACACGACGGATTCCGAACACCGCGCCAGGCAATGGCCAGCGCTTTTGATGAAGCGAGCTGCCAGGCCACACAATCGGCAGATCGCAGACCCACCGTTCTCTCCCGTTCCATTAGGGCGACAGCGCGACAGCGGGGGCTCCTTGATCTCAGCGCCTCACAACAGCACGGCCAGTTGATGGTGACTGCCATGACGATCCCATCCTGATCACGTCCAGATGCCCGGAGGTCGCGAATGCCGAGGATCCTAATTATGAATGCCGGTACGCCTCAGATGTCGGGCGGCCATCTAACAGAAGCCCAACTCTCGTTGGCGGCCAATTCGGCGTACCGTTCAGCGTGGTTTGCTCAGGAGGGCGACTTGATAGTCTCACCGGTAGAGATCCCGGCAAATCTACTATCCTTCATC
The DNA here is from genome assembly GCF_054056275.1 of Bradyrhizobium sp. USDA 4449. Classification (NCBI taxonomy): domain Bacteria; kingdom Pseudomonadati; phylum Pseudomonadota; class Alphaproteobacteria; order Hyphomicrobiales; family Nitrobacteraceae; genus Bradyrhizobium; species Bradyrhizobium sp. USDA 4449. Next base: position 3,602,312 of record NZ_JBSRYD010000001.1, on the reverse strand, counting down.
GGAGCGACGCTTGATTTCGATGCATCGAGTCTTCGCCTGGTTATACGTGAGAGCCGCCAACCGACCATCCTCGATGATTGTACATTGCTGTCTAGGGCTGTTGTCGAGCAGATTAAAAGACATGTTTGTCAGCAATCCGGCTGGCGACTATCTCCCTGCTACTTTACCGAAGGTGTCGCGCGCCTCGCGGCCAGGTTAGGCATACCGAATACCGGCGACGACTTCGCTTTGCAGCGCGGGCCTGATCTGTTGAATCGCAAGAGCCACTTCCGTCAATTGGCAACAAGCGTCGCACTTCCGCTTCCTCACGGATCAGTCGCCACAGACCCAAACGGACTGTCAAACGCGGTCACCTCCCTAAGATCCGAGACCGGCAGGGTCATCGTAAAGTTGGATAATGGTGCTGGTGGAGTAGGAAACGTTATCTTGACCAGCAATAAGAGCGATCCCTTACCTGGAGCCAGAGATACCCGGTGGATTTCGTGGCGATCTTTTGATCCCAAGGCACTTTGGTCCGAGATGACGACAGAATCGTGTAAGACGCTGGTCGTGGAATCGTACCACCTAGCTCGCTCTTTATTCTATCTCGAGTATGCAATCCAGGATGATGCATCAATCGTCTTTGTTAACAGTGGAAACATTCGTCTGCGTAAAAGCACAGATCGCTCCGAGAGAGCTCTGATTTGGACAGGGCTTGAGCTGCCAAGTGACTTGGAGAACAAGCAATGGTTGACCGCCCAAGCGCATGCTTACCGATTTGTGGCACTGGCGAGAGACCTGGGATATCGTGGATTGATCAACATTGACGCGATTTTTGCAAAAGATGGCCGGTTGCTGTTCAATGAAGCGAATGGCCGCTGGGGTGGCGGCTCGGTGTTACACAACATAGCCATCCGACTACTAGGCTTCGACTATTCCCATCGCAACGTTATCTTGTCCGTAAGAAATGTGCGATCACCGTCCTTCCAAGCGGCGCATGCTCGTTTTATCAAAGATGGAATTCTATTCGACCGCACACGTAAGGAGGGCGTGATCCCGCTTGCCGCCGACGAAGAGGCTGGCACCGTGGAGTGCGTCGTGATTGCACCTGACAGGCCGGCCGCGCACGATCAGCAGCACCGACTATTGGGGTCATAAAACTCACGTCGAGACCCGCTCAATTTTTCGCCTGGCTGCCGGGTAGTTCTCCCGCAGGCCCACGTCTCCCCTGGTTTCGCACAGCGAAAAAGATCGCCACGATCGCAGAGCTCGCGCTTGCTCCAATGATGCGTGGTGGTCCTTTTACAGATCGCTGCCAGCCACGCCGTCCGACCAGAGGTCTCTCAGACTTTACGGCGACCTGTCTGACCACAAGATGCAATCTTTCAATTCCCCTGAGAGCTCGCTCGCCACCCTCTCAGAGGAACATATCTGGCGCGCCACTTCATACGCGCGCGGTGGACCTTTCGATGATCCGGCGGTTCGCGCCAGCGCGTTTTGAACAGAAGTACACGAGGGATCTGCGTTCCCCGCCTGAGACCGGCTTTACCTCGTGCCGGACCCTACATGTTGTGACAAGCACGGCACCAAATGGAGGGCGGAATACGTGCTGCTCGTAGCCCGTTGGATATACTACAAATTCACCGCCGTCGAAGTCTCTCGCTAACTGCACAATCACCGCGTACTCGAAATCCGGGTCACTCGCCGCATCCAAATGGACGCCGACGAATGAACCCGGCGGCAGGCGATGCATTTGGCATCGGCGAACCACGTAATCTGAGGATGCTCCGAAGATCTTTCTTAGCGCGAAGCTGCGGTCTTTACTTTCAAGTAGCTCCATGATCTGGGTTGAAGCTGTACCACTCACGTTTGTCGGCGTGTGGCCGGGCGGGTCTACCCGAACGCGCTTGACAAAGACGCTGTGCAAGTCGCCCGCATCTCCCTCCCGCACTTCCTCTTCCGGAATCTCAGCCTGAAGCTGATCGATCTTGATCAAGTCCTCCTGAGTAAACAATATCTGCGGGGCGATTACGACCGTTCCTTTTACCAACAGCTCTATGCGGTACTTTGTCAGTGCTTCTTCTGAAAGCAGACGGGATTTATCGGTCATCGCGCGTGCCATTCAAGCTCACTCCTTTGGTCTTCGACGCATGATTGGGGCTCCAGGTGCACCGACGTGAATGCTTGCTCCCAACGCTCGCCGTCGAACTCAGTTATTCTGATGTGCTCGATCGTCTTTCTATCCAAACATCGGATGTTTATGCTGAACCCGGATGGGTTCGATCTAGGCCTATAGAACGGCTTTACGCCACAAACTCGGCAAAACGTGTGGCGGGCGATGTTCTTGTTGAACTGATACATAGTGAGGCATTCCTCACCACACTCGATGTGGAGCTTGTCGCCAGTTACGAGCAAGTGGACAAATCCAGACATCTGACAAATTGAGCAATTGCATCGAACTGCCGAGAGCTCGCGCGGCGCACTCACGTGAAACTTGACAGAGCCGCAATGGCAGCTGCCATGATGCAAGATTTCAAAGTGATCATCTCCCGTGCGTGTGACAATCCCCAGAAGATCGCAGCACCACCGGACGCTGAGCCGATAGGCTTGATCGAATTCATTCAGAAAGCGATCGCTCCGGTTAGGCTGCACGAGTTCGGCAATCAGCCGGCCTGTCATTTCTCCATGGTACTTCTCAGCGGGATCTTCTCCGCCGACATGGTCGCTAAAATACTGAAGATCGTCCGGCCGCGCTCTAAAGGTACTGACGAGACTGGTCCATAGCGACTGGATCATGTCCGCAGCATGCAGTTCAAAAGCGACCATGTAGGCGCAACGAACCAGGGGGTCGTTCGAGGACAATCCGTCATAGAGAGAATGCAAGTACTTTCTCGTCCTGAAACTGTAGTTTGGCACTATTGCTCTGCCGAGTAGCTGCGAGGCATCCTTTCTCAATAGGTTGGAGTGAAACTTTTCGGTCAGCAGAATATCTGGTAGCGCTGATTTACCGCCCTGAAGAATTCTTCCATGGCCGCCGGTCTCGTCCCAACAGATGAAATTCCCGACCACGCTGGTCAGTTCGACATCCCTCGTGATATCTCGATTGTGACGCATTGCATCGAATATGAGCTCCCTTTGCGATCCCGCCTGCAGGTACGGGAATGCCTGTGACATCGCAAGGTATTCAGGCAGCAGTCCGGCGACCTGATCCTCCGACATCTGCGCAGCGAATGGATGTGGGCCGAAGACGGCTCGCGCGCGCTCAGTCAAATACTCGCAGGATATCCTCGGAGCCTGCGCCGGTACAGATCGAGATTCTTGAGTTGTCATTTGACCTCTGCGGATGAGAAGCGAACGGTCCTTTGACGAAACAAGTTCGTCCCGGCCGACTGTTTAGGGCCTGGCAATGCGTTGCCTAGAGCTTAACCGCTTCGTGGTGGCGTTCGCGATGGTAGATCTGGCATGCTTAACCCTGCTCCTGCGCATCGAAGTAAAAGCTGTCAGCAGTGAAACAATGAGAATCATGGCTGATTCTGGTCCACCTGCGGACCAGTGTCGCAAATGCTCGCCGCTTGTCATGGACATTTTACTGCGCGCTCCTTCTTGCAGCTGATGTCGCGTGCACGAGTGCGGCAATCCAAGCAACTGGATCTTGGCGGTAACTCGGCCTGCGCATACTGGTAGAATGCGCCGCTACATGTCGCGCGCGCCGCTCGACACATGTGCGTCGTTGATAGATGCTTTCGATCGTCTTTAACTCTCCTCACATGGAAGCTACTGATCGAGCTTCGCGAGCAAGTGTCGCCAGATCGGTTTCGAGCTTCGGTTGATGCGTGAAAATCGCCTCTATCAACGCCTGCGCCGGTTGCTCGGCAGCCTCAACCAGCGCCGCCCTCTCACCCCGGGCGGAGGGGGCGAACACACGCTTGACGACCGTCGGCGAGCCCTTGAGGCCGCATTTAGAGATGTCTTCGATACCGGCATCTTGCGCGCTCCATTTTACAATCTGGGCACGCGCGGCACGCAATGCATCCGTCATCGCGCCGCGCCGAATCTGATTCGTCGCCTCGAGCATAGTGACGAGACACGGCAATTTGGTCTGCAATATCTGAACACCGCCCTCGGCGCGTCGTTCGGCTTCAATTGTTCCAGCGGCGAGGTCCAACGATTTGATCTTGGCAACGTACGTCAGCTGCACTACGCCCAGTCGCTTTGCAATGCCGGGCCCAACCTGCGCAGTATCGCCGTCGATGGTTTGCTTTCCCGTGAAGATGAGGTTTGTCGGGCCATATTCCTTGCCAATCTTCCGGATTGCGGTTGCAAGTGCATACGTTGTGGCCAGCGTGTCGGAGCCGGCAAACCAGCGATCGGTGAGTAGGATGGCGCGATCGGCACCAAAAGTCAGCGCCTTTCGCAAGGACTCTTCTGCCGATGGTGGTCCCATGGCGAGCACGGTTATTTCGCCGCCGGACCTGTCGCGCAGCTCGAGCGCTGCCTCGAGCGCGAAAAGATCATAAGGATTGATGATGGTCGGTACTCCCTGACGCATGATTGTATTGGTTACGGGGTGAACACGGATTTGCGCCGAGTCCGGAACCTGCTTGATGCAGACGACATTGTGCACGGTGTACTCCCAAAGTGGCGATAGCCGCGACGAGAGCAGCAAGTGTTGTACCATCACCGCCTCTTTTAAATCGGCACGCGGTCGCAATGCTTTAAGCTGGGTGGTGCCCGCTCTAAACCGCTACCGAGACAAGTCAGGTTCGGACAGTCCTTTTTCGTACGAGTCGCCAGCCAGGGGACGCGAAAAGGGGACCGACAACCACTGCCGCTAGGCCCCCAGTGTGCACGGCGCGCAACGCCTTCCTCGGGCCTGCCAGCTTTCTTCAGAAGCCGTGTATTTCCCAACCTGGGCTGTTTTTACCCATCTGCTTTGGTAGTCGCAGTTTCAGCCGATGTGGGCGTTCAGAACCGCTTTATCTCGATCCCGTATTTCCTCAGCGCATAGCCGATTTGCCGCGGGGTTAGTCCGAGTAGGCGCGCTGCCTTGGCCTGCACCCAGCCAGATTTTTCCATCGCCGCAATGACTCGCTCCCGATCCGCCATCCTCGCACCACCAACGAGAGCTGTGCCGGCTGGAGCGAGCGCGGTCGGCTCGCTAACCGATTGCGGCGGAACGGTCGTTTGATCTAGCGGAATGACGGGCTTCGCAGGCATCGCTTGAATGGGTGCCAGTTGTCCCGTCTTGTCATTGGATGTACTTTTCCAGAGCATGGTGGAAAGACACTCCCCTCGGCGACATGCAAAGTCACTTCCCACAATCGATGATCCGTCACACAGTGTCGCCGTTCGCTCAATGCAGTTTTCGAGCTCGCGGACATTTCCCGGAAAGGCGCAGTTCATCAGTACGTCAATCGCACCGGCCTCGAGGGTGAGCGTACGGCCGTTCTCGCTATTGAATTTTCTGAGGAACTCTCTAGCGAGCAGCGGAATATCGCTGCGTCTTTCGCGCAGCGGCGGCAACAACAAGGGAACCACGCTAATGCGATAGTAGAGGTCAGCACGGAACTCGCTCCTTGCCACGGCTTCTTCCAGGTTCTTGTTGGTCGCGGCGATAACTCGAACGTCGACCTTAATCGTATGATTGCTGCCGACGCGCTCGAACTCCTGTTCTTGCAGAACTCGCAGCAGCTTCGCCTGGAACGACGCCGAGATCTCGCCGATCTCGTCAAGAAACAGTGTCCCTTTATCAGCCAGCTCGAAGCGCCCCTTGCGCGAACTGATCGCACCGGTAAAGGCACCTTTCTCATGGCCAAACAATTCCGATTCGAGGACCGTCTCCGGAAGCGCCGCGCAATTCAGTTTAACGAACGGTCGCTTAGCGCGAGACGATGACTCGTGAATGGCCTTGGCAACGAGCTCCTTGCCAGTGCCGGATTCGCCACGTAGCAAAACCGTGCTGTTCGATTTGGCCACAACCGCGATCTTCTCGAGCAGTCCGCTTAGCGCGGCGCTGTCGCCAATGATCCCGTGAGCGTGAAGCTTCTTGCGCTCGCGACTGGGCGACCCAAGCTCAACTCTCTGCTTCTCGCCCTGGTCTTTCTCCACTAACGGCGCTTCGCGATCCCTGGCCAAGAAGCGATGTAGCTTCACTGCTTGCCCCACCAGGTTGGCGACCATTGCGAGCAGCCAGGCATCGTACTCCAGACGAAGCCTTGAGCCATCGTTCTGGATACGATCTATCGTCAACGTACCAACAACTCTCGCACCAATGTGAATGGGAACCCCGATGAACGAGATGGGCATATTGTCTGAGGCACCGAGAACCTCCCGGTCGGCGGCGCTGAAGGCTGGCGCGGCGGCTACGTTCTCGACGATAAGAGGTCTGTCTGTCGCTACGATCTGGTTCAATGCATTCCGCGGCAGGCAAGCCCGGTAAGGTTGGTCGCCGTCGCTCCAGCCGGTACCAACTCGAATTTCCGGCCCTTCATCGCTAAATAGCGAGACGATGCCGTGCCGCATCTGCACAAACGATTGCAGTAAGCCAACGACGTTGGCTAACGTGACTTCGAGGCGACAGGTAGCGTTGAGTATTTTGGATATTTCAAAGAGGCCGCTCAACGCGCTCTCGTGCGACAGCTCCCCTGGGGCGTTACGCACCGGCTCCGCTTGCGAGGCGGGTCTTTCGCTTGAGGCAGGGATATGCAGCATGAGCCGGTCTCCGTTGTTTTGATTATCCTCCATGGAGCCATGTTCGGATTGGCGAGCTAAGTTTTGCATGTCACTCTCGATCTAGCGCCAAGTGTTGACGAGATGACATAGAACAGTGACATCTTTTCGTGGCACGACGGTAAACTTCCGGTGCGCCTTCGTTTCACTTTTTGCGGATTTGTGGGTGCGGAGAACATGAGCGCGCCGCAGCTTAATTCAGCCACATCACCAAGGTGGCCGCTTCACAGGTGCTGCCCGCCATTTATCGGCACCTCGGCCCCCGTGACATAACTCGCCGCATCCGAGCACAGAAAGAAGATGACCTTTGCAACTTCATCGGGCGTCCCCACTCTGCGCAGCGGGATACTTGGCACGAGACGAGCTTCCGTGTCTGGGGACAGCATGTTGGTCTTGATTTCGCCGGGAGCGATCGCATTCACGCGGATACCATACGGCGCGTAATCATGAGCCAGCTCGCGCGTGAGGCTCGCAAGCGCCGCTTTCGACGTCGCATAGGCACTTCCGGCGAACGGGTGCACGCGCGAGCCTGCGATTGAAGTCACATTCACGATTGATCCTGACGCGGCTCTTAGCTCGTCAAACAAACCCTGCGCCAGCAGGATCGGAGCCACCAGATTAAGATGAAATACCCTCATCCATGTTTCGGTTGACGTACTCAATGAGGTCATCCGATCGCCAGTTGGCGTTTTCGGCGAGACACCGGCGTTATTCACCAACGCGTGCAAAGGCGCACCGGCCAAGCGTCCCCTGATCTCGGTGATCGCGCGCGGAAGCATTCGATGATCGCTAAGGTCGATCTGAAGATGATCGTCGTTCCCCGCCTCCCAGGGGCATCGCTCACCATCAAAAGGTTGACGCGCGCAAGAAATGATGCGCCAGCCCGCGTCCGAGAAGAGCTTGGCGGTGGCATGCCCAATTCCGCGCGACGAGCCGGTGAGCAACATCGTCTTCTGTTGTCTGCCATCAGGATGCGCTTTGTCGGCCCGAACGGGGCAACCCAGTTGTGTTCCGGACGGCAGGTCTCTGATCAGATTTTCATTTGGCAGATCGAGACTCACAAGCGCGCCCTCTACTGTTACGCCAGCGAACGGGTAGCAGGATTTGCGCCATTGCGGTGCACGTAAATCCCCCCTGTTTTGCGTCCTAATGTCGCGCGCATGGAATACTTGGCAGATGCAAGACAGCGGCGGGTACGCTTTGTGACAGCAATGTCCAATCCGGCACGTAAGCTTGCGGGGCCGCTCGCTGCTTCATGACAAGGCAGCGAGCCGCGTTTGCCTTCGTGATCGCGCAATCGAAAGCGGCGGGCCGATGCCTCTCTCCGACCTCAAGATCGCACCGGATATCGGGGCAGGGTCTTTCGGAACACCTCCAAAGCTGACGCACCAGCCTCGCACGTTAGATTATCGGCGATCAATTTTGAATTGTCGGGCCCTGCTCTGAGCCAACTGTGTTATCCTATACGCGCTCGTTCCCCCGAAATGGCGTCCTATGTGTTGATCCGCCATGAGCAACGTATGGATTTTCCGCTCGAAGCGAAGCAAACTGTTCCGTCTATTTTGCGCTGCGCAACAAGCTGGGACCGCTATTGCGATGTTACGTCTCAGTGAACGGCGTCTGGCCCCCCGTCCGTTTTGCTCTGTGCGCCCATTTCGCGGCAACAGCATCACGTTGGCCAGACGATTTCCGTACGTACAAGAACTGCCAGTACTTCTGGATACAAAGAGCAGCGATCAGGTCTATGAGGCGGGTTATGCCCTTCATGGCGCCGCGAGCTCTTGCGCGTTGTCTTCAATCAGGATCAACTCGCTCCGATCGTTCAAATCGAATTCTATAACGCGCGGAGCAAAGAGACGGGCATAGCGCGTGAAGGCGCTCGTTGGGGGAAACCTGATCACTGTGTCGCAGCGCGCCAGGAGATACATCTCAGTCAGGGCAGAAAAGCCACCCTCGGCTCCGAGTGCGGCGTTGTGCAATGGGCCGGCCTGGGGTGCCTGGAACTGTTTTGGGATCGCAAAAACATCCGGAAATGCCTTTGAAATCTGCTCAAGGACGATCGCGCTATCCGTACACAGGAACGCTCTCACAGGTTTTGCGTGCGGTAAAGCCTTGGCCTTATCGATGGCAATGCAAACCTGCCGCAGCGCGCGCTCCGTGTCTGCCCAGTAAGGAGCATGCCCCATAATATCCTCGCCATTGCCATGACGGACATGAATACCGATTACGCTGTATGGCTCGAAGTGCTCGCGGTAGATCGCATCAATCCGGGCCCGGATTTCAGGTCGCGGCTTGATACTGCGAAAGATCTCTCGCTCCGCCTCCTGATCGCAACGCCACATGAGACAGGCGTCACACACCACCGTGGTAGCGTCACTATCTCTCTTGCTTTGGAACAGTTGATCGAGTTCGTCACGTTCTCGAAAGATCTGCTCGTCCGGGCGATAGACGCAATCGATAGATGGCTTATTCCACCATGCCGGAAAGAATGGCCCCGGAAACGAACGTCGATTGAGGTCGTCGTCGCAAATGACGCGCACGCCGGCGATGTCTTCAACCGGTTCGAAGAAGACTGGAAAGGCATTGGCGAATGGTTCGTCAAGATAACAAGACCCCCGCCAATCGATTACCAGGGTACGTCTTGTCTGCTTTGCAAACCGCCAGGCCGCCGCCAGTGACCACAGACAGTCACCGAGCCCAGTGCGTCGTCGGGACACTACGAACCGATCATTGATCGAACCACTAGCCATCTTGATTGCCTTTTCCTGCCCTCTTGGTTGGACAGCAGATATCGATACAGACAGGTCGACCATCTTCTCTCCCAAGGTCAGCTCCTGTGATCGCGATACCGGCGAGCTGCGTTGGTAGAACTTCATAGCGGCGCTGTCCCTGATGTACTGCGTCTCTAAACATTTGCGTGTTCTCTTCACCGACGGCCATTTCGTCGGAATACCTGGCTCACCTGCGCATTCGATGGCTTTGGCGGCTACCTGTACGCATGGGCATGGCCATGTTCATCGTCTCGCGGGTTGTTGGAGAACCCACCGTGACGCGGCATCAATTTCGATGCTCCCACATCATCGCAGCAGGCGCCGCCGAAACAATAGTGTCGATACGAGGAAGGGCAATACCGCATACAAGCAAAGCGCGCTGACATGCAGCAGAACGTCGCCAACGCTGTGCTCCAGCATCATTGGGCGAATGAGGCCGATCGAATGTGAGAGCGGCAAGACGCCGGCGAAGTTACGAAATGAATCGGGCAGCTGGCTCGTCGGAAAGACCGCGCCACACAGAAACACCATGGGCGTGAGGAGGAGCGAGTGGTAAAATACGAAGTAGTCGTAAGTTGGGGCAAGAGATATGACGACCATTGCAAGGCTGCCGAAGACGAGGCCCGTAAGGGCAATTGTTGGTATCGTAAAGAGAATCGACGACCAGGATGCATAGCCAAGCGTGGCAGCGACAATCCCGATTGCTGTCCCCGCTAGTACGGACTTAGTTGCCGCCCACACCAACTCTCCTAAAACGATATCGCCAAGCGTGAGCTGCGTGAACAGGATTGCCTCCCAGGTACGCTTGGCATCCATGCGAGCAAAGGCCGCATATAGGGTTTCAAAGGTTGCGGATGTCATCGCGCTGATTGCGACCATACCCGCCGCCAAAAACGCAATGTACGAAGTCCCCTCAACTCGTCCCACGATGAGGCCGAGACCAAAGCCGAGACCAAGCAGATTGGTTATTGGGTCAGCGAGATTGCCGAGCAGCGATGCAAGCGCTACTTTCCTCCATGCCAAAAAATTTCGACGCCATACCGCGATCCAGTTGTACGCGTTAGCCGGCATTACCGACGCATAAGCATCATCCATTGCTTATTTCTCCATCTCGCGCCCGGTCAACCGCAAAAACACGTCTTCCAGATTCGGGGGGCGCTGCAGAACGCGAAGGTCCGACCGCCCGCTCAGATGCGCACGGACTTGCTCCGGATAGCGCACGTAACAAAAAAGTGTCTCGCCGCTGACTTCGATGTGTTTCGCATAAGGCCTGATCAGCTCTCGAAGTTGATGTACGTCACCGCCATAAATCTCGATCACGTTGCAGCCAATATGCTCGTCGATCAAAGCGTGTGGTTTGCCTTCGGCTATTTTGCAGCCACTCTCAAGCACGCATAGTCGATCGCATAGCCGTTCGGCTTCTTCCATGAAGTGGGTGGTCAGGAGGATGGTCTTGCCGCGCGCAAGCAGGACACGTAGGCGCTCCCAGATCAGGTGGCGCGCATGGGGGTCCAGACCAGTTGTCGGCTCGTCCATGACGAGTAGATGCGGATCATTAATCAGAGCACGCGCCAGCGTCAGCCGCCGCTTCATGCCGCCAGACAACTCGGAGACGCGCACGTCTGCTTTGGTTTCAAGGCGCGCGAACTCGAGCAGAGAGGGCACGACCGCCGCGATCTTGCGAGTGCTCATGCCGAAATAGCGGCCAAACACCAGCAAATTCTCTCGGACTGTGAATTCCGATTCAAGGTTATCGAACTGCGGCACTACGCCGACCCGCACACGCGCCGCACGAGCGCGCGAAGGCACAGGCTCATCGAGGAGCGTAATCGTGCCAACGTCGGGCGAAATCATGCCGAGGAGCATTCGTACGATCGTACTCTTGCCAGCTCCATTTGGCCCAAGCAGTCCGAAGCACTCTCCGCGCGCGACCGAGAATGACAGGTCATTGACGATGAGCTTGTCGCCAAATGACTTTTTCAGGCCGGCAAGGTCGATTGCCACAGTGGACATGTTCATCTTAGGCTGGCAGAAGCCGTTCCGTGCACGATGGCTTCTTGACGACCGTTTTGCTCCAGAGCATGCCCTCGCACCAAACATGCTCGACACGCCCCCATTTGCAGGCCGCTGCAGCGTCCGGAAAGAAGCCCCGTCCGTGGAGGTTGGCGCTCGTGTTGCAGAGCAGCGGAATGCCCGTGAGCTGCTCAAACTCGACGAGAAGCGCGGCAACTTTATGAGGTGAGTTGCGCGAGATCGTCTGCAGCCGCGCCGAACCGTCAAGATGGACCACGGCGGGGATCCTGTCGCGCCAATTTGCCCGGGTCTGGTGATCAAACAGCATGTAAGGATCTGGCGTACCCGGGTTAAAGATCTCCGCCGCGCGATCTTCCAGACAGATCGGCGCCACCGGTCGGAAGTGCTCGCGAAGTTTTATGTCGTTGAGATGATCCTTCATTTCCGGGCACGTCGGAGCTGCTACAATGCTTCTACCACCCAGGGCCCGCGGTCCAAGCTCGGCACACCCGGTAAGAAAGATGACGGGCTTATTGTCTGCAAGAATCGACGCAAGTTCACGCAAGCTGCAGGGCGCCGCTTCCCAGTCCGGTGGAATCTCGCTCTCCCGCAGCGCCGGACCACTGTAAACAGACCATTCCAACGGCCCGAAGCCATCTTGCGCTGCCATAGCGCCGCACGCCGCGCCGATTGCCGAGCCGCTGTCATTCGGAAATGGCGGCACCCAGACATCATCGAACAATCCGCTCGCGCGAAGCGCGCTGTTCCATTTGATATTGAGACCGCAACCTCCGGCGATACATAGATTTCGCGCTCCGGGGAGTGACGAATATCTGAGCAAAACCAGCGACATTTCCCTAACAAGAAGACGCTCCAGAAAAACATGAAACGAGGCAAGGACATCCTCCGCTCGCTTAGCCGTCAGGCGCAATGCGCTTGCCTCGAAGAACTCGTGCATAGCAGCAAGAGACGATTCCGCATTGTTGATGTCTTCACGGTAGCGGCGAGCCTGCTCCGTGTTGCCAGCCAAGCATGTTTCATAAAGCTCCTGAAACACGTCCACGATGCTCTCGTCGACCGAGCCAAGCGCGATGTAGGCCATCAGCTTGCCGGCAATACCTAGATCCCAACTGGAGCGGTTCGGCTGCCGGTATGGCCCGAAGTGAAGGCCCGCGGCAGCATAGGCGTGTCCAATCATCGGAAACAACGCTGCGATGAGCCGCGCCCCGCCAGGTTCGACATAGTAAAGACGTGGAAAGATACAGCCATCCCAAACCAGACAGAACGCAGGCTTTCCCGCGACTGCAAAGAGACTGGTGCTATATGCTGACGCGACATGGCCCGTGACATGCGGGTAGCTTTTATATGGAAACTCTTTGCCTCCGAGCATGAGGCCAAAGCCGTCGACAGAATCGAGAAGGCCCTCAGCATGACGCTCGACATATGGCGCCCCTTTCAGCGCGACCGGCACCGCTCCGCTTAGGACTTGGAACTGCGATTCTTTCTCGCCGTCCCAGCCGTCAATGACGAACTGATCAATATCGCACGGGTCCAGGCCATGCTCCGCCAACGCGTGCAGAACTGCGTCGAGATTGTCGACGGACTGATAGCGTGGACTGTTGCCGCGCTTCTCTTGCTCCATGCAAAAAAGAAGGCGACCATTCTCGATGACGGCAATTGCCCCATCATGTGTCAACTTGATTCCGCAAATGCGCATACGCTCTCCTGGCCTAATGACCGACGTGTGATTGTTCTGACGAGCCGTCCGGCTTCCGAAACCGGACAATCAAGCAGTCTTCGTTGGCCGACCCGCTATGGCAGTTTAGACGGTCGAGCTCTGATAGGCTCTCGTTGAAGAGAGCAATCACTGTTTCCGCACCAGCAGCATGCCCCCAACGTTGACATATTTCATCACGTGCAGACCCGAAAATCAGAGTGCCACCTGGCGCAAGCATTCTCACCATGTTGCGAATCGCCGCCTGCATCTCGGCCACGTCCTTGAGATAATAAAGAACCTCGGCTACCACGATTAGATCAAACTGCTCATTGGTCGAGAACCGCTGAATGCCGCAGGTCACCCAAGTTATATGTGACCACTTACTGGTCCGCAGTCGGGCTCTTTCAATCGCCTGCGGCATGACATCCAACACGGTAAGCCGCACGCATAACGGTGCCAGCATCTCTGTGAATGCGCCGGCCGCACATCCTACTTCGAGAGCAGACGAAGCACCTGCTCCATTGCAACGCAACATCCGGAGCATTTCTGCGTATCGCGCTTGTTCGAACGAACTACTGTCGAGGCTCCATGGGTCGTCGGCGGCAAACTCTCGCTCTAACAAGTGATGGTATGCGTCCAGAGTCATGAGCCGGGCACCTATTTGAAGGCCGTCGAATGATCGCGACAGGAAACACTCTCCGTCGCCACCACGCTCGATGGACGATGCGGCAAACCCGCCTTATGGAGGGGCGCGGGGCTCCCCCCCGCATTGGCCGCACCTCTTCCGACGTTCGGGTGAAGGACACGCTGCGTTTCGTCATCCACCGGCACATTGCTTACTTTCCGCGATAGCCAATCGCTATTGCTCAATGTACAAAGCGCATAGGCCTTCAAGGGAAGTAAGAGAAAGATGTTGATGGGTGTGTGAAGAGAGAATGCGATAAACCGCAATTCGCGCGCACGCAGCGCTGCGACGCTGCACCGGACCATGGTCATCGCTGCAATCGTCAATCCCGTCCACCAGGGTATCGAGCCGCCGATCAGAAGCTGTGCGAGCGCCGCAAGTGATGAAATGGCGAGGAGGATTGGGCCGATATTTTGCCCGACAACGTCTAGCGTCAAATAGCCATCGAGCTCTGGCAGCAAGCGCAGCGCAAGAAACGTGTCCCGAAAGGTACTGCGCGCCCAGCGCAGTTGCTGTCGTAGATACGGCCGAAGACTGTGGGGGACGACCGTAGCTGCTATTGCGTCCGGGGTGTATTCGGTGCGAAACCCCGCCTTCAGCATGAGTATCGTTAGATGGCGGTCCTCGCCGAAGTCGCTCGGCTTCCCACGAAAGAATTGCGCTTCGTATTGGTCAAGTAGCAAGTTGAGTGCGGATCGCCGATACATGGCACATGGGCCGCAGCAGCACATGACGGCACCGAAGCGCGCCTGCGCCGCACGCTCTTCGTTGCACGCGAGCCAATATTCCATATCGATCAGCTTGGTCAGCCAGGTCTGGTTGCGATTGCTGGCGATCAGCTGACCCATGGCCGCACCAATGTCCGGATCATGCATCTTCAATACGAGCTTTGTGACGACGTCAGCAGCAAGGATCGTATCGGAGTCGACGTTGAGAACCAGATCACCGGATGAGCTACGTATTGCAGCTATCTGCGCCTTGCGCTTTCCTACGTTGTTTGGCAGCAAAATGATACTGAATCTCGGATCGTTGGCATACATCTGGTGCACGGGCCCGACAGCGTCGCGGTTTGCAGACCCGTCATCGACCACATAGACCTGCATCTTTCCGGCGTAGTCTTGACAGGCGATCGAGTCCAGACATTCGGCGAGGGTGTCTGGATCCTCGTTGAAGCACGGCACGATGACGTCAACAGTAGGAAGGAACACCTCGGCTTGTCTCAAGTTGTCTCGTTGCGATGAGCTCATCGCCGGTTGGGCATAAAGCGCTTGTAGACTCTTATAGACAGTCGAGAGTAGCGCATATGATGAAACGGCGGCAGCACTGGTCGTCGCAAGCAGGTCCATTGGGTGTCGTTTTTTCAGTGGAGTTGAGGGAGTGGACGGATTGCAAACCCGCGCCGTTGTAGTGCCGGAATTAGAAAAGCCAGCGCCATCGTGGTCTGATCGCGCAGCGTGGTATCCGCGCCCAGACGCTCGTCAGTGGGAGGATATCCGTCATGCAGGAGCACAATTGCACCCGGGCGAACGTTCGCTAGGACTGAATTCACGATTGTCTCGACCCCAGGGCGGGACCAATCTCTCGGATCGACCGACCAGTGCAGAGCTGTGAGGCCGGCGCTTGCTGTCTTTGCGAGCACCTCCTGCGTCCATATTCCGTAAGGTGCTCGCATAAGCCGGGGCGAGGCGTGCGGGCACACCAGACGGATCGCCTCGCTCGCGCTCAGCACTTCATCGTGAAGCTCCGTAGGGCCGCATCTGGATAGATCAGGATGCGTCATCGTATGGTTGCCAATCTCGTGCCCTTCCGCAACCACTCGTCGGACCAGCTCAGGATGCTCGATCGCATACGTGCCGATGACGAAGAACGTCGCCGGGACCCGATGTTGCGCCAGCACGTCGAGCACCGAAGGCGTACAAAATGGGTTCGGCCCGTCGTCAAAGGTCAAGTAGACAGCCGGATTTCCGCTCGCGTCAGCGTAGTCGCAGCGGACAACAGATGGGGAGGAACGCTCTGTCACAACTCAGGCCCGTTCCGATCAATCACCGTCCCGGCCGGCCACTCAGTGATCGAGCGACCAACTGGAAACACCACCACGATCACGTCTTCCATGCGGGTCGGCGACAAATTGGGATAGACGTCAGGCAGCGTGGAGAGCACGCGGATGCCATTCATAAGAGTGGCGAACCCCTGCCTTTGGACCAGTCGCGTCATATGTTTCTCGAGCGCCGGTCGAACCGTGCCAAAGCCAAACGGAACGCCCAGCTCGTGCAGTATTGGATACATCACGCGCATTGCGTGGCTTATTCCGAGCCCCTCGAGATCCGGACGGACCGCATACAATCCCAGTTCGGCCACAAGGAGATCGGCTCCGCCAACTTTGATGAAGCGTCGTAGTAGCCCGACGTGTGCTGCTATCCCGCGCGCGTCGTAACCAACTACACGAACCTCGGGTCTTGCGCCGGCCCAACTTCGGCTCCCCTGAAACGGCTGCGCATTGAACGCACCTGTCGGGCCGTAACTCTTGCGGAAGAACTCAGCGAGCTCGGCGTGCTCGGTAAGCCCCAGTTCGCTTTCCCACCGACGCCGCCACTGTACCTGAGCGCGCGCAGAGGCACCCTCCGCAGTCGGAGATACCGCAATGTTCATGGCAAGCTTCCTTGTAACAGTTGAGATGGTCACAAGGCCTCGTTACCCGCTGAACCACGATGAATACTGGAACGCGCCGCCATGCTGTGTCTGAGTTCGGCACCGCGGTTCTGCGCTCGCACGCCTCGCGTTGCATGCAGCGGAGCCATGGCTTTGTCCGCACATTTGATCCGGCGGATGTGCCATGCGCGCGATATGTCGGAAGATGCCTTCGAGGCGATTGGACAAGCCAGATCCTGTTTGCGCCAGAGAGCTCTTCTCCCTCCCCTCGCGGCGCAATCCGGCATATTGTGGTCTTGCGGCAAGCCATTTAGGCGCGGGCCCTCATCGATGGCGCATCTGAGCGGCATCGGACCAAACTGTTTCTTAAACATCTTCAAGACGCCCCGAATACGCTGGACAAGCAGGCGGTTTGAAACGGGCCTGCAAAGCTTGGCATTCGCAAACTGCTCTGCCGCTATTTCTCGACAGTAGAACGAGGCTGAAGCGCTCTCAATTGTACGCGAGTAAACATCAAATATGGGAACGGTTGAAATCCGCATACCAAGGTTTATCGGGACTTGCTTCGAGCCCGATCGAGCGGGCCTAGCACCGAAAAGAAGCAACGCCGCGCACCTATAGGCATCCTCAAAACGGATGACGCCATTCGCTCTCCCATCCGGAAGACTTTCAGCGAGCGCACGTGAACGATCAAGGAGCATCGCGGTGGGCCTAATTATTTTTCCAAACTTCAGTTTGCTATCCAATCTCCCGCAGTTTGGTAAAATCGATTGTTTCGATACAACACATCCACACGATGGATAGACTTACGACATGCGGTTCAAGGGACTCGATCTAAATCTTCTCGTTGCGCTCGACGCCGTGATGACGGAGCGCAATCTCACAGCGGCGGCTCGCAAAATTAACCTGAGCCAACCCGCTATGAGCGCTGCTGTCGCACGGCTGCGCACCTATTTCCGCGATGAACTATTCACTATGAAAGGTCGAGAACTCGTCCCGACACCTGGTGCGGAGTCGCTTGCAGGCCCGGTTCGCGAGGCCCTGCTGCACATCCAACTCTCCATCATTTCGCGAGACGCGTTCGACCCGACTCAGTCCAGTCGGCGCTTCAGGGTCATTCTCTCGGATTTCATGACTATCGTGTTTTTCCGCAGAATCGTCGACCGCATGGCACAAGAAGCTCCCGCCGTGCGCTTCGAACTGCTGCCATTTTCCGATGAACCGGATGAGCTGCTCCGGCGGGGCGAGGTTGACTTTCTGATCCTGCCGGAACTGTTCATGTCGAGCGCGCATCCTAAGGCGACGCTGTTCGACGAGACCCTCGTATGCGTGGGATGCCGCGCGAACAAGCAGCTATCCCGGCAGCTTACGTTTGAAACATACATCTCGATGGGACACGTGACTGCCAAGTTCGGGCGGGCACTAAGACCGAACCTTGAAGAATGGTTTTTGCTTGAGCACGGTGTCAGACGACGAATAGAGGTCGTCGTGCAAGGCTTTAGCCTGATTCCGCCTATATTATTAGGCACGAGCCGTATCGGCACGATGCCCTTCCGCCTGGCCAGATACTTTGAAAAGCGGATGCCACTGCGGATCATCGAACCGCCTCTCCCTCTACCCACCTTCACAGAGGCCCTGCAGTGGCCCTCGTTCCACAATACCGATCCTGCGAGCATCTGGATGCGACGGATATTGCTCGATGAGGCATCCAACATGTCATCTGGGGAGCAGAAACCTCCAACTCGCAGGCGGTGTTAGAATTATCGTCCGCCGCACTCTGAACATCCAAGAACGACTGCGGCGGTTGGTCGCGAGGGCGCTCCCAGGTGCAAAGCGATGAACTCCAGAAATGGTTTTGATGCACCTGAGCTGCATTTCGGCTGCACTGTCGCGGGAAGAACAAAGAACATCTCTCCAGTGCAGATGTTTTTCTTGGCTAATAAAATAGCTTGAATCGCACATTGCGTCAGATTGTAGGATCACGATCCTGAGTGGCGCTGCAAGGCGCAGCTGTCGACGGGGCGGTTTGGCGAGCTCACCGCGCCATCGGCGGCCGGGTTGACCTTGCGTCAGCGAGCTCCGCTGCGTGGTTAGCCGGAGCCGGTGAGATCAATCAGCTTGGAGGCTCCTGATCCTCTCCCGCCGCTGCTGACCGGCTGCTCTCTATTCTAGCGATCACTTCGCGAGCTTCTTTCGCGATACCGGATGCGCCGACGTCCATTCGCGCGAGCCGAGACGATTGCTCAAGACGCAGCTGCCAGCCCGCGCTTTTGTGCCGCAAAGACGTTTGTCCCGGAGAGGAAGAGATGCGTTTCAAAGGTCTAGATCTAAATCTTCTCGTCGCGCTGGATGCTCTAATAACGGAGCGCAACCTAACCTCGGCGGCTCGAAAACTCCATCTCAGCCAACCGGCTATGAGCGCAGCCGTGGCGCGGTTACGCTCGTACTTCGATGATGATTTGTTTGGAATGAGGGGCCGCGAGCTTGTCTTGACCTCCCGCGCGGAACGGCTGGGCGCTCCGGTGCGGGACGCTCTAATGCACATTGAACTTTCAATCATTGCGCGAGACGCGTTCGACCCAGCCCGACTGAACCGCAGATTCAGGATTGCCCTTTCTGATTCTATAACAATTGTATTCTTCCGAAATGTCGTGGAGCGCGTCACGCGAGAGGCCCCGGCCGTCAGCTTCGAACTGGTGGCGCCGACCGATCAGCACGAGGAGCTACTCCGCCGGGGTGAGCTCGATTTTGTCATACTGCCGGACTTGTTGTTGTCGAGCGCGCACCCCAGAGCAGCGCTATTCGATGAGAGACTCGTCTGCGTAGGCTGCGGGGCGAATAAGGAATTGCAATGCCGGCTTACATCCGATCGCTATATGTCCATGGGCCACGTTGCAGTTAAGAACGAAGGCGTGCCCCCGACCGCAGTTGAGCAATCCTTCTTCATCGATCCCGGCTCCTCCCGGCGCATCGACATTCTCGTGCAGAGCTTCAGCCTGATGCCGCCGCTCTTGCTTGGGACGAACCGCATCGGCACGATGCCACTGGGCCTCGCTCGGCACTTCCAAAGCACGATGCCACTTAAGATCGTCGAGCTTGCGCATCAACTCCCGGCCTTCACTGAGGCGGTCCAATGGCCCGCGCTTCACAACAGTGACCCGGAAAGCCTGTGGCTGCGGGAAATCTTCCTGCAGGAGGCCACCCGCATGGCAACAGCACAAGAGCCCCCTGTTAGCACTTGCCAAGAATCGCGCGCCGCGGGGCATGTACGATCTGTCTCGCCGGCGTCGTGAAGACGTTCCGCGCCAGCTGAGACCACACAGACTTCTCCCATGGTTAGCTCTCATTGCCCACCAATAGAGACCCTCGCAGCGGACGACCCTTGAGGCAATCTTTCGCCTTTCGTACGGTCGCGTTAGCTCCTCCAACCTGCACAGTGTCGCCGTAGTTTGAAGATGCAGCTGAGCAATGCATCCACGCTGAGCGTTACACACCCGGCCGCGGGACGCACCTGCCAAAAGAAGTAGGACATGCACCGATCTCACGTCGTCAACTGTCCAGGTCAGCAACTGCTTCCGATGAACGGATCCGACCAGCTTCTTCTGAGCCTGCTAAATTGCGTTGTGAGCACCGCGGCCCTCGAGCATGCATATGGCTGGGAGCCGCCCCGCTGTCGAAGCAAGTGTCCGGCACCGTGTGGCCCTGTCGCATCACGGTGCAGGACATCGCGACATTCACGACTGAATGCCGCACCTATGTCTTCTTTTGGCCCTATCGCAGCCAAACGTCTTGACGACGCGCGCTGCGCTTGATGCAAACAAAAGAGGAGTTGAACGTTGAATCTTTGCAGCAGAGTCTTCGATCCGGAAGAGCTCTCGGCCCTTGGACGCGTTTACGACCACGCCGTCAACGCGCTTCCCCCATCGATGCGTAGTCAAGACAACCGCACAGCTATCGCCAAACTCATCTTGGAGCGTACGGCCGCTGGCGATGCTCAATTGGCGCGCCTGATGAACTTGTTCATTACCCTTTCCCCCGAGGTTGATCGGCTGCCATCTTAAGGATAGTCACCACTCGCGGTCTGGAATGGAAGACGATTTAGCTGGAGCTTACAAAGCCGCTTGAATCACACGTGACGTCAGGTTGTAGGCTTTGAAATTGAACAACATGAACAGACCTGCACCAAGACGGCGTCGATGGCGCATTGGCGAACTTGCAGATGCGACCGGAGTAACGGTACGCACGCTGCACCATTATGAGCACACTGGGCTCTTGGCAGCCACGGAGCGAACCGACGGTGGTCACCGGATGTATGACCGAGAAAGCCTGCAACGGGTTCACCAAATCCGTGCGCTGCGTGAGCTTGGTTTCTCGCTGGTCGAGATCCGTAAAGCTATGGAGGGCACGACCTCACTTACGGACCTCCTGCGCAAGCATCTAGAGCGCATAGAGCTCCAAGTTGCGCGAGCCACTCTGTTGCGCGACCGTTTGCGCAACATGACCATCGACGGCGACGCGAAGGTAAGTGTGGATGAGCTGCCTGCGACCCTCAATGCGATGTCGCGGGCGGAGACGCGTGATGATCCGCCGCGATGCGCCTGCAATCTTGCTGCGGAGCGCGAGGACCGCTGGCGTCGAATCCGTGACGACCTTCGCGCATGCATGGATGGAGGCGAACATCCTTGCGGCGAGCGCGCAAAGGCTGTCGCGGGTGCTGCACGCTTGCTGATCAGCGAAATCGCCGGCGCCGATTCACGTGTCTCTATGATCCTGAAAGTACTCTCACGATTAAGCGCGCCCCGCAGCCTGGCTGGCTGGGATCCCTGCCTGATGCAATATCTCGATCTCGCCCTAGGCGGCTTGGAAGATCAGCCGTACTGATGCATTCACGAGCATTGGCAGCAGCGCACGCTTCCATCATTCACCTAGTGTAGGTTTAAATACGCGGGATTGACGCCCGCGTTCTTTGATGCGGCTATGGGATTTAGCGGATAAAACAGACAGGTTGGACTCTGTCCAACGATCCGCGCCCCGAAGCATCCACTGCTCTTCCCAACGGGCTTGATCCGCACGTAACGTCAGATTGTAGAACCTTATCGCCGATGGGGGTTCGTCGAACTAACGAACGTTTGCCTCGGCAAGCGACCTCGACCAGGGGCGTCTGGTCACAAGTACATGCGGTTTTACTTTAGGTGACCATCGGAATGTCAAATATGCGGCCCGCCTCTATTGCGAGAGCAGCGCTTCTCTTCTGCGCGTTTGCCTCTCCCTTCGCGCGCGGCTCTGAAATAAAGATTGCGGTGGCCGGCCCAATGACTGGAAGCAGCGCAACGTTCGGCGCGCAAATGCGCGATGGGGCGGCTGCGGCAGTCGAGGCCATAAATGCTTCGGCCCTACTTCCCGACCATGCCAAGGTCGTACTGAGTGTCGTTGACGACGCCTGCGACCCAAGGCAAGCTGTCGCAGTCGCGAATAAGCTCGCAACAGAGCGGGTTCTGTTGGTGGTTGGCCATTTTTGTTCCGCTTCATCGATCCCGGCCTCCGACGTCTATGCCGAAGCAGGCATCGTTCAGGTATCACCAGGCTCATCAAGTTCTCTGTTGACGGAGCGCGGGCTCGAAACTGTCTTTCGGATCTGCGGCCGCGACGACCGACAGGGAATCGTTGCCGCCGACTACATTCAGGCGAACCACCCCAACGAGAGCATCGCGGTGCTCGATGACAAGAGCACGGCTGGCAAGGGTATTGCCGACGTGGTCGAAGCCCAGCTTCATCGGTTCGGGCGACAAGTCAGCCGGCAAAGCTATATTGCCGGTGAAAAGGACTTCAGAGCGTTGGTTTCAAGAATGAAGAAGGATCGGGTGCGCGTCGCCTATATCGGCGGCTACCACACTGAAATTGGATTGTTCGCACGCCAGGCGTCGGAAGCAAACGCAAACTTCATAGTCATGGCCAACGATCCGCTAATGAGCTCCGAGTTCTGGGCCATCACCGGCAGCGCTGGGAATGGCACATTGTTTACCTTCATGGCTGACCCCGCTGGGGATGCCAACGCGGCCGCAGTGGCCGCCAGTCTCAAAGCTTCCGGCCTGTCCGTTGAAGGCTACACGCTATACGCCTATGCAGCTGTGCAAGCCTGGGCAGAAGCGGTGAACCGGAGCGGCTCCTTCGACGCTGCGCGCGTCGCCAGCGCGCTCCGTTCACGGCCGATCGATACTGTAGTTGGGCAGGTCCGGTTCGATAAAAAGGGCGACAACTCGGCCTCTGGATTCTTCGTTTATCGATGGCGCAACGGCCATGTTGAACGGGTCAAGGAGCACTGATTCTCATGCAAAGCCGGCGCCCGAAGCGAGACATCTCGCGAATGACAAAACGCTCTCAGAAGGTCTTCGCAGCGATACTCGCTGGCTGCTTTATACTCGTCGCTCTCGGAGCATTTTTCGCGCTCGCTGCCGCACTCGCAGAGCTACCCAGCCCTGACCAGACAGAGGTGCTACGTCCGATGATAGACAAATAGCAGCCCCCTTTGCGTGATCCGCCCAGTCATAGGGTCTCTGAAGGTGGCCATGTCCTTCTACGGGTTTGAATACATGATCGTTCTGCGGCCGAGTGATTCCAGGTTCAAGATAGGAAGAGCGAAGCTCACATGTTTATGGTCAAGCACGGGCTTAGCTGGATGCAATCGGCGCTTGCTGTCAGATTCAGTATCCACGTATTCTCTTTTCTCGATCATAAGCTGTGATCCACGATCGAGTGAGAGAGGGACGGTATGACGCAGTCGGACAGACTACCTAGCCTATACCAGGGTAGTGGGAGCAGCCGGGCTGCCGGATAGAAGTTGCCGAGATTGCTCGTCTCCCACTTCGGTCTGGGACTACTCAGAGTTCGGGATTCGTCAAAACGATTCGCTGCTATCTCTTGCCCTCTCACTCATGGCCCGCCAACAGCGGATCAGCAATCTGCCGATATCTCTTATGCTTGCCAAGGCTAGACAGCCGGAAACACCCATTGACCGGTTTCCCATCAAGGCAGTTGAGATAGCTGCGCTATCAACGAACTGGATGCATTCCATCAACACTTTCGATTTTACTAGTTCGAGCCTAACACCGCATAAGTCGGCCGCCGGCTTACGGAAGGCACAGCTCACGAATGTCGCGTGTTAATGGATCCTTTTCAGCTTGGTCGCAGTCCAGCTCACGTCTATCGCGGCTGCGTCGAGCATCGCCTGGCAGCGAGACATGTGGGGGCGAATGCAGTGCGAGGTCCGATCTTAGCCAGCCGCGCAATCTCTAACATCGTGGCCATCCCTTTGGCATGATACTTGATGGCTCCGCGAAGTCAGCTCTCAGGCAAACTGTTCGGCAATGGTAAATGCTCTGCAGCATAGAGCTTGGGCAGCTGAACTGCCCTCTGCACCGGTGCGGGCTGGACTTTTCGCTCCGACCAGGCCGGTAGCGTCAGCTATCCGACACCGTCATCGCGGCCTGCGGCCAAAGCGTCACAATCGGCTGCATGGCCCCGAACGGAGTCACTGCTGTTGCGGAGCGCGCTGGATGGCTCGCAATACGTTCAAATCGCTAGCCATCAACAGTTTTCGTTTTCCCCTGGATCGTTGGCGGCACTTATGCGCCCCCTTTCTAGAAAACCGGCACACCTGCCGTGCAGCATTCATTTGTCCAGCGGAGCTTCCGCCGTTTGGCGTACGCAAAACGATACCTTTAGTCAGCCTGCGTTGCATTCACTACTTTGGAGAAATACCGTGGAACTTGACCCTTCCAATTCACGCATACAGCATCTCGAGGATCGGATCGATCTGCAACTCGACATCGTGGCGGGACTCATGCGCGAAGAAGGCGACGAGCTTGAAGCGATCCGACTGCTCAATGCGCTCATAAGTCAAATGATTGCGGCGGAGCTGGAGCTCGTCCAGCTTGGCGATGCCAGATCCGGCGGCGGACAAATGCGACTGTCGCGAGACCGCGGTGTCTACTACCCCGAGGAGCTCCGGGTTTTGGGACGCCTTTTTGATCAAACTGTGGCGGCTTTGCCGGAAGCGCTACGAACCTCCGCCAATCGAATGACGATCGCCAAGCTCATTTTTTCACGTGCAGCAGTGGACTGAGGTTTATTACGAATGTGCCGGCTTCCCCTCCGCTCGCTCTGTTTTGAGCCCGGAAGCGAACGGCCACCGCTTCTTTCGCGAGTGGCAAAGAGCCCTCTCGAGAGCATCGCATTTGCCCTTGCATCGCGCTCCCTGTGTAGGCGACTGACCTGGAACAAGCGCCACACACACAGGGCAGAAGCATAGGCTGGGTGAGTAAAACGTCGATGGGTCATTTAGTTATGTCAGAAAGCCGACACGGCGGATCCAGAACACGCTTACATGATCCCGCAGCGGATATCACCAGCGCCAATGTGTTTGGACGCTTCTTGGCTGCAGCGCGAGAAATGACCAGCCCTGTCCATTTTCGCATTGCTCGGCTTCAATCGCGACTGTTTGGTGCCGATGCTCCGGCATGAAGAGCAGCTACATCTCGTGATTTTTGACCGATGCCGACCAACAGGACCACTCCGGCAACCAATGAACAATGACCCGCATTTTGATTATCTATTTTTCCGAATTCGTCCGATTTCGGCGCGGCGATGCGACCTTCGGTCATCGGACTTTCAACAAGCATCTATATGCTCTCCATAAAGCATCGAGAGCAGCTCGATAGAAAGTCTGCCGGGCTGACGCCCTGCTTGCTGACGCACGCTGCATAATGTCAGCTTTCTCTGTTTCAAGATGTCGAGGAATGTTTGAGATGGATCAGATCTTTTCCCAGCACGCGCAGGTGCCAGACGCCGTCGTGAGCGCCGCATTGGACAAGGCATGGAGCTTTGTTGAGACGGATCCCTTGTTAGCACATAATCTCAGGGCCGTCCTTTATAGCCGGCTGCGCACTTACCTCGAATGTTCGGTAAAAAACGGCGAACGGAATACTCTAAATCTGGCAAACGACGCGATACGCAACTTGCGGGCTGAATTGGCGCCGTCGAGCCAGAAATGAGGCGCTTTCACCTTTAGCGTCGAGACGATTTGATGTCATCGCATTCAGAGGCGCAATGCGATAGAACAACCGGGTCAGCGCGCGTTCGAGCAAACTTTGCTCTCCTCATGTGCATCTTCGTTGATGAGAACGTTCCCGAAAAGCTATTACCTCTGCACCTCATCTGCCGACTCGAGACCCGTAAGCTGAACACCAGGCCGGGTCGACGATGAGAGGCGCCGGCCGCACTGGTATTCGCTGGCGTCAGGAAACCGATCACCGTTTTCTCTCCTACCCCTGAGCTCGGCACAACTTTGCGCAACTAAAAGAGCAATATCTAGCCGCAATGGCTTTCCCGACCCGGCGATTGCGCGCGCGGTCGGTCGGCATCGCGCAGCTCCGATTAAGAGCGATAGCATGACCGTGTTGCCCGAAGCATCGCGTTGGCGCGCATCGGGCCGGCATTTTAGGCGCGGCCTGTTGGCGTCCCTTGCGACAGATGGAGCCAGACACCGCCGCTCTGCCTCGCAGATCATGGTTAACGATCCTATGCGACGAAGCCTCGACGCGATCGCTGCCGAGCCACAGCGTCGCGTTAGGAGCGGAGCAGCGGCGAGTTGCGCGCCGCGCAACCTGACGTGGCGTGCGATTGCGCACATTTCTTTCCAAGACATGTTGTGCGGCAGTTACAGCAATTCGCGTTCATGTTGTTAAACGCACGCCGCTGGGGGCACCGAAAGGAAACGACACTGCAATGAAAAAGATTCTAGTTCTGACTGCCAGCATCGGCGCACTTGGTGCGGCCGCTCCCTCATTCGGCGCGGACTTGGCCGAGCAGCCTAACAAGGTCAAGGCGGCACCGGTGGCGGTCGCAGCCCCAGTCATCGATTGGTCCGGCTACTATGTCGGCGTCAATGGTGGCTGGGGAACGAGCCGCAATTGCTGGGATTTCAATGGCGTCACTTCCGAAGGCTGTCATGATTCGGCTGGCGGCACCTTTGGCGGCCAGATCGGCTATCGTTGGCACATCTTCAACATGGTCTATGGCATCGAAGGTCAGGGCAACTGGGCGGACTTCAAAGGCTCCAATGTTAGCACCGCCTTCCCGGCAAACACCATTGGCACCACGACAGATGCATTCGGTCTACTCACCGGCCATATCGGATACGCATTCAACTCTGTGCTAGTGTACGGCAAGGGCGGTGCTGCGGTGACCAGCAACACCTATCAGGTCAACTCGGCGACAACCAGTGCGGGTGGCAAAAACGATGATGTGCGTTGGGGAGGCGTGCTGGGCGCCGGCGCCGAAGTCAGCCTCACGCCGAACTGGTCAGCTGGCGTCGAGTATAACCACTTGTTCATGCAGCGCAGCAACATCAGCTTCCCAGCGGCACTTGGCACCGATCGCGTGCATCAGGACGTCGACCTCATCACGGCTCGGCTTAACTACAAGTTTGGCGCGCCGTTTGCCCGATAAAGATCCCCACGCACTTGCATGAATCGGGACCCCGACCCGCGGTCGGGGTTCTTTCCTCAAGTGCTCCTCTCCGGCCCCAGTTCCAGAGCCACAGCTGCGAGCTTATTTGAGCAAATGGTCGCCCGCGAGATAGAGTGAGGCCGTCACGCCCAACTCGTGAGGCAAATCGCTGCGCCCGTTCCACTGCCCATCGGCTTTACGAAAGTCCAAGAACCTCGGTCAGCGCGAGATAGCCGACTTGTCCAAGAGCACTGTATCTGCGAGTTCGTGACGATGCTCAACTCGCCTGAAGCCGGAAGGCAAAGATGTGCCGGTCAGCGATCGTCGCTCAATCGAATTCAAAGAACATCAAGGCGAATAGCCATGGCGATTGCTTGAATCCGGCTGTCAGCACCCAGTTTTGGCATCGTGTTCTTGACAGGAAAATTGACTGTATTCTCGCGGATTCCTAGGATCATCCCAATTTCCCAGGACGATTTTCCCTCAGCGACCCACCGCATACAACTGAGCTCCCGCTTCGAGAGCGTCACTTTCTTCTCGCAAAAGGTACTGCGAGGACGAGCGATCTCGCTGTAGGCGCGTGAATCAGACAGGCGAGCGTGTTCAGATGCCCGATGCGCTCCCTGAGGATCAGCATCGTCGAAGTCCCATGCAAACGACACCACAGATATCCGACCCAACGGGCCAAACAACGGCAGGCACGCTCATGCCATGCTTCAGGCCCGCCTCTCTCGCCTCCTCCAGGACGCGTCTCTCATCCGGTTGAAGTTGATGGTGTTCGGCGACGTGATCCCACAAAAACGGTCGCGAAAGCATCGGCGTCCGCCGGACCACTGGACGATAGTGTGGTACTTGCGCTTAAATTAGCGGTGGCGGCCACTTCACAGCCATATCGGAGGTGGACAGTCCTCTAGCCCGATTGCCTGGACGACGTTGAGAGCGCCGTAGGCCGACTTCAGTGAACCCTTCCTTGCCGGCACAGCGCACAAGTAACTCGAACGGCGCCCTGAGGGAATGCGTCTGGTTCGTGCACTCGGTGAAGCTGAAGAGGTCGAAGTGCGATCGCTCGCCAGATTCAGACGCCATTCGCCGCACTCGGCGCTCTGCTGCCGGCGCTTGCCTGATCGCATGGTCAGGGAGCCGAGATATCGCCATCATCCCTGCTTCGAGGCGAGCGATGAAGTGATCGGTCCAGGTCGCCGATAGCGAACAGACAAAATCGGAGATCATCGTCTGCCGCCCGTTTTGTTGAGGTTTGCCGTCGATGAGGACTAAGCGATGCGCCCACCTTACTCATGCGGCAATGATAGAACGTGGGAGGCTGCGGACTGCGCCTGGAACAAGGACCAAGCAGTACTAACCGCAAGACCCGAGGCCCTGTTTAGCTCGCATGAGGATAGAATTTAATCGTGCTCGGATGAGGCTCGTGTAGTCTTGAATGGCACGAGAAGATCCTGTGCTCGAAAATCGCGCGATATAGGTAAGGTAGAGCATGCGCATGGCGATGCGGGACTCGACCCGCCCCTTGTCCGTATCAAGACCTTGCTTCTAGACGATGACAACAGGAACGCCATCTTTTTTACCTATATTGCGAATCACCATGGCGTTCGCTCATCCACCGCCCTGTGGCGGCGACGCGAACGCGATCGATGAGCAACACGGAATAGCCAAGGCACAAGACATCTTTTTCGCATCATTGTACGGCGTCTCATTGGGTCCGCCCGGCGTGGCAGGCGCGAAAAAGCCGAACGCTCAGAAGCGGGCCATGCTACAGGCGCAACGAGAGCTACTCGTACACGCGGGATCTGCTTGATGCAGAGGACACTGTGCATGCGCTTCTCCAGCAGGGAGATGACCCGGGCCAGACGCACCAGCAAATGCCATACCAACTATCAGCTTGCTAAAATCAGGCGTCGCAGAACTCGCTCCGAACGCGGACGGTTGGGTACAACGTAGGTACCTCGAAGCATTCATGACATTGCGAGGGAATGCGACAGCAAGCGAGCTACACCGCACTTCACCTCGGCAGCTCACTGCGGCCGGCCGCCTCAAGCCCCGCCTTTTTAGGACCTTAACGCAATCCCATTACGGCCTGGTCAAGTGCCAACGTCGGCAATTGATGGGCCGATCCACACATGGCACTCGTCCAGGAACTTGAACCAACTGCAGTTCCAGCCGCGCGTGTCGGCGAAGTTCGCCTGGATCCCTCGAGCCAAATACAACTCGGCCGCACCTAAAGGAGGAATTATGATGAGCTTGATGGAAAAGGACGAAAATCACCGCCAAGATCGGTGAAGCATGGCTTCTCTGCTCATCGCGATCATCTCACTGCTCTATGCGAGCGTTGGCCAGGCTGGTGGCACTGCGTTCCTCTCCCTAATGGCATGGTTTGGGATGTCATCGACAGAGATGCGCCCGACGGCACTTGGTCTCAACATTGTTGTCGCGACTTATTCTACTTGGCTCCTCAACCGCAACAAGGTCGTTGAGTGGGCAATCCTGCGCCCGCTTCTCTTTTCCTCGATGCCGACGTCCCTCGTCGGCGGCTTAATTGTGCTCGGTGAGCATATGTACAGAACATTGACGGGGCTCATTCTTCTTCTGGCGAGCGCAGCGATGATCACGCAGCGGGGACGAGCTGCTGGCCGCGCTCGCGAAACTCCGCTGCGGGCGAGCGTGAGCATTGGCGCGGTCTTAGGCCTCGTTTCCGGGCTGACTGGGGTGGGAGGCGGAGTGTTCCTCGCCCCGCTGCTCATCGCACTGAATTGGGCGTCACCGAAGCAGACCGTGGCGCTATCACCGCCCTTTATTTTGGCCAATTCCACAGTGGGTTTCGTCGGAGCCCTTTTCGCCGGGCAATTTCCCTCGCCAGATTTGGCCATTTACGCGATCTCAGCGTTGGCGGGGGCAGTCGCTGGAACGATAATCAGCCTGAAATGGCTGGACGCGACAGGAATCAACTTTATTCTCGTGACGGTTCTGCTCATTGCCGGCGTCCAGTTGGTTTTTGCTTGAAAGTCTCAACTCTATCTTTAGTGCGATTGGCAGCAGGTCCTGCGCGGTCAGATCGGCAGGCACGATGATGGAGGCCGCAGCGGGGTCTGGTCCGAGTGTCTTTCCTAGCTCCGAAAACTGACTCACGCGATCACGAAAATCTGTTCTTGGAAAGAGGTTACAACTTGAGGGCGCCTTTCACCTCAGCGATTTCGGCTGCAGGCTTTCGAGTAATGAGCGCTTCGCTGGCCGTGTGCAGAGCCGAAGGATGCTTCGCCTCGGAATAGCGCGTCAAATAGCCTCAACCTCAAGTCACCCGACATCATGAGCTTTGTTGAGCCACGTAACGTGGCAGCGAGCGATGCCTACAAAGGCAATGTCAGAACGAAAACAACCCAGCTGTGAAGCAGAATCGAATATCGCAGATAGTCTCGCCTCTGAAGACATTCGGGACGGTCTCCTCTTGCAATTAGCAAGACGTTCACAGTCGTTGCGGGTGTGTGAACCGCATCGGGCAGGAACGAGACGCCGCCGCCTAACGAAAGCGCCCCGACGCACTTCGCCGTGGACGGAAAGTGCGCTGGGGTCGCCCCAACATCATCAGTACATCCGTGATGATGCTTGCGGCAATGAAACAACTAGCGTGGCAGAATTGAGGCTTGTGTGTTCGATACTGGATCAAACTTATCTTCGTGCGCTGTGCCAAAGGACTTGAATCGCACGTTGCGTCACGTTGTACTGTGACGCTACTCGCACTCTCATGGAGATTATCATCCATATCACGTCCGCCTCAAAAGGAGGCGCGCGTTCGACGGTCGGGAGCCGACCACGGCGACTGGCGATGTCACGAAAACGCTGCGAGCGTTGCTCGTGCCACCTGGCTATTCTGAAGGCAAGTCTACGCTCAACGACTCGTGCGCCAGCACATCGGTCCAAGCGATAATTGTGCGGGACTGCCGGCAATCAACAACATTTCGAGGCGGCCTCATCCTTTTTAGGAAACTCAAATAGCAGAGATTACCTGCTACGCGTGACTGCTGATGAAAAGCTGACGGGCCTGAAGCGTCTGACGACTCGCTCTTCGCGGCGCTCGACATTGCAACGGACAAGGTCATCGGCAAATGCTATTCCCGCTACCGTGCCGCAAATTCGCCAAGTCCCTCGACGCGATCGAGGCCGCCATCCCGCGCGGACGCAATGTCCATCTCCTCATTGACGACTCGCCACACAACGCCCCACTGATCCGCAGCTGGCTCGCGAAACGGCTGTGTTCGCATATTGAGCTCCTACCGACCAGTTTGTCCTGGCTCACTCCGGTTGAGCGCTTCCTCGCGCTCATCACCGACAAGAAGATGCGGCTTGGCGTCTATCGCAGAGTCCCAGGCCGTGCGCACGGGCATTCTGGACTTCATCAGTTATCACAATGCCAATCCCTTGCGATTCAAGTGGACCGAATCCCCAGACGACATCCTCACGTCCATCGAACGCTTCTGCCGACACTTAGGCATCGCAACGTTGCGAAGTTCTGGTTCGGCCCACGACGCCCGTTTGACATAACGCAAAGACATTGGAGAGAGGATCTGTCAGCTTTGTGCTTACCTGAGCATGGGAAAGTTAGGACTTGCAGACCTCTCTTTTGAACAAGTATTGCGATGCTCGCCTGCCCTGGTACACGATCTACCCGGCCGCCCGGGACTTTTCCGCGATAGTTGGCGCTGACACTTGTGCAACATGGCTGTCTCGGCTGCTGCCCGACGACCCTGTATCGCTCTACATCCACGTTCCGTTCTGTCGCTCTATTTGTTGGTATTGCGGCTTCCCTACCAGCCTTGCGCGCAGCAAGCGACCGCTTCGCAACTATTTGGCAGCACTGTGGGACGAGATAGGCTTGGTCGCAGAGCAAGTGCCGAGCGCTTTGCCGGTGAGCGATGTGCATTTCGGCGGTGGGACGCCGACCACCGTTGCACCTTGCGATTTTCTCGCCTTGATGGAACTCCTACGCCACCGTTTTCAGTTCAACAATACAACTACCATTGCCATAGAAATCGATCCGCGTCGACTCACGGCCGAGATGGTCGAAACGTTACAAGCGGCCGGGGTCAGCCGCGCGAGCATCGGCGTGCAAAGCTTCGATCCCGTGGTTCAAAGGTCTGTCAACCGCGTGCAGAGCGAGGAGGTGACGGCTTCCCTCGTCGCCAGTCTACGCCAGCATGGGATTAGACGCATCAATTTCGACCTTCTCTTCGGGCTACCGCATCAGACGGTGCGGTCCTGCGTAGCCTCCGCGCGGACAGTACTGGCAATGCGGCCAGACCGGCTTGCGGTCTTTGGCTACGCTCACGTCCCCTCCTATATGAAACGTCAACGCCACATCGACGAGACGGCGCTGCCGGATAATATTGCCCGCGCTGAGCAAGCCGCGGCCATCGCAGATACGCTGGTCTCGGCCGGCTACCACCAGATCGGGCTCGACCATTTCGCTCTACCCGGCGACGAGCTCGCGCTGGCGCAGAAAGCTGGTCGACTGCGCCGCAACTCCCTCGGTTATTCGGCTGACACTTGCAAGACGGTGATCGGCTTAGGTCCGTCCGCCATCGGCCGTTTGCGTGAGGGTTACGTTCAGAACGAGATGTCGACCACTTCGTATCAGGAACACATTCAGGCCGGCCGCCTGGCCACTTCAAAAGGCTACTGTCTGTCCGCAGAAGATCGCCTTCGCGCCGCGATTATAGAGCGTCTGATGTGCGATTTGCAGGCCGACATACCAGCGATCTGCGCTGCTCACGAATTTGATCCGGCTTTCCTCCTCGATTCTGCAGGCCGCCTAGGCATGCTTGCCAAAGATGGGATCGTGGACATTGAAGATGGATTTATTCGGGTCAAGCAGGAGCATAGGTTTGTCATTCGTGCAGTTGCTGCCGCATTCGACACTTGTCTCGATCGTATTCCTATTACCTAAGCCACGCATGTAAGCAGACTACATCCAAAACGCTACTTGCGATGGAGAGATCCAACAAGCGCGTCCGGGCAGACAGGCCAGATCTCGAGGATGCGCGGTATGACGAGGCTTTCAGGTATGGCCTCGAAACTGGCGAGAGCTGATGAGAGGAGAGCCGATTGAAAACGAAGTGCATGGGGGCGCTGCGGTCTACCCTCGAGGAAGGCTCTGCCCGCTACGGCAGAGGATCTCTATCGTGATCAAACTCCGACACGATACGCCGGCACCACCTCAGCTTTCGCTATTTGCGATCGGCGCAGCTTTGCGAAGCATGGCCCTCCTCGGGGGCAGCTGGAAGCGGGTACGCCTGCAGCGGTCTCGACCTCACGGCTCGTCTTTCTTCGGTCCTGCGACCACTGGCGCTCCTCCGACAGAAACAGGCCCTTCTGGTTTGGGCCGGCCGAAGCCTTTCGTGGTGCCGCTTGAAACAGCGCGGGCTTTCGGCAAAGGCGGCACAGGAGCAGCAGGAGGCAGAGGTGTTGAACTTTGCAGCGAATCTATTCGCGAGGCTAACATGCTGATCTGATCCAGGATTCCTTTCAAGTCCTCACGCAGCGCATCGAACTGGCGGTTGAGTATCACGATCTCATCGTCAGCTTTCTGTTGTGCCCACCTCATCTCCGACAGGAGAGGCCTGTCCCCTGGGGGCGAACTCATCGTTGAAGCGACATCCTGGACTTCCGGCGTCTCACCGAACTGCTCAAGGTTAATCCAAAGCCAAGCTCCCGAAGCACACGAGCAAGCGAGGAGAACCGGCAGCACAAAAAACACTGCGAGATTTCGTCTTGACGGACTGTGCAAGAGCGGCCGCAAGTCCGAAGGCGCAGCTGGATCACTCACATCCATTGTTCCTCGCTCAACATCCGATTCCAGCAGGTTTCTTTGACGATCAACGGCCTGCGATTCAGAAGCGCTCAATGAGCTGCCAGCGTCCACAATAAGAAATCTTGGCGAACTCCTGGCCGGCTGCTCCTGCTTTCATTTTACCCCTTTTAGGCAACGGCGCAGTTTGCGCTCATCCCTCGAAGATTGGGTCTCGCAGGTTGATGGCGCAGCGTTTTCTTATCATTCAGACGAAGAACCCGGCAGATTGCTCAGCCTCGCCTTGCGCCTTGACGACATCAGCAACTTCATCCGGCACATCAAAATAGCCGCCACGGGTGAGCGGCTGAGCCGCAATGTCAGATTGGACCAGCTATCATCGTTACTGTTCAACTACCAATTTCGGCGGGTTGTTCGAGGCGACGGATACATGGCAAGCGTGACCAACGAACGCGCGCACGTCGAGAAATCGGATGCAACACAGATTTTGCCGCAACACCGGCACTGAGAGAGCCAGCAACTTGCTCGCAGGTAGTCGCGAAAGCTGCTCTATTCCCGATCGCTCCGGCCGCCTGGCCGGCAGGCCAGACAGCTGGGATTGCCGGATGCGCAACTTCGACGGCTGCTCCGCCAGCTTGGCGACTGTATCGTGTTCCGCGACAATTACCAATGAGGTGCTTTGTAAAGCCTGGCCTCGCCGCCAAAATCGCGCCTGAGCCAGGGGGAGCAAATGGACATTCGCAAGCCTTTTGTGCCCGTGACAGCCTCGCGCTCGTTGTTAGCATTGACAAGCCAACGCTCGCGGCGCGCTCTCGGCCCACCGGCGCCATAAGCACGGTTGCGATCCTGGTCCATGCCCCCCCGAGCTAACAGCTTTGCAAAGCGTGAGCGGCTCTGATTGGAAAAATCGAGATCTACCGCGTCTTGCGAGCCCTCGGACGCGAAAGCGCTAAGAGGTTTACTCTTGGCCAGTCAGGCCTCGCCGCGATCTATTCATGGCTGGCAGAGATGGAACCGACGTACGCTGTGCCTGACTGCTTTCTTGAGACGACTTTGCCACCGAGATGCTCCGCGGCGGCCGCACATTCTTTCAATTTAGAACGAAGGCGAAACCAACGTGGGCTTGCTATCGCAGTTTCGGTGACGGCTTGTCTGTTCAACAATTCCGTACTTGCACAAAGAGCGAGCGGGGTTGATGCCAGTAACCACCCAGTGGATCAGGCCAGCAGACGACGAGAGGCTTCTGACCACGTTGAAAAGTTCCGGGTCGACCGGGAAATCAGCTCTCCTGTCCCGGCGCCAGCACCAAGTTCCGGTGTGCCCTTCGAAAAGCGCGCTAATGCGGACAGGCCTACCCAGACAAGCACGCAAACGACCATCGACTTTGCAAGGTACGATAATCTGCGTGAAAAAGGACTGTGGTTCAACATACCTGGCCCTGCGGACACGATCGATCAAGACAAAGGCGGCGTCAGATCGGCGCTTGCAGATGTCGGAATCGGCTACATCGGCTGGACACAGAACAGCTTTGCAAACAACCTGCTGCCGAATGCCGCCAGAAGCACTATCGCAAACCAGCTTTACATGGGCCAGAATCCGACCTTCGCGTCGGCAAACTTTATGATAGTGACCTACGATCTCAGCCGATTTGGCATTTCCGACGGACAGATCGTCCTAGGGGTCGAGCAGCAATACTCGACGTGGGATCGCCCGGGTCCAGATCGAGTTGGTCTCAACACGCTCGCCTACTATCAGACTTTCTTCGACAGGACCGTAGAGCTAAAACTTG
This sequence comes from Bradyrhizobium sp. USDA 4449, assembly GCF_054056275.1. Lineage (NCBI taxonomy): Bacteria > Pseudomonadati > Pseudomonadota > Alphaproteobacteria > Hyphomicrobiales > Nitrobacteraceae > Bradyrhizobium > Bradyrhizobium sp. USDA 4449. The sequence continues at coordinate 3,566,660 of NZ_JBSRYD010000001.1, read as the reverse complement.
GCTACCTCAGAAACCAAAATGAATTCGCCGGCACCCTGTTCGGAGGGATTACAGGATCGAACATGGCCGCCTTGTTACAGGCAGGCATGAGCACCAATGCCGCACCGACGCCTGCGGTCAACCTGAAGTACAATTTTGACCCCCGCTTATACAACAAGGTCTCCGTCCAGCGCTCGATTAGCCCAGATGGTCCCTATGTGCAGATAACGGAAAATCCCACGGGCTTGAACTGGAGCACGCCCCATGCGGGCATTCTTCTCGTTGATGAAGCCGGCTACAAGAGCAAGGCAGCTTCCGGCGTACCGGACACATGGCTGCGGGCGGGCGTTGGTTTCAACAGCAGCCGGTACACAAGTTTGACGGATCCCTCGCGGCGGAGTGAAGACGGGAATAACTTTCACTACATCGCTGCGGACAGGCAGTTCTGGCAAAACGACGCAGATGGGACCCCATCTCGAGGCATCTACGGCGGCTTCTCCATTATGGGAGCTCCGGCGGACCTGAATAGAATCAGCCGGTATTATGAGCTTCGCCTTTACGCGAGGGGCGCATTTGACAGTCGATCCAGCGATCTGATTGCGCTCGTTGCTAGCAACACGAGCTGGAGCAAATTTGCGGTGGATGTAGCCTTGGCTGGAGGCCGGCTTGCGCATCGCGATACCACAGCAATTACCGCAACATATACGGCCCATCTTGCTCCAGGAATATATGCCGGTGTGGGACTATCATACGTTCATAACCCCACAAGCATCACCCACACGCCCCAAACTGAACACGCCCTCAATCTGTTGGTATCTACGTTGATATTCTTCTGATCATCGCAAACGGTCATTTTGATTCAACCATCACGTGCTGCATGGGAATTGAGGCTTCGCGATATTGTGAAGGGACCAACTGCATCTGTGCCAGACCAGCCTGTTAGGGTCCGCCAGCTATAAGAACCTATGGAAAAGAGATAGATCCTAGGAAGGCCGAGGCAGTGTTCTAGAAGAGCCTGGTTCCAAACGCGTCATTTCCGCGGTTGGCCACCGCGAACAACGCTCCGCGCGGAATCATGGTCACGTCAGGTTCTCGAAAGCTTACCCGACTAGGCAGACCTGTTCAGGTGATCCTAGAGGTGAGGTTAGCGTGGACCCGCAAGAATATGACGCATTTAACTTGCCAGATTGGTCGCAGGTGCAGCACGCAGTCTCGCAAGAGCCGCAGACGAGCCAGTTTGGAAAAGATCGCTTTGAGCAGCACCTGGCTGAGGCAAAGCAGGTCGAACCCGCTCCTGTCGCCGGTGAAAGCTCCTATCCCCATCTATCTACAGAGGACCGGGACCTGATCGACAAGGCGATTGCTCGATATGTAGATGAGAAGAACCCACAAACGAACACGGTCAGGCTCTATACTCAGGCACTTTGTCGACTCGCGGATGATTTCCGCGCCCGTGGCCAAACAACTGATCTAAAGGACCACCAATCCCTGCTTAATCACCGAGATACTTACTTTCCGAAGGACGCCCTCATGAAGACAGGCATAAGCGTCCTTCGAGCCTATCATGATTCCGGTCATTTAGTTTCTCGTGGGCGACCGCGCGCGCTCCCCTCAGCTAAGGACGCATCTGAGCATGCCCAGCAATTCCCGGACGAGGCGATGGATCCACGTGCCCGGAGCAATCTTCTGGCTAGCGAGGAGGTCCCCGTCAATTATGAAGATGACACAGCTCAATCGAGAGCAGCTAAAAGACAAAGGACGCTGAACGATCCGCAAGAAGTTCAGGTATATCGGAAACCGAGCGCAAGCGCCGCTTCAGGAGAAAGTGGCGGAGCAATGCCGGTCGCCTCAACGGGCGTCATAATTCGGGGACGATGGGACAAGCGGCCTCTTTACCCCGAAGATGCTGCCGATATCTTCAGACTTGAGAAAGCGCTTATTGAGAGTGGCGCGGCGGCCAGTACGGCGAAGCAGCATGCAGGTTCACTTCTTGGCTATAGCCGTTGGCTCTTCGCAAAAAGCAAACCAAGCATTGTTGCTCGGCTGGGCGGCAAATCGCTGAGCGATGGCAGTGACGTGCGCGAGTTCAGCGGTGCCTCTGATAGTAACAGTCTCGTTAGAGCATTAGAGCATCTGCGGACCTTTCGGTCGACGGGGGCCATCATGCCCATCGTGCGTCCAGGGCGTCGCGCTAAGCTCAATCCTTCCCTCCAGAACGTGACGCGCATCAATCCCGAAGCCGGTTTACTGGCACACCTGACACGCATCGACAGCACCCCTGCGCAGCACCACGCGTCGTACGAAGCCAACCGGCAAGAAGAGCATCACGAGGGACACGACAATCAACCTCTCCCGGCTCTCCTCGAAGGACAGGTCGCAGTCGATCCAGAGCAGCTTCGTCAGGAGCAGCTTGGGCACCTGCGAGACCAGCTTGATGACCATGCCATCCCCTCCCCAGTTTCCCCGCCTTCTGAAGAGCTTCAGCAGCTGGAAACGGAGTTGCGTAACGAGCTGCTCCGGCAATCGGAGGATCCTCCTCCCCCCTCGTTTTCCTTTGATCCAGAAGCGCTTGTCATTGATCTGGACCAGTTCTCTCCCGCGGAGTTTCGGCGACTGCTCGAGGATGAAGACACACAGGAGCTTACCGAGGGGCGTGATGATCAACCCGCCACCTCGGCTTTCATCCATGAGCGAGTCGCACTCAGTTCGGAGCAGCTCCCTCAGGCCGACCTTCGCGATGATGCACCCAGCCAATTGCCAGCCTCCGTCCCTCCAGAAGAGCTGCGGCAACTGGAAAAGGAGTTGCACGACGCACTTCACGGATTACGGGACGATCACTCCTCTCCTCCGGTCTCCATTGATCCAGAAGAATTTACTTTCGAGCCGGAGGGGCTTTCTCCAGGGGAGCTTCGGCGACTGCTTGATGATGAATAATTAACGGAGCTTTAGGAAGGGAATGACGTCCGCGTTCGAAAAGGGTGCGGATTCCGACGAAGTCGCCCAGGCGTACCGATATGAAGTCGCCCGTGGATTCCGAGACGATGTCGCCCACCTTTCCGATTTGATCTCGCCCAGCGGCGAGGCGTTCTGGCCGGCTGGTTCTCTGGCATCGGTCAAGCCGCGCGGTCAATCTGGAATCGCGACTTCAACCTTTTTTCTTCTTCTGCGGTTGCTGTGGGCATGTGGGCAACGCGGTTGCGTTGTCCAAGCGCAGCGGCATGTCCACAGCGCTCAGGTCTTTCGGGCGGATTGCCGGGTTCGGCGCAGGCTCTCACCGCTGAGGTCGAGCCGATGGGCATTGTGGACCAGGCGATCGAGCACGGCGTCGGCATAGGTGGGATCTCCAATGAGCAGATGCCACTGGTCCACGGGGAGCTGGCTGGTGACGATGGTGGAGCGATGACCGTAGCGATCTTCGAGAATTTCCAGGAGGTCGTGACGGGCGCCGGCATCGAGCGGCTCGAGCCCCCAATCATCGAGGATCAGCAGATCGACACGGCCAAGGCCGCGCAGCAGGCGTGGGTGACGACCGTCGCCGCGGGCGAGCGCCAGATCGTCGAACAGGCGCGGGACGCGCTGATAGAGCACGGAGCGATTGTCGCGACAGGCCTTGTGGCCGAGCGCCGAGGCGAGCCAACTCTTGCCGACGCCTGCCGGGCCGCAGATCAGGAGATTGACGTGGGTCGTCGATCCAACGGCCCTCGACAAGCTTGGCGAACAGCGGGCGGTCGAGACCGCGCGGGGTGCGGTAGTCGATGTCCTCGACGCATGCCTGCTGGCGCAGCTTGGCGTAGCGCAGGCGAGTGGCGAGCCGTTTGTCGTGCCGCAGCGAGGCTTCACGTTCGAGCAGCAGAGCAAGCCATTCGGCGTGACCGAGGCTGCCAGCCTCACCGGCGGCTTCGATGTCGGCGAAGGCCTTGGCCATGCCGTGGAGGCCGAGGGCGTTGAGGCGGTCGAGGGTCGGATGGGTGAGCAAGGGACGGTCTCCTAGTTGTAGTAGCGCGGTCCGCGGATGTTGGCATGCAGGATCGGCGCATCGTCCGCGGAGCGCTGGTGAGCGGGACGCCGATCGAGATTGTTGGCGAGGATCGACTTGACCGAGCCATAGGTGCGCGCGCCGATGTCGATCGCCCGCGCAGCCGCCGCGTCCAGCCGTTCGCGCCCATAGGAGGCGGCGAGCCTGAGGATGCCGAGGCAGGCGCGGAAGCCTTGTTCGGGGTGCGAGCGCTCGTCGAGAATGAGGTCGCACAATGCGCTGGTTGCCGGCCCGATCGCGGCGGCGTCCTGACGGATACGCCCGATAGTCCAGCCGGCGTAGCGCCGATGGCTGGAGGCCATGTGCTCCGGCACGGTGGTGTGCTTGTGATTGCCACTCATGCGCTGATGCGCGGTAATCCGCTCGCCCTTGTGGAAGATCTCGACGGTGCGGGCGGTGAACCGCACCTCGACCTCGGCACGCGCGAAGCGATGCGGAACGCTGTAATAATGCTTCTCCACCTCGACGTGGTAGTCGAGGCTGACGCGGCGGATCCGCCACTCGGCGAGCACGTAGGGGCTCGCCGGCAACGGCTTGAGCGCCGGCCGGTCGATCTCCTCGAGCAGCCGGCGGCGCGTCACGCCGAGCCGCCGGATCGGCCGCTCCTCGTTGAGCCTGGTGAGCAACTCGCCGATCGCTGCGTTGACCTCGGAGAGGCTGTAGAAGACGCGGTGGCGCAGGCGGCCGAGCAGCCAGCGCTCGATGATGAGGACGGCCTGCTCGACCTTGGCCTTGTCGCGCGGCTTGCGAGGTCGCGCCGGCAAGACGGCCGTGCCGTAATGCGCGGCCATCTCCGCATAGGTGCGATTGATCTGCGGGTCGTAGAGGCTCGCCTTGATGACTGCGACTTTGGTGTTGTCAGGCACCAAGAGCGCCGGGACGCCGCCGATCACCGCGAAGGCGCCAACATGGGCGCTGATCCAGTCGGCGAGCCCCTGGGTCCACGTCGCCTGCGCGTAGGTGAAGCTCGAGGCGCCGAGCACGGCGACGAAGATCTGCGCCGTCCTCCGCTCGCCGGTGAGGCGGTCGACCACCACCGGCACGCCGTCGCCCGCGTAGTCGACGAACAGCTTGTCGCCGGCCGCGTGCGCCTGGCGCATCGTCACCGACAGGCGTCCCTCCCAGGCGCGGTAAAGCTCGCAGAAGCGCGAGTACCGGTATCCGCCGGGCTCGGCGCCGATGTACTCCTCCCACAGGATCGACAGCGTCACGTGCTTGCGCTTGAGTTCGCGGTGCACCGCCGCCCAGTCGGGCTCGGCGATGCGGCGATGACCCTGCCGGTTACCGTTGCCGGTCTTGGCGAACAGGCGGGCCTCCAAGGCCGCGTCCGTGAGTTCGTCGGGCAACGGCCAGCTCAGGCCTGCGGCCTCGAACCGCCGGATAGTCAGCCGCACTGTTGAGGGCGCCGCGCCCATCCGCCGAGCAATCTCGCGGCTCGGCAGCCCAGCCGCCTTCATCCTGATCACATCGCGCACACGGCGCATCGCAAGCCTCTCCGTCGGCATCCAGGGTCCCCCTTCGCAAAGCCGAAAGGTTGACCCTATGGGAGCCAGAAGAGGTCTCGTCACCCGGGCGACATCATCCCGGAATGGTGGGCGACATCATCTCGGAACGGGTGGGCGACTTCAAATCGGAATGGTGGGCGAGATCATCTCGGAATCCTGGGCGACATCGATCGGAATCCGCAAAAAGGGCACATCGATTTAGGCGATAGGCTGTTCGCAGGGATAATTGGGGGAATCCTGGAGACAGGCGTGCTCGCTCCTCCTTGTGCGGTATCAGCAAACGTGATGGTACCAGCTGACGTGAGTACCGGCCATTCAAGTGCGGTATTTTGATAATTTTTATGAGAAGGCTTGGGCGCCGACTTAAATCATGGCGCAGCGAGCGGGCCGACGCGCTCCTGTTTCAGCACCACGAACACGGCACGGCGAGCCAATGATAAAGCGGCACCATGAGGCAAACGCCGCGTGCGTGGGACCGATCGTCATGCAACTAGACGCCTGCCGGATGTTGACTCGCCCGATGCGGATCTTGCAGGGCAGCTTACCCTGTACCCAAACTTCCGTTTTGAATGGGTTGTTTGACTCGATCGGGTCCGCGCCGCGCTCGCTTGAGGCGACTTCGTCGGAATCCGCACTGAGCCAACATCGCGCTCGAAATCAGGCGTGTATTCCCGCCCCAACTCTGCGATCTGCATAAATTGGGTGCATGGCCGGTCAAGCGACGCGCGAAGAACGCCTCGGGCGAGCCGCCGGCGGAGCATTTGGAATACTTGTTCACCGAGGTTGTTCGGGATAGACGCGAACGCGCTGGCGCCCTTCGCTTTCCACCAACTCGCCCCTATAAGGCACTCCGCGGATCTGGAAATAGGTCGGCCGCCCGGGCTGCGGCATGATGCGCTCGCCTTCCAAAACGCGTACGAGGTAAGGCGGCAAGAACCGCTCCCTATGCTCCCAGCCGCCCCGGATAAGATGGCCAAGATCGACAACACCTTCCACGGTTTGCCTTGCGCTTGCGATTGGCGGTGGACGATGCTGCGGCCGGGATGACCCGGCCTCGTTCATCCCACCGGCGCGCGGGTGATGAACCAGGCGGACATCCCTGCGACCGCCTGGTCCAAAGGTCGCCGAATAGCGCTCTCCATTGATCGCAAATTGAGTTGGCCCGAACTGATTTGGCAGCAAATTGATATTGCCCAAGACATCGATCAACACGTCTGAAGCCGGCTGGGAGCCGTGGCGCCAGTTGGTGCCCACGATCGCTCCAATGTCCCGCAATTCCGGAGCCGCTCCCGGCCATCCTGCGAACGACGAGGCGGGTGCAAATTCAGGTGCTGGCGCAGAGCGCGCATCGTCACGCAAGTCGTGGGCTGTAGGTGGATCCAGATCAACGAAGGAGCCGAGACCGCCGTAGATGTTCGACGATTGGGGCCGAACTGACGACGACGATGCGGGCTCTTGCATCTGCTGCCCAAGCCAGGCCCATGCGCCTTGGCTTGGGGTGGCTGGAGTCGCAGGAAGTTCGACTGGCAGATCAGCGTGGGCGGCCCAGGGCGGCGCTGGAAGCGGTGACACAGGACCATGGATTTGCTCGCCGAGCCAATCCCAGGATCCCGCGCTCGGCGTGGCCGGCGTTGCGGGAAGCTGCTGGGACGAGCCGGCCTGCCATCCGCTTTGCGGCGCCGGCATCGATGAACCAGATCCATGCATTTGCTCTCCAAGCCATTCCCAAGCTCCCGCGCTCGGCGTGGCGGGCGTTGCGGGAAGCTCCCGTGGCGAGCGGGCCTGCCGAGCAGCTTCCGCAGCAGGATGACCCGGATCCTGAGGAGGCGGCAATCCAAGTGCCCTGTTCGCCTCAAGGATTTGCTGGTAACGGCCGAGCCTGACCAGATCAGCGCTAATCTTGCTGTCCTCCGTTTGGCGCTTGTACGCCTCCACATCCTGGGCGAGACCAGGAGTGGACAGCCGACCGGCGATCGGCGGCCTGTCATTGGTCTGCAGCCACTCACTCAGCCTGAACATGCGGCGGGTTTGCCTGTCGATCGTCTTTGGGTCGATCCTGTGTGTCGCCTTTTCCGCAGCCGCCCACATGCCGATGAGGGTTGCGTCGTCAGCATGAGGAGCCAGCCGGCGGACATCCGCCGCCAGGGTGTTTCCGGCGCCGACTTCACGAAGCTTCTTCAGGGCCGCCTTGATGCGCCTGCCGCGGTCCTTTGCGTAGGTGTCCACGTCCTCATCGAGCTCAGCTTCAAGCTGGTGGTTTTCCACATCGGGATTTTCCAGCTGCGCGTTTTCCAATTCCCGGCGAATTCGATCGGCGATCGAGGGCCTGCCGGCGTCGCTCAGTCGCGCGCTCAAATGGCGCAAATCGGCTGCCGCATTCTTGATGGTCCCGTCGCTGAGATTACCCGCCGCCTTGTTTCTGAAATCTTCAATAAGCTCCTTGTCCTCGGCAGAGACCCCGCGCGTCCGGCCCGGCTGCCTTGCATAATCAATTCGCACATTCGTCGAAAAGACGTCAGATTGGCCAGCGTCGCGCGATAATTTTTCGTTCCCACTTCCGCCGAGGACGTTGCCGATTCCCGACTTGAAGCGTGACCATAACCCGCGACTTTTTTCGCTCTTGGCCGAGGCGGCAGACACTGCGTCCGGAAAGCTGTAGCGTGAGCTGCTGAACAGATCGTCTCGCAATCTAGACTGCGGTTGTGCCGAAGTTGGAAGCTGACAGTTGGGAATGTCTACGCTCCGACGCGTACCGCCTAGCGCACTCTCCCTAAAAGCGGAGTGCGGCGGCACCCGCATCGAACCGCCGAAGTCGCCCCGCCGGACTGCTCGACCACCTGCTGCGGGGGACCGATTAGGCGAAGTTGAGTTCCCTTCATCAGACCGATGGAGTTTCAGATCCTGCAGCCGCCCTTCAAAGTCACCCTGCACGCTTGGGCTGCCTGCTCGCTGGCCAGCCCGCCCCTGAAGGGCGGCGTACTCGCGCATCCAGGCTCCTGAATCGAAGAATGGGTCGACCGGATCCATCCTGCTCTCCTCATGTTTGCATAGACCCCTGCAGCAATCGTACGGCGTGGATTACGGCCCAATAGCAGCTCGTTCTGCAAGCGTCAGATTCTCGATTGTTATAGCCGCAACCTTTCGAACAGCTGACGAGATCAGGATATTGCTGCACGCAAAGGCGTCGCATCCGAAGCCGCCTGACGAAGGATGGAGTCCATCCAGTTTTGCCGCACCTCTTCGCCAGCCCTCGGCTTGAGCCGACGAAATTGACGACCGATCTGACAATGGGTCGCCTGAGCGGGTACCAGTCTCGAGTCGATCATAGGTGACGAGATCTTGTCGCCCTTGGCATTAACTTTGGCAGTGAGCCTGCTGCAGGCGCGCATTGATGATTCGCAAGGTCTTTGCTTGACGCAACTGGGAGCGCTCTCGTGCCTTGGTGTTCCACGTTTTCTTGACTGACGTCCTGAGAGACCGAATTGTCTTCGCTGGTGTTCCATAGGTCCTGCTTCGAAAGGGAGGTTCAGCCCCAGTGGCCGGCGAGCGCCCATTAGAACGACCTGAAAATGTTCTTCGAGAAGATGTGCAGGCCGTCCTGACTCACAGCAACAACGCCGAGCGCCTCTTGTGATCAGAAAGGTTCACAGTTTGCTCAGCGCGCAGTTCGCTTACGGGCATGCCAAGCCCACTCGGCAATGAACATCCGGCACACTTCAATTCGCTCACTTCGATGGGGCTCAATCTTTGACTGAGGGGCCCAAGGCTTCTTGTGCAGTCTTGGGACCAACCCGCGCGAGCGCACGCACGACATCACCTGCACGACGGCTTGGCGGTCGTAAGCTGCCAGCGCAGTGCATGCTTGAACTCCACAGCTTGCTTGCCAAAATGGAGCTCGCGGGAAGCACGCGTCAAATAGACCTGGCGAACAGCTAGCTTCCTCGTCAAACCGAGCTGGCGGCTGCGGTAGCGCCCGTAACTAATGATTCGCCGCTACTTGCCTTGCTCTCCTCGACAACTTTTTGACCGACGAAGTTTTCGTCCCAAAGGTTTTCGACCGCACGCAGCTATGCCGTTGCCTCGCGCGCAGGACCTTTTATCGCTCGACAAGACAGAAAGGCCTCGATCGACGGCAGCCGCTTTCGAAGGTGCAAAAGCACCTTTGAGAGCGATCGGCTAGCTTCACGATCGATCTTTTTGTACCGCCGCAGAGCAATGATAAATTTCTCTGCGGCGGTACGGAGCCTCATAGCTCGAGGCCACGCTCTGCGAGCACACGGTGCATGACCTCGCCTTTGATCTCACCAGCGATCTCGTTTCGGACTTGGGCTCCGAGCACCCGCTCGGCATCTGGATCGCCTAGAAGATCATGCTCGGCCAGTCGCTGATCCAAGCGGGTTTGAAACACTTCGCCCATGGCTTCGAGCACTCGGTCTCCCATCGCTGCATGTTCGTCCGGAGCGATGCGCTCCAGCACCGTCTCCCAGGGTTGCCAGCTGCTGGCCATGTAGTCGGTGAACTCGCTTGCCTCCCGTTCCCGGACCAGGTCAAGCGCCTCCGTCGCATCGCCCTCGCTGACGTGAGAGACCTCCAGGAAGCGCATGTCAGGGGCGAGATGACTGAGCTCGAGCGGCTCGCGCAGCCGATGTTGATAGGCCAGGTAGACTTCGATCTCGTCTACGTTCGGGTTGCCGCTGGTGAGCGAGTCGATCCTGGCGCGCGCGATCTCGTCCAAAGCCTCCAAGCGGAAGGCGACGCGGCCGCGCTGGATCAGATCACGAAGCCGATCGTCATAGACCCCGTCCTTGACCTCGGCGTTGATGCGGGCGGTCTGCATACCATTCCAGTGCAGGGTGACGCGATCCTCGCAGCTCGTGTTCGCCTCGGAAGCCTGCCCAAAGAACTGCTCGCGCAATGTCGAATTGGCGGCCGCTTGCCGCAGATTGTCAGCCACTGCCTGCCGAAACTGGTCATTGCCGTAGTTCACAGTGCCTCGTAGCCGATCTAGGAACTGGGCATAGTCCTGGGCGCCCGGCTCATCGGCAAAGTTCTGCCATTCGGCCAGCGCGGCCGGGTCGTCTGTGAGCCAGTGTGCGGCAGCCTCATGCAGGGATTGCTGCGCAAGCTGCGGAGGCCCTTCAGCCGCCGCAAGATGAGCGAGGACGTGGTCAGGCAGCGCGTTATCGGCGAGCTCGAAGCTCTCAAGATGCGGGTAGTAGAGGCTATTATTCGGCACAAGAGCATCTAAAAGACCTTCGGGCAGGCTGGTTAGCCGGTTACCGCTGACATTGAGTGATTGGAGCGTGCTCGGAAGTGGGTCGGGCAGGTTGGTCAATTGATTGCCGCTGACATTGATTTCAATGAGCCACGAAGGGAGGGAGTCGGGCAGCTCGGTCAGCTGATTGCTACTGACCGCAAGCGATGTGAGCCCGCTCGGAAGAGCGTCCGGCAGGCTAGTGAGCCGGTTGTCGTTCGCGTTCAGGATCTGGAGCCCGGCCGGAAGGTTTGCAGGCAGACTGGTCAAGGCGTTGTCAGCAACCTCCAGCTCAGAGAGGGTCGCCGGAAGATTGTCCGGCAAACTGGTCAAGCGATTATGGCTAATGAGAAGATGCTGGAGACCGGGTGGGAACATGGCGGGCAGGCTGCTTAGCTCGTTGTGTCTGGCGCGCAGTTCCCGCAGCCTGGGCGGAAGGGCGGCGGGTAGAGCGGTCAGCGTAAGCGAGGACAAATCCAGCGAGCGCGAGCCTGTATTATCCGAATTCCTGATTCGCCTGCGCCCCTGTCGCCTATTCTCGGCTTCGCCCTGCCCTTCTTCGGCAACCCAATTGTCCAGGATCTGTGCGCGCGCGCAGGCTGGGGTCCGATACCCTGTCAAGGATTCGACCAAATTCGCGACGGCACGATTGAAGCCGCCGAGGTAGCTTTCCTGCTCCACCTCTTCAAATGCGTCCCGGGAGGAAGCCCCGCTCCGCTGTGCGTGTCCTGTGTCCATCAATCTCTCCATCGTCAGAGCTAAAGTACACCTCCGCTTCCCGAGGCCGCGAAGCAGCTAAGTCGGCAGAGCAAATGATGATTCGAAGGCCTGTGTGCGTGGGCCGCGACTGCCGTCCAGCATCTCTTCGACAAAGGCCGATACGAGCCCAACCTGGGCAATAGATCGATACTGCTGCCCGCGGTCTGCCATCTCGTCCGGCCAGATAAGTCCGGAGAACCGTCAACGCTGGCAAGCCTCCGCCCTTAGCAGGCCCACCTGTCGGTCAGCTGACGGTGTCGCTGCAAAGACCCAGATTGTTGGGCTCGCCACCAACGGCGAATACCAGCACGGCAGCGATTGTCTTGGCACGAGAGAGGACCGAGGCAGACGTTGGACAGCGTGCGCTCTTGCTTCGCAGGCAATTGGCGAAAGGCACCGCCGCCCGGCGCGGTCGTTATACTTGAGCCACTACTGCGTGCTTGTGCGCAGAAACGTGTCAGCGGAAAATATCTTACGGTCGGGGATTGGCCGATCAAATCATGCGCTCAGGGTCATGCCAGCTTCGTGCCATCGGTGCCACTTGCGGTGATGGTCTGTCAGCTTATCGAAAGCTAACTGTCTTAGGTCCTAGAGCATGTCACCACGGGCTTGTGTCTACTCAGTTTCGTAAGGAGGGTGAGATGGATCCTTTTGAGGCAGGACAGATTCAGCGCGGCGGTGGCATTCTTTCTGCATCTTCCGGACAGGAGGGTGGGGAAAACGGAGCGGCGGCGGCGCAGTGGAGCGCCCTCGCGACAGTCCGCGCAGAAAGCTCCGGAGATTCTGCCCAGGCTGAGGATGAAGGCGAGTTGCTTGAGAATTGGGCTGCTGAACCGGAGGTAGGCCCGCTCGAGGATCGGGAAGAAGCAGTGCGCCGAGTGAATACTCTCGGTGAGACCAGTACACTGGATCTTGGATCGCTGTGCCTTACCAGCCTGCCAAGACTTCCGAGCGCTATCGTTGCGCTTGATGTGCCCTTCAACCGGTTGACCACTCTGCCCGATAGCCTCCCTGCTTCGCTCCGGCGTCTGGACGTTAGGGGCAATCAGCTGACAACCCTGCCCGAACTTCCGACCGAGCTCAGAGGGCTCGACGCGAGCTTCAACCGACTGAGGAGCTTGCCTGGAGTCCTACCTGCTGAGCTCGAGCTTCTCTACCTCGACCACAATCAGTTGCAGGAACTGCCCGAGCTGCTCCCCGCTTCGTTGGAATTTCTCCGCGCCAGCCACAATCAGTTGACGAATCTACCGGAGGACCTTCCAGCCACTCTCCAGTTTCTCGACGTCAGCGAAAATCAACTGACGCGCCTGCCGCGGCACCTCCCTATTTCGCTGGATTTGCTCGACGTCGGCCAAAACCAAATGACGAGCCTACCGGATGATCTGCTGACGCAATTTGCCGCCTCTGGCAGCATAGTTTTGACCGACAATCCTCTGCCCGAGCAGGTGCTCTCAAATCTGGATACTGCCTTACGCTCCGAGGGCTATGCCGGTCCGACCGTCTACCATTCGCGCAATGATGAAAGTGAATTGTCCGAGACAGACGATGAACAGGCCGATGCTCTCATTGAAACGGTCGCAAACTGGCTCCGGGGTAATCCACAGGAGGGTGACCGAGAGGTGCTGGCCGCTTGGCAGAGCGTTGCTGAAGAGCCGGGCGCCCGAGAGTACGCGCTCTTCATTGGCAACCTGTTCGACTCCGTGAACTCTGGCAACGAAGAATTCCGGCAGTCGCTGGCCAATGATCTGCGCCAGGTGGCGCAAAACCCGGAATTGCGTAAGCGCTACTTCCAATTAGCCCTGGACGCCAACGAGAGCTGCGAGGATCGCAGAACTTTGACCTGGAACGGCATGCAGACCGCACGCCTCATCGCAGACGTCGAGAACGGCGCTTATGACAAGAAGGCTCGGCTTCCCGATCTCGTCAATCTTGGCCGGGTCATGTTCCGCCTGGACGCGCTGGAGGGGATTGCGCGCGAGAAGGTTGCCTCGCTAAGCTCGGGCAACAACGTCGAAGACATCGACCCCATTGAGGTCTTTCTTGCTTATCAAAATAAGCTCCGCGAGCGGCTGGGGCTGCAACACGTCGCCCCGAACATGCGTTTCTTTGAGGTTTCGGGCGTCACCGACGCTGACGTTGATAGCGCAGAGACATCCGTGCGAAACAGGGAGGCGGCGGAATTCGCCGACTATTTGGCGGTGGACTGGAAACCTTGGGACGACGTCGTCAGTCACATCGCACCCCAAGACCACGCCGCGGCACACGATGAGCTTATGGCTTCAATGGAAACCGAGTTCAACAGCCGGCTGCAGCAACAGCTCGCCGCCCAAGGGTTGACCGAGGCTGAAGCTGACCTCGTTGACGATGCTAAGCGAGAGTTGGGTGCCGCAATTCGTAGGGAACTCGCCCGTGAGATCAAGGGCGCTCTAAGAGACAAAGTGCTCAATGAGCACGGCCTTATCCTATGAAGCGGCCTTTGCGTATTAGAGCAGCTTCCGGCCCGGTCACTCCTAGGTCGTCCTTACGCCGAATCGTTGTCTCAGCGCGCCGGTGTTTACCAGGCAGAGCTCTGATCGTCTCGGAGATTGTCAAGGCCACTCTTCAGTGAACGAAGCCATTCTCTCTTCTGGGCCGACGAGACTCTGGAGACCAAATCTGCAACCGAGAATGGTCACAAGAATTGGTAACGAAAGTTTGTCATGCGCGCAATGCGTTGGCCGGCTCCCGGGGCTTCCTCCCAGGTCAATGGCTAGATCGGCATTGTGATCGCGCTTCATCCGGGCGATGCGTTCATCTGACGGCTTTTGCTCCGCTTGATCTCGCATATCTGTACGAACTGCGGTCATCCATATATGCGTATGAGCCTCAAATACTCGTTTTTCGATGGATGGCGATGGGCGCGCCTTCGTCCTCGGCCGCCGCCGCCCATCGCGCGAGTGTCGATGTGTCCCGTCCGCTGACAAACGCGGGATCGTCGCGGCGCAGGAGTTCGAGCGTTGCAAGCTGATCGATGGCATCGCCGCCAGCGTCCATCTGGCGCACACGCGCGGCGACCGCCTCTAATTCGGCCGCGAGAGCTGACGCGCTGTTAGTCATCGCGCCGTTTCGGTCGAAGCTCTTTCAACGCTTCGTTGATCGCGCGCGCAATCAGAACGCGCACCTCGACCTGTGCGCATTTCGATCTCGCCAAGCGGCCCGACACGGAAACCAGGGGCTCGTGTCCGGCCGCAATTCGGACCTTGCGCGCATATTCGAGCTTGGTCGCATCGGAGTAGCTGATGTTCAGATCGCCCGCATCGATCAGGGCTGCCGCGTCACGCGACCATCAGGCATCCGCATCAACGCAGCCTGCAATTTCTTGCCGATGCTCATGCGCTCACCATGTTGGCCCGCATGGCCTACGCACGCTGGCGAGCGAGCCGCGCAACGGCTGTGCTGCATAAGATGTCGATTGGGTCGGCGACTGCAACGACGTTGCAGGCCTCATTCGCATCCTCGGTGGCCGGTCGAAAAGCGTCCGATAGGCGATGAGCGGTAGTCATCTCGCCAGCTCGGCGACGCCTGATTGCACGATAGAAGATGGAGCCCACGCCGATGCCAGTCGGCGGGCGTTTTTTCAGAGCTTCCCATTTGGTTTGGTGTCGTCGGCATCATAGTCGGGATATTTCTGCGACCACCTGCCGAACATCGCGAACCCAGCAGCAGAGCCGCTGGTCGCGGCATAGAGGGACGCTGGCGTCGTTCGGGATCACCATCAACGCCGCCTAGACCTAATCGAGGTCCAGATCGGCGCTGGCACACGCCACGGCCTGCTCGCTGTATGCTGCGAATGGATCGTTCGCTTCTGTATGCGCCTGCTCACCAGACGGCGCGCTCGATGACGAATTCCTTGTCCGTATTTCTGCGACGCCTTGTCGTGGTGGCGGTTTCGATCAGCCGAGCCGGCGCATTTGCGATGGGCTTATCTTCAGCTAGCGATACTCACCAACGCCGGCTTGACGCTGGGCGGCGCGGTCACCATGCCGCCGTCGCGCTTGATATCCACATCCGGCGCGAGCTTGCCGCTACGGCTCCAGACCTTGAAGTCGGCGCCGGGGCGGGCGAAGTAACGATGGATCGAACCGCTGGGGCTGACCGCTATCAATGTCTCGGGCCACGGTCCATGCTGGGCTTCGAGCGCAGCCATCGAGGCGAGACCATCAACGCCGTGACCTTGGACGGCGTCGGCTTCAACGACGAAGATGCCGGACACTGTGCCAGTGACGACAGCGACATCGGCCTCGGGCCATCTGCGGAAATCGCGGCCGATTTCCTCGGGGTCGGATGTCTTGCTCCATTGCCTACCGTTGCTGTGCTCAGCCGATTTGTAAGACTGTTTCGTCCCAGGTGGTGCGGGAAAAACCTCGAAGCCCATCGCGCATATTTGAGAGCAGCGGTCGCGCACGCGCTCATTGGTAGTCGCCTAACGTGCTGGGCGAGCCATTCGGCGAGATATTGGCGACGAGCGTTGCGATCAGTCGCGACTTCGCCTAGAGAAGACTTAGCAATCATTGCTTTCTAAAGGGCCTGTGGTTGTTTACGCGCAACATTTCGCCCCGCATTAGTGCCAGCCGCTGCGGGGGTTTTGTCTGGGCTGATGCAGTGAGTTAGAGGCACAGTCGATCCTGGCCGCTGCATTTCGAATGCTTAAGCTGCCGCCGGCCGCGCCTCACGGCCAACAGCACCCCGCCCGACTGCGAGAGCCCGCACCTGGGCGCCGATGTGCTGCGCGGCGCGGTCGCGCCTCATCATCACTTCCTGCGTCACGATGCCACCCTCCAACGTCGCATAGGGCTGCATCATCTCGGCGAACTCGATGCTGTCTGGCGCCGGCAGAAAGAGATCGATCCTATTCCGCGCGGCCTTGATGCGGACGGTGCGGATCAAATGCGAGACGTTCACGATATTGATCTCGTCCGCAACGTAACCCTGGTTTGCTCGCGACCGCGCAGCAGTTGCTGCGATCGCTTCCGGTGTCGCTTCGCGGGCGCCCCATGCGAGGTGAGCACGCGTGTCATCAGTCTCGCGAATGAGGTGAACGATCGCGAACAGCGCGTCGGTCGAGAGCTCCCCTTCGGCCGCGCCTACCACCGTGAGCAGAGTGTCGCTGAACACGCGCTCGCCAGCGTGGTGCTGAGCGTCATAGCGAGGGCATCGACCGGCAGATACCAAGAGGACGCAAATGCGTCACGGCGGCCGAAGGCAAGTGCGATCCGGCCGGGACGCGCATCGATTTGAGGGCCTCCTCGCCGATGTCGGTGACGAGCTGAATTTGGGCTAGCGTCAGGCGCTACATTGAGTTGTGTCCTACGTGCCAAAACGGTGTCGCGACCCGCCGCTAACAGCGGCGAGTTCGTGGTGGCCGGATTAGGTGGTGGGGGGGGGCCCAGCGGGCGATGCCGATGCCGCACGGCTACGTGACTGCCAAACAAAAAGCCGCCCGCTAAGGGCGGCTTTTTGCGGACACAATGTCCCCTGCGTTAGGCGCGATTAAAGATCCTGGAAATCCATCAAGTCAATCCTGTTATCCACAGATTTCTGCAAGCCGATGTCACTTGGCCACCCAAAAGTGGTCTAGTCGCCCCTCGCCAGGGGCAGCCACGCGGCAGATTGCACGCCCTACCCGGCCTCCTCCCTGTTCGGTCGCATTCGCGAATCACCTAAAGTCGGTTTCGTGGGTGCCGGAGGCGTAGCAGGTGAACGCGCAGCATAGAAAGATCTCGGGAGCATACTACACTCCCGAGGCAGTCGTCGCGACTTTGCTCAATTGGGCCGTTCGCGACCAGTCGGATCGGCTTCTTGACCCCTCTTGTGGTGACGGCCGATTTATTGCGGGTCACCGCAACTCAGTGGGCATCGAGCAGGACCCTGCTGCCATTGGCACCGCGATCTCGCGCGCGCCGTGGGCGCTGGTGCACGAGGGTGACCTATTCGCCTGGGCTGCTAACACCAGTGAGCGATTTGAGTGCGCGGCCGGTAATCCGCCTTTCATTCGGTACCAGACGTTTAAAGGCGCCGCTCGCGAACGAGCGCTTGAACTCTGCAAGCGTCTAGGCGCCAACTTCTCGGGGCTCACCTCCTCCTGGGCGCCCTTCTTAGTCGCAACGGCGAGCCTTCTCAAAGAGAATGGGAAAATGGCTTTCGTCGTCCCCGCCGAGATCGGACATGCTCCATACGCCGCGCCCTTGCTGGAATATCTAATCGGCAACTTCCGTCACGTTCACGTGGTCGCGGTAAAGGGCAAGCTCTTTCCGGATTTGTCGGAGGATTGTTGGCTGCTCTATGCAGACGGCTTCGGTGGGAGCACAGCCTCAATTCTGTTCTCGGCAGTCGAGCAGTTCAGGCCAAACAGCAGACCGCCTCGAAATGCGATCCGTGTATCTGTTTCCGAATGGCGCACCAAGTGGAACCGGCGGTTGCGGCCGTTCCTTGCCCACGCTGACGCAAGATCACTTTATGAGGAAATTGCGTTTGATCCTCGCTCGCGCCGTATGGGTGATGTCGCTTCGGTTGGTATTGGCTATGTGAGCGGTGCAAACGATTTCTTTCACCTGAGACCATCAGAGGCTGAGCGGCATCAAATTCCATCTGACCTCCTACATCCGTCGGTGCGGAACGGCCGCGCTTTGCCTGAAGGCACTTTGACGCGAGCCGTTGTGCGAAAGTGGGAGCAGCAAGATGAGCCGATGCTGCTGCTCCGGCTTTCAAAGGACCAGAAGCTCCCGACATCGGTTCGGCGCTACTTGGACACAGATGCGGGCCACGAAGCGCGGGAAGCATACAAATGCCGTGTCCGCGACCCGTGGTTCGCGGTACCGGATGTCCAGATCCCAGATTTCTTTCTCAGCTACATGTCGGGTCGTGCGGCCAGCCTCGTTCGCAATGCCGCCGGCTGCACCTGCACCAATTCTCTGCACGCCGTCCGGGTTCGAGACAAAGCGGCCATGGCCACCATTGTCGAAACTTGGAATACGCCGTTTACCCAGTTGAGTTGCGAATTCGAAGGTCACCCTCTCGGCGGAGGAATGCTAAAGTTGGAGCCGCGTGAAGCAGCCCAGATTGTGGTGTCAGCTCCCAATCAGGCAAAGTTATTATCCTCCGCAGTAATTGCCGAAGCGGTTGAGAGGATGCAGCGCTGGAGGCACTATGACGCCGTCCAGTGAGATGACTGATGCTGATGTTCGAGTGTGTCAGTGGAAGAACGAAGCCGAGGCGCTGACCCACTTCGCGACGTATTCTGGACCAACACAAAGCCAACAGCACATAAAGCCGCTGCATTGGTACGTGGCATGCCGCCTTGTACTTGAAGGAGGCTTCCGTCCAGAGGAAATAACCCCACGTCCTCCGTTCGTTGTACGTAAAAAACGTGACGAATTCCTTTTGGAGTACGATGCGAGCGCAGCTCAAGGCGGCGAAGCGACAATCCTGGGCGGCTTGAAAACCAAAAATGTCGATGTGGTCGTTGAAAAGAGTGGGATCGGGCCAGTGCTGGCCGTCTCCTGCAAGGGCATGACCGGCGCCTTTCGCAATCTCACGAACCGCATGGAGGAAACCATTGGTGAATGCACCAACCTCCACATCACTTACCCAGCCCTTGTCTTTGGCTATCTTTTCGTAATCCGCGCGAACAGATTGGAAGAGGAAGCAATTGCGAAGACCCTTCTGGAAGGTCTTCCGGCCGCGCGTCAACTTGCTGCGAATGACATCGCAATTCGGGTAGGTGGAGAACCAGTTGAGGGCATAATCCGCTTTCACGCCGCTCTGCGCGAACTGACCGGCCGTCGCGGCATTCGTGACGATGTAAGCCGATACGAAGCTGTTTCACTCGCGATGATTGACATGCTGCATGGAAACGTCGGCGGTCTTCTGCCGGAGTTTCCGCCAACAGGCAGCTCCCTCCGGATTGAAGAGTTCTTTAAGACCTTGTATCTGCGGTATGACGAGCGCTTTGTTTACAGCGCGCCAGCCCTTAAGGACATAACAAGCCGATTGGAGTGGTCCGCTTCGTCGCCCGCGCTGCAATCCCGTGGTGAGGCCGAGATCGGCTTTGAGACCCGTGTTGCAGGTGATACATGAAAGCTCTCATGATCTGCCAATGCGAGTGCAGGACTCAGCGGCAGTAACGTCACTGAGCAGCACAATGCAAACTGAATACTCGGTGCCATACAGGATGGCTATCATGGTCCGCTTCGGAACTAGCTAAGTATTTTGTTTAGGGTCTACTCGGAGAGCGTGGAGCCCAGAGTAGCATCGGAATGATGGCAGCGACCCAGGGAATGATCTTCCCCCGAAAAAGTGGACGGGATTAAGCAGCTTTAGCTCCATCTGGATCGGAGGGATATATCCGATGGCGGAATGGAGCCTGGTTCGATTGTAGAAACCCTCGATGAAGGCGAGGATATCATGCTGGGCCTCTGTGCGGGTCTGGTACTGGCGATGATGGACGCGCTCGGTCCTGAGAGTGTGGAAGAAGCTCTCCATCGGGGCATTGTCGGCATGCGCTACGATGATGAGCTTGATGTCGATTGGTCCGACTGTTCCTGAGGATGCGGGCATGGCTCTGTCTGTCACCTCGCCAGGCGATATTCTGTCAGCCTGTTGTCTCCCGGCTTAGCGACCTCACCCGCTTCGACCAGCTTAGCTAACAGCCGCGCGGCGACCGTGAGGTCTTTAATCACGCCTGCACCCGACGCTTGCGATCTACATTCAGCGTGTCGAGCACCATCGTTTTTTTAACAAACTGATCTCCCCGGCCTTCTCGCCCGTATCAGACGCAATGGCTTCAGCACGCTCCGTGAATACCGCGCAACGTCGCCTGTCAAACGCCTTCCGGAACTGCCCCCTTTGCGTCACGAAGAACTGCCCCCACCATCGGATTATGATCTCGGTTGAAGGTTGTTTCCGCCGGTGACGGGCCGGAGGGAGGCGGAGCCGACCGGAGGGCCGTCACCGGCGGTCGGCGTCTTGATGAGGCCGCTTTTGCGCTTGGCGCGAAGTCGGTAGCTGTCGCCGCGGATCGTCAGCACGTGGCTGTGATGCAGGAGCCGGTCAAGGATCGCGGTGGCGACCACGGGATCGGCGAACACCGTACCCCATTCGGCAACGCTGCGGTTCGACGTGATCAGCATCGCGCCAGTTTCGTATCGCCGGCTGACCAGTTGGAAGAACAGATGGGCCGCGTCAGGTTCAAGAGGCAAGTAGCCGAGTTCGTCGACGATGAGCAGCTTTGGCTTCGACAGCGCGAGAAGTTTCTCGTCCAGGCGTCGCTCGCCGTGCGCCTTGGCAAGGCCAGCGACCAGCGTCGTCGCCGTGGTGAACTGCACCGTGTATCCGGCCAGGATCGCCTCTCGCCCGAGCGCGATCGACAAGTGCGTCTTACCTACGCCTGGCGGCCCGAGCAGCAGCACGTTTTCTCCGTTGGCTATCCAACGTGATGCGGCAAGATCACGGATCTGCTTTGGATCGATTGACGGCTGCGCCTCGAAGTCGAAGCCAGCAAGCTCCTTCACCGCCGGGAAGTGTGCGAGCTTCAGCGCCATCTCTATGCGGCGATGGTCCTTGCGTGCGATCTCGCGCTCGCACAGCAGGATCAGCGTCTCACGCGCCGACAGGTTCGCGCGCGCCGCCTCGTCGAGCAGGGTGTCGAGCTGATCGCGGATACCGGAGAGCTGCAGTCGCGCCAGCATGGCATCGAGCGGATCGGCCGTTGCTTCCATTATCTTCTTTGCCCGTGCCATCAGAAGCTTCCTCCGACCACGGCTTCGTATTCGGCAAGAGGGCGCAACAACGAGGGGGGTGAGGACGGCGCCAGCACCGCCGCCGCGATCTCAGCCCGGCGGACCGCGCCATTGCGACCAGCAACACCATCGAGATGAGCGGTGTCGATGATCCGCAGCCGGCGTCCATCCGATTGCTTGTGGATCGCAACTTGGTGCAATCCATGGCGGATCCGCACTTCCCCGGCCGCGATCGTTACCGCCACGGGCTCGCCAATCAGGCGCCACGGCACTGAGTAGCTGTTCGTGTCGATCTCGACGGCGCAATCGTGCCCGACGACGCGGGTCAGTTCACGCAACGATCCGAACGACGGTTGCCCGCTAAGCGGCTTCAACCGATGTGCCTCGTCACGCGCAAAGCGAGCAATCGGCGCCTCCCCGGTCGTGCCGTGGATACGCACGTTCGCCACCTCACGCTCCCATCCGGCCAGATGCGCCTCGAATGCCTCCCAGCTCGCGAAGGAATGCCCCGCGATCGCGTTCTTCTTCACGTAACCGACGCCATTCTCCGTCTTGCCCTTCGTCCGCGCCCGATACGGCGCGCAGGCGCGAGGACGGAAGCCCCAATGCTTCGCGAACGCGATGAGCTTGTCGTTAAATTGGACCGACCGGCTCACGGCGTCGTGGCGCACGACAAGCGCCCGGGGATTATCCATCAGCACTTCCTCCGGCACACCGCTGAAGGTCGTGAATGTGCTCTCGAGCCGGCGAACCAATGCTCTTGCCTCTCGGCCCGGAACGCACGCACATGCAGCCGCCGCGAATGCCCAAGCGTTGCCACGAACACGAATGCCTTGACTCTCGCCCCTCCGATCTCGACCAGACGCTCGCCGAAGTCGATCTGCAGCTGCCGGCCTGGCGGCGTCTCGAACCGCGTCGTCGCCAACGCCTCCGCCTTCAGCGCCTGACGATAGGGCTGCACGGCGCGTTGCAGCGTCCGCCGGCTGACTGCCACGCCTTGCTCGGCCAACAAGTCCTGGCGCACCACGTCGGCATTGCCGCGATGCCGAATGAGCCTCTCGCGCAGCCAACCCTCAAGGCCGTCGAGACGCTTCGGCCGCTCAGGCGACTTGAACGGCTTCACCCCGCCCGCCGCCACGTAGTCCTTCACCGTGTGATGACTGCAGCCCAGCTGCCGCGCAATCCGCTTCAGACCCCACCCGCACGCCCTCAGGCGCAACATCTCCGCCACGTCATCCGGCGTCTTCATCACCTGCCCCCGTGGATCAATCCACGACGAGCTTTCCGCGATTCGTTCCTCTTTCATTCACTCTCTCCTCGGCTATCCAAGGAGGGGGCAATTCCTCATGACGCCGAGGGGCGCATTGCCTCACTAAAAATGTTACCGGACAACTTTCCTGTCGTGTCTGGGGCGGAGCTGCCGAATCAGTTCGGTGGCGGGTATGGCAGGGAAGATCAGCATGCGCGCAAAGCGCGAGATCACATCAGCGCTGGTGGAGCGTTATCGGGCGAGCGGACGGCTCGAGAAGGCACGGATCCTGGACGAGCTGTGTGCCCTTACGGGATGGCATCGTAAGCACGCGATCCGAGCACTGTCGGTGGACGGGGCATCGGGATCGGCCGTGCCGCGGCGACGGGGCCGCAGTTACGGAGCTTCCATTCGCGTTGCACTGATTGTGCTCTGGGACGCCTCTGACCGGCTCTGCAGTAAGCGGCTCGTCGCGATGATCCCGTTTTTGCTTCCGGCACTTGAACGGCACGGCAGATTGAAGCTTTCTGCCGATGAGAGGTCGAAGGTTTTGAAGGTGAGCGCGGCGACGATCGATCGCCTGCTGAGCGACGTAAAGATCGCAGCAGCCGGAGGGCGCCGACGGCGGGCGGGCTTTTCTAGTGCCGTACGGCGGCAAGTCCCGGTGCGTACATTCAATGACTGGGGATCACCTCCGCCGGGGTACTGCGAAGCGGATCTGGTTGCGCACGGCGGCATGTCCGTATCTGGCGCGTTCATTCAGACGCTAACAATGGTGGATATCGCAACGGGGTGGACCGAATGCTTTCCGCTCGTCGTGCGTGAAGCAGCTCTTGTGATCGAAGCTCTCGAGCGGGCGCAGAACCTATTTCCCTGGCCCATTCGGGGGCTAGATTTTGATAACGACAGCGCCTTCATGAACGACACGGTCGTGTCGTGGTGCCGTTCTCACGATGTCGAAGTCACTCGTTCCAGGGCCTACAAGAAGAACGATCAGGCATTCGTTGAACAAAAGAACGGAGCTATCGTTCGCCGCCTGGTGGGCTACGGGCGGTTTGAAGGCATTGATGCCGCTCGCTCATTAGCTCGCCTGTTTGCTGCGGCACGGCTGCACATCAATTTCTTCCAGCCCTCGTTTAAGCTGAAGGAGAAGCACCGCGAAGGTGCCAAGATGATCAAGCGCTATCTTCCTCCCGCTACGCCGTACGAAAGAGCATTGGTCCACCCGAGGCTCAATGAGGCATTCAAAGGTCGGCTGCGGGAGATTTACCGGACGCTTGATCCGGTGGCATTGCTGGCACAAATGCGGGACGCTCAGAATGAGCTGGGTAAGCGCGTCGATCAACGGGCTGGAAAGCCAGCGATGACTGTCGCGCAGGGGCATAGCGACTTAGCGGCCTTTGCCCGAGAGCTCGGCGACGGTTGGAAACAGGGTGAGCAGCGGGGCATTCATCGTCGTCGCTATGTGCGGCGCAAGCCTGTGCCACGTCGGCCATCGATGCTCGACCCCTACATTCCCATCATCGAGGAATGGCTCGCCGCGGCTCCGCACTTGTCCGCGGTCGATCTTCTCTCCCGGCTGGAAGCGCATGCGCCCGGTCGGTTCAGCGGCCATCAGCGGCGCACGGTGCAGCGATTGGTCAAGAATTGGCGATCAAAGGCCGCTCGACAGCTCATCAGCAGCACAGAGATCACACTATCGGGCCAAGCTTCGTGCCTTAGTATTTAAATCCTGACAGGTTCTTTCGCCGAAGCACCGCAAGCCGCTCGCTCGCTACGGCGCTCTGTAGGGCGCGCTTCGCGAGCAGCTTGCTCCGACTCGCGGCAGCCGATCCAGAAAAACACCAGGGTGCGCTTCGGTAACATTGTCATCTGAGGCAATATGAGGGGGCAGTTTTCCATGGCGCGCGACATCGCCGGGAGCTTGTCGGCCGGAACATCGGTCGACGGCGGCACTTCGGCCTCTTCCGTATCATCTACAGCCAGGTCTACGGCGGGCAAATCGTCAGCCAGAACGCTCTCGTCCCCATCCTCATCACCCCCGACCGCGTGAGACTGAAGCCTGTACCTGAAGTTGACCTTGGCGGGGTTGCCAATTCGATATTTCGAACCCGCCTTAATCGTACCGAGCCCTCGGCTGTCTTTTGCAATCCTCCGAGTTCAGGGGCAGCAGCACTGAGAGAGCAGCCGATGAACCCACCCGTTTCGTAATGCCGAAGGAGGAGATCGCGTTACGGCAGCATTTGCTTGTTAGGGACAAATTCAAATTCGAACGACGCTGCATGCGCTTTTTTCAACCGGCCGGGCTCGAAGGGTGGGCCACACCGAAATCGAATGATTTTGGCGTGGACGGTTTTGCCGTCCACTCGACGGACTGGGTATCGTGCAGTGCAAGCGAAACTCGACGGAAAACAAAGTGGATCGGATCGTCCAACAGTTCAACGGGCGTCGCTGAAGAACAAAGCGCGCACCGTCGCCTCACGACATCCGCTTTCAAGGAGAACGCCATACAGTCAGCCGCTCTGACAGACCGGATCGTGCAATTGCGATGGATGATCTGGTGGGCTGGCACGTGGAACAACCGTCATTCGATTTCGGGCTGCCTGAGGAAGAAACTTCAGCTTAGTCAGGACTGCCTCGGACTGAGATGGACGGGCGACAGACATATGCGGCGAGCCGGCACAGCGAGGACAAATTGGAGCAGCATCCTTACAACTGTCTTGAGGCAATACCGGATAACGCCTTGACGATTATCGTTAGTACAGCACCGCCACCCGTGTTTTTCCCGACCCGATATGAGCCTGCTCGCGAATGATACCTGCTTCTACCATGGATCGAAGAGTAACAGCATGTCGCGACTTCTCAGCGGTATTGCTGGTACTTGGTTGCTGGAGGACTCCGACGACGCGCAAAGGCTAACGAACTGGCATCATTTCCTTACGGTCACCGACTTCTGGATGTAGAACTTATTGCAACAATACAGACGAACAACGGGAACAGAAACGAGCGCAAGGGACGCCGACATAGAGGAATTCGACCTCACAGACTTTCGGGTCTATTTGAGGCTAAGCTGCGCATAAACAAAATCGCCTTCGTCCAGTTCCTGTATTTGTCCCAGAGCTCATTGAAAGTGCTATCGAGCTCGACAACGTACTGACTCAGCGAGGTCCTCTTTGAATCCAGAAATTTTGAACTTCGGTGCGGCATCGATTTTCCACCCAGGACGCTCATGTGCCCAAGCGGGTAAGATGCGAACCTCATGATCCGCTCGTATTCCTACTAAGGCATCTTATACCGTCGTAGTCCTCGGCGAAAACGCCTCCACGACAGCTACCGTTCGGCCGTCAATCCAATCCGGTTGTCGATCAGAGCCAGTATACACCCGTTCCAACAGAGCGAATGGTTTTCGGCTTTGATGAGTAGGCTGGTGAATAGAGGGGATTGGTCGGCTGCCCGCCGCCGCTGTGACTTCCGTTGATCCGTGAACGAGCAGTTTGCGAATGCCCCTCGCGAACAGTGCGCTTTCTGTTTCGCTGCGCAAGACGGAATCTTTTTCGAGCTTTTTAACAAGATTGAGAAGACGCCGCTCGCATTCGTCGTTGCGACGGATTACTGCACATTACCTTTGGGAGTATTTCCCCGGTCCCGTTCAAGACGTCCGTGTGCAGAATCCGACAGCAAATTGCGATTAGCTGAGCTGAATTCGCAAAGAGATGATGGTCCGAACCAAGCTCGCGAGGCCTGGCATATCGATTGCTAGGACGTGCCTGCTACACCAGGCGACTGACCAGACGCAAAGGCCGAGCCAGACCCAACTTGCCGTCCAAGTCAAGTCTCTAGCATAGAAGCGGCGCTGTTTAACTGCCGCTCCGCCAACGGAGCAAGGTTATGCTGATCGACACATCCGAAATCTTCGCCTCCATTCGCATCAACAAGCAGGGAGCGCAGGAACCGCAGACCGCGGCGCGATGCGAATGGCCTGGTTGCCAGAACAAGGCTACCCACCCCGCGCCTAAGGGCCGCGGCAATGCGCGCGACTATTGGCACTTCTGCATCGGGCATGTTCGCAAATACAATCAGTCCTATAATTTTTTCTCGGGGATGGACGCCGAAGCGGTCGAGCGCTACCGGAAGGATGCGCTGACTGGCCATCGTCCGACCTGGAAGATAGGCGAGAACATCAGCGCTCGCAGAACGACTGGCAGCACTGCCGCTTTCGAGGACGACTGGCATGCCCTCTGCACGCTCGCCGAGCTGAACGGACGTGCCGGGGCCCGCCCGCGCGCGAAGCCCAAGCCCGAGGCGCGCAAGATTTTGAATGCCGAGGGCAAAGCGTTGCAGGTGATGGGCCTTAATGCCAATGCGACGCTCGGCGATATCAAGGCGAAGTACAAGGTGCTGGTTAAGCAGCACCATCCCGATGTCAATGGCGGCGATCACTCCAGGGAAACTCGCCTGGTCGAGATAATCAAGGCCTACCAGTACCTGAAGACCGTGGTGCGCGAGAGTTAGCTCGAACATCTCTCTTTGCTTCACGGCGCTTCGGAAGTGAAGGCCGGAACCACCAGAGCGTTGCTCTGGCTAGGCTGGTAGTTTGACTTTCTTGGCCGACGCGCTTTCCGCCATACATGGTGACCATCAACATGATGGACGGTTCGTGTCGTTCCGGCAGCGATTGGGAAGATTGAGTCGCGACCACCGGCGGCGGTCCATCTTTGAAGCTTCAAGAGGACTTGCGCAGGATCGATCCCTCCGTTCTTCTAGGGGGAACACGAAAGTACAAACCTTTCCCCGATACCCGTTGGCTGTATGGAAAGGGTTAGCGCGCTGCGGCGACCCGTCCGGACCTATTCGCACCGTGCTGACGGGTCAACGATCAATCATGAGAGCCCATGCATCGCAGCGTCGAGGACCGGCTTCTGACGTAGTCCCCCGGACTGCGCCACTCACCTATCTCCTGCAGATCGCTGCGAGACAGGCAAGGCAGGTGAACTTGAGCGCTTCAACGTGCATGGCGTCGATCAAGCACTCGGCTATCGCAGGCTGCTAGAGGGGCTTCCCCTTTCGTGAGTAGGTGTCTGAACGGCTCCGATTTCCTAAAAACTGTCTTCCGACACGGCGCCTAGCGATGCCGGTGAGGCGTGAGCCCGCGGCAGCGCCTATCTGCCCTCCCCGCCCCGCTGTTTATCCAAGGAGCATCGTCATTTCCTCACCGTCAGTGCTGCTTTGTGTTCCCTCCACGTCGTTCCGTTGGCAGCCAATCTGTGGCACCTCCGAAGAACACTCCCAGCGACCATCTCGCGGCTTCGCTATCGGTCAGTTGATGGGAGTGAGGTTCGCGGCCTGAGGGGTTAGCCCCGACCCCGAAAGATCTATATTCGGCATAATAGCTCGTGCTCAAAGAGTTGGTCTTGCCGGGAGCCCATTCCCGCCAGCCTTCCGCAACGACCTGCGCATCTATCTTGGTCGACAGGAGAACCACTGTAGCGTAGGCCCGCCAAGGGCGACCAAGCGCGATATTGCGCGCGCCAGGATCGGCACTTAGGCTGCAATGATCAAAAACATAGCCGCTGTCCTCATCGGGAGCTGCCTTGCTCTGGGCCGTAAAGACGACCGCTTGATTGGCGATGCCGCGCAACTCACATTGCCGGAACCAAGCCTTGGCGTTGCCAAACACGAAATCAACATGCCCTTCGATGTAGCAGTTCGAGAAGTATTGGCGTGACATTCTGCCGTTTGGACCCTTGCCAGCAAACAGCGTGTCCTGGGCGCCGAGCAGGCGGACGCGCGTAACGACGTCCTTGTCTCCGGTAAGGGATAGTGCAACCGCTTGCGAAGGTGGATTGGCCGGATTGAGGGCGTAGTCGTTCTGGATGGACAGATTGTCGAGCCGGAAGTCATCGCCAGTGGCACTCAACGTCGCCGAGAGGAGGGTTCCTCCTACATTGATGGCACCGTCCCCATACACAATGACGGTATCCCCCGGATTGCTACCAGTCCCTGAGAGATGAACGCCGGATTTGGAGATTTTGACCTTCTCACGATAGATGCCCGGCCTGATCAGGACATCTCCGCCTTCCGCCGGCAAAGCATCGATGGCTTGCTGTACGGAATGATAATCTGCATTTTCGGCATGCGACACCAACAGTGGCTGAGCGTACGCCGGAGGGATGCACAAACATCCCGCCAGAACTACAGCGCGGCGAACGAAAATTCCCATGTGATCTTACACTTCGTTCAATCAGCGGCACCTTGGGCGCAGTTGGTAGAGCGTGTCTCAGCGGGACAGCCGCCGCGCCAAGCCCCACACATTTTCGCGCGAAATCAGCCCCGCCAACGTCAGCTTCGCATTCCGAGGTTGGCAAGCCGCCGGACGATCGTAACGAAGTCAGGACAACGGGCTCACTTGCGTCAACACCGGCCGCTTTGGACCATGCGTAACTCACCACCCGAGATCGCCGGCGGATGTCGTGCTTACCGTTTGCCATCGCGGAATGCCCCGGAACAAACCTCCGACCCGCGCAGCAGTGGTCCTGCGGCTCGCCCCGGCAGCGGCGGCGATACGTCGGAATGATCTGCGGTGACTTTCGCGTGCTCGATTTGCCAAGTCGCGGTCCTGGAAAATCGGACATCTTCGAGTGTCACGTCAAATGCGTGCGCCTCGTCTAGGCCGCGCATCAGCAACACACCAGAGTCACCATGCACATGACGGAGAACGATTTGCCGATAGACCGGAATCTTAGTGCCTTGAGCGCGCGGATCATATTTTGCGTCGAAAGACAAGGGCCACCGGTTGCCCCGCAGGCACACGTACTCATACGTCACACCTTCGACCAGACCGCCTCGACTAACATCGCTCTTGATGCGCAGACCCGACGTCGTGCCATCCAACGTCAGATTACGCACCAATATGTCTCTGGCACCGGAATTCACCTCACTGCCAATCGACATGCCGTGCCCCGAGCCGAAATAATTATCGATTATCGAGATATGGCTGCTTGAACCACTGTCGCCGGCCTTGATTGCGACGTTGTCGTCTCCCGTGCGGATCAAGCTGTGGGTGATGGTCACATCCTGACTCGCGCCAACGTCGATGCCGTCGGTGTTGCGGGCATCCGCGGGCGTATCGATCGTGAGGCCCCAAAATGTGGCACCTTCGCCCCGGTTCATCGCGATATGAAAATTGGGAGCGTTGCGCAAGGTGACACCAGAGAACGTGATGTTCTGCGCATGATCGATCTGGATCAAGCGCGGGGCGTTCTGGTTGCCGCCTTCGGCTTGGGCGCGCCGGGCAAGCTGCCACCATGTTTCCGCGCTGCCAGCAATCAATGCGCCGCCCTGACCATCGATGATGCCCTCTCCGTAGATGCCGCCGCCTCGCGTCTTAGAAAAGCTGATGAATGGCCGGCAGCCATCGCCCTTCTCCGCAATGCGCCCACATTGTCCGAAACCCTTGTCGTAAGCAGCAGGCTCTGCGATGGCGATCAGCCTCGCACCACGTCCGACCCATAAGGTCACGCCCGACTTCATCTCGAGTGGGCCCGAGCGGAATTCGCCACGCGCTAAATACACGGCGGCTCCGGAGGGGCATTGATCGATAGCATCTTGCAACATGGCCGTATCTTGCTTGCCAGACGGCACGGGGCGGTCGCACACCGTAAGAGGTGCAACAGGTTCACTGATAATCCGCCGGTCTTGCGCTTTCGCGGCTGGGAAGCCAAGTAACGAGGTGAGTACGGACAATAGGGCCAAATTGCAAAAACGCTTCGTCATCAATCTCCTCGTGTTTTGTCACGCGCATCTCTGCCCGTTGCTGTCAATTGCCGAGCGCTAGCTTGATCGAGCCGCGCCGCGCGCTACTGGCCCGTGCAAGATGACGTTTATAAGACGCAGCATTGGCCGGGCGGCGAATGCCAAACGGTATCACTCTGCATTGACGCAATAACGTGGTTTTGTGAGATGCCTCGTGCTCTCAACCGCTTCGTTAAACAGTCAGCAGAACCTGGATGCCGGGGACAAGCCCGGGCATGACGCTTCAACTCAAACCGCATCGGCCCGCAGCAGCGTATCCACCGTGATCGTGCCCCTCGCCCGCGAGACGCAGGTGCAGATCTTCGCGTTGCTTTGCTTCTGGTGATCGCTGAAAAAGACGTCGCGATGGTCGATCTCGCCGTCGAAGGCGACGACGTCGATGCGCATAGGCCGCATTCGCCGCGCTTGCAGTCGGATATCACCTCAAAGCCGCTGGCGTTGAGAACGTCGAGCATCGAACGCTCGCGCGGAATCTCGAGCTCTACATCGGTGTCCTTCAGGCGCACGCGAAAGGCCTCGGTCGGCAGCGAGCCGCTGGAGCCGAAGGTCTCGTAGCGCAGATCTGACAGCGGATGGCCGGCGCCGATCCAGGCGTGGCGGGCGGCATCGAGCATGCGCATCGGGCCGCAGAACAGCGCAAGCGTGCCCTTCGGCAGCGAGGCGAACAGCGCCTCGAGATCGAGCCGCTTGCCTTCGTCGCTGGCATGGACGACCAGCCGATCACCCAGCAGGCTTGCGAGGTCATCGAGATAGGCGCCATCCGCACGCCCGCGCACGGCATAGTGCAGCGCGACCTTCGATCCACGGCGCGCCAGCGCCTGCGCAGCGCCGAGGATCGGGGTGATGCCGATGCCGCCGGCGATCAGGCAATAGTTTTCGCGCTCCCAGTCGACCGCGACGAGCGACGCCGGCCGCGTGATGTCGAGCCGCGCGCCCGGCGCCAGCTGCCACATGTAGCGCGAGCCGCCACGGGAATCCTCGGCGCGGCGCACCGCGATCCTGTAGCCTTGCGGGCTCGCTTCACCGACCAGTGAATAGGACCGCGTCTCCGGCTGGCCGTGGATGGTGACGCTGACACTGATGTGGCTGCCGACCGGATAGGCGGCGCCATCAAACTGGTCGGGCCTGATCAGGAATTCGCGGATGCCGGGCGACAGATCGCGCGTCGAGACCAGCGTTGCGGGAATCCAGGTTTCGATGAAGCGCATGGTGCCCTCAATCGGTTGTGGTCTTGATCAGCGCGAGCGCCGGCAAGAGGTCGAGATGGGTGCGATTGCGCAGTGCGAGGCGGAGATTGCGCACCGCAAGCCGGGCGTGCTCGCGCATGATCGCTTCGGCCCGCGCACCCTCACGGTTCTCAGAGCGATCCGGACAACATCTGGTCGCGCAGCGCGAGCTGCGCCTTCACGGTCTGCGAGACGGAGCGGTCGACCTCGGCCATGCCCTACTCCGCGGCCTGCAGATGCTGCGGTCCGTTTTCCTTCGCCACCATCTTGTCGATCAGCTTGCGCATCCACATCGCGCCGGCATCGATGTTGAGATTGTAGAAGATGCGATCCGGGTTCTCGTCCATGGCGCGCTGCTGCGCCTCGAGGATCAGCTCGTCCTCGCGGAAGATGCTGGAGACGCCTTCGCGGAGCTCGGTGGTGAGGCGCTGTTCGCCGAGCCGGTAATTGCGGACGAAGGCCCAGAAATAATGGCAGGTCTTCTCTGTCTCGGGCGTGATGGTGTTCAGCACGAAGCCGTTGACGCCCTGCGAGCGGTCGCCCTCGGGCGCGCCGGTACCTGCCGGCGCGACGCCGACGTCGATGGCGATGGTACAGGGCGCCTCGAAACGGATGATCTGCCAGCGGTCGACCAGACCAGGCTTGCCGAGCTGCTTGGCCCAGAACGGCGGCGCCTCGATGCCGCGCATCCAGCGCGTCACGGTGACCGTCTTCTCGCCATGGGTGACGTCGAACGGCGCTTCGGCCACGGCGTCGTTTCCAATCGAGGAGCCGTGCACGAAGGTCTCGTGGGTGAGGTCCATGAGATTGTCGAGCACGAGACGGTAGTCGCAGTTCACGCGGATGGTCTTGCCGTCGCCGGCCCAGGCTGGATCGTGATTCCAGTGCATGTCGGGCACCAGCGCGGGATCAGCCAGCGCAGGATCGCCCATCCAGAGCCAGATGTAGCGGTGACGCTCGACCACGGGATAGGCGCGGACGCAGGCCGACGGGTTGATGGTCTCCTGCGATGGCATGAAGGTGCAGCGCCCCTGCGCATTGTATTTCAGGCCGTGATAGCCGCAGACGACGGTGTCGCCTTCGAGCCGGCCCTTCGACAACGGCACCAGGCGATGCCAGCAGGCATCCTCCAGCGCAGTCACCGAGCCATCGGCCTTCCGATACATCACGACATGCTTGCCACAGATCGTCCGGGGCAACAGCGCCGGCTTCACCTCGGCATCCCACGCGGCGGCGTACCAGGCGTTCATGGGGAAGGGTTTCGTCATGGGCGATCTCCCAAGGCTTAGGGACACCTTATGTTCAGCCAGGTTCGGCTGCTGATCGACTAAGAAGCGCCCTGTACCAATGGCGGAGCCGCTGCATTTGGATACGTCGAAATTGTGCGAGTCCACGGCAACCTCTCGTCCGGGGGGCAGTTGATTATTCGGTATTCGGTCCAGCTTTCGAGAAGCTGACGAGGTTACAGCCGGGGCCTACCGTAAGGCATCAGGCAGAGCATTGCCCGGGGCGAATGTAGCGTAAGTGACTGCCGTTTTCCGGCTTCTTCCGAACCACATTTTGCGGGACATAGTCAGCCAGTTCGCGTTATCGTCGATGCGAATTTCCGGATCTGGCCCTTTATCCGCAGTCACAAGTACCAGAGCCGTCGCAGGCCTAGCGCCGAGGCTATTGTGGAGTGTCACGATGTTGACGCGCGCCCAGAAAGGTCTGCCAGGCAGTTTTGACGCGTAGATGACGTACTAAACAACCGAGCTGGCCCTGAGCCAAACCTAAAGAGTTGTTGACATTCATTCAGGACATCTGCGCCAACAGCCGCCAGACGGGAAGCTAGGCTCAAAACTGCAGTGTGGGCTCCCTGATGTGATGTTACTCCGCACCCATCCGCAGGCCAACGCACCACAATCGCCAAAACGCCCATAATGTTGGGAGGCCGCCATTGCGAGCGCCCGGATCGAAAGCGATGCGTCTCAGTTTGTCGGTGGCGAAACCTGCTGCCGTAAACGTGTGTCCCGCTTTTAACGGTCCCATAATCGACTGGAAAACGCCACGGGACCCTCCTCGTCGATGGGATTATCGACGGTTCGCGATTCGGGCGATCGCGCTCTACGTGTTGGATCGGTTGCCGCAGGGTCCCGGCGGCGTTCATCAAGCGACGATGGGATTGCTCGACGCTCAAGCCTCCGTTCCAACTCCTCCAATCCTGCCTTACATTCGGCGACAACCGATTGGGCACGAAGCAGCTCGACCTTGAGCTCGTCCATTTGCCTGGTTATTTTCTCAGGATCCCAGTCGTCCTGCATCAGCTCATCACCATCTGCAAACACCGATGCTAGCCCGGTGGCCTAGCTGCAAGACCCCGCTCGGCATCTCACCGCTTCCAGCGCCTGAGGCGCAGCTTAAAAGTGACACAAACGATTGTTCCAAAGCATAACGTCATATTATCTGGACCGACATTCGCCGCGACTCTGTTAGAGGCCCGGAATTTTGGCCGCCAAAGCAACGCGCGATCTCAAGATGATTGAGTTCGCGCTGAGTTGCATCAAGAGACCGGCGCCTGATGAAGTCGTAACAGTTCATTTCAAGACTCGGGTCGCGTGCTGGATGAGCATCATGAACACAAGTGGTGTCGTCACCGATTCAAGCAACCGGCATGCCATGCATTCGAGCATTTTCATACGGTACAAAGCTCAGCATTCCCGCACCATCTCGTCACCGGCGCCCCATTTGTTGCGCCTGAAACAACTAATGTCTTGAGCAAGACAGTGACGGTGCCAACCGCGACAACCTAACAGCACTCCCTACGACGGCCCCCAATCAAAAGGACGAACACTTTGCCGATTTAGGCCAGCATCATCTCACCATTTTGCGCAGCGCGTCACGGTACGAGATCTAGTGAACGCGGCTGCGACGACAAGATCGCATCGGAGTGGATAGCTGAAGCGCGTGTAATCTGAGCAGCTTGTTAAATGAGCTGGATAGCAGATAACGCACGGCATCGCAGCCTTCGTGGACCGGTGAGAAAGGGTAGTTGGCCATCAAGGTACCGACGAACCGGACGCATTTGCACAGACCGCAACTCCGATCGCACTCACGTCGCTTGGACAGATCGCCATGAGGGACACGCCTGGACGACGAGGCGCTGGGTTCATGTGTCCTGGGGGTCGCGGATCATAGTCTTATCGCTGCCGCGCGAGCGTGTTTTGCTTGCGCTCTGCCACGGGCACACGCGTCCGTCTGGCGTAAAAAACTGTCCTGAACATTTTTGCGTGCCGCTCTCGTCAGCTTAACCGGTGAATGCGCGCTCCATCCGAGCGTGATCTCCTCATTGAGGAACACGAAAACACCCCGCCTTGTCGTAACGATCATAGGCCAGCGTTTTGCTTCCAGCCAATCGATTCCGGCGTCAGCCGAACCGCGCATTTCCTCGTCAACAATATGGTTGACCGCCTGTTGCACTTGCCTCGCCGATGGAGCCGCGCCTGCCCGGCTATCTGTCCCGCCGATTGGTCAGCTTCCAGAAAGCTGGGCCTGCCAACCTGATCGTGAAGATATCTCGGCCGATCCGCGCAGCGTCAAGCGGAAACATCGTCAAACGGAGATACGAAATGGTTCGAATCCATGACGCGCTCGACACCGGAACTTCAGGCGCTTCGCAGCAAGATGAAGCTGGAGGCGAGACTGCCTTCGACATGCACCTGGACAGCGTGCCGCTGGAGCAAGGGAAACACGTAGAAGCTGGACCTTCCACTGCCGTTGCCTCAAGCGACCCGAAGGACGGCCTCGCCCCGGTAGACCAGCGGCGCGATATGAAGCTCGTCGTCATCTCGAACCGGGTTGCCCCCTTCGACCCCAATAAGCCTCAGACCGGCGGGCTTGCGGCCGGCCTGGAACCGGTCGTTGAACGTTCCGGTGCACTCTGGGTGGGCTCCTCGGATACCCGCGGAGATGGGACCGACCAGCCCTTGCCGCTGGTGAAGACCGGTGCAGGCGACGTGGCGAGGCTAAACCTGCCAGAGGCAGACTATCCCGGCTATTATCGAGGTTTTTCCAATTCGACACTGTGGCCTGCAATGCATTCCCTGTCCGAACGGATGTCGGGCTCCGAAGGCGATTATGACAGCTATCGAAACGTTAACGCCTTCATAGCGCGAGCCGCCTTTGACGTCCGGGATCGAGACGTATTCTGGGTACATGACTATCATTTGCTTCCGCTCGCGGCTGAGCTGCATAGGCTCGGCATTGATCGGCCGACCGGCTTTTTCCTGCACACGCCTTGGCCGGCGCCCGACTTGATCGAGCACGTACCTCACCATCGCGAGCTTATGAAGTCGATGCTCGAGTACGATCTGCTCGGCTTTCAGACAAACCGGGATCTCAACAATTTCCTCGCCTGCCTTCGGGTCTATTTCGGGCTGGAGAGCAAGGGTGGCACCGTGACAACGGACCGTGGCCAGACCCGGTTGCAAAAATTCCCGATCGGCATCGATCCCAACCAGTTCGCAAAGTATCTTGCGGCAGAGCTTTCGGCCTCAGAGGAAGAAAAACTCTCGTCATTATTGCAGAAATTCGAGGCCGCAAAGTTTGCGATCGGCGTCGACCGGCTCGACTACACGAAGGGTATCGATAAGAGGGTCGAAGCGTTCAACCACCTTTTAGCCGCGGAGCCTGGCAGCATCTCGTTGCTGCAGATCGCGCCGTCCTCTCGTGCGGACGTTGGCGAATATCAGAAGTACAAGGAGGACGTGGAGAATGCGATCAGCCAAGTCAATGCTGAGCATGGCACGGACGAGTGGAAGGCGATCCACTACACGAGCGACTCGTTCAGCCAGGCTGCACTCGCCCGTCTTTACCGCGCCGCAAATATAGGTCTCGTCACGCCGCTGCGCGACGGCATGAATCTCGTGGCGAAAGAATATGTCGCGGCCCAAGACCCAAATGATCCCGGTGTTCTGGTCTTATCGAAGTTTGCCGGGGCGGCTGAAGATTTGAACGAAGACGAGGCGCTGCTGATCGATCCAAATAATCCCGAAGAGATTGCAGACGCTATTTCGAAAGCGACCAACATGCCGCTGGAGGAGCGTGTCAGGCGCTGGCGGTCGATGATGGATAAGATTGAATCCTATACCATCCACGACTGGTCGGCGGACTACCTCCGGGAGCTGGACAAAAGCCGCATCACTGTTCCGGCTGATCAGTTCCACCATCTCGGTCTCGGCTGGACCAACGAGGCCCAAATGCCGCTCTATCAAACTTATGCAGCGGCGCTGGCCGTCTATAATGAGGTCGAGCCCACGGCTACCGCCTTGAAGGAGGCCGCCTATGCAGACGTGAAATCGGCCTTTGAGGCTTTAGCGGTCCCGCTGACGCACACACAGGACAGCCTCTGGGATTTGCCGGCGCAGACAGCTCCACGCGACGGTGCTCGTGAGAAACGGCTCGACCTCATGAGGATTGACCGGGCAAACCGCATGACATGGCGGGTGACCGGTCCTTAGCAACAAAAGAGCAATCTGCGGCTTTCTCGTTGAGGCATGCGGGCGTGTCGCGTCCGCATGGTGAACGGATGTGCGGGGCCATATAAATGGGTCAAAGGACACATAAGTCTGTCGGGCTCTTCAGCCCCAAATCTTACAAAATCGCGCCTCAACAGAAGAGGTTCGACATGAAAATCGAAGATCTGCACCCGTCCGCTGGCCTGCCGAGCACAACAAGCGTCCAGCGATCCTCGCGCTCGCGCACTTTGCGCGAGCCGACATGGCGCTGGGTCACGCCGGAGCCGGGCACGAGTTCAAAGACGTTCACAAAGAGCTGGTGAGAGGATTCAGCCGGAACAAAGCTGCTCCCAGATCCGCTCTTCTTCATGTCTGTATGAAGCCCGAGTGCGTTTCCGCCTTGAAGGTGACCAGTTCATGGCTAAGGGCGCGAATGTCGTGGTGGTGTCCCATCAGATGGCGCAGGCGCTGGTCGGTGCTCCGTCGGAGCTAAAAGTTTGGACCTCTCCTGCCCGATGCCCTGGCTCTACATGGCGCTCCGGGACAGCCCCTTCGGATGAACATCGAGCCTGCGATCGTCGAGGGCTGCTCGGTCTCTTTCATCGTGCAGAGCGCCGGTGAGGGCCTGAAAAGAAGTCGCCCGGACCCCGGGGCGCGGCCGCCGCAAAAACGGCTGCTATCCGGCTGCAAGAGGAGAGAGTGGATCGAGAGCCTCCTGCTCCAGGTGATGCACGTCAGGTCCGGAACACAGCCACTCAGCGAGACCACGGATCTTACTGTCTGATGACGCGATGGACGCCAGGCTCGGATCGACAGTGGTCGAGTGGCCGCATTGCTCGGCCAATTCCCTCGTCATTAGATGCGGCAGTGGTCCCCGGGGGAGACTTTCCTCCAGATACCTAAAAATGCGCACGCCTCCGGCGTCCACGTCCCCCCAATGAAGAAACGGCACATCGGCCGGAAGGGCATTCAGGACGTTGGTCAGAAGTTCGATGACCCCTGCCGCGGGAAAGCCGCCGATGTAAACGACTAGACCGCCATCCTCGATCTCACGAACCTGACGATTGAAGCTTGCGTAGTTCTCGATCGTCAGCACCGCCGTCGGTCTTTCCAGGATCGACAATTGCGGAAGCATTTCCGGATGAATGGATACGAAAGGCTTTGCCCGGCCATCGATCAGGCGGCCACAAGCCCCTTCCACGGCAAGAGGTCCTTTCAGGTAGACAGGGTGACCGAAGCGCTCCAGCCCGATCTTCGCCCAAACCACATCCGGCGCTGCGCCCGGCTGCCCGATCCGGACGGCGAGAACGCCGGCAATCCGCGAAGCGTGCCGATCGAAGGCCTTTGTGTCTTTCGTCGCCTTTTGGGAGAAGGTTCGCGCGTCCAGTCCTCTGGCCTCCTGCCGCGAGATGGACGCCAACAGCGTGAAGAACTCCTTGGCGGCGTCGGGCTGGCTGGCCGTGAGGCGGTACGCTGCCTCGCTGCGGGCCCACTTAGCTGTCATCTCTTCCAACAAGCCGACGACCCACGGCTCGCCGTTCGCGGCGATCGGGAGCAACTCGTCCCTGAGGCGCTGCGCTGTAGCCGGCGCTGTCGGACGACCGAGATGCCTGGCGAGCAGCTCAGGGTCGCGGACGCGGACTCGCTCGATCAGGTGACTCCGGTCTCTTCTGCCCCATTGCACCTCGACAGCGCCGAACCTTGTCGCTGATGCCATTTGGTCGTGGAAACGGATGACTTGCTGTGCCGTCGGCAGCCTGTCGTATTCCAGAGCCGCGGAAGCCGGGCGAGACCGATCGGGGTTCCGTTCGCTTCTCTCGAGCAGGCGTTCGAGGAATTCGATGCCGACGTCGGCTGTCCTAACGTTGGTCATTCCGCAGCCTGGTCTTGCGGGGCAGCCTGAGTCTGCTCGGTCGCGATCAGCTCCGACTTGAACACGTCGAAGCCCTTCCGGTAGGGATCGATCGCAACGATAGCGTCGCGCATTTTCTCCGTCAGGAATTCGGTGTCGATCACCACCAGGTTGCCGAGTCGGTTCACGTTCACGACCGTGTCGACCACCTCCATAAACACATGGCGCTTTTCGTCCGGGGTGGCTAGCATGACCTGGAGCCCGAGATCCCGCATGAACTGAGAGCACTGACCGATGGCCTTCGTGTCCAGCCGGTTAAAGGCCTCGTCGAAAATCGCGAGCGACAGCCCGCTTTCTCCGGTGCGACGGTTCTGGTACGTGGCGGCTAGAGAAGCGCCGATGGCGATGTAGAACGGCAGTTGCCCCTCGCCGCCGGACCCCGTGCCGGCGCGGCTGGTCAACGAGGAGCGGATCTTGCCCTCGGCATCCTGGATGTAGAGCTCGAAGTTAAAATACTTGCGCGGGTCCTCGATGTCCTCCGTCCGTTCCTCCGGATTGGCCAATATTTCCTCAATCTGGCGCACCGCCCGGATCAGGGGAGAGGCTGCGTCGCCGCTTCGATCCCCGAAGAGAGGCAGGTTGAACTCCGGCTTCCTAGATTCTTCGACGAGCTCGATCATCTCGACGTGGGTCGGGGCCTCAAGCGCCTTGAAGGAGTAGTAGTCCCGTCCGTGAAACTGACGGTCCTTGAGGTGCCGATTGAGCTCACTCAAAGTCGACTTGATGCCGGTGAAGGCGTCGTCGAGGCGATGTAGGAGATCATCGCGGAATGCCGAGGTCATCTCGATCGCGGCGTTGCGGCACTGCTCCTCATATTGAACCAGTTCATGGGCGTCGAGGCGCTTCTTTTCAGCCGCGGCCCATTGCTCGACGGCCGCCGGTGTCGCCTCCTCAGCGGTGAAGGACGGCACGACATGGAATTCTTGACCATGCTTGTTCACCGCATTGGTCATTTCGCGCATGAGGCTGGAGCGCCGTGTCGTAGAACGTGTCTCCCTGTCCGCGATCATCCCCACGATATGGTTCGCAATGGTCTCCGTCGCCAGCGCGGCAACTTCCTGTCG
The DNA here is from genome assembly GCF_054056275.1 of Bradyrhizobium sp. USDA 4449. NCBI lineage: Bacteria > Pseudomonadati > Pseudomonadota > Alphaproteobacteria > Hyphomicrobiales > Nitrobacteraceae > Bradyrhizobium > Bradyrhizobium sp. USDA 4449. Next base: position 3,526,593 of record NZ_JBSRYD010000001.1, on the reverse strand, counting down.
ATAGCCACGCATAGTTGTCGATTGCGGAAAGTCCTGCCGCAACTGACGCGCGCGGTCGCGTCGAGCTACACGGGCGGAGTCGCGGTTCTTTTGCATGTAGTCATCGTAGGCACCTTCGGCCTTATCGCGAGCACTCTTTGCATAATCAAAGGCCTTCTGTGTCTCTGACTTTCTACGGCCCGCCGTCTCGACTCCCGTCGCGAGGCGCTTCAGGTCGGCGACGAGCTTGGGATCGCGATTACGCTTCGCGTCCTCGATGTTCTTCTCGATCTCCGCGATCTTGCGGTCGAAAGCGGCCAGGTCTGCGCCGCAGTCGAAGCATGTCAGGCCAGCTTCGAGCATCTTCTGGAAGCGGGCGAACATGTCCTCGAAAAGCCGTGCCTCTTCTTCTAGGCGGCCAACCTCGCGCGCCCGCTCGGCAAGCTGCAGCGCGAGCTCCTGCCGCTCGGCTTGAAGCTGTTGACGCATCTGGGCCTGCGTAGACCGTCCGAGCTTAAGGTGCTCGGGTTTAGGAAGTCGCCGGACCGTCCTACCGCCCTGCATCATGCGGTCCGGCGTGATGGCGTTCTCGGCGGCGGCCATCTTGTCCATGGTCTCCACCATCATGAGCCGGCCAAGGCGATAGTTCAGGAAGGCCCGCGCATGCCGGTTTTCCGTGCTGATGATCTGTGCCAGCGACCCTTTTTCTGACGGTCTGGTGCTTTCGGTCTTGGTCGTGTTGATGACCTCGGCGTGCTGGAATGAAAATTCTCCGCCCTCCCGGTAGATCTCGAGGGCCCGGACGGCTCGACTGGGTTCGACGATGAGCGCCTCCCGCGACCGTCCCAAGACGGCTTCGGCGGGCCATCCGCCACTTGTCTTCGCGGATTTCCACTACATCGCACAAAGGTTCGGCTTCGATCCCGTGCGAACGAAGCTGGTCAATCAGATCCCGGGTGCCTCGCTCGATCGGGCTCAGTCCCTGGTCCATGCGCTTTAGATTACTGTCGATCTGATCGATACGATCCTGCAGATCTCTTGTCGCCACGCGGGCGTTGAAATGGACGTCCGAGAACGTCTTGCGGACCGCCGCCAGACGCTCCTGGTCGACTGCGGCAAGGGCCGCATCAAGATGTGAGGTGCTGTCCTTCCAATCGTCCGGGAGCGTCTTGTCCCACTCGGAAAGGGGTGCCCTACTCCGGGCGATGACAACTGCGCTCAGCAGCGCATGCAGCAGGTCGTCGCGACGAACCAACAGATTGAGCTCGACGGCCTTCTTGATCGAAGCGATGAGGCTCTCGAGATCCTTCAGTGGTGCCATGGCGTTGGCGCGCTTGCTCAGAGCCGCGGTCTTGTCTGACTCGTACATCTGGGCAAGCTGCTCGGCGTCGCTGGTCCTAATCGAAAGCTCAATGCTCTTGTGCTCGGCTTCGAGCGTGCCGTGCCGGGCCGCGGCGGTGGTCGCTTCGACTTCCGCGTTGCGCGCGGCGGTCCGCAGCTGCGCGAGTGCCTCTTCCTGCCGCCTGGCCTCGCGGCGGAATTTCTCCCATTCCAGGCGGGCAATCTGCCAGCTGGTGGTTGCGATGACCCGTTCGTTTTCGATAGCCCGACTGACGATGCGGAGAACTACAGCGAGGCTCGCGCTTTGGGCCTTCAACTCCTCGATACGGTGGGTCAGCGAGCGCCAATGCTCGATCCCCCGGCGCAGTCTGTCGACCTCGATTGGCTGGACATCGAGAACGTAATTCCGGACGAACTCCGTCGGATTGTCCACCGGCTTCAGCAGCAGGGCGTTCCTGAACGCCCTCTGGAAACGCCGCGGGTCGAGCGGGAAGCCCGCCGGTGACAAGGCCCTGAGCGATTCCGCCACGAAGTCGGTTGCGCTCGAAAATGCATCGTCGACGTCGATTTTCCGGGCACGCATCGCGGTGCGCACGGCGTGCCACTGTAGCGTCTCGACCTCGTCGTCGTCGAGCGCGGCGAGGACGTCATCCTTGGTCACGGCCCCCTTTATGATGAAACGCGCTTCGCAGGTTTCGTCGCTCCTCGATGCCGATGCCGCGAAGGCTACGCCCAAGCTCACGGCCGGTCCGCCGGTCACGTCCTGAAAGACAAGGATGACGTAAGTGTAGGCATGCTGTCGCGTCGGCTCCGACCTCTCGCCCTTTTCGTCGAGCGAGACAACGCCGAGACAGTAGTCGCGCAGCGTCCGCTTGCTCCTGACGTTGCTCTGGGCACTCGGATTGAATCGGATGCTGGCCATACTCGCGCCGGACAGAACGGTCTGCACGGCGTCGATGATCGCCGATTTTCCCGCGCCGTTCGGTCCGATGATGGCGGTCATGCCGCGCATATCGACCTGCTGAGCGCGGAACAGGTACCAGTCGACCAGAATGATGCGACGGAGTTCGATCACGCCTGCCCCTCGCTCGTGACGTCGGGCTTTTCCGCCGCCGCGGTGGAACGCGACACGAACTCCTCCAGCGAGCCAAGTGTGTCCCTGGAGACAACGATCGGCAATGCAGGCCGCAGGAACAAGGTGAAGTTCCTGTCGTCCCGATCCTCGATCCTGACGAGTCCCCTCTGCCGGAAGCCGGCGAGGATTTCCTTCACCCGCCCGAAGTTGGGCCGCTCCCGATGGGTCCGATCTTCGTAGATCTGCAGGATGTGCTCGCTCTCGACCTCCACCTCGCCGAATTCCTTCGCTTCGTACCGGGTGAACGCTTCCTCATAGTGGAGTCGCAGCACCAGCAGCAGCAGGCTCTCGTCGAGCTTCATGCTCTGGCGCGGAGGCAGTTCGTTCGCGACCAGGCCGAGGTATCCGTCGTTCGGCCTGCCGACGACCCGATATCCGAGCGCGTCAAACAGGTTCTCGAAATAGCTCGCGTAGTGGCGCAGCACTTCGTACGAGGTCTTTATGCCCCAATCGTTCTCATAGATGAACTGCGCACGCCAAAGCACCTGGGCGGCCTGACGCAACTCTTTCTGGAGATGGTCGCCGTCATGGCCTTCGGAGTCCGCGTCGTCGATGATTTTGGAAAGATCACGCAGCATCGGCCGAGGTCCTCGTTCTCGCGATGCGGAAGGCGGTCACGTCGATCCAGTCGTTGGAGGTGCGCCCCTCTTCCAGCGTGACCGTAAATTCGCCTAGTCGCACGGAGCGACCGACGGCAGCCAGGTTCGGGAACGCCCGGTAGGCGAACAGATCGGCAATGCTTTCGATCTCGACCTCCGCAGACGAGACGACGTCGCGATCTTGCATCTTCCGACGAGCGAACTCGAGCAGCCTCTGATCGGTCACCCGCACCATCCGATCAAACTCGGTTGTGGCTTGTACATAGGCGCGAAGATAGGGGTCCTGCTTCGGAACCTTGAACCGCGTCCGCTCGGGCGGAGCTTTAGGTGGCGGGGGGGTGTACAACGCGAGCGACGTGACCGGCAGACCGACATCCGGCGACCTCAGCCGGATCTCGACCTCGTCGTTGCCTATCTTCGAGAGCTGCTCGATTAACCGGACGATGCGCTCCGCGGATCCCTCTCCGATGACATCCATGTAGTGTACGGCGGTGCGGATGCGGCGTTCGAGCCGATCCCGGAAGTCCTCGATCTTATCCATGAACGGCCCGACATCCTCGAACACGCTCTTGATCTTCTCGAGCTCCGCGATGACGCGTGCCTCGGCCGTGGCAATAGTGGCGCCTGCGGCCATAACACCTTGCTCGATGTAGGCGCGTGCGATCTTGCCGAGGCGCTCGGCGTCCGCGAGCATGTCGCCCGCGAGAGATGCGATCATGCGACGATGACGGTAGGGGTTGTTGGACGTCTTGAGCTGCTTGTAGTCGGCGATCAGCAGCCCGTCGACGAAATCCTGGAAGAACGTGCGAAGGATGGCGGCCGCGTTCGGATTGCCGAGAATGCGGTCCTCAATCTCACGCATGCCGGCGAGGATGCGGCGCATGCTGCGCGCGAAACGCAGAGCCGTGTCGTGTGCGTTGGCCAGGCCTTGGGCCATCGTCTCCGGCTCACGAAATGCGGCCTCCAGGTTGTTCTTGACGTCGACCACGGCGCCGGCAACGCGTATGCGACTGTTGCCGAAATCGGTAATCGCCCCCAGGACCATGAAGGCGTCCGGATTCATGTCGACGTAGGTCCGCCACTTTTCGGTGTCTTCGGTGAGCCAACCGGAATCGCGTAAACGGTAGTAGGCGAGATAGTGGGCCTGGCTCGTCGTCTGGTCTTCGTCCGGATCCCCCTCGGAAAGATCACCCATTGTGTCGATGCTGAACTCCGAAAGTCCGATCTCGATCTGCTTGACGACCTCTTCTCGCAGCGGGGTCTCGAGGATGCGGGCAGAGTACACGCGCTCGTAGAGCCGCATGAGGAGACGAGCGTAGACGTGCTTTTTCGGGCCCGAGAGAGGGCGGAAGAGGGTCTCTGGGAGATAGCCAAACAGCTTCATAGCGGGTCCTCAGCCTACCGATTGAACCGTCATATTGACTCAACCGCAAGAAAAAACTGAGAAGTTTCAGGGCGTTCTAACGTCGCCCCCCCCCCGCTCAGCGTTATGTATCGAGCGTCGTGGTGAGCTAGGTGTGGTCTCTCAAGAGGTTGTCCATCTGGTCTGAACCGAGGAAGCTGAGGTTGCGAAGCTTCAGTGTTCCAAGGAGAGACCAGATGAACGTCCACAAGAATGCGCCTTTGACGCCCAAAGGTCGAGAGGCGATGGTGCGAAGCGTAGTCGAGGGTGGGCTGAGCCAGGCTGACGCGGCCTTCCAGTTCAACACGACGCCCAAGACCGTTGCCAAATGGGTCCAGCGGTTCCGTGAGGACGGTGTGGAGGGGTTGCGTGACCGCCCCTCAAGGCCGCACTCATCGCCGAGCCAAACTCCTGCGGCCACATGCACGGCTATCGAGGCCTTGCGCCGGCAGCGCCACACCGGCCAGCAAATCGCAATCGAGGTCAAGGTGTCGCCAGCCACGGTCAGCCGAGTGCTTCGTCGTTTGGGCTTGAACCGGATCCGCGATCTTGAACCGGCCGAGCCGGAGCGCCGTTATGAGCGTGAGTCTCCAGGCGAGATCATTCACATCGACATCAAAAAGCTCGGGCGTTTCGAGCGGGTTGGTCATCGCATCACCGGCGATTCAAGTGGTCCAAACAGGAGCCGAGGCGTCGGCTGGGAGTTCGTCCACGTCTGCATTGACGACCATTCCCGCGTCGCTTTCTCGGAGATCAAACCGGACGAGACGGTGGACAGCGCGGTGTCTTTTCTCAAGGCGGCTGTGGCTTATTATGGAGGCCTTGGGGTCACCGTCACGCGCGTCATGACCGACAATGGCGGTTGCTACCGATCTCACGCCTTCGGCGAGGCGTGCCGCGACCTGGGCATCAAGCACATCCGCACCAAACCCTACACGCCGAGAACGAATGGCAAGGCAGAGCGCTTCATCCAAACCGCACTACGGGAATGGGCTTATGCCAAAGCCTATCCAACCTCCAATCGCCGCGCCCAAGAGCTGCCGATCTGGCTGCATCGATACAACTGGCACCGGCCTCATGGTGGTATAAAGTCACAAACCCCGATCAGCCGCCTCGGTCTGACTGAGGTCAACCTCTTGAGGCTCCACAGCTAGGCCGGGGCGCCCTCACGCCGAGGGGGCTGCCGTCGGCAGAAAGGTCGCTGCGAGACGCCGATGACGCTATTGCTTCCCCGCTTTCCTTGCGTCACTTGAGGTACTCCCGAGCGGCATCCTCCATAACCGACCAGGCGGCCCGCTTCTCTTCGAGGGCCGCCGCATGCCGGCGGCGATCTGGGGATCGATCATTATTAGGACCGTGACACGCTTTCCGATCGGCGTGCGCATGCCCGCTTCGATGCCTTTTTCTTCCCCACCCTGGCCTTTCCGCGCCGTGCGAAGCAGTTGGTTAACCATACGGGATGCTGACGGTGTCTGGCTGAAAAAGTCCAAGGCCGGCGCACCCGCTTTAGGGGGCAGCGTCGCAGGGCTAGCTGACCAAACGCAACCAGAGTGGGTTGATGGGCTCCATCCGATACACTCTTTTATGTCCCAAAACCTCTTTCAACACGCGTTTTAGGCCCAAATGACAATCTTGTACGTGCGAAGCGGACCGAAGTCATAGGGCCGTCGCCCACGGCCAGAATGGCCGCACATCGTTATGTTGCTGCGTCTGACCGACGCTGATGCGATGGGCGCTAGCGCAGTTGGCGTGCTTCTGTCCGCACTGGAAAAGAGCTTACCACAATAGGCCCCGAAAGTCCCGTTGAAGAACAGGTCGCAGTGGGGGCGCTAGTCGCGAGCCGGCCCGGGTGGTCCGCAGCAACGAGCCGCTCGAAAGAAATCTCACCTTTGATTTTAGTCCGGCTGTTACGGATTTGGTCTATGAGGGATGGCGGGCTCGCGCCATAAATCGGTTCACCGGCTCAACGAGTATCTGAACTTCGAGGCCCCCTATTGATCGCTTCGATGATAGCCTTGGTGAACAGGTTGTCGCGAGCACGGTCGTGACAAAAAGGCGACCGAGTGTCTCATCCTTCATCGAAAAGGCGGACGGCGCCGCCCTGACGAGCGCCTTACCAAACACCGGGCGAAGCTAAAGCATCCGCCGAATCGACGTAGATTGTCGAGCCGACCTGCACGCGACGCAGCTCCTGCCGGTATCCACCGGCTCCCGCTTTATGAAGCGTCTCGATGGCTGGAGGATCGTATGCACCGAAAATAAGGGCCTCCGCGAGCACGCGACCTGTCATCATGGACGGCCGCGAAATGCCAAGCAGGCTGAGCACGGTCGGCGCATAGTCGCAGATACCGGAAGGCACGTGCGATTCCACGCCGCTTCTGATCAATGGGCCCGCTAGGATGCCGAGCGACGACATTTCCCTGGCGTGCAGCCCGCCGTGCACACCGAGCCCAACCGGCGAATCCGGGCCCCAGCAGCGGCCGGGAAGGCCAAAGGAATCGAGAGCATCATCCCCCCGAAAACAAAACGAAATGTCAGCCGACCGGGGATGATCGGCGAAGACCAGATGACGGGCGAGGCTACCTGGGGCGATCCCATCGTCCCCGCTCTTAGCGGCCGTAAAAACCGGACCGCACCAAGGCCGTTCCATCACTGCCGCAACCGCGCGGCGGATGGCTCGGTCGGATGGCTCCGACAGGTATATGGCGCCAACCTGACCTGACATGACGACCGCCTCGATCCCCGGTCCTGGTACTTGGGCACAACGCATCCCAGTCGCGTTCAACGTCTCCAAGAGATCAGCCTGCGCGTGCACTGTTACATGGCCATGATCGGATGCTACGATAAGATGCACGCCTTTCGGCGCCCCTTCAGATTCCCACCATTCAAGCACGCGGCCAAACTGGCGGTCGAGAAAGCCGATCACCTCCAGAGTCCGCGTCGCGCCGATTCCACAATAATGCGACGAGGTGTGAGGCTCGCCGAAGGAGAGAATTGTGACATCGGGCTGAATTTGGGGCCAGACCTCATCAAGCAATGCCGACGTTAGAAAGGCTTGAGCGGCAAGATCCGGGGTACCGTGAGGCGTCGGCGCCGGTGTCGGCCCAAGCCGCGCCTCCACCCTTTCGAGCATTGCCGCTGGCGTGGCGTGGCGAGCGAAATGACCCGAGAGCGTTACTTGGCTCAGCGGTCGCGCCTTGTGGTTTAGGATGCGAGTTGCTCCAGCTGGATTCGAGGCGAGAACCGCAAACGTCTTGCCGTTCGCCGCGAGAATTTCGCCTAGCGACGGCGCGCCGACCAAATGCCCGCCGCTCGAGGCATCGAGGTCCTCAATCAGGCGGTCGTCGCCCGTATCGATCAAGCGCGGCGCTGCTGCCACGCGATCAAGAAACCTGTTACCGATAATGCCATGACGATCCGGGGTCGCGCCTGTGATCAGGCTCGTCAGTGAAACCCGGGTCTCGCTGGGATAGACGGTGCGCTGCCGCGCTAGCATGGTACCGCGGAGCCTTAGTCTATCCAAGTTCGGCGTCCGCGATGGACTAATAAGATCGGGTCGGAGCCCGCCAAACAGCACCATGACCACGCGGTTTGGACCTGATCGATCTAACATAATGGCACGCTCACTCAGTTATGTGTTTCTAGGATCCCCTACGGCTGCTCTCTTGAAGCGCCGCGACGGAGGTCGATGAGAGATCGGCATGGGCTGGGTTAGAACATGCCATCGATACTCTTTGCGCTGTCCATGTGAACCCTCTCGTGATCCCGTCACGCCTTTCGCTTAGGGCGCGAGATTGCGGCGGGATCATCACATACAACAGCCGCATTCCGACCCAGTACCTGGCCGGTAATCCTGAAGACCGATCCTTTGCCTTTAACGCCCCTTGCAGAGTATTTCCGTCTCGATGACGCCTTCTCTCGCTAACTCAGCAACATCGCTATCGGAGAGCTTAGAGAAGCTCGCTCACGATCTCGTTGTTGTGTCGCCCCAACGTAGGCGCCGCCGCACGAATCGTAGGGTTTGTCCCCTTCGCAAATCGGCATTGATGGCTGTAGATGCGCGCCTATGAAGGGGCGCTCGACTTTTTGCAGAAATCCACGCGACGTTAGGCGGGGATCCTGGAGCAGATCGATTGGATGCCGAGTTACGCCGGACGCAACCCTTACCGTCTGCAATTCGAACATCGTCTGATCTGCGTCACGGGTACGCGTCCAGGCCTCGATAGCGTTCTCGATGTCGTCCTCAATGCTACGGCGTGCTTCCGCAGAATTAAGCGATGCGTCCATCGCCCAGTCCAGTCGACCAATAAGAATTGCAAGTCTCTGCCACATGTCGTTGTCGGTGGCGGCTACTATGAGCCAGTTATCCTCGCCCGCGGACCGAAAGCAGCCATGAGGCACGAACTGCGGATGTCGGTTGCGGTACCTTTTCGGCGGCTTACGGTCGATCGAGTGGATAGTGAGCCATGGCGCAGCAAATGACCGCATGCATTCGGTCTGCGAAAGGTCAATATGCTGGCCTTGTCCGGAATCACGAGCATAAATCAACGCAATCAGAACCGCGGCGTAGCCGTTCAAGCCCCGGATAGCATCTCCCAAAGCAACATGGCGCATCACGGGCGGCATATCGCACTCTCCGACGAGACCCGGCAGGCCTGACCCTTGTTCGAGAGTCGAGCCGTAAGCCCGACAATCGCGTTGATTGCTATTCACGCCAAAAGCGGACATCGACAGCTTAACCAGTCGAGCGTTGAGCGCTAGCAGCACATCCAGGCCTAGTCCGAGCTTCGGCAGGACATCCACTGAATAATTATCGACGACAATATCCGTTTCCGCCAAAAGCCGCTTAACAAGAGCAAGACCTCGTGGCCGCGTGAGGTCGAGTGTCATGCAGCGCTTGTTCCGGTTCACGATGCAGAAGCATGGCGCCCGCTCGTACATTTTGTCTTCGATGAAAGCTGGGCGTCTGTCTACGCCACGCCACCAATCCCGATATTGGATCGCCTCGATTTTGATGACGTCCGCACCAAGATCCGCCAGGATGCGCGTGCACAAGGGTCCTGACCAGCCCATCGATAAGTCAATCACGCGGACCCCATCCAACGGCGGCCGTCCGGCATCAGCGCAGGCCCCTGAAGGTAGAGGCAGATGCCTTTGGACGTTGGCAGTAGGTTGCTGCTCGCCGGGAAGCGGAACCCTGCCACCTCGCCGTGGCGGAGTTTGCGTGAAGCGTTGCATCGAGCCGGCGGTTAGTCCTTCCTCGTTGCCAAGGAGAACAGGCAAGATCGCGCCGCGCTCTTTCCTCTCAGTGTCTTGGATAAGATCAGACATTTCGGGGACTGGCACGACAGGACTCTTACGTTTACGCCCCTCGGAGAACCACTGCTCCGCTGTACGCGCGTTCAATCTCGGTACAAACTCTTGTTCAACCTGTTCGACGTTCTGCAGACGATCGCTGCCGAGGAGGCGATCCGGATTATCTCCAAGTTCGGAAAGGTCGAGCATATCGCAAAACGCTGTCCACTGAGCGGGTGTGAAGGTCGTAACGCCTAGCCATCCTTCTTTTGTTTCGTAGATACCCGCTGGAAAGATCGGCCAGAATCGATTGATGCCAATACGGCGTACGACTTCGCCGCGCGCCGATGCCTCAAAGATGTGGCTTTCGCTGACAGCGAGGCTCGATTCGAAGATACTGAGTGACCACCTGCGGCCCTGCTCGTCCCGCATTCGAGCAATCACCGAAGAAGCTGCCGCAATAAATCCCCAAGGGCCGGCAAGAATACCGGTCTGGCAATCGGGAGCGTGCGAAGGCGGTCCCTCTACCGGCCCAACCAGCTTGATGAGGCCAGCAAGCGCACGGACAGTCGAATCCGTCGCCGCGAAGTCTGCACAGGGCCCTTCACGCCCGAACCAGCTCGCCTCAATGTGCATCAGGACGCAGTGGCGGTCACGGACCGCAGCGACATCAATGGGCGGGCAATTCGCGGAATCAACATCCCGACCATCGATCAAGACATCGCCATCCTCGATGAGTGCAGTTAGTCGGGCAATCGCACCAGCCCCGGCAGGATCGATAACAGTGCTTGATTTGTTGAAATTGAGAAATGCGAACCACGCCCTGTGGCCCTTGGGAGCGGGTGGTGCAGTACAGCGCATTCGATCTCCCCCCGGCGGCTCAATTTTCTGAACGTCTGCACCGAAGCCTGCGAACAATCGAGCGCAATAGCTGCTGGCGTCCGAGCTGCCGATGTCGACGACCCTCAGATGTGATAATACCCTCCGGGATTGTTTCCTTTTGCTATCCATATCGGTGCGCCAAATATCACGTGCCGAATTCGCATCTCGACGAGCGAGCGAGCCGCTGCCTAGCAGGCCGTGGGTACTCCATCGGCCACGGTATAGCGATCAAGGGTCCGTTCTGTAGCCGGTACTCGGAATCGAGCCTGAGCAAGGCGGAAATCCCGTGGACCTGAGCGACAATGACTAGGACACGCAACATCTGGCTCGAAGAGGCAAAATGCCATTAAGTGGCCGGCGCTTGCCTGTCCACGGCGGGGTGAACTGGCGATTTTGAGCACGATGTAGGAACAGCTAGATGAAGACAAGGTCGTATGCGCTCTTTCGCTCTCGTAGAGGAACTGAGCTCAGCGCAGCAACAATCGTACCAATCGCGTCCGGCGAGAAATTCATAACGCGAGACAAGGACCAGATAGACTTTGCGTCTCGTTCGACGCATTAAGCGCATTGAAGCACCGACCAGAAAATGTGCGGAATGAGACAAAGCGTCCGCTTGCCCGCTCGGCTACCTGCCGAACAAGATTCAACTAGGCGAATGCGGCTAGACTCTGCGATGGAGGCAACGCGTCGCTCTGTTCTGCCTAGTCAACTACCAACGCTCGCAATTGATCCAGTGGAAAGACGTGTGTTACTGCAGATCGCGGCGAGCGCTTGCGTGCCGTCAGCTGTCGGATGCAACAGGAGCTCTCTACCTCATGGAAGCGTATAATGACTAGGACGCGCATTCGCCCAGCACGCCGCCTCAGACGTGACTGAAGATATCTCCGGGACTCGGGCTGCCGATCGGCCCGCTCCACCTCCCCGCCTCTTCAGCCTCTTTCAGTGCTGCCCCACTTCCTCAAGGCGTGAGGTTTGCCGGCCTGACGCGCGACATCGTCTGCCCTGAATGCAATTTATTCTGAGAGGGACATTCGACCATGCAACCTCCTGTACTATCATCTAGCGCCCTGTCATCTTTTCGAGGCCGGCCCGATGGCCCTGTTTTCGCCCCCGACATTGCGCAGATAATCAAGTGGCGCGACAGCTCCTACGCGGCGAATCTCTATATTGCGGCTGTGTCGTGGCTTTATCTTTTCACTTATCTCGATGGTCACGCGGTGAGAGGATGAGCTTCGGGTCCATTTCTCCCTTCGGGAGCGTCCGACGCGGACCATGCTTCGCCTCTTTCAATCATGGGGTCTCATCACAAGCGAAGCCGGCCGGGTACACGCAACCCCGGCGTCCGTTCGCTATCTAAGCGACAAATCCCCGGATAGCGTCGCATCGTATATTGCAACGATGAAGTACAAGCCTTCTGTTCGGGAGCTTTACGAAATGTTGCGAGATGGAGGCGCCGACACCTGGCACGTTGAGCGCGGGGTGACAAAGAGCTGAGACGCCCTGATGCAGACCGACGATTTCGCCAATCTGAATACACGCGGGATGGAGGAGCGAGGGCGGATTTTTGCTCCACACCTCGCAACTCTTCTTGATTGCACGGATGACACTTCCGTCCTCGATGTGGGCGGCGGATCGGGCGTGTATTCTTCTTATTTGCTGATGCGCTGTCCCCCACTCACAGCAACGGCTTTGGGACGGCCGCCCGTTGATCAGCTTGGGCGGACATGTTTCACGGATCGGACTCTTTACCCAGATCGCGCTCAAGTCAAAGCTCGAGATATGTTCGTTTACCCGCTGCCAAGGGACGCGCCCCTTCATCTTTATTCGCACGTTCTTCACAATTGGGATCAGACAAGGTCCGCCTTCTCTTGAACAAGTCTCACGAGGCTCCTCGTGCCAGCAGGCGCGTGGCGATTTTCAGCTGCCACCCCGACGACCGTGGAGGCTATCCGTCTCCGGCTGCTGAAGCAGAATATTCGGTGCTGCTCAGGACAGGATATGAGGGCTGCTGTTACAGCTTCGAAGACATGCGCACGATGCTTGAGGACACGGGCTTCCAGCATTTTGAGTACCACAAATCCATCTGCAACCGCAGCTTGGTTGTCGCCCGAAAGGCCGCCTGAGATTCAAGTGGGCTTTAAAGCGGCATTGATCCTGCCGCTGCTCTTCCTTAATTGCTGAGTGCGATATGCCGATTGAGACGACCGTTCTATTATCCAAGCTCCGGACGGCTGGGTACAGTCTCTTCTCCGGCGTCCCCTGCTCAAACTTTGCGGACCTGTTTGAGGAAGCGGCTCGTGAGCCTGGACTCTTGGCAATTCCTGCAGCCAATGAAGGCAGTGCGATTGCCTTGGCGGCCGGCGCGGTGCTGACAGGTCGACGAGCAGTCGTGGCGCTTCAGAACTCCGGTTTCGGAAATATCATTAATCCGCTGACGTCATTATTGATGGTCAGCGAAATACCGGTCCTGCTCCTATTATCCGTCCGCGGTCACCCCGATGAGCCCGTGGATGAGCCACAACACACGATTATGGGGGCCAAAACAACAGCCCTCCTAGACTTGCTCTCTATCGAGTGGTGCGACTTCGATGGGACTGATGTAGGCGTGGATCGCGCCCTCGCGCGTAGCGGCGCATTATTTCGCAAAGGCGCGCCGTTTGCGCTGCTATTTCGAAGTGGCCAGCTATCCAGCTGCAGCACAGCAAAACGTTCGCCTGACACGATCGACTGTAGCCTCAGTGTCGGGCAAGTCGTCGAGTCGATTTGCAAGCAGATCGACTCAGATACCCTCATTGTTTCTACGTCCGGATTTATCTCTCGTGAGCTGTTCCGGGTCCGGGATCGTGCGCTGAATTTATATGTCCAGGGCTCGATGGGACATTGTGGCGCGATAGCGGCAGGACTCGCGCTTACTTCGCCTGCCAGAACGGTCCTGGCACTGGATGGAGATGGCAGCGTACTGATGCACATGGGGGCTCTGTCCACCATTGGCTATGCAAGCCCACACAATCTGATCCACGTGGTGCTGGACAACGAAGGCTATGTTTCAACTGGCGGCCAGCTCTCGACTTCACGAACATCTTCACTCGAGGCCGTCGCCTCCGCTTGCGGGTATCGCACCTCCACCCTTTGTAAGGGATCAGATAATCTCATAGGTGTCACGCAGCAATGCCTAAGGACGACCGGCCCTCACTTCATAGTTTGTAAGGTCAATCGGCAGCATCCGTCGCGGCTCCCGCGCGTTACCTCCCGATATTCGCCTCTTCAGAACAAAACCACATTCCAGCGAGCGCTTCACAACCGGGGCAGCGAGCCAGCACCAGCATGGTAAAAGAAAGTGTTGATGCACCGGAAGCCTCCATGTTCGAATCTGGCCATCCCGCGCCTGGCTTACACGGCAACCCCTTCAAAAGCGACCTGCCCTCAAACAATCGCTCCGGCGACGCCGCTCGCCGCCAGGGCATTTATTCCCCACAAAGACGCGTCACATTCCGATAATCTCAGAGTCACATCCTGGTTAAGCTATCGCACGCCTGAATTCGATGAAGACTATCAGCCGATGATCATAGCAGGTTCGCCTTCCCATTCGGACCTGACGATCGAAGCCAGGAATCCTTTCACGGGAATGCTTGTAGGCAAAGTGCCACAGGCACGACCGGAACATGTACGGAAAGCGTTTCAGGTGGGCGGCGCGAACTCGTCCTAAGCTGACCCGACGCGAACGGACGGATATTCTCCTTGGAACCGAAAGCGCGGTCAGACGAGATCAGGATCAGTTTGCTCGGCTAATTACGTCGGAGACCGGTCTCTGCCTGAAAGACGACCTGCATGAGACCAAACGCGCCTGCGACGTCTGGTCATTTGCCGCCCATGCCATGATCCAGAGCGAACGCGAGATCTATCCATGTGACATCACAACTCCTCACGAACGACGCATCTTTGCCATGCGCCGCAGGCCTCTTGTCGGCGTGATCTCCGCAATCAACCCATTCAATCATCGTCTCAATCTTGTCAGCCATAAACTTGCTCCCGCCATAGCGACAAACAATCGCGTCGTCCTAAAGCCATCCGAGCGAGCTCCACTGACCGCCCTGGCACTTGGCAGGATACTGTTTGAGCAGGGACTGCCAGAGGAAATGCTTTCAATCCTCACGGGAACCCCAAGTCGTTGGAAGGTGCTATGTTCACCGACCCAGATGCGGAGCTGGTGACATTTACGGTCCGTTTGCGCGGAGCGATACATCGCCACGTCGCCGAGCGGGCCGGAAGCTCATACTTGAGCTCGGAGGGAACGACCCAATCATCGTTCTTGAGGATGCTGATCCCGAACGCGCAGCGTATTTAGCAGTCCAAGGTGCAATCAAGAATTAGGGTCAACGATGCACAGCCGTCAAGCGGGCGCTGGTGACCGGAACTATCGCTATGGATTTTGCAGATCGCGCGCTCCATTACATGCGGCAGCTTATGACCGGCGACCCCAGCGATCTATTTGTGGACGTCGGGACCGTGATCAGCCAAGAGGCCGCTCGACTTATCGCTCGACGTCTCGCCGGCGCGATTGATGATGGTGCGGTCCGGCTACTGGGCAGTCGGCCTCACGGCGCATTTCATCCACCTACGCTCCTGAATCATGTTCGGGAAACCTCCGAACTTGTTGTTGAAGAGACATTCGGGCCCGTGCTGCCAATCATCCGTTGCCCAAACGATATCGATCAAATTATATCAATTGCGAACGCGACCAAGTTTGGACTTTCCGCGGGTGTTTGCTCTAACCGGGGCATGTCACGAGATTGATCAATGGTCTCGACGTAGGAAGCGTGAACGTATGGGAAGTCTCCGGTTATCGGACGGAAATGACGCCCTTCGGCGGGATCAAGCAATCTGGGCTCGGCTATAAGGAGGGTGTTCCCGAGGCGATGCGCGGCTTCACGCAGCTGAAGACGTACTCGCTCCCTTGGCCGGTCTTGCCTTCCAATGGGCTAAGGCATTCTCAAATTTGATTCGTGGGAAAGGCAACACCCTGTTTGCCCATTGGCACTCGCGGGCGAGCTGAGGACCCTCACAGAGCGGTGACTTCTGGTTCCTCATAGCCATTTAGAGCACGATTAAGCGGAAGTCAGGCCAGGTAAAGCACCGGTGGACCCAGTGCTAAAAAGACATTCAGAATCAGACGCGCCGGCAGTGCTCGTAGAAGCGAAAATCGCGTTTTGCTGGAACGACGCAAGCATTCGCAGCGGCTTTCAATTACTCTAGAGTCCTACGGCATAGCTGCCGTCCTCCAACCCGCTTGCACAGAAGTCCAACCTCGCCTCTGCTTTTGCGCGACATCAAAGCGCGTCGATCAGCTCCTGACTAGATGAAGGAACCTCGGCTAAGTTCAGTATTGGTTCTTGCTCCATGGCGCTTGCGCAGAGAATAGAGTACCGGCATTCGCAATCATTGGTCATGTCGCCGCAGTTGATGCAGGCCATCAAACTGCTGCAATTGTCCAACCTCGATCTCACGGCCTTCGTGGAGGAGGAGCTCGAGCGCAACCCTCTGCTCGAGCGCACCAGTGGCGAGGGAGCTGGCGTCGAATCCCCAAGTGGGGTGGGTGAGGTCAGCGCCGAACAGACGGCCGAGGCGGGCCCACGCGACGCTCAGGATGCCGCGCCGACCACTTATACCGAATGGGGCGGCGGCTCCTACGGTGACGAAGACTACAATCTTGAAGCTTTTGTTGCTGCCGAGACAACATTGTTGGGCTCTCTCGCCGAGCAGCTCTCGGTCGCCCTCACTTCGCCCACGCAGCGGATGATTGGGCAGTATTTGATTGACCTCGTGGACGAGGCCGGCTACCTGCCGTCCGATCTCGGCCGGGCAGCCGAGCGGCTTGGCGCAACGCAAGAGGACGTCGAGGGCGTTCTTGCCGTGCTGCAGAAATTCGATCCGCCCGGCGTCTGTGCGCGGTCTCTCAGCGAGTGCCTGGCGATCCAGCTCCGCGAGCTCGACCGCTACGATCCCGCGATGCAGGCCCTCGTCGAGCATCTCGATCTCCTCGCCGAGCGCAACATGGAGAGCCTGCGCACACTTTGTGGCGTCGATGACGAAGACATTGCCGACATGATCGGCGAGATCAGGCGCCTCAATCCCAAGCCGGGTCTGAAGTTCGGCTCGGCGCGGCTTCAGACCATAATGCCTGATGTCTATGTCCGACCGGGACCTGATGACGGGTGGCATGTGGAGCTCAACAGCGACACTTTGCCCCGTGTCCTGGTGAACCAGACATATTATTCCGAGCTGTCGAAGAAAATCGGCAAGGAAGGCGACAAGTCGTATTTCACCGAGGCGCTGCAGAACGCCACCTGGCTGGTGCGCGCGCTCGACCAGCGCGCCCGCACCATCCTGAAAGTCGCGACCGAGATCGTGCGCCAGCAGGACGGCTTCTTCACCCATGGTGTGGCGCACTTAAGGCCGCTAAATCTGAAGGACATCGCGGAGGCCATCCAGATGCATGAATCCACGGTGTCGCGCGTCACCGCGAACAAATACATCGCGACAACTCGCGGCACATTCGCGTTAAAATATTTCTTCACGGCATCGATCGCCTCGGCCGACGGCGGCGAGGCGCATTCGGCCGAGGCCGTGCGTCACCACATCAAGCAGCTAATCGATTCGGAAGAACCGTCTGCGCCCCTGTCAGATGATACCATCATGGAACGCTTGCGCGCGTCTGGAATTGATATTGCCCGCCGCACGGTCGCGAAGTACCGGGAGGCCATGCGAATTCCCTCCTCAGTGCAACGCCGCCGCGAAAAGCAGTGGGTAACAATCAGTAACCGAGCATCGGACGGAGCTCGCAGTCCGTGAAGAACTCACAAGCCGTTATCCGGGAAGCCCGAAAGCGACGTTTTGTCGTAACTGGATCTAACGAAAAGAAGCCTTGGACTTCGTCGGGCGTTATTACTCACCTCGGACTGCTTGGCGAGGAGCGAGAAGCGACGACTGAGAACAACACGTTGCCGCTCGACTCGATCACATCACCGACTCAAGTCGTTGGTGGCGCAGGGCCGAGGGGTAGAGGATTCCCTGGAGTCGTGAATTAACAAGGGTTACATCATGATCTCGGCCGGCCGTCCTATCGACGCGCGGCTTCGGATTCGATCTGAGTGACGTTGCTCGAGGTAACACCGCCGATCGGGATCAGACACGGCTTCTTCGCCTCAGGAACTTTGCGCCGCAGCTCGATAACAAGCAAAGCAGAACGCATTGCTTTGTGCTCTTACGCGTCCCGCCCCCCCGCCAGAAGATTGGCAAAGCTGCCGGTGTAGGTCTGAACACCTCGTTAGTATGATCGTAGCCCGTGACGGAAAGGCCGAATGCAGCAACTGGAGCGCCGCTTTTTTGCGGCCAGCGGCGAAGCCCATCAGCTTCTCGCAAGTTTGCCATTGTAGCGATGCCGTCCTTGTTTACGGAGCATGGTGATGCGGAACAATCGTTCCTACTTAGCAAGGCGGCTTTGATGAATGTCCAGGCCCCCGTGAGATGATCGTGACTCGCTAGAAGTCTCAAGAGCCCCTTGATCAGCAATTCGCGAATGCTTGCGAAACTCACGCGACGTCTCGTCTCAGGTGGTGCTTACCAACACACAGACTGACGCAGACTCTTCAGCACGCAATTCAGCCCGAGAAAACGCGCCGGACCCACAGCCAGAGCACCGCGCGGAGCTATACTGACGCGTTCATCTTACTCAGATCTCGTGGTGAAAAGATCCCCGCACCGGCGCCAGGATGGCCTGCTGGGCGGCGGAGAGAGACCCTTTTTGTCGCACGACAAGCTGATGGCTCCTGGGTGACCAGCGCTTCACCTCCATCACAATTTCATGCTCCGCGGGTAAGCCGAATCTATCTTGCGTAAAAGGGGGCACGTCAGCGAGACATCCCCCCAGACAAATACCCTCATCAGCTCGAGACAAGCCGTACTCTCATTTTGGACGCATCGGCTGGGTCAATTCAGCCAACGCGGAGATCTTCGGCCGACATCTTGCCCGTACGCCCCGTCTTGAGCTCATAACTTACGCGGGCTCCCTCTTCGAGGGTGGTGAAACCAGCTTTTTCAACGGCACTGAGGTGCACGAACACATCGGGACTTCCATCCTCGGGTCTGATGAACCCATAACCCTTGCTCGGATTGAACCACTTCACAATACCCATTGCCACGGCGGCACCTCCTTACTGAACGCTGGTGATCTAGCGAAGAGTCTTCCGATCATCAAGAGTGATGACAACTAAGGCCGCGAGCTCGATGCGAAGGGCTTGCGCTTTTTTTGTCGAATTGCCTAGCTATGCTCAATACGCGAACGTTAGAAACGTATCTGGCGCGAATTCCAGGCCGCAGGATCCTGATGACGCTTTAGCCTCCGCTTCGGTTGCTTCGGCTAACGGTTCACAGGAGGATTGTGCGTGCAGCACACGCCGCTCTAATCACCCAAAAGACCAGCTGGTGATTGGTGCCCCGAAGATCGTTCACCAAACCGGCAAAGCTCCGTGAGCATCACCCGATTGGTGAGGCTTGTACACCCCTAGAGTTCGAGCAACGTCTACCAGAAGCACGTTTTGGAAATGCGTCTTCCGACTTCCACTGCCACCCCAAAGTCCCGCCGACGCCGTCCAAGCCGTCTGGCTAGCCACCGGACTTCAACCTGTGACAGGCATATGGCCAAGGGGCTCGCACAGGGAGATAGACGATTCGGGTCGGGCTCACCGTCTCGATCTTTCAAGAGCATGACGGGCCGGCGGCACTACGTCGGCTCGCTCGTCCGCGTTGCGCTTCACCATTAAAGGCTAGGACATGGAGGCACGCCATGTTTATGGTATCAGCGCCTCTTCGATCCCCAGTTTAGTTCGCGGGGCGCAATTTGCCTCGCTTTTCGCCCCATCAATCTACGGGCTCATTAGCCCCACCGCGAACCGTGGTCTACAAAGACCCAGACGCCGCGCTTTGACGACACACTGGGTCCGGGTGCTCGTCTCGAGCTTTCGCATCGCATTCTTGATATGAAAGTTAACGGTGTTATCGCTGACGTTCAGGATGACCCCGATCGCCCAGGATGACTTCCCTTTCTCGACCCACCGCAAACATTGTTTTTCGCGTTCCGATAGTACAACCAGTTTCTCTTGGACATCGGCCATGACTTTTTCCTGGGCTTAAGAGAACAGGAATGCATCAGCAAATGCCGTACCATTCATCCGCGCAGGCAAACTATCGCCGAATCAGAGCAAGTTCTTCGGAGATAGCGGCTCCGCTCTCGCGCGGCGGCGGTCTCAAGCCGGCCATATCGAGAAGCTCTCACCATATGTCATAAACGCTACAAACTGCATTGCGACAATCGCACCGATCGATATCAAACTCTGTGAACCGGATATCACCCGTCACTAAGGCGTTGCGCCAGAGAGCGGGATCAACGCCCATGAACTCATAACGACGACTTTACGTATCACGTCAATTCTTTGCATCATGAAAGCTCTTTACGTCAAAATAAACTACCAAAGCTAGTCATTGATCGCTGTCAATCCAAAAGGATATGATCAACGACTTTGCGCCGATCGAAGCTCGGCTTCCAGGATTTGTGCATGCAATGTCAACCACAAGCCATCCAGCCAACCGCAGATGATGAATACACGCGGCGACCGGCTGTCGAAGGGCGTCGGGCAGAGATCTGTTCCACTGGTAAGCTCTCGTTTCTGATGGAGGCGCATGATGGCCTTTCGGCTAAAATCGCCAAGCGCTTGGGCTTCAAGGGGCTCTGGGCGTCTGGTTTGTCGATCGCCAGCTCGTTGGGCTTTCGCGATGCCAACGAAGCTTCATGAAGCCAGCTCGTCGAGAGCGTCGAACGCATCGTGGATACGACCGAGATACCGGTGCTCGTGGACGGGGATGGAGCTTCGGCAATTTCAATAATGCGCGCCTTCTCGCACGCAAACTGCGTCAGGCTGGCGCGGCGGGGCTCTCGCTTGAGGACAGCTGCTTGCCGAAGCTCAACTCCCTCATTGGAGAGCGGCATCCACTCGCCGATGTCGATGAGTTCTCTGGTCGTCTGCGGGCTGTAAAGGATGCAGTCGGCGAAACTCTTATTCTCGTCGCCAGGATTGAAGCGCTGATCGCCGAGCACGGACTGAACGAAGCCATCGTACGTTCCCACGCTTATGCCGACGCGGGAGCGGATGCTATCCTGATTCACTCGCGAAAGAGTGTCGCGGACGAGGTGCTTTCGTTCGCCAACAAGTGGGAGAACCGGCTTCCTGTCGTGATCGTTCCGACGACATACTACCGAACGCCAGTCTCCGCCTATCGCGATGCGCGCATCTCCACGGTCGTTTAGGCCAATCACTCCATGCGGGCTGCGGCAGCTGCAATGCGACGCGTCTGCGATAGTATCGCAGCTGAGGAGAGCGTTGCCAGAATTGAACCTCACATTGCACCGCTCAGCGAGATTTTCGAACTCCTGAGGTATGACGAACTCGCAAAGGCCGAAAGGCGATATTTGCAGTCCGAAAAACCCACGAGGGCAGGTTGGCCATGGGTCTTCTTCCTCAAAATGTTCCCGTGCGCCCGGCCCCTGTTAAGACCGTACCAGGAGCGCCTATTCGCTCTGGTGGGCGCGTGACGCACTCCTTTCCGGAGACCTTCTTGAGGGCGGCGCCTTGTTAGAGGAGTCTCCGTGAAGCGCCCGATACGGCTGCTGTCGCTCCCCTTCCATGAGCTGACGCATGGATCAGCGGTCCTGCTGTCGGATCTTGTCTCCATTTTCACAATTTGGTTTGAACCAACCAGGGGAAATCTCATTGCTAATGGCCCTGCCGACGATGAACCTGTTACGGCTGTCCGCTTCTATTCGGCGAACGAAAGCCATTCCGGCGCTACGTGGTATGATCAGGGCCGGAGCTACCCAGGCCGGCACTGACATGCTTCTCTCCTAACTCGCGAAACACAGGGCCCACAGCTTGCTGCCGCAAGGTGCGGTAATCTCAGGCTGCACCAAAACTATCTGCGGAACATCTTCGTACCGCCGAGCGCATCTTCGCGAAAGCCCAGACACGTGATCCAACAGGCCGGGGCTGAGGTTCATGATGGTCACGGAAGTTTGCCGCACCACGTGTTTTATCACTTTCGCGGCTGCGTTTTTTATCGGCGCGTAAAAACGCTTAAGCCTCGCATATAGCGCGACCATCTGGATGGAAGAGCGCATTGCCTCGCCCTAATTGTTACCGGATGCTGAGCCGTTGCCTCACGTAAATTGCTCCCTTGGATCGGGAGCGAGCGGGGGCGAAGATGGGGTGGCTAAGCATGGCAACGCGGAAGGAACTGACGGCGGCAGCAGGCGCGCGCTATCGGCGTTCGGATCGCGCGAAGAAGACGCGGATATTGGACGAGTTCGTCGACATCACCGGATTCCATCGCAAGCATGCGATGCGACTACTTCGAGGTCAGGAAGACGCGCGCCCAAGCCGAAGGGCGCGACGTCGAATGTATAATGAGGTAGAACACAACGCGCTCGTGCTCCTTTGGGAGGCGTCAGACCGGATCTGCGGGAAGCGGCTGAAGGCGTTAATGCCTGCGTTGATTGAGGCGATGGAACGGCATGGCCACCTCGACCTTGCCCCCGAGATCCGCGACAAACTTTTGGCAATGAGCGCTGCGACGATCGACCGCGCATTGGTGCGGGTCCGAGAAGGATTAGGTCGCAAGCGTCGGCGGCACGCGACGCACTCGTTGCGTCGCAGTGTTCCAATAAGGACGTCGGCAGATTGGAATGATCCGGCGCCCGGATTCGTCGAGGCCGACCTTGTCGCGCATAGCGGTCCATCTGCGCGCGGCAGCTTCATCCAGGCCCTCGTGCTCACCGACATTGCTACCGGCTGGACGGAGTGCGCTCCTCTGATCGTGCGCGAACGGACGCTGTTGAGCACGGTGCTGACGGAATTGCGCAAACAATCGCCTTTTGCGCTGCTCGGCTTCGATACTGACAATGATACGGTGTTTATAAACGAGACGCTGAAAGCCTACTCGAGGCGGCCAACATCGTCTTCACGCGTTGCCGGCCCTACCGAAAAAATGACCAGGCGTTCGTCGAGCAGAAGAACGGCGCCGTCGTGCGCAGGATAGTCGGCTATCGTCGGTTCGAGGGCCTGGAAGCGGCCAAGCTGCTGGCTGAACTCTATCGATCGGCGCGGCTGTTCGTGAACTTCTTCCAACCCTCGTTCAAATTGATAGCCAAGCAGCGCGAAGGTGCCCGTGTACCGAAGACATACAGCGCGCCGGCTACACCACACCAGCGCCTGGCGGCGGACGCCCGCACGCCTGACGCTGTCCGCCATCACCTCCAAGAAATCTATGCCGCTCTCGATCCAGTCGCGTTGTTGCGCGACATCCGCGACGTGCAGGAGCGCCTCGCGGCCCTCGCTGATACCCAACCAATCGGCCATCCTGCTGTGGCATCGCAACCGATCGATCGCTTCCTGGCAAGCTTGCGCACGGCCTGGAAGGACGGAGCCATGCGACCGACGGATCGGCCACTCGTGAAGGCGAAAAGAGGCCGACGTCGTCCCGCCCCGCTCATCCGAGCAACGCCAGATTTGCGAAAATGGTTTGAAGCTGAGCCTTGGCGGACTGGTAGCGAACTGCTCTCGCGCTTGCAGATGGAATATCCTGGAGCCTATCCGAACAAGCTTCTTCGAACCCTTCAACGTCGGCTGCAATCCTGGCGCAGCGAGCAAGCGAATGCGCTGCTGTTCGCTCGTAGCGAGAAAATGCCGCCGGGGTACGAGGTCACAACACCCCAATGACGTGCGAGGTACCAGCGGAGGAGGCCGGGCGCTCCGAAACCCCGGCCATCTCCGCACCCGGCCTCCTCCTCAACTCAAGCCAGGAGCAAATTAAATGAGGCAACCGATCGCACCCGGAAGCATCAGTACATGAGGCAATACGACTTCCTACCCAGATTGCCGCGCCGCACTCGCAAGCTTGACGGGGCCGTAACCAACGCCGGTTGTTGTATCAGCGGAACGTGACCGGTTCGTCCCGGCACGGAGTGTGAAACACACATCTCAGGCCCAGTTTTTAGGCCGGCGGCTGCTTTGGCCACGGAATGCCGATATCTACACTTTGAAGGAGGTAGATGACTTCGATTTGCTCGCTTGCGCTCTTACGGTCGAGCTCTCCTGCAAGCGACTGCTCCGCTGAACAAAGGTCTCGCAGTCGACTCTGAACCTGATTGGTGCGCCACCTCGCCAAATTCACGATCGGCATCCAATTACGGTAGCGGACACCACGGAATCAACCGCCCGCTGTCTCGAACCACGAACCATTTGATGGCGCGGCAAAAAGATCCTTAGAGCACTGGTAAACTTCACTTTTTAGCTCGTCGCCTGTTACCCACACTAGCGAATTATCCTCAGCAATATCCTCTTCAGCAAGCCGCAAGATCGACCCGCCGGATTCATGATGAGGGTAGTGCGGAAGTCCTTTATCCACTCGCCAGCGAGCCACAAGCGCGCATAAGAAATCGGGGGCCCAAATAGCATACGATAACCGGTGTGTAACTCGGGCTATCATCCTCGCGACACCCTGCTCCCTGAAATCCCCGCGCACCCAAAGATCTCCATTATAGGCTATTCTTCCAGTCATTTCCTCTGCGGTAGGGGCCATGCAAGCACAATAGTCATTAATATGGGCCTGGACGATCGGGTCACTGTAAAATGCTTTCAGCGACCGAAGATGCTCCGCAAAGTTACTGTGAGAAAGGTCATACAGCCGTGTAGCATTTGTAAGTACGACCTCGCTGTTCTTGTCGAGGCCAACCACCCAATATCCCTCGCCGGGGCGAATAGTCGATCGATCAGGCCGAAAGTTTGGAAATGTTCGCCCTTTCGTCGGAATTGCTTGGGTAACTGAGACATATTCATGAAAATCGAACCCCATGAACAGGTTGATATCTTTCTGGGCGGCCATGGTGTCGTATATTGGAATGGACCGTGAGACATGCACCGGAATGCGTGCGCACACTGCTGCCGCAGGTTCGTCGACCGTCATGAGTTACCTCGCACGTTATAACAATCAAACAAGCTACGCTCTGGAAACTGAATGCCGTACTACCTTTTCCTGTGGGCGCTCTACAGGCTAAGTGGTGGGATGCCGCTCGTACGCATGTGCGCGCGAGATGAAACGAGACTGATGTCATTCACATTGACCTGATCGAAATCAAAACTCGCAACTCTTGTTTGGCAAACCACAAGCCGAACGCGAACTTATTTCACTTCAGCTTGCAGTTCTCGAGGAACGCAGGAGTCGTTCACCAAACGTTTCCCGAGCCGCCGCACGCAGCACAATTATTTTAATCGTCCTGCGCCTCTACAACGGCTCACGACGTTTCGATACTTTGACTTCCCATTGAGTTTGCCTCCAGTAGCGGCTGGGGTCTCATGTATTTTTCGGCCAAACTGCTCTTCACTCGAAAGAGTTCTGCCCTTATGCCACATGTGCGCAACCTTTCGCCTGCTTGCAGACCCCTTTTCAGCACCACCACTCTACTTCCGGTGGTGCCCATCTCACCGCAAAGGCATTGGCTTCGTGATCTGGTCGTCCATTGCTTACCCCTACTGGCCGGACAAAATGCCGACACGCAGTTTAGTGCCAGGTCAAGTCACATCATCTTTGTCTCTACCCCGCCGGGATTTACATCTCGAAGTCCCTCTTTGATCCAGGGCCTCTGCCAAGGCCTCTTCGAATATTTCAAGGCCGCTATTGAGAGTCTCGGTGTCAATCGTGAGTGCCGGCAAGAATTGTATGACCTGACCAGCCGAGGCGCATCGTTCAATAAATAGACCTCTCGCGAAGGCCTTGCGTCTGGTCGCTTCTGCAATTTCCGATGACTGGCAATCAAATCCCAACGCCAGCCCCCTCCCCCGAACAGAAAAGCTGGTCCCGTGGTGGCACGCAATGGCGTTGAGCCGGCTTCGCGCAAGCTCTCCCAAGCGCTGAACCTCCTCCGAGAGGAGGCAATCGCGCCAATAGATGTCGATGGCAGCGGCCGCAGCCGCAAACGCAATGTCAGTCTTTTCCGTACCGGCGTGCTGCACAGGCCAAGTATGGTCGACCTCATCTTTAATCAGCAGCATTGACAACGGCAAACCACAGCCGCTCAGAGACCTCGACATCACAATGATGTCCGGCGATAAGCCTGCGAACTCGAAACTAAAAAATTGGCCTGTCCGGCCACAGCCCATTTCCGTTTCGTCTAGTATCAAAACGGCGTCAGTCTCTTTCGCAATTGCCTGGACCGCCCTTAACCACTCTTTGCCAGCTACGTTCATGCCTATATTTCGCTGTACAGCTTCAACCAGAATGGCAGCTGGACTATTAATGCCGCTGTACTGGTCACGCAACAACGTTCGCAAATGGTCGGTTGTGCCAACGACGGGCCCTACATAGCCGTCGAACGGGACAAGACCTAGTCCGCGTGGAGATACGTCAAAGCCAGTACGTCGAAGCCCGCAACCGGGCAGAGCGATGGATCCAGGACTCACGCCGCTCTCTCCACTGGTGAACAAGACGATATTCTGACGTCCCGTGACTTGGCGCGCGAGCTCCAGAGCTGCGTCGATAGCGATGGCGTCACTTGGTCCAGTGAATTTGAAATGATATGGCAGCAAACGCCGTTCGCGAAGCACGGCAGATCCGAACGTATCTACAAACTTAAGTTCAGCAGAAGTCGCCATGTCAAACCCGCTGACCACCGCATCTGACGTTAGATACTCGAGAACGGCCTGCCTGATCTGATGATTGTTGTGGCCGTAGTTTAGCGACCCGGCTCCTGAGTAAAAGTCGATGATCCTCCGGCCATCCGCCGTCAAAGCAATGGAACCGCGTGCTCGACTTAAACTGACCGCAGATGTCTTCATATCAAGATGGCGGTTCAATTTAGCGCCCTCATGTGTGCGTTTTGTCAGGCTCCTACCCAGCCTTCGTGCACTGCGATCCTCCACACGATCAGCCCGGGAACCTGCTCGGCACGACAACATGTGTTCCCGAATTAGTACCGGAGCCCTCTTTATCGTAGCCCCGCTGCGACCGTTCTTGGACGACTGGGTACATTGTTGCCGCGGAGCAGATGAGGCCGCAGTCTAGGAGCCGCCGCCCTTGGCTTGGTCGTCTTCTGCACCTTTCCGCCCAAGGAAGTTCATCACGTCGCCCCGCGGCGGCCTAGTTCTTCAATCGATCATCCTCCGGCAAATCATCTAACCAGCAAGCGGACTCGACGTATTGCCTGGAAAAGATCCTTCCGATTTTTTCCGGAATCTTGTTTTGATGATATCGCATATAGATGCGTCCATCATCGCCCAGACCAAGAATCTCGATCTTCCCGGTGTAATGCGACATGATATATTTGAAGGTCTTTTCGATGCCCGCCAAACGTTGATTGACGCCGTTGGCAATCTCTATTCCGCGACGAAGCGGCACCTGAAAATGGGACGCACCCTTTACCGGCCTTGCTTGAAAGAGATAGTAAGGGCGGACGCCCATTTTGTGGAACTTAGAGAAAGTCGCTGCCAGAAGCTCCGAGTTGTCATTTACGTCTGCAAGCAATACAGATTGATTGAGGAACTGAACTCCTTGTGCACGCAAGGACCGGATATTTCGCTCAGCATCTACCGAGATCTCACCAATGTGATCGAAGTGCGTGACAAGCACTGCGGTCTTGCCCGCATCACGTATTCGTTGGAAGAGAGCAGGTAGAGCGGGATCCTCGAAGCGCTTTGGTTCAAAGGCGAACAGTTTGGTGCCGATTCGAATAGAAGCTAGATGCGGAATCGAGAGGAGATGAGCAAGAATCTCGTCGAGCTTCGCCGTACTAAGAACAAAGGGGTCGCCTCCCGACAGCAGCACGTTTGTCATCTCAGGATGGCAGCTAATGTACTGACCAACTTCCGCGACATCCGGGACGATCTCATCTGATTCTCGGCCGACTAGTCGCTTGCGGAAGCAAAAACGACAATATGAGGCACAACGGTTAGTCACCAGCAGCAAGCCGGTCTGTGCGTACTTGTGCTGAAGTCCACACACCACGGTATTGTCGTGCTCACCACTCGTGTCCAAAACGCCCGGACTGTCGAGCTCCTTAACCGAGGGCTCAACAATCCGTCTTAGCTGCTCGTAGTAACCGCTGTTCGCCATCTGCTCGCGGTAGAATTTGGTGACATGATGCTGACGCGTAATGCTACGCGCTTGCAGCTCTGTCTCCTCAATCTTGCGATCGCCTTCTATAAATCTCATGACCACGGTGCCGGGGGATTCTTCTGATTGGCCCGATGGCAACCGAGGTGAGAAAACTCCAGTGGCCGTCAATTCGACTGGCGCACTGCCCGCGTCAGCTATTTGAGTCAACGGAGATGGTTTCATCTTAACTCCTTCGGAACGGGGGCGATCGTTCCGCAGTGACGCGATTCGTCAACTTCCAGCAATCCGCGTGCCAACAAGATCTGGCGCTCCATCAGCGCAACACATCAGAGCCGAACCGATCTCCCGGCTGTCGAGTAAACAATGGTCGTCCCGTTTGTCGGGCTTCAAACAGGATGTCCTCGATTGGACAAAAGCTCCAATGCCAAGAAGGCTCATCTGCTTCAACCATTCGCCGCTTGACAAGTTTGGACGGTCCGACCGAACCAGACACAACCGCCGCAATGTTTCGGAGACCACAAGAATGAGGTCTTCCTGCTACGACGGACTCAGACTGTAGGTGTACTCGTCCCATGAGACCGGCGACCGAGAACGGATAGCTTGCTCCGATAGAACTAGACGCAGCTTAGACGTGCACTTCTCCGCGGCGACCAAGTCAGAAAAGTGATCTGAGATTCCTGAACTCAGGCCAAAGGAGGATTCGAAACGGGCATTCGGTCTACACGCATTGGAATGAGAGCACTACTTCCAACGCGTCTGAAGCAATATGAAAAGATCCGCGCTGGCTCACGAACTCCGCTCTTTGAAGATCTGCGTAGTTTAGCTTTCTCGCCACTACTGTATGGCTGCAGATACGAACATGTCCGGCCAACACTGGCGTCGCCTATCGAACGTCGAGCAGCTCCCATGGCCGCTGAACGCGATTTTGACGCGCGAACTCCCTCTCTTGGTAGGTGCGCGCATCTGTACGCCTCGCTAAATGTGCGGCTGCTAATCCAGTAACAGAGTCAGGCATGCGAAGACGCGACGCATGCCGTCATCAAATGGCCCGACGCTGTCACGACCACAAACTACGGAGCATGATGAATTGAGGTCTCTAGTAATGAGCCGGCAGTGATGCAGATGAAGCTCCAGGTTGGTTCCCATGACACTCTTCGTAAACAGCCATCCCGGGATGAACGCCGTTTTCATCGGGTTCTATGGCATCTTCAACGCAAGTCCCTTGCTCTTCAGCCGCGCGGCCGCGGTAGAGGAATGATATGATGGAGATGCTGACGAGAACTCCAGATGAGGGCAAGATTGCTAGCTCCCACTCACCCGCGAAGCTATGCGGGGTGGCCACCTGCCACCCTCACTTCGGCGAGCTGCTCCAGGGAGCTTTCGCTGTTGAGAAAGGGGCGGACCGCCGCACGGTGCGCGCGCTCGTTTCAGTTCACATGCCCCACGCCGATGGGTCGGAAGCCCGTGCGACGTTGGAGCCGAGCCGCATCGGAAAGTTTGTGCCGCATGCCGGCCGCACCGGCATCCAAGTCACACCAAGTCATTTCTACAAATGTGAGCTCGCCGCTCGACTTGCCCTCGATGCCTTTGGATTGAGGAATATGGCAGCCACTCTTGAAGTCAGGACTTTTGTTCCAGAAGGCGCCGGCATGGGCTCGTCGACGAGCGGTGTAGTGGCCTCCATCCGTGCGATCGCTAAGTGCGTCGCAGCCTATCGTGGATCACGCGTGCTTCTGGCGCCCCATCTTCAGGCGGAACTTGCGGTGGCGGCTGAGCATGCGTGCGATTCGCTGATGTTTGACTCCACAAGCAGCACCATTCTTTTCGCTCAACGAATGGGCAAAGGTGTCCAGCTATTCAATGGGCCTCTCCCACAAATGTACGTTTTGGGGTTCGACACCGGCGCGGCCAAGGGAGGCATTGGAACGGACTGCCTGCCGCGAGCGCGCTACTCACGTGATCAGATCGCCGCCTTCGGCTGCGCATTGGCCGTTCTGGAGCGTGCAATAGCTGAGCAGAGCGTCGCACTCGCCGGCCGGGTCGCGACTTTCTCCGCGATACAGAGCGAGACCGCCCTGCAGAACCCGCTCAAGAAGCCGAAGTTCGACGAACTCCTCCGCATCAAGGACGACACGGGATCGGCCGGTATTGTTGTTGCCCATAGCGGCACGGTCGCCGGCCTGATCTTCGACCCGCACTTAGCCGACCTTCGCAACCGACTGGATGAGGCTAAATCCGCGGTCAGTTGCCTTGGCTTCGATATCCTCCGCGGTTTCTCGACTCCTTATTGAGGATCGACGATGGCGCAGACGCTTTCCGACACCATCGACGCCCATGCGCCTCTGAAAATAGTTTCTCTGCGGCCTGAAAACCTGGCAGCGATCGATTTCAGGGTCATGAAGGTATTTCCTGCCTTCAACATCATTGAATCAGGCCTTCGCGATGGCTCAATCGGCCCTAACACCACGATTGTCGAAACCTCGAGCGGAACAATGGCTCTCGGTCTCGCCATCGTTTGCATGCAGTTCTCGCTCAAGTTACACATCTTCGGCGACCGCGCCATCGAGCCCCCCCTTAAACGCACGATCGAGGAGTTAGGCGCTGAAGTTCACCTCGTCGAGGCGACAGCGTCCGACGCGAACGTCCAGCAGCTCCGAAAAAAGGCGCTCCTCGACTTTATGGATCAAACCGGAGCCACCTGGTCTCGACAGTACGACAACGTCGGCAACTATCTTTCGTATGCGCGCCCAGCCAAGCAAGCCATAAGGCACTTTGGGAAGATCGACATTCTAGTCGCAACGGTAGGCTCAGGGGGGTCATCCTGTGGCCTTGCCCACTATTGTCGAGCATTCTTTCCCGAAATGAAACTCATCGGAATCGACACCTTCGGTAGCGTCTTGTTCGGGCAGCCGCCGGGCCAGCGTGATTTGCGGGGGCTCGGCAACAGTATTCTACCAGGCAACTTGTTCCACGAAGCCTTTGATGAAATCCATTGGCTCGGCGCTAACGAAGCATATCAAGCTGCGCACCGACTCCACCGCGAGACAACGCTAAGGCGTGGGCCGACGAGCGGGGCGGCCTATCTAGTGGCTAAGTGGTACGCCGAGCGCTTCACCAAAAGCAAGGTTCTCGCCGTCTTCCCCGACGACAGCAATCGCTACGAGCACAACGTTTACGATCCCGCGTGGATGTACGCCAACGGCTATCAGACCGCACTCGCCGCGACCGAGCCTGTCCTTGTCCATCATCCGCTTCATGCCGATAGCGGGTGGTGCCGTTTCAATTGGGATCGTCGCTCGTTGACCGAGGTAATGGGTGATCACCCTTGCTACAATTGAAGTATACACATATGACCAACTCAGCTGCGATCTTCATCGAGTCCAACACCACTGGCTCGGGCGGCGACTTTATTCGGCGGGCACAAGAGCTTGGGCTTGTTCCGATCTTTGTTACAGCGTCACCCGAACGGTATTCCTTTCTGAGTCGCATGTCGGGCCTCGAGCTACGCACTTGCGACACGTCCTCAGAGGCCGATGTTAGAGCTGTAATCGAAAGCGTGGCAACGAACATGCCGATTGCGCTGCTCACGTCTTCCAGCGATTTCTACCTTTATGCAGCAGCGCTGGAAGCCAGGCGGCTAGGGCTTAGTGGTCCGGATCCGAACGCAATCGCGCTTTGTCAAGATAAGGATCGCCAGGCCGCCGCCCTGCGGATGGCAGGTATCGGCGTGCCCGATAGCGCGACAGTGCGAGCGGAGTGCGATATCGGCAACGCGATCAAAACAATCGGGTTACCTGCGGTAGCCAAGCCGATCAGCGGGAGCGGCAGTATCGGGGTCACCCTCGTCGACACCGAAACAGTTGCAAGTGATGCTTTGCGCAACCTACTGCAAACGACGAATGACGTGCGTGGCCGACCTATCGAGCCTGGTGCTCTTCTTATGTCGTATGTCGCCGGCGAGGAGTATTCAGTCGAGGTTCTCGATAGCAAGATCATCGGCGTAACGCGGAAACACCTTGGACCTTTGCCGCATTTCGTTGAAATCGGACATGATATACCAGCGCCGATCTCATCCAGCTTGCGCATGAAAATCGAAAATGAGGCGCTGCACGCCATCCAAGTTCTCGGGCACGTGAAAGGACCAGCTCATGTCGAACTCCGGCTCGGCGAGGATCGTGTCACGATAATTGAGGTCAATCCACGTCTTGCTGGCGGTTCGATCCCCACCCTTTTTCGTTACACAACGGGTTTTGACCCGGTCCTCGCGGTCCTCCGTAGCCTGCTCGGATTGTCCTCGCCCGCCTTGGCCGGAGACGCACACGGCTCGATACGATTCATTGTTCCGGAGCGTGACGGCTTCTTCGACCTACCTCCGAATTGCGAGCAGCTCGTCGACCGCTTCGGAGTGACGGAGTTCGTACTGTACCAAACTCTGCCAATCCAGTTCAGGCGTCAAAACGATTTCCGCGACCGGGTCGGTCACGTCATTGCAGTTGGCGACGACCCTGCTGCTGTTGCACGGCGCGCCGAAGCCGCCGCCGCTTTCATCGTTGGCGCATGAGGAGATATTCTTGCAGAGCACAGGCCGGATCAAATCGACTCTTCATCCTGAAGCCAGCGCCATCGTTTTCGACAGTGATCTACAGCGCGCGGCGAAGGACGAGCTACCCTTCTACGCCGATATCGATCGCGCCCAGGCCATCATGCTTGAGCGAGTAGGATTGATTGACCGCGTTCTCGCCGTAAACGTGCTGAGCGAGCTTGACAAACTCCAAGATGAATCCTTTCAGAGCATTGCAAGTCGCGCCGCCCCCCGTGGCTCCTATCTCGCTTATGAGGATCATCTCCGTTCAGTAATTGGCAACGAAGCCAGCAATCTACATCTTGGCCGGAGCCGAAACGATATCAACGCGACCCTGTTGAAACTAAAGCTGAGAACGCCGTATCAGGCACTGTCAGACGAACTACTAAGGCTATTGCGACTGCTGTCCAGTCTGGCTCGCAAACACCTTGAGACCGTCTTCCCGCTGCACACCCACCGTCAACCAGCATTGCCATCCAGTTTGGCGCACCATCTGACTGCCTTCGCCAGCGCGCTCGCGCGCGATCTAGATGCGCTTCTGGCCGTGCATCCAATTCTCAACCTTTCATGCCTCGGGGCGGGCGCCGGCGGCGGCACAACCTTGCCCATCCTCCCGGAGTTGACGGCCAGGCTGCTTGGCTTCTCGAGCCCGCCGCTTAACTCGATTGACAGCGTGGCCTCTCGGGACCTGGTTCTTCGTGTCCTGGCTGCTTGTGCGATTCTAGGATCATCTCTAGGCCGCATCGCCGAGACGTTGCTGCTGTGGGTCGGCAATCATGGATTGGCCACTCTACCTGACGAACTAGTCGGATCTAGCTCCGCGATGCCTCATAAGCGCAACCCTTTCCTTCTCGAGCAAGCCCAAGGAAAAGCAGGCGCGATCCTTGGAAGTTTCGTGGCCGCAATCACCGCGATGCATAGCACGCCGTTCACGAACTGTGTGGCGGTCGGAACGGAAGCTACGCGCAATGTCTGGCCTGGGCTCGACCATTCCATTGGGGCGGCGCGCCTCATCCGCCTGTGTCTCTCGGGCTTGATTATCGCGGAAGACACAGCATCCGCAATGCTCCAAGCGTCGTTCGTGAATGCCATGGAGACGGCGACGCGCCTCACGCTCGGTGGCGATCTGGATTTCCGCTCCGCTCACAATCAGATCGGCCAGGTAGTTACCAAACTTATTGAACGAGGCTCACCAAATCTGTTTGGGATTATACAAGATGGTGGGGTGCTCAATCCCGAACTCTGGCCAGCTCCGGCTGCCATCATGCGAGAGGCTCGGAACGGCGGAGGGCCCGCTCCGGAGGCGGTTAAAGAGGCGCTTGATGCGCTCGATATGGCCGTCGACCAACGATCCGCAGTTTTGCGCGATCTCGATGCTGGTTGGAGCCGTGCTCGAGGAGAACTCCGCTCCGCCATAGCTAATCTCGGACGGACCAACACGCCGACCGGATGATGGAGAAGGAAGTCGATCGATACACCAACCATGGAGAGCTTCTTCTCGTCGCTCAAGGCCGAACGAACGGAGAGCAAAAGTTACAAGAGCAGAGACGAGGCGGTGCATTGTGCCTTACGTTGCCGCAATGGTTCATGCTGCACCAGATGATGCCGTGATCGGCCATCAAACGCTGGAACTGCTCGCTCGTGTACTGGGCGGATTCAAACGGTCGTCGAAACATTCGGAGGTTGGCAGTTGCGATGAACGTTGCAAGGCACCGATCGGCGCGGTCAGAACGAGCCCCATTGCCATCGTCAGCACGGCCGTCTGTTGCAGGACGCAATGAACAGAATAAATTTTGACGGGCGATTGCCGCGGGGCTTAGCAGGGAAGATGCTGCGTTCGGAGCTGCGGGCAAAATGACAACTACGGATTCGCGCTCTCGGCGGCGCAACTGGGCGAGTCGCAGAGGCGGCCAGCTACTAACTCGAGCTCTCGGCTCATCGGGCATCAGCCCGCCCCTGGCCCGATGGTCGCACCATACGCCACGATGTAGAAAACCGCAGCGGAACGTAGGGACCGAGAAATCTCATACTGGTTACCAACCCGATCGAGCGCCTCAACGGCGAGATCAAACGGCGCACCGAGGTGGTCGGCATCTTCCCCAATGAAGACGCCATCGTCCGCCTCATCGGAGCGATCCTGCTTGAGCAGAACGATGAATGGGCCGCCCAGCGTGCCCGTTACATGACGCTGGAAACCATCGCACCAATGAGCGATGATCCAACCGTCAGCCTTCCGGCTATCGCCAGCTGGTCTGCCCGGCCCTGGCCGGCGAACGCGGTGACCCGGCGCAAGCTACACCACGCCACCGGTCATGATCCCCGCCGCCAGACTGTCAACAGAAGTGCGTCTGTGACGAGCTGTGTCGTCATGGAGGCGCTCATCGGTCAGCCACTACGGCGTGAGAACAAATCAAACACCGCTGCGACATATAGCCAGCCCTCGGCGGTCCAGAGATTGATAAAGTCGGCTATCCACTTCTAGTTTGGCCGCTCGGCAGCGAACTGCCGGTCCAACAGGTTCGCGGCTTGGGGATCTCCTTGTCGGCGAGGACAGCACCTTCTCGCCGGAGATCTTCTTGCGGGGTGCTAGCCAGGAAGTGAAGTTTTTAGTGCTTGGGCATGCCCTTAGATCCGTACGCACTCGCCGATGAGCTTCAATGAGAGTGAGCGACCGGCCCAAGGATCTCAGTCAAATCGAGGCCGAGCACGCATTACAGTGCGGTCCTCACCTGGGCGGGTTGACCCGCGTGGTCTTACGCACGGCTTGGCTAACTTTCCCACAGATCTTGCCCCTTGCTGTTCAATGCACTGATCAGGACTTCGAGCTTGCGATCACAGTCGAGCATCTTTGCCAGATAAAAGTCGTAGATCTCCAGTGACGCGTCAACGCGAAGACGTGTTCGTGATGTCATTGCGTACGATTGCTGCGCGGATCGTCTCGATCGATGGATGGAATCGCACGTCCGATAGGCTGCCAAGACGTCGGGATTGCGTTCGCCTGCAACGACGGCTCGGATAATCCGCATGCCGGTCGCGCCGGTGATATCCGACACAACATGATGGAGCTGCCGGTTCATCTCCATCAGGGCCTTCTGCATACACGAGCCGCTCGCGCTAGCCTAGATAGGCTCTCAAGGCCGCGATCTCGACATCAGGTCGGAAGCCGTAACAGGCCATAGAAATGAAGCTGACGTAGCCATGCGGCGTTGCTGACATCCGTTTTGCGCCGAGGTACATTCTTGGCGTACCGCGCGTTGACCAGAATGACCTCAGACCCGCGCTGCTCCAGGATCTCGTAGATAGACCGCGGTGGATTCTATCCGACAATGGTCACGCCGCATGCCTTGAACCAGTCCGCAATTTCATGCAGGTCTTGCCTGAATGTGCCGAATGCACGCACTGGCGTGTCGGTGCAGGCCAAGTTCACGGCGGCCAAGTGCATCAGTATCTTTGATCCGATATCGATAGCGACCGCGTATGGACGCTCCACAGCGACACTCATAGCATTGACACTACTCGAATAAGTCTAATTCGGGAACGTGGCAGCTTTCAAGTCTCGCTTCAAAGCGCGCCGCTGCCCATTTCCCGCGGATTATCGCCGATAGAGTACTTTAGTCCCTTAAGCCGCCAACGCGTCGTAAACAAGTAAGTAGCACGTTGCGGAGAGAAGTTGCCCTTACAGCCATCGCTTTTCGTTAGCGTCGTAAGCTCCCTTAAAAGGATCGGTCTCCGCGATCAAATGGCGTTTGAGAACCTTGTTGCTGGAGGTGGTCCTAGGCAGCGTTGATACGAACCCAATGTACCGCGGCACCTTGAACACGGCAAGATGGGTACGAGCATGCTTGAGAATGCGGTCGACAAGCAGATCGTTGGGCGCAATACCCTTCTGTAGCTCGACGTAAATCTTCACCTCCTCACCACGTTTCACATCGCGAACTGGCACTGCTGCAACGTCGGCAATCTCAGGAATCTCCCGGATGACAGCCTCCACCTCTCGCGCAGCGATATTCTCACTCGAACGACGGATCATATCTTTCGTGCGGCCCACCAGCCAATGGAACCCGAGTTCGTCGCAGCGCATCAGATCGCCCGTCTTGAACCATTCGCCTTCAAATGAAGCAGCATTTGCGTCCGGCTTTTCCCAGTATCCGTCAAAAAGTCCGCGCCCGCTCACCCACAGCTCACCGACCTCCCCTAACGGCGTTGGGCTACCATCCTCACTAATCAGTTTCAGTGACCGGAACGGCGCAGAAATACCGATAGACCCCGATTCGGCCAGTTCGTCAAAGTCATTCGCCATTCGCGTACCGAAGCCGATTTCAGTCATTCCATAGGCTTCCTGTGTGCGCACTCCGAACCGCTTCCGAAACTGTCGTACCGTGGCAGGTCCCCAGCCCCAATTCAGTATCTGCTTTAGGCACGTCACCCCTTCTTCGTTGATGGCCTCGGCGTGACGTGCAATCAACTCAGGAAATTGGCACCACTCGATGCGGTGGTGCTTGAGCCACCCGATGAAGCGAGACGAGCTGATCTGCGGAGCCAGGTAGTGAGTGCCACCATGTCGATAGGACTGTAGAAGATGCCATGGTCCATCCACATAAAAGAATGGCTGGGCAGAGAGAAATCGGTCATACGACTGCTCGTCCCAATTTGCGGCTTGGTATGAGAACACCCCCCAGTAATCGTGGGTCAACATACAGCCCTTCGGAAACCCCGTGGTCCCGGAGGTATACTGAATGTTTAACAGGTCATCGGGCCGGATATCCGCCTGCAACAAGCTTTTTGGCGCACCTTTGAGCAATTTTTCGAGGGTAGTTGGGCCTCCACTGATAGGCTGCCCTACTACGATTGCTTGTTCGATCGCGAGATCTTTCGGCCACGCCTTCATCGCCGCGCAGTTTGACCATGCAGATTCATCGACCACGACAAACTTCGCCCGTGCATCGCTCAGAACATATTCAATCTCTCTTGGCGTATAGCGCATGTTGATCGGGACCATCACCGCCCCGAGCTTCGCAATTGCGAACCAGAGGATCGGGAACTCGATGCGATTGGGCAGCATCACTCCGATGCGCTCGCCCTTGCGTACACCAAATGCACGCAACGAATGTGCATATTGGTTAGATATTTCGTCCATCTCACCGTAGGTCGCGCGTTGGTTGAGGTGAAAAACGTCAAGAGCGATGATTGAGCCATGTGTTCTTGCCCTCCTTGAAATTAGCTGACCAATAGTGGTCGTCTCGTATGCAGCTTCCAGCTTCTCGATCCTGCGCATCACATCCGTGACGCGCTTTTGCAGCTCGGGTGGGCTTACTCTTGGGGAAGTCATGTGCCTGTACTTCATAGGGAGGTATACGAACCAGATCATCCGTTTGGCAGCTTGCTGGAAATTTTGATCAGACTTCTATAGTCGCTGCCTTCGCGCGGATATCCGAGGCTGGTCACCGCTTCAGCATACGCCTGAGCCAGATGACTACTGGTTACCGGCACCTTAAGTTCAGCCAGCAAATCCACACTCCTCACCTCTTCGCTGCCGCGAGAACGCTCGATTGCGCCTCTCTTTACACTGCAAATGCTGGATCCGATCCAAGAACAAAGGGTAACACTGCTCGTCGCGTCTTTTATGAACCAACTTCGATAAGCCACTTACCTTGTCGACCAGGATGGCGACACTACCAGTTCCGGTGGCAACTAGTATTGGCTATTAAGATAGGTAGGCTCTCAAGTTCTGAAAGTGATGTGGAGATGCATGCTCGTGCGCTTTGTGTTCGCCTCGACTCCATCCGCCGTGGCGCGCCTCTAAACGTGTGAGGGTGATAGTAGGAGATCGCATCTTCACTAACAGGTTTGCTCCAAACATCTCTCCGGTTCTCCGCAGGAGTCCTCACGCAGGGTGACCCTGTGCTGTCGGAGCAGCTAAGCATTCCCCTACATGACCCGAGACTCTCCTCAGATCGACTTGCTTGTGCCGAACAAAGAGCCCGCCTAGTACCGAGGATTCGGCATCGGTCACAGCCAAGATGCCCCACGATGTCCCACCGTTGCTCGAGGCCTGCGGCTTGGTCGATTGTTTCCACGAAACCAACAAAGGCTGCCTACCTTGATCCGTGGATTGCCAGCGCGGTCAACAGTCCTCTAACTTCGTTTGCCTAGGCATCATCGCAGATCGCGGTGCCATTCAAGCCGTGATCATCAAACATGGTCCAACGGTAGATAGAAGGCAAATCACAAAGCTCAAGCTAGAGCAGATTCCGATCAAGTTGAACTGTATCCTGCGGCCGTGAAGTAGTTGGCGCATTCGGTAGGGGTAAATGCTCTCTGTAGGCATCGGCGATTGCGGCTTCGAGGGTATCGACGGTCCTGGCTGCGGCTTTGCGCAGGCTCGATTTGAATTTGGCAAAGGCGTTCTCTATCGGATTGAAATCGGGCGAATAGGGCGGCAGCAGCAGAAGGCTGGCACCGCGGATCTCGATTGCAGCCCGGACGGCAGCACCTTTATGTGCCGGCAGGTTGTCCATCACGACGACGTCGTCGGGATTGAGGGTAGGTGCCAACACCTGTTCGACATAGGCGAGGAAAGCGACGGCGTTCATTGGTCCGTCGAGCGTCATAGGCGCAGTCAGGGCGGTGCAGCGTAAGGCGGCGGTAAAGGTCGTGGTCAGCCAATGACCATGCGGGACCGCGGCGCGGCAACGTTGGCCGCGTTTTGAGCGGCCGTAAAGCCGGGCCATTTTGGTCGAGGGTAAGCCTCCGACGAGAGACGCCTTGCGGCGGGCTGGCCTGATGGTTGAGAACTGTACGTATGGACAGCCATACGATCAGTACGCTGAATCGACTTGAAGTGGTCGATACAGGCCGGCGGCGGCGTTGGTCTGAGGAGGAGAAGGCGCGGATTGTTTTGGAGAGCCTATCCGAGCCTCGCCTGGTAGCGGCGACAGCGCGGCGATACGGCTTGTCGCGTTCTCTATTGGTGACTTGGCGAAGAGCCTTCGCGAAGAACCGGACCAAATCCGAGGCTGGCTTTGTCAGGGCAGTTGTGGCCGAGGGTGGGCCCGTGGCGTCGGTGGCGGCCTCGTCGGAGAGCGCGACAGCACATTCAACAGAGCGTCGGATTGAGATCGAGCTGGCTGGCGGACGGCGCGTCATTGTCGATACGGGTGTCGACGTTGAGGCGCTTCGCCGGATCATCGAGGCTCTGGATCCGCGATGATTCCGGTTCCTACAGGAGTTCGGGTGTGGTTGGCGACGGGCCACACCGACATGCGCAAAGGCTTCGCCTCATTGTCGTTGCAGGTGCAAGAGGTGTTGCGCCGCGATCCCCTCAGCGGTCATTTGTTCTGCTTCCGCGGGCGCCGAGGCGATTTGTTGAAGGTGATCTGGCATGACGGCCAGGGAGCATGCCTGTTTACGAAGAAACTCGAGAGAGGTCGTTTTGTCTGGCCGTCGCTGGCCGATGGCATGGTGTCGATATCGCAGGCGCAGATGAGCTATCTATTGTCCGGCATCGACTGGCGCAATCCCCAAGAGTCCTGGCGTCCGACGAGCGTGGGCTGAGAGTTTGTTTGAGTTTGGCAGCGAATGTGATTCCATCTGGTTATGGACTCCAGCGCCGACGAGCTGCCGCCTAATCTTGCCGCCGCGCATGCAATGATCCTGGCTGAGCGCGCAGCCAGGCTTGCGGCGGAGGCCAAGCTTGCTGAAGCGGCCAATGCCCAGGCGAAGCAATCGAGTACCGAAGCTCTGATCGCCCACCTCAAGCTCGAGATCGAGAAGCTGCGGCGGACGCTTTATGGCACGCGCTCGGAACGGGCGGCACGATTGCTCGATCAGCTGGAGCTTGAGCTTGAGGAGCTCGAGGCGGCCGCAACTGAGGATGAACTTGCCGCCGAGAAGGCGGCGGGGAAGACGCAGACGGTGCGTTCGTTTGAGCCCAAG
The DNA here is from genome assembly GCF_054056275.1 of Bradyrhizobium sp. USDA 4449. NCBI lineage: Bacteria > Pseudomonadati > Pseudomonadota > Alphaproteobacteria > Hyphomicrobiales > Nitrobacteraceae > Bradyrhizobium > Bradyrhizobium sp. USDA 4449. Next base: position 3,486,229 of record NZ_JBSRYD010000001.1, on the reverse strand, counting down.
CGGCCTCTGCGCCAGCCCTTTCCCGATGACATCGAGCGAGAACGCGTGGTCCTGCCGGCCCCGACGCAATGTCCCTGCTGCGGATCGGCCCGGCTATCGAAGCTCGGCGAAAGAGTGACCTCGACGCTGGAGGAGATCCCACGCCGGTTCAAGGTGATCGATACGGTGCGGGAGAAGTTTAGTTGCCGGGACTGCGAGGCGATCACGCAGCCGCCGGCGCCGTTCCATGCCACGCCGCGGGGCTATATCGGACTCCAGCTCCTGGCGACGATCCTGTTCGACAAATTTGGTCTGCATCAGCCGCTGAACCGACAGAGCCAGCGCTTCAAATGCGAGGGGATCGACCTGTCGGTCTCGACGCTGGCGGACCAGGTGGGCGCCGGAGCCTTTGCGGTCAGGCCGATCTTTGAACTGATCGAAGCCTATGTGCTCTCCGCCGACAGGCTCCATGGTGATGACACCAAGATCCCAATCCTGGCGAAAGGGAAAGCAGATACCGGCCGGATTTGGACCTATGTCCGCGACGATCGGCCATTTGGCGGGCGAGATCCGCCGGCGGCGTTGTTTTACGCCTCACGCGATCGGCGCGGCGAGCATCCCGCGCGGCACCTTCGAAACTTCGCTGGGATCCTGCAGGCCGACGCCTACAGCGGGTTCAACGCTCTGTTCGATCCCGGACGCAAGGCGTCGCCGGCCACGCCCGCCTTCTGCTGGGCACACGGTCGGAGGGCGTTCTTCGAACTGGCCGATATCGCCCAGAACGCGCGCCGCGGACGATCGGCGACGGCGATCTCGCCCGTTGCGCTGGAAGCGGTTCGTCGGATTGACCAGCTGTTCGAGATCGAGCGCGACATCTATAGGCTGAGCGCTGAGGAGCGGCTGCAGATCCGCCGGGAAAGAAGCGTGCCACTGTTGACCGACCTTGAGTCTTGGCTGCGGGCGGAATCTGCCCGGCTCTCGCGTTCGTCCAACGTGATTAAGCCGATCAACTATCTGCTCAATCGTTGGGAAGGCTTTGCCCGCCTTGTCCACGACGGAAGGATCTGCATGACCACCGATGGTGTTGAGAAGCCCTATCGTCAGTTCAAGGCCACTTTTTTGGCTTCTCCTTCCAGGCCGCCACCATCCGCTCGTACGCCTGCTCGACGCGTGCGACATAGCCAGCTTCCCGCTCACGCAGTTCCTTGATCCAGTAGTCCCGACCCGGGCCAGCCTTGCCATAGGCACGAGGCGCTCCAGCCTTGAGTGCCACCTTCCGGAGTTTCATCGCTGTGAACGCCGGTCGTGCGTAAGCATAATCTTTCCCGGTCCTCAGGACGTGCCAGATCATCACTGCGAGCTTACGTGCCGTGGCGACGGCCGCGACTCCAGCCCCATGCTTCTTTTGCATGCGATTGAAGAAGGCCCGCAGCGGCCCGGGCGCCGTCTTGGCCGACCAGGCCGCTTCAACCAGCATCTTGCGGGCGTCACGATTGCCCTGTTTCGAGATACGACCATGCCTTGGCGGATGCTCTCCCGATTGCCGAACTCGAGGGGTCAAACCGAAGTAGCTGCTGAGCTTATCCGGTGATTGGAAGCGTGCGATGTCGCCGATGGAGGCCAGTACACTCGATGCGACGACCGAACTCACGCCGGGGATCGTCATCAGCTTGAGAGCCCGTGGATCGTCCAAAGCCTGTTGGGCCACGACTTTGTCGATTTCCGATAGTTGCTTCGTCACGCGTTCGAGTTCCGTGATAAGACGCTGGAGCATCGCACGCTTCTCCGATGGAAGAGGCAGACTGTCCAGCCAATGCTGTCCGTGCTTGCCGAAGAGATAGCCTTTGTAGGGCGGGATGAGGTTGGCATGCAGGATAGCCTTCATTCGTCCTTTAATCCGGATGATCTGCGCCAAGACGCCAGCGCGCTCGGCCATCTGCGCCGGCGGCTGTAGGTGTCCTCGTCAGCCACCCAGACCTCCGGCAAGAAGCCAGCAGCATGCAACTTTGCCAGGGTCCCAGCATCGACCTTGTCCGTTTTGACTCGCGCATAGGCGATCGCCCGAACGAGCCTCGGATTGGCGACCGCGACGCGCTTAACGTGCGGGCGCAGAATACGTTCGACCGCCGCGCTGTTGCCCGTTACCTCGATGACCACCTCATCCTCGAGGCTGAGTGTCTTGGCAAAGGCGACAAGCCGATCGTGGACGAGATCAACGCGGAGCTGTCGGATTATTGTTCCGTCCTCCAGGATCGCCACTTCGGCGAAGGATCGGTGGATGTCCATGCCGACGATTTGCATGCTTGCTTCTCCTTTGTCTCAGGAGCCAGTGGCTTGCACGACATCTACGGATCCGCGCTCGCAGCGCAGCCGGGCAAGTCGTAGGGGCGGCCAAGTAACAAAGCGAGCTCACAGCTCATGGTCATGGCGGCCTGCCACCGTTTCGTGCTCCAGCGCCCCTATCCCGGCTTGGACAGACTAATCCGGACGACCGGTCCTCTCCACCGGGTTTGAGCGTTGAAAACATCATGCCCTTTAACAATGCTGCGGAGCGAGCGTTGCGCGGTTTTGCTCTGGGAAGAAAGGCATGGTTGTTCGCCGGTTCTGATCGTGGCGCGGAGCGAGCTGCCGTGATGGCCACGCTTATCATGACGGCGCGTCTCAACAACATCGACCCGAAAGCCTGGCTTGCCGACGTCTTCGCGCGCATCGCCGATATCCCGCAGAACCGCCTGCATGAGTTGTTGCCCTGGAACTGGACGCCTCCCGCTCTGACACCCTCCACCGAGGCGGCGTAGCCATGCACGTCAACAAGGTTTATGCCGTCTTCACCATCAGTCGCGTCGCCAAGGACCTTGGAGAAGACGAGGAGTGGCTCTGGGACGTGGCCAACGGAATGGACACAGAGGATGGCGTCATCTGGGTTTACGGCATAGGTGACGACCAGGTAATGGCGTTCACCGACTTCGGCATCGAGAACCTGACCGAGCTCATCATGATGCACAAGGAAGACCCTGAACTCCTCAAGCGCTTGAATCGGTGAGCTTCTGTCCGCGGCCTAGCTCGGATGGATACGGTCGAGGCGCCGGTCTCGTCGATGAAGACCAGCTTGTCAGGATCGAGCTGCGGCGCGAGTTCGCGCCAGGCCTGGCGCGCCGCCGCAACATCGGGCCTATCCTGTTCTTTTGAAGGTTATGCCGTGACGGTCAAGGAAGCGCCAAATCGAACTCGGCGCAAACGAGGCTCCAAACTCCGATTTGAGCATCTCGGAATCTCAACCAGAGTCATATCGGGCTTGGCTTCGATCGCACTCATGATCGCATTATGGTACTCTTCGATGCGCTGCGAGCGCTGGTCGCCGCCCTGTCGTTTGGCTTTTGTCGCCCCGTTCTCGCGCCATTCTCGGACAAACCGCACCGCACTCGCAACCGAGATGCCGAACCGGTCTGCCGCCGCGCGGCGCGACATCCCGCCCTCAACCGCCCGAACTGTCCGGATCCGCAAATCCTCCGACAAAGGTTTGGCCATGTGTGCCGGCCTCCTTGTCCAGCACACAGGGTGAATCAGAATTTGACCCCCATGGGAATCCCTCCCGATTCAAGTCGGTCAGATTTTGCTCTACTAAAGCGTCAGATGTATGGACGTGCAGAAATCGATCTGCTCGAGGCGAGTGTAATGGGCGCCGCTTCAACAACTTCACCAAAAATGAGCGAGAGTCCCAAATTGTTCCCATATTGCCTCACCCGGAATGTTACCGCTCACCTTTCGCCGATGACTCTGGACTAAAAAGACCCCCGGCGGGCATGCCGGAGGCCTTCTTGGAGGTAAAACTAGATAGTTAGAGCTGTTCCCTCTTCTCCTTCCGCTAGTTGGATAGAAAGCTCACCAGTTACGATGAACGCGCAACATCATCTGAAGGCTTTGCTGGTCCTTCAGTTCGTACACCCCGCTCGGCTTGGCCACCCCCGACTGCAACGGCAAGGTTACCGTGCTTCCGCTCGCGTACTTCTGATCGAGCATCGCGTAAACAACCTCGGTCGAAAAGGTCAGGTTTTTGACGGGCGTCCACCGCGTGGCCACACCAACCACGGCATAGTTGAAGTCCGGGTTACAGCCAGCCACGCCACTCGACAGTGCAAGAGTCGCGACGAACGCGCCACAGATGTAGCCCTTCGCCGTGTTGTTGTACCGTACAGCACCCCACCCGCCGAAAATTGACGAGTTCCAATACGGATTCCAGTTGTGGGTATAGCCGCCGTTAAAGCCGTAGCTCGTGGTCAGCTGCTGGCTCGCGCCTGTAACGAAGACCGAGTCCGAGAGGCCAGCAATGCCGACGCTCTGGTAAGCACCAGTTAGCCCCGTACCGCTGTACATCGCGAAGGTATACGGACCATACGGTTGGAAATTGTAACCGGTTGCGCCGTTTGTATACACTCCTTGGATGTTGATCGTGTCACCCGCACCGGTCGGGATATTCTTTATCGACAATGCAAGCTGGCCAGCCCAGCCCCACTTGTCGCTTGGATGGCCCGTTGTCTCATCGGCACCGTAATAGCCAGTGTGATTATCATGAGCGGCCACTGACGCTTGGAAAAGACCCCATGCCTGGTCCACGCGCAGCATGGCGACGAGATCGGGAGACCGCGAACCACCGATGTCGCCGGCACCATAGGAACCAGCCGCAAGGCCGGTGGCCGTCGCTCCGCTCACGTTCCAGATATTTGTAGTATTTCGAACGACCTGATCCTCAGCCGAGAAGCTGGCTGTGATGCCTTGGCCAAAGTCCGCCGTATAGGCAAACTGATTGACAGCCTCCCACCCGCCGCCGCCAGGCAAGCCGTCGAAGCCGTTTGCAGGATAGTTCGTCCAAGGTGAAGAAAATTGCGACTGCGCTCGACCAAAGGTGAAGCCTGCGAATTGGATGAACGCGTAGTACACAGAGAGCGAACCACCGGAGATCGAACCGCTACCACTTCCTGCCGGGTTGCTTCCGTTATAGGCCGTTGAGCCATTGTTAGCTGTTGTGCCAGCACCGCTATAGCCACCGGCCGTCCAGGTGAATGCGAGCTCAGCGTACGTACGAAGGAGACCATACTCCGTCGCGGTACGAGTATCGATGCCGAGGTCAGCTCGGGATTGACTTGTGTAGTAGTTGCTCAGACGATTGTGCGCCCCAGCGACGCCGCTGGTCGCGGCTCCCCAGATGCCGTTTGAGCCCAGGACCGTTGTGGCACGTACGTAGCCACCGAGCTTGATACAAGTGTCACTGCCTGGAATGTAGTAGAACCCAGCACCATACAGAGAACAGATCTTCACGTATTCGATCGCCTTGGCCTTGATGGGAAGGTCGGCAGCCTGCGCTCCGCCTAGAGCGATCAGACCTGCCGCCGAACCTAGAAAGAGGCTCTTCGCCATCTTCATAAAAAACCTCCAGTTGTTTAACTCCAGACGAGCTAGTCTCGCTTAGGAGATTAGCCGCCTCCGCCCCCAATCATTCTCGACCTACAGGGCGTTCCTCGAACATCACTGGTGACTACTTGAACCAGCGACGTCGCGGCGCGGACCATTCCGCCGCTCGCGTTATTAAGTTGACAGATTGCGTTAGCAAACGGCGTGGAAATTTTGTACGAAACGAACGAACGCATGCGCACTCCAGGACAGCGTGTCCTAAGCGCTGCACAAGCGTACGATTAGTACCGTTACGACAAGTAAGCGTACGCTTCGTGTATCTTCGACTATCGAGCGAAACAAATTGCGCATCGTGCTTAGGCGCGGTGTCCAATGGTCGCGTCTATTGACGCGCATGCGGATGCGAAGGTTGCAAGATCGCCAAGAGCGACTCTTGCCCTAGGAGCGTATCGCTCCGGCGAGGCGAGGACCGCCTTGCGCCGTTTGATGGAGAGTGAAGACATCGGCGTATGAGTGACATGCCAATGCCGAAGGTCTCCTGTCTTGAAGTCGTCTCGACGGGCGCGCGCCGTTGGACATCGGAAGACAGCGGGTCTTGCCCAGAGTTATAGCGGGCCACCTCTAGTGTCGGTGACACACGACGTAACGGACTATCGACGAGCCAATTGTTCACTTGGCGCCGGTTGGCGCGCGCAGGCAAGTGCCGCGCAAGTACTTGTTCCGGTTGAGATCACGCCTGCGGCCTGCGGCGGCTCCCATCTCGAGTAGCGCGCCAGAATCGGTATCTTCACCGCCTGCACAACGTGCGGGGGCCGGCATTATCGACATCGAGCTTGGCGGCGCCGCGGCGCCTGTCGCATGCGTGTTTGACCGGAACGTGGACACGGAGGCGCTTCGCCGGGTTCTTGAGCTTCTGAGACGGCGACGATCCCTATTGCGAGCGGCGTCAGCGTCTAGATCGCGACCGGCTGCGCATTCCAGGGATGGTGATCAGGTGTTCCATGCGATGGTGATCACGGATTCCAGTGATCGTGATCAGGACGGAGGCGAACACGGCTGACGGATTTATGTGTGCTGGAAATGTCCTCCTCGTCAAGGCTGGCGGGTTGGTTCGAAGATCGTTCCGGCGGTCCATGGGAGGGCCCCGTGCGCGGCGCGGAGTGCCCCCACGAGCGACGTAGCGACGCGCGCGGGAGGGGCCTGTGGGCCGGCGGGGCGATCGTGCGCGAGGTGCTCACGGTTTTTTCTTTTCGCCAGCCTGACGCCGTAGACTGTCGCCTTTGAGCTCGAGGCGGTGCGCATTGTGAATGATGCGGTCCAATATCGCATCGCCAAGGGTGGGATCGGCAATGACGTCATGCCATTGCGACACGGGGACCTGACTTGTGATCACAAGGACCCCTTGTCGTAGCGATCATCGACGATCTCGAGCAGATCGCGGCGCTGGTCGGCGGTGAGCGGTTCGGGTCCCCAGTCGTCAAGGATGAGGAGATTGACGCGTTCCAGAGCGGCGATCAGGCGCGCCAGATGGCCTTCGCCGCGCGCCTGGGCGAGATCGGCGAACAGGCGGGATGTTCGCTTGTAGAGGACGGAGAAGCCGTCGCGGCAGGCCTTGTTGCCGAGCGCGCAGGCAAGCCAGGACTTGCCGGTGCCGGTTGGGCCGACGATGACCAGGTGATTGGCCTCACGGATCCATTGGCTGGTGGCGAGGTTCTGGAAGAGCGAACGGTCGAGGCCGCGAGCGGTGCGATAGTCGACGTTCTCGATGGCGGCAGCTTGACGGAGTTTGGCACTGCTCAAGCGGCGCGTGAGGCGGCGGTTGTCGCGGGCGGTGACCTCGCGATCGACGAGGAGGCCGAGCCAATCGGCGTGCGGCATCTCGGCCGCCTCGGGATTGTTCTGCAGTTCGACGAGGGTATCGGCCATGGCGGCGAGACCGAGGGCGCGCAAGCGATCGACAGTGGGGTGAATGAGCACGATGATCTCTCCTGATCAATTGTAGTAACTGCGGCCGCGGATGTTGGCGTGGAAGAGGATGGATGGGCGCCTCCTCGGTGGGAGGCGCGGTTCTGTCGGTGCCGTTCTTGAGGATGGCGGCGACCGATTTGTACGAACGGGCGTTGAGCAGGAGGGCCCGGGCGCAGGCGGCATCGACGCGTTCCTGGCCCTAGCGCTTGACCACCGATGGTGTTGAGAAGCCCTATCGTCAGTTCAAGGCCACTTTTTTTGGCTTCTCCTTCCAGGCCGCCACCATCCGCTCGTACGCCTGCTCGACGCGTGCGACATAGCCAGCTTCCCGCTCACGCAGTTCCTTGATCCAGTAGTCCCGACCCGGGCCAGCCTTGCCATAGGCACGAGGCGCTCCAGCCTTGAGTGCCACCTTCCGGAGTTTCATCGCTGTGAACGCCGGTCGTGCGTAAGCATAATCTTTCCCGGTCCTCAGGACGTGCCAGATCATCACTGCGAGCTTACGTGCCGTGGCGACGGCCGCGACTCCAGCCCCATGCTTCTTTTGCATGCGATTGAAGAAGGCCCGCAGCGGCCCGGGCGCCGTCTTGGCCGACCAGGCCGCTTCAACCAGCATCTTGCGGGCGTCACGATTGCCCTGTTTCGAGATACGACCATGCCTTGGCGGATGCTCTCCCGATTGCCGAACTCGAGGGGTCAAACCGAAGTAGCTGCTGAGCTTATCCGGTGATTGGAAGCGTGCGATGTCGCCGATGGAGGCCAGTACACTCGATGCGGCGACCGAACTCACGCCGGGGATCGTCATCAGCTTGAGAGCCCGTGGATCGTCCAAAGCCTGTTGGGCCACGACTTTGTCGATTTCCGATAGTTGCTTCGTCACGCGTTCGAGTTCCGTGATAAGACGCTGGAGCATCGCACGCTCCTCCGATGGAAGAGGCAGACTGTCCAGCCAATGCTGTCCGTGCTTGCCGAAGAGATAGCCTTTGTAGGGCGGGATGAGGTTGGCATGCAGGATAGCTTTCATGCGTCCTTTAATCCGGATGATCTGCGCCAAGACGCCAGCGCGCTCGGCCATCTGGCGCCGGCGGCTGTAGGTGTCCTCGTCAGCCACCCAGACCTCCGGCAAGAAGCCAGCAGCATGCAACTTTGCCAGGGTCCCAGCATCGACCTTGTCCGTTTTGACTCGCGCATAGGCGATCGCCCGAACGAGCCTCGGATTGGCGACCGCGACGCGCTTAACGTGCGGGCGCAGAATACGTTCGACCGCCGCGCTGTTGCCCGTTACCTCGATGACCACCTCATCCTCGAGGCTGAGTGTCTTGGCAAAGGCGACAAGCCGATCGTGGACGAGATCAACGCGGAGCTGTCGGATTATTGTTCCGTCCTCCAGGATCGCCACTTCGGCGAAGGATCGGTGGATGTCCATGCCGACGATTTGCATGCTTGCTTCTCCTTTGTCTCAGGAGCCAGTGGCTTGCACGACATCTACGGATCCGCGCTCGCAGCGCAGCCGGGCAAGTCGTAGGGGCGGCCAAGTAACAAAGCGAGCTCACAGCTCATGGTCATGGCGGCCTGCCACCGTTTCGTGCTCCAGCGCCCCTATCCCGGCTTGGACAGACTAATCCGGACGACCGGTCCTCTCCACCGGGTTTGAGCGCTGAAAACATCATGCCCTTTAACAATTGTACGCATCCGGCTAAGGCCCCGGCTAGGACCGTTCTTGGATGGAAGGCTGATGGTGCTTAAGCGGCGTGGGCGACGCTTTGAGGCTGCCAGTTCCAAGGCAGCAGTGCATTGATGTACTTGGCAGGGTGATCTGGTAAGCGCGCCAGCACGTCGGCAAGCCAAGCCTGCGGGTCGATATCATTGAGCTTGGCGGTGGCGATAAGGCTGTAGATGGCAGCCGCACGCCGGCCGCCCTCATCGGAGCCGGCGAAGGTCCAATTCTTTCGTCCCACGGCGACCGCCCGCAGTTCGCGTTCGGCGGCGTTGTTGGACATGCACAGGCGGCCATCATCGAGGAAGCGGGTAAATGCATCCCAGCGGCTGAGACAGTAATTGATCGCCTTGGTCGTGTCGTTGCTCCTGGAGAGCTTGACGCGCTGCTCGCGCATCCACGACTCCAGCTCGACGATCAGAGGGCGGCTACGCTCCTGGCGCACACGCAAACGCTCCTGCGGCGCAAGACCCTTGATCTCGCGTTCAATGGCGAACAGAACATCAATGCGCTTGACCGCCTCGGCCGCGATCGGCGCCTTGGTAAGCCGCGCGAGGTCAAAGAACTTGCGCCTGCCGTGCGCCCAGCACGCGGCCTCGATAATCGGGCCGCCCTTGCGATTGGTCTCGTAGAGCCTGCCAAAGCCGGCGTAGGCGTCAGCCTGCATCAGTCCGGCATAGCCCGCCAGATGCTGCTCCGGATGTGCACCGCCACGATCGGGCGAGTAGAAGAACACGGCCGCCGGCGGATCTGGGCCGGCAAACGGACGGTCGTCGCGAACGTAGGTCCATAGCCGGCCGGTCCGGGTCTTGCCCTTGGCCAGGACCGGCACCGTGGTGTCATCCGCATGGATGCGCTCGGCTGCGAAGACGTGGCTCCGGATCGCATCGACCAGAGGCATCAGGGTTGCCGCGGAGGCACCTACCCAGTCCGCGAGCGTCGATAAGTCAAGGTCGATGCCTTCACGCTTGTAGACGTCGCTCTGACGATGAAGCGGTAGGTGCAGGCCGTACTTGGCGAACAGGACATGGGCCAGCAGCTTTGGCCCTGCACGCCCGCGCGCAATCGGATGCGAAGGAGCCGGCGGCTGGGTGATCGCTTCGCAGGCCCGGCAGACGAGCTTCTCGCGCACGTGCTGGATCACCTTCCACTGTCGCGGAACGAGCTCCAGCGTCTCGGTCACGTCCTCGCCAATCTTGCGCAATCGGCTGTCGCCGCAGCATGGGCAGGTGGTCGGCACGGGATAGACAATGCGCTCCCGCGGCAAATGCTCCGGCAGCGGCCGGCGGGCTGGCTTGCGGCGCTCGAACGATGGCACCGCAATCTTCTCGGCTGCCATCTGCGCCGCGGTCTCAGCTTGAGCCGCGTTCTCCTCCAGGTCGGCGAGTTGTAGCTCGAGCTGGTCCAGCAATGCGCCTCGCTCGGAGGACTGTCCGAACTGCTCGTGCCGCAGCTTCTTGATCGTGAGCTTGAGCTTCTCGATCAGCAATGTTCCCGCCTGGGCTTCGGCTTGCGCGGCCAACCGGGCCGCTCGCTCGGCGCGCAGCATCGCCTGCAGCGTGGTCACATCGTCGGGAAGAGAATCATCGGCACTCATCGACGACCAGAGAATCACAAGACGCGATCTCTGTCCGAACCGCTGATCCTGTCACCGATTCAAATCCCAGCGATCAACCAGCCGCCTGTGGTCGCCAGGTCTGTTGCGGCATCCGCCAGTCGATGCCCTCCAGCAGGTAGCCAAGCTGGGCTGGGGTGATTGTCACCACGCCATCAGCCGACGACGGCCACAGGAAGCGGCCGCGCTCCAGCCGCTTGGCGTAGAGCGACATGCCCAGTCCATCGTGCCAAAGGATCTTGATTAGCTTGCCGCTCCTGCCACGGAACACATAGAGGTCGCCGCCGTGCGGGTCTCGCTTGAAGGCTTCCTGCACCAGCAAGCCCAGCGAGTTCATGCCGCGGCGCATATCGGTGTGGCCGGTCGCAATCCACACCCGCACGCTCGACGCAATCGGGATCACCGCGGCCGTCCATCTGCCAGTGCCGCCACGGCGGCCTTCAGCGTCGCCGCGTCGACCGCGCCCGTGATCCGCATCCGAGCCCCGGCCGCAAACTCGATCTCGATCGACCCGCCGCTGCTGGCCGGCGCGACTGGACAGGGCGTCGGTCCTGCTTCCGCGACCACCATCGCAGGTACGAAGCCAGGTGGATCGGCGGCATCCTTCGGCTCAGGCCGAAACGAGCGTCGCCATCGCAGCAGCAATGAGCGCGAAACGCCATACCGCCGCGCTGTTGCCGCGACCTGACGCGGCGACTGTAAGCTCTCAAGGACGATCTTGAGCTTCTCATCCTCGGACCAGCGCCGTCGCCGGCCCGTGTCCACCACCTCAAGCCGTTCGACTTGGGCACTGCGCCTATCACTGTCCATAAGGACAGTACTCAACAACACGCCTCATTCGGCAAGGCGGCCTTCACCGGACGGATACTAACAATTGTGCCGAGCGCGCATTGAGAGGCATCGCCTTGGGAAGGCGCAACTGGACCTTCGCCGGCATCACGACCTGTCGCCTCAACGACGTCGATCCCAAGGCCTGGCTTGCCGACGTCCCCGCCCGTATCGCCGATCTTCCCGCTTCGCGTCTGCACGAACTGCTGCCCTGGGGATGGAAGCTCCTGCGCCAGGCCGCCGGTCAGCAGGCCGCCTGACCTTCACGCAACGCCATCATAGAGCCCGCCGCGCCCGCGCGCATGCGTCAATCAGGCGGTCTTCGTCGTATGCGTACGGCAAAGATAAGCGGCATCGATCCGCAGGCGTGGCTTGCGGACGTCCTTGTCCGGATGGCCACCCTTGCGGCTCATCGGCTGGACTAAGTTCTGGAATTGGACGCCAGCGTCAGCGATCTCCGCTCGAGCGGCATGACCGCCCACGTAGATAAAGCCACACACCACCATCACAAGGTCGCGAGAGACCTCGGCGAAGACGAAGATTGGGTGCGAGACGTAGGTTACGAATCGAGGAGGGAGCCGTCTGGGTCTTTGGCGTCGGCGAAGACGGCGTTCAGGCGATCACTGACTTCGGCATCGAACGCCTCATCGAGCTCACCCAAGTCTACAAAGACAATCCGAAGTTGCTCAAACGCTGGTCGACCGAATAATCTGCTCAGCCCGCGGCCGACGCCTGATGCTTACCTTGGCCGATAGGGAGGCCGCTCCGAAAGGGGTACAGTAGAATGCAGTAGCAACGCACTTCTTAACAAAAGTGAGGAGGGGAACGACAAATCGGACGCTGACGTGCTCAATGCCCGAATTAACGCTTTCTTAAAGTAACTATAGCTGCCCCCGCCGGGGGAAGTGGTGCCGCTTTTTCCAATCTCTTCAGCGCGAAGTGCAATGGCTACCCGCCGAAAGATCCGACAATGGGACGCTGCGCGTCGCTAGACGGACTAGTCCAAAGCGGGGGTACAGGACCTCGGAGTGGGTTCCCCGGGTGCGTTTCGGTGCGACCCGCGCCGTTCGATGACGATGCCACTATCAGCGTGCGTGTCTCGTACAACCCTTCGCTGCGGCCGTCATCACGGACCCTGCTTGTCCAATTCTCCGAACCTCACTCCAGATGATGATGCTTACCCGAGCCGTGGTGTGCGTCTACTCTAGTGCCGTCACCCTCGCCCGGCCGCGCCTCGCCTGGTCCGTAGAACAGCCGACACTAAAGTTAGCTGAAGTAAAAGTCGACGCTACCGTGCGCGACATCGATGACTGAATCAACGGTTTCGGTCGCGAAATAAGCGCTTGCAATGAGCTTGTAACAACTGCAAGCCTTCTGCTCAAGGCAGCGTCGATCCCGAACTTGCAATACGCCACGCGTTTTTTGTATCAATCCTTGCTGTTCGAAGCGGATCAGTGTTTCCGTCACGCCGGGCCGGCGTAATCCCAACATCGAAGAGAGATAGTCATGTGTAATTGGCAGCACATCAGAATCGAGCGCGTCGCGCGCCAAGCAAAGCCAGCAAGCAAGGCGCTTCTCCCGATCATGCCGAACACCGCACAATCCGCTCTGAGCGCAATGCAAGTTTAGCACTTGGGCATGCCGTGCGATATGCGCTCGGACTTCGGCGCATTTGGACAGGACGCGTCGCAAATCCTCGACAAGAATTCTGTGGGCACTCCCAGGAACAAGTACAACAGATTGACGCGTGACAAGATGTCCTCCGGCCAATAGCGAAGCGCCCACCGCACCCTGATATCCGATCACCGCTGTTTCCAGCACGCTTTCCGCCGCCACGATCCTAAGCGAGACGAGACCAGACTCTATGAAATAGACGTGTTCAAGCTGCTTCTTAGGTTCTTGCAGCACCATGCGGTCTTTTAGAACGACTGGCTCAAGGTACTTCCCTATTGCCGCGAGCTCTTGGAGAGAAATCCTCGCAAGTATTCCATTTTTTACAAAAGTCCGCGTGCCGGAACGCGCCGCCTCGGGGCGTTGAAGTATTCGTGTTATATGCGATGACTGATTTACCCGTGTCGCTTCGGAGCTATCTCGCCCTCCGACAGCGGAAAGAAGATGATCGTTCATACTGCGATCCATCTATTTAGTGGGTTAAATTTTTGCTGGTCAACCCTTTGCCAAACCACAATTGGAAATCTAGCAGGCGATCGCATGAAATTCGTGCAATCAGTCGCCGAGTGGCGATCAATTTCTGCGATAAGCTTGGCTGAAATGACGTATTTCAGCGCACGATGTCTTTCCGCATATCTGAGTTGTAGGTTTGCTGCCTCCGGCCAACTCGGTGGCCGGCAGCCCGCACGTGTTCGAGCGATACGCGACTTCAAGATCGAAAGCCCAGTCAACTCTGCGCACCAGCTCTGAATTTGCCGTCTATAACTGAGCAGCGCGAAGTCCTCGGGGCACATGCCTGCACGTCAAGTCGGGGAGAGAAACCAGGTGGCTCCATCTGAAAGCGCTGTAAGTGCCTCTCCTCGGTACGTCGCACAAACATAACCGTCATAGGCGTGCATGCTAAGAGCTCTGCCAGAGCGGACGAGCAGGAGTCAGGTCGCGACTTAGCAAAAGCTACAACGACGGAGAAAGCCTTTGGCGGCCGGCAATCGTCGCCCTGCTTCGGAGGACAACGGGCCTTTACTGAATGCAACGCGTGGCCGAGAGACAGCAGCATCGCTCGATGCTGGAAAATAGACAGCAGTTGCACCACTCTCCGGGAGGACACTCCTTGTCAACCGGCGCTTCAAATATCTTCGAGCAATTGGACATGCAGGCGCGAGGGAAGGGCGCCGCCTACGGCGGCCAGCTTGCGTGAAGCTCCGCATGAGATCCTGACGGAACGCTGTCTCTGATTTTAGGCGCTTTCATGTTGAAGCGTACCTTCGCCGGAAATTGGCGATACTTCCTGATCTCGTCACACCGTTTCAACATTGCAAATGGTCTAACCATTTTCGCAAAACGGTACCCCGAAGAAGTGGAATGCACTAGCGTCCTTTCATGGGCAAAGTTCCAAGATGGCTGCCAGCATCAACGAGCAAGAACTCGCCGGTGATGTGGGAGGCGCTCACGAGAAAGAACAGCGCGGCTTCGGCCATCTGCTCGGGCGTGCCAGCTTGGCGCAAGGGCGTGGTTTGCTCCATCACCTCTTTCATCTTTTCGTACTCGGGCTCGCCCAGCCCCTCCAAAAGCCAGCGCGTCTGCATGAAGCCGGGGCATATTGTGTTCACCCTGACCGCCGGACCAAACCAACGCGCCAACGACAACGTGAGCGTGTTTAGTGCTCCCTTGGAGGCGACGTAAGGAAGCGAACTGCCCAAGCCCGTCGCGCCGGCATTCGAAGAAACGTTGACGATCGAAGCGCGTTCGCGACTCTCCTCCCACTGCCTCTTCATCGTCGGCCACACCGCACGACTCATCATGTAGGGACCGGTGACATTGACCCGCAGAATACGGTCGAAGTCCTCGACCGTGACCCCCTCGAGGTCACCCTCCCTTTGGAACTTGGTCGTAGCGGCATTGTTGATCAGGCCGTCGATGCGCCCCCACTTCTTCAAAGTCTCGGCGACTAACTTCCGACAATCGGCATCCTGTCCCATGTCGGCCTGCACCATGATGGCATCGACGCCCCGCGCCTTGACCTTGGCGAAGGTCTCTGCGGCCTCCTTCTTGCTCCTACTGTAGTTGATCGCAACGTTCCAGCCCTGGCTTGCTAGATCGACCGCACACGCTGCACCAAGCCCCGTAGCCGATCCGGTCACGATTGCCACCTTGGCCATGCTCTCCTCCTCTTTCAACGCAGATAGAGTCAGCGGCACGCGCTCCGCAGACTGTGCCGAATGCCACTGCTCGACCTTGTCGCGAAGTCGACGGCCAGAGTCATTGAAGACTGCACGTGCGGGTACCACCTCGGCGCTCCCGCTCACGTTTAATATGATTCGATCGTGAAGATTTCTCTTGGTCGCAAGTCGCCGCTTGGCCAGCGCGGTTAACGAGAAGAGATTGCGGTTGGTGTTGCATGGCGAACTCCTGGCAGAGGTGCTAATCAAAAACAAGTTTCAGATTTGGATCAATCACTAAGGCTGGTAGTTGAGACCCAGGGGCGCTTACTTTCGTATCCCGTAGCCAGCTTGTCAAAGAACTCAGCAGCTTTCGCGAACGAGGCTTTGCCGGATTGGCATTAATCGTGCTTCGGTCCCGTAGTCCAACCGGCATTTATGAGGCTCAGAGACGGCCAGGCACGTTCTGCGAAATGCTCGTCTTATCTGAATTACCTGACAATCCGCCTCTACTCCTTAACGAAGATCGCCTGCCACATAGAACGTCAACTTAACGACGAGGCTTACGGCACGTACAGCGCGGTGTAGTTTGCGGAGGGATTGAAATGAAAAATCCCGATTGTCCAAGTACCCATGATATGCGATCTGCTCGACGATGCCGGGAAAGCCCTCGCAGCGTGATCGTGCCTGATCTTCTTACCGGTGAGGAGCGCGAAGAAGTGCTCGACCTGGTTGAGCCATGACGAACTGGTCGGGGTCAGGTGCACGTGCCAGCGCGGTCTTTTGGCCACGCATCTCACGATCATTGGGTCTTCGTGGCTTAATTGTCATGACGAGATGGGCCTCGCGTTCGCGCGGCAGGGCAGCCTCGAAGTCTCAAGGAACTTGCTGAACTCCGCGGTGGGCGGCGACTTACCGATAACCGGCCGGATCGCCGTCGAGGGCGGCGAACAGCGATGTGGTGCCGTGTCTTTTATAATCGTGGCTCCTTCGGGCGACCTGGCCGAGACGCATCGGCAACATCGGTTGACTGCAGTCCAGCGGTTGTATTTGAGACTTTTCCTCAACACACATCGGTGGCGAGTGCCGGCAACGACACGTAATAACGCCGCGCACTTTGGCCACAAAGTTCGGATCGGTCGAGAGCTTTGGTGTCTGCAGCCGGGGGCGGCGTGAGCCCAAGGCCGGCGAGATACGTTGCACCGTCGATGCTGACAAGCCGCTGGCTTTTGCAATACCGCGAGAACTCTATGAGTGGTGTTTCGGGGCAGCTTGCCATCGTCCTTACGATTGGCTTCGATGCGAGCAACGTCACTGGTGCGCGGTGCCCCCGAGCGCGGCTCATCGTGCAGCCGACCACCCGCTGCTCTACAAAGCGCCGCCGCCATTTACCTACGTCCCCCGCTCCAGCCAGCTTGGCCGCTACTTGTTGCGACCGACTTCCGCACCGGCCAGCACGACTCGGGCTCTACAATGCGTGTGACCTGGGACACAGGCACCAACCCGTCCTCAAAGTAGATCGTCGCCGTTTCGACCGAATGGAGCCGGCGAGCAGCTTGGGATATTACATGGTCGGCGCGAGCTCTGACTTGTGCATTACACCTAGATTCTTCCGGAACATCCCAGGCTTACACAGCGTGATCTTGCGGCGCGGTGCATCGACTTCTCTGCCAAAGAGTGCGCCAACTGTTTCAAAAGCTCAGGCCACGTTTCCATCTAAAACAGCTTGCTTTAGACTTCTAGACAAAAAAACCCATCATATGGCTAGGGATCAAGTAACTACGCGGCGGCGCGTGAACCAACTATGTCGGAGAACGATCCGACAATGATTCTCGTCCCCTG
Source organism: Bradyrhizobium sp. USDA 4449 (assembly GCF_054056275.1). Taxonomy (NCBI): domain Bacteria; kingdom Pseudomonadati; phylum Pseudomonadota; class Alphaproteobacteria; order Hyphomicrobiales; family Nitrobacteraceae; genus Bradyrhizobium; species Bradyrhizobium sp. USDA 4449. The sequence goes on along the minus strand of NZ_JBSRYD010000001.1, from coordinate 3,469,041 downwards.
AAAAAGGCTTCAGCTTGGTACGACGACCATGTTCGGAATTGACGGTCGATTTCGAAGCCTGACTTACGAAGCAATTGTTAGACCTCCGTCGACGGGAACGGTTACGCCTGTTACCATGTTGGCACCGAAACCGAGATAGACAATGAGGTCGGCGATATCTTGTGGTTCGGCCATGCGTCTCAGCAGAGGCTTTTCAACTCCCGCACGCAGTGTCTCTGCCGGCCAAGGCATCCAGGGGCTGTTAATGTACCCGGGCGCGACCGCATTGACACGTACCTCAGGGGAAAGTGCCCGGGCGAGATTTTTGGTGAGACTTACTACTCCCGCCTTTGCAGCAGCATAGCCCATGCTGCTGCCCTTCAGATCAAAAGCAGCGACTGTTGCAACGTTCACGATTGCCCCCTTTGACGCTTTCAATGCTGAAGCTGCGGTCTTTGAGCATCGAAATACGCTTAGCAGGTTGACCTCAAGGAGAAGCTTCCAAAGCTCTTCCGTCATGAGGTCTAGACGTGCAGGCGGTATAGATTCCCGTACTCCAGGAGCGCCCGCATTATTAACGAGCAAATCTATCCTCTCTAGCGCAGTCAAAGCGTTCGAGACCATCCGTTCGGCGGATGCCGGATCGCCGACGTCCCCCGGAGCGGCGATCACTTTGCCTACCTCCCGCAGTTCAGCAATGGCTTGTGGGCCCCGGGCATCATCGGGAAGAAAGTTGAGGGCGACGACTGCACCGCTCTCGAGAAGCATTCTCGCAGTAGCAAATCCAACTCCACTTGCCGCGCCTGTCACAAGTGCTGCCTTTCCCCTCAAGTCATAGGAAATCATCGACTCCTCCCTTTTCAAGCAACCGCGAGGCTATCTCGGTTTCGGGTGGAATCGCTGCGAAGGCGCGCCCTGCACAGCAGAAATTCGGCGAAAAGCCGGGGGACGTGAGGATTTCAATCGTCGCTCATATCCACATCGATCCAGGTCGGGGCCCGGCCGCGTTGATATGACGCGAACTGCGCCGGAGCGATTTGGCATGACCCTGCTGGCCCGCGATGAGGTTGTGTTAGAAGGTACCGGCACAGCATGGTCAGTGTCACGAATGCCGGCGCCATTCGTGGCGCGGGTGATCATCGGCAATTTGTTGCGGGTGAAGGCAAACCCCAGGCTCACGTCAAGACCGACGAGATCGATGCCGGCACGCTCGCCAGTCTGCAGAGGGAGGATACCTCCCGCAGATCTGGACACCTGACGCGGAGACCGAACGCAAGCGCAGACTGGTGGCGCGGCGGTACCAAATCGTGCGGCTGCGCCAAAACGCGAGCAACAGCGGAGTCTAGCAGACCAAACAATAATACTGACGAGCTCGCCCGCATGAGGCGCCTGCGGTCACCAAGAAGCTCATTGTTTCAGTGCCTGAACGTGATGGCATTAAGTTCGATAGCCTGGATTTTTGATAGTTAGTGCATTCCTCAGGAGTGAAGGCATAGAGTGCATGGCCGATTGCGGCGCAGATCGCGTCGACGGTTCGCGCAGCAGCTTTGCGGAGCAGATGCTTGAGCTTGGCAGCGACCTGTTCGGTCGGGTTCAGGTCGGGCGAGTAGAAGAGTTTGGCGGAGACGGAGCGGGTGAGCTAGGTGTGGAGCCTCAAGAGGTTGTCCTCAGTCAGACCGAGGCGGCTGATCGGGGTTTGTGACTTTATACCACCATGAGGCCGGTGCCAGTTGTATCGATGCAGCCAGATCGGCAGCTCTTGGGCGCGGCGATTGGAGGTTGGATAGGCTTTGGCATAAGCCCATTCCCGTAGTGTGGTTTGGATGAAGCGCTCTGCCTTGCCATTCGTTCTCGGCGTGTAGGGTTTGGTGCGGATGTGCTTGATGCCCAGGTCGCGGCACGCCTCGCCGAAGGCGTGAGATCGGTAGCAACCGCCATTGTCGGTTATGACGCGCGTGACGGTGACCCCAAGGCCTCCATAATAAGCCACAGCCGCCTTGAGAAAAGACACCGCGCTGTCCACCGTCTCGTCCGGTTTGATCTCCGAGAAAGCGACGCGGGAATGGTCGTCAATGCAGACGTGGACGAACTCCCAGCCGACGCCTCGGCTCCTGTTTGGACCACTTGAATCGCCGGTGATGCGATGACCAACCCGCTCGAAACGCCCGAGCTTTTTGATGTCGATGTGAATGATCTCGCCTGGAGACTCACGCTCATAACGGCGCTCCGGCTCGGCCGGTTCAAGATCGCGGATCCGGTTCAAGCCCAAACGACGAAGCACTCGGCTGACCGTGGCTGGCGACACCTTGACCTCGATTGCGATTTGCTGGCCGGTGTGGCGCTGCCGGCGCAAGGCCTCGATGGCGGTGCACGTGGCCGGCAGGGTTTGGCTCGGCGATGAATGAGGTCGAGACGAGCGGTCGAGCAAGCCAGCCACACCGTTCTCGCGGAAGCGCTTGACCCATTTGGCGACCGTCTTCGGCGTCGTGTTGAAAAGGTCAGCCGCGCCGGCCTGGCTCAACCCACCCTCGACCACGCTTCGCACCATCGCCTCTCGACCTTTGGGCGTCAAAGGCGCATTCTTGTGGACGTTCATCTGGTCTCTCCTTGGAACACTGAAGCTTCGCAACCTCAGCTTCCTCGGTTCAGACCAGATGGACAACCTCTTGAGAGACCACAGCTAGGGAACTGTTTTACTCCTATGGCTGCCGAGGTTGTCCAAGACGACGACGTCGCCGAGTCGAAGGGCGGGCAGAAGGACTTTCTCAACAGAGGTGCGAAAGCTCACGCCATCGATCGCCCCTCGATGAAACATGTCGCATCGATCCGGCAGGGCAGCTAGGAAAGTCATGGTCTTCCAGCCGCCGTTCGGAACCTTGGCGTGAAGACTGCTCCCGCGCGGCGCCCATCATCGCAAGTCCGCCATATAGGTCCTGGTCGAGGTCTCGTCGAACGCTCAGCTTTGGCGTGATCTTGGTACTTTGTCCACTGCGCTCGCCGCCTCGCGACCTCGGGTCGATCGCGTTCGCCAGCCACCACCGCTGAGGCTGAGCTTCTCGGCATGCACGAAGTCCCACACCGAGTGGTCGCGACGGGCGAGCTCGGCAAAGAGACCACGAATGAAGAAATCGCCGTGCTTGATCCGCTGCGATAGCCAAACGGCGTGGTCTCCCGAAACCGCCTTCGGCTGGGTGACCGCCCCTGCCCAGGGTCAACGCTGCCGGTCTCATCGACACGATGCATCCAGCCGACGGCGGTGCTGATCGCCCCCCAAACTGCTTGGCGACTCGATTGCAGGACATCCGCCCTCGATCGCGGCTACGACACGTTGACGTAGATCCAGAGAATAAGGCTTGCCCATCCATGCTGGCCTCCTATCGAGCCAGGAACGCTCCTGAATTCAATATTGTGCAGCGACGGGTCGCTTACCGCGCACTCAGATTGACGAGTTCCTCTTCTGTACGCTGACAGCGAATGTCGGCGCCTTTCGATAGATGGCGCAGGGGGGGGGCCTCAACGTCGCAGCGACCGGGAATGCGCACCGAGCAGCGCTCGAAGAAGCTGCAGGCCTCTCCCCGCCCGGAACGCGCAACTCCGGCCGCGGCTTCCTTGAGATATTTGTCACCAATGCGCTCCAGCCAACCTTGCCGCAGCTCGGGCACGGACGAAATGAGGAGATCGGAATACGGATGGAGAGGACGCTGGTGCAGCGCTCCGCGGCTACCATACTCCATCATTTGCCCGGCGTAGAGGATCATCACCTCATCGCACACGGCTTTCACCGTCGACAGGTCATGGCTGATGAACAGGTAGGCAACCCCGAGTTCGCGCTGCAGCTCAGCAAGAAGACCGAGGATCGCGGCGCCGACCACCGTGTCGAGCGCAGACGTCACCTCGTCGCACAGGATCAACGAGGGCTCGGCTGCGAGCGCCCTTGCGAGGTTGACGCGCTGCTTCTGACCGCCCGATATCTCACTCGGGTAGCGCTCGGCTATCCCTGCAGGTAGGCGTACCATATCGAGGAGTTGAGCGACTCGCCGCCGTTGCTTGTCGCCAAAAAGGCCATAATAGAACTCCAGCGGCCGGCCGAGGATGCGGCCGATCGGGTGCGCCGGGTTGAGCGCAGTATCCGCCATCTGGAAGACGATCTGGATGCGCCGCAGCTGTTCGCGCGTGCGCTCGGCCGCGCTGCGCGGAAGCGGTATGCCATGCAGCTCCACCTCGCCTCGCGCAGCGGGCAAAAGGCCGGCAATGACACGGGCGAGCGTACTCTTGCCGCAGCCGGACTCGCCGATGACGCCAAGCGTGCTCCCTGCTTTAATCGAGAGGCTAACGTCCCGCAGCACCGGCGCCGCGGGGATGCCGTCGCGGTCGGCTATGCCATAGCCGGCAATGACGCTCCTCACCTTAATGACGGGCGGAGCCGTCGGCAGCGCGGCAGTGGAGGCCGCGGCCCGAACCTGAGGTTCGGCAGCGGCGAGGAGGCTCTTGGTGTAATCGTCATTCGGAGACGAAAGGATGAGCCCAGTCGCATCGACCTCGCGGATAGTGCCCTCGCGCAGCACAATAATGCGATCGGCTATTTGCGCAACTACTGCGAGGTCGTGGGAGACGTAGACTGCGGTCGTACCGCGCTCCTTGATCGTCTTCTTGAAGACGCGCAGCACCTCGATCTGCGTCGTGACATCAAGGGCCGTGGTCGGTTCGTCGAATATGACGAGCTTCGGCTCGGTGACAAGCGCCATCGCTGCCAGCAATCGCTGTAGCTGCCCACCCGAGACCTGGTGCGGATAGCGCTCGCCGACCTGCTCCGGATTGGACAGGACGAGCTCGCGAAACAACGCGAGCGCCTTCGCCTCGGCAGCGGCCACCGGCATCACGCGGTGTATTTGCGAGCTCTCAATGACCTGCTTGAGGAGCGGGCGCGCCGGGTTGAAGGAGGCCGCCGCGCTCTGTGGCACATAGGCGATATCCCGGCCGCGTAGGGACGCTAGCTCGCTTTGGCTCATGGCAAGCACTTCGCGCCCGTTGAAAGTGATGTTCCCGCCGACGATGCGCGACCCCGGGCGGGTATAGCCCATCAGCGAGAGTGCGATGGTCGTCTTGCCGGAGCCGGATTCGCCAATGAAGGCGACGACCTCGCCCGGCTCAACCGCGAAACTGACATCCTCGACGATAGCGAGATTACGCCCATAGTCGTCACGCGCCATCACCCGCAGGTTCTCGACTTTTAAGAGCGGCGCCATCTCAGTTCTCGCCGCTCAAGGACCAGCGGCTCGGCAAATTGTCGATCAGCAGATTAACACCGATCGTCAAGGTCGCGATGGCAACCGCCGGCACGACTACCGCGAGCGCGCCATCGGCCAGTCCGGTGATGTTCTCGCGGACAAGCGAGCCCCAATCGGCATTCGGCGGCTGCACGCCGAGACCGAGAAAGGAAAGACTAGAAAGAATTAGCACCGTGAAGACGAACCTCAGGCCAAAATCAGTCAGTACCGGACCGGCGATGTTCGGCAGGATCTCTTGGCGGATAAGGTAGCCCGTTCCCTCTCCCCGGGCGCGCGCCACCTCGACGAAATCGAGCGTGTTCACGTTGATGGCGAGCGCGCGCCAGATGCGGAAGGCGCCGGGCGTATAGATCATGGCGGCCGTCCCAATTAGCACCGGGATCGACGAGCCGAGTGCGGCGATAATCACGAGGGCAGCCATCTTGCTCGGGATCGAAATCAGCGCATCGAAGAAGCGGCTGAGGGCCGTATCGACGGGCCCGCGCGAAACAGCGGCCAGCATGCCGAGCGTGCCGCCTAAGAGAACGGCGAGAATAGTCGCCGTCGCGGAGACACCGACCGTGTAGGGCGCGCCAACCAGGACGCGGCTCATCACGTCCCGCCCAAGAAAGTCGCTGCCGAGCGGGACCGCCCAGCGCATGTGACCGAACACGTCGTCATCGACTAGCGCGCCGGCATCATGGGGCGCGACATAGGGTCCGATGATAGTCATGATGACCCAGAAGACGACGAAGCCCCCGCCAACGATACCGGCGAGTGGCAATCGGGGGCGGCGTCGAAGCTGGCTTCGTGATTCGACGGCTATGATTGTTTGATCAGCGCTCATCGGTAACGAAGCCTCGGGTTGGATAAGATGCCGGCGATATCGGCGAGCATCACGAGGAAAAGATAGGCGGAGCAAAATATCATTACGCAGGCCTGAACGAGCGGCATGTCCCGAGTCGAGACAGCATCGACGAGAAGGCGCGCGAGACCCGGATAATTAAAGATTATTTCGACGATGATGGTACCGCCGAGAAGATAGGAAAGACTAAGCGCGACTGCATTCGCGATCGGACCGATGGTGTTCGGTAGAGCGTGCATCAGCACGACCCGCATTGGCCGCGCCCCCTTGAGCACCGCCATCTCGATATAGGGCGAGCGCAGTGTGTCGACGACAGCCGCGCGCGTCAGGCGCATCATCTGCGCAATCATCACGCAACTTAGTGTGAACACCGGTAGCGCGAACAGGCGAAAGAACTGGCCGAAGGAGACGATCCCGTCCGCGTAGGACAACGCCGGAAACCAGCGCAGATGCACGGCGAATACGATGACGCTCAGTGTTGCGATCAAGAATTCGGGCACCGCTACGATGGACATTGTGAGCAAATTTGCGACGCGGTCCAAAGCGCTGCCGCGCCAGATTGCCGAGGCAATGCCGAGGGCGAGCGCGATGGGCACGCACACGATCGCCGTCACACCGGCGAGCATCAGCGAGTTCGGAAGACGGCTTGCGATCAATCCAGCCACCGGCAGCTTGTTTGCCAGCGATCGGCCGGGGTCGCCCGAGAGCAGCCCGCCAAGCCAAAGGAAATAGCGCACATAGGCGGGCTGATCGAGGTGCAGAGCGTGGCGTAGGCCTGCCACGGCTTCCGGTGTCGCGTTTTGCCCGAGCACCGCCTCTGCTACGTCGCCCGGCAGGATCTCCGTACCAGCGAATACGGCAACGGAGACGAAACCGAGCGTCAGGATCGCGATCACGATCCTGCTTGCCAAGAGGCCAACCAACGTATTCTTCATATTTGCCGTCGTCCCAGTGCCAAGCTCTGAGTGCTCGGCGCCCGCTCAGAACATGCCGTAACCAAGGTCATTGGTCGAGCCAAATATTGTCGGCGAAATTGTATCCCATCATGCCGCCGGTCGGAATTGGCCGCAGTCCCTTCAGGTTGCTGACATGGGCGTCGAGATAGCTCGCAAACACTGGAATGCAAACACCGGAACCTTCGTGCACGAGACGCTGCATCTCGGAATATTTCTCGCGACGCCTTTCGTTGTCGGTCTCCGCACGAGCCTCGAGCAGAAGCGCGTCGAAACGCTCATTGCGCCAAGCGCTTTCGTTAAATGGCCCTTGCGAATAGAAGTACTGAGTGAATGTAAGATCCACGCTCGCTTTCGGCGGGATGCTACTGAAGAAGATTGGGTGCTTCGCCCAGTGGATCGACCAATACCCATCGGCCGGTACGCGCTGCAATTGGAACTTAATTCCAATCTGCTGGCCGACCTGCTGCAAGACCTGCCCCAGCTCCTCTGAGTTTGGCGCCGCGGGGGATACCACTATTGGGAAGGCTTGGTTGGCGAAGCCGGAGCGCTGCAGATGGAAGCGCGCCTTGTCGAGGTCGAAGGCGCGCTGGGGCAGCCTCGCATCGTAGAAGCGGTTGGTTGGGTCAATCGGCTGGTCGTTGGCGATCACCGCGTACCCCCGGTAGACTGTTCGGCGAATTTGCTCGCGGTTGAACATGTGCTTTAAGGCCAGCACGAAGTCAGGATTTGATCCGGGCTCTTCGGCGAGGCGGAGGACGAGATCATGGTATGCTCCGCCCTTAGTCTCGAAGAGTGCAAGGTTAGAGGCTGAGATTACGCGCGGCACCAGGCGCGGACTAATTGTGCCGACGAACTGCATGTCTCCCGCGAGTAGCGCGTTGACACGCGCCTGGTCGTCCGGAAGGCCGAAAAGCTCGATCTCGTCGAGATAGGGCTTGCCGGGCTTGAAGTACTCCGCGTTTCGCACCGCGAGCGAGCGCACGCCCGGCTGAAATTCCTGGCACTTGTACGGGCCGGTGCCATTCGCCGTTCGGAAATCAGTGGCGCCGTCCTTGACGATCACGCATTGCCAGTTGCCGAAGATGGTCGGCAAGTCGGCGTTGGGACCGCTCAGTCGGATGCGTACCTCATTCGGCCCGGTAGCCACAATCTCCTCCATAGGCGCAACGAGGGTACGCATCGCGGAGCCGACTGCTGGATCCTTGTGGCGTCGCAAGGAATAGACCACGTCGGCGGAGGTCAATGGAGACCCATCATGGAAGCGCACATCGCGACGCAGCTTGATATTCCACACCGTGGCTCGTTCGCTGGGCGCTATTTCCTCGGCGAGGTCGAGTTGCGGGGTCAGAGTCTCATCCAGCGTAGTGAGCCCGTTGTAGAACATGAAAGCGCGCGAAAAGTCAGTTTGAGTCAACGCCTTAGCCGGGTCCAGCGTCTCCGTGGCCGAGCTCCCATTGGTGCCGACCTTAATCCTACCTCCACGCCGCGGGGCTTCCGCATGCGCCGTCTGGGCGAACATCGCGAACGTGCCAGCGGCGGCGACTGACATACCGGCCGAAACGAGGAGGTTCACCACGTCCCGCCGCGACGCTCCGCGCCGAACCGCCTCGCCTAGGCGCAGCACATCGCCGGTGACCATTTCGTCTTTCCTCAGTTCTTGTAGATCGGACATCGATCACTCCTCCTGGCGATTGCAAGGCAGGCTCGTTCAGCTCGCCGAATTCTGGGTTGCGGCCTATTCTGACTCCGCGACCTAGGTCGACAGAAGGCTTTTTGTTTCCAAAATATTATCAGCCCGTAGAGCTGAATTTCATCAATAGGACATGGTGGGGCGACGAAATAATGCGCTAAGTCCGAAGAACCGTTAATTGCGACGCTCCTCCCGCTACAGGATTGTCCAATCCCTCGGCTGGAATAGAGGACCGCGGCGGCCCGATCGCGCTGCTGATATTCTCACTCCGCCAAGTAGGCCATTAGCTCCGGGTACCCGGGCTAGGTTTAGACGCGGAGGCGCGCGTCATCGCCGAGCGGATCGGTGAAGATCGGCAACTCAAGAGAGCACGGGGCAAACCAAAGGCGCGATACGTACCGATCACACCGGCATGCAGTTGAAGCCGCCGCTCTGAGCTTCATGCCAAGCTAGTTAGTTGACCTGCTCCGGAAATCAGCTCGGGTCGTCTGTGATTCGTCACATCGCTTATTCTCCGCCGAGAAAAAGACCACATCGAACGGATAATCGAAGGCCTATCGCTCCTTGCCGCAATTCCTCATGCACACAGGCTCGAGGTTGCTTTCAACCGTAAGAGCGACGAACCCGGCAACCACATCGTCGTAGTCGAATACGGTGAGTTCAAGGGCGAGACAGAACTCGCAGCGAACAAGCGCATGAACTATAGCAGAAAATCAATCAGTCGAGTACGCCCGCTTCGTGAGTTGCGGTTTTCCGCCGACCACGGGTCTGACTGGCGCGCAGCCTCCCTTGGTCGGCAAAAATACGCGATTCAATTGACCTCGTACTCGTTGCTGCTGTGAACTTGACATCTCCAAGCTTACGGGTAGCCCTCGAGGATCGTTATCGTTGGAAAAGACCAAACTGGAAAGTGTCTCGTACTATCTCGCTCATCGGTGACTGGTAGCTCGATGTATGTTCGCGAGCTGCAGTGATTGAGTCTCAAAGCAATGAATTGCCTTTGCGCATCTAAACAGTTTACGTTTTTGGACGGCGCAGCAAGACATGAGCTTTTCTGCAACACTTCTGGGCCAGACATCTAGATCAAGTGCTCTCGGTTCTCTCCGGCAAGCACGCGCTTCACCGTCCCTGAGAATTGCTCGATGATCGCGCGCAAGCCGGCACGCCTTAGCCCCTCTCTGGTGCGATAGTCGACGGCCTTGATCGTCCTTTGGCGCATGAGCCGCAGTGCGAACAAAGCAGCGGGAGCTGCAGCTTTTCTGTGATGGTTGGTATGCATTTGCTCGATCTCCTCTACTGAGACCGGTGAAATCTCGAGATAGCCAGCGCTAACCGCTCCATTGAGCAACTCTTCGCCGACCAGCGTGCGAACAATAGAGACGTTTATTCCCGGCGCTTCAGCGTAAACAGGCTTCCCGTTCTGAAGGATCCAACCATCGGGAACGGAAATGTCCGCGACTTCACCCACTCCATCCGGGCAGATTTTGCAGCGAAACGGGAGTTCGTAGCCGAATTTACCCATGTGCCAAGCGTCTGGATACGGCAAGTCGTAAGCGGTTCCATCGCGGGTCTGCACACGCAGCGGCCCAGGCCATCCTTCCCCACGATATCGAAATACGGCGACTTCCGACTCGTCGAGGCCGTGGTGGCGAATTACGGCCTTCGCGATGTGGACGGAGTGGACACCCCCACAGAAGTTGCTCAACTTGTAGGGGATCAGCCGCTCGATCCGAGGGTCGATCCGCGCGAGAGCACGAACGGCCGAGATGTCGCAGGGTTTGCCAATCACGGCGAACCGCTTACCTTCCTCAAGCAGCCGGTGCACATTGACGAGAGGCGACGATGGGCCATAACGAGACTGAGCACCGCGCAGGACTTCATCCGGCGTCCTGGAGATCGTAGATGTCGTCAGCCACGGCTTTCGACTGTCGGCCCGTACATGCAGAACCGCTTGTACGTCGCCGCTAGTAAGTAGATATCGGCCCAGAGCCGTCAGTGTGCCGCCCGCGGCACCTTTGTGACGGACGATCGGCTCGCTCGACCAGGACCTGTATATCTCGCGAACGGGTCCCCAAATGGGATGAGTGGTGATGCCTTTTGGTGTGCCAGGTCCATAGACTGATACTCCCGGACAGACAGCCATAATCTCCTGCTTTTTATGGGCCGCAAGGTCACCTCGGACAAGCGGCCGCATATTGCCTTCCACGTTGATGCCCATTGATATCGCACCGCCAGCGATACTCGCGCACAGACCACAGCCTGCGCACAGGCCAGCGCCCACCACATCCTCAACATCTCGGGCTGGTGCGACGAAGGTTTTCCTGCCGAGCAAGTGTTTGCGGGTCATTGGGTCCTCTGAAGTGTTGCGAAGGCTGCCTGAGCCCGAGCGGGATTGGTACAATCGCATGCCGCCGGTGAGTTCACACTCAGCCCAGGCTGATGCCTGAACCGGCGCGCTCCGGACGGGGTAACTGCGCGTGTAGCCCAGCCAAATCCAGAACGCGCTCTCGCATGCTTCCCTTTACGGGTGTGGGTTTGCTGCCCCCGCTGTTAACACCGACGTGAATCAGCATCTGCTCGCCTGTGGCCGCCGGTCTCTGATCGGCCTCACGAGTGATCACGTGGAAGACATGAAGGCTCTTGTCATCAGCGCCAAGTACCTGTGTGACCACTTGGATGCGGTCGCCGGCGTGCAGTTTCAAGATGCGAGACAAGTGCGTGTCAAGCGTGTGATAGCTGCCGGTGTTTGAGAGGTACTCGTCGTCGACCCCGATGTAACGGAGCAATTCATCCGTGGCGTTGCCGATGAGCTGCAGGAACCGGCTCTCATTGACGCGGCCGTTGTAATCAAGCCAGTCAGACGGTATTTGCTGCGACGGCATTCGCAACGGACCGGGCCCGTGAATGGGTTGTGGAACGTAGTCGCGCAGCTCGTGTTCCCAGCGCATGAGCGTCTCGCCAGCACCACAGCCCTGAGCACGCAGGGCCTGCATCACGGCCACGAGGCAGTCGTCGCGCTTGTGTTCGAGATCAGAGACGGTCATGTTCCCAGCCTCGGCATCCAACTGCTCGGCCAATTTGTCCAGGAGCGCGTCGGTGAGCTCGGGCACCTCGGTGAGCTTGGACACACGCGATTTCAGCGAGGGTCCCATTGCTTCCATGGCGCGGCGTCCCCCCATCTTAGGGATCGCCAAACGGTACGTCTCGATGGGGCCCAAGATTGGCCGACGCAGTCCGAAAGAGTAGCGGACCGCCTCATCGACCTCTTGCACCGTCGCTACATCGTCGTGCACCAGCCATAGGGCCTCGCGCCAGACTGCCTCCTGCAGACGGTTTGCGATGAACCCGTCAACCTCTTTGCGTACTATAAGGGGGTGCATCCCCACGGACCGGTACATCTCCGTGGCCCGCAGCAGCATCTCGGGTGCGGTGCACTGTCCAGCGCACAGTTCTACCAATGGCAGCAGGTGCACTGGGTGGAATGGATGCGCGACCAGCAGGCGCTCGGGATGATCCATCTCCGCCTGCAGCAACGACGGTCGAAGCGTCGAGGTCGAGGAGCAAATCAGGGTCTCAGGAGCTGCCGCCCGGCTGGCCGCCGCAAGCAATTGTTGTTTGAGTTCTAGATTTTCCGGTGCCGACTCCTGCACGAGCTCAACCCCGTGAACCGCGTCCACTACCGATTCCACTACCGTCAAGGTTCCCTCAGTCGGGAGCGGGACTTCCGTCAGGCGCCCATATGCCCGCCGCGCATTAACCAGCATCTCCTCGACTCGCTTGACCGCACCAATCGACGGGCCATACAGCCGCACATCTACCCCGTTGAGGATAAACCGCGCAGCCCACCCGCCGCCGATGACCCCTCCTCCCAGCAGTCCGACCGCTCGTGGCCGCCTCTTCGATGTGAACTTTGAACTCTCAGCCATGTACTTTGGACTCCTCGGTATGACTCTTCAGCGGGCGCTTCTGGCCCTTCATCCGGCTCATCACCCAATCGCATGCGTGGAGTCCCTTGCGCGAGTTCTGCATCAGTCGCTCGCCTGCCCAATGAGAAATACCTTGTCTTTCAACCGAACGCACACGTTCGCACTCACCGGAGCGCAGCGATAACGTTTGGAATTGCATCTGTCCGGCCGAGACGGCCGGACTGGACAGCGCGCCAGGGATGCCGGTGAACCAAAAGGTCGTCAAATCGTCGGGCACTCCGTCAGCCGACGAGCCCCGCTCGGGTTCGGGATCACACACGTTGATGGGCCAACCCCTGCGGGCCGCCCGCGCCGCCGAGCGCACGAGTTGCTCCCGAGGCACCGGCAGATGAGAGTTATGCTCCGTATTCGGACCAGCTCTTGTTACCGCACAGGTGTTAAAAACTTCGGGAATCATTCTCTTGCTCCTGTGATTACTCTCTTTTGCCGAACCCTCTAAATCCGACATGCTCTTCTTTGCGTTGGCTCAAACCGCAAGCAGAGTTAGCAAATTGATGACGAGCACCGAGCGGATATCATCGGGCGCGCGCCTTGCAACAGGTCGCCGCGAACCCGTGCCGCAGTCCTCATCTAGCAATCTGCGTACCACCCGCGAACTTCGTGCGGCGGCCTATTTGAGACCAGGAAGGACGTCGACCTGCCGGGCTACTCTCTCATCGACGTTGATGGTAGTTGGACTTCCCACATTGCCGTAGTCAACTGGACAAGCTGTCATGACAAACCGCGTTCCTCGGGCTTCATGAAACACCTAATCTCGGTGTCCATCAAACCGGCAACAGCTCTTCGCCTTCATCGAAGGCTTGTTTGCGGCGCGGCAATCAGGATGGAAGAGCGCATTGCCTCGCCCTAATTGTTACCGGATGCTGAGCCGTTGCCTCACGTAAATTGCTCCCTTGGATCGGGAGCGAGCGGGGGCGAAGATGGGGTGGCTAAGCATGGCAACGCGGAAGGAACTGACGGCGGCAGCAGGCGCGCGCTATCGGCGTTCGGATCGCGCGAAGAAGACGCGGATATTGGACGAGTTCGTCGACATCACCGGATTCCATCGCAAGCATGCGATGCGACTACTTCGAGGTCAGGAAGACGCGCGCCCAAGCCGAAGGGCGCGACGTCGAATGTATAATGAGGTAGAACACAACGCGCTCGTGCTCCTTTGGGAGGCGTCAGACCGGATCTGCGGGAAGCGGCTGAAGGCGTTAATGCCTGCGTTGATTGAGGCGATGGAACGGCATGGCCACCTCGACCTTGCCCCCGAGATCCGCGACAAACTTTTGGCAATGAGCGCTGCGACGATCGACCGCGCATTGGTGCGGGTCCGAGAAGGATTAGGTCGCAAGCGTCGGCGGCACGCGACGCACTCGTTGCGTCGCAGTGTTCCAATAAGGACGTCGGCAGATTGGAATGATCCGGCGCCTGGATTCGTCGAGGCCGACCTTGTCGCGCATAGCGGTCCATCTGCGCGCGGCAGCTTCATCCAGACCCTCGTGCTCACCGACATTGCTACCGGCTGGACGGAGTGCGCTCCTCTGATCGTGCGCGAACAGACGCTGTTGAGCACGGTCCTGACGGAATTGCGCAAACAATTGCCTTTTGCGCTGCTCGGCTTCGATACTGACAATGATACGGTGTTCATAAACGAGACGCTGAAAGCCTACTGCGAGGCGGCCAACATCGTCTTCACGCGCTGCCGGCCCTACCGAAAAAATGACCAGGCGTTCGTCGAGCAGAAGAACGGCGCCGTCGTGCGCAGGATAGTCGGCTATCGTCGGTTCGAGGGCCTGGAAGCGGCCAAGCTGCTGGCTGAACTCTATCGATCGGCGCGGCTGTTCGTGAACTTCTTCCAACCCTCGTTCAAATTGATAGCCAAGCAGCGCGAAGGTGCCCGTGTACGCAAGACATACAGCGCGCCGGCTACACCACACCAGCGCCTGGCAGCGGACGCCCGCACGCCTGACGCTGTCCGCCATCATCTCCAAGAAATCTATGCCGCTCTCGATCCAGTCGCGTTGTTGCGCGACATCCGCGACGTGCAGGAGCGCCTCGCGGCCCTCGCTGATACCCAACCAATCGGCCATCCTGCTGTGGCATCGCAACCGATCGATCGCTTCCTGGCAAGCTTGCGCACGGCCTGGAAGGACGGAGCCATGCGACCGACGGATCGGCCACTCGTGAAGACGAAAAGAGGCCGACGTCGTCCCGACCCGCTGATCCGGGCAACGCCAGATTTGCGAAAATGGTTTGACGCTGAGCCTTGGCGGACTGGCAGCGAACTGCTCTCGCGCTTGCAGATGGAATATCCTGGAGCCTATCCGAAGAAGCTTCTTCGAACCCTTCAACGTCGGCTGAAATCCTGGCGCAGCGAGCAAGCGAATGCGCTGCTGTTCGCTCCTAGCGAGAAAACGCCGCCAGGGTACGAGGTCACAACACCCCAATGACGTGCGAGGTACCAGCGGAGGAGGCCGGGCGCTCCGAAACCCCGGCCATCTCCGCACCCGGCCTCCTCCTCAACTCAGGCCAGGAGCAAAATAAATGAGGCAACCGATCGCACCCGGGAGCATCAGTACATGAGGCAATACGGCTTCCCATCCAGATTGTCGCGCTATACTTGTTCAATCGAACCCGGCTTCACTCCGCCATCGGATATACCGCCCCGATCGAGATCGAGCTAAAGACTGCGAACCCTATCCGCTCATTTGGGGGAAGATCAGTCTTCGCGAATCGGTGCTGCGACGCTGGGTGGATAAGCTCCGGCAGGAGCCGGCATCGGCGGCGTGGCGCCCCCCCACGCAGGCGACGCCGATGGCGGCGGACCAGGCTTCGGAGATCGCACGGCTGGGCCAGGAGAACGAACGGGTCCGCATGGAGCGCGACATTTTAAAAAACCGTCTAGCACAGCGGCGCGCCTGTGCGGCTTAGAAACAGCCTTGTATACCCTCCCGGCTGGGAGGGTAGCGGCCGGTTGATTATTGGAGGCTCACCCCCCCCGTTAAAAAGATGGTCCATGGGTGCATGCGGACTTGAGAGTGGTGACGCTGCTTCGACAGCGATCCCGATTAGGAAGATGACGATTGGCATAGCCCAGACGCTCCTACTCACTCATTGATTGGAGGATTGCCATGCCCAAGAGGACGACCGAAGCCCGACCGGAACTGAAGCTGATCGACGTCGGGGCCGCGGCCATCGACATCGGATCAAGGCTGCATAGGGCTGCGGTTAACCCCACCGATTCTAACGACGCAGCTGTGCGCTCTTTTGGCACATTCACCCAAAACCTGCATGATCTGGCAGATTGGTTCAAAGCCTGCGGCGTGACGAGTGTCGCGATGGACTCTACCGGATCAATTGGGATCCCCGTCTACGAGATTCTGGAGCAGCGCGGGTTTGATGTGATTTTTGGTCAATGCGCGCTACGCCAAGAACGTTCCTGGACGCAAGACCGACGTCAGCGACGCTGCGTGGCTGCGCGAGCTTCATTCCTCTGGCCTCTTACGTGGCAGCTTCCGATCCTTCGATGAAGCGGAAGCTCATGTCCGGGTTCCGGCGAAGATCGCGATCGACTTCCTAAGAAACAGCCAGTTTCGCGTCTCAACCTCCGAACTGCACTCTACGGAGTGCCGGCGTCGATCTGACCGGGATCCATGGATTTCTACCACAGCTGGCATTGAACTTTGTAAGCTTGTCGGCGAGTGTGGCACCGATCTGAGGGCCTGGCCGAGTGCTAAGCACTTCACTTCCTGCCTCTGCCTTGCACCCGGCAACAAAATCTCCGCGGCAAGGTTCCCGGAATGGTCTGGAATTCAAAACCTAGCGACTTGGCACCGCGTCGAAGGTTCGCAAAAATGCGGCTGCGGTATTGTTGCTCATAGCCGGTTGGCACCTGGATCCCTGTAGCTCATGCCGTGCCGAAGAGTGTTTAAAAATAGAACTGTGATCGTCCCAGCGGTCGCTGTCACCGCTTTTGACTTACCCCCATGTGACGATAGTCGGCGATAGAATGCGTCGCTACGTCCGACGGTCGTTGCTGCCAACCGCAACAGTGCGGCTGCCCCACTAGGATCTCCGTGTCCGCGACGAAAGCAATCTTCGCTTAGTAGACGTCGTAAAGTTCCAGCGATTGGGTCACGCGAGGACATGTTCGTGTCGATTGTTGCCTACCAGTGCCGCGCGGATCGTCTCGATGGATGAACTCAGCCTTGGCCGATCGAGCAGATGGTGCGTCCGAACTGAAGGTGGGCGTGTTGACTTGCTTAGCCTTGTGCGTAGCTTGGGTCGCTTCCCGGCCAGCTTTTGCGCCCTTACTGTTCAGTGTAGCGATCAGGACTCGAGCTTGCGAGCGCAGTCGAGTTAATCTGCAGCTCCATCATGGGTATCCGCGCCATCATGGCGGCGCCGCGCAGTGTGCGCACTACCGACCGCCGTCATGACCTGCCGACCGCCTGGAAGCATCGCGCGTGGACGCGATGTCAAAGCGAATGGCTTCGGCAGCTTGACAGATGCCGCACTAGCTGCAGATCATCCGGAAGCGTCTCGAAGGCCACTCGCAACTGCCCCCCCGTTTCGAACCGGACACCGGCGTTAGCCGGAGGAGCTAGGTGTGGAGCCTCAAGAGGTTGACCTCAGTCAGACCGAGGCGGCTGATCGGGGTTTGTGACTTTATACCACCATGAGGCCGGTGCCAGTTGTATCGATGCAGCCAGATCGGCAGCTCTTGGGCGCGGCGATTGGAGGTTGGATAGGCTTTGGCATAAGCCCATTCCCGTAGTGCGGTTTGGATGAAGCGCTCTGCCTTGCCATTCGTTCTCGGCGTGTAGGGTTTGGTGCGGATGTGCTTGATGCCCAGGTCGCGGCACGCCTCGCCGAAGGCGTGAGATCGGTAGCAACCGCCATTGTCGGTCATGACGCGCGTGACGGTGACCCCAAGGCCTCCATAATAAGCCACAGCCGCCTTGAGAAAAGACACCGCGCTGTCCACCGTCTCGTCCGGTTTGATCTCCGAGAAAGCGACGCGGGAATGGTCGTCAATGCAGACGTGGACGAACTCCCAGCCGACGCCTCGGCTCCTGTTTGGACCACTTGAATCGCCGGTGATGCGATGACCAACCCGCTCGAAACGCCCGAGCTTTTTGATGTCGATGTGAATGATCTCGCCTGGAGACTCACGCTCATAACGGCGCTCCGGCTCGGCCGGTTCAAGATCGCGGATCCGGTTCAAGCCCAAACGACGAAGCACTCGGCTGACCGTGGCTGGCGACACCTTGACCTCGATTGCGATTTGCTGGCCGGTGTGGCGCTGCCGGCGCAAGGCCTCGATGGCGGTGCACGTGGCCGGCAGGGTTTGGCTCGGCGATGAATGAGGTCGAGACGAGCGGTCGAGCAAGCCAGCCACACCGTTCTCGCGGAAGCGCTTGACCCATTTGGCGACCGTCTTCGGCGTCGTGTTGAAAAGGTCAGCCGCGCCGGCCTGGCTCAACCCACCCTCGACTACGCTTCGCACCATCGCCTCTCGACCTTTGGGCGTCAAAGGCGCATTCTTGTGGACGTTCATCTGGTCTTTCCTTGGAACACTGAAGCTTCGCAACCTCAGCTTCCTCGGTTCAGACCAGATGGACAACCTCTTGAGAGACCACAGCTAGGCCTAGTCCTAGGAGCCTGTCTGAGTATTTCGTTGCCGTATCGATCTGATCGCGATTCAATTTTTGAATGAAGACATTTCGCCCTAGGGATGTTGACCAAGACTGGCTGCTCCCACCCTCGCTAGGCGAGTTTGTGCCGGCCGATCATATCGCTCATTTCGTCCGCGATCTGGTTCGGCACCAACTTGACCTAACCCCCTTTCGAGTTACGACGACGATCGTGGATACGCGCCGTACCACCCGGGTGTGATGGTCGCTCTGCTCCTATATGCCTATACACAGAGCGTTTATTCGTCGCGACGGATCTCCCGGTGCTGTGAGGAGCGTCTGGATTTCATGGCGTTAACCGCTATGAACAGACCGGACTTCCGTACCATTAGTGATTTTCGGAAGCGTCATCTCTCCACTTGCGGATCTGTTTCTGCAAGTTCTCCGACTGTGCCGCGCAGCGGGCTTGGTGAGCCTCGGCCACGTCGCTGTCGATGGCACGAAGTTGAAGGCGAATGCCTCCCGTCACAAAGGCGATGAGCTATGCCCGCATGCGGCAAAGTGAGAGCGAGCTGGCATCCCAGATCGCCAGCTGGTTCGAAACGGCAGAGCGCCATGATGGCGTAGACGACGCCGAACATGGATCATGTCGAGGCGATGAGATGCCTGCGTGGATCAAAACAAAACAAGAGCGTCTTGATCGCATTCGAATGGCGAAGACGGTACTCGAAGAGGAGGCGAGGCGCGACGCAGGGATGGTCGACCCTAACGGGCCTGGACCATCTTCTGGAATGCGGACTTATGGGCGACCCAATCGCTCGCTTGACTGAAAACCACCCGAGAGAGCGCAGCGCAACTTCACCGATCCAGACAGTCGTATATTGCCCACGAGAGATGGATTTATTGCGGGGTACAATGGTCAACTCGAGGTTGATGCGGAAAGACAAATCATTGTCTCGCACCGCTGATAACGAACAGCGGCGAAGTTGATGGACTGATCCCACTGATTGACGCTACGAGGGCAGCATTCGGACGGAAGCCAATCGAGATTTCGGCGGACAATGGGTTTGCGAGCGAAGCTAAGGCTCTGGCTGAGCGAGGTATCAGCGCCTATTTGGCCTGCCGACGAGGTCGGCGCCGGGATGTGCCGAAAACAACATGGAGGCGGCTCAAGAAGCAGTCGCGGATGATGGCAATGGCAGCCAAGCTTAAACGCGGTGGCTATCGGAGTCGATATCGGCTGAGAAAGCAAGTGGTCGAGCCAGTGTTTGGACAAATCAAACAGGCGAGAGGTTTTCGTCAATTCTTGCTGCGAGGGCTCGACAAAGTGCGGTGTGAGTGGGCGTTGGTTTGCACTGCCCACAATCTTCTTAAACTGGCTGGCGCCCGCTAATCTCAAACGGGCGCGATGCAAAAAATACGACCTCTCTCCTCCGCGTACGCTAAGGCATTACTCAGACGGGCTCCTATAGGCATCCTATGTCCGACACGTTTTCGAAGGTGGAAGTCATCACCGGCGTTGCCCGGCGGCGGCGGTTTACGGCGGAGCAGAAGCTTTTGGTCGTCAACGAGACGCTGCAACCGGGCATGTCGATCAGCTATGTTGATCGTCGCCATGGGCTCTCTCCGAGCCTGGTCTTCCGATGGAGACGGCTGATGAGTGAAGGGGGCGAGGAAGCGGTGCGGACCGACGAGAATGTGGTCGCCGCGTCCGAGGTCCGGCGGCTGGAGGAACGGGTTCGAGACCTCGAACGCCTGCTGGGCCGCAAGACCATGAGATCGAGATCCTCAAGGAGGCTCTTGATCTTGCACCGGTAAAAAAAACCGACCTTGCTGTCGCGATCGCAGGCACGGGAGGATACCCGTGAAACGGATCACAAAGACCCTCGGGGTGGCCCGTTCCAACCTGATTGAGCGAGCGGGTGGCAAGCGCCCGAAGCGTGGTCCCCAGACGCGCGCCGGGGATGCGGAGCTCACGTCTGATATCCGTCGCCTGGTGGATAGCCGCCCAAGCTATGGATACCGGCGGATCGCCGCGCTCCTCAAGCGCGAGCGGCGATCCGCCGGTAACGATCCTGTCAACGCCAAGCGCGGCTACCGACTGATGAAGAAGAGCGGCTTGTTGCTGGCCCGGCATACAGGGCGCCGCACCCGCGGGCCCATGACGGAACGATCATGACAAGCCGCTCCAACGAGCGTTGGTGTTCGGAGGCCTGGAGTTCACCCGCTGGAATGGGGAGATCGTGCGGGTTGCCTTTGCCCTGGACAGCCACGACCGCGAGGTCATGAGCTGGGTGGCCACAACGGCTGGGATCTCCGGCGAGATCATCCAGGACATGATGGTCCACTGTGTCGAACAGCGGTTCGCCGACATCCGGGCTCCGCGCAAGGTGCAATGGCTGACCGACATGGATCCATCTTCGCCGCCTATCCTACCCTTGAGATTGCCGCCGCCCTGAACCTCGAGCCCTGCTGCGTGTTCCAGCCGATCGTGATCACCGTTTCCAGCCGATCGTGATCGCTATTTCCAGCGATCATGATGGGGGACAACCAGGAGGCGTCCACCGCTGACAGTCTGTAACCGGGGTAGCTCGGTCTTTTGCCCAACCGCAGAGGATCGAGATGCCTACAGAGAGACTGTCCATGCGCCACGTTCGCGAAGTTCTACGCCTGCACTACAGCGTCGGCATGTCGCAGCGCGCCGTTGCCCGCAGCCTCGGTCTGGCCCAGGGCACGGTCAGCAAGTACCTCAATCGAACCCGCCGCGCCGGCCTGACCTGGCCGTTGCCGCCCGAGCTGGATGACGACGTCCAGCTCGAGAACCGCTTGTATCCGCCACCCTCCGATCGGCCCAGCGACGAGCGACCGCAGTCGGATTGGACGCTCGTGCATCGCGAGTTGCGGCGTCCGAACGTCACGCTGATGCTGTTGTGGGAGGAGTATTGCGACGCAAACTCCGACAGCTTCAGCTATTCGTGGTTCTGCGAACGCTACAAGGAATGGGCCGGCCGCCTCAAGCCGACCCTGCGCCAGGTTCATGTCGCCGGCGAGAAGCTGCGTCGACTATTCCGGCCACACCATGGAGGTAGTTGACGGGCTCAGCGGTGAGGTGCGCAGCGCGCAGATCTTCGTCGCTGTGCTCGGCGCCTCGAACTACACCTACGCTGAGGCCAGCCTCAGCCAGAGCCTGCCGGACTGGATCGGCTCCCATAGGGCTTTTTGCTTTTTCGGCGGTGTGGCCCGGCAGACGGTGAGCGACAATCTGAAGGCCGGCATCACCCGGGCCTGCTTTCACGAGCCGATGGTCAACCGGACCTATGCCGATCTCGCCCGCCATTACCGTACCGCCATCATGCCGGCACGGCCGTATCGGCCGCGCGACAAAGCCAAGGTCGAAGTCGGGGTCCAAATCGTCGGGCGATGGATTCTGGCGCGCCTGCGCAACCGCCGTTTCTTCTCGCTCGCCGCCCTCAACGAGGCGATCCACGCGCTGCTCGTCGATCTCAACAATCGACCGTTGCGGAGCTGGGGGCGAAGTCGGCGCGAACTGTTCGAGGAGCTCGATCGTCCGGCGCTCACGCCCTTGCCAGATGAACCGTACGAGTATGCCGAGTGGAAGCGCTGCCGGGTCAAGCTCGATTATCACGTCGAGATCGCCAAGCATTACTACAGCGTCCCTCACAACCTCGTGCATCAGGAGGTTGAGGCTCGCGTCACCCAAAAGACCGTCGAGATCTTCCTCCGCGGCAAGCGGGTGGCCTCGCATCTGCGCAGCACCTTGCCGCATCGCCCGACCACGGTTCCCGAGCATATGCCGAGCTCGCATCGCCGCTATCGCGACTGGACCCATGAGCGCATTCGTTCCGAAGCCGCCAAGGTCGGCCCCGACGCCGACACGCTGATCGACGTCATCCTGCGGTCGCGGCCGCATCCGGAACAGGGCTTCCGTTCGGCCATCGGCATTCTTAAAGGGCATGATGTTTTCAGCGCTCAAACCCGGTGGAGAGGACCGGTCGTCCGGATTAGTCTGTCCAAGCCGGGATAGGGGCGCTGGAGCACGAAACGGTGGCAGGCCGCCATGACCATGAGCTGTGAGCTCGCTTTGTTACTTGGCCGCCCCTACGACTTGCCCGGCTGCGCTGCGAGCGCGGATCCGTAGATGTCGTGCAAGCCACTGGCTCCTGAGACAAAGGAGAAGCAAGCATGCAAATCGTCGGCATGGACATCCACCGATCCTTCGCCGAAGTGGCGATCCTGGAGGACGGAACAATAATCCGACAGCTCCGCGTTGATCTCGTCCACGATCGGCTTGTCGCCTTTGCCAAGACACTCAGCCTCGAGGATGAGGTGGTCATCGAGGTAACGGGCAACAGCGCGGCGGTCGAACGTATTCTGCGCCCGCACGTTAAGCGCGTCGCGGTCGCCAATCCGAGGCTCGTTCGGGCGATCGCCTATGCGCGAGTCAAAACGGACAAGGTCGATGCTGGGACCCTGGCAAAGTTGCATGCTGCTGGCTTCTTGCCGGAGGTCTGGGTGGCTGACGAGGACACCTACAGCCGCCGGCGCCAGATGGCCGAGCGCGCTGGCGTCTTGGCGCAGATCATCCGGATTAAAGGACGAATGAAGGCTATCCTGCATGCCAACCTCATCCCGCCCTACAAAGGCTATCTCTTCGGCAAGCACGGACAGCATTGGCTGGACAGTCTGCCTCTTCCATCGGAGAAGCGTGCGATGCTCCAGCGTCTTATCACGGAACTCGAACGCGTGACGAAGCAACTATCGGAAATCGACAAAGTCGTGGCCCAACAGGCTTTGGACGATCCACGGGCTCTCAAGCTGATGACGATCCCCGGCGTGAGTTCGGTCGCCGCATCGAGTGTACTGGCCTCCATCGGCGACATCGCACGCTTCCAATCACCGGATAAGCTCAGCAGCTACTTCGGTTTGACCCCTCGAGTTCGGCAATCGGGAGAGCATCCGCCAAGGCATGGTCGTATCTCGAAACAGGGCAATCGTGACGCCCGCAAGATGCTGGTTGAAGCGGCCTGGTCGGCCAAGACGGCGCCCGGGCCGCTGCGGGCCTTCTTCAATCGCATGCAAAAGAAGCATGGGGCTGGAGTCGCGGCCGTCGCCACGGCACGTAAGCTCGCAGTGATGATCTGGCACGTCCTGAGGACCGGGAAAGATTATGCTTACGCACGACCGGCGTTCACAGCGATGAAACTCCGGAAGGTGGCACTCAAGGCTGGAGCGCCTCGTGCCTATGGCAAGGCTGGCCCGGGTCGGGACTACTGGATCAAGGAACTGCGTGAGCGGGAAGCTGGCTATGTCGCACGCGTCGAGCAGGCGTACGAGCGGATGGTGGCGGCCTGGAAGGAGAAGCCAAAAAAAGTGGCCTTGAACTGACGATAGGGCTTCTCAACACCATCGGTGGTCAAGCGCTACGGCCAGGAACGCGTCGACGCCGCCTGCGCCCGTGCCCTTCTGCTCAACGCCCGTTCCTACAAATCGGTCGCCGCCATCCTCAAGAACGGCACCGACAGAACCGCTCCTCCCACCGAGGGGCGCCCATCCTCTTCCACGCCAACATCCGTGGCCGCAGCTACTACAACTGATCAGGAGATCATCGTGCTCATTCACCCCACTGTCGATCGCTTGCGCGCCCTCGGTCTCGCCGCCATGGCCGATACCCTCGTCGAACTGCAGAACAATCCCGAGGCGGCCGAGATGCCGCACGCCGAGTGGCTCGGCCTCCTCGTGGATCGCGAGGTCACCGCCCGCGACAACCGCCGCCTCACGCGCCGCTTGAGCAGTGCCAAACTCCGTCAAGCTGCCGCCATCGAGAACGTCGACTATCGCACCGCTCGCGGCCTCGACCGTTCGCTCTTCCAGAACCTCGCCACCAGCCAATGGATCCGTGAGGCCAACCACCTGGTCATTGTCGGCCCAACCGGCACCGGCAAGTCCTGGCTTGCCTGTGCGCTCGGCAACAAAGCCTGCCGCGACGGCTTCTCCGTCCTCTACAAGCGGGCATCCCGCCTGTTCGCCGATCTCGCTCAGGCGCGCGGCGAAGGCCGTCTGGCGCGCCTGATCGCCGCGCTTGAGCGTGTCAATCTCCTCATCCTCGACGACTGGGGACCTGAACCGCTCACCGCCGACCAGCGTCGTGATCTGCTTGAGATCGTCGACGATCGCTACGACAAGGGATCCTTATTGATCACAAGTCAGGTCCCCGTGTCGCAATGGCATGACGTCATTGCCGATCCCACTCTCGGTGACGCGATATTGGATCGCATCATTCACAATGCGCACCGCCTCGAGCGCAAAGGCGACAGTCTACGGCGTCAGGCTGGCGAAAAGAAAAAACCGTGAGCACCTCGCGCACGATCGCCCCGCCGGCCCACAGGCCCCTCCCGCGCGCGTCGCTACGTCGCTCGTGGGGGCACTCCGCGCCGCGCACGGGGCCCTCCCATGGACCGCCGGAACGATCTTCGAACCAACCCGCCAGCCTTGACGAGGAGGACATTTCCAGCACACATAAATCCGTCAGCCGTGTTCGCCTCCGTCCTGATCACGATCACTGGAATCCGTGATCACCATCGCATGGAACACCTGATCACCATCCCTGGAATGCGCAGCCTGCTTCACGCCGCTCGAAAGCCCCGAGAGCAACGGCATGGCCGAGGCGTTCGTCAAGAGCTTCGAGCGTGACTATGTTCGTGTGAACCCGATCCCTGACGCGAGCACCGCCCTGCAGCGGATCGACCAATGGATGGAGGATTACAACTCAGAACACCCGCACTCCCGGCTGGGCTACTGCTCACCGCGGGAGTACATTGCATCACTCAAACCAGCCGAGTGTCCGATCTGACGGGGGCAACTCCACTTGGTGACGTCCTCGACGATGTTGAGGATGCGGAAGCGTCGCCATTGGCGAACTGGTCGTGGACGAAGTCCAGCGGGCATTTGGCTTGGCTTCGATCACGACCGGCCCACGGCCTTGCGGCGAGCCCGCCGCTTGCGGACGGTGAGCCCTTCCTCGCGATAAAGCCCAGTAGATCCCGCCCTCGCGCCGCAGCAGGACGAACAGGCGGCGATAGCCGAAACGCCTCTCGTTGGCGAGATCGCGCAATCGGCCACGCAGAACTGCCTCTGGCGGGCGGCCGGAGCAATAGCGAATCATTTTCTGACGGCCACCACAATCGAGCAGGCCCGCCGTTCCGACAGGCTCATGACGGACTGCAGATGCGCGACCGCTGCGCGCTTGCCGGCGGGCCCTGCTATTTTTGAAAGGAGCACGCGAAGTGCGACTGCATCGAGCACCTGCTCGGCCAAAAGCTTCTTCAGCTTCCCCGTTCTCCTCCTCCGGGGCGCTCAACCGCTTCGTTTTGGAGACGTCATGCTGCCGAATTTGGCCATTCCAGTTGTGGATTGTCGCCTCGGAGATCCCGTGCTTGCGAGCCAGATCGGTCGTCTTCGCCCCGGCCTCATGCTCCTTCAGCACCCTGATAATCTCCTCTTCCGTGGACCGTGCTCGCTTCATCTGTCCGTCCTTCTTCGGGCCGGACTCTAACTCCTTTGGAAGGAATACTCAGTGGCAGGTCACCCCCAGCGTATCACGACGATTGCGGGTCGGGATGCACCAGCGGATCGAGGTCTAGCTTGCCTTCTGCCCCAGCTCCATAGTTTAGCATCTACCCGCTGTAACATGCATGATGGCTTCAATTGTAGGATGGTCTACGCCCGATTGACAATTGCGCCTGGACGGTATGCGGCGAACTCCCCCAAGACGCGAAATGGCTGCTAACTACGGCTGGGAGTGGAGCCACCCTGCGGGTTACGGGATCGAAGCATAAGTTCATTGTCTCGACCGTGCAAACAAGATTGCCGGTGCTTTCGAGGCGATGAAACAGATGGAACCGCTTGCTGTCGTAAGCGATGAGGCATGTAAAGATTTCGACGGGCGCGCCCAACCGCAGTTCGCGAATATAACAAACATGCGTTTCTGTCAGGACGAACTGAACACCCAGTGCCAGGCCGCTGTTGTCCTTTGCCCGGCGCCAGATTTCACCACTGGCGAGATCGGCTATGCGTTGGTAGGTCAGAAAATTGACGTGCTCGAGCTGGTCCAACCAGTCTTTCTTGACAATCCCGTCCCACGCCTTAATCCATGCCATGCTTCGCTCCTGCAAGGCTAGCCCGCACACGCTCCAAGGCGGAGCGGATGCTCACCACGCCAGCATTGCGCAAGGCCATGAGCCCCGCCTGCCCTTTCGCACCGATCCCGTTGGAGACCTCTTCGGCATATGCCTGCAGCAGCGCCTCGCCTGGCTTGAAGTCCGAAGGCGCAGTATAGCTGTCTAAGTCACGACCGATGCTCTCCACGAGCTT
Organism: Bradyrhizobium sp. USDA 4449; assembly: GCF_054056275.1. Taxonomy (NCBI): domain Bacteria; kingdom Pseudomonadati; phylum Pseudomonadota; class Alphaproteobacteria; order Hyphomicrobiales; family Nitrobacteraceae; genus Bradyrhizobium; species Bradyrhizobium sp. USDA 4449. The sequence goes on along the minus strand of NZ_JBSRYD010000001.1, from coordinate 3,442,286 downwards.
CTTCCATTGAGACGGATCGCTCTTCCCGAGATACAAAGAAGAAGAGACGCCCATTGCTGCCCAGCGGATAGCTGGACCTGCCGCAATGGCCTTATCTATCCCTTCAAGATCGGCCACCCCTTGCGACATCATGAAGAGAATTTCTTTGAGAACGGCATATTGGACACGATTGCCGATGTAACCCTCAATCTCCCGGTCTAGCTCGACCACTTCGCTGCCGGTCGATTCGTAAAATGCAGTCGCGCTATCCGCTGCCTGTCTAGCTGCATCGCCTCCGGCAATCTCAACAAGTGGAATCAGAAAAGGCGGATTGAACGGGTGGCCGACAAGAATGCGCTCCGGATGCCGCGCGCGCTTTCTCAACTGTGAGGCAAGAAAGCCGGAAGAACTTGACGCGATGACAACATCAGACGGCACAAGCGCATCAATTTCTGAAAGCAAGTGTATTTTCGCGTCGATGTTTTCGGGAGCGCTTTCCTGCACAAAATCGGTACCTTTCAATGCCTCTTCGAAATTAGCAGTAAAGGAAACCCGAGAAGTCGAGGCGCCGGGGGACATGCCCAACTCCGTGAGCGCAGGCATAGCCGTCGCAAGACTTTCTTTGAGATAGTTCTCTCGGTCCGCGGCTTGGTCGTACACCACGACATCAAGCCCTGCCCGCATGAAGTGCGCCGCCCAACCAGCTCCGATCACGCCGCCGCCAATACAAGTGACCCTGGTGATCTTGCGCGCGCGCGACACTTTAGATTCCGACATTCAATTTACTCCAGTTTGAAACCGCGGCAAGCTGGCGAGGAGTCGCTAGCCCAGCTGCTTTAGTGCTGAGGCGGACCTTCGTTGGCAGCACTGGACAGAGCCATGAAGCTTGCGCAGTCAGGGAATCATAATCGAGTTTGACGCCTATTTCCTTTAATCCGGGCGGATAACCGGCTGAAATTCTTCATGCGCTTGAAAGAATATGAAGGGATTCATATCAAAACATCTCGATCCTGGGTGAAGTGACTCAAAAAGCGGCGGCGCGATCCATCCGGCTCGGTCTTGCCGCGGAACCATTTCACTGCAACCGTTGCAAGCAACGGGGCGCCGCAACGGCCGGAGCCATTCATTCTTTTGAATGAAGTCGCAACTGCAGGCCAAGGCCCACTGGGGTTCGACGCTGGCTGCGACGCTGGCAAACCCAAGGATCACTAGCGTACGATTGGAGCTAAATCACTGGCCCAGGTACTCGCGCTTCAAGTGCTTTTGGTCCAACCGTTAAGATACAACCGTCGTGGTTGAGACTTGAGATCACGCGGAGCGGCTTGTGCGAATTTGAACTGATGCGTCACGGTGCGTAGAAACCGAGGTTGATCTGTGAAATTTCCCGAGAGATTCGACTTCAGCAAGTGCGGGGACTAAACATCGCCTAAGTATACTTATCAGGCGGACGAAGATGGATGCGGGCTGGTATGCGCACGACTCGCCGTCCACGAGAACCTCTCGTTCTCTCTGTGGCGGTTTTGCCTCGCACCTGTACGCGCAGTTGGCATTGAGCGGGCCGCTTGATGGCGGCCAAGGTCTGGAGCAAGCGCTAGCCGCAGCTCTCATCGACACCGCCGTCACTCCACAAGCTCTCCAACTAGTAACCGCCTGCGTCACATTATCCAGCAGCCATCCAGCTTTACCCATCAGGGCTGGTAGTGTCTTGAGCCTCTTTCGCCCTGTACTATGAAATTACTACTCGTCGGATAGCCTATGATGGAGCCAACAAGGAAGGACAACGCATCCTCTTAGGGCCGCGCCCGTTGTCATCAATCGAACGCGGAAACTGCGCCTCAGCATGTGCATACCTGTATTGACGGTGCGCCCAATCGATGATCGTAAATTTCGCGCGCATGCTGGACGGGCAGGCGTTGGTCTGAGATGCCGGCCACGCTGGCTTCCGCCACAGGCGCTGGCGATCGTCTGTCCGCGGGGTATCTATTGATGGCACTGAGCAGAGGCGCTGGCGTTAAAGTCAGCTCTCCAGAGCTCGCAAGCACCAGATTCTAGTGAGGGGAAAGCTCAAGATGATTTCCGAGATGTTAATGACCTGCAGGGGCAAAGGAGAAGGATATGGTGTGGAGTCTAGTCCGCATGTTCCGCTGAGCCCAGGACACCGCAAGACCAGGGCATGCCAAGTAGGTCGGATCCGCAGGATCATAGCGGACCCAACAGAGCGATTCCTGTTTGTCGAAGCTGGCCGGGAGAAAACACGATCTGCCAGCCAGCCTCGCCGATACCCGTAAAGTGGGGCCGTGCGCTCGAGGCCGATTGTCCATTTGCGCGGACTACGCGTGTGGACGTTCCGAGCATCACTACGAAGTATCTAGCATACCAAAAGCCGCTCGCGGACAAGTAATAAAGTGATAGCAATGCGAAGTTCAACCCTTCCTCTCTTCGGTGTCAAGGTCGTCGATTTCGGCCAGTACATTGCCGGCCCAGCAGTTGCGATGATCCTTGCGGACTTTGGCGCCACTGTCGTGCATATCGACCCGCCAACAGGTCCCCTCTGGCATAGCCCGGCTAATGCGACCCTTAATCGAAACAAACTGATCGTCCAGATCGACCTGAAGAGTAAGCAAGGCGTATCCCAGGCGCAGACCCTCATCCGAGAGGCTGATATCGTGGTCGAGAACTTCCGCCCGGGGGTACTAAAGCGTCTTGGCATTGACTTCGCGGCCCTGCGGAGCGTCCGGCCCGACCTGATCACCGTGTCAGTTCCGGGATTTGCTTCGAACGACCAACTTCGTCGCGAGTGGCGCGCTTTTGAAGGGGTAATCGCGGCATCCTCAGGAGTGTTCACCAATATGGGTGTCAACCGCGTGCTGATGGGTGTCAATCCGTCTTTCTCGCCGCTGCCTCTGGCTTCAGCCTACGGTACGATGCTCGCGGCATCTGCCACGGTTCTAGCACTTCAAGCGCGGGAGCGCAGCGGGACTGGCGACCACATCGAGGTACCTCTTGCCTGCGCCCTCCTGGAGGGCCTCGCCTACAATTCCATCCACATCAAAGACCTTCCGCTCCGCTATAAGAAACGACGCGAGCGCGAGATCGACCGCCGGCGCGATGCAGGCATGCCGATGGATCTTTCTTACGAGTCTTCACAGGAGTTGCTCGATCCATTTTGCCGCAACTACAAATGCAAGGACGGGCGCATGTTCTATGTCGTTTGCCTAGGCCACAAGCATCATGCGAAGCGCTGCTTGCAAGTTCTCGGACTATACAACGAGCTCGTTGCCGAGGGTCTGGCAGAGGAGGTCGATTCCTATCTTCCGATCCGGGAATGGAGATCCGATCACTCGGTCAGCGTGTCTCCATTACCGAAGATCTGGGCCGACAAGATCGCCGGCCGTATGAAAACCATCTTCCTGACCCGAACCGCAAAGGAATGGGAGCGCATCTTCGGGAAAGCGCAATTACCCGGTGCGCCTCAGCGCTGGCTGCAGGAGTGGATCAGCGACGATCACGCTGAATGCGCCGGCCTCATGATCGAGGTCGACGATCCCGTATATGGGCGGATGATCCAGCCCGGGCCGATAGCGTGGTTGGAGGAAAGCGGGGAAGTGATGCTAACCCCGAAATCCAGGAAGTGGTGCGACTTCGATCAGGCACTCGCCGCGGTCTCGGCGACCCCATCTCGCACGCCGATGGCCCCGCTTGCGGAGACCCACGCAGCATGGCTCGACGGCGTACGGATCCTCGATTTAGCCAACGTGATCGCTGGTCCGCACTCCACGTACTACCTCGGCCGTTTCGGAGCGGAGGTTATCAAGGTCGACCCTGCGCGCCCTCTTTACGATTGCTCGAACACGGTCATCGTTGGCATGACTCATATGCGGGGCAAACGTTCGGTTCTGGTAGATCTCCGGTCATCAGGTGGCCGGGAGGTTTTCGACAGGCTGATAAAGTCTGTTCATGTCATCGTCTGGAATGCGACTGACCAACAGGTCAAGCGCATGGGGCTCGATATGGAGGGCCTGCAAGCGCTCAATCCGGCCGCAGTCTTCTGTCAGCTCGATTGCTTCGGCGGCGTCCGTCGCGGCCCCCGCAGCGACTACCGGGGTTATGACAACCTCGTCCAGGCGACAACGGGCATTATGCTGAGGTTCGGTGGTTCCGCAGACAAGCCTGAGGACCACGCGCACGACGGCACGATTGACGTGATGTCCGGGTTTGGGGCAGGTCTTGGCATTGCTGCCGCACTGTACCAAAAACTTAGGACCGGCCACGCAGGGCGAGCCCGGACTTCGCTCTCCGCAGTCTCCGGCCTCGCGCAGCTGCCATTCTGTTACGACTATGAACGGCGTGGACCCTTCGACGAACCTGCCGGTCCTGACGTAAGGGGCTATGATGCATTGACCCGCCTCTATGCGACGGCCTCCGGCCGCAGCCTTCTGCTCAACGCCTTAGAGGGCGACGTGCCGCGCTTTGCGTCGATCGAAGGGCTAGAACGACTACCTGATGTACCGAAAGATGGTCGCGCCTCCTATCTCACAGACGCGATCGGCAAGACTTCCGCTGAAGAATGGTTGTCACGATTCAAGGCAGCCGACATCGGCGCTGCAATTTGCGAGGACATAGAGGCAATTCGATCTGCAAATTCCAAGCCGGCGGATCGTGCTTCGACTAGCGGACAGGGCAGTTACTCCTTCTCAATATTTGGTGACCATCCCAGCGGCCACGCGGTAACGCAGGTTGATCCGTATGCAATACGCTTGGCCGTTGGAAAGATACATCCACTGCCGCCCGCAGAAAAATACGGCGCCTCGACACGGCAAGTTCTGCGGTCACTGCAATATGCTGAAGCGGAGATAGACGGGTTGCTGGCCAGGGGAGCCATAAGCGAAAGCTGGAGTCGCGAATATTTGCCCAGCTGAGGAGGAGAGCCAGGACTAAAGCGCTTAGCGCTCGTTGTGCATCCAATACGAATGGGATTAAATGAGTGCGCAGGATGGCCTGACACCGCGCCCACCGCAAGGTAGAGCTCGCGAGTCTAGAGCGTCACATGTTTGAGCTGGGAAAATTCGTACCGTGAGATCGATTTGCAGTGTCCGAGTCTAGCGCAGGGCAATGGAGGCGAATAGCTCGGTGGGACAATGGCACGGCCAGCCGAGTTTGATCGGCAATGCAGCAGAGGATCTTGTTGCTTGGATCACACACAGGCCGAACGGAAGGAACGCGATTTCCCTGTAGATCTGTGGCGAGTCCACGATGCGCTCACGAGGAACGGCCGAGTCATGTCGGGGGCGCGAACCTCCGCAATTTACCTATGGGACACACATTTCCGACTGTTTCCATGCCAAGTTCGTGGAAATCCGGCGCCTTCGGGCGTCTATAGTCGATCCGTCACACGTTTGCGATCTGGACGTCTCAATGGCATTGAAAACAAAAGCTGTGTTGGAATCCTGGACTTTGATCGTGAGCCCGGTTGGGTCCGCGCGCGCCGCCTCTCGGCTTGCTGATGAGTCGGTCGGGACACTTACGGGTTTGCCGTCGTGATCAAGGTGCCAAAATCTACGGTGGACCGCACGATGAGCGGCGATCCAGCGCTCGTCCGACCCTACATTGCCGCTCCGCGTAGGCTAGTCGCGCAAGGCGCCGTGGCGATTGTTCGAGCTGCGGTTTTGCCATCGGCTATCAGGTTGAAGTTGCTGCTGCCGCGGACGTCCCTGTTATGATGTCGACGACAGCGGAGCACTTGCAGCTCAATGTCGGGGTCGTAAGCCCCAAAGAGAGCCACTTCGCCCGGAGTTTCTCGAAAAGCTGCGGATCGCGCGGCAAAGCCAATGCGAAAGTCCGGCGCGGAATGTGGGTCGCACCGCGAATCTCCAGACCGGAGCACCGGCTCCTTGAGAGGTCCAAATACTTACTGCTCAATTCCGTCTCGCGATAGTCCCGACATATCAATAGAGGAGTCCTTGATGTCCCGAAAAGTCGTTCTCACGTGCGCAATCACCGGCGGGAATGCGGCAGTCGTTGCAAAGCATCCGAACATCCCCAAGACGCCTTCGCAAATCGCTACAGCGGCCATTGATGCGGCGAAAGCAGGGGCTGCCGTCGTTCACATCCACGTTCGTGAGGAGGACGGGACGCCTTCGAATCGCTTGGAGCTTTATGAACAAGTCGTAAAGAAGCTGCGCGACTCGTCCACCGACGTCATCATCAATCTGACATGCGGAATGGATGGTACGATTGTGCTCGATTCCCTCGACCCGCCAACGCTTGGCAAGGCCACTGCGCTCAAGTGCCCGAGGGATCGTGTCCTCCAAGCGACTACGCTCAAGCCGGAGATCGCCACACTTGATTGTGGTTTGTTGGCGTTCGGCGAATCGATCTATGTGGCGCGAATGTCCGACTTGCGAGAAATGACGAAGCTCATGCAGGATGCCGGCGTCAAGCCCGAGCTCGAATGCTTCGACCTCGGCCACATCGAAAATGCCAAGAAGCTCATCGAAGAAGGTACCCTCAAGGGCCCGCCGCTGTTCCAATTCTGCCTTAGCACCGGTACTGGCGCTCCTGCTGAGCCGATCGTGATCCAGGCCATGAAAGAAATCCTGCCTCCCGGTGCGATTTGGGCTGGATTTGGCTGTGGTCCGGACGAAATGCCGACGGTTGCGGCAATTGTGAGACTAGGAGGACATATTCGCGTCGGGCTGGAGGACAATATCTATCTGCGGCGCGGCGTGCTGGCATCCAACGCCGAACTCGTCGACAACGCGGTTGGGATTATTGAGAGGATGGGCGCCAGCATCGCCACACCGGCCGAAGCGCGACAAATGCTCGGCTTGATGAAGCGCGGCTAAGAACCGCTTTTTGTCGGAAACAGCCGGGCGTCTTGACGGTGGGCTCACGTCCTCTGCAATCAAGCGATAGCTTGGTCTCAACGCGCTGACAATGGAGAAGAGAACGAATGGCTGAACTTGTAACCACGCGCAGTGAAGGGGCGATCCTCGCCTCACGCTCGATTGCACGAAGGCTAATGCCATTGACGCGGAAGACCTCCCCGCTAATGGGAGTGTGGAGTTGCCCCCGTCAGACCGGACACTCGGCTCGATTGAGTGATGCAATGTACTCCCGCGTTAAGCGGTAGCCCACCCGGGAGTGCGGGTGTTCTGAGTTGTAATCCTCCATCCATTGGTCGATCCGCTGCAGGGCGGTGCTCGCGTCAGGGATCGGGTTCACACGAACATAGTCACGCTCGAAGCTCTTGACGAACGCCTCGGCCATGCCGTTGCTCTCGGGGCTTTCGACCGGCGTGAAGCAGGGCTCCAGGTTCAGGGCGGCGGCAATCTCAAGGGTGCGATAGGCGGCGAAGATGGATCCATTGTCGGTCAGCCATTGCACCTCGCGCGGAGCGCGGATGTCGGCGAACCGCTGTTCGACACAGTGGACCATCATGTCCCGGATCATCTCGCCGGAGATCCCAGCCGTTGTGGCCACCCAGCTGATGACCTCGCGGTCGTGGGTGTCCAGGGCAAAGGCAACCCGCACGATCTCGCCATTCCAGCAGGTGAATTCCAGCGCGTCCGAACACCAACGCTCGTTGGAGCGGCTTGTCATGATCGTTCCGTCATGGGCCCGCGGGTGCGGCGCCCTGTATGCCGGGCCAGCAACAAGCCGCTCTTCTTCATCAGTCGGTAGACGCGCTTGGCGTTGACAGGGTCGTGGCCGGCGGATCGCCGCTCGCGCTTGAGGAGCGCGGCGATCCGCCGGTATCCATAGCTTGGGCGGCTATCCACCAGGCGACGGATATCAGACGTGAGCTCCGCATCCCCAGCGCGGGTCTGGGGACCGCGCTTCGGGCGCTTGCCACCCGCTCGCTCAATCAGGTTGGAACGGGCCACCCCGAGGGTCTCTGCGATCCGTTTCACGGGGTATCCTCCGGTGCCTGCGATCGCGACAGCAAGGTCGGTTTTTTTACCCGTGCAAGATCAAGAGCCTCCTTGAGGATCTCGATCTCCATGGTCTTGCGGCCCAGCAGGCGTTCGAGGTCTCGAACCCGTTCCTCCAGCCGCCGGACCTCGGACGCGGCGACCACATTCTCGTCGGCCCGCACCGCTTCCTCGCCCCCTTCACTCATCAGCCGTCTCCATCGGAAGACCAGGCTCGGGGAGAGCCCATGGCGACGAGCAACATAGCTGATCGACATGCCCGGTTGCAGCGTCTCGTTGACGACCAAGAGCTTCTGCTCCGTCGTAAATCGCCGCCGCCGGGCAACGCCGGTCATGACTTCCACCTTGTGTCAGACATAGGCGTATGCCTAGGACTAGGTGTGGTCTTTCAGGAGGTTGTCCATCTGGTCTGAACCGAGGAAGCTGAGGTTGCGAAGCTTCAGTGTTCCAAGGAAAGACCAGATGAACGTCCACAAGAATGCGCCTTTGACGCCCAAAGGTCGAGAGGCGATGGTGCGAAGCGTAGTCGAGGGTGGGTTGAGCCAGGCCGGCGCGGCTGACCTTTTCAACACGACGCCGAAGACGGTCGCCAAATGGGTCAAGCGCTTCCGCGAGAACGGTGTGGCTGGCTTGCTCGACCGCTCGTCTCGACCTCATTCATCGCCGAGCCAAACCCTGCCGGCCACGTGCACCGCCATCGAGGCCTTGCGCCGGCAGCGCCACACCGGCCCAAATCGCAATCGAGGTCAAGGTGTCGCCAGCCACGGTCAGCCGAGTGCTTCGTCGTTTGGGCTTGAACCGGATCCGCGATCTTGAACCGGCCGAGCCGGAGCGCCGTTATGAGCGTGAGTCTCCAGGCGAGATCATTCACATCGACATCAAAAAGTTCGGGCGTTTCGAGCGGGTTGGTCATCGCATCACCGGCGATTCAAGTGGTCCAAACAGGAGCCGAGGCGTCGGCTGGGAGTTCGTCCACGTCTGCATTGACGACCATTCCCGCGTCGCTTTCTCGGAGATCAAACCGGACGAGACGGTGGACAGCGCGGTGTCTTTTCTCAAGGCGGCTGTGGCCTATTATAGAGGCCTTGGGGTCACCGTCACGCGCGTCATGACCGACAATGGCGGTTGCTACCGATCTCACGCCTTCGGCGAGGCGTGCGGCGACCTGGGCATCAAGCACATCCGCACCAAACCCTACACGCCGAGAACAAATGGCAAGGCAGAGCGCTTCATCCAAACCGCACTACGCGAATGGGCTTATGCCAAAGCCTATCCAACCTCCGATCGCCGCGCTCAAGAGTTGCCGATCTGGCTGCATCAATACAACTGGCATCGGGCCCATGGTGGTTTAGACTCACAAACACCGATCAGCCGCCTCGGGCTGACCGAGGACAACCTCTTGAGGCTCCACAACTAGGCCTAGCTCCTCCGGCTAACGCCGGTGTCCGGTCGAAACGGGGGGCAGTTCAGCAGGAATGCCTGGGCGCATTCCGGACACGTCGATCTCGGGGCGGCTCGTGCCCGCGAAGTCACGGCAATCGTCGACCGACGCCGCAAGCCAGGAATGATCGTGTCTGACGATGGCACCGAGTTCGCCTGCCATCACTGATGGGGTTGGGCCACCCCTCACAGCTTCGCTGTGGCAAGGTGGGCGGCGTGCATCATTCGAAACGGAGGTTCCCAAGCCAGGAGCTGATACAATTGGGTTGGATCTTACGAAACACGTGCTTACTGACAGCGGCATACGCCGCCCACTGATCGAATCACTCTAGGCAAACTGCGCTATCTCCCCTTCCAAACCGGATTGCGCTTTTCGGCGAAAGCCCGTGGTCCCTCCAGCCTATCCTCCGAACAATGGAGGGCTTCTACACTCGCGAGTTGGCGACGCGAAATCCTATTTATGGCGTCTTGGAACGTGAGGACCTCCGCTACGCGTACCGTCTCCTTGATCGCGGCAAATACGAGCGGCGGCCCGCTGGCGAGTAGTCGTGCAATCTCCCAGACGCGTTCCTCGAGCGTTTCCTTGGGCAGCACCTCATTGACGATACCCCAGCGATGCGCCTCTGCGGCATCCATCCAGCGACCCGTAAGCAGTAATTCCATGGCGATATGGTAAGGAATGCGTTTTGGTAACTTGATACTTGCCGCGTCGGCCAGCACGCCTGCGCGAATTTCCGGCAGCGCGAATGAAGAATGATCGGCGGCGTAAATCAGGTCACAGGAGAGTGCCAGTTCGAAGCCACCACCTACTGCCATGCCATTGACGCAGGCAATCACCGGTTTGTTGAGGCCGCGTAGTTCCTGCAATCCACCGAATCCGCCGACGCCGTAGTCGTTGTTGCCGAGTTCGTCCGCAGCTGCTGCCGATTTAAGATCCCAGCCTGCGCTGAAGAATTTATCACCGGCCGTCTTGACAATTGCGACGCGCAACTCGGGATCGTCTCGAAACGCCTTGAATGTATCACCCATCAGCTGGGAGGTTTTGTTATCTATGGCATTGGCCTTCGGCCGATCCAGCGTGACCTCTACGATTGCGCCTTCGCGGCGGGTGGTGATGACGCCAACCATTTCTGATTTTCTCCAGTTTTCCCAAGCATCAGAGTTTTACTTCTTCGAAGCACCAGCAGCGCGTCTGCAATCCAGGCGCCTTTGCCTTCTGTACAGACAATCAGCGGGTTAATGTCTACCTCTTCGATCTCGCGGGAATTTTTCTGAACAAAGGTTGCGAGGCCTGAAATGGCCTCGATAGCTGCCGCGACATCCGCCTTGGGCCGCCCGCGGTAGCCTTCCAGCAACGGGTAGAGTTTCAGTCCGCGCAGCGCTGCTATTATATCCTTGTGCGTTGTCGGCAGCATCAGGGTTACCGTGTCGCGCAACAACTCAACCAGTACGCCGCCGGTGCCGAGCCTCATTACTGTGCCAAACATGGGGTCGCGGACGAAGCCGACGATTAGTTCGGCGACGCCGTCGCGTACCATACGTTCGACGTAGAGCCCTGACCCGAGCGCGAGCAGATCATGCGCTGCGGCACTAACCGACTCGGCGTCGCACAGATTCAGCCGCACCGCACCAACTTCCGATTTGTGCGCGACGCCTAGCGCCTTCAGTGCTACAGGAACTCCGAGCGCCCTGGATACGGTCACTGCCTCTTCCGCATTGCCGGCGCGCTCGCCCTTTGGCACGGGCAGCCCAGCTTTGAGCAGCATTTCCTTGGCTTCGGCCTCCTCAATTACTAGACGATCGCCGGCAAGCCTACCTGCAGCCGCGGTGTCGATTGGCTCGGCCCGCGGCCCCGACCACGCCGTGCCAATAAAAGCTCCCGCCTCTGCAGCTTGCATCGCTTCTGAAATCCCTTGTAAAGGCGCTATGCCACGCTCTATGATTCCGGGAATGTACTCTTCAGGCATGTTCTCGGGTAGCGACGAGACAATCGCGCCCCGCGCCTTGTTGGCCTTCAGCGCCGCTTCGAATGCGCGTATACTCGGCCAATAAGTGGTGTTCGAGCAGCGGTCGGGACGCGGGAAGTCAAGCACCATCATGTTGAGATCAAGGCCACCCGCAACCATTGCCGTGAAGGTGTCGGTCAGCGCCGGCTCGTTGTTCCAGATGAAGGTGTGGTAGTCGAGCGGGTTGGCCACCGCAACCAGCGGCCCAAGCGTCGATTTAACACTGGCGCGGTGCTCGTCGGTGAGGCGAGGAAAATGTACGAGACGCCCTTCCGCACTGTCCGCCAAGACCGAAGCTTCGCCACCCGAGCAACTGACCGAGGAGAGGCGTGGGCCAGGCAACGGTCCGGTTACGTGCAAAAGCTTCAGCGCCTCGACGAAGGCGGGAATCGATTCGACGCGGGCGACACCAAGCCGCTTCAGGAATGCGTCGGAAGCGGCGTCCGAGCCAGCAAGCGAAGCGGTATGCGATAAGGTTGCGTGACGCGCTTGCTCGGAACGGCCGACTTTCATAGCGATGATCGGCTTCTTCAACTCTCGCGCACGCGCGGCAAGCCTTTCGAAACCGGCTACGGAATCGAACGCTTCAATGTGGAGCCCGAGTGTGCTGACGCGATCGTCCTCAATCAAACCAAGGGCGATCTCGGAGAGACCGATCTGCGCCTGATTGCCGGCGGTCATCAGAAAAGCGATTGGTAAGCCACGCTTCTGCATCGTCATGCTGATGGCGATGCTTGAAGACTGCGTGATAATAGCGACGCCACGGCTTCCTTCGGCCAGTCTAACGCCGCCATGCTGGTCAGGCCACAAGAGTGCCCCATCGGCATAGTTGATCAGACCATAGCAGTTCGGACCAAGCATCGGCATGCCTTTGGCAGCCTTAACCAGCTCACTCTGCAGCCGTTCGCCGTCGTGGTCGTAGGCTCCGACTTCGAGAAAGCCGGAAGCATAGCAAACGGCGCCCCCCGCGCCGCGCAAGGCGAGGCATGAGATCACGCCTATAGTGAGATGCCGGTTCACGCCGACGAAAGCGGCGTCAGGCGCACCGGGCAGATCGGCCACAGAATGGTAGGCCCTTCGGCCGGCAATCTCATCTTTGGTTGGGTGCACCGGCCAGATCTCGCCCGCAAACCCTATCTTAATGGATTGCGTAACAACAGATGCGGCCTGTCGACCTCCGAAGACAGCGATAGATTTCGGACGTAGGAGGCGCTCTAACTTATGCATCGATCAGGTCCTAAAAACCAAGATCGCGCTGGGGACTCCAACGGCGATCCATCGCCCACTCCTGCGGGGAATTGCGTCAAACAGCAACTCCCCAGATAGGGGAGGTCACAGGGATCCTGCGGTCAAATTGATCACCGGATTCATACCCAAGCTGCTCACACCCGCACGGTTGCCCAGTGAAGCCTCAACTGGAACACGAGTGCCGGCTTGACAAGTTTACTCACGCCAGCGCCTCAATTTTGCCCTTCAATTCATCGCTTCACTGAGGAGTCCTCCGAGAGCCGCAAGTCGCCTTAGATGAAAGTCTGTATCGCCAAACGAGGCACCTAGCATGGTGACATGTTTGAAGTAGTGACCGACGCTGTACTCCATCGTCATTCCGATGCCACCGTGGAGTTGGATCGACTGGTGCCCGATCGCCTTCGCCGCGCGACTAATCTGGGCCTTTGCCGCCGAAACTGCGCGCTCGCGCTCGGTCGTCTTGGCTTCGCCTATCATCATTGCGGCATACATGGCCATCGACCGGGATTGCTCTAGTTCGACGAGCATGTCGACTGCCCGATGCTGCAAGACCTGAAAGTCGCCAATTTTCCTGCCAAATTGCTCGCGCGTCTTGAGATATTCGAGAGTAATGGCGTTCATTTTGGCAAAGCAGCCGACGGCTTCTGCGCAAATTGCTGCAATCGCCTCGTCAGCCACTCGCGAAATAACTGGGAACGCTCCTGCCGGGTCACCAATGACATTGGCGGCTTCGACGTGCACGTTCTCGAGCGTGATCTCGGCCGCACGCAGGCCGTCTTGGGTCGGATAGCCGCGGCATGTAAGACCTGACGCATGGGCATCGACCAGGAACAAGCCGATCCCATCCTTGTCCCGCGTCTCTCCGGCTGTTCGTGCCGATATGATATACTCGTCGACCGAGTCGCCGTGGAGAACAAGGCCCTTCGCGCCATTCAGGATCCATCCATCGCCATTGTTCTTAGCCTGCGTCTTAATGTCGAAAAGGTCAAAGCGCGACTGCGGCTCAGCATAGGCGAAAGCCAATTTCATCCGGCCCTCCGCGATCGCGGGGATAATCTTTGTCTTCTGCGCCTCGCTCGCCCCGTGCCTGAGGATACCGCCGGCAAGGACGATGGTCGCGAAATAGGGTTCGAGGATCAGCGCCTCGCCGAAGGCCTCCAAGATGATCATGGTATCGATCGCACTGCCGCCGAAGCCGCCATATTCTGGAGCAAAGGGCAACGCGAGAAGACCGAGTTCGGCATAGCGTGACCACATCGCTTCACTATATCCCCGCTCCTCCGCCTGATACCTGCGGCGGTCGTCGAAGCTGTAGCTGTCGAACAGCAGCCGCTCGACGCTTTCTTTGAGAAGCCGCTGCTCCTCGGAAAGATCAAAGTCCAACGTAATATTCTCCTGAACCTGGGTCGCGCCAGCGGCCATTGAACCTCAGAGGCCGAGGATCGCCTTTGCAATAATGTTCTTCTGGATCTCGTTGGAGCCCGAATAGATCGAGGCGGCTCGGCTTCCGAAATATGTAGGCGCGGCCCTCGTGACCCAATCAATGCCGATTGATGGCTCACTGCCGCTCTCGAATTCCTCTTCCGAGAAATAGGGAAGCGCGTAAGGGCCGGCTACATCCATTAGCAGTTCGGCTGTCATCTGCTCAATTTCCGAGCCTCTGAGCTTAAGGATGGAGCTTGCAGGGTCGTGCGAGCTCTTCTGCTGCTTTGATGCATTAGTGACGACGCGAAGCTGCGTCAGTTCGAAGGCCTTCAGTTGGACCTCGACTGCGGCGACCCTCTCGCGGAACGCGGCTTGGTCGACTAGTCGCTCATCGCCGAGGCAACACTGCGCGGCAAGTCTCTTGGCGTGCCGGATACGCTCCTCGGAAATGGCTACTCCGGCGTCTGCGAAGCGTTCATTGCCGAGTAGAAATTTGGCATAGTCCCACCCCTTGTTCTCCTCGCCGACGAGATTCTCGGCCGGAACACGGACGTTATCGAAGAAGACCTCGTTTACTTCGTGACCGCCGTCGATTAACTGTATCGGACGCACACTGACGCCTGGCGTCTTCATGTCGATCAAAAGAAAAGAGATCCCCTGCTGTCTTTTCACATCCGGATTCGTCCTGACCAAGCAAAAGATCCAATCAGCGTATTGCGCCCAGGTGGTCCAGATCTTCTGGCCATTGACGACATAGTGCCCGCCATCACGTACCGCTCTGGTCCTGAGTGAAGCGAGATCGGACCCCGCGCCCGGCTCAGAGAAACCTTGGCACCACCAGTCCTCTGCATTAGCGATACGCGGCAGGTAGTGTTTCTTCTGCGCCTCGTTCCCGAAGGTATAGATGACCGGGCCCACCAGAGACTCGCCGTATCCGAACTTGAACCGCGCGGGAAGCGCCCTCACCTCTTCCGCAAAAATGTACTGTTGCAGCGGAGTCCACCCCGCTCCGCCATGCTCCTTAGGCCAAGTCGGGACGCCCCCGCGATTGAGGATACGCGCTCCCGCAGCTTTCTCCTCTTTCGAGAGCTGACGGCCTTCGGACAATTTTCGCGGTATCTCCGGCAACATGTTTTCACGCAAGACGTGCCGCACTTCTTCGCGAAAGCGCCGTTCTACTTCTGTGAATTCAAGATCCATTGCTCTTCCCGTATCTAAATTCTAATTCAGACTGCCACAGTGGTGATTGCGGAGCACTTCGAAATCTTGAGGAAGCCGAGCCTCGATTGGAGAAGATGCATCGAGATCACCTTCAGCACTACGCCCATCGTGACTTTCATCAGAACGCTCGCCGCGCGGGCCTCAACCGCCGACCGGGCCGGACTGCATCATGTGCGACCCTCGCTCGACCGCGAGGACAGCGCCTATGACTGCGCAGGCAATCGACACATTTGAACAATTTCACCGCAACGCCACGCCGACGATACGATTGAATAAATAGTATCCGTCCGTCATGCAGAAATTAAAGAATATGGCGACTGATAAGCAGAAATCCTGCGCCTCCTAGTTGTCCGTTGAAGTATTACTTCTTCCCATCTGACGGCGATCGAAGAAGCCGCCAAAGCCTCTCATCTTCGTTCCAGCTCTATTGCATGTTGGTTTCACAACTCGGCTGTCGTTCAGCTCAAGGTGGCCGATGAGCGCACGAGCGCGCAAGGCAACGCGGTGCCGAATCCGGAGCGCGGACCAGCTCTGCGCAAGGAAAATACAAGCATGTCCTCGCAATCATTCTGAGTCGGAGAGGATAGCTGGCTCTATGCGACGTGTTTCGCGCGGCCTAACTCATGCGGTCCACGAGGTCACTTCCTGATCGAATACGGAGCATATCGAAGACGACGCTCGAAGCAGTGCAGCGTCACTGTATCATCGAAAGATCCGACGTCAGAGTGCCTGCGGTCAGCTCAAATGCACCCGACACTGACGTGCGAAATTGCCTGGTATCAAAAGATTTGGAGCCGCGACTTTACTTCTATGCTCAGGACCCAAGAGCCGAAACCGGAAGAGCTCGGCGCCCTAGCCACGTTCTTATTGTACGAAAGCTCCACGTATTCCGTCCAGACGCATAATTTAGGCCAGACGAGGCACCACATCGAGGGAATACGGCTCGCAAGGCTGCTAGCATTCAACGTGACTAGGTCCATCGTTCCGATCCTCAGCCTGATGGAGCACCATGGCCGAGATCTTCGTTTCCCCGAAGCAAGAATTCGTTCGTCGTCCCACCCCCTGCTATTGCCAATGAGTCCGATGACAGAGCTCTCACCCGTGATTTCAGCAATCGATCAGCATCACATCGACCATCGGCGCTACCCCCATGGAGTCGCTTTTATGGATGGGCAATACTTGCCGATGTCCGAGGCCAAGATCTCGGTGCTCGATTGGGGTCTGCTGCATTCGGACGCAACCTACGACACAGTACACGTCTGGAACGGACGGTTTTTCCGATTGGATCTGCACCTTGACCGATTTCTGGCAGGGGTTGAACGTCTTCGCATGAAGCTGCCTTTCGGTCGCGAAAAAATTGCATCTATCCTCGTGCATTGTGTAGCCTTGTCCGGCCATAAATCGGCTTACGTTGAGATGATCTGCACGCGGGGTTCATCTCCGACATTCAGCCGTGATCCTCGCCAAGCAGAGAACCGTTTCATCGCGTTTGCTGTGCCTTATGGCTCCGTTGCCAACAAGCAGCAATTGGAAAGAGGCTTGCACGTCGCGATCAGCGAGACCGTCCGCATCCCGCCAAGTTCAGTCGATCCCACGATCAAGAACTACCATTGGCTTGATCTCGTGCAGGGTCTTTTCGACGCCTACGACAAGGGCGCCGAAACGGCGCTGATCTTAGATGCGAACGGGCATATTGCGGAAGGACCAGGCTTCAATGTGTTCCTGGTAAACGATGGATCGTTGAGGACACCCGCTTTTGGCGTACTGCCCGGTATCACGCGTCGAACGGTCCTCGATCTTTGCACGGAAATTGGGCTCCGCGCCACCGCTTGCGAAATCAGCCGTGACGCTATCAAAGAGGCTGATGAGGTGTTCATTACCTCCACAGCCGGCGGTATCATGCCCGTGACCCGCATCGACGACACTAAGATTTCCAAGGGGCAGGTCGGATCTATCACCCGCCGGCTTATGGATCTCTATTGGCAAAAGCACGCGGATCCCGCATGGTCGACTGCTATCATTTATCCTTGATCGGAAATGAACCATGCGCTCGCTCTTTGGTCAGCGACTACGCGACAATCTCGATGAGCTATCATCGCGAAACCTCCTGAAAGTCGAGCGAGAGATCGCCTCGCCTCAGTCGACGCATATACACCTGCGCGCACTTGGCGAGCGCCAGCTCCTGAACATGTGCGCGAACAACTATCTTGGTCTAGCCAGTCACCCAGCACTGGTGTGCGCCGCGCATGCGGGTCTCGAACGGCATGGCTTTGGAATGTCGTCCGTGCGGTTCATTTGTGGAACGCACTCGGTTCATCGAGCGCTTGAATGCAGGATTTCCAGCTATCTTCGCACTGAAGACACGATCCTATTCGGTTCGTGCTTCGATGCGAACACCGGTCTGTTTGAGGCCATACTCGACACTGACGATGCGGTAATCAGCGATAGCCTGAATCATGCAAGCATCATAGATGGAATTCGGCTCTGCAAAGCGAAGCGACTTCGCTATGCCAACAATGATATGAATGAACTAGAGCACGCTCTACGCGAGGCAAGTCACTGCCGAACAGTGCTCGTTGTGACCGATGGCGTATTTTCCATGGATGGCGCTGCCGCGAATCTTCCAGGCATCTGCGAGCTAGCAAAACGCTACGGCGCCCTGGTCATGGTCGACGACTCTCATGCTGTGGGGTTTATCGGCCCAGAAGGGCGTGGAACGCCAGCGCTGTACGGGCTCGAAGATCAGATTGACATTCTTACCGGCACGCTCGGCAAAGCGCTTGGCGGAGCATCTGGAGGGTACGTCTCGGGCCGTAGCGAGATCATTTCTTGGTTGCGACAGCGTGCGCGCCCATACCTCTTTTCAAACTCACTGATGCCTGCAATCTGCGAGGGTTCATTGGCCGCAATCGACTTGGCAGAAAGCGCAGACGATCTCAGGCAAAATCTCTCTGCTCGCACTGGTCAGCTACGACAAGGGTTGATCGGTCTGGGATTTCAAGTTTTGGGCAACGAGCACCCAATTGTGCCCGTGATGACCGGGGACGCGGCAGTGGCGGTCCAGATTGCTGAGTTCTTGCGTACGCATGGCATTCTCGTCGTTCCGTTCTCGTATCCTGTTGTCCCGGAAGGCGCTGCGCGGATCCGCATGCAGGTAAGTGCCGCCCACAGTGCGGGCGACATCGAAAGAGTAATTGCAGTATTCCGATCGGCAAGGTCGGACCTTAATAAGCCAACTATCACACACGAGCTCTAAGCTCTCCAACATCAGGCAACCCCAAGAAATCAATTCACGTCGGGGGACGCAAACCGCCTCTCCGGCATGGCCCAAATACATCGAAGCAGGGCCGTAAAGTCAGCTACGGGTAAAATCGAGCGAGCCACGTGATTGCACTCTGTAATTAAAGCGCAGTTGGTTCACTAATCTAAGCTAGCCGCATTTTATCTGCTGTAGTTTTGCCGCTCGCCGAGCCTTTGGTTGACGAGATCAATCGAGACAGACCGGGTGATTCAGATAGACAGCAATGTCTCGACCAAATTCACCCAATAGCCTATGCCATAAGGTAACGCTTCATCGTTGAAATCATATGCCGGGTTGTGCACACCGGCAGTCGGCCCGTTTCCGATGAATATCATTGCGCCCGGCCGGGCCTCCAGCATGTAGGCAAAGTCCTCGGCCCCCATACCTGGTTTGATATTCTCGTGCACAGAAGCGGCTCCGACCAGGCTGCGTGCCGCCCTGATCGCCAGATTAGTCTCTTCGGTGTGGTTGAAGGTCACCGGGACTGATCGACGGTATTTAAACTCGATATCCGCTCCGAATCCGCGCGCGATACCCTGGGCTGCCGCCATGATCTGGCGTTCGGCAAAGTCTCGCAGCTCCGGAACATGAGTTCTAACAGTGCCGGCCATTTCGACTTCATCGGCAATGACGTTGTAGGCGTTGGCGGCGTTCAACTTAGTCACTGAAATGACAAGCGAGTTGATCGGATTCGTGGTGCGCGACACCAGAGTTTGCGCGCCGACGATGATCTGTGCAGCAATTACGACTGGATCGATGGTCTCATGCGGCTTGGCCGCATGGCCGCCCCGCCCCTTCACGACAATGTCGAAATCGTCTTGTGAGGCCATGATCGGTCCATCGCAAATGCTGAACTTGCCGATCTCGGTGCCCGGCGCGTTGTGCATCCCAAAGACTTTCGAGATGCTGAAACGGTCCATGATTCCTTCCCGGACCATTTTCAGGCCGCCGGAGGGAAGCTCCACTTCTTCTGCCGGCTGAAAAATCAAGGCGACGCAGCCTTTGAAATTGCGTGTCTTGGCGAGATATTTCGCAGCGCCCAGCAACATGGCCGTATGACCATCATGCCCGCAAGCGTGCATTTTACCGGGCACTTTCGAGGACCACGGCTTGTTTGAGGCCTCGAGGATGGGCAGCGCATCCATGTCGGCCCTCAGCCCGATGGTGGGACCATCTCCACCCTTCCCTTGAATCAATGCAACGATGCCGGTTTCAGCTATTCCCGTTTCGATGTGATTGATACCGAACGAGGCGAGCTTCTCGGCGACAAACCGCGCCGTATTGTGTACCTGAAAGTCGAGCTCGGGATTTTCGTGGAGATATCGGCGCCAAGCGGTTACCTCATCCTGCAAATCACGAAACTGATCAACACTATGCATGCCAGACCTTAAAATCCGAATCCATTAAAGGATACAGCACCGCCTGAGCGTGCGGCGGGCTCTCGGTGCGCACGCGTGAAGCGGCCCCACGCACTTTTTGCTGCTGTCGCTCGCATTCTGACCTTTTCGCAATGGAGTAAGCCATAAGCAAAATGTAGAGACGTCATGGCAGGAGCGCCGCAACTATTTGGCGCAGACCGTGTCGGCTTCTGCACTCTACTCGTGAACTCCAATTTGCCACAGTCTCTTAGGCCGGCTCGCTGATATCGCACACTTTCGTGCGGCCATTGAGACGCACGCTTAAAACGCCAATGAGACATCATGGCCGCTTCAGGCTTACGGCGAGAGCTCGGCATGCCCTTCCTTTCTGCTACGTTCCGTCTTCTTATTTGTTATATGGCCACCACTGGCATTTTTCGCGAAGCACGAGAAGTGAGCAACTGCGAGCCAGTTTCGGTCACGACGACCACCTCTTCATGCAGCATCAGCTTAGGTGATCCGTCGAAATATGAGGGATATGAGGTGCTCGGTTCAATGTTAATGATCATGCCTGGCTTTAGTATTGTCTTGTCATCCGGTTGGACAGACGGTAGCTCTGGCATCCATAAGCCCATGGAGTGTCCCATTCGGCCGATGTTGGTAGCTTTACCGCGATTGTTTGAGCCATTTAGTACGGCCGACATTGCGCCCCAGACATCACAGATCGGAATGCCAGGTCTAGCGGCGGCAATTCCCGCTTCAGTGGCATCCCAAACGACCTGATAAGCATCCTGGGTGTGCGGATCAGGTGCACCGAAAGCAAAGTGTCGATCGAAATCGCTCCAATAAAAGTCGAACAGGCAGCCGGCATCAATAAACAGCACGTCTCCGTCCGACAGAATTTTGTCGGTCGGAACACCGTAAGGACGCGTATATCCCCCGCGCCCAGAAACACCCACTATTTTGCTTGTCTTCTCGACACCGCGACTGAAACATTCGAATTCGAACTGGCGACAGGCCTCGCGTTCCGTCATACCCAGACGCAGTTTAGATGCTAAATTTTCGAATGCTTCCGAAACAAGCCTACATACAGTTCGAATTCTGCCAATCTCTAGCGGAGACTTGATCATTCGCAGTGGCGTGAAAATCGGATCCGATGCGTCGACGAACCTTCGAGGCTTGATCGCATCCGCAACACGCAAGAAATCACCTGCGGGGAAGCCAAGCCTACTCTCCGCACCAAGCTCTACGCCGATTCTGGCGTCCTCTGGCAGTAACTCGCGCAACGCTTCGGCAAGTGCGGACACACCCTCATTTTTCGGATTTGGACTCGGCCAGCTTCGGCAGTTTTTTACCCACGTCGTGTCTCTATAAAACTGGTCCATTCCCTCCGGAACGACGGCAACGGGGTCACCCGACGAACGAATGAGAAGAAATCGTGGCCGGGTCGTCTGGTACGGGGTCGTGCTAGGCTCGCCAGTGAAATATCGCAAATTGTGTTCGGACGTCGCCAAAAGCGCGTCAATGGCATGCTCTTTCATCAGACGCCGCGCGCGCTCGACGCGGTCCTCGTATTCGATCCGGGGAAACGGATCATACTGAATGGTCCTTATCGAACCAATCCCCATACCGTTCATCGCTCTTCTCCAGAGAAACACGTCAATCGCAGGACGACCGACAATTTAGATGCCGATCCGACAGCAGATGGCCACCTTCGCGCGCTCATTCGACAATATCCTTCGGGAAAGCCGCGCGTAATTTTTTATGCGAAAGCATGGGAACACCGAGCTCTTCCGCGAGCAGGCGAGCAACACCTTTGTAAGGCGCTTTCAGCTTATCGTGGTACACGATGCTTTGGATCCCGCCGACAATCGAGTGCACGCAAGCTCGCAGGTCGATCAAACGACTTTCCTGGTCATAGCCATCCGACACGAGCCAATGGTTTGGTAGCACGTGACTAGCCGCGATCGGGAGGCGATCGCGCGACTGCAATACCGCGTTCGTGAAGCTTGGCTCGAAGTGAACACCTCCGATGCAGAGCACGGAGTGCACCGGTTCCTCAATACGATCGAAAATTCCCAGTAGCGATCGCGCCAGCACTCGAGCTGCAATAGGATTTCCCCAATCTTCGGGTGAGCTTCCGATCTCGACATCGACAGCCGAAGGTCGCAGGTCAGCGAGACGGGTACCAGCATCACCAGCCTTGACGCCGGACCAATGAGTCGCTTCCAGGTAAGTGCGATAAGAGTCAAGACCGGAAGTGAGCCGCTCGGCTTCGATCGCTAGAAGAAGCCCCCGGGTAATCCGGGGATCGACCGCGCTGAAGGTCCCGGTGCCCAGATCGCCCGTCGTTTGAACCGAGAAGATCGCGTTTGGCGCATTAGCGCCCTCGTGCCAGTTCACGATGCCAATAACGTTGGCATCACCGAAGCGATCATTAAACATTGGCGCGTAGCGCGCATAGTCGTTACTTACGACCTCGTTCGTGGCCACGATCGAAATCCTGGCGTCATGCAAGCCAGCAACTTCGAGCACCGAGTGCCCATCGAGTTCGAAACTCGTTGTAACAGGAGCGCATGCGGTTTTGAGAGCGTCGAGAACGTGCCCAGCGACCGGGTCCTTTTCTTGATTGACGCAGAAGACAAAGACGGCGTGCCTCATCGAGGTCCTCCGCCGAGTTCAAAGCAGATCGAGAGCGTGAGAGGTCTATCTTCAACTTGGCGCGGTCGTCTTTTCGGACTTCTCGGAAACCACCATGCTCTTTGAACCAAAATCCGAGCTTGCACGGCGAGAGCGGGCGCGCGGGAGGCGATCAACTGGGACAGAGCCACAACGGCGCTGCTCGCGCTCTGAGTCCCCTTGTCCGCTGGCCTGCCTGGTGAAGCAGCGACCTGGACTCGCGCGGATTGATAGTGGCGGCAGCGGATCGCCGGACCAGCAGCGAACTTAACCTGCCCGCGCGACGAACACGGGCGAATCTTGCCGTCATGGGCCAGAGACGTCGACGCAAGCGGTTTGAAGAGCCGCTCATCGAGCAGGGCAACCGCGTCAGGCGTGCAAGCCTCCATTTTGGCTCGACTTCGAAAGAGATGCATGCCAGCGACAGCTTTCTAGGTTCATACACCCACCGCATACTTATTAGAGCGTCGCCGCGCCAACATTGTGCGTTCTTTAGATGATCTCGCAGAATTTCTGCGCTAGCCGGGGATAGCTCGCCGGAAACCACTGGGCATCGAGCAATGCAATGATCAAAAGCGAGATCAGCATAGTACTCGGCAAGAAACCACCTGCTAATCTGGGTGGGGGAGCTAGGGCAAAACATCAAGCCGTCGCTTACGCCGCCGATTTTTTGGTCCGACGACTCATCGCGGCTTGACAGGTCGTGAGTACGTCTGAGAGTGTTATCATGTCTGATGATGGTGTGCGGGAGAGCGCGATAAGCCTGCAAAGGCCTATCACCGCCGACGGAGCAACCCCCCAAGGAAACTCTCAGGCCCAGGACCGCACACCGAGGACGATCTGGAGAGAGGTGCCAGTCAGCACCCACCGAAGGGGACCGCGATCCACGTGGATTGCGGATAAAGCTCTCAGGTGCACGGACAGATTTGGGGACGGAGGGAGGGCGAAAGCCATTTCACCGTTCGTTCAACCCTGTCCTGGAGCACACGATGAGCACGGTCGTCATTATTGGATCCGGTATCACCGGAGTTACAACTGCCTATGCCCTGGCCCGCCGCGGCTATTCGGTTACAGTCTTGGATCGCCAGCGCTATCCGGCGATGGACACTTCGTTTGCGAACGGGGGCCAATTATCGGCAAGCAATGCCGAGGTCTGGAATAACGTCGCAACGATCGTAAGAGGCTTGAGGTGGATGCTGCGCAAAGACGCACCATTGTTGCTGAACCCAAGGCCCAGTTTTCACAAATATACTTGGCTGGCAGAGTTCGTAAGCCAGATTCGAAACTATCGCCAAAATACGATCGAAACGACGAAGCTAGCGATAGCCGCTCGCGAGCATCTTTTTGAGCTAGCCGATCGGGAGAGCATCGATTTCGACTTGGAGCGGCGAGGAATTTTGCACGTTTATTCGAGCAAGCTCGAGTTCGATGCGGCCTCTCGCGTGAATCAGTTGCTGCTCAAGGGCGGATTGGATCGCCGTCCCGTGACGCCCTCTGAAATGCTTGCAATAGAGCCAGCTCTGCGCGATCAGTATTATGGCGGCTTCTTTACCCCGTCTGACTCAACCGGCGACATTCACAAGTTTACGCGCGGCCTCGCTGCGGCTTGCGAGCGAGGGGGCGTACGCTTCGTCTTTGATGCGGAGATCTGCGGCATGCGGTCCGACCGAGACGGTGTGGTCGTACACTGGAAACCAGGTTCGTCGAAGGAAGAACTCAATGCCGAACGCGTAGTGGTTTGCGCAGGGGTCGGCAGCCGCCGCATTGCTTCAATGCTGGGGGACAACATCAACATTTATCCCGTGAAGGGGTACTCGATCACGGTAGAGCTGGGAGACGAGACGAGCCAAAAGGCCGCGCCTCGTGTCAGCCTGCTGGACGAGGCCACCAAGATCGTGACCAGCCGGTTAGGAGAAGATCGCTTCCGGGTCGCGGGGACCGCCGAGTTTAATGGCGAAAACCGCGATATCCGCTGGGATCGAATTAAGCCCCTGATAGGATGGGTAGAGCGATCGTTTCCGGATGTGTCCACCGCGCAGGTGGTGCCATGGGCGGGCTTGCGTCCTATGACACCTAGCATGATGCCGAGGGTTGGCCGAGGCAAACGCCCGAATGTTTTCTACAATACTGGCCATGGCCATCTCGGCTGGACATTATCCGCTGTTACAGCTGAAATGATCGCTGATGTCATTATGACAGACCGCAGCAACACTCGGCTGAGCGCATCGCTGCCCTGATCCTGTTCAGTGGATCCTAGTCCATACTCCCGCCGATATCGGGGCGGGAGCACGTCGGTTGTGACAGAGCCGAAGCGAATTTGCAGTCGCCTTCGAAAGGTGATGCGCCCCTCAGTGCCGGGCAACTCGGTTCCCGCAATTTATTGTCTAGGTAAGCCCTGTGACCACTTGGCACGTTGCTTCCGAAAGCCTTCCTATGACGCAGTTGTTGCGACCGCTCCCGAATTGACGCCGACCAGATGGGGCCGCATGAAAGACGTCGTTTCTTAGCAGGGCGCACGCAGTACACACCGCGAAGTGCCGTGGCATTTAAGGACGGGACGCAGCTTTGTGCGGAGCGAATTCAGGGTACCAAAGCCGTTCCGCGCAGCTCACCCGAGCGTAAAACCAACCCGATCCAACGACACCTCCTCCCGAGACGCCGAGATGCATCGATGCATCCCCAAGCTCAAGTCCTCGTCGAAGCCCCAACTGCTGCGGAGCGACACCAACTGCTGTGCGCTCAGCTGACGCTCTTCTTAGAGAAGTTTGCATTACGGGACGAAGGCCCTTTCGAAGGGCATTTTGCAAGCCCTGCAGCATATTTCTTGTAATTGCCGTTAGATCGACGATACTGATGTCACAAAGAGTGTTTTTCGACGACATTTGACGGATCTGAGATTTTTTTCTGCGGAAACACACGATCTCTTGCAGAATTTCCTCTTTAGCCTGGAGCCTGTTATGAGGTACGACCGAATCGACGCTCACATCCTGGAGATCGTGCAAAAAAATAACCGTCTCACATCCGAGACGATTGGCGAACTGGCCGGGCTTTCCGCTACCGCCTGTCAACGCAGGCTAAAGAGGCTTCGGTCGGACGGCATTATCGAGGCGGACGTTTCGATCGTTTCGGCCAAGGCGGTCGGAAGACCTATTCAGATGCTCGTGCTGGTGACATTGGAGCGGGAACGCTCGGACATAATCGACAGGTTCAAAAAGGCGATCAAATCATCCGCTGAAGTCGTCAATGGGTTTTACGTCACAGGCGATGCTGACTTTGTCCTATACATAACCGCACGCACCATGGACGATTATGAGCAGTTCACGCGGCGATTTTTCCGTGAGAACCCCGATATCAAGGGCTTCAAGACCATGGTGGTCATGGACCGGGTAAAAGCCGGATTTGCTATTCCAATTGAGGCACCGTCTGAGGATTGAGTGTCTCACCAATGGACCCCGCCTACCTGCTCCATCACCAAGCCGTGCAAGGCGTCGCGGTACCCATTATGAAACGAGCGCAGGTCTTCGCGCATTGGCGCGCATAACTTTGAACTGAGTGGCGTCACCTCCAGGCTACCAACACCAACCGCTCATTGTGGGCGCTTCGTGGCGCGAGCGAGCTGGATGACTCAGTCCGATGAACTTGCAAACGCTCACCAACGAGAGATGTCGGCTTGGCCAGTACGCATCGCTAGCGCCCTTTTTCGTCGCGCAGTGCGAGTAAAACGCTGCAAGTTTCCTTCGATTTTGTGCTCTAAGCGGCTACGCGCGATTTAAATATTCAGAGCGCTTCAGAGTATGGCCTCACCTATATGCGTTCACGTCGCTTCTGGCCATTGGACAGATCTGAGAAGATCGGCTTTCAGTTGGGCAAGGCCGCCGCGGCTCGCTCGGCGGCACCTGTCACGAGGAAATCAACTTTTTGAATCAATACAAGCGGCGAAAGGATAAGGCCTCTGGGTCAGTTGAGTGGCATCTGGCCTTTGCTGGTGGCATCTTGCAGGGAGTGACTACGGAATGAGCCGTGTCGAGAAAGCGCGCACTTGCAGGGCAAGAGCAAAGTTTACTCGTCAGGTCGGGATCGTGCGAGGCGGAACCCTTGGCGCGAACCTGACTATTTTGAGGTCTCTCTTGCATCTAAGCAGCGCAAGTCGAATGACGGCGGACTTCCCGTTTGCCATCAGCCCCTCTTTGTCCTCATTCGTCGCACCATCCGGGGTAGGGCAGCAAGCTAGATGACTCCTCTCAAGCCTCGACCAATTAGCACTGAAGGTATCACAGCGCCCTTCCGCCACCTCACCTTTCGGCGTATCTGGCTTGCGAGCCTCCTTACGAACCTGGGCGCGCTGATCCGGAGCGTCGGCGCAGCGTGGGCGATGACGCAGATGACAACGTCGGCGGACAAAGTTGCGCTTGTGCAGACAGCATTTTTGCTACCGGTCATGCTGATTTCGATGCCCGCAGGCGCAATTGCGGATATGTATGACCGGCGGATCGTGATGCTTTTCGCGCTCAGCATGTCGCTAGCTGGTGCGACCGCGCTGACGGCACTTACCTGGCTAGGGATGGTCACGCCAGACTCGTTGCTAATCCTGTGTTTTGTAATCGGCAGCGGCGTGGCTCTGATGGATCCTGCCTGGCAATCCTCAGTTAGCGAGCAAGTGCCGGCGGAAGCACTCCCAGCTGCGGTCGCGCTGAACAGCATTAGCTATAACATCGCGCGCAGCGTGGGACCGGCGATCGGCGGGATAGTGGTAGCGGCAGCCGGCGCAGTCGCTTCGTTTGCCCTAAATGCATTGCTATATCTACCCTTACTTCTTGCGCTGTTCTTGTGGAAGCGAATTTCCGAACCGTCATATCTTCCGCCAGAAAAACTAAACCGCGCCATCGTTTCGGGGCTCCGCTACATCGCTAACTCGCCCCCGATCAAAATCGTGCTGATTCGTTCCATGATCACCGGCGTGATCGGAGGCGCCATCATCGCGCTAATGCCGCTGGTCGCCCGTGATCTCCTTGGAGGTGGTGCACGGATCTATGGGATAGCTCTCAGCGCGTTCGGACTTGGCGCGGTAATTGGAGCGCTATATGTACCTGAAGTACGAAAGCGCTTGAGCGGTGAAGCCGCAATTCGCGCCTGCGCACTGTCCATGAGTGGGGCGCTTCTCGCCGTGGCGTTGAGCCACGAGCTGGTTCTCACATCGGCCGCTCTTGTCCTTGCCGGTGCCGTGTGGATGATCTCCTGGGCCCTCTTCAACATTGGCGTGCAGCTGTCGGCCCCGCGCTGGGTCGCAGGACGCTCGCTTGCAGCCTACCAAGCAGCAAGCTCAGGAGGCATTGCTGTCGGTAGCTGGGGCTGGGGTCATTTGACCGATGCCGCAGGTGTCGACACAGCGCTTTTGATATCAGCAGTGCTGATGTTAATTTCTCCACTATTGGGGCTTTGGCTCCGTATGCCTCGCATAAACCCGCGAAGCGAGGATGCTGAAGCGCTTGCGCATCCTGAGGTTCGGCTAACGCTCACCCATCGCAGCGGACCCGTTGTGATTGAAATCGAATACCGCGTGGCACAAGAGAATGCGCGGGCCTTTCATAACGTCATGCAAGATGTGCAGCTGTTCCGAAAGCGGAATGGCGCGTATGGCTGGTCGATCGCTCGCGATATCGCTGATCCTGAACTGTGGACAGAACGCTACCATTGCCCCACGTGGCTTGATTATCTGCGTCAACGCAATCGCTCGACGCATTCAGAACGCGCGCTAGATCGACAAGCTGCGTCCTTTCACGTGGGTCCAGAACCCGCGCGTATCCGGCGTATGCTAGAGCGCCCATTTGGCTCCGTTCGGTGGAAGGACGATGTATCCGACCGTACCGCCAACGAGTCCTTTCTCGGTGACTATAACCGGAATCGAACGTAAAACATAGCCTCTGCCAATTTGAGGCGATCATTCCTCGAACAGCCAAATGAGAAGTGCCAGCACTGCTCCAAGCGAGAATGCTCGTTCCTAGTGAGAGGCTCAGCAGATCGATTGGGCTTGATCTGTTGATCTTGCGGTAAGGAACAGCACAGCGAGTCTGAGACATCCCTTGAAGTCCCCAGGCTTGGGTTCCCTTCATCGAGGGAGACCGTTGTCGATCCCGGATCGTTGACCCAGCATAAAAGCCATCCGCGCTCACGAACTGTCTACTTATTTGCCAGCTCGTCCATCACCTGTCTGGTTGCTTGATAGGCAAGCTCAACGATTTCGTCGATCTCAGCCTCGGAAACCACGAGAGGCGGCGCGAAGCCAAGAATGTCTCCATGCGGCATCGCTCGTGCAATAAGCCCCCGATCGCGAGCCGCCTTTGAGATGCGGGCACCAACTTTCAGCGCCGGATCAAACCTCTGTTTTGTCTGCCGATCCGCGACATACTCGATTGCGCCTAGAAGGCCAACGCCTCGAACCTCCCCGACGATTTCCAGCTGCGCAAACCGCTCCTTGAGCCGCTTTTGAAAGTGAGCGCCGACAGTTCGGGCGCGATCGCTTAGTCGCTCCTTCTCGACGATGTCGAGCACGGCATTGGCGGCCGCTGCTGCGATGGGGTGTCCGGAGTAAGTATAGCCATGGGAGAACGCTCCGACGCGATCGGCGGCTTCCTCCATAACGTTGTAAACTCTCTCGCCGACGATAGCTCCCGAGAGTGGCATGTACCCGGATGTCAGCCCTTTTGCGACTGTGACAAGATCTGGTTCGATCCCGTACAGGGTGCTCCCGAAGTCCGCGCCAGTTCGACCAAATCCACAGATGACCTCATCGGCAATCAAAAGGACCTCGTACCGCCTCAGCACCGCCTGGATTTCACGCCAGTAACCCGCGGGCGGCGGCGTGATGCCACCGGTCCCGAGCACCGGCTCGGCAATGAAAGCACCAACCGTTTCTGGCCCTTCGCGCACGATTAACTGCTCGAGCTCGGCCGCTCGCCGGCGAGAAAAGTCTTCTTCCGTCTCACCCGGTTCGGCGCCCCAATAGTGATGTGGCGTGCCTGTATGGAGAACGCCTGCGAAAGGCAGGTCCATGTAATCGTGATAGAATGACATGCCGGTCATTGAACCGGAGAATACCGAGCAACCATGATACCCGCGCTCGCGCGAAATGATCTTCTTCTTCTTTGGCTGGCCGCGCAGATTGTTGTAGTACCAGACGAGCTTTGCTTGTGTCTCGTTGGCATCCGATCCAGAGAGCCCGTAGAACACTTTGCTTGCCTTGCCTGGAGCCGTGCGCACGAGTCGGTCCGACAGCGTGGCCAGCTCTTCGGTCGTGTGCGCTGCATAAGTGTGGTAGTATGCTAAGCTGTAGGCTTGACGTGCAATGGCTTCGGCCACTTCGGTGCGACCGTAGCCAATGTTTACACAGTAGAGGCCAGCAAAGCCGTCGATATAACTGCGCCCCTTTGCGTCTTTGATATGAATCCCCTTTCCGCCAGTGACGATTGTCGGGTCACCAATTTTACCGGTGGCGAAGTCCTTGAGCTGGGTGAAAGGATGCAAAACATTTGAGCGATCCCTTTCAGCAATGGTCTTGATGTCAATCATGTCACTCTCCTATGCCGCCAGGTCGCCGAAGCAGACGTATTTCAGTTCCATAAATTCCGCCAACCCGTGTCGCGATCCTTCGCGGCCGAGCCCGGACTGTTTCCATCCCCCGAAAGGAATGGGTGACCCAGTAAATGAAGCTGTATTGATACCGAACATGCCGCACTCGATCCGCTCTGACAGTCGCATCGCTCGACGTAGATTGTCTGTGTAGACATAGCCAGCGAGCCCCATTTCGGTAGCGTTTGCTCGGGCGATAACCTCTTCTTCCGAATCGAAAGGGAGCACTGCAGCCACCGGCCCGAATGTTTCCTCGCGAGCGATGAGCATGTTTTCAGTGACCTCGCCAAGTAAGGTCGGAGGAACGAAATGGGGGCCTAAGCTCGCGTCCTGCTGTGGCGAGACAACACGCGCACCGTTCTTCAGCGCATCGTCAACATGAGACCTGCACTTCTCGGCGACTGATAACTTAGTCATTGGCCCGATAGCTGTTGTAGGCTCCAGACCATGGCCCATTCTGAGCTGAGCTATCCCGGCGGCAAATTGTTCAACGAAGGCGCCGTAAATGTTTCTTTGCACGTAAATGCGGTTAGCAGCCAAACAGTCCTGGCCAGACGTAGCAAATTTTGCCGCCATCGCACCCTTGACGGCCTTCTTAAGATCGACATCGTCGAACACCAGAAAAGGAGCATGGCCGCCCAGCTCTAGCGATACTTTCTTGACGCTCTCGGCTGCTCCCTCAAGAAGCAAACGGCCCACTTCCGTAGAACCCGTAAACGAAAGAGCGCGTATTCTGGTGTCGCTCAACAGTGGTTTCGAAAGTTCGATCGGATTGCCGACGAGCACCTGAAACACACCCCGCGGGAGCCCAGCTTGCTCGCCTAGCCTGGCCAGCGCCAGCGCGGATAACGGGGTCTCGGGGGCAGGCTTCACAATGATCGGACATCCGGCGGCTAGGGCGGCCCCCGCCTTCCGTGTAATCATCGCTATGGGAAAATTCCATGGGGTTATCGCCGCCGCGACACCTGCTGGCTGCATTCGCACGTGGAGCAGGCTTCCAGGCTTATGGCTTGGGATCGTCTCACCGTATGCCCGCTCCCCCTCCGCGGCGAACCACTCAAGAAAGCCAGCACCGTACGCTATTTCCTGACGCGCCTCAGCAAGCGGCTTACCTTGCTCGCAGGTCACTAGGATCGCGAGTTCCTCCTCGTGCTCGATCATCAACGAGGCCCAGCTTCGCAGAAGCGCACCTCTCCTTACCGGCAGCAATTCTCGCCACATAGGAAAAGATCGCTCGGCCGCAGCTATTGCCACCTCCATCTCTACGGCCCCGCAACGAGCAATATCCGCTATCTCATCGCCCGTCGCGGGATCAATCACATGGTCCCGCTCGCCACCGCGTAACCACTGCCCGTCGACGAGCGCCGCCCCCGACAGAAAATCACGACGGGTCAGATTTTGCAGATGCCTGCTCGTCAAAGCGACCCACTGCGGACGTTTGTGGAGAATTTTTTGAAACGTCATTTGGGGCCCCACACGGTCATTTTGTTGAAATTGCCCATGCGATCAGAATACTGATGGTGTATAGAAATTTGCGTCGCATTTCCCCGCGGCTGGGACGATTTCCTGCAAACCCTACGCACTTCGCGATGGAATGCACCTGAGTCTGGAGCTCAATCATGAATCAGACCGGATGACGCCCGCGTCCTGGAGATCGTCCAGAACAACCAGCTGGCTCCGAGGTCGTCGGTGAAATGACTGGGCTTTTGGTACGGCATGTCAGCGCCGGTGAAGCGCCTGCGGTCGGGCGGAATACTTGAAGCCGATGTTCCGATCTTTTCTGCTAGAGCGGTGGGAAGACTTAAAAAGGCAACACGGATGACTACGCCCTGGTCAAACATCGCGCTGTAGCTAACAACCTCAACCTCCCGAGATCTCGCCGCAAGTTTTCTAAGGTCTTGGGGAGCAGCCGATCGTGCTCCATTAAGCCTAGCGCGCGGACTATGTCCGAGCGACCGCGCGAGCGGGTACGCGTTAATCCGCCCGCCCCTCATGCATGGCTCCGCGCTCAACCACTAGTGGCTGTTGTCTCGAGTATAACCAATCTTCCGCTAGTTGCGATAGGTAGACTGTCCTGTGCGGCAGCAAGACCAACAGGATGCTCGATAGCCGCTCAGTTAGCCAAACTGGCCGGCGACGAACCTGGCCCTGTCAGCTTTGTCGGGAGCAATCTATGATGGCTGATCAACCGGATGCACTTCTACGTTCGTTGCCGCGCAAGTTCAAAGCTCCGCTCCCGGGCGCCCGACTACTTGTTCTCGGCGCGGTGCATGGAAACGAACCCTAAGGTTCAATTGCCATAGAGCGGATCTTCCAAGAACTCGCATGCGGAGAGCTGGAAATCATTGCCGGCCAGCTCACGCTCGTACCAGTCGCCAATCGACTCGCATGTGAACGCGGCACTCGCAACGGCCGCGGCGATCTGAATCGCAACCTCGGATCGACATCGAGTCCAGGAGATAATGAAGACTTCATAGCAAGTGAGTTGTGTGTGCTGCTCGCGAACACGCTGTCTTGATCGAATACACTCGTTCGATTGGCAATCTAGTTCAATGGTGCTTCTCGGTCCGGATAGCAGCACACGCGATTCAGAGCCCTTCGCATTCGCATGCCATGAGGACGTGTTGGCTGCACATCTGGGAATCAACCGAGCACTATATGAATGGCTAGCCACCAACATGCGCCGGCTCACAGGCGCGGGGGCTCAATTCAATACTGCAAGGGAACCACCGATTATATGCGGTCCGTTGGCCGCTATGCTTTGACAATAGAATGAGGTCAACACGCAGATCATCTTGCTCCAGAACTCGCGTACAATGCGATACGTAACGCGCTCGCCTATCTGAGACTTATAGCTTCAAAAACACTACAGCCCAAACAGGAGATCGAGTTATTGCGAGTGTCGCGCCCCGACCGTGAACGAAGAGGGCTTGATAGATAGCTTCGTGGCTGACGCGCATCGTCTTGTCGTCCGGAAGTCGATCGGCAAGTGTCGGCCAATCTGCTCAGGCTAGGTGCAGGGCCATTCCATACAGGAGATTGGAGGCCGCCTCGGGCGGTCTGCCTCGACAATCTCCCGCGAACTGCGGCGCAATGCGGCCACCCGCAGCGGCTGGTTGGAGTACCGGGCGACGACTGCCCAGTGGCGTGCAGATCCATCGCCCGTCGTCCGAAGCTGACTAAGCTTGCGCTCAACACCACCTTGTGCACTGATGGTGAAAGAGCGACTTGCCGAATGTCACCGTGGCTCCGAGCGGCACTCCCGTTGCTGGTCCTGCTGTTCATGTCCAAAGGATTTACTTCTTTCTAGGAGATTCCTTTGGCTACAGGGAGGTAAGCGCCAGAGCTCATTCGATTCCAAATGCTGTAGAGCTTTCTCCTCGAATCGGACTCGAATTGCTCAATCGTCACTCAGTCGACGCAGCTGCACCACCGTTGGTCGCACCTGAAGATATGCTTCTACAGCTATCTGTAAACGGCGGATTCGATGCAGCGCCCTCAGTTATAGGCTTCTATGGCTTCCGGAAGTGCGACACCATGAGTTTTGCTACCTGATCCGATTGATCTACGCCCGAGGCCAGTTTCGCATCGTATAGCCCTCCCGGATTCGTCAGATTAAGGTCTATTATGTAAGGGTAAGCCATATCAAGCCCAACGAAATTGACGCCATAATCCATCAGCTTCCGACCGATCAACTCGGCGAGTTCAATCTCGTTGCAATGCAAGTCGACCGGAATTGGCGTTCCTCCTTGCGTGATATTAGATCTATGATCATCTAGCGACGCTTTCCGCCCGTGCCAGGCAACTGCCTGCCCGCAGGCAACGATGATCCGCTTTTCGCCTCGCTGCACTTCGGAGATGAAATGCTCAAGAAGAGCGTACTGAGCCTTAAAGCCATCCAGTCCGTATTCGTATTGGTGCCGCTTCACAAGAGATTCGCGTTCGGTAAGACCACCGAATCGGCTCTGCGCGTCTGCATTTCCTGTCAGGCATTGTAGGATCGCGCGAGCATTTGGCCCATTGGGAGGAAGCAAGAATACGTTTTGTCCGCCATACGCGTTTGCCGGTTTCACGACCCAACAGAGATCGGGGTTCTGCCGATATCTCTCCCAAAGTAGAGAGAACTCATTCGATGTATATGCAATTGCTCGATGCTCTTTCGGCACGACGAGACCCAATGCATGCTTTGTTTCCAGAAAGAACGTACCCTCAATGCTATTAACGAAGGGGGTATGTTGAGAGGCCAGCCACAGCATTTGCCAAATATCACCCGAGATGCTAGACGGCCCCGCGTGGTTGAGCAGGACGAGCTGGCATTCGTCGATGAAATATACACCCCTCGCCCCCTGCGCTGCGGAGCCAAGCTGGTACGCCTCTCCGCTTGGTGGCACCAATACTCCCCGTGTAAAATAACGATAATCTTCTGACCCGACCCCAGTGATCTCGCCGAAAATCACCTCCCAGCCGAACCGACGGAACGCGTTTCCGATCGGTACATCATTTTCACCTAAGCAATCTGGACTACCTGTAAGTATGAGAAGTCTCATCGGGTTTCTCCTACTCGGCTCCAAAGAAATGACATCACGGCACAATCGGAACATTGAAGGTGCTTGAGGTGACCGTTCGCCTGTCGCCTGAGAGCAGGCAAACATCCCGCAGATACCAATCAATGCTAAGGCGATGATCTTGCCGCCGCCCCTTTGCGATTGCTCCTCTAAACAGCAATCCTCGTGCCAGCGTTAATTTTCTCTATCTGAGCTCGCCATTGCTTGCCTGAAGAGGCATCCCGTAGGACACGCTGATCGGAAGCTGACGACTCGCGTGCCAGTGTCATAAACCAGACGGAGCCGCACCTTGTGCTAAGGGACGCGCTGAGAATGTCGCCTTGGCGACTCCGAGTGAGTCGGAAACGGCAGTTTGCGTCTCTGACACTCGGCTTAGTTTGGTGACGCAATGACTCCCGGGTTGAGCAGCAGTGCGGTGGTGTGGTCAACCCGCCACAGCGCGGCGATCGCATCATGCATCTGTTCACCCGACCACAATCGGGCTTTGAGTGCCTCTGCCATGGGCTTGCTCTGGGGTCGCGATTCTGGGCGGCGGCAATCTCAAGAGTGGGGCAGGCCGCAAAATCGATCTATTAGTCGTCGGCCATTCCAACTTTTCCGTTGAGCCCGCACGCGGCGAACCGCTGGGAGACAATGTACCACCTGATTGATCATCTCGCTGAGGATGCGGGCTCTTGCGGCCGCCGCTCACGAACTCGGCAGGATGTCGCCATTCCAGTTGGTTAACTCTAGCGCGTTCAAACCACGAACTCTCGAACTCTCCCCAGTCTGGCATTTTCGTTCTGTCGGGAATCGGTAGGATGCGGCCGTACGAGGAGCGAGAAACAAATCGCACTTCTTCATCAGCGGCGTAGGGGCGCGTCTAGGGTCCGCCAAGGCCGGTACGGGATCAAAATGCAGCAGTCGAAAATGCGAACTGCTCTTCCAATTGCTCCCATGAGCCCGCAATAGCATCTCGCAACTTTGTTTCCGCCGTCCGAATACTGAAGAGAGCCGTAATTCGATTGTGCCGGCGGCTTTCGCCGGCTCCTCACCTCGCCTCAGGCTGGACGCAAAGATTACTGTGCAGGTACCTGTACTATGGCGCACCCAACGAAGTGCAATGCCGCCGACAGTCCATGAGGTAGTGCTCCAAAAGCAGTCCACCGCGAACCCAGGCCGAGGCCGCCAGCATTGGTAGGTGCGTGAATGCAGTCTCTCGGAGTAAATGAGGCCCGTTACTCTTAGATGGAAACGCCGCGTCTTTTCGAGCCGTCGTGCCTAATCGTTGATGCACTCACTCGCCCCAGGAAAGCCATCATGAATACCGCCGACAGAATGCAGCAACACCTTAAGACAATCGAAGCTCTAGAATCTAACGTTCGATCATATTCTCGCGCGTTTCCCGCGATCTTCAGCAACGCCCGAGGATCGATTATCTTAACGAACGACGGGCGAAAAATCATTGACTTCTTCTCTGGCGCGGGGGCGCTGAATTACGGACACAACAATCCTGCTATACGAGCCATTATTACTGACTATCTCGGATCAGATGCGCTCGTCCATGCACTCGATATGGCCACCCCCGCGAAGATTGACTTTATGGAGACCTTCGACTCAACGATCCTGCAAAGACGCGGCTTGAGATACCGGCTTCAGTTCACCGGTCCGACGGGAGCGAATGCTGTAGAAGCGTCGCTAAAGCTCTCGCGCAAAGTTACCGGACGTCACAACGTTATCTCTTTTACTCGCGGATATCATGGAGTGAGTTTAGGGGCCGCTGCAGCAACCGCCAACCGCTTCTATCGCAAACCGAGTGGCGTCGCTCTCTCCGGCGTGACTTTCATGCCATATGAAGGCTATTTAGGGCCAACGGTGAATACCGCACAGCACCTCAGAACTGCATTGATGGACGAGAGCAGTGGGGTAGATCTCCCAGCTGCAATTCTACTAGAAACGGTGCAGGGAGAAGGTGGAATTAATGTCGCGTCCGAGCAATGGCTAAGATCCGTGCAGACGATTGCGAAAGAAGTTGGCGCTTTCTTGATAGTAGATGACATTCAGATGGGTTGTGGTCGCACGGGTGACTTTTTTAGTTTCGAGATTGCAGCCTTATCGCCCGATGTAGTCGTGCTATCGAAATCATTAAGTGGATACGGTCTTCCCTTGTCAATGCTGTTGATCAAGGACGAACTCGATGGATGGGCACCGGGAGAGCACAACGGGACGTTCCGAGGCAATAATCTCGCGCTTGTCGCTGGAACCGCCGCAATCAACGTGTACTGGCGCGAACCACTCTTCGCACAACAGGTCAAGTGCACTGGAACTTTTCTACATCGCCAACTTTCGGCTATTGCTACTAAATATGGAAATGCTTTTGCGGTTCGAGGGCGTGGCATGGTCTTTGGTTTTGATTGCCTTGTGGCGCAAACAGCGGAGACGATCGCGCGCATTGCGTTCGAAAAAGGATTAATGATCGAACGCTGCGGGCCGAATGATCAGGTTATAAAGTTTTTGCCGGCACTCACGATTGACCGCGCAACTTTGAATGAAGGTCTCGAAATCTTCGAAGACGCTGTGGCCGAAACCATGCGTCTCAGGCAGTCTTGAGTTCCAGCTGCGTTTGTTCAGATGTGGCCCAGGTATCTGCCGGACAAGCGGAAGTGATCATCACAAGAACCTGAATTGAAGGGTGACAATCACCGATCGGCACATAGGCCTCAGTCAGCGCAGGCGGCGCGGAAACCTAATGACGCGTCTCGTCGTCGGCGCACCCGGCCGGCCGTAATGGGTTGAGAATGGAAGCGCGGAGATACATGCAAGCCAGGCACGCGCCAATCCCGGCGTTAGAGGTTCTCCGACTGTGGGAAATTATCCGCAAGCCGCCCATGGCTCGCTCTGCGGCGGCAAGCGCTTGCAGATATTCAACGACGATCGTGTGAAATAAAGCGCGATGTCGATGTAACCACCTTAAAGCAGACCGCTGCCCCGACGACATTCCCGATTGCTGCACCCCGAGCTAGAATCCCTTTCGCGCTTCTCCGAGCTCCTGAGGCAATGAACTATATGCTCTGGCACCGGCCTGACTTTGTCCGCTTGTCGAGGATGGCAGAGAGTCAGCAACAACACCCGCTGGAGAGCGTCGCGCGGCATCGCTCTGGGAAGAAACAACTCGATGTTCGCCGAGACCATATGGTGATGCTGGAAAGATAACTTCTGACGTGGTCTTGTTCGGCAAAGCGTTATTTTCATCGAAACAATTCACAATGGCAGTACGTGTCTTGCAATGCTCCATCCCCAACTTCTTTCAAAAGCCATCTGGAACCCACAGCCCGTCATTTTGACTCGGACTATGCAGCACACAAACCGATGGCAATTCCGACAGCTCTGTTTGGGGCGGGCTCGACCAATTCTGGAGGAGGTGCTCAACAGCCAAGCAGGACCCAAATGCCTGGTGATTGTAGTCATCTGGAACGCAAGTTCGTGACCTTAGTTGATCGCTCGAATCTCTAGAGAGGAGAGCGCTGGTGGTGAATGCAGGTGTGAGGCCGGCCGATCGCGCCGTTGCTGCTGAGTCCGCAGGAGCGGTCGTACTTGGAAAGGCAAGTTCGTCGTGATCGGGTAGCCCGCTCGCTATCTGATCGATGCCGTGCGATCCTGCGGTTTGCGGATGGCTTGGCAAGCAAGTCCGTAGCTGCCGAACTCGGCCTTCACGAACATACCATTGGTAAGTGGCGTCGCCGGTTTTTGAAGGATCGCTGTGATGGCCTGCTTGACGAAGCGCGACCTGGCCGCCCTCGCACCATCAACGACGATCAGGTTGCCGCAGTGATCGAGCGGACGCTGCGGACGACGCCGGTCGACGCGACGCACTGGTCGATCCGGTCGATGGCGGGCCGAATGTGGTCGGCGTTCGGCTTGCAGCCGCACCGTAGCCAGACATTCAAGTTGTCGAGCGATCCGCTGTTCGTCGACAAGGTGCGCGATATCGTCGGCCTTTATCTATCCCCACCGAACCGTGCGCTCGTCCTCAGCATCGATGAGAAAAGCCAGATTCAGGCGCTCGATCGCGAGCAGCGGGTCTTGCCGATGATGCCTGGGGTGCCGGAACGGCGTATGCACAGCTATGTGAGGCATGGTACGACCACGCTGTTTGCCGCGCTCGATGTCGCTTCCGGCTTCGTCATTGGCAAATGCTACAAGCGCCATCGGGCGGTCGAGTTCTCGAAGTTCCTCAAAGAGATCGACGCTCAAATCCCTGAGGGGCTCGCTGTCCATATCGTCATCGACAACTACGCCACCCACAAGACACCCAAGACAAAGCGTGGCTCGCTCGCCGGCCGCACTATCATGTCCACCTCACGCCGACTT
Organism: Bradyrhizobium sp. USDA 4449; assembly: GCF_054056275.1. Lineage (NCBI taxonomy): Bacteria > Pseudomonadati > Pseudomonadota > Alphaproteobacteria > Hyphomicrobiales > Nitrobacteraceae > Bradyrhizobium > Bradyrhizobium sp. USDA 4449. The sequence continues at coordinate 3,403,154 of NZ_JBSRYD010000001.1, read as the reverse complement.
CCGCGTCATGGATCAATCAGATCGAGCGCTGGTTCGCTGAACTCACCAGAAAGCAGATCCAGCGAGGTGTTCACACCTCCGTCAGGCAACTCGAGGCCGATATCCGTACCTTCATCGAAAGGCACAATGATAACCTGAAGCCCTTCAAATGAACCAAGTCCGCAGACCAGATCTTGGCTTCTCTCAAACGCTTCTGCCACAAGGCCCAGCAGACTTTATGTGGCGAACTTTAGAATCACGTGACTAGGAACTGAGCAGATCGAAAACGTATTTGACGGCGAGCTCCGTCGTAGGCATGACAACGCTATCCGATGCTCTGAATGTCGGCGTGTGCAGTGGCGATTCACTGCCCGGTGCGCAACTACCAAACAAGAAATAGATTGACGGCACACATGCCGAGTAGAAGCCAAAATCATCACTGCCCGTTCCCAGCCTCATTTCAAGGAAAGCGTCGTCTCCTGCAAGATCCTGTACGATGTGCCGGAAGCGCCTTACCAGTTCAGCATCGTTGATTACAGGAGGTTCCCCTCTGCGGATGATGCACTCGGCACGGCCGCGGTGCATCGCAGCAACGCCCTCCGCCACTTCACACACGCGTCGGGAAAGGAGCTCTCGACGTTCCGAACTACGTGTCCTGATCGTCCCTTCCATCACCACCGACGGGCATATGATGTTGGTTGCTGTCCCCCCCCGTATAGTGCCGATCGTGATAATGGCGGCGTCATCGGCCGGCATTTCCCGCGAAATCAGCTTTTGCGTCTCATTGATAAAGGCGCCGGCAATAGCAATCGCATCGACTCCTTCTTGCGGCGACGCGCCATGCGCCATCTTGCCGTTGATCGTCAGCTTGAACTGGTCGGCGGATTGGCTCACCGCGCCCTCCCGGGCGCTAAACTTGCCCGCGGGAATGCTCGGGCTCACGTGGAAGCCGACAGCTCTGTCGAATCCGTCCAGCAATTTTTGCTCCATCACTGTACGCCCGCCGAGCGGCTCGGCCTCCTCCGCTGGTTGGAAAAATACGCGCACCTTGCCGGCGAAACTGCTGCGCATGCGGTGAAAGGCCAGTGCTGTGCCCAGCGCAATCGAGCCATGGATGTCATGGCCACAAGCATGCATGACACCGTCGATCTGCGAGCAATAGGGCAGATCTCGGCGCGCCTCTTGGATTGGCAGAGCGTCGATATCGCCTCGCACCGCAATTGATCGTTTCGGACCAGAAGAGCTACCTTCGATGTCGACATACAGGCCGGTTTTGTGGAAAGCTTTAACATCGTTGAGCCCAAAGCGCTGCAACAGATCCCGAATCCGCTGCTGCGTCTTCCATTCGGCGTTCGAAAGCTCAGGCTCTCGCTGCATAGCGTGGCGCAGTTCCATGATGGCCTCGCATTCGGCCTCTGACAAAAAGCTATTGCTGCGCTCGCTCATATTTTCTTACCCCTTCAATATTCTGATCTATACTTTGAGCGCAATAGCAAGATGGAGCTGCGATCATATTCGGTGTGCCACGCATTATTCGGGCAACTTTAGTCGGTTCGCGCCTAAGTTCTTCCTGCGAATAAACCACAGGCATGTTCCAGCGGCGGCATTGCTGATCCACTCAATCCTTACCCACGCCGCCGCGAGAGCCCGACGAACATGCAATCAGGCGGTAGCGCCCGAGCACACTCTTCGCCTTTCACACTCTTCTTTCTGGTCAGCGCCAGATCTTGTAAATGTCGGGCCGCTTCATCATAACTCAGGCTGCAAATTGATGATCCCAGTATTATTCTTGATGTCGATATGAGTCCCGAATGGCCTGGACAGTGTCCTTAGGCGCTCCAAGATGACTCTTGCTTGAGGCGGAGAAGCCAAGCAAGGAATGCCGCGGTTGGCGAATCTCTTCGAGTGACCGAGTTCAATCGGGTAAAGCCGTAGTTCTGCAAGCTGGTTCTTCTGGAATCGGCAGATCGTGATGATGCTATCGTAAAAGACCGGGTCTGAAAAACCAGGATCAGTCCGGTATCCATTTGACATTTCGCTAACTGTTACCTCGGCATCGGTATGGGAGCGGGGATCTTTGCCGTAAGCGTCAAACATATCAGCACCAATGGGTGTTCGCAGATCGTCCATGATGAAGTTTCCTAGACTGTAAAGTATAGGGCGCCCCTTGTAGATTTCGATTCCTCGCAACCGGTGCGGTCCGTGGCCAACATATGCATCTGCTCCAGCGTCTATCAAACGATGAGCAAACGATCTTTCGTAGTCGGCAGGCTCCTGGCTCCAATTGCCGGGTTCGTGACCATGGTTGCTGACGATGCAGAAATCGGCGAATTGCTTGCCTTGCCGAACGTTTCGGAGAATGGCCCCGACATCTCGAGGATCAGGCTCGTAACTGTAGCCGGCTTTGACGCCCGCTCTGTACGTCGCGCCAGCCAGCAACACGGCGCCTAGATCGTCGCTTTCAGGGTTGTAGTCGGGCAATGCACCGCGCACCCGCCTCACATCCTCCAGCATCTCCGCTGGAATGACGACGGTTCTCGACAAACGCAAGCCATTCACTCCGGGTCTGCCAGGCGCCCCGGCAGCCGCGTCGCATGCTCGTGACATCGGCGTGAACGTTGCAGCCAAGGAAACTAATGCCACGCGACCGCGCGATGTCTCGAGAAAGCGAGGGGCTCCGGCTTGAGCCAGGTTTTCGCCAACACCCGCATGGACGATCCCGTTTTGATCCAGCACACGGCTGGTCTCCCGCATACCTTCGATACCCCAGTCAAACGTGTGGTTGTTCGCATAGCTGACCAGGTTGAAACCCATAGCCTTCAAGTCAGGTCCGAGTTCCGGCAGGCTAACGTGATAAGCACCACCGTATTCAGCCTGCGGACTACCCTTGAACGTGCGCGCATCGAAGATGTTGGTTTCCATGTTGCCAAACGTGACATCGGCATCGCGCAGTATCTCGACAATCGCGCCGAGGCCTTGACCTTTGGTGAGAGGCCTCGTGACAATAAGGTCACCGACGGCTACCATCGTGAACCCATCTTCCACGTTCGTTGCTATCGACGCTACCTGATCATACCGGTCAGCTTGCTGCTGCGAGTTGTCACCTGACTGTCTCTCCATAGTCTCCTCTAAGCTCCATCGTTTAAAATCATATCTGATCAGAACGTCTTCCCTACAAGTCGACACCACATGCACTGCTATGCAGTGGCGCTCTCCTGCGACCACTGTAGTGAGCCGCGATCGTCAAGGTGGAGTCGAGTCGCGCGAGCTGTCCAGTCATCTTGAATCGCGACGAAGCGTATTTAGTTCATGCGCACGATCCGGTCCAGGTACCGCGAGCAGAGACACACCGCTCACCGATCAGGCTATGCACGCAGCATCTGCCCCAATGCTAACATCTGCGGCATCGTGATTGGATCGCTTAGCGCGGCGGACGCTATCGGATGCGACGCGAACCGAGCGATCACCATCTCTGCCTTCGGCGCGATATACAGGCGCTGTCCGTGTATCCCCCGAGCCTCAATGGCTTCCAGCTCGTTGTGTGTCACCCACCATTGACTTCTATAAGAGTAGTTTGATCCCATCATAGGAAACTTCAGGCGGTGCTCACCCTGTTGCAAATCGCCCACAACTGAAGAGGGGATAAGCTGCTTTCCTTTCCACGCACCTTCACGCCGCATCAACTCTCCAAAACGAGCCAGATCGCGAAGCGTTGCCGATAATCCTCCACCCGCCATAGGCATGCCGACGGAGTCTACCACGACGTATCCGTCCTGTTCGCAGCCCAGGGGCGCCCAAAGGCGTTCGCTGAGCAGCTGCGCGAAAGAGAGCCCTGTGGCTCGCGCCGCGGCCCAAGCCATAACTTCGGTATTTACGGTTTTGTATGCAAACTCCTTGCCATGAAAGCCGTCCTTCTCGACCGAGCGTAGGTAATCGCTGCAGGTCTTCTCCCCGCGGTAGCCGACAGTTTGTGGGCGCCAACCGACCGCGCGAGCATAATCCCATATGCTCGAATTTTGATCGGCATATACTTCGGTGTAGTCTAAGGCCGTCTGCATGTCCATTACCTGGCGCAGCGTGGCGTCCTGCCAAGCGGTGCCCCGCAGCTCGGGGACGTAGTGCGGGATCGTCTTCGAGTCGTCGAGCACGCCTTCATGCACGAGAGCGGCAGCAAGCGTGCCTGCGTATGACTTCGTTATCGAATTGCACGCATGAGGCAGGTAGCGCGTAAGCGCGCCGAAGTACCGCTCGTATACAACGCGTCCGCGATGCAGCACTACGATTCCGTCAGTGTAGGTATCGAACAGAGCCTGATCGAACCGGCGAGTGCATCCGGCCGCATCAGTGAACATCAGAGAATCGATTTCCACTGTTTGGTCACGCACATCCAGATGCGACGGAGCGCCAGGTCCCCGCCAAATATTGACGGAAGGAGTCAATTCGCGCATGTGTGACAGCGACCAACGTATCTTCGGAAATTCAAAAAAGGTGTCGCTCTCGAACGAGATACGCTTGTCAGCAGGTGGTGGAAAACCGCGCATCCAACAGAGCTCGCGCGGATCAGATGCGCGACCATCGAGGTAATGCTGACCGTCGAATTCGAGCATGCTCATCGTAGACGTCTCCGTCTCTTTTTCAATGCGTGCACGCAAGTCTGGCTCTGTCATGATCTTCCTTTTTACGTCGTCCTGGCCGGTTCATGCATTTCTGTTTGGAAGTTTAACTAGTTCGCGAGGTCAAGCCCTCGCACATGTGGAGTTGGTCAACGTCACGGCAGTGCGCCTTCTGAGGAGGACCCGCCCCGTTCTCTCGGCCATAGTCCTCTCCAGATTGCACCAGCAACGTAGCACGGCACTTGGCAGCGAAAGATCGGGCCCAACGGCCACAGCAGTCCGTCGCCTGCGAGCCAATCCCGAGCTAATGTTGCGGAAGCAGGATAGAGATGCGAGCGCAGCGGACAATATCACGGACACCTCAAAGGCCGTTCCACAGGGCTCAGCGAACACTCGGCTGCCCCCAAGGACTGGGCAGGGCTGGTTGGGGCGCGCACATGGCAGGCTACGATGCGTCCGTCCGCCATAGGCACCGGAGCCGGCACTTCGATACGGCAACGCTCGACCGCGAGCGGGCAGCGCGGGTGAAATGCGCACCCGCTCGGCGGACTAATGGGACTTGGCACCTCGCCATGCACAGTGACGTCCCGGCGGGCTCTGGCGGGGTCCGGCACCGGGGCAGCCGCGATCAAGATCTCCGTGTACGGGTGAACGGGCTTTGCAAAGAGAACATCGCAGGGGGCGCGCTCCACGATCCGCCCTAAATACATGACGGCGACGTGATGAGCGATATGCTCGACGACACTCAGGTCATGTGAGATGAAGAGGAAGGCAATACCCAACTGTTGCTGGAGATCAAGAAGCACGTTCAGGATCTGTGCCTTTACGGAGACGTCAAGGGCCGAGACCGCCTCGTCGGCTACGATGAGCGATGGCTTGAGCGCCAGCGCCCGCGCGATTCCGAGACGCTGCCGCTGACCGCCCGACAATTCGGACGGAAGCCTGTGCATCATCTCGGACGACATCCCAACCTTTTGGAGAAGATCCGCCGCAAGCGCTTCGCGCTGCTGCCGGTTAAGGCGCTCGAAATTCTCTGCAGGTTCGGTAATAATCTGTCCAGCCGTAAGGCGGGGGTTCAACGAAGAGTAAGGATCCTGAAAGATCATTTGCATCCGACGGCGCCAATGTCGAAGCTCATGCCTGTTAAGATCGGCAATATCAGTTCCTTCGATCAGCACACGTCCGGCGGTCGGCTCCACGAGCCGCATCAAGAGACGCGCGACAGTAGACTTGCCGCAGCCGGATTCGCCGACAATGCAGAGCGTCTCGCCGGCCTCGACCGAGAAGGATACATCCTCGACCGCCCGGATCATCGGAACGGCCCTCTTCAAGAATCCCATGCCCAGCGGATAATGCTTGGTCAGGTTCTCGACTTTCAGCAGAGGACCGCTCATGCGACCACCACCTCTTCGGCGCGCCAGCAAGCCGCCGTGTGCCCCGGCGCGACATCACGCATACCTGGCACTTTCTCGCGGCAAATACCTATCGCGAACGGGCACCGCGGAGCGAAGCTGCACCCGACGATAGGCTCGCGCAGGCTTGGAACAATTCCAGGTATTTCAGGAAGGCGCTGCCGCCGTCCGTGCCGCGCATCAGGCACCGAGCGCATGAGTGCCTGAGTGTAGGGGTGCGCGGGGCGCGCGAACAGATCCGTGACGGACGCTTGCTCGACGATACAGCCAGCATACATAACAATCACCCGTTGGCACGTCTCGGCGACAACGCCCAAATCGTGCGTGATGAACACCACGGCAGTTCCGATCCGCTCTTTGAGGTCAACGATCAGCCGCAGGATTTGCGCCTGTATCGTGACGTCAAGTGCGGTCGTTGGCTCATCCGCGATCAATAATTCCGGTGAGCATGCGAGGGCCATGGCAATCATGGCGCGCTGGCGCATGCCGCCGGACATCTCGTGGGGGTAGTTGTTGATGCGACGCTCTGGATCCGCGATGCGGACGAGACGGAGCATCTCTTGTGCCTTTGCCATGGCATCTGCCCGGGACGCCCCCGTGTGGATCTGCACCGCCTCGGCGATTTGGCGACCCACAGTGTAAACCGGATTCAGGCTCGTCATTGGATCCTGGAAGATCATGGCGATCCGGTCACCGCGGATCTGTCGCATCTCTCGTTCTGAAAGTGTCAGCAAATCACGTCCGCTAAAGCGGATCTCACCACTTACGATTTTGGTGCCTCGCTTGGGAAGTAGGCGAAGAATTGAAAGGGCCGTAACGCTCTTACCGCATCCGGACTCGCCGACAATGCCGAGCGTTTCGCCTCGCTCGACGTGGAAGCTGATGCCGTCCAACGCACGGGTGACGCTTTGCTCGCCAAAGAAATGTGTCTTCAGCCCTTGAACATCGAGAAGCAACTTATCCCCGGTAGCTTTCTGAGTTTGCATGTCAGGGTCTGCCTTTTGAGCGCGGGTCGAACAAGTCACGCAAGCCGTCTCCGAGCAAGTTGACGGCAAGGACCGTGATGACAAGGCAGATGCCAGGTGCGAAAATCGTCAATGGGGCTACGGCGAGATACAGGCTAGAACTTGAGATCATGTTGCCCCAAGTGGGGATCTCGGTCGGCACACCTGCGCCGAGAAAGCTCAGCCCGGCTTCGGTCATTATCGCAGCCGCGCAGACATTGGCGCTCTGCACCATGAGCGGCGGGACAGTGCTAGGAAGGATATGCCGCCACAGCACCTTCGGCAGGCGCGCGCCACCGCAGAGGGCGGCCTCCACATAGGGACGAGTGCGAACGCTCAGAACCACGGAACGAACCAACCGGGTAACACTTGGAATCGCGGGGACTGCAATGGCGAAGATGAGGATACCGATCCCGGCGCCGGTCAGCGAAATGAGAGCGATGGCCAGCAGGATCGTCGGGATCGCCATTAGGCCGTCCATAACCCGCATGACGATATTGTCGAAGGTGCGATTGTAGCCCGCGATGACACCGATCAAAAGCCCTCCCAGAGCAGCGCTTGCGGCCGACGTCAACCCGACTAGGAGCGAGATGCGAGCTCCGAAGATCGTTCGCGCGAACACATCACGGCCGAGATTGTCACTCCCCATCCACATCTGAGCCGAAGGCGGTTGCAGCCGATGGAACGGATCCATGTTCAGGGGATCGCCGGCGTAAAGTGGCGCGGCTAGCGCCAGGATAATCAGCAGCGCCAACAAGCCTCCACCAACAAACACCAGGGGATGCCGCCCTGCCACCAACGAAATGCCGGATAGCCGTGGCCGGCCCAATGACAGCGATTCATCTGATGCGGCGAGAAGTGCCATATCAGTACCGGATGCGCGGATCGATCAGGGTATAGGCTAGATCGACCACTAGGTTAATTAGGACGTACAGGCCCGAAGCGAGAATCAGAACGGCCTGTATGATCGGATAGTCACGATTGCTGATCGCATCGACTGTCAAACGACCAACACCAGGGATACTGAACACCGTTTCCGTGATGACGACGCCAGCAATCAAGTATGCGAAACTAATGCCAATCACTGTGATGATCGGGACACCCGCATTCTTAAGCGCATGACGGAAAAGCATGGAATATGAAGACGCACCTTTCGCAGCTGCCGTCCGCATATAATCTTCAGACAACACTTCGAGCATGCTCGCGCGCGTGATCCTTGCGATATAGGCAATATAGGGAAAACTCAACGTCACCGTGGGGAGGATCAGGTGCACAAACCACGGCCGAAGGCCCTGGTTGATAGGCTGGTATCCTTGGACTGGCAGCAAGCGCTCCCTGATGGCGAACCAATAAACGAGAAAATAGCCAACGACAAAGACCGGGACCGAAAACCCAAGCGCCGCAAAGCCCGCGAGGATACGGTCGATAAAGCCACCGACGCGCCATGCGGCAAGCATGCCGAAAGTGACTCCAGTCAGGACCGAAAGGATCATCGTCAAGATAGACAGAGAAATGGTCGGCTCCAGGCGCTGCGAGATGAGTAGAAGAACCGGTCGCCCGGTGAAAATTGAGCTCCCGAAGTCACCACCGAGAATCCCTAGCGCCCAACGCTGGAACTGGACTGGGAGGGGGTCACTAAGTCCCAGCTGTTCACGAATGCCCGCGATGATCTGTGGCGTCGCCGCGTCACCGGCAATGATTGCCGCCGGGTCGCCGGACGACAGCCGGAGAAGCAAAAAGATGAAAATCCCGACCATTGTCATGACGGCAATAGTCGACAGTATTCTGCCAATTATGTAAGCTGCCATTGCGCTCTCATGCCGTCCGCATGTTCCACATTGCGACTTGCGCTGGCATTTGGATAAGTCCAGTCAGCGTCTTGCGGCGCGCAATTGGCGTAAATGTTTGACCTAGCAGAACCGTGCCGCCGAACTCCCACCAAAGTCCCTGCATCTTGCGCGCCAGCGCTTGGCGCTCGCCAACTGTTGGCGTATCAGCCCATTTTGCCCTGAGCGCCTCGTAGTCGTTATTCTTCGGCCAGCCAAACCACCCCTTCTCGCCATCCGCGACTAGCAAGGGCGTGCCGATCGGATCGCTAAGACTAATATCGGGCCAAGCCGAGATAAAGACGCTCCAACCTCCATCTTCGACGGGGCCCTTGTTCGCTCTGCGCGTAACAAGTCCGCCCCAATCACTCGCCGCAAGTTCGGCATTGATCCCTATCTTCCGCAGCGAGGCTGCCAGAAGCTGCGACGCATTGCTGTATCCCATCATGTTCGTTGGTTGAAGAATGACGACCTTCTCGCCGGCGTAATTGGCCTCTGCGAACAGTTGCTTAGCTTTTTCGGGATCTCCGCCCTTCTTGTACCATCCCGTATTTTCATCAGTGGAATAAAGTGTGTCATTTCCAAAGATCGAAGTAACCGATCGGCAGTATTTTGGGCTTGGTGAAAGAATGCGCAAGAACGCCTCTTGATCGACCAGGTGAAGCATCGCCTGGCGCGCTTTCACGTTATCGAACGGCTTCTGAAGACAGTTCAGGCGGAGAAGATTGACCCAACCCAATTTGTCTAAGACTTGGAGCGCAAGGTTAGGATCACCTTCGATCAGCGGGTATAGGTCCGCGGGGGGACCTTCGAGGAAATCGACCTCATCTGCCTGTAATGCCGCCAGAGCAGTCTGAGGATTGGAGATAATTTGCCAAATCAATCTATCAACATTAGCGACTTTCCCGCCAGCGAACCCGTCTGGCGGTTCGCTGCGCGGTACGTATTTTTCGTTGCGATCATAGGTGAAGCTTGCGCCCGGTTTGGCAAGAGCTTCGTTGAATCTAAATGGCCCCGATCCGACGTTCGCAGTTACCTGCTCTGTTGCGGCGCGACTCGCGTCCTTCTCCCGCATAATGTACAGAGGTGCCCCCAAACTCGCCAGGATGTCAATAAGAGGCCCCAGCGGCTCCTTCATCTCAAGCACGAAGGTCTTGTCGTCCCTCTTTGAGATATCCTTGGCGCGAGCCATTATGAGTTTTCCACCAGGGGCGATTTGCGCCCAACGACGAATGGAAGCTACACAGTCCGCCGCACTGACTGGAGTACCGTCGTGCCACCCAAGGCCATCCCGGAGCTGGAACGTGTACGTCTTCTGGTCGTCAGAAACGGTCCATTTCCCCACCATCTGCGGCTGCGGCATAAGCTTGGAGTCGGGCGCGAATAGTGTATCGTAGATCGCAAGCCCATGATCGCCGGTGATGGTGGCCGTTGAGGAAATCGGATCGAAGATGCGGAGGTCGCCGGACTTCACCATGCGGACCGTCCGCGCAACGCTAGGCGCCGTTTGTGCTCGCATAACCGATGGCATCGACATGGCTGCTCCGGCGGCCAAGCCCGTCTTCATAATGTCGCGCCGTGAAAATGTCATGTTCCACCCCTTTGAAGTTGCAGCACGTTCTTGCCGGAGAAAACTCCGGTCAGCCGAGCGCCTAGTTTCAAGGCGAACGATACAGAGGTCCATTGCAGCTTATCGTCAATTTCTAGGGCGAGTCTGAGGATCGTCGTCTTGTTGATGTCAATTTAGCTGAATTTCTGCGTTCGCAGCTTGCGGGATTGGTGTCATCGCTTGTCGTAGGCGTGTGGGGGGCAACCGGCGTCAGGCAGGGGCTTATTATTGCACACGCGAGCGCGACCATCTCCTCAGCCTGCGTTTCATGCGTTATTACCCTGCACTCAATCGCGCCGCGATGTCGTCCGTCGCCGCTGTCGATTGCCTTGGGAGCGCTACGGCCCCTACCCCTGTTTGGCAGTCGTCGCAATCATGGGAGGCTTGTGCCGCCTTACTCTTGTCGCGCCGAGCTGGTTCGCCGAAGCGAGCCAGCTCTGCGGGTTGCCGACAATCGGCTTGAGCATCGCGGCTGAATCCAGGATTACGTAGCCGTGCTCGTCAAGCGACGCCCTCTGCTACACTCGAGCCCTCGCGTAGACGCCGGGAATCTCTGACACTTTTTTCTTAGTCTAGTTGGTTGGCGGCTTCCATCGAGCCGCGGCGTGACCCAGCCCCATCTTTGAGGGTCGCTGATCCCCTGGGGAGCAAGGCTGATCGGGATCTACGAAAGCGAAGTCGCATTCGGCTAGTCGCGCGTGCTTTTGGTCTAGACACGCCTTCACAATAGTCCCGTGAGATTGCAAAAAGGCACGTCCGGGAGAAGTTCAGCTGCCGTGATTGCGAAAAGATCAGCCAGGCCACGGCGCCGTTGCGCGTCATCGCCCGAGGTTGGGCCGGGCCCAGCTTACTGGCGATGGTGCTGTTCGAGAAGTTCGGCCAGCACCAGCCGCTGAACCGGCAGGCCGAACGCTATGGCAAGGAAGGCGAGTCGATCCACCGCCGGCGCCAGATGGCGGAGCGTGCTGGCGTTTTGGCGCCGATCGTCCGAAGACGCATGAAGGCCTCCTACATGCCAATCTCTGTGGGTCCGACCGCGGAGGGCGCCGAGCCGCCGCCATGTATAGCCTCATCGTCTCTGCCAAGATGAACGACGTCGATCCTCAGGCCTGGCTGGCCGATGTACTAGCTCGCATCGCCACCCACTCCGCTCACAGGCTCGATGAGCTGCTGCCCTGGAACTGGAAGACAGCGCAACAGCAAGGCCTTGCGGCACAGGCGGCTTGATGGGACACGTCAACAAGGGCAGCCACGTGTTCACTCTCAGCCATGTCGCTGAGATGCTCGGCGAAGACGCGGAATGGCTGTTCGAGGCCGCCGAAGAAATGGACACCGAGGATGACCAGCTATGGGTCGTCAGCGTCGGTGAAGACGGGGTGATGGCGTTCACCGATGACCGGATCGAGAACCTCAAAGAGCTGATCGCAATCCACAAGGACGCTCCTTGGATTATTGAAGAACGCCGCCAGGTACTCGCGGCGATCGTTAAGCCGAAGGCCGAAAAGCCCGAGGTTTAGCCGCTAACCGGACAAACCAGCCCGCCCGCGGCCTACGCCGACGACCGCGCCTGCGGCCCAAATCGTCTGTAGCTCCAGGGGTGGAGTGCGGTCAGGGAACGCAGGATGACGACCCCCCAAATCTGTTGGCCAGCAAGCAGAAGCGCAACGTGAGGAGTCCGGCGTAAATAGTGGATGCGAATGACATGCCGAGCCAGACACCAACAACGCCAGGGTATATGTTCAAACTTAGAGCGTAGCTGAGGGAGATGCCGACCAGCCAATAAGCTATGCACGCGAAGAGAAGGGGTACTTTCACGTCCTTCAGTCCTCGAAGGGCGCCGGTAGCAACAGTAGCAACTGCATCAGTTATGTAAAAGGTCGAAGCGATGAAGAGGAGATCCGCAGCTAGCCACGCCGTCGCTTCGGCATCGCCGATCACCGCGCCCAGAAAGAGCCCGGCAATGTCAAAGCGTGCCGCGATGACCACGCTGGTTACTATCGCGGCGATCACGACACCGAGCTGGATCGCGATCAGACCCGCCCTTTTGACAGCCGAACTGTCGTTGCGCCCGACTGCATTGCTAACCCGCACAGCCGCCGCCGTGCTGATGCCGTAAGAGATCATGAAGAGAACCGCGCCGACCTGACCCGCAATCTGATGAGCGGCGAGTGCGCTCGTACTGATCCGGCCCACTAGAAACGCGGCAATCAACGAGAAGCCGTATCCGACCAATGTGGCAATCGAGATCGGTGTCCCGATCACGATTAGTTGGCGCAAAAAGCGCCAATCGACGCGCCAAATACATGTTACCATGGGACTGCCGCGGAAAGGAACATGCGATTTAGCGAAGCACGCGGCAGCCAAGAACGTCCCGCAGTTCACTATACTAGTTGCAACACCTGCCCCGAACAGCTCTAGCCGCGGTAGTCCGAACTTCCCATAGATGAGTAGATATACCAGCAAGGCATTGATTGGCGTTGCTCCAACCATGATCCACAAGACCGCACCCGGGCAGTTGATCGCGACCATGACACTACGAATGACCTGAAAGCCCAGCGCCGGCGCCACCCCCCAGGCCAATCCGGTCAGATATTCCTGAGCAAGCCGCGTCACATCCGGCCCTTGCCCAAGAGCGGACAGTATTTGTCCTCCATGTAGGACAAGCGCCATAATCGGAAGTGATAGCAGCACTGCCTCCCAAAGCCCGATGCGCAGTAAGAGCCGAAGTTCAACTATGTTGCGTGATCCGAATGCCTGCCCCGCGATCGGCGCAATGGCCCCGAGCAGGCCGAGGCCGAACGTGAAAAAAACTAGATAGAGTCTGCTGGCCAGCCCTGCGGCCGCCAACGAATTCTCCCCTATTCGAGAAATGAAAAGCAGATCGGTCGTCATCATCGTCAGTTGCGCGACTTGCGTTAGCACTACCGGAAAGGCGAGCTTGGCAGTTTCCCCGAATTCTGACACCCGGTGATTACGAGCTAACGGTTTGCCCATCTTCGAAGACCCCTCAAGATGGCTTGGGTGTAGAGACTCTGTCGGCGGAGATGATATCGTACAGCTCCCGCCACACCCGCATCGCACCCGCTTTGATCGAGCCATCGTCCTTTTTGCGTGCACCTTCCAGATCTCAGTCCTGTGGAGTCCCCGATTGGCGAGCAATAACACCAATCGGATCTTATCACCCTCGCATCGAATATTATTTTCAAACTGACGCCATCTGTGCTGATTAGGCGATCTGTTCTGCAGCTGAGCAGTATGCCTCGCGAGTCATTTTGTAGTACTGCCAGAACTTGCCATATCGCCAACAGTCGTGGACATAGCATAGCCCTAGCTTCTTGGCCGCACGTTCTGACCGCGTATTCCCGTGCTTAACGAGGCCAACGACATTGTCCGCGATCGAGTTTCTCAAGGCATGTGTGACCGTAAAACGCATTGCCTCAAGAGCCAAGCCTCGTCCTCTCCCGCGTTCGGAAAACGAAGTCGCGATTTCTAGATCATTGGTCCCCTGATAATCGCGCAGACCACAGCGGCCAATAAAAATGGGGTTAGCGATGGTCTTTTCATAGACCATCCAGTCGCCGAAACCGTTCTTCCGCCATTGGACTAAAAACCAGTCGAGCCACTGGCGCACATCTTGAGTGGTTTGCGGAACGTTGTCGAAAACAAACTCCTGGACCAGTCGGTCGTTGTGCAGCTGAAACAGCTCAGCCTCGTGTTCGGGGCCGGGTGAAGTAAGAATCAAACGTTCGGTCTCGCGTCTGACCATAGTTTCTATTCTCCCGTTAGCGGCGGCTGTGTGAGTCGGACGTAAAGCTGATGCAATCCTCATCAAGTAGACGCTTGTCATCTCTTTGGCCCCCTGAGTCGTATTCGGCTCCGCAGAGGCACGAGTCGTACATGACTGCTAGAATGTCTCCGTTTCGAGTACGTGCCGAGAGCACTTCATCGGCCTTGGCTCAGCTCCAAATGGGGAGAAAGTAGTTCCGGTGATCCAACCCGCGTTGCTCTCGGGCACGATACGAGCACGCTGTTGTCGTATTTTGGCCGATTGCGGGATGCTGTCAAAGCATGACGCGAGCTAACGTCGCGCTCTGTCCCGGCAACAACAGAATAGGGGGCGACCTGACCAATTTAGGAGCCCTCCAGTGTCGCTTTCTTCGTGAGTACATGGCGTTGCTATTGGCGAATTGGAGTGAATGACCACGAGTTAGGTATCATTCCGGTAGACGCGGATTGCAATTGGTCCGATATCGGCCACATACTAGCACTCATCCAGTGGCGTGGACCTACCAAGGTTGGGAGTGCCCCTAACTGTGGAGCCTCAAGAGGTTGTCCTCAGTCAGACCGAGGCGGCTGATCGGGGTTTGTGACTTTATACCACCATGAGGCCGGTGCCAGTTGTATCGATGCAGCCAGATCGGCAGCTCTTGGGCGCGGCGATTGGAGGTTGGATAGGCTTTGGCATAAGCCCATTCCCGTAGTGCGGTTTGGATGAAGCGCTCTGCCTTGCCATTCGTTCTCGGCGTGTAGGGTTTGGTGCGGATGTGCTTGATGCCCAGGTCGCGGCACGCCTCGCCGAAGGCGTGAGATCGGTAGCAACCGCCATTGTCGGTCATGACGCGCGTGACGGTGACCCCAAGGCCTCCATAATAAGCCACAGCCGCCTTGAGAAAAGACACCGCGCTGTCCACCGTCTCGTCCGGTTTGATCTCCGAGAAAGCGACGCGAGAATGGTCGTCAATGCAGACGTGGACGAACTCCCAGCCGACGCCTCGGCTCCTGTTTGGACCACTTGAATCGCCGGTGATGCGATGACCAACCCGCTCGAAACGCCCGAGCTTTTTGATGTCGATGTGAATGATCTCGCCTGGAGACTCACGCTCATAACGGCGCTCCGGCTCGGCCGGTTCAAGATCGCGGATCCGGTTCAAGCCCAAACGACGAAGCACTCGGCTGACCGTGGCTGGCGACACCTTGACCTCGATTGCGATTTGCTGGCCGGTGTGGCGCTGCCGGCGCAAGGCCTCGATGGCGGTGCACGTGGCCGGCAGGGTTTGGCTCGGCGATGAATGAGGTCGAGACGAGCGGTCGAGCAAGCCAGCCACACCGTTCTCGCGGAAGCGCTTGACCCATTTGGCGACCGTCTTCGGCGTCGTGTTGAAAAGGTCAGCCGCGCCGGCCTGGCTCAACCCACCCTCGACCACGCTTCGCACCATCGCCTCTCGACCTTTGGGCGTCAAAGGCGCATTCTTGTGGACGTTCATCTGGTCTCTCCTTGGAACACTGAAGCTTCGCAACCCGGAGTGCCCCCACGAGCGACGGAGCGACGCGCGCGGGAGGGGCCTGTGGGCCGGCGGGACGATCGCGCGTGAGGTAGTCACGTCTTTTTCCTTTCGCTGGCCTGCCGGCGCAGGCTGTCGCCTTTGCGCTCGAGGCGGTGCGCATTGTGAATGATGCGATCCAATATCGCGTCACCGAGAGTGGGATCGGCAATGACGTCATGCCATTGCGACACGGGGACCTGACTTGTGATCAATAAGGATCCCTTGTCGTAGCGATCGTCGACGATCTCAAGCAGATCACGACGCTGGTCGGCGGTGAGCGGTTCAGGTCCCCAGTCGTCGAGGATGAGGAGATTGACACGCTCAAGCGCGGCGATCAGGCGCGCCAGACGGCCTTCGCCGCGCGCCTGAGCGAGATCGGCGAACAGGCGGGATGCCCGCTTGTAGAGGACGGAGAAGCCGTCGCGGCAGGCTTTGTTGCCGAGCGCACAGGCAAGCCAGGACTTGCCGGTGCCGGTTGGGCCGACAATGACCAGGTGGTTGGCCTCACGGATCCATTGGCTGGTGGCGAGGTTCTGGAAGAGCGAACGGTCGAGGCCGCGAGCGGTGCGATAGTCGACGTTCTCGATGGCGGCAGCTTGACGGAGTTTGGCACTGCTCAAGCGGCGCGTGAGGCGGCGGTTGTCGCGGGCGGTGACCTCGCGATCCACGAGGAGGCCGAGCCACTCGGCGTGCGGCATCTCGGCCGCCTCGGGATTGTTCTGCAGTTCGACGAGGGTATCGGCCATGGCGGCGAGACCGAGGGCGCGCAAGCGATCGACAGTGGGGTGAATGAGCACGATGATCTCCTGATCAGTTGTAGTAGCTGCGGCCACGGATGTTGGCGTGGAAGAGGATGGGCGCCCCTCGGTGGGAGGAGCGGTTCTGTCGGTGCCGTTCTTGAGGATGGCGGCGACCGATTTGTAGGAACGGGCGTTGAGCAGAAGGGCACGGGCGCAGGCGGCGTCGACGCGTTCCTGGCCGTAGCGCTTGACCACCGATGGTGTTGAGAAGCCCTATCGTCAGTTCAAGGCCACTTTTTTTGGCTTCTCCTTCCAGGCCGCCACCATCCGCTCGTACGCCTGCTCGACGCGTGCGACATAGCCAGCTTCCCGCTCACGCAGTTCCTTGATCCAGTAGTCCCGACCCGGGCCAGCCTTGCCATAGGCACGAGGCGCTCCAGCCTTGAGTGCCACCTTCCGGAGTTTCATCGCTGTGAACGCCGGTCGTGCGTAAGCATAATCTTTCCCGGTCCTCAGGACGTGCCAGATCATCACTGCGAGCTTACGTGCCGTGGCGACGGCCGCGACTCCAGCCCCATGCTTCTTTTGCATGCGATTGAAGAAGGCCCGCAGCGGCCCGGGCGCCGTCTTGGCCGACCAGGCCGCTTCAACCAGCATCTTGCGGGCGTCACGATTGCCCTGTTTCGAGATACGACCATGCCTTGGCGGATGCTCTCCCGATTGCCGAACTCGAGGGGTCAAACCGAAGTAGCTGCTGAGCTTATCCGGTGATTGGAAGCGTGCGATGTCGCCGATGGAGGCCAGTACACTCGATGCGGCGACCGAACTCACGCCGGGGATCGTCATCAGCTTGAGAGCCCGTGGATCGTCCAAAGCCTGTTGGGCCACGACTTTGTCGATTTCCGATAGTTGCTTCGTCACGCGTTCGAGTTCCGTGATAAGACGCTGGAGCATCGCACGCTTCTCCGATGGAAGAGGCAGACTGTCCAGCCAATGCTGTCCGTGCTTGCCGAAGAGATAGCCTTTGTAGGGCGGGATGAGGTTGGCAT
The DNA here is from genome assembly GCF_054056275.1 of Bradyrhizobium sp. USDA 4449. Taxonomy (NCBI): domain Bacteria; kingdom Pseudomonadati; phylum Pseudomonadota; class Alphaproteobacteria; order Hyphomicrobiales; family Nitrobacteraceae; genus Bradyrhizobium; species Bradyrhizobium sp. USDA 4449. The sequence goes on along the minus strand of NZ_JBSRYD010000001.1, from coordinate 3,385,598 downwards.
GCAGGATAGCCTTCATTCGTCCTTTAATCCGGATGATCTGCGCCAAGACGCCAGCGCGCTCGGCCATCTGCGCCGGCGGCTGTAGGTGTCCTCGTCAGCCACCCAGACCTCCGGCAAGAAGCCAGCAGCATGCAACTTTGCCAGGGTCCCAGCATCGACCTTGTCCGTTTTGACTCGCGCATAGGCGATCGCCCGAACGAGCCTCGGATTGGCGACCGCGACGCGCTTAACGTGCGGGCGCAGAATACGTTCGACCGCCGCGCTGTTGCCCGTTACCTCGATGACCACCTCATCCTCGAGGCTGAGTGTCTTGGCAAAGGCGACAAGCCGATCGTGGACGAGATCAACGCGGAGCTGTCGGATTATTGTTCCGTCCTCCAGGATCGCCACTTCGGCGAAGGATCGGTGGATGTCCATGCCGACGATTTGCATGCTTGCTTCTCCTTTGTCTCAGGAGCCAGTGGCTTGCACGACATCTACGGATCCGCGCTCGCAGCGCAGCCGGGCAAGTCGTAGGGGCGGCCAAGTAACAAAGCGAGCTCACAGCTCATGGTCATGGCGGCCTGCCACCGTTTCGTGCTCCAGCGCCCCTATCCCGGCTTGGACAGACTAATCCGGACGACCGGTCCTCTCCACCGGGTTTGAGCGCTGAAAACATCATGCCCTTTAAGAATGCCGATGGCCGAACGGAAGCCCTGTTCCGGATGCGGCCGCGACCGCAGGATGACGTCGATCAGCGTGTCGGCGTCGGGGCCGACCTTGGCGGCTTCGGAACGAATGCGCTCATGGGTCCAGTCGCGATAGCGGCGATGCGAGCTCGGCATATGCTCGGGAACCGTGGTCGGGCGATGCGGCAAGGTGCTGCGCAGATGCGAGGCCACCCGCTTGCCGCGGAGGAAGATCTCGACGGTCTTTTGGGTGACGCGAGCCTCAACCTCCTGATGCACGAGGTTGTGAGGGACGCTGTAGTAATGCTTGGCGATCTCGACGTGATAATCGAGCTTGACCCGGCAGCGCTTCCACTCGGCATACTCGTACGGTTCATCTGGCAAGGGCGTGAGCGCCGGACGATCGAGCTCCTCGAACAGTTCGCGCCGACTTCGCCCCCAGCTCCGCAACGGTCGATTGTTGAGATCGACGAGCAGCGCGTGGATCGCCTCGTTGAGGGCGGCGAGCGAGAAGAAACGGCGGTTGCGCAGGCGCGCCAGAATCCATCGCCCGACGATTTGGACCCCGACCGCATTGCCTCGCCCTAATTGTTACCGGATGCTGAGCCGTTGCCTCACGTAAATTGCTCATTTGGATCGGGAGCGAGCGGGGGCGAAGATGGGGTGGCTAAGCATGGCAACGCGGAAGGAACTGACGGCGGCAGCAGGACGCGCTATCGGCGTTCGGATCACGCGAAGAAGACGCGGATATTGGACGAGTTCGTCGACATCACCGGGTTCCATCGCAAACATGCGATGCGACTACTTCGATGTCAGGAAGACGCGCGCCCAAGCCGAAGGGCGCGACGTCGAATGTATAATGAGGTCGAACACAACGCGCTCGTGCTCTTTTGGGAAGCTTCAGACCGGATCTGCGGGAAGCGGCTGAAGGCGTTGTCGAATAAGCAAATCTCGCGTGCGATGTAGCATTAAGATTCCCTGCTGTTCGACGGTCTTTACAGGGACAAACCGCATGCCTAGCCGTTGGACGGCTTCCCAGCAAGCCTCTGCATCAGCAGCATCGTGCTTATTTGTCTTCACGTAAGCTCGTACGTAGCGGGCTGGCATGAGACGTGCTTTGTGTCCCAGCCTTATTAGTTCACGAGACCAATGATGGGCGCCGCCGCAAGCCTCAAGACCAACGAGAAGGAATCGAGAACCCTTCCCTGAGCGAGCTTGTTACGGATAATCTCTCCATCCGCTGTAGTCTAGTGGATTTGAACCAGCTCTTCGAGATATCAAGCCCGATCGACGACCGAACTCACGCCAGGTATTGTCATCAGCTTGAGAGCCCGCGGATCGTCCAGAACCTGTCGCGCCACGGCTTTGTCGATCTTCGATAGTTGCTTGGTCACGCGTTCGAGTTCCGTGATCAGACGCTGGAGCATCTCACATTCCTCAGGAGGAAGAGGCAGACTGTGAGCCAACGCTGCCCCGACTTGCCGAAGAGATGGCCCTTGTAGGGCGGTATGAATAACCACGACTGTCTGCCCAATGCGATGCCGCGCAGCGCTCTTTCGGCTGCATTGTTCGAGAGGCAGACGCGGCCATCGTCGAGGAAGCGGGTGAAGGAGGTCCAGCGCTTGAACATGTAGTTCATGGCCTTGGCCAGATCGTGACCGCGGGCGAGCTTGGCGCATTGCTCGCGCATATAGGCTTCCAGATCGGCGACCAGCGGCGCGCTCTGCGCCTGGCGAACAGCTCTTCGGTGATCGGCGCTTTGGCCGTTGATGGAGCGCTCTATCTCGAACAGAGCGTCGATGCGGCGCACGATCTCCATGGCGACGGGCGAGATGACGATCTCCTGCTTTCCGGCCGCTTTGCGCCGCGCGTTCTCCTCAAGATCCGCCATGGCGAAGAACGGCCGCCGGGCATGGACCCAACAGGCCGCTTCCCTGATAGGCCCAGGACTTCGCTGGGGCTCGTAGAGTTTGGTGTATCCACCGAAGGCGTCGGCCTGCAGGATGCCGCTATAGTTGGTCAGATGCGCCTGCGGATGCTCGCCCCTTCGATCGCGCGAGTAATAAAACATTGCTGCCGGCGGATCTGAGCCGCCGAAGGGGCGGTCGTCCTTCACATAGACCCAGCATCGAGCGACATCGCACTTGCCCAAGGCCAACACGGGCACGGTGGTGTCGTCGCCGTGGAGGCGTTCAGCTGCCATGACGTGGGCTTCCAACAGGCGCGATAGCGGCTCCAATACCGTGCAGCAAGCCCCAACAGCGTCGGCTGCGGTCGACAGACTGACGGGCACGCCTCCAGCGCGTAACGCTCAGTCTGCCGGTTCAGAGGCTGATGCTGGCCGAACTTCTCATAGAGGAGCATGGCGCAGGCGATTGCCGCCGCAGCATTCACACGTCGTTGGCGAATCGATCACCACACGCTCGCGGGGAAGATGATCAGGGAAGGTATTGCGTTCGGGACGCGTGCGCGTAAATCCGCGCACAGTCGTTGTCCTGGCGACAGCTCTCTCGGCCGCAAGCTCGTCTTCGGTGGCGCTGGATTCCAGCTCTTCAAACGTAAGCGCTAACTGGTCGATCAGACGAGACGAGCGTTCTGATCTTTGCCCGTGGACCTGGCGCTCAAGCTTAGCGATCCGCAGCTTCTGGCGGGCAATCAGCGCACTGTCTTCCGACGCCTTGGCACGGGCGACCGCAAGCTCCGCTGCAATATCCAGAGCCTTCGCGCGTTCGCTCGCCAACGCCTCTTTCAGAGCGGCTATGTCTTCGGGAAGAGCTCGCGAGGCGTGTTCATGCAACCAGAGAATCACAAATTCAGTGCTTTGTGGTCCCCCAAAATGCGCATGATCTCATATTTTATTTCGCTCAGCCGGCGCTCTGCGGTCGCCATGTTAGTTGCGGATTCCTCCAGTCGATCCCTTCCAGCATATAAGCCATCTGAGCCGCTGAGATCGATACCGCATCTCCCGACGTCGCAGGCCAGATAAACTTGCCGCGGTCCAAGCGTTTGGCATACAGCGACATGCCTAACCCGTCATGCCAAAGAATCTTGAGCAGATCACCGCGGCGACCGCGGAAGATGTAGAGACCCCCCGGACCCGACAGCCGCTAAGCTCGATCTCGATTATGCCTACCTTCGCGCGCAATGGCCTTGTCTGCGCGACCACGGCCGATGCCGGAGTTGGTGTCGAAGTGATCTCCACAGGAACAAGCAATGGCGCTGCATCCCCGCCCAGCCGACCCTCCCGCGCCAACCGTCGCCACGTGAACAACTGGCTCGTGGACAACCCGTTGCGCCGCGCCGTCGCCGACACCAACCGGGAACCATCATAACTCTCAGCAACGATCCGATGCTTCTCGTCCACTGTTCAACGACGGCGGGCGCCAGTCGAAACTACTTCCAATCGGGAGACCTTCGAAATAGGCGTATGGTCTTGCAAACGCTCACCAACGAGAGATGTCGGCTTGGCCAGTACGCATCGCTAGCGCCCTTTTTCGTCGCGCAGTGCGAGTAAAACGCTGCAAGTTTCCTTCGATTTTGTGCTCTAAGCGGCTACGCGCGATTTAAATATTCAGAGCGCTTCAGAGTATGGCCTCACCTATATGCGTTCACGTCGCTGCTGGCCATTGGACAGATCTGAGAAGATCGGCTTTCAGTTGGGCAAGGCCGCCGCGGCTCGCTCGGCGGCACCTGTCACGAGGAAATCAACTTTTTGAATCAATACAAGCGGCGAAAGGATAAGGCCTCTGGGTCAGTTGAGTGGCATCTGGCCTTTGCTGGTGGCATCTTGCAGGGAGTGACTACGGAATGAGCCGTGTCGAGAAAGCGCGCACTTGCAGGGCAAGAGCAAAGTTTACTCGTCAGGTCGGGATCGTGCGAGGCGGAACCCTTGGCGCGAACCTGACTATTTTGAGGTCTCTCTTGCATCTAAGCAGCGCAAGTCGAATGACGGCGGACTTCCCGTTTGCCATCAGCCCCTCTTTGTCCTCATTCGTCGCACCATCCGGGGTAGGGCAGCAAGCTAGATGACTCCTCTCAAGCCTCGACCAATTAGCACTGAAGGTATCACAGCGCCCTTCCGCCACCTCACCTTTCGGCGTATCTGGCTTGCGAGCCTCCTTACGAACCTGGGCGCGCTGATCCGGAGCGTCGGCGCAGCGTGGGCGATGACGCAGATGACAACGTCGGCGGACAAAGTTGCGCTTGTGCAGACAGCATTTTTGCTACCGGTCATGCTGATTTCGATGCCCGCAGGCGCAATTGCGGATATGTATGACCGGCGGATCGTGATGCTTTTCGCGCTCAGCATGTCGCTAGCTGGTGCGACCGCGCTGACGGCACTTACCTGGCTAGGGATGGTCACGCCAGACTCGTTGCTAATCCTGTGTTTTGTAATCGGCAGCGGCGTGGCTCTGATGGATCCTGCCTGGCAATCCTCAGTTAGCGAGCAAGTGCCGGCGGAAGCACTCCCAGCTGCGGTCGCGCTGAACAGCATTAGCTATAACATCGCGCGCAGCGTGGGACCGGCGATCGGCGGGATAGTGGTAGCGGCAGCCGGCGCAGTCGCTTCGTTTGCCCTAAATGCATTGCTATATCTACCCTTACTTCTTGCGCTGTTCTTGTGGAAGCGAATTTCCGAACCGTCATATCTTCCGCCAGAAAAACTAAACCGCGCCATCGTTTCGGGGCTCCGCTACATCGCTAACTCGCCCCCGATCAAAATCGTGCTGATTCGTTCCATGATCACCGGCGTGATCGGAGGCGCCATCATCGCGCTAATGCCGCTGGTCGCCCGTGATCTCCTTGGAGGTGGTGCACGGATCTATGGGATAGCTCTCAGCGCGTTCGGACTTGGCGCGGTAATTGGAGCGCTATATGTACCTGAAGTACGAAAGCGCTTGAGCGGTGAAGCCGCAATTCGCGCCTGCGCACTGTCCATGAGTGGGGCGCTTCTCGCCGTGGCGTTGAGCCACGAGCTGGTTCTCACATCGGCCGCTCTTGTCCTTGCCGGTGCCGTGTGGATGATCTCCTGGGCCCTCTTCAACATTGGCGTGCAGCTGTCGGCCCCGCGCTGGGTCGCAGGACGCTCGCTTGCAGCCTACCAAGCAGCAAGCTCAGGAGGCATTGCTGTCGGTAGCTGGGGCTGGGGTCATTTGACCGATGCCGCAGGTGTCGACACAGCGCTTTTGATATCAGCAGTGCTGATGTTAATTTCTCCACTATTGGGGCTTTGGCTCCGTATGCCTCGCATAAACCCGCGAAGCGAGGATGCTGAAGCGCTTGCGCATCCTGAGGTTCGGCTAACGCTCACCCATCGCAGCGGACCGGTTGTGATTGAAATCGAATACCGCGTGGCACAAGAGAATGCGCGGGCCTTTCATAACGTCATGCAAGATGTGCAGCTGTTCCGAAAGCGGAATGGCGCGTATGGCTGGTCGATCGCTCGCGATATCGCTGATCCTGAACTGTGGACAGAACGCTACCATTGCCCCACGTGGCTTGATTATCTGCGTCAACGCAATCGCTCGACGCATTCAGAACGCGCGCTAGATCGACAAGCTGCGTCCTTTCACGTGGGACCGGAGCCCGTGCGTATCCGGCGCATGCTAGAGCGTCCGTTTGGCTCCGTCCGGTGGAAGGACGATGTACCCGATCATACCGCCAACGAGGCCTTGCTCGGTGACTATAACCGGAATCGAACGTAGTAACTGTCAGGAATAGCCCAGCTTGATGTCGCGGATAGAGCGTCGCGCAGGCTCTCCGACAGCGGAAGCCGGAGCGATCCACTCTTGCATAAGTGGCCGCAGAATGCATGGATGTTATTCTCGCAAATGAGGTTTGTGATAAAGCGTCAGCAGAGACGCAAGAGAGTCGAACCATGTTGCTTCTCAACCGGCACACCGATTACCGCGCGCCACTGGAAGCTTCCGATGCCGAGATGCTCAGTGTCGAAGGAGCGCGCGGAGTAGAGCGCTTCCTTGCGCATCGAGACGATTACAAGGCAACGCCGCTCGTCTCGCTGCCGGGCCTTGCTCGTGAGATCGGGGTTGCCTCGATCCACCTGAAGGACGAAGGCCATCGGCTCGGGCTTGGTAGCTTCAAAGGTTTGGGGGGTTCCTATGCCGTGATCCGCCTTGTGCTGGAGGAAGCAGGTCGGAGGCTCGGCCGAGTCCTTGACGCGTCCGAGCTCCGATTGCCCGAAGTAATTGCAGTAGCGCGGGGGATGACGGTATCGTGCGCCACCGATGGCAATCACGGCAGATCAGTCGCGCATGGTGCCCAGCTGGTTGGTGCGAAGTGCGTCATATTCGTTCACTCGGGCGTCAGCGACGAGCGGATCGCGGCTATCGCTCGCTTTGGCGCGCGAACGATCGGCGTCAGCGGCAACTATGATGACTCCGTCGCCGAAGCCTCCCGAGTTGCCGCAGATAAGGGGTGGATCACAGTATCTGACACGTCCTGGCCGGGTTACGAGCGGATCCCCGGCATAGTGATGCAGGGATACACCGCTCTCGTGAGCGAAGCGCTGCGTCAGTTATCCGAGCCTCCGACCCACGTGTTCGTTCAAGCCGGCGTGGGTGGGGTCGCTGCTGCAATTGCAGGACATTTCCGGGTTCTGGCTGCTGACAACAGGCCATTCTTTACCGTTGTCGAACCTTCGCGAGCGGCGTGCCTGTTTGAAAGCGCTCGAGCTGGCCATCCCGTCAAGGTGGAGCATGGGGCGCCAACAGTGATGGCGATGCTTGAATGCTACGATCCGTCCCTCGTCGCATGGCGCATCCTTTCGCGCGCAGCCGATGCCTTTATGACGGTCGACGACGAGGACGCCATCAGCGTCATGAAGCTCTTGGCAAACCCTGTGGATGGCGATCCCGCTGTCGTTGCTGGGGAAAGCGGCGGCGCAGGTCTGGCAGGACTGCTGAAAGTTGCCTCCAACCAGACATCGCGGTCCATGACCGGACTTGGACAGAATGCTCGGGTCTTCCTGATCAACACCGAGGGCGCGACTGATCCTCGTCTGTATGAAGAACTTGTTGGTGTAACGCCGGCGCAAGTGACTGGGAAAAATATTGTACCAACTTGGGACGAGAAAACGTCGGTGTCGTGAGCCTCCGGGGCGCTTTCAGGCCCGGACCGGTTTCTCGCGATAAAGGCGGCCTGCTCTTACGTCTCGAATTGCAGCCCGCAGCCTGCTCCTTTTGACCTGTTCAAGGTCTTCCGAAGATGTCGGCCGGGAGAAGACTATCCTACCCGTCCACGATGCAGCGCATTCATTCCCGCAAGAGGGGCGTGTTTTCGGGCCACCAAGCCCGGCCTTTTGGGAACGGGCGCTCGGCGCTCTGATTGTGCAGGTAGGCGACGCCGTACCTGGACAGTGATAGGCGCAGTGCCCAAGTCGAACCCCTATACCGAGCAATGTTTCGACGATCCGGCTCACTCGACGTGAACTCTATGCTCAATCGTCCCGCGGAATTAGCCACCCTCGGTCCCGCCTACGAGGGCGACAACTTCGGCAACCAGCTCGGAACGGATGACGGCTGGCTGCCCGCGAGGAATGCATCAATTGCCCGGAGATGCCCAATCAAGTCAAGGAGCCCTCTCGATTCCTGGCTGAATGGCCGGTCCACCTCGCCTGAGCTCGGCGAACTGGCGCAAGATGACGAACAGAGCGATCATTCCGGCGCCCAGCTCAGCGATGGCTTGGCTGGCCAAAACCCCACTGAAGCCTGATATGACAGGAAATAGAAGTACCGCTGGTATGAAGAGATACCCCTGCCTGGCGAAAGAGACCACCGCGCTAAGGCGTGCTCTCCCCAGCGACTGAAGCATCGTCATCACGAAACTCTCAATACCGTAAAATCCAAAAAACAGGTGAAAGACGATGCAGCTCAAGACGGCAATTTCTGTGACATCATCGCTATTGCTGAACAACCTGACCAACGGCCGGGCGAAAACGATAACGGCTGCGGAATACGCAAAGGAAAGCGCAACGGTGATAGACAGCATAAACTTCGCAACCTTCATTACACGAGCAAAGTCGCGCGCGCCCCAACCGAACCCCAGGACAGCTTGAGAGCCGATACAGAATCCGGTGATAGGCAGCGCGCCGATTGTCAAGATTCTTACAGCTATTCCCACCGCCGCGACGAAATCGTCACCGAACCGCGCAGCAGCTCCGTACAAGAACATACCAGCAAGAGCGGCTAAGATACTTGTCGTCGTCGCCGGCGCCCCAATGAGCGCGAGCTGCCTGATGCGATCTACTCGTAACGAGACCTGAGATATCCTGACGAGCACCGTGCCGAGCCTCTTGGTAAAATACACGATGTAGAAGCTTATAGCGGCGATCTGTGATATCAGCGTCGCTAACGCTGCGCCTCGCACACCCAAGCCTAGCAAGAAAATGAAAATAGGATCAAGCAAGGCGTTCAATATGAAAGCCGTCAGCATCGTCCACATACTGAATCGCGTGTTGCCTTCAGCTCTTGCGATGAAGCCGCTGACGATGTTTAGGAGCATCAAAGTAGAGCCCGGCAAGAGGATCGCGGCGTAGTCGAGCGCGATGGGCAGGATGGTTGGACTTGCCCCAAGCGCGACGAAGATGCCTCGTAGGGTTACAAGCAGGACGATGGTCATGATCACACCGATGGGAGCGGCGAGGGCGAGCGCCGTACTCGCACCTCGGCCAGCCTCCAACGCATTACCAGCACCAAGATGACGAGATATGAAGGAGGCGGTACCCACACCGATCCCCTCTCCCACGGCCGCGAGCACGACAATGAGCGGCATCGTCATGCTGACAGCTGCAATCGCCTGCGCGCCGAGTGAGCCAACAAAGATCGCGTTAAGGAGCTGCTGCAATGCGTTGATCGACAAGCCGATAACAGATGGAATAGCGAGCCGCAGGAGAAGGCTCGTGAGATTATGATCCGATAGATCGATGTGCCGGCTTTTCTTCCGCATCGCATCGCGATTGCTTTTGACGACGAGCTCCGGACTACGCTTATCCATGATTCACGCCGTCTTCAGCTCTACGAATTCATCGATCGTCTGCATCAACTCCTGTTGCAAGACCGTGCAAAGACGCCGGGTCGCATCATAATCGACCATGCTCGGATCATACGTGGTGTCGATCTGTAGACGGCCCGATTGAAATCCGACCTCGAACCAGAAGAGGTGGATCGCCGCTGCTTGATGCATGTGTTCGCCGATGCAGAGTGGAGAAGGGTCTGTGTCCAGAAAGCGGCGCGCGAAATGACGCTGCAGACCGGCGCGATAATTCACCCCAATTCTGGGAAGTGGCAGGCGATCGAGCCGACACCGCAAGGCTGGATCTCGGTTTAGGAATTTCAGGGCCCGAAAGCCTATTCCTCCACGCGGCAGCGCATTGCGCTGCCGGTATATGAGACGAGCGCGGTCGGAACGCGTCTCTCTTCCGGTGACCTTCAATGGAAGCGGAACGAGCTCGCTGATAAGGCCAATGACCTGAGATGGATCAAAATCGTCAAACAGCCGACCTCGTGTCGAGCTCAGGCTATCAATCCAGAGCGAATAGTTGCCGAACAGGGCTCCACACGCACCGGACAGGGCAGCAAGAAACACATCAAAGTCCTGACAATGCGCTGATCTTGCTCCAATACTAAGGAGACCCGCTGTCGCTTCCGCGTCGATCTCAAGATGGTACTTGGCTCGATCTACCCGCGAACGGCCGTTCACATCCTCCCGACGACCTGCGAGATTCGCATCGTGAAGCTCTCTCGACCTTGCTTCGTCAATACTCGTGCCGCGCGATGACGCATCGCTGACACGCAGATTGAATTGATCGTAGTCAATACCCTCCCAGTACTTGAGCTCGTTTGGTGCTTCGCTGTCCGCGTAATTCTCGAGGCGCTTCAACCAGGAAGAGAGCCTTTGTACGGTCTCAGGGCCATTCATATCATGGCCTGCAGCAAGAGTGTTGTATGCGCCCTCCAACGCTTCCAGGAATAGCCGATAGCCCATCCCATCCGCTACGAAATGATGCATCAGCACCAGCAGATAGTAATCGCCGCTTTCCGAAGTACGGAACGCCGCGACGTGAACAAGAGGCGTGTGACCGTCAAACCTGAACATGTGTTGACGTTTTGCCGAGACGATCTCGATCGTCCTGCGCTGGTCTGGGCCGGTCATTTGGACCAGATTGATCTCCTCCACGATGCGCTCAGTCGGACAAGTCCCAATCCCCAGCCGTAGTCCATCTTGGGTTCGAGCAACGCGCAGCCTGAGGCTTTCGTGCTTCTCGATGACATGGGCGAGAGCGCGGTCCAGGATCTTGACGTTCAGGATGCCGCCCCGCAAAAAGAACAGATCGCCGATGTTAAAATGCTCGTCAAAACCGAGAAGAGAATTCCAAAACGATATGATGGGGGGCACAGGCAGCAAACTGTCCGCGGAAGCTATGTTGTGGGGGGCTGCCCCCGCTTCCCCGGCCGCCAACTCCCTGATGGTCGGCGTTCGATAGAGTTGGTTGACGGTGAGATTCAGCCCGGCTTTGCACGCCAGCGTGACGCAACGCACGCTCAGAAGAGAATCGCCGCCGAGATCAAAGAAACTGCTGTCGATTCCCACCCCCCTGACCCCTAGTAGATCCTCCCAGATCCGAGCAAGAACTCGCTCGTTCCTGGTGCGGGGCTCAGCAGATGGACGGGTTTCGATCTCGCGGTACGGAACGGAGGATAGGCGAGTACGGTCTATCTTTCCGCTCGTCGTCATGGGAACACTGTCAACCAACCTGAAGGCCGCGGGAACCATCGCAGATGGCAGCTTGTTGCGCAGATGGGCGAGAATCTCTCCAGAGCTGAGATTCTTGCGAGCGGGCACCACGCTCGCCGTCAAGCGGCGATCGTCATCGGTGCCTTCTGCGAAGACCGCGGCCTTTGCGATTGCGGGATGAGACTCAAGGGCAACTTCGACCTCCTCCGGCTCGATGCGGAAGCCCCTCACCTTGATCTGGTTGTCCGATCGGCCACATATCTCAAGAAGGCCGCTGGTTGAGATGCGTGCGATGTCCCCACTTCGATAAAGCACGTTGTATTGTTCGCCATCATACGGATTCGGCACGAAACAGCGGCCAGTCCGATCTTGATCCCGCCAATACCCAGCGCTCAGACAGCGGCCTGCGATGCACAGTTCGCCGGGAGCTCCGACAGGCACTCTCTTCAATCGTGAATCGAGCACGTAGAGTTTGACGTTGTCGATTGGCCGCCCCACTGGGACAAGCGCCGAGCTGTCATCCGCATCCGATGTTTCGTGCACGGCTGCATTGGACGCACATTCCGTCGCACCATAGAAGTTCCACAACGGCACGCCCGGAAAAGCCTCACGCCAGCGAGCGGGCAGCGAGGAAGGCATTGGTTCGGCACTGCTTGTGACCAGTCGCAAGGCGGTCCTTTGCGGTTGCCGCTCCTGGGACCTGATGAGACCGGACAGAAGTGGCGGAGAGGCAAAAAAGCGTGTCACGCGATGTTTTGCCAAACTGCACAACAACAGATCCGGATCTAGCACCTGCCCTTGGGTGAGGATCAGCGTAGGCACTCCTCTCAGAAGCCCACCAAAATACTCCCAAGCGGAGGCAACAAGGCAGGCGGACTTCTGGACAACCATGACGTCAGTGTCATCGAACGGAAAGCACCGCCACATCCAGTTCAGCCGGTTGAGAATGGCCGCTTCCGGTATAAGAACCCCCTTCGCCCGACCTGTGGAGGAGGACGTGTATATGAGGCTCGCAATTTGGTGATCTGTCGGTTTGTCGCGGGGGACGGAATCATCCCTCCGCAATTTGCACGTTTCTAAGGCCAACAGAGAAATCGAAGGTATCTCAAAGCCAGGCTCCGTGATATTCGCGTGAATCAAGAGCTTTGCCTGACTATCTCGCAGCATATGTTGGATCCGGTCACGCGGATAATCCGGCGCAATCGGCACTACAACAGCATCCAAGCCTCGCGCCGCAAGCATGACAGCGGCAACGTCCGACGACCGGTCAACAAGCACGGCAACCAGATCGCCGGCCCCCACTTTCATCTCCTGCAGGAGCGAGCGGATTGCCGCTACGCGCGCGCGCAGCTGGTCAAACGTGACCTCCCCGAACTCGCCAAAATATGCTACTTTGCCGTGGTTAGAGACGCTGATCTGCTCGAAGGCTTCGGCAAGCGGACATTCGGATTCATATCGCTGGATCGACCCATCCAGCGAACCCAGTATAGAGAGGTCTGAGGCGCTAAGGCAGCTCAGTTCCTCAATGGGCGCAAGCGCTTCATCAACGCAGGCGGCAATCAGACACCGCAGATTGTTGGCCATGCGGGCAGCGAGATCACTCGAGATGATGTCTTCCGCATACGCCAACTGGAGCGCAATTTCATCGCCGTGATCTTGCGCGTACAGCGTTAAATCGAATTTGACATAGCCGGTGTCATATTCGCGGAATGTCAGAGCCATCTCATCCCGACCAACCGGTTCAGCGGCTTCGGAATACATGTTGAACATGACCTGGAAGATCGGTGATCGACCCGGTTCGCGACATAACCTTGTATCCCTGACCATCCATCCGAATGGATAGGCCGCATTTGCGATGGCATCGCTGACCAGACCCTGGATGCGCCTGGCATGAGCAGCAAAGGATTGACTGGCATCGATCGCCGCACGGATCGGCAGCATATTCAGGAAAAAGCCGATGATGTCGGCGCTGCCTGGTTGATCTCGTGCAGCGTGTGGCATGCCGACGACAATATCGTCCTGACCGCTATACATTCGTAGCAGCAGCTGGAAGCACGCCAGTAGTGTTGTCGAGGTGGTGCAGCTATTTTGGCACGCGAATTCTCTTACCCGACTGGAAAGATCGCTGCCAAGCAGCACTGGATGCGAGGCGCCGCGGAATGAAACTGTTTGGGGGTGCGCCCTTCCAAGCGAAAGCACCGGCGGATCATCACCAATCTGACGACGCCAATAGTGACGTTGGTTCTCCAGGGCCCCTGGAGAAATGTGCTGTTTTTCCCACGCGGCGTAGCCCGAGAGTGACGCACGGTTCCCTGGCCAAGGCGCCGCGGCATCTAAATATCTCTGCTGAAGATCTCTGAGCAGAACAGAAATCGACCAGGCATCGAGGATGATTTCGTGAGCGGTGATCAATATGAGATGATTGCCAGCACCAAACCGGACCATGCGCGCACGAAACAAGCGGCCTTGTGCGAGATCGAAATTGTCTTTCAGCTCCGTTCGCCGAAGCTGCGCGACGAGCTCCTCAGCTTCGGAGGAGGTGAGATGAGATGCATCGATCAATTCAAGATTGGTGCATGGCGGACCATCAAAGCATTGAACCGGACCGTCTTCGTCGATAAAGCGCGCCGAAAGTGCCTGGTGGGAATGAATGACCTCGGTCCAGGCGCGATTGAACCGAGCTAAATCGATATTGCCCTTAATCCGCAGCCCGCCTTGAATGATGTAGTTCCGGGCAGATGGATCGAGCTGCGCCAGAAACCAAAGATGCTCCTGGAGTCGCGTCAGAGGTGATCGGTCAAGCTTTCGGTATGTCAAGGCTGTGCATGGGTGGGGCTCGACGCGAGCCTCGATCGAAGCGGCAAGAGATCGAATCGTCCCATTCAGGACCAGCCTGAAATCCACTCTCACCCCGAGCAAGGTCTGCAACTGTCCCAAGATGAGCATTGCCCGGAGCGAGTCTCCGCCGAGGCTCATGAATTGGTCATTCACACCTATGTTCTCGATACGCAAAATGCCGGACCAGATTTGACGTAGCCGGACTTCCAGATCTGATTGCGGCTCCTCAAAGGGCGTTGACAATACCGGCCGAACACTCCCCGGGTCAGGCAATGCTGAAAAGTCGACCTTTCCGTTCCTGGTCAGTGGAATACCACTGGCGTGGATGATTCTTTCCGGAAGCATGTAACCGGGGAGTGCCTCGGCAAGAAACTTCCGAAGGTCGCTTTCCTCCAGCTCAGCTGGAGCCGTCACATACGCAACCAGCCGCCGCGAGTCGGCTTGCGCCTCCGCCCCAGCTATATCTCGCGCCGTAAGCTTTACACCTGCGCAAGAAGAGGCGACTGCGACCGCGCCATGCACCAAGGGATGAGCGGACAAACGAGCTTCGATTTCTCCCAGCTCGATTCTGTGCCCGCGAATTTTGACCTGACGATCCCGTCGACCGAGACATTGCAAAAGGCCGTCGGAACGGAGGCGCCCAAGATCACCTGTCCGATATAGACGCCGGAAGGACAGGTGGTTTGAGAATGGATTTGGCTCAAACGCATCCTTGGTGCGGACCTGGTCATTGACGTAGCCGGCAGCAACACCGACGCCGCTGACACAGATTTCGCCCACTTCTCCTACATTGCAGAGCCGCGGTCCGTCCGCGACATAAACCTCACAGTTTTGAATTGGCCTGCCGATCGGCACATAAGTATCAGCCAGCGCAGGCGGCACGGAAACCAGATGATGGGTCACGCCGTCGGCGCACTCGGTCGGCCCGTAATGATTGAGAATGGGAACGTGGGGATACAAGGCAAGCCACGCACGCGCCAATCCGGGCGTTAGAGGTTCTCCGACCGTAGAAATAATCCGCAAGCCGTCCATGCCTCGCTCTGCCTCGGTAAGCGATTGCAGATATTCAACATACACTGCCAGCATCGACGGCACGAATTGGACGACCGTAGCGGCGCATCGTTGAATTGCTCGGAGGAGCGATGGCGGCGATCTCAGTGTCGCATCATCGATGATTGATGTAGAGGCTCCGACGCAAAGCCCAGAAAGGAGCTGCCAAAGCGAGATGTCAAAGCAGTGCGATGCCGTTTGCGCGACGCAATCCGACCGAGTGAGATTTAGAGCATCGATCTTTGCCGCCAAATGATTGTTTAGTCCGGCGCGTTCGATCATTGCGCCCATTAGGCTGTCCGGTCGAACCAGACGTAAACAGAATATAGGCAAGCCCATCCACGTTCGGCGATGGCATAACGGACGGGGTCTGCAACCGGCCCAGTGCCGCCTCTATAGCTACGAATTGCGGAGCTGTCTTGCTGCTCCCCTGGAATAGGCTGAGCGAGTCCGGACGGTCTCGGCCCATCAACCAAGCGCAGCGGCTCTGCTCGATCATGAATGATGTACGGGACGCCGGCTGCGATGGATCAAGCGGTAGGTACGTTGAACCAGCCTTCAAAATTGCGATGACCGCCGTCGCCCAGTCGAGGTCTCGCTCCCCCCAATAGCCGACAACCGCGCCGCGAGCACCCTGCTCTCCCAAGGCCATTGCAAGAGCATCTGATCTTGATCGTAGCGCCTCATATGTGAGTTCGTCTGCGCCGTACCTCAGCGCAACTCTCTCCGGATCCGAACCGGCAAACCGATTGATCGCCGTGATCGCGTCAACCGGTTGACATTCGATGGACTGCTTCTTGGCTGATTGATTTTCTGTAGGCACGCGCCCCGCCATTCGTCGCCTTCTTCGGTGCTCAAATTCGAGCGCCGGAGCTCGTCATCAAGGTGTGCATGCGCAGCCACCCTGATTCCGCACGTCACAAGGTTTTGTCCGTATGAGCTTCTCGGTGTTCGCTTCTGGCTCGGTGATCGGCAGAGGAACGGCAGGACGCTAGGACGGCGCGTGCACTTTGGCACCTACCTGATCTTGGACTAGACCTGCCATCGTCTGCATGGCACCCGCAATCAACGCGCCCACAGGCTCGTTATGGCTTGTGATTAGCGTAATTGTCCGATTTCTCAGCCCCTGAGCCGGCACCACCAACCGATCGAGGGCGGGCTGGCCACCCGGCGACACAGCTTGTACGAACGAAAGACTTTTTTCCGTAACCACCGCCAGACCGATAGTGTTCAAGCCGGTGGTCGCCGCAACAGGGCCCTGTCGGCGCCTCAACATTACAACGAGTCATCGAAGCTCGCAGCAGCAGTCCCAAAGACAGCCTTGAGGTCATCCAAGTGCTGGCACCGGCAGCAATGCGCCCGATCGCCTCGTCACCTTCATGCGAATCGCTCAGCTTATTTGGCCGTTAGCTGCATTCGAAGCCGAATTAGAAAAGAGACGGCTCAGTTTGATGACCGTAACAAATCGTTGCCATCGCTTTGGTTAGCGCACCTGGGCGACTCTGGACCACCGGGGAAGCCGCTCAAAGGCTGGTTGTGAGCATCTTTAAGATCGTTGGCGAGGCAAAGAACGCCGATGAAAGGGCCCGCAAAAGGCTTATTCCCGCGGAACAGCTTAAGTCAATCGCTCCGCCTCGACCATGAGTGCCGGAGAAAAGGCCCACAGCTCACCGCCATGCATCGAACGAGATGGATCATGACATACCGTTCTGATCGGCACGCCCCTGTCAAAGATGGAACACCCGATGCAGGCGACCTTTCTCCTGATGGCCCAATGCAACGGTCGCGCCGTCATACCGGTCGAATCCGTTTGCTCGGATTTCTTCACGCACCTAGCTCCGACGAAATTCATCGAGAAGGTTCGCGCCGGAGAGATCCGTCTGCCACTGGTGCGCCTGGAGAGCACGCATTCGGCCAGCACCGAGGACAGGCGCAGTGAGGCTTAGGCGGCAGCCGCTTTGGACTGTCGGGTCGCCTTCCAATTCCACGGGAGCAGGTCGGCGACTCTGTTAGCGGGATGATCGGGAAGCCTGGCCAGCACGTCAGTGAGCCAGGCTTTGCGGATCAACGTCCTTCATCTTGCAGGTCTCGATCAGGGTATAGACGGCGGCGGCACGATTGCCGCCTGCATCTGAACCGGCGAAGGTCCAATTTCATCTTCCGACAGCCACACCGCGTAACGCCCGTTCGGCAGCGCTGTTCAAGAGGCAGATGCGGCCGTCGTCCAGGAAGCGAATAAACGAAGCCCAGCGGTTGAGCAGGTAGTTAATAGCCTTTGCAGTATCGTTGCCGAGGAGAGCAGCGTTCTCTGCTGGCGCATCCAGATTTCGAGATCGGCGACGATCGGCCTCGACTTATCACGACGTACCGCAAGCCGTTATTCCGGCGTTTTGCCGTTGATAGTGCGGTCGATCTCAAACAAGATATCGATGCGTCGCACGGCTTCGCTGGCAATCGGCGCCTCTCCAGATTTCTCCAGGTCGAAGAACTTTCTGCGGCCGTGGCTCCAACAGGCAGCTTCAAGGAGCGGAGCCGGCTTCCTTTGTGCCTTGTAGAGCTGGTTATACCCATCGAGGGTCTATGGGTTCACTTGGCAGATGGATGCGGAGGGACTTCGGGAACGGCTCGAACTGGAAGGTCGGTGTCATCCCTGCCTCCCAGCCACTACTTTAGCGCCGCGTTGATCAGATTGGCGAGCCTCTGCCCAGCTAGTGCGACTTGGGCTTCCGCGACGGACTTCGCTTTCGAGAGGTATGCCGCGTCAAGATCATAAGGCCCCTTGTCCGGACCAACCGCCGTCCCGTAGGCGTATTGCTGCGCCAGCGCGGCCGATTCCTTGAACCAAATTTCCGGGTCGTCAATCTTTGCCAGGGTCGGGTCTGCGGCAGGGAGAAGAGAAGCCGCGCCGATAGCTGCGGCGGCGGTGCCGCGATCACCTAGGATACCGTCCCAGACGAAATGAAGCTTCGAAGCTTGCACGCCTCCGACGTTGACCAGCTCGAGATTGCCGCCTTGATCCCCCTTGAGCTGATGTGTGAACCGCGAGACGGCATGCAGCGGCTGGTGGGCATCCCCAACAAGGTGCAGCAACCACACGAGATCGTAGCGCTTCAGATCGTCCGTGCTGTTGTGGTCCGAAAGGGCCGCTTTGAGCAGGTGGATCTGGGTGAGCGCATTAACCGCCGGTGCAGGATCGGTCTGTTCGCCGTCAGGCGAGAACGGGATATCGTAGTAATGCCAGTAGTCATGAACGATGTGATCGGATGTACCAACGTTCTGTGCGGCGGTGCCGTCCGTGACCTTGTCGTAGTCATAGCAGCCTGGTGCGTGCGACACTTTGCAGGACAGGATTCCCTTTATGTCGTCGGCCCAAGTGGCGGCATGCACGAAAGCCGCCTGAGCTTTGTCGCTGTCCGGCAGGCCCTCAAGGCCCTTGATCCACAGCGGATAGGCCGGATGCTGCTTGACGAGGGTATCGACCTTTGGCCGCAACGTGTCATCGAGCCGTCCGTAAGCGATTGCGGCAACTTCCATGTGACCCATATCCCACCACGCGTGGGCGGGACTGACTAACCCCCATGAGGACGAAGGATAAGACGGCGAGAACGCGCATGGCTCGGCTCCTCTTCCGCACAGCAACGGCTGGCAATGAACTATCTCAAAAATCAATCTGTGATATGTCGCCAAAGGAAAGCTGCTTTGACGGTCGCAAATTGATTTCCTAAGGCACTTCTTTGGTAAGCGCAATCTAAAGTTAAGAAAATAGTGAGCTGCAATTCAGCAGATTGCTCCAGCAGGTCCGCGGGATGCAATGCGGCACTTCTGATCAAACGACTGTCGTCTAGAGGTCTGCTGTCCCCTGAAGCAAACGCAAATTGGGGCAGCGGTGTCGGCTGTCTGCGGTAGAACGGTCTTGTGCGATTGCGGCGGCGACCAATTTAGATTCGGAAGGGATAGGCACCTCGAGGCGGAGCATTGCAGCGTACAAGACAGCCTCCTGTATGCGAACAACGAGATGAATCGGAAAGCAGATCAGCGAAGTAAACGTCGTTGCGACATTGCTGAGAGGGCAGCGCCCGTTAGCACGCGATGAACCAGACATCGTTCACTGGTTCGGGCACTGTCGGCGCGGTCGTGCTGAATATTACGCCCATTGAGGACTGCTGCGGGGCGACTTTGCCGATATCTTAGCCTGCCGCGAGTACCTGCTTGAGATCGCCGATCAAATCGGCCGTCGCCTCCAAACCCGATATTCAGCCGCACCAATCGGGCTCCATAGGACCGCGCATTCGACCCGGCTGCGGGATAGGTCATGACCAAACTGGTCGTCCCGCCCCAACTGTGGCCGATACGAAAGAGTCGGAGTGCGTCGACGAACCGCGCGACACGTGCGGCATCCCACGTTTCTGCGAGCACAATCGAGAAGACGCTCGCCGAGCCGGTAAATTGACGCATCCAGATCTCGTGTCCGGGGCAGTCCGGAAGTGACGGATGCAGAACGCGCGCGACCTCGGACTGTTCCTTCAGCCAGGTGGCGACCGCGAGGGTAGAGCGCTGGAGGGCGTCGAGCCGCACGGCCAGCGTTTCCAGGCCGCGCAACGCCAGAGCACAATGGTCGAGGGAAACTGCAAGCCCGAGCAATCGGTGCACTGGACCTCTTCGTTCGTAGGCAGCATCGTCTCGAACCGAGACCGTGCCTAGCAGCAGGTCGCTATGGCCGCCGACATACTTGGTCAGCGCTTGGATTGACACATCGACGCCGGCCGCAAATGCGTCGAATAGAACTCCCGCTGCGTAAGTGTTGTCGAGCGCTACCGGTACGCCGCGAGCATGAGCCGCTGCAACGATGGCCGGCACGTCTTGGACTTCCATTGCGATGCAGCCTGGGCTCTCGCACCAGATAAGACGAGTCTCCGCGCGGATCAGACGAGCCAAACCGGCGCCGATCATTGGCGGGTAGGCCTCGACGGAGATGCCTAAGCCCTTTAGAAGCCAGGCTCCCAATTCCTTGTTCGGCCCATAGGCGCTATCGGGCATGAGGACATGCGATCCAGCGGTGCAGAACCCGAGATAGGCGAGGACGATGGCTGCCTGTCCGCCCGGAACGACAAAACTGTGTCGCGCTCCTTCGAGATCCGCAATCCGCGCGCCGAGTTCGAGCACAAGGAAGCCAGAAGACCTCGGCGCTTTACCGTCAATTCACGATGCGGTCGCCTCGACTGGCGACACCTCTTCGCCCGGCGGTGGTGACATAGGTCGTCCAACCTGACCTTGCATGCTTGGATAGCCCATCCGGGTGCGGATGCCCATAGACGTTGCGATATCCACACGAAATCACCAGTTGGCCCTGCCCGCTATTTGGCTTTGGCACCAACGGCGCGCCTGCATTAAAGCGCGCGCCATGATGAGTTGCGACTAAGTGATCTACCTGCTTGGCATTGGCATGCTTGAGGTGCGAATAGTCTGCGTCGCCGGTCAGCAAAGCTGATCGTCCGCTCGTGAGGGTCGCAAGGATGGTCAATCCGCTGTCGTTGAGATCGGAGGGGCGGCCGCCGCTTCTTACCAATTCGCCAAAAGGAAAACGGATCCTTGCGTTGGCAGGGCGTACGACCAGATTACCCCTCTGGTCCAGTATATGTGCCAGGCGCGCGGCACCAGGTCCCAGCCGCTGGTCCGGGACAATCCAGCGGCAGCCGAGCAGATGCGGGAGAAGGAGCGCGCCATGGAGATGATCCCAATCCCAATGCGAGAGCACGATCGGAAGCTTCTCGGCTCGATCGACAACGAATCTGGATGGAAAAGTGTGGCGATTGAAAGAGATCGGAAATCCGACATCGAAGTGCAGAATTGCATTACCGCCATCGTCGCACAGAGAAATGAAATTTGCCTGGCCAACATCCCTGACCCGGATGGATGTCGCTTGTGGCAGGTCTTTGAGGATGGCTGAGACTTCGGCGGGCGTCGCCGGGGGCGGAAGTGCCGCACAGGCCGTAGCGAGCGGCTCCGGCAATACCAGCCGCGGGGCCGCTGCGGCACCTAGGGGTTGGGGCCTTAAGGGGTGCGGTGGCGCCTCGCCGGGAGTGTTGAGCAGCCGCGCGAACATCAGAACTCCCCGGGCATGCATCGAATAACCATTACCCTCGAGTTGAGCATGCCATGCCGGCAGACCATGGCCCTTGGGCCTGAGCTCGAGATGAAACCAATCGCCTGGCTCTGGCGTTGCGCCCGCAAAGCGATCAAACCGAGCCGGCGTCGTCACCACACGCAGGAGTGCAAACGGCTTGGTCTGTCCAGCACGAAAGCCGTTCAGGAGCTCTGGTCCGCTCGCGTCGACATAATCGGCATCGATGCAATCAAATTCGAAGGATACGCGGCGATGCGGGCGCGTGCTCAATGAATCCACCCGCGACACGCGGGCGTATAGTCTCCTATTGGGAAACTCCGGAGGATCTGGCGGGATATCGAAAAAGAAGAAATCGAAGATGGCCTCCTAATATCAAGCGCACGCCCCAGACGACCCTGGTCATATTTTCATAGCGGGCAGACGGTCAGCTCTCCGTTCCAGGCTCGTCCGAGAAGGCCTCGAGATAGAGGCCCTCGATCTTCGTGACTTCGTCTGGCATCAGCTGGGAGAATTCATTTTCACGAGCGCGCTTTGAAAGCCGCCCTTCATTCTGCTGCAAGAATCCAAGGAGGTTGTTGAGGGTCCGCTCCGGCATATCGACCATGTTTTCGACGCCCGCCCGGAACGTATCGAAACTCCGTAAGAACCGGGTTTCCCTCGGAAGATCCTGTTCGATGGTCCTCTGCACGCATTCGTACAGGAACTCCGCATGCGGCGTTGCATCGAAGAAGCGGTAAAAGTCAGCGGTATCGTTCAGGACCTTGACGTTGCCTTGCGGAGTCGGCTCCCATTCTATGCACGTAAGCAATCTACTCGAATAGCTTTCCAACACGTCCTTGTATTCGCCGATCTTGTCGAGAATGGCTGCCGAAACCGGAAAATGGATGCCGGCAGGATTGAAGCCGCGCCGTCCCAGAACATGGTGCATCAGGTATCGGTGAATGCGGCCATTGCCATCCTCGAATGGGTGAACGTAGACAAATCCGAAAGCCAGCACGGCGGCGGCGATGACAGGATCAAGCTCATTTTCCGCCGCCTGATCGAAGGCGATCAATCCGCGCACGAGGGGGGCAATATCTTCGTGGCGTGCGCTGATATGATCCGGAATGGGTCTTTGCGTCTCGCGGTCATGCTCGCCGACAAAGCCACCTTCGTTGCGGAAGCCGAGCTTTACGAAGCGCTCATCACCGATGACGATCCGCTGCAGGCGCAGAAACTCCGCCTCGTCGAGCGGCGCCCGTCCTGCTTCGCCGATGACCTTGCCCCACCGCTGGATGCGATCCTGTGGCGGTCTTTCTCCTTCGATGACGTAACTCGACTTCGAGTCCTTGAGGAGAAGGAAGGCGGCGGTTCGCGCGAGCAGATCCTTCGGGACCTGGCTCACCACGACGCGGGCGCGCTCCTTGAGGTCCTGTGCAACAAATTCCGTCAGCACTTGGGTCTTGAAAACGAGCGGGCAGAAGTCCGATGTGCCTGGCAGATTATTACGGACGCGATGCCGTACCGAATTCTGCCCAGAACTCGCATACTGGAGTTCGGTATCGACGGCGTCGACATAGGAGACCTTGTCTGCTGTGGGCAGATTAAGCTCACGCCCCAACAACCATTCATAGAGAAACCAGATGCGGCGCGTGTAGAGTCCGGTCGGCTTCTGCTTCACAAGGTCTGCAATCTCGTCCTCCTTCACGGTGAGGAAGAGTCGCTTCAGGATGGCAAGGTCTAGTCCTTCGTTCTTGAGTGCGAAGGTGAGATGTCCCTCGAGGCTGACGTCCGGCGCATGACGTGGCGTGTAGATGCGCCATCCACTTTGCTCGAGGATGCGGTGCTTTGTGCCGGTGGCGGAAAGCAAGCGTGGTATCGGGACGGACAGCCGGTAGGCGTCAATTAGTGCTGCGTAGCCGGCGGGGGTCGCGGACTCTGGCAGCCTTCGATCATGAAAAACGCTCACAGGGCCTGAAAATTGTAGCGGCATTGGCTCAATCCATGAAAAACGTTCTCGGCCGTGAATTTCGTTTGCCATCTCGCCTTCCGGCCGAAATTAGATCTCACACCATGAAAAAGCTTCCCGCAAGCTAAATTTTACGAAAAATATTCACGTCACCCGAATTGCGGCATCGGACTTGGGCGAGTGAAGACCCTCAACAAATCGAAGAGCCGCCGCGTTCGACCGCGCAATACGCTAATTGCATCGTTGTCACAATTAAAAGTAGAATTTCTGACAAAAGTGCAGGATTCTTAACGGGATGCGACATAATTGGAAGAGAATCGCAGATTGCCAACGTTCTCCATTTGTTCTAGGGTGATTTATGGCCTCCCTTACTGAGCAGGAGTTCGAAAGCCTGCGCATTGACCAGAGCGTATTTCATATCGTCGGCCCCGGAGAGGAACACTTGCAGCTGCTCACGGCTTTCGATGCCGGCCAACACGCGCCCTTTTTCCTGGGCCGTGCCGGATCGGTCAACAGTGGAAATCGATACGAATTCATGGCGGACTCACCGGTGCGGGCGCAACTCGCACGGATCGGCCGGGATAAAGCAACTTTCCAGGAGGAAAGCGAGAAGCTCGCAACGGCGTTCAATGAAGCTCACGACAGCACGGCTGTCGGCGCCTTCCTGATCTTCTCGCTATCCTGCTCGAGCGGCCGGCTGTTTGCCCTTTTGAAATTCGAGGACGAGAAGGTTCTTACCTACGACTACGATATCAGCCGCGGACGTTCGGGAAAGCCCCGGCCGACCTTCGGCGAAATCGAGCGGACCTTTGTTCAAAATCGCAACGCTTTGCAGAAAGCCGCGCTCATCAAGCTGCGCAAAGACGGCGACGAAATCTGCGTTGTCGATCGTCAGAATCCGCAGCGGCCTGCGGCTTATTTTGAGCGATTCTTGCTGGTGCGGCGCCAGCGAACGGAGGAGGAACTGACCAAGGCAATCGTCGATGTCACGCGCAACATTGCCTACAAGCACAAAGACATCCTTCCGCAGGGCACCATGAAAAATCTGGCGCAACGCCTATTCGATGCCAGCCAGTCAGGTGGTTCAGTCGACGGCGAAAGCGCTCAAAATTGGCTGAAAAGCATTTTCGGACCGCTGCCCGACGACAGCCCGGTCGTGACCGACTTCAAGGCAAGGCTGAAACGTGAAGGAATGGCAGGAGAATCGTTCGTCCTCCAAAAGAACGCGATTCAGGCGCCCAGAAACCGCCGCGTCGAGACGGCAAGCGGGGTCAAACTTACCTTCCCCGTCGGTTTGACGCCGTCCGTAATTTCGGTGAATCCCGACAGGGGCGAGATCATCATCAAGGACAAGATCACACTCGATGACTTCGAGCTCAACACATCTGCTCGAACGCGTTCGTGAGCTAGTCGCGAACGGCACCTCGGCGGACGAACGTGTTGACGCCCTTGTGTTGCGAGGGCGGCTGCCGTCCGCCGGTGCGCAGGTGGCCTGGCTCGCCTTCGCCGACGAAGTCCCATCGCCGTTCTCATCATTGCAAGTTTATAATCCGGCCTTGGGTGGCGATCTCGTCACGGCGGATGTCTTCGATGCGACACGCGAGGTCGTGATCACGCTTGGAAAGCCAGCCGCCCCAGCTTGCGCCTTCTTTATTTTCCAATCGAGTATTCCACATTATTTGACGCAACGGTCTGTCCTGCCCCGTCTCGCGATCGTCGATTTCAATTCCACACAGGCATTTCGCGCGCGAGGACTGGAAGTCGCTTCATGGGATTTGGCGCAGCCGGTTCCGCCTCCGGAATCCCTGCTTGGTCGCATCGACCCCACTCGCTATGTACGCGACTTTGTTCCGGATCGTGAGGTCGTCACCGATCTCAATCCCTGGATGCTGGTGGCCGCACCGGCAGCTTCATCGCCAGGGTATCAATCATGGGAAACGGTGGCTGCGCGCAGATTGTTAGGCGGGGACGGATGTCGAGGCACGCCACCTGCTCTTTTCCGGCGAGTTGGCTCGGGCGAGCCGTCCTCAGCAGGATCTTGTCACGACATTGGACCAAGCGCTCGAGGCGGCTAAGGCAGCCTATGAAGCTCACGTCCAATCGTCGAGCCGCGAGACTCTGAAGGCGCTGGCCGATCTCCGCAAAACGGTTGTTGATGAAACACAAAAGGTCGCACAACGAGCGCAGGATCTTGCGGCGACACTCTGGCGCGACTTGGCCGTCTCGGCGGCGCCTTTCATATTGAAGATCGTGGGTGACGCGGCCAAGACGCCTGGTCCTCTCATCTCTTCCCTGTTCTATTTTGCTGCCGCAATATTCGTCGGTTTGTCATTCGCGTTACAGTGGCGGATCAATGGGGCGTTTTTCGAATGCCAGGCTTCTTCCCGGCGGAGCTGGATGCAGAGCCTTTATAGCTACATCTCGGTTCGCGAGCGGGAAGAAATCGCGGAAACGCCGATCGAACAAGCGATGAAAAACTATCGTGAGACCCGCGGCGTCCTGCTTGTTGTGTATGCGGTGTTGGTCATCGCTCTCGTTGTCGCCGGCGTGCACACCTTATACGATGCAACGCCCCCACCTTCGAGCCCCGCCGCAGGCGTCGCGCCAAGCCCAGTACCAGTTGCGCCACTTCCGGCAAAGCGGCCGTAATTTCGAGAAACTTCTGTAATTTGAGGGGTACGATCTACGCCGCGAAAGAAATCGTCTCTCTTGAACGACCTGGTCAGCGATTCCATAATCTCGTCGCCATCTTGGAGCGCATGTTCGCGCACCAGGACGGAGTTACCGTCGCTTCCTCTTTAAGGTTGACAAGGACACCGGTCGGCTTCGTGACATGACGTGGTGATTATCCGTCGTGCCCATCACGGGCCGAATCTGACCACCATTGAGAGCAGGGAGCAAGGGCGAAAGGTAGGAGTTCCTCAGAGCGAGGCCTTCGCCAAAAAGTGCGAAAAGACTGGAATTCACCACGGAATCGTAGTTGCCGCCAACGGTTTTACGAGCACGGCCCGCACCAAGGCCAAGGCACTGAACCTGACGTGCATGGAGTTGGCTGAGGCGGAATCCTTTGATTGGATTCGCACTTGTCACAATCGTTGGCTTGTTCCACAACTTCACCGCGATCGAGGGTCGCGTTCGCGTGATGGAAGCGAGCAAAAGGTCGCGAATCCATCCACGGTCTAAGAGGTGCGAGCTTGGTGGAGCTGCCCGATGCCTTTCTCGCACCCGAGGTATCGCTGGCCGGGCTACATTTTGCATCGGAGCATGAGGACGGTCGCGGCTCTCTGACTATCTCAACCTGCGGCATATTTCTGCACGTTGTTCGTCGTAAAGAAGCGTTTTGGCGTGAACGTCGCCTCTGGCGAAGTCCTGCCGACAAGTCCAGGCGGAGTAGAGATTCCGCGCTGGTCGATAAAGTCGGCCAGAAGATCTGACGCAGTCGAAACTCACTTCAACTTCGGCGGTCCAACGCCGCTGCCGTAGAGAGATAAGATTGTGGAATACCTAAAGCTGTTAGTTGAGGTCGTGAAAGCCGCGGCCTGGCCAATCTCAGCCGTCTGGATCGCCTACTATTTCCGCGATGCGATCGTCGCCCAGCACAACGTCGATCATTCGCATGATCACCACGACGCTCCGTGTACTCACGGCTTGTCCAAGACAGAAACCGACGCGCTCCTGGCATAGAATCCTGCTGCCAGTGGGCTTTAGCTCGCGGCTTCAAGGTGCGCCTGGACTGCGGCACGCCGGCACTCAGCGATGCGGTTCGCTGCTGCGATCGCGGCTAATGCAAAGTGTGGACATAATACTTGGCCGGGCTTGCTGCTCGCATCGCAATCAGACCGGCCGATCAGTCGATCTTGGGCAAGTATTAGGCAACCGCCCAAGCTCGTCACTTATGTCATTTATAGATCGATTCGACTGCTCACCGCTGATTTTGTTGTATCTTGAGATTATCCAACAGCTTCGATCCTTCACTAAAGGACCTCGACCAGGATCGCTCCGCCAAGTCTAGATAGCTTTTCAGCAAATCGGAGGCACTTTTGACCTCGGCAACGCCTTTTAGAAAATTGGCGTGATCGTGCAAAGAGGAAGCAGTCAATCTCAATCCGTCCTGCAAAATCGCCGTGAAGAAACTTGTCGTTGCTTCGATCGACTTCTGCCATTCTGGAAAGACGAATGAAGCGCGCGTGGCGGCCGTCGACTCTCTAGTGTGCTCGGTCGCGCCACCTGGCCCAGCGGCCGA
This sequence comes from Bradyrhizobium sp. USDA 4449, assembly GCF_054056275.1. Classification (NCBI taxonomy): domain Bacteria; kingdom Pseudomonadati; phylum Pseudomonadota; class Alphaproteobacteria; order Hyphomicrobiales; family Nitrobacteraceae; genus Bradyrhizobium; species Bradyrhizobium sp. USDA 4449. The sequence goes on along the minus strand of NZ_JBSRYD010000001.1, from coordinate 3,357,975 downwards.
TGCTTGGGCCGCTTGCGGCACTTGTTGTGTACGGCGTTTCTCGTCTTCGGCTATGCTCGCTGCCATTGGATCTCTCATTTCTGACCATAGGTTGTAATTGGTTCGGCGGCTCAATTCCCTCCGATCCTCAGAGGGTAACACGATCTCCAATATGGGATAGTTACCTCTCTTGGTAGGTTAGGTCCACGGACTGACTTCAGACGACACACAATGTGAGCATGCTAGCGGCGGAGTTTTAGCCCGGCAGGCTCCGTTAGGTACCTGCCTGCCACTGAGTTTTCATCCAGCAGCGGCTAGAGCCTCTTTTTTGCTGTAGCGAGACCGAACTTTGGACAACCCAGAACTAGAGTTTTGCGCCTCTGTCACATTGGCGGGCTGGTTGCGCCGACGTGGTTGTGCAGCAAAATCGGCGGTCGATTGCCGATCGCGCCGTAGGCGCCGTTCTTCGTTATAGTATCTGGCCAAGTCTCCACTTTTCCTGGGCGTCCGCAAGGGACAGGAACCAGTGGGCGTTGAGACATTCGACCCGGAAGCGGCCGTTGAAGGCCTCGATGAACGCGTTGTCGGTTGGCTTGCCGGGCCTGGAGAAGTCCAGCGTGACACCGCGTTGGTAGGCCCATAGGTCAAGTTCACGAACTCGCTGCCTTGATCGACTCGGATCGTCGCCGGGAATCCCACTTCCTTGCAGGCCCTTTCCAGGATCGCCACGACGTGGCTGCCGCGGAAGCTGAACTGTGGCTGCAGCACCGGTGAGAAGCGGGAGAAGATATCGACGATCGTGAGCACGCGCAGCTTATGCCCCGTCGCCAGCTGATCGTGGACAAAATCCATCGCCCAGGTCTCGTTGACCCGCGTCGCTGGCCGGCTGTCGTCGCGCAGCTTGGCCTTGACCTGGCGCTTGGGCGTTTTGTTGCGCAATTGCGGGCCCAATTCACGATAGATGCGTCGGGTCTTGTTCTGGCCGTGACGCCAGCCTTCGCGGCGGAGCAAGACGTGAACACGGCGATAGCCGTAGCGGATACGAACATGGCAGATCTCCCTGATCTTCTGTTCGAGGGCAGCCTGCGTTTGCGCTCTGGCACTATCAAGCCTCGGTGTTCGACCCGAAGCTCGCGCTGCAAACCTCACCCCTGTTCCAGCGGAGGATTGCATGAACGCGGACGCCTCCTTCACCCGCAGCATAACGCCGCCAGGTTTCGCGACCGCCATCTTTCGTGCCAACGCCGGGAGGTCTGATGGCGCGCATCAGGACGATCAAGCCCGAGTTTCCGCAATCAGAGACCATCGGCAAACTGTCCCGGGACGCGCGCCTGCTTTTCATCCAGCTATGGACCCTCGCCGACGACGAAGGGAGGGCTCGCGCGGCCTCGCGAATGCTCGCGAGCCTTCTCTACCCATACGACGACGATGCGCCGAGCCCGATCGATGGCTGGCTCGCCGAGCTTGAGCGTCATGGTTGCATCACCCGTTATGAGGTTGAGGGCTCGACCTATCTGCAGGTCGATAACTGGCTGAAACATCAGAAAACTGATCGCCCGACGCCGTCGCGTTTGCCGGTTGTCAGCGAAGGCACGCGATTACTCCCGAGCCCTCGCGAGGCTTCATCGACGGACCTTGGACCTAGGACCGTGGACCATGGACCTAGGACCGTGGACCATGCCGCGCCTGTCGGCGCGCGCTCGGGTTCGAGCGAACTGGATTTGGGCGGTGAGCTCGGCCCGCCTCGGCCACCGCCGTCTGACGCGGAAACGGAACTGTTCCGACGCGGCAAGGAAGTCCTCGGCAGTGCTGCCGGAGGTCTCGTCTCGCGATTGCTCAATGCCAAGGGCGGCAAAGTCCCATTGGCGCGTGCTGCGATCGAGCAGGCGTCCACCAAGCATGATCCGCGCGAGTACATCGGAGCGATCATCCGGGCCCCACCCGAGCATGAGCCGCCGAGGGTGGTGCAGCCATGACCCGGCATCTGCCCCTCGACGAAGTGCTGCGGATGTTCGCCCGGATCGGATTCAATCCGCGCTCGCACAGCGGGACGCACGAAATCCGGTGCCCGGCTTGCTCACATCTGCGGCGCAAGAAGACCCACAAGTGCCTGTCCATCCGCTGCGATGCGGACGGCTTTTTCTTCCGCTGTTTCCACTGCGACGAATTCCATGGGAGCTATCGGTATGCCGACACATGGCGGGCGAACCATGATCGCGGCTGCGATGTCATCGCGGAAGGTCTCCGCGCCGAGCTTGTCAAGGTTTTTTAGGATGCACGAGAAGGTCGCGTAATGGACTTTGAAATCCCGCGTGGTGCGGAGCGCGAGTATCTGATCGCTTTCGGCGTGGCGGCGATCTATATCGCCACGATCCCGCGCGGCGAAGGGGCGCATCAAGCTGATGTATTCGCTGCGGCCCTCGGTGCCGATCCGGTAAGACGTGCCGTTCTACAAGGACTTTGCCGAGGTGATGCGGCAGGAGATGTCGCTCAACCTCGCGCTTGCGGTCATCCGCGCCATGTCCACGCGGCGCCGCTAACAGGGAGAGAGCCATGGCGACCAAACCGAGCGACGACGACAAGCACAAGGACAAGACGCAGGCGGACCATGCCGCACGCGAGCAGTCGCCGGCGGATCAATCCGAACAGCAGCAGCCCCAGCCGGAAGATCCCCCGCAGGGCGTGCCGCCCTATAAGGACTGACCCATGCTGATCCAGCGCGTGGCGCGAGACAGGTCGATCAACCGGCTCGATCCCGCATACCTCGCGCAATGGCGCGCCTACTATCGGAACATCGTCGAGCGTTATGTCGCGGGCACGCTGTCGTGGACGGATGCCCACAATGCGCTGATGTCCCTCGGCTTCCGCGACCATGCCCTCAAGGTCGAACTGCTCGAACTCGACAAGGCTCGCGCCCGGCGCCCTTGATCGTGATCGACGCACCCCACTTCTTTGCAGCCGTGGTCTTCGATCGGACCCGGCTAGTGGTACGGACGGCGCCCATCCTCCGCTACATGATCGGCTGGGATCGACAGCGCGTGCTTGCCTGTGTCGACCGCAAGGGTTGGCGGGCGACATGGCACGACTAAAACTACTCGCTACGCCTTCCGGACGGCTTCCGAAGTTCCCGGAGCGGCACGGTGGGTGTAACGCACTCGCCCTCGGGCGGCGGACGATCTTCGTCCTCCGCAACGTAGGCATCGGGATCGCCAAGGATCGGCACCGGCTCGCCAGTCCACCCGCACTTCTCGCATGTCGGCCGTTCCCACTCGACATCGGGCACGCTTGAGTGAAACCCGCGTTGAGGAGATAGCCGGTTCGAGCCGCACGCGGGACATGCGTCGGGCACGCCACGGAGATGGCGGATCACGAGAGACGCCGCCAGGCCAAGAGCATGTTCCACCGTGGTCGTCGCGGCCTCTTCGTCGTGCCAAGTGGAAGCCTTGGCGTGGGTGAGCCAGTTGGAAAAGCGCCACGACTCGTCCAGCAGCGTCTTGAAAAGGTGGCGCCGGTGCTCGTGCTTCTGACCACCGAGGCAAGTCGAACAGATGTGGTCCGCCCACGCCTTGAAGTCCGCCTGCTTAGGTTTGCTGCCTTCATCGCCCTCCCAAGGCACGATCACTTGCGCAGCGCTCGTGAACGCAAGCAATGCCTCGCGGCAGCGTACGCCGACGGCTTGGAAGTCGCTGACCTCTTGTGCGTTCGCGAGGGCGTCGGACGCCTCGGTCAAGTGGCGAAAGCAAGCCGCAAGCGGCTCGACCGGGAGTTCTGACAGCTTTGGCTGTTGGCTGCGGGGCATGCGCAAGCAGAGCCGGACATGAAACGTCACGGCCAAGTCCATGTTCGGGAACTGCTCTTGGGAGTACAGGTTGGTCGGATTGGTGATGACCCACCACCGATCGACGTTGGTGTGAACATCCCAAGCCACATGCTGATGGCTCAGCACGTTCTCGGCATAGACCTTTTGCAAGAACTCGATATAGCGCGACAATCTGGATGGGAAGCCGTATTGCCTCATGTACTGATGCTCCCGGGTGCGATCGGTTGCCTCATTTATTTTGCTCCTGGCCTGAGTTGAGGAGGAGGCCGGGTGCGGAGATGGCCGGGGTTTCGGAGCGCCCGGCCTCCTCCGCTGGTACCTCGCACGTCATTGGGGTGTTGTGACCTCGTACCCTGGCGGCGTTTTCTCGCTAGGAGCGAACAGCAGCGCATTCGCTTGCTCGCTGCGCCAGGATTTCAGCCGACGTTGAAGGGTTCGAAGAAGCTTCTTCGGATAGGCTCCAGGATATTCCATCTGCAAGCGCGAGAGCAGTTCGCTGCCAGTCCGCCAAGGCTCAGCGTCAAACCATTTTCGCAAATCTGGCGTTGCCCGGATCAGCGGGTCGGGACGACGTCGGCCTCTTTTCGTCTTCACGAGTGGCCGATCCGTCGGTCGCATGGCTCCGTCCTTCCAGGCCGTGCGCAAGCTTGCCAGGAAGCGATCGATCGGTTGCGATGCCACAGCAGGATGGCCGATTGGTTGGGTATCAGCGAGGGCCGCGAGGCGCTCCTGCACGTCGCGGATGTCGCGCAACAACGCGACTGGATCGAGAGCGGCATAGATTTCTTGGAGATGATGGCGGACAGCGTCAGGCGTGCGGGCGTCCGCTGCCAGGCGCTGGTGTGGTGTAGCCGGCGCGCTGTATGTCTTGCGTACACGGGCACCTTCGCGCTGCTTGGCTATCAATTTGAACGAGGGTTGGAAGAAGTTCACGAACAGCCGCGCCGATCGATAGAGTTCAGCCAGCAGCTTGGCCGCTTCCAGGCCCTCGAACCGACGATAGCCGACTATCCTGCGCACGACGGCGCCGTTCTTCTGCTCGACGAACGCCTGGTCATTTTTTCGGTAGGGCCGGCAGCGCGTGAAGACGATGTTGGCCGCCTCGCAGTAGGCTTTCAGCGTCTCGTTTATGAACACCGTATCATTGTCAGTATCGAAGCCGAGCAGCGCAAAAGGCAATTGTTTGCGCAATTCCGTCAGGACCGTGCTCAACAGCGTCTGTTCGCGCACGATCAGAGGAGCGCACTCCGTCCAGCCGGTAGCAATGTCGGTGAGCACGAGGGTCTGGATGAAGCTGCCGCGCGCAGATGGACCGCTATGCGCGACAAGGTCGGCCTCGACGAATCCAGGCGCCGGATCATTCCAATCTGCCGACGTCCTTATTGGAACACTGCGACGCAACGAGTGCGTCGCGTGCCGCCGACGCTTGCGACCTAATCCTTCTCGGACCCGCACCAATGCGCGGTCGATCGTCGCAGCGCTCATTGCCAAAAGTTTGTCGCGGATCTCGGGGGCAAGGTCGAGGTGGCCATGCCGTTCCATCGCCTCAATCAACGCAGGCATTAACGCCTTCAGCCGCTTCCCGCAGATCCGGTCTGACGCCTCCCAAAGGAGCACGAGCGCGTTGTGTTCTACCTCATTATACATTCGACGTCGCGCCCTTCGGCTTGGGCGCGCGTCTTCCTGACCTCGAAGTAGTCGCATCGCATGCTTGCGATGGAATCCGGTGATGTCGACGAACTCGTCCAATATCCGCGTCTTCTTCGCGCGATCCGAACGCCGATAGCGCGCGCCTGCTGCCGCCGTCAGTTCCTTCCGCGTTGCCATGCTTAGCCACCCCATCTTCGCCCCCGCTCGCTCCCGATCCAAGGGAGCAATTTACGTGAGGCAACGGCTCAGCATCCGGTAACAATTAGGGCGAGGCAATGCGCTCTTCCATCCTGATTGCCGCGCCGCAACTCGACGATCAGGTCGGGCGCCTGCCAGTTCATATAGTCGATGATGGCCTGTTTCTCGTCAGGCGTAGACTGCAACATGGTGGACCAACAATCCGGGGTTGACCGGCCCTTGCTTTAACACGAGTCGGGGCGCGCCTATCCGTTTTGCACCGGGTCCTACCGTTCGCCCGGAGCGGCGCGGGATCGCGGGACCGCGCACCTTGCGCATATCAGGGGCTTTCCGTTTTGGGCTTTGATTGAGCCCCGGACGGGCGGGAAGCGGCCAATAAACCGGGAATCGGCTCTCAGACGCACCTCGGGCAAGCCGAGCAATATCCTGCCGCGGCTCTACGGCCTAGTCAGCTTCTCGAAAGCTCGCGCGACTAGGGTTTGCTCAGGGGATCTTGGACGTGAGGCTAGCGTGGACCGGCAGAACTTTGACCCATCCAACGCAACAGCTTGGTCGCAGGTGCAGCACGACGTCTCGGAAGAGACGCAGGTGGGCCAGGCTAGGCAAGAGGGCTTTGAGCAGCACTTGCCCGAGGCGCGGCCACCCGATCCGGCTCCTGTCTCCAGCCGTGGCCGTCGCCGGAACCAACTTCCCCATCTCTCTACGGAAGATCGGGACATTATCGACAAGGCGATTGCCCAATATGCAAGTTCGCGGAAAGAGGCACCGGTCTATCAATATGCTGCAAGACTCCGCCGATTGATAAATGATATCCGCGCTCGTGGCCTATCGACCGATCTAACGGATCACCAGTCGCTGGCCAAGCACGCCAAAGCTCACATTCCAGACAATTTTATTATAACGGGGTTGAACATCCGCTATGTTGCTGGTGGTGCGCGACGCGCGGCCCCCTCAGCGGAAGACGCCCCTTTCATAGAGCAGCTGACCAATCCCGGCAAACTCAAAGACGACTCCTTTTCTTCTTATCGGGATGCTCTTCGCCGATTTTCTAAGGCGCTTAAGGGCGTGGGCCAGAGCATATCTAAGTTGGATCACGACTCGCGAGTCAAATTCGCTCATGAGTTGCTTCCGAAGAACAAAAATCTCATCTCCGCGTTGCGGAAGTTTCGTGACCAGCTTGATGCGAAACAAGTATCAGGTCCGAGCGGTTCTCGGGGAACCGGGGGGGATGGTGTTCCGTCGCCCAGGTCAGGTGGGGTTCCGGCCGAAGTCTGGGACCTGTTCGATGATGCGGTCGAGGAGCCGCCGACGAATCCAGTGGAGCTTCAGCGGCTGGAACAGGGCTTCCGCGAAGAGCTTCACGGACGGCGAGACGATCAAGGCGTCCGCTCAGGTCTGGCTTTCGATGCAGAGCAGTTTCCTCCGGCGAAACTTCGGCGAGTGCTCAATCACCTGGATGATCAATCCATGCCTTCGCAAGCCTCGGTAGATCCAACGGAGCTTCTGCGACTGCAAGAGCAGCTTCACAACGAAATTCAGCGGCAGCCGGATGAACAACCCAGCCGGTCATTCTCCGTCGATCAAGAGTTCAATCTAGAGCAGTTCTCTCCAGGGGCGCTTCGGCGACTGCTGGACGCTGAGCTCGAGCAGCCGCAAGTCCCCGTCAATCCAACGCACCTCAATGCAGGCGCTGGCGTGCTGATGCAGGTTCCCCTCCACGAATTGGAGAGGCTGCCTACAATGCAGCACAGCGGGCACGAACAACCTGCTGCACTGAGCAGGAGCAGCGTCCTGTCGAGCGACGACAACCGACCGACCAACTTCGTGATCAACACTGACCGTTACACGGTGCTGTTCGTACCCCCCGGCATGACGAGGCAGAGCACCCCACTCCATCCGCCTAGCGCCGCCATTGGTTTCGGATCTCGATCGGAAAGCGCTCCGCAGCCCAACGCTCCGTCGGGCAATCAAGCCTCGCCAGCACTGCCTTCCCGCAGGATGGAGCAAGCCGCGCCGGCGTCCGATAGGGCTGAGGCGGTATCCAGAGCGCTCGGCGAGACTTTTGATGTGTCTTTGTCTGTCCCCGAGGATTTCTCCCACGGCACCCAGCCCGCGCCGGGTATGATGCGCTTCAGGCTGGGCCACTGGGGTCTGTTGCCGGATGTAGCACAGCGGGTAAAGACCTACGACATTCGCGGTGAACGCTACACGGCTGTATTGGGACCGGGAGGGCCCAATGATGTTCAGCTCATTCACCTGCGTTCTCCCGCTATCGGCGATACATTTGATGTTTCGTTCGCGGTCCCCAAGGATTTTTCTCATCGCACCCAGCCGGCCCCCGACATGATGCTGTCGACGCTGGGCAAGTGGGACTTCTTACCTGTCGCGGAACATCCAATGATGAACTACGAGATTGGCGGCGAACGCTACACGGCCGTTTTGGGACCGAAAGGACCCGACGACGTTCAACTCATCCATCATTCTCGAATTGCTGATAAGTCTGCGCCAGCGGCTCCGTCCGACGTCTACGACGTCCTTGATTTGCCGACCACACCGGAGGAGCTGACTGATTACGCGAACTATCTGTCGGCGTTCCCGCGCATACTCTCCGGTCCCGAGCTCGGGGCATCGGGTCCGGCGGCCTCATCCCACGACCGTAGCGGGCGGGCTCTCGGCGCCACGGAATGGCTGGGCGACGAGCATATCCAGAGGGACTACGAGCTCCTGACGCAGGAGTTGCAAATGAATTATCCAAATCTTGCAGCCCGAACGCGGTTCGTCGATCCTCTCATAGCCTTTCAGTTGAGTTGGGGCGCCGAGAGCGACGCGCTCAGCGCATTGCAGCGCATCGTCGATGATCCGAATGGCAATGATGGAGCCGACTTCCTATTCCTGCCAGTGAACGATGGCAGTGTGACCGATCCTAACGGCACCCATTGGTCGCTGCTACTCGTAGATCGCCGCACGCGAGGAGAGCCGGTCGCCTATCATTACGATTCCGTTCAGGGACACAATGACGAGCCTGCAGAGCGGCTCGCAGAACGGCTGGGCCTGACTCTGCAGCGAGCCGGCATGGCCCCGCAGCAGAACAGCTATGATTGCGGTGTGTTCGTGGTGGACGGCACACGGGAGCTGGTTCGACGATTGGCGCAAGGAGAGCGGCCACAAGGCGAGCCGCTGCACCTCAACAACCTCGTCGCCAATCGGCAGGCACTCCGGGACCGGCTTAGGGGTTGATCGCGAGTGCGCCCGTCCGGTAGTCGTGTCGACCTCTAGGGTTTTCGGCGGCGTTTCAGGATCGGCCCCTGTCGCCGCGAGCAAGCGCACGAAATCAGCTGAATGCAGGAGGACCAGTAGGGGGCGACGCCGTTAAGAACGCAGTGAGAAGGTCACAACTGCCGCTAAGCGGTTAGAAAAGCGAATCGTGCTGTGCATCAAGACCAGGCGGGTGGCTTCCTGAAGAGACCATTCTGCCAGAATTGATTCGGCGCGAATCGTGACGAATTATTGCGATCACCAGCAGGTGCTGCCTGCTACAGAAGACGGCAAATCATGGATATCTTAGTCGGCAGGCGGGCCATGGAAATATGGCCCATCGATCGTTTGCGGCCCTATGAGCGGAATTCGCGGCGCCACTCGGCCGAGCAAATCGAGCAGATCGCGGCATCGATCCGCCAGTGGGGCTGGACGATGCCGATCCTCGCGGCGGATGACGGCATGGTTCTGGCCGGTCACGGCCGACTGGCGGCGGGCACACTGCTCGCCATCGCCGAGGTGCCAGTCATCGTGGCGCGCGGGTGGAGCGATCAGCAGAAGCGCGCCTATGTCATCGCGGACAATCGGCTGACCGATGCGTCCGATTGGGATGATGAGATGCTGCGACTCGAATTGAACGACCTTCTCGAAGGCGGCTTTGAGCTATCGCTGACCGGCATCACCGAAAGCGAGTTGTCCCGGCTCTCGGTCGGCGTCGGCGAGCTGGAAGCGATGCCGGAATTGCCCGATGGCGACCGCTCCCCATATCGCGACATGACGTTCATTCTGTACGGCGATCAGTGGGAGACGGTCGATCGCGCAATCAAGCTCGCGATCCTGCCGCGCAAGCCGGGCGACGCGAACCCGAACCGGTCGCCGCAGGGCAATGCGCTCGCGCGCATCTGCGAGGAATACCTGGCGCGCCATGTCACCGACGGCTAAGGACATCCGCGTCGCGCCGATCGCCAAGCGCGACGCCGACGCGCTGATCATCCGGCTCCACTACAGCCACAAGACGGTCAACAACGCGTCCCTCGCGCTCGGCGTCTTCCTCAACGGGCGCCTTGAAGGCGCGATGACATTCGGCCCGTCGACGGACAAGAGCAACATTCAAGGGCTGGTCCGCGAGACGCCGTGGAACGGTTTTCTCGAGTTAAACCGGCTCGCCTTCTCGGAGGCGCTGCCGCGCAATAGCGAAAGCCGAGCGCTGGCAATCGCGATGCGGATGATCAGGAAGAACTATCCGCACATCGGCTGGGTGATCTCGTTCGCCGATGGGTGCCAGTGCGGCGACGGCACGATCTATCGCGCGTCGGGCTTCGTCCTGACCGGGATCAAGGTGAACAAGAGCCTTCTGCGACTGCCCGACGGTCCGGTCACGCACAAGATGACGCAAGTGACCGGCAAGAACCGCGCGGCCCACTTCGCCAGGACTGGCGGATCATGGTCCGGTCAGGGCACGCCGCTCGACGGCTACCAGATGCGGTACATCTATCAATTGATGCTGCAAGCGGCGGTTTGCGATGGTGTCGCGCTTGATGCGGTTTCGTTCTGCGAGCATCGCCTCAGCCCTGCCGAAGTAGACATCGGCTGGCGTGAGGTTGTCGATACTCTCATGATAGCGGACGTGATTATAGTGTTCGACGAAGGCTCCCACTTGACGCTCGAGATCACCGGGTAGGTAATAATTGTCGAGCAGGATGCGGTTCTTCAGCGTCTGATGCCAGCGCTCGATCTTTCCCTTGGTCTGAGGATGGTACGGCGCGCCGCGCACGTGCTGCATGCCCTTCTGGTCGAGCCACTCGGCCAGATCATCCGCCACGTAACTCGAACCATTGTCGCTGAGAAGCCTTGGCCGGTGCGCGACGGCGATGTGGTCAAGGCCAGATGCGGCGAGTGCCCGGTCGAGGGTGGCTGTGACATTGGAGGCGCACATGGTGGGACCAAGTCGCCAGGCGACGATGTAGCGCGAGAAGTCGTCAAGCACGGTCGAGAGATAGTACCACCCCGTCCGGTGATCTTGAGCTAGGTGAAGTCGGTCTGCCAGAGCTGGTTGACGGCCGTCGTCTTGTCCTTGAACTCGTTCGCGGCCTTGATCACCATAGGCCGGGCTGGTGATGAGGTCATGCGCCTTCAGCAGCCGATAGACCGACGCCTCGGAGACAAAGTACTTTCGTTCGTCGGTGAACCGCACGGCCAGCTCGCGTGGCGACAGCTCAGGTAACTCCAGCGCCAGGTCGATGATCTGGCCCCGCACATCGTCCGGGATGCGGTTCCAGACCCGGTCTGGTCGAGACCGATGATCGGCCAGCGCCTCAACGCCTCCCTCGCGGTAGCGATCATACCAGCGATAGAATGTGGCGCGCGGGATCCCGAGCTTGTCCAGTGTGCGCTTGGCCGGAAGGTGCCATTGCTCGACCAAATGGATGATCTCGGCCTTCTCTGAGGCGGGATACCTCATGCCTCGTCCTCCCATCTCCGTTTATACTTTTTTTGAGCAGACGGTTCTGCAGGGTCAGATCGGCGACGGCCTCCTTCAAGGCGGCGGCGTCCCGGCGGAGGTCTTTCACCTCGCCGGAGGTCGCAGCTCGTGCCGTGTCGCCGGCCAGGCGGCGCTTGCCGGCCTCGAGAAACTCCTTCGACCAGCCGTAATACATCGAGGCGGCAATGCCTTCTCGGCGACAAACTCGGAGATGTTCTCCTCGCCGCGCAATCCTCCCAGCACGAGGCGGATCTTCTCTTCCGCCGAATACTGCCGGCGGGTCTGGCGCCGAATGTCCTTTAGCACTTGGTCTGCCGACGCTTTGCCCGGTCCGGCTTTCTGTCTCATCTTCGCTCCTGGTGGCTACGATGAACCAGAAATCCTCCCTCCGCAAAATCCCAATGCTTGTCTCACAAGCCCTGACGGCGAACAATCGACACGCGCACTCGCGATCAACCCCTAAGCCGGTCCCGGAGTGCCTGCCGATTGGCGACGAGGTTGTTGAGGTGCAGCGGCTCGCCTTGTGGCCGCTCTCCTTGCGCCAATCGTCGAACCAGCTCCCGTGTGCCGTCCACCACGAACACACCGCAATCATAGCTGTTCTGCTGCGGGGCCATGCCGGCTCGCTGCAGAGTCAGGCCCAGCCGTTCTGCGAGCCGCTCTGCAGGCTCGTCATTGTGTCCCTGAACGGAATCGTAATGATAGGCGACCGGCTCTCCTCGCGTGCGGCGATCTACGAGTAGCAGCGACCAATGGGTGCCGTTAGGATCGGTCACACTGCCATCGTTCACTGGCAGGAATAGGAAGTCGGCTCCATCATTGCCATTCGGATCATCGACGATGCGCTGCAATGCGCTGAGCGCGTCGCTCTCGGCGCCCCAACTCAACTGAAAGGCTATGAGAGGATCGACGAACCGCGTTCGGGCTGCAAGATTTGGATAATTCATTTGCAACTCCTGCGTCAGGAGCTCGTAGTCCCTCTGGATATGCTCGTCGCCCAGCCATTCCGTGGCGCCGAGAGCCCGCCCGCTACGGTCGTGGGATGAGGCCGCCGGACCCGATGCCCCGAGCTCGGGACCGGAGAGTATGCGCGGGAACGCCGACAGATAGTTCGCGTAATCAGTCAGCTCCTCCGGTGTGGTCGGCAAATCAAGGACGTCGTAGACGTCGGACGGAGCCGCTGGCGCAGACTTATCAGCAATTCGAGAATGATGGATGAGTTGAACGTCGTCGGGTCCTTTCGGTCCCAAAACGGCCGTGTAGCGTTCGCCGCCAATCTCGTAGTTCATCATTGGATGTTCCGCGACAGGTAAGAAGTCCCACTTGCCCAGCGTCGACAGCATCATGTCGGGGGCCGGCTGGGTGCGATGAGAAAAATCCTTGGGGACCGCGAACGAAACATCAAATGTATCGCCGATAGCGGGAGAACGCAGGTGAATGAGCTGAACATCATTGGGCCCTCCCGGTCCCAATACAGCCGTGTAGCGTTCACCGCGAATGTCGTAGGTCTTTACCCGCTGTGCTACATCCGGCAACAGACCCCAGTGGCCCAGCCTGAAGCGCATCATACCCGGCGCGGGCTGGGTGCCGTGGGAGAAATCCTCGGGGACAGACAAAGACACATCAAAAGTCTCGCCGAGCGCTCTGGATACCGCCTCAGCCCTATCGGACGCCGGCGCGGCTTGCTCCATCCTGCGGGAAGGCAGTGCTGGCGAGGCTTGATTGCCCGACGGAGCGTTGGGCTGCGGAGCGCTTTCCGATCGAGATCCGAAACCAATGGCGGCGCTAGGCGGATGGAGTGGGGTGCTCTGCCTCGTCATGCCGGGGGGTACGAACAGCACCGTGTAACGGTCAGTGTTGATCACGAAGTTGGTCGGTCGGTTGTCGTCGCTCGACAGGACGCTGCTCCTGCTCAGTGCAGCAGGTTGTTCGTGCCCGCTGTGCTGCATTGTAGGCAGCCTCTCCAATTCGTGGAGGGGAACCTGCATCAGCACGCCAGCGCCTGCATTGAGGTGCGTTGGATTGACGGGGACTTGCGGCTGCTCGAGCTCAGCGTCCAGCAGTCGCCGAAGCGCCCCTGGAGAGAACTGCTCTAGATTGAACTCTTGATCGACGGAGAATGACCGGCTGGGTTGTTCATCCGGCTGCCGCTGAATTTCGTTGTGAAGCTGCTCTTGCAGTCGCAGAAGCTCCGTTGGATCTACCGAGGCTTGCGAAGGCATGGATTGATCATCCAGGTGATTGAGCACTCGCCGAAGTTTCGCCGGAGGAAACTGCTCTGCATCGAAAGCCAGACCTGAGCGGACGCCTTGATCGTCTCGCCGTCCGTGAAGCTCTTCGCGGAAGCCCTGTTCCAGCCGCTGAAGCTCCACTGGATTCGTCGGCGGCTCCTCGACCGCATCATCGAACAGGTCCCAGACTTCGGCCGGAACCCCACCTGACCTGGGCGACGGGGGAGCCATGATCGACGACTCGTCGGGTCGATCATCCAACAGCCGCCGGAGCTCCTCTGGAACGAGAGCCAGCATTGGTGAGGAGGCGGCCTGCCGAGAGCCGTCCGTCCCGGAAGCGTCCTCTCCGGCGCCGCTTCGGCCAGCTGAATCGCCGGCAGCAAAATACTTAGAAAGCGAAACCAACGCGGGATGGAATCTCATGTCACCCGGGAATGCCGCTTTAGCTCGATCAAGCAAGGTCTCGTGATCGAGTCCAGCAAGCGTTTCACCCCTAGACGCAAGACTTATTGCCAATTGGCGAAGAGCCGTAGCGTGATTTTTCGCGGTGCCCGGTTTCACTCCCCGGTTCCTGATGGCCTCCTGCATCGCCGCCTTGACCAGATGATTCGTGCCGCTGCGATGCTCATGAAGATCCTTCAACGCCTGACGCATTTTCGCGTCACTCGGGAATGACTGTTCAGCGTGAGCGGCCAACGACGAGTGATTGAGCTCGTTAATCGTCTTGCCCTGCTGCCCCAGATCATTCCCCAATCTACCAAGAGCCTGGGTGTAACATGCAGCGGTGATCGGTCCCAACCTCCCGCTCGCAACGGGATCCTGGAACACCGCGTGGATGAGGTTGCGCTCTACGTCAGACAGAAAGGGATAATCGAAAGGCGATAGGCTCCCGCGGGCGCGAATTCCCACGTTGGCCTCGCCCGCCCCACGCAAATGCTGCTCAAAGACCTCTTGCAGGCCCTCCCCCGCCTGCGGCTCACCCGAGACGGCGTGCTGCACCTGCGACCAAGCTGTTACATTGGATGGGTCAAAATTGTGCGGGGCCGAGCTAACCTCACGTCCGAGATCACTTCAACAGACCAGTACGCGGGCAGCCTTTCGAGAAGCTGACGAGGCAGAGTTCGTAACGGTCCGTTGCTCCATCTTGTTCGATGCGCCCGGCAGAATCCGCCATCGCAGCAATGCTACGCCATGTTTATATCGTACGCGCGTCTTCCGCTGGAGGAACGAACACTGGTGCTACACAACACGGACAAAAGACACTCAGTATTCTTATGGGGTTTGGAAACAAGCCTTGGCGACTGCTGGCGCAAATTGCGCTCATTAAGGCAGCATTCGCCCGATGAGCCACAGCTCGACGGCGGCTTTGTGCGTCCATTTCCGCGCCAATTTTCCTCGCCTTTTTTGGCCGATCTCTAGCTGGTTCGCAGCGCAATCAAAGGCCGAAAGGGAAAGCGCGAGATATGCGCAAGGTGCGCGGTCCCGCGATCCCGCGCCGCCTCGGCTTGAAGTGGACCCCCGGATTGTGGACCGGCGGCTTAGGTGGTGCGGATGCCGTTCCGCTTTGATAAACGGAGCGGACCATGAAGAAGATGAGACGGAAAATCGATGCGGCGCTGAAGGCAAAGATCGCCTTGGAGGCGCTACGAGAACAATCAACGGTGACGGATCTGGCGGCGCTACCAGGTGCATGTGAACCAGATTTATGCGTGGAAGAAGCAGCTTCAGGATCAAGCGGTTCGGACGTTCGACGCGGGCGCCGGTCGGGATGGCGAGGCGACCCACGAACTGGAGGTCGAGAAGCTCCACGCCAAGATCGGACAATTGATGGTCGAGCGAGATTTCTTAGCCAGGAGGTCCGGAAGATGAGCGCGCCGGATCGCCGAGGATTGCTTCAGCGCGATCATGAGAGTCTATCGATCCGCCGGCAATGCCAACTGCTGAGCGTTGCGCGATCGAGCGTATATCGGCCGCCGCGGCCGGCCAATGACAACGACCTTGAGCTGATGCGACGGATCGACCAGCTGTTCATGGCCTGGCCGTTCCTGGGCTCGCGGCGGATGACGGCGATGCTCAATGGCGAAGGCTGTCGCATCAATCGCAAGCACGTGCAGCGGTTGATGCGCAAGATGGGCATCGCGGCGCTGGGACCAAAGCCCAGAACCACAAAGCCGGTGCCGGGACACAAAATCTTCCCGTATCTCTTGCGCCTTATGGTGATCGACCGGCCAAATCAAGTGTGGGCGGCCGATATCACCTATGTGCCGATCGGCCAGGGCTTTCTATATCTGGTGGCGATCATCGATTGGGCGAGCCATGCGGTGCTGGCTTGGCGCCTGTCGAACACGATGGACACATCGTTCTGTGTGTCTGCGCTCGAAGAGGCCTTGGCGCGCTTCGGCCGGCCTGAGATATTCAATACCGACCAGGGCAGCCAGTTCACCAGCGCCCCCTTCATCGGCACGCTGGCCGCAACCGGCGTCAGGATCTCGATGGACGGTCGCGGCCGCTGGATGGACAACGTGTTCATCGAGCGGCTGTGGCGCTCGCTCAAATAGGAGGACATCTATCTCAAGGGTTATTCGGATGGCCACGAGGCCAAAGCCGGAATCGCCCGATGGATCGAGTTTTACAATTTCCAGCGCCCCCATCAGGCGCTGGAAAACCGCGCGCCGATGGCGGGCAGGTGTCACCGGCGCATTCGGCGAAGAGGCTGTGGATATGACCTTCTCGCAAGCGAGAAGCTTGGACAACGCTGCGCGTTGCCCACATCCCCACAGCCACGACAGCAGCAAGCAACAGTGGCGTAAAGTATCGGGAAGAACGAACGGTAGCAAGCTGCACTTAAGAAACCAGACCCGGTGGTCCTCAGCATAGGTCCACTTCCACTACCATCTTTTTGGCTGCCTTGATCCTGAGTCGCTCAGTATCCCAGGCGCGTACTGCAGCTCCATAGAGCACAACATCCATCCCCGGGGCGCTGCTCAGGAGCAACTTCAGCCCCGGGTCAAGCTTGGCTGCAACCCCGTCAAGGTCAAAGCCCTTCACTCTGGCTCGCGCCCGCTCTTGCTCTGAGCGTAGGCAGCGGACGATATCCGAAAGTGGAGCGCACACTCCCTACCATTTCTTGGAGGAGCGCAAGGTTGCTTTCAATTGTAATTTAGTGACACGGCCTCGCCTAATCGCAGCTGCATCGCTGACTAACTGGCCGCAAAGAGGACGTGCCTGGCCATAAGTGGCCACGGCAATAAGATCGCTGAATGCGATGCCTTGGGCACATCAGGCTTGCGTTTTGTTGGTCGGCAGCACGACCTTCGGGAGTGAAATTTGGAAGAGTTGATTGTGATCGCCAAGGGAGATGAGTTCTCACTGACTATGCAGCGGCAGGCCGAACTGTACGGAGGATGTTAAATGGTCTGGAAGGAAGAACCTTTCGCGGACCAGAAATGCGGAAGTTTTGTGGAGTTGCCGAATGGCCCCACAAGCAGGCCTTTCGAGGTCCGCTCTGGCAGGAGGTTCAAACGTTGACGTAACAATCCGCTTTTGGAATTCTATCACCGAATTGATGCCGCAGCTTGCTTTCGAGACGCCTTGTTCGATTGCAGTTCCCTCATGTGCGCGCGGCAAGCTCAACCTGACGGTGTCGGGACTGGAAACGTCGCAGAGGTTGCCGTCGTCTTCGCCGATGCATAACCCAACTGGAGGCGGAACTGGTCTACAGCCGAATACTTGCAGCGCAGAATTTGTTCGTTCTTGCAAGATCCCGGTCTGCCCAGCGGTGAATGCTTGTTGACGCCCCAAAACTCGCCGAACGACCGCCCCGGAAGGACTGCCTGGAGTAGCTGGTGAAGACACGTCGGGTGCGACTGGAGGAAAACCGTGACGTCTCAGTGGGAATACCAGCTTAGATTTGGTATGAGCGATTCGGCTGTGGCGGAGGCGATACGACTAAGACTCCAAGAGCCGAAGTTGGGGCCATTGTTCGATACTCTCATATCCCATCGCGCCGCCCCAAAATGTCTGTTCGATACCTTTACCGCATACTTGGCCACCGCCGAAAGATACGGCATCGAGCGGTATCCGCTCTACGAATGGACAAAGGCGATGATCGAGATTCCGACGAAGCAAGAGGAGTATTTGAAGAACTTCGCAGCCTACGTTGACGATTGCGAGGTTTTTGCCGAGGCAACTGCCGATGCATTGGAGACAGCCCTGCAGTCACTGGTCGGCTGCGGACTGATTGCGCGGATGATCAAGCACAATACCAATCCCGCCAACAATCCGCAGCCGCCAGAGTGGAGAGCTATGACGGAACCTGGTGATGAGTCGACGTTCGCGCGCAGACACCGAAGCAATTTGCGCAATGCGTTGGCTGGTCAACCCGACAACGTCAGCAACACGGCTCTCGCCAAATCGACCTCCTCGTGACCGTGCGAAAAGGAAGGGTCAACAATGCCGCCTGCCGCTCTTCACTCTCCACAACTGGAGATTTGCCTGCCACCAGTTGGCAGTTGGCACGTGTTTTGAACAGGAGACCTTACGCAGAACAGCTCAATGGGAGACAAGGTGATGCCTCATAAAAATCGTTGCCAATCTCGACGTCGACGCGCGACGTTTGCTAACCTGCTTGGCCGTGCCGGGAGCCCGGTTCAATCGCAGCCATCGCACGATGTTCGTATCGGTTGCGTGCCGTGACTTCTTCGTACTTGCAATCTCAAAGCGTCCTGGTTTCTTTCGAGCGGCCTGCCGAACGTTGTCGAGGCCAAGAAAGTTGACGCTCCCTTTAGGAAGGGCAGGATCCAGATGACGCTCCCAGGCCCGGAAGCACTGGTGCTCGCCACGAAGATCCAGATCCAAGGGTCAGCCACCGAGGCGCGTTCGTCCGAAGCGACCGTCGAAGGCGGCCTTCTGAGGCAGGAGGAGAGCCCGAACAGAAACCAAATGCGCCCGACGAAACCTCCATGCTGCATTTCATTCCGCTCCCGTTCCGAGGTATCGGCCCCGTGTCCCCCTTACAACTCTGCCCCCCAAGAACGACATCATGACAACGGAGATGGAAGTCACCTCTGCGAACGCAAGCATTCGGGCAAGCACCGTCTGGACAATTGTGCTCGGCTTTGCCGCCGATCCGTTGATGCGTTGGAGTTGGCCTGACCCAGGGCAATATCTTAGGAGAATGCCTCAATTCGTTAACGCCTGTGGCGGACGAGCATTCGAGCATGGCACAGCATACGTCATCGGAGAGAGTTGCGCCGCGGCCCTGTGGCTGCCTTCCGACGTGCAGCAAGATGAAGATGCGCTGGACGCAATCATGGCGCTGTCCCTGCGCCCGGAGGTCACCGAAGATATGGCACACCTCCGGCAGGGAATGGCCGAACATCATCCGCCGGAGCCACATTGGTATCTGCCTCTCATTGCCGTCGATCCGAACTGGGCCGGACAAGGGCTTGGCACATTGCTGATGAAATACGCTCTTCAACGATGTGATGAGCAGGGCATCGCTGCCTACCTCGAAAGTTCGAACCCGGAAAACATTCCCTTTTACCAACGTCACGGCTTCAAGGTTATTGGAGAGATACAGCACGGTTCTTCGCCCCCACTCACGCCAATGTTGCGAACGGCTTATTGACCAAGATCGGAGACGCTTCGCATGCTCCAGATGCCGGGGCTTCGCTGCGGAGATGGCGAACTGGTCTGGCCAGAGTGCGCCACCAATAAAGGCCGATGTCCGCTTTGAGTACTTCCCAACAACGTGGCGCGTGCGGCTGCTGCCTCTAAGGCGCACAGCCCAGTGAGCTGCACTAGGTGTTTAGTCACGGCATTTGCTGGAGCGGTTGAGTTTGAATCGTTCGGGCTGGGAAGTCCAGCATTTGCAAATGTATTCGTCGGGTGTGAGGCCCTTCAGGGTCTTCAGCCGCCGAGCATAGTTGTAGGCGTTGATGAAGTTGGCAAGGTGAGCTTCGAGCTGATCGTGTCGACCGTAGTAATAGCGTTGGACGGTCGCGCCCTTGATCATGCGGTTCATGCGTTCGACCTGACCATTGGTCCAGGGATACTTGATCTTAGTCAGCCGATGTTCGATCCCGCTCTCCCGGCAGCGCATGTCGAACATATGCGTCGCGTATCTTGCTGTCGGGCCGTCCGCATCCCGCGGTGGGAAGGTGAACTGGATCCCATTGTCGGTGAGAACCGTGTGGATCTTGTAGGGGACGGCCGCAATAAGAGCTTCGAAGAAGGCCGCGGCCGAAGTCCTTCCCGTGTTCCTAGCCAGTTGCACGAACGCGAACTTACTGGTGCGATCGATTGCGACGTTGAGGTAGAGCTTGCTCTTCGGCGGTCTGAAGCTCGGCGATGTCGATGTGGAAGTAGCCGATCGGATAAGCCTTGAACTTCTTCTTCGAGGGCTTGCTACCGCCGACTTCCGGCAATCGGCTGATGCCGTGACGCTGGAGCCAGCGATGCAGGGAAGACCGCGTCAGATGCGGGATGGTCGGCTGCAGCGCATAAAGGCAATCGTCGAGTGGCAACAGCGTATGCTGCCGGAAAGCAACGATGATCGCCTCCTCCTCGATGGAAAGGACAGTCGACTTGGCTTCCTTGGGCCTAGTCGAACGATTGGTGACAGTCTCGCGCTGCTTCCATTCACGACAGTCTTCTGGTTGATCCCGTAGCGCTTGGGGAGACCTCTCAGGCTCTCTTGACTATTTTGTATGGCTCGACGGACTGCCTCCGTCGTGGTGGCGCAGCCGTGTAAAATATGTCCCATAGCGCTTCCTTCGAATCGTGCGACAAGGATGCACCATCAAAGTGTGGGACTAAACATGCCCATCAGCTTCGACTGGATGCGAGCTAGCGCGTCACTGAGCCTCGCCGCTTCAATGAAGCGTGTCTCCGAATATGGCGGGTGCGCGGATGGATCGTGCAAGAGGGCCTCCGCTGTATTCGAGAGCCGGCGAAGGGGCGTCCTCAGCCACTGCGCCGCACAAAAGAGCAGTGCTAGTGTGGCAATGGCACAAGCACCGAAACTGCTCCAGAATGGATTAGATTACGGGTGGACGCAAGCGACTCGTCGGCACTCTGCCGAACCAGAAGAGACCAACCGAAGCTTGGAAGGTTCGCGAAGCCGACCGTCGGAACGATCACGGTGAAGTAGTCCCTGCCGTCAGGCCAACGTTCGCGCAGAGACGCAGTCGTGACGCGACTAGCCGCAAGCGCGGAGCCGATGTTGAGCGGCTTGTTGATAAGATCGGGCGGACCAAACATGACGGTTCGATCCCCCGAAAGCAGCAGCACGTCAATGCCGGTTACTTGTAACGAGTCCATGCCTTCTGCGACCCATTTCCAGTCAAGGTGGGCACCGATGACCCCGGCAACGGAGCCGGCGTGGCGCAACGGCGCTGCCAGGTCGATACCGATAGGGCTCACGAGATGCAGGCAACTGGGTGGCCAGTAGTTGAGCGGCATGCACATCGATAGCCGCCGGCGAGACAAGGCCCCGTCTGAACCAAGGTCGCTGTGCGACACTTACTCCTTCGAGCATGCCGTCTTTCGCCGCGAGTTCGAGGCCCGCGACGCCGAGCCAAGTGTAGCGTCGATCAAGGCGGCTCAAGAAGTCGATGTGTACTCGCGCATTCTTAAGATCTGTTAGGTCAATGACCTAAGCGGACCGCGCTACATCCATTAGAGCCGGCGGGCCAACAGCGCGGAACTCATTTCGCCGCGAATTCTTAACGCGTCGCACTGCAGCTTTTCTACCCCTTGCTGTAGCAAGGCCGTGTAGATCGTGGCGGTCACCACCGCCGGCACCAATATGAGCAAGGCGCCTCCACTACCGCGGCTTACGGCCTCATGGAACTAGCGGCACTACGCTCTGGACAGAATCTGCTCATACAGGCACTCCGGCCATCAAGATCGGTAGGATGCTCGGAGCCCACATCATAGCCGCAGCCATCCACGAGCATTCGCCCGCGCCAAAGGGGCCGCGGAGCTGATCGACTACACTGCGCAAGATTGGAGGAAGACCCATTCCCTGATGAGCCAGAGCTTCCCTTCACAAAAAAGCCTGACCAGTCTCAAACTATCTGACGACGAAAGGCGACGGGACGAGCAATAGAACGATTGGGCTGAGACGGGGATCATAATCGCCTCGTGCGGCGAAAAGGTTCAGCGAGCACTGCCTGATCATGCTTGGAACTTTGCTGCAGGGGCGCTCATGACAGAAGACGCGGAGTTTCATATCGACAAGCTGGCATATGCGGTTGCATTGCTAGATGGTGCCAAACGCATTCATTCCTCTGCACCCGGCGAAGATATTTCCCGAATAGGAATTCCCTTCTACCTTCTCATCGGCTTCAGCATCGAGAATGGCTTAAAAGCATTGCTGCAATTTCAGGGGCAGCATCAACCTGCGCTGCAGCGGTCCCACGACCTAGCGGATTTGTTAGCAAAAGCCGATGGACTTCGTGAGCGCCTTTGCCCCGGCGCTGCAAAGGACGCGGAACACCTCAGCCGCTATCACAAAGAGTATTGGTTTCGATACCCTGAGCGCGCCACAACTGCCGACGTCTATAAGGCCGAAAGCGCCTGCATGATGGTCGGCCACCTTTTAGTGGAGGTCGCTCATCTAATTGGCTACAGAGGATAGCTGGTCACTTTCCTACTCGCGCCGGCGGCTCGGACGCCCGCATGTTGCGCCAGCACCGGCAAGCAGCGCGGGCGCGACGCTGGCGAAAGTCTCACAGGGGTCCCACCCGAACCGGTTGGTGCTCACGCGCGCCCCCTAGAAGATCGCGTATGCGTGCAGCGATCTTCCGTGCCTCCTTCGGCCCGAGATTGGGCTTCACGCAATCGAGTATGTCTAACCATTGCCTCAGCCTCCCTGGCATTAAACGTCGCGACTTGGCGATCTGCTTGGCTCAGAGACTGATCGGCCGCACGGGCCTGACTGGCTGCAAGCACCGCAAGCGCTTGCGACCGCAGTGGGGTGATGTGCTGCTCGAATGAGTGCATCCGTTGGCCCCGTGGTGTCCCTGCCACGCACCCCTAACATCGGTGGCCAGCCCTCCCCCTTGGAACGGCAAGGCCGGCCACCTTGCTCCTGAGAGGGTCACGTTCTCCCTGGCGCCACCAGATAATAGCGCGGACAAGTAACCGGGGCGCCTATCAGAATTGGTGGGGACGAGAATGTAAGGTGGTGCGAGCATGCTCAGCGCCGTCGAGGTACATTCGGACGTGAAACCACAGCACGTTCATGGAAGGGTCGCAGATGGTGAAATGGTTCTACAAAACTCACGCTGGGGTGGCTCAGATCGTTCCCACTGGGGAGGATTTTACGGTCACGCTCGGTGATGAGACATTGGGGCGGTATGCTTCGCCAGCCTCCGCGGCCGAAGACTTGGCGAACGAGACATGCTCTTGGCCTTCGGCCGGAGACCCATCAAACCTGGGCATACCGGACAAAATCAGCCAGTGGCAGCGGGTGCGTTGACTTACGCTCCCGAGGGTCCTCGCCCCTGGTGATCACCGCCTGCTTGGATCATCCGCAGTCGAAGTTAGCGGCAACGTGACTCGGCGCCCGAGCCGTTGGAGGCAGAGCGCTGTCCCTGCAACGCACCGCCAACTTCGACACAGCCAGCCTCACAGCAGCGGAAGAAGCCGACGGTACGATACATTCATCAGGAAAAGCCCTGGCACAACTACCAGAACCGGTCGGCCCCACGTCGTCAGGCAATCTCTAAGCTGGTCCGACAGCCTGCAGAGACGGGAGACCCCGCATGGCAAAACGCGTGCGCATTCGTTGCATAAACACGTCTGACAGGCGAAACGCACATGAGAGAATCAAATTTGTCGGCGGGCTGAATTCAGACGGAACGCGATGGAGGCTATCCGTCGCGAAGACTATTGGAGATATCGAAAGCCGCGAGTGGGAGTTCTACGTCGAAGAATCAGGCATCACTGTCGAGGTCATCGTCGCGACCGACGGCCGACACAAGTACATCAAGACAACAGTGGATGGAATTCAACCGGACAATCTCCTCTCGCTCCCTGAGTGTCCGTGAGGGATCGCAGGCAGTGCGGGCGAGACTCGGCGCCTGTTGGCTTGGGGCATGACAGGACGCTGTCCCTGCCCCGCCCGCACTACCATAGAAGCTAGCGGCACGTGACTCGGCGCTGACCGTTCTGGTGCCATCGCGCTGTCCCTGCCACGTCCCGCTAACTCCGGGGCTCCGTATCCGCGCTGGCTGACCAAAAGCTGACGAGACTGCGCGGCCATCCATAAAACGAAAAGCGGCCCGTGTGAGCCGCTTGCCGTCGAGAACAATACAGACGAGCCTATGATGGCTGCGAGCGTCAAGCACACGACTGCTCGGGCAATAGCTTCGTGTTGACAATTACTGAGGACATCTATCTCAAGGGTTATTCGGTTGGCCACGAGGCGCTCACTAGAAAAGTCATCGGTGAGAGGACAGCTAGGCTGGCCTGATCGCCTTATGTTCGACCGGCCGGAGGCGCGGTCGATGGTCGGGACGCCGCCGGATAAGCTCGGGGCGCTTTTGAAGGCAGCCAAGGGATTTCAATGATCCTTCGGGTGCTATGAATCCACAGAACGAGGAGTCCTTTAGTCGCCTGTCGCATTCGAGCGGGTTCGGGTCGTGGAGCCCTCCACATCATAGCCGCTGAAAACAGCCGCCCACCATCAAAGGCGGCTGTGATCGTCTTGCGCCCGACCGCTGGAAACAGGAAGGGCAGAATCGTATCGTCGCCCATGGCCGGTGTGGTTGCCTCGATGATGTCAGCGCAGAATTGGTCTCAGCAACCGAATCTCACGTCCCATCAGCGGGTCAAACCACACTCGCCTCGCCAGCCACCCACAGGCCCTTCATCAATAAAGATGGGCTAGATACGGCCGAAAGCCGCCCACACCCCGTTTTCGCCGTCCCAGCTGCCGCGGCTTGCCGCCTTGGAGTACTCCGTGGCGCGCTGCTCGAAGAAATAGGCGTGCTCGACACCATTGAGAATCTCGACAAGCCACGGCAATGGATGCGCCTTGAGCTGGGTGAATCCGCCCTCCTTGGCCTCGAAGAAGCCGAAGACCGGGGCAATCCGCAGCTGGGTCAGTCGCCAGTCGGCGACATAGCGGACGTAGGCGTGGATCTGCTCAGCTCGCATGCCCTCGATCTTGCCGAGGCCGAAGGCGAGGTCGACGAAGTTCTCCTCCAGCTTCACCATGGTCTTGGCGACGTCGACGATGTCGTCACGGACAGTGCGCGTCACCGCGCCACGATGACAACCGCTCGCCGCTTACAGTTGCGGGGGCAGCCTCGGAATAGCCGTCGCCGGCGCACCGGGTTCCCTCTTAGCTTCCATCCTACGAGATGCGGGAATGGAACTGCAAGGCCAAAACAGAGCACGTGTGCTGCTATGCTGGGAGCGTTTGATTGCTCCCCACATCCAACGCTGTTGGGCCGGGGAACGGACGTCTTGCTTTCTTCGCACGTGATGCGGGCAATGTGCAAACTTGCTTGCGAATTTGTCCCCCCTTGAGAATGGCGGAGTTCTTCTCGGCTGGGCGCGTGGTGGCCGCGCGGCGGACTAATTCTAGCGTTAGCCCATCGCGGCGATAGCCGATAGCTCCCCACTTCGACGTCCTGATGTAGCTGCCGACATAGTTGCGGCTGGGGCCGCTCATCGCGGGTCAAGTATCCGGTCTAGCGGGGTTAACTCCTCGGCCGCACGGCCATCTCACAGGTTGTCCTACAAGTCTGGCTGAATCCTAGTGGCTCCGAAATCTCGTTGGCAGAGGATCCGGGAGCTTCGTCTATGCCAACGTATAGCTTTCGAAGGAGCGCCTCGCCTGCCATTCCTTTCTTGAGGCCGACGCGATAACTGGGACAGACAAGGCGCCGGAGGCCCAAGCTTTTTCTACGATTTTAGGTCGTGTTCTGGAATGCGAAATTTTAGGATGGCGAAATTCATGTGAACAGATTAGAGTGTGACGAAGTGTGGGCTAAGAGGTTGGATTGAAATTGACTCTCGGCTCTCCTCGCTGGACCAAACGAGAAGACGAACTGCTGCGCAAGCTTGTTGATGCCGGCACGCCTGTGAAATCCATTTGCGATACGCTCAATAGATCCGGGCTAGAGCTTCGCAGGCGCGGCTACTACATTGGCCTACCAAGGAAGTGGTTCAAGCGAACAGCCAACATCTGACGCTGTGAGGCGGCGCTCAGCAATAGGCAGTTCTTCCTGAACCCGGCTCTCAGTATGGCGGCAGTCCGAGGGACGACCGAGCACACCCGCAGCGCCGCGACCTTCGCCCGGTTGCCGGGCGGGCCAGCAAACGGCAATTCGGGAACAGCCCGAAGCGGTCGTCCGCGGCAATGTGCCCGCCCTGTCAGGGCAGACTGCCGCAATGCCGGCGCATCTAATCAAATGATCCGCGAGAAGCTCGACGCGGTCGGCATAGCCCGATTGACAGCTGATTTGCGCCGACCCCGTCAATTGGACCGCAGCGTCATCCTATTCGACACCCAGCTTTGAGACGATCGACGAAACCGGGAATTCCGAACCCGATCTCGTTAGATGCAGCATGTCGCTCGCAACAAGGGATTTGCCGACGCGCGTCAGGCATTCGCCCTTGTCGCAGAAAACCTCGCGCGTGGAAACACTCGACCCCCAGCGCGCCAGCGATGTTGCGCAACGTGAGGTCGCCTTATTAGGACCGCCGGCGGCGGCTCGGTGGACGTGCTGATCTCTGCATTTGGGAACCAAAAGATTGGCTCGCAGCTTGGCGAAACCGAACTTGACCACGCTTTCCGGCGATGCCGCCCGCTTCCTTGCCGGCGGCGAGTTTCCCGTCCCGATCCCGACCCAAACGACGAACGGCTTTCCAGCCCTCACAATCGACTTCAAGAAGTTCGGTGTCGAGTTGTGCTTCGTCGCCACCGTGCTCTCGCGCAGCGTGATCAACCTTCGGATCGAGCCGTCGGTCAGTGAACTTGATTTCGCCAATGCAGTGACGATCCAGGGGACGACCGTTCCACCCCTACCCGCCGCGATGCACGCACGACGGTCGAACGGCGCGACGGCCAGAGTTTCGCCATCGCCGGCCTGCTGCAGACTCGCAATCGCCAGGACGTTTCGCAACTTCCCTGGATCGGCTCGGTGCCCGTGATCGGGACCTTGTTCAGCAGCAAATCGTACCAGCAGGAGGAAACCGATCTGGTCATCATCGTCACGCCGCGCCTGGTTGCGCCGGCGGCACCCGGCCAGCAATAGGCATCGCCGCTCGACTCCCGACTTCCGGCAAACGACGTCGATTTCTTCCTCAATTGGTCAGATGGAAGTCCGCAAGCGCTACAAACGATTACGTCAATTCCGGTGGTGAAGTGAAGGGTCCGTACGGGCACATCATCGCTCCCGAGGTCAGGGCGCCCCTTCCGGCGCCGGCCGCTACTGTTGCCGACCAGCCGGTCGTGAAAACCCTCAACTAAAGCAAGCGAGAGATGACCATCAGGTATCTGGCTCTGCTCGCGCCGCTCCTGCTCGGCGGATGTTATGGCCTCGCCGGTCATGACGAGGTGGATCGCTACTTCCAGCGTTCGAACACCATCACGATGACCGCGGGCGATGCCAAGCAGGTCAATGCCGTCATGCACACGATCCATCCCTGGCCGCGATACGTCGGCGACCGCAGGATCGCTTACGACGCTCGTGCGTTGGTGCCGCGGTCACACGCTATGGCAAAACGCAACAGCCGGTGGATCAGCTTCCCGACATTAGCGATGCGACCAGGCAAATGGGTGTGCGGACAACGCCGACGCAGAACCTTAACATCGAGGGATTGGGGGCAGGTTCGTCAACCGGCGTGTCGATGCCGGTCGGCGGAACACCAGCTGGCAGGTAAAGGACGATGGGGCGTTGGGTTGAGTAATTTAGCGACGATATTTCCATAAGGCCGCTGAGCCGGGGGACAACGCTTATGCGGCGCATCATCTTAGTTCTAACTTGTTGCTGGTTGGGAATAGTCCTTGGCGGGTGTAAACAGACACTGAGGGACGCCGCAGTCGTGGTTCTCATAGAGCCGCCGGGCGGGGACCCTGTGCAGGAACCGACCGCCGATCTGGCCGATCAGGCTTATGCGCAGGCGATCCGGCTTGGCGGCGAGACCGTTCGGATCCTGAACAATCGGGGCTATTCATACATGCTGCGCGGCAATCTCGCCGGCGCACGACGAAAGTTCGAAAAGGCCTATTCGCTCGACCCCGGCAACCCGGTCATCGCCAATAACCTCGAACTGCTCGACGGCAGCCGCAGGTTCATCGAACGGCCGCCGAACAACCAATCCTGACGCGCGCCTTAACGAGCGATTCAGCGCAATCTACTTTCCATCAGCTTCTCGCCTCGACGAGCAGTTCGTGCCCGCTCTGCGCGCTCTCGTGCACGCCGACCTAGAAGCCGATGAGTTCCTTCTTGCCTTCCGCCGTCTCGCCGATCAGCACCAGCATGCATGTGCTGTGGTCTTCCATGCGAGCCTGCAGGAAGACGCCGTCCGCCCACACGTATACGTACCGGCGCGCCGACAAATCGCGCTTCTGCCAATGCTGTAGTCGTTCTGCCACCCCGTCGTCAGTCTGGAAACGACCGCCGGAGAAATAATTCGGCGCATCCTTGCCCAAGAGCGTCGCCAGCGCCTCCTGGAAGTCGCCCGTCGAGATGCCTCGCAGGTACAGCACCGGCAAAAGTGCATCCAAGCTCTTCGTGCGCCGTGCCCACAACGGCAAGATCGCCGAGGTGAAGCGAATCCGCTCGCCATCGCGGGCCACCGCGCGATCCCGAATGTTTACCCGGGCGACTTCGACGGCGCCGATCCCCGTCTGGATCGTCCGCACGGGACCATGGCCGTCCCGCACGAGGCGGTCGCGGCCGTCGGGAAGCTTCAAGTGCTTCATCCCGGCGCTAAACGCCTCGGCTTCCATCTCGACAGCCTGCGCAAGAAGGGCGGAGATCGCAAGTCCCACCGGATCGATGCCCACCAGGCGCGCAAGCTCGATCGTGACCGCCTCGTCTTCATCGATGAGACCTGGGCATCGACCAACATGGCGCGAACACATGGCCGCTGCCAACGCGGCGAACGTCTGCAAGCCGCCGTTCCGCGCGGCCATTGGAAAACAACAACCTACGTGGCTGCTCTAACCACGCGCGGTATCATCGCGCCCTGAGGCGATCGGGCGAACGGCAGAAACGACGGCCGGCTCGTGCGTAAAAGCACGTTACTCAAGAGCAACTGGCGTTGGAGGCCGAGCTGGATCTTACGTACGTCGCTGCAGGTCCCGACCGCGCTAGGTTCGTCTGCCCGATGTGACGATATCCTTGTGTGACGATATCCTTGGACGCCTCAGCCATCGAGATGAGCTTTAGGCGCGCTCTTTTTCGGCCAACGTCCGAAGCGTTCGCATGTCAACCCGTCCGTCCGTAGGCGTATCAATGTAATCAATTTGGATGTCGGACATCTCAAGAAACTCTGCCTTGGACAGAGCTTCTCTCGCGCTCGGCCTTTGAACGGAGAAATACTTTCGGCCGTACTCCGTTCGATGACATGTGATTGTGTAGGTCATGAGCCGCCTCCGTTGAAGGACGGTGCTCCTGTTCCGGTCAATGAGTATGCTATCTCAATGTAGCAGCTTCGTGTCGCCTAGCGCAGCTCTGACCGTCGGCTCGTCTGCGTAAACACTGTAGCCCAGTATGCGACATCCCAACGGTCGGGCACCTACCAGTAATGATGGGGATCCTGCGCAACGACGCTCACTCGGCCTGAACTCTGGCGTCTACGCTTGATTTGGTTGTGAGATCCACGCGCGCTCTTGATACGTGTCGCTTGTCCAGCTGTCAGGCAGAAAAAGACGCGACCATCACTGGCACTTCGCCGCGCGCAAACGTAAAGACACCAGCGTTTGGCAATTTGCGGTTTTATCGAGAGCCGACGCGGATTGAGCCGCAACACCAACCGATCGCTCACCCTTCTTCGGCAGTGAGGTGTCATCGATAACCACCATAGCATCCCTGCCGCCGACAAGTCGGTCCGCCTGGTTGAGCAGCTCCTGCACATCGTCCGGGATGCGGTTCCAGACACGGTCTGGTCGAGACTGATGCCGCCAGCGCTTCAACGCCTCCCACCCCGTAGCGATCATACCAGCGATAGAATGTGGCGCGCGGGATCCCGAGCTTGTGCAGTGTGCGCTTGGCCGGAAGGTGCGATTGCTCGACCAAATGGATGATCTCGGCCTTCTCGGAGGCGGGATACTGAAGTGGACCCTATGTTGAGGACCACCGGGTCTGGTTTCTTAAGTGCAGCTTGCTACCGTTCGTTCTTCCCGATACTTTACGCCACTGTTGCTTGCTGCTGTCGTGGCTGTGGGGATGTGGGCAACGCGCAGCGTTGTCCAAGCTTCTCGCTTGCGAGAAGGTCATATCCACAGCCTCTTCGCCGAATGCGCCGGTGACACCTGCCCGCCATCGGCGCGCGGTTTTCCAGCGCCTGATGGGGGCGCTGGAAATTGTAAAACTCGATCCATCGGGCGATTCCGGCTTTGGCCTCGTGGCCATCCGAATAACCCTTGAGATAGATGTCCTCCTATTTGAGCGAGCGCCACAGCCGCTCGATGAACACGTTGTCCATCCAGCGGCCGCGACCGTCCATCGAGATCCTGACGCCGGTTGCGGCCAGCGTGCCGATGAAGGGGGCGCTGGTGAACTGGCTGCCCTGGTCGGTATTGAATATCTCAGGCCGGCCGAAGCGCGCCAAGGCCTCTTCGAGCGCAGACACACAGAACGATGTGTCCATCGTGTTCGACAGGCGCCAAGCCAGCACCGCATGGCTCGCCCAATCGATGATCGCCACCAGATATAGAAAGCCCTGGCCGATCGGCACATAGGTGATATCGGCCGCCCACACTTGATTTGGCCGGTCGATCACCATAAGGCGCAAGAGATACGGGAAGATTTTGTGTCCCGGCACCGGCTTTGTGGTTCTGGGCTTTGGTCCCAGCGCCGCGATGCCCATCTTGCGCATCAACCGCTGCACGTGCTTGCGATTGATGCGACAGCCTTCGCCATTGAGCATCGCCGTCATCCGCCGCGAGCCCAGGAACGGCCAGGCCATGAACAGCTGGTCGATCCGTCGCATCAGCTCAAGGTCGTTGTCATTGGCCGGCCGCGGCGGCCGATATACGCTCGATCGCGCAACGCTCAGCAGTTGGCATTGCCGGCGGATCGATAGACTCTCATGATCGCGCTGAAGCAATCCTCGGCGATCCGGCGCGCTCATCTTCCGGACCTCCTGGCTAAGAAATCTCGCTCGACCATCAATTGTCCGATCTTGGCGTGGAGCTTCTCGACCTCCAGTTCGTGGGTCGCCTCGCCATCCCGACCGGCGCCCGCGTCGAACGCCCGAACCGCTTGATCCTGAAGCTGCTTCTTCCACGCATAAATCTGGTTCACATGCACCTGGTAGCGCCGCCAGATCCGTCACCGTTGATTGTTCTCGTAGCGCCTCCAAGGCGATCTTTGCCTTCAGCGCCGCATCGATTTTCCGTCTCATCTTCTTCATGGTCCGCTCCGTTTATCAAAGCGGAACGGCATCCGCACCACCTAAGCCGCCGGTCCACAATCCGGGGGTCCACAATCCGGGGGTCCACTTCACCACAAACCTCATCGACCAGCTTGCGCTTCCGACCAGGCTTCATGGCTTTCGGCGGATCACGTCCTGCAGCATCTCCTTGTCGAGCGACGGATCGACGACCAGCTTCTTCAGCTTGGCGTTCTCGTCCTCGAGCTGCTTCAGCCGGCGCATCTCGGTCGGCAGCAGCCCGTCATACTTCTTCTTCCAATTGAAGTAGGTTGCCTGGCTGATCCCGGCCTTGCGGCAAATCTCCGCCACCGCGCCCCCGTCGCTGCCCTGCTTGAGAATGAACGCCTTCTGGGCGTCCGAAAACTTCGAGGCCTTCATCGTCGTCGCTCCTGCCAGTCGAGGGATTTATGCAGCGCCAACTCTAGCCAGAAATGGTCCAGTTTGCCGGCCTCAGATCATGCGACGACGCCGAAGTTTGGGCCAGTTGTTGACCGGGACCATCGTTTCTGGACGACTCGTAAATGCTGCTACGGCCCCGTGAGGTTCAACAGTCGAGAGCGGCCTCAATCGTCCTGGGCGAACGCGGAGGCGACGAAGGCGGAGACCACGCGCCGGCAGCTCTTAACTTGCATCGGGCACGGCTCCGAGAAGCCAGGGAAGTAGGAGCCCTTTCGCAGCTTGAGATGCGTAGTTCGACTGCGCCAGCGCGGCCCCCCAGATCCCGTCGCGGTAGCCATTGCGCTGGGCCAGTCGCTCGAGGGTCTTCTCGCCATAGCCGAGACTAGTTTTGGCTTTCAAGCCCCATCAGGCGCTTGGCCGCAAAGCCGATCGTCTCGCGCAACAGATCGGCATCAGGGGTTTTCTCCACGAGCGTGCGCAGGTTCGTCATGGCATCGGTCATCGGTGGTTCCTCGGTTGCGTGGGCGTGTCGCGCCCTGATCCTACCGGAGAAGTGCCGGTAACTTCGGCAAAGCTTTGCTCTACCGAGCTACACCACCATCAGAGACACGACCGAAGCTTTGGCGCCCCCTACCGGATTTGAGAGGTGATCTGCCTGCCAGCTCGAAATATCGAGATAACCACAACTTGGGACCAAACTACGCAATATTTTTCTGTGTCCAGCAGGAGGACTCTAGGATGAAGTGCAACAAGCAATTGTCGCTCGCGGGCATCATTGCATTCGGGGCGATTGCTTTTGGGAGCGGAAGCTTGGCTGCTGACTTGCCTGCGGCAGCTGTTATCAAAGCGCCAACTCCCGTTGCTCCTCTCTTCAGCTGGACTGGAGGTTACATCGGAGGCAGTCTAGGCTCGGGTTGGGGGAACAGCCAGACCGACCTCGGTGTGGGCAATACATTCATTGGCGCTCCCGTCAACCAGTCTGTAAACCAGCTCATCGGAGGCACTGTCGATTTGAATGTGCCAATGCCGCAGGTACAGATGAACGGCTTCCTCGGCGGTGTACAAGCCGGTTACAACTTGCAGTCTGGCGTGATCGTGTACGGCCTGGAAGGCGATTTTTTATGGAGTGGTATCAAGGGGCGCACTGGCTGCTTTGTCCTCTTGAACTGCACGCACGAGGCCAAATGGATTGCGGATATCACCGGACGGATTGGCGTCACGGTGGGCGACCGCGGCTTGGTCTACATCAAGGGCGGGGCGGCTTGGGCCGATTCCAGCATTGGCATCAACCAGTCCTTCGCCGTTACGTCGAATTTGGGGACGGGCTTTGCTGCTAACGGTGCCGTCGATGGACGAGCGAGCAAGAACATCTTTGGCGGCACATTGGGTGCGGGCATCGAGTATGCCTTCCTGCCCGGCTGGTCAGCGAAAGTTGAGTATGACTACTTCGATTTCGGCAGGCAAGACGTGGCGCTTCCGGTCTCGGCAGCAGGCCGTGTGCAGACGGGAGATGGTGCGCCTGGTGCCATCGCTGTTGGGGTCAGGACGCCTATCTCCTTCAAGCAGCAGATTCATACGATCCGGGTTGGCGTGAACTACCACTTCTGACTCGGCAGGAGCTTTGATCTGGCGACGCTCTGCCTCTCCTACGGCAACTCACGCTCGATGCAGCGAGCTCGTCTCCATGCGCTCCCCGTCCAATGCGGCCGAAACCGCTTGGATATCTGCAGGAGATGGATGATGAGAGGCATTGATGGGCCGGGCAGGACCGCCTTCTCGGGGATTCACACCCACGAAGCTGGTGGCGCGGACGGACCCGGCCAATCATCATATTTTTCGTGGAGCAGACGCGCGCTGAGCCTCAAGAGGACAGCGCCCCTCCATTAGCAACAACCTGCGCATCATCGGTGAGCTTGGTCGACCTGATTGAGCTCGGCCGTCGCCACGGTCGAAATACATCGCGCGTCTCCATGGGCCGGGTTGACAGGACGCTCGCGAGGTACTGCTCGACTTCGCGGACCGGGGTGCGCAAGCTCTCGCTCGCCGTATCAGCGTTGGAAGCTGAGCGGCTCTCGGTATCGGAATAGATGTGGCGCGAGAATGCCGGCGACGAGCACAACATACATGAGGCACCTAGCGAAATCGTTGAGCTCGCCACCGAAGATCAGCATGCCGCCGGCAACGGCCACGGAAAACGCCGGCCAAGGCACCCGTGATGGTTGGCGGATCTGCCGAAGCTCAAGACAGTTTTGTCGCCGCCGTTGATGCAAGAGCTGAATCGAACATCAGCGGCGCGAGCAGCAGGCCGCCGGCACCTACGAGACGCTCGCCTACTTTACGTTGCCGGACATCCATAGGTGGAAGACTCAAACGAAAAATCCGCTCAAGCGCATCGATTCGGCGTCGAACCCGTATTGTCGGCATCTTCTCCGACAGTCAATCCTGCCCCAACTTGGCGGCGGCCCGGCTGCGGCACATTGCCGGAACGGCGTGGCCGACCAAATGCTACATGAACATGCGACCGCTCTATAACCCACAACTCTCTGAAACCGGAGCCGTCGTCTGATCAAAGTGCGAATTTCTGGACAGCACCCCAGGATCGGCCCCACCGTCGCATGCTCCCGCAGAGCCTCCAGCGCTATCTTCGCCTTGTGCGCCACCTTGATCTTCCGCGTCCCTTGCGATGGAACGCTCAAGCCGAGCTAGCCAACCGATCCGCTTTTTGGAGTCTATTTCACCAAGACGTGCGTCGCCGAATGCTTCGATTCTTCGACAGTCGCCTACGAGGCGGCCCCCTCAGCGTATCTGGCTTTGCCACCATAAAATTTATCGGACTCATTCTTGCATACAGTTCTGTAGAAGTCGTCCGCGTCTTCCGTCGCGTATCCAGCCCCGGCAAAGCACACTCTCGTGTTTTCCTGTAGTATGCCTTATCCTGCTCGCACTATCAAAAAGAACCGCGTTTAGACAACCAACAGTGCCACAACATCATCCTTTGACAATCATCATTCTCGCGTGATTGATGCAAACGGCAATGTTGAACGATGTGAACGAGTCGCTTATGCCGCAGCGGGATCTCTCCTAGGCGACCGTGACGGCGGCAAGTCCCAAAATCACGTTGCGGTTGATGCCGAAATGGAGGCGATAGAGCCACCAGATTGCGCAGCACCGGTCGAAATCGGAGAGTGCCCGAGCCCGCCTTGTTGCTGCTGCGACCCGCGCTATTGGCTTCATGACACGTCTCGTCTGGAAACCTGAACGTCTCGGGATCAGTGCTTCAAATTTAGTGAGTTTTTGGTCGGTGGCGGTCCGCTGTCGCGCGCATGCATCGGCGAAAGATTGGGAGCTGAGGTTCAGGTTTGCCATGGCATTGCGTCTCGAAGCTTGATGGAAAGACGCATATGTGCATCCGACCTTTCCGTAACCTTACGATACAAGTGTTGCTTCCCCAAACACTCAGATCTGGTAGTGACAATTGACAGCGCTCTATGCGATAGTAACCGCGGCGGCACGCATTAGTTGGCAGACCCGATGCTGGCGCATCGAACCGATCGGAGCCGATGGCGTTGGCTGCACCTCGGAAAACGGCCTAAGCTCAGGCGGCGCGGGCTAAGCGCCATGTGATATCGCCTCAACTCATCGATGGCCATTGATCCTGAGCTCTATTCGCGGCTGATGAACCCGCCCCTGGCGACTGGTTATTCGGAGACGGTGATCGACTGCGACTTCCTGCCGCTGTGGTGATGCGGCTAACGAATGTGTTTCGTCATTTGAAAAACTTGCCGGCCAACCACTTAACCGATTAGACACGCGATATAGCCGGGCTATACGGCAAAGCTGCCGGCCCACAACACTGGTCGGTAACGGTCGGCACTACGTTGCGCAGCCCGATGCGGCCTTCGCGAGTATTGAGGCCAAGCGAATACGAATTGGCGCGCACCACCCCCTCTCTGAGGACAGTCCTTCAACTGAACAGACTACCAAAGCATATCATGCTGTGCGCACACGCATGCTCAAAGACCAATTTTCTGGTCGCGATGACTGGGTTCGTTGAAGTCTGTGCTCGGCCCGAGCCTATACCGTAGAGAAATACTTTGCGCGAGGCTCGGGAGCGATCGGTTTCATTTTTGGCTGCACGGGCTGATGGGGCGGTCAGCGGCCGGCAGTGAGCATGGTCCGCGTGCGTCACAACAGTTGCTGTTTGTTTGTGAATTGCCGCACAGGTTCTGTCAGCTTTTGGAAAGCTAGGGTGGATACAGAGCCGTTGGGGTTCGCGAGGCGTGGTAGAGACAGCGCCATAACCAGAAGGGGACAGCGCCGAGTCACGCTCCTGCTAACCTCAATCTGCAGCGCAGGCGCGGCAGGGACAGCGCCGATCTAGTCCCAAACCGACCGGCGCCGAGTCGCGCCCGCGCTGCTTTCCGGTGTCGGAGAAACGACCCTGGTAGCCGTACTGTCATGCTTTTTCAGCACGGACACCCGGCCTGCTTGTGCCAAGGGAGATTGGCGACGTTAGATTTTGCGGCGCGTGTGGTCTTTCAAGCGATCGCTTCCATGCCTCCCGTCTTACTCCGCCAACATTCTTGGGCTCTCATGAATGGCAGCGTGTAAGCCTTTTTTCATGCAGCGGGGCGGTTTGGTATCTGGGCATCTGCAATTTCTCCGCGGAGGTAGCGGACCAGCGTAGAAAGTAGCAGACCAACCAACCCATTGAGGTAGGTGATTGGCAGTCGTACTAAGCCTACAACCTGGCGGCACCCTAGGTGGCTAAGTGCCAGCGTTGATGCCGAATGGGGCAAGGCTGGCGCCAGGGTTAGCGGCGGCGTGGCAGGGACAGCGCTTTTCCAGGGATTGAGCGCCGAGTCACGTCGCCGTTAACTATTGACGTCGCTGGCGCAGGTTGGGACAGCGTCTTTGAAGGTTTGCCCACGAGGACAGGTAGGTGCCCGGCGGCACCGCTCGGCAATACCACTTGGTAGCACCGCAAGGGCTTGCCCCTCACGGGAGCAAACGTGCCCGGCGACAAACAGGCTTGCGACATCGGCCAGGAATAGCGCTTTCAGGGTTTCACTGCCCAATCGCCGAACCACCCGCTAGTTTCGTATCATACCGGATACCAGGAGCAGCATCGGATTCTTTCCATGGCGCCAGTCTCGCCTGCGCTGCTCTCCGTGTTCTGCAACAACTCTTTCCTGACACCCTCGTCGCTGTTGGCACCGCTCGGCAACATCGAAGTCTCCCAGCTGAGTGACCTAAAGGTAAGCCGGCCCCCGGTGCTCGAATGGTCAAGACAACGCCCAAGCCGAAGCCTCTCAGCAAGTCTCGCGCGCGCGCTGAATCCCAATTCGCTCGGGCTCATGGGTGGGTAGCGATACGCGTGGCCATCTGTTTGACTAAACATTGGCGGATCCAATTCGCGGCGCTTGCCGCTTGCCCTCGCAGAATCGCGTGCGCGTTCCAAGTCGACGCTGCGAGACTTTGCTCTCTGGACTCCACTCTTCTGCAGCCAATGGCTGCTGCCAAAATAGGTTACGATTTGCCGTACCGCGTTTGATTTGAACTGGTCCTTGTACTTGATAACCTGACCGGCGCGACTTGAGCCTCAGCCAAGAGAGTTCGCCGTCGTGCCTCTTCAGCGATCGGGAGAGCCTAAAATTCCGTATCAGGCTGAACGTAGAGTGCGGAACGTCCACAAAGATGTTGTACCGCTAGACGAAATTCGCGGAGTCCAGAGAGTGAACGCGATTAGGGTCCCTGCACACGCAGTCTGCGCTGATCCAGGGATTAAGACCACTACAAAGACGGCTGGACGGCTATCGCTGCGTTCGCGATCGTCTGCGCCAGCTCATTTCATCGGAGCTGCAGCTCCATTTCGATGAATGGAGGAGCATCGCCTCGCTCAGTCAGCTTCTTTGTTTGCCTCGAGGCCGTTCGTGCGAGTTGGGCAGCGGAATCGAACCGTTGCCGAGCCGCCAGCTCGAGTGAGATTCGGTCGGCGCCCAAAAGGCCTGTGCCGCCGTGAATTGAATCGACATACCCTTTTTGCAGGCCGCGCCAGTAGCGTTCGGGAAAACGATACGGGTGGCACCCAGGCCTTCCAGTCCGCTGATCTTTTTATGTAGGTTATAGCCAGTGGTTTGATGACCGTCGAAATGGCTGCCTTCGCGCATGAGAGCTCGTGCGCTTGTGGCTTACAATCTGCGCCGGATCCGCGTCCAGCGCGGTATTCCGCAGGAGCAACTGGCTTACGATGCAGGAGTTGATCGCTCCTACATGAGCGGACTTGAACGCCAAGAAGCGAACCCGACAGTCGATCTTCTTGATCGCCTTGCCGAGACGCTCGGCGTACCTGTCTCCGAACTGTTTCTTCGGCCATCCAAGGGCGCCCCGCCACCTGCAACCTTACCTAAAGGCCGCAAGCCGAAGCCCAAACGCGGCAAAAAGATTTAAGTCCCCCGACAAACACGATCTGCGACACTGATGTCGTGCGCTCCCGGCGCAGGTGTTGCGCTCACACGAGGATTTTATGCGTGGCGGACACTGATATGCAGCGATCCGGCTATGGGCATCGAATATTGTGATGGACTTTGATTCTGGCGCCGGAGCAGACAATGGCGGCTCAAGACGATGAAGTTCCTTTAAATGCCATCCGCGCGTTTGTGACCGTTGCCCGCGAAGGCAGCGTCACGCGCGCGGCCACCACTTTGGGAACAACGCAAAGTTCGGTCAGCCGTTATTTGGCTGTACTGCGGGATTATCTGGGGGCTGACCTC
Source organism: Bradyrhizobium sp. USDA 4449 (assembly GCF_054056275.1). Taxonomy (NCBI): domain Bacteria; kingdom Pseudomonadati; phylum Pseudomonadota; class Alphaproteobacteria; order Hyphomicrobiales; family Nitrobacteraceae; genus Bradyrhizobium; species Bradyrhizobium sp. USDA 4449. The sequence goes on along the minus strand of NZ_JBSRYD010000001.1, from coordinate 3,319,560 downwards.
ATCGAGCGGCGTGGACGGCGCAGCGATCTGACCGAGTTCGGAAGGCTATTCGCGAACGCAGTGTCTGAACCGCTCGAAACCGTCAGTTTCACGGCGAAGAGAATGCGACGCCGTGCAGGCGCAGGAACGAATCGGATCGTGGTCCGCACGTCATTATCGACCTTTGCTTTCTCTCTCCTTATTCCAAATCTGCAGGCTTTCTCTTCTGAAGCGGGTGGCGTTATCGTGGACATCATCAGCTCGCTGGCGCACCCGACATCTTCGGATGATTTCGATATTTTGATTACACGGGATCTTTCGCTCATCGAACCCGCCGACAGTTGGGAGATTTACAAAGAGGAGCTCGTGTGCGTCGGCCCACCAAATCTGGTCGGAGGCAGAGAGCTCTCGGTTGTTCGCACGACCCCGATACTGAACATCACATCCCGCCCCGACATCCTGCCGACATGGCTGAGAGCCATGAATCTGTCTTCGAGCGATATACGAGTAGGCGCCCGGTATGATCACAACTATCTTGCTCTGGCTGCTGTCATGACGGGAAAATGCCTTCTTGTCGCGCCGGAAATCATCGTCGGAGATCTGGTCAAAGGGGGCGCTTTGCAAATCATCCCTGGCACCCGCACTCCAAGCGGCATGCGATATCGCGCCTATGCCGTAGATCGCAGCGCGCACCCCGAGATCGCACGTTCTTTTTGCCGATGGCTGGCTCGTCTTTGCAAGAAGGTAGCACCTGCGCAGGCTGCCTGAGGTCTAGCGGTCCCTCCGCGGCAGGAGGAGACCCATGTTCATGTCGAGCGCGGCATAATCGAGTTGCGCGACTGTTGAAGGATTTGCCGAATTCGCGGCCGCCAGTAGCTAAAGCCTACGGAGATAGCGCCCCCTCTGTTGCAGCAATCAAGACGGCATAGCGAGGTATCGGAGCGCAAAGACTTTATCCTATCCACCATCGGACCCGGCAGCAGAAGAGTTGGCTGGCAGCACGGAAGTTAGCCATTGATCGTGCCGCAACCCACTACTTGTCATCACTGCCCCTGCGCTTGTCGAGCAATGCTCGCCAGCGCAGGCGCATGAGGCGCTGCCCCAGCTTAACAAGTCGAATGGTTCGGCTGCGCAAATCGTCTGTTTTCCAGGCGCGCTCGGCAATACGATGACTTCCAAACAGCCCTTGCGCGATTTGGCGATAGCTATTTCCTTCCTGCCATCCATCCACTGCGCGCAACGCCAGGATCACCCGACGCCGCTTCAAAGCAGGTAAGGCAAGTGGCGAATCTCCGAGCGCTCGACGCTCAAGGGCAAGCCAAAATTGACGGGCAGCCCCTAGGCGAAGCTCGAAACCGGCATCGAGCGGCAGATCAACGAGCAGAGCATTTCCGCTCGCCGGAAGCTTCCCGAGCCAAAGGCGATGCTGCGTGCCTCCGAGCGGCACGATCGCATGCCATCCATCCGGCGCACGGCGAAGCGCGCCGCCCGGCAGATTGTCGAAATCGAGCGGATAACTTTCGGGCGCAATGCGGTTGGCCGCCCGCACAGCCAGTACGGTCGGCAGCACCTCAGGTGCCCAAAAGATTGCTTGCTTGTCGAAAGTCTTTTGCGGATCAGCCGGAAAACGAGAGCCCCCACTTGCGTCGGAACTCGCCCGCCGCCGCGCTTGAATGTTCGCGGCGAGATAACCGCTTATAATCCTCTTGGTAGTCTTGATCCCGGCGTAGCCACTCCCAAGCCAGGTCGGCAGCATCTGCCGTCTTCAAGCCGCTGTACGCTTCCTCAGATTTCCAATCAGTATTCGCCATCACACCTTTCCCGCACAATCTTCAGATGCGGGGAAATGCACCCGATGATTGTGGCGGTTTCCGGCTGCTTGCTTGCCGTGTGCGCGTCTTCGATGCAACTAATCGATGGAACAATCAACTTTTGCGATTGCGATGATTGCGATGACCTTCGGCATTCGCGCCGATCATTGTTTTGGCCAACCCCGATGTAACAGATCACGATAGCCCTTGCCCGCTAGCCACTTGGCCCGCGTCAGATGACTTTCGAATGTGCGTCGGGCTCGATCCGGTTCAACGGTCGGGTCAAGCCCAAGCACGATGCGCGCAATTTCACGCCAATCTGCCTTCGCAGCGTCGGCATCAAGAAGTCGCATGTAGGCAACAGCGTGCTCCCTGTCATAGGGCGTGAGCTCGTCCACGCTGGGCGCCAATTCTGCGATCTTCGGCCCTGCTGGCACTGCTTAAAACTCCTACCCAGCTGAAAAATCGGCCGAAATCAGAGCAACGATAACGAATTCTTGGTCGCTTTGATACCTACCCAATGGTCGCACGCTAATCTCCTTTTCGCGCCAAAGGCGGCAATCGCATATCGGCTCACATTGGCCCGTCCGCTCCGTGCTGCGCCTTCTCTTTTTCATCGCAGGTCAGACCGGAAGCGATCGCACATGCGCGCCGCAACGAGGTGTCCTTGCTGTTCCTGGCGGAAGAGCATGATGGTTCGTGGGGACCAGGCCGACGGCACTCGTGAAAGGCAACCACCAGAACCAGCCAACTGGAGAATATTCGTTTCCATTTGAGCTCTGGCTTGAATATTCGTCCTATCTAGTTGCGGTGCGCCGAAAACAACGCTGACCGCGGTCCGTTATCTGTTGTTGGTCGCAAGTTATTGCCCTCGCCAGAATCGCTTGCCGTGGTCAACGAGAAGACGGCACTGGGTCAGCACCTCACCATTGCCTGATTTCTCGAAGCAATTAGAGAGGACAACCACAGCTGGCTACGAGCTTATCGTAATAGTCGGGCTATAACCAGTGGTTTCATAATCGTCGGAATGGCTGCCTCTGCGCATGAACGCTCGTGCGCTTGTGGCCTGGAATGTGCGCCGGATCCGCGTAGAACGCGGCATTCCGCAAGACCAATTGGCCTATGATGCCGGAATCGACCGCTCATACATGGGGCGCATTGAGCAGAAGAAAGAGAACCCGACTATTGATCTCTTGGAACGCATCGCCTCGACTTTGGGTATTCACTTGTCCGAATTATTCACGCAGCCGGCTAAAGGTGCAACGCCCCCCAAGCCAATGTCGAGAGGGCGCAAGCCAGGACGGCTTGGCCGAAACAAGATGTAATATTGAGCGAGCCAGTTTTCTGCTAACGCTTGTGCGGAATCGAGCCGGTGCCCCCCACGTGCTTCATCGATCTGCGGCCGACCCTTCCAATCTCCTGCTCCAGCCGATGTACTCCCAACAAGGTTTCGCTTAGTGCTCCGTCGGAGCGGCCTGTTATAAGGCGGAGCATCTTCGAAAGAAGGGTTTGCGCCGCTCGCGTATCCTACCGCCGCCGTCGGTAGAAACCGAAGTTCTCGGGGAGTCCGTTTAGAGCTTTGGTCGGTTTGTCGTCTATAAGGTCGGGGATCCCAATGGCCCAACCGAAAGACTTCCGCAACGGCATCGAGGGACCTCCTAACGTAGTGCGCAAGAGCATGGGAGCAGATCGGTCCTCCAGAGCTGTCGACGGCTAGAGGATGGGAGCTCTCGGCCGGCCGAAGATCGGGGAGTAGCGATGCTCTTGCGGGGGCGCAATTTAGGGCTCCTGGAAGGCTCGATTGCGGCCTGTCCATGGACACGGCCGGCACGATCGCCAGCGGGATAGTTTCTGTCGGGGGCGCGGGCGCGATGTGAATCACGGCGATCTGACGCCTCGCCAGTTTGAGACGTGAATTGGGTGTGAGCGACGTCGGTCCTTACTATCCCGAGACGATGAAACCGAGTGACCCGCGTAGCGAGAGCCAACGGATGCGGATCATCAAAAAATGCAGCGTCATCGGTTTGACCGGGGAGCAGAGAGCATGCCTGAAGGTGGATGCTGTTGCGCCTGGAAGAAGCCTACCAGGTGGCAGCTGCGCCGGTTAGCCGTTGCTCGCATAGGACGGGCGGCTCCGCGACAGTGCAGGGCCGCAACTGTACCTGGGTTTCCAGCCGTCTGACGTGATCCGGAAGATGTGGACAGTGTCAGGCTGCCTTTGCCGCCCTTGATTTCGGCCTCTTCACGTGCGGTACGCGGGCGTCGATCGCAAACTGGTCCATCATCCAGTGAGGGGGACTTGATTTGCTCACGGGATACGGCTCAGTCGCCCGATTGTCCCAGATTACGACGTCGCCTGATTTCCAGTTCCAGCACAGGGTATTCCGGGGCGCGATGAGATAGGATTGCAGCCGTTCAAACAGTCTTTGGCTGGGATAGCGCTGCAGGCCGACGAAGTTCTTTACGGAACGACCGAGCGAGAGCATGCGATCGCTGGTCTCGGGATGAACACGAACAATTGGATGTGTAGTTTCGTATATCGTTCCGGTCGATACGCCGCACCAAGGCCGCTTATTGGGTTCGGTGTTCTTCTCTGGCGCAGAGAGATCAGATACGCCGAAGCTCACAGCCCAGAGATTATCTGCAAGCATCCGCAGGGAATCGGGAAGATCAAGATAAGCGGCCGCCCTGTTCGACCAAGCAATGTCGCCGCCAAAAGGCGAACCTGCTGCGAGCCGCAGCACCGAGATGGCTGTGCGGGTGCGCTCATCGTTCATCTGATTGAGATGATTCCAGGCCCGATCAGGCAGCTCCTGCCGAATCGCTAAACCGCCCATTGTGTCTTCCATTGTCAAATCCGGTGTCAGCGAGCCGAGCCGCAGCACGAAACGCTGTTGTTGGGCATCGTCGAGATGTCCCTGATCACGGAAGAAAATGACTTTATGCTCTAATAGCAGCTGGCGGAACGCTACGATGACATCGTCAGGCAAATCGTCTGACAGCTTGACGTTCTTGATTTCGGCACCAAGCCGGTCCGAGTGTTTGACGATGTTTGCTTGCAGAATGATGTTATCAACAGCCATAGTTCCACTCATGACGTGCCTCTCTCTGGATGTCTAAACACGCTCCGTGGTGGTCGTGCCAGGCGACAAACCGGCAAGACAGTCTTCATGACACGCATCTCCGATTTGTCTCAGCGCGCTCACTACTGCTCAATCAAGCGGCCGCATTCTGATACACACCACCAGTTTTTTAGAATCCAACTCCCTCTGCGTGTCGACAAGGCGAGTGCCTCTCTCAAAGATCGCTCCACATGAGGCCACCACATCGATTTGCAGCCTGATCGAACAGTGGAGATCATAGACGCAATCCATGTCCAGTCCATGAAACGAAACCAGCTTTCTTTTTGAGCTCGCGCAACGTTCGCCTCGCCTCAGAACTGATGCTTGGAAAATCCTCGAACAACGACCGCGCCGTCCTCATTCAACCACACCGCACATGTGCAGACGAAGATGGGAACTGGTTCGCGGCATGCACTCGCGAAGCGGACCAAACCACCGCCTATCCATGTCTACCTGAAGATGTATGATAGATACTCAACTACTTAAATGAATGCCAATCATTTTTTTTGCGACTTGGAGTTGTTCAATGCGCGAGCTGTTTCATCAGCTGATCACTCGCTTCCGCGCCCACTAGCGGCACAAGCGTAAAGCAAGAAGACTGCAACTTGTGAGGCGGCTTAAACAACGGACTTAATCCCCCAATTTTCGAAAGCTTGCACTCGGCACCAATTCAGGCTCTTGCGGCGATGGCCTGCGTTTGGTCTGCCAGGAGACGTAATGCTCCTTACGGACTGCATGCTGTTTGGCTTCGTGGCACAGAGCGCCGGCCAGACAACCATGCGTCTCTGCGCTTTCAGACTGCAAGCCGCAAATTCCGGATGGTTATTTTGCCCTGCCATGAGTGCACGACACCGACGACACTTCGGAGTTCAGATCCTAAACGAAGCTTTCTTTCCCTGTGGGTCTAACTGCCGCAGCGGATTAAAGGGAAAGCCGGCGCGAGGCGTACGATGGGGAAAAGGCTTTTCCTTTAATCGACTGCCTACCGCCAATTTCCGTATACTTGCCCGAGATCGCCTTTGGCTTGTGGCCACGATCCCGATTGACTCAACGTTGCCGGTCTCGTCGACCCGGTTCATCCAGCTCATCGCGTGCTGATGGCCAGTTCAAAGCGCTGCGGCAGCCCAACTTCGGGGCATCCAGTCCTCAACTGCCGCTACAACACGCTTCCGAATATCCAAATAACATGCCTTGCCCATCAATGCCGGCCTCCTATCCAGCCGGCATGCTGAATCAGAAACGCGCTGGTTGAATTCCCAAAACCGATTCAGACTAGCTCGATACCGCCGTAGGTCATCACCGGCCCAGATTCAAGGCCGTTGCGCCAACAGAGGTTTTTCATCGGCGGACCGCCCAGTTTCGTATGGACGCATGATCTCAGTACGCGAGAGCTACACGACGTGACGTATCCTCAATACTCGTATGAAAATACGTGGAACCTCCTCAATTGCGGGCGATAGACTAGATCTGATGCTTACATGCCTTTGTCGCAAATGCGTGCGAGCATCAGGCAACCTGCGTGTGTTATGCAGTCGGCGGACAGCACGGGCCAGTTGCCTGGAGCATAGTCGCCGCGGCGGCGCTGTTGATCGTTTGCGTGTTCTTCGCGCGGCGCTATGTGTAAGCTTTCGCGCCTCACTCCTGCTTCATCGCGGTCGGTCTCAAAGCGCTTCTAGCAAACTTCTTCAGTGGCATCGGTTTGCCGAACAGATAGCCCTGGACGAGGTCGAACCCGAGCTCGCTCACGGCCGCCAGGTCAGCCCCGCTCTCGATTCCTTCAGCTACGGCGCGCGCGCCGTAGTCCTGTGCGAGCTCAACGATGTGACGGCACACCGTGCGTTTTAGCCGGTCATTGCCGCAGCCGGCGACGAATTGCCGGTCGGCTTTCAGCTTGATGAAGGGAATTCTGTCCAGCCCCATCAGCTCCGGCCAATTGGCGCCGAGATTGTCGATCGACAGGCCGATATTGTGGAAGCTCATTTCGCGAGCGATCTCGGCCAAAAAATCGAGGTTGTGGATCGCCTCATCGCTGGCGATCTCAATCGTAAGCCCAGCAAAGGCCGGATGCATCGGCATGCGGCGGCAGAGATCGCTGACGGCATGGGGCTTTTTCAGATACGGCGCCGGCAGGTTGATCGATAGATCGACCGCGCTCTGCCGTTCCAAAAGGTAATGCCAGTCCTGCAGGGCGCGCTCGATCACGAACTCGGACAAGCCGCTGAAATATGGATCGTGACTCTCCGGAATGAAAAAGGCTGGCCGGACCACGCCCCAGGTTGGGTGTCGCATGCGCACCTTCGCCTCGGCACCGCGGCGAACCAGCGAGCGCGCGTCAATTTTCGACTGGTACCAGAGCTCGAGCCAGCCCCCATGCAGCGCCTCGCCGACATGCACCGCCGGGCTCGGGGCCGGCTCCTCGGGCAGCAGCATTGCCACGCGCTCGCGGAGTGTGTCGGCCGCAAAGGGCGTCGTAAGCGGCGGCAGCATCCCAAGCCCATATTCATCGCCGACCTGCTGCACCGCCTTCAAGATAATCGACTCTCGCACGCCGACAGCGAGAACCTTGCCCTCGAAGGCCTCGCGTACGAGGACCTCCAGAAATTGGCCTGGCTCGACGCGATCGGCGGCAATGCCAAGCAGGACCAGGTCGGGCAGATCGATAGCGAGTATAGATTGCAACTCGCCCGCACTGCTGCATTCGCTGGTGATGAAGCCGAGATCCTCGAGCACCTCGCTCATGAAAGCGCGCAGATGGGGCTTGCTATCCACCACGCATACGCGCGGCGTCATTTTGCGCCGTCCGAAAGTCTTCATCCCCGGTCCGGCAATCTCACCGCTCACATTGTCCATCGCAAACCACTCCCCGTTTGACCGCGGTGTGTCAGCGGTACGGCTGGCTAAAATATGGAGAGCTTCAGCACAATGGTTGAATAGTTCAGGTAAGCTTAAAGCGCCCATTATTCGTAAAATTGTCTGGAATGCGTTCGGTAACTTTTACCCTTGCCGCCTTCCGCTAGAAAATTCGGAATAGCAACCACAAATGTGGGAACTCATTGCCAAGCATCGCAAGTCGGAATTCGACTGGCGATAGTGAGGTTTGCTGCGTAATCCATCGTTGCTTGAGAACCGAACTAGATTGGCGATCAGCCCGACGCAAATACCCGGCTTATTCACTCGCTCCAGAGCCAAGTGCACCAGCTAGCGAGCATACCAGAGGCCAGATTGCTCAATGGTGTGCGAGGGTCATCCCCGACGCGCTGTGGTTTCCGCTGAATGCCGCGCTGGTCTGTCGCTCTGTGCTGGTCCGGGCTAACCACCGACAACGACATATCATTCCGCTCTGCTGAGCCTTCGTTAGGTTCAAGACGAATGTCGGCTTGTTGACGATACGCACGGTCAGAAAAGGCCAAAAGAAGCAATTTCAGTTTGGCACGCCGATTGCTCTGTTGCAGCATCGTCACCGATTACTTGCAGGTGACACATAGTGACAACATTTGGCGGAGGCTCGACGATGTCGCAGGTTGAGGTAGAACGGTTTGTCAACAATCTCGCCAAGGAAGGTAGTCTGCTTGAAAGCCTTAAACAGAGTGCTACAGGTCTTGCACCGATTGTAGCGGCCGGAAGGAGCCGCGGCTACGATTTCACGCTTGACGAGGTTAGAAGCTGCATCCGATCGCCACGCCGACTCGAATCGATGCACCGCGGCGCGCTAGTCGGCAGCAAGCAAGATTCGAGCGGTGCTGGCTTGAGTGAGATTGTGCATACCACTGCGTTGACCCGTTCCAACTCGCAGGTACGCACAGCCACCATTCAAACCGCGGACGGGGGCCGAAACTTAGTCGCTATGGTTCTTCTTATTGTAGTTGTTGTCGCGGTCACGGTCTGACAATTTCAACTCTGGTCGAATAGGCTTCCTCAAGGAAGCAATCAGGTCCGAAGAGAACTGAAAGCACGCCCCGACAGGAGTGAAATCATTGTTTTCGGGCCCCACTTCAGGCTCACCCGTAACGGCATGACGAACGCAGCCACCGAACACTTCCGACAGATCTTTGACCGCCGCACCCCCGAGCAACTGCGCACGCTGTCACATGTCAAGCGCTTCATGGAGAGGCTGGCCGGTGACTTGGATTTCCGCAAGGCGCTTTCGGAGAACGTTGATTTTCCTCGAGTGGTAACTGATCGCTACGGCATCGAAGTTGACCCAATGAAGATGCTGCCGCTCTGGCACCGCGGCTACCTGAAACACCGCTTCAACCCGGAGTCCAAGCCGTGGCCCCTCGCGATGATGTGGGACGAGTTTCTCTGCGAGATGTTGCGGCACCGCGATCTCCTGCGCGAACAGGGCGGAATGTCGACGATTAACCCTCGCTTTCATGCATGGCGCGAGCGCCAAATCCGGCGCTGCAGCGATGAATTGGGCGGAACGGCAGGGTCGATCACGTACCCCATCATCGCTTTCGAGCTGAGCTATGGCTGCACCGTCGGTTGCTGGTTCTGCGGCCTCTCGGCCGATCGCTTCAAGGGCTACTACGAATATAGCGAAGAGCATGCAGCGCTTTGGCGCGGCGTGGTCGGTATCACGAGCGAGATGTTTGGTTCGGCGGCCTGTACTGGTTTCTGCTACTGGGCCACAGAGCCTATGGACAACCCACACTACGACCGCTTTCTATTCGACTACTATCAGATCACAGGCGCGATGCCGCAAACAACGACGGCGGCACCGCTCAAGGATCGCGCACTCACCACGCGCGTGCTCGAAGTGTTCAAGCGCCATCGCACCGTGACTAATCGTTTCTCCGTGCTAAGCACAAGACATCTAGACCAGATTCACATGGCGTTTTCGCCTGAGGAGCTGATCGGTGTCGAACTTGTCCTGCAGGGTAAGGAGGCGATGACGGCAAAGGCTTTTGCCGGGCGCGCGCGTGATCGCGGCGAGAAATTTAGGAGGGCCAAAAAAGATGATGCAATCGCCTTGCTGGAGAAAGATCACACGACGATCGCCTGTGTTTCCGGCTTTCTCGTAAATATGCTGCAGGGACGTATACAATTGGTGACGCCTGTGCCGGGTAGCAAACGCTGGCCCCTCGGCTACCGCATTTTGAGTGAACGCTTTTTCAGGACGCCTGACGAGTTCCGGGAGGGGCTGCAGAGCATGATTGACCAGCATATGCTCGAGAGTCCGGCTCCCGAACTGCCAATCCGCTTCCGGAGGGACCTGCAATTCAAGGCCAGCAACCGATCCTTTTGTCTCCGCTCACCTCATATGGAACACCGGATACTCGACGACGCCGCTGGGGCTTCCGTTGGACATCTAATCGCGTACGGCAACTGCACAGCCTCGGAGCTGGTAAGGCAGGTCACGACCGACGGAACAAGCGTGTTCGCAGTAGCTGACCTGCTCGATCAGTTATACGCGGCCGGGGTGATTGAGGAGGACTTAGACGACAGCTTCGCTTGGCAGACCAGCTGACCTGTCACCCGGCTTGCATCCGAGCGCTTAGAGTCTCGGATTTTTTTGCCAGCCCCGCGACTGACGCGCAGGTAAGTTGTGTCTGACCAAATCGCTCGTCTCTGCCGACACGACCCGCAACCGCGCGTCGAAGTCATTCAGATCACTGCGCTCCGGCCGTCGCGGCGCAGCTAGACGAGCGCTGATTCACTCGCACTAGTTTCAACTCATGCCTTCAAAATATGATGTAAAATTAATATCGCCGGCATATTGCGTGAAACTCGGCTGGATCGCCTTCGCCGGCTTTCTCTGGCTGTTGGCGTATCTTGCCTGATCCCAAGCTGTTTGCGGGCCCAATTGGCGGGGTCGCGTACCCGAAAATACGGTTGAGCCCGCAGCCCAGCGGGCTTTTGGCCCTACTTGCGCGCACCTTCTGCTACAAGTACTCTAATGAAATCCGTCGTTTGAGAGGTTTTCGGCTGTGAACGGATGGCGGGCCCCGGCCGTACACAGGAGCCTCTCCAAGCAAGCACTGCGCCGATAACCTGCACCCAGATCTAACAGTAAGTTTACACGAGCGTCCGAAGCTGACACGCTCGACACCGATCCTGCCTGGAAGCCCCATGAACGATATTGCCCCAGATTTGGACTGGACGCCCTTCAACGAAGCGAATTCGATCGAGACCGTGGCAGCGTCGGTGAATTTCCGCGAGCCGCTGACCGAAGTCGCTTGGAAGAGAGCCGTCAGAGAGGCTGATGCCGTTTGCAGGGCCGCCGGCCTGACCGAAAAGCAAGTCCTTAACTCGGTCCAATTTATGGTGGGTCCTAATCAGGCTCCCCAGGCGCCTCCGGGCGCCCCAGCCGTCGAGGCGATGATCTTCCTACGCACAGCTGCCGTTTCGATGCCGGGAGCAGGGATGCAGAAGCGCCCTCTCGAAAGCTTGCAGGTGGGGCGGACCGGCCTGGTCTATCAGGCGATGCAGTATACGAGCTGGGCCGCGTTTGCCGAGCGGCTCGAGCAGTTGATCAAGCCGCCGCTGCGGAGCGCTCTGTATTCGATCAGCGTCGATAATCTGCGGCTTGAATACAAGGATAACTTTCGCTTCGCGGGGACGGGGAAACCAACAGCTCGCAAGATGCTCAATGCGGATTCCAAGCTTATTGTGCCGCATGCTTTTGACAATGAGAGGTTGTGGCATTCTCATACCGGCTTTTTCGAGGCCGCGCAAGGATGCAGGGAGCGTCTGGTGCAGGTCAATATTGACGCGAGCATGATGCATCTAGCACATCAGGTTACACCCGACACTTCCGTTCGAGTAATCTCGATCGGCACGGCTGTACAGAGCAACCTGCTCGAAGGTTCTTCTGAAGCGCTTGAAAATGAAGGCGAAACAGCTATATCTCAGTTGTCGACGTTCAGATCTATGCACGATCGTTGTATTGAGATTTTTAGGGAAATCGTAAGCGCCGATATAGCCATGCGCGTAGGACTTGATTCATGACCGGCATTTCGACGGCGGCCCCATTTTCAATCGATATTGACTCCCCCAGCAGCTCGCCTGCTTTTGCGAGGCGCAAACGTCTTGCTCCCTACGCTGTCGCGGGCTCGATGATTTTCTTGCTCGGGACGGCGCCGGTGGTGAGCGAGGCATCGCAAGCCCCTTCGGCTGTTCGCGGCCCGATTGCGACGCGGAATTCGGAAGTGCTCGATGAGCGGCTAAGGTATCAGACGCCGACAGGGTTCGATCGTGGTATCGCGCGGCTTCGTGACTTCCGTGGCTATAATGAGGATTGGGACGGCAACGGCGCAGCGGCGCCCAGCCAGACTGCTATTGATCGCGCGATTTCCTATGTGGCCGAGCTGGAACCTTGGCATCCCGCTCCCCTGACGACCCTAGGGCGAGACGGCAGTGCTATTCTCGAATTCGAAGAAGATGGCATGTTCAACTCGATCACATTCCTTCCCGATGATAATGTCGAACTCTACTCGAAGGCAGATGGCGAGCCATCGCAGTTCGTCAGTGGGCCGCCCAATTCGGCTGACGTAAACGCGTTTCTGACCACCGTGATGAATCTGCCCACCATCGTCTGATGCGTTGCGCGGAGTGTCGAAAATGGCTGGGCGGCACAGGGCGTAGGCTCGCCAGGGATTTGGAAGAGCACTGTCCGGCCTGCGAATGCGAACAGCATAGTGTAGGCGATGGTTCGCCGGGCATCGTCCAGAATGGCGAGACGCTCTATCGAATGTTCGTCGATCCTGTGGACGTCGATTCAGATGGAAGGCTCGCGCGGGCGGCCTTTTCCAAGGCTTATGAAGATGGGCTCAGCATTGTACGTGAACGCGCGAATGATGCGGAGGTCGAAGCTTTGGCGATTGATATTCTCTCAACAAAGCCAGGAAAGCCGACCAAAAAAGTCCTAGCGATTTTCAGATTTGTGTGCGTGTCGGTGCGGCAGGAGATGATTGTTTACAACAACGCGCGTGTTCGCGCGTTCTGCGTTTACGATCAGACAGTACCCCGCATTTTTGAGCAGGGTCTCGCGCCTGTTCCGACCCACGGCATCGTTTTGGCGCGACGAATGTACGTGCCACCCGTCACGGCTCGCCAATTCGAGCACGACTGCAACGTGACCCTTCATCGGCTCATTGCGGCCGAAAGGATCGAGGTCGTGGACTTCCGAGACGGTCTGATTCACCGACTCAATGAACGATCCGCAGCCGGCGAATTCGTCAGAGCGGCTTGATCTGTCCCCTCTCAAAACAAAGCCGAAAGTTCCATCCAGAGACTTCGCAGGACCGCCGCAACCTGACGAACCCCCCTCAAAACAGCCTCCCGCACCCGCTAGCACTCTCTCATAAACCTGATCACAGTGTTCATTTGCCGTAAGACTATGCCCGCACAAGCAGAGTTCTGTGCGTCAAGTTCAGCAAAATTGATCATGGGGTCCGGCCAAGCCATCCCCTCGGAGCCGCCGTCGCTCGCTCGCCCAAGCGCAGCGCTGGCAAGCGGCGGCGGCGGAGAGGGGTGGCGTCCATCCCTTTGGTGGGCCTGAGCATCGTCAGGCCGCCTGACGCAGCGTCTCCTTCTTGTGCTCCTTCAACAGGTCCATGTTCAGATACCGATTGGTCCTCGAGCCAGCCCTCGTGGCACTCGACCGTCAGCGCCCGCACCAGCCTTAGGCAGCTCTCGGCGTTGGGGAAGATTCGCACCACATAGGTGCGCCGCCGGATCTCCTCGTTGAGGCGCTCCAGCATTTTGGTCGACTTCATGTGCTTGCGGTGCCCCAGCGGCAGACGGAAGTAGGTCAAGGTCTCCTCGATGTTGTCCTCGACCCAGCCGGTGAGCTTGAGGTATTTGCGGCCCCATTTGGCAGGCCAGGCGGCCAGATCGCGCCGTACCTCGCCAAGATCGTGTCGGTCGTACATCCAGCGCAGCTCGAGCAGGCAATCGTCGTCGACCTTGCGTGCACATAGTCGAGCGCGTTGCGCAGGAAGTGCACATAACAGCGCTGCCAGAACACGCCGGCCAGCACTTCGGCGATCGCCTTCTTCAAGGCGGGATGATCGTCGGAGGCGACGAAATCGACGCCATGCAGGCCGCGGCCTTCAGGCCTTGCAAAAACTCGCTCCAGCTCGACCGGCTCTCCCGGTTGGCGAGCTCGACCGCGAGCACCTGGCGCCGGCCGTCCCAGTCGACCCCGATCGCGATCAGCACCGCCTGGCTGGCGATGACGCCGTCCTCGCGCACCCGCTCATAGCGGGCATCCAGGATCAGATAGGGAAACGGTTCCTTGAGCTTGCGCTCGCAGAACGCTTTCAGCGCCCATCCAGCCGCTTGTTGATCGCGCTGATCGCCGAGGCCGAGAAGGCATGGCCCACTAGTTCCTCCGTGACCTGCTTGACCTTCCGTGTCGAGACGACTTGCACGTACATCTCGGCCAGGGCCGCAACCAGCGCCTTTTCCCAACGCTGATAGCGCTCGAACAGCTCGGTCGAGAACCGCCCCTGCCGGTCCTGCGGCACCTTCAGCTCGATCATGCCAACCCGGGTGATCAGCGAGCGCGGACAATAGCCGGAGCGATAGCCAAGCCGTCCCTCGCTGCGCTCGCCTTTCTCCGCACCCAGCGTCTCCCTCATTTCGGCTTCGAGAATGTCCTGCACCGCACTTTGGATCAGCGGCTTCAAGAACTCCTTGTCCGACCTCAACAACTCTTTGACTGCGGAGACATCCGTCCTAATCTTCGTCACGGTCATGGCGGGTCCAAGCTCCTCTACGAGCGCTGATCTTCTCAATCACCGGACTTACCATGGGCGCTTCAGCCTCTCAGCTTTTGCAGAACCTTCCACACACTACCACAAGCAGTAGCGCTCGGGCACAGAAGCCTTTGCGAAAGGTTTGGCTTCGAACCATCCTCGAAGCCGCGGTGTTGACAATCCAGATTGTCTTCAACGCGTCCATCAGCGCTTCAATGGCGGGCAGACGCGCTTGGCGCCAGCTTTGGTCGATCTGGATTTTTAAACGTTCTGCGCGCTCACAGAGCTGGCGAGGGGTGCTTGATTGCGTTGAATTACGGCAATTCCCACCGCATGCCCCCAAGGTATTTGATCCCACCCGGCCGCACTCAGGACTTCCTCGATGTTCCACGCACAATCGGCTTGCTCCCCACCCCCTTCACCAAACCCCACATCGAACGGCGTTCAAACGACTTGAGAGCATTAGCGATGAGCTTCTTTGCTTCGACAGCGAACAGAGACCGTCGAGACATCCTGAACTTCACGAGCTCCGTTTCAGCGGATGCCGCGCGATCCAACGCCTCTGCGAGCTTTCTGTTCGATTCCGCCTTTATCTCTGCCGATGCGAGTCGCGCGTATGCAGATGCACTCAATGACCAAACCAATCCCGATTATTCCGCAGTTATGGCATACAGCTTCCTAAGCTCGTTCGATCGAGGCCAATTCCTGCTTAACAAAAATTTCAAGGACAGTTCCGGCAGAGATCGCAGGAGTGGCTCGGCCGGACCACGCTTCGGCCCGCTACTCGGCCGTCTCTGGGTAACCTCCAAATGCACCCGCGACCAGAGAATGCAGCACTGCAATTGGTGACTTCATGGCCTTCATCAATGCGGAAACGATTTCGACGAGTTTCGTTCTTGCCATTCCTCCATGCCGCGATGATCCGTCAACCGCTCGCCCTAGCCAAACAACTTCTGCACGATTCTTCAAGCCCGCACAACGGCGGTCTGGGGGCGGGCCTGTGAACTATGATAGATTGCCCAAACCAGACTTGGCAGCGGGGGAGACCGTGGAGATGGATGCAGGCAGTAAAGAGGATTCAAACGCTGAACGCAGCAGCCCTGTTGCGGTCGGAGACGATCTGCGTGACCACGTCATCGCCCTGCTTGAGGCGCGAGGAGTTAAGGTCGAACGAGAAATCCGGATCGGCGTAAAGCGCGTCGATGTCCTAGCGGTTTTCGAGGACGAACTTGAACGAAGGCGTATTGCGATCGAATGTAAAAACATCGATCGTAACCTAGGCCAACAGGACGTTGCCCTCGTCTACACCGAGTATGAAACTCTCCTTCCCAAGGACGTTGACGCCGTATGGCTGATTGCACGAAAAGATTTCACCCCGGACGCAAAGAATCTTGCAAAGGCGAAGATTGGCTTCCGTCTTTTTACGATCGATGAATTTGAAGAGCGCCAATTCGGCTTCAGCCGTTACGTCAGACAACTGATCGAAATATTTCGAGAACAAGACCTTGAAGCCTATTACGTAGAACAACGCGTGGCAGGCGATCAACCTCTTATCGAGAAGGTCCGCTCATGGATCGACAGTGACGACGGTAGGCCGCTCGCGATACTTGGTGGATACGGAATGGGAAAAACCTCATTCTGCAAGTATCTCATTCACCAACTCGGGACGGAGTATCTCAACGACGTCTCGAAGCGTGTGCCGATCTATGTGCGGCTCTCCGAGATTGCTAAAGAGCAGGAGTTAGAGGGCCTGCTTGGAAAGATGCTGGCCGCACGCTACCGTCTATCGAACTACTTCTTCGAAGACATCATGAACCTCAATCGTCGTGGCAAGTTCGTTTTCATCTTCGACGGCTTTGACGAAATGAAGCATGCGCTCTCCTGGGATTTGTTTAAATTCAACTTCGGTCAGATTAACCGCACCGTAGTAGAGAATTCCCGCGTCATCGTTGCTGGTCGGCCCAACGCGTTTCTTTCCGACCAAGAGCACAGTTGGGCACTGCGCGGCACTCGGATATCTGGCGAGCAAACGATTCGTATCCCTGGGAGCCCAGAATATATCGAGCTAGCTATCCAGCCATTTTCGAAGTCTGAAGCTCAATTGTTCCTGCGACGATATCTCACCAAGCACTTGAAGCGATCCGGCGAAAGCGTCGAGGGCGCGAATGCCGAATGGGTCGAATCTCGCGTTCGCGAATTTGAAGCCCTAACTCACCGAGACGACTTCAAGCGACCGGTGCACCTACGCATCTTCGCAGATATCGCCACCAATCGAAGCGTGGTTCTAAAGGACTTCAGCGTCTACGAGCTTTATGAAATCGCGACTCAACTCACCCTAGATCGCGAAATGGAGAAGCAAGAAAGGCTCCCCATAGACGGCGGCAAGCGGTCAAAATTCCTTCAAGATGTAGCGTGGTGGCTATGGGAAAAGGAAGGTGGCCGAGCCCTCAATTTCAACCCACGCGAGGTGCCAACCACGATAATCAGGCGTGTCGTCCCTGTGGAATATGAAACTTCTGATGAGGGCGTCTTAAGAGAGCTCTTTTCAGGCGCATTCATCGAACGAAAATTTGGAGACAATTTTTACTTTGCTCATCGGTCATTCTTAGAGTTCTTCGTGGCGAAGAGATTTGAAAACGCCGCACAAGCTGGCCTTACACTGGGCACGATAGACGCAACGATTAACAACGAAATTGTTGATTTCCTCAAGTCGGGAAAGCATTTCGCGAGGTTCGTTGAATTTGCTCTCGATCAGATGCGTCGGTACGCCGGCGAGTTGAAGTTGATGCTGTTGAATGTGGCGCACGATTTCATGATTTCGACGGGATATGACAAACGGCAATTGATGAATCAGCAGCACATTGATCTCCTCTTCAAATCACTGCCGTTGTACGATGCTGAGAACCAACGCGGTGCTCTCGCAACGCTAGATTCGCTGATCACGACCGATTTGCCGATGCGCGCCTCTGAAGGAGGAATGCATGAGCGGGGGATCAATGCGCTCTATTTTATAATCGACACCATTATGTTCAACCTTAACGCTCCGCAGTTTCGCGACGCCACGCTAGCAACTGTTCAGCACCTGATGTCGAGAGTCAGCTTTCCACACTTGCGAAGCGTCAAAAAGGGCGCGGGCCGGCTGAGAATCGCTGTTACAAGAGCAAATTTCTTTGAGTTTCTAATCGTAAATTGTTGTCGGGCAACAGCCGAAAATGGACCTGATGGATTGCCCCAACTCTTCGTTGATTTTGGGCGTATGCTGAACGAAATTTACGAGACTCATCGACCGAAGATAATGGTGGCCAATCGTACCTTCCCCATTGAAGGACGATTCACGCTCGAAATTGCAGCTAACACGTTCGATGTCACGGCGGCCGATTGGGCGCTCCTGGTCGAAGCCCTTCGCGAGCCCTAGTTGGCCAGAGGGTGCAACCGAAGAGGCAACGAAAACGCGATGAGCCCGACATTTAGCGACCCTGCGCTCACAGCGTTCCGGAAAATACTCCTTGACGATGTCCAGTTTAAAGAGCTGGCAAACTTCTTTGTTGAGTCAATGAAGTCGAAGGAATTGGCGGAGCCAGGTTGCGAGCAATTCAACGTCTCTCGACTGCAAGCGCTCCACATAAGACACAAACCGGTGTCGTTGAGATAAGCCCCCTCATTCGGCGCCGTGAGACGAAGGTCATAGGTCTCGCTTAATGTTGCTTCACGGCAACATTTCGCACTTTTCAAAGTTCGTTCCATCCGCGCGTGTTGCTCGCAGAGGGAGAATAGTATCTCATCGCAACCGGCAAGGTTGGGAATGTATTTTAAAGTTAGTTTGTCTTATTATTAGGAGCGTCCAGCAAATGTGGATCCGGCTGATTGCGGCTATTGTCGCGGCGGCGCTGCTGATTGGCTGCGCCATTCACCCCGTGCCCGAGGACGTAACCGGGCTCAGTACAGCCGACATCGTAAAGCAAATCCGATGCGAAACACGCGATGCTGCAAGGGATGTTATAATCAAATATCTCACGGATCTGGCTGTCCATGGCAATAGTGCGATCGCCGCCGATCTTGTCGCGCAATTTAATGAGAACCGCGACTCGATGGCTAGCTTCGACGCGCGTCGTTCATTTCCTGACGCCGCCCATGCTCAGATTCGCAATGTTTTCGAGGTCATCTACTCCGCCGGCGTCGGGTACACTTTCGATCTTACGATGACCGAAGATAACAATCTCGGCGCAACCGCCAACTTCGTCGGGCCATGGCTAAATAAATTTACGCTCGGCCTCACTGGGGACGGTAACCGGACGCGGCAAAACGAGCGAACATTTACGATAACCGACACGGTCGGTTTTCTGCTCCGGGAATTGAACACGCCAAAACCCAACGGAGATCAGTATTGCGACGGACACGTTGCCTTCAGCCCGAATTATATCTATCCGATCGCCGGCCGCGTAGGAATCTATAACACCGTATACACCTTCTTTGAACTGAGTTTCTTTGATGGTCTGGCAGCAAACAAAGCCGATCCAGGCGGTAGTGGCGCTCCGGTCATGGCTGACAAGCTTACTTTCACGACTATGATCGACCTCATCGCGATGCCGAAAGTGGTATTTGCTCCGGTCGGGAACGCGTTCCAGGTCGCGGATGCTTCGGCAACAGGGACCTTGAGGCGTACGGACGCTCACCAAGTCACCGTAGGCCTTGCCCTTGCTCCCAAAGGCAAGGGGTTGGCGGCTCTTTCGGCGCTCAAGGGTTTTGTCTTTTCCGGCGCGGCGCTTGGGGGAACGCGCGTCGCGATCGGCTCAAAGGCTAGAGGCGATCTTCTCGTGTTAAATCGCGTCACCGCCACGACCACGAGCTATGCCGAGCAGCTAGCCGTCTTGGCGATCGACCAACTGAAGAGCCGTGAATTGCAACTGATAACACGCGTCTCTCCATAAGCAAGACCGCCTCCAAGGACAGGCAAGGAGGTGGTTTGAATCTTCCGGCGAGAGGAAAGCCTGCCTTGAGGCCGGCGGGAACGCGGCGATCTTGCTAGAGTTGAAACCCGCCAGGAAATGGATCAGCAATGCAATTGAGGTGCCCGTCACAAATACCTGCCTCTCCCCTGCGTGTGATGCATCCCTGACCGGCAAACGAGCATCCGGGGCTTCGTTGCATCACAACGCGTTGGGCGGCAGCCACGTGGCCGCCTCGTACCGGTCGATATGAACCGCGCTGCTTTCCTGTGCGCCGAAATTGAACAACCATGTTGTCATCGATCGTAGGCATCAATCTCATAATCTCTCTCCTCTTTCCAGATACAGCTGCATCGGGCTGACAATCATCGGGAATTCGTGGGTCACATCGACGCGTACGAAGTACTCCTTTTCGGACGCAGTAGCGTTCCTGAACGTATAAATAGCTCTCATAATGCGGCCAATATCGGCGCCGAGCCGCGACGGTATCACGCGCATGCCCGATAGCTCGTATCCATCAATTTGGCTCGCCGGTGGCGTGTAGCGCGCCGCCAGGAAGTTATAGGCGCGATCTTGGTCTGATAGACCATGATTGTCGGCCACTTGCGAGAAAGAGGGCAATCCGTCTACGCTAAGCTGATTACGCTTCACTTGAAAAATCTGGTCCACCTGAACCGCGATTCCGTCCGGCGTCTGCGCCCCCGCGACACCGATTACAACGTCCAGGTCCTCGGCGTTGATCGAGGGGGCCTCAACCGGCGGCGCTTCCTTCGCGGCTTTCTTGCCTCCGCGGCGTTCGGGTTTGGTGTATTTAGGCCGCTCTAAGGCGTCGATCAGGTCGTCGAAGTAGCTCGGGTCGCTCGGATTGAGCACGAAGACAGGAAAATCCTCGATCGTCAGGCGCCAACGCAATTGCCGCGCGATATACCTGGTTAGCTTTGGGTCCTTCGACAAAACCGCATGCTGCCATTGTCGATCCTCGGTCGGTCTTTTGGTGAGGTCTCGATCGGGCGAGAACACCACGCCCAGATGGAGAGCCAGCGCTTGCATCTCCCGCTCGATGGCCGCGTTTGGATAGTCTGCCTCGATCGTGCCAATCGCGTAGACAAAGCCGCTGCGTCCAGGCTGGCCTCCATGACAGGTACAAGCTCCGCCTGGAGCCCCGCAGCCGCATCCCGCTGGTGTCACCGTCTGCGGTTTTACGATCAAGCCAGCCACCTGAGATAGAGCCGGTTGTTCACTTCCATAGGCCATTGTCGTCGCTCCCTGCAGGCTCGCATAATTTCTCACCTCGACAGCTCCGGTGGCGGCAAGTGCAGTCGGAACTATCCGATCGAGCGTCGCCGACACGATTTCGCGGGTCAACATGGGCGGCTTCGATCCGTTGCGCGGACTAAGGCCTGCCAGGACGGATCGTAGCGTGGCGCTATCAATATGCGGTCGCGCCGACCACACTTGCGCCAGAATGCCTGTTGCAACCGCGGTAGCGACGCTCGTCCCCGACATCACGGTAATGCCCCCGCCGCGAACATAGCCCGGCATTCGTCCAAGCGCGGCAACCCCGCGATTGGATATCTCGGGACCGAAATTGGATTCCGGCAGTAAGCTCTGCGACGCATCCAGAGCAACGATCGGTATGACGGCTGGGTGGGTCAAAAGCTGTCCAATGGCGAGACCGCCCTGGTTTCCGGCTGCCGCTAGCAAGAGAACCCCATTTGCTTCGGCAAAATCTAAGGCGGCCGCAAGCCGCCGGTTGATGCCGGACTCTGTACCGACGATCGCGAGGCTGAGATTGATAAGCCGAGCCCCTTTGTTAACAGCTACTGCAATCGCAGTCGCAAGTTCGTCAACGCTGGCGGATGGCGAATTCGCATCGACGAACAATGGATAATGCAGGAGCCGGCAGTTAGGGCACAAGCCGGGTATCAAGGTGTCTGGACGGGCGCCCAGTAGCCCCACGATGAATGTGCCGTGATCACACGCACTATTCGGACTACTGTCGCAGCTTCCGTCGGCGAGGCTGACAGGACTGTTCGCAAGTGCACCTGCCAATGCGGTCGCGTCGTATGGAGCATCAATAACAGCTATGGTGAGAGTTCGGTTTTCTTTACTGATCCCAGAGTTCATACCGATCTTTCAGGAGTCTTCGGGCGCCTCGGGAACACTCCAATCTTTCATTGCCCCGAATGCGGCCCAGTCCAGTAGCATCGGTCGCTCGCGCATTCTTGCAAGGGCGACTCTGCGCAATATCAGGTCGGCACGAGATCACAATTCCCTCAAGAGTAGTTTCGTTGTCGTCGTCGTGCAATACGATTTTGACGCGATCTGAACAAAAGGGGATGCCTCAGGTCAACCTTTACGTCTGACCTTGCCCCCAAGTTTTATCCAGTCCTGAGTTCGCCCCGGCTGTTGGATTTACCCGAATGGGCGGTGGTAGCGACGGGAGCTGATGCGGAGCCATCGGCGAAGCGCAGCGCCAGATCCCGTCGCGGATTGCAGGTGAAGGCGAACTCCGATGGTGTTTTCCATCCGAGTTGCGAGTGGGGTCGCGTATCGTTGTAGTCGACGCTCCAATGTCCGAGTTCGACCCGGGCCTGGGCCAGCGAAGTGAACAGCGTCTCACTTCATAGCCCCACAGCCTAGAGCAGCACCGGCGCCGGTTTTTTGCGTTTCTGCCCAGAGTCACGCTGAACAAGAGCGCGAGGCCCCTTTTTCAAGCCGCAAGACGTCGCTCTCGGAAGGACCATTCGATCCCAGCTTAGTCGCGGGCCATCTCGCGTCCTGTGCTGGCAAAGCGCGCATTCCTCCAACTGGCAACGGCGCGTTTCGTACTGAGCGCTTGCGATCACGCTTTGCCATCCGCCTCAACGGGAGTCACACGTCAGCCATCGAGTGCGCTGCGATTAGCAACTCGCGGCCATTCGGAGGAAAATCCTGCGATTGCTGCATAGAAGACATCGACAAACCTGGAACACTCCTGTAGGGAAGTGCGCAATATTACAAGCGCTACCTAAGAGCGTGACCGTAATTCAATCTTTTTCAGGCCCCCTAATGCTTGGGATGCTTTCAATGTGAGCTGGCGCGAATGCCTGCTACGCGAGCCTGATGTACTAGCTTGCCAGCAACCTCCATAAAGTGTGAGGAGATCACGCGATGATTGTGCGGGAGCAGCTGTTTACTTTGTTGCGCAACCTTCGATGGATAATTGTCCTATCGGTAGCTATCTCGGCATTGCTCTACCTGCCAGACCAGATTCAGGAGCTCTACCGGATAGCCGCCGACGACTTTGGTTGGGTGACCTTCAAAGAGTTCGCTGCCTTGGGCGTGATTGCCCTGGCTATTTGGGCAGGCGCGTTTCAGCTCACAACTGCATCCCTGCCACAAGTCCCCAAGCCTTCGGGGCGCCTGGCTTTCTATCTAAAGCTTGCTCCCGTGTTGCTTGGAGCACTGCCAATCATCGCCGCCACAGCAGGTCAATTCGCCTCGCGGCCGGCGCGAAAGCTTGGCGAGGTCGAGGAAGTCGGAAGTATCTTCCGCATTCAGGATCAGGCGCTCGCGTTTGAGCGAAACATGCTGTTCATCCTCGCACTTGCCTTGCTGATCATGCTCGTCTGTTTCGTGGCATTGACTTGGCGAATAGGATCAAGAGATCGCTCGATCAATCTCGCGAGCCGTGCCAACAACGCTTACTTCATCCGTTACAGGTTTCTCGCGCTCTCGATCGGCGGCATCGTGCTGTTGACGGCAGCATTCCTCATACTTCCGGATAGGCTCGCACAATTTCTCGGTTCGTTCGGCGTGATCGCCCTTTTTGCGGTTTGTGTCATCGGTCTGACGGTCCATTTCGCTCTCTTAACAATCAGATTTACGTTTCCGTTCATTCCGATTGTCTTTGGCAGCTTGTTTCTATTTGCCTCTTTGTTGGGAGGTGACGACCACGAACTGCGCACTGTCTCTGAAGCAAACGGCCAGCCGGAGAAGGCGCGCATGTCCGCAGCCGCCGCGTTCCGCGAGTGGCTTTTACAAAAGCCCCGGGTGGAGGAAGCCAAGAGGCTCGGCGAATACCCTGTCTTCATTGTGGCGGCTCAAGGCGGAGGGATCTATGCCGCCAATAATGCGGCGCGGTTTCTTGCACGGATGCAGGATCTCTGTCCGGCATTTCGCCAACATCTGTTTGCGATAAGCGGTGTATCCGGGGGTAGCGTCGGTTCGGCAATCTTCGCCGCTGCGCTCCACGCCGAAAACTTGTCCCTTGATACGAATGCCGTCGACGCCAAGACATGCCCAAAAATCGCTGATTTCCTGGCGGGTGTTGGGCGGGTGCAAGATCTTGATGCTCCTGGTCCGGTCGAGCAGCGCGTTGCAAGCGTCTTGGCAACCGATTTTCTGTCGCCGTTGGTTGCCGGCTTTCTGTTTACTGACTTCACTCAGATGTTTTCACCGTTCGCGATCCCTGCTTTCGATCGCGCGCGCTTTCTCGAATACACTTTGGAGAACGCTGGTGACAGAATCTTTGGCAGCAACAAGGGCGGCGGCAATCAATCCAATCTGCTAAGGGCTGATTTTCAGTCCCATTGGGCGCCCGGTAACAACATGCCGGCGCTGTTGTTCAACACGACTGATGCGGGCAGCGGCAAACGGGCTGTCATCTCTCCCTTTGATTTCGATACGCTGCACCCCAAAGACACGGACCTGTGTGTTCTTGCAGCACTTGAACGGGCGGGCACTGGGACGGACCAAACGGTCAAGAGCCACTCGCTGCGTATTCCGCTCAGCACAGCCGCTTTCACAAGCGCACGTTTCCCGTGGGTGACGCCGGCGGCGACCATCTCAGTCAAAAATGACTGCATAACCTCTCATCCGCAGGCGCGCCTGGTGGACGGCGGATACGTGGAGAACTCTGGTATTGAGACCGCGCTCGACCTGATCGAGAAGCTTAACGCTATCAAGGGTACCTCCGATGCGCCGAAATTCAGGATTTACCTGCTGTCCCTCGTCAGTGGCCAGTTCGGTGACCATGGTTCATTCATGTTCGGTGAGCTCATGGAGCCGGTACGCGCGCTCCTGAGCACGCGAACTTCCCGAACCTATGTCGCCCTCAATCACGCAACCAGCATCGACCGTCGGCCTGACGCCGAAGTGACGCCAAGTGTTCAGCGCTTTCCAACGTTCGGCCGGACGGACATCACAGGCTTGTTTTATAGCCTTCCACTCGGCTGGACGTTGTCCCAGAAAACCGAGGATATCATCTCATTGAGCAGTGGCCGCTTTTGGGACTGCGTGCCGAAGGACGACTTCGATCAGTCCCGCGAACGGCAGAGCAATGCAGATTGCCTGCAGGTGAAGTTGTTCCATCTTCTGAATGGATCGGTCGCGACCGCATTCGAAACGCTGAAGGATGCCAAGCTTGCGAAGGCTGCCTACGCCGACGAGCTAGCGAAGGAATATCAACCAACCCCAAAGATCAAGCCGCAGCCATTACTTGCGTGTTATGAGAGCAATTGGTTGCAACAGCGCGGTTATGATGAATATCGGCAAAAAGTCGCCGACTACGAGCATCAGCTGAGCAAATCGAGCAAAGATCATTCGCCGGCCCCTCCACCCGTTCCTCCATATCGCAAGAGCTATATGGCCTACTATCAGTCCGAGCAGGTCAAAGCCTTGTTGCAGGAATGGGATCGCGTCGACGAAACGGATCCGCGTATCCTCGCCTATATTTTGGGATCCGTCTCTTACGACAGCGCCGATTTTACTCGCAGCAGCGAGAACTTTTCTTATAGCGCGGTTTCTCAACTCCCGCAGAAATGGCGCGATCGCATTGACGTCAATAACGCAAGACTTCTGGCCGCAAACAAGCCCCTGGTCGACGTGAATGCTTTGCTCAATCGTCCCAAGGAACTTGCCGATTTCGTGCTCGGTTACGAGGGCAACGACTTCGGCAACCAGCCCGGGACGGATGACGGCTGGCTGTTTCGACCGCGGGGAATGTATCAGTTGATCGGACGTGAGCAGTATCAGGAAGCCCAGAACCAAATCCAGCAATTGGGCGAGCTACAAGGACTTGATCTGCTAACGCTGCCCGACGCGCTATGGGATGCAAAGATCTCGGCTAAGGTTACGTTCGCTCACTTCCGGTTCCACCGATATAAGGACGACCGGTTATCCCCGCCGAACAACCGCCAAACGCTCTTCGAATTGCTCAAGGATCGTGCGAACGACTGGACAACCGTGCGCGCGCTGCAAACGGATATGGCGCATCCAGCCGACCACGCGCGGGTTAATGCACGCAGTGAGATGTTCCTCGCCTGTATCGAGGAGGCCTTGCATCCGACGAAACTGAAGACTTTGCAAAGCCAATTCTACGGTGAGGAATGAAGGGTTTGATCCGGTCGCGCACCTGCCTTGGCAAGGCGCGTAGCGCGGGATTGCTCGACAGCTGATGTTTAAACTTTTGGTCTTACGGGGGATTTCCAATGATCGCGAGGGGTCAAATCAATAGATCTCTGTTTCCGCGGCGGCTTGCAAGCTTGTTAGCGGCAGGGGTGATGTTCGCCGCAGTTTTGGAGGTAGGACCGGCTCCGGCGCAAGCGGCCTCAAAGCCGCTCGCGCCCAATGACGTGTCGATTCTCTTTCCTCCGCCGAAGTCATCGGCCGACCTCCCCAATCTGATCGCCGTGTCCGATCTTGCGGGACCTTCGGGATCGCCGCAGCGGCTGTTTTCCGACGCCGATTTCGCGCGCTTTATCGCCAACGCCGAAAATCCGGAGCATCCGGGCGTTCCGGATTCGGGTGCACGGCACATTCAGTTTCCCGACGCCGTCAAAAAGATCGAGGCCTGGTTTGTGGCTGGCATCCGGATCGATCCGGGCGCGCCGGGATTGTCGCCGGAGATCATAGCGCAGTTTGGCCGACAACCACAAATCCGGCTCATTATTCAGCCGGTGACCAATGGGCCGGAGGGCTTCAAGGTCCATGACACTGCAGGCCACCTTATCTTCAGCTTCACCCTCGACCCGGACCCAGCTCTGGACGGCTGTGGGCCGTTCCCTCGCTTCAAACCGGACGACGAAGCGTTCAAGGCGATCGTTCGTGACGTCGCGACCTTGCGCGATCAGCTTGCGGCCGGACAGTTTAGCAATTTCAGAGTCTCGACTGCAGGTGATCTGAATGTGCATCCGGGTCTTGTGGGGGCATCGGCAAAGGCGTTTCGCGATGCACTCAAGGCACTGATTGAGAAGCATCTCTCACCCCAGCGCCTCAACACCATGGCGGTGATGGGCATCGTACCGCCTGAACCTTGGATTTTCGTGTCGATGTTGAGGGTCCCGCGAGCAGGCCTCATCCCAGTCCCCGGCCCAACGCTTGATGGCATGCACGTGGCACAGATGTTTAGCGCTATCGGCGGAAAGCACGTGGTCCCGCAACCGGGTACGAACAATCAGAATCCGATCACCTGTCGACACGCGGCATTGCAAAATCCGCCCCTGCCACAAGCTGATCGTAAGGGTGTTTCGACCTCCGCGTTCATCGATGGTAACGTGCCCAACAGCGGCATCATCGAGATCGTCAATACCATTGCTGATACGAAAAAGAGCCACTTCTTCAATACCGATTGCGTGAGCTGTCACACCGAGACGGCACAGCCACTCGCCAGGAGAATTCCAAATTTCGCAATCCCTGGCGTGAACCGGGCGGTCTGGCCGAAAGAAGATTGGAATCTGCGCAACTTCGGTTGGTTCCCATCCTTTTTGCACGGCGGCCCGGCAGCGGCGACCATAACCAGGCGCGCGGCAGCTGAGACGGCCGACGTCGTCGCCTTCATCAATAGCCAATTGCTCAACAAGTAACAGGGGCCGTCGCCGTTTCCGGTAGCCTGCCGGCCGGCTAGACGCACGAAAGATGGATGGAGTCCTGCTATGGGGAGACCTTCTTTTGGCTCTCGTCTTTTTTCCTGGCAGATGCGCTGGCCTCATATCACCGGCCTGTTTTTAGCAATCGTCGTTGTCGTGATCGTGGCCGCCGGCGTAGTGTATTTCGCCCCGCAGAAGGTTCGCGACGCAGCGCTAAAGATCAAAAACGATGCTAATCTGGTCGCTCAATTGTTACCTGCGACCCTGCCTGAGCCATCAAAAATCGAAAGCGCTTATTGGCTCCCGCAAAATTGGAGCTCCCGCCA
Source organism: Bradyrhizobium sp. USDA 4449 (assembly GCF_054056275.1). Classification (NCBI taxonomy): domain Bacteria; kingdom Pseudomonadati; phylum Pseudomonadota; class Alphaproteobacteria; order Hyphomicrobiales; family Nitrobacteraceae; genus Bradyrhizobium; species Bradyrhizobium sp. USDA 4449. The sequence continues at coordinate 3,291,822 of NZ_JBSRYD010000001.1, read as the reverse complement.
GCGTTATTGGTTTCACCACACATCGCAGGGCACAGCGACAATCCCTGTCCCTTATCAGTGGTTTTTGGCCCTGGAACGCCCGGAGCTATCCTTCTCTTACATGAGCTTAACGGACGAGAACTACCTGCGCCGCCTCGGCTTCATTCCGAGCCCCAGCTCAACGGACTTCGCCGCTAATGCCCCCGCATACGGTTATCACGATGATGCGCCGAATGGGAATACAGCCGCGCCCGGTTGGACTCCAAGCGCGCCCGAGAACCCAAATGCTCTCCCCGTCGGCTTTGCCATCCTCAAGGGCGGTGTCGATCCGACGACCGGCGCCCCGTATGAAGATCAGATAGGTCTGACCTGTGCCGCCTGTCATACGGGTCATCTCGAATACAAGAACGTCAGCATACGGTTCGACGGCGGGCCGGCGATGGTCAATCTGGGCGAGGTAGAAAGAGCCATTGGGCTGTCGATTGGCTACACGCTGATCTTGCCATGGCGATTCGAGCGTTTCGCCAGCAAGCTGGAGCAGATCAAAGGGCAGAGCGTCGATCGGAAGCAGCTGCGAAGCGATCTTGAGCGAGCACTTCAGAAGATTAAGTTCCAAAAGGCAGAGACCGACCGCCTTTTGACGGGACTGGGAGTGTCCGATCTCGATGAAGGGTTCGGTCGACTTGATGCGCTGAACCGGATCGGGAACCAGGTTTTCTATAGCAATCTACTCGATCCCGTAACCGGCGAGCTCTCCGAGCCACTGCTCAAGGGCAACTTTGCGCGCCATGATGCGCCCGTGAGCTTTCCGCCGATCTGGGACACGCCTTATTTCCTTTGGGCTCAGTATGACGCTTCTGTTCTCAACGAGCTCGTTCGCAATGCAGGTGAAGCGCTGGGTGTCAGCGCGAAAATCAATATGACCGCGGCCGCGCCCGGAAGGCCGCTTTTTGCCTCATCCATACATCTATCCGACATCGCGAGGTTCGAAGATCTTCTGCGCGGCACGGATCCGTTTTCGTCCGAAGATGCAGGCGGCAGAAACTTCACCGGGCTCGTAGCACCGCGATGGAAGGACGCGCAGGAGAAATTTCGCGGTGACCCGGCCTGGGCGATCGATGAAAAGCTCGTTGAACAAGGTCGCGATCTTTATCGTGCTCACTGCTTTGAATGCCACCGAGGCCCGGTAAAAGATGCTGCCTTCGACAAAAAATGGCCGGAAGACTCGTTCTGGCGCACAGAGAACCCGGATCGCTCGGCCAAAGACGAGAAGAATTGGGTAGAGATCGGCGGTCGGCATTATTTTAATGTCGTCCAGATGCCGGTCTCTGCGATCGGCACCGACCGCCAACAATCTAACGTCCTCACGACGCGACGCGTTCACCTACCCGAGCAACTCGGATTGAATCCTGCAGACGACCTCAACAAAGCCGGAGGTTGCGGCCTACTGGCCGATAAAGGCGCAGATCCTCTGTTTGTACTCGCCCTGATGGACGTGGTGGGCAAAACGATCGACCAATGGGTCATTGCGAACGGAACTTCTGAAGAAATCAAGCGGCAAATGTGGGGGCCGAGAAAGAACTGCCAAAACCAGCGAGTCTATGTCGAGGCGCGTGCAAGCCGCAACGGCAAGAACGAAATAGTTCTCGCCCTTGAGCCTCAGTACCGGGCGCGCCCGTTGGACGGTGTTTGGGCAACAGCTCCTTATCTGCACAATGGGTCCGTTCCGACACTGAGAGACATGTTGGTGCCGCAAGACAAACGGCCGAAGTCGTTTTGCGTCGGCAGCCGTGCGTTCGACCCGGTCAAGGTCGGACTTGTTACGAAAGCAAAGGCGATCGAGAGCTGTGCGGCCGGCCTTACAAACTTTGATGTGTCGCTGCTTGGCAACAGCAACCGCGGACATTCGTTCGAGGGCAAGGAGACCGACTTAACGAAGCTGCCCCCTGGCGTCATCGGACCAGAATTGACCGGAGCCGAGCGCCGAGCGCTTGTTGAGTATCTCAAGACTTTATGAGCGATGCGTAGTCCTTCGACCTGTGTGTCGGCGCCGCGACCTTCGACATTCCGCCCGGGTCGCCCGCGCGCCGTTAGTGCGCGTGCCATTTGCCAGCCTCATTCATTCTGCGCAGATGGTAATGGCTTCGCGCCCGGGGCCGCGATTTTCAGCTGACTTTAAGGGCCTCTTCATTTGGCAATTTGGCCGGGCGGCGAGAAAACGTCGCCCTCGGTGGCGGCGACACGAAAGAGCCGCGTCCAGAGGACGGCTAGAGCCATAGCGGATCATCTTCCGATCCGCCCCAATGAACAAGCAGTTCCGCCGTTCCCACAGGCCCGTCAGCTCCTGCAGATGCGCGACCTTAGCGCGGTTGGGACGGGCCTCCTGCTCCCTTGTCGCGGCTCATGATCAAACTTACGCGGCAGCCGATGTGTACCCCCTCCTCGGTAGCATATCGTCGAGTGCCTGATCGACATCATTGCAGATGACCGTTTTGCCGCCATTGCGCGCGATGGACGATTGCGCGATGCGCCGCACGAACTCCTTGATAGAGGCGGCGCTGAGGCCCTCGCTCTGTCGCACGGCTTCATTGACAACGGCTCAGTGAGTGGCAGGTGTTTGCCATAGAGCCGCACCAGCTTGTCGCGGCCACCGGCATCAGGTAACGGCACCTCGATGACCTGGTCAATCCGGCCAGGTCGCGCCGCGAGCGCGTCCTCAAGCTCTTCCAGTCGGTAGGTGGTAAGTAAGAACAGGATGTCGGCGTCCTCCTTCAGCCCATCCATCTCATTGAGCAGATTGTTGAGCATCAATTCTTCGCGCGCGTCTCGCATCTCAATGCGGTCGCGCGCGATAAGATCGACGTCCTCGATCACCACTAATGCCGGCTGCAACAGCCGGGCGAGATTCATATTCACACCGAGCGCACCGACCTCCCCGGCTGCCGTTATTAAGGTGGTCTGATCAGCCAGGTTAGTTGCGAGGTATCGGATCGTGTGGGTCTTGCCGGTGCCGGGCGGGCCATAAAGCAAGATGCCCTTGCGTGTCGATTGGCCGAGCCGGCGCAGCGCATCTCGCATTCCGACAAAGCTCAATACATTTCTATCGAGCAGTTTAAGCACCTTTTCGGGCAGGATCACGTCCGCACCGTCTACCCGGGGCCAACGATGCACCGTAAGGCCGCGCGAACGGCCGCTGTAGTACGGATCGCTCTCGAGGGACAGGATCTTACCACGGTACGATCCGGCGGATTGTACCGCTCTCTCCCGTTCAACGAAACAGTCATGGGCGAAAGACTCGCCGGCCCCGCCGGCGGGCACCGCGATGTCAATGTGCATCATCTCCTCTGGGTCTGTCCGCATTGTTGCACTGGCTGGCGGTAGTAGAACAGCACGACAGCGTAACGAAACTCGTTCGTCTCGGATAGCCAAAGCCCATTGTGCAAGCATTTGACTGGCGTACCCTCGCCGATGTCGATATGGTAATATTGTGGCGACGCCAGCAAGACGCGATAGTCTCCGGCACGCCGGAGGTGCGCGAATGACAGCTTCTCCATAGCCCATTGCTGGTGCAGGCCAAAGAAGCGGACCGGCGAAGCGAATAGCTTGTCGATTGCGATCTGGATGTCCGCGCGCATGTGGCCGGCAAATTGCCGCACCATAGTCACGAGCCTGATCGGCGGGATATCGGCGAAATGCCAGGCAACCGTGTCACGGGCCCATTCGAACTGGATTTCGGACGGATCTCGCGCCTCTGTTTCACCAGCAGGCTCGGAGGTGATTTGCAGCGTATGTCCTTCAGCTCGGATTCGTTCCTGCGCCGCATCGAAGAGCGCCTTTGCAACTGACGGTGGGAAGGGGCCTCACGCGACCTTGTCCTGCCGTTCGATCAACATGGAAAGGGCGTAGGCATCGCGCTGATGTCTGCCGAACACCTTTCGGAATAGATCCACCACGAAACCCGCGGTGTCTTGCCGCCATCTTGAAAAACCGGCAGTACTTAATGATCCATTTGAAGTTCCTAGTATGAGTGAAACGGTTTGTCATTGGCCTTACTTCGCCTGATGCGCTCCATTCGTCGCACGGTTGTTAAGGGAACTTGCGCTTTGCCTTCCAGGCGCCATTTGGCCGCATGGACTGCCGGAGAACTCATTGGCGGCTCACGGTGCGCCCATCAAGGCCGGCGTCGATTGGGCCGAATGGCGCAATCGACGCAGATAGCCGAGTAAGGACACGCAGGCCCCAGCTGACCAGACGCACAATTGCGCGTCATGCTTGGGCTTTGTCAGTATCCTCACAGTTGTGCTCTCTCCTACAGTCCATACGCGCCCGTGTTGGTGTAAAAGGCGAATGATGTCACTGCTTGTCATCCAGCCTCTCTCGTTTCCGGATATTCAGCAGGTTGCATGCCGGCTGCGAGAACGACTTTCAAATGTGCCTTGCACAGAACTCGGCATGAGCCTCTCTTCTTCAAGCTCGCGAGTCGCCAGATTAGCGAGCTGAAATCCACGCCGTCGCGGTTCTGCCGAGCACTAGCTCGTACTCCGGCCGGACTTTTTGCAACCGATATTTCTCCTCGATAAGCTAGCGATGGACCCTCCGCGCTAGGATTCGATCGAACTAAGCTAACAACCTCGCCTCCAATCCACCGCAATGTCCGATGACTTGTGCTGCGTCTCATCACTTCTGATGCGGCGGAGGCCTCGGCAATCAAGAAGAGCTAGCAGTATCCGGCGGCGCTCAGTCGCCGCCCCCTGGTTTCGTCCACAGCATGCCATCGCACCACACGTGATCAACGCGATCCCACTGACAGGCGGATGCCGCATTCGGGAAAAAGCCGCGTCCATTGTGATTGGCGCTGGTGTTGCATAGTAGAGGAATTCCCGTGAGGCCTTCGTATTCGACGAGAAGCTCGGCAACTTTGTGCTGAGAGGTCCTGCAAATAGTCTGCAATCGGGCAGATCCGTCCAGATGTACAATAGCGGGAATCTTATCCCGCCATTCTGGTCGTGTTAGGTGCTCGAAGAGCATGTAAGGATCTGGCGTTCCGGGACTAAAAATATCCGTCGCCCGATCCTCCAGGCATATTGGCGCCACTGGCCGGAAGTGCTCGCGATGTTTGATGTCGTTGAGACGGTCCTTCATTTGCGGCGTTGTCGCCGCGGCCAGTATGCTTCTGCTACCCAGAGCCCGAGGTCCAAGCTCCGCGCGGCCCGCAAGAAAAATGACAGGCTTGTTGCTGGCAAGAATGGTCGCGAGTTCGCGCATGCTGCATGGTGCGCCGCTCCATCCGGACGGCACGTCCCCTCTTTCCACGGCTGGACCACTATAGACGGACCATTCCAAGGGTACAAAACCTTGTTCCGCCGCCAATGCGGAGCAAGCAGCACCTATTGCGGAGCCACTGTCATTCGGAAAGGGGGGCACCCAGATAGCATCGAACAAGCCGGTCGCTCGTAATGCACTATTCCATTTTATGTTGAGACCGCAGCCGCCGGTTATGCAGAGATTACGCGCGGGAAGGCTCGAATGTCTCTGTATGGCACTCGCGAGCTTGCTAACGAGCAATCGCTCTTGAAAGCAATGAAAGGATGCAAGCACATTTGCGGAAGGTTTGGCCCTTAGCCGAAGCGCGCAGGCATCGAAGAAAGCATGGACAGGCTCAAGCGCGACGTCCTCGCTGCAACGACCGACGGGCTCCGTAAACGTGCTAAAGTGCTTTGCGTAGAGCTGGTGAAAATCCTCGACGATGCCTTCATCGACTGAACCGAGTGCGATGTAGGCCATCAACTTGCCGGCAACACCCAGGTCCCACTTGGTCCGGTTCGCCTGCTTGTATGGCCCGAAATGATAACCCGCGGCAGCATAAGCATGCCCTATCAGCGGGAAGAGACACTCGAGGAACCTGGCTGCCCGACGTTCTACATGGTAGAGCCGTGGAAAGGAGGCACCGTCCCAAACCAGACAGAACGCGGGCTCCCCGGCTTTGGCGAAAGGACTAGTACAAAAAGCGGAAGCCACGTGGGCTGCGACATGCGGATAGCTTTTATAGGGGAAGGCGCTCTCCTTGAGCATGAGCCCAGCGCCGTCGTGCGCTATGAGGAGTCCTTCGGCATCGCTCTCAACATATGGCGCCGCTTTAAGGGCGATGGGTGCAGTCCCGCTGAGAACCTGAAATTGGGACTCAACCTCGCCCCACCATCCGTCGATAACGAATTGGTCAACGTCCCCCGGATCAAAACCGTGCTCTGCCAAGGCGTGAACAACCGCATCGAGATTGTGGAGTTTTTGATATCGTGGATTATTGTCCCGCTTCTCCTGCTCGACACAAAAGACTAGCCGTCCGTCCTCGACAAGCGCGACTGCTCCGTCATGGGTCAGTTTGATACCGCAGATTCGCATACAGTCTCCGCACCTAACGTCAGATACATCGATTTGCGTCCCAACTGCTGCTCATGTCGCGAGACTCAGATGGGCTCCCACAGTCACGATGCACGCTCCGGGCCAGTTCCAATCAGAGGAATCGCTGGCAACTGTCTGACCAAAGTGCAGGTTGGACGCGACTTGACCGATTCGCGACACCGAACGCGTTCGGTTTCGGACCAAGCACTCGCCCCTGCGGCAACAATCTCAATGCGCACGACCTGCGGCGCCTTGTGCCTTCGACGTCGGGCGAACGAGTGCAGCGAAACTCACAAGCAGATAAACGATATCGTCGCCGCGCAATGCACGGAATGGCTCATCGCCAAACGAACGCGCTTCGCAATTCAGTTAGCGCCTAGGCAATCGCGCTAGGACGAGATTGCATAAATCGTAGCGAACTGCGCGTATCATTGGCAACTGTGCCGAGATGCCCGGGAGTGTCGGGAACACCGATGCGCTCGTCTGCACCGATTTGGCGCTGAAGGCACGTTGAGAAAAACACAGATGCTCGTTTTGGAGTGGTGCTCGCTCAACCTCGCGAACAGCCGCCGATCGTTGCATCGCCGCCCGTGTTGCGTGAAGACACCGGACACGGATGCCCCGAACGGCTAAAGGGTAGGCAGCACATGATCCGGGATCATGGCGGCTCAACATATCCGCCTAACCACCGTTTATCTCAGCTCCGCCAGTCGAGCCGATTTGACCGTCACCATCATCAGATGGAACGCATCTCCGCCGTCCTTCCTTGGGCTCCGCTTGCCGCTGGAATAGGGCGAGTTGGCACAGCCCCGACCTCTCATCCTTTCGATCCGCATACTGACTCGTCGACCGGTCCTTCTATTTCTAAGATCAGGAGACGTGGCCCGAAGCAACTAGGAATCGCAGTCCCTTCATGTCACACCTTAACCGATGCTCGCCGTTCACGGACACAGGAGCTGCTTACAGTGCACAGTGAAAGTAGTTAAGAGCTGAAGCGGAGATATTCATACCAATGCCTTCATCTGAGCCTCGACCAGCGATTATCTGAGCCTAAGGCTATTTAGCGCCTGGACGATGCGCTTCAGTCCGATCGCCAATGTCCCTGGTGGGGCGCCGAATGAGACTCGCAGGCCGCTGACGTCGCCAAACGCTTCTCCCGCGGCGCAAGCCACATTAGTTTTCTTCAGAAGCCATCTTGCAAAATCATCCGTCACTCCAACTTGCCCCTCGTCCCTCAAGGCAGATGCAAGCCTGTTTAGATCAAGATAGAAGAAGAATGCGCCGTCGGCGCGAGATAGGGTTACATCGCGTAGATTAGAAAGAATATTAAGACCTGAGTCGCGAGCGCTGAAAAGCCGTTCGTATGTCTCCCGCTCAACCTGACCGCCGGCGCGAAAGCGGCTTAGCGTGGCGCGCTGCACCTCTTGGCTTGGTGTCATCGCTGAATAGCCCCGAAGCTTGCTTGCGGTGGAAACGATGGACCGGGGAGCCGCGAAATAACCCAAGCGAGCGCCAGATATTGCCAGTGCCTGTGAACATGGATTGACGATGATCGTTCGTGATCTCAAGGCGGGGTGCACCACGACGATCGACTCATGGCGCTGCAAGCCTGTGAATACTAATCTTGAGTAGCGCTCGTCCGAAATAATCCATATCCGGAACTCGATAGCAAGCTCGGCTAACTCCTGCAATGTTGTTCGATTGTAAACTGCACCCGTTGGATTGTTGGGTGAATTGATCATCATCGCTTTCGTGCGTGATGTGACGGCAGCTCGGATCGAACTGACATCTGGGGTATATCGTGGTCGCTGAGCATCGACGAACACCGGTATCGCGCCAGCGCCGTGAACGAGCGCTGGTACCGACGGCTGCCAGGGCCGGATAATGATAACTTCGTCGCCTCGCTCCAGAACAGCCAACACTGCATAAAGCAGCGCTTCATCTGAACCAGCGGTGATTGCGATCTCTTCCGGACACCAATCAAAACCTGTCTCGGCCGCCATCCTCTCCGCAATAGCTTTGCGGAGCGGCAGGTGGCCAGCGGGATCCACGACGCCGCTCGCCTCAGATTCGCCTGTATACACCGTCCTGTCGAGCACTGATGAGGATGTATGGAAGACCTCCTCATTCGCGAGATCGATGAACTGATGTTCGCCGCAAAATGCAGAGCTCGACGCCACGTCTTGGGCGCCGGGCGCCTGCCCGGTAACACAGAACATTGTCCGGAGGGGCGGCAAAGTGACCCTCATAAGGCAGTCGACCTCGAACGGCGAGCTGACGCTCGCGATCGCCGTTGTGGCTCAACATCAAGTCGGACTGATCCTTGGCTCAACAATGGCAACACAGAAACTTGTTCTGGACTGCTTGCAAATAGGGGCACCTGCCGTTGTCCTCCCTGCGAATCGTTCTGCCGATAGCGCCTCTATGCCTGTGTCATTCCGAGCCAAAGGATTTCGCAAGCGTGAGGATAAGGCAGCGCGCGCCGGGCAAAGACCATTGAAGGTGACATATTGCAGCTTCTGACCAAACTGTCCGATGGTGCATCGTCCGGGTCCGCGCGAGCGACCACTGTGCGTCATGGCTAATCCAGATCAATTGCCAGTGTTAGTAGTTGATAAGGCGAGCATCAAAGCCACTCTTTGGCCTGCACAGAGCCCTTCTTCTTGGTGGTCATCCTTCTCCGCTTTAATGGCTAGACGCAAAATGAAAGACATGAGTGAAAGATCAGAAAGCTCTCGCCTATTTAAGCCCGCATCTGTTCGTCCGCTGTGGCGCTTTTCGCACATGGTCGTAGCATCCCGAACATTGCGTGGGTGCTTAAGCGGCACACAATGCCCACTCGATCGCTAGAATGGCTTGTCTTCCAACTCGCCTCGCTCCGGAAATGCCAGCCAGCACATGCAAAAGGCTGGTACGACGCTTGCTTAAGGATGAAGCGAAGAGCCATCGAGATACCCCGCCAGAGCTAATCCTTAACAAGTGAGTGACTATATGTCCGGTGTCGCCGGTGCGTTTCTCTGCGTTTCAAGTGAACCATCGCCGCGTGTCGTTGATCAACTGAACAAAATGATTCCCACCCTTGCACTCCGTGGGCAAGCTGGTGTCGTAGTGTCTGCCGTTATGCAAGGGCGCGGACTCCGGCATGGTAGGGCGTTTCAATCAAACGATAGTTCGGTACGCATTGACTGCATCGACCAGGACCCGGGCTTTCAGCCTCATGTTGCAATTGCGCAGATCCGTAGCGGATCCTGTGGAACTGGAGATGGCGGCGGCGTCCAGTCAATTCCTAGCCGCCACTTCGCCATTTCGCTGGACGGCGCCTTGGTGAACGCTCATGAACTCAGGAGCGAATTACTCGCTCGAGGCCGGCTGCTAGATACGAGCACTGACGCCGAGCTCTTGCTGAGGTGGATTGAACACGCTTGCGAACGAGAATATTGGCGTCACGGCCGGCCCGTAAACTACGAAGCTATCTTTCGCGATCTTGATGACCGTATCGATGGTGCCCTTAGTGCGCTTTTGCTAGATAAGGACGGAGATCTTGTTGCATACCGCAGTCGAAGCGGTTTGCGACCATTGGAGACTATGCGAGCACGTAATGGCTTGTTGCTCTTTGCTTCTGAAAATTGTGCCTTCGCAGGCTTGGAAGGTGAAACCAGCGAGCTCTTGCCTGGGAGCATACAGCGCGTGGATGCTAAGACCGGCGCCAGCGTTGACCATGCCCTGAACTGCCGAGGATATAGGGCCAAGCTCTGCGCCTACGAAGCCCTCTATTTGGGAAGCCCGAACACGTCGGTCGACGGCCATTCACATCGCCAAACCCGTTACAACATCGGACTCTCTTTGGGGAGAATTGTTGCGGAGCGAGTTAAAACAGATCTCTTGATGCCGCCAATCGTGTCCTCCATGCCAAATACAGGGGGGCCATACGCCGATGGTCTGTTTGACTCTCTCGCCGAACAGGGCGTGGTTACCGACCGTATTGACGTAGTGGCGACGCAATTTTTTGAGCGAACGCTGCTCGGCAGAACCAACGCCCGGCAATCTCGCATCGCCCGGAAGTATCGAGTGTCCGAACCCGCCGTTGCTGAGCGGACCGTAATAATTGTCGACGAGGCGCTCATTCGAGGTGATACCAGCAAAGCCGTCACGACGATGCTTCTTGCCGCTGGAGCCAAAGCTGTACATTGGGCGATTGGTTCTCCTCCTATAGTTGCGCCAAACTACTACGGCATGGGTATTGATACGCTAGACGAGCTCGCATTCTGGCAGGCATTGAAGCGGCTGCCGTCCGAACTGCTCGCCCAATGCCTCCGCTTCCACAGGATGGAGCCGCCAGCGCTCAGAATCGTTGAGAGCAATATTGCGACGGGGATCCAAGCAGCATCGATAACCTATCTGCCCTTCCGCGCCCTTGTATCGGTATTGGCCAACAGGCTAGAGGGCATCGATCTGTCACCCTTCACGTTCGACATGCCGACCCCCGCTGGGCGGCAGCTCGCGCGTAGTCACTTGGAAGCGTTGCTGGCCACCCTTCCTATCAATACCCGTTCGAGGTCAAGATCATGAAACCCGTTCTCGTGTTTGACTGGAACGGAACACTGCTCGATGACACCTATGCGCTGCTCGAAACGACCAATGTCATTTTGGACCGCTTTGGTCGCCCGAGCATCGATATAAAGACCTTTCGAGATCGTTGTGATGTTCCCCTCTCTCGTCTCTATCATAGCCTTGGAATGCCGCAGGAGGAGGTTGAGGCAGTGGAGCATGACGAAGGCGCACTGTTTCACGACACATACGAGCCTCTTGCGGCCAAAGCCGATTTACGTGAGGGGGCGCGCAGAGTACTGGAGTTGGCGCAACGAGAATCAGCACTGCTCATCATTCTTAGCAACCACATAGTTGCGCCTCTGAAATCCCAGCTGAGAAGGCTTGGGGTGGATAACTACATCACCGATGTGCTCGCATTCGAAAGTCGCGCCACGCAGTACAAATCGATGAGCAAAGGAGAGCGACTTCGGCTTTATATGGACAACCACAACCTGAAGCCATCGTCCACCTTCATCATCGGCGACATGCCGGTCGAGACCAATATTGCACGAGACCTCGGGCTGACGAGCATATCTATTACCGGGGGATTTGTTTCGACCTCCCGCCTGCAAGCCGCCCATCCAGATTACACGATCAACAACCACCACGAGCTCGTGCCCATCCTGCAAAGGCATGGCTTTTTTCAGGATGTTGAATCATGAGCAAGGGATCATCAGTGAACGCGCCCTCCACAACGATCAAGCAGTGCATAGGTCTCGTCGGAGCAGGGCGCATGGGAACGGGTATAGGCATCAGCCTGCTGCGTCAGCAAAGCGAGCTCCACATCAAAGTCAACAAGAACCGGCTCGGTGCTGATCGCCTGACAGGTGCCGGAGCCCGAGCGCACAAGTCGCTCGCTGAGTTGGCGCAGCACGTAAGTGTGGTGGTGTTGTCCTTACCCTCCAGCCGCGAGGTTGAGACGGTGTGTCTCGGTCACGATGGGCTGTTTGCGCACATGAGCCGAGGAGGTTTGATAATTGATTGCACGACCTCTTATCCTGCCTCTACCATTGCATTGGCCAAAAAGGCGCAAAGACGAGGTCTAAGCTTTATTGACGCTCCAGTGACACGAAGCCCCGAGCAAGCTGAGCTCGGCCTTCTCAATGCGATGGTTGGATCAGATGCAACACTCTTTCCCGTCGCCGAACGCATTCTGGCCGCGTTTTGCGAGACCGTCCTGCATGCTGGCGATGTCGGACAAGGCCACAAGCTGAAGCTCGTTTACAACAGCATGACTATGGGCATAGCTGCGGTTGCCGCTGAGGTTTGCCAATTGGCAGATCGTCTTCAGATTGATCTTGTAACGCTGCGTTCCCTGGTCAGTCGGGGTTCTACTAACAGTGGAATATTTCAAGCCTTCGCTGCCTTTTTGTTGGGAGAGAGACCAGATGCACTGGCAATCTCGATTGGGAATGCTGCAAAGGATATCGAGTGTGCGGTGCGCCTAGCGCGCGAAAGCGCGGTGTGCGTGCCGGTTCTGGATGCTGCCGCGGTGGAATTCAGCGTCTCGGTTATCGCAGGAAAGGGTGAACTGACCCTACCACATTTGGCTCGATCATGAACGCTTATTATGACTTCAAGCGGACCATCTTTCAAGCATGCCCTCTCCTTCTCCCTGCTGGGCTTCGCAGCCAATGAAATCAAGTTGGTTTTTCATCACAGCCTGGAGAAAACTCCCGCCCGAGACCGTTGGACAAAAATCAGCAAGGCTGATTTCTGCATTCCGATGGATCCATATTCTCATCATAATAGCAGACGATCCGTGTGCCGTTGTTGCAGGGTCCTATCCATGCAACGTCCCCCGGCGCAGCGTGTTGTTGAGCGAAGTGTATGCCACTGGTCAAAGACTTGGGCTTCGCAACCTTCGGATGCCCCATCTTTTTTGAAGCGCTCAAGACCCTGGGGACCTTTTTCATCTTCTATCTCAGCTCCCTGATTTTACCGCTGCCGTGAATCCTGAATTCAGCTTCGCGATATCATGAGCCTGCGGAACTTTGCTCGGTGCGCCCAGCGATATGATTATGTCGCCGGTCGTTGTTCTGCCTGCTGCGATCAGATTAGCGGCCGTGTTTGCGGATACGTTTACGAGGGTCCAACTCGGGGTGATGTTACCGTTCGCCATCGCGACGAAATTTGCTTCGTGCGTCAGAACGTCGGGCGCAGTGGTCCCGACCTCAGAGGGTACATTGGCTGAAATTAAGAACGGCAGCGTCGCGCCATCGAGCCAGTCCTGGACCTTTAGATCGGCGTCGAGAAAAATGCCGCCTTTTTCAATGCAAGGTCGGGGCTCGACAAGGTCATGCGTTTGATTGTTGAGGAAGTCGGCAGCTACGTCGTAAGTGTAGTCGATGTTTTCCGTGCGCGTAGCGTCGGCTTGCAGGAGTCCTCCCAGTCCTAGAGCTGTCGATTGAGGCGTTGAGATACTCGTTCTGTTGCTAAAATTCGTTGTTGCACTGGGGAGCAGCTGCTTGAAGCTGAGCCCCGGATTTAGGCTGCCCTTTTCCTCGGCGATGAGCTTGATCGTGATCTTGGCTTTGGCCTTATCGAGCCAAGTCAGTCGTCGCGTGTGACATCGCAGAGCGTTCTTGAGATCGTTGTTGTGAGCCGCGATCACGGCATCGCGCAGTTCGCATTTCGCGTGATTCAAGATCCGGTTGATCAAGAACGCCGTAGCGTGCGGCTCGTTTGGTGCAACGATATCCGGGAGATAGGTCCCGCATCCCCCGACCATGAAGCAACAAGCTGCTGAAACGAGCGCTGCCACTTTTCGATCTAAAATGATCATCGGCTTGCCTAAATAAAAAGTCGCAAATAAACTTTCGTCCACGATATAGCATCTCGACCAGCAAGTCAGTTGCGAAAATATTGCAATGCAACTTAAATCGGAAATCACGAAAGGGGCTCGGCTAAAACTACGCCGCGCCGTGGCATCGATGAGAAGGTCCGCCGGTTTTAGTTCTGGCCTACGGCTTCCGTCCGCGCTTGCGCGATCCCTTCACGGCGCGTTTTACCTGTCTCACCAGTACGCCTCTGTTGTCCTCAATCTCGTGCTCCCAGAACCTCAGGACGGTCCAACCCTGGATCGGTCGATGTCGAACGCTTTCGCCAAGCCCAGCCCTCCTTAGGAGCCCATGATCGCACGATCGAAATCGTTTGGGCGCCAAAAGATTTCGTCAATTGGCTATCCGCTCGCCGTTTTGAGGATGCCGAGGGATCTGAACGCCCTTCTGTCCATTCCCCAGCGATGAACATCCAAATTTCCGGGTACACAGCTTCCGCCGCTTTTTCCCGCCGCGTGATGCCCGCACCTTAATGTCCCCAGCGAAGAGCCAGGGGGTTGACCTCATTCGCAAGCTCGATCAAGCCAGCTCTCGTCGCGGGATGGATCTGTTCGAGCGGATGCCGTACGGCTTCGCATTTGATCACGCCACCTTCAGCCATCACGCTCTTGGCAGCGCGCAGGCCACACTGGCGATTTTCGAAATTGATGAGCGGCAGCACCTTTGCATACGCCAGAGCGGCCTGCTGCCTGTCGCCCGCTCTGTGATGAGCGAGCACGGGGCCCAGCAGGTCCGGCAACAACGCGCTTGACATTGTTCCGCTCGCACCGGCGTCGAGGTCTGCCATCATGCTGATGGCTTCCTCCCCGTCGAAAGGACCAACTATGATCTCACCTCCGAGCTCGATCAGACTGCGCAGCTTGGCAGCCGCAAACGGCACCTCGATCTTGAAATATCTGGCGAGCGGCACCTCGCAAGCGAGCCGAACGAGAAACGGGACCGTCAATGTAACGCCGGACAGCGGAGCGTCCTGGACCATGATCGGAATCCCGGCTGTGTCCGCGACCCGGCCGAAATGCTCGATCATGGCGCCTTCGTCCGCTTTGAGGCTTGCACCATGATACGGCGGCATCAGCATGAGGAGACTTGCGCCACGTTCGGCCGCATAGCGGGCCCGTTGCACCGCAATCTGCGTGCTGAAATGGCTGCAGGTCACCATGACCGGCTTGCGGCCCGCAACATGCGAAAGACAGAGCTCGACCAGAATGTCACGTTCCTGATCAGAGAGCAGGAACTGCTCGGAGTAATTGGCCAGAATGCAGATCCCGTCCACGCCTTGATCAATCATGCAATCGAGAACGCGCCGCTGCCCTTCGAGATCGAGATCTCCCGAGTCCGTAAACGGCGTCGGAGCAACCGGGAACAAGCCGCGATAAATGGGAGTTTTCGCATTTCTCATGTAGAGGATTCCGGACAGGAGGCAGTCAATTGCTCTCGAACTCGGTCAGCCCATCGCAAACCTCCAAGGACTGGAGATTGACTGCCGTGGCGTCACGAACAAGTTTGGTTTGAGGTCTTGGTCGGAGCGTTTCGGCACCCCCTAGACCCAGCCAGGCGGCACCAGGTCCGTCAAAATGGCAAGACATTCAAACAGGAAGTAGCTTCCGAAGATCAGTTCAACGTTCTGGGCCGCATCGATATCGCGCACGATTGCCTTTCGGGTGAAGCAACCGCCGGTGAGCATTCCAGGCGGTCGCCGGTCATCGGGACCAGTCGGCGTCAGGTATTTTGAGATCAGCTGAGTAACTGTGCGCTCGGCAAATAATCTATATTTGGCGCCCCGCTCAGGACCAAGTGCGGATGCGAGGCGCAGCGCTGCGGCAGCAGCGATAGCAGTGGCCGCAGTATCCCTGCTAGTGTTGGGGATCGCCGGATCGTCGAAATCCCAGAAGGCAACGAGATCCGCAGGGACGTGGTCGATCCACCAGTTAAGAAGGCGCACGGCGTAGTCGCGCCATAGCTCCTCGTCCGGGCGGACCATGGCGGCGTGAGCGGTGTAGAGCATCGCCCATCCCTGCGCCCGGCCCCAGGTGCTGATATCGCTATATCCTTTGTGCGTGTGCGTCCTGAGTACCTCCCCGGTGTGGGGATAGAGGGTGGACGACTGGATAACTGAATTGTCCCGCCGCACATGGATGTCCAGAACACGCCGCAGATGTGCATTGGCAACCTCCTCCATCCCGGCATCGGAAAGCTCGTCCGCGGCCCAATAGAGCAGGCCTGTCGCCTGGAGCGAGTCGATGCTGCTCTCGGAGGCTCCGACTGCGTTCGCCTCCTCGGCATCGCTGCCCAACGGTATCAGTCCGAGATGTGGATCGAACATATCACGAAGCGACCTCGCCGCTGTCAGAGCAGCGTCGCGTGCGTTTTCGTCTTTGCACAAGATGCTGCCGAGGGCGCCAGCATGATAGAAGCCGAAGCCTTTGAAGGCCGTAAGCCGCTCGGCACGCGGCAACATTCGACTTAGCGCAGCACGGGCGTCTTCGATTGGGAACTGCCGGGGATCAGCGAGATGCGCGAGCCAGAGCTCGCCGACAAATGCCCCGCCCGTCCAATCACCATCGGGCGTGAAGGTCCATTTTCCGTCTGCGGCACTCGCCCAGTGTGGCAAGCCCGAGCGTGCAATGTCCCGAGTCTCAGCAATGCGCTTGAGCATGCGCCCGCGCGCGAGCAGATATTGGTTGTCCGACATGGCTTCCGGTCCATCATAAAACTCGCCGCGCGGCCTTTGGCCTGGCGACAACTCAAAGCTCTTTACCAACAGATCCTGGGCTAGCGCGAATGGTGAGTGTTCACGCGACTTCCAAGCGTGCTTGGTTGCATCGCCGCCGAGCAGCAAACCTCGTCAGCAGCACCGCGAGGGACCGACGCCGCGCGCAACGTTTAGGCCTCTCACTATGCCCCCCCCCCCGTTGGAAAGCTTGCTACTTCCAAGAAATCTCTTTGTTCGTTTAGTGATGCGAGTCCGCAGCGCCGATGGCGCCTGTATCGTAAAGATCCTTCAATTTCGTGTCGTCATAGCCGAGCTCTTTCAGAATCTCTTCGGTTTGCGCTCCGAGCTTTTGCGGCGGCAAACGCACGTCCGGCTGCTCGCCGTCGTAGCGCACGGGATGGCCGACAAGGGTAATGGGAGCGCCGGTCGCGCCGGTGACGACCTGAAAATGTCCGTTGTGCGCGATCTGCGGATCCGCAACCACGTCGGCATAATCGTTCACCGCAGCGTGCCAAATTCCATGGGCTTCGAACAAGCCGATGCATTCGCTCGTTGTGCGTTCGGCGACATTGGCCGCGATCATGGCGGAGGCCTCATCCCGCCGGCGATACGCATCCTCGTCAGGAATCCGCCGGTCGGCGGGAAGGCCAAGCGCGTCTGAGAGCGCCTCGAGGGATCCCAAAGAAATCGCAATGTGCCCATCGTGCGTCGCATAGATGCCGTAAGGCGCGCCATAATACCAGCCCGCGACCGGGCCCGGCTGACGGACGTCGTCAGGCCTTTGGCCGTTCAAGTAGCAGGTAAATGATTCCATCTGGAGATCGAGCGCAGCCGACAGCAAACTAACATCGACCCGGCAGCCCTGCCCTGTGCGCGCTTTCCTCACCAGCGCAGCCAGGATGCCCGCCGCAAACAAGGCGGCGCCGTGATGATCAATGGCGGAAACGCCGACGGCGCGAGGCCCTTGCTCGCGACTTCCGGTAATCATCGCAAGTCCTGACAGCGCCTGGATCAGCAGATCCTGGCCCGGGCGGTTGACGTAGGGCCCGTCAGGACCGTAGCCGGACGCAGCGGCATAGATGATCTGCGGATTGATCTTCTTTGCATCCTCGTAGCCGAGACCAAGCTTGTCGAGCACACCCGGGCGGAAGTTCTCTGCGATCACATCCGATTTCGCGATCAGTTGTCTGGCGATGACCACGGCTTCGGGTTTTTTCAGATCGAGCGCGAGGCTGCGCTTGTTGCGGTTTCCCGTGAGAAGCAACATCGACTGGCCATCAACCTGCTTGTCGGCCCCGCCCCATTTCCTCTGAAAGGCCCCTCCGGGCGGTTCTACGGCGATCACGTCCGCGCCGAGGTCGGCGAGAAACTGCACGCCGACCGGACCCATCAGAAAGTGATTGAGGCTGAGGACACGAACGCCCTTCAAGAGATCGACCATCACATCCTAGCCTTCGGTTTTTCGCTGAAACGAGCGCTTTGGTCTTCGATTTCTGAAATCGATTTCAGAGTTAAGCGATGCGAGAAGCGGAGTCAAGTGAATCACCCAACTTTCAAATGAGCCTGGCCTCGTCCCGCTTGATCTGCGCCTGAGTGGGTCAGAAATAGCGCGCACGGCCCGCATCCAGGGCTTGAGAAAGTGGCGCTGGTGATGGTTTAACCCTTGTGAGAGGAAACTCTCTCCGGCTCCTGGTGACCAACGCAAATGGACAAGAAACACGTGATCGCGCCGAAAAGCCGCCAGCAGCCGCGGGTGAAGATCGAGGACGTCGCCCGGAAGGCGGATGTGTCGCCGGCGACCGTATCGCGAGTGCTCAATCACCCCGATATCGTACGGCCGGAGCTTCGTGACCGGGTCATGCGGCATATCAATGATCTCGCCTATACGCGCGATAGCGCAGCGCGAGCATTGAAATCGGGACGCATGCGGACCATCGGCATCATCGTTCCGACGCTGGCAC
This sequence comes from Bradyrhizobium sp. USDA 4449, assembly GCF_054056275.1. Classification (NCBI taxonomy): domain Bacteria; kingdom Pseudomonadati; phylum Pseudomonadota; class Alphaproteobacteria; order Hyphomicrobiales; family Nitrobacteraceae; genus Bradyrhizobium; species Bradyrhizobium sp. USDA 4449. Next base: position 3,273,340 of record NZ_JBSRYD010000001.1, on the reverse strand, counting down.
TCGGTATCTTTGCAGAAGGCGTCGAAGCGCTCCAGAACCGCCTTAGCGAGAGCGGCTACACATTGTTCATTGCGAATTCGCAATATGACCACCGGCGGGAATTTCAGGAACTGCGCAGCCTCATTGAACGTGGCATCGATGGAATCGTGCTGGTCGGAGCTTCCCACGGACGGGAGCTGAGGAGCCTGATCGAACAGTCAGGCGTACCCGTCATCACCACCTATGTTGCCAAGGCCGGCGGCATGCCCGCGATCGGAATCGACAACGAAAGCGCCACCCGCGAGATGACGCAGTATCTGCTCAGGCTTGGACACGCCCGCTTCGGCGCGATCGCCAACGTCGCTGCCGTGTCGAACGACAGATCCCGCGCCAGGCTCGAGGGAATTCAGCGCGCGCTCTCCGACGCCGGCCTCCCGCTCAAGCCAACCCAGATCGTCAAGGCCGATTATTCGCTTGCCCAGGGCCGTAGTGCCCTTCGTCAACTCCTCACCGATCACCCGGACACGACAGCAGTTATCTGCACCACCGACACGCTTGCCATCGGAGCAATGGCAGAGGCTCGCAAGATGGGTCTGGCCGTACCGGCTACGCTATCCATCACAGGATTTGACGATGTGGAGCTGGCGGCGCAAATGGACCCGCCGCTCACAACGGTCAGTGTTCCCGCAGCAGAAATCGGCCGGGGAGCCGCCGATTATCTCATCAATGCCATCGCCGGAAGTCCTGTCCCGAAAAGTGTCGTACTGCCGTACCGGCTGGTCATGCGCTCATCGAGCGCGCCGCCGCGGTCTGGCGCCCGTCGCGGGCGCAGTCGAGATCATTGAGCAGGCAACGTCCCTGAAATCATTTCAGAACCGCGGCCTATCCTTCGCGGCCCCAGGCAGCCGGTGGGCATTTCATTGAACAATCGCCCGTAAGCAGAGCCTGCCGAGCAGGCAGTGCGCCGAGCGACCGTCAATAGCGCCGAAGGCGTCTCAATGCTCGCGTTCAACGTGAACGGAGTGAACGGGCGCGTGGTGGTGGCTCGCACCCAGTTCGTGCAGTCTATGGTGCAGGCGATGATGCGCAAGTTCAAGGGCGGCTCGCAGCCGCAAGTGCCGGGCTTCATCGGACTTGGGAGCAAGCGTGTCCATATAGGCGATCGATCCCTCGATTTGTGCAAGGACCGACACTGCGTCCGCGGTGGCAAAGATGGGCATGTCGCCTACCTGGACATATACCGCACTGGTATGCGCCGCAATGTCGGCTTCGCGTCCGGCGACACTGCCCCGAACGCGTAGCGCGATCCAGCATGACGCGCTGACGGGCAGCGAGAGCTGTCCCTTGCAAGATAAGCCGCCACATCGAACCTGCTCGACGACGCTGCCGTTGCGGATCAGCTCCAGGCGCGCTGGCGGCACGCTGACCGATTCGATCCGCCAGTCGATCGTGAGGATGCCGCCTGAACGGGGAAGCTCCACCGTGCCTCCAGGGCGCCGTCCTTCAACGGTCATCTCAATCAGAGGCCCGACAGTAATGAACGTGTCGCCATGACGTACGGCATCCATCCAGTTGCGATACGTAAAGTCACGTTCGCCAAGCCGCACATACGTCCGCGAGCCCCCGAGGAGTGCGGCCGCGTCCATCTTGTCGGAGCCGGCTACCAGCGGCAGATGGTAGCCGATGTTGAGGTAACGGTACCAGTCGGCGAGTCCAAATGCGCTGATCTGTGCAGTCCGCGGGTTGAACGACATCATTTCGATGGCGTCGACAAGACCGAGCACAATGTCGGCCGCCCGCTCCGCTTGCGGATTCGGCGCGTGCGGCATGACGACCAGTCCCCCTTGCTGGCGGCAGCGCTCCGCCCAATCGGCCATGGTCGCTTCCAGAACATCGCCGATCGCAGCTTCGTTGGGCCCGCCGCAAGAGAGCGGATTGATCATCTCGCCTTCGTAACCAAGCAAAGATATGTGCCCTAGAACCTGCATCCGGTTCTCGGTGCCGACCCGAACCAGAAATTCTCCGTCTCCGCCGAAATCCTTTGCCCCGATCGTCGTGCGTCCGTCGAAATCGGCGACGTTGGTGAATAGCTCGCCCCATTGTGCGGCGAGCAAGTTGACGACGTTGACACCCTCCGCCTTGCCCTCAAGCAGGGCTGTCTGCGGGCTCAGGAAATGGACGTGCGTATCAGAGCTCACCCATCCCCGTTCGCGCCAGCGCAGCACACGATCGAGCTCAAAGGTGAGATTGTCAGTCATTGGAGTGATTTCGACGATGGTGCGTAGCGGTCGCACCTCAAACCCTCTGCAGATCTCTACAAACACGGGCCCGAGCGGCAGGTCTGCCTCGCAGCTGCCGTCCACGTAAGCGTACTGATTTAGCCCATTGGCAAATTCGCCCGAGAAGTCCTCGAACCGGCCGGTATTGACCTTGCGGTGATGTCCCTTTGGTGGCAGATATTCGCCGTGCGCACCATGGACATGCAGCCGCGCGGCAACACGCGCGCTGCTGCCCTTCTCCACGATGCGGATCTTGACCGGCCTTGTGGCGGGCTCGACTGCTGCCATCTCGAACGAGGCGCCGCCTGCGCTGCCGCCACTTTCCAGCGATCGAAGGTCAAATATATGCAAGCGGCCATCCTCGGAGCACAGATAGAGCTTCGCATCAGGATGCGCCGAGTACTCGATGATGACTTCGTTTTCGGAGCGCACGGGCTGCACATCAACTTTGGCGCCTAGCCAATCCGCTCTGGAGTACTCGAGCACTGCGCGGGCGGAGATGACGGCGCCAAGGTCCATGCCGATCTGCTCGCCTCGATCGTCAACATCGAGCTCGCCAAGCTTATTTAGATGGACCCCGGGCGGCAGGCTCACTTTCAGTTTGCGACGGAACTGGAGGCGAAGCGGGTGCTGGGCGAGCGCTGTCGTGGTCACCGCAAACACAAGAGAGATTTCCTGCTCCGCGCGCAAACTTAACGCCGAGAGCTCCTTGTCCGGATAAGGATTGGGCAGCGCGTAAAGCCACAGGTTCTCGCCTTGCCGATCCATGCGTCCCGATTGGTTGCGGGCCTCGCCCTGGAAGAAGCTCGCCCCCGGCGCTCTGCCGAGTATGAAATCCTCGCCGGTGCTTGCATGTACAATGGGGGCGCGTAGAGGCAAGGCAGCGAATGGACTCGCACCCCAGGAGATATGGTTCTGCTGGACCGCGAAGCGGCGCAGCACCGGCACGTCGCTTTCGCTGCCGTCGGTATAGCGGAGCCCGTATGTCGCTATGCAATCACCGAGTGGATTGCCTTCTATAGGCAGCGTAGCCGGGCCAATCTCTCCGAAACCCTCGGGGCTTGCAATCGTGCGGTCTGCCGCCACTTGCACAAACAGCAAATAGCTCGCCATTGTCGGCGGCAAGGCAATGACGGCGGGAGGCGCCCCGGGGCGCAGCTCCAGCACATCCGGCCCTGTATCGCTGCCGAAGAGAAAGGGCATGCCGCGATGGGTCTGGAGCCCGCGAAGCGAATTGATCCAGCCCGTGTCACCCGGACGGCTTGCGAAACCTTCGGGCGCATTTGCGCGCCTGGCGTTGAAGTAGGCTTTCAAGTCCACTGGCGTGAAGTGCGGCGATGAAGGTGTTTTCATGCTTCGGACTCCAGTTTCGGCAACTCAGTGCATCGCAAGCAGTCTTCGTCTTGTGAATGGCCGCGCCCGCAAGAACGCTTGTGCCGCCCCATGCTCATGCCCAGCATGACGAGATACGCGCGACCCCATACGAGCTTGCGCTGACGCGAACGCCTTCCGCAGCCTCGGGGCACGGCGAAGGGCATGGGCAGAGCGCGTTCATTCACCGATGTAGAGGCGGCCGCGCTTCTTGGCGATCCGATAGACCAGCACGCTCAGGAGCGCGATCACCGATCCATAGACAGGAAACATCCAGGCGATGTGCTCGCGTTGCAGCCAGACAAGCAGATAGGGTGACGTCCCGCCAAACAGGGAGACACCGAGCGCATAGCCGAGAGCCACTCCCGTGGTCCGCACGGCGCGCGGCATCAGCGTGGTGGCGATGAAGTTATAGAGAGCCATGTTGAAGCCGACGATCGCGCCGCCGAATACCGTGACAAAGAAGAACGTGACAATGCCTTTTTCAGAATAGAGCATCGTCAGGAAGAAACACGGGATAAGCAGAAGGCGCAGCAGCGTGAACGCGCGCGAGGGTCGCACCTTGTCCGCGAAAGCACCGACGAGAGGTGCCGTCGACATCCAGATCAGGACCATCAGCGTCATGATCCCGTACACATACGTGCTGTTTTCCTTGAAGACCGTGTTGGCCATGTTGGGCAGGCCGGTATTCCAGGCATAGTTGGCGATCTGCACGGACCCGATCACCAGGATGACTGCGAGCAAGGATAGGCGGACACTCCATAGCGTTTTCCACACGCCGCCAGTCGTCTCCTGAAGGCGCGAAGAATCATCATGCCGATGCATGGCTTGATTGATCAGAGTCTCCGGCACCGTCGTGCGCAGATAGATGATCAGAAGGCCGAGCACGCCCCCGACTGCAAAGGGTATGCGCCATGCCCACTCCCGCATGGCTTCAGGCGCGACGGAGGCGCTCACCAGGAAGGCAACCAGGCTAGATCCAAGATTTCCCAACTGGATGAATGTGCCACCGATCAGACCGAGGTAGTGTCCCTCCTTGCCAGGAGGCGCCAATTCAATGGCAATGGCGTTTGCAACACCAGCCTCAGCGCCTGTGGCAAGTCCTTGAATCAGGCGCATGATCAGCAGTGCTACGGCCGCCGTGACGCCGATATCCTTGTAGGTGGGCAACAAGGATATCAAAAGCGAGCAAACCGCCATGGCGGTGACCGAGATCAGCATCACACGCTTGTGGCTGATGCGATCTGCGACCGGACCCAGCAAAGCTGCGCCCAGCGGCCGCGCGCAAAAACCCGCCCCGTACACGGCCAGTCCCGCTAGCAGCGAGGTGGTAGGATCATCTGAAGGGAAAAAGTGCGGCGAGAGAAACGCAGCCATGACGCCGTAGACATTCCAGTCGTACCACTCCAGCGCCACCCCTCCTCCAAGGCCGGCCGTCATCCGCTTGTTGGCGGTTGGCTTATCAAGCTGGATAGGTAAAGCGCTAGGCTGAGCAATGATGTTCATGGGTTCTCGGCTCTATTGATGACGTTCATGCGTTGCGGGTGCGCGCGAGAACGAGCAGCCGCTCGTCGGCTCAACTGCGCTCGCCGCTGTGGCGGCTACGAGTGTGGCTGTCTTAGAACCGACCGGAGTGCCCAAGCGCTTGGGCACAAGGTGCGGGGGAAGCCGGCGGGAAGCACGCCTGGCTCGGCGTATTTGCGCGCCTCGCCTCACGCCCGCCGTCTGCGCGCAGGACGCCTCCATCCTCGCGCCTGACTTGTGCGGCGGCGCGCATAAAACGCGCGCGACATTCCGTGCCATTCCCATGGCTAGCCTTCCTCCTGTTGCTCTAAGCGCGCTTCTGAAGAAGCTGACATTGTTGTTGGGCACCGCGGCGTCACAAGGCCGTCTCAGCGTCAATGGGACCCCTGAGATGCGCCCCGCCTCTCGGCCAGTTGCACTTCCGGCTCACCGCAGGACGGACATTTCAATACGCTTCTGAAATCGATTTCAGTTACAATAGAAATCCGAAACCATCAGTCAAGCCTTTTTTTGCGGCCAGACGCAGCATTGTGGGCCACGGTCCGCTGTGCGCGAGCAAGGCGCGCCAGCGCTTCGGACGAAATTGCACCAAAAAGCCGCCTCGTCCATCGTGTTTGCTAAGAAATCGTTTTCAGTCTAAGGCTGGCTTCATATTCATATCGGGAGAACTTGCATGACCCAGACGTCCGATCTCATCCTGTCGACATCCGTCGCGTCCCATGTGCGCCTCTTGACGCTGAATAGGACATCGAAGCGAAACGCCTTGAGCAACGACATGATTCTGGCGCTGGGCGCCGCCTTGCGCGAGGCCGCAATCGACCAAGATGTGCGCTGTGTCGTACTCTGTGGCAGTGATGCGTTCTTCTCTGCGGGGGCAGACATCAAGGAGATGCGAGAGCGCGGCTTTGAGGCAATCGACAATTCTGCACGACGTTCTGCCTGGCGGGATGTCGCCAATTTCCCCAAGCCTCTCATTGCCGCAGTCGAGGGCATTTGCTTTGGCGGCGGCCACGAATTGGCGCTTCTCGCCGATATCGTGATTGCAGGCGAAGGGGCGGCATTTGGACAGCCTGAGATTAACATCGGGATACTGCCGGGCGATGGCGCGACGCAAAGGCTGACGCGCGTGGCCGGCAAATCGCTGGCCATGCTGATGATCCTGAGCGGCCAATCCATCACGGCGCGGATGGCGATGCAGGCCGGCCTGGTGGCGGAAGTTGTCGAAAGTGGCAGGGCGCAGAATCGTGCGCTCGAACTAGCCGATCTGATAGCGCAAAAGCCCCCCCGTTCGGCTGAACTTGCCAAAGCGGCCGTTCTCGCCGCTTTTCAGACCACGCTGGACGCCGGACTTGAGTTTGAACGGCAAGCCATTCGCTTTGCGTTCAGCACAGCTGACCAGCAGGAAGGGATGAACGCCTTCTTTGAGAAAAGGCCGCCGAACTATCGCGGAAACTGACTGCCGCGATCTGCTCACATGCGTGGCCAGCCAAGCTGGCCCGTCCAGCATGGGCCATCAACACTCCTTCGGCTCGACCAGGCCGGCGCTACGGGCGACGATCTGGTATTGGCCCGCCTTTGCCACGCCAACATACATGTTCATCTTGCAGTGGCGCTTGCCCGGCACCATCTCCGCCGGGCCGCCAGGCCCGTGCGCAAGCTTTGCGTGGTCGAGCGCGGCAGCGACCGCCTCGCGGTCAGTTGTACCAGTTTCCTTCACTGCGGCTTCCCACAGCTTCAGCCCTCGATAAGTGCCGGTCGCGGCGCTCCCTGCTGAGAACCGGAACTTGCCAGGAAACTGCTTTTCGTAGGCGGACTGAATTTTGGCGCTCACCGGATCTTCCACCGCAAGTGCCTTGTAATAGTCGAGGCTGCTGGCGAGGCCCTCGATCTCGTGCGCCTGGTTCATCTCGAGCGTGTTCTCGTCATAGTAGACGCAGCCCAGCTTTCCCCCATTCCTGGAAAAGCCCGCTTCATAAAGCTGTTTGAAGAAGGAGCCGACGCCCGGCGGGATGACGCTGTTGAATACCACGTCTACTTTGTTGGAGGTGATGCGGCTCACGGTGGATGAAAAATCGATTTGGTCGAGGGGGTAGTACTCCTCGAACACCACCTCCCCGCCGCTGCTCTCGATCACCTTGCGCGCATAGGCGTTGATTGTCTGTGGCCAGATGTAGTTGGAGCCAGGCAGCGCGAAGCGTTTGCCGCCGTTCTTGATCAACCACGGAATGAACTGGTCGCAATTCTGCGCCGGTACCGGGCCCGTGCAGAACAGATAGGGCGTACATTCCCTGCCCTCGTAGGCCTGCGGATAGATGTAGAGGGTCTTACCACGAGCGATGATGATGTCCTTTATGGCGTTGCGCATGGAGCTCGCGATGCCACCGAGCACCAGGTCGACCTTGTCTCGCTGAATCAGCTTGCGGACATTGGCAACGGCGACCGACTCGTTGGACGCGGTGTCCTCGATTAGGAGCTCGATGGGGCGCCCCAGGAGACCCCCATTTTCGTTGATCTCGCTGACCACCATGCGAGCGACATTGGCGTCGGTATTCCCAGCAAAGCCGAGTGCCCCGGTAACATCGGTGGCAATGCCTATCCTGATCGGGCCTTCGGCGGCGTTGGCCCAGTCAGGACGGATGACCCAGCTGCCCGGGCCGGCCGCAATCGCCGCAGACGCAAAGGCGAAATTTCCGAGAAAGCGGCGGCGACTAAGCTGTCGGTGACGTTTCGACATCAAACTGACCTCCCCTTGGCTGATGGCGTAAGATCGACGTGCCCCGCTCTTTCAGGGGCACGGCAGCCGGAACGCTATCCGTCAATTTGGGGGAGCGAGCAGGCTCTTCGGCCCATTTTTTGGGTAAAATCGCGTAACGAAGGGGCGCATTCAGGACCGTCTGAAATAATCTCTCGCGTTCTCACCAAGGATTCTGACGGCTAAGCGCTCTGCGTCTCGAAATCCAAAGTAACCGCTCGCGACCTTTTCCTTCAGTACCTCACTGATGAGCTGGCGTGCGCCCTTTATCGCGGCAAACGTCTCCTCGACGTGAAGGCAGTCTCCACCGATCATCATCCGGGATTCATCCGGCAAGACTTCAATGGCCTCGTGCAGGGCGAGCTTGAAATGTGACGGGCTCAGCAGAAACGACCAGCACAAATCAAGCCAGACATTTCGATACACAAAAGCCATTCCTAACAAATCACGGCTCCAAGGATAGGCCAAATGCATCAGCAGAAAACGCGTCCGAGGATGACGCTCAATCAACCCGGTCATACGTAGCGGGTGGGAGCCCCTTATGATTGCCGTTCCAAGGTGAGTTTGCACCGGCAGGTCGGCCTCGCCTGCGAGTTGACAAAACAGGTCGACGATAAAGTCGCAGAATGCCTTGCGCGCTGCCGGTGACGGTGAAATTTGTCCCCAGGCCTGCCGAGCCAGTTCCTCGTTCGGTTCGTCAAAGCTTAGATCACGGTCATAGGCGAGTGCGTTTTTAAGCGCGATGTGATTGCGCCGGGAGCAGCCGGCTACGAGCTCACGGATTGCATCGCAATAATCGTCGAAGGTTTTCACCTCCATGCCGAGGCGCCGCAGCAACTTATGGCCGCAATTTCCATTGTGATCGCGGGATTCTGCGTGCCAGCCGAGAGCGAATGCGTTAATCCGCAGAACCGCATCGTAGCTTTGCCCTAGGACCGGCCGCGGATCCGTCAACGGATCGAGAAAAGGGTCCGTTACGATCCTCCCGATACCGGCGCGCCTAATTACTTCGCTTGGCCATGTCGCTTCCATGTGGCGCAAGCGCACGCTAGCATCCACCGCCTCCCAATTGTCGCGAGTAATTCCAATGTCGGCGACGCCGTAAAGATCGGCAACCCCGCGGACGAGATTGCGGACGAATGCGTTCGATCCGCTCCTCTCCACGAACGGCGCAAGGGCCTCCCAGGTGGTCGGCTCTGTCGGGGTAAATATCATATTGCTCGTTGCCTTGGGCTCGGATGGCAGCACCTGGCTGGTCCAAGCCGCATAGCTCTGCTGGAACAGCTTCAACAGATTTACGTCCCGGCTATGCGCGACCTCCGCCATGTGATGTTCATGGACATCGACGACTTGGCATGCATTTACAAAATTGCCTATAGTTTCAGACATCTTCCCTCTCTGTTCAGCCATCGTTAAGGAGCTCGAAAGCGCCACCTTTGGCTATGAGATGGCCGCCGCCGCGGACGCCTCTAGGGCGCTAGATATGTCAACAGGCGCGGGTCGTTGCGCAGCTCTTGCGATGGGCCTGACAGCGCGACACGGCCGCGATCCAGCACATAGGCGTGTTCCGCGACGCGCATTGCCAGATCGAGATGTTGCTCGACGATGATGATGGCGATCTCTGCGGCTAGCTCGACCAAGCGCTCACAGATTTCCTCGATGACGCCGATCCAGACACCTTCGGTCGGCTCATCCAACAGGAGGAGCTTAGGCTTTCCGAGCATCGCTCGACCGATTGCGAGCATCTTGCGTTCACCACCGGAGAGCGTTCCGGCCGGCTGGTCCAGGCGTTCGCCGAGTTTTGGAAACATGCTCATTACCCGGTCGACAGCCGATCCATCGGGGTACAAAAGCGATCCGACGGCGAGATTGTCGCGCACGGACAGGCGCGCGAACACTGAATGCTCTTGCGGCACATATCCAATACCGGCCCGCACGCGCTGTTCGGTCCGGCGGCGACCGATGTCTTGGCCGTTGAATTGAAGGCCGCCCTTCCATGCCGCTAGTTCGCCCACGATCGCTTTCATGAGCGTGCTCTTTCCGGCGCCGTTGCGGCCGAGGACGGCTACACCGCCGCGCGGCGGGACGGCCATATTGACGCCGAACAAAACCTGGCTGCGTCCATACCCGGCGTCGAGATTCTTGATATTGAGGAATTCAGGCACGGCGCAGATAAATCTCCTGGACGCTTCTGTTGGCCTGGATCTCGGCAACCGTTCCTGACGCCAGCACCTTGCCCTGATCGAGCACGGTCAGACGGTCACAGATATCACGGATGAAATCCAGGTCGTGCTCCACGATGACAAGCGAGCAATGCTGTTTGATCGGCAGCAGCAATTCGCCAGTGACGCGGCGCTCTTCCAGGCTCATGCCTCCGGTGGGCTCGTCAAGCAGCAGCAGGCGCGGTCTGCATGCGAGCGCCATCGCGATCTCCAGCCATTGCTGCTGCCCGTGAGAAAGGGTCGCCGCAGCATCGTAGGCGCGATCGGCCAGGCGGAACTGGAGGAGCATCGTCATGACCTGCTCGTGCAGTTGTCCTCGAGTGCGCGAGAATGCCAGGTCCAGGAGTGAGGACCGGGCCTGCAGGGCGAGCAGAATGTTGTCGTAGAGCGTCAGGGTCGGCAGCACGGCGGTGATCTGAAATTTAAGGCTCATACCGGCTCGCGCACGCTCTGGCGGCGTAAGCGAGGTGACGTCCGTATTGATGAACTTGACCCTGCCCTGTGTCGGCATTAGCGCTCCTGCAAGACACTTCATCAGCGTGCTCTTGCCCGATCCATTCGGCCCGATCAGGCCATGAAACTCGCCCTCGCCGACCGTGAGCGCCGCGCCGTCCAGCGCGGTCAGCTTGCCAAACACCTTGGAAATGCCGGCGGCTTCAAGAAGCGGCATTGCGCCTCCCCCTGAGGCTCGGGCCGAAATATCCGACACGTTCCCGCTCGCCGAGCACGAGGCTGATCAAGCCGAGAGGCCGGAACAGAATGACGAGTAACAGCAGAACGCCTAGGATGATCGGCCAGATATCGCGATAATTGTCGGAGAGCCAAAAGCTGAGACCCTCGACAATCGCGGTGCCCATCACGGCACCGATCAATGTCCCGGAGCCGCCGAATAAGACGTAGAGCACGACCTGGGTCGACATCACGACGCCCAGCATGTTGGTCCAGACAAATCCCTCGTGGAACGCATAAAGGCTGCCCGCGGTACCTGCAATCGCGCCGCTGATTGCGAAGATGATCGCCTTCAAATGCTGCGCTTTGTACCCGAAGAAGGCGATGCGCTGCTCGTTCTCTCGCAGGCCCGCCAGCGCGAGCCCAAACTGCGACCGCACCAGAAATCGCGACAGAAGGTAGATCAGAGCAAGAATGACGAGCACCAAGTAGTAAAAGCCAAGCCCCTCGTTCAGCTCGTGCGAGCCGATCGTCATCGGTTGAATCGAAGGGATACCGTTCTGACCGCCAAGATATTGAGACCCTCGCGCCAACCGATCAGCCGCATAAGCTCCGGTCATGGTGCCCAGCGAAACGAAGACCACACTGGAGGGGTGACGACCCAAAAGAAGGAAACCCGCCAGCAAGAGTGCCGCTACAAAACCTACAAGAGTTCCGACGGGAAGAACCGCAAAAATCGAACCAACCCCGAAATCGCGCGAAAGCAGCGCCACAGCGTAGCCGGCCATGCCAAAGAACAACGACTGACCTAAGCTCAAGATCCCCGCATAGCCCCACACCAGGTCGAACGACAAGGCGAAGAGGCACAGAATAAGCACCCGTGTCGCATAGACCGTGATGTAATCCCGCAGGAACAGGGGTGCGATGGAAGCGGCAATCAACAACGCTAGCTCGAGACTCGGAAGCCGTCGCCCGGTGAAGGCGGATGCCTTGACGGGCGAACGAGCCGCTTCAACGACGCTTGGCGTGGGCTGTATGCCAGTGTCGGTGGATGACATCAGCATTCCTTCGGATCGACCAAGCCGGCGCTACGCGCAACGATCTCGTATTGGCCACCCTTTGCCACCCCAATGTACATGTTCATTTTGCAGTGGCGCTTGCCGGGCGCCATCTCCGCAGGCCCGCCCGGCCCTTCCGCAATCTTGGCGTGGTCAAGGGCGGCGGCGACCGCGTCGCGCTCAATCGTCCCGGCTTCCTTCACCGCAGCCTCCCACAGTTTCAGCCCGCGGTAGGTGCCCGTAGCGGCGCTACCTGCCGAGAACCGGAATTTGGCAGGGAACTGCCTGTCGTAGGCCGACTGAATCCTGGCGCTCACTGGATCGTCCGCCGCGAGCACCTTGTAATAGTCGAGGCTGCTCGCAAGTCCTTCAATCTCGTGGGCCTGGTTCATTTCCAGGAAGTTTTCGTCGTAGTAGACGCAGCCCAGCCGCCCGCCATTTTTTGAGAAGCCAGCTTGATAGAGCTGTTTAAAGAACGGGCTAACGCCGGGCGGGACAATGGCGTTGAAAACCACGTCGACTTTGTTGGATATGACGCGGCTAACCGTGGAGGAAAAGTCGATCTGATCGAGCGGGTAGTATTCTTCAAAGACAACTTCGCCGCCGCTGCTCTCGATCACCTTGCGCGCATAGGCGTTGATAGTTTGTGGCCAAACATAATTGGAGCCAGGCAGCGCGAAGCGCTTGCCACCATTTTTGATCAACCAGGGAATGAATTGGTCGCAATTTTGAGCCGGTACCGGCCCGGTGCAAAACAGGTAGGGCGTGCACTCTTTGCCTTCGTAACCTTCCGGATAGATATAGAGGGTCTTGCCGCGAGAGATGATGACATCCTTGATCGCATTGCGCATCGAGCTCGAAATACCGCCAATTACCAGGTCGACCTTATCTCGCTGAATCAGCTTACGCACATTGCCCACGGCAACGGATTCGTCGGAGGCAGTATCCTCAATCAACAGTTCGATCGGGCGTCCCAACAAGCCGCCGGAGTCATTGATTTCCTTGACCAGCATGCGAGCCACGTTGGCGTCGGTATTGCCGGCGAAGCCGAGCGAGCCGGTAAGATCGGTAGCAATGCCGAGCCTGATTGGGCCTTCCACAGCATTTGCCCAGTCTGGGCGGATCACCCAGCTACCCGGACCGACCGCGATGGCCGCGGATGCGAGGGCGACATTGCCGAGAAAGCGACGGCGGCTCAGTTGTCGGTTGGCCTTGATCATCGGTTGACCCCTCTTCCTGAAATGAGGCCTTGCGGCCGGAACTTGACAAAAATGATAGCGAGCACGAACACCAGAACGTCGGCGATCATCGGGGACATCAGCCAAGGCAGCCAGGCACTGAACGTGCCGATGAGGCTGGCGCCAGCAACCGGCCCCGCGAAAGACCCGACGCCGCCGACCATCACGGCAACAAAACCCTGGATGAGAAAGCGAATGCCAAGATCGGCGAACAGTGAAAAGACCGGCACGATCAGCGCGCCGGCAAGGCCCGCGAGCGCCGCGCCAAATGCAAATGTGACGCTGTAGATCATGCCAGTGGAGATGCCCGAGGCACGCGCCAGGGACGGGTTCTCCAGCGAGGCACGAACCCGCAGGCCGAACGAGGTGTAGGCGAGCAATGCATGGCTCACGGCCATCACGAGCAAAGTGATGATGACAATGACGCCGCGCCAGGTCGCAAAGTGCAGACTACCGATCGTGATAGAACCGCTGATTGGCTCCGGCACCGAGAGATAGAGTCCGCCGGTCAGCCCGCGCACGGCTTCGCGAATGATCAACCCAAGTGCATAGGTGCCAAGCATGGCCACGATTGGAGCGGTATAGAACCGTCGCACCACGAGTTTTTCCAACACGAACCCAAGCGCGCCGACCGCGACGGGCGCGGCGAGCATGCCGAGCGGGACCGGCAAACCAACGCTGTGCACGAGATAAGTGACGTAGGCGCCGAGCAGCACGAACTCGCCCTGGGCAAAGTTGAAGATACCCATCATGCTGGCAATGATCCCGAGACCGAGCACAACCAGCACCACGATGGCGCCAAAACTCAGGATCTCGAATGACGCGATAAGGAGCGTATCCATTGCCGCTGCGTCACATTCCCTGAGATTGCGAGCACAGCCTCTTCACGTCCACTGCTGCAATGCGTGAACTACTCGTTGGAATGCGAAGGGCTGCTGTCACAAGAGCGCTCCTGGAAGGTCATCCCGGCAATGGGAGTTGCAGGCGATGGTGGGCTTCGCGAGCGGCCCGCCTCCTCTTCATTCACGACATGCAGCGGGAGATTGCCTAGAGAAAGGTAGGAAAGATCTGAGTAATGTTGGGTAATGTTCGCTGGGCGGATGAAATTGCGCCCGCGCTCATGACCGCTCTCCGGTGACGGCCCACGTTCTCGCCAGCCCAATTTCGATGCGGTCGAAGGCGATGGGAGAGCTATCCGTATCTCTGACTGGGTCCCGTACGGGCGGAATCGCGTGCCGCGCCAACGATACCGAACCATCGAAGCAAACCAGACGAGAAGATGCACCAGATGACGATGGCCGCTTATGGTTCATCCGCACCAAAACGACGAGGTCATTTCGTCCAACGTAGCGCGCCAAAGAGGCCGCAAACATATCCTAGGACATTTCAAGCAACTCGCCGGACGCGGGCGGCTGGTTATAGCGCTATTCTCAGCCGCCTGATGACAACCGCTGGTGGATTGCTTGAGCGACCAATCCACATCCCTTCCCAGGCGCCTTGATGCACCTTAGCCTTCGCTCGCGTGGACACCTGCTAGCCGCATCGATCCAGATCCAAGCCGCTCCTTCCAACCGCCACTGCGGCTACCGCGCGGTCCAGCAATTCCTCTATGAATGGCAACAATGGCGACATGGCACCAAGCCTGGAACATTCTGGGGCCATATCGACTTCGATTTAACCGATGAGACAATCGTCCGGGCGATCGAGTGCGATTCACGCCGAGAATCTCACCACGCCGGCAAAGCTCCTCGTTCCAGTGGGTCTTACAATCCGGAAGGACAGCGTTTTCGCACTGGCTGAACGCACAATCGCGGATCTTTCCTGAACGAGAGTCGCCATCGGCCAGGATATCAGTACCCCTCGCCAGGGATATCATTGAATATTACTTTATGAGGAAAGAGGAACCTGGCATGGCAACCAGCTACAGCATCGGAAAGCACGACGAGACCTTCGTCAACGACCTTGTCGATAGCGGCCGCTACAGCACAGCCAGTGAGGCTATGCGTGATGGCCTGCGCCTGATCGAAGAACGCGAGGAGCGTCGCAAGGCGAAGCTTGAGGCCTTGCGCGCTCCCGTTCAGGAAAGGCTGGACAGCGGCCCGGCCGATCCGTTCGAGCCCGGCGAACTCGTCGAGCGGGTCAAGGCCCGAGGACGTGAACGGCTGAAAGCCAGCAAGCGTGGCGGGTAATCTGGCCAGGCGTCCTCGGGTTGAAACCTACCTTGAGGAAATCTGGCTTTTCGTCGCATCAGACAACATCACGGCGGCGGATCGTCCCATCGACCGGATCTGCAACACCTTTCAGATGCTCGCCGAGAATCCGCAGGCTGGCCGCCAACGTCCTGAACTGGGTAGGAGCATCCGCAGCTTCGCGGTTGGCAATTACGGAAGCATTCCCGAATGGCGCCGAAATCGTCCGGGTACTGCATGGTGCCCGCGACAATGCACCGGCCGATCTCGATTAAGCTGTGATTTTCAGCGGGTAACCTTCCAATTCAGTTCAATCATCGATCAATCAACCTTTCGGTCCGTCCGGGAGAAGGAGAACCCCCATGTCTATTTTTCGCAGGGCCGCGAGTCCACTCTGCCCCGCGAACTCGCCGACGCTATCGCCAATCATGACCGGATCAAGCAGGAGCTTGGCACAGCAGAGGCAACCCTTCTCAGACAACAGGCCGAGGCAGGCTATAGCGCGACAATCTGGGTGGGAAGCACTGTCACCCTCATTGCCGCGCGGCAGCAGGCGCCGCGTGCAGGAAGCCATCTCGCGCGCTGCGAAGTCCAAAGATTAGTTTGAGCCACTTTCGAGGTACAGCCAGTCTGCGTCGCCGGACCGTATTAGGGACGAACTCGGCAGCCCATTCCTCCTCCTGCTGCTCGCCCTGCGGCCGTAGCAGACTGAGCAATGATCAAAATGGTCGCGGATGGTGCGCTGACGCCGACAGCGAACTTTCGGTATTATGGCGCAAACGCCACAAGAATTTTGAAGGGGACTGCCTAGCTGTCCGGCGCAGCCGCTAGGCAGTAACGACAAAGTAATGGAGGCGCTGGCCACCAACAGCGCCCAGACGACTGAAGCCCAAGACATCCAGTTGTCTCTTACCATAGTCGGAGCATCCGGCGGCTCGCCTCTGAGCCTTTGACCTAGATCAACCGGACACGACCATGGCCCGCCATAGACCTACGCAGAACCTGTACACTCGCCCCGCTATCTTCACCCTTGAGTGGCTTCATGCCGAACTAGGCGGGGCCATCCTTGAGAACCGGCAGAAGTACGATGAGATGAGCGAGCAGATGCGACAAGTGGAAGCCGTCATCAAGATGCTGGACCCGAACTACAACCTCGCTGGCATCGCCGTGAAGCGGCGGAAGCCGAACAAGTGGTTCAAGCGGAGCACATTGTATAGGAAGGCCGTGGACGTGCTCCGGACGGCACCGGAACCCATAACGGCGCAAGAGCTAGCCGCCGCCATTCTCGCCGCTCCTGGCGTGCAGGACGCCTCCAAGGAGGACGTGCAGAACGTCGCGTTGGGGATACAGCACAGCCTTGCCAACCACGACGGCCAGGGGGGGAGAAGGTTGGCGAGGCTAGACCGGCCCGCTGGCGACTGAAAGAAGCCGCGAGCAACGTTTAAGCGCGCGCCTCTTCAATGACTACCCCCTCAAGCGGAGGCGGTCAATAAATCGCGCACATAACGCTTTGTGCCGCGCGGATTGTCTTGGTGAAGACCCTCTCCGATTAGCTTTTTATCGGATTCTGACATAGCCGATATTGCAGCCTCGATGCTCTTTGTCACCGCTTCTAATTCTTGGTGGTCCAGAGGTGCCTTGGAGGCGCGACTAACCATCGCGGCCAATACTGCGTCGGACATAATTTTATTATGGAGGTAGCGCTCCGCGCGCTTCTTGGCCCTAAGACTTTTAAGCCCTCAAAAAAAGTTTTGGCAGACGCTGCCCCGGCCGCCAAAGAAACTGCGACCGACATAAGCGATAGAAGATTTTCTGAGTCGATCATGTCATTGACCCGCTATGGAAATGGCCTGTCCAAAACTACATGCCAACGGAATCTCTCAGAGGTATGCAGAAACGCAACTGCTGCGAGTAAAGTTCCAGAGTAGTGATGAACCATTTGCTCCGCAAGGCCACCCGATACGGCGTCCAAGAGTAACGCTATTACAAATAATAATGAGTAAATTACTTGGGCAATTCTGTGTCCAGCAGTAAAAATAAAGGTCGCCGAAAGTATTGACGCAGTTATCATAATGTTTCCTAGGTCAATCTGACCCTTCTTGAGTAATTCAACAAGCAGAGGAAGACAGGGAAGCGCTAGGCACGCAAGTACACTCATCAGCCAAGTACCGACCTTGTCGGATGATCCATAGCAAATTATAAATAGGTTTTTGCAAAACCCGACTATTCTATTGAATACTTGCTTCATTACCTTTGTCGCATTCGCAATTGAAACGGGTTGCCGCTGCCAGTAGCCAGTGAAGTCCACCGACTTGCCCCGCTTCAAAGCCAGCACCGCGACCCGTTGCGTCTGGTAGCCGTTGGAGACTCTGCGGTTGTCCTCGCGCCATGAGGACTCCTGAGCATACCGCAGCAGGTACGGGCCAGCGACATGGTGATGAATGCCTTTTTCGGCGCGACGAAGGCGGGAGAAGTATTCTGCGGCCCAATTGGTGCAGGCGCCGTCAAAGCTGTACGCCTCCTGATGGTTGATGCGCTTCACCTCGAAACGCTCATGAAGATGGTCCCAAGCTGAGGCTTCGTCGGCGTGAACCGTCGTACCCTTGGCAATGCGGGACCGGATGAATGAGGCGGCTTGGCTTTCCGAGTTGAAGACGGCCGGGACGGAGTTGCCGTCGCGCTCGCGAACGATCACAACAACCTTGCGCTTGCCGTTCTGGTTACGAGTAAAGCGGCGGTCAAGGCGCGTCGCTCGACGATTGCCGTGAGTTCGCGGGCCACGCGCCGCCCCGAGATCGACGTGTCCGGAATAGCGCCCAGGCATTCCTTGGTGACGTCGTCAACGATGTTGAGGATGCGGAAGCGTCTGCCATTGGCAAACTGGTCGTGGACGAAGTCCAACGACCAGCGGGCATTTGGCTTGGCCTCGACTAGGATCGGGGCCCGGCTCCCCACGGCCTTGCGGCGAGCCCGCCGCTTGCGGACGGTGAGCCTTTCTCGCGATAAAGCCGGTAGATCCGGTTGAGCCCCGATGGCTCGCCCTCCCGCCGCAGCAGGACGAACAGGCGGCGATAGCCGAAACGCCGCCGCTCGTTGGCGAGATCGCGCAACCGGCCCCGCAGAACTGCGTCCTGCGGCTGGAGCGATAGCGGATCATCTCCCGATCCGCACCCACGATCGAGCAGGCCCGCCGTTCCGACAGGCTCATGACGGCCTGCAGATGCGCTACCGCAGCGCGCTTGGCGGCGGGCCCTACCATTTTTTTGAAAGGAGCTCACGGAGTGCGGCTGCATCGAGCATCTGTTCGGCCAGAAGCTTCTTCAGCTTTCCGTTCTCCTCCTCCAGGCCCTCAACCGCTTCGTTTCGGAAACGTCCATGCCGCCGAATTTGGCCTTCCAATTGTAGATCGTCGCCTCGGAGATCCCGTGCTTGCGAGCCAGATCGGCCGTCTTCGCCCCCGGCCTCATGCTCCTTCAGCACCGCAATAATTTGCTCTTCCGTGAACCGTGCTCGCTTCATCTGTCCGTCCTTCTTCAGGGCGGACTCTAGCTCCTTCTGGAGGAAATACTCAGTGGCCGGTCATTATGATTTTAGAGCACGATGTGCCTGAAAGCGATTACCTCAATCTTCCTATAGTCCGAATGTGTCTTTGCATTAATCGCGCGTCGCACGCCCTTGCCTTGCCGGAAGTCAGTCGTCGCAGGGCGAACAGGAGAGAACATTCGGCTTACGCTTGCGATGCCGCCGCGGGCTGTCCCTGTCGCGCCGACCGTACGACGCTGTCGACCGCGCGGTAGGCAAACACAATGGCCGGGCCGATCGTAATGCCCGCCCCAGGATAAATTCCGCGCATCGGCGAGGTCATGTCGTTGCCGCAGGCATAGAGACCTGCGATCGGCGCCCCATTTTCATTCAGGACCTGTCCCTCTGCATCGGTCGAAAGGCCGGTGGCTGTTCCAAGCGTTGCCGGGACAATTGGGAGCGCGATGAATGGGCCGTTTTTGATAGGCCCAAGGTTCGGGTTTTTCTTTCCGGCCGCCGGATCTCCTAGGGTACGGTTGAAAGCTGATTCACCGCGGTTGAAGAGCGGATCGCGTCCTTCAGCCGCGTGGGCATTGTGTTCTTCAACAGTCTTTTGGAGCTGGTTAGGATCGAGTCCCAATTCGCCCGCAAGCTCCGTAATCGTCCGGCCGATCTCGATGTACCCCAAACGGGCATACTTCTTGATGCTCAATGTCCATGGCCAGGGCAGCAGGTGCCCCATCCCCCTGCGGCGGACGAACTCCTTGTCGCAAATAAAATAGAACCGTTTGTCCGCCGGATAACCGTTGTTGAACATGGCAAGGCAGATATCATGATACGAATTGGATTCATTGACGAAGCGTTTGGCATTTGGTCCGACGGCGATGACACCCGGACGGCCACGATCGAGCCAGCCGTACGGCACAACTTGCGAGGAGCGACCGTTCCTGAGTATTGACACCGGCGTCCAGAAGCCACTCGATGCAACGTCGTTATCGATTGCAGCCCCGAGCTTGCCTGCGAGCGCAAGGCCATCACCCGTGACATCGCTGTGCGCCAGCGTATCATTGTGCTGGTGAGCTCCACTCAGCCGAGCGCGCAATTGACCGTTCCGCGCAAAGCCACCGGTTGCCAAGACCACTCCGTGCGAGGCGCGGACGCGAAGATTCGCGCCATCACGCTTCAGGATTGCGCCAGTAACTCTCCCGCCATCCCTGGTCAGTTCTATCGCCGGGCAGCGCGGCCAGATTTCAACGCCATATCTGCGCAGGCTGACCAATAGCCGCGCGATCAGCGCATTCCCACCACTAAGTTCAGTGCCCCTCCTGTAGCGCAGCCGATCGCCTGCGTAGCGGCTGACCCGGCGCAGCACGTGCTTGAGCGAGGCAGCCGACTGGAACGGATTGAGGAAGTTTCTGACCTCGCCGGATGAAATCATCATGCCGCCGAGCACCACGCGGATCGGATCACCGATCAAATCGAAATCCTTGCCGAGAAGCCGCCCGTCGTAAGGTGCAGGACTCAGCGCCCGACCCTTGTCGACCCCGCCGATCTGGTTCGAATGATAATCGGGAGCGGAGGCCAGGGTGAACTTGACTTCACTTCCATTTTCCAAGCTGGCGAGCGCTGTTGGTCCGTCTTCAAGATAGGCGTCGACGTGCTCGGGGCGATAATAATTGCCGAGTTCGTGTTGCAGATAGGTCTTCGCCTTCGCGATCGAATCATGAATTTTCGCCGCCCGAGCCTGCATTGAGCATGGAACCCAGATCATGCCGTTCGAGAGGGCGGTCGTCCCACCGAGCTTGGCGGACTTTTCGCAGACCGTGACGCGAAGTCCTGCCTTTGCTGCGTAGAGCGCTGCGGACAGTCCGGCCGCGCCGCTGCCGATCACGAGCACGTCCGTCTCCCAATCGTGAGATGGTTTGCTCGCTTTGGAGGACGGAGCTGTATTGGGCTGGAATTTGGTGATCGGGCTATTCATTGGTGTCTCGGTGCGGATTCTGCTGAGGATGTTGATGCTTTCGCGGGAGCGGAACGGCTTTGAATTTTTCGGCCGCAGCCTTCACTGCCCGCTCGATCGGGATCCGTTCGATGGAGGAGGCGCCAACGAAGCCGACACATCCGGTCGATCGGTAGACTTCCGAGGTATCCTGGGGCTCAGCGATTGCCCCGCCATGGCAAAGAAGGATCACGTCCGGGCGGACCGCTTGAGCCGCAGCATTGATCTCGTTGATGCGCCTGATGGCCTCTTCGATCGATTGTCCCTCCTCATGCCCCACAAGCCCGCCGCGCGTTGCGCCGACATGTGGGACGATGCAGTCGGCTCCCGCGGTTGCCATCGCTTTGGCATCGTGCGGGCTCGCGACATAGGCGAGCGAGAAGATGTTCTTCTCGCGGGCCGCCGCGATCATCTCAACCTCGCGCTCAAAGCCGAGCCCGATGCGGCCTCGCCGCTCGCGCCACTTCTCGCCCATCGTTGAAATGGTTGGGTAGTTGATCACGCCGGAGAAGCCGGCAGCCCAGAACTTGTCCAGAAGATCATCGAGGTCGAGTCGGAGAGGGTCCCAAGCCTCGATCCCGCCGATGACAGGAACAGAGGAGACAACGTTGCGGATCTCGGCCGCGAGCTCCAGGGTGCGCGCATTGGAATCGCCGATCCGGCTCGTCGGCAATCCCATCAACCGTGACAGCCCGGTGCTGTAGACCACAAGCATGTCGGCTCCGCCGAGAGATGCGCATTTTGCGACGAGCCCGCAACTGCTTGCCGCAGCAAGAACTGCCTTTCCGGCAGCAACTTGAGCTGTGATCTTTGCGAGTATTTCGGCCCGATCAAACATCCGCACGGCATGCCCCTCCTGCCGTCAATCGTTCAACGATCCACGAAGACGCCGCTTCCGCAAATTCCGGATCGTTGATGTGACAATTCAACTCGCGGGCGACGATCGAGGGCGGTAGGTTTTGCCTGACTGCGTCGAACCAGGCTTTATCGGCTTCAGGATTTCGGAAGATGCCACCCTCCTGGTCATAGTCAGACACCCCCTTGGCCGGCCACAACACGACGGTGGGCGCTTTTGCTTGCGCGAGGCGCTCTGCTGTAAGCCTGCCTATGCGCTCGTTCTCCTCAGCGTTCGTGCGCATGAGCGTCGTGAAGGGCGTATGGAAATAGAATTGGCGGCCCTTGAACTCGGCAGGCACGCTCGAGGGAGGGCCGAAATTCACCATGTCGACGGCCCCCGGGGCGACGAGTTGCGGAATCATCCGGAGAGAAGCAGCCTTTAGCCGGTCTGGACCTGCACTGGCAGTGCCGCCGACCAGCTCGTCAGCAAGCTCGGTCGTGGTCAGATCGAGCACCGCATCGAACTCACCGGCGGATACGAGCTGCTCCATCTTACGTCCCCCGGCGCCATTGGCCGGAAAGACGATCGCGTCGACCCCTGCCTCTCCGAGCCGCGCTACGCAGCGATTTGCCGCCGGCGTCGTGACCCCAAAGGCCGTGATTGCAACGGTCTTTCTCTCCCGCCGACCTTGAGCGGGCACATAATGCATCGCTGCCACTGCCCGCCCTGCATTCTCGAGAGCACGTTCGGTGAACGCGTTAATTCCGAAAAGGTCGACCAAGGTTGGATAGAGGATAATGTCATTGTGGAGGGCTAATTCGGCCAGGAGGGCCGGCCTGGCGCTACTCACCAGCAGTTTCGGAAATCCATATGGCAGATCCGATACAAGTTCACCAAAGACTGCGCTGCCTTTGCCGCCTGCCACTCCAACGATCGCGTCAATCGCACTTGTTCGCAGCAGCTCATTGACCTCCTCACGCGCGCTTTGAGCTATCGCCCGCAAGAGCTCGGCGGGTGCAGCGACCCGCGCATCGCTACCGCCGGGCTTGCTTCTGGCCCTTCCGTTTGATGTGCCTACATCGATCGTAAGAGTCTTGCGGCCGCAATGTTCGATGACGCGCGCGAGATAAGAGGTTTCGCGGCCCTTTGTGTCCAGGGTTGCGACGATCGCGACCTTGCCGGCACGATCGGACGGATGACCATCCCGGATCGACGTCTGGTCGTCCGCGCGATGGTTAGACACGATCTTCCTCCTAGACCTTTCAGGACATTCGGAGGTCTAGATCGAAGTGAAATGGCTCATAAGCCCGGATCCGAGCGCGACTGGGTAAAGTTGGGTAGGCGCGCAATGCGGCAGCCCCAGAACATCAAGAGTCCGTTCCGGGCCTATGCAGGGCCTGGCTTAACCAGTAGGGGCAATCCAGTCTGCGCGGACCTCCTGCGCACCACCAGCATTCAGAACGTGGTCGGCACCTCCAAGCGACGGGTCGAACATCAACGATCTCACCGAGCACAGGCGCGGAACAACGCGCAGATCCTGCTCCGCGAGATGAGCCAGCACCGCCTAAAGGCGATCCTCGGTCAGGGCGCAGTTTGGGCGTCGCGTGTCCCGCGCACAACATCTCCAGCCGCGCAGGAGGTGGCGAACGTCCTCCACATCGCCGCGGAGTTCCTCAATCAGGTGCTGCTGGAGATCGGGGCCGGCTGGATGGGTCATCAAAACGTCAAAGCTCTGCTGCGCCGCCTCAATCGGCTATCTGACCGAGGGCCACGTCGATGCTGTTTCTCATCGCCATGAACGGCGCGGCCTAACACCGTTCGCACCGAGCGCCGGCATGGGCTCCGGAGCCGGAGATGCTGCCCGAAGCGTTTACGGGACCTTGGCCTCGAAGGCCTGGCCGAGCCCGCTGCGAGCGGCTACTACCAAACGACCTGTCGCCGCTGGCGATGCCTCAGGTGCAGTTCATGAACGATCTTGCCGAAGCCGCCGCCACTTGCCATCCCGCCATGACAGGTGCTGCGCAGGCGCGCGATGAACGGCGACTTCGATGCGACCGCCGAGGAGAACGACGAATGGGCCGCAGGTCCCGAACAGGCCGCGTTTGCGCGAGCGTGGAGGGAAGTTAAGCCAGCAAATCGTCCAGCGACACTTCACCAAACGGGTTCGAGAATATCCTGCGGGCGATAAAAAAGCCCGTGATCCTGCTGCTCGGAAACCGCTTCGAAAGTACATTCTTGGCGGCGCGGAAGTGCGCGCCAGCGGTGAGGATGTCGTCTACGACGCCTATGTATTTGGGATCTGCCGCGCAGCAGAGCGCTTCGTCGATCCGATAGTTCGCCTCGATCTCTTCCGGCTTGAGTCTGTTTCCATCGTGAACGGCCTTCGTTGATCGGATTTGAACGATCAACTCTCGAACATCGACGGTCGCCTCAGATCTAATTGCTTTGCAAACCTGCGTCATGCGGTCATCGTGCATTGGATCGGACTTGATCTTCGAGGGTGGGATAGGTACCAGAACAGCTTCTGCCAGCCATTTGGGGTTAATGGCCGGGCCGAGAGCGGCCGCGCAGCTCGCGATGGCTATTGCTTTCCAGGTGTATCCCCCTGCACCTTTCTTCTTTTTCAGATTCAGAATGAGCGAATTGGTCTCGCTGTGGGCGTAACCCATTCCAGCCGTATACTCGTAGAGGAAAAGGCACTCATCACCTTCGGTGATGTAGTAGTGATCAGCCCTATTCTTGTCTTCAATTTTTTGGAAGCGGACTGCTGACACTTAGGGCGTCCCAAACGTCTTCCATGCTCTTGATGCGAATGGCGCCGCGGGCCTCAAAAGCCGCGGGCCACGTAATGTCCTTCCGCTGGAAGCATGAGTCGAGGATGAACAACTTGCGCCTCTGATGAAGCGCAGCCCTGGCTTGGGTAAGAGTTCCACTCGTCTCACCCGCCTCGACAATGATAGTCGCCTCTGTCATCGCGCTCATTGTGATGTTGCGCTCAGGAAAGAATAGCCGGTTGTGGGGGACCGCCTGGCTCGCATATCGAAGCACCGGCACTTGCGATATCAAAAGGAAATCCGTTGCTATTCGCTTCTGAAGGTCTGTGTTCTCCTTGGGGTAATAAACGCCAAGTGGCGTACCTATGACCGCAATCGTTCTTCCTTTAGCATCCAAAGCCGCGGTGTGGGCAGCCGTATCGATGCCCGTACGCCAATCCAGAGACGACCGTGAAGTCCTGAGCAACTAGCTCCCGCGCGATTTTCTTTGCGCGCGCGATACCATCATCGCTTGGCTTTCGGCTACCAACCACGGCTACAGAGCGTGTCTCCGATAGCTCCCAAGTTCCCTGAAAGTATAGGAGCTCGACCGGATGCTTCGCATCGCGCAGCCGCATTGGGTAATTACCAGCGTGATGAATTCGGACGCCGAACCGCGTAACTCCTGCCTTCGACAGTTTTGTCATTACTTCTCTAGCGCGGGTTTCCGCTATGCTAGGAGGCACAAAGTCGGATGGCATCGCTGTCGGATCGGCAGCAAAACGATCAGCTATGGTCTTGAAAGTCGCCCCTTGCTGAAGCCACAGCTCCTCGTACGCGCCCATCTCGCGCGACGGTGAAATGGGTGCGATGGCTGGACCATCATCGTTTCTGGCGAGAAGAGCGGCGTTCATTGGGTTTCCATGATCATCTTTGCCCTTCGATTCTGGAATAGCAAAGGCAGGGTGTGGACTACTTTCAATCGGGCCGTTCGCATCCGGGCGCAAAGATGCCTAAAGCATCGTTTTCGCTCTGCGGCCGATTAAAGCAGAGCCATAGCCGTGGCTTTAGGGCAACTTCCAATTTTTGCAGACCGGGAACCACGAGAATGTCAGTAATGCGGAGGTCGTAAAAGCAGCGTCGCACCCCAGATAAGTACAAAATAAGAACAACACGTCAACGCCTTGATTGTGGTAGCGGCGACGGTTGAAGGGGACTTAATCCAGTACCCGAGCATAGGGCGCGTGTCCCGGTTCTCCACCTTGCGCCAGTGCCGCACCGTCGGGCTCGATCGGGCCTCTCGCCGCGCTTCGACACGATGCTCTCCAGCCTGAATTTGCAGCCCCCTTGCGTAACAGTTGGCCCGATCTCGCGATCTCGAACGGGCCAGGAAGATCCTCTCGGGTAGCGGCCCAGCGCCGGTCGGAGTCACCTTGCGCATCTCGAGCGGCAGCTTGCGTATGTTTTTCGCCGTCAGCCCAAATGTCCGAAGGCCTAGAGCTGGAGCTCGTAATTCGAGCTGAATGCAGCCGCCGAAGTCGGAGCAGCCGTCGGGAGTGATCTTCGCGAACTGCGCTTGACGATGCGCGCGAGAGCCAAACCAATCGGCAGAAGCGAGACCGCGTAGCGCTCACGGTCGGATACGGCCCTCGGCGTCCAGGTGATCACGCCACGCCGTGTCCGCCCCCGAAGCAGCCATGTCGATGCCATCCCATATTGTGATCGACCGGACAATGCGGCTCGTCACGTCCTCGCTTTCCTCATCTCAGCCGAGGCGCGCTCCGAGACAAAAAGATGCCGCTGCCGGCGTTTTCCAGCAGCGGCTCTAGTCAGGGAGGAGCAGACGAGCCGGTCTGCTAGCGGATTCGTATGGCGCTGATGGCTCGCAAGCATTTCTGACAATACGTTTCACGAGCCCTTTGATGACGCTCGCAGCTCGAGCAGCATATGCAAGTAGACGTGGACGCGAAGAGGTCACTCAAAGCAAACCGCAGGTAAGACTGATGATGACGCCGTTCGCCTTTCTCGCTTCCTGCCGGCCCGGCTCCGGCGTCGAAGATAGATATTACCTTGCTCCCCATGATCAACAGTGATGGTCTAGACCTGGAGGGAGCCGCGTGTAAGATCGCCGGAAGGTTGAACTGGGTAGGATTGGGTAGAAACCATGAGAGCCAAGGTCGTAGGCCGCCTTGCCGCAAGTCTTACCTCATCTCGCGATGATCAGATGACGATCTATGCGCCGTCGCTGCGAGCCCTTCCACAGAACGCCACGCTCGTCATGGCCACGCTTCCCGTTATCGATTGGAACGACTGTCTCCTGCGAGACCTGCAAGCGAGCCCCATACTCCCCGCTTTCTGCTACACGGCGATGGTCATGATCGATCCGTTTGCGTGCTGGGAAGATCTTGGGGATTTATTGGAAGATGCAAAGGTGACCGGAGTAACGAATTTTCCGCCGGCCGCCATGATTGAACGGACACCGGCCGGAGTGCCGCTCGATAGCGGTCAGGAACTCGAGCTTCGGCGCATGGAGTGGTTTGCAAGCCGCGGGTTCAAAGTCCTATTTGTTGCGTCGGACGAGGCAAAGATGAAAGCAGCAGAGCAACGGCTAGGTGCGCAGGTCGATGCGTTCGTCTATTTGAGCCCCGACGATTTTGCTCTCTCGATTGGATCGGACATTGCGCTCGTAAGCATCGGCTTTCATGGATCATCGTCGATACCGAAGTTCTGCCTGGCCAAGCAGCCGCTCCGAACGGCATGAGGCTTATTCGAGGATCCGCAGCTTCTTAATTTTGTTGTAGAGGGTTTTGCGTGAAAGCCCGAGAGAGCGAGCAGTCCTGCCGCGGTGAAGCCGGTTTCTCTTCAGGCCCTCGATAATCCAGTCCCGCTCGGACAGCGAGGCCGCCGGCCGTGGCCCTGATGGTCCCTGCAAAAGGGGCTTTACCACCTCACCGGTAATGTGACTTGATGGCAGGGTCACAAGCTGATTCACGATCTGCCGCAACTCGCGCAAATTGCCTGGCCAATCGTGACCGGCGAGCGCCAGGAATGCAGAGTTTTCTATCGTGAGCGTCTGGGCGCTGGAATCTCCCTTGGCTTCGACCGTAAAATGTTGAACGAGTTGCGGCAGATCTTCAAGCCTATCGGGAAGCGAAGGTAGCTGGACATCCAGCCCGGTAAAGAGCGCAAGAAGCCGCGGGGACAGAACGCTTTCAAGACCAGCGCCTCGGGCCACCGTCGCGGTCGCAATGATCCGCGCACGGGAACGCATGACAGTTAGCCCGTTCAGAGGGGTAAACCCACCTGTCTCCATATAATCGGCGAGACGTTCCTGACCTTCACGCGAAAGCTGGTCAACATGCAGCAGCAAGACAGCGCCGTCGCTCGATGTCTCCAGGAGCGACAATTGACGTCTGCCGCTCTCAAGGCGCTCGGCGCCGAACAACGGGCCGAGTGTATCCATCGCCGGACCGGGTCGGCAATGAAACAGCGCCGCCTTGGCGTGCCTGCGGTCGCTAAACGCGTGAACCAGGCTTGCTATTCGACGCTTGCCGGAGCCTACCTCTCCCCAGATGAGAACTGGACGGGGGGTGACCGCAACGCGTTTGGTCGTTTCCAGGATGCGCTTCATTGCCGAGGACTGCGCAATGACGCCGTGCCTGAAGCCGCTCAACTGTAGCTGTCGTTCGAGCAGATCCACCTTCTCGCGCAACAGGTGGATAGTTTTGAAACCGGACGTCACCTCGAGGACCGACATCTCCAGAGGCACGCGGTCCAGCGAAGAGCCTCCGATAAACCCCTGGATTCCGGTCTCACGGCAGATGTCCAGGAGCTCGTCCGGCTTTGTGATCGGGCCGCCGCCCAGCAGGCAGATGGTGCTCTTGTTGACCGATTGAGCAACACGCGCAACGGCACTGGTACGCGCTGCAAGTTCAGCCAGGCTGATCGACGGATCGGATTCGCTTTCAACCCCGCGGTTAAGATTGAAGTTGATGCAAATGGCCTCGGCGCCTGCTTCGACCATTCGGCGGGCTTCGGATTGACTACGCGTATACCCGATCGTCATCACGCCGCGTTTTGCGGCCTTCACAAGGAGCTCGATCTCCCGGGAATATCCAAGGCCGGACTTCTCAAGCAATGACCTGCGGTGATCGTCGATGTGTATGACCGAAGGGAAGTTGGTTACACCTGCAAATCCCCATTTGATGATCCGGTCGAGCCATCGATCCAGATCAAGCTCGGGGTCGAATGTACAGACGCCGAAGAAAACCGGCAGTTTTGTGTTCGGCAGGATCTCGGTCCGCCCGAACCCCGCTACGAACTCGTTGCTATTGCGGATTGGAAGAATGGAGGCGGGCGATGCCCCGCCCATGGCGCGAAAACGGCCAGCATTGAGTGCGAGCACGAAATCGGCGCCCGCCCGCTCCGCGGCCCTGGCCGTCATGCCCGATCCGATCCCCGCACCAAGGACAAACGAACGGGAATTGCGGAAGAACTGCCTGATGCCGGCTCCCTTCACCTTCAGCTGTCCGCGTGTCGATCCTGAGCCGGCATCATCGCACGGCTGGCGTCAAGACTAGCTCCAAGTTGCAGGCGCTTGCAACCGCCGCACCGATTTTCCATTGCTCATGAACAAATGGCAATCGGCAGGAGCGGCTGTGAGAGTGAGCTTTGCCGCGTCCTTGCGCGAGCCGGATTTTGGCGCCCTGGCGACGACCGTTTCGTCCCCAGCCGAACCGTAGATGTACGTGACGCTACCGAAATGCTCAACGAAATCCACGTCGAGTGCAATGGAGATCTCCTGCAGCCCGGGCGTCGTCGAGGAAAAATCATCCGGGCGAATTCCAACGGTAACCGGCTTACCAATGAGTCCTTGGTCCGGCTGGACCGGAACGGATATCGTAGAACCGGCCTCCAGTCGGATGTCCAGGCCATGTTGGTGAGCGGCCTCGACCTTGCCGCCCAGGAAGTTCATCTTTGGCGAGCCGATGAAGCCTGCCACAAAGCGCGAGGCCGGATTGTGATATAGATCGTGGGGGCTGCCGACCTGTTCGATGTTGCCGTCCTTGAGGACGACGATCTTGTCGGCCATGGTCATCGCTTCTACCTGGTCATGCGTCACATAGATCATGGTATTTCCGAGCTGCTTGTGGAGCTTGGCGATCTGAACTCGCATTTGTACGCGCAGCTCGGTGTCCAGGTTGGACAGAGGCTCATCAAACAGGAATACTTTTGGTTCTCGCATGATGGCGCGCCCGATTGCGACGCGCTGGCGTTGCCCGCCCGAAAGTTGTCGAGGCTTGCGATCCAATAGATGGTCGATCTGCAATAGCGACGCCGTTTTGGCTATCTTCGTGGCGATCTCGGCTTTCGGGGCTTTCGCCATGCGCAGGGGAAAGGCCAGGTTCTCTTTCACCGTCATATGCGGATAGAGAGCGTAACTCTGAAAGACCATGCCGAGGTTGCGATCGGCCGCATCGATGTCATTGACGAGCTCGTTGTCGATGAGGAGCCGCCCACCGCTGATGGGCTCGAGCCCGCCGATCATACGCAGCAGCGTGGATTTGCCTGACCCGGACGGACCAACGAAGACGACAAATTCGCCGTGATCGATGGTCAGGTCGATATTGCGCAGGATCTCGATGGTTCCAAAGGACTTCCTGAGGCCCTCCAGGCGAACCTCTGCCATTATGCCCTCCTCTGTCTCGGTTGAGCCGCGCGAGCAGCACTGACCTGAATTTCGCGCAAGCTCGATACAATGAAGTCAGGGGCCATGAGGGACGGATCCTGACGGGTGGGCACGCCCGTTGTGACAAGCACCGTCGAAAGGCCCGCTCTCTTCCCGGCTTGAATATCCGTCGGAACTTGGTCTCCGATCATAATCGTTGACGCGCGGTTCGTCCCCAGGCGCGAGAGTGCGGTCTCGATCATCGGCACTTGCGGCTTTCCGACGATCAAAGGCTTCACTTGCGTAGCGGCAGTCACAGCTGCAATCGTCGCACCCGCCCCAGGCTCGAACCCGCTGCCTGTCGGCAGCAGTAGATCGGGATTAGTTCCGATGAACACAGCTCCATCGAGGATCGCCTCAACGGCAATTCGCATCTTCTCGTGCGTGATACCCCGGTCGAGCCCCATCACAACCGCTTCAGGCCTTTGCTCGGTGATCTCAAGCCCGACATCGCGCATGGCCGTGACAAGCGAGGGAGCGCCGATGACATAGATTCGCGTTAGGTCCGGATATCTCGTTCGAACGAGCTCCGCGGCGCTAATAGCGCTTGTAACGACCTGCGACGGCTCGATCGAAAGACCACATCCTCTCAGCCTGCGGACGACGTCCTCCGGAGTATGCGTTGAATTGTTCGTCGCAAAACAGAATGGCACCCCGGCTTTCCGCCACGCCGTAAATGCTTCTATGGCATCCGCGATTGCGGTGCTGCCACGATAGATGACGCCATCCAGATCGGAGATAATCCCTTCTATCGGCGGCCAGTTGATGTTGGAGCCGACGCTAACCATTCATCAGCATCCCGCCATTCACATGGACAATTTGCCCGGTCATATAGGAAGCTGCGGGGCTGGCCAGGAACACCGCAAGCCCTGCGATATCTTCCGGCTGTCCGACCCGACCCAGCGGAATTCGGCCACTATGGCGCGCTTCGGTTTCCTCCCGCGGACGACCATGCATGGGCGTATCAATAATCCCGGGGGCGATAGCGTTGACGTTGATCTTGAGCGGAGCACATTCATAAGCAAGCAGCTTTGTCACGTCGTGCACGATCGCTTTTGACAAGCAATAGTCGGCGCCGCCAGCCTGGTAGTTGAAAACAGCACCCTGAGATGACAATGAGGACCCGACATTGACGATGCGGCCGCCCTTGCTCCTCATGAAGCGCTCGATCGCTTGCTTGGCACAGCGAAGCACCGCGACGGAGTTTATCTGTATGGTTTTTTCGATCTTCTCGGCGTCGCCCGTGAGTAGGGGCTGAGCCGATTTTATTCCGGCGTTGTTGACCAGGACATCGAGCCTACCGAAGCGGTTGGCGATCTCATCAAGCACCCTGCCAACATCATCTTCTCGTGCCACGTCCATGCTCATCGGCAGGATACCATTGCCGTGCGGTAAGCGTGTCAGAATGTCCCGGAGGTTTTCCACATTTGCGTCGGTTGCCAGGACGTTCGCACCGCCTTGGCGGAAAGCATTGGCAATGGCTGAGCCAATGCCTCCCCCTGCACCGGTCACCAGCACGGTCCTGTGTTCAACTGAGAACTGCTCGGTCATTCCAACTCCAAGATCGATTGAGAATTCAGAAATTCGTCGACGGCCCAACTGCTGGGCATCGAGCTCTGGGCGCCGCGTCGCGTCACACATAGGGCGGCAACCGCGAGCGCCTTTTTGATCGCTTCTCGTATCGGCAACCGGTAAGCAAGTGAGGCTGCGAAAGCTCCATTGAAAGCATCGCCCGCCGCGGTCGTATCGACGACCTTCACAGGAAATGCCCGCAGCGCAAAAGTCGCACTGGCATCGGCGTAATAAGCTCCCTGCGCACCCAAGGTGATCAGCGCCGCTTTGGGCCCCAGATCGAGAAGCTTTCCCGCCGCATGGGCGGCGCTGTCGAAGTCATGCACCTCGACACCGGTGAGCTCGAAAGCTTCTGTCTGGTTTGGGGTGACGAAATCGACACTCCTCCACGCCGCCGACGACAGGCCCGTCCGCACTGGGGCGGGATTGAAAATGAGATCGAATCCCTTGGCGCTCTTCAATGCAAAGAGGTGATTGAGCGCGGCGACCGGCATGCCCATCTCCGCAACGACGATTGCGTCCCGCTCAATAAACTCGGCCGCCTTCTCGACCATGCTTGATGTGACGTTTGCATTTGCTCCCGGGTCTATGACAATCATGTTGGAGCCGTCGTCACCGACGAGGACGAGAGCAGAACCGGATATCTCCCCAGGGCTTACCTCAATGGCGTCGAGACGGACGCCGGCCTCACGCAGCGCTTGCAGCAACGATCGACCGGCATCGTCATCGCCAAGCCGGGTGTAGAAGCTCGGCCGAAGTCCCAATCGAGCGGCGGCCACCGCTTGATTGGCGCCCTTGCCTCCCGCATTCTGCTTTAAGCTTCCCATAAGGCTTTCACCAGGCGTTGGGAGCCGCTCGACGTTGAAGCAGAGGTCGAGATTGGTCGTTCCGAAGAACATCAATGGCCTGGGGCTCATTTCACGGCCCCAAAGGTAAGACCACGTTCGAGATGACGCTGGCCAAGGATGATCAGGATGACCGGCACGATCATGGTCACCACCAGACCCGCAGCCATGACTGGATAGAACTGAACGCCCGGATTAAGCAGCTTGAGCAGGGCGACGGTTACCGGTGCTTTCGTTGAACTGAGGATCACGCCGAGAGCGAAGTTGTGCCAGGCAAGCAAGAAAATAAGCAATGAAGCGCCTATCAGGCCCGGCTTTAGCAGCGGAAGAACGATGTGCCAGACAACACGGTATGGCTTTGCACCATCCATGGCGGCCGCCTCCTCTATGTCCTTTGGAATGTCCTCGATATATGAACGGCTCAGCCAGATGATCATTGGCAGCGTGACGACCTGATAAACCCAGATCATGCCAAAATAAGTGTCATAAAGGCCGACCCTCTGGAACACGCTGAACAGCGGTATGACGACAAGGAGCGCGGGGGCGAAGCGGAAGCCTAGAATGAAGAATGCGATGTCTTCCTTCATAGGGAGATCACGCCGCGCCAGGACGTAGCCTGCGGGCACCCCTGCGATCAGCGATACCAGCACCGCACCAAGCGAGATCACCAGGCTATTGGTGACCGGTGTCAGGAAATCAACTTTGATGGTGCCGTAGCTTGTTGCCCCCGCTTGGGCGGCATCGAATAAGACGCGGAAGTTTTCGAATGTTGGAGTGAAGACAAAGCGCGGCGGCCAGGTCGTGACTTCAGCCTGCTGCTTCAGCGACATCATGACTATCCAGACCAGCGGAAATGTCAGGACCAGCGTACAGGCAACAACCAACGCATTGAGGAACAAGCTTGCAGGCGTTGAGCGATGGAAACGCATCTTTGCCTCGCCTAGCTTACGCGCTGCCGGACGAGCAGCCACAATTTCACCATGGCCAAGGTCCCAACAAGCACGATCAACCAATTGACAACCATGAGCGCAGCACCACGGCCGAAGGCGAGATTTTGAAAGGCCGTAATGTAGGCACGGACCGAGAGCACAGAGGTACTGTCACCCGGGCCGCCCTGGGTTGTTCCGAAGATGATGTCGAACTGATTGAGCGACTCGATAAAACGAAAGACTGCGGCGATCAGAATATAGGGCGCGATGAGCGGAAGCTCGACATGGAGGAACGTCGCCCAACCCTTGGCGCCGTTGACCCGCGCGGCTTCTCTGATCTCCTCGTTGATGCCTTGCAAAGCGGCGAAGATGATTAACGTAAAAAATGGTGTGTAAGTCCAAATGTCGATCAGAACCAGCGAGAACATCGCCGTGCTGGCGTCCGAAGTCCATGTGAACCGGCCGATCCCAACAAGCGAGAGCAAATAGTTGAGGATCCCGTTTTGCGGATCCATCATGGTGGTCCACATCAAGGCGACGCTCATCGGCGGCAATACCAGCGGAAGGAGAATGACAGGCCGCATCAGTCGAGCAAGCAACACGCGGCTTACGAACAATTTGGCCAGCGCAAGCCCGAAGAACGCTTCCGCGAGCACCGCAGAACAGGCATACGCCATGGTCGCACGCACGCTGTTCCAGAAATCCTGGGTCTTGACTGCCGCTTCATAGTTGGTGAATCCAATGAAGCGAACGAGGGGGCGGCCAAACTTGAGATCAGTCAAGGATTGGAAGACGCCATAGGAAAACAGCAAAAGAAATCCGAGCAGTATGATGATCGCGGGAGCAATCGCAGCAAGGCTCCACCAGTCAAGAGCATGCTGCTCGGCGTTTTGCACCTGCTCGTTTTTGTGCGGTGCCAGTTGGCCTAGCGATGATTGTAGCGTCACGGTTGCGTCGATGCCTCGAAAGTTCATCGCTCACTTCTCGAAAGATATTCGCTCGTGGCGGGGCCGCAATCCGCCGATGCCGCCCCCGCGCCTTACATGGAGGAACGGATCTCGGAGGCGAGGTCGGTCAATGTCGACTTCACGTCCGCGCCATTGACCATTTTCTGCATGGCGACTGCCCAGGCGTTCATGGCCTCTGCAAAGCCCACGCGGGGTGTAAAGGCGAGCGCAGCCCTATCCTGCACGGTGTTGAACGTGTCGACGAAATTTGTGAATTCCGGTTTAGCCGCATAGTCGAGCCAAACCTTGTCTCTCCAGGTCGAAGCACGCGGCGAGTTGACGAGCTTGCCTGCGATTGCACCGTTTAGGTCGACCTGCTTTGACGTCGCCCACTGAATGAACAGCCAGGCCGCTCCCTTTTTCTGGGAAGCAGCATTCATGGCGAGCGACCAGATCCAGATGTTCGATTCGAAAGTCTTGCCGCTCGGAGCGCGCAGCGGGGGAGCGAAGGCGATCTTGCCCGAGGCGGGCTTGCCGGCAACATCGTTCCAGAACCCGAACATGTTGGAATCGATCGCCATCGCTGTCCGACCCGAATTGATGCCATCGACCACCTGGTACCAATTGTCATTGGCAAAGGATGGGGCAGCACACTTCTTGATCATCTCCACGTAGTCCTTGTGGAAGGCGATCGACTCAGGCGAATCGAGACCGGTTTCTAACTTGCCGTCCTTCACGACGAAGTCGTGCACTCCGTACGACTTGGCGATCGAGATCGCGGCCGTGTGGATGCTGCTCCAAAAGCGCACTCCCCGCACGCCCAGGGGCGTGATGCTAGGATCGGCAGATTTCAGCTTTTCGCATGCCGCCGACATTTCCGGCGGGGTCGTCGGAACTTTGATACCGTGTTTCTCCAGAATGTCCTTACGGTAGAACAATTGGATGTTTTCGAACCCGTGCGGGATGGCCCATACTTGGCCCCCGCCCGCTTCGATCTGCCCGCCATTGACTTGCCAGGTCAGCGCCTCACGCAATGCGGGGAAGAAGTCCTTGTAGTCATAAGTTTCCGATGTGAGCTTAGGGTGGTTCAGATAGCGGTCGAGCGGCTCAAGCAGTTGACCGGGCGCGAGATCCCAAGCCGGCTGAATGCCAGTGCCGACGACGTCCCACGAGGGGGATTTCGTGCTCAGCTGGATCGTCAGCTTATTCCAATAGGCGTCGTCCGGATAAAGCTCGGGCGTCACCTTGATACCCGTCAACTTCTCGAACTCAGGCAGCTGTGCGGCAACGGCGTCAGCATACGGATGGATGTCGTAAGCCCACACGATCGAAGCGCCCTCGAACTGTCGCCAGTTGATCTCATCCGCTTTGGCCTGGCCGAAAGATGCGGCCGCACCGGCAAATAGAGTTGAGCAAATCAGAGCGGCTTTGACAAAGTGAGAAGAATGGCCGCGCGATGCGGTTAGCGTCCTTGGCATCAGTCCCTCCTCTGGGCTCTTTGGCCCTCAAATTCACGTGCCTCTCGTCCTTGAGGGCCGCGAGTGTTGGAAACGCTAGCCGTGATTGTCTGCCTATATGCGCCCATTCAGATCGAAGTTGGGTACTATTGGGTAAGTCAAGAAACAACTCACGGAAGCCCGTTTCAACAGCCATGGGGAGATGATCAATGCAGGCGCATGTTCTGGCCCCGTGCTGCCAGTCAAGGCTCGAGGCAGCGTCGACTGCTCGGACTGTTTCTTCAGCAGTTGGTTCAAATGCTCAGTTGATCTCGCCGTTCGTCACAGACGCGGCGATGAGCCCCGCTGTCCTCGCCAAGAACGAGCGCGAAGCCATCACCAAGGGCAAAGCCCTCTACGACATCGACGGTCTGGCCGACTTCTCGGTCAACGACAGCGGCGAAAGAGTCCTGGCCCGTGCAGGTTCTTGATCGGGAGGTGCGGTCATCAGCACCAGCCTCAGACACGGTCGCCCATGGCGACTATGTCGACGTAATGCGCCGGATGCAGTCCGCTTCGGTGGATTTCATTCTCACCCACCCGCCCTACCTCTGTCGCGGCCAATCCCGCGATCGGCA
The DNA here is from genome assembly GCF_054056275.1 of Bradyrhizobium sp. USDA 4449. Classification (NCBI taxonomy): domain Bacteria; kingdom Pseudomonadati; phylum Pseudomonadota; class Alphaproteobacteria; order Hyphomicrobiales; family Nitrobacteraceae; genus Bradyrhizobium; species Bradyrhizobium sp. USDA 4449. The sequence goes on along the minus strand of NZ_JBSRYD010000001.1, from coordinate 3,236,852 downwards.
GACCATCGCCAAGGACGACCGCGACGACTGGCTTGTGCCCGCCTTCGCTGAAATGCATCGCGTACTGAAGCCCGGCTCCTTATGCCAGAGCTTCTGCAGCTGGAATGCCGCCGACAAGTTCATCGGCGCGTGGCGCGCTGCGGGATTCCGCATGGTGGGCCATATCGTTTTCACCAAGGGATGGCTTCATTCACTCGCTTCGTCGAGAGCAAAGCACGAGCAGGCTTGCCTGCTCGCCTAGGGCGAACCCGCCCGTCCTCTGCATCCAATCGATGACGTCCGCGTTTGGCATTACACCGGTAATCGCCTTCATCCATCCCAAAAGCCAATCAAAGTATTTCAGCCGCATATTGAAGCATTCTGTCCTGCCAACCGACTGATTTTCGAATCGTTTCGCGGGTCGGCTCGACGTTGGTAGCGGCGCAAACGACGGCCGTGATTATGCTGACATCGAATTGGATGCGCAGCATTGCGAACGCGCTCGGGATGCGGGTGGCCTGCAACGAGTTGCGCGCTGCCTAGCACGCCCCGGCTCGCGAGCCGGGGCACACTTTGCGTTTCGTCTCTACGAGCGCTGCGAGCACGCCTTCCCGGCAGGTTTCTTGGCGGCGTCTAGACGCATTTCCTCAACTGCTTTCCCTAAACTCGTTAATTCCTTGTACGCATCCGGGCTGTTTTTTGTCGCTCATCGATGATCGGCTTTATCCTATTAAATTGCTGAACAATACCAATTACCAGACATCTGCTTGAACGTTGTTAGGTCGTAGACGCCGGAATTTACACCAACTGAAAACGCCTCCAGAGCTCTCAGTTGGGCGCGGAGTTCTTTCTCGGGGCTCTCTTTGGAGAGATGAGCTAAATCTAGCTCGGTTCTAACCTTCATCCAAGCACCTACCGTTGCTTGTATCTTGCGATTGCGGCTATCTTCCTTAGCTGATTCGAACAGAACATTTGTTGCTCTGACCAGCAAAGCGGTAGCGACAACCAGCAGTAACGTAGCCACCCCGGTTAAAAACTCTCCCGGATTTCGGTTTGCATATTCCAGCAGCTTTTCAAAAAACCCCAGCATGGCGCCTCCTGTGTGACTACAGCTAGGATGCCATTAGGCCGCTGCGATTTAGCTTGACGCTGTTCTATTGCGCGAGGAGCCGGCTCATCGTTAACAAGAATCAAGGAAATAGCCAACGCGATCAGCCCTTGCGTGTCGCGGTTTTCGCTCTCCACTCGCCGCGCGAATGTAGCCTGTTGGGCAGCACTCGTTGAGCGGACGTGAAGGGGATCCGAGGGCTTTGCCCCCGGCGAAAACATCGGACAACAAATGTCCGCTGAATATCATGTCGCCTGGGCCCGTTCTTGGTTTTGGACCGACAGTCTTTACCCGGGCACCCTGCAAGATTGCAAACGGAAGGAAGCGGAAGGATTGTGAGGGTGTGGAATGGCGCGCTTATACACCGCTGCGACATAGGTGCACGGCCAGCACAGGTGCATGGCCGTAATGAGTCGCTCCGCGACAGGTTCATTGAGGCTCATTGCGTCGTATCATTTCTCGGCACAGGCGGTGAATCCGCGCGGCTCCAACTTTCAGAACAGTATAGGCAAACGTAGCAAGCAGCACTTCTCGCGTCTTCAAATGACGTACAGCGATCGCGCTAGGGCAGTTTAACCTTTGGGTCTAGGCACGTCAGCTCACCGACAGCTGATCTTCATAAAGAGGGAGCCAGACAGCAACACACTCCAACGAGGTGGTCCATGGACGCATTTAACAATGTCAATCCATTCGACCGAGACTTCGCTATCTACAACGCCGCGGCGCCACAACCGCAACAGCAGCAAGCGAAGTTCGAGCCGTACTTAAATGAAGTGCCTCAGCCTGATACCGCCGACGAAGACAACCCAGCTTGTCAAGATGCTTACCAACCTCACGTGTCTGAAGAAAAGCGTAGGCTCGCCGAGTTGCCGGGTCTTGAGCACCAGAGGTCCGATGGCCCTCATCCGGAATACGCCCTCGTCGGACGCGAAAACGCTGCTGCGCCGCATAGCGCACCGTCGGAAGCTCTGAATTGGCTGAATGAGCTTGCTGCGGGACGTGTCGACCGGAATCTGCTCGAAGCGCTCACGTCTCTCAACTCACCCGTGCCCCATCACCAGGAACCAGATTCAGCCGTTCGACACTTTAACGGGAGTGACGGTTACCAGCCGGTTGCGAACAAGCGATCGGAGATCGCTGCCCTTTCTGGTCGCGATGTTCTCACGGACCAGAATTCCAACTTGCAATTGAGGCCTGCGAAGAGGCAGAGGACGCTCAGCCCGACGGACGGAGATGCGATTGAGCACCAGCTCAATCCCCCTGATAACTCCGCCGCTCGCCACATAGTAGAAGACATGGGCACACCCCTTCGGGCTAGCGATCGGCTGGTCGTTCCTTCGGAAAGCTACGATCAGGATCTGCTATGGCCTATGATGGAGAGCGCCGGCCCATCTTCATCTGTCGCGCCAACAGAGCGTCATGACCGCGCCGAGGATTTGGGAGTGGCCGTCCGCTCCTTCGATCCGCGCCCCGGCGACCGACTCATGTCAGCTGCGCCCGAGGGACGTAGCGCCGTGCCGAGCCAGGACACCCCGCCTGCTCCTTTCATATTCCACAATGACCGCTTCACGGCGCTGTTCGTGCCCGAGGTGGCGATGAGGAGCGGGGTTCCACTCAATTTGTCAGGCGCAACCATTCATTCCGGATCTCGACCGGAAAGCGGATCGCAACCGAGCGCACAGCCGGCGAATCGGCCGTCGCCAGCACTGCTTACACAGATGACGGAGCAAGCCGCTCCGGCTTCCGGCATAGCTGAGACCACGCCCCCATCTTCATCTGTCGCGCCAACAGAGCGTCATGACCGCGCCGAGGATTTGGGAGTGGCCGTCCGCTCCTTCGATCCGCGCCTCGGCGACCGACTCATGTCAGCTGCGCCCGAGGGACGTAGCGCCGTGCCGAGCCAGGACACTCCGCCTGCTCCTTTCATATTCCACAATGACCGCTTCACGGCGCTGTTCGTGCCCGAGGTGGCGATGAGGAGCGGGGTTCCACTCAATTTGTCAGGCGCAACCATTCATTCCGGATCTCGACCGGAAAGCGGATCGCAACCGAGCGCACAGCCGGCGAATCGGCCGTCGCCAGCACTGCTTACACAGATGACGGAGCAAGCCGCTCCGGCTTCCGGCATAGCTGAGACCACGCCCCCGGCCCGCGAGATCTACGCCGCTTCATTCGCCGTTCCTGAGGGCTTTTTACATGGCACCCAACCTGCACCAATCGCGATGATCTCGAAGCTCGACCGCTGGCGCCTCTTGCCTGACGCAGCGCAGCCGATGAAGCAATACGACATTCGCGGTGAGCTTTACACGGCCCTCCGGGGGCCGGGAGGACCCAATGACATTCGGCTCATCCATCACCCACAAATGTAGACGCCAGCGACAGCCGTCCCACGAGGTGCCAATCCCCACAGCTCGTGTAAGGACATGTTGGTGGACTATAACTCGCTTCAGCCAATCTTGCGAGACTTAGTGGGGCACCGGGCGTTGCGGATAAGCGGCGTGCCCCCGGGATACGCTTGCCAACGTCACCGTTTAGCGACTCCCTGTCACGGCGAACAGCTCTCCCTCCTTTGTTGCTTGCTCGGAGCGTGATCACGTTGGCGGCCTAGTCGCAACGAGGCGTTGTACGACGAGATCGACGGTCCTGCCGACGATCTCCAACGGTCGCTCTTTGGTGCAATATCGGCCCATATCTCCACTTTTCTCTGGACGCCCGAGGCCAGGAACGGTTGGGATCGACGCGTTAGGTGGCGGCTCTTCGAAGCCCTGATCCAGGACATGTAGCTTGCCTGGCCGCGAGAAATTCTAGCGTGGCGCCGCGCTGAGAGGTCCGGCTCAACGTCACGCGGCATTAAACCGATCGACGTCGATCTATGCTCGGAGCCCCATTGATTCACAGCCCTTCTAGCTGTCAGCACGATGGCGGTGCTGCGTATCGCGATCCGCCGTAAGCCGCCGAACGAATGCTGAGGAACTCCGAGGTGCGATGGAAGCGCTATAAAGGCCTACCAATCCATGGAGGAGATTTCGCACCTGACGCGAGCTAGCTTGCAGGCATTAGTGATTTCGGAGCTTTCTTCGATGTTGATCGTTGTACTATTTTGAAGCCCGACCAGTTTGGCGGCATCGGTCTTTTCTCCCCCACTCATTTGCCAAAAGATGCTCTAGTTTGGATTCACAACCCGATCGTTGACATCGCCGTCACGCCCGAGCAATACAAGGCTCTAGCTCCAACATTTCAAGCTCTGCTTGATAAACATGCCTATCCAAGAGACCACAAAGCTAATGACGGCGTTGTCGAGTACAATGCTGACAACGCTCGGTCCATGAATCACAGCAGTTACCCAAACACAGATCAAGACGATCATTGCCGCATTTTCACAACCCGTGACATTAAACCTGGTGAAGAACTGACGTGTGATTACTTGTCGTTCGATCCAAGCTGTGACTTATCGTGAAATAAAGAGGAATCGCCGAACGTTTGTGCCGCAACGGTCTAAGTGGCTGTGTATTGAGTTTGCGGTCTGACGATGTGATTGCCGACGACTTTGCATGGCGGCATTCTGCGCTGGTTCTGGCCATCGACCGACGCGACTTTTCCAAGATGCTCGACGAACTTAAGATGACAAGGGAACGCAGGTTTCGAGGCAGATCACTCCGCGCGGAGAGTGGGGTGACATAGCCGGGACGCGCTTGCAAAATTGCAAGCGTGTGAGCTTGAGTTCACTGGATCTGTAGAGCCTACTCGGCAAGATAGTAGCAAACGCGCCCGATCTCGCACTTGCTCGCCAGGTGCGATCTTGACACGTTCGGCTAACTTCCATCGCACTCGAAGACGATCAGCGCGTCGATTTTGAAGCAGAGGCAGCACTCCTCACCTCGCCGGCAGTCACTCTTCCCGGAACTGACACTAGCATGCGCTGAATTCGTAGCGCGGGCGCCAGCTCGCGCATTGAAAGAAACCGTTGTGCTTCAAATCACTACGTTGATCCAAGCTGAACGCTTTTGTGCATGCTCGAAGGACTTGAAACTAGCGCCGTGCCCAGGACTGTCGCGCCATATAGGAGCTGTCGAGTTGAATTGTCGGCCTCAAAACCATTGTCGGATAGCTGACGCGACACACTCTCGGAAAGGCCTTGCGGGGTCGCGATTTAGTTCGGCACGCGGTTTGCTCCCGCCGTGACATCGTCACCAATCTTCGTGGGGTGATCTTCGGAGCGGCCTTCGCACATCATGGCGTTGCTGGCTGGCTCCGATGGTTTGCCCTTCGGGGAGCTTAGAGAGCCGGGCTCTGCCCGGAGGAAGTACAATCTTTATGCGATCAAGAGTTCTCTTTTTGGGTACTGTGACGATGGCACTCGTCACCGCCGGGACAGCCATGGCGAACCTCGGGGGACAAGCACTCCCAGCGGCAGTGTGGAACTGGTCTGGTGGGTACATTGGAGGCCACGTAGGCGGCGGGTATGGCCAAACCTCCTTCAGCAATCCCTTCGGCTCCTCGATCTACGGCGACGTCGTCGATGTTCCATCGTTCATCGCAGGTGGCCAGATCGGCTACAACTGGCAGAACAACCGCTGGGTGTTCGGCCTCGAACTGGATGCCAGCACAGCGGTCGGGGGCGGCTCAAACACCTGCCTCGCCGCGTCCCACTTGTTTGTAAGCGCAAACTGCAACGCAGGTCCGAACTTGTTTGCGGCCGGGGCCGGCCGCATTGGTTACGCCTTTGGCGCACTGGGGCAGACACTTGCCTATCTCAAGGCAGGTGTAGCCTGGCAAAACAATCAGGGAGATGTTGTCAACAACTTCGAAGGTGGCGACCTGCCACAGGAGAAAACTCATTTCGACTATGGCCGAATTGGTGGGGTCATCGGGCTCGGCGTCGAGCAAACCCTTACGCCTGCATGGTCTGTGAATGTCGAGTATGACTATTTGCACTTTGGCGGACCAAGCGTCCCGACTGCTTCGACATTGCAATTCCCTCCGTTTGCGGTTCTCCCGGCGAACGCTACCAACCTGTCCAGCAGCTATCATATCGGGAAAGTGGGTCTAAACTACCACTTTGGTGCGGACCCCGCGGGCGCACCAAAATCCGATACGCCGCTGTATGCGAAATCAGCTGGCAGCGGACAACCCGTTTCTTACGCGCCCGGTTGGTCGTTCGAAGCCGGCTCGCGGCTTTGGCTGAGCCGGGGGCGATTCCAGTGGGATCCCAGCGCAATTCCGTACGGTTCGACTGAAGACCCCAGCATACTAATATCCCGGCTCACCTATCATGGGCTGGATGGCCTCTCGGGGGAGATATTCGGCCGTGTCGATAGTCCGTGGGGAGTGTTCCTGAAGAGCAACTTGGGCATCGGAGGCTTCAACAAAGGGAAGATTAACGATGAAGACTGGATTCCGCACCTAGGAGTTTCCTACCAGAACACCCTTTCGGGTCAGTCTAACGGTAGGTTCGCGTATTACACCGCCGACGCCGGTTACGACTTCCTTCGCGGTGCGACCTACAAGATCGGCAGTTTTATAGGCTGGGCCTCTTACAGCCAGACCTCAGACTCGACTGGCCTCGTTGGGGTTACTCATCCAGATCTAAGTCTCGCTCCTGGCGACGACAGGATCGTTGGCAGCCAGGATACTCAATGGAATGCGCCTCGAATCGGCGTGAGCGCCGAAGCCATGCTGACCGAGCGTTGGCGCCTGAATGCCGATGTCGCTTACCTGCCCTGGACCACCTTCTTGGGGCGAGACTATCATCTGTTGCGTCCCAAAACGACCTTTGCCGAACAACGCGGCAATGGTGGCGGGGGAGTCCAGCTGGAAGGCATCCTGTCCTACTTCATCAGCGACAACTTTAGCGTCGGAGTTGGTGGCCGCTATTGGGCCATGTGGACGAAAACAGGTGCCGAGTCCATGGACTGCGGAAACGGTTGCATCAGACACTCCCGAGGCTTTGCGAAGTACAGCATGGAACGTTGGGGTATGTTCTTACAGGCCTCTTACAAGCTCAACTAAACGCTAGTGGAGCGAGGCTGCATATTTCAGATCCCTGCAAGCCATTTTGAACCTTGCTGAGTATCACGGGCGTTGGCTGTCGCGCGGCGATCCGACCTGCGCGTTCACGCCCGGGTAGCTTTCGTTGCGTATCACCTTGCGCAAACGAGAAGACCACAGCTTCGTACACTGGACCAGAGCGTCTTTCGACAGAAAACAGCTCGATCAGTGAACGGGTTACGGATTTCGGATGCGGAGCCAACTTGCGGTCTCCTTCTGAGAGCGCCAGGAAGCGGGAAGTCCAGATCACAAGTCTCATCGGGCGGCGCGAAACGTGAGCAGGATGCGCTGCCGGCAGGTGCGAACGGCATATCGTCGCGCGTCATGGAAACACGGCCCTTAGCCTCACGACAATCGCGCTCTCCGCAAATAATTGAGGAGAGAGGGCGCCCGGAGCGGAAGGACCCATCATTTGACGGTCCAGATGTCCTCACCCGCATGCGTCGTGTCGTAGATGCTCATCTGAAGCATGTTTTGCGGATTAGAGTACGGAAAAAAGAAGGATCGGGACTTTGCCCCGGTGGACCACTGTAACGCCTCAGCTGGCCCGGAGCCACCGTGAGAAGCCCTGCGTGGTTGATGAATCCACCTAAGCCGAGATTCAGCGCAAAGTTGCTATATGAGCCGTATTCCACTGTCGAACCTCAGATAAAAGCAGTGAACGTGAACTCAACCTGCACCAAACTCCTGATCTAAGTTGCTGCTTTGATCGATTTCTAGTGGAGCTTCGATATGGCGAGATTTCTGGGATTCATGCTTTTCGCCCATTTGTTGTTTGTGTCCGCTCAGGCCACGGCGCAGGGACTTCCTGCGCCCTCGTATTGGAAGAATGAACGGGGGTCAGAACTGTTTGTTTGGTCGGTCAACAGCGGGGCAATACAAGCCACTTTTACGAACCGCGCCCAAGGATTTTCGTGTCAAGGGATTCCGTATCCGGCATCCGGAGCCGTCAATTCAACCGGGCTGTATTTTGTGGTTACCTTTGCCCAGTGCAATTCGTTTACCAGGTGGATTGGCGCGGTTAACGGGTCGACCATTCCTACGTCCTGGACGCTGTTCTACGTTGACAAACACGGCAAGCCGAGCAAGACGAAGGGGACTGATACATTCATACGCGTCTGGTAACTGTGCCGATCAATGGGCACCGACGGTTTCGCAGAAGGCTGCCGAGCAGCGTGCCTGGCAGCAGATACTCTACGATTTGTTTCTGGTTATCTGCAGACCTTGCAAAGCTGGCTAGTTGTCCTAGCGGAAAGGCAATGGTTCGCAAAGCCGCTCTGCACGCCGTTGAAGGTGCAAGAACTATCAAGAGAGAAGCAGTGGCCGCCCCGAGCCGGTCAACAGCTTGAGAGACGAACCTCCTCGTCGCTGCGAAACAGCGAGCACGACCGAAATCTAAGGACCGCAGCCTGAAATTTGCTCTGCCGCCCTGCAACAGCTCGGGCCGGAGCCTCTCGATGAAAGTATCGCTCCGGCGAGGGCCGCCTTGCGCGCTGAGGACGGAGGATGAAGACATAGGCGTATGACTGACCATACGCCTATTTCGAAGGTCTCCCGATTGGAAGTAGTTTCGACTGGCGCCCGCCGTCGTTGGACAGTGGACGAGAAGCAGCGGATCGTTGCTGAGAGTTATGATGGTTCCCGGTTGGTGTCGGCGACGGCGCGGCGCAACGGGTTGTCCACGAGCCAGTTGTTCACGTGGCGACGGTTGGCGCGCGAGGGTCGGCTGGGCGGGGATGCAGCGCCATTGCTTGTTCCTGTGGAGATCACTTCGACACCAACTCCGGCATCGGCCGTGGTCGCGCAGACAAGGCCATCGCCGGCTAAAGAGCGCGCGAAGGTAGGCATAATCGAGATCGAGCTTAGCGGCTGTCGGGTCCGCGTTGACCGTGACGTGGACACTGAAGCACTGCAGCGGGTCCTCGAGCTTCTGAGGCGGTGATGATTCCGATCCCAAGCAACGTCAGGGTCTGGATTGCCACCGGTCACACAGACATGCGCCGCGGCATGCAAAGCCTGGCGCTCGCGGTCCAGGAGAGTTTGAAGCGTGACCCGCATGCGGGGGATCTCTACATCTTCCGCGGCCGCCGCGGTGATCTGCTCAAGATTCTTTGGCACGACGGGTTAGGCATGTCGCTGTATGCCAAGCGCTTGGACCGCGGCAAGTTTATCTGGCCTGCGACGTCGGGAGATGCGGTATCGATCTCAGCGGCTCAGATGGCTTATATGCTGGAAGGGATCGACTGGAGGAATCCGCAACTAACATGGCGACCGCAGAGCGCCGGCTGAGCGAAATAAAATATGAGATCATGCGCATTTTGGGGCACCACAAAGCACTGAATTTGTGATTCTCTGGTTGCATGGACACGCCTCGCGACGCTCTTCCCGAAGACATAGCCGCTCTGAAAGAGGCGTTGGCGAGCGAACGCGCGAAGGCTCTGGATATTGCAGCGGAGCTTGCGGTCGCCCGTGCCAAGGCGTCGGAAGACAGTGCGCTGATTGCCCGCCAGAAGCTGCGGATCGCCAAGCTTGAGCGCCAGGTCCACGGGCAAAGATCAGAACGCTCGTCTCGTCTGATCGACCAGTTAGCGCTTACGTTTGAAGAGCTGGAATCCAGCGCCACCGAAGACGAGCTTGCGGCCGAGAGAGCTGTCGCCAGGACAACGACCGTGCGCGGATTTACGCGCACGCGTCCCGAACGCAATACCTTCCCTGATCATCTTCCCCGCGAGCGCGTGGTGATCGATTCGCCAACGACGTGTGAATGCTGCGGCGGCAATCGCCTGCGCAAGCTTGGTGAGGATGTGACCCGGACCCTGGAATCAATACCGCGCCAGTGGAAAGTGGTCGAGACGGTGCGGGAAAAGTTCACCTGCCGGGACTGCGAGAAAATCAGTCAGGCACCGGCGCCATTCCATGTGATTCCGCGAGGATGGGCGGGGCCGAGCCTGCTGGCCATGCTCCTCTATGAGAAGTTCGGCCAGCATCAGCCTCTGAACCGGCAGACTGAGCGTTACGCGCTGGAGGGCGTGCCCGTCAGTCTGTCGACCGCAGCCGACGCTGTTGGGGCTTGCTGCACGGTATTGGAGCCGCTATCGCGCCTGTTGGAAGCCCACGTCATGGCAGCTGAACGCCTCCACGGCGACGACACCACCGTGCCCGTGTTGGCCTTGGGCAAGTGCGATGTCGCTCGATGCTGGGTCTATGTGAAGGACGACCGCCCCTTCGGCGGCTCAGATCCGCCGGCAGCAATGTTTTATTACTCGCGCGATCGAAGGGGCGAGCATCCGCAGGCGCATCTGACCAACTATAGCGGCATCCTGCAGGCCGACGCCTTCGGTGGATACACCAAACTCTACGAGCCCCAGCGAAGTCCTGGGCCTATCAGGGAAGCGGCCTGTTGGGTCCATGCCCGGCGGCCGTTCTTCGCCATGGCGGATCTTGAGGAGAACGCGCGGCGCAAAGCGGCCGGAAAGCAGGAGATCGTCATCTCGCCCGTCGCCATGGAGATCGTGCGCCGCATCGACGCTCTGTTCGAGATAGAGCGCTCTATCAATGGCCAAAGCGCCGATCACCGAAGAGCTGTTCGCCAGGCGCAGAGCGCGCCGCTGGTCGCCGATCTGGAAGCCTATATGCGCGAGCAGTGCGCCAAGCTCACCCGCGGTCACGATCTGGCCAAGGCCATGAACTACATGTTCAAGCGCTGGACCTCCTTCACCCGCTTCCTCGACGATGGCCGCGTCTGCCTCTCGAACAATGCAGCCGAAAGAGCGCTGCGCGGCATCGCATTGGGCAGAAAGTCGTGGTTATTCTGTGGGTCCGACCGCGGAGGGCGCCGAGCCGCCGCCATGTATAGCCTCATCGTCTCTGCCAAGATGAACGACGTCGATCCTCAGGCCTGGCTCGCCGATGTACTCGCTCGCATCGCCACCCACTCCGCCCACAGGCTCGATGAGCTGCTGCCCTGGAACTGGAAGACAGCGCAACAGCAAGGCCTTGCGGCACAGGCGGCTTGATGGGACACGTCAACAAGGTTAGCCACGTGTTCACTCTCAGCCATGTTGCTGAGATGCTCGGCGAAGACGGGGAATGGCTGTTCGAGGTCGCCGAAGAAATGGACACCGAGGATGGCCAGCTATGGGTCGTCGGCGTCGGTGAAGACGGGGTGATGGCGTTCACCGATGACGGGATCGAGAACCTCAAAGAGCTGATCGCAATCCACAAGGACGCTCCTTGGATTATTGAAGAACGCCGCCAGGTACTCGCGGCGATCGTTAAGCCGAAGGCCGAAAAGCCCGAGGTTTAGCCGCTAACCGGACAAACCAGCCCGCCCGCGGCCTACGCCGCATGCTTACCGATGAAATCCGGTGCTGCGAACTCATCTTCTTCAGTGCGATCGGTGATAACCGAGAACTCTTCGGTATCTTGCCGGTGCTTTGCTTGGAGCGCGGTATCCTGCGCTGCGCCAGCGGGTCTTGGCAATCCTTGCCAGCTCGTCGCATCGTCGGTTGCGCGGTTCGGACGAAGCGCAAGAATGATTCACCGTCCAATCGAATTACGTCTGACCGAGATGCCTTGTGGGAGGCGGCACGTATTATGTGACTCAGCAGCAGTTCCAACGTCGATGCTTTGCAGCAGGAAAGCAGATTTCTAGGCAGCTGGCCCTCTGCGGACAATCTGGCATCGCAAGAGCCGTGGCATACGTTAACAAGCGCTCCGGATCGAGCCCATTCCGCATTCTTGCGCTTTCATAGTAATTTCACATGACCCCTATTAGAGCCATTAAAAGTTGGTACATGTCCCTAGACGGCGAACTTCAAATGGACATCGCGTATATGTTCGTTTCTCTGACGCTGGGGGACTGCCAGTTTTCGCCTGCTGCAGCCGTTCGGCGGCTGCTGCAATGGTTCGACCTGCGCAGCGCAGGCTCGGAACATGAGGACGCTTTAGCGGCGGTCGTGTTTCGCGCCTCGTTCGAATACCTGTTTTCCGACCGCTTCACGAGCGACAGCTGGACCTTTCCCGAACAGTTGTTCAAAGACTTGATCCGGCAGGCTTCTGAAGGAAAAGAGGCAAGCAAGATCGCACCGACAGCATTTCGACTGCTACGGAATATTCCGCACCGAAAACTTAAATGGAGAGAGGCTGGTGAGAGTTGGAACGCCTTGGTGGAGTCGGTACTCAACAACGATGCACTAAAGCGATGGACCCAAGAGCAATTCCTGGCGAGCAACTTCGGGCCGACGCAAGACCACAACTAACAGCAGCGCTAAGTTGAATGAGACCAATCGGTGCGACGATTGGAAGGGCTCCTTACGAGGAGAGTAGAAAGGCGGTTCGAGGGCGCCCAAAAGAAGCACCGTTAGAACCATCTAACCAAGAGCCGATCTCTACTACGAATATGGCGGTGCAACATCAACCCATCGGCAATTGCAAAAGCAAACATTCCACATTTCTGCGCATTCTGCTCCGTAGTCGCCACCCGGGGCGGCCGGGCGCATCCACACCCGGGCAGCACAGAAGTTGGGCCGCCTTGTTTCAACGCACAGAACGACCCGTTGCCAATCTGCTTACAACCGCCAGCCCAATCGACAGCCGCAGCCGGCTCCCTCATGCTATCGCCTGATGATTTTCTGCATTCTCGGATGGCCGTGTTGATGAATCTCAGCTCGGCCACTGCCTCACGAAAGATGGTATACTCTAAATTGCTTGTGCGGGAGAAACCCAGGGCTTTGATCATCCGCATTGCCTGGCCGGCATTTGAGAAAAAAGGCGATCCAGCGCAGAACAGGTCAGGCGGAGGAAGGGCAACAGGAGCCCGCACTAGCACACGTTAATTGCAGCCCGCCGCTTGGCGTACGGCAATTCTGCTTCAGATCAGCGCAATTGTCTTCCTTGTCGCTCGAAAGCATAGGTCGGATTGATGCCGCAATAGGCGTCCGTACCTGATGCAGTAGCCGTGCATTGGTCATAGGTCGAAAACTGGCAATTGCCCGGATATCCCCAATGGCGTCCCTGCAGGCAATAAACGTCCTGGCGTACCGGTAGCTTATTCGAATGAGCCCGCGAACCGGCGATCGAAGGCGATCCTGAGCCGACAAGGATAGGGAGTGCGAGCACTCCGATAACGAGAAGGTAGCGCATGAGACCTCTTGCCTCCGTTAACTTCACCAGAGAATAAACATGAATTGCACGCTTTGATATAAGTCAATGGCAGAGTGCCGGCTCGCGGGCCAACCCCGGAATGAGGCTTCTCGAACATCGAGCAAACCCGGGCGCAGTTTTCCTGCGAGCTTTTTGGCAAAACGACCTTTATGGGCACGTTTCCGCATGTTTTTGCGGGCCCGCGTAGCAGGACAATTGTACGACCGTTCATTCGCCTCCCCCTGTGATGAATACTGCGCCCGACAACAAGACGTTCTCGGGAGTGAAGAACATAGAGCATTAGCCGCATCTCTCACGAAGATCGAATATCTTTTTCGAGACGCTTCGAGGCTTTACGACGAGAGCACTCAATTCACGTACAAGAAGGGTAGGACGATCCACATCGAGAGCGAACCCGCCGAGTACGTCTATCCGGCTATAAAAGGAGCGGTACGGGCCTCCAAGCTGCTGGCGATGGGCGACGCCAGATTGGCGCGTTTCATTTAGCCGGTGAAATTTTTGGATTTCGAGAACAGTGGGCTACACCGATTTACGGCGGAAGCTGTTACACAGAGCACTCTCGGCTGATCAAGAGGCACACTCTTGATGCGATCGTCCAGACTGACGTTGTTGTCTGGCGCACATTACTCAGCGTGACCACCGCTAAATTGCAGCACGCGGAGAACCAAATGATGCTGCTTGGATCGTAAGACAGCTCTCGAGCGCGTTGCGGCTTTTTTGCATGAGATGGATGCGCGGCTGATCGCTGCTGATGTAATATCACTGCCGATGTTCGACGAGACATCGCGGATTACCTTGGCTTAACCATCGAGAACGTCTCACGTGCAGTGTCGCAATTGCATAATGATGGCGATGTTGATTTCGTCGCCAATACTCAACGCGAGATCATGATTCTAGATCGGCACCGGCTAGCTAGCTTCTATCTGCAAAGTTGAGCGCCGGCCGAGTGCATACAAACCATAACTTGGGACAAGCATAAGGCGGCGCGACTCTCATGGGGTGTGTCGTGCCCAACGCTCTCTTATTGCGCTCGTCGCAGTATAAGGCGGTGTACTGACCTTTCGCTAGAGTATCTGCAAATTGTCGAGATAGCCGCGGCGATCGGCCGAGCGAGATGTAAAACAGTGCGGGCGCGGCTCGTGCTAATCCACCCGGGGGCTGATTCCAGGCCGATTAGTCCCTACCACATCCGCACTGCCGTTGAGATTAGCCGAAAGGTGACTCGGCGCTGATCGATCTGGAGCAATAGCGCTGTCCCTGCCACATCCCGTCAACCCCGAAGGCTCTGTATCTGTGTTAGCTTACCGCAAGCTGACTGGCCTGGGTGCAATTGGTCAATGTTACGTGTGGGCTATCAACCTCCGCTCGATCTGCCACGAAAGTCCCGCATCCCCTCAGACATGCTCTCACTGCCGTCATTCGTCACGACTGATGCGAAAACCCCCTCCCTATCCACTTCCGCACTACCAATGAACTCAGCCACGGGATCGAGAGGCTAACGCACCGGCTCTGGCCTAACGCTGTTCCGACGAAATACCTCGGAAATTGGCCTTGGACCCGGACTGACAGGCGAGACTGAGGGCAACGCTGATCTTTCGGATCCAATCGGGGAGATACCAACTCTGCCGGACTCAGCAAAAACTGAGCCTGCCCAGGCCGCTGCCGATAACGTCCGCCAAGCGTTACCATTGAATGTAACTTCGATACTCAACATCACTCATCGACGAGCCGCCGGCATGCGTAAGTATATTCTAAAGAGATCCGGCGTGCTTGTTCTATGAGGTTGGCGGCCGCGCTATGCCCCCCGTCGGTATTCTCATAGTAGAGATACGGTTGACCCAATGCAGCGAGCCTCGCCGCTGCTTTGCGGCCATGCGCTGGATGCACTCGGTCGTCCTTGGTGGAGGTGAGAATGAAGGGGGCCGGGTAGGTCTTGCCCGGCACCAAGCTCTGATAGGGCGAGTAGGCCTCGAGCGACTTGCGCTGTTCGGGGTTGGTGGGATCGCCATACTCGCCGACCCAAGAGGCTCCAGCGCCCAGCTTGGTGAACCGAAGCATATCGAACAGCGGAACCCGGACAATGGCCGCATTGAAGAGTTCGGGTCGTTGAGTGATTGCGGTTCCTACCAGCAGACCTCCTTGACTACCGCCGACTACGCCCAGCCGGCGGGGAGACGTGATCTTACGCCGGATCAAGTCCTCCGCGACGGCGATATAGTCATCCCATGTGCGCTGCTTCGTTGCTCCTTGGGCAGTCTGATGCCATTCTGGCCCGAACTCACCGCCGCCGCGCAGGTTCGCGACAACATACGCGTTGCCCTGCTCGAGCCAGAGTCGTCCCATGAGGCCCACGTAAGAGGGGGTGAGCGGTATCTGAAACCCCCCATAGCCATAGAGAAGTGTTGGAGTTGATCCGTCAAACCTCGCGCTCTTGGGTCGTACCAGAAAATATGGAATGCGTGTGCCGTCGGACGACGTTGCGTCGAACTGTTCGACGACAAGTCGCGAGGCATCGAACCTGGGAGGGGTCGTCTTCATTGTCTCAAGGCGTTCGGTTGCGGCGTCGAAGTACCACAGCGTCGTCGGGCTAAGAAAGCTTGAGACAGTGAACATCGCCTCCTCCGTATCATGCGATGCCGCAGCAAGACCGATACTCGCATTCTCGGGAAGCGGGATCGGCGCGGCACGCCAGGCGCCCTGATGATACTTGTAGACGAACGCCTTACTCTGAACATTGTCGAGAATCGTTAGGATCAACAAGCTTCTTGTGGCGGTGAACCTGCTGACCGCTTGTTTAGGCCCGGGCTTGAAGACAAGCGTGGGTGTGGCGCGCAGCGGATTCTTCTTCCATTCGGCCAGGTCATAAGAGATAATCGAGCCGGCTGAAAAGGGGTTTTGTCCGGACGGTGGCGACCAGTCTTCGTTCAGCGTCACCAGCAGGCGACCACTCGCGATACCGCCGATGGTCGCCTTCTTTGGCAGATTGAGTTTAATTGGCTCCGGGCCAAAGAGCACATACTCATGCTCGAACGAGCTGATGCCGCGATCTACGCCGGTCGCATGGATCCTCCCTTCACTGTCGCGCAGCACGAATGGAGTGACCCCGACATCCGTCTGCTCGCCACGGAACACCTCGTGCGCTTCGGCGAGCGACTGGGCGCGCTTGAGCTCCTTCACCACGAAAGGATAACCGGCTTGCGTCATGGTGCCTTCGCCCCAATCTCGTGCAATTTGGAGCGTGTCGCTATTTACCCAAGTGACTTCCTGTTTTCCCTCGGGAAGTTTGAAGCCGTTCGCGACGAAGGTTTTGGAGGCTACGTCGAACTCCCGGACGAACACAGCGTCTTTTCCGCCTTCTGAAAGGTGGAGCAAGCACAGGCGCTCTTCGGGCGGAAGGCAGCTCGCCCCTTTATAGATCCAGTTCTTCTTTTCCCTATGCGCCAGAGCATCCACGTCGAGAATGGTCTCCCATCGTGGGCTTTGCGTGCGATAGCTTTCAAGCGTGGTACGCCGCAGGACGCCGCGCACCTGGTTCTCGTCCTGCCAGAAATTTTCGAGACCAAGTCTTCCCAGCGAAACGTAGGGAATCCGGTCCTTAGCCTGGAGAACGTGGAGCGCTTCGCCGTAGAAACGCTGGTAACGGGGGTCGGATTGGAGAGCACTGAGTGTCTTATCGTTCTCGGTGCGAGCCCAAGCCAATGCGCGCGGCCCTTCGATCTCCTCGAGCCAAAGAAAAGGATCCTCAGGCACGCTCGCAGGGGTTAGCGTCTGGGACAGTCCAGCGGACATCAAACAACTCAGGGATAGCGATGCTGCCAGAAAAGGCGAATTTTTCATGGAAGTTGTCCTGACGTTAGCGAGCCGGACTTGGGCGTCTCGCTAGGTGGGCTGGAAGCATTCGGAAGATGCGTACTCGGGAATTAGGTCCGCTGGCTTTCGATGGTGCAAGGAGTGTGCCGCTTGATACTTGGAGGTTGTCCAGTCGTCCCCAGCCCCTGAAGTGTCAGCTTTTTGACGTCGGTCTCAAAACTGACAATCGGGTTCTTAGCAACGACGGCATGTTACGCAGCGATCACCTTGCTCCGTGTCGGTTACGCGAAACATCCTGAACGATCGCCTGCGCCTTCCGTTCGGCCGCTCACAACTCTGCTTTGGCAGCATCATCCATCGAAACAGTTCAAGTTGTGGCGTGAAGTGCGAGCACGGGTTCGAGCTTGACGGCAGGCTGCTCGCGTTGGAGGCACCATCAGTGCCCCGCGCCGGCCGCCGTTTTTGATGCGATTAGCGGCTGTGCTGGCTTGGAGAGACTTGAGGCGACTGGCGTTGGGCAACGCTTTTGTCCGCCAACCAGACGCGTAACCTGGGTAGGTTCGGTGCCGAGCCTGTCAAACGCCATCCGGAACTGCCCCCTCATATTGCCTCAGATGACAATGTTACCGAAGCGCACCCTGGTGTTTTTCTGGATCGGCTGCCGCGAGTCGGAGCAAGCTGCTCGCGAAGCGCGCCCTACAGAGCGCCGTAGCGAGCGAGCGGCTTGCGGTGCTTCGGCGAAAGAACCTGTCAGGATTAAATACGAAGATGCGAGGCTTGGACCGGTAGTGTGATCTCTGTGCTGCTGATGAGCTGTCGAGCGGCCTTTGATCGCCAATTCTTGACCAATCGCTGCACCGTGCGCCGCTGATGGCCGCTGAACCGACCGGGCGCATGCGCGTCCAGCCGGGAGAGAAGATCGACCGCGGACAAGTGCGGAGCCGCGGCGAGCCATTCCTCGATGATGGGAATGTAGGGGTCGAGCATCGATGGCCGACGTGGCACAGGCTTGCGCCGCACATAGCGACGACGATGAATGCCCCGCTGCTCACCCTGTTTCCAACCGTCGCCGAGCTCTCGGGCAAAGGCCGATAAGTCGCTATGCCCCTGCGCGACAGTCATCGCTGGCTTTCCAGCCCGTTGATCGACGCGCTTACCCAGCTCATTCTGAGCGTCCCGCATCTGTGTCAGCAATGCCACCGGATCAAGCGTCCGGTAAATCTCCCGCAGCCGACCTTTGAATGCCTCATTGAGCCTCGGGTGGACCAATGCTCTTTCGTACGGCGTAGCGGGAGGAAGATAGCGCTTGATCATCTTGGCACCTTCGCGGTGCTTCTCCTTCAGTTTAAACGAGGGCTGGAAGAAATTGATGTGCAGCCGTGCCGCCGCAAACAGGCGAGCTAATGAGCGAGCGGCATCATGCCTTCAAACCGCCCGTAGCCCACCAGGCGGCGAACGATAGCTCCGTTCTTTTGTTCAACGAATGCTCATCGTTCTTCTTGTAGGCCCTGGAACGAGTGACTTCGACATCGTGAGAACGGCGCCACGACACGACCGTGTCGTTCATGAAGGCGCTGTCGTTATCAAAATCGAGCCCCCGAATGGGCCAGGGAAATAGGTTCTGCGCCCGCTCGAGAGCTTCGATCACAAGAGCTGCTTCACGCACGACGAGCGGAAAGCATTCGGTCCACCCCGTTGCGATATCCACCATTGTTAGCGTCTGAATGAACGCGCCAGATACGGACATGCCGCCGTGCGCAACCAGATCCGCTTCGCAGTACCCCGGCGGAGGTGATCCCCAGTCATTGAATGTACGCACCGGGACTTGCCGCCGTACGGCACTAGAAAAGCCCGCCCGCCGTCGGCGCCCTCCGGCTGCTGCGATCTTTACGTCGCTCAGCAGGCGATCGATCGTCGCCGCGCTCACCTTCAAAACCTTCGACCTCTCATCGGCAGAAAGCTTCAATCTGCCGTGCCGTTCAAGTGCCGGAAGCAAAAACGGGATCATCGCGACGAGCCGCTTACTGCAGAGCCGGTCAGAGGCGTCCCAGAGCACAATCAGTGCAACGCGAATGGAAGCTCCGTAACTGCGGCCCCGTCGCCGCGGCACGGCCGATCCCGATGCCCCGTCCACCGACAGTGCTCGGATCGCGTGCTTACGATGCCATCCCGTAAGGGCACACAGCTCGTCCAGGATCCGTGCCTTCTCGAGCCGTCCGCTCGCCCGATAACGCTCCACCAGCGCTGATGTGATCTCGCGCTTTGCGCGCATGCTGATCTTCCCTGCCATACCCGCCACCGAACTGATTCGGCAGCTCCGCCCCAGACACGACAGGAAAGTTGTCCGGTAACATTTTTAGTGAGGCAATGCGGGGGGCAGTTTTCCATGACGCGCGACACCGAGCCGGAATGCGCTCGATGCCACGATTCCTAGATTCCGCAGCGGGATGTCTCCTGGGCAACAGTGACCGCAGCGAGCCCCAATATCACCTTGCCCGTGAATCCGAAATGAATGCGATAGAGCCACCAGATTGCGCAGCACCGGTCGAGATCTGAAATGGCAAGCGCGCGCCTTGCTGCTAAAACCATACGCGCCATCGGCTTCATGTCGCGTATCATCTGGACGCCTCGAAGTCTCGGGGCCTCCGCTCTCCATCTCATCTTTTGAGCGGAGCTGATTCGCTGTGCGTGCGCATCCGTAATTGAATGATAAAGCTTGATGTTGGCCATGCCCCTCGTCTCGCGTTTCGAAGCTGGCTGCACGGTGCATGCTATCTAACGTGATCCTATGGTGGAGGTGCTGCTTGAAAAACGCCCAGATCTGGTAGGGCCAACCAGTCCGATAAATGAGCTCACGCAGTCGCACTGCTAGCAAAGCGACCGCACCACTTGCGATGGTTGGTTGCGGCTAGCGGACTATGTAGGTTCACACCGGCAAAGACTACGCCCAGCCCGAGTATGCGCTCCACGGTCACCGGTTTGGCTTACCCATTTTGCGCGAACCGCGCCGACGCCCGCCGATTTGGCAGGCAAGCGCGGTCTGAGCGCGCTGGGACATCTCCGCCTCGCTGAACAATATCTCGACAGTTCGCCCGCCGCGGCACACCGTCGTGCAGCGCGCGTGGGATCGCTCAGAAGCAAAGCAGCCGAGACGATCATCCCGCGCTCGGCTCAGGTGCGGCGCTGAGCGCATGTACTCGGCATTCCGCGACGTCCTCCAGTCTCTGATCCTGGGTGCTGTGTGCAACTCGGACTGGCCGATAACCGGAGTTACATCGGTCAGGAGAAAGTAACATTCTCAGGTGAGGCAATACGGGGGTCAATTTTCCACGTGCCCGACAACGGGGGCAATATCGCAGCCCGGACAATAGGTCGGCACCACTCGGACGAGAGGGCCGGGATAACCGTTCATTTCGTGGGCTGCCAGCGGACGCGATGAAGCACACCCGCTGGTGGGGCGAGCAATCCACTTCTAAGCGGTGAATTGTCCATCCAGGTAAGAACAATCGGAGCGACCGCAGGGCTCCAGTCCCGCGCGATCACTTCACCGTCGGCTGCGTCTTATACCCGCCTAAGCTTAACGAACCCACCCTCGACTAATTCGGCTGCCTGACCGAGGCGGAATGACTCGAATCGTCGTCAGTCGTGTGTGACGTCCGTCAATTTTGTCCCACTCCCGCCAGAGCAGCTTCAAACGTCTGCAGCCATCCGCCGAACTCAGCAGGTTCTCAGAATCGTCTTGCCAGACAGGCCAGCGATCAGATCAAGGGCTATCGTGGCGCAGCGACAGGCATTTTTATTGCAGAGGTTGCGGTGAACTTCGTCGTGACACGCTTCAGCCTACATGTTGACTGGCGTAATGTGCCGTAAGGGACGAGTTCGGATAAGTGGAATGCAACGGTGCGTTCTACCTGGCGAAAATGTTTGGGTCTTGGGGTCGCGCGTCAGATAGGTCGAGGATGTCGAGGCAATTTGCTCGAGAGAGGCTGCAGCCTGTCCTCGATCCCGCAGACCAACGCCTGAGGAACCGCGCCGTGTTGGGCGCAACCATCGGCAATATTCTCGAATTCTACGACTTCGGGACCTACAGCTTTTTTGCGATACAGATCGGTCAGACGTTCTTCCCGGCAGACGACCCGTTCGCCAGCCTTATGCTGTCACTCGCAACCTTCGGCGCAGGTTTTGTGACCAGACCGATCGGGGCCATCGTACTGGGCTCGTATTCGGATCGGGCTGGCCGCCGGCCCGCGATGACCGCCAGCTTTACCATGATGAGTGCCGCAGCCTTATTGTTAGCTACTACGCCATCGTACGAGACAATAGGACTAGCCGCTCCGTCACTGGTCGTCTTCGCACGCTTGCTGCAAGGCTTTGCTCTCGGGGGTGAGGTGGGCCCGACGACAGCCTATTTGATGGAAGCGGCCCCCGAAGGAGGTCGCGGTCTTGCTGTCTCCTTTCAGCCCGCGAGCCAACAGCTAGCTGCGACCGCCGGAGCCTTGGTTGGAGAAATACTCTCGCTCAGCATGACAAGCGATGCGCTCAATGCGTACGGATGGCGGATCGCGCTTTTGTTGGGTGCGGTGACGTTGCCGCTCGGACTTTGGTTGCGAAGCGCACTACCCGAAACGCTGCACCTGCACCAAGTGCCCGTTCTGGTCGCCCGGCCTGGAGGTCAATCGTCTGACGACCGTCGCATCATGTGCTTGGGATTTGTTATCTTGGCCAGCTGCACGATCACCACTTACGTTACTGGGTATATGACCACCTACGCGATGAACACGCTGCATGTTTCAGCGCCTCTGGCCTTTGGTGCCACGCTCATCAGCAATGCGGTCGGAATTGCTGCCGCACTGCTGGGCGGTCTGCTCGCCGACCGCGCGGGCCGGCGGCGGGTCATGATATGGCCGCAGGTCATGGCATTGGTAATGATCTATCCGGTATTCTTATGGATCGTAGAGAGCCGCAGCACCTTCGCAATTCTAGGGGGTCTCGGCGCACTCACTCTGATCGGAATGATTCCGTATAGCGCCTTCTACGTGAGCATGGCCGAAGGTTTACCCAGGAACATTCGTGGTGGCGCCTTCGCGACGATCTACGCTTTTGCGATAGCGATTTTCGGAGGCACAGCCCAACCGATCGTCACTTGGCTGATCCACCTTACAGGGAGCGCACTCGTCCCTGCCTGGTACATGCTTTTAGCGAGCGCCGCCGGGCTCTTTGCCATGCTCATGATGCCGGAGACGGCACCGCTCGATTTGGCGCCCGACTGATAAACGATCGTTTGTAACGCCACGACCACTACCTAGGCATGGCGGTAAGAATGGACATTCATGACGTCCGAATGCAAATTATCGAATTGAAGGGCGTCGGAGGGCATGAAAAAGCAATATATCGGACCAGTTTTAGATCGAGCGGCGGCTCGCACTTGGAACAGTGCTGTGGTCCAAATCGACTTGCCCGTTTAATGAGCCGTCTCCGGCGCTACAGACGAGCGATTGGCGGCATCACCGACGAACTGAAAGCAATCAATTAGTCTGCCAGTATAAACCTACGGCTTGAGGAAACGGCCGCTCCCCAAGCAAGCGGCCGCACGAGGCTCTATCCTCATTCTCTGCTTGATTGGTTTTCCGCTATCAGCGTCGCACGCACGATGGATCGGTCAAGCAAAAAAACAGGTCGCAGATGCCATCCAACGGGTCATCGGCGCACTGCGGATATGATGTATCGGCTACCTGCAGCCGGGGGGTGACCGGTTGCGCGGTCACCGTCGCAGCAAAAGGCGGCACCGCCGCCGTTGCAAGCGCGAGGGCGCTGACTGTCACTAACACAGACTTTTTCATCCGAGAAATCGCTTCCCTTGGTTGGCCCCAACCTTCCTCGAGGTCTATATGACTACGGTGGGAGCGGTAAAATTGATTTTCTTGATTAGATCTATCTACGGGACGAATAAGCTCGGGTATCGTATGGCTCTGTCGGAGCTAATGATTGCAGGCGTTTTCCGGGCTCCATTCTTTTGTAAAATTAAGCCGAAGGAGCTCGGCGCTGCTAATGCAATGCGCCGAGCCGATCCGGAGGCATGCACGCCGCCAAGAATTGCTGACCGCAGCAAGACAACCAGCACACTAGATCCCTAGTTGAGCCATCTGCGATGAAACGAGCTCCGGATGGGGTTGCCACGGCTGGCCAGCGGCGTTGCTCAACAAGGACCTACAAAACCCAGGAGTGAGCTTGCCGCGGTGGATCACGACTTTGTCGTGGCCCTCGGCGGCTCGAGCGTTCTGCCAATGTCGATTGTATCCGCGCTGTTCGTCGGATTTCACGTGGCATGCGGCAAATTCGCGATCGCCAAGCGTTGCTAATTGCCAGGCATGAACTGGGCGCTCGGTATGGATGTGCACCCACATAGGCCTTGGCATCGCACCACTGCGCAGCGCCTTGGGCTGCAGCTTGATCTCGAATAGCTGACCTGGCTCGCCCTTCAGTGGGTGCGGGGGCCCCACTGACTCCAGCTCCCCCGCCGCGCGCAACTTTTCGAGATACTTTTGCGATGGAAAGGAGTAGGTCTTCATGCAATCGCTCGTGATTGCTACCTTCCGCGCCTTCAAGGAGTTTGCCTGTCCGTGCAGCTCGGACAGCATCCCGTTGAGCCGGACTAACTTATCGTGCACTTCGGGCACTTGCGAAGGCGTAAGCAGGCCACGTCGGCGAGGCTCGTGCAGCGCGGTTACACAGGCTTCACTTTCGTCAGCCTGGGTCTGCAACCGCGTAATTACGCGATCCAAGACGTATTCGGCGTCCTCGGGATTCATCTGGCGCGTTTGCGAGACGGTCCTTTGCTGAGCCGGCAGATCGAACTGCAGCAGCTTGTCCAGCCGCTCAAGTAATCCCGCCAGTGCTTCCTTGGACGGCGGTGCCTGCCACATTTGTAGGTGCTCGGTTGCAGCGGAAGAGGCGCGTGCTTCCTCCGCGGTGGCGAGCTTCTTCGTCCCGAGATCGGAGCGCACGATAACCTTGCGCGTAGGAGCTGGAGCGGTAGCGGGCCTTGCGAGTTGCGGCTCGGATAAGCTGATCGTTGAACTCCCCTCGCCTCCGGCCGCTGCGCGCCTCCCTTTGCCCTTTCTGCGGCCCGGATTGACTTCGCTCGCCCCAGCAATATTCTCTGGCAACGCAGCCGAACCCGCCCGTTCAAGCGTGACAGGCGTTGCTGGCTGTAATGCCAGCAGCCGCATGACCTCGTTCGCTGTCGCCCACGCACTCTCTACAATCTCGTCCAGCAGCTGCAGCGGAAGGTCAGCCCCCGTTCCGGTCCCCCTCACATTGGCAACGATGCCGCTCACCCCCGACGCAAATTCCGAAAGCCGCTCCATCACTCCTTCCAGCACGGCGCGATGCTCCGCGTCGAGCGCTGCTCCATTGCTCTTCAGAACGGCATCGGCCGTGGAAACAAACGCCGGAAAAATATCTCCGATAAAGCTCCCGAGCAGACGCACCCGCCCGCTCTCGTCCATGAGGGCCTCGCGCACGCCTGGATCGAACGTGCTCGCTCGCGAGTCAATCAAGAGCTCCGCGAGAGCGATCCTCTGTTGCAGGAACATGCACTTCATATTGAGAGCCTCGCCGGTGTGCAGCCTTAGTGCGGCCTCTTCGGCCTTGCGCATCTCGGGCGTGCTACTCGGCAAATTGGCAGTAGCCACACAGGCAGACTGAACCCGCTCCAGGCGCAACACCTTCTTTCCCCACCATTCCATGCAGGCTGCATAACGATTCGCCACACTTGCAAGCGCGCGGTCCACCTGGGCAGGCGTACCGGTGCTTCTGATCCTCACGAGCCAGCCTTTTGCTTCCTTTCTTTTGTCTTCCAGCTCGTAGATAATATGGGTGGCCACCTCGTTACACCGGTCGGCCGCGGCCAGCGTGTCATCGCGGAGCCTGCGAGCCTGGTCGTCGGGCATAATGCGACGCGCTAAATTGGCCGGCAGATCCGCGTAGTACTCCAGAACTGTTGAGCCTGCTTTGACGACTCGATCGATCAGCTCTTGTGCCTCTGGTAGGTTCGGGGGGTGCGTGGCCGCTCGACGGCTAGCATCAAGCTCGGCAAGCAGGCTGTCCATCTTTTGCCTTGCTGCCCTGATCTCGTTGCGCGTTGGCGCCGGGAGATTCGGCTTGCCAAGCACCGCGCTTCTGTCTTGAGGCCCAGAGCGCAGCCGCTCGATAACGGCATCGAAGGACTGTCTGCCTCCTCCGGGAAGCAGGCCAATCTCCGGCCTCGAACGGCTTATGTCCCCGCTGCTACCGACTCCTGTGGCCCCCACATCCGATGCGCCAGCTCGGCCAATGCCTGTCATACTTCGTCTCCGATAAAAGTTACGAATGTGCAGGCCGTCTGGGTAGACCGCCCGACTGACGACTACCTGACCAAAAACCGTTCTTGCGAACGCAAAAGAAAGTCGATGTCACCTGGAGTTTCATTTCCATGGGACCTCCAATGATTCTGAAGAGATCGATGTGGGTAATGCCTCGATTGCGGTTTGATCAGACACGTCACGGCCGCTGAGGCGCCTTGGCCGCGTCGCCATCCGGTACGAGTCTTGGTCGTTTGCCGGTGGCTCCGTCGATGTAAATGGGTAGTTGGGACAAACCTCGCCCTTAAACGGCGAATTATTGTCAAGGAGAAATGGCCAGCTCAAATCGACTGACAGAGCTAGCCTTGCGGCGGCATCCTACGAACTTTTAAGTAGAGTTTGACAGAAGCGCTCAATAGAGCTAGCCGAGAGCCAGCCGCCGTATACCGGTGAAGAGATGCTGAACCAGTATCGATATTTATCCTCGTCCGAACCGGCAGACTCGCCCCTCCGCAGCTCCTCAGACTGCATTTCGCAAAAGCCGCGGGGCCATTTTCGCCACCGTCAAATTACCTTCATAGAAATATGGCAGCGAGTGCGCCAAACGCACCCAGAAGCAGCCCAATTAGCGAACCGACGGTCGGTACATCTCTAAAGAGCAGAAGCGTGAGTATCGGCTCCAGCACCAGGATGGCGCCAACGGATATCGCGACAATGATCCAGATATTCTTCAGATGCATGTAGCCAAGTGCGTATCCGAATACGAGGAGGATGCCGGCGAAGGATGCCAGGAGAAACATCGGCCACAGCATCGCCATGTGGCCACCTGTTTTTCCGAATTGTCTTGAGGCAATCAACTCGGCCAGTATCGAAAGCGCTTCTCCAAGAAAGATCGCTGCCACAGCTACAATTTTCAACATCAAGGTGATCGGCCTTTACGGTTCCGACTATTAAGGCAGCCCAGACACCTGCATCGGAGTAGCCGTTGAGGTTCAATTATCCACCTGCCGAGCGCGTGCGAGGCGGACGTACGCCTCACCTATCGCTTCTTGCGGGTCTCGTTCCAAGCGTCTGCGGGCCCGCAATCAGCTCCCCGCATGCAACAACGTTTCGCGTCGATCACCCATCTGCGCTCCTTGCAGAAACGCAAGATGGTTTAGGACAAGCCCGCTCCGCCGCCTGCCGTCTGCGTGAGCAGCGCAATGTGGGCCTAGGCTGTAATCCGCACAGGGAGAGCCGAATAGCCGTGCACGAAGTTAGACGCAATCCGCTCGGGTTCGCCGACAACTTCGAACCACAATTCCGCGGACAAAATCTCCTCCCAGAGGACCCTCAGCTGCAGCTCCGCAAGATGTCTGCCAAGACACCGATGGATGCCGAATCCGAACGAGAGATGCTGCCGCACATTCTTGCGGTCGATCACGAAACTGTTGGCACTCTCAATGACCTCTTCGTCCCTGTTACCCGAGATGTACCACATGACGACCTTGTCGCCCTTCCTGATCTGCTTTCCGCCTACAATGCTGTCGATCACGGCAGTGCGGCGCATATGTGCAATTGGCGTCTGGTACCGAATTATCTCGGACACGGCGTTCGAGACCAGCTTGGGATTGTCAATGAGCTTTCGCCGTTCGGATGGGTACTGATTCATGAACAGGAGACCGCCAGTAATCGAGTTGCGCGTGGTGTCATTGCCCCCAACAATGAGTAAGATAAGATTTCCGAGGAACTCACTTGGCACCATGCGGCGCGTGGCCGCCGAATGCGTCATCAAGGAGATCAGGTCGAGGCGCGGCTCGGCTTTGATGCGCTCGTTCCAAAGTCGGGTGAAATAGGCTAGGCACTCGGACAAGATGGTGCTTCGCTTCTCCCAGCTGTCAATTGCATGGCCTGCTTTCGGAGCTGTAACAGCTACATCCGACCAATAGGTCAGCAGTCGCCGATCCTCAAATGGAAAGTCGAATAGCGTGGCGAGCATTTGCGTCGTCAACTCTATTGAGACCTTGTCCACCCAGTTGAAGACTTCATTGCGCGGCAGGCCCGCGAGGATCGCCCTGACACGGGACCGAATCAAACCTTCGAGCTTGTTCAAGCTTTCCGGTCCGACGATCGGGCTTACGGTATTGCGCTGCTCGGCGTGCTTGGGAGGCCCCATCTTGATGAAGCTTGGGGTCCAGTGCTCGCAAGGCACGTCGACAATAGTGACCCCTTGTTCTGACGAGAACGCCTGGTGGTTTGTGTCTACGGCGACGATATCCCGGTATTTCGTTATGGACCAATATGGACCATGAGCGCTGTCTTGACAGTGGTGAACGGGATCTTCCTTTCGCAGTCGCTCAAAGCAAACCCATATGCTGTCGTCTTGAAAGCGCTTGCCATCGCTTACATCCAACTTCCTCAGCGGGATAACATACGAATCGTCCGTCCGGTGATCTTCCGATAGCGTTGTCATGGTTATCTCTGCAGATGTTGCTCTCGAGAGTTTACCGTCTGGAGGCGCCATCGTTTCGAGCTGCCGCAGCGCTGGCTATGGTGGGCCGCTGGACCAGTATACCTCAAACGGCAACCAGCCTACCCTACCGTGTCGGGCAGGGAGGAACGCATTGACAACTCGATCTACTCAGTGGATCAGTGAGGGCTCTCAGCGCTGGTGAGAGAGATCGCTATGTTCTGGAGCGCAACACATCAAGCCGATTGCACCTACACAAGATAGCCGGTCTTCGGATACGGCGGATGCCTTGTGTTCAAGTCATGGATGAACAATCGGCTGGCTAGGGCTGATCCGGCAGGTCGATCCAGATGTTCGAAGGGCCTTTCAGGAGAGTATCCTGATCTGGAACGTAGATATTATCGAAGATCTTAAGACCATGAGCCGTTGCCGCTCCAAAAATGATGAAAGGGAGCTTGGCATGCTCCAGGTCTTCGAAGTTGTCAGCGTCGATAATTCGAACAAAGTCGAGGTTAAAGTGGCGGAACTTGATCTGAGACGTAGCGGATGCAACCAGATCTTGGCGCTAGATATCCCTCGGACGACCTCCTTCCTCGCATGGTTGAGTGCCGTGAAAAGGCACGACAGCTCATCAAGCTCAGAGCGGTTAAATCGCCTCAAACGCGACGAGATGGGCACTCCTTTCTTGTATGTCACCGTCGGCACAAACCTTATCTCGCAATCCAGAAGGAGGTCTGCGACGGCGCGCTTCACCATGATCGCCTGGCCGATATCTTTCAGGCCGAAGTAGCTGCGTGTTGGTCGCGCATAGCAGATGCAGCGGACTGCTCCAGTAACGGCTTCTTCCAAATAGGCATCACGCCCTCCTAACCGCAAATGACCCTCACCCTGCGACACAAAGGTTCGATAGCCGGGCGGGAACATCTCGGTGTCGTTGGACGAAATTACGGCAGTTGCGCCCGACCGTAACGCGACCCCAATATCCTCATCTAAATTGAAATCGTAACCCCCACCTGGCCTAAGCTGGATCTTGTTCGGGTACACCGTGGCAATCGGGACGTCATTTTCGACTGCCGCCTTCTGATCAGTTCTGCATGCCCTCGATGTAGGGCGCCGAGCGTATGTACCGTCCCGATTGTCTGCCCTGTTCTCGCCACCTCGCGGATGAACGCTTTACCTGCGGAAAGACCTGCCAGATGCATTTTCTTACTCCAGTGTTTTTTGAATGCCAAAAAGGCGATCTAGTCGGTCCGATCGCGCAGAAGTTCTGCCCTCGCGTCTCGTCCTGACCGCGAATCTCAAAGAGCTCCGCGCACAGCTCCGATGATCGCCCAAACCGTCCTTGTGCAGTCCAAACAGGTCAGGTGGATCCTTCTCGCCCCCGTCTGATCAACGATGACAATTCAGCGAAATAGCTTGATGGCTCACGCCGCTCCTGCCCCTTCAGAGCAGCCTGCAGGCCCGGACATCGGTCAGCAAAGAATGGCGGCTCGAATGTGGTTATCTTGGCGTCCGAAAAGTCGGCCTTCACGAAGCTGGCCTGGAACGGTGACATCCCACTCAGGTTCGCCCCGCGCAAGGATGATTGATTCATGCGAACGTATGCGGCACGCGTTGCCTCAAGGTTGCTCTTAGCCATTCCCGCGGCAAGATACGCCTGAACAAGATTGGATCCTTCAAGATTTGCGTGGTTCAACGCCATTGATTGCGGGGGATCACCGGTGATCATCGACCTGTAGAGATAGGCCTTAGAGAGGTCTGCGTGTTCAAGATCGCAGTCGCGCAGAAAGGCACAGCGGCCACAAAAACCCTGGCGGTCGCAGGCGCCGAGTTGTAGTCGGGATTGCGGCGGAAAGTGACCTCCCTTCCATGGCGCCATTTGTCCACAATGAATGGACCTGAGCCGACAGGACTCTCGCAATTTACCGTAAGTCCGCGTTTGAGCGCGGAGGGTGAGAGAATGCCTTGTGAGGATTGGGCTAACACGTTCAGCAAGGGTTGAAATGGCGCCTTCAAGGTGACCTGTAATCTCAGAGGAGCGATTGCACTTGCCGATTCGAAGCTATCACTGAGATAGGGAGCGGCAGTTGGATTACGGCGATCAGGGTCGTTGCTGAGCCACCCGTTGATATTGTCGGCGATGGCCTGAGCATCCAGAGACGTGCCATCCGTGAATTTCACATTCGGCTTTATTTCAAATGTGTATACCCTTTTGTCATCGGAAATTGTCCATGACTCGGCCAGCCAGGGCACAATCTGGCCATCTTCACTGCGGGCGACCAGATTGTCACTGTACTGGCGTTGCAAATACCATTGCTGCACCCACCCTCCGAAGAGGCACGGTGGCTCTTGAAAATGCCCATAACGAACAACCCCTCCTCGTTTGACCGCTGGCGACTCTTGAGCATGGCCGCTCGGCGCGAACTGTGACAGGCTTTGCAGCACCAATAGACTCGCGGCTACTTTTCTTGCGAGACAGTTTGGCCGGCAAGTGAAGCGCATCGATGAACGCGTATTGGATACAGACATGTCCGAGCTCCAGGACAATGAATACGGAAAGGCCGAATGCAGCGTCACACCACTGAGGAACGCGACGTACTCGCCGGTTCGATGGGGAGGGGAATTCCCAAATGCTCGCGCAATGTCTCCCCCTGATATTCTGTGCGAAATAGACCGCGCTTCTGAAGGAGAGGCACGACATGGTCGACAAAGGACGCAGTCCCGTCAGCCAGCACGTCCGGAATGATATTGAAGCCATCCACCGCGCCGGCGCGGAACCAAGCCTCGATCGCATCTGCGATCTGTTCGGGTGCGCCCACCAGCAAGCGGTGGCCAAACGCCTGAACGCTGGTGATGATCTCGCGAACTGTAAGGCCTCGACGCGCCAGAGTTTCGACCGTGCGATGGTGCCCAACAGAAAACGGAACGCTGTCTGCATCGGGCAAAATCTCCTCCGGAATGGGCCTTTCGAGGTTAAGCTTCTCGACCGCCAAGCCCATGCTTCGTGCAAGAGCGGCGACAGCGCGATTCAGGTCTTGCAACTCGTCAAGTTGCGCTTTGCGGCGAGCCGCCTCTTCTTCAGTCCCGCCGATACAGATGACAAGACCTGGAAGGATCAGCGGAGCCGTAGGGCGGCTGAATTGACGAGACAGAGTACGCAGGCGCTCGGCCTCTTGCAGCGCAGTTCTCAAGTCGCCGGCTGCCGCGAACACGACATCTGCGCTGCGGGCGCCGAGCCGCAACCCAGGATCCGAACCGCCCGCCTGAACGATGACTGGATGACCTTGATGCGAAGCGGGATGTGTGAGTGGGCCACGGATGCCAAAACTGTTCTTTTCAGGGTCGAGCAGCCGAAACAGACGCTGATCTGCATAAACTCCCGCTGCTTGGTCCGCGATGATCATCTCGCCACTCCAGCTGAGCCAGAGCGCCCGAACAGTTTCAACAAAGTCCTCAGCGCACCGGTAGCGATCCGCTCGTGCGAGCTCTGGTCCGCCAAATTAGCTACCGTCGCGGGGCTCGAGGTCGTGACTGCGTTCCACGCCACACGGCCACCGCTGATGACATCGAGCGATTGGAAACGCCGGGCGAGATTGTAGGGATCATTGTAGGTGGTCGATGCGGTGGCGATTAGCCCAATCCGCTTCGTTTCACGTGCGATCGCAGCCAGGACCAGCGTTGGTTCAAGCCCATTAAGCGGCGGCTGGTGGGTGATGTCGAAGCTTATCGCGGGGTATCGGCCAGGAATACGGCGTCTAAGCGACCGCGCTCCGCAAGCTTCGCAGCGCGGACGTAGCGGTGTCGAAAAAGAGCGCTTGGATTTGTGCCTGGCCAGCGCCACGCGGCAGAATGACCACCGGCACCATGAAGATTCAAGCCGAGATGAAGCATGGAGTTGCGGGAAGACATCACAGCCCCTCATGCGGTGGCCGCTGGGCCACTCAGCGGCCTTGTGCACAAGTTGATCTCGGCAGCGTTTCGTGCATGCTCACCCTGAACGTGCTTCGGGCAGCCAATTTGAGGGATAGACAACAAACAGTCGGCTGATGTGAGTTGAACGACACCAAAGACGCTTTTGCTAGGCCTTGGGATGAGACGCGCTCCGAGCACGTCGGTTGCCGATTGACGCCGAGGTGATAGCTTGCCTCCAGCGGCTGGTTGCTTCCACACGCGTACACTCACATCGGCTCTCCAGATTTCATCAAAAAGCTGTCCCTTTTCACGAAGATGTTTTGGATTGCATTCGCTATCGAAACCTTTGGACTTCCGACCGAGCTAGCAATCATCAGCTAGGGACCTCTAGAGGTCCAAACCATGCAAACGCAGTAGTTGAGTATTTCAATCTACTATCGTCCCTTGGCATCCTCTTCTATTGCGCTGTTTAACTTTCAGCCGCTTATTCCAACGTGTTCTCTGATCGGGTTCGTCGGACACGCTACCTAATTGCATCGAGTGCAGTTGGCGGCACCGGCGAAGCGAACCAGATGACTGGATGCACTCGAGAACACGGAGCAGATTTGGCGACATGATTAGGCAACGGCTTGCTGCCGCGCTGCAAAGTGACATCCAATCAATAAGGCGTTCCCAAGCCCACCATATAATATTGCGATGAAACATTTTAGATTATGGATGCCTCGCAACGGCAACAATTCGAGGCTGCACTTCGTTCTGCACCACGCCCGCGGTCTTGCGGATACGAGGATGCTGCGATCTCCTTAATTCTCGCGCGCGGCGCATGTCCTCGCGTACGGGTATGATGGCGGACCCCAATTTGCCGAGCGCCCGTCTTCGCGGCCCCGGAGCGCGCCGATATGTGCGCGGACTCAGCTATCTTGGACACAGCCGCCCTTGAGCATCAAAAATGGCGGCGCATCAACGTCGACGAAATCACGTCACTTACATACATGAGAGTGGGGCGTCTCTTGAGATGGATCGTTCGTGGTCTTGCCAAGGTCTGGCTGGCAACTCAACGTCTCATGTCGGATGCTGGATTGAAATTGCGTCGACCGGGTCGTGTTCTGCGACCAGCTTCCGGGTCGTCCGCGCGACTCCTCACCCCCAATCCGTCCCAACAAAGCACAATGAGCTTCGTCCCACGGCGGCGAAATCACGAGCCAGGTGGCTGCGGCACCGGCCACTCGGATCGGAGCTGGCATCTCGACGCACCGTTCAACGAGATCCACTCGCGCAAAATGCAAACCTGGCCCAGATAGGCTTATCCACGCAGCGCACGATCAGCGATTGCATCGCTTTCGCGACCTGCTTCGCCCGGCCCCATCGCTCGGGCCTGCCGTGGGGCTGGACAGGGGCGAAGGGACCATCTCGCCCAAACTCAACTCTACAGTGACCAACCGGCACGCCAGCACAGCCGCAAGGGCCGAAGTTTGTTTCAACCAATGGGCCTGGTCAGCTGTTCGACAGCTAAGCCCTCTAGCATAAGCAAACGTCTCTATCCGGACTAGCAGGCCCGCTTGATCGTTCAAGACCTGGAAAGGAAGGACCTGGATCCTGGGTCAGCCCGATCCGTACGCGCTCAACATACCCACCCGTTCGAGAATCATATCCGCTGGAAATTTTATCAACTGCCGCTCGGCTTCTGAATCTCTCGGACCAACTTTGCTCGAACGACCTTGACGAGGCAACCAATGGGAGAAAGCAATGGGCCCATTTGACAACTTGAATCCGTCCGCGGCTCGCATGAGCCACGTCGATCCGCAACAGGAAGAGACCGAAGCAGACTTTGAGCTGCGGCTTAGGGAGCAGCCGCCAATCCTGTCCGCACCAGCCTCAGCCGGGGCTGAATCGAGCCGAACTGCAACGGACGGCAATAGGAGAGCGCACCTTATCCCAAAGGACGAACGGTGCACAGCCGCATCCTTTGTAAAAGCGCGCGCTCAACTCGCCGCAACGCTGACCTGCGCGAACATTGCGGAACTCAGAAGAGAAATCGAACTCGCTGCGCAAACATCAGCACAATGGGCAAGCGAGACTGGGCCGTTGGCCGGCGGCGTGGATCGTAGCCGCGTTTACGACGACCTGGTGGCATCGTCCTACGCGGAGCTGCAGCGCTTTCAAAACCACGCCAGCCATTGCAAGCCCCACGTGTTGGACGGTCAAAGCGCGATGGCCCATTTGCGTTCCATGGCGGCTTTGCGTTACGACGTCGCGCCCTGGAATATCTGGGGAGGCCAACAACTTGATCTCGGCCGCGCAGCCGCAGAGCACATGAGGGGCGATACCCATTCTTCGCCTTTTGTATCACTGTCCGAAGAGGCCTCTCAACTGCTCCTTTCGCCGGACGACGATAACGAGCATGGCGCCAAGGCAATCGCGGAAAACGCAAGCGAGCTGCACACCTACACGGTGCCAAGGGTCACCACATGGACGGCCGAAGAGATCGTCAGTATTCTTGAGGACGGGACTGAGAATGATGAACCCAATCTGGCCTGGGTGAGCGATACCCCAACTGAGGAGCGCGAGGTACTGTTTCTGGGCGGGGATCTGGATAACTATCGGACCGCTAGCGCATCGAATCCATACAGAAAGTCGGGGAAAAGCTGAGAGTAGGAGCTCCTGAACCTGAAAGGCCGATTCGCCTTTTTCCGACACTCCAAAAAATCGAAAGCGGCGTTCGCGCCATCTACAACACTCCGTCCGCCTGGCCAGCGGGGAAGGAGCCGGCGCGTAGCGCACTGGACGGGGTTTTCAGCTGAAACCTGCATCTCTTTAAATTCGCCGCACTTGTCGTGGGTTAGAAAATGCACTTACCGACCATTATTCATTCAGCTTTCCGCCCGGCCAGGCGGTCAGGTTTTGGAAAGCTGACGTGAGTAGCGAAAGAACACGAGGGCGACGCTAGCGAACGAGACCATGGACCAATTCAACAATATCCACCCCGCCGATAAGGAACCGGCCGCGTTCGATGCCACCGTAGAGCAACCCGAACGGCAGCAAGCCGATTTTGAGCAGCACGTCGGAGATGCGCGTTCGGCTGGCCCAATATATCCGCACAGGGAGCTTTATGATGTCTCTGAGGAAGATGATCGCTTGATCCAGGCAGCGTCCACCGCTGCGCTCGAGCGAGGCCCACCGCCAGGTCCAACCACTGTCAGCATTTATGATCGTCGACTTCGTAAACTAGCCGAGTTGCTGCTGAAGGAGTCAGGCAATTCAATGGCTGGGCTCGATGACGATGCGTTACTCGGTTACGCCAAGAAACTGCTGCCAAATGACAAGGTGATCGCTTCAGCATTGTTGATGGTCAGCCGCTACCGCGAGCCTGACGCCATCGCTTGGTCCACTGAACATTACCGTCCTTGCAAGGAAGATGCACGCCTCATCAAGGTGGCCGCTGAGGCAGGCTTCGGTCGAGCAATCGACCCCAGAACGGCTTTAAACTATGCTAGCTGTCTACGGAAGCTAGCGGCAGCACTGCGACCCTCGTCAATTACTGAGCTCAGCGACGACGCGCTGCGCGGTCATGCCGCCACTTTGTTTCGGAATGACAAGAACCTTATCTACGCCTTGAACAGGCTTCGCGAGTATCGGGAGATCACCGGTCAGGACAATTTGGGAGGACAAGGAGTCAGCTCGAGTGTGGCAACAGATCCGGCCGCCCGCTCTTCCATGCAGGTTCTCGTTGATCATCATTTGGGGAATGCTGCGGATCAGGGTTCACCGCCGGCTGGCAATTCCAATCCTCTGCCGGTTCGACACGAAATAGGTTTAGCCGCTCATTCTGCCATACAGAGTGCCGCCCAGGACGTGCTTTTCGACGCGGAACGGAGCGACGAGCTTCCAGCCTTCGGCGTCAATGCCCCCTTGCTTTGGCAGGGAATGCGTGGCCCAGCTTGCTCGCCCGTGCAAAGTTTCGCTCAGGAGGCGCTTTTCGATGCCGCCGATCGCGAAGGCTTACTGCCAGCGATATCCTTCGATGCACGGGAGCTTTGGCCAACGACGAGTTCGGCCCCCCACTCGCCCGGGCAAAGTGTCGCCCAGGAAGCGCTTTTCGATGCCGTGGATCGCGAGGGCCTGTTGGCAGGCGCACCCTTCAATGCTCCGGTGCCTTGGCCAACAATGAGTTCGGTTGTCCACTCGCCTGTACAAAGTGTCGCCCAGGAACAGCTTTTCGATGCCGCGGATCGCGAGGGCCTGCTGCCAGGCGCGCCCCTCAATCCTCCGGTGTTTTGGCCGAGAATGAGTTCCGTCGCCCATTCGCCCGCGCAAAGTGTCGCTCAGGAAGAGCTTTTCGATGCCGCAGATCGCCAGGACCTGCAGACAGCCGCCGCTTTCGATGCTCTGGTGGTTTGGCCAACAATGAGTGCCGTCGCCCCCTTGCTCGTGCAAAATGTCGCCCAGGAAGCGCTTTTCGATGCGGCGATCCGGCAGCCCAGCGCTCAGTCGCCGAGTCCTGCCCCTGAAGAAGACTTTGGACGAATGATGAATCGAGATGCTGCGGCCCCGCCTACACTTGATTCGACATTCTCCGCTGCCGGCGAGAGCTTTGACGCCTCCTTCGCCGTTCCCGAGAATTTCTTCCATGGCACCCAGCCGGCACCGGACATGCTGCGCTCTGAGCTCAGACGCTGGGGTCTGTTGCCGGATGCAGCACAGCGGGTAAAGACCTACGACATTCACGGTGAACGCTATACGGCCGTGTTAGGACCGCGTGGGCGTGATGATGTTCAGCTCATCCATCTGCAGTCTCCTCCTGTCGGCGATACATTTGATGTTTCGTTCGCCGTACGAAAGGACTTTTCCCATTGCACGCAACTGGCCCCCGACGTGATGCTTTCCACGTTGGGCAAGTGGGACTTCTTGCCTAACGCAGAATATCCACTCATGAACTATGAGATTGACGGCGAACGCTATACGGCCGTGCTGGGGCCAAGAGGATCCAATGACGTTCAACTGATTCATCACCCAAGGTTCGTTTCGAGGAGAGAAGCTGCGCCTGCGACGCCGGCGGCTCCCCCCGATACTTACGACGGCCGCGCATCTGGGTTTGATCGACCCTCCTGGTTCGAATCGCCCGCGCCGCACCTCCAACTGCCGACCGCAGTGCCGCTCTCCGGCCACCCCCTGGTTCCGCAATTGCGTGAACTCGGAGAGTTGTTCGGGCACGACTGGAGGCACGGTCCGCGAGAAGCTTCGCCTCTCGTGATTGACATGCTCCAAAACCTGGGCCTTCTGCCGAGCCAAGGCGTCCCGATGACCGGCTTTTTGATCCACGGCCAGCCCTACACGGCTGAAAGCCTACCCGGAGGGCGCGTTATTCTCTTCCATCGGCCGCAATTTGGCTGACTGCTCGGCGGCACCGCGGGCAACCGCTAAAGGTCCCGCATCCAGGTCGGATCATGTTATTTTCAGAAATCAGAGTCGCGTCCGAACGACAATTGAAACGGTGAGCAAGCCCCGTAGCGGCCATTCATAAAATGATCTTTAGCCGGTGCTCCAACCCTACGACTGCATTCGGCAGCGCGGACCTTTCAATTGAAAGACAAAGCCGCGCATGAAAGATACGAGCGCATCCTGGGGTGGCCGCGGGTCAAGCGAAATCATCCCCGAGCCCGCGGCTTGATCGGCTTATGAATACACGA
The DNA here is from genome assembly GCF_054056275.1 of Bradyrhizobium sp. USDA 4449. NCBI lineage: Bacteria > Pseudomonadati > Pseudomonadota > Alphaproteobacteria > Hyphomicrobiales > Nitrobacteraceae > Bradyrhizobium > Bradyrhizobium sp. USDA 4449. The sequence continues at coordinate 3,199,352 of NZ_JBSRYD010000001.1, read as the reverse complement.
CCCAACAGGCCGGAGGGAGTGCGGACGTTTCTTACCCGGCTCATCTGAAGTGTTCTGCTGAGAAGCCTTGGCACCAACCATCTGGTGACAGGGCGAACCGCCGATCCTCCAATCGCTGAGATGGACTGGAGATCGACGGCCCTCATGACTTACCTTGGTCGAACCGTAGTAAGTTGGCGCACCTCGAACTTTCCCAGAGCGGAAAGACAGCCAGAAAACCCCTGAGCGCCCCTGTGCTCTTCCTTACCAGATGAACCTTGCGCCATCCGGCAGTTCGCAGATGAATTCGCCCTGGTTCACAAGCTCCGTGGTTCCGACAACAAGCTTCGAGGCTCGCACCGTCAGCTTGCCTTCGCGGCTAAGGCTATGGCGGATGTACTCGGTCACGGCATGTCCAGAGCTGTCGACTGTTTGGTGAGCATTGGCGAAACTGATTCCGTTCTGGACCGTCACCCTGAATGCATTGATGACCAGACCGGCCTGCGTCGCCGATGCAGGCTTGCCGCCCTCAGCGGAGTTACAGCGGCTCATATCCAGTACGAGCTTCACATTCTTCCCCGCCTGCAGGGCATTGAGAACCTCGGTGTATTTCGGCGAGGGCTCATCGGCTCGCGCGACCGCGCTAACGCTCGCGACCGAAAGCAAGGACAACAGGATAGTCAGTCCTTTGCCGGTGATCTTCATATTCTCTTCTCCCTCGATAAGTACCACAGCTTACGTTCTTCAAGATGTTCGTGCTGGCAAGCTGTTTGGCTTTCATTCAGCAAGCGCGCTCACGCCTGTACAAAAGCAGCGTCCCGCAATCAGGCGCAAGTCGTTGTAACGGCTATTCAGACATCACAAGATCGTAGGTCAGGATTTTGAGGGGCTCCACCTCGTGGGCGTCGACTAGAAGGATTTGCTCGATGGCCGCTTGGAACCCACAAAAAAAAGACGAGCGGTCGCGCTAGTCCGCTGCAGGCCTAACGAGCCAGGAGATGAAGCCGTCACATCTGTGGAATCAGATGATGCACGAAAGAATCACTCGATCATCCGCATGCGATTGCTTGTACATCTTCGTCAAGGACTGTCTGCGATAGGCGACGCATCCGCAACAAGGTGGCGGAGCGAACCCGACGCCGCGATCCCGATCTAAGCCTAGTCGAATCGGAAGTGGCAGAAACAGAAGGCAGCGGTTAAGCTCAATGGCCTCTTTCCGACCGTCAGCTTCTCGAAAGCTGCACCTGCAACAGTCAACGCTGACAGGCGGCACTTGGAAGGGAGAAAGAGAGATGAACGTCGATCCGAGGAATGCCGCCGACAATTCCTTTGAGATTCAGCAGCCGCGCTACATCGGTGGACAGCAGGACCAGCTTAGCGTGCAGACGAGCGCACCGGCAAGTTCAGAAGCTCAAGCGAGCTTTGAGCAGCAGCTAAATGACTTGGCTCTAGCCGACTCGGACTCGTCCGCCCCAACCTTGGAGTCAGTCTCCTTAGCGTCAAATTCCGCGATGGCAGCGCCGTGGTCTGCGCCAAGCGAGGCGGCCCCTGAACTCAGTCGCTATCCAGCCTCATCATTCGTCAGTGCGCGCGCTCAGCTTGCCGCAACGTTGACAGGTGCCACTCTCGAAGCACTTCAGAAGGAAATCGAACTCGCCCGACAGCAAGCAGCACGTTGGTCATCGGAGACCGAAGTTGCCAATGATCGAGACCGCGTATTCGACGACGTTGCGGGATCGTCATATGTCATACTTCGTCGTTTTCAGAATCGGGACACTGATTGCAAGCCCCATACCGAAGAAAACACAAGCGCAATATCTCATGTTCGAAGCACGGCTCGGGATCATGCTTCCGTTGGAGATCCTCTGGAACGGTATCCCATGGATCGGGCACGCCAGGCTGGATGGCATATGCGCGGCAAGACGACAACTTCTCCATTCGTGTCTTTGGTCGAAGAGCCCGCCAAACTGAGCGTTTCGCGTGACCACTGGGCGAGAGCGATAGCCAACAATGCCAAAACGCTGCACACTTATGTGGTACCGAAATCTGCGGTCTGGACACCTGACGACGTGCTGAGCAGTATCGCTATCGGAATGAATGCGGGAGACCAGGACAACGTCGATGCGGATGTGGAACTGATGTGCTCGCTGGGCAGAACGCCGACCCAAGAGACCGAACGCTTGTTCCTGGGCGGCAATTTGGACAGCTACCGAACCGCCAGCCAAGAAAACCCCTACCAGCGGAAAACGGGCGAGAAGTGATTTGACAGGCGGCAAACGAGCAGTTCTCGGGCATTCCACCCTTTCGCCATAACGCCCACGCTAACGACTCCTTGCCCCAGCAGTGCCGTTTCACGACCCGGGTAACACTTAGCGACTACATCACCCCATACCCTGAGCAAGGGATGAAGCGCGCCGACATCCAAAGAGGTCGCTGCTGCTTCCTGGAGGAAACGCGCGCACCGCTTTTCGTCGCACACATCCCCTATTCGCTACCTGGATGTGTTCCATCAAAACAATCGATTTTGCCGATCTTACCCAAACGTCTCATAATCGATCGCGACCTATGGAGGCAGCATTCAAGAATGTCGCGTGGCAATCGATTCTCTTACAGCTCTCTGCCGCTTAACTCGGCTCGCGCGCTCGCGCGTCCACGATGCCAAGACTCGCTTCCTCATAGGGGCGTCAGTCCGCTCGTCAGCGTCTGCTCACCAAAAATGAGACGCACGGGCTTGACCTAACACCGAGACGTCACGTCCCTAGCGCCAGCAAAGACGACTAGCGCCAAATGCTGTAATCGGCTGTCATCAAGCGACGCCTTGATCGGGTCGACGAGCTTCTCATGACATGGCGAGAGACGCGAGTGTTACCTGGCGGTCGATAGTCTGGCTTCGGACCGTGTCGCCCTCGCTTAAATAACCGTCGCGGTTTCGACAATGCTGGACCAGCGCCCAAATCCACTTGAATCTCACCTAGCGTCAGATTGTAGCATTTCCGACAGACCGCGACACACCCCCCGCACGCGTGAACCGTTCCTGACAGGTAGCGAAATTGCGAACGTCTGAAAATCACAAAGTCCACCCGACATCGCTTATGTGGGAGCAGAAGACCTCACGCTGCTACTCTGGCAAAAAGAGGAGTCGTCACGTGAGCAATTCGCTTGAGATCTCTATCTCGCGTCTGCCGTGCACCAAGCTATGTCAAATTAGACCGCCGTATCTTTTTAGCGCCGTCCAGATCTACCGCGAGCGCCCTCTTCAAGCCGAATACTGCATTGGTCTCTCGTATCGTGCATCTCGGTCCGAGTCATCGCCAGATCCGTGTCGCAAGCCCGGTGCTGTTGTATTGGCGTGATCTCCACGGCACGACGGCTCAACAACCCAGCAACATCGCCATGGACCCAACGAAATAGGAAAGTTTCTAACATGTCGGTTTCATTCTTTCGTTCGGCCACAAATGCAATCGTCTTTCGCGCTTTGGCTTCGATCGCGCCACTTGGCGCTATTCGCCCTGCGGGCGCCCCGCCAGCGGATGGAAGAGGGGCTGTGATCGGTCTACAAACCAGTCGGCAGGCCGCTGCGGCCTTGATGTCCTCAAAAAAGAGCAGGTCTGTCGCTGACACCGCAGGCATGCCGAGCAGCGCCGACGGTGTAAAAAGGCCGCGCTCAGCAGTCGAGTCGAAGACGACAGATCGGCAAGCTTTGATGGCCCTTGGGTCTGTTCCGTCCTCTCGCTTCGAACTCTTCGTATTCACATCAGTGCAACCGCCTCTCAGGCTCATCGAATCCCAGAGGTAGATGTGACTTGCTCAGGTCGTGGTGTGGTGGACGAAAGGCGATGCAATGCGAATTCTTCTGGTTGACAATCACGCGGACTTCGTTCGTGACGTGAAGGACGAACTGTTAAATTGCGGCTTCGCCGTTGACGTGACACGAACGCTGGATGAGGCCGCGGCAGCGCTCGATTGCGCGAATTACCATATGGTCCTGCTCGAATTGGCTCTGCCGGATGGAGACGGATTGGACTGGCTGAAGCAGTTACGGCGCGACGGGCGGTCTATGCCGACCATGATGATGAGTAATTTCAATGATCTCAGTCAGCGGATTGCTATCTTCAATGCCGGCGCGGATGATTTTCTGCCCAAGCCTGTTTCTATCGACGAACTCATTGCTCGCATGCGGGCTATTCTGCGACGGTCAACGCAGATGACGGCGCCGGTGGTGACATTCGGTAATTTGCATTTTGATCCCATCGCGAGACAAGTCTCGGTCGGTGGCCGAGTGCTGAGAATTGCGCGCCGCGAAGTGTGCATTCTTGAACATCTGCTCAGCCGCGCGGGCCGTACCGTGCCGCGCACATCTCTCGAAGATAGCTTGTATGCATTTGACGACGAGGTCTCGACCAATGCGCTGGAGGTCGGGATCTATCGCTTACGCACGCATTTAAGCCAGGCGGGAGCAACGCTCAGGATCAAGACCGCGCGCGGTGTCGGCTACACCCTTGAACTCATTAGCGCAGCATCGGCCGCCTAGCCGATCTAACTTGAAAGCAACACTCCCTTGAAGCTCCTTAAAATGGACCACGGCTCTGATGCGCCGTCGATGGTCGCCAGCGGCTCCCATCATGTCCCGCTTCTCCGCCTCGCACGCGCTCTATGCGCGCTTGCTCTGTTATTTCCAATTGCTGTCACAGCTCAAACAAAAAGCAGTGGGGAACCGCAACGTGCTGCGCCTGACGGCAACACCGGCACGCTCAATCTTACCTCCTCACAGGGTAAGACGGTTCGTCTGAACGGACCGGCAGCGAGCATCTTTGTTGCCGACCCCGCAATTGCTGATTATCAGGCGCCGTCGAACACGACGATTTTCGTGTTCGGCAAGAAGTCCGGGCGGACGAGCCTGTTCGCTCTGAACGACAAGGGAGAGGCTCTGGCCGAGCTGCGCGTTGTCGTTACCCAACCGATTGAAGATCTGCGAGCCGCACTAAAGGCTGAGGTCGGCGACTATCCAATCCAGGTCAGCTATACCCCGCGTGGCGCAATGCTTAGCGGCACGGCACCCAGTGCCGATGTCGTCGAGCTAGCCAGGAAAGTTACTGAGCAGTTTCTTGGGGCGGGCTCGCTGGTTGTCAATAAGATCCAGGTCGCCGGCTCGTTGCAGGTCAATCTCAGCGTAAGGGTGGCAGAAGTCTCCCGGAGCGCGGTAAAGGATCTCAATATCAACTTCTCCGCTTCCGGTCCAAACGGCGCTTTCCTGGTTACCGGCAAACCGGGCGGCTCCAGCGCGGCAGCTGGCGCGGCGGCCGGCGGCGGCACTATCGGGATCGGGTTTAGCGCTGGAAAAACGAATTTAAGCGCTGTTCTGGACGCGCTCGCGAGCGAGCACCTCGCTTCAATCCTGGCTGAGCCGAATCTGACAGCGATGTCCGGCGAAGCCGCAAGCTTCCTTGCCGGAGGCGAATTCCCCATTCCGGTGATGCAGGATAACCGGCAGGTTTCGGTCCAATTTCGCCAGTTCGGCGTGAGCCTCGAGTTCGTTCCGACGGTTCTCAACAATAATCAGATCAATGTCCGTGTGAAGCCCGAAGTCAGCGAACTGTCGAGCGAAGGCGAAGTCAAAATCAACGGCATGGCGGTCCCTGCCCTCTCGACTCGGCGGGCGAGCACCGTGGTCGAGCTCGCCAGCGGTCAGAGCTTTGCAATCGGCGGCCTCATCCGGCGGAACTTCAACACTGATGTCGACGAGTTTCCCTGGCTCGGCGATGTGCCGATCCTGGGCGCGCTGTTTCGCTCCTCATCGTTTCAAAAACGTGAAACCGAGCTGGTCATTATTGTCACCCCCTACATCGTGCGGCCCGGACCGAATCCGAACCGGATGAGTACTCCGAGCGAGCGCATCTCACCGCCTTCAGACGCGGGGCGGATTTTGACGAACACGGTGGCCAGACCGCCGCGAGACCGCGATGCGCCTCGCGCCAGCGCACCAGGATTGACCGGCAGCGCCGGTTTTATTATCGAATGAGGATCACTAAACAATGAGTTTGCGATATCTGTGCTACCCCATCGTTATCGGAGCAACATTGGGGGGCTGCGCCAATACTGCTTCGATCCGTCCCGCGCCCGCCGGCCAAGAGATCGAGGTCGAGCAGAAGAGTAGCGTATTGTTCCTGCAGAGCCTTCGTGGCCCCGAACGGCATCGGTTGCGAAGCTTTATTGCAATGACTAGTCGCGGCCGGCCGGATGCGCTCCATGTGGGTATCATCGGCGCACCAAGACTCATTGCACAGGTCGCCCACGAGGTTCGCGCCATGGGCGTTGCCAACTACAACATCCGCCTGTTCGCCTCTCGTATGGATTTGCCGGCTCGTTCCGGGGTGAGGATCGAAGCCATTACCTTCGAAGCCCATCCTCCGGTCTGCCCGTCGCTCTCCATCGTCGGTCCTACAGTGAACGACAATTCGTTCAGTCCAACCCTTGGCTGCTCAGTCCGAAATAACCTTGCCGTCATGATCAATGAACCTGGCGACTTGTTAGGCAATAGCGCTGTCATGCCGACCAGTGGTGATCGTGCAGTACTTCCCATTACCCAACGTGGGGCCACGTCGTCGGGCAACAGGAGCAATTCGGACGATGAAAGCCATAACAGGGTTGCGCAAGAGAACCAATAAGCGGCTCGTGAGACCCAAGCAGCATGGCCGTTGGTTGGCGTTCTTGTCCATATCAGTCTTGGAATCCGCCGACGAGCGATCTGGACTCCAATTCCCCGGGTTCTTTTCTTGGGATCTTGCAGATCAGGTTCTCGGACAGTGGGGTCGTTGACAAGAGAGTTTAGCCATAGCTGGTTTGGTACGGACGCTAAACTAGGCCGGCGGCAAAGACCGCCTTTGCAACCCTCTCGAAACACTCCATCGGAACGGCCTTCCCCATGACACCTTTTCGGATCAGCTGACGCGCCAGCACATCATCCTTGACAATGCTCAGACGTCTCGCGCGCGCCTCCGCCAGTAGCTGTGAGGCCGTTTCGCCCTCACCGCGGCACACCAGCACCGGGACGCCGGTCTCGCCTCGAACGTAGCGCAGCCCAATCAATGTCGCGCGCCCCCTCAGTATCACTGTCGCCCGTTGAATTCCGAGCGGAGACTCGTTCGACGACTCCCGGCGGAGCCTGCGGTGTTCACCCTTGATCTGCGGATTACCATCCTGTTCCTTGGATTCGCGCTTGGCTTCGCTCTGCGTCATGCGCATGTCGCGCAAGAACAACCAACGCTGAATGAGCAGATCGGCCAAGCCGCCAATCAGAAGAGCGCCGGCAGCAATGGCGATCAGAACTTTGAGCTCCTCAAAGACGAAACCGAAGCAGCTCAAGTCGCAAACCGGCAAGTATACCAGTGCCCTCCAACTTGCGAGCACGGTGAACACGAACGCACCGCCGAGAACCAACACCTTAACGATAGACTTTCCAAGCTCGACAACCGACCGCTGGGAGACAATCCGCTTCAGCCCTTTGACGGGGTTCAACTTCTCAAAGCTGGGTTTAAGCGGCTCAACCGAAATCGTCAGCCCGCCTCCGGCCAAGGCACCAGCCAGCATCGCCGCAACGACCGCGGCACCTAGGATGGGAGCCGCGGCACTTATAGAAAGGTCCAACAATCCGAGCAACGCCTGCCGGACCGCACTGTTGAAGGGTTGTTCCTGCAGCTTGTCGATCAGCCGCACGGCTTCGCGCCATCCGTCTTCGATCGGGCCGGCCCTGAAGCACAGGCAGCCGAAACCAGCGCAAAGGCTTGCCGCAGTCACAAAGTCGGCGCTGCGCGGGCTCTGCCCTTTCTTGCGCGCGTCCCTCAGCTTCTTGTGGCTTGGTGGAAGGCTTTTCTCTTCGCTCGTGTCGTTCATTTCAAGAGCTTCTCGAGCCACTCCAGCACGCCGTTGAACTGACTGATCTCTGCTTCCATATAGTCGATCAGGAAGACGGCGTAGCTGACCATAATGATGCCAAAGGCAGCATTTTTGATGGTCGGAGAGAGATCGTTCAGCTTGATTTGCGGCGCAAAGCGCCCGAGCAGCATGAGAGATACGTCGATCAGAAGCAGCAGAGCCAGCACGGGCCCGGCGACCACGAGCGTCGTATGCATGATATGGTCGAGAAGCCCGATAAACTCCATCGCTCCTTGGTGGGTCAGGGGCGGCAGCAGCCGATACACGGGCCAGATCAGGTAACTTCCATAGAGGGATCTGACCATGGTCTGCAGACCTCCTGATACAACGAAGATAGTGATCGCGGCAGTCCCGAGAAAGAGCCCCATCGGGGCGGTTTGACTGCGTGTACCAGGATCGTCCACCTGACTGGAGATGCCGCGCTGGGTGTCAATGATGTCACCAACGGCCTGGATGCTCCAAAGCGGTATACTAACGAGAAAGCCGAACAGCAGGCCAATAAACATCTCCTTCAATCCCAGGAGTGAGACCGCAATCATACGAGTGCCCGGATCTAGTGTCTGCAAGCCGTTCCTGATCTGCATCAAGCAAGGCAATCCAATCACAATCGCCGCACTTGCGCGGATAACCCCGCTAATGTGCGGTCGCGTGAATACCGGAAGAACCAGCATAATGCCGAGCGGCCGGGCCGCGCCAAGTCCGGCCGCAACGACGAACTCGACAGCAGTCTGAATCAGACCTTGCGTATCGGTGGGTGACAACGCATCCATCTGAGCTCAGCTTGTGGTTAAATCAGCCAATGCAATGTCGCACCTGCGTCGCCACATGTGAGATGTCAAGAACTCTGCAGATCTCGCTTCCCAGAGGCTGGAGAGCGACATGCCACCCCACAACGCAGGTGACTTCGAATTCAACTGTCCACATGACTATAGCCATTCGAAGCCGAGGTATGACCATCCGATGAAAGGACCGGCGGACTCACCAGGCTTCTTCCACACTCACCGCTCGAAGCGCTGTTTGGAGGTCTGAGAGCCTCGAATCTTTCATCAATCTCGCCATTCTATGGGGTCGGTTTCGAGCGGCCTCTTCATTCGCAGGCTCATTCCCAAGAACGCCAGAATCATTGAGCCGCTTGCAATCAAAGCGGTTCGCCCGTTCACTGCGCGACAACTCGCCAGGCAAAGAGTCTCAGCAGGTAATTCGTCTCAATCGGATTGATAAAAATTCCAAATGGGATCATTCTTCCTCCGAATACGGCCGGCCCAGGGAGCCGAACACGACAGTTCGGATATCTATCCGTCTCATGCTAGTGAGGCGAGCTTTCAATAAGCTGACGAACTCGTCCTCTTGCGGTTCATCATAAAGGCCGACAAACACGACATATGCGAAGTCTTGCGTTCCGCGCACTAATACCTCGCTGTGAGAGCGGGAAACTCAGTGAAGATATGCTGGGCTTGCTCGATCAGCGGCGCGCTCAGCACCGGAGCAAACAGAACGAGCACGGCGACGACCACGAGGAGCTTCACAGTAAGCGGCAAGGTTTGATCCTGGAGCTGAGTTGCTGCCTGCACGATGCCGACACCCAATCCAGCCACGAGGGCTGCCAGGAGCGGCGGTAGAACCCAGATCATGAACAGGACCAGTGATCGGCTCAAGTGGGTGAGGATGCTGGCCTCGTCCATCTCAACTCCCCGGAGATGCGTAGCTTAAGACCAGCCCGTGCATGAGCCGCGACCAGCCGTCGATTGTGACGAACAGAAAGAGCTTGAAAGGAACGGATATCATTGTTGGTGACACCATTGACATGCCCATGGCCATCAGAATTGTCGTCACAATTAGGTCAATTGTGATGAAGGGAAGATAGAGAAGGAAACCGATTTCAAACCCACGCTTGAGCTCCGAGATCAAAAAAGACGGCACGAGGATCGCAAAATCATCGGCTGTTGCGTTGGCGCGCATCTCCTCCGACCAGATATGTTCCGTCGATGACAGGAGGAACGTGCGCTGCTCCTCAGTCGTGAACTTTTTCAGATGGGCGCGCAGCGGCTCGCTGCCCTCCTTTGCGGCGGTCAACCAGTCATCGGCGGTTTGGTAGCGAAGTTGCATATCGGTGATGCGGTTGTAGGTTTGCTCGAATACTGGGGCGCCTATGAACACGGTAAGGATCAAGGCAGCGCCATACAGAACGATGTTTGGTGGTATGGACTGAGTGCCGAGCGCGTTACGGATCAGGAAGAGAACGACAGAAACCTTGATGAACGCCGTTGTTGTGACGACTGCGAACGCCAGCAGGCCAAGGCCAGCGGTCGCCGCAACAAGCGCAAGGATGCTCGGTTGAATGTCAACCATTGACCGCCAACTTGCTACGTAACCGGATACCCAACGCTTCACCGACACGTACGATGTCGCCGCGGCCGATCAATTGACCATTCGCAACAATATCGACCGGAGCGTCCACCGGCCGCACAAGCTCGAACACGTGCCCCTCGTTGATGCTTCTCAACGTACCCAGCGGGATGGGCCAGCGGCCGCATTCGAACACAAGCGTGATCTCAACACTGTCGAGGTCGGCTTCCGAGGGTGGGATTGCTTGCTCAGCTTGGGGGCGTATGGTCATATTTGCATACCTTAGAGGATTGGACTGCAGGCGGAATGGCCCCCGAAGGATAAGTCTGTCGCCCGCGGCTTGCGCGGGCGCCCACAACTTGTCGGCAGCGAGGATGAGCTGGCCATGGGCAAATGGAATGACGTCGGGCAGCAGCGCGTCCCCGCGCTGCGCTTGGCGAAGAAGCTTGATGGGCGCGCGCAGCGAGCCAATCTCTCTCGCAATTACGACCGGCAATTCCGAAGAAATATTGCATAAGTCTCGCGGTAATTGGCCGATCAACTCGCCCAAGGCACGAAACGCAGGCGGAACCAGACCGTCAAGAGGCGCGAACAAGAACAGGCGGGCCTTGGCCCTCAGCGGCCCGAAAGTAACATCGAGCTCCAAATAGGGGTCTTTGGCCGTTGCGTCTTCGACCCGGATTAGCTGCAAATTTCGCGCGAGCACGATCTCTGATTGAGCGATCCAAGGCTCCAGTGCAAGTTCGAGAAGAAGCGAGCGGGTTGGATCGGAAGGTAAAGTAAGGCCATCCTGGACCGTTGAAATGAGTGCCTCGACGAGAAGTCGGGGCAGGGACAACACAGCGGTCTCGCCTCCGACGCAAAATACGCAGTCGAGCATCGACATGGCATATGGCTCGGCCCGCCAAACGAGTCGACTCATACGGATCGATAGCGGCCTATCGCCGGTGCGGCCCTGAAAAACCGTGCGCGGTGCGGCGATCTCGTTGAGCAACGAGATCACTTCATGCGACAGCTTTGCCGCTGGCTGAAATGGTGCGAGTTCACCCATAGCATTTACCGACAGTTTCCGCGGGCGCAGCTCGCGACGCATTAAGATAACTAGCCATCAGTTCGAGCTACCGACCGCCTGGCAGCGCGAACCACCCTTGTATCGGAGCAAGACCTCGTCGTCGGCCTCGATTTCGGCTGCAAACTCCGAACAGAGAGCGGTAGTGCGCTGGACATCGCCCTCGATCTCCTGCCATTTCTGGCTCGCAGTCGAACGCTTGGCCCATATGTTCCGCGCCTCGTTCACTGCCTGCTGGGCCTGCTCGTGCGCGATGTGCGCCTGCTCGCGCTCCTGGCGTGTCGATTCGATCTCTGCTGCCAGCCGCCCAAGGACTAGTTGACAGCGACGGTCGAGCTCGGTCACGGACATCGTCTCGAGCGACGCCAACTCCTGATAAAGTTCAGCTTCGACCTTGGCGCGACGATTCTCCGCGGCTTTAAGACTCTCACACGCTCGCTGCAGCGCATTGATCGCAGTTTGGAGTCTGGCTTCCATGTTCGACAATTCACGAAGCGCGCTTCGCTCTCTGATGTCTTTCACCTGTCGCAATTTCGACGCTTGCACGAGATTCAGGCCGCCAGACGCGACATCCATGAAATGGTCTCCTCAAAGCTAGACGGCTGGTCCTGTCCCTGGCGCAAGAATGCGCGCAGTTCCTCAATTGAATCGATTGCCCGATCAGTCAGTGGATCGCTGCCCGGCTTGTATTCACCGACCTTAATCAGGAACTCAGCCTCATTGTAGCGCGAGAGCAAATCGCGGAAGACGGATGCCGCCTTGCGATGTGGACCAGAGGCGACCGCATCCATGACACGACTTCGGCTCGACAGCACGTCGATGGCGGGAAAATGCTCTCGCGAGGCCAGCGCGCGCGAAAGAATGATATGACCATCGAGAATGCCGCGCGACTCTTCGGCGATCGGATCGCCCGTGCCGTCACCTTCGACAAGCACAGTATAGAATGCCGTGATCGAGCCCCGCTCGCCCATACCGGCTCGCTCCAACAGACCAGGAAGCAGAGCAAAGACGGAAGGAGGAAAACCGCGCCGGGTGGGAGGCTCTCCGGCGGCAAGGCCGATTTCGCGCATCGCACGGCTAAATCGCGTCAGCGAATCCATCATCAGAACGACCTGCAAGCCTTGATCACGAAAATACTCAGCGAGTGCGGTCGCCATATGAGCGCATTGCGCCCGCTCCATTGCCGATCGATCGGATGTCTCAACGACAACGATGGTGCGAGCGAGGGCATCGCCGATATGACGTTCGATGAATTCACGCACCTCGCGTCCACGCTCTCCTATGAGCGCAACCACGGTGACATCGGCAGCCGCGCCTTTCACAATTTGCGACATCAGCGTCGACTTACCGCAACCGGCATCTCCATAGATTCCGATTCGCTGACCTTCGCCACACGTCAGAAGTCCATCCAGCACGCGAACGCCGAGCGGAAACGGCTGCTCGATGCCACGCCGCCTCATCGGGTTCGGCGCCTTGCCGCGGAGCGGATAGGTCTGGACCGTCTTTATCGGCCCCTTGCCATCGAGTGGACGGCCGAAGCTATCGATCACGCGGCCTAGCAAGTCAGGCCCAACTGACACTTCCTGCATGCGTCCGGTCGGGAGCACTTCCGCGCGATGGGACAAGCCTACCATATCGCCGATGGGCGTCAGCAACACCCCGTCCGGCAGCAAACCGATGACTTCGGCCTCAAGTGACCATCCGGAAGCGTGGTCCTGCAACAGGCAAAGTTCTCCAACACGAGCCCCTGGCAACACGGCATGAAGCAAGGTGCCAATCGCGCGCGTAATCCGTCCCCGCACGGCACGCGTATCGACATCCTTTGCTGCGACTCGTAGAGATGTTATCGCCGCATGCACATCTCCTTCTCCGGCCGCTTGATCATGGCCTGATCGTTGGGTCATCACGGATAGAGTTCCTGAGAGGATGGATTAAGGCCGAGACGCAATGTGCGGAGCTGGGCGGCGAGTCCTAAATCGACACTGCCGAACTCACTCCACAGAACGCACTGGTCCGACGCTACGGCCGGGTCCGGATTAATTCTGACTTTCGGCCGACCATCCGTTCCATCGAACGCCAGAAATTCATGCCTTAGTGCATCAGCGTTCACAGGAGACACGTGAAGGCATAGTTCCGCGCTGCCATATCTTTGCTCGACCGCGTGACGAACGGTCCTTACCAACATTTCACCCGGATCAAAGGAGCCCAATAAATCGGTCAATATCTCAATGACGAGCTGCGGCAACTCTCGCTGCAGAACGGCTTTTCGCCGGGCCACATCGGAAGCAACTTGGGCGATCAGCTGCGCCATTTCCTCCGAGCCTGACCCAAGACCCTCGCAGTGGCCGCGCTCCCGCTCCTGCTGATAGGCTTTCCTTGCCCAACTGCGAGCCTGCCGCAGGTATCGCTCGGCTAGCGCGCGCGTCTGCACCGCATCGGACCAGATACCAAGTTCCGCGGCTGGTATGAGGGGACCAAGCGGCCGTATCCGCGGGCTATCTGGCAAGGCTGTTTCATTGTCAGTCATGCCGCAGGCTCCTCCGTGGCCAAGTGGGCCACCACCAAAGCCAGTAACTGACCCGCTGAGTTGTGGTGTTCCGCTGCGGGGGATTCGGCGGTGGTCCCCACGGGTAAGCGGAAAAGAACGCGCACACGGTCAAGCTCTGACGCGTCCTTGAGCCAAGCGCCAAGGCAGGCACATCCGTCATGTTCAATCTGGCTCGCAAGCTTCTGCGGATCGTCAATCGATGTGGTTGCAACGGCGCTCGATAAGTGTCGGATTGCGAAAGCATGTGCTTCCGCACCAATATTTTCGATCAGAATCGCGACATCATGCCTTGACACAAGCTTCCGCACCGAACGGGCATGCCAGATACTGCCAGCGAGCAGCGCCGCCGTACGCGGATCATGCCCGAGCAGAACGTCCCTACCCCAATCGATTCCGTTCGAGGCCAGCTCATTGCCTAGCAGCAATTCTACTAGTCTTTGCTGCAGTCTCCGAGTCTTCTGTAACCGCAGCACTGTGTCGGCCGACAGCGGCCCATCAAGATGGCGGGCAAACCGGCTGGGATGGATCAAAGCGGCAAGCCCGCGCAGGCGATCGGAATGCGGGTTGAATGAATAATTTGGGTCAGTGGATGCCATCGATACGGACCTGCTGCCACTATTTCGGGTCGGAGGAGAGCTTTTTGCCGGCGGACCGGACCGTCGGCTTGCCGGCATCTCTGCCGAGACTTGTCACTTTGCGCCAGGATTGACGAAGCTGTTGCCCACGTGTGCTCAGCAGCAAAGATAGCATGGCCAACGCGGCGAGCGCACCTCCTGCACCGACCGCGATGTGGGTTGCGATCAACTTGCTTGGACCAGCGGAAGCTGTTGCTGGCACGACGGAGACCTCATGCTGAGCCCGCTCAACCGGCACGAACACGACCGCCACCTTGTCGTATGATAGACCTTCGATGCTGTTGGCGACGAGCATCTTGATCTGCGGTAGCAACGCTGAGAGCTTGGCGTTCGAGGCGTGTCGAATGAACACCGACGCCGAGGACGGAGTTGCATCCTGTCGCAAAAGATCATTCTTCGGCAGAACGACATGAACACGCGCGGAGAGAACCCCATCGATATCATTGATCGTGCGCGACAATTCTTCGCTGAGAGCATAGACGTAGCGAGCTCGCTCCTCAACCGGAGAGGCAACAAGGCCCGCCCCCTTGAACACCTCACCAAGGCTCTTGAACGGTTGGCGCGGCAGGCCCTGGTCATTCAGCAGCTCGATTGAGTAGGCGAGCTGCTTTTCCTCCACCTGAATTGTGCTGGTCCCATCCTTACCCACGACACGAATGGCATCGACACCCTTGCTCAGGAGCAGCCCAAGCATCTCGTTAGCTTCGCGCTCCTGAACTTTGGTATACAGGTCAGCTTTGCAGCCGGCCAGGCTCAGCAAGAGCGGCAACAGAACGAGAGCATAAATCCGCTTTCCTGCGGGACAGCCGCTCCTGAGCTTATCTTTCGTCAAGACAGCCAAAGGGTCGCTCAGCCCGCCGATAGAAGCTTATTCAGAGATGAACTAACAGCACCTGTCCCCTTCGAGAGGAGCGAAACCTGGATGACGCCGTTGTAAACACCCCGCAGATTCACCAGCGCCGATTCGAAATGATCCACACCTTCCGGTTTGCCCGCTGGACGTACCTCGATTTGCTGTACACGCAAGACTGGTTGCGCCGCCGGGCCAAGCTGCAGACTCTTGGTAGGATTAGGCTCGTCGACGATCGTCGGCGAAACTGCACTCGACGGAAATGGTGTAACCTGGTGCATAGCAGAAATGCTCTGAAGGATGCGATCGCCGAACGGGCTCGCCGGCGTGACAGCGCGCTGGACTTCCGGCAGCGATGGAGCCGGCGTGCGCTCGGCCACAGAAGAGCCAGCACCTTGGCTCGAGGCGGCCTGCGCAAGACTCTCGTCGAACTGGGCATGTGCCGGCGAGCATCCGCCGGCGGCACACTCGACCGAATTGGAAGAGACCGACTTGATGTCGAACAACATGGAGGAAATCATTGCTATCCCGTAGTGAGATGAGCCATCTGTTCACACGAATGGGGCGGGACCTTAGAAAAGCAAGCTGACCGAAAACTGACGAGCAGCTGCCATTTAATGATCACGGTCAGCTTCCAATTTGGGGGGAAGCATCGGCTTTCATCCGGTGCTCGTTTTCATGTGTAAAAGAGCAGAAATGCTCATCTCCTCCACAGGACAGCACAACTTGAAGAAAGTTCTCTATGCCGGTGTTTTCATTTCCTTGGGCGTCGTTGAGGCGCTCGGCGCGCCCCTGGCGCTGCCGTCGACGCCTTATAGTTACACAGTTCTGGATCAGGACCTCGCGGCCGCGCTGCAGGAATTCGGCAACAACCTAAATATCAGAGTCAATGTCAGCACCGGGGTGAAGGGGCGGATTCGCGGGCGAATGCCCGATCTCCCACCGCGAGACTTCCTCGAACGGTTGATCAATTTGTACAATCTCCAATGGTACTACGATGGGCTGGTGCTCTACGTATCCGACGCGCATGAGGCGCAGAGCCGCCTTTTGGTCTCGAGCCCAATCAACTTTGATGCGTTCAAGGCGGCACTCGATGCACTCAACATCTCAGACGAGCGTTACATTGTCAGAGCAGTACCGGGGGATGGCCTCGTCTTCGCCTCTGGTCCACCCCGCTTTGTCGCGCTCGTGGAGCAAACACTGAAAGGACTTGTGGCCGAGGCACAGGCACGACGAAACCCGAGCGGTAGCGGAAAGCCACCGAACGACTCTGTTTTGATGCTATTTCGGGGATCTTCCAGCGTGGTCGTTCGCGAAGGACGACCGAATGACAATCCTTCGCCGGAGGTATCACATCAAGAGGGCGTGGTCCACACACCCGATTCAACTAATAAATGACTTATGCTTATGACCTGTGTCGGCTTTACGAAAGCTACTGCTGCCAATGTCAGAGCTCGGGTGTGTAGATGGCCGTTGCCGCAGCACGGCGCAATAAAAGTCCAGACCGCAGCCGGATGCGACCCAGACTTTTGGCCAGCAGCATTGGCGGTCGCGCTTTGCACTTTAGCGCCTCACGCGAGCTTTTGAACAACTCTACGAAATCCGTCATGCAAATGAGCTTCGTCGCACAAGAATGAAAGCCAGCCGGTTTTTCAAAGGGACGAACAGGATGGACTTTGCCGTGCTAAGCCCGGTGGACAACAGCCCAGCGTCCCACTGGTCCTCGGAGGCAGATCATCGCGTCTCGAGCCATCAGCGAGCGGCCCACATCCCAACAGCCGATCGCTCAATACCGCGGACGCCTCCGATTTCGGCAACGACCCTGTTTGGCAATTATAGATCCTGGGCTAACGCGGGCATAGCCCACGTTGCGCGCACCGGTTGCTCCGCTGGAGATTGGAGATTTCGCCTTGACGAAATGTCGTCGCGCCAGACCAAGTGGTTCTTCACTGGCCAAACTGCGAGGTATGCTCTGATCGAAATGCTAGGGAACCGCGATCTTGTACCGACGGCGCCTGGGACGTTGAACTATATACCGAATGATAATCGAGATAGTCCGACGGTATTCTTCCGGATCGACGCGCCAGGCATTCTTCATGTCATCATGCTTAGCCGCTTGGCGAGTGTTCGCTCGAAGCGCCAGTCAAAGAGTATGGTCCAGCGAGGGTCTGAGATGAATAAAACCCTCTCTCGCATTCGGTCATGTGAGGCACAGCCAGGACGGGTAGTTGGCCCGGAGAGGCGAGTGATCGGGCACAGCAAGCAGGCCGATTCCGATATCGAGGCCCCATCGCCGTCTTTCACAAACTGTCATTTTGCGTCTCGTCGTGAAACCTCTGCGCGCCGTCAGCTTTTGGAAAGCTAATCAAACCTATCATACGGCGTGAATGTCTAGGGGCGATGTGCCTATAGATTGTAGGGAAACTGAGTGCTGGAGGCGCACGGAGCAATCGGAAGCAAGCGGTAGGAGCCAGACGCCTATCGACATTTCTTGCTCGCGGTTCGTCGCCATTCTCGGGCTGCGCCACATGACCGGTTGTGGTGCGATCTCAAATCAGAGGACGTATAATGTCAGTCAACAACGTATCGCTAACCGCCAGCACGACTTTATCCGCACTGGCCCCGGGGCCATCATCGGCGCGGGATCTTTCAAATTTCGAGGCGATGCTGGCTAGTTTCTCGTTGAAAGACAAAACCGAGGCCCATTCCGCACCGCAGGATCCGGCGGCTACGGACCCAGCCAAGCAGCTGACCGAGGAACTTACGCAGGAGGTGCGGAACATCCTCCCGCCGGAGATCAAGGCCGCACTGGACGGATGTCAAGAGACCCCAGAGTCTTCCTCGCCCGATTCCTCCACCACTGTGAGCGTCCCGAAGATTGCAGAGGCACCCGTACAAAGCTCCAGGATTACGTGGAACAGCGGTACGCTGACCGATTCCGAGCTGCAGATTGTGTCAGTGCTGAACCGACACAAAGACAAATGTCCGCTGGATTGGAAATCTCTTGGAGATCTGGCCAACGATCCGTCCACACCGCCCGATCTAAAGGCGGCGATTGAGGCTCTGCAACAGGACCCAGAGCTCTTCTATGCGATAGGTTCGCAAGGTGACGGCCGCTGCGGCGGGAAGATCAAAGCAGATGATCTCTCCGGCTTCTCCGACCACCATCCGCAGGTTGCTGCCTTCCAGGAGCAGCGGGCAAAGAGCTATACGCAAAACTACATCCCTTCCGATGGCACCCGGAATGGCGAGCCATCCGTTATGACCCAGACCGATGCATTGCGCGAGCTCTATCGGTATTCCGACAACCTCCCTAGGACCCTGAGCCTTGCGGATTTCAAGCGGATCGTCGACGGCGAAGCTAAAACTGGCAAATGCCCGCCGCAGGTCCTGGCGGCCGCTCAATATTTCCTCGACCACCCGGATGAATGGAAGCAGTTGTACGGTGGCTCGATAGACAAGGTTCACAAGGAGGACTTCCTGCAGGTTGCTTCATCATCGATGAATCTCACGCAGTCCGAGCTCGATACTCTCAATACCATCAGCACGAACCAAAACGCTTTCTTCGGGAAGGGCGACCTGACCTTGGAAAATCTGGCGAGCATGGTCGATGATAAGAGCCTCGCGCCCGAGGTGCGAAAGGCGGCCTCCCAGCTGCTCTCGGATCCTGTGTTGTTCGGGCTGATGAACAACGCTATTACGGGCTACAAAACCCACCACAAGTTCTTCGACTTCGGCGGCGGGCATACGGTCGATTCCGGCAACATCAGCAACAGCGACTTCAAGCAGTTCTTCAACAACATGTCGGGCGCGAACCGCACCGTCCATCAGGTGAAGACGCATGCCGCCCGAACGCCTGCCGAGCAAGACGCGGTCGCGGACATGACGATGGGCGTGACAGACCAGCCCGATGTCAAAACCCCCAAAAAGAACGGTGGCGCCTTCATGCACGCACTTAATGACGTGCTCAAAGTTGGCTCTAAGGTACTCGACTGGGCCGCGACTGCAGTCGGTGTACTTGGCTTCATTCCAGGGTTGGGTGAATTGACCGATCTGGCGTCAATGGTGCTCGAGGCCGAGGCGCAAGCTGCAAATCTTCTTCACACTGCGATCAGTGGCGGCAACATAAAGCAAGCGCTGGAAGAAGCCGGGCTGAGCCTTGCGGCACAGGCGGTGGGCTGCATCGCGGGACCTGAGGTCAAATTAGCAATGCGAGAAGGCCTGGTGAAGCAGGCAATTCAAGAAGCCGCGACCGCCGGCATCAACCTGCCGGTTTCGGTGGCCCAGTCCTACGCGGAGGATTATCTGAATAGCCTGAAGGCCCGCATCGAGTCCGATCGCTTGCAAGCTGCAGGCGCTTACGCTTAGGCCAAGAGCTATCCTCTCATCACGCTGGAAACTGAGCTTGCGCGGCCTCCGCGCGGTTGGGCCTCTCTGCCGAGCAGTAGGTGGCGCAAGCTCTACCAGATACTTGAGACCGCCCCGGAATCCGGGGAACTGATTTCGGTACTTCAATGCGCATGTATGTTGGCCGCACTCGATCGCCCAAGTCCGACCTCAAACCCAGTCTGCCGCTGACGCCGCCTCTCAACACACGATGCAATAACATTGCGCCACAGACTGGCCGCAGCGCCAAGCCTGTCGATTGCACAAGGATCGAGAGCACCTTGGTCGCGAGCGGTAGGAACCGATGGGCTTTTAGTCGAGCGGCGGGCTCCTAATCGCTCTCCGTGAAAGGTCGCGATCGACGGATCTGCCATAAGGCTGCCTCGGGATCGATGGATCGTTCCGGTGCTAAATCAGCCGTCACTCTGACTGTCCGCCTCGCTCCCGACCGGGTCAGGCTCCGCGCCGCTTCGCCTGACCGCAAGCAAATCGCTGAAAAGAGCTCGGAGGCATCGCAACGAACGTGAGCCCGAGCTTGCAGCACGTCGGCCCCAAAACGCTCTTATTAGTAGTGCCTTTGATATTCCGCCTTTGAACGCTTTCGAAGCGATGAGCAACGTGTTCACCCGATCAAGCTTCACAGACCATCGCTTGTCTCTATCCATCTGATCTCCAGCTTTCGCCGGCGACCTATCAAATACGGCGTGCTGGTGAAGACGTTTAATGAGGATCGACGATCGGCTCATTGCACTTCTACGGCTCGTCAGCTTGTCGAAAGCTAAGACTTGCATACTGAAGGGTGGAAATTGCCTCCATTGGCACATCGAACTGACATAGGAGAACCCGATGCGCGTTACGAGCTCTAACGTCGCTGGGCACGCTGATGCTGACCTCCACGCCGCCGGCGGCAAAAGTGGCGGCAAAACAGGATCTCACAAGCCGGGCGAGCGCGAGAATCATGGCCGATCGCCTGATGCAAACATTCCCGTAAACAGCGGCGCCTCCACTCCAGGCGGCAACTCGCATGAAGCCGCCATGCAGCAAGCGTTCAACGTCGCTCTGGGAGCCGTTGCTCTCCAATTTGCGAATAGTGCAATGAGCCATTTCGACGATGTCATGGCCGAGACAGACGAGGATTCCTGACGCCGCATATTGCGACGCTAGGAAATAGTCGCCGCATGTAGCGGCGAAATTCGAGCACACAGGAGAATAGTATGACTAAAAATGTTGGTGCGTCTCATACCTCAGCCGCAGGTGGGGCAGCCGGCACCGCAACTGCTGCAGCCACTTCCACCGCCGCTGAAGTTGCTGGAGAGGCGGCATTCCAACGGCAAATTGCAGCTCTGACTGCGACCAGCACAAAGGCTGCTGAGAGGGACGTGGAACTTCGCGTCGTCTCGACCGAGCTCTCGACTGTCAAGAAAGCGGCCGACGAACGGGTGCAGTAAGGGACGAAACGGGGCGGCGTCGCCGCCCCACCTTCCCCGGCTGCTTAGTCTGTGAAGTCGCAACGGGCCGTACGGTTTTGCCGTACGGTCCCGTTCGCTGTTCAGGAAACCAACCGTGAATGAACCAAATTGCCCGCATTTCGAAGTGCTGTCGGGGTGTTATTCCGGGCTGACAGGTAAAGTAGGGACCGGATCGTGCCTGATTGGCAGCAGCCTCGATGCAGACTTAATCTTCGTCGAACAAGGCCTCGAACCGCGCCATCTTCGTGTCACCCCGCATTCCAATGCAATCGAGATCGAGGCCCTTGCGGGGGACGTCAGGATCGAGGGGCACGAGACAATTTTACCAAATGAGCCAATTGTTGTCGCTCTTCCTGTCACTTTGCATGCCGGCGCGATGTCAATTCGCTGGACAATCGAGGACTACAAACAAGCTGGCTCCATCCACCGCCGGCGTATATTGCTCGCAGTGCTCGCCCTGGCCCTGATCAGCTCTGCCGCCGTTGCCGCAGTCGCATCCAGTTTTGTCCAGACCGACAGCAGCATGGCATCAAGTGCGTCGTCCCCAGCTAGCGACATTGCACCAAAACTGGCGCTCAGCGCTCCTGATGCTCTCGCCACCGATGCAGCTGCCGGGCGGCTGCAAGAGGAGGTTGATAGAGCAGGCCTTGTCGGGATCAAGATCGGCTCTGGGGCGGGCGTTGTCACTGCCGACGGCACCGTTACACCCGCCTCGCTCCCCACATGGCGAGACGTCCAGCAGCGGTTTGATCACAATAGCCATGGGGCTTATACGCTCGTCAATGCGGTCGCCATCAAGGATGAGAAGACGCCCCCCACAATCGGGGTCGAGGCTGTTTGGCGCGGGAGCGATCCCTATATTGTCATTGCTGGTCAAAAGTATTTCGTCGGCGCGCTCCTGACCAATGGATGGACCGTCTACGGGATTGAGAAAGGGCGTGTTCTGCTGAGCCGGGATGGCCGGCTTGCCACTCTACCCTATTAGTTTTTAGGCCGCAGGTAAGGAACGAAAGTGCCATGACTAGGCTTCCCCCCAATGCCCTCGAGCCTGGCACCTCTTTTCAGGAGCCAAACGTTGACCATCATGCATCTGACAACACTCCGGTTAATTCTCGAGCCAAGTCCATCTGGATTGATCGGACACGGGGGAATGATAACAAGAGCCACACCTCAATTTCTCATCATAGCCACGTGCTGGATCGGTTGGTGGACTCCACGATCGAGAGCGCGCTCGAGCTCAGTTCGATCGATGCAGTTTCGCGCATCAATCTCGACGAGGCGCGCGCCTCGCCAGGTCAAGTGGAACCGGGCTCGACACTCGCTTGGCTTAATGAGCCCACTCTGGCGCAAAGTCTCCTCTCCTTCGTGACACCGCGCTTACGTCATTCGCATGTTCTGCGTCCAGAGCAACACGGCCTTCTTCTGGAGCGTTTGGCTGATACGCTATCAGCCGCGCCCCCCGAAGATTTGGGTTCACGTGAAGGCGCCGCGCTTCTGCAACTGGAGCTGAAGCGATTAATCCTGCTCCGACAGAGCCACAACGGCTTGATCAAAGGCTAGTAAAGGCCGGGTCAGACAAAGTGCAACACTCCACATCTACACAGCCGGCAATCGTTGCCGAAGCCGGCGCTGTCGAGCTGATCTCCGGGCCTGAGCGAGATTTGCTCTGCGTGCTTTCTTATGCCCACCTTGCGTGTGGACAAAGCGCCAAGAGCCTGACTCTGTTACGGCTGATCGCCCACGAACAGTCTCAAGACATCGGCCTGCTCCGCATCCTAGCCTACGCTCTCATCTCGGAGCGTCGCGGTGACGAAGCACTGTCGGTATTGGACAAGCTTGACAGACTGGATGATGAGCCGTCTTCGTGTCTGCCCTTGATGCTGATGCGCAGCCACGCCCTGCGTCACGCTGGCCGCATGACCGAAGCGCGAGCCGTCTTCAAACGCTATGTTTTGTTGCGTGGCAGCACAGCTGCAATCGAACAACAATAAGGCTTCCCATGGCCAACCTTCTAAGAAAACTCATCACGCGCGCGCCGGCTCACCCCGATTTGATGGTCGCGTTGATGCTTCTTCTGGCAATCGGAATGATGATCATGCCGATCCCGATCGTGGTGATCGATATGCTGATCGGCTTCAATCTGGGGTTTGCCATATTGCTGTTGATGGTAGCCCTGTATCTCAACACGCCACTCGACTTTTCGTCCCTGCCGGGGGTCATACTGATCTCCACCGTGTTTCGTCTCGCTCTTACAGTTGCAACGACGCGACTGATCCTGGCCGAGGGCGATGCCGGCAGCATCATTCATACCTTCGGCGATTTTGTCATATCCGGCAACATCGCCGTCGGCATTGTCATATTCCTGATCGTGACCATGGTGCAGTTCATGGTTCTCGCCAAGGGCGCCGAACGGGTGGCGGAGGTATCGGCGCGCTTCACCCTCGATGCGTTGCCGGGCAAGCAGATGGCGATCGACGCGGAGCTACGCAACGGCCATATCGATCAGCACGAAGCCCGCAGCCGGCGCGGCGCGCTGGAGCGAGAAAGTCAACTGCACGGCGCAATGGACGGCGCTATGAAATTCGTAAAGGGCGATGCCATAGCCGGACTCATAGTCATCTGTATCAACATGCTGGGTGGCATCACGATCGGATCGCTGTCCAGGGGCATGTCCCTCGAGGAGGCGATGCATCAATACACGATCCTGACGATCGGTGATGCCCTCATTTCGCAGATTCCTGCCCTGCTGCTGTCAATTACCGCCGCAACCATTGTCACTCGTGTCAACGGTCCTTCCAAACTCAATCTCGGCGCCGATATCGTCAACCAACTTACGGCCAGCACACAAGCGCTACGCTTGGCGTCCTGTGTCTTGCTTGTGATGGGGTTCGTTCCTGGCTTCCCTTTGCTCCCCTTTATCATACTGGCCGCCCTCTTCTCCGCCGCCAGCTTTCTCAAGGTTGGCGTGCAAGAGGGCAAGACCGCTCCCAAGGCTGGCGCTGGTCCCACGGGTTCGGCTCCCGCTTCCGCACAGGGTCAGAAGCAAGCCGTGCCGGCGGAAGCACTTCCGATTACGCTGTTGCTAGCGCCGAGCCTGATGCAGGCGATCGACGTAGGGGAACTGGAGCAGTGCGTCGCTCGGGTTTCGGCGCGGGTTTCAGCTGATCTGGGCATCACTATTCCACGCATTCCCGCCCAAAGCGCAACGCACCTGGCCCAGTCGCAATTCCGGGTGGATGTCGAAGGAGTGCCCGTGGAAGAGGGCGGCATTAAACCTACACAACTCTTACTTAACGACGACGTGGCGAACATTGATTTGAGCGGGATCCCCTTTTGGCACGAGCAAGACACGAATCGGATCTGGATCGAACAACGCCATGCGCCTGCTCTCAAAGCTGCCGGAATAGGGCATCACCGTCCGAGCGAAATCATCGCCTTGCGGATCCAGTCCACGTTGACACGCTATGCACAGCGCCTGGTGGGCATTCAGGAGACACGTCAGTTGCTTGGCCGGATGGAACTGGAATATGCCGATCTGGTGAAAGAGGTGCTGCGAACGACACCGATCCCTCGCATCGCGGATGTCCTACGTCGCTTGCTGGACGAGGGCATTCCGATCCGGAACACCCGTCTGGTTTTGGAGGCGCTAGCAGAATGGAGCGAACGCGAGCAAAACGCCGTACTGCTCACCGAATATGTGCGCTCCGCGCTGAAGCGACAGATCTGTCACCGCTACGCCAACGTCCATCGTGTTGTGGCGGCCTTTATCGTCGAGCGTGAGACCGAGGATATCGTGCGCAGTGCGGTGCGCGAGACCGCTGTCGGTCCCTACCTCGTTTTGGAGGATCGGCAAAGCGAGATGTTGCTTGCGCAATTTCGTCAGATCCATTCGAGCATCGCACGCAGTCAGAACCAGCCGGTGATCCTGGGCTCGATGGATATCCGGCGCTTCATCCGCGGCTTTCTCACCCGCAATGGAATAGACCTACCCGTTCTCTCGTATCAGGATCTCGCCCCGGATTTCACCGTCCAGCCGATTGGCTCCGTAAAACTTGCGCCTGGCAAGGACAAGGCTCCTACAGGCGGCCATCGTGACCTCCTCCCTGCGGCTGGCTGACGAGCGTAGTTGTGGGTGAGATCGCTTATGAATTCACATAAGGCTGACATTCTGCGCCGCTGGCGTCACTTTCCTCGCCATTCGTGCTTGGCCGTTCTCCCCATGATTGCCATCGTGCTGCTCGCAGGTTGCGCTGGCTCACACAAGTCTGGTCTTTCACATCAGCCGGCGTCCACGGCAGAGCTGCTCGGGGCCAAGGAGCTCGATCCTGCTATGCGCGAGCGCATCGCTCACGCCCTCGGTCGCGATGCTGACGAGAAAGCCTTACGCGATGCGCTGAAGCAACAACCTGACAATGTGGATGCGGCCATTCCTCTTGCGCGGGCCTTGATGGCTCGCAAATGCCCGAACGATGCGCTTGAGGTCCTCGACGGCATCTTATCGGCAGCCCCTGGCGACCTGCGCGCATTGAATGCCAAAGCAGTTGTTCTCGATCACGAAGGCCAGCATCGAGAGGCGCAAGAACTGTACCGCCAAGCTCTCGCTGCGGAACCCGCAAACCTGATGCTGCGCAATAATTTAAACCTGTCCCTGGCCCTTGAAGGTAAGACGGAGACCAGCGGCGCCAACCCAGCACCGCAGGAGGACGGCCGGCACTTCGCGGCGCTATCTCGAACGGGCCAATGCGGGAGCGGCTCGGAATGGTAGCGTCTTGAGGCTTTGCTGTTAGCTTGCCGAAAGCTAGGCTTACCATCCGCGCGGAATATTCAATCGGTGCCAGCCCCGCGACCTCGTCGTAGCGGCGACTTTGGCACAGCGTCTGCGAGGCGAAAGCGTTCGCAGAGCTGAGGTGTAGATCGTTCTATTCGAAGCTCTCACGTGAATTTCCAGCGCGCCCGCTTGCCGACTGGATCGTTTAGCTAGCATTGCCTTTCATGATCCGGCCTATTGACCAGATCGCGACGCTTTTTTGATCGTCGAGCGCAATCAAGCAGGACGTGCAGCAGAACAACTAAAGTATGTCTCGATCTCCGCGATCGCGCGTTCCTCCCACTCTGTAGCTTGCGCTAGCAATGAGGCTCGTTGGGTTGGCCGGAATGCCGCGGACTGACGGCACAACGAAGCTATCGCGCGATAACGGCGCACATCTTCCATAACGGCCGGTCCTGTCATGTGTGGATCTCCTCCCCTGCAATCTCGGGCAAGAACTTGCTCGAAAACCATTTTCGATCTGTTAGCGCTCGGAGTGGAGGCTGTGAATGGTTGGCAGAACGTTGCCGACATGGCGGTGGCCGATAGCCACAAGGAGCACATCGACATGAAATCCCGGCTCGGCAGCGCTCCGTTCGGGCGCTTCTGCAGCCCGTTGGCTCAGTTTATTGGCCGGATAGCGGAGTGTAGCAACAGCTAGGCCGAACTAAGCACGTTTCGATTTGCAATCTCAATCAGGATGGCTGTGAACTGCCCTGTCTTGGAATCCTCACTAACCAATTTGAGCAATTCGTTTAGTGATGATTCGAAGGCGGACAGCGGTCCTTTGTGTCCGCATCCCTTGCCTCCAGAAACAGCATCGCGCACACAACTATGACTTTTTCCGTCTCATCGACGCTAGCGGAGATTGACCAATTGTTTACCTCGGCCATTCGCAACCGAAATGCTGCATGGCCGTGGCCTGACAAGATTATCCATTGACGATATTCGGGGCTGGCCAGACCGCATCCACGCCGTCGGTGTACAGCAGTTGCACGAGGCCATGTGGAAATGGCTCGACAAGAAACGGTCGGTGGCCCGCTATCTTATCAAAGAGTCCACCTTCACACGGGGAGACGCTCATGATCCATCCTTGCACAGGACGTGAGATCCTCCTCCGGGAGCCGCGCTCCCAATCGCGATGCTCGGCTCGGCAAATTCGCTCGCCGCCGCGAGGACGCTTGCCCGGACCAGGATTAGCGAAGAGCTTCGTCTTGCGGTATTGAAGCCCGGATCGTGCAGGATTCCACTGCCCCGTTGATAGCGATGGAATCTGCCCTCACAGGCGGCGCGACTCAGGAGCGCATTCAAATACCTCCCGCAAGCCACATGGTTGCTGGCCTGCTCAGGGAAGGTTCTGCCGGACATGTCTTCAAGACCCTTCCTGAGCGGCCCGGCCTCGCGCGATTGATCTGCATTTTCACTCGACCCATGATCACCTCCGCGGTTCTTTGCGCACGCCGCGTATCACAATACTGTTCAGCAGAGTGAGAGATCGGTTGTTGAGCCTCATCTCTCGGCGCTTGTCTGCCGAACAGAAAACGGTCTGATCCATCACACCTGTGTTGATTTCCGAGCTATCACGGGGACAGCGCCGCCCGACTCGATTGCGCTTCCCCGCGCTCGTAATCCGACCCTACGTAGGATTCGGTCGCTTCATGCCAATCTAGATGGCGGGGCAGAGATATGGCGGCGGCGCGCATTACAGCCGCTTACAAACCTCACGTAGACCACCAGTACGAGTGATTTACGCCCCATCTCGGCCTCCATAGTCGTTGCAATCCAAGGACGTCAATCGGTTGATGTTGAAAACGTCCATCAGTCGCAGATCAATTGCGCATGCGGTTCATCGCCCCTTCTTTCTGCCACGTTCGCACCCAAAGCAGAGCCGCGTCGGTTGCGCATCTGCGCACGGCATAAGCGAGTGTCTCAGGAGATTCCTATGGTGAAGCCAGTTGTAATTGTGGTAGGTGCGGATAAGGGTGGAGTGGGTAAAACGACCGTATCACGAACGCTACTGGACTACTTCAGCGTCAACAAAGTTCAAACTCGCGCCTTTGACACGGAGTCTCCACGGGGAACGCTGAAGCGCTTTTATCCCGGGATCACCGAGATCGTCGACATGACGACGACGGCGGACCAGATGAAGATATTCGACACGCTAAACGCAGGTCTGTCCGTTACTGTCATTGATGCTCGCGCAGGATTACTATCGTCTGCGCTGGCTTCTTTACGCGACATCGGATTTCTGGACTCGGCGCGGTCTGGCCAGATTACGTTTGCTGTGTTCCATATTCTTGGATCATCTATCGCTTCACTGGACGAGATCGCGGAAACCGCGACCTTCATGAGCGGCGCAAAGTACTATCTAGTCAAGAACTTCATCAACGACACTCAATTCTTCCAGTGGGATCAAGCGACGTATAATTCGTATTTTCACCGCATCAAACATGCGACAGAGCTGGTAATACCAAAACTTAACGAGATGGCATACGAGCAGGTGGAAGTAGCATCCGTGCCTTTTATAGACTTCGTCGCAAACAAGGGGCGTAACGATGAACCTGCGAACAACTCCTTCGTGCTTCGAGGCTATGTCCGCCACTGGCTGGCAAACGTCTGGAGCGAATTTGACCGGATTAACTTGACGGAATTGGCCGGGGCAAAGTCCGGCACCCGGGCCGGCGACGATTAGGCGCATATTCGGTAAGCTTCGGCTGCCCGCGTACGAACTAAAACTGACTTGCTGGCTATGTTAGCGACGCCCATCTACATCATATGCTCTCCTAGCCCGCAGGTCGGTAAAACTCTCATCGCCCGGATTATGAGCGAGTTCTTGTTGCTCAAACACGGCACAGCGCTGTCGATCGACGTCAACTTGAACGAGCCATCGCTGCTCGACTACCTGCCAAACATCACTGAAACCGCAGATCTGATCGACACTTACAGCAAGATGCAGCTGATGGACCCTCTTGTCATCCACGATCGGGTGCCGAAGGTGATTGATCTCGGCTTTCACGCCTTCGATGAGTTCTTCAAGATGTGCGAGGAGATTGGCTTCATGAAGGAGACGGAGCGCCGTTATGTCGCTCCCATGATACTCTTCGTTTCAGGCGCTGAACGCATTTCTCTTCGCGGTTACGAAATGCTGCGGCGGCGAATTCCGGCCAATTCGCTGGTCACCATTCACAATGAATTCGTGCTACGTGGCGGATTATCTGAAGCGATTGACGGCGAACGCATTCTTCGGATCGCCGCGCTTCCGCCGTTCCTCAACAGATATATAGATCGGCTTGGCTTTTCCTTTACTGGGTATCTGCGCCACGAGAAGGACTGGTCAACCGAGCTACATCAGTGGATCCGTCAGAATTACAGCATGTTTCGCGACCTAGATGCGAGCGTGATGCTGCGAACGACCTTTCGATCCCGGGGGACAGATATCGACAGTCTACGTTACACAAGGGCTACTTGAGATTCCGATCTGCTCGGCGTTCAGTCGTTCTGCCGAGCTCTCTGCGTTGTCGGAGCTCGATCACCGGTTCTCCGGCTCTTGGTTATTTGTTCGCACACCAATCAATGATTTGCCGCGCAGGAATTATGCAAATCACCCAACCGGAGCGCCGTAAAACGCTATGGTCTGCGGAGACTCCTCGCCACGGTCGTGGCGTGATGGTGATATTGAACCTGGCACAAACGTGTGCCGCGCGATAAAGCTTGCTTGACGCTCCAGGACCACCACATCCGTGATGACTTCAATTGACGATACACTAAGTGAGATCAGATGGTTGCGGAACGAAATCTGGCGCTGCCGTCGATTACTTAAAAGTGGCTCGCCTGTTGCTGAGCGTATCGCCGTTGAGAAGCGTCTGGTTGAACATCTTTTTGCCTTTGAACGGCTCTTGTCGACGGCATTCCCTTTGACCTTGAGTTCTAAAGTACAGTCGCCCAAGAGCACTGCCATCGAGGGAGCCGATTGCCGCCGAGCCTGCGATCAAGAGCGCGCAATGCCAGGCACAAGGCAGTCCGTGACGTCTGGCAGAGAATGACGGTAAGCCTGGGCGCAAGGACATGGGTGCATTCCGGAGGTCGATGGCGAATACGTCGCCCGCATGGAGGGCGCGCTCGATCTCCACGTCGAATAATTCGGACCAGCAGCGAGCCAGTCAGGTTTGCATCAGCCGTGCTACAAAACCCCGGCAAGATAGCCAGTTCCAGTCCGGCTGGAGATAGACGTATGACACCTTGGTCACATAGACATGAGACCAAATGTCCCATATTCGTCGTCTGAGGATCTCCGTGCAGGAGACGATCGTCATGGCACCTTGTTCCCCACTGCCGTGATCGAGACCAATTTGATGCACGGAGCTCAGTCCTCCGGTTGAGGATTCGAAGCTGGACAGGACGCCGACTCGAGACAGATCAGCTTAATTACCAAGCTGGCCAAACTCCGGCGCTCGTCGTCTGAATGCCTCAGTGACGCTCGATTTTTGCAACTGCCGCCCGGACCGATCGCTCCCTCGGTGGAGGACGAGCGGAAGCTTGTTGATACGCGGTACCGGTCCATCACCTTTCGCTGCCGCCGTCGGCACCATGCGGCGGCATTTATCTCGCAAGTTCTCGAAATTGTCTCTAAGGCATAAAATGGCCACGTCCTCATCGCCACGCTGTGTAAATTGGCCACAGAAGCGAGTCACTTCTGATCTGCACGACGTCAAGACCTGCACAGCCCGACCGTCTCGCGCATGTGCGCATCCTATCCACCATGGTGCCGCAATCACTATCACAGCAACGGCGACCACACGCGGATGTGCATAGCGGACGCAGCTCATTCGTAGCTCTTGATCCACGCATCCTGTTCTAGGCCGCATGTCCTTCACTGTACCTATTTCTCCCCCGCATGTTCAGTTCACCGGATTTGGCCGCCTCGGCTGCGGCCGTCTCGCTGTGCGGCAACTCCTGAATAAGGCATCCGAAATCATCATCGACAAGCGCAACACGGTCGTTGGCAAGACTGACACAACCTGGTCAGCACGCTTGTGTGGCAATGCTCGCCTCGATACATCGCGCTCTCCTACGGAAGGAGTACAACCTGACGCTACGATCGATTCAAGCCTTTTTTAGCTTTCGGCAATTGTAAATATATTCTTAGACGTGGCCCCACTTGGGGTGCGGTACAATGAATTCCAACGCCTCCAGGCTTGACGGCCTGCTCTCGTTTCCAAAAGTCTCAAATTTCCCGGATGACGCTTCGCCGATTGCGGGGTCAAGGTGCATAGGGCATCCATCGACCCGATCGATGACAAGCTGCGTCTACACGGCACACGGGCAGCACTACCCGCGGAAGCTCCATCTCCAATACAACGGCGGTAGATCAACCTCACTTTCATCGCGTAGTCTTACACGTGCGGTTGGCGACGCGAGCGTCTAAAGCCCTACAGCGAGTTGCGGCGGGTGAACGCTGCAGGCGAGAGCGTTAAGGCGTCGTTCGAGTGAGGGGCGCCGATACTCCAACAAACGGCACGCGAATTGCTCGCGTAAACGTCGAGTAGATTCGCGGGGTCCAAATGAGACTTATCCGATTCATCCTGCTGGACTTAGCTTTGACCCTGCTCGCATCCGAGAATGCGCAGGGCATGACTATCGCTCCCAACCCAAGTGTCAAATCAGCTACTGAAGCCCAGGGATCCTTGATTAACCCACGATGTCGCACCGTCTTAGGCTGGCGCTATCGAACGCAACTAAGTGGCGCCAATAATATCCCAATTGGGATAGACAATTATCTATGCGGCAATCCACTGGGAACCCTGAAGCCGGCGACATTGCATGTCGTCGAATTCCTAGCAGCCTTTTTTGGACTCAGCGCATTTGCGCTCTGTTATTTAGTGAAGCTCCACGACAAATACAAAGGTGGAGGATCTAGCTAACCTGTTTCAGCGGAACTGACGCCGCTCAGCCTGCTGAAGACGGAAAATCTGCTGTTGAACAATGTCAGCGAGCGTCTGCGGGGCGCTAGATCTGGCGGTTTTGACGCAAGCCTTATAACGGCAGATCAACGCTTGTACGCGAACATCTCAGGCGCTCGCCGCGAAGCTAGAGTTTCTCACCGGTCAGCGCGCTGTCCGCAACCAACGACTTGTTGGGTTTAGCAAAGAAAGCGATTGGCTACGTCGTAAGAGCGCTGATTGACGCGCCCAGCGCGAGCATGCCGGTCTAAACCCGATTGATTCCTTTCGCGAGAACGGATGGCATATGGATTGCTTCAACGGTGAACTCACGATCTACAGAACGCAAGTTTATGAGGACAGCATGCTCGGAATTGGAAGTCAGTTGCCGTCATTCGACATCACGGGCGTCAAGCCAGGTTTTCAAGCGCAGGAAGAAGAAGGGCGGAGTGCATTCGAGACCCTGACTGAAATGAGCTTTCCGGGAAAATGGAAAATCATCTTCTTCTATCCCAAGGACTTTACCTTCGTCTGTCCGACGGAGATTGCTGAGTTTGCCCGGCTTGCTAAGGAATTTGCTGACCGCGATGCGGTCGTACTGGGTGGTTCGACTGATAACGAGTTCTGCAAGCTTGCTTGGCGGCGCTCACATGTCGACTTGCACAAACTACCAATCTGGCAGTTTGCCGACACAAGGGGAACGCTCGTGGACGGCCTTGGCGTGCGATCACCCGAAGGGGTTGCTTACCGTTACACCTTTATTGTGGACCCCCAGAACACGATTCAGCACGTCTATGCGAACAATCTTCGTGTCGGGCGGAGTCCCAAGGACACGCTCCGCGTTCTCGACGCGCTGCAAACGGACGAGCTTTGCGCCTGCAACCGCGAAATTGGCGGCGAAATCTTAAAAGTTGCTTGACGCTGCATGTCGTCGCTACCTTGGAGACGATCACATGAGCGATAGCCGCTTCGGTCGGCAGCCCGCCGGGCACGACGTGTTCCGGTGCGTGCGCCTGCGCGACAGGGCCCGAGCAGCGGCTACAGATGTATTTCGGGCGGCGCGTGACCAGCACGCGCCATTGCGCCGGGATCACATCGAGGCGCTTGCTGACGTCCTCGCCGATCTTCGTCATGGCGCCGCAACCGCACGGGCAGTGCGTGCTTGCAGGCTCGATGATCCGTTCCACGCGCGGCAAATGGGCAGGCAAGCAGCCGCGATTGCGATGAGAACCTTGATCCGGCACGCGCCGCGATCGGCCCTTGATCACAGCCTCGGCTCTCTCCTGCGCCGCGTCCAGGATGCCTTGCGCGATCTCCACGTCTTCCAACGGTAAGTGATACTGATCTGGCCGCAGCTTTTCGGATTTCGCGCCGAACCTGTCGCGCCGCAATTCGCCGAGAATGACCTCTAGCCGACGCCGCGCTTCCTCCGACGCCGCCAGCGCCCCCTGATGCTCGCTCAAGGCCGCCTGCGTTTGCGCCAGAAGCGCCTTCAGGCGTTCGTTTTCGTCGCGCAGCGCCGCGATGCTCATGCGCTATTTCGAGCACATCGCCGCCGCGCGTGCCACGATCAAAATAGCTGCCGAGTCATTCTGCCGCAGTTATCCCGCGACCTGCGGGCGCCGTGCTTCTTCCGGGCGGACCAATCTCCAATCCAGCCCTTCGAACAAGGCCGCAAACATCGCCGGCGACATTCGCATCACGCCGTCCGCGATCGTTGGCCAAACGAACTTGCAACCTTCGAGGCGTTTGTGCACCAACACCAGGCCCGTTCGATCCCAGACCAAAATCTTGATCCGGTCCGCTCGTTTCGATCGGAATACCAAGGCTGCGCCGCTGAACGGATCGAGACGAAGCATCTCCTGCACCTTCGCCGCAAGCCCGTCGTGGCCACAGCGGAAGTCGATCGGCCGCGTGGCAACGTAAATCTTCAGATCAGTACCGGCCGCGATCATCGTGACGCTCGCACCGCACGGATCACCCGGCATAGCTGGTCAGCATCTATGGCTGTGTCCGTCCGCAGCACGACATCGCCGATCGCGATCTCAAGCTTGACCGCCGGAGGCTGACGCTGCTCCAACGCATCTTCCAAAACCAGAGGCGCAAACGTTGGTGGAGACGCCTCGCACAGCGGCAACATACCTCGTTGTCGAAGCCGCCGTCGCCAATCGTAGACCTGCCAGCGCGTCGCTCCGTGCTTGCGCGCCACCTCGGATACCTGGGCGCCCGGCAACAGACTCTCGGCGGCGATCCGAGCTCTCTCAGCTTCCGACCGCACACGACGTCCTGACGGCCCTTCCAGAACCTCCAGCCGGCTCACCGACCCCGCCGATGAGCCGTCCAAATGGACGTCCTTTTTGCTGTCCAATCCCATCCCAAGCCTCCGTCCCAGCCGGAGGCTTCTTCGCACAGCTATCCCAGTCCCGAAGCAAGGGTTCCCACTTAGCGCTTACCCACAGTCCCAGTGGAGGGGATGAACAACGTCCACTACCGCTTCGCTCACCTCGTTTCCGCGTCCGGAATACAAGACGATGCCGTTACGGATACATATGGATGTGACCGGCAATCCCGGCGTGACCAAGCCGATTTCGAGCTATCGTCGCTTGCCGTCTCCGTCATAAACGGTTGCGGTGCCTGCATTGATGCCCATGAGGAAGACATTGAGAGCCGCGAGTGCCGAATCCGAAGCGATACACACGGGCGTGCGCTTTGCTGCGATCACCCAAATAGTGGCAATCGCAATCGAAACTCCTGAGCCTGTGCGCCCTTAGGCGAGGGGCTGATCTTTACGCCACATTCCGATCAACGGAGCTTGGGTGCCGCTGAGTGGCACCACATCGAGCCCTTTGCGGCCACTTCGGCAGCCTAGCCGTCTAGGGAATAACGTCGTCGTCGAATTCCGGCCGGCCTGCGAGCGACGAATGCGGCTCGGAAAGGACGAGTTCCTGTCGCCTAGCCCCAGTCGCTCGGCCATCGTCTACCATCACCCAAACTTGAACAACACGCCATATCCCCCGCGCGGATGGCTCCATTGGATGTCGCCGGTCGGCTCGGCGATCACACGACAGGTACCGCACTCGATGCAGCCGTCAACAGCTATCTCGACCTGTCCGTTGTCGTTGAGCTCGTAACATCTCGCGGGGCAGACTTTCAGAAGTGCAAGTAACTGCGGGGACGGCGTCGTGTGCGGACGGACCTTGACGTGGGGGTGTCCGACGTCGACGAGATAACGATTGTAATACAGCTTGTCTTCGACACGCACTGGGGTATCGCAATTCATGTTTGGTCTTCCATTGTTGAACTTCTCCAGTTGCGGTTAGCGCCAGGCGCGGGCAAAGCGCCAAGCATCGCCGACCAGACCCGACCACGACCGCGCCTTGACAAAGGATTTTAGGCTTGCCCTCTCCTTCTCCATCTTTGGCGTACCATCGACGCGCAGAAAGTTCTGCATTGCCTTCGAGATGAGCTGCGGATAGGTAAGAAAGAAATTTTGGGAGTGGGTGTGCATTAGGGGCGGCATATCCTTGTACTTCTTCAAATCCTTGATGACGAAGGATTCATCTAGCATCTTCTTATAGATTGACAGATTTGTTGCGCTCATCGATGCGCCGCGCGATTTTACTAGACCTATCGCTTCGGCAGCGATACGACCGGAGGTCAACGCGAGATTGGAGCCCTCTCGGTGAATGGCATTGTTGAGTTGGGCTGCATCGCCCACCACGACCCAGCCTTCTCCATAGAGCTGTGGAATTGACTTGTAACCGCCTTCGGGAATGAGATGAGCGGCATATTCCTTCACTTCGGACCCTGCTATCAAAGGCGCCACCGACGGATGCCTCTTGAATTGTTCGAGTAGACCGTACGGCGTTTGGCCCGTGCGCTGGAAGTCGGCGACGAGACAACCGATGCCGAGCGAAATGCACTCCTTGTTGGTGTAGATGAATCCCATTCCGGTCATGCCGCGGGAAATAGTACCAGCCGCCTCGATCACGACGCCTTCATCGCCCTTGAGATTAAAGCGTGCCTCGATGGTCTCGCGAGGTAAAAAGTGCATTTCCTTCACCGCAAGCGCCACGTTATCGGGGGTCGGGCGCGCACGCAGACCTGCACGCGTGCCGAGCAGGCCATTGACCCCTTCCGCCAGGACGACGACGTCGGCATGTATTTCGCCGTCTCGGCGGTCTGTACGGACACCGATGATCCTTTTACGGTCGTCTTGCGCGAGCTCTGTGACGGTGGTTTCGCACAGCACGATCGCGCCAGCCTCCCGAACTTTGGAAGACAACCATTTGTCGAACTGGGCGCGTATAATCGTGTAGCGGTTCGGCCGCTCCTCGTTGAAGTCTTCCGAACGGTAGTGCATGCCGACATGGGAGCGATCGTCCATCATCCAGAACCGCTGTTCAATCAGGTGACGTTCGAGCGGCGCCTCCTCGCGAAACTCTGGGACTAGCTCTTCCATCATATCGGCATACAGTATTGCGCCCTGCACATTCTTCGAGCCAGGATATTCTCCCCGCTCGAGCTGCAGCACCTTCATGCCCCGTTTGGCCATCGTCAATGCCGCTGCGTTGCCGGCCATACCGGCTCCGACCACGATTGCATCGAATCTCTCTTCAATCATCATTATCTCCTCTAAACCGCGATCCGGGCGTGCGACTCCGGCAAAAGCCGCGCGCGGAACGCGGCAGTCAGCGCGGGCAGCAATTGTATTGCATCACTGACGATCGCGAGATGAGCAAAGTCGAAGATCGGAGCGTTCCTGTCAGTGTTGACAGCAACGATCAGATCCGCGCCCTCGACGCCAACCCGGTGCTGGATCGCTCCCGAGATGCCCGCGGCAATATAGAGCTTCGGGCGGATGGTTTTGCCTGTCTGGCCAATTTGCCGGTCAGACGTAAGCCAGCCCTTTTGCACAAGAGGACGCGAGCAGCCATATTCAGCGCCAAGAAGAGCTGCGAGTTCGCGAACGAAACGAAAGTTCTCGGGCGATCCAAGTCCTAAGCCACCCGCAACCACTACATCGGCATAGGCCAGATTGGACGATTCCGCATCGCGGTCGGTTAGGAACGACAGTACTTTTGTGACAATATCTTCTTCCATAAGGCCGAGCGGATGAACGATGATATGAGCGGCATCGCGTGAAACGCGCTCAGGCATCGGCATGACTCGCGGCCGGACGGTGGCCATCTGCGGACGATAATTCAAGGTATAGATTGTGCAGAGCAGCGAGCCGCCGAAGGTCGGACGCGTCGCCGCAAGCGAACCATCTGCATCGACGTCCAGCGCGGTGCAGTCGGCAGTCAGCCCCGTAGACAGGGTCGTCGCAACGGAACCTGCGAGATCGCGACCAAGCGTCGTCGCACCCAAGAGCAGGATCTCAGGCTTGTAGGTGTTGACGAGTTCGGCTACTGCCTTTGTATAGGATTCGTTACGATAGTCCGACAAAACATTGTCGCTTACGAGATAGGCCAGATCGGCGCCATAACAGAACGCTTCAAGCGCGGCATTACGTGTGTGCTGCCCCTCCGGACCGAGTACGACGGCGGCAAGATTCACCTTTAACCTGTCAGCAAGGGTGCGCCCCGCACCCATGAGCTCCCAGGAAACTGGATGCACCTGGCCACGCTCCAGCTCGACGAAAACCCAGACGTGTTTGTACGACTTGAAGTGCTCCGGCAGTTCCTTTTTTGCTGCTGCGCGGCCGGCCCCCGCTGGCATGCCCGTTTTGCTGACGTTGCTCATATCGAAATTCCTTTCAACAATAGGCGCCCCCGCGCCACGGTTGCTTTCTCGCTTTCGTAAACTGAAGAGCATTTTCCCTGCGTACTCGGACCGGGTCACACAACAACATGTCGTCGCGACAGACGCGCCCGTTCAGGCGGATTGGAGGGTTATTGCAAACCGAGCCATTGCACGCCGGTTTGACGAGCACGACCGCGGCTGGCTAGGGCGGCACAATGATCTTGACCGATCGCTTTCGGATCCGAACCCGCGACACCGTTTGCTGCGGAGTAATTGCAACGGCTCCACACTGGCGACCGCAACGAGGGCGATCCTGGCAACGCGTCTGCCACGCAAGCCATGCTGGGCCTTTAGCAGCAATCCGCACGGGTCGGTGCTCCCGCTCTTAGTGGCGTGGTTTCTTTCCGCCATGAGATGGAGACAACTCTGATCGGAATCGAAGGCTGATTTGATGCAAATGCCACTGTCATACCCGTTGCAGGAGTAGCGCGAAGGGGACACTTGTTCATTGACCACCGTCTCACCGCCGCTGCGAGACTGCGGCCGCGCCTAAGTCTACTGCGAACGTACCTGACGGAATCATAAGCCTCGACGTGATGGCGCGGGGCGGCACGGCAGGCACTAAAAGCAGCATCATAGGTCCTCCGTCGAACTCATCAAGGACGCTACCGTCGGTCGCATCGATGATCCGATCGGCACAACAAAAGCAAGTGTCGTACCAGTCGCAAAGACGATAGAACGTCAGCAGAGACGTAATCGCTTGCGCGGCACTTCATACAGCCCCTGATATCGTTGGCACGACAATCCAGACAAGGTCAGGAATACAACAAACACCGCTCGGGCCGCAGAGACTTGCGCCGATGAAGAGAACGCCCACGCGAACGAAGTGCCTCGGCGTCCGTGGGGCGCAGTTGGCTTACAGTGGAGTGCTCATTACTTCAACTCGCTCAAAGGAACAAAGGCCCCAATCTTCTTAGGATCTGCGACAGCATCCTTTAACACTTTGAATACCCGCTGCTCGATCGGCGAAGAAGCTACGAAATCGGCATAGGCTTGCTCCAGCATCGCCTTGCACCGCGCTCTTATTTCCGCCTCTGATGCATCAGCGAATTGCTCTTGGGCGAAGTATTGTCCCATTCGCCTTAGTATATGAAGGCGCGCGACATTGACGATCTTAGGATCGTATTCGACGCCAAGTAGCGAAAAAAACTCCTCTGCCGCACAAGCCTTGCCGAGCCGATCCAGGATACCGGCTGCCGGGGACGAGTTGATCATCAAGCAATCTCCTTCCGATTACCTCTGGGTCGCGCTCAAGCAAACAATGATCAAGCGAGATAGGTGTGCTGGACTTTGGAATGGAATGACCGCCGGATCCCTGCGCAAATACGCACTCGCCGACTCCGCAGTGCTCATGACCGTCGCACATGCGGTGTGGCTGGCTAGCGCTTGGGCGCGCTCCTGAACTTCGGGAGCATGACGCGGGCCTCCGGTAACTCTGGTCGAATGTCACCGCGAGTTCATTAAGCCCTGTGTTCCCGGCCGCCTCGCCGATGCGCGGTTCGCGCCAGGCTTCACGGCGCGTATCGTGTTCCGATCGCCAGTCCTCACGCTGCCGCCTTGGACGCATGGCCATGCGCCTGCAGCCAAACGTCATAACTAGGCTCCTCCCCGCGCTGCCTACAGATCCGGCGTGGCCTTCTCGGATGACGATGCAACTTCCGACCGTTTCGACTGTTCAGATGAGGGGTCGCCGACCACAACCTACCGAGCAGGCTCTTGCAAATCGCGCCGCCGCTCGGCCATCCGGCTCTCGCCGCTTTCTTCACCGAAGCAGACGTTGAATTCGTTGCATTGGTCGCACACGGGTGTCGTACACATCACAACGCCATCGTTCTCGCAAAGCATGCGGTAGAAAAAACGCTTCCACCGCATATTATTGACGTTGCGCGCGGCGAGCGGCCCGAAATGACGGCTCAGCACGAGAACGAGTTCGCCACGATTGCGCAAGCCGAGAGCTTCCCACAAATGGTCCGACTCCATGGCGCGACGTGCGATCATTGCAGCCAGCCATCGTCCGATGTCCCCTTGCGTCGAGCGCTCCTTGAGTAAAAGATCGCGAAGCATTGCGATCTCCTCGTGATCCGCGCCCTCGGAGGGCGAGGCCTGCTGCGCAGCATTGATCGTGGTTGAGGGGAAGTACTTCTCCAGCAGGGCCGCCAGTTCAACGCCGGAGAGGCCAACCTTCTCAAGAAGGGAGCCACCGTCCATAGCGGCAGCCGCCAGGATGGACGCCAGGACATGGCGATCGAGGTTAGCGTCTGTAGCGATATTAGCATCCGCAGGAGCCTCACCGGTGAGCAAACGGTAGGCGGCAACTCCCACGTGCAGCTGGCTGATGCAAGCAGCAGGGCCTACAGCCATGAACGAAGCGACGTGCGGGTCGGACATAATCTTGTGAGTTTTCACAATCGCGAGGTCTGCATGGGCGCGCATTGAGTTTGGCGACGGTCGATCGTCAGTATGCCGGTCTCCCGGGAGGGGACGGTGAGGAGACCGGCATCTGTCGCGCGCCCTTACAAGGCCGCGACTCGCGACCTTTACGAGGCTGCGAGCTCGGCGGCGGTCTTCCCGATGATCGATTCATCCACCGGCTTCATAATGCCGTGCTCCATCAGCATGTCCTCCAGCTCATCCATGGAGATCGGGGTCGGGATGATACCTTTACCGCCATTGTTATGAACCTTATGAGCGAGCTTCCGGTAGTGATCGGCCTGCTTGGAATCGGGTGCATATTCAAGAACCGTCATACGGCGTAGCTCTGCATGCTGCACCACGTTGTCACGCGGCACGAAGTAGATCAACTGAGTGCCCAGCTTTTTGGCCAGCGCTTCTGCCAATTCCAGTTCCTTGTCGGTCTGCCGCTCGTTACAGATCAGTCCCCCCAGCCGCACCCCTCCAGAGTTGGCGTACTTTAGGATGCCCTTCGAGATATTGTTTGCGGCATACATCGCCATCATTTCACCGGACATCACAATGTAAATTTCCTGCGCCTTATTCTCGCGGATCGGCATGGCAAAGCCGCCGCATACGACGTCGCCAAGCACGTCGTATGAGACATAGTCAATGTTCTCGTAGGCGCCGTTCTCTTCCAGAAAATTGATCGAGGTGATGACGCCGCGACCCGCACAGCCGACACCTGGCTCAGGACCGCCGGACTCCACGCAACGAATGTCCCGGTAGCCGACCTTCATTACGTCTTCGAGTTCTAGATCCTCCACGCTGCCGGCGCTGGCCGCAAGGCTCAAAATCGTATCTTGCGCCTTGGCGTGCAGAATCAGCCGGGTCGAGTCCGCCTTCGGATCGCAGCCCACAATCAGAATTTTCTGCCCCATCTCGGCCAACGCCGCCAGCGTGTTCTGCGAAGTGGTGGACTTCCCGATGCCACCTTTCCCGTAGAACGCGATTTGTCTTAGTGAAGACATGTTGTTCTCCATTAACCGATTTGCCAAAAGTTGCGCGTTTCTTGTGCGAGCTTGTTTCTCTCACAAAAGCGCGGGCACACGGGATCAAGGGAAGGAGCGCATCGCTCGCTTTGCGCGTCGGCGTGC
This sequence comes from Bradyrhizobium sp. USDA 4449, assembly GCF_054056275.1. NCBI lineage: Bacteria > Pseudomonadati > Pseudomonadota > Alphaproteobacteria > Hyphomicrobiales > Nitrobacteraceae > Bradyrhizobium > Bradyrhizobium sp. USDA 4449. Next base: position 3,158,039 of record NZ_JBSRYD010000001.1, on the reverse strand, counting down.
ACTCAGCCCTCACTCAGTGTTGCTGCCCCTTGGTAGCAATGGCTGTGCCAACACTCGACTACGTACCTTAAGTTTATGATTGCACTGCAAAATGCAGCCAGCAGTTTGCGTGTTCGTTGAGCGTTTTGGATCTGACAGAGTATCTGCGTCGCTGTCAGACAACGAACAAAAAACTGCAAGCATCAACGCGCAAGAAATGGTGGGGGTCGGACCATTTCGACGTCTGCAGTTATGGAACGGAACTTGCTGATCCTCTCGCAACGCCAGCAATTCGAGAAGAGTGAATATGCCGGAGGCGCTCCAATCATCCCAACCAGCAGGGATTCTCGCAAATGCATTGTGACACTCGGCACGCCGATATCGGAGCTGGCCGGCAGACAGTTCGAAGCGGCTCGCGGATGCAGGAGCGCCGCGCAATGGTCATTCGAGACGTCTTGAAGAAGCCATGGCAAGCGGACGAATTGCGAAGTTTTTTTCACAATATCAACTCTTCAGTCTTCCGTATGCGCAACAGCGACCTTGCGCGGTTTCTCGCGCGACTCTTGGAATTGAGAATTCGATGAGAGCAAGAACAGTTCTGGCCACGGCATCGACCCTCGCGCTAGCGACCTCGTTGGCCAGCAACTCGGTCCGCGGTGCGGATTTGGGGTCGAATCCGGTCTACTATAAAGCGCCTCCAATCGAACCCTCCAACCCGTGGATGATCCGCCTGCGCGCGCTCGGCGTTTTGCCGGATACCGGAGGAAGTTCGGTTAATGTTCCTGTGGCGCCAACGTGAAAAAGCTGTGGCTGCGGCCGGAGTACTCCGCAACTGTGAACAATGCGGTTGCCGTTAGCGGACGCGCCAATATCGATCCATGGCTCGTCAGCGGCGGCGTCGCTTACAAGTTCTGACGCCAGAATGGGCCAGAAAGAGGACTTCGTTTGATCAACTCGGAACGCAGCAAGCTCGTCGAGCGCGTCTCCTCCTCGTTACCGCAGCGTGGTTGGAGACCGGCTGACGCGTCAACGCCTCAGCTCGCTCGCGAACGGGAGAGAGAGAGAGAGAGAGAGAGAGAACGGTTCGTAGCATCGTTCGCGCTTCCCATTAAGGGATCGCGCCGCGCGTAGGTAACCGACAACAGATAGATCGATACCGCATATGAGATGTTTGCCTTGTCGCACGCTGCAAGGGCGCAATTTCCTTGTTATCCAAATAGACATTCGGTACGCGACACGGAAGTTTCGGCGTACTAGGATGTGGTCTGTCAGGAGGTTGTTCATCTGGTCTCAACCAAGAAAGCTGAGGTTGCGAAGCTTCAGTGTTCCAAGAAGAGACCAGATGAACGTCCATAAGAATGCGCCTTTGACGCCCAAAGGTCGAGAGGCGATGATGCGAAGCGTAGTCTGGAATGGGTTGAGCCAGGCCGGCGCGGCTGACCTTTTCAACAGGATGCCGAAGACCGTCGCCAAATGGACCAAGCGCTTCCGCGCAGAAGGTGTGGATGGCTTGCTCGATCGCACGTCGCGACTTCATTCATCGCCAGCCAACCCCCGCAGCCACGTGCACCGCCATCGAGGCCTTGCGCCGGCAGCGCCAAACGGGCAAGCAGATTGCAGCCGGGGTCGAGATCTCGCCGGCTACCGTCAGCCGCGTCCTACGCCGCCTGGGGTTGAACCGGATACGCATTTGGAGGTCGCTCGAGCCGGAGCGCCGCTATGAGCGCGAGAACCCCAGCGGGATCATTCACATCGACATCAAAAAAGCTCGGGCGTTTCCGGCGGGTCGGCCACCGGATCACCGGTGATCCGAGTGATCCGAAGAAGAGCCGCGGCGCTGGCTTGGATTTCGTGCACGTCTGCATTGACGACCACTCCCGCCTCGCGTTCTCCGAGATCAAGCCGGACAAGCCGACCGACAGTGCCGTTGGCTTCTCAAAGCAGCCGTGGCTGCCTACCACAAAAGCCTCGGCGTCACCGCCACCCGCGTCATGACCGACAATGGCAGTTGCTACCGGTCGTTCACGTTCCGCGTAGGGTAGATTGCCTTAGGGAGATCGCCATGAGTTTGCCGCTTCACGGCGTACGCGTCCTCGATCTGTCCAACGTGCTCGCCGGACCCTTCTGTGGCTACAACTTGGCCCGGATCGGCGCCGAAGTGATCAAGATCGAAAATCCGAAGGGCGGCGATCTGGCTCGTCGTCTCGGGGCAGATCCGGCGATGGCACAGCGCCTGTTCGGCCTGTCCTTTGTTGCGGTGAATGCCTGTAAACAATCGATCGCGATCGACTTGAAATCGCCGGAGGGTCGGGATGCATTCCTTCGACTTGTCGACCAGGCCGACGTGCTGCTCGAGAACTTCCGACCCAAAGTCTTGGAGCGGCTCGGCCTAGGCTATGCGGTCCTCGCGAAGCGCAACCCCGGGCTGATCTACTGCGCCATATCCGGCTTCGGTCAGGAAGGCCCTTGGGCAAACCGGCCCGCCTACGACCAGATCGTGCAAGGTCTCTCGGGCGCGATGAGCGTAACCGGCGATCACCGATCGGCGCCGTTGCGCACCGGCTTTCCGATCTCCGACACCATGGCCGGTATCACGGCAGCCTTCGCAATCTCGGCGGCGCTGGTCGCTCAGCGTTTGACCGGCCGCGGCCGGTTCATCGATGTGTCACTCTTGGAATCGACTCTGGCGGCAATGGGCTGGGTGGTCTCTAACCACCTCAACGCCGGCATGCTCCCCGAGCCAATGGGAAACGAGAATTTCACGGCGGCCCCATCCGGCACGTTCAAGACGAAGACCGGTCCGCTCAACATTTCTGCCAACGAACAGAAGCAATTCGAGAAGCTGTGCGAACTGATCGGAAGACCCAATCTGCTGAGTGAGGAACGGTTCGGTGAACGCCACACGCGCAAGCTGCATCGCGCAGCCCTGAGGGACGAGATCAACAAGGCGCTCAAGTCGAAATCCGCCGAGGAATGGGAGGAGGTTTTCAACGCCGCCGGCGTTCCGGCCGGGTGCGTGCTCTCGGTCCAGGACGCACTGCAGCAGCCGCAGCTGGTCGAACGCCGGTTCGTCGAGCGGCTGCCTCTCGAACCGACCGAAGGGCGACAGCTACAGGTGACGCGCCCAGGCTTCCTTCTGGACGAAGGCTTTCCCGAACCGTCCGTTCCCCCGTTACTTGGCGCCGACACGGCGATATGGCTCGGACGGCTCGGCTACACGCGCGCGCAGATCGATCAAATGGCCGAACGGGGCGTGGTGCGCGTCGCATGAAAAGGAATCCTGGCCATGTCCGAATCCACTCCCGCGGATCTCCTGACCGCGGCAACCAAATGGTGGTCGACCGACATTATCGACATGAAGCCGGGCGTCATCCGCTTTCGTGGCTTTCCGATCGAGCAGATGATTGGCTCGATCAGCTTTCCACAGATGATATGGCTTCTGTTGCGCGGCGACCTCCCGTCGCCCGATCATGCCGCTCTGCTTGAAGCAGCCCTTGTGGCTGCGGTCGATCACGGACCGCAGGCGCCTTCGATCGCGGTCGGCCGGATGTCCATCACCTGCGGCTTGCCGCTCAACGGAGCAATGGCGTCGGCCATCAATTTGCTCGACGACGTTCATGGAGGCGCCGGTCAACAATGCATGGAGCTGTACGCCGACATCGCGCGACGGATGAGTGAAGGTACGCCGCTTGTAGCGGCGACGCAGGCCGGCATGGCAGCCTCCGTCGGAACACACGGGAAAGTCTTGCCCGGTTTTGGCCATCGCTTTCACCCGATCGACCCTCGCTCACCGAAGCTGCTGTCTCTGGTCGATGCCGCTCATGAGCGCGGCGTGATTTCCGGCAAGTTTGCCGACATCGGCCGTGCGGTAGAAGCCCATCTCGAAAAGGGAAAGGGCCGCAAGGTCCCGATGAACATCGACGGGTCCACCGCCGTCATCTACTCCGAACTCGGTTTCGCGCCGGCACTCGGGCGAGGACTTTTCATCTTGTCGCGCTCGGTGGGCATTCTCGCGCATGCCTGGGAACAGAAGCAGCAGGGCGGTCGTATCAAGGGGCCGATGCCTCCAGGCGTCCCCTATTCTTACACAGGGAAGCCACCACGCGACTTCAGCCCGGCCTAACGATCATGAACGAGGCTCCAAAAGAAGCGCAGTCGCCAAATACGCTAGGGATCATTAAATGTCGTCCATTGATATCGCGCTACAGGCCGTTCTAAAGTTAAATTTGCTCAAGAAAGCGCTCGGCCAATGGCGGCTCCTGGCCTGCATTCTCGCGCCGGGCATCGTGTTGCTCTCCGCGATGCCTGCCGGGTTGACGTTAGAACGGTGGCGTCTGTTCGCGGTCTACGTTGTAGCTTTCGTGGGTTCTATTCTGCGGCCATACAATGAGACGGTTGTCATCTGCGACGCGCAAAGAGCGCTTTGATTTGACGGATCATGCCTCGTTCGACGCGATACGGCGCGGGGTGGGTATTCCGCTCGCGGTGGGCATAGGCCTTGCCGTCTGGACGGCTGGCGCGCCCGAGGGGCTCTCGCCGTTGGGTCATCGCGCGCTCGTTCTGTTCTCGGCGGTGTTCATTCTCTATCTCACGGAAGCCATCCCGCTCGCGATCACCAGCCTGGTCATCGCGCCAGCGGCCGTTCTTCTGGGCATTGCGACGCCGGCGAGTTCCTTGAGTGGATTCTCCTCGTCATCCGTCTATCTCATCCTCGGCGCATTCATTCTCGCCGCAGCGATGGTCAAGACGCGGCTCGCCGAGCGGATTACATACGGAATTCTCAAGGTCGCCGGCGGGACAACGACCCGTACTACTCTCGGAGTAACGATCGCCAATATCGTGCTTGCCTTCCTGATCCCGTCCTCAACCGCACGAACTGCCGTGCTGCTCCCGGTGTGTCTTGGCATCGCCTCTGTGATCGAAGGCGAAGGCCGCATCCGATTCGTCGTGAGTCTCCTCCTGACGCTTGCCTACACGAATGCGACGATCAGCGCCGGAATCCTGACCGCGACGCTACCAAATCCGGTGACCGCCGATTTTCTTGCCGAGGCGGAACGGCCAGTGACCTACGTCGACTGGCTGATCTACGGCTTTCCGCCGGCGCTGATCATGACCTTCCTGACGTTGTTCGTCGTTCAAGTGGTCGTCGGGACCGAAGAACGACATGACGCGCCTCTGGCCGGCGATGCTATCGCAAAGCGGCTTTCCGAGATGGGCCGCACCACCCCCGCGGAATGGCGAACCCTTGTGATCTTCGTTCTAGTCGTAGTCGGGTGGGTGACCCAGGGATGGTCGAAACTCGACACGACCGTCATCTGCCTGACCGGTGCCGGTTTGCTGTTCCTGCCGAAACTCGGCGTGATCGACTGGGCCGATGCCAACCGACAGATATCTTGGCAAGTCATCCTCGTATCCGGAGGCGGCATCACGCTCGGCGATCTGCTGATCAAGACCGGGGCTGCGGACTGGCTTGCAGTGGAGATTTTTCATGGACTCGGTCTGGGCGGGGCAGGCCGGGTCACTATGCTGCTTATTGTCATGATCGTCCTGCAGCTGCTCCATGTGCTCTTCGTCGGGACAACTGCGATGGCGACAGGCATCATTCCGATCGTGTTGGCTCTCGCGGAGACCGCTCAGGTGGATCCTCGTGTGCTCGTCCTGCCGGCCGGCATGATCATTGGCGGTTACCCGGTACTGATGTTCTACAACACGCTGCCGAATATCATGGTCTACGGCACGGGCCGCTTGACGGTCCTCGACTTCCCAAAGGTAGGTGTCCCGGTCAGCCTACTCGCCTGCATCGTCTATGCGATTTGCGCATCGACGTACTGGCGGTGGCTCGGCATGATCTGAGCGACCTCGATACGAACGCGCTATCAGAACGTCGGCTGTGGGCCATCGCGACATATCACGCCGCCGCTCGCTCTCGCTCGCAATTGGAGCGAAGCGGACGTAGTCAGCAGTCATATGACGCCGCCAAGCTTATAGGTAAACGGCATAGTAAGCGCGAAGTGCCAGGCTAGCTCAGACCAGCGGCTCCCAACGGCAGGCTCATGGTCGAGCAAGCCGTCCATGCTTGCCGAGACCGGCAAGCGACGCCGCCAAGCCACGCCCTTAGCTTCGCTTGAGCACCATGACAAGTCGATCGACACGTTTGCCCTGCTTGAGGTGCGAGATGACGATCTCGTCGACGTCCTCAGGCGTGCTCGCGCGATACCAGACTCCGTCAGGATAGACAACCAGCAAGGGACCAGAGTTACAAAAGCCGAGGCACCCCGCCGTCGCGAAACCGATATCGTTTAATCGTTGCGCTTCGATCGCTTTGCTCATTCGATCCCACAACGCTTGCGCCCCCGAGGCACCACAACTGCCGTGGGAATGGCTTGGCGGACGTTGCGTGTTGCACGCAAAGACATGATGCCTGTAGATCTGGGGAGGAGCAATTTCAGTTTCTGAGCTCACGCGACTATCCTCTGCTACTCAACTTCAGCTGAAGCGATGGCGGCCCACAATGCCTAATGATTGAACGACCGTTGGCCGGTATATGTTACTGGTTCTCGCTCTCGCTTGCGAAAGCCGCTGAGAGCCATCAGGCGCTATAGTCATTCTCTTCGCGCATGATGAGCGAGCGATACATTCCCGTTCGAAGTCCTGATTGCGACCAACCTGTTCGTCCATCATTGCAATCACCCGCATCACCCACTAATGGTCGATCTGCTCCAAGGGAAGCCTAACACCAGAGGCGTCCCGCACATTCTTCACAATTTAGCGCTGCCATTGCCGGCGCTCATCGCTCCTATGAGCGATCCGAGACGTGCTAAAAGCCCTTCCTCTCACCTAGACTGGTGGCATCGGTCCGACAGATCGGCTCATCAAGTCGCCGGGCCTCGGTTTTCTCATCCAAGCCCCTCGGTTTGCTGCTTGAAATCATCGACGGCAGTCCGGCTCAACCGAAACACCCCGCGGCCACGAGACAGCGGCCGATAAGCCGAGGCGTCACGGGTGTTTAGGACATCAAACCATTGGTTAGGACTGAGCTTTGCTGGACGCTCGTTGATCTGTATCACCCTCCCGTTCGGGGCGAAGCGGAGGTGGATTATGATTTCTTGTGAGTCCATATCGGTCCCTGCTTTTGGTCACTTACGATCACGATCCGGACACCGACAATCTCCCTTTTAATGTGTTTGATTGCGGAGGTGTTGGCGCGTACTTCAAGGTTGGCGACGCTGGTACACATTACTCATGAGCTTGCCACCTCCCCCTGATAAACCCTACAATGATCACAATGAACTCCCCGTGCTTCCGTATCTTAGGGACGAGACTCTTGCTCGATCGCGAGGTCTGTCGATGCATCCCGCTCTAAACGATGAACTCGAGCCACTTGTTCATGGGACCGGTACGAAATGGGCGTGCCATGACGCGATCGCACATCTGATCCAATCCAGGAATTGGCCGCGTGACGGCCGGAGTTGAAGGTGATTTCGGGCACCGGAAGCTGCAGATGCGCTCGGAATGCTGCTCGGCCATTCGACGCCACTCTAGGACTTCATCGAAAAGCTTGCGGGCCCGGTACTCACCTCGTATCTTTCCTTTTGGCCAATACGATCCCACTCGCTCGCGTTGGTTCGCCCGTTATCTGCGCGCAGTGATTCGATCCATCGAGCAGATGAAGATCGAAGCGAGGAGCCTGCCGAAACGGCACATCTGACAAGTCCGACGCATCACACCGCACAAAAGCAAGCTGCGGAAAGCGGCGGCGCAGCTCAGACAATTTCCCGACCTCGGCTCCATCGGCAGAAAGCAGTCGCTCCATTTCGATCAGTTCCTCCGTGGTGAGTGCCATCGTCGCTCTCTATGCCTCGAGGACGGTTGTCCCTCACTGCCAGAACAGGCGCTCTGGATCCGCGCTCAATTCCTCGATAGCAGGAGTCAAGCGATCGTAAAGGCTGTAAATCTCCCAGATTCCGACCGCGTGATTCTTGCGAAACAGCTTCCAGATGCCGCTCACGGCATCATAAAGAATGAGAGCTACATCGACGAGAGCGCCATCCTTGTCGATGTTGCGCGAGCAACAAGGGCTCTCGATGAGATAGCCACCCCTCACCAGCCTCACGCTTGGTGAGACATAGAGATAACGCTTGCGCTCGCACAAGCCGCGTTCGATGCGCTTGCGATCAAGCTCGTTGGGGTGAGACACCGGCCCCGCCTTCACTTTCCTCATCAGCTCGCCATTCATCGCGAAGGCCTCCTTTCAAAGCACCGTGTTTTCCTCTTCAAGACACCCAATGAGACGCCTGAACAGAATCGAACAACATAGATTGGCTCGTGAGCTTCGTTATTGAGAACGGCGATGATGGTCTTGCGCGTTGCTCCGACGGGGAGCGAAACTCCAGTGTTCCGTTTTGCCAATGAGCAGTCTTGGACAAGGTCGACTGCGGCTTGGGTCCGCGCGCCTCGCCGATCTTTCGGAAGTTTCTGCTGAGTCATGACTCCTCCGGTAATGGCAAATCATCGACCTCCTCGTAGGCATCCATTGTCTCTAGTTCGTTGCGTTTCATGCCAACGCGGTGGCCACTCTCCAAGAACTCCACGCCGTAGATATAGAATTGCTGCAAGAATGTTCCGATCGAGACGACGTAACCGATCTCCCCCCTTTTTACTAAGACCTCGCCGACCTCCCTCCCGCGATAGGTGCCATCATTTCGGATGACGCGATTGGCTCGAAGCTTTTGGCCAAAGCTGAAGACTGGCGGGCCGCTTAGCTCGACGATGTCGCTGTCCCGAGGAATTCTGCTCATCTGCCACTCCTCATGCCAACGCTTTGGGGCACCGCTCAGCTTCACGCTTTAAACTGGCGGTTGGTAGCGAGGCAAGGATCTGTCAACCACGCAGGTATTGTCGACCGGGCAGGCAGCGACACATTGCGGCTCATCAAAATGGCCAACGCACTCGGTGCATCTGGCCCCTTCAATAGCAAAGCTCCCGCCCTTCTCAGAGATAGCAATGTTCGGGCATAGAGGTTCGCAAGCTGAGCAGCCCGTGCACTGCGAGGCTACGATTTTGAATGGCACATATTCCTCCTTAGGCCGTAGAGATGCTATCTACCAAACGATACGCGTGCTCTCCGCGGTGCATGTGGTGGATCTCACCGCGCTTTACCTTGCCTAGATAGGCTCTGAACCACGCGATCATCGATTTCTCAATGAACTCATGGGCGAATTGATCCACCGGCTCAATGCCCGCCTCTATCAGATTGTTTTTCGGACAGCCGCCAATCTTAGCCACGAAGACAGCATGGCAGTCCCTAATGTCGCGCATGATGGAGGATAGCCTATCTTCCTCACCATACCCGCCCTGACAGTACCCCTGCACACGACGCGGACCGATGAACTTGGCGCCGGATGTGGAAAGCTCGTACACCAGGAATTCCTTGGCATGTCCAAAGTGCTCGTTGATCAACCCAGAGCCTTTGGTTGCGACAGCCACTAGAACGGTTATGGCGCTCATGTTTCCATAGGTTTCGATCAGCTCCTGTTGGCCGACCGCGAATTTGGCAACTCGCTCATCCTCTATTCTCTTTTGATACGCCTCGCGCTTCTCCAAGTCATAACGGACGTCCATTTTCATCACCTGATCCGTACTGAACTCTGCGCTGCGATCCTCGCCGAGTAGACCGACCGCATCGGCGCGGCACTGACGGCAATGCCGCATCATGCTTATCTGCCCTTCGCAAGCATCTTGCAGTGCCTTCAGTTCTTGTGCCGTCGGCCCGCGCTGACCTTTGAGGCCAAACGCGGTGCCGTGCTCGGGCGCGGAGATCAGCGGCATGATATTGTGGAGGAAGGCACCGCGTGAGGTGACCGCCTTGTTGACCTCGACTAGGTGGTCATCGTTGATGTTGGGGATCATCACTGAGTTGATCTTGCACAAGATGCCCCGATCGGTAAGCATCTCGAGGCCTTTCAGCTGACGATGAGTGAGTATCCTTGCCGCCTCGACGCCGGTATATCGCTTGTGGTTGAAGAAGATCCAAGGATAAATCTTGGCTCCGATTTCCGGATCGATCATGTTGATGGTGATGGTGACGTGGTCGATTTTGGCCTTCGCGATGGTGTCAACATAGTCTGCCAGCGCGAGTCCGTTGGTTGACAGACACAGCTTTATGTCGGGAGCAGCCTTGGTGACCAGCTCGAACGTTTTGAACGTCTTTGCGGGATTGGCCAGGGCGTCGCCGGGACCAGCAATGCCAAGCACTGTCATCTGCGGAATTGCCGTCGCGACTGCGATCACTTTTTTTGCCGCCTGCTCAGGGGTGAGTTTCTCGCTCACCACGCCCGGGCGCGATTCATTGGCGCAGTCGTATTTTCGGTTGCAGTAATTGCACTGGATGTTGCAGGCAGGCGCAACCGCGACATGCATGCGAGCGAAGTAATGGTGCGCATCCTCGCTATAGCAGGGATGGTTTTTGACCTTTTCCCAAATTTTGGTCGGGAGCCCGCCTTGGCCGGTTGCGGAGCCGCAGCTCGCCTGTCCAGTCTTAGCAGAAGCGCTGCAGCCCCCGTGCTCGGTGGCGGATCGCGTCCTCTCGCTGCTGTTCATTGCAGCTCCGACATATTTTCCGCGTCCGTCGACCGCGATCATTTTATTTTCCCCACCATCATCGCCCTCCCAAGATCATCCTCGAGCGAGCCTCAGGAACCCAGGTAGCAACTTGCATGCCATAGCAAGAATTAAGTAATTAAGGTCGCGGTCTATCGAGTTAGCGTAGCTCGCACTCGCGCTTGCAGGAACAGCAATGATGAGCTTGTTATCAAAGCGACAGATGGGTCGCAGTCTCACCCAGAGCTCCATGCTTGTGCTTTCATTCTCGCGCTGCGATCGCCCGACCTGACTCCAGCTAAATGGGGTTCACGCGTTGCCGCTCTCACAACAAGCGGATCCGAACCGGCCGCCTCGGACTTGTAAGGCCAATACCGCTACGACGCGCCCTACGCTGACAGGCAGAAATGAGGGCCAAAGATGATAGTGCGATCCCTTCTGCCCGATGGCCAAGCAAACCTTGTATCATCAACGCCGTCGTGGAGTAGTTCTGCTGATCTCAATATGCTACGACGAGAGCCATTCGTTCCCCAGAGACGGCGGGATCTCGCCAACTTGCCAGCGCAAAGGCAGGCTGACGCGCCTGGCCGGCCTTCAGTCCATCGCGTCTGCATAATTCCCTGATGCCCGAACGACATAGGTGCAATGCTCGCAGTCCGAAGGCCCAGCGCCGGGCCCACGACAGTGACCTCTGCATCCGCATCAGCAAAGTGATTTGCGTGAGTCCTTCACGGATCGCCGCCGTTTTCGTCCCGCTTCTTCGCGTCGATTGTAATCGGTAATCGCGTGTCGCTCGCCATCTCGGGCAGATCGAGCACCCAGCCGTTAGCTACCTTGATCCAGCCGCCCCAAAGGGTTTCGTACTCTGAGGCTATGATTGGCTCCTCGAGGTCTTTTTTTGGTACGTAGATCGACAGACCCGTATCCGGAGAACGGCGGATCATGATTTTCATAGAGTCTACTCTCCGACTGTAAGGCGGGAGTTGGCGCGCATGCGAGCCACGATATCTGACACTGCGCAAACGACTTCATCGACTTGAGCGAACGAGGTTTCACGCGAAAGCGAGAAGCGCACGGCGCCGTGCATCCGCCAGGTAGGCACCTGCATAGCGCGCAGGACGTGCGATGGCTGCATTGAGCCGGAGCTGCAGGCTGATCCGAGCGACACGGCGATGCCCGCCTGATTGAGATGGTGCGCGATGGCTTCGCCTTCAAGATGGTCGAAGGCGATATTGGTCGTGTTAGCGAGCCGATTGGTGACGTCGCCGAGCACAACGCACCCGCCATTGTGTAAAATCCCCTGTTCAAGGCGGTCGCGCAAAGCGCCGATGCGAATGCGCTCAGGTTCAAGCCGTTCCGCCGCAAGCTCGGCAGCTTTTCCCAGGCCGATAATTCCGGGAACATTCTCGGTCCCCCCGCGACGCCCTCTTTCCTGTGATCCGCCGCGGATCAGCGGCCGGAATTTCGTCCCTTTGCGCAGATATAACGCGCCGACGCCCTTGGGACCGTGCAGCTTGTGCGCGGATAGCGACAGCATGTCGATCGCGCTGTCCTTTAGGTTCAAACCCACCTTGCCAATGGCTTGGACCGCATCCGTGTGAAACAGCGCGCCTGCCTCTCGGGTCAACCCGGCCAAAAACTCCACAGGAAAGATCGTTCCGGTCTCGTTATTGGCCAGCATAACAGAGGCAATCGCTGTCCGTGGTCCAAGAGCACAGCGAAACGCCTCGATGTCTAGCCGGCCGCAGGCATCTACGGATACAATGTGCGTCTTGACTCCCCTTGTCTTCAATTGCTCCGTCAGCGCAAGTACAGCCGAGTGCTCAACCGAAGTGGTGACCACTTCGTCTCTACCTTCCTGCGTCGCAAGCGCAGAAAGAATTGCCGCATTATTGGCTTCGGTCCCTCCCGAGGTAAAGACGATTTCGTGATCGTATGCACTACCTACCAGGCGCCTCAAGCCTCTCCGGGCCTGCCTCAGAGCGATTGCGACCTCGTTGCCGAAGGCGTGCGTGGACGACGCATTGCCGAATTGCTCCGTAAAGAACGGCAACATGGCCTGCACGACGGATGGATCAGTCCGCGTTGTTGCATTGTTATCGAGGTAAATCGGTGCTTGATTTTTGCTCAATCCAGCACCTCGTCTGCAGCAGCAACGAGGACCAGGCGATCCAATCCTCCGATCTCACGCCCCAATTGCGCCTGAATACCTGCAAACCGTACACTCGAAATCTTTGACGACGTACAAGCACTGGCCGGCCTCGCCACAGCGACAACTTCTTCAGTTGCTCTGGCTCCGTCAACATGGTTCAATGTTTTCATCCTCATCGGCCGATCAGGTCCGTCCATCATCTGAACGATTTTCCGCAGGAGCAATTCGCTGTCGCGTTCGGGTTGTGAAAGGTGAATCCAGGGCTCTCCGTTGCCAGCACGAAATCAATGGTCGTACCGACCAGATACTCTCGACTGTTGTTATCGACGAACACCTTCAGACCAGCGTACTCGATCACGGTCTCGTCAGGCTTTGGCTCTTCCGCCAGACCCATTTTGTATTTGAATCCATTGCAGCCGCCCGCTTCAATCGCGACGCGCAGACCGCCAGGCGAGTGCGTCGATGATGACATCGCGCCCTTGATCGCATTCACCGCACTGTCGGTCAGGTTGATCATGTCTTTGCCTCATCAATAGTGGACCTCGCAAAGAGCAAGTCACGTGCCACCGCGCAGCTTCTTATTGATACTTGGTTCGGTGCCGTAAGGTTTGGAACAACAGTCAGATTCCTGACAAGTAGTTGCGGCGCCCGAAGTCACCAACCCGCTTTCTTTCAAGCTCGGCCGCTCCACATCCGGCGGCAGGCAAATTGCATCGCATTTGGCTTCCTGGCCCGTGGGCCGGTGAAGACCTTAGATCGAGGACCAAATTGATGACTTCAATCGAAAATACCGCACTCGGCAGACTTGAGAGAGAGGGCCGCCTGCTCAACGCCGTACTCAAAGGCGCGACTACCAAGCCGGGTCGATTCGGTTTTCGCGGTGACATCGCGCTGAAGTTCCAAACTCAGCTCGCGGATGAGAAACGACCGCCGGACTACTCGATCGAGCAAGTTCTAACCATCGCGCAGGACGGAGAACACACCATTCCGGTGCTGGCCGGCTACCTACACTCCTTTGCCTATCTCGGAGACGTTTCGACCGTTCTTAACGGCGCCTTAAGCCCCACAGGCAGCTATTTTATGTTCTGCAACAACGTCGATCTGCTGGCGAAGTACCGAGTCAAGTTTGGCGATATAAACTTCCACGTCTTACCGTGCGACGAGTCCACAGTTTGGAAGGAGATGATGGACCTGACTGGGCTGAACAGGGACGACATCAAGAGGCTGGACCCGGGCGGCAAGCTAGATATCCTCCTCGATGCTGCAAACAAAATCGATCTGTCTTATGATGACATCTCGTATGAGGATGGACTAAAGAGGATGGACGCTGTGAAAAACCGCAATGAGAACCGACCGGTCTGAGAGGGCTTTTCAGTCGATGGTCGATGCATCGTCTTCGACAAGATGAACACCCACGACGCAGATATCGCCCTCCAGAACGGCCAACGCGATCGGCGTGAGCGCTCTACCGTGACATGGACCTTCGACACACCGGCCGCTGCCGAGTTCGAAGGTCGAACCGTGCTTGCCGCACATCAACCGGATACCGTATGGATCGAGGAATTGGTTCTGCTCCCAATCCAATCGGACGCTGTTGTGCGGGCATTCATTGACATAGCCAAGCACGTTTTTGCCCCACCGAACTACGACAACGGGCCACGGCCGTTGCTTGCCGTCATGTTCGACGACCATAAGATGGAATCCTATGGCCTGGCGGCTCGGAATGTCCTTAAAGCCGCAAATGGCGTAGATTGGTATGGTCTGCTTCATCGCACGTTTGTTGGAAGACGCTGTTCATGTCGGCGTGCAATCGACTTGCAAGAACCGTACAAGTCCTGGAGCGTTTCGTGTCCGTGGTGACCCAACCCGACTAGTCTGGTCGCTCATCCAACTATCCGGCGCAAACTCCGAACTTGTTCGGCGATTGGATGCCCTTTCCATGATGGCTGCGCAACTGCGGCTTTGAGCTCTATGCATTCTACTCCGTTGGCCGGGTAGCTGACGCCGTGGCTAGTCGTTGCTTCCCATTAATGCCACCAAGCTCCGTTATGACCGCGGACCGTGCATCTCGCGGCAGCGCCATAGCTGCCTTCTGAGAAGGATTGAACAGTCATTTCAGCCAACGAGGGAGGACGCCGCGAGCGTGCGTCCCCCCTGTGAAGCAAGACCACCGAGCCCGGTTAGAACGGTGAAATCCGTCACTCCTAAACCGTTGCTGTATGCAGCCAATTCAATCCATGCGCATCCCACTAAGAGCCCGCTCCAAGTAGAATGCAGGATCATCGTCCGACGAATCCGTTTCGTAGCTTCTTTGCGGACCGACGTCATCGCCCCCAGCCTTCGAAAGATACTGCGTAGGCTTGCCTACCCGCTGCCACTGGTCATTTTCGTTCTTCGTCCAGGCATCCGGGTTCTGGTGAGGATCAAGCACCCAGTGGTCTCGACCTACGGGAACAAACCCCATTTCGGCAAGACGCGGTTCCATGCCTGCTAAGGCCGGCCGCGACATGATGAGCGGATGTTCGCCGTCTTCTCGCAGTTGATGTTCTAGCAGGATGTCGCCAGCGTTCTCGACAAGTGGATGAGTCAGCCTAAGATCTACGACGGATGTGATATCGTTGCGCCCAAACTGTTGTTTAAAATGATCTCCTTTAATCCGCGCCGGACCTCCGGCTCTTAGAACTCCGACAATTTCGTCGCCCAAATGGTAGCCGAAAAATCGTGCTGGCTTATCTGGATCGTCATAGGTGTTAGCGTAGCTTCCAGCAACCATTGCTGCACGCGCAGCCTTGTTAGCCACGAATGGCGAGTACTCTTCTGGGTTCTCGGCGATGTGCCTGATATCACTGCCCAAGTATCTGCGAACTTCATCGTTGAACGTTTTGCGGTCGATCTTTCGAATGGGCGGTTCGGGGACGAGAGAGTATGACGGCGCTGGTTCGGATGAAGAGCCCGCCAGCCCCATCCGCGCAACTGTATCCGCAAAGCGAGGACTATCTCCCGCCTCTGACGAATCGTCAGCTTGGTTACCGCTTGTGAACTGGCTGGATGAGCCAACGATTCTGCCATACATCAGACCGCTCTCCTATCGGCAAAATTGCACGCAATCGAGCTCGTGCCGTGCAAGCTCTGCCGACAAGGATAATAATCCTAGCTGACCACAGTCTGACCAGAGCTTCCTGAGCGCCTGGTCGCGACTACGGATGCAATCTGCGCGTGAATTGTAGGGGCTCCCTAAACCGGGTCCTTCCAAGAAGCTAACGCTTAATGGCGATGACCCGCCCTCTCCTGATAGCCCATGGTACTCGGCCAAGTAGGCACATTGGCCCAAGAATGCGCGCAACGGAGATTTGGAAACAAGCGTGCGAACCGTGTCGAGATTTTGCAATGTGCTCTCGATGCCCGCTGTTTGTTGCAAGGACCGCTGTCCAGCGAAATGTCGTGCCGCCCAGACGCGCCCATAGACCAACTGAGGCGTTTCTGGCTCACGTTATCAAGGAATCAACCAACCATCTAGGCGGACATATCGGCAGCTGCGGCCAACTAGCCTTCTCCCGATCCGCAAGCGGACGTGCATAGCATCGGCTTCGATCAGACCGCCTGATGTGTGGCTAACTACTTTTGAACTCTGCTCATCCTGACAGCACTTTGATCGACTTATAGTTGCGCGAGGCGCAGTTCGCTTTCCACGAATACGTGGGACTATCAGAGACCGAGTGTTTCTGGGCAACGGTTATGGTATCGGCATGCGTGGCTCGCGCCCAACCATTGCCGGTCCTTGCGAGCGCGTTAGCTCGCTCGATCCTGATGTTCGATGTCTGACCGACACCTTCCTGGCGCGCCGCCTCGCCATGAGTTCACCTGATCGCAATAGAGCTTTCGCACACTTATATCTCGCCGGCTGCGACTCGAGTGTTCGCTCAAGCCGCTTCAGATTCGGCCGAACTGTGAGTCTGGCAATTGGCCGGGCAAACCCTGGCGCATGCACCGCATCCGACACAGGCGCCCTGATCTTTCAGAACCATAATCTTCTTTTCGATCTCATCGTCTTCGTCGTCGGCGTTGACAAGTTCGCCGTCCTCACCGATTCCTTTCAAATTCATGACATCTCGGCCGCACACCTTGAAACAGCGGCCACATCCGATGCACTTCTTGGGATCGATCGAGATCAGGTATTGTGGTATCCAGTCGCGCCCGTCTCGTGTTTGAAACGACATGCGTTGCCCCTTCAGGTATTTTCTAGCGCCTTCAAGTCGCAAGCCTTGCGCTCAAGTTCGGCATACGCATCGTACGCCTTCTGCGCCACTGCCATGATGGAGATCCAGTTGGTAGGTAATTCTTCCGAAAGGTCGTGCAGATCCATCTTGGCTTGTATCGCCTTGACGGACAATTTTCTTAGCTCGGCCTTAAGTGTTTCACGATCGCCCATCAGCGAGTATCCTCAATAGTTCGCCACGTCTGGAAATTTCCTGATCAGGCCGATTCCCTCGCTGACATATTTGTCGCCCCCCTGAGCCAGCTTGGCGCAATTATCGAATCCGAAGCGATGCACATCGCGAAGCTGCTTGTTTACGGCCACCAACCGCCCTGCGATGAGCACTACGCGGCCAAACCCTTCAGGATGCAGCTTCAGTATCGGCTGGATCATAATGCCGGTTTCCCTTTCTATTGACAGCGCGACCGCATTGAAGAACAGCTCAATTCGCCACAGTGTATTGGGATCTGGATCACCAATAATCGGCAATGCGCGCCGTTTCTCCTTGTTCAAGATATAGGGTTCAAGCAGATCAAGATCGCTCTTCCCGCCCCAAGCTCCGTTAGTGTCCTGAGCACGCCAAATCTTGGCCAGTTCGATGAGGAACGCTGCCTCGTTGCTCTCATGCTCACTTTTTGTGGTCATATCACCTCATTCGTCGAACTCGAACGTTCGCGGTTGGTCCTTTGCCAGGACCTTGCGCAGCCAAGGAGGTGGCGTACCCTTCAGCACCCCGTTGAGCTTTTCTAGCAACACCAGAATGCTTTCCGGTTTGCCCACTTTGATAGGATGGATTTTGTTAGCCACCACTCGCGCGGCCGCGGCACCACCAATGGCAGCGACATAGAGGATTGCGCAATCCTTGATTGCCTCGATCTTCGGCGTCAACTTATCATCGCTGCCGTCTTCCTTAAGATCACCCTCAAACTCTATCGCATTTAGGAACACATGGGCGTCGGGCGAGACATCGTAGATTGCGATATTCTTCGCCCAACCAAAATGAGCGTCGACGCGTCTCAGGTCCTGAGTGGCAAAAGCGACCTTCATGCAAATGACCTTTCAGTCGCCTCGGCGGAGCGGTGATGCGGCGAACGTTGCGGTAGTCCGGGGGGCGTCCGCCAGCTATGTGGCGTAGGCCTTTCGTTCTCCTCGCGATGCGCGATCACGAGATTGGCAATTTCGAAGATCAGATTCCGGGTACCACGATAGCCCACCGATACCTGATGCCCAGCGCCAACTCGATCGAACATCGGAAAGCCGGCACGGTGGAAGGGCACTTTCAGCCGGGCCGCCGCTTGCCTTCCATGCGAATGCGTGATCAGCAGGTCGCAATGCCTCTTTTTGGCAAGCCCTTCCAGATCTTCGAGGTCGCCAATGAGAACTTCCTTGGTCTTAATCCGCTCGATCACCTCCGACTGAGTGGTTGTCACGGCGACGGTCACCTGCGCGCCCATATCGTGCAGCATGCCGGACAAATCAAATAGAAGGTCTGGCTCAGCACCGATCGCGACTTTCCGACCACCAATGTGGAAGTGAGCGTCAAGCATAGCATCCGCGAGCTGACCGCGTTGACGTCGATACTTTTGGGGTATGGGGCGACCGCTAATCTCGCTCAAAAACGTCATGAATTCGTCGTTCGGACCGAGACCACACAGCCGCTCGAACACACGAAAAGGCACACCGGTCTTGGCCTGCATGACCTCAGCTGGCCGCAGCATCTGCGCGCCGACTGCAATCGTCCAGCCCGCGCGCCCCATGCTCGCGATTTCGTCGATGTCAATGCCGCCCAGGGTCGTTGACGTAAACTCATCGGGGATATGCCCGTCGAGCGATCCCGCAATGTTAGGGAGGAAGGAGGGGCACAATCCGAAATCCTCCATGATGACACGGAGTTCATCAAGGTCGCCGGGGGTCAGGTGACACCCCGGTAGAACATTGACCTTTGATGGATCCCGCAGGCCATGGGCGCTGGCCCCGGCCACCAGCATCTCCACCATGCGTGCGACCGCCTTCTCCCAGCCATCCTGGAACGCACCCTTGAAATCAGGCGTTGATACATATACGAGCCGCAACTTTGCAAGCTGCGGATACTTGCTCCGGATTAGTTTTAGGTAAGCATCTACATCGTCGCCGTTGGTCTCGGTGACACCGGTCGAACAGATTCCGATGACCTTCGGCTTGGTGCGGTTAGAGATATTCAGTATCGCCTGCTCGAGATTCTCGTAGCCGCCGAGGACGGTCGCCACCTCACTCATCGCGGTGGTCTGCAGGGGTATTGCTTCTTTGAAATGCCGAACAAACAACGTCAATCCAAAGGATGTGCACCCTTGGGAGCCGTGCAGAAGCGGCATCGCCCCGCGCAGCCCCATGAAGGCGTATGCGCCGCCGATCGGCTGGCTCATTTTGAGCGGGTTGACAGTGCAGGCTTTTGATGGCGGCAGGAGCAGGGCCATGACGATTCCCTACTCCGCAGCTTGTCGCATATCAGATGGCTCACACACCGACATGCCTTCGATGCGCCTCTGGCAGCAGCCACCGACCGCATTGGTATGCTCTCGGACCGCCGCGACGCTCCTCAAGCCGTGCGGGTAAATTGCATCCTCAATCGTAGCCAGACCAACGTTGTTACACTCACAGATCTTTCGCGTGCGGCGCGCCGCTTCGGCGTGCGCCGGATCGGGGGTGACCGCGACCATGCGAGATTGCATCTGCTCCCTCGCCTTGGCCAAAGCCTCCCATGGCGCTGGTCTGCGTACCTCCTCCCACATCGGACTGGAGAGCGACTTATCTATCTCCTGCACCAGCTTGACCATTCCGACGTAGCCCATATAGGCGTGGCAACGCTCCTGGTTGATATCAAGCCATGGCACCGCCGCCTTCAGCGCAACAAACTGCGATTTGCCACCCGATAGCATGATATCCGCTTTTGCGTCCTTCAACATCTTGTACATTTCGCGGGCGGTCATGTCTTCGATCATGTGGGCGTCCTGCCCCATCAGCTCCTTGATGCGCGCCTTGTCTTCTCGGGTCGATTTCTTGGTACTGGTTCCGACTAACTCCAGCCCGGATTCCTGGAGTGCGGCAACGACTGACCATGATTTGACACCGCCCGTGATCAGCAACGCCTTTTTGCCTTCGAACCGCCGCTTGTACGGCTCGATGGCAGCCCAGGCCCGCGCTTCCTCGCGCGCAATCACCGCTTCGGTGCGCCCGACCAGATCTGTCGGGGCGCCGCGTTCCACCAGCAAGCGGGCTAGCTGCCGTAACGCTTCACTTGAATCTTGAATACCGTAGAACGACCCCTCGAAGAATGGGATCGCGTATCGTTGCTCCATCTTGCGTGCCACGTTGATCATGGACTTTGAGCACACCAACATCGCTGCCCGCGCGCGATGAGATGAAGCGACTTCGTGATATTTGCCATCGCCAGAGATGCAGGAGAGGATCCGCACTCCAAGCTCGTCCAGCAACGGCTTCACTTGCCAGAGCTCTCCCGAAAGGTTGTATTCTCCGATCAGATTGATGTCATACGGTGTCACGTGGTCAGGCTCACGCGTTCCGATCACATAATCGAGTAAAGCCTCGCCCGCGAGCTTGTTACCGAGGTTCTTCGAGCCGACGAATCCAGGGGAATTGATTGGGATGACGGGCTTGGCAAATCTTTCAGATGCTGCCTTGCAAACTGCGTTGATGTCGTCGCCGATCATCGCGGGGATGCAGGTTTGATAGACAAAGATGGCGGGCGGATCCCACTTGTCGATGATCTCCTTGATCGCTTTGCAGAGCCGCTTCTCGCCGCCGAATACAATATCGGTTTCGGTCAAATCAGTTGTGAATGAGGTGCGCCATAGGTTCGAACCCGATGACGCCGCACCGCGATTATCCCAGGAATTACCTTCGCAGGCGATGGGACCATGCACCAAGTGAGCGACATCGGTGAACGGCTGTAGCGCAACCTTGGCGCCATCGAAGGCACAGCCGCCGGCAGCACTACCCGGGTGCAGCTGTTTGGTACAGCCGTTCCTGCGCTCAGCCTCCGACTTACTGCCATTCTTGGCGCAGCCCGGCTCATCGAACACATTCTGGACCGTGGCCGCTAGTGCAGTCATCCGGTATCCTCTCAGGGCAAACAATGAAAGCCGTCGCGTAGCATCGAACGTGCCATTGCGTTGGGCGATGGCACGCCCAACGCGCCTCAGCGAATGATGTCGAAACTGTAGTCCGTCTTGCCAAGAACGTTAGTGTTCTTGTCGATCTCGTCGAAGATCTTGTCCAGGATCTTCACCAGCACATTCAGGCCGCCTTGGTAGCCCCATACTGGGGAGCGGTGATGGTGATGCCGATCAAAAATCGGAAAGCCGATCCGAATCAGCGGTGTTCCGGTATCACGTTCCAGGTACTTCCCGTAGGTGTTGCCGATCAGAAAATCGACCGGCTCAGTGAACAAGAGTGAGCGCATATGCCAGAGATCTCGGCCCGGATAAGCTTGACAGCCCTGCCCAAATGGCGAGCTTCCAAACAGCGCTTGCATTTTCTCCTGCCACGCTTTGTTGCCGTTGGTGCACAGCACATGCCTCGGCTCGGCGCCGAGTTCGAGCAGAAACGCTGCCAGTCCATAGCAAAGATCCGGGTCGCCATAGATAGCGAACTTCTTGCCATGTACATGAGCGCTCGAGTCGGCAATGGCATCCACCAGGCGACCACGTTCTCGCTCGAGCTGCTCGGGAATTTCTCTGCCGCTGATGCGTGACAGCGCGACGATGAAGTCATCCGTTGCGGATAAGCCGACCGGGTAATTAAAGGATAGGACGTCCTGTCCATGCTCCGCCACGAAGGTTAGCGTTTTTTCCGTGCACCATTGCTGCATGGAGATCGTCGCCTTGGCGTGAATCGCGCTCGCGGCGTCCTCCAGAGTCGTGCCACCGTCATACATCCGGAATTCGCCATCTGTAGGAGTATCAAACACGTCGGAATTGTCGGCGAGAACCGTGTGCTGGATGCCCAGCAATTCTAAGATGCGCTTGATCTCGCGAAGGTTCCCGACGGTATAGCCATCGAACCCACCAATGATGTTGATCGCTCCATTAGGTTTGCGCTCCAGCTTCGGCGCTGTTCCCGCCTTACCATCCCAAAAATGTTCCAGAATGCCCTTGAGCGCGTTGTCATAGCCCGTGACGTGGCTGCCGACGAACGCCGGCGTGTGGGCGAACGGCACGTCGAAGTCCGCCGGAACCGAGCCTTTTTCTTTCGACGTCTTGATGAAGGCGTTAAGGTCATCGCCGATCACCTCGGCCATGCAGGTTGTGGAGACCGCAATCATCTTGGGCTTGTACATGTTGTAGCTGTTCGCGAGCCCATCGGTCATATTGTTCAGACCGCCGAATACGGCGGCGTCTTCCGTCATTGATGAAGAGACACAGGAGCTCGGCTCCTTGAAGTGCCGCGACAAATGACTGCGGTAATAGGCCACACAGCCTTGCGAGCCGTGGACGAAGGGCAACGTGCGCTCAAAGCCAACAGAAGCGAATACTGCGCCAAGGGGCTGGCACGCCTTGGCCGGATTGACAGTTAGCGCCTCCCGCGCGAAGTTCTTCTCGCGGTATTCGGCCGTTTTCGTCCATTCCTTTATACGTTCGACCTCGGCGGGATCGCGAGGATTCTCAAATATTTTCTTCTTCTCCAGCATTTGCTGGTATTCTGGACCGCGAAACAGTTCGACATGATCGAGCACGTGTTCGGCACTCTGCGCCATTGGTGAAATCCTTCACTATCGAGATTGGCATCGCCCGGGCTTTCCCACGGAGCGAAATGAATGGCTTTATTCTGCAGCCTGGAGCTCGGCGATCGGCGCTTTCTTCCAGGGAGCCTTCGTTTTTTTCCAAACCGGCGAGTTGATGGCCATGTCCATGTCGCGCGCAAAGATCGCAAACCCATCGTACCCGTGATATGGCCCCGAATAGTCCCACGAATGCATCTGCCGGAACGGCACACCCATCTTTTGGAAAACGTACTTTTCCTTGATGCCCGAGCCGACAAGATCGGGTTGGAGTTTTTCGACGAAGCGCTCGAACTCGTAGCCATTGACGTCGTCGTAAATGAGCGTGCTGTCCTTCACGTAATGCTGAGCTGTGCGCTGATAGTCGTCGTTGTGACCGAACTCGTATCCGGTGCCAATGACATTCATGCCGAGATCCTCGTATGCGCCAATCACGTGACGTGGACGGAGGCCACCGACGTACAGCATCACCGACTTGCCCTCCAGGCGCGGGCGAAATTTTGCGATCACCGCGTCCACTAGCGGCTGGTACTTCTCGATCACTCTCTCGGCACCCTCCTTGACCTTGTCGTCGAAATATCCGGCGATCCTGCGCAACGACTCCGCTATTTTTGAGGGTCCAAAGAAGTTGTACTCGCACCAAGGGATACCGAACTTTTCTTCCATGTGACGCGAGATGTAGTTCATGGAACGATAGCAATGCAGAATGTTGAGTTTTGCCTTAGGGGTTGCTTCGAGCTCTGCAAGTGAACCATCTCCGGACCACTGAGCAATTACCCGCAGGCCCATTTCCTCCAGCATAATTCGCGACGACCAGGCGTCACCACCGATGTTGTAGTCGCCAATGATCGCAACATCGTACGGCGTCGGCTCGAACTTCGGTTTTCCGTCGGACTCGATATGATCAAAAATCCAGTCGCGCACCGCATCGTTTGCAATGTGATGGCCTAATGATTGCGACACGCCCCGGAAACCCTCACAACGGACGGGAACGATGGTCTTGCCTCCATATTCCTTGGATTTCGCTCTTGAGACGGCCTCGATATCGTCACCGATCAGGCCGATCGGGCATTCCGATTGGATCGTTATGCCGTTGTTGAGGGGAAAGAGCTCCTGGATCTCATCAAGGACTTTGACAAGCTTTTTGTCGCCGCCGAATACAATATCTTTTTCCTGGAAGTCGGAGGTGAACTGCAAAGTCACGAAGCTATCGATGCCCGTCGTCCCAACGTAATAGTTGCGCCGGGACCCCCACGAATACTGGCCGCAGCCTACCGGGCCATGACTGATATGGACCATGTCCTTGATGGGTCCCCAGACCACCCCCTTTGAGCCTGCATAAGCGCATCCCCTAATCGTCATCACGCCAGGTATGGATTTAATGTTAGACTTCACGCCGCAATCGGCCTTGCCGGCCTGGTGAACGTTGAGGTGCTTGGCACGCCGTTTCGCGGTTTTTTCCGGATAGACCTTCAGCACCTCCTCGATCAGCTCCTTGTTGCGAGCCCTGATTTCTGCGGTGCTCCGGGTCGTGGCCAGACTCATCTGATGTCCTTCAAAGGTTAGCTGTTGCGAGGGAGGCTTCTTGATCCAAGACTTTTGCAACCAGCATGCCAGCGAGCCGCGAGCACCAAAAAGTCAAATAATCAAAATTGCTTAGTGCGCTTAGTCCCGTAACCGAGGTGTTGTTGCAAATCCGACATCACGCTTTGTCAGAGAACTCTCGCTTTGCCTTGTTCGAAATGGAAGAAGGCGCGTCGTGGGTCACTCTTCTTCGCGCTTGCCCGCGGCAGCAGCCTCATGCGACGAAAGGGGGAACTTGCCTGCAATGCGCGCTTACCAACCGAGGCTTGCCAAGCGTCTATCTCAGGTGCTGCGCACGCGACCTCATAGGTCCGATCACAGTGCAAGATGCGTAGGGCCACCAATCACGTGAGCAGTTTCCGCGTTGATAAGTGCACGCACGCTGATCATCAGGGAATCGCAGACCGTGAAGTTATCGCACGCCGACCGCCTTGCGGTGCGCGGTGACGAGGTCACGACAGGTGTTCAGCGACTTGCCGGCGGCGATGACCTTGGAGATGATGTGGCTCGACGTGATCTTGCCGAGATGGATCGTTTTGGTGCCCGAGTCGACCTGCTGGAAGCCGTTCGAGATCGCGATGGAGTAGAGCTCACCGCGGGAGTTATCGCCGCGCAGGATGCACGTAGATGAACGAGCCGTAGGACAACACCGCCGAGTTCAGCGTCGCGTAGAAATTATCTGAGGGCGGAACCGCCGAGCCGAGATATTTCTGCACCGGTTCGGATCGCCTCCGAGATCGGCATGAAAGGCACGCCGGCCTTCTTCAGCTCAACGGCCTATTCCGCTAGCCCCTCGGGGGCCTTGTCGGACTCGATCAGGGCCGCAAACCCATAACGATACCTATCGACGTCGATGCGCTTGACGCGCTCGACCATCGCTCGGTCAGCTACCATTGCCCGCTCCACTCGCGCAACGGCAGCTCCCCGCCAGCGAGGATTGCGAGAGCGGCTCCCGCAAGTCACTTCGAATATGGGGCTAGTGAGTGGAAAAGCAGGAGACCGATCGGAAAGCCGGCGTTTTGTCGAAAGCGCCTTCATCATGTGTCGTGCAGGAGATCCGCCCATCGGCTAGCCCACCTGTGCTGGCACGCAGGTATCTGGCACGGGGCAAACGACGGCGCATTGGGGCGCGTCAAAATGTCCCTCACACTGGGTACACTGGGACGGATTGATCACATATATGTCGTTCTTCAAGCTGATCGCAGCATTTGGACACTCGAACTCACACGCACCGCAGACGGTGCACTGGGATGCAATTATCTTGTAGGCCATCACTGCGGTTCCATAAGCAAAGGTGCGGGACAGTTTCTCGCTATCAAGTCTTGTGCCAGGCAGTTTACGCTTGAATCGTCCGAAGTCTTTTCGTTGCCGCAAGTCGCCGCGTGGACACGTGTCGCAAATCCTACAACGAAACACGACAGCTTGATCTTGATGCTGGGGTTTGCACATGATCGATGTCACGGCACCGCGGTCACGTGAACCATGCTAGCCTCACGGATACGATCTGAGACTGTTCCAAGGGGACCGTATCGCGACTACAATCGACGCATCAAGCCACATCAAAAAGTGGTCCGGGGAGGATCAGGTCTGCCCCGAGCGCATCGCGTCGGCTCCAGTCACCAGGACAGCTGCGACTTAGGCGACAGCATCACGCTGGTCATCGCAGGTCGGGACCGCGTCTCCAAAGCCCCTTCAGAATGGCCGCAGCGATTGCCTCAAGTAGAGTCGCGCCGGTCCTGGGCATCCCCTGGACCTAGGGATGCATTCTCAGTTGTCTGCAGGGGTCAGAACATTTGTCTTCATCTTGGTGGCAGGTGAGGCGAGCGCTAGTCTGGTGATCCTCTGCTTCGCTCCGCACTTCAAATATGCGGAGGTCATCGGATTGATGTAGCCGATTGATGCAGCCAAAAAAAAAGCCACCCCGAAAGGTGGCCTTAAGTCAGGGAGGAAACGCCCATGAGGGCCTCTGGGATCAGGCAGCAGCCTGTTCGATCGGTGAGAAGGGCAGCCCGAGACTCTCGGCCACCGCTTTGTAAGTTAGCCGGCCCCGATGGACGTTGAGGCCTGTGCGCAGATGTGGGTTCTCGAGTACGGCGGAAAACCCCTTGTTGGCCAGAGCCAAACCAAACGGCAGAGTCGCGTTATTCAGTGCCTGGCTCGACGTAAGCGGCACCGCTCCGGGCATATTGGCTACACAATAATGAATAACGCCATCTACTTCGTAAGTTGGTTCAGCGTGAGTGGTCGGGTGCGATGTCTCAAAGCAGCCGCCCTGATCGATAGCGACGTCCACGAGCACCGCCCTCTTGCGCATTGAGCGCAGCATGCTCCGGCTGACCAGCTTCGGCGCGCTCGCACCTGGAACGAGCACCGCACCAATCACCACATCCGCCGCAAATACCTCTTCCTCTATGGACTCGATGGTCGAAAACCTGGTGCGAACGCGCCCTTCGAATAGCTCGTCCAGCTCGCGTAGCCGGATTATCGACCGATCGATGATGGTGACTTCTGCGCCCAGGCCGACCGCCATGCGTGCCGCGTGAGTGCCAACCACGCCACCCCCGATCACTACGATTCGGGCAGGCTGAACACCGGGCACCCCACCGATCAGCAGCCCTCGTCCGCCTGTACTGCGTTTCAGTGCGCTACCCGCTGCTTCGATCGCAAGCCTACCCGCGACCTCGCTCATCGGCGCCAGCAGTGGAAGACCGCCATGCGCATCAGTTACGGTCTCATACGCGATCGCGGTGCATCCAGATTCCAAGAGGCCCCTAGCTTGATCAGGGTCGGGAGCCAGATGCAGATAAGTGAACAGAATGTGATCCTCACGAAGCTGAGCCCACTCCGACGGCTGAGGCTCCTTGACCTTTACGATCATCTCGCTCGATGCGAATACCTCAGCTGCCGAGGTCAGAACCGTCGCGCCAGCCTTGCGATAATCGTCATCGGTTGCACCAATGCCAACACCGGCATTGGTCTCGATCGCCACATGGTGGCCCGCTGCCACATACTCGCGGGCAGCTCCAGGGGTAAGACCCACGCGATATTCGTGCGTCTTGATTTCCTTCGGGACTCCGACCTTCATTTGAACACTCCCAGCCTGATGCGCCCTTCTTATCGGAAGTGCGCAGCGATATCGCGACGCACCCGGCCAAAATGACGCAGGAATTAAGCGATATTTGACACCCTTCGCAGGATTTCAAACCCGCGTGTGCCGAGCGGATCGTGCGACATATTGGCCGACCGTCAAAACTGCGCGATAGGGATACATCGGTGCGAATTTGCGGTCTCCGCTCCCAGAAGACCAACAACCAACTCCAGTCTTGACGAAGTTCCGCATCCACGGTCCCGTTGCCGCATCGAGTTGCCAGCACGCTTTATAGTGAATCAGCTTGCCGCCTCTGGCAATTGCGATCACCGCACCCGGCACGCGTTTGCTCGCGATCTCGCTAGCGCAGAACTCGTCTAGTTTGCCAAGGCGCTGCTGAGAAACGCCAACCTCATCGGCCGTCGCTCGGGCAGAGGCGCGGAGTGCATTGATTTGAGATCGATTCCAGCAGCGGCTGCGGCTACAACTAGCTTGTTCATTGCAAGCTCACAAGGATCGATGGGCCGGTTTGCAAGACCGCTGCTTGCTCAGATACGTCGGGCGGCAGATCTAAGACGATTAGGTAATCCTGCCGGCACTATGTCTGTTGAGCAGCGCCAAAGTGAAGATTATGGCCAAAGCGAACATCATCATACCACCCACAAGCACGCTTGCTTCGCGCCAGCGCGCCGCCTGGACGTAGTCTACGACGTAAGCCGACAGCACTTTGGTGCGCCCAGGAATATTGCCCCGATCATCATCACCACGCCAAATGTGCCGATCGTATGAGAAAAGCCAATTAGGGCGGCTTTGACAAACTCCAGTCGCGCCAGCGGCGCGCTCACGGCGCCGAAGGCATGCAACGGCGAAACGCGCCGGTTCGTTTCCAACGGGCAATCGTCCATCGCAACAAAGGCGTTGCGGATCGGCTGCACGACCAGCGGCAGCGCCGACAGGACCGATCCGACCACGATTCCTGCGAAAGTAAAGGAGAGCGTGCGCTCGCCTCAGAAAAAGGCGATAACGCCAGCCGGTCCGTGGGGGCCAAGCAAAACCACTACGCAAAAGCCGAGAGCCGTGGGCGGTAGCACTAGCGGTAAGACGATAACCGCGGCCACCGCCTCACTTGCGAGAGTCTTCGAACGCGCCAACCACCAAGCGAGGGGCACTCCAACCATGAGAAGGATCACGGTCGTTACGCTGGCGAGCTCGATCGTGAGCACAACAGATTGCGAAATCTTTGCCCAAACGACATCCACGTGCGTCAGCTCACAGGTGGGCGCAGGTCACCGTATCGAGACATCGATCGCTTGTACGCCGGTCTCACCTGGTGATGTGGCGCGAATCGCGATTTGCTCGCGCCGCAGGTCGTCGCCGCGGCCAAATTCACGCGCGCCTCGTCTAGGAGAAAGACCAACATCGCGAGCTTCATCGACAACCCCGGTGGCGGGTCCGCCTCGATTCATCTGACAGGTCGTTTCTCACTGTCATCAGCAATTCTTGTGCCGCTTACGAACCTTGAGGTCTCTATCCTCAAATGTGAGAGAAAGTCGGGTTCGTGCCAATGCCGCTTTGGAGCGGACCTAACGACGCTCTGTCAGGGTTCCGGCATCCTTTGTTCCTGAGCAGACAGCGACAGCCGCACAACGAAGCATCGGAATTTTTCTCCCGAAAAGATGTTACTAAGAATGGTAGACGGTTCGCGCCGCGCAGGAAGCCTGTGTATGGCGGCAACACAAAGGGTGCAGCTAAGAAACGCCGTAGGCTGCTTCTGCGACTTGGCAAAAGGGTGCGACGGCCCGCCAGTGAATGCCGCTTCTGACCGACTTGGCTGATGCGGATCGTCAGCGCAGCCTTGGCGCCCTCCTTGCAAGAACGAGCTTAGCCGCTAGCCACAACGCAGCTCATGCCAAGAATTTTTCGCGCAAGATAGTGCTTAAACCGGGCTTCCATACAGCAAATACAGAAATCCAAATTATCAATTTTACCGATGCTACGTATTGATGCATCGATCTCAGCACTCCGCACCTACGGCCGGGAAGTTACGCCGCTTGAGCCCGCTATGCTCCATTTTTGTGCTCGACCTTGGGAACGAGGTCATACCAGTGAGCCGGTGCCGCTGACGAAAGAAGAGTTGTCGGCCGCTAGTTGATCGGCCCAGTTCGGACATCTGGTGCAGATCTTGCTTACGGAAAATGGATAACGCAACTAAACGCCTGCCTTTAGATGGTCGCACCGGCTCCCGGAACTGCCTTCAATCGGACACGGCTAAAATGATGAGTCTCGTATGACGCTGTCGCCTCGCAGCGACTCGGCGTCTCAACGAGTATTTTCGGGAAGGAAGCGTCATGACTACCATGGCAGCTGCATCGCCTCTACGCGCGTCGCAAGTTTGGTATAAGATACTCTACGTGCAAGTGCTAATCGCAATCTTGATTGGCGCGGTGCTCGGCTGCCTCTTGCCGTCTGTCGCCACCAACGATTGGGTTAAGGCGCTCGGTGACGGGTTCATCAAGCTCATCAAGATGGTGATCGCGCCGATTATATTCTGCACCGTCGCATCTGGCATTGCCCATATTCAGGATGCAAAGAAAGTCGGGTCCGTCGGCGTCAAGGCGCTGTTCTATTTCGAGATTGTTTCCAGCTTTGCCTTACTGTTGGGCCTCGTTATGGGCAATCTGGTACGAATTGGCCATGGCCTTGCGGTCAAGCCAGATGCTGCGGCGGTCGCCAATTACGTCAAGCAGGCGGAAGCCTCGAAGAGCGTCGACTTTATTCTCAACATCATTCCCGATAGCGTGGTCGGCGCCTTCGCTCGCGGCGATGTTCTGCAAGTTCTCCTTTTCGCGATCCTTTTCGGATTCTCGCTGATGGCGCTGGGAAAGCGGGGAGAGCGTCTGCGCGGCATGATTGACGACGTCGCGCACGCGGCGTTCGGGGTGATCGCTATCATAATGAAAGCGGCTCCGATCGGTGCCTTCGGCGCCATGGCTTTCACAGTCGGTAAGTTCGGGCCCGGAGCACTCGGCAATCTCATCGGTCTGATCGCGCTATTCTACGTGACGGCCGCGCTATTCGTGTTGGTAGTGCTTGGTCTAATCGCCCGCCTCGTTGGCTTTTCGATATTCAAGTTCCTTGTCTATATCAAGGACGAGATTCTAATCGTGCTCGGCACTTCGTCCTCCGAAAGCGCGCTGCCGCAATTGATGGAGAAGCTCGAGCGGCTAGGCTGCTCTAAGCCGGTGGTCGGGCTGGTGGTGCCAACTGGCTACTCCTTCAACCTCGACGGCACCAATATCTATATGACACTTGCAACATTGTTCATTGCGCAGGCACTCGGCGTCGATCTCACGTTTGGCCAGCAGCTCACGATTTTGCTCGTAGCAATGCTAACGTCGAAGGGAGCCAGCGGCGTCACCGGCGCAGGGTTCATCACGCTCGCTGCGACATTGTCGGTGGTAAACCCAGCTCTGGTGCCCGGCATGGCGATCGTGTTTTCGATCGACAAGTTCATGAGCGAGGTGCGCGCCCTTACCAACATCATCGGCAATGGCATCGCGTGCGTGTTCGTATCCTGGTGGGAAGGCGAGCTCGATCACGCAACGCTGCAGTCTCGGCTCAACCAGCCTAACGTTTCCACCACTAGCGACTCGACAAGCACAACGAGGTAGGTTCCGGAACTTATCCGCCGCCCGTCCGACACGAACTTTATCCCGTGCGCTTCTGGCGTAGGGCCCTCGGTCAGCACCGCTGCCAGGCAGCTTATCCTAGAGGCAGGCGAGCAAAGAAGTAGAGGCTCCTTTCGCGGCTTCTCTTTCGCGGTCAGGGGCTACCGGCGGTGCAATGCTTGGGGAGCGTTTGGCGAACCAGATCAAGAGTGATTTCCGCATGCCGAACTGGGAATTTCTCCGCCGACGAATACTCTTAATAAGCGGCATTTCCTCATGCGCGCTGCCTCATTCAAGCCATGGCGGTGATCAGCTTGGATTAGATGGCACTCGACGGAGCAGTCGCGGGTCATATAAGGCTGCGCTGGCTTCGGCGTCGGCGCTCAATTCCAGCGACACCGGTTGGAGACGAGTCTTTTGCGACTACTCGTGATGGCCTGATCCGATAGGTAGCACTCACGTAACGCCGGCGTCTGTTTCGGCGCCTGAACTTGCAGTTCTTCGTAGAAGCGGCCTTGCCGGCGAGGTGAGTGGTTCGGCAGTACGCAGCGGGTGTAGAGGGTGCATCGGCCAAACGAGCGAGCGAGTGCGCCGAATGGCTACCGGAGGCGGCGCAAAGCAGACGTTTAAGCTTCGCCTGCAGCCCCGTCAGTGACACCCATCGGAAAGTTTAGGACAATTATACGTATGTTTATAATGCGTTTTTTCCCGGCGCGTGCTGAGTTCGGTCGGAGGTGACCAATCTCGCACACGCTAAACCCAAGCGTTGAAGATTGCCCCATTTTTGCCGAAAATGCTATAGCTCTCGCCGGAGAACAGGCCGGACGGTCTCAAAATGTTTGTCCAGATCAGCAGTCGTAAACGTTCAGCCCCGCAGTTCACCTTCGGCGGCATGACGCTCGCCGCCGTTACATTGATATGCGTATACCTTCAGGCGCATTTTGCCGCGGCGGCGTTCGCCTATATGTTAGTAGTATTGCTATTTTCGTTAATGGGCATCTTCATCGCGTCGTCCGCGCTTTGCGTCGCAGCGATCGCTGTTCTCGCGTACTACTTTGCGCCGCCGGCGTTCAGTCTGCGATTCGATGACCCCCACGATCTTCCAGTCGTCGTTGCATTTTTTATTGTCTCCGTTGCGGGAACGTACCTGATGGGCAAGCTCCGCCAGGAACGAGAGACTGCGCGTGGGGCCGCAGCCCAACTTCAGCGGAGTGCGGCGGATTTGGAGGATCGCGAAAAACTCTGGCGCGCGATCTTCGAGCACAACCCGGCCATGTACGTCATGGTCGATGAAGCCGGTACTATCCTCAACGTCAATACGCTCGGCGCGACACAACTCGGCTATACTCGTGCCGAACTGATCGGCCGATGTGTGCTGGACGTATTTCTCGAGGAGGATCGCGCGTTCGCTCGCGAATGCGTTCGCAGCTGCCTTGAGAATGTCGGACAAACGCGCACGTGGGATGCCCAGAAAGTCAGGAAGGACCGCTCGGTCTTGTGGGTACGTGAAAACGCCAAAGCCATGCTCTGGGCGGATCAGCGGCCCATTGTGCTTATCGCCTGCGAAGATATCACGGAGCGAAGGCGGACCGAACTTGCGCTACAGCGGAGCGAAGCACATTTGGCCCAGGCGCAGGAGTTGAGTCACACAGGTAGCTTCAGCTGGAACACAACTACGGGTGAGGCTTTCTGGTCAAAGGAAACATTTCGGATTTTCCAATTGGATCCTGAGACCGTGCAACCCGAGCCGCACCTCGTCGTTGAGCGCACTCATCCAGATGATAGGGCTTCGGTTAGAGAAATTATCGATCGCGCGATGCGAGACCAGAGCGATTTCGAGCACGAATACCGGCTTCTGCTACCGGACGGCTCGATTAAGCACATTCACGCGCAGGCACGTGCCACGCGAACCGCTTCTGGCGAGATTGAGTTTGTTGGCGCAGCCACCGACGTTACGGCAGCGAGGACAGCCGAACAGCAGTTGCGCCGCAGCGAGGCGTATCTGGCAGAGGCCCAGCATCTCACTCACACAGGAAGTTGGGCCTGGGATGTCCACGGTCTAGATTTCGTGTATCGCTCCGCCGAGGTCGATCGTCTGTTTGCCTTTAGCCCACAAGAGCCGGTATCGATCGAGACCATTCGATCACGCATCCATCCGGACGACCTGCCGCGGCTACAGGAGGTGCAGCGCCAAGCGATTGAACTTAAGGAGCGGCGGTTCGAATATGATTTCCGTATCCTTGTACCAGATGGCGGGATAAGACGCATACACTCCGTTGCGCACGTGGTGGTCGGCAGTGATGGTATGGTCCGCGAGTTGATCGGAACGCATATGGATGTGACCGAGCAACACGCAGCTAAGGAACGCCTGGAAAACACACTTGCCGCGTTGCGCGAAAGCGAACAGCGCTTTCGCGACTACGCCGAAACAGCTTCCGACTGGCTCTGGGAGACCGGGCCGGATCACCAGGTCACTCACGTGTCTGAGCACACCAGCGCTGCGGGAATTTTGGCCACAGGATTGACGGGCCTCTTTCGCTGGGACATCGCGTGCGACCTCGAAGAGGAACCCGAGAAGTGGCGGCAGCATCGGGCGACGTTGCAGGCGCACCAGCCATTTAGGGACCTCGTTTATCGTACGCAGAATCGGTTTGGATCTCCAATATATGTCCGCACGAGTGGCAAGCCGTTTTTCGATGGAAATGGTACTTTCCTTGGCTACCGTGGCGTGAGCACTGACATTACCGCTACCATTCGCGCCGATCAAGCCGAACAAGAACTACGGAAAGCGCAAGCGGAGCTTGCACATGTGACGCGAGTAACAGCGTTAGGAGAACTGACAACCTCGATCGCCCACGAAATAAACCAGCCTCTCGCCGCTATTATCAACAACTCCGAGGCGTGCCTCGGCTGGATGGGTCGCGAGGCTCCTGATCTTGCCGCCGCGCGTTCCTCCGTGGAATGGATCATCGAAGACGCAATTCGGGCAAGCGAGGTGATCCGTCGCGTTCGCGCGCTCGCGAAGAAAGGCGAAATTGAGATGGTGCCGCTCGATATTAATGAGGTAGTTAAGGACGTCATTGCGCTGGTAACACGAGAGCTGGTGAGCCACCGGGTGAGGTTGCGAACCGAGTTGACGGCCGCGTTGCCTATGATCCTCGGTGATCGAATTCAGCTACAACAGGTGATCATTAACCTGGTGATGAACGGAATCGAGGCGATGGACGCAGTTACAGACCGGCCGCGCGAACTTCTGATTCATTCATCCAAGGACGATCTGGGACACGTGCAGCTCGCTGTGGCCGATTGCGGCGTCGGCATAGCCGAGAAGGACGCGGACCACGTCCTGGATCCCTTCTTCACTACCAAGTCGACCGGCCTTGGAATGGGCCTTTCGATCTGCCGTTCGATCGTGGAAGCTCATGGAGGACGGCTGTCAATGGTCCCCAAAAATGGACCGGGCGCGACCTTCCAGTTCACCCTGCCGCTGCATAAGGAGGCCGTGTTGTGACAGAACGATTTGATTCGCCAGGTGAAGGCAGCAATGCCGAGGCCTCGACGAAGGCGATCGTCTTTGTCGTTGAGGATGACATCTCCGTGCGCCGTTCGCTTACGAACCTTTTTAAACAGGTGGGGTTGGAGGTCATCGCGTTCGGATCGGCCCGGGAGATGCTGCAGACCCAAATTCCGGACGTCACCAGCTGTCTAGTTCTTGATGTTCGACTGCCAGGCCTGAGCGGCCTTGACTACCAGACCGAGCTGGCCAGGTTGAACATACACATCCCGATCATTTTCATTACCGGCCATGGCGACATTCCCATGACTGTCAGGGCCATGAAGGGAGGTGCCGTCGATTTTCTCAGCAAGCCATTCCGCGATCAGGAGCTGCTTGATGCCGTCGTTGCGGCGACTGAACGCGATCGCAAGAGACGGGAAGCTCAGCGAGCCGTCGCGAACCTGCAGTCGCTATTTGAGACCCTAAGCCCCCGAGAGCAGGCAGTGATGAGACTTGTCGCAGGCGGCCTGATGAACAAACAGATAGCCGCCGAACTCGGGCTCGCGGAGATTACCGTCAAAATCTATCGCGGACACGTCATGAAAAAAATGCGTGCCCGCTCGCTGGCCGACTTGATCAGGATGAGCGAGACGCTGGGAATTAGTTCCAATCGTCCTGAACAAACCCAAGTATGATTTTACAAGTCTATCACTTAAGCCCACTTTTCGCCGAAAGTGGCTAGCGCTTCGATAGCCGCTGTACTGCGTTGGGAGGGCTCATCTTGTCCACGCCTTTGATTTCTGTCGTCGACGACGACGCCTCGGTCCGTGCGGCGACAGAAAACCTTTTGAAATCGCGTGGCTACGACGTGCAAATATTTTCGTCCGCCGAGGCACTCCTGCTGTCGCCGCAGTTGGCCGAGACATCCTGTGTCATTACCGATGTGCAGATGTCAGCGATGAGCGGGCTGGATCTTTTGGCAGAGGTGCGGACGCGTGGTTACGACGCACCGTTCATCTTCATTACAGCTTTCCCCGACGAGCGCGTGCGCGCCTCGGCTATGGACGCGGGAGCGATGGGATTTCTCGCCAAACCGCTTGGCGGAAAAGAGCTACTCAAGTGTCTGGACAACGCGCTGAAGGCATATGGCGATCGAGGCGGCATCTGATTCCACCCCCAGGCTTGAGTTCATGTCTGATCCAAAACACATCGGAACGAAGATCCCCACTACCGAGCATCGTTTCGCACGGAACTGCAACTCGCTCTGAATACTTCCAGTTAGCAGCGATTTGGCCACGCGCAGTCCCCTTCAGGTCCGCGCTCGCGTTGACGCGCAGCAGTTCCCGCCAGTGAGCAACAGCCACTCATGTCCGCCGACGGATGTAGCGACCTAATTTGAAATGAGGCTATCAGCACAAAGCGAGCCGGCCGAGCGTTTAGATATCAGACCAATCGGGCTGACAGCCGCATTGGTTGATGTGGCCAGCTACGAGCAATTTCCCGGATTAGAAACTAGTTGAATTCTATCACCCAACCGAGGTAACGAAACGCAAGCCCGAGCGGGTCGACCGAGACTTCTAGGCCTGGACAAAAACATTTCAGCCTCATTCCACAGTGACCGATTTCGCGAGATTTCGCGGCTGATCCACGTCCGCGCCCATTGCGACAGCGGTATGGTAAGCTAAGAGCTGGACCGGAATAGCATAGACCATCGGCGTAAAGCTTGCGGCCATTGTCGGCAGCACGATGGTGCCGAGTGTATCCACCGTCGCTTCCGAAGCCCCCTTCGCATCGGTGATCAGGACTATCTTGCCGCCCCGAGCGGCCACTTCTTGCATGTTCGAGACGGTTTTGTCGAAGACGCGGTCGTAAGGCGCGATCACGACTACCGGAATAGCCTCATCGATCAGCGCGATTGGCCCGTGCTTGAGTTCCCCGGCGGCGTAGCCTTGCGAGGGAATATAGGAAATTTCCTTTAGCTTAAGCGCGCCCTCAAACGCCAGAGGCGCCGATGCGCCACGACCGAGATAGATTGCGGCCCTCGCGCCGGCCATATAACGCGCGAGCTTTTCAATCTGAGGCTCGGCCAACAGGGCCGCAGCAATCAAACGCGGCACTTCAACGAGCTCTCGCACGAGGTTCGCTTCATCGATCCTTGACAGCTTGCCTCGCTCTCTACCTGCTGTGACAGCAAGCACCGCCAATACCATCAGCTGGCAAATGAATGCCTTGGTGGACGCGACGCCGATTTCCGGTCCAGCCAGCGTCGGGAGAACGGATTCGCTCTCGCGTGCGATTGTCGATGTCGCAACATTAACTACAGATATCGTGTGTAAGCCCTGGTCCTTGGCGTATCGCAACGCAGCTAGCGTGTCGGCGGTCTCACCCGACTGCGAGATGACAATCGCGAGATCGCCAGGACGCAAAGGCGCTTCCCGGTACCGGAACTCAGAGGCTACATCGATCTCGACAGATAGACGCGCCAGCCGCTCAAACCAATATTTGGCGATGTGGCCAGCGTAACTTGCCGTGCCGCACGCAACAATTGAGATACGCTGAATGGAATTGAAGTCGAACGGCAATGTCAGCGGAATGGCGACGCGCTTGGCTGCGCTATCCAGATAATGGCTCAAAGTCTTGCCGGCTACTGCCGGCTGCTCGTGAATTTCCTTAGCCATGAAGTGGCGATAATTCGCCCTATCCGCAAGGAGAGACGATACAACGGACTTTGAGGTTTCCCGCTGGACGACAGAGCCGTGTGCGCCATAGATCACGCAAGTCGTGCGCGTAAGCACGGCACAGTCACCGTCTTCAAGATAGGTAATCGTCTCGGTCAAAGGCGCGAGCGCGATCGCGTCGGATCCTAGATACACTTCACCGCTGCCATGTCCGATCGCAAGGGGCGAGCCTTTGCACGCACCGATCAAAAGATCGTCGTGACCGTTGAAGAGGAATGCTAAGGCGAAGGCACCGCGCAGCCGCGGCAGCGACGCCTGTACCGCATCCTGAGGCGAGTAGCCATTCTTGAGATACGACTCGACCAAATGCGGCACCACCTCGGTGTCCGTCTCTGATTTGAAGTCAGCTCCATTCCGCTCTAACTCGGCTCGGAGCTCGCGGAAATTCTCAATGATCCCGTTATGAACGACTGCTACACTTTCCGTCGCATGCGGATGAGCGTTGCTCTCCGTCGGCTTTCCATGAGTCGCCCAGCGGGTGTGGCCGATGCCGCTTTGACCCGCCGGAGTGCTATGGCGCAGCTGCTCCTCAAGGTTTCTCAGCTTGCCTTCAGCGCGGCGGCGCTCGACACGCAGACTTTCGAGAGTCGCGACACCCGCTGAGTCGTAGCCACGATATTCCAATCGCTTGAGCGCCGCGACCAACTTCCCAACGACCGGACCGCGGCCCAAAATACCAATAATTCCACACATATCAATCCATGCAGCCCAACTTCAACGAGTCCGGCGTTCGCGCTATGGCAGCCCCGTGGCACAATTCGCTTGCCAGAAGGCGACGGGTTTCAAGTTCGGGATGTTCGGCGGCCGCTTCGTTGGCCTGATTTAACTCTGTCTCACCAATCATCGTTCATCCAAATTCATTCCACCTTTTAGCTCGCGATCGAGCAGAAACTGCAACGGTGCCGCCCACAGCGTGACCTCCTCGACGAGAGGCAAACGTTTTGGTGGGCCTGCATAGGGACATGCAGCTCCGCGCAAACAGACTCGCTCGGTAGCACCGATGGCTGTCGTCGTTTCAAGCCGCAGTGAAGATGTCGACCAAATAGTCTGGCTCCATAATCGAGGATATTCGAACAGATCGCCCTTCACGATTAGTCATCTCGCCACCCCCGCTTTAAGTTTCCAAAACGAACGCAGCAATACTGGCCCTACCGAACGACGCTGGTGCGGCAGCGACTGAGTCGGTGCGTCTTACGG
Organism: Bradyrhizobium sp. USDA 4449; assembly: GCF_054056275.1. Classification (NCBI taxonomy): domain Bacteria; kingdom Pseudomonadati; phylum Pseudomonadota; class Alphaproteobacteria; order Hyphomicrobiales; family Nitrobacteraceae; genus Bradyrhizobium; species Bradyrhizobium sp. USDA 4449. Next base: position 3,119,507 of record NZ_JBSRYD010000001.1, on the reverse strand, counting down.
ATAGACTCTTAGAGGAGGCTCGTTTCGTCTCGGCTTCTCTCTTTCAGATATAAAACGAAAGTTGGCCAAGTCCTCCACATGGTCTGGCGGTGATACAGCTGCGCAGCGGTGTTCGAGCTTCAATTGTCCAGTCTTCCTGGAAAGGCTGCTCCGGCGCGCGTTTAAGAGACTTGTCATGCTTGGACTGAGACAACTTGCGTTCGGTCAAGTTAGAGGATCGGGGCCCAAGCTCCATTGTACGAACGTAAACTTTAGATATCGAAAGGTTCCGCGGTCTATACCAACGTTTGTCAGCCCTTATCTCACTGTTTTCCGCCGGCCGTCCATTGCCTGCCGCAATTTGCCTAGGACGTGCGATTTGTCGACCGTCAAGACTGCTCTTCTATTCAAAGCCTGCACCCTCGCTCTTCCGCGTCATCATGAGACTGCCAGAATGCATACAGACGCAAGAGGAGAAAGCAGCAGACAGTTGGCACTCTCATTGGAAATATCGGCAGGCGGCAAGCGCGCCTGGTGGACGTACGGCGATTACAATTTTCTTTCGCCTGCTCAGGATCATGGCCGTTGCGACGTGGCTGGCGTTCATTTTTTAGATCAATGTGTTGGCATCAATCGCTCCACCTCTAAATCAATGTATATGGTGTGTATTCCTTCGTGGCGTGTATGACTTGAGGCTAACGAAGGCCTCCTTTATTTGAGCTTGGAGCGCACGTGCGCGTCTAGATTCTTCCGGAAGCGGCTTCGCGATTGTTTTTCAGAGCAGGACTTTTCCGGTGCAATTAAGGGAGACCATGGCAGCTCACAATTCAAACCGGCGCATTGCGCTGATCACCGGCGTCACCGGGCAGGATGGCGCATATCTCGCTCGGCATTTGCTCGGTCTCGGCTACACCGTGCATGGGGTCAAGCGCCGGTCGTCCTCCTTCAACACCGCGCGCGTCGATCATCTCTACAAGGACCCTCATGCCGGCGATGTGCGGTTCCTGATGCACTATGGGGACATGACGGATTCGTCCAACCTGATCCGCCTAGTGCAGCAGATTCGGCCGACCGAGATCTACAACCTTGCCGCTCAGAGCCACGTTCAGGTCAGTTTTGAGAGCCCGGAATACACGGCCAATGCCGACGCCGTGGGTGTTTTGCGGCTGTTGGAAGCCATCCGCATCCTCGGCATTGAGAAGGAAACGCGCTTCTACCAAGCCTCGACTTCGGAGCTTTACGGCCTCGTGCAAGAGGTGCCACAGAAGGAAAACACGCCATTCTATCCGCGCTCGCCATATGGCGTCGCCAAGCTCTATGGCTATTGGATCACGGTAAACTACCGTGAGGCCTATGGTTTGTTCGCGAGCAACGGCATCCTGTTCAACCACGAGAGCCCTATTCGAGGCGAGACGTTCGTGACACGCAAAATCACGCGCGGTGTCGCCCGCATCGAGGTCGGCCTCGAGAACAAGCTCTATCTCGGAAATCTCGATGCTAAGCGCGACTGGGGTCATGCCCGCGACTATGTTGAGGGCATGCATAGGATCCTGCAGGCCGACGAACCCGATGACTTCGTGCTCGCGACCGGCCAGACGCAGTCGGTCCGAGAGTTCGTCGAGCTGGCGTTTGCTGAGGTCGATCGCTGCATCGAATGGCGCGGCAAGGGCGTCGAGGAGATCGGAGTCGACAAGGCAACAGACAAGACCCTGGTGCAGGTCGATCCGACCTATTTCCGTCCGACCGAAGTGGATCTCCTGATCGGCGACCCCAGCAAGGCGCGCGCGAAACTCGGCTGGGCAGCGAAGACGCCGTTCTCGCAATTGGTGAAGGAAATGGTCGCCAGCGATCTCATACAAGCCAGAAAGGACGCAGCAAATGGCGGGTGCGGCGTTTGAGCTCAAAGGCAAGACGGTGTTCGTGGCAGGCCACCGCGGCATGGTCGGCGGGGCGCTAATGCGCCGGCTGGCGCACGAGCAGGTCGATTTCTTAACGCCGTCACGCAGCCAGCTCGATCTGCGCGATCAATCCGCAGTGAATGCCTGGTTCGCCGCGAAGCGGCCGCAGGTCGTCTTCCTGGCGGCCGCCAAGGTCGGCGGAATCGTCGCCAATAATACCCTGCGCGCCGACTTCCTCGTCGACAATCTGGCAATAGCAAGCAACGTGATCCAGGCGGCTTATGCCAACAAATGCGAGAAGCTGATGTTCTTCGGCTCCTCGTGCATCTATCCTCGCTTGGCACCGCAGCCGCTGCGAGAGAACTCGCTGTTGACTGGGCCGTTGGAGCCGACCAACGAACCCTATGCCATCGCCAAGATCGCTGGCATCAAGATGGCCGAGGCCTATCGCATCCAGTATGGCGCCGATTTCATCAGCGTGATGCCAACCAATCTCTACGGCCCCGGAGATAATTATCACCCTGAATACAGTCACGTTTTTGCCGGTCTGATCCGTCGGTTCCACGAGGCGAAAATATCGGGCGCCAGCAACGTCGTGGTGTGGGGTACCGGCGCGCCGCGCCGCGAATTTCTTTACGTCGACGATCTCGCCGACGCCTGCATCCATTTGATGAAGACCTATTCCTCCCCAGAACCGGTCAATATAGGCACCGGCGAGGACATCAGCATTGCCGAGTTGGCACTCATGGTTGCCGCCGCCGTCGGCTTTCGCGGTGAGATCAGCTTCGACACTTCGCGCCCCGACGGAGCGCCGCGGAAGCTGCTTGACGTCGGTCGGCTGTCGGCGCTCGGCTGGCGTGCCACCACCTCGCTCAATAACGGCATTCAGCTGGCATATCGGGCTTTTCGCGCTGAGAGCGATCGACGGTGTCAGAGTGATCTTCTTGATCTCGGTAAAGCAGTCTGCGTCCCTAATAAATCATAACAAGCAATGAGCCGGCAGAGCGTTCCGCGGATGGCTAGTCCACCTTTTCAAGAAGAGAGTACTGATTCTTTTTGGCTCCGAAGTATCCAGCTTACGCGTTCGCTGGCCGTAAACATCCGGCCCAGCTTCAACTTAGCAGGCGGCAGCGGATCATCAACGTGCTGCGCCGAGCAAATGAGACATCCAACTTTGCACCATAGGGCGTGAATTCTCGACGCGCATGGAACGAGAAGTGATCCGAGTGCGGAGCACACCTGATGGTTTGGCGGTCATTGCTTGGCCATCTCGGCATCAGGAGCGTTGGTGAAGTGAAGCTCGGCAAGGTTCGCGCGGTCGCGGCTCGCAGGGCCACGATGGTTGGATGCGATCGTGACGTAGAGCGCTGGGAGCACGAATAGCGTGATCAGCGTGCCAACAGACATGCCGGCGGCGAGGACGAGCCCGATCGAGAAGCGGCTCGCCGCGCCAGCTCCCGTTGCAGTCAACAAGGGTATAAAGCCCGCCACCATTGCCGCCGTGGTCATCAAGATTGGGCGCAATCGGACGCGCGCGGCCATCTCGATGGCCGAGCGACGGTCGAGTCTCTCCCTGAGCTGAAGCTCATTGGCGAACTCAACCATTAGGATGCCGTGCTTAGAAATTAACCCGACAAGTGTCAACAGTCCAACCTGCGTGTAGATGTTCATGGTTGCCCAGCCAAAGAATAGCGGAAGCAAGGCACCGACCATTGCCATCGGCACGCTGATCATAATGACGAGCGGATCCCGCAGACTTTCGAACTGGGCTGAAAGCACCAAGAATATGATGATCAGTGCAAACGCAAATGTAATCGCGAGTTGGTTGCCCTCCTGCACATACTGGCGAGCATCGGCCAGGAAGTCGTGACTGAAGCCCGAGGGCAGTTTCTTCGCCTCGGCTTCTAGGAAATCCAAAGCCTGCTCCATCGTGACTCCGGGCATTGGCACGGCCTGAAAGGTCGCGCAATTTAGTTGGTTATAGTGGGTGAGCGCGTTCGGATCGATCGCAGTCTCGATGGAGACTATAGTAGACAGCGGAAGCATCGATCCGGTCGCGGTCTTTACATAATAACTGCCTATTGCTTGCGGCGCCAAGCGTTCCTCTCGTGGCACCTGCGGGATCACCTGGTAAGAGCGGCCCTGCAAATTGAAGCGGTTGACGTAGTTTCCCCCAAGTAAGGTAGCGAGCGCGTTACCGATAGTCTGCATGGTAATCCCAAGCTCGTTAGCCTTGGAACGATCAACCTTGATTCGTACCACCGGTTGGTTGAACTCGAGATCCGAGTCGCTCACCACAAACAGACCGCTCTTCTGCGCGGCATCCTTTAGCTTCGACATCTCCTCGTAGATAGATTGAAAGCCAAGCGTCGAATTGAGGACCATCTGCACTGGTAAGCCATCCGTACCGCCTGGAAGGGGAGGCAAGCTAAAGGCAAACGCGTTAATGCCTTCAATCTTCGATAGTTCCGTCTGGACAAGCGACTTTAATGCAGTCGATGATCGCGTGCGCTCGCCCCACGGTTTGAGCAACATACCCGCCATGCCGCTCTGCTTTCCGCTAGCGCCATTAAGCACGAAGCTCACGTCAGTCTCTGGAAACTTCTTGAACATGTTTCCAAGCTTGGTACCGTAATAGTCGAGGTAGTCGATATTGGCGTATTTCGGTGCTTTCATGAGCACGAATACGATACCTTGATCCTCCTCCGGCGCAAGTTCCTTGGAAATATTCATATAGAGAAAGGCAACAAGGCCCAGCATGGTCAGCGCGAACAGACCGGCAACTGGGCGATAGTCAAGCGAGCGGTCGAGCTTGCGGCCGTACCATAGCGTTATGGCGCCGAAGCCGCGGTTCGCAACCCGCGCAAATCGCCCCCCGTCGGCGCGCCTCAGAAATAGCGAGCACATCATGGGCGACAGCGTCAAAGCGATCACCCCCGACACAATCACCGCTCCTGCTAGCGTAAACGCGAATTCGCGGAATAAGGCGCCAGTGAGGCCGCCGAGAAATCCGATTGGGGCATATACCGCGGCCAAGGTAATCGTCATAGAGATAACGGGACCGACGATCTCGCGCGCGCCGCTTGTCGCCGCCCGTAGGGGCGTCTCACCTTCTTCTAAATGGCGATGAATGTTCTCCACCACCACGATCGCGTCGTCGACAACGAGACCGATCGCGAGAACCATCGCAAGCAGAGTCAGCAGATTAAACGAAAACCCCAGCACCAGCATCATGCCGCAGACGCCAATCAGCGACAACGGAATAGTGACCACAGGAATGATGACCGACCGCAGCGAGGCCAGGAACAGAACGATCACAACTACCACGACGGCGGCTGCCTCAGCGAGCGTCTTCTCCACTTCGTCGATAGACGATTGAATAAATGTGGTGGAGTCGTAGGCCACTTTCATCCTCATGGATGGCGGCAGGTTACGCTCAATTTCCGGAAACAACGCGCGTACGCCTTGCACTATCTTTAGCGGATTGCCCTGTGGACTTGCCTGCACGCCTATAAAAACCGCATGCTCACCGTTCATCGTGACGCTAGTGTCTGTCGCCTGGGCGGCAAGCTCGACTGATGCAATGTCCTCAATGCGCACAAGTCCGCCGTCATTGGCTTTGACGATCATCCGCTTAAAATCGTAGACACTTCGAAGATCAGTATTGGCCGTAACATCAGAGATAGTGAAATAGCCTTTGATCTGGCCGGCCGCAGCCTGGAAGTTGTTAGCGGCAATTGCAGCTGAAACTTCAGCCGGCGACACGTCGTGCCCGGCCATTTTCGTAGGATCGAGCCAAAGTCGCATCGCAAAACTCTGGCCGCCCAGCATCTCTGCTGTTGCGACACCGTCGACCGTTGAAATAACGGGTTGTACTACGCGCGAGAGGTAGTCGGAGATCGCACTGGCCGGAAGTTCCTCGCTTGAGAAGGCGACAAACATCACAGGAGTGGCTTGGCCAGTTGACTTTGTGACAACCGGATCGTCTGATTCCTTAGGAATTAGGTATTTGACTGAGTTAACCTTGGAGAGCACCTCCGTGAGCGCTTCGTTCGGATCAAAATTAAGCTTGACGTGCACTTGGATCGTCGAACTGCCAAGCACAGACGAGGAAGTGATGTAGTCAACGCCCTCTGCGGAGGCGACTGCTTGCTCGAGGGGCGTGGTGATGAACCCCTGTATCATTTCGGCGGAGGCACCAGGGTAGGAGGTGGTAATAGCAACGACCGTGCTCGATAGCTTGGGATATTGCCGGATCGGCAGTAGGGTAGCGGCACGCAGGCCGGTCAGCAAGATCAAGAGGCTGACGACGATAGACAGTACCGGACGCTTGATGAAAAGCTCGGTAAATGCCATGTCGACTTATCCTTCAAGAGTGGGCTGCAAATTCGCCGGCAACTTACACCAGGGCGATAATTATCAAGACGGCGACTGTACCAAAGACGCTAATACGAGCGACGAGCTATTGGCTGCTCCAAGTCGCCCACACGTCCGCGAGCGCAGACGCCCTATTCTCCGCTTCCAATCTCTTCGTGGCTCTTTGAATGCTGTTCCGCCGATCTCGCGGCTTATCGCGATCTCAATAACGGCACCTTCTATGAGACCAAAAAGGCGGTTGACCCAGATGTTCGGCTCAACACCTGATCGGAACGCGCCGACTCCTTTGCAAGGCATCAGTTCAGACTTCGCACGGCCCCTTAGATCGGACGATCCAGGTTCAACATTGAAATTACAAACGATCTGACTGGTGCTCAACTCTACAAAGGTAAGTAGGTGATATAGCGTCGGCTGTGAAGCACTATACGAAGGTTTGCCGAAGGGCCCGCTGATCACCTGCACGACTTGCGGGTTTGCCAGCGACACGAAGTTCACGGCTGATATAAAACGTGCGCATGCGCTATCGCTTCGCCAACTCGCCGAACAAGGTCGCGTGGGAGCTTGCTCTCTGCTGCCGCCACAATGCGGTGTCGGAACAAAGCCTTGAGTGCTTCTTCAGCTTAATATGCTGCAAGCGGCATAGCTACGCATTGCGCTACAGGGTTGGCAAAGTCAATATGACGTTATCGATCAGCCGCGTTGAGCCAACGTAAGCGGCCGCACAAAGCGCCGCGGGGCGCCGCAGTGGACTGTCGGCGGTTTTGAGCGTGTCACCGTCGACAAGTTCAAGATACTGTAGTCTGTCGACAGCCTTTAAATGCCTCTTCGCGACTGCAATCAGCTTTTCAACTTCGCGCTCTCCCGAGCGAAATTCATCGAGCGCTGCTGACAGTCCGCGACTGATCGCAAGGGCCTGCTGACGCTCTGCTTCGCTGAGATAGCGGTTGCGACTGCTCATTGCGAGGCCATCATGCTCGCGAACGGTTGGTACGGTGACAATCTCGATCGGGAGATTGAGATCAACTACCATGCGACGCACGACGGCGCATTGCTGAAAATCCTTCTGCCCAAAAAACGCGACATCGGGCTGCACCATGTTGAACAACTTGCATACGACAGTCGCGACGCCACGAAAATGTCCAGGCCTGAAGGCTCCGCACAGTGGCTTCGCGAGATCGCCCGGTTCAACGAAGGTTTCGAAATAGCTCGGATAAACTTCATGCGCACCGGGCGCGAAGAGGATCGTGACACCCCGACCGCGGCACAGTTCTTCATCACGCAAGAAGTCGCGTGGATAGCTGCTGAGATCTTCATTTGGTCCGAACTGAGTCGGGTTGACGAAGATGCTTACGACGGTCACATCGCATTTCGCCTGGCTCGCCGCGATTAGCGCCAGGTGACCATCGTGCAAATAGCCCATTGTCGGCACGAAACCGACCCGTTGGTCGGCACTGCGGCATTTTTCAAGGGTATGGCGAAGTTCAGCGACGGTGGTGATTGTTTGCATTTCGTACTCTACATTAAATTGAATTAGACGGCACCCAGTTGGCAATAGCCTCGCCGATCCCTTCCGGAAGTCGATAGGACTCTTGCGCTCCGGGGAATGCACCACAGCGGACATCCGCGGCCCAGCGAGAAAGCGCATCTTGCAACTGCTGAAAGCCTTCCGCATAGGCGCGGACGAATTTGGGCCGATGACCTTCAGTCAGACCGAGCACGTCGTGAAACACGAGGACCTGCCCCGAACAGTACGGGCCAGCACCGATTCCGATCGTTGGTATTGTCAAGGAATCGGTCGCTCGAGCGGCGAGCTCGGCCGGAATGCCCTCCAGTACCAAAGCGAAACAGCCGGCCTCCTGCAGATGATGAGCATCATCGAGAAGACGCAGCGCTTCGTCCGCTTTTCGGCCCTGCACTTTGAAGCCACCCATGACATTGACGCTCTGGGGCATAAGGCCAAGGTGGCCCATCACGGGAATCTCGCAATCGACAAGGGCACGCACCATGTCGATTCTCTTGCCGCCGCCCTCGAGTTTCACCGCAGCCGCACCTCGCTGCAGAAATCCCCCGGCGTTGCGTATGGTTTCCCCGACACTGACGTGATAGCTAAGGAAAGGCATATCGGCGACGAGCAGAGCACGAGGCTTACTGCGTACTACGGCTTCCAGATGATGATTCATCATCGCAACGCTCACTGGAAGCGTGTTTTCGAAGCCAAGGCAAACGTTACCTACACTGTCACCGACGAGAATAATATCTACTGTAGGGTCCGCGATACGCGCCGCAACCGCGTCGTAGGCCGTTGTCATGACGATACGCCGGCCGTCTTGCTTCCACCGCTGCAGAAAGGGAATTGTAATTCGGTCGATCAGCTGCTCCGAAACGTGGCTCATTTGGACCTCAGTTTGATTTTGCTCTTCGGCCTCAACTCAGTTCGCCCAAAGGACGAACAGCAAACAATGATTTGGTCACGGGCTTGTCGGGTTGAGCCATTGAGAACACAACGACGCGGCCTGCGTGTGCCGAGACTGACCTTGGCCGAAATCGGCGCCCCGGAGTTCTTGTTCCGGATCTTCACGAATCTCATTGGTGGAATGGCCGCTGAAATCGGGCTGTGGATCGAGGGTGATCGCGCCGCGACATTGAAGGTTGGCTTCCCTCTCATGGTTGGCAGCGAATACTTTTCTCATTTGAAGAACGTTGAGGTTCCGCGCAGCTCGGTACCTTCCTACGGAGCGTGGAAGAAAATTGTCAAGATCGGCAAGAGGAAAAGAAATTGACGTCTCGAAAAAGGCTTGCTGATGGATAAAAATGCCATTTGGTTGCGCCATCAAGGCCAGAAGACTTTCTTGGCTTGCAGGTTTTCAGGCGGCCGTGTTCCGCTTCGACCGACTCGCTGGCCGGCCGTCCAAAGTCGGCGACCACTCGGGTCTGCATCGATAATTTGCGTGCTGACGTCGGTTGCGATTTATTTTCCAGTATGGCCCCTTGTGACACTCGTCAGCGCGTGTGGCAGGCAGGATTTGGCTTTGTGTTGATCAATCGCAATCCATCCACCCGTTCCTTGTGGGAACGCTCGGCTGCACGATGTTGGCCGGGATTTTAAATTGCAGCGCGGCTGCATCCTCTCAGGCCACTTACGATCGCGCTCGGCACAATAGCCTCTCCCTCGGGCTTCGGGATCAGAAGCCAATTTGTTTAGGTGTCCATTTGATCCTGCCTGCGTGAGGTAAAGCTTCGATTCTCTTTCATGATCTGCTGGCCGACCTGCGAAAGCCCACATCTGGTCTCAAAGACATCCTACCCGAACTGGCTTCCGCCGGTGCGGCCCCTCTACACCGCGCGTATGCGCGAAGCGATCTGTCGTGCTTCCTTCGGCCGCAGGTTGTGTTTCACGCAATCGAGTATGGCGAGCATCGCCTGAACTTCTTCGATGTTGAATGTGGTGACTTGGCGGTCTGATGACCCACAGACTGATCGACGGCACGAGCCTGATTAGCTGCAAGTACCGCAAGCGCTTGCGACCGCAGGGAGGCGATATGCCGCTGGAACATATGCATCTCTCGGCCTATAGCTGCCCTGTGGCTCATGTCGCAAGCGCTGGTGGCCAACCCAGTCACGAAGATCGGGGCTGGCCACCTTTGCTCCCATGAGGCTCAAATTCTCAGGGCCACAAAGTAGTAACTTGGAGAAGTATCGAAGGGCACCTACCAAAATTGGTTGATCCTATCCTCGTCGGCGGCCTCCTAGGTGGGTCTCTGTCTTTGAACAAATTGGCACCGCATGTCCAGACACGGGGGCGTTGCATTGAAGAGAATGACAGGCCAAGCGCATGAGCAAAAGTTGGCGGAGTAAATCCAGTCCGAGCGCGATGGAAGAAGTTCGTTGGTATGATTGTCCGAGAGTTCGGAAGCCCGAGAGGGACTACCGATTGAAGTATGGCGGCGCTGTCGGTCAAGTCTCCCAATGGTGGACATAATTGCACCAAGACAACAGCAACGCATTCAGCCAGGCCTGCTCCTTCTCTTCCAGAAGGTTATTGATGATTCATCGGAGGCAGTGCAGGCGCGGGCCGGCGCCCCCGTGGTTGCTTTGGAGAAGAGGCAGTCCCTGCCCGCCCGGACCGTCAGCTCAACTTGGCGGAACTTAATTCGGTGTTTATCCCCCAAGCATACACAGGGGCAGCGCTCTGTCCCTGCCACTCAGCTAAGCACAAAATTCAGCCTCACGCGGCGGCAACAACCAGATCGGGCGCGCATCGCTCGGAGAACGAGCGAAATAGCCAGAATTAGACCTAACCCGTGAGTTGGAAGCAGTGCGAACGCGGCTCGGCGCCTGGAGGCCTGGGGGCATCATGAGGCGCTATCCCTGCCGCGTCCGCACTGCAATGAGCTTAACGGAAGCGTAACTCGGCACATGGTGGTCCTTCAGCTCATGCGCTGTCCCTGCCACGCCCCCGCTAAACCCAGCCATTCTTTATCGAAGCTGGCTTACCGAAAGCTGACAGACTTGAACTGCAACTTTACAAACAAAAGCGGCCCATCGGCGCCACTTGCCGAGGAGAGTAATTCGACGTTTTCGCTTAGACGATAGCCCATTGGCGCACTTGCAATCACCGGCAGCCGCAGGGGCCTCCGCCCCGAATTGGCGCTCAGCCAGTCCACTGCACGTTCAAGACTGATCGCCGCTATGACTTCAAGCTTCGGCCGGTGCGGCTCTTCGGCGGAGCAGGATTGGCCAATCGGATCGCGCATGAGTTGCTTTCGACCCAAAAACCTCCCGCCGTTCACCGGGGGCGCGCTCCACGCTGGTTTTTCGTATCGAAGAAGGTGCGTTCGATCCTCAATATGAGGTTGTCAGGGTGTATCACGCCAATCAACCGGTAGGCGCTAAAACTAGTCAATCGGCGCGTTCGAGAAGGCAGCGCGGATGCGACTCAGCACGTTTTTCCACCGGGGGAGGATGGTTAAAGGCGCCATCTCTGCCGCATCCGCTTCGCCGGATACTTAGGGCGACATGACTTGGCGCCGCCATCCGAGGTGGAAAGGCGCTGTTCCTATCACGTGCCGCCGGCTCAGTAGGCAGCCTCGGGGGATCACAAGGCTAGCCTACCCCGCTTCCCGTGAGGCTCGTAGCCTCAGGGTACAGTGCGACTTTAGCGAGAAAGCGGCCTTGGGTGACCTACCAACATTGATGGTCATGCACACCAATCGAGAAATTGGTGGCCAAACTTGACGACCGAGCGAATTCACGCCGCTTAGTCCTCCAGAGCGATCAGATGACGCCTGAGCGCCACTATATTCCCTATCTCCGTTTCAGTTGCCGTAAGTAAAAGAGACCGAGCGCACCCTAAAGCAACGGCTAAACTCAGCATCTCGTCACAACGCGGATGGCGCTAACTGGGATGTCCTGCCATCGTGAAGCCGTCCAAGTGAGGAACGGCAACAAAGATCGTTTGTTAGCGATGCAAACCGCTCTTCGCTCGCAGCGCGTTTGTGTAAGCCGTTGAGGATCCGAGTGCTCGGCCAAATCTTAGCCGTGGATCATGTTTGACAATGGCTTTATTCTTCTTCGACTAGTTCAACGCGGTATGCGCGTTCATTTAAGCGGCCGTTGTCATACCAGAACCGCACTCGCGCCCCAACCAAAAGCGGGACATCGCAGTTTATTACGCTTCGGTCGGTGAAATAATAATCGCGCGTCTCGCCATCCGCATGAAGGAAGCCATAGTAGCCGCGATCGTTCGGCTTGACCTTGACGACTCGGCCGAGCGTTTCAGGCATTGGCAGAAGCCGGACATGACGCGCGCGCGGGTTTCGACCGACACCTCGTATGCCGTACTCAAAGCCAACCCTCGTATGCGGCGCGTCGATTTGGCTCGGGTCGCAGCCGACAAGATCGCGCTCGTCAAAGTACACGGTTAGCTCACGGTCGCACCCCTGCCCAAGCGCTGCGTCGACGATATAGCCGTAGTGCCGGCTCCGATTGTTGCGGTCTTCCCGGAAAACGATAATTCGACCCTCAGCCATGAGAGAAACTCGCGACCTTTCACGGAACCGGAGATCGCGCGATTAAGCGAAACTCGCTCCTCGCTTTTCGCACCTGCCGCTCGGCCGCGAACGAAATCATTTTCTTCGGGTTCGTCGGGATGTCGCCTGCCCTACCACTCGCTCGGTCGAGGCCGGGTGAGGGGCGACACAGTGCACGACACGCCGTTGCGTCGCGCCATCGGGTTTTCGTGGTCACCTCAGCAGGGTTCTCCTCAGCTCAGCTCATAAACCAATGTCTCAAGTTCGAGCGCCAGAAACCCCGTTCTCGCCGTCCAGCCGTGAGCTTCTGAGCTTGCATGGTGGCAGCACTGTTCATGCCGAGATCTGGTTCGGGCGCTGCAGAGCGCCGTTAATCAGAGCATCTTTACATACAAGCGTAGGACACTGCTCATTACATCGCGGCCTTTGTCGCGGATATACCTCCCGGCGCTTTGGCGATTCTGGCGGTTTATCGGTTCCCGAGACCAATGTGCAATCGAGTACGGACTGCGGCAGCGACCGTTGGATCGGAGCATTTATTACTCGGGCCGAAGTTTGTGGCAAGCTTGAGCGCAGTTGCGCGACGGAGTTCGCAGCGAGCAGTTCGATTTCATGCAGAGCCGTTGGGTTGCAGAGAGGCGCAAGCGTCCGCGTCCTCCTCTTGCCATTGAGCATCGGTCATCTCCTTCTCTCGCAGGCGACAAACGGCTTGCGCTCCCGAAACGAAGTTGCGAGAGCAACGCAATGACTGCTATGCGTGGCTCATTGCAAGGGGGCCTTTTGCTTTGGTCCGCGCGACGCTTTGAATTCCGCAGATCTTTCGCGATGGATTTCAAGATTTCGCGCAGGCGGAGGCTGCGAGGCGATCTGTCTTGGTGTTATCCGTCTTCGGTGTAGCGTTGAATTCGCGTCTGCGGGATCGTCAAAGCGTGCCACCATTTACCTTCGTAGGGAACCGGCATAACAATCAGTATAATCGCAAAGTGCGTACTTGCGCTGCGCACTGCTGCGATAGAGTATTTTGACGTACGAGTTTCCCCTTGGCTCTCGCCAAAGATCTCGTCTCATCTGTGATATTTGCTCTCGCTGCATCCTGAAGCATTTCGAGCCCGGAAGGTTTAGGGCGAGCGTGGCAGCGCGGGCCGGCTCTCCACGCTGTTCAAAGCGGCTCTGAAAACTACCGGCTCCGCGCTGTGAGCGAAGTTTACTGACGATGTGACTCGGCGCCCGTGGAGAGGCCCTTGGAAAGCGCTGTCCCTATCACTTACGCCGCTAAATTCGTTCGCCAGCGTCACGGTACCACAACGCTGCCACCTCGCACCCTTGGGCGGCTGCTCAAGGATGCTCTGCCTTTTAACGCCGAGAGGCCCGCAAGGCACCTGCCAGATTTGAGTGGTTGAGATGATTCAGCCAAAGACATCAACTTCCTTCACGCCAATTCAGCGAAGTGGCTTGCGGCGTGAAGCTCAAGGAAACTCCTTCCGCCATTCGGTTGGCGCTGGAGATGATGCAGGGTAAGCCGGGAGGGCAGTTCGCGCCTTATCTTCCGGCAAGAAAACGATAACACACACTCATCTGTGCCGCCGGAGATACCTGCGGCACCAGAAGGCAGATATATACGGGCTACGCGCCCCGCCGTCGACCAAACTGGACGGGACTATCCCCGGCCCGGTCCGTTCAATCTGTAGGCCCTTACTTGGTCTTGAAGTACCGCAAGAGAAAGCTTCGGTAATCGTCGCAGGCTTCGTCCAAGTTGATGCCGAAGGTCTCCAGTAGCTCTGCGACCTCAGCCCTGACGTGGCCTACGTCCGCCTTTGCGAAGGCGTCTTGGGCGAGGTCCAGTATCTCACCAACCTCAAACTCATCTGACGAATGACCGTCGAGATCGAAGCTGTTGAGTGACGCGCTGCCTTCATTGCTCAACGCCCGAGGCCCTCTTTGCCGGTCCAAGTCATCGCCTTGGAGAACGCTGGGCATTAGAACCCGGTCATTCTCCTGATTTCGATGGCGCTGAGGCTCTCGCGAACTGGCTTAGCGGTCAGCGCGCTCAAGTGTGCGATCAAAATCCATCTGGACGGGCTTGGCACGCACGTTTGCTTCGTTGCGAACCTTCGTCGCCAGCGATCTCTTCAGGAAACGAGGCACGGCTTGTGCAGTTTGAGGACGCGGGCCACAGCCTCTTGCAGCCGGTCGGGCACTCGCTGTTGAGCGTAGAACGTCCCCATCTCTATCTTTGACTAGTCCCATCACGCGCATCAAATGCTACGGGCTCGTGCTGCCACCTGACAGCAGACAAAGCCATAGTTTGCGTGATGATTTTGATTTAGCAGGGCTTCTGGAGCCGCTGGCGGTCCCTACGGGAATCGGACCCCTGTTTCAGCCTTGAGAGGGCCAATTTGACGGCCAACGCCTGTCCGCTGGCGTCCACCAACATCCAATTAGATCAATAGGTTGAATAAAAGTAGTTCACTATTGTCCGCCGTCATGCACCGCTGCATATTTGACGAATATTCAACGTTCATCAGGGCGAAGCGACATGTCAAAGACGCTCACCGAGGCTCAGGTTACGACGGCAAAGGCCCGGGACAGGCTTGAGCTTGGCGTGCATTGGCGCCGTCTCGATGCCGAGGCGCATCTGGGCTATCGCAAGGGCAAACAAAGCGGCGTCCGGTTCGTCCGCTGGCGGAATCACTACGAAGGCGGCAACTACAAGCAGGCTCCCCTGGGCGTTGCTAACGACCTCAACGACAAGCCAAGGGATGGCACCCTAACCTTCGAACAGGCCATGAAGGCCGCGCGCGAAGCCGTCGACCAGGCCAGAACGGAAGGGGCGGCCCAGGCAGCCGGCCCTGCGCCGACGGTGCGGACGGCCGTCGAGGTCTACATCAAGGAACGCGACGAGCGAGAAAAGCGGCGCACAGGCCGCGAGATCCGATCCGATGCCAGCATTAAGCTGCGGCGATACGTTCTCGGCCAAGAAAAGCGCGGCAATCAGGAAGCGATCGAGCCCGCTCCTCTGGCAGCGGTGGCTCTGCATGCGCTCACAGAGGATCACTTGTGGACGTGGCGCGAGGGCCTGCCGACAGACCTGAAGGTCACGACCAAGCAGCGGTTTGCGAACGATTTGAAGGCCGCGCTCAATGCTGCATGGCCAAGGCTTTCGACCGATCGAAAAATGCTCAACCCGACGTTTCTGGCCATCGTGAAAGCGGGTTTCAAAGCCGAGCGGGTCGACGATGATGATGAGGTGTCGGTTGCTCGAGATAATCAGGTCCTTACGGACGAGCAAATTGGCGCCATCCTCAAAGCTGCGCGGGAGATCGATGAGGAACAAGGCTTCGATTTGGATCTGTACCTCGTCGTTGTCTGTCTAGCTGCCACGGGAGCCCGCTACGCCCAGGTCAGAAGAATGCGGGTTCGTGACGTGCAGGTCGCGGAACGGCGCCTGATGGTGCCCGGCTCCTACAAGGGCCGTGGCGGCAACGGCGGATCCGTCCCCGTTCCGGTCGGCGACGACGTGATCGCGGTGCTGCTGCCCGCGATCGTCGAACGAGCCGGCGATGCAATCCTGTTCGAGCGGTGGTTCCACGAACAGGAGCCGGGTAGCATCGCGTGGAAGAAGTCCGAGCGGAGCGCGTGGAAACGGGGCGAACTCGTCCGTCCTTGGAGCGCCATTCGCGATCGCGCCGACATGCCAGAAGTTATTCCGTACGCCTTCCGGCACTCCAGCATCGTGCGCGGCCTCCGCAAGGGCCTTCCCATCCAGCAGGTCGCGAAGCTGCACAACACTTCGGTCAAAATGATCGAGCGGCACTATGCCAAATACATTGCAACGGCTCTCGAAGACCTCGCCAGGGCAGCAGTTGTGCCGCTTGTGCCGCGGGACGGAGGGAATGTGGCACCAATGAAAAGGCGGGCGTGACGAGTGCTTAAAGGATCGCAGGTCAAGCGCGAGCGTCAGTACCTGGACAGCGAGTGCATCAAGGTCGTTTCGCCGGACCGGGGCAACATCAAAGATCACGGTTGACAAAAACGCCATTTTTTCGGATAAGGTTGCGCACGTCAGGGGGCAACCAGATTCGAGGAAAAACGTGGATTGCGCAGAAGCCTTTCTCCGAGACCAGATCCCGCTGGCGTTGCGGTCCTTCATTCCCGCCACACTTAAAACTGCCTATGAGGCCGCCGCTCTTCTCATCGCGGATGAGCCGATCCTGAACGTCACCAGCGCGCAGGACAACCGAGGCCGCATCATCCAATGGGCCGTCGATCTCGGCTTCGAGCGACTTTGCAGGAGCGGGCAGTGGCCATTTGATCTCCGCTGGCGCTGGTTCGAACGCCCGACCGGCCGGTATCTGGAAATCCTTCCTTCACATTCCGCGGTGACAATCAGCCAGGTTTCTGACCCTTCGAAACAGCCTCGCGACGTTGCATTCCGAGCGAACAAACGCTTGAACGGCCAGGGCTGGTTGGCAGGGCTGAAGCCGGATGGCGAAGAAGCGGGAGGCACCCCGCACATCTTGCTGTTTCACGGCTACCAGACTTTGAACTTCGCCCATCTTGGGCTCCCGCGGGAGGATCAGCAGAAGGGGTATCACTACAGGACCCCCAACCTGATGCTGATGCCTCACGTTGTAACTTCACCCGAACCGCCGCCCGAAGACACCGACATCGAAGCCGTGGTGACCCTCAAAGAAGAAATCGACAAGTGGCGTAGAGACAATGGGGACCGATAGAGTAGTCCAGTTTCCCGCTCCTGCCGCCCGCGCACACCAAGCCGGGCGGCTTTTGATTCCATCCAAGCTGCGCGATGCGCGGAAGGTCGCAAGGATGTCGCAAGGCGATCTCGGCGATCGCATCGGCGTGTCTCGGCAGGCGGTTTCCGCCTACGAGCGCGGCGACAAATCGCCGGAGCCATCCACCTTCCAAAAAATGTCAGATGTCCTGGGCCAGCCCGTCAACTTTTTCACTAGTCCAGACGGCCCCCCATTCGGATCCGCGGGAGCGCGGTTCTATCGCAAATTCGGACCTGAAACGCTCCGTCGCAACGAGGCAGCCGCGGTGCTAGGCGATTGGTTTGTTCAAACGGCAAAATACTTCGACGGATTTGTCAATTACCCGCCTCCCTCACTCCCGGAATGTGCGCCTGCGAACTCGTCCGGCCGCTATGAATTTGAAGAGATCGATGAGATCGCGCTCAATCTCCGGAAGCTATGGGGTCTTGGGCCTGGTCCGATCTCAAACGTGCTCGCTCTGCTGGAAGCAAAGGGCATCGTGATTTGCCGATACGAAATGCAGGGAGAGAACGTCGAAGCATTCTCGTTCTGGAATGGCGCTCGTCCATTTATTTTCATGGCCTCCGAGAAGGAGGCCGGCGTCCGGAGGCGCTATGACCTAGCCCACGAGCTTGGTCACCTCGTTTTACATCGATGGGTCGAGCAATCGGACCTGGAGGACAAAGCCACGCTGAAAGCAATAGAAGCCGAGGCTGATAAATTCGCTGGTGCTTTCTTGTTGCCGAGCAACTCGTTCCCCAATGAGGTTTACACCACTCGGCTTGACGCGTTCGTGCCGCTTAAGGAGCGCTGGAAGGTGTCGATACAGGCCATGGTGTATCGATGCCGCGATCTGGAAGTGATCGACGCCGACCAAGCCCTCAATCTCTACAAGCAGATATCCTTCCGACGCTGGCGCAAAAAAGAGCCGCTCGACGATCCTCGCAAGATCCCGGTCGAGCAACCGCGTCTGTTGAAGCGCGCGGTAGAACTTGTGCTTGAGAGCGGAAAAAAACATCCAGAAGACATCCTGAATGAGCTCGCGCTCAGCGCCGGGTGGATTGAAATCTTCTGCGCTCTTACGCCGGGAACTCTTGCAGGCCCCGGCCAATCTCCGGTCGAGCCGACACTCAAGTAGATCGCATGAGGAGCGCATCGGCGCGTTGCCTGCGTATGCCTCAATTAGCGGCCTCTTTCCAACCCACGACGGGCAGTACTTCACCGCCGATCCATGCCACCACGAATCGATAATTTGCGCGCCGCTGCCGGCGTCGCTTTCATGGCGGCATGCCCGCCCTCACCCGCCGCCGCAGCAAGGACGTTCCCCACCGCGAAACGTGGCTGATCTATTGTCTGGAGTTTTACGAACGGGTTCTCAGACGAGCCGCGCCTTCAATCCAGAAGCAGCATTAGTCACGCCCTCACGCTGCATCGTAGCGGAGCCTCGCGAAGGCCGCTCCGACGTGCCGTTTGGATCCCACGACCGCGCCCTCCTCGCAGTGCGCGGACATTTCTGCCCCGGCGTCAAATTTTCCTTGCACCGCATTCTCGAATAGCATGTAGCCGCTAAGAGAGAATGTTCTGTCTTGATCCGACAAGAAGCCAGAAGCGGTGGGATGAGGGCTATTATAGCAACTGCTAATTAGACAATCAAAAAGGCCCGCCGCCGTCAATGCAAACACCCGTCGGCCCCCGCGTCGCCATCGGATGCGGAGGCCGATCGAACGCTTTAGCGCGCCTATAAGGGAAAGAAGATCGCGTTTAGGTGCCGCGGATTCAGTTCAGCAGTTCGAGGTGCTTAAAAGCAGAAAATGGGATGAAATGAGTCTTGTTACTTACATCCTGGCTTAACACGATCCAACTAGGACCGACAGCAGTTACGACTCCTTGCTCGGCAAGCCAGTAACCGCCGCCAGAAGCGCCGGAATTCCATTGCCACTCGTACCTCACGATTACTCGGGTAACTCCCGCCTTCAAAAACTGATTTGCATCCGAGGTTGACGAAACGGCAGCCGGTTGAACTGTCTGTCCGAAAGCTATGTTCGTCATCCCAACGAGGATGAGCAATGCTGCATAGAGTGGGTGCGTACGCATAATTACCTCCGTCATCTAAGGACTGATCTGGTAAAATAGACGTGCGCTAAAGCGCACTGATACTACCTCTCCGCTTGCAACCTGTAAACGTTGAATTGAAGTCGCACTCGCTGGGTCCGTGCTGGGCGGACGATGGCGGTCGCCATACTGCCGGCATTGTTGTCGAGTGCTCGGTGCCGGGCCTGAACGCAAGTTCGCGACGATAACGCGCCGAGTAGGCCATACCGGCCGATTATCGCGGCTTCGTCGAGGAAGCCGATCAAGGTCTGATCGTTTTTTCTTCGGTCCGGTGCAGACGTTGCTCTTTCGGGCTACCACCACATGGCGTGCTTGCGCTCCGAGACCCTTACTCGACTCTTGGGTGTGCGCGCGACATCATAGCTACATGAAAAAGCGCACCATCCTTCTGCCAATGGTCGCCGTCATTGTGGGCATGATGTGCGCCGTGGTTGGCTTGCTCTGGATGGCCGATGCCTGGGGTCCCCTAAAGGCCGGCGAGAGTGAGCGTTGCGACACTCAACTCCCGCAGTGGCTTGGCTGCGTTTTGAGCAGACACGGCGAGCTTGCCGGTGGCCTCATCGGAGCCGCTGGGGCAATCATAGCGGGAATGATGGCGTGGCTCGCGGCGATGAAAACAATCGACGACAACCGCGCAAGGGAATTGCGCGCCTTGGAAGTTGCTCACCTGCGAATTGGTACTATCGCTGACTGCTTCAACGAAGTTTGGCGCGTTGAGGAAAAAATGCAGCAGGGTGGCGACCTTGAGCGAGGGACACGGTTGATCTTCAGTCTTCTTCCGCTCGACGATTCCCGTGTGTGGGATGAGTGGATCAAACAGCTTAAAGACCTGTCGATGTCAGATGAGTTCGACGCCAAGCGCAAAATCGACCTCAAAGAGTTGGCCGAAACAGTGGAGACGGTCAGAAGCTATATTCCTATCGGACGGAATCCATTAATCGTTGACCCCGCATGGCGCAGGCGCCTTTCGGCTACTCTCAACTACTTCAAACACACTTGTGACAAATTCGATCCCGCCGGCCCCGACTACTTCAAAGGCCGAAAATCGAGTCCCTTGGACGAGCGCGAGGATTGGCAGCACATCGCTGGCCTAGTGAACTCGTTTGTGAAGGAGTAGCGGCGTCGCTCCCGTGTAGCGTTTGCCAAGACCGGCCGCGTGACGGAGGTCTCCAACCGGCGCGATCATCGGACCGCCTCACGTTGAGCCGGAAGATTTCGCAAGTTGCTCCAATCGCTGGAGCAGCATCTTGCCATCGATCAACTCGAGCCTCGACGGCATATGACAAGCAATCAACGGATCCTGTCGTAGACGAGGCGCAAAGTCAGAGGTGGTCGTGAGAAAGCCTTTCGAAGCGGTATCCCCCTGAAGCACGCCATGAGCGCTCGCACATCCTCGGCTGTAACCAAATGATCCGGCTTATAGGCCTTAACCTGGTCAATGACCCGGATACTGCCCAACCCCTTCTTAACGGCAATGATGTCTCGACCATAATCACCCGAATGCGGGGTCAGAGTTACCTCGTCAAACCCAGCCTTCTTGTACGCGCCAGCGATGATTTCTTCCCATTTTCGAGGAGGAATCTGAAAAGCCGCATTCGGATCGGCCCCCAACAATTTGACGATATCGAGCCAGGGCACAGTAACCGCTTCGATCAAGAGCCCTTCTTTGGTCTTGTCGCCGGTGATGACAACCGCCTGCATCACCAGACTGGCGCTCGCTGTTACTGCCCGAACCTCTTCGAGCGTGACGGTCGCGATTGCGGTGGAGACCGCCATAGAGGAGGCTACCGCGTGTACCGTTCTCACCGTCGACCCGCAGCGCGGACAGGGATATCTTGACGGGCGATCGAGATCGTCGGGGACGCCCTCGCCACAACTCGAACAGGTGACTGGAGAACTCATGGGTTCGTGCTTGTCCGGTTTTTCGAAGTTAGGCGGCTTGCTTGATGCGCTTCGCGATCTTCGCCACTGTCGCGCGGCTGCAGCCGGTCATGTTCTGGATTGATCCCCACGATTGGCCAGCGGCAAGCATGTTGGCGATGCCGTCATTTCGGTCCGTATCTTCCGGGCGGCCCTTGTAGCGGCCCTCTGCCTTCGCCTTCGCTTGGCCCTGTTCCTGCCGTCGACGCCGATCAACATAGTCCTTCCGCGCCACGGCCGCGAGCATGTCGAGCAGCATGCCGTTGATCGCCTCAAACATGCGGCCAGTGAACTCGTCACCTGCGTTGGTCGCCATCATCCATGACGTCGGCAGGTCCAGCGCCACGACGCGCACGCGACGCGCGGTCATCTCCGCTTTGAGGCGCTCCCAGTTCTCAGCGGTCAAGCGCGATAGACGGTCGACCTGTTCGACAAGGAGAATGTCGCCCGGGTGTGCATCCGCGAGCAGGCGGAACAGCTCCGGCCGGGCGAGCTTGGCGCCGCTCTCGTTCTCGGCGTACCACGCGGCGATCGTGAGTCCGCGCTCGGTGGCGAAGGACTTAAGCTGGCTCCGCGCTCGGTTCGCATCTTGCTCCGAGGTCGACGCTCTGAGGTAAGCCCGAACGAACATCTCGACCCCTCCGGTTCACTTTGGATGGTTCATATAATATTGGTTCATTTTGAATTTTCAAACTGAATTAGTGAACCAGCGCGGAAATCGAACCACCGGTGCAGCGCTCGGTACTGTCGTAGGACACCGGGAAAATCGATTCAGAACACTGTGAAATTTGCGGGTGCATGAAGCAAAAACGCCGCCCGCTTAAATGTCGCGCGAGCGGCGGCTTTCCAGCCCCCGGGAGGGGGGAAATGGGCAATTCCCCGGTGACGATTAGTCTGCATGACCCATGCCAAGGTTTTGTGTGATGCGGCTCCGCGTCAAGTATTTCAGAGAGACCGGCCCCTAGGCGCGTTTCTGCCGACGAGAGCGGTCGTTCGCAGGCTGGGTTCGGCTCTGCGCTTTAGCCTGCGGGTTCAGCCGCTGCATCCGGACTTGCTCCGAAAACCGGCCTTTCTCATCTTGTCAGCCTCGGCGGAAGACATACAGCTCTTGCCGGAGGGCACGGCGGTCGCGTTTTCCTATTGGGTGAAGTTCTGCAAAGCCACCGCGCTGAAAAGCGCGGCTTCCTGGATACGGAAGCCCAAAACCGTCGACGGCAAGCCGCTCGTTGCTGCCACTGTAGTTCAGCCTGATGGTGAAGCCGAGTTCTTGATGCTAGAGCGTTTCACGTTTTGATGGAAGCGTATCCGGCGTTTTCGAAGTAGTTGCTGCATTCGTTGGGCTGGATGGTTGTGATGAGGCCGCCGATATGGCGGCAAATGTCGTCGATCGTGCGCTTCTGGGCGGAGCGCATCCAGTGCTTGATCTTGGCGAAGGTTTGTTCGATCGGATTGAGGTCGGGGGAGTATGGCGGTAGGTACCAGAGCCTGGCGCCGGCGGCTTTGATCAGGCTGCGCAGGGCAGCCGATTTATGGCTGCCGAGATTGTCCAAGATGACGATGTCACCCGGCTGAAGCTGCGGGACGAGAACCTGCTGGACATAGGCGCGGAAGCATTCGCCGTTGATCGGGCCATCGAACAGGCAGGGTGCGGTGAGACGGTCACAGCGCAATGCGCCAAGGAATGTCAGCGTCCGCCAGTGACCATGTGGCGTGAAGCTGCGCACCCGCTCGCCTTTTGGTCCCCATCCGCGCAGTGGGGCCATATTGGTTTTGATCCAGGTCTCGTCGATAAAGACCAGGCGCCGGGGATCGAGTTTGGCCTGCCATGAGCGCCAGCGCTGGCGTCTACGCGCGATGTCGGAGCGAGCTCGCTCGAGGGCGAGCAGCGTTTTTTTTGAACCGCAGTCCCTCGCGCCGTAGAAACAGCCAAACCGCATTGTGGGAGACCTTGACCCCGCGCGCGAAAAGCTCGTCCTTGAGGGCGTGAAGCGTCAATGCGGCGTCTGACTGATCCGCTCCTTGCTGAAGGCGCGATGTGGCTCAAGCACGGGCTTGCGATGGCCGCCCATCTTTCCGGGCGCTACCGAGCCGCTCGTCCGATAACGCTGCGACCACTTCACAACCGACGAAACCGCAACCCCAAACCGTGTTGCTACCGAGCGGCAGCTCTCGCCCTTTACAACCGCCGCAACCGCACGCTTACGCAGATCATTGGAAATTGGTCGGACCATCGGATGCTGGCCTCCATCCCAGCCAGCATCTTGAATCATATTCGTCTCTGATCCGGAATCCCTTCCGATTCAATAAATTCGTGAACCGCTCTAGCGACACTCGCAATAGCCGTTTGGATCACAATAAAAGTTATCGGGGTTTTGGCACCAGGTCTCGCAATACTGCGGGTTGTCGCATCGACAGTAAGGCGCGAGTGGTGCCTCGTGACACAAATAGTCATCGTCGGACTTATGGAATTTCGGCTTCTTATGTTTGTGAATTGCAACTTTTCCTACCGGCGAAGCATTCGAAATTGAGTAGTCCGCGGCGATTGTTGCTGAAGGGTAGAGAAATGAGAGAAAGGTTAGGGCAACAGCAATTTGCCTCTTCATAAAAGTAGATCTCCCTCTGAACATGATTCGACGTGCACAGGATCGGTCGATCGACATCTTTGCAATTCGTTCGCGCCGGGCGCTACGCCCGTTTACCGATTGGCACAACTTTCCCACCGTCCCGTATCACGAGAGGGACGACAGCGGCCCTGGCGAGGTCGTCCTGGGCCGTTGCTCGCAAGCTCCTGGACGAGCACGACAACAAGCGCAAGGAAGCGGAAGAGGCCTACGTCAAGGCGACCGTGAAGAGCGCGCGCGAACCGCTACATCCGCGTCGTGCCCCGCTGCCTCGCGCTCATCGAGCGCGTGCCCAGCGTTCTGTGCGTCGGACCTCACGCGATCTTTGCCGAGGCTGTCAAAGAGGACCGGAAAGCGCCCGCGACACGCGCTGGCTGATCAGTCCTCCTACGCCACCGCTGGTTTCGCCCGATGAGTAATTCAAACCCTCAGAAAATCGGGCTACTCACGCAACTGTGACTTTTTATTTCAAAGTCCTTCTTCGTCTCAGGGTTCGGCTCTGGCGCGTACTCGACGAAGGGGTGGCCGGCACCAAACAGCGGTTCTCAGGCTTGAGCCAGCGTGCCGGTGCGGCGAGCTGGTGTTGCGGGTGTTGGTGACCGGCGGCCCATCCGTGCGCGGTGGAGGCGGCATGCCAACGCATGAACGCCATATCGCACCCGGCGTTGGAATTGCGCATCACTAGACCGGGACAATCAGAAACACGCCGGGCATCGGCGCGAGATTACCGACCTAGCCGCTGATCACCCGCAACAGGCTGATGATCGCGGCTTGGTTGGTGGTGATGCTGTGAGATTGCACATCAGGACGCTGACTAGTCAGGTCTTGTATGGCGTCGGCCTATATGTCTTGTGGTCGGGATGGGGACTTCCGCTTAGATAAAGGACGGACCCACAGTCGTTGCAAACCATCACGTCACATCTACCGGGGTTCCAAGTCTGGCTCTGCAATATCCCGATGTGCCGGTCACCGAAGCAACTGACGCACACCTCAACGGATGATCCATTTTCCGCCTCTGCTTGCTTGGTGCGGTAAACCCGGATGCCTGGCTCCAGTTCAACAAGCTCGTAATTCGTTTTTTGTGCCTCCCAATCCTCGAAGGTCTTAAGCTTCGCTTCCAGCTCCTGAATTTTTTCTGCCGCTTCGGCGTATCTTGTCTGGGCAGTAAAGATGTGTTCCCAAAGCTCAGATACAGCTTTATTGCGAACGTTTTCATCGTTCATGTCCTTCATTGACTTCGCAATGTTGAACATCGAATTAAACGCGCTCAGACCTGCGAAAACCTCGGCCACCATCCTTTTTCCACCCCTGCTTGTTTGGACCGGTCCGGTATGGACCACTGCCGAAAAATACCACGTCTTCTGCCAAAAGGACTGATGGAAGGCAGCCGATCCACAAAGTTGCAGTGATCAGGGGCTCGTCCTATCGTTCACCCGGCCATCACGTCGACGGCGGATCGCTCGCCGAAAGCTTGTTCGGTCGCATGGCACCAGATGGCTGCGCTTGTACCGATGCCGCGCACCTCTGAGCAGTCCTTGCAGCACATGTGGTTCTCTAGCTCGTAAGCCGGCGTTGAGTTCGGTCGCCGCATCGATGTGCGAATTGCCCAAGGCTTCACGCTCGCACCTTGCACAGCGGTCGCGCAACTGGCATCAATTTGTTTTTGAGGATTTCCGATGCGATTTGCTTTTCTGGTTCCGCTCGCTTTGCTGTCGACCATGCCTTCCCTGGCGAGCGCCGATCCCAACGAAGACTGCTTCAAGACGAAAGCCGACGTGCGCGACCCGCTGATCGACACTTCGCAGGCGCTGTTGAACATGACGGCAGCCATCCGCAAGGTTCTCATTGTTAATGGCTTTCAGGATCTGGCTAGGCCTCATCGCAGGGATCAAGAATGCCGGCAGTGCCTTGTCGGCAGTGGCCTACTTGAACGTGGCGGTGAAGGCGAAACAAAATCCGGGTTACTGTTCCGGATTGACCGAGGATCAGTGCTACGAGCGTTCATTCAAAGAGCTCCAAAACGCTCCAGATGCCGCGAAGTTCTTAACTCAGTTGGACCGGCTGCCCCCAGATGGCCGACGAGTACATCGTCGTTACCGGGAGCACGGCTGTCCAGCACGACCCGAATTTGAGGCGCACGATCTGTCAGGCAGACTACACTTTAAACCTTGCCGCGTTTAGCATGCTTGGAGTTGAGATGAGCCAAAAAGACCTCAAGGTCTTAGAGGATATTCAAAGAGTGCAAGGGGGCGCGGGACTGGTTTCCGGCCAGAAGGTCTACTCGCGCAGATCCTATAGCGTGCAGCCTGACGGCAATGGCGGAATGACCATTTCGCTCATAAGCGATCAGCGCTGATCACTGTTCCTAATAAATGGGGGGACAGACGAATAGGCCGCAGGGCAGCTCGGCATCAGACGCGCACGGCTCTTCGGAATCTCGTTATCGCGCGTACTCGTACAATTCAGGCTCACCAGAGGGCTCCAGCCCCAAGTCAAGATGTGCGTTGAACTGAGGAGCCGCCCCCGATGCCTGACAGGAAGCGTCTTGGATTGAATAGCCCAACGGACTTGTTGGCGAAACTTCATTGGGAAATCGGTCAACTTGGTCTTCCTATAGACGAGGAGGCTATCGCGTCCTACCGGGCGTTCAATTGCGCAGTGACGGCCTGGAGCATTGCGACTGGGTCTGGAGTGTGGCTGCCCCTGACTTACGCGAGCGATTTCGAACGGAAAGTCCAAACTCGAGTGCCATGGTTCGGAGCCTCTTGCCTCCCTGCTGAGAAAGCAAAGCCGTGAACTCGCCATTTGTCAGCAGTGAGCAAACGGGTCGAAGCACTTTGTCCTCGACAAACACATCGACGAGGCTGTTTCCTCCTACAGGACCGCCAGCGTATCGCTCTATCTTTCAGACGACGGAAGGGGACGTTCGGTAACCTCCTTGAGAGGGTAAGGTCGATCCGCTGATGGTCATGCGATGGGATACCTTGCGGAGGTCGGCCCGGCTCGTCTGCATGAGCAGCCCTCACAGCACCAGTTTCGCAGCAGAAACGATCGGGGCGAGGCGGAACGAACGAGACCACAGTCGTTATCCGCCGCTCATAACGGTCTAGTTGCAGGTTAATTCGGGTCGAACTAGCAACGAGGTCGCACTCTGTTAGTGACGGCTGAAACAGGGGTTCGATTCCCCTAGGGAGCGCCAGTGATTTCAACAACTTACTGACGCGCCCGGTGGTGCCGGTTTGTCGGCCCACCATCTGCTACGTGCCAGAGAGCTGATGTAGTCCTGCTTAGCAGCACGCACTCGGCGGTGAGGGCCTTCTGAACTCTATCTCATTTTCGTCGCCGCGGTATCCAATTACACGACGAGCTCATAGCGGCCATTCGGTTTATGCACCGCACAAGTATGATGCTCTGGATGAACACGGACTGGCGCCAGCGCAGGTGCGTGCACCTCGTTGGGCTGGCAAATCACCTAGAATTCGACCGTGCGTGAAGCGCCTCGCGAATTGTCCTTGCAGACGAAACCAGACAAGGCGATCTTACGCCTTGCACGCGTACTTGCTCGTCTGGCGGCAAGGGAAGATCATGAAAGAGAGCTTGCCGATCGAAGAGACAAGGAAGAGAGCGACGATCTACGCTCGATTTTCAACCGATCTTCAGAACGAGCGTTCGATTGAAGATCAACTTTCACTTTGTCAAAGCTATGCAGAGCGCGAAGGCTTAACGGTTGTCAGCACCCATGAAGATCGGGCTCGCTCAGGTGGCTCTGTCATGGGCCGCGAAGGCCTTCTGCGGATGTTAGACCGAGCGCGGGAGAGATCATTTGACGTAGTAATCGTCGAAGCGCTCGATCGCCTCTCTCGCGACATGGAAGATCTCGCAGGTATTCACAAACGATTATCTTTTCTCGGCATCGAGATCCGGGCAGTCCACGAAGGCGTCGTGAACACCGTGCTAGTCGGTCTTCGCGGCCTGGTCGGACAACTCTATCGCGAGGACAACGCGCACAAGGTGCGGCGTGGCCAAGCAGGTCGGGTCAGGCAGGGTTTGGCGGGAGGTGGTCTAACATACGGATACGCTGCGGTCGCTGGAAAGAGTGGCGAACGAGTCATCGTCGAGGCCGAGGCACAAGTGATCCGGCGCATCTTCCAGGAATACGTGGACGGTCGGACACCTCGCGAAATCGCGCACGATCTCAACAAGGAGAGGGTATCACCTCCGCGAGGGCGGACATGGAATGCCTCAACTATCAATGGCAATCTCGAGAGGGGAGCCGGCATTCTGCAAAACGAGCTTTATGTAGGGCGCCTCGTTTGGAACAAAGTCAGGATGGTGAAAGATCCCGACTCGGGAAAGCGCCTTTCACGACCAAATCCAAAGACTGACTGGCAGGTGGCTGAAGTGCCGCATCTTGCAATTGTCAATCGAGAGCTATTCCGATCTGCTCAGCAGCGCAAAGCGGATCGCGGTCACACCCACCCCAGCCATCAACGCCGGCCTCGTCGGATGCTATCTGGCCTGCTCCGTTGCGGCTCGTGCGGCTCGGGCATGGCGACCAATGGTCGCGACAAATCAGGGCGCGTTCGCGTTCGCTGCTCGACGGCGACTGAGAGCGGCACGTGTCCAGACGCCAAGACTTTTTATTTGGACGCCGTCGAGAGCGCGGTCCTCAACGGTCTAAAGGCCGAATTGCGTGCGCCGAAGGTTATCTCGGAATACGTACGCACGTATCTTGAGGAGCGGAAGCGCCTCGCGGCCACCTCACATGCGAAACGGCAGCGCCTTGAGCAGCAGCTTGGGCAACTAAACCGGGAAATCGAACGACTGGTGGATGCGATCGCGAAAGGACATGGCGATCCATCCGTTCTCGGACCGCGATCGACTGCCTTAGATGCCGAACGAAAGCGGATATCTGAGGAGTTGCAGAGTGAACCACCCGCCGTGAAGGAAGTCGCGCTGCATCCGGCCATCCTCAAACGATATGAGGAGCAACTCGGTCGGCTTGAAGAAGCACTGGGTAAAGGTGTCAGTGCGGGCGACGCAGAGGCCGCAGAAGCCATTAGGGACTTGGTCGAGACGATCACTGTGTTCCGCGATCCAGGCCGCCCAGGTGGTGTAGCCGTGGAGATAGCAGGCCGGCTAAACGCCCTGCTCGGGGAAAAGGACTATCCAAACCAAGTCAAAGGAGTGTGGGGAAAGGTGGTAGCGGGGGAGGGACTCGAACCCCCGACCCCAGGATTATGATTCCCGTGCTCTAACCAGCTGAGCTACCCCGCCACAGGGTCGCGAACGGCTGAACAGCCGATCTCGCGAACGCGCGGCATATAAGGAAGGGGGCGGTGGGAAGTCAATCCGCCTTCGCTAAAGCTTTGGCGGGACAAGGCGGTTGAGGGTGGAAAAGGGCCGATTTCGGCGGCGGACTCGCCCGTTTTCGGACGCCGGACTCGCGGAGAGGCCCCTCACCCGACATTCGCGCTGCGCGCGGATTCCGGCCTCTCCCCGGCGGGGAGAGGCGAAGCAGGGCGACGAACTACGCTATTTCGGCTTGATCGTGGGGTCGCCGCCGGGGCTGCCGGGGGGCGGGATGACAGGCATGCTGCCGTCGGTGCTCGGCGCGGGGGCGTGCATTTCGGGGTCGACGCCGGATGGCGGGCAGAGCACGCCGTCGGATTTGGCCAGCTTGTCGCCGAGCGGTTCCCGGGCTTGACCCGTCGTGGTGCCGTCAGGCGCGGTGGCGCGGTTCGGGCGGTCCTGCGGAGCGCAGTCCGCCGTGTGCTGCGGGGATGGCGGCGCGGTCGCTTGCGGCGGCGTCGCCGGGGCGGGCGGGGCCTGCGCGATCGCCGCGCCGGAGGCTGCGATCACGAGGCTGGCCAGGATGATTGATGATGTCGTGCGCATGGGAAGGAAACGCGCGGAACCCGCGCCCCGTTCCCCCGGCCGAACATTACGATTTATGGTAGCGGATCAGCGAGAAATGGCCCATCGGCGGCATGGGGCGGCGCTCGGCGAGCGTAATGCCGCCGTGCTTGGCGGCCCAGTTGACGAGACGGGCCCACGGGAATTCCGGACGCCAGCCGAGACGGCGCGCCAAGGGCGCAAAGGCGAGCTCGGAGAGTTTGCGCAGCCCTTTTTCGGCGCCGATGTGGTTGACCAGGATCAGTTCTCCGCCCGGCTTGAGCACGCGCACGAACTCGTCGAGCGTGCCTTCGGGATCGGGCACCGCAGTGATGACATATTGCGCGACCACCGCGTCGAAGGAGGCGTCGGGGAAGGCGAGGTTCTTCGCGTCCATCACCGAGAGCACTTCGACATTGGAGAGGCGAAGCGCGCGCACGCGTTGTTGCGCCTTGCGCAGCATGGGCTCGGAAATATCGACGCCGCAGATTTTCGTGGTGCGCGAATAATCCGACAGCGACAAGCCGGTGCCGACGCCGACGTCGAGGACGCGGCCGCCGATGCGGTCGGCCTCGGCGATGGTCGACTGCCTGCCAGCATCGAACACTTTGCCGAACACGAGATCATAGACCGGCGCCCAGCGGCCATAGGCCTTCTCGACCCCGGCCCGCGAGATGTCTGCTGCCATGCCCCTGCCCCGGAAATTTCCTAGCCGCGGACCGCCTCGACGAGCGGCCTCGCCGTGCTCGTAGCCACCTTCGCGGCGGCGCTCTGAATGAACCCGCCGCCGAGCACGCGCGCCTGCCCTGACGGTGCGTCGTAGAACACGCAGGCCTGGCCGGGCGAGACGCCCTCTTCGCCGGCGACAAGCTCGACCTCGTAATGGCCGTCGGCGCCGCGCAGCCAGGCTGGCTGGGGCGCACGCGTGGAACGCACGCGCACGAACAGCTCGAGACCAGACCCGATGGCGCGGTCGATGTCGCCGCCGCCAATCCAGTTGACGTCGCGCAAAGCGATGCGGTGCATCTTCAGCGCATCGCGCGGGCCGACCATGACGCGGCGGTTGGCCGCGTCGAGCCGCACCACGAAAAGCGGCGCGGCGGCCGCGATGCCGAGACCGCGGCGCTGGCCGATGGTGAAATTGGCGATGCCGTGATGCTGGCCGAGCACGCGGCCGTCGAGATCGACGATGTCGCCGCTTTCCATCGCGTTCGGACGCAGACGGGTGATGATGTCGGTGTAGCGCCCCGTCGGCACGAAGCAGATGTCCTGGCTGTCGTGCTTGTCGGCGACGCTAAGGCCGAAGCGGCGCGCGAGCTCGCGCGTCTCCGGCTTGGTCATGTCGCCGAGCGGGAAGCGCAGGAAGTCGAGCTGCTCCTGCGTGGTCGCGAACAGGAAATAGCTCTGGTCGCGGTCGCTGTCGGCGGCACAGACCAGCGCGCGCGACCCATCGTCGCAGCGCCGCGAGGCGACGTAATGACCGGTGGCGAGTGCCTGCGCGCCAAGCTCGCGCGCGGTCTTCAGGAGGTCGCGGAACTTGACCGAGCGGTTGCACTCGATGCAGGGCACCGGCGTCTCGCCGAGCGCGTAAGAATCGGCAAAGTTGTCGATGACGGACTCGCGGAAGCGATCCTCGTAATCGAGCACGTAATGGGGAATGCCGAGCTTGGCCGCGACGTCGCGGGCGTCGTGAATGTCCTGGCCGGCGCAGCAGGCACCCTTGCGGTGAGTGGCCGCGCCGTGGTCATAGAGCTGCAGCGTGATGCCGACGACATCGTAGCCCTCGGCCTTCAACAGCGCAGCCGTCGTCGAGGAGTCGACGCCGCCCGACATGGCAACGACGACCCTGGTATCCTCAGGACGGCCTTCGAGATCCAGACTGTTGAGCATGGGCCTAAGCTGACGTGACGGCGGCGTTTGCCGCGATTGCTGATGCTCTGGACCGGGACGTCAGCGGTCCCCGGGAACCCTTGTTCCCTCGGGGGCACTGGCTTGCCCGGTCGAAAGCGGCTGAGAGCTATCCTTTAATATAGGCGGCATTCCGGTGAAGCAATCATGCCCGCCCGGACGTGAGGGCAATTCTTGCCGGGGGCGGCAGAAATGACGGGGCTGAAAGCCGGCCGGCGGGTCGGCGACTTCCAGTCAAGACATTGATTTTACATCATAAAATCTGAAGATCCCGGACTGGCCCGCTCCTTGCTGACCTTCTGGTCCGAAGCTGTTTTCAAGGGGTCGCCTGTGGTTGGTGTCACGTCAGACGTAGCGGCAAGTGCGCAGGTGTCGAGCGCGCAGCAGAAGCCTGTCCGGCCGCAGAACACCCAGGACACCACGCCCGGCGATTCCTTCGGTTCGCTGATCGATAGCAACACCCAGGCCATCAGCAACAGCGCGCCGCCGTCCTCGACCCAGGACAACGCGCCGCGGCGCAGTGATTCGTCGTCATCCTCCGCGCCGTCGTCATCCTCCTCCTCGTCGAACCGAAACAACACCGCCTCGAACGATCAATCCTCGCAGAGCAAGCCGCGCGACGCCGCGGATTCCGCGCCGCCGGCTAGCAACGCAGCGCCCGTGCCGGCCAAGGCTGACGGGATATCCAAGGGCAAGACCGACGCCACCATCCTCAAGGGCGACAAATCCGACGGCACGAAGGATGCCAAGACCGACGGCACCGAGGGTCTCGCCGCCGCGGTGGACGCCACGGCCGCGGCGCAGACTGCAACGCCGGCAGCGACGCCTGATCCGACCGCCGTTCCCGTTGCCGTGCCCGTCGTTGCCGTTGATCCAAATGCCGCGGCGGCCCAGGCTAATGGCACGGCGTCCTCGCCGCTGACGATCGCGGCTGCCGGCATCGCCGCCAGCACCTCGACCGCAGCGCAGATATCCGGCCTCAAGCTGGATGCGACCGGCAAGGCCACGAAGACCGATGGCAAGACCACCACTGATGGCAAGGCCGCGCTCACCGATGCGGCCGCTACGACGACCGACGCGAGCGCGACCGATGCGACTGTCAACGCCGTGCAGCTGACCGCGGTCGACCAGGGCACGCCAAAAACCTCGTTCAAGGCCGCCGCGACAGCGCAAGGTCAGACCGACGTCTCCAATATCGGCCAGGACACCGGCAAGACCGCGCAGGCGACAACGCCTGCACAAAATCCGGCGGCCGCGACGACGACCATCGCCGCCCATCCGCAAACCGCCAAGCCGCAGCTTGATGCGACGACTGCCGATGGCAAGCCCGCCGCCACCGACAGCAAGGCGGATGCCACCCCGGCCGCATCCATCACGCACGTCCATGCCGATACGCAAGCGGTTGCTGCCACGACCGATGCCAGCACTCAGGCCGCCAACGCCGTGCAGGCGCCGCTGACCACCACGACGTCGGCCGCCACCGCCTCGACCGCGACACTCACCGCGACCGCGGCCAATGCGAATGCCGTGCCGATCAGCGGCATCCCGGTCGAGATCGCGGCCGCCGCGCGCTCCGGAAAAACCCGCTTCGACATCAGCCTCGATCCGGTCGATCTCGGCCGTATCGACGTCCGCATCAATGTCGACCGCAACGGCCAGGTCACCTCGCATCTCACGGTCGAGAAGCCGGAGACGCTTCAGATGCTGCGGCAGGACGCACCACAATTGCAGCGCGCGCTCGACGATGCAGGCCTCAAGACCGGCAGCAGCGGGCTCTCCTTCAGCCTGCGCGACCAGAATTCATCGGGCCAGAACACCGGCCAGAACAACGACAACTCTGGCAATTCCCGCCGGCTGATCATCAGCGAGGACGATCAGGCGCCAGCCGCGCCCGTCAGCCGCAGTTATGGCCGCATGCTCGGATCGAGCAGCGGCGTCGATATCAGAGTGTGAGGAGTATCAGGCCATGACCACCACGAATGCCGCCACCGCGCCATCAGTCGTCTCCGGCACGACGCAGACCTCGTCATCCTCCTCGTCCTCGTCGAGCGCGAGCCTGAGCTCGTCCACGGGCGCGACGCTCGCCGGCAACTTCCAGACCTTCCTGACGCTGCTGACCACGCAGCTGCAGAACCAGAACCCGCTCGATCCGCTCGACACCAACCAGTTCACCCAGCAACTTGTGCAGTTCGCCGGCGTCGAGCAACAGCTCAAGACCAATGATTCGCTGTCGCAGCTCGTGACCCTGCAGCAGACCACGCAGGCAACCCAGGCACTGGATTTTGTCGGCAAGAGCGCGGTGGTCGACGGCACCACCGCGACCATGTCGCAGTCCTCGGCGACCTGGCATCTCAACGTGCCCTCCAGCGCCACGGTCAGTATCTCCATCGCCAATTCCACCGGCCAGACCGTCTTCAACGGCCAATATTCCGCCGGTGCCGGCGCAGACATTCCCTTCACCTGGAACGGCCAGGGCAACGACGGCACGCAATGGCCCGATGGCAAGTACACGATCACGGCGACCGGCAAGGACGCCTCCGGCAACACTGTCGGCGTCGCCGCCCAGGTGCAGGGCACGGTGTCATCAGTCGACCTGACCCAGTCGCCGCCTTTGCTCACCATCGACGGCAACAGCTATACGCTGAGCCAGGTGAAGAGCGTCGTCGCGAGCACGAGCACCAGCAACTAAGCCGGCGCCCGCGCATTGAAGTACGGTCCGTGGCGTTCGCCGGGACCACATTTGAAGGCCTCTGCGACGTCCACGCAGCTCTCGTCAGTTAGTAAAGTATTTACCCAGACCCCGCCCGGCCGGTTGAAATCTTGTTTTCAGCCCGCCGGGCCAGCGTCGCTCCAGCCAGTTTCAACGAGAATTGTATTGAAGCCTTAGGCTTAGCGGATTTTTAAGCCGGCCGGCGTAGGGTTCCTGAGTGAGTTCAGTGGTTGAGAGTTTGTGAGTACGCCATGACAGAACCCCATCGCCCGAGGGTAAAATACGTCATCGGGCCGGACGGCAGTCCGCTGACGATTGCAGATCTGCCCGCACCCGGCACCAAACGCTGGGTCATCCGCCGCAAAGCCGAAGTCGTAGCCGCGGTTCGCGGCGGACTTCTCTCGCTGGAGGAGGCCTGCAGCCGTTACACCCTGACGGTCGACGAATTCCTATCCTGGCAGTTTTCCATCGACCAGCATGGTCTGGCGGGTCTTCGCACCACCCGCATTCAGCAATATCGCCAGTAAGCAATCCGGAAATCTGCTGCCTTTGACGAAAATCGGCCCCGCTTTGCGAGGCCGATTTTTTTCATGTTTGCTTCTGGCGCGACTTTTGTCCGAGCTCTTAATGTTCGTTAACCATATCGAAACCATCACCTAGGCAATAATTGCCCAGTCGGCCGCTCTTGGGTTGCGGGTCGAATCTGTCGGGGCGGTTGCTTGCAGGGTCTTGCGGACTTTTTAAAAGGTATCGGCGCCGCCCGCTTCGGGGCGATGATCGCGGTCACCGCCGCCCTCATCGGCTTCTTTGCGTTCGTCATCATGCGGGTCACCACGCCGCAGATGACGACGCTGTTCACCGACCTCAGCATGGAGGATTCCTCCAGCATTATCAAAGACCTGGAACGCCAGGGCATTCACTACGAGCTGCGCAATGACGGCACCATCATCATGGTGCCCAAGGACAAGGTCACGCGTCTGCGCATGAAGCTCGCCGAGGGCGGCCTGCCCAAGGGCGGCGGCGTCGGCTACGAGGTCTTCGACAAGTCGGACGCGCTCGGCACGACCTCTTTCGTCCAAAACATCAATCATCTGCGCGCGCTGGAGGGCGAACTCGCCCGCACCATCAGGGCCATCGACCGGATCCAGGCCGCCCGCGTCCACCTCGTGCTGCCCGAGCGCCCGCTATTCGCGCGCGACGCGCCGGAGCCGTCGGCCTCGATCGTGGTCGGGGTTCGCGGCGCGCTCGAAGCCCAGCAGATCCGCGCCATCCGCCACCTCGTCGCATCCGCTGTCAACGGTCTGAAGCCGCAGCGGGTCTCGATCGTCGATGAAGCCGGCCAGCTGCTCGCCGACGGCGCCGCGACCGATCCGGAGCAGGCCGCAGGCGACGACCGGCGCATCGCCTTCGAGAAGCGGCTGCGCAAGGAGGTCGAGGACATCGTCTCCTCCGTAGTCGGCTCCGGCCGCGCCCGGGTCCAGCTCTCCGCCGATTTCGACTTCAACAAGATTACCCAGACCTCGGACAAGTACGATCCTGAAGGCCGCGTGCTGCGCTCGACCCAGACCCGCGAAGAGCAGAGCATGACGGCCGACAATAACGGCCAGGTCACGGTCAACAACGAGCTTCCCGGTCAGCAGCAGAACAGCGGCCCGGCCGCCAAGGACCAGAGCAAGAAGACCGAAGAGACCAACAATTACGAGATCTCCCGCACCACCAAGACCGAAGTGACCGAGGCCGGCCGGGTCAACCGCATCTCGGTCGCGGTGCTGGTCGACGGCATCTACACCAAGAACGACAAGGGCGAACTCACCTACACCGACCGCACCAAGGAGCAGCTCGACCGCATCGCCACCCTGGTGCGCTCGGCGATCGGCTTCGACCAGAAGCGCGGCGACCAGGTCGAGGTCGTCAATCTGCGCTTTGCCGACGCCCCCTCCACCGCCCCGATCGTCGAGCCCTCCGGCTTTCTCGGCATGCTGCAATTCACCAAGGACGACGTCATGTACTTCGTCGAGCTCGGCGTGATGATGCTGCTCGGCCTGGTCGTGATGTTCATGGTGATCCGCCCGCTGGTGAAGCGCATCCTCGCCTCCGACGAAGTCGCCGCCGCCATCTCCGGCGTGCTCTCGGGCCCCGCAGCTTCCGAAGAGGCCGCCCCGCCCTCCGGCCAGCCGCTACTGCCGGGCGGCGCCGCCAGCGCCATCGACGTCGCCACCATCCAGGGCCAGGTCCACGCCCAGTCCGTTCATCGCGTCGGCGAGCTCGCCGAACGCAATCCCAACGAAACCGTCGCCATCATCCGGCAATGGCTGACCGAACCCGCGAAATGATCGAGTGAACTGACATGGCCGCATCCCTGCAAAACGCCAACTCGAACGACATCACCAGCGTGATCTCAACGCTCGGCCAGCGAGCCGGCAACCGCGCCAACGGCAAGGGGGCCGAGCAACTGACCGGCCCGCG
This sequence comes from Bradyrhizobium sp. USDA 4449, assembly GCF_054056275.1. Lineage (NCBI taxonomy): Bacteria > Pseudomonadati > Pseudomonadota > Alphaproteobacteria > Hyphomicrobiales > Nitrobacteraceae > Bradyrhizobium > Bradyrhizobium sp. USDA 4449. The sequence continues at coordinate 3,082,820 of NZ_JBSRYD010000001.1, read as the reverse complement.
CCGCGCCGCGATCCTGATGCTGGCGCTGGGTGAGCAATATGGCGGCAAGATCTGGTCGCTGCTCGACGACGACGAGGTGCGGCAGCTCTCGCTGGAAATGTCGACGCTCGGCACCGTCGAGGTCGACACGGTCGAGGACATGCTGCTCGAATTCGTCTCGCGCATGTCGGCTTCCGGCGCGCTGATGGGCAATTTCGACGCCACCGAGCGGCTACTGCAGCAATACCTGCCGCCGGAGCGAGTCAACGGCATCATGGACGAGATCCGCGGCCCTGCGGGGCGCAACATGTGGGAGAAGCTCTCCAACGTGCAGGAAGAGGTTCTCGCCAACTACCTCAAGAACGAATATCCGCAGACCATCGCGGTGGTGCTGTCGAAGCTGAAGCCGGAACATGCCGCCCGCGTGCTCGGCATCTTCCCCGAGGACCTCGCGCTCGATGTCGTCAACCGCATGCTGAAGATGGAGGCGGTGCAGAAGGAGGTGATCGAGAGCGTGGAGAAGACGCTGCGCACCGAATTCATGTCGAACCTGTCGCAGACCCGCCGCCGCGATGCCCACGAGGTGATGGCGGAAATCTTCAACAATTTCGACCGTCAGACCGAAACCCGCTTCATCACCTCGCTCGAAGAGGACAACCGGGAATCGGCCGAGCGCATCAAGGCGCTGATGTTCACCTTCGACGATCTCGTGAAGCTCGATTCCGGATCGGCCCAGACGCTGATGCGCAACGTCGACAAGGACAAGCTCGGCGTGGCGCTGAAGAGCGCCAACGAGGATGTCCGCAGCTTCTTCTTCGGCAACATGTCCTCCCGCGCGGCCAAGATGCTGCAGGACGACATGGCGGCGATGGGCCCCGTGCGCCTGCGCGACGTCGATGAGGCCCAGGCGCTGCTCGTCAACCTCGCCAAGGACCTCGCCGCCAAGGGCGAGATCATGCTGACCAAGAACCGCGCTGACGACGAACTGGTGTATTGATGGGCGCTCCGGCCAAATTCCTGTTCGATACCGACTTCGCCGCGCCCGACCGGACGCGCGAGAGGGCCACGACGGCGGCCGAGATCGCGCAGAAGGTCGCGGAAGCCGAAGCCCGTGCCTATCAGGACGGCTTTGCCGCAGGCCAGCGCGAGGCCAAGGCCGAGAGCGACCGCCGCGTCGCCCTCGCGATGGAAGAGATCAGTATCGGCATCAGGGGCGTCGCGTCCGGCATCGGCAACATCGAAACCAAGATGGAGACCGAGGCGGTCGAGGTCGCCATCGCCGTCGCCCGCAAGCTGTGCGCCGACCTCATCGCCGCCGAGCCGCTCGGCGAGATCATGGCGCTGGTCAAGGACTGTTTTTCGCATCTGGTGGCGACGCCGCATCTCGTCGTCCGCATCAACGACGCGCTCTACGACAGCGCGCGCGAGAAGATCGAGCGGCTTGCCAAGCAGAGCGGTTTCGAAGGACGGCTGGTGATCCTGGCCGAACCCGAAATTGCCGCGGGCGACTGCCGGATCGAATGGGCCGACGGCGGCGTCGTGCTGGAGCGCAGCGCCATCGCGGCCAGGATCGACGAGATGGTCGGACGCTATATCGCGTCCCGCAGGGGGAGTTAAGCCATGAGCGACAATGACGGACAGGTCCCGCTGCCCGACCTCAACGGACCGCTGCCGCCTGCCGGCGCCGACGTCGGCTACAACGAGGACGAATATGCCTCGCGCGTCGCCGCCGACCTGGAAGCCGTCTTCGACGTGCCGGTGCAGGTTTCGGCCGTGCTCGGCCGCTCCAAGATGGATGTCGGCGAGCTGTTGAAGCTCGGACCCGGCACCGTGCTCGAGCTCGACCGCCGCGTCGGCGAGGCCATCGACATCTACGTCAACAACAAGCTCGTCGCTCGCGGCGAGGTCGTGCTGGTCGAGGACAAGCTCGGCGTCACCATGACGGAAATCATCAGGACCGAACGCGGCTAAGGCACGCATAAAGAATGACGCGCGGCAGCGCGAACAGACGGACAGGAGACTGACATGCGGCTTCTCATCGTTGGCACATTGAAGGGCCAGCTCACCACCGCCACCAAGATAGCGATGGAGAACGGCGCCACCGTGACCCACGCCGAGGATCACGAGCAGGCGATGCGCGTGTTGCGCGGCGGCAAGGGCGCCGACCTCCTGCTGGTCGACGTCGCCCTCGATATCCGGGACCTCGTCATGCGGCTCGAGGCCGAGCACATCCACGCGCCGATCGTCGCCTGCGGCATCACCAACGACGCCCGCGCGGCGGTCGCCGCGATCCACGCCGGCGCAAAGGAGTATATCCCGCTGCCGCCGGAGCCGGAGCTGATCGCAGCCGTGCTGGCGGCTGTGGCCAATGATTCTCGCGAGCTGGTCTATCGCGACGAAGCCATGGCGCGGGTCATCAAGCTCGCCCAGCAGATCGCAGGTTCCGACGCCTCGGTGATGATCACCGGCGAATCCGGAACGGGTAAGGAAGTGCTGGCCCGCTACGTCCACGCTCGTTCGGCGCGCGCCAAGCGGCCTTTCATCTCGATCAACTGCGCCGCCATCCCCGAGCATCTTCTGGAATCCGAGCTGTTCGGCCATGAGAAGGGTGCCTTCACCGGCGCGATCGCCCGCCGCATCGGCAAATTCGAGGAGGCGACCGGCGGCACGCTGCTGCTGGACGAAATCTCCGAGATGGATGTGCGCCTGCAGTCGAAGCTCTTGCGTGCCATCCAGGAGCGGGTGATCGACCGCGTCGGCGGCACCAGGCCGGTGCCGGTCGACATTCGGATCATCGCGACCTCGAACCGCAATCTGGCCGACGCCGTGCGCGAAGGTACGTTCCGCGAGGACCTGCTGTTCCGGCTCAACGTCGTCAACCTGAAGATCCCGCCGCTGCGCGAGCGGCCCGCCGACGTCATGGAACTGGCCCAGCATTTCGTGAGGAAATATGCCGAGGCCAACGGCGTGCCGATGCGCCCCATCTCGACTGAGGCCAAACGCGTGCTCTCCGCCAACCGCTGGCAGGGCAACGTCCGCGAGCTCGAAAACACCATGCACCGCTCCGTGCTGATGGCGCAGGGCGACGAGATCGGACCCGATGCGATCCTGACGCCTGACGGCGACCGCCTCGACCTCGCCAGGACGGCACCGGCGGTGGCGCATGCCACCATGGCCGCCGAACAGGTAACGCGCGCGCTCGTCGGGCGCACCGTCGCCGACGTCGAGCGCGACCTGATCCTGGAGACGCTCAAACATTGCCTCGGCAACCGGACCCATGCCGCCAACATCCTGGGCATCTCGATCCGCACGCTGCGCAACAAGCTCAACGAATATGCCGACGGCGGCATTCCGATCACCCCGGCGGGCGCGCCGGGCGAGTATCCGCGGATACCGATGGGGGCGTAATCAGCTCTCATGTTGATCGCGAGAATGCGAATGCCCGGGCTCAGTCCCGGGCATTTTTGTTTCGGAGGCCACGCTGCCAACCTCTGCGAGCGCAGCGAAGCAATCCAGACTGCCACCGCAGCTACGCTCTGGATTGCTTCGCTGCGCTCGCAATGAATGGTTGGGAGAGCTTGCCGCATAACGGGAGCGCGTTACGTGACTAGGCCATGACGACACCAGGCCCTATAACCGCTCGCGAGAACCCACGCGAGGAACACATGTCTGAGGCTCAAATCACGGAATGGCTGGCATCGCAGCGGCAGGCCATGATCGATCTGCTACGCGACGTCGTGAACATCGATTCCGGCTCCTATGACAAGGAAGGCGTCGATGCGGTCGGTGCGCGGTTCGAGCAGCATTTCTCCGAGCACGGCATTCCGTTCCGACGCGAGAGCCACGATCGTTTCGGCGATGCCATCCATGCCGAGGTGGCAAAACCCGGCAGTAACGAGAAGCCCGTACTGTTGATGGGGCATCGCGACACCGTCTTCTCCAAGGGCGAGGCCGGACGCCGCCCGTTCACGATTCACGACAAGCGCGCCTACGGGCCCGGCGTCGCCGACATGAAGGCCGGCGTCGTGATGAACGTCTTCGTCGCCACCGCCTTCCACAAATTCGGCGGCAACCCGCATCCGATCAAGCTGCTGATCACCTCGGACGAGGAGATCGGATCGCCCTCGTCGCGGCCGGTGATCGAACGCGAGGGGCGCTCTGCACGCGCCGTGTTCAATTCCGAGCCGGGCCGCCCGACGGGTAACGTCGTCACCAGCCGCAAGGGCGGGATCTTCATGCATGTGGCCGTCAGCGGCAAGGCGGCGCATTCCGGTGCCAATTTCGCCGCGGGCATCAGTGCGATCGGCGAGCTCGCACACAAGATCATCCAGATCCATGCGCTGACCGACCTCACCAAGGGTATCACGCTCAATGTCGGCCTGATCTCGGGCGGCCAGTCGGTCAACACGACCGCGCCTTACGCGGAGGGCCAGATCGACATGCGCTATGTCGATCCGAAGGATCGCGCCACCGTCATGGCCGAGATCGACAGGATCATCGCGACGCCTTACGTGCCGGGCACCAGCGCGACGCTGACGATCAGGGGCGAGTTCGTGCCGGTCGTGCAGAGCGAGAGCTCGAAGGCGCTGTTCGAGACTTATCAGGCCGCGGCCAGGCAGGCCGGCCTCACCACGCTGCAAGGCGAATTCTCCGGCGGCTGCGCCGATTCCGGCTTCACCGCCGCGGTGGGAACGCCGACCATCTGCGGAGTCGGACCGGTGGGCGGGCTTGCGCATTCGCCGGAGGAATATCTCGAGCTTGACAGCATCGTGCCGCGCGCCCAGGCGCTGGCGCTCGCGATTTTGAAGGGATAGTCAGCCCTGCACTCCGTCATGCCCGGGCTTGTCCCGGGCATCCATGTCTCTCTCCAATCGCGGTTGCGCGTGGACGGCCGGGTCAAGCCCGGCCATGACGAGGATAGACCCTACGAATAACTCGGCGCGTCCGGCTTCCGGAAAATGTGGATGGGATCGCCGGGCACGAACGGCTGGCCGCGGAACATCGCATAGGCATAGAGCGCGAGATAGACGATCGCCAGCGCGCCGACGGCATAGAAAGCCCAGGTCCCGACGCGTTTCATCTTTCCGCTCCATTGCTTCCCGCGGGAAAGCTCAGGGGCGGTTCTAGAGCGATGGGGAAGAAAAGACCAGCCTGAGCGCGGCGATCAAACGCCGCGGCGGCTGCGTGCGGGAACGCTGACCTCGGCGAGCCTCGCGACGTCCTCGTCCTGATCCACCGCCACATACTTGCCGTGCCAATAAGCGAGCGCGGCGCTGCGCACCGAGTTCTTGATAATCCTGACGCGACCGATGACGATGCCGTGCGAATGTCGCTCGATGATGTCCTCGACCTCGCAATCGACCGATGACAATGCGCCGACCAGCAGCGGCACGCCGGAAACGGCCGTGATCCATTGGCTGCCTGCAAATCGATCCGCACCCTTCAGGCCACCCTTCCCCGCGAAGCGCTCGGCGACATCGAGCTGATCGGCGGCGAGGATGTTCACGCCGAAGGCGCCGTAGCGGCGGATCAGCGGGAAGGACGAGGCATCGCGATTGATGCTGACCAGCAGCGTCGGCGGATCAATCGAGAGCGAGGTCACCGAGGTGACCGTCATGCCCGTGATGTCCTTGCCCCGCCCGGCCGTGATGACGCTGACGCCGCCGGTGAGGCGGCGCATGGCGCCGCGGAAATCGGCGGACGAGACGGGGATTTCGGTCATGAGCTCGCGAGGGACTACATTCATGGCATGCTGCCCAAGTGGGGCTTCCCTCTCTATCTAGGTACGATCGTCCGCGGACAAAAGGTGGCTCAGGATCGAGCCTTCGAGACCTGCGAGCTCGGCCGAACCCCGCACCCTCGGCCTGCTGGCATTAACCATGACGTCGTGGGCGATCCGGCCCTCCTCGATCACCAGCACCCGGTCGGCCAGCGCGACGGCTTCGCAGACATCGTGGGTCACCAGGATCGCCGTAAAGCCCTGGTCGCGCCAGACGCGCTCCAGAAGCCGCTGCATCGAGATGCGGGTGAGTGCATCCAGCGCGCCGAGCGGCTCGTCGAAAGCAAGCACGCGGGGACGGGAGACCAGCGCGCGCGCGAGCGCGACGCGCTGCTTCTGGCCGCCCGACAGCAGTGATGGCCACTGCTCGCGCTTGTCGACGAGCCCCACCTCGGTGAGCGCCTTCTCCGCGCGCGACTGCGCGTCATCGGAGGCGCGATCGCGGCCGAGACCGACCTCGACATTGGAGAGCACGCGTGCCCAGGGCAGCAGCCGCGGCTCCTGGAACATCACGCGGATGTCTGCGGCCCGCACGTCGGCGCCAAAACTGATGCTGCCGGCCTCGATCTTCTCCAGGCCGGCGATGAGGCGCAGCAGCGTGCTCTTGCCGCAGCCGCTCTTGCCGACGATCGCGACGAACTGGCCCGCCGGGATGTGCAGATCGATGCCGCGCAGCACCTCGTTGTTGCCGAAGGATTTGCGCAAGCCCCGGATGCTCAGCGGCAGGCCGCTTGCCTGAACTCGGCGTTCTTCTTGACGCTCCTCGCGCGCCACGCGGGCGTGAGGTGCGAATTTGGCAGCAATGGCGAGCTCGGTCTCGGGAAGGATCGTACGAAACGCTGTCTGCATGTGAGTCCCAATATTTCTGCTCAATTTCTCTGGAAGCCGGGATGCCAGGCGAGCGTCGCCCGCTCCAGCACACGGGAGGCGCTGTCGGCGAGCTTGCCGAGCAGGGCGTAGATCAGGATCGAGAGCACGACGACGTCGATCAGCATGAACTCGCGCGCCTGCATCGCCATGTAGCCGAGGCCCGAGGACGCCGCGATGGTCTCGGCGACGATCAGCGTCAGCCACATGATGCCGAGCGCGAAACGGATGCCGACGAAGATCGACGGCAGCGCGCCCGGGAAGATCACGCGGCGGAAAAGCTCGCTGCCGGTCATGCCGTAGACGCGCCCCATCTCGATCAGTTGTGGATCGACGGTGCGGATGCCGTGCAGCGTGTTGAGATAGATCGGGAAGAACACGCCGAGTGCGACGAGAAACAGCTTGGCGCTCTCGTCGATGCCGAACCACAGGATGACCAGCGGGATCAGCGCCAGGTGCGGCACGTTGCGTACCATCTGCAGCGTGGTGTCGGTGAGCTTCGCCGAGAGCTGCGACAGGCCGTTGGCGAGCCCGAAAGCGAAGCCGATGCCGCCGCCGATCAGGAAGCCGATAGAGGCGCGCCAAAACGAGACCCAGATGTTGCGGCCTAGCTCACCCGACAGCAGCAGCTTCCAGCCGGCGAGCGCAACATCGCTTGGTGCCGGCAAGACGCGCACCGGCACCAAGCCGGTGACGCTCGCCATTTGCCAGAGCACGATGATCGCAAGCGGCACGATCCACTGGACCAGGCCGTCGATCCCGGGCAGGCGTAAATTGCGCGGGCGAGAATCGCTGGGGATGAGGCTCATGATTGCGACACCCGATGCTGAGGGCGGTAATCGCTGCCGACCGTTTCGCCGAAGGGACCGCCGTTGAAGTGCAACCTGGTCACGTTGCTCGGTTGCTCCAGCGAGAGCAGCGGGAAGACCAGCTCGGCGAACCGATAGGCTTCCTCCAGGTGCGGGTAGCCCGACAGGATGAAGGTATCGATACCGATGTCCTGATACTCCCTGATGCGGGCGGCCACGGTCTCGGCGTCCCCGACCAGCGCCGTGCCGGCGCCCCCGCGCACAAGGCCGACGCCGGCCCACAGGTTCGGCGCGATCTCGAGCTTGTCGCGTTTGCCGCCATGAAGCTGCGCCATGCGCTGCTGACCGACCGAGTCCATCCGCGCGAAATTCTTCTGCGCGGCCGCGATGGTGTCGTCGCTGACATGCTTGATCAGCTCGTCCGCCGCGCGCCAGGCCTCTTCGTTGGTCTCGCGCACGATCACGTGGAGCCTGATGCCGAAGGAGAGCCTGCGGCCACGCGCGGCCGCGATGTCCCGGACCTTCGCGACCTTCTCGGCGACGAGTGCCGGCGGCTCGCCCCAGGTGAGATATTTGTCGACGGCGTCGACGGCAACGTCGATGCCGGCATCCGACGAACCGCCGAAATAGAGTGGCGGCCGCGGTGACTGCAGGGGATGGAACAGCAGCTTGCCGTCCTCGATGCGGATGTGCTTGCCCGCGACATTGACGGTCTTGCCCGCGAGCAGTCCGCTGTAGACGTTGAGGAACTCGCGGGTGACCTCGTAGCGCTCGTCATGACCAAGGAAGATGCCGTCGCCCCTGTTCTCGACGGGATCGCCGCCGGTGACGACGTTGACGAGTAATCGACCATTGGTGACGCGATCGAGCGTCGCGGTCATGCGCGCGGCAACGGTCGGCGATTGCAGGCCGGGGCGGACGGCGACGAGATAGCGCAGCCGCTCGGTGAACGGCGCCACTGAAGAGGCGACGATCCAGGAATCTTCGCAGGAGCGCCCGGTCGGCAACAGCACGCCGTAATAGCCGAGCTGATCGGCCGCCTGCGCGACCTGGCGCAGATAGTTGAAGTTGACTTCGCGGCCGCCGATGCCGGTGCCGAGATAGCGGCCATCGCCGTGCGTCGGCAGGAACCAGAGGATATTGCTCTTGCTCATGGACAGGCTCCTAGCCGTAGGTCGTGCCGACGGCGGCAGCGACAATGCCGATCGACTGCGCGATGGCTGCGATAACGCGTTGAGCGATGCGTCTCATGTGGGGCCTCCATGAACGGGGAGATTGTGGCAGGATCAGATCACCTTGCGGCGCCCTTTCGGAGCTGTCGAGACATCGGGAAAAATAGCGATGCCAGCACTGCGCGTGCGGCGACGCGCATGATTAATCTTTCAAAGGGCGAAGCGAATGAGGATGGAATTTTTCTGCACGCGGATGTGAAGACCGCGCGCGCTTGACCTCAGACGCGTGGCGCGGAGCGAAAATGCGAAAACAAGCCCATGCACAGTAGCCGGCCGTCCGACGACGATCGCTTACGAATTATCCGAAATGAATTTGACCCGTCGGGCAAAACAGGAGTAGGATGGCATTGTGGAGGCGTGCAGCTGGAAGGCGCTGCCCGACTATTGCAGCCATGTCACCGGCAGATTCTGCAGGCCGCGGAACGCTCAGCCGCCGATCCGCACCGGCTCGTCATCGGCGAGCTCGATCTGCCTGGCGCGCGCGAACAGCGTCGGCAGCGCGACGTCCGCGATCATCGCGCGCGACGCCCAGGCACCGGCGCAGAAATGCGGTCCGGCGCCGAAGGCGACGCTCTTCGAGGTATCACGCCGCACGTCGAATTCGTCGGCGCGCTCGAAATGCTTCTCGTCGCGGTTGGCGGAGCCGAACATCAGGAACACGCGCTCGTCGAGCTCGAACGAAATGTCGCGGATGGTCCACGGCTTTGCGATGCGCCGCGGCGACATGCCGATCGGCGAAATCCAGCGGGCGTACTCTTCGAACGCCTGCAGCCATGTCACCTCGCCCTCGCGCACGAGATCGAGCTGCGCGGGATGCGTCAGCAACGCCCACACCGTGCCGGCGATCGCCTTGCGCGGTTCGTTCTGGCCGCCCGAGATCGCGAGCTTGACATTCGCGCGCACGCTCTCCATCGGCATGCCGGAGGCGAGGAGAACGCCAAGGATGCTCTGGTCGGGATGTTTGCGCGTCACCGGCAGGATATCGTCGATCGCGGCATCGATTGCCGATGTCGCGGCGCGGCAGCGCGCCTCGACCGCGGCATCGCCGCCGTAATTGGCGATGCCCTCGATCATGGCCTGCGACCAGGCATCCATGTCGGCAAAGCCGATATTGGTGAGGCCGGTGATCGACTTCAGGCATTCGCCTGAAAACGGCAGCGCGAAGTCGTGCATGAGGTCGATGCGCCCAGGCGCGATCGCATCGATGATGCGGTCGGCATGGGCCTGGAACAGCGCGGTCCAGTCCGCCTTCACCGTCTTGGGCGACACCGCCGGAAACATCGCGCGCCGCTCGACCTGATGCGCCTCGCCGTCCTTGCGCATCATGTTGTGGCCCATCAGCCGGTTCATCAGGCCGGCCGGCTGATGCGAGGAGAACACATCGACTTGCTTCTCTGAAATCGAGATATCGTCTCGGCCGGTCAAAAGCGTCGAGCCGAGCTGCGGCACGAACGCGATTGGCGCTTCCTTGCGCATTTTCGCAAGCATCGGATAGGGGTCGGCCCAGAACGCGACGGGGTCGATGTCGATGCGCGGCGCAGTGCTCAAGGCGGTCTCCCCTGGATGGCTTTGGGGCGAGATTAGCGAACTCAGCCGCCCGCGTCTGTCCCTGGCGATCGGGACTGACGACAGTCACGACGAAATTACTGGTTTGTCGCCGCAGCGGCGGTCGCCACGTATTTCGTGTAGAATTCGGCGACCCGGCTGCGCCACATGCCGACGAACGCCTCTGAAGTCACGTTGTCCACCGATTTCCAGGTGCGCTTGAATGCCGGAAGTGCGTTGCCCCAGATCGCACGCTTGCACCACCTCTCGCCCTTCTCCTTGCCTTCGCTGGTGGCGCACATCGATTTCCAGGCGGTGCGAGCGGGCCGGCTGATGTGCTCAGCGGCGCCTTCCCAGCCCTGCTGATGGATCAGGTAAAGATCGCTCATGTCCGGCTTCCGGTGCGTGATCCACTCGAACTGGATGCCTTCGGTAATGATCTTGTAGGCGGCAGCAACGGCGTTGTCCCGCGGGCTGCGAATCTGCCCGAAGCCGAACTTCCCGAACTCGTATTGGCTCAGCTGAAACAGGCCGATATACGAGCCGGTGCGTTGATTGGGGTTGAAGCCGGATTCGATCTTGGCAACCGCCATCATGAAATTGACGTCGAGACCAAACGCGTCGGAAGCGCGCTTGATCTCTTCGGCGGGCGTTCCGACCGGAATGTCCTTGAACGCACGCAACACGATCTCCGCCGGCTTCTCGGCGGGCGGTAGTTCGGACCAGACGTAGTAGATCAGATAACGGAAATCCTGCGTCGACGCCGGTTTCGGAGCAGCGTCGGATCCATCGCGTGCTGCCGGCAGCGGCTGGACGATATCCTGTCCCAGCGACGCCAATTTCGGCGCGACGGCATTATCGGCGCTTTCGGCTCCGGCGCTCGACGGCGTTGAACCAGCCGGGGTCACCGGGCCAAGCTCTGCTCTTTCTGCCCGAAGCGCTGCTGCAAGTCTTTGCGATGCCTCGGCGTACAACGCAGGCGTCACCATCTCCGCCGGGGCTGCCATGCTCGCGGGAGCCGTCACGTTCGCTGCCGCTTCCGGCATGACTTCAGGCACTGTCGCGGCCGGTCTGTTTCCGCCGGCCAGATAAAGTCCCACGGATGCGATAACAGCCATGATGCAGCCGGTCTGCCAAACCTTCATTGCCCGAAGTCCACGGATGGCTTCTGTATGAAGGCTATTCGCATGTCCTGCGGCCTGTGGTTGAGTCCTCTTCGTAGAACCTTATGGTTTAAATGTGGTGAACGTGAGAAGGCTTTCGGGCTCCCCAATCATCGGACATGTCCCGCCTTGGGTCTCCCGGCCCCATCTCGCACCTCCTTAGGTTCAGGACGTACGGATGGGCCAACAGGCCGGCTCAGTTCTGCGGGGCGATGCCGAGCCGGGTTGGGGCTTTCGATGTTCGATCTTCCCGCGAGCGGCGAGGTGCGCCTCAGCGCGGATTGGGCGGCAACGTCTTGTGAATGTGAGTGGCTGCGATGGCCGCGTGACCGGTCCCGACCGCAATCTGGTGCAGGTCCGACACGACATCGCCTGCCGCATAGATGCCCGGCACAGTCGTCTGCTGATGCGCGTCGACGTCGAGACATCCCGCATCATTGCTCTGCGCCCCGAGCCGGGTCGCGAGGATCGAGCCCGCCTTGCAGCCGAGCGCCGGATAAAGAACGTCAACCGCAACGTCGCCGTCGTCGCAAGAGACGACGATGCCCCGCTGTTCGATGCGCAATCCGGAACCAGCGCAGACCAGCTTGATCCCTGATGCGCGCAGATCATGCTCATCGAGAGCGTCGTCAGCCGAAGGCACGAAAGCAACTTCGCGCGAGTAGCTACGCAGGAACTTGGCCTTGTTCACGGCGCCGCTGCCGGCACCATAAACGCCGATGCGCTTGTCGGCAGCCTCGAACCCGTCGCAAACGGGGCAATAGCGGATCAGTCCCAGATGCACCGCTTCGTCGTGCCCTTCGATCGCCGGCTCGAGATCGACGATGCCCGTGGCCAGCAGAACGGTCCGCGCCCTTGCCGTGCCACCCTCGAAGCTGGCCTCGAAGAACTCGCCGTTCCGGTCGAGACCGTCCACGCGGGCATTGATGAGGGAGATGCTGTAGGAGGAAGCCTGCTTCCTCAGCAAAACCAGGAGTTCATGGCCGGAGACGCCTGAGGGAAATCCGGGGTAGTTGCGGCTCCTCGGTATCCATTCCGCCCGGCTGCGGCCGGCATCGAAGACCGTGACGGACCTGTTGTAGCGCGCCAGATAAAGCGCGGCTGTCAGCCCGGCCGGCCCGCCTCCGATGACGAGGCAATCGAGAACGTCTGGTTTGCAAGAGGGCGTCATGGGCACCTTAGTTCCGGGCTAGGGCTCACGACGCCAAGGCCGCGCTCACCTCGCTATCAAACGTTCAGCGCTTTGCTCGTTCCTCGGACCAGGTGTGACCGAAGGGCTGTCTGCGAGGTCGCGGACGTCGAAGGAGCCTAGTTCAGGCAAGGGGATTTGGCTGGAAGTCAGCAATGACGGGGCGGCTCCCCGAGATCCTGGGTCGACGCAGCAGCGCAGCGTGACACGGTGCGCTTCCGAGCCTGTGGCCCCCCATGTCGGCGCAGCGGGAGCGCCCTACCCCGCCGCGGCCTTCACCGGCGCAACGTTGATCGCGAGCTTGCCGTAGCGGTCGGTAAAGGCGTCGGTGTCGATCTCTTCCAGCTCGATCTCGCCGCTCATCACGCTCCTCTTCCAGGCCGCCTGGTCGGGATCGTTCTGGAACTCCGGCATCACCTCGCGGCCGAACAGCTCCAGCGATTCGCAGATGTGCTCGTGGCTGTTCTTGCCCGCTTGATTGAGCAGGATGACCTGGTCGATATGCGACGATTGAAAGCGCTTCAGCTTCCTGCGGATCGTTTCGGGCGAGCCGATCAGACCACCGCGCAAGGCCGCCTCCTGCGCCTCCGGATTGTCGCGCTTCCATTTGTTGTATTCGTCCCACATGTTGACGGTGTAGGGCGCGGGACGCTGGCGGTTCTGCGAGGCGCCGTAGAAACGCAGCGCGAACTGGAAGAAGGTGGCGCCGTCGGCACGCGCACGCGCCTCTTCATCCGTCCTGGCGCACATGAAGAACGACACCAGCGCCATGTTCGGATTGATCTCGTAATCGGCGAGCTTGGTGAGCCGCTTCGTCATTGCGTTGTAGTAGGCATGCACCCAGGCATGGGCGGCATCGGCGCTGACGAACTGGAAGCCGAGCGCGCCGAAACCGTGGCGACCCGCCCGCTCGATGGTCGGCAGCTGCGAGCAGGCCATCCACAGCGGCGGATGCGGCTTCTGCACCGGCTTCGGCACGACATTGCGCAAGGGGATGTCGAAATATTTGCCGTGATGCTCGCTTCCCGCGTCCTTGAACATCGGGAAGATCGCGGCGACGGCCTCCTCGAACACTTCCTTCTTGGTTTCCATGTCCCGGCCGAACGGCGTCAGCTCGGTGATCGAGGCGCTCTCGCCCATGCCGAATTCGCAGCGGCCGTTGGAGAGCAGATCGAGCACCGCGACACGCTCGGCGACGCGCGCGGGATGGTTGGTCGTGAGTTGGAGGATGCCGTGGCCGAGCCGGATGTTTTTGGTGCGCTGGCTCGCGGCGGCGAGGAAGGATTCCGGCGAGGGCGAATGCGAATATTCCTCGAGGAAGTGATGTTCGACGACCCAGGCGTGGTCGTAGCCGAGACGGTCTGCGAGTTCCATCTGCGAGAGCGCATTCTGGTAAAGGGCGAGTTCGTCGCCGGCGACCCAGGGCCGCGGCAACTGCAGCTCGTAGAAGATGCCGAACTTCATGGCGCCACTCCCCGCTTGTTCGTTTCTCGTCGCGGGCATCTTAATGCGCCGGACGCCACTGTCCACGCGGCCACAATTCCGCCATGCGGGAGAAAGGCGCCGTGTGCCGAGCGGCAGCCATCAGGACAACCTGGACGATTGATCCAGATCAACGCGTCAGCCGGTCTGCTGCATTTAATGTGCGGCAAGGCAGCGGCCCGGATGCCGTCCCGATTCCCCAAACCATTTCGAAGAGACCGAATATGTCGGGCCCTGACGACACGACCCCGCGCGTACGCCGCAAGCGCATGGAGATTTTTGCGTTCCTGTTCCTGACCGCGGTCGTGATGCCCGTCCTCGCGGTCGGAACCGTCGGCTCTTACGGCTTGGGCGTCTGGATCTACCAGATGTTCGCCGGTCCTCCCGGTCCGCCGAGCGCCCCGCATTGATCCCGCGAAGCGAAAGACAGGCGTCATGACTCCAGCCACACTCAACCGCCGCGCATTGATCACAGGCCGGGTGCTCAGCGCCGACCGCGTCGTCGGCCCTCCGGGTTACGAGATCGCCAGCATCATCGTGCAGGCCCGCCCCGAGCGCCTCACCGAAGTCGAGGCCGAGATCAGCGCGCTGCCGGGTTGTGAGATCCACGGCCGCGACGTCAGAGGAAAGCTCGTCGTCGTGACCGAGGCGCCCGATGCCGGCAGCCTCGGCACCATGCTCAACACCATTCAATCGCTGCGCGACGTCTATTCCGCGGCGCTCGTCTTTCACGCCATCGAAACGACTTGAGGTCGGGAGAGCCATCATGACATCGCCGAAGCTCGACCGCCGCCAGATGCTCAAGCTCGAGGCCGCCGCGATTGCGGCCGCCGCGGCCGGCATGTCCGCGCCTGCGCTCGCCGCCAATCTCGTCACCGAGCGCGACACATCCGAGTTGAAATGGGACAAGGCCGCCTGCCGCTTCTGCGGCACCGGTTGCTCGGTAATGGTGGCAACCAAGGACAACCGCGTCGTCGCCACCCATGGCGACATCAAGGCCGAGGTCAATCGCGGCCTCAACTGCGTCAAGGGCTACTTCCTCTCCAAGATCATGTACGGCCACGACCGCCTGACACAGCCGATGCTGCGCAAGACGGAAGGCAAGTATGACAAGAACGGCGACTTCACGCCTGTTCCCTGGACCGAAGCCTTCGACATCATGGAGACGAAGTGGAAGGAGGCGATGAAGAAGCGCGGGCCGAACGGCGTTGCCATGTTCGGCTCCGGCCAGTGGACGATCTGGGAAGGCTACGCGGCCTCAAAACTGTTCAAGGCCGGCTTCCGCACCAACAACATCGACCCGAACGCGCGCCACTGCATGGCCTCGGCCGTCGCCGGCATGATGCGCACTTTCGGCATCGACGAGCCCGCCGGCTGCTATGACGACATCGAGGCGACAGACGCCTTCGTGCTGTGGGGCTCCAACATGGCGGAGATGCACCCGATCCTGTGGACGCGTCTGGCCGACCGACGGCTCTCCGCGCCGCACGTCCGCGTCGCCGTGCTCTCGACCTTCGAGCACCGCTCGTTCGACCTTGCCGACATCGGCATGGTGTTCAAGCCGCAAACCGACCTCTACATCCTCAACGCCATCGCCAACCACATCATCAAGACCGGCCGCGTCAACAAGGACTTTGTCGCCGCCCATACGATTTTCCGCCGCGGCCAGACCGACATCGGCTACGGCCTGCGGCCGGAGCATCCGCTGCAGAAGAAGGCAACGGGCGCGGGCAAGGCCAACGACTCCACTGACATGAGCTATGACGAGTACGTCGAGTTCGTCTCCGGGTACACGCTGGAGAAGGCGGCGCAGATGTCCGGCGTACCGGTGAACCGGCTCGAGGCGCTGGCGGAGCTCTATGCCGATCCAAAAACAAAAGTGGTCTCGTTCTGGACCATGGGCTTCAACCAGCACACCCGCGGGGTGTGGGCCAACAACCTCGTCTACAACATCCACCTGCTGACCGGAAAGATCTCCGCGCCCGGCAACAGCCCGTTCTCGCTGACCGGCCAGCCCTCGGCCTGCGGCACCGCGCGCGAGGTCGGCACCTTCTCGCACCGCCTGCCCGCCGACATGGTCGTGACCAACAAGGAGCATCGCGACAAGACCGAGCGTATCTGGCAGCTGCCGGAGGGCACCATTCCCGACAAGAACGGCGCCCACGCCGTGCTGCAGAGCCGGATGCTGAAGGACGGCCTGATCAACGCCTATTGGGTGCAGGTCAACAACAATTTGCAGGCCGGTCCCAACATCAACGAGGAGACTTATCCGGGCTTCCGCAATCCCGACAATTTCATCGTCGTCTCGGATGCCTATCCGTCGGTGACGGCGCTCGCCGCCGATCTGATCCTGCCGACCGCGATGTGGGTGGAAAAGGAAGGCGCCTACGGCAATGCCGAACGGCGCACGCAGTTCTGGCACCAGCTCGTCCAGGCGCCGGGCGAAGCCAGATCCGATCTCTGGCAGCTCATCGAGTTCTCCAAGCGGTTCAAGATCGATGAGGTGTGGCCCGAAGAGCTGATCGCCAAGAAGCCGGAGGTTCGCGGCAAGACGCTGTTCGAGGTGCTCTACAAGAACGGCCAGGTCGACAAGTTTGCTGTGACGGAGATCGAGGAAGGCTATTCCAACGAGGAATCCAAGGCGTTCGGCTTCTACGTGCAGAAGGGACTGTTCGAAGAGTACGCCCAATTCGGCCGCGGCCACGGCCACGACCTCGCGCCGTTCGAAAGCTATCACAAAGAACGCGGCCTGCGCTGGCCTGTCGTCAACGGCCAGGAAACACGCTGGCGTTTCCGCGAGGGCAGCGATCCCTACGTCAAGCAGGGCACCGACGTGCAGTTCTACGGCTACCCCGACGGCAAGGCGCGCATCTTCGCGCTGCCTTACGAGCCGCCGGCGGAATCGCCCGACAACGACTATCCGTTCTGGCTCTCGACCGGCCGCGTGCTGGAGCACTGGCATTCCGGCACCATGACGCGTCGCGTGCCCGAGCTCTACAAGGCTTTTCCGGAAGCCGTCTGCTTCATGCATCCGGACGATGCGTCGGAAGCCAAGCTTCGCCGCGGCGACGAGGTGAAGGTCGTCTCCCGCCGCGGCTTCATCCGCGCCCGCCTCGAAACGCGCGGCCGCGACCGGCCGCCGAAAGGCCTCGTCTTTGTGCCGTGGTTCGACGAATCCAAGCTGATCAACAAAGTGACGCTGGACGCGACCGATCCGATCTCGCTGCAAACCGACTTCAAGAAATGCGCCGTGCGCATCGAGCGGGTGACCCAGTCATGATGAAACGATTTGGCATGGCCCTGCTCGCCTGCGCGATTGCCGCCGGCGCGAACCCGCTCATTGCGCAGACCGTGACGTCGGACCTGCGCGGCCCGACCCCGCTCAATGACGAGGGCCCGGCACCGCCGATGCTGCCGAACCGCAACACCTCGGAGAGGGAATCGCGCAACTATCCGGAGCAGCCGCCTGTCATCCCGCATACCATCGACGGCTACCAGATCGACCTCAACGGCAACAAATGCCTGTCCTGCCACGCGCGGGCGCGCACGGCGGAATCGCAGGCGCCGATGGTCTCGATCACCCACTTCATGGACCGCGACGGCCAGTTCCTGGCCTCGATCTCGCCACGCCGTTTCTTCTGCACCGAGTGCCACGTGCCGCAGAACACGGCGACGCCGCCCGTGAGCAACGACTTCGTCGACATCGACACGCTGCTGTCGCGCGCAAGCCCGGGTGGCCGGCGATGACGACGACCGCCGACGAGCCCAATGAAAAACTGAAGGAAAAGCTGGGGCCCAAGCGCGGCTTCATCGCGCGAGCCTGGGATTTCGCGCTCGAGCTGTGGAGCGTGCTGTCGCGGCCGAGCACCGTGTTCGCGCTCGGCACGCTCGTGCTGGCGGGCTTCGCCGCCGGCGTGATCTTCTGGGGTGGCTTCAACACCGCGCTGGAACTGACCAACACCGAAAAATTCTGCACCAGCTGTCACGAGATGAAGGACAATGTCTTCGCCGAGCTGAAATCGACCATCCACTTCACCAACCGCTCCGGCGTGCGCGCGACCTGCCCGGATTGCCATGTGCCGCACAACTGGACCGACAAGATCGCGCGCAAGATGCAGGCCTCCAAGGAGGTCTGGGGCAAGATCTTCGGCACGATCGACACCCGCGAGAAATTCCTCGATCATCGGCTCGAGCTCGCCGCGCATGAATGGGCGCGCTTCAAGGCCAATGATTCCCTGGAATGCCGCAACTGCCACAGCGCCGATTCCATGGACATCACCAAGCAGTCGCCGCGGGCCTCGGTGGCGCATCAGCGCTTCCTGTTCACGGGCGAGAAGACCTGCATCGACTGCCACAAGGGCATCGCGCACCATTTGCCCGACATGCGTGGCGTTCCGGGCTGGCAGTAGGACCGATCCGGGCCGCTTGAACCGGCGGGGCGAATGGTTAGTTTTGGGGGATGCGAATCGCATCGTTTCGCCCCTCCTCAAGACAGACATGACAAACTTCTCTCCGCATCAGGATGCCGCGCTCAAGGCCGTTGGCGACTGGCTCAAGGCCAAGCCCGGCCGCAACGGCACGCCGCCGATTTTCCGCCTGTTCGGCTTTGCCGGCACCGGCAAGACCACGCTTGCGCGGCATATCGCCGAGGGCGTCGATGGCGAGGTGAAATTTGCCGCCTTCACCGGCAAGGCCGCGCTGGTCATGCGCAACAAGGGTTGCGACGAGGCTTCCACCATCCACTCGCTGATCTACCGCGCCCGCGAGTCCGGCGAGGAGCAGCCGAGCTTCGAATTGTGGGACGACGCGCCCGCCTCCAAGGCCAAGCTGATCGTGATCGACGAATGTTCGATGGTCGATGCCGAGCTGGGCCGCGACCTGATGTCGTTCGATTGCCCGCTGCTGGTGCTGGGCGATCCCGCGCAGCTGCCGCCGATCCAGGGCGGTGGTTTCTTCACCAACACCGAGCCCGATGCGATGCTGACCGAGGTGCACCGCCAGGCGCAGGACGATCCGATCGTTCGGATGTCGATGGACGTGCGCGAGGGCCGCGAGCTCGACATCGGCCGCTACGGCGAGAGCGAGGTCGTATCGCGCAAAGAGCTCGATCCTGATCGCGTCATGGGCGCCGACCAGGTGCTGGTCGGCCGCAACAACACGCGACGCGCCTACAACATGCGGGTGCGGCAGCGCCAGAACATCGAGGATGTCTTCCCTGTCGCCGGCGACAAGCTGGTGTGCCTGCGCAACAACCGCAAGAAAGGCCTGTTCAACGGCGGACTGTGGCGCGTGAAGTCGCGCAACACCTCGCGCTCGAAGTCGCGCATCCTCTCCATGCGGCTGTCGCCCGATGAAGACTTTGGCCACAAGGTCACGAAAGTCTCGGTGCGCGCCGACTGCTTCGAGGGCGGCATCGAGCAGATCGCCTGGGAGCAGCGCAAGCCCTACGATGAATTCGATTACGGCTACGTGCTGACCGTGCACAAGTCGCAGGGCTCGCAATGGGACGACGTCGTGCTGTTCGACGAGAGCTTTGCGTTTCAGGACTCGCGAGCGCGGTGGCTGTACACGGGCATCACGCGCGCGGCGAGAAGGTTGAGTATCGTCGTCTAGAGCGGAAATCCCCTACTTCCCCGCCACGAAATCAAAATCCGGCGCGATCAAATGGCCAGGTCGTCGCCGGCTTGCGGTTCGGGCTCGGCCATCGCGACGCCGGCGACAAGGTGGCCGATATCAGGGAGACCATGCGCAGCATGTTGTCAGGTACCCCGGAGTTCCCAGTGTCGCCAAGCCGGACCGGCGGCAGCGGCTTTTTTCACGGACTCGTGTCGTAACATTCGTCGGGTCGGCCCGTATCTCCAGGTGTCTGAAAACGCCAGGCAGGCTGTTCGCCCGCCCCCAACCGCCCTAAACTGTCAGGCCTTCCGAAAGAGGATCCGCCATGCGCCGCTCCGTCCTGTCCCTGCTCGCCGCCACCACCGCCTTGACGCTGGCCTTCGCCGCACCGACCCGGGCCGCGGAAGACGCCGTGGTCATTCCCGCCCCTGCACTGGACGCAACCTCGGCAAGCGGCATCCAGACCGCGGTGGTCGCCGGCGGCTGCTTCTGGGGCGTGCAGGGCGTGTTCCAGCACACCGCCGGTGTCGTCAACGCCGTGTCCGGCTATGCCGGCGGCAGCAAGGCGACGGCCGACTACGAGACGGTCTCGACCGGCCGGACCGGTCATGCCGAGTCGGTCGAGATCAAGTTTGATCCGAAGAAGATCTCTTACGGCAAGATCCTGCAGATCTACTTCTCGGTGGCGCACGACCCGACCCAGCTCAACCGCCAGGGGCCCGACACCGGCACGCAATATCGCTCGGCGATCTTCACCACCTCGGACGAGCAGAAGAAGGTCGCGGAGGCCTATATCGCCCAGCTCAACGGCGCCAAGGTCTTCAGCAAGCCGATCGTGACGAAGGTCGGCGCGCTGGAGGCGTTCTACCCGGCCGAGGCCTATCACCAGGACTATCTGACGCTGCACCCGACCCAGCCCTACATCGCCTACAACGACATCCCGAAGGTCGAGAACCTGAAAAAGCTGTTCGCGGATAACTACATTGAGAAGCCGACGCTGGTGAATGCCAGCAAGGCCACCAATTGATCCCAGAGATCACCAGACAAAACGGGAGACCCATGCCCGACACCAAGATGAAAACCACCGACGACAAGGTCATCAAGAGCGAAGAGCAGTGGCGGCGCGAATTGTCGCCGATGCAGTACGCGGTGCTGCGCGAGAAGGCGACCGAACGCCCCTTCTCCGGCGAGTATGAGCACGACCACCGTGCCGGCACCTATGTCTGCGCCGGCTGCGGCAACGTGCTGTTCGAATCCGACGCGAAGTTCGATTCCGGCTGCGGCTGGCCAAGCTTCACCGCGCCTGCCGTCGAGAGCCATATCGACGAGGAGCGGGATACGACGCACGGCATGATCCGCACCGAGGTGCTCTGCTCCAAATGCAGCGGTCATCTTGGCCATGTCTTCCCCGATGGACCGGGACCGACCGGCCTGCGCTACTGCATCAATTCAGCGGCGCTGAAGCTCGAGCCGAAATAAAGGTTGCGCGCCGCCGGGTTGCCCCGATGGAACCCGGCGGCGCGATATGCTTTTCTCGTCCGGCGGTGCAGCCGATGAGCGCTTTCGGGCGGCCGCCGGGAAGGATGCAAAGGAGGGCGCCAAGGAGGACACCGTGACACTCGGGACCATCCTGATCATCCTGGTGATCATCTATCTCTTGGGCGGCTGGTCCGGCCGGATCGGCGGATATGGCTACGGCATGGGCCATTCCGGCATGGGGATCGGCGGCGTCATTCTGGCGGTGCTGCTCGTCCTGGTGCTTCTTGGGAAGATATGAACCATATAAGCTACTGAAATCGCTCGATTTTTTTGCTCTGCGGAGCTGCCATGCGTGGATTCATCATCTCGCATCGCAGGGGTCGCATTTTTGTCAAAACGGCCTATATTAGAGGACGAAAATGACATGCGGCGGGCCCGCTTGACTGCAGCCTCCGCCCTCCCAAACCCCACGCGCTTAAAGCCCCAGACAAGATCACGAGGTCTTTGACCATGCGTCCACTGCGTCCGTTCAACTTCAACACTTCCGCCGAGCTCTTCCCCGCTGCCATCCGCAAGAAGAAGCGCGCGGGCTTCACCTATCGCCGGTTCGGCACTGCTGCCGAGGCCGTGCAGTTCGCGATGGAGCAGCTGCCGACGGATTCGCTGAATGGCGCCTATCTCCAGGTCGAGGAAGCCCGTTTCGACCAGAACGGCATCCGCTCGCTGTATGAGAGCGAGGCATTCCCGCTGCCGCGCCACCGCAAGCCGGAGCCGGTGGCCGAGACCGACGCCGACGCGGCGTAAATTTTCCGAAAAACCCCGATGTGCGCGGACAGCGCGATGGCTGAAAGGTCATCGCGCTTTTTGCGTTTTGGTTCAGAAGCAAGACCAAGACTCTCGTGCCCCGGACACGAGAGAAGGAAGGCCGAGGAAGCAAGGAGCCCTACATCCGGGGCTGCTTGTCGAGCCAGCGGCGCAGCAGGCGGACGTTGCGCATATTGGCGCGGAACATGACGTCGAAGGCGTCGCCGGCGAACGGCACGATCCCGACAACGCCGTCGACTGCGACATTGCCCAGCATGCGCGCGGTGATGTACCAGGGCGCGCCAAGCGCGCGGGCCTCACGCACGAGCCACAGCGAGATCGCGGTGCTGATGATGTCGCCGACGACAGGGATCAGACCGATCAGCCCGTCGATGCCGTAGCGGATATTGGTGCCGGGCAGGACGAACGCGACGTCGAGCAGCTTTGCGATCGCCTCGAACCGCGCGATCCGCTGCTCGCGCGTCAGATTGCCGAATGGATTGGCGTTGCCGAATCCTCGGCTAAATCCTCGGCCAGATCCTTCCCCGAACTCGAAACGAAATTCGCGAAACCCCTGCTCCAGGGTCTCGGGGCGGATCTCATGGCCCTCCTGGTCGATGATCGGCGCGCGCGTCTGGCGGCCCGAGAAGTCGGCGCGCGGATGCGTCCCGGAACGGGGCTTGCGCGGTGCGAGAATGTCGTCATCAGGCATGGTCATGGCCATTGGAGAACGCCGTGACGCAGCAGAGGTTGCTGCGTCGCGTCAGGAAGTCGCGCTCAGCTTGCCGCCGCTGCCGGTTGCGGCTCCTCGACATAGTGATGCACGATCCAGGATGACAGCACCGACGGCACGAAACCGACCAGCCCGTACAGGATGAACTGCACCGCGCCGGAATCCGGCCCGCGCGAGCCATAGGTGAACGCAGCCAGGATGAAAGCGAACAGCCCGACCAGCAGCATCCGCAGCCCCGGCCGGACCCGCCTGACGTGGATCAGGATGTCGTCGACCGCGCCGATCATCAGCGAGGGCAGCAGGCCGAACAGATAGCTGTATTGCAGGCTCTTGAAGAACACGGCGAACAGCTTGCCGACCTCGTCGAGACTCGTCTGCGTCCAGTAGCCGGACTGGTAGGTCGTCGTCAGCAGCAGCAGGAATCCGCCCACGAACGGACCAACGAGCGCAAACACCAGATAGCGTTTCATCGAGGACTCCTCATCCGCCGACGGATTTTATAGCAGCGCGCCGGGAACCTTGGATAGCGGGTTACCGCGGCTCGAAGGAGGAACAAGTGGCAAGGCGACGAGTTCAGACAGGACCTTGAAATTCACCGTCAGATCTGGAGCCGCCGATGCCTCGTAAATTGTTGTTGCTGGCGACGATCACGCTCTCGGCCCTCGGCGGCCTGTCGAACACGCCCGTGCTCGCCCAAGGCCATATGGGCTCACCGCAGGAACAGAATGCCTGCTCGCGTGATGCCTCGCGGCTGTGCCGCAAGGATCTCGGCAATGACGGTGCAGTGCAAGGCTGCCTGCAGGCCCATCGTGCGAAGCTGTCGCGATCCTGCAGCAAGGTGTTCGAGAGCCACGGCATGTGAGGGTCCGCCGACCCGGGCGAACGGAGAACGACGTGATGTTGCGGGAGGAACAGCTTTCGATCCTCAGGGACATCAGCCAGTCCGTCGCCTTCGCCGACGATCGGAACGGCAAGGTCGGCGAGCTGATCGCGGACGGCTACGTGACGAAGGATGGCGACCTGTTCGAACTGACCGCCAAGGGGATCACGGCTGTCGAGGAGCACGCCGCCCTCGCGGCGAGCGACGGACCGACGAGCGCATCGTCCGATCAATCGACCTGAGCGCGTAACCCCATATTGCGTGACGGACGCGCAACATCTGCGAATTCCTTCGCGCCTCCCATTGAAGCTTCGCGACTTTGGCGCATACTTCGCTCGGGCGGCGCAGCACTTTTCGATTCGAACATCAAGAAATCGAGCGACCACATGCGGGGGCTGGAGTCCCCGGCGTGAAGGCTGTGACATGCGACATTTCAAGCCGCGTGCGGCGCCCCAAAACCAAGTGGTTCAATCCACGGAACTCGGGGACGCATCCTTCATGACACGCAACCAGACCATCGCTTCGCCACTCAAGACCACAGCTTCGCTGTTGGCCGTCGCCGCCACCGCCCTCACCCTTCAGGCATCACCCAGCCTCGCCTTCTCGTCCGAAGCGCAGCAGATGTGCTCGGGCGATGCGATGCGGCTATGCTCCTATGAAATCCCTGACATCCGGCGCATCACCGCCTGCATGGTGCATAAAAAGGCCCAGCTCAGCCCCGGCTGCCGCGCCGTGATGGACCGCGAGCACGCAGCCGCCACCGCAGCCCGCAAGCGGGAGGCGGCCGCGGAGTAAGGCCGGCAAATTTCAGGTAGCAGCAGCTGCCCGCTGGAGGTCTCACCTCTCCCCTGGGGGAGGTGAGAAGCCTCAGTCACCCCACTGGGCGAAGGCGTCGTTGAAGGCGCGCTCGCCGGGGGCGCCCTTCTCGATCGCGATGATGGCGCGGCGCTGGTTGGCGTAGACCAGCGGCACATCGAACCACGAACGCTCCTTCAGGAGCTGGACGTTGCGGGCACGGTCGGCATCGACGTTGGAGAGGCCGACGAGGAAGAAACCGTCGGTGACCTTGACCGCGAGGCCCGCGAGCGGCGTGCCGCGCGCCTGCTCATTCGACTTCATCAGGATGCCCGGCACGTTGGAGACGCTGCCGCCAGGAAAGTCCGGCGGCAGGATGAAGGTCAGCTCGGCCGTGTGGCTCGCCGGCAGCGACGAGTCGGTGTTGCGACGGAACGACATCGTCATCTTGAACTTGCGCTCGGGGATCTCGATGTCGGCACGCACGGCGACGTCGGCCTTCTGGTTGCCCGACGCCTTGATCGGTTCGAGCCGCCACACCACCGAGCCGACATATTGCTTGCCCTTCGGGTCGGACGGATCCTCGTCATAGAGCACGACCTTCTGCGCCACCGGCGCGGCAGGCTGGTCGCTGGCCGAGGGCTGGCCGACGCGATCCGGAATCTTGGGCTTGCTCTGCGGCTGCGAACTATCCTTCGGCGCCTCCACCACCTGGGTAGGGGACGACTTGAACATATTGGTCGCGGTCTGGACCAGCTGTTTGCCCCAAAGGATACCGGCGCCGACCAGGATCAGCACGATGCCGATGGCGATCGCGCTCTTGAACGGGAACACGGAGCCTCTGCCGGCGCGCTTCTTGGCGTCCTGATTGGGCGCGATGCGCGGACGCGGCGACGGCGGCGTGTAGCGTTCGGCCTCCTCCATCGACTCGTCATAGGAATAGGGCGCATCGGGCTCGGCGGCGCGATTTTCCAGGCTCGGCTCCAGCCGGTCGAATTCCGGCGTGGGCGAGGGCACGTTGGCGTAGGTCCGGCGCGCCGCGCGATTGGCCTGCGCGGCGGCTCCGCCGAGATCGTTGACGTCGGCCGTGATGTCGCGGAACCCGCGCACGCCCGGTGCCGGCGGCAGCGGAGGCGGTCCGCCGTCCTGTGGACGGCGCGGAGGCGAGCGATCGCGCCCGGCCGGCGGTTCCGGCGGAGACGGCTGGCGTGGCGCATCGAAACGCGGAGCGCGCGGCGGACGCGGAGCCTCGCCCTGGTCGTCGCTGCCGAGCGGCGGACGGTCGTTGCGCGGCGCCGCAGTTCGGGCCCGCGGCGGCGCGGACGGCTGAGGGGGTGCGGACGGGTTGGTCTCGGCGGCACGGGCGCTGGCGCGGCGGAACGCATCGCCGCTCCCGCCCCCACTGCGGGCGCCGCCGCCCGGGCGCGAGGCCTCGCGGGCGCGCAGGGCGGCCTCGGATTCGACCTTGCGGACGGCCTCTTCCAGCGACAGCCGCTCGCGGGTGATCTCGGATTCGGACAGCGGCGGCTGCACGCTGCGCAACTGGGCGATCAGGGCCGTGCGCGCACGCTCATAGAGCGCGCGCCGGCTTTCGCCGGGAGCGTTAGGGTCCAGGGCGGCAATAGCGCGGGCGATCAGCGGATAGTAATCAGCCATTTCTACTCAACTATATCCGCGTCCTGGTAAGAGATCGTTAAGCCTCAAACGGGTTTTGCACCAGGATAGTATCCTCGCGTTCGGGGCTGGTGGAAAGCAGCGCGACCGGGCACCCCACCAATTCCTCGATCCGGCGGACATATTTGATGGCCTGGGCCGGCAGCTGGGCCCAGGAGCGGGCGTTGGCCGTCGGCTCCTTCCAGCCCTCGATGGTCTCCCAGATCGGCTCGACCCGGGCCTGGGCGCCCTCGCCGGCCGGCAGATGATCGATCTCCTTGCCGTCGAGCTTGTAGCCGACGCAGACGTCGATCGAATCGAAGCCGTCGAGAATGTCGAGCTTGGTCAGCGCCAGCCCGTTGATGCCGCAGGTCCGCACCGTCTGGCGGACCAGGACGGCATCGAACCAGCCGCAGCGGCGGGGCCGGCCGGTGTTGGTGCCAAATTCGCGGCCGCGCTCGCCGATCTTGCGGCCGACCGCGTTGTCCTGCTCGGTCGGGAACGGGCCCTGGCCGACGCGGGTCGTGTAGGCCTTGCACAGGCCGAGCACATAACCGACTGCGCTCGGTCCCAGACCGGCGCCGGTCGCGGCCTGCGCCGCCACCGTGTTGGACGAGGTGACATAAGGATAAGTGCCGTGGTCGACGTCGAGCAGCGCGCCTTGCGCGCCCTCGAACAACATGCGCTTGCCGGCACGCCGCTCGATGTCGAGCAGGCGCCACACGGTTTCCGCGTAGGGCAACAGTTGCGGCGCCAGCGCGCTCAGCTCCTTCAGGATCTCCTTGCCGTCGAACTCCGGCAGGTTGAGGCCGCGACGGAGCGCGTTGTGGTGCGCAAGCAGCCGGTCGATCTTGTGCGGGAGCGTATCGAGATCGGCGAGGTCCATCAGGCGGATGGCGCGGCGACCGACCTTGTCCTCATAGGCGGGTCCGATGCCGCGGCGGGTGGTGCCGATCGCGGTCGCGGCATTGGAGGATTCGCGTAAGGCGTCGAGCTCACGGTGCAGCGGCAGGATCAGGGTGACGTTCTCGGCGACGCGCAGGTTTTCCGGCGAAACCGCAACGCCCTGCGCCCTGAGCTTGGTCACCTCGTCGAGGAAGGCCGCGGGATCGAACACCACGCCGTTGCCGATCACGGAGAGCTTGCCCTCGCGCAGCACACCGGAGGGCAGCAGCGCGAGCTTATAGGTCGCGCCGTTGATGACCAACGTATGGCCGGCGTTATGGCCACCCTGGAAGCGAACGACGATGTCCGCCTGCTCCGACAACCAGTCGACGATCTTGCCCTTTCCTTCGTCGCCCCACTGGGCGCCGACGACGACAACATTGGCCATTCGCGGGTAATCCTTCGAAGAATACTCTCTTAAGTGGCATGATCCAATCGGAAAACCGGTACCCACTTTTCCGGGATCATGCCTGCGCCCAGCCCAATTCCCGGCCTGGTGCCGTTCGTACGCGGGGCAGCCCCACCGGATAAAGGAAGCGGCCTTCCTAAGCAAGCAAGAACGGGGCTTTTTGAGGATCCAATGCCCGATCCAAGCCTTTGATATCCCCCGAAAATCCGGAAATCTTCGCCGGCCATGCGCAGATCTCGACCAAAGCGCTAGGCGCAGCACCTGCCGCTGCATGGTCGCGTTGCACCTGCCGCCGTTGATGCAACCTCGATTTCCATGTCTTTGAACGGTGCCGGCTCTCAACCGGTCCGGACGAAGCCGGGCCGCAGGCCTTGGCGTTCTTCTTGGTGCATTCCACCGCGGGGCCATAACAATCACGATGTCCGCCACCGGCCAGACCACGAGCGCCGAAACATCCGGCCAGCACTGGATTGCCAACCAGCCTTATCTCCTGCTCGGCATCACCGCGCTGTGCTGGGCCGGCAACGCGATTGTGGGACGGATGGCCGCCGGACACATCCCGCCGGTGACGCTGTCCTTCCTGCGCTGGACCTTCGCCTTCCTGCTGGTGCTGCCGTTTGCCTGGAAGCACCTCGCCCAGGACTGGCCGGCGATCCGCAGCAAATTCGGCCTGATGATCGCGCTCTCGATCACCGGAATCGGCGCTTTCAACACACTGCAATATTGGGCGCTGGAACATACCCAGGCGCTCAACACCCTGCTGCTGCAGTCGGCCGCGCCTCTCGTCGTGGCGCTGTGGTCGCTCGCCATCCTCGGCATCCGTCTGACTGCGGCGCAGGCCTTCGGCGTGGCTCTCTCCATGTGCGGCGTGCTGATCATCCTGCTGCATGGCGATCTCACCACGCTGTCGAACATCGCCTTCAACAAGGGCGACCTGATCTTCATGGTCGCGCTGATCATCTTCGCGCTTTATTCCGTGCTGACCCTGAAGCGGCCGCCGATCCACGGCCTGTCGTTCCTTGCTTTCACCTTCGGCGCCGGCGCGGCGTGCCTCGTTCCGCTGGAGATCTGGGAGCTATCGGCGCGCCCCGTCATGAAGCTGGACGAGCCGAATCTGCTCACCCTGTTCTATGTCGCGGTGTTTCCATCGACGCTCGCTTATCTCTGCTTCAACCGTGGCGTCCGGCTGATCGGCGCTAAC
This sequence comes from Bradyrhizobium sp. USDA 4449, assembly GCF_054056275.1. NCBI lineage: Bacteria > Pseudomonadati > Pseudomonadota > Alphaproteobacteria > Hyphomicrobiales > Nitrobacteraceae > Bradyrhizobium > Bradyrhizobium sp. USDA 4449. The sequence goes on along the minus strand of NZ_JBSRYD010000001.1, from coordinate 3,054,260 downwards.
CGCGCCGCGCCGTTCTTCCACGTCGTGCCGGTGTTCGGCTCGATCATGGCGATGGCCTTCCTGGGCGAGCGGCCGCAGGCCTTCCACTTCATCGGCTTCGCGCTGGTGCTGTCGGGCGTGTTCGTGGCGTCACGCAAGCAGGCGACCTAGTTTCGCTGTTCAATATATTGACCGCCAATGGCACCTCTCGGGTCGCAGCTGCATCGTAGCATTGCGGCGGTGTGACTTGTGTCGTGACGGCGAACCGGCGCAAGCTCGCGCTCGACGCCAATGACGATCGCCTCGCCCGCGCCCCCCGCATCAAATCCCGCCAGCTGGCTCAACGACCAGCCCTATTTGCTGTTGAGCCTGAGCTCGTTGTTCTGGGCCGGCAACATCGTGATCGCGCGCCATGTCGGCGCGCATGTGCCGCCGCTCACGGTGACCACGATCCGCTGGTTCGGCGTGTTCCTGATCCTGCTGCCGTTCTCGTGGCCGCACCTGAAGCGCGACTGGCCCGCATTGCGGAACAGCCTGCCGCTGATGCTGTTCCTGTCGCTCGTCGGCTTCGCCTTCAACAATGCGATTTCTTACTGGGCCCTGCAATATACCGAGGCGCTGAACGCGCTGCTGATCCAGTCGGCAGGTCCGCTGTTCGTGGCGCTGTGGTCGCTGGTGCTGTTCGGCGTGCGGCTCACCGGCGGGCAGCTTGCCGGGATCGCGATATCGTTGATCGGCGTGCTGATCATCATCCTGCGCGGTGATCTCGCTGCGCTGGCGAGCATCTCGTTCAACAGGGGCGACATCATGTTCGCCTCCTCGCTGGTCGCGTTCGGAATCTACTCCGCCTTCATCCCGCGGCGGCCGAAGGTTCATCAGCTGTCGTTTCTGTCCTTCACCACATGCTGTGGCGCCATGATGCTGCTGCCCACGGCGGTCTGGGAAGGATGGAGCGGCCGGGCGCTGCATTTCGACACCGAGACTCTGATGACGCTCGGCTACATCCTGATCTTTCCCTCGACCCTCGCCTATCTCTTCTTCAACCGCGGCGTCGCGCTGATCGGGCCGAACCGCGCCGCGCCGTTCTTCCATCTGGTGCCGGTGTTCGGCTCGGCGATGGCGATCCTGCTGCTCGGGGAGAAGCTCCAGCCGTTTCACCTGATCGGCTACGCGCTGGTGCTCGCCGGCGTCGTCATCGCGTCACGACAGGGGTCTGCGGTGAGATAAATCGCGACTGCTCAAGAAAAGGAAAAGGTGGGCGCGGCGCTTGCGCGTCATCGCCCACCGACCGAATTCAGCGCCAGGAATCAGGCCGCCCGAACCTTGGCGAGGAAGCCGTCCACCGCACTGCGCAGCGCGCCGGACTGGTGATCCAGCTCGCGCGCGTTGGTCAGCACGTCGCCGGCCGCAGCGCCGGTCGCTTGCGCGGCCGACGTGACGCTGCCGATATGGGCGTTGATCTCGCTCGAGCCGGCCGCAACCGACTGGATGTTGCGGGCGATCTCGCGGGTGGCCTCGCCCTGCTGCTCGATCGAGGCCGAAATGCCGGCGGTGATCTCGCTCATCTCGGCGATGGTCTGCGTGATGCCGCCGATCGCTGCGACGGCATCGCTGGTGGAAGTCTGCATCGCCGCGACCTGGGCGGAGATTTCCTCGGTCGCCTTGGCGGTCTGGTTGGCCAGCGCCTTGACCTCGGAGGCGACGACGGCGAAGCCGCGACCGGATTCACCGGCACGCGCGGCCTCGATGGTGGCGTTGAGCGCGAGCAGGTTGGTCTGCGCCGCGATCGAATGAATGAGCTTGACCACCTCGCCGATCTTCTCGGCGCCGGTGGAGAGCTCCTGCACCGTGGCGTTGGTACGTTCGGCGTCGCTGACGGCACGGCTCGCCACTTCGGTCGAGCGCGTCACCTGGCGGGAGATTTCCGCAACCGAGCTCGAGAGCTCTTCGGCGGCGGCGGCGACCGTGCCGACATTGCCGGAGGCTTTCTGCGAGGCCGCGCCGACCGTTGCTGCCCGCGAGGAGGCATCGCTGGCGGTCGCGGTCATCGACTGCGCCGTCGACTGCATGCCGGCCGCGGCCGAGGACACCGAGCGGACGATGCCGTTGACACTGCGTTCGAAGTCGCTCGCGATGTCTTGCATCGCGCTGCGACGTTCCGCCGCCGCACGCTCCATCGCCGCCGTTTCGGTCTTCTCGAGGTCGCGGATGCGAAGCGCATTGTCCTTGAAGATCTGGACGGTCGCAGCCATCGCGCCGACCTCGTCGCCGCGGCCGACGCCGGGGATGTCGCCCTCCAGCTTGCCGTCGGCGAGGTCCTTCATGCGGGCGCCGAGCAGGGCCAGCGGGCGGCTGATGCTGCGGCCGAGCATCCAGGCGACGCTGCCGGCGATAACGACGATGACGAGCATCGCGAGGCCAAGCAACCAGTAGATCGGAACCATCTTGGCATCGATATCTTCAAGATAGCCGCCGGTGCCGAGATACATGTCGAAGCCGGGAACGGCCGCCGAATAGCCGACCTTGCGGATCGGCTTTTCCTGGCCGGGCTTCATGTACTCGTAGAACAGCAGCATCGAGCCGTTGGCCTTGACGCCGTCCATCCAATCCCTGGAGAGATTGCGGCCATTGGTCAGAATGTCCATGCGGTTCTGGCCAACCTGCTTCGGATCAGGCGCGAGCTGGGTGATGCCGTCATAGGACGTGCCGAACAGATAGCCCGTGCCGTTGTCGTAGGTCATCGCGTTGCCGTAGCGACGAAGCTCGGCCATGGCCGCATCCTTGGTCAGCTCACCGGCATCGACGCGCTTCTTCAGATTGCCCGCGAAGCTGAGCGCCACTTCCACGATGGACTTGGTCTGGTCGATGCGCGCATTCACCATCTCGCGCTTCATCAGATATCCGGCGAGAACCCCGGAGATACACAAACCGAACAGGGTGACGCCGACGAGGATGCCAAGCTTGGGGGCGATCTTCAGATTGCTCAACTTCACGGGATGGACTCCGGAGAAAAGGGATACGGGCACGCGAGTGAATCGATCGAAATTGACTCAGCATTTAGTATGAGACCCCTTAGCAAGTTACTTACAGGCCTCCGTAGAAGCCCCTAGGCCGCCGGGAACAACGGTGAACAATCGCGGCGGCGTCAACCGGGAATTGTACGCACTCGCGCCGATTTCGCGTAAAAGACGCAAAGGCCCCACGAGGCCGAGCCGCAACAAGAACCGACAAACCAAATCGGGAGCAGGACATGCCGAAATACAGGGTGGTGACGCCGAAGGGCGCGAGCTTCACGGTCGCGGGCAGCGATTATTCCTACGAGCGCGAGGCGCTCGATCCGATCGATGCCGAGATCGTCGAGGCGCCGGCCAACGAGGCGGAGTTCATCGCCGCCGCCAGACATGCCGACGCGATCTACGCCAAGGCCATCCCGATCACCAAGAACATCATCGACTCGCTGGAGAACTGCAAGGTGATCACGCTCGGCTCGGTCGGCGTCGACAGCGTCGACATCAAGGCCGCGACCGCGCGCGGCATTCCCGTCACCAACATCCCCGATACCTTCATCGAGGAAGTCGCCGACCACGCCATGATGCTGCTGCTGGCAGGCTTCCGCCGGCTGATCGAGCAGGACAAGATGGTGCGCACGGGCCGCTGGTCCGAGGGCCGGCCCGCGCTGCTGAAGATCCCGCGATTGATGGGTCAGACGCTCGGCTTCATCTCGTTCGGCCGCGTCGCGCGTGCGGTTGCGAAGCGCGCCGCTCCCTTCGGACTGCGCATGATGGCCTACGATCCCTTCATCCAGGAAACGCTGATGTACGACCACGGCGTGATGCCGGCAACGCTTAACGAGGTGCTGTCGCAGTCCGACTTCGTGTCAATGCACGCCCCCGCCCGGCCCGAAGTGCATCACATGCTGACCGAGAAGCATTTTCGGCAGATGAAGAAGGGCTCGGTCTTCATCAATACGGGGCGCGGCGCCACGGTCGACGAGGAGAGCCTGATCAAGGCGCTGCAGGAGGGCTGGATCGCGCACGCGGCGCTCGACGTGCTGGAAAAGGAACCGCCGTCGCACAACAACCCGATCCTGAGCATGGAGAACGTGACCCTGACCGCCCATGTCGCCTCGGCCTCGGCACGGTTCGACGAAGCGCGCAAGCGCCGGGTGGGCTACGAATTGTCACTGGTGCTTCAGGGCATGTGGCCGGTAAGCTGTGTCAATCCGTCGGTGCTGCAAGACACCGCGCTCCGCCGCTGGCAGCCCGTCAGCATGGATCGCGGGCCCAACAGCTGAGGCGGCCGGCGCAACGCGCGCCGCGGGACGGCAAAAGACCGAGACGGCCCTTCACCGGCGATCAACGCCGGGAAGGGAGACATCACAGGGAGGAACGGATGAGGAACGACATCACACGTCGTGATGCCTTGGCGTTGGGCCTGTCCGCTGCGGCTGTAGCGGCATCAGGCGCGCCGGCGAATGCTCAATCGACGATCAAGGCAGCGGACGTCCCTGCCCCGAAACTGCCGATCGAGAAGGGCGCGACGCTTCGCATGCTGCGGCCAGTGCGCTTCGTCCAGGCCGACGAAGACGTGTTCCGCGCCAATACGGCCAAGTTCACCAAGGACACCGGGGTCGAGGTCAAGGTCGATTTCGTCGGCTGGGAGGACATCAACCAGCAGACCGCGGTCACCGCCAATTCCGGCGCCGGCCCCGACATCATCATCGGCTTCTCCGATGCGCCGCACATCTATATCGACAAGCTGATCGAGCTGACCGATGTCGCCGACTATGTCGGCAAGCGTTACGGCGGCTGGCTGCCGCTGGCCCAGCGCTACGGCAAGAAGAACAAGAGCGACACCTGGATCGGGTTGCCCTTCGGCGCGAGCGGGGGTCCCCTGATTTACCGCAAGTCGATCCTGCAATCAGTCGGGTTCGACAAGGTGCCGGAGGATCATGCCGGCATCCTCGACCTGTGCCAGAAGCTGCAGAAGGCCGGCAAGCCGGCGGGTTTTGCGCTCGGCAATGCCAGGGGCGATGGCACCGGCTTCGCGAACTGGGCGCTGTGGTCGCACAATGCGGCACTGCTGGACGAAGAGGGCGGCGTCACCATCAACAGCAAGGAGACGATCGCCGCTCTGAACTGGGTCAAGCAGCTCTACCCGACCTTCATCGCCGGCACGACATCGTGGAACGACGTCAGCAACAACCGTGCCTATTCCGCCCAGGAGATCGCACTGACCGCCAACGGCGTCTCGCTGTACTTCTCCCTCAAGAACGATCCGGCGACCAAGGCGATCGCCGACGACAGCGAGCATCAGCTGCTGCCGAAGGGCCTGGCCAAGGTCTCACCGATGGATGGCCTCACACTCAATGCGATGGTCTTCAAGCACAGCCAGTATCCCAACGCGGCAAAGGCCCTCCTGCAATACATGCTGGAAAAGGACCAGTACGAGCCGTGGCTTAACGCCAACTCAGGCTACTGGGCCCAGCCGCTGGCGGCCTATGCGGATTCTGCAGTGTGGTCTGGCGATCCCAAGGTGAAGATCTTCAAGGACACGATGAACAGCACCTATTACAGCGGTTACAAGGGGCCAATCTCGACCGCGAGCGGAGCCGTCACCGCGGACTATGTGCTGATCCAGATGTTCGCATCCGTGGCAACCGGCGCGGCCACGCCGGAAGCGGCGGCCGCCGAAGCCGAGCAGCGCTGCAAGCGGTACTTCCGGCGACAGAGGTAACTGCCGACGACGAGCAACCGTCATTGCGAGGAACGAAGCGACGAAGCAATCCAGACTGTAACCGCGGAGACAGACTGGATTGCTTCGCTTCGCTCGCAATGACGATGCGGTGACACTTCAGACAAGACGACGCCCCGATGTCCGTTACCACCCTCTCCTCCCCTGCACTGGGCAAGCGGCAACCGAACTGGCTCGTGCGCCTGTTCGACTACAAGCCGTTCCTGATCGTGATGTGTCTCGCGCCTGCGATCGGACTGCTCGCGGTGTTTCTGACCTATCCGCTCGGGCTCGGCATCTGGCTCGCCTTTACCGACACCACGATCGGCCAGAAGGGCATCTTCGTCGGCCTCGACAATTTCCAGTATCTGCTCAGCGATCCGCTGTGGTGGAACGCGGTGTTCTACAGCGTGGTCTACACCGGTATCGCGACCTTCGGGAAGTTTGCGCTCGGCTTCTGGCTCGCGCTGCTGCTCAACAACCATTTTCCGTTCAAGAGCGTGCTGCGCGCGATCATCCTGCTGCCCTGGATCGTGCCGACGGTGCTGTCGGCCCTGGCGTTCTGGTGGATCTACGATCCGCAATTCTCGATCATCTCCTACCTGCTGGTCGACGTGCTGCATTGGCGCGGCAGCAATATCGACTTCCTCGGCTCGCCGTGGCCGGCGCGGTTCTCGCTGATCGCCGCCAACATCTGGCGCGGCATTCCGTTCGTGGCGATCTCGCTGCTGGCGGGACTGCAGACCATCTCGCCCTCGCTCTACGAGGCTGCGATGCTCGACGGCGCCAGTTCCTGGCAGCGTTTCCGCTACATCACCTTCCCGATGATGATGCCGATCCTTGCGATCGTCATGACCTTCTCGATCATCTTCACCTTCACCGACTTCCAGCTGGTCTACGCAATCACCCGGGGCGGTCCCGGCAACTCGACGCATTTGCTGGCCACACTCGCGTTCCAGCGCGGCATCGCCGGCGGCGAGCTCGGCGAAGGCGCGGCCATCGCGGTGTCGATGATCCCCTTCCTGGTGTTCGCGACGCTGTTTTCCTATTTCGGCCTGGCGCGCCGCAAATGGCAGCAGGGAGAGGCCAATGACTGACACCGTCGCGCAACGCGCCGCCGTCGCTGACGCCAAAGCCGCACCCGACACCATGGCGTGGGATTCCGGGCTGCGCCGACTGATGATGATCTATCTGCCGCTCGGCTGCTTCGTCCTGATCCTGCTGTTTCCGTTCTACTGGATGGCGATCACTTCGTTCAAGCCGAACGCGGAGCTGCTGAACTACCGGGAGCATAATCCGTTCTGGATCTCCTCCCCGACGCTGGCGCATATCAAGCACCTGCTGTTCGACACGTCCTATCCGCGCTGGCTGTGGACGACGATGCTGGTGGCGATCGGGGCGACCACGCTGTCGCTGGTCGCGAGCACGCTTGCCGCCTACGCCATCGAGCGCCTGCGCTTCCGCGGCAGCGCTTATGTCGGGCTCGGCATCTATCTCGCTTACCTCGTGCCGCCGTCGATCCTGTTCATCCCTCTCGCCACGGTGGTGGTGCAGTTCGGCCTGTTCGACTCGCCGCTGGCCCTGATCCTGGTCTACCCGACTTTCCTGGTGCCGTTCTGCACCTGGCTGCTGATCGGCTATTTCAAGTCGATACCGTACGAGCTCGAGGAATGCGCGCTGGTCGACGGCGCGACGCGGCTGCAGATACTGCGGCGGATCACGCTGCCGCTCGCGGTGCCGGGCCTGATCTCGGCTGGCATCTTTTCTTTCACGCTATCCTGGAACGAGTTCATCTACGCGCTCGCCTTCATCCAGAGCGGCGCCAACAAGACGGTGCCGGTCGCGATCCTGACCGAGCTCGTCACCGGCGACGTCTACCAATGGGGCGCGCTGATGGCGGGCTCGCTGCTCGGCTCGCTGCCGGTCGCGATCTTCTACTCGCTGTTCGTGGACTACTACGTGTCTTCGCTCACCGGCGCGGTGAAGGAATAGCCTGCGCTCCCGTCCACCTCTCCCCGTTCCTCCGGGGCGAGGTGAAGAAGCGCGCTCAACCCGACGGGACGAGCACCACGTTCTTGTCCTTCGGCCAGCGGACGCGCCAGGCGAAGTTGATGTCGCGGACCTCGCCGGGCTTGGCGTCGAACGACCATTCCAGCACGCCGCGCTTGTCGCGGATATCCTTTGCCGTGGGCGGCGTGGTCGCGGGCAGCATCTCGACGACGATGTCCTCGTTCTCGCTGACCGGCAGCTGGTCCTCGATCGCGACGTGGATCGGGAAGTCGTGGCCGTTGCGGACAGTGGTCTTGAACGCGCGCTCGTCGGTTTTCGAGGTCGTGACCAGGAGGCCGGCCGAGCCCTCGTTGCGCCTGAGCACCGCGCGTTCGATCTTGACCTTGTCGTCGGCGCCGAAGCCGAGCCGGACGACGTCGTCCCTGGCCGATGCCGAGAGCTTGCCGCGGCCGACGAAGATGCCGTCGCGGTAGATCGCGACCTTGCCAGGCAACAACGCGGTGTCTTCGGTCGGCCTGAAGCTGGCTTCGAGGAAGGCGGTGGGGTCCTGCACCGGTGCGGCGCGTACCGCGAGATCAGCAGGCACGCTCATCGAGGCGATGCGCAGGCTCTTCGCGCCCTCGGCAGCACCAAGACTGACGCGGCCGGGAATCTTGAAGGTGGCCTGGAAATCGCCGATCTCGGCAATGGCTTGCTGTTCATCGGCACGCTGGGCCGGCAGATCAAATTCCTCCCTGCTTCGTGCCGCCTCCATCTTTCGCGATGCCGGCGCAGATGCAGGCGCCGGCATGGCCGTATCCGCGGCCGAGCCCAGCGCGCGCGGCTTCGGCAGTTGCGGATATTGCGCGACCAGCGAGCCCAGCTCTGGCGCGCTGCCAGCACGGGCGATACGGACCGTGGAAACGCCGAGCGCAACATTCGACCAGTCCTCGCCGGTCGATTGCGTGACCTCGGCGCGGCGGACCAGCTCGAGCTGCGGCTTGCGGTCCTTGGCGCCGGTGTCGAGCCGGGCATCGTAAAGCGGAATCCAACGCGCATTGCGCACGGCGTAAGTCACCCGCAGCGTCGCCTTGGTCGCAGCTACGGAGGCGACATCGATGCGAACTTCGAGCTTGCTCGGCGGCTTGGCCGAACGATCGGCTTCGAGTTGCGCGATCTGGCGATCGATCTCGCGCTGCTTTCGCGCGGCATCACGGATCGTGGTGTCTGCGGCCGCGACTTCGTCAGCCACGGCGGTAAAGGCCGCACGCCATTCGGTGATCGGGCGCGCCTCGCCCTTGTCGCCGAGACCGGCGGGAGAGGCTTCGGCGAAGCGTTGCGCGAATTTGCGCCGGGCTGTGGCCGCATCGATCGCGCCTTGCAGATCCGCGCGCTCGTCCTTCAGCGCCTCGATGCGCTTGTCGAGCTCGGGGACATTGACCGGCGGCGCCGCGCGCGGCGGCCGCGCATCGACGGTACCGATGGTGAGCTTCGCGCCGGCCTCACCTTCGACGCGGAGCGAGGACGGATCGAGCGAGAGAGGAAAATCCTTCGCGACCAGCGTCGAGTCGCCGGACGCGAGGTCGATCGCGATCACGCGGGTGACGGTGGCACCGTCGGGATAGACGGTGACGGTGTCGATGGCCGATGTGGCGTCCACATCGGCAGCCCATGAGGGCGAGGCGAGCGCGGTGGCCATCAGAACCAGGCTCGTCGTCGTCAGACATTTTGCGATCGTGCGCATCCAATTTCTCCCTGCCGATGTCGTCGCGCAGCCAACTGGGCGCGCGAAAACACGCCGCGCCATCGTGGTAAGACGCGGCAGCGAAGGAACCGGTTCGATTGGGGTTTCCGTTGGGCGCAGCTGCGGCAGCATGATGGCCGCGGAACGCGTCATCACGCCGCGCCACAACTCGCTTGGACATTAACTTTCAGACCTTGGTGGGCGAACCCTGGCCGAAGATGCGGCGAAGCAGATCGGTCACGTTCTTGGCGCCGGCCTTCTTCAAGATGCTGGCGCGATAGCCCTCGACCGTGCGTGCGCTCAGATGCATGCGCCGGGCGACCTCCTTGTTGGTCAGGCCGGCGGCCAGATGCGCCAGCACGTCGCCTTCGCGCGCGGTCAGGGGTTCGCAATCGGGCGGCCAGCGTCGCCGGTTTGAATCCGGCTGCACGGATTCGTCGATCGCGGCATCGATCCGATCGACCACCTCGTGGGTGCGAAACGGCTTCTCGATGAAATCGGCTGCACCGCTCTTGATGGCATCGACCGCCATCGCGATGCTGCCGTTCGCCGACGTCACCAGCACCGGCGCCATGCAATTTTCCTCGCGCAGGCGCTTGAGCACATCGAGCGCGGAGCGATCCGGCGGCATCTCGAGCACAACGCAGGCCGGCATCCGCGCCTTGGCTTCCGACAACAGCGATGCGCCGTCGGCAAAGCAGATCACGTTATAGGCGCTTCGCTGGAGCGCGTCGGACAATTGTTCGCGGGAGGCGGCGTCGGTTTCGATGACGAATACCTCACCCTTGGAAAACATATTCCCCGGCATAATCCCGATCCAGCAATGTCTTGGTCAAATGAAGCGAGACGGCCGAGGGCTTCATCGCGCCCCGCCGTCATCCGCACCGCATTCGCGCCGGTGCTTCGCTTTCCCCTATGTATGTTCCAGCCCATTCTCGGATTTGACGGATCGGGACAGAAACTTTACATTTCGGGACATCTGCGGGAATGGCTGACAGGAACGTGTCGCATGACCGACCTCATTCGCAGCGCAGGGTTGAGCTATTACCCGGACGTCGCCCGGTCGGTCGGGCTCGACCCCAAATACATGATGCGCAAGGCCAGGCTGCCGCTGGCCGTTCTCGACAAGCCGGATACCCCGATCGCCGTCGCAAGTCTGCGTCGCCTGCTCGAAATGTCGGCAGAAGCCTCCGGTGCTGAAGATTTCGGCCTGCGGCTCGCTGAGCACGGCGGACTGACCAATTTCGGCGCAGTCGGCCTGATCGTACGCGAACAGGCCACCGTCGGCGAGGCCATCGAAGCTTTCTCCCGCTTCATCCATGTCCACCACGACGGCATGAAGCTCGACGTCGCCAGGGACAAGCAGACCGTGACGCTGACGCTGCATCTGCGCGGCCGGCAGCCGACCGCGCCGCGGCAGTCGATCGACATGGCGCTCGGCAGCATCCATCGCATCATCCGGTCGTTGTTCAGCAGCGACTGGCGGCCGCTGGAGGTGCGCCTGCATTATCCGCCGCCGCGCGATCGCAAGCGTTACCACGAGTTTTTCGGCGGCCGCGTGATCTTCAACGCGGAGGAGGATGCGATCCTGCTGTCGGCGCACGACATGGAGCGGCGGATTCCGAGCGCGCATCCCCTGATCGCGAGCTATCTGCGCAAGCGGATCGAGGCGATCGAAAGCCGGCCGGCAAGTTGGGAGGAGAAGGTCGACGAGGTCGTGCGCATCCTGCTCGCGAGCGGCGACTGCACCGTCGAGCGCGTGGCTGAGCATCTCGCCTGCACCCGCCGCACCATCCACCGTCACCTCGCAGAAGCCGGCACCAGCTTCTCCGCGATTCTCGAGGCGCAGCGCGCCGATCTCGTGACCCAGCTGATCGAGGATCCCGACCGGCCGCTGGCTGACATCGCCGCACAGCTCGGCTTCTCTGCCCAGAGCGCCATGGCCCGCTGGTTCCGCAGCCACTTCGCTTGCACGATCACGGAATGGCGCAAGGGCATGCGGCCGCGGGCCAGGCCGGCCGACGTGCCGTCAACCTCCGCGGCCTAGCTGTGGTCTCTCAGGAGGTTGTCCATCTGGTCTGAACCGAGGAAGCTGAGGTTGCGAAGCTTCAGTGTTCCAGGGAGAGACCAGATGAACGTCCACAAGAATGCGCCTTTGACGCCCAAAGGTCGAGAGGCGATGGTGCGAAGCGTGGTCGCGAAACCAACCTCTTCAATCGCGCGCCAGGCCAAAATCCCGGTGTTCGCCGCAGGCACGGCGCACAGCGCCGCGACCGGCTTTCCGTCAATCTCCGCGACCAGGAACTGCGAGACGTGCCACATCGATATCGCGCGCGCCGTGGCAAGGCGCGCGATGAAATCGAGGCAATTGGGTTCAGGCCAGCCGAGCGCAATGTCGAATCAGCCGCGCGACCGGTAGCCGCGCATCGATGACAGGATAATTCTTGCGATGAAATCGGCGTCTTGCGGACGCGCAGACCGTATCGTCATGCGCGCCCCCTTCGCGAAGACCTTACGTGTTCTTCAACGCGACGCGGAATTCGGCTTCGGTCTTGGCCTTGACCTCGTCGAGCGTGACGCCGTCGGCGAGCTCGATCAGGGCCATGCCACCGTCGCCGTGCTTGTCGATGGTGAAGACCGCGAGATCGGTGACGACCATGTCGACGACGCGCTCGCCGGTCAGCGGCAGACTGCACTTCTTCAGGAGTTTGGGGCCGTCCTTCGCGGAATGCTCCATCACCACGACGACGCGCTTGACGCCGGCGACGAGGTCCATCGCGCCGCCCATGCCCTTGACCATCTTGCCCGGGATCATCCAGTTGGCGAGATCGCCGTTCTGGGCCACCTGCATGGCGCCGAGGATCGACAGATCCATGTGGCCGCCGCGGATCATGCCGAAGGAATCCGCGCTCGAGAAATAGGAGGTCGAGGGCAGCTCGCTCACGGTCTGCTTGCCGGCATTGATCAGATCGGCATCCTCTTCGCCCTCATAGGGGAACGGGCCCATGCCGAGCATGCCGTTCTCGCTCTGCAGGCTGACGTCGACGCCTTCAGGGATGTAGTTCGAGACCAGCGTCGGGATGCCGATGCCGAGATTGACGTAGTAGCCGTCACGCAATTCCTTCGCGGCGCGCGCAGCCATCTGTTCACGGGTCCAGGCCATGTGACTCTCCTTAGGCGGCAGTACGCGGGCGGGTGTTGCGGAATTCGATGCGCTTCTTGGCCGTGCCGACCTCGACGATGCGCTTCACGAAAATGCCGGGCGTATGGATGTGATCGGGATTGAGTTCACCGGCCGGAACCAGATGCTCGACCTCGGCCACGGTGACCTTGGCCGCGGTCGCCATCATCGGGTTGAAGTTGCGCGCGGTCTTGCGATAGATCAGGTTGCCGGCGGTGTCGCCCTTCCAGGCGTGCACGATGGCGAGGTCGGCGAACAGGCCGCGCTCCATCAGATACTTCTCGCCGTCGAACTCCTTCACCTCCTTGCCTTCGGCGATCAGCGTGCCGACGCCCGTCTTGGTGTAGAAGGCCGGGATGCCGGCGCCGCCGGCGCGAATGCGCTCGGCCAGCGTGCCCTGCGGATTGAATTCGAGCTCCAGCTCGCCGGCCAGGAATTGCTGGGCGAACAGCTTGTTCTCGCCGACATAGGACGAGATCATCTTCTTGATCTGGCGGGTCTCCAGCAGGCGGCTGAGCCCGATGCCGTCGACGCCGGCATTGTTCGAGACCACAGTCAGACCCTTGACGCCGGAGTCGCGGATCGCATCCGACAGCGACTCGGCGATGCCGCAGAGGCCGAAGCCGCCCGACATGATCATCATGTTGTCCTTGAGAACACCCTCGAGCGCCGACTTGGCGTCGGGATAGACCTTATTCATGCAAAAACCCTCGACTGAAATCTGCGGCAGGCGTCGCGCCTTGTCGGCGGCGATTATTAGGCGAATTCCTCCAAAGCCGTCAATGATACGGGGTTCTCCATTCCGAGGGCCGGTGCTAGAAGCTGCCCACGCCGTGGGCAGGCCCGTCCCCGGCCTTGAAAGCGACAAGAAAACCCATCAAGTTGCGGGACTTAACATAACAGGCATTGGGCGTGGCGACGCGCAGGTTTCCCGACCCCGCCCTTCTGGCTCCAACGTCCAACCCGATCAGGACACGCCATTGACCATGGCCCAAGGAATGAAGCGCCTCGGGACGCCGATCGCGGCGCTGCTCGGCGTCGTGCTGATCGCGCTGATCGCGACCTCCTGGCTCATCAACCGCGATGCGCTGCGCAAGGCCGTGGAAGCACAGATCCGCGACGTCACCGGACTCGAGCTCAGCGTGGCGGGCAACATCGACATCTCGGTGCTGCCGGCGAGCTACATCTCATTCCATGACGTCGGCCTCAAGGGTGGCGGCACCAGCGACCCTGCGCTCCATGTCGACGTGCTCACGGCCAATCTCAGGCTTTTGCCGCTGCTGCTGCAACGGTTCGAGATCGCCGACCTGACGCTACTGCGGCCACACATCCATGTCAGCCTGAAGCCGGATGGCGAGAGCAATTGGACCCCCTTCATCCAGACCATCGCGCGGACGATGAAGCCCGGCGCCGACAACCCCGTGTCGTTTTCCGAGATCCGCATCCAGGACGGCGTGCTCGACTACGAGGACGTGGCGACGAACGCCACCGAGAAACTCGAGGACATCGACCTGTCGCTGGCGTGGCCTTCGATCTCGCGCTCCTTTGCCGCAACCGGGCAGTTCGACTGGCGCGGCGAGCGCGTCGACGGCTCGATCAGCTTCGCCGATTTCGTCGCGGCCCTCTCCGGCGATCGCTCGGGCCTGAAGGCGCGGATCGCCAGCGCGCCGCTCAAGCTCGCTTTCGACGGCAGCGTCGCCAACCGCACCAGCCCGATGATGGAAGGCACGCTCACCATCGACAGCCCGTCCTTGCGCAACGCGCTGCGCTGGACCGGCCAGCCGCAGCCAGGCAGCGGCGGCTTCGGCCGCTTCGCGCTGAAGGCGCGTGCCAATGTCGTCGGCGCCTCCATCGCGCTGACCAACGTCAATGTCGAGCTCGACGGCAACACCGCCGAGGGCGTGATCACCTATGCCAATAACGGCCGGCAGACGCTGCAAGCGACGCTTGCCGCCGACGCGCTCGACCTGACGCCCTATATCTCCACCTTCCGCCTGCTCGCGAGCGGCGCGCGCGACTGGAACAGGCAGCTGTTCGATCTCAACGGATTGTCGAGCACCGACCTCGACATGCGCCTGTCGGCAGCCAGGCTGACGGTCGGTCCTTCGAAGCTCGGCCGCACCGCGATCGGTGCCAATTTGCGCAACGGCACGCTGGCGCTCTCGGTCGGCGAGGCTCAGGTCTATGGCGGTATCGCCAAGGGCTCGTTCGGCATCTCGCGCGCCGATACGGTCGCCGACATCAAGGCGCAACTCCAGTTCACTGACGTCGACCTCCAGGCCTGCGCCTCCGAATTGTTCGGCGTCAACAAGCTGTCCGGCCGCGGCAACATCAACGTGTCGCTCGTCGCCTCGGGCTCGAGCCCGTTCGGCCTGGTGCAGTCGCTCGACGGCACCGCCACCGTGACAGGCCATGACGGCGCGATCGCGGGCTTCAATGCCGAGCAGCTGCTGAAGCGGCTCGAGCGCCGGCCGCTGTCGGGCGGCGGCAATTTTCGCAACGGCTCGACGCCCTACGACAATCTCACCATCGCGGTGAAATTCGCTGATGGGATAGCCACCGCCGAGGACATCCGCATCGAAGGGCCGGCCGCGAAGATCACGCTGACAGGCACCGCATCAGTGCCGACGCGCGAATACGACATGAAGGGTGTGGCGAGCCTCAATACAACCTCTGGCTTCCAACTCCCGTTCATGGTGCAGGGTCCCTGGGACGACCCGCTGATCTTCCCGGATCCGGAAGCCCTGATCCGCCAGTCGCCCGCGGCGTCTCCTTTCCTCGACCTGCTGAAACAGCGCATCACCGGCGGAAAGGGACAGGCTCCGGAGGGATCGCCGACGGCGGAAAACGCCAAAGAAGGCGCCAAATCAAACTGAGGTATCCAACTGGGGATCGAGTCCGCCGATCACGCGAATTGATCGGGGCGAATTGATGCGGCGATTGGATCGATGCGCGCGTTAAGCATCTCCGAGCGCCCGATACACCTCGACCTATGTCTGACAACATGCCGCTAGATCGGATAGCGGCCATGGGCTAGTGTTTTATCCGACCGGTTAAAACACCGGCGGCTTGAGGGAGAAAAACGTGAAATCCAAGGTTATTGGCGCAATCTCAATCGCGGTCGCTGCAGCTGGGCTGTTTGCAGCCGCTGCACCCGCATTTGCGCAGCAAAAGACGATTACGGTCTGGTGGAGCAAGGGCTTCTATCGCTCCGAAGACGACGCGCTGATCGAGACGATCAAGAAGTTCGAAGCCAAGACCGGCATCAAGGTCGAATTGTCGCAGTACGCGATCCAGGACATGATTCCGAAGACGGTCGCAGCACTCGATGCCGGCACCGTGCCTGATGTCGCCTATTCCGATTCCTACGACGTGCAGGCGCAGGGCAAGTGGGCCTACGAGGGCAAGCTCGAGGATCTCACCGACGTCATGGATCCGATCAAGGACCGGTTCGTCCAGAATACGCTGGAGGCCTCGATCCTCTATAACGACGTGGCCAAGAAGAAGGCTTATTACGGCTTCCCGCTGAAGCAGCAGAGCATGCACGTCCAGATCTGGAACGACATGCTGGAGAAGGCCGGCTTCAAGCAGAGCGACATCCCGAATGATTGGAACGGCTACTGGTCGTTCTGGTGCGACAAGGTGCAGCCTGCGATCCGCAAGGCCACCGGCCAGCGCATCTATGCCGTCGGCCAGCCGATGGGCGTCGAATCCACCGACGCATTCCAGTCGTTCTACACCTTCATGGACGCCTATCACGTCAAGCTGGTCGACGATGACGGCAAGCTCACGGTCGACGATCCCAACGTCCGCGAGAACCTGATCAAGGCGATGAAGGACTACACCGATACCTACATCAAGGGCTGCACCCCGCCGTCCTCGACGACCTGGAAGGATCCGGACAACAACGTCGCCTTCCACAACAAGACGATCGTGATGACCCACAATTTCACGATCTCGATCGCGGCGAAGTGGTACGAGGACTCGCAGAACCAGGCCCTCACGCAGGAACAGCGCGACGCCGGCAAGAAGGCCTATGAGCAGGACATCATCACCGCGTCGTTCCCGAAGGCCCCCGATGGTTCGACCATCCGCTACCGCTCCGACGTCAAGACCGGGCTGATCTTCACCGCGGCCAAGAACAAGCCCGAGGCCAAGCAGTTCATCAGCTTCCTGCTCCAGGAAGAGAATGTCCGTCCCTACATCGAAGGCGCGCTCGGCCGCTGGTTCCCGGTGACGAAGGAAAGCCAGGAAAGCCCGTTCTGGCAGGCTGACAAGCACCGCCGGGCCGTGTACGCGCAGTTCAAGGGCGGCACCGCGCCGTTCGACTTCACCAAGAACTGGAAGTTCACCATCCTCAACAACGAGAACGTGTGGGCGAAGGCCATGAACCGGATCGTGAGCGAGAAGGTCCCGGTCGACAAGGCCGTCGACGAGCTGATCGCCCGCGTCAAGCAGGTTGCAGGCTAGTTGCTCTTTTCTTCCTCTCCCCGCTGGTGCGGGGAGAGGTGAAACGCTAATACCGGCCGCCTCGTGCGGCCGGAAGTCCTTTCAAAGAGTCCCGAAGAATGGCGATTACGCTCTCTGGCGATCAGGCGATCCCCGCTCCACCCCTGTCGGCGCGGCTGACCACGGCGCAGGTCTGGGGCATCGTCCTGCTCGTGCCCTATCTGCTCGTTTTCCTCGCCTTCGTGGTTTATCCCGTCTGCTACGGGCTGTGGCTGGCGCGGTCTCCGTCGAACTACGTCGCGCTCTACAACGACCCGATCTTCGCGCGCGCCGCGGTCAACACGCTGATCTTCCTGGTCATCGGCATCAACATCAAGATGCTGATCGCGCTGTTCCTGTCCGGCTTCTTCGCGCAGCAGCGCACCTGGATCAAATGGCTCTCCGTGATCTTCATCCTGCCCTGGGCGGTGCCGTCGATCCCGACCATCCTGTCGGTGCGCTTCATGCTCAACCCCGAATGGGGCGTGATCAACCACCTCATCTTCTCTTTCACCGGCGATGACGGCCCGAACTGGCTGAACGACCCGACGGTGGCGCTGACCATGGCGATCGCCGTGCACATCTGGAAGTCGCTGCCGTTCTGGACGCTCATCCTGATCACCGGCCGCCTTGCGATCGCGCAGGACCTGTTCGAGGCCGCCGAAGTCGACGGCGCCAACTGGTGGCAGAAATTCCGCTTCATTACCTGGCCGTCGATGCAGACGCTCTACGTCACCTGCACGCTGCTCTCGATGATCTGGACGCTCGGCGATTTCAACAGCGTCTATCTGCTCACCGGCGGCGGCCCCGCCGACCTCACGCACGTGCTGTCGACGCTCGGCATTCGCTATCTGCGGCTCGACCAGCTCTCGCTCGCGATGGCCTCCATCGTCTGCGCGATGCCGTTCGTCCTGCCGCTCGTGTACTTCATGATGAAACGGTTGTCGCGATGAAGCTTCCTGGCGTAAGCGAGTTTTCCTGGCGCGACGTCGCGACCGAAGCGCGATTGCTGTTGATCGGAATTCCCGTCTTCCTGTGGACGATGATTCCGATCTATCACATGTTCCTGTTCGCGATTTCCCCGAAGGAAGACGCGTTCTCGGGCAAGCTGTGGCCGGATCATCCGACCCTCCACAATTTCGAGATCGTGTTCAAGCAGCAGCATTACTTCCTGCGCGACTTCTACGTACAGTTCTGGAATTCGCTGGTGATCGCCGCCGCGGTCGGCGTGATGACGCTGGTCGTCGCGACGGCCGCGGCGTTCTCGATCTCGCGGCTGAAGGTGCCGGGCGGACGCATGGTGTTGAATCTCGCGCTCTTCACCTACTTCATTCCGGCGGCGTTCCTCGCCGTGCCGATGTACCGCACCATGGGCAATTACGGCCTGCTCAACAATCGCTGGTCGCTGATCCTGGCGATGGTGACGATCGCCAGCCCTTACGCGATCTGGGTGCTGAAGCAGGCCTCCGACAAGCTGCCGGTCGAGCTCGACGAGGCCGCGGTGATGGACGGCGCCACGACGCTGCAGATCTTCCGTCTGGTTTATTTGCCGCTGATGATGCCCTCGCTGGTCGCGATCGGCACCTATGCGGTGCTGCTCGCCTGGAACGAATATCTCTATGCGTTCCTGCTGCTGTCGAACGACCAGGACATCACGCTTCCCGTCGCACTCGGCAACTTCCTCGCCGCCGACGACTCGCCGTGGGAGCTGCTGATGACCACAGGCTTCATCTATGCGCTGCCGCCGGCCGCGGTCTATTACGCCTTCCGCCGCTACATGGTGGGCGGGCTCACGGCGGGTGCGGTGAAGTCCTAAAAATCTTCAACGCGCTTCCTGCGATACGCAATCAGCAGCGCGATCATCGAGCCGAAGAAATAGCCGGCGGTCGCGCCCGAAATGGCGCGGCCGACGATGATTGCGAGCGCTCGATCGCCTGCGTCGATGGCGGAGATCACGCTCACCGTATACTGCAGGGTGAACACGACGAGATTGCGAATCAGGGCGAATGCGCTGCCTGGGCGGATGATCTCTCCTGTCTTGTGATCGACATCGAAGGGGCGCGGCGTCAGCATGCCGAGCGGCAGCAGCATCAGCGCCGCGACGATCCAGGCGACAAGCGGCCATTGGCTGTCCTGATGTCCGAAACCGATCCTCGAAACGCCCCAGCCGATGAAAACGACCGGTACGATCAGCGCACGCCAGATCGGCGCCTTGCGCGGCCGCATCGACTTGATGCCCTGCCAAACCAGGTAAGCGAGCAGTATCCAGACCCAGGGCGGTGTATGGACCAGTATCTGATAGGCGAACATCTCGAACTATTCCCATCTAGAGAGGTGCCGCGCTTTCGCCCTGCGAGCTCGACAGTTTCGAAGCCAGCGAAGCCATGACAATCACGACTGCGATCAGGGCGATCACGAGCGTGCAGATCGCGTTGATCTCCGGCTTCACACCGAGGCGCACCTCGGAATAGATCCGGATCGGCAGGGTCGCCGTGCCCGGGCCCGTGGTGAAGCTCGCGATCACGAGATCGTCGAGCGAGAGCGTGAAGGCGAGCATCCATCCGGCGACGATCGCCGGGGTGATCAGCGGCAGCGTCACGGACAGGAAGGCATGGGCAGGGTCGCAACCGAGGTCCATTGCCGCCTCCTCCAGCGACCGATCGAGCGAGCCGAGGCGCGACTGTACGACGACGGCGACGAAGCACATCGTCAGCGTGGTATGGGCAATCGTCACCGTCCAGAAGCCGCGCTCCGCGTTCAGCGCCACGAACAGCAGCAGCAGCGACAAGCCCGTGATCACCTCCGGCATCACCAGCGGCGCATAGAGCATCCCGGAGAACAAGGTGCGGCCGCGAAAGCGCTCGCCACGCGAAAGCGCGATCGCGGCCAGCGTACCGATCAGCGTGGCGACGGTTGCGGACGCGACCGCCACGCGCAGGCTCATCCAGGCTGCCTCGATCATGGCGCGATCGGCAAAGAATTCGTGATACCAGCGCAGCGACCAGCCGCCCCACACCGTCACCAGCCGCGAGGCGTTGAAGGAATAGATCACGAGGATGAGGATCGGCAAATAGAGGAAGGCGAGGCCCAGCGCCAGCGACGCGATGTTGAAGCGGGACAGACGTGAGGACTTGCGCATCTCACCGCTCCTCCAACTGCCGGCGCTGCAGCCGCTCGTAGAGCAGCAGCGGCAAGAGCAGCACGAGGAGCAGCACGATCGCCGCAGCTGAGGCGACCGGCCAATCCTTGTTGGTGAAGAACTCCAGCCACAGCGTCTGGCCGATCATCAGCGAATTGGAGCCGGCGAGAAGATCCGGAATCACAAACTCGCCGACAACAGGGATGAAGCAAAGAAGAACGCCAGCGCCGACACCCGGCAGCGACAGCGGGAAAGTCACCAGCCAGAACACCTGCCAGGGCGGCGCGCCGAGATCGCCGGCCGCCTCCTCCAGCACCGGCTCCATCTTGGAAAGCGTGGCGTAGAGCGGCAGGATCATGAACGGCAAATAGGAATAGACGATGCCGATATACATCGCAGTGTCGGTGGACAGCCAGACGACCGGCTCGCCGACCAGGTGCAGCCCCAGCAGGATCCGATTGAGCAGGCCGTCATGCTGGAGGATGTTGATCCAGGCATAGATGCGGATCAGGAACGACGTCCAGAACGGCACGATCACCAGCACCATCGCCACGGCCTGCCAGCGCTTCGGCAGCCGCGCCATGCCATAGGCGATGGGGTAGCCAATCAACAGCAACAGTCCGGTCGCGGTGATGGCAACGGTCAAACTGCGCAGATAGGCGAACACATAGAGGTCGTCGGAAACGATCAGCTTGAAATTGTCGATCGACAACGCGGCAAAGGCTGCCCGGATCGCCGTCCAACCCGCCGTCAGGTCGAACACCGGCTCGTAAGGCGGCT
Organism: Bradyrhizobium sp. USDA 4449; assembly: GCF_054056275.1. Lineage (NCBI taxonomy): Bacteria > Pseudomonadati > Pseudomonadota > Alphaproteobacteria > Hyphomicrobiales > Nitrobacteraceae > Bradyrhizobium > Bradyrhizobium sp. USDA 4449. Next base: position 3,033,227 of record NZ_JBSRYD010000001.1, on the reverse strand, counting down.
GCGCGATCACCGTCTGCGACAGGCTGATCTTCAGCACGAAGCCGAACGGCACCAGGAAGAACAGCACCATCCAGACATAGGGCGCGATGGCGGCGAAGCGCGCCGGTCTCGCGAAAATCCGGCGCGCGCTCATGACGGCAGCACCACGCAATCGTCGGGCGTGAACCAGGCGACGACGCGCTGATGCAGGCTATAGGCATCGACATCGAGACGCGCAGTGTTGGCGACCGACGCCTGCAGCATTCCGCCGGTATCGAGCTTCACCTTGTAGATGGTGGTGCCGCCGAGATAACAGACATCGGCGATCACGCCGTCGAGGGCGTTGATCGCAGTTTCACGACCGGCCTCGCTCGCGGGGCCACGGCGCGACAGCTTGACCTTCTCGGGGCGGATCGCGACCGAGAATTTCACCTCGCCGACCGGCTGGCGCGGCTCGGCCACCACCAGCGTGCCCGCATCGTGTGTGCCGACGACGAGACGGTGACCGTCGCGCAAATTGGTCTCGGCGTCGAACAGATTGATGTCACCGACGAACTGCGCGATCCAGCGCGAGCGCGGCGCCTCGTAAAGTTCGCGCGGGGGCGCGACCTGGGCGAGCTTGCCTGATTTCATCACGCCGATCCGGCTGGCCATCGTCATCGCCTCTTCCTGGTCGTGGGTGACGATGATGAAGGTCATGCCGAGCCGCCGCTGCAGCTCCATCAGCTCGCCTTGGGTGCTCTCGCGCAGCTTCTTGTCCAGCGCCGCGAGCGGCTCGTCGAGCAGCAGCAATTGTGGCCGGCGCGCCAGCGCTCGGGCCAGAGCGACGCGCTGTCGTTGCCCGCCGGAGAGCTGGTCGGGCTTGCGCTTCTCCAGCCCCTCGAGCTTCACCAGCGCGACCATCTCAGCGACGCGCGCCGCGATATCGCCACGCGCCATGCCGCCGCGCTTGAGACCAAAGGCGATGTTGTCGCGGACCGAAAGATGCGGGAACAGCGCGTAATTCTGAAACATCATGTTGATGGGGCGCTCATGCGGCAGTGCCTGCGCGATATCCTTGCCGCCGAGCAGAATCCGCCCCTCGTCCGGCGCCTCGAAGCCGGCAAGCATGCGCAGCAACGTGGTCTTGCCGCATCCGCTCGGACCCAAAAGCGCAAAGAACTCCCCGGCCTTGATATCGAGCGATACGCCGTCGACCGCACGGAACGTCCCGAACGTCTTGGCCACGCCGTCGATGCGCAGCAGCGGCTCGCCCGCCGCCGGATGTGCGTCTCCAGCCGCACGGGCCGCGGCATCCATTCTCGGCAATTCGTCAGTCATGGTCCCTGCCAACCCCAATGCCGCCGCACGCTAGCGGCGGATCGGCCTTTGCTCAACCGGTTCGAGGCTGGTTCGTCATGAACGCAGCCAGCGCGTCACGGCCCGCCGCGGGCATGGTCAGGCCGAGCTTGGAGCGGCGCCACAGGATGTCCTCGGGGAAGCGCGCCCATTCGCGCCTCATGAGATAGCCCACCTCGGCGCCGGTCAGGTCGGGACCGAAGGCGGGGCCAAGCTCGTCACGGGTCTTCGCCTCGCCGAGCACATCAGCCAAGCGTGAGCCATAGGCCGCAACCAGGCGGCGGGCTTGCGGCTCATCCAGAAAGCGCCAGCGGTGGCGCGCGAGGTCGATCTCGGTCTCGAAACGATCCCAGGCGAAATCTCCGCCAGGCAAGGCCGCGCCCGAAGTCCAGGGCCGCGACATCGGATAGAACGGCGTCAAACGCGTCACCGCCCGCTCCGCGCGCAAGCGCGAGGTCGTGACATCGCCGCCGAACATCGTCAGCAGGGGTGCCTTGCGCCGGCGCGCGTGGAACAGCGTCGTGCCGTCACGTCGCCGCGCGGCCGCGGGCATCAAATTGACGCCGGAGACCGTGCGCACGACGTCGGTGGGAGCGACGCGCGCGCGGAAATAGCGGCTCGCGGCATCGCAGAGATAGCTGACGTCCGCGCTCGGCATCGCGACGATTGCGGGATCGCCGGTGAAATCGCGCGTGACCGTGCCGAGCAGCGTGAAATCGCGCTCGAACGGGCTGGCAAAGATCAGGCGTCCGTCATTATTCTGGAACACATAGACATTGTCGGATTCAAAGAGTTTTGGCACGACGATCTGGCTCATCTGCATGGCGGCCATGGGCGGTTGCGGCTGCCGCAGCACGGTTTCGGCGACCATCGACGTCCACCCGCCGGTGGCATTGGCCAGCGCACGCGCCGTGACCGCCCGGCGATGGCCGCGGTCGACCAAAACGAGCCGCCAGATGTCGGTCCTGTCCGCACGCACGCAGCGCGCACCGGTCAGGATCGCAGCGCCGCGTTCGGCCGCATCCAGCGCCGTGACCACCACCAGGCGGGAATCGTCAACGACGCAGTCGGCATACTCGAAGGCCATGCCGAACGGACGCCTGAGCGCGTTGCCGACCGGATGATGCGTGATGTCGAGGGTGGTCGATCGTGGCAGCCCACCACGGTTCGTCAGCGTGTCATAAACATAGAGTCCAGCCCGCAGCAGCCATGGCGGTCGCTCGTCGGAATGGGCGGGGATCACAAAATTCATCGGCCGCACCAGATGCGGCGCGATCCGCAGCCACGTCCGGCGCTCGACCAGTGCCCGGCGCACCCGCCAGAAGCCGCGCCGCTCCAGCACCGATAGATCGCCATGGATCAGTCGCGGTGTCGCCGACGAGGCCGCGCTGCCTAGATCGCCCTGCTCGATCAGGATCACCCGCAGGCCGCGGCCGGCGGCATCGCGCGCGAGGCTGACACCATTCAGGCCGCCGCCGATGATCGCAAGATCGTAATCCGCCATGAAACCGTGGAGAGGGAGCGAGTGTGCGCCCGCACACCACTAGCCGGTCTTGAGCGCAAGCTCCATAGCCTCGCCGCGGCCGACGAGATCGGCATATTTCCCGATCGGCAGCGGCTTCCCGAGCAGATAGCCCTGCACGCCGTCGCAACCTTCCCTGGCCAGGAAGGCGAGCTGGTCGATGGTCTCGACGCCTTCGGCGATGATCGACATTTCGAGGCCGTGGCCGAGATCGATCACGGCCCGGACGATCGCGGCCGACTGCGGATTGCGGCCGAGATTGATGATGAAGGCGCGATCGATCTTGATCTTGTCGAACGGGAACGCCTGGAGATAGCTCAGCGAGGAATAGCCGCTGCCGAAATCGTCCATCGAGATGCGCACCCCAAGCGCCTTCAGGCGGCGCAGCAGCGCGAGGCCGCGATCGAAATCCTCGATCAGCACGCCCTCGGTGATCTCGAGCTCGAGCCGGCCGGGCGCAAGGCCCGTCTCGATCAGGATCGAATGGACGAGCCCGACCACGTCGCCGTGCATGAACTGCGCCGGCGACAGGTTGACCGCAACCTGAAGCGGCTTCGGCCACGACGCCGCCTCGCGGCAGGCCTCGCGCAGGATCCATTCGCCCATCTCGACGATCAGACCGCTTTCCTCCGCGATGGGGATGAATTCGGCGGGCGAGACCTGGCCGCGTACCGGATGCTGCCAGCGCGCCAACGCCTCGAAGCCGATGATCTCGCTTTCGACGATGCTGTTGCGCGCGATGCCTTGCGGCTGGAAGGCCAGCGACAGCTCGCCGTTCTTGATCGCCATCGACAGGTCCTGGTGCAGCACGCGGCGGTCGCGGATCTGCTGGTCCATCTCGGGCTGGTAGAGGCTGATCGTGCCGCGCGATTTCTGCTTGGCCCGGAAAAGTGCGGCGCCGGCATTGGCGAGCAGCGAGGCACCGTCGGGGCCGTTGTGCGGAAACACCGACATGCCGGAGGTGATGCCGGCACGCACCGCGCGGCCGTCAATGTGGAACTCCGGCGCGAGCGCCTGGCCAAGCTGCTGCGCCAATGCGAGGCCCGCGTCAGGCTGCTTGCCGTCGATGATCAAACCAAATTCGTCGCCGGACAGACGCGCGACCAGGCCGCCGCGTGCCGCATCCTGGAGCCGCTGGGCCACCTCGACCAGCAGCTTGTCGCCAAGCGCATGGCCGAACACGTCGTTGACTTCCTTGAGGCCGTCGAGATCGACGCAAAGGACGGCGAATTCCTCGTCGGTCCCCTCGCAGGCCTCGATCATCTGGGTCAAGGCCTGAAGGAAGGCGGCGCGGTTCGGCAGGTCGGTGAGACCGTCATGGTAGGCCATGTGCGCCATGCGCGATTCGGTCTGCCTGCGGTTGGTGACGTCTTCGTGGGTTTTGATCAGGTATTGCGGCTCGCCGGAATCGTTGAGCACCGTGGCACGCCGGGTCAGGAACAGGCGCAGGCCGTCTTTGGTGGAGATCGGATGCTCCTCGGTAATCATCCCGCGCTTCTTGATCGCGGCCTCGTCGCGCGCGATGATCAGCTTGGCTTCCTTGGCATTGAAGATGTCGGAAGCAGTCAGGCCCGTGGCTTCCTCGCGCCTGCGATTGAGGATCGTCTCGGCGCTGCGGTTGGCGAGCAGGTAGCGGCCATCCCTGACCTGCTCGACGATCAGCGCGACCGGAATGTTGTCGACCACGAGCTCGAGGAACTTCTTGGTGCTCTCCAGCTCCATCGACAGCGATTGCCGATCGGTGATGTCCTCGAACACCAGCAGCAGGAATTCCGGCTTGTTGCTCTCGTTGCGGACCACGATCCGGATCGAGGCCACCTTGCGCGGGGCATGGTCGCGTTCGACCTCGACCTCGAACTCGTTGCGATATTGTCCCTCGGGGGCCAGCAGGGCAGCGCGGTCGGTCGCCTCGATGCTCTCGGCCGATTTTGGACCGAACAGCTCGCGCGCGTTCTTGCCGACGACGTGGTCGCGCGAAAAGCCCCAGAACCGCTCATAGGCCCTGTTGGCAAAGATGTAGCGACCGTCCTCGATGTTCTTCGCGGCCACGCAGGCCGGCACGTTGTCCAGCACCGTTTCGAGGAATTGCTTGGTCGAGGCGAGCTGCCGCGACAGCTTGCGTTGCTCGCTGACATCGAGATGGGTCGCCACCGATCCGCCATTGGGCAGGATGAAATATTTGACCAGGATGGCGCGGCCGTCAGGCAGTTCGGTGATGAGGCCGTTGGGGCTTGCCGCCTTCTCGTAGAAGTCCTCGTCGGAGATGCCAAGGACGCCGCGCTTGCGCCTGAGCTCGAGAATGTCGTAGCCGGTCATGCCGGTCCACAGGTCCGAGCGCGTCAGACCGTAGATGTCGAGATAGCGGTCATTGCAGAAGATGATGCGCCGCTGCGCATCCGTCATCACCACGCCCTGATTGAGATTGTTCATGGCGGAGGACACGAAGGCGTTGCGCCGCAACTGCGAACGCCTGCTTCGGCGCAGCGCCGAATGGATCCAGAGCGCGATCGCGACCAGGAACGCGCAGATGACAATGCCGCCGATGAGGGCTTCCCAGATCAGATTGGGGTCGAGATCGCCAAAATGGCTCGGCGGCGCGAAACTGTCCGCGAGGGCACGCGAAGGCGCCACCGCGCTGGTCAGGCACACGACGGCCTGCACAGCAATCGGAAGCATGCTGCCTTCCTGCCAGTTCTTCTCAGCCATCAGCCACCCGCGATTTCAACTGCGGATTGTCTGGCTTCAGCGGTTTGGATCGGGTAAACGCCTGTACGCCCAACAGAAAAATGTGACGCGAAATACGGCAATTGCCCTGACATGATAAATGTTTTCTTAACGGAAAATGCCCGCCCGGCGCGTTTCCCAGGCAATCCGACGTCGTCGGCACCCTCAGCAGGACTTCTGCATCACCATGGATAGGGTCGAGTGCGTCGTCATCGGAGCCGGCGTGATCGGGCTCGCGGTGGCCCGGAAGCTGGCCCAGGCCGGGCGCGAGGTGATCGTGCTCGAAGAAGCCGAGGCCATCGGCACCATCACCTCTTCACGCAACAGCGAGGTGATCCATGCCGGGATCTACTACCGTGCCGGAAGCTGGATGGCCCGCATGTGCGTCGCCGGCAAGCAAGCGCTCTATCGCTACTGCGGCGAGCGCGGTATCCCGCACAAGAATTGCGGCAAGCTGATCGTCGCGACCAATGCCAAGGAAACCGAGAAGCTGCAGTCGATCAAGGCCCATGCCGAGGCCAACGGCGTCCTCGACTTGCAGCTGCTATCGGGCGAGGCGGCGCGCGCGCTGGAGCCGGCGCTGGCCTGCGATGCCGCACTGCTCTCGCCATCGACCGGAATCATCGACAGCCATTCCTACATGCTCTCGCTGCGCGGCGAGGCCGAGGAAGCAGGCGCGGCCTTTGCGTTTCACACGCCGCTGATCCGCGCCAAGGCGGAGGCCGGAATGATCGAGATCGAAGCCGGCGGCGAAGCGCCGATGACGTTGCAATGCGGCCTGCTCGTGAACGCCGCCGGGCTCTCGGCGACATCAGTGGCGCGCCACATCGACGGCATGCCGGTCGATCGGATTCCGCCTGCTTATCTCGCCAAAGGAAATTACTTCAGCTGCAATGCGCGCGCACCGTTCTCGCATCTGATCTATCCGGTGCCCGAGCCCGGCGGGCTTGGCGTACATCTGACGCTGGACATGGCAGGACAGGCGCGCTTCGGCCCCGACGTCGAATGGATCGAGACGATCGACTATGAAGTCGATCCGTCGCGCGCCGAGCGCTTCTATCCGGCAATCCGCAAATATTGGCCGACGCTTCCCGATGGCGCGCTGATGCCGAGCTATTCGGGCATCCGCCCGAAGATCGTGCCGCCGGCGGTCGCTACGCAGGATTTCCTGATGCAGGGTCCGCGGGACCACGGGGTCGCAGGCCTGGTCAATCTGTTCGGCATCGAATCGCCGGGACTGACGTCGTCGCTCGCGATCGCGGACCACGTCGCCGAGCTGACGGACATCTAGGCTGACGGACATCTAGGGAGCATTTTCGAGCGAAGCGCGGACCGGGTCGCGTCACGAAAACGCGTCCAAACAAACAAGCTGCGCGACGATCATCGCGCAGCGCGCGCATCCTGCCGCAGGGATGAGCACAAACGCGCTGATCCCTGCGTGAAAGGATGCGATTAAGCTCTACACTGTTACAGGGGTTACTAGTGAAGCGTATCGCCAGTGTTCTTCAGACGTTCGATCTGGTCCTTGACCAGCAACTTCCGGCGCTTCAACTCAACAATTTGCAGGTCGTCTGTTGAAAGGTGCACGAGAGCCTCGTGCAATTCGTTCTCGAGAATTTTATGCTTCCGTTCCAATTCAACCAGATGTGCCTGAATTGTCATTCGAAACCTCCTCGGTAGGGGTGAACCTTGGATTCGATCCGGACGAGGGACTCTACATCACCGATTCGTTCTGTCGATGGGTATCCGTCGTCGCGCCGTCATTTTTGAAAATTCATATGTAACGAACCGTGAGTAAGGAACCACGAGACGAAAAATCCATGATATCAATGTGCTCGCGCGACACTGCTTCCGAATCGTTGAAATATCTTGAGATGGAGCGGTGCGTGGAGGTGCAGATCGCTTGCGATCACGCCGCGCAAGGACGATAATTTCCACAGGGCATCCACAGCCTTGATCTCAAGCCTATCGGTTTTCGGCCACCGCAGACATGACCCATGAAGACGAGCGTGAGCTCGAAACCGAGCTCACCCGGTTGCAGCAGGAACACCGAGATCTCGATGCGGCGATCGATGCACTGCATCAATCGCCCGCCCCCGACCTGTTGCGGTTACAGCGGTTGAAGAAGCGCAAGCTGTTGTTGCGCGACCGTATCGCCTTCATCGAAGACCAGATCACGCCGGACATCATCGCCTGATCCACAGCGGCTGCGGAAGTGCGGAGTCGAATCCGCTTGACTCAAAAAGAACAAAATAAGAACATTTGTCCCGGCCCCAATATGCCGGAAACACCCAAGGACAACCCGCAAGGACACCGCAGATGCCAGTCCCCGCCCCTCTCGACAACGGCCACTATGAACAAGCCTGTGATCAGGCGATCGCGATGTGCGACGGCAATCTGCGCAGCACCATCAAGGCGCTGATCATGGCCAACGAATATCTGGAAGCCGAACTGGAGGAATTGCAGGCAGCGATTTCGGCCGGCTGCATTCCGGAATCCTCGCGTAGCAGAAGCAGCGCGGCCTGAACCTCGAGGCGCACCATTGGAGCAACGCCATGTCTGATGTGACCTACTACGTTGCAATGCCGTTCCTGATTGATGCCGACGGATCGCCTGTCGCGGGCGCCGCCGAGGAATGCCAGAGCCCGACGGCCGCCTTACGGCGCGCAGAGGCTCTGGCGCACGGTCCCGGCCATATCGGCGCGGTCGCGTTCAGTCGCAGCGGCGATCCGATGACCGGTGAATTCGGTGACGCCACGCTGCTGCGCAAATTCGGCAACGTGCCGGAAGATCTCGCGACCCTTTAATTTAGCTGTTGACGAGCCTGATCCGCGGCTCGTGACGCCGGTGCGCCTTGCGCACATACATGGCGGCATCGGCCTCCTCCAGCGCGCGGGTGGCATCGGACTGCGCACCGAGCAGCGCGACACCGGCAGAAGCGCCGGCCATCACCTGCTGGCCACGAAAGGTGAATGACAAATCGTCGATCGCCTGTTCGAGGATAACAGCCTTCGCCTTCGCATCGGCCTCGCCGAGATTCCACAACAGCAGGGCAAACTCGTCGCCACCAAGGCGGCCGACCACGTCGGAGGCGCGGATCTGCCGGGTCAGCGTCGTGGCGATCGCCTTCAGCACCTCGTCGCCGGCGGCATGGCCGAAGGAATCGTTGATCGGCTTCAGCCGGTCGACGTCGAGCACGATCAGCGCGCCGCTGGCGCGGTAGCGCCTCATGTAGGCGACGGCGCGTTGGAGCTCGCGCTCAAAGCCGCGCCGGTTGGGAATATCGAGCAGGAAGTCGGTGTCGGCCGCAGCTTCGAGTTCGGCGACGCGGCGCAGCGCCTGCGTCAGCTTGATCCGCAGGCCGCGGATGGTCGCCTTGCTGATGTCCGCGCCGGCTGTGGCCGCGCGAGACGGCGCGGAGGGCCTGGCCCGCTTGGGAGCAGTTTTGGTTCGGCTCCCGCCGGTTTTCCGGCCCTTTTTGGCCTTCGCAGCGGTCGCCCTTTTTGGTTTCTTCATGGGCTTCCTGCTCAATGAAGGCTTGCGGGGATTCACCAAGTCAGGATAGTGCATTCCCTTCTCCTTGCCACCGCCTTGCGAGCCGCCGGCCGGAACCGTTAATCTGGCCTATCTTTCTGTTTTCCGAGCATAATTGACGTCATGACCGCGCCGATCGCCATCATCATGGGAAGCCAGTCGGACTGGGAGACGATGCGGCACGCCGCCGACACGCTCGCCGCGCTTGGCGTCGCCTCCGACAATCGCATCGTTTCGGCACACCGCACCCCCGACCGGCTGTTCGGCTTTGCCAAAGGCGCCAAGGCTGCAGGTTTCAAGGTCATCATCGCCGGCGCCGGGGGCGCCGCGCATCTGCCGGGCATGACCGCGGCGCTGACGGAACTGCCGGTGTTCGGCGTTCCCGTGGAGTCCAGGACGCTCAAGGGTGTCGATTCGCTCTATTCGATCGTCCAAATGCCCGCCGGCATTCCGGTCGGCACGCTCGCGATCGGCAAGGCCGGCGCGATCAACGCGGCGCTGCTCGCGGCATCCGTGCTGGCACTGTCCGATCCGGCCCTGTCCGATCGCCTCGCCGCCTGGCGCAAGGCGCAGACCGAGGCGATCGCCGAGCGCCCGGAGGACAAGGCGTGACTGACGCAAAGCAGGTGAAGCTGAACCCCGGCGACACCATCGGAATCCTTGGCGGGGGACAACTCGGTCGCATGCTGGCCATGGCCGCGGCACGCCTCGGCCTGCGCTGCCAGGTGTTCTCGCCCGATCCTGATTCGCCGGCCTTCGACGTCGTGCTGAACGCAACCTGCGCCGAATATGCCGACGTCGAGGCACTCGAGCTGTTCGCTCACGACGTCGACGTCATCACCTATGAATTCGAGAACGTACCGGCTGCGGCCGCCATGGTGCTGGACGCGCGCCGCCCCGTGCTGCCCAACCGCAAGATCCTCGAGACGACGCAGGACCGTCTGGCCGAAAAGGATTTCGTGACGCGGCTCGGCATCGGCACCGCTGCCTACGCGGACGTCACCTCGGTCGCGTCGTTGCGCGAGGCGATCGCGAAGATCGGCCTGCCCGCCGTGCTGAAGACCCGCCGCTTCGGCTATGACGGCAAAGGCCAGGCCATCATCCGCGAGGGCGATGACATCGCCAAGGTCTGGACCAGTCTCGCCACCAAATCGGCTATCCTGGAAGCCTTCATACCTTACGAGCGCGAGATTTCGGTGATTGCCGCGCGCTCGGCCACAGGCCAGGTCGAGTGCTTCGACGTCACCGAGAACGAGCACCGCGACCACATTCTGAAGATTTCCCGCGCGCCTGCGCTGATTCCGGATGCGCTCGCCGAAGAGGCGCGCAGCATCGCCGGCAAGATCGCGACCGCGCTCGACTATGTCGGCGTGCTCGCCGTGGAGATGTTCGTGCTCGGCAACGGTTCCGGGCCCAGAGTGCTGGTGAACGAGATCGCCCCGCGCGTGCACAATTCCGGCCACTGGACGCTCGACGGCGCATCGGTCTCTCAGTTCGAGCAGCACATCCGCGCCATCGCCGGCTGGCCGCTCGGCAAGCCGGTGCGGCACGGTGAGGTCGTCACCATGACGAACTTGATCGGCGACGAGATCAACGATTACGAGAAGTGGCTGGGCGTGCCTGGCGCGACCGTGCACATTTACGGCAAGGGCGCCCCGCGCCCCGGCCGCAAGATGGGCCACGTCACCGAGGTCAGGCCTTCAAACCGCAAGTGAGCGGACCGCAGCAGAGCTGCGATCCCATTTTTGGTGTTGTTTCGACGCGTTTTTTCTTTGCGCGTACCGGCATCCACTTCGCTCGAAAACGCGCTACGCCGTCTTCACGCCGGCGACGACACCGGCGGGCTCCTCACTGAGCCAGCGATAGATCACCCCGCCCAGCGCGCCGCCGATCAACGGTGCGACCCAGAACAGCCAAAGCTGCGACAGCGCCCAGCCGCCGACGAACAGCGCAGGACCCGTGCTACGTGCCGGGTTCACCGAAGTGTTGGTGACGGGGATGGAGACGAGATGGATCATGACCAGCGCGAGCCCGATCGCGAGCGGGGCAAAACCCGCCGGCGCTCGGCCGTGGGTCGCCCCCATGATGACGAACAGGAACATCATGGTCATCACCACCTCGGTGACGAAGCAGGCCACCAAGCTGTACTGGCCGGGCGAATGCGCAGCATAGCCGTTGGACGCAAAGCCCTTGGCGAGGTCGAAGCCGGGCGCACCGCTGGCGATCACGTAGAGCAGTTCTGCCGCGACGATCGCGCCGCAGACCTGCGCGATCACGTACGGCAGGATCTGGCCTGCCGGAAAGCGACCGCCCGCGGCGAGGCCAACCGTGACGGCCGGGTTGAGGTGGCAGCCCGAGATATGGCCGATAGCATAGGCCATGGTGACAACGCTCAAGCCGAAGGCCAGCGACACACCGACCAGGCCGATGCCGACCTGCGGAAAGCCGGCCGCGATCACGGCGCTGCCACAGCCTGCAAATGTGAGCCAGAACGTGCCGATGGCCTCGGCCGCGTATTTCTTCATGTCCATGAGATGTCTCCCCTGATTTCAAAGACGCTGGAACAACGTCCGCAGCGGCCGTTCTTACCGCCGATTCTCCCCAATCGGGGCCGCACGGGAGCATTTTCGCCGCATTTAGTGGCTGAACTTGGCCCGAAATACCGCTTGGCAGGTGGACATCCCAGGTTTTGTCTGATACATCCGCGCCCTCAAGGTTAAGGGCTTGCGCTTTTTGCCATCCCCTTTGACTTACCAGAATTCAAATCCGATCCACTGAAGAGGATGCCGCGTGCAGGTTCTCGTTCGCGATAACAATGTCGACCAAGCCCTCAAGGCGCTGAAGAAGAAGATGCAGCGCGAGGGCATTTTCCGCGAGATGAAGCTCCGCGGTCACTACGAGAAGCCCTCCGAGAAGAAGGCCCGCGAAAAGGCCGAAGCCGTGCGCCGCGCGCGCAAGCTGGCCCGCAAGAAGCTGCAGCGCGAAGGCCTGCTGCCGATGAAGCCGAAGCCGGTGTTCGGCGCTGGCCCTGGTGGTGATCGTGGCGGCCGCGGCGGCCCCGGCGCAGGTGCAGGCCCGCGCGGACCCCGCTGATCTTGCCGATAGTGTGAAGGACTGAGTTTTCAATGACGCGGGCCCAGGCCCGCGTCATTAGTTTGTAAAGCAGTGCCTTTTCTGGGACGGGGCACTACAGATGCGGCACCAGCGCGAGCGAACCGTAGATGGCCTCCCCTTTCCCCGAGCCCGGCTTGGCGCGGCTACGCCAAATCTGGCGCCAACCGCTCGCGCTGACCTTGCTGGGGATCGCACTGTGCGGCTGCTCCTTCGATCTCGGATCGCTGATGCCGGAGAAGGACAAGCCGCAGGAAGCGCCCCATGCGGCGGCGACCCCGGATAGCAGCGCGGTCAGTCCGGGCAACGTCGCCGAGGCCCAGACCCACACGGCAAAAGCGCAAGGCTTGGCCAAGTCGGGCGAGACGCAGGCCGCGCTGGACGAGTTCAATCGCGCCGTCGCACTCGATCCCTACAACGCGCAGGCGCTCTACGGCCGCGCGCTGCTCTACCAGGCCAATAACGAGCACGACTTCGCGATCGCCGATTTCGGCGCAGCCAGCGGGCTCAATCCGCAGAAGGCCGAACCGCTGCTCGGCCGCGCCGTCAGCTATCTCGCCATCGGCAAGGTCAAGGAGGCGGCGGCCGACCTCGACGAGGCCTCCGAAGCCGATCCGCACAACGCCCAGATCTGGACGATTCGGGGCCAGGCCTATGAACGGCTGGGCGACAAGGCCAAGGCCGCGGCATCCTACAACAAGGCCGTCGCGTTGCGCCCACGCGATGACGCCGCCCGCAGCGGCCTGGCCCGCGTCGGCGGCTAACGGTCTCTCTCAGCCTTGGCTGACGGATTTTCTGAACGCGAACGGGGGCCGCGTCGCGCGAAAACGCTTTGGGAGGGCGGAGACGCCGATTTAGTCGGGAGCGGCGCTCTTCGGCAGAACTGCGTGGAACATCGACTTCATGCCTGACAGCATCTCGTCGGCGACATTGGTTTTGGGCCGTGGCGCAGGCATGGTTGCGCCCGCATCAGCGCGCAGGTCGAGCGGCGGTGCGATCACCGGCACCGGAATATCGGCCGGCGGTGTCAGCCGATTCGGATCATCATTGCCGACGGAGGCCGTGTAGGGGGGATACGCCTGCGACGCGCCGCCATTGCCATAGGCTTCCGGGGACGGCGTCGACACATTGATCGGCGGCGGCAATGGGCGCACCGTCGACGGCACCGTTGTTACGACACGGGGAGCCTCGGGCACGCGGGAGGCTTCCTGCACCGAAGGCTCGGGCGCCCTCTCAACCGGTTTGGCCTCGACAGGCTTGATTTCGGCAGATTTGGCCTCGGCAGCCTTCTCAGCTGCCTTGCCCTCAGGGGACTTGCGCAGGCGCTCGATGGCGGCCCGCGCCAGGTCGTTGGCGTCGGGGCCCACAGCCGGAGCAGCCGGCGACGAATTGGCCTCAACCACGGGCGCAGCGCCGGGCGCTGCCGGGGAGGCCGGGGACGATTTGGCAACTGCCTTCTCATGCGCTGGGGCGTGGCCGTGCGAATTGGCCTCGCCGGCGCCGGTCTCGGCAGCCTTGGTTTCGACAGGCGCGCCCTTCTCGGAAACGCTCTTCTCGGAAACGCTCTTCTCGGAGACGCCCTTGGCCTTGACGCCGGGGGCCGGCAGGTTGGCGACATCGGCCGGCTTGCCGTTCTTGGCGGCTTCGGCAGGCGCCAACACGGCGGCCGGTGCATCCGCTGCCGGCCTCGCGTTGATGTAGTGGTTAACGATGTAGGCCCCGATGATCGTCGCGAGCACCGAGGGGAAAATATCCATCGAAATTTTAGCGAGGTATTTCAGCATTTCTCGGCCACTCCCCGCGACCTGATGCGGGAACTTTGGGGCATTGTAAGGGATCAACTGCGACGGATCGATGGCAAAGGTGACGCGTGTCTTACGCCTTCAACTCAATCTCAAGGAACACGATCTCGGTTGAGGTTTCGTTAAGTACGTCATGTTGGACGCCGGCCTTGCGGAAATAGGATTTTCCCGCCGCGAGCCGCGCCTTGGAGCGCTCCCCGCCTGGAGCGACGATGGTCATTTCGCCCGGTGTGACGGGAACGATCACGTAGTCCATCCCATGGGTGTGATGCCCGGTGGCACTGCCCGGGGCGAGCCGCCATTCCGTCACCCGGACCTCGTCATTGTCGACCTGAATCTCGGACCTGGCGGCAAGCATCCGGAGTGTCTTTCGCGGAATCGGTTCAGGGCACGAATACCATGAACGCGTAGACAGCAAATACCACCATGTGTACCAGTCCGAACAGGACATTGGTCCTGCCCGTGCCGAAGGTCAGCATGCTCAGCAAGAATGTCAGGAACAGCAGCGCCGTGTTCTGGGGATTAAGCCCCAGCACCAGCGGCTGGTCGATCACGTAGGTGGCGAGCCCGACTGCCGGGATGGTGAGGCCGATGGTGGCCAGCGAGGACCCGAGCGCGAGGTTGATGCTTTTCTGAAGATCGTTCTTGCGGGCCGCGGTGATCGCCGAGACGCCTTCCGGCATCAGGATCAGGAGCGCGACCAGGAGGCCTGCAAAGGCCGGCGGGGCGCCGATTCGGTCGGCGACGGCGTCCACCACGAGCGAGAACTTCTTGGCGAGCAGCACGACGGCCAGGAGCGAGATCAGGAGCAGCGCGATGCTGAGTGCCAGCATCGTGCCCGACAGGTGGGCCTTCCCGCTCTCGCCCTCCGCCCCCTCATGGACGAAATAGTCCTTGTGCAGGACGGTCTGGGTGTAGAGGAACACGCCGTAGAGCACGATGGTCACGAGGTCGACGAAGCCGAGTTGAAGTGTCGAGTAGATCGGCCCCGGCGTCGTCAGCGTGTAGTTGGGCATGATCAGCGTCAGCGTCGCGAGCGCAATCAGCACGCTGAGATAGACGTTGGCGCCGGAGAGCTGAAAACCCTGCTCGCGGTAGCGCAGCCCGCCGATGAAGACGCAAAGGCCGACGAGGCCGTTGCAGACGATCATCACCACCGCGAACACGGTGTCGCGCGCAAGCTCCGGCGCCGGCTTGTCGCCGAGCATGATCGTGGTGATCAGCGCGACCTCGATGATGGTCACCGCGAGCGTGAGCAGCAGCGTGCCGAAGGGCTCGCCGATCCGTTCCGCGATCACCTCGGAATGATGCACGGCCGCGAACACGGTGCCGAACAGGATGACCAGCAGAACGATCGCGAACAGGCCGCCGCCGGCGGACAGGGTGAAGCCGTAGCCGGTCACGGTGACGATCAGGAACAGCAGCACCGCCAAAGCGGGGAAGATCCAGGACGACCGCGGCATCGGTCCGTGTGCACTCATGCAGGCGATTCCTTCGTTGGGCAGAGCGATTATGCGCGAGAAGATCGCGCACGTCAGCACTCAGGAACCGTCGATGAATTGCCGCGCGGTCTCCAACGCTCCGAAATCATCCAGATTTTCGTGTCCGCCGCCGGGAAACCTCACCAGCTTCTTCGGCTCGTGTGCGAGCTCAAATAGCCGCTCGCCGAACGTGATGGGAATCGCCTGATCTTTCGTGCCGTGCATGATCAACAGCGGCACAGTGACGCCCCCGATCCGTACGTCGGAGTGGAACTGGTCGCGCATCAGCAGGCGAATCGGAACGAAACGAAAGAGCGAGGCCGCAACGTCGACCGTCGACGTGTAAGGCGCCTCCAGAATCAATTTCCCGACCGGATGCCCGGAGGCGATGGCGACCGCAACACCGGTCCCGAGCGAGAATCCCCAGGCTACGACACGCGCCGCACTGTAGCGTTGCGTTGCGAAGGCGTAGGCGGCTGCGGCGTCCTGCAACAGGCCCTGCTCGCTCGGCGCGCCGGTCGAGCCTGCATAGCCGCGGTAGGATAGCGCGACGAGGCCGGTGCCGTCGGCCGTGATACCCCTGAAGCGGCTCACGCGCCCCGCGAGAAAATCGCCATTGCCGTGGAAGAACAGCACCACGGCATGGCCGGGCTTTGGCGGCACATGCCAGACGATGACCTTCGCGCCGTCGGACGTGGTGAGGACGTGCTCCTCCGCTTCCGGAAACCCCGCGGAAGCCGGCGCGGTGCGCTCGGCAGTCGGAATCGGAAACAGCATTGTGCGCTGCTTGACGAAAAGCAGCATGAGACCCGCGAGATAGCCGGCGACAACGATGATGGCGATCCATTTCAGGACTGTCATCGCTGCGCCGGCTCGCCGGCGTTACATCGCCTTGACGATGTTCTCGGTGACCTTCTTGGCGTCGCCGAGCAGCATCATGGTGTTGTCGCGGTAGAACAGCGGATTGTCGATACCGGCATAACCGGACGCCAATGACCGCTTGATGAACATCACCGTGCCTGCCTTCCAGACCTGCAGCACCGGCATGCCGTAGATCGGGGAGGTCTTGTCCTCTTCGGCCGCGGGGTTGGTGACGTCGTTGGCACCGATCACGAAGGCGATGTCGGCTTGCGCGAATTCGGAGTTGATGTCCTCGAGCTCGAACACCTCGTCGTAGGGCACATTGGCCTCGGCGAGCAGCACGTTCATGTGGCCGGGCATGCGGCCTGCGACCGGGTGAATGGCGTATTTCACCTCGACGCCTTCCTTCTTCAGCATGTCGGCCATTTCGCGCAGCGCGTGCTGGGCCTGCGCCACCGCCATGCCGTAGCCGGGCACGATGATGACCTTGGAAGCGTTCTTCATGATGAAGGCTGCGTCGTCAGCCGAGCCGAGCTTGGCCGGCTTCTGTTCACCCGTCCCGCCGGCGGCCGCCGCGGTTTCGCCGCCGAAGCCGCCGAGGATGACCGAGATGAAGGACCGGTTCATCGCGTGGCACATGATGTAGGACAGGATCGCGCCGGAGGAGCCGACCAGCGCGCCGGTGATGATCAGCGCCGAATTGCCCAGCGTGAAACCGATGCCGGCCGCAGCCCAGCCGGAGTAGGAGTTCAGCATCGAGATCACAACCGGCATGTCGGCGCCGCCGATCGGGATGATCATCAGCACACCGAGCGCCAGCGCCAGGATGACGATCAGCCAGAAGTCGAGCGCGCCGCCAGTGATGACCAGGCGGACGATGAAGAACACCAGCGCCACGGCAATCGCGATGTTGACGACGTGACGGGCGGGCAGAATGATCGGCGCGCCGCTCATGCGCGCGGACAGCTTCAGGAACGCGATCACCGAGCCGGTGAAGGTCAGCGCGCCGATGGCGACGCCGAGCGACATTTCGACCAGGCTTTGCGAATGGATGTTGCCGGAAGTCCCGATGTCGAAGGCCTCAGGCGCGTAGAACGCACCGGCGGCAACCAGCACCGCGGCCATGCCGACCAGCGAGTGGAACGCGGCGACCAGTTCCGGCATCGACGTCATCGGCACGCGGCGGGCGATCACCGCACCGATGCCGCCACCGATCGCGATGGCGACGATCACGAGCAGCCAGGCCACGCCATCCGCCGGCGGATGGTTTGCCAGCGTCGTGGCGACCGCGATCGCCATACCGATCATGCCGAACAGATTGCCCTGGCGCGACGAAGCCGGGCTCGAAAGTCCGCGCAGCGACAGGATGAACAGCACCCCCGCCACGAGATACAAAAATGCAGAGAGGTTAGCGCTCATCTCAGGTCCCCATTGATCCCATCAGCCCGAGGTGGCCGCTTACTTCGACTTCTTCTTGTACATCGCCAGCATGCGCTGGGTGACAAGGAAGCCGCCAAAGATGTTCACGCAGGCGAAGATCAGCGCGACGAAGCCGAAGCCGCGCGCCCAGCCCGAACCGCTCGAGACGCTTGCGACGCCGACCGCGAGCAGCGCGCCGACCACGATCACCGACGAGATCGCGTTGGTCACGCTCATCAGCGGCGTATGCAGCGCCGGGGTCACCGACCACACCACGAAATAACCGACGAAGACGGCGAGGACGAAAATCGACAGCCGGAAGATGAAGGGGTCGACGACCTGCGCAGCATGTTCCATGACAGCTCTCCTTAAACCTTCGGCTGGAAGTTCGGGTGGATGACGGCGCCGTCCTTTGTCAGCGCGGTCGCCTTGACGAGCTCGTCGTCCCAGTTCACGGCGAGCCTCTTCTCCTTCTTGTCGACCATGGTCTCGATGAAGGAGAACAGATTGCGTGCATAGAGGCTGGAGGCCGAGGCTGCGACGCGGCCGGCGACGTTGGTATAGCCGACGATCTTGATACCATCCGTCTCGACGACCTCGCCGGCCCTGGCGCCCTCGACATTGCCGCCGCGCTCGACGGCGAGATCGACCAGCACCGAGCCCGGCTTCATCGACCTGACCATCTCGCCCGACACGAGCTTCGGCGCGGGCCGTCCCGGGATCAGCGCCGTGGTGATGACGATGTCCTGCTTCTTGATGTGCTCGGCGGTGAGCGCGGCCTGCTTGGCCTGATACTCTTTGGACATTTCCTTGGCGTAGCCGCCGGCGGTCTGTGCGTTCTTGAACTCCTCGTCCTCGACGGCGAGGAACTTCGCACCGAGCGATTCCACCTGTTCCTTGGTCGCCGGCCGCACGTCGGTTGCAGTGACGACGGCGCCGAGGCGGCGCGCGGTCGCGATCGCCTGGAGGCCGGCGACGCCGACGCCCATCACGAACACCTTCGCAGCGGGCACCGTGCCGGCTGCGGTCATCATCATCGGGAAGGCGCGGCCGAAGGCTTCGGCGCCCTCGATCACGGCGCGGTAGCCGGCGAGGTTCGCCTGCGAGGACAGCACGTCCATCACCTGCGCGCGCGTGATGCGCGGCATCAATTCCATGGCGAAGGCGGAGATTCCGGCATCGGCCATCGCCTTCAGCGCGGCGTCGTTGCCGTAGGGATCCATGATGGCGATGACCAGTGCACCGCGCTTGTACTGCGACAGCTCGGAAGCCTCGGGACGCTTCACCTTGATGATGATGTCGGCGTCCTTCAGCGCATCGGCGCTGACGGTGGCGCCCACCGCGGTGAATTCGGAATCGGGGAGGCCCGACTTGATGCCGGCGCCCGGCTCGACGGCGATCTCGGCGCCCAACGCCTTAAACTTCTTCACCGTATCAGGCGAAGCCGCGACCCGCGGCTCTGACGGATCGATTTCCTTGGCAACGGCGATCTTCATAGGTCCTCCGGCGGCGCGGGACAGCGCATGCGCAAAAAAGTAGCGTTACTCCCGCAGCGTTGCATACCGGCTTTGCCACCGGCTTGTTTGCAGATTTTGTGAGCAGCTGCCGCCGCAACCGCGGGCAGCTGCCGAGGTCGATTTAGGTCAGGAAGATCGCCATCAGGATCACGATCAGCGCGACCGACGCCGTGCCATACTTCACCAGCTTGATGAAGCCCTCGTAGGTCTGCTCGTGGGCAACGTAGTCGTTGCCGTCGGCGGTGCTGTATGCAACTTCGCTATGATCTGCCATGGATGTCCCCAGTCGAAAGTCGAATTCCTCGGCTGGGATACCTTAAAGCTTCGGGCAGGGCAACGGCACGGAGGCGCGGTTTTCCAGCAAATAGGCTCATTTGGAATTCCGATTATCGTGGATCCAAAGCGCCCAATTGCGGCTACTGAACCGCGGTTCATCGGATACCCGGCGCCGCCCTGCTGTAAATTCGGGCACAAGCGGTCTTCAGCCCATCGCCTCCAGCTCATCGATCATGCCGGCGATGACGCTGAGCCCGCCATCCCAGAACTTGGGGTCTTTGGCGTCGAGGCCGAACGGCCGCAGCAGCTCGGAATAATGCTTGGTGCCGCCGGCGGCGAGCATGTCGAGATAGCGCTCGGCGAAGCCCTCGGCCGCTTTCTCGTAGACGGCATAGAGCGAGTTCACGAGGCAGTCGCCGAAGGCATAGGCGTAGACGTAGAACGGCGAGTGGATGAAGTGCGGGATGTACATCCAGTAGTTCTCGTAGCCTGCCTTGATCTCGATCGCCGGTCCCAGGCTTTCGCCCTGCACCGACAGCCAGAGCTCCCCGAGTCGCGTCGCCGTGAGCTCGCCGTTCTTGCGCTCGGTGTGGACCGCACGCTCGAACGAATAGAACGCGATTTGTCGCACCACGGTATTGATCATGTCCTCGACCTTGCCGGCGAGCAGCGCCTGGCGCTGCTTGGCGCTCTTGGTCTGCGCCAGCAGCCGCCGGAAGGTCAGCATCTCGCCGAACACGCTTGCGGTCTCAGCCAGTGTCAGCGGCGTCGGCGCCATCAGCGCACCGTTCTTCGCGGCCAGCACCTGGTGCACGCCGTGACCGAGCTCATGCGCGAGCGTCATCACGTCGCGCGGCTTACCTTGGTAGTTCATGAGCACATAGGGGTGCGCTGACGGCGTGGTCGGATGCGAGAACGCCCCCGGGGCCTTGCCCGGGCGCACGGGCGCATCGATCCAGCGATCTGTGAAGAAACGCTCGGCGATGTCGGCCATTTCAGGCGAGAAGCCGCGATAGGCCGACAGCACCATGTTGCGCGCATCGGGCCAGCCGATGACGTCCGTGGCAGCGAAGGGCAGTGGCGCGTTGCGGTCCCAATAGGCGAGCCGTTTCTTGCCGAACCACCGCGCCTTCAGCGCGTAATAACGATGCGACAGTTTGGGATAGGCCGCGTGCACCGACGCGACCAGCGCATCCACCACCTCGCGCTCGACGCGGTTGTTCAGATGGCGGGAATCCGCGACATCCTTGAAGCCGCGCCAGCTGTCGGAGATATCCTTGTCCTTGGCGAGCGTGTTGGTGATCAGCGCAAAGGTGCGCTCATTGGCCTTGAAGGTTTTCGCCAGTGCTTCCGCCGCCGCCTTGCGCTTGGCGCCGTCACGGTCCTGCAGGAAATTGAGCGTCGGCTCGATCGCGAGTTCTTTTCCGCCGACCTTGAAGCGCAGGCCGGAGATTGTCTGGTCGAACAGCCGGTTGAAGGCGGAGTAGCCGGTCTGCGCCTTCTCCAGGAACAGCTGCTCGAGCTTGTCGTCGAGCTGGTAAGGCTTCTCCTTGCGCAGATCCTCGATCCACGGACGGTAATGCGCGAGCTCCGGCGCCTGCATGGCACGGTTCAAAATATCGTCATCGATGCGATTGAGCTCGAGCGCGAAAAACAA
Organism: Bradyrhizobium sp. USDA 4449; assembly: GCF_054056275.1. Classification (NCBI taxonomy): domain Bacteria; kingdom Pseudomonadati; phylum Pseudomonadota; class Alphaproteobacteria; order Hyphomicrobiales; family Nitrobacteraceae; genus Bradyrhizobium; species Bradyrhizobium sp. USDA 4449. Next base: position 3,012,006 of record NZ_JBSRYD010000001.1, on the reverse strand, counting down.
CAAATGCGTCGACGCCGCGGTCAGCCGCTCGGAAACGTCGCCGTAAAACTTTGAAATCGCAGGGTCCACGCTGTCGCCGGCATGAACGAGACCGGCGTATGAGCCGAGACGGCCGGCGAGATCGTCGATCGCCTCGAAGCGTCGCACGGCTTCCGCGAGCCATTTTCCGCCATCTTCGTTTGCTGTGCCTGTTGCGAGCTTGCCCTTGTAGTCCGTCTCGAACGCGACGCAATCGGCAGCCATCGTTTCGAGATCGCGCGCCACTTCCGGCGCATCGATCCCGGAATAGAGATCGGCGAGGTTCCACTCCGGAAGCTTGCCTGTCTTGCTTGCAGGCTTCGCGGAGGGCTTTGCCTTGGCGACGGATCTCGTGACGGGGGACTTCTTGGCGGCGGGCTTACGAAGGGCGTTCTTTGCGAGAGCGTTCTTGGAGCGCGAAGTCATTGTGTGGGAAACCTGTGTTCAACAATCGCTGCGGCGGGCGGGGGCATCAAGGTTTAAGAGTGCGTTAAGCGGCTTCGGCCAGAGTGACCCGATTCGAGACAGATAGTAGTAGCGTGCGGGGAGCACCATGGCTGCCAGTATTTTGATTGCCGATGACGACGCCGTGGCACGCCGCCTGGTCGAGAACATGGTGCAGAAATGCGGCTATGAGACGATCGTCGTCGAGTCCGGCGACGCTGCAATATCAGCCCTGACCGCCCCCGACGCACCTGCCATCGACGCCGTGATCCTGGACCTCGTGATGCCGGGCCTCGACGGCATGGGCGTGCTGACGAAAATCCGCGAAGCAGGCCTGAGCGTGCCTGTGATCGTGCAGACCGCTCATGGCGGCATCGACAATGTGATCTCGGCCATGCGCGCCGGCGCGGCCGATTTCGTGGTCAAGCCGGTCGGCGTGGAGCGGCTTCAGGTCTCCTTGCGCAACGCGCTCAACGCCTCCGCGCTCAAGGGCGAATTGCAGCGCATCCGTCACAGCCGCGAGGGCCGGCTGACTTTCGCCGACATCATCACGCGCTCCGAAGCGATGACGGGCGTGATGCGCGCGGCGCAGAAGGCCGCCAATTCATCAATTCCCGTGCTGATCGAAGGCGAGTCCGGCGTCGGCAAGGAGATGTTCGCGCGCGCCATCCATGGCAGCGGCGAGCGCAAGGCAAAGCCCTTCGTCGCGGTCAATTGCGGCGCGATTCCCGACAATCTCGTCGAGTCCATTCTGTTCGGCCACGAGAAAGGCGCCTTCACCGGCGCGACCGAGCGGCATGCGGGCAAGTTCGTCGAGGCCCATGGCGGCACGCTGTTTCTGGACGAAGTCAGCGAGCTGCCACTGACCGCGCAGGTGAAGCTGCTCCGCGCGCTCCAGGAGGGCGCAGTGGAGGCCGTGGGCGGTCGCAAGCCCGTGAAGGTCGACGTCCGCATCATCTCCGCGACCAATCGCAAGCTGCTGGAACGGGTCAAGCAGGGCCACTTCCGCGAAGATCTTTTCTATCGCCTGCACGTGCTGCCGTTGACCATCCCCTCACTGAAGGCCCGGCGCGAGGACATCCCGCATCTTCTCAGGCATTTCCTGGCGCGCTTCGCTGCGGAGGAAAACCGTCCGATCTCCGGCGTCACTGGCGAGGCCGTCGCGCATCTCGCCCAGCTCGACTGGCCAGGCAATATCCGCCAGCTCGAGAATGCTGTTTACCGCGCGGTGGTGATGAGCGAAGGCGACCAGCTCGGTCTGGACGATTTCCCGCTGCTGGCGTCGCATCCGCATTCCGAAACTGAGATTCCGACCGCGCCGCTGATGATCGACCCGATCGCTGCCCCCACCGTCGTGTCCGGTGGCGAAATACCGATCGTACCGCTTCCCATGGCGGGCTCGCTCTCGATGTTGACCTCCACTGGCGATGTCCGGCCGCTCGAGGACATGGAGAACGAGATCATCCGCTTTGCGATCTCGCATTATCGCGGACAGATGTCCGAGGTCGCCCGCCGCCTCAAAATTGGCAGGTCCACCCTGTACCGCAAACTCGACGAAGCCGGGGTTCCCGGACATGGCGGCAAAAGCGGCGAGGAGACGCACTGAACCTCATCCGAACAGAGCCTCGCGCGGCCCGACGATGCACACGCAAGCCGTTGAATTACGGCAAAATTCGGCTCCGGCCGAAACCGTGACTTGGAAGTGACAGACACCGGGAAAAGCGCGCGGTAAAGCCGCACAATCCGTTGCAAAAGGGGCTGTGTTGAGGTCAGTTTGTCGTGAGTTTCCCGGGTAGCGCTAGCTGCGAAAACGGGGCCTGTATATCGTCTGCGTAGGAATCGGTTGCGTGCAGGCGTTCGACTTTCGAGAGGCCGGCGCGATCGAGCCGAATCTCAATTAGGCGATAACGAAAGCTGTTCCACGGGGGACAGTTCACCCGAGGGGTGCCACACAATGCGTGACTGTTTGAACCACCGTGCGGGCTTTGACCGTGTCTTGATGACGGTCGCAGCGACCTTCCTCACGGTATCGGCCGGCTCGGCGCTGGCGCAGGATCAGGCGCGCAGCAGCGCCGCCGAGCTTGCGATCGAAGCCGCGATCCCGCGCCCCGAGCCTGCAAACGTCCCGCCCCCCACCGCCTCCGACATCAAGCCCGACACCACCGCCACCATCCAGGACACGCCGAAGGAAGCCGCAACTGAGCCGGCGAAGGCCGGGGTAGCTCCGGCTGCGGAGAAGGTCGAGACCAAGCCGTCCGACGTCGCCACGACGCCCGCAGCCGACGCGCCGAAGAGCGAGACGGCCACCACCGAGCCTGCGAAGACCGAGCCCGCCAAATCCGAAGCCGCCAAATCCGAACCGGCCGAATCTGAAGCTGCGAAGGCCGACGCCGCCGCAGCCCCGGCGGCTGCTCCCGCCGCACCTGCAGCCGCAGCAGCAACGCCGGCCGCAGAGCCGGTGAAGGCCGCGAGCAACGTGCCCGCCGCCGACCAGCCGGTCGCCGAGAAGCTCAAGGACCTGATCAACGCCAAGACCTCGCGCCATTTCGAACGCAAGAATGAGCGCGCCGCGATCGAGAAGTTTTACGGCGCCCGTGACTACGCGCCGGTCTGGACCCAAGCCGGCAGCCTGACGACGGCTGCCAAGGGCGTGATCGCTCGGCTGAAGGATGCCGCGTCCGACGGTCTCAATCCCGCCGATTATCCGGTGCCCGACTTCGCCGCCGCCACGACGCCCGATGCGCTCGCCGACGCCGAGCTGAAGCTCACTGCCAGCATGTTCGACTATGCACGGCAGGCGCAGAGCGGCCGCATGCACTGGTCCCAGGTCAGCGCCGACATCCAGTATCCCGAGCACCCGGTCGACCCTAACGAGGTGCTCGCCAAGGTGACGACCGCAGCCGACGCCTCAGCCGCGCTCGACAGCTACAACCCGCCGCAGAAGCTCTACAAGGAGCTGAAGGCAAAGCTCGCACAGCTCCGCGGCCAGGGCGACGGTCCGGCGATCGAGATTGCCGAGGGTCCCGCGCTGAAATACACGCCTGCCAGGGGCAAGAAGCAGGCTGAGATCGTCGTGCAGGATCCGCGCGTGCCGCAGCTCCGCGCCAAGCTCGGCATCTCCGAGAACGCCAGCGACGACCATTACGACGCAACGGTCGCCGAGGCCGTGCGCAAATTCCAGGACGGCGCCGAGATCAAGGCGACCGGCGTGCTCGACGCCCAGACTGTCAGGGCGATGAACAGCCCGAAGCGGGACAAGCAGATCGACACCGTGGTGGTGAACATGGAGCGCTGGCGCTGGCTGCCGCGCGACCTCGGCGCCCCCTCGTTGGGCGATGCCTATGTCATCCTCAACATTCCCGACTATACGCTGAAGGTGATGCAGCGCGGCCAGCAGGTCTGGACCACCCGCGTCGTCACCGGCAAGCCCGGTCAGCACGCCACACCGCTGCTGACCGAGACGATGAAGTACATCACGGTCAACCCGACCTGGAACGTGCCGCCGTCGATCGTGTATGGCGAATATCTGCCGGCGCTCCAGCAGGACCCGACCGTGCTTCAGCGCATGGGCCTGAAGCTGGAGCAGAACCGCGACGGCTCGGTGCACATCTCGCAGCCGCCCGGCGAGGCCAACGCGCTCGGCCGCATCCGCTTCAACTTCCCGAACAAGTTCCTGGTCTATCAGCACGACACGCCGGACAAGTATTTGTTCGCCAAGGACGAGCGCGCCTTCAGCCATGGCTGCATGCGCGTGCAATATCCGGATCAGTACGCATCGGTGCTGCTCAACATCGCCATGCCGAACGAGCACTACACGCCGGAACGCGTGCGCGGCATGTACGGTTCGGGTGAGATCGATCTGAAATTCCCGACGCCGATCCCGGTCAACATCACCTACCAGACCGCGTTCGTGGACGACGGCGGCAAGCTGCAATTCCGCAAGGACGTCTACGGCCGCGACGCGACCATGATCAACATCCTGAAGAACAGCCGCGGCAAGGATCTCGAGAGCGTCGTTGCCCACTCGCAGCCGAGCTATTCGCGCCCGGCGACGACGCTGCCATCAGGCGTGGCGGTCGCCAACAATGGCGGCTCGTCCGGGCTGAACTTCTTCGAGCGCCTGTTCGGCGGTGGCGCCCCCGCCCAGCCGCCGGCTCCAATCGGCCGCCGGCGGGTGTTCACCCGCTGAGGCCAGGCCCGCTCCTCCTGAGATTCTTCAATGAAATCAGCGACCCCGTCCCATGGATGGGGTCGCTTAACTTTAACCATTCGTCATCCGTGTTCGGGCAGCGGGCGTTTTTTCGCCACACTCAGCCGCTTAGGATTGTGGTCTGGCTTGGTTTGGGGGCGGGAAGGTCAACCTCGGATTAACCTTCTCGCTTTAACAAAGCGTTCATCCTCTTTCGCGCGCTAACGGGGTTGGCGGGAGAGTTCATTTTGAACGCTCGTCGACTGGGTGGGCTCATACGTGCTGGCTGGTTTCGCACGCCAATTCGCTGCGTTGTCGTTGTCCCATGCGGGAGTGAAGGTCGGATCTCGGATCGGCCTCGCCTCGCTGCTGCTGCTCGCGGCTGCCGGTTCGGTTCACAACGCTGCCGCGTTGAACGAAACCAAGACGCTCTCCTTCCACCACACCCATTCCGGCGAAGACCTCACGGTCACCTTCAAGCGCGATGGCCGCTACGATGAAGCCGCGCTGAAGACGCTCAACCACTTCCTGCGCGACTGGCGCACCCAGGACGAGACGGTCATGGACCGTCACCTGTTCGACATTCTCTGGGAAGTCTATCGCGACGTCGACGGCAAGCAGCCGATCCAGATCATCTCCTCCTATCGCTCCCCCGCGACCAACGCGATGCTCCGCCGCCGTTCCGCCCATACCGGCGTGGCGCGCTTCAGCCAGCACATGCTGGGCCATGCGATGGACTTCTACATTCCCGGCGTGCCGCTGGAGCAGATCCGCTTCGCCGGCCTGCGCCTCCAGCGCGGCGGCGTCGGCTTCTACCCGACATCAGGCTCGCCCTTCGTGCATCTCGATACCGGCAACGTCAGGCACTGGCCGCGGATGACGCATGACCAGCTCGTCCGCGTCTTCCCGGACGGACGCACGGTCCATATCCCGAGCGACGGCACCCCGTTGAAGGGCTATGAGCTCGCCAAGGCGGACATCGAGCGCCGCGGCGGCGACGATGGCGCTGCGACCATCGGCAAGCCGAGCTTCTTCGCCGCCCTCTTCAGGGGAAAACAGGCCCCGGCGGCCAGCGCTGACGAGGACGACGAGGGCGCGCCCGCAATCACCGAGAAGCCGGCAGCACCGACCGGCGTCGCAGCCGCCACGAAGCCGGCCGATCCGGTGCCGACGCCCCGGGCCAAACCGCACATCGCCGCCGCGATCCAGCTCGCCTCGGCGGATGCCCAACTCGCCGCTCCGCCCAAGCCGAACCCCGAGCCGGTGGCTGACATGCCGGCAGGCAAGTTCGAGTCCCCTGCCGACATCATCAACGCCCGCGGCTTCTGGGATACCCCGCCCGCGCCGCAGCAGGCGACGCCGGCGCAGATCGCAGCCCTGAAGGCGCGCCAGGCGCTTGCCGCCGCCACTGATCCGCAGGCCACCGCGAGCGTCTCCAATGCCGCATACGAGGCGTTGGCGTTTGCACCGGCTTCCGCCTCGCCAGTCGACCGCGCTCGCGTCATCGCCGCCTCGGCGCCGATCCCGCGCGGCGCACGACCCCTGTCCGTAGCCCGCAACGCCGCGCCGGCCACCGAGATCAATAGCGTCGTCGGCAAGAGCACCGACGGCATGATCGCCACCGCAACCCGGCTCTCCGCAGCCAAGGGCGAGAGCATCTGGCTCAAGATCGTGATGCTGTCGCCCAGCGCCAGCCGCGCGATGTCGGTGACGCTGATGGGCGAGCTCGATATGGCGGCGATGCGCGCCTATTTCGTCAAGCCGCAAGCTGTCATCGCGATGGGCTTTACCGACGATCCCATGCAGGGCCTGTCGTGCGACAGTTTCTCCGGTAGCGCCACCACCAAGCTCCCGACGACTTCGTTCATGATGCGCACCGCCTCGCTGCGCTGAGGCGTGAGGCGGATCACCTACCGCACCTTACTGGCCCGCCGATCCAAATGATAGGTCAGCGCCAGGGACAGGCAGATCGATAGCTCCTGCTTCGGCAACTTGCCCGCAACGGGCAGCAACAGTGCCCTCGTCTGCCGAAATTCGAACTGACCGGGAAAGCGCTCGCGAAATGTGTCGACCAGCGTCGTCCTGCAATTGAAGAAAATGGCGGCGTGCTCGGAATCCTTCAGGCGGCCGAGCCGGATCGTCGAGCCGCTGCCGGACTCATCGGTCAGGTAAGCCGGCTCGCCCCATTTCAGCGTTTCGGTGAGTTGGCCGACTTCGTCATGCTTCGCCGCGGTCGCAAAGATCAAGTCGCGCACCTGAAGCAGCCGCTTGCTGATCGGCGCCGGAAGGGCGTCGAAGGCACGGTTGACCTCTCGCGGTAGCGGCGGCGCAGTCACTGGCGTCTCCGTTAACAAACGAAGTGCAACAAGCCCTGTTGCAACAGGGACAATGCTTTCGCTTCCCGGGGCTACGGCAGCAGTGAGTGAGGCGCAAAACGCCTCAGAGCATCCCCAGCGCCTGCATATAGGTCTCGAGAATGGTCTCGGCCTCGGCGCGTTCGTTAGGATCCTGCTTGCGCATACGCACGATCGTGCGCAATGCCTTGACGTCGTAGCCGTTGCCCTTGCTCTCGGCATAGACGTCGCGGATGTCGTCGGAGATGGCCTTCTTCTCTTCCTCCAGCCGCTCGATGCGCTCGATGATGGATTTGAGCTGGTCCTTGGCAAATTTCGTCGCGGGCTCATCGTCGCGGACGGCGGCGGAGGTGGCCATCTTGGTACTCCCAATGGAACTGGCAAAACGAGGTGACGCCGGCATCCTCACCGCGCGTGCTGGCTAGACCCTTAGGGTTCGGACCTGTCACGTTCAAGCAAGCATCGCGCTCGTCCACAGCGCGCCCACACCTTCCTGCGGGGGCGCAGAGAAAGCTGTTGTGTGGTGCGACTCAAGCCGCTTCTCGGACAGTCCCTCAATGATTGTGGGGATGGACCTTCTTCATCGCCTCAAGCTGCCCGGGCGTTGCCGTGCCCTGGTACTTCGACTTCCAGGTCTCGTAGGGCATGCCGTAGACGGCTTCCCGGCTCTCGTCCTTGCTCAGCACGACGCCTCGTGCGTCGGCGGCGTCCTTGAGCCAGTTGGACAGGCAGTTGCGGCAGAAGCCGGCCAGATTCATCAGATCGATGTTCTGGACGTCGGTTCGCGTCTTGAGATGGTCCACAAGGCGACGGAAAGCGGCCGCCTCGAGCTCAGTTCTGGTTTTGTCGTCGATTGCCATGGCTGGACCTCGCGGCTTGCCCTCGATGATGGTCACCCTTACGGGATCAGGTAGGGTCCTGTCACAGATTTTGCCATATCGCGGCGCAAACGGCCGGCTGAGCCATCGTAGGGCAGTTGCCCTGCCCCTACGCCAAATCGTCAATCATCTGGTATACGTTCCGCGACAATGATCGCCGAATCTCCTCGCCCCCTCCTTCGCCTGCTCGCCCGGTTGGTCCCGGTGCTGGTCGTTGCCTTGCTGTGCTTCTGGACCAGCCCGGCTTCGGCCGACTTCCGGCTCTGCAACAACACCTCAAGCCGGGTCGGTATCGCGCTCGGCTACAAGGACGCCGAGGGCTGGACCACCGAGGGCTGGTGGAACATCTCGTCCCGCGCGTGCGAGACCCTGCTCAGGGGGACGCTCGTCGCCCGGTACTACTACATCTACGGGATCGACTATGACCGCGGCGGCGAATGGTCGGGGCAGGCCTTCATGTGCTCGCGCGACAAGGAATTCACCATCCGCGGCACCGAGGACTGCCTGGCGCGCGGCTACGACCGGACCGGCTTTTTCGAGGTCGATACGGGCGAGCAGCGGGCCTGGACGGTTCAACTCACCGACGCCAACGAGCAGCCTGCGCAACCCCGCGTACCCGGCATGCCCGGCCCTGTCGGCCCTGGTGGCGGCGTGCCCGGTTTGCCCAATAGTCCGCCCGGTGGTACGCCCCCCGCCGCACCTGGGCTCCCGCCAGCCCCCTCGCCACCGTCTGGGAATAAGCCATGAGGCGTCTTCGCCGTATCAAGATTCTCGCAACCCTCGGACCTGCCTCTTCGGATCTCGCGATGATCCGCCGCCTGTTCGAGGCCGGCGCCGACGTGTTCCGCATCAATATGAGCCACACCCCGCATGACAAGATGCGGGAGCTGGTGGCGACGATCCGCAATGTCGAGAGCAGCTACGGCCGCCCGATCGGCATCCTGGTCGACCTCCAGGGCCCGAAGCTCCGGCTCGGTGCATTTGCTGAAGGCGCGGTCCAGCTCCAGAACGGGCAGACCTTCACGCTCGATTCCGACAAGACACCGGGCGACGCCACGCGCGTCAATCTTCCCCACCCGGAGATCCTGGCTGCGCTGCGGCCCGGCCACGCGCTGCTGCTCGACGACGGCAAGGTGCGCCTGATCGCCGAGGAGACCACGAAGGAGCACGCGGTGACCCGCGTCGTGGTCGGCGGCAAGATGAGTGACCGCAAGGGCGTCAGCCTTCCGGATACCGACCTGCCGGTCTCGGCGATGACCCCGAAGGACCGTGCCGACCTCGAGGCCGCGTTGGCTACCGGCGTCGACTGGATCGCGCTGTCCTTCGTGCAGCGCGCCGACGACGTGCTGGAGGCCAAGAAGATGATCCGCGGCCGCGCCGCGGTGATGGCCAAGATCGAGAAGCCGCAGGCAATCGACCGCCTTGCCGACATCATCGAGGCCTCCGACGCGCTGATGGTGGCGCGCGGCGACCTCGGCGTCGAGCTGCCGCTGGAGCGCGTGCCGAGCCTGCAGAAGCAGATGACGCGCATGGCGCGCCGCGCCGGCAAGCCGGTGGTGGTCGCAACCCAGATGCTGGAATCGATGATCCAGGCGCCGGTGCCGACCCGCGCCGAAGTCTCCGACGTCGCCACCGCCGTCTATGAGGGCGCCGACGCCATCATGCTGTCGGCGGAATCGGCGGCCGGCAAATTCCCGGTCGAGGCGGTCTCGACCATGAACCGCATCGGCGAGGAGGTCGAGCGCGACCCGACTTACCGGTCCGTGATCACCGCCCAGCGCCCCGCGCCGGAGTCAACGGCGGGCGACGCCATCGCCGACGCCGCGCGGCAGATCGCCGAGACACTCGACCTGCCGGCCCTGATCTGCTGGACCAGCTCCGGCTCGACCGCGACTCGCGTGGCGCGCGAGCGGCCGAAGCCGCCGGTCGTGGCGATCACGCCGAACATCACAGCCGGCCGCCGGCTCGCCGTCGTCTGGGGCGTGCATTGCGTGGTGGCCGAGGATGCGCGCGATCAGGACGACATGGTGAGCCGCGCCGGCCAGATCGCCTTCCGCGACGGCTTCGTCCGCGCCGGCCAGCGCGTGATCATCGTCGCCGGCGTGCCGCTCGGCATTCCCGGCACCACCAACATGGTGCGTATCGCTTCCGTCGGCCCCGAGGGCGACGCCAATATTTGAGGCGGCCGGCACCCGGCCGATCAAAATGCGAAAACAACCCCATGCACCGTAGCCCGCCGGTGCGACCTAGCGCTTCGGCTTGTGGATCACCATCCGGCCCTGTGAAGCAATGCCGCCCCATTCGGCGGACCAGCTGACTTCCAAGGGGGAGGATGATCCCTCGACGCCCCCGCGATCCCACCCGCCTTGCAGCGCAAACAGGGCGCCTTGGGGGTCGACGCATCGCACGATCCAGCCGCCATCGGGCAACGCGATGGGATGCTGAAGTACCCGGCCTCCGCCATCATGGACCCGCCGGGCCGCCGCGCCGATGTCCTCGACATTGAAATAATGAAGCCAACACGCCTGCGGTACGCTCGGCAGCTTGGTGAGCATGCCGCCGATCGTCTCCCCGGCCACCGAAAACAATTCGTACACGCTTGCCGGGTCCGCTTCAGCGGAGGCCTGCTGCCAGCCGAGAAGCTTGCCGTAAAACGGGAAGACCTTGCTTCGATCTTCGGCCAGCAACTCGTGCCAGCCTACGCGCCCGGGCTGTTCCAACGCGCTATGTTGCGATTGGCGATATGTCAGCCCGGTGACCAGCGCGAACGTCGCTCCTTGCGGATCGGCGACCACCGCGATACGGCCGATATTGCTGTCGGTCGCCGAGACCAGAATCGCGCCCCCGAGCCGGCGGATTTGTGCGACACGCGCATCCATGTCGTCGACCGCGACGTAGCCGAGCCATCTCGGCGTTGCTCCCATGCGCACCCCTTCTTCGGGGAGATCCATGAGGCCCACGGTCGGAGTGCCGCCTGCAGTCAGCAGCGTGTAGGCCAGTTCAGGGCTCGAGGCATCTTTCTCCGCCCAGCCGACCACGCCGGCGTAAAAAGCAGATGCCGACCGCATATCCGTCGTCAGAAGCTCATACCAAACGAAGCATCCGAGTTGATCGACCACGCTAGTGTTCCCGTTCGGAGGGACGGACGCTTGCGCACTGCATCATGCGTCACCGCCCACTGGCATCGACAGGAATTTGCAGCAATGCCATTCATGAAGATGAATGCAATCTGAACGAGCCTCGTTCCGTTTCGTGTTCACGTCAATCTTGCCCGCTCTGATTGCTCGGCGTACGATCATTGCAGAAGATCGTTCTTCGGATCATGGAGGATGCGGCCATGCAACGAACGAAGCAAGCTTCGAAAAACAAGCGAATGACCAAAGCCGCAGTACCGGCGCTCGGATTCGCCGGACTGACTTTTTCGATGGCCGGAAGCGCGATGGCATCCGCGGTGCCGGCGGACGAGCCGCAACAACGATTGAATTTTACGCCCGGCCAGTTCAGTGCGCTCAGCGAGGAAGAACTCGCCGACGTCAATCTCGCGACCTTCCATCTTGCCTATGACGAAAAAACCGTCAGCGGCGTGCTGCTTGCGCGCGGATGCGGTGGTTGTCGCGGCTGCGGAGGCTGCAGAGGATGTGGCGGCTGCCGAGGCTGTGCAGGTTGCCGAGCCTGTCGCTGCGGCGTCGGTTGCGGCGGCTGTGGCGGCTGCGGTGTTGGCTGGATCGGCGTCCCGTTGCCAGTAGCCTGCACGGGGTGCTGCGCCTCCTGGGGCCGTTGCCGCTGGTGCTAGGCTTGAGCATCTGACTCGACGTCGACATGGCGCAATTGCGTTGGCCGGGCTCGCACGCGACCCGGCCAATTTGCTGTCCCGGCCTCCGCGTTCGCTTCGCCTCCCTGCTCGGCTTGCCGACGGCGAACGAGTGTGTTCCAACTCATATCAAGCAATCCGGTAGTGCTCGACACAAGTCGGGCCAGCAAGGCGTTCGTCGTACACCAACGCTCGCAAATGGCGCAAACAGGATCAGCGTGCGACCCCGATGACTGTCAAGCGAAAGAGCCGCACCGCCAAGCCGACCCGCAAGAACGTTCTGCGTTTCGCGCCAAACTTCACGGCCTACCTGCTGCCCCCCAATGTGGTCTGTCTCTATTCTGAGAACCGCAAGTTCTTCCTGCACGGTGATCTCTATTGCGCCGTGGCGAACGTAATCGGGAAGAACGGCACGACTGCGCCGGAGATCGTCCGCCAGCTCTCGAAGAGTTTTTCCGTCCCCGAGATCGAGGAAGCGATCCGGCGGCTGCTCGAGCGCCGCTACGTCATCAGCGGAGCACCGCACGCCTACGCAGGCGCCGTTGATGGTTATTGGGCGAGCCTCGGCCTGCCTCCGGAGGTCGCCGAAGAGAACCTGCGAAATTGGCCTGTGCGCGTCGAATCGATCGATGTCAAAGGCGCGCGTGAACTGAGCGCGGCATTGGACAAGCTCGGGGTTCACATCGCCAAGCGGGCGCCCAGGCTCGTCGTCACACTGGTGAACGACTACCTCGAACCGCGACTCGCCGAACGAAACGGGGAGCGCGTCACCGCCGGGACGCCCTGGCTGCTGGTCCAGCCCTCCGGCGTCTTTCCATTGGTGGGGCCGGTGTTCAAGCCGGGCGAGAGCGCGTGCTGGACCTGCCTGCACGATCGCATGATCCGCAATCGCGAGATCAAGGGATTTCTCGACCGCAGGGCGGCGCGAGCGCTTGCAATATCACCACTGGTCAGCGACGCCGTCGGCGAGACCGCGATCCACTTCGCTGCTGTTGAGATCGCGAAGGCAATTGCCTCCGGATTTCGTACTGATCTGAGCGATCACATCGCAAGCTTCGACATGACCGGGGCTGCCATCGCCAAGCACTACGTCGCGAAGCGCCCGCAGTGCTCGACGTGCGGCAGCAAGAAGCTCCGGAATCCGCGGCGTGCAGCGGTGCCGATCGAGCTTGCCGAGGGCAGAAAGCTCATCATGACCAGCGGCGGGTACCGCACCGTGACGTCTCGAGCGACCGTGGCGCGGTTTCGCAAACACGTCAGCCCGCTGACCGGCGTGGTGTCGCGGCTCGAGCGGATCGAGGCGGATCTACCGATGAACACCAATTTTTTTTGCGCACCACAATTTCTCTGCGCCGGCCTGGAACGTCGATCAGCTCAGGTCCGGCCTGAGCGGCGGCAGCTTCGGCAAGGGCTCCACGGCCGAGCAGGGCGAGGCCAGTGCGCTGATGGAGGCGATCGAGCGCTATTCGGGCATCTTCCAGGGCGACGAGATCAGGACGACGCGCCGCTTTGCCGATTTTGCTACCGGTGACGCTCTTCTTCCCAACGACATCCAGTTCTTCAGCAACACGCAGTTTCAAAACAGGCACGTCCCTCAGCCGGACGATTCACATCCGGTTCCCGAACCGTTCGATCCCGCGACCAAGACCGAGTGGTCGCCGGTCTGGTCGCTACGCGACAAGCGTTTCAAATATCTTCCGACCGGCCTGCTGTATTTCTTCTATGGCGGCTTCCACACGGATTCCAACGGATGCGCGGCCGGCAATACCCGCGAGGAGGCCATCGTTCAAGGCTTCCTCGAACTGGTCGAGCGCGATGCCTACGCGATCTGGTGGTACAACCGCGTTCGACGTGCGGAAGTCAATCTCACACAATTCGAAGATTCCTACGTTCGCGATCTGCAGCGCCAGTTTGCCGACGCGGGGCGCCGGCTCTGGGTGCTGGACATCACCAGTGATCTCGGCATTCCTTCCTATGTTGCGATCATGCACTGGATACAAAACGGGCACGAGAACATCGAGTTTGGCTCAGGCTCGCATTTCGATCGCCGCATAGCCCTGCTGCGTTCTCTCACCGAGCTGACCCAGTTCATGTCGATTGGCATGATGGGCGGCGGCAGCGGCGAGAAGCCGTCCCTGGACGGTGTCACGCCGCTGCGACTGGACGATTATCCTTTCCTGACTCCCAGCGAAAATCCGGTCGTCCCGCCGGCGCCTGACATCAAGCTTCACGACAATACGCGTGACCAGGTCAATGCCTGCGTCGACACCGCAGTCCGAGCCGGATACGATTTTCTCGTGCTCGACCAGACGCGGCCCGACGTCGAGGTTCCCGTCGTGAGAGTGCTCGTCCCGGGCTTGCGGCATTTCTATCGCCGCTTCGGGCCCGGCCGGCTTTACGATGTGCCGGTGAAGCTTGGGCTGCTGGAGCGCCCGCGCCTGGAAAGCGAACTGACGCCGTTCCTGCCGCACACTTGAAGGCTGCTTGCGTGCGCATTCCCCGGAAAAAACCGCCCAGGAAAGTCATACCCATCATCGCCGCCCGGCTGAACGGCCGTTTCTCCCTTCACATGCAGGCCGACGGAAGCATTGCCGCGGTGTCCGGCAATTATTCGCTCAACCTCGGACAATTCAGCATCGCCGCGATCGAGCGCGCAGGCCCCCTCGCCACTGGCTTTCCGCTCGCCTCCCTTGCCGGCAAGAGTGTCCTCACGAAGCAGGTTGATGCTCTTGTGCGGCGATTGGCGCGTCACGGGCTGCTAGACTATCGCCTGTTCTCGTCCAGTAATGCGCAGGACGTGGTTGTCATCGAGCCACAGGTCGCCGAATACTGGCCGGAGCCCACAAAGCTATCGAACGACGACACCCTGGCGTTGTCGCGCTTCGCCTATCTGAGACGGCGCGGCAACGAAATGGTACTGGAATCGCCGCGCGCTGGCGCGCTGTTCCGGATTTGCGATCCCGCCGTCGCCGCCACGCTGGCGACCCTGTCGCAGCCACAAAAGATCAGCAGGCTTCGCAGGCAATGGGCTTCCCTGAACCTCCACTTGCTCGGGTTGCTGCTCGACAGCGGGATGCTGATCAAGCTCGATGCGACAAACGGAGGCGGCCATCGAGCGAACGAAGGCGACCGCGATCTGGCTCTCTGGGATTTCCACGATCTTGTGTTCCACACGCGGAGCACGGAGGGCCGGCATACCAATCCGCTCGGTGGCACATACCCGCATGCGGGGGCTGTTCCGCCACTGCCCGCCGTGCGTCCGCCCTGGCCAGGCAAAAGGATCGCCCTCGGCAAATTCGCCTCGCCGGAACTGGCGTCCCCCTTCGCGAAACTGCTACGCGCGCGCCGTTCAGTACGGGATTTCGACGATCAGCATCCGGTCACGCGCGACGAGCTCTCGCGGTTTCTCGACACCACGGCCCACGTGCTGTCGGAATGGAAGAGCGGCGCAGATGTCGAGGGTATCCCGGAGGTCACGTACACCTCGAGGCCGTATCCGGCCGCAGGCAGTGCGTATGAGCTGGAGTTGTATCTGGCGGTCTCAAACTGCGAAGGTCTGGCACGCGGATTTTACCACTACGACGCGGGAGGCCACGCGCTCGTCGCGCTCGACGCTTCCGCCGAGCAACTCCGGGCGCTTGTGACGGCGGCCGAATTTTCCATGGACGCATCCGCGCCGCCGCAGATCCTGATCACGATCGCCGCACGGTTCGGCAGGGTTTCCTGGAAATACAGCTCGATCGCCTATTCGCTGATCCTGAAGGATGTCGGCTGCATGATCCAGACGTTCTACCTGGCGGCGGCCGACATGGGCCTTGGTGGCTGCGCCATCGGCACCAGCAATATTGAACTGTTTGCAAGAATGACGGGACTCGAATTCCACATCGAGAGCCCGGTTGGCCAGTTCGCGCTTGGACGGAGCGCGAAGCGGCCAATCCCGACCTAGAGCCTTTTGATCTATCGGCTCAGCCCACAGCCGTGATCGCAGCGGCGTTTTCAGGCCCCAACCAGCGCTTTGGTCGTCGGCAGCAGCGTCTGCTGCACCACCAGACCCCTGGCGCGGGCGTCCATGACGCCGACGGCGCGCAGCGCCAGCAGCGTCACGGTCTGGACCGCGTCGCGCATCTTGGCGGGATCCTCGAGATTGTCGGGCGCCAGCGGCCCGACCAGCGCTTCGTGCAGGGCGCCGAGCAGAGCGGTCGCGGCAAGCGACGTGTCCTGGGCGGGCAGATGGCCGGCCCGGACCGCCGCATCGATCCGGGCGGCGATCTCCCCGGCGATCTCGCGGCGGCTGGCCAGCCTGGAGGCACTCACGTCCACATCGACGGGTTCAGCCAGAATTCCCCAGGCCAACCGGCGCTGCGATAGCGTGTGGACCGCCACGGTGGTCACGGCCGCCGCCAGCGCAGAGGACGGCCCTGGCGCGGCATCGGCCGCGCGCCGGATCGCCGCCAGTTCGTCACGGGAGACCTCGGAAATCAGTTCGGAGATCAGCTCGGCCTTGGAGGGGAAGTAGCGATAGACGGTTCCGGCGGCCACATTGGCCCTGATAGCTACCGGCGCGATCTGCACCGCCGCCATGCCACCTTCGGCTGCGGCTTCCCTTGCCGCCGCCAGGATGGCGCTGCGCCGAGCCGCAAGGCGCTTAACCACTTGATGCGTCCGCCTATAAACCATGGCGCGCTTCCCATCCCACACGCCTGCCGCACGCCGCGGCCGAGCGCTTCGTCACTGCAATCAAGCAAATCGTCCCTGAAGGACTGAACAACTATTCAGGAGGGATGACAAGAAGCAAATGCATCGGCGTGCATTGCGTCATCGAGGTCGCTGGCGGAGGCGCTACATCAGCGCAATCTGGACACTGAGCGCCGCACCTCTGAAGGGACGATCTTCAGGGCCACCTTGTCCGTGACCGATCCCCCAGCGCTCGGGCCACGACAGACCTTCGACCCCGCGCGCCGTCGCCGCGTTGAAAGACGACCACCTGGCATCGTCGTGGTGACGATACAAGAGACCGCCCGGCCCCATGTCCGGATAGATCCTGACGTGGATATCAAACGGCGCACCCACGGCAAGGTCGGGGCCGAGCCAATACGCCGGACTGCGCCCTGGATCGCGACCGACAATCACGGTCAGGGTTTGCGCAGGCCCGCGAAGTCCAAGCCAGATGGGTGCAATCGCGCCGGGCCCGAAAGCCGTGAAGATCGTCTGCGCCGATGCGGCATCGATCGTCGCGCTCTGCCCGGTCAGTCTCAGCTCGATGCCGGCTCCGCTCCGGACAGGTCCGCTGAACAGCGCCTCGGCTTCGCCGGACGGCAGCGCCGCCCACCGGTTCGGATCAGGATCGGGTATCGGCCATTCCAGCCTTTCTCTGACCGCACCATTGGTATCGAGCACCTGATAGCGCAGGCCGCGCGTATCGAGCGCGGCCTGCACACAATGGAGATATTCGACATCCTCGGGCATTCGGTGTGCCGTTCCGGCACCCGCAGTGCAGATCTGCAGGACGCCACGATGCGCCTGCACATCGAAGGCCAGGATGTGGCTGCACAGATAGGCCAGCACGTTTTCGTTCACGAGGATATCCCAGAACGGCCGCGCGTATTCGTGGCCGATCTCGCGTTGATATGCGCCGGAAAAGCCGTTGACGGGAAACACCGGGTGATGACCGATGACGAGCTTGTGCCTGATATCGCCGTGCTGCTTCAGCGTCGTCTCGAGCCATTCGATTTCGACATGTCCCTCGCCGCCGAGGCCGCTCCACAGCGTGTTGACGAACACCATCAGAAGGTCGCCGCGCTGCACGAAGTAGGAGAGACCTGATTGCCCTGACGGTCCGTTGTCGGGCAGATCGAGAACGCTGCGAAACACGGTTTCGCTCATCACATCGTAGGTCGTGTGATTGCCGGATGTGTGCCACATGGGAATGGCGACACGGTCGAGCCATGCCATTTCCGTATCCAGCCAATATCGCCACTGCGCGCGAAGAGCGTCCGCATCCGGCGTCAGGCCGATGATTTCATCGCCCGGAAAGACGATGAACTCAGGCTGCGGTCGCAGGCGTTGGACGACGGCGTTGACCGCGGCGAAGGTCTTTTCGTGCAATGCGCCAGGCACGCCCGAGCAGGAGTCACCATACAGCAGAAACTGGTGGCCCTCGCCGCGCGGCAACAGCGCGGAGATGGAATCTTTCACCGATCAGCGACCTTCCATTGCAAACGTCCGATGGAAGAATGGCAATTTCCGGAAGCGGGAGCAACGCGCAAAAATCGATCGAAGCCGCAACTCCCGCAGATGCGTTCTCTGCCGAGATGCACGCCCCAAACAAGAAGAGCCCCATCCGAGGACAGGGCTCTTTGAACTCCGAGATCGTCTCAGCTTACTTGAGGCTGGACGAGATCGAGCCGAACTTGGTGTTCAGCGAGGTGCCGAGCTGGTTGACGACGGTGATGATCGCGAGAGCGATACCAGCGGCGATCAGGCCGTATTCGATGGCGGTAGCGCCGGATTCGTCCTTCACGAAACGCGAAACGAGGTTCTTCATAGACTGCTCCAAAGGATTCACGTGGCTTCAACTGGTCCGGTCTTGTCGGCTTCCCAGCGCCGCCCGACCATGGAACCGAACGTAGAGGCAAAGACTTGCACCGCAGTTAATTCGACTGCGCAAACATGGAACGGATTGCATGTATTCGTCGATGGTAAACCGAAATCTAAAACAACCGGTTAAATTGCGCGGACACACGGAAGGGTCCCGTCCGGACGCATTTGCTTGACGCGCACCGGTATCCCCTTCGCTCGCAAACGCTTCGGGTAGCCCAGCTGATTTACTGGAAGTTATGACCGCCGTGGTCCAATGCCGCCCGCGCGATCAACCCGATAAGAACACCACGAGGCGGCATGTCTCTTTCCTTCACCAACAGCATCGCAGTGCAGAGCCGCGCTCGCGCGCTGGTGCCGCTGTGTGTCGGCGCAGGCGCCTATCTGTTCTTCCTTTATATCGGCGACACGCTGCTTCAGGATTCCGACTCGTTCTGGCAGATCAAGATCGGTCAGTGGATTCTCGACCATCACGCCCTGCCCTATACCGACATCTATTCGTTCACACGGTTTGGCGAGCCCTGGATCTCGACGTCGTGGCTGTCGCAAATCCTGTTCTCGATCTCCTACACGCAATGGGATTGGGCGGGGCCGGTGATCCTCACCGCGCTCGGGATCGCCGCATCCGCAGCGATCCTGGTTCATCTGCTCGATGCGCATCTCGAGATCCCGCGCTCGGTCCTGTTTGCGATGCTCGCGGTGCTGCTGTCGCTGCATCACATCCTGGCGCGGCCGCATATCCTGGCACTGCCGGTGATGATCGCCTGGGTCGGCGTGCTGATGAATGCGGCCGACCGCAAGGCCACGCCGTCCTGGGTCTGGCTGCCGCTGATGTCGCTGTGGGCGAATTTGCATGGCGGCTTCGTGCTCGGCCTCGCGCTGATCGGCCCGATCGCGCTGGAGGCGATCTGGACGCTGGATTCCGGCAAGCAGATCCGGCTGCTCGCGCGCTGGTTCCTGTTCGGTGTCGCCGCCACGGCGGCTGCCTGCGTCACTCCCTATGGCTGGCGCACGCTGCTGGGCGCGACCAACATCCTCAATCTCGGCGAGCTGCTGTCCGTCATCTCGGAATGGATGCCGGCGAATTTCGCCTCGTTCTCCGCGTTCGAGGCCGCGATCCTCGGACTGATCGCACTCGGCCTGTTTCGCGGCCTCACGCTGTCGCCGCCACGCATTCTGCTGATCGTGCTCTTCACCTGGATGGGGCTCACGCATGTCAGGAGCATCGAGGCCTTTGCCTTCCTGGTGCCGCTGGCGCTGGCCAAGCCTCTCGGCGAAAGACCGCCGCTGCCGCAAACGGACGCACAAGGTCGTGAGAAGGCCGCCGAGAGCTGGGCGGCGCGCTACGTCACGATCACTGCCGCGCTGATGATCGCGGCTGCGGCCTGGACCTCGACCTCGATCTACATGTCGCATCACCGGTTCACCTTCACGATGGACCAGACGCCCGTCGCTGCCGTCGACCTGCTCCAGCAACGCAAGGCGCAGCGCATCTTCAACGCCTACCAGTTCGGCGGCTATCTGATCTCGCGCGACATCCCCGTGTTCATCGACGGCCGCGCCGAGCTCTATGGCGAGACCTTCGTGATGGATTTCTTCAAGGGGGTCGAGGTCAAGAAGCTCGACAATCTGACGCGGCTGCTCGATGAGTACAAGATCGACGCCACGCTGATGGTGGCCGACAGCCCGGCCGCCCAGGTGCTCGATCACATCAAGGGCTGGAAGCGGGCTCTATGGCGACAACATCGCCGTGATCCATGTGCGTGATGGCGCAACGGGCGCGGGCAACACGCCCGTGCCGACCCAATCGAACTGAGACGCCCGACAATGCCGCCGCTCGCCCCATCGACCGTGCAACGATCGACCGCGGAGCCGAAGCCTGCGATCGTGCTCGCGATAATCTGGGCGGCAATCGTGGCTGTGCTCGCACTTCCGGCGATCAAAACCGGCGTGTTCGACACGCTGTCGACCGACGACGCCATGCGTCTGGTCGAAGTGCGCGATCTTCTCTCCGGCCAGGGCTGGTTCGACCTGACTCAATACCGGCTCGACCCGCCCGGAATCGCCATGCACTGGTCCCGCATCGTCGATGCGCCCCTGGCCATTCTGATCCTCTTGTTCCGCGCGCTCCTCGGCCAGCATCATGCCGAAGCACTCACGCTGGTGCTGTGGCCGTCGCTGTTGCTGGGGGCCGCGCTATGGCTCGCGGCGAGGATCGCAAGTCAGGCAAGCGCTCCGGCGGACAAGCCGCGGGCGCAGCTCGCGGCGATTCTGCTTGCGGCGCTGTCGATCCCTGCCCTCATCCACTTCCGCGCCGGCGCGATCGACCATCACAATCTGCAGATCGTGCTGCTGCTCGGCTTCGTGCTCCACATCTGCGACCTGGAATACCGTGCAGCCAAGGCGGCTTTGGCAGGATTCCTCGCAGCGCTTTCGCTATCGGTCGGATTGGAAATGCTCCCTGCCATCGCTGTGGCGAGCGCGGCCGTCGTGGCACTCCTGGTGTGGAAAGGCGCGGAAGCCCTGCGCCCAGCCTGCGCCTTCGGTGCAGGCCTTGCCGGGTCGTCGCTGCTGCTGGCGCTGCTTCTGCTCCCGATGAACAGTCTCCTCACGCCGGTCTGCGATGCCTTCGGCGGACCCATCCTGCTCCTGGCCGCAGGGGGCGGCATCGCGCTGCTTGTGATCGCCGGTGCTAGCCGGCTGCGCGAGGGCTTGTGGGTGCGGTTGACGGCGAGCGCTCTCGCCGGTGCTCTCCTGCTCGGCGCATTCTTCAGGTCATACCCGAGCTGCGTTGCATCGCCCTATGCGCAGGTTGACCCCCTGCTCGTCAGCTTCTGGCTTGGCCGCGTCATCGAGACCATGCCGATGACGGAATTGGCCCAGCTGCAGCCGCAAAAGCTGCTCGGCTATTACGCTTTTCCATTGCTGACGCTCGGCCTGTGTGTGGCTGCCATGATTGGCTGCACGCCGCAAACGCGCTTTCGCTGGATCGTCTCGACCATCACGCTCGCAACGCTGTTCGGCGAGAGCCTGTGGGAATTGCGCGGCGCCGCTGCCGCGAACATCGTGGCGGCCCCGCTATGCGTCGCGGGAATCACCCGGCTTCGCACCAAGGTCGTGGCCGGTTGGCGGCTGGTACGTGCGGCGGTACTGGTGTCGCCCGCCACACTCGGCGGCATGGGTTTTGCGGTCTGGCCGGCACTCGCTGCCGGCACGGGCGGACAAAAGATCGCGATGCCAGATCCCGCCGAATCCTGCCAGACCATCTCAAGCGCCGCACCGCTCGCCTTCCTGCCGGCCGGGCGGGTGATGGCGCCGATCGATTCGGGTCCTGCGATCCTGGCCGCGACGGAACATTCCGTCTTCGCTGCTCCCTACCACCGCAACAATGACGGCAACCTCGTCATGGTCCACACCATGACGGAAACACCGGAAGCCGCGCGCGACATGTTCCGCGCACGGCAGGTCGACTACATCCTGACGTGCAACGGCTCCATCGATCAGGAGGATCTTGTCCGCATCGCGCCGGAGGGCCTCGCCGCGCATCTCGGCCGCGGCGAAGCTCCGGACTATCTGGAGGCGGTGCGGGCCGTGTCGAAACCCGGCTGGACTGTTTGGCGCGTGCGCCGGTAAGAGCTCGTCCGGGCCTTCCGCACATGCTCGACGATGACCCCACCGGCCCAGCGACAAGGGAGGCCGCAGCCCGGATGGAGCGTAGCGCAATCCGGGGCCTTCTCTAAAGTAGCGATCCCGGATTACGCTGACGCTCCATCCGGGCTACGTCAGCTTCGTGCCTGACGCGGCTCAATGCAGTCAGATCGGGCTATGCAAATGGCCTGAAGCAAACCGTGTCATGAAAAATCCGGACGCCATTGCCGTCATCGTCTCAGCGCTCCGCCAGGTCCATGGCGACGACATCGCGCGCATGATGCTGGTCGAAGGCATGAGCCTCGCCAATCTGATCGATGCGATGTTTTCGGCGCCGCTGACGCACCGGGAGGCGGTTCGAGCGATCACCGATGGGCTCGATGATTTCATCATCACGCCGGACCTCGGGCTGATCTGGCACCTGAAATATGTCTACGGAGACCACTCCCTGCACGTCGTAGACCTGGAGATCGCCACGCCCGACGGTACGCTGGCGAGCAACGACGTCTGGCTTCGGCTGGCGTCGTGAATGCGGAGCCGGCGCTGAATGGCTCCTGTTCGTGTCCGGGGGACGAGCGCTCAGTCTGAGGCGCAACTTCATCCACGTCGTCATTGCTTCGCTGCGCTCGCAATGACGCAGTGTGGAGCGATGACGTGCCTTCCTGATACGCCGCGAGGCGTGCCCGCCACCTGTCGCGATGGGCGAGAGATCGTGGGCACGGCGCAAGGGCGCCTGTGCCCACCCGACAGGACCGGAGCTATTTGGCGGCTTTCGCGCGATCCTTCAGGGGGATCACGAGCTTGAGGCCGGACCAGACATCGTTGACCGCGCAGATCTTGATATCGACGAGGCCGTTCGCGAGCGCGGTCTCGCGCACCAGGGCTTCGGTCACGTCAGTCGGGACGCCCGATGCCTGCTTCGGCCACGATGCCCAGATCATCCCGTCGGGCGCGATCGCCTTGCGGGAGCTGCGCAGTTTTGCGGCGAGGCCTTTGGCTTCGGCTGCGAAGAGATGCACCATGTCGAGCGGAGGCCTGATCGCCTTCGCGATGGTCACACCGTCAGGCAATTCACCGACGACGTCGCGATAGGGCGTGGCGAGGCCGTCCACGAAAATGCAAAAGCCCGGCTTGACGCCGAGCTTTTGCACAATGGGTTTGCCGGAATATCCGGCCATGGCAGGCGAGATTTACGCCTGCGGCTGCGGCTCCAGGCCGGGATCCGGATCGGGCCGCGGGCGCGGCGACTTGCCGGCCGGGGGCACCGCGGAGGCGCGCGGCGTGGTCGGCTCGAGCACCGACTCGCGGTTCGGCTTCTTGCCCTTGAGGAGATCGACGATCTCATCTCCCGTCAGCGTCTCGAACTCGAGCAGGCCCTTGGCCAGGGTCTCGAGGTCGGCATGCTTCTCGGTGAGAATGCGGGTCGCCTCCTTGTAGCCTTCCTCGACCAGGCGCTTGATCTCGGAGTCGATCTTCTGGACCGTTGCTTCGGAGGCGTTCTGCGTCCGCGACACCGACATGCCCAGGAACACCTCGTCCTGGTTCTCGCCGTAGGACACGGTGCCGAGTTCTTCCGACAGGCCCCAGCGCGTCACCATCATGCGGGCCAGGCGCGTGGCCTGCTCGATGTCGGAGGCGGCACCCGAGGTGACCTTCTCGCGGCCGAAGATCAGCTCTTCGGCGACACGGCCGCCCATCATGATGGCGAGGCGCGAGGTCATCTGTTCCAGCGACATCGACAGCTTGTCGCGTTCGGGCAGCTGCATGACCATGCCGAGCGCACGACCGCGCGGAATGATGGTCGCCTTGTGGATCGGATCGGTCGCGGGCACGTTGAGGCCGACGATGGCGTGGCCACCCTCGTGATAGGCCGTCAGCAGCTTCTCTTCCTCGGTCATGACGAGCGACTTGCGCTCGGCCCCCATCATCACCTTGTCCTTGGCCTCTTCGAACTCGGCCTGGGTGACCATGCGCTTGTTGCGACGCGCAGCGGTCAGGGCAGCTTCGTTGACGAGGTTCATCAAATCGGCGCCGGAGAAGCCCGGCGTACCGCGCGCGATGGTCTTGAGGTTGATATCGGGCGCCAGCGGCACCTTGCGGACGTGGACCTTGAGGATCTGCTCGCGGCCGACGACGTCGGGGTTCGGCACCACGACCTGACGGTCGAAGCGGCCCGGACGCAGCAGCGCGGGATCGAGCACGTCGGGACGGTTGGTCGCGGCGATCAGGATCACGCCCTCGTTCGCCTCGAAGCCGTCCATCTCGACCAGCAGCTGGTTCAGCGTCTGCTCGCGCTCGTCATTGCCGCCGCCGAGACCGGCGCCGCGATGACGTCCGACCGCATCGATTTCGTCGATGAAGATGATGCAGGGCGCGTTCTTCTTGGCCTGCTCGAACATGTCACGCACGCGAGAGGCGCCGACGCCCACGAACATCTCGACGAAGTCCGAACCCGAGATGGTGAAGAACGGCACGTTGGCTTCGCCCGCCACCGCACGCGCGATCAGGGTCTTGCCGGTGCCGGGAGGGCCGACCAGCAGCACGCCGCGCGGAATGCGGCCGCCGAGGCGCTGGAATTTGCCGGGGTCACGCAGGAATTCGACGATCTCCTGCAGGTCCTGCTTGGCTTCGTCGACGCCGGCGACGTCCTCGAAGGTGACGCGGCCATGCGCTTCGGTCAGCATCTTCGCGCGCGACTTGCCGAAGCCCATCGCCTTGCCGGCGCCGCCCTGCATCTGCCGCGACAGGAAGATCCAGACGCCGATCAGCGCGATGAACGGGAGCCAGGAGACCAGCAGCGAGACGAACCACGGCACGTTGTCGCCGGGCGGCTTGGCGGTGATCTGGACCTTGCTGTCATAGAGGCGCTTCACCAGCGTCGGGTCGTTCGGCGCATAGGTCTGGAAGCTCTGGCCGGTGGTGAAGGTGCCGTGGATTTCAGGCCCCTGGATCACGACGTCGCGGACACGGCCCTGGTCAACTTCGCTGAGGAGCTGCGAGAAGGCGATGTCCTGCGAGGAGGCCCGCTGACCCGGATTCTGGAAGAGCGTGAACAACGCCAACAGCAGCAAAACAATGATGACCCAGAGGGCGAAATTGCGCAGATTGGCGTTCATCGATCTTCCTTCGTGGTCGCGCGGATCGCGGCCTCATCCTTGGGCAAGCTAGAGAAAATCCCCAAGGAATCCTCTCGGTTAGATGGATACAATCTAGGTGCCACCCGGGTCGCTGCCAAGGGAACGAGATGGGACTATTTATCCCATCTTAGAGCGATTCCCGCTGAAATAATGGCGTCAAAGCCGGGCTTTTTCCTGCCTGGTTAAGGTGTCCTGACGGCATCCGGGGCAAACGGCCGGTGTCATGGTCCGCCCCTCGCCGCCTTGCCGTCCCCTTTCGACCGCCGGGCCGGCGCAGGCGCGATGTGGATACGCCCGCCCGCTAGGCTGATCAAGGCGCCCGCCAAGGTCTGCTTCAGAATCGGACGGCCATTTGCGGGGGCGCGGGCGGCCGTCGCGACCGCCTGGCCGTGGACGGCCTGGTCGAGCGCCGCCAGAAGGGTTTCGACCTTGCCGAGTTCCGCGGGCCCTTCATTCCCGAGCGCATCGATGGCCCGCAGCAACAGCCGCAGCCGGACTTCCTCCGGCAGGGCTGCAAAGGCCGCGGCCTCAAAGCTGCGAACGCCCCGATGCGGCGCACCGCCGCGATCCCGCAAGGCGAGGAAGCGCTCGGCGCCGTCGGTCAGCAGCTCGACCGCCGCATTGGCGCGGGCAAGCCGCGCCGACAGCCGCACCAGCGTGCGGGCATCGCCGCCCTCGGCGGCAAGCTGCGGCAACAGCGCCCGCAATCGCGGTCGTGTGAAGGTGGCATCGCGGTTGGTGGGATCGTCGGCGAAACCGATCCCGGCCCGTTTCAGGGTCGCGATGAGCTGCGATTTCGAGACATCGAGCAGCGGACGCGCGAGCACGATGCCGTCGCGCGCGGTCAGGCGCGCCATCGCCGACAGCCCGGCGATGCCGCTGCCGCGGACGAGCCGCATCAGCAGGGTCTCGGCCTGGTCGTCGCGGGTATGGGCGGTCAGCACATGGCTCGCGCCGGCTGAGTGCGCGGCCTTCGCGAGCAGCCGGTAGCGGGCCTCACGCGCGGCGGCGGGCAATCCCGTCTTTGGCTTGGCGCCGCGCCAATGCAGAGTCCGGTGCGCAAGGCCAAGCTCGGCGGCCAGCCGTTTGACCTCACGCGCCTCACGCGCGGCCTCGCTCCGCAGGCCGTGATCGACGGTGACGACCGTGAGCTCAGGTCCGCGCGTAAAACTGCGCCGCCAGCGCGCCGCGAGCCACATCAGCGCGACCGAATCGGGGCCGCCAGACACCGCCAGCACCAGCGCCGGCGCAGCTTCCAGCCCGGCGAAGAGCTGCTTCGCCGCGCGCGCCGAAATCGGTGAATCGTCGTCGTCTGACATGACGCTGCAATCGTCCGCGGATGGGTCGACTGTTTAGCGCAACACCATCCGCTTTGTCAGCGGATCAGCACTTCACCCGCTTCTGCTCGCGGTCGACGGCGGCTTTGACGCCGGCGGAGGCGCGCGGATATTTGCGACCGACCTCGCCGAAGGCGGCACAGGCGGCTTCCTTTTCCTTCAGCGCGGCGAGCGACTGGCCGAGCCGCAGCAGCGCATCCGGCGCCTTCGCCGATTTGTCGTATTTGGTGGTGACGGCGAGGAACGCTTCGGCGGAATCGCGATATTGCTGGCGCTGGTAGTAGCTCTCGCCGAGCCAGTATTGCGCATCGCCGAGCAGCGGGTCGTTCGGGTATTTCGCCGCAAAATTCTTCATGGTCTGCTCGGCCAGCGCATAGTCCTTGCGTTGCATGTAGCCGATGCCGAGGTCGAACTCGTCCCGTGGCGTGGCCGAGGGCGGCAGGGTCGCGAGAGCCGGAGCACCGGCCTGCGGCGGGTAAGCCTGCTGGGCGGGCGGATAGCCGGGCTGGACCGCCTGGGACGCGGCCGCCTGCGGATAGGCTTGCTGGGGCGGCGCTGCGGCCTGCGGATAGCGGCCGCCATTGGCGCTGAGATCGAGCGGCTGCTGACCGCCGCCGAGCGCGCGCGGCGCGCCGGGAGCGTTCGGAGCCTGGCTCGGGTCGAACGCATCGCCACGGCGACGACTGCCGGGCGCGCCGGGGCCAGGCTGCTCCTGAACGATCGGCGCGGGAGCGGCGACCTGCGGCTGCTCGTAATTCGGCTGCATGCCCTGCTGCTGCGGCGGTTGCTGGCGATAGCCAGGGGCGACCTGGGCCGGCGGCACGGCTGCGACGTTGGGCTGCAGCGGCGCCTGGCCGGGTGTCGCGCCCTCGAGCTGATGGATGCGATCCTCGAGCTGGCGGTTGCGATATTGCAGCTCTTCGTTCTGGCCGGTGAGTTGGCGCAGCTGGTTTTCCAGCCGCTCGATCCGCATCTCGGGGTCGCCATCGTCCGACTGGGCGAAGGCCGGCGAACACAAGGAGAGCAGCGCGGCGGCGGCCGCGGTGCCGGTTAAGACCTTAAATCTGGATGACATCTTGCCCTGACGACGAAAGCGAAATGGCCTGCGACGGAACATGCGACGCGCCACACATTGAAGGGGAGTACGCCAAAACTGTGACTACCACCAAGGGGTTTTCAGTCACAGATCGCTGAAACGAAACCGGCGCCCGTGAGGGCGCCGGCATCATCGGTTCCTGAAGATGAACAGCGGCTGACCAGAGATCAGGAGCTCGCGTTCAGCACGGTCACGGCACGACGGTTCTGTGACCAGCAGGAGATGTCGTTACACACGGCCACCGGGCGCTCCTTGCCGTAGGAGATGGTGCGCATGCGGTTCGCATCGATGCCGCGCGAGACCAGGAACGAACGCACCGACTGGGCGCGGCGGGCGCCGAGGGCGATGTTGTATTCGCGGGTGCCGCGTTCGTCGGCGTGACCTTCAATCGTGAAGGAGTAGCGCGGATAGGTCTGCAGCCACTGGGCCTGCTTCTCCAGGGTCACGATCGCCTGCGGGGTCAGATCGGTCTGGTCGCTCTCGAAGAACACGCGGTCGCCCACGTTCACCACGAAATCCTGCTGGCTGCCCGGCGTCGCCGCGCTCGCATTCGCGTCCATACCCATGTTCTTGTTGGCGCAGGCGCCCATCGACAGGGCAATGGCAAGCACCGCGGCCAGCTTCAATCCCTGGAGGATACGCATAGGATATTTCATTCGGAGCCTCCACGCTCACGTTCGTCCACTGCTGTCCGGTCTACAGGGGGTTGGTTAAGCGAACGTTCCGTCAACCTTGACGGAACCTTGCCTCAGCCGGTCAAATGCCCCCAACCAGCGAAAAGCACCCATCATGGTTAATGGGTTGTAAATGTGGCGCGAGGGTGAAGGCAAGCCGGGGGGCCCGGCAAAAACGCTGGATCTCGCCGGAATTTTGGCCCCGATATGGCTGACGACGCGAACTCCCCCTGCCCGGAGGCCGCTCCGGCCGTCACAGGGCCGCCGCAGAATCAGGCGTGAGCGGCCTCGGCCACCAGCACCGGCCGCTGCGGAACCTGGCGCTGGCCGCCGCGCCCGAACAGCATGCGCCGCTCGAACGCCGTCGAGCGCATGATCGGATAGCGCTCGAACACCTTCTTGCGGAAGGTCGGGAAATCGGCCGCCATCAACCCGAACGCCTTGGTGAGGCCAGGCACCTGCCGCGGCTCGGCAATCGGCGCGTGCAGGAACACCCGGCGATAGAACGCGTGATGCTCGGGACGCACGATCGCAAGGCCGAGATCGGCATTGAAATGCTCGCACGCCATGTAGGCGAGACGCGTCGTCAGATAAGGCAGCTCGGGGACGCGCTTGGCCATATCAGGATCGGCGACGAACCGCGTCGGATCGATCATGACCTCGCCGCGATCGAGCCGCGGCAGCACGACGTCGGGAAAAACGTCGGCCGAGGTCGATGAGCGCCATTCCGAGGTCAGCACGCTGATGCGCACCGAGCTGCAGAGCTCGCCGCGGAGATAGACACCGAAGGTCCACGCGTTCGGCAGCTCGTCATACTTATCGGTGACACGTGCCTCGGCAGATTCCTTGACGGCACCTTCGCGCAAATACGCGCGGTAGCGGAGGTTGTAGATCTCCTCCTTCTCCTCGACCGTCTCGGCAAGATGATAGTCGACGTCGGTCAGGAGCTCTGCACCCCGTCCAACAGCCGAAATGATCGCTCTGGCTGAGGACTGCATCCCAACTCCTGACCCACCACCGCATACGCGCAGGACAACCTCCACGCGTGACCAATTATTAACAGCTTCTTAACAACGAAGCAAAGCAATCGAACTGTTAGGGTTAACCGACCGTAGGACTACGGAGCTGCCGCAACAGCGTGAAACGGCGGGCAATTCGGGGAAGCAGCGGCTAGGCGAACGAGCGCGCGCCGACAACCTGGAGCAGGTTCTCGCCGCGCCGTCCATGCGAGGCGTTCAGGAGCTGGCGCATCCGCACGGCGGGCACCGGGCGGCTGAACAGATAGCCTTGCGCCTCGGACACGGTGCCGTCGGCGCTGATCAACTCGAGCTGCTCGTTGGTCTCGATGCCTTCGACCACGACCGACATGCCGAGATCGGCCGACAGCCGTGCCACGCCGCGCAGCAGCGTCAGCGGGCGATCGGTGTCGATGCCCTCGAGGAAGGAGCGGTCGATCTTGACCTTCTGCATCGGGAAATTGTGCAGATAGCTGAGGCTCGAATAGCCGGTGCCGAAATCGTCGAGTGAAATGCGCACGCCGAGCGCATGCAGCTGCGACAGGATGTCGTGGGTGAGTTGGGTGTTGCGCAGCAACGAGGATTCGGTGATCTCGATCTCGAGCCGATGGGCCGGCAGGCCCGACACTTCGAGCGCGTAGCGAATCTCGCTCAGCACGTCGCGCTGATGGAATTGCTGCGGCGAGAAATTGACCGCGACACTGACGCCCTCGGGCCACTTCATGCATTCCATGCAGGCGCGGCGCAGGATCCAGCGGCCGAGATCGACGATCAGGCCCATGTCCTCGGCAACCGGGATGATGTCGATCGGCGAGACCGTGCCGCGCACCGGATGATTCCAGCGCAGCAGCGCCTCGCAGGTGGTGATCTTGCCGGACTTGAGGTTGACGAGCGGCTGGTAGAACAGCTCGAACTCCTCATTGGCGAGCGCCTTGCGCAGGTCCAGCTCGAGGATGCGGCGAGCCTCGACGGTCGCCGCCATCTCGTCGCGGAAGAAGCAGAAAGTGCCACGGCCGTCGGCCTTGGCGCGGTAGAGCGCCATATCGGCGTTCTTGAGCAGCGTGTCGGCGCTGGTGCCCTTCGGCGAGGTCAGCGCGATGCCGACGCTGGCGCCGATCTCGACCAGATGATTGTCGATACGGTAGCGCTCGCTCAGGCGCTCGACGATGCGGCGGGCGAGGCTCGCGGCATCCTCGGGCGAATTGATGTTCTGCTGGTACACGACGAACTCGTCGCCGCCGAAGCGGGCGACGAAATCCTCCGGCCGCAGCATCTCGCGCAAGCGGTTGGCGACCGCGCAAAGGAGCTGGTCACCGCAGGGGTGGCCGAGCGTGTCGTTGACCTGCTTGAACTGGTCGAGGTCGATGAACAGCAACGCGGAGAGCCGTTCGGAATGGTGCGAATGGGCGAGCAGCCGCTCGATCTCATCGCGGAAAGAGACCCGGTTCGGCAGCGCCGTCAGTTCGTCATATCTGGCAAGATGGCTGATGCGGGCTTCCGCATTGGTGCGTTCGGTGATGTCTTCCAGCAGCACCACGGTGCCGCCACGGGCCATCGGCTGGAACGTCCAGGCCAGCGCGCGGCCGCGCGTCGTATCCGGGTCGGCGCTGACAATCTCGCGGATCCGCGCCTGCTCGATCTCGGCGATGACCTGATCGCCGCTCTCGACCGAGATGGTGCCAGCCGCGACGCAGGCCGATACGATGTCGACGGCGGTAGCGCCGCGCTTGACCAGGTCCTCGGGCAATTGCATCAGCTCGCCGAAGCGGTGGTTCATCACCGCCAGGCGCCCGTCGGCGCGGAACATACACAGGCCGTGCGGCATGTTGTTGAGGGCGGTATCGAACTGGCTCGCCAGCGCGGATTCGCGGAAGCTCGAGGTCAGTGCCTTGACGAAGATCGCGTGCAGGCTGAGGTTGATGTTCTTCAGCCCGACGAAGAAGAACGCGAGCAGGATGGCGAGTCCGATGTGGTAGAGGCCGCCATGCATCAGCAGCGCGAGCGACATCGGTCCGCAGGCGAGCACGACGTGCCACTGGACCACCCGGGGCTGGCCGTAATTGCGGGCCGCGCCGCCCGCCGTATAGCCGATGCCGATCGCGACACAGAGCATGTCGGCAACGGGATCCTCGTTGAGATAGATCACGACGAAGGCCCACAGGCCGAGCACCGCGGCATAGCTGAGCGCGCCGGCCCAGTAACGCGGCGCCAGATGCGTGGCCTCGTCGAATGACAGCGCCTCTGTTCGGTTCTCGTAGCTGCGCATCTGGAACGCGCGCGCGGTACCGATGGCGATCAGCAGGAACGCGATCGGCCAAAGCCTGGCGTCGCCGGTCTTCAGCGCAGTCATGACCGCGGCCACGGCGGCGGAGGCCGAGCCGAGGAAGATCGCCCAGAAATTCTGAACCATGGAGTTGATGAGAGCGGCGTAGAGTATGGGCTCCAGCTCGTCTCGATCACTCTGCTTCTGGTCGGCCAGCTGCATCGGCTTGTTACGCGTCCTGTTTAGCGCGTACTTTTACCCGGACCAGATGA
Source organism: Bradyrhizobium sp. USDA 4449 (assembly GCF_054056275.1). Lineage (NCBI taxonomy): Bacteria > Pseudomonadati > Pseudomonadota > Alphaproteobacteria > Hyphomicrobiales > Nitrobacteraceae > Bradyrhizobium > Bradyrhizobium sp. USDA 4449. Next base: position 2,980,272 of record NZ_JBSRYD010000001.1, on the reverse strand, counting down.
AGCCTTTCTGAGGGAACATCGTTAAAGTCGAGTTGTTTTTCGGCAATAGCGAATCTATTTCCGCTGCAAAATCAAGCAACTAGGCAAGCCTTGCCGGGTACAAGGTGAAGGAAGGATTGCCGCGCGCGCGCAAACCCGAAAAATCTGGCGCTTTCTTTTGAAAAGATCGCGCGTCGCAGCCGCGATCTCTTCTACTGACCCGCGGTCGCGGACAACAGCGGCGACCATGCCGGATCGGAGGCGAAGCCCGGCGTCGGCACCTTCAGCTCGTTGCGGCCGGAGATGTCGACCGAAAACAGCGATGGTCCGCTGTTGCCACCGGGGTCGCGGAAGAACATCAGCACACGGCCGTTCGGCGAGAAGGTCGGGCCTTCATTGTGGAAGCCTGAGGTGAGCAGCCGCTCGCCGCTGCCATCAGGTTTCATGACTCCGATCGAGAACTGCCCGCCGCCCTGCCGGGTGAAGGCGATGTAGTCGCCGCGCGGCGACCACACCGGCGTCGAATAGGTGGCGTTGTTGTCGTCCTTGGAGAACGAGATGCGCTGCGCCTGGCCGCCGCCGGCCGCCATCACATAGATCTGCGATCGGCCGCCGCGATCGGATTCGAAGCAGATGCGGGTGCCGTCAGGCGAGTAGGACGGCGACGTGTCGATTGCCGGCGTGTCGGTGAGACGCGTCGTCGAACGCGAGCGCAGATCCATCACGAACAGGTTGGAATTGCCGCCCTGCTGCAGGCTCATGATGACGCGCTGGCCATCCGGAGAGAAGCGCGGCGCGAAGGTCATGCCTGGGAAATTGCCGACGATCTCGCGCTGGCCGGTCTCGATGTTGAAGAGATAGACCTTCGGATCGCCCTGGCCGAACTCCATGTAGGTGATCTCTTGCGAGTTCGGCGAGAAACGCGGCGTCAGCACGAGGTCGGCGCCTCGGGTGAGATAGCGCACATTGGCGCCGTCCTGGTCCATCATCGCCAGGCGCTTGACGCGGCGCTCCTTCGGCCCTGATTCGTCGACGAACACGACGCGGCTGTCGAAATAACCCTTCTCGCCGGTCAACTTTTCGTAGATCTGATCGGAGATGATGTGGGCGATCCGGCGCCAATATTCCGGCGAGGTGAAATATTGCTGGCCGGCGAGCTGCTGGCCGGTGACCACGTCCCACAGGCGGAATTCGGCCTTGAGGCGACCGTCCGGCTGCCGCGTCATGCGGCCGGTGACGAGGGCCTGGGCGTTGAGGGTTTTCCAATTATCGAATTGCGGCGCGACGTCGATGTTGCTGATGCGCTCGATGAAGGCGGCCTGATCGATCGGGGAAAACAAGCCCGAGCGTTTCAGATTGTTGGTGATGACCTGGGTGACGCCGTTGCCGACGTCGCCGTCGGCGGGCGAGCCCGGCACGAAATTGGTGATCGCGATCGGGATCGGACGAAATTCGGTGGGATCGATGCGGAGCCGCGGCTGCCCCTGCGCCAAAGCCTGTCCGCCCCCGAGCAACGCGATGGTCGATCCGGTCAGGGTCATGAAGCGGCGGCGGTTCATCGATCGAACGTCATTCATTGCAAAATTCTTTTGTTCGGATGTCACAACATGTCTTTCAGGCCGAAGCGCATCGGAATGGTCTTCCAGGTGTCATACTGCTGCTTCGGCAGGAATGAATAGACCTGACACTGCACGATGGCTCGCTTGCCACTCTCCGCCACCGCCTCAGCGATCGACCGCGATGGTCCTCTCGCCGCAACGACGACTGGTTCGGATGCCAGCGTTCCATCGATCTTCATGGAAATATCGATGTCGACTTCATATTGATCGGCATCCTGTCCGTTGTAGGTCGGCGTGAAACAGCGCCTGACCGCGGACATGAATGCCCCTTGCCAAGTCGCGACGTTGCTGGCGGACGTCCCCGATGTCGAACCCAACGACGCCGACGCGTTCAGCGCCGCTCCCGTGAGCTCGTGCCGGGTCGCAGCGCGCTTGTCGAGGTCGCGGGCAATCTGCGCGGGGTCGAAAGTGCGCTCCTTCGGCTTCGGCTGCTGCTGCGGCTGCACCGCGGCGACCTTCTGCTCCACCGGCTTGGGCGGCGGCTTCTTGGTCTCCAGCTTCTTCTGCAGCTCCGCGATCGGATCTTCCTTGGCCGGATCAGGCTTCTTCTCCTGGGGCTTCGGCTCTTCCTTCGGCTTGGTCTCGGCGACCGGCTTCGGCGGATCGGGCTTCTTCTCGACCGGCTTTTCGACGGGCTTCGGCGGCGGCGTGTCGGGGGTCGAGTTGGTCTTGATCAGCTCTTTCTTCTCGGTGACCTTGCCGACGGAATCTTCCTCGGGCTTGGCCTCGGCGATCTTCTCGACCTTCGGCTTGGGCTCCTTCTTATCGCCGGTCTTCTGCCCCGACATCATCTGGGCCAGTTGATCGGTGGAGATGATGTCGACCGGAAGCGACTCTTCCGGCGCGATGAAGGCCTTGCTGCTGAAGGTGAGCAGCCCCCATCCAATCACGAGGACGTGGAGGGCGATCGACGCAACCAGTGTCTTGTCGACGTTCACCTTCACGATCTTAAGACCCCTGATCCGCTTCGGTGACGAGCGCCAGCTTCTTGAAGCCCGCGCCCGACAGCAGGCCCATCACCTTGGCCACCGTGCCGTAATCCGCCTTCTTGTCGGCGCGCAGATAGATGCGCTCCTCGAGGCCACCGCGCGCATCCGTGATCGCCTTCAGCTTCGGAATCAGCTCGTTGATCGCGATCTCGGCATCGGCGATGAACACCTTGCCGTTGATGTCGACCGACATCTGGATCGGCTTTTGGTCGCTCTGATCGAGGCTCTTGGCCTGGGTCTGCGGCAGGTCGAGCGGCACGCCCACGGTGAGCAGCGGCGCCGACACCATGAAGATGATGAGCAGCACCAGCATCACGTCGACCATCGGCGTGACGTTGATCTCGGCCATGACCGGCTTGCGCCGGCTGCGACGGCCGCCGCCTCCGGACGAACTGGCTACGTTCATGCCCATGGCTTGATGCCCAATCCCGCGTTCACGCTATCCATCCACTCCGTCAGCCCCGCTCATCGATCTGCCGGGACAGGATGGCTGAAAATTCGTCAGCGAAGCCCTCGAGCCGCTGGGCCTGCCGATTCACCTCGGAGGTGAACTTATTGTAGAAAATAGTGGCAGGTATGGCGGCGATAAGGCCGACGGCGGTCGCAAACAGCGCCTCCGCGATGCCGGGCGCCACCACCGCCAGGGAGGTATTTTTCGACGCCGCGATCGACTGGAAGCTCGACATGATGCCCCAAACCGTGCCGAACAGGCCGACAAAGGGGCCGGCCGAGCCGACGGTCGCGAGCACCAGGAGGCGGCGTTCCAGCCGCTCGACCTCACGGGCGATCGAGACATTCATGACCTTGTCGATCCGCATCTGGAGGCCGGCGACCGAGCGGGCGTGGCTCTCGAAAGAGCGCTTCCATTCGCGCATCGCCGCTACGAAACAGGCCGCCATGGAATGGGTCGGCTTGGCCGAGAGCGTGCGATAGAGCTCCTCGATGGACTCGCCGGACCAGAATGCCTGCTCGAACCGGTCCATCGAGCGGCGGGTCCGGGCGTAAAGGAAGATCTTGTCGATCGCGATGGCCCAAACCCAGACCGAGCAGGACAACAGGCCCAGCATGACGCATTTCACGATCCAGTGAGCCTGCCAGAACAGCGCGATCAGCGACACGTCGGCGGAAGCGGCAACCGGAAGGGCGGACTGAGCCACGTCGGCCGGATTCATCAGCAATATCCTCTCAAGACGACCGTTTTCTGGCGATCGTTACCTTTGTCCCGTCCCGCAAATGGCGGCCGGTTTCCTAACAGCCGCGGTAGAACCGCCGCAGCCGGCAAGCCTGTTCAAAGCCTTGTCTTTCTGGGGTACAGGGGCTGGTCCAAAGCCGCCGCCTGCATTCCCTGCCAAGATGTCAAAACTAAGGGCCTCGACGACGGCTCCGGGCGCGATTGTCCATAATTACCAGTGCCCGGCGATGGTTAATGCCGGGTTACCACCCGCGAATTTGGCTGCGGGAAAGGCAGGCGGCGCAGGGGCATGGGACATCAGGGTGCCAGGCCGGTATTTGCGGGACGCGTGGATCGTCTGGCATCACCCGACGCGCCACGAATGTCCGGAGCAACCGGCCTGCCCCGGTCAATTGTCCCGAAAATCACTTTTGGCGAGGATTTGCCATGAGCATCAACCCAAGACGACCGCCGCCCCTCGGGGATCACCCGCTCCACCCATGATCATCCCGTTCCCGGTTGCGGGCATCGTGATGGCGCTCGTTGCTGCCGCGGCCGGCTTTACCGACTTCTTCAGTGAACGGCGCATTCGCCGCCTCAATGATGCCTGGTACCACATGGTCGGCAACCTCGCAGCGGTCGTGCTGGCGTTGATCAATTTCCATCTCGCTACGCGCAAGGCGCTGAGGTCGCGATCAAGCCCTGGGGCGTGGTGCTTTCCCTGGTCGTCGTCGCATGGCGAGAGCCACCGCCGCGCCGCCTAAGGCTCACGCTGCAGAAGCAGGCTCGGTGCAGTCGGTCAGCCGCGCGGGATTACCGAGGGCCGTGCAGCCGGCGTAGACCCTGCGTGTTGGACGGCCGATGCTCACACGAACGCAGCGAAGCGTTCACGTCGGCGGCGCTGCCGCCAAGCCGGCCTCCGATCAGATCGGCGATCATCATGCGCAAGAATCACACCGGTGCTGGCCTTGCCAAATCGGATCGGCGGCGGCGGCGCGCTGCGCCTCGTCGCGAAGTTGCCCATCATCGCCTCCGGTATTTGGATGCTTCCGCGTGTCGAATATTAGGCGACGCCGCGCCGGCGGCACCCGCGCACCATGCCGCAGCCCCCGTGAGGCTACGAGCTTGCATGCGCGGCATCCACGACCATATAGTCCGTCGAAATTTCAAGCCCGCGGTGGTCCGCCATCCGCGGGTTTTTCGTACCCGGCGGCGCTGTTGCCGTCACACGCCCCCTCGCGGTCACGCCAAGAAAGGTCACGCCAGGACATGTCGCCCAACGCGCCCGCCGACGACCAGCACGACGACATCATGTACCCCTCGGCCGTGCCGTTCCTGTTGGTCCATCTCGGCTGTGTTGCGGCGATCTGGTCGGGCATCACGTGGCAGGCCCTCACGATTTGCGCGTCGTTGTATGTCGTGCGCATGTTCGGAGTCACGGCGGGCTACCACCGTTATTTCTCGCACAAGGCTTATGCGACAAGCCGGGTGTTTCAGTTCATCCTGGCCTTCATTGCGCAAAGTAGTGCGCAGAAGAGCGTGCTGTGGTGGGCGGCCAAGCATCGGCACCATCATCTGCATTCCGACACTGAGCACGACACGCACTCGCCGCGGCATCGCGGCTTCCTGTACAGCCATCTCGGCTGGATCTTTTACCGGCAGCACGACACGACCGACCTCGTGAAGGTCGGCGATCTTGCAGCTTATCCGGAGCTGATCTGGCTGCATCGGCTGGAGCTGCTGCCGGCCGTGACGCTCGCGGTGCTCTGCTTCCTCGTCGCGGGATGGTCGGGTCTGGTCGTCGGCTTCCTGTGGAGCACGGTGCTGGTCTATCACGCCACCTTCTGCATCAACTCGCTCGCCCATGTACATGGGCGCAAGCGCTACGTGACGGGCGACGATTCCCGCAACAACTGGCTGCTGGCGTTGTTCACCATGGGTGAAGGCTGGCACAACAACCACCACGCCTACCAGAGCAGCGTGCGACAGGGCTTTTACTGGTGGGAGATCGACCCGACCTACTACGTTCTGAAGGCCCTGTCCTGGTTCGGTATCGTCTGGAACATGAAGGCGCCGCCCGAACTGGTGCTGCGCAACGAGCAGCCGCTCGGTGCACGCGTCATCAAGCGTGCGGCCCGCGAGCTTGCCGGTCGCTTCGACGCGCACGCGCTGGCGCACGCGATTTCGTCGGCGCTGCACCGGGCCGATCTCGCCCAGCTGCACCTGCCGACGCTGCATGACATCCTCGATCGGGCCCATGACGGCGTCGATGCGCTGACGCATCTGCACCTGCCGAAGATTCCGACCCGCGAGGAGTTTCTCGCCGAGGCTCGCGCGATGTTTGCGCGAACGCGATCACTCAACGAGATCGTCGATCACGCCTACGAATACTTCCTGACGTCGGTTCGCGCGCAGCTCGTGACGGTGCGCTGAATCTCGCCACCCGACCGGGTTCGCTTGCGCAGGGTCATTGCGCGAGGCCGAGCGCGAAGCCACCCCACAAACCAAACCGCCCGCCTGCGGCGTGCGCAGGCGGGCGGCTCGGGGCCATCAGGACTTTGGGGGCATGCGCCTGAAGGCTTTGAGGGGCATCAGGCCGTTTTTTGGATCAGCCCTGCTGCTGGTCGGTCGGCGGCGGGGTCGGGCGCGTCTTGTGCTGGGCCATGAACTGGTCGAACTCTTCCTTGTCCTTGGCGTGGCGCAGACGATCGAGGAAGTTCTTGAACTCGACCTGCTCTTCCTCGAGCCGGCGCAGCGTTTCGGAGCGGTACTCGTCGAAGGCGCGGTTGCCCGAGGACGGCGGGCCGAAACCGAAGCCGAAGCCGCGGCGCTCCATGCGGTCACGCATGCGGTCCATCCTGTACTGCATCCGCTCCATCTTGTTCTGCCAGCGATCCTGGTTGCTCCAGCACGACATTCTTCTGCTCCCGAGTGTGAAAAAGAGAAGGGCTAAACCGATCGGCCACCAGATGATGAAGCCGAGAATGGTCACGGCAATCCAGCCAGGATGCCAGGGCGTATCGAGCATGTGGGGCCGCGCGTACTGTTGCTGTTGGTCCGAGGGGCCGCGCCAGCGATTGACATCAGCGGTGTAGGCCATTTCCCTTCTCCATCACGGCATCAGCGCCGTTGTGAATGTAAATAACATTTACATAGCTAGACCATCCCGCGATTTTGTCAAGCTGGCGGCCTGACACGCCCGCGTGATTATTTGCGCGATTTATTTCGGCCTGCCCCAGGGGCCGCCGGGCGGCACGCCGGAACCGGAGGATGCCTCCGGTGGCACCGGCGGAGGCTCGGCGCTTGTCGCGGGCGACCGCCGATCGGTGGGGAAGCCGAGGCCGCGCAGATAGATCAGCACCTCGGCCTCAAGCAGTTCGTCCGGCGACATCGGCAGTTTTCGTCGCGCGGCATCGCCACGCGAGAACAGCGAGGCGACGCCGTGCGCCATCGACCAGATGTGCAGGGCCATCATCATCGCCGGCGGCCGCGGCGCGCCGGGCGGCGCGAGCGCGGCAAGACGCTCGGCTGCAGCACGAATGACGTTGAAAGCGCGCTCGCTGGCGGCCTGGAGCGCCGCGTTGGCGTCGACCGGCAGGCCCGATTCGAACATCGCGTTGTAGAAGGCGGGCTCCTCGCGGGCGAAGGCGAGATAGGCCCGGCCGACGCGTTCGAACGCGGTGACGGTGTCGGGGCGTCCGTCGTCCCAGGCTGCGGTGAGCCGCTGCTCGAACTGTTCGAAGCCGCGCTGGGCGATCGAGGACAACAGCTCGTCGCGGTCGCGAAAATGCCGGTAAGGCGCCGCCGCGCTGACGCCGGCCATGCGCGCAGCATCGGCGAAGGTGAAGCCGGCCGCACCTTTCTCGGCGATCAACCCGAGGGCGGCCTGCAACAGGGCTTCCTTCAGATTGCCGTGGTGATAGCCGCGCTCGGCGCGGCGCTGCTCCTTGCGCCAGCTCATGTGAACGAGCTTTACATGAGCCGGGCACGAAGGTCACTAGCGGCAACCGGGTTTGGTGAACCCCGACTTCCACGGATCCGACGTTCCGATCGGCCCTAGCCGCCCGGGATCGGCAGCACCGGCATGATCTCGACCCGCTCGCCGGGGAAGATCGCAAAATGCGGGTGGTTCTCGAACATTTTGGCGGCAGCCTCGTGCGAGGCGGCGCGGACGACGGTGAAGGCGCCCATCTCGTTGGCGATGTCTGCGATGCCGTTGGCATCGACCTTCTTGGTCTTGCCGAGCGGACCGCCCATGGCCTGGATCGCGCCTTGGTGCTTCTCCACCCAGCCCTTCCAGGCCGCCATGCCCTCCATCTCCTTGGCCTTGCGCTCTGCGTCGGACATCGCAGTCCACGCCGCCCACTTCGGACTGCTCTTGCTGCCGAGGAAGACGGCAAGATAGGTGTCAGTGCTCATCGGTCGTTTCTCCCTTGTCTACTGCTTCAGATCGTCAAAACCGGCGGCTGCGGCCTGCACGTCAGGCGGAAAGTCGGACATTTCCTGCACCTGGCGAATCTCGATGATCTCGTTGACCGAGGCCGGACATTTCTTCGCCCAGACGATCGCCTCCTCGCGCGAGCCGACCTCGATCATCCAGTAGCCGCCCAGCACTTCCCTGGATTCCGCGAAGGGGCCATCGGTCACCACCGGTGCGCCGGTGGCGAACGAGACGCGGGCGCCCGTCGACGGCGGATGCAGGCCGTCCAGCGTGATCAGCACGCCCGCATCCTTCAGCGCCTCGTTATAGCGCATCATCGCGGCGACACGTTCGGGATCGAGTTGCTCGTCCGCCGGCGCAGTCTCGTAGCCGAGCGGGATCATCAGCATCATGAATCGCATGCGGTTCCTTACGACGCGGTTGTAGCCCCCGCGCTCACTTCCAAGACGAACGAGCTCTTGCCAGGCCGACACGGCCCGAGAAAATTTTTCGGCAGATCATTGTGGCTCCCCGGCGGCGCCCTCTGTCCGGAATGAGCGCCTTGCATGGGACCAACGAAACTGTCATGCCGCGCGGGCTCCAGCAAAGGACCGCGCCATGACCTCCTCCCCTGCCAAGGTAGCCCTCGTCACCGGTGCCGCACGCGGGATCGGCCTGGCCACGGCGAAGCACTTCCTCGCCGACGGTTGGCGCGTGGCACTGCTCGATGTCGAGGGCGAGCTGCAGACCAGCGCGGCAGCGGCGCTGAAAAATCCCGACAACACGCTGGCTATCACCTGCGACGTGTCCGACGCGGTCGCCGTGGGCGCTGCAATGGCCGCGGTGATGAGCCGCTTCGGCCGGCTCGATGCGCTCGTCAACAATGCCGGCGTCGCCGTGTTCGCGCCCGTCCTGGAGACCAGCGACGCCGACTGGAACAGGATCATGGCGGTCAATCTCACTGGTCCGTTCCTCTGCACCAAGGCCGCGGTGCCCTTGATGCGCGACGGCAATGGCGGCGCGATCGTCAATGTCACCTCCATCTCGGCGGTGCGCGCCTCGACGTTGCGCTCGGCCTACGGCACCAGCAAAGCGGGGCTCGCGCACCTCACCAAGCAGCTCGCGGTCGAGCTCGCCTCGCTCAACATCCGCGTCAACGCGGTCGCACCGGGTCCGGTCGACACCGCGATGGCGCAGCAGGTGCACACCAAGGAGATTCGCGCCGACTATCACGATGCCATCCCGCTCAACCGCTACGGCCTGGAGGAGGAACTCGCCGCAGCGATCTATTTCCTGTGCTCCGACAACGCGAGCTACATCACCGGTCAAATTTTGGCCGTCGATGGCGGCTTCGATGCTGCGGGTATCGGTCTGCCGACGCTGCGCGGCGAGCGGCGCAACGGGTAGAGCCTTGTAACCGGGTTCGCGATTTCGTGGAGTGCTCGATGCGGCGCATCACCGTCCTCAAAGCCCTGATGCTCGCAGCCGCGCTGCTCGTCTCCGCAACCGCCCAAGCCGAGATCCGCATCATCCAAAGCCCCGGCGGACAGGTCGGACCATTCCTCGACCTTTTCGAGAAGGTGCGCGAAAGCGGGGAACGTGTGGTGATCGACGGCCCCTGCCTCTCCGCCTGCACGCTGGTGCTCAGCATCGTGCCGGGCGATCGCATTTGCACCACGAAACGCGCCGTTCTGGGTTTCCATGCCGCGCGCTCGGTCGACCGGCGCGGACGCTTTTATGCCGAGCCGGAAGCATCCGAAGCCGTGCTTGCAGCCTATCCCGGCCCGGTCCGCGACTGGATCAGCCGCCACGGCGGTCTCACCTCACGACTGATCTTGCTGAAGGGGCGCGACCTCGCCGCGATCTACCCGCGCTGTCGATGACACCTCGACGACAGTCTGCCGGCTCTACATGCTCGTACAGGGAGCGGTCGTCGTCACAAACATTGCCGTCACGACCTGGCTGTTCCCTAGTGGAACATGATCTGCACCATCGGCGCGAGCTTCACGCTGGCGCAGATGAGCATTCCCCATAGAGCAAAATTGATTTGTAGCGCCGCCGCCATCGGTCGCTCCCTTCCCCGCCACGTCCACCCTGATTTGTAGGTATTATGACCCAAACTAGCGATTCCGGCACGTAGTTTACAGCCCAATCTTTCGCCAATTCTTGTGCGATGCAGTTCCGCCTCATGTCACGAAGCCGCTCGCACTGCTCTCGCAGAAATGGGAGGGGAAGGAATCTCCATTCGGCCATGCCGTCGACGCGGATTTCCCTCAAGTGCCGCGTAAGTGTCGCGACGCAACGTTTTCCATTTCGTACGGCAGGTCCGGCATGGCTCGGCACTTTATCGTCTTGCTCAGTTTTTGCGCAGCGCTCGCAGGGTGTGCTGCCGCGGCGGCAGCGGAGCGTCGTCCGATCGCATGGGACGGGCTCGGTCAGGATCCCAATCGACCCGTTGTCACAAAACGTCGGCTTGCCAATCATGCTCCGCCGGACAGCGATTCCAATCTGGATCGGCAAAGAGTGCTTTCCACATTGCGTCCCTATTCCGACGCATGGTGGGCCGTCCACGACGAGATCGAAGCCGAGAACGACAAGCAGCTTGGTTCGAAGCTCGTGATCTGTCCCAGCTGCGTGGCGAAGCCGCCGAGCGAGGACGTCACCGGATCGATCCGCTGACGAGGTGCCCCTCTCTCGCGATATCGGAGAGAGGGACATCCTGGCAAATCAGGCGATCGCGCCTGTCACATACCCTCGGCCGGACAGTTCACCATCCAGGGAATGCCGAATTTGTCGACGCACATGCCAAAGCCCTTGGCCCAGAACGTCTTGCTGAAGGGCATGGTGACGGTGCCGCCGTCGGCGAGTGCGTTGAACTTGCGTTCGCCCTCCGCGGGGTCCACGACCGTGAGCGAGATCGAAAAGCCCTGCGGCTTGTGATAATGCTCAGGCGGCGTGTCGGAGGCCATCAGCACGGCGCCGCCTGGCAACGTCATCCGCGCATGCATGATGGTCTTCTCGCGCCCGGGCGGCCCTGGGGGCATATCCGATGGCGGCGTATCCGAGAGACGCATCATGGCGTCGATCGTGCCGCCGAGGACCTTGGCGTAATAGTTGAACGCTGCTTCGCAGGTGTCCTGATAGAACAGATAGGCACTGAGCATCGTCTCTCTCCTTCTTCTCTTCGCTAACCGTTTCCCGGCAGTTCTTCGGGCGGCCGCCGGCGTTACTTCTCGGTGAGCTTCTTCAGGCTGGCGAGGCCAATCTCGAAATCCTTGCCGATCATGGTGTCCATGTTGACGAACACCTGCATCACCTTGGACAGGAAGGGAGCCGGACCGGACATCGCCCATGTGACCAGTGTGGCATCGCCTTGCGGCACAAAAGTGAACTCTGCGGTGTTGTGGCCTTCGAAGGGCCGTTCGAAGTCGAGCTTGATGCGCAGTTTCGACGACGGGTTCGCCTCGATAATCTCCATATGGCCGGCGCCGACATCGTTGTTGCCGTCCCATGCATAGGTCGCGCCCTTCCCGGCCGCCGTTCCGCCGTAGGTGCGCTTCATCGCGGGATCGCGATCCTCATAGGGCGACCAGCCCGTCCAGAAGTGGAAATCGGAGACAAGCGGATAGATCGCGCCGGCCGGCGCGTTCAGCACGAGCGAGCGCTCGACACGGAACGTGTCGGGTTTTGTCAATGCGACGGCGAGGACGCCCGCGATCCCGACCGCGATCACGACAGCGATGATGGTAATGGCTTTCAGCATGAATGGCTCCCTTGATACGGGAATAAGACGAAGCGGATTGGCGCGCGCCGACATGTGATAGAACGAATTTTCGGCGGTCACTTCGCTTTCGTACCCTGCCGGGCACTGCCACTCTTCGGCTGGCTGTCCCGGATCAGGCGGTCAATGTGCATGCGGATATGGGCGGCTTCCGCGGAAGTGTTGGCGAGCGCGATGGCCCGGTCGAAGGCGATGCGGGCTTCGTCGTTGCGGCCGAGCTGCATCAGGAACGCGCCGCGCACGCCGAAAAAATGGAAATAATTGGCGAGCTTCGGCGCCAGCGGCTCGATCAGGTCAAGCGCGGCCTGTGGTCCGCGCACCTTGGCAACCGCGACTGCGCGGTTGAGCGTCACCACCGGCGAAGGCTGCACCACCTCGAGCGCGCCATAGAGGAGATCGATCTGGGTCCAGTCGGTCTCATCAGGCGTCGCCGCCCGCGCGTGAAGCGCAGCGATCGCGGCCTGGATCTGGTAGGGACCGCTGCGACGATGGCGCATAGCCTTGTCGATCAACGCCAACCCCTCCGCGATCATGGTGCGATTCCACAGCGAGCGGTCCTGGTCGTCCAGCAGGATCAGCGAACCATCGGCGGCAATGCGCGCTGCGCTGCGGGCGTGCTGCAGCAGGATCAGCGCCGTCAGCCCCATGATCTCCGGCTCGCTCTGGAACAAGCGCAACAACAACCGCGCCAGCCGGATCGCCTCCTCGCAGAGCGGCTTCCTGATCTCGACGGTATCGCCGCTCGCCGAATAGCCCTCGTTGAAGATCAGGTAGATCATCGCGGCCACCCCGGCCAGCCGCTCCGACCGTTCGATCGCGCCGGGCGCCTCGAACGGCGTCCCGGCTTGCGCGACCTTGGCCTTGGCGCGGGTGATGCGCTGCTCCATCGCGGCTTCCGAAACCAGGAAGGCACGCGCGATCTGCTTCACCGTCAGACCCGAGACGATGCGCAGCGCCAGCGCGATCTGCTGGGTCGCCGGCAGCTGCGGGTGGCAGCAGATGAACATCAGCCGCAAGATGTCGTCGCGGTAGTGCGAGCCGTCGAGCCGCTCGGCAAGCGCGCCTTCGGCGTCGTCGATATCCGAGATCGCCTGATCGTCGTCCGGCAACGGCTGCTGCTTGCGACTGCGGCGAACCTCGTCGATCGCGACGTTGCGGCCGACCATGATCAGCCAGGCCGCGGGATCGCGCGGCGGCCCGTTCTGCGGCCAGGTTTTCAGCGCGCGCAGGCACGCGTTCTGGAAGGCTTCCTCAGCCGTGTCCAGATCGCGGAAATAGCGCAGCAGCGCGCCGACCGCCTGGGGCCGCGCCGAGGTCAGCGCAGTCTCGATCCAGGCGGTATCAGTGTCGCTCACGCCGAAATGCCTCCGGGCCTGAACACGCCGACCGGGCGCACCTCATAGGCGCCGCCGGGATTGGCGGCGCCAAGGTCGCGCGCCACGTCGAGCGCATCGTCCAAATTCTTGCAGTCGACGATGTAGAAACCGAGCAGCTGCTCCTTGGTCTCGGCATAGGGGCCGTCGAGCACCAGCGGCGGGTCTTCCTTGCGCAGCGTCGCCGCCGCAGTGGTCGGCAGCAGCCGTGCCACCGGGCCGAGGCGCCCCTGCCGGGTAAGTTTCTCCTGCACCACGGCGAGCTTCTTCATCACGGCCTCGTCCTGGTCCTTGCTCCAGGAGCCGACGAAGTCCTCGTCATGATAGCAAAGGATCGCATAGAGCATGGGCAGCACCTTCCTGAACGCTTGTTTCGAAGACGATCCACTATGCCCCGCCCCGACAGGGCTGCGGAAAAAATCTGCGAGAAAATTGCGTCGGATCGTGCCAAGGAGAGGCACCAAAAGCGGAACCTTGTGAGGCACTTCGAATGACCGCAGGTACACTGGCCGTCCTGATCAACAGCATGCAGCAGAACTGGTCGCCGGAGCGCTGGAAGGCCCGGTTCGATGCGGTCTGCGGCGGTCGCCCCGTGGCGCGGCTGCCGGATGACTCGCTCGATCCGGCTGACGTGCACTATGCCGCCGTGTGGAAGCCGGCACCCGGTGATCTCAAGACGTTCCCGAACCTGCGCGCGATCTTCAATCTGGGGGCCGGCGTCGACGCGCTGATGGCGGACAACAGTCTGCCTGACGTGCCGCTGGTGCGCGTCGCAGTGCCTGATCTCACCAACCGCATGACCGAATATGTCGTGCTGCATGTGCTGATGCACCACCGTCAGGAGCTGTATTTGCGGGACTCCCAGCGCGCGAAGCGCTGGGAGCCGCTCTATCAATGGCCGGCGAGCGCCGTTACGGTGGGCGTGATGGGTCTGGGTACGTTGGGTGCTGATGCCGCCGATGTGCTGCGGCGGCTCGGCTTCCGCGTTGCCGGCTGGAGCCGCAGCCCGCGGGCCCTCCCCGGCGTCGAGTGCTTCCATGGCAGCGCCGGAATGGATGCCTTCCTGCGCAAGACCGACATCCTGGTGTCGCTGCTGCCGTTGACGCCGGATACGCAAGGCATTCTCAACCGAGAGGTCTTCACCAAGCTCAACCGCAAGAGCCCGCTCGGCGCGCCCGTACTGATCAATGCCGGCCGCGGCGGCTTGCAGAACGAGGCCGACATCCTGGCCTGCCTCGACGACGGCACGCTGGGCGCCGCCTCGCTCGACGTCTTCGTGCAGGAACCGCAGCCGGCGAACAGCCGGTTCTGGACCCACCCCAAGGTGGTGCTGACGCCGCACAACGCCGCCGACACCGATGCAGACGCAATCTCGGCCTATGTCGCCGGGCAGATCGCAAGGTTCGAGGCGGGTGGAGCACTGGAGAATGTGGTGGATCGCGGCAGGGGCTATTAAGGCCAGCGCTTCCGTTCACCGTCTCTTAGCGAGAAGTTGATAGGCGTTGTTAATCAACGCTCAACGAACGAGTCGGACATGCGGACGAGCCTCGGCCTCAGGATGCGGATCACGGTGGCGCTGGCCGTGACGGCGGCAGCGGCTGCGCTGATTGCCGTGCTCGGCGCGATGTGGATCATCGCAGGGATCATCGACCGCGCCGATCAGCGGGAATTGCGCAGCCATTATGACGCGCTGCTGTCACGAATCGCCGAGGAGTCCCACCGCGCCGCCGCCATGAGCACGGTCGTGGCGGCAATGCCCGCGACACAGGAGGCGATGGCCAAACAGGACCGCGACGCCCTGATCGCTCTGTTCGGTCCTGTCTTTAACGCGACCAAATCCGACTACGGCGTCGAGCAGTTCCAGTTCCATACGCCGCCGGCCACCTCCTTCCTGCGCGTGCACCAGCCGGCCAAGTTCGGCGACGACCTCTCGAGCTTCCGCAAGACCGTCGTCGACGCCAATCAGGAGCACAAGGTCGTGGTCGGCCTCGAGGGCGGCGTCGCCGGGCTCGGCATCCGGGGCGTGGTGCCGATCGCGCAAGGCGCCAAGCATCTCGGCTCCGTGGAATTCGGCCTGACCTTCGGTCAGTCCTTCCTCGACGATTTCAAGCTCAACCGCCATGTCGACATTGCCTTCCATCTCGCCGACGGCGTGGGCTTCAGGCTGTTCGGCGGCACACTGAAGGGCAAAAGCTTCTTCGAAGCGGCCGATTACAGCCGCGCCGCCGGTGGCGACTTCACCGTGCGCCAGGCAAAGCTCGACGGCGCGCCGATTGCCGCGCTGCTCGGACCGATCAAGGACTTCTCCGGAAAACCGCTCGGCGCCGTCGAGCTGGTGATGGACAACACCGATTACGTGGCCTCCGCCGATCGCGCCTGGTGGCTGTCGATCGGGATCGCCGCCCTCGGATTGATCCTCGCGGCGATCGTCGGTTATCTCATCGCTCGCGGAATCTCGCGTCCGATCCTGGCCATCACGAACGTGATGCGTGAGCTCGCGGACGGCCGTCTCGACGTCGCCATTCCGGCGAGCCGGGCCCATGACGAGGTCGGCGCGATGGTGAAGGCGGTCGCGGTGTTCCGGGACAATGCGGTGAATTTCAGCAAACTTCAGGCCGATCAGCTGGAGGCCAAGGCCCAATCGGAAGCGGAAAAGCGGCGCGCTTTCGCCGCGCTCGCCGACAATTTCGAAGCCTCCATCCGCGACGTCGTCACCACGGTGTCCTCGGCCGCGGTCGAGATGGAGCACACCGCGCGCTCGATGTCCGATATCGTCGACCAGTCGCGCCATCAGACCCGTGCGGTGTCGTCGGCTTCCGCGCTCGCCTCGGAGAACGTGCAGACGGTGGCCGCCGCGGCGGAAGAATTGTCCTCCTCGATGACCGAAATCAGCCGCCGCCTTGCGCATGCGACCGAGGTGGTTGGCAAGGCCGCGAGCGACGGACGCCGGTCCAACGAACGGGTGCAGAGTCTCGCCGACGCCGCGCAGAAAATCGGCGACGTCGTCTCCTTCATCAACGGCATTGCCGGACAGACCAATCTGCTGGCGCTGAATGCGACGATCGAGGCGGCCCGTGCCGGCGAGGCCGGCCGCGGCTTTGCGGTGGTCGCCTCCGAGGTCAAGGCGCTCGCGACCCAGACCGCGAAGGCGACGGAAGAAATCGGCGCACAGGTCACGGCGGTTCAAGGCGAGACGTCAGGCGCAGTTGAAGGCATCCAGTCGATCTGCGCGACGATCCGCGAAGTCGACGAAATTTCCGCCGCGATCGCCGCGGCGGTCGGCCAGCAGGGCACGGCTACGCAGGAGATCGCGCAGAACGTCCAGCAGGCCGCCGCGCGCACCGGCGAGGTCTCGCAGAACATCGCAGGCGTCACCGAGGGTATCGCAGCGACCGGCACGGCCGCAGAAGAGGTGCTGGTTTCGGCGATCGAACTGTCGAAGCAGTCGCAGCGGCTGCGCGACGAGGTCGATCGTTTCCTGGCGCAGATTCGCGCGGCGTAGTCACAGACTAGGATTTAGCCCCCAGCATCACGTCGATCGCGCCTTTCACGATCGCCTCCAGCTCCTTGCGCGGCACGCGTGCCCGGGAGCGGATGGCGATGGTGTGGATGGTGGCGGAGGCGAGTTGCGCCAGCGCGGCCGGATCGGCACTCGCGGGCAGTTCGCCCTTCTCCTTGGCGCGGCGGAAGCAATTGGCGAAGGCCCTGTCGAGATCGGTGAGTCCCTCCAGCACCATGGCGCGGATCTCGGGATCGCCGACCGCTTCCGACGCCGCCGTCACCACCGTGAAGCAGCCGCGCGGGCCAGTGTCGCCCGAGAGATAGATGTTCAGCGCCGCTGCATAGATGCGCTCCAGCCGCTGGCGCACCGGCATCTCCTGACGAAAGATCTCGACCATCGATCCGCGCGCGTCCTCACGGTAGCGCTGGTAGCTCTTGATGTAGAGCTCGCGCTTGTCGCCGAAGGCGCCGTAAAGGCTCGGCCGGTTCATCCCGGTGGCTTCGCTGAGATCGTCGAGCGAGGTCGCGGCAAAGCCCTGCCTGCGGAACAGATCGAGCGCCTTGCCGAGCGCGATGTCGGGTTCATAGGCACGCGGACGGCCGCGGCGCCTGGGGCGGTCGGGCTCACTGGCAGCAGCTGGCGGTTTCGATTTTTGTACCATCTCGCACATTAATCCTTGACCCGCTCCATATTATGCAACACAGTACAAAAATCAATCTGGCCGGGTTGAGCGACACTGATCACGAGAATTGCCCAAGGAGGCCCACGATGGATCTTTATTTCTCGCCGCTCGCCTGCTCCATGGCGACGCGCGTCGCGCTGTACGAAGCCGGTGCAGAGGCGAACTACCTCGAGGTCGATTCCCCGACCAAGACGGTGCTGAAGGACGGCTCCGACTTCCGCGCCGTCAACCCGATCGGCCTGGTGCCGACGCTGCGCACCGACGAGGGCGTGGTGCTGACGGAGAACGCGGCGATCCTGCAATATGTCGCCGACCGTTTCCCGAAATCCGGACTCGGCGCGGCTGAGGGGATCGATCGCACGCGACTGCATCAATGGCTCTGCTTCATCGGCACCGAGTTGCACAAGGGCCTCTTCATTCCCGTGCTCGACCGCAAGGCGCCGCAGGAGGTCAAAGCCTACGCACTGGAGAAGAACCTGTCGCGGCTCGACTATCTCGATAATTACCTCGGGGGACGCGAGTTCCTGCTCGACCATTTCAGCGTGGCCGATGCCTATCTCGTCACGGTCATCAACTGGACGATGGCGACACCACCGATCGAGCTTTCGAAGTGGCCTGATGTGAAGGCCTATTACGAGCGGCTGCGTCAGCGTCCGTCGGTTGCGAAGGCGGTCGCGGAAGAGTTCGAGCTGTACAAGGCCGAGCAGGCGCGGAAGAAAGCGGCGGCGTAGGCCACGCTCGACAAGACATCGTCCCGGCCGGCAAGGCCGGGACGAGTTTTTTCGTCAGCGCGTATAGCCATAGAGCGCGGTCGCCTTGCCGGCGGAGACAAGCCCGCTCTCGACATCATCCTTGACCGCCATGCGATCGCGCTCACCCGGTGCGCCGATGCCGGCGCCGCCCGGGGTCATCACCACCAGCCGGTCGTCAGGCGGAATGGTCTGAAAGCCCTTGCCGCGCATCTTCTGTCCGGACTTGAGGCCGACATAGCCGGCTTCGCCGTTCTGGCCGCCATCGCGCCCGCGCGGCGGATGATCGATGCGGTCGAACGCCGCAAGAATGTCGAAGGGCGCATCGATGCCGGTACCGACCTCGATGATCTGGCCGAGACCGCCGCGGGTGCGCCCCGCGCCGCCGGAATCCGGACGCAGCTCCTTGCGCCAGAAGATCAATGGGGTCTGCGTCTCCGCGATCTCGACCGGCGTGCCGCGCACGCCGCTGGGATAGGCGGTCGCCGAAAGCCCGTCCTTCGCAAAGCGCGCGCCGGTGCCGCCATTGGACGTCACCGCCATCGAGAACCCGTAATTGCCGCCGACGCCGGAACGCGTCTGGCCGCGCACGTTGAGATTCCACAAACACGAGGTGCCTTCCGCCGGCACGCGCTCGGGAATGATCTGGCGCAGACAGCCGAACACCACGTCGGGCAGCATCTGGCCGATGATGTGGCGCGAGGCGACTGGCGCCGGCTTCGGCGCATTGAGGATCGCGCCGTCAGGCGCCGACACCGTCAACGGCGAGAGCGACCCGGCATTGTTCGGGATCTGCGAGGCGACGACGCAGCCGAGGCCGAACACGGTGTAGGCCGTGGTATAGGAGAGCGGCACGTTGATGCCGAATTTGGACGCGGCCGAGGTGCCGTCGAAATCGACGTGGATGCCTTCGTTCGAGATTGTGAGCGTCGCCGCGAGCGTCACCGGTGCGTCGTAGCCGTCGACGACCATGCTGTTGCGCCAGGTCCCCTTCGGCAGTTTTGCGATCTCGGCGAGAACGGCCTCGCGCGAGCGGTCGCAGATGTAGTCGCCGAGTTCGTCGAGCGTATCGATGCCGAACTCGGTCATCATCTCGACCAAGCGCTCGCAGCCGACGTCGTTGCAGCCGGCGAGCGAATAGGTGTCGCCCTCGGTGTCGATGGGGAGGCGCGTGTTGGTGCGGATCATCGCCATCAGCGTCTCGTTGACGACGCCCCGGTCGATCAGCTTCAGCATGGGGATGTAGAGCCCCTCCATGAACACGTCGGTCGCATCAGGGCCGAAGCCGATGCCGCCGATGTCCATGAGATGGCTGGTGCAGGAGAACAGCGCGACGAGCCTGCCATCCTTGAAGCAGGGCGTGGTGACGACGAAGTCGTTGAGATGCCCGGTGCCCATCCAGGGATCGTTGGTGATGTAGGCATCGCCATCCTTCATCGTCTCGAGCGGGAAGTGGTTGATGAAGTGCTTGACCGATTCCGCCATCGAGTTGACGTGACCGGGCGTACCAGTGACGGCCTGCGCCAGCATCCGCCCCTTGAGGTCGAACACGCCGGCCGAAAGGTCGCCGCATTCGCGCACGATCGGGCTGAACGCGGTGCGGAGCAGCACCTGCGCCTGCTCCTCGACCACCGCGATCAGCCGGTGCCACATGATCTGAAGGTCGATCAGGCTCGCGCCATTTGCCTTGCTCATGATCAGGCTGCCTTCCGTTCCATGACGATGCTGCCGGCACCATCGATATGGGCATCAAAACTGGTGGAGACGAAGGTGGAGGTCTCGTCCTCTGCGATCACGGCAGGACCTGCGATGGTCGCACCGGGTGCCATGTCCTCGCGGCGATAGAGCGGGATCTCGATGACCTCGCCTGCCCTGCCGTCGAAGAATTTGCGACTGCCCGAGGCTTTTGCCGCAGGCTTGCGCGTCACGGCTGACACGGTCGACGGATTGCGCGCCTCGGTGGTCGCAAGCACAGACCAGCTCAACACCTCGATCGCAGCACCCGGGATCGGGCGTTCGAACATCGCCGAGTAATCCGCCTCGAACTTCTGGCGCAGGCCCGGAAGATCAGCCGATATCAGCGGCCGGTTCGGCAGCTCGACGGTGATTTCGTGGCCCTGACCGACATAGCGCATGAAGGCGGCGCGGCGTTCGCGCACCGGCGCGCCGGCAGCACCTGGCTCGACCAGCGCGCGCGTTTCGGCCACCATCTCCTGCAAGAGGTCTGAGACCGCGCCCGTGTCGAAATCATCGAGCCGGACATGACGGCTGCGCACCAGTTCATAGGCGATGGGCGCCGCGAGGAAGCCCACCGCCGACCCGACTCCGGCATTCGACGGCACGATCACCCTGGAAACGCCGATCTTCTCGGCAACGCGGGCCGCATGTAAAGGTGCGGCGCCGCCAAAGGCAATCAGCGTGTGCTGGCCGACGATCTCGCCGCGCTCGACGGCGTGCACACGCGCCGCGCTTGCCATGTTCTCGCAGACGACTTCGTGGACGGCATAGGCCGCAGTCTCCGCGGACAGGCCCAGCGGCTCGCCGACGTTACTCAGCAGCGCTTTCTTCGAAAGCTCCGGGTCGAGCTTGATCGTACCGCCGGCAAAGGCATCGGGATCGATCATGCCGAGCGCCACATCGGCGTCCGTCACCGCGGGACGCTGCCCGCCCCGGCCGTAGCAGGCCGGTCCCGGTTCGGAGGAAGCGCTCTCGGGGCCGACGGTAACGCGCTTCATCGCATCGACATGGGCGATCGAGCCGCCGCCGGCGCCGATCTCGACCATCTCGATCACGGGAACGCGCACCGGCAGGCCGGAGCCTTTCAGGAAGCGCGCGGCGCGATCGACCTCGAACACGCGCGAGGTCTCGGGCTGGAATTTCTCGATCAGGCAGATCTTTGCCGTGGTGCCGCCCATGTCGAAGGACAGCACCTTGTTCTCACCGAGTCGCGCTGCGATCTGCGCCGCGAAGATCGCGCCGCCGGCGGGGCCGGACTCGACCAGGCGCACCGGAAAGCGCCGCGCCGTCTCGATCGAGGTGACGCCGCCGCCGGAGGTGACGAGATAGATGGCGCCGCGGAATTGCTCGACCTGCAAAGCGTCCGCCATGCGGGCGAGATAGCCGTCGATCAGCGGCTGCACATAGGCATTGGCGACCGCCGTCGAGGTGCGCTCATATTCGCGTATCTCAGGGCACACGGCGGAGGACAAGGTGATGGAGATGCCGGGCATCGCTTCGCCGAGGATCGCAGCGGCGCGCCGCTCGTGCTCGGGATTGGCATAGGAATGCAGGAAGGCGATTGCGACGCTCTCGATGTTCAGCTCACGCAATTTCGGCGCAAGCGCGCGCACCGCGGCTTCGTCCAGCGGGAGGCGAACCACGCCGTGAGCGTCGATCCGTTCGGGCACGGTGAAGCGCAGGGATCGCGGCGCCAGCGGCTTCGGCTTGTCGATCGAGAGATCATACTGGTCGTAGCGGCTCTCGGTGCCGATATCGAGCACATCGCGAAAACCCTCGGTCGCAATCAGCGCGGTTTTGGCGCCGCGCCGTTCGATGATGGCGTTGGTCGCGAGCGTCGTGCCGTGAATGAATACATCGATATCGCTGACATGCGCGTGCGCGTCGGTGAGGATGAGGCGCATGCCATCCAGCACTGCCTGCTCGGGCCGCTGCGGCGTGGTCAGCACCTTGCGCGTCTTGCGCACCTCACCCACGTCAAGCACGATGTCGGTGAACGTGCCGCCAATATCCACGGCAAGCCTCACCTCGGCTCCCTCAAGCATTCCTGAACACTCCGTGCTGATCGTCAACCCGCGGTCGAAACCACAGCAATTTTCATATCAGCGACCACGCAAATGGTGAAGTCTCGGGCGTCCTTTGCGGGGCACCTATGCGACGGGAGAGTGCACGCCGCACGGCACCTTCAGAGCAGGAAAGCCAGTGCTGCCTCGCAGCGCTCCTCGACCTTCAGCGTCAGGAGATCGTCAGCGCGGGTGCGGCCGAGATTGACCGCGGCAATCGGGATTTGCCTCGCGGCCGCAGCCTGCACGAAGCGGAAGCCGGAATAGACCATCAGCGACGAGCCGACGATCAGCATGGCGTCGGCCTGCGCCAGATGGTCCTGCGCGGCGGCAACGACGTCGCGCGGGACATTCTCGCCGAAGAACACGACATCGGGCTTGAGGATGCCGCCACAGGCTTTGCAAGCCGGCACCTCGAATGAGGAAAAATCCGTGCGCTCCAGATCGGCATCGCCGTCGGGTGCGTCGGCGGCGTCGAGCTGCATCCATTCCGCATTGAGACGACCAAGCCTATCCTGGAATTCATCGCGCGAGGTCTTGCGGCCGCAGCCCATGCAACGGACGAGGTCGAGCCGTCCGTGCAGATCGATCACTTGCCGGTGGCCGGCGGATTGATGCAGGCGGTCGACGTTCTGGGTCAGCAGCATCGCGCAGCGACCGCCAGCCTCGAGCCGGGCGAGCGCATGATGTGCATCGTTCGGCCTGGCCTGTCCGAACCGCCGCCAGCCGATCAGGCTGCGCGCCCAATAGCGCTGGCGCGTCCCCTCTTCGGACATGAAGGCCTGGAAATTGACCGGCTGGGTGCGCTTCCAGTTGCCGTTACTGTCGCGGTAGTCGGGAATGCCCGAATTGGTGCTGCAGCCGGCGCCGGTCAGAACGAACAGCTTTTCGTGCCGGCCGACGAAATCCTGGAGCCGAGAGTCTGCCAGCGGAGCGTTTGTCATGGCGCAGATGTAGTCTCCGCTGCGGCATTTTGCCAGATCACCCCGCTAGCTCGCCCAATTCTCGCGAAATTCCGGAAAGAGCGTCAGCCCTCCACAGGCATAGATGGTCTGTCCGGTGATGTAGGCGGCATCATCGGAGGCGAGGAAGGCGAACACGGCGGCGATCTCTTCCGGGGTGCCGACGCGGCCAAGCGGAATGTGGCTGGTGACGACGCCACGCGCTTTTGGATCACCGGTCCAGGCCGCATTGATCGGCGTGTCGATCGCGCCCGGGCCGACGGCATTGACGCGGATGCCGCGTCCGGCAAATTCCAGCGCCAGTGTGCGGGTCAGATTGGCCATGCCGCCCTTGCTGATCGAGTACGCGAGATAGCCGGGCTTGGGGATGATCTGGTGGACACTGGAGCAGTTGATGATGGAGCCAGCCCCGCCACGCGCGACGAAATGCGCCAGCGCCTTCTGCGCACAGAGCACGGCGCCGTTGAGATTGACGTCGATGATGCGGCGATAAGCATCGATATCGAGGGCCTCGCTCGGCGATTCCCGCTGGAAACCGGCGTTGTTGACGAGACAGTCCAGACGCTTCCAGCGCGCGAGCACCGTCTCGAACATCGCAGCGACCTCCTGCTCGCTGCTGACGTCGGCCTTGACGATGAGATGATCGAGCTTGCCGTGCCCCCGATCGTTCGATCCCGTTCGCACCAACGCGAGCGACTCTTCGGCCCTTTCGGGATGATCGACATAATTGATGGCGACGGTCGCGCCTTCCTGGGCGAGCCTGACGGCGACGGCGCGGCCGATGCCCTGGGAGGCACCGGTCACCAGCGCGTACTGGCCGACGAGGCGCGAGGGAAATGGGGTCGAACGATCGGTTTGCGGCATGGGTTTTCTCCGGGATGCCTCATCATCGATGGAACGGGGATTTTGTTCCATCCCCTGGCGCATCGCCGGGATTCATTCCGCGCGTCGCGCCAGTGGCGAGGTCAGGATCTGATACAGGATAATGGCGCCGAAAGTCGCGGTGCCGATCCCCCCCATGGTGAATGCACCGAATTTGATCGTGAGATCACCAGCGCCGGCCGTCAGCGCCACGGCAACGGTGATCAGATTGGCAGGATTGGCGAAGTCGACCTTGTTCTCGACCCAGATCCGGCCCGCCATGGCGGCGATCAAGCCGAACAGCACGATCGAGAGACCGCCGATGACGGGACCGGGGATCGACAGGATGAGCGCACCGAATTTCGGTGAGAAGCCGAGCAGGATCGAGACCGTGGCAGCGAAGGCAAACAGCAGCGTCGAATAGACCTTCGTTGCTGCCATGACACCGATGTTCTCGGCATAGGTGGTGACGCCGGTCCCGCCGCCGCAGGCGGCCACGATCGTCGCCAGGCTGTCGGCGAACAGAGCGCGGCCGAGATAGGCATCGAGACTCCGGCCCGTCATGGCGCCGACCGCCTTGATGTGACCGAGGTTCTCGGCGACGAGAATGACCGCAACCGGCGCGATCAGGAAGATCGCATCGGCGTGGAAGGTCGGTGTGGTGAAGTTCGGCAGGCCGAACCACGGCGCGGCCGAGAGCTGCGTGAAGTCGATCGGCTTGCCGAAGCCGAGGCCGTTGGCGAGCAGCAGGTACAAAAGATACCCGCCGATCGCGCCGAGGATGATGGGCAGGCGACGCCACAGGCCGGGGGCCGCGACGGCGACCACGCCGATGATGAGTACGGTCGCAAGTCCGATCCAGGTGTCGAACGCATTCGCGCTCACCGCCTTGACCGCCACCGGCGCGAGGTTGAGGCCGATCGCCGCGACCACGGCACCGGTCACAGCCGGCGGCATCAGCCGCTCGACCCAGCCGACACCAGACCACATCACGATCAGCGCGATCACGCCGTACAGCACGCCGGCGCCGACGATGCCGCCGAGCGCAACCGACAGGTTCGGGTTCGGCCCATGCCCTGCATAGCCGGTGGCGGCCAGGACGACGGCGATAAACGCGAAACTCGAGCCGAGATAGCTCGGCACGCGACCCGCGACGATGACGAAAAAGATCAGCGTGCCGATGCCCGAGAACAGCACCGCGACATTGGGATCGAACCCCATCAGCAAGGGCGCGATGATCGTCGAACCCGACATTGCAACGCAATGCTGAAGACCGGAGACGATCGTCTGGCCCCATGGCAACCGTTCCTCCGGCATGACCACGCCGGAGGTCTTCAGCTTCCAACGCGGAAAATAGCCCTGCGCCTGCCCGTCCGAGCCCGTTGCCTTCGACATCTTCCCCCCTTGCGGTGCAGCGATTGATCTTCGTGCGATCCGACAAAAATGTGATTGTTGCTTATACAGACATCATCACATGATGTGAATCAGGCGAGACCAACGCGTTCCCGGGCTCAGGATATGACACAAGTCGCGTTCCAGCCAGCCGTCCACCGCCGGCACCAGCCCTGGTACAAGATCCTCT
Organism: Bradyrhizobium sp. USDA 4449; assembly: GCF_054056275.1. Lineage (NCBI taxonomy): Bacteria > Pseudomonadati > Pseudomonadota > Alphaproteobacteria > Hyphomicrobiales > Nitrobacteraceae > Bradyrhizobium > Bradyrhizobium sp. USDA 4449. The sequence continues at coordinate 2,954,802 of NZ_JBSRYD010000001.1, read as the reverse complement.
ATGTCCAGGTACTGATCGCGATCGCACTTGGGGTGCTGATCGGCTATTTCTATCCCGATCTCGGCAAGGCCCTGAAGCCGCTCGGCGACGGCTTCATCGCCCTGATCAAGATGATGATCGCGCCTGTGATCTTCTGCACCGTGGTGCACGGCATCTCCTCGATGGGCGATCTCAAGCGCGTCGGCCGGGTCGGGCTGAAGGCGCTGGTCTATTTCGAGACGGTGTCGACCGTGGCGCTCGCTGTCGGCCTTTTGGTCGGCGAGGTGCTTCAGCCCGGGCATGGCTTCAACATCGACCCTGCCTCGATCGACCCGAAGTCGGTCGCGACCTACGTCACCAAGGCGAAGGAAGAGGGCATCGTGGCCCATCTCATGGGCATCATCCCCGACAGCTATTTCGGCGCCATCGCGCGCGGCGACCTGCTCCAGGTGCTGCTGGTCTCGATCCTCTCGGGATTCGCCATCGCATTTCTCGGCAAGGCCGGAGAGCCGATCGCGGAGGCGGTCGACAAGGCCGCAAAGATGTTCTTCGGCATCATCCGCATCATCGTGCGCGTGGCGCCGATCGGCGCCTTCGGTGCGATGGCGTTCACCGTCGGCGCCTATGGTCTCGGCTCGCTGCTCAATCTCGCCGCCCTGATCGGCACGTTCTACCTCACCAGCATCCTGTTCGTGCTGATCGTGCTGGGCGCGATCGCCAGGGTTGCGGGCTTCTCGATCCTGCGCTTCATCGCCTACATCAAGGACGAGCTCTTGATCGTGCTCGGCACCTCGTCGTCGGAGACGGTGCTGCCGCAGATGATCCAGAAGATGGAGCATCTCGGCGCCTCGCGCTCGGTGGTCGGCCTCGTGATCCCGACCGGCTACAGCTTCAACCTCGACGGCACCAACATCTACATGACGCTGGCGACGCTGTTCCTGGCGCAGGCGACCAATACCCATCTGACGATCTGGCAGGAGCTCGGCATCCTCGGGATTGCCATGATCACCTCGAAGGGCGCCTCCGGCGTGACCGGCGCCGGCTTCATCACGCTTGCCGCAACGCTCTCGATTGTGCCCGACATCCCGATCCAGTCGATCGCGATCCTGGTCGGCATCGACAAGTTCATGAGCGAGTGCCGCGCGCTGACCAATCTGATCGGCAACGGCATCGCCTGCGTCGTCATCAGCATCTCCGAAGGCGAGCTCGACCGCGAGGCGCTGCACCAGACCATGACGCATCCGCTGGAGATGGGCGAGGCCCTGGAGCCTGGCGGAACCGCGTAGAAGCGCCGCACGAAAATCGAGGGCATGCGCCGCCCGCGATTCTCCCTGCGGTATTTTCCCGGAGTAGAAAATTGGTACGACCGGAGTCACAACAACGGCGTTGGGATCACGGACTGATACTTATCCATTCCACCCGACGCGCTGGGGGCAGAGCGTCGGGTTTTTGAAGAATTGTCACCAAGATCTGCCGGGCGGATCAGATGATCCCGCCATCGGCGCGCGCAGCACCGGCGAAATCAAAACGACGCGTGACTTCGATCGCTTCCAGGAACGCCTCGTCATGGCTGACGACGAGTAACGCTCCATCGTAGGCGCGCAAGCCCGCTTCGACTGCGGCGATGGACTCCAGATCCAGATGGTTGGTCGGCTCGTCCAGGATCAGCAGCGACGGCGGCGTCGATCCGCCCAGCACGCAGGCGAGGCCCGCTCGAAACAGCTGTCCGCCGCTCAGGCTGCCGACTTCTTGCATGGCGGCATCCGCGCGAAACATGAAGCGCGCCAAAGCGGCGTGGCATTCGTTGACGCCCGCCTTCGGATTGAGCCGCGCGAAATTGTCGAGGATCGAGATCGCAGGATCGAGCAGGCTGACCATTTGGTCGAACAGCGCGAAGTCCGGCCTGACCCGCACAGTGCCCGAGACAGGGTGTAGCTCACCGGCAATCAACTTCAGCAGCGTGGTCTTCCCGGAGCCATTGGGCCCGGCAATCGCGACACGCTCCGGCCCGACGATCGCAAGCGATAGATCGCGCAGGATGGGCCGGTCCGGCCGATAGCCCGCACTGACGCGATCGAGCCAGACCACTTCCCTCCCCGCGGGGAGCTGCGTCGACGGCAGCTTGACGGACAGCGGCTGAAGAATCTCCACGCGCCGACGCGCAGTTTCGACCGCATCGACGGCCTCCGCGCGCCGCCGCTCGGCAATCTGCGCGAACTTGCCGCCGCTGTCCTCGCTGCGATCCCTGCGCGCGCCGGCGAGGATCCGCGGCATGTCGCCTTTGGCACGCTTCGCCCTTCCGTCGCTGTCCTTGCGCGCTTTTCGTTCGGCTGCTTGCTGCGTCTTGCCATCGATCTCGGAGAGATGCCTTTCGGCATGGGCGAGGTCGTGCCTGACGGCGGCGAGCTCGAGGGCCTTCTGCGCGCGGTAGCTGCTCCAGTTGCCGCCGTAGCGCGTAGCGCCGAGCGAGCTCAGCTCGACGATGGCGTCCATGGTCTCGAGCAGTGCGCGGTCATGGCTGACGACGATCGCGCCGCCACGCCAGCCGGCGAGGAGCTCGATCACGGCCTGGCGCCCGTTCCGGTCGAGATTGTTGGTGGGCTCGTCCAGCAGCAGGAAGTCGGGCTCCGTAAAGAGCAGTGCGGCAACTCGCACGCGCGTGACCTGCCCGCCCGACAAACGATCCAGTTCCGTCTCCGGCGAGAGATCGAAGCCAACGCGGGCAAGAGCGGACGCGAGCCGCGTCTCGAGAGTCCAGTCGGCCGCAGCGACATCCTCGGCCGAAGCATTACCGAGCTCCGCCCGGCGCAGCAGGTCAAGCGCGTCGCGCACGCCGAAGAGGTCGGCGACCGTCACGCCGGCGCGCAGTTGGGCGTCCTGGCGCAGGAGCCCGACGGTTCCGTTGACGATGGCGCGACCCGACTGCGGAACGAGTTGGCCCGTGATCGCAGCGAGCAGGGTCGTCTTGCCGACACCATTGCGGCCGACGAGACCGGCACGCTCCGCGCCGAAGGTCAGATCGATATTGGAGAGAAGCGAGCGGCCGTCAGGCGTGGACAGCGACAGCCGCGACAGGATGATGGAAGCAGGCATGGAATTCCCCGTGAGCAATGCGGATGGGCGTTGCGGTCGGGGTCAAATCCATGGTGCTGATATCCTTGATGTGAGAATTGCTAATTAGTCCTGCGGTGGCTGGAGATCAAGCTGCACCTGGCGCAGATGGCGGTTAAGCGGCCAGCCTGTCGAACTGAACTTTTCCTGCCTTCATCACGAGCGGAATGTGCTCGCCCTGGCCGAGCAGGCAGGTCACGTCGTGCAACGGGTTGCCGTCGACCACCAGCAGATCCGCGAGCGCGTCGGGCGCGATCCGGCCGAGTTTTCCTTCCATGCCGAGCACCTCGGCACCAATCAACGTCGCGCTGGCGATGACCTCGCGCGCGCCCTGAATTTCGGCGCGGATGCGGAACTCGTCACTCTGCAGGCGCTGCGACGGCCCGAGCAGGTCGCTGCCGTAGCCGATCTTCACGCCGGCTTTGCGATAGATTTCGAGCGAGCGGAGGCCGGCATCGCGCACATCGGCGATCTTGGCGACGCTCTCCGGCGGCAGGCCGTACTGCGCGCCTTCATTGGCGAGCGCCTCATAGGTAACCAGCGTCGGCACCACATAGGCACCCTTCTCGGCCATCAGGCGCGCCGCCTGGTCGTCGACGAGATTGCCGTGCTCGATGGTGCGGACGCCGCAGCGCACCGCGCGCGCGATCGCCTCGGCGGTATAGGCATGGGCGAGCACGTAGGTCTGGCGGCCCCGCGCCTCCTCGACGATGGCGCGGATCTCGTCCTCGGAGTAGCCGAAGGCTCCGACCGGATCGGTCGGAGAGGCGACGCCGCCGGATGCCATGATCTTGATCTGGTCGGCGCCCATCTGGAGTTCCTCGCGCACCGCCCTGCGCACGCCGTCAACGCCGTCGGCAACGCGCGCCAGCGCACCGACGCGCACGCAGCACGGACAGACCGCGTCGCTGGCGAGATAATCCGAACGCGCCCGCATGTCGCCGTGCCCGCCGGTCTGGCTGAGCGCACGACCGGACACGAACAGCCGCGGACCGTCGGTCAGGCCGGTCTCGATCGCCTGCTTCATCGCATGGCCGGCGCCACCGGCATCGCGGACGGTCGTAAAGCCTCGCCGAAGCATGCCGCGCAACAGCAATGTCGAGCGCAGCGTCACCAGCACGTTCGGCATGTGGACCTGCTGCGCCAGGTTGAGCTCGATCGCGATGGTGTGCACGTGAAGATCAATCAGGCCGGGCATCAGCGTCTTGCCCGTCAGATCGATGGTTCGATCGGCGGTGACCTTGATCGGCCGGTCCGACACCTCCTTGATCAAGGTACCCTCGACCAGCACGTCATGGCCCGTCAGCAACTCCGGCTGGAGCGGGTCGAGCAGAGCGGCGCTCTTGAAGAGAATGCTGGGCATGGTGATGTCCTGTGAGGGCGCCGGCGCAAGCAGCGCCGGCAAAGTGAGCTGGGCAAAGGGGAGACACGCGTCGACGTCGTCCTCGTCATACCAGCCGGCTTCATGCAGCAGATTGAGCGAGCCGAGCGTATGACCGCGCCAGCGCACCGGCATGTTGAGCACGCTGGCGCAGCCGAGCGAGGCGATCAACTCGTGGTCGGAGAAGACGTCGCGCAAATCATCCTGCGTGCGGCCGATATAGGCCTCGCCGCGGTCGAGCACGGCTTCGGTCCACGGCCCCGGCGCCAGCCGCTTGCGGCCGCCGGTGGGATAGGGTCCGGGAAGGTTGGAATAGATCCGCGCGGCTTCGCCGGTGACCTCGTCGTAGGTCAGGATCGTGAACAGCTTGTGCCCGATCGCCGAGTTCAGCGCGTCGTCCAGCGCCGCAAATAGCGTGCCCGGCTGATCCGCCCCGCCCTGTGCCGCCGCAACGGCCCTGAGCCAGGGATCGGCCTGCGGTCTGATCCGGCTCATGCAACCTCGCCCGCCGCGATCTCTTCCAGCGAACGGCCACGCGTCGGCACGCCCATCAGCACGACGGTGACCGCTCCCAGCAGCAGGACGGTCGTGGTGACGCCGAACACGCCGGCGAAGCCGAAATTGGGATAGAGGTAACCGACCAGGATCGGCGAGACGATCGCGCCGATGCGGCCGATGGCGGAGGCTAGCCCTGCGCCGGTGGTCCTGACCGGCGTCGGGAAGACTTCGGCGGTGTAGGCATAAACCCCCGCATAGGTGCCGTTCATGAAGAGGGACAGGAGAATTCCCGCCAATATGATGTGCTGGTCGGTCTGCGCGAAAGCGAGGCCGAGCGCACTGACGCCGCCAAGCACCATGTAGCTCGCGATCGTCGCCTGCCGGCCGATGCGCTCGTTGAAATACGCGGCGCTGAAATAACCGGGAATCTGTGCGCAATAGATCGCGATCGAATAGCCAAAGCTCTTGGTGATGCTCATGCCGTTCTGGACCAGAAGGCCGGGGATCCAGACGAAGAAGGAATAATAGCTGAAGGTGATCGCAAGCCACATGATCCAGGTCATGACGGTGATGCGCGCCTGGCGGGCGGCGACGAGTGCCGTGAAATTGGCGAGCAGCGTTCCACCGGTGGTCGGCGCCGCGGCTTCAACGACCGGCGGCGGCAGCACACGACCCTCGCGCGCAAATCCCGCCTCGATCCTGTCGAGCACGGCTGCGGCTTCCTTCTCCCGGCCGCGGGCTTCCAGCCAGCGCGGCGATTCCGGCAGGGCCCGCCGCCACCACAGCAGCATGACAACGGGCAGCGCCGTCATCACCAGCACGATGCGCCAGCCATTGTCGTAGGCGGGCACGATGAAATAGCCGAGCAAGGCTGCGGCAACGAAGCCAAAGGAAAAGAAGCCGGCCAATGCGCCGGTGAAGCTGCCGCGGTAGCGCCGCGCCACGAACTCCGCAAGATATGGCGCGATGATCGCACTCTCCGCGCCGGTACCCATGCCGGCGACAATCCGCGCAACGAAGAAGGCCGTCCAGCTATCGACCATCGCACTGACGATGGACGCCACGCAGTAGAGCGCCAAGGCCGACATCATCACCGCACGGCGGCCGATCAGATCACCGAGCGTGCCGGCAAGCAGGGCGCCAAAGAGAAAGCCGATATAGGTGCTGCTGCCGAGCACGCCGATCTCGACGCTGGAGAGATTCCACGCCGTGCGCAGCACCGGCAGGATGAACGCCAGCACCGCCGCGTCCATCGCATCGAACATGTAGCCGAGGCCGCCCATCAGGAGCAGGAGTGCGTGGAAGCGTGCGAACGGAAGGCGCTCGATTCGCGCCGATATCATTGACATGGAAGTCCCCCTCGATTGCGGCCCGGCACACCGCGCGTCGTTCGGGAAGGAACCATAGACAAAGTGACATTATCGTCATAATTTATAATCTTGATCTAAGACATCACCATGGTGAATGTGTGTCGTTCCGTGCGCTCGACCTCAACCTGCTGAAAGTCTTCGAGGCGCTGATGACCGAGGGCAGCGTCACGCGCGCCGCGAGCGTGTTGACGATGACGCAGCCTGCCGTCAGCAATGCACTCGCGCGCCTACGCGATGCGCTCGGTGATCCCCTGTTCGTACGGTCAGGCACCGGGATCCGTCCGACGCAACGCGCCGTGGTGTTGTGGGAGCCGATCGGCGAAGCGCTGGAGCGCGTGCGCGGGGCGCTCGACGAGCAGGTGTTCGATCCGGGCCGCGCCCAGACCCAGTTCACGCTTTCGATGTCGGACTATGTGGCTTCGCTGGTCATGCCGGACCTGCTGAACCATCTCGGCCAGGTCGCACCGAAGGCGCGCATCCACACCGTCCCCAACACCGTCGTGGAGATCGCCGACCAGCTCGAGGACAACAGGGTCGACTGCGTCTTGAGCGTCTATGTCAACGAGGCGCAGCAACCGGCTGCCATCCGCTCGCGCTCGCTGTGGACCGTGGAATATGCCTGCTTCATGCGGCGCGGCCATCCGCTGGCCGCAGGCAAGCGGCTCGGCTCGCGCGCCTTTCTCAACGCCCGTCACATCGATGTGAGCCTCGCGGGAAGGACGCAGCCGTCTTACGATCTCTTCCTTGCCTCACGCGGGCTGTCGCGCAATCTGGTGGCGACCGTCAACCATTACAGCGCGGCCTACGAGATCGTGCGGCAGTCCGATCTCATCGCCGTGCTGCCGCGCGATCTCCGCTCGGAGTCCCGCCATGCGCCGTTCCTGCACGCGATGCCGCTTCCGCTCCAGGCGCCGCCGCGCATCGTCAGCCTGTTCTGGCATCAGCGCAACGACACTGTCCCCGCGCAGCGCTGGCTGCGCGAGACCCTGGTCGGGATGTTCGCGAGGTCGGAGTGAGCGATCAGCGCTTCAGCGGAGCCGGGGCATGGAATCGGTCGATGCCGAGATCCGTGATTCGAGTCTGGGTGCCGCCATTGACGATCAGCTCCGCCATCACCGCCCCGGCGCCGGGGCCGAGCTGGAAGCCATGCAGCGAGAAGCCGAACTGGTGATAGAGGCCCTTGTGGCGCAAGCTCGGCCCGAACACGGGAATGTCGTCCTTCATCCTGGCCTCGATGCCGGCCCACGCGCGCACGATGGTGGCGCTGCGCATCACCGGAAACAGCTCGAACACCGTGCGTGCACTGATCGCGAGCCCCTTCCAGTCCAGCACCGTCTCGTTGCGGTCCTGGTAAGGCGTTGCCAGATGGCCGCCGCCGATCAGCACCGTGCCGTTGGAGAACTGCTTGAACGAGAGCTTGCGCCCCCGCAGGATCACGACGGGATCGATGAAATGCGGCACGCGCGACGTGATCATCAGCATCGGCGCCACCGTCTCGACCGGCACCGCCTCGCCGAGCGCGGCCGCGATCTTTCCGGCCCAGGCTCCGGCGGCATTGACCAGTACCGGCGCGGCAAAGGCCTCGGTGCCGACGTCGACGTGCCAGAGCCCCCCGCTGTACCTGATGTTGCTGGCCGCAATGCCCTCGCGCACGGTCGCGCCGAGCCGCTCGGCCTTGCGCCGGAACGCCGTCGTTGTCTGCGCCGGATTGGCCGCGCCGTCGCGCCGCGAGACGACGCCGCCGGGACAGGTCTCGGCCACGGCCGGTACGAGGCGCCGCAGTTCGGCCGCGTCGATCAGCTCTTCATGGGTGAAGCCGAGCGCATTGAGTTCGGCGACGCGGGTGCGGCAGACCGCGAGCTCCTCCGCGTTCTCCGCGACCAGAACCTGGCCATGGCTCTCAAAACTGCAATCGTCGTCGAGGAGCTCGGTGATCTTTTCCCAGATCCCCATCGAGCGGATCGAGAGCGGGATTTCGGGGACATGGCGCGCAAGCTGGCGGACCCCGCCGGCATTGACGCCCGAAGCGTGGCGGCCGGCATAATCCTTCTCGATCAGCACCGGCTTCAGGCCGGCGAGACACAGGTGCAGCGCGGTCGAGCATCCGTGGATGCCGCCACCGACGACGATCGCATCCACGTTTGCAGTCATCCGCGCACCACGGCCTTGATGTCGTCCTCCGTTTTAGGAACGGCGGCGAGCTCGGCGAGCGTGATCGGCTTGACCGGCGCGCGCAGCCGGTAATAGCCGATCTCCTGCGGGGTTTTTCCGCGCGCCTGCGCCATCAGCTCGGTCACGGTGAGGCCGCACAGCCGGCCCTGGCACGGCCCCATGCCGGTGCGACGATAGGCCTTGAGCTGGTTCGGTCCGGTCGCGCCGATCGCAACGGAATCGAGAACGTCCTTTGCTGTGACCTCCTCGCAGCGGCAAACGATGGTATCGCCCGAAGGAATGCGAAACTGCGGCGCCGGGCGGAACAACGTGTCGAGGAACACGCGACCGCGCTCGGCCTTGGCGAGATCCGAACGGAGCGCCGCCATTGCGGGGAGCTTCGCAGCGGACGCAGGCACCAGCGACTCCGCCGCGGCGCGTGCCGCGATGAGGCCGCGCACGACCGCGACATTGGCGCCGCCGATGCCAGCGCCATCACCGGCGATCGCGATGCCGGCCACCGACGAATTGCCGTTCGTGTCCAACACGGGCGACCAGCACAATTGCAGATCGTCCCAGCGATGCTCGACGCCTGCGGACATCGCCAGGTTGACGTTGGGCACAACGCCCTGATGCAGCAGCAGCAGATCGGCCGGAACAGTCTCGCGCTTGCCGCCCGCGACGTAGCTCACGCTGGCGAGCTGGCCATCACCGGCCCCTGCAAGCTCCGTGGTGCCGGAGATGACCTGCACCTTGGCTTTCACCTCGCGCATCATCGACAGGCCCTTGCTGAAATAGGGCGAGGTCAGGAAGGCCAAGGCGTGAGGCAGCGCGGCAAAGTAATTGCCGCGCTCGGTGGTGTCGAGAATGCGGTCGATGCGGCCGCCGAGGCGCAGGATCTGTGCGGCGAGTAGCCACAGCAGCGGCCCCTGCCCCGCGATCACGGTGCGCCCGTCAGGTACCAGGGCCGACGATTTCAACATCGTCTGCGCGGCACCCGCCGTCATCACACCCGGCAATGTCCAGCCGGGGATCGGAAACGGCCGCTCCAGCGCGCCGGTTGCAAGGATCACGCGCTTGGCCTTGACGAAGGCGGACGTGCCCCCAATCGAAACGGCGAGATCGAGATTACGATCGAGGCTCCAGACGGTAGCCCGATGGATGACCTCGGCGTTGGTCGCGCGCAATGACTGCACGAGATCCGTACCGGCCCAATAGTCGGCGCCGAGTTGATCGCGCGCGGTCACGGGCGTGGAGTCGATGGCACGAAACACCTGGCCGCCGGGGCCGGCGTTCTCGTCGAGCAGCAGCGTGGACAGGCCAGCCTGGGCCGATGTCGCAGCCGCGGCGAGGCCGGCGGGCCCGGCGCCGATCACCACGACGTCGTAGGTTTCGCGCTTGGGAGCGACGCTCATCTTCCGATCTCCCGCTTGCCCTTCTGGATCTCGATCTGCATGCCCTCGCCGACGGGCACGAGGCAGCCCTGGCGATTGCCGACACCGTCGATGGTGACGAGGCAGTCGAAGCACACGCCCATCATGCAATAGGGCAGACGCGGTGCGCCGCTCACCGCGGTCGAGCGGCGCACGTCGCGGTCGGATGCCAGCAGCGCGGCGGAGACGGTGTCGCCCTGGCGCGCGGTGACGGCAACACCGTCAACGAAGATCTGTACCGGCGGCCGCTCGTCCTGTTCGGATCGTCGAAACATCTTGGTTCCTTCAATAGTTCTAGTAGCCGCTGTTGTTCAGCGCGCCCGCGCCACCGAAGCGGCTTGCCGAAAATGCGCCGACCAGCTCCGGTTCGAGCGCGCCTTGCGCAACCATGCGCGCGACCTCGAAGGCGTGGTTGGAGGCCAGCGTCACGCCGGAATGGCAGCAGGCGACGAAGGCCCCGGGATGCGTCTCCGACTGGTCGTAGATCGGAAAACCATCCTGCGGCATGACGCGGATGCCGGCCCAGCTCCTGACCACGTTGAGCCGCGACAGATGCGGGAACATGCGCTGGGCGCGATCGGCCATCACGCCACTGATCGACGGCTTCAACGTGCGATCATCCAGCTCGTCCTCCTTGCTGTCGCCGATCATCACCGTGCCTTCATCGGTCTGGCGGATCGTGGTCAGCGGATGCGGCAGGAACGGCATGGTGCGTTCGGTCACCACGACCTGGCCGCGGGTCGGCCCCATCGGCGCCGAGAGGCCGACCATCGGCGCCAGCGTCTGGTTGGCATTGCCGGCGGCGAGCACGACCTTGGCAGCGCGCAGCTCGCCCTTCGGGGTGGTCAGGCGGAATTCGCCGCCGCTCTTGCTGATCGCCGAAACCGGCTGCTCCGGGAAATAGTCAAGGCCGAATTCCCTGAACCCGGTATGGAAGGCGCGGAACGTGCGCAGCGAATTGACGTGGCCATCGAGCGGACAATAGCTGCCGCCGGAAACTTCGGGGCCGATCAGCGGCAGCGACTTCTTCACCTCGGAGGCCGACAGCATCTCCATCTTGTAGTCGGCCGCGCCCGTCTGGTTGTGCATGCGCTTGACGAGCTCGGTGCGCTGGCCGAATTCGTCATCGCCGAGCGTGAGATGAAAGCCGCCATTCTGCTGGAGCGAGACATCGAGTCCCGTCTGCTGCTTCAGCTCCGACGCAAGCCGACCCCAAGCTTGCGAAGCCTGAACGGTCCAGACCGTGTAGGCCGGCATGCCGAGGCCCTTGCTCTGCACCCAGACCAGCGCAAAATTCGCGCGTGAGGCGCGCTTGGCGACGTCGCCCTCGTCGAGCACGGCCACGCTCTTGCCGAGCCGGCCGAGGCCCCAGGCAATAGCGGAGCCGAGCAATCCGCCGCCGACCACGGCGACGTCGTATTCAGTTCGCATAGGTTCTCCTATCGTCCCGTGTCGCCCTTGCCGGCGAGCACGCGGTCGAGCCCGTAGAAGCGGTCGAGCAGAATCAGGGCGGTCATGGTCACAGCGATCACGCAAGCCGAGACCGACGTCACCAGCGGATCGATGTTGTCCTGAATATAAAGGAACATGCGCACGGGCAATGTCTCGGTGCCGGGCGCCGCAAGAAAGACGGTCATGGTGAGATCGTCGAACGACTGGATGAAGGCGAGCGCCCAGCCGCTGATCACGCCGGGCAGGATCAGCGGCAGCGTGACCCGCCGGAACAGCGTCCAGCCACCGGCGCCAAGCGAGACCGCGGCCATCTCGACGGTGCGGTCCATACCGGTCGCGGCCGCCAGCGTCAGCCGCAGCGCGAACGGAAACACGATGATGACATGCGCGATGATCAGCGCAGCGAAGCTGCCACCCAATCCAGCCGACGTGAAGAAGCGCAGGAACGCGATGCCGAGCACGACATGCGGAATCATCAGCGGTGATAGAAACAGCGCCGCAAGCGCGTCACGTCCGCGAAAACGATAGCGCGCGATTGCGAGCGCCGCAGGTACCGCGAACGACAGGGCCACGAAAGACGACAGCGCGCCGAGGCCGAGACTGATCCAGAAGGCATGGATGAATTCCGGATAGTCCGCAATCGCCCTGAACCAGCGCAGCGAAAAGCCGCTGGTCGGCAGCGACAGGAAGCCTTCGGGGGTGAAGGCGACGAGGCAGACCACCAGAATCGGCGCCACCATCACGATGACGAAGACGGCGTGGAAGATCAGCGCCAGCGGGCCGTTCCGCCTCATCGGAACACCTCCGCATAGCGGCGCTCGATCAGCGCATTGCTACCGACCACGATCAACACCAGCGCGACCAGCAGGAGTGTCGCGACCGCTGCGCCCAGAGGCCAGTTCAACGTATTGAGGAATTCGTCATAGGCGAGCGTCGCCGCGACCTTGAGGCGGCGGCCGCCGATGATCGCAGGTGTCGCGAAGGCGCTGGCCGAAAGCGAGAACACGATGATCGCGCCCGACAGCACGCCCGGCATGATCTGCGGCATGATGATGCGGCGGATGATCGTGACGGGGCCGGCGCCGAGCGACATCGCCGCATTCTCGATCTGCGGGTCGAGCCGCTGCAGCGCGGCCCACACCGAGAGCACCATGAACGGCATCATGACATGCGCGAGCGCGACGACCATACCGGTTTCGGTGAACATGAAGGGAATGGGGGAGCGGATTGCGCCGAGCGACATCAGGAGCTTGTTGACGAGGCCGTTGTTGCCGCCGAACAGCAGCGCCCAGCCGAGCGTGCGTGCCACCACGGAGATCAGCAGGGGTCCGAGAATCACGAGCAGGAAAAAGCTCTTCCAGCGGCCGCTCATGCGGTTGAGGATGTAGGCCTCGGGCGCGCCGAGCAATGCGGTCAGGAGCGTAGTCAGGACCGCGACCCGAAACGTCCGCCAGAACATCTCGGCGTAGTAGGGGTCGGTCGCTATCTCTTTCCAGTTCTTGAGGATGAAGACGGGTTCGATACCTTTGTACTGGCCCCAATCGTGGAATGACAAGATGACGGTCATCGCCAGCGGGATCAGCAACACGCCGACGAACAGCATCAGAGCAGGCGCGGTCAACGCCCAAGGCGCTCGCGCATTTCGCTCCTGGGCGGACGCGCTCATGCGAGGCTTCTCGCACGCACGCTCATGTCCTCCGGACGCCAGACGAGACGGACCGCCTCCCCCTCGTTCGGCTGCGGCTTGCCGTCATTCTGGCGGATCACGATCGCGGGACCGCATTCGCCGTCGCACTGGAACAGCCAATGATTGCCCTGGAAGATGCGCGTGATGATTTTTGCGCTGAGGCCGGCATCGCCAAAGCCAATCCTTTCAGGGCGAATGCTGACGGTGACAGGCCCGTTGAGCCCAACCGGCGCCGGCGCGCTCCAGGAGCCCGCGACCACCTTTGCTGGCGTCGCCGTCCGATCGATCGTCGCAGCAAAATCGTTGGTCTTGCCGAGGAATTGCGACACGAAGGCCGAAGCAGGCCTCTCATAGGTCTCCTGCGGCGTGCCGATCTGCGCTATCTTGCCCTGGCTCATCACGACGATGCGGTCGGACAGCGACATCGCCTCGTTCTGATCATGGGTGACGAGGATCGTCGTGGTGCCGATGGTGCGCTGGATCTGGCGCAGCTCGATCTGCATCTCCTCGCGCAGTTTTGCGTCGAGGTTCGACAGCGGCTCGTCGAGCAGCAGCACGCTCGGCTTGATCACCAGCGCACGCGCCAGCGCCACGCGCTGCTGCTGGCCGCCGGACATGCGGCGGGGATGACGATCCTCGTAGCCGCCAAGTCCGACCATGGCCAGCGCGGCGCGAACACGCTCGGCCTTTTCGGCGCGCGGCACGTTGCGCATCTCGAGGCCGAAGGCGACGTTCTCCGCCGCCGTCATGTGCGGAAACAGCGCGTAGCTCTGGAACACGATGCCGAGCCCGCGCCTGGCCGGAGGGATGGCGGCGAGATCCTTGTCTTCCAGGCGGATCGCGCCGCGCGTGGGATCGAGAAAGCCAGCGATCATCTGTAGCGTCGTGGTCTTGCCGCAGCCGGAGGGGCCAAGGAAGGAGATGAACTCCCCCTTGCCCACGGTCAGACTGAAGTCATCGACCACAGTCATCGCACCGAACTGTTTTGCGACCCGGTCGAGCTCGAGATAGACCATGAGCTGTCTCCGCTTCGGACGATCAGATCAGCGCTCGACCTCGCGATTCCAGCGCTTGGTCCATTCCTCGCGCTTCTCGTTGATGACAGTCCAGTCCGGATTATAGAGCTTTGCCGCCCGCTCGCCGATCGGCGCCATCTTGCCGAGCTCCGGTGGCACCTTCAGCGATTTCAGCACCGGGCCGTAGCCGTAATCCTTGAGCATCACCAGCTGGATTTTGGGATCGAGCAGCATTTTCACGAAGCTCGACGCCAACGGCGAGGCGCTCGGCTTGTTGATCGGGCACGCCGTCGTCAGCAGCGTCGCAGCACCTTCCTTCGGGTAGACGAAGTCGACGGGGAAACCGGTATTGGCAAAACTCTGCACGCGGCCGGTGCCCCACACCGCGATGACCGCCTGGCCGGACTGGAACAGTTCGGTCATCTTGCCCGGCGACGGCTCATAGGCGAGCACATTGGGGTTGATTTGTTCCTTGAAGATCTTGAAGCCGGACTCGACGTTGCTCTCGCCGCCACCGTTCATCTTCGACAGCATCACCAGCGCTTCGAGACCATAGGTGTTGTTGATCGGCGGGATCACGAGCTGTTTGGCGTATTTCGTGTCCTTGAGGTCATTCCACGACGTCGGCGGCGCCCAGCCTTTCTCGGCGAACACCTTGGTGTTGTACATCAGCCCGGTCGCGACGATGCCGACCGCGACCGCACGATCATCCTTGAAGCGCGCGGTGTCGTAGAGATCGGCGGCCGGCAGGCCCTCGAGCTTGCCGCAGAAGCCGAGCTGGATTGCCTGATACATCGGACCATCGTCGACGATGGCCACGTCGATCTGCTGGTTACCCTTCTGCGCCTGAAGCTTGGCCAGCGTGTCGGTGGAGTTGCCGGCGACGTACTCGACCTTGACGTTGTTCTCCTTCTCGAAGGTCGGGATCACCTCATCGCGGATGGTCTTCTCGAATGAGCCGCCATAGCCGGCGACATAGAGCGTCTTTTGTTGGGCGGAGACGGCCGACGGGAAGACGATGAGCGCTGCGAGGCTGACCGCGGTCAGAAGGCTGGAAGTCTTCATGGGGACCGATCTCCAATACCGGAATGAGGTGACGTGCCGAAAAATCCCTGGCTGAAGCGGGTGGCCGTGTTTCCTTCTGCGCCCTCCCGCAGCAGGGCTCCTGCGTTGCGGGTTGGGGCGCGATCTGGAGGTTGGAACGCCTCCAAGCTGCCGAAAAAGCGGGCCGTCTCCAGTCCTGATGAAAAAGATCGCAAACCACGACTTCCATCGTCCAATGAATAATGGCAACCTTTGCATGCTTGAATGTTATGAATGGATTTTTGGGATGGCGCGGATCAATTCGCGGCAGGTGGAAGCGTTTCGGGCGACGATGCTGACCGGCAGCGTGACCGAGGCGGCGGCGCTGATGACGGTGACACAACCAGCGGTGAGCCGGTTGCTGCGCGACCTCCAGGCGCTGTTGAAAATGGAGCTGTTCGAGCGGCGCGGCACGGGTCTGGTGCCGACCGCTGCGGCGATGGCGCTTTATACCGAGGTCGAGCGGTCCTTCGTCGGCCTCGAACGCATCAGCGCAGCAGCGGAGGAAATCCGCAGCCGTCGCACCGGCTCGCTGCGGATCGCGGCCCTGCCGGCGCTGTCGAACGGCTATCTGCCGCGGCTGACAGGTCATTTCCTAAAGGAACGGCCGAATCTCAACCTCGCCTTCTTCGGCGTGATCTCGCCGATCGTGGTCGACTGGGTGCTGAACAATCAGTGCGATGTCGGCTTTGCCGAGGTGCCGATCGCGCATTCCGGCTTGCCGAGCCAGAAGCTTCCCGCACCCGCACGTGTCGCGGTGCTGCCCACAGGACATCGCCTCGCCGAGAAGCAAGTGCTGGAGCCGCGGGACTTCGAGGGCGAGACCTTCATCTCGCTGTCATCAGGCTCGTCGAGCCGGCACCTCGTCGACCAGGTCTTCCATCGTCACGACGTCCGCCGCGTGCTGCGCGTGGAGACGGCGCTGTCCGAGATCATGTGCGGCCTGGTGTCGTCAGGTCTTGGCGTCGCGATCTGCGATCCCTTCACCGCGCAGGAGTTCTCCACGCGCGGCGTCGTCGTGCGCCGCTTCCTGCCGCGCATCGACTTCGAGTTTTCAGCCGTGTTTCCCGCGCAGCGCAGCCCCTCGCCGGTGGCGCTCGATCTGGTCGAGACGATGCGCAAGTCGCTCGCGGAGTTCGACGCCCGACCCGCGTCGGGATGATCGAACGCTTGCAGAGAGAAAGCCGATCTCCTACCTGAGGACACATGGCACGCATCACCATCATCGAGACCGGGCAGGTCCCGCCAAAATATCGTGAGCGACACGGCTCATTCCCGGACATGTTCGAGCGCATGGTTCGCGCCGAGGATCCATCAGCCGCGGTCGACATCGTCAGCATCCCGAACGGCGATGCGCTGCCCGATCCGGGCAAGCTCGAGGCCGTGCTGATCACCGGTGCCGCCGCCGGCGTCTATGACGGCCTCGACTGGATCGCACCGCTGGAAGATTTCGTACGCAGCGCCTACGCCAGCAGAACGCCGATGGTCGGCGTCTGCTTCGGTCACCAGCTGATCGCGCAGGCACTCGGCGGGACCGTACGCAAATCGGACAAGGGCTGGGGCATCGGCCGGCACGTCTATCGCGTGCTACCGGACAACGGCGTCGTCGATGGCGAAGCGGTTGCCATTGCCTGCTCGCATCAGGACCAGGTGATCGAAGCGCCCGCCGGTGCGCTGACTATCCTCTCGTCGGAATTCACCCCGCATGCCGGCCTGCTCTACGCCAACGGCGCGACGCTGACGGTGCAGCCGCATCCGGAGTTCGATGTGGCGTTCGCGGAAGTATGCTGCGAACTGCGCGAGGGCAAGGCGCCGGATGATGTTGTTGCCAAGGCAAGGGCGTCGCTGGCAGAGCCGATGGACAGCGCGAAGCTCGGCGGCGCGATTACGAGGTTTTTGGCGAGGCGCTGATTTCACCTCGCCCCCGCTTGCGGGAGAGGGAGAGGCGCAATTCAGAACGGATCCGTCCCCAGCCCCGGCACATCAGCCGGCCGCGGCCCCGGCGCTGCCCAGTGAAAGCGGCGGTCCGTCTTGGAAATCGCGATGTCGTTGATCGAGGCCTCGCGCCGCCGCATCAGGCCGTGCTCGTCGAACTCCCACTGCTCGTTGCCGTAGGAGCGATACCACTGGCCACTGGCGTCGTGCCATTCATACTGGAAGCGCACCGCGATGCGGTTTTGGTCGAACGCCCAGAGATCCTTGATCAGGCGATAGTCCTGCTCCTTCTCCCATTTTCGGGTAAGGAAGGCGACGATGGCCTCGCGGCCCTGAAACACTTCCGAGCGATTGCGCCAGCGGCTGTCCTCCGTATAGGCGAGCGAGACCCGCACCGGATCGCGTGAATTCCAGGCATCTTCGGCCATCCGCGCCTTTTGCGCAGCGGTGTCTCGGGTGAAGGGCGGAAGCGGCGGGCGCGACATTGTGGCCTCATCGGTTGATCCGGACCGCAATCTATTCCTGCTTGCGACGGAGTCGATAGGGCATCCCCTATCGGGCGATCACGAAATCAGATCGGCCTTCATCAGCCTGCGGATCGATTTCGGGATCGGCTGCGCCCGGCCGCCGCTGATGAAGGCGACGCGCACCTCAGCCTTGACCAGCAGCTCCTCACCGCGCCGCACCTCCTGCGCCAGCATGATCGACGCGCCCTTCACCGCAACCGGCCAGGTCACGACATCGAGCACATCGTCCATCCGCGCGGGCTTGAGGAAATCGAGATGCATCGAGCGCACGACGAAAGCGAAGCCTGCGCCTTCGGTTTCGACCTGCTCGAACAGCGCCTGCTGCTCGGCGCCCATCAACCTGAGATGATTGGTGCGCCCACGCTCCATGTAGCGCAGGTAATTGGCGTGATACACGATGCCTGAGAAATCCGTGTCCTCGTAATAGACGCGGACCTGCATGTGGTGGCGGCCGTCGCGGATCTCGCCGTCGAGATGGGCTGTCACGTCGCGAGCCTCTTCCCTTGTAGCTACCGGCCCGTTGTGCGCAAAAACGCCCGGCCGCGCAAGCGCGGCTAGGACACAATTGCGGCCGGCGCCCGTCCCAAGGTCACCTCGACGATCTCGGGCGGCACGCCGACGCGGACCGGCACGATGCTGCAACCGAGACCGCCGGAAACGACGACGTCGCATTTCAGCCGAAAGTGGCCGTAAACGAGTTGCGCGGCATATTCCGGCGGAAGCGCGGGCGACCAGCCGAACAGGCGGACCTGGCCGCCATGGGTGTGGCCGGACAGCTGCAGCGCGACGCGCGCGGGCACGCGCCAGGCGATGTTGGGCTCGTGCGCGAGCAGGATCACGGGCGCATCGTCGGTGATCCTCGCCAGCGTCGCCGTGAGATCGTCGGCGCCAAAGCTCCGCGCGCGACCGTAGCGTTGGGCGGGCGCGTAGGCGAGCTGATCGCCGAGACCGGCGAGCCAGAACGAGCGGCCGTCCTTGGTGAGGCGCACGGCGTCGTTTTCATAGACGGGAATGCCGGCAGCCTGCAGCGCGCGTCGGGCAACCGGCACGCCCTGCCCGGCGCGCTGGACGACCTTGTCGTCCCAATAATCGTGATTGCCCAGGACGGCATGAATGCCGAGTGGCGCCTTGAGGCCGGTCAGCACCCTGGCCCATTCATCGGCCGCAACGAGCCGCGTGACATAATGGTGGCCGGCGACATAGTCGCCGAGCAGAACGACGAGATCGGGCTTGAGCGCGTTGGCCTGATCGACGATGGCCTCGATCCGCTCGAGCGACATCCAGGGCTCGCAGGCATGGATATCGGCGATCACGGCGATCCTGAGCGGAAAATCGGCGGGCCATTGCCGCGGAGCCGGGCGATAGCGGGTGATCCGTGGCCGCAGCTCCGGCTCAACGCCGACGCCGTAGGCGGCCGTCGAGAAGCCGAGCGCTGAGAGGCCGCCGACAGAACGGATGAGATGACGTCGAGAAATCATGGAAGCTTGCTCGTGATGCGCTTCCGTGATGCAGCTCGAATGGAGCGGAATTGGGGTGCGCTTGTGCAAATCATCTGCACAGAGATTACAGAAATTTCACGACGTCAGGAGCACTGCGCGAGCGCGCAGATCACTCGTCGGTTTCGTCCGAGCCGAACAGGCCGAACTGCGCCGCCGCATCCCGCGACGGTTCGGCGATGCCGAGATGGCGGAAGGCGTGCGAGGTGAGCAGCCGGCCGCGCGGGGTACGCTGCAGGTAGCCGCACTGAATGAGATACGGCTCGATGATGTCCTCGATCGCATCGCGCGGCTCTGACAATGCCGCCGCCATCGTCTCGACGCCCACTGGGCCGCCGCCATAGTTCATCGCGATCGTCGCGAGATAGCGGCGGTCCATGGCATCGAGGCCGGCGGCGTCGACTTCGAGCGCGCTCAGCGCGTGGTCGGCGATCTTGCGGTCGATCTTGTCGGCATCGGCCGCGGAGGCAAAATCGCGAACGCGGCGGAGCAGGCGGCCGGCGATGCGCGGCGTGCCGCGGGCGCGGCGCGCGATTTCGTTGGCGCCATCCGCGCTCATACCCACCTTGAGCACGCGCGCACCACGGCTGACGATGCTCTCCAGCTCCTCGATCGTATAGAAGTTGAGGCGGACGGGAATGCCGAAGCGGTCGCGCAGGGGATTGGTAAGCAGGCCGGCGCGCGTGGTGGCGCCGACGAGGGTGAATTTCGACAGCTCGATCTTGACCGAGCGAGCCGCCGGCCCCTCGCCGATGATGAGGTCGAGCTGAAAGTCCTCCATCGCCGGATAGAGCACCTCCTCCACCGCCGGACTGAGGCGATGGATCTCGTCGATGAAGAGCACGTCGCGCTCTTCGAGATTGGTCAAGAGCGCGGCGAGATCGCCGGCCTTGGCGATGACGGGACCCGACGTGGCGCGAAAGCCGACCCCCAGTTCCTTGGCGACGATCTGCGCCAGTGTGGTCTTGCCGAGACCGGGCGGGCCGACGAACAGCACATGATCCAGCGCCTCGCCGCGCTTGCGCGCCGCCTCGATGAAGATCGAGAGATTTTGGCGCGCCTGTTGTTGGCCGACGAAGTCGGACAAGGACTGCGGACGCAGTGCAGTGTCGCCGACATCGTCGCTGCGGCGCTCGGGCGAGACCATGCGGTTGGGCTTGGGATCGCTCACTTCGCGAGCTCCTTCAGGCCGAGGCGGATGAGCTGCGCCGTCTCGGCATTCTCACCCGCGCTGCGCGACGCGGATGCAATGGCCGCAGCGGCCTGCGGCTGGCCGTAGCCGAGATTGACCAGCGCGGAGATCGCGTCCGTCACCGGTCGTGGCGCGCGCTGCTCGTCGACTGCGCCGGCGAGATGCACGACCGCCGGATCGACATTGGCGAAGGCCGGCGCCTTGTCCTTCAACTCGGTGACGATACGCTCGGCCACCTTGGGCCCGACGCCGGGCGTTCGCGCGACAGCCGCCTTGTCACGCAGGGCAATCGCATTGGCGAGATCGGCCGGCGCCAGCGTGCCGAGCACGGCGAGCGCGACCTTGGCGCCGACGCCCTGCACGGTCTGGAGCAGGCGAAACCATTCGCGCTCGTGATCCGTGCGGAAGCCGAACAGTTTTATCTGATCCTCGCGGACATAGGTCTCGATCGACAATACAGCCGCTTCGCCCGGTGAGGGCAGATGCTGCAGCGTGCGTGCCGAGCAATGCACCTGATAGCCGACGCCGCCGACGTCGAGGAGAACGTAGTCCTCGCCGTAGGAATCGATCAGGCCCTTGAGCTTGCCGATCATAGTCCCGCGACCTTCAGCCGAAGCGCCGTGCTCTGGCGGTGATGGGCGTGCGTGATGGCGATGGCGAGCGCATCCGCGGCGTCCGCCGACGGCGGCTCGGCCTTGGGCAGCAGGATCTTCAGCATCATTGCGATCTGTTGCTTGTCGGCATGGCCGGCGCCGACCACGGTCTTCTTCACCTGGTTCGGCGCGTATTCGGCGACAGCGATGCCGAACATCGCGGGCGCGAGCATGGCGACGCCGCGAGCCTGGCCAAGTTTCAGCGTCGCGACGCCGTCCTTATTGACGAAGGTCTGCTCGACCGCGGCTTCCGTCGGCTGGTGACTGGAGAGAACGGCCGCAAGCCCCTCATGGATCGACAGCAGCCGGCTCGACAGCGGCAAATCGTGCGGCGGTTCCACTGAACCGCAGGCGACGTAGATGAGGCGGTTGCCCTCAGCCTCGATCACGCCCCAGCCGGTGCGGCGCAGGCCGGGGTCGATGCCGATGATGCGAACGGGTTGGCGAATCGGGAGCGCGGTCATGGGCCAGTGATAGCGGTTGGCCCATGATAGCGAAACACAAACGGAACAGAAGTAAACAGGGGAAAGGAGTTTCGCGTTCCTAGCCGCCCATCTTCGCGACCAGCGCGTCCGACACCTCGAAATTGGCGTAGACGTTCTGGACGTCGTCATGCTCGTTGAGCAGGTCCATCAGCTTCAACAGCTTCTCGCCGGTCTCATCGTCGACGGCGACCGTGTTCTGCGGTTTCCAGATCAACGCGGCCTTGCGCGGCTCGCCGAACTTGGCTTCCAGTGCCTTGGCGACGTCGCGATAACCTTCGGTCGAGGCGTAGATTTCGTGACCGCTCTCGCTCGAGACCACGTCGTCGGCGCCGGCCTCGATCGCGGCATCCAGCACCGAATCGTCGTCAGCGACGCTGCGGTCATATTCGATGATGCCGGTGCGATCGAACATGAAGGAGACCGAGCCGGTTTCGCCAAGATTGCCGCCGGACTTCGTGAAGAACGAACGGATGTCGGATGCGGCCCGGTTGCGATTGTCGGTCAGCGCCTCGACGATGACCGCGACGCCGCCGGGGCCATAGCCCTCGTAGCGGATCTCGTCATAGTTCTCGCCTTCGTTGCCAAGCGCCTTCTTGACCGCGCGCTCGATATTGTCCTTCGGCATGTTTTCCTGACGCGCCGCGATGATGGCCGCACGCAGGCGCGGGTTCATGTTGGGGTCGGGCGTGCCCAGCTTGGCCGCGACGGTGATTTCGCGCGCCAGCTTGCCGAACAGTTTTGACTTCTGCGCATCCTGCCGCCCCTTGCGGTGCATGATGTTCTTGAATTGGGAATGTCCGGCCATGCGTGATCTTCTCTAGGGAATCGTGCGCCAAAGGTGAGCGTGGGGAAGCGCGGGCCTTATAGGCCGCCAACCCACCGGAATGAAAGGGCCTCTCATGCCTTAAGGTATCAACGTAGTGTCCGATGCCCAAGAAACAGGCACCGTTAACCCTGATTTCACTCTGGTCTGGGAAAATAGCGTCCGCCCGTTCCCCGACAAGAGTAGAGCCGATGGCGTTCGCATTATTTCGGAAGCGTCTGCCCGACATGGCCGCGCCCGCGGTCGCTTCGCCGGCCGCCCAGCCGGCAGCCGAGCCCGCCCCGGCCGCCGAGGTCGATACGGCCCGCGAAATCCTGGAACTGCTGGAACTCGAGCTCGGCGCCATGATCCGCCAACTCGAGCGCGCCGCCAATTCGGTCGCAGGTGGTGCCGAAGCGACCGCGGCGACGCTCGCCGATATCCGCCGGCGCACCGATGCTCTGACCGGCCGGACCAACGCCGCACAATCGAACGCCTCGGGCTTTGCTCGGGCCGCCGACAAGTTCACCCAATCCGCGCAAGGCATCGGCGCGCAGGTCCGCGAGGCCGGCAAGCTCGCCGACCAGGCCAGCGCCGCCGCCCAGGAAGCGCGCGAAAATGTCGATCGCCTGCGCGAATCCTCCGCCGCGATCGGCAACGTCGTCAATCTGATCGCCCAGATCGCGCGGCAGACCACGCTGCTCGCGCTCAACTCGACCATCGAAGCCGCGCGCGCCGGGGCCGCCGGCAAGGGCTTTGCGGTCGTCGCGACCGAAGTGAAGGCGCTTGCGGTGCAGACGCAAGGAGCGACGGAGGAGATTTCCAAGAAGATCGACGCGCTGCAGCGAGACGCCGCAGGCTCCGCCGACGCCGTGCACCGCATCTCGCAGGCCATCGAGGCGATCCGTCCCGTGTTCGACACCGTCAATGGCGCGGTGGCCGAGCAGAATGCCACCACCAGCGAGGTCTCCGGCAGCGCGAGCAGCGCATCGCAATTCATCATCTCGGTCGGCGAGAGCGCCGCCGAGATCGACGCCGCGACCAAGGCGGCCGAGACCCATGGCGAGAACGTCGCCAGCGCCGGCAAGGCGGTGACGACATTCGCGCAGAAGCTGAAATCGCGATGCGCCGTGCTGCTCAAGCAGAACGAGCACGACGACCGTCGCAAGACCGAGCGGCTGCCCTGCCAGCTCAAATTCGAGAGCGGGCGCGGCGTGCTGCCGGTCTACGAGATCGCGATGGACGGCGTGCTGATCGGCGGCGCGGACGCAAGCCGGCTCGCGCCGCAGGCGATCCTCGACGGCATCCTCGAAGACGTCGGCGCCTGCCGCCTGCGCGTGGTCGAGCAGTCCAAGGCCGGCGCGCGCACGCAATTCGTCAACGCCAATGCCGCGCTGCGCGAAAGGATCGAAGACAAGCTCTGGTCGATCCACGAGGAGAATACGGAGTTCGTCACCCGCGCGATGGAGGCCGGCAACGCGCTGACGCGGATATTCGAACAGGCAGTCGCGCGCGGCGAGGTCAGGATGGACGACCTCTTCGACACCGACTACGCCGAGATATCAGGCACCAATCCGCAGCAGTACCGTACGAGATATCTTGATTGGGCCGATCGCGCGCTGCCGCCATTCCAGGAAGCCTTTCTGGCCAAGGAGCCCCGCATGGCGTTCTGCGCCATGGTCGACCGCAACGGCTTCCTGCCGGTCCACAACAAGATCTATTCGCATCCGCAGCGACCGGGCGATGCCGCCTGGAACACGGCCAATTGCCGCAACCGCCGCATCTTCAACGATCCGGCGGGGCTGGCGGCGGCGCACAACCAGCGCTCGTACCTGATCCAGAGCTATGCGCGCGACATGGGCAACGGCAACATGGTGATGATGCGGGAAATCGACGTCCCGATCCGCGTGCAGGGCCGGCACTGGGGCGGATTTCGCACGGCCTACAAGCTGTAGTGCACGCTCAGGCCAACACGCCGGGCGCGAATCATCCTTAAAGATCGAACGCGGGATGGGAATGCCGCGCGGAGCCAATGGTCGGCCCCGAGTCGACGCCCCGGGGTTATGGGTCCCGCCCCCGTGCGCAATTGCGCAACTGGGCCGGGACCACACGAACTGTGCAGTACTCGCCCTCAACTCAACCAGAACTTCGGCGTCGCCGGCTCCAGCCTTCCGCCTGCGCGCACCGGTGCAATCCGCAGCGCGAGGCCCGTTGCGTCATCCGTCTCGACCGCCACGCCACTCAGCGTCGCAACGCCCGCGGCCGGCTCGAAGCGCCCCGACGGAATCCCGGACGTGAATCGCCGCAGCGGCTCCTCCTTCTGCATGCCGATGATGGAGTCGTAATCGCCGGTCATGCCGGCGTCGGTCATGTAGGCAGTGCCGCCCGACAGGATCTGGTGATCGGCGGTCGGCACATGGGTGTGGGTGCCGACGACCAGGCTGGCGCGGCCGTCGCAGAAGAAGCCGACGCCCTGCTTCTCGCTACTCGCCTCGCAATGGAAGTCGACGACGATAGCGTCGGCCGCGACGCCGAGCGGACAGGCACCCAACTCGCGCTCGAGCGCTGCGAAGGGATCGTCGAACGGGGTCATGAAGACGCGCCCCAACGCGTTGACGACGAGGGCATGCTTGCCGTTCTTGGTCTCGACCAGAGCGGCGCCGCGGCCGGGCGTGCCGCGCGGATAGTTCGCGGGACGCACCAGGCGCTCGGCGCGCTCGATGAAGACGAGCGCCTCGCGCTGGTCCCAGGAGTGATTGCCAAGCGTCACCGCATCGGCGCCGGCGTCGAGAAACTCCTGATAGATGGCTTCCGTGATGCCGAAGCCGCCGGCCGAATTCTCGCCGTTGACGACGACGAAATCGAGGGACCAGTCCTTGACCATGCCGGGCAGAAATTCGGCGATGGCGTTGCGCCCGCTACGGCCGACGACATCACCCACGAAGAGAATGCGCAACTTCAGAACTCCGGAAATCGAACACGTCGGATTCCGTTAGCACATAATCCAGCGCCACGTCGTGCGATAGTGCCGGAACCGCCTTGATCTCCTGCGCTGCAAAAGCGAGCCCGATGCCGAGGATGTTCTTGGCTTTGCGCAAGTGCGCAAAGGTGAAATCATAATGCCCCGCACCATAGCCGATGCGGTGGCCCAGACGGTCGAAGGCCGCAAGCGGCGTCAACATAACGTCGGGAATGACTTCGCTCGCCGCAGGCGACGGCTCCGGGATGCCGAGCGGGCCGAGCATGAGGCGATCATTTGGATGGAAGATGCGGAAGATCAGCGACTGGCCGCGCGCGGTCACGCAGGGCAGCGCCAGCCTGGCGCCCTCCTCCGCGAGCTTCTTCATCAACGGCATCGGATCGATCTCGCTGCGGATCGGCGAGTAACCGGAGACGACGCTGCCGGGCAGCAGCTTGAACGGCAGCCCACGCTTGGCGAGCTTTGCCGCGGCGGTGCTGCGCTTCTTCTCGCTGAGTGCGTCGCGCGCGGCGAGGGCTTTGGCGCGGAGTTCGGATTTGGAGTTGGACATGTGCAGGGTCCCCACGGTCATCACCCGCTTGTGCACCCTTGCGCACCGGGGCGGGTGATCCAGCATTTCAGAGGCGGTGGCGATTCACACAAGAGCCGCGGCGTACTGGATTCCCCGCTTTCGCGGGGAATGACACCTGCCGAATTGGCCGCACTCGTTTCGACAGGCACGAACCAAGCAAACAAAAGTGCGAAGCCGCGGACGCCGTTGAAGCACTCGATCCCGGAGTTCCCTACGAAAGTAGGTGGGCACCATATGTCCGGGCCCACGGGCCCGGCCAGGGACAGTTCCCTAAAGGATCGATAAGGCCCCGGGGATATATGGCTCCTGACGCACGTCGCAGCCTCGCTCGCGCAATGTAACAACGATACTGACGAATCGCCAGCCCAACCGGTGGTTACTCACTTCTCCCGCTTGCGGGAGAGGTCGCGCCGCAGGCGCGGGTGCGGTTCTCTGCTCTTGGGGGTCCTCGCCCAGCGGAGAGGGAGAGGAGACCATCACCCGATCGCAATTCCATTCCCGACGGTCCGGTTCAACACCTGCGTCGACTTCTCGATACGCTCCGCCGCTGCGTTCAGCGCGTTGACCACGGCGGTCTGCGTGATCCGGGCGCGCTCGACGGCGGCGTTGCGGAAATCGCGGAGCTCGACCAGCTCCTGCTCCATGGTGCGGATGCGATTGCCGGCGTCGACCAGCTCGTCGCAGACGGTCAGCGCCGCCATCACGGTAAGTCGCGCATCGCCGATCTCACCGAATTTCCCACGCAGCGACTGGATCCGCGTCTCCAGGCTTTCGGCGAGCTTCAACAGCCGCACCTCCTGGCCTTCCTCGCAGGCCATGCGGTATTGCCGGGCGTTGATGGTGACGTTGATGTGGCTCATCCGTCCTCTCCGGTATCGAGCACCGAGCGTATCGTCACGATCGCGGAGTCCAGCCGGTCGGAGATCTCGCGGTTGGTGCGCTCGAGCTTGCGCGCCTTCATCAGCGCACCATCGAGCTCGTCGGCTAAGCGCGAGCGGTCTGCGCCCAGCGCCTGGATTCGCGTCGCAAGCTCGTTCTCATCGCGGTCGGCGTCGCGCCGCCGCTCGACCGCGCTTTCGAGCGCGTCGAGCGCCGCCGTGAGTCTGCGGGTCGCGATCTCGATCTCGACGGCGGAGGACTCCGTCATGGCAGAGCTTTTGGAAACGCGATCGTTCATGCAGTCAGCGGCGGAACCTGTGGGCTTGCGTAACCTTTACCTCGGGGGCCTGCCGCCCGGCAAAAGACTCGGTTCGGCAAGCGGTTAGAAGCAGAAATTTACGTGGCAAGCTAGCCAAGCGCAACGTCGCCGCGAAACTATGCACCGATAAGCAGCTTTTCGGGTCGTGGCGCGTTTGATTGCCTTGGCCTGCCGGAACCGAGATGCTATCCCAGCCCCGACCTTCCGAGGCCGAAAGGCTCCTTTCCGCGCGGGCGAACCGCCGCCAAGCGCTTCATTTCAGACGGATTTCAGACATGACGCAGGTCGACCACAACCGCATGGCCAACGCAATCCGCGGCCTCGCAATGGATGCCGTCGAGAAGGCGAAGTCGGGCCATCCCGGCCTGCCGATGGGCGCCGCCGACATGGCCACGGTGCTGTTCACGCAATTCCTGAAATACGATGCGGCTGCAACCGACTGGCCCGACCGCGACCGTTTCGTGCTGTCGGCCGGCCACGGCTCGATGCTGCTCTACGCGCTGCTGTACTTGACCGGCAACGAAGCGATGACGCTGGACCAGCTCAAGAACTTTCGCCAGCTCGGCTCGCTGACACCGGGGCATCCCGAGAATTTCCACACCAAGGGCATCGAGACCACCACCGGCCCGCTCGGCCAGGGCATCTCGACCGCGGTCGGCATGGCGCTCGCCGAGAAGATGCTCGCCGCCGAGTTCGGCAGGAAGATCGTCGATCACCACACCTATGTGATCGCCTCCGACGGCGACCTGATGGAAGGCGTGTCGCAGGAAGCGATCGCGATGGCCGGCCACTGGAAGCTCGGCAAGCTGATCGTGCTCTACGACGATAACGGCATCTCGATCGACGGCCCGACCTCGATCTCCGACTCGGTCGACCAGGTGAAGCGCTTCAAGTCGGCCGGCTGGGCCGCCGAGAAGATCGACGGTCATGATCAGGCCGCCATCGCGGCTGCGATCACCCGCGCGCAAAAGTCCAACAAGCCGACGCTGATCGCCTGCCGCACCACCATCGGTTTCGGCGCGCCGCACAAGGCCGGCACCGCGAAGGCGCATGGCGAAGCGCTCGGCGCCGACGAGCTCAAGGCCGCCAAGGAAAATCTCGGCATCTCGCTCGAGCCGTTCTCCGTGCCCGACGACGTGCTGAAGGCCTGGCGCGCAGCCGGCAGCCGCGGCGCAGCCGCTCGGCAGGAATGGGAAGGGCG
Source organism: Bradyrhizobium sp. USDA 4449 (assembly GCF_054056275.1). NCBI lineage: Bacteria > Pseudomonadati > Pseudomonadota > Alphaproteobacteria > Hyphomicrobiales > Nitrobacteraceae > Bradyrhizobium > Bradyrhizobium sp. USDA 4449. Next base: position 2,926,601 of record NZ_JBSRYD010000001.1, on the reverse strand, counting down.
GCTCGGCGAACTCGGCAGCCGCAAGCGCGCCGAGTTCGAGCGCCGCCTGCGTCATGAGCGACCGGCCTCGCTCGCCAAGGCATTCCGCACCTACAAGAAGGAGCTTTTGGAAAAACCGATGACTGCGGCCACCCGCAAATCGTCGGAAGCCGTCATCGAGGTGATCGCCGGCGCGATGCCGATGGAATTCCTCGCCGGCTCCGCCGACCTCACCGGCTCCAACAACAACAAGGCGAAGTCGGCGACCGCCTTCTCCGCCAAGACGCCGAAGGGCCGCTTCATCCATTACGGCATCCGCGAGCACGGCATGGCGGCTGCGATGAACGGCATCTTCCTGCACGGCGGCTTCGCGCCGAACGGCGCGACCTTCCTCGTCTTCACCGACTACGCGCGCCCTGCGATGCGGCTGGCCGCGCTGATGGGCGCCGGCGTCGTCTACGTCATGACGCACGATTCCATCGGCCTTGGTGAAGACGGTCCGACCCATCAGCCGGTCGAGCATCTCGCAGCGCTGCGTGCGATTCCGAACATGCGCGTGTTCCGCCCCTGCGACGCCATCGAGGTCGCCGAATGCTGGGAGCTTGCCCTGAACCGGATCGATGGCCCGACCGTGCTGGCGCTGACGCGGCAGAACCTGCCGCAGCTCCGCACCACCGCCAACGAGAACGCCTGCCAATCAGGCGCCTACGAACTGGTTGCAGCCCAGGGTGAAGCCAAGGCGACGCTGTTCGCCTCCGGCTCCGAGGTCGAGATCGCGGTGGCCGCCCAGAAGCAGCTCGCCGAGCGCGGCATCGCGTCGCGGGTGGTCTCGGTGCCCTCGCTCGAGCTGTTGTTAGCGCAACCAGAGGCCAAGCGTGCCGCCATCATCGGCCATGCGCCGGTGAAGGTCGCGATCGAGGCGGCCGTGCGCTGGGGCTGGGACGCCGTGATCGGCCAGGATGGCGAATTCGTGGGCATGCATTCCTTTGGCGCCAGCGCGCCGGCAAAGGACCTTTTCAAACACTTTGGCATTACCGCCGAGGCTGCGGTTAACGCCGTCGTGAAGCGCGTTTCCTGAGAGTTGAGCTTGCCCGAAAAAAGGACTACGTAGTCTTCCATATGATCAAGCACCGCCCGGCCGAACCGGGCGTCCGCCCCTAAAAAACCCTCGCCGGCGCGTTAGAAGCGCGCTGTGCGGGATGACAACGGTCATTGAAGGAGACGAAACATGGCAGTCCGCGTGGCAATCAACGGTTTTGGCCGCATCGGCCGCAACGTCCTGCGGGCGATCGCGGAGTCGGGGCGCAAGGACATCGAGGTCGTCGGCATCAACGACCTCGGCCCGGTCGAGACCAACGCTCATCTCCTTCGTTACGACAGCGTCCATGGCCGCTTCCCCGGCACGGTGACGGTCGAGGGTGACTCGATCAGCCTCGGCAATGGCAAGATCAAGGTGAGCGCCGAGCGCGATCCCTCGAAGCTGCCGTGGAAGGATCTCGGCGTCGACATCGCGCTGGAGTGTACCGGCATCTTCACCTCGAAGGACAAGGCCTCCGCGCATCTGACCGCCGGCGCCAAGCGCGTGCTGGTCTCCGCGCCCGCTGACGGCGCCGACGCCACCATCGTCTACGGCGTCAACCACGAGACGCTGACCAAAGATCACATGGTCGTCTCCAACGGCTCCTGCACCACCAACTGCCTCGCGCCGATCGCCAAGGTGCTGAACGACCTCGTCGGCATCGAGACCGGCTTCATGACCACGATCCACGCCTACACGGGCGACCAGCCGACCCTGGACACGCTGCACAAGGATCTCTACCGCGGCCGTGCGGCTGCGATGTCGATGATCCCGACCTCGACCGGCGCCGCCAAGGCCATCGGCCTCGTGCTGCCCGAGTTGAAGGGCAAGCTCGACGGCGTTGCGATCCGCGTGCCGACCCCGAACGTCTCGGTCGTCGACCTCAAGATCGTCGCCAAGCGCGCCACCGACGCCAAGGAAATCAACGCGGCGATGAAGCGCGCCTCGGAGCAGCAGCTCAAGGGCGTGCTCGGCTACACCAACGCGCCGAACGTCTCGATCGACTTCAACCACGATCCGCACTCCTCGACCTTTCACGAGGACCAGACCAAGGTGCAGAACGGCACGCTGGTGCGCGTGATGTCCTGGTACGACAACGAGTGGGGTTTTTCGAACCGCATGGCGGACACCGCCGTTGCGATGTCGAAGGTGATCTAACTCCGCTCTCGTGTCCCGGACGCGACGCAGCGTGAAACGCTGCTTCGCAGATCCGGGACCCATGTTCCTCCAGCGTAGGTCCCGGTTCTGCACAGCGGCGCTTCGTGCCGCAATGCGCCCGGGACAAGAGAGTCAGAGATGACCAACAAATTCCGCACCCTCGACGACGTCGACGTGAAGGGCAAGCGCGTGCTGCTGCGCGTCGATCTCAACGTGCCGATGGACAACGGCCGCGTCACGGACGCGACCCGGCTCGAGCGCGTCGCGCCGACCATCACCGAAATCTCGGACAAGGGCGGCAAGGTCATCCTGCTCGCGCATTTCGGCCGGCCCAAGGGCCGCGACGCCAAGGATTCGCTTCTGCCGGTCGCGCAGGCGCTGGCGCAGGTCGTGAAGAAGCCTGTCGCGTTCGCCGACGACTGCATCGGCGAGCCCGCCGCCAAGGCGGTTGCAGCCCTGAAGGACGGCGAGATCCTCTGCCTGGAAAACACCCGCTTCCATAAAGAAGAAGAGAAGAACGATCCGGCCTTCGTCGCAGAATTGGCAAAGCTCGGCGACATCTGGGTCAGCGACGCGTTCTCGGCCGCGCACCGCGCCCATGCCTCGACCGAAGGCCTCGGCCACAAGCTGCCGGCCTATGCCGGCCGCACCATGCAGGCCGAGCTCGATGCGCTCGAAAAGGCGCTGGGCTCGCCGACCAAGCCCGTCATCGCCATCATCGGCGGCGCCAAGGTCTCGACCAAGATCGATCTCCTGGAAAACCTCGTCACCAAGGTCGACGCGCTCGTGATCGGCGGCGGCATGGCCAACACCTTCCTGCACGCCCAGGGCGTCGGCGTCGGCAAGTCGCTGGCCGAGAAGGACCTCGCGCCGACCGCACTGCGGATCATGGAGAAGGCGGACGCCGCCAACTGCGCCATCATCCTGCCGGTCGACGCCACTGTCGCCTATCACTTCGCGGCGAATGCGCCCTCGCACGCCTACGGCCTCGATGCGATCCCGGCCGACGGCATGATCCTGGACGTCGGCCCGCAGTCGATCGCGCGCATCCACGCGGCCATCGACGATGCCGCGACGCTGGTCTGGAACGGGCCGCTCGGCGCCTTCGAAATGCAGCCGTTCGACCGCGGCACGGTCGCGGCGGCCAAGCACGCCGCGGAGCGCACCAAGGCCAAGAAGCTGGTTTCGATCGCGGGCGGCGGCGACACTGTGGCTGCCCTCAACCAGGCCCAGGTTGCCGGCCGGTTCACCTATGTCTCGACCGCCGGCGGCGCATTCCTTGAATGGATGGAGGGCAAGCCTCTGCCCGGCGTCGAAGTTCTGCGCACGAAGTAATTCGCCGACGAGAAGCAAGCGGCCCTGAGGGCCCAAAGGGAGAAATGACAGATGGCTCGGATCACGTTGCGTCAATTGCTCGACCATGCGGCTGAGAACGATTACGGCGTACCGGCCTTCAACATCAACAACATGGAGCAGGCGCTGGCGATCATGGACGCGGCCAACCAGGTCGACGCGCCCGTCATCATCCAGGCCTCGCGCGGCGCCCGCTCATACGCCAACGACGTCATGCTCAAGCACATGATGGACGCGGTCACCGAAATCTATCCGCACATTCCGGTCTGCGTGCATCTCGATCACGGTAACGAGGCCGCGACCTGCATGACCGCGATCCAGGCCGGCTTCACCTCGGTGATGATGGACGGCTCGCTGAAGGCCGACGGCAAGACCCCGGGCGACTGGAATTACAATGTCGGCGTCACCAAGACCGTGACCGACATGGCCCATCTCGGCGGCATCTCGGTCGAGGGTGAACTCGGCGTCCTCGGCTCGCTCGAAACAGGCATGGGCGACAAGGAAGACGGCCACGGCGCCGAAGGCAAGCTCAGCCACGACCAGCTGCTGACCAATCCGGACGAGGCCGTGAAGTTCGTGCAGGAGACCAAGGTCGACGCGCTCGCGATCGCCATGGGGACTTCTCACGGCGCCTACAAATTCACCCGCAAGCCTGACGGCGACATCCTCGCCATGAACGTGATCGAGGAGATCCACCGCAAGCTGCCGAACACCCATCTCGTCATGCACGGCTCCTCCTCAGTGCCGCAGGACCTGCAGGACATCATCAACGCCTATGGCGGCAAGATGAAGCCGACCTGGGGCGTGCCTGTTGCCGAGATCCAGCGCGGCATCAAGAACGGCGTGCGCAAGATCAACATCGACACCGACAACCGGATGGCCATGACGGGCCAGATTCGGAAAGTGCTCAAGGACAATCCGGAAGAGTTCGATCCGCGCAAGTATCTGAAGCCGGCGATGGAGGCCATGACCAAGCTGTGCAAGCAGCGGCTCCAGGAGTTCAATACCGCGGGGCAAGCCGCCAAGTTCAAGAAGATCCTGACCCCCGCCGAGATGGCCAAGCGCTACGCCAAGGGCGAGCTGGATCCCAAGGTCGCGTAAGCGATCGCGAAGGTGGCGTAAGCTTGAACCGCTCTATCCTCCCCCTCTCCCCGCTTGCGGGGAGAGGTGGGTCTTCCCAGGGGCGCTGGCAGTGGACTCGCGAAGAGAGTCCCCCTCACCCGGAATCCGCGCTGATCGCGCGCATTCCGGCCTCTCCCCGCAAGCGGGGAGAGCCGAACAACCCCGGCCTCCCCCCGTTACCCTGCGACCAACGTTAACTCGGCAATTGCCCGAGAACGGTCTAACTTCACAGGCAAGGGCAGAATCGTTTTGGGAGGACCTCTCGATGAATCTGACTGAGCTCAACAGGGTTGCGACCGCCATGGTCGCGCCGGGCAAGGGCATCCTTGCCGCCGACGAATCCTCCGGCACCATCAAGAAGCGGTTCGACGCCATCGGCGTGGAATCGACCGAAGCCAACCGTCGCGACTATCGCGAGATGCTGTTCCGCGCGAAGGAGGCCATGAGCCAGTACATCTCCGGCGTGATCCTCTATGACGAGACGATCTGGCAGGATGCAAAGGACGGCACGCCGCTGATCAAGCTGATCGAGAGTGGCGGCGCCATTCCCGGCATCAAGGTCGACGAGGGCACGCAAGCCCTGCCGATGTGCCCGGGCGAACTCGTCACCGTGGGGCTCGACAAGCTCGCCGAACGCTTGAAGAAATATTACGAGCGCGGCGCGCGTTTCGCCAAATGGCGCGCCGTGATCGATATTGCGAGCGGTATCCCCTCGATGACCGCGATCAGCGTCAATGCCCACGCACTGGCACGTTACGCCGCGCTGTGCCAGGCCGCGCAGATCGTGCCGATCGTCGAGCCTGAAGTGCTGATGGACGGCGATCACGACATCGATCGCTGCTATGATGTGACGACACGCGTGCTCAACAAGACCTTCCAGGAGCTGCGCCTGCAGCGCGTCGCGCTCGAGGGCATGGTGCTGAAGCCGAACATGGCGATCTCGGGCAAGAAATGCGCAAAGCAGGCCTCCGTCGAGGAGGTCGCCGAGAAGACGATCCGGCTGCTGAAGGCTTGCGTGCCCGCGGCGGTGCCCGGCATCGCCTTCCTCTCCGGCGGCCAGTCGGACGAAGAGGCGACCGCGCATCTCAACGCCATGCACAAGCTCGGTCCGCTGCCCTGGGGCCTGACCTTCTCCTACGGCCGGGCGCTGCAGGCCGCGCCGCAGAAGGCCTGGTCGGGTCGGCCTGAGAATGTTACGGCCGGGCAGAACGCATTCAGCCATCGCGCCCGCATGAACGGCCTCGCCTCCCGGGGCGAATGGCAAAGCAGCCTGGAACAGAAGGCAGCCTAGATCTTGTCGAACAAACCGCCTCCGCCGCGCCCGGCGCCGCGCCTCTATCTCTCGACGCCCGTGGTCGATGATCCCGCCGCGCTCCTCGCCGGCTTGCCTGACCTGCTCGCGGCAGCCGATGTCGCGGCCGTGCTGGTGCGGCTGAAGGAGACCGACCAGCGCACCATGATCTCGCGGATCAAGGCGCTGGCGCCGGTCGTGCAGAATGCGGGCGCGGCCCTGCTCGTCGACGGCCATCCTGAAATCGTCGCGCGCGGCGGCGCCGATGGCGCGCATCTGCCCGGTATCGCCGCGCTGAAAGAGGCGCTGCCATCGCTCAAACCCGATCGCATCGCCGGCGTCGGCGGGCTGACGACGCGACACCATTCCATGGATGCAGGCGAGATCGGCGCGGATTATTTGCTGTTCGGCGAGCCGGACGCGAAGGGACAGCGGCCGTCGTCACAGGCGATCGCGGAGCGGCTGGACTGGTGGGCCGAGCTGTTCGAGCCGCCCTGCGTCGGCTACGCCATTTCGTTGGAAGAGGCTCACGACTTCGCCGCCAGCGGCGCCGATTTCGTGCTGGTCGGCGATTTCATCTGGGCCGATCCGCGCGGGCCCAAGGCCGCCCTGATCGAGGCCGACGGCGCGATCAAGAAGGCCTTCACGGCTGTTGCGGCGGGTCAGAGCCAGCGCCCGGCATGACGCTCCCGCGCATCACCCTTCTGACCACGCTGCTGCTGGCGACACCCGCGCTCGCGCAGCTCCAGATCACGCCGCCGGCCACCATCCCGAGCGCTCCGGCTGAGAAGCCGAAGCCTAAAGAGCCGGCCAAGGACAAGCCCAAGGTCGCGCCGCACGCGATCACCAAGAAGAAGGAAGCCGCGCCAGCGCCAAAGCCGTCGGCGTCGCCGACCCCGGCGCTGCCTGCGACGGTGATCCCCGCACCAGCCCCCGACAATCCCAACGTCGATCTGGTGTTCGGCGCCTATCAGCGCGGCCAGTACAAGACCGCCTTCGAACTCGCCAGCGCGCGCGCCAAGACCGGCGACGCCAAGGCGATGACCATGCTGGGCGAGCTCTATTCCAATGCGATGGGGATCAGGCGCGACTACGCCAAGGCGATCGAGTGGTACAAGCGCGCGTCCGATGCCGGCGACCGCGAGGCGATGTTCGCGCTCGCCATGCTGCGCATCGCCGGCCGCGGCGGGCCAGTCGACAAGGGGGAGGCGGTCAAGCTGATGGCTTCCGCCGCCAAGCTCGGCGAGCCCAAGGCGGCCTATAACCTCGCTTTGCTTTATCTCGACGGACAAACCCTGCCGCAGGACGTCAATCGCTCCGCCGAGCTGTTGCGCCAGGCGGCCGATGCCGGCTTGCCGGAGGCGCAATACGCGCTTGCGACCTTCTACAAGGAAGGCACCGGAGTGCCGAAGGACCTCGAACGGTCGGTGCGGCTGCTCCAGGCCGCCTCGCTGGCCGACAATGTGGATGCCGAGGTCGAATATGCCATTGCCCTGTTCAACGGCACCGGCACGCCCCAGAACCAGCCCGCAGCCGTCGCGTTGCTGCGCAAGGCGTCCCGCCAGGGCAGCGCGATTGCCCAGAACCGCCTCGCCTGGGTCCTGATCAACGGAATGGGCACATCGGTGGACAAGGTCGAGGGATTCAAATGGCATCTGGTCGCCAAAACCTCCGGCAAGGGCGACCCGGAGCTCGACAAGCAGTTTTCCGAGCTGCCGGCCGACGACCGCGCCAAGGCGGAGGCCGCGGCCAAAAAATGGCTTGGGGCACGATGACCTGAGGCAATGACTTGACGCAATGACTTGACGTTTGCCCCCTCGCGAGGCACCCCATCTCCTCAAATGGCGTGGTTCCGCGCCCCTCCCCCGTCAAAGACTGATCTCATGCTGTATTCCGCCACTATCAACGTCATGGTCAAAGCCGCGCGCCGCGCCGGCCGCAGCCTCAAGCGCGATCTCGGCGAGATCGAGCATCTCCAGGTCTCGCTCAAGGGCCCGGCCAATTTCGTCACCCTCGCGGACAAGCGCGCCGAGGAGATCCTCTACCAGGACCTCTCCAAGGCGCGGCCCGGCTACGGCTTCATCGGCGAGGAAGGCGGCACTCGCGAGGGCAGCGACAAGAGCCACACCTGGATCGTCGATCCCCTTGATGGCACCACCAACTTCCTGCACGGAATCCCGCAATTCGCGATCTCCATCGGGCTCGTGCGCGAGGGCACCATCATCGCCGGCGTGATCTACAACCCCGCCAATGACGAGCTCTACATCGCCGAGCGGGGCAAGGGCGTCTTCCTCAACGACCAGCGCCTGCGCGTGGCCGGCCGGCGCCAGCTCCACGAATGCGTCGTGGCCTGCGGCCTGCCCCACATTGGCCGCGGCGACCACGAGGAATTCCGCCGCGAGATGGCCGCGATCCAGGACCGTGTCGCAGGCCTGCGCCGCTTCGGCGCCGCCTCACTCGACCTGGCCTTCGTCGCCGCCGGCCGCCTCGACGGCTATTGGGAGCGCAACCTGCAATCCTGGGACATCGCCGCCGGCGTGCTGATGGTGCGCGAAGCCGGTGGCACCGTGAGCGATATCGCGACCCCAGGCGATCCACTGGTGACCGGGCATGTGGTGTGCGGGAATGAGTTCGTGCACGGGGAGCTGGTGAAGATTTTGCGGAAGTAGGAGGCCGCGCAATTGCGGCCTGCAGACTCACATCGCGCAGCCTCTTACCACGCCACCCATTTGCGGCCGTGCCAATAGCCGCGGCCCTCGTGCTCGCGGAAGGCAAACTTTTCGCGCGGACCCCAGTGCCAATTGTCCTCATGGACGACGACACCCGCTTCGTGCGGAAACTCGTAGGCCTCATGCGTATGCCAGCAGGTGTGGCCCCGGCAGACGATCGCCGCCGACGCGGTGAAGCTCGACATCACAAGCACGCCGGTGCCGACGGCGGCAGCGGCAAGCATCTTCTGCAACATTCGGACGATTTCTCCGTGGAACCCCGAACCCCGCGTGCAAGCAGATTGCTCGGCGTTCGGTTCCCTCGGAGAAAGATGAAGCTTTCGTAAGGATACGGGCGACGGCTCGATCTGCAGAACTCAAGAATCGTCGTCTTCCGATTCCTCCTCGCGATATTCACCGCCGAGGGTCAGGCCCTCGATCGTCGTGGCGCCTTTCGCCTTGATCACCCGGCGAAGCGGGACCGAGCTCTCGCTTCGCAACGCCTCCATCAGTTGCTCCGAATGGGTGACGATCCAGATGTCGGCGCGGCGTGAGGCCCTGACGATCAACCGGGCCAATGGCGCCAGCAGCGACGGATGCAGGCTGGTCTCGGGTTCGTTCAGTGCAATGAACGGCGGCAATCGATAGCCCATGAACACCGCGAGCAGGCAAATGTATTTCAGCGTCCCGTCGGACAATTCGTGAGCCCTGAACGGCCGCGGCATATCCGTCAGTTGCAGGTCAAAATCACACAGGCCGCCTTCCTCCCAGGCGCGGAGCTCAGCGCCCGGAAATGCATCCTCGACTGCGTCCTGCAGGTCGCTGGCATCTCCCCTGATGGTATAAAGTGTCGCCAGCGCCGCGGCCAAATCGGTGCCATCGGCGCTGAGCGAAGGCGTCGTGATCGCCAGACAGGGCTTACGTATCGGTGACGCCGGATCAGTACGGAAGTCATGATAGAACCGCCAGCCCAGCATCGCGGCTCTGACCAATTGGATTTCAGGGCATTCCTGGCCATCGGAAAAGCCCGCAAGCGCCGTCTCTGACGGCAACACCGCATCCTTGTGGTTGATCCATGCGCCGCTGTCGCCGCGGACGCTGACGAGCGAATTCTTTCGTTCCATCATTTGAACGGTGCGCTTGCCCCGCGTCGCCTCGATGCTTTCGCTCTTGATCATCGGCTCGCCGGAAAACGCCGCCTCGAGCGGGGCGGGAAATCCGAGCTCAATGGAATATCTGATGCTGTCGAATCTGGCTGATAACCGCAGCCGTCCGTCTTCACCGCGTTTGCGGAGCCCGGACCAGCACACCGAATTCAATCCGCCTTCGTCGGCGATCGTGCGCGTGATCCGCCCGGTCGCCGCGTCGCGCAACAGCGACAGGGACTTGTAGAGGTTGGATTTGCCGACGCCATTCTCGCCGACAAAGACGGACAGCGGGTGGATTGGTATGGAGAGCCGCCTAATGGAGCGATAGTTCGAGATCGCAATGTCGGTCAGACGCATCACACGCTCTCAATGGGCAGGCTCTACGTGCATTCGCGGTGGTGCGCGAGTGTACATCCTTTCAATCCAGGGATGCAGTCTGGATCGACGCCTCAGGGAAAGCAAGCCGAAGGCCTGTTGGACCTTAGTGGCCGGCTCCCGCCGGCGCAGGCGGTCCATACGTCTCAGCCTTTTTCTCTTCCTTGTCCCTGTCCCCCGCCAGGACACGCTGCACGGAGACGAAGAACACCGGCACCATCAGCAGCGCCAGGATGACCACCGCGATCATGCCGCCCATCACGACGGAGCCGAGCGCTTGCTGGCTGGCGCCGCCGGCGCCGTGGGCGATGGCCATCGGCAGCACGCCGCAGATGAAGGCAAGACCCGTCATCAGGATCGGGCGGAAGCGCAGGCGGCAGGCTTCGATCGTCGCTTCCACCAGCGGCTTGCCTTCTTTGCGCAGATCCTTGGCGAACTCGATGATCAGGATCGCATCCTTAGCGGCGAGGCCGATGATGGTGATCAGGCCGACGGTGAAATAGACGTCGTTGGGCAGGCCGCGCAACATGGCCGCGACCACGGCGCCGACGATGCCAAGCGGCACGGTGAGCAGCACCGCGAGCGGGATGGTCCAGCTCTCGTACAGTGCCGCGAGACACAGAAACACTACGAAAACGGAGAGTGCCAGCAGGAACGGCGCCTGCGAGCCCGACAGCTTCTCCTGGAGGGACTGTCCGGTCCATTCATAGCCGAAGCCGCGCGGCAGCTTGCCGGCGAGCCTCTCCATCTCGGCGATGGCATCGCCCGAGGTGAAGCCGGGCTTCGCTTCGCCCGAGATGCGCACCGCCGGATAATAGTTGAAGCCGGCGATCTGGGTCGGGCCGCGCGACCATTCGACCGTGGCGATGGAGGAGAACGGCACCAGCTGGCCGCGGCTGTTCTTGACGTTGTAGTTGAGGATGTCCTCGGTCTTCATGCGGTCGCGGCTGTCGGCCTGCACCACGACGCGCTGCATGCGGCCGCGGTTCGGGAAATCGTTGATGTAGTTCGAGCCGAGATTGGTCGAGATCGTATTGTTGATGTCCTCGAAGGTGACGCCGAAGGCGCCGGCTTTCTCGCGGTCGATCACGAGATTGACCACGCCGGCCTCGGGCAGGCCTTCGACATAGACCTTCTGAAGCACCGGGCTGGCATTGGCCTCCGCGACCAACCGGTCGGCGGCCTTCATCAGCGCCGGATAGCCCTTCTGGCCGCGATCCTGCAGGCGGAACGAGAAGCCGGAGGAGTTGCCGAGATTGTCGATCGGCGGCGGCTGCAGCGCCGAGATCTTGGCGTCGCGGATCGAGGCGGACAGATCGCGGTTGATGTCATTGACAACAGCCGCCGCTGAATCCTTCGGCCCGCGCTCCGACCAGTCCTTCAAGGTGATGAAGGCCTGCGCAGTGTTCATGCCCTGGCCGGAGAAGCTGAAGCCGGTAAGAAAGGTGACGTTATCGACACCCGGCCGTTGCGCCAAATATTTTTCCACCTTCTCGATCACGGCCTCGGTGCGGCCGTAGGAGGAGTCGGACGGCGTCTGCACGTCGGTGGTGACAAAGCCCTGGTCATCGACGGGCAGGAAGCCGCCGGGCAGGCTGACGAAGGCCCAGGACAGGCCAACCAGCAGCGCAGCATAGACCAGCATCAGGCGGCCGGTGCGCTTGAGCGAGAAGCCGACCGTGCGGGAATAACCTTCCTTGCCGCCTTCGAGCATGCGATTGAACCAACCGAACACGCCGCGCCTCGCATGGCCGTGGCCGGCCGCGACAGGCTTGAGCAAGGTCGCACACAGCGCCGGCGTCAGCGACAGCGCCAGGAAGGCGGAGAAGCCGATCGCTGCAATCATCGTCACCGAGAACTGGCGATAGATGATGCCGACCGAGCCAGGAAAAAACGCCATCGGCACGAACACCGCCATCAGCACCAGCGTAATGCCGATGATCGCGCCTGATATCTGCGACATGGCTTTCCGCGTCGCGTCCTTCGGCGACAGGCCTTCCTCCGCCATGATGCGCTCGACGTTCTCCACCACGACGATGGCGTCGTCGACGAGGATGCCGACCGCGAGCACCATGCCGAACATGCCGAGCATGTTGATGGAATAGCCGGCGAGCAGCAGCGTGGTGCAGGCGCCGAGCAGCGCCACCGGCACCACGATGGTCGGGATGATGGTGTAACGGATGTTCTGCAAGAAAAGGAACATCACCACGAATACCAGCACCACGGCCTCTAACAGCGTCGACAGCACCTTCTTGATCGAGGCCTCGACCACGGGCGTGATGTTGTAGGGGATCTCGTAGGAGATGTTGGCCGGGAAGAAGCGCGACAGCTCCTTCATCTTCGCCTCGACCGCGCTCGCGGTCGCCAGCGCGTTGCCGGTCGGCGACATCAGCACGGAGAGACCCGCGGTCGGCTTGCCGTCAAGGCGAGTGTTGAACTGGTAGCTGAGACCGCCGACCTCGATCCGGGCGACGTCACGCAACCGCACGGTCGAACCGTCCGCGTTGGCGCGCAGGATGATGGCGCCGAATTCATCGGGCGAGGCCAACTGGCCCTTGACCAACACCAAAGCCGAGGTGCGCTGGGTCGCGGCCGACGGCTCGGCGCCGATGCTGCCAGAGGCAACTTGTGCATTCTGAGCGGATATCGCCTTGTTGACGTCGTCAGCGGTCAGCCCATAGCCGACGAGTTTTGCCGGATCGACCCAGACGCGAAGGCTGCGTTCGGTCGAATAGAGCGTGGCACGGCCGACGCCGGGGATACGGCGGATTTCACCGAGCACGTTGCGGATCATGAAGTCGCCGAGACCGACTTCGTCGAGACTGCCGTCCGTCGAATTCAATGTAATAATCTGAAGCACCGCACTCGAGGCTTCCTCGATCAGGATGCCTTGCTGGATCACCGCGCGTGGCAGGCGCGCCTCGACGCGCTTGATGCGGTTCTGCACCTCGACCGAGGCCGCGCTGGTATCGGTACCCGGCTGGAAATTGGCTGTAATCTCGACCTGGCCGAGCGAGTCGCTGGTGGATTCGAAGTTGAGGATGCCGGAGGCGCCGTTCAGTTCCTCCTCGATCAGCCGCGTGACGCTGTTGTAGAGGTTTTCCGGCGACGCGCCCGGGTAGCTCGTCGAGATCGAGATCGAGGGCGGCGCGATGATCGGATATTGCGCGATCGGCAGCAGCGGGATCGAGATCGCGCCCATCAGACAGATGAACAGCGCGACGACCCAGGCGAAAATCGGCCTGTCGATGAAGAAGCTCGGCATGCGGCGTTACCGCGTGGCCTGCTGCGTGTGCCTGACGTCCGCGCCCGCCTCGGCCTCGGACCAGGACTGCGGCTTGACCTTGTCGCCGGCTGCGAACTTCTGGAAGCCTTCGACCACGACCTTGTCGCCGGCCTTCAGGCCCTCGGTGACGAACCAGACGCCGTCCTGCACCGAACCGGTGCGAATCGGCTGCACCGCGACGCGATTGTCGCCCTTGACGACGAACACCTCGCTGCCGCCGCCGCCGTTGCGCTGGACGGCCTGCTGCGGCACTGCGATGGCGTCGCTATCGAGGCCCTGCTCGGTGCGGACGCGGACATACATGCCGGGCAGCAGTTCGCCCCTGGGATTGCGGAACTCGCCGCGCAAGGTCACCTGGCCGGTATGGGCATCGACCTTGGCATCGGAGAACAGCAATTTGCCGTCCAGCCCATAGGTGGTGTTGTCGTCGAGCACGAGGCGAACCTTGGCGGCATCGGCCGCGATGCGATCGAGATCGCCGCTCTCGAAAGCGCGGCGCAGCTGATTGAGCTCCGTCACCGACTGGGTGAAGTCGGCATAGACGGGATCGAGTTGCTGCACGGTGGCGAGATTGGTCTCGTTCTGCACGACCAGCGCGCCTTCGCTGACCAGCGCCGCGCCGACCACGCCGTCGATCGGCGCGCGCACGGTCGCATAATCGAGGTTGAGCTTTGCCCGCGCGAGCTCGGCTTTGCGCCCTTCCACTTCGGCCTTGGCCTGTAGCTCGGCGGCGATGGTCTTTTCGTTCTCGGCTTCGGGCGCGGCGCGCTGGCTGGTCAACGTCGCGATGCGGCGCGCCTGCTGCTGCGCCTGCTTCAACGCAGCATCGGCCTTGGCAAGCGCCGCCTCGTTGGCCATCACCTCGACCTCGAATGGACGCGGATCGATGCGATAGAGCGGATCGCCCGCCTTCACCTCGCCGCCCTGGCGAAACAACCGCTCGACCACGATGCCTGACACACGCGGCCGCACCTCGGCAACGCGCGTCGGCGAGATCCGACCCGGCAGCTCACGAACCACGGCGCGCGGTTGCGGCTTGACCATGACGATGCTGACATCGGGTTCGACAGGCTGCGCGGCAGAGACGGCGGACGAAGATTCGTCGCAAGCGGATAGCAGCGGCGCAAAGGCCGCGAGCATCATTGCAACGCATGCCGATCGCGCTCGAAGTCCTGACATGAAGTAGCGTGCCCCAAGATTGTTGAAACCGATCGAGCGTCGCGCGAGCCCGTTCTGGACTATCGCGACTGGTGCCGCCAAAATAGAATGGACGCGCCGCGACGCAACGGATCGCGCGGGCGGCTCAATGTCACACGCCGCTATGGCGCTGACTTCAGGCTGATTTTTTTGGATTCACCGGATTGTGAGTCAGGTTCCGTCACGGCCCGCTGCGACAGAACATCGCGTTCAGTTGACCGCCGCCTTCATCCTGTAGTGGCTGACGCCCCACTCCGTTCCGTCGGCATAACCAAACAGGCCTGCGGTGGCGAGAAAGAACCAGCGCCAGCGCCGCATCCACGACGCGATGTCCTCACCGTAGATCTTGCGCAAGGAGGATTCGATCGCGTCGCGATGCGCGTCGAAATTGGCGAGCCAGTCGTTCGCCGTTCGCTGATAATGAGTGCCGCTCCAGCGCCATTCCTTCTCGACCCGGAAGATATCATCATATTGCCTGACGAGCTGATGGCTCGGCATTACGCTGCCGGTGAAGAAATGCTGCGCGATCCAGTCTTCGCGATTGGTGCGGTCGAAGACATAGGAGCCGGCGCGATGGGTGAAGATGTGGATGAAGAAGCGCCCGTCGGGCGCCAGCCATGATCGCACGCGCGTCATCAGCTTGCGCCAGTTCATCATGTGCTCGAACATCTCGACCGAGACGATGCGGTCGTACTGGCCCTCCGGCGCGAACACGTTCATGTCTGATGTGACGACGCGCAGGTTCAGCAGGCCGCGCTGGCGCGCGATCTCCTCGACATAGGCGCGCTGCGATCGCGAGCTCGACACCGCCGTCACCTTGGCATGCGGAAACTGCCGCGCGATCCACAGCGACAGCGAGCCCCAGCCGCAGCCGAGTTCGAGGATGGTCTGCCCGTCGGCGAGGCCGGCATGCGCGACGGTCTGGCGCAATGCCTCCTCCTCAGCTTCCTGGAGCGGCGTTGCATCGGTCTTGTAGAAGCAGGAGGAGTATTTGCGGTTCGGGCCCAGCACCTGCGCAAAGAAGGACGCAGGCAATTCGACATTCCTCATCTCAATGCCAGCGGCGTCTCCGGTGATCGGCCGCAACATCATCCGGCCGGCGAACGCGGCATCGTCGACCGCATCAAGCGCCGCGAGGCGGGTTGCGGTGCGGGAGCACAGGCCCTGGATTGCGGCGCGGACCACCACGTCGGGCAAGGGCACGCGTTCGGCAGTCCCCATGATCGCGGAAACAACGCTCACGCAGCCCCTCCCCTGGCCAGGTCCCGGCGGCCGGAAGCAGCACGATCGCCGCGCAAAAGCCGAGGCCAGCCTACGGGGATGCCGAAGTTTTGCAGCCTATGTGGCGTATCAAAGCCCGGTTTCAGCTTGGGGTTCCGCGGCTCCTTCCCGAAATCCGCACATCCGGCGCTTTTTTTGGGCGGGCGCTGTGCCATAGTGTGGGATGCAAGCAAGCTTTCGTAACGGATGATACCGGCCATGCCGCCAGGCGCCTCGCCCCGCTCCTCCCTCAACATCGAGTACACGAAACTGTCCTCCCCCAGCGTCTTCCTGGTGCGGATGCTGGTTTTCCTGGTGCTGTGCGCGCTGGTGGGCGTGGTGCTCTACAAGCAGATCATCCAGGCCTTTTTCGCCAATCCCGGGCTGAACGCCCTGATCGGGGCGGTGCTGTTCATCGGCATCGTGCTGGCCTTCCGCCAGGTCATCCGGCTCTATCCTGAGGTCTCCTGGGTCAACAATTTCCGCATCGCCGATCCCGGCCTGGCACCGGCCCGGCATCCCAAGCTGCTGGCGCCGATGGCGATGATCCTGGGCGGTGAACGCACCGGGCGGATGTCGATCACGCAAACGACGATGCGGCATCTGCTCGATTCGATCGCGACCCGCCTGGACGAGGCCCGCGACATCTCCCGCTACATGACCGGCCTGTTGGTGTTCCTCGGCCTGCTCGGCACCTTCTGGGGCCTGATCGAGACGGTCGGCTCGGTCGGCAAGGTGATCGACGGGCTCAAGGTCGGCGGCGATGCCGGCGCGCTGTTCGACACGCTGAAGGAGGGCCTGGCCGCCCCGCTCGGCGGCATGGGCATTTCGTTCTCGAGCTCGCTGTTCGGTCTCGCGGGCTCCCTGATCCTCGGCTTCCTCGATCTGCAATCGAGCCAGGCGCAGAACCGCTTCTACACCGACCTCGAAGACTGGCTCGCCACCACCGTGCGCGAATACGGCAGCGGCGAAGTCGCCGCCGTCGCGAGCAGTGGCGGCGGCGTTGCCAGCGGCGAGCTTCAGGCGGCCGTCGAGCGCCTGCGCTCCGTGCTCGAGGAAGGCAGCGCCAGCCGCGGCACCACGGCGGCCATGGCGAGCCTCGCCGAAGCGATCCAGGCTCTGGTCTCGCATATGCGCACCGAGCAGCAGATGATCCGCGAATGGGCCGACGGCCAGGGCGAGCAGAACCGCGAGATCCGCCGCCTGCTGGAGCGCATCGCGCGCCAGCCCGAGAAGAGTTAAGCAATCAGCATTTGAGAGGCGAGCATGGCTCTAGCCCGCGGCCGCCGCAGCGAAGGCGCCTTCAACTACTGGCCCGGATTCGTCGACGCTCTGTCGACGCTGGTGCTCTCCATCGTGTTCCTGCTCTCGGTGTTTCTGGTCGTGCAGTTCTTCCTGTCGCAGGAGGTGACCGGCAAGGACAAGGCGCTGGAGCAGCTCAACGCCAAGATCGCCCAGCTCACCGAACTGCTGTCGCTGGAGAAGCTCGGCAAGCTCTCGCTCGACGACCAGGTGTCGCAGCTCAAGGCCGGCCTCGCCTCGGCCGAGAGCGAACGCGACCGCATGAAGGGCCTCTATGAGGGCCTGGCCAATGCCGGTAACGACGCGCAAGGAAAGACCGCCGAGCTCGGCAAGGCGCTGGACTCGGAGAAGGCGGTCTCGGCGCGGGCGCTGGCGCAGATCGAGGTTTTGAACCAGCAGATCAGCGCGCTGCGCCGGCAATTGGCTGCGCTCGAAGAGGCGTTGGATGCTAGCGAGAAGCGCGACAAGGAATCGCAGAACCGCATTGCCGATCTCGGCTCACGGCTGAACGTGGCGCTGGCACAGCGCGTGCAGGAATTGTCGCGCTACCGCTCGGAGTTCTTCGGGCGCTTACGCGCCATTCTCGGCAACCGTCCTGACATCCGCGTTGTCGGCGACCGCTTCGTGTTCCAGTCCGAAGTGTTCTTCGACACCGGACAGGCAACGCTGCTGCCGGAGGGCAAGGCCGAGCTCGACACGGTGGCGGCCGCGCTGATCGAGCTCGACAAGAAGATTCCGAGCGAGATCGCTTGGGTGCTGCGCGTCGACGGCCACACCGACGTGCGGCCGGTCAACGGCCCGAACTTCAAGTCGAATTGGGACCTGTCGTCGGCGCGCGCGATCTCGGTGGTGCAATATCTGATCTCGCTCGGCGTCCCTGCCCAGCGCCTGGTAGCCGCCGGCTTCGCCGAATTCCAGCCGCTCGACACAGGCAACACCGAAGAGGCCTACAAGCGCAACCGCCGCATCGAGCTGAAGCTGACGGAGCGGTAGTGAGCGCGCTTCGCCTTCGCCCCTATGTGGACTCCGACGAAGCGGCGACGATCGAGCTGTGGCTTCGCACCTGGCAGCAGGCCTATCCGCAGATCGACTTCACTGCGCGCCTGGACTGGTGGCGCGCGCGCTGGCGCAACGAGCTGGTGCCGAAGGCCCAAATCGTGGTCTCGGAACAAGATGGCGCACTGACCGGTTTCGTGACCATCGATGGTGAAGGTTATCTCGACCAGCTTGTGGTTGACCCCAATCACTGGGGGTCGGATGCGGCGCATCTGCTGGTCGACGAAGCAAAACGCCTGTCATCCTCAGGCGTCACGCTGCTCGTCAACAAGGACAACGCCCGGGCCATCCGCTTCTACGAGCGCAACGGCTTTGCCCATGCCGGCGAGGATGTGAACCCGACATCGGGCCGGCCGGTGCTGAAGATGGTGTGGCGGCCGTGACGGCAAGCAGATGGAGGGGATCGATGCGGCTGAGCGATCTGGCCAAGGGGTCTTCGGTGTTTCTCGGCGTCATCGTCGCCGGCTATGTGTCGACGGTTTACGTTGATCAGCGGCTTGCGGCGCCGTCCGAGGCGACGAATGGGGCGGCAAGTGAGACGACTGGTCCGTCTGCACCAACGAGCACTCCTGCTCCGACCGACAGCCCGGCTCCGGCCAACGGCGGCTCGGCCTGCATCGGCGAGGGCGGCAGCTGGAAGAACTGGCCGTGGCCGAACGTGCCGATGGGCTCGCCGAAGTGCCCGTGAGGTGTGAAACCTCACACCCCCTCGAACTGTAACCTCGCCAGCCGCGCATAGAGCCCGTTCGCCGCCACGAGCTCGGCATGTGTGCCGTGCTCGACGATCTTGCCCTGGTCCATCACCAGGATGCGGTCGCAGGAGAGAACGGTGGCGAGGCGATGCGCGATCACCAGCGTGGTGCGATGGGCCATCAGCTCCTCGAGCGCGGTCTGCACCAGCGTCTCGCTTTCTGCGTCCAGCGCGGAAGTCGCTTCATCCAGCAGCAACAGCGGCGCATCGCGCAGGATGGCGCGCGCGATCGCGATGCGCTGGCGCTGGCCGCCAGACAGCGTCACACCGCGCTCGCCGAGTGGGGTGTCAAAGCCTTCGGGCAGGCGGCGGATGAACTCGCTGGCATGCGCGAGATCGGCGGCACGCTCGACCTCGGCGTCATCGGCATCGGGCCGGCCGAAGCGGATGTTCTCGCGGGCGCTGGCGGCGAACACGTTGGACTCCTGCGGCACCAAAGCGATGCGGGCCCGGAAATCGCGCGGATCGGCTGATTTCACCGGGACACCATCGAGCGAGATCGCGCCGCTGCGCGGATCGTAGAAGCGCAGCAGCAGATGAAAGATCGTGCTCTTGCCGGCACCGGACGGGCCGACGATCGCGACCTTCTCGCCGGGCCGCACCGTGAACGACACGGCATCCAGCACTTTCACGTCGGGCCGCGCCGGATAGGCGAAGCTGACGTGATCGAAACCGACCTCGCCGCGCCCCGGCACGGGCAATGCGCGCGGCGATGCGGGTGCCGCAATCTCCGGCTTCACGTGCAGGATCTCGAACAAGCGTTCGGCGGCGCCCGATGCCGCCGACACCTCGCCCCAGACCTCGCTGAGCTGGCCGAGGCCTGCGGCCGCGAAGGCCGCGTAGAGCACGAACTGGCCGAGCCGGCCGGGCGTGATCGCGCCTGTCAGCACGTCATGCGAGCCGATCCAGAGAATCGCGACCACGCTAGCGAACACGATGAAGATGACAATGGCGGTGAGAACCGCGCGAGCCTGGGTCGAAGTGCGGGCGGCCTCATAGGCCTGCTCGACCTCGCCGCCGAACCGCTTCGCGGCGAGCCCTTCGCTGGTATAGGCCTGCACGGTGCGGATCGCGCCGACCAGTTCGCCGGCATAGGCGGAGGCATCGGCGAGCGTGTCCTGCGCGTTGCGCGACAGCCGCCGCACCCAGCGCCCGAACGCGACCAGCGGCAGCACGATCACGGGAATCGCCAGCAGCACGAAGCCTGACAGCCGCGGGCTGGTAATGACCATCATGGCTGCCGCGCCCAAAAACATCATCAGGTTGCGCAGCGCGATCGACACGGAGGCCCCGACCGCCGATTTGATCTGCGTCGTGTCGGCGGTGAGCCGCGAAACCAGTTCGCCGCTGCGCGCGGAATCGAAGAAGGATGGCGACAGCGACAGCAGGTGCCCGAACACGTCGCGCCGGAGATCGGCGACGATGCGCTCGCCGATCGTCATCACAAGGTAGTAGCGCGAGGCGCTCGCGAGCGCGAGCACGGCGACGACCGCGATCATCACCGAGAAATAGCTGTTGATCAGCGCGATGCCCTCAGGCGTCAGGCCGAAATCGATCATCCGGCGCACCGCGACCGGCACCAGCAGCGTGGTCAGCGCGGCGATCGTCAGCGCGACCAAAGCAAGCGCTGCGCGGCCGCGATAGCGGGCTACGTAAGGCGCGAGCGCCATCAGCGGTCGCAGCCTGGCGCGGCCTTTCGCAGGCTGCTCGATCAGTTCCACCTCGATCGACGGGGCTTCTGCGGGCCTGGTTTCAAGCCGTTCAACTGCGCTCATTGGAATCCGACCAAAAGAGAGACTTCGCTCCACATAGGCCCCGGCAGGAGGCGAGGCAAATCCGGGTTGTCCCTTAGGGGAGGACCCGGTTCTGCTGTTCCCACAATGGCTTGTTTTAGGGGCCTCCGTGCGGTATAGACCGCCGCAAATCCGTCATCGATAGTCACTCAAGCAAGGCGCCGGGCGCCCCAGGAATTGCCATGAAAGCCGAAATTCATCCGGATTATCATACGATTAAGGTCGTGATGACCGACGGAACCGAGTACCTGACCCGCTCCACCTGGGGCAAGGAAGGCGACACGCTGAACCTCGACATCGACCCGAAGTCGCACCCGGCCTGGACCGGCGGCAACGCCCAGATCATGGACCGCGGCGGTCGCGTTTCGCGCTTCCAGAAGAAGTTTTCGGGCTTCCTCAAAAAGGATTGATCCGGCCGCAGGGCTGGAGACGAAAACGCCCCCGGGAGACCGGGGGCGTTTTTGTTTGGCTTTCATTCCGGGGCGACTGGCAGAGCCGAAACCGGAACCTCCAGATTCCGGGTTCGCGCTTCGCGCACTCCGGAACGATTGCGAACAATCTTACCGCTCGAACGCGGCCTTCAGCGCGTTGAGCTGCGGCACCAGCGGATTGCCGATCGCGATGTGGTCGGCCGGAGGGGTGTGGATGGTGGTGTCGAGCCGGCGCACGCGGGTCTGCAGGCTCATCGAGCGATCGATCAGGTCCTGGAGCTGCGTCGGCAGCTTCTCGAGGGTGTCGGCGGGCCCGGGATCGGCGGCGCTGAGCTTGACCTTGGTCTTCTCGCGATTGGCCTGAACCAGCGTCATCTCGCCTTCCTTCACGGCGCGGTGCAGCAACAGCCACGAGGCGAGCTGCATCAGGCGCGTGGTCAGGCGCATGCTCTCAGTCGCATAGGTGAGGCTGACGGCGCGGTCGAGCGCCTTGGCCTCGGTCCGGCCGGCGCCGTCGAGATAGGCGGCGGTCTCTTCGACGAGATCCATGCCCTCGCGGAACAGGAGGCCGAATGCTGCGGAATTGGTGAACCGCTCGCTGAGTTGAACGAGAGCACCTTCGGCTTGCAAACGTTCCATGGTTAACGCCCCTTACGCAACTGTTTACCTGTCCGGCTTTGGCGCCGGCTTATGATGAACAAATCATTGCGCGAGCGAACCGCGGAGTCCAGCGGCAAGCGCGGATATGGTTTCCGGGGGTCATTCCGGGAAATTCAATCAGGAATAGACGCAAAAAAGAGCCGCCGGAGACCGGCGGCTTTGAAAGTTGATAACAGGGAGGCGTCAAACAGAGTGGACAGGAGCCACTCGGTGTCCAAACGAGGACAGTTCCAGTCATAAACTCGAAAGCTTAATGGCGTGTAAACGAACGAATTTTTTGAGGGTTCGTTAGCCATGTCGGTCACTGGCCGAGCGGGGTGCGCTCCGCCGGCAGAAAGGGAGTTTCTCGGCCTACGACTTGAAAAAACTGTTCGCCGCATCGCGCGAGGCGCGCTTCTTGGTGGCAGCTTCCTCCAGCCTGCCGATCTCGGTCTTCAGCAGAGCAACGCGCTCGGTCAGTTCCTCGACCGACAACAGTGAGAGATCCTGTCCGATCTCATGGGTGACTTTCTTCCGCGGGCGGTCATCGTCTTCCGTCGGCATCGTCGTTCCTCCTGCGTTCGCGGATCATCACACGGGTGAGGCGGTTGCCAGCCCGGACTGCGCTGGCTAATCAAAGGCCTCGTTCCTCCTCGCACCTTTGCTCAAGGACACATCATGGACAAGCTGCCCGCGCAAATGACCGTGGTCGCCATCTCCCAACCCGGTGGACCCGAAGTGCTGGTGCCGGAACAACGGGCCCTGCCGCAGCCCGGTCCTGACGAAATCCTGGTGAAGGTGCAGGCCGCGGGCGTGAACCGGCCCGACGTGGCGCAGCGTTCCGGTGCTTACCCGCCCCCGCCCGGCGCCAGCGATCTGCCCGGCCTCGAGATCGCAGGTGAAGTGGTCGCCGTCGGCAGCAACGCCAAGCGGCACAAGATCGGCGACATCGTGATGTCGCTCGTCGCAGGCGGCGGCTATGCGCAGTACTGCATCGCGCAGGACGCCCAGGCCATGAGCGTGCCGCCGGCACTCTCGATCAAGGAAGCCGGTGCGCTGCCGGAAACCCTGATGACGGTCTGGCACAACGTGTTCGAGCGCGGCGGCCTGAAGGCCGGCGAGACGCTCCTGATCCATGGCGGCTCCTCCGGCATCGGAACGATGGCGATCCAGCTCGCCAAGGCGTTCGGCGCAAAAGTGTTCGTCACCGTGGGATCGCAGGACAAGATCGATGCGTGCCTGAAGCTCGGTGCCGATCGCGCCATCAACTACAAAACCGAAGACTTCGTCGCCGTGGTGAAGGAAGAGACCGACAAGGTCGGCGTCAATTTGATCCTCGACATGGTCGCCGGCGACTATGTCGACCGCAACTATGATGCCGCCGCGGTCGATGGGCGAATCGTGCAGATCGCAACCCTCAACGGCCCCAAGGTCAGCGTCAACATCGCCAAGGTGATGGTGAAGCGATTGACCCATACCGGCTCGACCTTGCGCCCCCGTAGTAATGCGGACAAGGCGGCGATGGTGGCTGCCATTGAAGCGAAAGTGATGCCGCTGTTGCGTGAGGGCCGGATCAAGCCGCTGATGGACAGCGCTTTCCCGCTGGAAAAGGCCTCCGACGCACATCGGCGCATGGAGACCTCCGCACATATTGGCAAAATTGTGTTGGAGGTCTAGGCCGTTGACCCACCAAGCGGGGCGGAAACCCTTTGATTCTCCTCGCTTTCGTGGCATCTATCGCCAACTGCCGAACCACTTCCGTCCGGTCTGAAATCGCATTTACGTGCCAGCCTTCCTGCACGCAGAGTTTGCGTCGAACGCGGAGAACTGACCTTGCGTCTGATCAGGTGCCTCGCGCCCATCGCGCTGGGCCTCATGATTCTTGTCGCCGCGTCGCCTGCACGCGCGCTTGACGCTGTCAGCGTCCGCAGCGATGCGCCCGCGATCGACCTCACCGGCGTGCTCGAGCATCAGCGCAGCGATTCCGACCGCATCCAGGTCTCCACCGCGCCCGGCACCGACGGCATCGTCCGCCGCATCGAGGTGCGCGCCCGCGAAGGCGGCCAGAACTGGGTGGTGTTCGCGCTCGCCAACAACACCGACGACCAGCTCGACCGCCTGATCGTCGCCCCGCATTACCGCATCGTGTCGTCAGGCCTGTTGTGGCCCGACCTCGGCCTGTCGCGCATCGCGACCATCACGCCGTCCATCGGCGACCGGCCGGAACGCCAGGAGAGCGCGACCGCCGACGTGTTCCGCATCACGCTCGACCCCGGTGCCGTCGTCACCTTCGTCGCGGAGCTGCGCACCGACAAGCTGCCGCAGCTCTATCTGTGGGAGCCGGAAGCTTACAAGGACAAGGTCAACTCGTTCACGCTGTACCAGGGCATCGTGATCGGCATCTCGGGCCTGCTGGCACTGGTGCTGACCATTTTGTTCGTGGTGAAGGGCAGCATCATGTTCCCCGCTGCGGCGGCGCTGGCCTGGGCGGTGCTGGTCTATATCGGCGTCGACTTCGGCTTCTGGGGCAAGGTGCTCGACATGTCGAACAACGCCGAGCGCATCTGGCGCGCGGCGGGTGAAGCGATATTGGCGGCGACGCTGCTGGTGTTCCTGTTCGCCTATCTCAATCTCAGTCGATGGCATGTGCGCTACTCGCACATCACGGTGGGCTGGCTGGCCTTCCTGGGCTCGCTGGTCGCGCTCGCCTTGTTCGATCCGGCCGTCGCGTCCGGCATCGCGCGAATCTCACTGGTGCTGATCGCCTTCGCCGGCTTCGCGTTGATCGTCTATCTTTCCACCCACGGCTTCGACCGCGCGGTGCTGTTGATCCCGACCTGGTTCCTCCTGGTGGTCTGGGTGGTCGCGGCCGGCATGACGGTCGCGGGCTCCGTCACCAACGATATCGTCGGCCCGGCGCTGCTCGGCGGCCTCGTGCTGATCGTGATGCTGATCGGCTTCACGGTGATGCAGCACGCCTTCGCCGGCGGCGGCGCCACCACCGGCGTCGTCTCCGACATCGAGCGCCGTGCGCTGGCGCTGGCCGGTTCCGGCGATCTGATCTGGGATTGGGACGTGTCCGCCGACAAGGTTTTTACGAGCCCCGAGACGGAAGCATTGCTCGGATTGAAGCGCGGCACGCTGGAAGGGCCCGCAGCCTCGTGGCTGGAAGTGCTGCATCCGCTCGACCAGGATCGTTTCCGCGCCGCGCTCGACAGCGTGCTCGACCAGCGCCGTGGCCGCCTGGTGCAGGATTTCCGCCTGCGCACCCCGGACGGTCACTTCATGTGGTTCGCGCTGAAGGCGCGCCCGGTGGTCGGCTCCGACGGCGAGGTCTCGCGTGTGGTCGGCACACTCACCGACGTCACTGACCTGCGCAACGCCGAAGAACGCATGCTGCACGATTCCGTGCATGACAACCTCACCGGCCTGCCCAACCGCAAGCTGTTCATGGATCGGCTCGGCGCCGTCGCGCATTTCGCCAAGTCGATGCCGACGCTGCGGCCGACGCTGATGGTGATCGACCTCGACCGCTTCAAGCAGGTTAACGATTCAGTCGGCATCGCGGTCGGCGATTCCATCCTGCTGACGCTGGCCCGCCGCCTCACCCGCATCCTGAAGCCGCAGGACACGCTGGCGCGCCTCGCCGGCGACCAGTTCGGCCTGATCCTGCTGTCCGAGCAGGACCCGGCCCGCATCACCGCCTTTGCCGAAACCATCCGCAAGACCATTCGCGCGCCGATCGCCTTCAACGATCGCGAGATTTTCCTGACGGCGTCGATAGGCCTCGCCTTGTCTGATCCGCAGACGCAACTGACCGACGAGATCATCAAGGACGCCGAGCTTGCGATGTATCACTCCAAGCGCATCGGCGGCGACCGCATCGACGTCTACAAGCCCGCGATGCGCGCGCGAAAGACCGACCGCCTGACGCTGGAGAGCGAGTTGCGCCGCGCCATCGAGCGGCAGGAGCTCACCATCCTGTACCAGCCGATCGTCCGGCTGGAGGATCGTTCGGTTGCCGGCTTCGAAGCCCTGGCGCGCTGGGACCATCCGAAACTCGGGCGCATGGCGCCGTCGGAATTCATCACCATCGCGGAAGAGACCGGCCTGATCGTCGACCTCGGCATGTTCGTGCTCGACCAGACCGCCAAGCAGCTCTCGATCTGGCAGCGCGCGATGCGCTCGCGCGAGCCGATCTTCGCGAGCGTCAACGTGTCGTCACGTCAGCTGCTGCGCCATGACCTCATCCACGATATCCGCACCGTGCTGTCACGCTCCTCGGTGGCGCGCGGCACGCTGAAGCTGGAGCTGACGGAATCGCTGGTGATGGAGAATCCGGAGCATGCCGCGCAAATGCTGGCGCGGATCCGCGAACTCGGCACCGGACTGTCGCTCGACGATTTCGGCACCGGCCATTCCTCGCTGGCTTACCTTCAGCGCTTCCCGTTCGACACCATCAAGATCGACCAGTCCTTCGTCCGCACCACCAATCGCGGCACCCGGCCGGTGATCCTGAAGTCGATCATCGCGCTCGCGCACGATCTCGGCATGGACGTGGTGGCCGAAGGCGCCGAGACCGATTCGGACGCGGTCGAGCTGTATCAACTGGGCTGCGAATACGCGCAGGGCTTTGCCTTCGGCGAGCCCATGGACGCGGACGCGGCGATGCGCCTGCTGACGGAAGTGCGCCTGGAAGCGGCGAGTTGATCTCGCCCCGCGTCGTGGTCTCGTAGGGCGGGCGATACTGCGCGCGCCGCCCTACCCCGGCCTGCGCCCATCCTTCTTCATCTTCGTGAACCGCACGCTCTGGCCATCAGGCATCCGGACCGCCTTGAAGCCCGCGGCGAGGCAGGCTTCGCGCTGGGGCATCTGGATGTCCGGACTGCGCAGGCTATCCCACCATGAGGCACGGTTGGCCGCCCGCGGCAGTGCCGCGCCGATGATCTCCTCGATCTGCTCAAAGGTCAGCACGAATTCCATCTGCTTTTGCCGCATGAGGTAATCGCGTAGCGCGTCGTAGTCGTTCACTGTCGTCCTCTGCATTTGTCCGCGGCGGTTTGCGCAAAACCGATACCGGCGGAAACCAGTTCTTAACTCATCGGCGCAGCGCCGTCGCGGTTTAAACACTACGCAAGCTTTCAGGCGCATCCGTTAAGGTCGGGAGCAAAAGGATGCTGTCTGGATGGCGTGAAGCCACGGCCCGCCGGCCCTGGCGTATTTCGGCGAAGCTGCTGATCATCTCGTCCGTCGTGACGGTGATCGGCTTTTCCGCCATTTGCGTCAACGTCATGCTGGACATGCGCCGCGGCGAAGAGGCGCTGGCCCGCCAAACCCTGGAGAACCTGGCGACCTCGATCGACGCCGACATCAGCCGCAACATCGACATCTATGATCTGTCCCTGAAGGCGGTCGCCAGCAACATGCTGCTGCCGGAGATCAACGCGGTCTCGCGGTCGATCCGCCACCTCATCCTGTTCGACCACTCCACCACCGCAAAGCATTTCGGCGCCATTCAGGTGTTCGACGCGGATGGCCGCTTGACCATCGACGCCTCGACCCTCGATCCGCAGCCGGAGAACCGCGCCGACGAAGAGTACTTCAGGATTCACCGCGACAGCCCCGACGCTGGTCTCTACATCAGCCGGCCGATGCTGTTCCGCGGCGCCTATTCGATCGTGCTGAGCCGACGCGTCAGCGACACCGACGGCGGCTTCATGGGCGTGGTCGCCGGCTCCATCCGCTTCAGCTATTTCCACGAACTGTTCGAGCGTCTGAACCTCGATCCCGAGGACACCATCACCGTGCTCAAGCGCGACCGCACCATCATGATGCGGCGGCCATTCGATCTCGACGTCATCGGCAAGAATCTGGAAACGCAGCAGGCGTGGAAGCCCGACAATCTCAAGGCTGGCGGATCCTTCGCCGGAAAGGGGCCGGTGGACGCAACGCCGCGCCTCTACGTGCGCAGCAGCGGCTCTGGTCCGTTGTTCGTCGTGGCGGGCAAACCGCTCGGTGCCGTGTTCGAACTCTGGCAGAGGGAGGCCTTTCGCATCGGCGCGGTGGTGCTGGCGCTGATCCTCTTCGTGCTGGCGTCGACGCTGGTCCTCGCCCGCGAGATCAGCCGGCGCGCGGACGCCGAGAGCAGGCTCGAGGAGATGGCGACGACCGACGCGCTCACGGGCCTGCGCAACCGCCGCAAGTTCGACCAGGTCATCGACAGCGAATGGCGGCGCGCCGCGCGGCAGAAGACACAGCTCGCGCTTCTGATGATCGATGCCGATCATTTCAAGGCATACAACGACACGTTCGGCCACCAGGCCGGCGACCAGTTGCTGGTCGGCATCGCCATCTGCATCTCCGATTCGCTGCGCCGCGCCGGCGACTGCGCCGCGCGCTATGGTGGCGAGGAATTCGCGGTGCTGCTGCCGAACACGTCGGCCGCCGACGCCTTCAAGATCGCCGAGATCATCCGCGCCAAGGTGCTGGGCTGGTCTGATGGCGGGGCGGGATCGACCGTCTCCTGCGGCATCGCCAGCCTCGCGCCGACCAGCGGCATGGACTGGTCCGTGCTGGTCGCCGCGGCCGACAAGGCGCTCTATGCCGCGAAAGCCGGTGGGCGGAATCAGTCGGTGGTGGCGAGCCTGCCGAAGCTTTCGCTGGTGGCGTGAGCTACGCTATCGTCGTCAAGTGCCGAGCATCCGCCACATGCTCGGTGTCGTGCCAGCGAAGGCCGGGACCCAGCACAGGCCGTGGTTTGGCGAAGACTCGTCGTTCGGTACTTCGACCGTTCGCAAGCGGTAGATCACGCGCTCCGGGTCCCGGCCTTCGCCGGGACGTCGCAGGGAAACTACTGCCCCAGATACTTCTTCATCTCCGCGATCAGCCCCTCGCGCAATTCCGGCCGCTTGAGGCCGTAGGCGATGTTGGCGCGGAGGAAACCGGGCTTCGAGCCGCAATCATGGCGCTCGCCCTCGAACTCGACGCCGTAGAACTTTTGCGATCTGGCGAGGCCGATCATGGCGTCGGTGAGCTGAATCTCGCCGCCGGCGCCGCGCTCCTGGGTCTCCAGGATCTTGAAGATCTCCGGCTGCAGGATATAGCGGCCGGTGATCGAGAGGTTGGAGGGCGCGGTGCCCTTGGCCGGCTTCTCGACCATGCCGTCGACCTCGAACATCTTGCCGGTGCGCTTTCCGACGCCGCAGATGCCGTATTGGTGCGTGAGATGATCGGGCACGGCCTCGACCGCGATCAGGTTGGATTTCTCGCCGAGGGTGGCAGCGGTCTCGATCATCTGCTTCAGGCAGCCGGGTGAATTGAGCACGAGCTCGTCGGGCAGCAGCACCGCGAACGGCTCGTCACCGACGATGTCGCGCGCGCACCAGACCGCATGACCGAGGCCGAGCGGCGCCTGCTGGCGCGTGAAGCTGACGGCGCCGGCGTCCGGCTGGTTCTGCGCCAAAATCTCCTGCTCGGCCTTCTTGCCACGTGCGGCGAGCGTCGTGTCGAGCTCGAACATCCTGTCGAAATGATCTTCGATGACATTCTTGTTGCGGCCGGTGACGAAGACGAAGTGCTCGATGCCGGCTTCCCTCGCCTCGTCATAGACGTACTGGATCAGCGGCTTGTCGACGATGGTGAGCATTTCCTTCGGCATTGCCTTGGTGGCGGGCAAGACGCGGGTGCCGAGGCCGGCGACGGGAAATACGGCTTTGCGGATTTTCATGTGATTGATCGAATACCCTTGAGCGTACGTGAAAGAAGCAATGGCATCTTGCTAGCTGGGTTGCAGCCGGTAACAAAGGCGGATGTTGGGCCCGCCCCGTCGAATTGAGAAAAGGCCGGCAGCGAAATTTCACTTTTCTTAAGATATTGGCAACCGTAACGAGGCCTCCTGATGGCTGATTTTTGGCTGGACGGGTGGGACATGGTGCGATCGCAGGCAGGATTGGCAAAACGGGGGGGATCTCTTGCAGGCGCAACAATGATTGCGGCCGCGCTGCTGTTCCCCGTGTCCGCGCATGCTCAGGGACAAAACGGCCTGTCGGGCCTGTTCGGCGGTATTTTCTCAGGGTCGAACCCGTCGCAACCCGCACCCGGCCAAGGCGGCATCCAAGCCGGACCTCAGCCCTGGAGCGGCGAGGACGGTGCCTCCGGCCATCCGCTGATGACGGCGGCTGCGATCCGCGAGGCGGCCGGCAATTTCGACAATTGCGTCGCTGGCATGTGGCCCGATGCCGCACGCCGCGGCATCACGCAGGAGAATTTTCAGCGCTTCACCGCCGGGCTTGCGCCCGACCTGCGCATCATGGATCTCATGGATTCGCAGCCGGAATTCTCCAAGTCGATCTGGGACTATCTCGACATCCTCGTGAACGACAACCGCCTCGCCAAGGGCAAGGAAGTTCTCGCCACGTACAAGGCGCAGTTCGATGCCACCGAGAAGGCCTATGGCGTCGACCGCTATATCATCGCCGCGATCTGGGGCATCGAGTCCAATTATTCGATGCAGATGGGCGACCGCAGCGTGCTGCAATCGACCGCGACGCTCGCCTGCATCGGCCGCCGCCAGGCTTATTTCAAGGACGAGTTCCTCTCCGCGCTGGAGATCCTCAACCGCGGCGACCTGCGCCCTGAGCAGATGCGCGGCTCCTGGGCCGGCGCGTTCGGGCCGACCCAGTTCATGCCGACCGCGTTCAAGCGCTATGCCGTGGACGGGGATGGAGATGGACGGCGCGACGTCGTCGACGATCCAACCGACCTGATCGCCTCCACGGCCAACAATCTGAAGAAGGACGGCTGGCAGGCCGGCGAGACCTGGGGCTACGAGGTCGTGGTGCCCCAGGGCTTCAACTACATGCTGGCCGACCGCGCCAAGATGATGACGATTGCGCAATGGGAGAAGCTCGGGCTCAAGCGGGCGACCAACCAGCCCTTCCCGCATCCGGCCGAGAAAGCCTATCTGCTGGCGCCCGCCGGCGCGCAAGGACCAGGCTTCCTGATGCTGCAGAATTTCCGGGTCATCATGAAATACAACCCGGCCGAGGCCTATGCGATGGCGATCGGCCATTTCGCCGACCGCCTGCGCGGCGGTCAGCCCTTCGTACAGCCCTGGCCCCGCCAGGAGCGAGAGCTATCGCGGACCGAACGGCTGGAACTGCAGCAGCTTCTGGCCGAGCGCGGCTTCTACAAGGGCACTCCGGACGGCCAGTTCGGCGCCCAGACCCGGGACGCCCTGCGTAACTTCCAAGTCTCGATCGGGCTGCCTGCTGACGGATTTGCCACCTCCGACGTGCTGGACCGGCTGCGCGGGCGGTAAAAACGCGCCGAAACTAACCCTGATCAGGGATTTTGGCCGCTCGGCGGTATTTTCCCAAGGAATCCGCAAGAGAACTTGCCCGTTTGGCGCCCGATTCCGTTATTATATCGATCTGTCTCCAGACCCTTGCGCGCGCCCGAGATCGCATGTCGAAGCCAAAATCCTTTTTCAAGGCGCTGACCGAGACCGGCCCGCTGATCGCGCTGGGGACCGCGCTTGCGATCATGATCGGGGTCGCGGGACCGGCTTCCGCACAGTTCTTCAGCTTCCCCGGCTTCGGCAGGCCGCCGCCGCAGCGGTCGGCACCGCCGCCACAACGTGGTGGCGGCTGGTTCGGCGGCGACTTTTTCGCGCCATTCCAGCAGCAGCAGCAGCCACAGGCCCCGCGCCAGGATTTTTCGCGCGCCCCGGCTCCGGCCAAGCGCGAGACGGTTGCCGACAAGAACGTGCTGGTGATCGGCGACGCCATGGCCGACTGGCTCGCCTATGGCTTAGAGGACGCCTACGCCGAGCAGCCCGACATGGGCGTGATCCGCAAGCACAGGACAACGTCAGGCCTGATCAAGTACCAGCCGAAGGGTGAACCCTCGGACTGGGCGGCGGCCGCGAAGGGCATCCTCGAAACCGAGAAGCCTGACGTCATCGTTGTCATGCTCGGCCTCAACGACCGCATCGCGATCCGCGAAACGGTCGACAAATCCGACAAGCCTGCCGACAAGAAGAACGACAAAGGCGCGCGCGGCAAGCCGCAAGGAAAGGGTGACGCAAAACCGGGCGACGCCAAGTCCGATGTCGCCAAGTCCGATACCGCCAAGTCCGATACCGCGAAGTCCGATACCGCGAAGTCCGATACCACAGCAGCCGATGACAAGGCGGCAGCAGACCCCGACCTGCCGCAGGACGACGCCGACAACGCCGACGCGCCGGTCGCCGCGCCCGAAAAGACCGCACGCAACCCGAACGGCGTCTACGAATTCCGCGACGACCACTGGGTCGAGCTCTACAGCAAGAAGATCGAGGAGCTTGCGAACGTCCTCAAGGCCAAGGGCGTACCGGTGCTCTGGGTCGGCCTGCCTGCGATTCGCGGGCCGAAGGGCACCGCCGACATGCTGTTCCTGGATTCGCTCTACCGCGAGGGCGCAGCCAAGGCCGGCATCACCTATGTCGACGTCTGGGACGGCTTCGTCGACGAAGCCGGCCGCTTCCTGCAGAAGGGCCCCGACTTCGAAGGCCAGATCCGCCAGCTGCGCAGCTATGATGGCGTCTACTTCACCAAGCCGGGCGCGCGAAAACTTGCCCACTACGTCGAGCGCGAAATCACGCGCCTCCTGGCCGGACGTTCCGGCCCGATCGCGCTGCCGAGCGAGCCCGCAACGCCCGACACCAACGCCGAGCCCGGCAAGCCCGCGCCGCGGCCGCTGGCCGGGCCGATCGTGCCCCTGGTCGCAGCCTCGATCTCGACCGATCAATTGCTGGGCGGACCGGGCACGCGCCCCGCCGCCGTCGATGCGCTCGCCGCAAGAACGCTGGTCAAGGGCGAGCCGCTGGCCGCGCCCGCCGGCCGTGCTGACGATTATGCCTGGCCGCGCCGCGAAGTCGGCCGCGAACAGGCCAAGGGCGACACACCAATGGCGGCAACGACGCCTGATGGCGGCGCTGCGGCCGTCGTCGCGCCCGGCACGCCCGCCGCGATCGCCCCGCCCAAACCTCCCGCAGCGAAGAAGCCCGCGCCGCCGCAACAGCCGGCACAGGCCGCGCCATCCTTGCGCGATTTCTTCGGCTTCGGCTCGCCACAGCCCGCGCCGCGTCAACTGGCGCCTGCGCCGCGGAACCCGAATCCTGCGATCCCGCGTCCCCCGGGCAATGTCGGGCGGGCGGCGGAAGTGATTCGGTAATCGGCTCCGTGTCCCCGACGCGGCGCAGCACCTCTTGGTGATGGGACACAGCCGGGGCCCAGCCTCTCACAACATCACAAAAGAACGGGCCCCGGCTCAGCGCAGCAGCGCTTTGGCGCTGCAGCGCGTTCCGGGGCACGAGAGCAGTGTTTATCGTTCAGCGGTAATAGGGCCAGCGCGGTGGCGGTCTACGGGCGGGGCGCGACATCAGGAGCGCGAGCGCGAAGCCGATGCCACCCGCAACGAGCAGCGCGCCGAGCGGGTTGTCCTGCACCTTCTGCGCGATGGCCTTGGAGCCATCCCGGAAGGTCTCGCCGCTGTTGTCATAGGCATCCTTGGCGTAACTGGTGGCCGTGTCCGCCGCATCACGCACGGCGTCCTTGGCCTGGCCGTAGAGATTCTGCACGGTGCCGGCCGCTTCGCGGGCCTTGCCCGACGCCTGGGTCTGCCCATCGCCAGCGAGATCACCGACCGCGCCTTCTGCGCGTCCAGCGAATTCCTTGGCCGATCCGACGATCCTGTCCTTATCCATGATGCTCCTCCTCGGGGGTCTGCCCATGTAACCGATCAGGAGGAGCGCAGTTCCACGGCCACCGAGAGTTTGGCTCAGAGAATGAGCCCGCCGTCGACCACGAGCGTCTGTCCGATCATGTACGATGACAGCGGCGAGGCCAGGAATAGCGCGGCGCCCGCCATGTCGGCGGGCGTGCCCAATCGCCGCAGCGGAATGCGTGACAATGCGGCTTCGAGCCGCTTGGGATTGTCGGTCGTCACCTTCGTCATCTTGGTGTCGACAAGGCCGGGCGCGATGCCGTTGACGCGGATGCCGTCCTCGGCCCACGCCTCGCCCAAGGTCCGCGTCAATCCGACCGCGCCGGTCTTCGACGCATTGTAGGCGGGATTGCCCATGGTGGAATGGTACGCCGCAGTCGAGGACACCATGATCAGCGCGCCCCCGGAATGCCGCAGCATGGAATGAAAGCGCGTCGCACACGCCATCAGACTCATCAGATTGACCTCGACGACCCTGCGGAAGCCCGTCATCTCGAATTCGCCACGGCGATAGAGCACCGCGCCCTGCGCGAGCACCAGGATATCGAGCTTCTCGAATGACGGCTTGAACGCTTCGACCGCACCGGGGTCGCTGACGTCGAGCTGCGTATAGGCAAGACCCGTGAGATCGGAGCCCTCCTCCTCCTGGTAGTCGGCTGCGCGAGCGCGCGTGCCGCACACCGCAACATCGGCGCCCCTCGCGCGAAAGGCCTGCGCGATGCCGTTGCCGATACCGCTGGAACCACCGACGACCAGCAGTTGCTTGCCAGAGAAATCGAGCTCGTTCGCCATCGCGGCCTCTCCTTTTGTTGTGCTTGTTTGACTGTTTTGCTTGTTTGACCTGTCTGGGGATCGATGCCAGCCTCGTCAATCTCATAACAAGAAGCAAGAGATTGCGAGGAAACAGCATGTCCGGATTCAAAGAGCTCAGCCGCTCAGTGAAAGGCCTGACCGTTCTCGTCACCGGCGCGGCAAGCGGCATGGGACGCGCGACCGCGCGCGTGTTTGCGGCTGAAGGCGCCAACCTTGCCGTCACCGACTACGACGAGCAAGGGGCACATGCGGTTGCGAAGGAGATCGCGGCGAGCGGTGGTTCGGCGCAAGCGTGGAAGCTCGACGTCGCCGATGGCGGCGAGATCAAGCGCGTGGTCAAGGATGTCGCGGCGCATTTCGGCGGCCTCGATGTCCTCGTCAACAATGCCGGCATCTCCGTGCGCGTCGCGATCGATGATGAAGGTTACGAAGATGCCTGGGCCAAGGGCATCGCTGTGATGCTGACGGCGCATCCGCGCGTCATCCGCGCCGCGCTGCCGCACTTGCGCAAGTCGAA
Source organism: Bradyrhizobium sp. USDA 4449 (assembly GCF_054056275.1). Lineage (NCBI taxonomy): Bacteria > Pseudomonadati > Pseudomonadota > Alphaproteobacteria > Hyphomicrobiales > Nitrobacteraceae > Bradyrhizobium > Bradyrhizobium sp. USDA 4449. The sequence continues at coordinate 2,891,578 of NZ_JBSRYD010000001.1, read as the reverse complement.
GTCCCCGCGCATCGTCAACATCGCCTCGACCGAGGCGCTCGGCGCCACCGCGCTGCACAGCCCCTATTCGGCCGCGAAGGGCGGTGTCGCGAGCCTCACCCGGTCGCTCGCGGTCGAGCTTGGCCGCGAGGGCATCACCGTGAACTGCATCTGCCCGGGCCCGATCCGCACCGCGATTACCGACCGCATCTCCGAGGAGCACAAGACCATCTACGCCAAGCGCCGCACCGCACTCGGACGTTATGGCGATCCCGAGGAAGTCGCGCATATGACACTGAGCCTGTGTCTTCCGGCGGCGGCGTTTCTGACCGGTGCGGTCATTCCTGTCGATGGTGGCCTGATGGCCCGAAACGCGTGAGAGCCATGCGCAGGGAGCGTTGACATCATCAAGCGCAGGAGTAGCTTTTTTCGACAGCAGAGCGGGCCCAACCGCTCGCGGTTCGCGGGAGAGACACCATGACGATCGCCATCCGGCAGCTTCACAAGCATTTTGTCGGCGAGGTTTCCGGCCTCGACCTGCGAAAGCCTCTCACACCGGATGAGGCGCGCGACGTCGAGGCCGCCATGGACAAATATGCGGTGCTCGTCTTCCACGACCAGGACATCACCGACGAACAGCAGATGGCTTTTGCGCTGAATTTCGGTCAGCGCGAGGACGCGCGCGGCGGCACCGTGACCAAGGAGAAGGACTACCGGCTCCAGTCCGGCCTCAACGACGTCTCCAATCTCGGCAAGGACGGCAAGCCACTGGCGAAGGACAGCCGCGCGCATCTGTTCAATCTCGGCAATTGCCTGTGGCATTCCGACAGCTCGTTCCGCCCAATCCCGGCAAAATTCTCGCTGCTGTCGGCGCGCGTGGTGAACCCGAAGGGCGGCAACACCGAGTTCGCCGATATGCGAGCGGCCTATGATGCGCTCGACGACGAGACCCGGGTCGAGATCGAAGACCTCGTCTGCGAGCACTCACTGATGTATTCGCGCGGATCGCTCGGCTTCACCGAATATACCGACGAGGAAAAGATCATGTTCAAGCCGGTGCTGCAGCGGCTGGTGCGGGCCCATCCCGTGCATCGGCGCAAGTCGCTGTATCTGTCATCGCATGCCGGCAAGATTGTCGGCATGAGCGTGCCGGAGGGACGGCTGTTGCTGCGCGACCTCAACGAACACGCAACGCAGCCTGAATTCGTCTATGTCCACAAATGGAGGCTGCATGATCTCGTGATGTGGGACAACCGCCAGACCATGCACCGCGTCCGCCGCTACGACCAATCGCAACCGCGCGACATGCGAAGGGCGACGGTGGCGGGAACCGAGCCGACGGTGCAGCAACAGGCGGCGGAGTAGCAAGGCGCACCAGACCCCGCTGTCGTCCCTGGCAAGCGCAGCGAAGCGGAGCGCCGATCCGGAGGACAGCGCTGTGTCTACCGCACCAACTACGCGTGCCCGGCCTCGTTCGACAACATTCCGGGATCGATGCCGATCTTGCGCAAGGCGCGAGCGTATTTCTCGTCGACGTCGTCGCCGAAGATCAGATCCGCATCGGCGTCGCAATGCAGCCAGCCATTGCTCTGGATCTCGGTCTCGAGCTGGCCGGGCGCCCAGCCGGCATAGCCGAGCGCTAGGATGGCGTGCTTGGGGCCGGAGCCGTTGGCGATCGCGCGCAGGATGTCGACGGTCGCGGTGAGGCAGACGCCGTCGTCGATCCGCAGTGTCGCGTGCTCGATGTAGAAATCGCTGGAATGCAGCACGAAGCCTCGGCCGGTGTCGACCGGGCCGCCGGCCAGCACCTTCATGCTTTCGGCATTTTGCGGCAGCTTGATGTGCTCGCCCTTCTTGATGATACCGAGCTGCTCCAACAGCTCCGGGAAATCGATGCTGCCGGCCGGATGGTTGACGATGATGCCCATCGCGCCCTCAGCCGAGTGGGCGCAGAGATAGATCACCGAGCGCTCGAAGCGGGAGTCGCCCATCACCGGCATCGCGATCAGGAGCCGGCCGTCGAGATAACCGGCCGAATTGGGGAGCGCGCGGCCTGCCCTGCGGGAGCTTTCGCCCGCCCGTTTACCTGTGGGAGCCATCGGTGAAGCACTCCGGTTTCAATTCCTATCCTGATGTCGGGCCGATCCCGTGTCAAATCAAGGCTTGCAGAGACTTGAATCGAGTGCATCCATCACAAGCAATTCAATGGTTTGGCCCGGGGCGACCTTGTAAAGACGTGCCATGTTGACAAGAGTTCCCTTGCATGCGGCGATCGGCGTCGCGACAACCTTGCTTGCGTCGTCATTGGCGTTGGGTGCCCATGCCGACGACGCGTCGCCGTGGCTGCGCGACGGACATTCCGCGGTGCGGTTGCTGGCGGGATCGCGGACCGGCGCAGTGCTGATCGGCGGTATCGCTTTCCAGCTCCAGCCCGGCTGGAAAACCTACTGGCGCATGCCCGGCGACTCCGGTGTTCCGCCGCGGTTCGACTTCTCGAAGTCGGACAATGTCGAAGCAGTGACCGTGATGTGGCCGGCACCGCTGAAATTCGACGACGGCGCAGGCGGCCATTCGATCGGCTATCACGACCAGATCGTGCTGCCCTTGCGCATCGTCGCCAAGGCCGCGGACAAGACTGTGACGCTGCGTGCCGAGATCAATTACGCCGTCTGCGAAAAGCTCTGCATTCCCGTCGAGGCCAATATCGAGCTCGGCTTCAACAATGTTGCGTCGACCGAAGACGCCAATCTGCGCGCGGCGCTCGACACCGTGCCGAAGCCCGCCAATATCGGCGATCCCAATCCGCTGACCATCCGCGATGTCAAGCGCGACGGCCCGAAGAACGTGGTGGTCGATGTCGTCGCGCCCGAGAACAGCAAGGTCAATCTGTTCGTCGAAGGACCGAGTCCCGAATGGTCTTTGCCCATTCCTGACGCGGTCGAGCATAGCCCGCCCGGCGTGAAGCGATTTTCGTTCGAACTCGACGGCCTGCCGCCGGGCGTCAAGCCCGACGGCGCAGCACTGAAGTTCACGCTGGTCGGGCCGGAGAAATCGTACGAGTTCAATACGAATTTGGACTAGGTATCGTCCTGGCTTTCGCCACGACGGCGCTGGTAACACCCAACCGAATCTTAAGGAATGGTTGCTAATCCTTGGGGTACCGCAAGACGCGGGACGCCTGGGGATTTCGACTTGGCCGTGATGGATGCAGACCCCGCTACGACCGGACCATCAGGGCTGATCGCGCGGTTGCGTGCCAGGTTGAACGGCGGCTCGAGCGAAGCCTCGCTGACGCGGCGGCTGGCCGGCACCATCTTCATCATTCGCGTCATCAGCGCGGGGCTTGCCTATTTTTCGCAGGTGCTGCTCGCGCGCTGGATGGGAACGTCGGACTACGGCATCTATGTCTATGTCTGGACCTGGGTGCTGCTGCTCGGCAGCATGATGGACTTCGGCATCTCCGCCTCCGCGCAAAAGATCATTCCGGAATATCGCACCAGTGGCGACCATGCGCTGCTGCGCGGCTTTCTCTCCGGCAGCCGCTGGCTCACCCTCGCCGTCTCGACGCTGGTGTCGCTCGGCCTTGCCGGCATCGTCAAGCTGCTGTCGTCCTGGATCGATCCGGGCGAGGAATTGCCGCTCTATATCGGCTGCATGACCCTGCCGGCCTTCGTCGTCGCCAACACCCAGGACGGCATCGCGCGCTCGCATGACTGGATGCAACTCGGCCTGATGCCGCAGTTCATCATCCGCCAGGCGCTGATCATCGGCATCACGGCCGGCGCCTTCCTGCTCGGCTATCATCTCGGCGCTGTTGCCGCGATGGCCGCGAGCGCGGGCGCCGTGTGGATCGCCATGACCGGGCAGATGGTCGTGCTGAACCGCAAGCTCGCCGACGGCATCGCGCCGGGCCCCAAGGCTTACGACATCAGGGGGTGGCTCGCAGTGTCGCTGCCGATCCTGCTGGTCGAGAGCTTTTACCTGCTCTTGTCTTACACCGACGTGCTGGTGCTCCAGCAATTCCGCCCCTCCGACGAGGTCGGCGTCTACTTCGCCGTGGTGAAGACGCTGGCGCTGGTGTCGTTCATCCACTACGCAATGTCGGCGACGACGGCGCATCGCTTCGCCGAATACAACGCACTCGGCGACAAGGCGCGCCTGTCGGCCTATGTCGCGCACGCCATCGCCTGGACGTTCTGGCCCTCGCTCGCCGCGACCGCCGCGCTGCTTGCGCTCGGCAAGCCGCTGCTCTGGCTGTTCGGACCGCAATTCGTTGTCGGCTACGACATCATGTTTGTCGCCGCTGTCGGATTGGTCGTCCGTTCTGCGATCGGGCCGGTCGAGCGGCTGCTCAACATGCTCGGGCAGCAGAAGATCTGCGCGCTGGCCTACGCGTTGGCGTTCGTGATGAACGTCGTGCTCTGCATCGCGCTGGTGCCGCGCTTCGGCGGCCACGGCGCCGCGGCCGCGACGTCGATCTCGCTCACCTTCGAGACGGCGCTGCTGTTCTGGATCGTGCGGCAGCGGCTCGGGCTGCACGTGCTGGCGTTTGGTAAATAGGTCCTGCGCCGCCGTCCCCGGTCGCTGACGCGGGGAAGGACTATTTCGCGCCAAGCCGCAGAACAAAGCGAAACTTCTGCCAATCTTCGGATTGTAGCACGATTTTTCTTATTCCACCCAACAGGTTGCGCCCCGGGGAAAGTTTATTCTACGTCATATTGCCCAACTGACGAGATAAACCTAGATTTCCCCAGCCATGATTGATCCGCTTTACGTCGCCTCGGGTTTTGGCGTCGGCCTGCTCGTCGGGCTGACCGGCGTGGGAGGCGGCTCGTTGATGACGCCGCTCCTGATCCTGCTGTTCGGTATCCACCCGACCACGGCCGTCGGCACCGACCTGCTCTATGCCGCAGCCACCAAGTCCGGCGGCAGCGTGGTGCATGGCTGGTCGCGTAGCGTGCACTGGCCGGCGGTGCTGCGGCTGGCCTGCGGCAGCATTCCGGCGAGCGCTTTGACGCTGCTGGTGCTGTGGAAGCTCGATCTTCGAGGCGATACCGAACGCAATCTGGTCAACCTCGTGCTGTGCTTTGCGCTGTTGCTGACCGCGACGTCGCTGATCTTCCGCAATTCGATCATGGAGCGCTATCGCCGCCGCATGGAGCAGGTCGGCGAGCGCACCACGATGATTGCGACCATCATTACCGGCATCGTGCTCGGCGTGCTGGTCTCGATTTCGTCGGTGGGCGCCGGTGCGGTCGGCGTAACCGTGCTGCTGCTGCTCTACCCGCGGCTGCCGATGGCGACCATCGTCGGCTCCGACATCGCGCACGCCGTGCCGCTGACGCTGGTGGCCGGCATTGGCCATTGGGTGCTCGGCTCCGTCGACTGGGGTCTCATGGGCGTGCTGCTGCTGGGCTCGCTGCCCGGCATCGTCATCGGCAGCTACAGCGCGACGCGCGTGCCGGAGACGGTGCTGCGCGTGGCGCTCGCCAGCGTCCTCGTGGTGGTCGCGAGCAAGATCATGTTCACCGAGCTGAACGTGCAATCCGCCATCGTGACGGCGCTGGCCTGGAGCCATTGAGGTTGGGCTGCCGCCTCGTCCTCGGTATGGTAGGGTGGATTAGCCGAAGGCGTAATCCACCACTCCTGTCTCTGTGGAAATAGACGAGGTGGGTTACGGCTTCGCCTAACCCACCCCACGATAACGGCGCCCTTACTCCGCGGTCCAGCCGCCGTCGATCGACAAATTGGTACCCGTGATCTGCGCGGCATCGTCGCTGCACAGGAACAACGCGAGCGCTGCGACCTGCTCGGAGGTCACGAACTCCTTGGTCGGTTGCGCATCGAGCAGCACGTCGTTGATGACCTGCTCGCGCGTGAGGTTGCGGGCCTTCATCGTATCCGGGATCTGCTTCTCGACCAGCGGCGTCCAGACATAGCCAGGGCTGATGCAGTTGCAGGTGATCTTGCTGGTCGCAACCTCAAGCGCCACGGTCTTGGTCAGGCCGGCGATGCCATGCTTGGCCGACACATAGGCCGACTTGAAGGGCGAGGCGACCAGTGAATGCGCCGAGGCGGTGTTGATGATGCGGCCCCAGCCCTTCTTCTTCATGCCGGGGACGGCGGCGCGGATGGCATGGAAGGCCGAGGACAGGTTGATCGCGATGATCTGGTCCCACTTCTCCGGCGGGAATTCCTCGATCGGGGAGACGAACTGGATGCCGGCATTGTTGACGAGGATATCGACCGAGCCGAACGATTTTTCGCCGAGCGCGATCATCCCGGCGATCTCGGCCGGCTTGGTCATGTCGGCGGGCGAGTAGACCGCCTTCACGCCGAAATCGGACTCGATCTTGGAGCGCTCCTTCTCGATATCCTCGGGCGAGCCGAAGCCATTGATGACGACATTGGCGCCGGCGGCGGCGAAAGCGCGCGCATACGCAAGTCCGATGCCGCTGGTGGATCCTGTCACGACGGCATTCTTGCCTGAGAGTGTACCCATGTTATTCGCTCCTTTGTGGCGGGGGCGCAGTGACGTCCCCCGTGAGATCGTAAGTGACCATGGTCTCGCCGGACTGCGGCCTCTCGAGCCAATCCTTGTGGCGCATCGACAGATGCACGTCGCGCACGCCGCTTTCCCAATGCTCGATCATCGCGACATGCGAGAAGTCGTAGTCCTTGGACGAGGATTCATAATTCTTGCTGCGATAGATCAGGTGCACCACCGTGATCGTGCTCTCGCGGGCCGCCTTGTTGAGGATCTCGACCGAGGGATCGTTCTTCAGAAAATCGGGCAGCTTGTCGATCAGCGCGCGCAGCGCCTTGCGGGTGTTGTGCACCTGCTTGTTCTTGTCGGTGTTCATCCGCGTGCGGCTGGAGAAGCGGATGTCCTTCTCGCGCTCGGTCGCCTCGAGCAGCGAGGTCGGGAGGTCGCCGCGGGCGCTGAACAGGTCGACCTGGAAGATCAGGAGGTCGCGGTCGATCTCGGCGTCGAGCACGAAGTCGAGCGGCGTGTTGGAGGCGATGCCGCCATCCCAATAATGCTCGCCGTCGATCACCACGGACGGAAAGCCCGGTGGCAGCGCACCCGACGCCATGATGTGCTCTGGGCCGATCTTCTTGCCGAGCTTCTTGAACTCGTAATTGTCGAAATATTTGAAATTGCCGGAGGTGACACCGACGGCGCCGACCGACAGGCGGGTCTTGAGATCATTGATACGGTCGAAGTCGACGAGCCGCTCCAGCGTCTTCTTCAGCGGCGCGGTATCGTAATAGCTCTCGGCCTGCTTGCTCCCCGGCGGCCAGAGCGGCGCGGGCGGCACACGCGGGACGAAGAAGCCGGGCACGCCGAAGGTCGCGATCAGCGCTGCGCTGGTGGAATTGAACAGCTCGCGGCCGTGGTCGCTCTTCCCGATCGGCTTCCACGGCACCGGCGCGGACACCATCTCCCAGAATTCCTTGAGCCGCTTGACGCGGGTTTGGCCCTCATTGCCAGCGATGATGGCGGCATTGACCGCGCCGATCGAGATGCCGGCCACCCATTCCGGCTCGAAATCGAAATGGCAGAGCGCCTGATAGGCACCGGCCTGATAGGAGCCGAGCGCACCGCCGCCCTGGAGAACCAGGACGCGCTGCGCCTTCGCGGGGACTGTTGCGACTTCCGGGCTGTGATCTGTCATGTGGGACTAATAGCAAAAGGCGAGCCACCGTGGCGACAGTTTCGCCGCGGCGTCAATGCATCCCGGGATCAAGTCTGGCTTATCTGGGGTCGGTCGAGGCCAGGATCATGGTCCAGAACACCTTGTACTTGGTCCCTGGAGCATAGCTCGCCGCTATGCCCAATTTTGTGACACCGCTCTTGAGCATGTTGGCGCGATGGGGCGGCGAGTCGCGCCAGCCGGAAAAGGCTTCCGCCAGCGTATGATAGCCGGCCGAAATGTTCTCGACCGCCACGGTCGCGGGATAGCCGCCGGCGGCAAGGCGCTTGCCCAGGGGCGCACGGACGTCATGGTCCATCTTGTTGGCGGCGGCCATGGCGTTGGACTGGGATTCGGCGAGCCGCATCAATTCAGGGTCGACCTCGACGGTGCCGAGGCCGTTGTTCTGGCGGTATTGCGAGATCATGATCGCGGCGGCCGGCGCATCGAGCTTGGCGCCCGGCACCGACATGTCGGCATACATCGACGGCTGCTGGACCGGCGCTTCGTTGCCGGCACAGCCGGCGAGAAGCAAAATGATGAGAATTGCGGCCGCAGCGCGCATGTTCAGGGGCCCCCAAATGAGGGGCCGTTGTTGCATACCAACCGTGGCTGAAAGGTGAATTTTGAGGAAAATTCGAGCCTTTGAGACGGCTCAGGCGCCCGCAAATATCCGGTAGCGGCGAGGGTTTAGACCGATCGTGTCGCCAGCGCGCAGTTCCCGGTCGCGGGGTGCATCGATCTCGATGGTCTCGCCACCCGACAGTGCGACCTCGGCCCGTTGCACCGGGCCGAAATTGCGGACATGTTGAACCGCGCCCTCGAAGGCGCCCGAGCCGGGCGGGCCGACCAGCATGTCATGTCGCCTCACGAACAGTTTTGACGCGCCAGGCGCAAGCCCGTCCGCCGCAAGATTGAGCGGGCGGTCGCCGAGCCGCACCGCGCCCTCGGCCACATGGACCGGCAGCTCGATGGATTCGCCGATGAAGCCATGCACGAAGGCGGTCGCCGGCCTCTCGTAGACGTCGTCGGGCGAGCCGATCTGCTCGATCCTGCCCTTGTCCATGACCACGACGCGGTTGGCGACTTCCAGCGCTTCTTCCTGGTCGTGAGTGACGAAGATCGAGGTGACGTTGATCTCGTGATGCAGCGAGCGCAGCCATTTGCGCAGCTCCTTGCGCACCTTGGCATCGAGCGCGCCGAACGGCTCGTCGAGCAGCAGGATTCGCGGCTCGATTGCGAGCGCGCGGGCAAGCGCAATGCGCTGGCGCTGACCGCCGGAGAGCTGGCTCGGATAGCGGTCGGCGAGCCAGTCGAGTTGTACGAGATCCAGCAGCTCCTTGACGCGCGTGCGGATCGTCGCTTCGTCCTTGCGGATCGCGCGCGGCTGCACGCGCAGGCCGAATGCGACGTTCTCGAACACGCTCATATGACGGAACAGCGCGTAATGCTGAAACACGAAGCCGACGTGGCGCTCGCGCGCGCCCTGCGCCAGCGCGTCCTCGCCATTGAAAGCGACCTCGCCGGAATCAGGCCAGTCGAGGCCGGCGATGATCCGCAGCAGCGTGGTCTTGCCGGAGCCGGACGGGCCGAGCAGGGCGAGCAGCTCGCCGTCGGCGACCTTGAGATCGACGCCGTCAAGCGCGGCAAAGCTGCCGAACTTCTTGACGAGATTTTTGACTTCAATGGTCATTGACGTCGTGCCCTTCGTCGAGGTGGCGTTCGAGAATGGATTTGGCGACCAGCGTGATCAGGGCCAGCATCGCGAGCAGCGAGGCGATCGCGAAGGCCGCGACGAACTGATACTCGTTGTAAAGGATCTCGACCAGCAGCGGCATGGTGTTGGTCTCGCCGCGGATATGACCTGAGACGACCGAGACCGCGCCGAACTCGCCCATCGCGCGGGCGTTGCAGAGCAGCACGCCATAGAGCACGCCCCATTTGATGTTGGGCAGCGTGACGCGGAAGAAGGTTTGCAGGCCGGAGGCGCCGAGCGAGATCGCAGCCTCTTCCTCCTGCGTGCCCTGCTCCTGCATCAAGGGGAGCAGTGCGCGCGCCACGAACGGGAACGTCACGAAGGTGGTGGCGAGCGCGATGCCGGGCACCGCAAACAGGATCTGGATGTCGTGGTCGCGCAGCCAGCCGCCGAAATAGCCCTGCGCGCCGAACAGCAGCACGAAGACGAGGCCGGAGATGACGGGGCTCACCGAGAACGGCAGGTCGATCAGCGTGATCAGGAAGGTCTTGCCCGTGAATTCGAACTTGGCGATCGCCCAGGCGGCGACCAGACCGAAGACGAGATTGAGGCTGACCGAGATCGCCGCCACCACGAGCGTCAGCTTGATCGCCGCCAGCGCCTCGGGCTCGGCGAGCGCGGCGAAATAGGCGAGGATGCCCTTCGAGAAGGCCTGCGCGAACACCAGGACCAGCGGCAGTACGACGAAGACGGAGAGGAATAATACCGCCAGCGTGATGATGGCGATGCGCACCGCCTTCGGCTCGGTGCGGAGATTGTTGCGCGCGGCTGCCGCATGCGCACGGGTCCTGGCATTGGGGGCGGAGAGCGGGACAGAATCTGCGATCTGCATCGTCATCGCATCCACCTCAACGCACCGGGACCCGGTCCTGCGCCCAGCGCTGCAACCGGTTCACCGCGAAGATGATGACGAAGGAGACGACGAGCATGACCACGGCGATCGCAGTCGCGTCGGCATAGCGGAATTCGGAGAGACGGATCACGATCAAGAGCGGCGCGATCTCGGAGACGTTGGGCAGATTTCCGGCGATGAAGATCACCGAGCCGTATTCGCCGACCGCGCGCGCGAAGGCCAGCGCAAGTCCCGTAAGCAGCGCGGGCGCGAGCGACGGCAGGATCACGCGAATGATGCTCTGCCAGCGGCTGGCGCCAAGGCTGCCAGCGGCTTCCTCGATTTCGGCGTCGATATCCTGGAGCACCGGCTGCACGGTGCGGACAACGAAGGGAATGCCGATGAAGATCATGGCGACGAAGATGCCGAGCGGCGTGAACGCCACCTTGATGCCGAGCGCGGCGAGCGGCGCACCCAGCCAACCCTTCTCGGCGAACAGCGAGGTCAGCGCGACGCCGGCCACCGCCGTCGGCAATGCGAAGGGTACGTCAACGATGGCATCGAAGATTCGCCGACCGGGGAAACGATAACGCACCAGCGCCCAGACGATGATGCTGCCCATCACGAGGTTGACGCAGGCGGCAGCAAAAGCCAGACCGAAGGAGACGCGCAACGCATTCAGGGTGCGACGGCTGGAGACGATCGCCCAGAACTGATCAAGGCTGAGTTCGGTGGATTTCAGGAACAGCCCGGCGAGCGGAATCAGGATAACGACAGAGAGCCAGGTCAGCGTCAGTCCCATCGTGAGACCGAAGCCCGGCAATGTCCGGCGTCGTGCTGCGATTGCGCTCACCAGGCCCCCTGCTAAAGCCGCTCCGACGGCGCCCGATCAGTTCTTGTAGATCTGATCGAAGATGCCGCCGTCGGCAAAATGGTCTTTCTGCGCCTTGGTCCAACCACCAAAAACGTCATCGATGGTGAATAGCTCGACCTTGGCGAAGGAATTTTCATACTTCTTGGCGATTTCCGCATCGCGCGGACGGTAGCAATTGCGCGCGGCGATCTCCTGACCTTCCTTCGTGTACCAATACTGGAGATAGGCGTCGGCGACGTACCGGGTGCCCTTCTTGTCCGCGACCTTGTCGACGATGGCGACCGGCGGCTCCGCCAAGATCGACAGCGGCGGCGCCACGATCTCGAATTTCTCCGGGCCGAATTCCTTCAGCGCAAGATAAGCTTCGTTCTCCCAGGCGAGCAGCACGTCGCCGACGCCGCGCTCGACGAAGGTCACCGTGGCGCCCCGCGCGCCGGTGTCGAGCACCGGTACCTGCTGATAGAGCTTGCCGATGAACTCCTTGGCCTTGTCGGCGGAGCCGTATTTCTTCTGCGCGAAGCCCCAGGCCGCGAGATAGTTCCAGCGCGCGCCGCCTGACGTCTTCGGGTTCGGCGTGATCACGGCAACACCTGATTTGAGCAGGTCGTCCCAGTCCTTGATGCCCTTCGGATTGCCCTTGCGCACCAGGAACACAATGGTCGACGTGTAGGGCGATGAATTCTGCGGCAGCCGCTTCTGCCAGTCGGCCGCGATGAGGCCCTTGCCGGCGATGGCGTCGATGTCGTAGGCGAGTGCGAGCGTCACCACGTCGGCCTGCAAGCCATCGATCACGGCGCGCGCCTGTGAGCCGCTGCCGCCATGCGACTGCTTGATCTCGACGCTCTTGCCGGTCTCCTTCTGGTAGGCGTTGGCGAACGCCTTGTTGAATTCGGCATAGAGCTCGCGCGTCGGATCGTACGACACGTTCAACAGGTTGATATCAGCAGCGAGAGCCGAGCTTGCCCAGAGAAGTCCTGCAGCGAGCGGAGCGATACGGCGCATCATGTCCATCTCCATTCACTTCGACGACATCGATGTCGACGAAGGCATGCAGGCGAAACTCGTGGCGAAACGCTTTCAAGTCAACGGAAGCGGATTTTCTTGTTCGCAGGCTCGCAGCGCGACTGTGCTACGAACCCTTCATCGTATGAATGCCGCATTCTGTCTTGGCACGGCCGCGCCAGCGCCCCGCGCGCTCGTCCTCGCCTTCGGCTGTTCTGCTCGTGCAAGGCATACACCCGACCGAGCGAAAGCCGGATACGACAAGCGGGTGACGCGGCAATTTGGCGCGGACGAAAATCGCCTCGAGTTCCTCGCGCGAGACATTGGCGAACGGATTGAACTTCAACCGTGCGCCATCGTCCTCGACGACCGGAATGTCGGCGCGCGCATTGCCCTGGAAGCGCTTGCGGCCATTGAGCCAGGCATCGAACGGCTTCAGCGCACGCGCCAGTGGCTCCACCTTGCGGATGCGGCAGCAGGCATCGGGATCGGAAAACCAGAGCTCGCGGTCGGGATCCTCGCGCGACAGCGCCTCCTCGGCTGGCTTGATCGAGCGCACGTCCTTCAAGCCCAGCATCGCGATCAGCGTATCGCGATAGGCCAGCGTCTCCTCGAACAGCCAGCCGGTGTCGAGGAAGATCACCGGGATCGCCGGATCGACATCCGCCATCACCTTCAACAGCGTTGCCGATTCCGTGCCGAACGACGACACCAGCGCGAGCTTGTCACGACCAACCGCCTTCAGCGCGGCAGCGAGGACTTCGGCAGGCGAAGCATCGCGCAAGGCACGATCGAGCTCCGCCGCCGAAGGCAGCGCTGAAACGGACGAGACCTGGGGCGCGATGGCGTTCATGTGCCGACTCCTTCGGAGTGGCGCAGCTGCATGCGCCGGTGCAGCGCCGTAATCCGGCCGTCTCCGGTCGGCTGGTAGAACACCGAATAGCGTTTCGCGGTCTGCATGAAAGCTTCCGCGTCGGCCTGCTTTTTCACCTCGAAGGAATCGAAGCCGGCGCGCAGCATGAAAACGAACTGGTCGCGCAGGATCTGGCCCGTGGCGCGCAAGTCGCCACGATAATTGTACCGCTCGCGCAGCAGCCGCGCCTGGCTGTAGGCGCGCCCGTCGCGGAAGGTCGGAAACACCAGCGCGACGGTCGCGACCTTGCCGAGATAGGGCACGAGCTCGTCGATGTCGCGGTTGTTCGGCCAGATCACGCCGACCTTGCCCGGACGCTCGAGCAGCGCGTCGGCCTCGCCGATGAAGCGTTCGGCCGGCACCAGGATGTCGCCGCTCACGGGCAGCGGCGTATCGACGGCGAGCTTGACGAAGCTGTCGTCGACGATTTTTCCGCCGTTAACGAGTGGCATAGACGCGCTCCTTGAAGGGCTCGACGCCGAGGCGCTTCACCGTGTCCATGAACAGTTCTTCGGGCCGCTCGCGCAGCGCCAGATAGGCCTCCACCACGTCCTCGATCACGTCCGCGACCTCGTCGAATTTCACGCCGGGACCGATCAGCGTTCCGAGCACAGCCCCTTCGTCAGCGCGGCCGCCGATGGTGATCTGGTAGACCTCCTCGCCGTTCTTCTCGACGCCGAGAATGCCGATATGGCCGACATGGTGATGGCCGCAGGCGTTGATGCAGCCGGAGATATTGATGTGCAGACGCCCGATCAGATTGGCAAGCTCGTGGTTCGCGAAACGCCGCGTCAGCTCCTGCGCGATCGGGATCGAGCGCGCGTTCGCCAGCGAGCAATAGTCGAGACCCGGGCACGCGATGATGTCGGTGATCAGATTGACGTTCGGCGTCGCCAGCCCAAGCTTGTCGAGCGCCTTCCACAGCGCCGGCAGGTCGCGCTTGGCGACGTGCGGCAGCGCCAAATTCTGCTCATGGCCGACGCGGATCTCGCCGAAGGAATATCTGTCGGCGAGATCGGCCAGCGCATCCATCTGCTCGGCCGTGGCATCGCCCGGAGGCTTGCCGATCGGCTTCAGCGAAATGGTGACGATGGAGTAACCCTGGGCCTTGTGCGGCGCCACCGAGTTCTTGCGCCAAGCCTCGAAGTCGGGATCGGCCGCGGCCTGACGCAGCTCGTCCGGCATGTGCGGCAGCTTCTCGTAAGCGGGATAGGTGAAGCGCGAGCGGATGTCCTCGATCACCTCGTCGTCGATCTGCAGCGAGGAATTGCGGATGTGCTGCCACTCCTCCTCGACCTCGCGCGAGAATTTCTCGATGCCGAGCTCGTGCACCAGGATCTTGATGCGTGCCTTGTAGATATTGTCGCGGCGGCCGTACTGATTGTAGACGCGCAGGATCGCCTCGATATAGCTGAGGATATCGCGGCCATGGACGAAGTGCTTGATGGTCTTGGCGATGAACGGCGTGCGGCCGAGACCGCCGCCAACCAGCACCTCGAAGCCGGTCTCGCCCTTCTCGTTCTTGATCAGCTTGAGCCCGATGTCGTGAATCTTGATCGCGGCGCGGTCATGCTCCGAGGCGGTGATCGCGATCTTGAACTTGCGCGGCAGGAACGAGAATTCCGGATGCAGGGTCGTGTGCTGGCGGATCAGCTCCGACCAGATCCGTGGATCCTCGATCTCGCCGGGTGCAACGCCAGCCCACTGGTCCGAGGTGACATTGCGCATGTTGTTGCCGGAGGTCTGCATCGCATGGATACCGACCTTGGCAAGATCGGCCAGCGCATCCGGCAGCTCGGCGAGCTTGATCCAGTTGAACTGGATGTTCTGCCGTGTGGTGAAATGGCCGTAGCCGCGGTCGTATTTGCGCGCGACATGGGCGAGTGCCCGCAACTGGTTCGTCGACAGCGTCCCGTAGGGAATCGCGACGCGGAACATGTAGGCGTGCAGTTGCAGATAGACGCCGTTCTGGAGGCGCAGGATCTTGAACTCGTCCTCGGTGAGCTCGCCGGAGAGGCGGCGCTTCACCTGGTCGCGGAACTCCGAGACGCGCTCGTTGACGAGCGTGCGATCGATTTCGTCGTAAGCGTACATAAGAAAATGCCTTAAGCCTGGGCCTGCTGTCCGATGGTCACACCGGTGCGGCGGATCTGTTCGCGCAGATTGCCCGGTTCGATCTTGCCGTCCGCGCCAACCTGCACCGGAGCGATATAGGGGCCAACGGCGCCGAGGTCATCAGCGACGGATTCGGCGAGCAAGGCTTTCGCTTCATCGGAGTTGCGCACGATCGCAGCTTCCGAGAGCTCCGCGGACCAGCCCTTGGCGGCGGTGCGGTACACCACGATGCCGTCCCAGGTGCGGTTGGCGGTCACCACCGAGGGGCCGGCGATCTTGATCTTCTTCTGTTCGAGCGGGGAGGTCATTCGGCTGCATCCAATAGGTCAGAGATGATTTGCTTTGGGGATTGACGGCGAAGCGAGCCGGCATGCCGGACCACGTCGCCGATGATGAGGATGGCAGGACCGCCACTGGTCTGCCGCACGAGTTCGGGCAAGTCGCGCAGCGTGCCGATCGCGCCTTGCGCATCGGGTCGGGTGACGCGGGCAAACACGCCGACCGGCGTCTCCGGCGAACGGCCGGCGGCGAACAGGCCGGCACGAATAGCGGGCGCGGCTGTCATGCCCATGTAGACAACGACGGTCATTTTCGTGTCGGTCAGCGTCGACCAGTCGACGGTCTCCGCGTCGCGCGCCTTGTGCGCGGTGAGGAAGGTGATGCGGGTGGCTTCATGACGGTAGGTCAGCGGCACCTCGAAATCGGCGGCGGCGCCGAGCCCGGCGGTGATGCCCGGAATGATCGAATAGGCGATGCCGGCCGCGCGCAGCGCCTCCACCTCTTCGCCACCGCGGCCGAACACGAAGGGATCACCGCCCTTCAGCCGCACCACGCGCTGCCCCGCTTGCGCGGCCTCGATCATGCGCTTGTTGATGGCATCCTGGCCGATGCCGGGCTTGCCGACGCGGCGGCCGACCGCAACGCGCGCGGTGTCGCGCCGGATGCGGTCGAGAATTTCCGCGGAGACCAGCTCGTCGTGGAAAACGATGTCGGCATCCTGCAACGCGCGCAGCGCCTTGATGGTGAGAAGATCGGGATCGCCGGGGCCGGCGCCAACCAGCGCGACCGAACCTTCAGGCTTGTCGGCGCGCGCGAAGGCCGAGGGATCGGAGATCGCCTTGAGTGCCGTATCGGCCTCACCGTTGCGGCCGGCCAGCACGGCGGCGCCGATCGGGCCGTCGATCACGCGCTCCCAGAAGCGACGGCGCAGCGGAAACTCGGCGATGCGCTCGTTGATGGATCTGCGGAAGCCACCGATGAACTCGGCCAGCTCGCCGATGCGCGAGGGCAGCAGCGCCTCGATCTTCTCGCGCACGCGCCGCGCCACCACCGGCGACGTTCCGCCGGTGCCGACCGCGACCACGACATCGCCGCGATCGACGATCGCCGGAAAGATGAAGCTGGAATGGTCGAGATCGTCCATGACGTTGACGGGCAGGCCGAGCGATTTTGCGCGGGCCGACATCGCAACGCCGACATCGCCTGCACCCGCGCAGACGATCGCGATGACACCGGCAAGATCAGATGTGAGCGGATCGCCGGTCGCGATCTCGATACGCGCACTGTCGCCTGAATTCAGACCCAGGTCCCGATTGCCATCGATCGCATGCACGCGGACGCGCGCACCGGCAGAAGCGAGCACGCGCAATTTTGCGCGCAACAGCTCACCCGCGCCGATGAGGACCACCGGACCGTTACTGAGATCGAGGAACACCGGCAAGAACCGCATTCGATACTCGCTTGCCCCACATACGGGGTTGACTGGAATTATTTTCTATATATGTGTCGTTTCGAGCGCGCAAAGAGAAAATTTTTTCTTCTCTTCTGCGGTGCAACTATAGAATTTTCGCCTCCAAACGCAAAGTGGCAGAGATGCATCTTCTCAAGGACAATTCCGCTGCGGACAGGCTGGACAACCCGGCTCTCGTCGAGCGCGTGAACGCGCAAGATTTTTCTGCTGATGCCGCACCCAGCATGGACCATCTCGATCAGCTTGAGGCGCAGAGCATCTACATCTTCCGCGAGGCCTTCGGCCGTCTGAAGAAGATCGCCCTGCTGTGGTCGCTCGGCAAGGACTCCAACGTCATGATCTGGCTGGCGCGCAAGGCGTTCTTCGGGCGCCTGCCATTCCCGGCCCTTCATGTCGACACCGGCAAGAAATTTCCGGAGATGTATCGCTTTCGCGATCATTACGGCAAGGAGTGGGAGCTCGACCTGCGCGTCGAGCCCTGCCCGCCCATCGATGCCGTCGACCCCACGCTGCCCCCGGCCGCCCGTTCCGCCGCGCGCAAGACCGAAGGTCTCAAGATGGCGCTGGCGAAATACGGCTTCGACGGCCTGATTGCCGGCATTCGACGCGACGAGGAAGCCACCCGCGCCAAGGAGCGCGTGTTCTCGCCGCGCGGCCTCGAAGGCAATTGGGACGTCCGCGATCAGCCGCCGGAGTTCTGGGATCATTTCAACGCATCGCCGCCGCAGGGGGCGCATTTGCGCATTCACCCGATCCTGCATTGGACCGAGGCGGACATCTGGGCCTATACCAAGCGTGAGAACATCCCGATCATCCCGCTGTATCTCGCCAAGGACGGCAAGCGCTATCGCTCGCTGGGTGATCAGGACATCACCAATCCGGTTGCTTCAACAGCATCCAGCATCGACGAGATCCTGGCCGAACTCGAGCAGACCAAGGTGCCGGAGCGTGCCGGCCGTGCGCTCGACCACGAGACCGAGGATGCTTTCGAGCGCCTGCGCGTCGCCGGCTATCTCTGATTCAAGGACGCATCACGGCCATGAACATGATCGTCACCCCCTCTTCGTCCGCTACGCCCAACGGGACCACGCGTCCGCAGGTCCGCATCGTCATCGTCGGCCATGTCGACCACGGCAAGTCGACGCTGGTCGGCCGCCTCCTGCATGAGACCGGCAGCCTGCCGGACGGCAAGCTGGAAATGCTGAAGGCCGTCAGCGCGCGGCGCGGCATGCCGTTCGAATGGTCGTTCCTGCTCGATGCGCTCCAGACCGAGCGCGACCAGGGCATCACCATCGACACCACGCAGATCCGCTTTCGCACCAATTCGCGCGACATCGTGCTGATCGACGCGCCCGGCCACGCCGAATTCCTGCGCAACATGATCACCGGTGCGTCGCAGGCCGACGGCGCGGTGCTGATCATCGACGCACTCGAAGGCGTGCGCGACCAGACCCGGCGTCACGGCTATCTCCTGCATCTGCTCGGTGTGAAGCAGGTCGCTGTCGTGGTCAACAAGATGGACCGCGTCGATTTCAGCGCCGATCGCTTCAAGGAGATCAGCGACGAGATTTCGGCGCATCTCAACGGCCTCGGCGTGACGCCGGCCGCCGTGATCCCGATCTCCGCGCGCGACGGCGACGGCGTCGCCGAGCGCACCGACCGCATCGGCTGGTACAAGGGACCGACCGTGGTTGAAGCGCTCGATCGGCTCGAGCCGGCGCGACCGCTGGAAGCCTTGGCGCTGCGGCTGCCGGTGCAGGCGATCTACAAGTTCGACGATCGCCGCATCGTCGCCGGCCGCATCGAATCCGGCAGCCTGATTGCCGGCGACGAGATCGTGATCATGCCGGCCGGCAAGATCGCCAAGATCAAGACGGTCGAGAGCTGGCCGGTGACGCCGGTCGCAACGCGCCAGGGCGCCGGCCGGTCGGTCGGCATCACGCTCGACCGGGAATTGTTCATCGAGCGCGGCGACATCATCGCACACACCGACGCTGCCCCGCGCGAGACGCGGCGGCTCCGCGCGCGCATCTTCTGGCTGCACGACAAGCCGCTCGCCAAGGGCGACCAGATCCTGGTCCGCTCGGGGCCGAAGGAAAGCCGGGCCACCGTGGTGGCCATCGAAAAGGCCGTCGATCCCGGCGAGCTCGAGAGCCGCGAGAACAAGGCGATCGGCCGTAATCATGTCGGCGAGATCGATATCTCCCTGTCCAATCCGATTGCAGCCGATCCCTACACCGAGAATCCGCGCACCGGCCGCCTCGTGATCGAGGTGTCAGGGCGCATCGCCGGCGGCGGCCTGGTGCTGTCGGTCGATGCCGGGCAGCGCGCCGTGCCGGTCGACATCGTTCCGGTAGAATCCGCACTCCGTCCCGACGAACGCTCCGCGCGCTATCAACACAACGGCGCGGTCGTCTGGCTCACCGGCCTGCCGGCCTCCGGCAAGTCGACCCTGGCGAAGGCGCTGGAGCGGCGGCTGTTCACCAATGGCGGCTCGCCGATCCTGCTCGACGGCGACACGCTGCGGGCCGGGCTCAACGGCGATCTCGGCTTCTCTGCCGCCGATCGCAGTGAGAACATCCGCCGTCTCGCCGAGGTCGCGACGCATCTGGCGCGGAACGGCCATATCGCCATCGTCGCCGCGGTTTCCCCGGCGCGCGAGGATCGCGCCACCGCTCGCCGCATCGCCGACGCCGCGTTCCGCGAGATCCATGTCGCGACGCCGGCCGAGATCTGCGAGGAGCGCGACCCCAAGGGCCACTACAAGAAAGCCCGCGCGGGTGCACTGGCGTCGTTCACCGGTATCGGCAACGACTACGAGGCGCCGGAAGCGGCCGAGCTCGTGATCGATACGTCGACACGGACAGTCGCCGAAGCGGCGGATGAGATCGAACAGATGCTGAAGACATCGGGCGTACTGTTCGACGAAGTCGTGGACCTCGCCGCGAATATTTGAGGCGGTCCTACCCCAGCGGTCGTCGCCCGGCTTGACCGGGCGACCCAACGTTCCAGAGACAGCATTGGGATACGGGGATGCCGTGCCGTGCTGGATTCCCCGCTTTCGCGGGGAATGACAGGTTGCGCGGCACTCCACCTCTCCTTGACATTTTGACAATCCGCCGGGGGTCTTCTCACCGCCCCGATTTTGGGGCTAATAGGTCCCGAAAGCCGCCTCTCGCGGGCGCATTTTGCTGCTGGCGGTCAAAAGCAGCCAAAAACAGCCATTTCCAACAAGAAAGACCATCATGAAACGCGTTGACGCCCACGGATTGAAGATCGCCCCGGTCCTTTTCGATTTCATCGCCAAGGAAGCCGCCCCGAAAACCGGGATCGCGCCGGATGCGTTCTGGGCCGGGGTGGCGGGCCTCATCAGGGAGTTGGGGCCGAAGAACCGGTCGCTGCTCGCTGTCCGTGATCAGCTGCAGGCCAAGATCGACGACTGGCACCGGGCCCACAAAGGCAAGGCATTCGACCTCAACGCCTACACCGCCTTCCTGAAGGAGATCGGCTATCTCGTTCCGGAGCCGGCGACACAGAAGGTCGAGACCGCCAATGTGGATGAGGAGATCGGCAAGATCTGCGGCCCGCAGCTCGTCGTGCCGCTCACCAATGCACGTTATGCGCTGAACGCGGCAAATGCGCGCTGGGGCTCGCTTTATGACGCCTTCTACGGCACCGACGCAATCCCGCATGACCCAACCGAGGGTGGCAAGGGCTACAACAAGGCCCGCGGCGACAAGGTGATCGCGAAAGCAAAAGCGTTCCTCGACGCCGCCGTGCCGCTGGCGACCGGCAGCCACACCGACGTCACCGCCTATAGCGTCGTCGCGGGCCAGCTCGCCGTGAAGCTGAAGAGCGGCAACGCCACCGCGCTGAAGAGCGCCGCGCAATTCGCCGGTTTCCAGGGCGATGCGGCCGCGCCGAGCGCCGTGCTGCTCGTCAACAACGGCTTGCATGTCGAAGTGAAGATCGACCGCAGCAGCGCGATCGGCAAGGACGACCCGGCCGGCGTCGCCGACATGATCATGGAATCAGCCGTGTCGACCATCCTCGACATGGAAGACTCGGTCGCCGCCGTCGATGCCGAGGACAAGGTGCTGGTCTATCGCAATACACTCGGCCTGATGAACGGCACGCTGTCGGCCGACTTCGAAAAAGGCGGCAGGACGCTGACGCGATCGCTCAACGCCGACCGCAGCTACAAGACGCCTGACGGCAAGGGCGAAGTGAAGCTGCACGGCCGCAGCCTGCTGTTGATGCGCAATTGCGGTCACCACATGTTCACCGACGCGGTGCTCGACGAGAACGGCGAGGAAGTGCCGGAAGGGCTACTCGACGCCGCCGTCTCCGGCCTGCTCGCGATCCACGACCTCAAGGGCAACTCCAAGGTCAAGAACAGCCGCACCGGCTCGGCCTATATCGTCAAGCCGAAGATGCACGGCCCGGACGAGGTCTCGTTCACCTGCGAGATCTTCGATGGCGTCGAGAAGATGCTGGGCCTGCCTGAGAACACGCTCAAGGTCGGCATCATGGACGAGGAGCGGCGCACCACCGTCAACCTCAAGGCCTGCATCCAGCGCGCCTCGAAGCGCATCATGTTCATCAACACCGGCTTCCTCGACCGCACCGGCGACGAGATCCACACCTCGATGGAAGCGGGTCCGATGATCCGCAAGAACGAGATGAAGGCGCAGGCCTGGATCAAGGCCTATGAGGACTGGAACGTCGACATGGGCCTGATCGACGGCCTTCCCGGCCATGCCCAGATCGGCAAGGGCATGTGGGCCGCCCCCGACAAGATGGCCGACATGCTGCAGCAGAAGCTTAGCCATCCGCAGGCCGGCGCCACAACCGCCTGGGTCCCCTCGCCGACCGCGGCGACGCTGCACGCGCTGCACTACCACCAGGTCAACGTCATCGCACGCCAGCAGGAGCTGACCAAGGGCGGGCCGCGCGCAAAGCTCTCGGACATTCTCACCATTCCGGTGTCGAAGTCGAACTGGGCGCCCGATGACGTCAAGCAGGAGATCGACAACAACTGCCAGGGCATTCTGGGCTACGTCGTGCGCTGGATCGACCAGGGCGTCGGCTGCTCCAAGGTGCCTGACATTCACGATGTCGGCCTGATGGAAGACCGCGCGACATTGCGCATCTCCAGTCAGCACCTCGCCAACTGGCTGCATCAGGGCGTCATCACCGAGGCGCAGGTGATGGAATCGCTCAAGCGCATGGCTGTCGTCGTCGACAAGCAGAACGCCGGCGATCCGATCTACAAGCCGATGGCGCCGGCCTTCGACGGCGTCGCCTTCAAGGCCGCCTGCGACCTCGTCTTCAAAGGCCGCGAGCAGCCGAACGGCTATACCGAATACATCCTCACCGCGCGCCGCCGCGAGGCGAAAGCGGCGGGCTGAGGCCCCTGTTCGAACATCAGAGGCCCCGGCTCAGGCCGGGGCTTTTTTTGTCGGCAATCGTAGCTAGAACACCGCGAGATATTTCAGCAGGGACACGATGCCGATGATGATGACGATGACGCGCGCGATCTGCTTGGCGCGGCCGTCCATCGGCAGCATGTTAATGAGATAAAGAACGAGAATGACGACCAGGAATGTGACGAGGACGCCGACCAGCATTTGCAACCCCCTTCAGGCCAGTTGGTAACGTGGCTTAACGTCGAGGCTTCGCGTCGGGTTCCATTTTTGAAACCGGACGCGAAGCCGTAATCCTCCGGTCGCGACCAAGTTTTTTACTCTTTTGTGGCCAAATGCCCCGGAGACTGCCGCCGAGCGACGCGCAAATGCCCGCTTTGCGCGTCCCGTTCGAACTCGGGGCGCTGGTGGAGTTCATGATTGCTGGGGATGGGCGCCATGTTGAACCGCTTGACGGTATCCGCACTGCTGAGAAGCGTGATCCTGACCACTTCCTGCTGCGTGGTCGTCGGAGCCTTGCTCATCGCCTGGGATTCCTGGCAACGTCTCCAGATCGCCAACCGCATTGCCGTCATCGCTGACGCATCCGCCGACATGTTCAAGGCGATGGATCGGATGCGCGCCGACCGTTCCACCTCGAACCGCGTGATTCACAACGACCAATCGCTGGATCCGGCGATCGAAAAATACCTGCGCGATCTGCACGACGTCGAGATGCCCGCAATGGTCAGGGCACGCGATCTGCTCGGCAGCATCGAATTTGCCGAGAAGCCGGCGCTGCTCTCCGAGTTCGACCGACTGTTCCGCGCTCTCGTGAGCATGCAGAAGCAATTCTGGCAGGAGATTGCGAAACCCAAGGCCGCGCGCCGCGTCGCTCTCGGCAAGGAATACATGGATACCGAAACCGGACTGGTCGTATTGCTCGACAAGTTGTCTGGAATTCTCGCCGCCTCCATCAACCATCAGGACGCAGCGGTCGATCAGTTGCTGATCATCAAGCAGGCAGCATGGCTGCTTCGCAACACTGCGGGCGACGCTTCAATTCTCGTTTCCAACGGTCTCGGTACGGGAAAGGTCACCCCGGAAATACGACTATCCTACATCAGGCTGGTCGGAGGCGTAGAGGCCGCCTGGCATGCGCTGGAGGTCACCACCGGCGGCATGCAGTTGCCGGCGGCGCTATCGGACGCAATCACCAAGAACAAGAGCGCATATTTCGACCCGCAATATGTGGACCTGCGCGATCGCCTGATGAACGCACTGGCATCGGGCGAAAAGCCCGAGATGGTAGCCAACGAATGGAGCCCGTTCAGCGTCGCGCGGCTGGTCGCCGCGGTCGGTGTGGCCGAGGCAGCGCTTGATGCGGCCCGCGAACACATCTCCGCCCAGCGCGCTTCGGCTCTGCACGCCCTGATCCTGCAATTGGCGCTGGTTCTCCTCGCCATCTGCCTCGCCGTTGGTCCGATGCTGGCCGTGAGCCGGCGCGTCATCAAGCCGTTGCACGACATGCGCGACGCCATGTTGAAGGTTGCGGGTGGCGACCTTTCCGTCGAGACGGGATACGAAGACAGGATGGATGAGATCGGCGCGCTGGCAGGCGCGCTGGAGACGTTCAAGCAGCAGGCCGCCGACAAGCTGAAGATCGAAGCCAAGGATCGCGAGCGCAATGCCGCGGCCGCGGGCCGTCAGCGTGCCATGGAGATCCACATCGGCGAATTCGAGGGGCTCGTGCGCAAGGCACTCGAGGAGCTGAGTGAAGCCTCCGGCGAAATGCGGAAAACCTCATCCGATCTCTCGGCAGTGTCGCGGCAGACCAATGATCGGGTTCGGTCCGCTGAAAAGGCGGCCGAAGACGCCTCCCTGAGCGTCGACAGCGTCGCTGCTGCGTCCGAGGAGCTGAGCTGCTCCATCAGCGACATCAGCCAACAGGCGGCACATGCCGCGGGCATCGCCAGCCGGGCCGTGGCTCAGGCGGAGCAGACCGATGGCACGGTGCAAGGACTTGCCCGATCCGCCGGTCGCATCGGCGAGGTCGTCGGCCTCATCAACACCATCGCGGCACAGACCAATCTGCTCGCGCTCAACGCGACGATCGAGGCCGCCCGCGCCGGCGAAGCGGGCCGCGGTTTTGCGGTCGTCGCCTCCGAGGTCAAAACGCTGGCCAGCCAGACCGCGAAGGCGACCGAGGATATCTCGGAGCAGATCGCCGACATCCAGAAGGTTGCCGGCGACGCCATCGACGCGATCCAGGCGATTGGGGGCATCATCGGCGAAGTCAACGAGGTCGCCACCGCGATTGCGGCCGCCGTGCAGGAGCAGGGCGCAGCCACGCAGGAGATCACCCGCAGCACGCAATACGCGGCGCAGGGCACGAAGAAAGTTTCCGACAACATCACCGGCGTGAAGACCGACGCCGACACCGCAGCCGGCGCCGCCGACAATGTCAAGCAGGCCGCCGAAATGCTGGAGACCCAGAGCCTTCAGCTCGGCAATCAGGTCAGCGATTTTCTCGGCAAGATCCGCGCGGCGTAAAATTCCTACTCCTTCGCCACCACCGGCACCTGGTGGAATTTGGCGCGCATCCTGTCCGGCAATGGCGAGAAATTCATTGCGACGCCGCGGCGATCATTGGCGTTGCGATTGGCTACGACGAGGCCGTTGGCACCTGCAACGATGTCGCCTTTGCGCAGGGTCGGATCGTCCTCGATCTTGACCTGGGCGAGCCCGACCGGGTCCCTGCCGTTGCACGTGCAGCCCGCGACGATCTCATTGCGATAGCGGAAGGCGTTGGGCAGGTCGGAATAGGATTTGCCCTTGTCCGTCGTGGCATCGTCGATATCGCTGCCGTAGACCAGCGAGGTCTCTGACGCGGGGCAGAAGCTCTTGCAGGATTGCGCCTTGCTCTCGGCGTCGTTGCCTTGCGCGGGGAAGTAACGGCCGTCGCAGCCGCGTACGCAATAAGCGGTGCCGCCGCCATAGGACGCGCGCTGGCGCGGCGCTTCGTAGCGTGGCATGTCGTCGTTCTGGAACGGCACGCGGATCTCAGGCGGCGGCCGCATGTGGAAGCCACCGAACAGCGCCGAGAAGAAATCCTCTGCATGCGCGGAAGGCGTCAGAGCAAGGCCCAGGGAAGCGACCGCGACGAACGCGGCCGTTGCGCAAGCCGACTTGCTGGTCGAACGTTTCATCATCTGACCTCACGCAACCCTTAGTCCACCGACGACGCCGGGATGTTCAGCGCCTGGCGCCCCGCGTGCAGCGTCGACACCGCCGGCCGCTTGCGGGCGGGATCGGCCCCGCGCGCCATCAGTGGTGCGTTCTTCGGCAACACGACAACCTTCGTGCCGACGCCGACGCGGTTGAAGAGATCGCTGACGTCCTCATTGGTGAGGCGGATGCAACCGGAGGAGACGAACTTGCCGATCGTCGTGGGATCGTTGGTGCCGTGGATGCGGTATTCGCTGGAGCCGAGATACATCGCGCGCGCGCCAAGCGGGTTGCCGGGGCCGCCGGCGACGAAGCGGGGCAGATAAGGCTGGCGCGCGATCATCTCGGCCGGCGGATGCCAATCCGGCCACTCCGCCTTGCGGCTGATGCTCTGCACGCCCGACCAGGTGAACCCCTCGCGCCCCACACCGACGCCGTAGCGCATCGCGCGGCCGTTGCCGAGGACGAAATAGAGATAGGTGTTGGCGGTATCGATGACGATGGTGCCGGCCGGCTCGTTACGGTCGAAGCTTACGATCTGCCGCCGGAGCCGATCCGGCAGCGCCGCATCCTCGTCCGCAGGCTGCGGCGCCTCGTTCGTGGAGCCCTGCGAATAGATCTGGTCCTGCGAATATGTCTGCGGCTGCATCGGCGCATAGCCGAGCGTTTGCGCCTGAGCCGCGAACGGCACCGTCAGCAAAGCTGTCGTAAAAGCACAAGCGGTGATGATTCGCGGCGAAAAGCTGCGACGGACGACAGAGAACTTTGTCATGTGCTGCCCCGTTGGATGTATGCATCTGGGTGATGCTGCTGTCCCGTAAACGCAGCAGCGCTGATGCAAGTTCCGCCGCCGCGTGAGGCAGCCGCGTCACGGTCAAGCGAGCACGGCTTCACGAAGGCGCGATGGAACCGCGGCACTCCTCACGCGTTTTCTCGTCGTCAATGGGCGCCCGGAAGCCTTCCGTGCGGGGAGAGATATTGTGCGCGTCCTTCCCAGTGAACGACTGATTTCCGGCGACGGCGAAGGTGCCCCGCTTCCCGAGAGCCATAGCGAACTCCCACCGGTGATCCGGCGTACCGAGTTCGTCGCGTTTGCGCTTGCCGGTTTGCTTCTGATCGCCGTCGTCGCGGTGCTCTATGTCGCCAAGGCGTTCTTCCTGCCGGTCGTAATGGCCGTGGTCGCCGGTACCATGCTGTCGCCGGCCGCGACCTTCCTGGAAAAGCAAAGGGTACCGCGAGCCCTCGGGGCGGTACTCATCGTGGTCGCTGTGACCGCGATGGTCGCTTTCGTCGTCGCGCTGATTGCGGCACCGGTCATGGAATGGAGCTCGCGCTTGCCTGAACTCGCTGCGCAGCTCAAGGACAAGCTGCACGTGTTCGATCGGCCGCTCGCGCTGTGGCGTGAACTGCAAAGCATGGTCGGCGGCTCCGAGGGCTTGCCGAGCCTGCAGATTCCCAAGTTCGATTGGGTGCAGCCGACGCTCGAATTCCTGTCGCCGACTTTCGCCGAATTCCTGCTGTTCTTCGCCACCCTGATCCTGTTCATCGCGAGCTGGCGCGACCTGCGGCGGGCCTTGATCATGACCTTCGGCGAACGCGACGCGCGGCTGCGCACGTTGCGGATCCTCAACGAGATCGAAGTCCATCTCGGCAATTATCTGCTGACGGTGACGATCATCAATATCGGCGTGGGCATTGCGGCAGGCCTGGTCTGCGCAGTGACCCGCATGCCAAATCCGGCCGGCCTCGGCGCGCTTGCGGCCACCCTCAACTTCATCCCGATCATCGGGCCGGTTGCAATGTTCGCCGTGCTGGCCGTGGTAGGGCTGGTCGCCTTCCCAACCATCGGCGGCGGCCTGGCCGCGGCGATCGCCTTCGCCGGCATCACTTTCCTGGAAGGGCACTTCGTTACGCCCACCATCATCGGCCGGAGGCTGGCCCTGAATGCGCTCGCGGTGTTCATCGCACTCGCCTTCTGGACCTGGCTATGGGGCCCGATGGGCTCGTTCCTGTCATCTCCGCTGCTGATCGTCGGGCTGATCCTGAAGGAGCATCTGTTGCCCGAGAATTCGCCGCAGCTTCCGGAGGCGTGATGGCTGGTGCGAAGGGAACTTCCCCGAAGACGGGGCGTTTTCCGGCTATCTTCGCCGATGCGAGTTTTGGAGCCCCTCTATGACCAATGGCGAAACCGGGATGCGAGACTGGACCGACAAAGCCACCGCAGAACGTCTCGAGAAGGATGTAGCAGCCGTGAAAAGCGATATCGCCGCCCTCACCGACCAGATCACCGACGCACTCAACACGTTCGCCAACGCTTCGGGCAAGCAAGCCCGCCGCGGGTACAAGCAGGCGCGCGAGAACATGG
Source organism: Bradyrhizobium sp. USDA 4449 (assembly GCF_054056275.1). Taxonomy (NCBI): domain Bacteria; kingdom Pseudomonadati; phylum Pseudomonadota; class Alphaproteobacteria; order Hyphomicrobiales; family Nitrobacteraceae; genus Bradyrhizobium; species Bradyrhizobium sp. USDA 4449. The sequence continues at coordinate 2,863,662 of NZ_JBSRYD010000001.1, read as the reverse complement.
ATTCGACGCTCGACGACTTCTCGGAGCGCGGCAGTGCGATGATGGACGCGGCGCAGGATGCCTACGGCTCGATCGAGGAGACGCTGGAAGAGGCCATCACGCAACGGCCACTCGCGACCGTCGGTGTTGCGCTCGGCATCGGCTTCCTGATCGGGTTCGCCTGGCGCCGGTAACGCGCCGCGATGGGTTTTACGGTCACGACGGCCTGTGCCGCCGTGACCTGCCGGTGATGAATTGGCTGTGGGGATCTGAGGAGTAAGGCCGTGTTTCAGCGCATCATCGACGGCATCAGCGCATCGACGGGCACGACCGTTCGGCTGGCCTCGCTGGCGGCGGGTGCAGCGCTCGCGCTCTTCGTCACCACTTGCTTCCTTTGCGCGGCAGCCTTCATCTCGGTTCTCGAAAAATACGGCCCCGTGCAGGCCTGCCTCGCGGGGGCGGGCGTCTTCTTCCTGCTGACGATCGCCGCAGCGGGAAGCTATTGGGGCTACAAGCGGGAGGTGCGGGCTCGCGCGCGCATCGCTGCCGAACGCGCCGCCAAGGCGGCTCCGAGCATGCTTGCCGATCCCATGCTGCTGGCCACCGGCTTGCAGATCGTGCGCGCCATCGGAGTCAAGCGGCTGTTGCCGATCCTGGCAGTCGGCGGGGTCGCGCTTGGAATCATGGCAAGCCGCGCCGGAGCGGCAGACGAGCCTTCGGCCGAGCCGGCCGAGTGAGGCCAGGTCCGCGTTAATAAAGTTGCGCCCCTGACCTCAACCAGCGGCCGGCTGGAATTCCATTGCGCTGTTCTGCGCAATTCTTCATCAAGCCTGGCCAATCCGCCTTGCTTCACGCAAACGCTACTCGGACAAGCAGGTGGTTGCCGCTAAAAGCATCGCCCCTGATTCTAGAAGCTATTTTCCGCAATGAAACCGTCCGTCAAGGCGAACCTTGCCGCATTTCAGCACGACGCCAGGCTCTATTTGACGCTCGGCATTGCCAACTGGTCGGTATTCGTCGACCACATCCCGAACAATGTCGTGAACCTGCTGACGCTGCGCAACTTCGGCTTTAGCGGCGCAGCCGACCTGTTCGTGTTCGTGGTAGGCTACGGCGTTGCCATCATCCACGGCAGGATGGCGCTGGAGCGCGGTTATGTCGTCGCGGCGACGCGCGTCTTCCGCCGCGTCTGGCGGCTCTATGCCGCCTATGTCGTGCTGTTCGTGATCTACATCGACACCATCGCCTATGTCGCTTCGCAATCGATGGCACCGGAGATCATCAGCGATTACAACATCTCCGGCATTCTCGAGCATCCGCTCCGGACCCTGGTCCAGGGACTGGTGCTTCAGGAAGAACCGCTCAACCTCGACCTGCTTCAGCTGATGATTCCGCTGATGGCGTTCTTCCCTTTCGTGCTGTGGGGACTGCTGCGCGGCCCTAACCTCACTCTCGCAGCATCGGTCGCGCTATATCTCGCCGCACGCTGGTTCGGCTGGAATTTTCACGCCTATCCCGACCTGGAATGGACCTTTAACCCGCTGTGCTGGCAAATGCTGATGGTGCTGGGCGGCTGGTTCGCCGTCACCGGCGTCTCAGGCCAGAGCCTACACAAAATGTCCTGGCTCCGCATCGCGGCCGGCGCCTATCTCGTGCTGGCGATGGCCATCACCCTGATGCGCCATTCGCCGGCGCTATCAGCCTATTTGCCGGAAATCGTGCGCGATGGCATCTCTGCGACCGACAAGGAATACCTCGCACCCTATCGCGTGATCCATTTCCTTGCGCTGGCCTTCATCGCAACCCATCTCGTTCCGCCCGACCATCCGTGGCTGCAACGGAAGTCACTCCAGATGGTGACCAAATGCGGCGAGGAATGGCTCGCGGTGTTCTGCATCGGCGTTTTCCTGTCCTTCGCCGGCCACCTCATCCTGATCACCGGTGCCAATCTGGTCGTGATGCAGATCGGGGTGAGCCTTGCCGGATTCGCGGCGATGACGGCGGTGGCTTACTATATTTCCTGGTCGAAGCGGCAGGACGAACCGGCGGCCTTGCGCCAGCGGGCCTAGGCGCGGCGGCGACGCGATTTCGCTAGGCCGGGCGCCGCAGCTGCGCTATGCGGGACGGAGCGGCCGCGGGAACGGCGGTTCGTTGCAAGGAGACCGGCTTGGTCATGGCGAAAGGCACGTCTGAAGCAGCCGAGGGTGCGCCCCGGCGCGGCCGGCCACGCTCGATCGAGACCGCCAACGCCATCCTCGAAAGCGCATACGCCCTGATGGCCGCGACCGGCCTTGCCGCAACCACGATCGATGCGGTCGCACGCCACTCCAACGTCTCCAAGATGACGATCTACAAATGGTGGCCGTCGCGAGAGGCGCTCCTGATCGACGCCTTCCTGCATCACGCCGCCCAGATGCTTCCGCTGCCGCCGGTGAGCGCAGGCACGGCAGCGGCGCGCGCGCGTCGCCACGCCGCGGCCTATGCCGAAGCTTTGCAAGGTGAATTCGGCAAGGTCCAGCTCGCGGTCATATCCGAATGCATTTCCAAGACGGGCTCGGCCGAACTGTTCTATGCCCGGTATCTGCAATTCCGCCGCGGCGCACTGGTCGAGATGATCGGCGCCGGCCAGCGCGACGGCAGCATTCTGGCCGAGGCTCCGCCAGAAGATCTCTACGACGCGATCTATGGCAGCTTGTTCTACCGTTACATCTTCGGCATCGCGCCGATCACCCCGGCCTACGCGCGTCATCTGGTCGATCTTGTGTTGCGGCCCAAGGCCTAGGCCTGGTGCTCGACGCGACCCTATCTCATGCCACATTCGACAGGAGCATCGTTGTCATCATGATCAAGCGCATCTTGCCGTACGAAGGTTTACTCCACGAAGTGGTCGAGCATGGAGGCGTGCTCTATATCGGCGGCATCGTCCCCGAGGACACCAGCCTGGACATGTCGGGTCAGGCGAACGATGTGCTTGGCCAGCTATCGCGTTTGCTCCAGGCTCTCGGATCCGACCTGGCCAACGTGTTGCAAGTGACCATCTTCATGACCGATCTCAGCGAGAAGGCTGCGTTCAATGCGGCCTGGAAGGCGCACTTTGCGGAAGTTCATTTGCCGGCGCGTGCCGCCGTCGGCGTGGCCGATCTCGGTCCAAACGTCAAACTCGAGATTACCGCCATCGCCGCGCGATCGACCCCGAGCTGAGCGGCATGGTCTACCGCACCGGCTGCACCGGCTGCGAGAGCTTTTCCGTGCGGTCGCGTTCGGTCATGTCGACGACCGTCTCCATCGGCGCGGTCAGCTCGTAGACATAGGAGACGTCGGTGAAATAGCGCTTGGCGGTGCCGCCGAGCGCTTCGGGCGCGACGCGATCGAGCAGGATCAAGCCGAAATCCGAATCCGGCCGCCGCGTCGCCTCGCTGGTGTTGAACTCCTCCCAGCGGAAATGAAACACCGCCTCGGGCTCCTCACCCGTCACCGTCCAGTTCGCGGTGATGTGCGGATGCTTGCCGACCAACGACAGGCCTTCGTCCGAGTGCGAGGCAAGCTCGAAGAACAGCAGCGACAGGCTCTGCGCGGCGCGCGCGCTGACCGCGATGTCAGGGCCGCTGACGGCGATACGCTCGGCATGCGGGATGGCGCGAGCTTCGAACAGGCCTTTCAGTTTGACGCCTTGCCATTGGCTCTCGCTGAGCAGCGACACCACGTTGGACATGGCGTGGATACGGCCGATCAGGAGCTCACGCGCGACGTCGATGTCCGAGCCGTGGCGCAGCGTGCGCGTCACGATCGACTGGATCACCGCAAGGATGTTCTTGACGCGGTGATTCAGCTCGTCGATGACGGCCGTCAGCCGCCGCTCGAAGCCGATCCGCACCTGGATTTCGCGGCTGAGCCGCAGATTGTTGTAGGCGACGTAACCGAACAGGCCACACACCATCGCGGTGATGGCGAAGCCGATCGCCGCCACGATGATCGCGGTCTGCTCGGCCCGCCGCGCCGAATTGGTCTTGGCGTAATAGCCGAGCTGCCAGTCGCGGCCGCCGAAGCTGACGTTGCGTATCGCGGACGGCGCCGGCCCGTCAGGCGTCGTCATGCGGGTGGAGACGACACCCTGGTCGTTGGCAACCAGCTCGCTGCCCTCCTTGCGCGGATCCTTCAGTGCGACCGAGAATAGCGACAGGTCATCATTGGTCAGCATCAGCGAGGCGAGCTCGTAGGAAAACGTGATGAAGCCGACCGGCTCGGTGGCACCTTCAGGAATGACCGGGGCAGCTACGATCACGCCGATCGGTCCGTTGTCGCGCAAGAGCGGCACGGGGTCGGAGGCGACCGACCGCTTCTCGACCCTGGCGCGCGCGAGCATTGCATTGCGAACCGGGTCGTCATCATAACTGCGCCCAGGCAGCGCTTTGGTCTCGTCGCTGCGTGGCTCCAGGTCCATCAGCACGTCGATCGGCTGCGTCAGGCTTGCCGGATCGATCGGCTTGTCGCTGTAGTCGCGTATCTCGGGATTCGGGAAGCCGGCGGCCGCAATAGCAGCTCGTGCCGCGGCGAGCTCGCTGGGCCGCAGCCGGGCGACCCAGCCGGCCACCACGAAATCGGTCTTGAAGGCGTAGATCGCCGAGCGCAGCGGCTCCAGCATATTTGGCTTCAGCACCGATGGCGCGCGGAACAGGCCTGAGGCGACACGTGCCAGCAGCTCTCGTTCCGTTGACCGGTCCTGGACGAGGCTGGCATGAACGTCGATCGCACGCGCGAGCGCAATCCGATCCAGCGCCAGCTCCTGGTCGTGGACGCGATAGGCTGCAAGCCCGGAGAGCAGAGCTCCGAGCAGAGCGATAAAGCCGATGATGAAACCCAACCGGACCACGCGACTACTCAGGCGAAGGCAGGAGGTCGGCAATAAACACGGAGCATATCAACGCCGTTCGAACGGCCATGTGCCGAAACAGGGTGAGCCCAGTGGCGGAGATAATGACGGAGGAGGCATCTGTACGCAACTTGGGTCGCCCAAAAAGCTTAATCCGCCCGGCCGATGATCCGGCCAATAGCGGCTTTTCTCCGGGCACCGAAGGTAGACAATCGCCGTGTCGGAAATTGGTTCCGTCCGGCCCGCTTTGCCTCATAGGTTAACGGCGGAATAGACCTGCGCGACGTCGCCGCGGCCCGTCAGCCCGCCCGTTTCAACCCACCCTTGGTTTCGATGAAGCCGACGATCCGGTCGAGACCCTCGCTCTTCTTCAGATTGGTCATGACGAAGGGGCGCTCGCCGCGCATGCGCCTGGCGTCGGTGTCCATCTTCTCGAGGGAGGCACCGACATGGGGCGCGAGGTCGGTCTTGTTGATGACCAGGAGATCGGAACGGGTGATGCCTGGGCCGCCTTTGGACGGGATCTTGTCGCCGGCGGCAACGTCGATCACGTAGATCGTGAGGTCGGCAAGCTCTGGGGAAAAAGTGGCAGCGAGGTTATCGCCGCCGGATTCGATCAGTACGAGATCCAGCCCCGGAAACTTGGCGCGCATGTCCGCGACCGCTGCGAGATTCATCGATGCATCTTCGCGGATCGCGGTATGCGGGCAGCCGCCGGTCTCGACGCCGGCGATGCGGTCCGGCGTCAGCGAGCCTGAGCGCACCAGGAATTCCGCATCCCATTTGGTGTAGATGTCGTTGGTGATCGCGGCGATGTCGTAGCGCTCACGCATGGTCTTGCAAAGCAGGTCCATCAGCGCGGTCTTGCCCGATCCAACGGGGCCGCCGACGCCGACACGCAGGGGGCCGTGAGATTTCGACATATGGCTTGCTCTCTCTTGGTCAGTGAAGGCCGCACCGCTCACGAGCGAAACAGCCGTGTATATTGCGTCTCGTGCCGCAGGCTGGCGAGATCGGCGCGGAAGGTTGCGCTGCCGAGATCGTCCAGCGTCGCGTTCAGCGCCCGATTGGCGGTCGCTGCCACAGCGGCTTCCAACTTCACCAGCACACGCTGGCTGTCAGTCTGGCCGAGCGGAACGAGCCTGCTCGCCGCGGAAATCCAGTTCGAGACCAGCGCATGCAGGAAGGCGTGCAACGTCGGCGCCAGCGGCACGCCATGCAGCGCCGCGACGACCCCCACGGCGACGGGATAGACCGGAGGCGTGCGGCATGCCGCGACCATGGCGGCAAGGCCCTCGGCATCCCACGCGGACCGGGAGATGTCGATGAAGGCGCGCCCTTGCGAGGTCGTCTCGAGCTGGCGCTCGCGCGACGGCACGAAAGCGGCGGCGAGCTCGGCGACGTCGCTCAGAGCCGCGTCTTCGCCGGCCTCTGCGGCACGATAGGCTTGAACCAGGAACGTCGCATCGCAAAAGCCCGAGCCGTCCCCCAGCATGGCATCGAGCCAGTCGGCGAGTGTTGCGAGATCGGTGATATCACCTGCTTCGACCGCCCACTCGATACCGCTCGAATAGGAAAAACCGCCGACGGGAAACGCCGGCGACAACCATGTCATAAGCCGATATAGCGCCGCCGCCTCGCGCTCTGCGAGGTCGGCGGCACTGACGGGCTCATTTGTGGTCATGAGCATGCTTGTGGCCGTGGTGATGGTCGGGATGGTCGCAATGCCCGTCGTGGTGATGGTGGTGATCATGCCCATGGTCATGCGCGGCGCGATCATGATGATGATCATGGCGATGATGGCCGTGATCGTCGTGTGCATGGTGGTCGTGACCGTGCACATGGCTGGCCTCGGCGTAGGCGCCCCCTTCGGGATCGAACGGCGCCTCGATCTCGACGACGCGGGCACCAAGGCCCTTCACCATCGCCTCAATGACGTGGTCGCGGCGGATGCGCAGGCTCTTGGCCATGATCTGCGTCGGCAGATGACGGTTGCCGAGATGCCAGCCGACACGGATGAGATGGTGCGGGTCGTGGCCGCGGATCTCCAGCAGCGGCTCAGGCGCCGCGACCACTTCGACCAACCTTCCGTCGTCCAGCACCAGCGCATCGCCGCCGCGCAGCGCGACCGCATTCTCCAGGTCAAGCAGGAATTCGAGCCCCCGTGTGCCCGTCATGGCCATGCGACGGCGGTGCCGATCGTCGAAATCGAGCACGACCGTATCCGCCGGCGTTTCCGTGAAGCGGTGCTGTCCCCTAACCTGCGTCGCCCGGATCATGCGTTGTTACCTCGTCTCGACCTTCTCTGGCGTGATCACCTCGATCTTCGGCGGCGCCGTAAAGCACTTCACCGCGACACGGCCGAACGTCTTCATGTGCTCCTGGCCGCGATGCGGCACCAGCGCCTCCGCGCTTTCCCACTGCTCGACGAACACCATCTTGGCGGGATCGGTGACGCTCTCATGCAGATCGTAGGCGATATTGCCCGGCTCTTTCCGCGTCTCCCTGATGCAGGCGGTGGCGGCTGCAATGAATTCGGCGCGCGTTTCGGGCTTGATGGTCAGGGTGGCGACGACGTAGATCACGAGAAATCCTCCCGGCTTTTCTTCTGGGTTACGATAACCGGGCGGGACATTAGACCAGCCGGGATCGAACGCAAAACCGGAAAAGCCGCCCCCGGACACGCAGTGCGACATGCGCCGGGGACATGCGTTGAGCGCTATTTCAGTACATGAAATATCGCTGCGCCATCGGCAGCACCTCGGCGGGTGGACAGGTGAGCAGCTCGCCGTCGGCGCGCACCTCGTAGGTCTCCGGATCGACCTCGATGTCAGGCGTGGCGTCGTTGTGGATCATGCTCTTCTTGGAGATCTTGCGGGTGTTCTGGACCGCATAGAGCTTCTTCTCGATGCCGAGCTTTCGCGCGAGACCGCCGGTGATCGCGGCCTTCGAGGTGAACACCACGGAGGACGCCGTGCGCGCCTTGCCGAAGGCGCCGAACATCGGCTGGTAATGCACCGGCTGTGGCGTCGGGATCGAGGCGTTGGGATCGCCCATGGGTGCCGCGACGATCGTGCCGCCCTTGACGATGCAGTCAGGCTTGACGCCGAAGAAGGCGGGCGACCACAGCACGAGATCGGCAAGCTTGCCCTTTTCCACCGAGCCGATCAGCTTTGATACGCCGTGCGCGATCGCCGGGTTGATCGTGTACTTGGCGATGTAGCGCTTGACGCGGAAATTGTCGTTGTCCTTGCCCTTGTCCTGCGGCAGCGATCCGCGCTGCTTCTTCATCTTGTCGGCAGTCTGCCAGGTCCGGATGATGACCTCGCCGAGCCGGCCCATCGCCTGGGAGTCCGACGACATCATCGAGAGCGCGCCGAGATCATGCAGGATGTCCTCGGCCGCGATGGTCTCCTTGCGGATGCGGCTTTCGGCGAACGCCAGATCTTCCGCGATCGAGGGATCGAGGTGGTGGCACACCATCAGCATGTCGAGATGCTCATCGATGGTGTTGCGTGTGAACGGCCGCGTCGGATTGGTCGAGGATGGCAGCACGTTCTTCAGACCGGCGACCTTGATGATGTCAGGAGCGTGCCCGCCGCCGGCGCCTTCGGTGTGGAACGCATGAATGGTGCGTCCCTTGAACGCCTTGATGGTGTCCTCGACGAAGCCGGATTCGTTCAGCGTGTCGGAATGCAGCATGACCTGAATGTCGTGGTCATCAGCCACCGACAGGCAGTTGTCGATCGCGGCCGGCGTGGTACCCCAATCCTCGTGCAGCTTCAACGCACAGGCGCCGGCCTTGATCATCTCGACCAGGGCTGCGGGCCGCGAGGCATTGCCCTTGCCGGAGATGCCGAGATTGACCGGGAAGGCGTCGAACGACTGGATCATCCGCGCGATATGCCATGGCCCGGGCGTGCAGGTGGTGGCGAAGGTGCCGTGCGAGGGGCCGGTGCCGCCTCCGAGCATCGAGGTGACGCCGGACATCAGCGCATGCTCGATCTGCTGCGGGCAGATGAAATGGATGTGGCTGTCGAAGCCGCCGGCGGTGAGTATCTTTCCCTCGCCCGCGATCACATCGGTACCAGGGCCGATGATGATCGTCACGCCCGGCTGGATGTCGGGATTGCCGGCCTTTCCGATCGCGGAGATCATGCCATCCTTGATGGCGACGTCGGCTTTGACGATGCCCCAGTGGTCGACGATCAGCGCATTGGTGATGACGGTGTCGGCAGCACCCTGCTTGTTGGTCACCTGCGACTGCCCCATGCCGTCGCGGATCACCTTGCCGCCGCCGAACTTCACCTCCTCGCCGTAGGTGGTGAAATCCTTCTCCACCTCGATGATGAGATCGGTGTCGGCGAGACGCACCCTGTCGCCGATGGTCGGGCCGAACATGTCGGCATAGACGGAACGCTTCATTTTGACGGACATCACAAGCCCCGTTTGCGATTGAACTGTTGGCTGGTCACAGCAAAGCCCTCGCTGCTTTCACAGCATCGTCGAATTTCGTATCGAGCCAGGCGTTACCGCCGCGGCAGCCGGCGACAACCTGCTCGGCCCAACCGGTGTAGTCGGCAAGGTCGTCGCGCTCATCGGCGCTCGGATCGGACCGAATGCGGGAGCCGATATTGCTGATCTTGTCGGCAATCTTGATGAGCTTTGCGCCGGAAGATTTGTGCGGAGCGTCCTCGATCTGCTTCCGCCGCCGTTCGGCCTTCGGCAGGCTCATGTCGTCGGTGCACTCGACGACAAGCGAAGCGACGCGCTCAGAGAACGTCTGCGCAAGCTCCGCGCGCGTGGTATCGGTATCCTCGATCGAGTCGTGCAGCCAACCCGCCGCGACGATCTCGGCGTCGACACCATCGGTCGCGGTGGCGAGTAGGTTGGCCACCTCGGCAAGATGATTGATATAGGGCTCACTGCCGCGTCCCTTCCGCGCCATGCCATTGTGGCGATGCGCAGCAAGTTCGGCAGCTTCGGAGACAAGGCGGACCGGTGAGAGCATGGTTCAACTCTCCTCCATGCGATGCGCTTTGAGGTGACGCCCCAGCAACGTCTCGGCGCGCGTCATCTCCCGGCGCAATTGCTTGGCGCGGGTTCTTCGAAACCGAGGGATTTTGTCGTGCGGCATAGCCCTCTCGCCAACCCTCCCCCGCAAGGAGGGAGGGAGCCCGACCGACGTGCTCACCTCGCTGCAGATCACGGCACTCATCTCGGCTTACGTCACAGCTTCCCCATGACCTCACCACGGAAACCGTAGATCGTCTTCTTGCCGGCGAGCGCGACGAGCTGGACCTCGCGGGTCTGGCCGGGTTCGAAGCGGACGGCGGTGCCGGCGGCGATGTCGAGGCGCATGCCGCGGGACTTCTTGCGATCGAATTTCAGCGCGGGATTGGTCTCGAAGAAGTGGTAATGCGAGCCGACCTGGATCGGACGATCACCGGTGTTGGCCACCGTCAACGTCACGGTTTTGCGACCGGCATTGAGCTCGATCTCGCCGTCCTGGATGAAGAGTTCGCCGGGAATCATGCTTCGCTCCTATCGGATCGGTTCGTGCACGGTGACGAGCTTCGTCCCGTCAGGGAACGTCGCCTCGACCTGGATGTCGTGGATCATCTCGGGGATGCCGGGCATCACCTGGTCGCGGGTCAGCACCTGGGCGCCTGACTGCATCAACTCGGCGACCGTGCGGCCGTCGCGCGCACCTTCGAGGATGAAGTCGGAGATAATCGCGATCGCCTCGGGATGGTTGAGCTTGACTCCGCGGTCCAGCCTGCGGCGTGCCACGATGGCCGCCATCGAGATCAGAAGCTTGTCCTTTTCGCGGGGAGACAGGTTCATGAAGAATCTCTTCCGTTCAACACTTCAATTCAGCCACAACCGCGGCAGCGCGGCACCGGTGCGCGCCAGCACGGCCATCATGTCGGCGCGCAAACGCGCCGCATCTTGGGCACAGAACCGCGCCAATGCAAAGCCATTCCAGGCCGATATCCCGACCTCCCCGGAGAAGGAGTCCGACGCTTCGCGGATGCGCCCGATCAGCGCCTCGTCGCCGGGAGCGATCAACGCGGTGCCTATTGCAGCACCACCCTTGGCGACCGCGGATCGAACCAGTTTTGCGCCGATATCGCCGTCGAGCCTGATGGTCTCGGCGAACACCAGCCTGCCGCCGCGGCGCAACCGCCAGCGATCGACGAACTCGCCGTGCTCCATGCGCTCGCCCATGGCGGTGCGGCCGAATACGACGATTTCACAAAGCAGCAGCGAGGCGGCCTCATCGAGCTCGATCTCGAAGCGGCGATGAACCCGGGCACGGTTGAACAGGATGGTCTCCTGGGGCAGCCAGCCGAGGTGCGCGCCTGCAGCGACCTTCAAGGAAATGTTGAGCTGCGCCGCCGCCCCCGGCGCGCGATAGACCTTTTCCGCGGCCGCCGTCGTCAGCGTCAAGCGCGCGGCGTCAGTGGCCGCGATCTCGATGTCGAAGCGGTCGCCGCCGGCAACGCCGCCGGCCGTGTTGACGAACACGCCAGACAGGCCATCGTCCTCGGGCGAGGGAAAGCGCACGCGGAGCGAGCCGGATTCATGCAACGCGCCGCGCCGCGTCACGCCGTCGCGGGCGTACACGTCGAAGTGGACCGCGCCGCGCGCACGGTTGGCTTCGAACACCGAAGATGTCGCCAAAGAACTCACCAAGGCGTCGCTGCGCATCCGTCTCCCCCAGCCGGCCGCGGCAGGATTTTTCCAGCCTACAATGTCCCGGCTTACAGCGCCATCTGGCGGCTGATCTCGCTTCGGTCGAGATTGGAGCGGTCGCAGGTGAATTTCACCGCGCCGCGATCCATCACCGCGAAACTGTCACCGAGTTCGCAGGCAAAGTCGAGATATTGTTCGACCAGCACGATGGCGATGTTGCCGAGATTGCGCAAGTATGAGATGGCGCGGCCGATGTCCTTGATGATGGAGGGCTGGATGCCCTCGGTCGGCTCGTCGAGGAGCAACAATTTCGGCCGCATCACCAGCGCGCGCCCGATCGCCAGCTGCTGCTGCTGGCCGCCCGACAGATCGCCGCCGCGACGGCCGAGCATGGATTCCAGCACCGGGAACAGCGAGAACACGTCGTCCGGGATATGCTTGTCCTGGCGCTTGAGCGGGCCGAAGCCGGTCTTGAGGTTTTCCTCGACCGTCAGCAACGGAAAGATCTCGCGGCCCTGCGGCACGAATCCGATGCCCTTGCGCGCCCGCTCATAGGGCTTGAGGCCGGTGATATCGCCGCCGTCGAACACGATGGCGCCCGATGAGATCGGGTATTGCCCGACCATGGCGCGGAGCAGCGAGGTCTTGCCGACGCCGTTCCGCCCGAGCACGCAAGTCACCTTGCCGGGCTCAGCCGCAATCGAGACGCCGCGCAGCGCCTGCGCCGCGCCGTAGAACAGGTTGATGTCTTTAACTTCGAGCATCGGAAACACCTTTGCGGGCGAATGGCGAATGGCCCGTAGCAAATACGAGGAACAGCCCGTTCATTCGGCACTCCTATTCGCCATTCGCTATCTACCCAGATAGACTTCGATGACCCGCTCGTTGGACGAGACCTGGTCGATGGTTCCTTCGGCGAGCACCGTGCCTTCATGCAGGCACGTCACCTTAACCCCGAGTTCGCGCACGAAGGTCATGTCGTGCTCGACCACCATGACGGTGTGGGTCTTGTTGATTTCTTTCAGTAGCTCGGCGGTGAGATGCGTTTCGACGTCGGTCATCCCCGCGACGGGCTCGTCGACCAGCAGCAGCTTCGGGTCCTGCGCCAACAGCATGCCGATCTCGAGCCATTGCTTCTGGCCATGGCTGAGGCTGCCGGCGAGGCGATTGCGGGAATCGGTGAGACGGATCGTCTCCAGCACCTTGTCGATGCGCTCCGACTCCGCCCTGCTGCCGCGCCAGAACAACGTGCTGCGGACCGAGTGATCAACATTGAGCGCGAGCAAGAGATTGTCCTGTACGGTCTGGCTCTCGAACACCGTCGGCTTCTGGAATTTGCGGCCGATGCCGAGCTCGGCGATGCGGGTCTCGTCGAGGCGCGTCAGGTCCGTGACGCCGTCGAACAGCACCGTGCCCGCGTCCGGCTTGGTCTTGCCGGTGACGATGTCCATCATCGTGGTCTTGCCGGCGCCGTTGGGGCCGATGATGGCGCGCATCTCGCCGGGCTCGAGCGTCAGCGACAGATTGTTGATGGCGTGGAAACCGTCGAACGAGACGTGCACGCCGTCGAGATAGAGCATCGCGGAGGTCGCGCGGGTATCCATGACGTTCATGACCGCTACTCCGCCATCTTTGGTTCGGTGATGCCGTCTTCGGCCGCCGCACTCGCCGCAGCAGGGCGCCTCTCTCTCAACGCCTCACGCCAGGCGCTGAAAGTGCCGACGATGCCCTTGGGCAGCAGCAGTGTCACCAGAATGAACAGCGCACCCAGCATGAACAGCCAGTACGGCGCCAGCACGCCCGAGGTGAAGAACGTCTTGGCGTAGTTGACGACGATCGCGCCAAGCGCCGCACCGATCAGCGTGCCGCGGCCGCCGACCGCGACCCAGATCACCGCCTCGATCGAATTGCCCGGTGCGAATTCGGACGGATTGATGATACCGACCTGCGGCACATAGAGCGCGCCGGCGACGCCGGCCATGCAGGCCGACAGCGTGAACACGAACAACTTGTAGGATTCAACACGGTAGCCGAGGAAGCGGCTGCGCGATTCCGCGTCCCGGATCGCGATCAGCACCTTGCCGAGCTTGGAGGACACAACCGAGCGGCAGATCAGGAAGCTGAGGATCAGTGCCAGGCAGCTGAGCGCGAACAGCGCGGCGCGCGTGCCCTCGGCCTGGACGTTGAAGCCGAGAATGTCCTTGAAGTCGGTCAGGCCGTTGTTGCCGCCGAAACCGAAATCGTTGCGGAAGAAGGCGAGCAGCAGCGCATAGGTCATCGCCTGCGTGATGATCGACAGATACACGCCGGTGACGCGGGAGCGGAAGGCGAGCCAGCCGAAGCAGAAGGCCAGCAGACCCGGCACGAACAGCACCATCAGCGCCGCGAACCAGAACATGTCGAAGCCGTGCCAGTACCACGGCAGCTTCTGCCAGTTCAGGAACACCATGAAGTCGGGCAGAACGGGATTGCCGTAGACGCCGCGGGTACCGATCTGCCGCATCAAATACATGCCCATCGCATAGCCGCCGAGCGCGAAGAAGGCGCCGTGGCCGAGCGAGAGGATGCCGCAATAGCCCCAGATCAGGTCGATCGAGAGCGCCAGGATGGCGTAGCAGACATATTTGCCCCAGAGCGCGACAAGATAGGTCGGCACTTGCAGGACCGAGCCCGCCGGCAGCAGCAAATTGGAGAGCGGGATGAGGACGCCGCAGGCGGCGACGACCAACAGGAAGATCGTCGCGCCGCGGTCCAGTGATCGCGTCAGCATGTGAGGGGTCATGCTTCCACCGCACGGCCCTTGAGCGCGAACAGGCCGCGCGGCCGCTTTTGAATGAACAGGATGATCAGGACCAGGATCGCGATCTTGCCGAGCACGGCGCCGGCGACCGGCTCCAAGAACTTGTTGGCGATACCGAGCGTGAAGGCGCCGACGAGGGTGCCCCAGAGATTGCCGACCCCGCCGAACACCACGACCATGAAACTGTCGATGATGTAGCTCTGGCCGAGATTGGGGCTGACATTGTCGATTTGCGACAGCGCCACGCCGGCGATGCCGGCGATGCCCGAACCGAGGCCGAAGGTCAAGGCGTCGACGCGCGAGGTGGCGATGCCCATCGACGCCGCCATGCGGCGATTCTGCGTCACGGCGCGCATCTCGAGGCCGAGCGCCGTGTAGCGCAACATGGCGAGCAGGATCACGAAGACCGCAAGGGTGAAGCAGAGGATCCAGAGCCGGTTGTAGGTGATGGTGATCTGACCGAGCTCGAACGCGCCGCTCATCCAGGAGGGATTGCCGACCTCGCGATTGGTTGGACCGAACATGGTGCGCACCGCCTGCTGCAGCACCAGCGACAGGCCCCAGGTGGCAAGCAGCGTCTCCAGCGGCCGGCCGTAGAGGAAGCGGATGATGCTGCGTTCGATCAGCACGCCGATCGCGCCTGCGACGAGAAAGGCGAGCGGCACGGCGATGAGCAGCGAATAGTCGAACAGGGCGGGATAGCGGGTGCGGATCACCTCCTGCACCACGAAGGTGGTGTAGGCGCCGATCATCACCATTTCGCCATGCGCCATGTTGATGACGCCCATCACGCCGAAGGTGATGGCAAGGCCGATCGCGGCGAGCAGAAGCACCGAGCCGAGCGAGAGGCCGTACCAGGCATTCTGCACCGCGGACCAGACCGCGAGCGAGTTCTGGATCGAGCTGATGGCGCTCGTCGCGGCTTTGGCCACCGAGGCGGGCTGGTCGGTCCCGATGTCGGAGAGCAGCGCCAGCGCTTCCTGATCGCCGCGCGCCTTGATGGTGGCGACGGCCTCGAGCTTCTGCACTTCGGTGGCGTCGGATTTGAACAGCAGGATCGCGGCGCGCGCCTCGCCGAGCGCGGCCTTGACCGATCGGTTGGGTTCCTTGGCGAGCGCGGTCTCGACCGGCTCGAGCGCAGTCTCTTCATGCGACTTGAAGACGGACTGCGCAGCCTGGAGCCGCGTGCCGAGATCGGGCGACTGTAGCGTCAGGCTACCGAGCGCAGCGTCGACACTGCGGCGCAGGCGGTTGTTGAGGCGGACGGCGCTGGCACTGTCAGGCACGCTGGCAACGGACTCACCGGTCGCGGCATCGATCGACTTGCCGTCGGTGCCGGTGACGTAAACCTTCTTGGTGTCAGGATCGGCCATGAGACGGCCGTCCTGGAGTGCATTGATGATCGGAAAAGCCAGCTTGTTGCCGCTGCTTGCGACGACGCCGATCGCTTCATCCGTGTCGGAAAAATCGTCGTTGGCGAATTTGGCGACCGCGTCCTCGAACGGACCGGCAAAGGCCGGCAGCGCGAACGCGATCAGGAACAGCGAGAGGACAAAGGTAGAGAGACGAGCGGACAGATTGGTTGGCACTTTGGTTCACCCCGGCAGAAGTGGGGAGAAGACGGCGGAATAGCCGTCTTCTCCCGTCGTGCAGTCGAATGTCAGGTCCGGATCAGGAGCCGGAGCCGAGGCACTTGTTGGTCTTGGTGTTGAAGTTGCCGCACTTCTTGCCGACCCAGTCGCCGATCAGGTCCTTGGAGCCGTCGAGCTCCTTCGACCAGGCGTCGCCAGCCACGAGACCCGGGGTCTTCCAGACCACGTCGAACTGGCCGTTGCCCTTGATCTCGCCGATGAACACCGGCTTGGTGATGTGGTGGTTCGGCAGCATCTTCGAGGTGCCACCGGTCAGGTTCGCAGCCTCGATGCCGGGCAGCGCGTCGATCACCTTGTCCGGATCCGTCGACTTCACCTTCTCGACGGCCTTCACCCACATGTTAAAGCCGATCACGTGGGCTTCCATAGGGTCGTTGGTCGTACGCTTCGGGTTCTTGGTGTAGGCCTGCCAATCCTTGATGAACTTCTCGTTCGCCGGGGTCTTGATGGACTCGAAGTAGTTCCAAGCGGCGAGATGACCCACCAGCGGCTTGGTGTCGATGCCGGCGAGTTCTTCCTCACCCACCGAGAACGCGACCACCGGGATGTCCTTCGCCTTGATGCCCTGGTTGCCGAGCTCCTTGTAGAAGGGGACGTTGGCGTCGCCGTTGATGGTCGAGACCACCGCCGTCTTCTTGCCGGCCGAGCCGAACTTCTTGATGTCGGCCACGATCGTCTGCCAGTCGGAGTGACCGAACGGCGTGTAGTTGATCATGATGTCTTCCTGAGCGACACCCTTGGACTTCAGATAGGCTTCCAGGATTTTGTTGGTGGTGCGCGGATAGACGTAGTCGGTGCCCGCGAGCACCCAGCGCTTCACCTTCTCTTCCTTCATCAGATAGTCGACGGCGGGGATCGCCTGCTGGTTCGGCGCGGCACCCGTGTAGAACACGTTGCGTTCGGACTCCTCGCCCTCGTACTGGACAGGGTAGAACAGGATGTTGTTGAGCTCCTTGAACACCGGGAGCACCGATTTGCGCGACACCGAGGTCCAGCAGCCGAACACCACGGCGACCTTGTCCTTGGTGATCAGCTCGCGCGCCTTTTCAGCGAACAGCGGCCAGTTCGAGGCGGGGTCGACGACGACGGCCTCGAGCTTCTTGCCGAGCACGCCACCCTTCTTGTTCTGCTCGTCGATGAGGAAGAGGATGGTGTCCTTCAGCGTGGTTTCGCTGATGGCCATGGTGCCGGAGAGGGAGTGCAGGACGCCGACCTTGATGGTGTCGTCGGCGGCCTTCGCGCCGGAAATGGACGCCAGACCAAGCATCAGTCCGGTGGTCGCGGCGAGCACGCCGCGGCGGCTAAATGACGCCGCTATATCGTGAATGGATTTGGTAGGCATGGATGTATCATCTCCCTGACGCAGACGTGAAAACGCTGCGAAACGGCCCCACGGCCGCCTGCGATTAACGGAATCGCAAGAACCGTGCCATGGGCTGGGCGCCTGCCAAGTGGTTGGTCAGTCTTGATAATTTTGCCGCAAACAAACTTTCGCCGCAGTCCGGCCGCCCAAATATTGGGCGGGTAAAATGTATGCTTATGCGCCAATCAGATTATTTTATGAGCAAAATCCATCTGCTGGCTAAATTTCCGGCACCACTATTTTTGCACCGCAAATCGAAGCGTGATGAGGGCGTGCCTTGAAAGCGCCCCCTCAATGTTCCATATAGTGGTGGAGATCGTTCGCGAATCGAGCGGTCGTAGCGAGCCGCGTGTTCTTAAGCCCGTACGGGCCTCTGGCTTGCCCCATATCTCCCAAGCCATCCGACACCCCAAACACGCAGGTGTCTTCTCGACACCCTTTTGCGCGCGCCCCGCCGATTGCGTAGGGCCGATCGCATTTGACATGGAAAGAACCCATCTTTTGACTTCGTTTCAGGACTTCGGCCTCGCCGAACCGATCGCACGTGCTCTCGCCGAAGAGAATTACGTCACCCCTACCCCCATCCAGGCCCAAACGATCCCCACGGCGCTGACCGGCCGTGACGTCGTCGGCATCGCCCAGACCGGCACCGGCAAGACAGCGTCCTTTGCGCTGCCGATTCTGCACCGCCTGCTCGAGAACCGCATCAAGCCGCAGCCCAAGACGGCCCGCGTCCTGGTGCTGTCGCCGACCCGCGAGCTTTCGGGGCAGATCCTCGACAGCTTCAATGCCTATGGTCGCCACATCCGTCTGTCCTCGACGCTCGCCATCGGCGGCGTGCCGATGGGCCGCCAGGTCCGTGCCCTGATGCAGGGCGTCGATGTGCTGGTCGCCACCCCCGGCCGCCTGCTCGACCTCGTGCAGAGCAACGGACTGAAGCTCAGCAGCGTCGAATTCCTCGTGCTCGACGAGGCCGACCGCATGCTCGACATGGGTTTCATCAACGACATCCGCAAAATCGTCGCGAAACTCCCGATCAAGCGGCAGACGCTGTTCTTCTCGGCTACCATGCCGAAGGACATCGCCGAACTCGCCGACGCCATGCTGCGCGATCCGGCCCGGGTCGCGGTAACACCGGTCTCCTCGACCGCCGAGCGTATCAATCAGCGCATCATCCAGGTCGACTTCTCGGCCAAGGCCACCTTCCTGACCAAGCTCCTGAAGGACGAGCCGATCAACCGCGCGCTGGTCTTCACCCGCACCAAGCACGGCGCCGACAAGGTCGTGAAGACGCTCGAGAGGACGGGCATCGCCGCTAGCGCCATTCACGGCAACAAGTCGCAGAACCATCGCGAGCGGACGCTCGCGCAATTCCGCTCCGGCGAGATCCGCACCCTGGTCGCCACCGACATCGCCGCCCGCGGCATCGATGTCGACGGGATCACCCACGTCATCAACTACGACCTGCCCAATGTGCCCGAGACCTACGTGCATCGCATAGGCCGCACCGCGCGCGCGGGCGCCGACGGCACCGCGATCTCGCTGGTGGCCGGCGGCGAGGAGCTCGGCTATCTGCGCGACATCGAGAAGCTGATCCGCGTGGCGCTGCCGCGCGAGGACCTCCGCACCGATGCCGGCCGCCGCGATGCCGGTGCTCCCCCACCGCAGCAACGGCAGGGCCGGCCGGCCGCCCGCCCGGGCCAGCGTCCGCAAGGCGCACGCCACGGCGACGGACGGCGTAACGATGAACGGCACGGCGACGGACGCCACCACAGCGCCGGCAAGCCGAGCGACGGACGGGCCGGTGAGGGCCGCCACGGCGAGGCGCGACACGTCGACGGACGGCCCGGCAGCAATGCGAAGGGATCGCGCCGTCGTCGCTCCGGTGGAAAGATGCATTCTTCGGCAAACGACCGCCCGGAACAGCGCTCGACGCATAGCGCCGGAGCGCCCGATGGGATACAAGGCGTGGCCTTTTTGCGCCGTGAGAGTCGGCCGAACGGCCACCCGAACCGCAAACCCCATTCGCACTAGCCGTCCACGACCTGGAGAAATTCATGGCTAAGGAAGAGCTGATCCAGTTCGAAGGACTGGTCACCGAAATCCTCCCCGACGCGCGCTACCGCGTGCAGCTCGACGCCGGGCACGAAATCGTCGCCTACACCGCCGGCAAGATGAAGAAGAACCGCATCAAGACGCTGGCGGGAGACCGCGTGACGGTGGAGATGTCGCCCTACGACCTCGAAAAGGGCCGGCTGATTTTCCGCCACAAGGACGAACGGCCGAGCGGGGTGGGCGGACCTCCCCGTCCCGGACAGCGCGGCGGCCAATTCCGTCGCCGTTAATGGTTCCCGCGCGCAAGCGTGGAATAAAGGTGCTGACTTGAAGCTGATCCGCCGTGGAGAACACGGTGGATCAAAAAATCGTGCGCGTCAGGATTGTTTTGGCGCCTTGATTCCAATAAAATGAACACATCGATTTTCGGCCGGACGATATTAGCATCCACCGGTACAGCCGGTTCAGACACGCTGACGACCCTTCCAAAATTCGATCTAACCGGCCTGCGCGAGCGGGCTCTTACATTGTGTATCTGAGAAGGGACTACCCCCGTGAGCATGGGAACCGTGAAGTGGTTTAACGCAACCAAGGGCTATGGCTTCATCCAGCCCGATGATGGCGGCAGCGACGTGTTCGTTCACATCAGCGCCGTCGAGCGCGCCGGCCTCGGCTCGCTGCGCGAAGGCCAGAAGATTTCCTACGAGATCGTCGCCGATCGCCGGTCCGGTAAGTCGGCCGCCGACAACCTGCGCGACGCCGGCTGATTCCAGCGCGCATCCTCGCGGGACACGCAAGGATTCAGCGCCGGCCCTCGGAACAATGGAAAAGGCCGTGCGGGACGTACGGCCTTTTTCGTAGCTGCAGAACGGATAGGTTTCAGTCCGGAGTGTGAACCGGCGGCCGCGATCATCCGGGCCCGATCAGGACCGGAAACTGGTTATTTTGCTGATTGGACAATTCGAACTCGCCCTAGCGAACCGTTAAGGCCTGTTAACCACGCTGGCTGCTGCGCGGTCACCGACGCGCCAGCGCCCGCGCGGGACCACAGGTCCCACGCGGCTGCATTGGCCGTTGATTTGCCTTGCTAGTTCGTCTTGGCGGCCGCCGCGCCGCCGGTGCCGCTGGCATTGCTGTTCAGCGCACCAGCCTGACTCATCGTGGTGTTGAAGTAGGTGTCGCTGTCGCCGAGCGTAACCCGGCGCTGGCAAAGCGGCATGCAGCTGTAGGACTCCCGATCGACCCCGCGGTAGACGGTGACGAGCCGGTCGCTGGGGCCCTCGACCTGGATCTGCCGGTCGACCAGGATCTCTCCGCCGCGATCGAGCGCGATGAAATTGGTGGCGCCGTAGCCTTTGCCGGTGACGACGATCATCCCGCCAGGCTGGAGGGTGACATCGGCGATCAAGGGATTACCGACCACGATCGTCGCCACCTTGCCGGGCAGCCGAACGAGCTTGGCCTGGTCGACATTCACGGCGATGGTATCGATGGTGGGCTCGGCAAGGCCAATGGACGGCGAAGCCAGTACACTTGCCGTAACCAGCAGACAGATGCGCGCATGACGGCGCAGGAACACTTTACGCATACTCTTACCCCGGGACGTCACAAACCGGCAGAATCGATCAGGGAGCGGAGCCGGCGCCCGACCCGGTTAACCTGCCTGTAATTCGTGAACGTTCCCCAAATTCGCCGACTATTGTTCTAACGGACTGACGTTTTGTGGCCCGCCTATTGCCGGAACGGATAGGCAAGCTGGCCGGCGATCTCCTTCGGCATGGTCGCTTCGTCCTTGCCATAATCCTTCGGCAGTTCGCCAGCCGGCATGCGGAAGGTCCCGAACAGCACGTCCCAGATCGGAAAGGTGCCGGCGAAATTGGTGTCGCCGCCCTCTTCGAGCGCAGTGTGGTGCCAGCGATGGAACACCGGCGTCGCCAGCACATATCTGAACGGCCCGAAGGTCCAGTTCAAGTTGGCGTGCACGAAGGCCGAATGGAAGGTCGTGAACGGGCCGACCCAGATCATCACGTTCGGCGAAATGCCGGCCATCAGCAGTACGACGTCGACGCCGATCGTGCCGAGCATCAGATTGACCGGATGGAAGCGGGCCGCCGAGATCCAGCTGATCTCCTCCGAGGAGTGATGGATCGCATGGTATTTCCAGAACTCGCCGCCATGAAACAGCCGGTGCAGCCAGTACAGCATGAAGTCGGCGAGTACCAGGAACAGAACACCCTGCAGCCAGAGCGGCAGCTGCGACAGCGGGCCGTGCCCGTTGTCGTAGAAGGCGATCAGCTCGTCGGCGTCGTGGATGTTGAAGAAGAAGCCCGCGGTAACGATCAGGAGTCCGATCCGCATCGTGCGGGCGAACACCGGAACGAAGAACCAGTAGCAGATATCGGTTACGATCTCGCGCTTGCGCCACCAGGACGGACCGGGATTGCAGGCCCAGAAATGCTCCAGCACCGTGAACAGGACTGCGAGCATGAAGGTGACGGGAACCACCTTCTCGATGGTCTCGCCGAGCATCAGGGCGACTTGCATGGGCAGGCTCGACATCATCGCTTCTCTTCCTGGCTGCTGATCTCTCTACGCCTACTCCGCTAAATTTAAGGGAGGATGAAGTTGACGCCCCGTTCCGAACCGAACGAATTGCGATGATCGCCTTAAGGTGAAATTCACTTTGGCCAAAAGCATCGCGCGAGACGCGGGTTTGACCGATCCAGTTAACTCCACCGAAAGAGCTCGGCTCACATGGTCGTCGCGTCAATGCAGCGCCGAACGAGGCGACCACACCCAGATGGAGTTTAGTCCATGAAGAACCTGATTGCGCGTTTCGCCAAAGACGAATCCGGCGCCACGGCCATCGAATACGGTCTGATTGCCGCCGGCATCGCGCTGGCCATCATCACCGTCGTCAACCAGCTCGGCACCTCGCTGAACACGAAGTTCGGCTCGATCAGCTCCTCGCTGAAGTAGGCGAACCGCAAAAGCCCCGGATCTCCGGGGCCTTTGTTTTTTGGACGGGGCGAGTTCCAGTGGCGTTGCGTAAACACAGGACCGCTGCCGCGGTTGCGGCGAGCGAGGCGGACACGGCGCGCATCGACGCGTCGGCGTGTTGGGTCTGCCTTGCACTGCTGCTCGCCGTAGCCACGCTCGCAATGCGCATCGCCAGCATGTGGTGAGGCCGCCGGCACCCGTTGTCGGTTTGTTTAGCACTGCCTTCTAGCATGCGCCGACGCCCCGATCCGGCAATAGACCCAGGCCCAAGACGCAGCCAATGATCCTCGACCTCGCGCGCCTTCTGCTCTTCCCGGCCCTGATGGCGTTCGCAGCCGCCAGCGATCTCTTCACCATGACCATCTCGAACCGCGTCTCGCTGGCGCTGATCGCCGGCTTCTTCGTGCTGGCCTTTGCCGGTGGCATGGCACCATACGAGCTGCTCGGCCACCTCGGCGCCGGCGCGCTGATCCTCGTCGTGGCCTTCACCTGCTTCGCGATGGGCTGGATCGGCGGCGGCGACGCCAAGGTCGCGGCCGCGGTGGCGCTCTGGTTCGGCTTCGCGCAATTGACGGACTTCCTGCTCTACGCTTCACTGTTCGGCGGAGCGCTGACGCTGCTCCTGCTCCAGTTCCGGCAATGGCCGTTGCCTTACGGGCTTGCCGGCCAGGCCTGGCTCGCACGGCTGCACGACAAGCAGACCGGCATTCCCTATGGCATCGCGCTCGCGCTCGGCGCGCTGCTGATCTACCCGGAAACCGGATGGGTGAAGGCGATCGATCTCGCTCACCTCGCGCTGCGCTAAACGCCGCGATAACCAGGCGTTAAGGCGATTTAGATACGCCTCATTAACCATGCTTTGACGAATAGCTGGTCAACTGCCGAATACGGCGGCGGCAGCGTCGCGGCGTTCTGTGGAAAGTGAAGCGTATGAATAGGGCACGCATAGTCGTCCTGACGGTCGCCATCTGCGCCGGCGGCGTCGCCGCGTATCTGGCGAGCGGCTCGGACTCTGCGCCGCCTCCAGCAGCTCCCGCCGCGCAGCTTCCCACCACCGACGTTCTGGTCGCCAAGAACGACATCGGTCTCGGCCAGACCGTGAAGCCGGAAGACGTGCAGTGGCAGACCTGGCCGACCGCGACTGCCAGCTCCAGCTTCATTCGCCGCAACGAGCGCCCCGACGGCGCGACCCAGGTCACCGGGTCGATCGCGCGTGCCCCCTTCATCCAGGGTGAACCGATCCGCGACCAGAAGCTTGTCAAGGCCGATGGGTCCGGATTCATGGCCGCGATCCTGCCGTCAGGCATGCGCGCGATCTCGACCGAAATCTCGCCGGAAACGGGCGCCGGCGGCTTCATCCTGCCGAACGATCGGGTCGACGTGCTGCTGACGCGCCGCCTCAAGAACCCCGATCAGGCCGCCGGTGGCCAGGACATCATCAACACCGAAGTCATTTTGGTCAACGTCCGCGTGCTCGCCATCGATCAGGCTCCGAAGGAGAAGGACGGCCAGAACACGGTGCTCGGCAAGACCGTGACGCTGGAACTCAATCCCGCGCAGGCCCAGCAGCTTGCCTCGTCCCGCCAGGCGGGAACGCTGTCGCTGGCGCTGCGCAGCATTGCCGACGTCAAGTCGACCGAGATCACGCTCGATGAATCCGCGCAGAAGCGCGACGGCATTTCGATCATTCGCTACGGCGTCGCAACCCAGGCGGCGAAGGCACGATGAGGACAGTCGATATGACATGCAGGGCAAATCCGACGACGATGCGGACCACGATGGTTCGCGCCCTGTCGTTCTCGGCCGCTGTCGCGCTGACGCTCAACCCCGTGCTGACGCCCGTGATCGCCGCTGATTACCGTCCCGCAGCGCCGGTTGCGGCCGACGGCCAGATGAACGCGCGCTTCCTCTCGCTCGGCGTCGGCAAGTCGATCGTGATCGACCTGCCGCGCGACATCAAGGATGTGCTGGTCGCTGATCCCAAGATCGCCAATGCGGTGGTCCGCTCCGCCCAGCGCGCCTACATCATCGGCGCCTCGGTCGGCCAAACCAACATCGTGTTCTTCGATTCCGCCGGCCAGCAGATCGCGGCCTATGACATCGCGGTCAAGCGCGACCTCAACGGTGCACGCGCCGCGCTGAAGCAGATCCTGCCCAATTCCGACATCCAGATCGACGGCCTCGGCGACGGCATCATCCTGACCGGGACGGCGGCCAATCCTGTGGAAGCGCAGCAGGCCAACGATCTCGCCGCACGGCTTGCCGGTGGGCCCGACAAGGTGGTGAATTCGATCGTGGTCCGCGGCCGCGACCAGGTCATGCTGAAGGTGACGGTTGCCGAAGTCGCGCGCAACATCGTCAAGCAGCTTGGCATCGACCTTTCCGCAAACCTCAACTACGGCACGTCGGTGGTGAGCTTCAACAACTCCAATCCGTTCACCGCACTCGGCCACAATCTCGTGGACGGCAATAGTCTGACCACGAAGTTCGGCGCAACCCCGTCGGTGCAGGCGACGCTCCGCGCGATGGAAACCGCGGGCGTGATCCGCACGCTGGCCGAACCGAACCTGACCGCAATCTCGGGCGAATCGGCGACCTTCATCGCCGGCGGCGAGTTCCCGGTGCCGGCAGGCTATGCCTGCGATCCCACCACGCATGTCTGCACCACCCAGATCAGCTTCAAGAAGTTCGGCATCTCGCTCAACTTCACGCCTGTCGTGCTGACCGAGGGCAAGATCAGCCTGCGGGTGATGACCGAAGTGTCGGAACTCTCCAACGACAATGCGATCACACTGTCGCAGGCCGTGACCTCGTCGTCGGTCAACTCGTTGACGGTACCTTCGATCAGGACCCGCCGCGCGGAAACCTCGCTCGAAATTCCCTCCGGCGGCGCGATGGCGATGGCCGGGCTGATCCAGCAGCAGACCAAGCAGGCTGTCAGCGGATTGCCAGGCCTGATGCAGCTGCCGATTCTCGGCACGCTGTTCCGCAGCCGCGACTTCGTCAACAACACGACCGAGCTGGTCGTGATCGTCACGCCTTATATCGTTCGCGCAGCGTCGCCGAAGGACTTGTCGCGGCCGGATGACGGCTTCGCGGCACCCTCGGATCCGCAGGCCGAACTGATCGGCAACATCAACCGCATCTATGGCGTGCCGGGCCGGACTGAACCGGCAAAGAACTACCGCGGCACCTACGGCTTCATCACCGACTAACGCGGAACGGGGACCTAGTTATGATCACACCACGACCCCAGACCCGCCACCGCGCCGCCGGCCTCGGTGGCGTGCTCGTCGGTATCGCGCTCGCGCTCGGCGGCTGCCAGCACGACGAGGTGGCCACCGGCTCCATTCCCGACGACTACAAGCAACGTCATCCGATCGCGATTGAGGAGCAGAACCGCTCGATCGTCGTTTTCGTCGGCCACGCCCGCGGCGGTTTGACCGCCGCCCAGCGCGCCGACGTGATGGGCCTGGCGTCGACCTGGATGCACGAGGGCACCGGCGCAATCCACATCGATGTGCCCACGGGAACGCCCAATGCGCGTCCGGTGGCGGAATCCATGCGCGAGATTCAGGCCATGCTGGCGGCGGCTGGCGTTCCCCCGCGCGGCATCATCGCCCGCCCCTATCAGCCGGAAGACAAGCACTTCCTGCCGCCGATCCGCCTGACCTATTCGAAGATCGCGGCGGTCGCAGGCCCCTGCGGCCTCTGGCCGGAGGATGTCGGCCCCTCCATGAAGAACAAGAGCTGGTTCGAGAACAAGGACTATTACAATTTCGGCTGCTCTTATCAGCGGAACATGGCGGCCATGATCGACAATCCGTCGGACCTCGAGCAGCCGCGGCCTGAGACCCCCGCCTACACGGCGCGGCGCATCACCGCGTTCGAGAAGTACCGCAAGGGCACGACGACGACGACCACCTATCCCGAGGCCGAGAAGGCCAAACTCAGCGACTCCGGCAAATGATCAGCTACGCGCGCCAGACTCAGGAAGAGCAGCCGGAGGCCCCGTCGCCGGCCGAGGAGCATATTGCGCCCGCACCGCGTGTCTCGGTCCAGGCATTCTGCGAAACCGTGGAGACCGCCGCGGCCATACAATCGGCCGGCGAGGATCGCCGTCTCGGCAAGGCCCATCTGAAAATCCAGATGGGCGGCATGACAGCTGCAATCGAAGCTTATCGCTCGGCGCCGACGCCGAACGTGATCGTGCTCGAGAGCGATGCGCGCAACGATTTGTTGGCCGGGCTCGACCAACTCGCCACCGTGTGCGACGCCGGTACCCGCGTGGTCGTGATCGGCCGCATCAACGATGTCATGCTCTATCGAGAGCTGGTGCGCCGCGGCGTCAGCGATTACGTGCTTGCACCGGTCGGCGCCATCGACGTCGTGCGCTCGATCTGCAACCTGTTCTCGGCGCCGGAAGCCAAGGCGGTCGGCCGTATCATCGCCGTGGTCGGCGCCAAGGGTGGCGTCGGCGCCTCCACCGTCTCCCACAACGTCGCCTGGGCGATCGCACGGGATCTCGCCATGGACGCGGTGGTCGCCGATCTCGACCTCGCCTTCGGGACCGCCGGGCTCGATTACAACCAGGACCCGCCGCAGGGTATCGCGGATGCGGTGTTTTCGCCCGACCGGGTCGATACCGCCTTCATCGACCGCCTGCTGTCGAAATGCACGGACCATCTCAGCTTGCTGGCGGCACCTGCGACGCTTGACCGGGTCTATGATTTCGGCACGGACGCCTTCGATGCCGTGTTCGACACGCTGCGCTCGACCATGCCCTGCATCGTGCTCGACATCCCGCATCAATGGTCGGGCTGGACCAAGCGCGCCCTGATCGGCGCCGACGACATTCTGATCGTGGCGGCACCTGATCTTGCCAATTTGCGCAACACCAAGAACCTGTTCGATCTGCTGAAGGCCGCGCGTCCGAACGACCGCCCGCCGCTGTACTGCCTGAACCAGGTCGGCATTCCCAAGCGGCCCGAGATCGCCGCCACCGAATTCGCCAAGGCGATCGAGAGCCAACCGGTGGTCTCGATCCCGTTCGAGCCGCAGATCTTCGGCGCGGCTGCCAACAACGGCCAGATGATCGCGGAGATCTCCGCCAATCACAAGTCGATCGAAATGTTCCTCCAGATCGCCCAACGCCTGACCGGCCGGAGCGAGACGAAGAAACAAAAGTCGTCCCTGCTTTCACCGCTGATTGAGAAGTTGCGGGGAAAATAGGCCGCCGCATGGAGTTGTTAAGTGTTCGGTAAGCGTAGCGGAACAGACACCGACTTTCGGGCTCCCAAGCCCGGCGCCGTGTCGTCAGAGCCTGCCACGGCTCCGGCGCCGACGGTGTCGCGCGCGCCGCCCCCCCCGGCCGTCGCCTCCCCGCCGCTCGCCCCGTCCCGGCCCGCGCCGGCCATGGAAAGCCGCCGCTCGGACAATTATTACGAGGTCAAGGCGACCATCTTCGGTGCGCTGATCGAGGCCATCGACCTCGCCCAGCTCGCCAAGCTCGATTCCGAGTCCGCGCGCGAGGAAATCCGCGACATCGTCAACGAGATCATCGCGATCAAGAACATCGTGATGTCCATCGCCGAGCAGGAAGAGCTGCTCGACGATATCTGCAACGACGTGCTGGGCTATGGTCCGCTCGAGCCGCTGCTCGCCCGCGACGACATCGCCGACATCATGGTGAACGGGGCCGGCACCGTCTTCATCGAAGTCGGAGGCAAGATCCAGCGCACCGGAATCCGGTTCCGCGACAACCAGCAGCTCCTCAACATCTGCCAACGCATCGTCAGCCAGGTCGGCCGGCGCGTCGACGAATCCTCACCGATCTGCGACGCCCGCCTCGCCGACGGCTCCCGCGTCAACGCCATCGTGCCGCCGCTCGCGATCGACGGTCCTGCGCTCACCATCCGCAAATTCAAAAAGGACAAGCTGACGCTCGATCAGCTGGTCAAGTTCGGCGCGATCTCGCCGGAGGGCGCGGAAATCCTCCAGATCATCGGACGTGTCCGCTGCAACGTGCTGATCTCCGGCGGCACCGGCTCTGGCAAGACCACGCTGCTCAACTGCCTGACCAACTACATCGAACATGACGAGCGCGTCATCACCTGCGAGGACGCAGCCGAACTTCAGCTCCAGCAGCCCCACGTGGTCCGGCTCGAAACCCGTCCCCCCAACATCGAGGGCGAAGGCCAGGTCACCATGCGCGAGCTGGTGCGCAACTGCCTGCGTATGCGTCCCGAGCGCATCATCGTCGGCGAAGTCCGCGGCCCGGAAGCATTCGATCTGCTCCAGGCCATGAACACCGGCCACGACGGCTCGATGGGAACGCTGCACGCCAACAATCCCCGCGAAGCGCTGTCGCGCTGCGAATCGATGATCACGATGGGCGGCTTCTCCCTGCCCTCCCGCACCATTCGCGAGATGATCTGCGCCTCGATCGATGTCATCGTGCAGGCCGCGCGTCTGCGCGACGGCTCGCGCCGCATCACCCACATTACCGAGGTGATGGGCATGGAAGGCGATACCATCATCACCCAGGACGTCTTCCTCTACGACCTGATCGGCGAAGACGCCAACGGCAAGATCATTGGCAAGCATCGTTCGACCGGCATCGGGCGCCCCAAATTCTGGGAACGTGCGCGCTATTACGGTGAAGAGAAGCGGCTGGCCGCGGCGCTCGACGCCGCGGAAACGGGACCGAAGTCGTGAGCAGGTCGGCACAGCGATGAACATGCAGGTCCTTGCCCTCGCTTTCCTCGCCACCGCCGCCGTCGGCGGCATCGCCTGGGTTTTCCTCTACCCGATGCTGTCGGGCGAGCGGAAGGCCGAAAGTCGCCGCGCTTCGATCGGGCGGCCCGATGCGCCCGCAGCCAAGCAGGCCGAAAAAAGCCAGCGATCGCGCCGTGAGCAAGTCGAAAGTTCGCTCAAGGATCTCGAGGCGAGGCGCGCACAGGAGAAGAGCGTTCCGCTCAACATCCGCCTGTCGCAGGCCGGCCTCGACTGGACGACGCAGAAATTCTGGATCGTGTCCGGCGTCGTGGCGGGTGTGTTTTTCTTCGGCGCGCTGTTCGGCGGCGGCGGCCTGCTCGGCGCTGCCGGTCTGGCCTTTGCCGGCGGCTTCGGCCTGCCGCGCTGGGCGCTGGGTTTCCTGAAGAAGCGTCGCGAAGACAAATTCCTGAAAGCACTGCCGGACGCCGTCGACGTCATCGTCCGCGGCATCAAGGCCGGCTTGCCACTGTTCGAGTCCATCAAGGTCGTCGCGGCCGACGCGCCGGAACCGCTGCGCAGCGAGTTCCTGGCCATCATCGAGACGCAGGCCATCGGCATGCCGCTCGGCGACGCCTGCTCGCGGCTCTACGACCGCATGCCGCTGCCGGAGGCCAATTTCTTCGGCATCGTGGTGTCGATCCAGCAGAAGTCGGGCGGCAATCTCTCCGAAGCGCTCGGCAATCTCTCCAAGGTGCTGCGCGACCGCAAGAAGATGAAGGAAAAGATCCAGGCGATGTCGATGGAGGCCAAGGCCTCGGCCGGCATCATCGGCTCGCTGCCGCCGATCGTGATGTTCCTCGTCTATCTCACCACGCCTGGCTACATCTCGCTGCTCTGGACCCATCCCACCGGCCAGCTGATGCTGGTCGGCTGCGTCGTCTGGATGTCGATCGGCATCATGGTGATGAAGAAGATGATCAACTTCGATTTTTGATGGTGCCGTATGGTTGATTTGCTCGTCACGAAGCTGCACGACGTCCACTTCATGACCATGTTGCTGGCGGCCATCGCGGCCAGCGCCACGGTGTACACCTTGGTCATGCCGATGTTCGCCGGCGAAGGGCTCGCCAAGCGGATGAAGGCAGTGGCGAGCGAGCGCGAGAGAATCCGGCAGCGCGAGCGCGAACGCCTCCACAAGAGCGAGAAGGTCTCGCTGCGCCAGACGCCCAAGCAGCTCGTCTCCAAGGTCGTCGAGGACTTCAACCTCACCAAATGGCTGGCGCAGGAGGCTGCGCGCGACAAGCTGATCATGGCGGGCTATCGCGGCCAGGCACCCTACATCACCTTCCTGTTCGCACGCATGGTGACGCCGCTCGTGCTGTTCATCGGTTCGGTCCTCTACGTGTTCCTGATCGCCCACATGGATCGCCCGATGCCGATCAAGATCGGCATCTGCGTCGGCGCGGCTTATCTCGGCCTGCAGGCGCCGATGCTGTTCCTGAAGAACGCGATCTCCAAGCGTCAGCTCTCGATCAAGCGCGCCTTTCCCGATGCACTCGATTTGCTGCTGATCTGTATCGAGTCCGGCATGTCGGTGGAAATGGCGTTCCGCAAGGTCGCCACCGAAATCGTGGGACAGTCGATCGCGCTGTCGGAAGAATTCACCCTGACCACCGCCGAGCTGTCCTATCTGCAGGACCGCAAGGTGGCCTACGAAAACCTGGCGAAGCGCACGGGGCTCGAAGGCGTCAAATCGGTGTGTCTTGCGCTTCAGCAAGCCGAACGCTACGGCACCCCGCTCGGGCAATCCCTGCGCGTCATGGCGCAGGAAAACCGCGACATGCGCATGAACGAAGCCGAGAAGAAAGCTGCCGCGCTGCCGCCGAAGCTGACAGTGCCGATGATCCTGTTCTTCCTGCCGGTGCTGTTCGTCGTCATTCTCGGACCGACGGGTATCAAGATCTCCGAGCTACACTGACGGCGGACCAAAAGCGCGAAAACAACCCCATGCACAGTAGCCGGCCACCGCCGGCGCCATGCCCATCTGGATCGCGGCAAACCCTCGAACCGTCGGGCGAAATTCACTTCATCGCGCCACAGGCGGCAGATCAGCCGGGCTGGCTGAGCGAGGCGACCGGCGTCCGCTTCGATGCGCCGCGCGGGCCGTCGTGGCGGTTCAACATGTCCTTGAGATAGGCGACATTCGCCGCCGCCTCGTCCGGCGGCAGGTCCGCCTTCACGATGCTCTCGGCTTCAGCGAAGCGACCCTGGAGGCCGACCACCAGGCCGAGATTCTGCCGCACCCGCGAGCTCGCACGCGGCGAAGCGTAAGCCTGCCGCAGCGTCTCTTCCGCCTTGGGCAGATCGCGCGACAGCATGTAGGACAGGCCGAGATTGGACAGCACGCCGGGATCACCGGGCGCGATCTTCAGGGCGCTCGTATAATAGGCGCGCGCCTCGTCGTGGCGCCCCATCTGGTCGAGGCAGGTGCCCTGCACCGAGAGCAGGCGCCAGTCCGGATTGTCGGGCGAATGCGCCTTCGACAGCACGTCGTAGGCCTGCTGGAAATTGCCGTTGTCGGCGAGCGCGCGGCCATATTGGGCCAGCAACGGCTTGTTGCCGGGGTTGGCGATGGTCGCCTGCTCGAGCACGGCGGCAGCCTGTGCGCGCTGCCCGTTGGCACGCAAGGCCTGCCCATAGGCCAACCCCGTTTCGGGATCCTTGGGGTTGGCGCGGTAGCGCTCGCCATAGACTTCGACGGCGCGCGCCGGATCGGCAGGCGCCGCTTCCGCCCTCGGCCCGATCGATCCGGTGACATCGGAGAGCTTCGACGTTGCCGTGCAGCCGCCGAGGCTCGCGGCCACCAGCGCGATCAGCGAAGCGGAGGCGAGAAGCCGGGCTGGGCGGAACCGTTGACGCATGACGCTTTTGACTCTCGAGCCTGATGATCGAGCCGAACGCGTCAGCAATAGACTGTTAACCCTAATGGCCGGTTAACGCAGGGAGCCGCCGCTCTCCGGCGGCCATATCTGGTGGGGTTGCGCCGCCCAGGCCGGGATCGAGACCGAGCACCTTCACCTCATCATTCAGGTTTCGCAGCAGATGCTGCCCGCAAGCTCGACGCCCAGCCGGGGCGTGACCATCCCATGATGGGCGCGTTCATCCGGGACGTCCTCAGCTGTTTCATGAGGCGCGATCAATATTCGATGGCAAGACGCTTCCGGATTTCGTCGATGCGCTTGTCGAGTGCATCGAACCGCGCGTGAATCGAACGGTCATGCAGATAGAAGACGTAACCGCCTGCGAGGAACGCGAACACCCAGTGGTGATGCTCGACATAGCCAAACACCACCTCGACAACCTGGCCAACGAATGTGATCCCGCTCCACACAAATTCCATGGCGATTCCTCCCGGCACGCTTCGTCTTCGGTTGCCGGCGTTCTCTGCGCAGCGAACAACCACCGCCGGAACCTAGCATGGCTGCTTCTCCGCGAGTAGCGGCTCACCCGGCGGTGACCGCAAAGCCGATTGCAGCCGCGGCCAAACTCTGCGAAGTCTGCTGCAACCGAATGACCTCCGAGCCTGCCAATGCCTTCCGTTTTCGCGACATCGACCACGGCCACCCCGATCACCTTCGTCACCAGGTCGAGCTGGGAGGCCGTGCGCGAGGCGCTGCCGCCAGCGCAGCGCGAATACGCCACGGCGAACGCCTTCGCCGCCAAGCCGGGCGGCTATCTCGCGCTGCCCGCGCCCGACGGCGCGATCGCGCAGGTGCTGTTCGGCCTCGAGGACGACGGCACCAGATCGCGCGATCCGTTCCGGCCGGGCGCGCTACCCGGCCTGCTGCCGCCGGGCACCTATCGTTTTGCCAATGCACCGCATGATACACGGCTGGCCGCCCTGGCCTTTGCATTGGGGTGCTACCGCTTCGCCCGCTACCGCAAGGCCGAGAGGCCCGACGTCCGGCTGCTCGCGCCTGACGGCGTCGACGTCGCCGAGATCGACCGTATGGCCGGCGCCGCGATGCTGGCGCGCGATCTCATCAACACGCCGTCCAACGACATGGGGCCGGAGGAGCTTGCCGCAGCCGCGCAAGCGCTCGCGGAGGAATTCGGCGCGAGCTATTCCTGCACCATCGGCGAGGAGCTGGAAAAGAACTTTCCGCTGATCCACGCCGTCGGCATGGCCTCGAGCCGCGCCCCGCGGCTGATCGACATCGGCTGGGGTGACCCCGCCCATCCCAAGGTGACGCTGGTCGGCAAGGGTGTCTGCTTCGACACCGGCGGGCTCGATCTGAAACCGTCGAGCGGCATGCTGATCATGAAGAAGGACATGGGCGGCGCCGCCAATGTGCTGGCGCTGGCGCGCATGGTGATGGATGCGAAGCTGAAGGTGCGGCTGCGCGTGCTGATCCCGGCGGTGGAGAATGCGGTCGCCGGGAACGCCTTCCGCCCGCTCGACATCTTTGCCTCCCGCAAGGGCATCACGGTCGAGATCGGCAACACCGACGCGGAAGGACGGCTGGTGCTCGCCGACGCGCTGGCGCTGGCCGACGAGGAAAAACCGGAGCTGCTGATCGATCTGGGCACGCTGACGGGTGCCGCGCGCGTCGCGCTGGGGCCGGATTTACCGCCCTTTTATACCGATGATGAGACGCTGGCGGCCGACGTCGCGCGTTGCGCGGCGAAGGAGAACGATCCGTTGTGGCGCATGCCGCTGTGGCCGCCTTACGATGCGTGGCTGGACTCCAAGACCGCCACCATCACCAACGCACCGTCGGGCGGCTTTGCCGGTTCGATCACCTGCGCGCTGTTCCTGCAACGCTTCGTCGAGCACGCCAAGAGCTGGCTGCACGTTGATATCTATGGCTGGACGCCGACGGCCAAGCCGGCGCGGCCTGAGGGCGGCGAATGCCAGGCCGCCCGCGCGATCTACAAGGTGCTGAGCGAGCGCTATGCATGATGTCAGGCTGACACCGGCGCGCGGCGATCTCGCCGCCAAATACCTCGAAGGCCAAGTGCAGGCCGACCGCTTCGTGACCGGCGAGGAATTCGAGGTGATCGCACCG
Source organism: Bradyrhizobium sp. USDA 4449 (assembly GCF_054056275.1). Classification (NCBI taxonomy): domain Bacteria; kingdom Pseudomonadati; phylum Pseudomonadota; class Alphaproteobacteria; order Hyphomicrobiales; family Nitrobacteraceae; genus Bradyrhizobium; species Bradyrhizobium sp. USDA 4449. The sequence continues at coordinate 2,829,458 of NZ_JBSRYD010000001.1, read as the reverse complement.
ATCGCGCCGGTTCGCGAACAGCCGTCATCGAATGCCATGCTGATGACGGAAGCTCTGCGCGGCGAGCGCGTCACGGTCTATGATCACAACGGCGAGGGCTGGGCGTGGGGCCAGCTCGGCGGTGACGGCTATGTCGGCTGGCTGCCCGACGCCGCGCTGATGAAGCCGGCGGCCGCACCGACACACAAGGTGAGCGCGCTGCGCACGCTCGCCTTCCCCGGACCCTCGATCAAGCTGCCGCCGGCCGATGCGCTAGTGCTGGGATCGAAGCTCACGATCGCGCGCGAGGATGGCCCTTTCGCGGTCACGCGCGAGGGCACGTTCGTTCCAAAAAACCATCTCGCGCCGCTCGACCATCGCGAGGGCGACTTCGTCGCGGTCGCCGAGCGCTTCGTCGGAACGCCCTATCTCTGGGGCGGCAAGAGCAGCCTCGGCATCGATTGCTCGGGCCTGGTCCAGGTCTCGCTGAGCGCAGCCGGCATCGGCTGCCCGCGCGACAGCGACATGCAGCAGGCCGGTCTCGGCCGTGCACTGGAGCCGCATGAGCGGAATACGCTACAACGCGGCGATCTGATCTTCTGGAAGGGCCACGTCGCCATCGTGCGCGATGGCCGTACGATGGCGCACGCCAACGCGCACCACATGGCAACGGTGATCGAGCCGATCGCGCCGGCCATTGCGCGGATCAAGGCGGCGGGTAGTGAGGTCGTGGAGATCAAACGTCTGTAGCGCGCCTGGTCGTAATCGGGCGCGTCCGCTTTGCTCTCGGAAGGCGACATGTTGGAGGATCTGGGTTTCTCCTTCACCTAGGCGAATGCGCCTCCTCTCTTGGTCTGCCACTATCGCCAAAGCTCCAGAACGGCGGCAATGATGGACCTGGCCAAACGAGTATTTGTCGGTATTGTCGTAGCAGGCTTTGCGAGTTTACTTGTGTTAAGTCCCTATGCTGATGATGCGGGGCAATTAGGAACGTTTGGTCCAAACGCGTCTTTCGCTGATTTTTGGCGTCTATAACGCAGATCAAGCAATTGAGTTGGAGCGGCAGTTTCGTCAGCACCAGTAGGAACGCGGCGAGATGGGAGAGGTTGGCTCTACAATTGATGCGTCCCTCCCAGACTTGGCCCCCACCCGGGGGCCTTTTTCTTTGGGACAACCACGCCGCTGATCCCAGGGTCGGCTCACTCATTGGTGGGCCGATTTCTTTGATAGCTAGCTCCGCCGGCGCAAGTGCAATAGTCACGCCGCGCTTAGCCGCCTAGGGCGCCATGCAATTGTCGGACGATCCGATCACGGTGCGCAACGAATTGCAGTTGAGTGGATGGAAACGTTTCTAGCACCGTGCGGGCTAAGATCGTTTCCTGGCCGGCCCGTTCGAGCACTTCCATGCGCTCTTCTTGGTGAGAGGCGAGCCGGCATATTGGCCGCCTCGATCGCGAGCCCCTGCATTGCCGATCAAGACAACTGCTAGGATGCCGAAGGCAAACCGGCGGCCGCTCAATTTCATCTCACCTTAGCCAAAACACGCAAGTTCCAAGCAACCTACATCGCAGCGGCGAAAGTGCAATCCCGCGCGCTCGCTGCTCGTATCGTTTCCGATCTGCGAAAGGCGCCCTCTAGGGCAGCAGACCTGCCTTTGCTTCGGGCAAGTTGATCGACATTGTTCCGACCAATTTCTCACTGGCGAGCCAAGACACGTCGAACCGGCGCCCCGGCGCGCCGCACCAACAAGCCGAGCTCCATGGCACACCAGCTCACTTGGCAAGTTCGCCCAGGGCCGACGCTCGCAGTCTCTAAGTCCTAGCTGGCTCTCGCCCTGCTCCATTCACTCCGCTTTAGGGCTTTCCGCAACGTCAGGATGGTTGATGCGAGTTCGGTTGCTGGGACCGGACGGCTGAATAGGAACCCTTGCGCCTCGTTGCATCCTTCCGCCTTCATTTCGTTCAGCTGCTCAACCGTCTCGACGCCCTCTGCGGTTGTTGTCATGCCGAGGCTTCTTGCGAGGCTGGTGATGGCTCTCACGATCAATTTCGATCCCTTTGTTGCCGTTGCGTCACGGACAAAGGACTGATCAATCTTGATCTTGTCAAAGGGGAAACTGCGGAGATAACTCAGAGACGAATAGCCCGTCCCGAAATCGTCCAGGGCGATGCGCAGCCCACGCGCCTTCAGCTCGTGCAGCATCGCGATAGTTTCAGAGTTGTTGCCGAGCAGAACCGATTCGGTGATTTCAAGTTCGAGCCGGTGCGGCGCCAGCCCCGACGTGGCTAATGCGTCGGCGATGACGTTCGTCAAACCCGGGTCCCGAAATTGGGTCGGCGAGACGTTGACCGCAACTTTGAACTCGTTCGGCCAACTGGCCGCCTGCTCGCAGGCTCGATTCAGCACCCACTCCCCCAATGGAGCGATCAGACCAATTTCCTCCGCGAGCGGGATGAATTGGTCAGGGGGAACCAGTCCGCGCGTCGGATGCTGCCAGCGCAACAATGCCTCGAAGCCGCTGATCCGGTCCGTGCGCAGGTTATAAACCGGCTGGTAGAACAGAACGAACTCATCCTTCTCCATTGCCTCGCGAAGGTCGATTTCGAGCGCTCGGCGGTTTTGCGCAGTGACGTCCATCGCGGGCTCGAAGAAGCGCCATCTTCCCCTGCCGTCCATCTTGGACCGGTACAGCGCCAGATCTGCGTTCTTCAGTAGCGTCTCGCGTGTCGTGCCGTCACATGGCGCCAGGCAGATTCCGATGCTGCAGCCGACATTAACGCGATGGCCCTTCAAGTCATACGGAGCACCGACGCGCTCCACGATCCGCTGGGCAAGGCGCTCGGTTTCTTCCGCTGTCCGAACTTCCGCCTGGATGATCGCGAACTCGTCGCCTCCCAAGCGCGCTACGGTATCAACCTCTCGGACGCAGGCCTCCAATCGTTCTGCGACCGCGCAAAGCAGCCCATCGCCGACCGGGTGTCCCAACGTATCATTGATCTGTTTGAAATTATCCAGATCGATGCAGAACACGGCGAAGTCGCCGCCCGGGCCGGTGTCTGCGAGGGCCTGCTCGATCCGCTCGGCAAACAGAGACCGGTTTGGCAGCCTGGTCAAAGCATCATGCCGCGCCATGAACGCGATTTGCGATTGAGCCCTGTGCTGTTCGGTCACGTCTTCACAGCTGATCAGCCAGCCGCCGTCGGGTGTAGAGCGGCGGGCGATCGACACGACACGTCCATCGCTGAGGTTCTGGAGGTAATTGCCGCTCTTGCGCCGAGCCAGGAACTCCTCGCACTCAGCCAGAAGATCGGCCACCGTTTGGCTGCCATGATTGCCGGCGGCAACACTTAAACGGAGGACGTCTTCGAACGTCATTCCCGGTCGCACGAGCTCGGGCGAAATATCGAAGATCTCACAGAAGCGACGGTTGACGACCTGCAGCCGTCCCTCGTTGCCATAGAGGCAGAGCCCTTGCGACATATGGGTGAGCGCCGCGTCTAGTCTCAGATTCGTGGCGTGCAGTTCGGCCTTCTGCTGCTTTAACCCGGTGATATCGCTGTAGACGAGCATGACGCCGCCTTCTTGCGTCAAGCTGCGGCTGACCCGGAGCCACCTCCCGTCCGGAAGCTGCGCTTCGGCTTCCATGCCCTCACTATCACCTGGGATGTCCCTGTGAACGAGGCTCAATGAGCTGCTGCCCCCAGTCGACATGCGGCTCCGCCAGGGATCCGGATGAACCAGTTGAGGCGAGCAGCGAATGAATTCACTGGCCCTGGAGTTGGCTAAGGCGATCTCGCCATCCCCGTCCAGGAGCACAACCCCCTCACGGGAGTTCTCGAGTGCATCGGACAGCCGCGCCTGGGCCGAACGTCGCTGGGCCACCTCTCGATCGACCATCGATCTGATATTGTCCCGCATCCTTCCCATTGCGCTCAGGAGAGTACCCAACTCGTCCCCGCCGCCTTTCGGAATGTCCGTGTTCAAATCGCCATCGGCAATGCTCGTTGCAGCTTTAGAGGCGATCGCCACTGGGCCGATGATCCGGCGTACCAAAATCCACGAAAACAGCGCGGACAGCAAAAGCGCAAGCGCCAGCCCCGCGATATTGACCTCGAGATCCCGTTTGATGGCGGCCAGGGCACGCTGACGAAATAGAAAGCCATCACCGGCGGTGTAGTTGACAAGCAGTTCGATCTGCTGATTCACAGTCTTGGAGTACTGGTCGAGTTCGACATCCTGCGCATTGCTCGACGCGCGCTCGTCTATTGTTGATTGGATTGGCCGATGAAGCGCGATCCAGGCGCTAGCCGCCTCCTGGACCTTGGCGGCTGCCTTTTCAGCTCGCGCCGATTGCGAGCGTTCCGCGGCGATCGTGACATCTTCCGAAAGCGACTTCGCAAGCGCGCCGATCTCCGCGTCAAGTCGAGCACGGATCGAGGGATCTTTTGTGAGCAGGCGTTGTGCCGATGCCACACGCATTGCCGCGAAGTCAGCGCCAGCCGCGCGCGCATAGTTGATCGACATCAGCGACTCGTCGAACGTTCTGGTAACAAAGTCGCCGGCATGCCGAATGCCAAGCGTGGCATAGCCTCCCAGGGCTGCGGCTACCGCGCTCATCGCGAGACAAAAGGTCCAGATTCCGACTCGGATCGAACCTCGCAAGGCGAGGAGATTCGACAGGCAGCCGACCATGGACCGAAGCGTCCCGGGGACCGCTCGCGTTTGACGCGCAATTCTGTCGATGAAAAGACTCATCGCCATGTCTTTCGCTGCAAAAAACTTATCGCAAACACGCCGCGCGGACGCAGCCTCGCTGCCTCCGCCTCAAATTTCCCTAGTAATGACCGGAAGGGATGCGGAAATCGTTAAGATCAAGCTGTAATAAGTATAGGAGTAGTTGCGCGGCCGGGAATCCGAGCCGGTTCGATTTTTTGGTAAACTTGAGGTTTTCAGCGGGGCTAAATTGATGGCAAGGCTGGTACCATTCCGCGCGGGGAAGTTCGGTCTCGGGGTCACAGCCGCCATCCTTGGCGGGCTCATCACCGGAGTTGCGCTAGGCGCAAATCCCTACATGATCTCGCAAAGGGACCGCGAGTTCAGGCCGCGAGAGATCATCGTCAAGCGTGGTGAGACCTTGCGGTTTGTTAACGACGACGGCGAGCTCTTGCATCACGCCTATTTGAGCTCGGAGACCTTTAACTTCGACAGCGGTGATCAGCAGCCGGGCAGCCAATTCGATGTCGTATTTTCCGTGCCCGGTGACTACACGGTGCTGTGCGGCATTCATCCCAAGATGAAACTCGGCGTGCACGTCACAAAGTAGGCCTAAAGGATCGTAGTGTTGAAGATCGCGGCGTGGCCGACGTAGTACGTGAACAGTGTAATCGTCAGTGCAGCACACAGGCCGGCAGGAGCGAGCCACGGAGCACGATAGTCGGCCGCGATCGGCCGATTGTCGGAAAGAATTGCGACGAGAACGACGATAATCGCCGAGTGACCAATCACATCCAGCTTGCCGAATTCGAAGCATGCGCCGATAAACATTCCAAGCAGCATGGCCGCCGCGACACGCCGGACCAACGGCGTCCAAGCCAGCGCAAAGGCGAGCGTGAATTCGACCATTCCCGCGGCCCGCATGTAGAACTCATTATTGAAGCCGAGTGTGATGCCGGGGTGCTCGATCAGGAGCGGAAAGCTCCACTCCGGATAAGCCCACTTCTCCACAGATGCCCACATCAAGGTGACAGCGGTCGCATAACGCACGACGTCCAGGGGCGGAATGCCCAACAGATTCTTTTGCAAGCCGGTGAGAGCCAAATAGCCGGCAAGGCCGAGAAAAATTGGATAATCGGCCAGATGGAACGTGCCGTAGTCGCGCACAGCCAGCCCGAACAACACCACGATTCCGGCGGCCGAGAGCGGCAGCGTGCGGCGCGATAGCATTCCGGCTGCGATGGCGAGTTGCAAAATCCCCACCTCGGGCGATGTGGTTTTCAATTCGGGAGTCAGGATGATACCGCCGATCGCCCAGAGCGAGATAAAGAAAAAGCCACAGACCGCACGAATCATCACTTCGGTGTGCAGCCGCAGGCCTTCCGTGAAACGGTTAAGGGGGCGGACCATCAGCTCTCCCAACGACGTGCGCTCCGCGACGCAGCCGGAAAAGAACCAGAGCAGGGCAAGTCCGAGGAGCAGCTCAAAATCTTGACACAGCACGTTCTCGAGGCCCCGCGGCTGGCCGGCGGCATCATACGCGCAGAACCATTTGACGTGGGCGCTCGCAGCACCGGTCCCGAGAATCCAGATGGCAAATCCAACGACCGACTTCGACAGCAAGGAAACGGCTCGCGACGCCGCTAGGGCGTCTCGTCGCTGAGAACTGAACATTTCAAAAATCCGCCCACTTGGGAGGGGACAGCTTTAACGATTTGTTCACCTTACCATAAATTTTAAGCTTTGGGATCTCCGTGGCAGCCCTTGGTGGTTTGGTGGTTAATGAGGCGCAGCCGGCCCGATCAGAGTCCAGAACTCCCGCCAGTCCTTTCAAATTTTACAGGTTTCGAGGACGAGCCCTCAATTCCGCTGCCGTATTAACGCACCAGACAAATGGCTGGATGGAGCAGTCCATGTTCAGAGAACCAGGACCGGCGCGTGCGACAGTAGCCTCGCTGCTTGTCCGTGGCGCAAAGCGCTTTGCGGTGCGCAGCGAAACTCTGGAAGTCGTGAAGGGCGCCGTTCTGGTCCTCGGCTTTGGCCTACTCGGATCGGCATTGCCGCACCTTTACTGAGCCCTCCGCGCAAACGCGATCAGAAGGCCCCTCAGCGCGGAGGTCGGTCACAGGCCTCGACGGGGCGCCGCAGTAAGCGTCTGAAGAAAGGCGAGCAAGTCCGCCTTTTCGCTCGTCGTTAGAAACAAAGGCCTGATCGACGGCGATCTGCTTGGACGGTCGATGCCACCCCGGTCATACAGCTCGATGACTTCTTCGAGCGTCGCGACAGATCCGTCATGCATGTACGGCGCGCGCTGCGCGACATTGCGCAAAGTCGGCGTCTTGAACGCATATCGCAGCTTTTGCGAGCTCGGAAATAGCCGGCCGCGGCCAATATCGCTGTCTCTCGCTGTGCCGATATCCTGAAACGATCCATCCGTAAAAGACGGTCCGCTGTGGCAGTTTGCGCAACGCGCTTTGCCGTTGAAGATCTCAAACCCACGCCTGGCCCCGGCGCTGATCGCGATTTCGTCGCCCATGATCCAGCGATCAAACGGGGACTCCCCGGCGACGATCGTACGTTGAAAGGTCGCCAAGGCAGCTTCGATCCTGGAACGCGTGATCGCACCATCGCCGTACGCACTCGCGAACGCCTCTGCATAGCCCGTCGTGGCAGAGAGCCGGTCGATCAGTTCCGATTCGGTCAGATTCATGTTGGCTCGCCCCGTGATCGGACCAAACGTGACGGATTCGAGATCCTTGAACTTTCCGTCCCAACCCAGCGGCTCGGTGAACGCCACATCGATCAGAGTGGGTGCGCGAAGCGGCAGGCCTTTCGGGTCCTCCCCAACTGCGCGCGCGAGGCCATCTCCCCAAGACAGCGAGGGATTGTGGCAAGTCGCGCATGACACGGTGCGAGACCTCGACAGCAGCGGATCGAAGAACAACATCTTCCCAAGAGCCGCTTTTTGCGCCGAGTAAGGATTCCCATCAGGAAAGGGAATCGCCACCGGCCGACGGTAGCTGGCGCGGATCTCCGCCGCTTCGCTTGATGTCTCCGCCGCCGTCGAGCCAAAGCGCTGCCCCAGCGGTACGAACGCCGCAAGCAAAGCCAGGCTGGCCCAGACTTTCATCGGCTTCCTCAGGAAAATAGCCGCTCATGATATGAACAAGTTGGTCAAGGAAGCCTTAATGGCCGGTTGGCGTCGAAACGCGAGCCTATCGGGAGACCGCCTTCGGGTCATTCGCGTCGATTTAGCACGCCAGCAACTACGTCCGGTCCTCCTGCGACAGCCGAGAAGGCAAAAGTCACGGTTCGACGCTGTGGCCTACATCGCAACCGCCTGCACTTTCGTCCGGCAATATCGGACGCACATCGGCCGCTCTTTGGAACTGCTGCGAACCCCCGCACTTGTCGGCGTAGCACAAGGAAGGTCTCACCATGAGAGTTCGGGTTGGACTGGTCGCACTATGCGTCAGCGCATTTAGCACCCTCGCCTATGCACAGAGCAGCGGTGGCGCCGGCGCCGGCGGTGGTGCCGGTTCGGCAGCGGGGGCGGGCTCGGGCAGCACGGCTGCTGGGTCAATGTCTAATCCTGGATCGGTAAACGGGACCGGGGGGTCGCCGGGACCAAACACGAGCAACGCCCTCAGTCACGGAACGACAGGAAGTCGGCTCGGCAATACCGCTAACGAACGAAAAAATTCTGGCTCATCATCGGCGGCCAGTGGCTTTGTCAACGACAGTACAATGAACAACGCCGTTCAGGATTTGGGCAACGCAAAAACCGGCATCATACCCGGGCACTGAGCGCGCAGAACTCCTATTCCCATATTCCGGGCAGCGCATCGCCCGCGAACACGGCTGTCGCATGCCTGATCGAAATTCCGGCGCGTCTGCTTTGCTCTCTCGGAAGCCGACATTGAAGCGGCAGTGGCCAATGTCTGTTGGGGGCCGGAAACGACCAATCAACAAGACCTAGAATTCCGACCTTGTACCCGCCGCTGCGGTGGCAGCCGCAGGTCAGGTTTGATCTACGTCAAGAAGCTCGTTTCACCAGATACTTAGCCTCCGAACATGCGGAGCAAGGAGCGAACGCCTGCTCCGGATCTTTCCCCTTCGCTAGGAAAGAACAAGAAGATGCTGAAGCGCCTTCTAATTCCCCTGATTTTGCTGGCATTTCTGCCGACCCTTCGGTCCCCGGCCCTGGCGGAAGACGTTGCTGGGTCGCGAAGAATCCAAGAGGAAATTTGGGCATTGCCATTCCCACTACCGGTGCTTGCCTTCGTGGTGAAGCCGGTTGGCGAAGGCCCGTTCCCCCTCGTGATCATGAACCATGGAATTAGTTTGGGTGCTCAGGAACGAACGATGTTCCCGACCGTCGAATACCGGGAAGCCGCACGGTGGTTTGCAAACCAGGGATATTTCGTCATCTCGCCCGTACGATATGGCGCCAGCAGCCTCGATAACAAAGATCGAGGGATTTATGGCTCCGTATTTGCTCATGTCGGCAGCTGCGATAACCCGAACTTCCGTGGTCCAGGCCTTGCCATCGCCACTCTGAACCAGTGGATCATCGACAATATCAGCAGAAGAAAATACATTCAGCCCGGCAAGGTCGTCGTCGTGGGGCAGTCCGGCGGCGGATGGGGATCAATCGCCCTTGCCAGCCTCAATCCCTCACCTGTTCAGGCAATCATTACCTTCGCGGCGGGACGCGGAGGTAGAGTGGACGGTAAGCCAAACAACAATTGTGCCCCCGACAAACTCGTCGATGCCACAGCTGAATTCGGTCGAACGGCGCGAATTCCGATGCTGTGGATCTACACGGAAAACGACACTTATTTCGGGCCGGCGCTGACGAAGCGGATGTATGACGCATTCGTAGCGGCCGGTGGAAATGTGGAGTATCGCATGCTGCCGGCGTTCGGAAACGACGGTCATTTCATGATCGATTCGCCCGACGCGGTGCCGATTTGGTCTCCGCTCGTCGCCCAGTTTCTCGACAAGCATTCAGCCACCAGCGACGTCCAACCCCGGACGAGCAGCAATACTTCGGCTGAGGGGCCGGCCAAGCCTCCTAGCGTGCGCATCCCTCAGACAATTGAGTATTCGGAGTGGCAAAAGCTTTGCTTTGACTCGTCTGATGGCACTTCGATCTGTCGAACGACAAAGACCGGAACCGACGAGGACAATCAAGTCGTGGTGCGCGTCGACCTCATTCAGCGGGCTGACGGTCCGGCCCGCTTGCAGTTGTTCGTTCCACAAGGAGCGAACCTGCAGCGCGGAGTCAACGTGGCGGTAGATCAGGGACGAGCCAGCCAAATTCCGTTCACTTGGTGCCTCACCAACATCTGTATCGCAGCCGATGCGGTGAAACCGGATCTGATAGCGGAGCTGGAATCCGGCAAGAACCTGAAGCTCGGACTTAGCGACCTGAACTCGTCAACCGTTGCGTTGACGCTATCGCTCGATCAATTTGCAACCGCGCGCAAGGGAGCGCCGACGCAAACTTTCGACTTCGGCATGGATGAAGAGTGAGGGGCAACACGCCATCACGGCTTTCGTTCGCGAAAACCGCCACTTCCGCTCCGGGTCAAAAATCGGCGGTCTGGCCCACCGCCCGGCGCTTCCGGTTTTCCACCCGACAGCCGACACTTGGACGAACTTCGAGAATGGCAGCATCGGGCACAAAGCACAAAGTCGCTGCGCTGCAGCCCGCTGCGCGGGGGCAAGAGGCGAGAGAGCGTAGTCGGTTGAGAGGATCCCAATAGCCGTTGGAGAGCCCCGTCCTGAGGAGTGCGTCAGCGTCTGATCGAAGATATGGCTGCGCGCAAGCTCAACCCGCACACGCAACGCAGTCACATCCAAAGCTGCAAGCGGTTTGCCGCCTGGCTCAAGCGGGTCGCCCGATACGGCGACCGCCGACGAGGTGCGTTAGTGCGCAAACTGAAATCAGGAAAGCCTCGCAATTGCAGATAGATCGGCCTTGATCTGTCGCAACGCGCGCGCTTGCCAACAGTCTATCAATGGCTGTGCAAGATTTCAGGGTTGGTAAGTGCATGCCATGTCTGATGCACCGCTCGATAGAACGACCAAAGCGCCGTTCGATCCTAAGGCATTCCTCAGCAAGCCCGCCGCCGGCGTGACGCTGGAGCGATTTGAAGCCGGCTGGCAGATTTGTACCCAGGGTGAGCCCGCCGACACTGTTGGCTACATCCGCAGGGGGCGGGTCAAGGTTACGACGCTTTCGAACCGGGGCAAGGAGGCTATCGTTGGGATCATCGGGCAGGGACAGTTCTTCGGTGAAACCAGCTTGGGCAGCGCGAACCTCCGGACCGCAACCGTCGTGGCGCTGGAAGACTGCCTAATCACCTCGGTGACGAACGAAGTGATGCTGTCGACCCTAAGTGCTGAGCCGGAGTTCTCAAAATTCTTCATGGCGCATCTTCTGTCGCGCAATACGCGGCTCGAGGAGGACTTGGGTGACCAGTTGCTGAACCTGAGCGAAAAGCGGCTTGCGCGGCTTTTGCTGGTCCTTGCCGAGCAGGGAGAAGACGGTGGAAGACCGAATGAGATTAACCTCAGCCAGGAAGCGCTCGCGGAGATGGTCGGCACGACCCGATCCAGAATCAGCACCTTCATGAACAAGTTTCGCGAGCAGGGATACATCAGCTACGACAGCCACGGTCGAAAGATTCAAGTCTACACCGCACTCCTCGTCTCGGTGTTGGGAGTCTAGCCGGTCGCGTGATCAATCATACCGGCGCGAGCCGCGCACGCTACGGGCCGACCTATTCCAGATAACTGAGATAGGCTGCGACGGCTTTGATCTGCACTTCCGTGAGATTGTGGGCGATCGGTTGCATGATCGCCGAATTGTCCGGGTTGGCCTTGTCCTGGCCGCGCTCCTTGTCCCAGTTCGTCAGCTTTCTGATCATGTAGTCGTGGAGCTGGCCCGCCAGGCGCGGAAACGCATCGGCGCCCTTGGCGTCCGGTCCGTGGCAGGATGCGCATGGCGGGACCTCGGCGGCAGGAACGCCCTCGTCATAGATTTTCTTTCCGACAGCCAGCTGGTCCCTCGGTGCGCCCCCCAATGGCTTCGGGTTGAGGTCCTTGAAATAGGTTGAAAGGGCTGTGAGCATCGCCGGGGTCAGGACATGCGACACCTGGAACATCACCGGATTGGTTCGCCTGCGTTCGATGAAGGCCTGCAATTGATTCTTTACGTACTCCGGCTGTTGCCCCGCCAATCGCGGCATCGGAAAGGATCCCCGGAAACCTTGTCCCGATAGGCCGTGACACGTCTTGCAGTAGTCAGTCTTGGCCCTAAGCTCCTGCGCAGGGACGGAGGTATCCTTTTCCTGTGCAAGGCTCGGCGCGGAGACGCCAGTCATCAGGAATGCCGCCAGCAGCATCGGCCTCAGTTCATGGAGCTTCATAATGTCCCCCGATGATAGTAGTTGTGCAACTTGCAAAATTGTCCGCGATAAGCGTGGTGGGCATCGTTGCTTTGTTTACGCCTAATCCATGTTGCTAAAACGTCTCACACCATCGAAATCAAAATCGCTGTTCTGTTTTGAACAGTCGCTTCGAGCTGGCCCGGTTTTAGCTCGACGGTGCCTCGATGTTCATGACCGCGCCGGCGGCATGCTGCGAGGGGATGGATGGCGCGATGCGAGCCGAGTGGGGTCGTCTTTTCGAGTCCCGTGCAATCCGGATGCTGTTGGCGGCAGCTGCGCTCGCGTGCTCAGCGATCTGGCTGACGATCGCTTTTGCGCCGCCCGCGCAAGCCTTGCCGAGCTTCGCGCGTCAGACAGGGCAACCTTGCGGTACGTGCCACACCGACTTTCCTGCACTCACCCCCTATGGACGCCGGTTCAAGCTGCTCGGCTATGCGCCGGGTGGAGGGCAATTTCGCACGACGCCGTTTTCATCAAACGACGCGATCAACGCGCGCGCCGAGTACGACAAGCTGCGTGGCTATGTGAAGGCGCCGAATGACAAGCCGGCGGCAAGCGACGACAGCAAGGAATGGGTACCGCCGATCTCGATGATGGCGGTCGTCGGCTTCACTCATACGCAGGCGGATCTGCCGCCGCCGACCGATCCCTACAGCCCGAACAACAACACCGTACTGTCGCCGTTCAGCATGTTCTGGGGCGGCGCGATCACCAGCAATATCGGCGCCTTCGCGCAGGTGACATATAATGCAGTGCCCGCCGGAGGCTTCGGCGATCCGTTCGGACATACCTGGACCTGGGACAACACCGACGTCCGCTTCGCAAATACCGCGATGGTCGGTCCGCTCGACATCGTCTACGGCATCACCGCCAACAACAACCCGACTGTGCAGGATTTGTGGAACACGACGCCGGCATGGTCTTTCCCGTATGTGGCGTCGACGCTTGCTGCCACCCCGACCACAAAAACCGTCGTCGAAGGTGCGCTGGCCGCGCATGTCGGCGGCGTTGGCGCCTACGCGATGATCAACGATCTGCTGTATCTCGAAGTGACGGGCTACAAGACGCTGTCATTCAGCCAGCAGAATGCGCTCGGCACCGATCCGTTCGGCGTCGGCCAACTCAGTGGTATTGCGCCCTATTGGCGTGTCGCGCTTGAGCCGCACTGGGACAGACACACATGGATGATCGGGACGTTCGGCATGTATTCCGAGCTCCATCCCTGGCTCAATACGGCCTTTGGCACCTGGACGACCGCTGTTGACCCCCTGTCGGACAAATTCACCGACATCGGCTTCGACACGCAGTACCAATATCAAGGCGACAATTTCTGGCTGACACTGCGCGGCAGCTATATCCGCGAATACCAGCGGCTCGATTCGAGCTTTGCGAGTTTTGCCGCGGCCAATCCCACCAACCTCGTCAACAGTCTGAAGCTGCAAGGCTCCGTGGCGCTGGGTGCCGACAACCGCGTTGTCCTCACCGGGCAGTACTTCAAGATCTGGGGGACACCCGACATAAGCCTCTATGGTCCTGACCCTCTCAGCGGGCTGGCCCTCACGCCCAATAGCGACGGCTTCCAGGCCGAGATCGCCTACATCCCGTTCGGCGCCAGCAAGATGATCGGCTGGCCCTGGTTCAACGCCCGCGTCGGCCTGCAATACACCTATTACAACAAGTTCAATGGCACTTCGGTTGGTGCCCACGACAACAACACGCTGTTCCTCCACGCCTGGTTCGCGATGTAGGCCAGACCGCACGGGAGATGGTCCGATGAAGAATCTGCTGTTCGCAACCGTCGCAGCGCTGGGGATGACAGTGGCTGGCGCCGCAACGGCCGCCGATTTGGCCGTGGCGCCACCGGCACCCTTCGCGGAGCGCTTCAACTGGACCGGTTGTTACGGGGGTATGCATCTTGGCGGCGGCTTCGCCAAGAAGAACATCGCCGACCCTGTACAGCTGGTACAGGACAACGCGGGTCCGGGCGGCACGGTTGGGGTAACGACCGTCAATCCCGAGCCGAGCGGCGCCGTTATCGGTGGCCAGATCGGGTGCGACTATCAGCTCGCGTCCTCCGCCTTCGTGATCGGCATCGAGGGCAGCGCGTCGGGCTCGACCATGAAACGCAGCAAGGTCGTTGACCTCCCGGCCAGCCCTCCCGATACCGCAATGGTGCAGGCGAATACTGATTTTCTGACCAGCGTGACCGGCCGCGTCGGCTACGCCTTCGACAACGTCCTCCTTTACGGCAAGAGCGGCGTTGCGCTGGCCGGCGACAAGTACGAGGTCAGCGGTTCAATCGGCGGCGTGCCATTTGATTTCCGCGGGCTCGAGAACCGGGTCGGGTGGACCGTGGGTGCGGGCGTGGACTGGGCCTTCACGCGTCACTGGTCCGCAAGCTTCGAATATGACTATTACGGGTTCGGCCGCGGCACCGTGAATATGTTTGATCCGCTCACCGGGACTCAAGGTCCGGTGAGCATCAATCAGACAGTCCAGGTCGTGAAGATCGGGCTGAACTTCCACATGTGGGCGGGTCAATAAATGACCGCGCCTTCTGCACCAGGGCGATCGTCATCGCGGCACGTCGATCGACTGCGTGTGGTTCTGTGCGCCATGGCCCTGACGGTGGTCGGCTCCGTCGCTTCTCACGCACAGGACAGGAGCGGCTTCGAAGCCAAGATCGAATATTGCAAGACCTGCCACGGACTGTCAGCGCAAGGCTACCGCGGATGGTTTCCGATGCCGCGTCTGGCGGGACAGCAGCCGCAATATCTCGAGAATCAGCTCCGCGCCTTCATCGAGCGCCGGCGCACCAATCCCGTGATGCAGAATGTCGCTCACGTGCTGAGTCCGTCGATGGTCTCGGCGCTTGCGGCACAATTAAAGGCTCTCGATCCGAAGCCGATCGGCGGGGCGCCGAGGGCCGCGTCCGCGGTAGGCAAGCGGATCTACGAGGAAGGCCTTCCTGAATCCAACGTGCCGGCCTGCGCCGCCTGCCATGGGAGTGACGGCAAGGGGCAGAACGAAATTCCGCGGCTCGCCGGCCAGCTGTACGAGTACACGGTGGGCCAGCTCACCGGCTGGACGAAAGTGCGCGGCCAGGGATCGGCGGTCGACACTTCCGCGATCATGGCACCAACCGCGCATAATCTGACGCGCTCACAGGTCGAAGCGGTGGCTGCCTATGTGAGCTACATGCAATGAGGGGCGCAAGGCCGAAGGTAGAGAGCAGGCGGACCACATCGCGCAGGGACGAGAGGTCATGAAGCGCATCGGACTGAAGACAGCGCTGCTCGCAATGCTGGCCTGCATGGGGCCCGCAATGGCGTGGGACGGTGCCAGCTTCCGCAACTGCACCTGGTGTCATGGGACGTCGGCGCAGGGCTACACGGTGGCCCCCAGACTGGCTGGGCAACGTCCGGCCTATCTCGAAAGCCAGATGCGGAGCTTCCGCGAGCACACGCGGGATAATCCCCTCTCGAAGCAGTATATGTGGGGAGCCGTCGCAGCGCTGGATTCCCGCGATGCGCGCGATCTCGCGGCCTACTTCGCATCCATTCCGCCAAGGCCCGCCAATGACGGTGACCGCAATCTGATGGCGAGGGGAAAGGCCATCTACATGGATGGCATTCCCGAAGCCAACATCGCGTCCTGTTACGCCTGTCACGGCCCGAACGCCGAAGGCGTGCGGGAGATTCCCCGCCTCGGTGGCTTTGCCTATTTCTATGTCAAGGCGCGGCTCGAGCAGTGGGGCCAAGGATATCATTCGGGCACGGGCACGCCGATGCCGATTGTTGCGCGCGCACTCGGCCCGAACGAGATCGAGGCACTCGCGTCCTATCTCAGCTTCGTCAGATAGGTGTCGATTGAGACAACTAGTCGGGCCTATTGCAATTCACGGATGTCAGGATGCCCGCTCGGAGCAACTGAGTTTGTCGCCGATGACCGCTTTGGGTCGAAGGCTGCCCTCGGTAGCCAGCATGCCCTTGGTCGGATCATCTGTCGGAAGCGGACATCGGAGCGCTGTGGACGGAGGTCAGCGACGGGCCAATGCACAAAGTCGCTGCGCTCCAGCCCGCCGCGCGGGGGCAAGAGGCGAGAGAGCGTAGTCGGTTGAGAGGATCCCAATAGCCGTTGGAGAGCCCCGTCCTGAGAATCGAAGTGTCGTCAACCTCTCTCAGAATGGGACTCTCCATGAGCGAGACCAACACCGTCAGTCGCTGCGTCAGCGTATGATCGAAGACATGGCCGCGCGCAGCCTCAACCCGCACACGCAACGCAGTCACATCCAAAGCTGCAAGCGGTTTGCCGCCTGGCTCAAGCGGTCGCCCGATACGGCGACCACCGACGAGATGCGGCTATTTCAGCTGTACCTCATCGAGAGTGGTGCCAGCATCTGCAACCGCAATCGGATCATGACTGAAGCAGCGCCTCCATCGAGATGCGGCAGTGTCGCTGTCGCTTGCGAAGCTTGAACCAAACTCAATCTGGCAATACAAATCTTCATCGAGATTGCATTGAGGCTCGCTCCTCAAGGTCAGCTCGTACATGCCTCTTGGACATTTCACACAATGATGGAGGTAGCCAATGCCGATCGTTCAATTCACTCGCTTCAAGACCGAGAAGCCCGAGGACATGACCCGGGTCGTCAGGCAGGCGAAGAAAATCTTCGAGAAACACGGCGCGGAATTTCTTCGGCTGTCCCGCTTCCACACCGGCCCGTGGGCTGGAGAGTTGCTGGTGACGACGCGCTACGCCAATTGGGAAGTTTACGGTAAAGTGCAGGAGGCCGTGTCAAAGGACGCGGAGTTCGCGCAGGTGTATGCGGATGGACTGAAGATTGCGGAACTAACGGGCCGTAATATCGCTGTCAGCATCGATCTGTAGTCGGAGCGCCGCTCGGCGAACCACGTCAAACGATGAGGCCGCCGGACACATTGCCGGCGGCCTTCTTTCTGGTCCGATGAATTGCCCTGCATTACGCCGCGCCTCGCCAACCCAGACTCAGGGTCATTCGCGTCCGTCGGGACGCATGCCAGCCCCTTCCGGTCACCCTCGAAAACACGGGCCCGATTTCTTCCAGTTCGGCGATCCGGAGGATACGAAGGCCGCGCTTGCGCAAGCGGGCTTCTCCGATGTCGCTGCAACGACTGTGGCTCAAACGCTGCTGCTGAAAACTGCGACCGGATTGGTCAATTTGGCGTTTGCAGGGAGGAATAAGGATCCTCTTGGTTGCACAAGGTGGGCTCCGCTAACCGGACGCTTCTCGGCCTGCTGGAATGTCGGCATGGCTTTGGCCTGCCAACTCTGCCGGTTGCGGTCCTGCAGGTGCAGCGGCTGCGTCGCGCGCTGGGTGGCAAGGAGCTTCAGAGCATCAGAGGCATCGTGGCCATCGCGGTCCAGCTCCGCGATCAGAGCCTCTTGCCTCTTCACCGAGGACGACGTGTTGCCGGGCCATCGCGAGGTTGCAGCATGGTGCGGTCCATGGCCGCTCGTACCGCGCGGCGGAGCGGCCGGTGATCTACGTCACAGCAAACGCAAATCAGGCCCGGCAGTCGCACCCCTACGACCGCCGGGCCTGAGCGCCAGCCAATATGATTACGGCATCAAACGTCGTCAGTGTCGCTGCAGTGCGTGCGCGGCTCTGTCCACTTCCCGACGTTAGACGACCCGGAAGACTACGGTGTTCCTGTAGCGGAACGCTCGCATGCGCAGGATATCCGCATACCGCGCTCCCATGGTTTTGCAGGCCGGAGCGCTGTCGGCGTCTCAGCCACCGGCGCCCGAGAGCCTGGCCGGTGATGGCCGGGGAATGGTTGCACCACCCATGGGCAACAGGGAAGATAGAGACCCCTGGGCTAAACCCTGAGACACGCGGTCCTATTGAGCCCGGCGGAGTTGACGCTCCAGATCGATTGCTTGATCTGCGTTATACGCGCGTTTCAACAGCGCGGATCGTTCCTCGCCCGGAGGCGTCCGCACGGCCTGCTCGTGCAACTCCAGCGCGAATTGATGCAGGCGAGTTTCCAGCGAGTCTGTTTGCTTGAACCGTCTTCGCTTCTTTCCCATCCCATGCTCCATGTCATTCAGAGGGAACGGAAAAGTGTATCTGCGTCATCATGCCCCGACGCCCACATAGGTTAATTGCGCGTTGAACTATCGTATTACGATATCATCTCGGCCTGAAGCCGGATGAAGCGGATCTCCGCCATGGCTCGCCAGCGGCGGTCGGGCAAGCCGTAGCCCCGGTCAAACTATGTTTTCCTGTCGAAGCCGTTGGACGACATGCGTCATGCCGGTAGCCCGCCGCGCATCGCCGGGAGCAAATCGACCTTTCCCTTCGGGAGAGGTGAAGGAAGAACTACGTCGCCACCTCGCCGCCGCCTGACGTCTCCAGCCGGAACGCCGCCGCGAACAGCGCGCGGGTGTAATCCGTCTTCGGATTCCTGAACAGCTCGGCGGCCTGGCCTTCCTCGACCACCTTGCCGCCGCGCATCACGATGAGATGGCTGGCAAGCGAGGCGACGACGCGCAGATCGTGCGAGATGAACATGTAGGTGAGATCGCGCCTGCGCTGCAGCTCGCGCAAGAGATCGACCATCTGCGCCTGGATCAGCATGTCGAGCGCGCTGGTCGGCTCGTCGAGCACGATGAAGTCAGGCTCCAGAACCACCGCGCGCGCGATCGAGATGCGCTGGCGCTGGCCGCCGGAAAATTCGTGCGGATAGCGATAGCGCGTGTCCGGCTGCAGGCCGACGTCCTCGAGCGCCTTGACGACGCGCGCCTCGCGCTCCTCGCGCGACAGCTTCGGCTGATGCACGGAGAGGCCTTCGGCGATGATGTCGGCGATCGACATGCGCGGGCTGAGCGAGCCGAACGGATCCTGGAACACGATCTGCATGTCGCGCCGGAAGGGGCGCATCTCCTTGAAGCGCAAGCCCTGGATGTCCTTGCCGAGGAAGACGATGCGTCCGTTCGAGGAGATCAGTCGCAGCAAGGCGAGACCCAGGGTGGTCTTGCCCGAGCCCGACTCGCCGACGACGCCGAGCGTCTCGCCCTTGCGCACGGCGACGCTGACGCCGTCGACCGCCTTGATGTGGCCGACCGTCTTGCGCATCAAGCCGCGCTTGATCGGAAACCACACCTTGAGATCATCCGCCGACATCACCACCGGCGCATTGGGCTGCGGCGGCGCCGGATCAGGCTTCGGCTCCGCCGCGAGCAGGTCGCGCGTATAGGGATGTTTCGGCGTCTTGAAAACCTGCTCCACCGGCCCCTGCTCGACGATCACGCCGCCCTTCATCACACAGACGGTATCGGCGATGCGGCGCACGATGCCGAGATCGTGGGTGATGAAGAGCAGGCTCATGCCGAGACGCGAACGGATCTCGGCGAGCAGCGACAGGATCTGCGCCTGCACGGTGACGTCGAGCGCGGTGGTCGGCTCGTCCGCAATCAAGAGATCCGGCTCGTTGGCGAGCGCCATCGCAATCATGACGCGCTGGCGCTGGCCGCCGGAGAGCTGGTGCGGATAGCTCTTGAGCCGCGTCTCGGGCTCGGGGATTCCGACCTGCGTCAGCAACTCCAGCGTCCGCTTGCGTGCCTCGGCATTGCTGACCGGATTGTGCAGCTGGATGATCTCGCCGATCTGCGCCTCGATCGTGTGCAGCGGATTGAGCGAGGTCATCGGCTCCTGGAAGATGATGGAGATGTCGCTGCCGCGGATCTCCCGCATCTGCCGCTCGGACCGGTCGATCAGCTCCTGTCCCTTGAAGCGGATGCTGCCCGAGGGATGCGAGGCGCTGGGATACGGCAGCAGCTTGAGGATCGACAGCGCGCTGACCGACTTGCCGGAGCCGGATTCGCCGACCAGCGCGACGCATTCGCCGCGCTTGATCTGGAACGAGATCCTGTCGACGGCGAGCGTGGTGGCGCCGCCCTGGTGGAAAGCCACCGAGAGGTCGCGTACGGCAAGCAGGGGCTGGTTGATCGCGTCCATCACGCCCTCACTTGAACGTCTTGCGCGGATCGAAGGCGTCGCGCACGGCCTCGCCGGTGAAGAGCAGGAGCGACAGCATGCTCGCAACCGAGAAGAAGCCGGCGAAGCCGAGCCACGGCGCCTGCACGTTCGCCTTCGCCTGCGACAACAATTCGCCGAGCGATGGCGAGCCGGGCGGCAGGCCGAAACCCAGGAAATCGAGAGCCGTCAGCGTCATCACCGAGGATGAGACGATGAACGGCAGGAACGTCATGGTCGCGACCATGGCGTTCGGCAACAGGTGCCGGAACATGATGACCTTATCCGACACACCCAGTGCGCGCGCCGCCTGGATATATTCGAAATTGCGTCCGCGCAGAAATTCCGCGCGCACCAGGCCGACCAGCGACACCCAGTGAAACAACACCATGATGCCGAGCAGGATGAAGAAGCCCGGCGGAAGCACGGCCGCGACGATCAGCAGCAGATAGAGATAGGGTATCGCGTTCCATATCTCGATGAAGCGCTGGAACAACAGATCCGTCCAGCCGCCGAAATAGCCCTGCACGCCCCCGGCGATGATGCCGATGACCGACGAGCAGATCGTCAACGCCAGTCCGAACAGCACCGAGATGCGGAAACCGTAGATCATCCGCGCCACGACGTCGCGGCCCTGATCGTCGGTGCCGAGCCAGTTGTATTCGAGGTCGCGGCAGCTCTTCAGGCCCTTCTTCTCCAGCACCGGCTTGCACTGGGCTTCCGTCAACAGCCAGGTCGGCGGCGATGGCGCCGGCGTCGGCAGATCGAGATTGTGGGTGTCGTAGGAGTAGCGGATCAGCGGCCAGACGATGGTGCCGCCCTTGTCCTTGATCAGCTTCTGCAGGTAGGGGTCGCGATAGTCGGCCGCGGTCTCGAAATCGCCGCCGAACGTCGTTTCCGAATAGGTGACGAAGGCGGGCCAGTAGAGATGGCCGTCATATTTGATCAGGAAGGGACGGTCGTTGGCGATCAGCTCGGCGAACAGCGAGACCACGAACATGACCATGAAGATCCAGAAGGACCAGTAGCCGCGGCGGTTAGCCTTGAAGTTCTGCCAGCGCCGCTTGTTGAGCGGCGACGGTGCGAACGACTTGCGCGTGATCGGCACGGCTTCGCCGAACGGCGACCTCGTGGTGGTCTCGACCGGGGTGGGCGCGGTGACTGCCATCAGACCTCCCGCGCCTCGAAATCGATCCGTGGATCGATCCACATATAGGTCAGGTCGGAGATCAGACCGACCACGAGACCAATGAGCGAAAAGATGTAGAGAGTGCCGAACACGACGGGATAGTCGCGGTTGAGAACGCTCTCGAAACCGAGCAGCCCGATCCCATCGAGCGAGAAGATGGTCTCGATCAGCAGCGAGCCCGAGAAGAAGGCGCTGATGAAGGCCCCGGGGAAGCCCGCGATCACGATCAGCATCGCATTGCGGAAGATGTGGCCGTAGAGCACCTGGCGCTCGCTGCAGCCCTTCGCCCGTGCCGTCATGACATATTGCTTGCGGATCTCGTCCAGGAACGAGTTCTTGGTGAGAAATGTCATGGTCGCAAAGGCGCCGAGTCCCATCGCGATGATCGGCAGCGTCAGATGCCAGAAATAGTCGATGATCTTCCAGTACCAGGGAAACTGCGACCAGCCGTCGGATGTCAACCCGCGCAGCGGGAACCAATTGAAGAATGAGCCGCCGGCGAACAGGATGATCAGAAGGATCGCAAACAGGAAGCCTGGAATCGCGTAACCGAGCACGATCACGCTCGATGTCCACGTGTCGAAGCGCGTGCCATCCTTCACCGCCTTGCGGATGCCGAGGGGAATCGAGATCAGGTAGGTCAGCAGCGTGAGCCACAGGCCCAGCGAGATCGAGACCGGCAGCTTCTCCTTGATGAGCTGGATGACGCTGACGTCGCGGAAATAGCTCTTGCCGAAATCGAAGCGCGCGTAGTTCCAGACCATCAACGCGAACCGCTCCGGCGCCGGCTTGTCGAAGCCGAACTGCTTTTCCAGCTTCTTGATGAAATCGGGGTCGAGGCCCTGCGCGCCGCGGTATTTCGAATTGATGGCATCACTGCCAGCTCCGCCCTGGCCCGGCGCACGCTGCGCGAAGTCGCCGCCGCCGGAGATCCGCGAGGTGCCGCCGGTATCGGCGCCCGACAACTGCGCGATCACGCGCTCCACCGGACCGCCCGGCGCGAATTGCACGACCACGAACGAAATGAAGAGGATCCCGAGCAGCGTCGGAATCATCAGGAGGAGGCGGCGTGCGATATAGGCGCTCATGAGCTACTTCGCCTGATCGAGCTTGGCGGCCTTGGCGGCATCGTACCACCACAGCGTCCGCTCCCCTACGCCGCTCGTATAGTCGGTGAGCGCGTAACGCGGCAGGTTCGCGGGATGGTCGAACTCGTCCCAATACGCCAGCCGGTGGCTGGTATTGTACCATTGCGGCACCCAGTAGCGGCCGGCGCGGAAGACGCGATCGATCGCGCGGCAGGCAACCGTCAGATCCCGGCGCGTCTCGGCGGCCATCGCCTTCTCGACCAGCGCGTCGAGCGCGGGGCTGGATACGCCGGCCAGATTGTAGGAGCCCTTGGTCATCGCCGCTTGCGAGGTGAAGTAGGTTCGCAAGCTGTCGCCGGGCGTGGCCGACATGGTGATGCGGTTGATGGCTACGTCGAAATCGAAGGATTCGACGCGGGCGCGGTACTGGACGGCATCGACCAGGCGCAGATTTGCGTCGATGCCAAGGATGTTCAGGTTCTTGAGGAATGAGGCGTGGTGCGGTTGGAACGAGGCCTCGTCTGTCAGGAACTCGATGGCGAAGACTTCGCCGCTCGGCAACAGCCGCTTGCCCTCCTTGACCGGAAGCTGCGCCTCCTGGAGCAATTGCTGCGCCTTGCGCAGCAGCGCGCGGTCCTGCCCCGAACCGTCCGACACCGGCGGCACGAAGGGCTCACCGAAGACTTCGTCGGGCACCTGGCCGCGGAACGGCTCGAGCAGCTTCAGCTCCTCCGGCGAGGGCATCCCTTCGGCGACGAGATCGGAATTCTGGAACGGCGAGCGGGCGCGCGCGTAGGCGCCGTACATGATGGTCTTGTTGGTCCACTCGAAGTCGAACGCGTAGTTCAATGCTTCGCGTACCTTGGGGTTCTTGAACTTGTCCCGCCGCGTGTTCAGGAACCAGCCTTGTCCGCCCGAAGGCGTCTGATCGGGCACCTCCTCTCGCTTGACCCGTCCCTCCCTGATCGCGGGAAAGTCGTAGCGCGTCGCCCAGATGCGCGAGGTGAACTCCTCGCGATAGAGATAGTTCTTGCCGGTGAAGCCTTCGAACGCGACGTCGCGGTCGCGGTAGAATTCGTAGCGGACCACGTCGAAATTATTGCTGCCGCGACAGACCGGCAGGTCCGCGCCCCACCAATGCCTGACGCGCTCGAACTCGATGAAGCGGTTGATCTCGAACCTGCCGACCTTGTAGGCCCCCGAGCCCAGCGGCGCGTCGGTCGTGGTCTCGTCGAACGTCCGGTTCGCGTAATAGGCCTTGGAGAAGATCGGAAGGCTCGCCACATAAAGCGGCACGTCGCGCGCGCGCTTCGCGGCGAAGGTCACGATCACGGCGGCGTCGTCGATGGCCTCAGCGCCCTTGACGTCGCGCATCTGGATCTGGATCAGCGGATGGCCCTTGTCCTTCAGGACGTTGATCGAGAACGCGACGTCGTGCGCGGTCAGCTTGGTGCCGTCGTGAAACGTCGCCTCGGGCCGCATCGTGAAGCGATAGGCGAGCTTGTCCGGAGAGATCTGCACCGACTTTGCGGCAAAGCCGTACATGGCGTCGGGCTCGTCGCCGGCATGCGCCATCAGCGTGGCGAAGGTCAGGTCCATGCCTTGTGCACCCTCGCCCTTGAGGATGAAGGCGTTGAGCGAGTTGAAGGTGAAGAAGGACTGGTTGTAGCCCCTCGTCGACGGAATCAGCGAGAACGTGCCGCCCTTCGGGGCGTCGACATTGACATAGTCGAAATGGTGGAAATCGGCGGGATATTTCAGATCGCCGAACGCCGACATGCCGTGGGCCTCGCTGGGCCCCTCCGATGCCGCCGCGCTGCGCAATGCGGCAGCGCTGACCATGCCGCCGGCACCGAGGACCAGCACATGCCGGCGTGAAAGCTGCGCCATGCGAGAAATGTCCTTCACGACTTCTTCGCGATCCGTGCCGCCTTGTCTGCGTCGTACCACCAGATGAAGGGGAAGGTCGACTGGCCGTATTTCGGCATTTCGGCCGGCCTGCCGAAGCGATCCCATCGCGCCGTGCGCAGTTTTGGATAATTCCATTGCGGCACCACATAATGGTTCCACAGAAGCACGCGGTCCAGCGCCTTGGTCGCGGCCACGAGCTCCGCTCGATCCTTCGCGAAGATGACCCGGTCGATCAGCTTGTCAATCGCCGGATTCTTGATACCGACGACGTTGCGCGAACCGCTCATGTCCGCAGCTTTCGAGCCCCAGGATTCGCGCTGCTCGTTGCCCGGGGACAAGGACTCTCCCCAGGAGGCAACGACGATGTCGAAATCCCATTCGCGCAGCCGGTTTTCATATTGCGTCGGATCGATCGTTCGGACGCTGACTGCAATGCCGAGCCTCTCCAGGGAGGGCTTGTAGAACAACATGACCCTTTCGAAGGCCGGGTCCTGAGCCAGCAATTCGAGAGAGAGCTGGGTACCTGTCTTGACTTCGATCAGCTTACGATCGCGCACCTCATAGCCGGCTTCCTTCAGCAGGCGCAGCGCCTCTCTCAGATTTTCGCGTACGGCTTCCGGACTACCGCCGACAGGGTTTGTGTAGGGCGTCGTAAACACCTCGGGCGGAATCTCAGCACGGAGGCCCTCCAGAATCTCGAGCTCTTTTCCTTCCGGCACGCCGGTCGCCATCAGATCTTCGATTCCGTCGAAATAGCTGCCGATGCGCTTGTACTGACCAAAGAAGATCTGCTTGTTCATCTCCTCGAAGTCGAACGCATAGTTGAGGGCCCGGCGCACCCTCGCATCCGCGAACTTGGCGCGACGCAAGTTCGGGGCAAAGGCCTGCATCACGCCCGAGCTGCGATTTGGAAACTCCTCCAGAACAACGCGTTTCTCGGCAACAGCCGGGAAATCGTAGGCCGTCGCCCAGTTCTTCGCGCTGTTTTCGGCGCGCCAGTCAACCTGATCGGCCTTGAAAGCCTCGATCGCGACGGTGGCATCCCTGAAATATTCGTACCGCAGCTCGTCGAAATTATTTCGCCCGATGTTAACGTTGACCTCGCTCCCCCAGTAATCCTTGACTCGTTCCAGCACGATGCTGCGGCCGGCGACATAATCCTTGATTCGATATGGCCCCCCGCCGAGCGGAATTTCGAGCGTGGTCACCGTTACGTCGCGTTTCTTGCCCTGGGCATCCGTCCCCTCCCACCAGTGCTTGGGCAGAACCACGAGTTGACCGACGATTTGCGGAAGCTCTCGGTTTCCCGGCGCATCGAACGTAAACTTGACATCGCGGTCGCCGACCTTCTCGGCGCCGACCACATGTCGATAGTACGCCGCATAAAACGGATGATTCTTCTTCAGCACGTCCAGTGAGTAGATCACATCCTCGGCGGTGACCGGCTTTCCGTCGTGCCATTTGGCCTGTGCGCGCAGACGATAGATCACAAAGGAGGAATCGTCGGGACGGCTGACCGCTTCGGCCAGCAAGCCGTATTCCGTCGAAACCTCATCCAGAGCGGCGGTCGTCAGGGTGTCGTAAATCAAGGGGACCGGCGCGGCGAGATTGCCCTTCACGCCGGAAACAACATAGTTGAAATTATCGAACGTCCCGATCGCGATCTGCCGTACCGCGCCGCCCTTGGGCGCATCAGGATTGACGTAGTCGAACCGTTTGAAGTCGGCCGGGTACTTGACGTCGCCGAACAGCGACAGCGCATGCCGCCAAGGCAGCTCACCGCCCGATTGCGCCGCCGCCGTGCGGACGATGGGAACACCGGCTGCAGAGCCGAGGGCGGGAAGCGCGGCTACGGCCGCGCCGGTGAGCAGGAGATCGCGTCGGGTAATGGCCAAATCAACATCCCTGTCTTGAAGGAGGCTACTCCTTTAAGTTCCCAATATAGGCGAGGTTTCGACGGAATATGTTGCTTTTTCCTCATCTTGGCGGGCCAGGCGGCCAGTCCGCTGCGGCCAAACGCCCCGGTAACGACAGTGCGAGGCTCCAGACAAGGAAACGGCCAGGCTTGGGGGCCTGGCCGCACAGTCCAAGGTCGGTCCGACAGGCTTATTTCGCCGCGGTGGGCAGCGGCTTCGGGCTGTCCGACAGGCTGTTGAGATAGGCGATGACGTCGGCGCGCTCCGAGTCCTTCGGGATGCCGGCGAAGCCCATCGCGGTGCCGGGAATGAAGCCCTTCGGATTCGCGATGAACTTGTTGAGATCGTCGATCGTCCAGGTGCCACCCTTGGCCTTCATGGCGGCTGAGAAATTGAATCCGCCGCGGTCCTCGCCGCGATTGTCGCCGACGATGCCGTAGAGGTTCGGACCGACACGGTTCGGGCCGCCCTTCTCGAAGGTGTGGCAGGCGCCGCACTTCTTCGCGGCAGCCGCGCCCTTCTCGACGGAGGCGGTCTGGAGCAGCTTCTCGATCGGCTCGGACGGGGCTGCGGCCGCGGGAGCGCCGCCCTTGTCACCAGCTTCTTCCTTCACGGCGATCTCGAAGCCCGGCTTCTCCGGCATCTTGGGCGAGAACAGCGCGTTCGCGGTGAAGCTCGTCACCAGCAGAACGAGACAGGTACCGAGCACGGCACCAAGAATCTTGTTGAGTTCGAAAGAGTCCATTTCCGGCCAGGCCCCACACCGCAAGAAGGAACAAGCGGCCGGGCGGCCGCCAGGACGAGCCTCGGGAGAATCACACGTTCCTTATTGTTTCCCCGAGTTTTGCCATTCAGATATCGGTTTGCCCGGGGTCTGGCAACCCGTATAAGCGATGCGGCTTTCAGCCGATCCCCACCCCATTTCCCGGTGCGGAAATCGCCCCGTTTCCAGGCTCTTGAACCGATGACCAATCCCCGCATTCTGGTGCTGATCCCGGCCCGCATGGCGTCGACCCGCCTGCCTGGCAAGCCGCTGAAGGACATCGTGGGCCTGCCGATGATCATCCATGTGCTGCGCCGGGCGCAGGAAGCGGCAGTCGGTCGGGTCGCGGTCGCGACCGATACGCAGGAGATCGCCGACGCCGTCACAGCGGATGGCGGCGTGGCGGTCATGACCAGCCCCAACCATCTCAACGGCTCGGCCCGCATCCACGAGGCCATGCAGAAGCTCGATCCGGGCGGACAGGCCGAGATCGTGATCAATCTCCAGGGCGACTTCCCGACGATCACGACCGACAATATCCGCGACGTGCTGCCGCCGCTGGAGGACCCGGCCGTCGACATCGCCACGCTGGCATCGCAGATCCACACCGAGGAGGAGGACCTCGCCCCGAGCGTCGTGAAGGCGATCGGAACTTCGCTCGGCGGCCGGCGCATGCGCGCACTTTATTTCACCCGCGCCACCGCGCCGGCCGGCAACGGACCGCGCTACCATCATATCGGCCTCTACGCCTATCGCCGCGCGGCGCTGGAGCGCTATGTCTCGTTGCCGCCCTCTCCACTGGAGTTGCAGGAAAGTCTGGAGCAACTGAGGGCCCTCGAGGCCGGCATGCGGATCGACTTCACCATCGTCGACACCGTGCCCCGCGGGGTCGACACGCCGGCGGACCTGGAGACCGCCCGCAGAATCCTTTCCAAATCCTGAGCCGCTGCTACAAGGCCCGCCATGAGCAAGATGAAGATCGCATTCCAGGGCGAACCTGGCGCCAATTCCCACATCGCCATCGTCGAAGCCTATCCCGACGCGGAGCCGATGCCCTGCGCCACCTTCGAGGACGCGCTGTCGGCGATCTCCTCGGGCGAGGCCGATCTCGGCATGATCCCGATCGAAAATTCGGTCGCGGGCCGCGTCGCGGACATCCACCATCTGCTGCCGGCCTCCGGCCTCTTCATCATCGGTGAATGGTTCTTGCCGGTCCGCCATCAGCTGATGGCGGTCAAGGGCACCAATATTTCCGACATCAAGAGTGTCGAGAGCCATGTGCATGCGCTCGGCCAGTGCCGGCGCGTCATTCGGAAGCTCGGCATCAAGCCCATCGTGCATGCGGATACGGCCGGTAGCGCCCGTGACATTTCCGAGCGCAAGGACAAGACTGTCGCTGCGATCGCCTCGCGCCTCGCCGCGAAGATTTACGGCCTCGACATTCTCGCCGAGGACATCGAGGACGAGGCCCACAACACCACCCGCTTCGTCGTGCTGGCGCGCGAGCCGAAATGGGCCACGCAGGGTTCGGGCCCGCTGGTCACCACATTCGTCTTCCGGGTGCGCAACTTGCCGGCCGCGCTCTACAAGGCGCTCGGCGGCTTTGCCACCAATGGCGTGAACATGACCAAGCTCGAAAGCTACATGGTCGACGGGAATTTCTTCGCCACGCAGTTTTACGCCGATGTCGACGGCCACCCTGAAGACAAGGGTCTCGCGTTTGCGATCGAGGAGCTGAAATTCTTCTCGCGCGAATTCCGCATCGTCGGCGTCTATCCGGGCCACCCGTTCCGCGCGACCTTCAGCGAGACGCTGCAGGATTGATCTGCCACCCTCCCTGGAGGGGGAGGGTAACAGCGGCTCATGCTGCCTGCTTCGTCAGCCCGAACGCCTGCGCCAACAGCGAATACGACCTCTTGCGCGCCTCGTGGTCGTACACGGCGGTGATCACCATCAATTCGTCCGGCTTGCTCGCATCCATCAGCGGCCGAAGCTTCTTCTGCACCGTCGCGGGGCTGCCGACGAACAGGCGCGAGCGGTTACGCGCAATCGAGACGCGCTCGGAATCCGTATAAGGATAGGCCAGCGCCTCCTCGACGCTCGGCAGTGGCAGATATTGTCCACGGTCGCGGCGCAGACGATTGAGATCGAACGATGCCGCGAGCTTCTCCGCCTCCTCGTCGGTATCGGCGACAATGACGGCAACGGCGAGGATCGCATGCGGTGTCGCGCGCCAGGCCGAGGGCTGGAAGCGGTTACGATAATGCACCATCGCGTCGATGGCATCGTGGGATGCAAAATGGTGCGCGAAGGCGAAGCCCATGCCGACCTGGGCTGCAAGCTCAGAGGAATAATCGCTGGAGCCGAGCAGCCAGATCGGCGGCAGCGGGGTGTCGTCAGGCATCGCGACGACGTTGTGATAGGGATGGCCTGCGGGGAATTCGCGCGTCTCCCACAGGATCAATTCGTGCAGCCGCTCCAGAAAATCATCGCCCTCGCGCCGGTCGAGCCGGCTGCGCAGTGCATAGGCCGTGGCCCCATCCGTGCCTGGCGCGCGGCCCAGGCCAAGATCAATACGGCCGGGAAACAAGGCCTCCAGCATCTTGAATCGCTCCGCCACCACCAGCGGCGCGTGGTTGGGCAGCATCACGCCGCCGGAGCCAACGCGGATGTGCTTCGTCACCGCCGCGATCTGCCCAATCATCACGTCGGGCGCGGGGCTCGCGACTGAAGCGAGGTTGTGGTGCTCGGCAAGCCAATAGCGAACATAGCCGAGCCCATCGACATGGCGCGCCAGGTCAATGCTGTTGCGCAGCGCCGCAGCGGGCTTCGTGGCCGTGGTGACGACCGAGAGGTCGAGGACTGAGAGCGGGATCATCGCGCGCTAACGTAGCGGAGGGCGGCGCGGCGACAATGGGTGCATAGCGCAGATCTGGCGTGTGCGGCCGGGAGGCGGACGCCCGGAACTGCCGTTCGTTGGGCCAAGCACTAGGCTTGCAACACAGAATTCATCATGCCCACCGCCAAACCTGGCTGCAAAAAATCACCCTTCTCATATCTAAACGACTGATATTAATGCGATAAATAGAACTTCTCATTATCCCACTCACACCGTCAGAAACGCCAATTTCAGGGATACATTCGCAGGAAGTGGGCAATTTCCCATATGCGATGGGCTGTTGAGCCCAGCCGCATTGCTCTATGTTACCCCTCCCAAGCTTGACCCGGCCGCCAGATACCTGGCTGAGCCCTGGAGTGAGTGGTGCCATGACCGACTTGACGACGCCTGCGGCAGCCGACGGGCACCTCGCCGTGAAGCGGCCTGCGATCTCCTTCGAATTCTTTCCGCCCAAGACCGAAGATATGGAGCGGAATCTCTGGGAGACCATCAACCGGCTCGCGCCCCTCGATCCGAAATTCGTCTCGGTGACCTACGGCGCCGGCGGCTCGACTCGCGAACGCACCCACTCCACCATCTCCCGCATCCTCAAGGAGACCGCGCTGCTGCCGGCGGCGCACCTGACCTGCGTCGGGGCCTCGCGCGGCGAAATCGACGAGATCGTCGACCGCTATCACGAGGTCGGCGTCCGCCACATCGTCGGCCTGCGCGGCGATCCCCCAGGCGGGATCGGCACGCCCTATGCGAGCCATCCCGACGGCTATCAGACGTCGGATGCGCTTGTCGCCGGGATCAAGAAGCGGCATGCCGACATCGAAGTGAGTGTCTCTGCTTATCCCGAGAAGCACCCCGAAGCGCGGGACTTTGACGCCGACATCGATACGCTCAAGGCAAAAGTCGATGCCGGCGCGACGCGCGCGATCACCCAGGTGTTCTTCGACAACGACCTGTACTTCCGCTATCTCGACCGCGTCCATGCGCGAGGCATCAACATCCCGATCGTGCCGGGCATCATGCCCATGCACAATTTCAAGCAGGCCCGCAATTTCGTCACGCGCGCCGGCACCACCGTGCCGGACTGGTTCGCCGCGAAATTCGAAGGCCTCGACGACGACGCCGAGACCCGCAAGCTCGTCGCCGCCACGGTGGCAGCCGGCCAGGTGCAGAAACTGGCAAAACACGGCGTCGACACCTTCCATTTCTACACCATGAACCGCGCCGATCTCGTGTTCGCAATCAGCCATTTGCTCGGCATTCGCGCCAAGAGCACGCAGAAGGCGGCTTAAAGCACCATGTCTGTATCCACCTCGCCGAAACGAACCGCCCTCATCAACGCCGCGCGCGAGCGCATCCTCGTGCTCGACGGCGCCATGGGCACGATGATTCAGAACCTGCAGTTCGACGAGGCCGCCTTCCGCGGCACGCGCTTCAAGAACTTTCATCGCGACCTGCGCGGCAACAACGATCTCCTGATCCTGACCCAGCCGCAGGCGATCGAGGACATCCACGCCGCGTATTTGCGCGCCGGCGCCGACATCGTGGCGACCAATACCTTCTCGACCACTTCAATCGCGCAGGCCGATTACGACCTCACCGACATTGTGTATGAAATGGCGCGCGATGGTGCCCGCCTTGCCGGCAATGCCGCCCGGCGCGTCGCCGCCGAAGACGGCAAGCCGCGCTTCGTTGCGGGTGCCATCGGGCCGACCAACCGTACCGCCTCAATCTCGCCTGATGTGGCCAATCCCGGCTACCGCGCCGTCACCTTCGACGATTTGCGCAAGTCCTATGGCGAGCAGATCCGCGGCCTGATCGACGGCGGCGTCGACCTGCTGCTGGTCGAGACGATCTTCGATACGCTCAACGCCAAGGCGGCGCTCTACGCCATCGCCGAGATCACCGAAGAACTCGGCATCGACATGCCCGTGATGGTGTCGGGCACCATCACCGACAAGTCCGGCCGCCTGCTCTCGGGCCAGATGCCGGAGGCGTTCTGGAATTCGGTGCGGCACGCCAAGCCCGTTACCATCGGCTTCAACTGCGCGCTCGGTGCGGAAGATTTGCGCGCGCATATCGCCGACATCGGCCGCGTCGCAGACACGCTGGTCTGCGCCTATCCGAACGCCGGTCTGCCCAACGAATTCGGCCAGTATGACGAGACGCCGGACTACATGGCCCGGCTGGTCGGCGAATTCGCGCGCGACGGCCTCGTCAACATCGTCGGAGGCTGCTGCGGCACCACGCCGGATCATATCGCGGCGATTGCTCACGCCGTCGCCCCGCACAAGCCGCGGATCGTTCCCGAGATCGCGCCACGCTTAAGGCTTTCCGGCCTCGAGCCCTTCGTGCTGACGGATGCGATTCCGTTCGTCAACGTCGGCGAGCGAACAAACGTCACCGGCTCCGCCCGCTTCCGTAAGCTGATCACCGCCGGCGACTACACCGCCGCGCTCCAGGTGGCGCGCGACCAGGTCGAGAACGGCGCGCAGATCATCGACGTCAACATGGACGAGGGTCTTCTGGATTCGGAGGCCGCGATGGTGACGTTCCTGAACCTCGTCGCCGCCGAACCAGACATCGCCCGCGTTCCTGTGATGGTCGACTCCTCGAAGTTCTCGGTGATCGAGGCCGGCTTGAAATGCGTGCAGGGCAAGCCGGTGGTCAATTCGATCTCGATGAAGGAAGGCGAAGCGAAGTTCATCCACGAAGCAAAAATCGCCCGCCGCCATGGCGCGGCTGTCGTGGTGATGGCGTTCGACGAAGTCGGCCAGGCCGACACGTTCGCGCGCAAGACCGATATCTGCAAGCGTGCCTACGACATCCTGGTGAACAAGGTCGGCTTCCCGCCCGAGGACATCATCTTCGATCCCAATATCTTCGCGATCGCGACCGGCATCGAGGAGCACAACAACTACGGCGTCGACTTCATCGAGGCGACGCGCTGGATCCGGCAGAACCTGCCGGGCGCGCACATCTCTGGCGGCGTCTCGAACCTGTCGTTCTCGTTCCGCGGCAACGAGCCGGTGCGCGAGGCGATGCACTCGGTGTTCCTGTATCACGCCATCAAGGCCGGGATGGACATGGGCATCGTCAATGCCGGGCAGATGATCGTCTATGACGACATCGACCCTGAATTGCGCCAGGTCTGCGAGGACGTCATCCTCAACCGCGACGCGGGCGCGTCCGAGCGCCTCCTGGCACTGGCCGAGAAATTCCGCGGAAAGAAGACCGAGGCCAAGGAAGCCGATCTCGCCTGGCGCGAATGGCCGGTGGAGAAGCGGCTGTCGCACTCGCTGGTGCATGGCATCACCGAGTTCATCGAGCAGGATACCGAGGAAGCCCGCAAGAACGCGTCACGCCCGCTCGACGTGATCGAGGGACCGCTGATGGCCGGCATGAACGTGGTCGGCGATCTCTTCGGCGACGGCAAGATGTTCCTGCCGCAGGTGGTGAAATCGGCGCGCGTGATGAAGCAGGCGGTGGCCTGGCTGATGCCGTTCATGGAAGAGGAGAAGGCGCGCAATCTCGCCAACGGCATCGGCGCCGAAGGCTCCTCCTCCGCCGGCAAGATCGTGCTGGCGACCGTCAAGGGCGACGTCCACGACATCGGCAAGAACATCGTCGGCATCGTGCTCCAGTGCAACAATTACGAAGTCATCGACCTCGGCGTGATGGTGCCGGCATCCAAGATCGTCGAGACGGTGAAGGCTGAGAACGCCGACATCGTGGGTCTCTCGGGCCTGATCACGCCCTCGCTCGACGAGATGGCGTTTTTCGCCGGCGAGCTGCAGCGCGAGGGCCTGAAGCTGCCGCTGCTGATCGGCGGCGCCACCACGAGCCGCGTGCATACGGCCGTGAAGATCGATCCGAGCTATCGCGCCGGCCCCGTCGTCCACGTCAACGACGCCAGCCGCGCGGTCGGCGTGGCCTCCTCGCTGCTCTCGCCTGAGAAGCGCGAGGCCTATGCTGCCGAGGTGCGCGCCGAATACGCCAAGATCTCCGAGGCGCATCTGCGTGCGCAGGCCGACAAGAAGCGGCTGAAATTGGCCGACGCGCGCAAGAACCGCGTGCCGGTCGACTTCGCCGCCAGCAAGCCGGTGAAGCCGACCTTCCTCGGCACCAAGAGCTTCGACGACTACGACCTCGCCGAGCTGGTGCCCTATATCGACTGGACGCCATTCTTCCAGACCTGGGAGCTCGCCGGGCGCTTCCCCGCCATCCTCGACGATGCCAAGGTCGGCGAAGTCGCGCGCTCGCTCTACGACGATGCGCGCAGGATGCTCGACAGCATCGTGAAGGAGAAATGGTTCCGGGCGCGCGCCACCGTCGGCTTCTGGCCGGCGAACGCTGATGGCGACGACATCGTGCTCTATGCCGATGAGAGCCGCACCAAGAAGGTCGCGACGCTGCACACGCTGCGCCAACAGCTCGAAAAGCGCGAGGGGCGTTTCAACGCGGCGCTGGCCGACTTCGTCGCGCCTGCGGGCGTGCCCGACTATGTCGGCGGCTTCGTCGTCACCGCCGGGATCGGCGAGGACGCGGTCGCGGAGCGCTTCAAGATGGCCAATGACGATTACTCCTCGATCCTGTGCAAGGCGCTGGCCGACCGCCTCGCCGAAGCCTTTGCCGAGCGCATGCATGCCCGCGTCCGCCGCGAGTTCTGGGCCTACGCGCCTGACGAGACGCTATCGAACGAGGATCTGATCCTGGAAAAATATCAGGGCATCCGCCCGGCGCCCGGTTATCCCGCGCAGCCCGATCACACCGAAAAGGCGACGCTGTTCGCGCTGCTGGATGCGGAAGCGACCGCCGGCGTGAAGCTGACCGAGAGCTTTGCGATGTGGCCGGGCAGCAGCGTATCCGGGCTCTATTTCGCGAACCCCGAGAGCTATTATTTCGGCGTCGGCAAGATCGAACGCGACCAGGTCGAGGACTATGCCGCGCGCAAGGAGATGAGCGTCTCCGAGGTCGAACGCTGGCTGGCGCCGATCCTCAACTACATCCCGGCGCAACAGACTTCGGCCGCCAGGGACGTGAATGCCTCGTTCGCGGCTACACCGGCGAACGACGTCACGTCCAACGACCTCGCCGCGCACCCCCCCGGCTGCACCTGCGCCGTGCATCTGGCCTGGCAGAAAAAGCGCGTCGGGGCGGGTTAGGCTCTTGCCGCACATCCGGTGTCGTCCTGGCGAAAGCCATGACCCATACCGCGTGATCTATCGTGGGAATGATGCTGCAAGTAGCGCAACGCAACATCACAGCGGATGTGCATTCACCCCTGCGGCAGAGCGAGAGGCTGGACGATCTTCTTGAACGGTGCCAGTGCCTCGCAGCGCCCGATTGCGCCGCAGCATCGAAAGCAACGGGGCAGGCCGATTGAAACATCGTTCCTTGGGCGCTACCTTCCGGTGTTTTGAATGCTTCTGCGAAGGGAGTCTCCATGACAAGGTTTGCGTTCTCATGGCTGGCATCGTGCGCGTTCCTGCTTTCTGCAGGCGAAGCTGGTGCGCAGAGCCTCGCGTTGACCAGCCCGGACATCGCCGAAGGCGCAACGATCGCCAACGAGCAGGTATTCAAGGGATTCGGCTGTACGGGCAACAACGTTTCGCCGGCCTTGAGCTGGAGCGGTGCACCGGCAGGCACCAAGAGCTTCGCCGTGACGATGTATGATCCTGACGCGCCGACCGGCAGCGGCTGGTGGCATTGGGTCGTTTTCAATGTTCCAGCTTCCGTCGCTTCGCTTCCAAAGGGGGCAGGCGATCCGAAGAAGAACTTGCTGCCGAAGGGAGCGGTCCAGAGCCGCACCGACTTCGGCAGCGATGGCTATGGCGGACCGTGCCCACCGACCGGCGACAAGCCGCATCACTATCAGATCACCGTCTTCGCCGTAGATGTCGCAAAACTACCGGACGCCAAGGATCATTCGGCGTCGGCAGCGCTGGTTGGTTTCGATCTGCACTTTCACACGCTTGCGAAAGCGACACTGACCGGTCTCTACGGCCGATGAGGTGACCTGGCGACGCTCACGCTTTCGGCGGGGCGAGCGGTTGGACGATCTCCTTGAACGGCGCCAGCGCCTCGCAGCGCTCGGCATGGGCCGCAAGCGCCGGATAGCGTGCGGGATCGAAGAGCTGTGGGTGCGCCTCGCGGGTGAAGCGCACGACGCAGGCGACCGCGACATCGGCGTGGCCGATGCGGTCCCCCAGCCAGTACGGCGTCTTCACCTTGGCGCGCTCGGCTTCCAGTACCTTCAGCACGTCGCCGATCTGTGCCTGGCAGCGCTCGACCCACAGCGCGAGCTGCTCCTTCCGCAGCACCCGCTCGTAGAGCAGGCTGACCGCCTTGTCGCCGAGGCCGGTCGCGAGTGCGCAGATGCGCAGGTGCCGGCGACGCTCAGCGCCGCTTCGCGGCAGCATCGCCTTGCCGGCACCGACAAGCTCGTCGAGATAGTCCAGAATGATCGTGCTCTCGATCAGCGCCTCGCCATCATCACACACCAGCGTCGGCACGCGGCGCAGCGGATTGTACGGCGCGATCTTGTCGGCATCGCCGAAGGTCGACCACGGCTTGTGCTCGAAGGTGATCCCGTAAAGCCGCAGCGCAATCGCGACGCGGCGGACGAAGGGGGAATCATATTGGCCTACCAGGAACATGGTGCACCTCTTGTTATTCTCGGGGCCTGACCCGCCTGCCCACGCCAGAACCGCTCGATTGGTTTAAGACGTCGCTCGCAATATCGCCTGCCGGTTCTTCGCCGACAACCGTCGAACGGATGACGAGACCATGTTCTGCGACGCCCTCATGAACTGGCGGCACGGGGGATTCATCTGCCGCGACTGCGCCGACTCACTTCAACGCCGTCCGGCGCGGACCTTTGCCGCGAGCGGTTGGCAGAGGACGACAACGTCCATAAATGGCCGCGGGGCCCGCATGCTATTCGATGATCGGCACGTGCTTCGCCGCATCACGCGGTGCCGTTCCGTCGAGGCGCGGATCATCCGCGACCTCGACCTGCCGTCGGAACGGACGAAATCCCGAGCGCTGATAGAAGGCGACGGCCGAGGGATGATCGAACGTGCAGGTGTGGACCCAGACGCGATGCACGCCGTTTGACCATGCACGCTCCAGTGCGCGGTTCATCAGGAAGCGGCCGGCGCCGGTGCCGATCAAGCTGTCGGTGACGCCGAAATAGACCAGCTCGCATTGGCCCGGTTCGTGGAAATCCAGCTCGAGCATGCCTTCCTCGCGGCCGTCAACGACGAGGGCGTAGATCTCGATACCTGCAGCGTGGATGATCGCGGCAAGCTCGGTGTCGTTCATGCGGGCTCGTGAGAACCACAGCCAGTTCTCACCGACGCGCCGGAAGAGATCGCGGTACCAGGCAAGTGCGGGCGCTTCGACCCTGCGCAGCAACCATTTGCCGGGCGGATCGTCGCGGCGCGGGGGCGGTGCGGTCATCTCAAGATGCGTGACGACTGCGGCGATCTTGCCGGCGGGGATGTCGGAATAGCCGTCGCGGAGGATCATGGAATGGCTCGTTCAGTTTAGGTCAGCGCGACGTCACCTCGGCGTCAGCGTGATTGCCTCCGCGGTCGCAGCCTCCACTGCGCTGCGGCTGTAGAGCAGCGGCACGTATTGCCCCGTCGCCCACAGCGGCGCGAGGTCGCGGTAGTGGCCGCTGAAGGGATCGCCGGATTGCCCTGGCGTGTTGATGGTGCGGCTGGCGTCCCAATTGCCGACGTCGAGCACCATGCGGAACGAGGCGCCCGACAGGAGCCGGTAATCCGAGCGGCGATAGGTGGCGGCGCGCGGCACGTTGCCCGCGCCACCGAAGGCGAGCGGACCGACAGACATCTGCGTCGCGGTGGCCTTGTCGGCGAGCGGTATCAGCGCGTGGTCGAACTGTGCGACATGCAGGCGGCCCCAGCGCCAGGTGGAGGGATCAGGGCCGAGCTTGCTGATGACATCGGCCACCGCCGCACCGAGGCTGTCGCGCAGGATCTGGTCGCGCGTCACAGCGGGATCGGCGCCAAACGATGCATCCGGAGATTCCAGCGCGGCCACGAGCGCCGAAATGCTGGAGGCCTCAGGCGCGATCAGGCCGGCGGCCTTGGGCGCCGTGATCTTCAACAGCACCGGTCCGAGATGATTGGCGATCCAGACCTCGAACACGGCCGCCGCGGCGCTGTCGGCGGCGTCGCGCGCATCCCAGCGCTTCAACAGATCGAGACCCTGCCTCACCTTGGCATCGTCAGAGGTGAGGGGCTGCAACAGCTTGACCAGCCGCCGTCCCATCATGGCGGTGTCGTCGTTCTGCAGATCCATGGCGTCGGCGAGCGTCACCTTGTTGTTGGCCGCGAGCACCTCGGTGATGCGCTGCCAGCGCGCGCTGTCGGACCATTCGAAGCCGACCCTGCGCTCGTTGACCGGATAATCGGCCGGCAGGTTCATGTGGTTGGCGGTGGCGAAATAGCCCTGCTTCGGCTGATAGGATTTCGGCAGCTCGTCCAGCGAGAGAAATCCCTGCCATTCATAGCGGCCATCGCCGGGCACCGGCATCAGGCCGTCGAAATTGAGGCGGCGCGGCGTCTTGCCGGCAGCGACCCACCCGATATTGCCCCTGGTGTCGGCATAGACCTGGTTCTCCGACGGGGCGCCCCAGCGCCGCATGGCGGCGAGGAAACCGCTCCAGTCCTTTGCGGTCATGTAGTCCGACGAGCCGAAATAGGCCGAGGTGCCCGGCTCGAACCAGATCGAACGCACGGCAAAGGCGTGCTTCTTGTCCTCGTCGACGAAGATCACGGGCCCGTGGCGCGTGAATTTCAGCTCAATCTCGCGATTGCCCTCGCCCTTCACCTCCTCCGTCTCGTGAACGATGCGCATGTCCTCCCAGCCATTGCCATAGCGATACTGGTTGGGATCTTGCGGATTGAGTTCGTAGACGTAGAGATCTTCCTGGTCGACGTTGAAGATGGTGAGGCCGAAGGCGATGGTGCCGTTGTGGCCGATCGAGATGCCTGGGAGCGCGGGCTCGCCGGCGCCGATCACGGAGAGACCGGGTGCATTGAGTCCGACGATATAGCGCAGCGAGGGCACGCTGTGCTCGCGATGCGGATCATTGGCGAGGATCGGGCGGCCCGTCGCGGTGCGCGAGGCCGCGATCACCCAATTGTTGGAGCCGATGGTGTCGCGCTGCTGGTCGGCCTCGGTGAGATATTTGTCGGGATCGTGCGCGAGCGCCGCCTTCTGGTCCTTGGGCGCGGCAAAGGCGACGGGGCGCGTCGCGAGATCGTAGGCCGCGAGCACGGCCTTCGGCACGGCGCAGGGATCGAGGCCGTCAGGCACCTTCGTCGTCCAGGCCGGCTCCAGCTTCACGCGGAAACGATCGGCATCGAGGCCGGCGGCGCAAGCGACCAGCGAGCGCTTGACCTCGGAGGAGACGTTGCGCGTCAGGCCGTGGCTGCGAATGCGAACGACATCGTCTGCCGTCCAGGTGTCGGGCATGGTGCCGGCGATCCTGAACTCGATCGGCAGCGGGCGCTTGCTCGCGCGCACGTCGGCGACATAGGCGTTGATGCCGGCGACGAACGCGTCCGCATAGGTCTTCGCCTTGGGACCGTAGGAGGTCCATTCCGCCTTCATGTCGCCGCGATAGAGAAACAGCCGCAGCGCCTTGTCCTGCTCGACATAGGCCTGGCCGAAATCCTTCGCGAGCAGGCCGAGGCCGCGCTTGCGCCAGAGATCGATCTGCCAGAGCCGGTCCCGCGCGGCGTTGAAGCCCTGCAGGAAGAACAGGTCGTGCTCGTTTCCGGCATAGATGTGCGGGATGCCCCAGACATCGACCAGGATCTGGCCGGGCGCGTCGAGGCCCTCGACGTCGGTCTTGACCTGGCGCGCGCTGAGCAGCGGGTTCGGTTGTTCGCGCGCGATGACGGTGGACGTGAGCAGCGCGGCGGAGATCGCCGCGATGCCGAGCTTTTGGATGACCCGGTTGAAATCCGTGTTCATTCTCTTCTCCCGTTGTTGTTCTTTTTGCGTGCCGCTAATTTTGGCCCGGTAGCCCGTACAAGAACCCGCCTATTCCTCGCCCTCGTCGCTTGCCAGTACACCCCTCACCGCGCGGGCCCAGCCGGCGAGCTTTCGATCGCGCGTGGCCTGGCTCATGTTCGGCCTGAACCGGTGCTCGAGGCGCCAATTGTCGGCGAATTTCGTCGGCTCGGGATAGACGCCCGCATTGAGGCCGGCGAGATAGGCCGCGCCGAGCGCCGTGGTCTCCTGGATCACGGGACGGTCGACCGGGGCGTCCAGGAGATCGGCGAGGCGCTGCATGGTCCAGTCGGACGCCGTCATGCCGCCATCGACGCGAAGCACGACACTCGCCGTTTCCGAGCTCGGCCAGTCCGCGCGCATCGCGGCCCACAGATCGAAGGTCTGGTAGCAGACGCTCTCGAGCGCGGCGTGCGCAAGCTCGGCCGGGCCGGAGTTGCGGGTGAGGCCGAACAGCGCGCCGCGGACGCGCGGATTCCAGTAGGGCGCGCCCATGCCGACGAAGGCCGGGACGAGATAAACGCTCTGCATGGAGTCGGACTGATCAGCAAGAGGGCCGGTCTCGGCCGCGTGCTTGATGATGCCGAGACCATCGCGCAGCCATTGCACCGCCGAGCCTGCGACGAAGATCGAGCCTTCGAGCGCGTAGGTGCGCTTGCCGTCGAGCTGGTAGGCGATGGTGGTGAGCAGCTTGTTCTTGGAGACCACGGGCGTGGAGCCGGTGTTGAGCAGCGCAAAACAGCCGGTGCCGTAGGTCGACTTCATCATGCCGGGGCGGAAACAGGCTTGCCCGATCGTCGCGGCCTGCTGGTCGCCGGCAATGCCTGCGATCGCGATCGGGCCGCCGAACAAATCAGGCGTGCTCTCGCCGAAGCGGGCGGAGGAATCCTTCACCTCCGGCAGCATCGAGCGCGGCACGCCGATGATCTCGAGCAGTTCGTCGTCCCACTGGCCGGTGTGGATGTTGAACAGCAGCGTACGCGAGGCGTTGGTGGCGTCGGTGGCGTGTACCTTGCCGCCGGTGAGGCGCCAGAGCAGGTAGCAATCGACCGTGCCGAACATCAGCTCGCCACGGGCGGCACGCGCGCGCGCGCCGGGGACGTGGTCGAGGATCCAGGCGACCTTGGTGCCGGAGAAATAGGGGTCGATGATCAGGCCTGTTTTCCGCGAGATCAGCGGCTCGCGGCCATCTGCTTTCAATTTGGCGCAGATGCCGGCGGTGCGGCGGTCCTGCCAGACGATGGCGCGGTGCACGGCCTGGCCCGTGGTGCGGTCCCACACCACGGTGGTCTCGCGCTGATTGGTGATGCCGATCGCCGCGATGTCCTTGGCCGTGATGCCGGCCTGCTCGATCGCGTCGCGGCAGACCATCACGGTCGAGGTCCAGATGTCCTCCGGCTCGTGCTCGACCCAGCCCGAGGCCGGAAAATGCTGCTGAAACTCCTGCTGCGCGCGGGCCGCGATCGAAATGTCGCTCCGGAAGACGATTGCGCGCGAGGAGGTGGTGCCCTGGTCGATGGCGAGGACGAAAGACATGGAAGCTTACCTTGGCGTTTTCTTGGGCGCTCACCCCGGGAGGGGTCATTGTGTCGCGCCAAAGAAACGGGATTGCCGCGGAGAGGTCAAGCTGGCTCTCGCTTACCCTCCCCTGGAGGGGTCCGGGACCAGCGTAGCTCGACCCGCCCCCTCAAGAAGAGGGTAAGCGAAGCGGCGCTGAGATACAATCGCAAGTGGCGCGAAGCCTACACCGCCGCCGTGGTGACGCCGCCGTCGATCACGATCGTCTGGCCGGTCATGAAGCTCGAGGCATCCGAGGCGAGATAGGCGACGGCGCCGGCGATTTCGTCGGGCTCGCCGATGCGGCGCAGCGGCGTGGTCGCGGTGCGGCGCTTGAGGTTGGCTTCGTCTTCCCACAGCGCGCGGGCGAAATCGGTCTTGATGAGGCCCGGCGCGATGCAATTGACGCGGACGCCCTTCGGGCCCCATTCGCCGGCGAGCGAGCGGCACAGCGCGAAATCGGCCGCCTTGGAGATGCCGTAGGCACCGATCACGGTCGAGCCGCGCAAGCCGCCGATCGAGGAGATGATGACGACCGAGCCGTTGCCGCGTGCCGCCATCTGCGGGATTGCGAGCGCGGAGAGCCAGATGTTGCTCTTGACGTTCGAGCCCATGATCTTGTCGAAGGCCTCGTCCGTGATGTCGAGCAGCGGGCCGTAATACGGGTTCACCGCGGCGTTGCAGACCAGGATGTCGATCTTGCCGTAGTGCTGGGTCGCACCCGAGATCAGCGCCTCGACCTCGGCCTTGCGCGCGATGTTGCAGGGGATGACGGTGGCGTCGCCGCCTGAGGCATTGATGCCGTCGGCGACTTCCTTGCACGCGTCCGCCTTGCGCGAGGACACCACGACCTTGGCCCCTAACTTGGCAAGCAGCTCGGCGGAGGAGCGGCCAATGCCGCGGCTGGAGCCGGTGACGACTGCGACTCTTCCGGTGAGATCGAACGGGGTGTTTTTCATTGTCGTTGCTCCGCTGATGCCGCTTGTTCCGTCATTGCAAGGACCGACGCGAGAAGCAATCCAGACTATCTCCGCGGATAGATTCTGGATTGCTTCGCTCCGCTCCAATGACGAAGCAGAGATCTAGATCAACCCACCCGAATCCGCGACGCGGCGCTGGTGGTAGTCGGTGTCGCCGAAGGTGTTCTCGATCATGGTCAGGCGCTTGAAGTAGTGGCCGATCTTCGCCTCCATGGTCATGCCGATGCCGCCGTGGAGCTGGATCGACTGCTGGCCGACGAATTTCAGCGACTTGCCGATCTGCGCCTTGGCCGCAGCGATCGCGTTGGAGCGCTCGTGTGCGTCCTCGAAATCGCTCGCCATGGTCGCGAACATCGACATCGAGCGCGCCTGCTCAGCGGCGACGAACATGTCGGAGGCGCGGTGCTGCAGCGACTGGAACGAGCCGATCGCGACGCCAAACTGCTTGCGGGTCTTGATGTACTCGACCGTGGTCTTGAGCGATTCGTCCATCAGGCCGACCGCTTCCGCGCATAGCGCGACGCGGGCTTCGTCCACCACGCGCTCGATCAGGGCCAGCGAGTCATCGGGATTGCCGATCGCCGCATCCGCGCCGACCTCGACACCGGTGAAGGTGATGTCGGCGGCGTGGAGGCCGTCCTGGGTCGGGTAGGACTTTTTGGTGACGCCCTTGGCATCCGCGGGGACCAGGAACACGCCGATGCCTGACGTGTCGCGGCGGCTGCCCCTGGTGCGCGCAGTGACGACAAGCGTGTCGGCATTCTCGCCGTTGAGCACGACGAATTTTTCGCCGTCGATGACCCAGCCGTCGCCCTTCTTCTTCGCCGTGGTGGCGACGTCGAACAGATCGTAGCGCGAGTTCTTCTCGAGTTGGGCAAACGCCAGCGTCTTGCTGCCGTCGACGATGCCGGGGATATGCGCGGCCTTCTGCGCGTCGGTGCCGGCGTGGCGCAGGAAGCCGCCGCCGATCACGACGGTCG
This sequence comes from Bradyrhizobium sp. USDA 4449, assembly GCF_054056275.1. Lineage (NCBI taxonomy): Bacteria > Pseudomonadati > Pseudomonadota > Alphaproteobacteria > Hyphomicrobiales > Nitrobacteraceae > Bradyrhizobium > Bradyrhizobium sp. USDA 4449. The sequence continues at coordinate 2,785,956 of NZ_JBSRYD010000001.1, read as the reverse complement.
CGAGATAAGGCTCGAGCACCAGAGCCTTGCCGAGCGCTTCCATCACGATCATGGTCTCGACACCGCCGCCGCCGAAGCCGCCATCGGCCTCGCTGAAGGGCAGACCAAGCAGGCCCTGCTCGGCGAGCTTGCCCCAGACGGCTCTGCTCCAGCCGCCCTTCTCCTTCATGTACTTCTTGCGGCTCTCGAAATCGTAGCAATCGGTCAGCAGGCCGTCGATGCTGTCCTTCAGGAGCCGCTGCTCCTCGGTCAAATCAAAATCCATCTCTGTTTCCCTAGGTCATAAATCTCGCACGGAGAGAGGCCCCTCACCCCTACCCTCTCCGTAAGAACGGGGAGAGGGCGAGGAGAGAGCGTCACAATCCCAGCACCGCCTTGGCGATGATGTTGCGCTGGATCTCGTTGGAGCCGCCGTAGATCGAGACCTTGCGGTTGTTGAAGTAGCTCGGCGCGATCTGGGCGGTCCAGTCCATGGCTTCGTTCGAGCCGTCGTCTCCGTGCACATCGTAGGGCGCGGCGAACGGGCCGATCACTTCCATCAGCAGCTCGGTGGTGGTCTGCTGGATCTCGGAGCCCTTGATCTTCAGCACCGAGGACGCCGGATTGGGCTTGCCCTTGCCGTGCTTGCCTTCATCGGCGACGACGCGCAGCTGCGTCAGCTCGAGCGCCTTCAGCTCGATCTCGCAGGCCGCCAGCTTCTCGCGGAACGCCGCGTCCTGGATGATCGGCTTGCCTGACGATTCGACCTTGCCGGCGAGGTCGCGGATACGGCGCAGCCGCTCCTTGGAGACGCCGACGCGCGCAATGCCGGTGCGCTCGTTGCCGAGCAGGAATTTGGCGTAATCCCAGCCCTTGTTCTCTTCGCCGATCAGGTTTTCGTAGGGAACCTCGACGTCGTCGAAGAACACTTCGTTGACCTCGTGGCCGCCGTCGATGGTCTGGATCGGGCGCACGGTGACGCCCTTCGACTTCATCGGGAATACGATGAAGGAGATGCCCATCTGCTTCTTGGCGGACGCATCGGTGCGGCAGAGGCAGAAGATCATGTCGGCGTGCTGGGCCAGCGTGGTCCAGGTCTTCTGGCCGTTGATGATCCACTTGTCGCCCTTGCGCTCCGCTTTCGTCTTGAGCGAGGCGAGGTCCGAACCGGAGCCGGGCTCGGAGAAGCCTTGGCACCACCAATCGTCGACATTGGCGATGCGCGGCAGATACTTCTGCTTCTGCTCTTCATTGCCGAAGGTGTAGATGACGGGGCCGACCATGCTGACGCCGAAGGCGAGCGGCTGCGGCGCCGGATAGGACTGCAGCTCTTCGTTGAAGATGTAGTGCTGCACCGAGGTCCAACCCGTGCCGCCATACTGCTTGGGCCAATGGCTGACGCCCCAGCCCTTCTTGTTGAGGATGCGCCACCACGTCACCATCTCGTCCTTCGAGAGGTGACGGCCTTCGACCAGCTTGCGCCGCGTATCCGGCGGCACGTTCTCGCGGAAGAATGAACGCACTTCCTCGCGAAACGCCTGCTCTTCTTTCGTGAATGCGAGATCCATCGGATCCTCCTATGAATTACTGCAAAATTTCGAACAGACCAGCCGCGCCCATGCCGCCGCCGACGCACATGGTGACGACCGCGTACTTGGCCTTGCGACGGCGGCCTTCGATCAGGGCGTGGCCGGTCAGGCGTGCGCCGGACATGCCGTAGGGATGGCCAACCGAGATCGCGCCGCCATCGACGTTGATCTTGTCAGGATCGATGCCGAGCTTGTCGCGGCAATAGAGCACCTGCACCGCGAAGGCTTCGTTCAGCTCCCAGAGGCCGATATCGTCGACCTTGAGGCCATGGCGCTTGAGCAGGCGCGGCACGGCAAACACCGGGCCGATGCCCATCTCATCGGGCTCGCAGCCGGCCGAGACGAAGCCGCGGAAGATGCCGAGCGGCTTGAGACCGCGTTTCGCCGCCTCCTTGTCGCTCATGATCACCGAGGCGCTGGCGCCGTCGGAGAGCTGGCTGGCATTGCCGGCGGTGATGGAGAAGCCGTCGCCGCGCACGGGCTTGAGGCCGGCAAGGCCTTCGAGCGTCGTCTCGGGGCGTGGACCTTCGTCCTGGGATAGCGTCACTTCCTTCATCGAGACCGTGCCGGTCGCCTTGTCGGTAACCGCCATCTGCGTGGTGATCGGCGCGAGCTCGTCCTTGAACTTGCCGCCCTGCTGCGCGGCTGCGGTGCGGCGCTGGCTCTCCAGCGAATATTCGTCCTGGCGTTCGCGCGAAATTCCGTAGCGCTTGGCGACGATTTCGGCGGTGTCGATCATGGGCATGTAGACCTCGCCCTTGATCTTGAGCAGCGCCGGATCCTGGGCGTGGAAGCCGTTCATCTTGTCGTTCTGCACCAGCGAGATCGACTCGCCGCCACCGCCGACCGCGATCTCGACGCCGTCGAAGATCACCGAACGCGCGGCCAGCGCGATCGCCTGCAGGCCCGAGGCGCACTGTCGGTCGATCGTGGTGCCGGCGACCGTCACGGGAAGGCCGGCACGGAGCAACGCCTTGCGCGCGATGTTGCCGCCGGTCGCGCCCTGCTGGAGGGCGGCGCCCATCACGACGTCCTCGATCTCCTTCGGATCGACTTTTGCGCGCGCGACGGCTTCGCTGATGGCGTGACCGAGCAGCGTCGCGCCCTCGGTGGCGTTGAGCATGCCGCGATAGGCCTTGCCGATCGGCGTGCGGGCGGTGGAAACGATGACGGCGTCGGTCAAGAGCGACCTCCTGGTTGCGTGGATTGTGATGTTTTCTGCTGCTGGCGCAGTTCGTGGCGCGACAATTTTCCGACCGGCGTGCGCGGCAGGTCGTCGACGAATTCGACCGCCGCCGGCATTTCGTGCTTGCCGACCTTGCCGGCAAGCTGCGCACGCAGCTCGTCGAGCGAGAACGGCTTGGCGCCCGGCTTCAGCTTGATGAAGGCCTTCGCGGCCTCGCCGCGATAGGGGTCGGGAATGCCGAGCACGATCACTTCATGCACGCCAGGAACGGTGTAGATCGCCTGCTCGATCATCTGCGGATAGACGTTGAAGCCGCCCGAGATGATCATGTCCTTCTTGCGGTCGACCAGGAAGAAATAGCCGTCGGTGTCGACATAGCCGATATCCCCCGTGAGGAAGCGGCCGTCGACGAAAGCCTCCGCGGATCCGGCGGGTCTATTCCAGTAGCCTCTGGTGACGTTCGGGCCCTTGATGCGGATCTCGCCGACTTCGCCCGGCGGCAACACCTTGGTGGGATCTTCGAGCGAGACGACGTCAAGCTCGATACCGGGCAGCATCAACCCGATCGAGCCGGGCTTGTCGGGTCCGACGGGCGGATGGCCGGTGCCGGGCGAGCAGGTCTCGGTCATGCCCCAGCCGCTCTTCAGCTTCTTGCCGACCTTGCGCTCGAAGAAGCTCGCGACCTCGACCGGCAGCGGTGCGCCGCCGGAGCCGATCGCGGTGAGCGAGGAGAAGTCGCGCTTGTCGAGATCGGGCAGTGCCGCGATCGCGATCCACATCGTCGGCACGCCGGGGAAATAGGTCGCGCGCTTGACCTCGATGTCGCGCATCACGGCTTCGACGTCGAAGCGCTGGTGGAGCGAGATCAGATTGCCGCGGCGGAGCGACGACAGCAACACCACGGTGAGCGCATAGATGTGGAACAGCGGCAGCACGCAGATCACGCGCTCGACGACGTCGCCACGCGCCTCACGGGCCGGCTTGCCCCAGATGTCGTAGATCGACACCGCCGAGGTGAGATTTCCATGCGTAAGCATCGCGCCTTTCGGCAGGCCGGTGGTGCCGCCAGTATATTGCAGCAAGGCGACGTCATCGACCGAAACTGCGGGCCATTGTGCCGGCAGCGGCGCGCCCTCGACGAAGGCCTTGAAGGTGACGATGCGGGGATCATCGGGGATCGCCGCCTGCGGCGTGCCGGCCTTGCCCCAGCTGTCGTCCTCGCAGACGACCAGGCGATCGATCAGCCCCTTCTCCAGAAATTTCAGAGCGGTCGGCAACAAGGCCTGGAGGTTCGAGGTGACGAGCAGGCGCGAGCCGGAATCGGAGACCTTGTGCGTCAGCGCGATCTCGCCGTCGAGCGGCGACAGATGCGCGACGCGGGCGCCTGCCTTCAGCGCGCCGAAGAAATTGACGGGATGGTCCGGCGTATTGCCGAGGAACAGCGCGACGGAGCTGTTCTTGCCGCAGCCGGCGCGCAGGAACGCGGCCGCCGCGCGCTCGGCCTGAGCGGCCAGCTCGGCATAGGTGATCGGACGATCGCGAAATTCAAGCGCGATGCGCGGGCCGTAAGTTGCGGCGGCCGTCGAGAGCAGGTCGGGCAGCGTGCCCTGGACGATGCTGTCGTCCCAATGCACGCCCTCAGGGTAAAACTGTTCGCCGGGATGGGTCATGGGCGATCGATACTCTGCAAAGCGGTAGTAGCCGGGCCGTGTGAGGTGGGCACCGGCGGATGGGCTCCCCTCCCCCTTGTGGGGAAGGGTTGAGCAAGGGGGTGGCCACAAGCGCCGACCTCGCCCGGGGCTTCCCCCCTCCCCGCCCCTCCCCCACGAGGGGGGACGGAACGGAGAGAGCGCTGCCCTGGAAAGGCATTCGTGATCACCGAGCCCAACCTGTTCACGCCGCCTTCGACTCGGCCGCCAGCGACGCGAACGTCTTGCCTTCGGCAGCCAACTTCTTCAGCAGCGGGGCGGGCTCGAGGCTGGGGTCGTTGGTTTCCTTGGCGTAGTAGGAAAGACGGTCGGCGATATGCTTGAGGCCGACGCTGTCGGCCCAGAACATCGGGCCACCGCGATAGATCGGCCAGCCATAGCCGTAGAGCCAGACCACGTCGATGTCGGAGGGGCGTGCCGCGATGCCCTCTTCGAGGATCTTCGCGCCTTCGTTGATCATCGGATACATCATGCGCTCGAGGATCTCGTCGTCGCTGACGACGCGCTTCTTGCGGCCGAGACGCAGCAGCGTCTCGTCGATCAGCTTCTCGACCTCGGGATCCGGCATCGGCGCGCGCGAGCCCTGCTCATACTTGTAGTAGCCCTTGCCGGTCTTCTGGCCGAAGCGGCCGGCTTCGCACAGCGCGTCGGCGATTTCCGACTTGATGCCGCGGTCCTTACGCGAGCGCCAGCCGATGTCGAGGCCGGCGAGGTCGCCCATCGCGAACGGGCCCATCGGCATGCCGAATTTTGTGACGACAGCGTCCACCTGCTGCGGCAGCGCGCCCTCGAACAACAGCTTCTCGGACTGCTTGCCACGCTGCGCCAGCATGCGGTTGCCGACGAAACCGTCGCAGACGCCGACCACGGCCGGCACCTTCGCGATCTTGCGGGCGATGCTCACGGCGGTAACCAGCGCATCCGGTGCGGTCTTGTCGGCGCGCACGATCTCGCACAGCTTCATGACGTTGGCCGGCGAGAAGAAGTGCATGCCGAGCACGTCCTGTGGACGCTTGGTCGCCTTCGCGATCTCGTCGATGTTCAGGTACGAGGTGTTGGACGCGAGCACGGCGCCTTGCTTGGCGTATTTGTCGAGCTTGCCGAACACTTCCTGCTTCACCGCCATGGTCTCGAACACCGCTTCGATGACGAGGTCGGCATCGCCGACATTCTCGATTCCGACGACGCCGTTGATCAGCGCCATGCGCTTGGCGGGCGCATCGGCCGGAATGCCGCCGCGGGCGGCGGTCGCTTCCCAGTTCTTCTGCATGATCCCCATGCCGCGCTTGAGCTGCTCCTCGCCTGTTTCGATCAGGGTGACGGGGATGCCGGCATTGGCAAAGGACATCGCGATGCCGCCGCCCATCGTGCCGGCGCCGAGAATGGCAACACGGTTGACCGGGCGCGACTTGGTGCCTTCGGGCACGCCTGCGATCTTGGCGGCTTCGCGCTCGGCGAAGAAGGCGTAACGCTGCGCCTTGGACTGGTCGCTGGCGACGAGCTTGAGGAAACCCTCGCGCTCCTTCTTCAGACCTTCGTCGAACGGGAGGTCGATGGCGTAGCCGACCGCGTCGGCAGCGGCGAACGGCGCTTCCAGGCCGCGCGCCTTCTTGGTCATGGCCGCGACCGCATTGGTGAAGATCGAGCGATCGGCCTTCGCTGCCGCGATCTTTGAATCATCGTCGCGCAGCCGGCGCAGCGGGCGCTTCTCGGCCAGCAGCTTGCGCACGAAGGCTTCTCCGCCGGAGGCCGGGCCTTCGACGATCTCCTCGATCAAGCCGGTCTTGAGCGCTTCAGCCGCACCGATGGGATCCCCACCGACGATCATCTTGACCGCGAGCTCGGGACCGACCGCGCGCGGCAGGCGCTGGGTGCCGCCGGCGCCCGGTAACAGGCCGAGCTTCACCTCGGGCAGGCCGAGCTTGGCTTCCTTCACGGCCACGCGGAAATGACAGGCAAGCGCCACTTCGAGGCCACCGCCGAGCGCGGTGCCGTGAATTGCGGCCACGACCGGCTTGGGCGAGTTCTCGATCTCCGCCAGCACGTCGTTGAGCGCGGGGGCCTTCGGCGGCTTGCCGAACTCGGTGATGTCGGCGCCCGCGATGAAGGTACGGCCGGCGCAGGTCAGCACGATGCCCTTGATGGCGGGATCTGCGATCGCGGCCTTCATGCACTCCAAGATACCGCCACGAACTGCGGCACTCAGCGCATTGACTGGAGGGCTATTGACCGTGACGATCCCGACTTCGTCATGACGCTCAAGCTTGACCACTTCGCTCACGGCTTCCCTCCTTGGTGGGGATTTACTTTTGTTCGATTTCGCGGTGCGGAATTTAATTCCGCATCTTGACGGCAGGGTTATTTTGAAGCACGTGGCTTGTCAACGACTCCGCGCAAGAAGCAGATCAGGGATGAAGCGTACAGGAAAGAAGACCGCGACCGATCGGAATTTCGTCGTCGCGCTTTCCCGCGGGCTTGATGTATTGCGAGCATTCCAACCGAGCGACGGACTTCTCGGCAATCAGGAGATTGCCTCCCGCACCAACCTGCCGAAGCCGACGGTGTCGCGGCTGACCTACACGCTGACAAAGCTCGGCTATCTGACACCGGTTCCCCGTTTCGAAAAGTATCAGCTGGCGCCCGCCGCAATGGCGCTCGGTTACGCCGCGCTGGCCAATCTCGGCGTTCGGCATTTGTCGGAACCGTTTCGCGAGGACGTGATGCGCGCGACGGGGGGCGCCGTCGCAATCGGCGGCCGCGATCGCCAAAGCATGATCTATTTCGGGCAGAGCCGCGGCACCGAGACGGTCGGAGTTCAACTTGACGTCGGATCGCGCGTGCCGATTGCAACCACCGCGATGGGGCGCGCCTATTTCTGGGCGCTGAACGATGACGAGCGCACCGAATTGCTGCGCGAACTGCGCGAGCATTACGGCAGCCGGTGGCCCAAGATGCGCGACGGCCTGGAGCGTTCCGGCGAGACGGTTGCCAAGCATGGCTTCGCGATCTCCGTCGGCGACTGGCACGACGACATCGGCGCAGCCGGCGTTGCGCTCAAGCTCAACGACGGAACCGGTCCCTACGCGTTCAATTGCGGCGCCCCCGCATTCCGCTTCACGGAAGAGCGATTGATCAACGACATTGGACCGCGCTTGCTGGCGATGGTAAGGAACATCGAAGCGGCGCTTGGGGGTCTGATGCCGCAATCCAAAAATGAAGTCAGCAAAAAGCTGAAATCAGGAGGAAAAGTTGCGCGTGTGGCCGAGGGGTTCAGATAGCCTTTGTCGTGTCAGGGAGCGACTCGCGTCGCCCGTTCGCCCACTGATGTCTGTGGGCGAGACGACATGACGCAGGCACAGCTCGCGCAGGGGACATCGCCCCTGCTTGCCGTTCGCGGCGTCAGCGTCGTGTTCGGCGGCATCGTCGCGCTCAACGGCGTGTCCTTTGACATGCATAAGGGCCAGATCCTCGGACTGATCGGCCCCAATGGCGCCGGCAAGACCACGCTCTTCAACTGCCTCTCACGCCTCTACCAGCCGTCATCCGGCGACATCCTGATGGAGGGTGTGAGCATCCTGAATCGACCGCCGCACCGGATCGCCGAGATCGGCATCGGCCGCACCTTCCAGAACGTGGCGCTGTTTCCGAACCTGTCGGTGATGGACAATGTCCGCGTCGGCACCCACGCCCGTACCTCCAGCGACATCATCAGCGACTCGCTGCGCCTGGCCTGGATTCGCCGCAGCGAAACCGGCGTGAACAACAAGGTGCGCGAGATCCTCGCCTATCTCGACCTCGAGGAGGTCGCCCACACCACCGTCTCCGGCCTGCCCTTCGGCACGCAGAAGCGCGTCGAGCTGGCGCGGGCACTCGCGGCAGACCCGAAGATCCTGCTGCTCGACGAGCCCGCCGGCGGTCTCAACCATGAAGAGGTCTACGTGCTCGGCGACCTCATCCGCAAAATCCGTGACGAGCGCCACATGACGGTGCTGCTGGTCGAGCATCACATGGGCCTCGTGATGTCGATCGCGGACCACGTCGTCGCGCTGAATTTCGGCAAGAAGCTCGCGGAAGGCACGCCCGCCCAGGTGCAGGCGGACCCCGACGTCATCAAGGCCTATCTCGGGAGCAAGGACCAATGACTGTTCTGCTCAACGTCAAGGACCTGCGCGCCTATTACGGCCAGGTCCAGGCGCTCCATGGCCTCACCTTCTCGCTCAACGAGGGCTCGCTGACGACGCTGCTGGGCGCCAATGGCGCCGGCAAGACCACCACGCTGCGCGCGATCTGCAACATGGTGCGCTCCACCGGCGGCATCGAGTTCGACGGCAAGCCGCTGAACAACCGCTCCACCGAAAGCATCGTGCGCTTCGGCATCGCCCACGTGCCGCAGGGCCGCGGCACCTTCACCACCATGACGGTGGAGGAGAACCTCCAGCTCGGGGCCATCACCCGCAAGGACAATGCCGGCATCGTCTCCGACATCGAGCGCATGTACGCGCATTTCCCGGTTCTGAAGCAGCGGCATACCCAGCAGGCCGGCACGCTCTCGGGCGGCGAGCAGCAGATGCTCGCGGTTGCGCGTGCGCTGATGCTGCGGCCGCGGCTGATGCTGCTCGATGAGCCGTCGTTTGGGCTTGCGCCGCTCGTCGTGCGCGACCTGTTCGGCATCCTCGGCAAGATCAACCGCGAGGACAAGGTGTCGATCCTGGTGGTCGAGCAGAACGCCCAGCTTGCGCTCGAACTCGCCGACCAGGCCTATGTGATCGAGACCGGCCGTATCGTGATGTCGGGCAATGCCAAGGACATCGCGAACAACGAAGAAATCCGCAAATCCTATCTGGGTTACTGAGGAGCCGGCACGATGGAACTGTTTACCAACCAGGTCCTGGCCGGCATTGCCACGGGCGCGATCTACGCCTGCATGGCGCTCGCGGTCGTCATGATCTACCAGGCCATCGACCATCTCAACTTCGCGCAAGGCGAGATGGCGATGTTCTCGACCTTCATCTCCTGGCAGCTGATGAAGTGGGGCGTGCCCTATTGGGGCGCCTTCCTGATCACGCTGCTCTTCTCCTTCGTCGCCGGCATCGCCATCGAGCGCATCCTGTTCAAGCCGCTGGCGAAAGCGCCTGTCTTGACCAACGTCGCCGGCTTCATCGCGCTGTTCGCGATCATCAACTCGTCGGCCGGCCTGATCTGGGACTTCACCATCAAGCAATATCCGACCCCGTTCGGCTCCGCGCCGTTCCTGGGCAGCCAGCTGATCTCGACCCACCAGGCCGGCATGATCGGCGTCACCGTGCTGCTGCTGCTCGGTCTGTATTTCTTCTTCCAGTACACCAGGATCGGCCTTGCGATGCGCGCGGCCGCCTCCGTGCCTGAATCGGCCCGCCTCGTCGGCATCAACACGAGCTGGATGATCGCGCTCGGCTGGGGCATGGCCACCGCGATCGGCGCGATCGCCGGCATGCTGATTGCGCCTGTCGTGTTCCTCGAGCCCAACATGATGGGCGGCGTGCTGATCTACGGCTTCGCCGCAGCCGTGCTCGGCGGACTGACCAGCCCCTTCGGCGCCGTGGTCGGCGGCTTCCTGGTCGGCATCTTCGAGAACCTCGCCGGCACCTATATCCCCGGCGTCGGCAATGAGCTGAAGCTCCCGATCGCGCTCGCGCTGATCATCTCCGTCCTGGTCGTCAAACCCGCTGGCCTGTTCGGCCGGCACATCGTCAAGCGAGTTTGATCATGAGCGCCGCAGAAGAAGTCGCCGCCCAAGGCAACGAGGCAGTCGAGGCTGTTCCGAAACGGGCCATGACGCTGGGCACGGGCACCTCCGTGGTGGTGCTGCTGCTGCTCCTCGTCGTTCCCGTGTTTGCGAAGAACTTCGTGATCTTCCAGCTGACCCAGCTGCTCTATCTCGGCCTCGCCGTGCTGGCGTTGAACATCCTGACCGGCGGAAGCGGCCAGTTCTCGCTCGGCCAAAGCGCGTTCTACGGCATCGGCGCCTACATCACCGCGGTCATGATGGAGCAATTCAACATCCCGTACTTCCTGTGCCTGCCGGTCGCTGGCGTGCTGTGCTTTGGCGCGGGTTTCCTGTTCGGCCAGCCGGCGCTGCGGCTTTCCGGCGTGTATCTCGCGCTTGCCACCTTCGCGCTCGCCACTGCGATGCCGCAGCTCCTCAAGCTGAACTTCCTCGAGCCCTGGACCGGCGGCGTGCAAGGCCTCGTCGTCACCAAGCCCGACGCGCCGTTCGGCCTGAAGATGTCGCAGGACATGTGGCTGTACTATTTTACGCTCGTCGTCGTGCTCGCGATCTACATTTTCTCGGTCAACCTGCTGCGCTCCCGCTCGGGCCGCGCCTTCATGGCGATCCGCGACAACGAGATCGCGGCCTCGGCCATGGGCGTCAACGTCGCGCTGTACAAGACGCTCGCCTTCGGCGTCTCGGCCGGCATCACCGGCGTCGCCGGTGGCCTCAGCGCGATCGCGGTGCAGTTCGTCGCGCCCGACAGCTTCACCATCACGCTCGCGATCCAGCTGTTCCTGGGCATGGTCGTCGGCGGCGTCGGCTGGCTGCCCGGCTCGATCGTCGGCGCCGCCTTCATCATCTTCGTGCCCAACATCGCGGAGGGCATTTCCAAGGGCCTCTCCGGCGCCGTGTTCGGCGTGCTCCTGTTCCTCGTCATCTACCTCGTGCCGCACGGGGCAAGGCAACTCGCGATCATGGGCCAGCAACTCGCCGGACGGCTCAGAAAAAGCTGAAAACGCTCGTCAACACTGTTTGTCTAACCAAGGAGACCCAATTGCCTTTCGGAAGAACACTGCGAACCGCCGCACTTGTAACGGCGCTCGCGACCCTCACCTCCGGCGCAGCATTCGCTCAGAAGACCTACGACACCGGCGCGAGCGATACCGAGATCAAGATCGGCAACATCATGCCGTACAGCGGTCCGGCGTCGGCCTACGGCATCATCGGCAAGACCGAAGAAGCCTATTTCAAGATGATCAACGACAAGGGCGGCATCAACGGCCGCAAGATCGTCTACGTCACCTATGATGACGGCTATTCACCGCCGAAGGCGGTCGAGCAGGTCCGCAAGCTGGTCGAAAGCGACGAGGTACTCGCCGTGTTCAACCCGCTGGGCACGCCCTCCAACACCGCGATCCAGAAATATCTGAACGCCAAGAAGGTGCCGCAGCTGTTCGTCGCCACCGGCGCGACCAAGTGGAACGACCCGAAGCACTTTCCCTGGACCATGGGCTGGCAGCCGTCCTACCAGAGCGAAGCGCAGATCTACGCGAAGTGGCTGATGAAGGAGAAGCCCGACGCCAAGGTCGCGATCCTCTATCAGAACGACGATTTCGGCAAAGACTACCTCAAGGGCACCAAGGACGGCTTTGGCGCCAAAGCCTCGTCCATGATCATCATGGAAGAGAGCTATGAGGTCTCCGAGCCGTCGATCGACGGCCACATTGTCAAGATCAAGGCCGCCAATCCCGACGTGCTCTTGATCTACACGACGCCGAAGTTCGGCGCCCAGACCATCAAGAAGACCGCCGAGCTCGGCTGGAAGCCGCTCCAGATCATCACCAACGTGTCGGCTTCGGTCGGCAGCGTGATGAAGCCTGCGGGCTTCGAAGCCTCGCAGGACGTGCTGTCGGCGGCTTACGCCAAGGACGGCGCCGATCCGCGCTGGGCCGACGATGCCGGCATGAAGAAGTGGGTCGAGTTCCTCGACAAGTACATGCCCGGCGCCGACAAGACCGACTCCAGCGTCGTCTATGGCTACGGCGCCGCTCAGACGCTGGTCAAGGCATTGGAACAGTGCGGGGACGATCTCACCCGCGCCAATCTGATGAAGCAGGCGGCGAGCCTGAAGGACTTCACGCCGGACACGCTGCTGCCCGGGGTCAAGATCAACACCGGTCCGAACGACTTCGCCCCGATCAGCCAGCTGCAGATGCAGCGTTTCAAGGGCGAGAAGTGGGAACAGTTCGGCGACATCATGAACGGCGACGTCGCTCCGGAATAACGCGTCGTCGCAATGGTCCAAACTGACGAGGCCCCCACGAGCGATCGTGGGGGCTTCTTGTTGACGTCACGGATCAATCTTGTTCAATGCGGCGCCGATCCAGGTGAGGTGGGAGAGCGATGACCGTCGTTCGATTTCAGGTTGCGGCGTTTTCGGCCGCATTCGCGTTGTGCACTGCGATGGGCAATCCCGCCCTGGCGCAGAAAGCCTACGACAACGGCGCCTCGGATACCGAGATCAAGATCGGCAACATCATGCCCTATAGCGGACCAGCCTCCGCTTACGGCGCGATCGGCAAGGCCGAGGAAGCCTATTTCAACAAGATCAATGCCGAGGGCGGCATCAACGGCCGCAAGGTCAAATTTATCTCGTACGATGATGGGTACTCGCCGCCGAAGACGGTGGAGCAGGCCCGCAAGCTGGTCGAGAGCGACAATGTGCTCTTGATCTTCGGCTCGCTCGGCACCTCGACCAACGGCGCCATCCGCAAATACATGAACGAGAAGAAGGTGCCGCAATTGTTCGTGGGGAGCGGCGCCTCGAAGTGGAACGACCCGAAGCAATATCCCTGGACGATGGGCTGGCAGCCGAGCTACGCGAGCGAGGCGAAGGTCTACGCCAAGTACATCATGACGGAGAAGCCGGACGCAAAGATCGGCGTGCTCTACCAGAACGATGATTTCGGCAAGGACTATCTGAACGGGCTGAAGGACGGCCTCGGCGCCAAGGCCTCGATGATCGTGATCGAGGAGGCTTACGACACATCGGAGCCCGCGATCGACGAGCACATCGTGAAGCTGAAGGCCGCGGGCGCCGACGTGTTCATCAGCGTCACCACGCCGAAATTCGCCGCGCAGGCGATCAAGAAGGCGGCCGAGATCAACTGGCACCCCGTCCACATCATCTCGAACGTGTCTGCGTCGGTCGGGGGAGTGATCGAGCCCGCGGGCTTCGAGATCTCGCAAGGCATCTTGTCGGCGAGCTACATCAAGGACGGCTCCGACCCGCAATGGAATGCGGATGACGGCATGAGGAAGTTCTACGACTTCGTCGCGCAGTACGATCCGAAGGCCAACAAGCTCGACGCCGGCGTGGTGTTCGGTTACGCCGCCGCACAGACCATGGTGAAGGTGCTGCAGATGTGCGGCGACAATCTGACCCGCGACAACGTCATGAAGCAGGCTGCGAGCCTGCACGATTTCGCGCCAGACACGCTGCTTCCCGGCATCAAGATCAACACCGCGCCCGACGATTTCGCGCCGATCGAGCAGCTTCAGATGATGCGGTTCAAGGGCAAGGCCTGGGAATTGTTCGGCGACGTCATTTCGAGCGAGCCCGCTCGTTAACGGCAACTCAGAATGGCTCGATGGATGTGAAGCAACCAGGAAGGTCCCCACCCTTCTCGCAGTTGCACAGGCGCTCCTGACTACTAAAGACGCAACCCCTGCGACGACCTCGCGGGGGGCTTTCTGTTGAAGGCCCAAGCCAAATCGTATTGAATTGGCCTCGCGCGGCTCAAGAACAATGAAGCCAAGAAAAGGAGCGCACACACCAAGGAAAAAGGGAGATTGGAATGCCCGCTGTCACCGGCAAGCTTGCGGCCGCGTCACTGGCGCTCGCGCTCATTGCGGCCTCGACCTCCATCGCGTCCGCCCAGAAGAAATACGATACCGGCGCGACCGATAGCGAGATCAAGATCGGCAACATCATGCCCTACAGCGGACCGGCCTCCGCCTACGGCATCATCGGACGGACCGAAGCCGCCTATTTCAAGAAGATCAACGACGAGGGCGGCATCAACGGCCGCAAGATCAACTTCATCTCCTACGATGACGCCTACTCGCCGCCGAAGGCAGTCGAGCAAGCGCGCAAGCTGGTCGAAAGCGACGAAGTGCTGTTGATCTTCAATTCGCTCGGCACGCCGTCGAACTCGGCGATCCACAAATACATGAACACCAAGAAGGTACCGCAACTGTTCGTCGCCACCGGCGCCACCAAGTGGAACGATCCGCAGAACTTCCCTTGGACGATGGGCTGGCAACCCAATTACCAGAGCGAGACGCAGATCTACGCGAAATGGCTTTTGAAGAACAAGCCCGACGCCAAGATCGCCGTGCTCTACCAGAACGACGATTACGGCAAGGACTATCTCAAGGGCCTGAAAGACGGCCTCGGCTCCAAGGCGTCCTCGATGATCGTTGCGGAGGAAAGCTACGAGACCACCGAGCCGACCATCGACAGCCACATCGTCAAGCTGAAGTCGACCGGCGCCGACGTGTTCATGAACATCACGACGCCGAAATTCGCGGCGCAGGCGATCAAGAAGGTGGCGGAGGTCGGCTGGAAGCCGCTGCATTTCCTCAACAACGTCTCCGGCTCCGTCGGCAGCGTCCTCAAGCCCGCGGGCTTCGAGAATGCGCAGGACATCATCTCCGCCGACTATCTGAAAGACGTCTCGGATCCGCAGTGGAACAACGACCCCGGCATGAAGGAATTTCTCGCTTTCATGACCAAATACTTCCCCGAAGGCGACAAGCTCGACCACGGCACCATCGTCGGCTACGGCGTGGCGCAGACCCTGGTCCAGGTGTTGAAGCAGTGCGGCGACGATCTCACCCGCGCGAACGTCATGAAACAGGCCGCCAGCCTGAAGAACTTCCGCACCGAGGTGCTGCTGCCCGGTATCCAGATCAACACCTCGCCGACCGACTTTGCGCCGATCAGCCAGCTTCAGCTCGAGAAGTTCAAGGGCGAGAAGTGGGATCTGTTCGGCGACGTGATCAGCGCCGACGTCGGCGGCTAGCCGCTCCGACGCGCAGAGAAGCAGCCCCCCTGCGAGACGATCGCAGGGGGTTTTGCTGCATGCCGATTATCATCACGCGATTGCACAACCGAATGATGGTAAAGCAAGCTTACCCTTTCGCGTCCGATGCGCTAGGCAGGGGAATGGCGACGTTCTCGCCACAGCTCTAGTCTGCTCACGAGTTTGCCGAAGGCCATCGTCATGACCGACCGACGTCCCTTGCTCCGCGCGCTCTACGACGCCGCCGTTGCCGCGGCCCATCCGAATACGATCCTGGCGCCGCATCTGCGCCCCGCTCCGAAGGGCCGGGTGATCTGCCTTGCCGCCGGCAAGGGCGCCGCCGCGATGGCCGCCGCCGCGGAACGGCACTATCTCGATGCCCTCAAGCTGGCTCCGGAGCGCCTCGTCGGCATCGCCACCACGCGCCACGGCTACGGCGCGCCGACCCGCCGCATCCGAATCGTCGAAGCCGGCCATCCCGTGCCCGATGAGGCCGGCCTGAAGGGTGCGGCCGACACGCTCGCGCTCGCAGGCGAAGCCGGTCCTGACGATCTGCTGCTGGTGCTGCTCACCGGGGGCGGCTCGGCGAACTGGATCGCGCCGGTCGATGGGATCAGCTTTGCGCAGAAGCAGGCGGTCAACAAGGCTCTGCTGCGCTCGGGCGCGCCGATCGGCGAGATGAATGTCGTGCGAAAGCATCTCTCGCGCATCAAGGGCGGGCGGCTGGCGCGCGCCGGCAAGAATGCCGCCGAGATCGTGACGCTGGCGATCTCCGATGTGCCGCACGACGATCCCTCCGCGATTGCCTCGGGTCCCACCGTGCCCGATCCGACCTCGCTGGCCGACGCACGCGCGATCGTTGCAAAGTACAAGCTCGCCATCGACGACGCCGTACGGCGCGCGCTCGACGATCCCGCCAATGAAAGCTGCAAACCCGGCGACGCCGCCTTTGCCCGCGCGCATTTCGAATTGATCGCGCGGCCCAAGCAATCGCTCGACGCTGCGGTGAAGCTCGCCAAGGACGCGGGCTATGAGACCATCGATCTCGGCGCCGATCTCGAGGGCGAGGCCCGCGAGGTCGCCGCCGATCACGCTAGGCTCGCGCTTGCCGCCCGGGCGCAGGGCAAGCGCGTCGCGATCCTGTCCGGCGGCGAGCTCACGGTGACCGTGCGAGGCAATGGCCGCGGCGGCCCAAACCAGGAATACGCGCTGGCGCTGGCCTCACTGTTGAAGAATACGCCCGACATCTCGGCGCTTGCCGGCGACACCGACGGCGCGGACGGCGGCGCGGGCAACCCCACCGATCCCGCCGGTGCGCTGATCGACGCGGCGACCTTCGCCAGGATGGAGGCGGAGGGACTTCAGCCACAAGCCTATCTCGACAACAACGACGCGACGACGTTCTTCGAGGTGACCGGCGATCTGCTGATGCCCGGCCCGACGCTGACCAATGTGAACGACATCAGGGTGATCCTGGTCGACTGATACCTGCCGCCTGCCAGGTTGAGTCCCAGGCGTCGCCATGGTGAGCGATCTCTGAATCCACGCCGCAGGCCGCGGATTTGGCGACTGGCCGCGCCGCCTGTAAGCTCGCGCAACAAGCCCGGTGTTTGGACAAATGATGGGGCTCATTTCACCGTCGCCTGCCCTAATGCGCGTTCGGGGACACCGCGCATGGCTGAGAGCGACTAGGACGCAGACCTCGATCCGCTCGCGCTCGGCGAGCTGCTCGCGTGCGCCGCTTCCTCTCCGCGGAGACGCCTGCACTGGCCGACCGGTTCGCAGCGGCGCAACCCTCAAAATTCGTTGGCGATCTTCGACAGCATGTGCAGCAGCGCTTCGCGGTTGGCTTGCCCGAGCAGCTCGTTGAGCCGCGACTCGTGCTTGGTGGCGACGAGCTTCTTGGCGCGCGTCAGGACCGCCTTGCCCTTATCGGTCAGCACCAGGATGTGCGAACGCCGGTCGTTGGTGGAGCGGATCCGGGCGCAGAGGTCGCGGCTCTCGAGATTGTCGAGCATGGCGACGAAATTCGGCCTGAGGATACCGAGGGTGGAGGCGATCTCGGTCTGGTTCCGGCCCGGGTTCTTCTCGACCAGCAACAGCACCGAGAACTGCGCCGGCGTGAGCTGGAGCGAGGCCATGCAGCGCAGGAAATTCTCGAATACCTTGAGCTGCGCCCGTTTCAGCACGTAGCCGAGCTGTTCGGAGAGCTCGCCCAGCTGGAGGGCTTCGGGCAGGCCCTCGGGCGCATCCTTGCGGCCTTTGGTGGCCTCGCCGGGTTTTTCGGAGGACTTCTCAGCGCTTTTCGAAACGGTCATCGCCTCATGCTCGCAATCCCGCTAAATTCGGGACGGGTCGTTTCCCACCCTTGATGTTATATTTGATAATTGTTATGGATCATATCAAATATCGTCAGCGTATTTCAATGGCTGTGAGGGACCATCCACCGCAAGCGCGGAGACGGGTCCCCAATCTTCGAGGGGGAGCGTCCGGTCTTGAACACCACCATCATGCTGTTCCTGCTACAGGACGGCATCACCAATGGCGCGATCTATGCGCTGCTCGGCCTGGCGCTGGTGCTCGTGTTCGCCGTCACCCGCGTCATCCTCATCCCCCAGGGCGAGTTCGTCACCTATGGCGCGCTGACCTATGCCTCGCTGGCGTCGGGCCAGATGCCGGGCACGGCCAAGCTGGCGCTGGCCATGGGCATAGGTGCCTGCGCGTTCGACCTGTTCGTCGCGCGCAAGGCGCTACATGGCCGGCTGATCCTGCGCAGCGTGCTCGCCAACATCGTGCTGCCGGCGATCGTGTTGGCGCTGACGATCTACTTCGCCGCCCAGAAGCCGCCGGTCGCGGTCTGCATCGCACTGTCGCTGGTGATCGTGGCGATGATCGGCCTCTATCTCTACCGCATCGCGTTCCAGCCGCTGGCGCACACTTCGGTGCTGGTGCTGCTGATCGCCTCGGTCGGCGTCCATCTGGCGATGCAAGGGCTGGGGCTCTTGTTCTTCGGCGCCGAGGGCCAGCGCGGACCGGCCGTGCTCTCCGGCGCCTTCACCGCGGGCTCGCTGCGCTTCACCGGCCAGAGCATCACGGTCTACGGCATCACCGTCGCCTTCATCGTCGGCCTCTGGCTGTTCTTCGGCCTGACGCTTTACGGCAAGGCGCTGCGCGCCACCGCCGTCAACCGGTTAGGGGCGCGGCTGGCCGGCATCCGCACCACGCTATCGGGCCAGATCGCCTTCCTTCTGGCGTCCGTCATCGGCGCGCTGTCCGGCATCATGATCGTGCCGATTACGACGCTCTACTATGACAGCGGCTTCCTGATCGGGTTGAAGGGCTTTGTGGCCGCGATCATCGGCGGTCTCGTCAGCTATCCGCTGACTGCCGTCGCGGCGCTGTTCGTCGGCATCGTCGAGGCGTTCTCGTCCTTCTATGCTTCCAACTACAAGGAGGTGATCGTGTTCATGCTCCTGATCCCCGTGCTGCTGCTGCGCTCGCTCGCGGCGCCTGCGGTCGAGGAAGAGAAGGACTGACACCAACATGCAGAGCCGGCTTCCCATCCTCGTCTTCGCACTCGTTATGGCGGCGATTCCGTTCGTTCCGGGCATGCCACCGTTCTGGATCGTGCTGCTCGACAATATCGGTCTTTCCGCGCTGGTCGCGATGGGCCTCGTGCTGCTCACCGGCGTCGGTGGCCTCACCTCGTTCGGCCAGGCGGCTTTTGTCGGCTTCGGCGCCTACACCACGGCGCTGCTCACGACCGCTTACGGGCTGTCGCCCTGGCTGACGCTGCCGCTGTCGCTCGTGGTCAGCGGGCTGCTCGCGGTGCTGCTCGGTCTGATCACGGTGCGCCTCTCCGGGCATTATCTGCCGCTCGGCACGCTGGCCTGGGGGCTTGGCCTGTTCTACCTCTTCAGCAAACTCGGATTCCTGGGACGCAACGACGGAATCTCGGCGATCCCGCCGCTGTCGATCGGCTCGTTCAGGATGCTCGATCCCGCCTCGATCTACTTTGCGATCTGGGTCGCGGTGATCCTCTCGGCGCTGGTCACCATGAACCTGCTGGACTCCCGCACCGGCCGCGCCATTCGCGCGCTGCGGCGCGGGCATGTCGCGGCGGAAGCGTTCGGCGTGCAGACCCCGCGCGCAAAAATGCTGGTGTTCATCCACGCCGCCGTGCTCGCCGGCCTCTCCGGCTGGCTCTATGCGCACCTCCAGCGCGCGGTGAACCCGACGCCGTTCGGCGCGCAGGCCGGCATTGAATATCTGTTCATCGCGGTGGTCGGCGGCGCCGGCTATGTCTGGGGCGGCGTGCTGGGCGCAGCGATCGTGGTCATCCTGAAAGAGGTGCTGCAGAGCTATCTGCCCCTGATCCTGCCCGGCTCCGGCCAAGTCGAGACCATCGTGTTCGGCATCATGCTGGTGGCCCTGCTCCAGCTCGCGCCCGGCGGGGTGTGGCCGTGGCTGATGTCGCTGCTGCCCGAACGCAGGGGCGGCAAGAAGCCTGACACCTCGCTGAAACTCGAACAGCGCACCCGCTCGCGGGCCGAGGGCAGCGTGTTGCTCCAAGTCGAAAAAGCGCGGAAACAGTTCGGCGGCGTGGTCGCGGTCAACAATGTTTCGTTCGACGTCCAGGCCCGCGAGATCGTCGCCCTGATCGGACCGAACGGTGCCGGCAAGAGCACGACCTTCAACCTGATCACCGGCGTGCTGTCGGCGACCTCGGGCTCGATCTCGGTGCTCGGCAAAAGGGTGGACCGCGCGCCACCGCAGGAGATCGTCAAGCTCGGCATCAGCAGGACCTTCCAGCACGTCAAGCTCGTGCCCGACATGACCGTGCTGGAGAATGTCGCGATCGGTGCGCATCTTCGCGGTCATTCCGGGCCGCTCGCCGCGATGCTGCGGCTCGACCGCGCCGATGAAGCCAAACTGCTGGCGGAGGCCGCCCGCCAGATCGAGCGCGTCGGTCTCGCGGAGCAGATGCATCAGCTTGCAGGCAGCCTTTCGCTCGGCCAGCAGCGCATCGTCGAGATCGCGCGCGCGTTGTGCGTCGACCCGATGCTGCTGCTGCTCGACGAGCCGGCAGCCGGCCTGCGTCACATGGAGAAGCAACAGCTTGCGAAGCTGCTGCGCGATCTGCGCGACGGCGGCATGAGCGTCCTTTTGGTCGAGCACGACATGGGCTTCGTGATGAACCTCGCCGACCGCATCGTGGTGCTGGATTTCGGCACCAAGATAGCGGAAGGAACGCCCGCCACGATCAAGACCAATCCCGAAGTGATCAAGGCCTATCTCGGAGTGGCGGCATGAGCGCGCTGTTATCGGTCACCGACGCGCATGTCGCCTACGGCAAGGTCGAAGCGGTGCGCTCGGTTGCGCTCGAAGTCGGCGCGAGAGAGATCGTCACCATCGTCGGCGCCAACGGCGCGGGCAAGACCACGCTGCTATCGGCCATCATGGGCATCCTCCCGCTCAAGGGTCGCGTCAACTTTGCCGGCCAGGATTTGGCCCGGCTCGACATCGAGGATCGCGTCGCGATGGGCCTCGGCCTGGTCCCTGAGCACCGCGAATTGTTCGTGACCATGAATGTCGAGGACAATCTCGAGTTAGGTGCTTTCCGCATCGAGCGGAGCAGGGCGCGGGGCTCGATCGAGCGGATCTACACGCTGTTTCCGCGCCTCAAGGAGCGCCGCAAACAGCTCGCCGGCACCTTGTCCGGCGGCGAGCAGCAGATGCTTGCGATGGGCCGCGCGCTGATGGGCGAACCAAAGCTGCTGATGCTGGATGAGCCGAGCCTCGGCCTCGCGCCGATCATCGTCGCCGACATTTTCCGCATCGTCACCGAGCTAAAGGCCAGCGGCGTCTCTGTGCTGCTTGTCGAGCAGAATGCCCAGGCAGCGCTGAAGATCGCCGACCAGGCCTATGTGATGGAGCTCGGCGAGTTCGTGCTCAGCGGCAAGGCGAGCGATATCGCGGCGAACGAACGGGTGGCGGCAAGCTATCTCGGTTTCGAGCACGAAGGCGCGAGCGCCATCTAGCTAGGCGCGCCGCGCCGTCCGCACGAAGCCCCAGGCCGCGATCGCGGCCATCGCTAGCGAGATCAGCACATTGTAGCCGGCAAGCGAGAGGCCAAGGAAGCGCCACTGCACCTCGTCGCAGCGCACCACCTTGACGGTGTCGAGCCGCGACAGCAGGTCGCCGGCGCTGCCGAGATTGACGATCGGACCGGAGCAATCGGTTGGCCCTTTCCAGAACCCCCATTCGACGCCGGAATGGTAAGTGCCGAGCCCGGCATTGGCGAGCGTTGCCAGCGCGAGGATCGCGAGCCCGGCCAGCAGCAGCGGCCGCGGCGCCCCGCCCCGCGCCGCCAGCACCATGAGCGCCCCGAGCGGGATCGCGAGGTAATAGGCGTAGCGCTGCTCGAGGCAGAGCGGACAGGGCATGATCCCCAGAACGAGCTGAAAAAACCAGGCCCCCGCGATCGTCGCAGCCGCGATCACGGTCACGGCCAGCGCGGCGGTCAGCGCCGGGCCGCCGACAGCGGGGCGAAACGCGGGCATTGCGGCACTCTGGGTCGTCACGGGGCCTCTTCAGGTGGGGCTGGCTTCAAGGCTCTAGCCCCGACCCAAGCCCCTGTCGAGAACATCGGGTATCACTTTGGCGCGGGTTGACCCCGTCTTCCCCATGGCTATAGTCCGCCGGCTTCGCGACGCCCTCCATCGGAGGGGCCGACCGAGGGCCCCTGTGGCGGAACTGGTAGACGCGCTCGACTCAAAATCGAGTTCCGCAAGGAGTGCTGGTTCGATTCCGGCCAGGGGCACCAAGAAAAAATTGCTAATGTTATCAGCAACCTAAACCATTGGTTGGATTTCCATCTTTTTCGGAAAATCTCCAAGACTCATTGAAGACACGAGCGAAACACTGGCCCCACGCCGTCCGATTTGTTGGTATTTTTGTGGCCTCGAGAATCAGAGATCGCAGCTGATTTCTCTTATTCCGAACGACGAAATCGAGCAGACGGCCCACCGGAACGATGAGAGGATCCGTTGGCAAGACCTGCGCTTGTTGTTCGGGCTGTGCTGGCCCCGTCTCCTTGCGCGGCATGAGCCCCGGTCGCTCTGGCAGAGAGTCGGACCAACGATAAACAGGTGAAAGGTCCAAATCCCCGACCCTCGCTCCGATCGGAAGCAGGGAGGGCTCGGTGTGCCCTGTCGAGATTCCAAGGCTTATGGCCCCCTGTGAGCGCAAGCAACGAAATCGCGACGGGGATTCGACGCATAAGCTTCTCCATCAGTGCTGACGTCGGTTGGTGATCGTGTGTTGACCCATGGCAGCTTGGATCAATAGTTTCCCAGCGGCGCGAAGATCATCAAGACAGGCCTTCGACTAGCGGGCGCTGCAAATGCCGCGTCATCAGCTCAGCTGCTTCCGGAAAGTGGCGCCCTTCCAACAGGTCGAGCAAGCGCAGGTGCTCGCGCACGTGTCGGCGCATGCCTTCACGGTCGGCGAAGCTGCGATAGGCGAACAAGCGGCGGATCGAGTTCACGCGCTTGAGCGCTTCGAGGAAGAAGGGATTGCCGGCACCGCGGATGATCTCCTCGTGGAAATCGCAGCCCGACTGGTAAACCTCGCCGATGGTCATCTTCTCGAATTCGCCGTCGAGGACCCGCTGTTGCCGCTCCCGCAGCCGCGCGATCACCTCATACGATAGTGCGTAGCCCGGCTGCGCCATCGCCGCCGGCTCGATCACCACGCGAAAGGCCATCGCCTGCGCCTGCGCGGCCGGGCTCGACACTGACTCCGCAAAACGCCAGCCATAGCCCGGCAAGCGCGCGATCCACCCCTCGGCCGCGATGCGATCGAGCAAACGCTGCAGATCGGCCCGGCTCAGATCATACCGGCGCATCAACTCTGCCTCGGTGACGTCGGCCGAGAGCCGCCGCGTCAGAACGTCGCCGGCAATGCTCGCATAAATCTGTTCGCCGCGTCTGACCGCCGCGAGCGCCGGCTGGGCCGCGCCGCTGGTCGGATTCTTCGCCAGCACGAAGCCGCGATGCGGCTCGCCGCGCGCAAGGCCTGCGGCTTCCAGTGCCTTCAGCCCGAGCCGGATCGGCGCGCGGGACAGGTCGAGCGCATCCGCCAGCCTCTGCTCGATCAGGCGATCGCCGGCCTTCATGCCGTCGCGCCGGGCGAGCGCCATGATCAGGCCGGCGACGTGCTCGGCGCGCTCGGAACCTGCTTTGCCGTGGGAACGTCGGGAACTCTGGGTGGCCGTCATTGCATTGCACGCAGTTTTAGGGCTTGACAGACTGTCCCATGGATTGTTCTTTAATGCAACAATATACAATCGAGCAGGGAGAGCCCCGATGGCGCGCGCGCCCGACGTCCACATCTGCGAAGTCGCTCCGCGTGACGGCCTGCAGAACCTGGCCGTCTTCGTTCCGACGGAAGCCAAGTGTGCGCTGATCGATGCGATCGCCGCCGCCGGCGTGCGCGAGATCGATGCCGGCTCTTTCGTGCCGCCGAAGGTCGTGCCGCAATTCGCCGACGTTGATGCGGTGATGGCGCATGCGCTCACGCACGATGCCGCGACCATCGGCGCACTGGCGCCCAACGTGAAGGGCGCCGAACGCGCCATCTCGGCCGGCGTCAACGCCATCTATTTCGTGATTTCGGCCAGCGAGACGCACAACCGCGCCAATGTGCGCCGCACGATCGACGAGCAGATCGAGGGCTTTCGCGCGGTGCGTACCGTGATCGATGCTCGCCCGGTGGGTCAGCGGCCGCAACTGGTGGGCGCGATCTCCACCGCGTTCGGCTGCTCGCTGGAGGGCGAGGTGAGCGAAGCCGCCGTATGCCGGGTCGCGCGCGCCTTCGCGGAGGCCCGCGCCGACGAGATCGGGCTTGCCGACACCGTCGGTTATGCGACGCCCACATCGATCCGGCAGATCGTGGCCGCCGTGCAGCGTGAGGTCGGAAAGCAAATGTCGCTGCGGCTGCATCTGCACGACACGCTCGGCGCGGGCCTTGCCAATGCCGTCGCCGGGCTCGAAGCCGGCATACGCCGATTCGATGCCGCGGTGTCGGGCCTCGGCGGCTGCCCGTTCGCGCCGGGCGCGCGCGGCAACATCGTCACCGAGGATCTGGTGTTCATGCTGGAGCGTATGGGGCTCTCCACCGGCATCGACCTCGACCGCCTGATGCAGACGCGCGAGATTCTCGCCCGCCACATTCCGGCGAACCATCTGACCGGCCATCTGCACGAGGCCGGAATTCCCAAGGTCCTGCAGAGGGCGGCATGACCATGGCTGCGCGTGAGACGGCATCTGAGCTTCGACCGTTGGCCGGCCTTCGCGTGATCGAGTTCAGCCAGATGGTTATGGGGCCGAGCTGCGGGCTGATCCTCGCCGACCTCGGTGCCGACGTGATCAAGGTCGAACCGCCCAAGGGCGACCGCACCCGCACCTTCAAGGGGCCTGCGGCCGGCTTCTTTGCGACCTACAGCCGCAACAAGCGCAGCATCGCGTTGGACACATCAAGCGCGCAGGGCCAGGACATCGCACGCAGGCTGATTGCCAGCAGCGACGTCCTGATCGAGAACTTCCGGCCAGGCCTGTTGAAGCGGATCGGCCTCGACTACGAGAGCGTCGCGACCTTTGCACCGCGCCTGATCTATTGCTCGCTCAAGGGCTATCTGCCCGGGCCTTACGAGAACCGTCTCGCGCTCGACGAAGTCGTGCAGATGATGGGCGGCCTCGCCTACATGACCGGTTTGCCCGACAGGCCGATGCGCGCGGGCGCTTCCGTCAACGACGTCATGGGCGGCATGTTCGGGGTGATCGCGATCCAGGCTGCGCTCGCCGAGCGGCAGCGCACCGGACGGGGCCGCTACATCCAGAGCGCCCTTTATGAGAACAACGTCTTCCTGATGGCGCAGGCGATGATGTGCGAGGTGGTCAGCGGCCAGCCGTCCGTTCCATATTCGATCAAGGACAGCCCGTGGCCGGTTTACGACCTCTTCGACACCAGGGATGGCTCGAAACTGTTCGTCACCATCGTCGGTGAAGAGCAGTGGGAGGCGTTCTGCCGCGCCTTCGGTCGCGAAGCCTGGCTCTCCGATCCCCGCTTTGCGACCAGCAACGGCCGCGTCGATCATCGCAACTGGCTGATCCCGGAGATCGCTGAGATATTCAAGCAATGGGACAAGGCCGATCTCGCCGCGCGGCTCGAGCAGCTCGATCTGCCTTACGCCCCGGTGAACAAGCCCGGCGATCTCTTCGACGATCCGCATCTCAACCGGTCGGGTGGTCTGACCGACATTCGGCTTCCTGACGGCCGCGATGCCAAGACGCCGCTGTTGCCGGTTTCCATGGACGGAATGCGTCTGCCCAATCGCTATGATCCTCCCGGGATCGGCGAGCACAGCAGCGAGATCCTCAGCGAGATCGGCATGTCGCCGGATGAGATCGAAGCGCTGCGCAAGCAGGGCACGATCAAGGTTGCGCCGTCCTGATCCGGCCGGCCCGGCTCAACAAGAACCAAGGCAAGAACTAAGGCAAGAACCAAGGGAGGAGCAGCACATGAGCATAAACAGGCGCCAGGCGCTGATCGCGGGCTCCGCATGGGCGGGCGCGTCGCTGCTGCCGGGACGGTTGCACGCCGAAACGAAGCAGGTCTCGCTCGCATTCGGACCGGTGTCGCCGGTCTATGCCATCGGCATGATCGCGGAGCTGAAGGGCTACTTCAAGGACGAAGGGCTCGATTCCAAGCTCGTCACAGGTAACGCCGGCACGTTCGGCCGGCAGACGCTCGCTGCGGGGCAAGCCCTGTTCGCCCATGGCGATGCCAGCCATCCGCTCCAGCTCAGCGCACGTGGCAAGCCCTGCAAGATCCTGCTCGCGACCGAGATGGTATGCTCCTATGCCAACATCATGGTTCGGCAGGACCTCTACGACAGCGGCATCAATTCGGTCGAGAAGCTTGCCTCCTACAAGCGCGCCGATGGCGCCAAGCCGATCGTCGCCGCGACCGCCATCGGTTCGGGCACCTGGGTGTTCGGTACCTATGTGTTCGAGGCGCGCGGGCTAGGCGACAAGGTGAACTGGGTTGCCGGCGGCGGCCCCAACACGATGTTCCCTTCCCTGCAGACCAAGCAATTCGACGCCATCATGGCGCCGCCGAGCTGGATCGTCGAAGTCGAGAAGAAGGGATTCGGCAAGACGATTTACGACACCTCCAAGCCCGGCGTGTTCGAAAAGGACTTTGGCGGCACGCTGCCCGTCCTCGTGATCTACACGTTGCAGGATACGGTCGAGCAGGACAAGGCGATGGTGCAGGCCTATGTCAACGCGATCTCGCGTGCCATGGCCTACGTCAAGGCAGCTCCGCTCGCCGAGGTGCAGGCGCTGGTCACGCCGAAATATTTCTCCGGCATCGATCCGGATGCGGTCAGCGCCGAACTCGGCTTCGACACATCCACCTGGGCCTATGACGGGCAGATCGACAAGGCCGCGTTCGAGCGCGGCGCAAAGCCCTGGTATCGCAAGGGCACCGATATTCCCGAAACCAAATATGAGGACGTCGTCGACATGAGCTTCCTCGCAGCAGCGGGGGCGAAATCCAAATGATGGCCACGCCGGGCCCGAGCCTCGCCCTCGCGCGAGAGGACAAGGATGCGACCGCGGCCCGCTCGCGCGTTGCCGTGCAAGGTCTCGCCAAGCGCTTCATCTCGGCCGGCCGCGAGTTCGTCGCGGTCGATGACGTTTCCTTCGAGGTCAAGCAGGGCGAGTTCGTCGCGCTGCTCGGCCCCTCCGGCTGCGGCAAAAGCACCATCCTGAACATGGTCGCAGGCCTGTTGCCGCGCTCGGGCGGACGCATCCTGATCGACGAGGACGCAGTTGACACCGGCAAGGTCAACCGCAAGGTCGGTTACGTCTTCCAGCGTGACACGCTGTTTCCCTGGCGCACCGTGGAGCAGAATATCGGCTATGGTCTGGAGATCGCCGGGCTGCCCAAGCCGGAACGTGGGCGGCGCGTTGCATCGGCGATCGACAAGGCCGGCCTCTCAGGTTTTGCGCAAAGCTTCCCGCGCATGCTGTCGGGCGGCATGCGCCAGCGCGCCGCCCTGATGCGCACGCTGATCCTGGAGCCGGAGATCCTGCTCATGGACGAGCCGTTCGGCGCGCTCGACACCCACACCAAGCTCGAGATGCACAAGACGCTGCTGGAGATCTGGGAGCGTGAACGGCAGACTGTGCTGTTCGTGACGCACGATCTCGGCGAAGCCATTACCCTGGCGAGCCGCATCATCCTGCTCTCGGCGCGGCCCGGGCGGTTGAAGGAGGATTTCGAGATCGCGCTGCCGCGGCCGCGCGATCCTGTCGCCTTGCGCGAGACCGCCGAATTCGGCCGCCTCTACTCCCACATCTGGCATTCGCTCGGCGAAGAATTCCGCCGCACCAGGGCCGACTGATATGAGCAGAAGCCGCGCCGTCATCCTGTTCTGGCAGATCGCGATCCTCGCAGCCGTGCTCATCATCTGGCAATGGGGCTTCGACTGGAGCAAGGCGCTGCTGCCGAAGGCCTATGTGCCGAAAATCCTCGATCCTTACTTCGTCGCAAAGCCGTCGCTGATCTGGCAGAGCTTCCTCCGTCTTGGCTGCTTATCCGATGCAAGCGGCTTTGCGGCTTGCTTCAAAGGCAACGACAACAATCTCTGGCTCGCCACCCTGGTGACCCTGAAGAACACCTGGTGGGGATTTCTGTTCGGCTCGGCGAGCGGAATTGCGGCCGGTCTGATCCTCGGCCGCTCCGATTTTCTGGCGCGCGTGTTCGGGCCCTACATCGTGGCGCTAAACTCGATCCCGCGCATTGCGCTGGTGCCGCTCGTCATCCTGATCTTCGGCCTCGGCGATCTCTCCAAGATCGCGACCGCGTGGCTCGTCGTGTTCTTCGTGGTGTTCTTCAACACCTTCGAGGGCACGCGCGCGGTCGACCGCGACCAGATCGCGGCTGCTCGCCTGCTCGGCGCCAGCGAATTCACCGTGCTGCGCACGGTCGTGATTCCCTCCGCGCTCGCCTGGGTGTTCGCTTCGTTGCTGCCGGCGGTTTCATTCGCGCTGATCGGCGTCATCGTCGGCGAGTTCATCGGTGCCGAGCGCGGGCTCGGCAAGCTCATCATCGAGGCGGAGGCACGCGCCAACGCCAGCGAGATGATGGTCGCCATCTTCGTCATGATGTTCGTAGGAATCCTGCTGGCGGTCGCCGTCCGCGCACTGCAGTCTTATCTGCTGCGCTGGCAGCCGCAGTTCGAGCATTAAGGGCCAGGCACCACCGCCGAAAGATCAACTTAAGCAAGGCGGCACCACATGGTCCTCGCGGGAGTGCATCGCCAGCACCGGGCAAGTTACCCTGGAAAGAATTGCCGAAGTCGCACTGATCAAGACAAACACCGAACCTATTCCGGGGACCCGCGCTGGAGCCGCTTGTTCAGGACTTCGCGGATCTTCTGCAGTTCATCTGGAGCGAAATCAAGAAAGCTCCAGGCGAGCAACTCGCGCTGCAGGAAATGACGCTCTATGTGCTTCGCCGTCCGCATGCGGAGCACATGGCACAGAGAAGGACCATGAATTCCTGTTGCTCTACGCAGATTGGTTGCGTGCGGCCATGTACGCCCCGAGGACGAATCCCGGAGATCATGGAGCTCGCCAACTTCATCTACGCGAGCTTCGTTGGCATGCTCAACCAGGGGCTGGCGGTACAGGACGCCCTATTCGCACGGGCGATGGAGAATTTGATCCGCGCTGGTCAGGAACTAGCTGCGAGAAGCCTTCCGAAACCGTCCCTGAACGACGTCAAGCCTGAGATCCGGGGCCTACAGCGCGCCAGTTAATTCCTGGAGAGGTTACAGGGGTTGCGTCGCCATAGTGGCCGCCCCGGTCCGACGGCCCGAATTTTCCGTCCAATTTTGCTCCGAGACGGCGCGATCGATCGCGCGCCGCTTGTCGCGCGTCAGGCCTGACCTCCGGCTCGATCTTCAGATGGCGGAGATGTCCAGCTTGGAACCATCGACCAGACGCGACAGCCGGAACGGTGTGT
Organism: Bradyrhizobium sp. USDA 4449; assembly: GCF_054056275.1. NCBI lineage: Bacteria > Pseudomonadati > Pseudomonadota > Alphaproteobacteria > Hyphomicrobiales > Nitrobacteraceae > Bradyrhizobium > Bradyrhizobium sp. USDA 4449. Next base: position 2,756,554 of record NZ_JBSRYD010000001.1, on the reverse strand, counting down.
GATCGACGCACGGCGTGTCGTTGACGACAAGCTGTGCGGCAAGATAGCCGAGTCCCGGGCCCAGGCCGAAGCCGTGACCCGAGCAGCCCGCCGCGAGGACGAGGCCCTTCACCCCGTCCACCTGCGATACCACAGGCACTGCATCCGGCGTGCAATCGACGAAGCCGCCCCAGGCGCTGTCGATTTTTATTTCGCCGAGTTGGGGGAAGGTCTTCCGGACGCTCTCCACCACTTGGCTCATCAGCCATTTCAAAGGCGGAGGATCCAGCACGCGATTCTGTTCGAAGATGCGATCGTCGTTGGTCAGCAGCGCGGGCAATGAATCCGGCCCCGAAACGAATGATCGCCCGACGCCGAGCCTGACGTTCTTCAGGCGACGCAAGAACTGCGGCATGAACTCCCGGCTGTACCGGAGCGCCTGGGGCGTGATTTCGAGATTCGCCTTGCCGCTGATCGCAAGCGTGTAGCTGCCGTCCAGTCGGCGCGTGATCGTGCAGTAGGGTGTCGAGACCGCCTCGCCGATGTTGATCGTGGGGGTGGAACGCAGCGCCGTCTGCCGGATGCTCGCCTGGGGGAAACGGATCCCGAGCGGGCGAAGGAAGCGCGAGGACCAGGCACCGGCGGCGCACAGCACCGCGCTGGTTCTGATATAGCCCTTCTCCGTGTGCACGCCCGCAATGTTGCCATTGGCCAAGTCGAGCGCCCGCGCGGCGCATCCCTGGTGGATCGTGGCGCCCAGCACTCTGGCCCCATCGGCGATACCAGGCGCGGCGAGCGCAGGTTCAGCCTTGCCGTCCCGCTCCGAATAGGTGCCGCCGACCCATTTGTCCCGCGCTTCGGGGACGCGCTCGGCGACCTCGGACCGGCTCAGCACGCGTGTGTCGACGTCGTATTCCCTGGCGACCTCGCGCCATTTTTCCCAGCCCGCGAGCACAGCCTCGTCATGGGTCGCATAAACCAGACCGCAGCGTCGAAATCCGAGATCCCGATTGATATCGCGCGTGAGTTCGTCCCACAGCCGCATCGAGAGCACCGAGAGCGGCAGTTCGCGCCGGTCGCGGTTCTGCTGGCGGCACCAACCCCAGTTTCGGCTCGATTGCTCACAGGCGACGTGGCCCTTCTCCAGGAGCGCCACGGAGACACCGCGCTTCGCCAGGTAATAGGCGGCCGTAGCGCCGAGGATGCCGCCGCCGACGATGACGACGTCGGCCTCGGCCGGAACACGCTCGTCGCTGTGAATGCGCTCGACGCGGGGCGACATATTCCAACAAACCTCGGCTGCCAAATGCGGAAGCAAAGCTTCCGATCAGCCGTTCATCGCATCGTGCGCGCGATAGAATGTGCTGAAATCATCCGGGACTTCGCAAGATGTTCGGGTTTTTGACCGCTTGAGTGATACAAGCTGCTCGAGCCCGATCGAGTCCCGGTTCGGTTGAGGGTGACGCAGCCTGCCTGCAGACCCGTTGAACCGCGCTCGTGGCGAAGCCTTCGTGCGCCGCTTGGATCATTATGGGGATCGAGGGCCTGACGGTCACACCGTCGCAGTCCAACATGGTCTTTGTTGAGCTCGCGCCCGAGCTGGCGACCCGTCTGTCCGAGAGGCTGCGTGAGCTCGGAAAAATGCGAGGCTTCTTGCCTTCCTCGGTCAGCTCCACCACGCCGGAAACGATGTGGCAGGACTCGAAGGTCTCGCCCTCGATCGAGCGGTTCTCGCCAGGCGAGGCCTCCCAGACTCCTGCCTTCACCGAGTCGCCGCGGCAGGAATCCTGCTCCCAGGTCTTATAGGACGGATCGCCGGAAACCAGGCGGCCCGGCGTGAGCGGTGCCGGCATCCAAGGCTGTGCCGGGTTCGAGCAGCAAGACCTCGCAGATGTCGTCCAGCGCGACGGGACAATGCTCGACCCCATGGGGGACCACGATGAACTCGCCTTGCTCGATGATCTCGTCCCGATCACGGAACTTCATCAGCAGGCGGCCCTTGTGCACCAGGAAGAGCTCGTCGCTGCTCCTGTGAAAGCGCCAGGCGAACTCGCCCGCGAACTTGGCGAGCTTGATCTGCATGTCGTTGATCTGGCCGGCGATCTTCGGAGACCAGGTCTCCTCGAGCTGCCCGAACGAGTTGGCGAGGTTCTTCTTGTGGAGCGGCGAGAGATGCCGGTTCAGAGCGGCCACGTCACGAATGATGGCCCCGAGCTGGCGAGCGACGTCCTTGTCGACGGCCGGATACTTGCCATCCAATGCGGCCGTGCCGATGGTGAAGCCGGCGGCTCCTGCGTCCTTCAGCGCGGCGATCCGCTCAGGCGTATCAATCGAGCCGGCCACGTAGACGGGCTTGGGCACCGCCGCGCAAACCGCTTTGATGAGGGCCGGGACGTCTTCCTTGGAGCGATAGGCGAGCAGGTCGAGGCCATAAACGCCTTCCCGCGAGGCGAGCGCCTTGGCACTCCCAACGATCTCATCGATCGTCCCTTCGAGCACACTCGGGTGACCGGAGATGCGACCCGGGAAGGGGCAGTATTGAATCCCGGTGCCGGCAAGGATCGGTAGCACGTCGTCAACATTTGTGCCGCCGAGCAAGACGTCGACGCCGATTTCGACCGCCGCCTTCGCCGAAACGATCTCACTTTGCCGGTCGAGTGAAACGACTTCGAGATAGGAGGTCGCGCCATCTGCCTTGATGGCCTGATTGAGCACTTTGAGTCTGTCGATCGGCAGGCCGATGTCCTTGAAGCCAATGTGGCGAACACCGAGGCCCAGAGCGGTCTTGAGTTGTTCAGATGCGTCCTCGACGGTGCGATCGTTGCGCGTGAGCATGAAGATGAAGCGAAGGCCCATTAGACTACCCCTTCTTTGGCTTTAATCTGCGCGGCGACGAGCCTTCGCGCGTAAGCCAGCGCGGTCTCGAGACTGGCGGGATCGGCGATGCCTCGGCCTGCAATGTCGAACGCAGTGCCGTGGTCAGGGCTTGTGCGGACGAACGGCAGGCCCAGCGTGATGTTCACACCCTTTTCGAGGCCGAGATATTTCACAGGAATCAGGCCCTGGTCGTGATATTGGGCCACAACCACATCGAAGCGGCCCTTGCGGGCCTGCATGTAGACGGTGTCGCCGGGCCAAGGGCCGCTGACGTCGATGCCCTCTGCGCGTGCCGCCTCGATCGCGGGACCAATGATCCGGATTTCCTCGTCGCCGAAGAGACCGCCTTCACCGGCATGGGGGTTGAGCCCTGCCACCGCAACGCGCGGTGCCGCGATTCCGAGAGCCTTCCCACCCTCATTTGCGAGCCGAATGGCCGACATCTGCGCATCAAAATCCGCCTCGTCGATGGCCTTGCGCAGAGACGTATGGATCGTGACGAGTACCGTGCGGATTTCGTCGTTGGCCAGCATCATCGCGACGCGCTTCGCGCCACCATACTCCGCGAGAATCTCAGTGTGCCCGGGATACCGAATGCCCGCGCTTGCCATTGCCTCCTTGTTGATTGGCGCGGCGACGATGCCGCTGACCTTGCCGGTTTTGGCTGCCGCGATGGCGGCGACGACGGCGTCGAAGGAAGCTTGGCCGGACATGGCGCTGACTCTCCCGAGCGGAGGCGGCGCGATGATTTGCGTCGCCTCCACGACCTCGACGGACCGCGGCTCAGACCGCGCCTCGTGAGGTCCGGCGATTCGCTTGACCTTGAGGCCGAGACCCAGACGATCGACGATGTTCTCCATCACGACCGAGCTGCCGAAGACGACCAGGTTTTCGGCGCTTTTCGCCAATGTCTTGGCCACGATCTCCGGGCCGATGCCGGAGGCATCGCCCATGGTGATGGCAAGGGGAGCTATTTGGGTCATCGCAGAACCTTTTCTGACAGCGAGGCGCAGGCGCGGAGCCGCGCGATCGCACGGCGCAGCGTGTCGTCGTCGCCAAAGCCGCCCGCCTTCATGGCGATGAGCAGCTCTCGCCCATTCCCGAGCGACGCGCGGCCGAGCGGAAACCCTGCCTCGAGCTCCTGCAGAATCTCGAACGCAGAGATGTCCAGGCCATCGAGGATCGCCTCCATTGTATCCCCGCCAGTGGCCATCACCACGTCGAAACGCTCGTCGACCACACTTCCAGCTGCAGCCTGCGCAATGTCGCGCAGGATGGAGCCGGGGTCGTCGATACGTTCCACCGGAGCTCGTAACAGGGCAACACCGCGCTCGACCCCGATCCGATCGGCCTGACGATGGCGGCGCGGGTTGGAACTGCCGACAACAACAAGAATCTCGCTGCCACCGGCCAGCGTCACGTCAGACGCAACCTGTACCGGCGCAAGCCGCTTGGCCAAGGCCAGAGCCAGGCCCGGAGAGCCGAGGTCATCGGCGAGAATGGCAATTGTACATGGACGATCGGTTCGCATGGATCAATCATGCCAAATCAACGTAGCATGAAAAGCGATAGTTTTCAGCTCGCACCGGCGCGAAGGCGCTGGCTCATCGCAAGCGCCTTTTGCGGAATTTGGTCACCCTCCAGCTACGCATCCCGTTGCCAATTGGCTCCAGCGTAGATGAAGCACGCGCGGTCAAACGAAGCGAAATTCGGCACGAAGTTGCTTGAAGACGCGCAGGACCAGGCGATGTGCTGTCAGCGCCTGACGCGCACGGCGCGAACGAGCCTATTCCGATAGCGCCGAACCGGGATAAACCAAGGATTGTGAGAAAACCTCTGCAGACGATCCGCGACGCTTCTTCGAGCTGCGTTGGCCGACGCGGCAGCTTACACTGGGCACATGCCCGCGTTTGTGGCAGACTCCACGCTTAGGACAGTACCTCCTCACCCGGGCGTTGGGCCACTTGGAGGCTTCCGGTTGAACCCATCGTTTTCGGTTCGACGCGTATGGACAACAGGTTCCAAGTGCTATGGGAGGACGATGCCCGCATCTTTTGCCGGGCATTGCGCCCGGATTCGAATAGCGGCTGCAGAGCTGTGTTGGCGGTACTTCCCAAGGTGAAGCACGCTTCGTCCGGCATCCTTGATCGTCTCGCTCACGAGTTTGCACTGAAGGACCAGCTGGACGGCGGATGGGCCCTGCGGCCGCTTGGGCTGGAGTACTCCGGCGGTCATCCAGTTCTGCTGCTCGAGTATCCTGGCGGCCAGCCGCTCGACCGGTTGCTTGGCGCTCCCATGGACATCGGACGCTTCTTGCGACTGGCGATCGGCATCGCGAGAGCCATGAACAAGGTGCATCGGTGCGGCCTTATTCACAAGGACATCAAACCCGCGCATATTCTGGTGAATTGCGAGGATGGACGGATCCGGTTCACCGGCTTCGGTACAGCCTCACGCCTGGTCCGGGAACGACGCACGCCAGGACCGCCCGAGTTTATCGTGGGCACGCTCCCCTACATGGCGCCCGAACAGACCGGGTGGATGAACCGCTCGATCGATTTCCGCAGCGATCTCTACTCGCTTGGTGTGACGCTCTATCAAATGCTGACCGGCTCGTTGCCGTTCACTGCGGCACATTCGATGGAGTGGGTGCATTGCCATATCGCGAGAAAGCCGGTGCCGCCCAGCGAGCGGGTGAGCACTGTACCGGCCCCAATCTCGGCCATAGTCCTCAAGCTGCTCGCCAAGTCCGCCGAGCAACGCTATCAGAGCGCGTCAGGCCTCGAGCATGATCTAAGCCGCTGCCTGAGTGAATGGGAAACCGGACGCCGCGTAGAAGAGTTTGCACTCGGGCAGTACGACACGCCCGACCGGTTGCTGATCCCCGAAAAGCTGTACGGAAGAGGCTGCGAGATTGAAACCTTGCTGGCTGCCTTTGAGCGCATGATTAAGAGCGGCGCGCCGGAATTGGTGCTGGTTTCCGGCTATGCCGGCGTCGGCAAGTCCTCGGTGGTCAATGAGCTCCATCATCGGCTAATTCCGTCGCAGGGACTGTTCGCTTCAGGCAAGTTCGATCAGTACAAACGCGATATTCCGTATTCCACGCTGGTCGAGGCTTTTCAGAGTCTCGTGCGGTCTCTTCTGAGCAAGAATGACGCCGAACTCACGAGGTGGCGCCAAGCCCTTCAAGATGCGCTGGGCGCAAATGGACGGCTCGTTGCCGACCTGATCCCTGAATTGCGGCTGATCATGGGAGAGCAGCCGCCCGTTGCCGAGTTGCCCCCGCGGCAGGCACAAAACCGCTTCCATCTCGTGCTCCGGCGTTTCATAGGGGTGTTCGCACGATCCGAGCATCCATTGGCGCTGTTCCTCGACGATCTGCAGTGGCTCGATGCTGCTACGTTGGACCTGCTTGAGGATCTGTTGACCCGGTCCGATCTGCAATACCTGATGCTGATCGGCGCCTATCGCGACAACGAAGTCACCGCCGCTCATCCATTGCGGCGGAGGCTTGAAGCCATAAGGAACGCTGGCGCAAACGTGCAGCAGATCATCCTTGCGCCGCTCGCCGGCGAACACATTTCGCAATTGATTTCAGATGCGCTTCACTGCGATTTGAAGCGTGCCGCGCCGCTCGCCCAGCTGATCCACGAGAAAACGGCCGGCAACCCATTCTTCGTCATTCAGTTCCTCCGCGCACTTGCCGAAGAGGGACTAGTCCGATTCGATCATGACGCAGGGTGCTGGTGCTGGGATCTGGATCGCATTCACCTCAAGGGTCATACCGACAATGTCGTGGACCTGATGATCGAGAAGCTGAGCCGCCTGCCGGCTGGCACACTGAATACGCTGCAGCAGCTGGCCTGTCTCGGCAACATCGCCGAAAGTACGACACTCTCGATCGTGCTCGAGCGCTCCGATCCGCAGGTTCATTCCGATCTATGGGAGGCCGTTCGCCAGGAATTGGTCGAGCACCAGACGGGAGCCTACAGGTTTGTGCACGACCGCGTGCAGGAAGCCGCCTATTCGCTGATCGCGGATGATCTACGCGCGGCGGTGCATCTGCGAATTGGCCGCCGACTTCTGGCGCAGACTCTGCAGGAGGAGCGTGAGAAGGCCATCTTCGAGATCGTCAACCAACTAAACCGTGGCGAGACCTTGATGACCTCGCGAGATGAACGCGAGCAGCTGGCCGAGCTCAATCTGCTCGCAGGCAAACGCGCCAAACGCTCGACCGCTTACGCGCCGGCGCTGAAATATCTGGTCGATGGAGCACGCCTGCTGCCGGAAGACTGCTGGAAGCAACAACACGAACTCGCCTTTGCGCTCAACCTGCTTCGCGCGGAATGCGAATTCCTCACTGGCGCGTTGGCGGCAGCGGAGCAGCGGCTTGCGATGCTAGCGCATCGCGCCGCAAACCTGGTCGATCTCGCAGCGATCACCTGTGTGCGCGTGCCGCTCTACATGACCTTGGCTCAGAGCGACCGTGCCGTCGATGTGGGCCTCGAATATCTGAAGCACGTTGGCATCTCGTGGTCGCCGCATCCGACGGACGAGGAGGTCCGGGGCGAATTCGAAGAGATGTGGCGGCGGCTCGGAAGCCGGCCGATCGAGGCGCTCATCGCTTTGCCGGCGATGAGTGACGGGATATGGTGTGCGACCATGGACGTGCTCGCGGAGCTGCTGCCACCGGCCCTGTTCACCGATACCAATCTGCACTGCCTTGTCATTGCTCGCATGGCCAACGTGAGTCTCGAACATGGCAATCGCGGTGCATCATGTTTCGCCTATGTCTGGCTCGGAATGCTGCTCGGGCCCCGGTTCGGTGATTACCAATCGGGATTTCGCTTCGGCCAACTCGGCGTGGATTTGGTGGAGAACGGCGGGCTCCTTGGCTTCAAAGCGCGTGTCTACCTGGGGTTCGGGCACGTTGTTGCCTGGACGCGGCACGTCCGCACGGCCATTCCCCTGGTGCGGACCGCGCTCGAGGCCGCGCAGGAGACAGGCGATGTGAGCTTTGCGAACATCGCGCGCGGCGCTTTGATCACACACCTTATCGCAAGCGGTGAACCGCTGGTGGAGATCCAGAATGAAGCGGAAGCCGCGCTCGAATTTGCGCAAAAAGCGCAGTTCTGGCTCGTCGCCGATGTGATCAGGGCGCAGCTCGGGCTGATCCGCACGCTGCGCGGACTGACACCGGAATTTGGCTGCTTCAGCGACGCCGAATTCGACGAGCGTCGATTTGAAGAGCATCTCACGGGCGACCGGCGGCTGGCATATGCGGCTTGGCGCTATTGGATCCGCAAGCTGCAAGCGCGTTACTACGCCGCCGACTATGCATCCGCCATCGAGGCAGCAGCTCAGGCGGAGCGGCTTGTATCTCCGTCTTTTCTCGCGTATTTCGAGATTGCGGAGTACAATTTCTATCGCGCGCTGACGCTTGCGGCTTTCTTGGACACGGTTCCAGCCGACGAGCGCTCGCATTATCTCCAGCTGCTGTCCGAGCACAAACAACAACTCGATAGCTGGGCGCATGGTTGTCCACAGAACTTCGAAAGCCGAGCGCTGCTCGTGCAAGCCGAAATAGTACGCATCGAATGCCGCGATCTTGACGCCATGCGTCTTTACGACCGCGCCATCCGTTCTGCCCGCGAGAACGGTTTCGTGCAGGATGAAGCGCTGGCCAGCGAACTTGCTGCGCGCTTCTACGCGGCGCGAGGATTCGAAACCATCGCGCATGCCTATTTGCGGGATGCCCGATACGGCTATCAGCGCTGGGGAGCCGACGGCAAGGTGAGGCAGCTCGAGCGTATGTACCCGTACCTGAGGGAGGAGAGATCGGAGAACGGCCCGATGAGCACAATCGGGGGACCGGTCGAGCACCTCGACCTAGCCACCGTCATCAAGGTGTCGGAAGCGGTGTCGGGCGAGATGGTGCTGGAGAAGCTCGTCGACACTCTCATGCGCACGGCCATTGAACAAGCTGGTGCTGACCGAGGTCTGTTGATTCTGTCGCACGACACCGAGCCGCGCATCGAGGCGGAAGCTACGACCCACGGCGACAGAGTCATCGTCGAACTGCGAGAAACACGCGTGACCGCGGACCTGCTTCCGGAATCCGTTCTTCACTACGTCCTGCGAGCCAGAGAATGTGCCGTTCTCGACGATGCCGCCGTCGAGCCTCCGTTTGCCACGGACCCCTACGTCAATCAGCTCAAGGCCCGTTCCATTCTCGGCCTGCCCTTGATCAACCATGGCAAGCTCATTGGCGTACTCTACCTTGAGAATACGTTGACGCCCCACGTTTTTGCACCGGCGCGAATTGCGGTGCTGAAGCTGCTCGCCTCCCAGGCTGCAATCGCGCTGGAAAATGCCACGCTGTACCGCGATGTGAGGGAGCGCGAAGCGAAAATCCGACGACTTGTCGACGCCAACATCGTCGGAATCGTCATCTGGGAGCTTGAAGGTCCCATTCTGGAGGCCAATGACGCGTTTCTGCGCATCGTGGGGTACAACCGTGAGGATCTCGCCTCTGGCCGCCTGCTCTGGACCGCCCTGACGCCGCCGGAATGGCTCGACCGCCACGAACGATGGTGGATCCCGGAACTCAAGAAGATGGGGAGCGTACAACCGTTCGAGAAAGAGTATTTCCGTAAGGACGGAAGCCGCGTGCCGGTCCTGATCGGAATGGCTGCGTTCGACGAGCAACGGGACCAAGGTGTCTCCTTTGTCGTCGACCTGACCGAGCGTAAACGGTCCGAGGAGGCTCTGCGGGAGAGCGAAGAACGTTTTCGTACTCTCGTACAGTTCTCTTTCGACGTGTACTGGGAGTCAGATGCGAACCATCGCTTCATCCGCCAGGAGTTCGCCGAAACCATTGCTGACGCTCCGGGAGCGGGTTCTGAACTTGGTAAGACGCGCTGGGAGGTACCCTACTTGGAGCCCGACGAGGAAGCTTGGCGCAAGCATCGGGAGACGCTCGATGCGCACCAGCCGTTCCGTGATTTCGAGCTCGCGCGCCCTACGAGCGACGGCCGCAAGCGCTACGTCTCCGTCTCCGGGATGCCGGTCTTCGACAAGTCCGGTCGGTTCATCGGTTACCGCGGCGTGGGACGGCACATCACCGAACAGAAGCGCGCCACGGAGGCTCTGCGCGAGATGCAGAGGGAGTTGGCGCATGCCAACCGGCTCGCCACCATGGGCGAACTCACGGCCTCGATTGCCCACGAAGTAAGCCAGCCGGTCGCGGCGGCATCCATGAATGCCGGTGCGGCCGCCCGGTTCCTTGACAGAGATCCACCCGATCTCGCGAGGGTGAGGCAATCACTGGATTGGGTCATGAACGATACTGCTCTGGCCGGCAACATCATCCAGCGAATTCGTGATCACATCAAAAAAGCACCGCCCCGGAAGGATAATCTGGACATCAACGAGGCCATCCGGGATGTGATTGAGCTTACCCGCGGCGAAGCGATGAAAAACGGCGTCTCGGTTCAGACGGAACTTGCAGAAAGCTTGCCGCGTATCGAGGGCGATCGCGTCCAACTGCAGCAAGTGGTCCTTAATCTGATCGTCAATGCTGTCCAGGCAATGGGCACGGTCGCGGACGACGCCAGAAAGGTGCTTATCACCACCGGTTCGGTCGCGCCTGATCGTGTTCTTGTCGAGGTGCAGGATTCGGGACCGGGGTTGGCGCTGGAGAATCTCGAGCACGTCTTTACCCCCTTCTACACGACGAAGGCGGGCGGACTCGGTGTGGGACTGTCCATCTGCCGTTCGATCATCGAAGCTCATGCCGGGCGCTTATGGGTGACCCCTAACCTGCCCCGCGGCGCGATTTTTCACTTCACCGTGCCGGTCCGTCCCGCAGACGAGACGGCGTCTGATCAGTAGAATCCAAGGACAGCCTTCGTCTCGATATATTCGTCTATGCCTTCGCGGCCGTATTCCCGGCCGTTGCCGGAGCGCTTGTATCCGCCAAAGGGTGCGTTGGGGTCCCAGTCGGGATGGTTGAGATGAACTTGACCAGACCGGATCTGACGGGCGACGGCCCGCACTGTCTCCATATCAGTGCCCTGCACGTGAGCGCCGAGGCCATAGACGGTGTCGTTGGCGATCGCGATCGCCTCGTCCACGGTGTCGTAAGGAATGATCGACAGCACCGGGCCGAAGATCTCCTCCTGCGCGATCCGCATGTCGGGGCGGACGTTCGAGAAGATGGTCGGTCGCGCATAGAAGCCAATCTGAAGGTCGCCGGGCCGCCCCGGCCCGCCGATGACGAGCTTGGCGCCTTCCTCCAGGCCGACGCCGATCATGGTCTGCACGCGCTCGAACTGCGGCCGGTTGGCGATCGGGCCATGGGTCGTGCTTTCCGCACGGGGATGGCCGACCACCAGTTCTGAACCGGCCGCTGCCGCCAAGGTCTCGACCTCTTCCATGTGTGAGCGAGACACGAGCATGCGCGTCGGTGCGCTGCAGGATTGGCCGAGATTGCGGAACGCGGCGCCGACGCCGAGCGAAACAGCCCGGCTGAGATCGGCGTCCGGCAAGATGATATTCGGCGACTTGCCGCCGAGTTCCTGGGCAACGCGTTTGACGGTGGGCGCGGCCGCTTGCGCGACGAGAACCCCGGCGCGCGTCGAGCCGGTGATCGAGATCATGTCCACCTGCGGATGCGACGCCAGACCGGCTCCTACGATTGGACCAGTGCCGTTGATGAGATTGAACACGCCGGGTGGACAACCGGCGTCGTTCATCACCTCAGCGAACAGCAAGGCGCTCAGCGGCGACAATTCACTCGGTTTCAACACCACCGTGCAGCCGGCTGCGATCGCCGGACCCACCTTGGCGGTGATCTGATAGAGCGGCCAGTTCCATGGCGTGATGAGGCCGCAGACGCCAATTGCCTCGCGCATGATCGCGGTGCTCCCGCGCGCGGCGATGAACGGATAAATCGCGAGATTGTCGCGGGCGACACGGATGTGTTCCGCGGCCAGCGGCACCTGCGCGCGGCGCGCGTAGGTGATAGCGGCTCCCATCTCGGCCGTGAGGGCCTGCGCGAACAGCTCCAGCCGCTCAAGGAGCAAGGCGTGAATCCGGTCGAGCAGTGCCGCTCTCACAGCCGGCTGCGTCATGGACCAGCCGGCAAAGGCTCGTCTGGCGGCCGCGACGGCGCAATCCACGTCATCATCATCGCCGAGGGCGACGTCGGCGACCGGCTGCTCCGTCGCCGGATTGACGACAGTTGCTGCTGCCGTGACTGATCCGATCGGCTTCCGCCATTTTCCGTCGATGTAGAATTTTCCGAGGAAGCCGGCTTCCGTCAGGCGTCGAAGGGGCGAGGTCATTGGAAGCAATCCTTGATCCTGTAACAGGCGCCGATCAGCGGCAGGAACCGGAAGGGCTGGGAATGGCCGGTCAGCCCTACCAGCCACGCATCCGGGGCCATCGGGCGTGAATCGCGTCGCTGCCGGCGCAGACGACGTTGTACAGTTCGTGTTGCGACGCCGTCGCACAGGCGTGATTGGGGACAATCCTGATCTTCGCGCCGATCGGAAGATTGGGCAAAGCGTGCGCCGACCCGGGCCTGATGGCGAGGATCCCGTGCTCCTGGTTTGCTTGCGAGACGATCAGGTCGGGATAGAGCTTGCCGGCCACGTCGGAGACCAGACCATATCCCTGGTCAACCCGCTGCGCCGCAGTGCCGCGGTCGCGCGAGAGCGCCATCCACCCCGCATCGACAAAAATCCAGCCCTTCTCGGGCTTCGTGCCGATCACGGTGGTGAGCACCGAGATGGCGATGTCGTCGGTCGTGCAGACACCGACGCCTTGCATGACCAGATCGAAGAACATGTAGACGCCGGCGCGCATTTCAGTGACGCCGGTCAGATCATCGGCGAAATGTGCGGTCGGCGTCGAGCCGACGCTGACGGCAGGACATTCATGGCCGGCCGCCCGCAAGGTCTCCGCCGCCGCAACCGCCACCACCCTCTCATTCTCCGCGGCCGCGACGAGAGCCTCGCGCGTGAAGAGGCTGTAGGATTCGCCGGCATGGGTGAGGATCCCGGCGAGCCTGACTCCGGCCTCGCCCAGCGCGACCGCGACTGCAATGAGCTTTGGATCGTTGGCGGTCAGCCCGCCGCGGTGACCATCGCAGTCGATCTCGATGAACGCGGACGGTGTCACGCCTGCGGCACGCCCGGCGGCGCCAAGCAGTCTCGCCTGCTCCGTCGAATCGAGCAGTACCTTGAGGTCGAGGCCCGCTTTCCGCAGACGCATCGCTCTTTCAGCTGTGTGGGGCGCCAGACCCACGGCATAAGTCATGTCGCGAAAACCGTGCCGCGCGAAGTACTCGGCTTCCGCCAGGGTGGAGACGGTGATCGGCCCCGATCCGGACGGACAGGCCCGTCGGGCCACATCGATGGATTTCGCGGTTTTCATGTGGGGACGCAGCACGACGCCCCGCTCCGCCATGCGCGAGGACAGGCGGGCGAGATTGCGATCGAGCCGATGCTCATCGAGCAGGAGAGCCGGCGTGGCCAACGTGCCGAGCGTTGCGGCCGCCTCGCCGTCCCGGTGATCCGTCCCGCTCATCTCCCCGCGTCGCACGTCGATCTCTCCTAGCCGAAAGACTGATTGGGAATCGCAAACACGCGCGCCGGCCCGCTCGATGACGCCGGCGTGCCCAGCACCATGGTGGTGGCATCGCTGACCCGCTCGAGGCCAATGCCTTGAAGCCATTCCCCGAGTTGCGACGTGGCAGAGGTGTCGATGCGGACAAAAACGCTGCCGAGCCGCGCGAGCGCAGCCTCGATCAGCGCGCGTGCGTCGGTCGCGGTTTCGGCGACGACAGGTCCTATGACATGACCGCGGCCGAAAAGCCGGGAGACGGCATAGCCGCGGGCCATGCCGTCACGCTGCAGGACATAGCCATCACCGCTTTGGAGCAGCTTTTCGAGCATCTGTCGTCTCTCCAAGCCCGTGGCCTCGCGATCGAGTCGCATGATCGCCCCGAAATCCGATGCAGCCATTGGCCTGACGAGCCCCGGCGGCGACTCATGGCGTCCTCTTGGGATTCCCTGATGCTGGTGGATGACCCCGATCGGCACAAAGCCGCGACGCCGGTAAAGCGTAATGCCTTCCGCCGTCGAATTCAGCGCGATAGACCGTGGATGCGCGGACGCAAGCAGCGCATCCATCAGCCGCGCACCGTAGCCACGGCCTTGAGCGGCTTTCGCAACGATGATCATCCCGGCGGAAGCATGTGTCTCGCCGTACGGCCACCAGGCTGCGGTGCCGACCACCGCTCCGGCACGCTGCAGAACAAAGCCATGGCCCAACTGCAGCGCGACATCCCAATCCGCGAGCCGATAGGGCCAGGACATCTCCTGCGAGAGCTTCAGGGCGCCTTGCAGATGTGACGTAGCGAAAGGGACGAGGACCACGCCTTCATTCGTCTGGTAATCTGCGGTTGTCATGATACGCCGGCTTCTCTGCTCGGATTGCCAGCCTGATCGCCAGCGCTTGCCAGGCAAGGACCATCCGATGATCCCCGCACGGTCTACTGTGTAGCTTGAGCCCGACAGCATTACGCATCAGGCTGGAATAAAGTCCGGCATAGTATTTCGTTGGTGATGCCGCAGAAGGTCCAATCTGCTGTCGGCGGGTGCGCGTCACGTGCTCTCGAAGGTGCTTCGCAAGCCCGCAATCACGCTTTCCAGTCCAGAACGATCTTGCCGCAATTGTTGGATGTTGTGGTCCTGGAGGCTGAACATCTGAGCTTGTTGAAAGTCGCTCATTCGTCCGCGGGGCGAGAGCATGTAGACCCGCACCCCTTTCTTGCCGCGCATGGCCGAAGACCTCCGGCGTATAGGTCTTGTCACAGATGGCCTTCAGATCGGCCGGCGGAATATCGTCGACGTAGAGCGACAGGATCTCGAAAGCCAGGTCGGCGTCGGACAGCGTACGCCACGCATCCAGCGTGGCGTGGTCCACGCGAGGGTGGCTCTCGGGAACGTAGAGCCCGCCATCCTGCGCGAGCCCTTCGCGCAATATCTCGCAGAACTGCCTGCGACCCGAATGACCGCGTGTGGAGACGTAGTGCGTCGATTCTCTTCTTTTGAGAGGCGGCCGTGCCGCTAATTGGATCCGGTGCTGTCAGCGATCAGCGGCTGGCACGCCACAGCGCGATCCGATCACGCATGCGATAGGTCTGAATGAACGCAGGCATGAACCAGGGATTGCCTCGATAGAACGGGATGAAGGCCGGCGGCCGGAAGTCAAAGGCCGTGCGCGCCTGCTCGTCATGTCCCAACAGCTTGTGGGCCGCATGCATGCCGATCCATGGTGCCCAGACAACGCCCGAACCGCAGAATCCGGTCGCATAGACGATGCCGTCCTTCTGGAAGATGCGCGGAATCATGTCGCGGTTCATCGCCACATTGCCGAACCAGCTGTGTGACAGGCGAGCGCTCTCCAGCTCAGGGAACAGATTCACCAGGCCGCTGCGCAGAAGCAGCTTCGGAGCAACGGGATCGCCGACCCGAGAGCTGTCGCGGCCGCCGAGCAGAATGCGTTTGCCATCGGGCGAGGGCCGATAATAGAACCCGACCTCCCGGTTCTCGGTGATCATCATCCGTTTCGGCATCAGCCGCGCCATGACGTCGGGCGCAAGCTCCTCCGTCGCAATGATCCGGCTGCGAACCGGGACCAGCCTGCGGCGCAGGAAGGGCACGGCGCCATCCGTGTAACCGTTGGTACAAACCAGCACCTGACGCGCCTGCACCTGACCGGCCGCGGTGACGACGCGAAATCCGCCGTCATGTCTTTCTATAGAGACGACCGATGTCCGCGTGTGGACCGTCAAGCCCGAGGCGAGCGCGACGCGCAGCAGCTCGGCATGGAATTTCGCCGGATGCAATCCGCCGATGTCCATTCGAACCGTGCCGCCGCGATAGACATCGGTGCCGATATACTTGCGCTGCTCGACATACGGAACGGCATAAGCCTCGATCTTCAGTTTTTTCGCGAGCCTTTCTGCGGTACGCGCCATGGCCTCGTATTGTTCAAATCCGAAGGCGCCTTTGAACTGTCCCACCGGCTGGAAGTCGCATGCGATCCCTTCCGTCTTGATGAACTCGTAGAGGAACTCGCGTGCAGCCTTGCCTTCTGCTTCGATCGCCAGCGCCTTCTCTTCACCGAAGCGGCGCGAGAGTGTCGCGTAATCCGGACGAATGCTTCCGCTGGTGATCCCACCATTGCGCGTGGAAGCCCCTTCTCCGGGATCCATTGCATCGAAAGCTGCAACTGAGCGTCCCTCGCGCGCCAATACCAGGCCGGCTGAAAGTCCGGCGTAGCCCGCGCCCACAATCAGTACGTCGAGCTTTTTGGGCGATGGCTGCCGAGACAGCGGCTTCAGCGGGGCAGCTTCCCACCAGTAGGGCGTCGCCTTCTCGGCAATTCTGGGCGCGTGCATGGCGTGTGCTCTTCTTATGTCTTCTATGTCCGGCCGCGACTTGGCTCACACTGATCAGAAGTTGTCGTTTCGAACGTCGAGAGCATCTCGGAGCCCATCGCCGATGAAGTTGAAGCTCGTCACGGCGATCGTGATCGCGGCGCCGGGAATGATGGCGAGCCACGGAGCACTGGCCAGATATTGCTGGGCGCCGTTGAGCATATTGCCCCAACTCGGCAGCGGCGGCTGGATTCCGTAGCCGAGAAAGCTGATATAGGCCTCCAGAAGGATCGCGCGCGCGACGGCCAGACTTGCGGCGACGATGATGGGCCCCATGGCATTGGGGAGGATCTCGCGGAACATGATGTGCGCCCTGCCAAGCCCGACCATGCGCGCAGCCTGGACGAACTCGCGCTCGCGCAGCGAACGGACCTCGGCCTCGACGATTCGCGCAGTCTCCATCCAGCTCGTGACGGCAATGATCACGGTGATCATCACCGGACTTGGCCGCAGCGTTGCGGCCAACGCCAGCACGAGGAAGATCGAGGGATAGGACAGGAAGCCATCCACCGTCCGCATCAGTGCCGCCCCGACCCAGCCTCCGCGGTAGCCGGCCGTCACGCCGACGAGCGTACCGATCAACGTCGACAGCAACATCGCGGAGAATCCCACCGCGAGCGAGACGCGACCGGCCATCAACAGCCGCACGGCGAGGTCACGCCCCAAGGGATCCGTGCCCAAGTAATGGTTGCCTGCCAGGGGCGGAGCAAAGCGGGCGCGCAGGTCGATGTGGAGCGAATCGTAGGGCAAGGCATAGGGACCGATGGCGCACGCCAGCACAAGCAGCGTGATCATCGCGATTCCCAGGAGTGCCAGATGGTGACGCATGAAGCGGTTGACAGCACGGCTGTGCCACCAGCGGGTCGGAGCTGCGTGCGCGACGATGGCGGTCATATCTCCTGGCTCCTCTTATCTGGCGTGAGTCCGCAGGGCTCAGGCCAGGCGAATGCGCGGATCGACGGTCGCGATCACGATGTCTGCGATCAGGTTGCCCAACAGGACGAGCATGGCCGAGAAGATCAACAGCCCCATCACGACCGGATAGTCGCTGTAGCCGAGGCTGTCGAGAAACAGTCGCCCCATGCCCGGCCAGGTGAACACGGTCTCGGTGACCAGCGCCCCGGTGAGAATGCTGGGCAGCTGCATCCCTGCCAGGGTGATCATCGGCAGCAGCGCATTGCCGACGACATGCTTCAGCAGGATGCGACGCTCGCTCAAGCCCTTGGCTCGCGCCGTCTTGACGAAATCCTGACTGAGCGCATCGAGTGTCGCCGTACGCATATAGCGGCTCCAGATCGCGACATGAACGAGCGACAGCACCAAGCTCGGCAAGATCAGGTGATGCAGATAGTCCAGCACCGAGCCGTCGCCGATCGTGTACATGTTGCCTGCGGGTACCCAGCCCAGCTTCAGGGTGAAGATGTAGATGCCGATCAGGCCGAACCAGAAGGTCGGGACCGATAGCGCCACCATCGCGCCGACCGTCGCGCAGTAGTCGAACAGGGAATAGCGATGGGTGGCGCCACGGATTCCGATCCACGTGCCGGCCGCGATTGCCAATGCGGTGGATGTGCCCATCAGCAGCAGCGTCGCCAGGAGATGTCGGCCAATCACCGCCAGCACCGAAGAGCCGTCACGGAAAGAGTGCCCCCAGTCGCCCCGTACCAGTCGCCAGGCCCAGTCGAGATACTGAATCCACAGCGGCCGGTCCAGCCCCAGCTGAGCTGTCAGTCGCTGCACGTCCTGCCGGGACATGCCGGGATCCAGTCCGAATTGCGCAAGAGGTCCACCCGGCATGAGGTTCAGAACCGTGAAACCGATGATCGAGACGATCACCAGCAGCACGATGCTTTGCACGAGACGATTGAGCAGGAACCCGGACATTCGAGTCACCATGTTAGCGTTGCAGCATCACTCCCGCGCCGGCCTCGGCCACCGAGCCCCGGCCGGCAGCACGTCAGCTCGCCCAATACCAGGCCAGCGCATTCCAGGATTCGGTGCGCGTATTGCCGTTCGGCACGAAGCCGTTGATCCCCTTCTTGAGACCTTCGACCGAGTTGTTCTGATACAGCGGCAGGAACGGCAAATCGCGACGCACGAGTTCCTGGATGCGGAAGTAGATCGGGCGCCGCGCTTCCGGATCGAAGGTGCGTGCGCCCTTGTCGAGCAAGGCATCAACCTCCGGATTTGCGTATTGTGCATTGTTCGAGCCGCGGCCGCCCTTCGCTGCGATCGAGCGCGAGTGCAGGCGATTGGTGACGTCCGGGTCCGCACCGATCAGAAACGAGGAGCCGACGATCACGGAATCGAACTGCGATTGCACCCAAAAATCGCCCCACATCACGGCGGCGGGCAGGTTCGATATCTTCATCTCGATGCCCAATTGAGCAAACGTCTGCTGCAGGTATTGTTGCACCTGTTCGCGAAGGGGATCGCCCGACGTGGTCGAATTGGCAAAGGATAGGCGAACGCCGTTCTTGGCACGAATGCCGTCCGCGCCCTTTGCCCAGCCGGCCTGATCGAGGATCTTGGCCGCGCGATTCACGTCGAACTGGTGCAAGGGCAGATTGGGGTTGAAGAAGAAGGATTGCCGCGGCATGAACGTCTCTGTCGGCGAAGGCACCCCGTAGTAGAGACCCTGTATGATCGCCTCCTTGTCGATCGCCGCGTAAAGCGCCTCGCGAACGGCAAGCTCCTTGAACTGCGGGCGCTCGAGGTTCAGGTAGAAGGATTCGAACGAGGTCCTCGGGACGAGCGTCACCACACGGTTCGGCAGCGTCTTGGCCTCCCCATAATGATCAGGCGTGATGTAGGGCTGACCTACGAGATCAATGTCGCCGCTCTTGAACTGGGTGTACAGAACCGTGAGGTCCGGGATGTATTTGAAGACCAACGTCTCGATATGAGGACCTTCCCCGAAATAATCGCGGTTCGCCACGAGCTCGAGATGATCGCCGGCGATGCGCTGGCCCCACTTGAACGGACCGGTGCCGACAGGCGCCTGATTGAAAGCGGCGCTGTTCGGATTGGCCTCCTTCTCGAGGACGTGCTTCGGTACGATGAAAGTTTCGGTCAGGAACGACAGATAAGGCGCAAAGGCCTCTTCCATTCGCCACGAGATCTCCGTGGGCGAGATCACCTTGATGTCGCGCACGAGAGCATGGCCGGCCGTGCGCCAGCTGCGGAAGTTGGGATTCATGATCAGTTCGAGAGTGAACTTCACGTCCTCGGCGCTGAAAGGCTTGCCGTCGTGCCAGAGCACATCGTCACGCAAGCGAATACGCCAGTTGAGGCCGTCCGGCGTGATGCCGCCGTTCTGTTGGTCCGGCACCTCCACGGCCAGGTTGGGCTGAATGACGCCTTGCGGATCGATGCGGAACAGCGCGTCGAAAACCGAGAAATGCACACCGTCATCGACTTCAATGTGTACCATCAGCGGATTGAAGACGGTCGGCTCTTGTCCAAGCCCCACGATCACGCGGCCGCTCGGTTTCGCCGGAGAGGTGCGCGCGTGGGCAGGTTTGCCGAACAGATTTGATCCGGTAAGGCCGGCTGCTCCGGCGACCATCAACTGGAGTGCGCTACGCCGCGAATAGATCGATGCAGTCTGAGCTTCAGTCATGACGCCTCCTCATTTGTGGCTATGTCCGGCAAGGGTCGATTGGCTTCCAGCGGAGCGGGCGCTGCTTTGCCGCTCGCCGGGGATGGCAGCGACGAGTTCGCGCGTGTAGGCGGATTTCGGGTTCAGGAAGATCTGCGACGGCGGTCCGTGCTCGACGATCTGGCCTCGATGCATGACTGCGATTTCGTCGCAGATCTGGCTGGCCACACGCAAATCGTGCGTGATGAACACCATCGATACGCCGGTCTCGCGCTGAACCTGGTCCAGCAGCTTCAAGATCTGCGCCTGGATCGATACGTCGAGTGCGGAAACCGCTTCGTCCGCTATCAGCAGCTTCGGCTTGAACATCAGCGCCCGGGCTATGCCGACGCGCTGACGTTGACCACCCGAGAACTCGTGGGGATAGCGATCGAACGTTCCCGCATCCAGGCCGACATGGGCGAGGAGCTCTCGCGCCTGCTCGCAAGCCAGCTTGTGAGGCGTCCCGTGCGCAATCGGACCAACGGTCAAAATTTGCCCGACCGTCGACCGCGGATTGAGCGAGGCAAAAGGATCCTGGAAAATCATCTGGATCTTCGGCCGAAGCGGCCGAAACTCGGCTTCGGACAGCCGGGCAATATCGCGTCCCTCGAACAGGATGGAGCCGCTGTCGCTGTCGAGGAGCTTGATCAACAGTCGCCCGAGCGATGATTTGCCGGAGCCGCTTTCTCCGACGACGCCCAGGGTGCGTCCCGGCGAAAGGTCGAACGACGCGCCATTGACCGCGGGTACGATCCGCTGCCTACCGAACAGCGCACTGCCGCTGCGATAGGTCTTGACCAGGCATTCGACCTTCAGAATGGGGGACGGGGCCGCAGCTTCCGCCGGGAGGCGGTCCTTGCCCGTCAGATGCGGCACGGCCGCGATCAGGCGGCGCGTGTAGAGATGACTCGGGGATTTCAGCACCTGCTCGGCGCTCCCCTGCTCCACGCAATGTCCCTTCTCCATCACCACGACGGAATCGGCAATCTCCGCCACGACTCCGAAATCATGGGTAATGAACATCACGCTCATTCCCTTGCGGCGTTGGATATCGCGGATCAGATGCAGGATCTGGGCCTGGGTCGTCACGTCGAGGGCGGTGGTCGGCTCGTCCGCGATCAGGATCGTAGGCTCCAAAGCCAGAGCCATGGCGATCATCACCCGCTGTCGCTGCCCGCCCGAGAGCCGGAACGGATATTGATGATACATGAGCGGCGGATCCGGCAGGCCCACCTCGATCAGCAATTCCATGGCGCGACTACGACGGGATTTCGGCGTCCCCACGCCGTGCGCCGCCATCACTTCCTCGATCTGCGCGCCCACGGTCATCAACGGATTGAGCGCGGACAGCGGGTCCTGAAAGATCATGGAGACGATACGGCCACGGAGGTCTCGTAGCCTCTCCTGCGAGAGTCCGACCAGATCCATCCCTTCCAGACGGATTGCTCCCGAGGACACGCGGATCGACCTGGGCAACAGCCCCATGATCGCGTTGGCCGTGACCGATTTGCCAGATCCGGATTCTCCTATGATGCAGAGGATCTGACCGCGCCTCAATTCGAAGGAGACGTTCTCGACCGCGTGCGCCCGCTCCATGCCCGCCGGCAAACTCACGGTCAGGCCGCAGACCGCGAGTACCACATCTTCCGAGGCTACAGGCTGGGGAGCAGAGGTCATTTGAGCATTCTCCCCTTTCAACAGCGTCCTGATATCCGGTTGTCGGTCGGCTCTTCGGCCCCGTTTGCCGCCACTACGCTCGGACAGGTCAACAACTCGTCGGTCATTCTGCCATTCTCCGCGCGATGAATCCGACATGATTCAGAGTGCTGCTCTACCGGCAAAGGCGTCGCCGAGCGCGGCCCATCAGTCGAGGGAACGGCTCGAACAATGAATCGAGGTCCGAGTGCCTGCCATTGGCGTCTCGCTGGATCGCTTCGGCAAAGGTCTCCTCCCAGACAAGGCTCATCAAGCGTCACCTTTTAAACTTTGCCCTTTGATCGACATTGATCCGGTATTCGCGAGTCTGACTGCTTCAATCACCCCGGAGTCGCCGAAACGCGCCGGATAGGCAGCACGAACTTCTAAAAACGAAGCCCGTTTTGGCATTTCGGTCTGCGGCTGCCAGGGCTGCCGATGCAGGCGCGGGGTTGGGGCAAGCCGCCGACGACGAAGGGCTGATCCGATTGCAGAGACTATCCATTGGATTCCTCGCCTACGATTTGCCGCGCCAGCGAAGCATCCCGCAACAATTGCCTATGCCAAAAGCAGCAAACCGCAGGATATTCCGCCCGAGCCTGAAAGTCCGCTGCGTGTCTGCCGAACCTCCTCGGATACGATAGAGCCATATGGAGATTCCTGCCCAATGAGCGCGCCGCTCCTGCATATCGAATCCAGTCCGTCCCTGCCTCGTGAGGCGGACGTCGTCGTCATCGGCGGCGGCGTCGTGGGCGTGTTCACGAGCTACTATCTGGCGCGTCGCGGCCTCAAGGTTGCCTTGCTCGAAAAGGGCCGCGTCGCCGCCGAGCAGTCCAGCCGCAACTGGGGATGGTGCCGCCAACAGAACCGCGATGCACGCGAGTTGTCGCTTGCGACCAAGAGCCTCGATCTCTGGGAACGAGTTGCCCAGGAAACGGGTGAAGACACCGGCTTTCGCCGCTGCGGCCTGTTGTATTTGTCGAACGACGAGAATGAGCTGGCAGGCTGGGCCAAGTGGCGAGACTTCGCCAGGACCGTCGGCGTCACGACGCATATGTTGAGCTCGGAAGAGGCGAGCGGTCGGGGCAAGGCGACGGGTCGCAAGTGGAAGGGCGGCGTCTTCTCGCCGACGGACGGGACGGCAGATACCTCAAAGGCAGTGCCCATTGCCGCGCGTGCGATCATGGCGGCCGGTGGGACGGTGCACCAGCAATGCGCGGCGCGCGGCTTGGAGCTCAGTGGTGGCCGGGTCAGCGGGGTCGTAACCGAAGCCGGCACGATCCGGACCAAGACAGTGGTCATGGCAGGAGGTGCGTGGGCATCGTCGTTCTGCAACCAGCTTGGAATTCGCTTCCCGCAGGCGTCCGTGCGCCAGTCCATTCTCGCCGTGGCTCCTGGCGCTGGCGGCCTTCCTGATGCTCTTCACACCGGGCTCGTCTCGCTCACCCGGCGGGGCGATGGCGGATACACGCTCGCCATCAGCGGGCGTGCGCGAGTTGACCCAACGCCGCAGCAATTCAGATTCGGACGCGAATTCCTGCCTCTGTTCGCGCGCCGGTGGCGAAGTCTCAGCCCTGGGGCTTTCGAGGGGCTGCGGCAGGGCCACGAGACTCTGGCTAAATGGGGACTGGATGAGGTGACGCCGATGGAGCTGAACCGGACGCTCGATCCGCGCCCCGACATGAAGCAGATTCGCGCGACGCATCGACGAGCCTGCGAGCTCGTGCCGGAACTTGAGCGCGTCGAAATCTCGAATGTCTGGGCCGGCTACATCGACAGCACGCCGGACGGCATCCCCGCTATCGGCGAAGTTCAGTCGATTCCAGGTTTCATCCTGGCCGCAGGATTCAGCGGCCACGGCTTCGGGATCGGCCCAGGCGCCGGGCACATGATCGCCGACATCATTACGGGCAGTGCGCCCATCGTCGACCCGCGCCCCTACAGGCCGGAGCGGCTGAAAATGAGCGCCTGGGGCAAAGTCAGTGACTTCTAGAATCCAGTTTCCGCCCTTGGTTGGGAAAAAATGCCGATTGATGCTATGACAATGCATATGACGCTGAAGCAAAACCTCGACGCCGTGGTCGGCCTCCATCTCATGGCAATGCTATGAAGCTCGACAAGATCGACATCAGGATTTTGTGCGAACTGCAGAAGAACGGGCGGATCTCCAACGTCGAGCTCGCAGAGCTGATAAACCTTTCCCCGAGCCCCTGCCTGATGCGCGTCAAAAGGCTCCAGACGGAGGGCTTCATTACCGGCTATTCCGCCCAGATCGACGTTGCCAAGCTCGGTCAGACCTTGACGGTCTTCGCGGAAATCACGCTCAAGAATCATAGGCAAATCGATTTCGCCCGCTTTCTCACGACGATCGAGAAAATCGATTCCGTCGTCGAATGCCATCTGGTTTCGGGCGGGTATGACTATCTCGTCAAGTTCATCACCGCAGGGATCAGCGAATACCAGGCGGTCATGGAACGCCTGGTGGAGATGGATATCGGCATCGACAAGTACTTCAGCTTCGTCGTGCTGAAGTCGCCGATCGTGAAATCCCATCTGCCTCTCGAAAGCATATTCAACGGCTAGAGGACGGGCGCGGTGCTTAGCCTTTCATGGCCGCGCGGACGTCCTTGTCTTGGAGCGTCTGGTCGAGCGTGGCGTTTGTCCGCTCGATGATGGCCTCGATGTCCGCATCCGTGCAGCAGAGCGGCGGAGCATAACCCAACACGCCCTGCGCGAAGGCGCGGATGACGAGGCCGTTGTCCCAGGCGCGATCGAAAATGCGGCGCGCCGCGTCTGCTTCCGCCGGCAGGGGCGTCTTGCGTTCCTTGTCGGTAACGAGCTCGATTGCGGCCAGCATGCCGCGGCCCCTGACATCGCCGACAAGCGGATGATCCGCCAGCGCGCGAAGACCTTCCATGAGGCGGTGCCCGGCCTTGCGGCCGTTCTCGAGCAAGCCGTTTTCGTAGAGGTCGAGGCACGCGAGCCCGACGGCCGCGCTGACGGGATGCGCGGAATAGGTGTAGCCGTGACCGACCGCCGCCTTGCCGGCGCCATCGGCAATGGTGTTGTAGACGCGGTCCGACATCAGAACGGCCCCCATCGGCACATAGCCCGACGTCAGTCCCTTTGCCGTTGTCATGAGATCCGGCACGACGTCATCCTCTTCACAGGCGAAGAGCGGACCGGTTCGGCCAAAGCCGGTGATGACCTCGTCGGCAATGAACAGAACGTCATGCTCCTTGCAAACCGCGTGCATGGCCTTCAGCCAGGACGGCGGCGGAACGAGGACGCCTCCCGAGCCCTGTATCGGCTCGGCATAGAAGGCAGCAACACGATCCGCGCCCAGTTCGGCGATCTTCGCCCGCAGGGCCGCGACGGACGCATCGATGATCGCCCGCGGGTGGGGACCGACCGGATTGCGATAGGCATAGTGCGACGGGATCTTGTGCTGCCAGCTATGGGGCACCCCGAAACCCGCATGAAAGGCGGGCAGCGCCGTCAGGCCAGACCCTGCCGTTGACGATCCATGGTAGCCATACTCGACGGAGATGAACTGGTCCTTCTGTGGCGTGCCCTTGGCGTGATGGTAGTAGCGGATGAACCGGATCGTGCTGTCGACGGCATCGGAGCCACCCAGCGTGAAATAGATGTGGTTGAGATCGCCGGGCGCCAGTTCAGCCAGCCTTGCAGCCAACCGGATAGCCGAGTCGGAGCCCAACCCGAAATAGCCCGTCGCATAAGGCAGTTCGCGGAGCTGCCTCGTGGCCGCTTCAACGATGCTATCCTGTCCGTAGCCCGCATTGACACACCACAGGCCGGCGAAGCCGTCGAGCAATTGGCGGCCCGAGACATCGGTCAGTGTCGCGCCCTTCCCTGACTTCAGTACGCGGACGCCAGTCGCCTCGTGGCTGCGATACGATGAGACCGGATGAATCAGATGGGCGCGATCGAGTTCAATCAGCGAGTTGCTCAACATGTCGTCCTCCAGATCAACTGCAGCGCCTGTGCAGCCAGCGCGATGCTTTCGCAGTCAACATAGGATGACCAAGACAGCAGTTGCTCCCACGCTAGACATGGACGAAGAGCATTTTGACTGCCATTGACGATCGGCGCCGCATGTTATGCCGGCATCGGGCTGCGTCAGGCATTGGCGCTCACGTCGGCGGGCGTCTTTTCGTGCAACTCTCTGCCATGGCTCCGATCCGATACGATACAATCTGCTCCCGGTCGCCGCGACGGCGGTGCTTTATCCGGTCGTCTGCGCGCTATGATCCCTGTCGTACCGGAATGCGGTGCGTGAGGACCGAGAAGGATCGAGTCATGGCAACTTTCAGACCCAAGTACATCACTTTCGACTGTTACGGCACGCTGACCAATTTCGACATGGCCGGCGCGGCAAGGCGAGTCTACGGCTCTCAACTTTCTGCCACGACGATGGCAAGTTTCATCAAGGATTTCGCTGCCTATCGCCTGGACGAGGTTCTTGGCGCGTGGAAGCCGTACTTCGAGGTCGTGCATAATTCGGTAGAGCGCGCGTGCAAGCGCAACGGTATCGTATTTCGGCCCGAGGATGCCCAGCGCATCAATGAAGAGGTCCACACATGGGGCCCACATCCCGACGTCCCGGCGGGTCTGGCCAAAGTTGCCAGGGAGATTCCGTTGGTCATCCTATCGAACTCCATGAAGAATCTCATCATGTCGAACGTCGAAAAGCTCGGCGCTCCGTTCCACATGGTCATCACGGCGGAGGAAACCGGCGCCTACAAGCCGCAGATGAAGGGCTTCGAATATATGCTGGACAAGCTGGGCTGCGGGCCGGAAGACATTACCCACGTCTCCTCCTCCTTCCGCTACGACCTGATGACCGCCTACGATCTCGGCATCAAGAGCAAGGTCTGGGTGAACCGGGGTCATGAGCCAGCGAACCCGTTCTATGAATACACCGAGGTCGCTGGCATCGATGGGCTTGCCGGGGCCGTCGGCTTGGAGCCCCTTCGCAAAAGCGCGTGAGCGCAGTTCTCTTCGGGATCTCTCGCGGCAACTTCAGTTCTTGGAAACCTTCGATAGAGATCTGTGCTGCAAAGGAAAAAGGGGGCGGTTCAGCCGCCCCCTTTTCTTGTTTCAGATTACCCGATGGACCGCTCAGTCCAGACCGCCGACATGGAGCGCCTTGGTCTCGAGATATTCTTCTATCCCGAGCTGCGATCCCTCGCGTCCCAGTCCCGACTGCTTGACACCACCGAACGGCGCAACCTCTGTCGAAATCAGGCCGGTGTTCAGGCCAACCATGCCGAACTCCAGCGCTTCGGCGACACGCCAGGAACGCTTCAGGTTTTCAGTGTAGAAATACGCCGCAAGGCCGAATGGCGTACCGTTTGCGATCGCAATCGCCTCGTCCTCGGTCTCGAACCGGAAAAGCGGAGCGACCGGCCCGAAGGTCTCCTCCGACGCGAGTAGCATCTCGGTCGTCGCGCCACCAAGCACGAGAGGCCGGGCATATTGCCGCCCCTCCGGCACGGCTGCGCTCTGCGAGATGATCTTCGCCCCCTTATCCATTGCGTCGAGCACGTGCCGCTTGATCTTCTCGATCGCCGCGCTGTTGATCATCGGCCCGATTGCGACCCCCTCTTCCGTACCGGCACCGACCTTCAATTTCGCGACCCGGCCGCCGAGCTTCTCGGCGAAGGCATCGTAGATGCCGGATTGAACGAGAATGCGATTGCAGCAGACGCAGGTCTGCCCGCCATTGCGGAATTTTGACGCAATCGCCCCCTCGACCGCCCGGTCGATATCGGCGTCGTCAAAGACGATGAACGGCGCGTTGCCACCCAATTCGAGACTCAGTCTCTTGATGTTGTCGGCGGCGCCCTTCATCAGCAGCGCGCCGACACGCGTGGAGCCGGTGAACGAAATCTTGCGGACGGTTTCGTTGGCCATCAGCTCCGCGCCAATGTCCGCCGGCATGCCCGTCACGATGTTGATCACGCCCGCTGGAATGCCGGCCCGCTCAGCCAGAACGGCGATGGCGAGAGCTGAAAAGGGCGTAAATTCGGATGGCTTGATGACGACTGTGCAGCCCGCGGCAAGCGCGGGTGCCACCTTCCGCGTGATCATCGCGTTGGGGAAATTCCAGGGCGTGATGATCCCGCAGACGCCGACCGGTTCTTTCAGCACCAGAATGCGGCGATCAACGGTCGGCGCCGGGATTGTCGATCCGTTGATGCGGCGGGCCTCTTCCGCAAACCATTTGACGAAGGAGGCCCCGTACCGGATCTCTCCAAGCGATTCAGCAAGCGGCTTGCCCTGCTCCAGCGTCAGCAGCAGCGCCAAATCCTGCTCATGGCGTCGCATGAGCTCATACCAGCGCTCCAGCAGCGCAGCACGTTCCGCGTGAGCCTTCGTCTTCCAAGGCTTGAACGCAGCGGCCGCGGCGTCGATTGCTGCCCTGGTCTCGTCTCGACCCATGTCAGGGATGGTGCCAAGCACTTTCTGGCTCGCAGGATCGATGACGTCAACGGTGGCTTGCGTGCTCGCATCCCGCCAATTGCCGCCGATCAGCGCCTGCTGGCGAAACAGGTCTTTGTCCTTCAATGCAATCATGGGCTTGCTCCTTGCCTTCACCCGACCTCGCCGTCGGTGCCTGGAATTGCGTTTGGCGAGGCGAAGCCGTTTCATGCGAGCAGTACAGGACCGCACGCCGCATTTTTCATCGAGAATGAAGTGACTGGCCGCGTTGAATCTGGTCGGACGCGGCTTCGCAAGTCGAAAATTCTGAGGACCGCTTAACAGGACCGCTTAACAGCGGTCCTCGCCATCGTCTCAGTCATAATGGCAGACGTAGATCTTCCGCACGGTTTCGATCGTGCGCCAGACGCCGACAAAGCCGGGTTTCATCACGAAGCTGTCGCCGGCGCGGTACCTCCTGACCTCGCCGCCTTTTTCCTCGATTTCGATGAGGCCCGAGATGATGTGGCAGAACTCGAAGGTGGTGCCCTTGATGGAATGGGTCTCGCCCGGCGTGGCTTCCCATACGCCGGTCAGCACCTTTTCGCCTTTCGAGGCGTCCTGTGCCCAGGTCTTGAAGGAAGGATTGCCAGAAATGAGCCGTTCCGGGGCAGGCAGGGCGTTCTTCGGTGCGAAATCCGGATTGGTATCGATGGTAACCAGAAGCGACATGGCATTCTTCCCGTTAGTAGCCGAGTGTTCGATCGACGAGGCCGATCGGATCCAGTCCCGCGCGGTGGCGCCGGATGTTCTCTATGACGGATTGTGCCGCCGTATCCGCTTGAGTCACGGACGCGATATGTGGCGTGATGATCACCTTCGGATGCGACCAGAGTGGATCATTCTCTGGCAATGGCTCGGGATCGGTGACGTCGAGCATGGCGGCCGCGAGATGCCCGTTGTCGAGCGCTTCGATGAGTGCACCGTGGTCAAGCTGCGGGCCGCGGCCGACATGGAGCAGCCTCGCTCCCGCCGGCAAAAGCGAGAAGAGCCTTGCATTCAGGATGCCGCTCGTCTGCCCCGTCAGGGGCAGAAGACAGACCAGGATATCCGTTCCTTGCAGGAAACTGTCGAGCTGGTCCTCGCCATGGAAGCAGGTGACACCGTCGACCTCTTTCTTGCTGCGGCTCCACCCTGCGAGCGGAAATTGAAAGGGCCTCAAGCGGTCGATCGCGGCTTGCGCCAGCATCCCAAGGCCCAGGAAGCCCACGCGCCGACCGGTCGGCTGAACGCTTGCAAGGGCTTGCCATAGGCCCTTTCTCTGCTGCTCCCGGTAGGCCGGCATCTCGCGATGGAGCGTCAGCACGCCGAGCACGACATATTCCTGCATCATGCGTATGATGCCGTCTTCAACCATGCGCACGAGTTTGACGCGGTCGGATATGGTCTCCGGCTTGAATTGGTCGACCCCAGCACCGATGGAAAAAAGCACTTCCAGATTTCGAAACCGCTCGACATGATCGGGTACGTTCCAGGTCAGCAGGTAGCGTACCTTTGCCGGATCAACGCATTCACCGGAATGATAGAATTCGAGATCAGGGAGCTCGCGCGCAAAGGCCTGCCGGAAGATTGCCCCTCGAGCAGCATCGGAATTGAAAAGGAACGCCATCGATCTCAGGTCCTCGCCCGGGATGCTGGGCGTTGAGACCGGCCCGGCCGACCACCGAGGGCTGGCAGGGCGGCGCCTCCAGCGAAGCCTTCAACATTCACTGGGGCTCACCCTGTCTGCTGTTGCCGGATATCGATAGGCCGCAACCAGGAGCTTTCCCTGCTGAATCGACTTGCGCTGGCGGCGGAACATTCCGAATACCGCCTGCCAAACAGGCGAAACCTGCTGGCCTTCCGCGTTATGCTGCTGCAAAACGGGCTTGTGCAGCACGCAGCAGAAGGCCGGCGAGGGCGATAGGCCGAAAGCGTGTTGCCGCAAGGAACGGATGAGCTGAATGGGACGAACGGTACGCGTGAAGTCCTTTGAACTGGCGGCCAAGGACATCGACGACGTTGATGTGAAGCTCCTCCACGCGCTTTCGATCGGTGTCGGCTGGCCGCATCGACCCAAGGATTGGGACTTTTTGCGCCGCATCGGTCATGGCATCGTCGCCGTTGATGGCATAGGGCGCGTGTTCGGCAGCGCGATGTGGTTCCCTTGTGGCCAGGAATTCGCGACCATCGGCCTGGTGATCACATCGCCCCGAACCCAGGCACAAGGAACCGGCCGCTGGCTCATGGAGCAGGTTTTCGAGCGGTGTGGCGATCGGAATTTGACCCTCAACTCAACCCATGCCGCCTATCATCTGTATCTGTCGCTGGGGTTCACGAAGGAAGCCACCGTGTATCAGTGGCAAGGCGAAGTCGTCTCACCCCCTCCGCCGGTGCCGGCTCTGGCCGGTGAATTGAGCTCGATTTCCGCTGCGAACATCGCAGAGATCGCGGCACTGGATGAGCGCGCGTTCGGAACTAACCGGCAGAAGGTGCTCGCATTGCTTTCTGAAGGTGCCTCAATCTCGGTTTTGCGCCGCGGCGGGGAGGCCGTCGGATTTTCCATGAAGCGCGAATTCGGGCGCGGTCATGTGATCGGCCCCATCATCGCCAGCAATGATTGTGATGCGATCCATCTCACGGCGGTGCATCTCAAAGATCTCGCGGGGCAATTCGTCCGCGTCGATACGCGGGAGCAGACAGGTCTGTTTGCCGACTTCCTTCAACAGAGCCGCCTCGGGATAGCCGAGACCGTCACAACGATGTCTAAGGGTCGGCGATTCCTGAACCGAAAGGAAAACGAGCCGTGGGTGTACGGGCTAGCCGGTCACGCGTTGAGCTGAGACTCTGAGGCGAAGCTCCGTGCGGGGCTGATCTCCATGGTGCCGATCGCGGCGCCGCCGCAGAGCTCAAGGTCTGGGACGGGATGTGCCATTGCTGTCAGCTCTTCGCACCGATGCCCGGCGAGGGCATGGCCTCGATCGAGGAGGCTGCGAACTTTGCGCGAATGCACCTGAAGGCGTAGGCGTCGCCGGCCGGAAGTCAGAAGTCACACATCAGGCTGCCGCTTCGGCCGGCGCGCGCGCGCCGGTCATGAAGGCGACGGCATCCGACATCGTATAGGATTTTGGATCGATCACAGTGAGCCGCCGGCCGAGCCGATGGATGTGGATACGATCGGCGATCTCGAACACGTGCGGCATGTTATGGCTGATCAGGACGACCGACAAACCTCGCCGCCGCACGTCGAGGATCAGTTCGAGCACACGACGGGATTCCTTGACCCCGAGCGCCGCAGTCGGTTCGTCCAGGATCACCACGCGCGAGCCGAAGGCCGCAGCCCTTGCCACCGCTACGCCCTGGCGCTGCCCGCCCGATAGCGTCTCGACGCGCTGATTGATGTTCTGCACCGTCATGAGGCCAAGCTCCGTGAGCTTCTCGCGGGCTATGCGCTGCATGGCTCTGCGATCGAGCATGCGGCAGACCGTGCCGAGTGGTCCCGTGCGACGCAATTCGCGTCCGAGAAACATGTTGTCGGCGATCGACAGACTCGGAGACAGCGCCAACGTCTGATAAACCGTCTCGATGCCTGCAGCCTGCGCATCGAGAGGCGAGCGGAACGCGACGGGCTTGCCTTCGAGCCTGATCTCGCCCGCATTGGGAACGAGCGCTCCGGACAGCGCGCGGATCAGCGAGGATTTTCCCGCGCCGTTATCTCCAATGACGGCGAGGATTTCACCGGGGTAGAGATCGAAATCGGCATCATCGAGCGCGGTCACACGACCATAGCGCTTGACGAGACCGCGCGCTTGCAGAACCGGCTGGGGAGTGCTGGTTTCAATGCTCATGCCGACACCTTGCGAATCCATTGATCGAGGGCCACGGCGACGATGATCAGCCAGCCGACTGCGAATTCCTGCCAGAGCACGTCGACATCCGACAGCGCGAGCCCGTTGCGGAATACGCCGACGATCAGGGCGCCGATCAGCGTGCCGATGATCGAACCACGGCCGCCGAACAGGCTGGCGCCGCCGACCACCACGGCCGTGATGCTGTCGAGATTGGCGGTCTGGCCGGCTTGCGGGCTGATCGAGCCGATGCGCCCGATCAGCGCCCAGGCGCCGAGCGCGCAGATCATGCCGGCGATCACATAGACGGCGAAGAGGATACGGCCGGTCCGGATACCGGCCAGCCGCGCCGCATCGGGATCGTCACCCACCGCATAGAGGTGACGTCCGAAGGCAGTGCGGTTGAGCACGAACCAAATGAACCCAACCAGCCCCAGCATGAAGAATGAGCCGTAGGTGAAGCGCGCGCCGAACACATCCACCGGCATTCCGAGTGCCTGCAGCAGCGGCGCGGCTTTCGCCACGTCCTGCGAGCGGATGGTCTCGGACGCCGAGTACCAGAGATTGAGGGCGAAGAAGATCGACCAGGTCCCGAGCGTGACGATAAAGGGCGGCAGCTTGAGGCGCGTCACCAGCACGCCGTTCATCGCCCCGCAGCCCGCGCCCACGGCAAGACCGATCAGCAGCGCCAGCGGCGCCGCGAGCCCCATTGCGATCGCAAGCTTGCCCATGATCACGGAGCACAGCACCATGACGGCGCCGACCGACAGATCGATGCCTGCGGTGATGATGATCAGCGTCTGGGCAACCCCGATCACGCCGATGATCGTCACCTGCTGAATGATCAGCGACAGATTGAACAGCGACAGAAAGCGCGGCCCGACGATCAATCCGAACACCGCAACGCTGAGCAGGAGCACGATCGCCGGGACCGCCGTGGGATTGGCGTGGAGAAGGTGCTGCAGTTTCTGCAGCGGCGATCTCGCACGGACCTCGAATTCGGCCACGCGGTTTTCGCTCTTGTCGAGCACGAGCTCGAAAGCCTGACCACCAGGGTGGGCATTTCCGATTTCGGTCATCACCGGTTTCCTCATTGCGTACCGAGCCAGCTTCGGAGCGGACGTTTGCGGCATTCTCAGGCGCCCGCCCTCCGGGCGCCTGTCCGTGTCGGGGACGCTTTGGCGATCAGCCCCAGCACTTGTTCAGTGCTGCCGTGCTGTCGATCGACGGAAGTTCGCCGGCCGGCTTGTCGGTGACGAGTTCGACGCCGGTGTTGAAGAAGTCCAGACCAGGCGACGGCTTGGGTTTGCCGCCGCCCGTGGCGTAGACCTTCACCGCCTCGACGCCCTTCGCAGCCATCAGCAACGGAAACTGCATGGAGGTGGCGCCGATCACGCCGTCCTTCACATTGCGCACGCCGGGACAGCCGCCGTCCACGGACACGATCAGCACGTCCTTGTCGCGGCCGACCGAACGCAGCGCCTCGTAAGCACCCGCAGCCGCCGGCTCGTTGATGGTGTAGACCAGCGAGATGCCCGGCTCCTTCTGCAGCAGGTTCTCCATCGCCTTGCGGCCGCCCTCCTCGCTGCCGAGCGTCACATCATGTCCAACGATGCGCGCATCCTTCTCGTCACCGATCTTGGCGGGATTGCCGAGATCGATACCGAAGCCTTTGAGGAAGCCCTGATCGCGGGCGACGTCCACCGAGATCTGGTTCACGTTCAGGTCCAACAGCGCGATCTTGGCGGATGCCGCCTTGGCTCCCAGCATCTTGGCAGCCCACTGCCCGATCATCTGGCCGGCCAGGAAATTGTCGGTGGCGAAGGTTGCGTCCGCAGCATTCGCGGGATCGAGCGGGGTATCGAGAGCAATGACCACGATGCCCGCAGCGCGCGCCTTCTCCACGGCCGGCACGATGGCGCGGGAATCGTTCGGCGTGATCAGGATGCCCTTGGCGCCGGCCGCGATCAGGTTCTCGATTGCTGCGACCTGGCTCTCATTGTCGCCATCGACCTTTCCGGCGAAGGAGCGCAGCTCGACGTCGTTGGACTTCGCCGCCTCTTCGGCGCCGGCCTTCATCTTCACGAAGAATGGATTCGTATTCGTCTTGGTGATCAGGCCGACGATCGGCTTGTCGGCCGCATGAGCGCTACCGGCGCCGAGAGTAAGCGCGAGCGCAGCGACGAGACTGATTGACTGACGCATTGTTTCCCTTCCCTGGAACACTTTGTTGGGCGCGGCCGGACCGCGTTCTGACGATCCTAGAAGCACGGGAACGCGCGTGTCAATAAATAAATCATCCCGACTTATTAATTGACAGGCGTCCATTCTGGGTTCATGTCAGGAGAAACCGCTTGGGATCGGCCATAAGACCACCGCACAGCGAGAACACGGAGTTTGGAGGCCGCGGATGGACAAAACGGGATCGGTTGCGGGGAATCCACAGGCAGTCTCGTCGGGCGAGAGCCGCGGCACGACCCAGTCGGGCGTGAGACTTTACAACGAGCGCCTGATCCTTTCGCTTATTCGGCGCCACCGCGGTCTCGCCAAGGTCGAGATCGCGCGCATGACCGGTCTGTCCACTCAGACCACAACGGTGATCATCAACCGGCTGGAGGCTGATGGCCTGCTGCTCGCGGGCGAGCCGCAGCGAGGGCGCATCGGACAACCTTCCGTGCCTTATTCGCTCAACCCGGACGGTGCCTTCGGAGTCGGTCTGATGATCGGCCGGCGCAGTTCTGATCTGGTCTTGATGGATTTCACTGCCGGAATTCGCGCCAGGCGCCGCATGATTTATTCCTTTCCTCTCCCTGAAGACATCGTTGCGTTTGTAGAACGCGAGATGCCGGGTCTGCTCAACGAACTGCCTGAATCCCAGCAACGCAGAATTAGCGGCATCGGCGTCGCGATGCCCTTTGAGTTGTGGAATTGGGAAGCGGATTTGCAAACGCCGCCGGGCCTGCTCGGGAAATGGCGGAACTTCAACGTTGCCGCCGAGCTTTCGCGCCGCTTCGCCCCCTGGCCGGTGCGCGTCTGCAACGACGCAACGTCGGCATGTGCGGCGGAACTCAACTTCGGTGCCGGGGCTGCTTATCGCGACTTCGCATATTTCTATATCGGCGCATTCGTCGGCGGCGGCATCGCTCTCAACGGCAGCCTCTTCCCCGGCCGCAGCGGCAATGCCGGCGCGCTTGGCTCGATGCCGATCATGCGGCGCGAGGACAATGGCGCGGCAAGCCTTCAACAGCTGATCCGCACCGCCTCCATCTACCGGCTGGAGCGACGTCTGATCGCCGCGGGCCGCCAGAGCACGGATATCTGGCTGTCGCCCGACGACTGGTCGAGCTTCGATGAACCGCTGGAAGGCTGGATTGCCGAAGCTGCCCAGGCGCTGGCACAAGCGACCGCCGCATTGCTGGCCGTTATCGACTTCGAAGCCGTCATCATCGACGGGGCCTTTCCGCTCGATGTGCGTCGACGGCTCGTTGCGCGCACAAACGCATATTGGGTCGACATGGATCGTCAGGGCCTCACCGATGCCGTGGTGGTCGAAGGCTCGATCGGGCGTGATGCGCGCGCGATTGGCGGCGCGGCCTTGCCGTTGCTCGCGGCATTCGCCCGCGACTACGACGTGCTCTTCAAGGAGTGAGCAGCATCGTGATTCTCGTTTGCGGCGAAGCACTCATCGACCTGTTCGTGAAGGCACCCGAGGCAACGGAAATGCCGGCCCGCGCCGTTGCCGGAGGCTCTCCGTTCAACGTCGCCGTTGGCCTGGCCAGGCTTGGCGTTCGAACGGCTTTTCTCGGTGGCATCTCGCGCGATCGATTCGGCGTGTTCCTCGCAGAGGCCCTCGCACGCGAAGGAGTCGACGATCGCTTTGTCGTCCGCACCGACCGGCTGTCCACGATTTCGGTCGTGGCGACTGCCGATGACGGTCAGCCAAACTACGCGTTCCATGGCGAGGGCGCGGCGGATCGTTCGCTTCAACCTGCTGATCTGCCCGCGGCGCTGCCGGACGACATTCGAGCCTTGACCTTCGGCTCCTATTGCATGGCGGTCGAACCGGTCGGCACCGCATATGCCGCGCTCGCCCAACGCGAGCAGGGGCGTCGCGTCATCAGCGTCGATCCGAACCTGCGTTTGAGCGTCGTTGGCAATCTGCAACGCTGGGCCGTCGCTGCGGAACGCTTCTACCGGACGGCCACGATGATCAAGGCGAGTGACGAGGACATCCGCGTTGCGTGGGGCGGTCGCGTGTCAATCGCCGACGCCGCCACTTACTGGCTCAGCTGCGGGGCGCGCCTTGTGGTCGTTACAGAGGGAGCGAAGGGCGCGACCGCGTTTTCCGCCGCGGGCAGCGTTTCCGTGCCGGGTCGTCATGTCGTCGTGCGTGACACCGTCGGCGCCGGCGATACTTTCCACGCCGCGCTGCTCGCGCAGCTCGCCAAGACCGGAAGGCTCCATCCTGAGGCGATCGCGACGCTCGAACTGCCGGACATCCGCGACCTGCTCGCTTATGCGACGATCGCCGCCGCAGTCACGGTTTCCCGCAGCGGCGCCGATCTGCCGACTGCGGACGACATCACAGCAAGCCTGAATCCACATCCGAGAGGCTGACGAATGCAAGATGGCGGCATGGGATCTGTTGGAATTGAGAAACGGGCGAGCGTGACCGGCCGCGTGATTCCGGTTGCTCCCTTTGTCCTGACCGTCTTCGGAGCGACCGGCGATCTTGCGCGCCGCAAGCTGTTACCGGCGCTGTTTCGCCGCGATTTCGCCGGCCAGCTGCCCGATGCGGCCACCATTTTCGGCGTTGCACGCGGCCCGATGCCCCGGGACGAATTTCTCGCAATGGTGCGCGCGGCCATCTTGGAGCATGTGCCGGAATCGAAAACCACCGGACCCGTACTCGATCGCTTCCTTGCGCGCCTCAACTACATGGCCGCCGATGCAGAAGGTGAAAACGGGTGGGCCGAACTCGCAGCCGCCCTGTCGCACTACGCCGAACGCGTTCAGGTCCATTATCTAGCGACTGCACCGCAGCTGTTCGGACCGATCTGCGAGAGGTTGGGAAGTTACGGCCTCGCAACCGGCGACTCTCGCATCGTCATCGAGAAGCCGATCGGCAAGGACGTCGAGTCCGCGATCCGGCTCAATAAAACCATCGGCAGCACATTCCCGGAGGAGCGCGTCTACCGGATCGATCACTATCTCGGCAAGGAGACCGTGCAGAATCTGATGGCGCTGCGCTTTGCCAACGCGCTGTTCGAGCCGCTGTGGAACGCCGCCCACATCGATCATGTGCAGATCACGGTCGCCGAATCCATCGGCGTGGAAGAACGTGGCGCCTACTACGACACGTCGGGCGCTCTCCGCGACATGGTGCAGAACCATCTCCTGCAACTGTTGTGCCTTGTCGCGATGGAGCCGCCATATTCGCTCGAAGCCGATGCCGTGCGCGATGAGAAGCTCAAGGTCCTTAAGTCGCTCGAGCGAATCGACGAGACGAACGCGGCGGCCTTGACTGTGCCGGGTCAATACCGCGCCGGTGCGTGTAACGGCGTCGCTGTCCCCGGCTACGCCGACGAGATCGCCAATCACCAAAGTACAACCGAGACTTTCGTGGCGCTCAAGGTTGCCGTTGCGAATTGGCGCTGGACCGGCGTTCCGTTTTACCTGCGCACCGGAAAGCGGCTGCAGCAGCGCAGCTCCGAAATCGTCGTGACTTTCCGCAAAGTCCCGCATTCGATCTTCGATTCGGAGTCGGGAAAGGTCTTGCAGACGCGACTCGTGATCCGCCTGCAGCCGGACGAGGGGATCAAGCTCTGTCTCATGGTCAAGGAGCCCGGGCCGGGAGGCATGCGGTTGCGATACACCCCGCTGGACATGAGCTTTGCGGAAGCCTTCGACGTCTCCGTGCCGGACGCCTATGAGCGGCTCCTGATGGATGTGGTCCGCGGCAACGCGACGCTGTTCATGCGCCGTGACGAGGTCGAAGCAGCATGGCGCTGGATTGATCCGATCCGCCGGGCGTGGGGCCAGATGAATGAGCTTCCCCGGCCCTATGTCGCGGGCAGCTGGGGCCCCTCTGCCGCCGTCGCGCTGATCGAACGCGACGGCCGAACATGGGCGGAGGACGGTCCATGACCTCGGCTCGATCCGCCGATGGCGCAGAGGCGGGCATTGCAGACGGAATATTCCTGAACAGGAGGCTTCTATGACGATCGATGCAAGGGTCAATGCGCGGGTCGCCGAGGTGACGGATCGCATCGCTCGCCGCAGTCACGACAGCCGTGCACGCTATCTCGACCGCATCACGGCAGCGGCCACTACGCCGGTGCGGCGGCGATTGGGATGCGCCAATCAAGCCCACGCCTTCGCGGCTTGCGGAACGCACGACAAGAAGGCGATGCAGGATGGCCACGTTCCCAGCGTCGGAATTGTCACCGCCTACAACGACATGCTCTCGGCCCATCAGCCCTACGAGCGCTTCCCTGAGTTGATCCGTCAAAGCGCGCGCGCAGCCGGTGGAGTTGCCCAGGTCGCGGGCGGCGTCCCTGCGATGTGCGACGGCATCACGCAAGGCGAAGCGGGAATGGAGCTCTCGCTGTTTTCGCGGGACGTCATCGCCTTGTCCACCGCGGTCGCGCTGTCGCATCAAACCTTCGATGCTGCGGTGTTTCTCGGCATTTGCGACAAGATCGTGCCTGGCCTCGTCATCGGCGCGCTCTCGTTCGGGCATTTGCCCGCGATATTCATTCCATCCGGTCCGATGACTTCAGGCCTTGGCAACGATGCCAAGTCGAAGATCCGGCAGGCCTACGCGGAAGGAAAGCTCGGTCGCGAAGCGCTCTTGGAAGCTGAAGCGCAGGCCTATCATGGCGCGGGCACCTGCACTTTCTACGGCACGGCCAACACCAACCAGATGTTGATGGAAATCATGGGTCTGCATTTGCCGGGGGCATCCTTCGTGACACCGAACACGCCCTTGCGCGATGCACTGACCCGCGCAGCCACCAAGCGGGCGTTGAACATCACCGCGCTCGGCAATCAATATACCCCGATTGGCCGGATGCTTGACGCGCGCGCTTTCGTCAACGGCATCGTCGGGCTGCATGCGACAGGTGGCTCGACCAACCTGACGCTGCATCTGGTTGCCATGGGTGCCGCGGCCGGCCTCAGCCTCACGTGGGACGATTTCGCCGATCTCGCGCAGGTGACCCCGCTGCTCGCGCGCATCTATCCCAATGGCTCGGCAGACGTGAATCATTTTCACGCGGCCGGCGGGATGAGCATGTTGATACGGGAACTGCTGGCGGAGGGGCTGCTTCACCGCGACGTCACAACCGTTTGCGGCGATGGACTGGACGCCTACCTGCAGGAGCCGGCGCTCGATGCCGAGGGAGCCTTGACGTGGCATGACGGCCCCGTCGCCAGCGGCGATCCTGCCGTGCTTCGAGGAGCCGCCGAGCCTTTCCAAACAACGGGCGGTCTACGGGTTCTGACGGGCAATCTCGGCCGCGCCGTCATCAAGACATCCGCGGTCTCGACCGAGCGCCAGGTCATCGAGGCGCCTGCACGCGTATTCCATTCCCAGGAGGATCTGCAAAAGGCTTTCGCTGCGGGCGAACTCGTGGGTGATTTTATCGCGGTGGTCCGATTCCAGGGTCCGAAGGCCAACGGCATGCCCGAGTTGCACAAGCTGATGCCGCCTCTTGGCTCACTTCAGGATCGCGGCCTGAAGGTCGCGCTTGTGACGGATGGGCGGCTTTCAGGTGCGTCCGGCAAGGTTCCTGCAGCCATCCACGTCACTCCGGAAGCAGCCGAGGGCGGCGCGATTGCACGGATTCGCGATGGCGACGTCGTTCGGCTCGACGCCGCCGCCGGCCGGCTCGAGGTGCTCGTCGATCCCGGCGACTGGGCCACACGAGTGCATGCGCAAGCAGATCTCTCGGGGGCGCATGTGGGGGTCGGCCGTGAACTCTTCGGCTTGTTCCGCGAACGGGTCAGTAGCGCCGATACCGGCGCAAGCGTTTTTGCCGGTTGAATGCGCGAGACGCGTCCGCGGCATCTCTGCTCGCGATAAGCCAGGCTCCCCGTGCCCAATCGGGTGAAAATCGCGAGGCCGTGCATGATTCCCTGGCCTTCGATCGCCCGGTTGAAAACCGGGAGCGAGCCAGCCGCGTCGCGACCTGCAACACGTCGCGCCAAGCATCGATCACAGCTTCGCTCATGTTCTCCAAACCCAGGCGCCCGGTCGATCGGCGGCTCGGCGACCTTCGACTTCGCCACGGCAATACCTATATCCTGCGGCGAACGCATGTCGATGCAGTGAGCATGTGATGGCCGGAAGACGCACGACCGACACGGAGGCCGACGACCTGCCCCGCTATTTCGTCTGGGTCCGCGGGCTCGACGGGCCCGAGCCGCAGAAATGGATCGACATGGATTTCGGCCTCGGTGACTGGAAGCGGCCGCTGGTGCTGGCCTGGCTGGAGCTGCCGGCGGACGAGCGGCGCCTGCCGCTGTCGGTGCTGGTGCGGCGATATCCGCCGCCACGGGTGGAGACGCTTTAGCCGCGACACATCACGCGACAGGGCGCGCGCAGCGTTCGAGGAACGGGCTGCCACGGAACGCGCGACGGCGACTCCAACTCAATCCCGTCTCCCTTTAGTCGTCGTCATCGAGACCAAAGAGCCGGATTTGCGGGAAGCCGCCGCGCGGCCGGCTGGCGTAGTCGCGCGCGTTGGAATCCTCGCGGACGTTGCGTGCCACATCATCCCAATTGGTCTGATCGCGCATGCCGCGGGCATCTCGTTGCTCGTAACGGTGGCGCGCCCAGCGCTCGTGCCGTTCCGCCCGCCGTCGTTCGGATGCGGCGCGCTTCACGTCGGAATTGCTGGCCTTCGCATAGGCATTGTCGGGAGGAGATGCCGGCTCTGTGGAGGCCTGCTGCTCGGCGGGTTTCGTTGCTTGCGGAGATGGTGAAGGCGTTGGCTTGGGCGGCTCAGCGCTGGCCTGACTAGTTCCGGCATCGGGTTTCGCTTCGCCTTGTGCCTGAGCCGGCGCGGCGATCATCGCGCCGAACGACTGTGATCCCGTGAGATATTGCACACGCTCCGATGGCGCATTCGTCGTCACCGGCGTGGCGGCTTCGGCGCGTTGCGCCGCCTTGGCTGTGTCGGGTCCCTGCTTGGGCGCGATCGGATGCATGATGTTGCCGGCAACGATGCCGCCGCCGAGACCAATGGCGATGGCGGCAATGATCGATCCGGCGCCGACGAAATACGCTGTCAAGGCGCGCATAGGTCCACTCCCTCTTCGGAGCGGGCAACGCCCGACGATTGTCGGATGTTCCTGATGGAACAGGTTCCCCGTGAGGGAATGTCCTGTCAGATCTGCTCGGCGACCTTCTCGAGTCCGATGACGCGGGCGAGCTTGCGCACTTCTTCCTTCTGGTCGTCACGCAACTGGAACAACAGCGGCATAGCGGCCGACTTCAATTGCTGGACCTCGTCGCAGTTCGGATCGATCTGCACGTTCGGCCCGTTCGGATTGGAGAGCTTGTTCGCGGAGATCTTGCGGACGACGTTGCGCAGCGCGCTCTCGACCGAGGGCCAGTAATATTCCTGCGACGACGACAATTTCAGGCGATCCCTGATGCCGGCGATCTGCACGTCAGAGAGCAGCGAATAGGTCTTTTGCGGCTGCGGCCTGGCGGCGACCTTCGGCTTGGCCGGGGCGTCGTGGAGCGCGACGGTGACCTCGGCAGCAACAGGCGCCTCCAACGAGGCCACCTTGGTGTTGCCGGCCTTAGGCTCAACAGCCGTTGACTCGACAGCTTTGGGCATGGGGAAATCGGCGGGCGTGGACGCGGCAAAGGCCTGGCGCAGCGGCTCGGTCAGAACGGGCGCCTGGGACAGCTTGTCGGCCGGCACCTGAACGGGCTCGATCGCGGCCGAGGCCAGCGCCAGTGTCGGAACCAGCCGGTCCGCCTTGGCGGCGCGGTTGGCGGTGATCTGCTTCGGCGGCTGTGCCTGCGTGATCATCTCGGCACCGGCGCTCGGCACGCTGTCACGGCCTAGAATGGCGGTGGTGGCTGCACCGAGGACCAGCAAGCAGGTCAGCACGGTGATGGTGATGGCTCTGGACAAACGTCTCTCCGGAAGGGCCGCTTCACGTTGTTGTTAGAGATGCCCAGCAAAAGGGAACGAATTAAGGCTTGAGTGTGCCTTTGCGGCGACAATCACCCTGCCTGCGGCGACGAATCCAGAATACCAAGTAAGATCAGGCAGCTAGCGCCAGATCATAGGCATCCTGGATGTCGGCGACGATCTCGGAGGCCTCCCAGACGGCGCGCGGCTCGACGGACTGCAACGTCACCGTCCAATTGCCGCCCCGGCGGGTCCGGGGGACGCTGACGATGTCGAAGCGGACATTGCGGCACAGCGGGTGGCGGGCCAGCGCATGGGCGACGCGGACGCGGATTTCGTCCAGCGTTGCCGAGGTCTTGCTGTTGAGAAAATCGAAATCCATCGCCTGTCCCTCTCGGTCCTGATTGGCGGCCCTGTTGGGGATTCTTGGCGAGGGTTGGTTAATCTCCCGTTAAGCGCCGGCTTGCGGAGCCATGCGAGATTAACCGAACCAGGGCGCAGAAGATTACCGCTCGCGAGCCTCGCGGTACTCCGTGACCGTCCGCGCCACGAGTTCGTCGACCGCCATCACGCCGGCGACGCCTGAAGTCGAATGCCCGCCGCTCCAGATGTCGCGCCAACGCTGCGGCCGGTTCTCACGCGCACCGACGTCGATGTCCTTGCCGATGTCGATGGCACCGCGTGCCGGCAGATCGTCAGGATCAAGCCCGGCCGCCACGATCGACGGGGTCAGCATGCTGGTCTGCAGGCCCGTGAACGCGGTGGTGAGCAGGATGTCGTCGGCGGTGCTGTCGACCAGCATCTGCTTGTGGCGCTCGTCCGCCATGCTCTCGTGCGTCGCGATGAATTTGGTGCCCATGTAGCCGAGATCGCAACCGAGCACTTCGGCCGCATGCAGCGCGCGGCCGTCGCTGATGCCGCCGGCGAGCACGATGATGCCGTCGTAGAACGCGCGCACCGCGCGGACGAAGGCAAACGGATTGAGCCAGCCGGTCTGCCCACCAGCGCCGGCGGTAAGCAGCACAAGCCCGTCGGCGC
Organism: Bradyrhizobium sp. USDA 4449; assembly: GCF_054056275.1. Classification (NCBI taxonomy): domain Bacteria; kingdom Pseudomonadati; phylum Pseudomonadota; class Alphaproteobacteria; order Hyphomicrobiales; family Nitrobacteraceae; genus Bradyrhizobium; species Bradyrhizobium sp. USDA 4449. The sequence continues at coordinate 2,713,324 of NZ_JBSRYD010000001.1, read as the reverse complement.
CTGCCGCCGCCGCGCGTTCGGCATGGCGGATGGAAGCAACATCCGCCAGCACCAGCGCGCCCGCATCATGCAGCGGCTGCAACACCGGCGCGGGCGAGCCGACCGACGTGATGACGATTTCGGGCCGGTGATTGAGCAGCACGGCAAGATCCTGCTCCAGCCGTGCATTGGAGCGATGCACGATCAAATTCGGGCAGAGCGGCGCGGCCCTGCAGCCGGTCTGATCCTCGTGCTGCCGCAACCGCGTTGCGATCTCGGTGAGCCACGCATCAAGCCGTTCCGTACTGCGGCAATTCACGGTGGGAAAACTGCCGATCACGCCGTTGCGGCAAGCCGCGACCATGAGCTCGACGCCTGACACCAGAAACATCGGCGCCGCGATCAGCGGCAAGCTCAGACGATCGCGAACATGTTGCAGTCGATCGGATGCCACCCAGACCTCCCTCTCTCTGCTAGAGTCCTCGACAACATTGGCACGCGAGAAGCCGATGACAAAGCAACGAGGAAACATATGTCCGATCCGCTCTACGCATCGTCCTCGGCTTGTGCGCAGACGCTACGGGCGCTGGCGAGCTCGCCGCGCAGGCGACGCTGCTCAAGGCTGTCTTCACGAGGGGGCCGGCCGATTACGGCGTCGATCTGCTGGCCGCGACCGAGAGCGCGGGACATGCCGGCGCGCGGTGCCTCGCTGGTCTCGACGATCTCTCCACGCTGAACTACACCGGCGGCACCACGGGCAAGTCCAAGGGGGCGCTGCGCTATCACCGCGAGAATGCCGGCGCTGCCGGCGCGATCCTCGCCGACTTCGAAATCCCCGACGCCCCGCGCTATCTCACGGTCGCGCCGATCAGCCACGTCGCAGGCACAAAGGTGCTGCCGACACTGATGCGCGGCGGCAGCGTGCACATGCTCGGGGGTTTCGATCCCGAAGCCGTGCTGGCGACGATCGCCCGCGAGCGGATCAATTTCACGCTGTTCGTGCCGACCATGATTTATGTGCTGCTCGACCATCCCGCGCTCGGCAAGACCGATCTCTCCTCGCTCGATCTCGTGCTTTACGGCGCCTCTGCGATGTCGCCGAGCCGGTTGGTGGAAGGCATAGAGCGCATCGGCCCGGTGTTCTCGCAGCTCTATGGCCAGACCGAGTGCTATCCGGTCTCGGTGCTGCGCAAACGGGATCACGACGCCAAGACGCCAGAGCTGTTCCTGTCCTGCGGTTTCCCGATCGCGGCCTGCGAGGTCAGGATTCTCGACGACGACGACCAGGAGGTGAAGGCGGGCGACCCCGGCGAGATCTGCGTGCGCGCGCCGCATGTCATGGCGAAATACTGGAGGCGGCCGGAGATAACCGCCGAAACGTTGAAGAACGGCTGGGTCCATACCGGTGACATCGCGCGCCAGGACGAACGCGGCTACATGTTCATCCTCGACCGCAAGAAGGACATGATCGTCACCGGCGGCTTCAACATCTTTCCACGCGAGGTCGAGGACGTGCTGTCGCAACATGCAGATGTCGCGATGGTCGCGGTGGTCGGAATCCCCGACGAGAAATGGGGCGAGGCCGTCACGGCCATCGTCGTGCCGCGCGAGGGTACGAAGCCCGATCCGGACGAGCTGATCAATATGGTGCGGACGCGAAAGGGCTCCGCGCATGCACCAAAGCAGATCCAGTTCGTCAAGCAGCTGCCGATGACCGGTGTGGGCAAGATCGACAAGAAGGTGCTGCGCGCCGGCTTTTGGAGCGGCCGGGGCCGGATGGTCGGGTAATCTCCCTGATTGCAGCACCGGGTTCGGACCACACGCATCGCGCGAACCCTCCGAAACAATCAGCGTTTTCACCCGGGATATTACGGTGTCGTTGTGGCGCCGGCACCACAATGCGCGACGGAGTGCGCGTCCGTGCGCCCGCCCGATTGCCGGCAAATCAGGGAATCAACTACATCGCTTCTGGGGCTGGGGAAGCGGAGTGGGACATGAGAGTCGCTTCCCTGGAAAGTGCAGTCGCCGCGGTCACGTTGATCACGGCTATCATCGTGGTGCTGTGGGAGATCAAGATCTTCTACGGATTATGAACTGGCAGGATGCTAGGCATCCCTTCCGCGGCGGCGGAAGCCTGCCGGTTAATTGCCGGGCGCTCCCATCACGGGCTTCGACATCCATAGCGGCCGACGAAACAGCGCAGCGCAGCCGACGCCGGCAAGCGCAACACCACCACCGATCACATCGGAGGCGCGGACGGGTTCGCCGAGCAGCAGAATGGCACCCAACGCGGTGAGCACCGGCAGCAGATTCATGAAAATCGCACAACGATTGGGACCCAGGATCTGCACGCCGCGGACCCACAGGAACGGCAGCACGATCGAGGCAAGCCCGCCGGCATAGGCGATCAGCGGCAACGTCTCGGCATTGAGAGCGCGCATCGGCGCCGGCGTGGCGAGAAAGGCCGGAAACATGATGGCCAGCGCGCACAGCGCCTGCATGTAGGTCGATTGCCAACCAACCACGGGCAGATCCCAGCGCTTCAGCAGAACGCCATAGAGCGCATAGACCAGCGCGGCGAGGAACATCAGGGGATCGCCCGGATGCACGCCGTTGCGCAGCAACGCGGCCGGATCGCCGCCGCTGACGAGATAAACGAGGCCGGCGAGCGACAGCACGCCGCCCCCGACGAGGCCCACAGTCGGCGTCTCGCGCAGCAATAGCGCGCTCAGCAGCACCGTGAGCAGCGGCGTCAGCGCGGTGAACACCGCCATGTTGGTCGCGGTGCTGGTCTCGGCTGCGAGATATGACAGGCTCTGGAACAGGCACATCGCCAGAAAGCCGAGGACGGCGAACTGGCCAAGATGCGGCCAGATGGCCGCGCGGTTGCACCAAGCAGGCCGCCCGACGAACAGGCTCATCAATCCGACCGCGAGCAGGAGGCGATAGAACGTGATCGCCTCGGGGCCGATGGCGTGGGCGGACAACCGTGAGACGATGACGTTTCCTGCCCACAGCACGATGGCGAAGAACGGATAGAGGAAAGCGGGCTTGGTGGCCATGGTTTCAACCGTTGAGCTCGAAATGGTGAAGCCGGGCGTAGCGCTTCCGCGAGCGTCCGTATCGCTCTAGACTGACCGTGACTGTCGAGATTGAGACATGCTGGACGAACTAACCTCGCGCCATCTTGCCTTCCACGCGACCCATCGCCCCCTGGTGGGGATGGAAGCGGATTATCCGGATGGCGCCTCCACCGGCGTGCACGCGCATCCGACCGCGCAGCTGCTCTACGCGATCGAAGGCGTCATGGTGGTGCGTTCGGCCGCGGGCACGTGGATCGTACCGCCGAACCGGGCGGTCTGGCTTGCGCCTGGTCTGGACCACGAGACGATCATGTCGGGGCAGGTGCGGATCCGGACGGTGTTCGTCGAATCGCAGGCATCACCGCATCTGCCGGAAAAGAACTGCGTACTCGCGGTATCGCCGCTGCTGCGGGAGCTGATCATCGCGGCCACGCGCATTCCGATCGACTACGACGAGACTGGCCGCGACGGCCGCCTGATGCGGCTGCTGCTCGACGAGTTGCGCGTCTCGGACGCACTGCCGCTGCATCTGCCCTTTCCCGATGACGCCAGGCTTCGTGCGATCTGCGTGGCAATCGCCGACGATCCGTCCGACGGTTCAACCGCCGAACAATGGGCGGATCGCGTCGGCGTCACCGCCAAGACAGTGCATCGCCTGTTCGCGAAACAGACCGGCATGAGCTTCGCGCAATGGCGACAGCAGGCGCGGCTGCTGCGCGCGCTGCGCCGACTGGCCTCCGGCGAGAAGATCATCGACGTCGCCTTCGATTGCGGCTACGCGAGCCAGAGTGCATTTGCGGCAATGTTCCGCCGGCACTTCGGGGTGCCGCCGTCGATGTTTTACCGGTGAGGCGCCGCCTGCCCCCTGACCAGTGCCTTCACCGCTTCTCGATCACAAGGCTCTGAATCGCGCGGCCGAAATAGCCCTGCCGATCAGCCAAGCGTGACATCGCGAGCCCTGCACCGTCAGGGCCGATCCAGGATTCACCGTCGAGCAAAATCCAATCGCCGACCGGCTGGCGCGCAAGGCTCACGGTGAGGTCGGCGTTGATATAGGTCCAGGCGCCGAAGTCGAGCGTCGAGGCGGTGCCGTTGGAGAAATCGGCGGCGACCACGGCGCGCACGGCCTGCGAGACCGCCTCACCTTCAACCAGCGGATGGTCCAGCCGAAACCAGATCGCGCCGGCGCCGGCCTGGCCGAAGCGGCCGCGCGCCGCGCGCATGGAGACCATGCCCGCGAACGGACTGGTCGCGCCGTGCCCGTCCTCGACCAGCGAATCCTCGGGCGGCGGCAGCGCGACCGGCGGATCCCTGACGTCATCAGGCAGCGGCTGAGACTGTTGCTTGATCTTGAGCACGGTGGCGCCAACGACCTGCACGCCGCCGGCGAGCAGCTTGATCCCGCAGAGCTGGATCTTGCGGCCCTCGCGCAAGATGTCCGTCTCGATCGTGAGCGGCCCGACCGGCACCGGGCGCATCAGGTCGATGCTGACACGCGCGATGTTCATCGGCACGGGCGTCGGAATGCGCTCCGCCGCCCATGCCGCCAGCGCAGATGGCGCCGAGCCGTGCTGCATGCGCCGATCCCATGGCCCTGCGGCATTGGGGCTGGTGACGACGTTGTTGCCGTCGACGCTGTAGATGGCGCTCATTGCGAGACCGATCACAACGGCGGATCGATCGCTTCCTCATATTCCTTCTTGAAGCGCGCGATCAGATCGGCGGCGGGGACGATGCCGTCGACGCTGCCGATGCCCTGGCCCGAGCCCCAGATCTCTTTCCAGGCCTTCGGCTTGGGGCGTTCGCCTGATGCATCGGTACCGAAGTTCATCTTCGATGGATCCGATGTCGGCAGGTTCTCCGGATCCATGCCGGCTGCGAGGATCGAAGGTTTCAGATAATTGCCGTGCACGCCGGTGAAGAGGTTGGAATAGACAATGTCGTCGGCCGTCGAGCCCGCGATCATCTCCTTGTACTTCTCGACCGCGTTGGCTTCCTTGGTCGCGATGAAGGCCGAGCCGATATAGGCGAAGTCGGCACCGAGGATGCGCGCGGCGCGGATCGCCTTGCCGTTGCCGATGGCGCCCGACAGCGCGATCGGGCCGTCGAACCATTTGCGGGTTTCGGCGACGAAAGCGAGCGGCGAGATGGTGCCGGCGTGACCGCCGGCGCCGGCCGCGACCAGGATCAGGCCATCGGCGCCCTTCTCGATCGCCTTGCGGGCGAACTTCTGGTTGATCACGTCGTGGAAGACGATGCCGCCCCAGCGGTGAACGGCCTGGTTCAGCTCCTCGCGCGCGCCGAGCGAGGAGATGATCATCGGCACCTTGTACTTGGCGCAAAGCTGCATGTCGTGGTCGAGCCGGTTGTTCGACTTGTGCACGATCTGGTTGACCGCGAACGGCGCCGATGGCTTGTCGGGGTGGGCGCGGTCATAGGCCGCGAGCTCTTCGGTAATCCGCGCCAACCATTCGTCGAGCAGCTCCGGCGGGCGCGCGTTCAGCGACGGAAACGAGCCGACCACGCCCGCCTTGCACTGCGCGATCACGAGATCGGGCACCGAGATGATGAAGAGCGGCGAACCGATCACCGGGATCGACAGGCGCCCCTTGAACAGAGCAGGCATGGACATGGTGGAACGATCCTTTGCTGGCGGACGCATTGAAGGTTGGGGGCCATACCAACAAGGCAATCTTTCCACTGTCAAGCATTGCGTTGCGACGCCGCGGCGGACGCCCTTACCACAATTCCAACGCGCGGAATTCCGACCGCGTGCAGTCTATCCGCCTTCTCCGTCATTGTGAGCGAAGCGAAGCAATCCAGTGTCTTTCCATAGAGACAGTCTGGATTGCTTCGTCGCAAGGACTCCTCGCGGGGACGAGGAGAGACTTGCGGATGGCGCGAGCCTACCCGGTCAAATCCGGATTGATCAGGCGCTCGAACGAGAACATCTCGTCCCATTTCTCCTGCGTCAGCAGCTTGCGTTCGATCACCACGATCTGGTGCAGCGACTTGCCGCTCTTGTAGCCCTCGCGTGCGATCTCGGCGCATTGCTTGTAGCCGAGCAGCGGCTTCAGCACGGTGACGATACCGAGCGAGTTCAGCACCATGTTGCGGGTGTGCTCCTCGTTGGCGGTGATGCCGACGACGCAATTCTCGCGCAGGCTGTTGACCGCGCGCTCCATGGTACGGATCGAGAAGAACAGCGCGAACGAGATCACCGGCTCCATCACGTTGAGCTGGAGCTGGCCGGCACTCGCCGCCAGCGTCACCGTGGTGTCGAGGCCGATGACGAGGAAGCTCGTCTGGTTGACGACCTCGGGGATGACGGGATTGACCTTGCCCGGCATGATCGAGGAGCCCGGCTGGAGCTGTGGCAAATTGATCTCGTTGAAGCCGGCACGCGGACCGGAGGCCAGCAGGCGGATATCGTTGCAGATTTTCGTCAGCTTGCTCGCGGTGCGCTTCAGCACGCCGGAGAGCTGCACATAGGCGCCGGTGTCCGACGTCGCTTCCACGAGATCGCCGGCGAGAATGAAGTCGACCCCGGTCAGCGCGCTCAGGTGCCGGACTGCGAGCTTGGGATAGCCGACCGCGGCAGTGACAGAGGTGCCGATCGCGGTGGCGCCGAGATTGATCTCGCGCAGCAGCGCGCGCGCTTCCGAGATGCGGTCGACCTCCTCGCCGATCGTGGTGCCCCATCCCCTGAACTCGGCGCCGAGCGACATCGGCACCGCATCCTGCAAATGCGTGCGCCCCATCTTCAGCACGCGATCGAATTCGCGGCCCTTGGCGAAGAACGCCTCCTGAAGCTGGCGCAGCGCCGTCATGTAGCTCTCGAGCCGCAGGATCAGCGCCAGCCGAAACGCGGTCGGATAGGTGTCGTTGGTCGACTGGCCGTAATTGACGTGGTCGTTCGGGCTGACGTGCTGGTAGTCGCCCTTGACGAAGCCGAGTGATTCCAGCGCGAGATTGGCGATCACCTCGTTGGCATTCATGTTGGTCGAGGTGCCGGCGCCGCCCTGGATAAAATCAGTGACGAACTGGTCCATCATGTCGCCGGCGATGACGCGGTCGCAGCCGAGGATGATGGCATCGGCGACCTTGGCGTCGATCGCGCCCAGGTCGCGGTTGGCCATCGCAGCGGCCTTCTTCACGTAACCGAGCGCCTTCACGAAGTAAGGCTCCTGGTTCATCGGAATGCCGGTGATGTGGAAGTTCTCCTTACCCCGGATGGTCTGGACGCCGTAGTAGATGTCGTCGGCGATCTCACGTTGTCCGAGGAAGTCCTGCTCCGTGCGGCTCATGGGCGCTCCTTGCTGCTCGCGCGACGTCCCTAGTTCTGGCACAGCGCGCTGGTGACGACGGTATCGGTGCGGCAATCATCCGGTTTGCGTTGCCTGCCCGGAATGAGAACTTTGGCCGAGCACTTCTCGGCAGCGTCGGTGTTCAGACTCTTGCCTTCCCTGTAGCCCTTGCTCTGGCAGAGCTGGTCGGCGGCGGGCTTGCAGTCGGGCGCGCCATTGGACGAAACCGGACAGGCCGCGCGGCCCGACACCATGGTGGCCGGCCGTGCCAGGCGAGACAGATCGTTGATGGTCTCGCCGGGGCTTTTGGTGGGCGGCAGGATCGATGGCAGCTTGTCGAACAGCTTGCCCATTTCGTTGAACAGGCCGGGGTTTTCCTCCCGCGCGGGCGGGGCCGAGGGAGCCGGCGTCGAGGACGGCGGCGCGGCCAGCGGTCCCTGCTCCTGCAAGCCGAGCGACGGCGGCGCGGATTGCGCCCATCCGGCCCCACCGACAGCAAGCAACAGCAGCACTGCTGATTTCAGCGTCCCGAGCCGCACCACCGGATTGCCGGATCGAACCATCATGCAGGCAAGCGTAGCCGAAGCCGGCCCAGCGGCAAAGCCGCCGCCGATTCAAATCCTAGATCAGCTTGATCGCCACCACGAAGCCAAGCACCAGCACGGCAGCGCCGAGCGCGACCCACAGGCCGAGATGCTTCTCGATCCGCTCGCGGATCCAGTCGCCATAGCGGTTGAGCAGGATCGCCACGATGAAGAAGCGTCCGCCGCGCGCGACGACCGAGCACAGGATGAAAAGGACGAGATTGTAGCCGGCAAAGCCCGAGGTGATGGTGACGAGCTTATAGGGGATCGGCGTCAGTCCCTTGAGCAGGATGATGACCGCGCCCCACTGGGCGTAGGAGGCACGAAAAGCATCGACCTTGTCGCCGAGGCCGTAGACCTGGATCAGCCAGTGGCCGACCGAGTCGAACAGGAGCGCGCCGATGGCATAGCCCAGCAGGCCGCCCAACACCGACGTCGCCGTGCAGATCGCCGCATAGACCCAGGCACGCTGCGGGCGCGCCAGTGACATCGGGATCAGCATCACATCCGGGGGAACGGGAAAGAACGAGCTTTCGGCGAAAGCCACGGCACCCATGATCCAGAGCGCATAGGGCTTGTGGGCGGCGTCGATGCACCAATCGTAGATACGTTTCAGCATGGCGCCGCGATCAAGCACCATGTGACGGATTTGTCCATCGTGAGTTTGTGATGATTTAGTGCCGTTTCCGTGCCGAACGGCCCTCGATCGCGACGATTGGACGCCGGGCCGAGGTAGGGGGTGACGCGACCTTGGGCAGCTTCATCGACGATTTCGGCAGCTTTTCGGCAATGCCGAGCATGTCTTCCCGTCGCGACATTTCACGCCAGACATCTTCGGGACGGACGCCGGCGGAAGCCCAGAGCACGGTGAGATTGTAGAGCAGGTCGGCGCTTTCCCGGATCACCGCTTCGGTGTCGCCGTTGACCGCATCGATCACGACCTCGATGGCCTCTTCGGCCAGCTTCTTCGCCATTTTGGAGGGGCCGCGCTGAAACAGCCGCGCGGTACGCGAGATTGCCGGATCAAGGTCCCTGGCCGCGAGCACAGCCAGATATAGCCGCTCAAGCGAATCACTCATGGACGCAAAATTACTCTAAACAAATGGTCGACGCGTTAACGCTTGACAATAAAGGCAAAAAGGCCGGCGCGAGCGCGCCGGCCTGTTTGGTCGATGGCTTATGGCCGAACGGTTAATTGCAACCGTACCCGGAATAGCCGTGGGCGCAGACCTTGTCGTAGCCGCCATAGCGCTCCTGATAGCCCGAGCCGTAGTAATAGGAGCCATAGCCGGGGCCGCCATAGTAGGCCGGGCCGCTGTCGTAGTAGTAACCCGGACCCGCATCATAGGCGTAGGCGTCACGGGTCGCTGCGATCGCAAGGCCGGTGCCGATGGCGCCGGCAATGGCCGCGCCGGCGAAGGCCGCACCGCCACCACCATGCCAATGGCGGCCGCCTGCGAACGATGCGGTGGGGGCGACGGCGGTCAGCGCGAGCACCGCCGCGGTGGCAAGAACGGCCTTGCGGCCAGCAAATTTCGCAAATCGGTCGAACATGATTTGGACCCTCCTTGGGACCTCTGGGGTGCCTCGAGACAGGCTCAAGTCCTTCAAACACCTGCATCCCATCTTGGGTTCCCCAAACCCAACACAAGCTGAACGGGGTTGCGTAAACATGACGCAACCGCCGCTCATCTCCTGTTCAGGTTGAAGGATGCGCGCCGACCCCGCACAGGCTCGGCCACTCGATAGATCGGCTAAAGACGCCAAAAGCTTCCGCTGTATCTCGCTGACGATCCCTGCTTAAAATGCAATCCCATCGTCAAATCGCCTGTCCCGGTCAGCGCCGCCTCATGTCCATCTTCAGCCTCTATACCCGCGTTCTCGAGCTGCTCGGCAAGGAGGCGCGGCTGGGCTGGTTGCTGGCCTTCGCAAATCTTCTGCTCGCCGCCTCGCAATTCGCCGAGCCGGTGCTGTTCGGGCGCATCGTCGACGTGCTCTCCGGCAAGACGGTGCAGGGCTCGAATTCCGCATGGCCATTCCTGATGGCCTGGGTGGCGTTCGGGCTGTTCACAATCGCCTGCAGCGCGCTCGTTGCACTGCAAGCGGACCGGCTTTCCCACCGGCAGCGTCAGGCGGTGCTGACGAGCTATTTCGAGCACATCCTGCAGCTGCCGCTGACGTTCCATTCCGGCACCCATTCGGGCCGGTTGATGAAGGTGATGCTCAACGGCACCGATGCGCTATGGCGGCTCTGGCTCGGCTTTTTCCGCGAGCATTTTGCCGCGATCCTGTCGGTCGTGGTGCTGCTGCCGTTGTCGCTGTATCTGAACTGGCGGCTCGCGATCCTTCTCTTCGTGCTGTGCATCGTCTTCACCGCGTTGACGACCTTCGTCGTGCGCAGGACCTTCGGCATGCAGATGGCGGTCGAGGAGCAGTACAGCGAACTCTCCGCGCGCGCATCCGACGCGCTCGGGAACGTCGCGCTCGTGCAGAGCTTCGTGCGCGTCGAATCCGAGGTGCAGGGACTGCGTTCGGTTGCCGACCAGCTGCTTGCGGCGCAGATGCCGGTGCTGTCCTGGTGGGCGCTCGTCACCGTGATCACGCGCGCCTCCACCACCATCACCGTGCTCGCGATCTTCACGCTCGGCATCGCACTGCATGGGCAGGGTCTCAGCTCGGTCGGCGAGATCGTGATGTTCGTGAGCTTCGCGACGCTGCTGATCCAGAAGCTCGAGCAGGTGGTGAGCTTCATCAACAACGTGTTCATGGAAGCCCCGCGCCTGCGCGAGTTCTTCGGCGTGCTCGATGCCGTGCCGGCAGTCCACGACCGGCATGACGCGATCGATGCGGGCAGGCTGTCGGGTCTCGTCGAGTTCAACGACGTCACCTTCTCCTATGACGGCAAGCGACCGGCGGTCGAGGACCTCTCCTTCACGGCGCTGCCCGGCCAGACCATCGCGCTGGTCGGCCCGACGGGCGCCGGCAAGTCGACCGCGATCGCGCTGCTGCATCGCGCCTTCGATCCGCAATCCGGCTTCATCAGGATCGACGGCATGGACGTGCGCGGCGTCACGCTGACATCGCTGCGCCGAAACATCGGCGTCGTGTTTCAGGAAGCGCTCCTGTTCAACCGTTCGATCGCGGAGAATCTGCGCGTGGGCAAGCCGGATGCGACCGAAGCCGAGATGCGCAAGGCTGCGGAGCGCGCGCAGGCGCTCGATTTCATCGAGCGCAGCGGCGGCTTCGAGACCAATGCCGGCGAGCGCGGCCGCATGCTGTCCGGCGGCGAACGGCAGCGGCTGTCGATCGCGCGCGCGCTGCTGAAGGACCCACCGATCCTGATCCTGGACGAGGCCACCAGCGCGCTCGACGCGGTCACCGAGGCCAAGGTGAACGCCGCTCTCGATGAAGTGATGAAGGGCCGCACCACCTTCGTGATCGCGCACCGCCTCTCGACCATTCGCAACGCCACGCGGATCCTGGTGTTCGAGAACGGACGCGTGATCGAAAGCGGAACTTTCGATGAACTCGTGGCCAAGGGCGGCCATTTTGCCGAGCTCGCCAAGGCTCAGTTCATGGTGCAGGAACGGGAACAAACACAGGGACAGGCAAACGCACGGCACGGCGCGAGTGCCGCCGAGGCCGCGGCTTCCGCCGCCAAATCCTCCTGACCAAGTCCCCTCAACAAGTCCCCGCAGCACCGTCGAAATTCGGCCTATTTCATTGCGGAATACCAGGCGGAAGCCCCTATTCTCGACGCACGAGCCGGTATAGGTTTGCGACCGCCGCAAGCGGCGGCGCTGGATTTCAGAGCGTACATCACACGAGAACCGTCCGTATCAGGCGGATCTCCCAGGACCGGAATCGGATAGTGCACGCCTTTCGCCCGCTGCTTCGCAAGTCCCTGTTCAACCTGTTCGCTGCAGCGCTCGCCATCGGTGCGCTTGTCCTGCCGAGCCTCGCCAATGCCGAAGCGCTGCTGCTGATCGAAGCCGACAGCGGCAAGGTGCTGCAAGCCGAGAACGCGACCATTCCCTGGTATCCGGCCTCCGTCACCAAGATCATGACCGCCTATGTGACCTTGAAAGCGGTGAAGGACGGCAAGATCACGCTCGACACGCTGCTGACGGTGTCGCCGATGGCCGCCTCGCAGTCGCCCTCGAAGATGGGCCTCCGTCCGGGAACACAGGTGACCGTCGACAACGCGCTGAAGATGATGATGGTCAAGTCGGCGAACGACATGGCGGTGGTGCTCGCGGAGGGCGTCGGCGGTTCGATCGACGGCTTCGCCGACATGATGAACGACAACGCGAAGCGATTGGGCATGACGCAGACCAACTACGTCAATCCCAACGGCCTGCCCGCGGACGGGCACGTCACCTCGGCGCGCGATCTCGGCATTCTCGCGCGCTCGTTCCTGCGCGACCTGCCGGAATACGAGTCCTACGTGCACATCCCGGCGATCCGCTTCGGCAAGCGCATCACGCCGAATTTCAACAAGCTGATCGGCCGCTATCCCGGCGCCGACGGTTTCAAGACCGGCTTCATCTGCGCCTCCGGCTATAATCTCGTGGCATCGGCCACCCGCAACGGCCGCCGCCTGATCGCGGTGGTGCTCGGCGCCAGCTCCGGCACCGCGCGCGCGGTGAAGGCCGCGCAGCTGCTCGAGCGCGGCTTCAGCCAGGACAATCTGTCGTGGCTGCGTCCTTCGCTCGGCACGGTCGAAAACCTCGTGCCGGTCGATGCCTCTCCGCCGAACCTGCGCGAGGAAATGTGCGGCGGTCATCGCAAGCATCCGGCCAGCGACGACGACGATGCGTTGATCGCGACCAATGGCGCGACGGGCGGTCCGGCTTCCGCAACCGGCGGCGCAGCCCAGGTGACGTTCTTCACCGCAGGCCTCCAGCCCCCTTTGATGAAGGCCTCCGAGCTGATGGCTTCAGCGCCTGCGGCCGCAGAGCCCGTCGTGGTGTACACCGGCCCGACTCGCACCGGCGCAGCCCTGGTCGCGGCGGTCGCCGCCGACACGGACCAGCAGAGTCCGCCGAAGGCGCGTGGCAAGAAGCCGCGCGTCGCCAAGAAGCCTGACGCCGGCAGCGATGCCAAAAGTGATGCCAAGACCGGCGCCAAGACCGATGCGAAGGCAGCGGCTGCAAAACCCGCGGCCACAAAGCCGGACGCGGCTGCCAAGAGCAATGCCAAGAGCGATGCCAAGGCCGCGGCAAAGCCGGCGGCAAGCAAGCATGCCGCGGCCAAGTCTACGGACAAACCTGCAGCGAGCAGCGACCAGGCTGCCGCCAAGCCGGCCAAGCCGAAGGCGGCCACCAGGCCGAAGCCCGCGCCCAACAACAGCTAGGTTCACGCGGCCGGCCCGTTGGTTGCGAGCGCACTTCGCACCTGCGGCAGCGATTTGCGACGATTCCAGTAGCCACTCTCCAGCCTTTGCCCTAAGCCTCGGCCTCCAAGCCTGGACCGCTTGCCAGCCGTTCCGGCAGGCTCGATACTGCGGGCAATGAGGCAAGCCCGAGGCACAACGGGCTCTGATGCAAGAGAGGGGAGTTTCCATGGAGCGCATCTGGCTCAAGCAATATCCGCCCGGCGTGCCCGCCGATATCGAGCCGACGCAATACGCATCGCTGGTCGACCTGCTTGAGGAGAGCTTTACGAAGTTCGCCGACCGCAAGGCGTTCATCTGCATGGACAAGGCCATCACCTATCGCGACCTCGACCAGATGTCGCTGGCGCTCGCGGCTTACCTGCAGGGTCGCGGCCTGCAGCGCGGCGCTCGCGTCGCAATCATGATGCCGAACGTGCTGCAATATCCCGTCGCCACCGCCGCGGTGCTGCGCGCCGGATTTGCCGTGGTCAACGTCAACCCGCTCTACACGCCGCGCGAGCTGGAGCATCAGCTCAAGGATTCCGGCGCCGAAGCCGTCATCGTGCTGGAGAACTTCGCGCATACCGTCGAGCAGGTGGTCGCGAGGACGACGGTCAAGCACGTCATCGTCGCCAGCATGGGCGATCTGCTCGGCTTCAAGGGCATGATCGTCAATCTCGTCGTCCGCCGCGTGAAGAAGATGGTGCCGGCCTGGTCACTGCCGGGCTCGGTGTCGTTCAACGACGCGCTCTCGGCCGGACGTGGCCAGACCTTCAACAAGCCGAAATTGTCGCCCGGCGACGTCGCCTTCCTGCAATATACCGGCGGCACCACCGGGGTCTCAAAGGGCGCCACGCTGCTCCATCGCAACATCGTGGCCAACGTCTTGCAGAACGATGCCTGGCTGCAGCCGGCGCTCAATGCGCCGCCGCATGTCGAGCAGCTCATGATCGTCTGCGCGCTGCCGCTCTATCACATCTTCGCGCTGACGGCCTGCTATCTGCTCGCGGTGCGCGCCGGCGGCTGCAATCTCTTGATCCCGAACCCGCGCGACATCGCAGGCTTCGTCAAGGAGCTGGCGAAGTACCAGGTCAACAGCTTCCCGGCAGTGAACACGCTCTACAACGGGCTGATGCATCACCCCGACTTCAAGAAGCTCGACTTCTCCAAGCTGAAGATATCCAACGGCGGCGGCATGGCGGTGCAGCGCCCCGTGGCCGATCAATGGAAAGCGATCACCGGCTGCTTCATCGCCGAAGGCTACGGCCTGTCGGAGACCTCGCCGACGCTGACCTGCAACCCGGCGACGGCAACGGAGTTCACAGGTACGATCGGCATTCCCGTGCCTTCGACCTGGATTTCGATCCGCGACGACGATGGCAACGAGCTGCCGCTCGGCCAGGCCGGCGAGATCTGCGCCAAGGGCCCGCAGGTGATGTCGGGCTACTGGAACAGGCCCGAAGAGACCGCGAAGGTGATGACGGCGGACGGTTATTTCCGCACCGGCGACATCGGCATCATGGACGAGAAGGGCTACACCAAGATCGTGGATCGCAAGAAGGACATGATCCTGGTCTCCGGCTTCAACGTCTATCCGAACGAGATCGAGGAAGTGATCGCGAGCCATCCAGGCGTGCTGGAATGCGCCGTCATCGGCATTCCCGACGCCAAGTCGGGCGAAGCGGTGAAGGCCTTCGTGGTCAGGAAGGACCCGAACCTCACGGCTGAATCCGTCATCAAATTCTGCCACGAGCAGCTGACGGGCTACAAGGTACCCAAGCACATCGAATTCCGCAGCGATCTGCCCAAGACCAATGTCGGCAAGATCCTGCGCCGCGAGCTGCGCGACGAGAAGAAGGCCCAGGCGGCGTAAGGCCGCCTCTGTCCCGGAACGGCGCGCGTCTGCGCGCCCTTACGTCATAAGCGAAGCAATCCGAGAATGTATCTGCGGAGGCAGTCTGCATCGGCTCGTCGCAAGAGCTCCTCGCAAGGACGAGAAAAAGGCACCGCGGCCTCGTCACGGCTGTTTGAAGCCGTTTCCCTCCGGCGGTAAAATGCTCTAGAACAGCCCCGGCCCTTTCCATGGAGAAACGACGATGGCGATCCAGACTGGCGACAAGCTGCCCGAGGCGAAATTCCGCGTGATGACGGCGGAAGGCCCGCAGGTGAAGACCACCGACGATATCTTCAAGGGCAAGAAAGTGGCGCTGTTCGCGGTGCCCGGCGCCTACACCGGCACCTGCCACAAGATGCATCTGCCGAGCATCTTCCTCAACGCCTATGCCATGAAGGACAAGGGCGTCGACACCATCGCGATCGTCTCCGTCAACGATGCCTTCGTCATGAATGCCTGGAAGCGCGACACCGACCAGCGCGACGAGGCGATCTTCCTCGCCGACGGCAATGCCGACTTCGCCAAGGCGATCGGCATGGAGCTCGACGCCTCCGGCAACGGCCTCGGCATCCGCTCCAAGCGCTATTCGATGCTGGTCGAGGACGGCGTGGTCAAGAAGCTGAATGTGGAGGCGATGCCCGGCAAGGTCGAGGTGTCGGGCGGCGATACACTGCTGGGGCAGCTGTAAGCTTCAGGCCACTTCGTACCACCAATGACGCCATGCCCGGGCTTGTCCCGGGCATGCACGTTTTTGGCTGCGTGTGGAAGGCGTGGATGGCCGGGTCAAGCCCGGCCATGATGAACGGAGGGAGCGTATGCCCCTACTCCGCCACCCGCGCTTGCGTCCTTGCCTTCACGATCCCATCGCGCGCGAGCTGATCCGCGCGCTCGTTTTCGGGATGCCCGGCGTGGCCCTTCACCCAGTGCCAGCGAACCTCGTGCGCCTTCAGCGCGGCATCGAGGCGCTGCCACAGTTCGACGTTCTTGACCGGCTTCTTGTCGGCGGTGCGCCAACCGTTGCGCTTCCAGCCGTGGATCCAGCCGGTGATGCCCTGCCGGACATACTGGCTGTCGGTGTAGAGATCGACGGTGCACGGCTTCTTCAGCGCTTCGAGCGCGGAGATCGCCGCCATCAATTCCATCTGGTTGTTGGTGGTGTGCGGCTGGCCGCCGTTCAGCTCTTTTTCCTTGTCGCCGAACTTGAGAATTGCGCCCCAGCCGCCGGGCCCGGGATTTCCCGAACAGGCGCCGTCCGTGAAGATCGTGACGTTGGGGAGCTCGCTCACGCGACCAGTCCTGAGGCTATCAACCCGTAATCGCGCGCGCTGGAAACGCTCTGGTGGAAGCGCAGCTTGCGAAAATACTCCAGCGGATCCTTCGGCTTCACCAGCGCGCCGGGCGGCACATTGAGCCAGTCGACCAGCCGCGTCAGCAGGAACCGGATCGCAGCGCCGCGCGCCAGCAGCGGCAGCGCAGCCTCTTCCGCCTCGCTCAGCTTGCGCACCCGGCCATAGGCGTTGAGGAAGGCTCGGGCCTTGGTGACGTTGAAGGAATGGTCGGGCTCGAAGCACCACGCGTTCAGGCAGATCGCGACGTCATAGGCCAGCATGTCGTTGCAGGCGAAGGTGAAGTCGATGATGCCCGAGAGCTTGTCGCCGAGGAAGAAGACGTTGTCGTTGAAGAGATCGGCGTGGATCACGCCTTCGGGGAGATCCGCCGGCCAGACGCCGCCGCAGAGATAGTCGAGCTCGGCCGCGAGGAACGCGCGCAGGCCCGGCTGCACCTCGTCGGCGCGGTCCGCCGCCGCATTGAACAAGGGTCGCCAGCCGGCAACCGAGAGCGCGTTGGCACGCTTGCCGGCAAAGTTCGCGCCGGCCAGATGCATTCTCGCGAGCCCGTCGCCCACGCCGGCGCAATGCACGGCATTCGGCTTGCGCGGCCAGATGCCTTCGAGAAAGGTGATGATCGCGGCGGGCCTTCCCTGCATCTCGTGCAGCGCCTCGCCGTCTTTCGCCTTCACCGGCAGCGGGCAGTTCACGCCGTGCTCGGCCAGATGCGTCATCAGCGCGAGGAAGAACGGCAGATCGTTCTTCGCCACGCGCTTCTCATAGAGCGTGAGGATGAACGAGCCCTGACTCGTGTGCAGCAGGAAGTTGGTGTTCTCGACGCCCTCGGCGATGCCCTTGTAGGAGAGCAATTCGCCGACATCGTACTGCTTCAGAAAATCCGCAAGCTCGTCGGCGGCAACGTCGGTGTAGACCGCCATGAAAATCTACTCAGCGGCGGCTTCGGGGCGCACCTGGCGCGGCAGCGGGAAGAACTCGTTCTCTTCGGCGGCCGAGACCGTCTCCACATGCAGCGTGTAGCGCTCGGCGAACGCGTCCATGATCTCCTCGACGATCACTTCGGGGGCGGACGCACCTGCGGTGATGCCGAGGCTCTTGATGTTGCCGAACCTCGTCCAGTCGATGTCGGCGGCGCGCTGCGCCAGCACCGCGATTCCGCAGCCCTCGCGCTCGGCGACCTCACGCAGGCGCTGCGAGTTCGACGAATTGGGGGCACCGACAACGATGAGGGCGTCGACCACCGGGGCCACCTTCTTCACCGCGAGCTGGCGGTTGGTGGTGGCGTAGCAAATGTCTTCCTTGTGCGGCCCGTTGATGTTCGGAAAGCGCTCCTTGAGCAGCGCCACGATTTCGGCGGTGTCGTCGATCGACAGCGTGGTCTGGGTCACGAAGGCCAGATTATCCGGGTCCTTCGGATTGATGGTCTTGGCGTCCTCGGCGGTCTCGATCAGGGTCACGGCGCCGACCGGAAGCTGGCCGAGCGTGCCGACGACTTCAGGATGATGCGAATGGCCGATCAGGAAGATCTCGCGGCCGCGCTTGAAGTGGATCGCGGCCTCGCGGTGCACCTTGGTGACCAGCGGACAGGTCGCATCCAGCGAGAACAAATTGCGCGACGAGGCGTCGGCCGGAACCGATTTCGGCACGCCATGGGCCGAGAACACCACCGGCGCGGTGGTATTCTCGGGGATTTCGGCGAGCTCCTCGACGAAGATCGCGCCCTTCTTCTTCAACCCGTCGACGACGTATTTGTTGTGCACAATCTCATGGCGAACATAGACGGGGGCGCCATACTTATCGAGCGCCCGTTCCACGGTATCGATCGCCCGGACCACCCCGGCGCAGAAGCCGCGAGGAGAACAAAGCACGATCTTGAGGTCTGGTTTGGCTGACATTGAGCGATCTCGGGACCGAATCACCCCACTCGCCTGCTGGCGCGGGACGGGTCGATGGATGGAAAAGGGCGTAAAACCGTCTGCTTCGACGATATAGCGGCTTGAGAGGGAATTGGGCCCCCTTTCGGGCGCTGTCAAGGCACTATCTATAGCAGAACCATTGCGTGGCTACCCCCTCCGGGCTTATATAGCGCGAATTCCCTGTCATCGCTGATGACCACCGGTTTCGCCTCCAGAGGGGTGGGCGAAGCACAAAGGAGATTTGCCATGAGCAACGCACCTCTGATGCCCAAGGCGACCGCCGTCTGGCTGCTCGACAACACCGCGCTGACCTTCGACCAGGTCGCCGATTTCACCAAGATGCACCCGCTCGAGGTGCGCGCGATCGCCGACGGCGACGCCGCGCAGGGCATCAAGGGCATGGACCCGATTTCCAACGGCCAGCTCACCCGCGAGGAGATCGAGAAGGGCGAGAAGAACCAGGACTACCGGCTCCGTCTCCAGGAGAGCAAGGTCGTGCTGCCGCCGCAGCCCAAGCGCAAAGGCCCGCGCTACACCCCGGTGTCGCGCCGCCACGAGCGCCCCAGCGCCATCCTGTGGCTGCTGCGCAGCCATCCCGAGCTCAAGGACGCCCAGGTCATGCGTCTGGTCGGCACCACCAAGAGCACCATCGCCAGCGTCCGCGACCGCACCCACTGGAACACGTCCCAGCTGACCCCGATCGACCCCGTGACGCTCGGCCTCTGCTCGCAGATCGAGCTCGATTTCGAAGTGGCGCGGGCGGCCAAGGAAAAGCCGATCGACGCAGCCTATGGCGGCGCCACGCTGCTGCCGGCCTCCGAGACCACCAAGAAGGACGAGTACGAGCAGTCGGAGAAGTCGAGCGACGACCTCAACGTCGACGCCGTGTTCGCCAAGCTCAAGACCCTCGGCGGCAAGAAGCACGAGGAAGAGGAGGAGTAGTCGCCCCTCCCTTTCGTCATCGAAACGCAAAACGCGGCGGGACAACCCGCCGCGTTTTTGTTTCGAAAACCTCACCTCGCAATCACGGAAGAAGCGTCGATCAGGGCCGCTACGGATGGTTCAGCATGTATTCGCCGAGATCGCGCTGACGGCGGTCGGCGCGTGAGGTGGCGGCGCTACGCTGCACGTCGCGGTCCTTGCGACATGCCACGTATTCTGGTGAGCCCTGCGCATAGCCGCGGCTCTGGCACACCGCATCATCGTCATCACCTCCCATCGCCACCGGCGTCTGGTAGCGCGCCGAGCAGGCGGAGAGAGCGATGGCGAGCAGAACGGCTGCGAGCAGGCGCGGCGCGGTGGCGAGTGGCATACGAGGTCCCCTGTTGGCGGGCCTTGTTTAGCGCGGGAATGAGGAGATTGTAAGTCGCCGTCGCTCACGCCCTGCCCTTCAGCGCCTCTCCGATCTCGTCGAGCACCTTTGGATCCTCGATCGTGGCGGGCATGGTCCAGGCCTCGCCGTCGGCGATCTTCTTGATGGTGCCGCGCAGGATCTTGCCCGAGCGCGTCTTGGGCAGCCGGCCGACGGTGATGGCGAGCTTGAAGGCGGCGACCGGACCGAGCCTGTCGCGGACCAGCGCGACGATCTCCTTCTCGATCTCATCAGGCGGGCGCTTCACGCCGGCCTTCAGCACCAGGAAGCCGCAGGGCACCTCGCCCTTGATCGGATCCTTGACGCCGAGCACGGCGCATTCGGCGACGTCAGGATGCGAGGCCAGGATCTCCTCCATGCCGCCGGTGGAGAGACGGTGGCCGGCGACGTTAATGATGTCGTCGGTGCGGCCCATGACGAAGACGTAGCCATCCTCGTCCTTGTAGCCGGCGTCCGAGGTTTTGTAGTAGCCGGGGAACTCGCTCAAGTACGCTTCCCTGAAGCGCGCGTCCTGATTCCACAGCGTCGGCAAACAGCCTGGCGGCATCGGCAGCTTGATCACGATCGAGCCCATGGTGTTGGGGCCGACGGGTTTTGCCGCCTCGTCCACGACGTCGACCTGGTAGCCGGGCATCGGCACCGTCGGCGAGCCGTGCTTGACCGGCAGCTGGCCGAGGCCGACCGGATTGCCGGCGATGCACCAGCCGGTTTCGGTCTGCCACCAATGATCGATGACAGGCACCTTCAGCTGCTGCTCCGCCCATTCCACCGTCGGCGGGTCGGCCCGTTCGCCGGCGAGGAACAGCGTGCGGAATTGGGAAAGATCGTATTGCCGGATGAACTTGCCTTCCGGATCCTCTTTCCTGATCGCGCGAAACGCGGTCGGCGCGGTGAACAAGGCGACCGCCTTGTGCTCGGAGATGACGCGCCAGAACGCGCCGGCATCGGGCGTGCCGATCGGCTTGCCCTCGTACATGATCGAGGTCGCGCCGTGCAGCAGCGGCCCGTAGACGATGTAGCTGTGTCCGACCACCCAGCCGATATCGGAGCCGCACCACCAGACCTCGCCCGGCTTGACGCCATAGAGGTTGAACATCGACCATTTCACCGCGACCAGATGGCCGCCATTGTCGCGGACGACCCCCTTGGGAATGCCTGTCGTGCCCGACGTGTAGAGGATGTAGAGCGGATCGGTGGCGGCAACCGGCACGCAAGGAGCGCGCTTGCCGTCGTTCATCGCCTTGCGGCGCAGGCTCGCCCAGTCATAATCGCGCTTTGGCGCGAGGTCGCAAGTCAGCTGCGGACGCTGCAGCACGATGCAGGCCTTCGGCTTCGAAGACGCCAGCTTGATCGCCTCGTCGAGCAGCGGCTTGTACTGCACGATGCGGCCAGGCTCGATGCCGCAGCTTGCGGAGAGAATGAGTTTTGGCTGCGCATCGTCGATGCGGGTCGCAAGCTCCTTCGCGGCAAAGCCGCCGAACACCACGGAGTGTACGGCTCCGATACGGGCGCAGGCCAGCATCGCGACCACGGCCTCCGGAACCATCGGCATATAGAGGATGACGCGGTCGCCCTTGGCGACGCCAAAGTCCTGCATGATCGCGGCGAGCGCCTGCACCTCGGCCAGCAGCTCCGCATAGGTGAACCTGGCGACGGAATTCGTCAGCGGCGAATCATGAATCAGCGCGACCTGGTCAGCGCGGCCACGTTCGACGTGACGGTCGAGCGCGTTGTAGCAGGTGTTGACGACTCCACCGGCGAACCAGCGGCCATAGACGCCCTGCGCGCCATCGAAGATTGCCTTCGGCGGCTCGATCCAGTCGATCTCCTTCGACGCCTCGGCCCAAAAGCCTTGGGGATCAGCCAGCGAGCGCGCATGGACTTCGTGATATCGGCTCTTCCCGCCACCGGTTCCCTGGACGTCCATTGCCGCGCTCCCGTTCCCTTTGATGGCCTCGCCTTGACCTGATGGCAGGGTAGAAGTCGCGCCATGACAGGGATCAAATGCCGACCTTGTTTGAGACGTATTTTCCCGGGAACGGGCTGCGGTTCAAGCTGAAAAGGATCGGCCTTTTGGCGGAGGCAGGGGCGCTGCGCAGGTGGTCTGCTCGCTGGCGCCGCGTGCGGGAAGAGGCGAAGAACCTCACCCCTCCATCGCATTCAACCGCTGCAACCGGTCCTGCATGACCTTCTTCAGATCGTAGCCGGGGAGCCGGAAGCTGGCGTCGCGGGTGGCGAGGAATTCATGCTGGGATTTGCGCAGATCGGCGGCCGAGCGCCGGCTCATCGATCGCAGTACGCGCTGATAGGCCTCGGCGAGCTGGCGGTCGAGCATGCCGAGCTGTGGATCGGCGCAGATCACCTTCTCCACCTCGCGCCTGGCATGGGCGCAATCGAATGACGGTCCGTTTCCGGAATTCGCAGCGAGCGGCTGCGGCGGGACGGCGCCGAACTTTGCGATCTCCGTGATCATGGTGCGGCGACCGTCCGCGGCGTTGGTGTTGCCGGGATCGAGCCGCAGCGCCGTCTCGTAATCAGCCAGCGCCTTCTTGCGCTCGCCCATCCTGGTGTAGAGCACGGCGCGGTTGTTGTAGGCCTTCGCGAAGTCAGGATCGAGTTTCAGCGCGTCATTGTAGTCGCTGAGCGCCGCGCCGAACTCGCCCTTGAACTGGTAGGAATCGCCGCGGTTGGTGAAGAAGTTCGGCCGCGGCGCCAGCTGAAGCGCCTGGTTATAGTCGACGATCGCCTTGTCGTAGTCTTTCGTCGCGGCATAAGAGAGCCCGCGATTGTCGTAATATTCCGGCACTTTCGGATCGAGCCTGATCGCCTCGTCGTCATCGGCGATGGACTTTTCGAGCTGGCCGAGCTTCTTGTAGGCGGCGCCGCGATTGGTGTAGCTGCGCGGCCGGTTGGGATCGAGCCGCAGCGCCTCGCTCAGATCGCTCACCGCCTTGTCGTAGTCGCCCTTGAGATAAAAGGTAGCTCCGCGGTCGGACCAGGCCTGCGCATAATCCGGCTTGAGCTTGATCGCCTGGTCGTAATCGGCGAGCGCGCGATCGAGTCGGTGCTGGTTGGTGTAGGCGACGCCGCGCTGTTCATAGGCTTCGGCATCTGTCGGATCGAGTTCGATCGCCTTGCTGAGATCGGACGCGGCGCGGTTGAGATCGCCGCCAGCCTCCCGCAACAAATTGCCTCGCAACCGCCAGGCGCTCGCGTTTTTGCCATCGAGCGCGATGGCACGATCGATATCCCGCAACGCCTGCGTGAGACCGCCTGATATCCGCGCATTGGCATCGGCCCGGACCAGCAGCGCCGCGACGCGATCGGACGCCGGGTTCGAGGCCTGGTCGATGACGGCGCTGCATACCGAGATCAGGTCCGCAGGCGCAGCCTTGCTGCCCATCACGCAATCGGCGGCGGCAGATGCCGGAGCGGCGATAGCGAGGCTGATTGCAGCGCCGATAAGGAAGCGGCTTACCCGGCCATTTGCAATCGGGAATGCTTGCGCGGAAGAACGCGAGCCGCACATGGCGATAACTCCGTGACTCAGATTTTCCGGTTGTCGCGGCGACGGGTAAGTGGGTTCAAATGGGGCTGTCTCCGACGTCATGGCCGGCTCGTCCCGGCCATCCACGCCTTCATCGTGGACGTGGATGCCCGGGCGTGACGACCTCCCATGGGGTCAACTCAAGACCCGTCCAGCCCATTCAATCGTTGCAGACGCTCCTGCAACGCCTTCTTCAGATCATATCCCGGCCGGCCAAACCCGGCATTCCGGCGGGCGATGAAGTCTTCCTGCTCACGCTGGAGCTTCTTCGCCTCGCCCTCGTTGCGCGCCGCGCGCTGTACGCGCGCATTGGCGACATAAACCTCCCTGTCGAGGTCCGCGAGTTCGCGATTTCCGCAGATCGCCTTCTCGACAGGGCGGTGCGCGCCTGCGCAGTTGAAGCTGGGCTTGCCGGCAACCGCCATCTGCGCGCCGATCCGCTCGATCTCGCGCGCCATCGCCTTGTGGTTGGCCTTGGCTTTTTCATGGTTCGGATCGATCCGGAGCGCCGCGCCGAAATCCAGCACCGCTCTGGGCTTGTCCCCCTTCTTCAGCCAGAGATCGCCGCGCGCGTTGAAAACATCGGCGAGCGTGGGATCAAGCAGCAGCACGCGGCTGTCGTCGGCGATGGCGCGGTCGATCTGGTCATGACGCGCATAAAGCGCACCGCGCGCGATCAGCGCCTTGATCAAGTCGGGCTTGGCCGTCTTCTCGTCATCGATGACGGCGGCGCAGGCCGCGCCGGCCTTGTCCGCATCATCGGCCGCAGCTGCGGAAAGGCATGCCGCGATGTCGACCTGCACGATTCCGGCCGGCTCGCCCCCGGCCGCAGCATCAGCCGCTCCAGCCAAGATCGCTGAGAGCGCCGAGAGCAGCGCTGCAGCCGAGACCTGAATGAACTTTTGAAAACGCATGCTCGTTGCGGGTCGGAAAGGCTTGCCTTGAGGCCGTATTATTCATCATACGGCCCGATCGGTGCTAGCTTGTGGCGCCGCTCACACCGGTTTTGGGGACCAATTTGTCGACATTCGAATGGATCATCGCGCTTCTGCTCGGCGCCGTTGCATTATCGGCGCTGGCGCGGCGGATCAAGGTCCCCTACCCGACCTTTCTCGCGATCGGCGGCGCGCTGATCGCCTTCGTGCCTGATAGCCCGACCTGGACGCTCGAACCGGATCTGGCATTGGCGCTTTTTGTCGCACCGGTGCTGCTGGATGCCGCCTTCGACACCTCGCTGCGCGACCTGCGCAAGAACTGGGTTCCGGTCTCGACCCTGGTCGTGGCCGCGGTCGGCCTGACCACGGCCGGCGTCGCCTATGTCGCGCATCGGCTCTTCCCGGACATGCCCTGGGCCGCCGCGGTGGCCCTCGGTGCAATCGTCGCACCGCCGGATGCCGCGGCTGCGGTCGCGATCCTGAGCCAGGTGAAACTGCCCTACCGCATGGTCAAGGTGCTGGAGGGTGAGAGCCTGCTCAACGATGCCAGCGCGCTCCTGATCTATCGCATCGCGGTCGGCGCCGTTGTCATGGAGCACCTCAAATGGAGCGAGGTCGCGCCGACGATCGCGCTGGGGCTGGTCGGCAGCGTCGTCGCCGGATTAGCCGCGGGACGCATCATCCCGTTGCTCATGGAACGGGTAAAGGAAGCGCCGAGCGCGATCATCGTCCAGTTCGCCACCACCTTCCTGGTCTGGATCACGGCAGAGCATCTCGGCCTCTCCGGCATCCTCACCATCGTGGTCTATGCCATGACGGTCGCGCGTTCGGCCGGGCTGCGCATGCCGGCGCGGCTGCGGGTGCCGTCCTATGCGGTCTGGGAAACCACGGTATTCGTGCTCAACGTGCTCGCCTTCATGCTGATCGGCATGCAGATGCGGCCGATCTGGACGCGGCTGGATGCGGACGTCCGATGGGAATATTGCGTGGCGGCCGCCTGGATCCTGCTCACCGTGGTTCTGGTCCGGCTGCTCTGGGTGACGTTCTACCGCACGACCTTGCGTGTGCTGGTTGTCCAAGGGATCTTTCATCCGAAAGATCCTAACGCCGTCGCTTCACCGAAGGGCGGCCTCATCATCTCCTGGTGCGGCATGCGTGGCCTCGTCACGCTGGCGACCGCCTTCGCGCTGCCGGCGAACTTCCCCTATCGTGATTTCATCGTCTTCATCGCATTCGCGGTGGTGTTGGGCTCGCTGGTGATCCAGGGCCTGACGCTGCGGCCGCTGATCCTTGCCTTCGCGCTCAAGGACGACGACCCGGTGGGCATCGAGGTCGCGCGCGCCCGCGCCATTGCCTATCGCGCCGCACTCGATGCCATCGAGGACGATCCCTCGGAGGAGGCTGAAATCCTCAGGCTCGAATACCGCGCCGTCCTGATGCAGGCCGACGATGATCCTCACGGCGGCATCGCCAACGGCGAACTCCCCGCCGATCCGCTGCGCCGCCGCGCCATCGACGCCGCACGGAAATCGATTTTTGACCTGCGCGCCACCGACGTGATCGGCGACGATGCGTTTCACCGGATCGAGGAGGAGCTGGATCGCGCGGAGCTGAGTGCGGGCGGATAGTCGTGGCGCGCGAGGCGAAACTCAAGCCCCCGCCTTGCAGGTGATCCCGCCGTCGACCACGAGTTCGATCCCCGTGACATATTTCGACTCGTCCGACGCCAGGAACAGCGCGGCATTGGCGACATCGAACGCGTCGCCCATATGGCCCATCGGCACCTGCGCATCGCGGGCGCGCCACATCGCCTCGACATCGCCCTTGGCGTAGCTCGCAGCCAAGCCCGCCGAATGCTCCACCATCGGCGTCTTCATCAGGCCGGGCAGGATCGCGTTCACCCGCACGTGATGCTTCGCGAACTCGATCGCTGTGGTGCGCGTCATCTGGTTCATCGCAGCCTTGGAGGTGCCGTAGGTGACGTAGGAAATTCCCATATGGCGGATCGAGGCGATCGAGGAGATGTTGATGATCGAGCCGCCGCCCTGCTTCACCATCACGGGGATGACGTGCTTCATGGCGAAATAGGCGCTCTTGAGATTGACGGAGAAGACGCGGTCCCAGCTTTCCTCGGTGACCTCGACCACGCTGCCCATCTCGGCGATGCCGACATTGTTGTCGAGCACGTCGATGCGGCCATAGGCCTTGAGACACGCCGCGGCCATCGCCTCGATGTCGCTCGCGCGCGAGACGTCGGCCGTGAATGCGATCGCCTTGCCGCCTTCGCCGGTGATGATCTCCGCGGTCCCCTCGGCAGCAGTGCCGTTGCGGTCGACGCAAAACACCTGCGCGCCTTCGCGCGCAAAGGTCACCGCGGTGGCCTTGCCGTTGCCCCAGCCGGGTCCGATCGAGCCGGCGCCCACCACCATCGCAACCTTGCCCTTGAGCCGGTCCATCGCGTGTTCTCCCATCTTGTTCTTTGTTGGAGCCCGGATCTTTGCCGGCGCTCATCTTGCGGGGACACCATCTCGCCGCACGCTGAGAGGGTGAACCCGTCGCTGGCAAACCCTTACTGGAACGTCATGTCCAGGCACTTGGAGATGTCGGAACCAAGGCCGGAGGAGATGGTGATGCAGCCGCGGATCTTCTGCGTGGTCATGTCGGCGGCCCAAACCGAATAGCCGCCGGGGCCGAAGAACGAGTTGGTGTTCGGCGGCTCGGTCTCCGTCGCGTCGAAATCATAGTGACCGTCGGTCTCGAAGATGCGCGGCTTCTTGGTGCAGCCGCCGTCGGTCTGGACGTTGATGACTTCCTTGTTGTCGCGGGTCAGCGCCAGCGAGACCTGGCAGCGGAAATATTCCGAGGTCTTGGTATTGAAGAGATAGGTGTAGGACTTGCAGGTCGCGGTATTGAGCTTGCCCGGGGCAAGTCCGCGGCTGCACGAAATCCGCTGGTTGTGGCTGAGCTGGAAGTCGTCGGCCCGGGCGGCCGGCGCCAGCGGTGTCAGCGACACCAAGGCAGCCCAGCAGAATTTAATGACATGACGCATTCGAATCACCCCCACCACTATCTTTGGTCGTGTTGCGTTCTAGACTGAAAGCGGAACATAGTCGCGAGGGGACGAAGGGAAAATCACAAACTGCTGGGCAAGGCGTGATGCGCTGCGGCGTCATTGCGGATTGACCGGGCATCATCGTTCGTGATTTGTTCAAAACGGGCACCACCGATGGTGGGGAGATGGATGATGGCATTTTCAATCAAGACATTTGCAATTGCAGCCGCACTGGGCGCGCTCTCCGCGCCCGCTTTCGCGCAAAACACCGCAACGCCGTGGGAGCTCAAGCCGGACACAGGCTATGCCTATGACAAGGAAGGCAAGACGTTTTCCTACAAAATGGGCACCAGCAATGCAGGTGAACTCCTGAAGGGCGCCAAGAAGGTGCCCAGGGGCACGCTGTTCTTCATCGGCCAGAACGGCCAGCTCTATATGCGCAGCGGGCAGTATCTCGAAGGCGACGGCCGGTTCAAGTTCGGGCCAGATCAGTAGAGGCCACGATCGCTGGCGCGCTCCCTCGCCCCGTTCCTACGGGGAGGCGGTTGGGGCGAGAGGCTTCTCTCCGCGCATGAGATCGTCGAGAGACCTGTACCCCCTCACCCGGAAGAGGCACCGTCCTAAAACGCCGCCGCCAGCTCCCGTGCGCCGGCATTGTTGCTGTTGCTGTCCATCCGCGCATCCGTCACCGCCAGCAGCTTGGCCACCGTGTTGTGGCGGATCGCGACGGGTTGCGCTCGTAGCCGCTGCGCTGGAAGAAGTTCGAGGTCGGCACCTGCTCGCGCATCGCCTGCGGCATCGTCACCATGTCCAGGCCGGTGCCGTCGCCCGTGAGGTTCATCATCTCGAGCTCGGCCGCGGTGAGTGGACGGGTGTAGCCCTTGGCGCGGGCGAACAGCACCGAGGTCAAGAGTTTGTGGGTTTGCAGCATCGGCCCGATGTCGATGTCGAGCACCATCGCATGCATGGCCCAGCCCTGCGCGGTGTCGCCGATCTTCTCATGCTCCGACCAGGTGTCCGGCACCGACTTCGCATGCGCCACCATTTTCTTCAGAACGCCAAGCTTGTGCTCGAGCAACTGCCGCGCCGGCCCGGAGGAGCGCGCGATCTTGTCGGAGAGCGCGCGGATGAACTCATGCCCCTGCTCGGCGAGCAGCTCGACGCTGTTGGTGGTGAGCAGCTGGTTGTAGCCCATCGCGGTCGAGATCGCGCGCTTGCCACCATGCTCGATGCCGGCCTGCACGTCGAAATTGCCGGTACCTCCGGTCTCGAACGAATAGACCCGCACCGCCTGCTCGCGCGTCAGCCCGGATGCGAGCGCGTAGCGCGCATAGGCACGCTTGAACTCGACCTCGGAGGTCGGCCGCTGCGGCGTGAATTGATAGAGATCCTGCGCTGCGCGCAAAAGATCGGAGGCGACCGGAAGCGGCTTGCGGGGAGGACGGCTCGGCGTTTCCTCCGGCTCCGGATTCACCGGCCGCTTCGGGCCGGTATAGACAGGCGGCTGCTCCAGCACGTAGTCGTCGAGCGTGATCTGCTGCCCACTGCGCCGCTTGGCGTTGCGGCCTTTCCGCTTTTCCGTGACCTGGCTCCAATAGGCGCCGGCCTCTTCGTCGAAGGCGCCACGGATCTGCTGATACTCCGCCAGCTTGCGGCGATATTCCAGCACGGCCGGCGATGCGCCGCCGCCTTGCGCGAAGAACTGCGACAGCAGCTGGGCGTTGGCATTGCGAACGGCGGACGGCAGCGCGTCGGACCCGCCGCCACGCGCGGCGGGAACGAGCAGGACGACCGCGAGTGGAACCAGCGCCAGATATGTTCGAATCGAATGATGCATGCTGCCGTCTTAGCAGGCATCAGGTAACCGTCACGTTAACACGCCGTTTACCATCTCATTTCCAGGCGAACACCGGCTGTTCCAGGTCCGTGACGCGGGTCTGCCGCCCGGCCAGCACCTCGCGGAACTGGTAGATGAGCGCCGCGGTCGGTGCGTGGATCAAGCTCATCTGGTGATGGAAGCGGATCACGCGGCGACTGCTTTCGGGTATCGCAGTGAAGTCGAAGGCATCGTCGCGCTCGATCGTGTCGAGCGCGATGCGATGGACCGAGGCGACCTCGTCCGGGTTCGGCACGATGGCGGCGCTCTCGTCGGCCCAGACCACGACCGGCGTGATCAGATAGCCGGAGCGCGTCGGATAGTCGTCGAGCAGGCCAAGCACGGCGTCAGGTGCAAGCCTGAGCGCGAGTTCTTCCTCCAGCTCGCGCAATGCTGCCTCCACCGGCGTTTCGCCGGCGTCGCAGCGACCACCGGGCAGCGCCCACTGGCCGCGATGCGAGCGCAAGCTCGATGCGCGCATGGTCAGCAGAAACGCCGTGTCGTGACCGTCATTGGACGCGGTCAGCGCCAGCACCACCGCGGCCCGCTTCAGCGCCGATGGCGCGGCTGCATCAGGCAGCCGCGCAAATGCGGCGCAGGCCTCTGCGATATTCCGTCTGGTGGCATCGCCGAAAGCTCTCATGATGCTTGACTACACCAGGACCGCGCTCGATGAAACGAGGAGAGATCAAGCGTTGCGAGGATGGACGGCGCCATGACCAGCAAAACGGCCGCAATGCTCAAATCGGACGGATGGAGCATCCTGGAGACCACGGGCTTCATGCACCTGGTCGGCCCCCTGTGGGAGCGCAAGGTCGACGGCCACTACGAATTCGCGCTCGCGACCGAAGACAAGCACCACAACCGCCGCGGCATGGTCCAGGGCGGCGTGATGATGACCTTTGCGGACCGCACCTGCGGCATGAGCGCCCGTTATGTCTCCGGCAAGGAGTATATGGCCACGGTGCAGCTCGACACCCATTTCGTCGAGGCCGGCCAGATCGGCGACATCCTGATCTCCCGCCCCCGCGTGGTGCGCTCGACCCGCAGCCTGATCTTCATGAGCACCGAGGTCACCGTCGACGGCCGCTGCGTGGTGATGGCGAACGGCGTGTTCAAGATCCTGAAGGGGCCGGCGTAGGCTGCGGTCGAGCTGCCCCCGCTCTCTCCGCGTCATTGCGAGCGCGGCGCAGCGATCCAGAGTCTCTCCGCAGATGCAGTTCTGGATTGCTTCGCTCCGCTCGCAATGACGGAACCGGGCAGCTATGCTGGCGCCACAAGAAGCAACAAGGATCCGCCCATGCAATACCGCCAACTCGGCCGCAGCGGCCTGAAGGTCTCGCCGATCTGCCTGGGCACCATGATGTTCGGCGGGCCGACGGATGAGGCGACCTCGCAGCGGATCATTGCCAAGGCGTACGAGGCCGGTATCAATTTCATCGACACGGCGGACGCCTATTCGAAGGGCGTCTCCGAGGAAGTCGTCGGCCGCGCGATCGGCAACATCAGGCATGCCTGGGTGCTCGCGACGAAACTCGCCAATCCCATGAACACTGGTACGGGGAACGATTCCAATCGCGTCGGACTCTCGCGACGGTGGGTGTTGCAGGCGGCCGACGAAAGCCTGAAGCGGCTCGGCACCGATCACATCGACATCTACTATCTGCACAAGGAAGACCATGCGACGCCGTTGGAGGAGACGGTGCGCGCGATGGGCGATCTCGTCCGATCAGGCAAGATCCGCTACTTCGGCGTCTCCAACTACCGTGCCTGGCGCGTCGCCGAGATCTGCAACATCTGCGACCGGCTCGGCATCGACCGCCCGGTGGCCAGCCAACCCTATTACAATGCGATGAACCGCATGCCCGAGGTCGAGCACTTTCCGGCCTGCGCCCATTACGGCCTCGGCATCGTGCCCTATAGCCCGCTGGCGCGCGGCGTGCTCACCGGCAAGTACAAGCCCGATGCAGCGCCGGACAAGGAGACGCGCGCCGGCCGCAATGACGTCAGGATGATGCAGACGGAATGGCGGCCGGAATCGCTTGAGCTCGCGCAGGAGATCAAGACTCACGCCGAGAAGAACGGTATCACCGCCGGCCAGTTCGCGGTCGCCTGGGTGCTCAATTCCGCTTTCGTCTCCTCGATCGTCGCCGGCCCGCGCACCGAGGAGCAGTGGGACGGCTATATCCGCGCGCTCGACTACCGCTTCACCGCGGAGGACGAGGCATTGATCGACCGGCTGGTCGTGCCGGGTCATCCCTCGACGCCGGGCTACAACGATCCCGCCTATCCGATCGAAGGACGCCGCGCGCGAACGGCGTGAGAGCGGAAGACGACAATGGCGCAAGGACCGCTACGGCCTCCCGCTCTCCACCACATCCGAACAGGCGGCGTCCGCCTCCAGCGAGCGCGTCGACCAGATGCTCTCGGGCGAGACCGGCACGGCGGAAACGCTGGAGCGCGCGCACGGCGATGCGGGCCGCACGCC
The DNA here is from genome assembly GCF_054056275.1 of Bradyrhizobium sp. USDA 4449. Taxonomy (NCBI): domain Bacteria; kingdom Pseudomonadati; phylum Pseudomonadota; class Alphaproteobacteria; order Hyphomicrobiales; family Nitrobacteraceae; genus Bradyrhizobium; species Bradyrhizobium sp. USDA 4449. The sequence goes on along the minus strand of NZ_JBSRYD010000001.1, from coordinate 2,681,568 downwards.
ATCCTTGCGCGAGACGCGCTGGCAGGCGGCGATGGCTTGAGGCAGGATGGAGACAACACGGCCGGAGGACGCCCATGACCGAGATCGTTGCGCTGGAGGCACTGGCGGCGCGGGTTACACCGGGCCGGTCGCTGGCAATTCCCGTCGACGGCTCGGGCGTGGCAATGACGGCGACCGCGGCGCTGTTGGAGGCCGGAGTCCGCGACCTCAAGCTGATCTGCGTGCCGATCTCCGGCCTGCAGGCCGATCTCCTGATCGGTGCCGGGGCCGTCGCCTCGCTGGAAACCAGCGCGGTGTCGCTGGGCGAGGCCGGCGCCGCGCCGCGCTTCACCGCCGGCATCAAGAGCCGAGCCTTCACGATGCGCGACTCCACCTGCCCCGCGATCTATGCCGGGCTGCTCGCCGCGCAGAAAGGCGTGCCGTTCATGCCGATCGCCGGCATCATCGGCAGCGATCTCCTCAACGTGCGATCCGATTGGCAGGTGATCGATAGTCCCGTCGGCGAGGCGCGCAAGGTGGTCGTGGTGCCCGCGATCTCGCCTGACGTTGCGCTGTTTCACGCACCCGAAGCCGACCGCGCCGGCAATGTCCGCATCGGCCGGCATCGCGAGCTCGCCGACCTCGCTTATGCGTCGAAGCGCACGCTGGTCACCGTGGAGCGCATCGTCGATCGCAATCTGTTGGATGGCAAGGATTCCGCTGCCGGTGTGCTGCCTTCGCTCTATGTCGACACCATCGCCGTCGCCGAACGCGGCGCCTGGCCGCTGGCGCTGTGGGACGAATATCCGGCCGACGAGGCCGAGATTGCGCGCTACGCCGCGATGGCGCGCAGCGACGACGGCTTTCGCGCCTACCTCTCGACCTTCCTGACCCATCGCAAGCAGGTCGCGTGATGTCAGCCGAGCGCGAGCGGCGCGAAATCCTGATTGTGACCATTGCCGATCTGCTCGACGGCATCCGTCATGTCGCGGTCGGCGCGTCGTCGCCGATCCCTGCGGCCGGGGCCATGCTGCTGCGCGCCCGCAACGAGCTCTGTGGCAAGCCGCCGGTGCGTATCTCGATCCTGGGATCGCGGGCGCATAATTTCTTCACCAATGGTGGCATCGAGCTGTTCGACTGTGCCGCGCAAGGCCGGGTCGACGCCTTCTTCCTCGGCGGGGGCCAGATCGACGGCGAGGGCAACATCAACCTGGTCGGCACCGGCGATTATCCCGCGAGCCACGTGCGCTGGCCCGGCTCGTTCGGCTCGGCCTATCTCTATCATCTCGTGCCGCGCGTGATCCTGTTTCGCGAGGAGCATTCGCCGCGCGTGTTCGTACCCAAGGTCGATTTCGTCAGCGCGCGTGCCATAACGCCGGAGGTGCCGCGCCGCGGCGGGCCGCATGCGCTGCTGACCAGCATGGCGCTGTTCGACTTCGATCGCGAGGCAGGCGGCTTTGCCTTGCGCTCCGTGCACCCGCCCTTCACCCCGGCCGACATCAGGGAGAACACGGGCTTCGCCTACCGGGAGCCGGACGTCGTGCGCGAGACCCCGCGGCCGGATGCCGCGACGCTGGCGCTGCTCCGCGGCCGGATTTTCGATGAGCTTGCCGAGACTTATCCGGCTTTTGCTCGGACCATGAAGCAGGCGGCATGACGCCCGCTTCGTTGCTGCCACGAAAAAAACATCGGCTTGGCGGCAAGTGCCTGCTGGCACGATTGAGGCGGGCGGTCAGGGCGAATCGCCGATGGGTGGCGCGGTGGTATTGCAGACGGGCTTGACCGGACACGTGACGGAGCAAACGGGATCGCAACCAATTTGCGATCTGATGGTTACTGGACGGAACTTCCGCCCCTCCGTGGCCCGCCGGCACATGAGCCTGACGATGCGCCTCCACCGACTGGTTCTGGCTGCATCTCTCATTGCTCTCGCAAGTCCTTGTTTGGCCGAATCTTCCACCACGGTCCCGGTGAACAATCCGCCGGCGCAACAGAATTCACTTGTCGACGTGCTGGCTCTGATGTCGGGCCACTGCAAGACGCTGAAGGTCGCCGGGCGTCCCTTTGCCTGCAAGACCGTGGCCTTCGCGCACGACGACAAGGGCCGGGTCAATTTCGCCGTCGCCGTCGACGACCCCAGCGACGAGAACCACGTCGTGTCCTTCTCCGGCCAGAACGGCAAGCGGGCCGACGACAATTCCTATGAGCTGCCGATCGACCGCATGCTGCTCAACTCCAAGCACAGGCCAAAGGTTGACGGCCTGCCGGTCCCGGCTGCGCAGACCTCCACCGGCACCTGCCGGCAAACAGGCAATTTCGCCGCCAGGAGGGTGAACGACGTCACCTGCTCTGCGATCGACAGCGAAGGCCGGACATATGAATTGCTGTTCGTCTCCGACGGCACGCCAGTGAGTGTGCGCCGGATCAGGCAGTCGTCGCCGTCGGTCCAGGATCCGTTCAAGTAGGCGACAGACGCTTCGCGTCGAGGCGCAGCTTCGGCACGCCGACGCCGCGGGCGCGGATGGGTGCCGCCAACTCTTCTCCACAGACGTCGAGAACGAAACCAATCTCATCGCGACGCAGACGGAATTCGATTGCCCGGCCTGTCCTGCGCCAATCCGCCGTCTCGCCATCATCGACATAGACAAGGCCGGAGCCGCCATGATCGGGGGGCCCGAACACGATTGCCGTCAGCCCCTTCTCGTCCTCGATCGGAACGATCGAGCCCGCGCGCGCGAAGAGCGGTAGCCGGCCCAGCGGTGCTGCGACGGTGATGGTTCGCCCGCCCTCGAACGGCGTACCGTCATGCCAGTCGTACCAGCCGCCAGGATGGGCGGGCAGATAGACCTCGCGCGTCGTCGCGCCCTCTTCCAGCACCGGAGCGACGAGGAGATCGGGACCGAGCATGAATGCGTCCTCGACGGCTGCGGCGACTGCGTCGGACGCGAAATCCCACAGCAGCGGGCGCACCGCGGGCACGTCGTCCGCCGCGGCGCGCCACATCTGGGTATAGAGATAGGGGATGAGGCTGTGACGCAAATTCATGGCCGATCGCACCTCGGGAAGCACGCTCTCATGCATCCAGGGCGTGTTGACGATGCCGCTCGTCTTCCAGGAATTCATCACCATGCGCGGCCACAGCGCGCAAAACTCGACAAAGCGGCACAGCAGTTCCGGCCCGGGTGACGGGCCATGGAAACCGCCGACGTCATGGCCGATGTTGTAGAGGCCCGACAGGCTCATGTTGAGGCCCTGGGTCAGGTTGTAGCGCAGCGTCTTCCAGGACGTTTCGTTGTCGCCGCTCCAGGTCTGGCCGTAGCGGGCGATGCCTGCGCTGCCGGCCCGCGTGATCGTGTAGGGACGCTTGTCCGGCGCCTGCGCGGCCTGGGTCTCGTAGGCAAGCTTGTGCATCAACAGCGCCTGCGCCGGACGGGCCAGCGCCTGGGGATACGGCCGGCCGTCGCCATCGCACACCGCGTCTTCGTCCCAGATTTCGAATTCATTGTTGTCGCTCCAGACGGCTGTCACGCCAAAGGCGAGCAGCGCGTCACGGATGCCGTCCGCCCACCACCGCCGTCCTTGCGGATTGGTGAAGTCGACATGGAAGCCGAGGCCGTCCCAGAACTGCGCCACCGCCGGCTCGCCGGTCTCGCCATCGACGACCAGGATGCCATTGGCCCTGGCTTCAGCGAGCCGCGGGTGATCGTCGAGCAGGCAAGGCTTGATGTTGGTGACCGGCTGCATGCCGGCGGCCTTGAGCCGCGCCATGGTCGCCGCCGGGTCGGGAAACTTGTCGCGATTCCAGTTGAAGACGTAGCGACGGTTGCCGATCGAGGTGTAGCCCGAGCCGAAGTGAAAACTGTCGCAGCGGATGCCGTGGCGCCTGCAATCCTCGATGAAGCCGGTGATCCGCGCGTCCGCGTCCGGTGCGTCCGCGATGGTCATGGTCGTCATCGCGAAGCCGAGCGTCCAACGCGGCGCGAAAGCCTGCCCGCCGGTCAGCCAGGAAAATCGGCGCGTGACCTCGGGTACCGTCGGGCCGGCGAGCACGTAATAATCGAGGTCACCGTCCTCGGCACGGTAGCTGCGGAACAGGCCGTGGTAATTGTCGAGCGTGCAGCCGAGATCGACCGAGCCGAGCGCAAGGTTGTCGTAGAAAATGCCGTGAGCACCGCGCGCGCCGTCGACGATGAAGAACGGCAGCATCTTGTAGAGCGGATCGGACAGCTCTGCGTCGAAGCCGCAGGGGTCGACGGCATCGATGGCGAAGCGCCGCCCCGTGCGATCGAGCGGACCAGCCTTGTCGCCGAGGCCATAATGGCGTTCGTCTTCATGTCGTTCCATCGCGTGCAGCAACGCACCGGTCTTGCGCGACAGGAAATAAGCCTGGGTCGGACGGTCGCGCAGGAATGGCTGATCCTCGCCGTTGCGGTTCCAGGCGATGCCGAACGGATCGAGCCGGATCTGCGCGCTGAGACCTGCGGCGGCGAGCGTGACGATGCCGCCGGCCTCCGAGACCGTCGGCGCCGGATTGGCAAAGCCTGCGAAGTCGTCGCGCGGCCGTCCCTCGAACGGCGGCTCGGAGCGATCAGGCGCGATCGCCCAGCCGCGATCGAGGCGATAGCCCTCCGGCCGGCGCAAGGTGACGCGGCCGATGTCGCGCTCGAGAAGGGTGATGCGGAGCGTGGCGAGCGGGGCAGCCGCCGGTCCGGTCGAAAGTTCGAACAGCGCGGCATTGCCGTCGAGGCCGCGGAAGCGGCCGTGGGTCAGGGCTTTCATGGGATAGGCTCCGGGTCTCTCAGGGCCGCGCGAGGGCCGCGCCCGTTGTTGCATCGAAGATGTGCAGATGGTCGGCGGCGAAGCGGATCGCGATCGCGTCGCCGCGGTGGAACTGCGACTGGCCGTCCTGGCGCAGTGTGATCTGCGGCAGGCCGGGCGCCGAGGCGTAGATGAACGTCTCGCCGCCGAGCTGCTCGACGAGATCGACGGTGGCCGCGAGCATGCCCGTGTTGGGTGCGACGTCGATATGCTCGGGACGGATGCCGAGCGTCACGCCCGCTCCGGGAACGAGGCCGGATGCCGTCCGGGGCAATTCGACTTCGCGCTCACCAACGCTCAGGCGCAGTGTGCCGTCGTCGGACGTCACCACAGCCGGCAGGAAGTTCATGCGGGGTGAACCGATGAAGCCGGCAACGAAGGCGTTCGAGGGTCGGTTGTAGAGTTCGAGCGGCGTGCCGACCTGTTCGATCCGGCCGGCGTTGAGCACCACGATGCGGTCGGCCAGCGTCATGGCTTCGACCTGATCGTGGGTGACATAGATCATCGTGCCGCCGAGCTTGGCATGCAGCGCAGCAAGTTCCTTGCGCGTGGCGACGCGCAATTCGGCGTCGAGGTTCGACAGCGGCTCGTCGAACAGGAAGATCTTCGGATCGCGCACGATGGCCCGTCCGATGGCGACGCGCTGTCGCTGGCCGCCGGAGAGCGCCTTCGGTTTGCGGTCGAGATAATCGGTGAGCCGCAGCATGGCCGCGGCACGCGCCACTCGCGCCTGGATCTCCGCAGGCTTGAGCCCCATGTTCTCGAGCGCGAAGGCCATGTTCTTGGCCACGCTCATGTGCGGATAAAGCGCATAGGACTGGAACACCATGGCGAGCCCGCGCTCGGACGCCGGCAGGTGGGTGACGCGCTCGCCGTCGATAAGGACCTCACCGCTGGTGACGTTTTCGAGGCCGGCTATGACCCGCAGCAACGTCGACTTTCCGCAGCCGGAGGGGCCGACGAAGACGACGAATTCGCCATCCTTCACCGCCAGATCAATGCCGTGCAGCACGTCGACATTGGCGAAGGATTTACGCGCGCCCGTGAGTTTCAATTCAGCCATTGGATGGTCCGATCGGTCATTTCATTCCCGTCGAGCCGATGCCCGTCGCGATGAAACGCTGGAGGAATACAAAGACGAGCGCGACGGGAATGAGCGTCACGACCGTCATCGCAAGCAAGTAGTGCCACTGGGTCTGGAGTTCGCCCTGGAAGGCATTGAGCGCGATCTGCAGGGTGTAGACCTCGGTCTTGGTGAGGACCGCCAGCGGCCACAGGAATTCGTTCCAGCGCCACATGATCGAGAAGATCGCCAGGACCGCCAGCGCCGGCAGGGTCAGCGGCATCACGATGCGCCAATAGATCTGCCACTCGGACGCCTTGTCCATACGCGCGGCCTCGATCAGATCCTTCGGCAGGGTCAGCATGTATTGCCGCAGCAGGAATACCCCCGTCGGCGTCGCCGCCCCCGGTAGGATCACCGCCCACAGCGAGTTGGTGAGGCCAAGTTCGGTCACCACCAGATAGACCGGCACCAGGATGATCGTCATCGGGATCATCAGCGTTCCGATCACCGCCAGCGTCGCCGCCTGCTTACCGGGAAATTGGTAGACGGCGAGCCCGTAGGCAGCCATGGAATTGATCAGCAGTGTGATCAGCGTCGCGACGACAGTCACGAACACCGAATTGAACAGGAAGCGCAGGAAGGCGAAGCGCTGGAGCGGCTCGCTGTAATTCTCGGTCGCAAGCGCGATGCGGCGCACCGGCTCGCGCTTATCGATCGCGACGCGGAATTGTCGCGAGGGATCGGCGGGATCGACCATCTGGGCGATGAGCCCGATGCGCCGGACCTGCGCCAGTTCACGAACCGTGCCATCGGGCAGCGCCACGCGGAACAGTGGCAGCTTCTGTGGCTGACCCGGCACCGTCACCTCGACCTGCGCGAATGGCAGCGCGGAGGGCGGAAATTCCAGCAGCGCGCTCTGGGTCTTGAACGACGACATCACCAACCAAAGCACCGGGCCGAACATCAGCACGATACCGAACGCCAGATAGACGTAGGCCGCGACGTCGGTCCAGTGCAGCGGCCGCCCTTGGCCGTTGCGACGCTGGCCAATCAGAGTTGAAAGGCGCATGGTTGCCATTTCAGACCTCTTTGCGCCGCGCGGCGGCGAATTGCAGGAGCGTCAGGACGAAAAGGACTACGCCGAGCACGACGGAGGCGGCCGCGGCGAGGCCGAAATTCTGCACCTGGCTGGAGAACGCGGTCTCATAGATGTACTGGACGACCATCAGCGTCGCGGTGCCGGGACCGCCGCCGGTCAGCACGAAGACCTCGTCGAAGGTCTGCGCGCCCTTGATCAACGCGAGCACGATCACGACGATCATGTTCGGCCACAGCAGCGGCAGCGTGATGCGCATCAGCACGCGCCAGCGCGGCGTCGCGTCCATCTCGGCCGCCTCGTAGAGGTCGGCCGGGATCGCTTGCAGGCCGGCGAGCAGGATCAGAGTGTAGAAGCCCATATGCGCCCACACCGACACGAACACCGCCCAAAACATCGCCCAGCCGGGATCGACGAAGAACAGGATCTTCTGCCCGCCAAATGTGGTGATGGCGGCGTTGAGGAGTCCGTCGCGCTGCAGAATCCATTTCCAGATCAGCGCGACGACCACGGGGGACAGCAGGACGGGGAAGAAATACACCGCCCGGAAAAAGCCACGTCCGCGGATCTTCATATTGAGGACGAGCGCCGTGACGAGCGAAAACAGCACCATCGCCGTCACCTGAAACAAGATGAACTTCACCGTATTGGCGACGCCGCGCCAGAAATGGTCCTCGCGGCAACTCGACGGATCGAGATAGGATCCGCAGTCGAACAGATAGGCGAACTGCTCAGCGCCGACATAGGGGCGCTGCGAGGGAAACAGGGCCGTGCCCCCGGTCACCGAGAAAACGACGTTGATGCCGATCGGCAGGAACACGAACAGGCCAAAGAAGACGAAGTTGGGCAGCAGGAACACATAGGCCATGCGCCGCGCGCCGATCATGCGCTGCATCGCGCGCATTGGCGGATCGAGCAGTTGCAACGCGACGCCGACAGGCAGAGCGGCAACGCCGCCAAGCCATGCGAGCGCTCCGTTTGCTAAGCCGCGCTGCGGCCGAGTGGCGGACAGAATCTCCGACATCGCAGTGATCCTCCCGTCCGATGAACCAGTTGTCTTCACTTCTTGTTGCGCTCGGCGATCTGCTGCGCGACGTCGGCGGTGATGCGCTTGTAGGCGTCCTCGAGCGTCGTCTCGCCGGAGACAGCTTGCCCGAGGCGGCTGATGGCGGCGTTCAGGATGATCCGGCTGTTGCCGTAGCCCTGGATGCGGTAGGCAAGCGGGGAAATCTGGGCCGCGCTTGCGGTGAAGACCTTCAGCGCGGCGGCAGCATCCGGGCTGGCCGTCGGATAGTCGATGCCCTTCTTCGCGAGCCCAAGGTGGCCGGGAACGAAGAGCGAGCGCGAATAGAACTCCGCAAGCACCGGTTCGCTCGCGAGATATTCCATCACCCGCGCGACTTCCTTCGGATGCTGGGTCGTCTTGAAAGCGACGAGACCGGCGCCGCCCGGCATGCTGCTACAGCCGCCGGGCCCGCAGGGATTGGGGACCGCCACCCAATCGAAGGCGTCGCCGATGGTCTTGGCGAACTGACCGATCTGCCACGATCCGGACAGATACATCACGACTTGCGCGTTCTTGAATTCGTCGTTGGCGCCGCGATAGGCGGTGCCCGAGACCGAGCCCCACAGCTCCTTCGACATCACGCCGGACTTATGCCAGTCGTAGACGAGCTGCGCCGCGCGTTTGAACCCCTCGTCGACGACTTCCGGCTCGCCGTTCGCGCCGAAGACCTGCGTGCCTTGCGACACCGCGAGCGCATAGAATCGGTGGCCCGAGCGGTCGAGCGCGAGCGGGAACGGCGCCTGGACCTTGTCCGCAACCTGCTTCACCGCCTTGGCCCAGTCCTCCCAGGTCGACTTCTCGCCCGGGATCGCGACGCCGGCTTGATCGAAAAGCGTCTTGTTGACGAACGGGCCGGTGACGGTGAGCTGGGTCATGAAGCCCGGAATTGACTTGGTATCGCCAGCCGGGCGCATCCATTCGAGGAAGGGACCGAAGTTCGCTTCCCAGTAACCGGGGTCCTTGAGGAGGGGGCGCAAATCGAGTGCAAACCGCGACAGACCGCCCATATCGACGACGCGCGCCATGTCGGGGCCTTGGCCCGAGGCCAGCTGCACCGGCAAGGTTTCGTTGACCGCCTTGTAGGGCACCTGATCCAGGACGATTTCGATGTCCTTGTTCTGGTCGTGGAATCGCTTGAGCAGGTCAGCCATCACCTCGCCCTCGTTGCCATCCGAGTACCAGGTCATTCGCAGCGTGGTGGTCTCAGCGGCGGCCGGCCCGCCGAACACAACGGCGGCAAGACAGCACAGCGCAAAAGACGTGATCACGGTCGTGGCGGCGCGCATGCTCGTATCTCCCTCTCCGCTCGGCGGCCCCGCACCGGGTCCGCGAGAAATTGCACGGGTCCGTTCTCGGCCGGATCCTCTGTGCCGACGTTTCCTTCCGCATCGGCACCCACCCAAGTCGGATGCCGTGTCCCACGAATTCACGCTTTTTCTGCTGGCGTAAAACCGCCAACAAAGATTAAGCTGACTTTGGCAAACGTTTGCCAAAGCGTCAATACCCCTATTTCTTCGTTTGCTAGTTGTGCAGGAAGGGCTCGACCACGGACGTCGGAAATGACAATGAAAAGGCGATCGGGCCAGACCCCACGGAGGCCTATGTCAGACGACGTCTCACTTGCCACAGTCGCAGTCCGGGCTGGCGTCTCGGTTTCGACCGTGTCGCGGATCGTCAATGGCGAGATGCGCCGCGCCTCGCCGGCCACCGTGGCGCGGGTGCTCGACGCGATCGACGCGGTTGGCTACCGGCCGAACCCGGTGGGACGCGCGCTCCAGCGCGGCCAAAGCCAGCTGGTGGCGATGATCGCGGCCAACCTCGACAATCCGGCGATGGCGACGATCGCAAGTTCGACCGAGGCGGCGCTGCGCGAGGCGGGCTACGTCATGGTCTTGTGCGATACGCACGACCGGCCCGAGCTTCAGGACGAGTATCTCCACGCGATGCGGGCCCAGATGGTGAGCGGCTACGTCCTCGTCGCCGCGGTGCCCAGCCCCGGCTTGAGCGAGCTTTCGGCATCGGGCGTCCCAATAGTGTTCGTGAACCGCCGTGATCCGAACGGCAACGGCCCGTTCGTCGGAATCGACGATTGCGCGGCGGGTGCTCGCGTCGCCGACTATTTCGCCGATCTCGGGCGGCGAGCCCCGGCCGTTGTTTTTCCGCGGCTGGGCTCGTCCGCATCGCGAGACCGGGTGTCAGGCTTCGTGGCCAGGCTGCGGGAGCGCGGATGGTCCGACGAGGCGATCATCCGGGCCGACGGGGAAGGGCGATCGCATCTGCAAATAGGCTACGATGCCGGCGCGCGAATTTTCCGCGGCAGCGAGACGCCGGACGCCATTCTCTGTGTGAGCGACCAAATCGCCTACGGCGTGAACCGGCGCGCCCTTGAGCACGGCCTGAAGATTCCCGGCGATTGCGATCTTGTCAGCATCGACGGCACGCCTCTCAACCAGTGGGTTGCACCCTGGCTGAAGTCGATCGAAATTCCCTACGCCGTTTACGGGGCGGAGATCGTCGCGGGCCTGCAATTGATCTGGCGAGGCGAAGCTTTTGGCGAGCGCCTGCTTCCCTGCAAGTTCGGCTGATACGCGACCGTTCGCGGCGTTCCGGGTGGGCGCATGCGTGGCGCCTGACCAACACAAGAGATCATATCGTTCTTTCAATGATATAGCGCTTCGTAATTTGGTTCTGAATGCGCCCAGCAAGCCTCGCAGCTGGGCTTGGCGCGGCCGATCTCTTCTCCCTGATAGCGACGCAGTGAGGTTGCCCGGCGAAGCCTGCTGGCGAAGACGGGCTGCGCGTGGATCCCCGCCATCGCTGCCTTCATCAGGGCAATCGCGAAAAAGCCACAACAGGCGGATGAGGCTTTACGCAGTGAAAGCTACGCATGGGACGGCCACAATGGTCTGGAAATCATCGCTCGTTCTGGGAGCCGTCCTCTCGATCGCCGCATGTCCTGCAAGCGCGCAGCAGAGCGCGGAGTTCGACGCCTGCACGGCGCAGGCCGACGGCGTGTCCGCGAAGATGCTGGATTGCGGCAAAGTCGAAATCGGCAAATGGGATGCGCGACTGAATGCCGCCTATCAGAGGCTTTTGCATGGGGCCGCGGACGGGAAGCGGGCGCAATTGCAGCAGGAGCAGAGGGCCTAGCTCAAGCATCATTTGAGCGAGACCCACCGGCTGGCGAGTGATCCCGACAATGGGTCCGTCGCATTCCTCGAGTCGCAGTCGTATGAACTGGATGACCTGGTCCAGCGAACGCTGCAGCTTGAAAACCGCCTCAACGGGACGCCTTGATGCGCAGCATTCCTCTCATCGACGGCGAATGGGTCGCGGTGCCCGACGAAGCCGTTGTCACATAGCCCAACTGTACTGGGCGGAGGTTGGCCTGGAATCACCGCAACTGTAGAACGGTGTATGTGGTGCCTGGATCGTGGAGACGCGTGACGGCCGACGAGTCTTGTGCATTGTCACCGTAATTTCGTCCACGGGGGCGAGAGCTTCCAGTCAATCAAAATTTCATCCGGAGGCCCGGGCCGCTGCCGCCCCGCGCGGCTGCGCACTTGTAACTACTCCGGTGTGACGACAGGACCTCGCAAAATCCATGGCGACCCAGGGAGACCTTTCAGACGCGAAAGCCCGCAAACACAAGCAGGTTACCACTTAATAGCAGTCGCCTGGTCTGTCGTTGTTCGCGAATATCGGTGATCATGCACTCGCCGAGAGCTACGACAATGGCCAACAACCACCTTGTGCAGCCATCGCCCACACTTCAGCAACACAGCAGCAACCACAGACTCGGCGTCTGGACCACGATCCTCGTGCTAGGACCGATCGCTGCCCTCGTTCTCGGAGGTGGAACGCGCATCTCCGACGGCTTCGAACCATTCGAGAAATCAGCGAATGAGCGCGTCTCCCAGGCCTTCGAAGAGATCAAGGGGCTCGCGCCGATTTCTGATGACCTCAGGACCGCGCTGGCGTCGCTGAGCCAGAGCGTCCAAGGCACGCAGATGCCGCCGGTCAAGGCCGAGGGGCAATGAATACTTTGAAATATTTCTGGGCCACAATGAACGTTTCAGCAGGTGTTGGTCGGCTGCCCATTCGATCCTCGCTGGCGATACCGACATTTGCAGCCACCCTGTTTCTAAGCGCGGGCTTGATGTTTCTCGTCGAGCCGATGATAGCCAAGATGGTGCTGCCGAAGCTCGGCGGAGCAGCATCGGTCTGGAGCGCCTGCCTCGTGTTCTTCCAGACTATGCTGCTTCTTGGCTACGCGTACGCGCATCTTCTAACCCGACTATCATCGCGCTTAGCGCAAGTTGGCGTTCACGTCTGCATTCTTCTGCCGTTATCGGCCATTGCACTTCCCTTGACGCTTGGACCCGACGGACCGTCAGCGGACCAGTCCGCGGTCTTATGGCTGTTGTTGCGCCTCAGCTCGTCGTGTGGGATCCCGATCTTCGCTATTTCGGCGACAGCACCCCTTTTGCAGCATTGGTTCGCGGATGGCGATCACAAGGGGGCGCGCGATCCCTACTTTCTCTATGCAGTGAGCAACGCCGGAAGCCTTCTAGCGCTGTTAGCATATCCATTGGTAGTCGAGCCGGAACTGCCGCTTGATCGACAGGCGACGTTTTGGTCCGCTGGATTTGCAGTATTGGCTCTGGGAGTGGCTTCGTGCGCCGCCATCATGTTGTCAGAGAGGCGTCGCCCGGGTGAGCCGACGCAGGTCATTGAATTGAGCAGAGCGAGCAGTACACGCGATCGTTTGATCTGGACGGGGCTTGCCTTCATCCCCTCGTCCCTGTTGCTTGGAGTCACCCAACATATCACCTCGGACATTGTATCCGCGCCGTTGCTGTGGGTGCTCCCGCTCACGCTGTACCTACTGACGTTCATTTTTGCCTTTGCGCGGCGGCCACCTTTGCCTCATCCAATCATGAAGCGCGCGTTTCCGGTCGCACTGATTTTGGTCGTGGCCATGGGCGCTGGCGGCATTTTTGTTTTCGTTCCTCTGCCAATCGCCCTGGCTTTCCACCTCAGCTGCTTTTTCGTCATCAGCATGACCTGTCATGGCGAACTGGCGAAGCGACGGCCATCCTCCGCGCAACTGACCGAATTCTACTTCTTCCTCTCCCTGGGGGGCGTTTTGGGCGGCGTTTTCAATGCATTGATCGCTCCGCTGATCTTCAAAGGCGTATGGGAATATCCACTAGCATTGATTGCAGCTTGTCTGGTGAGGCCGCCGATGCCCTCGGACAGGCAAAGCAAGCCCCTGATGGATATCGTTCTGCCGTTACTGCTCTTAGCCGTTCTGCTGGTACTCAGAAGCACCCTCGTCGAGTCCGCAAACCATGGGCCGTTTACGATGGCGATCTTCTGCGTCCCTTACCTGGTGCTGGCGTTGACGCTGGTAAATTTCTCCCAACGAAGGTGGCGCTTCGCTATTGCCGTCGCTCTCGTATTCCTTTTCCCCTTGAGGTCACAGACGGCATGGAAGCTGATTGCCGCCGAGCGAAGCTTTTTCGGCGTCTACCGAGTCGAGATGGCTTCCGATGCGCAGGCACCGACCCTCGTACTCATGAATGGCACGACCCTGCACGGAGCCAAGAGCCTGCGACCAGATGAGGCTACTCTGTTCATGACGTATTATACGAGGGAAGGTCCGTTCGGTCGCTTTTTCAATGCATTGTCTCAAAGCAAAGTGCGCCGTGTCGCGGTTATTGGGCTGGGCGCAGGCTCTCTCGCTTGTTACGCTAAAGAAGGCCAGGACTGGACATTTTATGAGATCGATCCCGTTGTCGAGCACCTCGCAAGGGATCGCTTCCATTTCCTGGAGGACTGCGCCCCCCATTCGCGTGTCGTCCTGGGCGACGCTCGAATGACCATCGGGAATGCACCAGACGGCGCTTATGACGTGCTGGTTGTCGATGCATTCAGTTCAGACAGCATCCCGATGCACCTGTTAACACGCGAGGCTTTAGCGCTTTACCTGCGAAAACTAGCCCCAGGTGGGCACATCCTGTTCCACGTCAGTAGTCGGAGACTAACTCTGGCTCCGGTGGTCGGGGCCCTGGCAACGAATGCCGGCCTCCCGGCGCGCATTCTTTTTGACATCCCTCCGCCTGGAACATCGATCCTCCAACGGTCGCCTGCGATAGCGGTCGTGGTCGCCGGACGGGATAGCACTCTCGACCCATTCTCCGACAAGGATGGTTGGAAAGCGCTTCCTGCGGCAGAAGCCCGGTACCTTTGGACCGATCAGCGCGCCGATATTTGGCGGGTGATCTCATTCTGACGATGCGAATGACCGAGCGACCGGGGGCCCATCGTCAACTTGGGGCACCATGAAGCATCCAGACACAGTTTGGGCCGCCTGGCGCACAGCGAGCAACTCCAGCCGGGCCAGTACAATCAATCTGCTGTCTTCGAGTACAGCGGCTCGCCGGTATCATTCTCGATGACGAGGGCTTTTTGCTCGGTTGCAATGCGCGCAGCCGCAGCGCCATTGCCGTGGATCGTAGCGCTCATTGTTTCAGCGCGGCACGCGCGGTCTTGATGTAGTCCATGCATTCGGGCCAGTCTTCCTCTGTCACCTCGGTCTCGGCACCGCTAAGCGCCTTGCGCAAGGTTGCGATCACTGGAGCCGGATGTTTCTTCTTCAGTTCTGCCTTGATCATCTCAAGACCCTTCTGACAATCGGATTTGTTGTCCGCCAGCACCGCGGTCGGCGTTATCATCACGGCTGCCGTTGCGAATACCAGGACTGAACGCAGCATGTCTTCTCCTCCATTGCCTTTTGCTTGTTCGACCGGCCGGGCTCGAAAAAGTCGGCAGGATTTTCTTGCAATGCTGCCACACCTTGCAAACCTCCCCGCCGTATACGCCTACAGATGCTTGCCGTGTCGGAGGGTCGACACCCTCCCTGTGCTGGTCTGAAAGATTAGCCCGATCATCTGCGTACTCCCAAGGCGGATTTCAGCGCAGCGTCGATGGTCGTGAGCTGCCCTTCTTTTTTTCCGCGCTGTGGTGTGAAGGATCTGGATACTTTGGTGATCAACCACATGCTGCTACTACAGCCAGCACATTCATAGAGCTTTAGCTCGCATCCTTCAGCCACCGGAAAGAGCGCTATCAGCACTCTGGCTTGGCAGCAAACGATGCACCCGGCTTCGCCGTGCACGCTAGTCTCCATCGACGCAATTCCGGCGTGGTGAAGAAACCTGAGTCTGGAATTGGAGGCAATCACCTGGCACAGAGTATTCCGCGGCGTGCTCAAACCGACACACCCGGGCGTTCCACGAACGGAACAACGGTTTGATGCGCGACGAAATCGTCCTGAAATAACACCCCTATGCCTTCGTCCGCTATTGGTTCTAAGTCCTAGTGCGGTGGTCGTGATCATGGGCTAACTCGGGTTGAAACCATTTTATTGTGACTTGGTGTTTTCGATATTCAGGACAGCACATTGATAGACAGCTTTGATCACTATCTGTTGGGATTGATGTCCTATTGGGCACAGCAATCCGTGTTGCTCAACAAAATCATCATCCAGCTTCTCTCGCTCGATACTTTCAAGACGCTTCCCCTCTTTGCCCTATTGTGGCTCCTGTGGTTCAGCATCAACGAGACTGAAAACCGCCGCGCGGTCCTCGAGGGCTTCGTCGCAATGTTCATTGCGGGAGCGCTCTCCCGGGCAATTCAGGATGCTCTTCCCGAAAGAGTCCGTCCGCTCCACGCCGGTGATCCCGCTTTCATACCGCCCTTGGGGATCACGCCCGAAGATACCGTCCTGGAGCATTGGAGCTCATTTCCGAGCGACCATGCGGCCGTGTATTTCGCCCTCTCGACTGCGCTGTGGCTTCTCTCGAAGCGGCTGGGGCTTGCGGCATACACCTGGTCACTCCTCGTCATTTGCATGCCACGCATATTTGCAGGATATCATTATGCGAGCGACGTGATCGGTGGTGCAGTTATCGGCGTGGTCGTCGCCTCCTTCATCGCGCCAATCATTGCCGGCAAGCTCGGACCCTTCGTATGGGCCGCCGAAAAAAGGAGTAGAGGTCCGTTTTATGCGGGCTTTTTTGTTCTCTCGTTCCAGTTTTTGACGATGTTCAACGACCTGCGGATCGCCGCAAGCGCCCTCAAAAAGTTCATATGAAGAATCCGCGCTTTGGCCGGGCTCCTTGTTTCGTGACGCCGATGGGCGAAGTAAGCGTGGTGCCCATCAACGCTTTCCCGAGGAGCGCGACGGATCCTTTGTCGGGATCACTGGCCAGAAGGTGAGTCATTTCAATAACGTATGAGCTTCGCAGCGATGTTCTGAATGACGCGCACCGCCCCCGTTTGGTTTGCCACCAGGCGCGTATCCGATTATCCTCCAGGTTGTGGCATCTGCATTTGGGCTGCCGAACGGGTCTTCGACAGCGCCGATCCGCCGGCACGTGCAACGTCTTGGTTTTCGGTGGTGGGGATGGTTCAAACCGCGGACAGCATGCAAACCATCGCACTTGACCTCGGCCTGCGCGGCGCAGTTGCGGGCCTTTTCCTGATGATGACGGCCGTGACCCTGGTGCGTGTCCGCCCGCTGGATACGATCAAATGGCTCGGCGCCGCCATGGCCGCCTCGGGTGCGCTCTACGCGATCGTGACAGCACCGTTCGTGCCGAAGGCAACGGTCTGGTGGATCATGCCCATCCTGGGCGCCAATCCGGTGCTCGTATGGTTGTGGGCGCGCGCGAGTTTCGACGACGATTTCGTGGTTCGGCGCTGGCATGGCGTGCTGTGGCTCGCGGTCGCCGGCGTATGGTTCTCGGTGATCACCACGTGGACGACATGGCCGATGTTCGCCAAGGCCGGCGTTCGATCGATGTCGGGCCTGGCCATTGTCCTGGCCCTCTCCGCGGCCGTGCAGACGGTCAGGACGTGGAAGGCCGACCTCGTCGCCGGCCGGCGCCGGTTGCGGCTCGCGGTCCTGATTCTATCGCTGCTCATTGTGGTCTTGCTGTCTGTTCCGGAGTTGACGTCGATCTCGGCCAAGGGTTTCGGGATGTCCGGCAGCCTGATCACCGCCGCCGCTCTGCTGGCTATCGCGGTGCTGGCCGGATGGGGCCTGTTCTATCCACCGCCGGCCACTCCCGCTGTGGTCGCGATGGCGTCGACAACTGCGTCCGGAAACGCGGATCGCGCGGCTCCGACCAAGGTAGCCGAGGGCGGTCGCGAGGCCGTGGCGTCGCTGCTGTTGCGCCGGCTCGACAATTTGATGACGGTCGAACGGATCTACCGGCAGGAAGGCCTCACCATCGGCGCGCTCGCAGCCAAGCTCGACGTGCCGGAATACCGGCTTCGCCAGGCGATCAACGAAGGCCTCGGCTATCGCAACTTCAATGCCTTTCTCAATCGTTATCGCATCGAGGACGCCAAGGCGGCGTTATCCGATCCGGGCCAAAGGGATGTCGCCGTGCTGACCATCGCCATGGACGCCGGTTTCCAGTCGATCGGCCCGTTCAATCGTGCATTCAAGGCCGAAAGCGGCCTGACGCCGACCGAATTCCGCCGCGACGCACTTGCCCGCTCGGCAGCCATTGCATTGGAAAATGAGGAAAAACTTCAGAATCGGCCAATCCCATTGAAAATCGGCTAGCCGAATTCTGCATCGGGCGAGAAAGACCTCGCCGGATCGGGCAAGCTATGGAGATGGATGACAGGACGCGATCGCTGCGCTCGCTCATGATCGAACGGTCGCCGCCGGCAGCGCCTTCGTCACGGCCGCGACGATGGCTGCTTCCGGTTATCGGGATATTGATCGTCCTGCTCATGCTGGGAAGCGGCGCGGCGTTCCGGCTCGGCGGCTCGTCGCCGTCCGCTCAGGTGCCGACTGCCGAAGCCCCATCCACCCAGGTCGCACAACCGGAGCATCCGGCCCAACCGGCCGCGCCCGGCGCGGGCAGCCTGATCGCGTCCGGCTACGTCGTGGCGCGCCGCAAGGCCACTGTTGCGGCCGAGGTCACCGGCAAGGTCGTCGAACTCCTGGTCGACGAGGGCATGGTGGTCGAGGCTGGCCAGGTTCTCGCCAGGCTCGACGATGTCCTGGCGGACAAGGACTATTCGTTGGCGCAGGCGCGCGCCGAGGCTTCCGAAGCGGCCATGGCCGCGATCGCCGCCGATCTGGCCGACGCGGAGCGGATACTCAATCGAACCCAGACGTTGTCGGGAAAAAATTATGCGACGGAGGCCGATCTGACCAAGGCGCAGGCGCGAGCCGGCGTGCTGCGGGCCCAACTCCGCCAGGCCGAGGCCCAGTTGGCCGCGGCCAGGCTCGAGGCCCAGCGCTTTGGCGAGGTGCTCGGCAAGCACCGGATTCGCGCGCCGTTCGGCGGTGTCGTGGTTGAGCGCAGCGCACAACCCGGCGAGATGATCTCGCCGCTGTCGGCCGGCGGAGGCTTCACCCGCACCGGAATCTGCACCATCGTCGACATGGACTCGATCGAGATCGAGGTCGACGTCAACGAAGCCTCGATTGGCCGCCTGCATGCCGGCACCCGCGTCGAGGCCGTGCTCGATGCCTATCCGGACTGGCGCATCCCGGGCGCCGTCATTGCCATCGTGCCAACAGCCAATCGCGAGAAGGCGACCGTCAAGGTCCGTGTCGGCATGAACGTGAAGGATGCGCGCATTCTGCCTGATATGGCGATCAAGGTGACATTCCTGGACGACGGCGCGCCCGCAGCGGCGCGGTCCGATTCCCATTAAGCACGCGGGAGCAAGACCCATGACATCGCCGACCGACCCGATGATCGACATCGCCGATCTGTGCAAGCGCTTCACCAAGGGCAAGGAGACGATCACCATCTTCGAGGGTCTCAACCTGGCTATACCACGCGGGGATTTCGTCGCGGTGATGGGGCCGTCCGGGTCCGGCAAGACCACTTTGCTCAATCTGCTCGGCGGCATCGATCGGTCCGACACGGGCCGGATCGAGGTCGCAGGTCAACGCCTCGACCGACTGTCGGAGAGCGAGCTTTCGCGCTGGCGCGCATCCCATATCGGCTTCATCTTCCAGTTCTACAACCTGATGCCGATGCTGACCGCGGCGCAGAATGTCGACTTGCCGCTGCTGCTGACGCGGCTCGGCCGCAGGGAGCGGCGCCAGCGGGTCGAGACCGCGCTCGGCGTTGTGGGGCTCGCCGACCGGGTCAAGCACTATCCCAAGGAAATGTCGGGCGGACAGCAGCAGCGCGTCGCCATCGCGCGCGCCATCGTCTCCGATCCGGCGTTGCTGCTGTGCGACGAGCCGACCGGAGATCTCGATCGCGCCACCGCCGACGAGGTCCTGTCGATCCTGCAAGTGCTCAACCGCGATCTCGGCAAGACCATTGTGATGGTGACTCACGATCCGGCGGCGGCGCAATACGCCAGGCGATCGCTGCATCTCGACAAGGGCCACTTCATCGAGAAGGAGCTCGCGGCGTGAACGACCTGATCCTGATCCGCAAGAATCTATTCCGCCGGAAATTGCGGGCGATCCTGATGATGGTGTCGATCCTGATCGCGTTTGCGATCTTCGCCGTGCTCGCGAGCTTCGAGCGCGCCTTCAACGCCGGCCAGGACCGCGCCACGCCCGACCGCCTGGTGGTCGTCAACAAGATCAACTTCACCCAGCCGCTGCCGATTTCCTATTTCAATCGCGTCGCCGCCATCGACGGCGTCGCCCAGATCACCCACTTCAGTTGGTTCGGGGGCTATTATCAGGAGCCGAGGAATTTTCTCGTCGCCTTTGCGGTCGATCCGGAGAACTGGATGAAGCTTCGCGACACCGACTTCGTGTTCTCGCCCGAGGCGCGCGCCGCCTTCATCCGCGAGCGTACCGGCGTTCTGGTCGGGGCGCGCATGATGGAGAAGTGGGGCTGGAAGATCGGCGATCATGTTCCGATCTCGAGCAACATCTGGTCGCAAAAGAACGGCTCGCACGCCTGGGACTTCATCATCGTCGGCAGCTTCACCGCCCGCATTCCGCAGGCCGACACCAACGTCATGCTGATGGGCTATGACTATTTCAACGAGACGCGCTCGTTCGGCAAGGATTTGATCAGCTGGATGTCGTTGCGGACGACCTCCGTCGCCGCGAACGAGCGCGTGACCAACGCGATCGACGGGATGTTTGCCAATTCTCCCTACGAAACGACGACCGACAGCGAAAAAGCCTTCAACAAGGCGTTCGCCGCCCAGCTCGGCAATGTCGCCTTGATAGTCGAGCTCGTGGTTGGGGCTGCCTTCGTGACGATCCTGATGATCGTAGGCAAC
The DNA here is from genome assembly GCF_054056275.1 of Bradyrhizobium sp. USDA 4449. Taxonomy (NCBI): domain Bacteria; kingdom Pseudomonadati; phylum Pseudomonadota; class Alphaproteobacteria; order Hyphomicrobiales; family Nitrobacteraceae; genus Bradyrhizobium; species Bradyrhizobium sp. USDA 4449. The sequence goes on along the minus strand of NZ_JBSRYD010000001.1, from coordinate 2,661,240 downwards.
ACCATGGTGATGACCGTGCGTGAGCGCACACGCGAGATAGGCGTGCTGAAGACGCTGGGCTTTTCCGGTGGCCGCATCCTGCGCATGGTGCTCGGCGAGTCGATCCTGCTGGCGCTGCTCGGCGGCCTGCCGGGCCTCGGCCTCGCCTTTTTTCTGATCACGAGAGTGAAGGACAGCCTGATGAGCTTCGTCCCGACGCTGTCGCTATATCCCGATATTGCAGCAGTGGCGGTCGGGCTGATGGTCGTATTCGGCATCATCACCGGCCTGGTGCCGGCGCTCAACGCGATGCGCCTCAACATCGTCACCGCACTGGGACGGAGCTGATCCGATGCGCTCGATTTTCCTGCAGATACTGGCCGTCACCACCATCAACCTCAAGAGCCTGCCGCAGCGGCTCTGGCTGTCGCTGGCCACTGTCGTCGCGGTCGGCCTTGTCGTCACGGTATTGCTCGCGTTCCTCGCCATGGCCAACGGATTCCGGCGCACGATCGAGGACTCCGGCGCAGAGGACATCACCGTCGCGCTGCGCAGCGGGTCGCTGTCGGAGATCAACAGCGTGGTCCTGCGCGACCAGGTCCGGCTGATCGAGGATGGTCCCGGCATTGCCAGGGGGGCAGACGGCAAGCCGCAGACCTCCGGCGAGCTTTATCTCACGGTCAATGGCATCAAGCGCAGCACCGGAACCAAGGCGAGCCTGCCGCTGCGCGGTCTCGGCTCGCACGGGCCGGCGCTGCGTCGCGGCATCGTCATGACCGCCGGCCGGATGTTCAATCCGGGCAGCAACGAGATCATCGTCGGTCGGGCGCTGGGCAAGGAATTCGAGGGCTTCGAACTCGACCAGACGGTGACCTTCAACAATACGCGGTGGACGGTGGTCGGAATCTTCGCCGCAGACGGCAGCGTGTTCGAGTCGGAGATCTGGGCCGACCTGCCGGTGCTGCAGAGCCTGTTCAAGCGCACCGGCGCCGTCCAGACCGTCCGCGCGCGTCTGACCAGCCCGGCGGCGATCGAGGCGTTGCGCGCATACAGCGACAGCGATCCGCGCCTCAAGCTGGACGTGATGTCGGAGGCGGCCTATTTCGCCCAGCAGGCCTCGAATACGTCGGACCTGATCCAGAAGCTCGGCTGGCCGCTGGCGATCGCGATGGCGTTCGGCTCGCTCGCGGGCGCGCTCAACACCATGTACTCCTCGGTCGCGTCGCGCGCGACGGAGATCGCGACCTTGCGCGCGATCGGGTTCGGCGGCTTTTCGACTTTCGTCGGCACGCTGGTCGAGTCGCTGATCCTGGCTGTGATCGGTGGCGTGATCGGGGCGGCAATCACCTATCTGGTCTTTGACGGCTTCACCGCCTCGACCATGGGCGCAAGCTTCAGCCAGGTGGTGTTCAACTTCCAGCTCAGTCCGCGTCTGATCGGCCAGGGCCTGTTGCTCGCGCTCGTGGTCGGCCTGCTCGGCGGAGTTTTTCCGGCCATCCGCGCCGCCCGCATGCCGATCGTCGCCGGGCTCTACGGCTGATCGATTTTGCGATTGGGCCCCGTGCGAGGAACGTGCGATCGTTCGGAGCGGGGTGCGGAGCGGGGTACTCCGGCGCCACATCGCGCGGGGCAACCCTTCGGTTCCACCGTGCTGGCTTCGCGCTGCCCTTGTGCTAATGCTGCCCCGCCGGCGACCGGGCCGATCATGGAGACGCGGCCATCCTAAAAGATCGTGCCCCCGAACGATCACGAGAAGGGCAGCAACCCGGCGTCATGCGGGTACGGAGAATTCACATGAAGCCCTACGTCATCTGTCTGATGCATGCGAGCCTCGACGGCCGTACCCATCCCAGCCGTTGGCGTCCGAAGGGCGCCGGCACCGACTGGTTCGAGAAGATCCATGACGAACTCGGTGGCGATGCCTGGGTGATCGGCCGCGTCACCGGCTCGGAGTTCGCCAGGGGAAAGCCCTATCCTGACACGAGTGAGAAGCTGCCGCGCGAAAACTGGTTCGTGCGGCGCGATGCTAAATGTTATGGGGTCGTGCTCGACGCGCACGGCAAGATCGGCTGGGGCCGCTCCGACATCGGCGGCGATCCCGTTGTGGTGGTGCTGACCGAGAGCGTGCCGGATTCGCATCTTGCGGGACTCCGCGGCGAGGGCGTGTCGTATATTTTTGCCGGAAAATCCGAGATCGACCTCGCCTTGACGGCCGAGATCCTCAATCGCGAGCTTGGCGTGAAACGTCTGCTGGTGGAAGGCGGCGGCGTCGCCAATGGCGCGTTCCTGCGCGCCGGCCTGATCGACGAATTCAATCTGATCCTCAGTCCCGCGATCGACGGCGCCAGGGGCGCGCCCTTCGTGTTCGATTCGAACGAAGCCGACAGCGACAAACGCGCGCCACTGACTGCGTTGACGCTGGAGAGCACGCGACAACTCGGCGGCGGCGTGTTGCTGCTGCGCTATCTGATCCAGAACGAACCGGCGCGCCGATAGCAGCATGTCTGATAGGCCAGAGCATATCGTCATCGTCGGCGCGGGCGCAGCCGGCCTGATGGCGGCGCGCGAGCTCGCCCGCGGCGGCAAACGGGTCACGATCCTGGAGGCGCGCGAGCGCTGCGGCGGGCGCATTTATCCGCTGCCGGCATCCGAGTTCGGCTATCCCGCCGATCTTGGTGCCGAATTCGTCCATGGCGAGGCGCCGCTCACGCGCGGGCTCGCGCGCGAGGCCGCACTGACGGTGCGGACAATCGGCGGCGCGCAATGGAGCTTTGACGGCACGGAATTCTCGCGGGAAAACCGGCGCGATCCTTATGACGAACAACTTCACGCCGCGGTGAAGGATCTGACTGAGGATATCACCGTCGCCGATTTCCTGCGCCGGCATTTCGCCGGACCGGAGTATGCGCGTTTGCGGCACGCGGTCGAGCGCATGGTCGAAGGCTATGACGCGGCCGACCCTGAGCGCGCCTCGACCCTGGCGCTGCGCGACGAATGGATGAATGACGGACACGCGACACAGGCGCGGATCGATGGCGGCTATGGCGGCCTGGTCGACTTTTTAGCGGCGGAGTGCCGCAGGTCCGGCGTTGCAATTCATTTCAGCGCCGCGGTCACCTCGATCGAGCAGAGCGGCGGCAAGCTCATTGTCCGTGCGGCCGGCGCGACTCAGGGTTGCAATCGCGTGATCCTCACCGTGCCGCTGCCGCTGCTGCGCGAGATCGCGCTGCCACCAGCCGCGCGTGCAAAGGCTTCCGCCTCGGACGAGATCGGCTTCGGAAGTGTCATCAAGATCCTGCTGCGGTTCACGCGGCCATGGTGGCGCGAGCAGAGGCGGGAGTTATCCGACATGCTCTTCCTGCTGTCCGACGCGGCGATTCCGGTGTGGTGGACACGGCAGCCTGATCCGCATCCCGTGCTCACGGGATGGTTCGGCGGTCCGCGAACGGCGGAGCTGGCGCACCTCGATCCGCAAGGTCTGATCGATGCCGGGATCGACTCCCTCTCAGCCATCTTCGGCCTGTCGCGCGAGGCCATCGCGCGGGACGTCGTTGCGGCCGCGGCTGCCAATTGGGCGCACGATCCCTTTGCCGGCGGCGCCTATTCCTGGGCGACGCCCCGGAGCCGCGCAGCGCAAGAGCGTCTCGCGCAGGCGGATGGCCCTGTGCTGTTTTCCGGCGAGGCGCTCTATCGCGGTCGCGACATGGGAACGGTGGAGGCTGCGCTCGCGAGCGGGATGGAGACGGCCGGAATGATCTTGCGGGAATGAGAAAGAAAGCCCGCATCTCTGCGGGCCTTTTGTCTCACCAGCGGCTTCCGCCGAAGCTGAATGTCACGCCGGGGCCGCCGCCGCCGTAATAACCGTAGGGGCCGCCACCGTAATAGCCGTGATGCCGCGGATAATAGCCATGGCCATAGTGCGGACGATAATAGCCGTGGTGATGCGGGCGCCAATGGTGTTGGCGATGACCGTGATGGCCATGCCTGTGCTGCGCGCTGATATCGGTCGATTGGCTCACTCGCGCGTTCGGCTTGGCCTTTTCGCCGCCGGCCTGGGCTGCGGACGCGCTGAGCGCAGCAGCGCCGATGGCCATAGCGACAAAGAGATACTTCATGTCATCACTCCAGTTGAGATGTCGAGTGACAACAGGTGGGTGTTGCTGGCGTTCCGGCGAGAGCGGGCGTCGAAACGACGCAGACGAGCGATGATCAATCGCGGGATTTATTGTCGCACCGCTGCGAGCGAGGCGACGATTTCGTTCGTGGTCACGATGCGGGCGAATTCACCGTTGAGATTCGACAGCGTCATCGCGTGAATGGATTCGGCCGAATGCGCCTCGCCATCGGGCCCGATGCGGTCGAATGTCCAGGTGGCGTCGCGCACGAGGGCCGTTTCGAAGCCGAGATTGCCGGCCATCCGCGTCGTCGTCTCCACGCAATGATTGGTGGTGGCGCCGCAGATCACGAGCGTGGCGATGTTGCTTGCGCGCAGGCGCGTCTCGAGGTCGGTGCCGATGAACGCGCTGTTGACGCGCTTGACGATCACGGGCTCGCCCGCCTGCTCGCGCGCCTCGTCCTTGACGGCGTATCCGGTGCGCGACGGCAAAAACGCCGAGTTCGGTTTGCTGCCTTCGTGTCGGATGTGGAAGATCGGCGCGCCGCTCGTCCTGAATGCCGCGAGCAGATCGGCGATGCGCGCCACCGCATCCGGATTGTTGCGCCGCTTGCCCGCCGCCTCCCATTCGTCAAATGCGCGCTGCACGTCCACGACGATGAGAGCGGGAAGGAGATTGCGCATGGCGAGGGATTCCGGGCTTGCCTGCCGAGTATGCGAGGCGCTCGCTGGCGCAGGCAATGCCGATTATCCCTCGTTTCGGGACGAGTTCTACGGATGCGGCTCGGGGAAGCCGTGGCGCTCGGACAGCGCGGCAAGGATGGCGTCCTTGTCGTTGATGAACGCGTGCCCCCGATGGCTGCCGGTCTGATGCGGCGATGTCGCTCCATCCGCGAGCACGAGCAGCGGCAGCCACTGGTTCTCCTCGCCGACCAGTGCGATCACCTCGCGCCGCGGCTTCGGCCAGGCGATGCGCTCGACGTCGAGTTTTTCGGTCAGCGCTGGAAATGAGGCGAGCAGGCCCTCGATCAGTGCGCAGTGCCAGCAGAAGAAGCGGCGGCCGGGAAGCGCAGGGTCTTCGAAACCTTGGCGCAGCAGAAACAGGCGATCGCGCGTCATGGGTTGCTCCGAAGAGAGGCCTGTCCCGCGTGTCCAGTCTCGATCTGTCTGAACTGTCGTCACGTGCCTGCTCCTTGTATGCCGAACGCGATCATGGCAGAGGTTTTATTTTACCTCTCTCCGAGGTGATATGCCGCGAATACGGCCGGTTACCGAGACCTTACCGGCGTTCACGTGCAATTCCGCTTTGTCCGCGGAACCAATGTTTAAGGCCACGAGCCTAGATTGCGGTCAAGCTTGAATGCGCTCACGCATGTCGTCGTGGCGAGAGGGTCACCCGGTGCGCCGGGAGGAAGAGTTGATGCCGCGTTTCTTGCCGCAGCTGTCGGCGGAAGGTGGCGCGCCTGATCAGCACGCGCGCGGCCGGCAGGCTGTGACGCAGGTGCGGCATGTCATTCGCAGGATCGCGACGGAAGTCCGGCGGAGCGTGCCGCTGCAATTCGCACTGATCTTTCTGCCGCTCGTGTGGATCAGCTGTTTCACGATCTTGTCCTCGGAGCGGATCGAGGCGCTCCAGCAGGCCAAGTCGCACGGAGACAGCGTCGCGAAGCTCTTCCAGGAAAACACCGAACGGATCTTCGAGCGGGTCGATCAGTCGTTGCTGATCGTTCGGGCCCTCTACGCGGAAGATCCGTCCGGGTTCGATCTGAAGTCGTGGGCCGAGAAGGCGCGTCTTGCGAGCGGCGACGTGGTCCAGTTTTCCATGATCGGGTTGGACGGCTATATGTTCGCGACCACGACGGGCTATTCCGGTCCGTTGCTTTATCTCGGCGACCGGGAGCACTTCCTCAACACGCTCCGGCAGACCGACGACGCCCTCTATGTGGCGAAGCCGGTATTCGGCCGGGTGTCCGGCAAGTGGACGATCCAGATCGCGAGGAAGATCTTCGACCTCAGCCGGGTCCCCGTGGGCGTCGTCGTGGGTTCGATCAGCGTCGACATGCTCGGGAATTTCTACGAGACGGCGAGGCTCGGTGCCGGCGGTACTCTCGTTCTACGCAATGCGAATTATGTCGCGCTGGCGGCGCGTGGAATCGACCTTGGCAATTTTCTCGGACAGGTGTCCGCCGAACACATCCGGAGCCGGCTACAGCAGACCAATAGCCAATATTGGAGCGAAGGCCGCACGGACCGCACCGACAGACTGATCACCGTGCGCAGTTCGGCACTCTTCCCGCTTATTTTCACGGTCGGCATTGCCGAACAGGAAATCTACGCGCGCTATCAATCAAGAAAGTGGATCTATCTCGGTTGCGCGCTTCTTCTCACCCTGGTGATCGCCATCGCCACGACACTGCATTGGCGACGACAACGGGCCCTCGATCGGGCGGAATTCGAGTTGCGCGACTCGCTCGGCAAGTTCGAGGACGCGTTGCGCAATCTGCCGCAGGGATTGAGCATGTTCGACGGCAGGGACCGCCTGATCGCATTCAATCGTCAGTGGCTGGACGCGTACGGCCTTGCTCCGGAGCAGGTCCGCATCGGCATGACGTTCCATGAGGTCTTCGCCGGCCAGAATGCTGTCTCCGATCTCGACGCATACCTGCGCGATCTGAAGGACAGGCTCGTCTTGTCGGAACGGACGTCGAATACCGTGACGTTTCCCATGGGCCGGATCATCTACATTTCCTACGGCCGGCGCCAGGACGGCGGCTGGGTCGCGACGCATCAGGACATCACGGAACGCAAGACGTCCGCGGATAGGATCGAGAGGCTTGCTCATTACGACAGCCTGACCGGTCTGGCGAACCGCAACCTGTTCAAGGAGCGCCTCGAGGAGGCGCTGGCGAGGTATCGGCGCATGAATACGCCGTTCGCCGTCCTCCTGCTGGACCTCGACAAGTTCAAGTCCGTCAACGACGTTCTTGGCCATCAAGCAGGCGACGCGCTTCTCAGCCGGGTCGCGGCCCGGATCAAGGCCGAGAGCCGCGAGGTCGATACGGCGGCCCGGATGGGCGGGGATGAATTCGCGCTGATTGTGGCCCCGGGGCAAGGGCCGCTTTCCGACGGTGCGGGAATTTTGGCCGGCCGATTGGTCGCGGCGATCGCAGCGCCCTATGACATCGATGGCCATCCTGTCGCGATCGGGTGCAGCATTGGCATCGCCGTGGTACCGGAGCACGGTACGCGCATCGACGAAATCCTGCGCAACGCCGATCTTGCGCTCTACAAGTCGAAGAATCTCGGGCGCAATTGTTTCAACCTCTATTCGCCGGATCTGAAGGCCGAGGCCGATCAGCGCAGTCTTCTGGAAATCGAGCTGCGCGAGGCGATCTGGCGCGAGGAGATCGAGGTCTTCTATCAGCCGGTGGTCGAGATCGGCGCGGGCCGGACCGTCGCGGTCGAAGCGCTCGCGCGCTGGCACCACAGGACCAGAGGCTTCATCGCGCCCGCCGAGTTCATCCCGGTTGCGGAGGAAGGCGGGCTGATCGTCGAGCTCGGCAACTTCGTCCTCGCCAAGGCCTGCCGCGACGCCATGAAGATGCCGGATGACATCAGGATTGCGGTCAACCTGTCGGCAGAGCAGTTTAGCAAGAGCAACCTGGTTGATGTCGTGACGTTCGCGCTTGCCGAAAGCGGGCTTCCGCGGCACCGGCTCGAGCTCGAAATCACCGAAAGCGTGTTTCTCGCCGATAGCGAGGAGAACCTGAAGACGCTGGAGCGACTGAAGGAGCTCGGTATCTCCATCGCACTCGATGACTTCGGCGTCGGCTATTCGTCATTGTCGTATCTGACCGCGTTTCCGTTCGATAAGGTCAAGATCGACAAGGCCTTCATTGACAGGATCGATCGCCCCGGGACTCTCGCCGTGCTGGGGTCGATCGTCCAGCTAGCGAAGACACTCAACCTGTCGATCATTGCCGAAGGCATTGAGACGCAGCGGCAGGTCGAAGAGGTACGATCGCTCGGCATCGTCCTGGGCCAAGGCTACTTCTTTCGCAGACCGGCGCCGTTGGCCGACATCACCTGGACGTCTCGCATCGGGGCCGATCAGGCCGTCGCCTAAGCCATCTCCTGCAGCAGCACGGCCTTGGTCTTGTCGGCCAGCTTCACCCGACTGAGCTCGGCCCGCTGGAATTAGGCGATGGTGGCTGTACCGGCCGCGGTGATGGCGAAGAGCGAATTCGTGACCAGGAAATCGAGGCCGATGCCGCCCGCGAAGCTGACGCAGGCTCCGACCCCCACGGCAATCACGGCCGCTAGGATTCCCGAGCCTCGATCGAAGATTAGCCCGGACAGAAACACCCCCGGGAGCAGCAGGAAGTACCCCGGCGCGCCCGTCTGCATTTGAAGCTCCATCTGGAGGACGGCGCAAACGAACATGATGCAAGCCGAGATACCGTACCGGACGAGGATCGGAAGGGCGATGCTCCAGGACAAGCGGATATCGCCTGTTCATGAACGTAAAATCGCCGACGGAAAAATCGCCGGCGGAGAAGTGGAGTTCCTGAAGGCGGCCACCAACATCGACCGGCGACGCGAATACCACGGGCGCGCGACTTGCAAGGCGAAAGGCTGCTCAGACCGTCGGTTCCTGCGTTCCGCAGGGAGGCGAATTGCCGTCCGTCGCCGCGCCGCAGCAGCCGTCATCGCCGCAAGCAAGCTCGCGCGGTGGCCGCGCCTACTTCGGTAGGGCCGAATAGTTTCGCCTCAAGGGCGCTTTCCGGCCGAACTCGCTACAGGCCGCGTGACGCCCTACGCGGTGATTCACCCAGGAGGGGGAACGCGCCGCCCGCCGCCTTGCGATGCAGGAACGCAATCTCCGACGAGCAATTGAGTTGCGCGGAGGAATTCAATGGCTCGAACAGAAACATCGGAAGGCAAATGGAGCATGGCCAGCGGCGCTGGGGCTGATGGCGGTCGCGCTGGTGTGGGGCCGCCTCGTTCCGCCCGAGCATGTCGCCCGTCCTGCAGAGGGCGGCAAGTTCCCGGAGCACAGAGAAGCCGACCGGGACGCCACGCTTGCGAAAATGGCGATCGAAGGCGGTGATCGCGGACGCCAGGCGACCTCGCCCGCGGAGATCCCGGCGCGCGGATGGAAGGACATCCTCTGGCGGGTATACGGCAACATCGGCGAGCATCGAATCCTCGCGTTGGCCGCCGGCATGACCTACTACAGCCTGCTTGCGATCTTTCCCGCGATCGCAGCGCTCGTCGCAATCTACGGGCTCTTCGCGGATCCCAACACGATCGCAAAGCACCTCGACGATGTCGCCGGCTTCATCCCGGGTGGCGCAGTCGACGTTGCGCGCGAACAACTCACGCGCGTCGCGACGAAGGACGATCGGACCCTCGGGTTCGCGTTCGCGACCGGTCTTTTGATCTCGCTGTGGAGCGCGAACGCCGCGATGAAGTCGCTGTTCGACACGTTGAACATCGTCTACGGCGAAGAGGAGAAGCGAGGCTTCTTCAAGCTGAACGCGATCTCGCTAGGATTCACCATTGGCGGCATCGTCTTCGTTCTCGCGGCGCTCGGCGGGGTCGTCGTCATTCCCGTAGTGCTGCAATACGTAGGCCTCTCGAAATCCGCCGACTTGCTGATCCGGATCGGGCGCTGGCCTGCACTCTTCGTCGCGCTTGCGCTCGCGCTCTCGTGCATTTACCGATTCGGGCCCAGTCGCGAAGCGCCCCGTTGGTCATGGATCACCTGGGGCAGCGCAGCCGCGAGCCTGCTCTGGCTTGCGGCATCCGGGCTGTTCTCGTTCTACGCCGCCAACTTCGGCACCTTCGACCAAACCTACGGGTCCTTGGGCGCCGTCATCGGCTTCATGACTTGGCTCTGGATTTCGGCGATCGTGGTCCTGCTGGGAGCCGAACTCAACGCTGAGATGGAGCATCAGATCGCCCGCGACACCACTACCGGCAGACCCGAGCCGCTCGGCGTCAGAGGCGCCAGGATGGCCGACACAGTCGGGAAGCCGAAATCTTGAATCGGCTCGCGATCTCGATGAGCGCATGGGCCACCTTTGGACTCATGCACCCAGCAAGGGGCGGACCTTTTCGACCTCGTCCGCGAGGACGAGCAGCGAGGCGTCGCGGTGACTTCGAGATCCGTGTCTGCAACGTTACAATGCCCGTATGCCTGTCATCGCTACAAATTCGACGCCTTCATGATATTAAGGTCAGCCTCTGCGCCTTCAAGAAATTGAGCAAAGTGGCGACCAGAAAATAACAAAACACCGGTTAGCCCAAGTTCGGGATTGGCGCGATCGTCGGCAGCAGCCTGCAGCACAAATTTGGCCAACGCTGGGACAGGCCCCGCACTGGAAGGCATGTCGTCGGGTACATCCACCTCGTGCGTCCACGCCGCGATCGCCAACGCCGTCTACGACGCCATCAAGCGCATTCGCGAATTGCCGGTTCGAATCAAGGATCGTGTCTGATTGCTGCTGAGGCGACAGGCTTCCCTCCTAACATATTACCTGCGGCTTCGTTCATAGGTCGCTTGAGACGCTAGGGACGGTGTGGCTTCGGCAGCAAAGCACGCAATGATGAACTTCGATACCACTAGACCGTTCACTGCGAAGCGTGCGGTGAGGCATCCTCTGGAGCTATCAGCGTGGCAAGGGAGACGGACTTCAACAAGACACCTGCATCCTTGCCGAACTGCGGGCGGTGCCGGGGCAGCAGCGACGTGACCGTAAGCGAACTATTCAACGCTCGCATCGACGGGACTGTTACGATGTATCGGTGCCGATTGTGCGGGTATGTGACATGGGACGATCGCCCCGGCCCGCGCAATCACCAGAAGCGAGATAATGCTCCTTCTTCGTGAAGCCCGGCCTCAGGGAGGGAAGACAGGAATACTCCCGGCGGAGGCGCTCTAGGGCAATTCGAACGTGACGCCGATCTTGAAGGGACCACGCCAAACTACTCGGCACGGCAGCGTCAGATTGTCTTCAGGAACGATCAGCGTGAACGCCGACGGGACTATTGCGCTTCCATCGGAAAGCTGTAGAGCGGCGCCAGTGAGGGAAAGATCGCGAACAACGCAGGTAATCTTGTTTGCCCCATAATGAATTTGCGCCGGCTTCGAAACGCGATAGCGGGGCGCTCTTCTGGTTTCCACCACGAGCTTCACCCCCAGTTCATTCCATACTCATCGGGCGTTTGGTTGATCCAAAGCAGCGCTGCTCTGCTATCCAACCAGATCAACCGCTCTTCGTCGGCGGCCTGGTCGGAATGCATGTGTAAAACGAACTCGTTTTCGGCTACCCGGAATAGGCTGTCGCACGCCTGTCGTTCCGCGAGCGACTCGAACGCGATAAACGAATAGTTTCGCTCGGCTATGAGCTGCATGAAATAATATCGCAATTAAAGATTGCTCCCTACAATCACGGATAAGAATTAAAATACTCGTAATAATGTCGGGCGGGCGGTTGCAAAAATGGCCTCGTGCTACTGAGGGAGTATTCCTGCACAATGCGCTGATTGAGAATGAGTCGCTTGGGACTTGATAGCGTCGGGTCCGATTGGGGCGCGCTGGCCGAGGGCGTCGAGACGACGCGCCGTCTCGACTTTCTCCGCGGGGAGGGCTGCGACAGTGTGCAGGGCTATCTGTTCGGTCGGCCGATGCCAGTCGGCGTCGTGACCCGGATGATCGAGGAGGAGAAAGCATCGCGTCCGCAAGAGGCCGATGCGCGCGAGCAGCTCAACTCGGTTGCGGCCGCCTGAGACGGCAGCTCAAGCCTCACGGCCGTGCAGCTTATTAGGCCAAAGCCAGTGCCGCTCGTTGCATATTCGAGGCCATGTCGGCAGTCACCGCGCTTTGTTCATCGACCGCCGCAGCGGTGCTGGTGACATACTCGTCAACGTTCACGATAGCCGATTTAATCGCATTTAGCGCACCGAGCACATCGCCAGACGCGCCGGTTAGCGCGCCAATCTCAGCATTGATCTTGTCAGTGGCCTGCTTAGCTTGACTTGCCAAGCTTTTGACTTCCGATGCGACAACCGCAAAGCCGCGGCCCGCTTCGCCGGCGCGAGCAGATTCGATGGTTGCATTGAGAGCCAGAAGATTGATCTGCCCAGTGATGTTCGCGATCAACTCGACAATCCCACCCATCGCATCGGTTGCCGTCGTCAGACGCTGCGCTTGGCCATCTGCGCCTTCAACTCGGCTCACTGCCGTGTCTACTACACTGCGCGCCTTGACCATTGTTTCGGAAATCTCCCGGATCGAAGCTGACATTTCTTCGCTTCCGGCTGCGACGGAATGGATGAGCCCCTTAGCCTCTTCAGCCTTCATTCGTGCAACAGCTTTCTCGGTCACGTCAGTCGCGTATTTCACCACCTTAAAAGGTTTTCCGTTGGGATCGATAATTGGATTGTACGATGCTTCAATCCATATCTCGCGGCCGCCCTTCGCAAGCCGCTTGAATTCACCGGCCTGATATTCACCGGCTCTAAGGCGATCCCAAAACTCCTTGTAAGAGAAAGAGCCGCGCTCGGCAGGATCGACAAACATGCTGTGATGTTTGCCTTTCACCTCACCCAAGGCATAGCCCATCGCGCCAAGAAAATTTACGTTCGCCCATTGGATGGTGCCATCCATCGCGAATTCAATAACCGCCTGCGATTTTCGAATGGCCTCGATCTGCCCCTTCGTGTCGGCCGATTCCAAGCGTGCTCTCGTCACATCAGTCGCAAATTTGACGATTTTGATGGGCTTTCCGAGCTCATCGAGGATAGGATTGTACGACGCCAATATCCAAACCTCGCGGTTTCCCTTGGCCAGGCGCTTGAATTCGCCGCTGACAAGCTCGCCCCGGTTTAGTTTAGCCCAGCCCTCTTTGTAGGCGGCGCTTGCCGCGAAGTTTGGATCAACGAAGATGGAATGGTGCTTCCCGACTATTTCAGCCAGTCCATAGCCCATCACTCCCAGGAAATTTTCGTTTGCGGTGATGATGACGCCATTCAAGTCGAATTCGATGACGGCCTGCGCACGATCCAGAGCGGCAATCTTCCCATTCTGCTCAAGGTTCTTTACGTGCTCCGCAGTGATGTCTCTAGCGAGCTTTACGACCTTGTAAGGTTTCCCGTCTTTTCCGAGGATGGGGTTGTAAGTCGCTTGTATCCACAGCGGGGAGCCGTCTTTTCTGATCCTCTGGTACTGCGCGGCTTGGAATTCGCCGCGAGCTAACGTCTTCCAGAACTCGGCATAACCGGGCTTCTCGCGCTCGGCCGGAGGGACGAAGATGCTGTGGTGCTTGCCCTGTATCTCAGGTAACGAGTACCCCACGGCCGCGAGGAAGTTGGCGTTGGCGGTGACAATCCTCCCATTCGGCTCGAATTCGATTACAGCTTGCGAGCGATCGATCGCCTGCGCCGTAGCGATGGCGTCTTGAACGGCTTTGTTGATGCGGCGAAACATGGTCCATCCCCGGCACGGCTGAGCAATGCCTAAAGGATGGGCAATCAGCGTAAACGGATCGCTAACTATCCGAACGCCCCCGTATTTATACGCTGGCGTTTTTACCCGAAAAGTAATCGCTGCTGGTTCCGCAAATCGGAACCCACTGATTGACCTGCACCTTCCACTCCGCTTAGAGGCTATTGAGGGCCATACGGCCCAACCGATCCCTGGGTGGAACCTTAGCCCAGGCGAACAACCGGCGGACCTTGTCGGTGAAATTGGTGCCCCTGCCATCAGTTTTGGATGGGCTTGACGGTTGAAATCGGCCATTCACCATCATGCCCCAGCGATTGAAATGCGAAGTCCGTGCACTTCGTCGAGATAGATATGATCAATCGTCCTTTGCCGTCGGTCATGACGACAGTCTTGCCGATCAACTCGTCCTCGGCAGCGTGCAATTCCCGGAGGGTGCTAACGGCTCTCTCCTCACCAGCGCTCGACGTGGTCATGCGCGTAACAAGGACATAAACATCACGAGGCTTATGTGCTCTGAAATGGACGTGGGAGCTTGTATCGTATGACGATGAGCCAAGCCCACAGCTTCGCGAACCAGTGAAGCCGCAGCAGTTTTGGCTTCACCACAGCGAACAGTCGTTCCACAACGAGTAGGCTGGCGGCGTACGCTGCGTGTGCCGGTGAGCCAGTGGCCCTCGCCCGCCACCGCCACAGCGATGAGCTTCAAAGGCTCAACCAGACAGAGCGGCACGGCTAACAGCGTGAGCGATTGGTACGGACCGAGTTTGCCGATGGCTTGCCGCAAGCTAGTTACTGGTCTCGGCCTCCTTACACCAAGCGTAGAACTCTCAGGTGCACAAATGAGTTCCAGTGGCGGCGAGTCGGTAAGAAGGCCGAAGCTGCGAGTCCGCGCTCAAGAACATTTCTCCTGTCGTCGCGTCAGTCGTCAGGAGCAAATCATGAGTTATCGGGACTGGCGCTTTTACGGATTTGTGGGCAGTGGCTGGCGGCATCTTCCTCGCAGCGATTGTCGGCGGCCAGGTTGGTGGGACACGCGTGGCCGAGTTGCCTCAAAACCAGCACAGTGAGACCTATCAGAAGCCCCGAATGTAAGGAATGGACTAGGGACCAGCCGTCCGGCATGGCGATGCTGACGTACGACTTAAGTCAGCTTGAACTCAGGTCAGCTTCGGGAGGCCAGACGCAACCGGCCATCCCCTCCCAAGCGGCGCGCGTGCCGCCGAAGAGACAAGCCGCGACACCTCTGTTTTTAAAGCAGCACGCCCCTGTTAAGGCGCATCGCGTGGCGGTGCGGCGGCAGCGCCTTTGTAAACCCGACTGACTATCCGGTCCTCCTCTGCCGCTCGCATTTCCCGAGCAGTCTTCAATGCTCGCCGAATAAAAGGATCTTCTGTCTCTTTGGACAGCGTTATCAGCCTGTTGCAATTGTGGCAGTTGACCTGCAGTCCATCACGAACTCGATTGGCTTTCTCTTGAAACATACGTGTGCAGGCCGGGCACCTGATCTTCACCTTCGCGTTCATGACCTCAGCCTCTCCGTGAAAAGCGTAAGTGTCGCGGCCCCGGTGTTACTAGAGCGCTAAGTGGTAAGGAGAAACCGTATGCAGTCCTACTTTCAATGGTCGGCAATGCGCACGGTTAGCGGCTTCTTACTCGAATGAGCAGCTACTGACGCGCGCCCGCATGATCGATTTGTCGCGCCTAAGGCTGGTCACTGAACATTGCGAAGATTTCATCGCGCTGGAAGCGCCCCGTTCGGGGCTTCGTCTGTTGTTCGACTGGGCCGCAGTTTCAGACGAGATGACCATGCAAGAACGAACTGATGTCCTGAGCAAAGTTCCCGAAGTGACGCTGGGATTCTGGATCATTAAAATCTTGGCGACAACGCTTGGTGAGACCGGTGGAGACACGGTGACGATGAGCTGGCTGCACGCTGATGAAAATGCCAACAACGGTGGTTACTTGATTGGGACCGCCTTGTTCCTTGCGGTGTTTGTCGGGGCGGTGGTCGCCCAGATATCGACGAGACGGTTCAACAAATGGGTCTATTGGCTGGCAATCGTGGCCTCGACCACCGTTGGAACCGCCATGGCCGACTTCTTCGACCGCTCACTGGGCATCGGTTATGCGGGAGGCTCGTCGGTGCTCCTGGCCTGCGTGTTGGCCTCGTTGGCGATCTGGTATTTCGCTCTCGGTTCGGTAGATGTTCAAACGGTCGCATCGCCGAAAGCGGAGGTTTTCTACTGGGTGACGATTACCTTTTCGCAGACGCTTGGAACCGCGCTCGGCGATTGGACCGCCGACAGCACCGGACTGGGATATGATGGCGGGGCGATCTTGTTCGGCGCAGGCTTGCTCATCCTGGCAGCTTTGTATTTCTGGACCAACATTTCGCGGGTTTTCCTGTTCTGGGCGGCTTTTGTCCTGACGCGTCCGCTTGGTGCGACTGTTGGAGATTTCCTGGACAAGCCGACGAGCCATGGCGGACTTGCCCTGAGCCGACCTTTGGCCTCGGCGGTCATGCTCGTAGCAATCGTCTTGCTCGTGCTGATCCTGCCCCAGCGAGCCGGTCGTCATCCATCTTCGCGCGTCTTGACGGAAGCAACCTGAAGTCGACAATGCTGGCGAGAAGTTCAACGTCGGCGGTCGCCCATTCTTCTTGGTCGTTTGTTCAAGGAGCTGGTACCAAACCTGGCCCGGCTCGGAATGATTGCGTTTAGCGAACGCGACGTAAAGACGAGCCAAACGAGACTTGAACACAACGCATTAAAGAAAGCGGCCTCGCAGCTTGGTTTTGCGGTTCTAAGATATGACCTTGAATGGCCCGGCCGCGAAGGTCTCGACGATGCCGTGGCGTCAGGAACGCGCGATGGCGTCGACGCAGTCTATCTTCGGGTTCCTTTGTCACCCTTGGCCACATCCCTCAGACTGTCTCATCAGTTGCAAAGCCGGGAAGGCCAATTTGCAGTGTGTACCGCGATTTCGTGCAGGCCGGGTCGTTGATGTCATACTCGATCAACCTAGAGTATGGCTTTCAACTCGCCGGCAGACAGGTGGCGAAAATCCTTCGGGGAGCAAAGCCGGGCGAACTTCCAGTCGAACGAGCCGATAAGTTCACGTTAGCGATCAACCTCAACGCCGCAAAGACGTTGGGGCTGACGGTACCCGACCGGTTTCTTTTGCCAGCTGACGAAGTGATTCAATGACCGTGCGCTTTGCCGCAGCTCATATCACTTGCTGGCCCATCTGCGAAGTTGCGCTGCGTCTGAGGCGGGTCCGCTCATAGCGGAAGAACGGACCAGATTTGCTCAACTTGAGTTCTTTTCATTTTGACCCTTATCGGAAGTCGGTGGGCAAAATTTGGCCGTCAACCGTTGGCAGCTGTCGCAGCCATTCGGTGGATCGGATGCCTCCCGGGTCAATAGCTCGGTGCGAGGCGACGTAGTCGATCTCGCCGCGTGTGGTGCCGATATCCATCAGCTCCCTGTCGCTTAGAGCGGACAAGCTGGCACGCAATTTTTGGCGTTCGCGGCGCTCCTGAAAGGCATCCCAATATTTCCTGAAGAAGCTAGCGACATGCCGGGTCGATCCGGACGTCCGTTCCAGCCATGCTGTGCCCTGCGTCGTGCTCATTGCAGTCTCTCCTGGGACGGTGTTTTTTCACCGGCAGGAAGGTGCCGCGAGATCGGTGGGCACGCCTGACCGGCTGCTTACATTTTCCTCACCGGCGGCTTATTCTTGCGATTTCCAGCGAGGCCGTAGCGCCACCCGGTTACGGGGGCCTCATCCCAGGGGGATCGCATTTGCGCTATCTCTTCGAGGACTACGCATTCGACACTGAGCGGCGCGAGCTGCGTCGCGGGGCGGACGTCGTCTCCATCGCACCACAGGTGTTCGATCTGATCGACTACCTGATCCGCAACAGGGAGCGCGTCGTCAGCAAAGACGACCTCATCAACGCCATTTGGAATGGGCGCAGCGTTTCGGATGCAGCGTTGACGACCCGGATGAATGTCGCCCGCAGCGCGATTGGCGATTCCGGGGAGGAACAGCGCCTGATCAAGACGTTACCGCGCAAGGGATTCCGTTTCGTCGGACAGGTACGGGAGGCACGAGAGGCTGCGCGCCCAAATCCCGGCGACGTGCCCGAGAGTTCCTCTCCGCTCCCTGACAAGCCCTCCATCGCCGTGTTGCCGTTCGAGAACATGAGCGGTGATCCGGAGCAGGAGTATTTCGTTGACGGCTTGGTGGAGGAAATCATCACTGCTCTATCGCGCTTCAAATTGCTGTTCGTGATCGCGCGCAATTCGAGCTTTACGTTCAAAGGCAAGGCCGTTGATATCAAGGAGGTCGGACGCAGGCTCGGCGTGCGCTATGTCCTTGAGGGGTCTGTGCGCAAGGCGTCAGGGAAGGTGCGCATCGCAGGCCAGTTGATTGATGCCGTGACGGGCGCGCACATCTGGGCAGACAGGTTCGAGCGAGACCTGACAGACGTTTTCGCTCTGCAAGACGAAATAACGGTCGCCGTTATCTCGGCCATTCACCCCAAGCTGTTTCAAACAGAAATTGAGATGGCGACCCGCCGCCCATCGGAAAACCCGACCGCCTACGATTTGTGGCTAAGGGCCATACAGAAATCTCATCTTAGGACCCGAGAAGGTTTTGCCGAAGCGATACGACTGGCGCATCGTGCCTTGGAGCTTGACCCTCGCTTTAGTCTTGCCGCCATGTTGGCGGCTTACGGCCACCTCAACAACCTTGTTCAAGGCTTTTCTACCGATAGTCAATTCGACCGCAGTGAAGCAATTCGGCTGGCTCGCTTGGCGTTGAGCCTCGACGAGAATCGCGCGCCAGTACTGGCCCTCTCCGGGGTGGTTACCGCTTTCCTTGTCGACGACTACGAGACTGCCATTGATTATGTTGAACGTGCGGTCACGTCCAATCCAAATGAACCCGGCGTGTGGAACGCTAGAGGATGGGTCTACCAAGTTGCAGGCCGCTACGAAGAAGCAATCCTGAGCTTTGAACGCGGCATTCGCGTGAGCCCGTTGGACCCCGTTCTTCACACTAATCTTGCTGGCATCGGTCATGCATTGATCGAACTTCGCCGCTTCGACGAGGCAGTCGCGGTTTCCAGGAAGGCTCTTCGTCAGAACTCCTCCGATCCAATGACTTTCCGTGGTTTCGCGTCCGCTTTGGCGCATCTTGGACGGGATGCCGAGGCGCGTGAGGCGGCGGCACGTCTGCTTGAGATCGATCCGGCCTTTACAATATCTGGGCGGTTCTCTCGGAGTGCGCAAACAACCCTAAAGCTGCTAATTGAGGGCATTCGGAAAGCCGGGTTGCCCGAATGAGGCCCGCGTGTGCTCGCGGCCAGAGTTGATGGGACAGGACGCAATTTGCTGCGCTCCATGAGTCCGGAAACGGCCCATCGCTACCGCATCCCACGGCCCCAGATATGTCGGCTATCGGAGGTAGGCCGGACGTAACTTAACCGATGCGCATCCGACGAGCCGCCCAACTGGTCAAGCAGCCCGTTGCGGACACATGCCTCGACCGCAAAACCCAAGAGCCCGTTGCTCGGCGAGAACGACAGCGGGCATGGTGCTTGTCTCAAAGGACAATTGCAGACCCAAGCGTTGTCCTGCTCCAATGAGGATGCGTATCACACGTTATGCCCTCCTCAGCGGCGCCGCTGCTGCAGGCAGGTACTCTATGTGGCACCGTGCTGGCACAGGGGAGGACCGCATGACCTCAATGGAAGACTTCATCCGCTATGAGAACCTGATCATCTTCAAGAGACGGCTTGCCGACCCGGACATCACGGAAAAACAGCGACGGTTGCTCACAAAGCTGTTAGCGCGAGTACAGTCGCCAAGCGGCCATCAAGAGGAAGATCTGCCCCAGGATAGATAAACGCGCTGGCACTGGCGTTCCTTCATTCGCAAATGCGCGTGGTCTCAAGACGAATGGGGTGATCGGGGCCGTGAGCTTAGGGACGTCCATCACATGGCGCCGTTCTCTACCACACCGCTCAACCCTGTCCTTGGAATGGATCGGGGACATCATCCACCTTATGGACTGAAACGGTAACCGACATACCAAGGTAGTCCTTTCCATCACCAAACCACGAGCCTTCCAGTGGAATTGCCTGTCCCGGATGCCTGGCGACGGCGACCGGAATGAGATCAAATCCGGCATTAATTTGGTTGGTGGGATCGTAATCCATCCACCCTGCCCCCGGCAGAAACACCTGCAGCCAGGCATGGGTCGAACTGGACCCGGCCATGCCTATTGCACCGCCATCCAGCGCGCTGTCGTACAGATAGCCACTGACGAATCGGGAGGCGAACCCGAGCCGCCGCAACGTCTCGATCATGAGCCAAGCATAATCGCGGCAAGTGCCCGACTTGGTACGCAGCGTCTCGCCGGGTGACTGCGTGCCCTGCGATTCTCGGGCACGGTACGTGAAACGCTCCCGAAACGAGTGAAGGATCCGGCTCAGGACGTCGGTGGTTTGGTCCTTGTCACCGGCAACGAAGCTCTTGGTCCATGCAGCGAGGCTCGCGTCCGGGTCTTCGGCATGAGGACGCAGATAACCGGCCAAGTCGTTCCACTCGTCGGGTGTGTATTGGATGGGAACTTCCTCCGCACGACTTTCCAATGGGAAGGCTTCGATCCCCTTTATGCCGAAATAGATTCCGAGGACCTTGAAGTTGAAGGTCAATTCGCTCGCTGACTCGGTGAAGTCCATGACGGTCACGGTGTTGGAGCGCGGGTCGCTGATCCACTTCACCTTTGAAGACGGGTTGGTTCTCACGGACCAATTGAGAAGACGGGCCGACGAGCCGCGCCTTGGCAAGAACATCGCCCGATGAGTGCCGAACGTCACCGGCCTTGCGTATTTGTAGGTGGTGGTGTGCCTTATCTCGCCAAGAACCGCCATGTACTCGCTCCAACTGTGACGAAGTCCCGGTTTCTCTGCTGCTCCTGAGACCTGCTGTCAGGTGGCATGGTGGTCACTGTTTACTGGTCGTACAGATTCATTTTGAGGCGCTTGGCCACACTGGCGACGGCAATCTGCCCCCGCACGCTGTTGCCATACTCGTCGAGCGACGGAGCGAACGCAGCGACGCCGAGCCGACCAGGAGCGACGGCCATGATGCCGCCACCGACCCCACTCTTGCCGGGCAGCCCAACCTCAAAGGCCCAATCGCCGGAGCTATCGTAGAGCCCTTCCATGGTCATCTCAGCAAGAATTCGCGGCACATTTTGTCGCTGAATAACCCGAATTCCTGTCAGCGGATTGATGCCATGGTTCGCAAGCGTCGCAGCCATTGTCGCGAGTGTAGAGCAGGTCACGAGCGTGGAGCACTGGCGTGTGTAGACGTCGAGAGCCTCGAGCGGATCGCAAAAACAATTTCCTCCGCTGGCAAGGAGCCAGGCAATCGCTCGATTGTGCAAGTTGCTCGCCTGCTCGGATTCGTTGATCTCCGCAGAAAACGCTATGTCGGTTGCCGCGAAGCGGCGTTGAAAGTCGAGGATCTGTGCCCAACGGTCCTCGCGACCGGCGGCCTTTACAAGGCTCACGGTTGCGATGGCCCCTGCGTTCACCAGCGGCGAAAGGGGCTTGGCGCCGTGAAGCTCCAGTGCCAGTACTGAGTTAAATGGCAAGCCAGTAGGTCGCGCTCCAATCTTCTCGCGTACCACCTCAGCGCCGCGCTGCTCCATAACCAACGCGAGAGTAAATACCTTCGAGATTGATTCGAGAGCAAATTGAAAATCAGTGTCGCCTGCCTCGAAGACTCTTCCTTCGCGCGTGACCACAGCGACGGCGCAAAGCTGCGCCGGCACCTTGGCGAGAAATGGGATGTAGGCCGCGACGGCCCCGCCCGAAGCACGCAACGCGACCGCGTGGGCTTCCTGTACCGCATCAGCGATCGTGGCATGATCAGGGCCCACCAATCTCTCCTGTCAAAATTGCTGACCAATTCCGGGCAGCGCGTAGAAGCATTGTCAAACGCGACAAGTCCTCGTCCGCTGCTCAGTGGACTCCCGCAGGCCGGCGCACGTCTCGACACAGAACTCCGATCAACTTCGAGACGGAGCAACGATCACCTTTGATCTAGATCAAGTAATCCATAGTCAGATCGCCCTGATAGGCGATTGCAAGCATGTCGCACGTAAGCATGCGACGGCGGCAGGCATCGAAGGTTCTCGCTGGTCTGGCTCTCTGTCCTTTGTGTACACCATTTGTCTCCACTCGAGGCTGACGAGGCTGAAATCTTCCGGTTCGGTCGGCGCTATCCGATGAACGCTCGGCCAGTCCAAAAGCGCGACCAGCGATTCAAACCACGCACTTCGCGCGGCTTATCGTCACCACTCTCAGCTCGCGGCTTTCCTGTCTGCGAGAATGCTGACGCTGATCAACAGAACCCAAACGGGGAATACGAGCAAACTCCAGTCGAAGAAGTAGCTGCCGATCAGAAGCACGGCTGCGACAACATACCCCCCGAAGGCCAGCCAGCGCGGTGTGAAGCCGGTATAGACGCCAATCGTCGATGTGGTGATCATGAAGACGGATGCCGTTTTCACCAAATAGATGTTGATCATGCCATAAGCCAGACCGCGTCCGAAGTGGAACGTTGCCGAGTTGGCCAGGACGTCCGGGGCTCCGTGGAATGCAAGAATTATTGCGCCCACAACAGCCGCAGCCGCGAACAGCATGGCCAGGAGCAACAACGCGCTGCCAAGAAATACGGTTGCGAAAAACTGATCTTCGCGGCGTCCAAGCTTGTCCCGCAGTGCACCGACAAACCAGAGAAAGGCAATTCCTGCGAAGGGCACAAGATTGAGCGCAATCACGACATTGCTCGCTCCGGTATGTAGCCACGCCCCCGTCTCCAGCGGATCACGAGGCACCGAGTGTCGCATCAGCAGGAACACGGCAAAGAGCAGGACGGAGAAGACGACGCCCGCGATGGCAGCTGCCCTCGGCGTTCGCAGGTGGGCGTGCGTGAAACTTGGCCCGTCATCAGAAGAAGCGCGCATGATTGCTCCCGCGTTTGGTTATTTCCGTAAGCAAGAGCGATCGCGCTTGCTTCCATCCACCGGTGATTGCGCAAGGCTTAACGCGAAGTTACGGCAACCGCTCTGATCCGCCCGATCCGTTTGGAGCTGTTAAACCCGTCGTAGTCCTGCTCCGTCTGTTTGGCATATCGCATGGCGAACGCGCCGATCGCTTCGTCAAGCGCTTCGCTCTTGCCGCAATAGCCAGCGATCACGGCGGCATCGCCTGACTTGGCATGCGCTAGCGCCAGCGCCCACCCACACATCGCGCAGTAGTCCGGCAAGAGCTCAAGGTGTTCGAGCACGACACTGCCCTTCAACTCCGAAAGCTGGCGAACGTAAAAATCCCTTTTGTCGGCGCGCCCCCATCCGAGGAAGATGTCGGGCGACCCTTGTGTGAGACGCTGCCCCACGACCACCCGCCGCCCCTGGTGATCGAACGGGAGCTTGAAGGTGAGATAAGGCGCAAGCACCGATCGCTGAGCTTCCTTGATCTGGAGAAACAAGGGATCGTCTTCACCGACTCCCTGCAGCAAGAGTACCCAGCACCTGGTGCCGACGCTTCCGATTCCGACGACCTTGTGCGCGTAGTCGATGAGCTCATAACGAGACAACAGCAGCTTTCGATCATAGGTCATCGAAGCGATGTAGGCCTGCAGAAGGCGGTCCAGAAACAGGCGCACCGGCGTCCCCGATGCACTGCGCACCACGTGCTCGATCAGCGGAATATCCTCGATGAAGCGGTGTTTCCCATCCACCAATTCGGTCAACTTCTCACGTGATCTGGGCGCCAGGCCATCGAGGATGGCGCGCTCGTCGATGCGATCATACCAGGTTTCAAGATAACCCATTTGGGCATAGCGATAGATGCGCTCCCGATAACTGCGCACGCATTCACGAGCGGCTTCTTCGCAGATCGCCTTGTCACCGCCCAAGCATCGCGCTGCGACTGCTGCGCTGGCCGCCAGTCGCTTGAGGTCCCATTCCCAAGGCCCAACATACACCTCGTCATAGTCGTTGATGGCGAAGATCAGATTGCGCTCGGCCGAAGCATATACCCCGAAATTCTTGATATGCGCGTCGCCGCACGCCATGACGGGAGTTCCAGAGATGGGCAAGATCGACAGATCGCTCGCCATGATGGCCGCGGCTCCCCGAAAGAACGCGAAGGGATTTTCGCGCATGCGGTCATATCGGATCGGCAGCAGCTCCTGCACGCGCGAGGCGTCCTGCTGCTCGAGGATGTCCACCGCATCGGGTCGGTCGGCGCGGGTTTCATAGATTGCTTGCGCCGAACGCGGAACATGCTTTCGAAGCGCCTTGCCTACAGCCATACGCTCGTCGACCGAAGGTCGCTTCATCAAGAAGCTTTCGATCAGGGCTCGGTCGCCATGCGCCTCGATCATGCGGTAAAACGCCGAGGGTGGTCGCAGGCTACGGGCTTTCATGACTTGGTCCCGCCGTGCGATGGAGTCGGATCAGATTGTTGCTGCCAAGCGAGCACGCCGTCGGTAATTCGCTCGTAGAAATTGCCTGGCGGCACTTCAGCCTCGATCCCGGCGCGCCGCAGGTCCTCCCGGATAGAGTCGCGTACGCGCGCAAAGACAACCCCGATGCCCTTCTTGCGCAGCTCACGAACGAGCCGCAGCACTTCGTCGCCTCCGGTGACGTCGAGAAAGTCGACCGAACCGAAGTCCAGAAGCACCCGCTTCAACTTCGGCGATGCGGCGACCGCCGCCCTCAAGGCCATCGTCGTGTTGCCAGCACTCGCGAAGAAGACGTCACCTCCAATCCGCCAAATTAGCAGCCCAGGGAAAGTGGTCGCCTCGGGATGCATCCGGACGTCGCGATAAGCCTCCGTACCGGGAAGCTGCCCTAGACGCGCTCCCTTGGGACGACTCGCAACATAGATCAACCTCGCGATTGACAGCACGACACCAATGCCGATGCCTTGCAGCACCCCTAGCGTCAGTTCGCCTGCGATGACGATCACGATCATGAAGAACGACCAGCGGCTTCGCGCCAGCACGCTCTGCAAATAGCCGGGGTTCGTGAGATGCAGCATGGCTGCAATGACGATCGCGGCGAGGGCCGGCTCCGGCATGTTTCGGAACAGTGGCGTCAGCAGAACCAGAGTCAGGAAACACAGGACCGCTGCAACAAGGTTGGCGAGCTGGCTATGTGCGCCTGCCGCCATGGCCACCGAGGTCTTAGAAAGGCTACCAACCACCAGGAATCCGCCGAAAAGTCCGGTCAGGATGTTCGCCGGGCCATGCGCAACTAACTCTTGGTTCGGATCGATATCGCTTCCATCCCGCATGGCCGCTGCCTTCGCGGCGCCCAATGCTTCGGCATAGCCGACCAGGACGATCGCGAGCGCACCGGGTGCGAGTTCTCGCAACGTTGTGGTGTCGAGGCTTGGCGCCACGAGAGCTGGTAATCCGGACGGGATGTGGCCGGCGACATGCACGCCAATCGCGTCTCCGCCGAGCAGCCCCACCATAATTGTCGCCGCAGCCATGATAACGAGTGCCCCAGGTATGCCGGGAGACAGCTGACGCAACAACAGCATTCCCGCCAAGCACGCGATCCCGATCACGGCTGGTACGAGCGATACATCCGCAAGATGCTGCAACACGTGCCAGAGCTTCGCGAAGAAGTTGCCGGAGCCCGCGCTGATACCGAGGAGATGAGGGATCTGGCCGATGATGGTCACGTAAACCAGGCCCTCGATAAAGCCGCGCATCACCGGCGTGGGCACGAAGCTGGCCACCCAGCCCATGCGTGCGAGGCCGAAGAAGAGGAAGAGAACTCCGATCATCACCGCCAGCGTCGAGGTGAGCGAATTAAACTCCGCTGTTCCATGAGACGCGACCGCACCCACCGTCAGGGCGGAGATCAGGCCGGTCGCGGTGTCAGGGCCGACTACGAGCTGGCGAGACGTGCCAAACAGCGCATAAGCGAGTAACGCCGGGACGATCGTGTAGAGGCCCATGATTGGCGGTACACCGACGATCCCCGCATAAGCCATTGCTTCTGGCACCATAACCGCCCACAGCGCGACGCCTGCAAGAGCATCGGCCATAAGCCATTCGCGCTGGTAGCCAGGAATCCACGCGAGAACCGGAAGAAGCCGCTGGGGCAACGAAATCGGGTCTGGAATCGGCATGACGCAGAACACCGCAAAGGAGCCGGGTCATTGCACTTCGTTCTCGATGCAAACCATTGATCAAGATCAATACCGAGTTCTGTCGGCCTTGCTGGCAGCCGACCTTGGCGGGCCCAATCTCCAGGTTGTTAAAGCTGGGCACGGCGTAGGCTTTGCACCCGGTCGTGGGTTGACGGTGCAGGCTCAACCTCGCTTGGTTGAGTGCCTTTCGAGCCGAAGCCGCTGCGCTCTCATGCGCTTGATCTCTTCATCGAGTGCTTCGATTTTCTCGTCGCATTTTTCGCCTTTGGACTTGGGCGCATCCTTCCGGAGTTCTTCCAGTGCTTTCTCGGCGGAGAGCTTTTTTATGCCAGACATCATCGCCTCCAAAAAGACTGCAAAAGCGGTCCATCGGTTCGGCCCCGGCGTTAGCCGGGGCTCTAGGCAAGCTGGGTAAACGCGCTACTGCGAAGACAATTTCAAGACTGATCGAAGCTCTATTGACAAAGATACGTCCGACCGTCGTCGAGCTTTGTCAGAGTCCCGGGCTCGCAGACCATTCCGTTTCGCCGGCGATAGTCTTCCGCTGAATAGCCATAAGCCTCGTAAGGGCCACCCTGGTAGTACGATGCGCCGGTGTAATAGGGGCTACTTCCCCATCCCCTGTATGACGACGTAGCCGCTATTGCTGCGGCGGTCCCTACTGCTGCAACGCCTGCGCCCACAACGCCAGCACCGTATCCATACCCGTACGTAGCTCGCCGCGCCTGCCGACGCGCTACACCTGCAACGCTGACCGGTGTTAGCGGACGACCGACGCGCGCCTGCGCGCGTTCTACCGATAGCGAGGGGCCGTCGTGATCAGACCAGCCAAACGAGAAAAGTGTCGCGCACGCGAATGCAGAGATAGCAATGGCAGATTTCCTTATCGATCTCATGAGAACCCTCCATTGTTGCGAGGCAGCGAGCCTGCCGAAAAGCCGCTCGCTGTCATTGATCTGGCGCAAATCTCGGGAGTGCTTTGGCTTCCCTTAGGGACAATAGCGCAGTGAGCGCATTCGGCGCGAAGCTAGTTCGCTGACATCGCAAACGGGGAAATTAGGAACGCTCAAAAGAGCGCAAGGGGCAACTTGTGCGTATCCTGAAATGGCCTCGGCGACTAAACCGCCCCCCGGAGCGTGGTAAGCGCGTCCGCGTTGAAGCGCCGGTTAGCCGCAGGGTGGCAGATATCGCTTTTTCGTCACATGAGTGCTCGTTTGATCCGCTTAGATCGCCAATCGTCATGGGGTGGATGAACGGTGAATTGCGTCCACCTAATACAGCCACTCCCCCTTACCTAACTTAAACCGGCCCAAACCGTCGCGATTGACCCAGCCGACGTGCATTGCACGCACAGAGGCCACACCATACGCTGAGTTAGATGGAGTGCGATGGGAGGCCGGGGATGAAGTGCCTGCGCATATATGCAACACCTGATGGGGAGTCGCATTTTGGAGAAGCCGACATCCCGATGACGATGAAGCCGGCGTTTCCCAACGAAGCGCCGTTTGAAATTTCGGCTTTCTACCCGGCGTCACGCATCCGTTTTACTCACATCCCCGCCGGGGTACGCGAAGCGGGCTTTCACCGGCCACCGGATCGACTCCTAGCTATATGGCTGGACGGCCACGTGGAATTTGAAACGAGCGATGGAGAGGTGAGACGCCTTCCGGCGGGAAAAGCTGTTCTTGTCGAGGATACGCACGGGAAGGGACACATCTCGCGCCATCCCGAGGAAGGACAGAACGTCATCATAGTCATGCTGCCGAGCGGCCTTGACACGCCACTCCGTTAGTCTGCTTGTCCGTCGCGAATGACCACCCATAAGCGACATCAGTCAGCCAGAAGCCCAAAGCTGTGGTCGTTGGCTGCTTCTCCGGATGCTGCGGGGCAGTCCTTGAAGACCATCCCGGCGGGGGAAGCTGCCGGTCCATCCCATTAGCCGACGAACGTCTCGCCGGGCGTGATGTCTACTTCTGACTGCGCGGCTCACAGAAGTAGACCGGCTCAGAGTGGACATGGCTAAGGATGCAAGAACTGGCCGTAGCTGGCTTGGGTGGGACCTTTGATCTGGATCAAGCGTATCCAGCTTGACGGTGTCGCAGACTGCCTTTGCCAAATGTTCGATCAGGTTGGGAACAGCAAGATGCACATTCTTTGGACGATCATCATCGGGTTTGTCATTGGTGTAGTCGCTAAATTCATCATGCCTGGCGACAAGGCCGAACCAAAGGGCTTCATTCTGACGACCATTCTGGGAATTGTCGGGGCTTTCGCTGCAACCTACCTCGGTCAGGCCGTTGGCTGGTACCGCCCCGGAGAGTCAGCGGGCTTCATCGGCGGTGTGGTCGGCGCGATTATCCTTCTCTTTGTCTATGGCCTTGTGGCGCGGACGCCGCGCGGCCTGACTTGAATCTCTCAGACTCTGAAGCTCCTAGAGGCGTCCGCAAGCACCGGGGAAGGTCATCAATCACTCGCGCAAGCTATTGGGAGAACAACATGGAGCAGATCCTGATTAACCTCATTGCGGGAGCACTTGGAGGCGTTGGCGCTGGCAAATCATCGCCCACATTCGATCTTGGGACGGCAGGAAACGTCATCTCTGGCTTAGTGGGTGGTGGATTGCTTGGGCAAGTCGCTACCCTGTTACTGCCGTCGGTCCTGGCGGCGGCTCAATCTGGAAATTTCAGTGTGAGCGGCATTGTCTCGCAAGTCGTCGCTGGAGGCGCGGGCGGCGCAATATTGACGGCGATCATTGGTGCTATCAAGAACAGAGCCGCGGCCTGACTAATTGTGAGCCGAGGCATGGGATGCCACTCGCCGGATGGCGGTCCGTCGCCGGTTTTCCGCCGGCCTTAGACGTGCGGCTTACCCTGGCACGCTTTCTGGCAATTGCGTTTCAAACACGCCCTGATGGTCATCGGGAAACCGCGGGTTCTTTCTTCCAGGGCCTACCTATCAGGGCTTCATGGATTGCGCAGCCGCCAGAAGATTCTGCGGGTGCACCCGGATCGCACCACCGCGTGGGCTGTCTAGGTCAGCAATCAGAAAGAACGCCACAGAAATCACGAAGGGCAGGATGAAGAGCAACGTTTGCCCTTTGCGGCGTTCGCTGTAGCCAATCAGCACGTTGCACGAGAGAGCCATGAGCGCCATCATGGCCCATGCCCCGATGGGAATTCGATTCCACCAGGCGGCCTGAGTGTAGCCCTGTGAGTTGATGACATCGTTCATGCCGGACACCACGAGGGCCATCACCGGCGACGGCTGCCTGACCGCGCCAGGCAGCACCGCGGACCAAAGCTCGCTCTGCACTCTTGCCGTTTGCTGCCCGATTTCGGCGACCCGCACTGCATCACTCTCCTCGTAGAATGCGACGCGCAGATCGAGATATTTGTTCAGCAATTCTCGCGCGCGTGAGGCGTCGTCACCCGGCAGCAGATCGACTCGCAGATATTCCGTGCCTATGGCATTGGCTTCCGCTTCCTCAAGCGTCTTGCGCTGATCGTAGCGGCTAACCGCCATTGAAAACGAAAACCCGATGATCAGCGCGAGCAGGGTCAGGGTCGCGGCCTGCACGATACTGAAATCGTGACGCTCGCCCTGTTTGAAGGATGCCGCGTGCCTGCGGATCAGGTCACCCGCAAACGCCCCGACTATCTGGGCCACCAGCGAAATCGCGAAAATGGAAAATGGATTATCGAAGGAGGCGGTCATTTGGAAACTGATGAGCATGTAAGCCGGGAACCGATGCTTGCGTCTGACCTCACGTCACCATTGACGCAGATCAAACAAAACCGCGGCTGCTATGCGTCGACGCCCGCTTAACACCGCGCGGCAGCCGCGAGTAGCGACGCCCTGCAGCAGTGCGCGAGCCAGGTTGTGGCCCGGAGCCGTCTGTGAGGGCAGCGCAGAGCGGGTCTGCTCTGCCCCCGAAATCAGACGTCAACTTGTTCTGCTATCGCAAGGGCGTCGTCGACCTCGACGCCGAGATATCGAACGGTACTCTCGATTTTGGTGTGCCCCAGAAGGAGCTGTACGGCGCGCAGGTTCCCAGTTCGGCGATAGATTAAAGTCGCCTTGGTCCGGCGAAGGGAATGCGTCCCGAACAAACGCGGGTCCAATCCGATATCGGCGATCCAGCGGGACAGAAGGCGTGCATATTGGCGGGTCGTTATATGTCCGCCCCTCCGCCGTCCGGTGAACAGGTATTCGCCTGATTTCTTGACGGTCACCCGCAAGTAGTCATCGATAGCCTGTCGGGTCGATTCCGTTAGTTCAAAATTTGACCGGCCGACCCGTCTTCTTCTGGCGAACGATCGCGCGATCGGCCGTATACCCGCCTGGGGCAACGTCATCGACTTTCGATGCGACTACATCGCAGCCGCGCAGCTTGCTGTCGATGGCGACGTTGAACAACGCCAGAGCACGCATTCGGCCTTCGACCTGGAGCTTGGTGCGGATCGACCAAACGTGCTTCGGACGGAGCGGCGGCTTTGCGCCGACCATCTTCCCCTTGTTCCAAGGAACGTGTTTTGAGTTGGCAGGGATGGTCCTTGGGATATGGGTGATGGTTGACCTCCTCAGCTAGTGAAGCTGGTCATTTTCAGCCCGGAGCCCTTCCAATCCCACGTCTGCTTGCAGACGATTGGAGACTTGCCACCGACTAGAGGGACGACAGGACCGATTCTGACCACACTGCGGACATTCCACACGCGACCGCGTGGATCGACCGTGTTGTTTTCACCGGTTTTGATGTGCATCAACGCGCCTTCTCGACGAGCGAGCAGTGTAAACCGCTTCGTTCAAAGGCTCGGCGCATGGATTCCCAATCCGGTTTGATGCACGGGAATGCGGAGAAGCGGTTAGTCTTCATCGACGCACTGCGTGTCGCGGCCATTATTTTCGTGATTGTTCATCACGCCGGCCAAGCCTACGGGCCCACTGGCGGTTTTTGGCCCGTACGCGATCGGGCACAAAGCGATTGGTTCACGCCGTTCTATACAGCCAACGCCGCATTTGGCATGGGATTGATGTTTATGCTCGCCGGATATTTTGTGCCGCCGTCTTATGATCGGAAAGGCCCGCGCCTTTTTCTCATGGGGCGATGGCGGCCTATCGGTATTCCCCTCGCAATCCTCGTTCTGCTGGTCCATTTGCCGGTGGTTTATCTAGTTGAGGGAGGGCCCCAACCGGGGCTATTCTTCACCGGTCTTTATGAGCGAGGCTGGCAGCCGATCTATCTGCATTTGTGGTTTGTCGCACATCTGCTGCTGTATTGCTTCGCCTACGCGGCCTTGCGGCGGATTTCCATATCGCCCGGACGCGTCCTGAAATTGCCTTTGCCCGGACATGCTGCCATGGCGTCGTTCATTGCGGCGCTCGCGCTCGTCACATGGGTCGTCCGGATCTGGTATCCGGTCGATAAATGGGTGCCGTTCCTGTTGGTCATGCCCGCTGAACTTGCCCATGTGCCGCAGTACATTGCGTTCTTCGCTGTCGGCGCGGTCGCGTATCACGGCGACTGGTTCCGCAGAATGTCCACGACCGACGGCCTGATCTGGCTCGCCATAGGGGGGATTGCGGCCGGCGGCATTTACGTTGCATTCGGCTTCGGGTGGTGGAAGATGGCGCCCGGCGGGCTTGGCCTAGAGTCATTGATGAGAAGCAGCTGGGAGACGGTAATCGCGGTCGGGCTTTCAACTGGACTCATCATTGTCTTTCGCGAGCTATTTGATCGCCCCAATCGCCTACTCAAGCTGATGGCTGCGGCGAGCTTCGGCGCGTATATCCTGCACCCTGCGATCGTTGTCGCGCTACAAGCCGCAATTGCAGACGTGACGCCGGGCGCCTTCGCCAAATTTGCCTTCGTGTCTCTGCTGGGGACGGCCGCGTCCTTTGCCCTTGCGCATCTAGCCCGTCAGGTGCCCGGTATCAGAGCTGTACTAGGTGCGACTTCGGGCCGTGAGACCTCGCCAGTCTCCGGAGTCCGATGAATTAACGCCTTTTTTGGGATCGCAACGGAGGATGTCTGCTTGTGGCCCTGAGCGGACATGTCGCGCTCACTACGCTTCGCTGATCAGGTGCAACTTACGCGAATCGCATGGGCATAAAGAAACCCGTCGGCTCAGGTCTGTGGGTCTTTCGTCGCATTAGGCCCAGATCCCTTGCGTGCCAAAGAGCACGGCAATGAACGAAACTAGCAGGCCAATTCCCGAGAAGATGGCGACGGCAATCAAATGGTCGGAGTCATTGTTCGATGACGCGAATTTTCGAGCGTAAATAGATGGCTCTGAAATCGACGTTGGCATTATTGTTCCCAAGGATGGTCGGATATCATCGCTCTGTAAGCACCATGATGGTTGCCCTACATTCGGTTAGGGAGAGGCGGCAACGCTCCGATTTGATGTAACAGCGCAAAGCGGTCAGGCACGCCCCAGTGTTCGACAAGTTTGCCGTCTGCGAAGCGGCAGATGTCGATGACGTCGATCGCGACCGGCTTTCCCGAGCGCGGATCGAAACCTGTCGCCCTGCTGCGCGCCCACACCGTGTCGCCGGCCTCCACGATTGCCTCAATCGTAAGCTTCAAACCCTTAATGCTATGCCTTGCATCTTCGATTTGGGCTTTGAGGATTTGCGGGCCGGGAATGGCTGTTTTTGCTAAATATTCATGCTCCACGATCTGGTCTGCGCAGAACTCATCGGCAACGCTCAAGTCACCTTGAGAAAAGCCGCGGTCGATGATCGCCTTGAAGCTTTCGATATTCGGCGACATGTCCTTCGCTCCGCTTTTTCGGTCGACCGCTGAGGCCATGGTGGCCACTGTCATGATGGCGAACGTACGCCGCGTCAGTCCCATCGCCGCCACCCCCGGTCTGGTCGATCTAGCGGAGCAGGAGTAAGAGGCGCTTGTAAAATTCAGTCATCTGCTGGAAAGAATATATTATTCCAGTCGCCGACGAGGCGGCCGGGTGGCAAACCAGCAAATGAGCGGCACTCGCGGATGAAATGCGCCTGATCAAAATATCCGAGTTCGTGAACTATATCGGTCCAGGATCGGGTTGGCTCTTTGCGACGAGCGGCCAAGGCCCGATCGAAGCGAACGGTTCGCGCGAAGAGCTTTGGCGGCAGCCCCGTTTGGGTCGCAAAACGCCGCTGGAACTGCCGGGCGCTAAGACCAGACCCGGCGACAAGACCCTCGATCCGAAAACAGCCTCGCGTTGCGATCAGGCGACGTGAAGCGAGTGCAATTGCGCAGTCTGGCCCGCACTCTTGGAGGATGCTTTCGGCCCAGCGTTCGACCGCAGCGACGCGGTGCGGGAAGTCCGGCGCCATACGCACGGCGTCGCCAAGCTCAATGGCGGACTTTCCAAGAACGTCGGAGGCCGCGGGGTCCTGGTTAACCAAGGATGTCATGTCGATTCCGACCAGCCGGTTCAGCCCGGCCGGTTGAAACAAAATGTTGAAGACGTGGATCGTACCCGACAAGAAGATGTGCGCCCGGCGATAGGTTTGCGGTCCAACGACGCTCATATCCGGCGTCGGGTTCGCTTTGCCACCGTCGATGCGCACCCGATAAGGCTCAGCCAGGTGGATATTGAGGATCTGGTGCGGCCGGGCGGGAACAGGCCATGCCAACACTGAACTTCCCAGCTCGATCCGTCGCTCCTCGAACGCCCGCAAGACGCCTCTCAGCTGAGAGCGGGGTAATGTCCGCTTGATTTCCATCGAGCACCTTGGCGCACGCAGCTTAGAGCGCGTCGATACCGGCAGCAAGAGCCGAGATTGGC
This sequence comes from Bradyrhizobium sp. USDA 4449, assembly GCF_054056275.1. Classification (NCBI taxonomy): domain Bacteria; kingdom Pseudomonadati; phylum Pseudomonadota; class Alphaproteobacteria; order Hyphomicrobiales; family Nitrobacteraceae; genus Bradyrhizobium; species Bradyrhizobium sp. USDA 4449. The sequence continues at coordinate 2,627,590 of NZ_JBSRYD010000001.1, read as the reverse complement.
AAGCAGCGCCTTGTATGGTCCATCGCTCTTGTTGAAGCACGGCAAGATGAGTCAGGGCTCTGGTTCTGCGCTGTGCATCATCGCCACTCGCACTATCGAGAGGAACGATATCACACCCTTGTCGTTCCGGCGATCAGCGCCGACCCGAGGAGGAAGGGTGTGTCGGTGTCGTTCTTGAATGACCCGACCCATGCCGAAGCGTGTCACCGAGCCGCACAGCAGATGCCTGCCCACCTGAAGAAAGCTGCGGTGCGTTCCCGCAACACCTATGTCGCGACCGAAGCATGTGAAGGTAAACGGACCCTGTTCGTCGTGAGGGGAACAGTCGTTGTCGAACGGCGGTAAGGCCGCCTCGGCGGCGGACGTTCTCGGCGTCACCGTGCCGCCCTCGCTGCGGTGCATGAGTCCGGAAATGGCCCATCTGCGAAGTTCCGCGGGGCATGACGGCGGTCCGCTCACCGCGTCAGAGCGGACCAGATTTACTCAACTTGAGTTCTTCGCGTTTTGACCCAGAGCAGTCATTTGATAGGGCGATTGCTCGCCTGTTCGACCTGCCTACCTAATCCAGCTTTGCCAAAAACGTGTTGATGGCGTCAGCACCTTGCTTCGGCTGTTGACACATCCACCAATGGCCCGCCCCTTGTAGAATGGCGATCTTTGCGCCGGCGCGCTCAGCAGAACGTCGCGCTAGCCTCTCCCCACCGCAGTAATGGTCTTCGGTCGCAATCAACGCGAGACCAGGTTTGGCGGCTGCCCGCGGCAAACCGGTTCCGAGATTACGTATCACCGGCTGGGCCGCCGATCGGTATAGCGCCAGGATTGCTCTCCCCAATTCCGGATTCGTACCAGCAGCAACCTTTCTGGCGATCGCCTCGCTCATGCCTAAGCTCTCGTACCGCTGGGCTCGTTCCTCGACCCGCATGTTGCGACCCTGCGCAATCGCTTGCTCGCCCGTCCCGGGCGTCTGCCAAAGCTGCGCCATCTCGTGCCAGACGTAATCCGGATCGAACAGCCCTAGAATATCGACTGTCCACGATCGTATCAGGCTGGGATATTCCATTGCGATCCGCATGACATGGCCGCCACCCCAGTCGTGCCCTATTAAATCGATTGGTTGCGCCAACTTGCCGAGCTCGGCAACGAGCCAATCACGGTAGGCATCGGCGGTACAATCAAACCCCGAAGGTATAGCTGCCCCGAATCCCGGTGGAGACAGACGGACGACATCTTGAGTGCGCAGATATGGGACGAGATCATCCCATATCGCCTCGGTCTCAGGATTTCCATGCACAAGGACGATGGTCATCGCAGTTCGCTCCCCGTTTATTTCAGTCATGAGCACTACCGTCGTTTACATCAAGGCGACAAGCTCGCAGACGGCCGCTAAGCAGACGATTGTGCCCCGGGCCGTGAGAGGCAGAACTGCTCTTGCACGCTCTCCCGTACTCCGAGCGGTTTTGGCTGCGCCAGAGCGCAAGACGCTTGGCATTCACCTGGCAGCGCCCATACGCGCGCTGACCTTTTTGACGATCTGTGGATCGCGCAGTACGGTCGGGGGCGCCAGTAGATGATTGACCTCAGTCAACAAACGATGCACGACGGCGTCTTCGGTGGCGATGCGTTGTAGTGCGCCACTGAATTTCATGCGTTGCACGAAGTCCGCAGGTCGCGTGCCGCGAGTTTTTTCGTACATGAAGTCGCTTTCGGCCACCGACCATGGTGCGGCCAAAACACTCTCGATGGCTGCAAAAAATGTCTCTGCCAGGCCGTCGAGGGGAGCAGGCTGGCCCACTCTTTCGCGGAGCAGCCGTTCAAGAACCGCCACTTCCTGAGCGGCCACGGTCATGCCCTGTCCGAACGCAGGATTGAATCGGCAGACGACATCGCCAATCGGGAGAAGGCCATGCGGAAAGGCGTTCATTGTGTCGAAGCGACGACGCCGGCTGCTGGGAAAGGCAAAGCGATGTATGGACCCGAGCGGAGTTGCGCCTTTGAGTGCATCGTAGATCGTTGAGGTGCGGAATGCTTTAGCGAAAGCGATGAACCCGGGCAGGTCATCGGGCGGGCCGTCGCCGTGCATCCCGTTCAAGGTGACTTGCCAGCTCTCGTTTTCGCAGGGGAAAACAAAGCCTCCGCGACCGCTGGCTACGGTGGGGCGATGAATGACGCCGCGCCAGGCGCGCGACGCGGTCTGCGAAAGCCGGAATAGACCCGTCCCGTAGACGATGTCGACGCCGATGTCCGTTTCCTCGGGGCGGGGAATACCGCAGGCGTCGAGCGTCTCCATCGTCATGTTGCCGCGCGAAGACGCGTCGACAATGAGATCTGCCGTAACCTCTCTGGCGGCGCCTGACACCTCATAGATTAGTCCGGTGACGCGTTGATCGGCGGAAAGTTGCAGCTTGGTCACCCGGCACTGCGCTTGCAAACTGATGTTTGCTTGTTTTTTGGTCGAGGATCGCACGGCAAATTCGAGCAGGGGTCTCGTCATGCACAAGGTATCGAATCCAAAGTCCCGCTGCGGCCATGGATCGATCCCCGGCGTCTCAATCAGAATGTCGACCGCGACCCTGGCCCGAGCGGCGCCCGCAAGCTCGAGCTCGTGCTCCAGTTCGGGATAGAAATTGAGCAATTCCTGGAGCCCCGCCTTGAGCAAAACATGGGCCTGCCGGCAATGCGGTGTCCCCACGCGCGGTTCAGCGCGATCCGGAAACGCATCGCGTTCCAGCACCGTGACTTTGTCGAAATAAGAGGACAGGATTTTCGCTGTCGCGAGGCCGCTGATACCTGCTCCGATGACAACAGCGTGCGCGCCCAACAAACCACTCATTGAAATCTCCTGCGGAAAACAAAAAGCAAATCTGTCGCTCATCGGGCCCTCAATGGGCGCTAAACGAGCATCGGCAAATGACACGAGCTTGGTGCACTGGCTTATCATTGTCAATCGGAGTAGATCGTCCGAAGCAGCTTGGCGCCGAAGTGCCTTCCCCGCGCGGGAGGGGTGTGGCCCGCTATCCCCAGCGATTCGAAAGCGATGCGGTAAGCGCGGACATTTCTTGTGATTGTCTTTTGGACGCTTTCAGCAAAGCACAGGAATGTCGCCTTTTGGCCATCAGCAAAGTTGCGCTGCGTCTGCCCGAGATCCGCTCATTGTGACGGAGCGGACCGGATTTGCTCAACCTGAGTTCTTCGCATTTTGGCGGGAGACCAGACAGGGGGACGGCATACGTCCAAAGTCGCTTGTGACCCACGACGGAATTTAGGCAGGCTTTGACGCCGCGCTTGACGGACGTCCGCTCATCGCGGCAGAGCGGACCAGATTTGCTCAACCTGAGTTCTTCGTATTTTGACCCATCTGAGACATTAGACCCTCAACCTGGACCAGTGTAGCGTCCACCTGCGAAAGCTCAGGTCATATTAACCGGGAGGGGCACATGAGGACGTTTTCTTTCGCAGCAGTGAGTATCTTGGCCGGTATGATGCTGTCATCGGCTGTGACTGCAGCAGAGTTGAGGGTGCTGGCCGGTGGCGCCATGACAGCGGTGTGGGCGGATCTCAAGCCGAAATTCGAGCAAACCTCAGGTCACAAGCTTGATATCTTCTTCGGCACCACACCGAACCTGATCAAGGAAGCGACCTCTGGCAAGCCGTTCGATATCGGTATCGTGCCGGTCGAGGTGATGAGGGACGCCGCGGCGCGATCACACTTCGCAGCCGAACCCACGCTGGACATAGCTCGTGTCGGCCTCGGTGTCGCGGTTCGCGCCGGTGCGCCGAGGCCTAACATCTCCACGCCCGTCGCTCTAAAGGCTGCCCTGCTCAAGGCGGAATCGGTCGCCTCGATTCCGGAAAGCGCAACCGGCTATTCAATCGCGAAGGTGTTCGATCGCCTCGGCATCACCGAGCAGATGAAAGCCAAGATGAAACCGCAGCCGACGCCGGCACAGGTCGTCGCTGTGGTCGCCAAGGGCGAGGCTGAACTCGCGCTGTTCTTGATGAACGTCTTGACGATGCCAGCCCTCGACGTTGTTGGCCCGTTTCCAGCTGACTTGCAGCAGGATGTCGTATTCACGGCTGCCCTCGGTGCGGGCACGAAGGAAGCCGGAGCCGCGAAGGCGCTCGTCGACTACCTGAAAACGCCGGACGCCATATCGGTGATCAGGAGCAAAGGTATGACGCCGGGGTGAAACAATCAGCTAGTGAAGACGCTGACGCTGGCGCATCTCGGCTGTTGGCCCGTCGCTGACCTTTGCCCACGGCGCTGCGATGTCCGCTCCCAAGAGATGACCCGACTAAGATCACGCTGCCTGCCGAGGGCAGCCTTTGACCCATAGCAGGCGTTCCGTTCATGTCGCCGACGCAGTTATGATGACCCAAGCTCGGGTGGGTATCCGCAATGTCAGCGCCTGCGTCAGTAGACAACTGGTTACCTGCTGCTGTGCGTGCAGCAGCAATAGACCGCACGCTGACCGCAGGTGAGGCCCTGTTTCGGCAGGGAGGCAGAACCGAAGGCCTCCTCAAGGTCATAACGGGACGGATACGGCTGACCCGGGTTGATCGCTCCGGCCGCGAAGTGGTGTTGCACGTGGCTGGCCCCGGGGAGACCTTGGCTGAAGCGTCGTTGTTCTCAGCCCAGTATCATTGTGACGCAATCGCAAGCACAAATGCGACTGTGCGGGTATATCCGAAGCGCGAAGTGCTGGCCGCCTTTGAGGAAGACCCGAAAGCTGCTCAGGCGTTCTCCGCGACCCTGGCTCATCAGGTTATGAACCTCCGCACTCGCATTGAACAGCGCAACATCCGCTCGGCAAGTGAACGCGTTCGACACTTCCTCGCGCTCAACGCAGATGCTGATGGCCGCACAATCCAACTGCGGGGCACATTGAAGGACCTTGCCGCTGAACTTGGCTTAACGCACGAGGCCCTCTATCGCACGTTGTCGGCACTCGAACATTCAGGCGAGATCAAACGTAAAGGATCAAAGATCACACTCGCTAAACGCGTATGATTGAGATCATATGCGGCTGCCCCTTCGGGCTGGTATCAGGGCATAAGGGGTGCACAGCCAAAAAAGAGGCTCGCTATGTCGAAATTTCCTTGGAAAACAACCCTCGTCACTTCGGCTCTGCTGGCGGCTACCGCATACGCTTTTGCGCAAATGTCGCCGGAAGGCCCAATGGGTATGCACGGGCAGATGCGGCAAGGAGGAACAATGGACCAAATGCATCAGCAAATGATGCAGGGTCAAGGTGGCATGCGCGGGGGTATGGACGGCAATAGCGGCATGCATGGGGCACAATTTGGCGGAACGGGCACTCCAACCTTGCCGGGACAAGACGCTTTCGGCGCTATCCAAGAAATCGTTCAGATTTTGCAAGCCGACCCCAAGACGGATTGGTCGAAGGTCAGCATTGAGGCCTTAAGGCAGCACCTCATCGATATGAATGAGGTGACGCTGCATGCTGCGGCTGTACAACGTGACGTGGACAGCGGTATCGAGATCAAAGTGACTGGCGAAGGCCGCACACTGGAGGCGATCAAACGCATGGTTCCGGCACACGTGAGCGAGTTGCGCGAGATTGGGTGGAATGCAAAGAGCGACGATTTACCAAACGGCATCACTCTTACGGTGACGGCGGGCGAAACACAGCCGCTGACCAAGCTCAAGGCGCTCGGGTTCATGGGAATTATGGTGCAAGGCAGTCACCATCAGCAGCATCACCTGATGATGGCGGCGGGCCAGTTCGTTCATTGAGAGCGCGCGTCGGAATGCTTATGGTTCCAATGGGCCGCCCTACCGGCGGCCTTTTCTTTGAAACGACTTCCACCGCTCTTGGCCCTAGCTGACCAACAGCCGAGGGCGCTAAGATGTCCGCTTTCCGGGTTGTCGCCGCCGAATGGGGCCGCCGATCTCGACTTAGCAGAAATTGACAATAGTTTTAGCAGCCCTCGACAATGTCCTAGGCTGATAGCCCGATGGACCCTGTCGAAAGTGGCGGCGGGAAATTCACCCGTGCAACTGTCGGCAGGCGCCAGCGAGAGGCTGCCGCGACCAGCCCTATCACGCTGGCCGGTCGAAGCGCTGGCTCCAGGTGAAGAACTGCAAGCATCCGGCGATGACAAGAGTGATGGAGTCGTTCGGATGGAAATCCCGAAGAACGTCTGTTGACGCTGATCAAGCCCAATCCGCCTCAAATTGCTTAACTCCAGTCGTGCAGACCGCCGGAGCGCGGGAACTAGGATAGGAGACAAAGATGCATTTCGCTATCTCCGCCACATATGGTCCGACTGATCCAACTCGGGCAATGCTGCCATTTATCTTCGCTACGTCCGCGGTGCAGAGCGGCGACAGCGTCACGCTGATGCTATTCGCCGATGCCGTATTCACAGCAATCGAGGGCGTGGGCGCGAAGCTCGTCCCGGTCGGGCCACCGAACCGGTACGAGGAGATCGCAGCGCATCCCAATGTGACGTTGATGGTGTGCAAGCCTTGCGTAGAGGCGCGCGGTCTAGCGGCATCAGCGCTCGACAAACGGGTGAAGCTTGCTGGGATGAACGAGTTCCACGCCGCAGCCAAGCAGCCGGACTCGCGAGTGGTCAATTTCTAGAAGATCGCCCTGCGAGCATTGGATCAAGGTGAAGACCGCAAGTATTCGGCGATGAACCGGGTGATGGAGTTGGCGGTCTCCTTCATTTCGCGAATGTCACCTGTTGGCCCGTGGCTGACCTCAGGCCGGAGCGCGGCGATGTCCGCTTCCGAGAGATGACCCGACTAAGGGCGTGCTGGCCACCGAGGCTGCCTTTGACCCACAAGAGACATCGGAGCGACACTAACCGACAGCACCTTGTTGAACGGCTTACGCCGATCCCTTCGCGTCAGGTCGCTTTGCAACGAGGATGTTGCTGATGCATTGCAAGACAATTTCGCCTTTGCGATTACGCAACCGCGCTTGGTCGCGCATGATGCCCCGATCGGGTTTTGACTTCGACTCGCGCTTGTCCAGAACGGTGACCTCAAGGTCGAGTTCGTCGCCCGGGCGCACCGCGTTCGGCAGCCTCAGCTCATCCCAACCCATTCCGACGAGCACGTGGAGCCGAGGTTGGAGTTTGGTCCTAAGCAAGAGAAAGACCGCAAAGGTGTGGCCACCTGAGGCAGTTAATCCTCCAAAAATGGAGCCTGACGCAGCCTCCTCATCGATGTGACGGGGCAGCGGGTCATACTGCTTCGCGAACTGAATAATCTCGTGCTTCGAGACCACATAAGGACCAGACCTTCTGATAGAACCGACTGCAGCGTCTTCAAAATACATGTGGGTCATTGCATTGCCTCCGGCAAAAACACGAGAGTATCACTCCGAAACGGACCGTAATTGGCCAGGACGATCGGTCCTGCCCCGCATGCCAAGGGGCGGCTGCGGTCGCACGAATTTAATGTAGAAATCCGAGCGTGAACATGCACTCAGCGTCGGTGGCACCTCACCTCTCGTCCTGTTGGTCCATCGCTGCCGCATCCCACGATCTAGCACATGTCGGCTGTCCGGGGTAGGACCGCACCTGACCTAGACCGGGCTAAAACCGTCGCGATTAACCCGAAGCAGACAAACGACACAGCGACCATGGCTTAGGTCGATGCTCTCGGATCCGGTCGTCGAGCAACGAGAAGACTGGCCATACACTGGAAGACAATTTCGTTTCTTTGATTGCGCAGTCGGATTTGGTTGCGCACGATCCCGCAACCAGGTTTCGACTTCGATACTCTTTTTTCGAGAATGATCGCTTCGAGATAAAGTTCATCGCCGGGGCGCACAGGATTCGGTAGCCGTACCTCATCGTATCCCATTCCAGCGAGGCCATGGAGGGGTCGGAGCTTCGTCGTGAGCGAAATATAGATTGCAAAAGTGTGGGCCACCGATGCGGTTAGCCCTCCCAAAATCGAATAACCGACTTCGGCGTCTTCAAAATGCAGGCGGCGGGCCATCGGTCGATCCTTCACGGGCTGACCAAATTGAATGCAGTCAGGGGCACCCTAGTCTCAATGCCGCCCGATGTCAGGACGTCTGGCCCATCTGCGCAGTTGGGCCGCGCCTGACGCAGTCGTGCCCTGCGCCGCCATCACGTCGCGCGCTGCCGTCCCACGACAAGGCCATATATGAAGAGGACGATGACAGCTCCCACCACGGCGCCCAATATGCCTGCGGACTCTCCGGGCGCGTACCATCCGACGGACTGACCAAGGAAAGTCGCAACGAATGCGCCCACGATTCCCAGAATTGCCGTCAAAATAAACCCCTTCGGCTCTGTCTTATCGCCGGGCATGATAAACTTGGCAATCACCCCAACGATGAAGCCGATGATAATCGTCCAAAGGATACCCATCTCATGCCTCCCGTTTCATACATGATCTTGGATACAGCTCGATGCTGTGCTCGAAGCGGCATCTTCACCGCGGGCCTGAACTCAGAATGAAACGGCGGTCACGTTTTTGCACGGGCCGCGCATTCATCGGATAGAGCTTGGCGAAGCGCGCGATGTCGTCCGCATCGACCTCGACAGGATGCTTTAGCACGATCCAGTCGACCGTCTCGCTGCATGGCGGTGTGGTGAGCGATCCCTCGTAATGGAAATAAGTTCGCTGCGCGGGTAACAAACGATTGGGATCAATGGCCGGGTCAGCGGCGACGGGCGCACCTTCTTCCGCAGGCATCGTCGAGATGATCTTTTTGAATACTTGGTTCGATCTGCCGGGAACCAGGAGCACACCAACGACTGCGAGCCGGTCATCCAAGGCGTGGACGAAATGTGCTTCCATGTCGAAGCGCTTGCCTTCGACAAGGTGTTCGCTCGGATGATGGAAGTGGAATTGCTTCAGCGCGTATTTGCGGCGGTCCATTGCAAGCGTGCCGCCCTCCGGGAATCCGAGCTGGATGGTGTGGCCGTTGTTAACGATGGTGTCGCGACGCTTATCCCAGCTCAACTTGAGCAACGGCTGTCGGGCAGTGATTGCGTCACTGATGTCGATAGGCGATTGCTGGCTGCCGATCGAGCATGCTTTGTCCGCGTCCTCGCGGCTGCCCCATTTGTCAGGGCCGGCCTCTCCCTCGTAACTCCAATGCTGTTCGGCAGCGAAACCGGCCGGGGTGCAGAGCGGACAGAGGCTCAGGCCACCCAACATTTTCAAGATATGCCGACGATCCATTGCTGGCTCCCGCAATGTCGGCTGATTACGCTACAGTGCGCGGACTCCGTTGATCTAGATCAAGTCCGCTAAAGGCCGCGGCAGAGCGGGCCAGATTGCTCAACTTGAGTTCTTCGCAGTTGACCCCGAACAGTCAGCGGCCGCTCAGCTTTTTTTGTGATGCAAAATGTGGCTCTCATTTAACGATGTGGTAGCGTGTTTGGTCTCGCCTGGAGGAGGAGCGCATGAGACGACGCCATTTCATGACGCTGGTCGGGAGCGCGGCGACTGCGTGGCCGCTCGCGGCGCGCCCGCAACCAACCGTGCCGGTGATCGGAATTATGCACAGTACGCCCGACACTGAGTCAAGGCGCGCGGATATGGCCGTTTTTCACAGCGGCCTCGCACGAATGGGCTTCGCCGACGGTCGAAATGTAAAGATTGAATACCGTTGGGCGGAGGATCGCTACGATCTGCTGCCCGCCTTGGCCGCCGATTTGGTTCATCGACAGGTTGCTGTGATTGCCGCGTTGTTCAGTACAACTTGCGCACTCGCCGCCAAGGCCGCAACGCAGACAATCCCCGTCGTTTTTATTGTCGGCACCAATCCGGTCGAAAAAGGCCTCGTGGCGAGCCTCGCTAAGCCGGGCGGCAACCTTACCGGCGCTACCATCCTTGCACTCGCGGTCGCCGCCAAGAAGCTCCAGGTGCTGCATGAAGTTGTCCCGGCAGCCGATCCGATTGCAGCTCTGATAAATCCAACCAACCTCGCTTTCGCCGGCGACGAATTAAACGAACTGTCGAATGCGGCACGTATCTTGGGTGTGCGTCTACTCGTATTGAATGCAGCACGCGTCAGTGATCTCGAAACCGTATTCGCTAGACTTGCAGAGGAGCGGGCAGGCGCACTCTTGGTCAGTGCGGACACGCTTTTTCTCTCTGCACGCGATCAAATCATTGCACTTGCGACCCGTCATGCGGTGCCCGCCATATACCAATACCGAGAAATGGCGCTTGGTGGCGGTCTCATGAGCTATGGGCCGAACTCTTCTGACGCCTATCGTATCGCTGGAGGCTACACAGGCCGCATCCTCAAGGGTGAGAAGCCGGCCGACCTGCCGGTGCAGCAACTGACGAAGCTCGATCTGGTGATCAACCTCAAGGCTGCAAGGGCTCTCAGGCTCACCATTCCGCCCACGCTGCTTGCCGGTGCCGACGAGGTGATCGAATAAGGGATTTGCTTGACCCGCTCAGGTCTCCTCATGGCCCATCGCTTCCGTTGGCGCATCTCAACGAAATGTCCGGAGCCGGGGGTAAACCGGAAGCGCTCCGGCGCTGTTCGAAACGGCGCTGTTGACCCTTATCGGAAGTCGGTGGGCCCAATTTGGCCGTCCGCCGTTGGCAGGTATCGCAGCCATTCGCCGGATCGGATGCCTCGCGGGTCGATACCTCGGTGCGAGGCGACGTAGTCGATCTCGCCGCGCGTGGTGCCGATGTCCGTCAGCTCCGTGTCACTTAAGTCGGACAAGATGGCGCGCAATTTTTGGCGTTCGCGGCGCTCCTGAAAGGCATCCCAATATTTCCAGATGAAGCTGGAGAGACGCCGGGTCGATACGGATGTCCGTTCCAACCATGGTGTGCTGTGCGTCGTGCTCATTGCAGTGTCTCCTGGGACGGTGTTTTTCAACCGACACCAAGGGTGCCACGAGATCGGCGGGGCACGCTTGACCGGCAACTTACATTTTCCTCACCGGCAGCTTATTCTTGCGATTTCCAGCCCGGTTATCTGGGCGCCCTCATCCAAGGGGATTCGCATCTTGCGTTATCTCTTCGAGGAGTATGCATTCGACACTGACCGGCGCGAGCTGCAACGCGGGGCGGACGTCGTCTCCATCGCACCACAGGTGTTCGATCTGCTTGACTACCTGATCCGCAACAGGGAGCGCGTTGTCACTAAGGACGAGCTCATCAATGCCGTCTGGAATGGGCGCAACGTTTCGGATGCAGCACTGACGACCCGGCTGAATGTCGCCCGAAGCGCAATCGGCGATTCCGGGGAGGAGCAGCGCCTGATCAAGACGTTACCGCGCAAGGGATTCCGTTTCGTCGGACAGGTGCGGGAGGCGCGAGAAGCTGCGGGCCCCAATCCAGGCGATGCGTTCGAGAGCGTTCTTGCGGTTCCTGACAAGCCCTCCATCGCCGTGCTGCCGTTCGAGAACCTGAGCGGCGACCCCGAGCAGGAGTATTTCGCGGACGGGATGGTCGAGGAGATCACCACGGCGCTTTCGCGGTTCAAGTGGTTGTTCGTGATCGCCCGCAATTCGAGCTTCACCTTCAAAGGCAAACCCGTCGATATCAAGGAGGTCGGACGCAGGCTGGGCGTGCGCTATGTCCTTGAGGGCTCAGTTCGCAAGGCATCGGGGAAAGTTCGCATCAGCGGACAGTTGATCAATGCGGTGACGGGCGCTCACATCTGGGCGGACAGGTTCGAGCGTGACCTAACAGACGTGTTCGTGCTCCAGGACGAAGTCACGGTCGCCGTCGTCTCGGCCATTCAGCCAAAATTGCTTCAAACAGAAATTGAAATAGCGACGCGACGGCGACCAGAGAACCTCACCGCATATGATTTTTATCTCCGAGCCACACAGCAGTTCTATTTGATGACCCGCGAAGGGTTGGCCGAGGCGATACGGCTGGCTGATCGCGCTTTGGAGCTAGACGCTCGGTTCGGCCTTGTTGCTGCTCTGGCAGGTGCCTGTCACTTCAACAGCGTCGTTTTAGGTTATGCGATCGATCGTCGATTAGGGCGCACGGAAGCAATTCGGCTTCTTCGCTTGGCATTGAGCCTCGACGATAGCGATCCAGAAACGTTAGCATTCGCTTGCGGAGCCTTTGCGTTCTTGACAGGCGATTGTGAAAGTGCGGTCGAAATGGCAGACCGGGCGGTCGCGCTCAACCCAAACTCATTTAACGTATGGCACAACAGAGGTTGGGTCCACATAATAGCGGGGGTGCCAGAGGAGGCGGTCCGGAACTTTGAACGCGCCATCCGCGTAAGCCCGGTAGACCCGCTGCTACACCTGTTGTTTACCGGGATGGGGGTGGCCTTTATTGAGCTTCGTCGCTTTGATGAGGCCATCGCCGCGGGGAAGAAGGCCCTACGTCAGAACTCCTCCTATTCGGCAGCTTACATGTGCCTCGCGTCGGCTTGCGCCCATCTCGGGCGTCACGCTGAGGTACATGATGCGACGGCGCGTCTGCTTGAGATCGATCCCGCCTTCACAATACCCGCAAGGATCGGTCGGGGCAGGCAATCAAATGCGAGGCTGTTGGCGGAGGGGCTGCGGAAAGCGGGGCTGCCCGAATGAACCGTGCTCGCTGGCACCGACGAGGCGATCAAATAGAGTTCCTTTGTGCTGTGGTGCATGAGTCCGCAATTGGCCCATCTGCGAAGTTGGGCCGCGCCTGACGCAGGTCCGCTCATCGTGCCTAAGCGGACCCGATTTGCACAACCCAAGTTCTTCGTGTTTTTTGGCTCGGAGCCGACGTATCGGTGAGAAGGCCGCCGTGTGATTGCGCCAAGGCTCTAGCTTGCTGCCTTCGACAAACGAGCGCGGGCATATTGCCAATTAAGTGGTACCGGTACCTTGCTCGTCGCAATCCCGACGATGCGCCCCGGCTATCTCGTCGGGATGGGATCTTGCCGTTCCGTCCGAGCCAGTACGGGCCACTTGCAGGTGTCGCACGAGCTACGCTGAAGTTGGCCCCTTCCCGCCAAGAAGCCATTCGCCGTGTCCTGAACCAGGTCCCGTCTGCGCGCAGGAACCAGCTCGAGGCGGCCTATCAGAATTTGCTGGAGCATCATCGCCGGCGTTAACCCTGTCGGCAAATGATCCGCGCGCCGCACGTCCGCTGCCGACAGATCGCCTCATTGGAGCGGAGACTTTTCAACAGCACTAACCTTGGTTAGAGGCGCATCATGCTGAGACCGAGCTTCCTGGGTCTCCTCATCGTATTGGGTGTAGGCGTCCTGTCAGTCATCGAACTGCGAGCTCCCCCGCGCGGCACGGTCGCGATCGTCCAGTCGCCTGTCGCACCAGAGGCTGGCTCATCTGCCTCGCCTGACACACTGGCCAAAGGCGATCGCCTCGACGTCGCCCCGGTGAGCAGCGTGACACCGATCCAGGTTGCTTTGGCCGAAGCGCCTATTGCTCCCCCGAACGATGCCCGTATCCCCTCGCCCGAGCCTTCAAGGCCGATCGCCCACCAACGTCACAGTTCGAAGACGGCCGCGGGCGCCGCACGTTCCAAACCAAAGAAAGTAACCGTCATCAAGCAAACTGCCATTGCCGACCGTTCAAAGCTCGCCAGCGAGACCGTGTCCTGTAGGCTCGCGGCGTTTGGCGGCTTGCGCAAGGCGCTGAATTTATCCGGCTGCGAAATCTGAGAGGTGCGGGCTCACGCTTTACCGTGCCCAGGACTGCGCTTCAGAACCCAACGTGGGCAGCCACGTCCCGAAAGCTGTTGCCGCCCGCCGCGCGCGCGATCTTTTCGAGCCGGCGCGCCAGGCTCGGGTCCTGGCCCGCCGCGAGCTGTTTGCGGGCGGCCTCGCGCCGCTCGCGCGCCTCGGCCAGCGTCACGGCCGGGTAGGCCGCGAGCGCGATCTGCTTCTGCCTGCCCTCAAAGCGGTATGCGAAACGCCAGAGCCGGCTGCCATTCTTGCAGACCAGCACAGTCGAAGTCGGTGAGCTTGTAGTCGCGCTCCGCGGTCTTGGCATTGCGAATGCGGGTGTCGTTCAACATGGTATCCTCGCTGGCAGCGCCGAACAAAAGCGGGCTCGGTGCCAGCGAATTTTCAGAAAAGACGCCGACGAACGTCAGCGAACAGGTGCGAACACCGGTATGGTGCCCAGGGAGGGGATCATACGCAACCACCGACACGACGAACCGCTGTTTGTGCTTAGTATGGCTACAACGAATTCACACAAATTGTTCATAGCAGCCAAAATGGTCGGCGAGCAGGTTCAATCGGCAAGGCGCAATCACCGATCCTGACATTCGGTCCAAGTTGCGATCTGACTGGGAGATGCCCTGCGTCCCGAACGCAGTGAGCATCTTCTAAGTCATTGAGGCTGAGGCCGGCGTGGCTCGCTGAGGACCGGTTGACTCCCAGTCAATCTGAATGATTAGTTCATGCCGTCACAGTTCAATAGCTGAGTCGAACCGGTGGTCACTGCACGAAAGAAGAAACGCGCCGACATTCCGGCTCGCGATCGAATCCTTGAAGTTGCAACCAGACTGTTTACCCAACGCCCGTTCGACGAGATCTCAGCGGAAGATATTGCCCGCGAAGCGGGGGTAGCCCATGGACTCACGTTCCACTACTTTGGCTCGAAGGCCAAACTTTACGAGGAAATTTCACAAGCTGCCGCCGACCGCCTGGATCGGATTCATGTGCAGGCGACACTCACGGGGTCGGCACCAGAAAAGCTCCGCAGCTTCCTGGTCGCGCACATGGAGGAGGTCTATCGCCGCCGGGTCGATTACGTCTTCCATTCGCGCGGCGGTGGGACTGCGGCAATCCAAGACATTTGGGAACGTTCGCGCAGCCACGGAATTCGGCTGGTTCTCGGCTTCTATGGCGTGACTGCGCCCTCGCTAGAACTTGCTGTCGCGACGCGCGCCTGGCTTGGCTATTTCGATGAGCTTGTTCTGGCCTGGGTTCAGGGCCAGATAAAGAACAAGCCGGCCATCGTCGAGATGGCGTTTCGGCTTTTCCCGCTTGCGGTCGCCAATGCCGAGCTTCTCGGCGAAAAGAATCTTCCATCGGTTTGACAAAGGGTTGAGGGCACTTCCCGCGCCGCGTCATTGACTGTCAGTCAAAATATTATTGACTGTTAGTCAAACTTGCGGTTGGTTCTCGGTCACGAAAAATAATTCAAGGGGCGATCGGGAGGAGGTCTCATGGAGACCGAAGTGGCAATTGTCGGTGCCGGACCGGTTGGTCTGACGGCTGCCGCCTTGCTGGGTTCGATGGGCGTGAACACGATCCTCGTCGAGCGGAACGCGTCCACATCGGCTCATCCGCGGGGCCATGTGGTCAACGCGCGCACGATGGAAATATTGCGATCGATTGGTTGCGAAGAGCCCGTCGCAAAAGCAGGATTGCCTCCAGAGCGCAACGCGGGAGTTTCGTTCCTGTCCCGGCTGGCAGCGCCGGATATCGCAGTATTGGCCACGCGGGGTATCCCCGACCGCGACCAGGCCCATCAGGACGCCAGTCCGAGCCGCAAGACCTCATGCCCGCAGGACGTGCTCGAGCCTATCTTGGCTGATGTTGCGCGAAGCTTCGCGCCCGTCAAAGTGCTGTTCTCCACCGAGCTCAAAGACCTCGCGTCCCGACCGGATGGTGTGCGGCTCGAATGTCGGCAGGGGACCAGTGACCTCATGATCGACGCGCACTACGTGATAGCGGCGGACGGTGCGCGCAGTTTCGTGAGGGAGCATCTCGGCATCGGGATGACGGGACGAGGCCGAATCGGCCGACAGATCGGCATCTATTTCGAGGCCGACCTATGGGAGTTTGTCGAACAGCGGCCTTATCTTTTATGGTGGATCTACAACGCCACGACGTGCGGCGTGCTCATTGCCCTCGATGGCCGGCGACGTTGGACGTACAATTTCGCCTTCGATCCGGACCAGGAAAGTGTCGATGCGTTCACGACCGAACGCTGCGAAGCAATCGTCCGTGCAGCCATAGGCTCGGACGACGTCCCGCTGAAGATTCATAGCATCCTGCCGTGGAGGATGCAGGCTCGCCTTGCGGACCAGTTCAGCCAAGGTCGCGTGTTCATCGCGGGGGACGCCGCCCATCCGCTGCCGCCGACAGGCGGCCAAGGAATGAACACTGGCATTGGCGACGTGCACAATCTGGCCTGGAAACTGGCCTTCGTGTTGCGCGGCAACGCTCCGGCCTCGCTTCTCGAAAGCTACCACGATGAGCGCCGTCCTGTAGCCCAGACCAATATCGAGCAGAGCGTTCACAACGCAATGAAGATGGCGGAGAGTGGTCTGTCCGGGATGGCAACGCACGACAGCCCGATCGCCAAGATGCTCGAGGGCCCGGATTCGGCGGCAGCGGAGCGTCACATCCGGGAAGTGATCCCGAGCCTTCGCGAGCACTTTGACTACATAGGCCAGACATTCGGTCACGCCTATTCTTCCCGATGGCTATCGCCTGACGGAACGTCGGCTCCGCCCTTCCGCATCGAGCATTACGAACCGGTTGCCCGTCCGGGGCACCGCGCACCCCATCTCTGGCTGCAAGGGCCAAACGGCAAATTGTCGACCATCGATCTTGCCGGTGCCGGGTCCTTCCTGATGCTAACGACTCCCGACGGGGACGATTGGCAACGCGCCTTTGCCGAGGTGTCCGCAGAGCTTCGTGTTCCAGGGCACTGCTGCAGCATCGGCTCGGACGGCGACTACATCGCTCAAGACGGTTCCTTTGTTCAATCCTACGGCATCGGTCCGCGCGGGATGGTCCTGATCAGACCCGACGGCTATGTCGCCGCGCGCAGCTCTCACGCAGTACCCGATCCAGCGAAATTCATCGACCGCGCTCTGAGAACGGCCTTGGCCGGACCGGACGCTAGAAGCGCCGAGGAGCCGTCCGCCGCTTGAGAACAATGCAGACCGATCAAACAAACAAAAATAGCAGGGAGAGACTTCATGACCAAAGGAATCTGTTGCGCAGGACGTGCATTCAGTCTTGCGATGTTCGCTCTGGGCGCCCTGCACGGATCGCAGGCGCTCGCACAATCGCCGGTCCCGACAACGATTGCCTTGCCGGCTCAGTCCCTCCTGTTCGCGCCGCTCTACATCGCACAGGAGCGTGGTTTCTTTCGCCAGCATGGGATCGAGCCGAAGGTCATCTATGTCGCCGGTCCCGGCGTCATCAACGCGATGCTCGGCAAGAGCGCGGACTTCTCGTTGATCTCGGGAGGCATCCAGATTGCGGCCGCGGCGCGAAATCAGAAGCTCGTCGCGATAGCCAATACACAGGATCGCTTCACGACGGATATCGTGATCCGCGACGCCATAGCCAAAAAGCTGGAAATGGCGCCCAACGCCGACGCAATGGTGAAAATCCGTGCCTTGAAGGGACTGACCATCGGGGTCGATGCCATCAATGGTCTGCCCCACAGTTTCCTGCGGTTCGTCGCGATCAAGGCGGGAATGAACCCGGAAACTGATTTCACGATCACCGCGCTACAGCCGCCCGCGATGGTCGCGGCGCTCAAGGCCGGCACGATCGACGCGATGGTGTTCTCGCCTCCCTTCTCTCTGTTGGCCGTCAAAGAAGGCGGCATTCGATGGCTGTCCGGGCCAGAGGTGTCGCTCCCCGAGTTGAAGCCCTTTCCTTACAACGTCGTTCTGGTTCGGCCGGGCTACTGCGATGCCGAAACGGTGCGCTGTCAGGGCTTCGTGGCGGCTCTGAAGGATGCAATCGCGTTGATGAAATCGGACCGTTCTGCGAGTCTGGAGGCGCTCGGCAAATCGTTCGACAAGATGGAGCCGGATATCCTGAAGGCCTCCTACGAAGTGTTTGCCCCGTTCGCTCAGCCGGACATGAAGCTGACGAGCGCCATGCTGGACAACGTCATCGCCTTCGATCGGATCAGCGGAATCGTTCCCGCCGACGCCAAACTGCCTCCCGAGGCAGAACTCTATCTCACGGCGTTCACCCCGTAGAGGGCAGCGGGATCGAACCCATGAATAGAGCAACCTTCGATCGAATCGCATTCGGAGCCATGCTGCTGCTTATTTGGCAGGCCGCAAGCGCCTGGACCGGGGCGGAGTCGATCAGCTCGCCGCTTCTCGTTTCGCAGCAGCTGTATCGCTGGTCGCTCAACGGGGTCCTGGGTGCGAATGCCGGCTATACGCTGCTGGCCGCCGTCCTCGGATTCGTCATCGGCGGATTGCCGGGGTTGGCACTTCCGTTCGTGCTGCGGAAGCGGCCATTCGTGACGGCGGTGCTCGACCCCTTCATCTTGATCGGATACGGGTTGCCGAAGGTCGCATTCATTCCCCTCTTCATCATATGGTTTGGAATCGGCATCTGGAGCAAGGTTGCCCTCGTCGCGAGCGTCAGCTTCTTCCTTGTGTTTTTCAGCACCATGGAGGGCGTTCGGGGAGTCGATCCTCGCCTGCTCCGGATGGCGAAGGTTGCGGGCGCGAGTGAAGCTCAGCTGTTGCGCACCATCGTCTGGCCTTCTGCTCTGCCGTTTATTTTTCAGGCGGTGCAGGTGACGTTACCTCTTTCAATCGGCGGAGCGGCGATTGCCGAACTGATCTCCTCGAACCGGGGCTTGGGTTACCTGGTGCAATTTTCCGCAGGAAATTTCGAGGTAACAGGCGCACTCGCCGCGGTAACAGCCCTCGCGCTGGTCGTAGCCGTGACCAACGTCGGGATCGATCGGTTGCACGACCGCCTGTTGGCTTGGAAGGGTTCTCATTCCAAAGGCATCACTTCGGGAAGGGTCTCATGAGACTGAACGGCAAGCCGCTCCTGGATGTTTGCAACCTTGGCAAACGCTTCCAAGGGCAGAGCAAAGACGGCATTCGCTGGGTCGTAGAGGGCATGTCGTTTGCGCTTTACGAAGGTGAGTTTGTCACGCTCATCGGACCCTCAGGCTCCGGCAAATCGACGTTGCTTAACATGATCGCCCAGATCGATATTCCTTCGAAAGGAGAGATATTGTTTCGCGGCGAAGTCATCAGTGACTCGAGCCGCAGCAAGCCGTCTCCGGGATGCGGCGGTCGCATCGGATACGTGATGCAGGACGATAATCTCTTGCCCTGGCGGACCCTGCGGGAGAATGTCGAGTATCCGCTCGTCGTCCAAGGTCGGCTCAACAGCGAGACCAGGACGCGCGTCGATGAGTTGATCGAGACGGTGGGGCTCGGGGGCTTCGAAGGCTACTACCCTCACCAACTTTCCGGCGGCATGCGCAAGCGCGCGTCCATCATCAGGACGCTGGCCTACGATCCGCCGGTCATCCTGATGGACGAGCCATTCGGAGCGCTCGACGCCGAATCTCGGCTCCATATTCAGTCGGATCTCGTCAAATTGTGGCAACGAGGAGAGAAGACCATCCTGTTCGTCACCCACGACATCAATGAGGCGATCGCCCTTGGAGACCGGACCATCACGCTGACGAAGTCGCCCGCTTGCGTCCGTGGCGAACACGTCATCGACATCCCGCGGCCGCGAGCCCTCGATAGCATCGTGACCGCGCCGCAGTTTCCGGGCTTGTTTAATCGGATAAGGGCGCAAGTTTGATGCCGAATTCGTCAATCATCTCGGCAGGAGAGCCACAACCGGCGATCGTTCCGTCGCCGCTGGTCATCGCGCGAACAGCAGTCGCCGTCGTGATGGTTGGCATGTGGCTTGTAGCCGCGCGGTCATATCCCACGCTTGTTGCGACGCCGCAAGCCACCCTCCAAAGGATCATGGAGCTAATCTCGAATCGCGAAATATTCCCGATGATGGCGACGACGGCAGCGGAGGCCGGCATAGGGCTCACGTTGGGAGCGGGTCTCGGTGTTGTCCTTCCCTTTCTTGTCCAACTATCCCAGCGGCTTCAGGCGGTCGTCGAGCCGTTCGCCCGAGCCGCTGTCGGTATTCCTAAGCTGGCGCTGAGTCCCATCCTCATCCTGTGGTTCGGCATTGGTCTTGGATCGAAAATCGTGCTCGTTGCGTTGATGACCTTCTTCCTAGTATTTGTCGCAACAGCGGCTGGAATACGATCCATCGGCTCGAACCTCGTACAAACGGTATCGATCTTCGGCGCAAGCAAGATCGAAGTGGCGCGCGAGGTGATCTGGAATAGCGTCCAGCCGTTCGTGTGGACGGCGCTGCGGGCCGCGCTTCCGTGGGCGATCAATGCTGCCCTTGTCGGCGAGTTTCTCGCTGCGGAGAACGGTGTTGGTCATTACATCGAGCAATCCTACAATTCTGCGGACATTGCGGGCGTCTATGCTGGCATAACCTTGATACTACTCATCGTCTTCGCGTCTGACGCAGTGCTGATGGCTTTGCAGCGGCGCTGTCTTGCCTGGCGTCCCGTCGACCAGGATGTCGTTCTACATTAATCGGGAGTCAAATGATGAAGCTCTACTTTGCGCCCGGCGCCTGCTCGATCGGCATTCACTATCTGCTGCATGAAATCGGGTGCGATTTCGAACTGCGGAGGGTCGATATCCGCAACGGTGAGAATTTTCAGGCCTGGTACACGGCGGTCAATCCGAAGCGCAAGGTACCGGCGCTCGAACGTGCAGACGGGTCGGTGCTCACCGAATTCCCCGTGATCGCGAGATATCTTGCAGAACAGATGCCTTCGGCGGGCCTGATGCCGTCTGATCCGGAGACGCTTCTGAGCGCAAGTGAGGTGGCCGAGTTCATCGTTTCGACCATCCACATGCAGGGCTTCTCGCGCGCGTTTCGTCCGGACAAGTTTGCGATGGCTGAAGCGGATCATGAGGCGACACGGGCGCGTGGCCGGGAGATCATCCAGGAAGGGTTTCTCGTCGTCAATCGTCACCTGCGACAGAACACAGGGCCAACATTCGCGGATGGTGCGCTCTTCTACATTCTTTTTTGGGCTTGCGAGCGTCTCAAGCTCGACGTCCCGCCGGCGTGCGCCGCTCGGTGGAGCGAATTCAAATCTCGGCCTTCCGCGCAACGTGTGTTCGCAGCAGAAGGCATAGCCCTTTAGGCGAGCGACGCTGGCGCGGACAAGCAGGCGACGCATCGATCTGGAAAACGGCGGAGGAAACGGTCATGGCAATCAAATCATTGGGCTACGTTGGCGTCGAATCGACCAAGCTTGAGGACTGGGAGGGCTTCGCAACACGGCTGCTCGGGATGCAGAAGGTCGATGCAGCCTCGAAGGTTCGGGCGTTTCGCATGGACGATCGACAGCAAAGGCTCGTCGTGACCGGCGCCGAGAATGATGGTCTGGGCTTTCTTGGTTGGGAGGCCGAAAGCAAAGCGGATCTCGAGGAGTTGGCCGCTCGCCTGGATAACGCCGGCGTGGCTGTTTCCAAGGGGACGCGTGCGCTTGCGGATGAGCGCCGTGTCGCGGACCTCATCGCATTTCGGGATCCGGGCGGGCACCGGGTGGAAGTGTTTCATGGACAGGAGATTTCACCCGACCCGTTCAAGCCAGGCCGGCCCATCTCGGGCTTCAAAACCGGCCCTCTCGGAATGGGGCACGTCGTGATGAACGTCGCCACGGTGGACGATCTGTTGCCGTTCTATCGCGATCTATTGGGCTTCCGCATTACGGACTACGGTCTGTCGCCCTACCCGCTCTACTTCCTGCATATCAACGGCCGTCACCATAGCTTTGCCATGGTCGGCTCGGGCAAACGCAGTTTCCACCACTTCATGGTCGAGATGCAGAGCTTCGATGATGTGGGGCAAGGCTATGATCTCGCCCAGCTCGAAGAGGGGCGGATAGCCTATACGCTCGGTCGGCACACAAACGATCACATGACATCATTCTATGCTCACTCGCCGTCTGACTTCTTCGTGGAGTACGGTTGGGGCGCGCAAGTGATCGATCCCGGGACATGGCAACCTTTCGAAACCTTTGACGGGCCCAGTCTATGGGGGCATGAGCGACTGCACCTTCCGGAGGAGCAGCGGGTTCGCATGCGCAACATGCGACTAGATGCTGCAGCCCGCGGCGTGAGGGTCCCGGATCCGAACTGCGCCTGGCTCGCCTCGGTCGTGGCGCAAGAGCCGGTGGTAAGCCAGGAATAGCTACGATGGCGGGCGCAATCGCGTCGACGAGATATTCGGCGAATTGCGCGGCGGTCCTCAGCAAGGCCGCTGCACCGGCGCGTGTTTGAACAACCTGCTCATAGGGGGAATTCTCGTGAAACTCATGTCCTTCTCGACTCCTGATGGTCGAGCCAGCTACGGCGTGATGCGTCATGATGGCGTGATGGATCTCGGCGGACGACTTGCCGCCCAGGGAGCGCCGACACTGCGGGCGCTGCTCGCAAGGGGTATGCTCGATACAGCGCGGAAGATTGCGGGGGAAACCAGGAGCGACCTGAACGTCGAAGACGTCGTGTTCGCTCCGGTCATCCCAGATCCGGAAAAGATCATCTGCGTCGGGTTGAACTATCACGATCACGTCGCGGAGACCGGACGAACTGCGACGGAATTCCCCGTGCTGTTCGTCCGATATCCGGCAAGCCAGACCGGGCATCTTCAGCCCTTGGTCAGACCCAAGGTCAGCAATTCGTTCGATTTCGAAGGTGAACTCGCCGTGATCATCGGTTTGGGCGGACGCCATATCACCGCGCAGCGGGCGCTGGAGCATGTCGCGGGATACTCTTGCTACAACGAAGGCAGCATCCGCGACTGGCAACGCCACACGAGTCAGTTCTTTGCGGGGAAGACGTTCGACCAAAGCGGCAGCTTTGGTCCGTGGATGGTAACCACTGATGAAATTCCCGATCCCTCGCGGCTTACCCTCGAAACGAGGTTGAACGGCCAGGTGGTGCAACATACGACGACCGATCTGATGATCACGGGCATACCACGCCTGATCGAGTACATTTCGACGATCTTGCCACTGGTGCCGGGAGACGTCATCGTCACTGGAACTCCCGGGGGCGTCGGAGCCAAGCGGACACCCCCGCTGTGGATGAAGCCGGGCGACGTCGTCGAGGTGGAAGTCAGTGGTATCGGCGTGCTCAGAAACGGGGTAGTCCCTGAAGCAGCGTAGAGGCTCGAAGACGGGGCCCATTTCGTTCGATCGCAACTGTGCGAGAACTTCATTGCGACCCAGGCTGACGTGAATCTTGATCCATGGTTGAAGAAGGCATTATCCCCAGACATCAAAGAGCGGTTGTTATTGCAGCCGCCGGCGGGCCGGACGTATTGCATCTGGTCCCGGATTGGCCAATTCCGACGCTTGGCGCCGACACGTGCTGATCAAGGTCGTTGCGGTCGGTATCAATCGGCATGATGTCCATCGCCGGCCCGACGCGCGAACCAAATCCAGTCCCCGGTCTGGAGGCATCCGGACGCATCGTCGCCTGCGGCAAGAACGTTCCGCACAACCGCATCGAGCGGCGCTGGTCTGCCGTTAACAGAGCGCGAGGAAAAGTCGGTTAGCCGGCCACGCCGTGTCGCACTCGGCGTACGAGATTGTGAAACTTTGGGGGTGAAGCACAACGATGTCGCATGTCTTACAGGCGCCCACGCGCGGCTATCGCATAACATCGTAGCCTGGCGCACAAGATCGTGGATTTGGTGCCCAGGGGCGGAATCGAACCACCGACACTGCGATTTTCAGTCGCATGCTCTACCAACTGAGCTACCTGGGCGTGCTCCACGAGAGGGGCCAAAGCCCATCGAGCGGGCGGTTTATAGTGGGCTCGCGGCGGCCTGTCTACCCACGCTGCGCGGTCGGCTTCGAAGCAGTCGGCCCGGCTGTGCACAAGCTGGGGCGGCCTGCCGGACATTCGGACAAGACGTTGATATTACTTGTTATTCGACGTCATCGACCTCATCGTCCCGACCGGGGATGACGTAGGAGCCTTTCAGCCAGCGATTCAGATCGACGTCGCGGCAGCGCGACGAGCAGAACGGACGGGTGGCCTGTACCTGCGGCTTGCCGCAGATCGGGCAGGATTTGAGCGGGCCGGAGGGCTTTTTGGCTTGGTCGTTCATGATGGCGGCAGTCTACACGAGCTGACGAGGCTCAAGCGCCTCTCGGCAAACGGGTTCCTCCGGAACAGGCGCATGCGCCTCGCCGGCCGGCTCTACTGTGCATGGGGTTGTTTTCGTCAGATCGCGGTGGCGTTGAGCCAGCCGAAGCGAATCGGAAAGCCTTCGCCGCCGAGCAGCGTCGTGGTCTCGTACAGCGGCAGGCCGACGACGTTGCTGTAGGACCCCACCATCTTCACCACGAACGAGCCGGCGATACCCTGCACGGCATAGCCGCCGGCTTTGCCGCGCCATTCGCCGGAGCCGATATAGGCCTGGATGTCGTCCTCCGAGAGGCGCTTGAAGCGGACGCGGGTTTCGACCAGGCGCTGGCGGAACGCCTCGCGCGGCGTCACCAGGCAGATCGCGGTGTAGACGCGATGGTTGCGGCCCGACAGCAGCCGCAGGCACTGCGCGGCCTCGTCCACCAGATTGGCCTTGGGCAGGATGCGGCGGCCGACCGCGACCACCGTGTCGGCCGAGAGAATGAAGGCGCCGCGCAGTTCGTCGTCCAGCTGCACCGATTTGAGCGCCGCATCGGCCTTGGCCCGCGCCAGGCGGTTGGCGCAGGCGCGCGGCAGTTCGCCCCGCTTCGGCGTCTCGTCGACATCGGCCGGCCGGAGCGCGTCGGGCTCGATGCCGGCCTGGTTGAGCAGCGACAGGCGCCGCGGCGAACCGGAGGCAAGAACGAATTTGGGGCGGCCTAGCATCAGGTGATTTTTGGGGACGAGGCAGGGGGTGAATTGCGCGCGGAACCTATCGGAAGGGGGCTGATTTCACAACCGGGAACTCGGATTTTGCTGATTCGAGCGGCCCGACATGCGTGTGCCCGTCATCTGTGACGCGGGTGTTACGGGCACCGCCCACTACCCGCTCGCCGCGCCCACCTTCGCGAACCGCCGGCGGATGCGCATCAAAAGCTGGTCGCAGACCTCGCGATAGGCGGCGAGCTTCTGGTCGCGGCTGCCCTCCATCGTGGTCGGATCGTGCGTCGGCCAATATTCGACATCGGCAGCCAGCGTCCGCGTCAGCTCCAGCGCCTTGTGGTGCGCCTCCGGCGAGAGCGTGATGATGAGGTCGAAGTTCAGGCCCTCCCAATCCTCGAGTTCCTCGAAGCTCTGCGGCTTGTGGCCGGAGATGTCTTGGCCGAGCTCGGCCATCACGGCGATCGCGAACGGATCGAGCTCGCCTTTTCTCGCACCGGCCGATTTCACGTAGAGGCCTTGCGGAAACATGTGCTGGAGCAGGCTCGCGGCCATCGGAGAGCGCACGCTGTTCATCGCGCAGGCGAACAGCACCGATTGTGGATCGCGTGCGCGTGGGGGCGCAGCCATCCGCGCCTAGCCCTTCCAATGAAGGACGGTGATGAGCGTGAATAGCCGGCGCGAGGTCTCGAAATCGACCCGCACCTTGCCCTTCAGCCGCTCCTGCAGCGTGCGCGATCCCTCGTCGTGGATGCCGCGGCGGCCCATGTCGATGGCCTCGATCTTATCAGGGCTCGCCGTGCGGATCGCCTGGTAATAGCTGTCGCAGATCATGAAATAGTCCTTCACGATCCGCCGGAACGGCGTCAGCGACAGCAGATGCGCGACAACGGGCGTGCCGTCCTCGCGGCGGATGTCGAACATCAGCCGGCTGCCGGTGATGCCGATATGCAGCGTGAACGGACCGTTGCCGTCGGCGCCTTCGGGCGCAAAGAAATTCTGCTCGATCAGATCGTAGATCGCGATCGCGCGCTCATGCTCGATGTCGGGCCCCGAACGGCCGATCGAGTCCTCGTCGAGGGTGACCGCGACGATGCGATTGGTCGAGTCGTCCTGTTCGGGCGGCTTTGTCATGACAGATTGAGGCGCAATCCAACCGAGCGCGAATGGGCATCCAGCCCCTCCGCTTGTCCGAGCGTCATCGCGGCAGGTCCCAGCGCACGCAGCTGGTCCGGGCCGCATTTCAGAATCGACGTGCGCTTCATGAAATCGGCGACCCCCAGGCCTGAGGAAAATCGCGCCGAGCGCGCCGTCGGCAGCACATGGTTGGAGCCGCCAACATAATCGCCGATCGCCTCCGGCGTATGCGCCCCGAGGAAGACAGCGCCGGCGTTGCGGATTTTTGCGGCGAGCGCGTCGGGATCACTGGTCATGATCTCGAGATGTTCGGCGGCGATTGCATCGGCCAAGGGAACGGCATCGGCCAGGATCTTCACCATGATGATCGCGCCGAACTCGGCCCACGACTTGCCGGCGATCGCAGCGCGCGGCAGCGTCTTCAGCTGCGCTTCGACCGCCTTCTCGACATCGGCGGCGAGTCGCGCCGAGTCGGTAATCAGGATCGATTGCGCGCTGGCA
The DNA here is from genome assembly GCF_054056275.1 of Bradyrhizobium sp. USDA 4449. Classification (NCBI taxonomy): domain Bacteria; kingdom Pseudomonadati; phylum Pseudomonadota; class Alphaproteobacteria; order Hyphomicrobiales; family Nitrobacteraceae; genus Bradyrhizobium; species Bradyrhizobium sp. USDA 4449. Next base: position 2,601,279 of record NZ_JBSRYD010000001.1, on the reverse strand, counting down.
TCGTGCTCGGCCTGCGCCAGCAAATCAGCGGCGATCCAGTCGGCGTTACCAGTGTCGTCGGCGATCACCAGCACCTCGGAGGGGCCAGCGATCATGTCGATGCCGACCTTACCGAACACCAGCCGCTTGGCGGCGGCGACATAGGCATTGCCGGGACCAACGATCTTGACGACCGGCGCGATCGTCGCAGTGCCGTAAGCCAGCGCGGCCACGGCCTGCGCACCGCCGACGCGGTAGATCTCGGTGACGCCGCCGAGATGCGCGGCGGCGAGCACCAGCGGGTTGAGCTTGCCGTCGGGCGAAGGCACCACCATCACGAGGCGCGACACGCCTGCGACCTTGGCCGGCACCGCATTCATCAGCACAGAGGACGGATACGCCGCCGTGCCGCCGGGCACGTAGAGGCCGGCGGATTCGATTGCGGTGTAGCGCCAGCCGAGCTCGACACCGAGCGGGTCAGTGAAGCGCTCGTCCTTCGGCAGCTGTCGACGATGATAGGTCTCGATGCGGTCGCGCGCGAGCTCGAGCGCATCCAGTGTTGCGGTATCGCAGGCCTTTGTCGCGGCTTCGATCTCGACGGCCGAGACGCGAAGACCGGATGCATCGAGCGTCAGCCGGTCGAACTTTTCCGTGGCCTCGAGCAGGGCGACATCGCCCCGCCTGGCGACGTCGTCGACGATCGCGCGCGCGGCGGCCTCGACATCGGCCGAGACCTCGCGCTTGGCAGCGAGGAACGCCTGGAATCGCTGGTCAAAATCGGCACTGCTGCGGTCGAGACGAACGGGCATTCTTGGGTTGGCTTCCGGCTGATCACTGGGGCGGATTGGCTCACCGGCCCCCCTGCTCAATGGCGCGGCAGGGCAGCTGCGTCAACCCTTGGCAGCTATCGTTCCGACGACGGGCCGAGCCGGTTCGGCTGGTATACAGCCGGCTCACCCATCCTGCTCGATCCCCGGCCCCGTTCCCAGGTCGTCCGCCCCGAGGTCGGTCAGCTCGCATTCCAGGCACTCGACGTCGAGCCTGATGGCGCCGCCCTGGGCGAATAGCAGGAGCGCGCTGCCGCCGGGCTCCTCGTCGCGGCCATCCTGGGGATGAAATTCGATGCCGACGAGGTCGAGGACCGCCTCGGGCGCGGCGAGATCGATGTTGCGCGATTTGCAGGCGAGCACGCGGTCGAAGCGAAGCGCCGAAACCAGCCGGCGCGGCTCGGCCTCGCCATCCAGCGTCTGCTCCCAGTCCAGCCGGCTCATGCCGACCACGAGGCGCTTCTCACCCTGCCGCCAGATGATATCCGACGGCTGGATGCGGGCGTCCTGCACATGGGTGGAGATCACGGCGAGATCGTCGGCATCGAGCGCGATCAATTTGAGCTGGGGAGACATCACCGACACTTCTCCTGCGGAGGCGGACCGGACACAACGCGCGGGACTGCCGAAATTTCCTCGCAAACTGGCGGCCCCGCGGACCACGAACTAGAGCCTATTGGTATCCCTCATCTGCAACACCTTCCCGGGATAGCCGACCCCGGCGACATGGATCGTGGCGAACCCCATCTGCACCGTCGAGCTTAGGAGCCCCGGCGAGACCCGGCGCAGAACCGACCAGCGGCGAGGTCACGACATCGAGCGCCCGCGCCCCGGTCCTCTTTGAGCGGATGCCATGCGGCAGCGCGCCTCACGCCTTGAAGAACGCGAGCAGATCCGCGTTGATGGTTTCGGCTTCCGTGGTCGGCATGCCGTGTGGAAAGCCCTTGTAGGTTTTCAGCGTGCCGTTCTTGAGCAGCTTGGCCGACAGCGGCGCGGAATCGGCGTAGGGCACGACCTGATCGTCGTCACCATGCATCACCAGCACCGGCACGTTGATCTTCTTCAGATCCTCGGTGAAATCCGTCTGCGAGAACGCCACGATGCCGTCGTAATGCGCCTTCGCGCCGCCCATCATGCCCTGGCGCCACCAGTTCTGGATCACCGCTTCCGACGGTTTTGCACCGGGACGGTTGTAGCCGTAGAACGGGCCGGCGGCGATATCGCGGTAGAAGGCCGAGCGGCCTGCGGCGAGCGCAGCCTGAAAGCCGTCGAACACGCTCTTCGGCAGACCGCCGGGATTGGCTTCGGTCTGCACCATCAGCGGCGGCACCGCGGAGATGATCGCCGCTTTCGCTATGCGCGACTCGCCGTGGCGCGCGATGTAGTGCACGACCTCGCCGCCGCCGGTGGAATGGCCGACATGGAGCGCTTCCTTGAGGTCGAGATGCGCGGTCAGCGCGGCGAGATCGTCGGCGTAATGATCCATGTCGTGCCCGTCGCCCACCTGCGCCGAGCGGCCATGGCCACGCCGGTCATGGGCGATGACACGATAGCCGCGGGTGACGAAGAACATCATCTGCGCGTCCCAATCGTCCGACGACAGCGGCCAGCCATGGCTGAACACGATCGGCTGGCCCGAGCCCCAATCCTTGTAGAAAATCTCGACGCCGTCTTTGGTTGTGATGGTGGGCATTCAAGGACTCCTTCAGCGAGATGCGATCAGGCGAACGCCATCGGCCTGTAGCGGCGCCAGGCGCCGATGGTCACCAGCACGAAGAACATCAGCACGAGACCCTGCACCACGGCGAAGACCGGGCCTGACGGCGGCGCCGGTGGCACAGCCGGCGCGAGCGCGGCCAGCGCCGGTATCTTCAGGAACGACTGGATGACCAGGACGAAGACGTTGAAGTAGAGCGAGATCATCGCAGTCACGATGTAGACCGGCCGCCAGACGCCCCTGAGCTTCATGCCGTACAGCGCGATGCACGCGATCGCGAGCAGCACCAGGGAGATGCCGGCGATGATGTAGGAGGGCAGCAGTTCCTTGAACGGAAACAGGAAACCGGTCGCATTGGTCAGGATGGTGAAGAGCAGGAAGATCGCGGTGAGGCCCGGCATCGGCTTCGAGCCGAGCAGGCCGAACATCACGACGAGGCCGGCGGCGATACCGATCAGGCTGATGATGACGTGGACCAGTGTGAAGGCGGGAAGGCTCAGCCCGAGGACCATGGCGTCTCTCCTACTCTCTGCATCGAGATCTGGAGATTGATATTACGCCCCTCATAGGATTACCATCTGCAATAGCATCACACAAGCGCGTGCAGCCATGCGTGTTCGTGCGAGTTGAAAACGCATGGCTGAATTTTTTGCACCGCTGTCACAAACGACGGCAGCTTTTGGCGAAAGCTGATCTCGGCTTCACACTTCCTTGGTGTCGAAGATCAAGAGGTCGGCACCGCCGCTGGCGAATTTCGGCACGTCGGCGCCGGTGGCCTTGCCTTCCGGGCTGCCGAATGCGGCCTGGATGTCAGCCACGCTATCGAAGGTGAGGATGGCCACGAGGTGGATCCCGGAAGGGCCGGCGGGGGAGCTGACGGGTCCCTTGCTGACGGCGTATTTCCTCAGGCCCGGAAGTTTCTTTGCGAGCGGAATGTGCGTCTCGGCATAGTACTTGTCGAAGGCGTCGACATCCTTGGGCGTTTTGTAGAGCACGACGATTTCAGCCATTTGTCCTCCCATATCAATCTTTGTATTCGCGCGATTGGTCACGGCGCGTCCATAGTCCGTGCGACACGGCAAGATGGCAAGTCGCATTCAAGTTGCCGTGCGCTCGTATCATTCGTGGCTAAAGCGCCGGTTTTGCGGCGTCCCCGAGATAGCCGTGCAGGGAGGCCACCACCTGCGCGCCCTCGCCAATGGCGCCGCCGACGCGCTTGACCGAGCCGGAGCGGACATCGCCGACGGCGTAGACGCCGGGGACTGACGTCTCGAGCGGCGCCACCAGCCGGCCCTGATTCAGATCGGACTGCGCGCCTGTCACGACAAACCCGCCGCGATCGAGCGCGACCCCGCAGCCATCGAGCCAGCCGGTGGCGGGCTCGGCGCCGACGAACAGGAAGAGATTCTTGACGTCGACGGTTTCTTCGTCGTCAGACAAGCGGCTCTTCAAGCGGATGCGCCGCAGCAGCGAAGCCTCGTCGCCTTCGAGCGCCGAGATCTCGGTGTTGAACAGCAGCTCGATGTTCGGCGTCGCTTCGATGCGCTCGATGAGATAGCGCGACATGCTGGCCCCGAGGCCGCCGCCGCGGACGATCATCAGGACGCGTTTGGCGTGACCCGAGAGGAACACCGCCGCCTGCCCGGCCGAATTGCCGGCGCCGACCAGCGCCACCTCCTCGCCGGCGCACAGTTTGGCTTCGACCGGGGAAGCCCAATACCACACACCGCGCCCCTCGAACTTGTCGAGGTTCTCGATGTCGGGCCGCCGATAGCGGGCGCCGCTTGCGACCACCACCGCGCGCGACCGCAAGGGTTCGCTGCCGTCGAGCGCAACGGCAAACGCGCCGTCCTTGCGCGAGCAGTCGAGCGACTTCACCGTGACGGGAATCATGATGTCGGCGCCGAACTTTTGCGCCTGGTTGAACGCGCGCGCCGTGAGGGCCAGGCCGGAAATGCCGGTCGGAAAGCCCAGATAATTTTCGATGCGCGCGCTGGCGCCGGCCTGGCCGCCGAACGCTCTGATATCGAGCACGGCGACCGAGAGCCCCTCGGAGGCAGCATACACGGCGGTCGCAAGCCCGGCCGGTCCGCAGCCGACGATCGCGACGTCATAGATGCGATCATTGCGCGGGCCGCCGATCATGCCGATCGCGCGCGCAAGCTCGGTCTCCCCAGGATTGCGCAGCACCGCGCCGTCGGGCGTGACGACCAGCGGCCAATCTTCGGACTTGGGCGAATAGCGCGCGATCATCTCGGCGGCATCGCGGTCGCGCTCGGGATCGAGCAGATGATGCGGCTGGCCGTTGCGGGTGAGGAAACCCTGCAAGCGCACCACGCCGGCCGAATGCGACGGGCCGATCAACACGACTCCGCCGACGCCGGCCTGAAGCAGATTGACCCGGCGAAGGATCAGGGCGCGCATGATGCGCTCGCCGAGTTCGGCCTCGGCAACCAGCAGCGCGCGCAGGCGCTCCGGCGGCAATAGCAACGTCTCGACATCGCCTTCGGCGCGGCCGTCGACCAGCGCCGGACGACCCGAGAGTTGGCCGAGCTCGGCCAGGAATTGCCCCGGCCCCTGGTCGATCAAGGGCGTGACATGTCCGAGCCCGTCGCGCTGGGTGATGGCGACGTGACCCCTGAGCACGACGAACATGCCCGGCCCCGGCTTGCCGGTCTCGAACAACAGCTCACCGTCTTCATAAGTGCGGAGCTCGCCGAAATTCCTGATGCGCTCGATCTCGGCCGGCGTCAGCGCCGGGAAGGTCTGCTCGGGGCGGGTGAAACGCGACATCATCGCGCTTCTGTCGGTTTGATCCTGCTCGTTCTGCCCCATGGCCTGTCCATCCATTCCAAGAAATTCTATGTCCCGGCCTTGCCGACGGTCCCCTCAGTCGAGGAGCCATCGTCGTCCTGCGAGGGGTCGGCGGTCGCGGCGCGTTCGCGCGCCTGGGCCTTGCGTCGCTTCAAATTTTCCCGCAACGCCGATTTCAGGCGGTCGTCCCGCGCCCCCCTCGCCTGTCTTGCGCTCTTGTCGGTCTGGTCAGCCATCACGGATTCCTACAACGGTCCGCGATACCTTGCCCAGGGATTGCGGCAGCTCAAGAGGCCGGCGCGGTCCGGGGTGGTTGCGAAACCCAAAATGGCGCGAATCCGGCGCGGCGGCCAACTGGCCAGTTGGTCGGGGGAAGCGGAACAAAAATCGCCGGAAAGTCGGGCGTTTCGAGCCCCAAACGGCCGTATAATCCCCGATATTGCCCCGATTTCTCGTTTTGACCGTCCTTGCAAGCTTGCACAGCGGGGAGGCCTGTGGCAGATATCGGCCCGCTTGGAAGGCCCCCGTGGCGGGCCGATTCTTATCCCAGCATTGCTGCCGTAGCTCAGTGGTAGAGCACTCCATTGGTAATGGAGAGGTCGACAGTTCAATCCTGTCTGGCAGCACCATTTCATCTTCTGGAAATACGCACGGATCGGCATTCTCGCGGCACCGAACGCCCGAGTTTTGCACGTCTCAATTGCCCTCCTGCGGACACAAGGGCGCAGGGAAGACCAGGTGCCGACGGGCACCCGCGGTCCGCTGCGCGACAATGTAGCGCAAGGAAACCGCACAGCAGCATACAGGTGACGCCGAACACTCGGCCTTCCCTGCGCGATGGTCGGACGGCTTATGCCGTGCTCTCCCCGGCGACGAATTCTTGTTGTCACCGTCGCCTCACGGAATTCACCGGCACCGCGCCGGTTGACGCCAGTGCCGCCTCCGCAAGTGCTTGACCGTAGCGACGACGGCCAGGACCACACGGTTTTACCGTACGCATCAGCGCCGTTCGTACGACACGGCTTGCGCTGGGCTCACGGGCTTCGGCTCAATCCTCTGCCCGCCCTGCCCTCACATCCGCGCCGGCGCTGCCGCGTCCACCGCTTCCCCAACCCACAATCGTGACGACGTACGATCGCCCCTCTCCATCGGGCCGGGATGCAGGAAGAATGTCGCAATTCCGAATTTCGGTAAAGTGGAATATTTTTGTGAGAGAGGGTTGACGGGTTTTGGCGGGAGCTGGGTGTTTTGCCCGACGGGTCGGCATTGGCGCGGCGCAGGTAAGGTTAATTCTTCCTTTCGATTGTCGGTAAAATTTTATCCATTATCGTGCCGGTCGTGCATTGACGAACCAGAGGCTCCGATAGTGATTGCGTTTTGCTTGATCGTGACTGGGATTGCGCTGCTTCTGTCCGGCCTGGTCGCCTTCGGCTTTCACAGAAATTCGCTGCACTCGCTGGCGCTGCTGTAGCCGGATCAGGCTTCTCTCGCCGTCCGGGTCTCTCCGGCCAAGACCAGGGCACACCTCACTGCCTTACGAGAGATGGCGCCCGCTTCATCGAACGCGCAGACCTTGTGCGGAGGTGCGCCAAGGTCAGCCAAACGCCCCATCGCGAACCTTGGCCGGCCGGTGCGCCCTGCGTGTGCCTGCGCGCTGCGATCAGCGCGTCCGGCGCGGGGGCGGAGGCGGCTGCCTGAACCTCACACGCGGGTTGATGTCGCAATAGAGATTCCATCGCCCGTATGCCGAGGCCAGGCACTGTTCCCGGGTCTCATACATGCAATCGCCGGAAGCGCCGAGCTCACCGCCAAAGACGCACCAGGGATAGTCACGCTCGGCGTGTGCTGCGGGAGCCAGCCCGGCCATCATGACAACAACCAACAGGGCAACTCGCATTGCGATCCTCCATGATGTCAGCCGAGCGGCGCCGGAAAGCTGGAGCCTGAAGGGTCGCCGGTCGCCTGACATGACTTACGAATTGTCGCACCCGACGGCAAGCACCAATCCGTCGTGACGCGAGATCGTTCCTAACGGCTTGCGAAAGCTCCTCTCAGCAGTTCTTTAGGAACGTCAGCAGGCAGCTTCGGTTGACGGCCACAACCTCAATGGAGCTAAAAAATGCGGAAGACAATTTTTTCGATGGCCATGTGCGCGTTGCTTGCCGGTGCGTCGATCGGTTTCGCCCACGCGCAGTCGGGCGGCGCAGGCGGCGCCGGCGGTGCGGGCAGTGCGGGCGCCGGCGCTGGAACAGGCGGTGCCGGCGTGGGAGCTGGCGCAGCCGGCTCTGCAGGCAGCAACGGAACGGGCGGCACGACCGGCATGGGGGCTGGCGGCAGCAATGCGGCATCCGGCACCGGCGCAGCCGGCCAGGGCGCAAGCAGCAGCGGCCTAGGCGGCCCCCAGACTATTCGTCCCGGCGGGAGCAATGATCCCACCCGTCGTCGACGCTGACATTCCCGCCACGTGAAGAAAGAGGCTGCCGAGTTCTGCCCGGCAGTCTCTTCGGCGTTTCCGCGCGGGCGATCGATCGTCGTCCCCTAGCTGGTGGCCCATGAAGCGGGCCTCGGCGCGGCGAAGCCGCCGGCATGGCTCGCGATTGATGTTTTGCAGGACGATCACATAGGTGTGGATGACGGCCTTGTCGCAGCCGCAGAGCTTCTGGGCCGTCAGTTCGTTCAGCAGGGTCGGGAGTCCGCGACGATCGTGGCGGAGCGATTCTGCATTTCGATCAGCGTCATCTCGCCGAAGAAACCGCCAGGCTTCAGAACGGAAATCGGGATTGCGCTCCCCGCATTCGACCGCTTGCTCGCCGCCAGCCGAGCCGACTTGACCCCGACTTGACGATGAACATCGAAGCGTTTCTCTGCGCTAACATTTCCTGACCCGGTTCCTATATGTGAGGCCCCGGCGCGCCTCCCGCGCCTTCATCCGGTGGCTCCTTCATGATTCAACCCTTTTCCGTGCTCGACCTCGCGCCGATCAGGCAGGGCTCCGACGCCGCGCAGGCCTTCCGCAATTCGCTCGATCTCGCGCAGCATGCCGAACGTTGGGGCTTCAAACGGTTCTGGCTGGCCGAGCATCACAACATGACCGGCATTGCGAGCGCCGCGACCTCGGTGGTGATCGGGCATGTCGCGGGAGGCACCAAGACGATCCGGGTCGGCTCCGGCGGCGTGATGCTGCCGAACCATTCGCCGCTCGTGATCGCCGAGCAGTTCGGCACGCTGGAATCGCTCTATCCCGGCCGGATCGACCTTGGCCTCGGACGTGCGCCGGGCACCGACCAGCTCACTGCGCGGGCGATGCGGCGCGACCTCGCGACGGCCGCCGAGAACTTTCCCCATGACGTGCTGGAGTTGCAGGCCCTGCTCGGCGACGTCAAGCCGAACCAGACCATCCGCGCCGTGCCCGGCATGGGAACGAAGGTGCCGCTCTGGATCCTGGGCTCCAGCATGTTCGGCGCCCAGCTAGCGGCCATGCTCGGGCTGCCCTTTGCCTTTGCTTCCCACTTCGCGCCGCAGATGATGATGCCGGCGCTGCGCGAATATCGTGCGCGGTTCGAGCCCTCGGCGCAGCTCGACAAGCCGTATGCGATGGTCGGCGTCAACGTGTTCGCCGCCGACAGCGATGCCGAGGCGCAGCGCTTATTCACCTCGCTGCAGCAGCAGTTCATCAATCTGCGCCGCGGCACGCCCGGCCAGCTGCCGCCGCCGGTCGACGACATGGACGCGCTGTGGTCGCCGGCGGAGAAGGCCGGCGTCGCGCAGTCGCTGGCCTGCACCGCCGTCGGCTCGCCTGCTGTTGTCGAAGAGAAGCTGAAGGCGCTGATCGCCGACACTGCGGCGGACGAGCTGATGACCACGGGCCAGATCTACGATCACGCCGCGCGTCTGCGATCGTTCGAGATCGCAGCCGAGGTGCGGGATCGGCTGGCGGTGCCCGTGGTGTGAGCGCGATCGCGCCTCGACGAAAGTGGGCTCCCTCCCTCGCTTGCGGGGGAGGGCTGGGGAGAGGGTGTGTCCGCAATGGGACAATCCCTGAGGGAGAGAGCCCTCACCCCGACCCTCTCCCGCAAGCGGGAGAGGGAGCGCACCGTTTTCGTGGCAGGCATCAAGCCTCCAAGCCGGAAACCCGAACAGCTTCGCCGGATTGTGCACGAGGATCTTCTCGAGCTCCGCCTGATCAGGCGCGTAGCGGTACATTAATTCGAGCAGGCCGCGAGCAGGAGGTCGCGGAGATTCTGGTGGGGGAGCCGCGTATCATCGAGCAGGCCATTCGCGATTAGGCGACCCTGTCAATGGGCTGACTTCCAGCGCCATTCTGTGGCACAAGGGCGACCTCCGCCGACCGACCAACGAGGCCACGCATGCCCGCGCCAAAACCGCCCGCCTTCGAGACCCTGAGCCTGCATGCGGGCCAGCATCCGGATCCCGCGACCGGCGCCCGCGCGGTGCCGATCTACCAGACCACGTCCTACGTGTTCCAGGATTCCGATCACGCCGCGGCGCTGTTCAACCTGGAGCGCGCCGGCCACATCTACACGCGCATCTCCAATCCGACCACCGGTGTGCTGGAGGAGCGGCTCGCGGCGCTCGAGGGCGGCGTCGGCGCAATCTGCACCGCGAGCGGCATGGCCGCGCTGCATCTGGCCATCGCGACACTGCTCAACGCCGGCGACCACATCGTGGCGTCGAGTTCGCTCTATGGCGGCACCATCAACCTGCTGGCGCACACACTCCCGCGCTTCGGCATCACCACGAGCTTCGTGAAGCCGCGCGATCATGACGCGTTCCGGAACGCGATCAAGCCGACCACGAAGCTGGTGATCGGCGAGACCATCGGCAATCCCGGGCTCGAAGTGCTCGACATCCCTGAGGTCGCCGCGATCGCGCATGAGGCGAAAATTCCGCTCTTGATCGACAACACCTTTGCCACGCCCTATCTGAGCCGGCCGATCGAGCTTGGCGCCGACATCGTCATGCATTCGGCGACCAAATGGATCGGCGGCCACGGCATCGCGATCGGCGGCGCCATCGTCGATGGCGGCCGGTTCGACTGGCGCATGTCGGGCAAGTTCGGCGTGCTCACCGAGCCCTATGGCGGCTATCACGGCATCGTCTTCGACGAGCAGTTCGGCACCGCGGCCTTCATCATGCGCGCACGCACCGAAGGCTTGCGCGATTTCGGCGCCTGCCTGTCGCCGACCAACGCGTTCCAGCTCTTGCAGGGCGTGGAGACGCTCGGCGTGCGCATGGATCGCCACATGCAGAACACACATCTAGTGCTGGACGCGCTGAAGTCGAACAAGGCCGTCGACTGGGTGCTGCATCCGTCGCTGGAGAACCATCCCGACCATCAGCTCGCAAAAACGTTGCTGCCGCGCGGCGCGGGCTCGATCGTCTCCTTCGGTATCAAGGGCGGCCGGCCTGCAGGCCGCAAGTTCATCGAGTCCCTGCGCATGATCAGCCATCTCGCCAATGTCGGCGATGCCAAGACGCTGGTGATCCACCCGGCTTCCACCACGCATCAGCAGATGGACGCCGAGCAGCTCAAGGCCGCCGGCATCGGCGAAGAGCTGGTGCGGCTATCGGTCGGCATCGAGACGGCCAGCGACATCATCGACGATCTCGCGCAGGCGCTGCGCATCTCGCAGAAGGTTTGACACGATGAAGCTCTCCGTCAACGGCACCGAGATATTTGTCGCAACCGGCGGCCGCGAGTTCGACAAATCGTTGACTACGGTCGTCTTCATCCATGGTGCCGGCTTCGATCATGCGACCTGGGCCCTGCATACGCGCTGGTTCGCCCATCACGGCTTTGGCGTGCTCGCACCTGATCTGCCGGGTCACGGCCGCTCCGCCGGACCATCGCTCACAAGCATCGCCGAGATGGCCGACTGGACCGCGGCGCTGCTCGATGCGGCCGGAGCTACGAAAGCGCATTTGATCGGCCATTCCATGGGATCGCTGATCTCGCTCGAGACCGCCGCGCGTCACCCCGACAAAGTCTCCGCGCTGAGCCTGATCGGCACGGCTGCAACCATGACTGTCGGCGCGGATCTGTTGAAGGCTGCCGAAGCCAACTCGCAGGACGCCAACGACATGGTCTCGATCTGGGGCCTCGGCTTTAGCGCCGAGCTCGGCGGCAGCCTCGCGCCCGGCCTGTGGATGCATGGCGGCGCACAGGCGGTGCTTCAGGCTTGCGAACCGGGCGTGCTGTTCAGGGATTTGTCGGCCTGCAATGCCTACGCGAATGCACTGACCGCGGCCGCAAGCGTCAAGGTGCCGACAACTGTGATCCTCGGCGAGCGAGACATGATGACACCCGTGAAGGCCGGCAAGGCTCTCGCGGCGGCGATCCCGCACGCCAAGACCGTCGTGGTGCCGGGCGCCGGCCATATGATTATGGCCGAGCGCCCGGATGAACTACTGGCGGCGCTCAGGGGCTAGCTCCCGACTCAGGAGCCCGGCGTCCACTTCCAGGCGATGTCGGAGACGTTGACCGGCTTCGGAATCAGGCCGAGCTTGGCAAACCGGTCGGCGATGGCCTGCTGCGTCTTGATCACCTCGGCATCGAGCGGCACCACGTTGTAGGTGGATCGATTCACGAAGCGCCTGATGGCCTCGATCTCCACACCCGTTGCCTCCGCCTGCGCCTTCGCCACCTCCTCATGATGGGAATTCGCCCAGCCGCCTTCAGCCGCGAAGGCCGTGTTGAGCTTCGCGACCAGCGAGGGATATCGTTCGACGAAATCGGTGTTGGCGATGTAGAAGGCGTTCGGCTTGTGAACGTCCTTGTCGAAGACCAGAACGCGCGCATTCTCCTTCAATTCGGCGAGCGCGAGATACGGGTCCCAGATCGACCAGGCGTCGACCGAGCCCTTGACGAAGGCTGCTGTCGCGTCCGCCGGCGCGAGCGGCGCCGGAGTGATGTCGGACCAGCACAGGCCGGCCTTCTCGAGCGATGCGACCAGGAGATTATGCGCGCTCGATCCCTTGCCGAAGGCGACGCGCTTGCCTTTGAGATCGGCAATCGTCTTGATCGGCGAGTCCTTCGGCACGACGATGGCCTGATTGTCGCCTTCGGACTTCACGGCCGCGACATAACGGATCCTGGCGCCGCCGGCCTGCGCGAAGATCGGCGGGGTGTCGCCGACAAAGCCGAAATCGACGCTGCCGACATTGATCGCTTCCAGCAGGGGCGGACCGAACTGGAAGTCGATCCACTTGACCTCGATGCCGAGCGGCTTGAATGCGGTTTCGAGCGTCTGCCGTTGGCGCACAGCCGGGAAGAAGCCACCCTTCTGAGTGCCGATGCGGATCTCCGCCGGCTTGTCCTCCGCCCGCACGGGCACAGTGATAGCGGTGGTGAGCAGCAGCGCTGCGGCCAGGAGTTGTCGTCGTGCGATCATGTTGCGGTCCTTTCAGTTAGTGAGGGGTGAAGACTTCACGCGCCGGTTCCGCTCGGAGAACACGGCACGTGCAGCGCGCTCGGCCTCGCGTGCAGAGCGGAATTGACGGCCCTCGAGACTGTCGAACAGACGCTCGGAGGAAAAGAAGCGGAAGCCGCGCTCAGTGCGAGTGACGACGCCGGCGGCGCGATCGTGGATTTCGATGATGTAGGCGTTGGACTTGGCTTGCTGTTGGGCTTGGGACATGACTGCTCATTCGCCGAAGTCTCGGCGTTCCTGTCGTGGACATAGCGATATGGAAGGTTGCTAGAAGACCGTCAGCAACAACAACAGGCGCCTGATGCCGCCGAGAAACAGCGCCGCGTCACGCATTCATGCGTGTCGTTCTGATTGCGCTGCTGATCGGTGCTCATGTGGCGGCTTCGGCTCGAGGAGCAGTTTCGACGCTCCGAATATCGAGCGATCAGCGCCTTTGGTCAATGAAATGGCTATCCAAATTTTGCGGCGGGCGCGCTGAGGCGCTTCTCTCACTGCACGCACTGACAGGCGGATTCATCTCACGCGGGCTGCCTCTTCACCTCGCCCCGCCAGCGGGCGAGGTAGACGAGAGAGCAGCGCTCACCACATCGTCGCGGCAGCGCGTTCCGGCCAGATGCGGTCATACTCCGCGCCGCCGACTTTGTTCTGGCTCATCTCGGCGAGGATTTGGCCCGGCGTCGGCAGCGTCTTCGGATCGATGCGCTTGTCGGGATTCCAGAGCTCGGAGCGGACGATGGCGCGGGCACACTGGAAGTAGATCTCGTCCACGCTCATCACCATGACGCTGCGCGGCGCCTTGCCCTCGACCCTGAACGAAGCGAGCAGATTCGGATCGACCGAGAGATGCGCGCGGCCGTTGGCACGGACCGCGTTGCCGGAGCCGGGGATCAGGAACATCAACGACACGCGGGGGTCGCGCACGATGTTGCGCAGCGAATCGACCCGGTTGTTGCCGCGCCGATCCGGCAGCATCAATGTCTTGGGATCGTGAATGCGGACAAAGCCGGGGAGATCGCCGCGCGGCGAGCAGTCGATGCCCTCGGGTCCGATCGTTGCCAGCGCCGCGAAAGGCGCCTTCTCGATGAAGATGCGGTAGAGTGGGGTGACGTGGTCGGCGACCTTGACGGTCGAGGCGTCATTGGTGGCGCCGTAGATGGCTTCGAGTTCCTCGACCGTCTTGATCACCGTCATTCCGCTCTCTCCTGTTCTGCCGGCGATTAATCGTGCCAGCACTCATTCCTGATCACGCGCACAAGCTGACGACTGTGATAGTCCGCGCTGCCCGCGTTGAGGATGGTCAGATCGGCATTGGCCGAGGCATCGTCGACGCTGCGTGTGAGCCGATCGGCGATGTTGCCGTCGCTGTGACGCGCGCGCGCGGCAAGACGCTGCGCCAGCACGTCGGGCGGCGCCGTGATCGCGACCACGGCAACGTTGGCATAGGTCCGGCGCAGCGCGCGGATCACCGTGCGCGAGACGTTGACCACCACGGTGCGGCCCGCGCGGATGTCGTCATTGATCTCCCGCGGCAGCGCATAGGAATGCCCGTGTGCGTCCCAATGCACGGCGAAAACGCCGTGATCGCGCGCACGGGCGAAGTCGTCGGGGCTCACGGCGATGTTGTCCTCGTCGGCGGAGGATGCGCGCGTCACGACGCGGCGCGGGAAGACGACGTCGGGATCGTCGACACAGGCCGCCTGCGCGAGCCGCAGCAACGTGTCCTTGCCGGCGCCGCTCGGGCCGACGACGAGCACGAGCCGGCCGGGACCGATCGCGTCCGCCGCGCCCTGCGCCGTCGCGACGGTCTCGCTCATGCGACGCGGCCCCCTTCACGCCAGACGCTGCGTACCACGGGAACGCTACCGGCGACATGCACGCGGATCAGGTCCGCACGCTTGCCGATCGCGATCTCGCCCCGATCGGTGAGGCCAACCGCATCGGCGGGTGCCTTCGTCACGGTTCGAACGGCGGTCGGCAGGCTGATCGACGGCGCATGCTCGGGCAATTGCAGCGCGCCCAGCAGCAGACTGGACGGGATGTAGTCCGACGACAGGATGTCGAGCAGGCCCTCGCGGGCGAGATCGACCGCGGCGATGTTGCCGGAATGCGAACCGCCGCGCACGACATTGGGCGCGCCCATCAGGATGTCGATGCCGGCATGGTGCAGGCCGCGCGCGGCCTCGATCGTGGTGGGGAACTCCGCCACCGCGACACCGTCACGCACGGCATCCTCAACGTTCTCCTCCGTGGTGTCGTCATGGCTCGCCAGCGGAATCCTGTACTGGTGCGCCAGCGCCACGATCTCGCGCATATTGGTCGCGGCATATTGCTTCTGGTACTCGAAGCGCCTGGCAAAGAGCTCGTCGAGCTCGGCGTCGGTCTTTCCGCCGTTCTTGCCACGGTAATAGTCGCGGAGCTTGCCTTCGTCGCGAAACTGGCGCTGGCCGGGCGTGTGATCCATCAGCGATATCAGCTTGACGTCAGGCCGGTCGATCAGCTCCCTGGCCTCTTCCACCACGCTCGGCATCGGGATTTCGCAGCGCAAATGCAGGAAGTGGTCGGCGCGCAGCAGATTGCCATCCCGCGCAGCCGTGATCGCGGCGGCGAGCACGCCGGCGCGGCCATCGACCTCCTCGGCGCCATCCTCGCGCCAGACCCGGAGCGAATCGAACACAGTGGTGATGCCCGAGGTCGCGAGCTGGCCGTCATAGGAGACGACAGCGGCGACCGGATTCCAGAACACCTTTGGACGCGGCACGTAATGCGCCTCCAGATGATCGGTGTGGAGTTCGATCAGACCCGGCATGATCAGGTCGCCGCCGGCATCCTCGGCTCCTGCGGGCGCCCTGCCCTCGCCGATTTCGGCGATGCGTCCGTCCGCGAGAGCAAGCCAGCCCTGCTCGATCACCCGGTCAGCCAGCACGATCCTGGCGTTGGCGATCACAATGTCCTTCGGCTTCATATCCATGTCCTTCAGGCCGCGGCGGCAAAGCTGGTGACGTCGACGATGCGGTCGGCGATCAAATGGCGGATTTCGTCGTCATGGACAATGGCGACCATGGCGACGCCCTGGCGTTTCTTCTCGGCGACCAGCTCGACCACGACGGCGCGGTTGGCGGCATCCAGCGATGCGGTCGGCTCGTCCAGCAGCAGGATCGGCAGGTCCGGGATGAAGCCGCGCGCGATGTTGACGCGCTGCTGCTCGCCGCCGGAGAACGTCGCGGGCGGCAGCTGCCAAAGCCTCTCGGGAATGTTGAGGCGATGCAACAGCTCACCGGCGCGCGCTTGTGCATCAGCCCGGCTGCGGCCGTTGACGATCAGCGGCTCGGCGACGACGTCGATGGTCGCAACGCGCGGCACCGCGCGCAGGAACTGGCTGACATAGCCGATGGTGGTCCGACGAACGTTGAGGACCCGCCGCGGCTCGGCGGTGGCGAGATCGATGAGCGAGCCGCGATGCCGGATGCCGACATGGCCGGAATCACAGCGGTAATTGCCGAAGATCATCTTCAGGATCGAGGATTTGCCGGCGCCCGATGGACCTGAGAGCACCACGCATTCACCCCGTTGGACCTGGAAGGTCACGCCGCGCACGACAGGCAGTTCGATGCCGCCTTGCAGGTGCATCGTAAAGGTCTTTCTGGCGTCGGCGATATCGATCATGACGGTCATAGGCAGGCTCTTGTTCGAAGGCTCATGGCGGCAAAATCGAGGAGACGAGGAGCTGGGTGTAGGGCTCGCGCGGATCGTCCAGCACCTGGTCGGTCAGACCTGTTTCGATGACGCGGCCGCCCTTCATCACCATCACGCGATGCGACAACAGCCGCGCAACCGCGAGATCGTGGGTGACAATGACGACGGCGAGATGCAGTTCGGCGACGAGATTGCGCAAGAGATCGAGCAGGCGGGCCTGGACCGACACATCAAGTCCGCCGGTCGGCTCGTCCATGAACACCAGCCGCGGCCCGGTGACGAGGTTGCGCGCGATCTGGAGACGCTGGCGCATGCCGCCGGAATAGGTGCGCGGCGCATCGTCGATGCGCGCGACGTCGATCTCGACACGGGTCAGCCAGTCGGAGGCGGATTGGCGGATGCGGCCGTAATGGTTCCAGCCCACGGCCATCAGCCGCTCGCCGACATTGGCGCCGGCCGAGACTGCCATGCGCAGGCCCTGCGCCGGATCCTGGTGCACAAAACCCCAATCGGTACGGAACAGCAGACGCCGCTCGGCCTCGCCAAGCGCGGCGAGATCGCGCGTGACGCCATCGCGCATGCGATAGGACACCTGTCCGCCGCCGGCGGCGAGTTGACCTGACAGCAGCTGCAGCAGTGTCGACTTCCCCGAACCGGATTCGCCGACGATCGCCAGCACCTCCCCGGGATAGAGCGAGAACGACACGTCGCGGCACGCGGCGATGCGGCCGTAGGATTTGCTGAGGCTATCGGCGATCAGCAGCGGCTGATCAGCTTCGAGCGTACCGAAATCAGCCATTTGCTTTCCCTTGTGCTTTCCCCTGCGCCTTGTCCTTGTAGGGTGCAGCACTCAGGGCACCGTGATGGCCGGCGGCCTGCCGGCCCTCGCAATAGTCGGTGTCCGAGCAGACGAACATGCGGCTGCCCTTGTCGTCGGTGACGATCTCGTCGAGATAGGAATTTTCCGCGCCACATAGCGCACAGGGCGCGTTGAAGCGATAGGGCTCGAACGGGTGGTCCTCGAAATCGAGCGACACCACCTTCGTATAGGGCGGGATCGCGTAGATGCGCTTCTCGCGGCCGGCGCCGAACAATTGCAGCGCCGGGCAATTGTCCATCTTGGGATTGTCGAACTTCGGCGTCGGCGACGGGTCCATCACGTAGCGCGCATTCACCTTCACGGGATAGGCGTAGGCGGTCGCGATGTGACCGAAGCGGGCGATGTCCTCGTAGAGCTTCACATGCATCAACCCGTATTCGGCGAGCGCATGCATGCGCCGTGTCTCGGTCTCGCGCGGCTCGAGGAAGCGTAAGGGCTCCGGGATGGGCACCTGGTAGACCAGAACCTGGTTCGCAAGCAGCGACGCCTCGGGGATGCGATGGCGCGTCTGGATCACCGTCGCCTCTTCGGTCGAAGTCGTCGTCGCGACGCCGGCGGTCTTGGCGAAGAATTTTCGGATCGAGATCGCATTGGTGGTGTCGTCCGAGCCCTGGTCGATCACCTTCAGCACGTCCTGCGGTCCCAGGATCGCGGCCGTCACCTGCACGCCGCCGGTGCCCCAGCCATAGGGCATCGGCATTTCGCGGCTGGCGAACGGCACCTGATAGCCGGGAATCGCGATCGCCTTGAGGATCGCACGGCGGATCATCCGCTTGGTCTGCTCGTCGAGATAGGCGAAATTGTAGGCGGGCGCGTTCATTCCGCGGCCTCCTTCATGGCATCGGCCGCATTGGCTTCGGCAGAAGCTTCGGCGAATTCCTTGCGCAGCTTGCGCAACAGGCCGAGCTCGGATTGGAAGTCGACATAATGCGGCAGCTTCAGATGCTCGACGAAACCGGTCGCCTGGACGTTGTCCGAATGCGACATGATGAATTCTTCATCTTGCGCCGGAGCTCCGACCTCTTCGCCGAGCTCGCGGGCACGCAGCGCGCGGTCGACCAGTGCCATCGACATGGTCTTGCGCTCGCTCTGGCCGAAGGCCAGGCCATAGCCGCGGGTGAAGCACGGCGCTTCGCTCGCCGAGCCCTTGAACTGGTTGACCATCTGGCACTCGGTCAGCTCGATCGAACCGAGCGGCACGGCGAAGCCGACGTCCTCTGCTGCGAATTCGACCTCGACCTCGCCGAAGCGGATCTCACCGGCAAAGGGATGGTTGCGGCCATAGCCACGCTGGGTGGAGTAGCCCATCGCCAGCAGAAAGCCTTCGTCCCCACGCGCGAGATTTTGCAGGCGCAGATCGCGGTCCGCCGGAAAGTTCAGCGGCTCGCGGGTGAGATCACCGACGCTGGCGCCGTCTTCGGCCTGCGGCGAAGTCTCGATCAGCCCGTCACGACCGAGAATGTCGGTCACGCGCGGCGTCGGCGCCGTCGAGGCCTCGGCCAGGGCCGGCGCTTCCGGCACGAAGCCGCCGGCGAGCGAGGGATCGAGCAGGCGATGCGTATAGTCGAAGGTGGGGCCGAGGATCTGACCGCCGGGAATGTCCTTGAAGGTCGACGACACCCGCCGCTGCACCCTCATCGCGCCGGTGTCGACCGGTTCGCTGGCGCCGAAGCGCGGCAAGGTGGCGCGGAAGGCGCGAACCAGGAAGATCGCCTCGATCAGGTCGCCACGGGCCTGCTTGATCGCGAGCGCTGCGAGCTCGCGGTCATAGAGCGAACCTTCGCTCATGACGCGATCGACGGCGAGCCCAAGCTGCTCAGAGATCTGGTCGAGCGTGACTTCCGCAACGCTTTGGTCGCCGCGCCTGGCATTGGCGAGCAGGCGATGAGCGTTCTCGATGGCGCGTTCGCCACCCTTGACTGCGACATACATGCCTCTAGCCTCCCTTGCCCAGGACTCGCGTGGTGCGCGGGATCGCAGCCACGGCATCATCGGCGACCAGAAGCACGTCGATGCCACGCGGAAACAGGGTTTCGTTGCAACGAAGACGTTCGAACAGGTCGGGGGGCTTGATCGTGGCCTGAAGCGTCGCGGCACCGTCAATGCCGGGGCCACGCAGCTCGAAGCCCGGTCCTCGGTCCAGGCTTTCGACCTGGATGATCACCGTGGTCGAACGGTCAGGATATTCGTTGGTGCCGAGCGCGAAGCGCTCGAACGGGGGCAACGCACCGCCGTCACTGATCAGAGCGAACGCCGCGATCGAGGCATCCTGCACCACCGGCGCACCGCTGTGGAACTTGAGCCATTTCAGGACGTCGGGGCTTTCCGCCATCCGAGCATCGAGCCAGAGCGGCGTGTCATGATCGAACAGCGTCAGCGCGATCGCGGCGGTGCCACGCATCATCGTCTCAGGTGTTCCGGCCATCGGCAGGATGCGCTGGACCGAGCCCGGCCGCGCCATCGCATCCATGACCGAGCGAAAGGTCGATTGCGCCGACAAAACCTTGTCGGCGAACCCCGGCGGCAGTTCCGCAATCGTGGTCATGGCCTCACCCTTCACCGCGCACCATGGTGTAGAAATCAACCTTCGTCGCAGCGGTCTCTTCCGCCGCGCGCCTGCGTCTCGTCACAAGCTGCTCGCGCAGCGGCGCGATAACGTCGCGCTCGACAGCCGCGCCAAAATCGCGCGACTGCACCAGCGCGTCGCACAGCGCGATCAGCCGCGCCTTCTCGCCATCGCGCCCGAGCGTGTAGCCGAAGCCGACCTCGCCGCTCGCAAGCCGCACGGCGGCGCGCGACACCGTCGCCTCGCCGAGATTGAACGGCGCGCCATCGCCACCGATCCGGCCGCGCAACATCACCAGGCCGTTCTCCGGCGCGCGTAACTCCTGATGGCCGGGCAAGGAGATCATGCGCAGGCGGGCGGCGATCTCGCCCGCCTCCGCATGCGCCAGCACAGCCATGGCGGCCTGGCGCTGGGCTTGCTGGGTGTTGTGCTGGGTCACCGAATCCACCGACTCTTGTCGAACTCAAGTTGTCTATGATACTAGACAACTTGATACGGAAACGCCATGACCGTTTCGTGACAAACGTGTGATTTTCGGGCTAGGCTGATCGCCGACATGAGCATGCAGGACACCGCCTCTTCAGGCGTCGCGCTGTGGCGCCTCGTTGCCGACGGCATCGAGCGCGGCATCGCCGACGGCCGTTTTGCCACAGGCGACAAGCTGCCGGGCGAGATGGAGATCGCCGAAACCTATCGCGTCAACCGCCACACCGTGCGGCGCGCGCTGGCGGCGCTCGCCGACCGCGGCATCGTGCGCGCCGAGCGCGGCAGCGGAACCTATGTCGAGGCGCAGAAGCTCGCTTATCCCCTGCGCTCGCGCACGCGCTTCTCGGAGATCGTCGGCGCCGACGGCCGCGAGCCGCATGGAAGGATGATCGAGGCGTCGGAGGACGTCGCAACGCGGGAGCTCGCGCGGGAGCTCGGATTGAAGACAGGCGCGCCGCTGGTCAGGATCGAAGCCATCCGCCTCGCCGATCGCAGGCCGATCTGCGTCTCCACCACCTGGCTGTCGGCAGAGTGGTTTCCCGACGCCGGCACGGTGTTTGCCGCCACGCGCTCGATGACGAAGATGCTCGAGCATTACGGTATCAGCGACTACCGCCGCGGCGCCACGAGGATCACGGCCGGCATCGTGGACGCGACCGACGCCGCGCGGCTCGATCTGCCGTTGGGGCGGCCGATCCTGGTGGTCGATGCGACGGATCTCGATCTCGGCGGCAAGCCGCTGCTGACCAAGCACTCGCGGTTTGCAGCCGAGCGGGTGGAGTTTCTGGTGGAGCCGTAGGGAAGGCTCAGGCTACGGCCCGCCGCCCAATGATCGCAAAGCGCAGCTTGCCCGAGATGAAATCGATCGCGGCGACTGCGACCAGGATCATCAGGATCAGGAAGGATACCTTCTGCCATTCCAGCACGCGGATCTGCTCGGCGAGCTGGAGGCCGATGCCGCCGGCGCCGACGATGCCGATGATGGTTGCCGAGCGCGTGTTGGACTCGGTGAAGTAGAGCACCTGGCCGGCGATGACAGGCAGCACCTGCGGCATCAAACCGAAGCGGATCTCGTGCAGCACGCCGCCGCCGGAGGCACGGATGCCCTCGACCTGCTTCTGGTCGGCGCCTTCGATCGCCTCCGAGAACAGCTTGCCGAAGGCGCCGAAATCCGACACCGCGATCGCGAGCACGCCGGCGAACGGGCCGAGCCCGACGACGTTGATCCAGACCAGCGCCCAGATCAGGGTGTCGACGCCGCGGATCGAATCGAGGAACCGCCGCACCGGGAAGCGGACGATTTCAGGCACGATATTACGCGCCGCAATCAGGCTGACCGGCAGCGCCATCAGTGCGGCCAGCGTGGTGCCGAGCAGCGCGATCGACAGCGTCTCGCCCAGCGCTTTCAGATAAAGCGGCAGCGACGAGCCGGGATCGGGCGGCATCATCATCATGCCGATCCAGCCGAGCTGGCTCAGCCCCGAGATGAAACGCGAGGGCGAGAAATCGAGATCGACCAGGCCGAACACGAAGATCGCTAGCGCAGCGAGCAGCATCATCGGCGTCGCCAGGCGCGACGACGCCGGGCGGTCGAAGACGTCGGGATAGCGCGCGCGGAACTCCGCAGTGTTCACTTCAGGCGGCTTGCTCAATTTCGCGCCTCCCTGCCAAACAGGCGGCCGCGCACCCAGCCGGTGGTGATGTCGATCAGGAAGACCGTGACGATGATGGTGACGAGGATGGCGCTGACATCGGAGTAGTAGAACTTACGGATCGCGACGATCAGCTCCTGCCCGATGCCGCCGGCGCCAACAAAGCCCATGACGGAAGCTTCGCGGACGTTGATCTCGAAGCGCAGCAGCGCGTAGCTGGCATAGCCCGCCGAGACCTGCGGCAGGATCGCAAATCGCATGCAGGAGATCCAGCTCGCGCCGGTGGAGCGGATACCTTCGACAGGCTTCATGTCCGCATTCTCGACGATCTCCGAGAACAGTTTTCCGAGCGCGCCGGTCGAGTGGATCGCGATCGCCAGCACACCCGCGACCGGACCGAGGCCGAAGGCCATGACGAAGATCAACGCAAACACGATGCCGGGCACCGTGCGCGCGAATTCAAGCAAGCGCCGCACCGTGAAGCGCAGCCAGGCCGCGGGCGAGGTGTTCTCAGCGGACAAGAAATTCAGCGCGAAGGCGAAAACGCTGCCGATCAGCGTGCCGACATAGCTGATCAGCAGCGTCTCGCCGAGCAGTCTCAGCCATTTGTGCCGGCCCCAGAACCACTCGCCAGGATTGGTCCAGACCCGCTGGCCGCTATCGAGGGTCAGGATGCGGTCGAAATAGCTGACGAAGTTGCCGAAATAGCTGAAGAACGTCCGCAAATTCACCTCGGCGCCGATCGAGGCCACAATCAGCGCGACGACGAAGACGGCGAGGCCCGCCAGCAGCCGCAAGCGCTTGCGTGCGACCGCCTTGCGATAGGCGGCGTTGAGGGCGGCGAGCTGCTGCTCGGGAAGGATCGAAACCGCAATCGTCATCGAAGGCACAGATCCAGGACAGACAGATCCATCAAGAAAAGAGCCGGGTCCCTCGACCCGGCTCCAGTACATCGTCCCGACGAGGTCAGGACGCCTTCTTGCGCAGATTGTCGACGAACTTGATCAGCTCGATGGTCTTGTTGTAATCGTCGGTGGCGACCGGCTCCCAGGGCTTGTTCTTGCCGTCGGAGAGCTTCTTGAACGCCTCGGGGTCCTTCGTCGCCGCATCCAGGAAGGCCTTCTTGATCGCGGCCTTCATGTCGTCAGGCAGATCGCTGAGATAGGCATAGGGCGAGTTGATGATGAGGTCGGACTTCACGATGATGCGGAAATCCTCCTTCTTCATCGGCGTGCCGTCGGCCGACTTCACCATGCCCTTGTTGAGCATGCGGGTCAGGTTGGAATCGTCGTCGGCGTTCCACCAGTTGGCGGCGACATCGACGGTTCCTTGCGCGAGCGCGAGAACGGCGTTCTCGTGGCTGCCGGTGAAGACGACCTTGGAGAAATAGGCATCGGGATCGATCCCCATCGCGTTCAGCTTGAAGCGGGGCATGTTGTTGCCGGACGTGGAGTTCGGATCGACCAGCCCGAGGTTCTTGCCCTTGAGATCCTCGATCTTCCGGTACGGCGATTTCGCCAACACGTAGAACACCGAGTAGTAGCCCTTCGAGCCGTCGGAATTGACGTCGATGACGAAGGCGTCGGTCTTCACGCCGGTGAGGCGGGCACGCGCAAAGGAAGCCGGACCGTAATAGCCGATCTGGATGTTGCCGGCGCGCTGGCCCTCGATCAGAGCCGCGTAGTCGTTGGCGACACGCAGTGTGACCTTGATGCCAAGCTCCTTGGACAGATAGCTGATGAAGGGGGCATAGCGCTCGGTCACGCCCGAGCCGTTCTCGGCCGGAATCGCGGCGAAGGTGATCTCCGGATATTTCGTCCTCCAGTCTTCGGCGGAGGCGGATCCGGCAAAGGTCAACGCGGCTGCGCCGGCGAGAATGAGTCTGCGAGTGATCATGATGTCCTCTTCATGTGATAGGATCGGTTGACGCAAGACTGGCAATAATGGATGCGGCGCGGCTCAGGCAGCCGCGGCCCTTCCGAGCGCCGGGACGCCCTCGGGCGCCGGCGCAGGCGCGCCGCCCATGATTTCGGCGGCTTCGAGATCATAGAGCTCACGCGCGACGAGGTCGGTCAGTGCGGACGGGGCGCCATCGAACACCACCCGCCCCTGCGCCATACCGATCAGACGGTCGCAATAGCTGCGCGCCAGATCGAGCGAATGCAAATTGCAGATCACGGTGATGCCGAAGTGCTTGTTGATGCGCAGCAGCGCGTCCATGACGATCTTGGTGTTGCGCGGATCGAGCGAGGCGATCGGCTCGTCGGCGAGGATGATGTCCGGCTGCTGCACCAGCGCCCGCGCGATGGCGACGCGCTGCTGCTGGCCGCCGGAGAGCTGGTCGGCGCGCTGGGCGGCGAGCGCGGCGATGTCGAACTGTTCGAGCGCCGACATCGCCAGCGCCTTGTCTTGCTCGGGCCAGACCTGCGATAGCGAGCGCCAGGCCGGCATGGTTGCCAAACGACCCATCAGCACATTGGTCAGCACGTCGAGCCGGCCGACCAGGTTGAACTGCTGGAAGATCATGGCCGAGCGCGCCCGCCACTGTCGCAGCTCCTTGCCACGCAGCGCGGTGACGTCGAGGCCGTCGAACAGGATGCGGCCCTGCGTCGGCGTCACCAGACGGTTGATGGTCCGCAGCAAGGTGGACTTGCCGGCGCCGGAGCGCCCGATCACACCGACGAAGCCGCCGGGCGAGATTTGAAACGAAGCGTCGTCCACCGCGGCTTTTGCGCCGAAGCGGCACGTCAGACCCTCAACCACCAGCATGCAGCGCTCCAGAGTAGCTGGAGCCCACCGCTAGCGCCGGCGGTTGACACTCGTGTGACATGAGCACGACGGTGCGGCGATCCAACACAGCTCATCCCCTGTCATTGTATCGTCATGATGATGTCATCGGGCCGCTCGAAGACGAGCGCCCGCCCTCGAAATTTCGGATACAACATGACCAAGGTGCTTTCGGTCGAGCCGACCATCGATCCTTCGGCGAAACTGCACGAGGTCAGGCTCGGCGCCTACACCGAGGTCGGCGCGCGAACGATCCTGCACGAGGTGGCGATGGGCGATTACTCCTACGTCGTCAACGACGCGCAGATCACCTACACCACGATCGGAAAGTTCTGCTCGATCGCGGCGATGACGCGGATCAATCCCGGCAATCATCCGATGCACCGCGCCACGCAGGCGCATTTCACCTACCGCTCCAGCGCCTACTTTCCCGGCGAGAGCGACGACAGCGGGTTTTTCGAGTGGCGACGCCAGCATCATGTCCATATCGGCCACGACGTCTGGATCGGCCATGGCGCGATCGTGCTGCCGGGCCGCAACATCGGCACCGGCGCGGTCATCGCAGCCGGCGCCATCGTCACCAAGGACGTGCCGGCCTATGCCATCGTCGCCGGCAATCCCGCGCGCATCGTCCGCCGCCGGTTCTCGGAAGAGATTGCCGGGCGGCTTGCCAAGCTGGCATGGTGGGACTGGGATCACGACAAATTGCGTGAAGCGCTGCCCGATTTCCGCAAGCTCGCGATTGAAGATTTCCTCGGAGCATACGAAGCAGGGGCAAGTTTCCCTTCCAGCAAACGAAGCGCGGTCGCGTGACAGACATTTTCATCGAGGGTGGCCGGACGCTGATCGGCTCCGAGCTCGCCGAAACTTCCCTCGCAGTTTCAGGAACCGACATCGCGCAGATCGATGCATCCCGCGGCCGGGCACGGCTGGCGATCGATGCGCGCAATCTTCTGGTGCTGCCTGGAATCGTCGATCTGCACGGCGACGCCTTCGAGCGGCAGATGATGCCGCGCGCCGGCGTCGACTTCCCGATCGACGTCGCGCTTGACGACACCGACCGCCAGGTCATCGGTAACGGCATCACAACGGTATTCCACGCCACCACTTGGTCGTGGGAGCCGGGCCTGCGCAGCGGCGACAATGCAAGGCGCCTGCTCGAGGCGATCGAGCGGCAGCGTCCGCGCTTCGCCGCCGATACCCGTTTCCATCTGCGCCACGAGACCTACAATCTCGATGCCGAAGATGAGATCAGCCAGTGGCTAGGAGAGGGCCGCGTCGACCTGTTCGCCTTCAACGACCACATGGACGGGGTCGTTGCCGACATCTCCAATCCACGCAAGCGCAACCGCATGGTGGAACGCACCGGGCTGTCGAGCGAAGACTTCGACAAGCTCGTCACGCATATCGTCTCGCGCGCCGCCGATGTTCCGGCGTCGATCAACCGGCTCGCAGCAGTGGCCCGCGCGGCCGACGTGCGGATGCTCTCGCACGACGATGCGACGCCGGCGATGCGCAAGTCATTTCGCGACATGGGCGTGAAGCTCGCCGAGTTTCCGATCAATGAGGAGACGGCGCGCGAGGCCGCGGCTGCCGGCGACGCCATCGTCTACGGCGCGCCGAATGTCGTGCGCGGCGGCAGCCACACCGGCTGGACCAAGGCGTCCGACATGATCGCGAAGGGCCTCTGCTCGGTGCTGGCCTCCGACTATTACTATCCGGCGCCGCTGCTCGCGGCCTTCCGCCTGGCCGCCGAGGGCGTGCGGCCGCTGACCGAAGCCTGGAAGCTGATCTCGTCGGCACCGGCAGAAGCCACCGGGCTGACCGATCGCGGCACGCTCGCGACAGGCCTTCGTGCCGACATCCTGCTCGTCGACGACAGTGCGCCGTTGCGGCCGCGGCTGGTCGCGGTGATCTCAGCCGGCAAGCTCGTGCATCTCGCCGATGCGACCCGGCTGATCGGCACATCAGCGGCGCCGCGCGAGACTGTCGTTGCGGCCTAAATTGGCTATGCTCCTGAAATGACAGGTTTCCCCCGCTATGCGATCTATTTTGCCGCCGGCGCAGACAGCGCGCTCTCGCGCTTTGGCGCCGAGCTGCTCGGCTATGATGCCTATACGGGCGAGGAGCCACCCTTTGCCGGCGACGCGTTACGCGTTGCGCCTGACTGGCGCGACATCACCGCCGATCCCCGCAGATACGGCTTTCACGGCACGCTCAAGGCGCCGATGGCGCTGGCGGCGGGCAGGACCGAAGCGGAGCTCTCGGCGGCGTGTGCCGCATTTGCCGGCAAGGCCCGGCCGATTCCGGTGATCCGTCCTGTGGTCGGTGCCATCAGTGGCTTCATTGCTGTGATCCCGGCTGAGCCGGTCGATGCGCTTCAAAAGCTTGCCGCCGATTGCGCCCGCGATTTCGATTGCTTCCGTCCACCACTGACGGCGGAAGACCGCGCGCGGCGCAGGCCCGACAGGCTCAGCGAGCGGCAGCGCGACTATCTCGATCGCTGGGGCTATCCCTACGTGATGGAGGAGTTCCGCTTCCACATGACCGTGACGGGGCGGCTGGATGCGGATCGGCGCGGGCCGATCCTGGAGATGTTGCGGGCGCGGTTTGCGGGGCTCGGTCTCGACACGCTCGAGATCGATCGCATCACGCTGTTCAAGCAGGATGACGCGAAGACGAGGTTTCGCGTCATTGGCGAGTGGACGCTGGCGAGTTAGCGCGGCTTGCGCGGCATTCTCAATGTCGTCCCGGCAAAGGCCGGGACGACGGCGGAGACTTTGGATTACTTTCCCCAGCGCAGCGCCAACGCGTCGCGCTCCTTGGCGAGTTCGAGCAGTCCTGCCCGCGTCGCGGGATGCAGCGGCTGCAGCGGGTGGCGGACCGCGTCGGACTTGATCACGCCTCCGGCCTGCATCATCGCCTTGCAGGCGATCAGACCGCATTGACGGTTCTCGTAATTGATCAGCGGCAGCCAGCGTTCATAGGCGGTCTTGGCCTTCTCCCGATCGCCCGCGAAATAGGGATCGATGATCTGGCGGATACCGTCGGGATAGCCGCCGCCGGTCATCGCGCCGGTCGCGCCGGCATCGAGATCGGCCATCAGCGTGATCGCCTCCTCGCCGTCCCAAGGACCCTCTATATCCTTGCCGCCGGCCTCGATCAGGCTGCGGAGCTTTGACGCCGCGCCCGGCACCTCGATCTTGAAATAGCGGATATTGGAGAATTCGTGCGCCAACCGTGCCAGCAGCTCGACCGACAGCGGCGTGCCCGCGACCGGCGCGTCCTGGATCATGATCGGGATGTTGATCGCGCCCGAGAGCACCTTGAAGAATTCGACGATGCCCTTTTCAGGCACCCGGAACGTGGCGCCGTGATAGGGCGGCATGACCATGACCATGGCCGCACCGGCGGCCTCGGCCTGCCGGCTCCGCGCCGCGCACACGGCCGAGCTGAAATGGGTGGTGGTGACGATCACCGGCACGCGGCCGGCGACCTGCTCCAGCACCGCATGCATCACGCTCTCGCGTTCGGCATCGGTCAGCACGAATTGCTCGGAGAAATTGGCGAGGATGCAGATGCCGTTCGAACCGGCATCGATCATGAAATCGATGCAGCGACGCTGGCCCTCGAGATCGAGCTCGCCGCGCTCGTCGAAGATGGTGGGGGCGACCGGAAACACGCCGCGATAGGGGCGCTGGGCCTTGTGAGGGGTGACCGGCATCGAAATTATCTCCCTGTAGTCCCGTCGTTAGAGCTTGGTACCGCTACCATTTACAGGTCGCAGGCAGGCGCGGCAATGCCGATCCGCGTTCCGTCGAGCCGGGAATGGAAGTCTTAAGCGGACTTTACGGCGCCGAGGAAGCCCTCGACCGCGACACGGAGGCGGTCGGCGTCGGCCGACATCTTGGTCACGGATTGGAACAGCACCGTGCCGGCATTGCCGGTCTCCTGGTTGAGCTGGGCCACGCTGCCGATGGTATCGGTGACCTCGCGGGTGCCCTGGGCGGCATGCTGGAAGTTGCGCGAGATCTCGGTGGTGGCCGCGCGCTGCTGTTCGACGGCGGCGGCAATGGCGGTCATCTTTTCGTCGATGCCGCTGATGGCGCCCCCGATCGAACGGATGGCGGCGACCGCCTGACCAGTCGCGCCCTGGATCTCCTCCACCTGGCGCGAGATCTCTTCCGTCGCGGTCGCGGTCTGCGAGGCGAGGCTCTTGACCTCGCCGGCAACCACCGCAAAGCCGCGGCCGGCCTCGCCGGCACGGGCCGCCTCGATCGTGGCGTTCAAGGCGAGCAGATTGGTCTGGCCGGCGATGGCGTGGATCATCTTCACGACTTCGCTGATGCGGCCTGCGGTCTGGTCGAGGATTTCGACGGTGGCGTTGGTCTGCTCGACCTGGAATACCGCTTCGCGCGCATCACGTGCGCTGGACTGCACTTGCGCGGAGATCTCGCCGACAGAGGCCGAGAGCTCCTCGGTCGCGGCCGCGATGCTTTCGAGATTGTTGGTGGCCTGCTCGGCGGCGGACGAGACCGCGGAAGTCTGGCTGCTCGATTCCGACACCAACGTGCGCACGTCGGTCGCGGTCGCATCGAGCTCCTTGGCCGATGTCGCGACGCTTTGAATCACCGCCTGCACGGTTTCGTCAAAGCTACGGCACGCCTCGTCGACGGTGCCCGAGCGGGCGAGCTGCATCGCCTGCTGCGATTCGCGTTCCCGGCCAAGACGTTCCGCGGTGGCCGCGCTTTCGCGCAGGCTTTCCAGCGCGGCGGCCATGGTGCCGAACTCGTCGGGATAGCGGGGTTGCGGAACCGACGTTGCGTAGTCGCGCGCGCTGATCCGGGCGATCGCGTCGAGAATGGCGCGCACCGGACGCATCAGGCGATTTCGCACGACATAGACACCGGCGAGCGTCACGGCGAGCGCCAGCAGGAACGCGAGCGACTGCACGATCAGATTGGTCAGCGCCTTGGCCTGGACGGTCTCGGCGCGCGCGATCGACTGGTCGAGCGCCTTGGTCGCGATCCCGACAATGAGCGGGAACGGCGACTGGCACAGCACATTCCAGTCCGCCGCCGCCATCGCCGGCTTGCCGCTGCCGTCGAAATTCTTGGTGAGATCGCCGATCTGCCTGAGCACGCCGTCCGTCTTGCCACGCGCCTCCGTGGCGGCGCTGATCAACTCCGCGGCCACGTCGGGCGAGGCCAGCAGCTCGTCCATGCCGGACCAGGCGGAAGCGATGGTGCCGTCCCATTGCGCCAGCGCGCGCTTCTGGGCGTCGTCGAGCGGCTTGCTGCTGTTGACGTTCGAGCGCAATGCCGAACAATGGATTCCATAGCGGTCGCGCACCTGCCAGGCGAGACGTCGGACCTGGATCATGCGGGCAATGAAGGGATCGTCCATCCAGGCGCGGTTCGACACCGCGGTGGAGGCGAGATTCGCGGTGTCGATGACCTTGGAGACGGCGTCGTACCAGGAGTTGGTGCGCTCGATCTTGCGTTCGGCACGGGGACGCCTGGCTTCGTCGTAGAACAGCTGGAATTGCGGCGCGGCCTCGCCCCAGCGCTGCTTCAGCGTGCTCGCAAGCTCGTCGCGCCGGACGAAGTTGACACTGGCCATCGCGGCGCTGACGCCATCATAGCCACCCTGCTCCGCCTTCTCGGCCTCGGCAAGCTTGGGACGCGCGTCGTCTTCGCCGAGCAGCGCGCTCTGGGCGTCGCCGCGATTGCTGCGCAGCGCCAGCACGCCATGAAAGATCGCCTTGTCCGCGGCGGCCAGCCTCGCGGTCTCGAGGCTGTCGCTGTAGCGGCCGAAGGCCCCGACCATCTGGGTCGCCGTAGAGGCGAGCGCGCCGGCCGCCAGCAGAGCCATCAACACCAGGAGGAGCGAGCTTACCGATTTCTTAAACATGGACATGGGTCGCAAGGGGCCTACTTCACGAGAAGCCACCTTGCACCGCGACATGCGAACGTTCCGTTAAGGCTGAATCAAACGCGGGGAATTCCCGGTTTGCCAGACCCTAACACCGCCTCGACGTCACGAAACCTTGGTGAAGTCAGGCGGCCGACGCTCGGCAAAGGCCGTGAACGCCTCGCGTGCCTCGGCGGTGCGCAGGCGCCGTGCGAACTGCTCGCCCTCCGCCAGCATCTGAGCGACCAGGGCCTCGCCGTTTCGCATGAGTTTCTTGGTCGCAGTGAGCGCACCGGCCGGCTGGCGGGCGAGACGCTGGGCCAACGCAAGCGCCTCGGCGTCGAGCTTGTCCAGCGGCACCACGCGGCTGGCCAGGCCCCATTCCAGCGCCGCCTTGGCCGGCACGGTCTCGCCGAGCGCGAACATCTCGTAGGCGCGGGAATAGCCTATGCGCGCCGGCATCAGCAGGCTCGATGCGGCCTCTGGAACCAGCGCGAGACTGACGAAAGGCGTCGACAACAGTGTGTTGTCGGCGAGCACGACGAGATCACAATGCAAGAGCATCGTGGTGCCGATGCCGACGGCGCGGCCCTGCACGGCCGCGACCAGCGGACGGGTGCAACGCGCCAGCGACTGGATGAAGCGGCCGACGTTGCGGCTGCCTTCGGACTTGCCGGTGGCGACGGCTGCAAACTCGCCGACGTCGTTGCCGGCAGTGAACATGTCACCCTCGCCGCGGATCAGCAGCACGCGCGCGGACGGATCGGACTCGGCGGATTCGACGGTGTCGGCAAGCTTGCCGTACATCGCATCCGTCAGCGCGTTCTTCTTGTCGGGGCGCGCCAGCGTGATCGTGAGAACTCCGCCGTTGTTTTCGACGCGCACATGCTCGGTCATCGGTTTCTCCTCTTAGTCCTCTGGATCCCTTGTGGTGTCTGTTGAAATCTCTCTTGGAAACTTGTCTTGAATGCTCCTCAGCCAGCGCGCGACAATTTCGATCTCCGCACCGGTAAATCCCTCCGTCAGCGCGGCGTTGATTGCAGCCGTGTCGGTCTTTGCCTGCGCCAGCACATCGCGGCCCCTTGGCGTCAACCACACCCGCCAGGCACGGCCGTCCTCGCGATCGGCCCTCCGCTCGACCAGTTTTGCCGCAGCACTGCGATCCACCAGGCCGGAGATGCCGGCCGGGCCCATATCCAGTGCCGCCCCGGCTTCGCCCATGAGGACGCCATCCTGCTTGCCGAGGATGAACAGCAGCCCGGCCTGTGCCGGCGTCACTTCGCTCGAGGGCTGTGCCGCCATCCAACGCTGCAGGCGCCGTTGCGCGACGTTCAGCAGATAGATCAGCCGATGATGTCTCGCTGCGGTTGGTTTATTTCGCATGCGAAATACATAGCCGGAGCGAATGGGATTGTCAAAACGGAGCCGCTAGGCCGGTTTGGCGCGGCAGCCGTCCAGGAAAAGCGCCGCGCAGGTCTCCACGCGTCGTTCGATCTGCTTGCGTGACGGCAAAGCTGCACCGCCATAGATCGCGGCACGCTGCGGCGCCGACGCGACCATGCCGATCAGCATGCCGGCCGCTTCTTCGGCGTCTCCGATGGCGATGCGCTTGCGCTTGACCTGGAGGCGCAGCCAACCGGCGAGTGTCCTGACGGTGCGGGCGATGCCGTTGGTGTAGAAATTCGCGGCGAGCTCCGGAAATGTAGCGGATTGCTGCAGCACCATGCGCTGCAACGCCACGACCTCGGGGTCGAGCGCGAGATCGGCGCAGGCCATCAGAGCGGCGCGCAAGCCCGTTTCGACATCGACGTCATCGCCGGCCTGGAGATCGACGGCAGAGAGCAGGCGCTCGAGCCTGTCTGCGCACATGGCCTCGAACAGCGCGGCCTTGCCTGGAAAAAGGCGATAGAGCGTCTTGGTCGAGATGCCGGCGCGGCGGGCGAGCTCTTCGGTGCTGGTCGCGGCGTAGCCTTCGACCGCGAAGGTATGCCGCGCCACTTCGAGGACGATTCGCGTCGTCTCGTCGTCGCTGCGCACCGGGGGCCGCCCGCGCGGGCGGCATGCGTTGTCCTGTCTTGCCTCAGCCATGTCTTTACATGATGCCTGTCATTCCATTGACAATTCCAAAGCTAGCCTCATTTTGGAAATCGTCAAGTTTCCTAAATCAGGGGA
Organism: Bradyrhizobium sp. USDA 4449; assembly: GCF_054056275.1. Lineage (NCBI taxonomy): Bacteria > Pseudomonadati > Pseudomonadota > Alphaproteobacteria > Hyphomicrobiales > Nitrobacteraceae > Bradyrhizobium > Bradyrhizobium sp. USDA 4449. The sequence continues at coordinate 2,568,342 of NZ_JBSRYD010000001.1, read as the reverse complement.
GCCGGCCATGACCGTCCACACCACCCCATCTGCCGCCGTCCAGACCGCCCTGCCCGCTTCCGCGCTGGAGGGTGTCCTGCCCGGCACACCAGCCGTCGCCACCAGGAAAAAACTCAGTCTTCGCAAGCTATTGCTGATGGGAGCCGCGGTCATCGCAGTCGCCGGTGCGAGCTGGTACGGCTATGATTACTGGACTGTCGGCCAGTACCTCGTCTCGACCGATGACGCCTATGTGAAGGCTGACAACACCACCGTCGCTCCGAAGGTCGGCGGCTATCTCGATCGCGTTCTGGTCGCCGATAACGAGCAAGTGAAGGCCGGTCAGGTGCTGGCCCGGATCGACGACCGCGACTTCAGGGTCGCGCTCGACCAGGCCAAGGCCGATGTGCTGGCGGCGAATGCCACCATATCGAGCAAGGAAGCGCAGATCGAGGTTCAGCAGGCGGTGATCAAGGCCGCGCGAGCCACGCTCGACGTCGATCAGGCCAACCTCACCTTCGCCGCGCAGGACAACAAGCGCTACACCGATCTCGCCGCGACCGGCTCCGGCAGCGTGCAGAACGCGCAGCAGGCGCAATCACGCATTGCCTCCGCGCAGGCGACGCTCGAACGCGACACCGCCAATCTCGCTTCGGCCCTCAAGCAGGTCGACCTGCTCAAGGCCGAGATCGTCCAGGCCAAGGCGGCGGCGGCGCGTGCGGAAGCGGTGCAGCACCAGGCCGAGCTGAACCTCGGCTACACCAGCGTCGTCTCCCCGATCGACGGCGTGGTCGGAAACCGTTCGTTGCGCGTCGGCCAGTTCGTACAGGCAGGCACGCAACTGATGTCGATCGTGCCGGCCGAGGGTGCCTACGTCGTCGCCAATTTCAAGGAAACTCAGCTCACCCACGTGAAATCGGGCCAGGCCGTCGCTATCGAGGTCGACATGTTTCCGGGCCAGATCGTGCACGGCCATGTCGACTCCATCGCGCCCGCCAGCGGCCAGGAATTCGCGCTGCTGCCGCCCGACAACGCGACCGGCAATTTCACCAAGGTGGTGCAACGCATCCCGGTCAAGATCGCGCTCGATGATGAGCACGGGCGCGCCATCGCGCTCCGTCCCGGCATGTCCGTCATCCCGACCATTGCAACTCGTTCGAATACGCAGGCTGCGAAGGCGGCCGATGCGTCAAAGGCAACACTCGTTTCCGGAGGGTCGTGCCATGTCAGACAGCCTCTCACTTTCGACGCAAGCAACCCCGGTCGCGACGCCTAATCACGTCGCCGTCGCTTCCAACCGCGCGAGCGTCGCGGTCTGGGTCGCCGTGCTTGCCGCCATGATCGGATCGTTCATGGCGATCCTGAACATCCAGATCACCAACGCCTCGCTGGCCAACATCGAGGGCGGCATCGGCACCGGCGCCGACAACGGCTCCTGGATCTCCACGTCGTACCTGATCGGCGAGATCATCGTGATCCCGCTGACCGACTATCTCAGCCGCGTGCTCACGTTCCGCCGCTACATGCTGGCGAGCGCGAGCCTGTTCGCGGCCTTCTCGGTCGCCTGTGCCTTCACCCACGACCTGCCGTCGATGATCGCGATGCGCGGCCTGCAAGGCTTTGCCGGCGGCGTGCTGATCCCCATGGCGTTCACGCTGGTGTTGACCAGGCTGCCGAAACCGCAGCAGCCGGTTGGGCTCGCGATCTTCGCGCTATCTGTCACTTTTGCCCCCGCGATCGGCCCGACGATCGGCGGCTATCTCACGGAGACCTACGGCTGGCGCACGATCTTTTTCGTCAACGTGATCCCGACCGCGGTGATGGTGACCGCGCTCTATCTGACGCTCGAGCGGCAGAAGATGCAGCTCGGACTTTTGAAAGAAGGCGACTGGGCCGGCATCGTCACCATGGCGATCGGGCTGTCAGCGCTGCAGGCCGTGCTCGAGGAAGGCAACAAGGACGACTGGTTCTCCTCGCCCTTCATCGTCAAGCTCGCGGTGATCGCGGCCATCAGCCTGACGCTGTTCGTCACCATCGAGCTCACCATCGAAAAGCCGCTGATCCGGCTACGCCTGCTGACGCAACGCAATTTCGGCTTCGGGACGATCGCGATGACGATGGTCGGTTTCGCGCTGTTCGGCTCCGTCTACATCCTGCCGGCCTATCTCGGCCAGGCGCAGGGCTACAATGCGGAGCAGATCGGGAACGTGCTGGCCTGGACCGGCCTGCCGCAGCTGGTGCTGATCCCGCTGATCCCGAAACTGATGCAGCGTTTCGACACACGCCTCATCGCAATCACCGGGCTGCTCATCTTCGCCTATAGCTGCTTCATGAACACGGGCATGTCGGCCGACTATGCCGGCGATCAGCTCTGGATCCCCAACATCGTGCGCGCCGTGGGCCAGGCCATGGTGCTGACGCCGCTGACCTCGGTGCTGACGGGCGGAATCGCACCGCAGGACGCGGCCGCGGCCTCGGGCATCAGCAACATGTTCCGCAATCTCGGCGGCGCCATCGGCACGGCGACACTTGCCACCATCATCACCAAGCGCGAGCAGTTTCACTCCAACATCATCGGCCAGTCCGTCACGCTCGGCCGCGAGGAAGTCCGCGGCCGCGTCGCGCAGATGACGGACTATTTCCTGGCCCATGGCGTGCCCGACCCCAACGCCGCGCGCGAGCAGGCGATCATCGCGCTCGGCAAGACGGTGAAGCGCCAGGCGCTGGTGATGGGCTATTCCGACGCGTTCGCCGTGATCGGCACAGTGCTGGTGCTCGCCGCGATCGCGGTGCTGCTGACGCGGCGGGTGAAGGCGGCGGGCGCGGGCGGCGCGCACTAGGACCTCGCGGATGGATCGCGGCTTGAGGCGGCCGTCGCGATCGAGGGCCGCTTCCTCGTCCGGTGGCGGACAAGCGACGGCGGCGGGGTAAACCACCCTGCCCCGTCAATCGCTTCAGAACGATCCAAGCGCGCTGCCCAGCGCGATGACAGTCACCAGCGCCACGAGCGACGTCACGATGCCCACCATGACGATGTCAACATAGCTGTCGCGATGCGTCAGGCCGCAGATCGCGAGCAGGCTGACCACCGCACCGTTATGCGGCAGAATATCCAGCGTTCCCGAGCCGATCACCGCGACGCGATGCATCAGAGCAAGATCGATGCCGGTGCGTGCGGCGAGATCCAGATAGGTCTCTCCGAGTGCATCAAGCGCAATGGTCAGGCCGCCCGATGCCGAGCCGGTCAGCGCCGCCAGGATGTTGGTTGCGACCGCGAGCGACACCAGCGGCCCGCCTTCGATCGCGAGCACCCAGTCACGCACGGTTGTGAAGGCCGGCAGCGCGGCCACGACCGCACCAAATCCGACCAGGCTCGCCACACTGAACGCAGGCAGCACCGATGCATTGGCCCCGGCATCCATGGTCTGCCGCAACGCCGGCAGGCGCGCCCGGTTCAGCGCGATCGTCGCGACGATGGCGGCGGTCAGGGCGACCACGACCGACCACACGCCTGCGACCGCGGCAAGCGAGGTCCCGCCAAAGCGTTGCTCGGCGAGATAGGAGACATCGAGGCTCGGCAGCACGCCGAGCGACATCGCCAGATTGACGGCGACGACGACGATCAGTGGCAGGATGGCGCTCACGACGGGCGCAGGCTCGCTGCTGCGGCGGCCGTGCTTGAGCTCCGCCGGATCGAACTCGCGTGCCGCGGTGGCGCGCTCGCGGACGAACTCGTCGGATGCGGCGCGCTCGGTCAGATCCTCGCCTTCGTCGCCATAACCCTCGCCGGCGCGCCGCGCCTTGGCTTCCGCGCGATGCAGCCACCACAATCCCGTTCCGAGCATGATGAGAGAGGCGATGATGCCGAGGCCCGGCGCGGCAAACGGTGTCGTGCCGAAGAACGGCATCGGGATCGCATTCTGGATCGAGGGTGTGCCCGGAAGGGCCGACATGGTGAAGGTCGAGGTGCCCAGAACGATCGTGGCCGGAATCAGCCGGCGCGGAATGCCGGCAGCACGAAACAGCGAACGTGCCATCGGCACGATGACGAAGAACGCGACGAACAGGCTGACGCCGCCGTAGGTGACCAGCGCGCCCGCCAGCACCACGGCCAGGATCACGCGCCGCTCGCCGAGATTTTTCGCCATGAAGGCGGCGATCGACCTGACCGCGCCGCTGTCATCCATCAGCTTGCCGAAAACGGCGCCGAGCAGAAAGATCGGAAAGAACTGTGCCAAAAACCCCGCCGCATTCACCATGAAAACCTGCGTCAGGTTCGCCAGCAGCGGCTCACCACCGAACAATGCCGCAACCAGCGCCGCGAAGGGCGCGAGCAGGAGAACGCTCCAGCCGCGAAACGCAAACAGCACGAGCAGACCGAGTCCGACGAGAAGGCCGAGAAGCCCCATGCCTCAGCACTCCGCCAGGAGGACATCGAGATCGGCCGTCGAACGCCGGCCGATGTCGGCGCCATGCTCGGCGAGAAAGGCCTCCGCGGCCATGCGCCCCTCCGCGCGGAGCATCGAGACGAACTCCCATTCCGCGTTGAGCTTCGACGATGCGCCGAATTTCGCAAGCATGTCGCTCTTGATCCGGTGTGTCCGCATCTTGGCCCACCGCGCGCCCTCGCCGCTACCGGGATCGGCGGCCTGCCGCAACAGCGCGATCATGCGCAGCTCCTTCATCAGCGGTGAATTGAAGGAAATCTCGTTGAGACGGTTGAGGATCTCCGCGGCCGTCCGCGGCGGCTCCAGCCGCTCGGTCGGATTGATCTGAACGAGGATCGTGTCGTGGGCGTCGCTTTCGCGGACCAGCGGTGTGATGGTCGGGTTGCCGGCAAAGCCGCCATCCCAATACGGTTCACCGTCGATCTCGATGGCGCGGAACATGGTCGGCAGGCAGGCCGATGCCAGCAGCACATCGGCGGTGATCTCGGCGTTGCGGAAGACGCGGCCGCGGCCAGTGCGCACCCGCGTCGCGGTGATGAAGAGCAGAATCGGCGAGTGCGCAAGCCGCCCGAAATCGATGCTCTCGGCCAACACGGCGCGCAGCGGGTTGTAGCCCATCGGGTTGAGATCGTAGGGCGACAGCACCCGCGACATCAGGTCGGTGAGGACGTAGAACGGCGACGTATCGAGTGTCCAGCGTCCCATCAACCGGTCGAGTGGCGAGCGCTGCAGCGGACTGAAGGCCGCAGCCCTCGAGACGCGGCGCCAATATTGCGCAAGCGCGTCACGCGCGCCTTCGGCACCGCCCGCCGTCCACCCATCCGCCAGCACCGCAGCATTCATCGCCCCGGCAGAGGTTCCGGAGATCGCTGCTATCGTAAGCCACTTCTCTTCGAGAAGACGATCAAGCACGCCCCAGGAGAAGGCGCCGTGCGAGCCACCGCCCTGAAGCGCAAGATCGATCAGTACGGAATCCCGTTCCATGGCGGGCCCTCACGCAACTGAAGCTCAAATTCCGCGCGATTTCTAACACGCGAGAACGACAGCAGTGTAGCGAGCACCGGCCGGGAGACGCAACCGGAACGTGACGCCTCTAGTGCTCGAATACCAGGCGTGCGCCGATCGTGCCTTCGAGGCTGCGGATCTGCGCCAGCAGCGCGCCCGAGTCCTGGCCGCCGAGATCGGCGTCGAGCACAACGTAACCGAGATCCCCGGCCGTCTCCAGATATTGCGCGGCGATATTGATGTCGCGCTGGAGGAAGACCTCGTTCAACCGGCGCAGCATCCCCGGCACGTTGCGATGGACGTGGCTGAAGCGGACGCCGGAGGGGCGCAGATGCAGCTGCACCTCAGGGAAGTTCACGGCGCCCATGGTCGATCCCGTGATGAAATAATCGACCAGCTTGCGCGCCACCTCGCCGCCGATGCGCTCCTGCGCCTCTTCGGTGGAACCACCGACATGGGGCGTGAGGATGACGTTGTTGATGCCCTGCATCGGGCTCTTGAAGCGCTCCGAGTTGGACGACGGCTCGACCGGAAACACGTCGATGGCGGCACCGGCGATATGACCATCACGCAACGCGCCGGCAAGCGCATCGAGATCCACGACCGTGCCGCGGCTGTTGTTGATCAGGAACGACCCTGATTTCATCGCCCGCAGCTCCTTCTCGCCGATCATACCCGCGGTCTCCGGCGTCTCCGGCACGTGCAGGCTGACCACGTCGCTCTGCGCCAGCAGCTCTTCCAGCTTCTCGACGGGCTCGGTATTGCCGTGGCGGAGCTTGTCGGTGCGATCATAATAGATCACCCGCATGCCCATGGCTTCGGCCAGCGTCGAGAGCTGCGAGCCGATATTGCCGTAGCCGATGATGCCGAGCGTACGGCCGCGCACCTCGCGGCTGCCTGCGGCGGACTTGTCCCAGCCGCCCTCGTGGGCCGACACCGAGCGCGGAAAGATCTGCCGCAGGAGCATCACGATCTCACCAATGACGAGCTCTGCGACGCTGCGCGTGTTGGAGAACGGCGCGTTGAACACGGGAATGCCGCGCTTTCGCGCGGCCAGCAGATCGACCTGGTTGGTACCGACGCTGAAGCAGCCGACCGCGAGCAGCCCGTCAGCGCCCGCCAGCACATCGTCGGTGATCTGGGTGCGCGAGCGGATGCCGAGCAGCGAGACGCCCTTGAGCGCGTGGCGCAGCGCCTCGCCATCCAGCGCCTTGGTCAGGCGCTCGACATTGGTGAAACCCGCGCTCTTGAACAGGTCCACGGCGCTGTCGTTGACACCTTCAAGCAGCAGCGCCTTCGCGCTCCGCTCAGGGCTTTGGCCTGGGGCTGGCATGGAATCTCCTGAATGGCGGCTTTGCCGCAGCTCATAGACCGCCGACGCCGTACAGCACAATAGGGTTCGGATACGGGGAGAAGATGGCGGCCCCGCTTGGTATCCCACTGGCTCCGTCATCGTTCGAGGGCCGCTGAAAAAGCGGCCACCTCCCAGCGACAACGGCTTCGCCGTTGCGCGGGGGTGACGGAATTCAGATTCAGATCACATAGAACCCGTGCGTGCCGTCGCGGCGGAGCTGGTCGACCAGGCCATATTCCCACTCGAGGTAGGCCTGCATGGCGCGCTCGGCGATATCGGTTCCCTCATAGGGACGACGGTAGCGATGTGCCGGATCGGGCTTCGGCAGGATCAGCGGCGGGCCGACCTCGAGCGTGCCGCCATAGCCGCCTTCGAGCACGTAGACCTCCCAGCCCATCTGCGCGAGCCAGGATGCGGTCATGTCGGCGCGCACGGCCTTGTCGTCGGTCAGGATAATGCGCGCGCCGCGCACCGGCGCGGCCATGTCGGTCTCCTGGACAAGCTGGCCGCCGGGATAGTGGCGGAAGCCCGGCAGATGACCGGCGGCATATTCCTCCGCATCGCGCACGTCGAAACGATAGAGAGTGCGATCGGTATCCACCAGCAGCGCCGACATCTCGCTGGCGCCGATATGACGGACTCCGGCGCGATAGGCGACGTCGCGGGCGTTGGCGGGACCACCCTCGAACGAGCCGATGGCACCGCGCCTGGTGGCACCATGGGCGAGCGGATGCCGCGCCAGCGTCCAGCCGATCGTGCCGTTGCGCAGCGCCCGCACCTTGTTGGGCACGCCGGCATTGATCAGCGACTGGGCGCCGATGATCGACCGGGTACGGCCGGCGCAATTGACGATGATGGTGGTGTCGGGGTCGGGCGCGGCCTGGCCGGCACGCAGCACCAGTTCCGCGCCCGGCACGCTGACCGAGCCGGGAATGTTCATGGTGGCGTATTCGTCGAAGCGGCGGACGTCGAGGATGGCTATGTTGGCCTTGTCGGCGATCAGCTTTGCCACTTCGTCGGCGCTGAACGACGGCGTGTGGCGACGCGCCTCCACCAGTTCGCCAAAGGCTTTGGAGTAGGAATTGACGTCCTCGAACACCTCATAGCCCGCCGCGCGCCAGGCTTTCAGCCCGCCATCGAGCGCACAGACATTGCTGTAGCCGAGCGCCGCAAGGCGTTCGGCGCCCTCTGCACCCAGTCCCTCGCCGTCATCAAAGAGCACGACCGGCACATCCTTGCGCGGCAGCCGCACCGCCGCCTCGACCGGGATCCGGTCCACGGCCATGTTGGCCGCGAACAGCGGATGCCCGGTTGCGAAGGCCGCCTCGTGCCTGAGATCGAGCAGCGCGATCTCCTCGCGGAGCAGCAGCGCGCGGCGGATATCGGCGGGAGTGACGGTCGAAAGCTTCATGGCGTGAACCCTGACGAGGACAGGCCATGGGCTTTTGAACGATTGCGAGAGGCTTGGCTAGCCACTCCGTCGCATGGAGGCCGTTAGCCTGCCAGCCGCTTCTCGATGATGCCGGCGACCCGCACCGGGGTTTCCAGCATTGAATAATGGCCGGCGTCGTCGATGACCTCGAACGTCACGCGGGGATAGGCGAGCGCAAAGGCATTCCGCAGCGGCTCGCCGCGATAGAACGGGATGTCCAGCGCGCCGGTCACGACATGCAGGGGCGCCGCCAGCCCATGCGTATCGCCGGTGATGGCCGATGACGTGAACATCGTCAGATAGCCGCGCTTGGCCTCGACGGTCGAGGCCTCGCGCGCGATGGTAAGCTTGCGGCGCAACCAGCCGGCGCCGTAGCGGCTGGACGTGCGGGCCGTGATGGCACACCCGGCCGCCTCGTCCTCGTCGATGACGGCGTTGAGCGCCTTCATCGCGGCCTCGTCGGCGCGAAAGCCGGTGGGCGGCACCGGCGAGAACAATGTCACGCTTTGAAGCCGGCTTCCGGCCTGAAGCGCGACCTTCTGCGCGACCAAGCCGGACATCGAATGTCCGACGAGATGAAAGCGGGTGATCGCAAGCTCGTCAGCGGTACGCAGCACGTCAGCGACGGCCTCATCCAGCGTGTAGCCGCCACTGATGCCGCGGGACCAGCCGTAACCTCTGAGATCCATGAACACGAGGGTGAATCGTGCGGGGTCGAGATAGGGCAGCACCGGCTCCCAGTTGATGTGATCGCCGAGCCATTCGTGCAGCACCACACACACCGCGGGGCCGTTGCCGAAGCGGCAATGGCCGAGCCGGCTGGCAGTCGCCAGTTGCGGAGCCGGCCAGACCGATGGCGATGCACGCGCGGCACTGCCCGAGCCTTGCGCCAAGGCCGGCGTGGTGGCCATGGCGGCAGCGGCCGTCAGGCCCAGGCTTCTCAGAACGTCGCGACGTTGCATGTGTTTCCTCCGCGCCTTCGATTGCGGCCGGCGCTGCCTGACTGATAGCGCGCAGGCCCCCGCGCGAGAAATTGATTTCTGCGATGGGTTGATTGATAAATCTCATTCTGACTGCCCCCCTCGCTGGAGCCTGTCCGGCGCATCGTCCGGAGTCCTCCATGCCGACGACCCTCGATATCGACACGCTGCGGGCGCTGCTTGCCATCGTCGAGCTGAAGAGCTTCTCGCGTGCGGCGGATCAACTGGGACGATCGCAATCCGCGATCAGCCTCCAGATCGCCCGGCTCGAAGCCCTGGTCGGCCATCCCCTGTTGCAACGGGCCCGTGGCCGGGTACTCGGGCCGACGGTGAAAGGCACGGAGCTGATCGCGCATGCGCGAGAGATCATCTCGCTCAACGAGCGCGCGGTCGCGGCGATGCGCCGGCCGGCATCGGGTGAGCGGATCAGGCTCGGCATGCCCGCAGATTTTCTCGAGCGCGACTTCACGTCGGCTGTCGACGAAATCCGCTCACGCTTCCCCAAGGCGAGGCTATCAGTGCGCACCGACCTGTCGGCCCGGCTCGCCGAGGACGTCGGGCGCGATTGCCTCGATCTCGCCCTCTACAAGCGTCTGCCCTCGAACGCCGCCGACGCCGCGATCGCGTTCGAACCGATGGCCTGGTTCGGCACGGCCGCACGGTCAGACCGGTCCCGCGATGCTGTTCCGTTGGTCTCCTTCGCGGACGGTTGCGCCTATCGCGGCGAAGCCTTGCGCAGCCTGCACCTGGTCGGGCGCGAATGGACCATCGCCTGTGAGGCGCGCAGCCTCTCTGCGCTGGTCGGCGCCGTCAAGGCCGGCCTCGGCTTTGCCGCCCTGCCCGTCAGGCTCGGCGAGCGCAAGTCGCTGCGGCACGCTAGCGATCTGGCGGACCTGCCGCAGCTCAACGCGGTCGAGCTTGCCCTTGGTGTCGCTCAAAGCTGCAACCTGCCGTTCGCCCGTGCGATCGGCGGCATTATCGCCGAGCGTTGCGCGCTGGCGTGACGGTCGCAGCTTGCGGCGCGACAGGTACAACAATACGCCCGTGATCGCGAACAGCGGCATCAGCGCGGCTGCGATCATGAAGATGAGCCTGCCGGGCCAGCCCAGAACAGCGCCGCGGTGGATATCGAGGACACCAGCAATGGCCCTCTCACCCAGCGTTTTGTCGGCATAGCGCTCCGCGGAGATGACCTCGCCGCTCACAGCATCGATGCGAAACTCATCGCGCATGGACTCGAGTGTGGAGTCCTTTCCCCACGCCCGGATCCGGATCACTGTGCCCGGCCCGGCAGGAAGGGCCAGCTGCGCTTTGGCGAAGCCGTTGGCCTCCTCGCGCCGAAGGGCCGACCACGCGCGGTCGAAGCCGATCGGCTGCGCCGGCTCGGCGCGGCCGGGCGGACGTGGCTGCTTCGGCTGCGTCTTTGCCGCGGCCACATGTGGGCGCGACAGCAGCCAGAGGACGCCGTCCTTGTACGAGTCGAACGAGTACCAAAGCCCGGTCAGGGTCATCGCCAGATAGATGGGCAGGACCCAGGTGCCGATGACGGCGTGCAGCGAGCGATGCAGCCCCCGGCCTCTGAGCCCAAGATCCGGCTTCAGCCACATCTTCAGGCTGCTGGCCCGACGCGGCCAGCGCAGCACAAAACCCGAGATCAGCATCACGATCAGGCCCAGCGCGGCCACGCCAGTGATCCGGCGGCCCCAGCCCTTGGCATCGCCCGGTATCAGCAGCCAGCGATGCAGCCGGCGCACCGTCGCAAAGAAATCCTCGCCACGCGGCACGCCAAGCACGTGTCCGTCATAGGAGTCGACATAGAACGAGGATGGCCGCGAACCCTGCTCGTCGCGGACGAAGCGGATGTGCACAGCGGTCGACGGATCGCTCGACAACGTGATGGCGGCGACCTTGCCGGCATCCGGCACTGCCTTGAGGCGCGCCACCAGCTCGTCCGGCGTCAGCGCCGGCGTCCTCCGTGTCGCGACCTGCATGATGTCGGCGTTCAGATGCTCGACGATCTCGTCCTCAAAGCTCATGATCGCGCCGGTCAGCGCGATCAGGGAGAGCAACAGGGCGAGCAGGAGACCGGCTATGGAATGAAGCTGGAGCAGCGCGGCCTTGATTGCGGGCCAGACCTTATGCATCGGCGCAGGCCCTCGCGTGGTGGTGTCGCATGACTGTCTAGAACTTCACCGTTGCCGAGAGCGAGATACGCCGCCCTTCACCCATCGCGACATTCAATGCGCTGGCGGTGGTGGAGGTGTAGTAGACCTTGTCGAACAGGTTCTTGACGTTGAACTGATAGGCCACTGGCAGTTTGTCGACCTTGGTGTCGTAGGTCGCGAAGATGTCCGCGACGGTGTAGGCCGGCAGGAAGAACGTGTTGGCCGTGTCGCCGGGCCGGTCGCTGACATAGTGCGCGCCGCCGCCGAGCCGCAGGCGACCAGGCAACCGGTCGCCGAAATCGTAGACGAGATACAGCGACGCCGTATTCATCGCCGCGTTCAGCAGCTTTGCGTTACCAACGAGAGGATCGTTGATCAGGCGCGCGTCGGTATAGCCGTAGCTACCGATCATGCTCCATTCCTCGGTCAGCCGGCCGCTGACGTCCAGTTCGACACCGCGCGATTGCGCAGCGCCGGAGGCGCGCGCCGCCGACTTGCCGCCGCCGATGTCGTTCAGCACCAACACGTTCTTTTTCTGGATATCGTAGACCGCAAAGCTGCCCGAGAGCCGTTTATTGACGTCGAACTTCAGTCCGGTCTCCCATTGCGTTGCCTCTTCGGGCGCGATGGTTGAATCGACGACGAAGCCGTTGGTGAACGCCGCGATCGTCGACGTTGGCTTCAGCGACTGCGTATAGCTCACATAATAAGAAAGCTCCTCGCTCAGCTTGACGATCACGCCGCCGAGCGGCAGCACCTTGTCGCCCGAGAGGTTGGTGTTGGTGACGAACAGAGGCCGGCCTTTTCCGGCGAGCTGCTCATATTGCATCCAGCGCACGCCACCGACTGCGGACAGCCAGTTGGTCAGATGGAACGTGTCCTGGGCGAAGAAGCCGCGGCTGCCGAGCTTGTCGGTCTGTTCGCTGTCAACAGGCGAAATAGTGCTGCCCGGTGTGACCAACCCATAAACCGGATTGTAGACATTGAAGCTCGCCGTCGCCTGGCGAATCAGGTCGCGGCGATCGATGGTGCGATACATCGCCTCGCCGCCGAACAGGACCTCGTTGCGGAAGCCACCGACCCACACGTCGCCCTGCATGTAGGAGGTGCCGTAGCTGGCGTTGCTCAGCGAGTTCCGGGTACCGTCATTGCTGCGGGTCTCGACGCCGCTGGCAGTATTAACGCCGGTGATGCGGAGCTGGTTCGCGCTGTAGGTCTCGGTGTTGTAGCTGTAGGCCGCCGAGACCTTCCAGCTATCGTCGAGCTTCTGCTCGATCGAGCCCTGCACGAGGTCCGACGTGCCCCACATGTTGTTGAAGGGCTCGTCGAGCCGCCGTGTCTTCGGGATTGCCAATGGCGCGCCGTTGACGAAGGCGGTGCCGCGGTCGAAGGGATAGATGAACTCGCGATGCTCATAGGTGAGCTGGACCGTTGTGGTCTCGCCGTACCAGGCGACCGACGGGTTCACCAGCATTTCCCGATCGCGGCCGACATTGCGCCAATAATCCTCGCTGACGCCGTAGCCGATGAAGCGATAGGCAAGCCCGCCGTCGCCGATCGGACCGGTGACATCAACAGTACCGTCGGCACCGTTGCGGTTGTTGGCGTAGGTCGAGCCAAGCAGCGTGACCGAGCCGTGCTGGTAGAGCTCCGGACGCTTGCTGATGGTGTTGACGACGCCACCGGGATCCATGATGCCATAGAGCAGCGATGCCGGCCCCTTCAGCACCTCGACGCTGTCGACAGCCGCGTTCAGGCTCCGACCCTGCACCAGCGGCATGCCGTTGCGCATGATCGAGCCATCCCTATTGTCACCGAAGCCGCGACGGATCACCGCATCCTGGGTGCCTGCGAGTGTATTGGTCTGGGTGATGCCGCTGATGTTGACCAGCGCATCGTCGATATTGCGCGGCAGTTGGTCCTTCAGCACCTGTGCGGGCACGACGTTGACGGATTGCGAGGTGTCGAGCGGCGATGCGCCCGAGCGCAACGTGGACGCGCTCGGCAGCGCGCGATAGCCGAGCCTTGCGGCTTGTTGCGCGGCGGCCTCAGCCGCCGCCCGCTCGGATGGGATTGCGGCTGCGGGCAGCATGGCAACTGAGCTCCGGCGTACAGCCTGGGTGCGGCGTTGAGATTGCCCTGAAGCGCGCGCCGGCTTCGGCCGCTGCGCCGGCGCATCCACAGTCACCGGCGGCAGGGCCGTTTGCGCCTGTGCGATGCCGGTGTTGAAGGGACATTCGGCGAGCAGCAGGACGAGAAGGCCAGCGCGGCCCTTGCCGGCGCGATTTCGACGAGCACCGACCTGATGGTCATCCGCAGAGGCATGCACTTTCAATTCACTTCCAGATCACAGCGTTGAAGCCGGCGCATCTACCAGCCGCTGCGAATGAAGAGAACATGGCGGCGACTTGAATCGCTCTAGTGTCGAATCGTTCTAAGAACCTTGATCGCTCGATCGCTGCGACCCGAACTATGGGGCGCCCTGAGCGGGAACCAAGCATTGCAATTGAATGCAGTCGAGATGAGCACGATTGCCGGATAGATCGGACGCTCATCGTGCGCCATCGGCGCGACGCCATGTCGCACGAGGACCGCGCGGTGCGTGAGCTTCACGACGCCCACACCGGCGGATCCGCTCACGTCTTTGTTCAGGTCAACTGCACAGTTCTTCTTTACAGATCAGCTTCATGGATGTCATTCACTCCACCATGACCAGTTCGTCCGACCAACGCCCGTCTCGCCCGCGCGCCGGCGCGCTCGCAGAAGACCTCCATTCGCCGATGGGCAAGCTGAAGCGCGTGTGTGGCCTGCGCGGGGAGCCAATCCGGACCACGTTCGCAAGGGATTGGTGAGCGTGCCGGTCGCGGGCACCTTTCGCTCACTGCGAAACTATAATTACCGCGTCTGGGCTGCAGGCGCGCTGGTGTCCAACACGGGAACGTGGATGCAGCGCGCGGCGCAGGACTGGCTCGTTCTCACCGAGCTGACGCGGCACAATGCGTCGGCCGTCGGCGTGGTGATGGCGCTGCAGTTCGGACCGCAACTGCTGCTGATGCCATGGACGGGTTTTGCCGCTGATCATTTCAACCAGCGAAGGTTGCTGGTCGCCACCCAGGCAACGATGGGCGCACTGGCGTTCGTCCTCGGCCTTCTCACGGTCTCCGGCCTGGTGAAGCTCTGGCACGTCTATGTGTTCGCCTTCCTGTTTGGCTGCACTGCGGCCTTCGACGCCCCGGTGCGTCAGACATTCGTGGCCGAGCTCGTCGGCGACGGCGAGCTCTCCAATGCGATCGCCCTGAACTCGACGTCCTTTAACGCCGCGCGGATGGTCGGGCCCGCGGTCGCAGGGATGGTCATCGCTTCGATCGGCACCGGCTGGGCTTTCCTGCTCAACGCTGCATCCTTCATGGCGGTGCTCTGCTCGCTTGCCTTGCTGCGCACCGCGGAGTTGCGCCCGAATGCGCGGGCGCACCGCGCTCCGGGCGGAATGACGGAGGGTTTTCGCTACGTGTGGTCGCGCAACGATCTCCGCGCGATCATGATCATGCTGTTCCTGATCGGCACGTTCGGGCTGAACTTCCCGATCTTCATCTCGACCATGGCAGTCAGCGTCTTCCACACGGATGCGCGCGGATTCGGCCTGTTGTCGTCGACGATGGCGGTCGGCACGATCTCGGGCGCACTCCTGGCTGCCGGCCGTGCGCAGCCGAAATTCGTCTCGCTGCTGTCTGGAGCCGCAACGTTTGGGGCTGGGTGCACGTTGGCCGCGCTCGCGCCCAGCTATTGGCTGTTCGCAGGCACTCTCGTCCTGATCGGCGTGGCGGCGCTCACGGTGACCAACACCTCGAATGCCATGATGCAACTCTCCACCGAGCCGCGGATGAGGGGACGCGTCATGGCGTTGCGACTCGGCGTCGCCCTTGGCGGCACACCGATCGGCGCGCCCATTGTCGGATGGGTGGCAGACAATCTCGGTCCGCGCTGGGCGCTCGGCGTCGGTGCTGCGGCCGGGTTTGCGGCCGCGCTCGTCGCGGCTCGGACCATGTCAGCGCGCGCTGCCGACGATCAAGGCAGATGAAACGCGTTCTTACGCTATCGCCGGGCTGGTCAGTTCGTCCAGCTTCGCCTTGAGCGCAGCGCCGTCCGACAGCGCACGCAGCGGCGGGCGTACCCGCAACCAGCCCGCATCACCGGTCTGCGCGGCGAGAATGGCCTTCAGCGTCGTCAGGAAGGATGCCGACTTCACCACGATATCGACGGCGGCCTGCATGCGCGCCTCGACGTCCTTGCCGTCGATCATCGCCTTGACCAGCTCCGGCGTGATGTTGGCCATGCCGCAGATGGTGCCGGCACCTCCGCCGGCGATCGCGCGGGCGATGTCGGTTTCATTGCCGACCGTGATGGCGAGCTCGGGCGCGGCCGCGCGGAACGCTTGAAACTGCTTGAAGTCGCCGCTGGAGTCCTTCAGACCCGCAAGCACCTTGCCGTAACGCTTGCGCAGGTTCGCGGCGACGGTGGTGGGGATCGCGACGCCCAAGATCTGCGGGATATGATAGAGATAGGCGCGCAGGCGGTCGTCGGTTGCACCGTCGATGATCGCAGCAAATGCATCCTCGATGCCCTCGGCCGTGACGCTGCGATCGAAATATGGCGGCAGGATCAGCACGTGGCGCAAGCCAAGGCCGAGCGCGGCGCGCGTCAGTGCGATGCTGTCACTGATGGCGGGGAAGCCGCCGCCAACGCCGATCCGCTCCGCCGGCACGCCGGCCTTGAGCACGGCTTCGATGGTCGCGACCCGTTCGGTGACATTGAACGAGGTGCCCTCGCCCGTGGTGCCGAACAGAACGACGCCGTCGACGCCCTTGCTGAAGAGTTGCTTGGCATGGCCGGCGAGCTTGGCGGAATCCACGCTGCCGTCCGACGCCAGCGGCGTCGCCGACGCTACCCAGAACCCGCGAATTGCCTCGGTCATAGCACCATCCATCGCTGCGGCTCCCGAATGAGCCTCTGTTCTCCAATAATCCCAGAGAACTTGCCCGGCCTTGTTTTTACTTTACTTTCCATGTTGTACCTTACATACAAGAACGACGCAAATCCTTTCCGTCGTTACGGCGCAAATCCAGAGGAGGTCTCGCATGAACATGGTGACCCCGATCGGACATCCCGGGCCGCTGCTCGCGGCCTTGCGCGACAAGCTCGGCGCGGCCGCCGTGCTCACCGGCAGCGACGTGCCCGCGCGCAATTGTAACGACTGGAGCGCGAGCCTGCCGCAAACCCCACTCGCGGTGATCCGCCCGCTCGATGCGCAGGGCGTTGCTGATGCCATTGCGACCTGTCGGCAGGCACGCCTGCCCTTTGTGCCGCAAGGCGGATTGACCGGGCTCTGCCGCGGCGCTTCGCCCGAAACGGGCTGGGTCGCAATCTCGCTCGAACGCATGACCGGCATCGAGGAGATCGATCGCGCCTCCATGACGATGACGGTGAAATCGGGCACGCCGCTGGAGACGATCCAGAAGGCCGCGGACGAAGCCGGGTTCTTCTTTCCGCTCGATCTCGGCTCGCGCGGCTCCTGCGCCATCGGCGGCAATCTCTCCACCAATGCCGGCGGCAATCGCGTCATCCGCTACGGCATGACGCGCGAACTGGTGCTCGGGCTGGAGGTGGTGCTGCCCGACGGCACCATCATCACCAGCCTCAACAAGCTGATGAAGAACAATGCCGGCTACGATCTGAAGCATCTCTTCATCGGCTCGGAAGGCACGCTCGGCATCATCACCCGGGTGGTGCTGAAATTGTTCCCGAAGCCGCGCTCGACCATGGCTGCACTCTGTGCGCTGAAAGACTACGCCGCGGTGATCGACTTGCTCGGCGCTGCGCGCGGCGGGCTCGGTCCGCTGCTGTCGGCCTTCGAGGTGATGTGGCCGGACTATTGGGACGTGATCACCACGCGCGCGGGCGTCAAGCCGCCGGTCGCCGCCGGGAAGGCTCTCTACGTGCTGGTCGAAGCGCAGGGCACCGACGAGAGCGTCGATGCGCCGCGCTTCCAGGCCTGGCTCGAAGAACTGATGGAGCGCGGACTGCTGGCGGACGCAGCGGTGGCGCAATCGCTGGCGCAGACGCAGGCGTTCTGGCGCGTGCGCGACATCTGCGCCGAATTCGGCCAGGTGCTGGGTCCGCACATTTCCTACGATATCGGCCTCGCGGTGGCGCGGATGGACGAGTTCGCGACGCGCTGCAAGGCGGCGTTGGCTGCCGGCATCAAGGGCTGCGAGAGCGTCTATTACGGCCATATCGGTGACGGCAATCTGCACCTCGTCTCCTGGGTCACAGGTCTTCCGGTCGAGCAGCAGCCCAAGGAGGAGATGGACGCGATCATCTACGGACTCGTGCGCGATATGGGCGGCAGCGTCTCCGCCGAGCACGGCATCGGCACGCTGAAAAAGAAATGGCTCGGACACGCCCGCAGCGAGGGCGAGATCGCGCTGATGCGGACGCTGAAGACCGCGCTCGATCCCGATCATCTGCTCAACCCCGGCAAGGTGATCTGAGAGCATCCATGCGCTCGCTGAAGCTCGATGCGCCGAAATCGCTGTCGCAGCGGGTGATGCTGCGGCTGCGGCAGGCTATCATCGAGGGCGAGTTCGCGCTTGGTGCCGCGATCTCAGAGGAGATGGTGGCGAATTCCTTCGGCGTCAGCCGCACGCCGGTGCGCGAGGCCATGGGCCAACTGCAGGCGCAGGGCCTGGTGGTGATCCGGCCGCAGGTCGGCAGCTTCGTATTCACGCCGAGCGCCGAGGACATTACCGCGCTGTGCACCTTCCGTATTGCACTCGAACCCAAGGCGGCCGAGCTCGCCTTTCGCCACGACCGCGACGCCGCGATCACGACGATGAGCGAGGCGATCGCAGCGATGGAGCCGGCGCTCGAGACGCGCGACAACATCGCCTATGGCCGCGCTGACGCCGGCTTTCACGAAGGCCTGTTCGCTCATTGCGGCAATCGCTACCTCGCCGAATCCTATCAGCTCGTTGCGGGCCGCGTCGCCGCGCTGCGCACCAATCTGACCTCGCCGATCGACGTGCGCACCCGATCGTCATTCGACGAACACCGCAAGCTGCTCGATCTGTTCACGCGCGGCGAGTTCGACGCGTTCGAATCGCTGATGACGACGCACATCACCAGATCGGGCGTGGTCTACGCCAAAGCGCTGAAAGTGGACTGAGCGGCTAACGCGCGTCTCTCGATCCCGGCCTGTCCAGAAAATCCAGCGCCGTGTTGATCTGTTCGAGCTGGTGCTCAATCTTGTCGCGGTCCTCGACCGCCTGCGCTTTCTCGAGCTGTTCCACGAGCTTCTGCTTTCGCAACAGCAAGTTCTCTATGACTGTACTCACAGCTCCCCCATCGCCCGAGGCGAACATCGAGGTCATCCAGATGCTGGACGCGGGCGCGCGCAAGCCGGGCTCGGTGCGATCCCTTGGGGCAAATGTTCACGAGGGCGGATGGTTCCTAGGGATGAACCGCGGCACGTCGCGAGGGAACTGTTGCGCAGGCTAGGTCCGGCACCGTCGCGGAACGTTAATCTTTCACGCGTCCGTCGGTTGTATTCGCGCCCCCGGAGCCCTATGCGTAGGCGCCATGGACACCCAGATCATCACCGCCGAAAAGCCCCTGATGGCGCAGGCGCGCCCGCGCAAGCCCGCGCCGTTCCTGCCCATGAGCCGTACCGAAATGGATGCGCTCGGCTGGGATGAATGCGACATCGTGCTGGTAACGGGGGATGCCTATGTCGACCATCCGAGTTTCGGCATGGCGATCATCGGCCGGCTGCTCGAGGCCCAAGGTTTCCGCGTCGGCATCATCTCCCAGCCGGACTGGCAGTCGGCCGAGCCGTTCAAGGCTCTAGGCAGGCCAAGAGTGTTCTTCGGCGTCACCGGCGGCAACATGGATTCCATGGTGAACCGCTACACTGCCGATCGCCGCCTCCGCCATGACGACGCCTATACCGCCGGGGGCGAAGGCGGCAAGCGGCCGGATCGCTGCACCATCGTCTATGCCCAGCGCTGCCGCGAGGCCTTCAGGGACGTGCCGATCGTGCTCGGCGGCATCGAGGCCTCGCTGCGCCGGATCGCGCATTACGACTACTGGTCCGACAAGGTGCGCCGCTCGGTGCTGGCCGACGCCAAGGCGGACCTCTTGCTTTACGGCAATGCCGAACGCGCCGTCGTCGAAGTCGCGCACCGTCTCGCCGCCGGCGAAGCGCCGCGCGAGCTCGACGACATCAGGGGCGTCGCGCTGTTCCGCCGCGTGCCCGAAGGCTACGCCGAGCTGCACGCCGACGATCTCGATTCCGCCGATGAAGGCGCGACGCGCCAGAAGGGCTTGACCGTGATCCGGCTGCCGGCGCTGGAGCAGGTCGAGCAGGACAAGGACGCCTATGCGCGCGCCTCGCGCGTGCTGCACCGTGAAAGCAATCCCGGCAATGCGCGGCCGCTGGTGCAGCGCCACGGCGACCGCGACCTCTGGCTCAACCCGCCGCCGATCCCGCTCACGTCAGAGGAGATGGACGCGGTCTACGATCTGCCCTACGCGCGCGCGCCGCATCCCTCCTATGGCGAGGCAAAAATTCCCGCCTGGGACATGATCAAATTCTCGGTCACGATCATGCGCGGCTGTTTCGGCGGCTGCACCTTCTGCTCGATCACCGAGCACGAAGGCCGCATCATCCAGAACCGCTCGGAAGGCTCGATCCTGCGCGAGATCGAGAAGATCCGCGACAAGACGCCGGGCTTCACCGGCGTGATCTCCGACATCGGCGGCCCCACCGCCAACATGTACCGGATGGCGTGCAAGGACCCGAAGGTCGAGGCCGCGTGCCGCCGGCCGTCCTGCGTCTTCCCCGAGATCTGCCCGAACCTCAACACCTCGCATGACGATCTCATCAGGCTCTATCGCAAGGTGCGCGAGACCAAGGGCATCAAGAAGGTGATGGTGGCCTCGGGCGTGCGCTACGACCTTGCGGTCGAGAGCCCCGAATACATCAAGGAGCTCGTCACCCATCACGTCGGCGGCTACCTGAAGATCGCCCCAGAGCATACCGAGCGCGGCCCGCTCGACAAGATGATGAAGCCGGGCATCGGCGCCTACGACAAATTCAAGCGGATGTTCGACGAGGCCGCGGAACGGGCCGGCAAGAAATATTACCTGATCCCCTATTTCATCGCGGCGCATCCGGGCACGACCGACGAGGACATGATGAACCTCGCGCTGTGGCTGAAGAAGAACCGCTATCGCGCCGATCAGGTGCAGACCTTCCTGCCCTCGCCGATGGCGACCGCGACCGCGATGTACCACACCGGCGTCAATCCGTTGCGCGGGGTGCGCCGCGGCGGCAGCGACAAGGTCGAGGCGATCAAGGGCTTGCGCCAGCGCCGCCTGCACAAGGCCTTCCTGCGCTACCACGACCCCGACAATTGGCCCGTTCTCCGCGAGGCCCTGATCGAGATGGGCCGCCGCGACCTGATCGGCTCGCAGCCCCACCAGTTGGTCCCAGCGCACCAGCCGCCCGGCACCGGCAAGGCCGCCGGCACCAAGCGTCCGCTTCGATCAGGCGGCAAGATGCAGAAGTTCACGACCAAGGGCATCAGGTTGATGAAGTAGCGGGCGAGAGCGATCGATTGGCTGGCGCGCCGCCAGGAATTCGAAAACAACCCCATGCACAGTAGCCGGGGCGGCCAAACCAAGGGCTCAAGGCACGATGCGGCCCGTCGTCGCGCCCAAGGCGCCTTGCCCCGGCGCCCCCACTTCCGAAAATCCGCAAGAGCTCTTGACCCGTCGGGCAAAACAGGCGCATGGTGACATCATCGGGGACGCAGGCTTTCCCCGTCGCGCATCGTCCGCCTCACCTGAATGTCAGAAGACGAACCCCTCCCCACCCTCCATAGAATGTCCCCATGAAGAAAATCGGATTTCTGTCCTTCGGACATTGGACACCCTCGCCGCAATCGCAGACGCGTTCGGCGGCAGATACGCTGCTGCAATCGATCGAGCTTGCGGTGGCGGCCGAGCAGTTAGGGGCGGACGGCGCTTATTTCCGCGTGCATCATTTCGCGCGGCAGCTGGCGTCGCCCTTCCCGCTGCTTGCGGCCGTCGGCGCCAGGACCAGCACGATCGAGATCGGCACGGCCGTGATCGACATGCGTTACGAGAACCCGCTCTACATGATCGAGGACGCGGGCTCCGCCGATCTCATCGCCGGCGGGCGACTGCAGCTCGGCATCAGCCGCGGCTCGCCCGAGCAGGTGATCGACGGCTGGCGCTATTTCGGTTATCGCCCGGCCGAAGGCCAGAGCGATGCCGACATGGGCCGGCGTCATGCCGAAGTCTTTCTCGACCTGTTGCGGGGCGAAGGTTTTGCCGAGCCCAATCCTCAGCCGATGTTTCCGAATCCGCCCGGGCGGCTGCGCCTGGAGCCGCATGCGCAGGGCTTGCGTGAGCGCATCTGGTGGGGCGCGGGCTCGAACGCGACCGCGGTGTGGGCAGCCAAGCTCGGCATGAATTTGCAAAGCTCGACGCTGAAGAACGACGAGACCGGCGAAGCTTTTCACGTGCAACAGGCGGCGCAGATCCGCGCCTATCGCGCCGCGTGGAAGGAGGCAGGCCACGCCAGAGAGCCGCGCGTCTCGGTCAGCCGCAGCATCTTCGCGCTGATGAACGATCGCGACCGCGCCTATTTCGGCGGCGAGCGCGGCGGGCAAGACCAGATCGGCTTCATCGACCCGCAGACCCGCGCGATCTTCGGCCGCTCCTATGCGGCGGAGCCGGATGTGCTGATCGATCAGCTCAAGCAGGACGAGGCGATCACCGAAGCCGACACGCTGCTGCTGACGATCCCCAACCAGCTTGGCGTTGATTACTGCGCACATGCGCTCGATGCGATTTTGAAGCACGTCGCGCCGGCCCTGGGGTGGCGCTGACTTGCCAGCGGCTCCGCGCAAAGCTCTTTGGCGTTGCGCTCAATCGATCAAGGGGAGCTGAGGCGCCCGGGGCGTTGGCTCGTACGCGCAATGCCCTTCTGGCCCATGGCCGGTCCCGAGCACGCATGTCCGCTTCCGGGAGATGAACCGATCTTGCTTAAAGGGGGCGACCGACGGCGGCCTTGACCCCCAGACCTTTCAAGTGAGCGGTCGGGGTAACCCTCTTTATCGCTCCGGAGCGGAGTGCGCTGGTATTAACCGTTCGCATAGGTTGGCGGCCGACGCTTCCAGAGGAGGACAGCCATGAAGACCGCGCTTGCCGTGTTAGTTGCATCGACTGCTTTGGCATCTCCAGCGATCGCCGACGAAACGCAAATCGAACGAGGAAAATATCTGGTCAATCTTGGCGGATGTCACGATTGCCATACTCCGGGATATTTCCTTGGAAAGCCGGACATGTCGCAATACCTCGGTGGGTCGGATGTCGGCCTGTCTCTTCCGACTGGGGTTTACGTTGGTCGAAATCTTACCCCGGACAAGGAAACCGGTCTGGGAAATTGGACCAAAGAGCAGATCATCGCCGCTTTCTCAACCGGGAAGCGTCCAGATGGCCGAGAGCTGGCACCGATCATGCCCTGGGAGGCTTTCTCGCGTCTGACGGATGCAGACAAGGATGCCATCGCCTCCTATCTCCAGAGCATTCCGGCGGTGAGGCGTGCGGTGCCAGGTCCCTTTAGTCCAAATGAAGCACCGAGCGTATTGACGTTCGTTCTCGTCCCTGGGGAAGTCTTTGCTTCCATGCCGAAGCCGCCAGCGGTCAAATGAACTACGCACGGGTATTGCGCCGCTGCGCAACGCTAGCCGTCACTTGCCTGCTGCGTGCCCACCCTGCGTTCCGCTCGTGAGGCGCTTAGCTCTTTGGCATCAGAATGGCCGCTGTCCGGCTGGGGGACCGAGCTCGGACAGCGCAATTGTGAATCGCTTCACCTGCTTTAATGCCGGCTCAGCCGGAAGCGCGCAGGGTAGCTGTCCGCG
Organism: Bradyrhizobium sp. USDA 4449; assembly: GCF_054056275.1. Classification (NCBI taxonomy): domain Bacteria; kingdom Pseudomonadati; phylum Pseudomonadota; class Alphaproteobacteria; order Hyphomicrobiales; family Nitrobacteraceae; genus Bradyrhizobium; species Bradyrhizobium sp. USDA 4449. Next base: position 2,544,971 of record NZ_JBSRYD010000001.1, on the reverse strand, counting down.
CTGAGGCGGAAAGCGGCTCCGGCCCTTTGCAAACTCCCTGCAGGCCCCAGGCAGCCGGAGCCGCTCTCGTTCACCCGCCGAATGCGCCGCCGGCAACCCCGGCCCGCCGGCGTCTCAGCATTGACGGCGTGGAACTTACGTATTTCCGGGCAGTTGTCGCGGCGTGCCCCGTTGTGATCGGGATGAGCGATATGATTCGGATGCTTGTGCTTTCCGCACTTTGCGCTTTTTGCATTGTTCCAAATGCAGCTTCCGCAGTTCAGACGAGCACGCAGCACGGTCGGTTGTCAGACTTCAGCTCCCGGCAGCGGTGCGTATGCAGCACATCATTTGGGGCGGTCCGAACGCTCCGGATCAGACACTACCAGCGGATAAGAGCAGCATATTTGATTGGCTATGATCCCCTGCCGTATCGCTATGGCTCGACTTTCGTATTCGAACCGCCCTACCGTTATTATCGACGGTGAGGGCGACAATTCAACGCGAAGCATCGCCGAGCCTCGATGTTGCGGCTAATCGAAGCTGGCGCCCTTGAAGGCGGTGGCGATCGTGACAATCGAGGGGGGAGCCGGGAAGAAATAGATGAGCGGCCACGAGACGGCGGCGAACGCCAACATCGTGAAAAGCAGAACGCACCTGAGCCTTAGACCTGGCAGGCTTCCAGCGTCCGCTGCGGTCGGGCCGACCTATCGGCTCCTCAGCGGAAGTCCAGCAGCTTTGCACAACTGGAGGACGGCGCCGTCTCAATGAGGGACGTGTCGCAGGGCCACTGGCGGCGTGGGAAGGCGGCCCTGCCAATTCGTGGGTGCGCCCGTCCTGAATCGAAGAGCAGGTGGGGACGTGCCGGTCCGCCTCTATCCCCAGCGTCGTAGGTTAGATTGGCTATCCGCGATATCGTAAGTTAAATGAGTCAACGTCCCAATCTGCTAAGTTTGGAACGGTCGCTTCCGGTTGTGGATTGGCGCTGATGGACAATTACCGGCAACTTCAACGTGACTGCGAGCGGCAGGCCGCACTCAGTTCCTCCGCCCAGACCAAGAAAACTCTCCGCGAGATGGCGGAGGAGTACCGGAAGATGGCCGACAATATGGAGCGGACAGGGTCCCCGACAGCGAAGCCCAAGGAGTAAGGCCGCCCCAGTCAACAAGCCTCTTTCATTTCAGACCGATGCGGACTCCGCAGCGGGCTCATTGCGGCCCCTGAGCCGGATTGTCGTCGCGTGTGGTCTTGGCGTAAGGCCAATTACAAACGGCAGGGCCCACGTCCACCCTTTTGACCCATAGCGGCTTCCGGCCATGGCGCGAAACTCCGGATTTGTGTAAGCTCAAGCATCGTTCTGACCCACCCGGGGGAGCGAATGCGGCGACGCAGCGGAAGTGAACATCCGATCAAGGAGCGGCGCGCGAGCGGGCGCAAAGTGCCCAACCCGTCGAGCGCAGCCCCATCCATTGCCGACCTGCAACAGCAACTAGCCGCGCGCACCCGCGAGCTGAAAGAAGCACATGAGCGGGAGGCCCTGATTGCCATCGAAAGCGCGCGTCTCCTGGGCGAACTGCGCCAGCGCACCGATGAACTTGCAGAAGCATTGGAGCAGCGCACGGCAACCTCCGAAGTGCTCCAGATCATCAGTCGTTCCCCGGGCGATCTTCAGCCCGTGTTTGCTGCGATCCTGGAAAACGCCTCACGCATTTGCGAGGCCAAGTTCGGCATCCTGATGCTGGCGGAAGGCGATGCTTTTCGACTGGGCGCGGCCCACAACGCGCCGCAAGCATTCGCCGATTTCATGCTGCGGGCGCCGGTGCGGCCCAGTCCGCACATAACTTTCGGCCGCGCGATATCAACCAAGCAGGTTGCGCAAACGACAGACATCACCATCGAGCAGCCTTACCTTCAAGGCGACCCTCTGGCGGTGGCAGCCGCCGAGCTCGGCGGCTATCGCACCGTCCTGGCCGTGCCGATGCTCAAGGAGAGCAACATCATCGGTGGGCTGGTCTTTTTCCGGCAGGAAGTACGCCCGTTCGACGACAAGCAGATCGCGCTGGTGCGGAATTTTGCTGCTCAAGCCGCCATCGCCATTGAGAATGCGCGGCTGTTGGGCGAGCTGCGCGAGCGTACGGCCGACTTGACTGAATCCTTGCAGCACCAGACCGCGACCGCCGATGTGCTGAAGATCATCAGCCGCTCGACCTTCGACCTCAAGCCCGTGCTGGCAACGGTGGCCCGGACCGCGGCGCAGTTGTGCGAGGCCGAGATGGCGTTCCTCGCGCAGCGCGACGGCGACGTCTTCCGCTACGTCACGGCAGTCGGCTCGACGTCAGAAGCGGCGGCTGATGCCATCAGATTCCAGCAGTACCTCGCTGGTCATCCGGTTTCCGCAGCTCCGGACCGGCGCACGATGACCGGCCGGGTGATGGCGGAACGCGGCGCCGTGCAAATCGCCGACATCACCACCGATCCGGAATACCGATTCCCCGAAACCTTCAGGCTCGCGAAGGTCCGCGCGGTCCTCGGCGTTCCGCTGCTGCGTGACGGCGAGCCGATCGGCCTCATCATGCTGGCACGCCAGCGCCCCGAACGGTTTTCCGAGCGGCACGTCGAGTTGGTGCGAACCTTTGCCGACCAGGCGGTGATCGCGATCGAAAATGTGCGGCTCCTGACCGAGCAGCGCGAAGCGCTCGAGCGACAGACCGCGACCGCCGAAGTGCTGCAGGTCATCAATTCATCGCCGGGCAATCTCGCGCCGGTGTTCAATACCATCCTGCTGAAGGCACATCGCCTCTGCGAGGTCGCTTATGGAAGCCTGCAGGTCTTCGACGGCGATCGGTTCCGGGCCGTCGCGGTGCATGATCTGCCGGAACAATTCGCCGACATCCTGCGGCGGGGCTTTCAAGCATCGGATCATCCCGTAGGCCGGCGCCTGCTCGCCGGCGAGCGCCTGGTGCACCTGACCGACTGCGCGCAAATCGACCATCCGGTGATGCAAAGGCGCAGTCGAATTTGCCGGGATTCGCACCGCGCTGTTCGTGCCGCTGCGCCGCCACGAGACGCTTCTGGGAATGATCGTGTGCGGCCGACGCGAAGTCAGGCCCTTCACCGACGACGCGATCGCCATCTTGGAGGGATTTGCCGCACAAGCCGCGATCGCGATCGAGAATGCGCGGCTGTTGGGCGAGTTGCGCGAGCGCCAGGCCGAACTGCGCACCACCTTCGACAACATGGGTGACGCCGTCGCAATGTTCGACGCCACCGGTCGCCTGGCGGCATGGAACTACAATTTGCAGGAGATGCTCGACCTGCCGGAATCGCTGCTTGCCGCACGGCCGCGCTTGGCCGAATTTTTCCACTATCTCGCTGCACGCGGGGAGTTCGGCTCGGCCGAACTCGAAACGCAACTGAGCCGCTACCTCGAAGATACGAGGCACGAAATGCGTTACGAGCGGACACGTCCGGACGGTCGCGTCGTCGAGGTGCGCCGCAATCCGGTGCCGGACGGCGGCTTCGTGATGATCTATGCCGACATCACGGAGCGAAAGCGGGCAGAGGAAGCTATTCGCGCGGCACGCGATGCCGCCGAGGCTGCATTGCGTGACTTGCAGGCGGCTCAGGATCGCCTGGTCCAAACCGAAAAGCTCGCCTCACTTGGTCAGCTCACGGCGGGCATCGCGCACGAGATCAAGAACCCGCTCAATTTCGTCAACAACTTCTCGAGCGTATCGATGGAATTGATCGACGAACTGCATGAGGCGCTCGGCCGAGTGACGCTCGACGACAATGCGCGCTCCGAGATTACGGAACTGGCCGACACCCTGCGCACCAATCTGGGCAAGATCGTCCAGCACGGCAAGCGTGCCGATTCCATCGTCAAGAACATGCTGCAGCATTCGCGCCAAGGTTCTGGCGAGCGTCGTCCCGCCGACATCAACGCGATCGTCGAGGAAAGTCTCAACCTCGCCTATCACGGTGCGCGTGCGGAGAAACCGGGCTTCAACATCACGCTCGAGCGATACTTCGACCCCAGCACGGAGAGGATCGATCTCTACCCGCAGGACGTCACGCGCGTGTTCCTCAACCTGATTGCAAACGGCTTCTACGCAGCCACCAAGCGCAAGGAAGGCGCAGGCGACGGTTTCGAGCCAAGGCTCAGCGCGACAACGAGAAATCTCGGCAGCGCCGTTGAAATCCGGTTTCGCGACAACGGCACCGGCATTCCCGCCGAGGTCAAGGAAAACATATTCAACCCATTCTTCACCACCAAGCCGGCCGGCGAAGGAACGGGGCTCGGCCTTTCGATCTGCCATGACATCATCGTAAAGCAGCATGGCGGACGGATCGACGTCGATACCGAGCCTGGCGCCTTTACCGAATTCATCATCACGCTGCCGCGCACCGCGACCGCACCGCTGCAGACCGGAGGCAAGAGTTGAGCGTTTATATCCTGGTCGTGGATGACGAGCCCGACGTGGAAATGCTGTTCCGCCAGCACTTCCGGGGCGATCTGCGGCGCGGCCGTTTTCTCATGGAGTTTGCGCCTTCGGCCTCGGTCGCGCTGCAACGCGCGCTCGAGATTCGCGATGCCACCCTCATCCTGATCCTGTCCGATATCAACATGCCCGGGATGAGCGGGCTGGAGATGCTGCCGATCGTGCGCTCGGCCCGACCCGATGTCCCCGTCATCATGATCACGGCCTATGGCGATGCCGAAACCAAACGCAAGGCGCTGGAGAAAGGCGCGACCGGCCTATTGACCAAACCGATCGATTTCGCGGCGCTCCGCCAGGAGATTGACGCAAGGCTCGAGCAGGCCGCATGACCGACACCATCCCTGCGGTCGATGACGATGTTGCGTTCCGGTTGATGCGGGCCGACGGCTTGCCCGTAATCCGCGAGCGCGGCGGTCCGGGCCGGCAGTCCTTTTGCCGGTGACGGTCAGCCCCCGCTCAAACTGTGGCTGATGCGCGTGACGGCCTCGTCCCATTGCCGCTTCTCGGCCGCTGGATAGTTGATCAGCACGCAATGCACATAGCGGCGCGAGAAGTTGCAGCGGTCGTACCAGATCTTGTCGCGCTTGATGCTGGAGACCACGAAGAAGTCCGGTGCGACCCGCTTGTAGACGATCGCCGACGGCGGGTCCTTCGCAGCGAGGAACGTGGCGGGCGACATGCCGCGGTCTCGGCGAACGGCTTGTATGGTGAGATCGGCGCTGCCATCCGGCGTACGAAATTTCTGACCATATCCGTCGGGCTTCCCGGCCGGTTCAGTGAAGATCGAGACGGGGATGTCGACCGAGGTTCCGGATTCGGGAATGCGATAGGTCGTCCAGGTGTCCGCCTGGGCAGGCACCGCCGACCCGACAGAGAGTGCAATGACAGCGGCGGCCAGCGTCCTCATGTCGGTCTCATCCGTTCCGCGGCGCCAGTTGCAGCTCCAGCAAGGCGACCCTTTGCAAGTTCGCCACATCACGCTCTCCCGCGCCTGCTGTGCGCAGGATGGATTCGGCGAGCGCGGTGACATGCGAGGAATGCACGGGTTCCGGCAGGGTCGCGACCGCGGCTTCCAGGGCGATTGTCATGAGCTCGATCACCTCCGGGGAAAATTCTGCGTTGGCAAAGTTCTTCATGTCGCGAAGCCGGCCGCTCGTACGTGCCGCCAGCCTAACGTCGGGAAAAAGTGGAAGTTCCCGCGGTTATCGGCTGCCTAACGCGGTGTTCACGGGATATGTCATCCCGCCTTCACGCTCGCATCGATCAACAGCTTCGCCGCCGCAAGCGCCGACTGCGCCGGGCCGTCTTCGGATTGCTGACCGGTGACGTAGATGCCTTCGATCAGGAGCAGCAGCGCATCGCCGAGCACGTTCGGCTGGCGCGCGCCCATCTGCGCCGCGAGCTCGCGCAGGCGCCTGCGGAAGACCTTCTTGTGGGCTTCGGCGACCTGGCGCGCGGGATTGTCGCGCGAGGGATATTCCACCGCGGCGTTGCTGAGGCCGCAGCCGCGATAGCCCTTGGCGACGGCGCGCGGCGCAAGCTGGCCGATATAGGCGAGCACGTGGTCGCGCGCATTGCTATAGGTCTTGCCCCCGGGGCGTTCGAAGTTCTCCCAGAAGCTCAGATCGTAATCGCGCAAATAGGCGGCGGCGAGATCGTCCTTGGAGGCGAAGCTGCGATAGAGGCTGGGCTTGGTCACGCCGGCGCGGTCCACCACCTCGTCGACGCCGACGGCGCGAATGCCCTCGCGATAGAACAATTCGCTGGCGGAGGCCCTGATCCGGTCGGCGGCCCGGAGCGGCGTGCGTGCGGGCTTTTCGGCGTTTTTCGGCATCTGGCTTTGTTCGTGCTTCGGCATGGCTTGATTTGGCTCGATCTTGGGCTTGACAATGTTACTGACCGGTACGTATTACTACGGCACCCCAATACGTACCGGTAAGTAACATGCCCAATCCTGCTTTTCAACGAGCCCCGGTTCAATCCTCCCCGGTCTCGCGGCGGCCGTTCGGCGCAAAATACGCCTTCGTCGTCGTTGCCGTGATCTTCCTGGCGCTGCTCGCCTCCGCCGGCCTGCGCGCGACGCCGGGCGTGCTGATGCTGCCGCTGCAGAAAGCCTTCGGCTGGGACGTCAGCGTGATCTCGTCGTCGGCCGCCATCGGCATCTTCCTCTATGGCCTTGCCGGTCCCTTTGCCGCGGCCGTGATGCAGCGCTTCGGCATCCGCCGCACCGTGCTCGGGGCGCTCGCGCTGATGTCGGCCGCGACGGCCGCGAGCTATTTCATGACCGCGCCTTGGCAGTTGTTCCTGACCTGGGGACTGCTGTCCGGCATCGGCTCGGGCGCGGTCGCCAACGTGCTCGGCGCCACCATCGTCAATCGCTGGTTCACCACCAATCGCGGCCTCGTCATGGGATTGCTGACGGCGAGCACCGCGACCGGCACGCTGATCTTCATGCCGGGGCTTGCGAGCCTGGTCGAATGGGGCGGCTGGAGGCCTGTGGTGCTGACGGTGGCGGCATGCTGCGCGGCGCTGATCCCGCTGGTCTATTTTCTGGTGCCGGAGCGCCCCGCCGCGATCGGCCTGCGCTCCTACGGCAGCCCGCACGAGGACCAGCCCGCGGCGCCGGCGCAGGGCAATCCGTTCGTCGCAGCGATCAGCAACTTGTTGCGCGCCGCGAAGACGCCGACCTTCTGGTTCCTGTTCGCGACCTTCTTCATCTGCGGCTTCACCACCAACGGCCTCGTCGGCACCCATCTGATCGCGTTCTGCGGCGACCACGGTATCTTCGAGGTGCAGGCCGCGAGCCTGCTGGCGCTGATGGGGTTCTTCGACCTGTTCGGCACCACGCTGTCGGGCTGGCTCACCGACCGCTTCGATCCGCGCAAGCTCTTGTTCTTCTATTACGGCCTGCGCGGGCTCTCGCTGATCTACCTGCCCTACTCGGATTTCTCCTTCGTCAGCCTGTCGGTGTTCGCGGTGTTCTACGGCCTCGACTGGATCGCGACCGTGCCCCCGACCGTGCGCATCGCCAACGAGGCGTTCGGCGACAAGAATGCGCCGCTGATCTTCGGCTGGGTCGTCGCCGGGCATCAGCTGGGCGCGGCCTGCGCCGCGTTCTTCGCCGGCTTCATGCGCTCGTCGCAGGGCGATTATCTGCAGGCCTTCATGATCGCCGGCGCAACCGGCATCGTCGCGGCCGTGCTGTCGTTGATGATCGGCCGCAAGCCGGTGCAGCCGGCGCTCGCTGCTGCGTGAAAAATGCTGCGCCGGCAGGCCACTCAACACTGACCCTGCCGGCGAAGCTGTCCCCGCCTTTGATTTGAAGATTGATTCCGTTAAGGAATTTGAAATAATATACTGGCGACGCGGGCGGTTCGACGGCTCGTGCGGGAGCTGATTGTTCGCGTCGCGTCCAGCTCCATCTCAATCAACCCCAGCAATCTGTGGCGGCCCGGCGGATGAGCGATTCCCTTCTTGCAACGGTCGGTGACCATTTCTTCATCGGCCTGAAGCCGGCGAGCGTCCTCGATGACCGCGATCGCGCGCTGTTGAGAGATCTCAGGCCCGCGGGCGTCATCCTCTACAAGAGCAATTTCCGTCACGATCTGTCCTATCGGGACTGGCTGTCTGTTCACCGCGACCTGATCGCCGCCATTCGCGACGCCTCGCAGCGCGACAAGCAGTTCATCGCGATCGATCACGAGGGCGGGCGCGTGTGCCGCACGCCAGCGCCAATCACGCGCTTTTCCTATGCGGCCCGCTGGGCCGGCACCGCTGAGCAGGTCGGCGACGCCATGGGCGCCGAGCTTGCCTCGCTCGGCTGCAACCTGAACTTCGCGCCGGTGCTGGACATTCATTCCAATCCCGCCAACCCTGTGATCGGCGAGCGCGCCTTCGGCCGCACCGCCGACGAAGTCATCAAATCGATGCTGCCGTTCACCAGGGCCATGGAACGCCGCGGCGTCCGGGCCTGCGGCAAGCATTTCCCGGGACATGGCGACACCCAGGTGGATTCGCATCACGAATTGCCGGTGCTCGACCTCGACCTCGATCAGATCAAGGCGCGCGAGCTGAAGCCCTTCGCCGCGGCGATCGAGGGCGGCATCGAGATGATGATGACGTCGCACATCCTCTACCGGAAGCTCGACCCCAACGATCCCGTCACGCTGTCGCGCGCGATCACGCGGGGGCTGCTGCGGGAGGCGATGAATTTCCGCGGCGTGATCGTGTCCGACGACGTCGGCATGCGCGCGATGGCGGGCCGGTTAGATGCGCCTGATGCCGGCGCGCGCTTCATGGCTGCCGGCAACGACATGCTGATGATCTGCTCGCATCTGACCGACACCGAACGCGCCCGCTTCCTCGCGCAATCGATCATCAACGGCGTCGATTCCGGCAAGCTCGATCCTGATGTGCTGGAGGCGTCAAGCCGGCGCGTCCGCACCATGCTCGACGGCACCGCGCAGAACGAGGTCACGGAGCTGTCAGGCGAGGTTCTCGCCCGCCATCGTACGGCCGGCACCCAGTTCGAGGCGGCAACCGTCGAGGTCGTCTAGGGATAGCCCGGCTCGTAGCGTCGCCAGCAACGCGGTGAAGACCATCGTCAGAAGCAGGATCGCGACAGTGGCTTCGCGGATGTCGTGAACCTGCCAGCCATACCCCCTGGCATCGACGGCTTCGCCGGTCTGTCCCATGATCCAGGGCACGAGGTGCGTGAGGCCGGCGCCGACATAGAAAAGGATGCCGGTCGCTGGCAACCTGTGGCCAATGCTTGCATCCGGCCGGAGTCCGGTGCGCAGGTAGAGTGCGAAGGCCAGGAAGATCAGCCATGACGTGAAAAGCCAGCCAACAAAGTTGGAGAGAGGAACACCGAATACTCCGCCGCCGTCGTGCCATATCCAGACCCTGGCGATCGTCGCGTTGGGGGCATCCATCACGAGATCCCATTGGGTCATCACGAACGCGGCGACGAGGGGCAGCGCGATCAGGTTGAAAGGGCGATCGAGCTGACGGTCGGCGCCATCAAGCAGAACTGACGCGACCACCCACGAAAAATAGCCCGCCCCGAACCATAGCGGACCGACGATGATCGGAATGAGTCCGACATGCGGCAAGTCCGCGCCGACCTCGAAATGATAGACGCCGAATGGAAAGCCCGTGGCGGCACCGAGGTTTTCCATCGCAAAGGCAATTGCATTGCAAGCAACGAACAGGATCAAGGCGCGCCGCGCGCCATAGGCAAAGGCGGCGTGGACCAGTGCGCAGGCAATGAAAACAGCCGCGAGCGCCTGCGCAACCGGGGTTGGATTCCAGGAAAACCCGATAGCGGTTGCAAGAATGCCGCCGATCGCCAGCCAAAGCGCGATGTCCTCCCGGCTGCGGCCGACATTGTGTGGTGTCATTGCGTGCGATCCGTCAGTTATCGATGGCAGAGAACGGTGCATAGCATGGGTAGCGCCGGGTAAGCAGCGCAAGAAAGGGACCGACGCGGCGGAGTTGCTGCCCGATTGGACGGCTGGATAAGAGGGCCGGTGTCGCGCCTTCCCGTCATTGCGAGCGGAGCGACTACAGAGGGCGCGCGACTGACGAAAGCTTCCCTCACGCGGATCGCACCTCGATGCAATCCTCGCCTCTCCGCGCAAGCGGAGAGGCGAGGATGGCTACGCTACGGCGTCTTGCAGACGAAGTTCGCGGCGTCCTCGCTATCGCCCTGCCCCGAATAGGCGGCATAGCTCGGATACGGGCACAGCGGACGCGTGCGGGTCGGGCTCCAGGAAGCCGGCACTTCCTTGTTCGCGGGATTGGCGGAGGCGATGATGCGGTCGGGTGCCTTGCCCTTTTCCACCCAATCGGTCAGCGCGGTGAGCGCATCGAACTTGTCGAGCGCGACGCCGCCGCCGCAATGGGTTTCACCGGGGATGGTGAACAGGCGCGCGATGCCGTCGGCATGACCTTGCAGGTTTTTGTCGAGACGGTCGTACCAGCGGATGGTGTCGTTCACCGAGAACACCGGATCGGCCTGGCCGTGATAGATCAACATCTTGCCGCCGGCCTTTTGCAGGGCCGCGAGCTTGGGATCGTCGATGTCGGGCGGCGTCATGAAGTCCATGGCCGATTCCGTGAACGTATCGTTCCTGGCGAAGATCTTTGGCGCGTCCTTGTCGAAATCATAGGCCTTGAGCGCATCGATCAGCTTGTCGTTGCTGCCTTCGACCGCCACCGGCGGCGTGGAGAAGATGTAGTTCAAGGATGCGGCGCCCATGGTGGCGATGATCGGATAATTGTTCCAGGGCGCGACCGGGCTCTCGATCTTCCAGGCTCGCCAGTTTCCGGTGCCGATGCCGCCATCGAGAGGCCAGTCGGAATAGAGCGCCTCGCCTTTGGAGTTCTTCGGCCCGGCGAGGCTCATCTTGAGCGCATCGACCTTGGCCTCGGGCAGGCACGCATTGGTCTGGCCCGGCGTGCAAGTCAGGCTCTTGAGATCGAAGGCCTTCTGGCACGCGGCGAGATTGGCCGTCAGACCATCCTTGACGCCGTCGAGCGCGTCGCAGGCTTCCGTGATGCGGGACGCGATGAGCTGCGCGTCCTCCTTCGTAATCGATTTGCGCAGATCCGTATCGGCCTTCAGGAAGGCCTGCACGTCCCAGGCGTGCTGGATCGCAGCCCGCGGCAGATCGAAGCCGGGATTGCCGACAAGAAAGCCATCGTAGTTCTCCGGCATGCGCGAGGCCGCGACCATGGCGTGGCGCCCACCATTGGAGCAACCGGCCATGTAGGAGCGATCAGGCTTGCGGCCGTAATGCAGCGCGATGATCTGCTTCGCCACCGGCGCGAGCGTCATGTCGGCGGCATAGCCATAGTCGCGTCGCGCCTGTGGATCGAGGCCGAAGGCCGCGCCCGCGGCGAGGCCCAACGATTGGTTCGCGGGGTCCGCGCCGGAATGTCCGCTGTCGGAGGACAGCACCGCAAAGCCGCGCGCCAGCGGCACCATGCCGCCCGAGGCAAAACCATCAGGCTTGTCGCCGAGCGCCGGCACGACGATGCCGTCATTGCCGCCGTTCACCTGGTGCAGGAAGCGGCCGTTCCATTCGGCCGGCAGGCGAAGCTCGAACTGGATGGCATAGGATTTCCCATCGGCGCCGGTGCGCCTGTTGGCGAGCCCCGTCACGATGCAATGCCGGGCCAGCCCATTCGCGGCCTCCTGCATCTTCGATCCCGTGATCTCGACGCCGGCCATGGCCAGCGACGCGGTGGTGACCTTTGAGCAGGCCTCTCCATCAGCGCGGGCCAGAGTCGTAGATCCCAACAGCGCAACCAGCGCGGCGGTCGATATCAAGCCAGTCTTCACGGCGGTCCCTCCCCATATTAATTATCTTCTATAATTATTACTTCACTCCGCTATTTTGACAAGCGTCCAGAATCTGAAGGCCCGACATGATTCCGCTTATGGAGGTGGGGGGCGCGATGCGCCGGATGAGGTGAATGACGGGAATAGTGCGCTCTACGCGTGCCCCGCCTGGCGAGCGCCCGCGCAGCGGCCGTATGGCGCGGTCGAGACGCGGCTTTATTCACCGCCTGCGGCCTGCGGTGACAGCCCCACCCCGCTTGCTGCTTGGAAAATCGGCAATTGCCAAATGGCGCGCCCGGAACGATTCGAACGTCCGACCCTCAGATTCGTAGTCTGATGCTCTATCCAGCTGAGCTACGGGCGCGTTTTTCGCTGACAGTGCGGGCTGGGCCCGCAGGCAGCCTCCGGACAGCGCCGGAGGGGTGCGAAAGAGCGCTCTGACTAACCGCTCTTGCCGGCGTTGGCAAGGTCCGGGAGGGGGAGATTTTGCAGAGAGATGACGGTTTTTGGATCGGCCTCTGGCCGACTACGCCCGCGCCCGCTCGTTGCGGATGGAGAGGAGTTCCACGGGGCGGTCGGGGATGACGATCCGGAAGGTGGCGCCGATGGTGCCTTCGACCAGGTGGATGTCGCCACCATGGGCGCGCACCAGCTCGGCGGCGATGGCGAGGCCGAGCCCGCTGCCGCCGGGACGGCCAGAGGTCTGGAACGCCTCGAACAGGTGCTCGCGGGTCTTCTGGGGCACGCCCGGGCCGGTATCGGAGACTTCCAGGATGGCAACCGCGCCTTCGCGCTTTCCGGTGATCCGGATCTGCTGCGGACCACCGTCGCCGGAGGCATGGCTCTCCAGCGCCTGGGCGGCATTGCGCACGAGGTTGAGCAGCACGCGAAACAGCTGGTCGGGATCGGCGTCGACCGCGAGGCCGCGCTCGATCGCGGCGACCCAGGCGATCGTTGCGTCATTGGCAAGACCCGCGGTCTCGCGCACCTCGAGCACGACAGGCTCGACCAGCATCATGCGGCGATCGGGCGCGGCCTCCTGGGCGCGGCCGTAGGACAGCGTCGACTGGCAGAAGGCAATGGCCCGCTCGAGCGAACGCACCAGCTTCGGCGCAAAACGCTGCACCCTGGGATCAGGCACGCTGGCGAGCTGGTCCGACAGCAGCTGCGCCGAGGCCAGCAGATTGCGCAGATCGTGATTGATCTTGGAGACGGCGAGGCCGAGCGCGGCGAGCCGGCTCTTCTGATGCAGCATCGACATCAGGTCGCGCTGCATGTCCGACAGTTCGCGCTCGGCGACGCCGATCTCGTCGCTGCGCTGGCTCGGCACGATGATCCGCGCCGAGCTTTCGGGGTTTTCGTGGAAGCCCACCAGGCTCGCAGTCAGCCGCCGCATCGGCCGCACGAAGAGATAATGAAGTGCGAGATAGACGAGGCCGGCGGTCAGGACGCCGATGATCAGCGCGACCACCACGACGTTGCGGGAAAAGCGGTACATCGACTGCCGCAAAGGCTGCTCGTCGGTGACGATCTCGATGAACTGGGCGTCGCCGACGCCGGGGCCGACGATGCGGATCGGCTGGTTGCCGGTCTCCAGCATCATCTGGAACGAGCCGGTGATGGCCTGCCACACCGTCAGGTCACGCAAATCGACGTCGTGCTCGATCGTCGCCGGCAGATTGTCGCTGGCGAGCAGGCGGCGCTGCTGGCCCATCTTGATTGCGACCGCGCGCGCATTGATGCTCTTCAGGATCTGCCGCGACAGCGAATCCGGCACCATGCCGAGCGGCGCCGCATCGAGCACCAGCGCCGCCGTGTTGGCCGCGGCGACGCGGTCGTTGAGCCGGTTGACCCAGAAGTTCGCGATCGCAGGCACGTAGAGCAGGACGGCCGCGATCATCACCAGGGGGACGGTCAGCAGCAACAGCTTGCCTGACAGCCCAAGCCCGCCCGGGCCACTGGACCGCATCGCCGAATCCGGCTGGTCCGCTGGCCGATCCAGATCTTGGTCCAGAGCTTGCTCCAGATCCTGGGTCCGCTGCTGAAGGTCCGTCGCTGCCACGGAATTCGCCCCTGCTGGCATTGGCTGGTGGAGGATGCGACCCGCCCGGGGGCCGGTCAAATTACGGATCGCTAATCTGCCGAGGTGGGATGTAGGCGCTGATCCGGCTATCCGCCACCTCAAGAGTTAAAAACCCCAACGAAACAGTGATATTCACCGGAACCGGGCGATCTTGCGGCGTTGACGAAAACAAGACGCTCGCTTATAAGCCGCGCAAATTGTCCGCGATGACCCGGTGCGACACCGGGAGCGGCTCTTCTGGGGCCGGAAATGGCTCGTTTGGGGCCGCATCTTCCGGACTTTATCATCAATTCTACAGGCACATTGCCCGGTCAGCGGAGAAAAACCCGTGAAGCGGACTTATCAACCCAGCAAACTGGTGCGCAAGCGCCGTCACGGCTTCCGTGCTCGTCTCGCGACTGCCGGCGGCCGCAAGGTTCTCGCCGCCCGCCGCGCCCGCGGCCGCAAGCGTCTGAGCGCCTGAGCCGGACCCCCTTTCCCGGGATTTCATCATGGATCGGCTGAGGCAGCGAGCGGATTTCCTCGCCGTTGCCAATGGCGCGCGGGTGAATAGTCCCGCGTTCGTCCTGCAAAGCCTTGACCGACAAAGCCTTGACCGCGACGATCTTGGCCCCGTCAGGATCGGCTTCACCGTTACCAAAAAGAACGGCAACGCCCCCGAGCGCAATCGCATCCGGCGCCGGCTTCGCGAATTGGTGAAGCGGCTCGATCCGGTATCGATGCATCCCCATCATGATTACGTGCTAGTCGGCCGCAGGGACGCGCTTTCGCGCGACTTCACGACCATGCTCGACGATCTGCGCATGGCGTTCGCGAAACCCGCGCGGCATACGCAAAAACGACGCGGCCCAAGAACCGACGGTCCAGCTCCCGCGACCAGCCGCAAACCGGATTGATGACGAGACCATAGTGATGACCGACAATCGCAATACCATCCTCGCCGTCATTCTGTCCGGCCTGGTGCTGATCGCCTGGCAGTACTTCTACAACGTGCCGGCGATGGAGAAGCAGCGCGCCCAGCAACAGGCGCAGGCCGAGCTGCAGAAGGCCAATCCGCAACCGACGGCCTCCGCGACGCCGGGCGCCACGCCGCAGGCCGGCAGCACGACGACGCCGACCACCGCGCCGGGCGCAAACCAGCCGGCCCAGCCGGTCGTGGCCCGCGAGGCCGCAATCGCCGCCAGCCCCCGCGTCAAGATCGATACGCCGCGTCTCGCCGGCAGCATTTCGCTGAAGGGCGGCCGCATCGACGACCTCGCGCTGCTGCAATTCCGCGAGACCGTCGATCCGCAGTCGCCGCCGATCATTCTCTATTCGCCCTCCGGCACGGCAGAGCCCTATTACGCCGAGTTCGGCTGGGTGGCCGCGACGGGCGTGACGTCGAAGATGCCCGATGCCCAGACCGTCTGGCAGCAGGACGGCAGCGGCAGCCTGACGCCGACGACGCCTGTCGTGCTGAAGTGGGACAATGGCGAAGGTCTCAGCTTCCGCCGCACCATCTCGGTTGACGACCATTATCTCTTCAGCATCAAGGACGACGTGAGCAATGTCGGCAACGCGCCGGTGACGCTCTATCCGTTCGCCCTGATCTCCCGTCACGGCACGCCGCAGGTCTCCGGCTACTACATCCTGCATGAAGGCCTGATCGGCTATCTCGATGGCTTGCAGGAATACGCCTACAAGAAGATCGACGAGGCCAAGTCGGTCAGCTTCAAGGCGACCAATGGCTGGCTCGGCATGACCGACAAGTACTGGGCCTCGGCGCTGCTGCCCGACACCAGTGCGCAGCTCCAGGCGAAGTTCTCCTCGAACCTCACCGGCAACGTCCACACCTACCAGACCGACTATCTGCTCGACCCCGTCACGGTCGCGATCGGCGGCACCGCGACCGCAAATGCGCGGCTGTTCGCCGGTGCCAAGGAAGCCGGCGTCGTCGGCGTGTTCCCGTTCGCGGGGCTCGGCGGCTACAACAAGGCGCTCGGCCTCAATCATTTCGATCTTCTGATCGACTGGGGCTGGTTCTACTTCATCACCAAGCCGATGTTCCTCGGCCTCGACTTCTTCTACCGCTTCTTCGGCAATTTCGGCATCTCGATCCTGCTCGTGACTGTCATCGTGAAGCTGCTGTTCTTCCCGCTGGCAAACAAGTCCTACGCCTCGATGGCGAAGATGAAGTCGGTCCAGCCGCAGCTTCAGGCGCTGAAAGAGCGCTACCCCGACGACAAGGTGAAGCAGCAGCAGGAGATGATGGAGATCTACAAGAAGGAGAAGATCAATCCGGTCGCCGGCTGTCTTCCCGTGGTGATCCAGATCCCGGTGTTCTTCTCGCTCTACAAGGTGCTGTTCGTCACCATCGAAATGCGGCACGCGCCGTTCTTCGGCTGGATCAAGGACCTCTCCTCACCCGATCCGACCAATCTGTTCACGCTGTTCGGCCTGCTGCACTACGATCCGACCGCGCTGCCGCTGTTCGGGCACTATCTGCATCTCGGCATCTGGCCCCTCATCATGGGCGTCACGATGTGGTTCCAGATGAAGCTGAACCCGACGCCGCCGGATCCGACGCAGCAGGTCATCTTCAACTGGATGCCGGTGATCTTCACCTTCATGCTGGCGGGCTTCCCCGCTGGGCTGGTGATCTACTGGGCCTGGAACAACACGCTCTCCGTGCTCCAGCAGAGCTTCATCATGCGCCGCAATGGGGTGAAGGTGGAGTTGTTCGACAATCTGAAGGCGACGTTCGCGAGGAAGGCGACGTAGCCGTCATTGCGCGCGCCTCGCTTCCGCCTTGGCTGTTCGAGCTACGGCGGACAAGTCGCTCGCAATGACGCGGGGAAACAGCGAGCCTTCGCATGACCGACGACAAAGATGCGAAGCTGATCGAAACCGGGCGCAAGCTGTTCGCGCGCGACTGGCAGTTCATCTGGGCTTCGCCCTCGATCCAGACGCTGCCGCCGATGGCAGGGCTGGAGATCGCCTTCGCCGGACGCTCCAATGTCGGCAAATCGAGCCTGATCAACGCGCTGACGGGGCGTAACGCGCTGGCGCGCACCTCGCATACGCCCGGGCGCACGCAGGAGCTGATCTTCTTCGAGGTTCCAGGGAAGACCGACCTGCGGCTCGTCGACATGCCCGGCTATGGCTATGCCAAGGCACCGAAGAGCCAGGTCGCGTCCTGGACCGAGCTGATCCACACGTTCCTGCTCGGCCGCGCCTCGCTCGCGCGCGTCTATGTGCTGATCGATGCGCGGCATGGACTGAAGGACGTCGATCTCGAAGTCCTCAAGACGCTCGACCGCTCCGCCGTCAGCTACCAGGTCGTGCTGACCAAGGCCGACCAGGTGAAGGCCTCCGAACTCCAGTCCTGCATCACGGAGACGGAAGCCGCGCTTGCGAAACATCCGGCTGCGTTCCCGAACGTGATCGCGACGTCGTCGCGCTCATCGACCGGCATGGCGGAGCTGCGCGCCGCGATGGCGAAGCTGCTGGAAGAGCGGACCAAGTGATGGCGCGCCTGCTGATCGCGCTCGCCGGCTTGATGGGCGCCGCCGGCGTCGCGCTGGCCGCCGCCGCCGCCCACGGCGCGGACGCCGGCCGGCTTGCCTCGGCCAGCGCCATGCTGCTGTTTCATGCAACTGCCATATCGGCGGTGACAGCCTTGCTCGCGCGCGGCCTTCTGCACGGCGGAATTGGCCTGATCGCCGCATTCGGCTTCGTCATCGGCGCGGCGTTGTTCGCGGGCGACCTCACCTTGCGGCAATATGCCGGCCATCAGCTGTTTCCGATGGCTGCACCGTCAGGGGGAACGCTGATGATCTTGAGCTGGCTGGCGGTGACGCTGGCGGCGGTGGTGCCTGCGCGCTGATCCGTAACGGCGGCATGCCAACCCCACTTTGCGCCTCGCCCGCCAATCAGATAGAACGCGAACCCGCGTTTGTCCCGCCAGCGAGATCCGCCTCATGACCGAAATCTCCCCGCTCGACCAGGCCCGCATCCTGTCCGAAGCGCTGCCGCACATGCAGCAGTACGACGAAGAAACCATCGTCATCAAATATGGCGGCCATGCCATGGGCGACGAGGAGACCGCGAAGAACTTTGCGCGCGACATCGTGCTGCTGGAGCAGACTGCGATCAATCCGGTGGTCGTGCACGGCGGCGGGCCGCAGATCGCGACCATGCTCAAGCGCCTCGGCATCGTCTCGGAATTCGCAGCCGGCCTGCGCATCACCGACGCCGCGACCATCGAGATCGTCGAGATGGTGCTGGCAGGCTCCGTCAACAAGCAGATCGTCGGCTACATCAACGAAGCCGGCGGCAAGGCCGTGGGTCTCTCCGGCAAGGACGGCAACATGGTGAAGGCGACGAAGACGACGCGCACCATCATCGACCCGGACTCGCATATCGAGAAGGCCGTCGATCTCGGCTTCGTCGGCGACCCCGAGAAGGTCGATCTGACGCTGCTCAACCAGCTGATCGGCTACGAGCTGATCCCGGTGCTGGCGCCGCTCGCGACCTCGAAAGAGGGCCAGACGCTGAACATCAACGCCGACACGTTTGCCGGCGCTGTCGCCGGCGCGCTCAAGGCGAAACGCCTGTTGCTGCTCACCGACGTGCCCGGCGTGCTCGACAAGTCGAAGAAGCTGATCCCGCAGCTCTCGGTGAAGGACGCGCGCAAGCTGATTGCCGACGGCACCATTTCCGGCGGCATGATCCCGAAGGTCGAGACCTGCATCTACGCGCTCGAGCAGGGCGTCGAGGGCGTCGTCATCATCGACGGCAAGATGCAGCACGCCGTGCTGCTCGAGCTCTTCACCAACACGGGCACGGGAACGCTGATCCACAAGTGAAGCGGGAGCGGACAGGAACGGAGCTGGGAGAGCGGCGCGCGCGCCGCTCTGCCCTCGCGCGCTTCCTCATGACGTTGCCGGCCGCGGCGGTGTCGTTCGTCTTCTCCTCCGCACCGGCCGTCGCCGATCTCAAGATCTGCAACCGCATGTCCTATGTGGTCGAGGCCGCGATCGGCATCGACGACAGGGCGGCCACCGCGACGCGGGGCTGGTTCAGGATCGATCCCGCGACCTGCCGCGTGGTGGTGCAGGGAACCCTCACCGCCGACCGCATCCTCCTCAATGCCCGCGCGCTCGGCATCTATGGCGCGTCTCCCATCCCGCAGAACGGCAGCGACATGCTGTGCGTGGCGCCGGACAATTTCGTCATCGCCGCGGCGCGCCAGTGCCGCAGCGGCCAGACGCAAGCACCCTTTACCCAGATCACCCCGACGACAGGCGACGACGGCAATCTCGTCGCCTATCTCGCCGAGGATTCCGAATATGACGACGAACAGGCGCGGCTTGCCGGCATCCAGCGGCTGCTGGTGATCGCGGGCTACGATATCGGCGCGATCGACGGCGTCGATGGACCGAAGACGCAGGCCGCCCTCGCAGCCTTCCTGAAGAGCCGCGGATTGTCCCCGGACGTGGTCTCCTCGCCGAATCTCTTCAAGACCATGGTCGAAGCCGCGCAGACGCCGTCCCCGAGTGGTCTCACCTGGTGCAACGACACGCCGCACAAGGTGATGGCAGCGGTCGCCACCGACGACGGCAAGGCGGTGACGAGCCGCGGCTGGTATCGCATCGACCCCAAAACGTGCCTGCATCCCGACGTGACCGGGCAGCCGAAGCAGATCTTCAGCTTCGCGGAAGCCGTCGACGGCGACAACCGCGTCATCAAGCTGAAGGACAGGCCGCTGGACTGGGGCGGCGACAAGCAGCTCTGCACCCGCGAGACCAAGTTCGAGACCGTCGAGCAGACCGATTGCGGCGCGCGCGG
Source organism: Bradyrhizobium sp. USDA 4449 (assembly GCF_054056275.1). NCBI lineage: Bacteria > Pseudomonadati > Pseudomonadota > Alphaproteobacteria > Hyphomicrobiales > Nitrobacteraceae > Bradyrhizobium > Bradyrhizobium sp. USDA 4449. The sequence continues at coordinate 2,525,230 of NZ_JBSRYD010000001.1, read as the reverse complement.
ATTTGCAGCGACCGGATTCGGCGCCGTGGACATGTCGAGCGGCGGCAAGACGTTGCGCTTTGCGTTGCCGTGATCGAGAGAATTTTGATGAAATCGCCCCGCGCCTTTGCCCATGTCGACACCTGGGTGTTCGACCTCGACAACACGCTCTACCCGCATCACGTCAACCTGTGGCAGCAGGTCGATGCCAGAATCGGCGAGTTCGTCTGCAACTGGCTGAACGTCACGCCGGAACAAGCGCGCAAGATCCAGAAGGATTATTACCGCCGCTTCGGCACCACCATGCGCGGCATGATGACCCTGCATGGCGTGCGCGCCGACGACTATCTGGCTTACGTCCACAAGATCGATCATTCGCCGCTGGAGCCGAACCCGGCGCTCGGGGCGTCCATCGCAAAGCTGCCGGGCCGCAAGCTGATCCTGACCAACGGCTCGGTCGACCATGTTGATGCGGTGCTGGCGCGGCTCGGCCTCGGTTCGCATTTCGACGGCGTGTTCGACATCATCGCCGCCGAATTCGAGCCCAAGCCGGCGGCGCAGACCTATCAGAAATTCCTCAGCCACCATGCGGTCGACCCGACCAGATCAGCCATGTTCGAAGATCTCGCCCGCAACCTCACCGTCCCGCATGACCTCGGCATGACCACGGTGCTGGTGGTGCCTGACGGCACCAAGGAAGTGGTACGCGAGGACTGGGAGCTGGAAGGCCGCGATGCCGCCCATGTGGACTATGTCACGGATGATCTGGCGGGGTTTTTGGCCGGGCTGTCTCGGTAGAGTCGTAGCCCGGGACGGTGGTGGAGTATGCCTTGACTTCGCCCCTCCAAATCCCGAAAAAGCCCCCAATCCATCAAAATTCCCGATACCTAGAGGAAATCCCGATGTCCTTGTCCGCCCTGGAGTCCACGATCAACAGCGCCTTCGACGCGCGTGAGACCATCTCGACCTCGACCAAGGGCGAAGTCCGCGAGGCCGTGACCCAGGCGCTGGAGACACTGGACAAGGGCGAGGCCCGCGTTGCCGAGCGCGGCGCCGACGGCAAGTGGAAGGTCAACCAGTGGCTGAAGAAGGCCGTGCTGCTGTCCTTCCGTCTCAACGACATGGACGTCATTCCCGGCGGCCCGGGCCAGGCCAACTGGTGGGACAAGGTGCCCTCGAAGTTCGAAGGCTGGGGCCCGAACCGTTTTCGCGACGCCGGTTTTCGCGCGGTGCCGGGCGCGGTGGTGCGCCGCTCCGCCTTCATCGCCAAGAACGTCGTGCTGATGCCGTCCTTCGTCAATCTCGGCGCCTACGTCGATGAGAGCACCATGGTCGACACCTGGGCCACCGTCGGCTCCTGCGCGCAGATCGGCAAGCGGGTGCATATCTCCGGCGGCGCCGGCATCGGCGGCGTGCTCGAGCCGCTCCAGGCCGAGCCCGTGATCATCGAGGACGATTGCTTCATCGGCGCGCGCAGCGAGGTCGCCGAGGGCGTCATCGTGCGCAAGGGCGCCGTGCTGTCGATGGGCGTGTTCCTCGGCGCCTCGACCAAGATCGTCGATCGCGAGACCGGCGAGGTCTTCATGGGGGAGGTGCCCGAGTATTCAGTGGTGGTCCCCGGCGCGCTGCCCGGCAAGCCCATGAAGAACGGCCAGATCGGCCCGAGCACCGCCTGCGCCGTGATCGTCAAGCGCGTCGACGAGCGCACGCGGTCGAAGACCAGCATCAACGAGCTGCTGCGGGATTAAGGCGGCACATGACCGATGCCCTCTCCATTGCCCGCGACCTCATCCGCTGCCCCTCGGTAACCCCTCAAGACGCCGGCGCACTCGGCGTGCTTGAAAGGGTGCTGAACGCTGCAGGCTTCACCTGTCACCGCGTGACCTTCAGCGAGGACGGGACCGCCGATATCGACAATCTCTATGCGCGGATCGGTGCTGAAGGGCCGCACATCACCTTTGCGGGCCATACCGACGTGGTGCCGCCCGGCGACGAGAGCGCCTGGAGCGTCGGCGCATTCTCCGGCGAGGTCAAGGACGGTTTTCTGCACGGCCGCGGCGCGGTCGACATGAAGGGCGGCATCGCCTGCTCGGTCGCCGCCGTACTGGAGCATCTCGCCGCGAACGGCGGCAAGCCACGCCCGGACGGCAAGGGTTCGATCTCGTTCCTGATCACCGGCGACGAGGAAGACGTTTCCATCAACGGCACGATCAAGCTGCTGAAATGGGCTGCCGAGCGCGGCGAGACGTTCGACCATTGCGTGCTCGGCGAGCCCTCCAATGTCGAGACGCTGGGTGATACCATCAAGGTCGGCCGCCGCGGTTCGCAATCCGGCACGCTTTATGTCGACGGCGTGCAGGGCCACGTCGCCTATCCGCACCGCGCGGCCAATCCGGTCCCGGACATCTCGCGCCTGATCGTGGCAATCAGCGACGAGCCGCTCGACAATGGCAGCGCGCAATTCCAGGCCTCCAATCTCGAATTCGTCTCGGTCGACGTCGGCAACAAGGCCTTCAACGTCATCCCCGGCGAGGCCCGCGCCAGATTCAACATCCGTTACAACGACAACCATACGCAGGCATCCTTGCGCGAGCTGGTCGAGTCGCGTCTCGCCAAAGCCTGCGGCAACCGCATCAAGGCTCGCATCGTCTGGGAGCCATCGAACTCCAACGTGTTCGTGACCAAGCCGGGGCCGTTCACCGATCTCGCCGTGTCCGCGATCGAAGAGGTGACGGGCCGCAAACCGGAGCTGTCGACATCAGGCGGCACCTCCGATGCGCGCTTCATCTCGAGCTATTGCCCGGTGATCGAGTTCGGCCTGGTCGGCCAGACCATGCACCAGGTCAACGAGCGCGTGCCGGTGACGGACCTGGAGAACCTGACCAAGGTCTATCGCGGGATTTTGACGCGGTATTTTGGGTAAGAGACCACTATCGCCAAACCCTCCGCCGTCATGTCCGGGCTTGTCCCGCCTGCCCGGCCGCCATGACGCCGGGGCGTCATCACGCTCTAATAATCCACCTTCATCAGATACAGCCCCTCGGGCGGAGCGACGATGCCGCAGGCAGAGCGGTTGCGCGCCGCGAGCGCTGCGGAGAGATCGTCGGCGCTCCAGCGGCCCTCGCCGACCCAGACCAGCGATCCCACCATCGAGCGCACCTGGCTGTGCAGGAACGAGCGCGCCGAGGTGACGATGATGATCTCGCGGTCGTCGCGCAGCACGTCGAGCTGGTCGAGCGTCTTCTCCGGCGATTTGGCCTGGCACTCGGTGTCGCGAAACGTCGTGAAATCGTGCTTGCCGAGCAGGCGTTGGGCGGCCGCATGCATCGCTTCAGAGTCGAGCCGGCGCGGCACGCGCCAGGCATGGCCGGCATCGAGCGCGAGATTGGCGCGGGTGTTGATGATGCGATAGCGATAGTGACGCTTCACGGCCGAGAAGCGCGCCTCGAACGTGTCAGGGACGATCTCGGCTTCGAGCACCGCCACCGGATGCGGGCGCAGATGCGCATTGAGGCCATCGCGAAAACGGCCCTGCGGAAACTGCTTGTCGATATCGACATGCGCAACCTGGCCACGCGCGTGCACGCCCGCATCGGTGCGGCCGGCGCCATGCACCCGCACATCCGCGCCGGTCATCGCCTTCACCGCGGCTTCCAGCGCGCCCTGCACCGACGGCAGCGTGTCCTGCACCTGCCAGCCGAAGAACGGCGCGCCGTCATATTCGAGGGTGAGCTTGTAGCGGGGCATCAGCAGAGCCGCATCGGCGGCTCGACCTTCACGCCGCGTAAAAAGTCCGCCGCTTGCATCCGGCCTTTGCCCTCGCGCTGCAGCTCGAGGATGCGGATCGCGCCCTCGCCGCAGGCGATCGTGAGTTTGGCGTCGAGCACCTCGCCCGGCGCGCCGGAGCCCTTGGCAAGCTCACAACGCAGGATTTTGATTCGCGCATTCTCGCTGACGCCGGCAAGCTCCGCCCAGGCACCGGGAAACGGCGACAGACCGTGGATGTGGCGCAGCACGGCGTGCGCAGGCTTTGTCCAGTCGATCCGGGCCTCGGCCTTGTCGATCTTGGCGGCGTAAGTGACGCCCTCTTCGCTCTGCTTTTTCAGCTGGAGGCCGCCGCGGTCAAGGGCGGCCATGGCGCGCACCATCAGATCGGCGCCCAGCCGGGAAAGGCGATCATGCAGATCCAGCGCAGTCATGTTGTCTGAAATCGCGAGACGCTCGGCCATGGCGACATCGCCGGTATCGAGGCCGACATCCATCTTCATCACCATCACGCCGCTCTCGGCATCGCCGGCCATGATCGCGCGGTTGATCGGCGCGGCGCCGCGCCAGCGCGGCAGCAGCGAGGCGTGAAGGTTGTAACAGCCGAGCTTCGGCGCATCGAGGATCGCCTGCGGCAGGATCATGCCATAGGCGACGACGACGGCGGCGTCGGCGTCAAAGGCGCTGAATTCGTCCAGCGCTTCCTGGGTCTTCAACGTCCTCGGTGTCAGCACCGGCACACCGAGTTTTCGCGCGGCCTCTTCAACGGGCGTCGGCTGCAATTGCAGCCCGCGCCGGCCGCCCGGCTTCGGCGCGCGCGTATAGACGGCCACGATCTCGTGGCCATGCGCGACCAGTTCGAGCAGCGTCGGCACGGAGAAATCGGGCGTGCCCATGAAAATCAGGCGAAGGGGCATGACAGGGACTCTGTACGTTCCCTCCCCAGTGGGGGAAGGCTAGGGAGGGGGGTGCCACACGACGCGCTCTCACGACGAGAGTGCGGACTGGTTCTTCTTCCCCGTTAGACCATTTCCTCGGCTACCCCTCTCCCCCGCCCTCCCCCACAAGGGGGGAGGGAGCCCAGGGGAGTGTGGCGCAGCACCAAAAACTCTACTCCGCGCGCTTGGCGGCTTTCTCGAACTTCTTCATCACGCGGTCGCGCTTGAGCTTCGAGAGATAGTCGACGAACAACACGCCATTGAGATGGTCGATTTCGTGCTGGATGCAGGTGGCGTAGAGGCCTTCGGCGTCCTCCTCGTGCAGCTTGCCGTCGAGGTCCGTGAAGCGCACACGCACTTTCGCGGGACGTTCGACCTCCTCGTAATATTCGGGAATCGACAGGCAACCTTCCTCGTAGACCGACAGGTCTTCAGACGAGGCGATGATCTCCGGATTGATGAAGACGCGCGGCTCCGGCTTGGTCTCCCCGTCCTGGTTGGGCTTGGCGAGATCCATCGTGATCAGCCGCAGCGGTTGCGCGATCTGGATCGCCGCCAAGCCAATGCCGGGCGCGTCATACATCGTCTCGAACATGTCGTCGGCAAGCTTGCGGATCTCCGCCGTGACCTTCTCGATCGGCTTGGAGACCAGACGCAGCTGCTTGTCGGGCAGGATGATGATTTCTCTGAGGGCCATGCCGGGCGATTTAAGCCGCGCGCGACATCGGGTCAATGCGGCCGGGAACGCGTTAACCCTCCGCTAACCATAAACTTCACCTTTGGTTAACCATAAAAAATGAGGGATCGATCAACGTAAATGTTCGCTATTCGTTCGTGGCCCGTCGCGAATCGGCTAGAAGGACAGGCATGAACGAGATCATTTTCATGCTGGGCGACTGGCCGGTGCGCGGGTTCGATGCGCTGATCGGCTTCGGCACCCTCGTCCTCATCCTGCTGGTGGTGATTGCCGTCGTGGTCGCCAGATCCGGGCGTCGCGGCGCGGAACTGGCGATGGCGGGGGCGATCCGGGCCGACGAGCTCGAGGAGCGGCTCGCCCAGGTGCTGCACGCCCAAGCTGAGGCCTCCGGCCGGGTCGACGCCATGACGGAGGCGCTGGCTGGACGCCAGGCCGAGATGGCGCGGGCCGTCAACGAGCGGCTGGATTCGGTGACCCATCGCGTCGGCCAGTCGATGGAACACTCGACCCGCAACACCATGGAGAGCCTGCGCGCGCTGCACGAGCGGCTCGGCATCATCGACAGCGCGCACAAGAACCTCACCGACCTGACCACGCAGGTGACGACCTTGCGCGACGTGCTCGCCAACAAGCAGTCGCGCGGCGCCTTCGGCCAGGCGCGGATGGAGGCGATCGTCCAGGACGGCCTGCCGAAGGGCGCTTACGAGTTCCAGTTCACGCTCTCGACGGGAAAACGGCCCGACTGCGTCGTCTTCCTGCCCGACCAGCGCCCGCTCTGCATCGACGCGAAATTCCCGCTGGAAGCGATGACCGCGCTGCACGACGCCCGCACCGACGAGGAGCGACGCACTGCCACGCAGCGGCTGCGCGGCGACGTGATGAAACATGTCAGCGACATCGCCGAAAAATACCTCGTCCCCGGCGAGACCCAGGAGATGGCGCTGATGTTCGTGCCGTCGGAATCGGTCTACGCCGAGATCCATGACGGCTTCGACGACGTGATCCAGAAGGCCTATCGCGCCAAGGTCGTGCTGGTCTCGCCCTCGCTGCTGATGCTCGCGATCCAGGTGATGCAGCAGATCATGAAGGACGCGCGGATGCGCGATGCCGCCGACCAGATCCAGACCGAGGTGATCAAGCTCGGCGACGATCTCGGTCGCCTGCGCGACCGCGTGCTGAAGCTGCAGAAGCATTTTGCCGACGCCAACGAGGACGTCCGCCAGATCCTGATCTCCGCCGACAAGATCGAAAAGCGGGCGGGACGGATCGAGGAACTCGATTTCAGCAAGAGCGATGCGCCGGCGGAGGGCCCGCGGCTGTTGGCGACGGGCGCTGGCGAGCTGTTTCCGCGGAAGCTCCAGGCGGGGGAGTGACCTCAGGGCACACTGTCATGCCCCGCCAAGGCGGGGTATCCAGTACGCTGCGGCAGCCGTGATTGAACCGAAACGCTGGTGATTACTGGATCGTCCGCCTTCGCGGAAGATGACAGCGGAGAAGGCGACGACACCTCGTTTGTGGCCGTGGCAACGACAGTCCCTCGCGCCCCCAGAATCTGCTAACACCTCCCCATGACCGCACCCGACGCGACGTCCCCCGCCGGCACCGATGCCCCTGCGACTTCATGGCGCGACAGCCTCGCCGTGTACCTGCAACCGCGGGTGCTGATCGTGCTGTTCCTCGGCTTTTCGTCGGGGCTGCCGCTGGCGCTGTCGGGCTCGACGCTGCTGGTGTGGATGCGCGAGGCTGGCGTCGATCTCAAGACCATCGGGCTGTTTGCGCTGGTCGGCACGCCCTACACGCTGAAGTTCCTGTGGGCGCCGCTGGTGGATGCGCTGCATGTGCCGCTGTTCACGCAAGCCTTCGGGCGGCGGCGCGGTTGGTTGCTGTTCTCGCAGATATTGTTGATCGTGGCGATTCTGCTGCTGGCAATGACCGATCCTGCAAGCTCGCCATTCTTCGTCGCGCTTGGCGCGCTGCTGGTGGCGACGACGTCGTCGACGCAGGACATCGTGGTCGACGCCTTCCGCGTCGAGAGCCTGCCTGAAAGCGAACAGGCGGCCGGCATGGCGGCCTATGTCGCCGCCTATCGCATCGGCATGCTGGTCTCGACCGCCGGCGCGCTGTTCATCGTGTCCGGCTTCGAAGGGACCGGCATTCCCCGCGCATCGGCGTGGATGTGGGGCTATGTGGTGATGGCGGCGATGGTGCTGATCGGGACCATCACGGCTCTCGCCGCGACCGAGCCCGAAAAATCAGTGCAGGCGGAAGCCGCAACGCACGAAGAGACCGCGTTCACGCGCGTGCTGCACGCGGCGATCGGTGCCTTCTCCGAATTCCTGTCGCGCAAGGACGCGCTCGCCGCGCTTGCCTTCGTCGTGCTGTTCAAGTTCACCGACGCGTTCTCCGGCACCATGACCGCGCCGTTCGTGATCGACCTCGGCTTCACCCGCAATGACTATGCGGCAATCGTGAAAGGCGTCGGCCTCGCTGCAACCCTGATCGGCGGCTTTGCCGGCGGCTTTGTCGCGCGGCGTTACTCGCTGGCGACCTCGCTCTGGATCGGCGGTGTGGTGCAGGCGCTGGCCAACCTGACCTTCTCCTGGCTTGCCGTGGTCGGCACCAATCAATGGGCGCTGGCGCTCGCGATCTGCGCGGAGAATTTCACCAGCGCCATCGGCACGGTGATCTTCGTCGCCTATCTTTCGGCGCTGTGCCAGAACCCGCTGCACACGGCGACGCAATATGCGCTGCTCACCGCGCTCGCGGCGGTGGGGCGGACCTATCTGTCGTCAGGCGCCGGCTTCGTGGCTGACACCACCGGCTGGCCGCTGTTCTTCCTGATCTGCGTGCTGGTGGCGATCCCGAGCCTGGTGCTGCTGACGTACTTGCAGAAGCGCGGGCATTTCGAGACGCTGGGGCCGGTAAGGGTGTAGGCCCGCCTTCTCGCCGTCGTCATTGCGCGCGCAGCGAAGCAATCCAGAAACTTTCCGCGGAAACACTCTGGATTGCTTCGTCGCAAGAGCTCCTCGCCATGACGACGGCGAGAGCTGTCGCGCTCCCTACTTCTTCACCAGGCTCCACTTCGTCACGACGGCCTCGCTCATCTGGCCGGGATCGCTGGCGCAGGCGATTTCATCGACCTTGACCGAGATCTCCTTGCCGACGAACGATTTCAGCTGCGAGGCCTGCGCGTCGCTGGAGGTGACGAGCTGGAACGTCTCCGGCCCCGTCTCGAGATCGCACAGCCCGCTCGGCGCCGGCAGGCGGCGCGGCTCGGAGGTGATCTGGTACATCGCAACCCGCTTGCCGACGTTCTTGACGTCGCGAATCTTCATGGCGTTCAGCTCGCCCGAGAGCACCTCGCCGGTGCTGATCGGCCTGCCGGGCTTTGAAGCCGGCGTCGCCTCATCGTCCTGCTGCGCAGAGACGGCCGGTGTGACGACCAGCAGCATCGTCGCGAGCAAAGCCAGGCGTGTGGCGAAAAGTTTCGTCATGTCGTCCGTTCCGTAAGTCTGGATGGCTAGAACAGGGTCCGCTGCCGCATGGCGGCCGATAGCGTACCCTCATCGAGATAATCAAGCTCGCCCCCGACGGGCACACCATGGGCGAGCCGGGTCACTTTGACGTTGGCGTCCTGAAGCAGGTCGGTGATGTAGTGCGCCGTGGTCTGGCCGTCGACTGTGGCATTCAGCGCCAGAATGACCTCGTGAACCTCGGCGGCATGGGCACGCGCGACCAGCGCATCGATGGTGAGGTCCTGCGGACCGACGCCGTCGAGCGGCGACAGCGTCGCGCCCAGCACGTGGTAGCGTCCTTGGGTCGCATTGGCCCGCTCCAGCGCCCAGAGATCGGCGACGTCGGCAACCACGACGATGATCGCCGGATCACGCTTGGGGTCAGTGCAGACGGTACAGGGATTCTGCGTGTCGATGTTGCCGCAGGTCTTGCAGACCTGGACCTTGTCGCGCGCGACCTGCAAGGCTGACGACAGCGGCATCATCAGCGCTTCGCGCTTCTTGATCAGATGCAGCGCCGCGCGCCGCGCGGAGCGCGGGCCCAAACCCGGCAGCCGTGCGAGAAGCTGGACCAGCCGCTCGATTTCAGGACCGGCAACCGCGCCCATCTTACTGGCCGAACAGCCCCGGCGGCAGGCCGAGCCCGCCGGTGAGCGACTGCATCTTCTCCTGCATCGCGGTCTCCGCCTTGCGGCGGGCATCACCGAGCGCGGTGACGAGCAGGTCCTCCAGCACCTCGCGCTCCTCGGGCTTCATCAGCGAAGGATCGATCTTGATGCCCTTGACGTCCATCTTCGCAGTCATGCGCACGGCGACGAGGCCGCCGCCGGAGATGCCTTCGACCTCTACGTTAACGAGAGATTCCTGCATCTCCTGCATCTTGGATTGCAGCTGCGCCGCCTGCTTCATCATGCCGAGAAAGTCAGCCATGGGTGTCCGTCCTTGGAAAGAGTGGCTAAAGCGCGATTAAACGCGCTTTAGCATTTTGTTCGAGCATGATCCTATCGGAAAACCGCTGCACAGTTTTCCGGATCATGGCTCTAGAGATCGTCGTCGGCGTCGGAACCGTCGAGCGGATCGTCAGAGCCGTAGTCGGCATTAATATTGGAGTCCGGCGCCTCGGGGGCAAGCCTGCGGACCTCGACGACCTTTGCACCGGGGAAGCGCGATAGCACCTCCTGCACGCGCGGATCGGCCTCGGCGGTGCGCGCATGCTCCTGCTTGGCCGCCTGATTCATCGAGCGCAGCGTCGGCTGACCCTGCTCGTTGGACACGATGATGGTCCAGCGTCGGCCGGTCCACATTTCGAATTTTCGCGCCAATTCGGTGATCATGGTCTTTGAGGCGTTCGGCTCGAGCGCGATTTCCAGCCGGCCCTCCTCAAAACGAACGAGGCGCATGTCGCCTTCGAGCGCGGCCTTGGTCATGACGTCGCGCTTCTGGCTGGCGAGCGCGACGAGCTGGGTGAAGCTCGTGATGCGCAATTGAGGCGCAGCCGCTTGCGGATCCGGCGCAGGCGCCGCCATCTGTGGCCGCGCCGCACCGCCGAATGCGGAGGGCGACGATGTCGGCATGCGAACCGGCGGGGCTGAGACAACCGGCGCCGCGGAGGCCATCGGAGCCGCCGGCGCACCGCTACCCGCGGCACCCCCGGCGTTCACCACCGGCGAGCTGCCACCGTTCTGCTCCAGCATCCGGATCGCTTCATCAGGCGTCGGAAGATCAGCGACATAGGCGATGCGCACCAGCACCATCTCGGCGGCCGCCGCAGGCCGCGTGGCGGCCTGCACCTCGGTGATGCCCTTGAGCAGCATCTGCCACATCCGCGACAGCACGCGCATCGAGATCTTCGAGGCGAAATCCTTCGCGCGCACCCGCTCGGTCTCGCCATAGGCGACATTGTCCGCGGTCGCCGGCACGATCTTCACGCGGGTGACGAAATTGACGAATTCGGCGAGGTCCGACAGCACCACGATCGGATCGGCGCCGACATCATACTGGTCGCGGAATTCCCTGAAGGCGGCTGCGATGTCGCCGCGCGCCAGCGAATCGAAGAGATCGATGACGCGGGTGCGGTCGGCAAGCCCCAGCATCTGCCTGACCGCATCGGCTTTCACGGCGCCGGCCGCATGCGCAATGGCCTGGTCGAGCAGCGACAGCGAATCGCGCACCGAGCCTTCGGCGGCGCGCGCGATGATGCCGAGCGCTTCCGGCTCGATCTCGACGTTTTCCTTTGCGGCGATGTTGGCGAGGTGCTTCATCAGCACGTCGGCCTCGACACGACGCAGGTCGAAGCGCTGGCAGCGCGACAGCACGGTGACCGGAACCTTCCGGATCTCGGTCGTGGCGAACACGAACTTGGCGTGCTCCGGCGGTTCCTCCAGCGTCTTCAGGAACGCGTTGAACGCCGCCGTCGACAGCATGTGGACTTCGTCGATGATGTAGACCTTGTAGCGGGCGCTGGCCGGCGCGTAGCGCACGCTGTCATTGATCTGACGGACGTCGTCGACGCCGGTGTGCGATGCCGCGTCCATCTCCAGCACATCCATGTGCCGGCTTTCCATGATCGCCTGGCAATGCACGCCAAGCGTCGGCATGTGGATGGTCGGCCCCTTTACCGAACCGTCCGGCATCTCGTAGTTGAGCGCACGGGCAAGAATACGCGCGGTGGTGGTCTTGCCGACGCCGCGGACGCCGGTGAGGATCCAGGCCTGCGGAATCCGCCCGGTCTCGAACGCATTGGAGACGGTGCGGACCACGGCTTCCTGGCCGATCAGATCGTCGAAGCTTGAAGGGCGGTATTTGCGTGCCAAGACCCGGTAAGGCGCGTTGGCGGCCTGGCCGGCGCTGTCAGGGTTCGGAGGGGCGCCAGCGTCGGTCATCGGTCGATCCGCAATGAAATGTCTCTCACCGGCTTTTGCGGAAAGGAGCGCGCAGGCGGGGCACCCCCGCCGGCGCAATTGCTCGAAAAAACAGGTAGGAGACTGACGAGCGACCCGATCCGGACCTCGTTAGGGCTGCTTCCTTCCGGACCTGACCCGGTTGGCGAGTGGCTCGTCCACCGCCAATCTCCCGGTCCCTATTTGGAGCCAAAAGGACCGGAACGCAAGCGGGTATCACATTGTCCAGCTTGATCTTGCCCAGCATCCGGGCAATTCCGGGTCTGCCCAGCCGATAGGCTGTGCTTTCGCGGGCTCCGCCGCCTTGCTAAGAACCCTGCCGGAACTCCACCCAACCAGAAAAGCGATTGACCCCAATGGTTACACGTCGTGATGTTGCATCGATTGTCGGACTCGGCGCCATCGGCGCGGCAACCGCCGGCGCGCTGGCCTCGAAGGCCGTGGCCCAGGCGGCCGATCCCAACGAATCGACCTTTGCCCGCATCCGCCGCACCAAGAAGATGCGGATCGGCGCGGTCGGCGGCGGCGCGCCCTATTACATGAAGGATCTTTCCAGCGGCCAGTGGAAGGGTTTTTACGTCGACATCGCCAAGGCGCTCGCCGACGACATGGAGGCCGAGCTCGAAATCACCGAAACAACCTGGGGCAATTCGGTGCTCGATCTGCAGTCCAACAAGATCGACATCTTCTTCGGCCTGAATCCGACCCCGAAGCGCGCGCTGGTGGTCGACTTCTCGGTGCCTGTGTTCAACAACGCCTTCGGCATCCTCTGCAAGAAGGACTTCAAGCCCAAGACCTGGGCCGAGTTGAACTCGCCCGACGTCAAGATCGCGGTCGACCAGGGCTCGTCGCACGACCAGGTCGTCAGCCGCCTGACGCCGAAGGCGCAGATCTCACGCCTCAAGACCGCCGACGATGCCACCGCCGCGCTGCAGACCGGCCGCGTCGACGCGCAGTGCCTGATCACCATGCTGTCGCTGACGGTCCTGAAGAAGAACCCGTCGCTCGGCCAGTTCGTGCTGCCGACGCCGATCTTCGCGACGACCTCGAATGCCGGCTTCCGCCGCGAGAACGACAAGACCTTCCGCGACTACGTCAACACCTGGATCGACTTCAACAAGGGCCTCGGCTTCATCCGCAACGCCATCATCACCAACATGGAGCTGGTGGGCGTGACCGAAGCGGACATTCCGCCGGGCGTTTCGTTGTAAGGTGATTGAGCGTCGCGGCATCGGCATCCTCGCTGCGCTCCCTCTCCCGCTTGCGGGAGAGGGTGGGGGTGAAGGTGTCTCCGCTGGCAAGACTCCCCCGGAGGAAAGAGCCCTCACCCGCATCGCATCTTCGATGCGATGCGACCTCTCCCGCAAGCGGGAGAGGTGAAGCAAGAGAACACGCATGTATCAGTGGGACTTCGGCATCCTCTGGAGCTATCGCTGGCTCTTTCTCGACGGCCTCGGCGTCACCGTCGGCTTCACCGTGGTGATCGTGCTGCTCGGGCTCGTCTTCGGCCTGCTCGGCGCGTTCGGCGCCCTGTCGCGCTTCAAGCCGCTGCGTCTCGTCGCCCTCAGCTTCATCGAAGCGTTCCGCTGCACGCCGATCCTGGTGCAGCTGATCTGGTTCTATTACGCGCTGCCGATCCTCGCCGGCGTCGAGATGACGCCGATCACGGCCTCCGCGCTGGCGCTCTCGCTCTATGGCGGCTCGTTCTATTCGGAGATCATCCGCGGCGGCATCATCTCGATCGACAAGGGCCAATCGGAAGCCGGCGCCGCGCTGGGCATGACGCCGGGCCAGAGCATGCGCCGCATCGTGCTGCCGCAGGCGATCAAGCGCATGATTCCCGCGCTGATGAACCAGTCGATCATCCAATTCAAGAACACCTCGCTGGTCTCGGTGCTCGCGGTGCCTGACCTCGTCTACCAGAGCCAGGTCGCAGCCCATGACAGCTACCGGCCGCTGGAGACCTACACCGCGGTCGCGGTCGCCTACGCTGCGATCCTGATTCCGCTCACCATCATCGTCCGCCGCGGCGAGAAGCGACTGGCGGTCAGCGAATGAGCGAGACGCAAAACATCGAGATCCGTGGCCTGCGCAAGAGCTTCGGCAGCAACGAGGTCCTGAAGAACATCAACCTCGACGTTGCCAAGGGCGGCGTGGTCGCGCTGATCGGGCCCTCGGGCTCGGGCAAGTCGACGCTTCTCCGCTGCATCAATCTTCTGGTGGTGCCCGACGGCGGCAGCGTCCGGGTCGGCGATACCAGTTTTTCATTCGGCGCAGGCACAAAGCTGCCCGATGTGAAGACACTCGCAAAATTCCGCGCCACCACCGGCATGGTGTTCCAGCACTTCAACCTGTTCCCGCACATGACGACGCTCGAGAACGTGATGGAGGGCCCCGTCACGGTGCGGCGCATGGCCAAGGCGGCCGCCGAGAAGCTTGCGCGCGCGCAACTCGCCAAGGTCGGCCTTGCCGAGAAGGCGGACCAGTATCCGGCGACGCTCTCCGGTGGCCAGAAACAGCGCGTCGCGATTGCGCGCGCGCTGGCGATGGAGCCCGACGTGATGCTGTTCGACGAGGCGACCTCCGCGCTCGATCCCGAGCTCGTCGGCGAGGTGCTGAACGTGATCCAGCAGCTGGCCTCCGAAGGCATGACCATGGTGATCGTCACTCACGAGATCGCCTTTGCCCGCGAGGTCGCCGACCGCCTGATCTTCATGCGCGACGGTGTGGTCGTCGAGGAAGGGCCGGCGCGGCAAGTGATCGACAATCCGCAGCAGGCCGCGACGCGCGCCTTCCTCAGTCATTTCCACCGCACCGGCGCGCTGCCGCCGGCCAACGCGACACCGTGATGCCAGATATCGAACGCGCCTATCTCGTCACCGGTGCCGCCAGCGGCATTGGTCGCGCCACCGCAAAGCTGCTGGCGGCACCGGGCACGGCTCTGCTGCTCCACACGCGCTCGAATGCAGAAGGCCTCGGTGCCACCGCAGCGGAAGCCGAAGCGACGGGCGCTGTCGTCGAACAGTGCCTCGGCGATCTCGCTGAGCAAGCAGCCGTCACCGACGCCATCGCCGCCACCCAACGCCTCTTCGGCCGACTGGACGGATTGATCCTTGTCGGCGGCCACGCCCGCCGTGGCAGCGCCGTCGGGACGCCGGCGGATCAGTTTCGTCAGGCGATGGATGAATCGGCGCTGGCGTTCACGCGAATGGTCGAGGCCGCGCTTCCGCTGCTGCGTGCGGGGCAAGACGCGCGCATCGTCGCGGTGTCATCCTTCGTCGCGCATGCGATCCGGCCCGAATTTGCGCCGTTCGCAGCGACCGCCGCGAGCCGCTCCGCGCTGGAAGCGCTGGTGCGGCTCACCGCCGTCGAGCTCGCGAAAGACGCGATCACCGTCAACGCGGTTGCACCGGGCCTGATCGTCAAGGACAAGCCGAGCGAGAGCCGGCTGTCGCCCGAGCAGATCGCGGCGACCGAGGCGCTGATCCCGATGCGCCGCCGCGGACGACCGCAGGAAGTCGCCGAGATCATCGCCTTCCTGGCGTCCCCGAAAGCATCCTACGTCACCGGCCAGGTCTGGCACGTCGATGGAGGCCTGACATGACCGAAGCGACCATCGAACGCATCAGGCTGTTCCTGATCGAGAGCCCGATCAGGATGGCGCGCCTGCAAGGTGTCGGCAACGTCAAGGGCACCGTGAAGCGCGTGCTGATCGAACTGACCTCGAGCGACGGCGTGACCGGCTGGGGCGAGGCGGCACCTTGGGAGGTGTTCACGGGAACTGCTGAAGCGGCGTTCTCCGCCCTCGACATCTACTTGAGGCCCATCCTGCGCGGAAAATCCGTGCGTCGTATCCGCGCGCTGATGGCGGAGCTCGACCGCGCATTGGTCGGCCATGCGGAGGCCAAGGTCGCAATCGAGATGGCAATGCTCGACATCGTCGGCAAGGCGTCGGGGCTGTCGGTTGCCGATCTCCTCGGCGGCCGCGTGCGCGACACGATACCGCTGTCGTTCTCGATCGCCGACCCCGATTTCGCTGCCGACCTCGAACGCATGCGGAAAATGGTTCCGGACGGCAACGTCATCTACAAAGTCAAGACCGGCGTGAAGCCGCATCGCGAGGATCTCGATCATCTCGAAGCGATCCGGAAAGAATTCGGCGACAAGGTCGATCTGCGCGTCGACTACAACCAGGCCCTGGCGCCGTTCGGCGCGATCAAGATCCTGCGCGACGTCGAGGAGTTCGCGCCGACCTTCATCGAGCAGCCGGTCCCGCGCAAATTTCTCGATGTGATGGCGCAGCTCACCGCGGCGTTGGAAACGCCCGTGCTTGCCGACGAAAGCTGCTTCGATCGCCGCGACATGATGGAGGTGGTGCGCCGCGAGGCGGCCGATGCCGTCTCGATCAAGCTGATGAAGGCTGGCAGCCTGTTCGAGGCGCAGGCGATCATGGCGGTCGCCGACATCGCCGGCCTGCCCGGCTACGGCGGCACGCTGTGGGAGGGCGGCATCGGCCTTGCCGCCGGTACGCAGCTGATCGCAGCGACGCCGGGCATCTCGCTCGGCTGCGAGTTCTATATGCCGCATCACGTGCTGACCGAGGACGTGCTCGAGGAACGCGTCGCCAACCGCGCGGGTCACGTCGTCGTGCCGGATGGACCCGGACTCGGGATTCGCGTGAGCGAAGCCTCCATTCGCGCCAATGCGCGGGTGTTGGGGGAGGCCTAGGTTCGCCGGAACGACAACTTGAGCATAAGGCCCCTGCGCAGCCCGATCCTTCCCCTACCGGAATCGGTATCGTATGGTTGGACCCAACACGCCCGCCTCCCGCCGGGCCATCCGGAAACCTCCATGTCCGATCCCGCCTGGTCGCTGCACTCCCGCCTGAAAGAGGACACCATCGACATCGGCGATTTGCCGCTGTCGAAAGTGCTTGTCATCAAGGACGCGCATTATCCCTGGCTGCTGCTGGTGCCGCGGCGCGCAGATGCGATCGAGATCATCGACCTCGACGAGGTACAACAGGCGCAATTGATGACGGAAATCTCCCGCGTCTCGCGCGCGCTGAAAGAGATCACCAAATGCGACAAGCTCAATGTCGCAGCGCTCGGCAACCTGGTGCCGCAGCTTCACGTCCACATCATCGCACGCCGCACCGGCGACGCCGCCTGGCCGCGGCCGGTGTGGGGCGTGATGCCCCCCTTGGCGCATGACGCCACCGAGGTGCAGAATTTCATCAGCGCGCTTCGCCGAAAAATCTGGTTGGGTTGAAAGAACAATAATGTCAGCATTCGACTCCTTCCCGCTTGGACAACCGGCCTTCGTCAGCAACATCCTGGATCGCGCCGCGCATCTGCGCCGCGACGACGAAAAACTGTTCGCGATGGAGCAGAAGCCGTCGTCGCGCGCCTATGTCGTCTATCGCGACTCGCTGCTGGTGAAGCGCGACGGCGACAAGGCCCGCGCACTGCTCTCGATCGACGAGGCGCTGAAGTGCGGCGCCAATCCCGGCACGATCTTTCTGGGCTTGCGCGACGGCGCCGCGATCTTCGGCATGGGCCTCGCGCAGGCTGCGGCCGAAAAGCTTGTCGGACGCGAGGATTACACCGTCACCGAGCTGCGCGGCATGGCGATGCAGGGCGCGATCCCGCCCGAGGAACTGTCGGCGATCGCGATGGCGAAGTCGATGGTCGGCTGGCACCAGCGCCACGGCTATTGCGCCAATTGCGGCACGCGCAGCGCGATGAAGGAAGGCGGCTGGAAGCGCGAGTGCCCGGCGTGCAAGGCCGAGCATTTTCCGCGCACCGACCCGGTCGTGATCATGCACGTCTCCTCCGGTGACAAATGCCTGCTCGGCCGCCAGAAGCAGTTTCCGCCGGGCATGTATTCCTGCCTCGCGGGCTTCGTCGAAGCCGCCGAGACCATCGAGGACGCGGTCCGCCGCGAGATCCTGGAAGAGTCAGGCATTCGCTGCAGCGACGTGCAGTATTACATGACGCAGCCTTGGCCTTATCCGTCGTCGCTGATGATCGGCTGCAGCGCGCGGGCGCTGAACGAAGACATCGTCGTCGACCATTCCGAGCTCGAGGACGCCCGCTGGTTCACGCGCGAGGAAGCGGCGCTGATGCTGACGCGAACCCATCCCGACGGCCTCGCCGGACCTCACCCGTTTGCAATCGCGCATCATCTGCTCGGCCGCTGGGTGCACGACAAGAGCTAGGAGCGCCGATGGCTGCATCAGGGATCGCGCCCCGCATCCTCTGCATCGGCATTCCCGTGCGCGACCTCAGCTTTCGGGTCGAGGCCGTGCCGGACCGCGGAAGCAAGGCCAACGCGACGCACCTCGCCGAGATCTGCGGCGGCAACGCGCTCAATGCCGCGATCGCGATGGCGCGGCTCGGCGGCCGCGTCGCGTTTGCAGGGCCGATGGGCGATGCGCGGGAGACATCGAGCAGCTTCATTCTCGAGCGAATGACCAGCGAGGGCATCGAGACCGCGCACATCGTGCGCATATCCGATACGGCCACACCCGTCTCCGCGATCATCATCGACGCATCAGGCGAACGGACGCTGACGATCTATCGCGATCCCGCGCTGTGGAGTGTGAAGCTGCCTGAGGCGGACGAACTCCTCGCCGATTGTGGGGCTGTCCTGGTCGAGAGCCGCTGCGGCACCTTCTGCATCGATGTCTGCACCGAGGCGCGCCGGCGCGGCATTCCCGTCATCGTCGGCGTCGATCGCGCGATGGCGCTCACCGACGGCCTGCTCACGGCTGCTTCGCATCTGCTGTTTGCCAGCGAGCAGGTGCAGGAGACCGCAGGAATCGCCGACGACGGCGAGGCGTTGAAGCGCCTGGCCAAGCTGACGCCCGCCTTCCTCGCCGCAACCCGCGGCCCGCGCGGCACGATCTGGCTGAGCGAGGCCGATACGCTGGAGGAAACGCCTGCGTTTCCGATCGCGGCCGTGGATACCCTTGGCGCAGGCGACGTCTTCCATGGCGCCTTCACGCTCCGGCTCGCCGAGGGCGGGGCCCTCAGGGACGCGCTGCGATTCGCCGCGGCTGCCGCAGCTCTGAAATGCACCCGCCATGGCGGCGGTCTGGCCGCTCCGCAACGCGTTGAAGTTGAAGAGCTTTTGCGCGACCACCGAGAGCGCACGCATGGCCGGCCGACACGATTATAGACTTGCAATAGAAGGATTTTCTCTATATCAGGGAAATTGACCCCTGAAATGGAACAAAGTTCTTCAAATGACTGACCTCGCTGTCCAGATCCCCGAGACCAGCCGCCGCCTCGACGCCATCGACCGCAAGATCCTGATGGTGCTCCAGGAGGATGCCTCCCTGTCCGTCGCCGAGATCGGCGACCGCGTCGGCCTGTCCTCGACCCCCTGCTGGAAGCGCATCCAGCGCCTGGAGGCTGATGGCGTGATCCTGAAGCGGGTGGCGCTGGTCGATCAGAACAAGATCGGGCTCGGCATCTCCGTGTTCGTCTCGGTGGAGAGCTCCGATCATTCCGACGCCTGGCTGAAGAAGTTCGCCGAAGCGGTCAGCGCCATGCCCGAAGTGATGGAATTCTACCGCATGGCGGGCGATGTCGACTACATGCTGCGCGTCGTGGTCGCCGACATGCAGGCCTATGACGTGTTCTACAAGAAGCTGATCGCCGCCGTGCCGCTGAAGAACGTCACCTCGCGCTTCGCGATGGAGAAGATCAAGTCGGTCACGGCGTTGCCGATCCCGGCCGTGGTGGCGGCGTAGCTTTCAGAGCTCACCACACGAAAACTGTCATCGCCCGGCCTGACCGGGCGATCCAGTCCGCCGTGACTCTCCGTATCCAACGAGCGCCTCTGGAATACTGGATCAACCGCTTTCGCGGGTGATGACAGCAGCGAATGCGGCAGGCGCGAGCGCCGCGGCCAAACCTCAAATCTTCTGATTGTACTCGCCAACTTCCGGATGGGTGCGCAGCACGCTGTTCACCATCTCGAACATGTCGTGCATGCGCTGCTCGGAGACCGGGCTCTCGACCACGACCACGAGCTCGGGCTTGTTCGAGGACGCGCGCACCAGGCCCCAGCTGCCGTCCTCGACGGTGACCCGCACGCCGTTGACCGTGACGAGATCGCGGATCGCCTGATCGCCGATCTTGGCCCCCTTCGCCTGCAAGTCCTCGAAGTGCTTCACCACCTTGTCGATGACGCCGTATTTCACCTCGTCGGCGCAATGCGGCGACATGGTCGGGGACGACCAGGTTTTTGGCAGTGCGTTCTTGAGGTCGGCCATCGACTTGCCGGGCGCGCGATCGAGCATGTCGCAGACCGCGATTGCCGAAACGAGACCGTCGTCATAGCCGCGGCCATAGGGCTTGTTGAAGAAGAAATGGCCTGATTTCTCGAAGCCTGCGAGCGCGCCGGTCTCGTTGGTGCGGCGCTTCATGTAGGAATGGCCGGTCTTCCAATAGGCGGTCTTTGCGCCTTGCTTCTGCAGCACTGGATCGGTGACGAACAGTCCGGTCGACTTGACGTCGACGATGAACTGCGCGTCCTTGTGAATCGCCGACATGTCGCGCGCCAGCATCACGCCGACCTTGTCGGCAAAGATCTCCTCGCCGGTGTTGTCGACCACGCCGCAGCGATCGCCGTCACCGTCGAAGCCGAGCCCGACATCGGCCTTGTGATGCAGCACGGCGTCGCGGATCGCGTGCAGCATCTCCATGTCCTCGGGATTGGGATTGTATTTCGGGAAGGTGTGGTCGAGCTCGGTGTCGAGCGGGATCACCTCGCAGCCGATCGCCTCCAGCACCTGCGGCGCAAACGCGCCCGCCGTGCCGTTGCCGCAGGCCGCGACGACCTTCAGCTTGCGCTTGAGCTTCGGACGATGGGTAAGGTCGGCGATGTAGCGCGCCGGATAATTCTCGTGGAACTGGTAGGAGCCACCGTCCCGGTTCTTGAATTCGGCGTTCAGCACGATCTCCTTGAGCCGCGTCATCTCGTCGGGACCGAAGGTCAGCGGGCGATTGGCGCCCATCTTCACGCCGGTCCAGCCGTTGTCATTGTGCGAGGCGGTCACCATCGCGACAGCAGGCACGTCGAGATCGAATTGCGCGAAATAGGCCATCGGCGTCACCGCGAGCCCGATGTCATGGACCTTGCACCCCGCAGCCATCAGGCCCGAAATCAGCGCATATTTGATCGAGGCAGAATAGCCGCGGAAATCGTGGCCGGTGACGATCTCCCTGGGGACACCGAGTTCGGCGATCAGCGCGCCCAGCCCCATGCCGAGCGCCTGGACCCCCATCAGGTTGATTTCCTTCTGGAACAGCCAGCGCGCGTCGTATTCGCGAAAGCCGGTGGGCTTCACCATCGGCTCGGATTCGAAGGCGTAGGTGTTGGGCATCAACACGGATTTCGGCTTGGGAAACATTGAGACGGTCTCGTTCACTGGCGGAAGGAATATACCGCAGGGCCAGCGAATGCGCAGGCCGAGCGGAAGGCGGGAGTGGCGGCTTATGGCTGGCAATTGCGGCGGTTTGGTAACGGAGAAACCTTCCGCGCCGCGGCTCGGAGCGCGCAAAAGGTTCGGCAAAGTTCTCGGCCACGATCGACCCGCCCCATCGCGGATGCGCAGTTCATGCCCGCAACTCGCGGTCTGGTTTTGACATCAACCGGCCGCAACGCGCTTATCCACTCCGGATTACTCCGTCTCGCCCGGTGAACATTCCACAATCGCCATGGCGCAAGATGCGGCCTGCCTGATCAAATCCGAGCGTTGATTCAATCCTGTCTCGCGCTCTCTCCACGACATGACGCGTAGGTGACAAAGCATGCGCACGGCCTCGATCCTGGCTGCGATTGCGGCCGGCATGATCGCGTCGATCTGCCAAATGACGGACGCTCAACCGGCAAACGAGAGGTTGTCGGACCTGCCGATCAGTCCTGCGCCGACGACTCTGCACCTCAGGTTTGGCGATCCGACGCTTCCGCCGATGACGCATACGATGTTCTGTCTGCAGTACCCGGACGAATGCCACCCCCGCCAGCTGTTTCGTAGCGGCCCGGTTCACTTGACCGAGGCACGATGGAAAGAATTGAATGAGGTCAACGAGACCGTGAACAATGCCATCATCCCGGAATCGAACGAGCTGGGTCTGGCAGCGGAAGTCTGGCTCATCGATCCCAAGCGCGGCGACTGCAACGACTACGCCGTCAGCAAGCGCCACAGGCTTTCGAGCCGAGGCTGGCCCCAGCAGGCGCTTCTGCTCGCCGAGGTCGTGACCTTCCGAGACAAGCATCACTTGGTTCTGGTCGTTCGCACGGAACGCGGAGACCTGGTGCTGGATAGTTTGAGTCCGCAGATCGTATCCTGGACGCGTACACCCTACCGGTGGTTTCGAATTCAATCGCCGAGCAACCCGCGATATTGGAACATCGTCGCTCCGCGCACCGTGTAGGGCTCCGCGTCCGGCTCGACCGAGGCGCTCGCCTACTGTTCCAGCACCATCTGGCCGTTGGCGTATTCGAAGCGCCTCAGCTTGGACAGGAAGGAGAGCCCGAGCAAATTCTCCGACAGCGCCTCGTCCGGCAGCACCATGGCATCGACGTCGCGAACGATGAGGCCGCCGACGTCGAGCATGGCGATGCGGGTGCGCGCGGCCTTGATGGTGCCGTTGGCGGTGGTGACGTTCGCGTTGTAATCGCCGCGCGACGGCCGCAGGCCGAAGCGAGCAGCCGAGGTCTCGTTCAGCGCCACCACGGAAGCGCCGGTGTCGATCATGAAGCCGATGCGCTGACCGTCGATGCGGCCTTCGGTCTGGAAATGACCGCGGCCGTCACGGGGGATGTTGACGCTGCGGCCGCCGGCCGGCGCAGCCGTCGCGAGCGCGACTGTGGTGCGCGGCACCGAGGTGGCGGACGCGGAGCTCATCTTGTCCGCCATCTGCGCCATGAATGTACCGAGGCCGATCATCACGACCGCGAAGATCACTACGTTACGCATCACACCACTTCCGAGCCGGAAAGCCCGATTTCACCACGCGGCAGGCTCGTCGGCGAGCGAAGCCGCGGCAGGGCCGGTGCTATTTTGACGAAAAGGATGAGCGTACGGTTAATGCGCGGCGGTGCTGTCTCAGGTGCCGCGCGGCTTCGCCCGCCGGGTGGGCAGCGCGTTCGCGGGATCGTCCGGCCAGGGGTGGCGCGGATAGCGCCCGCGCAGGTCGGAGCGCACGGCGGCGTAGCTGCCGCGCCAGAAGCCGGGCAGATCGCGTGTCACCTGTACAGGACGCTGTGCCGGCGACAGCAGCTCCAGAACGAGCGGCACCTTGCCGCCCGCGATCGATGGATGGGTGCCGAGGCCGAACAGTTCCTGGAGCCGCACCGCGATGGTCGGCCCCTGCTCGGCCTCATAGTCGATCGCGAGCATCGTCCCGGTCGGTGCCTCGAAATGGGTAGGCGCCTCGCGTTCGAGCCGCGCGCGCAGCTCCCAGGGCAACAGCGCCATCACTGCCTCCGAAAGGTCGCCGGCGGAGATGTCCTTGAGCGCCGTCTTGTCATGAAGCGCAGGGACCAGCCAGTCGTCGCGCCTCGCAATCAGGGCGTCGTCGGACAGATCTGGCCAGCTCCCGCCTTCGGCCTTGCGCAGGAACATCACGCGGTCGCGCCATTGGAGGGCGGCTTTCGACCAGGGCAACCGGTCGAGGCCGGCGGCGATCAGGCCGTCGGCGAGGATGCGGGCCGTCGTCTCGGACGGCGTGAGCATGAGGGGCGCCTCAGACAACGTGATGGCATGCAGCGCGCGTTTGCGGCGCGCGCGCAGCGCCATCGCGCCGCGATCAAAGGAAACCTCGTCCGAGGTTTCGATGTGCTCGGCGAAATGACCTTCGATGTCGCCCTCGCTGATCGGCGCGGCAAGGAGAATGCGCCCGCTCGCCGCCGCGCCCGTCATCTCGGCCACCGCAACATAAGGCGCACGCGCCAGCGAAGACGTCTGCTCGACGACCGCGCCGCGGCCGTTGGCCAGCACGAAGCTGCCGTTGCCGCGATTGCGGGCAACACGGTCGGGGAAGGCGTAGGCGAGCATGATGCCCGTTCGCAAGTCGCCCTGCCCCGGCATCACTTTCTCGAATGACGCGACTTGCGAGGCCCAGCGCCGTGCGAGGTCGCGGGCGCTGCTGGCACGGGGTGAGCGGTCGCGGCGGAATTGATCGAGACGGTGATCGAGATCGACGCTGTCGCCGCCGAGCCCGCGCTCGGTGAGGATGGCGGCGATTTCGGCCGCAGCCTCCCCGCCACCGGCGCGATGCGAATCCACGATCATGCGCGCGAGCCGCGGCGGCAGCGCCAGCGCGCGCAGGCTCTTGCCTTCCGCCGTGATACGGCCATCGGCATCGAGCGCGTTGAGCTCGGCAAGCAGGCTCTTTGCCTCTTTCAGCGCGGGCTGAGGCGGCGGATCGAGAAATGACAAGGCGGCCGGATCGCTCACGCCCCATTGCGCGAGATCGAGCACGAGCGATGACAGGTCAGCGCTGAGAATTTCAGGCTGGGTGTAGGGCGCTAGTGAGGCGGTCTGCGGCTCGTCCCAGAGTCGGTAGCACACGCCGGGCTCGGTGCGGCCGGCGCGGCCGCGGCGCTGATCCACCGCGGCACGCGAAGCGCGCACGGTCTCGAGCCGGGTCAGGCCGATGTCGGGCTCGTAGCGCGGCACGCGGGCGAGCCCGGAATCGACCACGATGCGGACGCCCTCAATTGTGAGCGAGGTCTCTGCAATCGAGGTCGCCAGCACGACCTTGCGCATGCCTTTCGGTGCGGGCGAGATGGCGCGATCCTGCACGGCGGCATCGAGCGCACCGAACAGCGGCACGATCTCGATGGAGGCATCCTGCACGCGCTCGCCGAGCAAATTCTGGGTCCGGCGGATCTCGGCGGCGCCCGGCAGGAAGGCCAGCACCGAGCCGCTGTCGGCACGCAGCGCCGAGGCAATCGCATCGGCCATCTGCCGCTCGATCGGCACATCAGCCTTACGGCCGAGATAGCGGGTCTCGACTGGAAAGGCGCGCCCCTCACTCTCGACGATCGACGCCCCGCCAAGCAGCTTTGCGACGCGCGCGCCGTCCAGTGTTGCCGACATCACGAGGATGCGGAGATCTTCGCGCAAGCCGAGTTGCGCATCGCGCGCCAGCGCCAGGCCCATGTCGGCGTCGAGTGAACGCTCGTGGAATTCGTCGAACAGGATGGCGGCGACGCCTGAGAGCTCGGGATCGTCGAGAATCTGGCGGGTGAAAATGCCTTCGGTCACGACCTCGATGCGCGTGGCGCGTGAGATCTTCGAGCCGAAGCGGACGCGGTAGCCCACGGTTTCGCCGGCGCGCTCGCCCAGCGACTTGGCCATCCGGTCCGCGCTGGCGCGCGCGGCGATGCGCCGCGGCTCCAGCACGATGATCTTCTTGCCGATCGCCCAGGGCGCATCGAGCAGTGCCAACGGCACCCGCGTGGTCTTGCCCGCGCCGGGGGGAGCCACCAACACCGCCGCGTTGTGCGCCTCCAGCGCGCGCGCGAGGTCGCCGAGCACGGCATCGATCGGGAGCGGCGTGTCGAAATTGCGGGGCAAGATTCTATCCGTTCGTCATGCCCGGCCAAAGGCGCGAAGCGCGTCTTCGCACAATGTCGAGCATCCACGTCGTCTGACCCGCCTAGAAAACAGACGTGGATGGCCGGGACAAGCCCGGCCACGACGGAATTGTGCACGATGGTGGAACGTCAGCCGTGTGCCGGCGGGCGCCCCACGCTCTCATAGACGAAGCCGGCCGCAGCCATTTCCTCGGGACGGTAGATGTTGCGCAGATCGACAATGACGGGCTGCACCATGGTTGCCTTCAGCCGGTCCAGATCGAGCGCGCGGAACTGGGTCCACTCGGTAACCACGACCAGCGCGTCGGCGCCCTCGGCGCAAGAATAGGCATCCTCGCAATAGGTGATGCTGGGCAGCTCGCTTTTGGCCTGCTCCATGCCGACGGGATCGAACGCCTTCACCTTCGCGCCCATGTCGAGCAGGCCGGTGACCAGCGGGATCGACGGCGCATCGCGCATGTCGTCGGTGTCGGGCTTGAAGGTGAGGCCGAGCACCGCGATGGTCTTTCCGCGCAAGGAGCCGCCGAGCGCCTGGCTCACTTTTCGCGCCATCGCGCGCTTGCGGTTCTCGTTCACGGCCAGTACGGATTCGACGATGCGCAAGGACACGTCGTAGTCCTGCGCGATCTTGATCAGCGCCTTGGTGTCCTTGGGGAAACAGGAGCCGCCGAAGCCGGGACCGGCGTGCAGGAACTTGGTGCCGATCCGGTTGTCCAGCCCAATGCCGCGGGCGACCTCCTGCACGTTGGCGCCGACTCTTTCGGAGAGATCGGCGATCTCGTTGATGAAGGTGATCTTGGTCGCGAGGAACGCGTTGGCGGCGTATTTGATCATCTCGGCGGTGCGGCGCGCGGTGAACATCAGCGGCGCCTGGTTCAGCGACAGCGGGCGGTAGATGTCGCCCATCACCTTGCGGCCGCGCTCGTCGGAGGTGCCGACGACGACGCGGTCAGGGAATTTGAAATCACGGATCGCCGCGCCCTCGCGCAGAAATTCCGGGTTCGAGGCAACGACCACATCGGCCCCGGGATTGGCTTCGCGGATAATGCGCTCAACCTCGTCGCCGGTCCCGACAGGCACGGTCGACTTCGTCACCACGACGGTGAAGCCGGACAGCGACTGCGCGATCTCCTTCGCGGCGGCGTAGACATAGGAGAGATCGGCGTGACCGTCCCCGCGGCGCGAGGGCGTGCCGACCGCGATGAACACGGCATCGGCATCAGCCACCGGCTTCGACAAATCCGTCGTGAAGTCGAGGCGCTTGGCCTTCACATTCGTGGCGACCAATTCGTCAAGGCCAGGCTCGTAGATCGGTATCTCGCCGCGATGGAGCGCCGCGATCTTCTTCTCGTCCTTGTCGACGCAGGTGACGTCGTGACCGAAATCCGCAAAGCAGGCGCCGGACACCAGTCCGACATAGCCCGTGCCGATCATCGCGATGCGCATGAAAATCCCTGTTCTAGCTTGGTTAACGAAACCCAATCCAGGAGCGGTTTAGCATTTTCCCGTCGGGAAGGAAGAGCCCGCGCTCAGAAACCGGCACGGGATTTGTATCGGTAAAGAAGTCGGAAACCACTGGGGCCCACACTGCCCCACAACCGTACATACCGGGCGGAACACGCCTCGAAAAGAGACATATGACAGCATCGGACACGTCAGCTGCCAGCGGGGGGCTTTTCAAAGCCTCCGCTGCCGCGCGTGTCGATTGGGTCGACTATGCCAAGGGCATCTGCATCGTCATGGTGGTGACGATGCATTCGGTGCTGGGGGTCGAGCTTGCCGCCGGCAAGACCGGTTTCATGCATGTTCTGGTGGCCTTCGCAAAGCCGTTCCGGATGCCGGACTTCTTCCTGATTTCCGGCCTGTTCCTGCCGCTGGTGATCGATCGGGACTGGCGAACCTATCTCGACCGCAAGGTGGTGCATTTCGCTTATTTTTATGTCGTCTGGGTGACAATCCAGTTCGGCTTCAAGGCGCCCGCCTTCGCCGCTGAAACCGGCTGGCGCGAGGTCGGCCTCTTGTATCTCGAATCCTTCATCGAGCCGTTCGGCACGCTCTGGTTCATCTACCTGTTGCCGGTCTTCTTCATCGTCACGAAAGTGACACGCCAATTCCCGCCGCTCGCGATCTGGCTGGCCGCTGCCGCGCTGGAGACGGCCCGCGTCACGACCGGCTGGACCGCGATCGACGAATTCTGCGCGCGCTTCGTCTATTTCTATTCCGGTTATCTGTTCGCGCCTTACGTGTTTGCACTGTCGGATCGCGCCAGGAAGCATCCCGCGCTTGCGCTTGCATCACTCGCGGCGTGGGCGCTGGTCGATGCCGCGCCTCGTCCTATCAGGCGCCAGCGAATGGAAGATCGTCTCGCTCATGCTCGGCTTTGCCGGTGCGTGCGCAATCATCGCGATCGGCACGCTGCTGGCACGCGCGCATTGGTGCAATTTCCTGCGCTTTTTCGGCGAGCATTCGATCGTGATCTATCTCGCCTTCTTCCTGCCGATGGCGGCGACGCGGACGCTGCTGCTGCACAGCGGCATCATCGCCGACATCGGCACGGTGTCGCTGATCGTCACGGTTCTCGGCGTGCTGGGATCGCTCGCGATCTGGCGGGCCGCGCTGCGGCTGCACGCGGACTTCCTGTTCGAGCGCCCGGATGCATTCCGGATCGCCCCGCGCAAAGCCGGCGCGGTGTTGCAGGCCGCCGAATAGACCGCTCACGGTCGGAGATACAGGGCTCCGGTCGTCCGGCCGGCTTCCAGGTCGGCCTGCGCCAGCGCGGCGTCCCGCAGGCTGTAGGCCGTCCCGCTCACCTGCAGCACACCGTCGGTCATCGCGGCCAGCACACGCCCGGCGGAACGGCCGTATGCCTCGGCATCGTTCATGTGGGCCATGACGCTCGGCCGCGCCAGCATCAGACTGCGCCGCGGCCCGAGATCATGGACATTGAGTGATGGGATCGGCCCGGCGGACTGACCGATGCTCGCAACGACGCCGAATGGCCGCACGCAGCCAAGCGTCTTCTGCAACGTCGTCCCGCCGACCCCGTCATAGGCGACATCGACGCCACGTCCGGCCGTGAGATCGGCGACGGCTGCGGCGAAATCGGCGTCGCGCCCGACGATCAGGTGAGAGGCCCCGGCAGCGCGGGCAATTTCGACCTTCGCCGGCGAGCCGACCGTTCCGATCACGACCGCCCCGAGCGCACTGGCCCAGCGCGTCAGCACCTGACCGAGCCCGCCGGCTGCGCTATGCACGAGGATCGTCGTAGCCCGGCCGACGGGGAAAATGCGTGTGAGCAACATGTCGGCTGTAATGCCCTTGACGAACGCTGCGGCAACCGCCTCATCCGGCAAGCTCGCCGGAAGCTTCACGCAGCGCCAGGCCGGCAGGTTGCGCTCGGAGGCATAGGCGCCAACCGGTGCGCCCGCGTAGGCGACGCGGTCCCCGGGCTCGAAGCCGGTCACCTCGGTACCAACAGCCGCAACGACGCCGACCGCCTCGACGCCGGGAATCCGCTCGGGCGGGAGCGCATAGAGACCGATGCGCTGATAGATGTCGATGGAATTGACGCCGATCGCGGTCTGCCGCAGCCGGATTTCGCCGCACCCCGGCGGCGGCAGATCGGCGCTCGCCAGTTCGAGCTGCTCGACGCCGCCGGGTGCCTTCAATCTCACGATCACGGCCATGTCCGAGTCCTCCTGTCGATGACGGAAGGACTATGGGACCCCGCGCGAATCTGCGAAACTGCTCAATACTGAGATCACGTTGTGAGAATTTGCACAGATGGACTGGAGCGACCTGCAGCACTTCCTGGCGCTCGCACGCGAGGGCACCTTGTCTGCCGCGGCGAGGAGCCTCAACGTCGACCATGTGACCGTGGCGCGCCGCGTCGCTGCCCTGGAAGCCTCCACGTCGCTCAAGCTCGTGGACCGCAGGCCGCGCAGCTACGAGCTCACCGAAGACGGCAAGCGGCTTGCCGAGATCGGCGCACCGATGGCCGAGACGGCGTTTGCGGTGGAGCGCGCCGCATTGGCCTCGAAATCCGAGATCGGCGGCGAGATCACGATCAGCGCGCCGCCGTCGCTCGCCAACCTCCTGATCGCGCCGCGGCTGGTGCGGCTGCGACAGCAGCATCCGGGCATCAGGATCAAGCTGATCGGCGAGAAGCGCACGGCCTCACTCAATCGCCGCGAGGCTGATCTGGCGCTTCGGCTGTCGCGGCCGACGGAGCCGGGATTGGTTGCCCGCAAGGTCGGCTATTTCGAGTTCGCCCTCTACGGCTCGCCCGACTATCTGAAGGCCACGCCCGCGCATGCTTTCGCTTTCGTCGCCTACGATTCCAGCATGGACGAGGTTCCGCAACAGCGATGGCTGATGCGCTTCGCCGGCACGCGCGAGATCGTGCTTCGCACCAACGATCTGGAGAACCAGGCCGCTGCCGCCAGGACCGGAATTGGGCTCGCGGCGTTGCCAAAATTCCTTGGCGAGCCCGACCCACGGCTGGAACGTCATGACGTCGCTGGGCGCCCCGTCGGGCGCGAGATCTGGCTGGTCCTGCATCGCGACCTGCGCCGTACGCCCGCGATACGCGCGGTCGCAAGTTTCATCGAAAGCTGCCTGGCCTGATCTCACAGCCTTTGCCGGCCGCATGATTTGTCTGTGCGAGTCGGCAAAATTGCTAGATGCCGAGGCTGTCTTTTGCCGCAAAAATTCATACATTGCGGCCATGCCAAAAACCTCTTCGAAGATATCAGCCAAAGCCGACACCAAGCCCGCTGCCGCGACAGCTGCTGCCAAACCGGTCGCAGCCAAGGCGGCTGGAAAAGGCGACCACGTCTTCCTGGTCGACGGTTCCTCCTACATTTTCCGCGCCTATCACGCGCTGCCGCCGCTGAACCGCAAGTCGGACGGGTTGCAGGTCAATGCCGTGCTCGGTTTCTGCAACATGCTGTGGAAGCTGCTCCGCGACATGCCCGAGGACAACCGTCCGACGCATCTGGCGATCGTCTTCGACAAGTCGGAGGTCACCTTCCGCAACAAGATCTATCCCGACTACAAGGCGCACCGGCCGCCGGCGCCCGATGACCTGATCCCGCAATTTTCGTTGATCCGCGAAGCCGTCCGCGCCTTCGACCTGCCCTGCCTGGAACAGGTCGGCTACGAAGCCGACGATCTGATCGCAACCTATGTGCGCCAGGCCTGCGAGCGCGGCGCGAGCGCAACCATCGTGTCCTCCGACAAGGACCTGATGCAGCTCGTGACCGATTGCGTCACCATGTACGACACCATGAAGGATCGCCGCATCGGCATTCCCGAGGTGATCGAGAAGTTCGGCGTGCCGCCGGAGAAGGTCGTCGAGGTGCAGGCGCTGGCCGGCGATTCCACCGACAACGTGCCCGGCGTTCCCGGCATCGGCATAAAGACCGCCGCGCAGCTGATCGTCGAATATGGCGATCTTGAACAGCTCCTGTTCCGTGCCTCCGAGATCAAGCAGCCGAAACGGCGCGAGGCGCTGATCGAGAATGCCGAGAAGGCGCGGATCTCACGCCAGCTCGTGCTGCTCGACGACAAGGTCGATCTGGAGGTGCCGCTGGACGATCTCGCCGTTCACGAGCCCGACGCGCGCAAGCTGGTCGCCTTCCTGAAGGCGATGGAATTCACCACGCTGACGCGCCGGGTCGCCGACTATTCGCAGATCGACCTCGCCAGCGTCGATGCCGATCCCGGCTATGCGAGCGGTGCCAGCGTGTTCTCGCCGCTGCCGCCCTCGGACGTCGTGCCCGCCCCGGGGGCCGGCACTCCGGCGCAGGCCCGGCCGAGCGAGCGCAACACGTCGGCGGGCAAGGAGGACAAGGCGGCGAGTCCGAAGGGCGCGCCGATTTCGCTCGCGGTTGCGCGCGAGGAGGCGCTGCGCAAGCTGCCGGTCGACCGCAGCAAGTACCAGGCGATCAAATCGGTCACAGAGCTCAACGCCTTCATCAGCCGCATTCACGACGCCGGCCATGTCGCAATCGAGACGAGAGGAAACTCGATCGATCCGATGCAGGCTGATCTCTGCGGCATCGCGCTGGCCCTGGCGCCGAACGAGGCCTGCTACGTACCGCTCGCGCACAAGCAGTCCGGCGGCGGCGCCGGCCTGTTCGACGCCGGCCTTGCGCCGGACCAGGTCAAGCATTCCGACGCCATCGAAGCGCTGAGGCCAGTGCTGGAATCGGCGGGCATTCTCAAGATCGGTTTCGACGTCAAGTTCACTGCCGTGATGCTGGCGCAGCACGGCATCACCTTGCGCAACACCGACGATGCACAGCTGATCTCCTACGTGCTCGACGCCGGCCGCGGCTCGCATGCGATCGAATCGCTCTCGGAGCGCTGGTTCGGCCACGCCATGCTGAAGGAGAGCGAGTTGCTCGGCAGCGGCAAGGGCAAGATCACCTTCGACCAGGTGCCGATCGACAAGGCAGCGCCGCTGTCCGCCGAGGGCGCCGACATGGCCTTGCGGGTCTGGCGCGTGCTGAAGCCGCGACTCGTCGCCGAGCACATGACCACCGTCTACGAGACACTCGAGCGTCCGCTGGTGTCGGTGCTCGCGCGCATGGAACGGCGCGGCATCTCGATCGACCGGCAGGTGTTGTCGCGGCTATCCGGCGACTTCGCCCAGACCGCGGCGCGCGTCGAAGCCGAAATCCAGCAGATCGCGGGCGAGCCGGTCAATGTCGGCAGCCCCAAGCAGATCGGCGACATCCTGTTCGGCAAGATGGGCCTGCCAGGCGGCACCAGGACCAAGACCGGCGCGTGGTCGACCACCGCGCAGGTGCTCGACGAGCTGGCCGAGCAGGGCCATGATTTTCCGCGCAAGATTCTGGAGTGGCGCCAGGTCTCCAAGCTGAAATCGACCTACACCGACGCACTGCCGACCTATGTCAACCCACAGACCCATCGCGTGCACACGACCTACGCACTGGCCGCGACCACGACGGGCCGGCTGTCCTCGAACGAGCCGAACTTGCAGAACATTCCGGTGCGCACCGAGGACGGCCGAAAGATCCGGCGCGCCTTCATCGCGACGCCGGGCCACAAGCTCGTCTCGGCCGACTATTCGCAGATCGAGCTGCGGCTGCTGGCCGAAATCGCCGACATCCCCGTGCTGAAACAAGCGTTCAAGGACGGCCTCGACATTCACGCGATGACCGCGTCGGAAATGTTCGGCGTTCCGATCAAGGGCATGCCGAGCGAAATCCGCCGCCGCGCCAAGGCGATCAATTTCGGCATCATCTACGGCATCTCGGCGTTCGGCCTCGCCAACCAGCTCGGCATCGCGCGCGAAGAGGCGTCGGCCTACATCAAGAAATACTTCGAGCGCTTCCCCGGGATTCGCGCCTATATGGACGAGACGCGAGATTTCTGCCGGAACCACGGCTATGTCACCACGCTGTTCGGCCGCAAGTGCCACTACCCCGACATCAAGGCCTCCAACGCCTCGGTGCGCGCCTTCAACGAGCGCGCCGCGATCAACGCGCGGCTGCAAGGCACCGCCGCCGACATCATCCGGCGCGCGATGACGCGGGTGGAGGATGCGTTGGCGCAGAAGAAGCTCTCGGCGCGGATGCTCCTGCAGGTGCATGACGAATTGATCTTCGAGGTGCCCGACGCCGAGGTCGAGGCGACGTTGCCCGTCGTGCAACACGTGATGCAGGACGCACCGTTCCCGGCCGTGCTGCTGTCGGTGCCGTTGCATGTCGATGCGCGCGCGGCGAACAATTGGGACGAGGCGCATTAGGGCCGTCCCGATGAAAATCGCCGCCATGTCCGGCAGCCTGCGCGCGGGTTCGAGCAACACAGCCGTGTTGCGCGCAGCGGCCCGGCTCGCGCCGGATGGTGTCGAGGTGATCCAGTTCGAAGGGATTGCAGGCCTGCCTTTCTCTGGCGTGTTGAAGAATGCGCTCGATTGGCTTGTCGGCAGCCACCAATTTCCTGATAAGCCCGTCGCGCTGATCAACACGTCGCCGCGTGCGACACACGCGCTGGCCGCCCTGACGCTGACGCTCGAGACGATGTCGGCCCGGCTCGCCACGGACGCCTGCCTGACGTTGCCGCTGCTCGGCGGAGCCTGGGACGAGCACAGCATCGCCGCTGATCCCGCCCTCGCAGAACCGTTGCGCGTGGCGATGGAGCGTTTTGCGGCCTTCATCAACACCGCGCGGGCCTAGGCGTCGGACCAAACGAATTGTCCTCCGTGCAATTGCGCGATGGCCTCGCATCGCCGTGCATATTAAAACCAGCGCCGCTCCCGCACCGGTTGGATCATGCCCCACACCTCAGCCTTGCTCGGCTTCGCCTTCGTCTGCCTCGGTCTCGTGCTCACGCCGGGACCGAACATGATCTATCTGATCTCGCGCTCGATCACGCAGGGGCCGGCGGCCGGGATCGTTTCGCTCGGTGGCGTCGCGTTGGGCTTCGTGTTCTACATGCTGTGCGCGGCGTTCGGCATCACGGCGCTGCTGCTTGCGATTCCCTTCGCCTATGACGCGCTGCGCTTTGCCGGCGCCGGCTACATGCTCTGGCTCGCCTGGCAGGCGGTGAAGCCGGGCGGTCGCTCGCCGTTCCAGGTAAAGCAGCTCGCGATCGACAGCCCGCCCAAATTGTTCGCGATGGGGCTCGTCACCAATCTGCTCAACCCGAAGATCGCGATGCTGTATCTGGCGCTGTTGCCACAGTTCATCGATCCCGCCGCCGGCAGCGTGCTGGCGCAGTCGGTGGTGCTGGGCGCGATCCAGATCGCGATCAGCGTCAGCGTCAATGCGATCATCGCGCTGGCGGCCGGATCGATCGCGCTGTTCCTGGCCAGCCGGCCAAGCTGGATGCTGGTGCAGCGCTGGCTGATGGGCACAGTGCTGGCCGGGCTTGCGGTGCGGATGGCGGTCGAAGCGCGGAAGGCGTGAGCTTTCTCACCCTCCCCTTGAGGGGAGGGTAAGAGAAGATCAATCCAGCTTCGCGTCCATGCCCCGCTTCACGGCCGGGCGCGCCATCAGGGCGTCGTACCAGCGCCTGACGTTGGGGAAGTCGGCGAGCTCGACCTTGTGGCGGGGATGCCGCCAAGCCCAGCCCAGAATGGCGAAATCGGCGACCGAGAGATCGCCGGCGACGAAATCGCGCCCGTCCAGGCGACGGTCCAGAACGCCGTAGAGCCGGCGCGTCTCGGCCATGTAGCGCTTCAAGCCGTAGGCGCGGTCCTGCTCGTTCTCCAGCGCGATGAAATGATGCACCTGGCCCGGGATCGGGCCGAAGCCGCCCATCTGCCACATCAGCCATTCATAGACGGGGATGCGCGCACCGAGCGATTTGGGCAGGAATTTGCCGGTCTTTTCGCCGAGATAGAGCAGGATCGCGCCTGATTCAAAGATGCTGACCGGCTTGCCGTCCGGGCCCTCGGGGTCGACGATCGCAGGGATCTTGTTGTTGGGGGAGAGCTTGAGGAACCCCGGGGCCATCTGCTCGCCCTTGGTGATGTTCACCGGGACCACCTTGTAGGGCAGTCCCATTTCCTCCAGCGCGACCGAAATTTTGCGGCCGTTCGGCGTGTTCCAGGTGTGCAGCTCGATGGTCATTGGCCTGTTTTCCTTCCCGGGATACCAGGCATCCACCTACCCCAGATAGTTGCACAGCCACAACCGGCGGACCGGGATGGCCGATCCCTGTTGACGGGGGCGCCCCCCTCTGGAATGTCACGGCCGTCGCGGATAAATTCCGCCACTTCTGAAAACCCCGTTCGAGGGACCCCCGTGTCGAAATCTGCCTCCCGCGCCCGCCTGTTCGAAATCATCCGCCGCCGTTCCTTCGGCCGGGGCGAGGTGACGCTCGCATCGGGCCGCAAGAGCGATTTCTACTTCAACCTCAAGCCGACCATGCTCGACCCCGAGGGCGCAACGCTGCTCGCCGAGCTGACCTATGAGACGCTGAAGGACGACAATCTCGATTTCATTGGCGGGCTCGAGATGGGCGCAGTGCCGCTCGCCGGCGCGCTGGCGCAGATCTCCTGGATCAAGGGCCATCCGATCGCGGCCTTCTTCGTGCGCAAGAAGCCGAAGGAGCACGGTGCCAGGCTCGCGATCGAAGGTCTGCCGAAAGGCGAGACGCTCGATGGCAAGCGCGTCGTGATCGTCGAGGATGTCACCACGACAGGCGGCTCGGCGATGAAGGCCGTGGAATCCGTGCGCGAGACCGGCGCGGAAGTCGTGCTGGTGCTGACGATGGTCGACCGCGAGGAAGGTGCTACCGACACATTTGGCGCGGCCGGCCTGCCGTTCCGCTCGCTGTACAAGGCCTCGGAATTCCTGAAGGCGTGATCTACCCTCTCCCCGCAAGCGGAGCGAGCTGGAGCAACTCCTCGTTTACCATCCCGCTTTATGGTAAATCATGTGCCGAAACCCCAGAGGTTCCGGCCAGGTCAGTAGCGTCGGGTGGAGTAAGCGTTGCGTACGAATGTGTCCCATGCGCGCCGGCGGCGTTGCGCGATGCTGATGGCCGCCACCCTTGCAGCACCGCTGCTTGCGAGCCCGGCCCCGGTTGCGGCCGAAGGCCTGTTCGACTTCTTCTTCGGCGGCGCCCAACAGCGGCCGCAACGGGATATTCCGCAACCGTCGAGCTCCTTCGTCGATCCGTTCGGCAATCAGCAGAATCCCGCCACTCAGCCGACGACACGCTCGGCGTCGGCTGGCGGTTCGGGCCCGGCCTTCTGCGTGCGCAGCTGCGACGGCAAATATTTTCCGCTGATGCGCGGCCTCGCCTCGCCGGCGCAGATGTGTCAGGCCTTCTGTCCCGCCAGCACCACGAAAGTGTTTTTCGGCTCCTCGATCGATTACGCTTACAGCCAGACCGGCGAGCGCTACGCCGACAGCGAAAACGCCTTCGCCTATCGCAAGGCGCTGCGCGCGGACTGCACCTGCAACGGCCGCGAGCCGGCAGGCCTCGCTCCGGTCGATCTGACGCTTGATGGCTCGCTGAAGGCCGGCGACGTCATCGCCACCAGCGATGGCCTCGTCGCCTATACGGGCGTTCGTCTCGGCAATGACCAGACCGCCGAGTTCACCCCGGTGGCCTCCTATCCCGGCCTCACCGCGCAGGTCCGCGCCCGACTCGGGGAAATGAAGGTGGCGCCGGTGCGCGCGGAGACAGTGGCCGCCGATGCCCCGGCGGCCGAGATCGTGCGCGAGGCATTGCCTGATGTGACTGATGTGCCGAAGACGACGGCGAAGTCGGCGAAGCGGGCAGGATTGGACTAGGGTCCGGACCGTATCCAAGTCGTCATTGCTTCGCGCTTGGGCGCAAAATTGCTTCGCATTTTTGTCGCGAGCTCCTCGCAATGACAGTGGATGCGGCCCTATCTTCCGATAATCACTCCGATCACGTTCGGCGCCGCCAGATACTTCTCCTCGATCGCCGCACGCGCGGCGGCACGGTTGTCAGGCGTCAGCAGGCCGCGCTTCTCGGCCAGGATCATCCAGCAGAAACCCCACCAATCGGTCAGCAGGCCGGTCTCGCCGACGAGGTCATAGCCCTGCTCGGCCGCGAAGATGCGCGCATGCGCTTCGTCAAGCGTGTCGAGGAAGTGGTGATCCTCGGCCGCGAACAGATCGTCGCTGATGTCGTCGATGGTGTAGCCCCAGATCGACTGGCACACCGCGTTGAACTCGCGGTCGAACTGGTCGTCATCGACGGCATAGCGCCGCGCCGCCTGATGCAGCCGTGACAGCGACCGCGCGAAATCGGCGATCCGGGTGAGGGCAAATTGATCGAAGGCAATGGTGGACATGTAGTCCTCGCGACTGACGTCAGACCCTAGATGTTGTGTCGGCAAGGCGCCGAATCACAATGATATATCAAAGACTTGCTAAATTGTTCTTAATTTGTTCCGGATGCGCCGCTGACGATTGGGCTCGTCGTCCCGGCTTTCCCCGGCGGTAGCTGAATCGGTACCCGATCCGGCACCGAATCAGCGTTCCTCCGTGCTGGCCCGGGTTCCCAAAGCGGCCCGTTCTTTGCATAATTTTACGGCAGCGCAGTGCCCTTGCCGGACCAGCGATGGTTCCGGTTCGGGAGAAATACGCGTAGGTGTTAATGGTGTTTCTGTCGACCAGGAAGTGACGGCTTTGCAAGATCAATCGTTCCAACCCAACGTCCCCGCCCCCGGTCAGCCTATCGACGAACTCGCGCTGTCGGAGATCAAGGGCGCGATCCTGGCGAAGCTGCGCCTTGCCATCGGCAAGGATGCGGGCATGGCGACCAAGCACGACTGGTACCAGGCCGCAGCGCTGGCGCTGCGCGATCGCATCGTGCATCGCTGGCTCTCGGCCGAAAAGCGCAGCTACGACGCCGGCCGCAAGCGCGTCTATTATCTCTCGCTCGAATTCCTGATCGGCCGCCTCTTCACCGATGCGCTCAACAATATGGGCCTTCTCAAGATCTTCGATGTGGCGCTCGGCGATCTCGGCGTGTCGCTGCCTGAGTTGCGCAAATGCGAACCCGATGCGGCGCTCGGCAATGGCGGCCTCGGGCGGCTCGCCGCCTGTTTCATGGAAAGCATGGCCACGCTGCAGATCCCCGCGATCGGCTACGGCATCCGTTACGATTACGGCCTGTTCCGACAGATCATCAATCAGGGCTGGCAGCAGGAATATCCGGACGAATGGCTCGGCTTCGGCAACCCCTGGGAACTGCAGCGCCCCGAGGTGATCTACGACGTCAATTTCGGCGGCAGCGTCGAGCATGTCGACGACAGGGGTCGCGACCGCGCGATCTGGCACGCGAGCGAGACGGTGCAGGCGATCGCCTATGATACGCCGATCGTCGGCTGGCGCGGCCAGCACGTCAACGCGTTGCGGCTGTGGTCGGCGCGCTCGCCCGATCCGTTGAAGCTCGATGCCTTCAACTCGGGCGATTATGTCAGCGCCAGCGCGGAGCAGTCGCGCGCGGAAGCGATCTGCAAATTCCTCTATCCGAACGACGAGAGCCCGGCGGGTCGCGAGCTGCGGCTGCGCCAGGAATACTTCTTCGTCTCCGCCTCGCTGCAGGATCTGATCAAGCGGCATCTCGCCTCCGACGGCCAGCTGCGCAGCCTGTCGTCCAAGGTCGCGGTGCAGCTCAACGACACACACCCGAGCCTCGCCGTCACCGAGCTGATGCGCATCCTCGTCGATCTCCACAATTTCCGCTGGGACGAGGCCTGGAAGATCACCGTCGCCACGCTCTCCTACACCAACCACACGCTGCTGCCGGAAGCACTCGAGACCTGGCCGGTCGAGCTGTTCGAGCGGCTGTTGCCGCGCCATCTCGAGATCATCTATCGCATCAACGTCCAGCATCTGGCGCTGGCCGAAGCGCGCGCTCCCGGCGACATCGACTTCCGGGCCTCTGTCTCGCTGATCGACGAAAAGAGCGGGCGTCGCGTCCGCATGGGCCAGCTCGCCTTCGTCGGCTCGCACCGCATCAACGGCGTCTCGGCGATGCATTCGGATTTGATGCGCGAGACCGTGTTCCACGATCTCAACCATCTCTATCCCGGCCGCATCACCAACAAGACCAACGGCATTACCTTCCGCCGCTGGCTGATGCTGGCGAATCCGAAGCTCACCGATCTGCTGCGTGAGACTTGCGGGGAAGCCGTGCTCGACGATCCGACCCGGCTCTCGCTGATCGAGGCGCGGGCCAGCGACGTCGAATTCCAGAAAAAGTTCCGGAGCGTCAAGCTGCACAACAAGACGGCGCTGGCGCGCCTGATCGGCGAGCGGCTCGGCATCAAGGTCGACCCGACCGCGCTGTTCGACGTGCAGATCAAGCGCATCCACGAATACAAGCGCCAGTTGCTCAACATCATCGAGACCGTCGCGCTGTACCAGTCGATCAAGGATGACCCGAATGGCAATTGGGTGCCGCGGGTGAAGATTTTTGCCGGCAAGGCGGCTGCGAGCTATCGCTACGCCAAGCTCATCATCAAGCTGATCAACGACGTCGCCGAAATCGTCAACAACGATCCCGCGATCGGCGGCAAGCTCAAGGTCGTCTTCCTGCCCGACTACAATGTCAGCCTTGCCGAAGTGATCATCCCCGCAGCCGACGTGTCGGAGCAGATCTCGACGGCCGGCATGGAAGCATCCGGCACCGGCAACATGAAGCTGGCGCTCAACGGCGCCATCACCATCGGCACGCTCGATGGCGCCAACATCGAGATCCGCGACCAGGTCGGCGTGGAGAACATCGCGATCTTCGGCATGGAAGCCGGCGACGTGATGATCCGGCGCAAGCAGGGGCTGGACGCCTCCGACGTGATCCGCAATTCGCCGAAGCTGCAGCGCGCCATCAATGCGATCGGAACCGGCGAGTTCTCGCCCGGCGATCCGGGCCGCTTCGAATCGATCGCGCACGCGCTGCGCTATCTCGACCACTACATGGTCAGCGCCGATTTCGATTCCTATTACGAGGCGCAGCGCGCGGTCGATGCGCGCTGGCTGGTCTCACCGGCCTGGACCCGCGCCTCGATCCTCAACGTCGCCCGCATGGCGTGGTTCTCGTCCGACCGCACCATCCGCGAATATGCCGAGGAGATCTGGAACGTGCCGGTCAATCCGGCGGCGCCACCGTTTCAGATGGCAGAGACCATGCGGGACGCGGCGAGCTGATTTTTCCGCAGCGTGAAATCGGTCACCCCGCAGGTAATTGCACGGACCGGCGGCGGACGTGATATGACGTCCGTCATCGAACGCCGGACATGATCATGCACGCCAAGCTCCCGCACCCCTTCGACGACGCCACGCGCATCACCGCCGGTGACTCACGTTGGCAAGGGCAAACGAGCGACGACTACTGGGCCTTTGTCGGCCCGTTCGGTGGTGTCACGGCCGCGACCATCCTGCGCGCGCTGATCGAACACCCGCAACGCGCCGGCGATCCGCTGGCGCTGACGGTCAATTATTGCGCGCCGATCGCCAGGGGTCCGTTCGATCTCGACCTGCGACTGGTGAAGGGCAACCGCTCCAGCCAGCACTGGAGCGTCGAACTGTCGCAGGACGGCGGCGAGGTCGCGACACTCGCCACCGCCGTGTTCGCCGAGCGCCGCCCCTCGTGGGAGCACAGGGTGGCAAAGGCCCCGGATGCAAAGCCGTTCGAGCAGACGCTGCCGTTCCCGAACATCCAGGCGTCCTGGGCCAACCAGTATGAATTCCGCTTCGTCGAGGGCGAGATGCGCCTCGGGCCGCCGCAGGCCGAGCTCGCCAGCACCTATTCGAAAATCTGGATTGCGGATCGCGAGCCGCGCAAGCTCGACATGCTCTCGCTGATGTCGATGTCGGACGCCTTCTTCGGCCGCATCTTCCACGCACGACGCGAACTGGTGCCGTTCGGCACAGTGTCGCTGACGACCTATTTCCACACCGATGCCGAAGAGCTCGCGGCCGAGGACATCACGCGCGTGCTCGCGACGGCTGATTCGAAGATCATGCACAAGAGCTACGCCGACCAGAACGCCGAGCTGTGGTCGCCGGACGGACGGCTGCTCGCGACGAGCACGCAGATGGCGTATTTCAAGGCCTGACTGTCTTACCCTCTCCCACAAGGGGGGAAGGAAGAGCGCACAAAACAAAAAGAGCGGCCTCTCGGCCGCCCCTTTTGCATTGAAGACAGGGCAATCACTCCGCCGCGAGCTTCACGTCCGGCGCCGCCGCACGCACCTCGGCGTCGACCTGGGCTTCGAACTTGGCAAAGTTCTTCTGGAACATGCCGACCAGGCGACGCGCGGTCTTGTCGAACTCGTCCTTGTCCTTCCAGGTGTTGACCGGGTTGAGGATCTCGCTCGGCACGCCCGGCAGCGCGTTCGGGACTGCGAAGCCGAAATATTTGTCGGTGCGGAATTCGACGTTGCGCAGCGAGCCGTCGAGCGCGGCGGTCAGCAGCGCGCGCGTCACCTTGATCGGCATGCGCGAACCCGTGCCGTACTTGCCGCCGGTCCAGCCGGTGTTGACCAGCCAGCAGTCGACATTGTGCTGGGCGATCAGGTCGCGCAGCATGTTGCCGTAGACGGATGGATCGAGCGGCAGGAAGGGCGAGCCGAAGCAGGTCGAGAATTCCGGTTGCGGCTCATTGCCGAGACCGCGCTCGGTGCCGGCGACCTTCGCGGTGTAGCCGGACAGGAAGTGATACATCGCCTGCGCCGGTGAGAGCTTGGCGATCGGCGGCAGCACGCCGAAGGCGTCGGCGGCAAGCATCACCACGTTCCTGGGCTGCGGCGCGCGGCCAGTGCGCGAAGCGTTCGGGATGAACTCGAGTGGATAGGCCGAGCGCGTGTTCTCGGTCTTGGAGCCGTTGTCGAAGTCGACCACACGGGTGTCTTCGTCGAGCACGCAGTTCTCGAGCACCGCACCGAATCGCGTCGACGCGGCGTAAATCTCGGGCTCGGCTTCCCGCGAGAGCTTGATGCACTTGGCGTAGCAGCCGCCTTCGAAGTTGAACACGCCATTCGGACCCCAGCCGTGCTCGTCGTCACCGATCAGCGTGCGGTTCGGATCGGCCGAGAGCGTGGTCTTGCCCGTGCCTGACAGTCCGAAGAAGATCGCGGTGTCGCCATTGGCGCCGACGTTCGCCGAGCAGTGCATCGGCATCACGCCGCGCTCGGGAAGGTAATAGTTCAGCGTGGTAAAGACCGACTTCTTCATCTCGCCGGCATAATAAGAACCGCCGATCAGCACGATCTTGCGGGCGAAATCGATGGCGA
The DNA here is from genome assembly GCF_054056275.1 of Bradyrhizobium sp. USDA 4449. Taxonomy (NCBI): domain Bacteria; kingdom Pseudomonadati; phylum Pseudomonadota; class Alphaproteobacteria; order Hyphomicrobiales; family Nitrobacteraceae; genus Bradyrhizobium; species Bradyrhizobium sp. USDA 4449. The sequence goes on along the minus strand of NZ_JBSRYD010000001.1, from coordinate 2,483,054 downwards.
CGACGTTCTCCGAGCGGCAGCCGTGACGCTTGGGATCGGCTCGGAAGCTCGGCATGTCGACGATGGTAAGCTCCGGCACGAAGGTCGAGAGCTCGATCGCCTCCGGGCGGATCAGCAGCGTGCGGATGAACAGCGAGTGCCAGGCGAGCTCGGTGAAGACGCGCGTCTTGATGCGATAGGACGGATCGGCGCCACCATAGAGATCCTGCGCGAACAGGCGCTTGCCTTCGGCATGCTTGAGGAAGTCCTGATAGAGCGTTTCGAACTGCTCTGCAGTGATCGACTGATTGCCGGCCCACCACATCTTCTTGTCGGTGGTGGCGTCACGCACCGTGAACTTGTCCTTCGGGCTGCGGCCGGTGAATTCACCGGTGTCGGCGCAGAGCGAACCATCTGCAGAGAGTACCGCCTCGCCTGCAGAGAGCGAATACTGATACAGTTGCGGCGCGCCGAGGTTCCAGTGAACTTGCTTGAGATTCTTTAAGCCGAATTTGTCGGCGCCGAAGGCACCGTTGCGCACGCCCGTCTCTTGCACGAAAAATCCTCCTAGAAACCCGCGACACATGGCGCCACCAAGCACCAGCGCCTCGCAGTCAACCGTGAATTACAGGCCGGCCGGCCTCGGCTGGACGACCTAATACTGATGAACGCTGGCGTTGCCAAGCTGATCCAGCAGGATTTGGTTTATTCAACGAGGGCGCCAAACGTCGCGCATGTCCGCACCGAGCAGGTCACGCTAAAATCATCGATGATCGCGCAACCAAATGGCTTTTTCGGTGTTGCTCGATGTTTGCGACGCACAATCGCAGCTCAGCGCTATCGGACCGCACCTTCGCCGATGAGTGCGAATGGCCCCCATATCGCAGGATACGCATGGCGCGGCGAGGAGGTGTCATCAACATACGCCAGCATCGCGCGCCGAAGAGCTTCGGCTCTCCCGATTTCTGGTTCGTTTTCGAGCAAATCGAAAGTCGAGGTGGTCAAGTGGGTGGCAGCTTCCGAATCCACTGCCCAATGCGAAACCAGCAGCGCACGTGCGCCGGCGTAGAAGAAGCCACGCGCCAATCCCGACAACGCCTCGGCGCCCGGCTTGTCGCCGGTGATCGTGTTGCAGGCCGACAGCACCACCCAATCTGCATTGAGCTTGAGCTGCGCGACCTCGCTCGCCGTGAGCAGACCGTCGTCGAGCTCGGACGGTTGATCTGGAATCGAAAGCGCGCGTGACGGTTCGCCCACACCCTTGACATCACCGGCAACGAGTCCGTGGGTTGCAAAGTAGATGATGCTGTATTGAGCAAGCGGTGCGCGCTTGAGCGTCGTTTCGCTGGCGTCACGACCGAGATGAATGTCGGCGGTGGGCGCGCCGACGTCTTTCGCCACGGCGTTCAGCTCGTCCGCGGTGTCGGGCAGTTGCGGCAGCGCCTGCGCCAGCCGCGCGCGATCTACGCCCGCGCCGCGCCAAAACTCGGTACAGGCTGACGTCGCGACGCTTCGCGCGGCAATCTTGCCCCGTGGTGCGCGAGGATCAGCAGGCTCGTTGGCGACCGCCGCGAGCGCCCCGTCCAGCGCCGTGTCTTGTGTCAGCAGCGATTGCTGACCCGCCGCAAACAGGATCGGCAGCACGACGCACAGCCGGGCGCGACCACTCGCAAGCGGCCCCCGCGTCGCGACCGAAGTCACGATCAAGCTAGCCGAGATTGTTCAGGAGCGTCGCGACCGCAGGATGCTCGGGACCGCCGACCTGCTGAAATATCGCGATCGCGCGCTGAAACAGCGGCTCGGCCTCCGCGAACCGCTCCTGCTTCACATAGAGCGTGGCGAGATTATTCAGCGACTGGCCGACATCGGGATGCTCACGCGACAACACCTTCTCGCCGATCGCCAGCGCGCGCTTGAACAGCGGTTCGGCATCCGCAAAGCGGCCCTGCCGCTGATCAAGCGCGGCCCCTCTCGCTGCCAACCTCAGACGTTCTCGATCTTGGGTCGCTGCGATCGGGGGCGGCGTTCAATGTGACGGAGCTAGTCGGGCTTCTGGTCGATCTTGGTGCGCGCTTCGCCGGCCAGCCGGACAAGCATCTTGCGCAGCGCGGTGCCGGTGGTGACCCGCTCCGGAAAATCCAGCCGCAGCGCGGTCTGACCGTCCTGCATGTCGAGACCTTCGGGGTCGCAGCCGGTGCAGCGCCAGTCACCTTCAGCCGCGCCAAGAAGCTTCGTTGCGTAAAGGCTCAGGGCGTCACGGTGGTCGGCATTCATGTGCGCGACCGCCCCTTCCTCCGCGACCAGCAGGTCCTCGGCACCGGTGAGGTCGACGAGGAATTGTTCCGGCCTCAGATCGACGATCCGGCCAAAGCCTGCGACCAGATGGGTTCCCGTTAGGCGAATCCGAAAGAACGAGAAATCCTCAAACGAGACAAAGGCTTCCGCCGACGGATGGGCATTCAGATACCGCCGCTGGAGCAGATCTTTCTCAGTCTCGGCCTGCTCGGCCCGGCCGGACAGCATGATCCGGGCGCCTTGCAGTGGATCGCCGGTGGCGCGCTCATCAAGCATCAGGGAAACCCTGTTATCTGCGAGAATGTTTTTGGTATGAACGGCCAGCCGAGAGATCAGCAGGATCGGCGAGCCGTCGGGATGGCTCGCTAGATTGACCAGGGAACAATAGGGGTCGCCGCTGCCGGGCATCAGCGTCGCGAGCGCCCCCTGCCGCGACCGCCGCAGCAGCGATTTGGCGAGCTTTTGAGGAGCGAAATCGGGGGTCGGTTGCATTGGCTTTCTCAGCTCAGGTGGTTGCAAGGCGGGCCTTTTTTCGGGTAAACCCGAGCCCGGTTATGGGTCGACATGCGGCGAATCTGCCGCGTGTCGTGGAACTTGGTCACACTTCAGCCCAGCTTGCATTGCTCGGTGACCCGGTTCGAACGCCAGTTCGGCACCCATGTATGCGGCGCATCACTGGATTGCTCGCCGTTTTAAGCCACGACCCAAACGGAAAGCAGAAAGCAGAGGCTCATGCCCACAATCGCTTTGGTCGACGACGACCGCAACATTCTCACCTCCGTCTCGATCGCGCTGGAAGCCGAAGGCTACCGCATCATGACTTACACCGACGGCGCCTCTGCGCTCGACGGTTTCCGCACCACCCAGCCCGATCTCGCCATCCTGGACATCAAGATGCCGCGCATGGACGGCATGGAGACGCTTCGCCGCCTCAGGCAGAAGTCCGATCTGCCGGTGATCTTCCTCACCTCCAAGGACGAAGAGATCGACGAGCTGTTCGGCCTCAAGATGGGCGCTGACGATTTCATCCGCAAACCGTTCTCGCAGCGCCTGTTGGTCGAACGCGTCAAGGCGGTGTTGCGCCGCTCGGCGCCGAAGGATCCGACCGTCGCACCGAAGGAGAACGATGCCAAGGCGCTCGATCGCGGCCTGCTGCGCATGGATCCGGAACGGCACACCTGCACCTGGAAGAACGAGCCGGTGACGCTGACGGTCACCGAATTTCTGATCCTGCAGGCACTGGCGACCCGGCCCGGCGTGGTCAAGAGCCGCAACGCACTGATGGACGCCGCCTATGACGACCAGGTCTATGTCGACGACCGCACCATCGACAGCCACATCAAGCGGCTGCGCAAGAAGTTCAAGGTGGTCGACAACGATTTCGAGATGATCGAGACGCTCTACGGCGTCGGCTACCGCTTCAAGGAAGCCTGAGGCGGCTGCCGCCTTCCCAGCAGATGAGGGCTGCGCCGGTTCTGATTTCATCAGAACCGGGCATGCCCTGAAGCGCAATCGCGCTTCAGGCTATTGTTTGAGCATGATCTTTCGGAAAACCGCTGCACAGTTTTCCGGATCATGCTCTAGGATGCAAGGACCGTCGCACGAACTGTCCTAACGCGGGCGTAAGCATTGCTGGACCGAACGCAGCCTGACCAGAGTTCGAACGCCGAGGACATCGCATCCCACGGCGCCCCGGATCATGACGACAAGCCCGTTGTGAACGGCTGGGGGCCGTTGAATTGGCTCAAGCGCGCCGGGCAGTTCTTCTTCGCGCTGTCCTTCTCGAGCCTGACCCGCCGCATCGTCTCTCTCAACCTCGCCGGCCTCGTGGCGCTGGTGGCGAGCATCCTTTACCTGTCGCAGTTCCGCGCCGGCCTGATCGATGCGCGCGCACAGAGCCTGCTGGTGCAGGCCGAGATCATCGCCGGCGCCATCGGCGCGTCGGCAACGGTGCAGACAAACGCAATCACCGTCGACCCTGAGCGGCTGCTCGACCTGAAATTGGGCGAAAGCTACGGCGGAATGGATGATTCGCTGGATTTTCCGATCAATCCCGAGCGCGTGGCGCCGGTCTTGAGCACGCTGATCTCGCCGACAAAGACCCGCGCGCGGATTTTCGATCCCAACGGCACTGTGCTGCTCGACAGCCGCGATCTCGACACTGTGCGGGGCATTCCACTGCCGCCGCTGTCGGACAAGCCGGGGCTGCTCGAACGCGCGATGGTCGCAGTGCGCACCTGGCTCAATCGCGGCGACCTGCCGCTCTATCGCGAGCTCGGCCGCGAAAACGGCAATGGCTATGTGGAAGTAGCCGATGCGCTCCAGGGCCAGAAACGCTCGATGGTGCGGGTCAATTCGCGCGGTGAGGTGATCGTCTCGGTCGCCGTCCCCGTGCAGCGCTCACGCGCCATCCATGGCGCGCTGATGCTGTCGACGCAGGGTGACGAAATCGATCAGATGGTCACAGCCGAGCGCCTGGCGATCCTTAAAGTGGGCGGCGTCGCGGCCGCCGTCATGATCATGCTGTCGCTGCTGCTCGCCAGCACGATCGCCGGTCCGGTGCGCCGGCTCGCCGACAGCGCCGAGCGCGTCCGCCGCCGCATCAAGTCCCGCGTCGAGATACCTGACTTCACCCGCCGCCGCGACGAGATCGGCCACCTCTCCGGCGCGCTGCGCGACATGACCAATGCGCTCTACAAGCGGATCGAGGCGATCGAGATGTTCGCGGCCGACGTCGCTCATGAACTGAAGAATCCGCTGACCTCGCTGCGCTCCGCGGTCGAAACGATGCCGCTGGCGCGCAACGAGAGCAGTCGCGCTCGACTGCTCGAGGTGATCGAGCACGACGTCAAGCGGCTCGATCGCCTGATCTCCGATATCTCCGACGCGAGCCGGCTCGATGCCGAGCTGCAACGGCAGGACGCGATCCCGGTCGATCTCAGGCGGCTGCTCGGCACGCTGGTCGCGGTTGCCAATGAAACGAAGCTCGGCCACGACGTCGCGGTCGAGGCCCGCTTCGAAGGCCGCAGCCCGACCGATACGTTCGCGGTCACGGGCCATGATTCGCGACTCGGGCAGGTGGTTTCCAACCTGCTCTCCAATGCGCAATCGTTCTCGGAAGCCGGCAGCAAGGTGCGCCTGACCTGCCGCCGTGTGCGAGGCGAGATCGAGATCGTGGTCGACGACGACGGCCCCGGCATCCGCGACGATGCGCTGGAACGCATCTTCGAGCGCTTCTACACCGACCGGCCGCACCAGGGCTTCGGCCAGAACTCCGGCCTCGGACTATCGATTTCCAAACAGATCGTGGACGCCCACGGCGGCCGCATCTGGGCCGAGAATCGCGCCGGTCCCACCGACGAAGACGGGGCGCCGACCGTTGCCGGCGCGCGCTTCGTGGTGAGGCTGCCGGCGCTATGAGCCAAGGCACCTTGAACGAAGTCGGCCCGAGCGTGCACGCCTCCGCGGTCAAGGTCGGGCCCATGGCGGTGCTGATCCGCGGGCCCTCGGGCGCAGGTAAGTCGCGCCTTGCCTTCGATTTGATCATCGCGGGGCGCGCGGGCGTGGTCGAAAGCGCCGTTTTGGTCGGCGACGACCGTGTCCATCTGGCGACAGTCGGCAAGGAAATTGAGGTCCGTCCCGCCCCCGCGCTGGCCGGCTTGATCGAAATCCGGGGACTGGGAATCCGCCGCTGCGACTTTGCGGAGCATGCGACGGTCGGCCTCGTGGTCGATCTCGACGCATCCGACGTCGAGCGCCTGCCTGCGGCCGAAGCGCTGAAAACCACCATTTTCGGTGTCGAAATACCGCGAATCCCTGTTGGCCGCGGCTATTCGCCCGTGCCGCTGGTTGTCGCGGCCTTAACCACTACCAAGAGTTAACCTTCTGCTAAGCCCCCAGCCGATTGTTTGAAGGGAAATGGTAACCATATGAACCCCACACTCGCGACCGAGTAGACCGGCGCACCTCCCCTCATCGATCCGTCTAGATTCAGGGAGATACGCAACATCCCCTCTTGCGCGAGGGCTCTGGATGGTCAAAGTGGCGCGTTCGTGCGGCGCACCAAAAGCGCCCGCGGGAGTTTTCCGATGATTGGTCTAGTACTTGTGACCCACGGGCGCCTTGCCGACGAATTCAAGGCAGCGCTTGAACACGTCATGGGCCCACAAAAGCAAATCGAAGCGATTACGATCGGCGCCGAAGATGATTCCGATCTCTGCCGAAGCGACATTATCGAAGCGGTTAACCGCGTCGATTCCGGCGACGGCGTTGCGATCCTCACCGACATGTTCGGCGGCACGCCATCGAACCTCGCAATTTCCTGCATGAGCCGGCCCAAGGTCGAAGTGCTCGCGGGCATCAACCTGCCCATGCTGGTGAAGCTCGCCAAGGTCCGCGAGGAGCGTCCGCTGCCGGACGCGATCGCGATGGCCCAGGAAGCCGGCCGCAAATACGTCACCATCGCCAGCCGGGTGCTCGCCGGCAAATGAGTGACGACGTGCCACAAGCGGGGACGGGCGTGCCCGCGGGCGCGATTTCCAAAGAGCTCCTGATCATCAACAAACGAGGCCTGCACGCCCGCGCCTCCGCGAAGTTCGTCCAGGCGGTGGAGCGCTTCAGCGCGCAGGTGTGGGTGACGCGCGGCGGTGAAACCGTCGGAGGCACCTCGATCATGGGCCTGATGATGTTAGCTGCGGGACCGGGCACGACCATCACGGTCGCCGCTGCGGGCGCTGACGCCGAGGCCGCGCTTGCGGCGATCACCGAGCTCGTTGAAAGCAAGTTCAACGAGGAAGGCGTTTAGGCCGCTCGATCACTTCGCCGGTGGCGCGATGTAGATGTTCCACGTCATCGACGGACCGGCCTTGCCATGGGTGAAGCGGCGCGTCGTCATCACCATGCGCTCGGCCTTCGGCGCAATCTCCGACACCCATTTTTCGAATGCAGGCAGACGACCGTCGGTCGGATCGAACACGCCAATGAAGCCATATTTCTTGACTTCATCAAGCGACGTCAGCCCGGAGGACCAGGCCTCGTTCGGGATGAACGCGACCGGATGGTCGGGGCTGTAGAACACCATCGGCTGGATTGATTCCATGGTGCCGGCGACGATCGCCCAGCGCGAGGCGAAGCGCGAATGCCAGGCTTGCGTCAGCTCGCGCGCGAGCTCGGAGCGCGCGCCATAGGTCGCCGTGTTGTCCGCATTCAGCGCCATCTCGCGCGCCGCGATCCACGGCGAAGCGAAAAGCGTCGCGACGCTGAGCACGAGCCAGATCGCTACGATGTTGAACAGCACGGCCCTCTGCACCCGCAATGCCGGTATCGCGACCAGCGCGAGCGGCACCAGGAAGAACAGCGAGATGCCCCAATCGGTCTTGATGTAGATGCCGAAGGCCAGTGCGCCGAGCGGCGGCCCGGCCGCGACGATGACCTGGATGAGCCAGACGTTCAGCGCCTGGGAGACATTGACGCCCGCATTGCCCCCCCGTGCCCAAGCCCGCGTGACGATACGCAGCGGTGCGCGCACAAGCAGCGTCGGCCACGGCCGCACCAGCGCCATTGCGAGCGCGGCAAGCGCCACCGGCAACGCCAGCAGCGCGGCGTTGTGCAGGACATAGCCGAACACGAGCTGATGCACGAGGCCGACATCCTCGATGCTGTAGGTGTCGCCGGCATAGGTCAGCGGCACGAAATGCGCATCCGCAAGCCAGACGATGTGCGGGATCATCGCCGCCAGCATCGTCGCGATCGCGACCCAGGGCGCCGGCGACAGCAGGAAACGCATCCGTTGCGGATGGATCAGCGCGGCAAGGCCGATGGCGCCGATCATCGTCAGCACCCAATATTTGGTCATCAGCGCCAGCGCGCCGGCGAGGCCGAGCCAGATTCCGGACTGCCAGCTCCGCTTCTCGAAAGCATTCAGATAAGCGAGCACGACCAGCGGCAGGGTGACGAGCTGCAGCAGATCGGGATTGTACTTGAACCCCTTGAAATTGAAGATCGGGTAGAGCGCGACCATCACCACGACCAGGAACGCGCGGCGCGGATCCACCACGCGCAGCGCGATCAGCCAGCAGATCACCATGCCGACACTGGCCGTCGCCATCGCGAGCGCATAGGTCGCCCAGTCGGTGGCGGGGAAGACCATGAACCAGAGCCCGGCGATCCAGCCGGACAGCGGCGGATGCTTGCCGTAGCCCCACAGGAATTTCTGGCCCCAGCCCCAGGCTTCTGCGACGTCCATGTGAACGTCCTGCGCGGTCTTGAGATTGATCAGGATGAAGGTCCAGATCACCGCATGCAGGATCGCGAATTCGATCACCAGCCAGAGCCGGACCGAGGGGTGGGTCGCGGAGGCAACCAGCCAGGCCGGGAAACGGTCAAACCTGAAGCGGGTCTTCGCGCGCGCCCGGGCGGAGGGGATCGAGGTCGTTGACATGAGCCTGGACATGGGCGCTTGCGTAGCGCGTTTTGGCCTCGCTTGGAATCAGCTTGGCGTGAAGAAAGACCCTGAAAATACAGCAATATGGTTGCCGCACGGGGATGTGAGTGGTATCCCGCGCCCATGACGACCGTCCCCATTTCCAACATCCGCAATTTCTCCATCGTCGCCCATATCGACCATGGCAAATCGACGCTGGCCGACCGTCTGATCCAGATGACCGGCGGCCTCTCCGACCGCGAAATGGCGGGCAAGGAGCAGGTGCTCGATTCCATGGACATCGAGCGCGAGCGCGGCATCACCATCAAGGCGCAGACCGTGCGCCTCGCCTACCGCGCCAAGGACGGCAAGGATTACGTGTTCAACTTGATGGACACGCCCGGCCATGTCGACTTCGCTTACGAGGTCTCGCGGTCGCTGGCAGCGTGCGAAGGTTCCCTGCTGGTGGTCGACGCCAGTCAGGGCGTCGAGGCGCAGACGCTCGCCAATGTCTACCAAGCGCTCGACAACAATCACGAGATCGTGCCGGTCCTGAACAAGGTCGATCTTCCCGCCGCAGAGCCGGAGAAGGTCAAGCAGCAGATCGAGGACGTCATCGGCATCGACGCCTCCGACGCGGTGATGATCTCGGCCAAGACCGGCCTCGGCATTCCCGATGTGCTGGAAGCCATCGTCACCCGCCTGCCGCCGCCGAAGGGCGATCGCGATGCGACCTTGAAGGCGCTGCTGGTCGACAGCTGGTATGACGTCTATCTCGGCGTCGTCGTGCTGATCCGCGTCGTCGACGGCGTCATGAAGAAGGGCAGCCGCGTCCGCATGATGGGCACAGGGGCGGCCTATGACATCGAGCGCGTCGGCTTCTTCACGCCGAAGATGCAGCAGGTCGACGAGCTCGGCCCCGGCGAGATCGGCTTCATCACCGCGGCGATCAAGGAAGTCGCCGACACCCGGGTCGGTGACACCATTACCGATGACAGGAAGCCGGTCAGCGAGATGCTGCCGGGCTTCAAGCCGGCGATCCCCGTGGTGTTCTGCGGCCTGTTCCCGGTCGATGCGGACGACTTCGAGACGCTGCGCGCCGCGATGGGCAAGCTGCGCCTCAACGACGCCAGCTTCTCCTTCGAGATGGAGACGTCGGCCGCGCTCGGCTTCGGCTTCCGCTGCGGCTTCCTCGGGTTGCTCCACCTCGAGATCATCCAGGAGCGGCTGTCGCGCGAATTCGATCTCAATCTGATCGCGACCGCCCCGAGCGTCATCTACAAGATGAAGCTGACCGACGGCAGCGAGCTCGAGATCCACAATCCCGTCGACATGCCCGACGTCGTCAAGATCGAGGAGATCCAGGAACCCTGGATCGAAGCCACGATCCTCACCCCCGACGAATATCTCGGCAGCGTGCTGAAGCTGTGCCAGGACCGCCGCGGCGCGCAGAAGGAGCTCACTTACGTCGGCGCCCGCGCCATGGTGAAATACGATCTGCCGCTCAACGAGGTGGTGTTCGATTTCTACGATCGCCTGAAGTCGGTATCGAAGGGCTACGCCTCGTTCGACTATCATCTCACCGACTACAAGCCGGCCGATCTCGTCAAGATGCAGATCCTGGTCAACGCCGAGCCGGTCGATGCGCTCTCGATGCTGGTGCATCGCACCCGCGCCGAGGGGCGCGGCCGCGCCATGGTCGAGAAGATGAAGGAGCTGATCCCGCCGCACATGTTCCAGATCCCCATTCAGGCGGCGATCGGCGGCAAGGTGATCGCGCGCGAGACGGTCCGCGCGCTGCGCAAGGACGTGACCGCGAAGTGCTACGGCGGCGACATCACGCGTAAACGGAAACTTCTGGAAAAGCAGAAGGAAGGCAAGAAGAAGATGCGGCAGTTCGGCAAGGTCGACATCCCGCAGGAAGCCTTCATTGCCGCGCTGAAGGTCGATAGCTGAGGTGATCAGGTGCGGCCCGGGGCGTCAGGCCGGATAACGCAAATCTCGAAAACAACCCCATGCACCGTAGCCGCCCTTTGCTGGCAGCATCGGGTTTTCGTATTTTGCGAATGTCGTTTGACTCGTCGGGCAAAACAGGCGCATGATGGCATCATGCCAGCGCTGCAACCTCCAGGCGACGATGTCTGATCACCCGTAGATCTACGGCAGGCGTGTCGGTGCTGCCTTTGCAATCGCAGCAGTTGTGCGCGGAACGCGATTTGAAGGTGTAACGAAGCCGAGGCGCGCTTCGAGGCTGAAAATTAGTTCAGGATCATAACCGTGATGACTCCGACGCAAAAAAAGAAAATAGGCTCTCATCAACAAGAATAAATGGTGGGAGGAGTACATGGATACTGCGGGTCGCCTGCGCGCGATGGCAGTGTTGTGCCGTCAGACAGCCGCGCGCCATCCTGATCGCAGTTGGAAACTGCTGGCCGAAGCGGAGTATTGGGACCATTTGGCCAATGATGCGGCGCTCGATCATTTTGACCAATGCTCGGTTTGCTCACCGCTTCCTGGAGAGCACAGTATCACCCAACCCGCGGAGTGACTGCGAAACAAAACAGTTTGTTAGCTTCTGTGTGGCTAACTTGATGAGTGCCGTTCACCGCCGATTGCGGCACATTGGAATGGGAATGCCGGCCCCGGCTGTTTACCCCATCCTGCGGCTGGGGCCGTTTTGAACTCTCACAGCATCGTTCAAACCCGGTCCACGACCATGCTTAGAGGCATCGCCATAGCGCTGTTCGGAATGGGCATCTTCTCGCAGCTTGATCGAGCGCTCTTCTATGGCCGCAATACCGAAGCCGCGCTCCGGCTCATGCGGGACATCGGCCGAGGCTTCGGGCTGTAGGACACCGTCCGCACGCCTCGCCAAGGCCCAGCGCGAGAACTTCCTGGACAGCGCGACGTTTGCATAACGAAAGCCGCAGATAATCAAGTAACCGACCAGGGCAAGGGCGGCCTCGGCGGTTCGCGACGCTCCGAAGGAGCGATGTCCGGTTGCGGCCCTTCGCTGTCCTTCGTCTAGAAAGCGCTCGGACGTCGGCTTTCCGGCCGGGCGGCAAACTCGTAGTCCAAGATCAGACGACGCGATAGGAACCAAACCAGGGCGCGCCTCTTGGTCGCAAAAGGAATTGCGACATGAGAGCCTCCCGCTTTGCCCTTGTCATTGCCGTTTGCCTGCCCTGTGCGGCCTTCGCCCAAAGTGGTGGAGGTGGTGGCGGCAGCGGGGGCGGTAGCGGCGGATCGGGAGGCGGTGGCGCAGCTGGAGGCGCCACATCAACCGGCGGCAGTGCGCCATCTGGTGCCGCTGGCACCCCAGCGGCGTCGGCTCCTGCAGGCGCCGTCGGCGCGGCCACCGGTCCCGGTGTAAGTTCTAGTCCTACCGCCAACTCGCCCAGCGCCGCGAACGGCAGTTCGGGCAACCTGAATACTTCCGCCCCCCGCCAATCCGGCGGGACCCAGGGAACGGTCGAAAGCAGTGGTTCAACCACGCGTGGACAGGCGCCCGGTACCAACGCGGCGGGTACTGCGGCATCCGCGGGGTCTCCTGGCGTCAGCGCTCGAGGTACTGCGCCTGCCGGCGGCATTGGCCGGCCCGCAACCACAAACGAGCAGGACAGCGACGCGAAGATAGATCAGGAGAACAACAAGGCCGACCGAACGGTCGGTAAGATCTGCAAAGACTGCTGATTCCGGCACTCCTCACCGGAGCGCTGATTGTTTCGCCGGTCGACGCAAAGGATCCCTTTGCGGACGAGCGCAGTGTCCAGCTCGCTCCGAGACGGAAGTCTGGTGGGTTTCGCTTTCGCTCTGCCCATTCCAGGCGCTACGCGCTCTCAATAGGGGCTGAGCACACTTTCGAGAAATCGCTCCTTTTCGCCCGGCGCGTAGCCCTGCGAAGCGCCATAATATGGTTCGCTGTAGCTTCGGCCATATGGTGCGGACCGATAGTACGGGCGCGGCGCGTAGGCAAAACCCGCGCCCGGACCTGATGGGTACATGTGATGATGGGGACGAACCCCCGCGTGCCGGCGGTGCCCATCATGCATGGCTGCCGCGTTCGCGACACCGCACAGGCTGATCAAAACGCTCAAGGCCAGAATCGAACGCATCCGCTTACTCCTCCAAGGCTTCGCCCCGCCTGCTCAATTATTGCCATGATACGGCGTTCCAAAGACATCGCGGCTTCTTGCGCCCATACGTCGGTTTCCGCTGGTATGTCAGCTCTTAGGGGCGCTTCATGGCGCCTTGTCGGGCGGGCCGCGCATCTGTTAAATTCGGCACATATTCAGTTCATTTTCCGGCCGTTTCGAATTTTGGATTCCGATCATGTTCGTCACCGTCGTTGCCGTGCTGTGTCACCTCTCCGCGCAAGACTGTACTGAGGTGGTCGTCACGAATTCCGCGTTGGACCAGAGCGTCACCTTGCAGGGCTGCATGCTCGGCCAAGCGAGCCTGGCGCAATGGAAGACCGCTCACCCCATCTACGGGTCCGACGACTGGCACATCGATCGCTACAAGTGCGTGGCGGGGTCATACGTCGCCAAGGCCCGGATATGATTCACCCTGCGAGTTGCTATGTGATCGTTCAGGAGGGGAAAGCCGGGCGAGCTGCAACGCCTCGGACCTTTGCGGTAGCGAAACGGCGATGATCCACTGCTTGAAAGCGTTGAAGAACCGATCATTGCGCCGCACGGGGCGGCGGACGAGGTAAATCCCCTCGCCAAGCGTGATCGGCGGCCCGAGCAGCCGTAGCCTTCCGCTCGAAAGGTGCGCGCCGACATAGGCCATGTCGATCATCGCGGCACCGCCGCCAGCAAGCGCCATCTCAAGGGCTTGCGCACGAGACTCGACGATGATGCCGCCTTCGCTCGGCTTCCCCGCTCGCCGGCATGCCGTCCACCAAAGGGACCAGTCGCGGAAGCGAGAGCGGGCGCGGATGATGGAAGAGCCTTCAAGAGTGTGGTCGACGCCGGGCGCTGCGACCGGAGCCAAGGTCTCGTGAAACAGCAGGGTCGCGGTCAACCCGGGCCAATGTCCCAACCCATAACGGATTGCGCAATCGAAATCCTCGGCCTGCAGATCAACGACCCTTCGCGTCGTCGTCAGTGCGAGCTCGATATCGGGATGCAAGTTGCGGAACTCCGGAAGCCGCGGCAGAAGCCAATGTGACGCCAACGTCGCGACCGTGCTGATGCGCAACTGGCTGCGTCGTCGGCGGATCGGTTCGATGGCGGCCTCGATGCGCTCGAGTGCATCGCCCATCACCAAAAGGAGGGCCTCGGCATCATCGGTCGGACCGACAAGACGCCCCTGCTTCTGGACGAGGGAAATGCCCAGCTGGTGCTCGAGATCTGCGATGCGATGTGACAGCGCCGAACGGCTGACCCCAAGAGATTCTGCCGCTGCCGTGAGACTGCCGGTCTGGGAAAGCAGAGAAAGCGCCTGCAGGCCTTTGAGCGATGGGAGCATGCCTGCATCATCCCAAGCCGTGAGATTGCGTGAGATTATCTCACCCTTTTGCTGCCTCGCAAACTGCTATCGAAGGGCCGGGGAACCGTCGACGATGTGGAGCTATCTCCGATGAGAAATATGTTTCGGCAACTTGCCGCTTATAACGCCTGGGCCAATGCCCGCCTTTACGAAGAAGCACTGGCGCTGCCGGACGAGCTCTATCGAGCCAATGTCGGCGTGTTCTTCCAGAGCCTTCACGGGACGCTCAATCACATCCTTCTCACGGACAGGCTTTGGCTGACCCGACTGACAGGCGTCGGCGAACAGCCGAAGCGTCTCGACGGAATTCTTTATGACGACCGATTGGAGCTCGCGCGCGCCCGGCTCGCGGAAGACTCGCGTCTCGTCGCCGTGGTCAGCGGCTACGACGAAGCGACGCTTGCGCGCCCGCACGCCTACCAGACGACCTCCGGAAAGCCACAAGAGCAACCGCTCTCGGATATCTTGATGCATCTTTTCAATCATCAGACGCATCATCGCGGTCAGGCGCACGCATGCCTGTCAATCGTGACCAAGCAGGAGCCGCCACCGCTCGATCTGTTGCTGTTCCAGCGAGGACTGCCACCTCCCAATCTGGCCGAACAGCTGGGCGGGTCCGCGGCGGCACGCCCCTGACATGGGCGAGCATGAACGCGTCGTTAACCGGTGCGCCACCACGATATCCGCGATCTTCACCGGATCCGACCGATGCACACGCTCGCCATGGCCGTTGCATACGGCCTCTATCTCGTCATCCTGATCGGAGCGATCGGACTCGCGGTCGTCGCCGTGTTCTGGCTGCCCGATCGCCTGCTTGGATTCAGGCGAGTCGAAGGGCTCGTGGTGGTGCCGCTGGCGAGCATCGCGATCTGGCTGCTTCTGTCCCATGGGGCGGTGCCGATCCCCGGCATCCTGATCGTCAGCCCGCATAAGCTTCTGGCGGGACTGGCGCTCACCTGCGGATTGATCTGGTGCTTTGTCGAAGACAACTGGCTGTGACGTCTGCGTGCTGAGCTCAATGGACGAGCAAGTCCCTTGGCTCACTCATCCCAATGACCTTTGCGCAATTGCCGCACCGGTAGAGGCGCACCGCTCGCGCGCTGAACTGCGGCTGAGCAATCTCGGTCCTGAATATCGCGGGCATCCTGCAATCGTCGCAGGAGGGGTGCGGTCTGACCGTTACGGTCGGCCGATCGACATCAGCATGCACCGGAGCATGCAGGTGCTTCGGCTGAAAGCCTATGTCGTGGGTTAGTATCGGCGCGGAAACCCTCACGTCTGGCCGAAAATGCAGCGCCATCGCGAGCGGGCGGCTCGAAGGATGAGCCCACGCTCGAATACGAGCCTGCCTCAGGCCGCCACGTTCGCGAGGAAGCGGTCCACGGACGCGCGGAGCTGCGTTGCCTGACTGGAGAGGTCGTGCGCGGTCGCGAGCACCATCCCGGCCGAGCGGCTGGCATTATCGGTTGCCTCAGCCGTGCCCGCGATGCTGCGCGCAACCAACGCGGTGCCGTCAGCAGCCTGGCCGATGCTGCGGGAAATCTCGCCCGTCGCGGCGTTCTGTTGGCCGACCGCGGCGGCGATTCGGCCCGTGAAGCTGTCGATGTCGCCGATGACCAGGGCAATCGCACCGACATTGTCGACGGCCTGGCGCGTCGCTGATTGTACCTCGGCGATCTGCGAGGAAATCTCCTCGGTCGCTTTCGCGGTCTGGGTCGCGAGAGCCTTCACCTCCGAGGCGACGACGGCAAAGCCGCGACCCGCTTCTCCGGCCCGCGCCGCTTCGATCGTGGCGTTGAGAGCGAGGAGATTGGTCTGTCCCGCGATGGTCCTGATAAATCCGACCACCTCGTCGATCTGCTGCGCCGAGGCCGCGAGCCTGCCAATGGTCTGACTGGCGGCCTCCGCCATTTCGGAGGCACGGTTCACGATGGTGGTGGCTTCGGCAAGTTGCGAGGTGATCGCCTGCACGGACTCGCCGAGCTGGCTCGCGGCACTGGCGACCGTCTGCACGTTGGCCGAGGTCTCCTGCGCCGTCGACGCAGCCTCGGTCGATTGCGTTCCGGCCGTGCGCGCGGTGGAAGCGAGGTTCTGCGCGGTGTCCGTGAGCTCGCCGGTCATGCGGTCGGTATTGCTCAGCACCGCGCTGAAGGCGGAGCGGAACGCATCGATTTCGGATTCCAGGCGCTGGCGGCGGCTGGCCTGCGCCGCACCGCTCTCGTCCTTGGCTGCGATCAACGCGAGATCCTCCTCGGCGCGGGCCTTGAGGCTGGCCTGCATGACGGCAAGCGATTTCAGCAGCCGCCCGAGCTCGTCGCGGCGGCGCACCGAGATGTCGTCGCCGAAATTACCGGCGGCAACGCGTTCGGCGACGCGCACCGCCGCCGAGATCGGCCGGCTCATGGAATAGGAGAACGCCAGCGCGATGGCCAATCCGATCGCGACCGTCGCCAGTGCAACGAAAAGCATGGTGGTGCGGGCCTGCTGCACGGCTGCTTCCGCCGAAATGCGGTACTCGTAGCCGTAGGCGGCGACCAGTTCGACGAGATCGTCGATCGACGCGATCAGCTTGTTCTCCTGCTGGGCCAGCGTGAAGCTCGTCGGAATTTCGGTCACGCCGCCGGGCGACGGCTTGAGCAGCTTCAGCGCGGCCGTCGACCACGCCTTGAGCTCGCTCTCCACCTTCTCGCGTGCGGCTGCAACGGCGGGCGAAGGCACCCGCTCGCGTACCACGTCGAGATCCTCGAAGCTGCCGTGGACCAGGCTCTCGAATTTTCCGACCATGTCACTCGAAGCGCCCGCGACGAGGCTGCGCTGCAGCACCAGCCGCGCCTCGTGCAGCGCAGCGTGCGCCGAACGCGCATGGTTGATGCCCATCAGCGGCCCGTCGTACATTTTGACCACCGCGTCGCCGGAATTGCCGATGGTGCGAATGCCGTAGAATGCAATCGCGCAGGCGAGCAGGACGACGACGCTGAAGGCACCGAAGATCTTGTAACGTATCGACATCATCAAACTCCGGTGCCTGGCGGCCTGTTAGTCCGTCACCTTGACCATCATCTTCATGCGAGGATGAATGGCGCAGATCACCTGCACGTCGCCGGCTTCCTTGAAGGTGACGTCGGTCGAGGTGCCGGGCGCCTGCGAACCCAGGTTGAATTCGTTGCCCTTGCTGGCCGACATGATGTTGTGCGGCACGGTGTCGTCGTTGAGGAAGGTGACCGCATCGCCTTTCCTGACCGAGATGCTCTCGGACGAGAAGGCGCGGCCTTGCTGGCGAATCACTTCGGTGGCGGCGTAAGCGCCGACCGAAAACCCGCAGATGATGACGGCCGTGAGCGTAGCGAGTGTGCGCATGGGATTATCCTTTGATGTCGCTGGCTAGCGGGGAAGGACCGGCACCGCGGTCGGGCTGAGATCGCTGGAGAGCGTTTTTAGAAACGCGACGAGATCGGTCTTATCCTGGGCGGTCAGCTCGAGCGGCCGCATCAGATCCGAACGGCTCGGGCGATCGACGCCGCCATGATCGTAGTGATCGATCACCTGCTCGAGTGTGGCGAGCGAGCCGTCATGCATATAGGGGCTGCGGCGGCTGATCTCGCGCAGGCCTGGCGTCTTGAAGGCGTGCTGCATCTTGATGACGGCCGGCAGATATTCGCCGCGGCCGACGTCCTTGCTGGGCAGGCCGATGTCCTGAAAGCCCTCGTTGGTGAAGTTCCACCCTTCGTGGCAGGCGGCGCATTGCGCCTTGCCGTTGAACAGCTCGAAGCCGCGCTTGGCCTCGGCGGAGATCGCCTTCTCGTCGCCCTCGATCCAGGCATCGAACGGCGCGTGCTCGGAAACGACCGTGCGTTCATAGGTGGCGATCGCCCGGGCGAGCGTCCTGCTCGTCATGGCTTCGCCGGGGAATGCCGCGTCGAACATCGGCTTGTACTCTCGTATGGCTGCGAGGCGCTCCATCAACTGGTCGAGCTTCATGTTCATCTCGCCGGACGACTGAATCGGGCCGAGCGCCTGATCTTCGAGCGTCGGCAAGCGTCCGTCCCACATGAAGATGTCGCTCCATGCGGCGTTGACGATCGTCGGCGAGTGACGGCCGAGCTTCGCCATGCCGTGGCCGACGCCGACCGCGAGCCCGTCTCCCCAGCCGAAGCCCGGGCTATGGCAACTGGCGCAAGACTGCGCCGAGGTCACCGACAGGCGGGTATCGAAATAGAGCTTCTTGCCCAGCGCCGCCTTCTCAGGCGTGTAGGGATTGTCCTTGGGGAACGGGATCGTTGCCGGCCGACGATATTGCGCCTTCAACGCGTCGACACTGCTCGGGGCCTTCTGGGTGACCTCGACCTTGCGGCTCTCGCCGACGACGGCGGCGGCATGGCCCGTTGTGCCGAGACTGAAAACGCCAAGTCCAGCCGCCGCGATCGCGCAAACGAGGACGGCCGAACGACAGGAGCCTGATATCGACATGAAACATCCAAAGCGATGTCATTTGCGACACCGGCAAAAGTTCGAGACGATCAAACAATGGAACGCGTGATTAATTTGGAGGCAAACCGTTAAGTTATGTTTTCCCGATGGCGCGATGCGCCCGCGGATTTCGGTAATTCGGCAATCATGGGATGCGGGAAAAACAGGCAGCAGCGGAGGGTTGCGCGCAAGTTCGAATTCGGGAACAAACGCGACGACGCATGCCGGCCGAACGTCATCTGCAGCTCCGATTTTCTTCCGGTTCGAGCCGAAGCACCTAACAAAGGTTAGCTACGCGCGACAGGGTGCCGCCCTAGGCTGTCGTGATGAAGAACATGCAGCGATTCGGCTGGGGAACTCCTGGCAGCACCGGCCACCGCCTGATCACGGTGGCGGCCACGCACAGCGTCCGTCTCCCTGCGGTCTAGATGAGCGAGATGTCCGGTCCACGCGACGGCTCCTCGCAGAGCAGCTACCCATTGTTGAAGAAATGGACGGCGGAGGAGCACGAAAGGCTGAAGCAGCTGGCCGCCGCCGGCATCCGACCAGGTGAGATCGCGAAGCTGTTGAAGCGTACCGAGGCCGCCGTCCGAATACGGGCCTGGCAGCACGGCATCGCGCTGCGTATCACCACGAAGAAGCGCGGCAAGCCCCCGGGTTAGCACGCTACGCGGTGACGGTCCGCCGCCCCGTTGCGATCGAGGGCTTCAGAGAGATGCCCGCGGCGCGCGAACAGCGCATTAGGTTGGTTGTTCGCGCCGTTGCGGAGTCCGGACGCAAGCAGCGCGGTTGAGCCATCGCGCGCCGCTCCGATGCGTCATCCTCACCCGATCGCAAAGTCCGCCGCGGTCTCCGCATGAATCGCCGTGGTATCGAATGTCTCGACCGACGTATCGGCAGCGCCGACCAGCATCGTGATCTCGGTGCAGCCGAGGATGATGCAATCCGCGCCACGCCCGACCAGGGCGGCCATCACATCCTGATAGCGGCGGCGCGAAGCCTCGGCCACGACGCCAAGGCACAGCTCGTCGTAGATGATCCGGTTCACGTCGGCCCGCGCGTCCGCGTCGGGAGTCAGGACGTCGAGATCATGCGCGCGCAACCGGTCGATGTAGAACTCTTCCTCCATCGTGAAGATGGTACCGAGCAGCCCGACCCGCCGGTATCCCTTCGCCCGTATGCGCTGCGCGGTCGCATCGCCGATGTGGATGAACGGGATCGTCAGCTTGGAGATGATCTCGGGCGCCAGCTTGTGCATCGTGTTCGTGCACAGCACGATCGCGCGCGCGCCTGCGTTTTCGAGGCGCTGCGCAACCTTCGCCAGATCAGCCGCCGCCTCCGCCCAGCGGCCGGCATATTGCATCTCCTTGATCTCCTGAAAGTCGTAGGAATACATCAGCACCGGCGCCGAATGCAGCTTGCCCATGCGGTTGCGGACGCGTTCGTTGATGAGCTTGTAGTAGAGCGCAGTGCTCTCCCAGCTCATGCCGCCGATCAGCCCGATGGTACGCATCGCCGCGCCTTTCGAAATCAGGATTTGTCCGGATCGTAGACGAAGACGCCGTCGCCCGCCATCGCGACAGGGCACCTCGATTGCGATCTGCTGGGTTGAACCCGTTCCGGTCCGGGCGACACTATCTCCTGCAGAGTGGACGGTCTCGCCCTCCATGGGCGATTACGGGGGAGCATCTCGCATGCGACGACGAAACTGGCGATTGATTGCGGTGGGCACGGTGATGCTGGTGCTGGCCCTGCTGTTCTTCCTGTCGATGCGTGACATGACGCTGTGGTCCAATGATCCGGTCGCACTGATGCGCACGGTCGGAGAGGTCTCGGGCGCCGTCGGCGGCATCAGTCTCGTCATGATCGTGTTAGGCCTGATCGGTCGCAAGGCATCGGTCTGAGTTCAGCGTTAACGATGTTTAACGGTTCCGGCCTCAACGGAGATCGCTTCGAGGTTTCTTAAAATTTGCTGGCTACCTCTTCCGGTCATCGTGATCCGGAGAAAGATATGGGCAAGCGGGCCAAACGTGGAAAGGCGGAGACACTCGCATTGCCGATGGCCGGGAGAGTTGCGATTGGCGCCGTGGCCGTCGCCGCCTTGGGGTATGGCTTGTGGTCTCGCCCGGCGACCGTTCAGCCGGTCCGGAAGCCGTCCGTGCACGAGGCCCAGGCATCATCATCTCCGGTTTACGTGGCAACTCCGGTTCACGCATCGGCTCCGGCTCCGGCTCCGGTTCAGACCCCGGCACCGCTGGTCGAACCACCCAAAGCCGCTGACGGTCCCGGCGCATTCGTTCGGCAGGTGGTTGACTACGCCAGTCACCAGACGCCGGGCACCGTGATCATCGACACCAAGAACACATTCCTTTATTTCGTTCTGAACGACACCCAAGCGATGCGCTACGGCATCGGCGTCGGCCGCGAAGGCTTCGCATGGTCCGGCGAACAGACGGTGGCCCGTAAAACGGAATGGCCGGATTGGCGGCCGCCTGCAGAGATGCTCGTGCGTCAGCCTTATCTGCCGCGCTTCATGGCAGGCGGTCCCACCAACCCGCTCGGCGCCCGGGCGATGTATCTCGGCGACACCGAATATAGAATTCACGGCACCAACAAGCCCGATACGATCGGGAAGCGGGTTTCGTCGGGCTGCATCCGCCTGACCAACGACGACGTCGCGGATCTCTATGAGCGGGTGAAGGTCGGGGCCAAAGTGATCGTGCTTCCGGCAAATGCGGCCCATCGCCCATCCCAGGGAGCGCCCGACGCCGCCTCCCGATCGCCGGACCCCGCCGCGCCCTCGAGCCGTCCCGCGGCAACCAACGCGCAGATACTGTCATCCGGACCGAGGATCGCCGAGGTCCAGTAGCCCGGTCCTCTGCCCCCGGAAGCCGACCGCCCCTTGGCCCGACCGACGCAGAAGACCCACAGCCGACGTCGACCGCTCCAAAATCCCGCGGTGCAGCGTGAGTTTCGGGCAAATGCTAGTAATAAGGAACTCTCTTGCTCGGGCGGTGTCACGCACTGCCGGGCCCGTGCCACCAAGTGGGAGATCCGTCATGAGAACTCTACTCGCGAGTGCCGGTCTTGCGCTGTTGTTGGCCTTGGCAACGGAACCAAGCGTCAGCGCGCAGGAGACCCCTGAATGGATGAAACAGACACTTCCTGAGCAGGCACTGAAGCCGCATTGGGACGAACAGCTGGCCGTGATGAATCCCAACGGAGCTTTGGACGGAAAAACGAAGCACCTCATTGGCCTCGCCGTGGCAGCACAGATTCCTTGTGCATATTGCGTTTACGGTCACACCAAATTGGCAAAAGCCGCTGGTGCGACCGATGCTCAGATAAAGGAGGCCATTGCAACCGCCGCGCTCGTCCGTTTCAACAGCACTATGCTGCAGGGCTCGGACGGCGGCCGCGATGCCGACTCGGTCTTCACTTTGAAATGAGTGAGGCCGCCGAGGTGAAGGCGGCCTCCTTGTCACGTTCGTCCAAAAGCTTCCCGTGTCGCATTGAAGACAGCCTCTTCGCCGCCGGGATCGGCGTTGCCATGATCGCCGCTGTGAATGGCCTCGGATCGCAAGTTTAGGCGACATTCGGCAGTGTAGACCGCGATGGAGCAAGACGGCCGCTCATTGGCTCGCGACTACGAAAGACCGGGCATGTGCCCGGCCTGTCGTGAGTCCGCCGGCTCTTGCCCCATCCCCTCCCCTGCGCCCTTACGCCTTCTTCTGCTTCGCTTCCACGTAGCGCGCAAAACTGTCGAGGATCGCCTGCCAGCCGCCTTGCTGCTGCTCGACCGAGTACGTCTGCTCGCCATCGAACACGACGCGGACCACGACGCCGCTCGCGCCCGGGACGAACTCGACTTCGGCCTTGCGATCGCCGAAGGCATATTCGATCCGCTTGTGCTCGATGATCTTCGTGTAGGTGCCGGCGAAATCAAAGCCCATGCTGCCGTCCTTGGCCTCCATGCGCGACGAGAAGGCGCCGCCTTCGCGCAGATCGACCGCTGCCTTGGTCGTGTGCCAGTCGTCCGACGCGGCGTTCCACTTCACGATGTCGGCGGGCGTCGTATAGGCTCGCCAGACTTGATCGATGGGAGCGGCGACGCTGGTTTCGACGGTGATCCTCATGGGTATTGCTCCAGTTCGATTTCGACGGATCGAGATGACATCACTTCACCTCTGCGGGGACCATCCACCGCACATCAGAGGAGATGTCCACCCAAGGACGATCGAGACCAGTCCATGCCGACATGAGGACGCGCCGTCAATGTGGATCGCAGGCGCAGCTGGATTGATCATCGCCTATCTGCTCGGTTCGATCCCCACGGGCTATCTCGCAGGCAAACTGCTCGAAGGCATCCACATCCGTGAGCACGGCTCCAGATCCACCGGCGCCACCAATGTGCACGCAGCGGAGCCTGCCTCGTCGCCTCCTGGCCGCGCTTGATCGCTTCCGCGAAATGGCCCACCATCACCGCGCTTACCGCTCACGGCAGAATGGGCGAGGAAAGGCTGACATGGACGCAACTCCGGGGTTTGGCCTGGTCGAACGTGCGCGGGCGATTGCGCCACTGATTGCCGATGAGGCCGACGAGATCGAGCGGACGCGACGGCTGACGCCCGGTGTCGTGGCCGCGCTGATCGGGAACGGGCTCTATCGCGCGCTGCTGCCGCGGAGCCTGGGCGGATCAGAGGCGCCGCCGGAGATTTTCATGCAGATTCTGGAGCAGATCGCGAAGGCCGATGCGTCCACGGCCTGGTGTCTCGGCCAATGCAGCGTCTGCGCGATGATCGCGGCCGCGCTCGACCACGACACCGCGCGCGAGATCTTCAACACCGCGCCCGGCATCCTCGCCTGGGGCGCGGTGGCGCATGAGGCGCGCGCGGTCGAGGGCGGCTACCGCGTCACCGGGCGATGGGATTTTGCCTCGGGCTCGCGGCAGGCGAGCTGGCTCGGGGCGCATGTCCGCATCGTCAATGCCGACGGCACGGCGCGCAAGGCGGCCGATGGTTCGCCGGAGCTGCGCACCATCCTGTTCCCGCTTGCGCGTGCGGTGCTGCACGACGTCTGGCAGGCGATCGGGCTGGCCGGCACCGGCACCGATTCCTACGAGGTGAAAGACCTCTTCATCCCCGATCGCTTCGCCGTGTTCCGCGACGTGCCGAGCGCCTTGCGCGAGCCGGGCCCGCTCTACCGGCTTCCCACCGGCTCGGCTTTCAGCCTCGGCTTTGCCGCGGTCTCGCTCGGCGTCGCGCGCGCGACGCTGGATGCGGCGATCGCATTGGCGCGCGCCAAGCATCAGTCGCTGGCGACCAGCGCGATGCGCGACAACGGGGCGGTCCAGGGCCTGATCGGCCGCACCGAAGGCGATTTGCGCGCCGCCCGCGCCTATCTCTATGCGACGGCGAACGCGATGTGGAGCGACCTCTCAATAACGGGCACGTTCGGCACCGCCCATCGCAGCGCCATCAGGCTCGCCGCGACCTGGACCATCCAGCGATCGGCTGACGTGGTCGACACCGCCTATCGCATGGCCGGAGCCACCGCCGTCTTCCGCAGCAATCCGTTCGAGCGACGGTTTCGCGACATGCACGCCATCACCCAGCAGATCCAGGCGCGCGACACCCATTTTGAGGATGTCGGGAAGATGATTTTGGCGGAAAGCCGATGATGTCGGAGTTCACGAACGGTCGGGATCGCAACCTGTTCTGGCGACGGATTATGTCGCGACGGTTTCGGGTCGATCAGGTCAGGATCTCCGGTCGGGAACGCGGCCGGGTGAAACGCCGCATCGTTCAGTGACCCTGAGATGGCATTGGGGTATGATCGCGTTCGCATGAGTCCCCGCCGCATCGCCCCTCTCCTGTTTGTCATGACCCTCCTGACCGCCAGCGGCGCGCTGGCCCAGGACAAGGGCAGCGTGAACCCAAAGCCGTTGCCGCCGCTGGCCAACCCCAATGATCCCAGGATCGGCGCCAAGGAGCTGTTCGCACGAAAACTGCTGCCGTCGAAGGGGCCGGCCCATGTCATCGGCTCCTATGTGAAGGGCTGCATCGGCGGCGCCCAGCAGATGCCGCTCAATGGCGAGAACTGGCAGGTGATGCGGCTGTCGCGCAACCGCAATTGGGGCCACCCTGACATGATCGCGCTGATCAAGCGCCTGGCCGCCAAGGCGCACAAGGACGCGGGTTGGCCGGGCATCCTGGTCGGCGATATCGGCCAGCCGCGCGGCGGCCCTGCGCTGTCAGGCCACGCCAGCCACCAGATCGGGCTGGATGCCGATATCTGGCTGACGCCGATGCCGGACCATCGCCTCTCGCGCGAGGAGCGCGAGGAGATGTCGGCGGTGATGATGGTGCGCGAAGACCGGCTCGACGTCGATCCCCGGGTCTTCACGCCTGCCCACGTGCTGGTGCTGCGCGACGCCGCGCAGGAGCCGGCGGTGCAGCGCATCTTCGTCAATCCCGCGATCAAGAAGGCGCTGTGCCGCGAGGCCAAGGGCGACCGCTCCTGGCTATCGAAGATCCGGCCCTGGTGGGGCCATGACTATCATTTCCACATCCGCATGCGCTGCCCGGCAGGCGCCAGCGATTGCCAGGGCCAGCCGTCGCAATCCGAGGACGAAGGCTGCAAGCCCTCTGATTTCGCCTACTGGTTCAGCGAGGGCGTGCTGCACCCGAAGCCGCCGCCGGAGCCGCCCAAACCGAAGCCGCCGATGACGCTGGCTCAGATGCCGGCGGCCTGCAAAGCCGTGCTGCACGCGCCCGATGCGAAGCCTTAACGCACGTGGATGGGTGGGCTGTCGCCACGCAGCCGTCGTCCCGGACAAGCGTAAGCGCAGATCCGGGATGACGAACTGGAGAGTTGGTCCGTTGCCTCGACTGCGCTAGGATCACCCCGTCGCGTGGCCGTAAGCCCGCCTCATTCCGGGATGCGCATCCCGTTCGCCAACGAAACCTGATTGCTACAGGACCGCGCCCATGCGCGGCCAACGATGAGACTTGACATGCGCGTCCTTGCCCTCCTTGCCGGGCTCTCGATCAGCGCGACCTCCGCCTTCGCCGCGGAAGAGCCCAGCGGCTGCGACAAGTTCAAATGGCCGATCGAGCGCGACCGGGCCGCACTGACCGCGCCTGACCGTGCCAAGCTGGCCTCGGGGGCCGAGCAGGCCGCGCTGCCGTCATCGGCCATCACGCTGGACCTGGTCAGCGGCGCCACCGACTGTGACGGCATCCGCAAGACCATGAAATACCAGCTCTCGGACAAGCCGTTCGTGCTTCAGGTCAGCGGCGCCAAGGACAGTTCGATGTCGATTTCGATCGTGCCCGCGCAATAAATTAGACAAACGGTCGCCTTTGACCCGAGGGCTCAGCCTGCTATCTTCGCAGCTGCGATATCTCCGCCGGCCGTAAGCCGTTGCGGGGAGACCCGGAACGGCGCTTCCGTCATCGCGACCTGAACTCACCCAACGCCAGATTTGCGCGTACATTTGCGCGCGCGGCCCTCGCACGGAGCGCCATCCATGTATCGACTCGCCGGACTGTTCACTGCCTTCGTGATGCTCGCAGGCACGACCCTCTCGCCGGCCGGCGCCGAGGACAGGACCATCACGGTTTTCGCCGCGGCGTCCATGAAGAACGCACTCGACGAGGTCGATGCCGCCTACACCGCCAAAACAGGCGTCAAGATCACGGCGAGCTATGCCGCGAGCTCGGTTCTGGCAAAACAGATAGAGCAGGGCGCACCGGCCGACGTGTTCGTCTCCGCCGACACCGACTGGATGGACTACGCGGTTTCCAGGAAGACCATCGACGCACCTTCCAGAGTCAACCTGCTCGGCAACAGCATCGTGCTGATCGCGCCGAAGGATTCCGGGATCGACAACGTCACGATCGCGCAAGGCTTCGACCTCGCCAAGCTTGCCGGCGACGGCAAGATCGCCACCGGCGACGTGAAGTCGGTCCCGGTTGGGAAATATGCCAAGGCGGCACTCGACAAGCTCGGCGCCTGGCAGGCCGCCGAGCCGAAATTCGCCATGGCCGAGAGCGTGCGTGCCGCTCTGACCCTGGTCGCGCGCGGCGAAGCCAATCTCGGCATCGTCTATTCCACCGATGCCAAGGTCGAGCCCGGCGTGAAGATCGTCGGCACCTTCCCGGCGGATTCGCATCCCGCGATCATCTATCCCGTCGCGGCGACCACGACGGCGAAGCGCGAGACCAGCGATTATCTCGCCTTCCTGCGCACCTCGACAGCGAAGGCCATTCTGGAAAAGTACGGCTTCAAATTTTTGATCAGCCCGACCACCTGATTTTCGTGCTCGACATCTCTCCCGCCGAATGGACGGCGATCCTGCTCTCGCTCAGGGTCGCAATCATCGCGACGCTGGTGGCAACGCCGTTCGGCATTGCGCTGGCGTGGCTGCTTGCCCGAAGGGATTTTTGGGGCAAGTCGGTGTTGGATGCCGTCGTGCATCTGCCTCTGGTGCTGCCGCCCGTCGTCACGGGCTATCTGCTGCTTCTCACCTTCGGCCGCCGCGGCCTCGTCGGTGGCTTTCTCGCCGATCATCTCGGCATCGTCTTCGCCTTCCGCTGGACCGGCGCGGCGCTCGCCTGCGGCGTGATGTCGTTTCCGCTGCTGGTGCGGCCGATGCGGCTGTCGATCGAGGCGATCGACCGCAGGCTGGAGCAGGCCGCCGAGACGCTTGGCGCCGCGCCTTCCAAGGTGTTCTTCACGGTGACGTTGCCGCTGGCGCTGCCGGGCGTGCTCGCCGGCATGGTGCTGGGCTTTGCCAAGGCGATCGGCGAGTTCGGCGCCACCATCACCTTCGTCTCCAACATCCCCGGCGAGACCCAGACGATCTCGTCCGCGATCTATTCGTTGATCCAGACACCTGATGGCGACGCCGCCGCGGGGCGGCTCGTGATCGTCTCCGTTGTGCTCGCACTCGGTGCGCTCATCGCCGCCGAATGGTTCGCTCGCCGCGCCACGGCGCGCCTGCACGGAAATTGACCATGCTGCGCGTCGATGTCGAAAAACAGCTTGGCGAGTTTTCGCTCTCGGCGTCTTTCTCGAGCGAAGGCCGCGTCACCGGCCTGTTCGGTGCCTCCGGCGCCGGCAAGAGCTCGCTGATCAACATGATCGCAGGGCTGCTGCGGCCCGACCGCGGCACCATCGTCATCGACGGCGAGACGCTCGACGACTCCATGTCGGGCATTCATGTGCCGACCTGGCGCCGCCGCATCGGTTACGTGTTCCAGGATGCGCGGCTGTTTCCGCATCTCGACGTCGCGCAGAATCTCGATTACGGCCGGCGGATGAACCGGCTCGCGCCCGATCGGGCGCAGCACGCGCGCGTGATCGAGCTGCTCGATATCGGCACGCTGCTCGACCGTCGCCCCGGAAAGCTGTCGGGGGGCGAACGCCAGCGCGTCGCGCTCGGCCGCGCGCTGTTGTCGAAGCCGCGCTTGCTGCTGCTCGACGAGCCGCTCGGCGCGCTCGATGAAGCCCGCAAGCTCGAGATATTGCCATACCTGGTTCGCTTGCGCGACGAGGCCAATGTCCCCATGGTCTATGTCAGCCACGATGTCGCCGAACTGCGCCAGCTCGCGACGCAGATCGTGATGCTGAGGCAGGGACGCGTGACATCGTTCGGCGGGGTGAAGGTGCTGACGTGAGGCCTTTCCCGTCATTGCGAGGGGTCCGGCGCAAAGATTCCGGATTTCTTGCATCAGCGCAAAATTGCTGCGCAATTTTGTGCGAGCATCCTCGCAATGACGAGCTATGGCTACCAGCCGCGATCGACGTTGCGCACGTCGCCGGTTCGAGCATCGACATCGACCTCCATCCAGCGGCCGGTGCGGTCGCGGCCCTCGATCTGCCATTCATCGCCCGCGAACTCGGGTGTGCGAAATGGTCATCACGCCGATATCGGTTGCGACATCGAGCGCGGCCTGCATCGAGATCTGATCGCCCGTGTCATAGGCCATCGCCGGTGCGGCCGCTCCCAAGCCGATTGCCACGATGGCGGGCAAGATGAATTTACGCATGGGTTGCTCCTGTAGATGCGTTGACCGTTACGCGGCTAAGAACTGACAACGCCGCGGAGCGTTCCGGAACCGGGATCACGAAGCCGCGCAAATCTTCGGCTGATGCGGCGATTTGGTGGCGGTTGTCTGGCGGGCGACATACCGTTCCCGCGAGTCACGACGCCGTTGTTGGGACATGGCGCGTCAGCAAACAGCGTCATTGCGAGCGCGGCGGAGCAATCCAGAGTCCCTTCCCGGAAACATTCTGGATTGCTTCGTCGCATCCGCGCAAAATTGCTACGCAATTTTGTCGCTGGGCTCCCCGCAATGACCAGTTCTGGGCTAGCTGCGCCTGCCAAACTGCGGACGGTGGTCCTGGATTTGGTCAGGACAACGGCACCGTCAGACCCCCGCCACCGAGGTCCACAGCTCCGCGAGCTTGCGTCGCAGCGCCTTGCTGCGGGTCAGCGGCGCGGGCGTTTCGTCCTCTTCCGGCAGACGCAGGCCGACGACGTTGACGCGGCCGCCGGAGATGCTGCGCGCGACCAGCACGATCTCATCCAGCGCAAGCTCGGCGCCTTCCTTCGGCGCGCGGTCGAGATGGACGTCGAAATAATCGGCCAGCGTGAGCGTGCCTTCATCGTCGCTGACCTTCACGCCGTAGATCCCGGCGAGCTCGGCGAGCGTGTGCTCGCCCGATACCATGAAGTCGCCGAGCAGGTGCGGATCGGGCGCGGTGCTCGGCTGCATGTCGACGAAGAAACGATCGAGCGCCTCGGCCTTTTCCGGCGGCGCCAGCAAATAGATGTAGTCGCCGGGCGCGATCGGCTCGGCTTCGACAGGCGTCAAGATGCTTTCCTTGCGGATCACCAGCGTCGGCTTGGACCAGGACGGGATCAGCCCGCGGCGGAAATAGAGGCTCTTCGGCCGCACCGGATAGCCGACCAGCTGCTGCTCGAGCTGCCCGGGCAGATCCAGTTCGACGCGACGCGGCCCACGCTCGGCGCGCGGCAGCGCCACGTGCAGTTTTCGCGCGGCCGGTGCCAAGGTCCAGCCTTGCAGCAGCAGCGAGATGATCACGACGACGAAGGCGACGTCGAAATAGAGATAGGCTTTCGACAGGCCGACCAGCATCGGGATCGACGCCAGGAAGATCGCGACCGCGCCGCGCAGGCCGGTCCAGGCGATGAAGATCTTTTCGCGCCAGTTGAAGCGGAACGGCGCCAGACAGACGAACACCGCGATCGGCCGCGCCACCAGCATCAGCACCAGCGAGACGGCAACCGCCGGCAGCACGCTGGAGCCGAGCCGGCTCGGTGACACCAGCAGGCCCAGCAGCACGAACATCACGATCTGCGCAAGCCAGGTCGCGGCGTCGAGAAACGCCACCACCGAATTATGCGCGCGCGTCGGCCGGTTGCCGATGATGATGCCGGCGAGATACACCGCAAGAAATCCGGAGGCATGCATGATCTGCGAGCCGCCGAAGATCACGAGCGCAGCCGTGGTGACGAAAGGCGCGTGCAGGCCCTGTGGCAGCGCGACCTTGTTGAGGCCGATGACGACGAGACGTCCACCGATCACGCCGACGACGGCGCCGAGCACCGCTTCCTGGAGGAACTCCATCACCACATGGCCTGGTGTGCTCGAGCCCAGCGAGATGTACTCGACCAGCATGAGCGTGAGGAAGATCGCGAACGGATCGTTGGTGCCGGATTCCGCTTCCAGGGTCGCGCCGACGCGCGGGCGCAGGCGCAGGCCCTGGGTGTGCACCAGCAGGAACACCGCGGCCGCGTCGGTCGAGGCGACGACAGCGCCGACCAGCAGCGACTCCGCCCAGTTGAGATCGAGCGCGAATTTCGCGAACGGTGCCGTGATCAACGCGGTCAGCAACACGCCGACGGTCGCGAGCACCATCGAAGGCGCGAGTACGGTGCGAATGCTGGCAAAGCGCGTCTTCAGCCCGCCGTCGAACAGGATCAGGGCCAGCGCCACCGAGCCGACCAGATAGGTGGTGCCGACATCGTTGAACTGGAGCCGGCCGGGGCCGGCATCGCCGGCGAGCATGCCGATGGCAAGGAAGACGAGCAGCAACGGCGCACCGAAGCGCAGCGCGAGCAGGCTCGACAGGATACCGGCCATGACGAGGACGGCGCCGAGCAAAATGGCGATGCTGAAGGAGTCGAGGGAGGCCATCCACCTTCCGGGTACAAATCGCTGGACTTGCATCCTTATCGTCGCCACACGGGCGCGCCAACCCATTTTCTCCGGCGCGCGGCAATCTGCCCGTATTTTACGGCCTTAACGCGCTTCACTTCACGGTGTATCGGTGGCCCGGTCGCGGCCTTTGTGGGATTCTGCGGCACTTCCGAATCAAACCCGCCCGACCGCTTCCCAGAGACCATCAGATGGACATGGACCTCAAAGACCTCATGGAGTTCGTGCAGACGACGGCGCGCAGCGTCGGGGCGGAAATCTCCTCGCCCTGGTTCTACCTGCAGTTCGGGCTCATTCTGGCGGCGGCGGGGATCGCCTATGCGGCGGAAGCCACGGCGCACAGCCGCGTCGACCTGACCTCGCTCGCCATGCGCTGGCCGCTGCCGCTTCGCCGCTTCGTCCACGTGATGGCCGCCAGCGCCTCGACAGCCGTGTTCACCCTGCTCGTGATCGTCTCCCGCATCGTGATGTATCACGCGACCTGGCCGAGCCGTAGCTATCTCCTGATGGTCGCCGCCAAGCTGGGTCTGGCATGGCTCGCGATCCGGCTCGTGACCTCGGTGCTGCGCAATGCCTTCATCGTCAAGCTGGTGTCGGTTGCCGCTTGGTTCTTCGCCGCGCTGTCCATCCTCGGCCAGCTCGACGCCACGGTCGAGCTGCTCGACTCCTATGCCATCGTGCTCGGCGGTCTGCGGCTGACGCCGCTGCTGGTGATCAAGGCCGGCGCGCTGCTGATCATCGCGCTCTGGCTCACCAACATCGCCAGCAATTTCGCCGAGAGCAAGATCAACTCGGCGGCCGATCTGACGCCGTCGGTGCAGGTGCTGCTGATCAAGATCATCCGCATCGGGCTTCTTGCCGTCGCGATCGTGATCGCGCTCGGCGCGGTCGGAATCGACCTCTCGGCGCTTGCGGTATTCTCCGGTGCAGTCGGCGTCGGTATCGGTATCGGCCTGCAGAAGATCGTCGCCAACTTCATCTCCGGCATCATCCTGCTCGCCGACAAATCGGTGAAGCCGGGCGATCTCGTCACCATCGGCGACAACACCGGCCGCATCAGCGCGATGAAGACGCGCTACATTTCCGTCGCCGCCGGCGACGGCCGCGAATTCCTGATCCCGAACGAGGACCTGGTGACGCAGAAGGTCGTCAACTGGACCTATACCGACAAGAACACGCTGGTGAAGATCACCTTCGGCACCAACTATGACGCCGATCCCCGGCTGGTCTGCAGGCTAGCCATCGATACTGCGGCGGCCCATCCACGTGCGCAGAAGGCCAAGCCGCCGAACTGCATCCTGACCGAGTTCGCCGAAGCCGGCATGAAGTTCTCGCTGACGCTCTGGCTCGCAGACCCCGACGGCATGGACAACGTCAAGAGCGACGTGATGCTGGCGCTGTGGGACGCCTTCAAGCGTGAGGGCATCCGGGTTCCCTATCCTGTCCGCGAAATCCGGGTCCGCGGCGGCGCGCTGCCGGTCGAAACCACCGTAGAAGTCCCGAATTGAGACCGCTTTCGGACGCATGACGGGCAGGATTCTTGTTTTGACGCGTTTTCTTCACGCGAACCGGCAGCCACTTCGCTCGAAAACGCCATGGCTGCTTGCACGAGAGCCCGCAATCATTAAATTGGGGCCTGAATTCAAGCCCTTCCGCCGCCCCCAGAAGACAAGACACGCATGAGCTACGTCGAAGCCACCGATACCTCCCTGCGCAAGACCGGACAGATCAAGCTGCATGGGCCGAACGCCTTTGCCGGCATGCGCAAGGCGGGTGCTTTGGTGGCAAAGTGTCTCGACGAGCTCACTGACATCGTCGGCCCGGGCGTGCCGACCGATCGCATCGACCAGTTCGTCCGCGAGTTCGCCTTCAGCCATGGCGCCTATCCGGCGACGCTGATGTATCGCGGCTACCGCTACTCGACCTGCACGTCGCTCAATCACGTGGTCTGCCACGGCATGCCCGGCGACCGTCCGTTGAAGGAGGGCGATATCGTCAACATCGACGTCACCTTCATCGTCGATGGCTGGTACGGCGATTCCAGCCGGATGTATGCGGTCGGCCCGATCGCGCGCAAGGCCGAGCGGCTGATCGAGGTGACCTATGAGGCGATGATGCGCGGCATCGCCGCGGTGAAGCCCGGCGCCACCACCGGCGACATCGGCCACGCCATCCAGAGCTTCGTCGAGCCGCAGGGCATGAGCGTGGTGCGCGATTTCTGCGGCCATGGCCTGGGGCGCATGTTCCACGACGAGCCCAACATCATCCATATCGGCCGGCCCGGCGAAGGCGTGCAGCTCAAGCCCGGCATGTTCTTCACCATCGAGCCGATGATCAACCTCGGCAAGCCGCATGTGAAGATCCTGTCCGACGGCTGGACCGCGGTGACCCGCGACCGCTCCCTGTCGGCGCAGTTCGAGCACTCCGTCGGCGTGACCTCGACGGGCGTCGAGATCTTCACGCTGTCGGAGCGGCACGGCGAGAGGCAGATCGGGTGATGGCCCGCCGCCCCGGCGTCATTCCAGCGTGAACAGCTCCGCGCCTTCGATCGCGTAATGCGCGAACAGAAAATCCCTGATGTTGACGATGCTGCCGTTGTCCCAGTCGAGCAGGACGAAGTAGCGCGGCGGACCTGACGGATCCTGCGGGTCGAACGCGATGATGGCGGGGCGGCGGTCGACAAAGCCGGGCACGAAGCGCCAGGGGCTGGTCTGCTCATAGCGATGGAAATATTCGCTGACGTCGCGGCGGCCGGTTCGACGGGTCCGGTTGACCATCTCCAGGCATACGTCGTCGGCCAGCATGTCGCGCAAGGCATCGAAATCGCGCGCGTTGAAGCGCTCGACATAATGCATCAGGCGGACGCGTTCAGCGGCTTCCAGCTCGGGAGGCCTGATGTCGTCGGTTTCAGCCGCGAGTTCGCGAAGCCGGGTACGGCCGCGTTGCAGCGCGCCCTTGGTGGCCGGGACGCTGCTGCCCATGATGGCGCAGACCTCGTCGACGGAATAGCCCAGCACGTCGCGCAGGATCACGGCGCCCCGCTGCGCCACGGGCAGGCGCATGAACGTCCCGAGGCTTGCGGCCACGATCTCACGTTCGGTCACGACGCTGGTCGGAGCGGGGATCATGTCCAGATCTTCATCGGTGTGGACCGCGTTGTAGCGGGCGCGCCGGCGCAGGAAATCCAGCGCCGCGTTGTGGGCGATGCGAAAAAGCCAGCCTTCCGGATTATCGACCGTTCCGATTCGCGGCGCCGCCTCGAAGGCTTTGAGCAGCGCCTCCTGGAGCACATCCTCGCCGTCGATGACCGAGCCCGTCATGCGCGCGCAATAGCGATGCAGTTGCGGCCGCATCTCCACCGCAAGACGCTCGAGAGCCTGCTGGGCGGTCTGGCGGACCGCCCCCATTCCATTGCTCGTCGCATCGTCTGCCAAGCAAATCCCCCGTCATCTGTCAGCGTGATACGTCAATCCGGATCGGGGTGCCACACGCCGAAGGTCAGGCATGATTGACCTCGACGACCTCGCACAGGATCGTCTCGGCTTTGGCGATCGCGGCAAGACGTTGGACGTAGGGCGCGAATTTCGGATCCTTGCGGAAATTCTCGATATCCGCAGCGCTGCGCCATTGCGAGTAGTTGATGGCGCGGCCACCCTCCTTGCCGGCGTGGACGCTGGACGAGATGAAGCCGGGCTGCCTGCTGAAGAAGGCCTCGGTGCCCTCCTTCAGGAGCAGGACCAGCTTCTGCTGGTTATCGGGCTCGACCGTGAAGACGTTGACGAGGGTCGTGACGTCGCTTCCGGTGCGAATGGTGGCTTCCATGTTCGAACTCCTGTTGTGGCCAAAGGACGGGTCGATTTGAGCGGCGAACAGTGCGCCGGCACCGAGCCCGGTGGCAACGACCGCACGACGCGATGGCGTGGCTTTGATCTCTGACATCAATATTCTCCTTTGCGAAAACCCTGCCGGCCGCTCGTCGAGGCCCACAGCGCAGAGACGAACGAGGCGGTGAAAAGGAAACGGTCGGCGCGGATTTTTTTCGTTCGGCCGCTTTGCCCATGGACGCACCGCGAATTTCGTTCGGGATGGTGTCGAAACCGCCCTCCAGCCCGGTATGGGTGAAGGCGACGACGGTGAGCTTCGCTGGCCTCGCCGGTTCCGGGGTAAAACGGGGTTGCCGGCCCCGTCGCAATTGGCGGTTGCAAAAGCCGGAATCCACAGCGATGCTGGCGGACGATGCCTGCCAAGCCCGACGCCGACGACAGCACGCCCGAAAATACGCCGCATTATCTCGGCCATCGCGAACGGCTGCGCGAGCGCTTCTACAGCGCGGGCGCGGATGCGCTCAGCGACTACGAGCTGCTGGAGATGGCACTGTTTCCGGCGCTGCCGCGGCGCGACACCAAGCCGTTGGCGAAGCTGCTGATCAAGGTGTTCGGCTCGTTCGCCGAGGTCGTGCATGCGCCGGTGGCTCGCTTGCGCGAGGTCGATGGCGTCGGCGAAGCCGCGATCAACCAGCTCAAGCTGATCGCTGCCGCCGCGCACCGCGTCGCCAAGGGCGAGGTCAACGGCCGCAACGCGCTGTCGTCCTGGAACGAGGTGATCGCCTATTGCCGCAGCAGCATGGCCTTCGCCGACAAGGAGCAGTTTCGCCTGCTCTTCCTCGACAAGCGCAACCAGCTGATCGCCGATGAGGTGCAGCAGACCGGCACCGTCGACCACACCCCGGTCTATCCGCGCGAGGTGATCAAGCGCGCGCTGGAGCTCTCGGCGACCGCACTGATCCTGGTGCACAACCATCCCAGCGGCGATCCCTCGCCCTCGCAAGCCGACATCCAGATGACCAAGGCGATCATCGACATCGCCAGGCCGCTGGGGATTGCCGTGCACGACCACATCATCGTGGGCAGGAGCGGGCATGCGAGTTTGAAGGGGATGCGGCTGATCTGAAACCTCAAATCAGATGGCGCGACCCAGATGGCGCGTCATGGTCGCTTCATCGACCTCGCCGGAGCCGCTGCGCCAGATCATGCCGGAGGTCCCGGCTGGACGAAGCTGACTGCGCGGGCCGTGCCCGCGCCGGTTGGCTGCTCAGTAGCAGTATCGCGGATCGACCGGCACGTAACGGCCGTCCCGGCGCTGCATGTAGCAGCCGCGCTGATAGGCATAATAGCCGGAGCGGCGCCGCTCGCCTTCGGAGGCGATCGCAGCCCCGGTGCCGGCGCCGACGACCGCACCAATGGCCGCGCCACGGCCACCGCCAAGCGCGCCACCCAAAATCGCTCCGCCCACGCCGCCGATGATGGCGCCGCCGACGGCGTCCTGCGCCACGGCATCATGGACCGGGACGGCCATCGCGACCGCGAAACACGCTGCAATTCCAAGGCGTCGAAGCATTCCGAATCCTCCCGACCGACGGCGCAGTCATAGCGTTTCGAGCGCCCCCGGGCCAGAACAATCGTCTTGGCCCGGCGCGCCCCAAGGCGGGCCTGTCGCGACAAGCATCCGATGATTGCGTCTCAAACCGACGGCACTCGGCTGCACTCCGGGAATGATCGCAATCGGGGCTCTTTACTTGAGCGTGACCTTTTCGGAAAACCGCTTCACACTTTTCCGGATCATACTCTAGATATTCTGGGCGTCGAGCGCCGCGGCACGGCGCTGCATCAGCGCGCGTTCGCGCCCATTGGTCGCCAGATGCGCGGCGGCTTCGAAGGCCTGCCGCGCCTCTGCGATCCGTCCGAGCTTCTGCAGAAGGTCGCCGCGAACCGCCGGCAGATGGTGATAGGCCGCCAGCGCCGGCGCACCGGCGACCGCGTCCAGCACGTCAAGTCCGGCCTGCGGCCCCTCGGCCATGCCGATCGCCACCGCCCGATTGAGCTCGATGACCGGTGAGCGCACCAATTTCGCCAATTCGTCGTAAAGCTGCGCGATGTGCTGCCAGTTGGTCGCTGCAGCGGTCTCCGCCCTGGCGTGACATGCCGCGATCGCGGCCTGGAGCGCGTAGAATCCCCTGGAGCCGCCGAGCTCGCCGGCACGTTCGAGTGAACGCAGGCCGCGGCGGATCTGCAACCAGTCCCAGAGCGTGCGATCCTGGTCCATCAGCAGAACGGGATCACCATTCGCATCGGTGCGCGCGCGGGCCCGTGCCGCATTCAGATCCATCAATGCGAGGAGGCCGTGAACCTCGGGCTCATCAGGCGCCAGGCCCGCGAGCACACGGCCCATGCGCAACGCCTCCTCGCAAAGCCGCGGCCGCAGCCATTCCTCGCCGCGCGCCGCGAGATAGCCCTCGTTGAAAATCAGATAGACGACCTCCAGCACCGAGGCGAGACGCTCTGACAGAGCCTCGCCGCCCGGCGTCTCATAGGCGAGGCCGGAATTCGACAGCGTGCGCTTGGCGCGGACGATGCGCTGGGAGATGGTGGCCTCAGGCACGAGATAGGCGCGCGCGATCTCGGACGTGGTCAAGCCGCAGATCATGCGCAGCGCCAGCGCCGAACGCGCCTCTCGCGACAGGATCGGATGACATGCGGTGAAGACCAGCCGCAGCAATTCATCGCCGATGTCGTCGTCGAGCGCGGCATCGAAATCCGGCACCGTCTCCTGCTCCTGCAACATGTCCCGCGCCAGCATGTCGTGCTTCTCGCCGAGCATCCTGCCGCGGCGCAAATGATCCAGCGCACGGCGCCTCGCGGTCGTCATCAGCCATGCCCCGGGATTGTCGGGCACGCCGCTGCCGGGCCACGCTTCCAGCGCCGCCACCAGCGCATCCTGGGTCAGCTCTTCCGCCAGCGGCACGTCGCGCAGCATCCGCGACAGCGTCGCGATCAGCCGCGGCTGCACGACGCGCCAGGTTGCGTGAATCGTGTCACGGACGGTTTGATCGATGTCGGCGGCCGTCATCGCCGCCGACCGTGACGCGCGTTGCTGGGCATCAGGCGTGCGCCGCTACCCCTGCGCGCGAATCGACCTCGCAGGCGCCATCGACGCCCGGCGTGGCGAAGGCCCGTAGCTCGCAGGTACCGTCCCAGCCCGGCATGTGATCGAGGTGCAACTGCATGAATTCCTTGGCCATGGCGAGCGCCTCCGCCTTGTCACGCAGCTCGAAAATGGCATAGCCGCCGACGACTTCCTTGGCCTCGATGAAGGGACCATCGATGACGCTGAGCTCGCCGTCGACGATCCGCACGCGGGCACCGGTCGCAAGCGGCATCAATCCGCCATTGTCGATCATCCGGCCGGCCTTGATTTCCCGCTCGGATATTTTCTGCATGGCCTCCATCAGCGCCGGAGACGGGCCTTTCATGGGCTGGCTGGAGGTGACGATGTACATGAAGCGCATGAAAAACTCCTGGATCAGGCGAGACGCGGCCGGTTCGGCCGCGATCAGCTCGCTACAAGAGATGACGATCCGGCAGGGACCGGATCGACATGGCAGCAAGAAAAATTGGCAGCAAGAAAAATCGGCGGCAAGAAAAATTGGGCAGCAAGGAACGGAGAGGCGCCTATTGGCGCAGCATGATCAGGGGATCGGCGGTATCGGGAACCCGGCGCCATTGCGCATTGTCGTCAGCCTCGAACTGCCAGACCTCGCCTGATTTCGACATCAGGATGATCTGGCCGCGCTCGAGACGCCATTGCGTCGGGTTGAACTGGGCGATCGCCGCATCGCATTTCGGCTTGAGGAAGACCTGGAAATTGTCCTGATCGGCTTCCGTGTTGGTCAGCGTCAGCCCGCAGATCGGCTGGCCGTTGCCGCGCACCATCGCCCAGTCGCCGATCATCTGGTCCATCGACTTGGCCATCGAGCGCGCGGCAGCGAGGTCCTGCAGGATGTAGACGCCCTCGCCCTGCCGCAGGCCTTCGAAAATGCCGGCCTCGACCTCGGTGAAGTCGATCACGGATTCGCCCGATGCATCCTGCAAGCGGACGATGTCGAGGCCCTTGATGCTCCAGGCGACGATGTCCTTGGTGAAGGGCAGCGCGGTCTTGCAGGCCGGCTCCAGCTCCAACTTGAAGCCCTGCGCCACGGGATCGCCCTTGATCGTGACGACGCAGGTCTTGCTGCGCTCCGTGGTCGAAAGCTCCCACTGCCCGATCATTTCCTTCTTCAGGGCCTTGGCATCCTGCGCATGTGCGATGCAGAGCGAGGCCAAAGGGGCCACGACGGCGAATGCAATGACCCGAAGAACCGACATCAGCGCCCCTTGAACGGCGTTTCGACGACCGGCGTCAACGGCGCCTTGCCGGAGAACCACGACTTGAGGTTGTCGATCACGAGCTGGTCCATCGCATTGCGCGTCACCACAGAGGCCGAGCCGATATGCGGCAGCAGCACGACGTTCTGCATGGTCTTGAGCTCATCAGGCACGTTGGGCTCGGCCGCGAACACGTCGAGGCCGGCGGCGAGGATGGCACCCGATTTCAGCGCCTGGACCAGCGCCTGTTCGTCCACCACCGAGCCGCGCGCGACGTTGACCAGCACGCCGCGCGGGCCGAGCGCCTTCAGCACTTCCGCATTGATCATCTTTTCCGTAGCAGCGCCGCCAGGCACGATCACCATCAACGTGTCGACCGCCTTCGCCATCTCGATCAGATCAGGATAATGCTCGTAGGAGACCTCCTTGGACGGATTGCGGGAATGATAGACCACCGGCACCAGCGAGGCATCGAGCCGGCGCGCGATGGCCTGGCCGATCCGCCCCATGCCGACGATGCCGACCTTGCGGTCGCGCAACGAGCCGACGCTGAGCGGATAGTTCTGGCTCTGCCAGAGGCCCGAGCGCACGTAGCGGTCGGCCTTGATGAATTCGCGCACGGTGGCGATCAGCAGGCCCATCGCGACGTCGGCGACCTCCTCGGTCAGCACGTCAGGCGTGTTGGTGACGATGATGTTGTGCTCGGCAGCGTATTTGGCGTCGATATGGTCGTAGCCGACGCCGAAGCTTGCCACCATCTCGATCTTGGGCAGCTGCGACAGCGAATCCTTGTCGGCGCGGACGGTGTGATAGGTCACCGCGACACCGCGGATCCTGTCGCGGATCGCCGGCGTCAGCCGCTCCAGGTCGCCGCGTGTCTCGGCCTTGTGAACGACGAACTGATCGGAAAACCCGTTCTCGAGGATCGGCCGCACCGGCCCATAGATCAGAAGGTCGATCTTGTCGGACGAAATCGAACCGGTAGACATCAGGCTTCCTTTCCAAGCGCGCTCTCGTGCCAGCGCCGTAAAACGAGGTGGGAAACTAGCGCCAGCACCCCATAGATGACAATCCCGGCCAACGACAACAAAAGCAGCGCTGCGAACATGCGGGGTATGTTCAATCGATAGCCCGACTCGGCGATCCTGTAGGCAAGGCCGGAGCCCGCACCTGCAGTTCCCGCGGCGATCTCGGCCACCACCGCGCCGATCAGCGAGAGCCCGCCGGCAATGCGCAGCCCGCCCAGGATATAGGGCAGCGCCGCCGGCAATTTCAGAAAGCGCAGCGTTTGCGGCGGCGAGGCGCCGTAAAGCCGGAACAGGCCGGCGAGATTGCGGTCGACCGAATTCAACCCGAGCGTGGTGTTCGACAGCACCGGGAAGAAGGCGACGATGAAGGCGCAAACGACAACCGCCGTCTGCTGCTCCAGATAAATCAGGAGTAACGGCGCGATCGCGATGACGGGTGTCACCTGGAGCACGACGGCATAGGGGAACAACGAATATTCGACCCATTTCGACTGGTTGAACAGCAACGCCAGCGCAACGCCGCCGATGCCCGCAGCGATGAAGCCTTCGAGCGTCGTCAACAGCGTGACGGCGAGCGATTGCGACAGCACCGCCCAGTCCTTGATCAAGGTCAGGAAAACGAGCGACGGCGCCGGCAGGACGTAAGGCGGGATATCCCTGATGCGAACCACGAGCTCCCAGGCCGCGACGCCGGCGGCGAATACGGCGATCGGAAGTACGAAGCGCATCGCGGCTTGCCCGCCTGATGGCTTTGCGGGAATGGCGGCTTGCGCGTTCATAGCATCGACTGTCCCTGATACGACGGCGCCAGCGCGGCCGAGACTTTCCGGCAATAATCGGAATAGGCCGCCGAGGTGCGAAACTCCTCGCTGCGCGGTTCGACGGTCTCGATGCGGATGTCCGCCTGGATGCGGCCCGGCCGCGCCGTCATGACCACGACGCGCTGCGAGAGATAGACGGATTCGAACACCGAATGGGTGACGAAGATGATGGTCTTGCCAAGGCTGCGCCACAACGCGAGCAGATCATTGTTGAGGCGGAAGCGCGTGATCTCGTCGAGCGCCGCGAACGGCTCATCCATGAGAAGAATGTCTGGATCGGTGACGAGCGCGCGCGCGAGCGACACCCGCATCTTCATGCCGCCGGACAATTCACGCGGGACGGCGTCGGCGAAATCGGCAAGCCCGACGCTCGCCAGCGCAGCGTCGGCCCGCGCCCGCCCTTCGGGATTCGAGACGCCGCCAAGCCTAAGCGGCAGCCGGACGTTCTCGCGCACGCTGGTCCAGGGCATCAGGGTCGGCTCCTGAAACACGAAGCCGATGCCATGGCCGGGCTGCGGCGGGCCTTCATGGCGCGACATTCGTACCGTGCCCGATGACTGCGCAGTGAGACCCGCAATCAGCCTCAACACCGTCGACTTGCCGCAGCCGGAGGGTCCGAGCAGCGAGATGAACTCGCCCTTGCGCACGGCGAGATCGAGCGGACCGAGCGCCATGACGCCGTTGTCATAGACCTTCGTCACGCCGCGCAGGCTGACGGCGAGCGCCGTCAGGCTCGCCTCGACGCCTGACGAAGGTTTGGGTGACGACATCAACGCTCGCGTTACGGCTTGGCGGGGCGCAGCTCGACCCCGACGCCCTTGTTGACGAAACGCAGGGTGTAGGACTTGCGGAAGTCGAGATCGCCTTTGACGACGCCCGCCTTCACCATCTTGTTGAAGAAGGAGGTGTAGCGGTCGTCGCTCATCGCGCCGATGCCGGCGTTCAGGCTGTCGCCGGAATCGACGATGCCGTATTCCTTCATCTTGGCGACGGAATAAGCGAGCAGATCGTCGGTCATCTCCGGGTTGAGCTTCTTGATCATGGCGTTGCCGGCGGAATTATCGCCGTAGATGTAATTGTACCAGCCGACGATCGAGGCATCGACGAAGCGCTGCACCATATCAGGCTTCTTCTCGACCACGTCGCGGCGGGTCTCGATCAAGGTCGAATAGGTGTTGAAGCCGGCATCGGCGAGCAGGATCACGTTCGGTTTGAAGCCGGCGGCCTTCTCGACCGCAAACGGCTCTGACGTCACATAGCCCTGCATCGCGCTCCTGGGATTGGCGATGAAGGGCTGCGGGTTGAAATTGTAGGGACGGACGTTCTTCTCGCTGAAGCCGTATTCGGACTTCAGCCATTGGAAGTAGCTGCTCATGCCCTCCTTGGAGACGAACAGCGTCAGCGGCTTGAGGTCCTGGATCCTGGTGACCTTCGCGTCCGGCTGCGACAGCAGCACTTGCGGATCCTTCTGGAACATCGCAGCGATCGTCACCACGGGGACGTTGTTGGCGACCGCGTCGAACGACATCAGCGTGTTCGCGGCCATGAAGAAATCGATCTTCCCGGCGATCAGCAGCATCCGGTTGTTCTCGTTCGGTCCGCCCGGAACGATGGAGACGTCGAGCCCGTACTTCTTGTAGGTGCCATCGGCGACCGCCTGGAAGAAACCACCATGCTCGGCCTCGGCGACCCAATTGGTGCCGAAGCTGACCTTGTCCAGGGTCTCGCTGCGCGCCGGCAGGACCGATACGACAGTGGCCAGCAAGCCCGCCGTTAACGCTCGCCGCAGGTGGGAGGGGCTCATGAATGCACTCCGTCGATCGTGTCTGGCCGATGTGAAAGCAACGCGATAGAACCGCAAGGGGACGCTGGCCGGCCGGGCCCGCGTCCCCTGATACCCCAAACTACGTGACAAATTCGGGCAAAGAAACCTCGATGACGCCTTCCCGCGACTGGACGGAGATCCGCTGGGCCGATGCCAGCCGCACGGATATTTCGCGTTGGATCGCGGTGCTGCCGCTGGCGGCAACCGAGCAGCATGGCCCGCATCTGCCTGTTGAGACCGACGTGCTGATTGCCGAGGCCTATCTTGCGCGCGTGCGGGAGGTGCTGCCTGCGACTGCCCCCGTGACATTCCTGCCCGTTGAACCCGTCGGCATCTCCACCGAGCATATCGATTATCCGGGCACGCAAACGCTGCCGACAGAGGTGGCGCTGAAGCGATGGACAGGGATCGGGGAGGAGGTTGCTCGACGCGGCGTGAAAAAGCTCGTCATCATCACCAGCCATGGCGGCAACAGCGCGGCGATGATGCTGGTGGCGCAGGATCTTCGCGCGCATCGAAAACTATTCGTGGTGACGACGTCGTGGTCGCGGCTGTCGGGTGCGGACAAACTGTTCCCGGCAGATGAAGTGCGCCACGGCATTCACGGCGGCGCGGTCGAGACCTCGATCATGCTGTCGCGCTATCCAGACCAGGTGCGCGCCCGTGCGATCGCGGATTTTCCCGCGAGCAGCATCGCGATGGAAAAACAATATCGTTGGCTGTCGACGCAGCGGCCTGCGCCGTTTGCCTGGCAGGCGCAGGATCTCAACG
Organism: Bradyrhizobium sp. USDA 4449; assembly: GCF_054056275.1. Taxonomy (NCBI): domain Bacteria; kingdom Pseudomonadati; phylum Pseudomonadota; class Alphaproteobacteria; order Hyphomicrobiales; family Nitrobacteraceae; genus Bradyrhizobium; species Bradyrhizobium sp. USDA 4449. Next base: position 2,439,499 of record NZ_JBSRYD010000001.1, on the reverse strand, counting down.
CCAGCGGCGCCGTCGGCAATGCGACTCTGGCCGTCGCCGAGAAAGGCGAACAGCTCCTCGACCAGGGCGCACGCGCGTTTTGCGAGCTGCTTGACGAGGTCGATAACTTCGACGTGACCAGGCTCGCCAAGGGTCCTCTCGGCTAACTCATATCCAGCTGTAATCATTCGACAAATGACAAAGTCCGGAACCGCCTGAGGCGGCTTCGAACCTGATACGGCAAGGCTCCGTCCAACTGGGCACGCGGACCACAACGGACCGCCTTCAACCCGGATGGAGTTTCAGATGTCGATCAAGACCAGAATTGCCGCACTCGCGCTCGCTGCCCTCGCCGTGACCGGCAGCATCGCCGCCACCACGTCGCAGGCCGAAGCCAAGCCGCTCGGCTGGGGCTGGGGTGTCGGCGCCGGCATCGCCACCGCCGCCATTGTCGGCACCGCGATCGCCGCCAGCAACGAACCCTATTACTACGGTTATCACCGCTGCGGCTGGGTCGCCCAGTACAACGCCTTCGGCCAGTACGTCGGCCGCGTTCGTACTTGCTACTGACTCTGAGTATTTGAGGCCGATCTGACGTGGATCCTGCGTCCGACACGGGCGCCTCATCCACCCCGTGTCGCGCCCCGACCCCGCCCGGCTGTCCCCCCGGGCGGGGTCATCCTTTTTTGACGTCCGGGAATTTGTTGCAGTCCCGTCACACAATGATGCGAACCATCCTTCGCGACATCGCGCATTAGTTGCTATTGCGAATTATTAGCAATAAGGTTCGCAACAAGCGCAGGGACTTGGCACGATCCTGGGGTGAAATCGCTCCGGCACGAGCTCATCTCGTCAGGTCGCGTAAACGGCCAAGACCCTGATGACAGCATCGCCGCGAGTTGGCAGGGATGTCGGGCGGGGCGGTTGGGGCACGGTCGCGACTGGGGGCGCAGATTTTGACGTTGAGAGGTCACCGTTACAGGTCTTTGCGGACGGCGGCGGCGATGGCTTCGGGCGTGCTCGCTTTGCCGACTGCCAGCCACGCCGCCGACCTGCCGTTGAAGGCGCGCGCCGCGAAAACCGTCTACGACTGGACCGGCTTCTATGTCGGCGGTCATGTCGCCTACGGCGACGCGAGTTTCGGGCCCGGCTCCAATCCCCTGCCCGAGCAGGGCGCGCTGCTGCCTCATAGCGCGACCGGATTCAGCGGCGGCTACCAGCTGGGCTACAACAGGCAACTTTCCAATCGCGTGGTGCTCGGCATCGAGGCGGATGCGACGTTCACAAGCCCGACGGATGGTCCGGCACTGGCGCGTTCACCGGTGCCGTTCAACACCACGATGGACTATGTCGGCACCGTGCGTGGCCGCGTCGGCTATGCCTTCGACCGCTTCATGCCCTACGTCACCGGCGGCGTTGCCTGGGGCCACACGCACATCAACGTCAACGACACCGACGGTGTCTCGCCGCTCTTCCCGGTCGGTCACTACCAGGCCGGATGGACTGCGGGCCTCGGTCTCGAATACGCCATCAGCGGCAACTGGACCGCCAAGGCGGAATACGAATATGTGGACCTCTCGCGCAAAACTTACGACCTCAGCGGCTTCGGTCTCGGCACCGTCAACGTCGATCCGCGCACTCACCTGTTCAAGCTCGGCCTGAACTATCAGGTCGGCGATACGCCGTGGATGCCGGCGGCCGGCAAGCCCAAAGTTCCGGAATCCGACGACTGGAACGTCCACGCGCAGACGACCGTGCTGCCGCAAGGCTATGGGCCGATTCATTCGCCCTATGCGAGCCCGCAGAGCCTGCCGGGCGGCGGCCAATTCCAGGAGACCTGGACGACCACGGCCTTCCTTGGCGCGCGGCTCTGGGACGGCGGCGAATTCTATTTCAACCCCGAGCTCGCGCAGGGCTTTGGTCTCAACGGCACGCTCGGCCTCGCCGGCTTCTCCAATGGCGAAGCGCAGAAGGCCGGCGCGGCATTCCCCAAGATCCGCGCGCAGCGCTACTACCTCAAGCAGACCTTCGGGCTCGGCGGCGAGCAGGAAACGGTCGAGGACGGGCCGAACCAGCTTGCCGGCAAGCACGATGTCGACCGCGTCACCTTGATCGTCGGCCGCTTTGCCGTCGGCGATTTCTTCGACGGCAATTCTTATGCGAAAGACCCGCGCGCCGACTTCATGAACTGGGCGATGTGGTCGTCAGGAGCCTACGACTTCCCGGCCGACCTGCCCGGCTATACCCGCGGCGCGGTGGTCGAGCTCAACCGCAAGGATTGGGCCATCCGCGCCGGCCTGTTCCAGGTGCCGTCCGCGCCCAACAGCGACGTGCTGACGTTCAAGACCGGCGGCTCGGTCGTCGAATTCGAGGAGCGTCACACGATCCTCGAGCAGCCCGGCAAATTGCGCGTCGGCGTCTTCGCCAACAGCGGCAATACCGCCAACTACCGCGAGGTCCTCGATCTGGCGGCAGCGAACCCGGGACTCGATATCAACGCGATTGCCAACGCAGATCAGCGCGACCGGCTCAAATACGGATTCTACGTCAATCTCGAGCAGCAGATCGTCAAGGACGTCGGACTGTTCGCGCGGGCGAGCTGGAACGACGGACAGAACCAGATCCTGTCCTTCACCGACATCGACCGCAGCCTGTCGGGCGGTTTGTCGATCAAGGGCAGAAGCTGGGGACGTCCCGACGACACGATCGGCATCGGCGGTGCCATCAACGGCCTGTCATCCGCACATCGCGACTTCCTCGCGGCGGGCGGCACCGGTCTGTTGATCGGCGACGGCCGGCTCAACTACAGCCCCGAACGCATCCTCGAGGCCTACTACAATTATCAGGTGATCAAGGGCGTGACGATGACCGCCGACTATCAATTGATCACAAACCCGGCCTATAACGCCGATCGCGGACCGGTCTCGATCTTCTCGGGCCGGCTCCACGCCGAGTTTTAGCCCCAGGATTGTTGCCCAGAGGCGGGCCCATGAAGCCGAGAGATATCCGCACGGCCGCGCTCGGCCGGGCGCTGCGCCCCAATATCTGGGATGTGGTCGCACTGATCCTCGTGATCGGCGCCATGGTACTGATCGTCTATGGCGGCGAGCAGACCACCGCGCCGCTGTCCGAGCTTGAGCGCACGCCTGTTTCGCTCGATCCGGCGAACCTGCCGCTCTACGCGCTGCGCACGGTGCTGCGCATGCTGCTTGCGATCGTCTGCTCGACGGTCTTCACCTTCATCTACGCGGCGATCGCGGCCAAGAGCCGGCGCGCGGAGATGGTGATGATCCCGGTGCTGGACATCCTCCAGTCCGTGCCGATCCTGGGCTTCCTGACCTTCACTGTCGTCTTCTTCATGAATCTATTTCCGAGCCAGGTGCTCGGCGCTGAACTGGCCTCGGTGTTCGCGATCTTCACGAGCCAGGCCTGGAACATGACGTTCAGCATGTACCAGTCGATGCGCAACGTACCGAAGGACCTGGAAGAGGCCACGCAGAGCTTTCATCTGTCCGGGTGGCAGCGCTTCTGGCGCCTTGACGTGCCCTTCGCGATGCCGGGACTGATCTGGAATGCGATGATGTCGATGTCGGGCGGCTGGTTCTTCGTCGTCGCATCGGAGGCGATCACCGTCGGCAATACCACCGTGACCCTGCCGGGCGTCGGATCCTATGTCGCGCTCGCGATCCAGCAGCGCGATTTGCCGGCGATCTTCTACGCGATCCTGGCGATGCTGCTCGTCATCATCGCCTATGATCAATTGCTGTTCCGCCCCATCATCGCCTGGGCCGACAAATTCCGCTTTGAGCAGACCGCGTCTGGCGAGCCACCCACCTCATGGATGCTGGACCTGTTTCGCCGGACCCGCGCTCTGCGTGCGGTGACGCTGCCCTTCTCCGCCATCAATCGCTTCGTTTCGAATTTGCGCATCTCGCTGCCCAGACCGGGGGGATCGACGAAGAGCAAAAGCCAGCCGTCTCGACTGATCGACGGGCTCTGGCTTGCCGTCATCCTCGCCGGCACAGCCTACGCGGCGTGGCTGACCTACCGCTATCTTTCGGCCAGTCTTGGCCTCGGCGACGTGCTCGTCGTGATCCGCGACGGGCTGATAACCCTGCTGCGCGTCGTTGTCCTGATCAGCCTTGCGACCTTGATCTGGGTGCCGATCGGCGTCTGGATCGGCTTGCGTCCGAAACTGGCCGAGCGCATCCAACCATTGGCACAATTTCTCGCCGCGTTTCCCGCCAACCTTGCCTTTCCGGTCTTCGTCGTTGCCATCGTCAGCTTCAAGCTCAACCCGAACGTCTGGCTGAGCCCACTGATGATCCTGGGCACGCAATGGTACATCCTGTTCAACGTCATCGCCGGCGCCAGCGCTTTTCCGAGCGATCTGCGCGAGGCCGCGAGCAGCCTTCATCTCGGCGGATGGCGCTGGTGGCTGAAGGTGATCCTGCCAGGCATCTTCCCATACTACGTCACCGGCGCGATCACCGCTTCCGGCGGGTCCTGGAACGCATCGATCGTCGCCGAAGTCGCCAGCTGGGGCGACACGCATCTGAACGCCAGCGGGCTCGGCGCTTATATTGCATCTGCGACTGAAGCGGGCGATTTCCCGCGTGTCGTTCTCGGGATAGCCGCGATGTGCATCCTGGTGACGTTGTTCAATCGTCTGGTCTGGCGACCGCTCTACGCCTTCGGCGAGCGCCGCCTGCGGCTCGGCTGACGAGGAGTTCATCATGCTCGATCACCCCCCTGCGCTCATCGACATCCGCGGTGTCTGCCGGTCTTTTCCGAAGGGCAGCGGCGAGCAGCTGCTGGTTCTGGAGAAGGTCGACCTGACGATCCGCTCCGGCGAGATCGTCGGCCTGCTCGGCCGCTCGGGCTCCGGCAAATCCACGCTGCTGCGGATCATCGCCGGCCTGATCGCTCCGTCCACGGGACACGCGACCTGCCGGGGCGAGGTCATCGCGGGACCGCCGAACGGCGTCGCCATGGTGTTCCAGTCGTTCGCGCTGTTTCCCTGGCTGACGGTGCTGCAAAACGTCGAGCTTGGGCTGGAGGCGCTTGGCGTCGATGCTGCCGAACGGCGCAAGCGCGCGCTGGCGGCGATCGACCTGATCGGCCTCGACGGATTCGAGTCGGCCTTTCCCAAGGAATTGTCGGGCGGCATGCGTCAGCGCGTCGGCTTTGCCCGCGCGCTGGTCGTGCATCCGGATCTGCTCCTGATGGACGAACCATTCTCGGCGCTCGACGTGCTCACCGCCGAAACGCTGCGTACCGACCTGATCGATCTCTGGGTGGAAGGGCGCCTGCCGATCAAATCGATCCTCATGGTGACACACAACATCGAGGAGGCGGTCCTGATGTGCGACCGCATCCTGGTGTTTTCGTCGAACCCGGGACGTGTCGCCGTGGAGATCAAGGTCGAGCTCGCGCATCCGCGTAAGCGGCTTGATCCGCATTTCCGCCAGCTCGTCGACAGCATTTATGCCCGCATGACCCAGCGCGCCGAACCCAAGGCGCCGACAATCGAAGGCATCCCCGGCACCGGCGTCGGCATGACCCTGCACCATGTATCGTCCAACGTCCTGTCCGGCCTGATCGAGACGTTGGCGGGCGCGCCCTACAACGGACATGCCGACCTGCCGGTGCTGGCGAGCCAGCTTCGGCTCGAGGCCGACGAAATCCTTCATCTCGGCGAGTCGCTGCAATTGTTGCGCTTCGCCCAGCTCAGCGAAGGCGATTTGATGCTCACCGACGCGGGCAAGCGCTTCGCCCATCTCGAGACCGACGCGCGCAAGACGCTGTTCGCCGAGCATCTCGTCACCTATGTGCCGGTGATGGGATTGATCCGTCGCGTGCTCGACGAACGGCCCTCGCATACCGCGCCCGCGGCCCGGTTCCGCAACGAGCTCGAAGACTACATGTCGGAGGATTATGCCGACGAGACGCTGAAGACGGTGGTGTCGTGGGGGCGCTATGCCGAGCTGTTCGCCTATGACGAGCAGTCGGAGACATTCAGCCTCGAAAACCCCGGCGAAAGCTCCTGAGCCCACCTGCGACAATTTCGTCGGAACCGGGCAGGCGCGCTTCGGATTCATATATAACGGGCTTGGCCCGGTCGACCGGATGTCCCCTCTCCCCTGCGCGCAATGTTGTCTGTCGAACTCATCATCGTCGTCGTCCTGATCGTCATCAACGGCCTGCTCTCCATGTCGGAGCTGGCCGTGGTCTCATCGCGCCCGGCGCGGTTGTCGCTGCTCGCGGCCAAGGGCGTGCGCGGTGCCGAGCGCGCACTGACATTGGCTGCGGACCCCGGAAAGTTCCTTTCGACCGTGCAGATCGGCATCACGCTGGTCGGCGTGCTCTCCGGCGCCTTCTCCGGCGCGACGCTCGGACAGCGGCTGACACAATGGCTGCTCGAGCTCGGCCTGTCCCCGGGCATTGCCGATATCGTCGGCGTCGGCATCGTCGTCACCATCATCACCTATGCGACCCTGATCGTCGGCGAACTGGTGCCGAAGCAGGTCGCGCTCCGCGACCCCGAAAGCATCGCGGTCAAGGTCGCGCCGGCGATGCACGTGCTGGCGCGGGTCTCGCTGCCGCTGGTGTTCCTGCTCGACGTCTCCGGCAAGCTGATCCTGAAGCTGCTCGGCCGCGCCGGCAAGGCCGAGGAGAAGGTGTCGGAGGACGAGATCCATCATCTCGTCAGCGAGGCCGAGAGCGCGGGCGTGCTCGAGCCCGGCGAGAAGGAGATGATCGCCGGCGTGATGCGGCTTGGCGACCGCCCGGTGGGCGCGGTGATGACGCCGCGCACGGAGGTCGACGAGATCGACCTGAACGACGATCGGGCAGCGATCCAGACGATGATCGCCAAGAGTCCGCATTCGCGCTTCCCCGTTTGCGACGGCGATCGCGACAAGCCGATCGGCGTGCTCCAGGCCAAAGATCTGCTGATTGCCTACATGCGCGAGCGTGCGCCCGATCTGCGAGCGCTCGTGCGCGAGACCCCGATCATCCCGGCGTCGGCGGATGCGCGCGACGTGCTCGCGATCCTGAAGGCGGCGCCCGTGCATATCGGCCTCGTCCATGACGAGTACGGCGCGTTCGAAGGCGTGGTGACGGCAGCGGATATTCTGGAGTCGATCGTCGGCGCCTTCCACTCCGAGGAAGGGCCGCCGGAGCCCGCCTATGTCAGGCGCGCGGACGGCTCGCTGCTCGTCTCCGGCTGGATGCCAGTCGACGAGTTCGGCGACCTGCTCGGCGTCGAGCTGCCGCCCCATCACCGTTACAACACGGTGGCTGGCCTCGTGCTGCAGCAGTTCACCGTGCTGCCCGACGTCGGCGACGCATTCGAGTTCGCCGGCTGGCAAATCGAGGTGGTCGATCTCGACGGCAGGAGGATCGACAAGATTTTGGCGAGCCGGGTGAATGAGCTGGAGACGGGGTAAGCGAGCTCGCGCCGCCTCACCCGAACTTCACGCCGATCCGCTTTTAAGGTGCAGCCGGCTCGCGTCTGGTTGACGTCGGGATCGGGCGGTTTCATGCGGTGGACTATCCTCCCTCAGAGCGCCGGCTGAAACGACGACGCCTGCGCCATCCGCCAGGCGTCGCGGAACCGCGGGTCTTCGGTGCCTTCGAGCAGTTCGCCCGGGCGGAGCGCCGGATAAAGCTGGGCGAAGGACCGCACGTCTGTCGTCGAGGTGCGCTGGGTGAAATGGATCGGGCGCAATTGCTGCGGATGCTCCAGGCCGGCCGCGGCGATCAGCTCGGTCAGCGAATGCAGCGTGGCGTGGTGATAATTGTGCACGCGGTCGATCTTCAGCGGTACGTAGAGCGCGCGCGCCCGCGTCGGATCCTGGGTCGCGACCCCGGTCGGACAACGGTCGGTGTGGCAGCTCAGCGACTGGATACAGCCGAGCGAGAACATGAAGCCGCGCGCCGAATTGCAATAGTCGGCGCCGATCGCCATGGCGCGCGCCATGTCGAAGGCGGTCGCGATCTTGCCTGACGCGCCGATCTTGATGCGGTCGCGCGCATTGATGCCGACAAGCGCGTTGTGGACGAAATTGACGCCCTCGCGCATCGGCATGCCCAGATGGTCCATGAATTCCAGCGGCGCCGCTCCGGTGCCGCCTTCATTGCCGTCGACGACGATGAAGTCGGGATAGATCCCGGTCTGAAGCATCGCCTTGCAGATCGCCAGAAACTCCCAGGGATGGCCGATGCAGAGCTTGAAGCCCGCCGGCTTGCCCCCGGAGAGCCTCCGCATCTCGGCGATGAACTCCATCATGCCCGATGGCGTGGAGAAGGCACGATGCGAGGCCGGCGAGATGCAATCCTCGCCCATCGCTACGCCGCGGATCTTGGAGATTTCTTCCGAGACCTTCGCCGCCGGCAGCACGCCGCCATGGCCGGGCTTGGCGCCCTGGCTGATCTTGAGCTCCACCATCTTGATCTGGTCCTGGCTCGCGACGCGCGCGAATGCATCCGGATCGAAGGTGCCGTCGCGATGACGGCAGCCGAAATAGCCGGAGCCGATCTCCCAGATGATGTCGCCCCCCATCTCGGCGTGATAGGGGCTGAAGCCGCCCTCGCCGGTGTCGTGGGCGAAGCCGCCCTTCTTCGCGCCGGCATTCAGCGCTCGCACCGCATTCGGGCTGAGCGCGCCGAAGCTCATCGCCGAGATGTTGAAGACCGATGCCGAATAGGGCTTTGCGCAATCCGGCCCGCCGATCGTGACGCGAAACTTCTCCTCGGCATGCGCCTTCGGCGACACCGAGTGATGCATCCACTCGTACCCCTGGCGATAGACGTCCTCCTGCGTCCCGAACGGACGCTTGTCGAGCTGCATCTTGGCGCGCTGATAGACCACCGCGCGAATGTCGCGCGAGAACGGCATGCCGTCTTTTTCGCTCTCGAAAAAATACTGCCGCATCTCCGGCCGGATTTCTTCCAGCAGGAAGCGGATGTGCGCCGAGATCGGATAGTTGCGCAGAACCGCATGGCCCTTCTGCATGAGGTCGCGGACGCCGAGCAGCGTCAGGGCGCCGAAGATCGCGATCGGGACCAGCAGGATGTCGAAGATCCGGCGGTCCGCGATGGCGATCCCGATCAACAGCGCGGTGACCACCGCGCAGATCGTCAGGATGATGAAGCGAGGCGAGAATGGAAGCAGCAGGGTTTCCATGATCCCCTCTTGCGCCAGCGGCAGGCGCTTGGGTGAGGGGGAGTTGGACGCTTCCTGCGTGTTGTTGTCGGCCACGATTGCCATCCTCTCGCCAGCATGAGGCGATACGATACGCCTACCCCTGTCATACGGATATGACGCAGCGCTTGTTTCAGGCTAGCGAATTCGGCCGGGACAAATCAATCAGCCCGATGGGCGGGCCTTTTGCAGTGCAGCAGGACCGGGATGGGGAGGGCTACGCGGTCGTCCCGGCGAAAGCCAGGACGACGCGGAGAGGACCAGGCGTGGCTTAGCGCTCGACGAACGCCTTCTCGATCACGAAATGGCCAGGCTTGTTGCCGCTTCCTTCGACGAAGTCGCGACCTTCGAACATCACCTTCAGCTCTTCCAGCATCGCCGGGCTGCCGCACATCATGATGCGGTCGGTCTCGATGTCGAGCGGGCCCTGCCCAATGTCGTTGAAGATCTGCTCGGAGCTGATGAGGTCGGTGATGCGGCCGCGGTTGCGGAACGGCTCGCGGGTCACGGTCGGATAGTAGATCAGCTTGTCCGCGAGCAGCTCGCCGAACAGCTCGTCCTCGCGCAAACTCGCCACGAGCTTCTCGCCATAAGCGAGCTCGGAGACCTGGCGGCAGCCGTGCACCAGCACGATGCTCTCGAACTGATCATAGACCTCGGGGTCCTTGATCAGGCTGGCGAACGGCGCAAGGCCCGTGCCCGTCGAGAGCAGCATCAGACGCTTGCCGGGGATGAGATTGTCGGTGATCAGCGTGCCGGTCGCCTTGCGGCCGACCAGGATGGTGTCGCCTTCCTTGATCTTCTGCAGGCGCGAGGTCAGCGGACCGTCCTGCACCTTGATCGAGAAGAACTCGAGCTCTTCCTCGTGATTGGCACTGGCCATGCTGTAGGCGCGCAACAGCGGACGGCCGTCGACCTCGAGACCGATCATCGCGAACTGGCCGTTCTGGAAGCGGAAGCCGGTGTCACGCGTCGCGCGGAAGCTGAACAACGTGTCGGTCCAGTGCTGGACGGAAACAACTTTCTCTCGGTAAAACGCGCTCATGATTTTCGATATTCCGAATGACTGCGGTTTTAGGGCAAAAGCGTTGCCCGGCCCCGAGAACGGGGCGGACACCATTGCCATGGCGGAGGATTTCGCGTGTTTGATCTACGCCATCGAGACCAATAATCAACCTCGTTCCGGGTGCAATTGATGCCGCGCCATCATGCATTTGCGGCGGAATTGGTCACAGCATTAACGGATCTGCTGTCGGGGGCCCGCAGAGGGCAATTTCTTTTCCCTTGCGGGTGCAATTGCAGCACTTAATTTCCCTCGCGCTCGCGAGAATTTCATTAAGAATAGCTCTGATTTTCACCCGGCTTGGCGCCATTTCCCGCATTTCCGCGGCTTTTGGCGCCTGGGACGACGACGACATGGCAACCAGCGAGCGGATCTTCGTCCAGGCCATCAAGGCCTATGGTGCGCGCCACGGCATCGACGTCGATGTCCGCGCCGGCGGCTGGCTGATCGCGATGCGTCGCGGCGAGATCCGCCGCTTCGCCTTCGGCTATGACATCGGCCTCAACAGCGCGATTGCACACCGCCTCGCCAACGACAAATCGGCGACGGCAGAGGCGCTGTGGCTTGAGGGCGTGTCCTCAATTCCGCATCATCTCTTCCTCAACCCGAAGCTGGGCAAGGATGTTGTCGGGCCTGACTGGCGAAATGCAATGCTTGAGCTGCTCCGCGCCCACCCACAGGGCGTGGTCGTGAAGCCGAATGAAGGAACATCGGGGCGCTCAGTGTTCAAGGTCACGACGGAGGCCGAACTCGACCACGCTGCGAGCGAGGTTTTTTCGATGAGCGTCGGCCTCGTGATCTCGCCCTACCTCGCGATCGCGGAAGAGATCCGTGTGATCCTGCTCGGTGATGTGCCCCTCGTGGTGTACAGCAAGCACCGTGGTGCGGATTGGCGGCACAATCTCGATGCCGGCGCAAAGCCGGTGTTGCTGGAGGATGGCGAGGTTCGAACCGCGTGCGTGAAGCTCGCGATCGATGCCGCGCGCTCCATCGGCATCACCTTTGCGTCAATCGACGTCGTGCGTGTGGACGGCTCCTGGCGCGTGCTGGAAATCAATTCCGGCGTGATGATGGAGGCGCTGGGCAAGCTGCATCCAGAGCTTGTGCAGGCGACGTATGATGCGGCGCTGGATCGGGTGTTTGGGGGAAGCTAGCGACCGCGGAGCCTTACCCTCCCCTGGAGGGCAAGGAAGACTGTGGCTAATTATTCGCGCTCGCGGAATCGTCCATCGCCTTGAACGCTTCCTCGAGCTGCAGCGAGATCGGCACGTTCATTTTCTCGCCGGTGGGCATGCGCGCGATGAACCATTTGTTGTAGAGCGGCACGAGATCGTGGTTGGATCCGAGCTTGCGGAATGTGCGCTCGACCACGGCGGCGAGCTGCGGCTCGCCCTTGCGGAACATGATGCCGTAGGGGTCGTAGGACAAATAGTCGCCGGTGACGCGGAACTTGTCCTGCGACTTGTGGCGCACGATCAGGCCCGAGAGCAGGATGTCGTCGGTCGCGAACGCATCGGCCTTGCCGTCGGCGAGCATCTGATATGACTGCTCGTGATCGGCGCCGACGACGATGTTCAGCCCCAGCGCGGACTTCTTCTCGGCCGCCCGGATCGCCTGCTCGTTGGTGGTGCCCTTGGTCACCACGATGGTCTTGCCCTTCAGATCGGTCAGCTGTTGGACGCTGGAGGCCTTCGGCACCATCAGCTTGGTGCCGGCCACGAACATCAGCGGCGAGAAGGCGACGCGCCTGCCGCGCTCGGAATTGGCGGTGGTCGACCCGCATTCCAGATCGATCTTGTTCTGGAGCACCGCATCGATGCGATCATCCGAGGTGACCTTGACGTACTCGATCTTCAGATCGGGGTCGTCGACCTCGACCCCGATCTCCTCGACGATGGCCTCGCACAATTCGAGGCTATAGCCGATCGGCCGGCCCGCCTGGTCGAGGAAGGAGAACGGCGGCGAGCTTTCGCGATAGCCGAGCCGCACGGTATGCGCATTCTTGATGGCAAGCAGCGTCGGGCTAAGCCCTTCGCTGCCGGTCTGGGCGGAGGCTGCCGTCAGCAGGCAGGCCGCCAGCAACAGGCCGCTCGAAATCGCCGTCAAAGGGCGCATGACGCACTCCCGTCAGTGGCCGGCCATCGCAGGCACTTCGCCCGGCACCATGTCGCCGGGTACGGCATCGCCTGGTCCCATCGCGTGCTCGGGCCCGAGCTCGCCTTCCCACTTCGCAACCACCGAGGTTGCCAGCGTGTTGCCGATCACATTGGTGGCGCTGCGACCCATGTCGAGGAAGGTGTCGATGCCCATGATCATCAACAGGCCCGCTTCGGGAATGTTGAACTGCGACAGCGTCGAGGCGATCACGACGAGGGAGGCACGCGGCACGCCGGCAACGCCCTTCGACGTGATCATCAGGGTCGCCAGCATCGCGAGCTGTGTACCGAGCGGCATGTCGATGTGGTAGCTCTGCGCAATGAAGATACTGGCGAAAGTGCAGTACATCATCGTGCCGTCGAGGTTGAAGGAATAGCCGAGCGGCAGCACGAAGCTCGAGATCCGCGACGAGGCGCCGAAGCGGTTGAGGCCTTCGAGCGTCTTCGGGTAGGCCGCTTCCGAGCTCGCCGTGGAGAACGCGATCATCAGCGGCTCACGGATCAGTCTCAGGAGATGGCTGTAGCGCGGCCCGATCACGATGAAGCCGACGATCACCAGGATACCCCAGAGCAGGAAGAGCGAAAGATAGAAGCCGCCCATGAATACGATGAGCTTCCAGAGCACCAGCAGACCGTTCTTGGCGACGGTCGCCGTGATCGCAGCCCACACCGCGAACGGCGCGAACATCATCACATAGCTCGTCACCTTCAGCATGATGTGGCCGAGATCGTCGATCAGGGACAGGATCTGCTTGGAGCGCTCCGGCAGCGCGCCCATCGCCACCGAGAAGAACACGGCGAAGATCACGATCTGGAGGATCTCGTTCTGCGCCATCGCGTCCGCGATCGAGGTCGGGATCAGATGGGTCAGGAATTTTTCGATCGAGAAGGCGGACACCGGCAGGCCGGTCGATTGCGCCTTGTCCGGCAGCGTACCGGGAAAATTCGCGCCGGGCTGAAGCAGGTTGACCATGATGAGGCCGAGCATCAGCGAGACAAAGGACGCGCTGACGAACCAGCCCATGGTCTTGGCGAAAATACGCCCGAGCTTCGCGCCCGAACCCATATGGGCGATGCCGCCGACCAAGGTCGCAAACACCAGCGGCGCGATGATCATCTTGATCAGGCGCAGGAAGATCACGGCGATCAGGTTGATGGAGGCGGCCCAGTCGCCGCGCGTCTCCGGCATGAAATTGTAGATCGCCGAGCCCATGATGATGCCGAGCACCATCGCCGCCAAAATGTATTGCGTAAACCTGTTCGACATTGACAATCCCCACTGCTCCGGCCGCTTCATGATGTCGCAGATATGACAGCGACGCAACACGCTTTGCGTGCGGCCGATCGAGGTCGATGTTCCGGTTGCGAAACCGAGCGCGCCGATCTAGCTTTCATGCAGCGCACAACGGATGCGGCCTGCATGTTTTGTTTGCGGCAAGTGCATCAATAATCGTCAAACAATCAAAAGGGGGAACGCCATGACGGGAAGCGTCAATCGCCAAATTCTTCTGGTGGAGAAGCCCAGCGGCAAGCTCGGTCTCGAGCACTTCAAGATGGTCGAGGGCGCGAGGCCCGAGCCGAAGGATGGCGAGGCCTTGCTGCGCGTGCGCTACATCTCGCTCGATGCCGCCAACCGCGCCTGGATGCACGGCGCAACCTATCGCTCGGCCGTCGAAGCCAACAGCGTGATGGCCGGCGGTGCCATTGCCGAGGTCGTGAGCTCGAAGGCCGAGGGGCTTGCGGCCGGCGACATCGTGTTCGGCGACACCGGCTGGCAGGAATTTGCCGCAGTCGCGGCAAAGCATTTGACGAAAATGCCGAAGCTCGAGCCGATGACGCATCTGCTGAGCGTGTTCGGCATCGCCGGCCTCACCGCCTATTTCGGCCTGCTCGAGATCGGCAAGCCCAGGGAAGGCGAGACCGTCGTGGTCTCGGCCGCCGCGGGCTCGGTCGGCTCGATCGTCGGACAGATTGCCAGGATCAAGGGATGCCGCGTCATCGGCATCGCCGGCGGAGCGGACAAGTGCCACTGGCTGACATCCGAGCTCGGATTCGATGCGGCGGTCGACTACAAGGACGGCGCGGTGTTCAAGGCACTGCGCGCGGCCGCGCCAAAGGGCATCGACGTCTATTTCGACAACGTCGGCGGCGACATTCTCGAAGCCTGCATTCCACAGATGAACAATTACGGCCGCATCGCCTGCTGCGGTGCGATCTCGCAGTATGACGGCGCGCCTTCCGCGCACGGCCCGCGCGGCGTGCCCGGCCTGATCGTGGTGAAGCGGCTCGTGATGCAGGGCTTCATCGTGATGGACTACATGACGGAGAGCGGGCGTGCGCTCGCCGACCTCCAGGCCTGGGTCAAATCAGGCAGGCTGAAGGTACAGGAAGACGTCATCGACGGCTTGCAGAACACGCCGCAGGCGCTGATCGGATTGCTCGCCGGCGAAAACCGCGGCAAGCGGATGGTGAAGCTGTGACGACGTAGTTACGTCGCAATTAAACTGATAATATTTGCTCGCGGTGGCGGCCAATGCGGCCAAGATATACGCGCGGCATCGCCCGCGATGATTGTTTGCATCAGCTTTAATTGAGCGTCGGCGTTGCCGGCAGGGCAGGAATTGATCCAAATGTTCAACGTCTTGAAACATGCATCAACGCGTCGCGCGTTGTTCGCCGCAGCACTCTTCGCATCTGCAACAAGCGCATTCGCGCAAGCGCCGACCGAGGCACAGAAGAGTGCCATCCGCTCCGCATGCCGCTCGGATTTCATCGCGCATTGCTCGAGCGTAACGCCTGGCGGCGTGGAAGCGTATCAATGCCTCCAAAGCCACATGTCGAGCCTGTCAGCGGGCTGCCAGACCGCGGTTCGTGCGGTTGAGCCGGCGGCTGCGCCGAAGACCGAAGCTGCGCCGGCGAAGTCCGAACCGGCCAAATCTGAACCGGCCAAATCCGAACCGGCAGAAACTGAGGCGGCCCCCGCCGCCGAACCCGCGGCGAGGCCGGCGGCAGAAGCCGCTCCGAAGGCTGCCGCAGCCAAGAAGCCAGGCAGCGCGCAAATTGCCGCGGTCAAGAGCGCGTGCCGCGCGGATTACCCCAGGGTTTGCGCCAGCGTCCCGCCGGGCGGCGCCCCCGCGCTGGAATGTCTCGAGAGGAACAAGGCCAAGGTATCGCCGGCTTGCGAGAAGGCAGTGGCCGCTGTGGCCGGCGGCAGTGCCGCAGCGACAACAGCAGCACCGGCGACTGGTGCTGCAGCACCGGCGGCCGGAGCAGCACCGGCGGCCGCACCAGCTGCGATAGTTCTGCGCCCGCTGCGGCCGCGCGAGGAGTTGTTCGTCATCCGCTCTGCCTGCGGCGCAGACATCCGCTCGCTCTGCGCGGGTGTCCAGCCCGGTGATGGACGCGTGGTGCAGTGTATCGCCGGCAATGCGGCATCGCTGTCGCCCGCCTGCAAGGACGTGCTTGCACCATTCGCGGCGCGATAGGCGCCGCGTGCTGTTGAATTTTCCTGCGCCCGCGATGATCAATCTTCTGCCGATCAGCGATTTCAGTGACGACAAGACCGGGAGGAAGACATGCGTTCAGTCCCGCTTATCGGTTCCGCGCTGCTCGCCTTGGTGGCAACCATGACGTTCGAACCATCCGACGCCAACGCGGTGGTGTGCGCCCGCGGCGTCTACCGCGCCGGTTGCGCCGGAGCGCGAGGTGCGGTCGTGGTCCGCCATCCTGCGGTCCGCTGTACCAGAGTGCTGGTGAACGGCGTCTACGTGAAGCGCTGCGTCTGAGGCACGGGTGGTCAAGCCGACATGGTTTGGCTATGATTCGTAACTGACGATTTCGGGCATGCGCATGACGGGTGCCCGCAGTGGTGTTGCGGTGCGCTACGCCTGCGGATGGTTCCGCCGGCGTAGGCGACCGCAGCTGATGAGATGAGTCTGCCCTGAGATAGTAAGTATACTGTCAATTCAGGAGGATGACTTTGCGGATCGGCGTGATTGGCGGGGGCCCCGGCGGGCTCTACTTTGCCTATCTCTGGAAGAAGCGTCACCCCGAGGATCAAGTCGACCTGTTCGAACAGAACCCGGCCGACGCGACCTGGGGCTTTGGCGTGGTGTTTTCCGATCAGGCTTTGGAGTTCCTGCGCGCCGACGACCCCGAGACCGTTGATGCGATCGCGCCGCATATGGAGAGCTGGGAAAACATCACGCTGAACCACGGCGGCGACAGCGTCGTCATTGACGGTGTCGGTTTCTCCTCGATCGGACGGCTCGAGCTCCTGCAGTTCCTGCAGCAGCGTGCGCTCGATGCCGGCGTGACCCCCCGCTTCGACACCCAGATCCAGGCGATCGACCAGCTCAACGGCCACGACCTGATCGTCGCCGCCGACGGGTTGAACTCGCTGGTGCGCCGCGCCTATGAAGGCGATTTCGGCACCTCGCTGTCCTATTCGTCCAACAAGTTCGTCTGGTACGGCACCTCGAAGCGCTTCGACACGCTGTCCCAGACCTTCGTGAAGACCGATCGCGGCGCCTTCAACGCCCATCACTACCGCTATTCGCCGACGATGAGCACGTTCCTGGTCGAGTGCGACCATGCTACGTGGCAGGCCTATGGCTTCGCCTACAAGGACGTCGAGCAGTCCAAGGGCGTCTGCGAGGAGGTGTTTGCCGACACGCTCGGCGGCCATTGTCTGGTCTCGAATAAATCGGTGTGGCGTAATTTCCCCTGGGTCTGGAACGAGCACTGGTCGTTCAAGAACATCGTGCTGATCGGGGACGCGCTGCACTCGGCGCATTTCTCGATCGGTTCGGGGACGCGGCTCGCGATCGAGGACGCGATCGCGCTGGTCAAGGCGCTGGAATCGGATGCCCATCTGTCGACTGCGCTGCATCGCTATCAAGCGGCCCGCAAGCCGGTGGTGCAGAAGCTCGTCAATGCCGCGCGCACCAGCGCGTTCTGGTACGAGCACTTCGCCCAGCACATGCAGCTCGACCTGCTCGACTTCGCCTATAGCTACATCACCCGCTCCGGCCGCATCGATGATTCCCGGCTGCGTGCGATGTCGCCGGCCTTCATGGCCCGCTACGAGGCCGGCAAGAACGGCGGCGGAGAAGCGCTCGGTGAGGCCTCGGCATGAGCCAGAGCCGGTCATCCGGCGACCTCACCCCGCCTTGCCCAAATGCTCCAGCGCATCCTCGGCCCGCAGCGGCACGCGCGAGGCCTCGTTGTTGAGATCGACGAGCCGCGACATCAACCGCATCAGCGCCTTGCGCTCGGCGGGCTTGAGTGGGTCCAGCATCCTCGCCTGGGCGCGGTCGACGGCGGGGATGATCTCGCGCAGGGTCGCGGTTCCTTGCCTGGTCAGATAGAGCAGCTTGATCCGCTTGTCCTCCGCGGCCGGCTTACGCTCGACAAAATCCTTGGCCTGGAGCCGCTCGATCACGCTGCCGAGGGTGGAGCGGTCGAAGGCGATCACGGCAGACAGTCGTGTCGCATCGATGCCGGGATGGGTGTGGATCGCAACCAACGCCGCATATTGCACCGGCGTGAGGTCGAACGCCTTGCACTCCTCCATGAAGATCGAGACCGCGATCTGCTGCATGCGCCGGAACAGATAACCGGGCGCGGCATAGATCGCGTCTATTGTGATCGAAGGAAGCGCCTTACTCGGCATCGGGCTGCTTCTCCGGCGCGGCATTGGCGAAGGCCGGCAGCGCCTTGGCCGCGGCTTCCGCCTTCAGCAGGCGCGGATAGGTCGAGACGTCGACGCCGAAGCGGCGCGCATTGGCTAGCTGCGGCACCAGACAGAGATCGGCGAGCGTCGGCGCGTCGCCGAAGCAGAACGGGCCCGGCCCGTCCTTGATCAATGTCTCGCAGGCCGACAGGCCCTCGCGATTGACCCAGGCAGCCCAGTCCTGAACCTTCTCCTCGGCGAGGCCGAGCTCGCGCAGCCGCGCCAGCACTTTCAGATTTTGCACGGGATGGGTGTCACAGGCGATCGCCAATGCGAAGGCCCGCACCTTGGCGCGTTGCAGCGAATCCTTCGGCAACAGCGGCGGATTGGGGTGGGTCTCATCGAGCCATTCGATGATCGCGACCGATTGGGTCAGCACCGCGCCGGCATCGTTCTCCAGCGCCGGCACCAGGCCTTGCGGGTTGATGGCGAGATAGGCAGGCGCGCATTGCTCGCCCTTGCGTAGATGATGCGGCAGGTGCTCGGCGCCGAGACCCTTGAGATTGAGCGCGATCCGGACGCGATAGGCGGCACTGGAGCGGAAATAGCCGTGCAGCTTCATCGGAACCCTCCCTGTTGCTTTGTCGTTCCGGCGCGATGCGTCAGCATCGAACCCGGACTGTCGAGATTCCGGGTTCGCCCTTCGGGCGCCCCGGAATGACGTTCCCATGCATTGACGCTACCCAGATCGTCAGTATACTGTCAATCAACAAAACGAACGGGAGGCTCATATGGAAGCCGCGACCAGGACGCCGGAACGCGAGGCGTTCTACAAGAAGATCGACGGCGAGAATCTCACCGCGCTCTGGACAGTGATGAGCGACCTGATCACACCGGAGCCGAAGAGCGCCTGCCGGCCGCATCTGTGGAAATTCGACATCATCCGCGACTACATGACCGAGGCCGGCAAGCTGATCACGGCGAAAGAAGCCGAGCGGCGCGTGCTGGTGCTCGAGAATCCCGGCTTGCGCGGTCAGTCCAAGATCACGACTTCGCTCTATGCGGGCGTGCAGATGGTGGTGCCGGGCGACGTCGCCCCCGCCCATCGCCACAGCCAGTCGGCACTGCGCTTCGTGCTCGAAGGCAGGGGGGCCCACACCGCCGTAGACGGCGAGCGCACTGCGATGGAGCAAGGCGACTTCATCATCACGCCGTCGATGACCTGGCACGATCACTCCAACGAAACCGATGAGCCGATGTTCTGGCTCGACGGACTCGACATTCCCCTGGTGCAGTTCTTCGACTGCTCCTTCGCGGAGGGCTCGAAAGAGGACCAGCAGAAAATCACAAAGCCCGCCGGCGCCAGCTTTGCCCGCTATGGCCATAATCTGCTCCCGGTCGACGTGAAGCGGTCATCGAAGACCTCGCCGATCTTCAGCTACCCCTACGCCTACACCCGCGAGGCGCTGGAGAAAGCCAGGACGAGCCAGGAGTGGGACGCCTGCCACGGGCTGAAGCTCAAATTCAGCAACCCCGAGACCGGCGATTTCGCGATGCCCACCATCGGCACGTTCATCCAGCTGCTGCCGAAGGCATTCAAGACCGCGCGCTATCGCGCGACCGATGCGACCGTATTCTGCCCGATCGAGGGCCGTGGCCGCAGCCGCATTGGTGACGCCGTTTTCGAATGGGGGCCTCGCGATCTGTTCGTGGTGCCGAGCTGGCACTGGGTGACGCACGAGGCGGATGACGACGCCGTGCTGTTCAGCTTCTCGGATCGGCCGGTGCAGCAGAAGCTGGATCTGTTTCGCGAGGATCGCGGCAACGCGTGAGGGGCCCGTGGCGTGGGCTCGTTGGGTGGATGAGCCGAAGGCGTAATCCACCACGGTCCCTCCGCGTCGAAGGACGTGGTGGGTTACGCTTCGCTACCCCACCCTACGGCAGCGGTGAGTTTGGCTACCGCCAGTGCAACAACCGCGTCTCGAGCCAGCCGATCACCTTCCCCACCACCAGTCCGAACACCGACAGGATCACAACGCCTGCGAGCAGCTGATCGGTCTGCATCAGATTGCCGGCCTGGAGCACGAAGGCGCCGATGCCGTATTGCGCGCCGATCATCTCGGCACTGACGACAAGCAGCAGCGCAACAGAAGCCGTGATGCGGAAGCCGGCGAGGATCGCCGGCAGCGCGCCGGGCCAGACCACCTTGCGGACGATGGTCGCGAAGGGGACGTTGAAACTCTGCGCCATGCGGATCAGGTTGCGCGGCACGGCGTCGACGCCGCTATAGACCGAGATCGCGGTCGAGAAGAACACCCCGAGCGCTATGGTCGCGATCTTCGGCTCTTCGCCGATGCCGAGCCAGAGGATCAGAAGCGGCAGCAGTGCGATCTTCGGGATCGGGAACAGCGCCGAGATGAAGGTGATGCCGACGCTACGCGCGAGCCTGGACAGGCCGATGGCAAAGCCGACGACGACGCCGGCCGCGGTGCCGAGCAGCCAGCCGACGCCGATGCGCAGCAGCGAGGCCGAGAGATGCTGCCAGAGCGCACCGGACATCGCGAGCTCGTAAATCGCGCGCACGATCGCCGAGGGTGCCGGCAGGAACAAGGGATTGACGATACCGGCGCTGCCGGCAGCCTGCCAGATCGCGATGACCAGTGCGAGCGCGATCCAACCACCAAAACGGCTGGACGCCGGCACGAAGCCCGCGCCGCGAAAGCGGACGCGCCGCGTCGTGTCGTCCTTGGCCGATGTATCAGTCGCGCGATCAAGCATGCTGGACCTCGCGCTCGGCATCGATCGCCTCGTTGCGGATCAGCGACCAGATCTGGTTCTGCAGCGCCAGCAGCTTCTCCCGCGCGGCAGTCTCGCCGCGCTCAGCGCGCGTCATCGGTACCGTCACGACCTCGCGAATGCGACCCGGCCGCCGGGACAGCACCACGATGCGATCGGCCAGCCGCGCGGCCTCTTCGAGATTGTGCGTGACATAGGCCGCGCCCATGCCGCCGTCGGCGAGCAGCCGGACGAAATCTTCCATCAAGAGCTCGCGCGTCTGCGAATCCAACGCCGAGAGCGGCTCGTCCATCAACAGAATCGCCGGCTTCACCGCCAGCGCACGCGAAATGCCGACGCGCTGACGCATGCCGCCGGAAAGCTGCTTTGGATAGGTCTTGCGGAAATCGGTCAGACCGGTGCGGCGCAGGGCGTCTTCGACCAGCGCGCGGCGCTGCATGGCCGAAAGCTGGGTGTGCAGCAACGGGAATTCGACGTTCTCCTCCACCGTCGCCCAGGGCAGCAGCGCAAAATCCTGGAACACGAAGGTCAACGGATTGAGACTGTCCGCCGGCGGCGCCCCACGCAACTCGGGCGCGCCCGAGGTCGGCTGCAGCAACCCGCCGAGGATCGACAGCAGCGTGCTCTTGCCGCAGCCGGATGGACCCACGATCGCCACCACCTCGCCGGCGCCCACCGTGAAGGAGATGTCGTCGAGCACGGCGAGATCGCCGAAATGATGGGAGATCCGGTTGGCGATCAGGTCCACGAGCTGCTCTTTCAATCCGCCTTCACGTAATCCTTGGCGATGATCGCATCGGCGTCAAAGCCCTTGTCGACGAAACCCTGCTCCTGGAGCCATTTGATCTGGTTGTCGACGTTCTTGACGTCGAGCTTGCCGTCGGGATCGATATAGGCGCAGTTCCCGACCACCTGCTCGACCGGCAGGTTGGTGTATTTCGCGATGATCTCCAGCAGCGGTTTTGTCCGGTCGTTGATCGGCGCAACGCCGTCCTTCATCGAAGCGAGGATCACATCGTGATATTCGCGGTCGGCTTTCGCGAGGACGCCAAGGAATTTCGTCACCAGCGCCTTGTTGGTCAGCGTCTTCGGCGAAGCGAAGACCGCGCCGAGCTGCCAGGGAGTCTCGTCGCCGACCCAGCCCAAAAACTTCGCACCGCCCTCGTCCATCAGCTTTCGCGCGGTGGAGATCGGGAGCAGCGCCGCATCGACGGTCTCTCCCTTCAGCGCCGCGGCTGCGTTGGACAACGACTGCAACGGCACGATCTTCACGTCGGAAAGCTTGAAACCGTATTTGTCCGCGAGCAGGCCGAGCGAATAATGGAAGGATGACCCGACCTGCGTGACCGCGATGCGCTTGCCGGCGAGGTCCTTCGGCGTTTTCAGTCCGGCGGCATAGGCGTTGTTGCTGGCGAAATAGCCGATCAGGGGATAGCCTGATGTCTCGCGGCTCATGCCGCCGATCACCTTCAGCACGCCCTTGCCGGCGAGATTGTAGAGCCCGGCCGTGAAGGCGGTGACGCCGAAATCGACATCGCCCGAGGTGGTGGCGACCGCGATCGGCTGCGCCGCGTCGAAGAATTTAAGGTCGACATCGAGGCCGGCCTCGCGGAAATAGCCCTTGTCCTGCGCAATGAAGACGGGCGCGGAGGATGACAGGCGGAGCACGCCGATCTTGGCCTTCAGTGCGTCCTCGGCCTGGGCCGTGCCCATCGCCATCATAGCCAAAAGGCTAAGTGCCGCGACCCGCGCAATCCCGATCATCCCGCTTCCTCCAATGGTTCTTCTTGCAGTTCATTACAGGCCTTTCGGCACGGGCTGATCCCGCCCGATGAAGGCGCCCTGTTGTTTCAACCTTTCCTGCAATTTTTCAATGGGGATTTCGCGTGGAATCCGGTTTCCGGAGAGCGCGAGCGCGGCTGCGGAACCCGCGGCTTCCCCCATCGCGAAACAGGCACCGGAGACGCGCGCCGCAGATTGACCCTCATGGGTCATCGAGGCACAGCGGCCCGCGACCAGGAGGTTGTCGACGCCCTCGGGCACCAGCATCCGGTACGGCAGCTCGTTATAGCCGCGCGATTCCGGGATCGGCGGGAAGGTGAAGATGACATCACCGGCGACATGGGCTTCGATCGGCCAGCCATTGACGCCGATCGAGTCTTCGAAGGAGGCACAGCCGAGCACATCCCTGCCGCTGAGCTGGTAGCCGCCCTTGATGCGCCGGGTCTCGCGGATGCCGAGCTGCGGCGGCAAATCGACGATATAGGACTTTTCGAAGCCCGGCACCGTGCGCAGGAACTCGAAGGCGGCGAGCGCCTGCTTGCGGCCTTCGATCTCGCCGCGGGTGAGATCGTCAGGCTCGACGCCGTTGATGGCATGGCCGTCCTCTCGCGCGACTTGCGTGAAATTCACCCGCCACTCGATGCCGGATTTTTGCGGCCGCACGATCGCGCTCTTGCGCGGGAATTTGTGGGTGCCGGCGGCCGTGGCTTGTTCCATCAATTGCGGGATCGTCCGCCAGGCATCGCCCGCCCTTGCAGGGTCGATGCCGTTGAGGCGCAACATCATCGACGGGTACATTGGATGACCGTGCTCGTCGCCGATCTCGAACGGCGCACCGGCCCAGACGGCGAGATCGCCGTCGCCGGAGCAATCGATGAATATCTCCGACCGCACCGCCTGGCGGCCGGCCTTGGTCTCGACCATCAGCGCGTCGATGCGGCTGTTATCGCCCATCACGACGCCGGCGCCGAGGGCGTGGAAGAGGATGTGCACCTTGTGGCTGGCGAGCAGCTCGTCGGCTGCGATCTTGTACGCCGCAGTGTCATAGGCCTGGGCGAAGACCTTGCCGAGGATCAGATGCGGCGCGTTCAGGCCGTCGAGATGATCGATCCGGGCCAGCAGATCGGACGCCATGCCCTGCACCAGCCTGACGGCTTCGCCATGGACATTGCCGTGCAGGCCGCAGAAATTGGTGACGCCGGCCGCGGTGCCCATGCCGCCGAGGAAGCCGTAGCGCTCGATCAGCAGCGTCTTGCGCCCGGCGCGCGCGGCCGAGGCGGCAGCGACGATACCGGCCGGGCCGCCGCCGAGCACGACGACCTCGTATTCGCCGTAGAGCGGCACTTGCCGTGCCGGTTCGTTGATCGTCGTGGCCCGCATGGCGCGTCCTTCCCAAAATCCTTTGCTTGGAGGCGACTATGAATTAACGCGCGGCAGGCTACAATCCGCCAAAATATGCGATCAGCTTTCGCGAATCGAGAAAAGTCGACATGGACATCCTCGTGAACCTCCAGGCCTTCCTCGCCACCGCCGACGCAGCCGGATTCTCCGCCGCCGCGCGAAAACTCGATGTCTCGACCTCGGTCGTGGCCAAGCGCGTCACGCAGCTGGAGGCGCGGATCGGTACGCCGCTGTTCCATCGCTCGACCCGGCAATTGCGGCTGACCGAGGCCGGACAGCGCTACGTGCATCGCGCCCGCGGCGTCGTCACTGACGCCACCGACCTGCTCTCACGCATGGGCGAGAAGGGCCACGATCTCGTCGATCACCTCCGCATCAAGGCGCCGACCTCGCTGACGGTGGCGCGGCTTGCGGACGCCTTCAGCGCATTCCAGACGCAAAATCCACGGCTGAAGCTCGAGATCGTGCTGATCGACCGTCCGGTCGATCCCGTCACCGAGGGTTTCGACATCGCGATCGGCGCCTTCCCGCATTCCTTCGGCGGCGTGGTCGACGAGCCGCTGGTTCCGTTGAAGCGCCTGCTCTGCGCCTCGCCGGCTTATCTGAGGCAGCACGGCACGCCAAAGCATCCGCGCGATCTCGTCCAGCATCGCTGCCTCAGCTTCATGCCGACGGGCCCCGAATGGGTCTTTGACGGGCCGCGCGGCCGCATCAGCATCCAGGTCAGCCCCCTGCTCTCCTCCAACGAGGGACATGTGCTGGTGCGCAGCGCGATCGCCGGCAACGGCATCACGCTGATTTCGCACTATCTCGTTGCGGACTCGTTGCGCGACGGCACGCTGAAACCGGTGCTCCGCGACTTTCCGATCCCGGAATTGTGGGTGAAGGCGGCTATCCCCGAACGCCGGCGCAATGCGGCCGCGGTGCAGGCGCTGCTGACCTTGCTGAAGGCGTCACTCGCGCCGTCGCTGTGAATTGCGGCGCTGTTAGCCGAGCTGCTGAGACTCAGCCCTTCCCGCCGCCCCACTTCGCCGCGCGCTTCTCGGCAAAGGACGCCAGCCCCTCCGCTGCTTCCGCGCTCTGGCGCTTGAGCGAATGCAGCTGGACGAGCCGGGCGTAGGTCGCATCATCCACCGCCATTCCACCGAACGAGCTCTCCAGTGCCAGCCGCTTGGTCTCGGCCATCGCCTCGGGGCCGTTGGCGAGCAGCTGCTCGACCACCTTGCTGCCTGCGGCGTCGAGATCGGCGAGCGGCACCACCTCATGGACCAGGCCGATGCGGCGGGCGTCGTCGGCGCCGAAGCGTTCACCTGTCAGCGCGTAACGGCGGACTTGCCGTACACTGATGGCATCGCAGAGCTGGGGGATGATGATCGCGGCGGTGAGGCCCCAGCGCACCTCGGTGATGGAGAACAGCGCGTTGTCGGCCGCAATCACCACATCGCAGGCCGCAATCACGCCGGTGCCGCCACCGAAGCAGCCGCCCTGCACCAGCGCCAGCGTCGGGATCGGCAAGGTGTTGAGCCGCTGCACGGCTTCGAACGTCGCCCGCGACGCCGACTGGTTGGCCTCAGGCGATTGCGGCCGCACGCCGTTGATCCATTTCAAGTCGGCGCCGGCCTGGAAGTGCTTGCCGTTGCCCCTGAGCACGACGACGCGCAAGTTCGGCTTCTTGGCCAGCTCGTCCATGGCCGCGAGCACGCCCGCGATCAGCGCGCCGTCATAGGCGTTGTTGACCTCCGGGCGATTCAACGTGACGGTCGCGACCCCACGCTCATCAAGGCTCCACAGGACGGGGCTGGCAGTCATCGGCGATCTCCGGTCATTCTGACGGCGCATAATGGACGAGGCAGTGCGTCTTGATCCATATCTTTCCAGCGTGGGCGGCCGCGCCTATCGCATGGCGGCTTGTGTCATGCTGCCGCCAGGCGACACCTAGGGATCAGGGACCAGACACCACATGCGCATCTGCATTTTCGGCGCGGGCGCCGTCGGCAGCCATCTCGCGGTCCGGCTGGCGCGCGCCGGCCATGAAGTCAGTTGCGTGATGCGGGGCGCGCATCTGGAGGCAGTCCGCGCCAATGGTATCAAGCTGCGCGTCGGCGATTCCGAGGTCGGCGTCAAGGTGAACGCCTCTGGCGATCCGGCCCAGCTCGGCCAGCAGGACGTCGTGGTCTCGACGCTGAAAGCGACCGCGCTGACCGGGCTGGTCTCCAGCATCAAGCCGCTGCTGCACGACGAGACCGCGATCGTGTTCGCGCAAAATGGCATTCCCTGGTGGTATGGGATCGGCCTGCCGCCGCGACATCCGACGCCGCCGGATATTTCGTTCCTCGATCCAGGAGGGCGCCTGCGTGCTTGCATCCCGAAAGAGCGAATCATCGGCGGCGTGATCTTCTCCTCCAACGAGATCGTCGCGCCCGGCGTGGTGCAGAACCTGACGCCGGATCGCAATCGCCTCCTGATCGGCGAATGCGACGACCGCAATTGCGAGCGCATCACGAAACTGCGCGGCGTCTTCAACGACGCGCGCCTGGAATCGCCGCCGGTGGCCGAGATCCGCGAGGCAATCTGGTCAAAGCTGCTGACCAACATGTCGCTGTCGGTGCTGTGCCTGCTGACAGGCCAGACCGCGCGCGGCGTGCGCGACGATCCCGCCTTCTCCGAGCTCATCCCGCGGATGTTGAATGAGGCCAACGACATCGCGCAGCACTTCATCCCCGAAGTCAAGCGCGTGACACGCAGTGGTCCCGCGCCCAACCACAAGCCATCGCTGCTGCAGGATTACGAGCTCGGCCGCGCCATGGAGATCGACGTGCTGGTCAAGGCGCCGGCCGCTTTCGCGCGAACTGCCGGCCTGTCTACTCCCACGCTCGACCTGATTGCCGCGCTCGCGATTCGGAAGGCGCGGGACAAGGGGCTTTACTCCGCCTGAACCTCAGCCGAGTTCATCGATCCATGCCGCGAGCCTATCGAGCGCTTCTGCGAGCGCCTCGTCGTTGGTGCGGCCGGACTTCTTCAGCACCGCGAAGGAATGATCGCCGCCTTCGATCTCATGCAGCGTCGCCGTCGCTCCGAGTGCCGCGACGACGGGCCTCAGCAGGCCGAGGTCGGCCAGCCCGTCGCGCGTTCCCTGGAGAAACAACATGGGAACGGCGACGCCTTGAAGGTGCTCGGCGCGCTCGGTCGATGGCTTCTTGTCGGCATGCAGGGGAAAGCCGAGGAAGGCGAGGCCCTTTACGCCGGGCAGCGCGGCCTTGGCCTGCGCCTGCGACGTCATCCGTCCACCGAACGACTTGCCGCCCGCGACGAGCTTCACACCCGGGCAAAGTCGCGTCGCCTCCTCCACTGCCGCGCGGATGGTGGCGTGCGCGACAACAGGCTGGTCGGGACGGCCCTGCTTGTTTTCCATGTAGGGAAAGTTGAAGCGGAACGTCGCGATCCCGCGCTTCGCAAGCCCCTCAGCAATCTTGTCCATGGATGGATGCCGCATCCCCGCGCCGGCGCCATGCGCCAGGATGCAGCAGGCGCGCGCATCGGCCGGCACCATCAGAATCGCGGAGACTGCACCGATGCGTTCAATGTCGAGCCTGAGCTCGCGCGTGCTGACGGTCATTTCCCGGCGTTCCGATTGCTGCTGGCCCGCCTAGATTCATCGAGCCGCGCGGAAACGCAAGTGTTCAGGCGGTATTCCGCGCATCCCGTGGCCACAGATAGTTCAGCACCTGAACCAGCATGCGCATGATTTCGCGTCGGCCGGCCTCGTCATTGCCAGCGCCGAACTTTCCTTCGAGCGCGAGCTTGGCGAAACCATGAACGGTCGACCAGGCGGCCGCCGCGGCGGTCCCGGTCTGCTTCGGCGTACCGCCGGCGAGCTCCGCGACGACGCGCTCGAATTCGCGGCCTGCAGCCTTGATTGCGGCTCTGAGCCGCTCGTCGTCCGCAACGAGACGCTTGTTGGCGAACATCATCTGGAAGCGTCCCGGATGGGTCAGCGCGAATTCGACATAGGCAAGTCCCTGCGCATGCAGCCTGTCGCGCGCGTTCCGCTTGCCGGACGCGGCCTGAAGCAGCGCGGCGGCCAGCGCCTCATAGCCGCGGATCGCGACCTCGGTGAGCAGCCCTTGCGCATTGCCGAAATGGTGCGACGGGGCGGCCGGCGACACGCCCGCCCGCCGCGCTGCTTCGCGCAGCGTGAATCCGTCGGCGCCGTGCTCGGCCAGGATCGCTTCGCTCGCGGCGATCAGCGCCTCCTGGAGTTCGCCGTGATGGTAGCCGGTATCCGACTTGCCTGGGGCCTTGCCCTTCAGATTGCCGCGCGCGATGGCTTTCTTCATGTAACTTGACACTGTTTAGATTGAGGCCTAATGATCTTAACACCGTTAAGATCGAGAACCGGAGGATTCGCAATGACCGAAACGGAGCATAGCACCGCAACCTCTCCGGTGAAACGGCGCCATCTGGTCGCCGGCGCCGCACTCGGCATGCTGGCGAGCGCGATCGGCGGTCTCGCCGGCGGTGTGGCGCTCGGCCAGGGCGCCGCGCTGCCGCGGCAAAAGCCGAGCGGCCGGCAACGCTTCACGGATAAGGTCATCGTCGTGACCGGCGGCACTTCCGGCATCGGCCGCGCCGCCACGCTGATGTTCGCCGCCGAGGGCGGGCGCGTCGTTTTCTGCGGACGCAATCTCGAACGCGGCCAGCAGGTGGAAGCAGAGGCGAGAGCCGCAGGCGGCCAGGCGACGTTCATGCGCGCCGACGTCCGCGACGAGGCCGACGTCAGGGCGCTGGTCGACGAGACCATCGGCCTGTACGGCGGCCTCGACGTCGCCTTCAACAATGCCGGCATCTCCATCGAAAAGCCCCTGCATCAATTGAGCGCAACGGAGTTCGACGACGTCATCGGCACCGACTTGCGCGGCGTGTTCCTGTCGATGAAGTACCAGATCCCGCATATGTTGCAGAAAGGCGGATCGATCGTCGTCACCTCGTCGTCCAACGCCATCGCCACCTCGCCCAACCGCTCCGCCTATTCTGCGGCCAAGCGCGGCCTCGTCGGCTTGGTCCAGGCTGCAGCGCTGGAATATGCCCAACACGGCATCCGCATCAACACGCTGATCCCGGGCACGACCGATACGCCCTTCATCCGCCGTCTCGCCGGCATGGAGAGCCTGCCGGACGCAGCCTGGCACGTGGCCATCGCGCAATGGGCCAAGTCGCATGTTCCGGGTCTGCAACGCGTTGCAACGGCGGAGGAGATCGCGGCCTTCGCGCTCGTGCTCGCCTCGGACGATCATCCCTACACGACTGGCGGCCAATTCGTCATCGACGGCGGCAAGACCGCGCAGGCCGGATAACGGCGGGGCCAGCAGCCGGAAAACGCAATTATCGGCACCCGGGCTTGGCGTACCACGACGGGCGGGCTTGCGCCCGCCTTGGCCGTTGTGGCACGCGTGATATGCGCGCCGTTGACGAGAAGATCGACCGAGGTGACCATGTCCTATCGCTCCTCCTGGATGACCGAAGAGCTCGACGTCTTCCGCGACCAGTTCCGGAAATATCTCGCCAAGGATCTGGCGCCGCATGCCGAAAAATGGCGCGAGCAGAAGATGGTCGACCGCTTCGCCTGGCGCGGACTCGGTGAGATGGGTGCGCTGCTGGCGAGCGTGCCGGAGGAATATGGCGGACTGGGCGCGACCTTCGCCTACGACGCCGCCGTGCTTGATGACCTCGAAAGCACGGTGCCGGA
Organism: Bradyrhizobium sp. USDA 4449; assembly: GCF_054056275.1. NCBI lineage: Bacteria > Pseudomonadati > Pseudomonadota > Alphaproteobacteria > Hyphomicrobiales > Nitrobacteraceae > Bradyrhizobium > Bradyrhizobium sp. USDA 4449. Next base: position 2,409,694 of record NZ_JBSRYD010000001.1, on the reverse strand, counting down.
ACTGACGACCGGCGTCTCCGTGCACAGCGCCATCGTCGCGCATTACATCCTCAATTACGGCTCGGAGGAGCAGAAGAAGCGCTGGCTGCCGAAGATGGCCTCCGGCGAGATGGTCGGCGCGGTCGCCATGACCGAGCCCGGCACCGGTTCGGACCTGCAGGCGGTGAAGACCACCGCCAAGAAGCAGGGCAATTCCTACGTCATCAACGGCCAGAAGACGTTCATCACCAACGGCCAGGCTGCCGATCTCGTCATTGTGGTCGCGCGCACCGGTGATGCCGGCGCCAAGGGCATTTCGCTGATCGTGGTCGAGACCAACGGCGCCGAGGGTTACAAGCGCGGGCGCAACCTCGACAAGATCGGCCTGCACGCCTCCGACACGTCAGAGCTGTTCTTCGACGACGTGACCGTGCCGCCGGAAAACCTGCTCGGCAAGGAGGAGGGCCAGGGCTTTGTCCAGCTGATGCAGCAGCTGCCGCAGGAGCGCCTCGCGCTCGCGGTCGGGGCCGTGGCCTCGATGGAGCGCGCGGTCAGGCTCACCACCGAGTACACCAAGGAGCGGAAGGCGTTCGGCAAACCGCTGATGGATTTCCAGAACACTGCCTTCACGCTCGCCGAACGCAAGACCGAAGCGATGATCGCCCGCGTCTTCGTCGACTGGTGCATCGAGCGCCTGGTCGCCGGCGACCTCGACACCGTCACCGCGTCGATGGCGAAATACTGGTGCTCGGAGAAGCAGGTGCAGACCGCCGACGAATGCCTGCAGCTGTTCGGCGGCTACGGCTACATGCAGGAATATCCGATTTCGCGCATCTTCATCGATTCCCGGATCCAGAAGATCTATGGCGGCACCAACGAGATCATGAAGCTGTTGATCGCGAGATCGCTCTAATCGACGCTACCGCGCCCGCCAATCACGCGGCCGGCAGCCGAAGCGCTGCTTGAAGCGCCGCGTGAAATGGGACAGGTCCGAAAAGCCCCAGTCGAACGCAATGGCGCCGATCGCGCTGTCCACCATCGCGGGATCCGCGAGATCCCTGGCGATGCCGTCGAGGCGGCGGTCGATCACATAGTCGGTGAAGCCGGAGCCCGATCGCGCCAGCAGCTTGTGCACATAGCGTTCGCTGATGCCGACGGCTTCGGCGACATCGGCCACGCTGAGGCCGGGCTCGCGCAGCCTGCGGTGAATCGCGCGCTTCAGCGCCAGCATGGTCGCATCGGTCAGGCTCTCGGCCTCCGCGGTGTGCGCCCGGCTCTGCCGCGACAGGCTGATGGCGACCAGCTCGATCAGCGCCCGGAACAGATGCACGCCCTCGTGCTCGGTCATGCGCAGCGCACCATCGCTGAGCGTGCGCGCCGTTTCGACGATGAGGTGACCGACAAAGGGATCGTCGGAGAGGCGGGCTGCTGTGACGTCGAACGAGGCCGGCAAGCGCTCGCGCAAGGCCTCCGCCGGCACCCAGAACGAGGCCACCTTCAATTGCGGACCACGGTCGTGCAGGAGCGCGAATTGCCGATCGCTGTCGAAGATGCCGACCTGTCCTGATGACAGGCTGATCTCGCGGTCGTCCTGCCTGATGCGGCACCGGCCGGCCAGCTTCAGGTTGAGATAGAAGCAGCTGCGATCAGACGCCGCAATGTCGGCCGCGGAGCGGCGCACCACATGCTCGGGAAAGCTGACGCGGTTGATCGCGGCATCGCCGAGACGGATGTGCTCGACGGCGGCCGGAAAGCCCGAGACGACCGCCGGCTCCGGCGTGAGCTTCATGAAGGCCTGGCAGATCGCCTCACGATAATAGGCGAATTGCTCACCCGGTCTGATCTCCGCGGTATCCCAGGCCGATCGGCGGGACGGAGCGGCGCGCGCGACTTTCTGCATCGGTTCACTCCGAGACCAATCCGGTTCACTTCCAGCCAAGCGCGAAATCTGTTGCCGGTCCAGATTGGGCCGCACGGCCATACGCCTTAACAACGATCTAACCACACCCCCGGGAGGAGCCACAACATGTCGACCTACGTTCTCGTCCATGGTGCCTGGCACACTGGTGCCGAGTTCGAGCCGGTCGCGGCCCCGATCCGCGCCCATGGCCATCAGGTCCACACGCCGACGATCAAAGGCAACCGCCCAGGGGACGCCAAGACGACCGGGCTGAAGGAAGCGATCCAGTCGATCGTGGACTATCTCGCCGAGAACAACCTCAGGGACGTCATCCTGCTTGGCCATTCCTATGGCGGCATGGTCATCACCGGTGTCGCCGACCTCGCGCCCGAACGCATCCGCCGCCTGGTCTATTGGAACGCCTTCGTGCCCGACAACGGCGAGAGCCTCAATGACATGGTGCCGCCGCACTATGTCGGGCTGTTCGATGCGATCGCGGCCGAGCGCGGCGATGGCTCGGTGGTGCTGCCTTTCCCGATCTGGCGCGAGGCTTTCATCAACGATGCCGACCTCGAGCTTGCGCAGAAGGCCTATGACGTTCTCAATCCGCACCCGCTCGCAACCTTCAGCGACAAGATCGCGCTGAAGAGCAATCCGGCCGAGATGCCGCTGGCAAAGTCCTACATCAACTGCACCGAGGACACCGCGCTGCCGCACAGCCATGGTTGGCATCCGCGGCTATCGGAAAAGCTCGGCCTGTTCCGCCTCGTGCAGGTGCGGGGCAGCCACGAGCTGTGCTTCTCCGATCCGGCGCGCCTCGCCAAGGCGATCATGGAGGCGGGACGCGACTAAAGCGCGATGAGATTGGGATGAATCCCCATCGCGCTTTAGATTGGTGTTTGAGCATGACCTTTGCGGAAAACCGCTGCACATTCGTCCGGATCATGCTCTCGCGCGCGCTATTTCATCCGCTTGTCAGCGGCGATGAAGTCGATGAAGGTCCGCACCTTCGCGGAGAGATATTTGCGGCTGGGATAGACCGCAAACAGCTTTACGGACCCGATGTGCTCGGGCAAAACGTGCTCGAGCCGTCCGGCGGCGATGTCCTCGGCCACCAGCCATTTCGGCAGGATCGCAAGGCCCATGCCTTCCAGAGCCGCCGCATGCAGCAGCGTTTCGTTGGCGCTGCGCAGCACCGGATTGAGCTTGACGGTCTCGGGACCCTGCTCGCCGGTGTAGGAGAAGCTTTCGCCGGGATAGAGCGCGTAGTGCAACAGGGCCTGGCCGGCGAGATCGGCGAAGGTCGCCGGGCGGCCCGCGCGTTTGAGGAAGGCGGGAGCGGCCACTATGTGGAACGGGACGCGCGTGATGGGACGCGCGATCAGCGCTTCGTCGGGCTCGCCGGTCGCGCGCAAGGCGAGATCGAATCCCTCCTCGACCAGGTTGACCAGCCGTCCGCTGAGATCGACGTCGAGGCGCACCTCCGGATAACGCGCCTGGTAGTCCGCCAGCACGCCCACGAAGATCGTGTTGGCCATCCACACCGGCGCAGTCAGCCGCAGGGTGCCGCGCGGAACGACGGTCGCCTTGCTGACGGCGGCTTCGACCTCGTCGAGCGAATCCAGCATCTGGCGCGCCTGCTCGAAGTAGAGCGTGCCGCTCTCGCTCAGGCTGACGCGGCGGCTGGTCCTGTTGAGCAGCCGCGTGCCCAGCCGCTTCTCGAGCTGCATCACGTGCTTGCTCGCCATGGCGGGCGAGATGCGCAGGCGCTCGGCCGCGGCCGCAAAGCTCTTCAGCTCCGCGACGAGGCAAAACACCCGCATGCTGATCAGCGTATCCATCAGATCATCAACAACCAGGAAACAAACTAATCCCGGAACCGATAATGATCAAAAATGGAGAAACTATCAAATGGTGGCAACCCTCACATTTTGGAGCACCACCATGTCCGCCACCACCTTCGCGACCGCTACCCCCGGGCGCGCCCTTCGCATCGGCCTCTGGGCTGCACAGGCTCTCGTTGCCTTCGTCTTCATCTCGGCAGGGCTATACAAGCTGCTGACCCCCATTCCGCAGCTTGCCGCGGCGATGCCCTTTGCCGGCCAGTATTCCGAAACCTTCGTTCGTTCGATCGCGCTGGTCGATCTCGCCGGCGGGATCGGCATCCTGCTGCCGGCCCTGACGCGGATCCTGCCGCGGCTGACCGTGCTGGCCGCGCTGGGCTGTTCGGTCCTGCAAGTGTTTGCACTGGTCTTTCACCTCTCGCGCGGCGAGGCCGAGGTGACGCCGCTCAACGCTGTCCTGCTCGCGCTCAGCCTGTTCGTGCTGTGGGGGCGCAACAGCAAGGCGCCGATCACGCCCCGGTTCTAACCGGCAGGCTGCTGCCATGATCTCTGGCAACGGATGGTCCCGCAGGGGCCTGCTCGCAGGCGCGTCGATCCTCACGGCCTGCGGCGCCGCCGCGGCCAAGGAGGATCGTCTCGCCGATGGCGTCGTGATCCTGGTCGACAGCAACGAGCCTTATGTCATGGGACACGCGATCAGCTACTCGGCCAATCTCGCAAAACACTTTGCCGACAAGGGCGCGCGGCTGCTGGTCGAGGTCGTCGCCAATGGCAAGGGCATCGACGTCTTCAGGGCGGACAAGACCCCGCTGGTCGAGCCGCTGGCAACGTTGCGCCAGTCGCTGCCTGATCTCACTTATAGCATGTGCGCTTCATCGAAGGCGATTGCGGAAGCCAAGGAGCAGGTCTCGATCGCGCTGATTCCGGGCGCGAATCTCGTGCCGTTCGGTATCGGACGCGTCGTTGATCTGCAACTCAGGGGCTGGGCCTATATCCATGCGTGAGAGGCCTTGCACATTGTCGCGGCGATCGCTTCTGATCGCCGCGCCGGCCTGTCTCGCTGTGCTGCGCACGGCTCGTGCGCAGCACGACTGGCCGCCGGTGTTCGAAGCCGGCCGCAGCCAGTTCACGGTGGTGCGGCCGCGCGCCGCGATGCCGCCGCTGCGGCTTCAGGACCTGCATGGAAAAGACGTGGTGGTGACGGCGAAGCCGGGTCGCATCACCCTCGTCAATTTCTGGGCGACGTGGTGCGCGGCCTGCCGGCTCGATCTCCCTGTGCTGGCAAGCCTCGCGGGATCGCAACGCGACCAATTGGATGTCATTGCCGTCTGCACCGACACGAAGGACTTGCGAAAGATCACCGCGTTCCTCGACGGTCTCGCCGCGAAAAACCTCGGCTGCTACATCGATGCCTATGGAGCAGCGGCGCAAGCGTCGAGGGAGATGCTTCCCCTCCTCGGCATGCCCATCACCTATCTCGTCGGGACGAGCGGCCATCTCGCGGGCTACATCGCTGGCGCCCCCGACTGGCTTTCACCGGCAGGCGCGCGTCTCCTGCGATTCTATCGCGAGCAGGGATAACCTCGATCAGTTCGGATGCCACCAGCGGCCGCCGATGACGACACCCTCCGAGACGATCTTCCTGTCGCCGATGAGATGCTCGCCGACGACGTCCTCATAGTCGAACTGGCCTTGTTTTACCGAGATCAGCGTCGCATCGCCGACGCTGCCCGGCTTGAGGCTACCGAGCTCCGGCCGCCGCAGCGCCATCGCGGCGTTCTCCGTCGAGGCTGCGATCACATCCGACAGCGACATGCCCATGCAGAGGAATTTCGACATCGTTGTCACCTGGTCGAAGGCCGGGCCGTCGATGCAGAGCTGGTGGATGTCGGAGGAGATGGTATCCGGATGGAAGCCGTTGGCCAGCATGGCGCGCGCGGTCTTGAACGCGAACGAGCCTTTGCCGTGACCGATGTCGAACAGCACGCCGCGCTCGCGCGCGTCCAGCACAGCCTGCTTCACCGTTCCCTGCGCGTTGGCCGGCGAATTCGGAAAGGGACGGAACGCATGGGTCAGCACGTCGCCCGGCCGCAGGCGCGCCAGCACCTCTTCATAGGTCGGCGGCGGATGGTCGATATGTGCCATCAGGGGCATGCCGACCTCATCGGCAACCTGAAGCGCGATATCGAGCGGCACGGCGCCCGAGGTGCCCGAGGAGTGCAGCCCGACCCGCACCTTGATGCCGACGATGATGTCGCGGTTGGCGTCCGCCACCCTGGCCGCTTCGATCGGATTCATCAGCCGCAATTCCTCGCTCTCGCCGACCATGATCCGCTGCGAGAAGCCGAAAATGCCGGCATGGGAAACGTGCAGATAAGCGAGGATGCGGACCTGGCTCCGCTCGATCACGTGCTTGCGAAAGCCGGCGAAATTGCCGGGGCCGGCGCTGCCGGTGTCGACAGAAGTGGTGACGCCGGAGGCGCGGCAGAATTCCTCGGCATCGATGCCCAGCGAGGTGCCGCCCCAATAAACATGGGTGTGGAGATCGATCAGCCCAGGCGTCACGATGAACTGCGAGACGTCACGGACCTCGGTGCCGGCATCCACCTTGAGTCCGGCGCCGATCGCAGCCACCTTGCCTCCGGAAAATGCCAGATCGGTCACGGCGTCGAGCTTCTGCGAGGGGTCGACGACCCGTCCGCCGCGCAGGATCAAATCGAAGGGCATCATCGTCTCCGGGCATCAGCAACGCTTGGACCGGGCCGGAAGCTGCGCTTCCAGCCCGGCCGCATGTGTTAGCAATTTTCACGCTGACGAAGCAAATCAACCGAGCTCAATGCCGATTCGCCTGCGGGCCGCCTTCGGCGCCTCTTTCAGCCGCTCCGGCGCATCCCATCGAATCCATCATCATCGACTTCACAGGGGCCGCTGCTCAATTGCTCCGGGGCGCTGCAGTTACAACAATTGCGACCGCACCGACTCCGCCCCCTCGCGCAACAGCGGCAGGAATCGATCGATCAACTCCTGCACCGGCACGCGGTCGACATGGGCGCCCATGTTGATGGCGGCGACGATCACGTCGTCGTAGCGGCGCACCGGCACCGAAATCGAGCGGAAATGCGGTTCGGCCTCGCGATCGACCAGCGAATAGTTTTGCGCGCGGTCGGCCGCGACAAGCGCCAGCAGCCTCTTCGGATCAGTCACCGTCTGCGGCGTCAGCGCCTCGCGCTTCATCGCCTTGAGGCGCGCGAGACACGCGACATCATCGAGCCCGCCCAGCATGGCGCGGCCGACGGAGGTGCAGAACGCCGGCAGACGATAGCCGATCTCCAAACCGCCGGAGAACATCCGCGCCGGACTGCTGCGGGCGATGAACACCACTTCGTCGCCGTCGAGCACCGCAAGCGAGGAGATTTCGTTCGCCGCCGTCGCGACGCGATCGAGCACCGGCTGCAGCACCGTGACGAGCTGGTTGGAGCGCAGATAGGACGCCGCCAGCGTCAGCACATGCGGCGTCAGCGTGAAGAGCTTGCCGTCGCCGGCAGCAAAGCCGCCGCGCTGGAGCGTGAACAGCATGCGCCGCGCGGTGGCCCGCGGCAGGTCGGCAGCGCGGGCAAGATCGCTCAGCGTCATCGGGCCGGCGTTGGTGCCGAAGCATTGCAGCAGGCGCAGGCCGCGATCGAGCGCCTCGACGAAATCCGTCGCGCGCTCGTCAGTCTCGCTACGCTTCAGCTTGGGCATGGCTTCCGGATAGTCCTGCAAAATAGTGCTTGCTGCCGATCCAAGGCATGTCATAATTCGCCCATTCGTTCAATAGGCGAACAATCGCCACTCCACAAGGGATGCACCCGCCATGATGAGCCAGGAGCAGAACGACCTGATCACGCGCACCGGTCCGAAGGATCCGTGCGGAAAGCTGATGCGGAGCTATTGGCAGCCGGCGGCGCTGGTCGATGAGCTCGAGGGCCAGCGGCCGATCCGCCCCGTCAAGCTGCTCGGCGAAAACCTGGTGCTGTTCCGCGACGAGACCGGGCGCTACGGCCTGATCGACCGCCACTGCGCCCATCGCGGCGCCGACCTCGCCTTCGGGCGGCTCGAGCATGGCGGCCTGCGCTGCGCCTTTCATGGCTGGCTGTTCGACGCGACTGGCCAGTGCATCGAGACGCCGGCCGAGCCCAGGGATTCAAGGCTCTGCCAGAACATCCGCCAGCGCTCCTATCCGGTGGTGGAGAAGAGCGGCATCCTGTGGGCCTGGCTGGGCGAAGGCGAGCCGCCGGCATTTCCGGAACTCGACTGCTTCGTCGCACCCGGCACCCATACGTTCGCATTCAAGGGCCACATGGCCTGCAACTGGCTGCAGGCGCTCGAGGTCGGCATCGATCCCGCGCACGCCTCCTATCTGCACCGCTTCTTCCAGGACGAGGACACCTCGACCGCCTATGGCAAGCAATTCCGCGGCGCCTCCGCGGGAAGCGATTTGCCGATGACGAAGATCCTGCGCGAATATGACCGCCCCATCATCAACGTCGAGCACACCGAGTATGGGCTCCGGCTGATCGCGCTGCGCGAGATCGACGAGGAGCGCACGCATGTGCGCGTCACCAACCAGCTGTTTCCGCACGGCTTCGTCATTCCCATGAGCACGGAGATGACGATCACGCAGTGGCATGTGCCTGTCGATGACGAGAACTGCTACTGGTACGCGATCTTCACCAGCTATGCGAACCCTGTCGACAAGAAGAAAATGCGCGACCAGCGGCTCGAACTCTATGAGCTGCCGGATTACGTCTCGCGGAAGAATCGCAGCAACGAATACGGTTTCGATCCGCACGAGCAGCAGACCGCGACCTATACCGGGATGGGCAGCGACATCAACGTCCACGACCAGTGGGCGGTGGAATCGATGGGCGCGATCCAGGACCGCACCAAGGAGCATCTCGGCACCAGCGACAAGGCGATCGTGCAGTATCGCCGCCTGCTGCGGCAGGAGATCGAGAAGGTCGGAGGCGGCGAGAAGCCGATGCTGTTCCTGGATGAGGCCAACGCACGCAGCATTCAGGGGCCGGCGACGATGGACGGCATCGGGCCGACGCGTGGCTGGGAGACCTACTGGATGGAAATCGACGTCAAGCGCCGCCGCGGCGCGCCATGGACTGCGCCGGTGCCGAAGGAAAGCGAAGGCCAGGTGCATCGGCTGACGGCAGCGGAGTGAGGTCTATCCGCGTCATTGCGAGCGCAGGAGAATGTGGCGCATGCTTCGCGCCTCACGACTGGAGGAATTGCAACGTGACTTTCGTCGCGCGTCACGCGCTGTGGTCGGATGAGCAGAAGGACGCTGCAGCGCGCATGCGCCGCATCGTCGAGGAGCAGAACCTCGAAGTCATCCGCCTCGCCTTCCCCGATCAGCACGGCATTTTGCGGGGCAAGACCATTATTGCCTCGGAAGCCCTCGCCTCGTTGGAGAGCGGCTGCTCCATCACCACGACGATGCTCGCCAAGGACACCTCGCACCGCACGGTTTTTCCGGTGTTCACGTCAGGCGGCGGCTTCGGCATGAAGGAAATGGAAGGCGCGGCCGATGTGCTGATGGTCGCCGACCCCACCACGTTTCGCGTGCTGCCATGGGCGCCGGCGACGGGCTGGGTGTTGTGCGACCTCCATTTCAATGACGGCCGTCCCGTTCCGTTCGCGACGCGCGGGCTTTATCGCAAGGTCCTCGACGAGCTCGGCCGCCGCGGGCATGATTTCGTCGCGGGGCTCGAGGTCGAATTCCACATTTTCAGGCTCGACGACCCGCATATGCGCGCGGAGGACGCCGGACAGCCCGGCACGCCGCCCTCGGTGAGCCTGCTCTCCCACGGCTATCAATACCTCACCGAACAGCGCTTCGATCAGATGGAGCCGGTGCTGGAGATCCTGCGCCGTGACATCGTCGCGCTCGGTCTGCCGTTGCGCTCCGTCGAAGTCGAGTTCGGGCCGAGCCAATGTGAGTTCACCTTCGCGCCGAAGAAGGGCCTGGAGCCCGCCGACAACATGGTGCTGTTCCGCAGCGCCGTGAAGCAGATTGCGCGCCGGCACGGCTGTCACGCCACCTTCATGTGCCGGCCGAAACTGCCGAATTTGTTTGCGAGCGGCTGGCACCTGCACCAGTCGGTGGTCTCGCGCGCGAGCGGCGAAAACCTGTTCATGGCGAAGGACGGCGGAGAGGCGCTCAGCGCGTTCGGCAAGGCGTTTCTCGCCGGCCTGCTCGATCACGCCCGTGCCGCCACCGTATTCACGACGCCGACTATCAACGGCTACAAGCGTTACCGCTCCTATTCGCTGGCGCCGGACCGGGCGATCTGGGGCCGCGACAACAGGGGCGTGATGATCCGCGTGCTGGGCGGCGCGAACGATGCCGCCACACGCCTGGAAAACCGCGTCGGCGAGCCCGCGGCCAATCCCTATCTCTACATGGCCTCGCAAATTCTCGCCGGCCTCGACGGCGTGGACCGCAAGCTCGATCCGGGCCCCTCGGCCGACACGCCCTACGAGACCAAGGCGCCGTCGTTGCCGAAGTCCCTGCGGGATGCGGTCAGCGCGCTGAAGGACGATCCGTTCTTCCGCGAAAAATTCGGCACGGAGTTCGTCGACTATTACACCCACATCAAGAACGCCGAGATCGACCGCTTCCTAGCGGAGGTGACCGACTGGGAGCATCGCGAATATTTCGAGGTGTTTTGAGCTGCGCTCTCGCTTCCGTCATTGCGAGGAGCGGAGCGACGGAGCAATCCAGGATCCCTCCGCAGAGAAATTCTGGATTGCTTCGCTGCGCTCGCAATGACGTGGAGAATGCGTCGGCTCAAATACCCAGATATTTATGCTGCAGATCCGGCTCAGCCATCAGCTGGTCCGATGTCCCGCTCCACACCGTCTTGCCGCGCTCGATGATGTAATGGCGGTCGCAGATGCGGGCGAGGTGATCGACGTTCTTGTCGACGACCAGGATCGACTGGCCCCGGCGCTTCAGCATCGACAGGCAGTTCCAGATCTCCTCGCGGATCAGCGGCGCAAGTCCTTCGGTCGCTTCATCCAGGATCAGGAGTTTTGGGTTCGTCATCAGCGCACGGCCGATGGCGAGCATCTGCTGTTCACCGCCGGAGAGTTGGTTGCCCATGTTGGCGGCGCGTTCGGCGAGCCGTGGAAACAGCACGTAGATCGCAGCGAGCGTCCAGGGATTGGCGCTGCCAAAGCGATCGGCGGCGGCGGCAACGAGATTCTCGCGCACCGTGAGGTTCGGAAAGATCTGGCGACCCTCGGGCACGAGGCCGATGCCAAGCTTGGCGATGCGGTACGAAGGCAGCTGCCGCACCTCCGCACCCGCAAAGCGGATGCTGCCCGATCGCGCCGGCGTCAGGCCCATGATCGAGCGGATCGTCGTGGTCTTGCCCATGCCGTTGCGGCCCATCAGCGAAACCATCTCGCCCGGCTTGATCGACAGCGACAGGCCGAACAGCACCTGGCTGAGGCCATAGCAGGTCTCGATGCCGTCGACCTCGAGCAGCGTATCAGCCATGGCGCGTCACCACGTGCTGGTCGCCGAGATAGGCGCGCTTGACGTCCTCGTTGGCGCGGATGGCGGCGGGATCGCCGGAGGCGATGACACGGCCATAGACCAGCACCGAGATGCGGTCGGCCAGCGCGAACACCGCCGGCATGTCGTGTTCCACCAGCACGATCGAGACCTCTTTGCGCAGCTCCTGGAGCAGCTTCACCATGCCCTGGGATTCGGTGACGCCGAGACCTGCCATAGGCTCGTCCAGCAGCAGCAGTTTTGGCTTGCTCGCCAGCGCGACCGCGAGCTCGATCTGACGGCGCTCGCCATGGCTGAGCCTGCTCACCACGACGTCGGCGCGATCGAGCAGGCCGACACGATCGAGCGCCGCACGGGCGGCATCGCGCAAACCCCTTTCCTTGCGTGCATCGGCGAAGAAGCGGAACGAGTGGCCGGCATGCGCTTGCGCGGCCAGCGCGACGTTGTCTGCGGCAGTGAAGTCGAGCAGCAGCGAGGTGATCTGGAACGAACGCGCGAGACCCAACGCGCAGCGGCGATAGGCCGGCAGATAGGTGATGTCGCGGCCCCCGAGCGAGACGCTGCCTGAATGCGGCTCGAGGTGTCCGGTGAGCTGACTGATCAGTGTGGTCTTGCCGGCGCCGTTCGGCCCGATGATGGCGTGCAGTTCGCCTGCCGCGACGTCGAGCGAGACGTTGTCGGTTGCGGTAATGCCGCCGAAGCGGCGCACCAGCTTTTCGACGCGGAGCAGCGGTTCAGCCACGATTGAGCCTCCCCAGCAGACCCATGATACCGCCGCGGCCGAACAGCACGATCAACAGCAGCAGCGGGCCCATGATCAGCGCCCAATATTCGGTAATCTGCGACAGGAACTCTTCCAGCAGGAGATAGATCACCGCCCCCACCACAGGGCCGAACAGCGTGCCCATGCCGCCCAGGATCACCATCACCATGAGATCGCCGGAGCGCGTCCAGTACATCACGGCCGGACTGACGAAATCGGTGTTGTTGGCGAGCAGCGCGCCGGCGAGGCCGCACATCGTGCCCGAGATGACGAAGCAGACGAGCTGATAGCGTTTTGCCGGGAAGCCGATCGCCTGCATGCGCTGCTCGTTGGAGCGCAGCCCCTGCACGACGAGGCCGAAGCGGGAATTGACGATGCGCCAGATCAGGAAGATCACGCCGAACAGGCAGGCGAGGCAGAGATAATAGAACTGCGTGCGGTTCGACAGGTTGATCAGGCCGGAGAAATCGCTGCGCTTGTAGACGGTGAGGCCATCATCGCCGCCGTAGCGCGCGAGCCCCGAGGCGACGTAATAGGCCATCTGGGCGAAGGCCAGCGTGATCATGATGAAATAGACGCCGCGCGTTCGCAGCGACAGCGCGCCGATCACCAGCGCATAGACGGCGGATGCCGCCAGCGCGACCGGAAACTGGATGAAGCCGCTTCCAACACCTTCCTGCGCGAGCATGCCGACCGCGTAGCCGCCGATGCCGAGATAGGCGGCGTGGCCGAAGCTCATCATGCCGCCGAAGCCCATGATGAGGTTGAGGCTGGCGGCCGCCAGCGCCAGGATGACGATGCGCGTGAACAGCGTCAGGATGAAGATGTTGCCGGACAGATACGAATAGAGCGGCAGCAGCAGGAGGCCCGCCAGCATCAGGGCCGTGACGGCCTTGCTCACCGAGAAACCCTTCATCGACGGTTGGCCGGAAACAGCCCCTCCGGCCGCACCACCAGCACCATCGCCATCAGCAGATAGATCAGCATGGAGGACAGCGCAGGCGCAGCGGTGGAGGCAGCCGCGCCGCTCAGCACCTGCCGCAACAGATTGGGCAGGAACGCGCGGCCGAGCGTATCGATCATGCCGACGAAGATCGCGGCGAGGAATGCGCCGCGGATCGAGCCGATGCCGCCGATCACGATGATGACGAAGGCAAGGATCAGGATGTTCTCGCCCATGCCGATCTGCACGGTGAGGATCGGCGCCTGCATCAGCCCTGCGAGGCCGGCGAGCGCGGCGCCCAGGCCGAACACCAGCGTGTAGAGCAGCTTGATGTTGATGCCGAGCGCGCCGATCATCTCGCGGTTGGAGGCACCGGCGCGGATCAGCATGCCGATGCGCGTGCGCATCACGCCGAGATAGAGCAGCAGCGCAACCAGCAGCGCGACCACGATGATGGCGAGGCGGTAGGCGGGATAGTGAATGCCTGGCAGGATCGGCACCGGCACGGTGAGCCAGGCCGGCAGTGGCAGCGCGAGGCCCGCCGGCCCCCAGATCAGCCGTACGGCTTCATTGAAGAACAGGATCAGCCCGAAGGTTGCGAGCACATGGTCGAGATGATCGCGCCCGTAGAGATGCCGCAGCGCACTCACCTCGAGAACGATGCCGAGCGCCAGCGTCGCCCCTAACGCCAGCAGCGCCCCCAGCAGGAAGCTCCCGGTCCAGGCCGCGAAGGTCGCGGCGAAATAGGCGCCCATCATGTAGAGCGAGCCGTGCGCCAGGTTGACGAGATCCATGATCCCGAACACCAGCGTCAGGCCGGCGGCGAGCAGGAACAGCAGCAGGCCGAACTGCAATCCGTTCAAGAACTGTTCGACGACGAGCAGCATCAACGCTCTTTCAGGCGCACGCAGACGTGCGCCGATGTTCGAACACAGTCGCCATCAGTGAAAGAGCTCCCCCTGCCTCTTCAAGGCAGAAAAATGGGTAATGGCAGTATCGTTCCGAAGCAAGAGCGATTCCACACCAGACATGCACTTTGTTGCATGCCGGTGCATGCGACCAGAGCCGGTCATGCAAGGAGGCCGCGCTGGATGGGGCAGCCTGCCGCACCCAAGCGAAAACCCTCCCCGTTGCCGGGAAGAGGGAGCTGTTGAGGCCGGGATGAGGAAGCGACGTCTAATGTGACGTGATGTGACGGGGAAGATCGTTCGGCTCGTTGAGCTCGCTGTTGGCGGTCGAGGCCTCCAGCGCGGCCATCCGGAACAAATAGGCGAGCGTCACCAATCCGGCATCGTCCGCCATCTGCGCGAGTTCGAGCGCCATGTCCGACATGTAGCCGAGATTTTCGTCCTTGGTCTGCGCCATGATCTGGCCGTCTCGCATCATGTTCGACATGTCAGGCGGTCTTTCGTTGCGCGGCAGCGAGGCCGCAGGTGTTGGCACGGGCGATGCAATCGAGACGCGGTCCGTCCTGATGGACGACATTCTTCGTCCCGATACGGTCGCGTACGATGTCGAGCGATTCCTGGCGGACCTCGATGGTCGCGGCCATAGTCCAGGAATCCGCAATCAGCGCAGGCAATCCCAGCGGCTTGACGACGAAGCCGATGTCGTGGAAACGCGGCAGCCACCACGTCTCCATCACCAGGCAGAGGCGTTCGATGCCCTGATCGAGGCAGAACTCCTGCGCCGCCGCCATCAGTTGCAGATTGAATGCGCCATCGCGGCGCTCGCGCGTCACGAAGAAGCGGGACCACTCCCAGATTTGCGGGTCGACAGGACAACCCCGCACCGCGGCGAGATAAGGAAACACCTCGCTGATCATGGTCGGCTTGGTGGTCGGATACAGGCGAGAGCCGCCCAGCACGCGGCGGTTCTCGAGAGCGAGTAGGTAGATCGCGTCCTCATTGTCGTAGGCGTCGATCTCGCGGCTGTCGGGCTTGCGCAGTTCCTCCCATTTCCGTTCTTCGACGAAAATCTCGTGGCGTATCCGAAAATGCTGGTCGAGCACGTCTTCGTAGAGGTGCCGGTTAACAGCAGAAATAACGTGAATCATGAAACTCCCCCATCGTGTGCAAATGCGGGGGAACGTCAGCGAAAAAGGCCAAATCGACTATTGGGAAATTTCCCAGTAGGCGAAGTTTTCAGGGGGTGATGATTTTTTGGCGGATCGCGATCGCGACCGCATGCGTCCGGTTGACGGCGCCGAGCTTGCGCGCAGCGGTAGCCAGATGCTCTTCCGCCGTTCGCTGCGTGATGTTCAGTATCTCGCCGATCTCCCAGGCAGACTTGCCCTGCGACGCCCAGGCGATCACCTCGCGCTCGCGCGGGGTCAGGCGCGCCGACGGATGCGGCGAGGGCGCAAGCAAGCGGCGAATGTGATCGAAGCCGTACATCGCGACCAGATGCAGTGCGGGCTTGCTGCGGACGTTGAGATCGAGATGAACGCCGGCGAGCGAGACGCCGGCTTCATAGCCGGTCAGGCCATGGATTGGCACGACAAAACCGCGCGACATGCGGAAATCGGCGGCGCGGCGCATCACCTCCACCGCGCCTGGCTCGAGTTTCACGTCATAAGGCGCTTCCGACCATTCGAACGGATTGACCGTGTGCCGGCACTTCCGGATCACGGGATCGACGCGGTCATAGCTCTTTTCGGTATAGAGGCTGAACCATTCAGCCGGCCATTTCTTGGCCAGCACCATCTGGGAAAAGCGCTGATCGTGATTCGGCAAACCGGTGACGATGATGTGCTCGAAGCCGTAGCGGCCGAACGCGATTGCGAGCGCATCCATTGTGTCCGGGACCCTGTCATAGGCTCCCAGCCCTTCAATGAAGTCCAGCGCTTCCCGGCCATAGTCTACGGCGGACATTTGTGCATTCCCTGCCACTCGCGGCTCGATATAGCACGTCTTAGGGGGGTGCCTCAATTCACTGCCCTCTGTAATTCCCCGGTGTGGCGCTGGCATCGAAGATTTAATCTACTTGTGGAGGAACTAACGTCCAGTTACGCCTGAGGCGTCAAGAGCGAGAAGCTACGATGGAAGACGAGAACATCGCCCTCAACAGCGTGCTCGGCCTGGAATTGAACCGCGTGTTTTTCGCCGTCCGCGATATCGCGAACAAGCAGAAAATCATCGAGTACGGGCGCGACGTGCTGCAAAGCGAGCGTGCGGAGCGGCCCGGCAGCGTTTCGCCGGAAGGACCTTCGAGCTGAGACCCAGGCTGCGGCAGACGGCCCGATGCAATGGACCGCCCGACGATGCCCTTCCCTGTGAACGCGCCGATTTTGGTCGAAACACCCCCGCCGCGAAACTTCTCGCCCTGCTCCGCCCCAGCCTCACTTTGCCGCTGGATGACATCCCGGCTCTCGTGAGATGATCGTCGCCACGAGCTCTCTCGGATGCCAAGACCATGATGACGCTGCGCCAGGTTGAAGTGATCCGTGCCGTGATGGTGACGGGCACCATTGGCGGCGCGGCGAAACTGTTGAACGTGTCGGCGCCGGGGATCAGCCGGCTGGTCAAATACACCGAGCGCTCACTCGGCATCCGCTTCTTCCAGCGCCGGAACGGCCGCTACTTCCCGACGCCGGAAGCCGAGAACATCTTTGAGCAGATCAACGGCGTCTACAAGAAGGTCGACGACCTCTCCGAGCTCATCTCCAAGATCGGCCGCGGCGGATTGTCGGAATTGCGCATCGGCTCGGTGCCGAGCATCTCGCAGGTGATGGTGCCCCGCGCGATCGAACGCGTGCGCCGCCGCTATCCTGATTTGGGCATCGACATCAACATCCTGAAGCTTGAGGAAGCAATCGACTATCTCATGCTCGGCCGCGGCGAGTGCGTCGCCATGAGCTACCGGCTGGACCATTCCGGGCTCGACTTCATGCCGCTCGCTTCGGGCGAGCTCTATTGCGTCGTGCCGCCGGGCCACGAGCTGGCGGGGCGCAAGCAGGTCTCGGCTGCCGAGATCACCCGCTACCCTCTGATCGGCATCGATCCCAACGACCCTTACGGCCGGATCATGGCCGAGATGTTTGCCCGCCACCGGCTCGACTACAACATCACCATCCGGGCGCGGTTCGGCACCACGGTCTGCGCGCTGGTGAAAGCGGGGCTAGGCATCGCCATCATCGACCAGTTCACGGTGGCGCATGGCGGCTATCCCGGGGTCGAGCTGTTGAAGATCACCGAGCCGACCCGTTTCGAGACCTATATCGCGGTCAAGCGAGGCGCGCCGCTGTCGCTCCATGTCGAACATTTCATCGAGTCCCTGCGCGCCGAGATGCGCGCCGTCGAGCCGTCCCGCGGCAACGGCAAGGCCGCGGCCGCGCGGACCCGGAAGAAATAACATTATGTTAGGCTTGCGGGACGAAAGGGTAATTGAGTCAGGCAGGAGATTGACTATCGTTCCTGTTGGAATTGCGCGGATTTTCCCGCTAATGGCCTGACATCAACGCGCCCCGAAGAGACGACCAAGAGACCATAACGGATCATGTCTAACCGCGGACCTGCCGCCTCCCAAAAGCTCCTGACCGGCCTGATCGGCGCGCCGATCGCCCATTCCGCCTCCCCCGCGATGCATGAGCGCGCAGCCGAGGCACTGGGCCTGCGCGGCCACTACCAGCTCATTGAGGTCGCGGGCGCCGACACGGCCGGGCTCAGCATGATGCTGGAGGGCGTGCGGCGGCTCGGCTTTGCCGGCGTCAACGTCACCTTCCCCTACAAGGAGGCCGTCGTGCCGCTGCTCGACGAGCTGGCACCGGGCGCGGCCGCCATGGGCGCGGTCAATACCGTGGTCGTCAAGGACGGGCGGCTGATCGGCCACAACACCGACACCACGGGCTTTGCACATGCCGTTCAGCCGCTGCTGGCCCCTTCCGGAAATGCGGTGGCCGTCATCGGCACCGGTGGCGTCGGCAAAGCGATTGCGTTTGCGCTGGCGAGCCTGAAGGTCGCCGACCTCCGCATCTTCGACAGCGAATCGGCGCGAGCCGAGAAGCTCGCCACCCTGCTGGCCGAGCACGGTGGCGCACGGGTGGCCCGAAGCGTCGAGGACGCGCTCGATGGTGCGACCGGGCTTATCAACGGAACGCCGGTCGGCATGCTGCCGAACCGCAACACACCGGTGCCTGCGGTGCTGCTCCGAGCCGATCTGTGGGTCGCCGATGCCGTCTATTCGCCGCTGATCACGCCGCTTCTTGCCGCAGCGCGAGAGAAGGGTGCCCGGATCATGACCGGGCGGGAGCTTGCGATCTACCAGGCTGCCGACGCCTTCGAACTGTTCACGGGCCTCACCCCCTCGACCGAAGTCATGGGAGAGGCTTTTGATGCCGTGATGGCGGCACGTAGCGCCGCCTATCAGGCAGCTTGAGGCGGATGGTCGACGAGGCCGCCTCCATCCTGAACGATCCGAGGATCGGCCAGCTCTTCGTCGGTGGCGTCATGGAGGAGAACGCAGCATGAGCCCGCGAAAGCGCATTGCGGTCGCCGGCGCCGGCTTGATCGGCCGCCGCCACACAGAACTGATCGAGGCCTCGCAAGACTGCGTGCTGGCCGGCATCGCCGATCCCTCACCCGCTGCGACCGATCATGCGCGGGCGCGCAACGTGCCATGCTACACAGATCACCGCGCATTGCTGGCGCAGGAACAACCCGACGGTCTGATCATTGCTTCCCCGAACGCCCTGCATCTCCGGATGGCCCTCGACTGCGCCGAGGCCGGCGTGCCGGCGTTGATCGAGAAGCCGGTGACCGACACCGTCGCTGCCGCGCAACGTCTGTGCGCAGCCGTCAAACGGACCGGCGTGCCGATGCTGGTCGGCCATCACCGCCGGCACAATCCCATCATCAAGGCCGCTCGCGAAACGGTGGCAGACGGCAAGCTCGGCCAACTCACGGCCGTGGTCGGGTTGTGGCTGCTGAAAAAGCCCGACGATTATTTTGATGTGGCGTGGCGGCGCGAGCACGGTGGCGGCCCGCTGCTCATCAACCTCATCCACGACATCGACAATCTCCGCTTCATCTGCGGCGAAATCAGCGAAGTGCAGGCATTGACGTCGAACAAGGTTCGCGGCTTTGCCGTCGAGGACACCGCTGCATTGCTGCTGCGCTTTGCCAATGGCGCACTGGGAACGGTGACCGTGTCGGATGCGACGCCGGCGCCGTGGAGCTGGGAGCTCGCGTCCGGCGAGAACGCTGCATACCCGAAGCAAGACCAGCCCTGCTACATCTTCTCCGGGACCGCGGGTTCGCTGTCGGTGCCCAATATGGAGCTGTGGACCTATGCGCAGCAGCCCGGCTGGTACGCGCCGCTGTCGCGCGCGACGATCGCGCCCGCCGCATTCGATCCCCTGGCCGAGCAACTCCGGCATTTCTGCGCGGTGATCGCGGGTCGCGAACAGCCCTTGATCTCGGTGCAAGACGCGATGGCCACGCTCGCCGTCGTCGAATCCGTCGGCGAAGCCGCGCGCACGGGTCAAAAAATATCGCCGGGCCACATCATGGAGCAGGCCGCATGAACAAGCGCTCGATCGCAACCGTTTCCCTTTCAGGCGCCCTCGACGAAAAGCTGCGTGCCATCGCATCCGCCGGGTTCGAGGCGGTCGAGATCTTCGAGAACGATTTGCTGTCGTTCGGTGCGAGCCCGCGCGAGATCGCAAAACTCTGCAAGGACCTCAATCTCGAGATCTGCGCGTTCCAGCCGTTCCGCGACTTCGAAGGCATGCCGGAGCCGCAGCGCTCGCGCAATTTCGCCCGTGCCGAACGCAAGTTCGACCTGATGCAGGAGCTCGGCACCGATTTGCTGCTGATCTGTTCGAACGTCTCGCCTGCCTCGCTCGGCGGCATCGACCGCGCCGCGGATGATTTTCGCGAGCTCGGCGACCACGCCGCCAGGCGGGGCTTGCGCATCGGCTACGAGGCGCTGGCCTGGGGCCGGCACGTCAACGATTATCGGGACGCTTGGGAGATCGTGCGGCGCGCCGATCATCCCGCGATCGGCGTCATCCTCGACTCTTTTCACGCGCTGGCGCCCGGCTTCCCGGTACGGCCGATGGCCTCGATCCCCGGTGACAAGATCTTTCTGGTCCAGCTCGCCGACGCGCCGAAGCTCGAACTCGACGTTTTGTCTTGGAGCCGACACTTTCGCTCCTTCCCGGGCCAGGGTGATCTGCCGGTCAGCGAGTTCATGCAGGCGATTGCCGCGACCGGTTATTCCGGTCCGTGGTCGCTGGAGATTTTCAACGACCAATTCCGCGCCGGCTCGGCCGGGCAGACCGCGGTCGACGGCCTGCGCTCGCTGATCCTGTTACAGGATCAGCTCGCCCCGCATTGGCCCAGGCTCGTCGGCGAGCCCTTGGCGCCGAAGGCGAAAAGCAGCGGTACGGGCTTCATCGAGTTCGCCGTCAACGAGAACAAGGCCGGCGAGCTCGCGCATTTGTTGTCACAGCTCGGCTTCCGCAAAAGCGGCAAGCACCGCAGCAAGGCTGTGGAGCGCTGGTCCCAGGGCAAGGTCGAGCTCGTGATCAACTCCGAGACCGACGGCTTTGCGCATTCGCATTATGTCACGCACGGCCCCGGCGTCTGCGCCATCGCGCTCGACGTCGACAATGCCGGCCTTGCCATGCAGCGCGCCGAGACCCTGAAAGCGCGCACCTTCTATCAGCCGGTCGGGCCGGGCGAGCTGGAGATCCCCGCGATCCACGGCGTCGGCGGCAGTCTGCTCTATTTCCTCGACCAAGCCGGCAAGAACTGGGACACGGATTTCGAACCCGTCGCGGGCGACGCAGGTGCGGATGCGCTGCTCGCGGTCGATCACATCGCGCAGTCGATGCCCTATGACGAGATGCTGTCCTGGCTGTTGTTCTATACCGGCATCCTGGACCTCGCGCGGCTGCCGCAGATGGAGATCGCGGACCCCCGCGGCCTCGTGCAGAGTCAGGCCCTCGTCAATGGCGACCAGAGCCTGCGCTTCGTCGTCAACGGGTCCTCCGCCAACCGCACGCTGCCGGCGCGCTTCATCTCGGAGTTTTTCGGCTCAGGCGTGCAACACGTCGCCTTTGCGTGCGAGGACATCTTCGCCGCCGTCGCAGCCATGCGCGCCCGCGGCGCGGGCTTCCTGGATATTCCTGATAACTACTACGACGATATCGAAGCCAAATACGACCTTGCCCCGGATGTCATGGCCAAGCTCCGCGCCAACCACATCCTCTATGACCGCGAGGGCGACGGCGAATTCTTCCAGGTCTACACCCACATCTTCGACGAGCGCTTCTTCTTCGAGATCGTCGAGCGGCGGAACTATCAGGGCTTTGGTGCGGCCAATGCCGGCATCAGGCTCGCCGCGCAGGCCCGCGAGGTGCGGCCCGCGAGCATACCGCGGCTGTAGGTTCCATCCACCCGCCATTGCGAGGAGCGTCGCGACGAAGCACTGACGGAAAAGACAGCGCGGTGAACTCCTCTCCCCGCATCCGCCTTCCGATCCGGCGGGACAAGTGCGGGGAGAGGTGGGGACCTCATTTCATCGGGCACTTGTCGTGGAAGCGGTCCTGATCAGCAGTGACGATGGTGGCGACGGTCTTCAGCGAAAGCTCGCCGCCTGCACCCTTCACCACGTCCTGGAGATAGAAGTTCTGGATCGGGATGTGGTTGTTGCCGTATTTGAACGCGCCGCGCAGTGACTTGAAGTTGGCCTTCTCCATCTCGGCCTTCATCGCTTCCTTCTTGGAGGTGTCGCCGCCGACGGCGATCACCGCGCTGTTGATGAGCTGCGCCGCGTCATAGGCCTGCGCGCCGTAATAGCTCGGCCGGGCGCCGGGATATTTCGCGCGGTAGTCGGCGACGAACTTCTTGTTCTGCTCGTTCGGGAGATCGTTCACCCATTCCTGCGCACCGGGCACACCGAACGCATTCTCCTTTTGTAACGGCAACGTCGTCTCGTCGACGGTGAAGGCGGTGTAGAGCGGCATCGTGCTCTTCATGCCGGCCTGGACGTATTGATTGAGGAACTGCGCGCCGGCCGCACCGGGATAGAACACGAAGATCGATTCGGCGCCGGAGGCGCGGGCTTTCGCCAGCTCCGCCGAGAAATCGAGCTGGCTCGGCCAGACCGTGTATTCCTCACCCTTGATCTCGCCCTTGAACGTGCTCTTCAGGCCGGCCAGCATATCCTTGCCGGCGGCGTAGTTCGGACCAATCAGGAACACGCTCTTGACGCCGTTCGCATTCATGTAGAGGCCCATGGCGGCCGGCGTCTGGTCGTTCTGCCAGGAGGTCGAGAACACGTATTTCGAACACAGCTCGCCCGCGAGCTGCGACGGGCCGGCATTGGCCGAGATCATGAAGGTCTCCGAATCCACCGCGGTCTTGAGCGAGGCGAGCAGCACATTCGACCAGATGTAGCCGACCAGGAAATCGACCTTGTCGGACTGCACCAGCTTCTCGGTCTTCTGCTTGCCGACATCGGGCTTCTGGCCGTCGTCCTCGTAGATCACCTCGACCGGCTTGCCGCCCATCTTGCGACCCATGTGGTCCAGCGCGAGCTCGAACGAATTGCGCATGTCGTTGCCGATCACGGCGGTCGGGCCGCTGAAAGTCGAGACGAAGCCGATCTTGATGGTGTCGCCGGCGAATGCCTGATTCGCCAGCACAAGCGCCGCCGCGCCCGCCAGCCAGAATGCCGTCCTCATAGCCACTCCCCTCCTTATTATCGATCCCGGAAACGGGGTGATCGCCGCCTTCGGGTCTGTCTCGATTGAACGCAAAATCTGTCGCGCGGCCAAATGGGTCGGCGCCGGCTCCTGCACCATATTTCGCCCTAAACGGAGATGGCAAGAAATATAATGGGACCTATATACCAGTTGACACAGAACTAAAATTCCCCTATCTTTCTCATCATAAGGGGAAAGCAGATGCTCACGCAGTTCAAAACTCTGACCGATCTGATGATCGCCTTTCAGGACCCACAGACTGCGATTGACCATTTCACTGCCATCCGTTGGCCGGAAGGCGCGGTCTGCCCCTACTGCGATTGCGCCAAGACCTACACTCTGAGCCGGAAGAACAAGTTCCGATGCTCGGATTGCCTGCGCAATTTCTCGGTGACTGTCGGCACTATCTTTGAGGATACCAAGCTCCCGCTGCGCGTTTGGTTCGGCGCGATCTGGCTGATCACCAACCATCCGAAAGGGATTGCTTCAACCACGTTGGCGCGGGACTTGGGGATCACTCAGAAGTCAGCCTGGTTCGTTCTGCATCGCCTGCGTCACGCCGCGCGCACTCGCTCGTTCAATAAGCCGCTCACTGGCGTTGTTGAAGTGGATGAGACCTACGTGGGCGGCAAGGCCATCAACCGTCACAAGCGCCGCAGTGGTGCTGGCGGCGGCCCGAAAGACAAGACGCCGGTCATTGGCGCGGTCGAGCGCGATGGCGAGATTGTCGCCAAGGTTCTGCCGATCGCCAACAAAAAGACCATGCACGAGTTCGTCAATGAGACCGTGGCGAAGGATGCGACCATGCTCGCGACCGATGGCCATCCTGTCTACCAACGCCTTGAGGGCTACCAGAACCACGAGATCGTCAACCATCAGCATGGCGAGTACAAGCGCGGCGAGGCTCACACAAACAGCATCGAAAGCGTTTGGGCGCTTCTTAAACGTCAAATCGTCGGTACCCACCATTGGGTGAGCGAAAAGCATCTGCAACAGTACGTGCAGGAAATGACTTGGCGGCTCAATCGGCGTAGCATGACGGCGGCCGAACGCATGAACGACTTGTTCGAAGGCGTTGCCGGGGCGCTCCCGTACAAGGTTCTGATCTCGTGAAAAAGACGAAGATTCGAAGTCAGCCGCCAGAGCCGCCGTTCGGTCTTGATATGCCGTTTGACGAGGCTCTGAAGCGCTTCATCGGGACCGATCCGAGGGAAGTGCAGGCCAACATCGACAAGTCTAAAAAAAAGAAACCGCCGGGCACGAGGCCCGGCGGCAAGAAGGTAGATCAGAAAAACGTCGTCTCCTTACGCAGCCGAAGGATGCGGAAACGAAATGACGGTGGCTGATCCGCAACGCTGAGGCCAGCGCCGCCAGTGTCCGCGCACGTGTTGAACTTTGCCATCACGCACGCGGTAGTAAGTTTCGACCCAAACCTTTGGCATGGGTGTTCCTTTTCAAGTGTGACGTTACGCACACTTGAGCCGATGAGCAGGAAGTGGTATATTCCCCAACGGAACTTAGGGGGTCACTTCCTGCTTCCATCCGTTGCGGTAGTGCTACGGACACCGCTTCGGAACCTAAACATCGGCTCGCTCTGGGGACTGCAATTCCCCTCGGCGAGCCGAAGTCGTTTAGGACGGCGTTCATCAATATACCGGCGAAGATACACTTTTCAAAACTGAATCTGGTTCCGCTTGCACGTATCCACCGCATTGCAGTACAATGGGTGAACACGGAGAGGCGCTATGTCCGATCATGTCCTAGATAATGCCCAAAGACGGCGCGACGAGATCGCCGCCGAGATTAACAAGCATAATCAGAAGCTTGAGGGACTACGTAAAGAACTGGCGGCGGTGCAAATCTTCATCAATAGCTGGCACCACTTCGCGAACATCCGGGCAACTACGGATACAAATGAAGATACCAATCCCCGTAATTCACCGGATACTGATCACGGGCATTTGAAGGAAGATGTAATGATCGGGACTGCTTTCGCTGGGCTTCTGGCTAATGCCAAGGTCGATTCGCCGCCGTTACCGCCGCCAAAGACGACTCGCAAAAACCCAGACCGAGCTGAGGTTGGCCGCTTAGCACAGCAGATCATCCGAGAGCGCGGCAAGCCGGTCACGCGTCGAGAACTGATGGAAGCCCTGAACCAGCGCGGAGTAGTCATCCGCGGCAAGAACCCGGATATGGTCCTGAGCACCATGATGTGGCGAATGCCGCAGGACTTCATCCGTCTCGCGGGGCACGGCTATTGGCTTCGTGAACTTCCATATTTGGCTGCTGAATACGAGGGCGGGCGTCCTCCTCATCTTGAGGACGAGGAGCCGGACATGTTGCAGATCACTATCCTCGATCCGGAAAGCGTGTCGGATGCTTAAACAACAAAACCCCGCCTTTTGAGCGGGGTTTTGCGTATTAAGACTCGCGTCTCCAGCTGAGCTAGAAGCCCAACAATGTCACGGCGACACGGGCAAGCCCGGTGGTGTTGTCATCCATGACGCAGTGAATCATATAGACCACGATTTTCGTGAACAAGGGGTGAAGGCTAGATACGTGCCTGTACGGCAAACGTATCTGAAGAAATAAAAAGAAAGAAGGAAGGGAACTTGGGAGAGAGGAGTGGGGCGAGTTATGTGGCACCTCGCCCCGTATTCCTAGCGTCCAGAGAACTGGAGACGCGAGTGGGAGTCGAACCCACTACCCCACCACAGGGTGCTACGGTTTTCAAAGCCGACCCGTTCACCGTTCCGGCATCGCGTCACCGAGCAATGTAGGACGCGATTCGATAAAAGTCTACCTGTGTCAACTCGTATATAGGTCCCAATATAATTCTACTCACTTCGGCCAACGCCACTCCGAGGCTGCGGCGCTTTTCCGCGCCTGATCGATGCCTCGCCCCTATTCCCTGATTGATGACGACTATTGGACCGCGGCACCCAATCCGCACTTAAATGAAGGACAGTGAGCAGCGAGATTCGAGGGTGCATCATGGCCACAACTCCCCATCGCGTCGTCATCGTCGGTGCCGGCTTCGGCGGGCTGGAGACGACCTACCGGCTTGCGGGCGCGCCGGTCGAAATTACGCTCATCGACCGCCGCAACCATCATCTGTTTCAGCCGCTGCTTTACCAGGTCGCGACCGCATCGCTTTCGCCCAGCGAGATCGCCTGGCCCGTGCGCCATCTCATGCGCCACAGGCGCGAGGTGACGACGCTGTTTGCCACCGTCAACGGCGTCGATGCCGACAGGCGCTGCGTGCTGATCGACGACGGCAGCGAGGTGCCCTACGACACCCTGGTGCTCGCCACCGGCGCGCGTCACGCCTATTTCGGCCATGATGAGTGGGAGACATGGGCACCGGGACTGAAGACGCTGGAAGACGCGACCACGCTGCGCCGTCACATCCTGGTGGCGTTCGAGCGCGCCGAGCGCGAGACCGATCCGGCGAAGCGCGCCGCGAGACTGACTTTTGTCATCGTCGGCGCCGGTCCTACAGGCGTTGAGCTCGCGGGCACCATCGCCGAGATGGCGCATCACACGCTGCCCGATGATTTTCGCAACATCGATACGACCAAGGCTCGCGTCGTGCTGATCGAGGCTGGTCCCCGCGTGCTCGCGGGCTTTCCCGACGACCTCTCCGCCTATGCCCAGGCCTCGCTCGAAAAGATCGGTGTCGAGGTCGTACTCGGGCAGGCCGTCACCGAAATCAACTGTGAAGGCGTCGTCTTCGGCGGCAGGCTGCTTGAGGCGAAGACGCGGATCTGGGCCGCCGGCGTGCGCGCTTCACCCGCCGCCGAATGGCTGGGCGCACCGGCCGATCGTGCCGGGCGCGCGCAAGTCGAGAACGATCTCACCATCCCCGGCCACCCCGAGATCTTTGCAATCGGCGACACCATCAACATCAATGCCTGGGAGGGCAAGCCGGTGCCCGGGATCGCGCCGGCTGCCAAGCAGCAGGGCAAGCATGTCGCCGAAACGATCAAGGCCCGCCTGCGCGGCGAGAGCAAGGGTGCGTTCCGCTACAAGCACGCCGGCAGCCTAGCCCAGATCGGCAAGCGGCTCGCCGTGATCGATTTCGGCAAGGTCAAATTGCGCGGCGCCATCGCATGGTGGATCTGGGGCATCGCGCACATCTACTTCCTGATCGGCCTGCGTCATCGGCTCAGCGTCGCGCTGAGCTGGCTGTGGATTTACGCCCGCGACCAACGCGCGGCGCGGCTGATCACGCAAGGGAGCAGCAAGGTGGTGGGCTAGACGTCAAGGCCCCGATCAAAAACATTGCGCCGGAGGCTATCACTTGCAGATCAAGAGCGTGGAGAGTCCGAGGAATCCCGGTGATGATGCCAGCGAGTTTGTGTCGACGGCGCGGGGAATTGCGGATGCTGCGGAGGTAATGGCCGCGAGGGCATGATCAGCGCCCGCAATTGCAATCGCGTCGCCCGCCGTGTCAGGCGGGCGTGATCGTCACCGGCAGGCTGTCGAGCCCGCGCAGCGTGTTGTTGAAGCGGCGCTTCGGTTCGCCCGTGATCTCGATCCTGGCGATACCGCGGGCCAGCGCCGAGAGCATCGTCTCGCCTTCGAGCCGCGCCACGAGCTGGCCCACGCACATATGAATGCCGGAGCCGTAGCCGACATGGCCGGAGGTGCGCCGCGTGATGTCATAACTGTCAGGCTTGTCCCAACGCCTGGGATCGCGGTTGGCGGCGGCGAGGAACATCAGAACCTTCTCGCCTTCGCCGATGCTCGCACCTGACAGTTCGACCTCACGCGTCGTGGTACGGAAGAAGGTCTGCACCGGGCTTTCGAACCGCACGGCCTCCTCGAATGCATTGCGCGCAAGCGTGAGATCGCCGCGAAGGCGCTGCCACTGATCGGGGAAGCGCGCGAGGCAATAGACCGCGGCGCCGATGCCGTTGACGGTCGTGTCGAGGCCGGCCGATAAGAGCGAGCGCACCAGCAGCGGCGCTTCACTGGCCGTGATCGCGCCCCTCGTCGACATGGGCATGAATGCAGGCGCCGATGCCGCCCGGCGTCAGGTTGTCGCGCTGGCACTGGTCGGTGACGTAAGCCTGGTGCGGCGCCGAGCGCGCGATCGCGCCCTGGCGCAGCTGGTTCGGCGGACCGAAGGCGTTGAACACCAGGCTCGCATAGGGAATGAGATGCTCGCGCCCCTCAGGCTTCAGACCGAGCGCATCGGGGAAGATCGCGAGTGGGTAGGCCTCGGCGAGATCTGCGATCGCATCGAAGCTGCGTTTTTCAAGGAGCACGTCCACGCGCTTCTCGGCCGCCGCGGCAAAGCGGTCGCGCAGTCCCTTCATCACCGTCGGCGACAGCACCTTTGACAACACGGCCCGGGTGCGGGTGTGCTCGGGTGGATCGGCCTCGAGGATCAGGCTCGGCGGTCGCCACGGCGCCTCCTTCTTGAAGTCGCTCAGGCCGACGCCGCGGCTCGAGCAGAACGTCGCGGGATCGTTCAGCACGGCATGGACCTCGGCATAGCGCGCCACGCCATGGAGCTTCCATTTGTCGAGATAGACGACGGGCGCGGTCTCGCGCAGCAGCTCATGTGTGGGATAGGGGTCGGCAAAAAAGTTCATGTCGAAGGGATCGACGTCGAGATGCGGGACGCCTGATGCGGTCGAGGCGGGTGGGCTCATAAGTGTTCTCTCTCATTTTGATCTTGTGAAAGGGCGGCGCTTGCACTTAGGTCATGAGCAGCGCCGCGAGACAGAACCCGACATGCCGCCTTCGACCCGATTCCGCCAAAAGCCTGCGCCCGCCGACGTCAGGCCGACGCTCGATCTCGATCGGTACGTTCCGGCCTTCATCACCTTCATTGCCAACAAGCTTTCGAACAGCGCGACCGCGCTCTACCAGCGGCAGTTCGGCGTCAACGTCACGGAATGGCGGATCATGTCGCTGCTGGCGATCGAGCCCGGTATTCCCGCTTCGCGCATCTGCCACGTCATCGGCTTCGACAAGGGCCCGGTGAGCCGGACCCTGGCCGGCCTCAAGAAGCGCGGCCATGTGTCGATCCGGCCCGATCCGAACGACGGCCGCACCCATTCGATCTCGTTGACGGCGAAGGGCCGGACCACCCATGACAAGGTGATCGCCGCCGCCTTCGAGCGCGAACGCCGGTTGTTGTCTTGCCTGAACAAGGACGAGCGCGAGGTATTGATCGACCTGCTGCGCCGGCTGCACGAAAATCTCGGCGCGGTGACGGGCAGCAGCGACGCCTGACGGAATCCGCGATAGGCGCGATCCGGCATCACTTCCAGACATCCGGCGGCATTTGCCCGCAGCACGCTTTCTGCCGAGCATCGTCTCCTCCGATCCGTCGCGGCGGTTTGTCCGCCGTCATTCCTGACCGAAACGGTTCGCACAAATTAGTTGCTTCGGCAACAGAAGAATCCTGCGAGATATTGCGGCAGAATGGCTGGCATATTTGGGGCCGCGTGTCCCGCGGACGCGCTGCAGCGTGCAACGCTGCTGCGCAGAGCCGGGGCACGAGAGAGCAATACCATGCGATGAACTCAGGCGTGCAGCCGATCCACACTCAGGCAGCGCAGCCAATCCACTCCACCGATGCATCATCATTCAGCCGCGCCACCACTTCCGCCCGCCGCGTCAGCACGGCGCGCTGGTTGACGTAGCCCTTGTCGGTGATCTCGCCACCATCCACCGACGGCGGCTCGGCGAGCAGCAGCGCGCGCGTGGCGTGGCCGGAGGAATTGGTGCCCTGCTGCTTCAGTCTTGCCAGACCCTGTGCAATCGCGGACCGCACCTTGTCATGCGCAAGCACATCGCTCACGCTTGCCGAGACAGGCAGGCCGGCACGCGCACGGCAGGCGACGACGTTCGGGAACACCAGAAACCGCACCTCATCGCCGCCATGGCCGGTCACAACGATGTCTTGTGCGAGCGGCGCAAGCGCTGCGATGCCGGCGACGCGCAGCGTGCCGACGCTGACCCAGGTGCCGGAATTGAGCTTGAAGTCTTCCGCGACGCGCCCGTCGAAGAACAGGCCGCGCTCCGGACGCTCGGCGTCGGCGAACTTCACGGCGTCGCCGATGATATAAAAACCCTCTTCGTCAAAGGCCTGCCTGGTCAACTCCGGCGCCTTCCAATAGCCGGGTGTGACATTGGGACCGCGCACCCGCACCTCCAGCTTGCCACCGGAGGCGGTGAGCTTCAATTCCGTGCCGGGTATGGGCACGCCGATGTTGCCGGAGCGCTCCGCGAGAAAATGGCAGTCGGTCGCCAGCGGCGAGGTCTCGGTCGAACCCCAGGCCGAAACCATCGGCATGGCATGACCGATGGTTTTGATCGACAGCTCTTCCAGCGCATCCCAGAGATTCTGCGGCAGTGCGGCGCCGGCGTAGAAGGCGAATTTCACCTCGCTGAAGAAACGACGGCGCAGTTCTTCGTCGTCGCGGAGCGCCGCGATCAGCATATCGAAACCGCGCGGCACGTTGAAATAGACCGTCGGCATCACGCTTTTCAGATTGGCGAGCGATGTCGCAAAGAGGCCGGGGGCGGGCTTGCCGCCATCGATGTAGAGCGAGCCGCCATTGCGCAGCACGAGATTGAAATTGTGGTTGGCCCCGAAGGTGTGGCTCCAGGGCAGCCAGTCGAGGATGACGAGATCGTCGCCGCTCTGTCCAAGAAATGTCCAGGTCTGTGCCTTTGCCTGCTGGCTCGAGGTGAGCATGCGCTGCGTGTTGATGACCGCCTTCGGCGTGCCTGTTGAGCCCGAGGTGAACAGGAATTTTGCGATTGTATCAGGCGTCACCGCGGCAAAGGCCTCTGCGACCTCGGGCGTCTCGGCCGTTGCCGCGATGACGCGGAACGCAAGCGCATCGGCATCGCCGGCGACGCGGCTGATGATCTGTGCCTTGTGCAGCGGCTTTATCGCAGCGAGTGCCGCCGCAAACGGCTTGGTGCCGGAAACATAGATCGCGCCGGGCTCAAGCAGCGTGATCATGCTTTTCAGCTTGTCGAAATCTTTCGACATCAGCGAATAGGCCGGCGAGATCGCGGCCGAGGGCACGCCGACATGCTGGGCGGCGAGCGCCAGCAGCGCGTGATCGATGCTATTGTCAGAGAGAATGACGACGGGGCGCTCGGCGCTGAGCCCTTGCGCCAGGATCCACGACGCCACCGCACGCACCCGCCGCAGGGCCCCCGCGTAAGTCAAGGTGGCCCAAGGCGTCTCGCCGCTGTCGCGCTCGGCGAGAAAAATCTTGTCCGGCGTCTGCCGCGCAAAATGCTCCAGCCAGTCGCCGATGCAGCGCGCGCTCTCGCGCAGGGGCTCCGGCGAGCGCAGCACGATGCTGCCGTCGGCGCGATGCGCGGCGACCGTTTTTGGCGCTGCGAACAGGCTCGAGGGATCACCGGGTGGGGCTGACGTCATGGTTTCCTCCTCGCCCCTGTCAGGGATCGGTCACAGCCTCGTTTCGGGCTGCCTTGGCCACAAGGTTGGGCATGACAATTGTTGTCGTCAACAACAATCTTCCACTGAAGCCGCCGGAGCGCTAAGGTGGCGTGGCAGGAGACGCGATGTGACAGCCAGCGCAACCCGGACTTCCCTCCGCAAACGCGGCGGCTACGGCGCGGCGCGGCCGATCGACGCGGACGGGATCGGCCTCGATGCATTGGTCGGCCATGCCGGTTATGCGGTGCGGCGCTTCCAGATCTGGATCTTTCAGGATTTCATCAAGACGCTCGGCGACGCCGGCATCCGGCCGACGCAGTACTCGGTGCTCACCGTTGTCGGCGCCAATCCCGGCCTGTCGCAGATGGCGGTGGCCAACCGGCTTGGTATCGAGCGCGCTCGGCTGGTCCGTCTGCTCGACGGCCTCGAGGAACGCAAGCTGTTGAAGCGAATCAAGTCGAAATCAGATCGGCGCTCCCACGCGCTCCACCTCACAGCGCAGGGCAACGCGGCGCTGGCCACATTGAAGCGGCTCGCCGCCGAGCACGAGCGGCACGTCGAGGAGAAGATCGGCAAGACGAACCGGGAGCGGCTGCTTCAGATGCTTGCTGGCTTCACCTGATCGGGACTGCCCAATATTTGCGCAAGTGCCCTGCATAGGGCGTTTGCGGGACGGCTTCCCGCGCATCAGCCCATCCGTCAAGCCTATGATCTCACGACGATATCTGGAACGACTGCACCGCCCGGATAATGTACACAATGGCACATCGCTTGCTTCAATCCGGGTGAGACCAGTTGCCGGAGTTTTGTCGCCATGGGGGCTGAACAGCCTGAAACGATCGCCGCGATCGTGGCCGCGCATCGCGCGGGCACCATCACGCCGGCGCAGACGATCGCGCGAACCTATCAGCGCATCCGCGACCACAATGATCCCGCTGTTTTCATCAGCCTGCGCGACGAGAAGGACGCGATCGCGGAAGCCGAAAAGCTTGCCGCCAAGGACCCCGCCAGCTTGCCGCTCTCCGGCGTGCCGGTCGCGGTGAAGGACAACATCGACGCGCTGGGATTTCCGACCACGGCGGCCTGCCCGGCGTTCTCTTACACGCCGGCGCAGGACTCGACCGCCGTAGAGCGGCTGCGGGCAGCGGGCGCGATCATCATCGGCAAGACCAATCTGGACCAGTTCGCAACCGGCCTCGTCGGCGTGCGATCGCCCTACGGCATTCCCAGGAATTCGATCCGCGAGGATCTGATTCCCGGCGGATCGAGCTCAGGCTCGGCGGTCGCGGTCGGCGCAGGGCTCGTGCCGCTGGCGCTTGGCACCGACACGGCCGGCAGCGGGCGCGTGCCGGCGATGATCAACAACATCGTCGGACTGAAGCCGAGCCTCGGCATGATCTCGACTGCTGGCCTGGTGCCGGCCTGCCGAACGCTGGACTGCATCTCGGTATTCGCGCTGACGGTGGATGACGCGGCGCTTGCGCTGTCGGTCATGGCCGGACCTGACCAGGCCGATCCGTTCTCGCGCGACCGGCCGCTTCAGGCGCTCACACGCTTTCCAGCGAATTTGCGGCTGGGCGTGCCGCGGAATGGGCAGTTGATCTTCTTCGGCGACACGAAATCGGAAGCTGCTTACGGCGAAGCCCTCAAACGCTGGACGGCTCTCGGTGCCGCGCTGGTCGAATTCGATCTCGAGCCGTTCTACGAGACGGCACGGCTGCTCTATGAGGGGCCCTGGGTTGCCGAGCGGTATCTCGTGATCAAGAATCTGCTGGCTTCGGCACCCGATGCTATTCATCCAGTGACACGAGAGATCACTGCCGCCGGCGCGCGGCTCACGGCAGCGGACACTTTCTCCGCGCTCTACCGCCTGCAGGGCCTACGCAAGATCGCCGAGCGCACGTTTGCAAACATCGACGCGCTGGTGCTGCCGACGGCGCCGACGCCCTACACGACCGCGCAGGTGCTGGCCAATCCGATCGAGCTCAACAGCCGGCTCGGCACCTACACCAATTTTGTCAATCTGCTCGACCTCTGCGGTCTCGCCGTGCCGGCCGCAATGCGTGCGGACGGCATTCCGTTCGGGATCACGCTGCTCGCGCCGGCCGGATGCGATGCGCTGCTTGCGAGCATCGGCCGCGTGTTCCATGCGGATACGAAGCTGACGGTTGGCGCGAAGGGCGCGGCGCAAGCGCCGCTCGCCCCTTTGCCGGGTGGTAGCGACGACGGGATTCCGATTGCGGTGGTCGGCGCGCATCTCTCCGGCATGGCGCTCAACGGCGAACTGAAGGCGCTGAATGCAAAGCTTGTCGAGGCGTCGGAGACTGCGCCGGACTACAAGCTCTACGCACTCGAGACCACGCCGCCGAAGCCCGGCATGCTGCGCGTCGGGGCTGGAAAAGGCGCATCGATCGAGCTGGAGATCTGGTCGCTGTCACCGTCCGCGTTCGGCAAGTTCGTCAACGCGATTCCCGCGCCGATGGCGATCGGTACGATCAGGCTGGCGGATGGCCGCACCGTCAAGGGGTTTCTCGTCGAGCCGGAGGTATTGGGCGAGGCGCGGGATATCACCGCGTTTGGGGGATGGCGGAAGTTCATGGCGGAGGCCGCGACGGCGTAGAGCCTACACCGACACTGCGTAAATCTCGTACTCCCCGCGCACGAGTTCGATATGGGCGCGCATCGCGGCGGCGGCGCCCTGCTTGTCGCCACGCATGATGGCGACGACGACACGGTCGTGCTCGGCTTGAGATTTTGCCAATCGGCCGAGATTGCGGAACTGGGCGCGGCGGAACGGCTGCACCCGAACTCGCGTTGCCAGCGTGATCTCGGCGATATAGCCGTTCTGCGATCCGGCATAGATCGCGTTGTGGAAACGCTCGTTGACCTCGTGAAAGCGATCGGGATTGCCGGCGTAGCTGAGAACGCGCAGCTCTTCGTGGATGGCCTCCAGGCCGTGACGCTCGGCGGCCGACATGCGCTCGGCGGCGAGGCCGGCACACAGTGCCTCCAGCTCGGCCATCGCGTCGAACATGCTCGTCAGCCGCTCGATCGAGGGTTGCGCGACGACCGCGCCGCGATGCGGCCGCGCCTCGACCAGGCCGCTTGCGACCAGCTGACGCAAGGCTTCGCGCACCGGCGTGCGCGAGACGCTGAAGCGTCGCGCGATGTCGGTTTCGTCCAGCGGCGCGCCCGGTGCCAAGGTTCCGCGCACGATCTCGTCGGCAAGCTGGAGGCGGATTTCCTCGGCGCGCGTGACCTTCAGCACCGATGGCGAGGCCCGGTCGACCCGCGGCACCACCGGTTCGGCCGGCAGTATCCCGGGCGGAAAATCGTCAAGCGTCATACGGTCAGGTCTCTTTCGACTCGTCGATGATGCTGACATGGGCAGCGACGACGCGCCAGCCCTCAGGGAAACGAATCCAGGTCTGCATCTGCCGCCCGACCTTGCCGGGAGCCGTGTCGCGATAGAACAGGGTGGAGGCGACCGCCGTGTCGCGGCCATAGCTCGAGATCACCGTCTTGGCGGTGCGACGGTTGAGACCAACCGGCGAGCGGCCGGCGCGGAAGCCGGAGATCGCCTCATAGCCGTAGAGGTTCTCGCCGATGCCGTAGCGCAGCGTACGAGGATCATTGCGGAAGAGTTCGCCGAGCACGACAACGTCGTTGCTGACGAGGGCCTGCTCATAGCGCTCGAATGCGGCTTTGACTTCCGCGATCACGTCGGGGAGATCGATCTCCATCTCAAATTCCTCTTGGGTCGGGCGCTGCGACGACACCCATCTTCTCCAATGCGTACGCGACGCGGAGCGCAATGTCCTCGCGCCAGGGCGCACAGATGATCTGCACGCCGATCGGCAATGGCTCGAGCGGCACCGGCACCGCAACCACGGGCAGGCCGATGAACGAGATCGGCTGGGTATGGATGCCGATATTGGCGCGCACTGGCAGTTCGACGCCGTCCAGATTGAAATTGACCTGACCAAGCTTCGGCGCGGTGCAGGGTGTGGCCGGTGCGATCAGCACGTCGACGGATCTGAAAATCTCCGCGAATTGCGCGCGATACCAGCGACGGAATTTTTGCGCGCGATCGACCAGCGGCGCAGGCACCATCGCGCCGGCGATCAGGCGGTCACGCACGGCCGGATCGAAATCGTTGGGACGCTTGCGCAGGCGATCGAGATGCAGCGAGGCGCCCTCGGTGGTGGTGATGACATAGGCCGCGGCCCGGGCACGCGCGGCTTCGGGCACGTTCACGACCTCTGTCGCGCCAAGCGCTTTGGCAACGCGGCTGACCGCTTCGACGGCTTCCGGAAATACATTCTTCTGGAAGTATCCGCCGGCGATTGCGATGCGTAAATCCGAGATCGGATTGGCAAGCAGCGGCAATGTCGGCTCCAAACCACGCGTGGTGCAGGCGTCATCGTCCGCATCCGGGCCCTGCATCGCATCATAGGCAAGCGCGAGATCGGTGACATCGCGTGCGAACGGGCCGAGATGATCGAGGCTCGCCACGAACGGGAACGAGCGCGCCCGCGACAGGCGGCCATAAGTCGGCTTCAGGCCAAAGATGCCGCAGAAAGACGACGGCACGCGGATCGAGCCATTGGTGTCCGAACCGAGCGCGATCGGCACCAGCGCGCCGCCGACCGCGCTACCCGAACCGCCGGAGGAGCCGCCGCTCATCCGCGTGGTGTCATGCGGATTGCGCGAGGGACCGTCGTGGATGTTCTCGCCGGTGAAGTCATAGGCATATTCGCCCATGTTGAGCGCGCCGACGAGAACGGCGCCGGCGGCTTCCATGCGCTCGATCAGCGCGGCATCGCGTGTCGCCGGCGCGAGGTCGCGGTTGATCTTCGAGCCGGCTCGCGTGGGCAGGCCCGCGACGTCGAACAGATTCTTCACGGCGAAGGGAACGCCGGCGAGCGGGCCGACTGTCTTGCCGGCCGCAATGTCGGCGTCGATGGCGCGTGCTTTCGCACGGGCGCGATCGGCGGTGACGTCGGTGAAGGAGTTGAGGGTAGTGTCGTGCTGCTTGATGCGCGCAAGAGCGGCTTCAGTGGCGTCGAGCGCGGTCATCTTGCCGCCGGCGACCGAACTTGCGATTCCCGCGGCCGTCATCTGTGGATTGGTGGTCATGGCAGCATCAGGCCGTGAAGATAGGCGCGGGCTCGGTCTCGTCCGGCAGCGCGAATTCGTCGACCAGGCGACCAAGCCGCAGCGACACTTCGAGATTGGCACGCACAGCGGGCCGCCAGGCCTCTTCCACCGGCAGCGCCAGCGCTTTCGATACGGCGTCGATATAGTCGTCCAGCGGCTCGGCCATCACGCTCCCAAACAATCAGTGCACCGGCAACGGCGGATGCGGGATCGCCGTCAGCAGCTCCTTGGTGTAGTCATCCTGCGGATCGCTCAAGACCTTCTCGGAAGCGCCTTGCTCGACGATCCGCCCCGCCCGCATCACAATGACACGATCGCACAACAAGCGCACTACATTCAAATCATGAGAGACGAACAGATAGCTCATACCTAGCCGCGGCTTGAGATCCTGAAGCAGGTTCAGGACAACCGCCTGCACCGAGACGTCCAGGGCCGCGGTCGGCTCGTCCAGGATGACCAGCTTGGGATGCAGCGCGATCGCGCGGGCGATGCCGACGCGGGCCTTCTGGCCGCCGGAGAGCTGGTGTGGGAAGCGATCCAGCAGATCGTGCGGCAGGCCGACCATGGTCGCAAGCTCCTCGCAGCGAGCACGAAGCGCATCGCGGCCCCTGCTGTCGCCGAGTTGCATGATGGGGTCCGCGATGGCGCGCGCCGCGGTGAAGCGCGGGTTGAGGCTGTCGGTCGGATCCTGGAACACCATCTGGATGCGGCTGCGCTGCGGCAGCCGGGCAAAGGCTGATGGCGCGATGCCGGAGATGTCCTCACCGTCGAACTGGATCAGGCCCGAGGTCTGGTCGAGCAGCCGCATCACCATCATCGACGTGGTCGATTTGCCGCAGCCGGATTCGCCGACCAGGCCGACGCTCTCGCCGGCGCGCATCGAGAAGCTGATCCCGTCGACCGCGCGGAACATGTCGGGCTCGAGGCGCGGCTTGCGGCCGAACAGCTTTCCGAGCGTCGCGGTGGCGCCCTGGCGGGGATATTCCTTGACGAGCTTTTCGATGAGCAGGAGGGGCTTGAGAGTCTCGTCACCCCCGGGCTTGACCCGGGGGTCCATCGATCGAGATGAGTCTTGCGAAGCGTGATGGATGGCCGGGTCGAGCCCGGGCATGACAGTCGCGCCCTCTTCCTCGGGCAGCAGATCCCGCAAGCTCACGCCGAGCCGCGGCGTCGCGCGCATCAGCTTCCTGGTGTAGGGGTGCTGCGGGCTCGCGAAGATGTCGGCGGCCTTGGCAGTCTCGACGACTCGGCCCTTCTCCATGACGACCACGCGGTCGCAATAGGCGGCGGCGAGGCCGAGATCGTGGGTGATCAGGATGGTCGACATCGCGCGGCGCTTTGTGAGCTCGACGATCAAATCCATCACCGCCTTCTGCGTCGTCACGTCGAGACCCGTCGTCGGCTCGTCCGCGATCAAGAGCTGCGGATTGCAGGCGAGTGCGAGCGCGATGACGACGCGCTGGCACATGCCGCCTGACAGCTCGAACGGATAAGCGTGATAGCGCTCGCGCGGCCGGGCGATCTTGACCTGCTCCAGCGCCTCGATCGCCTTTTCGCCGTGGTCCGAAACCATCGCCTGCTGCACATGGGTGCGCAGCACATCCTCGATCTGATCGCCGACCTTGCGGATCGGGTTCAACGCGGCACGCGGGTTCTGGAAGATCATCGAGACTTCGCGGCCGCGCAAATCGCGCATCTGGCCTTCGCTCGCCGCCTTGACGTCGATGCCCGAGAACATCACCGAGCCCTCGGCGATCCGCCCCGCGCGGTCGAGGATGCGCATCACCGCATAGGACGTCACCGACTTGCCGGAGCCTGATTCGCCGACGATCGCGAGCGTCTCGCCCTTGGCGACGGAGATGTTGACGTGCTGCACGGCCTTGACGATGCCGCGGCGGGTGGTGAATTCGACGGTGAGATCCTGGACGTCGAGCAGCGGTTGGGCGGTCATGGACGGCTCACGTTGCTCAAGATATCGAAAACAACCCCATGCACCGTAGAACGAAGGTTGGAATCATTGGAGAATTTCTGCCAGACCATCATGTCCTCCGCTGGGGGTCGACGATGTCGCGCAGGCCGTCGCCGAGGAGGTTGAAGCAGAACACGGCGGTCATCAGCGCAAGGCCGGGGAACAGCGCGATCCACCACTCGCCTGACACCATGAAGCCCGCGCCTTCCGCGACCATGATGCCCCATTCGGCGGTCGGCGGGCGAACACCGAGGCCGATGAAGGAGAGACCCGCGGCGTTGAGGATGGCATAGCCCATGGTCAGCGACATCTGCACGATCATGATCGGCATGATGTTCGGCAGGATGTGCACCAGAAGAACTCGGAACTCGCCGTTGCCGGAGAGGCGCGCCGCCTGCACGAAACCGGCATTGCGACGGACGTTCGCCTCCGCGCGGGCGACGCGGGCATAGAGCGGGAAGTTCACGATGGCGGTCGCGAGGATGATGTTCTGAACCGTGTTGCCGAGCGCCGCAACGATGCCCATGGCCAGCACGAACAGCGGGAAGGCCATGATGGTATCGGCGATGCGGCCGACGATGCGGTCGGTCCAGCCGCCGAAATAGCCGGCCGCGATGCCGGCGAGCCCGCCCATCAAAAACACCAGCACGACCGAAGCGACTGCAATGAACGTATCGAGCCGCGTCGCCACCACGACACGGCTGAAAATGTCCCGGCCAAGCTGGTCGGTGCCGAACCAGTGCGCGGCCGATGGCGGTTTCAGCGCCGCGGCGGTGTCGGAGGCCAGCGGATCGTAGGGCACCACCGAGGGGCCGAAGATCGCGGCGATCAGGATCAGGATCAGCAGAGCGAAAGCGAAGCCCGTGACCTTGTTCTCGCTCAGCACGTAGCGGGTCTGTTCGAGGACGGCACCAAGCCCCGAGGTCCGCGCAGGGCCGACGGGTTCGACAGCAGGCGCAACGGAGCTCATTGTTTCACTCCTGGAGCATCATGACTTTGGGTAGCGAGCCGGGAGTTGGCTTCACCTCTCCCGTCTCGCCAACCCTCCCCCGCAAGCGGGGGAGGGAGCGCACCGCTCGCGTGACTCGCATCGACCGCGATCATGATGCGCTAACCCTCCAGCCGCACGCGCGGATCGATCACGCCGTACAAGATGTCGATCACGAGATTGAGCAGCACGTACATGACCGCCATGGTGAGGACGAAACCCTGGACCGGCGCGAAGTCCGACGAGATCAGCGCTTCCACCGCGTAGGAGCCGATGCCGGGCCAGGCGAACACCTTTTCCACCAGCACGTTGGCGCCAAGCAGGAACGAGAACACCATGCTGAGCGTGGTGACGACGGGAAGCATCGCATTGCGGAAGGCATAGGTGACGATGACTGTCGACGGTGCCAGGCCGCTGGCGCGCGCGGTGCGAACGAATTCGGATGCGAGCACCGCGAGCATGGAGGCGCGCGTCATGCGCGCGATCGGCGCCAGCGAGAAGATCGCGAGCGTCGTCGCAGGGAGGATGAGCTGGCCCAGCGCCGAGCGAAACGCCTCGAAGTCGCGGGCGATCAGGGTGTCGACCAGATAGAAGCCGGTGACAGCCGGCGGTGCGCTGTAGAACACGTCCAAGCGGCCGAGGGGTGCCGGCGACCAGCCGAGCCGGAAGTAGAAGACATAGACCAGCACGAGACCGGTGAAGAACACCGGCAGCGAGACGCCCGCTGTCGTCGTCACCCGGCAGAGATGGTCGATCCACGATCCCGGCCGTGTTGCGGCCAATACGCCGAGCGGAATGGCGATCGCGACGGAGACGATCAGGCCCAGCAGCGTCAGCTCGGCGGAGGCCGGCAGGCGGTTGCGAATTTCGGCTGCGACCGGCTGCCCCGTCGTCAGCGAGTTGCCGAAATCGCCATGGGCGAGATCGTTGGTGTAGCGGAAGAACTGCTCGATCAACGGCTTGTCGAGGCCGAGCTTTTTGCGAATCTGCTCGACGGCTTCCTTGGTCGCTGCGGGACCGGCAAAATAAGCGGCGGGATCACCCGGCAACGCGCGCGTCAGCAGGAAGGTGACGATGACGACGCCGATCAGCGAGGGAATCGCAAACATCAGGCGCTTGCCGATCATGGTGAGCATGGGGCTCGCTCCGCTCGTGCGAATGGTGAATAGCGAGTGGCGAATGGCTTACTCATGGCCGACAATCCGCATTCGCTACCCCCTATTCGCTAGTCGCCACTCACCCCTTCGCCATCGCGCGATAGTCCAGTCTGCGGTGAAACCAGTACTGGTAGCCGCTGATGTTCTTCTGCATCGCGACGTTGACGAAGGGCTGGTACAGCGGGATGCGCGGGATGTCGGTGTAGGCGAGGTCAACGAAACCCTTGACGTCGGCACCGTAGGCGGCTGTGTCGCCGCTGGCGGCAGCGGTGCGCGCGCCGTCGATCAGCCTGTCCATCTCCGCCGACTTGTAGCTCATGGTGTTGAAGACGGAATTGTTGCCGTGATAGCACCAGTAGAAGAAGTATTCGGGGTAATCGAGCCAGCCCGAGAACACGTTGGTGAAGAGCGGCATCTCCTTCTTGTTGAGCTCAGTACGCCAGTTGGCGCCCGGCACCTTGTTGATGATGGTCTTGATGCCGATCTGGGCGAGGCTCTCCTGCACCAGCACGCAGAGCGGCTCGTTGACACCGGCGAAATTCAGGTCGAACGAGATCGTGGTCTCGAAGCCGCCGGCGAGGCCTGCTTCCGCCATCAGCGCCTTCGCCTTCTCGATGTCGGTGTTGTATTTGTGCGGCTGCGGCCAGGCGACTTCGGTCGGCTTGTCCTTCGCGGCACCGAACATCGGATTCGCCAGCCCGAACATCACGGCGTCCATGATCTTCTGGTAGGGCAGCGCATAGGCGACGGCCTGACGGACCTTGGGATTGTCGAACGGCGGCCTGGTGACGTTCATGCCGATATATTGGATGCCGTTGGAGAACGGCAGCGACACCACGTTGAGCTTGCCGTTGGCCTTCATCTCCTGAAAATCCTTGTTCGGAAGTTCGTAGGAAATGTCGGCGTCGCCGCGCTCCAGGAGCGCGCGGCGGTTGCCGGCCTGGGGCACCATGCGCCAGATCACGCGCTTGATCTTCGGCAGCGGACCGCACACCCAGTCGTCGTTGCGCTCCATGATCACTTCGGTGCCGGCGGTCCACTTCGTCACCTTGTAGGCGCCGGAGCCCGCGGTCTGCTGCTTGGTGAACTCCAGACCCCAGGGGTCCTTCTCGCTTGAATTCTTCTTCACCAGCTCGGAGTTGACGATGCAGGGCACGATCACGGCGAGATCGGGGACCGTCAGCCTGTCCTTCTTCAGGAAGTCGACCCGCACGGTATAGTCGTCGATCACGACGAACTGCTCGGGCTTGGTCAGCGATCCCGCGCTCATCTGGAAGGTCGGGAAGCCGCCGACGCTGACCGCGCGGTCGAGCGACCATTTCACGTCCTTGGCCGTCACCGGCGCGCCATCGTGGAATTTCGCATTCTTGCGCAGCTTGAACGTGACCGACATGTCGTCGATCCTGAAGTCTTCGGCCAATTCGCCCTTGAACTTGTCGCGGTCGTAATAGGGCACGCCGCCGGGACCGGTCTTCATCTCATGGCTGATCAGCCGGTCGTAGCAATTCCAGGACACCTCGTAGCCCGGAACGTTGGTGCCGACGCCGTGGATGTCGAGATTGTTGGGGCCGCCCTCCGACACGATCAGCAGCGTCTCCGAGCGCGCATCGGCATGGGCCGGGGAGATGATGTGGGGGGCGGCCGGTAGCGCCGCGCCGACGGCCAATCCGGACACGGATTTCAGGAAATCGCGGCGCTGCATGAGCCTGCTCCAACGCGGATGCTTCTGGTTGGAACAGGACTCGCAAGGTTCGTGCCAAGGGTTAGCGAGGGATTAATACCTTGATATCACGCGTTTATATCCGAGACCGGCGGATGCATCGTCAGCGCTCGAGCTGCGCACATTGCATACAAAGATACGTATTTGCTCAAATAGTAGGCCAATCTCGATTTGGCCTATTTGGGAGGCGCAGCACGCCATCACGCCCAGATCAGCTCCTGAAGCTCGATCAGATCGTTCGCCTGCGCCTGCCAGCCCTCGATGCAGATGTGGCTGTTGAGGTCGCTGGCCTGGTGCAGCAGCATCAGAGCCATCAGGCGCCGCTTCAGCGCGAAATCGGGATTGGGATAGCCGAAGCCTTCGAGCAGGCTGCGCACCCTGCCCGGCCGGCCCGCCGCCATGAAGGCGCTGGGGCCGAGCAGATCGTAATCGCGCCAGCCGGCCCGGACGTCGCCGAAGTCGAACAGGCCGGCAAGCGACCAGTTGCCGCCATCGCAGGCGAGCAGAAAATTCTCGGGAATGTATTCGCCGATCAGGATCACCGGCGGGTCGTCCATCGGGATCAACGTCGCGGCGTCGCGCAGGAGATCGTCGAGGCCTTCAAGGAATTTCGGCGCGAGGCCAAGACGCCTGTGCCGCGCCCTGCATCCCTGCATCTGCGCGCGCATGAACGCATCCCAGCGCGGCTCGATCTCGGCGATCGGGCCGAGCGGCACGCGCTGCACGGCGGCGATGGTCTCGCCGATCTGGCGCAGCACGCGCTCCTTCTGCGCCTCCGGCAATGAGGGCCAGGCCTCCGAGCCGAGCGTGCCTGCCAACCGCGTGATGATCAGATAGGGCCAGCCGTCGCGCTCACCGTCTGCGACGATCTCGGGGATCGGCAAATGAAGCCGGCCCGCGAGCTGCGTCAGCGAGCCGCGCTCGGCGACGAATTGCGCGCGCAATAGCGGCGGGAAGATCTTCAGGATCAGTTTGTCGTTGAGTCCGACCACGAGATTGGTGCCGGTCGAGAATAAGTGCGGCGCGCTGGTATCGAGGCCGTGGCTACGAGCGATGTCGAGGGCGATCGGCAACCATTGCTGGGGGCTGGAGCGCCAGGTGCGAAAGGCCAGCGTGTCGGCGAAGGCCGGCAACTTTTGCGATGGCGCGATGGTCATCGGTGCAAACCAAGCAGACGGTGCACTTCTCCCGCTTGCGGGAGAGGTCGCGCCGAAGGCGCGGGTGAGGGCTCTTTCCACTGGGGGGTTCTCGCAACCGGAGAGACGCCCACCCCAGCCCTCCCCCGCAAGCGGGAGAGGGGGCGCACCTTATCTGCGGCGACGGAGGGGCCCAATCTGAAATTCCTACTGCTCCGGGCTGGCGCGCTCGAACTGGCGCAGCAGCTTGTTGCCGCGTTCGACCGCGGCATCGAGGGCGGCCTGCGCGCTCTTCTGGCCGGAGAAGGCCTGCTCCAGCTCCTCTTCGATCGTGCCGCGGATCAGGTTGAAGGAGCCGAGCCGGATGCCCTTCGAATTCTCCGTCGGCGGATGCAGCGTGATCTCCTCGAACGAGATCGCCGAGCCCGGATTACGCTCGTAGAAGCCCTGTGCGCGGGTCACCTCGAAGGCGGCGCGGGTGATCGGCAAATAGCCGGTGTTCTGATGCCAGGCGGCCTGCACGCCGGGCTGCGACAGATACGCGAAGAATCGCGCCACGCCCTTGTATTCGTCGCGCGGCCGGTCGCGCAGCACCCACAGCGTGGCGCCGCCGATGATGGAGTTCTGCGGCGCGCCCTTCACGTCGGGCCAATACGGCGTCATGCCGTAGCCGATCTCGAATTTCGAATTCGCCTTGATATCGGCGCGCGTCGCCGAGGATCCGATGAAGATGCCGCATTCGCCGTTCTGGAAGCGCGGCTCGGCGGCCTGGCCGCGGCCGCCATAGTCGAACAGCTTTGTCTTCTGCCATTCGGCGAGCTGGGCAATGTGCTTGACCACGGCCGGATTGTTGATGGTCAGCTCGGCATCAAGGCCCGCAAAGCCGTTGGCCCGGGTCGCAAGCGGCAGATTGTGAAACGCCGAAAAATTCTCGACGTGAATCCACGACGGCCACGACGTG
Source organism: Bradyrhizobium sp. USDA 4449 (assembly GCF_054056275.1). NCBI lineage: Bacteria > Pseudomonadati > Pseudomonadota > Alphaproteobacteria > Hyphomicrobiales > Nitrobacteraceae > Bradyrhizobium > Bradyrhizobium sp. USDA 4449. The sequence goes on along the minus strand of NZ_JBSRYD010000001.1, from coordinate 2,365,446 downwards.
GTGAACCCGCAGACAGCGCCGTGCTCGCGCAGGCGCCTTGCAACGGCGCCGAGTTCGGGCCAGGTTTTCGGCGGCGTCTCCGCATCGAGCCCGGCATCGCGAAACATGGTCTTGTTGTAATAGAGGATCGGCGTCGACGAGTTGAACGGCAAGGACAACAGATTGCCCGAAGCATCGCTGTAGTAGCCGGAGACCGCCGGAAGGTAATCCTCGATCGAGAACGGCTCGCCCATGTCCCGCATCATGCTGTACACCGGGTAGATCGCCCCCTTGGCGGCGGTCATCGTCGCGGTGGCGACCTCGTTGACCTGGACGATCGCGGGCTGGCTGCGCGAGCGGAAGGCGAAGATCGCGGCCGTCACCGTCTCGGTGTAATTGCCCTTGTAAGCAGGCACGACGCGATAATCCGACTGCGAGGCATTGAAGTCGGAGGCGAGCTTCTCGACCTGCTTGCCGAGCTCGCCCGACATCGCATGCCACCAGGCGATATCGGTTTTGGCGCGCGCCTCGCAGCTCCATGCGAGGGCCATGATGGCGGCGACCTGCGATAGACGCAATGCTGAAGTCACGATGGCTTTTCCCGGATCAAGCAGCAAAAGGCGACCAAACCCTGCTTAAGGCGCGGCACAGGCCGTTTCAACCGGGAAGAAGAGCCCGTCGCGCTGCACAATAGCCCGGCGGGATGGCCTTCTCTTTACCATCTGCTAGATTGCATTGAACCATTCGGTCTCGCCATAGACTCCATCTCCGAGGGGTTGAGTGTGCCAGTGTTAAACCGTGCCGAACCCACACGGACCGGGGTGATCTTCGTCGCATTTCTGCTCGCCACGTTCGCGATGGACGTGTGCGCGACGGATGCTGCTGCGCGCGAATTCCGCGCCGCCGACACCCAGACCGAGGATTACCCGACCGTCCAGGCTCTACGCTACATGAGCGTCCTGATCTCCGAGCGCACCGGCGGCCGGCACGAGATCAAGGTGTTTCACTCCCGCCAGCTCGGCGAGGAGAAGGAGACCATCGAGCAGACCCGCGCCGGTGCGATCGATCTCAACCGTACCAACGTGGCGCTGATCGGCAATTTCGTCCCGGCGATGAACGTGCTCGCCATGCCGTTCCTGTTCCGGTCCATCGAGCACATGCAGAAGGTGCTGGATGGTCCGATCGGCAGGGAGATCCTCGACAGCTTCGAACCTTATGGCTTCGTCGGGCTCGCCTTTTACGATTCCGGGGCACGCTCGATCTACAACAGCGTCCGTCCGGTCAAGAGCATCGCCGATCTCAAGGGATTGCGGATCCGGGTGCAGCAATCGGAGTTGATGAGCCAGATGATCCGCTCGCTCGGCGCCGAGCCGGTCGAATTGCCCTACGGCCAGGTGCTGACGGGGCTCGCGACCCATCTGATCGACGGCGCCGAAAACAACTGGCCGTCCTTCGTGACCACGGACCATTACAAATATGCCGGCTACTACACCCTCACCGAGCATACGATGAGCCCGGAGGTGCTGGTGATCTCGCTCAAGGCCTGGCGCAGCCTGTCGGCCGAAGACCAGACGATTTTCAGGGAGGCCGCGGCGCGCTCGAGCCTGTTCATGCGCGAGAAATGGCGCGACCTCGAGGAGCGATCGCAGCGCAGGGCCGAGGCCGCCGGCATCACCGTGATCAAGACGATCGACCGCAAGCCGTTCGAGGACGCGATGGCGCCCGTATACGCCAAGGCCGCGCAGGACCCCGCCACGGCCGCGCTGCTCGAACGCATTCGCAAGGTGGAGTGAGGCCGCTTGATCGCGCCCGGCACCAGCGAGAGCGCAGAGCGGCCGCCCGGCCCGATCGGACGGCTGCGAGCCCGGCTCGTCGGCGTGCTGCGCGCGGTGCCGATCCGCTGGCGCATCCTCTCCATCGCGGCGCTGAACTCGGCCGTCGTGATCGTGCTGGTGGCGATGATCTGGAACGGCGCGCAGGTGCTGGGCTCGGCCTGGGATGACGTGCGCCAGGTGCGCCAATCGGACCGGGTCCTGGCGCTGCTCGAAAGCGAGACCGGACGGCTGCAGAACCTGATCCACCGCTACATCAACCAGCCGAGCCCGGAGCTGTTCGCCGAGATCCTGCTGCTGCGCGAGGCCGTGCTCGGCACGCTGACGGACCGCGCCGCCAAGGACCCGATGCTGTCAGGCTCGGTCGAGGAGCTGGAGCGCACCACCGACCGCTTTCTCAACGGCTTCGGCGAGCTGCGCACCGTGCAGGCCACCATCGCCAAGACCTATGAAGAGCAGGTGCAGGGGCCGGCCAGGGACATGGCGGGTCTTTACTCCATCATCGAGGGCGCCACCGGCCATCGCGATGCGCTGATCTGGCCGTCGCTGGGCAAGTCGCGCGAGGCCTTCACGGCGATGCTGGTCGCAGCCAATTCCTATTATTTGTCGCTGTCGCCGGGTGCGGCCGAGGAAGCGCGGCGCAACACCGAGACGATCGAGAAGACCATTCCCGTCATGATCGATCTGGCCGACAACGATCTCCAGAAGATGGCGCTGCAGAAGCTTTCGACCCGCACGACGGCGCTGCGCCAGGGCTTCGCAAAGCTCAGCGAGCAATTGACCAACCGCACCGACTTGCTGCGCAACACCATCGATGCCAGCCAGGCCGAGGCGATCGGCGCCATCGACGATCTCTCGACCAAGATGCGCCAGCGCGAGCAGAAGGCGCAGGAGACGTTTGATCGTACGCTCGCCGACATTTCACGGCGCGTGCTGTCGATCGCGGTGATCTTTCTCGGCATCATCCTCAGCGCCGGCGTGCTGATCGCGCTGTCGATCCGGCTGCCGCTGCAGCAGATCATGGCGGCGATGCGCGCGATCGCGCTCGGCGATCTCGGCCGGGAGGTGCAGGGCACCAAGGCACGCGACGAGGTCGGCGCGATGGCGCGCGCGGTGGAGGTGTTCCGCGAGAACGCGATCGCGAAGCGGCAGACCGAGGACGAGCTGCGGGCCTCGAAGGAAAAGGCCGAGAGCGCGCTGCTCGAGCTCAATGCCGCACAGCAGAACCTGATCGATGCCGAACGGCTCGCGGCACTCGGCGGCCTCGTCGCCGGCGTCGCGCACGAGGTCAACAACCCAATCGGCATCAGCCTGACGGTCGCCTCGAGTTTTGCGAGGCGCAGCGAGATCTTCGAGGCCCAGCTCAGGGGCGACGGCGGGCTTCGCCGCTCGCAGCTCGAGGAGTTCGTGCAATCCTCGCGCGATGCCTCGCAGCAGCTCGTCGCCAACCTCACCCGCGCCGGCGAGCTGATCCAGTCGTTCAAGCAGGTCGCGGTCGACCGCTCCCACGCCGAGCGGCGGCAATTCTCGCTGAGCGAAGCCACCGACCAGATCATCGCGAGCCTGCGCCCGGTGCTCAAGCGCTCGCCGATCACGCTCGATGTCGACGTGCCCGAGGGGCTGTTGCTCGACGGCTACCCCGGCTCCTATGGCCAGATCCTGACCAATCTGTTCCTCAACGCCGCCAACCATGCCTTTGCCGACGGCCGCGCCGGCACCATCACGGTCTCCGCCCGCCCCCGCGGCACCGACGATATCGAGATCAGCTTCGCCGACGACGGGGCCGGCATGACCCCTGACGTGCAGCGCCAGGCCTTTGACCCATTCTTTACCACGAGGCGCAATGAAGGTGGCACGGGACTGGGCCTGCATATCGTCTATAACCTCGTCACCCAGCAGCTCGGCGGACGGATGATGCTGGAATCCAAGCTGGGACAAGGCACTACTTTTCGCATTATCATGCCGCGGATCGCCAAGGGCGGCGCGCAAAACACAGAAACTGACGGGACTTCTCAATGGCCGAACAGGACGATGTCCTCCACCTGATCGACGACACCGGTACCGCGCCGGAGGATATGGACGCCCGGAAATGGAAGATCGCGGTCATCGACGACGATCCGGCCGTGCATGACGGCACCCGCTTTGCGCTGTCCGATTACAGCCTGAACGGCCAGAGCCTGGAGATCCTCTCCGCCCATTCCGCGGCGGAAGGCCGCAAGCTGATGGCCGAGCACAGCGACATCGCCGCGGTGCTGCTCGACGTCATCATGGAGACCGACGTCGCAGGCCTCGAGCTGGTCGAATACATCCGCAACGTGCTCAAGAACGAGACCGTGCGCATCATCCTGCGCACCGGCCAGCCCGGCCAGGCGCCGGAGCGGCGCGTGATCGTGCAGTACGACATCAACGACTACAAGGCCAAGACCGAGCTCACCGCCGACAAGCTGTTCACCTCGCTGACCGCGGCGCTGCGTTCCTACCAGCAGCTCGAGCGCATGGTGCAGACGCGGCGCGGGCTCGAGATCATCATCGACGCGGCCTCGACGCTGTACGACTTCAAGTCGATGCAGCGGCTCGCGGAGGGCGTGCTGACCCAGCTCGCCTCGCTGCTCAACGTCGATTGCGCGGGCATCCTGGTTTTGCGCGACAATGGCGGCATCGACCCTGAACTCTCTGTGCTCGCGGGCAGCGGCTGTTACAGCCGCTTCATCGGCACCACCTCCTCGAAGGCGCTCGACCCCGATTTGCGCCAGCTGGTGGAGGACGCCTTCCAGCGCCGCAAGAACGAATTCGCCGACCACCGCAGCGTGATCTACTTGCGCACCGGATCCGGCCGCGAGGTCGTGGTGCTGCTGCAGTCGGAGCGCGATCTGTCCGAGACCGACCGCTCGCTGGTCGAGATATTCTCCTCCAGGCTCTCGATCGCGTTCGACAACGTCATCCTCTACCAGCAGCTCCAGGCCGCCAACGCGCAGCTGGAAGACCGCGTCGCCCAACGCACCCGCGCGCTGATGCAGGCCAACCGCCGTCTCTCGGCGCAATGGTTGCGGCTGCAGCGCGCCAACGGCTTCAAGAACGAGATCCTGGGCACCGTCGCGCACGATTTGAAGAACCCGCTCGGCGTCATTCTCGGTCGCACCGAGATGCTGAAGGAGCTGATCTCGACCGGCGCCTCGTCTTCGGGGGTGGTCGCCCAGGTCGACCACATCCGCGACGCCACCAAGCGCCTGACCACGATGGTCGACCATCTGATCTCGGATGCGATGGCCGATGCCTTCGACATCACCATCCGCCGCGAGCCGGTCGACGTCGCGGCCCTGGTGAAGGAGGTCGCCGAGGCCAACCAGCCGCTCGCGGTCAACAAGCAGCAGACGATCAGCGTCACCGCGCCGGCCAATATCGTCACCATGTGCGACACCGACCGCATCCGCGAGGCGATCGACAACCTCATCAGCAACGCCATCAAATACTCGCCGATTTCAGGCAAGATCGGCGTCGTGGTCAGCCATGAGGGCAGCGACACCATCATCCGCGTCAACGACGAGGGCGCCGGCCTCTCGCCCGAAGACCTCGGCCGGCTGTTCGGCCGGTTTCAGCGGCTATCCGCAAAACCGACGGCAGGTGAGAGCTCGACGGGGCTTGGGTTGTCCATCGTCAAGCGTATTATCGACATGCACGGCGGCGAGGTAACCGCCGAGAGCGACGGTCCGGGCAAGGGCTCGACCTTCACCATCACCCTGCCCGCGACCGAGATGCCGTGATTTGCGTCCTGAGATCTGCAAGAATCTGAAGTGACATGACACAAAGCCAGCACATCATGATCGTCGACGATGAGGCCCCCGCCCGCGAGATGGTCGGTGATTACCTCAAGATGCACGGCTTCACCGTGACGCTGTGCGACGGAGGCAAGAGCTTGCGCGCCGCGATCGACGGCAGCATGCCCGATCTCGTCGTGCTCGATCTCAACATGCCCGAGGAAGACGGTCTCTCGATCATCCGCGACCTCAAGAGCCGCATCAACGTCCCCGTCATCATGCTCACGGCGACCGCGAGCCCGATCGACCGCGTGGTCGGCCTCGAGCTCGGCGCCGACGATTACGTCGCAAAGCCCTGCGAGCTGCGCGAGTTGATGGCGCGAATCCGCTCGGTGCTGCGCCGGAGCACGCCGGCGAAATCAGCAGCCAGCGACGCCGGGCCAGCGAAATCCGACAAGGATCAATTGGTACGCTTCGGCACCAAATGGCTCGACCTCGAAGCCCAGGCGCTGCGCGACGACGAGGGCAACGAGCATCCGCTGACCGCGTCCGAATTCGGGCTGCTGAAAGTGTTCGCCGCCAATCCGAAGCGCGTGCTGTCGCGCGAGCGCCTCCTGGAATTGGCCAATGCGCGCGACGCCGAAGCCTTCGACCGCGCCGTGGACCTGCGCATCATGCGCATCCGCCGCAAGATCGAGCCCGACCCCACCAAGCCCGCCGTGATCCGCACCATCCGCGGCGGCGGCTATCTGTTCTCACCCGCGGGCGAGAAGACGTAAAGCGCGTCGCCCACGCGCGGTGGTGTTCGGCGCGACCAAACGCAAGCCCCGGAAATCGGTTCCGCCCAGTCCAAATCAGCGACGCCGTAATATCCACACATTGAAATCACACGCCCTTTTTGGTCCGAATGTTTCGTCGCGGCGTGAGTGACGAAACAATTTGGCCGCGCACGAAACCATTTTCCTCTTGTCGTGCAGACGTCCCGAAACCTTGGCTCATTAACACTTTGATCCAAGGAAACGCCGCTCGGTTGCGGCGCACCGGGGAGCCAAGTCATGCCGAACGTCATCGCCATCAACGCCCAGGCCAATCAGAGCATCATTGCCGCTCAGGCGACTTCGGACGACATGCTTCTGGAGAGCATTGCCGACGGCAACCGGACGTCGATGCACATCCTTTATTGCCGGCACAATGTGCGGGTCTATCGGTTCATCCTGCGCATCGTGCGTGACGCCACCACCGCGGAAGACCTGGTCAGCCAGGTCTTCCTGGACGTGTGGAGGACCGCCGGCCAGTTCCAGGGCCGCTCGCAGGTCTCGACCTGGCTGCTCTCGATCGCCCGCTTCAAGGCCCTGACCGCGATGCGCCAGCGCCGCTTCGAGGACATCGACCAGGAAGACGTACGCGAGATTCCGGATGGATCGGATACGCCCGAGGCGTCGCTCGACCGCAGCGATACCAGCGCGATCCTGCGCGCCTGCGTGCAGAAATTGTCACCCGCACATCGCGAGATCATAACTCTGATCTACTACCACGAGAAGTCGGTGGAGGAGGTCGGGCAGATCATCGGCATCCCCCAGAGCACGGTGAAGACCCGGATGTTCTATGCCCGCAAGCAACTCGCCGATTTGCTTAAGGGGTGCGGGGTCGACCGTTTCGCGGCTTAAGTCTAATGATTTCAATGGGATGGGGCGTAACTGGCGGCCTGTCCCGAGGCACCAAAACGTTACCGCCGACGAAACAAATGAAACAAAGCACAACATCAGGCGGAAAAACATCCTCCCTATAAAGCTCGCATACGGTTTCGTTAAACCTCCCAAGACCTCCAGCGACCCGGACGGGATGCCCCCCTTCCGGGTCGTTTCATGTTTGAGGTGGCCCTCCCCGTCACGACCGCGTGACGGCGCGTAACGACCGGGACGTCCATCCCGAACTGCCCTCGTGACCTCATTCGCGAGTGCCCCATGATCGAGCTTCTCTTCGCTATCCTTGCCGGCATCCTCACCATTGCCGCGCCGTGCACGCTGCCGGTGCTGCCGATCCTGCTCGGCGCCTCGATCGGGCGAAGCTCGCAGTTGCGGCCGGCGATGATCGCGCTCGGCTTCGTCGTTTCCTTCTCCGCGGTCGCGCTGCTGCTTGGCGCCCTGACGCGAACCTTCGATTTCGATCCGAATGTGCTGCGCGAGGCGGCTGCCGTCCTGCTGCTCGGCTTCGGCCTGTTGATGCTGTGGCCGGCGCCGTTCGAATGGCTGTCGATCCGGCTCAATGGCTGGCTCAATCTCGGCACGACGAGCGGCGTGCAGCGCGAGGGCGCGCTCGGCGGCCTCATGCTCGGCACCACGCTCGGCCTGGTCTGGACGCCCTGCGCCGGCCCCGTGCTCGGCTCGATCCTGACGCTGGTCGCGACGTCGAAGAATCTGGCCTGGGCCGGCACGCTGCTGGTCGCCTATGCGATCGGCGCGGCAGTTCCGATGCTGGCGATCGCCTATGGCGGGCAGGCCGCGACCACGCGCGTGCGCGGCCTCGCCCGCGTCTCGCCGCGGCTGCAGCAGGGCTTTGGGGTGGTCGTGATCGCCTTCGCGCTCGCCGCCTACTTCCAGTACGACACGCTGATCGTGGCGTGGCTCACCGGCTTCTACCCCACCGGCCAGATCGGCCTGTGATCCCTCCCCTCTCAACGGAGAACAAGTCCATGACCTTCAAGCTGCTCACTGTGGGCGCCGCGTTGATCGGCATCGCCGTCACCGGTGCGGTGATTCCCGGCATCTGCGACGAGGCCACGCAAGCGGCGCCGGTCAAGGTCGCGGCGGCAAACCAGACTGCGACCGCGCCTGATTTCACCGGCATCAGCAACTGGTTCAACTCGAAGCCGCTCAACATCGCCGATCTCCGCGGCAAGGTCGTGCTGGTCGATTTCTGGACCTATGGCTGCGTCAACTGCGTCAATACGCTGCCGCACGTCACCGATCTCTACGCCAAGTACAAGGACAAGGGCCTCGTCGTGGTCGGCGTGCACACGCCGGAATTCCCGTTCGAACGCTCCGCCTCCAATGTGCAGGCCGCGCTGAAGCGCCACGGCATCACCTATCCGGTGGCGCAGGACAATGATTCCAAAACCTGGAACGCCTACAACAACCAATATTGGCCGGCGCAATACGTCATCGACCAGACCGGCAGGATCGTGTTCCAGCACGCGGGCGAAGGCCGCTACGACGAGATCGACCGCACGGTCGCCAAGCTGCTGAACGCCGAGAGTTGATGCCGCCCCCGGCGGCGTTGTGCTTGACTCCACGGACCCGTCCGTGGAGTTTCGCGAACCTCGAAAACAGCCGCCGCAATGGACGACGCGACCATCAGCAACGACATCCGCCTTCGCGAAGGCTCCTCGATCGCGCAGCGGCTGGTCGTGGCCGGCTCTGCGGCGGCGGTCGCGCTCTGCTTCACGCCCGGCCTGTTCACGCACGACATCCTCGAAGTGACGATCTCCCTGGTCGCCCTGCTGGCAGGCGCCGCCTTCGTTGGCGTGGTCATGCTGATGCCGGCGGTGGTGTGGATCATCACGCCGGATGAGATCCTGATCGGACGGCAGCGTCCGTTCGGGAAGCTCCAGACCAGAATCGTCGGGAAGGACGATATCCTCGGACTACGGGTTGCCGGCAGCAAAGCCGCAAAAGCCCGCTTCCAGCTGGCCTTCACCCTGGCCTCGGGCGAACGCCTGATCTCCCCACCCCTCTCCGACGTCACCCATGTTCGTGACACGGTCACGCGGATTGCGGCTCAGTTCGACGTTCATGATGTCGAGGCGCCGGTCAATCCGCTCGACGCCAGCAATCCCGAAATGCGTCTCGGCGATCCCGTCGAGCCGTTTTCGCAGCGAGACATCGGGATCGCTGCCTTGATCGTCGTCGCGCTGAGCGTCGCACCCTATGCTTACAAGCTCTGGCGCGGCTTGCAGCCCCAATGGATCGACTACATGCTGCTGCCGCTCGGCGTGGTCGCGGCGTTCGGCGTCTACCGATTTGCCAATCTCTTGACCGGGTCGCTCTGGATCATCCGCGAGGGCGACATTCAGGTCGAACGTCTCTGGGGCAACGGCCAGCCGCGCGTGGACCGGATCGAAGGCCCCCAGGTAAAGGCGATCACGGTCGAGCGCCGCGGCCGGTCCGAGGACGAGCACTGCATCGTCGTGATCCGGTCGCTGTCCGGAAGGCGCTTTCGCAGTCCCCGTATCGGCTCGCGCAACGAGGCCCGCGCCGTGGGTGCGGAGATCGTCCGGCGGCTCGGGGTCGGGGCGGAGGCAAGTCAGATCTAGCCTTTGGCGACGTCGATCTCACCGCTGGCTCGGTCTGAGTCTCTCCCGCCTGCGGGAGAGGTCGCGGAGCGAAGCGACGCCGGTGAGGGTTCTATCCTCTTGGGGAGTCTCCCTGGAGGAGACACCCTCTCCCCAACCCTCTCCCGCAAGCGGGAGAGGGGCGCGCACCGGGCCCAGCCTTGGCTTTTCGCGCCAGCCCACCCTGTTCATGGTGTTGATTCACGTCAAAAAACCAAAGCATTCTCATGACGTACCAACCGGGCGCGCCTTGAACTTGCCACGAAGCTGCCCCTGAGTTCAGATGGTTCCTATCGATTTGCGCCGTGGCAGCGGGGAGAGCTATGACATGACGGATTTTCGTCGCCTGACGGGGACCTGGTTGGTTGCGATGGGGCTGATCCTGTCGGCATCGCACGCGTTCGCCCAGCAGCCTGACCGGGGCGACGAGCCCGGCCTGATCGCCGATGACAGCTACCAGCTCGATCCGGAATGGCAGAAGCAGGTCGTCTACTACCGCACCACCGAAGCGCCGGGCACCATCATCATCTCGACCTCCGAGCGTCACCTCTATCTGGTGCAGCCCGGCGGGCGCGCGATCCGCTACGGCATCGGCGTCGGCCGCGACGGCTTCCAGTGGCAGGGCCTGGTGCAGATCACCAACAAGAAGGAATGGCCGGACTGGACGCCGCCGCCGGAGATGATCCAACGCCAGCCCTATCTGCCGCGCTTCATGGCCGGCGGCCCCGGCAATCCGCTCGGCGCCCGCGCCATGTATCTGGGCACCACGGTCTACCGCATCCATGGCACCAACCGTCCTGACACGATCGGCACCAAGGTATCCTCGGGCTGCTTCCGTCTGGTCAACAATGACGTCGCCGATCTCTACGATCGGGTCCCTGTTGGCACCAAGGTGGTCATCCGGCAGAAGCCTGAGCTCTGAGCCTGTCATCCCAGCATGATATGCTCCGGATCATGCTTCCCGCCTTCGCGACACCTTCCTTTTTTCTTCCCGTTTTTTTCGAGAGAGCAACATGATGCGCACATTTCGAGGCGGCCTGCTGATCGGGCTCGCGGTCGCCGTGCTGGTCGCCGCCTTGGCCATCACTTACGAATTCTATGACACCCGCACGCTGAAGCGCACGGTGCGTCGCGGCGAAGTGCTGTGCGGCGTCAACAAGGGCCTGCCGGGCTTCTCGATTCCCGACGACAAGGGCAACTGGACCGGCTTCGACGTCGATTTCTGCCGCGCCGTGGCCTCCGCCATCTTCGACGATCCGAGCAAGGCCAAGTTCGTTCCGCTCGACGCCAGCGAGCGCTTCAAGGAATTGCAGAGCCGCAAGGTCGACATCCTGTCGCGCAACTCGACCTGGAGCATGTCGCGCGAACTCGACTACGATCTCTACTTCCCTGCTGTCGCCTATTACGATGGCGAAGGCTTCATGGTGCCGCGGTCGCGCAACAAGGAGACGTCGCTCGATCTCGCCGACAGCAAGGTCTGCGTGCAATCAGGCACCACGACGTTGCTCAACCTCGCCGACTACTTCAAGGCCAACAACATGAAGTATGAGCTGATGAAGTTCGACAAGCTGGACGACGTGGTGAAGGCCTACGACACCGGCAAGTGCGACACGCTCACCGCCGACGTGTCCCAGCTCTATGCGCTCAGGCTGAACATGTCCAAGCCCGGCGACCACATGATCCTGCCCGACATGATCTCCAAGGAGCCGCTCGCCCCCGTGGTGCGCCAGCGCGACGACGACTGGATGATGATCGTGAAGTGGACGCTTTACGCGATGATCAACGCCGAAGAGCTCGGCGTCACCTCGCAGAATATCGACGAAGCGCTGAAGTCGAAGAAGCCGGAAGTGATGCGACTGGTCGGCACCGAGGGCAATTACGGCGAAGAGCTCGGCCTCACCAAGGACTGGGCCGTGCGCATCATCCGCCACGTCGGCAATTACGGCGAGATGTACGAGCGCAATATCGGCGAGAAGTCGCTGCTGAAGATCCCGCGCGGCATGAACCAGCTCTGGAATGCCGGTGGTGTGCAGTATGCGCCGCCGATGCGGTAGGGCAGTCTATCGGCCGTCAGTGCGAGGAGCGAAGCGACGAATCACCCGGACTGCCCACGCGGAAGATTCTGGATTGCTTCGCTCCGCTCGCAATGACGACGCGGGGCAAGCGCCTTCCACACATTCCATGGCATCGCCCGGCTTGACCGGGCGATGCAGTATTACGAGACGTCAATCGTATGTCGAGGCGCCGCGGCGTACTGGATCGCCCGCCTGCGCGGGCGACGACACCGGAGATGAGGCGCGCACCTCGCGCCTCCGTTTGCCTCAATACCCCCGCGCCCGCGCCAGCTGCTCGGTGTGGTAGTTCGCGTCGCCGAACAGCTCCTCGCAGACCCGTGCGCGCTTCATGAAGAAGCCGATGTCGAACTGGTCGGTCATGCCCATGCCGCCGTGCATCTGCACGCCTTCCTGCACCGCGCGGGTGGCGGTGGTGCCGGCGCGGGCTTTTGCCACCGCGACGGCTGAAGCGGCCTTGGCGACGTCGGCGTCCAACGCCTGCAGCGCCTTCATGGTCGCGGCGCGGGTGATCTCGATGTCGATGTAGAGCTGCGCAGCGCGGTGCTGCAGCGCCTGGAATTCGCCGATCAGCTTGCCGAACTGCTTTCTGTTCTTGAGGTACTCGACGGTGCGGTTGAACACCTCATCGCTCAACCCCACCATCTCAGCGGCGAGCGCACCGCGGCCGATGTCGAGCATGCCGTCAAGCAGGGCGGCGCCCTGATCGACTTCGCCGAGAACGCTGTCGGCGTTGACCTCGACATTGGCGAGCTCGATCCGCGCCGCATTGTGCGCGTCGACCATGATGGTGCGCTCGACCGACACACCCTTGGCTTTCGGATTGACCAGGAACAGGGTCAACCCGTCGCGCTCGCCGGCCGATCCGGCCGTGCGCGCGGCAACGATGAAGAGATCGGCGACGTGGCCGTCAACCACCAGCGCCTTGGCACCGGACAGCTTGAAACCGTTGCCCGCCCGCACGGCCTGCAAGTTCGTCTGCAGCGGACGATGCTTGGCGCCTTCGTCGATCGCAAGCGTCGCGAGCAGCGAGCCGTTGGAAACCTTCGGCAGATATTCCGACTTCTGCGCGGCATTGCCGCCGCGGTTCAGGGCCGAGGCCGCGACCACCGAGGTGGCGAGGAAGGGTGACGGCATCAGGGTGCGGCCGATCTCCTCCATGATGATTCCGGCCTCCATGAAGCCGAGACCGCTGCCACCGAATTCTTCCGGCACGAGCAAGCCGGCAAAGCCCATCTCGGCGAAGGAATGCCACAGCTCCTTCGAGAAGCCGGTGGGATCTTTGGAATCGCGCAAGCTGCGCAGGTGCGACACCGGCGCCTTGTCGCTGATCAGCCCGCGCGCGCTGTCGCGGAGCATCGATTGTTCTTCGGTGAGGACGAGGGCCATGGGTGTGTTTCCGATTCGAAATCTAGACATTCTCCGTCATTCCGGGATGGCCCGAAGGGCCAGGCCCGGAATCCATAACCACGATCGGGAGTATGGATTCCGGGCTCGCGCATTGCGCGCCCCGGAACGAGGTGTGGTGAGAGCGTGGCTTACGCCCCCGGCAAATCCAGGATGCGCTTGGCGACGATGCCGAGCATGACCTCGGACGTGCCGCCCTCGATCGAGTTGGCCTTGGTGCGCAGCCAGGCGCGCGGGCGGGCGCCCTGCCGCGAGCGCTCGCTCTCCCATTCCAGCGCATCGACGCCGCCGGCCGACATCAGGATCTCGTAGCGGCGCTTGTTGAGCTCCGTGCCGTAATATTTCATCGCCGAGGAGAACGCCGGATGCGCCTGCCCCGCCTTGGCGAGATCGACTGCACGCTCGGCGCAAGCCGCGAGCGCGGCTTCATCGACGTCAAACGTCGCGATCTGGCCGCGCAGCATGGAATCGTCGAGCCGCCCCAGCGCATCGGAGCCGACGGAATCCGCGGCGATCTGACCGAGCGGACGGCCGACGCCACGTTCGCCCATGCCTGAAATCATCGCGCGCTCGTGCTGCAGCAGATATTTGGCGACGTCCCAACCGCGGTTGACGGTGCCGACCACATGCGATTTCGGCACGCGGACGCCGTCGAAGAAGGTTTCGCAGAACGGCGAATAGCCTGAGATCAGCAGGATCGGCTTGGTGGTGACGCCCTTCGAGGTCATGTCGAACAGGATGAAGCTGATGCCGTCGTGCTTCTTCGCCGTGGGATCGGTGCGGACGAGGCAGAAGATCCAGTCGGCGTAGTTGGCGTAGGAGGTCCAGATTTTCGAGCCCGTGATGACGAAATCGTCGCCGTCGCTTTCGGCGCGGGTCTGCAGCGAGGCCAGATCGGAGCCGGCGTTCGGCTCGGAATATCCCTGGCACCAGCGGATCAGGCCCGCCGCGATTTTTGGCAGATGCTCTTTCTTCTGCGCCTCGTTGCCGTATTTCAACAGCGCCGGCCCGAGCATCCAGATGCCGAAACTCGACAGCGGCGGACGCGCGCCGATCCTGGCCATCTCGGAACGCAGCACCTTGTGCTCGGCGGGGCTGAGACCACCACCGCCATATTCCCTGGGCCAATCAGGCACAGTCCAGCCCTTGTCGCGCATCCGCTCGAACCAGATGCGCTGCGGCTCGGAGGAGAATTTTGCGTTGCGCCCGCCCCAGAACACATCCGTGTCAGCAGTGGCGGGCTTGCGCATTTCCGGCGGGCAATTGGCTTCCAGCCAAGCCCGCGTCTCCTTGCGGAATTGTTCGAGATCGGCGGCTTCAGTCTCGCTCATGGTCGTTTCCATCAGTCAGATCAGATTTGTTGGGCGCGATTCTGGGCCATCGCACCGTGGAATTCAACCTCTTCCGCAGCCCGCATTCAGCTATAGTGGCGCTTGAAAACAAAGAGGAAACGACAATGCGCCTGAAACTTCTTTCGCCTGGCGAAATGAGTGAGAGCCAGCGGCAGACCTATGAGGAGTCGATTGCCGGCAAACGCGGCAAGCCACCGGCGCCGATGATGGCCTGGCTCAACAGCCCCGACATGGCCCGTCACGCCACGAGACTCGGCGAGGTGCTGCGCTATGACACGATGTTTCCGGCAAAGCTGTCGGAGATCGCGATCCTGGTCACGGCGCGGCACTGGACCGCGCATTACGAATGGTATGCGCATAAGCGCCTCGCGCTCGCGGCCGGCATGGAGCCTGAAATCATCGATGCGATCCGCGATCGCCGCACGCCCGAGTTTGACGATCCCAAGGGGAAGATGATCTACGATCTCGCGAAGTCGCTGCACGAGGGGCACGGCGTCGAGAAGGGCCTCTATGATGCAGCCGTTGCATTGCTGAGCGAGCGCGGCGTGGTCGAGGTGATCGGCCTGTGCGGCTATTACACCATGGTGTCGATGACGCTGAATGCTTTTGAGTTCGAGCTGCCCGAAGGCGAGGTGCCGGAGCTTTCGTAGCTCCGGCCCCGATGCGCAATTGCGCATCAGGAAACGCTGGGTTTCGGGATCGGCCAGTGGCGCTGCCCCGGAGCCCGCCTTATGTGGAGTTCATCAGGGAGCACCACCATGTCGGACAACAAAGCCGTCGCCGCCGGCACACGGATCGGCCACGTCCACCTCAAGGTCGCCGATCTCGATCGCGCGCTCGGCTTCTATTGCGGCGTGCTCGGCTTCGAACTGATGCAGCGGATGGGCTCCGGCGCGGCCTTCATCTCGGCCGGGGGCTATCATCACCACATCGGGCTCAACACCTGGGAGAGCAAGGGCGGCTCGCCGCCGCCGCCAGGCACGACCGGGCTGTTTCACACCGCGATCCTCTATCCGACCCGGCCGGCGCTCGGGGATGCGCTGCATCGCGTGCTCTCGGCCGGCATTGCGCTGGATGGCGCCAGCGACCACGGCGTCAGCGAAGCGCTTTATCTGCGCGATCCGGACCAGAACGGCGTGGAGCTGTATTGGGACAAGCCGCGGGAGCAATGGCCGCTCGGGCCGGATGGGAAGCTCGCGATGTTCACGAAGCGGCTGGATGTGGAGGCGTTGCTGAGACAGCGGGAGAGGTAAACTCCACTCTCTCCCCGTCATTGCGAGCGAAGCGAAGCAATCCAGGCCGTCTCCGCGGAAACAGTCTGGATTGCTTCGTCGCTTCAGCGCAAAATTGCTTCGCAATTTTGTCGCGAGCTCCTCGCAATGACGGAGTGCGTGGAGACATCGCTGCGTCCCTACGCAGCCCTTGACCGCGACTTCCCCCGCACCATGATCAGCGCCGCCGCGGCCACCTCCAGCGCGATGCAGAGATAGAACGGCAACGCGTAGCTCCCGGACCAATCCCGCAAGGCCCCGACGACACCGGGGCCGAACGCATAGGTCACCTGGTTGATCGCCGTGTTGAGGCTGATCAGCACGCCGAACGAGGCAGAATCGAACTCCTGCTGCACGATCAGCGACGGCAAGGTGATGAGATTGCCGACCGAGAAGCCGAACACCGCGCAGGCCGCGATCAGCACATAGTCATTGTGCAGGTTGATGACCACGCACAGCGCGGCGGCCTGGCTCAGGAATGACAGGGCGGAAGCAAGCCGCTGGTTGAGGCGGTCGATCACCATCGAGAACAGCACCCGGCCGATCACCGCCATCGCGGTGAGCACCGCAACCGCTGCGGCGGCGCGCTCACGGCCGATCACGGGATCGAGGAACGCGATCAAGTGCACGATGAAGCCGACCTGCGCGAACAGCACCAGCGCGAAGGCAATCGTCACCGTGAGGAAGCCGACGTCACGCAGTGCATTGCCGCGGATCTGCGCCGATGATTGCGGCTTTGCTTTCGTCGCCCCATGCCAGCCATGAAGATCGGGCGGGCGGCCCACGACCATCAGGATCACCGGCACCAGCAGCACCAGCATGGCGCCCGCGGCCGCGTACATCGCGTTGGCAAACCCGACATGGCCGATCATGTTCACCAGCAGCGGCACGCCGACGATGCCGCCGAAACTGGCGCCGTTCAACGCCAGGCTGATCGCCATGCCGCGCTTCTGATCGAACCACAGGCTGATCGTGTTGGTGATCATGGCGAGACTGGTGCCCGCCCAGCCGAAGGCGAGCACGGCATCCGCGAGATAGAGCTGCCAGGGCTCGCGCACCGCGCCGATCGCGACGCCAGCTGCCGCCATCGCCACCGTGCCTGATATCAGGCACAGTTTTGGACCATATTTCCGGACGGCTTCGCCGACGAAGACCACCAGCAGCGCGCCGAACAGATAGAAGAACGTCGTGCCGGACGAGACCAGCGAGGCCGGCCAGCCCCGTGCGCGCTGGAGCTCGGCGACATAGACGCTCTGGCCGTAGAAGCCGAGGCCCCAGCCGAAGGTCGCGAGCAGGAAGCAAACGGCGACGATGCGCCAGCCTTCGTAACGGAGCGAGGATTCGTCGATCGACGTGGTGGAGCGGGGATTGTCGAGCATTTGCGCTTTGTCCTTCTTCTCCCCCGCGAGCGCCTTCACGCTCGCCTGTTCATGACGAGCATCATGTAACAACCCGACTTCCGAAAATCACTTCGACCGCGATCGAACCATCAACGCTGCTGACAGCCTGCCGCCAATTCAAATCGCGTCCGGGAACTCGCCCATCGCTGCTGCGAGCCGCGCCCTGCGGCGGCGGGCCCAGGACGCGAGCGAGAGCGCGACGAGGCCGACGGCAACAGGCGGGAACACCACCATGTTCACGGCGGACCAGCCGTAATTCGCAAGCAGCTGCCCCGATGAGAACGAGCCGATCGCCATCATGCCGAAAACGAGGAAATCGTTGAAAGCCTGCACCTTGTTGCGCTCCTGCGGCCGGTGCGTCTCCAGCACCAGCGCGGAGGCGCCGATGAAAGAGAAATTCCACCCCATCCCGAGCACGATCAGCGTCGCCCAGAAATGCATCGCGGTGATGCCGGAGAGACCGATGGCGGCGGCGCCTGCTTCCAGCAGCAATCCGGCGGCAACGATTCTGGGTGCGCCGAAGCGGGCGATCAGCGTGCCGGTGAAGAAACTCGGCCCGTACATCGCGACGATGTGCCATTGAATGCCGAAATTGGAATCGAAGAGGCTTAAGCCGCAGATCTTCATGGCGAGCGGCGCCGAGGTCATCACCAGGTTCATCATGGGATAGGCGATGACACCGCAGAGCGCGGCCGCGATGAAGCGCGGCTGGGTCACGATGGTCAGCAGCGGCCGGCCACCATGCAGATCCGCCGGCGCGGGCTTCGGCATATCGACGCCGGCGACGATGCCCATCGCTACAAGCGCAACCACGGCCTGGACCAGGAAGCTGAAGGCGAACAGATAGGGCGACCAGATGTTCATGGTCCACTGCACGAGCTGCGGACCGAGCACCCCGGCGAACACGCCGCCCGCCATCACCCACGACACGGCTTTCGGCCGGTAGGCCGAGCTGGCGCCGTCGGCGGCCGCGAAGCGATAGGATTGCGCTACGGAGCCGTAGAGGCCGCCGAGGAACGTCGCCAGACAAAACAGTGCGAAGGATGCGTGCAGGATCGCAAACGAGCCGATCATGCCGGTGAGCGCACCGAGGCCGGTGCCGATGACGAAGGCCCAGCGGCGGCCGAAGCGGCGCGAGATCGCGCCTGTCGGCAGCGTGCCGGCCGCGAGCCCGACGACGTACATCGACAACGGCACGGTCGCGAGCGACATGTCGGGCGCCAGCGTAGCGCCGACGATCGAACCGGTGGCGAAGATCACGGCCGAATTGGCACCCGTCAGCGCCTGCGCGGCGGCAAGACGCACCACATTGGCACGCACGCGAGCGTCCCCGGCGATCTCATCGGCTGCAGTCACGTCGATCATCGGCATTTCCGCCCGGAAGGGCCTTGTTGATTCCCGGCACTATGGAGGGGCCGAAAGGGCCGGGCAACCGGCGCAAACGGGCGCAGGCCATGCCTCCGACGCAATCGGGCCGATGATAGCGGCCCCCGCTCTTGACGGCTTGCGCTTCGATCAAATCCTATCCCGCCGCTTTTCAGGGAGTTACGTTCATGTCCATCGACGACCGGCCTGCGCTCGATGCTCCCGACGACGACCCCTGGCTCTGGCTGGAGGAGATCGAAGGCGCCCGCGCGCTCGATTTCGTCGAACGGCAGAACCTGATGACGCTGGACACATTCGGCGGCGCGGCGTTCGCGCGTGACCGTGATATCCTCGCGGCGATCTTCGACCGTCCCGACAATATTCCCGACGTGCGGCGGCGCGGCGGCCGGCTCTACAATCTCTGGAAGGACGCTGACCATCCGCGTGGTCTGTGGCGGCGGACCACGCTGGATGATTTTCGCAAGGCCAGGCCTTCCTGGGAGATCCTGCTCGACGTCGACCAGCTCGCCGCGACGGAAGGCGAGGACTGGCTGATCAGCTGGGTATCGTCGCGGCCCGGAGCTGCGCGGGTCATCCTGAGCCTGTCGCGGGGCGGCAGCGATGCCGTGACATTGCGTGAGTTCGATACCGAGACGAAGAGTTTTGTGGCGGACGGATTCTTTCTGCCGGAAGCCAAGGGCAGCGCTGAATGGGTCGATGCCGACACGCTGCTGCTGTCGAGCGCGCTTGGCGACGGCATGGCCACGACCTCGGGCTATGCAAGGACCGTGCGGCTGTGGCGCCGGGGAACCAGCGTCGAGCAGGCGCCGGTGGTGTTCGAGACGACGTCCGACCACATGCGGGTGTACAGCTTTGTCGACGACACCGTGCAGCCCCAACGCATCTGGTTCATCGACCAGTCCGACTTCTTCAATTTCCGCAGCTCGATCGGCACCACATCAGGCGCGACCACCAGGCTCGATCTGCCCAGCAACGTCTGGATGCAGGTTCATGGGGACTGGCTCTCGATCAAGCCGCGGGAAACCTGGTCGGTCGCGGGGCATCGCTATGAAGCCGATGCCATGCTCGGCATTTCGCTCCCTGCATTCCTGGCTGGCAGCCGCGACTTCGCGGTGCTGTTCCAGCCGGGGCCGCGACGCGCGTTGCAGGGTTTCTCCTGGAGCGACGGCAAGCTCCTGCTTTCCATTCTCGACGAGCTGCGGCCGATCCACGAGATCTGCACGCCATCACCGAACGGCTGGTCTCGGCAGACACTGCCCGGGCTCCCCGACATCGGCGTGGTCGAGGTCTGGAGCCTCGATGCGCACCAGTCCGAGAGCAATGGCGACCTGCTCGCCAATGTGCAGGACCCGCTCACGCCGCCATCGCTGCTGTTGATCGAGCGCGGCGTCGAGAGTCCTGTTGTATTGAAGCAGGCGCCCAAGATTTTCAATGCCGACGGCCTCGTGGTCACGCAACACGAGGCGATCTCCGTTGACGGCGAGCGCATTCCCTATGTGCAGACCGGACCCGCCGGCGCGTCAGGGGATGCGCCTGTTTACATGAGCGCCTATGGCGGCTTCGGGCTCGCCGTGAAGCCGCAATACAATTCCGCGCTCGGCAAGCTCTGGCTGGAGCGCGGCGGCACGACCGTACAGGCGAATCTGCGCGGCGGCGGCGAGTTCGGCACGCGCTGGCACGATGCCGGCCGTTACGCCGGCAAGAAGCTGTCGCACGACGACTTCGCGGCGGTCGCAGCCGACCTCGTCCGTCGCGGCGTGACCAGGCCGAAGCGCATCGCAGCCCAGGGCGGATCGAACGGCGGCATCCTCATCACCAACATGCTGGTGCGATACCCCGAGCGTTTCGGCGCGCTGTTCTGCACCATTCCGCTGATCGACATGCGCCGCTACACCAAGCTGCTTGCGGGCGCGAGCTGGATTGCAGAATATGGCGACCCCGACAAGCCGGAAGAGTGGGAATGGCTCAAGACCTATTCGGCCTATCACAACGCAAGGCCCGGCCAGCCCTATCCGCCGATCCTGATCGCCACCACGCGGCGCGACGACCGCGTCCATCCCGGCCACGCGCGCAAGATGGCGGCCAAGCTGCGGGCGATGGGCTATGAGGCCTGGTTCTACGAGCCTGAAGCCGGCGGCCACGGCTACGGCAAGGACAACAAGGAGCGCGCCGGTTTCCAGGTGCTCGGGTTTCAGTTTCTGAAGGAGAAGATCGGGTGGAAGGAGGGTGAGGCCTGATGGCCTCACCCGCGCGCGAACACCAGCGTCAGATTGTTCGCGGGCATCTCGATCGCATCGACGAGACGAAGACCCACGCCGCGCGCGAGTGTCTCGACATCGCCGACGTCGCGCACGCCCCAATCGGAATTGCCTTCGCGCAGCGAGGTGTCGAACACGGCGTTGCTCAGGGCCGTGTGCTTGCCGTCGCGCTTGAACGGGCCGTAGAGGAACAGCTGGCCATCGGCGCGCAGATAGCGGCCGGCGCCGGCGAACAGGCCTTCGGCCACGCTCCAGGGCGCAATATGAATGACATTGGCGCAGAACACCGCGGCAAGGTTGTTCGGCCCCTGCCCGTTCTTCATCTCCGGGCACCAGTCCGGATCGGAGAGATCGATCCGCAGCGGCGAACGGATGTTGGGCAGGCCCGAATGCAGGCGCCAGGCCTCGATGCTCTTCACGTGGCGCTGGTTGAGGTCGCTCGGCCACCAGACGAGACCCGGCGTATGGCGGGCGAAATGGACCACGTGCTGGCCGGTTCCACTGCCGACCTCGACCACGTCGCCCGTCCGCCCGGCGAGATGCTTGTCGAGCGCTGCCCAGAGCGGCCCGTGATTGCGATGGAAAGCCGGCGCATCGAGCCGGCCGTCGGATTCGACCCTGCCGCCGTCCCTGCCAAATTCAACGACATATTCAGCCAAATGGTGTCCCCGGAAATGAGAAAGCAGACCAAAACGCAACAAGGGCCAAACGCCCCGGACCTTGCCTGACAAGGCCGGCTTGATGAACGATCCTTCACTTCAGTTGCAATGCGGAAGATATTAACGCCATTTTGCGGCCTGCATAGTCTTGATTGTCAGGGCATGTCCTTTGTGCTTTTGAACATTATCTTTTCCGGACGTCATAAGCCTCGGAACGACGCCTTGACCGCCTTTCCTCACAAGCCCGCCCTGCTCCTCGCGCTGGTCGTGCTCACGGGCCTCGCCGCGCGCCCGGCGTGCGCGCAATCCACCGTCGCCGAGGGTGAGAAGCTCGCCTTCGACCGCGGCAAGGGCAATTGCCTGACCTGCCATGTCATCAAGGGCGGCGATTTGCCGGGCACGATCGGGCCCGAGCTGAAAGACCTCAAGGCCAAGTATCCCGACCGCAACGATCTGGTCGCGATCCTGATCGACGAGACCAAGCGCAACCCGCAGACCATGATGCCGCCGTTCGGTCGCAACCGGATTCTGACCGAACGGGAGATCAACGCGATCGTTGATTTCCTGCAAACGCTGTAACGGTGGGCAAGGAGACCTTTGATGACCACGACCACCGGCCCTCACGCGACGCGGCGCCTGATCCTTCAGGGCACAGCCTCGGTCGTGCTGTTCGGCCTCGGCAATCTCGCATTCGCGCCGGCGCGCGCCGCGGCCAATGACAAATACCCGGACGCCGCGTTCAAGCAAAAGAGCGAGGCCGACGCGATCAAGGCGCTCTACGGCAAGACCGCGGAACCCTCCGACAAGGTCAAGCTCGATGCGCCCGAGATCGCCGAGAACGGCGCGGTGGTGCCGATCTCGGTGACGACGACGCTGGACAAGGTCACCTCGATCTCGTTCTTCGTCGCCGAAAACCCGAACGCGCTCGCGGCGAGCTACAGGATTCCCGACGGTACGATGCCCAGCATCGCCAATCGCCTGAAGATGGCCAAGACCACCAACGTGGTCGCGATCGTCGAGGCCGACGGCAAGCTCTTCAGCGCGACCAGGGAAGTCAAAGTCACCGTCGGTGGCTGCGGCGGCTAGGAGAATCGAGATGGCATCCAGCATTCGCGTCCGCGCCACCGCCAACGGCGACATCACCGAGGTGCAGGCGCTGATCCAGCACCCCATGGATTCCGGCTTCGTCAAGGACGCCAGGGGCGAGCTGATCCCGCCGCATTTCATCCAGGAGCTGAAGTTCGCCTGTAACGGCAAGGAGGTCTTCGTCGCCGATTGGGGCCCGGCCGTCTCCAAGGACCCTTACGTCAAGTTCAGCTTCAAGGGCGGCAAGAAGGGCGACGACCTCAAGATCTCCTGGACCGACAACAAGGGCGGCTCCGACGAGATCACCGCGAAGATCACGTGATGAAAGCCGGTATCTCCCTCCTGCGTGGTTCGTTGGGTGCCGCGTTCGTCGCGTTTGCGCTCGCCGTTCCCCGCGTGAGCGCCGCCGACAAGGTCGATCCCGCGGCCGACGCCAAGGCGTTCCAGAACTTCTTCTTCAAGAAGTTTCCCGATGTGAAGCACGACGATTTCGTCAACGGTCCTTATTCCAT
Organism: Bradyrhizobium sp. USDA 4449; assembly: GCF_054056275.1. NCBI lineage: Bacteria > Pseudomonadati > Pseudomonadota > Alphaproteobacteria > Hyphomicrobiales > Nitrobacteraceae > Bradyrhizobium > Bradyrhizobium sp. USDA 4449. Next base: position 2,342,147 of record NZ_JBSRYD010000001.1, on the reverse strand, counting down.
GAACGAGGACATGAAGCGGCAGTGGCAGGAGAAGGAAGAATTCCCGCCTTACGAGTTCTCGCTCGACGCCGGCAAGGAGATGTTTGCGACGCCGTTCAAGAACGGCAAGACCTACGCCGACTGCTTCCCGAACGGCGGCATCGGCATTCGCCAGAACTATCCTTATTTCGACACGAAGGAAGGCAAGGTCGTCACGCTGGAGCTCGCGCTCAACCGCTGCCGCGAGGCCAATGGCGAAGCGCCCTACTCCTACGTCAAGGACGAGATGGCCTCGCTCACCGCGTACATGGCCTTCACCTCGCGCGGCAAGCCGATGGACATCAGGATCCCCGACGATCCCCGCGCGCTCGAAGCGTTCGAGAACGGCAAGCGCTATTTCTACACCCGCCGCGGCCAGCTGAATTTCTCCTGTGCGAGCTGCCATGTCCAAAGCCCGGGCGAGCGCATCCGCGCCGAGATCCTGGCGCCGGCACTCGGAATCCTGAACGCGATGCCGATCTATCGCTCCGAATGGAGCGGCATGGGCACCATCAGCCGCCGCTTCATCACCTGCAACAGCCAGACCCGCGCGGTTCCGCTGGAGCCGCAGGCGGACGAATATCGCGACGTCGAATATTTCCTGTCCTACGTCGCCAACGGCCTGCCGATCTCAGGCCCGGGAGCGCGGCCATGAAGCGGTCACTTGTCTTGGCGATGTTGGTTCTCTCGAGCCTCGCGCCTTCAGCGCGCGCGGCAAATGAAGCAGACTACAAGGCTGCCTATGCCGCCGCGGAGGCAGCCTCCAAGGAGGCGTCAGGGATGCGCAACCAGTGGACCACGACCGTCTCGACGCTGGCGGCTGCCAAGAAGGCGGGCGATGGCGGCGATTTCGACGGCGCCGTGGCTGCGGCAAAAGAAGCCGAAGCGCTGGCGAAGGCGTCGATTGTCCAGGCGAGCTCCGAAAAAGAAGCCTGGAAGGCAATGGAAATCCGCTAGACTAGCGCCCAGTGGAACTGCCGAGAACCGGCGCGGAGAATGTGTGATGGCGATCCGCCGCCGCGATTTCCTGAAGAGTACAGCCGCTGTCGCCACCTCGCTCGGCCTGCCGTGGCGTGCGCACGGTGCTGAAGCCGCCAGCATCTACGACATCGAGCGCTTCGGCAACGCGCGGATCCTGCACACCACCGACACCCATGCGCAGCTCAACCCGGTCTATTTCCGCGAGCCCAGCGTCAATATCGGCGTCGGCGAGATGTCGGGACGGCCGCCGCATCTGGTCGCGCGCGCGTTCCTGGAGCGCTTCGGCATCCGGCCCGACAGTGCCGATGCCTATGCTTTCACCTCCATCGAGTTCGAGAAGTCTGCCGGCCGGTTCGGCAAGCTCGGTGGCTTCGCCCATCTGAAGACACTGATCGACCGTCTGCGCGCCGATGTCGGCGACAAGCGTGCCATGCTGGTCGACGGTGGCGACCTCTGGCAGGGCACGGGGCTTGCCAACATCATGCAGGGCCGCGACATGGTGGAGGTCGCCAATCTGCTCGGCATCGAGGCCATGACCGGGCATTGGGAATTCACCTATGGCGAGCAGGCGCTGCGCGACAATCTCGAGCACTTCAAGGGCGAGTTCCTCGCGCAGAACGTCTTCCTGACCGAGGAAGCCGCGTTCAACGACGCCCCCGCCTTCGACAAGGCTAGCGGGCGCGTGTTCAAGCCGTCGATCATCAAAGAGCTCAGTGGCCATCGCGTCGCGGTGATCGGCCAGGCTTTCCCTTACGTGCCGATCGCGCATCCCAAGCGGTTCACGCCGGACTGGACCTTCGGCATCCGCGAGGAGGAGCTGCAGAAGCATGTCGACGCGTTGCGCGGCACCGACAAGGTCGACGCGGTGATCCTGCTGTCGCACAACGGCATGGACGTCGACCTCAAGCTTGCAACCCGCGTCACCGGCATCGACGTCATTCTCGGCGGCCACACCCATGACGCCGTGCCGCAGCCCGTCCCGATGAAGAACGCCGGCGGCACGACGCTCGTCACCAATGCCGGCTCGAACGGAAAATTCCTGGGTGTGCTCGATCTCGCACTCGACAAGGGCAAGGTCAGCGACGTCAGATATCATCTGCTGCCTGTCTATTCCGAGCTGCTGAAGCCCGATCCCGCCATGGCCGAGTTGATCGGAAAGCTGCGCGCGCCAGTTGTGACCGACTGGTCCGAGAAGATCGCAACGCCCGACCGCCTGCTCTATCGCCGCGACAATTTCGCCGGCCCTGTCGACGAGTTGATCTGCACTGCGTTGCGCACTGAGCTCAACGCCGAGATCGCCCTGTCGCCGGGCTTCCGCTGGGGCCTCACCGCCTTGTCCGGCCAGCCCATCACCATGGAAGATGTGCTCGCGGAAACCGCGATCACCTATCCCGACACTTACGTGCAGGAGATGACCGGCGCGCAAATCAAGGATGTGCTGGAAGACGTCTGCGACAATCTCTTTAATACCGATCCCTATCATCAGCAGGGCGGCGACATGGTCCGCGCGGGCGGACTGAGCTACACCTGCGCGCCTGCGAACAGCATGGGCAGCCGCATCTCCGAACTCAAGCTCGACAACGGCAGGGCGATCTCGGCAAGCCGTCACTACAAGGTCGCGGGCTGGGCCTCGGTGAACGGCCAGCAGGGCGCGCCGGTGTGGGACGTCGTCGGCAGATATCTGCGATCGGGCCGGATGTTTCAGGAGCGCCTCGGCGCCGGCGTCACGCTGAAGGGTGTGGACGGCAACCCGGGCATTGCAGGATAGGATATGCGCTCGCAAGTCTTTCGCACGATGCTGCTGGCGCTGCTCGCCTGGGCGGCGGCGCCTCTCGCGTTCGCGCAGCAGGCGGCGCTCCAGGACAAACCGTTCGCCGAGCACAAGATCGTGCTGCAGCTCTCCGACGGCGATGCCAGGAAGCAGGCGCTGGTGCTCAGCGTCGCCAACAATCTCCTGAAGGCCTATGACCCCGACAAGATCGCGGTGGAGGTCGTCGCCTTCGGTCCCGGCATCGATCTGCTGCTGTCGGGCAACGAGCGTCGCAAGCAGGTCGAAAGCCTGATCGCACAGGGCGTGCGCTTCGACATCTGCCTCAACACAGTGGATACGGTCGAGCGCGAGACGGGAAAAAGGCCTGAGTTCATTCCGGGGGCGACACCGGTGCAGGTCGGCGTGGGGCAGATCCTGTTTCTGGCGGAGAACGGGTACACATTGGTCAGGCCGTAGCCCCTTCTGCCGCATCACACGCCGCCGTCGTCCCTGCGCCGCAATAAAAATTTTCTAAAATCTCTTCTCTCCGCAGTGAATTACTTCTCCTGTAGCCCTCCGACGTAGTAGAATCCTCGAAACCACTGCACGCCGGGGTTCTGCCATGATCTTCCGCCAGCTCTTCGACAGCGTTTCAGGCACCTACAGCTACATCCTTGCCAGCCGCCCCGGCGGCGAGGCGCTGATCCTCGATCCCGTGCTGGAGAAGGTCGACCGCTACTGCCAGCTGCTGCGCGAGCTCGACCTCAAGCTGGTCAAGGCCGTCGACACGCATCTGCATGCCGACCACGTCACCGGGCTAGGCGAGCTGCGCAACCGCACCCATTGCATGACGGTGATGGGCGACCAGACCAAGGCCGACGTGGTGGCGATGCGGGTCGCCGACGGCGACAAGGTGACCATCGAGGGCCTCTCGCTCGACGTGATGTATACGCCGGGCCACACCGACGATTCCTATTCCTACCTGATGGGCGACCGCGTCTTCACCGGCGACACGCTCTTGATCCGCGGCACCGGACGCACCGATTTCCAGAACGGTTCTTCGCGCGCACAATACGAGTCAATTTTCAACCGGCTGCTCAAGCTGCCTGATGAGACGATGGTGTTCCCGGCGCATGACTACAAGGGCGACACGGTCTCCACCATCGGCGAGGAGAAGCGCTACAATCCGCGGCTCCAGGTCCGCTCGGTCGACGAATATATCGAGCTGATGGCGAATTTGAAGCTGCCCAATCCGAAGATGATGGATGTGGCGGTGCCGGCCAACATGCATGTCGGCCTGCATCAGGAAGAGCTGGAGAAGGAGGGCCGTGCGCTCAGCGCGGTCGACGCGATCCGCATTCTCGGCCGGCCCGACATGCTGCTGGTGGATCTGCGCGAGACCAATGAGCGAATGAAACACGGCATGCTCGAAGGCGCCCTGCACACGCCCTATCCGAGCGTCGAGGAAAGCCTCAAGCCGGGCGGCATGCTGCGCGAGGTCGCAGCCGCCACCGGTCGCCGCGTTGTGTTCTTCTGCGCCTTTGGCGAGCGCTCGGCGATGGCTGTTGCCGCCGCCAAGGAGGCCGGGCTCAGCAATACAGCGCATATCGCCGGCGGCATCGATGCCTGGAAAAAGGCGGGCGGGCCGGTGGTGCACTGAAGGCTTGAGATAAGTCAGGAAGCGCACCTGTTTTCAGACTAGAAGCGGATGATGCATCACCGTCCGAGACCAGCCATGGCCAAGATCGGAAGCAAGATCGGAAGCAAGACCGTCGAGCCGAGCGAACCGCCGAAGACGAAGAGCGCGGCCGACAAGGCGAAGAAGCCCCAGCCGCCACCCGACACCGACGACGATTATGAAGATGGCGACATCGCCACGCCGAAGCGTGATCGCTATGGGCCTGATGACGAGCCGTTGTGAGGGGATGAGGTGTTGAGAGGGTGATCTTGCCACACGAACCGTACGTTCCCTCCCCCCTTGTGGGGGAGGGAGCGCAGTTGTGCTACGCGGCTCTATCGAGCCCTTATTGATGGCCTCGCGCCCGCCCGCGCTACCTGCCATGCGCCTGCGTTCATGGACAAATAAGCTGCCTGGTCGATATTTTGCCTTTCCCTCGGAGGCAAAACGGAACTGCAATGGTCGACGTTCTCGCCGCACCGGAACAAGGCAAGGCGGACAGCGCGCTGCGCACGCTGACCGGGATCTCGATCGCGCATTGGGTCAGCCATTTCCATCTGCTGGTCCTGCCGATGCTGTTCCCGTTCCTCAAAGATCAGCTCGGCGTCGGCTATGTCGAACTCGGCTTCGCGCTGACCGTGTCGGCGGTCGTCTCCGGTCTGACGCAGGCGCCGACCGGCTATCTCGTCGACCATTTCGGCGCGCGCAAGATCCTGCTCGGCGGACTGACGCTCGGCGGTCTCGCGCTGATCATGCTCGGCCTGCATCTCAGCTACGCATCGCTGATCGCCTGCGGCGTGCTGCTCGGTCTCGCCAACAGCGTCTATCATCCCGCCGATTACGCCATCCTCGCCGAGCATATGGACGAGGCGCGGATGGGTCGCGCCTTCTCGGTCCACACCTTTGCCGGCTATTTTGGTGGCGCCGTCGCGCCGGCGATCGTCGCGGCCCTCGTCACACTGTCCGGCGGGACAGGTGCCCTCCTTGCGTCGGGTGCGATCGGCGTGCTGGTCGCGCTGCTGCTGGTGGCGATGAGCATTCCGGATGCCGGCGCGCACAAGGCCAAGCCTGAACACGCAAACGCACCGAAACAGCCCGTCATCACGCCGGCACTGATGACGCTGACCGCACTGTTCATGCTGCTGAGCCTGTCGGTGGCCGGCATCAATAATTTCGGCGTGGTCGCGCTGATGAGCGGCTACGGCGCAACCTACTCCGCCGCCAACGTCGCGCTGACGGCGTTCCTCGGCTCAAGCGCTGTGGGCGTCCTCGCGGGCGGGTTCCTCGCCGACCATACCGAGCGCCACGGTTATGTCGCCGCTGCCTGCTTTGCTGCGAATGCCGCGATCGTGCTGCTGATCGCGGTGGTCGCGCTGCCGGGCTGGGTCTTGACCGGCACGATGGCGACCGCAGGCTTCCTCTCCGGCGTGATCGCGCCGTCGCGGGACATGCTGGTGCGCAATGCGGCGCCTCCCGGTGCCGCCGGGCGTGCCTTCGGCATCGTCTCCACCGGCTTCAATCTCGGCGGCATCGTCTCGCCGCTGCTGTTCGGCTGGATCATGGACCAGAGCGCACCGCATTGGGTGTTCGGCGCCTCCGTGATCTTCATGGTCGCGACCGTGGTGCTGTCGCCGCTCACGGAACGGAAGCCGCAGGCCAAGGCTGCGTAACCAGGAATTCAACTGTCGTCCCGGCCAAGGCCGGGACGACAGCCGCGTTTGGTCAGTTGTCAGCCAAACCTTACGTCGGCGACACCACGCCCTTCAGCCCGGCTTGCCGCGGAGCCGCGCTGCGCGTGAGGCGGGCCTTTTCGGTGTTCGGCCAGAGCAGCAGCAGGCCGACGACGCCGGAGCCTATCATCACCAGTGCATTGATGGTGTAGCCGGTCATGTAGCCGTCCAGAATGCTGCCGGCGCGTTGGATCACGCTTCCCATCACCATCGGCGCGATGATGCCCGAGAGCGTGTAGAGCGCACCGTAGATCGCGATGACCGCGCCGCGCTGCGAGGCTGGCGTGAACTCGCCGAGCATCGGCGGGCAGACGACGTAGATCGCGCCGCACAGGCCCGCGCCCACCACGAGCAGCGCGATCTGAAGACCAGCGCCCGAGGCATGCGGCATCGTCGCCAGGATCAGGCCGCCGAGGACCAGCGGTGCCGAGCCGAGCACGCCGCGCGAAATGCGCGTGCTGTAGCCCCGCGCTGTCATCACCTGCGAGATCCAGCCCGTCAAGATCACGACGGTGGCGCCGAATATCCAGGGCAGGATCGAGATGAAGCCGGCCTGCTGCTGCGAGAAGCCGAGCCCCGTGACGATGAACGCGGTGAACCAGGTGAGTCCGAGCGAGAGCGCCCAATAGGCGCCGAAAGTCGCGATCACGCAGCCGAGAAAGGTGCGCGAGGTCAGCAACTGGACGTAGGGAATCTTCGGCTCGGTGGCAGCGAGCGCCTGCGTGTCCTCGAGCGGGCCTTCCTTGCCGAAGGCCAGCCAGGCGCAGACCCAGATCAGGCCCGTCACGCCGAGCGCGCCGAAGGCGTAGTGCCAGGAGTGATTGACGATGACCCAGTTCAGCGCCGGCACGGCGAGGATGACGCCGAAGGCCGAGCCCTGCGACAGGATCGCGGTGGGCAGCGTGCGCTTTTCGTCCGGGAACCATTTGTAGATCGCGTGCGCGGCCACCGAGAATGCCGGGCCTTCGCCTGCGCCCAGCACGACGCGGCAGACCAGCAGCGTGGTGAAGGAGACGGTGCCGACCATTGGAAACTGCGCCAGTGCCCAAATCACCGCGAGGGTCAGCAGCACATATCGCGTCGGCACCTTGTTGACGACGAAGCCGACCACGATGGCCGAGATCGAGAACAGGAAGAAGAACGAGGAGCCGAGCAAGCCGAATTGCTCGGGCTCGAGCTTCAGATCGGTCATGATCGGCACGCCGGCGAGGCCGACGACGATCTTGTCGGCGAAATTCACGACCATGAAGAGAAAGAGGAGAAAAGTGACGGTCCAGGCGCCCTTCGGCGTTGCCATGGATGCCTCTGCCGTCTTAGCCGCCGCCGACGGCGTTGCCTGAGCGCTCATAGTTCTCCCCACATGTCATTTTTCGGCACTTTTTGCATGGCCGTCCTGGGAGCTAACAACGGCTTGAACGGCAACGCAACCCCGGTATTTCCGCAGCAAGTGTGCTACGCAGCATTGAGTTCATTCCGTCCGGCGCATTAATCTTGCTCAGCATCCGAAACCTCTCCAAAAGCTTCACCTCGGCCGGCGAGCTGGTCCATGTGCTGCGCGGCGTCGACCTCGATCTCAGGCCCGGCGAACGCGTCGCGCTCACGGGCGAATCCGGCAGCGGCAAGAGCACGCTGCTGCACCTGATCGCCGGGCTCGATGCCGCCGACGGTGGCGCGATCCGGCTCGGGGATTCCGAGGTCACGGGCCTCTCCGACGCCGGGCGCGCCGAGCTGCGCCGCGACAGGATCGGGCTGGTGTTCCAGCAGTTCAACCTGATCCCGAGCCTGTCGGTGGCGGACAACCTCGCCTTCCAGGCGCGCATCGCCGGCCGGCATGATGCAGCCTGGACCAGGGAGCTGGTCGAACGCCTCGGGCTGGGCGGCCTGCTCAAGCGTTATCCCGAGCAATTGTCCGGCGGCCAGCAGCAGCGCGTCGCAATCGGGCGGGCGCTGGCGACAAAACCATCGCTGCTGCTTGCGGACGAGCCGACCGGCAATCTGGATGAAGCCACCGCCGAGGACGTGCTGGCGCTGACACGCGATCTCGTCGCGCGCACCGGCTGCGGCTTCCTGATGGTGACGCACAGCCTGCATCTGGCCGGCACGCTCGACCGGCACGTCGTCCTCCATGCGGGACGAATCGCATGAGGCGCGCGCTGTGGGTGCTCGCGGTGCTGCTCAGCCATTGGCGGCGGCACAGGATGCAGTTCGCGACGCTGCTGATCGGCTTGATCGCCGCAACGGCACTGTGGAGCGGGGTGCAGGCGATCAACCAGCAGGCCCGCACCGCCTATGATCGCGCGGCCGCGACGTTTGGCGGCGTCCGCACCGCCACGCTGGTCGCGCCCAATGCGGCGACGTTCCCACAGGACTTGTTCATCAAACTCCGTCGCGCGGGCTGGCCGGTTTCGCCGGTGCTGGAAGGCCGGGTTCAGATCAATGGACGTTCGATGCGGCTGCTCGGCATCGAGCCGGTGACGCTGCCCGCCGATGTCGGCAACGCACCGCGCCTCGGTGCGGGGGATTTGAGTCGTTTCGTGGCCGCACCCGGCCAGACGCTGGTGGCGCGGGAGACGCTGGGCGATCTGCACGAGGACGAAGGCGCGATGCCATCGACCAGCGGCGGGGCAAAGTTGCCGCCGCTGCATGTGCTGCCTCAGCTCGTGCCTGATGTGCTGGTGGTTGATATCGGGGTCGCGCAGCGGCTTTTGAACAAGCCGGACCAGGTCTCACGCCTGCTGATCGGGAAGCCGAAGGGCAAGCCCGCACCGCTGCAAAGCGTCGTCGGCGATCGACTGCAGCGCGTCGAGCCGAGCGCCGAGACCGAGCTGGAGCGCCTCACCGACAGTTTCCATCTCAATCTCACCGCCTTCGGCCTGCTGTCGTTCTTCGTCGGCCTCTTCATCGTCAACTCGGCCGTCGGCCTCGCCTTCGAGCAACGGCTGCCGATGCTGCGAACCCTGCGCGCCTGCGGCGCCTCGGCGCGGCTCGTCAACAGCGTGCTGGTGCTGGAGCTGGTGGCGCTGGCGCTGGTCGCGGGGCTGATCGGACTCGTCTGCGGTTACTTCATCGCGGCTGCGCTCCTGCCTGATGTCGCAGCCTCCCTGCGCGGACTCTATGGCGCGCAGATTCCAGGGCAGCTGTCGCTTCAGCCCGAATGGTGGCTCGCCGGGATCGGCATCAGCGTGGCGGGTGCGATCGTGGCGGCCGCGACCAGCCTGATCAAGGCGGTCAGGATGCCGGTGCTCGCGACCGCGCAGCCGCGGGCCTGGCAGCAACGACAGCGCCGCTGGTTGGTGCTGCAGAGCCTCGCCGCTTGTGCCGTGTTCGCCGCCGCGCTGTTGCTGCTCCAGTACGGCCAATCGCTGATCGCTGGTTTTGGCCTGCTGGCCGCGCTGATGCTCGGTGCGGCGCTGATCCTGCCGGCCTTCCTCGAGATGCTGCTGCTCGCTGGCCAGCGTCTTGCGCGCGGACCTTTGGCGTTGTGGTTCTGGGCCGACAGCCGGCAGCAGCTCTCCGGCTTGTCGCTGGCGCTGATGGCGCTGCTGCTCGCGCTTTCAGTCAATGTCGGGGTGTCCACCATGGTGGAAACGTTCAGCCGCACCTTTGTCGGCTGGCTCGACGGCCGGCTCGCCGCCGACGTCTACATCAGCGCCGCCGACAATGCGCAAGCGATCGCGGTCCGCAACTGGCTCAAGGACCGCAGCGAGGTCCAGGCGATCCTGTCGGGCGGACGCGCGGAGACGCTGGTCGAGGGGCAGCCGGTGGAGCTGCTCGGCCTGCCCGATCACCCGCTCTATCGCGAGCGCTGGCCGCTGCTGGAAAGCGCGCCGCACGCCTGGGAGCAACTCGTGCCCGGCAATGCCGCCTTCATCAGCGAGCAGCTGAGCCGTCGCCTCAATGTCCGCGTCGGCGACGTCATCGAGGTGCCGGCGCCTGAGGGGACCTGGGAGCTCGACATTGTCGGCATCTATGCCGATTACGGCAATCCCAAGGGGCAGCTGGCGGTGAATGTCGCGGCGCTGATCCGGCAATTTCCACAGACACCGCAAACGCGGATCGGGCTGATTGTCCCGCGCGACAAGGTCCCCGGATTGATCGCGGCCTTGCAAAAGCAGTTCGCGCTCGACGACCGCGCCGTGGCCGACCAGGCCACGGTGAAGGCGGAATCGATCCGCATCTTCAACCGCACCTTTGCCGTGACGTCGGCGCTGAATGCGTTCACGCTCGGCGTCGCCGGCATCGCACTGCTGACCAGCCTCTTGACGCTCGCGAACTCACGGCTGCCGCAGCTTGCGCCGCTCTGGGCGATCGGCATGACCCGGCCACGCCTTGCGGCGATCGAGCTGACCAAGACGCTCTCGGTCGCGCTGTTCACCTCGCTGCTGGCGGTGCCGCTCGGGCTGCTGGTGGCGTGGTGCCTGATCGCGATCGTCAACGTGAAGGCGTTCGGCTGGCGGCTGCCGTTCCATGTGTTTCCGCTGCAATTGGCCGAGCTGATCGCGGTCGCGCTGGTCGCATCGTCGTTCGCCGCGCTGCTGCCCGTCTTGCGATTGGCAAGGATGCAGCCGGCGAGCCTCGTCAAGGTGTTTGCCAATGAGCGCTGACAAACTCTCGCGCCGCGCGTTTGCCGGCGGCATCGCCGCGCTGGCTTTCGCGCGCCGCGCCAGCGCGCAAGGTTATGCCGGGCTCGGCGAGACCGCCGACGGCTTTGCGATAGTCACACCCGGAAGGACGTTCACCTTCCCTGGCGATCACGGGCCGCATCCGGATTATCGCATCGAGTGGTGGTATCTGACGGCGAACCTGGTCGACAGCAATGGCGCTGCCTGCGGGCTGCAATGGACATTATTCCGCCAGGCAGAAAAGCCGGGACCACAAGCCGAAGGCTGGGCCAATCAGCAGATATGGATGGCGCATGCCGCGGTGACTCGCGCCGACACCCATCGTTTCAACGAGCTGTTTTCGCGCGGCGGCATCGGGCAGGCCGGCGTCGAGGCCAAGCCGTTGGCGGCATGGATCGACGATTGGGAGATGAAGGGGACCGAGCGTACCGACGATCGGACCTTGGCGCCGGTGACGCTGAAAGCCTCCGGCACCGACTTCGGCTATGCGCTGACGCTGGACGCCGATCGTCCCGTCGTCTTGCAGGGTGACGGCGGATACAGCCGCAAGTCGGAGCGCGGGCAGGCGTCCTACTATTACAGCCAGCCTTTCTACCGCGCGCGGGGCACGCTCACCATCGACGACGTCCAGGTCGAGGTCTCAGGCCAGGCCTGGATGGACCGCGAATGGAGCAGCCAGCCGCTCGACGCCGACCAGACCGGCTGGGACTGGCTGTCGCTGCATCTGGCGTCGGGCGACAAGCTGATGCTGTACCGGCTGCGCCAGAAAGACGGGCACGATTATCCGTTCGGCAACTGGATCAGCGCCTCAGGCAGCACGCAGATGATTGCGGGCAGCGACATCCGGATGACCCCGAAAGCGACGGCCGAGGTCGCCGGCCGCAAGCTGCCGCTGGAGTGGCAGATCGCGATCCCCTCGCGATCCCTCTCGATCACCTGCAAGCCGCTCAATCCCGGGGCGTGGATGGGGACCGGCTTTTCCTATTGGGAGGGACCGATCAGCTTCGCCGGCACGCATGATGGCGTTGGCTATCTCGAGCTGACCGGGTATTGAAGCGCGGTCTTTCTGGGGAACGCGCGATGTACCATTTCACCGCCCTCGTCACGCTGCTGGCGCTTGCATTTTATTTCTTCACCTGCATCAACGTCTCGCGGTCGCGGGCCCGGACCGGCATCAAGGTGCCGGCGATGTCGGGCCATCCCGACTTCGAGCGCGCCTTCCGCATTCAGATGAACACGCTGGAATGGATGCCGATCTTCCTGCCGTCGCTGTGGCTGTTCGCGATCTATATCGGCGATGCCATCGCGGCCGGCATCGGCGCGGTCTGGATCATCGGCCGCATCGTCTATTTCGTCGGCTACTCGCGGGCCGCCGCCAAGCGCGGTCCGGGCTTTGCGATCCAGGCCATCGCTGCCATTGCGCTGTGGGCGGGAGCGTTGGGTGCGGTGGTGCACCGGCTGGTGTGAGGATTGCCTCATAAACAAAATGCCGCGCGTGAGCGCGGCATTCGCATTGAGGAATGACGAGACCGTCACTTCGTCAGCGGGCACCCGCTGTCCTTGGCGCTCGAGAAGGCCTGGTCGCCGGGAACGACGGCGAGCTGCTTGTAGTAGTCCCACGGCTTCTTCGATTCCGAGGGCTTCTTGACCTCGAACAGATACATGTCATGGACCATGCGGCCGTTCTCGAGCACCTTGCCCTTGGCGAAGGCGTCGTCGACCGGCAGCTCCTTGAGCTTCCTGGCCACTGCCTCGGAGTCCTTGGTGCCCGCGGCCTTCACGGCCTTCAGATAGCTCAGCGTCGCCGAATAGGTGCCGGCGTGGATCATGCTCGGCATCCGCCCGGTGCGCTTGAAGAAGCGCTCGGAGAAGGCCCGCGTCGTGTCGTTCTGATCCCAATAGAAGCCTTCGGTCAGGACCAGGCCCTGCGCCGCCTGGAGCCCCAGACCGTTTACCTCGGCAAGCGTCATCAAGAGGCCGGCGAGTTTCTGGCCACCCTGCACGATGCCGAATTCGGCCGCCTGCTTGATCGAGTTGGTGGTGTCCTGGCCGGCATTGGCGAGGCCGACGATCTTCGCCTTGGAGCTCTGCGCCTGCAGCAGGAAGGAGGAGAAGTCCGACGAGTTGAGCGGCACGCGGACCGAGCCCAGAACCTTGCCGCCGCTGGCCGTGACGATCTCGCTGGTGTCCTTTTCCAGCGCGTAGCCGAACGCGTAATCGGCGGTGAGGAAGAACCAGGTATCACCACCGGTCTTGGTCAACGCACCGCCGGTGCCGACTGCGAGTGCATGGGTGTCGAAAGCCCAGTGGAAGCCGTAGGGCACGCAGGCACTGCCGGTGATGGCCGACGTCGCCGCGCCGACGACGATGTCGATCTTCTTCTTTTCCTTCGACAGCTCCTGCACGGCGAGCGCGACCGACGAGGTGGTCAGCTCCGTGATCATGTCGACATTCTCGGCGTCATACCAGCGCCGCGCAATGGAGGTGGCCAAATCCGGCTTGTTCTGGTGATCGGCGGTCACCATCTCGATCTTGTGGCCGAGCACCTCGCCGCCAAAATCCTCGATCGCCATCTTCGCGGCTTCGACGGAGTATTTGCCGCCATAGTCGGCGTAGACGCCGGACTGATCGTTGAGGATGCCGATCTTGACGGCTTGTCCCGTTCCTTGCGCGGAGGCGGGCGCGGCCAGCAGCAAAGCCGACGTAGCGACAGCGGCCAAAAGGACTGATTTCATCTGTTATCTCCCAGCATTGTTCTGTTTTGAAATCGCGCGGAGTGTAGTGAAGACGACGGCCCGTGCCCATGGGTATCGCGAATACCTCAAGATGACGAGATCGCCCCCTTCTCGTTGCGCCCGTCCGCCAGGTTCCGCACCACCACATAGAAGATCGGGGTGAACAGGAGGCCGAACAGCGTGACGCCGATCATGCCGAAGAAGACGGCGACGCCGACGGCCTGACGCATCTCGGAGCCGGAGCCGGACGAGATCACCAGCGGCAGCACGCCGAGGATGAAGGCGAAGGACGTCATCAGAATCGGCCGCAACCGCAGCCGGCAGGCTTCGATCACGGCCTCCAGCCGCGGTTTGCCTTCCTTCTCGATATCGCGTGCGAACTCGACGATCAGGATGGCGTTTTTTGCCGCCAGGCCCACCAGCACGACGAAGCCGATCTGGGTGAGGATGTTGACGTCCTGGCCCATGATGCGGACGCCGATGGTGGCGGCGAGCAGGCACATCGGCACGATCAGGATCACCGCGAACGGCAGGGTCCAGCTGCCATATTGCGCGGCGAGCACGAGATAGACGAACAGCACGCAGATCGGGAACACGTAGAGGCCGGCATTGCCGCCGGTGATCTGCTGATAGGACAGGTCCGTCCACTCGAAGGAGAAGCCGCTCGGCAAGGTCTCGTCGGCGAGCTTCTTGATGGTGTTGAGCGCGGTGGTCGAGCTCACGCCCGGCGCCGGCTCGCCCTGCAATTCGGACGCCGCATAGAGATTGTAGCGCGCGACGCGGTCGGGGCCCGAGACATCCCTGAAGTCGACCACGCTGCCGAGCATCACCATGTCGCCCGAGGCATTGCGCGTGCGCAGCCGCGCGAGATCGGCAGGCTCTTTGCGGAACGGGAAATCCGCCTGAGCGGTGACGTGATAGGTTCGGCCGAACAGGTTGAAGTCGTTGACATAGGTCGATCCGAAATAGGTCTGGATCGTGTCGTTGATGTTCGCAATCGGCACTCCGAGCTTTTGCGCCTTGGTACGATCGATGTCGACGAACAGCTGCGGCGTACTGGCCGAGAACGGCGAGAACACCGTGGGCCCGAGGAGCGCCGGGGATTTGCGCGCGGCGGCGACGAGCTCGTCGGTTGCAGACGCCAGCAGCTCGGGCCCGCGGCCCTGCCGATCCTGGATGCGGATGGCGAAGCCGCCGCCGGTGCCGATGCCGGGCACGGCCGGCGGCGGGATCACGATGATGAAGGCGCCCTGGATCGCGGCGAGGCGCTTGCGCAGCTCCGCCGTGATGGCATTCGCCGTCAGTCCCTTCTTGATACGCGCCTCGGGTTCATCGAACACCGGAAACAGCGCGGCGGCATTGCCCGCCTGCGTGCGCGTGGCGCCGGAGAAGCCGGCGAATGCGGCGACACGGATGATACCCGGCGTATCCAGCGAGATCCGCTCGATCTCACGCACGATCTCGGTGGTCCGCGCCAGCGACGCCGCCCCCGGCAATTGCACCGAGATGATGACGTAGCCGCGGTCCTGCGCGGGGATGAAGCCCTGCGACGTCGTCCCGATCAGCCAGCCTGCGCTGCCGATCAACACGACATAGATCAGCAGCATCACCACCGCGTGCCGGATCACGAAATTGGCGACGCCGGCATAGCCGTGCGCCAATCGGTCGAACACGCGGTTGAAGGCGGCGGTGAAGGTACCCCAGGCGCGTGCGATCAGATTCCAGGCGGCTGGCGGCCGTTTCTCCTCGTGCGGGACGAGTATCTGCGAGGCCAGCGCCGGCGACAGCGTCAGGGAGCAGAAACAGGAGATCGCAGTCGCAACCGCAATGGTGACGGCAAATTGCTGGAAGAACTGCCCGGAGATGCCGCCGAGGAACGCCGTCGGCACGAACACCGCGCACAGCACGAGCGCGATCGAGACCAGCGCGCCGCCGACCTCTTCCATGGTCTTCAACGCCGCGTCGCGCCGGCTGAGGCCGTGCTCGAGATGCCGCTCGACATTCTCGACCACGACGATGGCGTCGTCGACGACGATGCCGACCGCGAGCACGAGGCCGAACAGCGTGAGGTTGTTGATGGAAAAGCCCAGTGCAGCCATCACCGCGAAGGTGCCGACCAGCGAGACCGGGATCGCGATGATGGGGATGATCGCAGGCCGCCAGCCCTGCAAGAACACCAACACGACGACGACCACGAGCAGCATCGCCTCGTAGATGGTCTTGATCAGCTCGTGGACCGACTGTGCGATGAACTCGGTCGGGTTGTAGCCGATGTTGTAGTCGAGGCCCTTCGGGAAGCTCGTCTTGAGCTTCTCCATCGTGTCCGAGATGCTCTTTGCCGTCGCGAGCGCGTTCGACCCCGGCCGCTGCGTCACCAGCATGGCGACTGCGGATTTGCGCAGCAGGAAGCTGTTGGTGGAATAAGCGAGCGCGCCGAGCTCGATGCGGGCGACGTCGCGCAAACGCACGGTGCGGCCGTCGGAGCCGGCCTTGATCAGGATGTCCTCGAACTGTTTCTTGTCTTTCAACCTCCCCGTAAAGACGAGGTTGGGCTGGAAGGCGCGGTCGGCGATCGGCGGCTCGGCGATCTGGCCGCCGGCGATTTGCACGTTCTGGGCACGGATCGCGGCCAGCACCTCGGTCGAGGTCAGGCCGAGATTGGCGATGCGGTCAGGATCGAGCCACAGCCGCATCGAATAGTCGCGCGCGCCGAAGATCTGGATGTCGCCGACGCCGTCGATGCGCAGCAGCTGGTCGCGGACCTGCAGCAGCGCGTAGTTGGATATATAGAGTTGGTCGAACGTGTCGTCCGGCGACAACATGAACACGACCATCAGGATGTCGGGCGAGTTCTTGCGGGTGACGACGCCGTTGCGCTGGACCTCGTCAGGCAGCTGCGGCTGTGCGATCGCAACGCGGTTCTGCACCAGCACCTGGGCCTTATCCAGGTCCGTGCCGAGCTTGAAGGTGACGGTGATCGTGAGCTGGCCGTTCGAGGTCGCCTGGCTGTAGAGATACAGCATGTCCTCGACGCCGTTGATCTGCTGCTCGATCGGAGCGGCGACGGTGTCGGACACGGTTTGCGCCGAGGCGCCCGGATATTGCGTGGTGACGACGACGGTTGGAGGCACCACTTGCGGATATTCGGAGATCGGCAGCGTCGAGTAAGCGAGCGTACCGACGATCAGCAGCACGATCGACAGCACCATCGCGAGGATGGGCTGGTTGATGGACAGACGACCAAGATTCATGACTTGTCACCAGCCTTGCCACCGGCCGGCGCTGGCGCGGGAGACGGGGCGACCTTGGCGCCGACGCGGGCCCGCTGGATGCCGTTGACGATGACGCGGTCCTCGGCCTTCAGCCCTTCGCGGATCACGCGGAGGCCCTCGTCGAGCGGCCCCAGCACCACGGGCCGCGCCTCGACGGTGTCATCAGGCTTCACCACGAACACGATCTTGCGCGACTGGTCGGTCGCGACCGCGGCATCCGGGATCAAGAGCGCCTCGTAAGGTGCGCTGCCGATCAGGCGGACGCGGCCAAACTGGCCGGGCAGGATCGACAGATCGGTGTTCTTGACGACGGCGCGGCTCCGCAGCGTTCCCGTGGAGACATCGAGGCGGTTGTCGAGGAAGTTGATGGAGCCGTCATGCGACGGCTTCGTTTCGCCGGCGAGCGTGACCTGCACCGGGTTCGCTGTGTCGCGCGAGCTTGGGCGCTTACCCTCGAACCACAGCTTGCTGTATTTGATGAAGGTCGTCTCATCCATGTCGAAATAGATGTAGATCGGATCCATCGTCACGATCGAGGTCAGCAAGGTGGAGGAGCCGGCGTCGCTGCCCTGCACGAGATTGCCCGGACTGACGAGATGGCGGCTGACACGGCCGGTGATCGGCGCGGTCACATGGGTGAATTCGATGTTGAGCTTGGCGGCCTTCAGTGCACCCTCGGCCTGGGTCTCGGCGGCGTGCGCGGCCTGCAAAGCCTGGCGGCGTTGGTCGACGGCCTGCTCGGAGACCGCGCTGGTCTGCACCAGGTTCAAGCCGCGATCGAGCTCCCGCTTGGCGAGCTCCACCTTGGCGCGGGCGTCGGAGAGCTGGCCGTCCGCCTGCTCGGCCACGGCCTCGAACGGGCGGGGATCGATCACATAGAGCAGATCGCCCTGATGCACGATCGCGCCGTCCTGGAATTCGACGGAGTTGACGAAGCCACCGACGCGGGGGCGCACCTGCACCTCCTCGACCGCCTCGAAGCGGCCGGTGTACTCGTCCCAATCGGTGACGGTGCGCTTGACCGGCTGGGCGACGGTAACAGGCGGAGGCGGCGGCGCGGCCGCTTGCGAGGCCGGCTGGCCGCAGCCGCTGAGCGCGAAGGCGGCGGCGAGGAGGCAAGCTACCGCAGGGTGCCTCGGTTGAACGAAATCGTGCTGTTTGACAAGTCGCTCGCTTCCGTCCGGTCCGGTCATCCGAAGTCCTCGCCTCAAAAGCCGCGGAAAAGGCAGGGTACGCCTTTACCCGCGGGCGTTCCAAGATGGTTGGAGTTGATGAACTCTTCAAGACCAAAGGATGCGCAGGGACTGGAACGGTGCCCTGGCCGGATGGCGGGTTGACACGAAGAGATGGGCGACGGCGGCGATCGGTCAACGTTAGGTTGGCAATGGCGCAGCGGCATTCACGACCGTCCCCTGGAGGGGGTAAGAAGGAGCCAGCGTCTTCGCACATGACGGGCGGCGGATGCTCAGCTAGATTAGTCCTTACAAAACAAGACGAATTGTCCGGGGAGGACAGGCGTGCATCAGGGACGTGTCGTCTACGGTGCGATCGAGGAGGTCGTGTTCGGCCATCCGGCGGCTGACGCGATCGTCGCGCAAATGGACCGGCTGGGAACACGGCGTGCCTTCCTGATGGTCTCGGGCACCCTGAACCGCGAGACCGACGAAATCGCAAAGATCGTCCAGGCACTCGGGCCGCGCTGCGCCGGGCTGTTCGATGCGATGCCGCCCCACACCCCGCGCGAAGCGGTGATCGCCGCCACCAATGCCGCGCGCGGGGCGGGCGCCGATCTGATCGTGACCGTGGGCGGCGGCTCGATCACGGACGGCGCCAAGGCGGTGCAGCTCTGCCTTGCCAATGGCATCGACACGATCGAAGGCATCGACCGCATCCGCGTGCACAGGGGCGTCACACCAGAGATGACAGCGCCGAAGGTGCGTCAGATCAGCGTGCCGACCACGATCGCCGGCGGCGAGTTCTCATCGATCGCTGGCGTGACCGACGGCAGAACGCATGTGAAGCAGATGCTGCGGCATCCGCTCACGGTGCCGCGCGCCACCATCCTCGATCCTGCCATCACAATGCACACGCCGGAATGGCTGTTTCTGTCCACCGGCATCCGCGCCGTCGATCATTGCGTCGAGGCGATCTGCTCGCACGAGACCCACCCTTATGCCGACGCGCAATCGGTGAAAGGGCTCGCGATGCTCGCGGACGCGCTGCCGCGGGTGAAGGCCGACCCCACCGATCTCGACGCGCGCATGGATGCCCAGATCGGCACCTGGCTGTCCATGGGCGCGCTCGCGGCCGGCGTGCCGATGGGGGCGAGCCACGGCATCGGCTATGTGCTCGGTGCCGCCTTCGGCGTGCCGCACGGCTACACCTCCTGCATCATGCTGCCGGCGGTGATGCGCTGGAATGCCAGCGCCAACGCCGAGCGCCAGATGATCGCCGCCGCCGCGATGGGTTTCCCCGGGCACAATGCCGCCGACGTGCTCGATGCCTTCATCCGCTCGCTCGGCATGCCGCGCAGGCTCGCCGAAATGCGCGTCTCTCCGGAGCATTTCGACGTCATCGCGGAACAGGCGATGCGCACGAACTGGATCCCGCACAATCCGCGCAAGATCGAGAGCCCGGCCGAGGTGCGTGAAATCCTCGATCTCGCCGCATGATGTCAAACCCGGAGCTCTGATGTACCCAGGCCTGCATGCCCGCCTGCGCCCGCTCCAGCCCGCCTTCATCATGGCGGCAACCGGCGAGGCCGTCACCTATCGCGAGCTCGATGCACGCAGCAACCGGCTGGCCCACCTGTTCCGGAAGCACGGATTGAAGCGGCTCGACCACTACTCGATCTTCATGGAGAACAATTCGCGCTATCTCGAAGCCTGCAGCGCGGGCGAGCGCTCGGGGCTCTACTACACCTGCATCAACTCCTTCCTGACGGCGGGCGAGCTCACTTATCTCCTGGTCAACAGCCAGTCGAAAATCTTGATCACGTCCGCTGCAAAGCTCGACATTGCGCGCGAGGCGATCCAGGCCTGCCCTGATATCAAGCTCTGCATCGTCGCCGACGGACCGGGCGAGAGTGACCGGATCGTGGGACTTGCCGATGTCACCGCCGGTCTGCCGAGGACGCCGATTGCGGACGAATGGCTCGGCACCGCCATGCTCTATTCGTCGGGCACGACGGGACGGCCGAAAGGCATTTTGCGGCCGCTGCCGGAGGAGGCACCGAAGCACAATCTGCCGCTGTTCGATTTCCTGACAAAACTTTGGCACTACCGCGAAGGCATGGTCTATCTGTCGCCCGCCCCGCTGTATCACTCGGCGCCGCAAGCTGCGGTCAATCTCACCATCCGCATGGGAGGTACCGCGATTATCATGGAGACGTTCGATCCCGAGCGTTACCTTCAACTCGTCCAGCAATGGGGCATCACGCACACGCAGCTGGTGCCGACGATGTTCTCGCGCTTGCTGAAGCTGCCGGAGGAGGCGCGCCGCCGCTACGACCTGTCATCGCTCGAGATCGCGATCCATGCCGCAGCGCCCTGCCCGGCGCTGGTCAAGGACGACATGATCAGATGGTGGGGGCCGATCATCCACGAATATTACGGCGCTACGGAAGGCCTCGGCTTCACGGCCTGCAACAGCGAGGAATGGCTCAGCCATCGCGGCACCGTCGGCAAGGTGCTGCTGGGCGATCTCCACATTCTCGACGAGAACATGCAGCCCTGTCCGACCGGCACGCCGGGCCAGGTCTGGTTCAAGACCGGATCGCCGTTCGAATATTTCAACGACCCCGACAAAACCAGGGAGGCCCGCTCGGCCGACGGCAGTATGAGCACGGTCGGCGATGTCGGCTATGTCGACCACGACAATTTCCTGTATCTCACCGACCGCGCCACCTTCATGATCATCTCCGGCGGCGTGAACATCTATCCGCAGGAGTGCGAGAATCTGCTGATCACCCATCCCAAGGTCGCTGACGCCGCCGTGTTCGGCGTGCCGAACGCCGATCTCGGCGAGGAGGTGAAGGCGGTGGTGCAGCCAATGCCGGGCGTGATGCCTGATGACGCGCTCGCCACGGAGCTGATCGCCTTCTGCGGAGCGTCGCTGTCGCGGCAGAAGGTGCCGCGCTCGGTCGATTTCGAGAAGGAATTGCCGCGGCTGCCGACGGGAAAGCTCTACAAGAGGCTGCTGCGGGACCGGTATTGGGGCAACAAGACGTCGCGGATTGTGTGAGCCTTCTTCGCCTCTCCCCGCGTGCAGGGAGAGGCCGGAATGCGCGCCTTGAGCGCGATTGGGTGAGGGGGAACCTCCGCGCGTCCGACTGTTGTTGTCATCGCCCCACCCCGACCCTCTCCTCGCAAGCGGGGCGAGGGAGCGAACCGTCATCCCAATTGCCAAGGCTCTAAAACGCCTTGGCCGGTTGCTTCCCTCCACGCGCCTCGGCTATCGTGAGGTCAAACAGGCCACTAATGGCCGGTGTCCAGGGAGGACGAGGATGCGGAGCGTGTGGGCGCTTGCCGCGACGGCGGCGCTATCTTTGCTGGCGTTTTCGACCATGACATTCGCAGGCGAGCCCAAGCAGGGCGGCATCCTGCGGATATATCACCGTGACAGCCCGGCGAACGCGTCCATCCTCGAGGGTGCGACCTATTCGGTCAACGTGCCCTTCATGGGGGTCTTCAACAATCTCGTCATCTATGATCAGCACATCGCGCAGAACAGCCCTGATACCCTCAGACCGGAGCTGGCCGAAAGCTGGTCATGGAGCAGCGACAACAAGAAATTGACGTTCAAGCTCCGACAGGGAGTCAAATGGCATGACGGCAAGCCGTTCACGTCGGCTGACGTCAAGTGCACGTTCGATCTCCTGATGGGCAAATCGCAGCAGAAGCTGCGGCAGAATCCGCGCAAGGCCTGGTACAGCGAGGTCAACGACGTCACGCCCAACGGCGATTTCGAGGTCTCCTTCGACCTGAAGCGGCCGCAGCCATCGCTGCTGGCGATGCTCGCTTCCGGTTATACGCCGATCTATCCCTGTCACGTCTCGCCGGCGGACATGCGCACCCATCCGATCGGAACCGGGCCGTACAAATTCCTCGAGTTCAAGGCCAATGAATCCATCAAGCTGACGCGAAATCCGGACTACTGGAAGAAGGGTCTGCCCTATGTCGACGGCATCGAGTACACGATCATCCCGAACCGCTCGACCGCGATCCTCGCCTTCGTCGCCGGAAAGTTCGATATGACTTTTCCGACCCATATCACCATCCCGCTCCTGAAGGACATCAAGTCGCAGGCGCCGAACGCGGTCTGCGTCGTCGAGCCGACCAACGTCTCGACCAACATCATCGTCAATTCGAGCTCCCCACCATTCGACAACATCGATATCCGCCGCGCGATGTCGTTGGCGCTCGATCGCAAGGCGTTCATCGACATCCTGTTCGAAGGCCAGGCTGACATCGGCGGCACCATGCTGCCGCCGCCGCAAGGCATCTGGGGCATGCCCAAGGACAAGCTCGAGACGATTCCGGGCTACGGCCCGGACGTGAATGCGAATCGCGAGGAAGCGAAGAAGCTGATGCAGAAGGCGGGCTATGGCCCCGACAAGCATCTCGCCGTGAAGGTTTCGACGCGCAATCTCGCGGAATATCGCGATCCCGCGGTGATCCTGATCGACCAGCTCAAGAGCATCTATATCGACGGCGAACTCGACGTCGTGGAGACCGCAAACTGGTTCCCGAAAGTGGCGCGCAAGGACTACATGCTCGGTCTCAATTTGACCGGCAATTCCGTCGACGATCCCGACCAGTCCTTCTACGAGAACTATTCCTGCGGCTCGGAGCGGAACTACACCAACTATTGCAACAAGCAGATCGAGAAGCTCTTCGACGTGCAGTCGCAGGAGATCGACATCAACAAGCGGAAGCAATTGGTCTGGGACATCGACAGGAAGCTGCAGGAGGATGTCGCCCGTCCGATCATCTTCCATGCGCGGGCCGGCACCTGCTGGCAGCCCTATGTCAAGGGGATCACGATCATGTCGAACAGCTCCTATAACGGCTTTCGCTTCGAGGATGTGTGGCTCGACAAGTAGCATGTCAGGCTGAAGGCGGTTTTGGTTTGAGCATGATCTTGTCGGAAAACCGCGACGCACTTTACGCTAACCTGTAGCAGCGGCTCGCGGAGGGCGAAGGATGTTTGCCTATCTGGTGCGGCGCCTGTTCCTGATGCTCGTGACCCTGTTCGGGATCTCGGTCGTCATCTTCTTCCTGTTGCGCATCGTTCCCGGCAACATCGTCGACATCCTGTTTGCCGCGGCCGGCTACGTCGATCCGGCCGACAAGGTTGATCTCGAGAAGCAGCTCGGCATCGACCAGCCGCTGGTGATGCAATATCTGCACTGGATCAGCGGCCTGTTGCACGGCGATCTCGGTTACTCCTATGTCTCCGAGAAGCCGGCGCTCCAGGAGATCCTGCCGCGGATCCCGATCACGGCGCGGCTCGCTGGTCTTGCGCTGCTGTTCTCGGCTTCGATCGGCATTCCCCTGGGCGTCATCAGCGCGGTCAAGCAAGGCACGCGGCTCGATTATGCGCTGCGCGTGGTGAGTCTGAGCGGATTGTCGCTGCCCTCGTTCTGGCTCGGTCTGCTCATTCTCACCGCCGCGGTGGCGATGTTCGGCGAGATCCCGATCTTCAATCCGAATCCGCGGACCTGGCTCGAGGCGTTCGCGACATACGCGGTGCCCGCGGCCGCCGTGGGCTTCCGCAGCGCGGCGCTGACCATGCGCATCACCCGCTCGTCGATGCTGGAGGTGCTGCGGCAGGACTATATCCGCACCGCGCGTGCCAAAGGTGCGTCCGATGCCGCCGTGAACTATCATCACGCGCTGAAGAACGCGATCCTGCCCGTCATCACCGTGATCGGCATCGAGGCGGCGTTCCTGATCGGCGGCCTGATCGTCACGGAGACCGTGTTCAACATTCCCGGCGTCGCGCGCTTCCTGGTCGAGGCGATTCGCTGGCGCGATTATCCGATCGTGCAGAACCTCGTGATGCTGATTGCCGTCGTGGTGGTGAGCGCCAATTTCATCGTCGACATGCTGTACGCGGTATTCGATCCCCGCATAAGATATACGGATTGATTCATGATTGTTGTTCACGAGGCGTGCGCAGTCCCATTCACCTCGCCCCGGTTGCGGGGAGAGGTCGGATTGCGCCGCAATCCGGGTGAGGGGGAGTCTCCGCGAGTCCGACTCCCACCTCCCCCTCGGAGCGCCCCCCTCACCCCAACCCTCTCCCCGCAAGCGGGGAGAGGGAGAAGATAGAGCTTGCATGGCCGCAATCGACTACGATGTTGAACTCCGGCGTGCCGGCGCGCATGCGACCGGCGGCTGGCGGCGGGTGCTGTTCCTGGCACAGCGGCACGTGCTGGGCGCGGCGGGACTCTTCATCATGACGCTGTTCGTGCTGACGGCCATCTTCGCCGATTTCAT
Source organism: Bradyrhizobium sp. USDA 4449 (assembly GCF_054056275.1). Taxonomy (NCBI): domain Bacteria; kingdom Pseudomonadati; phylum Pseudomonadota; class Alphaproteobacteria; order Hyphomicrobiales; family Nitrobacteraceae; genus Bradyrhizobium; species Bradyrhizobium sp. USDA 4449. The sequence goes on along the minus strand of NZ_JBSRYD010000001.1, from coordinate 2,317,859 downwards.
CGCGCGCTACGATCCCCTGAGCGTCGATTCCGCCCACGCGCTGATGCGTCCGAGTCTCGCGCACTGGATGGGCACGGACTCGTTCGGCCGCGACGTGTTCAGCCGCATCATCCATGGCGCGCGAATTTCGCTCGCGGTCGGGATCGGCTCGACCGCGCTTGGCGGCACGCTCGGGGTCATGGTCGGCCTCACCTCCGGCTACCTCTCGGGCTGGGTCGACCTCGTGTTCCAGCGCGTGTCCGATATCCTGCAGGCACTGCCGCTGCTGGTGCTGGCCCTGATCATGACGGCGGCACTCGGTCCGTCGCTGCCGAACGTCATCCTCGCCATTGCCATTCCGCTGATCCCGACCGTTTCGCGCGTCACCCGCGCCAACACCCTGGCGCTACGGGAGCTGCCGTTCGTGGAAGCCGCGAAATCGATCGGCATGAGCGAGGTACGTATCGCGCTTCGTCACGTGCTGCCGAACACGCTGGCGCCGCTGATCGTGCTCGCGACCGCCCAGCTCGGCTCGACCATTCTGACCGAGGCCTCGCTCTCTTTTCTGGGTCTCGGCATTCCCGAGCCCTATCCATCCTGGGGCCGCATGCTGTCGGAATCCGCCGCCGAATATGTCCGGACCGCGCCGTGGCTCGTGATCTTCCCGGGCATCGCGATCAGCCTCGCGGTGTTCGGAGCAAACCTGTTCGGTGACGCGCTGCGTGACATCCTCGATCCCCGGCAGCGCGGCTGATGGCTGATACCTCCAAAATCGTGCTCGATGTGAAGAACCTCAAGACGGTGTTCTTCACCAACTCCGGTCTTTTCAAAGCGGTCGACGACGTCTCCTTCACCGTAAGCCGTGGCGAGACGCTCGCCATCGTCGGCGAATCCGGCTGCGGCAAGAGCGTCACTGCGCTGTCAATGATGCGGCTGGTGCCCGATCCTCCCGGGCGCATCGTCGGCGGCTCCGTCACGCTCGAAGGCACCGATCTGCTGGCGCTTGACGAGGCGGAGATGCGCAAGGTCCGGGGCAATCGCATGTCCATGATCTTTCAGGAGCCGATGACCTCGCTCAATCCCGTCATGCGGATCGGCGACCAGATCGTGGAGGCGGTGCGGCTGCACCGGAACATCTCGTCGAAAGAAGCCCGACACATTGCCGTCGAGATGCTGCGGCTGGTGCGCATTCCCGAGCCGGCGCGGCGTGCGCAGGAGTATCCCCACCAGCTCTCCGGCGGCATGCGCCAGCGCGCCATGATCGCGATGGCGCTGGCGTGTCGGCCGGCGCTTTTGATCGCGGACGAGCCGACCACCGCGCTCGACGTCACCATCCAGGCGCAGATCCTGGCGCTGATCCTCGATCTCCAGAAGGAGCTCGGCACCGGCCTCGTCCTGATCACCCATGATCTCGGCGTCGTCGCGCAGACCGCGCAGCGTGTGATCGTGATGTATGCGGGACGAAAAGTCGAGGAAGCCAGCGTCGAGGCGCTGTTCGCCGCGCCGAAGCATCCCTATACGCGCGGTCTGATGGCCTCGATCCCCGCGGTGCCGGCATCAGGCGTCGCCGCACAGGAGCGGCTGAACGAAATTCCGGGCACGGTGCCATCGCTGGTGCGGCTGCCGAAGGGCTGTGCCTTCGCGCCCCGCTGCAAGCTCGCCATCAAGCGCTGCGAGGAATATCCACCGCTGATGGATTGGGGCGGCGGCCACCTCGCCGCCTGCTGGCGCGCGGCCGATGTGGCGGAGGTGGCATGACTGAAGTGCTGCTCGAAGTTACCGATCTCAAGAAGCATTATCCCGTGCGCGCCGGCGTGCTGCGCCGGCAGGTGGGCACCGTGCATTCCGTCGACGGCGTCTCGTTCTCGCTTGGCGCGGGCGAGACGCTCGGTCTCGTCGGCGAATCCGGCTGCGGCAAGTCGACGGTGGCGCGCAGCGTGCTACGGCTGGTCGAGCCGACGTCCGGCAAGATCCGCCTCGGCGGCGAGGACATCACGCATCTGTCCAAGAGCGCGCTGCGCCCGCATCGCCGCTCGATGCAGATCGTCTTCCAGGATCCGTTTGCCTCGCTCAATCCGCGCATGACCGCGGGCGACATCGTCGGCGAGCCGCTGGCCGTGCATGGTCTTGCCACCGGCAGGGCGCTGGAGGTGCGCGTCGCAAAGCTGTTCGAGCAGGTGGGCTTGCGGCCCGACCAGATGCGCAACTTTCCGCATCAATTTTCCGGCGGCCAGCGCCAACGCATCTGCATCGCGCGGGCACTGGCACTGGAGCCGCGGCTGATCGTCTGCGACGAGCCGGTGTCAGCGCTCGACGTCTCGATCCAGGCGCAGGTGATCAACCTGCTGGTCGATTTGCAGCGTGAACACGGCTTCTCCTATCTCTTCATCGCGCACGACCTCGCGGTGGTGGCCCATATCAGCCACCGCGTCGCGGTGATGTATCTCGGCCGCATCGTCGAGATCGCCGGCAAGGACGAGCTGTTCGGCAATCCGCGCCATCCCTACACGCAGGCGCTTCTCGCCTCCGTGCCGATCGCCAATCCGCTCGCGAAAAAGCTCGCGCCGCTGGTCGACGGCGACGTGCCGAGCCCGGTCAATCCACCGCCCGGCTGCGCCTTTCACACGCGCTGCCGGTTTGCGATGGAGCGATGCAGGACCGAGCGGCCGGCGCTGAAGGATACCGGCGACGGGCATCAGGTGGCGTGCCTGCTCAACGAGGGGATGGGACGGAGCGGGTAGCTCTTGCTCTCGCTCCCGGCGATGACGACGACAGCCGCTACCCCGCCCCAATCTCCGCCACGATCCTGCCCGTCGTGACCTGCTCGCCCTCGGCGACCTCGATCGCGGCGACCACGCCGTCGATGCCGGCCTTGTGGACGTGCTCCATCTTCATCGCTTCCAGCGTCAACACCGGCTGGCCTGATGTGACGCGATCACCCGGCTTGACCAGCACCGCAACGACGCGACCATTCATGGCCGCGCGGACTTTGCCGTCGCCGCCGTTGCCTGCCGCGGCCTTCGGTGGGGCGAGGGTGAGGTCGGTGGCCGCGAGCGCGATGCCGCGGTGCTGGAGATAGAGCCTGTCGCCATCGCGCAGGAATTTTACGCTGTCCGTGACGCCGTCGCGGCGGAAGCGGACGGCATCGGGATCGACGTGCTCGATCTCGAACTTGTCCTCTCGGCTGCCGGTGGCGACGGTGTAGCTGCCATCGCGCTCGCGGGTGATTTCGAGCTCGACCGCATGGCCGGCGATTTCGATTTTCGCGGGCAGAGGAAACGTTGCCGACAGGCTCCGGCCACGCCGCCATGACGGTGCGCGCGGATTGGTAACGTAGAGCAGCAGGCCCGCGAGCGCGGTATCGAATGCAGCATTCTCCGGCCGCAGCAGCTGGTCGCGATGCGCGCCGATGAAGGCCGTCGTCGCCTCGCCCCTGGCAAAGCCGGGATGGCGCAGACACGTCAGCAGAAATGCCTGATTGGTCGTGACGCCAAGCGCGGTGAGTTGCTCCAGGCCGACGATCAGCCGCCCCCTCGCCTCCTCGCGCGTGGCGCCCTGGCTGATGATCTTGGCGATCATGGAATCGTAGAATAGCGGAATCTCCAAGCCCGATTGCAGCGCGTGCTCGACGCGGATGCCATCGGGTACCTGCCAGCGCGCCATGCGGCCGGACTGCGGCATGAAATCCTGCGCGGCATCTTCCGAGCAGAGCCGCACCTCGATGGCGTGACCGGACAATTTGATGTCCTGCTGCTTCACCGGCAGGGGCTCGCCGCGCGCAACGCGCAATTGCAGCTCGACGAGGTCGAGCCCGGTAATCGCCTCGGTGACGGGATGCTCGACCTGAAGACGCGTGTTCATCTCCATGAAGTAGAATTCGCCGCTCTCATCGAGCAGGAATTCCAGCGTGCCCGCGCCCTCATAACGCAGCGCCTTGACCGCAGCGACGGCGACTTCGCCCATCTTCGCGCGCAGCTCCGGCGTGACGGCCGGCGACGGCGCCTCCTCGATCAGCTTCTGGTGCCGCCGCTGCACCGAGCAATCGCGCTCACCGAGATGGATGGCGTTGCCATGGATGTCGCTGAACACCTGAATCTCGATATGGCGCGGATTCTCGACGGCGCGTTCGAGGATCACGGTCGGATCGCCGAATGCGGCTTTGGCTTCTGACCGCGCGCTGCGCAACGCATCAGGGAACGATGCGGCATCAGTCACGAGCCGCATGCCGCGACCGCCGCCGCCCGCGACCGCCTTGATCATCACGGGAAAGCCGATCTTCCCGGCTTCCGCGAGCATGACCTCGTCGCTCTGGTCGGCGCCCTGATAGCCGGGCACGACAGGCACGCCGGCCTTCTTCATGATCTCCTTGGCGCCGGCCTTGTTGCCCATCGCCGCGATCGCCTGCGGCGATGGGCCGATGAAGACGAGCCCGGCGTCCTTGCAGGCTTGTGCGAAGTCCTCATTCTCGGCGAGGAAACCATAGCCGGGATGAACGGCATCCGCGCCGCTGGCCCTGGCAGCTGCGATGATCGCGGAGATGTTGAGATAGGATTGCGCCGGCAAGGCTTCACCGATCCGCACGGCCTGATCAGCCCGCTGGACGTGGAGCGCATCACGATCGGCATCCGAATAGACGGCCACAACGCCGAGGCCCAGCCGCCGCGCGCTACGCATCACGCGCAGCGCGATCTCGCCGCGATTGGCGACCAGGACCCTGTGGAACGGCCGGTGCGGCACTGATCCGTTCCTCATGGCCGCGCCACCGAAAACTGCATGCGTTGGGGCGCGCGACGATCGCCCTCGCGGCAGATGGCCAGCACCTCGGACAAGACCGCGCGGGTGTCGCGCGGATCGATCACACCATCGTCGAGCACGCGCGCGCTGGTCGAGAACACGTCCATCTGGCCGTCGAACACGCCGACGATCTCGGCCTTCATGGCATCCAGCTTGTCCTTCCCGATCGGCTTGCCGCGGCGCGCCGCCGCCGCCTCGGTCACGATCGCCATGGTTTCCGCGGCCTGCTCGCCGCCCATCACGGCGGTCTTGGCGTTGGGCCAGGAGAAGCAGAAGCGTGGATGGAAGCCACGGCCGCACATGCCGTAATTGCCGGCGCCGAACGACGCCCCGCAATAGATCGTGATCTGCGGCACCGTCGCCGAGGTCACCGCCTGGATCATCTTCGAGCCGTGCTTGATCATGCCGGCTTCTTCATAGGCCTTGCCGACCATGTAGCCGGTGGTGTTGTTGAGATAGAGGATCGGCGTGCGGGTTTGGCAGCAAGCCTGGATGAAATGCGTCGCCTTGTTGGCGCCGGCAGGATCGAGCGGACCGTTGTTGGTGATGATGCCGATGGCATGGCCCTCGATGCGGGCATGGCCGCAGACGGTGGCCGGACCGTAATTCGAGGCCATCTCGGTGAAATCGGAATCGTCGATGATGCGGGCGATCACCTGCTTCATGTCGACGGTGCGCTTGTGATCCATCGGCATGATGCCGAGCAGCTCGTCCTGATCGTAGCGCGGCGGCTCGAACTCTCGAGCCGCCCCGCCCGGCCGCTCCCATTCCAGCGCCGCCATGATCTCGCGCGCGATGCGCAGGGCGTCGCGGTCGTCCTCGGCGAGATAGTCGCCGAGGCCGGAGATTTGCGTATGCATCTCGGCGCCGCCGAGCTCCTCCTCGGTGGCGATCTCGCCGGTTGCAGCCTTCAACAGCGGCGGCCCGGCCAAAAAGGCGCGCGTACGCCCGCGGACCATGACGATGTAGTCGGACAGGCCCGTCTGGTAGGCGCCGCCGGCGGTGGACGAACCGTGCGTGACGGTGACGACGGGCAGGCCTGCGGCCGAGAGCCGCGCAAGGTTGCGAAAAATATTGCCGCCGCGGACGAAGTCCTCGACGCGGTAGCGCAGGAGATTGGCGCCGGCGCTTTCGACGAGCTGGACGTAAGGCAGCTTGTTCTCCAGCGCCAGTTCCTGCACCCGCAGTGTCTTGTCGAGGCCGTAGGGCTGGAGTGCACCGGCATCGATGCCGGAATCGCTGGCGCTGACCATACAGCGGATGCCTGAGATGAAGCCGATACCGGCGATGACACCGCCGCCCGGCACGCTCTTGCTCGCATCGGGCACATCGAACATGTAGCCGGCGAGTGTCGAGAGCTCGATGAAGGGCGCGCCGGGGTCGAGCACCAGCGCGACCCGCTCGCGCGGCAAGAGCTGGCCGCGTTTGTGGAAGCGATCCTTTGCCGCGGCCGACGCGGCACGCGTGCGCGCTTCGAGCGAGCGCATGCGATCAATCAGCGCGAGCATGCCGTCGCGGTTTGCGCGGTAGGCGGCGCTGCCGGTGGAAATGGTGTTTTCGAGAATGGACATGATTCTTTCCTACCCGTCACCGCGAGGAGCCCGCGACAGAATTGCGAAGCAATTTTGCGCTGGCGACGAAGCAATCCAGTCTGTTTCCGCGGATGCACTCTGGATTGCTTCGCTTCGCTCGATATGACGGCTGGGGCTATCTGTTCGTCCCAAAGATCTTCCGCGCCTCGGCGGGGCTCGCGACCTCGCGGCCGGCGCGGCGGGCGCAAGCCGCAATGGCCTCGATCAGTTGGCCGTTTGATGTCACCTTCTTGCCGTCGGCGAGATAGAAGGCGTCCTCGAGACCGGTGCGCAAGTGACCGCCTAGCTCGGCGCAGCGCTGGTGCAGCGGCCAGATCTCCTCGCGGCCGATCGCCGTGACCTGGAATTGCGCCTCGGGGCGCTTCAGCTTGATCAGGATCGGCAGCAGCTCCGGATCCGAAGGCATTCCCGACGCGACACCCATCACGAAGTTATATTCGAGCGGGCCCTTGTACATGCCAACCTGGGTATACATGCCGACGCAGCGCACGATGCCGACGTCGAAGCACTCGAACTCGGGAATGGTGCCGACTTCGTCCATGACGTCGAGATAGTCCTTCACCTTCTCGACCGCGTTGTCGAACATCATCGGAGGCCAGGCCCAACTGTTGTCGGCCTTGACCTTCAGATAGTTGAGCGAGCCCGCGTTGCAGGCGGCGATCTCCGGCCTGGTTTCGCGGATGCAATCCAGGGCGCCGCTGTAGTTCGGGCCAGAAACACCCGAGGTGTGGTTGATGATGACGCCGGGACAGGCTTCACGGATCGCCTGCTGGATTTCCTTGCTGACGCTCACCTCCCAGGACGGCAGATGGCCCTTGCCCGGCGCCTGCTGGCGCAGATGGATGTGCATGATGGAGGCGCCGGCATCGAACGCAGCCTTTGCCTCGCGCGCCATCTGCTCGGGCGTGACAGGGACGTTGTGCTGTTTGGGGTCGGTGAGCACGCCGTTCAGCGCGCAGGTGATGACGGCCTTGTCGCTCATGCCACAGCTATCTCGCACGTTGAGAATTCAACGATGCAATCATGTGATGCAGGGCATGCAGCTTCTTGCGCGGAGAAGCTGAGAAACGAGATGCCGTAGGGTGGGTTAGCCGAAGGCGTAACCCACCCTACGAAGCGATATCGAGCCGCACGGTCTCGGTGCTGCGATAGATCGCAAGATCGCGCGAGCCGACGAAGATCGCGCGCGGCTTCAATCCGTAGAAGCGGCGGATCGAGTGGCTGAAATGGGTGCTATCGGGGTAGCCGATGTCCTGCGCGAGATGAGCGAGGTTGAGGTCCTGGTTGGCGAAGTGCAGCAGATGCCGCGCGCGCTTCCAGGCGCGGAAGGAGCGGAACGAGATGCCGGTCTCCTCCTTGAAGAGATGCAGGAAGCGCGAGGTCGAGAGGCCCGCCTCGGCCGCGCAGGTATCCGCGGTGACAGGCTCACCGGAGAAGCGTTCGATGCGGGCAACGGCGCGCGTGACGCGCGGGTCGAGCACGCGGCGCGGCAGTGCTTCGCCAAAGCACATCTCGTCGAATTCAGCGGTGGTGATGTCGCCATAGCGGCGCTGCCGCAGCAGCGCATAGGCGGCGAGGACTTTTCTGGCGTACGCAGCGCGATCCGGCCCCATCAGCCGCCGGGCCAAGGCCTCCAGCACGCCATCTGGCATGCTTTCCGGCTCGAGCGTCACGCTGATTGCGGTGCGGTAGTCGCCGGCGATGGAATGCCGCTGGTTCGGCAGGGTGACGAACAGCTCCGCGGAGGCGAGGACGTCGTCGATGGTGAGATGCAGGCTACCCTTCACCGCCACATAGACGTGGCAGCAGCCCGGGGTCCGCTTGCGAGGCCTGCCGAGCAAACCGGCATAGAACACCCGCTCCGGCGTGATCAGCATCAGATGGTCGGATTCGCGACCCGTGTCTTCCATTGCGTATCCTCCTCGCGCGGCTCTTCGGCCGCTGCGGACGGAGGTCAGCTTAGCGGAAATTTGGGCGCTGTCACGGCGGGTAGCGCTGTCATGGCGCGCAAAAGATTACCATTCCGGTACGACGATCTGTCTTCCCGGAACCGCGCGGAGATCGTAGTCCCGCCGTGCGGAATGTTTACGGTCTCACGCGCGGCGCAACATTCTGTTCGGCGCCGGCCTTCTGCTCGGCAGCCACAGCGCGCTTGAACCCGTCGCGCTGCTGCAGGCGCGCCCAATAGGCTGCGACATTCGGTCCAAAATCCTTGGCGAGTCCAATGGTGTGGGCGAGGCGGAGCGCGTAACCGATGACAATGTCAGCGGCGGTGAAGCGGCCCGCGCACAAGGTTTCGGCATTGGCGGTCGCTGCCTCGACGGCGCGCAGCCGCCCCAGGAACCACTTTGCATAGTCGGTGGCGACCTGCGGATTGCGGCGCTCCTCCGGCTCGAGCTGGCTGTAGCGAAGCACCAGCGTTTGCGGGAAGGTCAACGTCGCGTCGCTGAAATACATCCAGTTCAGGAAAGCGCCATAGGCGGGATCTTCGGGGTTGACCATCAGCGGTGTCGGCCCGTGCGTGACGCCGAGATAATGGCAGATGCCCGATGACTCCGTCATCCTGGTTTCGCCGTCGACCATGAACGGAATCGTGCCCAATGGATTGAGCGCGAGATAGTCCTTGGCGAAGACGCGCGGCGGGAACGGCAGCATCTTCAGCTCATAGGACAGCCCCATCTCCTCCAGCATCCAGAGCGGACGGAACGAGCGCGCGGCGTCGCAATGATAGAGCGTGATCATCATGCCTTCCCTTTACTACCTGGCAACGTGCCCATCATCCTGCACAGGACCATCAGCATGACCTCGTCGGCGCCGCCGCCGATCGAGGTCAGGCGGCTGTCGCGATAGGCGCGGCTGACCGGCGTCTCGTTGGTAAAGCCCATTCCGCCCCAATATTGCAAGCAGGCGTCGGTGAGCTCGCGGCCGAGCCGGCCGGCCTTGAGCTTGGCCATGGTCGCAAGCCGCGTCACGTCCTCACCGGCGACCAGCTGCTCGGCGGCGCGATAGATCAGCGCGCGCAAGAGCTCCACCTCGGTCTGCATCTCCGCGAGCTTGAAGTGGACGATTTGGTTGTCGAGGATGCTCTGGCCAAAGGCTTTGCGGTTGCGGGTGTATTCGATGGTCTGATCGATGATGTATTCGTGCGCCTTGAGGCAGGCGGCCGCACCCCAGAGCCGTTCCTCCTGGAACTGGATCATCTGGTAGGTAAAGCCCTTGCCCTCTTCGCCGATCCGGTTGCGCTTGGGCACGCGGACATTGTCGAAGAAGATCTGCGCGGTGTCGGAGGAGCGCATGCCCAGCTTGTCGAGCTTTCGGGCCACGGTGACGCCCTTGCTCTTCATGAGCACGCAAATCAGGGATTTGTTGCGGTGAACCGGGCCATCGCCGGTATTGGCGAGCAGGCAGATCCAGTCGGCCTGGGTGCCATTGGTGATCCACATCTTGCCGCCGGTGATGAGGTAGTCGTCGCCGTCGGAGCGCGCCTGGGTCTTGATGGAGGCGACGTCCGAGCCCGCGCCCGGCTCGGAGACGCCGATGCAGGCGACGTAATCGCCTGCTATCGACGGGCTGAGGAATTCGCGCCGCACCTCGTCGGAGCCGAATCGGGCCAGCGCCGGCGTTGCCATGTCGGTCTGCACCCCGATCGCCATCGGCACGCCGCCGCAAGTGATGGCCCCTAGTTCCTCCGCCATCATCAGCGCGTAGGAATAGTCGAGGCCGCAGCCGCCGAACTCCATCGGCTTGTTCAGGCCGAGGAAGCCGAGACTGCCCATCTTCTTGAACAGCGCATGCGCCGGAAAGATGTCGGCCTTCTCCCATTCATCGACATGCGGATTGATCTCGTTGGCTATGAATTTTTGCAGGGAGCGACGGATCTCGTCGTGGTCGGCGGTGAATAGCATTCTTTCAGCCTCGTCCTTCACAGCCCCATCTGCCTCGAGGCCAGATCCTTCATGATCTCCTCGGTGCCGCCGCCGATGGCGTTGACCTTGACCTCGCGGTAGATGCGCTCCGCCTTGATGCCGCGCATGAAGCCAGCGCCGCCAAAGATCTGGACGGCTTCCGAGGCGCAGAACGCCATGGTCTGGGTTGCCTGGTTCTTCATCATGCAGATTTCCGCGACCGGGCTCTCGCCCTGCTCCAGCCGCCAGGCCAGCATCTCCAGCATCGCCTGCGACGCCGCGACCTTCTGCGCCATGTCGACGATCTTGTGCCTGATGACCTGATGCTGGGCCAGCGGCTTGCCGAACGTCTTGCGCTCCTTGGAATAGGCGATCGCCTCATCGAGACAGACGCGCGCGAAGGCGGTGCAGCCTGCGGCCATGCCCATGCGCTCGCTGTTGAAATTTTGCATGATGATCTTGAAGCCCTGGCCCTCCTCACCGATCAAGTTCTCGGCCGGCACGCGGCACTCATCGAAATGCAATGTCGCGGTATCGGACGCCCACCAGCCCATCTTCTTCAGTTTCGTGCGTGACAGGCCGGGCGTATCGCCCTCGATCAGGAGCAGGCTGACGCCACCGGCGCCCTCGCCGCCGGTCCGCACGGCAACGGTCAGATAGTCGGCACGGACGCCTGATGTGATGAAGGTTTTTTCGCCACTCACGACGTAGTGATTGCCGTCGCGCCGCGCCTTGGTGCGCAAGCTCGCGACGTCAGAGCCGCCGCCGGGCTCGGTGATCGCGAGCGCGGAGATCTTCTCGCCCGAGAGCACCTGCGGCAGCACGCGCGCCTTCACCTCCGGCCGCGCTGCGCGTGCGATCGGCGGCGAACCGATGGTGTGGCTCATCAGGCTGGCGCTGACGCCCCCGGCCCCGGCCCGCGCCAACTCCTGGGTCGCGACGATCCTCATGAACTGGTCGGCAAGGATCCCGCCATACTCCTCGGGGAATCCGAGCCCCAACAGACCGATCTCTGCCGCCTTGCGGTAGAGCGCGCGGGGGAATTCGCCGGCTTCGTCCCATTCATGGGCGAACGGGGTGATCTCGTTGTCGACGAAGCGGCGCATGACGTCGCGGAAGGCATCGTGCTCGGCGGTATAGAACGGGCTCTTCATGGCTTGCGCCTTCGGCGATTCCGGTCGTTGCACCATGGCCGGAACATTCGCGGGCCACTTGCGCGGAGTGGCTGACCCGAAAGGCCTGCCGGTGCAGGTCCTCGCCTAGCAACTCAACGCAAGAGGTTTTCGTCCCTCGCAGGCCAACTCCAAACAAAAAAGACTACTGCACAAAAACTCCCGGCTGGCCTCCCAGGCCACGCCGGGCATGGTGCACAGCACTCAAATTCAGGCGGCAAACACCGCCGAGGGAGGGATTGTTGGCCGTTCGTTACTACGACTGGATCGCCCATCATGCCCGTCGCGCGCCCTCCAAGATCGCGGCCGTCGATCTCGCGAGCGAGCGCCGCTTCACCTATGCGCAGTTCGACGCCCGCGTCTCACGCCTCGCCTCGTTCTTCCGTCATACGCTGAAGGTTTCGCGCGGCGACCGCGTCGCCGTGCTGGCGCTGAACACGACCGATACGCTGGAGGTACAATTCGCCTGCGGACGCGTGGGCGCCGTGTTCGTGCCGCTGAACACCCGCCTCACCATTCCGGAGCTTCAGTTCATCACCGGCGATTGTGCGCCGAAGGTGATGATTCACGATGCCGATCTCGCCGAGACGGCGATCACCGTAGCAAAGCTCTGCAACGTCGCGACCAGCCTGCTGCTCGGTGCCGACGGCACCTATGAGGCCGGCATCGCCGGGGCCAAGCTGCTCGACCGCACCGAGCAGGTCACGCTCGATGATATCTCGACCATCATGTACACGTCGGGCACGACGGGACATCCGAAGGGCGCGACCATCACCCACGGCATGACCTTCTGGAATTGCGTCAATCTCGGCGGCCCCGCCTGCATCGGGCCGGCATCGGTGTTGCTCACCGTGCTGCCGCTGTTTCATACCGGCGGGCTGAACTGCTATACCAACCCGGTGCTGCATGCCGGCGGCACGGTGATGATCATGCGCGCCTTCGATCCCGGCACCGCGCTCGGCCTGATCAACGATCCCGCGCAGGGCATCAATGTGTTCTTCGGCGTGCCTGCGATCTACCAATTCATGGCGCAGCATCCGGCCTTCGCGACCACCGATCTCAGCCGATTGATCGTCTGCGGCGTCGGCGGCGCGCCGATGCCGGTGCCGCTGTTGAAAACATGGGAGGAGCGCGGCGTCGCGCTCCAGCAGGGCTATGGCATGACCGAGACCTCGCCGGCCGTGCTGGTGCTCGACCGCGAGGACGCAGCGCGGAAAGCGGGCTCTGCCGGCAAGCCGGTCCTGCACACCGAGGTGCGCATCGTCCGCCCCGACGGCAGCGATGCCGAGGTCGGCGAGCTCGGAGAGCTCTGGGTCAAAGGGCCGAACATCACGCCGGGCTACTGGAACAGGCCGGAGGCGAACGAGACATCCTTCACCGATGGCTGGCTGCACACGGGCGATGCGACGCGCGTGGATGAGGAGGGCTTCTACTATATCGTCGACCGCTGGAAGGACATGTACATCTCCGGCGGCGAGAACGTCTATCCAGCCGAGGTCGAGAACGTCCTGCACCAGCTCAGCGCGATTGCGGAAGCGGCGGTGATCGGCATCCCTGATACGCAATGGGGCGAGGTCGGCCTCGCCATCGTCGCGACCAAAAAAGGCCAGCGGCTGACGGAAGCTGACGTCTTCGCGCACTGCGCCGCCAATCTCGCACGCTTCAAATGCCCGCGCCAGGTTCGTTTCGTCGATGCGCTGCCCCGCAACGCCACCGGCAAGATCCACAAGCCGACCTTGCGCAAGCAATTCTCCGTTGCTTCCGAAGTGGACAAGAAAGTCGCCAATGCCTGATCGAAGCGCTCCTCTCGGGCGCATTTGTTTTTCGACGTGCCTGCTCCAATCCAGACGAACCGCAAGGAATTTTCATGAACAGGAAACTCTCCCTGCTTGCCGCAGCAACCGCGTTGACGCTGCTCACGACCCAGGGTGCCTTCGCGCAGAAGGCGTACGACACCGGGGTCACCGACACCGAGATCAAGATCGGCAATGTCGAGGCCTATTCCGGCCCGGCCTCGGCCTACGGCATCATCGGCAAGACCGAAGACGCCTATTTCAAGATGATCAACGACCAGGGCGGCATCAACGGCCGCAAGATCAACTTCATCTCCTACGATGACGGCTACTCGCCGCCGAAGACGGTGGAACAGATCCGCAAGCTGATCGAGAGCGATGAGGTATTTCTTGTCTTCAACGCGCTGGGCACGCCGACCCAGACCGCCGTGCAGAAATACCAAAATGCCAAGAAGGTGCCGCAGCTCTTCCTCGCCACCGGCGCCAGCAAGTGGAATGATCCGAAGAATTTCCCCTGGACGATGGGCTTCCAGCCGAGCTACCGGGTCGAGGCGCGGATCTTCGCCAAATACATCCTGAAGGAGAAGCCGGACGCAAAGGTTGCGATCTTTTACGCCAACGACGATTTCGGCAAGGATTACCTCGCCGGCATCAAGGACGTGTTCGGCGACAAGGCCTCGAAGCTGATCGTGGCCGAAGAGAGCTATGAGACGTCGGAGCCCTCGATCGACGCCCATATCGTCAAGCTCAAGGACACCGGCGCCGATGTCTTCGTGAACATTGCGACCCCGAAATTTGCCGCTCAAGCCATCAAGAAGATCGCCGAGCTCGGCTGGAAACCGATGCATTTGATGACCGACGTCTCGGTTTCGATCGGCGCGGTGATGAAGCCCGCCGGGCTCGAGGCCTCGGAGGGCGTGCTGTCGGCCGGTTACCTCAAGGATGCGTCCGATCCGCAGTGGAAGGACGATGCCGGCATGAAGAAGTTCATGGCTTTCATCGAGAAGTACATGCCGGGCGCGAACATCTCGGACGCCAATCTGGTCTACGGCTATGCCGCAGCCCAGACCATGGTGCAGGTGCTGAAGCAGGCAGGGGACAATCTGACCCGCGAGAACGTGATGAAGCAGGCCGCCAGCCTGAAGGACTTCACCCCCGACACGCTGATCCCGGGGATTACGATCAACACCTCGGCCACCGACTTCGCGCCGATCGAGCAGCTCAAAATGTGGCGGTTCAAGAGCGGCCAGTGGGAGCTGTTCGGCCCCATCATCAGCGCCGAGCCGAGCGGCTAGTTTCGGCCGGAGGCAACTGACACAGGATAGCGGTCGACAGGCCGCTATCTTTCCATGCGTCAGCGGGCGAGATCAAGCCGGCAGGAAAAGCGCAAAGGAGTCGTCGACGGTACGCCGAAGATGATCTCGATACAGCTTGTAGTTCGCGTGGTCCTGTGAGATCCGGCCCACAGCCGGATCGGCGATAATTCGTGCCGGTACATAGGCGATCGGCGCCGCGACCGGCGTCAGTTGCGAGCCGGCGCCGGCGCGTAGCGTCGAAATGATGCCATACATCGCGCCTGATACGGTCGGCCGCGACACCGTGATCACGCGGTGCTGGCCATGCTTGTTGATGACAAGATAGATGAAGCCGGACTGGTGCGGCACGGCAACTTCACCCGTGTGCTCATAGGCCGTATCCGTCCGCTCGCCTTCGCGGAAAACCAGCGACGAGACCTTCGGCTCCCAGACGATCTCGGTGCGGTAGGCAAAAATCGCATCCTTGTCGCCAAACGACGGACGCAGCGTGATGTAGACGCCCTCGATCCAGGTCACCGCACGATGCGAATAAGAGCCGAGACTGTCGGGCGCGACATCGCTACCAACAGCGGGCGCCGGCGCAACGATGCTCTTGCGCAAGGACACGCCCAGCGCCTGCTCCAGCCGGACGGTGGTGGCCAGCGTGAACGGGCGGCGGCCGCCGAGCGCCTTCTCGAGCGTCGACAGGCTGAGCTTGGCCTGCTCGGCCAGCGCCTGCCGCGAAATCCGGCGTCTGGCGATTTCCTCGCGGATCGTCTCCGCGACCTCCCGGCTCTGCTCGTCCGAAAGCTGCCTGTCGGAGAGCTTGTCTTGCGTCTGCATCGTTAACCCCGCTCCACGCCCGCTACTGTAGCAGGGCGG
The DNA here is from genome assembly GCF_054056275.1 of Bradyrhizobium sp. USDA 4449. Classification (NCBI taxonomy): domain Bacteria; kingdom Pseudomonadati; phylum Pseudomonadota; class Alphaproteobacteria; order Hyphomicrobiales; family Nitrobacteraceae; genus Bradyrhizobium; species Bradyrhizobium sp. USDA 4449. Next base: position 2,302,447 of record NZ_JBSRYD010000001.1, on the reverse strand, counting down.
ACCAATCAGCACAAAACCGGACATGACCGCCAAAGCGGCGGCCCGGGGAGGCCAACCGCGGCGGAACATTGCCGATCATTCTGCTCGCGAAATCGCCCCCGCCCGACCGATGCTCAGCGACGTCCAACACCGTTCGGGAGCAAGCCAAATGGACACTTACGACACAGTCGACAGCGACGACCACCCAGACGAGAGCCCTTGGCTCAAAAGGTTGATCAAGATCGGACTTTTCCTTCTGGCGCAAAGCATTGCCGTGCTCCTGGTCAGTTTCGTCGCCCTGCTGGTGAGCTTCGAGACCTCCTGGTCGGCGACGACAGAGCAAGCGAGCCTGCTCCAGCCCGGCGACGCCAATTCCGGCACCCTCCTGCTCCGGAAGGACGGCATCACGACCGAAGCCATCCGCCTCGGGACCGATTTCGACATCACGGTCTCAGGCCCGACGCTGCGCACGCGCGTCACGCAGGTGTTTCGTAATCCGAGCAAGGCTTGGGTCGAGGCGACCTATGTCTATCCGCTCGCCGGTGACGGTGCCGTCGATACGCTGAAGATGATCGTTGGCGGCCGCATCATCGTCGGCGACATCAAGGAGCGTCAGCAGGCCCGCGTGATCTACCAGCAGGCGCGTCGCAGCGGACAGAAGGCGGCGCTGACCGAGCAGGAACGGCCCAACATCTTCACCAATTCGGTCGCCAATATCGGTCCGGGCGAGACCGTCCTGGTGCAGATCGAATATCAGGAGCCTGTCCATCAATCCGGCAGCGAATATTCGCTGCGTGTGCCGCTCGTCGTCGGGCCGCGCTACAATCCGGCGCCGATCGTTCAGAGCGTCGACTTCGGCAAGGACGGCTCCGGCTGGGGCTCGACCAGTTCGGACCCGGTGCCCGACCGTGACCGCATCTCGCCGCCGGTTGTCGATCCCGCGAATAACGCGCCGGTCAATCCGACCAGCATCACGGTGCACCTGAAAGCCGGCTTCGCGCTCGGCGAGGTGAAGAGCCACCATCACGATGTCAAGATCGAGAGCCCTGATAACACCACGCGCGTGGTGACGCTTGCCGACGGCGCCGTGCCCGCCGACCGCGATTTTGAGCTGACCTGGAAGCCCGCTGCCGAGAAGGCGCCGTCGGTCGGGCTGTTCCGCGAACATGTCGGCGATGCCGATTACCTGCTTGCCTTCGTCACGCCGCCGGCCGCGGAGCAAGCGACGCAAAAGCCGCTGCCGCGCGAAGTGGTGTTCGTGATCGACAATTCCGGCTCGATGGGCGGCACCTCGATCGAGCAGGCCAAGGCGAGCCTGCTCTATGCGCTGGGCCGCCTCCAGCCGGACGACCGCTTCAACGTGATCCGTTTCGACGACACCATGGACGTGTTGTTTCCGGCCTCGGTTCCGGCCGACGCCGCGCATGTCGGTGCAGCGACCTCGTTCGTCAGCGCACTGCAGGCGCGCGGCGGCACCGAGATGGTGCCTGCGATGCGCGCGGCGCTGACCGACAGGCTCGGCGACATCAACATGGTTCGCCAGATCGTTTTCCTGACCGACGGCGCGATCGGCAACGAGCAGCAATTGTTCGAGACGATCACGGCCATGCGCGGCCGCTCGCGAATCTTCATGGTCGGCATCGGCTCCGCGCCGAACACCTATCTGATGACGCGCGCTTCCGAACTCGGCCGCGGCGCCTTCACCCATATCGGGTCCGTCGAGCAGGTCGAGGAGCGCATGCGCGGCCTGTTCGCCAGGCTGGAGAATCCCGCCGTCACCGGCATCACCGCAAAGTTCTCTCAGGCCCAAGCCGACATCACGCCCGCGATCATTCCGGACGTCTATCGCGACGAGCCGCTCGTGCTGGCGGCGAAGCTCGACAAGCTCGCGGGCTCGCTGGAGATCAAGGGGCGCGTCGGCGACCGCCCGTGGTCCGTGACGCTCCCGCTGCAAAATGCCGCCGAAGGCAAGGGCCTGTCGAAGCTCTGGGCGAGGCGCAAGGTCAGCGATGCCGAAGTGGCGCGGACGCTCCGCGAGATGACGCCTGAGGATACCGACAAGACGATCCTTGCCCTGGCGCTCGAGCATCAGATCGTCACGCGGCTGACCAGTCTCGTCGCTGTCGACAAAACGCCGAGCCGCCCCGAAGGCGCGCCGCTCGAGCTCAGCGAGCTGCCGGTCAACCTGCCTGCCGGCTGGGATTTCGCGAAAGTGCTTGGCGAACGGCCGCAGCCGACGCAATTGCGCGAACGCCACGCCGATGCGGGCCAACCTGCCGCAAGGCGACCGGCACCGGTCACATCGGATGCGATCCGCCTGCCCAAGACCGCGACCTCGGCCGGGCTGAAGATGATCGCAGGCCTGATCATGATCGTGCTCGCCTTGCTCCTGTTCCTGTTCAACCGGCGTCAGAGCTTGCTCGCTGGCGCCGCTTGAGAGAGGAGTCCCCCGAACTCCTCTTCCTTTGCGCGCGCGGCTGCCCGTCCCGAACCCAACGGCCGCGCGCGTATTTTTTCTGCTGTCACTGCGAGCGCAGCGAAGCAATGACCGTGGTGGAAGTAATGCCCCGCTTCATCTCGCCCCTCATCCTCGCGCTGATCGGCGCCATCCTGTTCGGCAACGGCGCCTACATTCACGCCAAGGCCTGGCTTGCACAGGTGCTGCTGCAACGTGCGTTCGACAGCAGCATTGCGATCGGCCGACCGGTCAAACCGTGGTCGTGGGCCGACACATGGCCGGTGGCAAGGATCGAGGTGCAGCGGATCGGCGCCAGTGCCATCGTTCTGGAAGGCACAAGCGGCCAGGCGCTCGCCTTCGGGCCCGGGCACATCAGCGACACGGTTGACGCCGGCGAGCGTGGCGTCGCCGTGTATGCGGCTCATCGCGATACCCACTTCCGCTTCTTGCGCAGGGTTGCCATTGGCGACGTGATCGACGTCACGCGCAGTGACGGCAAACGCTTTCGTTATCGCGCGGATTCCACGGCGGTCGTCCATTTCGACGCATCGGGCATCGATCCCTCGCCTCAAGGCTTCGAGCTGGTGCTTGCGACTTGCTGGCCGTTTGACGCGGTCACGCCAGGCCTCGAACGCTACCTGCTGCATGCCACCTTGATCGGAGAACGTGAATAGCTGCCCGCAATCGGTCGCTCCGGTATCGATTCAGCGCTCACAACATTGCAGCCCACCGCTCATTCCGCCGTGCGGCATGCAGCGCTGCTGGTTGCCACTCCACGCAACTCCCCATACGATCAAGTGACACGCCGCCAAAAAGAACAACCGATCAAAAAGAACAACAGAAGAGGTCATGCCATGGAAGCTCGGGTCTCTGCCGCGTCGGGTCCTGCCCACCCATGGTCTCCCTCGCCCGATGCCAGCGACGTCGTCAAAGGCATCCACGCCATGCTGCATCCCCGCAATATCGTCCTGGTGGGCGCGACCGACAAGCCGGGCAATTACGCCGAGCGCATCTGGAACAATCTTGTCAAATACGGCTTCGAGGGCGGTCTCTATCCGCTCAATGCCAAGCGCGAGACCATCTGGAACGTGCCCTGCTACAAGGATTTTGCGAGCCTCCCCGAAAAGCCTGATCACGTTTTGGTGCTGGTGCCCGCACGCTTTGCCGTGCAGGTGATCCGCGACGCCGCCGCAGCCGGTGCGCGGTCCGCCACCATCGTCACCTCGGGCTTCAGCGAGTTGCAGGACGAGGAGAGCCAGAAGCTCGCCGTCGAGCTGCGACGGGCGGTGCGCGAGACCGGGCTCGCCGTCACCGGCCCGAACTGCCTGGGCAATTTGAGCGCCGGTGAAAAGCTCTTCACCAATATCGACGACCGAATCGTCAGCATGGAACAAGGCCCCGTGGCGATTGCCGGGCAATCCGGTGCCATCGTGATGGCGATCCGTCAGGCGCTGGAAGATCGCGGCGTCGGCGTCGGCTACATGGTGACAACCGGCAACGAGGCCGGGCTGGAGACGCCGGACCTGATGCGCTATTTCGCCGAGGATCCGAGCATCAAGGTGATCGTGGTCTATCTCGAAGGCGTGCGCAACACCAAGGCGTTTCGCGACGCCTGCAAGGCTGCGCGCGCCGCAAGCAAGCCGGTGATAGCGCTCAAGCTCGGATCGTCAGAGGGTGGGCGCGCCGCCGCGATGGCCCATACCGGCGCGCTTGCGGGCTCGATCGAGACATTCGATGCGATAGCAACCCGCGAAGGCGTGATCCGCGTGAGCGGGCTCGACGAGCTGATCGAGACTACGGAATGCTTCGTCCACGCCTCTGTCCCCAGGGGCGACCGGCTTGCGGCAGTCACGCTATCAGGCGGCAAGCGCGGCATGCTGCTGGACGCCTTCTATGCCGAAGGCCTGAATTTTGCGCCGCTGAGCCCTCATGTCAGCAGCGAGCTGGCAAAGATGCTGGGTCCCGGCTCGATCATCGGCAATCCGCTCGATGCCGGCTTTGCCGCGGTGGTCGATCCCTCCGTCTACATGAAGTCGATCAAGCTGATGATCGACGACCCTGATATCGACATCGTCATTGTCGACGCCGAGTTTCCCAAGACGCCGCACGAGCAGCGCGAGCGCAATTTGCGCATCGTCAACGACATGGCGAGCCGTGCTTCAAAACCCGTGATCTATATCAGCGCGATGTCGATCGGCTTCACCGAGTTCACCAAAGGCTTGCGCAAATCGCTGCCGCATCTCGTCGTGATGCAGGGCATGGACCGCGCGGTGACCGCGATCAAATCGCTGCTCGCCTATGCGAAGCTGCGCAAGGAAATCCCCGACATCGTCTCGAGCTCGAAGCCCGCCGCGCGCGCCGTGCTGGAGAAGGCACTGAAATCCGCGAGTGGCGCCGCGCTCGACGAGGTCGCCTCGAAGAAGCTGCTGAAAGCCTACGGTATCCCGGTCTCCAAGGAGGGAATCGCGCAGACGGCGGCGGAGGCCGTGAAGATCGCCAGGCAGATCGGCTTCCCGGTCGTCGCCAAGGTCGTCAGCGCCGAGATCCTGCACAAATCCGACATCGGCGGCGTGGTGCTGAACCTCACCAGCGCGGCCGAGGTGAAGAAGGCGTTTGCCGACATCATCGCGCGGGTGAAGAAGCTGAAGGGCAAGCCTGATGTCGACGGCATCCTGATCGCGCAGCAGGTCAAGGCCGACCTCGAGCTCGTGGTCGGCGCCTCGCTCGATGCCGAGATGGGACCCGTCGTGCTGTTCGGCACCGGCGGCATCGATATCGAGCTGATGAAGGACGTGGCATTGGCGGGCGCACCGCTGGACGAGGCCGAGGCGCGGCTCCTGATCGGCCGCACCAAGGCCGGCATCAAGATGCGCGGCTATCGCGGCAAGCCGGCATTGCACGAGGCGTCCGCCGTGAAGGCGCTGGTCGGGCTCTCCAATTTGATTGCGGACGCCGGCGACCGGATCGCGTCAATCGACGTCAATCCGTTCCTGATCAATGCCAGGACGGGTGTCGCTGTCGATGCGCTGATCGTGTTGAACAATGCCGCCGCCAAACGCGCCGCCAAGCATTGATGTGGCACGGGGGCGGATTAGCGCAGCGTAATCCGCCAACTGAAACTGATTGAGACGACGGCGGGTCACGCTCCGCTAAGCCGCCCTGCGTACCATGCGGCCTGCTTCCAACTTCCCGGCTTTGGTCGTAGAGTCACCCGCATGGCACGCGCAAGCAATCTGGTGATCGGCACGGCGACGCTGACGGTGATCGCCGTCGCGTTCGGCGGCCTACTCGGCGTGCAGAAATGGCGCGCCAGCCAGAGCCGCAGCCAGTTGCGCGTCGTTTTCGAAGGTGGTTCCGCGAGCGGCCTGCGCAGCGGCGGCCCGGTTGATTTCGACGGCGTGCCGGCTGGCCAGATCCTCTCGATCAAGCTGGAGAGTCCGCGCAAGGTCGTGGCGCTGGTGTCGCTCGACAACGCCGCGCCGCTGCGCAAGGACACAGTGGCCGGCATCGAGTTCCAGGGCCTCACCGGCGTCGCCGCGGTCTCGCTGATCGGCGGTGCCCCCTCCGCGCCGCCGGTGCCGCTCGATGCCGACGGCATCCCCGTACTGATCGCCGATCTCAGCGACGCCGAATCCATCGTCGATACGCTGCACAGCGTCGATCGCACGATCGTCAGCAATGCGCCCGCGATCAAGGATGGCCTGCGCACGTTCGAGGATCATACCGCCGATCTCAGGGGCAGGGGTGACGAGATCGACACGGTGATGCTCAAGGTCGACGATGCATTTGCCGGTTTCGACAAGGCCGTCGCCAAGATCGAGGGCGCGGTGCCCGGCTTCATCGATGGCAAGACCGACGAGTTGTTCGAAAAACTGAAGGGGCTGCACGACCTCGCCGACACCATGAAGAAGAAATCGGCGAGCTTCCTCGAAGACACAAGGCGTTCGCTGCTCGACCTCAGCGAAGCCGGCAACAAGATGAGCGGCATGCCTACAGCCGCCGTCGCTCCGCGCCCACCGCGCAAGCCGGCCCAGCAGAAGCGTTAGAGCCCACCAATTGTAGCGCACGACGCCCCTTGCCGGCATTGGAGCGCGTGACGTTCGAAAACCTCACCCGTACACAAAAGCCTTGTCATCCAGATCCGTCTTCGGGATTTCGTCCTTCTCGGTCCAGTAATCCTGACTGTGTTGCCATTCCGGCTTGTCGCCGCGCCTGGGCAGCAAGTTCATGTTGCGCATGATGTAGCCGGGGTTGAAGTTTTCCGGATCGATCCAGGGCAGGATCGGCATGTTGTGGTCTTCGGCACGCAAGGACACCTCGACCTTCTTCTTGCCCTTCGCCTTCATGTGGCCGAGCAGGCGGCAAACGAAATCCGCGACGAGATCGACGCGCAAGGTCCAGCTGGCGCGGAAATAGCCGAACACCCAGGCCATGTTCGGCACGCCCGTGAACATCATGCCGCGATAGGTGACCGTTTCGCCGAAAGCGAGCGGCTTGCCGTCAATCTCGAAGGCAATATCGCCGAGCGCCGAGAGATTGAAGCCGGTTGCAGTGATGATGACGTCGGCCTCCAGCAGCCGGCCCGATTTCAGCTGGATGCCGTTCTCGACGAAACATTCGATCTCGTCCGTGACGACGGAGGCCTTGCCACTGGCAATGCCTTTGAACAGATCGGCATCCGGCACGAAGGCGATGCGCTGACGCCACGGCCGGTAGCTCGGCGTGAAGTGCGTCTCGACGTCGTAGTCAGGACCGAGCACGGCGCTGATCTGGCCGATCAGTTCCTTCTTCACCTCCTCCGGCTTGGACAGGCAGAGCTTGGTGAACGCATCCTGCTCGAACAGAATCTTGCGGCGGACGATTTCGTGGATCCAGGCTTCGTCGACCTGGAGCCGGCGCAGTTCCTCCGCGATCTCGATGGCGTTGCGCCCCAGGCGGAAATAGGTCGGCGAGCGCTGCAGCATGGTGACATGCGCGCATTTGTCCGCGATATTCGGCACCAGCGTCGCCGCGGTGGCGCCTGAGCCGATAACGACGATCTTCTTGTCCTCGAGATCGATGTCGTCAGGCCAGGTCTGCGGATGGACGATGGGGCCCTTGAACCGGTCCGTGCCTTTCCATTCCGGCGTGTAGCCTTCCGAATGGCGATAATAGCCCTGGCACATCCAGAGAAAGTTCGCGGTAAAGGTCTTTGCCTCGCCTGTGTCGGTCGTCACCGCCTCGATGGTCCAGAGATTCTGCTCGCTGGACCAGTTCGCCGAGACGATCTTGTGCTTGTAGCGGATGTGGCGGGCGATATCGTTGTCGTCGATCACCTCGTTCATATAAGCGAGGATCTCCTCGGCCGTCGCGATCGGCGGCCCGACCCAAGGCTTGAAGCTGTAGCCGAAGGTATGGAGATCGCTGTCCGATCGAATGCCGGGATAGCGATGCGTGCTCCAGGTGCCGCCGAAGGTCGCCTGCGTCTCCAGGATGACGTAGCTCGTGCCCGGAAGCTGCTTGCTGACGTGATAGGCGCTGCCGATGCCGGAAATGCCGGCACCGACGATCAGCACGTCGAAATGTTCTGAAGCCTGTTTAGCCGAGGCGTGATTGCGAACAGCGACATTCATTGTTGATTCTATGCCTTGTCTTGGTCAGGCCGCCTTGATGGCGGCGCGTTTCCTCTGCGACGGGCAGGGTCACCCATCGCGCTTCCCTTGCAAAATGACATAGATCAAGTCGCGATCAAACTACAACGCCGCGCCCCAGCTCCGCGCCGTCTGCAAGATCCAGTCGCGATAGAGCGTCAACGGCGTGACGCCGGTCAGCCCGCCACAGCCGGCGGCGCCATTCGGCCCCGTCGACCAGCTGATGACCCCAACAAGCACGGCACGATCAGGCTTGTCCTCGAACACGGGGCCACCGGAATCGCCGGTGCAGGCGCCAATTCCGTCGCGAACGCCGTTGGTTACGGGATCGACCAGGCGAATCTGGAACGTGCCGGGCTGGCCGGTGGCAACAAGGCCGGCAACGCGAATTGCGCCACCGCTCTTGCCATCGCCGCGCATGGTGACGCCGATCCCGGCGATGGTGAAACGGCTGCCGACCTGGATTGGAATATTCGGCATTCCGACCGGCACCGTCGATTTTCCCTTGAGTGGAATTTCAAGTTGCAGCAATGCCACGTCTGCCGTGGCACGATGCGCCAGCATCGCCTGCATGTTGAAGTTCGGATGGATCGCGACCGTGCGAACGTTCAGCAATTGGGGCTGACCGTCGGCGCCGCGATCCACGATCTTGTAGTCCGCGCCGGGCTGCACACAGTGGGCGACCGTCAGCACAAGCTTCGGCGCAATCAGGGTGCCCGTGCAGAAATTGCCGCGCGAGCCGACGATGGTGACGACGGCACGCGCAACACCTTCGGTTTGCGGCGTCCCGCCGCCGACGATGGCATGAGCGGGCATCGTGAGCAGCAGCGCGGCTGCGAGGAGAGTGACGACCTTCTTCATGGGAACATGCTCTGGCATCGGCAGGACTGGCCCTTGCCGATAGCGCATGCTAGCCCTCCTGGAAAGCAATTGACGAGGGCGGAATTGGTGGCGATCGAGGCTGTGATCTTTGATTTTGGCGGCGTGCTGACGAGTTCGCCGTTCGAGGCATTCTCGCGATTCGAAACAGAGCGCGGTCTGCCGGCCGACATCATCCGACGCACCAACGCGGCCAATCATCTGGAAAATGCCTGGGCCAAATTTGAGCGCGCCGAGGTCGATATCGAGACATTCGACAAACTGTTCGCGGCGGAATCACTCGCCCTCGGGGCGGAAGTTCGCGGCCGCGAGGTGCTGCCGCTGCTGCAGGGCGATCTGCGCCCCGAGATGGTCGAAGCGCTGAAGCGCATCAAGGCGCAATTCAAGACCGGCTGTATCACCAACAATCTGCCGGCCAATGCCATCGGCAGCATGACCGGACGCTCGCTCTACGTTGCCGAGGTTATGGTGCTGTTCGATCACGTCATCGAATCCGCCAAGATCGGCCTGCGCAAACCGGATCCGCGGATTTACCAGCTGATGGTCGAGACGTTGAAGGTCGACCCGAAGAACTGCGTTTATCTGGACGATCTTGGCGTGAACCTGAAGCCGGCGCGCGAGATGGGCATGACCACGATCAAGGTCACCGGCGGCACGCAGGCGATCGCCGAGCTGGAGGCCGCAACGGGGCTTATGCTGGGGTAGTCTATCATTCTCGTCATTTGCGAGGAGCGAAGCGACGAAGCAATGACGGCGCGTGGCGACCTCGCCTCGCGCGAACCCCTATTCCGCCGCGGCGGCGATGCGCTCTGGGAACGCAGCTGCGAGCGAGGCGCGATCCGGCTTGAGCACCCCCCGTTCGGTTATGAGGCCGGTGACGAGCCGCGCCGGTGTCACGTCAAACGCATAGTTCGCGACCGGTGAGCCCTCGGGCACGATCCGCACAGTCTCAAGCCTTCCATCCACGGTGCGGCCAGTCATGTCGGTCACTTCGGTGCCGCTGCGCTGCTCGATCGGGATGTCGCGGATGCCGTCGTCAACCGCGAAATCGATCGTCGGCGACGGCAATGCGACATAGAACGGCACGCCATTGTCGTGCGCGGCGAGCGCCTTCAGATAGGTGCCGATCTTGTTGCAGACGTCGCCATTGGCGGCGACGCGGTCGGTGCCGACGATGGCGAGATCGACCATGCCGTGCTGCATCAGGTGCCCTCCGGTATTGTCTGGGATTACCGTGTGCGGCACGCCGTGATGGCCGAGCTCCCACGCCGTGAGCGAGGCTCCCTGGTTGCGCGGCCGGGTTTCGTCGACCCAGACATGGATCTTGATGCCGCGCTCATGTGCGAGATAGATCGGCGCGGTCGCGGTGCCCCAGTCGACGGTGGCGAGCCAGCCGGCGTTGCAATGGGTCAGCACGTTGACCGTCTCGCCCGGCTTCTTCTTGGCCACCATCGCATCGATCAGCGCAAGGCCGTTGGCAGCGATGCCGCGGTTGATCTCGACGTCCTGTTCCACGATCTCGTCGGCGCGGGCATACGCCGCTTCCGCCCGTTCGACCGGATCGATCGGCGCGAGCGCCGTGCGCATCTCGTCCAGCGCCCATTTCAGGTTGATCGCCGTCGGCCGCGCCACGACCAGCGTGTCATAGGCGCGTTTTAAGCCGGCATCGGAGGCGTCCTCGCGCATAGCGAGCGCCATGCCATAGGCCGCGGTCGCGCCGATCAGCGGTGCACCGCGAACCAGCATATCCCGTATCGCGACCGCCGCGTCCTCACACGAAGTCAGGCGGGCGACGACGAAGTCGTGCGGCAGCCGGCGTTGGTCGATGGCGCCCACCGACCAGCCGTCACGCTCGCGCCAGATGCTGCGGAAATGCTTGCCGTCGACCTTCATGGCCTTCTGCCTCTCACTTCAACCGCGCAGGATGCGCCCGGCTACCGCGTCGAGTTTCTTCAGGAGTTCGGGATCGCGCGCCTCCGGCGCGGTGATCAGCGCGGTGTCGAGCGCGCGGTCCGAGCCGATCGGGCACAGCTCATGCTCGCGCGGGAAATCCCTGGCGAGTCGCGCCACGAGTGATTTCGCCTTGTCGGCGTTCGACGTCAGCACGCGGATGATGTCCTGCACGGTGACGGCGTCGTGATCGGGATGCCAGCAGTCGAAATCCGTCACCATCGCGACGGTCGCATAGCAGATCTCCGCCTCGCGGGCGAGCTTCGCCTCGGGCATGTTGGTCATGCCGATCACGGAATAGCCTGATGTCTTGTAGGTCATGCTCTCCGCATAGGTGGAGAATTGTGGCCCCTCCATGCAGACATAGGTGCCGCCGCGCGCGATCGCTATGCCCTCGGCCTCGGCGGCCGCAGCAAGGTGAATCCGCAGCCGCGGCGAAACCGGATGCGCCATCGAGACATGCGCAACGCAGCCCTTGCCGAAGAACGAGCTTTCGCGCTTGTAGGTGCGGTCGACGAACTGGTCGACGAGCACGAAGGTGCCGGGCGGCAGCTCCTCCTTGAAGGAGCCGCAGGCCGAGAGCGAGATCAGGTCGGTGACGCCGGCCCGCTTCAGCACGTCGATATTGGCGCGATAGTTGATGTCGGAGGGCGACAGCCGGTGGCCCTTGTCGTGTCGTGGCAGGAACACGATCGGCAGGCCTGCAATGGTGCCGCGCCGCAGGGGTGCCGACGGGTCGCCCCAAGGGCTCTTGATCACCTCTTCGTGCGCGCCCTCGAGACCCGGCAAATCGTAGATGCCGGAGCCGCCGATGATGCCCAATACCGCCTGCGTCATGCCTGCTCCACCCTGTCCGCCTCGCGCGACATGGTTAAGCTATGCCAGTTTTGGGACGGATTTGGAACGGGGTGATGGCAAGGCGGCGATGTCGACACTGTGAGATGTGACCGGCCTCGACCGCGCATCGGTGCCGTCCGGCGAAGGCCGGGATCAAGACCGCGAATCGTTGGCCGGTGCCCTTAGTCCCGAACGACCAGCCTTCGCAAACTCCCCCTGGGGGTTATGGGTCCCGGCGTTCGCCGGAACGACAGCGGACGTTAAGCCGCCTTTGCCAGCTTCAGCTGGGTTGCGACCATGCGCTCCAGCGTCGCGACGGACTGGAAATTCTCCGGCGTGATCTCGGTTTGCGGAATCGTGAAGTCGAACTCGGCTTCGACACCCAGCATCAGATTGACCATGTCCATCGAGGTCAGGCCGGCGTCGACGAGCTTCGTCGACGGTGCGACGTCCGCGGTGAGCGAGTTCTGCTCGAGGATATCTTTCACCAGCTTGATGATGCGGTTACGCACGTCAGTGTCGAAGGCCTGCATGGTTAAGTTCCCGTCTGTCCATCATAGGTCGAACCGGTCGCCCGGTACGATGGGCGCGACGGGCCGATCTCACAATGGGCGCCACCATTACTTCGCGTTTCTTAGTAAACGACGCCTCAGATCGTCTGGAATCCCGGCCTCTTCCGGATCCCTAACGCGACCGCTGAAAATTTCATCCTGCAAACAACCGGACCTTAACTGTTCATTCCGAATTGCAGTTCGTTTACCCTCTATTTGATCGACGAATTTGAATTAAATCCGTAGCCTCATCTCACAAGCAAAGAAGGTCGGAGCATCGCTGATACGCCGTCGCGAATGATGGCGGCGATCCATCACGACGCAACGGAGGCGGACGAGCATGAACGTGCGTGAAGCAGTCCTCACTGTCGACGAAGCGCAGCCGAGCCCTCTCGGGCAGGGCCCGTCATTGATCGAGCGGGCAGCGCGCACCGCAAGCGTGGCTGCGGCCGACGCCGACGGAGTGGATCGCGACGCCCGTTTCCCCCACAAGGCATTCGACGCGGCGCGTGAACAAGAGCTGCTCGGCGTCATGATCCCGGTCGAATTCGGTGGCTTCGGCGCATCGATCTACGACGTCACCGACATCTGCTACACGCTCGGGCGCGCCTGCGCGTCGACCGCGATGATCTACGCGATGCACCAGACCAAGGTCGCCTGCGTCGTCAGGCACGGCCATGGCATTCCCTGGATGGAAACCATGATGCGGCGGGTCGCCCGCGACCAGTGGCTGCTCGCCTCCTCCACCACTGAAGGCCAGAACGGCGGCAACATCCGCGCCAGCGCCGCCGCCGTCGACGTCGCCGGCGACACCGTTTCGCTGCTGCGCGACGCCACCGTGATTTCCTACGGGGCCCAAGCCGACGGCCTCGTCACCATCGCCCGCCGCGCCACCGAGGCGGCCGCCTCCGACCAGGTGCTGCTGGCGCTCGCCAAGGACGATTATTCGCTGAAGCAGACGCTGGGATGGGAAACGCTCGGCATGCGCGGGACCTGCTCGACCGGATTCGAGCTGAAGGTCGATTGCCCCGCCGACCGCGTCTTCCCGGAAGCCTATGACAAGATCCACGCGCAGACCATGACACCGTTCGCGCATCTGTGCTGGTCGTCGGCCTGGGCCGGCATTGCCGCCGCCTCGGTCACGCGTGCGCAGGCGTTCGTCCGCAAGGCCGCCCGTAGCTCCGGCGGTCAGATGCCGCCGGCGGCCGCGCATTTCACCGCCGCAAAAATGTCGCTGGCGAAGCTGCGTGCACTGATTGCCGCAAACGTCGATGCCTTCGCCCGGGTCGAACATGATGAGCGCGCGCTCGGGTCGCTCGACTTCCAGTCCTCGATCACGCTGCTGAAGGTGCAGGCCTCCGAGCTCGCGGTCGAGACCGTGATGCATGCGATGCGCACGGCGGGTCTTTCCGGCTACCGCAATGACGGCGAGTTCACCATGGGCCGCCATCTGCGCGACGTGCTGTCCTCGCCGATCATGATCAACAATGACCGCATTCTGGCCAACGCCGGCACCGCCACCCTGATGAGCGGCGTGCCGGCAAGCCTTCGTGACTAAATCAACAAGAACAATCTTCAGATAGCAGGACATCCGACCCATGAACATCGCAGTCCTCCCCGATTCACCCGAGACGGCCCCTCAGGTCGTCGATCCGCTCGATCATCTCGCCGACAAGCTGTTCCACCGCATGGGTGCGGACGGCGTTTACGCGCGCACTGCGCTCTATGAGGGTGTCGTCGAGAAGCTCGCCGCGCTGATCACGAGCAATCGCGAGGCCGGCACGGAGGTGATGCGCTTCCCGCCGGTGATGAGCCGCGCGCAGCTGGAAAAGTCCGGCTACCTCAAGAGCTTTCCGAACCTGCTCGGCTGCGTCTGCGGCTTGCACGGCACCGAACGCGAGATCAACGCCGCGGTGAGCCGCTTCGACGCCGGCGGCGATTGGACCAGTTCGCTCTCGCCGGCCGATCTCGTGCTATCGCCCGCCGCCTGCTATCCCGTCTATCCGATCGCGGCGAGCCGCGGCCAGTTGCCGAAAGGCGGCCTGCGCTTCGACGTCGCTGCCGACTGCTTCCGCCGCGAGCCGTCAAAGCATCTCGACCGCCTGCAATCGTTTCGGATGCGCGAATATGTCTGCATCGGGACCCCCGACGACGTCGCCGATTTCCGCGAGCGCTGGATGGTGCGCGCCCAGGCGATCGCGACCGACCTCGGCCTGACCTTCCGCGTCGACTATGCGAGCGATCCCTTCTTCGGCCGCGTCGGTCAGATGAAGGCGGTGAGCCAGAAGCAGCAGCAGCTCAAGTTCGAGCTGCTGATCCCGCTGCGCTCGGAAGAGCAGCCGACCGCCTGCATGAGCTTCAACTATCACCGCGAGCACTTCGGCACGACCTGGGGCATCTGGGACGCCAATGGCGAGCCGGCGCACACCGGCTGCGTCGCGTTCGGCATGGATCGCCTGGCCGTCGCGATGTTCCATACCCACGGCGCCGATCTCTCCGCGTGGCCCGGCAAAGTGCGGGACATCATGGGCATGCAGCCGCTCGCTCCGGCCGACGCCCACGGCGAAGGCTGGCGCTGAGCTGAGAGGCCGACCATTTCCACGGGCAAAACGAGCGTGATCCACACCAAGGTCCGATGTCGCGAGATCACCGAGTCCGATGTTGAAGCCATCGCGGACTTGCTGACGCGCGGCTTCGTCGGCCGCTCGCGGGATTACTGGATCCAGGGCCTGCGACGGCAAGCGTTCCGGCCGGTGCCGGACGGCTATCCGCGCTTCGGCTACATGCTGGACAACGACGGCGAGCCGGTGGGCGTGCTGTTGCTGATCTACACCACGCGCGGGCATGGCGAGGAGACCGCCATCCAGTGCAACCTTTCGAGCTGGTATGTCGAGCCGGCCTATCGCAACTACGCGCCGCTGCTGACCAAGATCGCGCAGCGGCACAAGCACGTCACCTACCTCAACATCAGCCCGGCGCCGTGGACCTGGCCGATCGTGGAGACACAGGGCTTTCGCGCTTATTGCCGCGGCATCTTCATCTCGGTGCCGGCGCTGTCGCGGGCGCCGCGCTGGAGCAAGATCGAGGTCATCTCCCAGCACGCCAAGACGATCGAGGGACTTTCCGAGGCTGAGACGGAACTGCTGACACGGCATGCGCGCTACAACTGCCTCAGCCTGATCTGCCGCACGCCGAAGGGCGTATTCCCCTTCATCTTGCAACCGGTGCGTATCCGGCGCGGTTTCATCGCACCCCCGGTGATGCAGCTGATCTATTGCCGCAGCGCGGCCGAATACGCCGCCTGCGCCGGCCGCATCGGCCGGCTGCTGCTGAGGCTCGGCAAGATCCTGGTGCTCGCCGATTCCAACGAGCCGATCCGCGGCCTTGTTGGCATTTATACCGAGCGACGCGGCCGCAAATATTTCAAGGGCCCGCACCGCCCGCGATTGGCCGATCTCACCGATACGGAACTCGTGCTTTACGGGCCATAGGCGCGGTTCTCGTTGATGTCCTCGAAAACAACCCCATGCACAGTAGAACGGGCGTTGATTTCAAAGGAGAAATTCGTCGCATCCGCCGCGAGATGGTGGACCCGGCGCAAGGGCGCCTTTGCCCAGCCGACGGCACCTCACCCCGCCGCGGGTAGCGCGCTGTCCGATGTCGCGCTCCACGGCCGTTCGGCTGACGCCAATCCGATGAGCCGGCCCTGGATGTAGTCGCAACCCCAGTCGCGCAGCATGTTCGCGGCTTCCTCGTCCTGCACCCATTCGGCGACGGTCTTGATGTCGAGGCGGCGGGCGAGATCGATCAGGGTTTGCACGAAGGCACGGTCGTCGGCGGAATGGGTGATGTTCTGCACGAAGGCGCCGTCGATCTTGACGATGTCCACGCCGAGCTTGCGCAAATTGCGGAACGAGGTGTAGCCGGCGCCGAAATCGTCGATGGCGATGCGGCTGCCGAAATTCTTCAGGCGGCCGACGAAGGCGCGGACATCGTCGATGTCCTGGATCGCGACCGTCTCGGTGATCTCCACGATCAACCGCTCGGCCACGCCGGGATGGGCGCGCATCAGCGATTCGATCCCGGCCCACCAATCGGGATCCATCGTGGTATCGGGCGAAATATTCAGGCTGAGCCTGACATCCGGCGCAGCCGCGAGCTCGGCGACCACGAGCTCGAGCACGCGGTGATCGACGAGCCGGATCAGGCCGAGCCGCTCGGCCACCGGCACGATGTCGGGCGCGAGCAGCACCTGCCCGTCGCCCTGGTCCATGCGCACCAGGCATTCGTGGAACGCGCCCTCGCGCGAGACCGCCGACACCACCGGTTCATAGGCGAGCTTGATGCGCCGTTCGTTCAGCGCGGTGACGATCTCGTCGGTGACACGGATGTTGACGCGGCGCTGCGCATCGCGCGCGGCGTCCGGGCGCCATGCCGCGACCGAACCGGCGCGGCGGCGCTTGGCGGCATCCAGCGTCTCATGGGCGCGGTTGACCGCCTCGCCGGCATTGCGGGCATAGCGCGGCAGGCTGACCGCGCCGATCGACGCGGTGACCGAAACCGGTCCCGATTTGGTCGGCACCACCTCGTCACGGATGCCGGCGAGAAATCGCTCGGCGGCAACGTTCATGTCGTCGACGGTGCAGTTCTTCAGGATCAGGCCGAACTTGTTGCCGGAGAAACGGCCGAGCACGTCACCGCCACGCAGGCGCGCGCGAATGCGCCTGGCGATATCGAGGATCACGGCATCGGCAACGTCGAAGCCGAAAGCATCGTTGACGCGGGCAAGGTGATCGATGCCGACCAGCATGAAGGCCGCGGTCGAGCGGAAGCGGGTCGTCTCCTCGATCGCTTCGGCCAGCGCCGCGAGCAGATGGGAGCGGTTGAGCTCGCCGGTCAGCGGATCGAGCCGCGCAAGCTTGGTCAGTTCCTCGTCGCGCGCGTGCCGCTCATTGTTGATGCGGACGGAGCCGATCGCACGCGTTGGGCGGCCGTCGGCACCGGCGAACCAGCGGCCGGTCTCCTCGATCCAGACCACGGGATCGGACGCGCTCAGGCGCACGCCATATTCGATCCGGTAGGGCGTGCCCTCGGCGCCATGCACGGCGGAGGTTTGCGTCAGCGCGGCACTCCGCAGCGTCTGCGCGGGCTCGATCAGCTTGGCGAACTCGGCGCCGGTCGCGAGCCGCTCGGCCGGGATGCCGGGGAAGATGGCGCCGGCCTGCTCGCCCCAGACGATGGCATCGCTGGCGATATCCCAGACGAAGACCGCCTGGCCGAGGGCGGCCAGGATCTCGGAGGCTTGCGGCAATGCTGGGGTCAAAAGCGCCTCGTTTCGGGACAGCGGGGAGTCCTGAGCCGGCACAGGATACGGCCAGATTCGTCCTCCAACCTAGGCAAAGTTCATAAACAATTTGGAAACCACGTTCCCGAGGCCCTGGGAACGGAATAGGCTCGGCCGGCATAGGCCTTGCGAGACCATCACATGCACCGGCGCCAGCGTCCCGAAATGCGCCAGTTCAACCGGATCAGCGGTGTGGCGATGGTGAATGCGGACCAGATCGAAGAAACAACGCGGGAAGCAAGTACCGCGCTGGTCCCGCTGACGCCGGTTTTGCAGTGGGTCCGCAAAATGCCGCTGACGCGCCCCGATCCGAGCTTCGTCGCCCAGCTGATCGCCAATGCCGAACACGTGCCACAGGCGAGCCGGCTGCGGCGCGGCTCCTCCGAGGACGCGCGCATGGCCTATGGCAGCAAGCTCCCGCTGCCCAGCGTCAGCGCACGTACGCGTCAGGTGGCTTGAGCAAGCGAGGCCTTCTCCCCTTCACCTCTGCCCGTTAGAGCGGGGCCGGGGAGCACACTGGCCCTGCCGCAAGATCAGCGCGGCTCTTCGGGCGAGGGCGGCGTGCCGTTGCCCGGCTGCAAATGCGGCGAGGGAATTTCCGGCGACGGGACGATGCCCGGCTTGGGCGCGGGGTGATCCATCAAAACGGATTCCGCAACCGATTGGGCCGAGGGCGCTGGCGGCCGTTCGGGCTGCGGCGCGGACACCGGATCGAGCTTCGGCTCGAACGCCGTCGCCGGCGGCGGCGCCTCGACCTGGCGCTTCGTCTTGCGCGGCACCGCGACGGTCTCGGCGGCGACATAGGCGATGCGCCGGCGCGCGCGCTGGGCGATGCCGCCGAGGAAATCGGCCATCGCCAGCAGCACCAGCAGGAAGTAGGTGGAGTTGCCGAATTTGGGCCACATCACGAATTCGGCCGCGGCCGCGCCGAAGATGATCAGCGACAGCAGATGATCCATCAGGAATTTGGCGCCGGGCCGCGCGCCCTTGACCACTTCGAGCAGCAGCAGCAACACGCCGAGCGCCAGCAGCAGATCAGCCAGGGTAACCGGCCAGGTTTCGCCCGTGATCATCGGCACCTTGAACAGCACGTCCGAAAAGGACACGCTGGGCATCAGGAAGGCGATGATATTGTACACCGCGAGCGGAATCAGGAGCAGCGGGAAACCGACCATCGGCAAATCGCCTTCTCGATCAAGATGTCCAGGCAGGACAATGCGGCGGCGAAGCATTGGCTCCGCCGCCGTCACTGTCATATCTCATGGGTTGGCCGAAATCAGGCAGGTGAAATCATTCTGCCCGGAGAAAGGTCCTAAACTTCAGGACTCTTTCTTCTTCAGGACCTGACGGCCCTTGTACATGCCGGTCTTGAGGTCGAGATGGTGCGGACGACGGAGCTCGCCGGAGTCCTTGTCTTCCACATAGGTCGGCTTCTTGATGGCGTCTGCCGAGCGGCGCATGCCACGGCGCGACGGCGAGGTTTTTCTTCTCGGAACGGCCATTTCAGTATCCTCTAGGGATTGGTGTTCATCCGGGCATCGTCCGCGGAGGGACGGCTCAGCACCCGCAAATACGAGGCGAGCTGAATGCCGATCAAGGCCGGGCTTATAGAGGAAGGCTGGCCGTAAAGCTAGGGTTCTGGGACGGAAAATGCGCCCGGAAATGGCCCGAAATCAGCGATTTTCCCGCCAGCAGGTCAAAAGCGAGGAGGCTTGCGCCCTCGCCACATAGGTCCCGGCCAGCCGACGAACGCCAGGCCCCGGGGTCCGGGCGCTGCGCTTGACCGGATTCGGCAGGATCGAGGCCAAAAGCGCCGCTTCCCGCGGGGAGAGGCTCGCGGCCGACTTGCCGAAGGCATAGGCGCTCCCCGTCTCCGCTCCGAACTGGCCCTGGGGGCCGAGCTCCGCGATGTTGAGGTAAATTTCCAGTATCCGGTGCTTGGGCAGGACGAGGTCGATCCAGAGCGCCAGCGGAAATTCCAGCGCCTTGCGAACGAAATCCCGGCCCTGCCAGAGGAACAGGTTCTTTGCTACCTGCTGGGTGATGGTGGAGGCCCCACGGAACGGCGTACCGTCCTCCTGAGCGTCGTCGATCGCCTCGCGCAGCGCCCCCCAATCGATGCCGTGATGCTTGCAGAAATGGGCGTCCTCGGCCGCCACCACCGAGCGCGGCAAATAGGGCGACATCGCCGCCAGATCCATCCATTCCCGATGCATCGGCGCGCCCGTCAGCGAGCGCCAGGCCATCAGCGTCGAAACCGGACGACCGCTGCGGTAGAACGGCGCGACCACGTAGGGTGCGAGAGCCACGACCGCCAGCGCTACCAGCAGGATTTTGACGATGCGCAAATCGACCTTTCCGGCGGGAAATCAAACGCGGCCACGGATCCCGGCATTAAGTCTGTGATAATTCGGGCGTTTTCCAGCACTTTTTAGGCCTTCCAAACGATTGACTGGGGCGGGCGCATAAAGGATTGTCCGGCCGAATTTTAGTCCTGGAGCCTTTCTTGATGACCGGCACGTCCCCGTCCGATTTCGCCAAGCGTCTGGACAAGACCGCTGACGACACCGAGGCCTTGCTCGCTCGCCTGCTGTCGGACGACATCCTGCACGATGAGATCGCCCGCCCCAAGCGACTGATGGACGCAATGCGTTATTCGAGCCTCGGCGGCGGCAAGCGCCTGCGGCCGTTCCTGGTGGTCGAGAGCGCGGCCGTGTTCGGCGTTCCCCGCGAGGCCGCGCTGCTGGTCGGCGCCGCGCTTGAATGCATCCACTGCTATTCGCTGATCCATGACGATCTGCCGGCGATGGACAATTCGGACCTGCGCCGCGGCCCGCCCCACCCTGCACAAGCAGACCGACGACGCCACCGCGATCCTCGCCGGCGATGGCCTGCTGACGATCGCCTTCGACATCATCACCCGCGACGAGGTCCATCGCGACGCCAATGTGCGACTGCTCTTGACCCGCGCGCTGGCCCGCTGCGCCGGCATCGGCGGCATGGTCGGCGGTCAGATCCTCGATCTGGCCGGCGAAGGCCGCTTCGGCGGCAACGAGCCGATCGACGTCGCCCGCATTCAGCAGATGAAGACCGGCGCGCTGCTGCGCTACGGCTGCATCGCCGGCGCGCTCCTCGGCCAGGCCTCGAAGGCGGAATATCAGGCGCTCGACGATTACGGCCGCGCGCTCGGCGAAGCCTTCCAGATCGCCGACGACCTGCTCGATGTGGAAGGCGATGCGGCCGCGCTCGGAAAGCCGGCCGGCGCCGATGCTGCACTCGGCAAGACCACTTTCGTCACCCAGCTCGGCATCGAAGGCGCCAAGCAGCGGGTGCGCGATCTGCTCGCGCGCGCCGACAGCGCAGTCTCGATCTTCGGCGACCGCGCCGCCGTGTTGCAAGCCGCTGCGCGGTTTGTGGCTGAACGCAAGAACTGACGCGTTCATGGCGACCGAGGGCAAAGAAGATCCCGTCCTCGCCCGCTTCCGCCAGATGTCGCGGCCGATGCGGCTGATTTACTCGCGGCCGCGGACCTTCATCTCGCTCGGCGTCGGCATCTTCGTCTGCCTGCTCATGCCCGGCTCGTACCGGTTGGTGACTCGGCTGCTGTTCGGCTGGGATGCGCTGATCGCGGCCTATCTCGTGCTGGTTTACACGATGATGCTGTGCAACGACCACCAGCACATTCGCCGTGCGGCCGCGATGCAGGACGACGGCCGCTTCGTGATCCTGCTGGTGACGGCGACCGGTGCCTTCGCGAGCATTGCCGCGATCGTCTATGAGCTCGGCACGCCCCACCGCGGCGCGATGGAGCTGACCGTTGCCATCACCACGATCGCGCTGTCCTGGGCCGCCGTGCACACGACCTTTGCGTTGCATTACGCCCATGACTATTACCGTCCGCCGTCCGGCGGATTGCAGTTCCCGAGCGGCGACAAGGAAGACCACGCCGACTATTGGGACTTCGTCTATTTCTCGTTCGTGATCGGCATGACCGCTCAGGTCTCGGATGTCGGCATCACCGACAAGACCATCCGCCGCACGGCCACGGCGCACGGCATCGTGTCTTTCATCTACAACACCGCGCTGCTGGCGCTGACGGTGAACATCGCGGCGAGCGCGATCTCGACTTGACCGCCGTCCGTAACCGTCGCGCATGACGGCGCTGACGCAGTGCCCCCTAATTGCAAACCTCGACATTTGCGTCATTGTGGGGGCCGCCACCGCCGCGATATTCGAGATGACAGCCACGCGAGACCGGACGGCAGCCGAGGGTGTTGCAGAAAATCTGACCGCTGCCCGTGCCGCGGCCAGCGCCGGCGGCAGCGGCAATGCCCGCAGCGGCACCGTGGCCGCCCTCCGCTCCGGCAGCCGCACCGCCGGGCTGGCGACGCTGTCTTGCCGGACGCTCGTCCCGATCGTCGCGCTTGGCGGTTGCGGGCTTTGCGTCGCGCTTCCTGGCACACTCATTGTCGTCGTTCAGCACATAGCCGTCGCCACAAACGATCCTGGTGCATTTGTCGCCGTCGGACTTGAAACCGTGATCGCAGACCAGCGGGCAGACGCGCGACTGCCTTGACTTGATCGTGTCGAGCGCATCGGTGCTCGCCACCTTCACGTCGAGCTTGGTGCCGGCATAGCGATTGAACTGCGACAGCGACCGCTGCGAGGACGTGTTCCAGTTGCCATCGGCCTGGCCTGAGAAGCAACCGACGCGACCGAGCTCGGTCTGAACTGCGCGGCTGAGATCGGCCGGCGCGCTTGCTGGCGTCAACGCGGCGACATCGGTGCCGGAGAGGCTCGCCGAGCTGGCAGGCGCAGCGCCCGGCGCCGAGGCGGCGAGATTGACGCGCTGCTGCTCGGCAGCCGCAGCCTGCTGCTGCGCCTGCTCCTTGGCTTTCTGCGCGGCAAGCTGGGCCTGCTCGGCCGCCTTCGCATCGGCAGCAGCCTTGGTCTGCGCATCCTTCTGCGCGCCGAGCGCGGCGAGACGGTCGCGCTCGGCCTCCGCCTGTTTCGCCTTCTCGATCGCGACAGCGTGAACCTGCTCGGCCTCGATCTTGTCGAGCTGGAGCTTGGCGAGGCTCGCGTAGAACCCATCAGGGTGCTGGGCCAGGAAGGCTTCCCACGCCGGCTTGTTGCCGATTTGAAGCGCCAGTTCGTAGTCGCGGCGCATATCGGCTTGCGGATTGATCGCAGGTGCGGGCGCCGCCGCGGCCTTGACCGCCACCAACGGCACGTCTTCGCCGCCGAGCGAGCCGTAGACGAACGGCTCCTGCTTGTTGTTGGTGATCTTCAAGACGTCGTCGCGCACGAAGCCGAAGGCGCGGCGGACATCGAGGCCCGGCGTCGTCAGATGCTTCGACAGCGCAACCGTGAATGGGCTATTGCTGCCGTCACCGTCCTGCGCGGTGGAGCCGGCCTTGGCCGAATAGGCGATCAGGGTGTTGGGGCTGCCCGGCTCGACCTGCGCCAGGCCCCGCCCGATGCCGCGCGAGGCGATCGTGCGTTTCATGGCCTTGCCGAAGGGATTGTCACGGCAGGCGTCGAGGATCACCAGACGAAGCTGCTTGGCCGGCTCGATCGCGACAAGGATGCGGTCGAGCGACAACGCTTCGTCATACACGTCGGTGTCGCGTTCGAGCTTGGCGTCGACCGGAATCAGATAGTTGGCGCCGTCGACCTCGATGCCGTGGCCCGCGTAATAGACGACGGCGATATCGGCATCACGTGCAGAGTCGGCGAATTCGCGCAGCACGCGCCGCGTATCGAGCGCCGTCAGGTCGTGGCGGGAATCGACGACATCGAAGCCGGCATCCTTCAGCGTCGTCGCCATCACCGCACCGTCATTGACGGGGTTGGCGAGCGAGGGAGCGTGCTGATAGTCCGAGTTGGCGAGCACCAGCGCGACGCGCTTTCCGGCGAAGGCTGGCCCGGCGGCAAACATCAGCGCGACAGCGAGGAGCAATGGTCTGAACAAATTGCGCATGACGAGACTTCCAAATCCGGAGCAGTTCACACCCTCCGGGACGACCTTAGCAAGCTCCGCCATCCGCGCTTGTGATGGGGGTCACGAAGACGGCACCCTAGCAGGTTGAGGAGCCCCTTTTGTTAGTCGCGCCAGCGCGTTGGCGGTTCGCCGCCGAATCGGCGCGGGCCGGCTTCCCTAACCGTCCCCGATATGGCCCCGATACTGCGGCAGATTGTCCGTGATCTCGTGCCATGGCGCCTTGGAGCCGACGAAAATATGGGCGCTCGGGCGGATCGAGGGGGCGTCGACCAGGGTTCCCAAGGTGACATGGATCCATTGTCCTTCGCGAACCCGGGAATAAAGCAGCGAGCCGCAACGGGCGCAGTGCGCGTCATGGGTGGTGTCGTCCCCGTAGATCATCCGCTGGTCTTCACCCCCGATGAGGCGGAGCTGGCCGTACGCGATGCCGGCGAACGGCTTGAAGGCGGAACCGGTGGTGCGGCGGCAATTCGAGCAGTGGCAGTTCAATGCATAGGAAAACGCGTCCGCCACCTCGTAGCGGACGGCGCGGCAAAAGCATTCGCCGGCAAGGATACGAGCGTTCCGATGTTGTGAACCGGTCATGATGCCCTCGCGAAAATGGCAGAAGACAGCCATAGCGCGATTTGACGTGTACGACTAAGTTTCCGCGCAGCCATCATGCGAAAGGATGACCCATGAGCGAGAACCGGTCCAGCGTCGAAGCCGTCGTGCAATCCTATTTCGACGGGCTCTACGAGGGTGACGCCGACAAGCTCGGCGCCGTCTTTCATCCGTCCGCCGATCTGCGCTGGGTGGAAAACGGCGAGCTGAAGATCCTGACCGTGCCGGACTGGCTTGCCTGGGTCCGCAAACGTCCCTCGGCCAAGGCCGAAGGCAAGCCGCGCGAGGATTTCATCGTCACGATCGACCGCTCGGACGACAAGACCGCCTTCATCAAGGTCAAATGCCAGCTGCCGCCGCGGTTCTTCACGGATTATCTGGTGGCGATGAAACTCGCCGGCGGCTGGCAGATCGTGTCGAAATCGTATCGGTATGATCTGAAGGAATGAGGGGCCGCTGCCCGAATCGAGCCCACTCGTCCCTCACTCTCCGTCATTGCGGGTCGAAGCAATCCAGTATCCCGTCCCGGAGACAGCCTGGATTGCTTCGCTGCGCTCGCAATGACGGTGCGGATGACGCATCCGCACCTCACCTCCTTCCCCCCGAAAGTCACCCATGAATCTCGATCGTCGTTCCCTGCTCGCCTCGCTGTGCTGGATGGCCGCCTCTCCCGCATTTGCAGCTGACGCGCCGCAAGATCTCGAATCCTATGAGCGCGAGAGCGGCGGCCGGATCGGGGTCTATGCGGAGAATCTCGTCACCGGCGCGAAGCTCGCCTGGCGCGCGGACGAGCGCTTCGTGATGTGCTCGACGTTCAAGGCATCGCTCGCGGCGTGCGTGCTGGCGCGGGTGGATCGCCGCGAGGAGAAGCTCGCCGCAACGATCTCCTACGGCAAGGCCGATCTCCTGGAGTACGCACCGGTCGCGAAACAGAACCTCTCGGCCGGCGCGATGTCGGTGGCCGACATGTGCAAGGCGAGCGTCGAGCTCAGCGACAACACCTGCGCCAATTTGTTGCTGGCGCGGATCGGCGGCCCCGCCGCGCTCACCGCGTTCTGGCGCTCGATCGGCGATACCACATCGCGGCTCGACCATAATGAACCCGAGCTCAACCGCTCGCCGCCCGGCGATGTCAGGGACACCACGACGCCGGCGGCGATGGCTGGGAATCTCAAGCGGCTGGTGACAGGCGAGGCGCTGTCGGCGGCCTCAAGAGCCCAACTCACCGAATGGATGGTGGGTTGCAAGACCGGCGCGAACCGGCTGCGCGGCGGTCTGCCGGCAGGCTGGACGATCGGCGACAAGACGGGCAACAACGGCAAGGACGCATCGGGCGATATCGCGGTCGCCTGGCCTAAACCCGGTGCACCGATCCTGATCACCGCCTACACCCAGGGCGGCACACCTGATGCGGCGCAGCTCGAGGCCGTGTTCGCGCGGATCGGGCGCATGGTGGCCGAGCGGCTGGTGTAAGCCGTCTGCATTGACCTCTTGGCCGCTTCCGGGCCAAGACAGGTCATGATCGCAGCGAAATTCCAGACCTTCCTCATCCTGCTTGCGGTGCTGGCAGGCACGGCGCTGGTCGCACGCCGCTTCAACATGGCACCTGCCATTCTGCTGATGCTTTCCGGCGTCGGCCTGGCTTTCGTGCCGGGCATGCCGCCGGTGGAGCTGCCGCCGGAGCTGGTGCTTGATGGTGCTGCCGCCGCTGATCTACTCGGCGAGCGTCGCGATGAGCTGGCGCGAGTTCAGGAACAATCTGCGCCCCATCGTGCTGCTCGCGGTCGGCGCGGTCATCTTCACTGCGGCCATGGTCGCAACCGCGACCCATTATCTGATCGGCCTGCCCTGGGACGTCGGCTTCCTGTTGGGCGCAATCGTCGCGCCGCCCGACGTGGTGGCGCCGCTCGCGATCGCGCGCCGGCTGAACATGCCGCGCCGCCTCCTGGTCATCCTCGAGGGCGAAGGGCTCGCCAACGACGCCACGGCACTGATCCTCTACCGCTTCGCGCTCGCAGCGATCATGGTCGGACATTTCTCGTTGCCGCTGGCGGCCGGTGAATTTTCCCTCATCGTCGCGGGCGAAATCGCCTTCGGCATCGGCGTCGGCTGGCTGTCCCTGCGCTTCCGCAAATGGTCTGGGGATCCGCAGGTCGAGCTGACGCTGTCGCTGATCACGCCTTA
The DNA here is from genome assembly GCF_054056275.1 of Bradyrhizobium sp. USDA 4449. Lineage (NCBI taxonomy): Bacteria > Pseudomonadati > Pseudomonadota > Alphaproteobacteria > Hyphomicrobiales > Nitrobacteraceae > Bradyrhizobium > Bradyrhizobium sp. USDA 4449. Next base: position 2,276,028 of record NZ_JBSRYD010000001.1, on the reverse strand, counting down.
CGTCTCCTATTGGCTGCCGGAGCATGTCGGCGGCTCCGGCGTGATCGCGACCGTTGCCTGCGGCCTTTATGTCAGCTGGAACGGGCCGCTGCTGATATCGGCATCGACGCGGCTGCAAGGCATCTTCTTCTGGGATCTCATCATCTATCTGATCGAGGGCTTGCTGTTCCTGCTCACCGGCTTCCAGATGCGGGCGCTGTACGAGAAATCGAAGGCGTTCCCGCTCGACGACATCATGATCGCGACCGCCTTGGTCATGGCCATCATCGTCCTGGCGCGCTTCGCCTGGCTGTATCCCGCGACCTATCTGCCGCGAATGCTCTCGAAGTCGCTGCGAATGCGGGATCCATCGCCGCCCTGGCAATGGCCGTTCGCGCTCGCGTTCACCGGCGTGCGCGGCGCGGTGTCGCTGGCTGCCGCGCTGGCATTGCCGTTCACGCTGCCTGGGGGCGACGCCTTCCCCTATCGCGACCTGATCCTGTTCGTCGCCTTCGGCGTCATCTTCATCACGCTGATCGGCGTCGGCCTGACGCTGCCGCCGGTGGTGCGCTGGCTCGGCATCGCGCAAGCCGGCCGCGTTGAGCACGTCGCCGAACACGAGGCCGAGATCGCGGCACGGCGCCAGGCGCTGGACGCCGCGCTGAAATCGCTCGATGCCTTGACCGAGGAGAAGGAGGTCTCCGACGAGGTGATGCGGCTCCTGCGCGCCCGCCACGAAATCCGCCTCAACCAGCTTCCCGATTCACTGGATCCCGCCCACCACGACGTCTCCGCCGCCGGCACCGCGTTGACCCGCGAGTTGATCGAAGCCGAGCGCAAATTCATCCATGATCTCCTGCGCGACGGCCGGATCACCGACGAAACGCGGCGGAGGATCGAGCGCGATCTCGATCTGGAAGAGGCGAGCCTGGCGAACCGGGAGTATCGGGGCGGGCCGCTATAGCGGCTTTCTCGCCATTGCGGGGAGCCCGCGACAAAATCGCGAAGCAATCTTGCGCTGGCGACGAAGCAATCCAGACTGTCTCCGTGGAAAGATTCTGGATTGCTTCGCTGCGTTCGCAATGACCGGTGTTGAACGGTCTACCGACGCTCGCAATACGTCCGCATCGCCGCCACCACGGCCGTCGCGATCAACTCCTGCCGCTCCGGCGAGTTCATCGCCATCTCCTCGTCGCGGTTGATGATGGAGCCGGCTTCCAGCAGGACCGCGGCGCTCCGGGTCTGCGACAGCACGACAAGGCCGTCGTAGCGGTAGACGCCGACATCCTTGTCGAGCAATGGGTGGCGGTAATGGCCCATCAACGGCAGGGCGTACTGGGTGGCGTAGTGCAGGCCCTTGTCCTTCAGCTCCCGGCCCAGCAGCCTGGCGAAGAGCAGGCTGGCGGCGAAGTGCGGATTGCGCTCGGACACGAACAGCGAGTGACCGCTGAAGCGGTCGCTGAAATAGCTCTTCGCGCCCTCGAACTCCCAAGGCTCGAGCATCTTGTCCGGCACGGAATCGTGGTGAATCGAGAGAAAGAAATCAGCATGCGCGGCGTTGGCCGTGCCGACGCGCTCGAGCAGGCTTGCGCGCGCGTTGCCCTCGGTCACCAGCACCCGGGTCGCGGCGAAGCCTGCCGAGGTCAAGCGCTCCCCGATCAGCCGCGCCAAATGCAGGTTGAAGCCGAATTCCACATCGTTGCGCGCGCTGGTCGCGCCTTGCGAGTCCGAGGTGTGTCCGACATCGAGAATGATCTTGAATTTGCGCGGATCGCATGTCTTCGGCGCAGGCGGCTTGATCGACGAGGGTCTGGGCTTTGCTCTCGCGGCCTTGCGCGCCGCGACCGCTTCGCCATGGTGACCTGGCAAGACCAATAGCGGGATCAGCGACACAGCAAGAGCGGCGGTGATGCGCCACGCATTTTTCACACCGGCCCTTCCCCCTTCACCGTCACGCGCGCCCCCGAGCGGGTCCGCGTTCTGATCGGGAATTATCGTAGCAATGTAGGGCGGGTTAGCGAAGCGTAACCGGCCACTTCGCTCGGGCAAAAAATAGGGCGGATTAGCTGCGCCAATCCGCCCTACAATTTCGATGTCGAACGACGCTTACTCCGCCGCAGTGACCGGCGCCTTGGCGCCCTGGCCGTAGCGCTGGTCGATGTAGTCGATCACCAGTGCCTTGAAGTCGGCCGAGATGGTCGGGCCGCGCAGCGTGCGGAACTTCTTGCCGTCGACGAAAACAGGCGCGGCCGGCGCTTCGCCGGTGCCGGGCAAGGAGATGCCGATATTGGCGTGCTTGGATTCGCCGGGGCCGTTGACGATGCAGCCCATCACCGCGACGTTGAGCTCTTCGACACCAGGATATTTGCTCTTCCAGTTCGGCATCTCGTCGCGGATGAAATCCTGGATCGAGCGCGCCAGCTCCTGGAACGTGGTCGATGTGGTGCGGCCGCAACCGGGACACGCTGCAACCAGCGGCACGAAGGTGCGGAAGCCCATGGTCTGCAACAGCTCCTGGCCGACCTGCACCTCGCGGGTGCGATCGCCGCCGGGCTCCGGCGTCAGCGAGATGCGGATGGTGTCGCCGATGCCCTGCTGCAGCAGGATTCCGAGTGCGGCCGAGGACGCCACGATGCCCTTCGAGCCCATGCCGGCTTCGGTGAGGCCGAGATGGATGGCGTAATCGGAACGGCTGGCGAGATCCTGATAGACCGCGATCAGATCCTGCACCGCCGAGACCTTGGCGGAGAGGATGATGCGATCCTTGGGCATGCCGAGCTCTTCGGCGCGCGCGGCCGACAGCAGGGCCGACTGCACCATCGCCTCGCGCGTCACCGCGCGCACGTCGCGCGGATTGGCGGACGCGGCGTTCTCATCCATCAGCCTGGTCAGCAGTTCCTGGTCGAGCGAGCCCCAATTGGCGCCGATGCGCACCGGCTTGCCGTTCTTGTTCGCGATCTCGATGATGTCGGCGAACTGGGTGTCGCGCTTGTCCTTGAAGCCGACATTGCCGGGATTGATGCGGTACTTCGCCAGCGCTTCGGCGCAGGCCGGATAGGCCGCGAGCAGCTTGTGGCCGATATAGTGGAAGTCGCCGATCAGCGGCGTGGTGATGCCACGCTTGGCGAGGCCGTCGCGGATATGCGGGACGGCGGCCGCCGCCTCTTCGCGATCCACGGTGATGCGGACCATTTCGGAGCCGGCGCGCGCGAGCGCTGCGACCTGGGCGATGGTGCCGTCGATGTCGGCGGTGTCGGTATTGGTCATCGACTGGACGACGATCGGCGCGCCGCCGCCCACGCTGACGTTGCCGACCTTGACCTGGGTGGTCTTGTGCCGGGGCGCGGGGCCTGCGAGGTCGGAATCGATGGTGTTCTCGAGCTTGTTCATGGGGTCCAAATATCAGGTTTTGGTGACGTTCAGCAATGCATCAGCCGGCGCCGCGGCCGTTTGGCTCGGACGGTTAACCAGAAAAAGTCCAGCAATTACAAGGACGGCTGCCGCCCCAAAGGCCAGACTCAGGCTGTCGTGCATGATGAAATAGCTACCCACCACGCCAAACAAAGGGGTGATGAAGGTAAAAGCCGACAATTTGCTGGCCGAATAGGCCTTCACCAGCGCGAACCAAAGCGTGAACGTGGTTCCGACCACCCAGACAGCCTGAACGGCCATCAAGGCGAACGACAGCGGCGACGGGGTGTGGCTGATGGTTTCCCCTGATAACAGGGCGGCGGTGCCGAGGATCGGGATCGAGGTTGCGACCTGATAGCCGAGCGCCTTCTCCGGCGCGGCGAAACGCAACCGCGTGCCCTTGGCGACGAGCGTGGTCGCGGCCCACAGCGATGCACCGCCGACGATCATGAGATCGCCGAGCAGCACATGTGAATCCACATTGGCCTGCGGGACGCCGATCGCGAGCGCGACGCCGGCAAAGCTCACGGCCAGTCCCAACCACTGCGTGCTGCCAAGGCGCTCGCCGAGCATCTGGTAGGAGCCGAGCGCGACGAAGAAGGGCGCGGTGTAGAGGAACACGACCGCGCGCGAGGCCGTGGTGAGGCGCAGGCCCTGGAAGATCAGCACGAACTCGAGGCCGAACATCAACCCGGCGATCAGGCCCGGCTTCCACGTGCCGTCATTCTCGAAAAATTTGACGCCCCGAAATGTACCGATGAGGAACAGCACCGGCAACGCGACCGTCGAGCGAATCATCGCCTGCAGCATCGGCGGGATATCGGGCAACACCAGCTTCACCGCAATCTGGTTGAAGCCCCAGGTCAGACATAGCATGAGCATCAGGGCGATGGCGCCGGCACTCAGCGGGCGCGCGGCGGACGGAATGGCTTGGAGTGGGGGCATGTCTTCCTGAGTCCCGGCTTGCGCCGTTGTTGCTTTAAGATGCTTTCTGACAATGAGTGCAGACGCCCGTGATCTCCACCACGGACAGCTTTGGTGCAAAGCCCGAGGCGCGCGCCGCGGCGTTGAGATCCCCGGCAAAGGATCCTGACGGGATTTCGCCGACGAGGCCGCAGCGCTCGCAGATCAGGAACGCCACCGCCGAGGTCGCGTCGTGGTCGTGGGCAGCGCAGGCGAGATAGGCGTTGCGGCTCTCGATGCGGTGCACGAGGCCGTTCGCCATCAAGAAATCGAGCGCGCGATAGACGGTGATGGGCGCCGGCCGCGGCATCGACTTGGCCAGTTCGTCGATCACCTCATAGGCGCCGAGCGGGCGATGGCTGGAGAGCAGCGCGCCCAGCACCTGGCGGCGGATCGGCGTGAATTTCTGCGCGCGGGCGTCGCAAACCGCCTCCGCATGCGCCAGCGCGTCCGCGGTGCAGCGGCCGTGATCGTGGTCGGGCGTCGGAAATGCCGGCTTTGCGAGGGTCATTCGACCCGCGTTCTAGCATTTCGGCCAGGGAACCCAAAGCACGACCGCCACGATGGCGGTCAGCCATGCTTTTGCCGCGGGACAGCATCGCATCTACCTGCCATGAAATAATCATAAGCTAGCTTATTATATCCAAGCTTATTGGAGACCAAGCTTATGACCCGCGGGTCTGTCGACCAGAACTTCCTGTTCACGCTCGGCGAGCTCTACCGCCTCTTGCGCGTCTATGCCGACAAGGAGGCCTCGCGTTTCGGCATCACCCGCGCGCAATGGGCTGTGCTGGCCAAAGTCGAGCGCAGCGAGGGCATGAAGCAGTCGGAACTCGCCGAGTTGCTGGAGATGCAGCCCATCACGCTGACGCGGCTGATCGACAAGCTCTGTGACAGCGACTGGATCGAGCGTCGCAACGACGCCACCGACCGTCGGGTCAAGCGCCTCTACCTGAAGAAGGCCGGCCGGGCGCTGCTTGGCAAGATGAGCGGCCTCAAATCCGAGCTGACCGCCAACGCGCTCGACGGCATCAGCCCCGCGGACGCCCATCGTCTCTTCACCCAACTCGAAACCATCAAAGAAAACGTGCGAACCGCGATCCAGACATCAGGCGCGGAACAAGCGCGTAAGGAGCAGCGCTATGGCTGAACAAGTCCTCAAATTCCAGCCCGAGCAGAAAATCGACGGCGGCAAACCCAGCAAGAAGGCCGGAACCGATCCGCGCCGTCGCTTCGTCGCCGGGCTGCGCCGTCATCGTCGCTTTTTGCTGATGGTGGTGCTGCCGATCGTGGCCCTGATCGCAGGCCTGACCTTCTATCTCAATGGCGGCCGCTATGTCGGCACCGACGACGCCTATGTCGGCGCGCAGAAGGTGCTGGTGACGCCCGACATATCGGGCAAGATCGTAAAGGTCGTCGTGAAGGAGGGCGAGCTCGTCAGGCAGGGCGACGAGCTGTTCGACATCGACCCGGTCCCGTTCCAGCTCGCCGTGGACGAGGCGAAGGCCCAGCTGATGCAGGCCAAGTCGACCTATGACAATCTCGTCGCCAACATCAAGATCTATGGCGACATGCTCGATCTCGCCCAGAAGGGCGTCGACCTGAAGCAGCGCGACGTCGAGCGCAAGCAGGCGCTGGTGAAGAACAATTACGGCTCCCAGCTCGATCTCGACAACGCCTCGAACGCGCTGGTCACGTCGGGCTCGATCGCACAATACGTCAAGCAGCAGATTTCGACCGCCAAGACCCAGCTGCTCGGCGACCCTGACCTGCCCCTGGAAAAATTCCCGGCCTACGCCCAGGCCAAGTCCAAGCTCGAGAATGCCCAGCGCAATCTCGACCATGCCGTGGTGCGGGCGTCGATGGATGGCGTTGCGACCCAGGTGGACCAGATCCAGCTCGGCCGCTACGTCGCCGCCGGCACGCCGGTGTTTTCCATCATCGACGTCGCCCATCCCTGGGTCGATGCCAATCCGAAGGAGAGCGATCTCACCTACGTCACCGCGGGACAGCCTGTCACCCTCGAGGTCGACGCGTTCCCGAACCACGTCTTCAGGGGCAAGATCGGTTCGCTCTCGCCCGGCACCGGCGCGCAATTCGCGATCCTGCCGCCGCAGAATGCCACCGGCAATTTCGTCAAGGTGGTGCAGCGCGTCCCGATCCGCATCTATTTCGACGAGAGCGACGACTACGTGAAGAAGCTGAAGGCCGGCATGAGCGTCTATGCCACCATCGACACCGGCCATCGGCGCTCGCTCGCCGGCCTGCTCGGCCTGTCGGCGAACGCAAGCCAAGACAAAGAGCAGGACTGATCCGATGTCCGGTCCCAATGCCAGCCTGATGGTCCCCGGCCTGCGCCGGAACATGGTGACGATCTGCGCCATGACGGCGACCATCATGCAGGCGCTGGACACGACCATCGCCAACGTCGCGCTGCCCTACATGCAAGGCACGCTGTCGGCCTCGCAGGACCAGATCAACTGGGTGCTGACCTCCTACATCGTCGCCGCCGCCATCATGACGGCGCCGGTGGGCTGGATCTCCAATCGCTTCGGCCGCAAGCGCATCTTCATCATTTGCGCGGCCGGCTTTACACTCGCATCCGTGCTGTGCGGGTTGGCGCAGGACATCAACCAGATGGTGCTGTTCCGCCTGCTGCAAGGCGTGTTCGGCGCGGCGCTGGTACCACTGTCGCAGTCCGTCATGCTGGACTATTACACGCTCCAGGAACGCGCCACGGCGATGTCGATCTGGGGCATGGGCGTGATGATGGGGCCGATCATGGGGCCTTCACTCGGCGCCTGGCTGACCGAGACCTATTCCTGGCACTGGGTGTTCTTCGTCAATTTGCCGTTCGGCGTCGTCACCGTGCTCGGGCTCGGCATCTTCATGGACGAGACCGACAAGAATCTCAGCCTGAAGTTCGACTGGTTCGGCTTTGGCGCGCTGGCGATTGCGATCGGCGCGCTTCAACTCGCGCTCGACCGCGGCGAGCAACTCGACTGGTTCGAGTCGGCCGAGATCGTGACCGAGTTCATCGTCTCGGGTATCGCCTTCTATTACTTCTTCGCGCACTCCTTGACGACCTCGCGGCCCTTCATCCAGTTCGCGCTGTTTCGGGATCGCAACTTCCTGACCGGCTGCATCTTCATGACCGTGATGGGTCTGGTGCTGTACTCGACCATGGCACTGGCCTCGCCTTACCTCCAAAACGTCATAGGCTATCCCATCATGACCGCCGGCGGCCTGCTTGCGAGCCGCGGCTTCGGCACTTTCTTCGCCATGATGATGGTCGGCCGCATCATGCGCTACATCGAGGCCCGTACGCTGATCATCTGCGGCCTGACGCTGACCGCCGCCTCGCTGTTCCAGATGACCGGCTGGACCGACCAAACCCAGGTGCCGGAGATCGTCGTCGTCAGCGTGATCCAGGGCTTTGGCTTCGGTCTCGTCTTCGTTCCGCTCTCGACCGTGGCGTTCCTGACGCTGCCGAACCATCTGCGCACCGACGGCACCTCGATGCTGACGTTGATGCGTAACGTCGCCAGCTCTGTCGGCATCTCCGTCGTCATCGCCCAGCTGACGCAGGGCACGCGCAGGACCTATGCGATCCTCTCGGAGTCCATCAACCCGTTCAACCATGCGCTGCAGATGCCGAACGTGCGGAGCATGATCGACCTCTCCACCGATGCCGGCCGCGCCATGGCCGACCGCATGGTCAGCATCCAGTCGCAGATCATCGCGTTTGCGCGCGACTACCAGCTCGTGATGTTCTTCATCCTCTGCACCATCCCGCTGGCGCTGATGATCGGTTCGACCAAGGCGTCCTTGCGCAAGCAGGCGGCGGGGCCGGAACATGCGGTGATGGAGTAAAGGGCGCGGCTCGAGCCTTGTCGTCGTTGGAGCAGCGAAGCAATCCAGACCTTCTCCGCAGCAGCAGTCTGGATTGCTGCACGCGCGCCGCCCCTACAGCAACTCCTCGCACCCCAAATCCTCGACCGCCATCATCACCCGCTCCAGATTGTTCCACCAGATCCCCGGCGGGATGTTGATGGCCCATTGCCAGACCGGCTTGGTGATGTGCCAGAGCACCGACCAGCGGTAATCCTGATCGAGCGCGCCGCGCGTGTAGCCGGCCACGCCATGTGCGAGCAGCGTCTCGTGGTAGCGATTGAGCAGCGGCCGCTCGAGCGCCTGCCGGCGCTCCGGATACCATTGGATCGCCATCATGTAAGCGAGGTCGTGGGTGGGCACATTGATGCCCCACAGGTCGAAATCGAAGATACGCACGGTGTCGGCGACGTCCGCGCGCGGCAGCAGGAAATTCCAGGTATGCGCGTCGCCATGGACAATGCTGACGTGGCGGTGCGAATGATAGCGCTGCGACAGCCGTGCTGACTGTTCGATGAGACGGCGATAAAGGATGCGCCGTTCCTCACTCAAGCGATCGCCGAGCTCGTCGGCGAAGCGATCGTAATGCCCGGCGAAGGTCTCCAAATGCGCTGCGCTGTCCTCGGCGCTCGCCCAGGTGCCGACGGTCTCGCCGAGGCGAGGATGATTCCACCATGCCGCATGCATGCGCGCCAAGGTCGTGACGATGGCCATCGACTGATCTCGCGAAGGTGGCACCGTCGGGACAGTCGCGAGTTCATGACTGTCGGTGAGATCTTCGAGCAGGAGATGCCATTTCCCGCTCTCCGCATTGAAATGCCCGTCGAAGCAGCGCGGCACGAATCCCGGCGGCATGTTCGGGGCGAGCTGCGTGTAAAAGGCGACTTCGTGCTCGCCGCGATCCGCAAGCGTCCGAGCGAAGCCAGCTTGCGCCATCTTCAGAACCAGGGTCTGCGGCGAACCGGCGGACTCCCCGACATAGCGCAGACCAAGCCTGGTGATGTGCGAGACCACGGTGTCGCGCTCATGCAGCACCTTCACCTCGCGCACCGCGCCCGCGTCCAGCGCGCCGGCCTTGCGCAGCGCAGCCGTCAGGTAACCGGGCTCAGCGACCGCCGGCAATTGTGAGGATGTCATGAGTCGCGCCCCCCGGTGCCGCGCACATTCTGCACGATCACCCAGGGAAGCGCTACACCCTCTGTTTGCGTCCCGGACAGGCGAAGCGCAGATCCGGGACCCCATCACGGCAGCATAGTTTGGCGAAGGCAGGCCATGACTCTCGCGCAACAATGACTGCTGCGGCCCGGCCTTCACCGGGACAGCGCGTCACATGTCGAAGAACACCGTCTCGTTGTCGCCCTGCAAGCGCAGGTCGAGCTTGTAGACGGCCTTGCCGGTCTCGCGCACCGCAGTCAGCGTGGCGCGGCGATCGGCTGGAACCAGCGCCAGCACGGGATCGGCGGCGTTGCCGGCCTCGTCGCTGAAATAGATGCGGGTATAGAGGTGCCGCAGCATGCCGCGCGCGAACACGGCCAGAACGATGTGCGGCGCCTGCGGCTTACCGTCAGGATCGGGCACGACGCCCGGCTTGATGGTGTCGAAGGAATAATTGCCGTCCTTGTCGGTGCCGCAGCGGGCGAAGCCGCGGAAGCTGGCGTTCGGCAGCGCGCGCTTGTCCTGCGGATCGGCGTAGCGGCCCTGCGCGTCCGCCTGCCAGATCTCCAGCATGGCGTCGGGCACCGTGGCGCCGTCGCCATCGAGCACCCGGCCCTCGATACGAACGCGGTCACCGGAGACGTCTGCAGTCAGCGTCGAGCTGGTGAAGGCGTCGTTCCAGGAATATTCGCCGGTCGGCGTCAGGCCGTATTTGAAGAACGGGCCGACGGTTTGCGACGGCGTGATCCCGTCGGGCTTCACAGAATCCTGCACGTTAGTGGTTCTCCATGGGGGTGGCGTTCTTGCCGCGCAGCACGATGTCGAAGCGATAGCACAGCGCCCATTCGGGCTTGGTATTCTCCAGGTCGAACGACGAGACCATGCGCATCCGCGCCTTCTCGTCCGGCACCGAATTGAAGATCGGATCGAACGGGAACAGCGGATCTCCAGGGAAATACATCTGCGTCACCAGGCGGCTGACAAAGGAATGGCCGAACACCGAGAGGTGGATATGGGCAGGGCGCCAGGCATTGTGGTGATTGCCCCAGGGATAGGCGCCCGGCTTGATGCTGACGAAGCGGTAATAGCCTGACGCATCGCTCACGGTGCGGCCCGCGCCGGTGAAGTTGGGATCGAGCGGCGCCGGATGCTGGTCGCGGACATGGACGTAGCGGCCACAGGCGTTGGCCTGCCAGATCTCCACCAGAGAATCGGGTACACCGCGGCCGTCCTCGTCGCGGACATGGCCATGCACGATGATGCGCTCGCCGAGCGGTTCGCCCTTGTGCTGGGTGGTGAGGTCGCCGTCGCCTTCGCGCACGGTCTCGTGGCCATAGACCGGGCCGGTGAGTTCCGACAGCGTGTGGCGCATCGGGATCAAGGGCTTGCTCGGTGCGCGCTTGATCGAGCTCTTGTACTCGGGCGACAGCGGCAGCGGATGGGCCTTGTTGCTGCCTGTGGGATAGATGAATGTCATTGGCGAACTCCTCCCCGGCCATTCTGGGCCAGCCGAACCAGATTTGCGCCAATCATTATAGGATATAACTAATTTGGGGAAGCGGGTTCAGCGCCTTCCCGAACCCGGCATTCGGCCGGCATCCTATTTGATCGGCGCACGCGGCAACACGGCTTCCCCGGCCTCGAGCCGGTAGGTGTGGTCGAGCGAATACCAGGGCGTTGCGACATCAGGCGCGGTCGGATGCGGCGTCTCGTGACGCACGAATTTGCCGATCAGCGCTTGTGTCACGCCGAACTGCACGTCGCTGTCGATATGGGGGTCGTTGGGATCGTAGACCTGCGAGATCAGCACTTTGAAGCCCGGCTTGAAGATCAGGGCATGCAGGTGCGCGGGACGATAAGGGTGCCGGCTCTGCGCCTCGAGCAGGCGGCCGACCACGCCATCGGTCGGAATGGGGTAGCCGATCATCATCACAGAGCGGAAGGCGAAGCGGCCATCCTGGTCGGTCGTGAACTTGCCGCGCAGGTTCATGTCGGCCTGCTCGGGATCCTGGTTCTCGTAGAGGCCAACCGGCGAGGCGTGCCAGACGTCGACCTCCGCACCGGCGACCGCACGGCCGTCCCTGTCAACGACGCGGCCGCTGACGAACAGCGGCGCGCCCGGGGTTTCGGAGCGGACGATCGATCCGCCGTTCTCAACCCGCGGCGAGTTCAACCGCCAGAACGGGCCGAGCAGCGACTGGTCGGTTTCGGTGTTGCCCTGATCGCCGTTGTTGAGCAGGCACACCAGCGGCGAGACACCGAGCGAGCCCGCCATCAGCACGACTTCGTTATGCGTGTCGGTGGTCAGCTTGCCGAGCTCGGCGATGATGGCGGTGGCGTCGCGGAATTCCTTCTCGGTCAGCCTGACGTCACGCACGAAGCCGTGCAGGTGCTTGACCAGCGAGACCATGATTTGACGCATCCGCGGATCGGACGTCCGCTCCATCACCGCAAGAGCGGCGGTCGTGACGTCCTGCTCGCGTTCGATGATCATGCTCGCCTCTCACCAGGACTCCTCACCTCTCCCCGCGTGCGGGGGAGAGGCGAGGAAAGAGTTCAATTCACCTTCTCGATTGCGACGGCGACGCCCTGGCCAACGCCGACGCACATGGTGGCGAGCGCGAGCTTGCCGCCGCGCTTTTCCATGCCGTGCACGGCGGTGAGCGCGAGGCGCGCGCCGCTCATGCCGAGCGGATGGCCGAGCGCGATGGCACCGCCATGCGGATTGACGAAATCGGCATCATCGGCGACGCCAAGCTGGCGCATGCAGGCGATGCCCTGCGAAGCGAACGCTTCGTTGAGCTCGATCAGATCGAAATCGGTGATCTTCTTGCCCAGCCGTTCCATCAGCTTGCGGGTCGCGGGCACGGGGCCGATGCCCATGATGCGCGGCGGCACGCCGGCCGAGGCGAGGCCGAGGATTCGCGCGCGGGGCGTCAGACCATGCTTCTTCACGGCAGCTTCGGAGGCGAGGATCATCGCGGCGGCGCCGTCATTGACGCCGGAGGCGTTGCCGGCCGTGACCGTGCCGGGATTGCGCACGATCGGCTTCAGTTTCGCCAGACCTTCCAGCGTAGTCTCGGGACGCGGATGCTCGTCCTTGTCAACAGTGGTCGGGCCGGCCTTGCCACCGGGAATGGTGATCGGGGTGATCTCTTCCGCGAAATAGCCAGCAGCAATCGCCTTGCCCGCTCGCTGCTGCGAGCGGATTGCGAAGGCGTCCTGGTCGGCGCGCGAGACCTGGAATTCCTCGGCGACGTTCTCGCCGGTCTCCGGCATCGCATCGACGCCATACTGCGCCTTCAGCAGCGGATTGATGAAGCGCCATCCGATGGTGGTGTCGAAGATCTCGGCGGAGCGCGAGAACGCTTCCTGCGCCTTGCCCATCACGAAAGGCGCGCGGGTCATGGATTCAACGCCGCCGGCAATCGCAAGCTCGACCTCGCCCGACCGAATGGCGCGGCCCGCGGCACCGACCGCATCGAGGCCGGAGGCGCAGAGCCGGTTCAGCGTCTGGCCTGGAACCGAGTCCGGAAGCCCGGCAAGCAGCAGCGCCATGCGCGCGACGTTGCGGTTGTCCTCGCCGGCCTGGTTGGCGCAGCCGAAGAAGACTTCGTCGACCTGTGCCCAATCGAGATTGGGGTGCTTGGCCATCAGCGTCCTGATCGGGGCCGCGGCGAGGTCATCGGCGCGCACCTTGGCGAGCGAGCCGCCGAAACGGCCGATCGGGGTCCGCACGGCATCGCAGATAAAGACGTCACGCATCGCTGTTCTCCCTGAATGCCGCGGTTCGGCCAGAATTCCTTGATGTCGGCGGAGTTTTAGGAGGGCGCCCGCGGCAGGTCAATTGACGGTTTTCTGCGTCTTCCCCGGGGTGCGCACGCCGGCAACGCATGCCGCGGTGCGGACAACGTGGAAAACCTCCCCTCGCAGGCCAAAGCCATAGGAGCAGGAGGCGAAATTTTGTAGGTTGCGCCGCTCATGACAGTCCAACAGCCGATACCCCTACCGCCGCCCGACGACGTTCCCGCGCAGCCAGCGGAAGCCGCCCCGCGCGTCACGCCGATGATGGAACAGTACCTCGAGATCAAGGCGGCACATCAGGGTCTGCTGCTGTTCTACCGGATGGGCGATTTCTACGAGCTGTTCTTCGAGGATGCCGAGATCGCCTCGAAAACACTCGGCATCGTCTTGACCAAGCGCGGCAAGCATCAGGGCAACGACATCCCGATGTGCGGCGTACCGGTCGAGCGCTCCGAGGATTATCTGCACCGCCTGATCAGCGCCGGCCACCGGGTCGCGGTGTGCGAGCAGACCGAGGATCCCGCCGCCGCCAAAGCGCGCGGCAACAAGAGCGTCGTGCGCCGCGGCGTGGTGCGGCTGGTGACCCCGGGCACGCTCACCGAGGACACGCTGCTCGACGCGCGCGCCAACAATTACCTGCTGGCGATCGCGCGGGCGCGCTCGTCCACCGGCGGCGATCGCTTCGGCCTTGCCTGGATCGACATCTCCACCGCCGAATTCGCGGTCACCGAAGTTTCGGGCGGCGAGCTCGCCGCGACACTGGCGCGCATCAATCCGAACGAAGCCATCGTTAGCGACGCTCTTTATAGCGATAGCGAACTCGGACAGACCTTGCGTGAGCTGCCGGCGGTGACCCCGGTGACCCGCGACGTCTTCGATGGGGCCACAGCCGAAAAGCGCCTCTGCGATTACTTTGCCGTCGCGACCATGGACGGGCTGGCGCAGCTGTCGCGGCTGGAAGCCACGGCTGCCGCCGCCGCGGTCACCTATGTCGACCGCACCCAGGTCGGCAAGCATCCGCCGCTGTCGCCGCCCGCGCGCGAAGCCTCGGGCGCGACCATGGCGATCGATCCGGCCACCCGCGCCAATCTCGAGCTGACACGGACGCTCGCGGGCGAACGCCGCGGCTCGCTGCTCGATGCGATCGACTGTACCGTGACCTCGGCCGGCTCGCGCCTGCTGGCGCAGCGGCTGGCGGCGCCTTTGACCGACGCGCCGGCGATCGCGCGGCGGCTCGATGCCGTCAGCGCTTTCGTCGCTGACGCAGCCACGCGCGAAGACATCCGCAGCATCCTGCGCGGCGCGCCTGACATGTCGCGGGCACTGGCCCGTCTCTCGGTCGGCCGCGGCGGACCGCGTGATCTTGCCGGCCTGCGCGATGGCATCCTCGCCGCCGACCAGGTGCTGGCGCGGTTGTCCGAGCTCGACCAGCCGCCGCAGGAGATCGCCGTGGTGATGGCCGCTTTGCAGCGGCCTTCGCGCGAGCTCGCCGCCGAGTTCGCCCGCGCGCTCGACGAACAATTGCCGCTGATCAAGCGGGACGGCGGTTTCGTTCGTGCCGGCTACGAGCCGGCGCTCGACGAAGCGCGCAACCTGCGCGATGCCTCGCGCCTGGTCGTGGCCTCGATGCAGGCGCGCTACGCCGACGACACCGGCGTCAAGGGCCTCAAGATCCGCCACAACAACGTGCTCGGTTATTTCGTCGAGGTCACCGCGCAGCATGGCGACAAGCTGATGTCGGCGCCGCTGAACGCGACCTTCATCCATCGCCAGACGCTGGCGGGCCAGGTGCGCTTCACGACCTCCGAGCTTGGCGAGATCGAGGCTAAGATCGCCAATGCCGGTGATCGCGCGCTCAACCTCGAGCTCGAGATCTTCGAGCGGCTCTGCGCCAGGGCGCTCGAGATCAGCGACGATTTGCGCGCGGCGGCGCAAGGCTTTGCGCTGCTCGATGTGGCGACCTCGCTGGCCAAGCTCGCCGTCGACGAGCACTATGTGCGGCCCGAGGTCGATGGCTCGCTCGGCTTTGCCATCGAGGCCGGCCGCCATCCCGTGGTCGAGCAGGCCTTGAAGCGTAACGGCGAGCCGTTCATCGCCAATGCCTGCGATCTCTCGCCCACGCCAGCGCAAAAGTCCGGCCAGCTCTGGCTGCTCACCGGTCCGAACATGGCGGGTAAATCGACCTTCCTGCGCCAGAACGCGCTGATTGCGCTGCTCGCGCAGATCGGCAGTTTCGTACCGGCGACGCGCGCGCGGATCGGCATCATCGACCGCCTGTTCTCGCGCGTCGGCGCCGCCGATGATCTCGCGCGCGGCCGCTCCACCTTCATGGTGGAGATGGTCGAAACCGCCGCGATCCTCAACCAGGCCGGTGAACGCGCGCTTGTCATCCTCGATGAGATCGGCCGCGGCACCGCGACTTTCGACGGCCTTTCCATCGCCTGGGCCGCGATCGAGCATCTGCACGAGAGCAACCGCTGCCGCACGCTGTTCGCAACGCATTATCACGAGCTGACCGCGCTCTCGACCAAGCTGCCGCGCATGTTCAACGCGACGGTCCGGGTGAAGGAGTGGCAAGGCAATGTCGTATTCCTGCACGAGGTGCTGCCGGGCTCGGCCGACCGCTCCTACGGCATCCAGGTCGCCAAGCTCGCCGGCCTGCCGCCGGCCGTGATCACGCGCGCCAAATCCGTACTGGCAAAGCTGGAGGCACAGGACCGCGGCCAGACCGCCCGGGCGCTTGCCGACGATCTGCCGCTGTTCGCCGTCCCCTCGCGCGCGGCCGCCGAAGCCGCGCCGCCGACCGAGGCCGAGCTGCTGATGGACGCGGTGAAGGCGCTGCACCCCGACGAGATGTCGCCGCGCGAGGCGCTTGATGCGCTGTATGCGTTGAAGGCCAAGCTGCCGAAGCAGTGACTGGGCCGGTTACGCTCTTGCCGTGATCGCCGCGGCCTCTGCGGCGGCACGCTGCATGCTGGTCGACATCTCGTTGGTGACCGTGCTCTGCTCCTCGATGGCAGCCGCGGTGGAGGTGACGTATTCGCTGACGTTGTTGATCGCCTGCTTGATCGAGCCGAGCGCGCCGACGACATCGCCCGAGATGCCGTTGAGACTGCCGATCTCCTGGGCGATCTTGTCGGTCGCCTGCTTGGCCTGGTTGGCGAGGCTCTTCACTTCGGATGCCACAACGGCAAAGCCGCGACCGGCTTCACCGGCACGGGCCGACTCGATCGTGGCATTGAGTGCGAGCAGGTTGATTTGACCGGTGATGCTGTTGATCATCTCGACGATGCCGCTCATCGCCTGCGCCGCTTCGGTGAGGCGCTGAGCCTGAGCATCGGCGGCGGCGACCTGGTCCACGGCGCTCATCGCGGTTTCGCGCGACTTGGTCATCGCCTCGGAAATCTCGCGCACCGAGGCATTGAGCTCTTCCGAGCCGGCGGCGACCGATTCCATCATGCCGCGGACGCGCTCGTTGCCCATGCGAACCAGCACCTGCTTGGTGGTGTCGGTGGCATATTTCACCACCTTGAACGGCTTGCCGTTGAGATCGATGATCGGATTGTAGGAGGCCTGGATGTAGATCTCCTTGCCGCCCTTGCCGATCCGCTTGTATTCGGCCGCCTGGTACTGCCCGCGGTTGAGTGCGGTCCAGAACTCGCGATAGGCGGGGCCGTCGCGCTCGCCGGGCTCGACGAACATGCTGTGATGCTTGCCCTTGATCTCCGCCAGCGAATAGCCGACCGTGTGCAGGAAGTTCTCGTTGGCGGTGATGATCGTGCCGTCCATGTTGAACTCGATCACGGCCTGCGCCTTGTCGATCGCCGAGATCTGACCCGCCAGATCGGCATTCTTCAGCTTCTCCGCGGTGACGTCGGTTGCAAACTTGACGACGCCATAGGGCTTGCCGTTCTCGTCGAGCAGCGGATTGTAGGAAGCGAGAATCCACACTTCCCTGCCGCCCTTGGCGATTCGCTTGAATTCGCCGGTCTGGTAGTCGCCGCGGTTGAGCGCGGCCCAGAATTCGCGATAGGCCGTGCCGTTGCGGTCGGCCTCGGCCACGAAAAGGCCGTGATGCCTGCCCTGGATCTCGGCAGGCGAATAGCCGAGCGCCTTGCAGAAATTTTCGTTGGCGGAGACGATGGTGCCGTCGAGCTTGAACTCGATGACGGCCTGGGCACGGCTGATGGCGGCGATCTTCGATGCGTCCGTCATGCTCCGGATCTTCTTCGCGGTGATGTCGGTCGCAATCTTGGCAACCATCACAGTCTTGCCATCGCCGTCGAGCACCGGATTGTAGGATGCTTCGATCCAGACCTCGCGACCGTCCTTCGCGATCCGCTTGAATTCGCGTGCCTGATACTCGCCGCGGTTCAATGCAGCCCAGAACGCCTTGTACTCGGCGCTGTCGCGCTGCCCGACGGGCACGAACATCGAGTGATGCCTGCCCTGGATTTCGTCGAGCCGATAACCTAGTGCGTCGAGAAAGTTCTTGTTGGCGGTGATGATGGTGCCGTCAAGCTTGAATTCGATCATCGCCTGCGAACGGCCGATGGCGTCGAGCCGCGCCTGTGCATCAGCATGGGACTTGCGCCCGAACATCCAAATATCTCCTCGTTGAGAAATCGTCTCGCACCACGGGGCGGCATCGCCTTCGCGCTCGAGAGTTTTCGACTCGTCCTAAACTCACGGTGCACCGGTCGAACTGGCCCACGTTCAAGGTTGGGTGCCTCGACAGCTGAAGCGTACATTTACGGGCAAGTCACAAAGATTAAATTAACGATGGCAGCGGGATCGCGCAGCCGAACACCGCAGAACTACGCGGCTGATCACCGCAAAATATCGGGACCGGATGCTTGCGCTTGAAGGCGCCGAGTTCTGCGTCCATTCCACCACAGTGTCAGGTTCCACGTCACGCAAGTTGCAAGCGCAAGCAGGAGGCCTACCGCCGATCCAAAGTTCACCACTGCGACGTGCATCACCGCAATCGCCATGCCGAATCCGAGCAGGCCCCAGGCGGAATTGGCGAGCACGGCAGCGGTCGGAGGGCCGCCGATGCGGGGATGCAGGATCACCATCATGCTGGTGAAGACGATCGGGTAGAGCGCGATGACTCCGGAGACGCGAGGGCCGACCCAGCCCGAAGTCGAGACGACGATCGCAACCAGCGTTGCGACCAGCGCGGCGCGGAACGGGATGTCGTACCAGCGGCGGGTCACCAGCGGCATCTTCACATGCCGGTACCGTGCGAGCAGCGGAATGCAGACGCCGAAGGCCACCAGGTTGACGGCGAGCCCAGCCGTCAACGTCCAGTCGAACAGACGGATGATCGACGCCAGCACGATCCATACCGCTACCGCGCTCCCGACACTCACGGCAAAGCTATGCCGCTGCGCCAGCACGACGTAGGTCAGCCCCAGGAAAATCGTCGCGGCGTTGATCGGCAGGCTCGACAGCGCCCCCTGCGCAATGAAAGCGGCGTCATGGTCGATCGCGAGGAAGACATAAGACGGCCCCGCCGAGATCGGCAGCGTCGCCACAAGTGCCCCGATCACCGGGCCGGAGCGCTCGGTGATGATGGACGCCGACACCACGAAGGCGGCCGCAACCGCCATGCGCAGCACGAGGAAAAGGATGTAGGAGAGTTCGGCCGGCATTTTTTCTTCTTGCCCGCCCCGTCGAGGGGGAAGGCGGCACTACATCCGCTGCATCGAGACCGAAACCTTCGGGCCGTTCTTGATGGTCTGATAGACCACACAATAGCGCTCGGTGAGTTTCAGCAGGAGGTCGAGCTTGTCCTGCGGCGCCGGCGTATCGACCTCGAAGCGCAGGCGGATCTCGGCGAAGCCGACCGGAGTCTCCTTGTCGACGCCGAGCGTGCCGCGGAAATCGAGATCGCCCTCGGCATAGACGCTCCCGGTGGTCAGCGGCACCTCGATCGCAGTCGCGACCGATTTCAGCGTGACGCCGGCGCAGGCGACCAACGCCTCGAGCAGCATGTCGCCGGAGCAGAGTTCGAGGCCGGAGCCGCCGGTGGCGGGATGCAGACCAGCCATCGCGATGGCGCGGCCGGTCTCGACCTTGCAGGCGATGCCTTCGCTGTCGGTCGAGCCCTTGGCCTTCAGCGTGATCATCGCGGTCTTGGGATCGGTCTTGTAACGCTCCTTGATCGGGGCCTGCATCTGGCGCAGTTCTGCGGCGTCCATCTTGTTCTCTCCCGGAAAAATCGCTCTCGATGTACCGGCTCAGAGCGAAAATGTCACCACCACATGGCCTGACCGGGACCCTGGGTTGCGTCACGGTCGGGCACGTTGCGGTCGAGCGAACGGTCGAGTGACGTCAGCACACTGCGCTTGAAATTCTCGAACAGCGGCGAATTGCGGTCGCGCGGCCGGCCGAGATTGATCTCGATCTGGTCGAACAGGCGCCCCGGCCTGGGCCGCATCACCAGCACGCGGTCGGCCAGCACCACGGCCTCGTCGACGTCGTGTGTGACGAGGATCAAGGTCGGGCGCGTGTCGGCCCAGAGGTCGAGCAGATGATCCTGAAGGTCGCGCCGCGTGAAGGCATCGAGCGCCGAGAACGGCTCGTCGAGCAGGAGCACCTCCGGCTGCGGCACCAGCGCGCGGGCGATTGCGACGCGCTGCGCCTGTCCGCCGGAGAGCTCACGCGGCCAGGCCTGCGCCTTGTCAGCAAGGCCAACGCGTTCGAGAGCGCGCGCCACCTTCTCGCGCCGCTCGGCCGCCGGGACATCGGCGAGTCCAAAAGCGATATTGTCGGCGACGCTGAGCCAGGGGAGGAGCCGTGGCTCCTGAAAGATGATGCCGATCTTGGCATGTGGCGAACTGATCGCCTCGTCGTCGAGCGTCACCGTGCCCGAACTCGCGCGATCGAGGCCGGCGATGGCGCGGAGCAACGTCGACTTGCCGCAGCCGGAGCCGCCGATGATGGCGAGGATCTCGCCCTGCTTGACGTCGGCGGAGAAGCGCGCCAGCGCCTGCACGCCATTGGGATAAGTCTTGCTGACCCGATCGAGCGCCAGCATTGCCTCAAGCTCCCTTCGTGCGGCCGAACGCGTCCTGCCAGCGCAGGAACGGCGCGGCCGCGACCTCGATCAGCCAGTCAGTGAGCTTGCCGAGGATGGCGAAGATCACGATCGCGGCCATGATCTGCGCGGGCTTGCCGAGCTGCTGGCCGTCGAGCAGCAGATAGCCGAGGCCTTCGGAAGCGCCGATCAGTTCGGCCGCGACGACGAACATCCAGCCCAGACCGAGACCGACGCGCAAGGACACGACATAGGCCGGTAGCACGGCGGGCAGCAGGATGCGGCGGATCATGGCCGGGCCGGAGAGCCGGAACACGCGTCCGACCTCGAATATCTTGCGATCGACCGAGAGGATCGCGCCCATCACACCGAGATAGACAGGGAAGAACACGCCGACCGCGATCAGCGCGATCTTGGACGTCTCGAAAATGCCGAGCCAGAGGATGAACAGCGGCACCCAGGCGAGCGAAGGAATCGCGCGCAGCGCCTGCACGGTGGGGTCGAGCAGCCGCCGCGCCAGCGACCAATAGCCGGAGATGGCACCAAGCAGCGTACCCGCGACCACGCCGAAGGCGAAGCCGAGGCCGACGCGCCACAGCGTCGCGGCGATGTGGCGGATCAACTCGCCGGAACGAGCGAGATCGGCGATGGTGGCAAGGACGCGCGAGGGCGGCGGCACCAGGCGGCCGTTGGACCAACCGAACCAGACCACGAGCTCCCAGCCAACTGCCAGCAGAAATGGCAGCAACAGCCCCAGCATCGGCCGCGCATACCGCGACAGCCGCGAGGACGCGGCGACGTTTTCGGCTGGTTCCGAAGACTGTTGCAGGACGGGCGCGTCGGAGATCATGGCAGGTAGGAAGCGCGTCCGGGGCGGGAATGCAAGGAGCCTCTTACCCTCCCCTGGAAAGGAAGAGAGATCAATTCGCCGGTAGCGGAACCTGGTCGTCGATCAGGGCATCCAGCGTCGCCTTCACGTCGACCTTGGCATCGACGACGCCGGCCTGCTGGAGCGCGAGGCCGGCCGCGAGAATCGACTCGCGCTGGGACGCGCCGATGCGGCTGTGGGTGAGCTCGGTGCGTTCCTTGAGCTGCTTGTCAACGACCGCATCGGGCAGCTTGGTCACCGCGATGAAGGTCTTCTTCAGCTCGTCGTAATTCGCCAGCGAATACTTTCGCGCTTCCTCATACGCCGCGAGCACGCGGCGGGCGGCGTCGGGATAGTCCTTCAGGAACTGCTCGCGCACATTGAGGATGCCCCAGGTGTTGGCATCGGCCTTGCGATAGAACAGCTTCGCGCCCTCCTCGACCTCGGCCTGCGCCATCATCGGATCAAGACCGGCCCACGCATCGACGTCGCCGCGGATGAGCGCGGTCTTGCCGTCGGCGTGCTGCAACAGCACCGGCGTGATGTCCTTTTCAGTGAGACCGGCACTGAGCAGGGCGCGCACCAGGAAGATGTGCGGATCGGTGCCGCGCGTCACTGCGACCCGCTTGCCCTTCAGGTCAGCGACGCTGGCAATCTTGGAGTCCTTGCCCGTGACCAGCGCCGTCCATTCCGGACGCGAATAGACATAGATCGACCTGATCGGGTTGCCGTTGATGCGCGCGACCAGCGCGGCTGAACCGGCGGTCGAGCCGAAATCGATGGAGCCGGCATTGAGGAATTCGAGCGCCTTGTTGGAGCCCGCGGACTGCACCCAGGTGATGGCGATGCCGTCTTTGGCGAACTCCTTCTCCAGCAGCCCCTTCTGCTTCAGGACCATCGACACTGGATTGTAAGTCGCCCAATCGATGCGGATCTCCTTGAGCGGATCAGCAGCCCGAGCCGCGGCGGTCATGGCGAGGGCCGCGGCTCCCGCCAGAAGAATGCGTCGTGTCACGTTGCTCATGCCCAAACTCCTTCAGAATTTCTTTGCTTTTCAATGAGTTATATCTGGAGGTCAACGGGAAAATCAGCCCCTTGAAAGCGCGCGACCCGAGAACAATTTTGCCCGAGGACCGACCTTTCCAGCATGGAACGACTATTGCCTGAGAATGGCTGATGACAGCGCCTGTCACCTCTTATATCGGGTGAGACATGGATAGCGTTGCGACCGAGCCCAAGCCACAGGTGGATGATCGTTTCGATACCGCGCGGATCACCGCCGCGATCGATGCGCTTGCCGAAAAGTACCAGGGGCGCGAGGACGCGTTCCGCACCGCGACCGCGCAACTGCTCAAGAGCGAGCTGCTCGCGGCACGCGCCGCAGCGCAGGCGATCCTCCTGAAGGACCGCCACGGCCGCCGCTGCGCCGAGCGACTCTGCCACGTGCAGGACGAGATCATCCGCATCCTCTATTCGGCCGCGACCCGACATCTCTATCTGTCGCCGATCCCGACCGGGGCGGAGCGCATGGCGGTGGTCGCGACCGGCGGCTATGGCCGCGGCCTGATGGCTCCCGAGTCCGATATCGATCTGTTGTTCATCCTGCCCTACAAGCAGACCGCCTGGGGCGAGCAGGTCGCCGAAGCCATTCTCTATTGCCTCTGGGACATGGGATTGAAGGTCGGCCACGCCACGCGCTCGGTCGATGAATCGATCCGGCAGGCGCGCGGCGACATGACCATCCGCACCGCCATCCTGGAGACGCGCTTTCTCACCGGCGACCAGCCGCTTTATGACGAGCTGGTCGCGCGCTTCGACAAGGAAGTGGTGCAAGGTACCGCGTCCGAATTCGTCACCGCAAAGCTTGCCGAGCGCGAGGAACGTCACCGCCGCGGCGGCCAGTCGCGCTATCTGGTCGAGCCCAACGTCAAGGACGGCAAGGGCGCGCTTCGCGACCTGCACACCTTGTTCTGGATCGCGAAATACGTCTATCGCGTCCACGATACCGACGAGCTGGTCGAGCGCGGCGTATTCGACGCGCAGGAGTATCGCAGCTTCCGCCGCTGCGCCGATTTCCTCTGGTCGGTGCGCTGCAATCTGCATTTCTACTCCGGCCGGGCCGAAGAGCGCCTTTCCTTCGACCTCCAGCGCGAGATCGCCGTCAGGCTCGGCTACACCTCGCATCCCGGCATGCAGGACGTCGAGCGCTTCATGAAGCACTACTTCCTCGTCGCCAAGGAAGTCGGCAACCTCACCGCCATCCTCTGCGCCAAGCTCGAGGACCAGCAGGCCAAGCCCGCACCGGTGCTGAGCCGGATGATGGCGCGCCTGCGCCCGACGCCGGCAAAGCGGCGCGTCCCCGACAGCGACGACTTCATCGTCGACAACAACCGCATCAACGTCGCCGCGCCCGACGTCTTCAAGCACGATCCCGTCAACCTGATCCGCATCTTCCGTCTCGCGCAGAAGAACAACCTCGCCTTCCATCCCGATGCAATGCGCGACGTGACGCGCTCGCTCGGGCTGATCAACGCGCAGATGCGCGAGAATCCCGAGGCCAACCGGCTGTTCATGGAGATCCTGACCTCCGACAACGCCGAGATCGTGCTGCGCCGGATGAACGAGACCGGCGTGCTCGGTCATTTCATCCGCGCCTTCGGCAAGATCGTCTCGATGATGCAATTCAACATGTATCATCACTACACCGTCGACGAGCATCTGATCCGCTGCGTCGGTTTCCTCCAGGACATCGAGCGCGGCGGCTTCGAGGAGTTCACGCTCGCCAGCGATCTGATGCGCAAAATTCGCCCCGAGCATCGCGCGGTGATCTACATCACGACGCTGCTGCACGACATCGCCAAGGGCCGGCCCGAAGATCACTCGATCGCGGGCGCCAAGGTCGCGCGCCGGCTGTGCCCGCGGCTCGGCTTCAGCGCGGCGGACACGGAGCTCGTGGCCTGGCTGATCGAGGAGCACCTGACGATGTCGACGGTCGCGCAATCGCGCGACCTCTCCGACCGCAAGACCATCGAGAACTTTGCTGCCGTGGTGCAGTCGGTCGAGCAGATGAAGCTGCTCACCATCCTGACCACCGCAGATATCCGCGGCGTCGGTCCGGGCGTCTGGAACGGCTGGAAGGCGCAGCTGCTGCGTTCGCTGTATTACGAGACGGAACCGGTGCTGACCGGCGGCTTCTCGGAGGTCGACCGCGGCAAGCGCCTCACGGCTGCCTACGCCGAATTCCGGAACGCCTTCGCCGAATGGCCGGCGGACGAGCTCGACGCCTATATCGGCCGGCACTATCCGGCCTATTGGCTCAAGGTCGAGCTGCCGCGCAAGATCCGCCACGCGCGCTTCGTACGTTCGAGCGAACAGGCCGGCCACAAGCTCGCGATCAATGTCGGCTTCGACGAAGTGCGTGGCGTCACCGAGCTCACGATCTTCGCCGCCGACCATCCCTGGCTGCTGTCGATCATTGCGGGCGCCTGCGCCTCGGCCGGCGCCAACATCGTCGACGCCCAGATCTACACCACGACCGACGGCCGCGCGCTGGACACGATCTCGATCTCCAGGGAATACGACCGGGATGAGGACGAGGGAAGGCGCGCCACGCGCATCGGCGAGATGATCGAGGATGTGCTCGAAGGCAAGCTGCGCCTGCCGGAAGTGGTGGCGCGGCGTACCGTGCGCAGCAAGGCAAAGCCCTTCGTGATCGAGCCTGAGGTGACCATCAACAACCAATGGTCCGATCGCTACACCGTGATCGAGGTCTCCGGCCTCGATCGACCCGGCCTGCTCTACGAGCTGACCACGGCGATCTCCAAGCTGAACCTCAACATCGCCTCAGCCCATGTCGCGACCTTCGGCGAGCGTGCCCGCGACGTGTTCTACGTCACGGACCTCTTGGGCGCGCAGATCAACGCGCCGACCCGCCAGGCCGCGATCAAGAGCGCGCTGACCCACGTGATGGCGGGTGACAAGGCGGTTCAGCCGGCGGCGTAGGCTGCGTATCTTTCTCCACTCGTCGCCGGATGGCGCCCCGGCCGGTGGATATGGCTTCCGGGCTCGCGCTTCGCGCACCCCGGAACGACCAAGAGATGTTGGTGCGCTATCGGCTCAGACTTCCACCCCTTCATGCCGCAACAGCCAGCGTTTGCGCTCGAGACCGCCGCCATATTTCACCAACGAGCCATCAGCGCCGATCAGCCGATGGCAGGGCAGCACCACGCTGATCGGATTGGAGCCGTTGGCGTGGCCGACCGCCCTGATAGCCTTGGGCATTTCGATCTTCGCCGCAAGCGCCCCGTAGCTCATCGTCGTGCCTACAGGGATCCTCGCGAGTGCGGTCCAGACCTTTTGCTGGAATGGCGTGCCGGCGATGCGCCATTCGACGCGCAGGAGCTGACCGAGATCACCCTCGAAGTAAGCTGACAGCGCGGTCTTCATGTCGGTCGGCGCAGGTCGATCAAGCAGGTTCACGGCGCCATGATGCAGGCGCAACAGCTCGCGCATGCGGTGCTCGTGGTCATCCCAGTCGAGCGCACGCAACGCGCCTGCGCTATCGGTGACGAGCAGCGCGATCCCGATCGGCGTCACCAGCCGGTCGAGGCCGAAGCTTTCAGGGGTTTTGGTTGACCGAGCGGCCATCGCGACACCATTGCAGCGAAACACGTTTCGCACTTGCCACGCCTGATATGCTAAGGTCCACCCGAAAGCTGACGCTTTTGGGGGAGCTCAACTTGGTTCTGGTCGCGAATTGTCTGGTGGCGCTTGTCGCCGCGCTGCACGCCTATTTCTTGCTCCTGGAGATGTTCCTTTGGGACAAGCCGCTTGGCCTGAAGACATTCCGCAATACGCCTGACAAGGCCGCGATCACCAAAGTGCTGGCCGCCAATCAGGGGCTCTATAACGGCTTCCTCGCCGCCGGCCTGATCTGGGGCGTTGTCCACGGCAACCCGGCCTTCGCATTCCAGATCAAGCTGTTCTTCCTCGCCTGTGTGATCGTGGCCGGCGCTTATGGTGCGGCGACCGTCAGCCCGCGCATCTTGATCGTGCAGGCGCTGCCGGCGGCGATCGCACTGGCCGCCTTGTTCTTGGCCTGAACCTGAACTCTCGGCCCAAGCCCTGAGACGGCGCAACGCCGCGATCCCCGGGCGCGGCCTGCCCGTCCTCCACACGCTTCGGCAGCGATAGCGACCGTTGTAACCAGCGGGAAAAGACCGTCGGCCGGAAATTCCGCCAGGAGGAACAAGTTAATTGAGCCATCGAATGACCGTCCGATTGATGTGTCCCACCCTACGAACGGTCAGCGCTTCCCCACCTTGCCTTGCAGCAGGCACTCTTCCACACTCTCCCCCAGCGATGGCGTCGGAGGCACAGTGCGCCCGGCAGACCGTCTGCAATAACAAGCTGAGGGAATCGCGAATGAGGAACGGAATCCTGCATCTGGCCACGGCAGCGTCGCTGACCTTGGCGCTATCGGTCTCCGCTGCCAATGCCCAGAAGAAATACGATCCTGGCGCCAGCGACACCGAGATCAAGATCGGACAGACCATGCCGTTCTCGGGACCGGCGTCGGCCTATTCGTCGATCGGCAAGACCCAGGCCGCCTATTTCAAGATGATCAACGACCAGGGCGGCATCAACGGCCGAAAGATCAATCTGATCCAGTATGACGATGCCTATTCGCCGCCGAAGGCGGTGGAGCAGATCCGCAAGCTGGTCGAGAGCGACGAGGTGCTCCTGACCTTCCAGATCATCGGCACGCCCGTGAACGCGGCCGTGCAGAAATATCTCAATTCCAAGAAGGTGCCCCAGCTGTTTGCGGCGACCGGTGCCTCCAGGTTCACCGATCCGAAGAACTTCCCCTGGACCATGGGATTCAACCCGAACTACTTCGTCGAAGGCCGTATCTACGGTCAGTACATTCTGAAGGAGCATCCGGACGCCAAGATCGGCGTGCTCTATCAGAACGACGACCTCGGCAAGGACTATCTGAATGGCCTCAAGGCCGGCCTCGGCGACAAGGCCGCCAAGATGATCGTGACCGAGGCGTCCTATGAGGTCTCTGACCCCACGGTCGATTCGCAGATCCTCAAGATCAAGGATGCCGGCGCCGATCTGTTCTTCAGCGCGACAACGCCGAAGCAGGCTGCGCAGGCGATCAAGAAGATCGCTGAAATGGGCTGGCATCCGACCCAGATCGTCGACATTAACGCCACCTCGGTCGGCGCCGTGCTGAAGCCGGCGGGCCTTGATGCCGCCAAGGGCCTGATCAGCGTCAACTACGGCAAGGAACCACTCGATCCGACCTGGAAGGACGATCCGGGCCTGAAGAAGTATTTCGACTTCATGGCGAAGTACTATCCCGATGGCGACAAGGACTCGAACTTCAACACCTACGGCTACAGCACCGCGCAGTTGCTGGTGCATGTGCTGCAGCAGTGCGGCGACGACCTGACCCGCGAGAACGTGATGAAGCAGGCCACTTCACTGAAGGACTTTGCGACCGACACCGCGTTGCCCGGCATCAAGGCCAACACCTCGCCGACCGACTATCGCGTCAACAAGCAGCTTCAGATGATGAAGTTCAATGGCGAGCGGTGGGAGCTGTTCGGCCCGATTCTGGAGGATTCGAGCCCGGCGGGTTAGTTCTCGAAAACATTGCCACAACGACGTCATGCCCGGGCTTGTCCCGGGCATCCACGTTTTGGAGGCGGGAGAAGGCTGCATGCCCCGGGGTCAAGCCCGGCCATGACGAGACTCAGGTCGGTATCTCTCCAAAATTCTTTCCAACCGGCAGCACGGAGTGGCGGATCAACCGGGAGTCTTCCACCGCAGCCTGGCGGTGCTTTACTGCCTCGCGGTAGACAGGGTCGCGGATCATCTCGACGAAGGCGGCAACGCCGGGATATTCGGCGATGAAGCAGTGGTCCCAGCGCTCGTCTTGCGGTCCGATCAGCATCAACTCGAACCGGCCTTGCCAGACGATGCGGCCGCCGAGGCGCGTGAACACCGGGCCGCTCTCGCGGCCATAGGCCGCATAGGCTTCCGCGCCGCTCGCCTTTCTGCCATCGGGATAGGCCGCCTCCTTGCGCAGCCGCACCAGGTTCAGCATGTGGATCGGGCCGGGGCGGTCGTTGTCCCGAAATTGCGCAAAGATTTCCTTGGTCGGATCGACGTGGCCCATGCGTGTTCCCTCTTCTTTGTGGCTGCGATCCTAGCTGCGCGGCTGAACCAGCGGAACTGCGGCCGGGGAATGCCTCATCTCCTAACCAGACATTAAGCACGGGGTAACCGGGCCTTAAACAGCGGTCGCTAGCGTGGGAGCGGGGCGGGGTGACCGGGCGTTTTGCGTATGGGGTCGGCAAAGAAAAAGGGGGGGCGGAAGGAGCCGTTGTTCGGCCTGCCCGCGGCGCTCGCCGATCTGCGCCTCACGGCGGCCGACCGCATTCCCGACGCCGGCGACGACAAGCCGAAAAAGCCCAA
Source organism: Bradyrhizobium sp. USDA 4449 (assembly GCF_054056275.1). NCBI lineage: Bacteria > Pseudomonadati > Pseudomonadota > Alphaproteobacteria > Hyphomicrobiales > Nitrobacteraceae > Bradyrhizobium > Bradyrhizobium sp. USDA 4449. The sequence goes on along the minus strand of NZ_JBSRYD010000001.1, from coordinate 2,247,424 downwards.
CAAGCGCAAAAGCGAACCTGCCGACGACGAGCCGCCGCGCGAGCGCAAGGCACCGGCCAAAAACAACGGCGGGAAGCGCCGGTCGAAATCATCCATCAGCGCGGGCCTCGGGCGCCTGGTTTATTGGGGCGTCGTGCTGAGCCTGTGGGGCGTGATCGCCGTGATCGGCGTCGTGATCTGGGTCGGCGCGCACCTGCCGCCGATCCAGTCGCTTGAAATTCCCAAACGCCCGCCGACCATCCAGATCGTTGGCATGGACGGCAGCCTGCTCGCGCAGCGCGGCGAGATGGCCGGCGCCAACGTGTCGCTGAAGGACCTGCCGCCCTATCTGCCGAAGGCGTTCATCGCGATCGAGGACCGCCGCTTCTACTCGCATTTCGGCGTCGACCCCGTCGGCATCCTGCGCGCGCTCGTCACCAACGTGCTCCATCGCGGCGTCTCGCAGGGCGGCTCGACGCTGACGCAGCAGCTCGCCAAGAACCTGTTCCTGACCCAGGAGCGCACCGTGCAGCGCAAGCTGCAGGAGGCGGAGCTCGCGATCTGGCTCGAGCGCAAGCACTCCAAGAACGAGATCCTGGAGCTCTATCTCAATCGCGTCTATTTCGGCTCCGGCGCCTACGGCGTCGAGGCCGCCGCGCAGAAATATTTCGGCAAGCCGGCGAAGAACGTCACGATCGCGGAAGCCGCGATGCTGGCGGGCCTGGTCAAATCGCCGTCCCGCCTGGCGCCGAACCGCAATCCGGAAGGCGCGGAAGCGCGCGCAAAAGTCGTGCTCGCGGCGATGGCGGACGCCAACTTCATCACCGAAGCGCAGGCCCAGGCCTCGATCGGCCATCCCTCCTACAATGTGAAACCTGTCGGCGCCGGCACCGTCAATTACATCGCCGACTGGATCGGCGAGGTGCTGGACGATCTGGTCGGCCAGATCGACGACAGCATCAAGGTCGAGACCACGATCGATCCGAAGCTCCAGGCCGTGGCGGAGAGCGCCATCATCGACGAGCTTGCGGCCAAGAGCGTGAAGTTCAATGTCAGCCAGGGCGCGCTGGTGGCCATGACGCCCGACGGGGCGGTGCGCGCAATGGTCGGCGGGCGGAACTATTCCGAGAGCCAGTACAATCGCGCGGTCAACGCCAAGCGCCAGCCGGGCTCCTCGTTCAAGCCGTTCGTCTATCTGACGGCGATGGAGCAGGGCCTGACGCCCGACACCATCCGCCAGGACGCGCCGATCGAGGTCAAGGGCTGGAAGCCCGAGAACTACACGCATGAATATTTCGGCCCGGTGACGCTGACGCAGGCTCTGGCGATGTCGCTCAACACCGTCGCGATCCGCCTCGGCCTCGAGGTCGGGCCGAAGAACGTGGTGCGCACCGCGCACCGGCTCGGCATATCCTCGAAGCTCGAGCCCAACGCCTCGATCGCGCTCGGCACCTCCGAAGTCTCCGTGCTCGAGCTGGTCGGCGCCTATGCGCCGTTCGCCAATGGCGGCTTTGCGGCGGTGCCGCATGTCGTGACGCGGATCAAGACGCTCGACGGCAAGCTGCTCTACATGCGGCCTGCCGACGAGCACAGCCAGGTGATCGAGCCTCGTTACGTCGGCATGATGAACACGATGATGCGGGAGACGCTGATCTCGGGCACGGCGAAGAAGGCCGAGATCCCGGGCTGGCAGGCGGCCGGCAAGACCGGCACCAGCCAGGATTACCGCGACGCCTGGTTCATCGGCTACACCGCGAACCTCGTCACCGGCGTCTGGCTCGGCAACGACGACAACTCGCCGACCAAGAAGACCACCGGCGGCGGCCTTCCGGTCGAAGTCTGGACCCGCTTCATGCGCGCCGCGCACGAGGGCGTGCAGGCGGTGGCCCTGCCGAACCCGCAAAGCAATTGGGCGCCGTCGAACCTCGTGCAGGTCTCCTCGCAGGTGTCGCCGCCGATACAGGCAGCGGCCGCGCCCGGATATTCACCTGGACCTGCACCGGCGCCGGTCGGCACGAGCGGCTATCGCGCGCCGCCGCTGCCGACGCGCACCAATGTCAATGCACGGCCGGAAGCGGCTGCCGGGCTTGATGGCTGGCTGATGGACCGGCTGTTTGGTGGAAATCGATAGGCCCTAAAACAAAACGCGAAAACAACCCCATGCACAGTAGGCGGGGTTATCGAATCGCTCACCTCGACGGCAGCTCTCCGTTGCGATAGATTGCCGCAGGGTGAACCGATGCGCCGACGGCTGAAGAACTTTCTACCTATAGTCCTGATTGCCCTGTTGGTGCAGATCTTTGCGCCGATCGGCGCGTGCTGGGCGGCGAGCTTTACGGCCTCCGATCCAGTTGCAGACGCGATCATCTGCCACGGTGGTCCGACAGACGGGGCCGGGCAGGACGATCAGACTGGCCACCGCGCGCACGATGGCTGCTGCGCTGCTTGCAGCGTGCTCCAGACCGGCGCGCCGATCGACACCACACAGATATCAAGCGCGATCGTGATCGATCGCCCGACGAGCCAGGTCGCCTGGCAGGATTTCGCGCTGGGCGCTTCCGGTTCGAGAACAGCTTCCGAGGCCCAGGCGCGTGCACCGCCGTTTCTGTCGTAAAGCCGCGCGGCCACTGGCCGCTGAGACCTTTACGCATCAACGCTTGCGGAGATTCCCATGCTTATCCGTCATGCGCGTGCAGCCTTGCCAGGGCTCGCCATCGCGCTCGTTCCCCTTTCTGGAAGCACCGCCCACGAGATCGTCGGCAATCGCTTCTTTCCGGCCACGCTGACCATCGACGATCCCGGCGTCAATGACGAGCTGGCGCTACCGACCGTCGACAGCTTCCACACCGGCGACGTTCCGCCGGTCAGGCAGCGCGACGTGTCCAGCGAGTTCGCCAAACGGATCACCGAGGATTTCGCGATATCGTTTGGCACGACCTACACCTTCCTTGGTCCGATCGATCCGACGGTGCCCGGAGCCAACGGCTTCCAGAATCTCGACACCACGTTCAAGTATCGGGTGTTCAAGAACGCCGAGCATGAGTTCGTGCTGTCGGCTGGGCTCAGCGTGGAATGGGGCGGGACCGGGTCCTCGACCGTCGGCGCGGAGCCGTTCAATCACTACGTACCGAACATCTATTTCGGCAAAGGGCTCGGCGATCTGCCGGACACGCTGTCCTGGATCAGACCGGTCGCGATCACCGGTCAGGTGGGCTATTCGATTCCGGCCAGAAACTTCACGACGACCTTTGGCATCGATCCCGACACCGGTTTTCAGACCGCGGATACCGAGTTCCACCCGCGAGTGCTGAACTGGGGCGGGAGCATTCAATACAGCATGCCCTATCTGAAATCCGCCGTGGTTGATCTCGGCCTGCCGGATTTCCTTAATCACCTGATCCCGCTGGTCGAGGCCAACTTGCAGACGCCGGTCGCGAACACCTTGACTTCGGGAAGGTTGACGACGGGCACCATCAATCCCGGGGTGATCTGGGCCGGCACCTATTTCCAGTTCGGCATCGAGGCGCTGATCCCGATCAACCGGCAGAGCGGCAGCAATGTCGGCGTCATCGCGCAACTGCACTACTACCTCGACGACATCGACCCGCATGGGATCGGTAAGCCGCTGTTCGGCAGCGCGGTCCAGCCCGCCAGCCCGTTTCCGAGGTAATTGACCATGCAACGCTCATCTTTGATTGGAATCACTCCGCTCTTGCTTGTGCTGGCAACCAGCGCCGCGCAGGCGCATGCCTTTCTGGACCACGCCGAACCGCGCGTCGGAAACAAGGTCGCAAGCCCCCCGCGAGAGGTGACCCTCTGGTTCACCCAGAAGCTGGAGCCCGCCTTCTCGAGCGTCACTGTAACGAATGCGGCCGGTGAGCGCGTCGACAGCGGGAAACCCCGCGTTAGCGGCGAGCAGATGTCAATCTCGCTGCGTGCCGGGGGTGCAGGAACCTATCGTGTGAACTGGCATGTGCTTTCCGTGGATACGCACACCACAGAGGGCAACTTCACCTTCCAGGTCGGCCAGTAACGCCAGCGGGAAATTCGATGAGTTGGTTCGAGGCGGGGATTGACGGTCCGATGGTGGTCACCCGTGCAATCCATTTCGCCGCGTCGGCGATAACGGCCGGCGTGGTGATGTTTCGTGCCTTCGTCGTCGAACCTGCACTACGGTCGTCACCGGCTGGCCATACCATGGTCCGAGCCCGCATCGCGGCGCTCACTTGGACAGGGCTCGCTGTCACAGTCGTGACCGGTCTCGTTTGGTTTGTCCTTCAGGCCATGTCGATGACGGGCCTTGCCGGCGCAGACGCGTTGAGATCGGGCGCGATGCTCACCGTCGCCACGGAGACCCAATTCGGATTGGTCTCGGAAGTCCGCGCCATGCTGGCGCTCCTGCTGGCGGCCTCGCTGGTGGTCAACCAGTTTGTCCTGTCGCGTTTGCTTGCGATCCTGGCTGCGTTGGGGCTGGTCGGGGCCATCGCCTGGACCGGGCACGCCGGCTCGACGCCGGGAGAATTAGGGAGTCTGCACCTCACCGCCGACGTGCTGCATCTGGTCGCCGCCTCGGCCTGGATCGGAGGCCTGTCTGGCCTTTCAATTCTGTTCGCAGTCGGGCGGCGCCGTTCGGCTTCCGAGTGGGGACCCGTGCAACTTGACGCCGTTGGCAGGTTTTCAATCCTCGGCATGATCAGCGTCGCTGCCTTGATCTCATCGGGAATCGTGAATGCGTGGATTCTCGTCGGATCGTTCCACGCTTTGCTCGTGACCGACTATGGACAATTGCTGCTCCTCAAGATCGCGGTCTTCGTGCTCATGGTCGGCCTGGCCGTAGTCAACCGGTTCTGGCTGATGCCTCAACTCGCATCGGTCACGAAGACCGAGCCGCATACCAACGCGCTTGCAGCGCTCACACGCAACACGCTCATCGAGAGCGCGTTAGGATTTGCGATCTTTGCCGTGATCGGAGTGCTGGGCACGCTGCATCCGGCCATCCACTTGGTGAAGTGATCATCGCCGGCTGCGCCAAATAGTCGGTTCTCCGCGAAGGTCCTGTATTGGCCCATCGCTGGATATTGCGATGCCGCACGAGCTTCGTCGTGACGGGCAAAGCGGACGTAGCCTTCGTCGCATCAGGCCGCTGGGTTTATGGGTAGAGGGCCTAATCCTCGACCCCGTACCGGTGCAGGTCATTGCCGTACGTGTCGAGCCACTTCTTGGCGCGCTCCATCGACGGACAGATCTTGCCGCAGACACGCCAGAAGCGGGCGGAGTGGTTCATCTCGACGAGATGGGCGACCTCATGCGCGGCGAGATAGTCGAGCACGTAGGGTGGGGCGAGGATCAGGCGCCAGGAGAACGACAGTGAGCCGGCCGAGGTGCAGGAGCCCCAGCGGCTCGACTGATCGCGGATCGAGAGCCGTTTCACCTTGACGCCGAGCTCGGCGGCATGGGTCTCCGCCGAACGCTGCAGATCCTTGCGCGCCTCGCGCTTGAGGAAGTCGCTGATGCGGCGATCGACATGCTCGAGACCGCCGGCGACGCAGACAATGCGTTCGCCGCTGTCGCGAATTTCGGTCCACACGGTGCCGCGGCTGCCTGCGCGATGCACGATGCGATGGGAAACGCCGCGGAGCGGTATCACTGTGCCAGGCTGGAACGGCGCCGCCTTCGGCAAACGACCGAGACGTGCCGCGATCCACGCACCGTGACGCTGCGCGAAGTCCTTGGCTTCAGCGAGCGTGCCTCGGGGTGGGATGGTGAGGATGGCTTCGCGATCACTCGGATGAATTCTGAGCGTGTAACGCCGCGCACGGCGATGCCTGCGCAGCCTTATCGCAAAGAATTGCGATCCATGGGTGATGACGAGGGTCTTCGGTTCGTGAGGCCGACGGTAGAGGAGCGCGCGAGTGGCCATGTCTGTCAGTCCAGGGAGCAGGAGATCGCCCGGATTCTGCCATAACCGCCGCCAGGGAAAGCGCTCGGCGCAAAAACAAATCATTTGCCCAATATACAGGGGTTCTACAGTCCGGAGACCCTACAGACTGGGGTTGGAACCGGCTTTTTTCTCCCCCGCCGGATGCATGCGGCGCCCCCAAGGGGTGAGGATTGACTCACTCCTACATCGCTACCTAAATACCGCGAATCTGGCGGAAGCCTGACCCTCCCGGAGCCGCCGAGAGGACCCCTGATTTCGACGGGAAAGCCGAAATCAGAGCTTATTCCGCCGCAAGCGCCTGCAATGAAGTCGGATTCGCAGCCGAGACCATGAAGTCGTGAATCCGCGGCACGATCTCCGACTTGAAGCGCGAGCCGTTGAACACGCCATAATGTCCAACACCCTTCTGGACGTAATGAACGCGGCGATGATCGGGTATGGAGCTGCACAATCCGTGCGTTGCTTCAGTCTGACCGAGGCCGGAGATGTCGTCGTTCTCGCCCTCCACCGTCATCAACGCGACGCGCGTGATCTTGGAAGGATCGACGCGAGTTCCACGATGCATCATCTCGCCCTTCGGCAACGAGTGCTTCACGAAAACGGTGTCGACCGTCTGCAGATAATATTCGGCCGAGAGATCCATGACCGCGAGGTATTCGTCATAGAACTCGCGATGCTTGTCGACGAGGTCGCCGTCGCCCTTCACCAGATTGGCAAAGAGCTGCTTGTGGGCGTCCATGTGCCGGTCGAGATTCATGCTGATGAACCCGTTCAGCTGCAGGAAACCCGGATAGACGTCGCGCATCATGCCCGGATGCGGAAACGGCACCTTGGTGATGACGTGATTGCGGAACCAATCGATGCCGCGCTGCTGGGCAAGATTGTTCACTGCGGTCGGATTGCGTCGGGTGTCGATCGGACCACCCATCAGCGTCATCGAGGTCGGCACGAAGGGATCGCGCCGCGCTTCCATGATCGAGACGGCGGCGACGACGGGGACGGAGGGCTGGCACACCGCCATGACATGGGTGTTGCCGCCCAGCACATGCAGCATCTCGATCACGTAGTCGATGTAGTCGTCGAGATCGAAGCGGCCTTCGCTCAAGGGCACCATGCGGGCATCGGCCCAGTCGGTGATGTAGACCTCATGCGCCGGCAGGAAGGCCTCGACCGTGCCACGCAGCAGCGTCGCGTAGTGACCGGACATCGGCGCCACGATCAGCACCCGCGGCTGCGGACTGCGCAAGGGGCGGGCGAATTTGCGATCGAAGTAGAGCAATCGGCAGAACGGCTTTTCCCAGACCGAGCGAACCTCGACGGGGACGCGGGTGCCGTTGACGTCGGTGTCGTCGAGGCCCCATTCCGGCTTGCCGTAGCGGCGCGTGGTGCGCTCGAACAATTCGCAGGCCGCGGCCACCGACTTGCCAACCTCGGTGCGCGCCCAGGGATTCAGCGGATTCTGAAACAGAAGCTTGGTCGCATCGGTTACCGCACGTGCCGGATTGAGAGAGGCCTGCGCCATCTCGTACATCCAGTACATCGGCGTGGTCAGGACCGGGCTGCCTTCTGCTGCCAGGGGCGGCGCGCCGCCAAACTCACCAATCGGCATGATAAAATCCTCTTCGCATCGCAGCATACTGCCGAATGCGCAATATTGCGTCAATGCATGGTTCCGTACATCTACGGGGGCGAAGCGACCAAATCGAACTAAATCCACGGGAAAGTGAGGTTATTCGCCACCCGACAACAGCGAGCCGTGTTTCCTGGCGCTGCGCAACAGGGCAAGGAATGCCCCGAAAGAAGCCACCAGAAGACCTGCGTTGATGGCCAACGCTTCAAGCATCAAATCGGTCCGAAAAGTGTTCTCGATCAGGAGCGCGCGCATCCCCTCGAACACGTAAGTCGGCGGCAGCGACCAGGCGACGTATTGCAACCAGCCGGGCAGCACGCTGACCGGATAATAGATGCAGGCGAGCGGCATGATTCCGAACATCAATGTCCAGACGATGCTTTCGGCGCCCAGGCCATTCCGCAGCACCAGCCCCGAGACGAAGATGCCGACCGACCAGCTGGTGAAGATCAGATTGCAGAAGAAGGCGATCAGCGGCAGGCCGAGGCTGTAGACATTGAAGTGAAAGAAGATCAGCGCGAGCAGCGTCATCGGGATGACGCCGATCGCGAGCCGGATCAGGCTCATCGCCATCAGCGAGAGCAGAAACTCGATCGGCTTCAGCGGGCTCATCATGAGGTTGCCGAGGTTGCGGGCCCACATCTCCTCCAGGAACGAGATGGAAAAGCCGAGCTGGCCGCGGAACAGAATGTCCCAGAGAATGACGGCCCCGATCAGCGTGCCACCGGCGCGCGCGAAGAAATTGGCGTTCTGCGCGATGTAGAGCTGCAGGAAGCCCCAGGTGATGATCTGGAGCGCCGGCCAGTACAGCAGCTCGAGCAGCCGCGGCCAGGACGACATCAGCAGATACCAGTAGCGCAGGATCATCGCGCCGATGCGCTGCACGGAAATACCGCCGTGGAGGGACAGTTCGCTCATCTCGCCCCCTCTTTTGCGCCGTTCACCCGCCCGCGCGCGACGTCCAGGAACACCTCTTCCAGCGTGGTGCGGTTGTAACGGGCCATGATGGCATCAGGCGTATCATCGTCCTCGATGCGACCGCGCTTCATGATGATGACGCGGTCACAGAGCCGCTCGACCTCGAGCATGTTGTGCGAGGCCAAGAGGATGGTGGCGTTGTTGTCCTTGCGGTAGCGCTCCAGATGGCCACGGACCCAGTCGGCCGTATCAGGGTCGAGCGAGGCGGTCGGCTCGTCCAGCAGCAACAGTTCGGGCTGGTTGATCAGCGCCTTCGCCAGCGCGACGCGGGTCTTCTGTCCGGCCGAGAGCTTGCCGTTGGCGCGGTCGATGAAGTCGTTGAGATCGAGGTCGTCGGCCAGCTTCGTGATGCGATCGGCGAGGTGCCTGACCGCATAAAGCTTGCCGAAAATCGTGAGGTTCTGGCGCACCCGTCAGCCGCATCGGCATGTCGACATAGGGGCTTTCGAAATTCATCCGCCCCAGCACGGCCGCGCTGTCCTCCGGCATCCGATGCCCGAGCACGCGGACGCGGCCGGAGGTCGGCAGCACCAGCCCCATGATCATCGCGATGGTGGTGGTCTTGCCGGCGCCGTTGCCGCCGAGCAACCCGGTGATGCTGCCGCGGGGCAGCGAAAAGGAGATACCGTCCACCGCGCGGGTCTGCTTGTAGACCTTGACGAGGCGATCGACCGCGATGGCCGCGGACGAAATGTCATCCGCGACAGTCGGCGGGCTTGAAGCGTTGTCATTCCCGGTCATGCTGGAGGCGTTCTTCCGCCATTGCGCGGTGGAGCGCAAGACTTGACGTCCGAGACTTCCGTTCCGTGGACTGCACGGTGATCGCCTATGGATTTCACGACTCTTCGGGCTTGCTCCGCCTCTCCCGCTTGCGGGAGAGGCCGACGTGCTCGCAGAGCACGGCGGGTGAGCCACGCGGGGACATCCTCCGCAATCCCGATGCGGAGACACCCCCATTCCAACCCCCGCAAGCGGGAGAGGGAGCCGGCCGCCGATGCCGCCATATGATGCACACCATATGCGATCGCACTGGCATGGACATGGGACAAGCGTGTTTGTGATCGGACACGTACATCGCTAGATTGACCGTGATGACCGAGACCGCTGCTTCCGACTTCCGTCCTTCGCAACGTCACATCCGCCTGGACACCATCCTGCGACTGCGCTGGCTCGCGGTGCTGGGCCAGCTCGCCGCAATCTTCATCGTGGCGCAGGGGCTGGAGTTCGAGGTCGAGATCGTCCCCTGTGTCAGCATCATCGGCCTGTCGGCCATGCTCAATTTGGTGCTCCAGACCGCGATCAATCCGATGCGGCGGCTGGAGCCGATCCATGCGGCCGCGCTGCTGGCGCTGAACATCCTGGAACTGGCGGGCCTGCTGTTCTTCACCGGCGGATTGCAGAACCCGTTCTCGTTCCTGTTCCTTGCGCCGGTCTTGATCTCGGCTACCGCGCTGCCGGCCCGGCTCACTTTCGCCCTCGGCCTTTTGGCCGTGGCCTGCGCCTCGATCCTGTTCTTCGTTCATTTCCCGCTGCCCTGGGACTCCGAAGATCCCGTGGTGCTGCCGCCGATCTATCTCCTTGGCGTCTGGCTTTCGATCGTGCTCGCGATCGGCGTCACCAGCCTCTACTCGTTCCAGGTGACCGAGGAGGCGCGCAAGCTCGCCGACGCGCTCGCCGCGACCGAGCTGGTGCTGACGCGCGAGCAGCATCTGACCCAGCTCGACGGTCTCGCCGCCGCCGCCGCGCATGAGCTCGGCACGCCGCTCGCCACCATCTTCCTGATCTCGCGCGAGCTCGAGAAGACGGTGAAGGACCCGAGCTTTGCCGCTGATCTCAAGACCCTGCGCGAACAGACGCAACGTTGCCGCGACATATTGAGCAAGATCACGCAGCTCTCCTCGGCCGGCGCGCCGTTCGACCGCATGAAATTGTCCGAGCTGATCGAGGAGGTGGTGGCGCCGCACCGCGATTTCGGCGTCGACATCAAGGTCCGGATCGCGGTGGCCGCCGCGACCGAGCCGGTCGGATCGCGCAATCCCGCGGTGCTCTACGGTGTCGGCAACATCGTCGAGAATGCCGTCGATTTCGCGCATACCACGGTCGAAGTGAATGCGTGGTGGAACAACGACATCATCGAGATCATGATTTCCGATGACGGCCCGGGCATTCCGCCCGATCTCATGAACCGCATCGGCGAGCCTTACCTGTCGCGGCGCCGCACCCAGGATGCCGGCGGCGGCCTCGGGCTCGGCGTGTTCATTGCCCGCACACTGCTCGAACGCACCGGCGCCAAGGTCTCGTTTACCAACAGGACCTTTCCGGACCACGGTGCAGTGGTCCAGATCGCGTGGCCGCGCCGGCGTTTTGAGGCTATCGAGAGCCTCGAGGAAACAATAGGATAGGCCGCGACCTTTGCGTCGCATGCGAGGCCCGGTCGACTATTGGCGGCCTTGGCACCGCCTGATTGCGACGCCATATGGAGATGCGCAGGAGAGAGGACAAAACCTTGAACGCCATCACTGAGCTGAACGAACAGACCGACCGCTCGCTTCTCATCGTGGAAGACGACAAGCCGTTTCTGGAGCGCCTGTCGCGCGCCATGGAGACACGCGGCTTTGCGGTGACGTCATGTGACACGGTCTCGGATGGTCTGGCGCAGATCGGCAAGTCCGCACCCGCCTACGCCGTGGTCGATCTCAGGCTCGGCGACGGCAACGGGCTCGATGTCGTCTCCGCGCTGAAGAAGAAGCGCCCCGAGGCCCGCGCCATCGTGCTGACGGGTTATGGCAACATTGCCACCGCCGTCACTGCAGTGAAGATGGGGGCGATCGATTATCTCTCGAAGCCCGCGGATGCCGACGACGTCGTCGCCGCGCTGCTCTCGACCAGCGATGAAAAATCGGAGCCGCCGGCAAATCCGATGTCCGCCGACCGCGTCCGCTGGGAACACATCCAGCGCATCTACGAGATGTGCAACCGCAACGTCTCGGAAACCGCGCGCCGCCTCAACATGCACCGGCGGACGTTGCAGCGAATTCTGGCCAAGCGCGCGCCCAGGTGACGGGTTTCGTAGGGTGGGTTAGCGAAGCGTAACCCACCTCTTTCATATCCTCGAAAGTGGTGGGTTACGCCTTCGGCCAACCCACCCTACGGCAGCTGCGTTTGCGGCGCCGCTATTCCCAGAAATCCGCGTGGCCCTGCGGATCGACCAGTCGGTTGATCCGCAAGGCCGCTGCCATCGCAAACCGCACCGTCATCTGCTTGCGCGTTGCAGCTGCGATCTTGTGCTCGGGCGCCTCGCAATGCAGATGCGCGCCATAGGCATCCGCGATGATCAGGCCGGTGTCCTGAGGAAAAATCTCGCAGGGCAGATCCTGCGTGAAGGCGAAGAACAGGCGGTCGCAATGGGCACGGTATGCGTGCCATTTCTGGTCGGCGCGCAAATCCTCGACCGATGATTTGATCTCGACGATCCAGATCTCGCCGCGCTCGTTCAAGGCCACCAGATCGGCGCGCCGGCCAGACGGCAACGGCAATTCGCTGATGCAGGAAAACCCGAGCGAACGCAACAGCCGCGCCGTGCCGCGCGCGATCGCGAGCGCCGTTTCTGATTGACGACGATCCGGCGGCGGCACGAGGGCGATGTTGCGGGCGGGGTTGTCCATTGGAGGAAAGTAGCCGATTCCCCCCTCAATGTCGTCCCGGCGCAAGCCAGGACGAGGGAATGCGGAACCGCGTTGGTGCCCAAAACTTATCACGCAGCCGCCGCACCTCGGCGGAACCACCGAGGCTGCGACCCATGATCGACGATCTCTGGTACAAGAACGCCATCATCTATTGCCTCTCCGTCGGCACCTATATGGATGCCAATGGCGACGGCATCGGTGACTTCAAGGGCCTGCAGCGCCGGCTCGATTACCTGCACGGGCTCGGCATCACCACGATCTGGCTGATGCCGTTCCAGACCTCGCCCGGCCGTGATGACGGCTACGACATCGCCGATTATTACAGCGTCGATTCCCGCTATGGCACGCTCGGCGATTTCGTCGAGTTCGCGCAAGGCTGCAAGCAACGCGGCATCCGCGTCATCATCGACCTCGTCGTCAACCACACCTCCGATCAGCATCACTGGTTCAAGGAAGCGCGGCGCGACCGGAATTCGCCCTACCGCGACTGGTACGTCTGGTCGGACAAGAAGCCTGCGAACGCCAACAAGGGCATGGTGTTTCCCGGCGTGCAGAAATCCACCTGGACACGCGACAAGGAAGCAGGCGCCTACTACTTCCATCGCTTCTACGATTTCCAGCCTGATCTCAACACTGCCAACCCGCAAGTGCAGGCGGAGCTTCTGAAGATCATGGGCTTCTGGATCCAGCTCGGCGTCTCAGGCTTCCGCATGGACGCCGTGCCCTTCGTGATCGCGACCAAGGGCGCGAAGGTGAAGACGCCGGTCGAGCAATACGACATGCTGCGCACTTTCCGCGAATTCCTGCAATGGCGCGAGGGCGACGCCATCATCCTGGCCGAAGCCAATGTGCTGCCCGGTACCGACATGGAGTATTTCGGCAGGGACGCCGACCGCATGCACATGATGTTCAACTTCCACGTCAACCAGCACTTGTTCTATGCGCTGGCCTCCGCCGATTCGCGGCCGCTGGCGAAGGCGCTGAAAGCGACCAAGCCGCGGCCCGCCTCCGCGCAATGGGGCCTGTTCCTGCGCAATCACGATGAGCTCGATCTCGGACGGCTCACCAGGGCGCAGCGCGACTGCGTGTTCAAGGCGTTCGGCCCCGACAAGGACATGCAGCTTTACGATCGCGGCATCCGCCGCCGGCTCGCGCCGATGCTCGGCGGCGATCGCCGGCGGCTCGAGCTTGCCTACAGCCTGATGTGCACGCTGCCGGGAACACCCGTGATCCGCTATGGCGACGAGATCGCGATGGGCGACGATCTCTCGCTGCCGGAGCGCAATTGCGCGCGCACGCCGATGCAATGGTCGACCGAGCCGCATGGCGGCTTCACCAAGAGCGACAAGCCGGCGACCCACGTCATCGACAAGGGTCCGTACGGCTACCCGCACGTCAATGTCGCCAAGCAGCGGCGCGATCCCAACTCCATGCTGAACTGGACCGAGCGCATCATCCGCATGCGCAAGGAGGTGCCGGAAATCGGTTGGGGCGATTTCACGGTGATCCCGGCACGCGACCCCGCCGTGTTCATCATCCGCTATGACTGGCGCAACAATTCCGTGCTGTTCGTGCACAATCTCGACGAGAAGCCGCGCGAGATCGCGTTCTCGGTGGGTCTGCCCGGCGGCGCCGGCAAGGACCTGATCAATTTGCTCGCCGAAGACCACAGCCATGCCGACAAACGCGGCCGGCACCGCGTCGTGCTGGAGCCCTATGGCTATCGCTGGTACCGCGTCGGCGGGCTGGATTATCTGCTGAAGCGGAGCGATGTGGACGGAAAGAGAGTGAACGGGCGCGGGAGGTAGGACTACAAACCGCTGGCATCCCCGCGAAACGCGGGGATCCATAATCCCAGGGAGGAGTTTGGGGCGGGCCGGCAACTCCGACTCCTCGCCAGGCTTCTCCCTGTGGGTATGGATCCCCGATCTGCGCTTCGCTCGTCGGGGACGACAGTGGCGAATGACGCTGGCGCCGTACTCCCTCGTTCAGCTTGGCGGCACCACCACCACGCCCTCATTGCCCCGCAAATCCAGCACGCCTTCCAGCCGCTCGCCCTCACGATCGAGGAACGTCGAGAGCAAAATCTCGCTGCCGAGGCTGATGGCGCTGGTGGTGACTGCGATCGGCTCGGGGCCGAGATTGAGCACGACAATGAGCGCCCTGCCCTCGGCTTCGCGGCGATAGATCAACAGATCGCCTTGCGCGGCGATCGGATAATAGCTGCCGGCGACCAGCGGCGCCGAGCTCTTGCGCAGCGCGATCAGCCGCTTGTAGAGACTGAGGATCGAGCGCGTATCGGCCTCGAGATTGACGACGTTCTCGTGAACATGATCCTCCGGCAGCGGCAGCCACGGCTTCACGTCCGAGAAGCCGGCGAACTGCGACGCATCCCACTGCATCGGCGTGCGGCAGCCATCGCGGCCGACGCCGATGCCGGGCACGTTCTTCTCGAAGGGGTCGCGAACATCCTCCGGAGCGATCGCGAGCTGATGCATGCCGATCTCGTCGCCGTAATAAAGCGTCGGCGTGCCGCGCAGGGTCAGCAGCAGCATGGCGGCGATGCGGGCCTGCTCGGGCCCGACACGGCTGGCGACGCGCGGGCGATCATGGTTGCCGAGCACCCAGTTCGGCCAGGCGCCTTTGGGCAGCGCCTTCTCATACTCCTCGATGATCTTCTCGATCGAACGCGCGCTCCAGAAGGTCGAGAGCAGTGCGAAATTGAACGGCATCTGCGCGCCGGTGAGATCATTGCCGTAATAGGCCATCAGGCGGTGCAGCGGCAGATAGATCTCGCCGATCAGCACGCGCGCGGCATAGGCATCCGTGACGCGCCGCATCTCGGCGATGACATCGTGCACCTCCGGCTGGTCGGTGGAATATTGCGTGAGAATCTTTTCGTTCGGCGGCCGGCCCTCGACATATCGCGGGTTCGGCGGATTATCGCGGAATTCCGCGTCCTTGATCAGATGCCAGATCACATCGACGCGAAAGCCGTCGACGCCCTTCTCCAGCCAGAACCGCATCACGTCGTAAATCGCGGCGCGAACTTGCGGGTTGCGCCAGTTCAGGTCGGGCTGCTGGGCGAGGAAGGCGTGGTAATAATATTGGCCCGTCGCCTCATCGAACTGCCACGCGCTGCCGCCGAACTCGGACAGCCAGTTGTTCGGCACGCCGCCACCGGGCGCCGGATCGCGCCAGATGTACCAGTCGCGTTTGGGATTATCGCGCGAGCCGCGGCTCTCGACGAACCAGGGGTGCCGGTCGGAGGTGTGGTTCGGCACGAGGTCGAGGATCAGCTTCAGACCATTGTCATGCGCGGCTGCGAGCAGCGCATCGAAATCCGCCATGGTGCCGAACAGCGGCTCGATGCCGGTATAGTCGGAAATGTCGTAGCCGAAATCGGCCATCGGCGACGGAAAGATCGGCGACAGCCAGATCGCGTCGACGCCGAGCGATTTCACGTAAGGCAATCGACGCAGGATGCCGGCGAGATCGCCGACGCCGTCGCCATCACTGTCCTGAAACGAGCGCGGATAGATCTGATAAAAGATGCCATCGCGCCACCAGATATCGCTGCCCTGTGCCATGCCGGAAAGACCATCCAAATCTGCGTCTCGCGCGGGAGAACGCGGCAGCAACGCCCCGGTTCAAACTGGCAAGCGAATTGGGACGGCCGTGTGACCTTCCCGGCTTCTGTTCCGTATGGTCCCCCACCACTATTTTGCTTGGCGGCGCAGCAAAAATCGGCATTGTGCGGCCATGACCGAGCAAAATGACACCCGACAGGCCAAGGCCGGCGCGATCATCGTCCCCGTGACGCTGTTCGAGCAGAACTGCACCATCATCTGGGACGAACCCGGCAAGAAGGCCGTGGTCATCGATCCCGGCGGCGACGTGCCGAAGATCCTCGAGGCGATCAAGCAGACCGGCGTCAGCGTGGAGAAGATCTGGCTGACCCACGGCCATATCGACCATGTCGGCGGCGCGGCGGAATTGCGCGATGCGCTGAAGGTGCCGATCGAAGGCCCGCATGCCGCGGACAAGTTTCTGCTGGATAACGTGGTCGAGAGCGGCGCGCGCTTCGGCATGACCGGCGTGCGCAATTTCGCGCCGGACCGCTGGCTCAGCGAAGGCGACAGCGTGTCGATCGGCGGCCTGACATTCGATGTTTTGCATTGCCCGGGCCATTCGCCGGGCAGCGTGGTGTTCTTCAACAAGGCTCTGCGCTTTGCCCATGTCGGCGACGTGCTGTTCGCCGGCTCGGTCGGACGTACCGATCTGCCCGGCGGCAATCACGCCACGTTGATCAACTCGATCAAGGCCAAGCTGCTGCCGCTCGGCGACGATGTCGGCTTCATCTGCGGCCACGGCGCCGGCTCGAACATCGGCCAGGAGCGGATGACCAATCCGTTCATCACCGGCGAGATGTGAGCAACCGGCGCGCTACTTCATCAAGCCCGCGGCCGTGAGCGCGCGGGTGATGATCTGGCCGAGATCGAAGCCGCGCCCCTGGTCGCGCGTCGCCTCGGCCTTCTCTTCGGCGACTTTCACACGGATGGTGCGGGCGAGATGCGGGGCGGCCGAGCGTGCGGGCGCAGGCATTGCGTCCGCCTTCTTCGCGTCCTGAATCCAACCGGTGAGGCCGAAGAACTTTGCGATGTGATAGGATGAGGAGATGCCGGCCTCGATCAGGAACGCACCTTCGACGCCGTAGCGCTGGTCGTTGTCGGCAAGCCCAAGCGGCGTGCCGTGGGCCATGCCGGTGATGGCGTAGGACTCGACCAGCGTCTCGCCATCCTTGTTCCACCAGGACTGGCGCGGATAGCCGTCGACATTGGTCTCGGCCATCGGCGTCATCGGCAGGTCGTGCAAGTCGAGCCATTGCTTGACGATCTCGTTGGCATTGCCGGGATTGACGGTGCGATCGGCGCTGCCATGCCACACCGAGATCTTCGGCCAGGGCCCGCGATGGTTGGAGGCCCGCCGCACCAAGTCGCCGAGCTCTCGCTCGGGTCGCTCAGGCGAATGGAACATGCCGTCGAGCGCCTCGCGCAGATTCGAGGCGATACCATACGGCAATCCAGCGATGACCGCGCCGGCGGCGAATAGTTCCGGGTAGGTCGCAAGCATCACCGAGGTCATGCCGCCGCCGGCGGAGAGGCCGGTGATGAAGATGCGCCTGGGATCGATGCGCTGCGTCGCGACCATATGCGCGATCATCTCGCGGATCGAACGCGCCTCGCCGCTGTCGCGTGCGGTGTCCTCGGGATTGAACCAGTTGAAGCAGGTGTTGCCGTTGTTGATACGCTGCTGCTCGGGCATCACAAGCGCAAAGCCATAGTGACGCGCGAGCGTCGACCAGCCCGCACCGAGATCGTAAGACGCCGCCGTCTGGCCGCAGCCATGCAGCACGACGACGAGCGCGTGCGGCTTCTGCAATTGCGCCGGCACGAACGCGAACATGCGCAGGTCGCCTGGATTGTCGCCGAAGCCGGTCACTTCTTCCAGCGGGCTGGAGCTGCCGGCGCCTGCGCCGAAATCAGGCAGGCGCAGACCGTCCAACCTCGGCAGACGTCTCAAGAAGTCGACATTGCGGGCAAGCGACACGGCAAATTCCTGGTGGGCGGCTTTCAACGTTTACCCAGACCAGATAGTTGCTGCGGTGCAAAATGAAAAGCCCGTGTGCTGTCGCTCAATCCCGGAACGCGCCGAATCCCGCAGGAATCCGCAGGTATTAACCTTAGCGCCTCAACTTCGTGCACATGCGCGGCGCATCCACGTCAGGAATGCGGCTGACGTCATGATTAACGCGGCAAATAGAATGAGCGAGACGAGGAAAGCTGCACGCGCTGATTGCAGCGCTTCGATCGCGAAGAACACCGCGCCGATTGCGGCCACTCCGGCCGCATTTCCGATCTGCGCAATGGTGCCGTACAGACCGGACGCCGAGCCTGCCGCGACAGGCTTGACGGTCGAGAGCACCGCGCCTGACAGCGGCGCCATCACGAGGCCCTGACCGTAGCCGAAGATGATCATGATGAGCGCGAGCAGGACCGGGGCCGGAGCATTGATGGAGCCCGCAACAAGCGCAAGCGCGGCGAGGCCTGCGATCTGCAACGCGCAGCCTTCGATCAGGACCTTGGTGCCGCGATGCTTCGACCGCGCGCCGCTGTGGCGCGAGGCCACGACGAAAGCGAGCGCGAGCGGAATGAATGCGAGGCCCGCGGCAAGCGGCGCAATCTTCAGGCCACGCTGCATGAAGAGCGTCATCACCAGATAGAACGACAGATTGGCGACGAAGAAGAAGAACGCGGCGCCCAGGCCGCGCAGGAACGGGGCATCCGCCAGCAGCGTCAGATCGATCAGCGGCATACCGCCGGCGCGGGCAACCGCGTGCTCAAGCTTGATGAAGACAAACAGGATCCCGCCGCCGATCGCCATGACCGCCCACAGCCACCACGCCCAGCCGACATCGTGGCCGAACAGCAGCGGCCCGATCAGGCACAGCAATCCTGCGAACAGCACCACGCTGCCCCGGATGTCGAGCCTTGTACCAGCGCGGCGCGGCACCGACGGCATGATCCACCAGGCGGCCGCGGCGATGACGACGCCACAGGGCACGTTGACGAAAAACACCGAGCGCCAGCCGGTATGCGCAAGATCGATCGTGACCAGCAGGCCGCCGAGCAGGAAGCCGGCGGCGCCGGCGAGCCCGAGCGCGATGCCGTAGATGCCGAAGGCGCGGCTGCGCGATTCGTCGGTGAACAAGAGATGCAGCGTCGCCAGCACCTGCGGCACCATCAGCGCCGCGGTCGCGCCCTGCGCCAGCCGGGCGATGATCAGCTCCGTGCCTGAAAGCGCCAGCCCGCACCACAACGAGGTCGCGGCGAAACCGAGCACACCAGCGAGAAACACGCTCTTCGTGCCATGGATATCGCCGAGGCGACCGCCGGTGACGACCAGCGTCGCATAGGCGATCAGATAGATCGCGATGACCGATTCGATCTGCGCCGGCGTGGCACGAAGATCCACGGCGATGGTCGGGATCGCGACGTTGACGACGAAGGCGTCGACGCCGAACATGAATTGCGCGGCGACGACGATCGCCAGCACCCACCAACGGCGGGTCGTATCGACGGGCTTTGTGACGGTCTGATGCATTTCGCGCGGCCCCGGTATGATGGCCGCCCGATCATTCCAGACCGCGCACGGTGTCGCGATTACCTCTGAGGTAGGACATGCCCGCATTCCGCTGCGCGGGACATCGCGCGATTGCGTTCGCGTGCGCCACCAACTAGCCTTTGCCTCAACGAACAGAAAAGACAGCCGGAGAGAACGCCATGGCGCGCCTGAAATTTGGAGCTTTCCTCGCCCCGCATCACCCGATCGGGGAACATCCGACGCTCCAGTTCCGGCGCGATCTCGACCTGGTCGAGCAATTGGATGCGCTCGGCTATGACGAGTTCTGGTGCGGCGAGCATCATTCCTCCGGCTGGGAGATGATCGCCTCGCCGGAGATGTTTCTGGCTGCGGCGGGCGAGCGCACCAAGCGGATCAAGCTCGGCACCGGCGTGGTGTCGCTGCCCTATCATCATCCCTTCAACGTGGCGCAGCGCATGGTGCAACTCGACCACATGACCGGCGGCCGCGCCATTTTCGGCTCCGGCCCGGGGGCGCTCGCGTCGGACGCGCACACGCTCGGCATCGACCCGATGACGCAGCGCGACCGCCAGGACGAGGCGATCGGCGTGATCCGCCGCCTGTTCAACGGCGAACGCGTCACCGCCAGGAGCGACTGGTTCACGATGAACGACGCGGCGCTCCAGATCCTGCCGTTGCAGGAAGACATGCCGTTCGTGGTGGCCTCGCAGATCTCGCCGTCAGGCATGACCCTGGCGGGCAAATACGGCATCGGCATCATCTCGCTGGGCTCGACGACGACGCAGGGGCTGATGTCGTTGCAACAGCAATGGCAATTCGCCGAGGACTCCGCCAGGAAGCACGGTACCACGGTCAGCCGAGCCGACTGGCGCGTGCTGCTCGCTTTCCATATCGCCGAGAGCCGCGAACAGGCGCGCAAGGAGGCCGGCGCCGGCCTCATGCGCTGGCACAATGAATATAACGTCGGCACGCTGCAACGGCCGGGCCTCACCGCATTCTCCTCGCCCGACGAGGCCGTGGACAAGACCGCTTTCGTCGAGGACGCCGCGTCCACCATCGGCACGCCCGACGATCTCGTCAAAACCATCAAGCACGTGATGGAGGTGTCGGGCGGTGTCGGTGCCATCATCGGCTTCGTGCACGACTGGGCCAATCCCGAAGGCACCCGCCGGAGCTGGGATATGGTCGCCCGGTACGTCGTGCCGGAGATCAACGGCTATATCGACGGCTTGCGCAGATCGCAAAAATTCGTGATCGAGAATCGTGCCATCTTCGAGCGTGCGGGGCAGGCCGTGATGGCCAAGATCATGCAGAACGAAAAGGCCGCCGAGGCACTCAAAGTGACCGGCCCCGGCCGCGTCGCCATTCCCGCCGTCAATGCGCCGGATCTGCAGACGGAAGCGGCGAAGCGATAGGCCGGTTTCCGCCGTGTGTACTCCGCGCAAGGCGACCCGAATTGTGCTATGTAGGCACGGCCAACGGGAGCAATCGTCATGTCCATGCAGAATGTGGCCGCACCTGCGCTCGCCTACACGGCGCCCAAACGCAACGAGCTGACACACATTCCCGGCGACGAGGGCTGGCCCATCATCGGCAAGACCTTCCAGGTGCTCGCCGATCCCAAGGGACACGTCGAGGCGAACGGCGCCAAATACGGGCCTGTCTACCGCACTCATATCTTCGGCGAGACCAATGTCGTGCTGCTTGGCCCGGAGGCCAACGAGCTCGTGCTGTTCGACCAGCAGAAGTTGTTCTCGTCGACCCATGGCTGGAACAAGGTGCTCGGCCTGCTGTTTCCGCGCGGGTTGATGCTGCTCGACTTCGACGAGCACCGGCTGCACCGCAAGGCGCTCTCGGTCGCGTTCAAGTCAGGACCGATGAAGTCCTATCTGAGCGACCTTGATCGCGGCATCTCCGCGCGCGTCGCGCAGTGGAAGGCCAAGCCTGGCGAGATGCAGCTCTATCCCGCGATGAAGCAGCTCACGCTCGATCTCGCGGCTGCGTCTTTCCTCGGCGCCGACATCGGACCCGAGGTCGACGAGATCAACCGCGCCTTCGTCGACATGGTGGCCGCCGCCGTCGCGCCGGTCCGCAGGCCCCTGCCGGGCACGCAGATGGCAGCCGGCGTGCGGGGGCGCAAGCGCATCGTCGCCTATTTCCGCGAGCAGATTCCGCTGCGCCGTGGCAACCATGGTGGCGACGATCTGTTCTCGCATCTGTGCCGCGCCACCCACGAGGATGGCGCATTATTGTCCGAGCAGGACATCATCGACCATATGAGCTTCCTGATGATGGCGGCGCACGACACCCTGACCTCGTCGCTGACGTCCTTCATCGGCGAGCTCGCCGCCAATCCGCAGTGGCAGACCAGGCTGCGCGACGAGGTTGTTGCGCTTGGGCTTGCCCCGGACGCGCCGACCAGCTTCGACGATCTCGACAAAATGCCGCTGTCGGAGATGGCCTTCAAGGAGGCGCTGCGGATCAAGCCGCCGGTGCCCTCGATGCCGCGCCGCGCGATGCGCGATTTCACCTTCAAGGGATTTACGATTCCCGGCGGCACCGCGGTCGGCATCAACCCGCTCTACACGCATCATATGAGGGACATCTGGCCGGAGCCTGACAGGTTCGATCCCTTGCGCTTCACCGAGGAGGCCCAGCGCAACCGTCACCGCTTCGCCTGGGTGCCGTTCGGCGGCGGCGCGCATATGTGCCTCGGCCTGCACTTCGCCTATATGCAGGCGAAATGTTTTGCCCGGCACGTCCTGCAGAACATCGAGGTGTCGCTCGAGCCTGGCTACAAGCCGGACTGGCAGATGTGGCCTATCCCGAAGCCGCGGGACGGGCTCAAAGTGCGGGTGAAGGCGGTTTAACGCTCGGCTCTCGTGTCCCGGGCGCGCCGCAGCTCGTAGCGCTGCTGCTGGCTCCAGTTGCGCCGGCCAGCGATCACAATTTTGGCACCTTCGGCAACGAAGACTTCCGCCATGGGGAAGCTGATCGAGGAATTCCGCAGGGGCTGGCAGGGCGCAGCGCCGCCATCGCTCGGCCTGAGCATCGCCTTTGCGGTGGCGTGCCTGCTGCTCGCGACCCTGGCGCGCTGGGGCCTCGCGCATGTGCGCCCCGACGTCTTCTTCTCACCGTACTTTCCGGCCGTGTTCTTTGCTGCCGCCTTCGGCGGCCTGCGGATCGGTGTCGTGACGGCGCTGGTCGGCGGCGTGCTCGGCGTCGTCGTGAATTTCGGCGATGCCTATGCCGATCGCGCGCGCTTCGCGCTGCTGACACTCTATTGGGGCGTGTCCGCGCTGACGATCTGGGGCGTCGAGCACTATCGCACCATCCTGGCCGAGCAGCGCCGGATCTCCAGACGCCTGATCGAGGAGGAAGATTATCGCAAGGTGCTGGTCGAGGAGTTGCAGCACCGGTTGAAAAACAAGCTGTCGACCGTGCATGCCGTGCTGCACCAGGTGCTGCACGATGAGCCTCAGGTCTGGGCCCGGATCGACCCGCGGCTCCGCTCGCTGGCGGCAACCGACGACCTGATCTCGCAGGTCGACAAGGCCGGCTGCGACATCCGCGACCTCCTGATCTCGGAGCTCGGCCCTTACGGCCATGTCCGCTTCACCCTCAATGGCGAGCGGCTGTTCCTGCCGCCGAAGCTTGCGGTGACGCTGTCATTGATGTTTCACGAACTCGCCACCAACGCCGGCAAATACGGCGCGTTCTCCTCGCCGCGCGGATTGTTGCAGGTGTCGTGGACGGTCAGCGACGATCGCCTCACCATCACCTGGGATGAAACCGAAGGACCGACCATCGGTGAGATCTCGGCGCCCGGCTTCGGCACCAAGCTCCTGAAATCGGCGCTCTCGGCCTTCGACGGCAAGACCGAGGTTTCCTATTTGAAGACCGGACTGCATTGCATCATGCAGTGCCGCATTCCCCGGAATGGGTGACGGTGGTTCACCTCTCCCCGGTGGGGGAAAGGTTGTCGACAAGCCATCTCGCGACTGGTTGCCAGAAACGAAACAGGTCCGCGCAGTCCGCGCACGCTTGCGCATGCGCTGTTGACCTTCTGTTAATGACGATCGGCGGGGCGCCTGGGATCATCGCAGGTTTCTCGCAAAACACCCCCGTATTTCTGCGGACCCCTTAACCAAAGCTAAGAGGGAACTGCGCATGATCGCGCCCATTGCGGACGCGCGCTGAACAACAAGATTCATGGCTTCTATGAACGACAATGCATATAGCGGCGCGAATGAAGCCGAACTCGGATTTCTCAAGGAAATCGTTAGAATGCTGCCTGCCGGCCTGACCGTGCAGGACGCGCAGGGCAAGCTTCTCCTGATCAACGACGTCGCCGCCGCCCAGCTCGGCATGGACGGCAGCCGCCCGTCGCCGGATCTCACACGACGCCGCGAAGCCTGCGAGCGCGCGTTCAAGGCGGGACAGCCTGTCGTCTCCGAGGAAGCGCTCCAGGACGGCGCCGCGCGTCAGGTGCTGCTGACCACCCATCGGCCGGTCCAGCTCGCCGGCCGCGAGCTCCTGATCTCGGCCTCTGCCGATATCACCGAACAGAAGAATTTCGAGGACCAGCTGTTCCGCTCGGCCTATTTCGACGAGCTGACCGGCCTGCCCTCGCGACGCGTCATCGAGCATCGCGCCTCGAGCCTGCTCTCCCGCGGTCGCGGCGATGACCGTTTTGCCCTCGCCTTTCTCGATGTCGACAATTTCAAGCACATCAACGACTATTACGGCCATGCCGTCGGCGACGCGCTGCTGGTCGAGCTGTCGAAGCGTCTCGGGCGCGACCTGCGCGAGTCCGACATGCTGTCGCGCATCTCCGGCGACGAATTCCTGTTGCTGCTCTCCCCGATCCAGAGCCAGGAGGAAGTCGCCGAATTCATGCAATCGACGCTGGAGCGGCTGACCGCACCGTTCTTCATAGGCAATTCGGAAGTGTTCGCCTCGACCTCCGTCGGCGTCAGCCTCTTTCCCGACCATGGAAGCAGCTTCGAGACGCTGCGCCAGAACGCCGACATCGCGATGTACCGCATCAAGAACAATGGCAAGGGATCCGCGGCCTTCTTCGATTCCAGCATGGAGCGCGAGGCGCTCGCGCGGATGAAGATCGAGCAGTCGCTGCGGCAGGCCATCCTCGAGAAGCGTTTCTGCTGCGCCTTTCAGTCCAAGGTCGACATCCGTACCCAGAAAGTAAAGGGTATCGAGGCGCTGGTACGCCTGCGCGACGACGAGGGCGTGATCCAGGCACCGGGTTCGTTCATCAACCTGGCGGTCGAGCTCGGGCTGATCGACGAGCTGACCCATCTCGTGCTGGCTGAGATCGTCAAGTCGATCGACCTGATCAACGACACCTTTGGCGCGGACGCGACCATCAGCATCAATGTCGCCGCCAAGCAGGCCGGCAATCCCGAATTCATGCACGATTTTGCGCGGGCGCTGGAGAACACCGGCTTTCCACAGAGATTCATGATCGAGGTGACGGAAGACGCCTTCGTCGCCAAGAATCATTTCCAGGACGAGATCCTGCCGATATTCCGCAAGCTCGGCGGTCGGCATCTCCATCGACGATTTCGGCACCGGCTATTCGTCGTTGTCGGCGCTCGCCGACATCACTGCCGACGAGATCAAGATCGATCGCTCCTTCATCACCGACATCCATAAGCGGCCGCGCAGCCAGGGCATTTTGCGCGCGATCGAATCCCTGAGCGAGGCGCTTGGCATGACCGTGATCGCCGAAGGCCTGGAATCCTACGAGGAGCTCGCCTATCTCCAGGCAGCGACCAAGATCCGCTACGCGCAGGGCTATTATTTCGCTCGCCCGATCTTCCTCGAAGAGCTGAAGCTCGCCACCCCCGCCTCCAGCGAATCCCGCGCCAGCGTGTCCGCCCGCCCGATGCAGCAGAACCGACAGGGCTATTCGCGGGCGAGCGGGTATCGGCGGTAGGGGCGCGGCGGCGCGGCACCCACCGCTGTCATCCCGGGGCGCGCAAAGCGCGAACCCGGGATCCATCACCACAGGCAGCAGTTGCGGTGCGAGATGCCCAATCCGAGTCGTCGTCAAACGACTCCCCGTGGGTATGGGTCCCGGGTTCGCTTCGCGCCCCGGAACGTCAGCATTCTCTGATCTCGCTCACCTGCCATTTCCCCTTTGAAATCACAGCCCTTTTGGTAATACACAGGCGGACCTCCCGAGGCACGTCATGGCCCACATCTCCCCCGACGTCAGCGATCCCGCCTATGTCCGCGCGCGGGCGATGGTGACGCTGTTCGAGCGGCTGGAGCATCTGTGCGAGGGCGCGATCGCCATCGATCGCGGCGGACGCGTGATCTATGTCAACGAGAAGTACCTCGCTTCGCTCGGGCTCAAGCACACCTCCGAGGCGATGGGGCGGCCGATCGAGGAGGTCATTCCGAACAGCATGATGCGGAAGGTCGTCGAAACCGGCGAGCCGATCCTGCTCGACATCATGGAGCTCGGCGGCGAGCAGCTGGTCGTGACGCGCATGCCGATCGAGGACGAGAGGCGCAACGTCATCGGAGCGATCGGCTTCGTGCTGTATGACCGTCTCGAAAGCCTCAAGCCATTGCTTGCGCGCGTCGCCCAGCTCGAGAGCGATTTGCGGCTGGCGCGGCGGCAATTGTCCAACGCCCGCGCCGCGCGCTTCACCTTCGCCGACTTCGTCGGCAGGACCCCTGGAATCGCGCAGGCCAAGGAGCTCGCAGGCCGCGCCGCCCGGCAAAACGTCACCGTCCTGCTCACCGGCGAGACCGGGACGGGCAAGGAGATGCTGGCGCAGGCCATTCACAATGCCTCCTCCCGCGCCGAGAAGCCGTTCGTCAGTGTCAACGTCGCCGCAATCCCCGACACGCTCATCGAATCGGAATTTTTCGGCACCGCGCCGGGCGCCTATACCGGCGCCGATCGCAAGGGGCGCGAGGGGAAATTCCGGATTGCCGACGGCGGAACCCTGTTTCTCGACGAGATCGGCGAGATGCCGTTGCAATTGCAGGCCAAGCTGCTGCGTGTTCTGCAGGAGCGCGAGATCGAGCCGCTCGGATCGGACAAGATCTCGAAGGTTGATGTACGCGTGGTCGCCGCCACCAATGTCGATCTACGCAAGCGCGTCAGCGACGGCACCTTTCGGCCCGACCTTTATTACCGCCTCAACGTGCTCTCGATCGACCTGCCGCCCCTGCGCGACTGTCTTGACGATCTCCCCGACATCAGCGCCCGGCTGCTCGAGGATATCAGCGCCTCCGGTGATCATGTCAGCGCCAAGATCACTCCGAGCGCGCTGTCCGTGCTTGCCCGCTACGATTGGCCCGGCAATGTCCGCGAGCTTCGCAACGTTCTGGAACGCGCTCTGATCCTGAGCGATTCCGGGCGGCTGAGCGGTGACGATTTCGCCCGTATCCTCCCCGTCGGCACGGATGCGAGGCCGGCTGCGACCGCGCGGGCCGCCGGCCCCGTGCTGCCCTATGCCGAGGCGGAGGCGGAGTTCGAGAAGCAAACGCTCGAGCAGGCGCTTGCCGCCAGTAACGGTCAGATCTCCGAAGCCGCCAAGCTGCTCCAGATCTCGCGCGCGACCTTCTACAAGAAGCTCGCCAAGTTGGGCCTCGCCTCGGGGCCCGCGTCCGTCTGAGTTTCAACAGGAAGTGGTCATGCCCGGGCTTGTCGCGGGCATCCACGTTCTTTGTGCGGCGTGGCAAGAGGAGGATGGCCGGGACATAGGCGAGCATAAGCGACGCCGTCCTTCAGACCGCCAAGCCCGGCCATGACGATGCTGCGGATTCAGTGCCCCAAGCTCGCGCCCCATATGCGATCCCCTGGTCTGAGTTTCGAGACGGAGACTGTCCGGAGTCTCAGACTCCGGACATGCTGTTCAGCGCTCGTTCCTGGCGCGAGTGCAGGAATTGCCGGGATTTCAGCCAGTTTGCTCAACGGTGTCGCATCTGGCGCGGCCCTTGCTTTTCGCTTTGCACAATGACGCATGACGCACATGCGCATTCGCAAACAGGGAGGACGCCAGATGAGTGGAGCGATCACCGTCAATGAACTCGGGGCCAAGCAGCCGTCGCATGTCACGGTCGCAACTGCGAGCCTGATCGGCACGGCCATCGAGTGGTACGACTTCTTTCTCTACGGCACCGCGGCGGCGCTGATCTTCAACAAGCTGTTCTTTCCGACCTTCGATCCCATGATCGGCACGCTGCTGGCGTTCGCGACCTACGCGCTCGGCTTCATCGCACGCCCGCTCGGCGGGGTCGTGTTCGGCCACTACGGCGACAAGATCGGCCGCAAGACCATGCTGTATCTCACGCTGCTGATCATGGGCGCGGCGACGGCGGCGATCGGATTCCTGCCGACCTACGATACCGCCGGCATCTGGGCCGCGGTCCTGCTCGTGACCTGCCGCCTGGTCCAGGGTTTTGGCCTCGGCGGCGAATGGGGCGGCGCCGTGCTGATGGCGGTCGAGCACGCCCCCGAGGACAAGAAGGGCTTCTACGGCAGCTGGCCGCAGCTGGGGGCTCCACTCGGCCTCGTGCTCGGCACGCTGGTGTTCACGGTGGTGTCCTCGACACTGAGCGACGCGCAGCTCTTCGCCTGGGGTTGGCGCATCCCGTTCCTGGTCTCGATCGCGCTGGTGCTGGTCGGCCTCTGGATCCGCTTCACCATCGCGGAATCGCCGGAGTTCCAGAAGGTCAAGGACACCAAGCAGGAGGTGAAGATGCCGATCCTCGAGGCTCTCAGGATGTATCCCAAGAACATCCTGCTCGCGATGGGCGCCCGCTTTGCCGAGAACGGCTACTTCTACATCTACGCGACGTTCGTGCTCGCCTTTGCGACGCAATCGCTCGGCATGAACAAGCAGGACATGCTGAACGGCGTCCTGATCGCGGCTGCGATCGAGACCTTCACGATCCCGGCTTTCGGCGCGCTGTCCGACAAGGTCGGGCGGCGGCCGATCTATATTTTCGGCGCGGTGTTCTCCGCACTGATGTCGTTCCCGCTGTTCATGCTGCTGTCGACCAGGAACCCGCAACTCGCCTGGATCGCAATCGTGCTCGGTCTCGCCATCGGGCATGCCGCGATGTATGGCCCCCAGGCGAGCTTCCTGTCGGAGCTGTTCGGCACCAAGGTGCGCTATAGCGGCGTCTCGCTCGGCTACAACCTCGCCTCGATCTTCGCCGGCGCGCTGTCGCCGCTGATCGCGACGGGCCTGATGACGGCCTACGCGCCGGCGACCTGGCCGATCTCGCTCTATATGATCGCGCTCGCGATCATCACTGTAGTCTCGGTCTATTTCGCCACCGAAACCCGCAAGGTCGGCTAGTTTCGAACGAGCCGATCGCAAATGATGGAGCGGTCGCCGCAAGGCCGCTCCTGATGAGACCAACATGGGAGGACACGCCGTGAGCCAGCACCCAGCCTTGGCTTACCTGCCCAATTCCGAAAAGGGCAAGATCGTCACGGCCGCCGAGGCCGTGATGCTGATCCGCGACGGCGACACGGTCGCCACCGGCGGCTTCGTCGGCATCGGCTTTGCCGAGGAGATCGCGGTGGCGCTGGAGGAGCTCTATCTCTCCAACGAGGGCGATGCGCCCTACACGCAGGGCAAGCCGCGCAATCTGACGCTGGTCTACGCCGCGGGCCAGGGCGACGGCAAGCATCGCGGCCTCAACCATTTCGCCCATGAAGGCCTGGTCCGCCGGGTGATCGGCGGGCATTGGGGCCTTGCCCCGAAGCTGCAGCAGCTCGCGATCGCCAACCAGATCGAGGCCTACAATCTGCCGCAGGGCGTGATCACGCACCTGTTCCGCGACATCGCGGCCCACCGGCCCGGTCATATCACCCGCGTCGGCATCGGCACCTTCGTCGACCCCAGGCATGGCGGCGGCAAGCTGAATGCGCGCACCACCGAGGACATGGTGGAACTGATCACGCTGCGCGGGGAGGAATGTCTGCTCTATCGGACCTTCCCGATCAATGTCGGGATCATCCGCGCCACCACAGGCGATCCCGATGGTAACCTCACCATGGAGAAGGAAGCGCTGACGCTGGAAGCGCTGGCAATCGCCATGGCCGCGCACAATTCCGGCGGCATCGTCATCGCCCAGGTCGAGCGCGTCGCGGAGAGCGGCAGCCTCAATCCGCGTCAGGTCAAGATTCCCGGCGTGCTGGTCGACTGCGTCGTCGTGGCCAAGCCCGAGCATCACTGGCAGACCTTTGGCACGCAGTATAATCCGGCTTATTCCAGCGAGATCCGAGTGCGCGCGGCATCGCTGCCTGACATGCCGCTGAGCGAGCGCAAGATCATCGCGCGCCGCGCGGCCTTCGAGCTGAAGGCCAATAGCGTCGTCAATCTCGGCATCGGCATGCCCGAAGGGATCGCCTCCGTCGCCAACGAAGAGCGCATCATCGACCTGATCACGCTGACCGCGGAGCCCGGCGTGATCGGCGGCATTCCCGCGAGCGGCATCGATTTCGGCGCGGCGATCAATACCCAGGCCGTGATCGACCAGCCCTATCAGTTCGATTTCTATGACGGCGGCGGACTGGATGCGGCCTTCCTCGGGCTCGCGCAGGTCGATCGCACCGGCAATCTCAATGTCAGCAAGTTCGGGCCGAAGCTGGCGGGCGCCGGCGGTTTCATCAACATCAGCCAGAATGCCAAGGAGGTCGTGTTCGTCGGCACCTTTGCCGCCGGCAGGCAGCGCATCGCCGTCAACGACGGGCAGCTCACCATTATCGAAGAGGCGAAGTCACGCAAATTCGTCGATCACGTCGAGCACGTGACCTTCAGCGGCCCGTTTGCTGCCGCGCGCGGGCAGCGCGTGCTCTACGTCACCGAGCGCTGCGTCTTCACGCTGCGGCCCGACGGGCTCGAGCTCACCGAAGTCGCGCCCGGCATCGACATCGGGCACGACATCCTGCGCCTGATGGATTTCACGCCGCTGATCCCGCGCGAACCGGGCCTGATGGATGCGCGCATCTTCCGCGACGGCCCCATGGACCTGCGCGAACGGTTGCTGACCATCCCGCTCGACCAGCGCTTCACGCTCGATGCGGACCAGAACCTGTTCTTCATCAACCTCGAGCGCTATCCCTTGCGCAGCAAGGCCGAGATCGACGAGATCGGGCGGATTGTCGCGGCGAGGCTCGGCCCGCTCGGCCGCAAGGTTTACGCCATCGTCAATTATGACAACTTTTCCATTCTGCCGGAGCTGCTGGACGACTATTCAGCCATGGTGCGCAGCCTGGTCGACCGGTTCTATTCCGGCGTGTCGCGCTACACGACCTCGGGCTTCCTCCGCATCAAGCTTGGCGAGGCGCTCGAACGGCGTGGCGTCGCGCCGCATATTTTCGAAAGCGCTGAAGAGGCGCAGTCGGATTGGCGCCAGATCCAGGGCGCCGCCTCCGCTACCGACGCGCAACACGCGCCGTGGCTGGCTCAAAAATGATGCGGCCGCCGCATGCACAACATCAGCCGGAAGGTCGAATTGCAATGTTCGTCAGGCTGTGCAAATCGCTATTGCCCAGAAAATCCGAGACAGGAGGGACCATCGTGCGCCGATCACTCATCATAACAACAACCATTATCGCCGCCGCCGCGGTTACCTCGGCGCGCGCCGACGACCTCAAGATCGGGCTGATCTACGGCAAGACCGGTCCGCTCGAGGCCTACGCCAAGCAGACCGAAACCGGCCTGCAGATGGGCTTCGAATACGCCACCAAGGGCACCATGACGATCGACGGTCGCAAGATCGTCATCATCACCAAGGACGACCAGGGCAAGCCGGACCTTGCGAAGACCGCGCTCGCCGAAGCCTATCAGGATGACAAGGTCGATATCGCGGTTGGCACGACCTCATCGGCCGCGGCGCTGGCGATGCTTCCGGTCGCGGAAGAGAACAAGAAGATCCTGGTCGTCGAGCCTGCGGTCGCGGACCAGATTACCGGCGATAAGTGGAATCGCTACATCTTCCGCACAGCGCGCAATTCCTCGCAGGACGCGATCTCGAACGCCGTCGCGATCGGCAAGCAGGGCGTCACCGTAGCGACGCTGGCGCAGGACTACGCCTTCGGCCGCGACGGCGTCGCCGCCTTCAAGGAGGCGCTGGCCAAGACCGGCGCGACACTCGCCGCCGAGGAATATGCCCCGGCCAACACCACAGACTTCACCGCGGTCGGCCAGCGTCTGTTTGATGAGTTGAAGGACAAGCCGGGCCGCAAGGTGATCTGGGTGATCTGGGCCGGCGCCGGCAATCCGCTGGCGAAGCTCCAGGACATGGACCCGAAGCGCTACGGCATCGAGCTCTCCACCGGCGGCAACATCCTGCCGGCGCTCGCGGCCTATAAGAGCCTGCCGGGCATGGAGGGCGCGACGTATTACTACTACGACATCCCGAAGAACCCGGTGAACGACTGGCTCGTCGCCGAGCACCAGAAGCGCTTCAACGCCCCGCCTGATTTCTTCACCGCGGGCGGCTTTGCGGCTGCGATGTCCATCGTCACTGCGGTCAGCAAGGCCAAATCGACCGACACCGAGAAGCTGATATCGACGATGGAAGGCATGGAGTTCGACACGCCGAAGGGCAAGATGGTGTTCCGCAAAGAGGACCATCAGGCGCTGCAGAGCATGTATCACTTCAAGGTCAAGGTCGATCCGAACGTTGCCTGGGCCATCCTCGAGCCGGTCCGCGAGCTGAAGATCGAGGACATGGACGTTCCGATCCGCAACAAGCGGTGAGCTGTCCACCTCTCCCATAGGCAGAGGTCGGCGCGAAGCGCCGGGTGAGGGATACCGCCCTCTCGTGGGACCTGAGCCCCCTCACCCGATTTTGCTGCGCAAACCGACCTCTCCCCGTTGGGAGAGGTGTCACAACCAGCGACGAATTTGGCTTCAATGACGCTCTCCCTCGAAACCCGCGACCTCACCATCCGCTTCGGCGGGCATGTCGCGGTCAACAACGTCAGCTGTACGTTCCGTCCGGGCGAGCTCACGGCTATCGTCGGGCCGAACGGCGCGGGCAAGACAACCTATTTCAACTTGATCTCGGGCCAACTGCGCGCCTCCGCTGGCCACATCCTGTTCGATGGCACCGACATCACGCAGCACTCCGCGCCGCTGCGGACCCGTGCGGGTCTCGGGCGTGCGTTCCAGCTGACAAATCTGTTTCCGAACCTGACCGTCGAGGAGAACGTGCGTCTCGCGGTGCAGGCTGCAAGCGGCACCCACTACGACATGCTGCGGCCCTGGATGGTCCGCCGCGATCTGATCGCGCGCGCCGATGCCATCCTCGACCAGGTCGCGCTCGGCAATCGCCGCGGTGTGGCCGCGACGGCCTTGTCGCATGGCGACCAGCGCAAGCTCGAGGTCGCGCTGATGATCGCGCTGGAGCCCAAAGCCTTCATGTTCGACGAGCCGACCGCGGGCATGAGCATCGACGAGGTGCCCGTCGTCCTGAACCTGATCGCGCAGCTCAAGCAGGACAAGAGCAAGATCATCCTGCTGGTCGAGCACAAGATGGACGTGGTGCGCTCGCTCGCCGACCGCATCATCGTGCTGCATAACGGGCAGCTTGTGGCCGACGGGCCGCCGGCGGACGTCATCGCTTCGTCGATCGTGCAGGAAGCGTATCTCGGCGTTGCTCCCAAGAGTTCTGCAGAGGGTGCGGCATGAGGGACCTCCTGAAACTCGCCGGCGTGCACACCCATATCGGCCGCTACCACATTCTCCAGGGCATCGACTTCGCGGTGCCCGAGGGGCAGGTCACGATGCTGCTTGGCCGCAACGGCGCCGGCAAAACCACGACGCTCCGCACCATCATGGGCCTGTGGCAGGCCTCCTCGGGCGAGATCACGATGAGCGGTGAGCGCATCGAGAGCCGCGCCACGCCCGACATCGCACGGCTCGGCGTCGGCTACGTGCCCGAGAGCATGGCGGTGTTCTCCGATCTGACCGTCAAGGAAAACCTCGTCCTCGCCGCCCGCGACGCAGAGATGGATGACAAGCAGCTGGAGTGGATCTTCGGCTTCTTCCCGGCGCTGCGCCGGTTCTGGCTGTCGCGGGCCGGAAGCCTCTCGGGCGGACAGAAGCAGATGCTGTCGATCGCACGCGCGATCATAGAGCCGCGCAAGCTGCTGCTGATCGACGAACCGACCAAGGGGCTGGCGCCCGCCATCGTCATGGCGCTGATCGAGTGCCTGAAGGAGATCAAGCGCAACGGCGCGACCATTCTCCTCGTCGAACAGAATTTCTTTGCCGCCCGCGAGCTCGGCCACGGCGTGCTGGTCATGGACAACGGCACCATCGTCCATCGCGGCGAGATGGCGGCGCTCGCCGCTGACGTGCAGCTGCAGGAGCGGCTGCTCGGCCTGAGCCTGGAGGCACATCAGTGACTGAACTCACGGCATCAGATCCGCTGCCGAAACCGAAGCGCGACATCGCGCCGATCCTGCTGCCGGTCGCGCTCGCGCTCCTCACCATCCCGCTGGTCGGCTCGCCCTCGACCTGGCTGACGCTGACGGCCGCAAGCCTCGCGATGGGCATGATGATCTTCATCATGGCCTCAGGGCTGACGCTGGTGTTCGGCCTGATGGACGTGCTGAACTTCGGTCACGGCGCCTTCATCGCGGTCGGCGCCTATGTTGCGACGCTGGTGTTCGCGCCGTTCGTGGCCTCGGTGCAGGCGGATTCGCTGTGGGTGAACCTGGCGGTGCTGGCGCCGGCGGCGCTGCTGTCGATGGCGGTGTCAGGCGCGCTCGGCCTGGTCGTCGAGCGCGTGCTGATCCTGCCGGTCTACGGCCAGCATCTGAAGCAGATCCTGATGACCACGGGCGGGCTGATTGTCGCCGAGCAGACGCTCTATGCGCTGTGGGGGCCGCAGATCATCCCGATGCCGCTGCCGGCGTCGCTGCGCGGCTCTTTCATCCTCGGCGACGTCGCGATCGCAAAGTACCGCGTGCTGGCGATGCTGATCGGGCTCGCGGTCTTCCTCACGATCCAGCTGGTGCTCAATCGCACCAAGCTCGGGCTTCTGATCCGCGCCGGCGTCGAGAACCGCGAGATGGTCGAGGCGCTCGGCTATCGCATCCGGCGGCTGTTCCTCGGCGTGTTCATGACCGGCTCGGCGCTCGCCGGCCTCGGCGGCGTGATGTGGGCGCTCTATCGCGAGCAGGTCCATGCCTCCATGAGCGACGAGCTGACGGTCCTGATCTTCGTCGTCGTCATCATCGGCGGCCTCGGCTCGATCGGCGGCTGCTTCATCGGCGCGATCCTGGTGGCGATGGTCGCCAACTATGGCGGCTTCCTGGTGCCGAAACTCGCCCTCGTCTCGAACATTCTGCTGATGGTCGCCATCCTGATGTGGCGCCCGCGCGGCCTCTATGCGGTGACCAGCCGATGATGATCCTGTCGGGCGATCCGCCGCGCAGCCGCGTTCTTACACTCGTTCTCGTCGTCATCATCCTGGCGCTGGCTGCGACGCCGTTCCTGTTTCCGGGGGCCAAGGCACTGAACGTCGCGGCCAAGATCTGCGTGTTCGCAGCGCTTGTGGCCTCTTACGACCTGCTGCTCGGTTACACCGGCACGGTCTCGTTCGCCCATACCATGTTCTACGGCATCGGCAGTTACGCGATCGCGATCGCGCTGTACGGCATGGGCCCGAGCTGGGCCGCCGTCGCAACCGGGATCGTCGTCGGCCTGCCGCTGGCCGCGCTGCTTGCGCTGGCGATCGGCCTGTTCTCGCTGCGGGTGGCCGCGATCTTTTTTGCCATGATCACGCTCGCGGTCGCCTCCGCCTTTCAGGTGCTGGCCTCGCAGCTGTCCTGGCTCACCGGCGGCGAGGACGGGCGCAGCTTCCAGCTGCCCGAGCTGCTGCGCCCCGGCACGGTGCTGATCCCCAAAAGCGCCTTCGGCTTCGAGATCAACGGCCGCATCCTGACCTTCTATCTGGTGTTCGCCGTCTCGGCCTTGATGATCCTTGCGCTGTTGCGTGTGGTGAACTCGCCGTTCGGTCGGGTGCTGCAGGCGATCCGCGAGAACCGCTTTCGAGCCGAGGCCCTCGGCTTCCGCACGGTGTTCCACCTGACCTACGCAAACTGTCTCGCGGCCCTGGTCGCCGCCAGCGCCGGCATCCTGAATGCGCTGTGGCTGCGCTATGCCGGTCCGGACACCTCACTCAGCTTCTCCATCATGCTGGACATCCTGCTGATGGTGGTGATCGGCGGCATGGGCACGATCTACGGCGCGATCATCGGCGCCACCATCTTCATCCTCGCCCAGAACTACCTGCAGTCGCTGATGGGCGCCGCCTCGAAAGCGGCGTCCGAAGCCGGCCTGCCGCTGCTGCCGGGGCTGCTGCACCCGGACCGCTGGCTGCTCTGGCTCGGGCTGCTGTTCATCGCCAGCGTCTATTTCTTCCCCACCGGCGTGGTCGGACGGCTGCGCCGCGGCGGCAGCGCCAAGCAGCCGGCCGCTTCCCATTAAGCGTCGATTCACGATGCAACGCAGCGATGGTCCGGATAATCGCGCAATCACCAGGCGATTGCCGCCTGGCTTGGTTCCGAGGCGACAACCGGATTAATCCTTAGCTAACTGGTTTTCCTAAGCCTTACGCCATTTGTGCGGTGTATTTCTGTCCCTCAGGGGGGGAGGAGATGCGCAACGTATTTTCCGAGACGGCAGCCCGACTGGCGCAAGCCGCGAAGGCTAGCTGGGACGCTGCCTTGCGGCGTGGCCCGGTGCTATGGCTGACTCTGTCGGGCATGCTCCTCGTCGCCGGGATCTTCGCGGCGACCGCGATGGCAGTCGGCGACTTCCGTGAACGCGCGCTCGTCAACAACGAGCGCGAGCTGGAAAACACGATCCTCCTGCTGACCCGTCACTTCGACCAGCAGTTCGAGGATTCGGAGTCCGTCGCCGCCGACCTGATCGCGCAGATGAACCTGGCGGGCATCACCTCGCCCGAGATGTTCCGCGAACGCATGACGAGCGACGACGCACACCGCATGCTCGCGAACAAGGTCAGTGCCGTGAACTATCTCGGCGACATCGCGATCTATGACATCAACGGTGACATCATCAACTGGTCGCGAAACGAGCCACTGCCCAAGATCAACATCTCGTCGCGAGCCTACTTCCAAACCTTCAAATCCAATCCCCAGTCCGAGCCGGTGCTGCTGGAAACCGTGAAGAGCTTTCTCCTCGGCAAATGGACCACTGTGGTTGCGCGCCGCCTGACCAATCCGGCGGGCGAACTCGTCGGCGTCATGGTGCGGCGAATCGATCCGGGCAGCTATCAGAAATATTTCTCATCGCTGGCGCTCGGAGACGGCGCTGCCATCTCGCTGTACGACCGTGGCGGCATGATGCTGGCCCGCCATCCCTACGCCGAGGAGCTCGTCGGCAAGAGCTACGCCAGCGGACCGCTGCTGCAAAAGATCGTTGCAGAGGGTGGTCGGCAGACCCTGCGGATCGAGAAGAGTCCGACGGATGGTCAGGGGCGCCTCGGTGCAGGGGCGCGGCTCCAGCATTTCCCGATCATCATCATCGCAACCAATACGATGGAATCGGCGCTTGCGGATTGGCGCGAGCAAACGCGGTTCATGGTCACAACCGCGACGCTTTCAGCGGCCGTGATCGCGCTGATCCTGTTCCTGATCATCCGCCAGATCAACCGGCAGAACCGCGAGGCCCAGCAGCGGCTGGAGGCCGAACGGCTGCGGCTCGACACCGCGCTCAACAATATGTCGCAAGGGCTGATCCTGCACGACGCCGACGGATATATCGTCACCTGCAATCGCCGCTATGTGGAGATGTTCGGGCTTTCCCATGATGTCATCAAGCCCGGCTGTCACATCCAACAGGCGATGTACCATCGCCAGGAGCGCAACGCGTTCAGCGGCAACGTCGAAGAGTTTTGCGCCGACGTCCTGAGGGAAGTCGCCGAAGGCAAGGTCGCCGTAAAAACACATGAACTCCCGAACGGCCGCGCCTTCCAGGTCATCAACACCCCGCTCGCGCAGGGCGGATGGGTCGCCACGATCGAGGAGATCACCGAGCGGCGCAATCTGGAGCAGGAGCGCGACCGCAACTACACGTTCCTCCGCGAGATCGTCGATCATATCCCCTCGCAGATTACGGTGAAGGACGCCCG
This sequence comes from Bradyrhizobium sp. USDA 4449, assembly GCF_054056275.1. Classification (NCBI taxonomy): domain Bacteria; kingdom Pseudomonadati; phylum Pseudomonadota; class Alphaproteobacteria; order Hyphomicrobiales; family Nitrobacteraceae; genus Bradyrhizobium; species Bradyrhizobium sp. USDA 4449. Next base: position 2,209,869 of record NZ_JBSRYD010000001.1, on the reverse strand, counting down.
AACACGCCAATATTTGCTGATCAACCGCACGGCGGAAGAGCAGTTCGGCCAATCGCGCGAAACCGTGGTCGGCAAAACTCCCTTCGACATCTATCCGGGTGACATCGCAAGGGAAGTCACTGAAGACGACAGCAGGGCGTTGCAGATGACCGAGGGCTTGTTCAGGGACGAACATGCCTGGACGAGCCTGACCATGGGACCGCGCTACATCACCTCGACCCGGATCGGTATCCGCGACACGTCCGGCGAGCCGCGCTACCTCATCAACGTCGTCGAGGATGTCACCGAGCGCCGGCGCGCCCATGACAAGATCGCGCATTTGGCGCATTACGACGCGCTGACCGACCTGCCGAACCGCACGCTGTTCCGCGAGCAGATCGAGCGGGAGCTGACAAAGGTCGCGGACGGCGAGCGGTTCGCACTGCTCTATATCGACGTCGACGAATTCAAGGGCATCAACGATTCGCTTGGCCACCATGTCGGCGACGAGCTCCTGAAGGCCATCGCCGGCCGCATCCGAGCTTGTCTCAAGTCCGGCGATCTGATCGCGCGGCTCGGCGGCGACGAGTTTGCGGTGATCCAGACGGGAATCGAAACGGCCGCTGACGCGCTGTCTTTCGTGACAATTATCCATGAGGCGATCCGCCGCCCCTATCATTGCCTCGGCCACCAGCTCTCCACCGATGCCAGCATCGGCATCGCGCTGGCGCCGCAGGACGGCGCCGACCTTGACCAGCTCATCAAGAACGCCGATCTCGCGATGTACGGCGCCAAGGCCGGAGGGCGGCGCACCCACCGGTTCTTCGTGCCCGAGATGGATGCGAGCGCCAAGGCCCGCCTCACGCTGGAGCAGGATTTGCGCCAGGCGCTGGTCGAGGGCGGCTTCGAGATTCACTACCAGCCGCTGGTCAACCTGCACTCGGGCGCGGTCACCGGCTGCGAGGCGTTGCTGCGCTGGCGCCATCCCGAGCGCGGGATGATCTCGCCGGCCGAGTTCATTCCGATCGCGGAGGATACCGGCCTGATCAACGAACTCGGCGACTGGGTGCTGCGCACCGCCTGCAACGAGGCCGCGACCTGGCCGACGCACGTGCGCGTCGCGGTCAACGTCTCGCCGGTGCAGCTCAAATGCGACACGCTGGCGCTGCGGATCGCGGGCGCACTCGCCGCCTCCGGCCTCGCGCCGCACCGGCTCGAGATCGAGATCACCGAGGCCGTTCTGATCCGCGACGACGAGGCGGCGCTCTCGATCCTGCATCAGCTCCGCTCGATCGGCGTGCGCATCGCGCTTGACGATTTCGGCACCGGCTATTCCTCGCTGAGCTATCTGAAGCGCTTCCCGTTCGACAAGATCAAGATCGACCGCTGCTTCGTCGCCGACATTGCCGATCCCGGCGGATCGCCCGTGATCGTGCAGGCGGTGGTGAACATCGCCTCCGCCAGCAACATGACGACGGTTGCCGAAGGCGTCGAGACCGAAGCCCAGCGCGAAATGCTGCGCGGGCTCGGCTGCACGGAGATGCAGGGCTATCTCTTCAGCAGACCCAGGCCTGCGATCGAGGTGCGCGGCTTGTTCGGCCCTGATGACTGCATGCTTGTCGCGGCGGTGGCCTGAGATGACAAAATCTTCCAAAATCGTCGGCGTCGCCGATTCCTACGCCGTGCGCCTGATGCAGCATCTGGTGGTGCCGACCTTCGTGATCGACCCCAAGCGTCGCGTCGTGATCTGGAACAGGGCTTGCGAGCGGCTGACGGGCGTTGCCGCTTCCGAGGTGATCGGCACCACCAAGCACTGGCAGGCCTTCTACGAGACCAAGCGCCCTTGCCTTGCCGACCTCGTGGCGCAAGACCGCCCCGAACAACTGCCGGAGTTCTATTCGGAATACACCGCACGCGGCCACAACGGGCTCGGCTTTTCCGCGGAGAACTGGTGTGTGATGCCGAAGCTCGGCAGCCAGCTCTATCTCGCGATCGACGCGGGTCCCATCCATGACGAGGCCGGCAATCTCATCGCCGTGGTGGAGACGCTGCGCGACCTCACCGACCAGAAGCGCGCCGAGATGGCGTTGAAGGAGCTCGCGACCAAGGACGGGCTCACTGGGCTATCGAACCGCCGCTCGTTCGACCAGATGCTGTTGACCGCATGGGGGCGCGCGCAGCGAACGCAGAGGCCGCTGGCGCTGCTGTTCGTCGACGTCGACCATTTCAAGCTGTTCAACGACGAGCACGGCCACCAGAGCGGCGACGAATGCCTGCGCGAGGTCGCGCGCGTCGTCAGCCGCCATGCCGTGCGCCCGCTCGATCTCGCCAGCCGCTATGGCGGTGAGGAATTTGCGCTGATCCTGCCCGAGACGGGCTGCGACGATGCCTGCGTCATCGCCGAGGAGATCCGCCGGGCGGTCATGGCCTTGCGGATCAGCCATGGCGCCCACGGGGCCGGCGAGCATGTCACCCTGAGTGTCGGCGTCGCCAGTCACGTCCCCGGCGAGGTCGACGGCGCCCCTGACCAGCTGCTCGGTGCGGCCGACCAGGCGCTCTATGCGGCCAAGCGGCTCGGCCGCAACCGAGTCGTCTGCTCCGAGCGGGTGCTGGCCGAATTTTCCGGCCTGGGGCGGGACAATATGCCTGACAGCAGTCAAGTTCCTGGCCTGGTCCCGCGCAAATCGGCCTGAAGCGCAGCGATTGTCGCGGCAAGACCGGTTGCCCACCTCCCGCCATTAGGCTAAATGAGGCCTCGTTGCACCCGTAGCTCAGCTGGATAGAGCGTTGCCCTCCGAAGGCAAAGGTCACACGTTCGAATCGTGTCGGGTGCGCCATTTCATCCCACTGCAACCTCGATCTTTTGACCGGCATCGTGCACCGCCGGCGTGACGGACGCAGGCTCAGCACCATCCCCGGGCGGGCCGATCAGGCAGGCAAGCCGATCGCGCCACGTGGGTGAGCGCCAGAGATCGCGAGCCAGTGCCGCCCATTCGTGAAACGCGATGACGACTGGATTGTTGGAGCGCAGCGGCTTCACCAGGCCGTAGTGACACGGCAGGTCGTCGCGCTCGGCGACGAAGGTCCCGAACATCCGGTCGAACACGATGAAGATGCCGCCGTAATTGCGATCGAGATACTCGGCGTTGCAGGCGTGGTGCACGCGATGATGCGACGGCGTGTTGAGCACATATTCCAGCCAGCCGAGTTTCGGAATCCACTCCGCGTGCAGCCAGAACTGGTACAGCAGGTTGATGCCGGCGGCGATGAACACCGGGCCTGGCGCGAAGCCGAGCCAGATCATCGGCACGTAGAAGATCGCCGCACCGGTCAGTTTTCCGGTCCAGCCAAAGCGGTAGGCGGCCGCCAGGTTGAACTCGTTCGAGGAATGGTGGATCGCATGCGTCGCCCAGAACCAGCGAACACGGTGGCTGGCGCGGTGGAACCAGTAATAGGAGAAGTCCTGCGCGATCACGAGGACGATCACCGACAGCGCGCCGTCGAGCGGGACGGTGAACAGCCGGTGGCGCCAGGCCAGATCGACCAGCGGCTGAGCGATACTGAGCGGCAGCAGCGTGTAAACCAGATATTGCCGGCCAAGAGCGTCGGCCAGCGAGGCCCCATAGGCGCGCCAATTGTAGTCCCGCCGCATCACCAGCGCCAGGACGAGCCCCTCCAGCGTCGCGATCGCGATCACGGCGGGAAGGGAGAACTGCAACACTTGGATCAATAGCTTCATGGCAATCTCACATCGGCGGGCTGCCCGCCTGCAGGACAGTGGATTGCACGAGGACAGCGCGCCGGCGCGCCGAAACCTGAAAGACGACTGGCCGATTCCTGCAATAGGCCAGTCAAAATCGCGAAACGGCTAGGTTTCGGCACCGGTCGCGCCGGCAGCACGGGCCCCGCCGATACTCGGACGGCGTCACGCCGGTATGCGCCTTGAAGGCGCGATTGAACGGTCCGATCGAGCCGAAGCCGGCATCGAGCGCAATGGTCAGGATCGGCACGGCGGCTTGCGCAGGATCGCCCAGCGCGGCTTCGGCCTCCGCCAAGCGATAGCCGTTGACGAAGGCGCTGAAGTTGCGATGGCCGAGCTGACGGTTGATCAGATGACGCAGCCGGTATTCCGGAATGTCGAGCTTTTGTGACAGTGTCGCGATGCTCAAATCCGGCTCACGAAAGACCTTGTCGCGGTCGAGCAGGCGGCGGAGCGCGGCGAGCTCGGCCGCATCGGGCTCGATGGCGACTGCCGCCGACGGCGGATCTCGCGGGATCGCGACCGGCTCGCTTGCCAGCGTCCTAGCCAGCACCGGCGCAGGAACCAGCGATGTCTCGGCCGAAGCCAGCGTACCCAGCACGGCGAACAGAAAAATCAGCGCCGTCAGGCCGGCCGCGTTGGCGAGGCTGACCGATGCCGCCGAAAGACCCCCGGGCCAAAGCCAATCCGAGCCGATAGTGAACAGCGAGTAGAGCGCGGTGACCATTGCGTACCAGACGCGGAGCCGTCGCCTGTTCTCCACGAGATCAGTCGCGCGCCCCGACAGGACGCTCCAGATTCCGAGCAGCAAAAGGGACACCGACAGACAGCTGCGCGCCACATCGACAGACATCGGATGTCTGGACATGTCGATCAGCGCGAACCCCATCAACGCGAGCCCGCCGAGCCAATGGTACCATCGCAGGCGAAAATCATCGACGAAGATGGCGCTCATCGCAATCCAGAACGCCGCCGGCATGCCGGCATTGACGAGATGAACCGACATGCGCAGCGGCAGAGCCAGCACACCGAAGCCCGGCGCCGAATCGACGATATAGGCCGCGATGGTCAAGGCCAGAAATGCGGAATAGCGGCTGATGGGATTACGCCGCGCATCGCGCGCGGCCACCACTACGCGGAAAAGCAGAATGACGACTGCTCCTCCTCGCAGCGCGGCTTCCAGGGTCGACATGCGTTTCAGCGGTCCTGATGAGAGCGTCTTGGAGGAGAAGAAGGCGGTCAGCCGGCATGGGCTTGGTGGTGATCCCCAGGGGTTCTGACACGAATCTCAGTCTTTGCGCGCCGCTCCTACTTTCCTTTGAGCGCGAGCGCGCTGGTCAGGTCTCCGAGCGGCTTCTGATCGTGAGCGGCAATCGCCGCATCGCGCACGGTGATGCCGTGCAGGGTCGGCAGCTCGAAGCGGCGCGTGATGAAGCGCAGGATCGAGGTCGTGTCCATCGGCGTGTGGTCGACATAGCCGTGGCGCGCATAGGGGGAGATAATGATGGCGGGGACGCGGGAGCCAGGGCCCCAGCGGTCGCCCTTCGGCGGCGCGACGTGATCCCACAGGCCGCCGTTCTCGTCATAGGTCACGACGACAAGCATATGCTGCCACTGCGGGCTCTTCTCGAGATGTGCGATCACGTCGGCGATATGCGTGTCGCCGGCCTGGATATCGGCATAGCCCGAATGCTCATTGAGGTCGCCCTGCGGCTTGTAGAAGCTCACCTGCGGCAGCTTGCCGTCGTCGATCGCCTTGATGAACTCGGTACCCCCAAGGCCACCGTCGAGCAGATGCTCGGCACGTGCCGCGGTGCCGGGCGCGAAGCTGGCGTAATAGTTCAGGGCCTGGTGGTGATACTGGAAGTTCGGGACCGGTGAATTGTTGCCATGCTCCAGCACGTCCTGCCAGGCGCCGCCGTACCAGGCCCAGCTGACGCGCTTGAGACTGAGCAAATCCCCGATCGTCGGCTCGGTCTGCGGCGGCAACGTCGTCGGCTTCATCGGATCCGCATAAGCCTTGTCGCCATCCTTCGCGGGTTCGTTGCCGCTCGGCTGAAACGGCGGCTGCATGGTATTCACGGCATAGAAATCGGGGGTGAGATTGCCGTCGCTGACGTATTTAGGGATGCCATCCATGGCCGATTTCGGCGAGTTGGCGGCCTCCTTCAACGTCACGCCGTCAGCTTCCACAACGGAGATCGACGGCTTGGCCGGGCTCATGTCGGCCTTGGGATAGGTGGGGACGCAGGCGCAGACCAGCCATTGGTGGTTCAGGAAAGAGCCGCCGAACGCTCCCATGAAGAAATTGTCGGCCAGCGTATATTTCTCGGCAACCTTCCACATCGCCTGCTTCGATCCGTCCCACAGGCTCATCACCAGCGCACCGGAGTCGGCGTGGGCGACGAACTTGTCGTTGCGCCCTCCATCGATCTGCATCTGATTCTGGTAGAAGCGGTGCCAGAGGTCGTGCGTGATGGTGCCGTAGCCGAGCTTGAAGCCCTTCGGATCGTCCAGATAGAAGGGACGATTGGGCAGATGCTCGGTCTGCGCCTCGGTCACCGGCGGCGTCACACCCTTGGCGGTCAGGCCGCCCCAGACCGGCGGCAATTCGCGGAACGGCTTGCCGTCGCGATCGCGCTGCGTCGTCGTCCGGGCGGACGCGTTCGCAACACCGTTCGCGCCCGGGAAATTGCCATAGAGATTGTCGAAGCTGCGGTTCTCGGCAAAAATCACCACCACCGTATCGATCAGCGTCAGATCGTCGGGAGCATCCTTCCTGGCGGCGGGAGCGTTCCCCGCCGCGAGCGCCGGATCGAACGCACCGATGACCAAACTCGATGCACAAAGGACAATCGCCGATTTCGCCCGCATTCAAAGCCCCCCTGTCTTACCTGATTGATGCTCTCGTTCCATTCGTCATAGCGTGGACGCCCCTCGAAAGCACGGTTTAATCGTCATGACGATGCCTCGCCATAGGCACGGTTGCAACATGCGGATGACGCACTGGGTTTTGGTATCGGTGATTGTCCTCACCGCTTTCGCCCTCGGTCCCGGCAAGGCCCGTGCGGAGATGTCGCGCGCCGAGGCGCGCCGGCAGGCCGAGCGACTCGGCGCGCTCGGTCGGGCCCTGTTTTTCGATCCCTCGCTCTCGCCGTCGGGGAAGCTTGCATGTTCGTCCTGCCACGATCCCGCCCACGGCTTCGGACCGGCCAATTCACGCGCGGTGCAGATGGGCGGTGGCGACCTGCAGCAACCGGGGATGCGAGCCGCCCCCTCCCTGAAATACCTGCAAGCGGTGCCGCCTTTCACCGAACATTTCCACGATTCCGAGGACGAGGCCGACGAAAGCATCGACAACGGCCCGACCGGAGGCCTGACCTGGGATGGACGGGTCGACCGTGGCGCCGATCAGGCGGCAATTCCGCTGCTCTCGAGCTTTGAGATGGGCAATCGGGACGCGTTCGAGGTGGCACGCCGGGTGCTCGCTGCCGGCCACGGCAAGGAGATCGCGGCCATCGCCGGATCCAAGGCAGCTGCCGATCCTGCCACCGTGTACAGGATCGCGCTCAAGGCGCTCGAAGTCTACCAGCAGGATTACCGGACCTTTTATCCCTATTCGAGCAAATATGACGCGGTGCTGGCCGGCGAGGCCGAGCTTGCGCCTGCGGAAGCGCGGGGGCTCGAGCTGTTCAACGCGCCGAACAAGGGCAATTGCGCCTCCTGCCATATCAGCAAACGGGGCAATGACGGCACCCCGCCCCAGTTCACCGATTACGGACTGATCGCGCTCGGCGTGCCGCGCAATCGCGACATTCCCGCCAACAAGGACCCGGCCTATTTCGACCTCGGCCTGTGCGGGCCGCTGCGCAACGATTTCCTGAAGCGCGAGGATTATTGCGGCCTGTTCCGGACGCCGACACTGCGAAATGTCGCGCTTCGCCAAAGCTTCTTTCACAACGGCTCCGTGCACTCCCTGCGCGACGCCGTGCGGTTCTATGTCGAACGCGAGACGCGGCCCGAGCTTTGGTATCCGCGCAAGGCGAACGGCAGCGTCGATAAATATGATGATCTGCCCGAACGGCCCAAGGCCAATGTCAACATGGATGCGCCGTTTGACCGCAGGGCCGGTGATGCACCCGCCTTGACGGCGGTCGAGATCGACGACGTCGTCGCCTTTCTCGGCACGCTGTCCGACGGATATCAACCGGCGAAGTGAAGGGCTCAGGGCCTGCGGCCTCAAGCCGATTTGTCGGGCAACCCGAGCAGGCTTGCGACCACCTCGGCACCCTTGCCCGAAGCGGAGATGTCTCCCTTGTCCCCGACTTCCACGACGGCGCCATTGGAGAAGCTGAGCGACCAGCCATCATCGGCGCCGTTCCGGCGCCGGCCGGTCAGTTCGATCCCGGCTGCGGAAATCACGGCAGTAGCCTTGTCGACGTCCATGATCGTCACCTCCTGCAAGTCGCTTCGATCATTTTGGGTGATGCACCCACATCGAAGAGCCTAAACTGCTTAGGCCGTTCTGCACAGGGGCGGATCGGACATCAGCGGCTCACCGCACGTCTGATCGAGCCACCCTTCGTCGCCCGAAGGGTGGTCTTGCTTGGCGCGGCCCAGTCAGTGCCTGACGTGCTCGAACACGACGATCACGCCGGTCGGCTCCGGTTCGTGCGCCATCAAGCGGGTCAGATCGGCATCACTCCAGTCGGCGAGGCTGACGACTTCGCCGGTCTCGCGCTCCGCGCCGAGCGACGGGGTCGGCTCGAGAACTTTCAGGCCCATCTCGTCGACGAAGAAGGTGTGGTCGCCGAACATGCTGTTGAGCTGGGGAATGGCGGGATGCTCATCGGGCAGCACCTGGGCCCCGAGCTGGTTGACGGTCTGCTTCACCTGTTCGGATGTGAGCTTCATGAGCTGCTCCGTTCTGTCTGTTCATGGAACTGAGCGGGCGCCTGTACCGCCTGGCTCAAACTCCCGAACGGGTGCTGCGCACAAATGTTCCTGCGAAAGTCAATTCGTGATCGCGCGTTTCATCTGCCGCGCGGACGGCGCAGGATCGCCACACGATGCCCACGATCCGCCCGATCATGCGTGACTTCGCCGTGAACTAGTGCTCGATCCTGTTCTCGCCAACCGAGAGGGCGCAGATGCGTGACAGATAGGTGTAGGGCAGACCGGTCTCCTCGGCCCAGGCATTGAACTGCGCCTGCACCTTTGCGAGATCGCCCTTCGACTTGACCTCTTCGGCGATGTCGAGACCGGCATCGCGCAAGCAAGCGACGACATCCCGCGATGTCACAAAACCGTCCCAGCCGACGAAACGCAGCAGCATCTGGCCGGTGTTGCCGCCGAGTCGGGAGCCGCGCTTGCCGAGCAGATCGAGCAGGCCGATCTGGTTGGAGGGCGGCCATTTCGCCAGGAACTTGCCGAAGCTGCCGTGCTCTGTCGCGATCTCCTGCACGAAGGCTGCATTGTCGCGCACCGACATGATCTTGGCGCCATTGCGCACGATCCGCGCGTCGCGCAGCAGGGCTTCCCAATAATCCTCTGGCTGGAAGCTGAGCTTGCCCGGCTGGAAACGCAGGAACGCGTCTTCGAAACCGTCCCATTTCGCCTCGATCACGTTCCAGGCAAAGCCTGCGCAAAACACCCGCCGCGTCATCTCGGCGAGAATGCGGTCGTCGCCGAGTCTTGCCAGACCCTTCAGGCCGGGCTTGTCAGGCATCAGCTTCTCGAGCGCCTTGGGCCCGCCCTTGCGCTTCTCTGCGCGGGCACGAATGGTTTTGAAGGACGTCATGCGATCACTCACGAATGGTGGTGCTCCACGACATCAGAATTCAGCGATGCGGTCCAGCCTCACGCCCGCGAGAGCGACGGCACCTCCTTTGGCATGATGGCCTTGAGGCCGCCGAAGCGGCGCTCGCGGCCGTGGAAGGAGGCCAGCGCAGCGGCGAGATCACTTGCATCGAATTCCGGCCACATCCGCTCGGTGAAATGCAGCTCGGCATAGGCGCCTTCCCAGAGCAGGAAGTCCGACAGGCGCTTCTCGCCCGAGGTACGGATGATGAGATCGACGTCGCGCAAGCCTGCCTCGCCGGTGACGAGCTGTGAGAAGGCTTCGCGGGTCAGGCTGGTCAGCGCAGCCGCCTTCGCCGCCGCATTCAGGATGGCGTCGCGCGCGGAATAGTCGACGGCGATGCGCAGATTCAGCGTGGTGCCGTGGGCGGTGGCCCCCTCCGCGCGCGCGATGGCATTGGCGATACCATCCGGCAGCCGGTCGCGGCGGCCGATGACGTTGAGGCGGACACCGTTCTTCGCGAGGCTCTGCACCTCATTGGCGAGATAGAAGCGAAGCAGCGTCATCAGCGCGGCGACCTCGGCCTTGGGCCGGCGCCAATTGTCCGTCGAGAACGCATAGAGCGTCAGCGTGCCGATGCCCTGCTTGGGCGCGGCCTCGACGATTCGCCGAATCGTCTCCACCCCGGCCTCGTGGCCGCGCACGCGCGACAGACCGCGCCGCGTCGCCCATCGCCCGTTGCCGTCCATGATGATGCCGACATGAAGTTTTTCGTTGTGGCACGTGATCTCACTTTGCATCGCAAAGTCTCCAGTCAAAAATGGGGGACAGGTCAGGTCGGGAGAATGCCGAGACGGCCGAGCGGCGAGGCTTCGCGGCCCGCGGCCTTGGCGGCGTCGCGGACCAGCCGCTCGAGCACCGCGAGATAGTCGAGGAAGCGGCGCCGGCCGGTCTTGGTCAGACGGCAGGTGGTGTGCGGGCGATTTCCTTCATAGCCCTTCGTGACCTCGACGAGGCCAGCCTCCTGGAGCACCGCGAGGTGCCGGCTGAGATTGCCGTCGGTAAGGCCGCAGAGCTGTTTCAGGTCGGCGAACGCAAGCCCCTTCGGGTGAGCCATCAACGAGGTCAGAAGCCCAAGCCTCGCCTTCTCGTGGATCACACGGTCGAGCCCCTCATAAGAGAACGGCGCACTGTCACTCTTCGACATCATTGTCTCCGGACGCGAAATACAGAATCGCCGCCATGACCGATTGGCCGATGACGAAGGGCAGGCCCATGGTCCAAGGCGACAGCATGTGGGTCCGGCTCGCAAGCGCCACGACCACGAAACCCGAGATGAAGTACCAGGCCCCGGCGAATGCCACGCTGCGCGGCAGCCAACGGACAGAGGCGAAGATGCCGAGCGACACCAGGATCTGCCATAGCCCCGGGAGCAGCCACAGCGTCTCCGCGGCGAACTTCCACATCACCACCGCAAGCAGGACACCCGCGACGCCCGCGGGCAGGAACTGCTCGACGGCCTGATGGATCATGGCGTCGGCGAGACCCGAATGATGGCGGCGCGAGCGCGCGCGCATCTCGATCCAGATGATCAGGCCGGACAACGCAGCCGCGATGAACCAGCCGAAGAAGAAGCCGAGCGGCTCGCCGGTGGGATCGCGGAGCAGCCAGAATTGCAGGATGGCGGTGACAAGCGCCACAGCTCCGGTCGCCGCCATCGTGGCCGGACCATAGCCGCGGAACGCCGTGCCGGCCGCAATCTGGCTGCGGATCGCCACGATGTCGGCCAGTGCCTTGTCGAGATCGCGCATTGGCAACGCCAAAACTCTGCTCCACCCACGCCCCGCGGCGGCTTTTCCGATCACTTTGTAACGCAAAGTATACCGCTTCACAAAGTTAAAGGCAAGTCCGAAAGTCCCCGGCAGGTCCCGGGCGCTTCCCGCAACTGTTGGTTGCACAACACGCGAGCACGCAGGTAAGATGAGGTCAAAGCAGTTCGGGGGAAGTTATGCGGTTGACGTCGTTTGTTGCTGCGGCGCTGTTGCAGCTTGGTTTTGCGGGGTTGGCACACGCGGCGGGGCCGTTCGGCTCAGTCAATGTCGGCAACTGGATCGGAGGCGCCTTCAGCAACGATCAGACCGGCGCCTTCTCCCATTGCGCCGCAACGACGCCGTATGCGAGCGGTGTCAGCCTGGTCGTGAGCCAAAATGCCGCCGGCACATGGTCGCTCGCCTTTGCGAGCCCCAACTATCACTTCAACAAGGGCGAGAGTGCCGCGATCGACGTGACCTTTGACGGGCAGGAGCAAGCCAGGTTGTACGCCACGGCCTACCAGCCCAACATGCTCACTGCCATTTTGCCGCCGAATGTCGTGCGTGCGTTCCAGAAAGCGAGCCTGATGGTGGCGACGGCCGGCAGCGCCGTTCTGAATTTTAACCTCACCTCGACCGGACCGGTGATCGCTGCATTGGCCAATTGCGTGACCAAGGTGAAGGCCGACGGCCTCGACAAGGCCGGCGACTTCACCAAGGGTGCCGCCAAGCCGGCCGTCACGGCGGACAAGCAGGCGTCACCGGCGGCGGGCAAGCCCGCCAAAGGCACCAAGACCAGTTCCGGATTTGGCACCGGCTTCGTGGTCAGCGCGAGCGGCCACATCGTCACCAACAACCACGTGATCGAAGGTTGCAGCGAGCTCAAAGGAAATCTCACTGGCCAGGCAGCGATGTTATTGCGCGTGGTGTCTGCCGACGTGAACAACGATCTCGCTCTTTTGCAGGCGCCGTCGACGGCGACATTCAACGAGTATGCCCGGATCCGTGACCGCTCCTTCCGCTCCGGCGATTCTGTCGTTGCAATCGGCTTTCCCTATCACGGCTTGCTCACGTCCGACTTCACCGTGACGACCGGGATCGTGAGCTCGCTCAGCGGCATGCGCAACGACACCCGATTCCTGCAAATCAGCGCACCGGTGCAGCCCGGCAACAGCGGCGGCCCGCTGTTCGACACCAGCGGTCAGATCGTTGGCGTGGTCACCGGCAAGCTCCCCGGATTGCGCATTGCCGCGCTGACAGGCGACATCCCCGAGAACATCAACTTCGCGATCAAGACCGGCGCGCTGCGCGACTTCCTCGACAATTCGGTGGTGCCATACCAGACGGCCGAGCCGAAGGGCGAGCTCAAAACCACCGAGATCGCCGGCAACGCCCGCGCCTATACGATGCTGATCTCGTGCAAGGGCACGGAAGAGGCCGACGCGAAGAAGTAGCCGCCGTCACCCGTGGCAGCACGCGCTGTTTGCCTGCGACTCGTATTGGTCGCGCAGGCGGACCCAGTCCATCGGATAGGGCAGGCCTTCCTCGTGTCGGCCGAGCGGGGTGAGGTCGAGATATTGATAAGCCGCGTTCATCAGGTCGAGGCCGCGGGCGAAGCAGGAATAGGTGTGAAAGATCTCGCCTGCCTCGTCGCGAAAGAACACGCTGATGCCGGGCAGCTCCGGGCCGTAGAACGGCGTGGTGCCGAAATTGTATTTCGGCACGCCCCGATCAATCTGCTCGCGCGTGAACGAGACTTCGTAATCGTAGTTGAAGTCGTTGCGGCCTGACGACACCCAATCGAAACTCCAGCCCATCCGTTTTTTGAACGCCTCGAGCTTCGAGACCGGGGCCAGCGAGATCGCGACCATGGTGGTGTCGCGCGCCGCCAGATGCGGCACCATGCGCTCGAAGCCATCGGCCCAGAACGAGCAGCTCTTGCAGGCAGCTTCCCAGTCCGGCGCGAACATCACATGCTGGACCACGAGCTGCGGGCGGCCCTTGAAGAGGTCAGCCAACGTCGCCTGGCCGTCCGGCGCGTCGAAGATGTAGCTCTTGTCAACCTTCACCCAGGGTAATGCGCGGCGCTCCTCGGCGAGGCGCTCGCGTGCCTGTGAAAACTCCTTCTCGCGCGCCAGATGGACCTTGCGAGCCGCGACCCATTGCTCGCGCGAGACGATCTGATGTTGCTGCATGATATCCTCCTCTGTCCGGATCAGCCGATGAAGGCGTCGAGCTTGTCGAAGAACGAGTCCCAGCCACGCCGATGGTTGTCGCGTGCAGTTTCGTCGAAGAACTGAGCGTGATGAAAAATCATCAGCGTGCCGGCACTGTCGGGCTTCAGCGTGATCGTCACCAACGATTCGCGCTCCGGTGTCGAATGCCAGGCCCAGGTGAAGACCAACCGCTCATTCGGTACGACCTCACGGTAGAGGCCGCCCGCCTCGAAATATTCGCCGTCGTCGCGCGTGAACGAGATGCGGTAGCGGCCGCCGGCGCGGACGTCGAGTTCGGCGTTCAGCGTCGCCGGCTTCATGCTCGGCGGCCCGAACCATTGCACTAGCTGCGCGGCTTGCGTCCACGCGGCGAAGACCTTTTCCGGCCGCGCGCGGAGCCGGCGTGTGAGCGTGAGGCTTGGGCCTTCGTTTGCGCGTCCGGCGACGTTGGCGACGGCGTTGACCATGGTTTGTCCTCCACAAAGGCGGCAAGGCGGTCGAAACTCTCGGACCAGAATTGGGCATAGCGATTGAGCCAGTCCATTGCCTGCTCCATCGGCTGCGCGGTGAGCCGGCAGGAAACCGTGCGCCCGGTCTTCTCCCGCACGATCAGGCCTGCATCCGTCAACACGTCGAGGTGCTTCATGATCGCCGGCAGCGAGATCGAGAAGGGCGCGGCCAGCTCGCTCACGGACAGGCTATCCTTTTCGCCGAGGCGGGCCAGCAATGCGCGCCGCGTCGGATCCGACAATGCCGCAAAGGTGCGATCGAGCGTCTCGTCTTGATACTTAACCATAAGGTTTAGTATAGGCGCTGACGTCAGCCCGTCAAGCAGGAACTCGCGCAACAGGAAAGCCCCGCCTTGCGGCGGGGCTCAATTCCCGGTCGATCTAGGAAACGCTACTCGACCTTGAGGCCGGCGAACTCGACGACTTTCTTCCACTTGGCGGTCTCCGCCTCGATCTGCTGGCCGAACCCCTCCGGCGTCAAGACGAGCGGATCGCCGCCAAGCTCGACCAGGCGCTTGGTCATGTCGGGCTCCTTCAAGATCGTGTTGATCTCGCCGTTGAGCTTGGCGATCACGTCCTTGGGCATGTTCTTCGGCGCGCCCATGCCGAACAGCGCGCTTGCCTCATAATCCTTCACGGTCTCGCCGATCGCCGGCACGTCGGGAAGCTGTGGCGAGCGCTGCGCGGTGGTGACGCCGAGCGCGCGCAGCGAACCGGAGCGGATGTGCTGGATGATCGATGGCATGTTGTCGAAGATCACCTGCACCTGTCCGCCGAGCATGTCGGTGATCGCGGGCGCCGCGCCGCGATAGGGCACGTGCTGCATCTTGCAGCCGGTCATCGCCATGAACATTTCGCCGGACAGATGCACCGAGGTGCCGTTGCCGGAAGAGGCCATGTTCACTTTGCCGGGGTTGGCTTTCACGTAATCGATGAACTCGGCAACGGTCTTGGCAGGCACGTCCTTGTTGACGGTCATCACGTTCGGCACGCGCTGAAAGGCGGCGATCGGCGCGATGTCGCGAACGAAGTTGAATTTGAGATTGGTGTAGAGCGTCGAGTTGATGTAGTTCGCCGGATTGACCAGCAGCACGGTGTAGCCGTCTGGCTCGGCATTCACGACGGATTCGGTGCCGATGTTGTTGCCGGCGCCCGGCTTGTTCTCGATCACGAATTGCTGGCCGAGCCGCTCCGACAGCCGCTGGCCGATCAGGCGGGCGAGAATGTCGGTTGCACCGCCGGGCGGATAGCCGACCACGAACTTCACCGGCCGGGACGGATAATCCGCCGCGAAGGCTTTCGACAGCGGGCTGGCCGCAAGCGGCGTGGCGGCGAGCAGGCCGAGCGCGGAACGGCGGGTGATCATCTCGAGGGTTCTCCCAAGTGTTGTTCTTGATAGCGGCGTCGGCGGCGTTGTAACAAAGCCCGCTATGCACCGGAAGTCCGCAAGCGCTGGCGAGCGGCAAAGCGCCGCGGATGTCGCTCCAGCTCGTCAACAGAAGATCGATGTCCGGCCGCGCGACGCCGGCGTCGGAGGATTAGCGTCGCTGGAGACGGCGGCGAAGGCGGAACTCAGGAAGCCGGTCGAGTGACGGCAGCCGGATCAGAACGATCCCAGCGCCACCGGCCGGAACGCCTGCAGCAGCTGTTGGTCCAGCTTGCCGCCCATGCCTTCCATCATCGTGAAAGCACGCGAGTGCGTGAACGGCATGCGGTAGGCGCGCTTCTCGACCAGAGCCGCATAGATGTCGACGATCGTCGTCAGGCGCACGATGTCGCTGATCTGGTTCGACGACAGCGCGTTGGGGTAGCCGGAGCCGTCGAGGAATTCATGGTGATGCAAGACGACGTCGAGCATCTCCGGCGGGAAGCCGCCTTGGGCTGCGAGCGCGTCATAGCCGCGGCGCGGATGCTGTCGAACCTCGGCCATCTCCTCGTCGGTGAGCTTGCCGGCCTTGTCGAGCAAATGAGAGGGAACGAAGGCCTTGCCGACATCGTGCAGCAGCGCGGCGCGGGTCAGCCGGCGCTGGTCGTCCTCGCGCATGCCGAGGTGCTGCGCGAAGGCGACCGCAAAGCCGGTGACGAACAGGCAGTGCCGGTAACTGCCGACATGATGGCAGCCGACGGTGGTGAGCCATTCGCGCAGCGAGGAGTGCTTGATCGCCTTCAGGATCTTGTTCTCGGCGGCGATGACGTCGTCGAACGTCAAGGGGATGCCGAGCGGCAGCTTCTCGAACATCTTCTTCAGCACCGTATGCGCCGCCTCGACGCCGCGGTTGAGCGTCTTGCCGCGATCGGTCGCGTCATAGGTCGCGGTATCGGGGAATGCAGCGCGGATGCGCTGGAGGATGTCTTCCGGCTGCAGCGGTCGCGAGATGGTGTCGGTGGCGCCCAGCGCCCAGGCCTGCATGGTGCCGTGGTGCAGGGCGTCCGCCAGCACGAACAGCCGCGGCATGGAACGATAGGCGTCGCCCCGCAGCTTGTTGCGCACCCGCTGCACGCTCTCGGGCGAGCGCAGGTTGATGTCGACCACGAGGCCGGAGAGCGCGCGTGACGGCTGCTCGGGGATCTCCTGCGTCGAGACCGTCGCGACGTCGCCGACCGCCTTCAAGATGCTGGCGAGCTCGCTGCTCTGGTCGCTGCGATCCGAAGCCAGCAGAAGCTGGCGTTTGGTGGCGGATTTGGCTGGCGCGTTCATGGCTTCCCCAAAAGCACGGGAGGGTATTTGGCATCAGCCTAAGCCGGATCAGGTTCTCCGGCCCTTAAGAGGCATGCTCAACGGAGGCTGCCGGAATTCCACGCAATTTTACGGATCGCCTCCCCACGAACGCGAAAACAACCCCATGCGCAGTAGAACGGCCCTTGAAAACACTCGCTTTTTCGCAACAAAAATCCGCCGGAGGTCGCCCTCCGGCGGATCGTTCTTGGTGCGGCAGGACGCCCCGCCTTACGCCTTCATCGCCCCCTTCACGGCCTCCGCCGTGATCGGCAGCGCGCGGACGCGGGCGCCGGAGGCATTGAAGATGGCGTTGCCGATGGCGGGCGCGACGACCGTCACCGCCGGCTCGCCGACGCCGGTGGCCTTCTCGCCATTGGCGATCACGGCGACCGCGACCTCCGGCATCTGGCTCATGCGCAAGGGCGTGTAGCTATCGAAGTTGGTCTGCTCGATGCCGCCGTCCTTCAGCGTCGCCTTCTCGTACAAGGCCAGCGACAGGCCCCACAGCGCCGCACCCTCGACCTGGGCGCGGATGTTGTCGGGATGCACCTGCGTGCCGACATCGGTTGCGACCGTGAGCTTCTTCACGGTCACCTCGCCTGAGGGCGCGACAGCAACATGCGCGACGCAAGCGGTCCAGCTTGCGGTCGCACGTTCCTGTGACGACACGCAGGCAACGCCCATGCCCTCACCCTTCGGCAGCTTCTTGGTGCCGTAGCCTGCAAGGCCCATCGCGGCGAGTAGCGTGTTGCGCAACCGCTGCGCGCCGCCGTCGTTCTTGCCCGCGCCGTCGAGCAGCGAGATGCGATACTGCGCCGGATCCTTGCCGGCCGCGACCGCGATCTCGTCGATCATGCTCTCGACCGCCCAGAAGGTCCAACCCGGCGCCACCGAGCGGAGCTGGCCCGACGGAGTGGCGTTGTGCGCCATCTCGTTCTTGATCGCGCGCACATTGTGGTTCGGCACGGTGTAGAAGAAGTCCGAACCGTTCACGGTGAACGCGTCGAGCGGGCCCTTCTTGTCGACCGAAGGCGACAGGAAGTCGGGGATGCCCCAGCGCTGGGTCGGCCACGCCGAGACGACGTCGTGGCTGAGCGCGACGAGCTTGCCGTCGCCGTCAATGCCGGCCTTCACTTTCTGGTAGGTGAGCGGACGCGAGAAATCCATCGTCATGTCGTTCTCGCGCGTGTAGATCACCTTCACCGGCTTGCCGACGGCCTTGGCCGCCTGCACTGCCGGCACCATCATGTCGGCATCTAACCTGCGGCCGAAACCGCCGCCGAGCCACATCTGGTGCATCACCACGAACTTCGGATCGATCCCGGCAGCACCCGCCGCAATCGCGCCGGAGCGCGTCGCGAACTGATTGCCGGAATAGATGTGCAGGATGTCGCCCTTGAACTCCGCAGTGGCGTTCATCGGCTCCATCGGCGCATGGATGTTGATGCTGGTGGTGTATTCCGCCTCAAGCACCTTCGCCGCCGTGCCGAGCGCGGCGCCGACATCGCCATCCTTGACGAAGAACTGGCCGGAATCGTCGAGGCCCTGAAGCCGCTTGGCCTCATCGAGCAGCGACTCGCTCGACAGCTTTGCATTCGGCCCGCCGTCATAGCTGACCTTCAGCGCTGCCGCGGCCTTCTTCGCGTTGGCATAGGTATTGGCGACCGCAACGACCCAGCCCGTCGTGGTCTGGGTCTTGTCGTCGAGGGTGACGGCCTTGATGAAGCCCGGCACCTTCTTCGCATTGCTGTCATCGACCGATTTCACCGTGGCGCCATAGCGCACCGGCGGCGTCACCACCGCGCCATAGACCATGCCCGGGATCATCACGTCGATGCCGTATTTGGCCGTGCCGTTGCTCTTGGAGGGGATGTCGAGCTGCGGCACCGAGACACCGATCATGGTGTATTGATCCGGCGTCTTCAGCTTGATCGCCTTCAGCTCGTCGGGCGTGAAGGTTTTCGTTGCCTTGCCGCTCCTGACGACATCGGCGAACGACATCTGCTTCTTCGACTTGGCATGCGAGATCACGGAATCCCGCACCACGAGCTCGGAAGCCGGCACGCCCATCGCAGTGGCGGCGCCTTCCGTCAACGCCATGCGTCCGGCCGCACCCGCCCGGCTCATCGCGTCGAAGTTCATCATGGTCGACCAGCTGCCGCCGGTGATCTGCGCCCCGAGGACCGGATCGTTGAACTTCGGATCGTTGGAGGCGAGATTGACCCGCATGTCACTCCACTTCGCACCCAGCTCCTCGCAGACGATCTGCGCCATGGTGGAGGCGATGTGCTGGCCCATGTCGGCCTTGCCGCAGGTCACGGTGACCAGGCCATCGGGCGAGATCGCATACCAGACGCTCGGCTCGAAATTGGCCGGCGCCGCGGCGAGCGCTTCACCAATGCCGGGCACGCCGGCATAGCCGAGCACGAGGCCGGCGGCGGCGGTGCCGACCAGGAAGGAGCGGCGGCTGAGCTCCGTCGTCTCGGCTGTGATGGTCTTCACGTGCTCGTTCATGTGGGCCTCCGCTCGTTGCCGGCGGCGGATGCGGTGCGCATCTCGGTGGCGGCGCGCATGATTGCCTTCTGGATCCGCGAATAGGTCATGCAACGGCAGAGATTGCCGTCCATATGCGCCACGACCTCTTCCTTGGTCGGATTGGCGTTCTTCGCCAGCAGCGAAGCCGCCTGCATGATCTGCCCGGACTGGCAATAGCCGCATTGCGGCACCTG
Source organism: Bradyrhizobium sp. USDA 4449 (assembly GCF_054056275.1). Lineage (NCBI taxonomy): Bacteria > Pseudomonadati > Pseudomonadota > Alphaproteobacteria > Hyphomicrobiales > Nitrobacteraceae > Bradyrhizobium > Bradyrhizobium sp. USDA 4449. The sequence goes on along the minus strand of NZ_JBSRYD010000001.1, from coordinate 2,190,346 downwards.
CTCGGCGATCCATGCCTTCTGCAGGGGATGGTCACCCTTGGCGGAGAGGCCTTCGATGGTGGTGATCTTCTTGCCGGCGACGTCGCCGACCATGGTCTGGCACGACCGTACGGCCTCGCCGTTGACGTGCACGGTGCAGGCACCGCACAGGCCGGCACCGCAGCCGAATTTCGTGCCGGTCATCTGCAATTGTTCGCGGATGGCCCAAAGGAGCGGCGTGTCGTTTGCCGCGTCCACGGACATACTCCGCCCGTTGATCGTGAGCGTTGGCATAGGCGTCTTCCCCTGCCGGTGCAATGAAGCCGCTTACGGCGGCGACTTGAATGGCGGACGCCCACCGGGCTGGCCTCCGCCTTGCGCGGAACAATGATCGGGTTCGTGCGCGGAGGCAAATGCAATTTGGAATCGATCGAAACAATGTCGGCAGTCGCTTGTTGTGCGTTGCGACAACGGCGCTGACGTTAGCGACTGGACACAAACAGGCAGCGTGGCGAGACATGCATCCATCGCAACCGTGACGGTTTCCTCCAAGTAACCTTGCGGCCAACCGGTTGAACAGGTGGCGCATAGACCGAACACGTCCGGTAGATCACGCCAAGCTGGTCCCTGATCGCAATATCCAGAGGATACCATTGAGGACACGACGGTCGTTGACCAGAGGAGCGCCACGCGGCTTGTCCTCGGCCTGATCGCGGTCAATCAACGGCCCGCGAGTTCTTCGCACTGCTCGAATCCCCAGTTTTGGAATTTTGCGGAACGAACATCCGGCCAGGAGCAAATCAAGAAAGCACTCAAACTTGATGCACCGGATTACGCCGGACAATACTTCGCGGCTGGCGCGCCCTTCATTTCCTGATAACTTTGGCCGCACAAGTGCATTTGCGAGATCTTGCTACTCTTGAACCGGAGCTGGCATGTGGATGCGCTACACACGGTCTTTGCCGGTTTCAGCCGCAGCCCTGCTGCTCTTGCCTGCCTGCCATTCACCAGCATCCGCTTTCGGCGCTCTGGCAAGTCGGGACCCTCCCTGGAGCTCGGAACGTATCGATCGTTTGCCGCCCGAGATTCGAACCGCCGTCACGCGCATGTGCGGGAATGAGACGCGCGCCGCCCACTATTTTGCGACGTTCTTGGACAATTCACGGATCATAAAGCTGCACTTCGAATATCTGCAGTGCGATGAAGCGCGGGTTTGCAGGACCAGCAATTGCCTGCGGCAAGTATACATCTCAAGGGGCGGTCGTTACCGGCTCCAGCGAAGCTACTACGGCGGTGACTGAATGCCATTGGTTCTGACATCGCGTCGGAGCGCGAGCATATTGGCCAGCCAGCCCCGCAGAACAGCTCAGTGATGGAAGCTGATCGGGACGTTGTAAGTCTCGAGGTCGCCCGGCTTTTCGGACGGAAAGGCTGGGAAAGGACTGGCTCGACGGAGGATCGCGAGGGCCTCCTGGTCGAGCACTTTGTGGCCCGACGATTTCGTCACCTCGCTTCGCGTCACGTCACCCTTGCGGTTCAGCACGAAGCGAACAACGACCGTGCCCACCTCACCGCGTGCCGCAGCGGGATAGCGTTTGAAGCGTTCCAGATGACCGGCAACGAGAGCATCAAAGCGGTTCGAAGCGGCTTGCGTAAACTGGCCGACCCGCTCGCTGTTCGGCGGCGCGCGGGTTTCCGGGGCGGGCGGCGGCGCTTCCGGCTTGGGCTCCTCGACCCGCTTGGGCTCGGATTTCGGCAGCGTCACGTCAGCTTGTTGTTGCGGCGGCGGTGGCACCTCCTGCTCGATCTTCTGCTCCTCGGGCTTGGGCGGCTGCCTTGGCGCTTCCTCGGCCTGCTGCATGGCCGGTCCGACCGCCAGATCCTGCGTCTGAACCTGGGGCGAAGAGGCCTCCATCGGCGCAAGCGAGACGGCGATGGCCGGAATGATCGTAGGCGGGGCCGGCCGACGCGCGTACCACAGCGCGATCGAGGCAAGGATCGCCACATGCGCAGCCACAACGATGCACGCCGCCAGGGTCCAGCGCGAAATTCCCCGCTTGTCCGGCAAGTGTAGTGCGAATGCGTTCATGGTTTCTGCGCCGGCGTCTCCAGTCCGACCAGCGCCAGCTTGAGATAGCCGGCGTCGCGCAGAACGTTCATGATCCCCATCAGTTCGCCGTAACTGAGCGCCTTGTCGCCGCGGATGAAGATCGTCTCATCCTTGTGCGCGCCGGTCGCCGTGTCGAGCGTGGTCGCGAGCTCATCGCGCGATGCGGTGACGTCGCCGACGGCGATCGTCCCATCCGACTTGATGGTTACGAACACCGGCTTGTCCGGGCGCGGCTGCTCGGGAGCGGTGCTGGCCGGCAGATTGACGCCGATGTCGACGGTTGCGAGCGGCGCAGCCACCATGAAGATGATGAGCAGCACCAGGATGACGTCGATGAACGGCGTGACGTTGATCTCGTGCTGGATCTCGAGATCTTCGCTGCCCTTGGAACCGAGTCGAATGGCCATGGCCTACTCCGCCGCCCGGAACCGCATCGACGCCGGGGCATTCGCACTGCGGCTGATCATGAGAAGAAGCTGCGCCGAGGCATCGCCGAGCAATACCTTGTAGCCGCTGATCACCCGCGCAAGATGGTTGTAGATGACGACCGCGGGGATCGCCGCGACCAGGCCGACCGCCGTGGTCAGCAGCGCCTCGGCAATGCCGGGCGCGACCACGGCGAGATTGGTGGTATGGGCCTCGGAAATGCCGATGAAGGAGTTCATGATGCCCCATACAGTGCCGAACAGGCCGACGAAGGGCGCCGTGGCGCCAATGGTCCCCAGGATGCCGACGCCATGCGACACTTGCCGGGTCATTGCCGCCTCGACGCGCTCCAATCGCAAGGCGACACGCTCCTTGAGCCCGTCATCGACGATGAAGCCGGAAAGTTCGGCCTCGCGCGCCGTGGAAAGCACGAGCTGCGCCACGGCATCCCGTGCGCCCTCGCAGTCCCGAAGCGCCTCCGACAATTGCGGGCCGCTTTCCAGCATCTTCAGCCGTCGCCGCACGCGGCTGGCTGCCAAGCGCAGCTCGATGGTCTTGGCGAGCCAAATCGTCCAGGTCACGAGCGAGGCAAAGGCGAGCCCGATCATCACCGCCTTCACGACAATGTCGGCATTCACAAACATGCCCCATGGCGACAAATTTCGCGGCAACAGCGGATTTGGGGCGTCACTCTGGGCCAGCGCAGCGGTGGACGTCGCCAGCAACGCGACGAGGGCACTTGCAGGCGCGAGCAGCCGTGCCAGGCCGTGGGCTGCGGTCCGTGATTTGCGATCGGTGTGACGCATCTGGTTCTCGTCTCTATCGTAGTTTCGCATCGCTTCGCTCAAAGCTTCTGGGACATGCCGAAGAAGAAGCCGCGGCGCGGCCCGAATTGCGGGGCGAACACGCCGATGCCGGATCCGTCCCGGATTTCGTAAACCGTGTCGAACAGGTTGACGACGTCGAAGCGCAACGTCGTCGGCTTCTTGTCGTCGAACCATTTGAATTCGTGCGAGACGCCGAGATTCACCTGCGAATACCATGGAAGCGACGAGGTGTTGGCGAAACCGCTGCGTAGGCCACTGCCGTAGAGCACGTCCATCGAAAGACGAGTGCCATTGTCCCACTTGTACGATGCGCCCGCCGACCCCGAGACCCACTGGGAGTGATCGGTGTAGACGTAGTGACTGGCGATATAGGCAAGCTCGTCGGCACCGAACAAGAACTGGTTCGACACGACGTTGGTCGCAGTTTGTCGCGCATAAGCGATGTTGGCATAGGCGCGGAAATGCGTGTCGCTGTATTTCGCCGAAAGCTCGACACCGTAATTGTCGCCCTTTTCGTAGTTGAACGCGGTCAGCACGTAGGCGGCGCCGAACTGCCCATCATCCAGCAGGTCCCTCGCCATCTTGTAGTAGCCGTCCACGCCGACTTCGAGACCCGGCAAGAGCTTCTGCGTGACGCCGACGTCGAAATAATGCGAACGCTCGGGGCGAACCGGATCGGCGAGGTTCACCTCCGGCTGCTGCGTGGTGTTTTGCACCAGGCCGAGGTTGGTCGGTGCCGCCAGCACGAGCTGTGGCGGCGTGAAATACCTGGCATAGCCGGCGTGGAACACCGTGCCGTCCCACGGGGTATAGCTCATGCTGATGCGCGGGCTGAGCTGGTTCGCATCCGTGTACTGCATCATCTGATCGAACCGCAGCCCGTAGTTCAGAGTGATCCGGTTCGTCACCTTCCATTCGTCGCCAATGTAGGTTCCGAAGAGAAAACCGGTCTTGCTGCTTTGATCGAGCACGTTGAAGGGAGCATCGAACGGCGCCCCGGTCACGTCGAGGGGGAGCAGAACCGACCCGTTGCCCACGAACGCATTCTCGGCGCTGACCGTGAAGCCTGCGTGCAATGTATGAGCGTCCGAGACGCGGTAAGCCGCATCGGTCTGAACGCCGTGGGTGAGGCTGCTACGGTAGACATCCGACGCCACGCCATTGAAGACGAGATCGCCGATGACATCCGGCACGAAATGGACGCTGCTGTAGCGGTTGAAATAGGATGTCTGCAGATCCAGCCCGTTGCTGGAGTATTGCAGCGCCAGCACGTTGAATGAATTGAACTCGCGCTGGTTCTCGTTGAGATTGGCGGAATTGAAGTCGGACACGCCAAAGGCCGTGTACTGAGGCGTCTGGCTGGGATTATTGGGAATCTGGAAGCGACTGTTGGAGACACCGCCCATGTAGACGATCCGAGTGGTGGGATCGACGACAGTGGAGAGGTAGGCAAACCCCTTGCCCTGGTCGGTATGATCGTGGATCGCGTTGTTGGAGGGGGTCGGATTTTCCAGGCCGAGATTGCTGCCGAAGTAGCGCCCGGAGACGAAATATCGGGTGTTGCCGACCGTACCACCCCATTCGGCATAGGGCGTGATGGTCTCGTGGCTGCCGCCATAAATGCCGACCTTGCCGGTGTTGTCGAAGGCGCTCGACTTGGTCTGGATGTCGACCACGCCTGCGGTGCGCAGGCCGTATTGTGCCGGCAGCGCGCCGGTGATCAGTGCGAGATTGCCGACAATCCCGGTGTCGAGAATCTGGCCGAATGCACCGACGCCGTCGGGCAGCATGATGCCATTGATTCGATATTGAACATTGGCGTGCTCGTTGCGGACATGCAGATCGCCGCCGGCCGCGGAGTCCTGACTGACGCCGGGTGCCTGCAGCAACACGCGATCGAGCGAGGTATTCTCGCCTTGCGGCAGGGCCTCAATGGCCTGCTGCGTCATCTGATAGGGGCTCGTACCGGTCGGCGCCACAATGGTCTGGCGAGCTGCATCGAAATGCTGGTTCTGCTCGGTGACGACCTGAGCCTGCGTCGGCGCCGGCGGCTGGCTCCTGACGACAACCTGCGGAGTCGGCGGCTTGGGCGCCCGGCGCCGTTCGACCGGGGCGGCGACGCGCACCTCCGGCAAAGGCTTGCCGGTTTCCGCCTGCTCAGGTGCAGCCGGCGGAGGGGTGGCACTCTGCTGCGGCGTCTCCTGCGGCGCAGGGGTAGCGGCGGGCGCAGGGATTGCGTTCGACGGTTGCGGCTCCGCTGTGGCGGCTGGTTGAGGCGCCCTGTCTTGTGCCGGCGCTGCCGTGCCAGCAAGGGCGAGCAAGCTCAATGATGATACAGAGACCAGCGCTTTTCGGCGCTTCGACGTAAACTGAAGACCCATGACGGCCTGACCAGATCTGCACTTGAATTGCTACAGATGCCGTGCGGCCATCCCGAAAGGGAAAGGAGCTTGACCACTCGTGGTGGCGGGGCTCCGCACGCAGCGGCATAGCGGGCAAGAGGGTCAGGAAACGGGAGGACCGCGCGACTGGAATGGCGAGCGATGGAGCGCAATGACGAGGCGAATGGGCGTCGCTCTGCGATCAACAGCGGTCTCGTCAAACTTCAGCAGGATTGCGGGCGGCGTCGGGGCCAAAGCGTTGGCCAGCGCAGCGGTCGCCACGCAAATCGGGCATAGATGGTCGGGGTGGGAGTCGCTGGAATGCCCCTGGGCCTTACCGTTGTCGGAGAGAGTAAGAGCGCCCACGATGGAACTGCGCTCCGACGCATTGCCCACGTGAACATGCCCAAAGGACAGCGCAAAGTTCACGGCAAGCGCGAAAAGCGCAAGCCATGAACCCAGTCTGGCACTATCCCGAAACCAGCGCATTTTGAGCGAGTTCTCATCCGCGCGGCGCCATCGCCGCGAGGACTTATCGTAGCCCATCGAAACCCGTCTTGAAAGGGCAAGGGATTTTCGAGAATCGGGCCTGGATGGCCGGCTCGGGGCGCCCGTTGACATGCAAATGTCCGAATGTGGCTCTTCGCGGCATATTGAACGGCCGCGCGGAGTTCGATCGCTAATTCGGACGCATTCGTAGCCTCACGCCGCGGGATTGTGGCTACACTGTCCAGAACAGGAAGGGTGGAGACATGCCAAGGATCAACCGCGACGGCGTCGGCATTTATTACGAGGTTCACGGCGAGGGGCCGCCGCTGCTGCTCACGCACGGCTATTCCTCCACCTCCGCGATGTGGCACGGCCAGATCGAGGCGCTCGCGCGCGACCACAGCCTTATCCTGTGGGACATGCGCGGCCACGGACAGTCCGACTACCCCGATGATCCCAAAGCCTATAGCGAAGCACTCACCGTCGGCGACATCGCGGCGATCCTCGATGCTGTCGGCGCCACCAGCGCCATCATCGGCGGGCTGTCGCTCGGCGGCTACATGTCGCTTGCGTTCTACCGCGCCCATCCGACACGCACGCGTGCGCTGCTGATCATCGACACTGGGCCCGGCTTCAAGAAGGACGAGCCGCGCGAGGCCTGGAATGCGCGGGCGCTCGCCACGGCCGACAAGCTCGACCAGGAAGGACTCGCCGTGCTGAAAGCGGCAACGCGCGAGCGCGCCACCGCCAGCCATCGCGACGCCAAGGGACTGGCGCTCGCCGCGCGCGGCATGCTGACCCAGCGCGATGCCAAGGTCATGGAGTTGCTGCCCGAGATCAAGGTGCCGTCGTTGATCGTGGTCGGCGCCGACGACACGCCGTTCCTGGCGGCGTCGGATTACATGGCAGCCAAGATCCCCGGCGCACAAAAGGTCGTGATCCCCGCGGCCGGACACGCCGTCAATATCGATCAGCCCGAGGCTTTTGTTGACGCCGTGGTGCCTTTCCTGAAGAACTTGCCGGCGTAGGCGGCGAACGGGGATCAAGACGATGAGGCGGACAATCTTGGCTGCGGGCGCAGCGCTTCTCTCGGTGGCAGCGTCGGTGCAGGCCGAACCGTTCGGCACGGCGCCGCTGCGCCGTCCCTTCGTCGAGACCCTGTCGAACAACACGCCGCTTGCGTTCGGGATGGACGCGGACCAGACCGCGCACGCCCTCGGACAGCCCCTGCAATATGTCCGCGGACGCCGCGGCAACGAGATCTATCTGGCGCTTCGCGAGCTCGGCGGCAGCGGCCTGGTGCCGTCCCGCAACCGCCTGTTCCTGCAATTCCGTCACGGCCGGCTGGCAGGATGGAAAGAGGATTACGGCGACAACTGGATGTGGGAGTGAGCGGCAAACGCGAGCGCCTGCATGGACGATCAACAAAGAAGGACAACCCGCGTGGGACAAGACATCAAACTGACGGCGTCGGACAACTTCCAGCTTGGCGCCTATCGCGCCGATCCCGCAGGCCACCCGAAGGGTGCCGTGGTGGTGATCCAGGAGATTTTCGGCGTCAATCACCACATCCGCTCGGTCTGCGACCGCCTCGCCGGCGAAGGCTATGTCGCGATCGCGCCGTCGATCTTCGACCGGACGTCGCCGGGCTTCCAGTCCGGCTATACGCCCGATGAGATCGCGGAAGCGCGCAAATTCGTCGCCAATCCCGACTGGGCGGCGATGCTGCGCGACACCCAGGCCGCGATCGACGCAGTGAAAAGCACAGGCCCGGTCGGCATCATCGGCTTCTGCCTCGGCGGCAGCATCGCCTTTGTCGCGGCGACGCGACTGAACGGCCTGAAGGCCGCGATCGGCTATTACGGCGGCGCCGTCGTGCGCTTTGCGGATGAGACCCCGAAGGTGCCGACGCAACTGCATTTCGGCGAGAAGGATCAGGGCATCCCGCTCACCGACGTCGAGACCGTCAAGACGAAGCGGCCCGACGTCGAAGTGTTTACCTATCCGGGCGCGCAGCATGGCTTCCATTGCGACGAGCGGCCGAGCTACGACAAGGCGAGTTCCGACATCGCCTGGCCGCGCAGCATGGCGTTCTTTGCCAAGCATTTGAAGTGACGCCACAGGCGTCATCCCGCGAGCGGAAATCGGGTGGCTGCATCACGGCGCGCGGCGATAGAGCTGGCTGACCAGGCCAGTTCACGCCGGGAGATCGTCATGCAGCAGCCCAACACCAACCTCGTCATCCGCAACCCGTTCGGCACCATGGACGTGCCTGATCCCGGCGACGCCGAAGTCATGCACTACGCGGTATCAGCTGCGTTGGCCGGCGATGCCGACGACGTCAATGCGGCGCATTGGGCATCCCTTCCGGCGCCGTCCGACCCGCTCGAGGGCACCTGGGCGAGCCGCTGGAACGGCGGTGCCGATCCGACCATTGCCGGCGATAAGCCGGAGAGATGGAAGCAGGGCCGCGCGGAGGTCCGTGTCGTCGGCGAACGAATCTATCTGCGCTTCGATTGGGACGAGGGCCGACGCCACGGACTGATCGATGCCGTGCGCGACGGCGGCAATGGCCTGATCGGGAAATACATCAACCTGACCAATCCCGCGATCGTCAGGCCATGGATCGGTCTCGTGGTCGATGCCACGCGCATTGACGGCTGCTTTCCGAACGGCCGGCTTGATTTCAGACGCTGAACGAGGCGCGGAAAGCGTCTAGAACCAGCGCTCGCCCACGAACACGGTGTCGCCGGGGCTGACGGGCGTGCCGAGCGGCACGACAGCGCGCATGGCGCCACCGGCTTCGGTGTGAGTCACGGTGACCACGTCGCGCTTGGCGCGCGGCGAGAAGCCGCCGGCGATCGCGACCGCGCTCTCGACCGTCATGTTGGGCACGTAAGGATATTGGCCGGGCGCTGCGACCTCGCCGAGAATGAAGAACGGGCGATAGGACTCGATCTCCACGGCGACCGACGGCTCGCGGATATAGCCGTTGCGCAGGCGCGCGGCGATTTCACCGGCGAGCCCCGCCGTGGTGCGGCCACGCGCCGGCACCGCGCCGATCAGCGGCATGGTGATGGAACCGCCGGCATCGATGGCGTAGCTGTTGGTGAGACCTTCCTGGCCGTAGACCACCACGCGCAGCTTGTCGCCGGCATCGAGATGATAGGAGGCGTCGTAGCGCACGGGTGCAGCGACCATCGGCGCGGCATAAGCGACCGGCACCGGCGCGGGACCCGCGGCAAAGGAGTTGGCGAGCGCATCGATGGCGCCGCCGCCATTGTTGGCAACAACGGCCGGCTGCGGCGCGCTGTAGGGCTGGCCGTAAGCCATGGTGTCGAGATCGGGACGGGGCTGCATGTACGCGACGGAGCCGGTTGTCTGCATGCAGCCGCCCAGGTTCAGCGCGGCGGACGCTGCCAAGATCGACCATCGAAACGCGCGTGCAACCGGCACCGGACCATCCCTACCGACGAGACGGCTCCAGTGATGCACCGTTATGGTTAATAAAGGGTTGAAGGGCAGACCGCGGCCGCACCCTCCCCTCCAGGGCAGGGTAAGCACGACGTCGCTTCGACGACTTGCAATTACGCGCTCACGCCCACGCCGATGGGACACGACACGCCGGTGCCGCCAAGGCCGCAATAGCCGGCGGGATTCTTCGCCAGATATTGCTGGTGGTAGTCCTCGGCGAAATAGAACGGACCCGCGGGCGCGATCTCGGTGGTGATGGCGCCGAGGCCCTTTGCGGCGAGCGCTTTCTGATAGAGCGCCTTGGATTCGTCAGCCGCCTTCTTCTGTGCACCGGAATAGGTGTAGATCGCACTTCGGTATTGCGTGCCGACGTCGTTGCCCTGGCGCATGCCCTGCGTCGGGTTGTGGTTCTCCCAGAACGTCTTCAGCAGCTTCTCGTAGGAAATCTTCTTCGGATCGAACACGACCAGCACCACTTCGGTGTGGCCGGTGCGGCCCGAGCAGGTCTCTTCATAGGTCGGGTTCGGCGTATGACCGCCGGCATAGCCGACGGCAGTGGTATGGATCCCCTCGCCAAGCTCCCAGAATTTCCGTTCGGCGCCCCAGAAGCAGCCGAGCCCGAACACGGCCTGCTCAAGGCCATCGGGGTAAGGCGGCTGCAACTTGCTGCCGTTGACGAAATGGAAGCTCGCAGTCGGAATCGGCTGCGTTCGGCCGGGCAGCGCGTCGGCCGCGCTCGGCAACGTGGTGGACTTGCGCATGAACAGCATGATGGGATCTCCGAGAAACGAGCTGGCGCGCGCCTGAACCAGGTGTTCAGGCGGCGCGCTCGCGATCGAGTGGGAATATAGGTCTCTACGGAGGAAGCGGCAGTCTTGTTAGGTCGCCATTCGCGAGATCAATCCCGGCGGGAATTGAAGAGATCAATCCCGGCGGGAATTGAGCAGATCAATCCCGGCGGGAATTGAGCAGATCAATCCCGGGAATAGCCGATCAGCGGCTTGCGCGGGCGGAACACGATCATCAACACGATGCCCAGAATGCCCAGAACGGCGAAAACCGGCTGGTCGAGCACCAGGCGGATCACCGAGGTCCAGAGCCAGGGCGCCTTGGCCTCGACCCAGGTCCGGAAGGCGGATTGGCTGGCCTGGTTGATGTCGTTCCAGAACTGGCCGAACCGGGTGAAGCGCAGGGTCTGGTCGGCCACCCAGCGGGCGCCGTCATAGACCACGAAGAAGAACCCGCAGGCCAGCAGCAACAAGCCAATCAGACGGAAAAAGCCGCGGATCATGCCTCACCCTATATGCCCGCCCGACCGGACGAGCCCTTGGAAATGCCGTCAGCCAATAGCCGGGAGACGGCAGAAATTCAACCTCATCAGGGCGTTACGGCCGCCCTTGGCACGCCCTCGGACCTGCTTTTCCAGCCCCTAAAGCGTTGACGGTGCCAAAGACGCCCTCTATAAGGGCGCCAACTGGCGGTGGGCGCAATCCTGCCGCCGCTGTTCTTTGAGCAGTTGCAGGCTCTTTTGAGCCTCAGAGATGGCCGCAAAGCCATCGCTCATGTTCCGGGGACGGCCCAGCAACCGAACACCCTAAATCCGAGCGTCGATTCCGCGGTCAAGCTGCCGGCGCTATCAGACCAAGACGCGACCGGTACCCGCAAAGGACATTGAGACCATGGCCAACACCACCTCCGCCAAGAAAGCGACGCGCAAGATCGCCCGCCGCACCGCTGTCAACAAGTCGCGCCGCACCCAGATGCGCGGCGCCGTGCGTAACGTCGAGGAAGCGATCAAGACCGGCGATCGCGCCGCCGCCGTCAAGGCGCTCGCCAGTGCCGAGCCCGCGCTGATGCGTGCTGCCCAGCGCAACATCATTCACAAGAACAACGCCAGCCGCAAAGTCTCGCGCCTCACGGCGCAGATCGCCAAGCTCGCGAAGTAAATTCGCGAAGCAAGTTGTTCGCGCGAAGCCGATCGCTTCATTCGATCGGTTGATGCGAACATCGCATTCGGCAATCAGCCCGGCTTCGCGCCGGGCTTTTTGTTGCCTGTCACAATTCACGGCTTCTGTCTTTTCGCCAACACGTCATTCCCTCGAAGACTCCTCTCGTCTCCGCCGAGCGGTATCCGTATTTTACCTGTCGCTGTTTTTGCAACACCGGAAACTTCTCATCGCGGTGCAAAAAACCCCTGCAGGGCGGGCTCAAAGTTGAATTCATGCGCGCGCGGTTCTGCACACCGTAGTTTCACCGGATCAGCTTTCGCGCTCGGGTTACCCTTCCAAACGAGACTCAAAAAACGATGGCTCGCTAATCACTTATCGACATAGCAGCGACAAGCATTTGGAAAATTCGCGCGCGCGGCGCGTGCGTGACGATTTTGTAAAAATTTTTTGGCGTGAGGGGAGTCGTTGTCACACGATGCGTGCGATTTTCGATTCTGTGCACGAATCCAAAAACTTGGTCTCAAGCCTGTGAACAACTCGTGCGCGACGTTAACGCTGGTCAAGTTTTTTGACGCCTCAAGTGTGAATCAATTTCGTTGCGAGTCTTTCCGCTTAGTGTATTCCTTAAGTCGTTCGCGGCGCCCACGATCTTGAGACCAGCGCGGTTTAAGAAACGAGGCGAGCGTGCAAATCGGCGGCGGTGTGCACGTAGGCGACGCTTCAACAAGCGATTGTCGGATCAAACCCATAGGAATATGGGAACGGTAGCTCTTTGTCTTGATGTCTCCAAGCGAGATCCTGGTGATCCCGCTCGCGCCTTGTGCAGAAGAGACACATTGGGGCTGCCCCGACACGCGTGATGGCGAAGCCGAACGGACAACGTGTGCAGACGGGCAGGACATCCGCGACTGGAGTACGGCGCGGGAGTTCTTTTACGCAGGACCTTGCCGTGAGCAATCACGGCAGGACGGGGAGGTATCATGTCCTACGGACTCAACGCGGTGTTGACTGAAGTATCATCGTCCAACGGTGCCGTTTCCAATCCGTCCTGCGATCATCCCCCCATTTGTGAGAGCGCGCACAGTACGCGCTGACCTCGCGACCCCTCCATCCCTGACATCGCTGATCTGACCGACGGCGTTCCCGCCGGATCGTTGAGCTATGCCTGAGGATGGACTCGCTCGAGGTCGCGTCACCGCAGAGGTCCTCTTGGGAACTCTGGGTGGCGTCCACCACGCAACCTTATCTCTCAAGAAAAGTTTTCAAATGATGACGACATCGGAACAGGATCGCTGGTCGCGCGTGAAGAATCGCCTGCGCACGAACGTTGGCGAAGACGTCTATACGAGCTGGTTTGCGCGCATGGATCTCGAGGGCGTGCAGGATGAGAGCGTGCGGCTCTCGGTGCCCACCCGCTTCCTGAAGAGCTGGATCCAGGCCCATTATGCCGAGCGCGTGCTGTCGTGCTGGCAGGCCGAGATGCCGGAAGTGCATCGCATCGATCTCACCGTTCGCTCCGCCGTGCGCCCCGTGGTGCAGCCGAAGGAAGCGCCGGCCCCCGTCGAGATGCGCCGCGCGCCTGCGCCGGAGCTGCGTTCGACCGCGACCGCGCCGGTGTCCGCCAATCACGATGCGCTCGGCGGCTCGCCGCTCGATCCGCGCCTGACCTTTGCAAGCTTCGTCGTCGGCCGCTCCAACACGCTGGCGCATGCCGCCGCACGTCAGGTCGCCGAAGGTCGGCGCGGCGATCCCGTGATGTTCAACCCGCTCTACATTCATGCGGGCGTCGGCCTCGGCAAGACGCATCTGCTGCAGGCGGTGACCTGGGCCGGCAATTCCGGCAACGAGCGCAAGGTGCTCTATCTCACTGCGGAAAAATTCATGTACGGCTTCGTCGCTGCGCTGAAGACGCAGACGGCGCTGGCCTTCAAGGAAGCGCTGCGCGGCATCGACGTGCTCGTGATCGACGACCTGCAGTTCCTGCAGGGCAAGTCCACGCAGGCCGAGTTCTGCCACACGCTGAATGCGCTGATCGATGCCGGGCGCCAGGTCGTGATCGCGGCCGACCGTCCGCCGTCCGATCTCGAAAGCCTGGACGATCGCGTCCGCTCGCGCCTCGCCGGCGGCCTCGTGGTCGAGATGGGCTCGCTCGGCGAGGAGCTGCGCCACGGCATTCTCCAGTCGCGCGTCGCAGCCGCCCGCACTCACCATGCGACGTTCGAAGTGCCCGAGGAGGTGCTGACCTATCTGGCGCGCGCCATCACGCATAACGGCCGCGACCTCGAAGGCGCGATCAACCGCCTCTTGGCGCATTCGAAGCTCAACAACCGGCCGGTGACGCTGGAAATGGCCGAGCACGAGGTGCGCGACCTGATCCGCCCCTCGGAGCCGAAGCGGATCAAGATCGAGGACATCCAGCGCGTGGTGGCGCGGCAGTATAACGTCAGCCGCTCCGACTTGCTGTCGTCGCGCCGGACCGCGAATGTGGTGCGGCCGCGCCAGGTGGCGATGTACCTCGCCAAGACGCTGACCCTGCGCTCGCTGCCGGAGATCGGCCGCCGCTTCGGTGGCCGCGACCACACCACCGTGCTGCACGCCGTCCGCAAGATCGAGGCGCTGGTTTCCAAGGACAACGCGCTGTCCGAGGAGGTCGAGTTGCTCAAGCGCCAGCTGCAGGAATAAACGGCCGAGGAATAAACGCCTAAGGCTCCCGCCAATCTGCCGCCGCTCCGGCCACGCCGGGGCGGCGGTGGTGTTTTTGGCTGTAAATCGTGGGGAACCAGCCCCCAATCCCTTGAAACGGATGGCTTTCCGCGCCACTTTACGCGGCCCCGACGGCTTTTCGATCCTCTCCGCGATGATCCAGCTTTTGGGGCCTTCGGTGCCGTGGCGCGCTCTCCTCCGCCCGGCTTTTTCATCTTTGGGGATCGGGCGAGTAGTGCAATGAAGGTTACGGTCGAACGCGCGCAACTCCTGAAATCGCTGGGCCATGTCCACCGCGTGGTTGAGCGCCGCAACACGATTCCGATCCTGGGCAACGTGCTGGTCCGCGCCGAGAACGCGAAATTGTCGCTGAAGGCGACCGACCTCGACCTCGAGGTGACGGAGACGCTTGCAGCGGAAACCGCGACCGCGGGCTCCACCACCGTGCCGGCGCACATGTTCTACGACATCGTGCGCAAGCTGCCTGACGGCTCGCAGATCGTGCTGGAGGCCGACGGCGACCGCGCGGTGCTGGCGATCCGCGCCGGCCGCTCGCGCTTCACGCTGCAGACCCTGCCGGAGAATGATTTCCCCGATCTCGCCGCCGGCGACCTCTCGCACTCGTTCAGCCTCGCCGCCAAGGACGTCAAGCGGCTGATCGACCGCACCCAGTTCGCGATCTCCACCGAGGAGACGCGCTATTACCTCAACGGCATCTATCTGCATGCCGCCGGCACGGCGAAGGCCGCGACCCTGCGCGGCGTCGCCACCGACGGCCACCGCCTCGCCCAGCTCGACCTGGTGCAGCCCAAGGGCGCCGAAGGCATGCCCGGCGTGATCGTGCCGCGCAAGACCGTCGGCGAGGTGCAGCGCCTGATCGAGGACACCGAAGCCGAAATGACGATCGAGCTGTCGCAGGCCAAGATCCGCTTCACGATCGGCAATGTGGTGCTGACCTCCAAGCTGATCGACGGCACCTTCCCCGACTACGGCCGCGTCATCCCGCAGGGCAATGACAAGGAGCTCGTCGTCGACAAGAAGGATTTCGAGAACGCGGTCGACCGCGTCTCCACCATCTCCAGCGAGCGCGGCCGCGCGGTGAAATTGTCGCTGTCGCCAGGCAAGCTGGTGCTGTCGGTGACCAATCCGGATTCCGGCAGCGCCACCGAAGAGATCGAGGTCGAGTACGCCTCCGACGCGCTCGATATCGGCTTCAACTCCCGTTACCTCCTCGACATCGCCGCCCAGATCGAAGGCGACGTCGCAGTGCTCCGCCTCGCCGACCCCGGCTCGCCGACCCTGGTGCAGGACAAGGACGACAAGAGCGCATTGTATGTGCTGATGCCGATGCGGGTCTGAGGGGGGGTGGTCCCTCGCCAGATCCACACCATCGGCCGACCGCCAAGCATCTTCGCCAATTCGCGAAGAACATGCGGCACGAGCCGACAGGTGCGGAAGCAGCTATGTGGCGTCTGCCGGGGGATCGTCGGCTATCCGCCTCCAAGTTTCGCCGACAAGTTCCGATCGAGAATTACGTTCTTGATTTCGTCTGTTTCGACGAGCGCCTCGTGATCGAGTTCGACGGCAGTCAGCATGCGGAATCGCAACGCAGCTCGGCATGCCGTACTTTTCGGTGAGGATTTCTCAATCGCCCGCTATTGGAACAACGACGTGTTGCAGCAACCCGCTTCCGTGTTGGAGGACATTCCTGCAAAGCTTGCCGGGCGGTAAGATACCCCTCGCCCGTCGCCTCACTACGTGAGGCGCCACCCTCCCCCACAAGGGGGGAGAAAAGCAAAGCCCGGCAATGACGAGCCAACATGACCCCCTCCCGCATCCATCGCCTGACGTTGACGCATTTTCGCAATTATCGGGCGGCGGGGCTCGAGACGGCGGCTGACATGGTGGCGCTGGTCGGGCCGAATGGGGCAGGCAAGACCAATTGCATCGAGGCGATCTCGTTCCTGTCGCCGGGACGCGGCTTGCGGCGCGCCACGCTGGAGGATGTCGCCGACAACCAGGGCGATGGCTCCTGGGCCGTGTCGGCTCAGGTCGAGGGCGCGCTGGGGCTGGCCACGCTCGGCACCGGCCTCGAGCCGCCGCGCGCAGATGCCGCGATGAGCCGGCGCTGCCGCATCGACCGCGAACCGGTCAATTCCGCCTCCGCCTTCGGCGACCACATCCGCATGGTGTGGCTGACGCCGGCGATGGACGGCCTGTTCATGGGCGCCGCGTCCGAGCGGCGGCGCTTCTTCGACCGCCTGGTGCTCGCGATCGACGTCGAGCACTCCAGCCGCATCAACGCGCTGGAACGTTCGCTGCGCTCGCGCAACCGCCTGCTCGAGACGCGCAATTACGACGACCATTGGTGTGACGCGATCGAGCGCGAGACCGCCGAGCTCGCCGTCGCGGTCGCAGCAACACGCGGCCAGACCGCAGCGCGCCTCACCGGCATGCTGAATTCGCGCGCGCAAGCCTCTGTCTTTCCCTCCGCGCAAATCGCACTCGACGGCTGGATGGAGAATGCGCTGCTGAGCGAGACTGCGACCTCGGTCGAGGACCGCTACCGCCAGATCCTGCGCGACAACCGCCCGCGCGATGCGATCGCCGGCCGCACCACCGACGGCCCGCATCTCACCGATCTTCAGGTGATTTACGCGCCGAAAAGCATGCCCGCGCGCGACGCCTCAACCGGCGAGCAGAAGGCGCTGCTGATCGGGCTGGTGCTGGCGCACGCGACGCTGGTTGCCGAGATGACCGGCATCGTGCCGCTGCTCTTGCTCGACGAGGTCGTCGCCCATCTCGATCCCAACAGGCGCGCCGCGCTGTTCGACGAGCTGCGCAAGCTCGGCGCGCAGGTGTGGCTGACCGGCGCGGATCCGGCTGCGTTTGCCGAGATCGGCGCAGGCGGCGAAGTCTTTGACGTCGAGAGCGGACGCGTTTCCGCGCGGCGATAGCCTGATGCCTTGAACCCCGCTTATTCGGGCCGCGACTAGGACTGTAAGGCCGCTGCCTACGGTGTCGCAGCCGTTGCAATCGCGCGATCGACACGCGCGATATCCCTGGAGAAGAACCATGATGACGGTCAGGCCCGGGACCAAGGTCCCGGCGCGATGGCGGCTGTTCGTGTGCGGCCTCGCTCTGCTCGCGTGCAGCCTCGCCGCGGCAACCACGACCGGATGGATGCCGCATCTGCCGCCGCTGTTCTCGTCCGAGCTCGCGCCGGATCCCGATGCCGCGTTACCCGCGCCGACGAGGACCAGCTATCGCGAGATCGGCACCACAAAGATGCTCGGCAGCGCGACTCCGCTGCGCACCAAGCTCGCGGCCCGCATCCCCGCAGGACTTGACGAGGTGCTCGCGTTCTACCGCAGCGAGCTCGGCAAGCTCGGCTGGCAGGAGCAGCACGATGACGCCGTGATCGCCAGCGATCACGTCAGGCTCGCCTTCGTCACGCCGCTGGGACCGGCGGCGCTGGAGCTGGACCGCAAGGAGAGCAGCACCCTGGTCAATCTGGTGCAGCGAAACAAGGAGGCTGCCGCCATGGCGCATGTGATGCCGACGCCCGGCCGCGCGGCGCTGATGTTCACCAATCTCGGCGATAAGGAGGCCGTGCTCACGCTCGACAACCACACCGTCACGCTTCCGCCTCGTGCCGGCAGGGAGCGCCCCGAGGCGCCGCTGTTCAACATGCCGCCGGGCAAATATTCATACGCGTTGAAGGTCGACGGCCGCTCGAACCGCGACACGACGATCGAGCTCGCGGCCGGCGATGCCTGGGAAGTCACGGTCGGTCCCGAAGGCGATTTGTGGTCGCCGCTCCAGCTCTATTGAACCTGCGCCGTTCCCGCCGCGACCAGCTGTCTGGGCCGGGCATGGCGACCGGTACCATCACAGTGGCCGCAGGCGAGGCTTGGTCCCTCAGATTGGGGGAGGACGACAGGAAGCCTGATTAGAGCTCCTGAACCAGAGGACCGTTCCGGGCGCCAAGGCGCCTCGGAACAGGCCTCTGGACCCCGTACAAATCCACGCCTTCGAAGGACCGAAAACGGGGTCTCGAATCGGGCTTTTGGCGAGGCTCGGAATCGGCCTTCACGGGCCTTGAAACCGGGCCCAAAAACCCTATCTGCTCAAAGGGTTGCCGGGAGATACTTTGCGCTAGGCGCAAGCCCTCTTTCATGGCACAAATAGCTTCCAAATCAGCGCCTTTTGCGCCGCTGATTCGGGCGACATTTCGAAGGCCTCTCATGACAGAACCTGCTCGGCAGCCTGCTGCCGAAAACGAGCCCTCCACCGCGAGCGAATACGGCGCGGAATCAATCCGCGTGCTCAAAGGGCTCGATGCCGTCCGCAAGCGTCCCGGCATGTATATCGGCGACACCGATGACGGCTCGGGCCTGCACCACATGGTGTACGAAGTCGTCGACAACGCGATTGACGAGGCGTTGGCGGGCCACGCCACGCGCGTTGACGTGATCCTCAATGCCGACAATTCCGTCACCGTGCGTGACGATGGCCGCGGCATTCCGGTCGACATCCACAAGGGCGAAGGCATCTCGGCGGCCGAGGTCATCATGACCCAGCTGCACGCCGGCGGAAAGTTCGACCAGAACTCCTACAAGGTGTCCGGCGGCCTGCACGGCGTCGGCGTCTCCGTCGTCAACGCGCTGTCGAGCAAGCTTGGCCTGCGGATCTGGCGCGACGACAAGGAGCACTACATCGAGTTCGCCCATGGCGATGCGGTCGCGCCGCTGAAGGTGGTCGGTGATGCGCCGGGCCGGCGCGGCACCGAGGTGACGTTCCTCGCCTCGCTCGAAACCTTCAAGAACGTCGAATATGATTTCGCCACGCTCGAGCACCGGCTGCGCGAACTCGCCTTCCTCAATTCCGGCGTCAACATCGCCCTCTCCGACATGCGTCATGCGGTCGAGAAGCGCGAGGAGATGTACTATTCCGGCGGCGTCGAGGAGTTCGTCAAATATCTCGACCGCAACAAGAAGGCCCTGGTGCCCACGCCGATCATGGTGCGTTCGGAGGCCAACGGCATCGGCGTCGAGGCCGCACTGTGGTGGAACGACAGCTACCATGAGAACGTGCTGTGCTTCACCAACAACATCCCGCAGCGTGACGGCGGCACTCATCTCGCCGGTTTCCGGGGCGCGCTGACGCGCCAGGTCAACGGCTATGCCGAGGCCAACGCCAAGAAGGAAAAGATCGCGCTCACCGGCGACGACTGCCGCGAAGGCCTCACGGCCGTGCTGTCGGTGAAGGTGCCCGATCCGAAGTTCTCGTCGCAGACAAAGGACAAGCTGGTGTCCTCGGAAGTGCGTCCCGTGGTCGAGAACGTCCTCAACGAGGCGCTCCAGGCCTGGTTCGAGGAGCACCCGTCCGAGGCCAAGATGATCGTCGGCAAGGTGATCCAGGCCGCCGCGGCCCGCGAGGCCGCGCGAAAGGCGCGCGAATTGACGCGCAAAAGCCCGCTCTCGGTCTCCTCGCTGCCCGGCAAGCTTGCCGACTGCCAGGAAAAGGACCCGGCCAAATCAGAGCTCTTCATCGTCGAGGGTGACTCGGCAGGCGGCAGCGCCAAGCAGGGCCGCAACCGCGAATTCCAGGCCGTCTTGCCGCTGCGCGGCAAGATCCTCAACGTGGAACGCGTTCGTCCCGACAAGATGCTGTCGTCCGAACAGATCGGCACGCTGATCACCGCACTCGGCACCGGCATCAGCGACGAGTTCTCGATCGAGAAGCTGCGCTACCACAAGATCATCGTGATGACCGACGCCGACGTCGACGGCGCCCATATCCGCACGCTCCTGCTCACCTTCTTCTACCGGCAGATGCGCGACATCATCGACGGCGGCTATCTCTATATCGCCCAGCCGCCGCTCTATAAGGTCAGCAAAGGCAAGTCCGAGCAGTATCTGAAGGACGAGCGCGCGCTGGAGGATTATCTGATCGACGCCGGCCTCGACGACTGCATCTACGTTCCCGGGAGCGGCGGCGACCGCTCGGGACGCGACCTGCGTCAGCTGGTCGACGATGCCCGCGTGGTCCGCAGCATCCTGCGCAACCTCCACAGCCGCTATAACCGCAAGGTTGTCGAGCAGGCTGCCATCACGGGCGTGCTCAACAAGCAGGTCTACGGCAACCCCGAGAACGCCACGGCCGCGGCGCAATACATCGCGACCCGGCTGGACAGCCAGGCCGAGGAGGTCGAGCGCGGCTGGGTCGGGCAGTTCGTCGAGGGCCAGGGCTTCGTGTTCGAGCGCACCGTGCGCGGCGTCAAGGAAGCAGCCGTGATCGACGACGCCCTGCTCGGCTCGGCCGAAGCCCGCAAGCTCGACGAATACACGCCCAAACTCCAGGACGTCTACGCTCGCTCCGGCAAGCTGCGCCGCAAGGACAGCGAGCATGTGGTGCACGGCCCAACCGATCTGTTCGAGGCGGTCACCGAAGCCGGCCGCAAGGGCATCACGCTGCAGCGCTACAAAGGCCTGGGCGAGATGAACCCGGAACAGCTCTGGGAGACCACGCTCGACACCGACGTGCGCTCGCTGCTGCAGGTGAAGGTCAAGGAGGTCGACGAGGCCGACGACATCTTCACCAAGCTGATGGGCGACGTGGTCGAACCGCGCCGCGACTTCATCCAGGAACATTCGCTCAGCGCGACGATCGACATTTGAGGCTTGCGTCGCCTCTCCCGCTTGCGGGAGAGGCGACGCGCTCGGCAGCGCAATTGCGCGCCTGAGCGCGGCGGGTGAGGGTTCTTTCCTCCCGGGAATTGTCCCATTGCGGAGACACCCTCTCCCCGGCCCACTCCCGCAAGCGGGAGAGGGAGCCGCACCGTCGCCGTTGCAACCATCACGCTCGAATTGATACCCCGATCAATTCGCTATAGTTTCCGCCTCCAAAGCAGCCCGCCCCACCACACCAGGACGGAGAGATCCACGTGGCGCCCATCCAATACATCGTCGAGGGCGGTCACCGGCTCTCGGGCTCGATCGAGCCGGCCGGCAACAAGAATTCGGCGCTGCCGATCATCGCGGCCGCGCTGCTCACCGAGCATCCGGTGACGCTTCAGAACGTGCCGCGGATTCGCGACACGGAGACGCTGGTCGAGTTGATCCGCTCGGTCGGTGCATCCGCGGAATGGACGGAGCGCAACACGCTTCACATCCACGCCAAGAGCATCCGCGCCGCCGATCTCGATCCCGAGCTCTGCGTCCGCATCCGCGCCTCGATCCTGCTTGCCGGCCCCCTGCTCGCGCGCTGCGGCGAGGTGATGCTGCCGCCGCCGGGCGGCGACGTCATCGGCCGGCGTCGGCTCGACACCCACGTGCTCGCACTGGAACAGCTCGGGGCCAAGGTCACCGCAACCGACCGGCTCGAATTCCGCGCGCCAAAACTCACGGGCGCCGACGTGTTCCTGGACGAGCCGAGCGTCACCGCGACCGAGAACGCGCTGATCGCCGCCGTTGCGGCCAACGGCGTCACTTATCTTCGCAACGCGGCTTCCGAACCGCATGTGCAGGACCTCGCCAATTTCCTGGTCGCGCTCGGCGCGAAGATCGAGGGTATCGGCACCAACACCATGGTGATCCACGGTCCGGCGACGCTGGGGGAAGCAAGCTATTCGATCCAGCCGGACCATATCGAGGTGGGCTCGCTGATCGGACTTGCCGCCGTGACGCGCTCGCCACTTCGGATCGTCCGCGCCGGCGTCGAGCACCTGCGTTCGATCCGCATGGGTTTCGAGCGGCTCGGCATCGTCTGCCGCGTCGAGGGCGACGATCTCATCGTGCCGTCGAACCAGACGCTGAAGATCCAGGACGATTTCGGCGGCCACGTGCCGAAGCTCGAGGACCAGCCCTGGCCGGCCTTCCCCGCCGATTTGATGTCGATCGCGATCGTGACCGCCACGCAATGCGAGGGCGTGATCCTGATGTTCGAGAAGATGTTCGAGTCCAGGATGTTCTTCGTCGACAAGCTGATCGGCATGGGCGCGCGCATCGTGCTCTGCGATCCGCATCGCGCCATCATCGCCGGGCCCAGCCGGCTGCACGGCGCAACGCTGAGTTCGCCCGACATCCGCGCGGGCATGGCGATGCTGCTCGCAGCCGCGTGCGCCGAGGGCACCTCCACCATCAACAACGCCGACCAGATCGAACGCGGCTACGAGCGCATCGACGAACGGCTGAGCGCGCTCGGCGCGAAGATCCGGCGCGTCCCGGAACGCAAGGGCTGAGCGCTTTCTTGCTTCTCCCCTCGTGGGAGAAGGTCGAAAGCTGAGCCATGTTTTCGACGCCTGGTCGTGCTATCTCAACCCGCCATGCTCGACAGCGTCCAATCACAACAGCCGCCGCAAGCCGGCGTGCACAGCAGCCATCTCGCGCAGGAATTCGTCGAGACGCTGCGGCTGGCCGTGCCGATGATGCTGACGCAGCTCGGGCAGATCGCGATGATCACGAGCGATCTCGTGCTGATCGGAAGGCTCGGCGAGGATTCGGTGGCGGCTGCGGCACTTGCGCACACCGTCTATTTCGTCAGCTTCACCTTCGGGCTTGGATTGATGGCCGCGGTGTCGCCGCTGGCGGCCCAGGCGTTCGGCGCCGGTGACGGCAGACGCATCCGCCTCTCCTTGCGCGTCGGCCTCTGGGCGGCGTTGCTGATCTCGCTGCCTATGATGGCCTCGCCACTCTATGGCGAGCACATCCTGACGGCGCTCGGACAGGCGCCGCATTCGGCCGCGCTCGCACAGCGCTACCTGAATGGCCTCGCCTGGGGCATCGCGCCGGCGCTCGGCTTCATCGCGATCCGCAGCATGATGAGCGCGGTGAACCGGCCGCAGGCGCCGCTGTGGATCACGCTCGCGGCGATCCCCGCGAATTTCGCGCTGGTCTATTGCCTGATCCATGGCCTGTTCGGCCTGCCGGAGCTCGGCCTGTTCGGCGCGGGGCTTGCGACCACGCTGGTCAATCTCGGCACCTTCGTGGCCGCGCTCGCCATCGCCGCCTGGCGCAAGCCGTTCGCAAACTATCATCCGCTCGCGCATCTGTGGCGGATCGACTGGCCCTTGATGCGCCGGCTGATCGTGATCGGGGCGCCGATCTCGTTTTCACTGCTGCTGGAATACGGCCTATTCTCTTCGGCGGCGCTGTTGACGGGACTGATCTCGACCACCGCGCTTGCCGCGCACCAGATCGCGCTCCAGGTCACGGCCGTGCTGTTCATGGTCCCGCTCGGCATCGGCATGGCTGCAACCGTTCGGGTCGGCCACGCGTTCGGCCGCAACGAGCCGGCCGGCGTCCGACGCGCGGGCCTCGTCGCAGCGGTGCTCGGCATCACGTTCGTCGCAGGCCTGACGATCGCCATCATCCTCGGCCGCTATGAAATCGGCCGGCTGTTCCTCGGCAGCAGCGAGGCCAGCGCGCCGACGGTCGCGTTGACCGCAACGCTGCTCCTGGTCGGCGCAACCTTCTTCGTGGCCGATGCGCTCCAGACCATCATGGGCGGCGCGCTGCGCGGCATCAACGACACAACGATGACGCTGGTGTTCGCGGCGATCGGATATTGGTGCGTCGGTTTCCCGATCGCCTGGATGCTTGCCTTCCATGCCGACCTTGGCGCGGTCGGCGTCTGGATCGGACTGTCGATCGGATCGTTCGTTTATGCCGGACTCCTGATCTTGCGTTTCCGGACGCTGACGCGCAAGATCGCGGGATGACGGGCCCTGTTCGCGAAATCACGCCTGATGTCGAGGCCGGCACCGTGCTGGCAGGCGCGCAATTCATCGACGCGTTTCGCGTCGATATCGGCAAAGCGGCGGTGAACGCCCGCGAAGCCTGCACGAGGATGGTCCTGAACGGGCCGCGCTGGGTCGATGCGCTGGTGCGGCTGCGCAACGTTCTCGTGACGCCGTTCGGGCTCAAGACATCGGGCGAAGGCGCGCCGGCGCCCGGCGGCGTTATCGGCCTGTTTCCGGTGTTGAGCGAGACACCGGAGCGGCTGATCGCCGGCTTCGATGATTCTCACCTCGATTTCCGCATTGTGGTCGACGTGGCCGGGGATGCAGCGAGCCGCCAGGTCACGTTGACCACCCTGGTGAAAACAAACAATCTGCTCGGCCGGATCTATCTCGCGCTGATCACCCCGTTCCACAAGCTCGTGGCCCGCGGCATGATGGCGAGGATCGAGCAGCCGGCGCGATGAGCCGGCTTCTTTGCTGCCGCTAACTCACTTCGCGACCTTCACCGGCCCATCCGCCGCGGCTTCCGACCATTCGCCGACGACGCGATCGAGATCGCACAGGTTCTGGTGCATCTGCTCCAGCGAGAAACCGAGTGCGAAAAAGCGCTCCGCGGTCTCGGCGGGCTGGCCGCGGATCAGGCCGTCCCGGCGCACGGCCGCAACCGCCTCGGAATAATGCCGGAGCGCGAGATGCACGGGATGGATCGGCGGCGCGCCGGCGCCCTCGCGGATGGCTTCGGCGGCCGATTTCAGGAACCGTACGATCGCCGCGCTGACTTCCGCCAGCGGCGCGGCGAGCCTGACCTGCACCTCGACCGGCAGCGGCACCACGGTGGCGCGGCCGATCATCACCACGTCATGGCGTAGCCGCAGGATCGTGCGCAGCAAGGGACCGGTATCAGGGCCGCTCGACAGCCGCGCCGAACGCTCGCGCTCGGCCTCGGTACCGATCGCATTCATGCCCACCATGGCGGTGCCGATGCCGTCCTGGATCCGGTGCAGCGCATCGTTGTCGCGGCCCCGCGTGAGGCCAGCAAGCAATTCGTTGAAAGCCTCCGCGATCAGCTCGAGCAGCTTCGCCGCGCTGGCGCGGATCTGCCTGACGGCGCGCGAGGGCAGTACCAGGAACGAGACCAGCAGTCCGGTGATGGCGCCGACGCCGACCTCGCAGACGCGATCGATCGCCGACGCCATGGGATCGGCATGATGCATGGTCGGAACCAGCAGCACGATCACGGCGGTCACGGTGGCGGTGCTCAGGTTCGGATAGATCGCAGCGACGAAGGCGAGCGGCGCGACGGCCAGCACCAGCAGCCCCAGCAGGCCCGCTTCGCTGGAGTAGGAAAGCGTGATCGCGATGGTGCCGCCATAGATGGCGCCGCCGATCGTGCCGAGCATGTAGTCGCGCGTCGCCTTCAGCGAGCGGCCGACGCTCATCTGGGTCACGATCAGCGAGGTCAGCACCGCCCAGAGCGGCAGCAACAGATGCAGCGCGGTCGCGATCGCATAGGCCGCCACCGCCGCGACCGTGACCCGGATCGCCAGCCCCAATTGTGTTCGCCGCGACCGGATCTGGTCGACCAGCTCCTTTGCGCCTGCCATCGTCTGATGTCCCGATCCTCTCCAAAGCCAGCCGAAAGCATAGCTGATGCCCGCAGCCCCGAGGCCGCTTGAAAGGCAAAATCACCCCGCCTAACTTGCCGGCCAAAACGAGGAAACACGATGGCCCACGAAACCGCAACGCTCGCAACGTATGTCGCCAAGCTGAAATTCGCCGATATTCCGGCGGAGGTGCTGGAGCGCGCCAAGGTGCTGACGCTGGATTTCCTGGGCAGCGCCATCCGCGCGAGGAGCGAAGCCGAATCCACGCCTTCGCTGCTGAAGATGCTGGAAGCGCTCGCGCTCGACACCAAGGGCGACTCCACTGTGTTCGGCGACAGCAAGACCTGGACGCCGGCGATCGCCGCCCTGCTCAATGGCGCGCTCGGCCATTCCCTCGATTTCGACGACACGCATGCGGATTCCTCGCTGCATCCGAGCGCACCGGTGGTTCCAGCCGCCTTCGCCGTCGGCGAGATGGTCGGCGCCTCCGGCCGCGATGTGCTGACGGCTGTCGTCGCGGGCTATGAGGTCTGCTGCCGGCTCGGCAATGCGCTGGATCCGACCTCGCATTATGCGCGCGGCTTCCATCCGACCGCGACCGCCGGCACCTATGGCGCCGCCGCGGCGGCGGCAAAATTGTTTGCCCTCTCCGAGGCGCAGATCATCGCCGCCTTCGGCGTTGCCGGCAGCCAGGCCGCGGGCTCGCTGCAATTCCTCGTCAACGGCGCCTGGAACAAGCGCTACCAGGTCGGCGCCGCCGCGATGAACGGCGTGATCGCAGCGACGCTGGCGCGCAATGATTTCGTCGGCGCGACGGAATCGGTCGAAGGCAAGCACGGCCTGCTCGCCGGCTACACCGACGACGCGCATCCCGACAAGGCGGTGGCCGGGCTCGGCGACACCTACGAGACCATGAAGATCGGGGTGAAGCCCTATCCGAGCTGCCGCTACACCCATGCCGCGATCGACGCGCTGATCGCGATGCGGCGCGAGCACAATCTGACGCCCGACCAGGTCAAGCGGGTCGAGATCGGCCTGCACCGCAACGGCATCACCCTGACCGGCGATGCCGCGACCAAGCGGCATCCGACCTCGATCGTCGGCGGCCAGTTCTCGATGTTCTTCACCGGCGCGCTCGCACTCGACCAGGGCTCGTTCGGCTGGGACGATTACAGGCGCTTGGGCGATGCCGCCATCGACGCCCTCGCCGACAGGTTCGACGTCGTGCAGGACGACCGGTTAGAGGTTGGCCGCACGCATCCTTTCGGCGCGCGCGTCAGCATCACGACTGATGACGGCGTGCACGAGCGGCTCTATGCCGATCCCTCCGGCGAGCCGACCTCTTTCCCCGATGCGCAGACGATGCAGCAGAAATTTCTGACGCTGGCGCGGCCCGTGCTGAATGCGCGGGCCGACAAGTTCGCCGACGCGATCATGACGCTGGAGCGTTTCGATCGCGTGGCGAAGGCGACGGAGCTGGGGCGGCAGTAGGGGCCTAATTCACGTCCGCCAGCTTCGCCTTCTCGCGCGTTGTCGCCACGACCTCGCGCACGAGATCGAACACGCCGTCCGCATCCGGCGGGAAGTTCGGCGAACGGCCGAGGCGCACGATCACCAGCTGCTCCGACGGAATCACGATCGTGTATTGCCCGATCGTGCCCTTGGCAAAGAACGCATCGCGCGGCCAGCCGTGCTCCAGCCGAAACTTCGCGCCAAAGCTGTTGCCCTGATTGGTCCAGAAACCGGCCCCGATGCCGACCCACGCATTTCGCGTGGCTGAAGCCGAGTAGTTCACCCATCCCTCCGGCAGGATCCGCTTGCCGCCAACGACGCCGTCGTTCAGGTAGAGCTGGCCGAAGCGGGCCCAGTCGCGCGCGGAGGCCATCATCTCGCCGGAGCCCTCGATCGTGCCCGAAGCATCGAGCTGAAGCGTGACATGGTGCATGCCGAGCGGCGCGAACAATTCGCGACGCGCGAAGGCCAGCGCATCGGCCGGCTTGCCGCCGGCGGCGCGACGGATCAGATCCGAGAGAATGATGCTGTTGCCGTCGTGATAATTCCACGCCGTGCCCGGTGCCGTCGCAAGCGACGCACGCTCGGCAAAGCTCGCCATATCGTCCTCGGCGTATTTCATGGTGTTGACAGGCTCGAGCACCGAGCCCAGCGAGGCCTGCAACGAGCTTCCAAGCGCAATGCCGGCGGTATGCCGCAGCAATTGGTCGACGGTGATGGCATGACGCGGATCATCAGGATTTTGCCAGGCGGCGACGGGCGCGGGCCCATCGAGCTTCACCTTGCCCTGGCGCACCAGGATGCCTGTCAACGCCGAGGTCACCGACTTGGTCATGGAGAAGCCGAGCAGCTGCGTCTGCGGGCCGATGCCGTCGGCATAGCGCTCGGCAATGATGCGGCCATTCTTCATGACGACAATCGCGCGGGTACGGCGATAAGGCGGCTGCGTTGGCTCGGCGAAGGCGCGGTCGAGCGCCGCCGACAAGCCCTTGCTTTGCGGCGTCACAAGTCCCGGACCGGCGATCTCGGGCAGCAATGCCGGCTGCTTGTCGTCAGGCGGCAGCGCGACGTCGGCGATCCCCTGGCCGTGCTCGAGCGTGCAGCCGAGCCCCTCGCGATAGACGGCATGGCTGCGGCCGATGCCGAACAACGTCACCGTGACGTCCTTGCGGGCGCGATCGATCCGGAGATTCATCGCCCAGGTGAGCAGATCGGCACCCGGCATCGCATCGGTGGTCTCGGCAAGGTCGCGCTTGGGATCGAGCCCGGAGACGAACGTCTCCGAGCAGAGCGTATGCGCGATGAAGCCGGTGGCAATCTTGGGCACGTCACGCGCCCGCGCCGCGCCGAGCGCGAGGCCGGCACAGGCGATGGCGGTCGTAGCGAGCATGATCTTACGGCGACGGGTCACGGGCTTTCTCCAGCTGCGGGGCGAGTGCGGGAGAGCAGGCCGGAAGCGGGCGACACGCGCTCGCCGGATTTGGAAAATGACCTGGTTGAAACTGGTCGAGGCTGGTCGATTCTGGAATTCTTCCGTGATTTCAAAGGGCTAAATATCTAGGCCGCATCGACCTTGAGGCGCCGGTATTCCGTCGGCGTCACGCCCGTGACCGCCTTGAAGGCGCGATTGAAAGGGCCAAGGGACTGGAAGCCGGCGTCCATCGCAATGGTGATGACGGGAACCTCGGCCTGAGAGGGATCAGCGAGCGCGGTCTTGGCTTCCTCGATCCGGTGGTTGTTGAGGAAGACATTGAAGTTGCGATAGCCGAGCCGCTGGTTGATCAACCGCCGGAGCCGGTATTCCGGAATTTTCAGCCGGGTGGCCAGGGCGCCGATGGTGATGTTCTCCTGACGATAGATCCGCTCGTCCGCCATCAGCCGCATCAGGGCTTCGATGAGCTTTTGATCGGCGGAATCATCGGTCGCGGGCCGACTGAAAACATGGGGTGGCGCGGGCTCCGCCTCGGCCGGAAACAAATCCGTCCCGTCGATGCGCATCATGGCATAGACGATCGCCGCGACGGTGCAGGCCAGCACGCCAGCATTGATGGTTTCGGCTGCAGCCCCGACGTGGTGGCCGGCGGTGGCGATCTGGAGCACCGCGTTCAGCCCGCCATAGAGTGCGATGGCGCAGACGATGAAAACGCGAACGCGGCGGCGGCGCTCGACCAGATCGGCCGGCCAGGACGCGATCATCTGCCCGACCGCAAGCGCGATGAAGCCGAGCGAGATCAGATTGACCACTGTCACCGAGAACCGCACATGGCCGCTGGGTGCAATCCAGACGCAGCCCGCGAAGCTGAAACCCGCTACCAGCGCCCAGATCAGGCCGTGCCACCAGCGCAGGCGAAACTCGTCGTGGAACAGGGCGCGGGTGAACAGCCAGAACACCACGATGGTGCCGGTCGATATTGCGACCAGCGGCGCATGCCAGAGCGGGATCGACGACGTGACATCCAGCGAATAGCTTACAACATGCGCGACCGAGCTCAGCGCAAAGGCCGCACCCAGGCGGGCCGCCGGCACGTTGCGAAAATCCTGCAGCAGCGACGCCGCCAGCACCAGCAGCAGCGCGACGCTGGCGGCGCGAAAGGCAAGGTCGAGGGCGGCGAGGGACATCGAAGACTGCGCGAGTGGGTTTGAGCGGACCGAACATCGTCCGTCAGAACAATTTTTTCAAGCACCCGGGCGCTGTCAGGGTTAGCGGCGCCTCATCACGCGCCTGCGATGGTCTGTCAGGACGACGGCGATGCGAAATCCTGCTACGATCTGACCCACCAATAAAGAAGGAGCCCACCATGAGCTGGCAGCCCTCCAACGATCCCGTGCTCGGCGATCCCATGTCCTGCGATGCGCTCGATCTCGTCATCGTGCCGCGCACCCGCGATCTCGGCGACGGATTCGTCGTCCGCCGCGCGCTGCCGCACGGCAGGCGGCAGATGGTCGGGCCGTTCATCTTCTTCGATCATTTCGGCCCGGTGCAGTTCGTCTCCGGCAAGGGCATGGACGTGCGGCCGCATCCGCATATCGGGCTCGCCACCGTCACCTATCTGTTCGACGGCTCGATCATGCATCGCGACAGCGAGGGCAACGTGCAGGAGATCGCGCCGGGCGCGATGAATTTGATGACCGCGGGCCGCGGCATCGCGCATTCCGAGCGCACCCCGGATGCGCAACGTGCCTCGGGCCAGCAGATGCTCGGCCTGCAAAGCTGGATCGCGCTGCCTGAAGCCTCCGAAGAGATCGATCCCTCATTCCAGCATTATGCGGCGGGCGATCTGCCGATGATCTCCGAGCGCGACTTCACCGCGCGGGTGATTGCCGGCTCCGCCTTCGGCATCACCTCGCCGGTCAAGATGGTCTCGCCCTGGTTCTACACCGAGGTCACCGCCGCCGCCGGCGCGAGCGTGCCGCTCGACCCCGACCACGAGGAGCGCGCGATCTATGTGGTCGACGGCGAGGTCGAGATCGCGAACGAACGTTACGAGGGGCCGCGGTTGCTGATCTTCCGCCCCGGCGACCGCATCACCGTGAAGGCGCTGAAGGCGACGCGGATGATGTTTCTCGGCGGCGATGCCCTGGAGGGCCCGCGCCACATCTGGTGGAATTTCGTCTCCTCCAGCAAGGAGCGGATCGAGCAGGCCAAGCAGGACTGGAAAACCGGCCGCTTCGCGGCGGTTCCGCAGGAACATGAGTTCATTCCGCTGCCGGAATAGGCTAATCCGGTTTTCGGCCGTGCCATCGGGTGCGGCCGGATATCCTTTCCGAAAGCTCTGCCGATGACCACGATGCTCTCCAGCGACCTGCCCCTGACCAAGATCGGCCGCGGCAAGGTGCGCGATGTCTACGCCGTCGACGACGACCGCCTGCTGCTCCTCACCACCGATCGCATCAGCGCCTTCGACGTCGTGATGGGCGAGACCATCCCGATGAAGGGCGCAGTGCTGACCCAGATCAGTGCATACTGGTTCAATAAGCTCGAAGGCATCGTGCCGCATCACATGATCAGCGCCGACACCGACGAGATCATCGCGGCCGTCCCGGCGCTCAAAGCCCATCGCAACGAAATCCTCGGCCGTGCCATGCTGTCGCGCCGCACCACCGTATTCCCGATCGAATGCGTGATCCGCGGCTATCTCTCCGGTTCGGCCTGGAAGGAATATGCGGCGAGTGGAACGCTGGCCGGCGAGACGCTGAAACCCGGCCTCGTCGAGAGCGAGAAGCTCGACCCTTCGATCTTCAGCCCGGCGACCAAGGCGGAGACCGGGCATGACGAGAACATCACCATCGCGAAGATGCGCCAGGTCGTCGGCGATGACGTCGCCACCACGCTCGAAAGCATGACGCGTGCGATCTACACGCTCGGCGAGGAACTGGCGCGCGAGCAAGGCATCATCATCGCCGACACCAAGTTCGAGTTCGGCCGCGACAAGGACGGCCGCATCATCCTGATCGACGAAGTGATGACGCCGGACTCGTCGCGCTTCTGGGCCGTCGATGCCTATAAACCCGGCCGGCCGCAAGCGAGCTTCGACAAGCAACCCTTGCGCGACTATCTCGACGTCGAGCGCCGCGCCGGCCGCTGGAACGGCGACGCGCCGCCGCCGCCATTACCGGCGAGCGTGGTGGACGCCACCAGCAAGCGGTACCTGGAAGCGTATCGGCGGGTGACGGGTCGCGAACTCAAGATCTAGGCTCGCATTGCCTCTCGCTCCGTCGTTGCGAGCGAAGCGGAGAAATCCAGGATCTTACCTCGGAGACGGTCTGGTTAATTCGCAACGGCGTGGGAAGAGCCCTGTCGTCGTCCTGGACAAGCGAAGCGCATATCCGGACCCACCCATCCAGGCCGAGGTCGACAGCGTGCTCTATGTCTGAACACGGATCAGTTCGATGCGATCTGAGAAAAGCCACCACGCTCAGCCACAAGCTGCCGATTTCGGCTGACCTTTGCGAACCTGACAATCGCGGCGGCCGTGACGGCTTGTGCCGATAAAGCCTCTGATAGGGCAATTGGCGTGACCCATTGCGCCGCCCTTGGGACAATAGCTCCTGGCCCCGCTTTCCAATATGATCCGGTGTGCCATTGGCACTCGAGCACGACCGGGCGTGCCTCCAATGAATCTTAGCTTGTCAGAATTGCAAGTGCGGCCGCCTGCGCCGAAGGCAAATGGCTTCGGTTGCCGTCGCTCCTGAACCAGCGCGAAGAAGACCGCCAGGGACCGCGCAACGGCCCCTGGACATCGGAAGCGTATTTGGAAGACAGCAATGGAGACGAAACATGACACGTACACGTGCGACAAGAATTGCAATAGCAGTCTCGACGTTCACCTGCGCGGCGCTGTTCTCCTTCGGCTGGTCCGGGGAGCGCGGCGTCTCGGTATCGGTCGACAGCGCACAGGCGCGCGTCGGTCGCCCGCTGACTCCCGTGAGCGTTGCCGGCGTGGCGCGTCGACAGGCGCGGCGAGCCGCGTACGGATACGGTGCCGCCGCAGTCGGGGCGGGCGCCGTAGCCGCTGGCACGGCCGCCGCGATGGCCGCGACGTCACCGGGATGGGGGACCGGCCCCTACACGGGCACGGACTATTATGCGAATAGCGGTCCCTACGCCTCTTACGCCTACTCGCCGGACGAATGGCGCAGGCGAAACGGCATGGTCTGCGAACCCGGGACGATAACCAAGATGGACGACGGCCACATGTATCGCTGTCAGTAAAGGCACAAACGAGAGGAGCAGGAGGCGGCTTTCGGGCCGCCTCCCGCCGATTTAAACCCCCGCCATCATCACGTATTTGATCTCGACATATTCTTCCATGCCGTGGCGCGAGCCTTCGCGCCCGAGACCGCTTTCCTTGACGCCGCCGAAGGGCGCGACTTCCGTCGTGATCAGGCCGGTGTTGACGCCGACCATGCCTGACTCCAGCGCTTCGGCGACGCGCCAGACGCGGCCGATATCACGGGAGTAGAAGTAGGACGCGAGGCCGAACGGCGAAGCATTGCACATCGCGATCACGTCCGCTTCGTCCTTGAATCGGATCACCGGCGCCAGCGGGCCGAAGGTTTCTTCCTGCGATACCAGCGAGTCGGGCTTCACATCAGCCAGCACGGTCGGCTCGAAGAAGGACCGCCCGAGCTCGCTGCGCTTGCCGCCGGTCACGACCTTGGCGCCGCGCTTGACGGCATCCGCAATGTGGCGCTCGACCTTGTCGATTGCCTTCATGTTGATCAGCGGGCCTTGCGTGACACCGGCTTCCGTGCCGTCGCCGATCTTCATCGCCGCGACCTTTGCGGACAGTTTCTTGACGAACTCGTCGTAGATCTTGTCCTGGGCGTAGATGCGATTGGCGCAGACGCAGGTCTGGCCCATGTTGCGGTATTTCGAGACGATCGCGCCCTCGACCGCGGCGTCGATGTCGGCATCGTCGAACACCACGAACGGCGCATTGCCGCCGAGCTCGAGGCCGAGCCGCTTCACACCGACGGAAGCCTGCCGGTAGAGGATCTTGCCGACGGCGGTCGAGCCGGTGAAGCCGACGAAGCGCACTGCCGGATGCTCGCACAGCACCTTGCCGATCGGCGGAGCGTCGCCCGTGATGATGTTGAGCACGCCCTTCGGGACACCGGCTCTCTCGGCGAGCACGGCCAGCGCCAGCGCCGACAGCGGCGTCTCGTTGGCAGGCTTCAGCACCACGGTGCAGCCCGCAGCGAGCGCGGGCGAGACCTTGCGCGTGATCATCGAGTTCGGGAAATTCCACGGCGTGATGGCGCCGCAGACGCCGATCGGCTGCTTGATCGCGAGCAGCCGTGCATCGGGGCGCTGCGTCGGAATGGTCTCGCCATAGACGCGCCTCGCTTCCTCGGCGAAGAACTCGATATAGGCGGCGCCGATATCGACCTCGCCGAGCGCCTCGGACAGCGGCTTGCCCTGCTCGGAGGTGAGGATCAGCGCGAGGTCCTCGCGGCTGGCGACGATCAGCTCGAACCATTTGCGCAGAATGTTGGAGCGCTGCTTGGCGGTATGCCTGGCCCAAGCGGGAAAGGCGCGCTGGGCGGCTTCGACCGCCTTGGTCGTCTCGTCCGCGCCAAGCTGCGGAACTTTCGCGATCTCGACACCGGTCGCGGGATTATTCACGGCAAACACGGGCGTCCCGACCCAGGCTCCGTCGATGTAGCAGGCCTCCTTCAGCAGCGACGGGTCCTTCAACCGGTCACGCAGGGTGGCTGTGGCATGCTGGGCGCGTGCGGCGGTCGGCGTCATGGCGTACTCCTCGGACGATCAGGATCGGCCCGGAATATAGGGACATCGGGTGCACAATGCAGGGTCCCGCAACGCACATCTGCTGAGAGTAAAAATGGCAGCGCTGCCTCTTGCCTCTCCCCGCTGGGCATTGCGGACGCGTGAGCAAATGCCAGCAGCAACTACGCTGCGCCGTTCAGATAGGTCTCGCGCCGGCCGATCATGCGCTCGGCGGCCGCCTTGGCACCGGCCTTCGAGGAGGTCGCGCAGGTCCGGTATTCGAGATCAGGCGCGTCGGAGGTATCGCGGCGGCCGAACCAGGACTTCGATCCCACCGGCAGCAGCGCCAGCGATTGCGCCAGATTGTCGACCGCGCCGAACGAATAAAGCGCACCGGTGCCTGCGATGCGGACCTCGTAAATACCGGGCGAGATCGGCGCTTCCAGATTGTCGCCCCGTCCGGGACGGGGATAGCGCTTCCATTCGCTCCAAGTCGAAATCATCTCAGGTCCCCCGCGGCCGCCAGGCGGTCGCCAAATTTGCTTCAAGTCTTAACGTCAGCCGCCGATCGGGCCATCAGCTGAACGCCGCATCGCACAAAACGTTTCAAGTGCTTCAAACACCCGAAACATACCGCCTGAGCCCATCCAAGGTCATGGTGAGCTGCAGCGATCCACCGCAGATTGTGGAGAAGTGTTGCAGATCAGTCGTCCCGCGCGGAGCGCAGGCGGTCAAGTCACGACATCGCGACCGCAGGATGCATATCGCCACGCTTGCCGCGCAGCGGATGCGGGAGGACAATCGATCACTTCCAACGATAATCAAACCGGAGGAAACGCGATGCAAAGCAAAGCTGAGATCGATCAGATTCTGAGCAAGGCAAGCGACGCCAAGGACATTCCCGGCGTCGTTGCGATCGCCGCCAGCGGCAGCGATGTTCTGTATCAGGGCGCGTTCGGCAAGCGCGATCTATCCAAGCCCGATGCGATGACAATGGACAGCGTATTCTGGATCGCCTCGATGACGAAGGCGGTGACATCGGCCGGCGCGATGCAGCTGGTCGAGCAGGGCAAGCTGTCGCTCGATGCGCCGATCGGTTCGCTGCTGCCCGATCTCGCCAACCCGCAGGTGCTGGAAGGTTTTGACGCCAAGGGTGAGCCGAAACTGCGGCCGGCGAAAAGCGCGATCACGCTGCGCCAGCTCATGACCCACACCGCCGGCTTCGCCTACAACGTGTGGAACGGCGATTGCGCGCAATATCTGGAGAAGACCGGAACCCCGAACATCTTTTCCTGCCAGAACGTCGCGCTGAAGACTCCGATCATGTCCGACCCCGGAACGCGCTGGGAATATGGCATCAACATCGACTTCGTCGGCAAGGCGATTGAGGCCGTGAGCGGCAAACGTCTCGATGCCTACTTGCGCGACAACATCTTCACGCCGCTCGCCATGAACGACACCGCGTTCAAGATCACCGAGGACATGCGCAAGCGGCTGGTCGCCACGCATGCGCGCGGCGAGGATGGATCGTTGACACCGATCCCGTTCGAGATCGAGCAGAACCCGGAATTCCACATGGGCGGCGGCGGCCTTTACAGCACGGCCGGCGACTACATCAAGTTTACCCAGATGATCCTCAACCAGGGCCGCGGCAGCGGCAACCAGCTGCTGAAGCCCGAGACGGTCGCGCTGATGCGCCAGAACCACATCGGCGATCTCACCATCGGCAAGATGACCACCGTGGCGCCCATGTACACCAACGACGTCGATCTCTTCCCCGACATCGTGAAGAAGTGGGGACTGTCCTTTCTGATCAATACGGCCAAGACGCCGGAGGGCCGCAGTGCCGGCAGCCTCGCGTGGGCTGGTCTCGCCAACACTTATTTCTGGATCGACCCGGAGCGCGATGTTTCCGGCGTGATCCTGATGCAGGTGTTGCCGTTCGTCGATGCAAAATGCTTACAGGCGTTCGCGGGATTCGAGCGAGGCGTCTATGCCGGGCTCGATGCGGGCAGCGGCAAGAAGGCGGCCTAACCCCTTAGTATGAGGCGCGCGGCGTCGCGCGCCTTCCCGGCAAGGGATAACCTCGTGCCCGAAGGCCATCGGCTCCAGGGCACGGGGCAATGATTCGAGGAGGCGAACTTGGTCAACGATCTTGCAGGCAAAGCCGACAGCTACGTTTGCGGCCTCTCGGACACGCCGCTGCTCGGCGACACCATCGGCCGCAGTCTCGACCATGCGGTGCGGCGCTGGGGCAGCCGCGAGGCGCTGGTCGCGCCCGGCCACGGCGTGCGCTGGACCTGGACGGAATTCGCCGAACGTGTCGACGCGCTCGCCGCAGGCTTTCTCGCGCTCGGCCTGGAACGCGGCGAACGCATCGGCATCTGGTCGCTGAACCGTCCGGAATGGACGCTCACTCAATTTGCCGCTGCCAAGGCCGGCCTGATCCTGGTGACGATCAATCCCGCCTATCGGCTCAGCGAGCTGGAATTCGCGCTGAAGAAAGTCGGCTGCGCTGCGATCGTGACCGCGACGGCGTTCAAGACCAGCCAATATATGGAGATGCTCAACACGCTGCTGCCGGAGCTCGCGAGCGCCAGGCCCGGGCAGTTGCAGGCGGCGCGGCTGCCGGCGCTGCGGATGGTGATCCAGATCGGCGGACCTTCGGCGCCCGGGACTGTCGCCTTCGAGGACGTCGCGCGCATGGGCGGCGCGAAGCATCGCGAGCAGCTCGCCGCGCTCGGCGCGGCGCTTCAGTTCGACGATCCCGTCAACATCCAGTTCACGAGCGGCACCACGGGATCACCGAAGGGCGTGACGCTGACCCACCACAATATCCTCAACAACGGTTATTTCACGGGACGTGCGATGCGGCTGACCGAACGGGATCGCATCTGCATTCCCGTGCCGCTCTACCACTGCTTCGGCATGGTGATGGGTAACCTCGCCTCCGTCACGCTGGGCGCGACCATGGTCTATCCCGGCGAAGGCTTTGATCCGCTGGCGACGCTGCGCGCGATCGAGCAGGAGAAATGCACGACGCTGTACGGCGTGCCGACGATGTTCATCGCGGAGCTCGATCATCCCGAGTTCAAGAATTTCAATTTGAGATCGCTGCGCACCGGCATCATGGCCGGCGCGCCCTGCCCGATCGAGGTGATGAAGCGCGTCAATACCGAGATGAACATGGGCGAGGTCACCATCGCCTATGGCATGACCGAGACCAGCCCGGTCAGCTTCCAGAGCGCGACGGACGACCCGCTGGAACGGCGCGTCTCCACCGTCGGGCGAATTCATCCGCATGTCGAGGTGAAGATCGTCGATCTCGAAGGCAGGATCGTCAAGCGCGGCGAACGCGGCGAGCTCTGCACCCGGGGTTACAGCGTCATGCTTGGCTATTGGGAGGAGAAGGAAAAGACCGGCGATGTGCTGGATGCCAATGGCTGGATGCACACCGGAGACCTCGCCACCATCGATGACGAGGGCTATTGCAACATCGTCGGCCGCATCAAGGACCTGGTGATCCGCGGCGGCGAGAACCTCTATCCGCGCGAGATCGAGGAGTTTCTGTACCGTCATCCCAAAGTCCAGGACGTGCAGATCTTCGGCGTGGCTGACAGCCGCTACGGCGAGGAGCTCTGCGCCTGGATCCGCGTCAGGCCGGGCGAGACGCTGACCGCGGAGGAGGTCCGCGCTTTCTGCGATGGCCAGATCGCCCACAACAAGATCCCGCGCTATGTGGAATTCGTCGACGAATTTCCGATGACCGTGACCGGCAAGATCCAGAAATTCGTGATGCGGGATGCGGTGGAGCAGCGGCTGGGGCTGAAGGCCGCGAAGACGGCGTGAGGTGGTACGCACACCTGACGCCGCATCGTCGTTGCGAGCGTAGCGAAGCAATCCAGCCTGCCCCGCAGAGACAGTCTGGATTGCTTCGTCGCTTCAGCGCAAAATTGCTTTGCAATTTTGTCGCGAGCTCCTCGCAATGACGAGGAGAGAGACGCGCGCTAGACCGTCAGTCCGCGCTGCTGCGCCAGCTGTTTCAGGGAAACCTGCGGACGCGCGCCGATGTGCTGGATGACTTCGGCGGCCGCAAGTGCGCCAAGCTCGCCGCACTGCTTGTGCGAGAGATCGCGCGAGAGGCCGTACAGGAAGCCGGCGGCGAACAGATCGCCGGCGCCGGTGGTGTCAACCAGCTCCGTGATCGGCGAAGCGGGTGCGGCGACAGCATCCGTCGGCGTCACGACCACGCAGCCCTTCTCGCTGCGGGTGACCACGCCGAGCTTGACGTCGTTGCGCAGCTGCTTGAGCGCGGTGTCGAAATCGGAGGTCTCGTAGAGCGAGTGCAGCTCGGACTCGTTGGCGAACACGATGTCGGCGGTGCCGCCCCGCATCAGCCCCAGGAATTCGTCGCGATAACGGCCGACGCAAAAGGAGTCCGACAGCGTCAGCGCCACCTTGCGGCCGGCCTCGTGGGCAATTTTTGAGGCCTTGAGGAAGGCTTCCTTGGCGCCCGGCGGATCCCAGAGATAGCCTTCGAGATAGACGATCTTGGCGGAAGCGATCTCGGCCGCATCGATATCGGCCGGCGACAGATCCTGCGCCGCGCCGAGATAGGTGTTCATGGTGCGCTCGCCATCACCGGTGACCAGGATGTAGGAGCAGCCGGTGGCGGGGCCGTCCTTCGCGGCCGGCGTATTGAAGGCGACGCCCGAAGCGCGGATGTCGTGGACATAGAGCTTGCCGATCTGGTCGTCCTTGACCTTGCCGACATAGGCGGCACGTGCGCCGAGGCTGCCGATGCCGACGATGGTGTTGGCGGCCGAGCCGCCGGAGACTTCCGTCGCCGGGCCCATGTCGGCATAGATCGCGGCGGCCCTGGCCTCGTCGATCAGGGACATGCTGCCCTTGGTCATGCCGTGCTTGGCGAGAAAAGCCTCGTCGGTCCGGACCAGCACGTCGAACAGCGCGTTGCCGATGCCGAGAACGTCATATTTCGCGTCAGCCATTCACCTTGATCCTGTTTGCCGGATTGCGGACCCCACGGAAATCCGCTTCCTGTCGGCCTGAAATCTGGCTCGCGGCCTATCACGACCGGGCCGCCACGGGCAAGCAACGAGCGTTGTCTTTTGACGCGTTTTCTTCACGCGAGCCGGAGACCACTTCGCTCGAAAACGCTATGGTATATCCACGCAATGATCCGCTCCTTCCTGACCGTC
Source organism: Bradyrhizobium sp. USDA 4449 (assembly GCF_054056275.1). Lineage (NCBI taxonomy): Bacteria > Pseudomonadati > Pseudomonadota > Alphaproteobacteria > Hyphomicrobiales > Nitrobacteraceae > Bradyrhizobium > Bradyrhizobium sp. USDA 4449. The sequence goes on along the minus strand of NZ_JBSRYD010000001.1, from coordinate 2,150,694 downwards.
TCGACGGGAACACTGGCATCGCGGCTGCTGGGCTTTGCCCGCGATTCCCTGATCGCGGCGCTGCTCGGCACCGGCGTCGTGGCGGACGCCTTTTTGGCCGCCTTCCAGCTCGTCAACGTGGTGCGGCGGCTGCTGAGCGAAGGGGCGTTGAATGCGGCCCTGATCCCGGCCTGGCTGCGCGTCCGGGAGCGCGACGGCGAAGAGGCTGCGTCTGCCTTCGCCGGACGCGTGCTCGGCACGGTCAGCGTGGTTCTGATCGTGATCTCGATCGGCATTGCGCTTGTGATGCCCGTGATCATCATGGTCATCGCGCCGGGCTTCGTCGGCAGCGCCTCGCTCGATCTCGCCGTCCAGAACGGGCGGCTGATGCTGCCTTATCTCGCCTTTGCCGGCCCGGTCACGGTTCTGATGGGGCTGCTGAACGCGCAGGGGAGATTTGCGCTCACGGCGTTCTCGCCGCTGCTGTTCAACATCGCGCTGATCGGGACAATCGCGACGCTGCTTGCCTGGCACGCCGATGCGTCCTTGGCGGCATGGACGCTGGCGGCGACCGTCGGAATTGCCGGCCTGCTGCAGCTCCTGATGCTGCTGTCGCAGCGAAGCGCGCAACTTGCGACGCCGTTGCGCGTGAGTTTCGGCGAGGAGATGCGCGGCTTCTTCGCCAAGGCGATCCCCGGCATGATCGCAAGCTCCGGCCCGCAATGGCTGATGGTATCAGGCGCGATCATCGCCTCGGCCACGCCATCCGCCGTCTCCTGGCTCTATTTCGGCAACCGTCTGATCGAGCTGCCGCTCGGCATTGTCGGCGTCGCCATGGGCACGGTGCTGGTGCCGGAATTGACGCGCGCGGTGGGGAGCGCCGATCGCGCGGCCGTCGCGCATGCGGAATCGCGCGCACTGGAACTCGCAGCCGGGCTCGCACTGCCCGCTACGCTCGGCCTCGCCGTGCTGGCCGAACCGATCGTGCGGCTGTTGTTCGAGCATGGCGCCTTCGGCGCGCAGGACAGCGCGGCGACCTCACGCGCGCTGATCTGGCTGGCGCTGGGTCTGCCGGCGCACGTGCTGATCAAGGCGCTGTCGCCCGCCTTCTTTGCCCGCGGCGACACGATCGCGCCGCTGCTCGCAACCGCCAAAGGCCTGGTGGCGGCGATCGCGCTCGCCGTCGTGCTCGGGCATTTCTTCGGCGCGAGCGGGATCGCCGCGAGCATCGCCGCCGGCGCCTGGAGCAGCGCCGTCTCGCTGCTCCGGAAAGGCACCAGCGAATTCGGCTTCTCAGTCGATGCCGACGCCCGCGAGCGGTTGCCGCGAATCGTGCTTGCCGCAGCCACCATGGGTGCCCTGCTCTGGCTGACCACGGGGCTGATACCCTCAGAGACCCACCGCCTCGCCCGCTTCATCGTGCTGGTCCTGCAGATCGCGGCCGGGCTCACCGTCTATGGCCTGCTCCTGCAAATCCTTGGCGCCGCCTCCCTGCGCGCGGCGGTCAACGCCCTGAAACGGCCCACTTAGCGAATTGCCCTTGACGGGGCAGCGCCGCTGTTGGAAACGACGGCCGACCACCTATGGGAAGGCGTGCCATGCCATTCGTTGAACGGGTTTTTTCGGGCGTCCAGCCGACGGGCAATCTGCATCTCGGCAATTACCTCGGCGCGATCGTCAACTTCGTAAAGATGCAGGAAACCCACAACTGCATTTATTGCGTCGTCGACATGCACGCGATCACGCAGGGCGTGGACGTCTGGGGCGGGCCGACCGAGCTCGCCCGTGTTACCCGGGAGGTGACCGCTGCGTTCATCGCCAGCGGCATCGACCCGAAGAAGCACATCGTGTTCAACCAGAGTCAGGTTGCGGGCCATGCCGAGCTTACCTGGATCTTCAACTGCGTCGCGCGCCTCGGCTGGCTGAACCGCATGACCCAGTTCAAGGAGAAGGCCGGCAAGGATCGCGAGAACGTTTCCGTCGGGCTCTACGACTACCCCGTGCTGATGGCTGCCGACATCCTGCTTTACCGCGCCACTCACGTTCCTGTTGGCGAGGACCAGAAGCAGCATCTCGAGCTCTCGCGCGACATCGCGCAGAAGTTCAACAATGATTTCGGCGACTCGATCCGTAGCCACGGCGCCAGTGATGGCCTGTTCTTCCCGCTGCCGGAACCCTTCATCACGGGACCGGCGACGCGGGTGATGAGCCTGCGCGACGGCACCAAGAAAATGTCGAAGTCGGATCCATCCGACAATTCGCGCATCAACCTGACCGACGACGCCGACACCATCGCGCAGAAGATCCGCAAGGCGAAGACCGATCCGGAGCCGCTGCCCTCAGAGGAAAAGGGCCTGGAAGCGCGCCCCGAAGCGGACAATCTCGTCGGCATTTTCGCCGCGCTCGCCAATCGCTCCAAGGCGGACGTGCTGCGCGAATTCGGCGGCGGTCAGTTCTCCAGCTTCAAGAACGCGCTGGCGGAGCTGTGCGTCACCAAGCTCGCACCGATCGCCGGCGAGATGAAGCGCCTGGTCTCCGACCCCGGCCACATCGACACCATCCTGAACGACGGTTCCGACCGGGCCCGCGCCATCGCCGAGGAGACCATGAACCTCTCCAAGGACATCGTCGGCTTCATCCGCCGACGCTGAGGACTCCATAACCTGCTGAAATCCTTGGGCGAACCTCGATTCGCCCCTTGATCGTGCGTTCCCCGTCGCCATCTGCTACTGGATGGAGCACGCGCCGGCCTTGAACCGGCGACGTCTGGAGAAAGCCATGTTCATTCAAACCGAAGCGACCCCCAATCCCGCCACGCTGAAGTTCATTCCAGGCCGCGCCGTGTCCGACGGCAGCCCGATGGAGTTTTCGAGCCGCGAAGCCGCAACGCGTTCGCCGCTCGCGGAAAAGCTGTTCGATGTGCCCGGGGTCACCGGGGTGTTCTATGGATCCGACTTCATCACCGTGACCAAGGCTGATGGTGAATGGCAGCAGCTCAAGCCCGCGATCCTGGGTGCCATCATGGAGCACTACATGTCCGGCGCGCCGCTGCTCGCCGGCGGCGAAGCGCAGGGCGACACCGATCTCGACGACGAAGACGAGTTCTTCGACGAGGCCGACGCCGAGACGGTCGACATGATCAAGGACCTGATCGAGACGCGGGTGCGGCCGGCCGTCGCCAATGACGGCGGCGACATCACCTTCCGCGGCTTCAAGGACGGGATCGTCTATCTCAACATGAAGGGCGCCTGCTCCGGCTGTCCGTCATCGACCGCGACGCTCCAGCACGGCATCCAGAACCTGCTGAAGCACTTCGTGCCCGACGTGGTCGAAGTCCGGCCGATGTAACCAGTGGGCGAATGGTGAGTAGCGAATGGCGAATGGCATTCCGATCGGCTAGACTATTCGCCATTCGCCATCAGCCATTCGCTTTTTCATGTTGATTCTTGCCATCGATACCGCGCTGGAGGCATGCGCGGCCGCCGTGCTTGATACCGACGCCGGCGAGCTCCTTGCGCGGGAGCAATCGCTCATGAAGCGCGGCCATGCCGAGGCCCTGATGCCGATGATCGCGCGCGTCATGCAGTCGGCCGATCTCACTTTCACGTCGCTCGACCGCATCGCGGTCACCGTCGGCCCTGGCAGCTTTACCGGCCTGAGGGTCGGGATCTCGGCGGCCCGCGGTCTCGCGCTTGCGGCCAAGCGCCCGGCCGTCGGGCTGACGACCTTGTCGGCCTTTGCGGCCCCCATCGTCGGCCGGAGCGGACCCGCGCCGGTGATCTCGGCCATCGATGCGCGGCATGATCACGTCTATTTCCAGATCGTCGGCGGCGACGGCAGTCTGCTGGTGCGGCCGAGCATTGCTGCAATCGACGAGGCGATCGCCGCTTCGCAATTCGGCGCGCCGCATCTGGTCGGCAACGCCGCCAAGATTCTCGCCGATCGCTGGCCGGCGGATGCGCCGCGACCCGTCGCGGTCGACGCGCAGCCCGCGCCCGACGTCAGCTGGGTGGCATGGCTCGGCGCCGCGGCGAATCCGGACACGACTCCGGCACGGCCGTTCTATCTGAAGGCGCCCGACGCAAAGCCGGCGGCCCAACCGCTGTTCGCAGCTCCAGCCGCCACCTCATGATGAAATGGCTGTCTGAATGGTGGCGCGGCGGCACGGCCGCCGTCGAGCCCGCGTCGGCGCGCGACGCGCAGCGGCTGGCGCAGCTTCACGGCGCCTCTTTTGCGCAGGGCTGGGGCGAAAGCGAATTCGAGGCCATGCTGAGCGAACGCAACACGCTCGTTCATCGCTTGCGCCTGGGGCGCAAGATCATCGGCTTTGCGGTGTCGCGGATCGGCGCGGACGAAGCCGAGATCCTCTCCGTCGCGGTCGACCCGTCCCATCGCGGCCGCGGCCTCTCCCGCACCCTGCTGATGACCCATCTCGGTCACCTTGCAGGACGCGGGGTGCGAACGATATTTCTGGAAGTCGAAGAGAACAACCAGCCGGCGCGACGGCTCTATGACAAGGGCGGATTCGTGGTGGTCGGCCGCCGCGAACGCTACTATAAGCAGGCCAACGGGGAACAATTGAACGCGCTTCTGATGCGACGTGACTTGTCGTAACATCGGTGGCGGACAGCGCCCCGTCAGGCGGACACGATATGACTGGACTTAAACCTTCTTCCGCATCCAAGGCCACAGGCATCGAGGCGCGTTGTGCCGCCACCGGCATGCGCATGACCGAGCAGCGCCGCGTCATCGCCCGCGTGCTTGCGGAAGCAGTCGATCACCCTGACGTCGAGGAATTGTACCGGCGCTGCGTCGCGGTCGACGACAAGATCTCGATCTCGACGGTTTATCGCACGGTCAAGCTGTTCGAAGATGCCGGCATCATCGAACGTCACGATTTCCGCGAGGGCCGCGCGCGCTACGAGACAATGCGCGACAGCCATCACGACCATCTCATCAATCTGCGCGACGGCAAGGTGATCGAGTTCACCTCCGAAGAGATCGAGAAACTTCAGGCCGAGATCGCCCGCAAGCTCGGCTACAAGCTGGTTGATCACCGGCTCGAGCTCTATTGCGTCCCGCTCGACGACGACAAGCCGACGTCCTAAGCCTCGTGCCGATAGATCTCATCATCTTCGATTGCGACGGCGTGCTCGTGGACAGCGAAGTCATCTCCTGTCGCGCACATGCGGAGGTGCTGACCCGGCATGGTTATCCGATCACCTCCGAGCAGGTGTTGGTGCGCTTCCTCGGTGTCTCCGAGAAAGACGCGCGGCGGATAGTCGAGCAGGAAATCGGTCGCGATCTTCCCGACGATCTGGAACAACAGGTAAATGCTGCCACGCTGCAGTGTTACGCGAGCGATCTGCAACCGATCACCCATGTAGCCGCGGCGATCGGCGCAATCGATTTACCCAAATGCGTTGCATCGAGCAGCACACCAAACAAGATCCTTCACGGCTTGACCTGTGCCGGGCTGCACGACCTGCTCGCTCCGCACATCTTTTCGGCAAGCCAGGTCGCACGCGGCAAGCCCGCACCCGATCTGTTCCTGTTTGCCGCTGGCCAGATGAAAGCCGCACCGGAACGGTGCCTCGTGATCGAGGACAGCGTCCCCGGAGTGACAGGCGCGCACGCAGCCGGAATGACGGTGCTCGGCTTTCACGGAGGCAGCCACTGCCCGCCGGGTCACCCCGAAAGGCTGCGCGCCGCGGGGGCAGCCGTGACGTTCGACGACATGCGGCAATTACCCGAGCTAATTCGACGGGCCGGAGCGGGCGCCCTGGCGGGGTAAACATCGCGGTCATTCCCGGGCAATGCGTAGCATTGCGCCCGGAATCTCGCCGAAAACCTTCCGATTCCGGGTTCGCTCGGGCTGCGGGCGCCCCGGAATGACCTTATGACCCCCAATCGCTGGATTTTCGGCCCCTCAGCCTATATTTGAGAGCCGTCCTCCACCTCACCTCCGGGTTCCATGACGCCGCCGCGCAAGCTGCACATCAAATCATATGGTTGCCAGATGAACGTCTACGATGCCCAGCGCATGGTGGATACGCTGGCGCCGGAAGGATTCGTGGAGACTGCCAGCGCCGAAGACGCCGATCTCGTCATCCTCAACACCTGCCACATCCGGGAGAAGGCCTCCGAAAAGGTCTATTCCGAGCTCGGCCGCCTGCGCGTCGCCAAGGACGGGGCCGCGCGCGAGGGCCGCGCCATGCAGATCGCCGTGGCGGGCTGCGTGGCGCAGGCCGAGGGCGAGGAGATCGTGCGGCGCGCGCCCACAGTCGACGTCGTGGTGGGACCGCAGAGCTACCATCATCTGCCGGAACTGCTGAAGCGCGCCGGCCATGAAGGCCGCGCGATCGAGACCGAATTTCCCGCCGCCGACAAGTTCGGCTTCCTTGCGCAGCCCAAGCCCGATGCGATCCGCGCGCGCGGCATTTCCGCTTTTGTCACGGTGCAGGAAGGCTGCGACAAATTCTGCACCTTCTGCGTCGTGCCCTACACGCGCGGTGCCGAGGTCTCGCGCCCCGTCGCGAAGATCGTGGACGACGTGAAGCGGCTTGCCGAGAACGGCGTGCGCGAACTCACGCTGATCGGGCAGAACGTCAACGCCTATCACGGCGATGGACCAGACGGGAAAACCTGGGGCCTCGGCAAGCTGCTGGAGCACCTGGCCAAAATTCCCGGCATCGCGCGGCTGCGCTACTCGACCAGCCATCCCCGCGACGTCGATGACAGTTTGATTGCAGCCCATCGCGATCTCGAGACCCTGATGCCGTTCGTGCATCTGCCGGTGCAGTCGGGGTCGGATCGGATTCTCGCCGCCATGAACCGGAAACATACCGCCGATGATTATCGCGAGGTAATCGACCGTTTCCGGTCCGCTCGCCAAGACATTGCTTTTTCATCGGATTTTATCGTCGGCTTCCCCGGCGAGAGCGAGCAAGATTTTCTCGCCACCCTCGCGCTTGTCTCGCAAATCGGCTACGCTGCGGCGTATTCGTTCAAATACTCCGCCCGGCCGGGAACGCCGGCGGCGGATATGCAGGAGACGGTGTCCCCCGCCGAGATGGACCAGCGATTGGAGCGGCTCCAGGAAGTGATCGACAGCCAGCAATCGGCCTTCAACAAGGCTGCGATTGGCTCAACGGTCGACGTGCTGTTCGAACGCCCGGCGCGCAAGGACGGCCAGATCGTCGGCCGCACCGCCTTCCTCCAGCCCGCACACGTCATGGCCTCTCCCGACATCATCGGCAAAATCCTGCCTGTCAGGATCGACAGTCTCGAGCGTTACAGTTTCCTCGGCGAGCTCGCCACGCCACGCGGTGCGCGCGAGCCCGCTTTATCATCCATCGCCACGGGAGCCTGAACCCTTGCCCAAAAGCGCATCGGATTCGTCTTCTATCGCTCCCAGCCGCAAGTTTGATCGCGACATGCAAGTTCCGCCCGAGACCCAGGTCGTCATCGACTTCGACGACAATCGCGCCGCATCCGCGCTGGTCGGGCCTTATGGTCAGAACCTGGCGCAGATCGAGCGGCGGCTCGGCGTCGTCGTGGACTCCAAGGGCAACCACATCACCATCGGCGGCACCCGTGACGGCTGCGACGCGGCACGGCGCGTGCTGGAGACGCTCTACGCGCACGCGGTGAAGGGGCAGGATGTCGACCAGGGCGAGGTCGAAGGCGCGATCCGTGCCGTGATCGCGCAAGGGTCGCTGTTCGAGTTCGACGCCAAATCGGCCAAATCGGCCTTCGACAGCATCAACTTGCGCAAGCGCCCGGTGCGTGCGCGCACGGCTGCGCAGGATTCCTACATCCGCGCGCTGAAGCGCCATGAGCTGGTGTTCGGCATCGGCCCGGCCGGCACCGGCAAGACCTGGCTCGCGGTCGCGCATGCCGCGCAATTGTTCGAGCGCAAGGAAGTCGACAAGATCATCCTGTCGCGTCCGGCGGTCGAAGCCGGCGAACGGCTCGGCTTCCTGCCCGGCGACCTCCGCGAGAAGGTCGATCCTTATCTGCGTCCGATCTACGACGCGCTTTACGACCTCATGGACGCGCGCATCGTCGAGCGCGCGCTGCAGACCGGCGAGATCGAGATCGCGCCGCTCGCCTTCATGCGCGGCCGCACCCTGACCAATGCCGCGATCATCCTCGATGAAGCGCAGAACACGACATCGATGCAGATGAAGATGTTCCTGACCCGTCTCGGCGAGAACAGCCGCATGATCGTGACGGGCGATCCCTCCCAGATCGACCTGCCGAATGGCCAGACCTCGGGTCTGGCCGAGGCGACCAGGCTGTTGAGCGGCGTCGAGGGCATTGCGCAAGTTCATTTCAAGGCCGAGGACGTGATCCGCCACGAGCTCGTGGCGAGAATCGTCGCCGCCTATGAAGGGTCGCCGCAGCGGGCGCCGGCCGGCAACAAATCCTGACGTGACAACATCAGGACCAAGCGGGCGCTGACACTGCGCCTTATCGTTCCGAACAAAGCCATGTCACATCCCAACCTTCCCACCACAGAGGTCCTCGTCGTCGCCGATTGCTGGCAAAGCGAGCCTGACGCCGAAGCCGTGATCCAGCGTGCCGTTGCAGCCGCCGCTGAATCTGTCGGCGAAGACGTCGCCGAGGCAGAAGTGGCCGTGATGCTGACCGATGATGCCGGCATCCGCACCCTCAACAACAATTGGCGCGGCATGGACAAGCCGACCAATGTGCTGTCGTTTCCCGCGCTGCAGCCCGAAGGCGAGTGGAAGCCGGGCGATGCGCCGCGCATGCTTGGCGACATCGCGATCGCCTACGAGACCATGCGGCGCGAGGCGGACGAGGAACACAAGCCGTTCGATCATCATTTGAGCCATCTCGCGGTGCACGGTTTCCTGCACTTGATCGGCTACGATCACGAGAACGACGACGACGCGGAGGAGATGGAAGCGCTCGAAACCGCGATCCTGGCGCATCTCGGCATTCCCGATCCCTATGCGGACCGCGCGGGGACGCACTGAGATGCCGGATTCCGAGCCTATTCACGATAATCCGCGCAACACGGCCAACCTGCCGGCCGTGGTGGCGCCGGGCGAGGTCATGCGCCCGACGGCGGACGGCTGGCTGCTTCGCGCCATCCGCTCGCTGTTCGGCTGGAAGGCGGGCTCGGTGCGCGACGATCTCCAGGTCGTGCTCGACGCGTCGACGCCCGATGACACCGGCTTCTCCGCGGTCGAGCGCACCATGCTGCGCAACATCCTCGGCCTGCACGAGCGCCGCATCGCAGACGTCATGGTGCATCGCGCCGACATCATCGCAGTGAAGCGCGACATCCCGCTCGGCGAGTTGATGGACCGCTTCGAGAGCGCAGGCCATTCGCGCCTCGTCGTCTACAATGAGACGCTCGACGATCCCGTCGGCATCGTTCACATCCGCGATTTGCTCGCCTTCATGACGGCGCGCGCGCGTGTGTCGGAGGCTACCAAGACCAAACGCAAGAAGCCGCTGCCGGCCGGGCTCGATTTGCGCGCCGTCGATCTCGCGCTGCCGCTGCAGGACGCCCGCATCATCCGCAAGCTGCTCTATGTGCCGCCGTCGATGCGGGCGATCGACCTGCTCGCGCAGATGCAGGCCACGCGCATTCACCTGGCGCTGGTCGTCGACGAATATGGCGGCAGCGACGGCCTGGTTTCGCTCGAGGACATCGTCGAGCAGATCGTCGGCGAGATCGACGACGAGCACGACAGCGACGAGCCGCCGTCGATCGTCCGCCTGGGCGACAACGCCTTCATTGCGGACGCCCGCGCCAGCCTCGACGACGTCCGCACCGTGATCGGCGAAGACTTCGTCACCGGCGAGGCCGGCGAGGAGGTGGAGACGCTCGGCGGCTATCTCGTCAGCTTCGTCGGCCGCCTGCCGGTGCGCGGCGAGGTGATCTCGGGCCCCGGCAATTACGAGGTCGAAGTGCTGGATGCCGATCCGCGCCGCGTCAAGCGGCTGCGCATCTCGACACGGAAGGAACGTCCCGCCCCGCGCACCCAGCGCGAGAGAAGCCGCCGCGAGGCCGCGCCGGATAGCGGCCAGCCGTCGGCCGGCGACACGCCGGCCCCGCCGCCCGGCGAGGGGACCGGTTCGCAGTGAACGCGTTCCAGCGATTTCGGCAGATCGCGCTAGCCATCATCCTGACCTGGGGATGGAAGCGCGCGCTCCTGGCGATGGCGTGTGGCGCGTTATCCGTTCTCGCGCTCGCACCGTTCAATGCGTGGCCCGTGCTGTTCATCACCTTCCCCGTGATGGTCTGGCTGATCGACGGCGCCGGCGCGGGGCGCTATGGCGGCGTCCCCGCTGCGGCGCTGACCGGCTACTGGTTCGGGCTCGGTTATTTCGTCCCTGGCCTGTACTGGATCGGCAAGGCTTTCTTCGTCGAGGCGGACGTGTTCGCCTGGCTGACGCCGTTCGCCGTGCTGGGCCTGCCCGCCTATCTCTCGATATTCACTGCGATCGGCTTCGGGCTGGCCCGCCTGCTCTGGACCAGGGACGCCACCCGCATTCTCGCGCTCGCCGCGAGCCTCACCATCGGCGAATGGTTGCGCGGGCACGTGCTCACGGGCTTTCCCTGGAACGCCTTCGGCTATGCGCTGTCGGAGCCGCTGCCGCTGGCGCAGACGGCGTCCCTGATCGGCCAATGGGGCATGACGTTCCTCACGATTGCGATCTTCTCGGCGCCGGCGGTGCTAATCGACCGCACGCGCAATCGGAGCCTGCCCTGGCGCGTGCCGGCCGCTGCGCTCGCCCTGCTGGTCGTCATGGGTATCTTCGGCGCGATCCGCCTGTCGCTGCATCCGACCACGATGGTCGCCGGCACCAGGCTGCGCCTGATGCAGCCGGACCTGCAGCAGGATGCGAAGTTCAACTACTCCGCCAAGGCGGAGGTGATGAAGAAATACCTCGCGCTGTCGGACCGCGCATCTGGCCCCCAATCGACCGGTGTGCGCGATGCCACCATCCTGATCTGGCCGGAATCCGCCTTTCCGTTCTTCCTGACCCGCGAAGCCGATGCGATGGCCGAGATCGCCGAGTTGCTGCCCAAGGGCACGGTGCTGATCACCGGATCGGTGCGTGCGCCCGATCTGCCACCGGGCAGGCCGATCACGCGCGCCTACAATTCGATCTATCTGATCGACCATGACGGCAGCGTGCTCGCCGTCTACGACAAGCTGCATCTGGTTCCGTTCGGCGAATATCTCCCGTTCCAGGACACGATGGAGAAGCTTGGCTTCGAGCAATTGACGCGGGTCCGTGGCGGATTCATTCCCGGTACGGTGCGGCACGTGCTGCCGGTGCCGGGCGCACCGCCCGCGCTGCCGCTGATTTGCTACGAGGCGATCTTCCCCGATGAGGTCGGCACGCGTGACGAGCGCCCGGGCTGGATGGTGAACCTCACCAATGACGGCTGGTTCGGCATCTCGACCGGTCCGTACCAGCATCTGGAGCAGGCGCGGATGCGCGCCGTCGAGCTTGGACTGCCGCTGGTCCGCTCGGCCAACACCGGCATCTCGGCAGTGATCGATCCGGTGGGACGCACGGTGGCCAGCCTCGGCCTCGGGGTCGAGGGCATTTTGGATGCAAATCTGCCCACGGCAATCCCGCCCACGATCTATGCGAGGATAGGCGACATCCCCGCAGCCATGCTTGTCGCACTGGCCGTCATTCTGGCGGTGCGACGACGTTTCGCCAAACGGCTCCCCTGATCACACCGAGATCGGCGCAGCGGCCGGAATCCCTTGAGAACGGCAGTCCCACGGTTGACAGACTGCACGGCGGCTCCCCATTCTGCACCGGCTGCACAAGACAGCGGTGCATTGCTAAATTTCTCCGCAATGTTTCCCCAATCAGGGTGAAGTTTTGACGTCGCTGTCGCCTGAGGCAAACGTTTTGATTGCGCCGCGGGTGGTGTTTGGAGGGCTGAGGACATGTCGAAAGCGCCCAACCCTGTTGACAAATATGTCGGCAGTCGCGTGCGTATGCGCCGCATCATGTTGGGCATGAGTCAGGAGAAGCTCGGTGAAGCTTTGGGCCTGACCTTCCAGCAGATTCAGAAGTACGAGAAAGGCACCAACCGCGTCGGCGCCAGCCGCATCCAGCAGATTGCGGAGATTCTGCAGGTGCCGGTGTCGTTCCTGTTCGAGGGCGGACCGAGCGGCGTCGCCGGACCGGACGGTTTCGCCGAAGGTGCTTCGCCCTCCTATGTCTCGGACTTCCTCGCGACCTCAGAAGGGCTCGCACTGACCAAGGCGTTCACCCGAATCACCGATTCGAAGCTGCGCCGTTCGATCGTCGATCTCGTCGAGCAGATTGCCGCCCGCGAAGGCCCGGACAAGCGCTGACGCTGTTTCATTCCGATTTGAGGCTGCGCCAAATCTGGCCTATGTCGTCATTTGCGGATGCGCTTTGCGCCGCCTCCGCTTAAGTGATGCGATTCGAAGGCACAGAGACCTCCATGGCGAACTCCAATCCGTTCGATTGCCAAACTATCCTCGCTGGTATCCGCCGCTGGGTGGAGATCGAGACGCCGACCGAAGTGCCAGAGCAGGTCAACAAGCTGACCTCCGTGGTTGCCGATCATTATCGCGATCTGCCCGTGACGCTCGAACGCGTCGCCGGCGTCGATGGCTGCGGCGATCATCTCCTGGTGCGGTCGACCTGGGGTCAGGACCGGCCTGGTATCCTGGTGCTCAGCCATCTCGATACCGTGCATCCCATGGGCTTCATTGCGCGCCTGCCTTTCAAGATCGAAGGCGACAGCGCGTTCGGCCCGGGGATCTACGACATGAAGGGCGGCGCCTACATCGCCTATCACGCCTTTCGCGAGCTTTGCGCTGCACCCGAGCGGCCACCGCTCGGCATCACCCATTTGTTCACGTCCGACGAAGAGATCGGCAGCCCCACCTCGCGCGCGATCATCGAGCAGGAGGGGCGCAAGGCCAAATACGTGCTGGTGACGGAGCCGGCGCGGGACGGCGGCAAGATCGTCACCGGGCGCAAGGGCGTTGGACGATTCGAGGTGTTCATCAAAGGCGTGCCGGCGCATGCCGGCTCCCGCCCGGAAGACGGCCGCAGCGCCATCCGCGAGCTCGCCAATGTCATCCAGACGCTGGAAGGGATGAACGACCTGAAGCGCGGCGTCACCGTCAATGTCGGCGTGGTGCGCGGCGGCACGCGGCCCAACGTGACGCCGGAAGAGGCCTATGCCGAAGTCGATCTGCGCGTGCCTGGCATCGGCGACGCGGAGGAATTCGTCGGAAAGATTCTGGGGCTGACGTCGAAAACCGCCGGCGTCACCGTCACCGTCACCGGCGAGCTCAACCGCCCGCCTTACGAGAAGGGCAATGCGGGCGCCGCGCTGTTTGAGCATGCGAAAACGCTCGCCGCGGAGATCGGCTTCGAGCTGATCGACACCCGCACTGGCGGCGGCTCCGACGGCAATTTCACGGCGCCGCACACCGCCACCCTCGACGGGCTCGGCGTCGACGGCAAGGGCGCACACACCCATTATGAGCAGATCTACGTTTCATCGCTCGAGCCGCGCGCACGGCTGCTCTATCGCCTGTACCAGACGCTGCGATGAGCGAACGCAAATCAGATCCCGATCGCGCGGACGGCGAGCGCGCCTTCTTCGGACGGCGCAAGGGCCACAAGCTCAGGCAGCACCAGGCCGAGCTGGTCGACCATCTGCTGCCGCATCTCGCGCTCGACATCACGAGCGAGAAGCCGGCGACCGCCGCCGATATTTTCGACCCCGCAGTGCAAGATGTCCGGCTCGAGATCGGCTTCGGGGGCGGCGAGCATCTCGCGGCGGAGGCGCAGAGCTTCCCCACGACCGGCTTCATCGGCTGCGAGCCCTATGTCAACGGCATGGCAAAGATTCTCGCGCAGATCGAGGCCGCGAACATCGCCAACATCCGCCTGTTCGCGGGCGACGCCGCCGAGCTGCTGGCCTGGCTGCCTGATGCCTCGCTGTCGCGGATCGATCTGATCCATCCCGATCCCTGGCCGAAGCGGCGGCACTGGAAGCGGCGCTTCGTCCAGGACAGAACGATCGCCGCCATGGCGCGCGTGCTCAAGGCCGGCGGTGAATTCCGCTTCGTCTGCGATATCGACGATTACTGCGCCTGGACGCTGTCGCATCTCGCGCGCGCGCCGGATTTCCTGTGGCTTGCGGAACGCGCCGATGATTTCCGTCAGCCCTGGCCCGGCTACACCATGACACGCTATGGCCGAAAAGCCGCGCGCGAGGGCCGCAAGGCGGCTTATCTACGCTTTCGCAGGCGCTGAAGCGCGATGAGATCGGGCCGAATCGTCATCGCGCGCTAGCTGCTTGTTGCAGCATGATCTCTTCGGAAAACCGCTTCACACTTTTCCGGATCATGCTCTAGATCGTCTGCCGGTTGCGCCAGAAATTCACGACGCGCTCGGCCGTGGTCGGCATCAAGCGGGTGAAGTTCACACGCGCCTGCTCGAGATCGGCATCGGCCGGCGTGCGATTCGGGCCATTCCACATCAGGATGAGCGCGCGCACCGTGGGCCAGCCGAGGTTCAGCAACCGCCCCAGGATCAGGATCGGGTCGTAGCGATCGCCCGAGATCAAACGGTCAAGGATCGGGAGCCTGACGCCTGACATCGCCGAGAGCGTTGCGACCGATTCCTCGTATTTGTGCGCCTTGGCGAATCCGAGCAGCGCGCTCTCGCCGAGATGGCCGCCGCGATGCAGGCCAAGCACGGTGCGTTGTGCGGCCGAGAAATCGCGCCGCGGGCCGTCCGTCAGTGCGGCTTCCTCGATCGCGATCATGGCGCGCTTGATCTCGGCCTGGCGCACCGGATTGGCCACGGTGGAGAGCCGGCGGCGAATGACGTCGAGCGTGCCGTCCAGAAGCTGCTTGAGATGCTCGCCAGAGAGATCCTTGCGCTGGCCGATCTTGAGCGTCAACACGCCGTCCTGGCCGGCGCGCTTGATCAATTCCGAATAACCGCCGGCTGAGAACGTCGCACCGGCATTGCCGGCCGCCCGGCGTACGACGTCACGATCGCCGCGTTCGACCAGCACGTCGGTGACGTCGGCCGACAGCGTCGGCCGCTCGGTCATCGCGAGCAAATGGCCCTGGCCCTTCAGCCGGGCAATCTCGACGAGCGCGGCGTCGTCGAGCACGGGCGAGCGGCGTAACACCGGCGCCGCCACCATGATCTCGTTTTCGCGGGCGAGCTGGCGGACAAGATGAGGCGGTGCATTGTCCAGCAGCGAGAAACGCTCGGCGAGATCGACGCGCGAGGCAAGCTCCGCATGCGGCACGAGATCGATCAGGAGATTGTCGAACAGATCGATCAGCTCGGGACGGAGCCTCGCGGCGTCCTGAAAGAACAGCGCCGCGATGGCGCTCGCGATCTCGCCGCGACGCCGTGGATCGCCGCGTCTGACGATATCGTCCAGTCCGGGAATGAGTGACGTGGCAACGGTCATGAAACGCAACTCGAATCTGGCACGCCGTGGGCGCGCCATGCCTCGAGCCGCCCCACGAGCGCGGAATTTAGGCCCGCTTTGTGAACGAAGCGTTGCTCCTCGGGGCGCCTGTCGGCGCACCCAGGGGGCGCCGACTGAGGTGCAAAAAGCGCGCATCGGCCTGCGAGGGGGCCTTGTCCGGGCCGGCGGAAAGAGCTATATCAGCGCCAATTCATCTTCTCATACGATCCGCGTAGTGAGAGTGGGCCCGAAAGGACCCGCTCTTTTTTATTACCTGAACGCGGCGTGGCGGAAGAGACGGCCCGATGCAGTCGGGAAAGTTCCGAAGCGGCCATGCAGTCTTAATCAAGCCTTAACCCAAGCTCTAACCAACGCGCGCCTTGACCCCTGATATGACCGAACCGACCGCAGGTTCCACCGATGCCGAGTTGCTGGCCGAGCCGAGGCTCGTGGTCGAGCCGGGCGTGGCGGCACGGGTGTCGGCGGTCGCAGGCCCGGTGCTCGAGGGCATGGGCTACCGCCTCGTGCGGATCCGCATCTCCGGCGAGGCTGGCTGTACCGTGCAGATCATGGCCGAGCGGCCGGACGGCTCGATGCAGCTCGAGGATTGCGAGGCGATCTCGCGGGCCCTGTCACCCGTGCTCGACGTCGCCGATCCCATCGACCGCGCCTACCGGCTGGAAATCTCCTCCCCCGGGATCGACCGTCCGCTGGTGCGCCGCTCTGATTTCGAGCGCTATTCCGGGCATCTGGTGAAGGTCGAAATGGCCGTCGCCCATGAAGGCCGCAAGCGGTTCCGTGGCACGCTTGGCGCCGTCGAAGGCGACCGCGTGCACCTGCATCGCGATGACGCCAAGGCGACCGACAACGCCGATGTGCTGCTGACGATGGAAGATATCGGCGAGGCACGGCTGGTGCTGACTGATGAGCTGATCGCGGAATCCATGCGCCGCGGCAAGGCCGAGGAGCGCCGGATGCGCCGGGATCTCGGTATCGAGCCGCCGCAGGCGCCCCACGCCGAGATCAGCGCGAAGACCACCAGGAACACCAGGCCGCAAAAGCAGAAGAAGCCGGCCCCGACCAATACGAAGAAACATCGCCTTGCCGCCGAACGCGCGCGGCGCGGCGAGATCGAGCCTGACGAAGGAGACTAGCCATGGCAGTCAGCGCCAATCGACTTGAATTGCTCCAGATCGCCGACGCCGTCGCTCGCGAAAAATCGATCGATCGCGGCATCGTCATTGCGGCGATGGAAGATGCCATCGCCAAGGCAGCGCGCGCCCGTTACGGCAGCGAGACGGACGTTCACGCAGAGATCGATCCGAAGAAGGGCGAGCTGCGGCTGTCGCGGCACATGCTGGTGGTCGACAAGGTCGAAAACCATTCCAACCAGATTTCGCTGGTCGACGCGCAGCGTGCCAACCCCGGCGCCCAGGTCGGCGACACCATCGCCGACACCCTGCCGCCGCTGGAATACGGCCGCATCGCCGCGCAGTCGGCCAAACAGGTGATCGTGCAGAAGGTGCGCGAGGCCGAGCGCGACCGGCAATATCAGGAATTCAAGGACCGCATCGGCGACATCGTCAATGGCGTCGTCAAGCGCGTCGAGTATGGCAGCGTGATCGTCGATCTCGGCCGCGGCGAGGCCATCATCCGCCGCGACGAGATGCTGCCGCGCGAAGTGTTCCGCAATGGCGACCGCGTCCGCGCCTATATCTTCGATGTCCGCCGCGAGACCCGCGGCCCGCAGATCTTCCTCTCCCGCACCCATCCGCAGTTCATGGCGAAACTGTTCGCGCAGGAGGTGCCTGAGATCTACGACGGTATCGTGGAGATCAAGGCGGTGGCCCGCGATCCGGGCTCGCGCGCGAAAATCGGCGTGATTTCCCGCGATTCCTCCGTCGATCCGGTCGGCGCCTGCGTCGGTATGCGCGGCTCGCGCGTGCAGGCCGTGGTGAACGAATTGCAGGGCGAAAAGATCGACATCATCCCCTGGTCGCCGGACATCGCGACCTTCGTGGTCAACGCGCTGGCGCCGGCCGAGGTCTCCAAGGTCGTCATCGACGAGGACCGCGAGCGCATCGAGGTCGTGGTGCCCGACACCAACAACCAGCTCTCGCTGGCGATCGGCCGCCGCGGCCAGAACGTGCGTCTGGCCTCGCAGCTGACCGGCTGGGATATCGACATCCTGACCGAGCAGGAGGAATCGGAGCGCCGCCAGGCCGACTTCGAGAACTCCACCCGCGTCTTCATGGAATCGCTCAATGTCGACGAGGTGGTCGGCCAGCTGCTCGCCTCCGAAGGCTTCACCTCGGTCGAGGAACTCGCGATGGTGGACCTCAAGGAACTCGCAGGTATCGAGGGTTTTGACGAGGAGACCGCGCAGGAACTGCAGAGCCGCGCCCGCGAATATCTCGATCAGCAGGAAGCCGAGATCGAGGCCAAGCGCAAGGAACTCGGCGTCGAGGACGCCGTCAAGGACGTGCCCGGCGTGACCTCGAAGATGCTGGTGAAGTTCGGTGAGAACGACATCAAGACGGTCGAAGACCTCGCAGGCTGCGCCACCGACGATCTGGTCGGCTGGACCGAGCGCAAGGACGGCGGCGAGCAGGCCAAGTTTGCCGGCGCGCTCGACGGCCTCGGCATCTCCCGCGACGACGCGGAAGCCATGATCATGCAGGCCCGCGTCAAGGCCGGCTGGATCACCGAGGCTGACCTCGCCAAGCCGGCCCAAGAGGCTGACGCCGCCGAAGATCAGCCGGCTTAAGGACGAAGGAGAATGTCGCCCGGATGCTTGCCAGCACTGACAACGAACTTGACCATGGACCGCGGGCCGAAAGGTCCGCGACCATGCGCATGTGCGCGGTCAGCCGCGAAGTCCGGCCGATCGACGAGCTCATCCGCTTCGTCGTATCGCCCACCGGGGATATAGTTCCCGATCTCAAGCGCAAGCTGCCCGGACGGGGCATGTGGGTCACGGCGTCGCGGCAAGTGGTTGCGGAAGCGGTCCGGCGTCACCAATTTACCAAAGCCTTCAAACGCGACCTGCGCGTTTCTCCGACGCTTCCCGCCGACATCGAGGCGCTCCTGGTCCGGAGCGTGACCGAAGCCCTTGGGATCGCCGCCAAGGCGAGGCAGATCGTCGCCGGTTTCGGCAAGGTCGAAAGCGCCTTGCGGGAAGGCACGGCCGAGGTCCTGATCCATGCCAGCGACGGGGCCGGGGACGGAATCCGCAAGTTGGACATGCTGGCGCGGCAAAAAGCCGGAAATGACGGGGTCCAGCCCTCGATTCCGGTCATCACCGCATTGAAATCTGAAGAATTGGATTTGGCACTTACCCGGTCAAATGTGATACATGCTGCCCTGCTCGCAGGCCCGGCGAGCAAGTCATTCCTGTCGCGTAGCCAGATGCTGGTCCGATACCGGATGGCGGACGCTGACAAGACTGCCGAAAAGCCCGGCTAGGATTTCTGAGAGACACGACGACCCGATAGGACGGTGCGGCAACGCACAACACTGAATAAATCAGGATTAGGACTGCTGAATGGTTGATACCAAGACCCCAGACGACAAGAAGCTGAGCGTTCCGAGCAAGACGCTATCGCTCAAGCCGCGCGTCGAAACGGGCACTGTGCGCCAGAGCTTCAGCCATGGCCGCAGCAAGCAGGTCGTGGTCGAGAAGCGCGGCAAGCGCCGTATCGACGGCAGCCCGGAGCCGCAGGCGCCCGCGGCTGTCGCGAAGCCGGCGCCGGCCGCGCCGACACCCGCTCCCGCGCGCCCGGCTCCGCCCCGCAACTCCGGCTCCGGCGTCGTGCTCCGAACGCTGACCGAGGACGAACGCTCCGCCCGCGCCAGTGCGCTGGCCGATGCCAAGGTGCGCGAAATCGAAGAGCGTCGCCAGGCCGAGGAAGAGGCGCAGCGCCGCGCCGTCCGCGAGGCCGCCGAGCGCGCCGAGCGCGAAGCCGCTGAATCGCGCCGCAAGGCCGAGGAAGAGCGCCACCGTCACGAGGACGAAGCCAAGCGCAAGGCCGAGACAGAAGCCAAGAAGCGCTTTGGCGAAGGCGAGCAGCCGGCATCGGCCGCGCGTCCTGCGGCAGCCGCCCCGGCAACCCCCAGCGCTCCGCGCCCCGCGCCGACCACCACCCGACCCGGCGCGACGACCACCGCCCGTCCGGCAACCACCCCCGCGAGGCCGGGAGGCCCTGTGGGTCGCACGCCGGCCGTCGCAGCCGGACCGGACGAGGACGATGGTCCGCGCCAGATCCGCCGTGGCCCCGGCGGCGCCGCACGTCCCGTGGTCGCCCCCAAGCCCACGCACAAGCCCGGCCCGCAAAAGGAACGCGGCCGCCTCACGGTCGTGACCGCGCTCAATGCCGACGAGGTCCGCGAGCGTTCGATCGCCTCGTTCCGCCGCCGCACCCAGCGCCTGAAGGGTCATGCCGCGAACGAGCCGAAGGAAAAGCTCGTCCGCGAGGTGGTCATCCCGGAAGCGATCACCATCCAGGAACTCGCCAACCGCATGTCCGAACGCGCGGTCGACGTCATCCGCATGCTGATGAAGCAAGGCGCGATGCACAAGATCACCGACGTGATCGATGCCGATACCGCGCAACTGATCGCCGAAGAGCTCGGCCACACCGTCAAGCGCGTCGCCGCGTCGGACGTTGAAGAAGGCCTGTTCGACGCCGTCGACGATTCCACCGACACCGAGACGCGTTCGCCCGTGGTGACGGTGATGGGTCACGTCGACCACGGCAAGACCTCGCTGCTCGACGCGCTCCGCCATGCCAACGTTGTCTCCGGCGAAGCCGGCGGCATCACCCAGCATATCGGCGCCTATCAGGTGCTGTCGCCCGAAAGCGGCAAGAAGATCACCTTCATCGACACGCCCGGCCACGCCGCGTTCACCGCGATGCGCGCCCGCGGCGCCAAGGTCACCGACATCGTCGTGCTGGTGGTTGCGGCCGATGACGGCGTCATGCCGCAGACCGTCGAGGCCATCAACCACGCCAAGGCGGCCCGCGTGCCGATCATTGTTGCCATCAACAAGATCGACAAGCCCGACGCCAAGCCCGAGCGCGTGCGCACCGAGCTGCTCCAGCACGAGGTGCAGGTGGAATCCTTCGGCGGCGACGTCGTCGACGTCGAAGTGTCCGCCAAGAACAAGACCAATCTCGACAAGCTGCTCGAGATGATCGCGCTGCAGGCCGACATCCTCGAGCTGAAGACCAATTCGGAGCGTCCGGCCGAAGGTACCGTGATCGAGGCCAAGCTCGACCGCGGCCGTGGTCCGGTTGCGACCGTGCTGGTCCAGCGCGGCACGCTCCGCGTCGGCGACATCATCGTCGCCGGTGCCGAGATGGGCCGCGTCCGCGCGCTGATCTCGGATCAGGGCGAGACGGTGCAGGAAGCCGGTCCCTCGGTGCCGGTCGAGGTGCTCGGCTTCAACGGTCCGCCGGAAGCCGGCGATCGTCTCGCGGTGGTCGAGAACGAAGCCCGCGCTCGTCAGGTCACCAGCTACCGCGCGCACCAGAAGCGCGAGAACGCGGCTGCTTCGATCTCCGGCATGCGCGGCTCGCTCGAGCAGATGATGTCGCAGCTGAAGACGGCGGGCCGCAAGGAATTCCCGCTGATCATCAAGGCCGACGTGCAGGGCTCGCTGGAAGCGATCCTCGGCTCGCTGGAGAAGCTCGGCACCGACGAGGTCGCTGCCCGCATCCTGCATGCCGGCGTCGGCGGCATCTCGGAATCCGACGTGACGCTCGCGGAGGGCTTCAACGCCGCGATCATCGGCTTCTCGGTTCGTGCCAACAAGGAGGCGGCGGCCGCCGCCAAGCGCAACGGCATCGAGATCCGTTACTACAACATCATCTACGACCTCGTGGACGACGTGAAGAAGGCGATGAGCGGTCTGCTCGCGCCGACCTTGCGCGAAACCATGCTGGGCAATGCCTCGATTCTGGAGATCTTCAACATCTCCAAGGTCGGCAAGGTGGCCGGCTGTCGCGTCACCGATGGCACCGTGGAACGCGGCGCCAATGTGCGCCTGATCCGCGACAACGTCGTCGTGCACGAAGGCAAGCTGTCGACGCTGAAGCGCTTCAAGGACGAAGTGAAGGAAGTCCAGTCCGGTCAGGAATGCGGCATGGCCTTCGAGAACTACCACGACATGCGCGCAGGCGATGTCATCGAGTGTTATCGCGTGGAGACGATCCAGCGCTCCCTGTAAGTCCAAATCTTACCGAAGCGTCCGGATCTTTTTGAGCTGAAATTGCGGGAGTGCGATGGCCGGATTTTATCCGGCCATCCGCGCCTCATTCGTTTCACAGGACAAACGACAATGCTCGTGTCCCAACGCGGGCACGACGAGGTGATTTTCGACCATGCCGCGCCATCATCAGAAAAAGACTTCCGCGCCCGGCGGCTCGCAGCGTCAGCTGCGCGTCGGCGAGCAGGTTCGCCACGCGATAGCCGAGATTCTGGCGCAAGGCAGCGTGCATGATGCGGACCTCGAAGGTCACATCATCACCGTGCCGGAGGTGCGGATGTCGCCTGATTTGAAGCTCGCGACAATCTACGTGATGCCGCTTGGTGGCCGCGACACCGAGCTCGTCATCGCTGCGCTCGAGCGCAACAAGAAATTCCTGCGCGGCGAGGTCGCGCGGCGCGTTAACCTGAAATTTGCACCTGACATTCGCTTCCGCGTCGACGAGCGATTCGACGAAGCGGAACGGATCGAGAAGCTTTTGCGAACACCTGCGGTGCAGAAGGACTTGGACAAGAATCCGGAACAGGATCCGGAGACGGATCGGGAAGAAGAGCAATGATGATGGACCCCGCTCACGGCGCGATCGACAGCGACGAGGCCGATACGCGCGACCTGCAGCGAAATAATTTTGCAGATGCCGGGGGCAATGCTCAACCGCATCACGAGACGCGTCGCGTCAACAACGATCCGCGCGCGGGCAAGCCGAAGGGCAATCAGCCGCGCCGCGACCGGCGCGACGTGCACGGCTGGGTCGTGCTCGACAAGCCGATCGGGATGACCTCGACGCAGGCCGTTGCCGTGCTCAAGCGCCTGTTCAACGCCAAGCGCGCGGGCCATGCCGGCACGCTCGATCCGCTCGCATCAGGTGGCCTGCCGATCGCGCTCGGCGAAGCCACCAAGACTGTTCCCTTCGTCATGGACGGCCGCAAGCGCTACCGTTTCACCGTGTGCTGGGGCGAGGAGCGCGATACCGACGATACCGAGGGCCAGGTCACCGCAACATCGGACCAGCGCCCGACCCGTGAGGCCATCCTCGCCCTGCTGCCTCGATTTACCGGTGTGGTCGAGCAGGTTCCGCCGCGCTATTCGGCGATCAAGGTCCAGGGCGAGCGGGCCTATGATCTCGCCCGTGACGGCGAGGTGGTGGAGCTGGCTGCGCGTCCGGTCGAAATTCACCATTTAACCCTTGTAGATCAACCAGATAACGATCGAGCTGTATTCGAGGCCGAGTGCGGCAAGGGGACTTATGTCCGCGCGCTGGCCCGCGATATGGGCCGGATTCTTGGCACTTTCGGCCATATCTGCGCGCTCAGGCGAACCCTGGTCGGCCCGTTTGACGAAAATGACATGATTCCGCTGGATCAGTTGGAGGCTTTGTGCGATAGAGCCGCGTCCGGTGAGGGAAACCTCGCCGACGCGCTGATGCCTGTTGAGACCGCGCTGGACGACATCCCGGCACTGGCCGTCACTCGGGCTGATGCGGCAAGGCTCCATCGGGGCCAAGCCGTTTTGTTGCGCGGACGGGATGCGCCCACAAGTAGCGGCACAGTCTATGTCACGGTGGCAGGCCGTCTTTTGGCGCTTGCCGAAGTTGGCAATGGCGAAATCATCCCCAAGCGTGTGTTCAACCTGACCGGCTTGACTGCCTCAACCGGTCGCAACGAGAGAAATTGACGATGTCGATTGCCGCAGAACGCAAAGCGGAAGTCATCAAGACGAATGCCACCAAGGCCGGCGACACCGGCTCGCCGGAGGTTCAGGTCGCGATCCTGTCGGAACGCATCAACAACCTGACCAACCACTTCAAGACCCACGTGAAGGACAACCATTCGCGTCGTGGCCTCCTGAAGCTGGTCTCGACCCGCCGTTCGCTCCTCGACTACCTGAAGAAGCGGGACGAGGCGCGGTACAAGGCGCTGCTCGAGAAGCACAACATTCGTCGTTAAGAGTTCTTGCGCGCGCCACCGGCGCGCGTTTTAGCGCGTGGTTTCGAGCGAAAGCGCTTGTTTTAAGGTTTTTGATCGAGGCTCACGCGTGCGTCCGGTGCGGGCCAATGAGGCTCCGCATCCGGGGCATGATCCGCGAAGACCGCGGTTCGGTGTTCGTGAACGTGCCGACTGACAGTCCAGCAGCAATCCGGCGGCTGGGCGCAACGGGCAAGGTGCCCGTATGACCCGAAAGGATGGACGCCATCCGACATCCAAAAACCATGGCAGGATCGCAGGACGCTGATCGCCCGCTCCGATCAGCGTCCTGCAATCTTGACATGGTTTTTGTTTTTCGAGCCGTCCCTTCTTTCGAGAACCCATGAAAGAAGACCTCTATGTTCAATAAGCATTCAGTCGAGATCGACTGGGGCGGACGCCCACTGAAGCTCGAAACCGGCAAGATCGCACGCCAGGCCGACGGCGCCGTCATCGCCACCTATGGCGAGACCGTGGTGCTCGCCACCGTCGTTGCGGCGAAGGCGCCGCGTGAAGGCGTCGACTTCCTGCCGCTGACCGTCGATTACCAGGAAAAGACCTACGCAGCTGGCCGCATTCCCGGCGGCTATTTCAAGCGCGAGGGCCGACCGACCGAGAAGGAGACGCTGGTCTCCCGCCTGATCGACCGTCCGATCCGTCCGCTGTTCGTCGACGGCTGGCGCAACGAGACCCAGGTGATCGCCACCGTGCTGTCGCACGACATGGAGAACGATCCCGACATCGTCGCGCTGGTGGCTTCCTCGGCCGCGCTGACACTGTCGGGCGCGCCGTTCAAGGGCCCGATCGGCGCCGCCCGCGTCGGCTTCGCCAACGACGAGTTCATCCTCAACCCGACGCTCGACGAGATGGTCGACACCCAGCTCGACCTCGTCGTCGCCGGCACCGCCGACGCCGTGCTGATGGTGGAATCGGAAGCCAAGGAGCTGAACGAAGACATCATGCTCGGCGCCGTGATGTTCGGTCACCGCCACTTCCAGCCGGTCATCAAGGCGATCATCGAGCTCGCCGAGAAGGCCGCCAAGGAGCCGCGCGAGGTCACCGTCATCGACAATTCCGCGCTCGAGAAGGAAATGCTCGGCCTCGTCGAGCAGGAGCTGCGCTCCGCCTACGCCATTCCGGTCAAGCAGGATCGCTACGCGGCGGTCGGCAAGGTCAAGGAAAAGGTGATCGCCCACTACTTCCCCGAAGGGCAGGAGCCGAAATACGACAAGCTGCGCATCAGCGCCGTGTTCAAGGAGCTCGAGGCGAAGATCGTTCGCTGGAACATCCTCGACACCGGCAAGCGCATCGACGGACGTGACTCGAAGACCGTGCGCAACATCGTCGCCGAAGTCGGCGTGCTGCCCCGCGCCCACGGCTCGGCGCTGTTCACCCGCGGCGAGACCCAGGCGATGGTCGTGACCACGCTCGGCACCGGCGAGGACGAGCAGTACATCGACGCGCTGTCGGGAACGTACAAAGAGACGTTCCTGCTGCACTACAACTTCCCTCCCTACTCGGTCGGTGAGACCGGTCGCCTCGGCGGCACCAAGCGCCGCGAGATCGGCCACGGCAAGCTCGCCTGGCGCGCGATCCACCCCGTGCTGCCGCCGCATCACGAATTCCCCTACACCACGCGGGTGGTGTCGGAGATCACCGAATCGAACGGCTCGTCCTCGATGGCTTCGGTCTGCGGCGCCTCGCTCGCGCTGATGGATGCCGGTGTGCCGTTGAAGCGGCCGACCGCGGGCATCGCGATGGGCCTGATCCTCGAAGACAAGCGCTACGCGGTTCTCTCCGACATCCTCGGCGACGAGGATCATCTCGGCGACATGGACTTCAAGGTCGCGGGTACCGAACAGGGTATCACCTCGCTCCAGATGGACATCAAGATCGAGGGCATCACCGAGGAGATCATGAAGGTCGCGCTGGCCCAGGCCAAGGATGGTCGTATCCACATCCTCGGCGAGATGGCCAAGGCGCTCACCAACGCCCGCGCCGAACTCGGCGAATACGCGCCGCGCATCGAGACCTTCAAGATCGCCACCGACAAGATCCGCGAAGTGATCGGCACCGGCGGCAAGGTGATCCGCGAGATCGTCGAGAAGACCGGCGCCAAGGTCAACATCGAGGACGACGGCACCGTGAAGGTCGCCTCCTCCGACGGCGAAGCGATGAAGGCTGCGATCAAGTGGATCAAGTCGATCGCTTCCGATCCGGAAGTCGGCCAGATCTATGACGGCACCGTCGTCAAGGTGATGGAGTTCGGCGCCTTCGTGAACTTCTTCGGCTCCAAGGACGGTCTCGTCCACATCAGCCAGCTCGCGGCCAACCGGGTGCAGAAGACCTCCGACGTCGTCAAGGAAGGCGACAAGGTCAAGGTCAAGCTGCTCGGCTTCGACGATCGCGGCAAGACCCGCCTCTCGATGAAGGTCGTCGACCAGACCACCGGCGAAGACCTCGAAGGCAAGGACAGGGGCGGCGAGGGCGAGAAGGCCCCGCGCGAAGCGGCCGGCGAGTAGTCGCTCAAAGCCAACTCAGAAGCACGAAGGGCGGCCGAGAGGCCGCCCTTTTTGTTTGTGTTCGCTGAGAGAGCTGTGCTCCCTCTCCCGCTTGCGGGAGAGGGGCGGGGAGAGGGTTTCTCCGCGGAGCGATTCCCGATGAGGAAAGAAACCTCACCCGCCGCGCTTCGCGCGTCGACCTCTCCCGCACGCGGGAGAGGTGGAGCAACACCTCACGCCGCGAGGTCGAAGCGGTCGAGGTTCATCACCTTGGTCCAGGCCTTGGCGAAGTCCTGCACGAACTGCTGCTTGGCATCCGACGAGGCATAGACCTCGGCGAAGGCGCGGAGCTGCGAGTGCGAGCCGAAGATCAGATCGGCGCGCGAGCCGGTCCATTTCACCGCATTGGTCTTGCGGTCGCGGCCCTCATAGGAGCCGTCGGCAACAGGTGTCCACGCCGTGCCCATGTCGAGCAGGTTGACGAAATAGTCGTTGGACAGCGTGCCGACCTTGGAGGTGAAGACGCCGTGCTTCGACCCGTTCGCATTGGCACCGAGCACGCGCAGGCCGCCGACGAGCACCGTCAGCTCGGGACCGGTGAGCTTGAGAAGCTGCGCGCGATCGACGAGTGCTTCCTCTTCCCGCATGAACTGATGCTTCTTGCCGACATAGTTGCGGAAGCCGTCAGCCCGCGGCTCCAGCGGCGCGAAGGAGGCGGCGTCAGTCTGCTCCTGCGACGCATCCATGCGGCCCGGCGTGAAGCCGACTTTCACGTCGACGCCGGCATCCTTGGCGGCCTTCTCGACCGCGGCAGAACCGCCGAGCACGATCAGGTCGGCGATCGAGACCTTCTTGGCACCTGAAGAGGCGTTGAAGTCCTTCTGGATCGCTTCGAGCTTGCCGAGCACCTTGGCGAGCTGGGCCGGCTGGTTGACCTCCCAGTCCTTTTGCGGGGCAAGGCGGATACGCGCACCGTTGGCGCCGCCGCGCTTGTCCGAACCACGGAACGTCGAGGCCGACGCCCAGGCGGTCGACACCAGCTCGGGCACCGAGAGGCCCGAACCCAGGATCTTGCTCTTGAGCGACGCGATGTCCTGATCGGAGACCAGCTCGTGATCGACCTTCGGGATCGGATCCTGCCAGATCAGCGTCTCCTTCGGCACCAGCGGGCCGAGGTAGCGTTGGACCGGACCCATGTCGCGGTGGGTCAGCTTGAACCAGGCGCGGGCGAACGCGTCCGCGAACTGGTCGGGGTTTTCGAGGAAGCGGCGCGAGATCTTCTCATAGGCCGGATCGAAGCGTAGCGAGAGGTCGGTGGTCAGCATCGTCGGGCGATGCTTCTTCGACTTGTCGAACGGATCCGGAATGATCGCCTCGGCACCCTTGGCCACCCATTGGTTCGCACCACCGGGGCTCTTCGTCAGCTCCCATTCGTACTTGAACAGGTTCTCGAAGAAGTTGTTGCTCCACTTCGTCGGCGTCGTCGTCCAGGTCACTTCGAGACCGCTGGTGATGGAATCGCCGGCGAGGCCCGAAGCATGCTTGCTCTTCCAGCCGAGGCCCTGATCTTCCAGCGCGCCGGCTTCCGGCTCGGGTCCGACCAGCGACGGATCACCCGCGCCATGGGTCTTGCCGAAGGTGTGGCCGCCGGCGATCAGCGCGACGGTTTCCTCGTCGTTCATCGCCATGCGGAAGAAGGTCTCGCGGATGTCCTTGGCCGCGGCGACCGGATCCGGCTTGCCGTTCGGGCCCTCCGGATTGACGTAAATGAGACCCATCTGCACGGCGCCGAGCGGTTCGGCGAGCTGGCGTTCGCCGCTGTAGCGCTCATCGCCAAGCCAGGTGCCTTCCGGACCCCAATAGAGCTCTTCCGGCTCCCAGACATCAGCCCGGCCACCGGCGAAGCCAAAGGTCTTGAAGCCCATCGATTCCAGCGCGACGTTGCCGGCCAGCACCATCAGGTCGGCCCAGGAAATCTTGCGGCCGTATTTCTGCTTGATCGGCCAGAGCAGCCGGCGCGCCTTGTCGAGGTTGGCATTGTCGGGCCAGGAGTTGAGCGGCGCGAAACGCTGCTGACCGGCACCGGCGCCGCCGCGGCCGTCGGTGATGCGATAGGTCCCCGCGCTGTGCCAGGCCATGCGGATCATCAGGCCGCCGTAATGACCGAAATCGGCGGG
The DNA here is from genome assembly GCF_054056275.1 of Bradyrhizobium sp. USDA 4449. Lineage (NCBI taxonomy): Bacteria > Pseudomonadati > Pseudomonadota > Alphaproteobacteria > Hyphomicrobiales > Nitrobacteraceae > Bradyrhizobium > Bradyrhizobium sp. USDA 4449. Next base: position 2,122,306 of record NZ_JBSRYD010000001.1, on the reverse strand, counting down.
CCACCATTCCTGCGAATCCGTCATCAGGGCGGTGAGGTCCTTGATGACCGCGTTCAGGTCGAGCGTCTTGAATTCCTTGGCATAGTCGAATTCCTTGCCCATCGGATCGGACAGGCTGGAATTCTTGTGCAGCATCTCGATGCTGAGATTGGTGGGCCACCAGTCGCGGTTTGCTGGCACGCGTTTGCCGCCCGAAAACGGGCACTTCGAAGTGTCGTCCATGAATACCTCCTCTGGTGCGCCGCATCAGCGCCATTGACCAGGTCGAACCACTCTAGGCGCCGCCTTCGATCAGGGGAAGTTGACTTTAATGATCGCTGCGATAGGTTTTTCTGATGATCAATCTGACGCTGCGCCAGCTGCGATATTTCGACGCATTGGCGCGCCATGGCCATTTCGGCCGCGCCGCGGAGGCTTGTTCCATCTCGCAGCCGGCGCTGTCGATGCAGATCAAGGAATTGGAGGAGGCGCTCGGCGGGCTGCTGCTGGAGCGCAGCGCGCGCCAGGTGGCGCTGACCCGGTTCGGCGAGGAGCTCGCCCAGCGCGTCCGCGATATCCTGCGCTCGGTCGATGAGCTCGGCGACTTTGCCCGCGCCTCGCAGGACCGTTTTGCGGGCCGGCTGCGCATCGGCATGATCCCGACCATCGCGCCGTATCTCCTGCCCAAGATCACCAAGAACCTCACGCGCATGCATCCGGAGCTCGACATCCGGGTGCGCGAGACCATGACGCCGCGGCTGATCCAGGAACTGTTGGAAGGCCGGCTCGATACCGCGATCGTCGCGCTGCCGGTCTCCGAACCCTCGCTCACCGAGGTCGCCCTGTTCGAGGAGAAATTCCTGCTGGTGCGGCCGGGCACGGATGCCGGCACGCCGGCGCCATCACGCGAGATGATGCGTGAGATGCGGCTGTTGCTGCTCGAAGAAGGCCATTGCTTCCGCGACCAGGCGCTGTCGTTCTGCAACATGCAGTCGGCGCCGCCGCGCGAGATGCTGGATGCGAATTCGCTGTCGACGCTGGTCCAGATGGTCAGCGCCGGCATCGGCGTTACGCTTATTCCCGAGATGGCGGTGTCGGTGGAGACGCGATCGGCCTCGGTCTCGCTGTCGCGCTTCCGCGACCCCGAACCGTCGCGCACCATCGGCATGGTCTGGCGCAAGACCAGCCCGCTGGCCCGCCAGCTGCTGCAAATCTCCGAAGTCGTATGCCTGTCGGCCGGCAAGGCACGCCCGCGCCACGCCGTGCGCAGCCAGAAGGCTTGAGAGACCACGATGTCGGATCCGATCATCCGCCCCGCCCGCAGTGAGGAATATGACGAGATCGGCCGCGTCTGGATGGAAAGCTGGGTCTCGACCGGGCTCGCCGAGGCCAGCCAATTCCTGCTGGCCAATTTGCGTGCGCGCATCCGGCGCGAGATCGAAAACGGTTGGAGCCTGTTCGTCGCCGACGATCACGGCACCATCGCCGCGATGCTCGCGCTGCATCTGCCGAAGCTCTATCTCGACATGCTGTTCGTCGGGCCGGTCTATCAGGGACAATCGCTCGGACGAAAACTGCTTGCCTTCACGCGCACGCAATTGCCCGACGAGATGTATCTGCGCTGCGTCCGCGAGAACGAAAAGGCCTGGCGCTGGTACGAGCGCGAAGGCTTTGTGTTCGAGAACGAAGAGGTCGAGCCGTCGAACGGGTTCATGATGAAGTGCTACCGGTGGAAGAGGAAAGGCCCGCTCCCATGATCAAGCTCTATTGGTCGCCCCGCTCGCGTTCGTTCTCGACGCTCTGGCTGATGGAAGAGAGCGGCCTGCCCTACGAGCGGGTGCTGACCGACATTTCGACGGGTGCGCAGAAGGCCCCGGATTATTTGAAGGTCAATCCGATGGGCAAGGTGCCGGCGCTCGCCGACGGCGAAGCCGCGCTTGGCGAGGCCGCCGCGATCTGCGCCTATATCGCCGACCGTTACCCCGAGACGAAGCTCGCGCCCGCAATCACCGATCCGCGCCGCGCGCGCTATCTGCAATGGCTGTTCTTCTCGCCCAGCTGCATCGAGCCGGCGATCATCCAGATCTTCACCAAGATCGAGGTGCCGACCTCGACTGCGGCCTGGGGCAGTGCGACGCAAGTGTTCGATGTCCTGGAGGCCGCGCTCGAAAAGGGGCCCTGGATTCTCGGAGAGGAATTTTCCGCCGCCGACGTCACGATCGGATCGGGGCTGAATTTCGCGGTGCGCCTGTTCAAGATGGTGCCGACGCGGCCGGCCTTCGACGCCTATATCGCGCGTTGCATGGCGCGGCCCGCCTTCCAGCGCGCGGAGACGATCGCGGCGGGTTAACCTTCCGCCTTCAAATCGTCCGGCCGCGGCATCAGCACGATGTTGTAGCCGGAATCGACATAATGGATCTCGCCGGTCACGCCGCCCGAGAGATCAGACAGCAGATACAGCGCCGAGCCGCCGAGTTCGTCGAGCGTGACGCCGCGGCGCAGCGGCGAATGCTTCTGCATGAACGCGAACATCGCGCGCGCTTCGCCGATGCCGGAACCGGCGAGCGTACGGATGGGGCCCGCGGAGATCGCGTTGACGCGGATGCCGCGGGGCCCGAAATCGGAGGCCAGATAGCGCACCGACGCTTCCAGCGCCGCCTTGGCCACGCCCATCACGTTGTAATTCGGCATCGAGCGTTCCGAGGCGCCGAAGGTCAGCGTGATCATGCTGCCGCCGTCCGTCATCAGCTCGGCCGCGCGCTTTGCGACCTCCGTGAACGAGAAGCAGGAGATCACCATGGTGCGCGAGAAATTCTCGCGGCTGGTGTCGGCGTAGCGACCCTTCAGCTCGTTCTTGTCTGCAAAGCCGATGGCGTGGATGACGAAATCGAGCTTGCCCCATTTTTCACGCAAGACGTCGAACGTCGCATCGACGCCGGCAATGTCCTCGACGTCACAAGGCAGCACCAATTCCACGCCGAGCGATTCCGCGAGCGGCTTGACGCGCTTGCCGAGGGCCTCGCCCTGGAAGGTGAAGGCAAGCTCGGCGCCGTGAGCATGCAGCGTCTTCGCCATGCCCCAGGCGATCGAATGATCATTGGCGATGCCCATGACCAGACCGCGCTTGCCTTTCATCAAACCTTCCATCTCGGGATCACCTCCGCTTTCGGCATGCCCAAGCAAAAGCGCGAAGACGCGCTTCGCGCTTTTGCCGGCTATGACGAGAAAATCTACGATGCGACAACGACGCCGTCACACGTCCATCCGGCTGAACACCAGCGTGGCGTTGGTGCCGCCGAAGCCGAACGAGTTCGACAGAACGGTGCCAATCTTGACGTTGTCGATGCGCTTGCGCACGATCGGCATGTCCGCGAACACGGGATCGAGCTCCTGGATGTGCGCGCTCTCGCAGATGAAGCCGTTGTTCATCATCAGCAGGGAGTATATGGCCTCCTGCACGCCGGTGGCGCCCAGCGAGTGGCCGGTCAGCGCCTTGGTCGCCGAGATCGGCGGACACTTTTCGCCGGCGCCGAATACCCGACGCAGCGCGTCGATCTCAGGCGGATCGCCGGCCGGCGTCGAGGTGGCGTGCGGATTGATGTAGTCGACCTTGGTCTTCACCGTCGACATCGCCATGCGCATGCAGCGCTCGGCGCCTTCGCCCGACGGCGCGACCATGTCGTAGCCGTCCGAGGTCGCGCCATAGCCGACGATCTCGCCGTAGATGCGTGCGCCGCGCGCCTTGGCATGCTCGAACTCTTCCAGCACCAGCACCCCGGCGCCGCCGGCAATGACGAAGCCGTCGCGGTTGAGGTCGTAGGGACGCGAGGCGGTGGCGGGCGTGTCGTTATACTTCGAGGACATCGCGCCCATGGCGTCGAACAGCACCGACAGCGACCAGTCGAGCTCTTCGCACCCGCCGGCGAAGATCACGTCCTGCTTGCCGATCTGGATCGTTTCATAGGCGTTGCCGACGCAATGGTTCGACGTCGCACAGGCCGAGGAGATCGAATAGTTCACGCCCTTGATCTTGAACCAGGTCGCGAGCGTCGCCGACGCGGTGGACGACATCGCCTTCGGCACGGCAAAGGGACCGACGCGCTTCGGCCCCTTGGTGCGGGTGATGTCAGCGGCTTCGACGATGGTACGCGCCGAAGGGCCACCGGAACCCATGATGATGCCGGTGCGGATGTTGGAGACCTCGTCGGGCGACAGACCAGAGTCCTGAATCGCCTGCTCCATCGCGACATGATTCCACGCGGCGCCCTGACCGAGGAAGCGCATCGCGCGGCGGTCGACCACTGTCGAGGGATCGAGCGTCGGCGCACCTTGCACCTGCGAACGGAAGCCAAGCTCGGCATATTTCTCGGCTCGTGAAATCCCGGACTTCGCCTCGTGAAGGCTCGCAAGCACTTCCTGGGTGTTGTTTCCGATCGACGAGACGATACCCATCCCGGTGACCACAACCCGCCTCATGACACCCTCGCCTCTATCGTTGTCTTCTTGGTGATGCGCGTTAGCCCAGGCTCGTGCCCTGCTTGAACAGGCCGACCTTCAGATCCTTCGCGCGATAAATAATCTGGTCATCGACCGAAAGCCATCCATCGGCGATGCCGAGCACGAGCTTTGAGCGCATCACGCGCTTGATATCGACGTTGTACACAACCTTGCGGGCCTCAGGCAGCACCTGGCCGCTGAACTTTAATTCGTTCAAACCGAGTGCACGGCCTCGACCTTCGCCTCCGGTCCAGCCCAGATAGAATCCGACCATTTGCCACAACGCGTCGAGGCCGAGGCAGCCGGGCATGACGGGATCGTTCTTGAAGTGGCAGCCGAAGAACCAGAGGTCGGGTTTCACGTCGAGCTCGGCGCGCACCACGCCCTTGCCGAACTCGCCGCCATTGTCGTTGATTTCCGTGATGCGGTCGAACATGAGCATCGGCGGCAGCGGCAGCTGAGCATTGCCCGGCCCGAACATCTCGCCGCGAGCACACGCCAGCAAATCCTCGTAGTCGTAACCGTTGCGCCTGTTCAGCATGCGGAAGCCTCTGTTCTAACCCCGATCGCGTGGCGTTTCTGGCAAAATGAGCCCCGTGCTGCCTGGAGGCAACACCAATTGCCGAGGCGCCAGTCCCGAGAGCCGGATCGACCGGTGGCCGGACACCCAAAACCTGGCTGCGCCAAATCGGTTAGGCGGAACCGCGCGCTCTCTAACACAGGCCTTTTCGGGTAGCAAAGCCGTCCCATGAAGGTAGAATGACGGCAGGTACGAGCGGTTCCCCTCGGGTTAGAACCGCTCTAGTTGCGAGAAACTTGCATCTGCATCTATCTGTCCATATATTGCGGACAGATAGTGTTCACGCGTGCCCGAATTCTGGAAATGAGCGAAAACAACGCGATCCATCACGACGAAGACGCCCATGCGGCCCTTCTGGCGGGCCGTCAGCCGGCCCTGACCGGCTGCCCCTGGCACGACGTCAATGAAATGCTGCAGTCTGCCGGCCTGCGCCCGACGCGCCAGCGCATGGCTTTGGGCTGGCTGCTGTTCGGCAAGGGTGCACGCCACCTCACGGCTGAAATGCTCTACGAGGAAGCGACGCTGGCCAAGGTCCCGGTCTCGCTCGCGACCGTCTACAACACCCTGAACCAGCTGACCGATGCCGGCCTGCTGCGCCAGGTCAGTGTCGATGGCACCAAGACCTATTTCGACACCAACGTCACCACCCACCACCATTACTACCTCGAGAACAGCCATGAGCTGGTCGATATCGAGGATCCGCATCTGGCGCTGTCCAAGATGCCGGAGGTGCCTGATGGTTACGAGATCGCGCGTATCGACATGGTCGTCCGCCTGCGCAAGAAGCGCTGAGATTCGCCGAAATCTGAGATCGTGATGGCCGGACCAAAGCGGTCCGAAGGACGAGCTGCGCTCGCCCATGCCCGGCCATTGTCGTTTCAGGCCGTCAATTCACCTGCTCGTCCGCATAGACGCCCCACAGGCGCTCCTGCTGGATCCAGCCGTCAAAGCCGTTGCCGGTGACGTGGCACCAGCTGGTGGTGCACTTTTTCACCTGCGTGACGACGCCGGCCTGGAGCTTTGCGGCCACTGCACTGTCGGCATCGGCGCGGTCATAGATCGGCGCGAGCTCGTCCTTGTGCTTCATGGTGACGACCGCAGTGCGACGACCCGACAGCAGCGAATGATAGACCCAGCCTTCGGCACCTTCGGAATCGCGCACCCGGCGCCAGTTCTCGAACTCGGCGGTAATTTCGACCGGCAGGCCTGCGCGGGTATAGACCCACGCCACGTCATTGTCCTTGGTTGGACCGGCCCGGACATTCACGTGATCCGATTTGAGGCTGACATAGCGCGGCACCGGCAGGCCGCTGGCGGTCTGGGGCGTCGCGGCGTCCTTCGCCGAATGCCCGGGGCCGACCGAGGCGCTCCACCAGGTGCAAACGAGCGCCATCACCGAACAAAAACGCCCCAACGCCATCAACCTGTCTCCCGTCGAGGAACCGGCTAAACCAGGTCCTCACCCCGAATTCCAAAACCTGCCGCGCAATTCCCTCCCGCCCACGCGGGTGTTCCCTAAGCCAACTTGTCTTGGCCCGGCCTTCTGCTAGAGAGGACGGACATCTGAACAACCAGTTTGCCCCGATTTTCCCGCCGGAAAGTAGGGGACGGCTTGAAGGAAACGCCGGGGACGACACGGCCAGGACAGTGTCGAACAACCGGGTTAATGAGGCCTCAACGGCCGGCCTTTGGCGACAGAGGCGGCCTGCAACGCCTCATGAGGGCAGGACATGTCGGTGAAGAAAAAGCCCCTCGTCGTGGTGACGCGCAAGCTGCCGGACTCGATCGAGACCCGGATGCGCGAGCTGTTCGACGCACGCATCAATCTCGACGACACACCAATGTCGGCCGAGCAGATCGCCGAAGCCGCACGCACCGCCGACATCCTGGTTCCGACTGTTACCGACCACATCGGCGCCGAGATCGTCAATCAACCCGACTGCAAGCTCCGCCTCATCGCCAATTTCGGCAACGGCGTGGACAATATCGACGTCGAGGCCGCGCATGCTCGCGGCATCACCGTCACCAACACGCCGAAAGTCCTGACCGAAGACACGGCCGACATGACCATGGCGCTGATCCTGGCCGTGCCGCGCCGGATGATCGAAGGCGCCATGGTGCTGACGGAGGGAAAACCCTGGGCGGGATGGTCGCCGACCTGGATGCTCGGCCACCGCATTGGCGGCAAACGCCTCGGCATCATCGGCATGGGCCGCATCGGCCAGGCGGTCGCGCGCCGCGCCCGCGCCTTCGGCCTGCAGATCCACTATCATAACCGCCGTCCCGTGGCGCCCGTCATCGCCGAAGAGCTTGGGGCGACCTACTGGGAAAGCCTCGACCAGATGCTGGCGCGGATGGACATCATCTCGGTGAACTGTCCGCACACGCCGGCGACCTATCATCTGCTCTCGGCGCGTCGGCTGAAGCTGATCCGGAAAGACGCCTACATCGTCAACACGGCGCGCGGCGGCGTGACGGACGAAGACACGCTGATCAAGCTGATCGAAGGCGGCGAGATCGGCGGTGCCGGCCTCGACGTCTACGAGCACGAGCCTGCGGTCAACCCAAAGCTGGTGCGGCTTGCGAAAGCCGGCAAGGTGACGCTGATGCCGCACATGGGCTCGGCCACGATCGAAGGCCGCGTCGAGATGGGCGAGAAAGTGATCATCAATATCCGCACCTTCCTCGACGCCCACAAGCCGCCGGATCGCGTGCTGCCGAGCATGCTCTGAGGGTGCGCAAAGACCTGTCGCGCTCAGGTGCGATGGGCCGTGAGATCTGACATCACCGGCCCATCGCCGTTGAGCGGATTGGCCGGATCGCGCGCGTAACGCAGCGTCTCGAAGCGCATCGCGCGTGCGTCGATCATCAGGAGGCGGCCGACCAGGCCGTCGCCGAAACCGACGATCTCGCGGATCGCCTCCAGCGCCATCATCGATCCCATCACGCCGGCAAGCGCGCCCATGACGCCGGCCTCCGCGCAGGCCGGCACGGCACCCGGCGGCGGCGCTTCCGGAAACAGGCAACGATAGGTCGGATTGAATTCGCCCTGTTCGTCCTTTTCATGCGCACGGATGGTGGTGAGTGAACCATCGAAGGTGCCGAGCGCCGCCGTGATCAGCGGCCGTTTCGCGAAGAAGCAGGCGTCGGAGGCCAGATAGCGCGTCGAGAAATTGTCGGACCCATCGAGCACGAGATCGTAGTCGCCGATCAGGCTCAGCGCATTGTCGGCATTGAGCCAGGTGGCGTGGCCGACGAAGCGGACATGCGGATTGAGCGCCGCGATCCGCTCGGCCGCGCTCTCGACCTTGTGCCGGCCGATATCAGGTGTCGTGTGGATCACCTGGCGCTGAAGGTTGGACAGCGACACCACGTCGTCATCGACCACGCCAAGCGTTCCGACGCCGGCGGCGGCCAGATACATCAGAGCAGGCGCGCCGAGACCGCCGGCGCCGATCACCAGCACCGAGGCCCGCTTCAGCGCGGCCTGGCCGGGGCCGCCGACATCGCGCAGCACGATATGGCGGGCATAGCGTTCGAGTTCGTCCGGGCTCAGCACCTTCTCTTACTCCTGAACCACCCCAACATTGTTCGCGACCAACGAGATGTCCTTCAATCGCAGCGCGTTCAATGGGCCGACTGGATTTGTCATGAGATCGATGCTTGCGGCAACACTGATGTTGGCATCTGCCACAGGCGCCAGCGCCCAGATGACGGCGCCACAACTCCCCGGCACCAGGCCGAAGGTCGTCCAGACCGTTCCGATCAAGCCGCCCGCCCTGCAAACGCCGGCGGAAACGGCCGACGCGATGGCGCAGGCCGAGCGGCTGTCGCTGCAATCCGACCTCGCCTGGGTCGGCGAATATAACGGCGCCATTACTGGCGATGTCAGCTCACGCATGGTCGACGCCATCAAGGAGTACCAGAAGGCCAAGGGCGGCAAGCCGACCGGCGTGCTCAATCCGCAGGAGCGCGCGGCGCTCGCCGAAACGGCGCGGCGCAAGCAGGACAGCGTCGGCTGGAAAATCGTGACAGAGATGACGAGCGGCGCGCGGCTCGGCATCCCCTCCAAACTGGTGCCGCAGCAGGTCACCGACGCCAACGGCTCGAAATGGACCTCGCCGACCGGCACGGTGCAGGTGCTGCTGAGCCGCCACAAGGAGGCGAACCCGTCCACGGCAAAGCTCGCCGAAACCGAGAAGAAGGAGCCGGCCGGCCGCAAGGTCGACTACACCGTGGTGAAGCCCGACTTCTTCGTGCTGTCGGGGTTGCAGGGCCTGAAGAAGTTTTATGTGCGCGGCACCTTCAAGGGCGACGAAGTCCGCATCATGACGATCCTGTACGACCAGGCGACCGAGAACACGGTCGAGCCGGTCGTGATCGCGATGTCGAGCGCGTTCAACGCGTTTCCATCGGGCCCACAAGCCGGACCGCCGCCACGCAAGGCCGTCGAATACGGCACCGGCGTCGTCGTCAGCGACGACGGCGCGATTCTGGCGGATCGTCTCGTCACCGATTCCTGTCTCGCCATCACCATCGGCGGCTACGGCAATGCCGACCGCATCGCCGAGGACAAGGAGCACGATCTCGCGCTGCTGCACATCTATGGCGCCCGCCGCCTGACGCCGCTCAGCCTCGCCGGCGGCGCGGCGAACACCGTTGTCGATGTCGTCGGCATCGCCGATCCGCAAAACCAAGGCGGCGCAGCCGGCGTGTCGAGCATCACAAGCGCGCTGGCGCAGGTGACATCCAGCGATTCCGCGCTGTCTCCACCGCCGGCCGTCGGCTTCTCCGGCAGCCCGGCCATTGACGGCGACGGCAAGTTCGCCGGCGTCGCGCTGTTGAAGCCGGCGATGGTCGCAGGTCCTGCGACCGCCGCGCCCGCGTCACAAGCGGTGATGGTGTCCGCGGACACGGTGCGCGATTTCCTGAAGGCGAACGCGGTCACCGCAAACGGCACCTCGAGGGATGCAAAGGCCGCCGTGGTGCGCGTCATCTGCGTGCGAAAGTAGGTTGAGCGCCACCACAGGCGCAATTACCGGTCCAGTATTGGTACGGATTAGCCGGCATTCCCGATTCTGCCATCATCGTATCAGTTGATTCGGACATCCGCGGTCCCCTTTGGATCGGGCAGGGCACGTCCTGAGCGAGAAGAGCTCAGCATCGAAATTCGATGCACGTTCGCGTGGCGTTACCCTTTTAAGACCCAAGCACTCCAAAGGATTCGATTTTCCATGCACACGATCGTACTGGCCACCCAACAAGGGTGGTAGCGGCAAGAGCACGCTTGCCATCGGCCTTGCGCTGGCGGCCAAGCAGGCCGGCTTCACGGTCCGCCTGATCGAGACCGATCCGCAGGGCACCCTCTCCAGCTGGCAGCGCCGCCGCAACAATGACGATGTCGTCGTCGAGCCGATCTATCACGCCGCCGATTTCGCACCGCGGCTGAAGATGCTGGCCGAAAGTGGCCTGCAGCTCGCGATCGTCGACACCGCGGCCGGCCTTTCCGCCGCGACCACCGCCGCGATCCGCCATTCCGATCTCTGCCTCATCCCGGCACGCCCGAGCGTCGCCGACATCGAGGCGACCGTCTCCACCGTCAGCGTCGCGCGCGCCTGGAGGCGCCCCTTCAGCTTCGTGCTGAACCAGACGCCGATCCGCGGCCAGCGCATCGACAACGCCGCCAACACGCTCGCCGAGGAAGCCGCGCTCGATCTCACTGAGGTGCTCGCACGTCCGCTGATCGCGATGCGCAACGACCACCAGGACTCGCTCGCCTCCGGCCTCGCCGTCAGAGAGTTCGCGCCGAACGGCAAGTCGACCGAGGAGATCCGCGGCCTGTGGCGCTGGATCGAGGCGCGCCTCGATCTTTCCGCCGGCCATCTCCCGATCGATCAGGGTCTGTCGGCGGCCGGCGGAATGCTGCATGCGGCCGGCGAGCTTTCGGCCGACGAGACCAGCGTTCTTCCCTCCTGAGCGGGGCGATCGCTCTGGCCGGGAGAGGGCTCTTCGCTGTCCGGTGAACGCCTGGGCGACGAAGCCATCCGGCCGGCAGCCCGGCCGGATCGCTTCGCTTCGCGTTTTTTGAAAACAACCCCATGCACAGTAGACGCGCTTCCGAGCCATGGCGGCCGGTGGCGACATGCAGGCATTTGTCTCCTCGTGCGAAAACGGCCGTGCGACGAAAACGGCTTCGTTCATGTCGAATTTCGTCCAGCTCTGGGCCGGGCCTCACACCCTGCCGCGCAACCAAGCCTCACGCCGCACGATCCAACGCTCGGATCTCGACTGTCCGCCGTGATGCGGCAGCTCGATGAAGCCGACGAACTCCGCGCCGGTCTTCTGCTTGACCCGGCGCGAGGCTTGGTTGGTGGCGGCGTTGCAGACGTAGAAATGATCGAGGCCGAGGGTGAGGAAGGCGAAATCGTTCACCGCGGCGATCGCCTCCGTCATCAAGCCGCGCCGCCAGTAGGGCTCGGCCAGCCAGAAGCCGCGATTGCCTTTCAACCCTTCGGCGCCGGGCCGCAGGTGTATGTTGCCGATCGCCTCGCCGTCGCCGCCCTTCAACACCAGCACCCAGAGATGAATCTCCTCGCCGGCCGAGACCTTGTCGAGCTGCAGCTTGATGAAGGCCTTCGCCCCGTCAGCTGGGTAAGGCCAGGGCACGACGGTCGAGAGATGCCGGATGATGTTCCAATTGTCGAAATGGCGCTGGATCGCAGGCGCGTCGGACGACGCGAGCGGACGTAGGATCAGCCGTTCGGTCTCGAGCTGCGGCGTCTGCATGGCCTGCTACTTCTGACACTTCGAACACCAGAAGGTCGACCGGCCGTTCTGGGTGAACCGCTTGATCGTGCCGCCGCAGCGCGGCGTGGTGCATGTCTCGCCCTCGCGGTCATAGACCTTGAAGGAATGCTGGAAATAGCCGAGCTCGCCCGAGGTCTGGCGGTGGTCGCGCAGTGACGAGCCGCCGGCCTTGATCGCATCGTTCAGCACGGTGTGGATGGCGCGGACCAGTCGCTCGGCATGATCCGTCGGCTCGCCCCCGGCAACGCCCTTGCGTTGTCCGGCCCTGGTCGACAGCGTCGCGGCGATCCGGCGCGGCGACAGATGCGAGCGGTGCAGGGCTTCGCAGACATAGATGTTGCCGAGGCCCGCGACAACGCGCTGGTCGAGCAGTGCTGCCTTCAGGCTGGTGGCCTTGTCCCGGCAGGCGCGCGCCAGCATCGCCGCGTCGAATTCGTTGCCGAGCGGCTCGGGGCCGAGCCCGCGCAACAGCGGCTCTTCCTCGAGCGCATTGCGCGCGATCACTTTCATGTAACCGAAGCGGCGCGGATCGTTGAAAATAATGTCGGCGCCCGAGGACATCCGAAACAGCACGTGGTCGTGCGCGGAGTCTTTGCCCCTCGGATAGTGAAACTCGCCTGATACAGCCTCGTTGTCGGGCTTGATGACGCGAAACGAGCCCGACATGCCCAGATGCATCAGCAGCACGTCGCCGGAGGCGAGATCGGCCATGAGATATTTTGCGCGGCGGCCGAGCCCCGTGACGATCTGTCCCTGGAGCCGGGCGACGAAATCGGGCTGGAACGGAAAGCGGAGATCCGGCCGGCGGGCCTCGGCCGCCACGATCTTCGCGCCCTCCATGACCGGCTGAAGGCCGCGGCGAACGGTTTCGACTTCGGGCAATTCAGGCATGGTCAGGCATTCACCTTATGAGGGCGGTGTGATAGCGCCATTGCGGCGGGCGGGCTATGGTCCGCCCAGTGGAGTAGACTAATGGATCGGCCGGGCGAAACCACGCATTTTGGCTTCAAGGACGTTCCCCTGGGGGACAAGCAGACGCTGGTAAACGATGTGTTTCACAGCGTGGCGTCCCGCTATGATTTGATGAACGATTTGATGTCCGGCGGCCTGCACCGGGTCTGGAAGGACATCATGATCAACACGCTGGCCCCGCCCCGCGGCGACCGGGCTTTTGCGTTGCTCGACGTCGCCGGCGGCACCGGCGACATCTCGTTCCGCGCCGCCAAGGCGGCAGGCGCGGGCTTCCACGCCACCGTCTGCGACATCAATTCCGACATGCTGGCGGTGGGCCGCGAGCGTGCCGCCAAGCGCCATCTCGGGACGCAGGTCGATTTCGTCGAAGGCAACGCCGAAGCGCTCGCCTTCGCCGACCGCAGCTTTGACGCATATACGATCGCTTTCGGCATTCGCAACGTCCCTCAAATCGACAAGGCGCTGCGCGAGGCCTATCGCGTGCTCAAGCCCGGGAGCCGCTTCCTGTGCCTGGAATTCTCCACTGTGGAGATGCCCGGCCTCGACAAGCTCTATGATCTGTTCTCGTTCAAGGTGATCCCGCCGCTCGGCCGCATGGTCACGGGCGATGCCGAATCCTACCGATATCTCGTCGAATCGATCCGCAAGTTTCCGAAGCCGAACGCCTTCGCCTACATGATCCGCGCCGCCGGCTTCTCGCGCGTGAGCTTTCAAACCCTGACCGGCGGCATCGTCGCACTGCATTCGGGCTGGCGTTTGTGATCTCTGCCATCACCCACATTTCGCGCCTGATCCGCGCCGCGTTCGTTTTTGCGCGCGAAGGCGTGTTCGGCTCCGTCGATCCGAGCCTGGTGCCGCCGCCCGGCCAGCTTGCGCTGAAGCTTGCGCGCCTCGTCGAGCGGCGCGGTCCGAAGCATGGTCCGCGGCTGTCGCGCGCCCTGACCCGGATGGGCCCGGCCTATCTCAAGCTCGGGCAATTCCTGGCGACGCGACCCGACGTCGTCGGCGTCGTGATGGCGCATGATCTCGAAAGCCTGCAAGACCGCCTGCCGCCGTTTTCGCAAGCGGAAGCCGAAGCCGCCATCGCAACGTCGCTGGAACGGCCGCTGAACGATGTCTTCGTCAGTCTCAGTGCGCCCGTAGCGGCCGCGTCGATCGCACAGGTGCATCGTGGCGAGGTGATGCGCGACGGCATCCGCAAGCCTGTCGCGGTCAAGGTGCTCAGGCCGAACGTGTCCGCCCGCTTCCGCCGCGATCTCTCCGATTTCTTCTATGTCGCGCACAAGGCCGAGGCTTATTCCGCCGAGGCGCGGCGGCTGCGGCTCGTCGAGGTCATCAACACCATGTCGCGCTCGGTCGCGATGGAGATGGACCTGCGCCTCGAAGCTGCCGCGCTGTCGGAGATGGCGGAGAACACGCGCGACGATCCTGATTTCCGCGTGCCCGAGGTCGACTGGGATCGCACCACGCACAACGTGCTGACGATGGAGTGGATCGACGGCATCGCGCTGAACGATCACAAGCGCCTGGAAGAAGCACAGGTCGATCTGCCCGATCTCGGCCGCAAGGTGATCCAGAGTTTCCTGCGCCACGCGCTGCGCGACGGCTTCTTCCACGCCGACATGCATCCGGGCAATCTGTTCCTGGACGATGCCGGCCGCCTCGTGGCGGTCGATTTCGGCATCATGGGCCGGCTCGGCATGAAGGAGCGACGCTTCCTCGCTGAAATCCTGCTGGGGTTCATCACCCGCGACTATCGCCGCGTCGCCGAAGTGCATTTCGAGGCGGGCTACGTCCCCTCGCATCACTCGGTCGAGAACTTCGCGCAGGCCATCCGCGCCATCGGCGAGCCCATTCACAACCGCACCGCCGAGGAAATCTCGATGGCGCGGCTATTGACGCTGCTGCTCGAGGTCACCGGCCTGTTCGACATGACGACGCGGCCCGAGCTGATCCTGCTGCAGAAGACCATGGTGGTGGTCGAAGGCGTGGCGCGTGGCTTCGATCCCAGGCTCGACATCTGGAAGGTCGCCGATCCCGTGGTGCGCGAATGGATCGAGCGCAATCTCGGACCTGTTGGCCGCGTGCAGGGCGCGCTCGCCGGCGGTGGCGATCTCGCCAAGGTGCTGATGCGCCTGCCCGATATCGCGCAGCGCTCGGTCGCGGTGCTCGAGCAGCTGGAGACCATGACGCGGGAAGGGTTAAGGCTCTCGCCGGAGAGCATCGCCGCGATGGGGCGCAGCGAGGGCCGCAAGAACCGCTGGCGCACCGTGGCGGTCTGGATCATCGCCGTGACCTTCATCGGCATCCTGATCGCTGTCCGGAATCTATGATCGCCAAAAGCTTGATTGCACTGCAAGCATGTCAGTGATAGCATCGCTATCATTCCGTGCTGGAGGGCGCCATGGCAAGCCTGACCATCCGCAAGCTCGACGACGCCGTCAAAACCTATTTGCGGCTGCGCTCGGCCAGGAACCACAGGTCGGTCGAGGAAGAAGTCCGGGTCATCCTCAGGGAGCTGATCGAGGGCCGCGAGCAGGCGCTGACACCGTTCGCGGTGCCGCCCGAGGCATCGCCTGCTCCTGCGACCCTACGCCCAGGCGCCGTCCCCGAGGCCAGCATCACGCTGATCATCGGCGGCGGCATCGCGGCTTTCAAGTCGCTCGACCTGATCCGCAGGCTGAAGGAGCGGCGGATCGAGGTGCGCTGCGTGCTGACCAAGGCCGCCGCGCAGTTCGTGACGCCGCTCTCGGTCAGCGCCCTCTCCCATGAGCGCGTCTACACCGATCTGTTCGATCCCCAGAGCGAGTTCGACGCCGGCCATATCCGCCTCGCGCGCGACTGCGATCTGATCGTGGTGGCGCCTGCCACCGCCGATCTGATGGCGAAGATGGCGAACGGCCATGCCGATGATCTCGCCAGCGCGATCCTGCTCGCGACCAACCGCAAGGTGCTGCTGGCGCCGGCGATGAACCCGCTGATGTGGAACAATGCCGCGACCCGCCGCAACCTCGCACAGCTGCAGCGCGACGGCGTTCTGCTGATCGGGCCGAACTCCGGCGAGATGGCCGAGGCAGGCGAGGCCGGAATCGGACGCATGTCCGAGGCGATCGAGATCGCCAATGCGGCCGAGAAACTGCTGCGGCCGCCGGTGCCGCGCCCGCTCGCCGGCAAGCGTGTTCTGATCACCGCAGGCCCGACCCACGAGCCGATCGATCCGGTGCGCTACATCGCCAACCGCTCCTCGGGCAAGCAGGGTTTTGCCATTGCCGCCGCAGCACAAGCCGCGGGCGCCGAAGTGATCCTGGTGAGTGGCCCGGTGGATCTCGACGATCCCGCCGGCGTCAAGGTCAAGCGCGTCGAATCCGCGCGGCAGATGCTGGAGCAGGTGCAGGCAGCGCTTCCCGCCGACATCGCCATCTTCGCCGCCGCGGTCGCGGACTGGCGCGTCGCCAATGAGGGCGAGCAGAAGCTGAAGAAGACGTCGGCCGGCATGCCGCCGCTTCAGCTGGTCGAGAACCCCGACATCCTCGCGACGATCTCGAAGCTCGCCGAGAAGCGCCCGCCGCTGGTGATCGGCTTTGCCGCCGAGACCGAGCACCTCATCGACAACGCGAAGTCAAAACTCGCGCGCAAGGGCTGCGACTGGATCGTCGCCAACGACGTCTCGCCCGCGTCAGGCGTGATGGGCGGCGACCGCAACACCGTGCACCTCATCAGCAAGAATGCTGAGAACAACGGCGAGATCACAGTTGATTCCTGGCCTGTCATGACCAAGGAACAGGTCGCCATCGAACTGGTCGCGCATATCGCCGAAAGCGGGACCGACAAATCCGCCGACAAACCCTTGGACAAACCCTTGGAGCCCGCCTCTTGAGCAGCAAAGTCACGGTCGAACTGCAGCGCCTGCCCCACGCCGAAGGCCTGCCGCTGCCGGCTTATCAAACAGCCGAAGCCGCCGGCCTCGATTTGATGGCGGCGGTGCCGGAGGGCGAGCCGATGACGCTTGCAGCAGGCCAGCATGCGCTGGTGCCGACGGGGCTGGCAATCGCGTTGCCGCCGGGACACGAGGCCCAGGTGCGGCCGCGCTCGGGACTTGCCGCCAAGCACGGCGTCACGGTGCTGAACTCCCCGGGCACCGTCGACGCCGACTACCGCGGCGAGATCAAGGTGATCCTGATCAATCACGGCCCCTCGCCCTTCGTGATCAAGCGCGGCGAGCGCATCGCGCAGATGGTGATCGCGCCGGTGCTGCAGGCCGCGCTGGTTCCGGTGGCGACGCTGTCCTCGACCGATCGCGGCGCCGGCGGGTTCGGCTCGACGGGGCGATAGCGCGGACAGACGTCGCGTCGAATCGATCCACAGCGGCGCTCTTTCCGTTCCCTCCCCCCTTGTGGGGGCAGGGAACGCACCGGTGTTGGAGCGCGATCGAGTCTCGTCCGTCAGCAGCTGACGCGCCTTCTCACCCGCAGAACGACTGTGACGGGAACCCCGCGCTCCGCATTTTTTTGGGACCGCGTTTGCGTTCACGATCTGGACTCTTACCGGTGGAGTCGCGGTGAGGGTATTGTCGTTTGATTCGCGCGCGACGGGGGTCGCCGCGCGCGTCAATTCGTGCGGTCTTGGGGCAACTATGTCAGGCGTGATCGTGTCGATGCGTCGGACGCTGCTGTCGTGCACATCCTTGGCGCGGAACAGCTTGTTGGGAGGCGCTCTCGCAGCGCTACTGCCGGCTGAGCCGGCTGATGCCGCCGACCTCGTCGACACACTCTCGATATTGCTGGATTTCAACCGGCAGGAACTCGCGGTGCTGGCCACCGCGCTGGCTCTGCTCGGCTTCACGGTCGTGGCCGCGATCCTCTTGATGCGCAC
Organism: Bradyrhizobium sp. USDA 4449; assembly: GCF_054056275.1. Lineage (NCBI taxonomy): Bacteria > Pseudomonadati > Pseudomonadota > Alphaproteobacteria > Hyphomicrobiales > Nitrobacteraceae > Bradyrhizobium > Bradyrhizobium sp. USDA 4449. The sequence goes on along the minus strand of NZ_JBSRYD010000001.1, from coordinate 2,104,599 downwards.
GCGGGTCCGTACCGCGAAGAACGAAGCGGCGCTGCTCGGGCGAATCAGGGAACTTCAGCTGCAGGCGGACCGCTTTGGTGCGCTGCTGTTTGCCGAACCGCAGATCCTGATCTCCTGGCCCGCCGGCGACGATCGCGCGCAGATCTCGGGTGACATCTCCATGGTGCTGCCGCGCGATTCGTCGCCGCAGCGCGTGCTTGCCTTCGGAACCTGGCTGCCGCCGGAACCGGCGCTGCAGATGGATCACGCCGTCGATGGCTTGCGCGAACGCGGCGACGGCTTCCAGCTCACGCTGAGCACGGCCAACGGCCATACGCTGGAAGCGCTCGGCCGCGCCATCGGCGGCCAGGCCATTGTCCGGATCCGCGAACTCTCCGGCTTGCGGCGCGATCTGGCTGAAACCAATCTGCGCTACAGGGCGCTTTCCGACGAAACCGAGATGCTGCGCGGCTTCGCTTCTGCCGCGCCGTGGCCGATCTGGGCCAAGGGCGAGAACGGCGCGCTGACTTTTGCCAATCCGGCCTATGTGCGCGCCACGGAAGCGACCAGCATCATCGATGCCCAGGAGCGCAAGCTCGAGCTGCTCGACAGCGCCGACCGCGCCGCCATGGAACGCAGCCTGAAGGACACCGCGGGCTTCACCTCGCGCCTGCCGATCGTGACCGGCGGCGAGCGGCGCATGTACGACGTACGCGCCGTCAATGTCGGCAACGGCAGTGTCGGCGTCGCGATCGATGCCAGCGAGGCGGATGCGCTCAGCGCCGCGCTGGTGCGGATGGCGGAGGCGCATCGCCGCACGCTCGACCAGCTCTCCTCAGGTGTGGCCGTGTTCGACGGCCAGCGGCGGCTCGCCTTCTACAACGATTCCTACCGGCGGCTGTGGGACCTCGACCGCAGCTTCCTCGACGCCAATCCAGACGATTCCAGCGTGCTCGACCAGCTTCGCGCCGCGCGCAAATTGCCGGAGCAGCCGGACTTCCGCGCCTGGAAGGCCAAGCTGCACGAGGCCTACCGTGCCGTCGAGGCCGCCAAGGACACCTGGTACCTGCCCGACGGCCGCGCCCTCTCCGTCGTCACCACGCCGAACCCCGAAGGCGGCGTCACCTATCTGTTCGACGACGTCACCGCGAGCCTCGAGCTCGCCCGCCGCTTCGACGGCATGATCCGGGTCCAGCGCGAGACGCTGGACAGCCTCGCCGAGGGTGTCGCCGTGTTCGGCAGCAACGGCAGGGCGCAGCTGTTCAATCCGGCCTTCCTGCGGATGTGGAAGCTGTCCAACGATTCGATGCGCGAGCAGCCGCATATCCAGACGGTCGAAGGCTGGTGTCATCAGCTGTTCGACGACCCGGTGGTCTGGCGCCAGATCCGCGAGGCCATCACCTCGATCGAGAACCGCGCCGACGTGCCGCTGAAGCTGGAGCGCAAGGATGGCAGCGTGCTCGACGGCATGATCCGTCCGCTGCATGACGGCGCGACCATGCTGACCTTCCTCGACATCACCGACACCGAGAATGTCGAGCGCGCGCTACGCGAGCGCAACGAGGCGCTGGAGACGGCCGACCAGATGAAGGTGGATTTCGTCCATCACGTCTCCTACGAGCTGCGCTCGCCGCTCACCACCATCATCGGCTTCGCGCATTTCCTCAGCGACCCCTCGACCGGACCGCTGACGCCGAAGCAGGCCGAATATCTCGACTACGTCACCAAATCGACCAATGCGCTGCTGGCGCTGACCAACAACATCCTCGATCTCGCCACCATCGATGCCGGCGCGATGAAGCTGGAGCTAGGCCCGGTCGACGTCAGCAAGACCATCGAGCTCGCCGCCGAAGGCATCCAGGACCGCCTCGCCACCGACCGCATCCGCCTCAAGGTCGAGATCGCCCCCGATGTCGGCAGCTTCGTCGGCGACGAGAAGCGCGTGGTGCAGGTGCTCTATAACCTGCTTGCGAATGCCGTCGGCTTCTCGCCGCAGGATTCCACCGTCGGGATCAGCGCGCGCCGCACCGAGCGCAGCGTGGTCTTCATTGTGACAGATTCCGGACCTGGAATACCCGCCGACATGAAGGACAAGGTGTTCAACTGGTTCGAAAGCCGCTCCCAGGGCTCGCGTCATCGCGGCGCCGGGCTCGGATTGTCGCTCGTGCGCTCCTTCGTCGAGCTGCATGGCGGCAAGGTGCAGGTGGATTCGGCCGTCGGCAAGGGCACGGTCGTGATCTGCGACTTCCCGACCGACCAGGCGGCGCACCGCGACGCCGCCGAATGAGCGAACCGGCCACATTCTCCGTCGCGCTTGTCGACGAGACGGCCACCGCGCAATTGATGGCCGATCTCGCGCTGCTGGTCGGGCCGGGCGATACCATCACGCTGACGGGTGATCTCGGCGCCGGCAAGACCGCCGCGGCCCGTAGCCTGATCCGCTATCTCGCCGGCGACGACGAGCTGGAAGTGCCGAGCCCGACCTTCACGCTGGTGCAGAGTTACGAGCTGCCGGCCTTTCCCGTGATGCATGCCGATCTCTATCGCGTCGAGGACGAGAGCGAGCTCGAGGAGATCGGGCTCTCGCCGTTGCCGGAGGCGACGCTGGCGCTGATCGAATGGCCCGAGCGCGCCCCGTCGGCGATGCCCGCCGACCGCATCGATATCGCGCTGACGCATCGCCCGGCGCTGGGCGCGAATGCGCGGGCCGCCGACATCACCGGCCATGGCAGGGCCGCTGTCGCCATCGCGCGGCTGAAGGCGTTACGCGAATTCCTCGACTTCTCGGGTTACTCGGATGCGACGCGCAAGCGCATGCCCGGCGACGCCTCGACACGCTCCTATGCGCGGCTGATCCGCGACGATGGCGTCGTCATCCTGATGAACTCGCCGCAACGCCCCGATGGCGCGGCGATCTACAACGGAAAGTCCTACAGCGCCGCGGTGCACCTTGCCGAGAACGTCAAGTCCTTCGTCGCCATCGACGAAGGCTTGCGCGCGGCGGGAATCTCGGCGCCCGCGATCCATCATTGCGACCTCGAGCACGGCTTTCTGATCTCGGAAGATTTCGGCAGCGAAGGCGTGATCGAAGGCGATCCGCCGCGCCCGATCGCCGAGCGCTACCAAGCCGCAACCGACGTGCTGGCCGTGCTGCACGGCAAGACCCTGCCGGAGACGCTGCCCGTGGACGGGCAGACCTACACCATTCCCGCCTTCGACACCGAGGCGCTGCTGATCGAGATCGGCTTGATGCCGGAATGGTACCTGCCCGACCGCAACGCGCCCCTGAGCGACGAGACGCGCGCGGAATTTTTTGCGATGTGGCGCGAGCTCTTGAAGAAGCCGCTGGCCGCGCCGAAGACCTGGATCATCCGTGACTATCACTCGCCGAATCTGATCTGGCTTGGCGATCGTAGCGGCGTGGCGCGTGTCGGCGTGATCGACTTCCAGGACACCGTGCTCGGGCCGCACGCCTATGACGTGGTGTCGCTGCTGCAGGATGCACGCATCGACGTGCCTGAGACCCTCGAGCTGACGCTGCTGTCGCGCTACATCAAGGCGCGCCGGGCAGGCGATGCGAGCTTCGATCCGGCCGGCTTTGCCGAGCTCTATGCCATCATGTCGGCGCAGCGCAACACACGCCTGCTCGGCACCTTCGCCCGGCTCAATCGCCGCGACGGCAAGCCGCATTATCTGCGTCACCAGCCGCGGATCTGGACCTATCTCCAGCGCTCCCTGGCGCATCCGGCGCTCGAACATTTGCGCGACTGGTATCTCGCCAACGTCCCGCCGCCGCGATCCTGAGTGGGAGCGGTTTACCGGCTGTTAGCCATCACACCGGTATCATCGCCCGCGGGCAGCCGGACAAATACGGGGCTGGAGCAAGGGCGGATGGCGGTCAAGACGGACCAGCGCGGGAACAGCCGGGTTGTTTTCGAACGCGGGATTTCGGCCCAGATGATGGGCATCGACGGCACATGGCGGCGCGAATGCACCATGGAGGACGTCTCCGAGACCGGCGCCAAGCTGACCATCGACGGTTCGGTCGAAGGCCTGCACCTGAAGGAATTTTTCCTGCTGCTGTCGTCCACCGGGTTGGCGTACCGGCGCTGCGAACTGGCCTGGGTGAATGGCGACCAGATCGGCGTCAATTTCCTCAAGCCGGGTGACAGGAAGAAAACGGCGCGTTCCACAGCCGTCGAGGCGTGAGGGCAACACACGTCGTACAACCGTCACGGCGGGCGGCTAAGGCGGTCGAGAGGCGGTGCGGCCCATCCGTGATCGTGCTAGGGTTGCTGCAAACGCGAAATCAGAGGTTTCGAGAAAGCTTTAGGATGTCCGTCAAACCGACCAAAGCCATGGTGCTCGCCGCAGGGTTCGGCCTGCGCATGCGGCCGCTGACGGACAAAATGCCGAAGCCGATGGTGCCGGTGGCCGGCCAGCCGCTGCTCGACCACGTGCTCGACAAGCTCGGTCGCGCCGGCGTCACGGAGGCGGTCGTCAATGTGCACTATCTGCCCGACCAGATCATCAATCACACCGCAACACGCCAGCATCCGCGCGTGACAATCTCGGACGAGCGCGACCAGGTGCTCGGCACCGGCGGCGGCGTCGTCAAGGCGCTGCCGCTGCTCGGCGATGCGCCGTTCTTCCACGTCAATTCCGACACGCTGTGGATCGACGGCGTGCGCTCCAATCTGACGCGGCTCGCGGAAAATTTCGATGCCGCACGCATGGACATCCTGCTGCTGATGGCGCCGACCGCGACCAGCATCGGCTATAGCGGCCGCGGCGATTACGGCATGCTGCCCGACGGCGCCTTGCGCAAGCGCAAGGAAAAAGAGATCGTTCCGTTCGTCTATGCGGGCGCGGCCATCCTGTCGCCGACGATCTTCGACGGCGCACCGCAAGGCGAGTTCTCGCTGACCAAGATGTTCGACCGCGCCAATGAGCAGGAGCGCCTGTTCGGCCTCCGCCTCGACGGAGTCTGGATGCATGTCGGCACGCCCGATGCGGTGCATGCCGCGGAAGAGGCGTTTTTGGAGAGCGTGGCGTAGGGCAGCGAACAGCGGGGACGATTTCATCCCCACCCATGACCATTCGAGCGCGCCTGCCTATATTGCCCTGATCCCCGAATCAGGCGGCCCATGCGCGTCTTCAGCGTTCCCCTTTCAGTTCCCTTCCTGCGCACGATCGTCGCAAGCCTGCTCGACGGCCGGCTGGTCGAGGGATTCGAGGCGCGCAAGGAACCGGCGCGGCTGGCGGATGCCACGCTCTACCTGCCGACGCGGCGCGCCATGCGCGTCGTCCGCGAGATATTTCTCGACGAGATGGCGGCGGATGCCGTGGTGCTGCCGCGCATCGTGGCGCTCGGCGACATCGACGAGGACGAGCTCGCTTTCGCGGACGAGGGCGAACAGTTTTCCGGCGCAACGCCGCTCGACATTCCGCCGCGGCTCGGCGAGCTCGAACGGCGGCTGACCTTGGCGCAGCTGGTCGCGGCGTGGGCCAAGGGCCCGGTGCTGGCGCCATTGGTGGTCGGCGGCCCCGCCTCGACGCTGGCGCTGGCCGGCGACCTCGCCCGTCTGATCGACGACATGGTGACGCGCGGCGTCGAATGGAGCAAGCTCCGAGGACTGGTGCCAGATCAGCTCGATCAATATTGGCAGCATTCACTCGAGTTCTTGAACATTGCCAGCGAGACATGGCCGAACCATCTCGCCGAGATCAACCGGATCGAGCCCGCGGCACGGCGCGACCTGCTGATCGCGGCGGAAGCGAAGCGCCTCACCGCGCATCTCCACGGGCCCGTGATCGCAGCGGGCTCGACCGGCTCGATGCCGGCTACCGCAAAATTCCTCCACGCGGTGGCCTCCCTGCCGCATGGCGCGGTGGTGCTGCCGGGCCTGGACACCGATCTCGACGAGGATTCCTGGCGCAGCATCGGGGGGGTGCGCGATTCGCTCGGCAAGTTCGCGGAGCATCCGGCGTCGAACCATCCGCAATACGCCATGCATGCGCTGCTGGATCGTCTCGGCATCAAGCGCGGCGATGTCGAGATTCTCCAGCCGCCCGCCGAAGGCGGCCGCGACCTGCTCGCATCCGAATCGATGCGGCCGTCGGCGAAGACCGAAGTCTGGCACGACCGGCTCAAGCGACCGGATGTCGCTGCAAGGATATCGGGCGGGATGAAAAATCTCGCGGTGGTCGAAGCACCAAACCCTGAAATGGAAGCGCTCGCGATCGCCATTGCCATGCGCGAGGCGCGGCATCTCGACAAATCGGCGGCGCTGGTGACGCCCGACCGCGCGCTGGCGCGACGGGTGATGGCCGCGCTGACGAGATGGAATCTCGCATTTGATGATTCCGGCGGCGACGTGCTGATGGAAACCGCCGCCGGTGTGTTTGCTCGCCTCGCAGCGGAAGCCGCAACCAAGGGGCTGGAGCCGCCGACGCTGCTGGCGATCCTGAAACATCCGTTGTGCCGGCTCGGCCGCGCACGCGGTGCATGGAAGGCCGCGATCGAAGACCTCGAGCTTGCGGTGTTGCGCGGTACACGCCCTCCCGCGGGCACCGGCGGTCTTTTGCGGGAATTCAATCGCTTTCGTGAAGAACTGACGAAGCTGGGGCGCGGCGAAGCCTCCGCGCTGCACAAGGCCGAGCCGCGCGCACGTCTCAGGGCCGAGGATCTCGACCGCGTCCAGGCGCTGATCGACGCGTTACGGCAGGCCTTGGCGCCGATCGAGAGCCTCGCATCACCAAAACCGTTCGACTTCGCCGAGCTCGCGCACCGGCATCGCGAGATCATGATCGAGCTGTCGCGCGACGAACAGGGCATTCCGCTCGCCTTCGAGGAGCGCGAAGGCATCGCGCTCGCCGGCGCCTTCGACGATCTCCTGCGCGGCGGCACGACCAGCGGGCTCATGGTGACGTTGCCTGATTATGCCGAGACGTTCCAGACCGCGTTCAGTGATCGCGCGGTGCGGCGACGCGACAAGCCCGGCGCGCGCCTGCAGATCTATGGCCCGCTGGAATCGCGCCTGATGCAGGCCGACCGCATCATCATCGGCGGGCTGATCGAGGGCGTCTGGCCGCCGGCGCCGCGCATCGACCCCTGGCTGAGCCGGCCGATGCGGCACGAGCTCGGCCTCGACCTGCCGGAGCGCCGCATCGGCCTCTCCGCCCACGACTTCGCGCAGCTGCTCGGCGGCGACGAGGTGATCCTCACGCATTCCGCCAAGGCCGGCGGCGCGCCGGCGGTGGCCTCGCGCTTCCTGCATCGGCTGGAGGCGGTCGCCGGCGACGAGCTCTGGAAAGCGGCTGTCCGCGCCGGCGAAAAATACGTGCAATTCGCGGCCGCGCTGGACCAGCCCGCCGAGGTCAAGCCGATCAAGCAGCCCGAGCCGCGCCCGCCGCGCGCCACCCGGCCACTGAGAATGTCGGTGACCGCGATCGAGGACTGGCTGCGCGATCCCTACACGATCTACGCCAAGCACATCCTGCGGCTCGATGCGCTCGATCCCGTCGACATGCCGCTGTCGGCGGCGGACCGCGGCTCGGCGATCCACGAGGCGCTCGGTGAGTTCACCGAGACTTTCGCCGCACATCTGCCTCCCGATCCCGCCCGCGTGCTGCGCGCGATCGGCGAGAAGCATTTTGCGCCGCTGATGGAGCGGCCCGAAGCGCGCGCGCTGTGGTGGCCGCGCTTCCAGCGGATCGCGCACTGGTTCGCCGAATGGGAGACCGCGCGCCGCGACGCGATCGAGGCGATCACGGCGGAGACCCGCGGCGAGATCTCGATCCCGCTCGATCACGGGCGCAGCTTCCGCCTCTCCGCCCGCGCCGACCGGATCGAGCGGCGCCAGGGCGGCGGCTACGCCATTCTCGATTACAAGACCGGCCAGCCGCCGACCGGCAAGCAGGTCCGCATGGGCCTGTCGCCACAGCTGACGCTGGAAGCCGCGATCCTGCGCGAGGGCGGCTTTCCCGGCATCGATGCCGGCGCGTCGGTGAGCCAGCTCGTCTATGTCCGGCTGAGCGGCAACAATCCGCCGGGCGAGGAACGCATCCTGGAGCTCAAATACAAGCAAGGCGATGAGCCGCAGCCGCCGGACACCGCAGCCGCCGAAGCGCGGGCCAAGCTCGAGGCGCTGATCCGCGCCTTCGAGGACGAGAACCAGCCCTACACCTCGCTGAACCTGCCGATGTGGACCAACCGCTACGGCGCCTATGACGATCTCGCCCGGATCAAGGAATGGTCCGCGGCCGGCGGTCTGGGGATCGAGGAATGGTGAAGCTGCCCCGTCCCATCCCCGACGAGGTGCGCGCGCGGCAGCAGCGTGCGTCCGATCCGACCGCGTCGGCCTTCGTGTCGGCCAATGCGGGCTCGGGCAAGACCCATGTGCTGGTGCAGCGGGTGATCCGTCTGCTGCTGTCCGGCGTGCCACCGGAAAAGATCCTCTGCATCACCTTCACCAAGGCAGCCGCCGCCAACATGGCCGAGCGCGTGTTCACCACGCTTGGCCATTGGGTCACGCTTGACGACACCGGACTCGATGCCGCGATCCGCGCCGTCGGCATCTCGCATCCCAATGCAAAGCTGCGCCGCGATGCGCGAAAGCTGTTCGCCTGCGCGCTGGAGACGCCGGGCGGCCTGAAGGTGCAGACCATCCACGCGCTGTGCACCCGCTTGCTCCAGCAGTTCCCGTTCGAGGCCAATGTGCCGGCGCGGTTCGCCGTGATGGACGACCGCGACCAGTCCGAGATGATGGAGCGCGCCAATCTGAAGGTATTGCTGGAGGCCGCGCGCGATCCGGACAGCGTCACCGGCCGCGCGCTGCTGACCGCGATGGCGAGCGCCGCCGACGTGACGTTCAAGGAGGTCGTGCGCGAAGCGTGCCTGAGCCGCGACCATTTCATGGCCTGGACCGATGAAGCCGGCAACGCAGGCGCGGCAGCCGAGCAGATGGCGGCCGTGCTGGGCGTCGATGCGGGCGACCGCATCGACGATGTGGAGGCCGAGATTCTCGACGGCCCTTATTTGCCGCGCTCGCGCTGGGACGACATCGCCTTTGCGCTGGAGGACGGCAGCAAGTCCGACAACGACCAGGCGAGCCGGCTCCGCGAGGCAAAAGCGTTTTCCGGCGCGGCGCAGGTCGACGCTTACCTCGGCGTCTTCCTCACCGACGAAAAGCTGCCGCGCAAGGCCGTCCTGACCAAGAAGTTCGGCGAGCACAATCCGTCCGTCGCGCGCCTGTTCGACAATGAGGCATCGCGCCTCTGTGGACTGGTCGAGAAGCGCCGCGCGGTGACCATGCGCGACCGCACCGCCGCGCTGCTGCATATCGCGACCGCCGCCGCCGCAAACTACCGGCGCGAGAAGCTGGAACGCGGCCTGCTCGACTATGACGACCTCATCGACAAGACGCTGGCGATGCTGAACCGCATCTCCTCGGGCTGGGTGCATTACAAGCTCGACCGCGGCGTCGATCACGTCCTGATCGACGAGGCGCAGGACACCAGCCCGCGGCAATGGGACATCGTCGCGCACATCATCTCGGAATTCACGACCGGAGAAGGCGCCCGCGAGGGACTGAACCGCACCGTGTTCGCCGTCGGCGACGAGAAGCAGTCGATCTTCTCGTTCCAGGGCGCGGCGCCCCACGAGTTCGATGCGCGCCGGCGCGAGTTGCACCGCAAGTTCACCGCGGCCGGGCTGAAATTCGATCCGGTTGCCTTCACCTATTCGTTCCGCTCGGGCGCGGCGATCCTGCACTCGGTCGACCACGTCTTCCGCGAGCCCGCGATCTACAAGAGCATTCATTCCGTCGAGATCGGCCATCCCCTGCACAATGCGCTCGCCGATGCCGGCCCCAGTGTGATCGAGCTTTGGGACCTCGCCGAAGCCGACGACCGGCAGGAGATCGAGGGTTGGCGCGCGCCGTTCGACGGCGTCGCCGTCACCAGTCCCGAAGTAAAACTCGCGCGCCGCATCCAGGCCGAGATCAAGCGGCTGGTCGAGAGCGGCACGCTGACCGGGCACGAAGGCGAACGCCGCCCCCTGCGCTACGGTGACATGCTGATCCTGGTGCGCCGGCGCGGCAATGCCTTCGACGCGGTGATCCAGGCACTGAAGCACGCCGGCGTCCCCGTCGCCGGTGCCGACCGGCTGAAGCTGACCGAACACATCGCGATCATCGATCTGATGAACCTCGCCGACGCGCTGCTGCTGCCGCAAGACGACCTCGCGCTGGCGGTGGCGCTGAAGAGCCCGCTGTTCGGTCTCGATGACGACGATCTCTTTACGCTTGCCCATGACCGCAAGGGATCGCTGCGCCGGGCGCTCGGCGAACACGCCGCGGACAACGAAAAATTCACGGCCGTGCTGCGGCGCCTGGAAGCTTGCGAGATTCGCGCACGCGAGGAGACGCCGTTCGCCTTCTATGCGTGGCTGCTCGGCGGCGATGGCGGTCGCGCGCGCATCCTGCGCAGGCTCGGCCACGAGGCCAATGACGCGCTCGACGAGTTTCTGGAGCTGGCGCTGAATTGCGAGCGCAAGGCACCGGCCTCGCTGCAGGGCTTCATGGCCTGGCTGCGTTCGGCCGACACCGAGGTGAAGCGCGACATGGAGATTTCGCGCGACGAGGTGCGCGTGATGACCGTGCACGGCGCCAAGGGCCTGGAAGCTTCCGTCGTGTTCATGGTCGACACCACATCGTCGCCCGCGGACTCGCAGCGTGTCAGGCTGATCCACGTGCCGCGCGGCAATGGCGGCGAAGTCGTGGTCTGGGCCGGGCGCAAGGCTGATGATCCCAAGCCGGTCGCCGACGCGCGCAGGGCGATGCTGGAGGAGACCGAGGATGAATATCGCCGCCTGCTCTATGTCGCGATGACGCGCGCGGCCGACCGGCTGATCGTCGGCGGCTGCCTGCCGGGCAACATGCGCTCGGTCCGCAAGCTGAGCTGGTATGACCTCATCGACACCGGGCTATCAGGCTCCGGCCTGGACAAGCAGACGATCGAGACGCCGCTCGGCAAGGTGACCCGCTTCACCCGGCCGGAAGATGTCGTAGCGCTCGGCACGCCGGCGACTTCCGTCGACCACACGGTCACGCTGCCGGATTGGCTGCGGACACCGGCGGCGCAGGAGACGGTCGACGACGATCCGGTGCGCCCGTCCGGCCAGCCGGCCGAGGAAGGCCGCAGCGTGCGATCGGGCGAATCGGTGCAGTCGCGCGCGCTGGCGCTGCAGCGCGGCACGCTGGTTCACCGGTTGCTGCAGTCCCTCCCTGATATCGCCATTGAGCGGCGGCGTGCGGCCGCGCTCGGCTTTATGAGCCGCAATGCCGCCGCATGGCCGGAGGCCGATCGTGCCGCGCTGGCCGACAAGGTGCTCGCCCTGATCGCCGAGCCGCGCTTCGCAGCCGTCTTTGCCGCCGGCAGCCGGGCGGAGGCCGCCATCGTCGGCCGGCTGGAGCGGCCGGGCCGCGCCCCGGCGCTGGTGTCGGGACAGATCGACCGGCTGGTGGTGACGCCGGACGAGGTTCTGATCGTCGATTTCAAGACCAACCAGACCGCGCCGAAGAGCGCGGCCGAGGCGCCCGCTGCTTATGTCAGGCAGCTTGCGCTGTACCGGGCGGTGCTGTCGCGGCTTTATCCCCAAAAGACCATCCGTGCCGTCCTGCTCTGGACAGAGGCCCTTGAATATATGGAGATTTCTGCCCCCGCGCTGGACGCGGCGCTGGCATCCCTTCATCTCGGTGTGAGCGTCCTTGACCCGGCAAGGGGCCGTTCATAGGTTGACGGCATGATCCCGGGCGCGATTCCCATGCGCCCATTCTTTCAAGCGAGTGAGGTACTCCAATGGCCGTTGGCAAGGTTTCTGACACCGATTTCGAAGCCGAAGTGCTCAAGGCGAACGGCCCGGTCGTCGTCGATTTCTGGGCCGAATGGTGCGGCCCCTGCCGCATGATCGCACCCGCGCTCGACGAGATCGCCGGCGCGATGGGCGACAAGGTCAAGATCGTGAAGCTCAACGTCGACGAGAGCCCGAAGACCGCGTCGAAATACGGCGTGATGTCGATCCCGACCCTAATGATCTTCAAGGGCGGCGAGATGGCCTCCCGCCAGGTCGGCGCCGCACCGAAGGCGAAGCTTCAGCAGTGGATCACCTCGGCGGTCTGATCCACGCGGCGCGACGAAGTGTTCTGAACGGCCGGCTCATCGCCGGCCGTTTTGCTTTGCCCTACTCGATCCAGCCCGTCGCCAGCGCGTTCGCGAGCTCCGGCTGATTGTTGCTGCGTGCCAGCGCGGCCATCGTCTCGTGATCATAGGCGACGTTGCGGAACGTGACCTGCCAATTGCCATTCGTCAGCTCCAGAATCGCATAGCGCGCGTGCGGCGTGCCGGCCTCGACGACATGCGGAAACGGATGCGTGTCGCGATAGCCGGGGCTGCCGACACTGCCGGGATTGACGATCATGCGGCCATCGCGAAGCCTCACGGCGCGGGCGAGGTGCGTATGGGCGCAGAGGATCAGCGATTGCGTGATGCCTTGCGCGAACTGCTCGATCCGGCCCGGCGGCGATAGCGCGACCGTGCCGTCAGGGTGCACCGTCTCGAGCCAATAGACCTCGTCATCCCCGGGCGTCGCGTGACAGAGAAAGACCTCGTCACGGAACACACGCGTCATCGGCTGCGCACGCAGCCAGTCGAGCTGCGTCGCATTGAGCTGCGCATGCGCTGGGCGATCCCAGGAGCCCATCTTCTCCGGTGGGCGATCGAGCAGATAGCGATCGTGATTGCCGAGCACATGCATGGTGTCGAGCGGCATCAGAATCTCGATGGTGCGCCGCGCGTCGAGCGGGCCGCTCAGCATGTCGCCGAGATTGACGATGTCAGAGATGCCGAGTGCGCGGATGTCTGATAGCACCGCCTCCAGCGCGAGATAGTTTCCGTGGACGTCGGCAATCGCGGCAAAGCGCATTGTTGCTCTCCCCCTCTCGTGCCCCTGATGCGGCGCAGCACGCAGTAATGCGCCGCAGAGCAGGGGCCCATGCGGCTTCCGGGTCCCGGCTCGCGCTTTGCGCGTCCGGGACACGCGAGTCATGCAGGAGGCGTGCCGTTGAGACCCAAAACGTGGCCGGCGAGATAGAGCGAGCCAGTTATGAGGATGCGCGGCGGCACCTCGTAGGCGAGCTTCGACAATGCGCGCAGTGCGGCCTCGATGCCGGGCGCGATCTCGACGCGCATGCCGAGGCTGCGTACGGCATCCGCAAGGCGGTCCACCGGCATCGCGTTTTCGGCATCCGGAATCGGCACGGCGATGATGTGACGGGTGAGACCTGCGAAATTGGCGAGAAACGCCTGCGCGTCCTTATTGGCCATCATGCCCGCGATCACGACCAGCGGTCGCGACACCCGCTCCTCGAGATCGCCGAGCGCGGCGGCTGCGACGCGGCCGCCTTCGGCATTGTGCCCACCATCGAGCCAGATTTCGCTGCCCTGCGGACCGAGAGCGAGCAGCTCACCGGAAGTGAGGCGCTGCATCCGCGCCGGCCATTCGGCGCCGACGATGCCGGCTTCGAAGGCAGCCTGATTGACCCGGAACGCCTTGACCGCGCGCAGCGTCGCGATCGCAAGGCCGGCATTGTCGAACTGATGGCGGCCGAACAAGCGCGGCGCGGCGAGATCCATCAGGCCATGCTCGTCTGAATAGACCAGACGCCCATGCTCGACATTGACGTGCCAGCTTTCGTTTGCGGTAAACAGCGGGGCTCGCATCTGCTTGGCCTGCGCCTCGATAACAGCCATGGCCTCTGGCGACTGCTCGGCGCAAATCACGGGCACGCCGCGCTTGATGATTGCGGCCTTCTCGGTGGCGATCGACGCCAGCGTGTCGCCGAGGAAATCCATGTGGTCCATGCTGACAGGCGTGATCACGCAGGCCGCAGGCATATCGACCACATTGGTCGAATCGAGCCGGCCGCCGAGGCCGACTTCGAGCAGAACCGCATCGGCAGGATTTTGCGCGAACAAGAGGAACGCCGCCGCGGTCTTGAGTTCGAACAGTGTCGCGGGCTCGCCGGCATTGACGCGCTCGACCTCTTCAAGCGCCGCGCGCAATTCATCGTCGGAGACGAGCACGCCGCCGCCGGCGCGGCCGAGCCGGAAACATTCGTTGATCCGGACCAGATAGGGCGAGGTGTAGGCGTGGACGCGCAGGCCAGCGGCCTCCAGCGTCGCGCGCAGATAGGCCACCGTCGAGCCCTTGCCGTTGGTGCCGGCGACATGGATCACCGGCGGCAGCTTGCGTTCGGGCTGGCTGAGCCGCTCGAGCAGGCGGTACATCCGCTCCAGCCCGAGATCAATGCGCTTGTGATGCAAGGCCGACAACCGCCCGATCACCTCATCGAGCGACTGCCTTGTGCTGTCCGAGGTCGCGTTCACGCGTGGGGCGCAGCCGGCGCCGTCTCAGCCGCCGAGACGCTCTGCGCGGGGCTGACGACAGGCTGCGTCGGCCTGGACGCGTTCTCATGCGCCGGCGCCCTGGTCAGCAGGCGGCAAAGTCGCGCCAGGGTCGGACGCAGTTCATGGCGATGCACGACCATGTCGACCATGCCGTGCTCTTTGAGATACTCGGCACGCTGGAAACCCTCGGGGAGCTTCTCGCGGATGGTCTGCTCGATCACGCGCGCGCCGGCAAAACCGATCAGCGCGCCGGGCTCGGCGATCTGCACGTCGCCCAGCATCGCATAGGACGCCGTGACGCCGCCCGTGGTCGGATTGGTCAGCACGACGATGTAGGGCTGCTTGGCTTCGCGCAGCATCTGCACGGCAACCGTGGTGCGCGGCATCTGCATCAGCGACAGGATGCCTTCCTGCATGCGCGCACCACCTGAGGCGGCGAACACGATGAAGGGCGACTTCTTCTCGACCGCAAGCTCGAGACCGCGCACGAGGGCCTCGCCTGCGGCCATGCCGAGCGAGCCGCCCATGAAATCGAAATCCTGCACGGCGACGACGACACCAGCGCCTTCGAGCTTGCCGTAGCCAACCTTGACCGCATCGTTCAGATTGGTGCGGGCACGCGCATCCTTGATGCGATCAACGTACTTCTTCTCGTCGCGAAATTTGAGCGGATCCGGCGTGACATCGGGCAAGGCCACGTCGAACCAGGTCTCGTTGTCGAAGATCGACTTCAGCCGCGCCACCGCGCCCATGCGCATGTGGTAGTTCGAGCCGGGGATGACGAACTGGTTGGCCTCGACGTCCTTGTAGAACACGAGCTGTCCGGAATCCGGGCACTTGATCCACAAATTCTCCGGCGTCTCCCGCCGCAGCATGTTGCGGATCTTCGGCCGCACCACATTGGTAAGCCAGTTCATGGTTTGCTCCGATGTGCTGACCCGCTGGGGGCCGCCTGAAGAGATATATGGCGGCCGGGCTGCTACCCGGCAAGCCGCCGTGTCGTCCGCGTTAGAGCATGATCCGGAAAAGTGTGAAGCGGTTTTCCGACAAGATCATGCTCAACTAAAGAGCTAAAGCGGAATTATGGCCTATTCGGCCGCCTGTTTCGCAGCCCTCACGCCCTGGGCCAGGGCCGCCGTCAGCTCAGCCACCGCGTTAACGGTTTTGGCGGTCGCCCGCCCTTCCGCATCGAGACTGTTGTTGAGCGCATCGACCAGCGCGGTGCCGACCACCGAGCCATCGGCCTTCTCGGCAATGGCGCGCGCCGCCTCCGGCGTGCGGATACCAAAACCAACGCAGATCGGCAGCTTGGTATGCTGCTTGATGCGGGCGACGGCTTGGCCGACGGTATTCGAGTCCGCCGCCGCTGCACCAGTGATGCCGGCGATGGAGACGTAATAGACAAATCCCGATGTGTTCGCGAGCACCGCAGGCAGGCGCTTGTCGTCGGTGGTCGGGGTCGCCAATCGAATGAAGTTCAGCCCCGCCTTCAGCGCGGGAATGCAGAGCTCATCGTCTTCCTCAGGCGGCAAATCGACGATGATGAGGCCGTCAACGCCTGATGCGTTCGCATCAGCCAAAAACTTGTCGACGCCGTAAATGTAGATCGGATTGTAATACCCCATCAACACCAGCGGCGTGATGTTGTCCTCCTTGCGGAAGTCGCGCACGAGATCGAGCGTCTTCTTCAGCGTCATGCCGACCTTGAGCGCGCGAAGTCCGGCAGCCTGGATCGACGGACCATCCGCCATCGGATCGGTGAAGGGAATGCCGAGCTCGATGATTTCGGCGCCCGATTTCGAGAGCGCCTTGACGATCTCGAGCGACGTCGCGGGATCGGGATCGCCGGCCATCACATAGGTGACGAAGGCCGCGCGGCCCTGCTTTTTAAGCTCGGCGAAGCGGGTGTCGATACGCGTGGTCATGTTTTCGCGGCCGCTGTGCTAATACCTCTCCCCGCCGGGGAGAGGTCGGCTGCGAAGCAGCCGGGTGAGGGGGATGGAAAGATTCAAGTCTAGAGCGCGAAGGCTCCGCGAGTCGCAGACGAGCGCGGAAGCAAAGCTTTGGCAGGCGCTCCGCAACCGGCAGCTCGCCCGGTGGAAGTTTCGCCGCCAGCATCCGGTCGACCGGTACGTCGTCGATCTCGCGGCCCTCGACGGAAAGCTCATCATTGAGGTCGACGGCGTAACGCATTCCAGCCCGTCCGAGATCGAGCGCGATGAAGCCGGGACCAAAGTGCTTGAGGCCTGCGGCTTCCTCGTCATTCGCGTCTCGAACACGGATGTGTACGAAAATATTGAGGGCGTCCTCGAGCTCATCCAGACATCGCGAAGGTTCGAATGAGCGGAAAGACCCCTCACCCGGCTGCTTCGCAGCCGACCTCTCCCCGACGGGGAGAGGTGAAGAAGGCGCGACACGCTCATCACTTGCTCTTGCCCTTCAGGATGTCGCCGACCTGGGGGACGTCCTTGTCGCCGCGGCCGGAGAGATTGACGACCATCAGGTGGTCTTTCGGCCGCTTCGGCGCGAGCTCCATCACCTTGGCAATGGCGTGGGCGGGCTCGAGCGCGGGAATGATGCCTTCGAGCTTCGAGAGCAGCTGGAATGCGGCGAGCGCTTCGTCATCGGTCGCGGAGAGATAATTGACGCGGCCGACCTCATGCAGCCAGGAATGCTCGGGGCCGATGCCGGGATAGTCGAGGCCGGCCGAGATCGAATGGGCGTCCTGGATCTGGCCGTCGGCATCCATCAGCAGATAGGTGCGGTTGCCATGGAGCACGCCGGGGCGGCCGCCCGCGATCGAGGCTGCATGCAGCTGCGTGAGCCCGTGGCCCGCGGCTTCGACGCCGAAGATCTCGACGGAGGGATCGTCGAGGAACGGGTGGAACAGGCCCATGGCGTTCGAGCCGCCGCCGATGCAGGCGACCAGCGAATCCGGCAGGCGGCCCTCGATCTCCTGCATCTGCGTCTTGGTCTCGTTGCCGATGATCGACTGGAAGTCGCGGACCAGGGTCGGATAGGGATGCGGACCCGCCACCGTGCCGATGCAATAGAAGGTGTTGTGCACGTTGGTGACCCAGTCGCGCAGCGCCTCGTTCATCGCGTCCTTCAGCGTGCGCGTGCCCGACTGCACCGGGACCACCGTCGCGCCCAGCATCTCCATGCGGATGACGTTGGGCTGCTGCCGCTCGACGTCGACGGCGCCCATGTAGACGACGCATTCGAGACCGAAGCGCGCGCACAGCGTCGCAGTGGCGACACCGTGCTGGCCGGCGCCTGTTTCGGCGATGATGCGCTTCTTGCCCATGCGCCGCGCCAGCATGATCTGGCCGAGTACATTGTTCACCTTGTGCGAGCCGGTGTGGTTGAGCTCTTCGCGCTTGAGGTAAATCTTGGCGCCGCCGAGATGCTCGGTCAGGCGTTCGGCGAAATAGAGCGGCGAGGGCCGGCCGACATAGTTCTTGAGATAGCCGTTCATCTCGGCCTGGAACGCCGGGTCGGCCTTGGCCGCGGTGTAGGCCTTCTCCAGATCGAGGATCAGCGGCATCAGGGTTTCGGCGACGAATCGTCCGCCGAAGATGCCGAAATGGCCGCGCTCGTCGGGGCCGCTGCGGTAGGAATTTGGTTTGGCGATGTTCATCGAACGCTCAACTCTTGGGTGGCGCGCGCGGCGCGAATGAAGGCCTTGATCAGCTCCGGATCCTTGACGCCCGGGGCGCTCTCGATGCCGGAGGACACGTCGACGCCGCCGGCGCGCGTGACGCGGACGGCTTCCGCAACGTTGTCGGCGTGAAGCCCGCCCGAAACCATGTAGGGCAGTTTCAGATCGAGATTTTCCAGCAGGTGCCAGTCGAAGGGGGCGCCCAATCCGCCGGGACGAGTTGCGTCTTTCGGCGCGCGCGCGTCGAACAGGAGACGGTCGGCGAGTGCGGCGTAGCCAGGCAGCACGGCGAGATCGGAGGCTGATGCGACCGGCACGGCCTTCATCACCGGACGGCCGAACCTCTGCTTGATGTCGCGCAGCCGCGCCACGCTCTCCTGCCCGTGAAGCTGGAAGATGTCGGGCGACAGCGCGTCCATGATGTTGTCGAGCGTGGCATCGTCGGCGTCGACGGTGAGCGCCACTTTGTGCGCGCGTCCCTTCACCTGGCGGCCGAGCTCACGCCCCGTCTCCAGCGATACATGCCGAGGCGACGGCGGAAAGAACACGAACCCCACCATGTCGGCACCCGCGTCGAGCGCCGTTTCGAGCGTCTCCGACGTGGACAGGCCGCAGATCTTGACGAGCAGGGACATGGTCTCAATGCAAATGGAGGCCGCAAATGGCGGCCAGGAAACGGGCTTTTCGGTTGGGGCCGCTTCTACAACGTCGCGCGCTGCTTGTCTCGCCCGACAGGCCCATAAAGGCCCATCCCGGAGGGTACCGGGAGACGCTGGGCCTCGGGCTTGGCCGGGGCCGCCTGGGCCCGCAGATCGGCCAATTCGACCCGGGCAGCCCTGGCATCCGCCTCATGCCGGCGCGCAGCGCGCCGCCAGTGCCGCTGGCCGAACCAGACGGCACAGCCGCCGACGATGACACCCAAGGCAGCCACCACGATCAGGAGGAGGAACAACGGGATGGTGCGCGACAAGGCCGGATCAGCCGCCATGAAGGGATCAAACGAGACCGTGACGTCATGCCTGTTGGCGACTGCAAAGGTCACCAGGATCAGGGCCAGCGGAATCACGATCAGCGCGGTCAGGAACTTTCGCATCGCGAGCGCTCGTCTTGAATCAAGCTTGCTGCCGCATCTTGCGGCCATCAGGTAAAGCCCGGACGGCAGCGTTAGTCCGGGGCGCCCGGATCCGGATGGTCCCGGTTGAGGCGCTCGCGCATTTCCTTGCCGGTCTTGAAGAACGGAACGCTCTTCTGATCGACGGGGACATGGGCGCCGGTGCGTGGATTGCGGCCGGCGCGCGCGGGGCGGTGCTTGACCGAGAAAGCGCCGAAGCCGCGCAACTCGACGCGGTCGCCGCGCGCGAGTGCCGCTACGATCTCCTCGAGAATCGCATTCACAATGTTCTCGACATCCCGCTGGTACAGATGCGGGTTGTGCTCGGCGATACGCTGAACAAGTTCGGATTTGATCATCGAGAGATAGGACCCGGAAGCGTGCGGATGACCATTTCCGTGAAAATGCCTTGATCTGTCAAGTCGCTAAATGAACGCCCGGCGTCGTGAAAATGCGTGACAAATGCCGAAAAAGCAGGCTGCACGGCCACCCGCTGAACGGGAAAAAGGTCACGAGCTCGCGCGGTTCCAAATTTTTCGGTCAGTTCGACGCGGCCGGCTGCCACAAAGCCAGCATTCCATCCAGCCCGGCGCGATCGACCGCCTGCGCAACGCCGGTTTGCTCGATCTGATGCGCAATCGCACTGAATCCAAGCGCTTCCAGCGTCACTGAGGCCGCCGCCTTGATGAACGGCAGGTCGCCAAAGCGCGGCTCGAGCTTGTAGTCGCGCACGGAAAGACCCTTCTTGACGCCCTTCTGTTCCTCGAGCCAGGTCACCGCGGTTTTCTCGTCGCCGAGCTGATCGATCAGCTTGAGATCGATCGCCTGGCGGCCGGTGAAGACGCGGCCGTCGACCACTTTTTCGAGCTGCGTGTCATCCATGCCACGGCGCTGCTTCACCAGATCCTTGAACCAGGCATAGGAATCCTTCACCAGCGCATCCAGCGCGGCCCGGGCTTCCGGGCTGGTCGGCTCATATCCGTTGGGCGCGGCCTTCAGCGGCGTGGACTTCACCTCCTCGACCTTGACGCCGATCGTCTTCAACAGCTCGCTGAAATTGGGGAACTGGAACAGCACGCCGATCGAGCCCACCAGCGAGCTCTGCTGGGCGATGATGTGGTCGCTCGCGATCGCGGTGATGTAGCCGCCGGACGCGGCAAGGCCTTCGACCACGACGACCAGCGGCTTCTTCGCCTTCAGCCGCATCAGCGAGTCGTAGAGCTGCTCGGAGCCGGCGGTGGTGCCGCCAGGCGAATTGACGTGAACGATGACGGCCGCAGCCTGCGAATTCTCCAGCCGCTCCAGCGCCCGCGTACGTTCGGCATCGCTGCGGATCAGGCCGTCGATCTGCACACGGGCGATGGCGCCAGCGGAGGCGAAGGTACCGCGCGCGCACCTGGCGTCGCGACCAGCGCAAAAGCCGCGACCGCAGCGATCGCGATCAGCGCGGCCACGACGCGCCAGAACGTCAGCTTGCGGCGAATCCTGCGGCGATCGACGATGATGTCCGAATCGAGCGACATCGAGATATCTCCAGGTGAAGGGACCGCTTGGGTCGTGCCGTCACGACGTGACCAACGCTCGTCTGGATACACCAATTGCGGCGCAATTTGAAGAAAACAAGGCCCCGCGCAGCCCCTTGCGAGCCGCAACAAAAAAGCCCCGGCGCAGGCCGGGGCTTTGATGTCGGCAAAACGTGCGTTTCGCTTACTTGTTGTCGCGGTTCTTGAGCGCGGTGCCCAGGATGTCGCCGAGCGTAGCTCCGGAATCGGAGGAGCCGTACTGCGCGATGGCTTCCTTCTCTTCGGCGACTTCGAGCGCCTTGATCGACACCTGGACCTTGCGGGCCTTCTTGTCGAACTGGATCACGCGGGCATCGACCTTCTCGCCGACGGCAAAGCGTTCGGCGCGCTGGTCGTTGCGGTCACGCGCGAGCTCCGAGCGCTTGACGAAGGTGGTGAAATCGGTACCGGCGATCTTCACCTCGATACCGCTTTCCTTCACCTCGAGCACTTCGCAGGTCACGACCGCGCCCTTCTTGACATCGCCCGGCTCGGCGAAGGGGTCGCCTTCGAGCTGCTTGATGCCGAGCGAGATACGCTCCTTCTCGACGTCCACATCGAGCACCACGGCCTTCACCATGTCGCCCTTCTTGTAGTTGTCGATCACCTGCTCGCCCGGAAGCTTCCAGTCGAGGTCGGAGAGGTGGACCATGCCGTCGACGTCGCCCTCGAGGCCCAGGAACAGACCGAATTCGGTCTTGTTCTTGACTTCGCCCTCGACCACCGAACCGGTCGGGTGCCCTTCGACGAAGACCTCCCACGGGTTGCGCATGGTCTGCTTGAGGCCGAGCGAGATGCGGCGCTTGACGGAATCGACTTCCAGCACCTGCACGTCGACTTCCTGCGAGGTCGACACGATCTTGCCGGGGTGCATGTTCTTCTTGGTCCACGACATCTCGGAGACGTGGATCAGGCCTTCGATGCCCGGCTCGAGCTCAACGAACGCACCGTAGTCGGTGATGTTGGTGACACGGCCGGTGAAGCGGGCACCCAGCGGGTACTTGGCTTCGATGCCCTGCCACGGATCGTCCAGCAGCTGCTTCATGCCCAGCGAGATGCGGTGCGTCTCGTGGTTGATCTTGATGATCTTGACCTTCACGGTCTGGCCGATCGAGAGCACCTCGGTCGGGTGGTTGACGCGGCGCCACGCGATGTCGGTGACGTGCAGCAGGCCGTCGATGCCGCCGAGATCAACGAACGCACCGTAATCGGTGATGTTCTTGACCACGCCGTCGATGACCTGACCCTCTTCGAGATTCTGCACCAGCTCCTGACGCTGCTCGGCGCGGGTCTCTTCGAGAACCGTACGGCGGGAAACGACGATGTTGCCGCGGCGACGGTCCATCTTGAGGATCTGGAACGGCTGCGCGTTGTTCATCAGCGGCGCAACGTCGCGGATCGGACGGATGTCGACCTGCGAACGCGGCAGGAAGGCCACGGCACCGTCGAGGTCGACCGTGAAGCCGCCCTTGACCTGGTTGAAGATGACGCCCGTGACCTTCTCGTTGTTCTGGAAGGCCTTCTCCAGCTTGCCCCAGCTCTCTTCGCGGCGCGCCTTGTCGCGCGACAGCACGGCTTCGCCGAGCGCGTTTTCGATGCGGTCGAGGAACACTTCGACCTCGTCGCCAACCTTGATCTCGCTGTCACGGCCGGGGCCGGAAAATTCGCGCAGCGCAACGCGGCCTTCGGTCTTCAGGCCGACGTCGATGACGGCCATGTCCTTTTCAATTGCAACCACCTTGCCCTTGACGACGGAGCTCTCCTGCAGGTTGCCACCTGCGAAGGACTCGTCGAGCATCGCGGCGAAATCGTCACGCGACGGGCTATAGGTATCAGCGGAAGTCGAAGCCATTTGTTCTCCAGTTGCGGATGTCTTGCCGGCCGTTGGGTTCATGGGCGTATCGCGCGCGCAGTGTCGGAAGGTCCGCAAGACCTTCGAGCGACCGCTCGCTGCTCGATCTTGCGACCGAAACAGCGGAAGCGGGCCGGCTGGGCCCGCACGTTCGATACGTTGAAATCTGTCGTCCGGAACCTGGATCGCGTCGGCCCCAAACAGGGACCGAGAGTATCGACCTTAAAGAGCGGGAGCGGGCACTTCCTCCAATGACGGCAGCGGCTTAACCCCGCAACCGGCCCGCTCGGACGGCCTCGATAATGTCGATGGCGGCCCGGACGCCGCCTTCTATATCCAGTTGGGAGTTATCTAGCAAGTAAGCATCCGCGGCCGGCTTCAAAGGCGCTATCGGCCGATTCTTGTCCCGTTCGTCGCGCTGAATGATGTCGGCGAGCACGGCCGCCTCATCCGCCTCCTCACCCCGCGCCTTGGCCTCCATGGTGCGGCGGCGGGCACGCACCTTGGGATCGGCCACGACGAAGATCTTCACGTCGGCATGGGGACAGATCACCGTTCCAATGTCCCGGCCATCAAGCACGGCGCCCGGCGGATCGGCGGCGAATTGCCGCTGGAAATTGAGCAGGACCTCGCGGACCCTTGGGATCGCCGAGACGATCGAAGCGCCCTCGCCGGCTGCTTGCGTCTTCAGCGCGGGATTGCCGAATTTTTCCGGGTCGAGTTCCAGCGCAGCCGCGACCGCCGCCGCCTCGTCCCGGAGATCCCGGCCGGACTGCATCAATTCGTACGCGACGGCGCGATAGATGACGCCGGTATCGAGATGACGATAGCCGTAATGATGGGCCAGGCGCTTGCCGAGCGTGCCCTTGCCCGAGGCCGCGGGTCCGTCGATGGCGATGATCATGAGAACTCGGCCCCAAGCGAACGCATCATCGGAATGAAATCCGGGAAGCTGGTGGCGATGAAGGCGGTGTCGTCGACCGTCACCGGCTGGTCGGAGGCGCAGCCCATCACCAGCGCGGACATCGCGATGCGATGGTCCATATGCGTGGCGACGGTGCCGCCACCAGGCACATGGCCGCGGCCTTCGACGATCAGATCGTCGCCGGAGATCGTCACCTTCACACCATTGACGCGAAGCATGTCGGCGGTGGCTTCGAGACGATCGGATTCCTTGACGCGCAGCTCCTGCAGGCCGCGCATGATGGTCGTGCCTTCGGCAAAGGACGCCGCAACGGCCAGCACCAGATATTCGTCGATCATCGACGGCGCGCGCTCCGGCGGCACGTCGACGCCGCGCAGCTTCGAGGCGCGCACGCGCAAGCGCGCCATCGGCTCGCCGGCGTCGCCACGCACTTCGCTTTCCTCGATGGAGGCGCCCATTTCACGCAGCGTCGTGAAAAGGCCGGTCCGCAACGGATTGGTCATGACGTCTGAGAGGACGACATCTGAGCCTTCGACGATCAGCGCCGCGACGATGGGAAATGCCGCAGATGAGGGATCAGCCGGCACGATGACGGTGGCGCCATGCAGCTCGGGCTGACCCGCGAGCGTGATGCGCCGCCCGTGCTGGCCTTCCCGGACCGAGGTGATGTCAGCGCCAAAATGTTTCAGCATCAGTTCGGTGTGGTCGCGGCTGGCCTCGCTCTCGATCACGGTCGTGGTGCCCGGCGCGGCGAGGCCCGCCAGCAGCACCGCCGACTTGATCTGGGCCGAGGCAACCGGGGTCTTGTAGCTGATCGGCAACGGATCGCGCGCGCCCTGCACGGTCAGCGGCAGCCGGCCGCCCTCGCCGCCGGACACGACCCTGGCGCCCATCTTCTCGAGCGGATCGAGGATCCGGCGCATCGGTCGGCTGCGCAGCGAGGCATCGCCGTCGAACACGGCCGAGATCGGGCAGCCGGCGACGGCGCCCATGACCAACCGGCAGCCGGTGCCCGAATTGCCGAAATCCAGCGCTGCCTTGGGCTGGGCAAAGCCGCCGACACCGACACCCTGGACCCTCCAGGCGAAATCGCCGGTGCGCTCGACCTTGGCGCCGAGGGCCTGCATGGATTTGGCGGTGTTGAGGACGTCCTCGCCCTCGAGCAGGCCGGTAATCCGGGTCTCGCCGACCGCGAGCGCGCCCAGGATCAGGGCACGGTGGGAGATCGACTTGTCCCCGGGCACCCGTACTTTTCCGGTCAGGGGACCGCTTGAGCGCGATTTGAGCGGCGCCAGCTTGTCGGAATGGGTCAAGATTGTGTCCTTGGATACGCCTGATAGCGGCTGCGGGCAGGTACCACATGCCCTCCCCGCCGTCACGAGCATGTCTTTCTCTCGTAATGCGCTATTGACAGCGGGCCGCCAACTAGCCAAGTGAAGCACCGCTTTTCAGACATTCCCAGGATTCCTCTGCCGTGGCCAAGTCCGAACTCGGAACCAAACGTATTTGCCCGACCACGGGCAAGAAGTTCTACGACCTGAACAAGAATCCGGTGATCTCGCCCTATACCGGCGAGGTGGTGCCGATCGCGCCCCTTGCGCCCGCCCGCGCCGGACGCGGCGCCGAGGCCCGCCACGCAGCCGCCGCGGACGCCACGCCGGAGCCGGCCGAGGTCGAAGAGGTCTCGCTCGAGGAGGCCGATGCCGAGGAGAACACCGGCAAGGTGAAGGCTGTCGTCCCCGAATCCGAGGACGATATCGAGGTCGACGATACGCTCGACGACGACGATGACGATGATTCGACCTTCATTGCCGACGAAGAAGAGGGCGATGAGGACGTGACCGACATCATTGGTGACGTCGGAGGTGATGAAGAGACTTGAGATCAGCCCTGATCTGTGAAAAAGGGTGCACCGCGCGAGTCGCTTGGACGGCTCGACGGCCGGGACGGATCCCCCCAGGATCGTCCCATCTGGACTAAAGGGGCCATAGCTCAGCTGGGAGAGCGCTTGCATGGCATGCAAGAGGTCGGCGGTTCGATCCCGCCTGGCTCCACCACGCTTCGCCCTTCGGGGTTACGCGTGGCGCAGCCACGAGGAGCCTGAAGGGCGAAGACGGGCTGTTTCAGCTTCTATTTTCCTTGCGGCTCTGCTAGCCCCCTACGCCCCAATCACCGCATTCAACCGGTCCCTTAAGGCCACAATCTCGTCCTTCATCGCGACCAGTTCCGACACCGAGCAATCCGACGCCGCCAGGATCGACTGCGGCACGCTGCGCGCCTTGTCTTTCAGCGCATGGCCTTGCGGAGTCAGCGCGATGAGCACCTGACGCTCGTCCTCGCTGCTTCGCGTTCGCTTGACCAGATGGGCTGCTTCCAGCCGCTTCAAGAGCGGCGTCAGCGTGCCGGAATCCAGAAACAGCTTTTCACCGATGTCCTTGAGCGGGACGTCATCGCGCTCCCACAGCACCAGCATCACCAGATATTGCGGATAGGTCAGTCCGAGGCGGTCGAGCAGCGGCTTGTAGACGCGATTGAAGGCATGCGCGGCCGAATAGACCGCGAAGCAGATCTGGTTGTCGAGGCGTTGCGGATCGAGGGTCGATGATTTCCGGGCCATGCAGAATCTCGCGAGACTGACCCGCATTGTGGGGCCGGGCCGGCGGACATTCAATTGCAAACAATTAAATGTGAGGCATGCGAATATCGATTGCGCACAATCTAATTGTTTGCAATATACATCGCACGCCAACCCGAACATCCCAAGGAAGACGAAAATGTCCGTGAACGTGCTCTACAAGACCAGCGCAAAAGCCACCGGCGGCCGCGACGGCCATGCCGCGACCCTCGATGGCGCACTCGACGTCAAGCTCACCACGCCGAAGGAGCTCGGCGGTGGCGGCGGCGCCGGCAACAATCCCGAGCAGCTGTTTGCGGCCGGCTATGCCGCCTGCTTCATCGGCGCGATGAAGTTCGTGTCGTCGCAGGGTGGCCCGAAGGTTCCCGCCGACGCCTCCGTGACCTCGACCGTCGGCATCGGCCCGCGCTCGGCCGGCGGCTTCGGCCTGGACATCGATCTGGCCGTCTCGCTGCCGGGCCTGTCCCGCGCGGACGCCGAGGCGCTGGTCGAGAAGGCGCATCAGGTGTGCCCGTATTCCAACGCGACGCGCGGCAATGTCGACGTCCGCCTGACGGTCGTCTGATCCGACGGTGGAATGGCTGGCCCGGGATCCCCGCGCGAGGTCCCTTGGGCCGGCCGCTTCCGCCCGTTTTTGCCGTGCCGCGGGATGCGGCGCGCGCGTGCATATCCCCCTCCGCAGCGAGGCATTGCTGGGGCGCACGAACCTCGCTAGGCCTGTGGCCAACATCGACACAGGGGATGTGAAGGCATGACTGAAGCCGTTTTGGGCGCAATGAGCGGACTGCGCGTCGTCGATCTCACGCGCGTGCTCGGCGGCCCCTACTGCACCCAGATCCTCGCCGACCATGGCGCCGACGTCATCAAGGTCGAGCCGCCCGCAGGCGACGAGGTGCGCGACTGGGGCCCTCCCTTCCACGAGGAGGACGCCGCTTATTTCGTCGGCATTAACAGAAACAAGCGCTCGATCGGCCTCGACCTCGCCTCCGAAGGTGGCCGCGTCGTGCTGCTCAGGATGCTGGAGACGGCCGACGTCCTGATCGAGAATTTCAAGCCGGGCACGCTGGAGAAATGGGGCATCGGCAACGATGTGCTCAGCCAGAAATTCCCGCGCCTCGTGCATTGCCGGATCTGCGGCTTCGGCGCCGACGGCCCGCGCGGCGGCAATCCCGGCTATGATGCCATCATCCAGGCCATGACCGGCATGATCGCCGCCACCGGCTCGCAAGAGAGCGGCCCGATGCGGATCGGCGTGCCCTTGGTCGACATCACCACCGGGCTCTATGCCGCAATCGGCATCCTGATGGCGCTGTCGGAGCGGCAGCGCTCGGGCAAGGGCCAGTTCCTGGAGACGACGCTGTACGAAACGGGCCTTGCCATCATGCATCCGCACACCGCGAATTATTTCATGCATGGCAAGCCGCCCTCGCTCACGGGCAACGAGCATCCCAACCTCGTGCCTTACGCGATCTTCCCGACCAAGACCGACGACATCTTCATCGGCGTCGGCAATGACGGCACGTTCCGCAAGCTCTGTAAGGAGATCGGCAAGGTGGAGCTCGGCACCGATCCGCGCTTCGCCCGCAACAAGGACCGCATCGCCAATCGCGAGGCGCTGCGCGCCGAGCTTGCCGCCGTGTTCAGCCAGCACGAGGCCGAGCCGCTGTGCAATCGCCTGCTCGCGGCCGGCCTGCCCGCGGGTCCCGTGCAGAGGATCGACCAGGCGTTGACCAACCCGCACACGATCGCGCGCGGCGATGTCATCGAGAAGGACTGGTACAAGGGCGTGGCTTCGCCGATCCGGCTCGATCGCAGCAAGCCGAGCCTGCGCCGCCTGCCGCCGAAATTCAGCGAGCACGCCCGGGAGGTGCTGGCCGAGTTCGGCTACTCAAAGGCAGAGATCGGCGCGATGGTCGAGAAGGGCACGGTCTGCGGGTCCGAGCGCAAGCGCTGAGTGGTGCGCTCCCTCTCCCGCGCGCGGGAGAGGGTCTCGCCGCAGCGGGACATTCCCTTGAGGAGAAAGCCCTCACCCGGCGCTTCGCACCGACCTCTCCCGCAAGCGGGAGAGGTTTTCGAGCTGCTCGATTTCGACTCACGTCATCCAATGCCGCAGTGCGGCGCATGCACGCATGTGCACTGCGAACGGAGGAGGCTGCCCAACCGCCTCTTCGCCTATTTGATGGCTTCCCTTCTGCAGCGCTTGCCGCTTTCGTTTCGGCCGCTTACACAGTCATGTGAACGTCATGTGGCGCTGCTAGCGCAAGCGCTTCTTTTTGACGCCTGAGGGAGGTTTTCTAGATGGCTCTTCGACATTTTGGAGCGGCTGCCGCATTTGCAGTCACGGTTGGCATGGGCGTCTCGCCGGCGCTTGCCGTCACTGAAATCCAGTGGTGGCACGCCATGACCGGCGCGAACAACGACGTCATCGTCAAGCTCGCCAACGACTTCAATGCATCGCAGAGCGACTACAAGGTCATCCCGACGTACAAGGGCAGCTACCCTGATACGATGAACGCCGGCATCGCGGCATTCCGCGCGGGCAACGCCCCGCACATCATGCAGGTGTTCGAAGTCGGCACCGCGACCATGATGGCTGCGACCGGTGCAGTGAAGCCGGTCTACAAGCTGATGGCCGACGCCGGCGAGAAATTCGATCCCAAGATCTACCTGCCGGCGATCACCGGCTACTACTCGACCTCGAAGGGCGAGATGCTGTCATTCCCCTTCAACTCGTCGTCGACAGTCATGTGGGTCAACCTGGACGAACTCAAGAAGGCCAATGTCGAGATCCCGAAGACCTGGCCTGAAACCTTCGAGGCGGCCAAGAAGCTGCACGACAACGGCCATCCGACCTGCGGGTTCTCGAACGCGTGGGTCACCTGGGTCAATCTCGAGCAGCTGTCGGCCTGGCACAACGTGCCGCTCGCCAGCAAGGCCAATGGCCTTGACGGCTTCGACACCGTGCTGAAGTTCAACGGGCCGGTCCAGATCAGGCATCTGGAGAAACTGATCGAGCTGCAGAAGGACAAGACCTATGACTATGCCGGGCGCACCAACACCGGCGAAGGCCGCTTCACCTCCGGCGAGTGCCCGATCTTCCTGAGCTCCTCGTCCTTGTTCGCCAACATCAAGGCGCAGGCCAAGTTCAACTTCACGGCCGCGCCGATGCCCTATTATCCCGACGTCAAGGACGCACCGCAGAACTCGATCATCGGCGGCGCTTCGCTCTGGATCATGGGCGGCAAATCGGCCGACGAATACAAGGGCGTGGCGAAATTCCTGACCTTCCTGTCGGACACCGATCGCCAGGTCTGGATACACAAGGCCTCGGGCTATCTCCCGATCACCAAGGCGGCCTATGAGAAGGCCAAGGCCGAAGGTTTCTACAAGGACCAGCCCTATCTCGAGACGCCGCTGCTCGAGCTGACCAACAAGGAGCCGACCGAGAACTCCCGCGGCCTGCGGCTCGGCAACATGGCGCAGCTTCGCGATGTCTGGGCGGAAGAGATCGAGCAGGCGCTCGCCGGCAAGAAGACCGCCAAGCAGGCGCTGGATGCCGCCGTCGAGCGCGGCAACACGATGCTGCGCCAGTTCGAAAAGACCGCCGTCAAGTGAGGCGATGAGTGGCGGGCCGGGACGCCGGCCTGCCACTCGGCTCAGATCATGCAAAAGCAAGCCATTTTCAAATCAAAGCTATTGCCCTACGTGCTGGTTGCCCCGCAACTCGCCGTCGTCCTGATTTTCTTCTATTGGCCGGCGCTGCAAGCGGTAATGCAGTCCTTCCTGCTGCAGGATGCCTTCGGTCTATCAACGAGCTTCGTCTGGTTCGATAATTACATCGAGCTGTTCAAGGACCCCGCCTATTTCGAGTCCATCGTCCGGACCTTCTTCTTCTCGTTCGCGATCGCGGTGTCGTCGCTGTCGTTTGCGCTGCTGCTCGCCGTCATGGCGGACAAGCCGCTGCGCGGCGTGATGCTCTACCGCACGCTGCTCATCTGGCCCTACGCGGTGGCGCCGCCGGTCGTCGGCGTGCTCTGGATCTTCATGCTGCATCCCTCGCTCGGCGTGATCTCGCGTTATCTGCGCGCCGCCGGGATTGACTGGAATCCGCTCCTCGACGGCAATCAGGCTGCGGCGCTGATCATCGTCGCCGCGGCCTGGAAGCAGATCTCCTATAATTTCCTGTTCTTCCTCGCCGGGCTGCAGGCCATCCCGAAGAGCGTGTTCGAGGCCGCCGCAATCGACGGTGCGCGCCCGATGCGGCGGTTCTGGACCGTGACATTTCCGCTGCTGTCGCCAACCATCTTCTTCCTGCTCGTCGTCAACATCGTCTACGCCTTCTTCGACACCTTCGGCATCATCGACACCATGACCCGCGGCGGCCCCGGCACGTCGACGGTGACGCTGGTCTACAAGGTCTACTCCGACGGCCTGCTCGGCGGAAATCTCGGCAGCTCGGCGGCCCAATCGGTGATCCTGATGATCCTGGTCATCGTGCTCACGGGAATCCAGTTCCGCTTCGTCGAACGCAAGGTGACCTACTGATGGTCGAGCAGGAGGGCTTTCGACGCTACGTCGCTCACGTCATTCTCTGGATCGGGATCGCGATCGTCGCATTCCCCGTGTACATCGCGATCGTCGCCTCGACCCAGGACAACGCGCTGATCGCCAACGGGCAGATGTCGCTGCTGCCCGGCGGCCATTTCTTCGAGGTGTACTACCAAACCATCTTCGTCGGCACGAGCGGCTCGACCCGCGAGCCCGTGGCCAACATGATGCTGAACTCGCTGATCATGGCGCTCCTGATCGCGGTCGGCAAGATCGCGATCTCGATCATCTCGGCCTATGCGATCGTCTATTTCCGCTTCCCGTTCCGGATGGCGATCTTCTGGATCATATTCATCACGCTGATGCTGCCGGTCGAGGTGCGCATCTATCCGACCTACAAGATCGTCGCGGACCTGCACATGCTCGACAGCTATGCGGGCCTCGCGCTGCCGCTGATCGCGTCGGCGACGGCGACGCTGCTGTTTCGCCAGTTCTTCATGACCGTGCCGGATGAATTGCTGGAGGCCTCGCGCATCGACGGCGCCGGACCGCTGCGTTTCTTCTGGGATACGCTGCTGCCGCTGTCGCGCACCAACATGGCGGCGCTGTTCGTGATCCTCTTCATTCTCGGCTGGAACCAATATCTCTGGCCGCTGCTGATCACCACGCGCGACGACATGCAGACCATCCAGGTCGGCATTCGCAAGATGATCACCACCACCGATGCGCTGACCGAATGGCCGATCGTGATGGCGACCGCCGTGCTGGCCATGCTGCCGCCGGTGTTCGTCGTCGTCGCCATGCAGAAATTGTTCGTGCGCGGTCTGGTCGAGACGGAAAAGTGAGGAGGCGAGTGGTGAGTAGCGAATGGCGAATGGAAAGCCCTTTGAGCGCTCTCGCATACGCAACTTCCCTGTTCGCCACTCCCCATTCGCTATTCGCTGGAAAAACCCATGGCTAACGTCACCCTGCGCAACGTCCGCAAGACCTACACCGGCGGCTTCGAGGCGATCAAAGGCGTCAACGTCGAGGTCGGCGACGGCCAGTTCTGCGTGCTGGTCGGTCCCTCCGGCTGCGGCAAGTCGACGCTGCTCCGCATGGTCGCGGGGCTCGAGACCATCACCGGCGGCGAGATCGACATCGGTGGCCGTATCGTCAACCAGGTCGAGCCCGCCGACCGCGACATCGCGATGGTGTTCCAGAACTACGCGCTCTATCCGCACATGAGCGTGTTCAACAACATGGCTTACGGCCTGCGCAACCGCGGCATGAAGGAGGCCGAGGTCAAGGCTCGCGTCGAGGAAGCCGCGCGCGTGCTCGAGCTCGCACCGATGCTGGACCGCAAGCCGCGCCAGCTCTCCGGCGGCCAGCGCCAGCGCGTCGCCATGGGCCGCGCCATCGTGCGTCAGCCCAAAGTGTTCCTGTTCGACGAGCCGCTGTCGAACCTCGACGCCAAGCTGCGCATCGCGATGCGCGTCGAGATCCGCAAATTGCAGCGCCGGCTCAACACGACGTCGATCTACGTCACCCATGACCAGCTCGAGGCGATGACGCTCGCCGACGTTCTCGTCGTGATGAATGGCGGCCAGGTCGAGCAGGTCGGCAATCCCCTCGCGATCTACGAGAAGCCGGCCACGACCTTCGTCGCCTCGTTCATCGGCGCGCCGCCGATGAATCTGATGTCGGCGCGAGCGGACGAGATCAAGTCGCAGCTCGGCAATGCGGGGGACGCCGGCATTCTCGGCATCCGTCCCGAAGACTTCGTCATCACCGACCAGACACCATCAGGCGGCGTTGCGCTGCCGCTGGCGGTGGAAGCGATCGAGCGTGTCGGCGCCGAGACCTTCGTTTACGGCTCACGCGCGCAGGACGCGCAGCGCGTGGCCGCCACTCCGGGCGAACTGCCGCCCGGTGACATCATCGTCCGCATTCCCGGAACCGAGGCGCCTGCCATCGGCCAGAAGATCCGCGTCGCCGCAGTCCGCTCCAAGCTGCATTTGTTCAGCGGCGACGGGCGGAAGCGGATCGAGGCCTGACCGGTTCCGAAAGGTCCTGCAGCCCAGGCCGCGAAAACAACCCCATGCACAGGAAAGCGGGCTCTGTTTTCATTGGGAAAAATTGCCCGGAAAATTCACCATCGCAACGCGACCCGTAAGAAGTGAATCCACAGCCCTGGGCTAGCTGCTTGAACCCCCACCGCGATATGCCCATATTGCTGACCAAGGGGCGCCACCGCGGGCCCCGACACACCAAAGTCGCTTCGAGAGGACTTTGTAAACTATGTCTCGTGTTCCAACGCTTTCCAGTCCGTTCCTTCTGGGCTTCGACGAAATCGAGCGCGTGCTCGATCGCGTCGTCAAGGGCGCCGACGGTTACCCTCCCTACAATATCGAGAGGTGTGAGCGATCGGACGGCCAGCCCGAGCGGTTGCGCATCACGCTGGCGGTCGCCGGATTCACCCGCGACCAACTCGATGTAACCATTGAGGAAAACCAGCTCGTGATTCGCGGGCGGCAGCAGGACGACAAGACCCGGCAATACATCCATCGCGGCATCGCCGCGCGCCACTTCCAGCGCACCTTCGTGCTGGCGGAGGGGATGCTGGTGCTGGGTGCGGATCTGAAGAACGGGTTGTTGTCGGTCGACCTGGCCCGGCCTGAACCGGAGAGGATCGTTAAGACAATCGCTATCAATGAGCACGAATAATGGAACGAGTAGCGGACTCGACCGCTTAGTTTTCCTGAAGGAGTCGAGACCATGAGTGAAGGTCAAGTTGTGTTCGAATATGAAGCCAGGAACGCCTCGCCCGAGACGCTGGCGAACCTCGGTGAAGGCCACATCGCCTATGTGAAGCAGATCCGCTCCGAGGATGTGCCCGGCCTGTTCCCCGAAGCCCCGAAGATCGCGCCCGGCCTCAAGCTGTTCGCACTCCATGCCGCCGACGGCACGCCGATCATGCTGACCGACAGCCGCGAAGCCGCCATCGCCAACGCCTGGAGCAACGAGCTGCAAGCCGTCAGCGTGCACTGAGCGCTACAAGCGTCGCACGAAGAGAGTTTTGACGGGCATGCCTTCGAACGAAGGCGTGCCCGTTTTGTTTTGGACACGCACCCCCTTCAGAGTCGACGCTGCTTAATATTGCCTCGATCGACCTCACGGGCCCTTCAGCCCCCTGC
Source organism: Bradyrhizobium sp. USDA 4449 (assembly GCF_054056275.1). Taxonomy (NCBI): domain Bacteria; kingdom Pseudomonadati; phylum Pseudomonadota; class Alphaproteobacteria; order Hyphomicrobiales; family Nitrobacteraceae; genus Bradyrhizobium; species Bradyrhizobium sp. USDA 4449. The sequence continues at coordinate 2,070,681 of NZ_JBSRYD010000001.1, read as the reverse complement.
TGGCTGCGCGAGAGGTTAGGGGGCGCAGCGCTTCATAGCTATTTCTCTTTCGATGACGGTCCGCGAAAACCTTAGAGCGTTGTCACCATATTTTTGGAGAACTCGCCCGGCAAGTGGGGCCGCAAGAATCCGAAGGGATCAGGCGCCGGCAGGATAGAAGGTGCTTTGATTGGGTGCTTCTGACCCCGAAGCGCAGACTTGAGTGCTATCTCAGAACTTGAGCGGGACCTTTGGGGGAGGCAACATGCTGCTGCCCGAGGTCACTTCTCCCATGCGATCGTAATGGAACGTCTGCCGAGGTCGGGGTGCGCTCCCCGAAGAAACCGTCGTCCATCGTAAAAGAGCAGGATCAGAATAAGAATTGACATGTTCTTGTTTTGTTCTATGATACAACTTCGCTGCTCCCAGAGGTGATTCGCCGGAATGCCAAAGCAGCAGCGTATTCGCGACCCTTTGCACGACCTAATTGAATTCGATGTTGAGAGGTCGCAGGTCGAGGGAGTCCTATGGCGTGTTCTACAGACCCGTCCATTCCAACGGTTGCGCCGGATCAAGCAGCTCGGCTTTTCGGACTTCGTCTATCCGGGGGCAACCCATTCAAGGCTGCTCCACAGTGTCGGAGTGTTTCACACCGCGCGAAGATTGCTACGCGTAATCGAAAAGTATGTCCCCGCTAATGCCCGGGGGGATCAAGCTTTAGCTGCTGCGTTGCTACATGATCTGGGTCACGGCCCATTCAGTCATGCCTTCGAAAAGATCGGCGAGCGCTTTGATCTGAAGATGGCGAACCATGAGGCAGTGAGTGACATACTCATTCGGAGCGGTGAGGTATCGGAAGTGTTGCGTGATATGGGAAGCGGATTCGCTAACGACGTCGCCGATATGGTGAGCGGAAGTGGTGCGCCAACCATCTATTCCGCCGTCGTTTCAAGTCAGTTCGATGCTGATCGCCTCGACTACATGCGGCGTGATCGTCTTATGGTCGGCAGCCATCATGCTGGCATCGATTTCGAATGGCTGATGGCCAATATTGAGATAGGCGAAGTTCAGCACGGTGTTGACGAGACCTCGCTCAAACCTGTCCAGACATTTGTTCTCGGTCGTAAGGCAATCTTCGCTGCTGAAGCCTACGTACTCGGTTTATTTCAACTTTATCCAACTGTATATTTTCATAAAGCGACACGCGGTGCTGAAAAAATCTACACTGAGCTTCTCATTCGGATTATCACTCTGATCAAGAATGGATCGGTCGAGAAGACTGGTCTTCCGAAGTCTCATCCATTGGTTAAATTTGCACAGACGCCCGACGACATAGATTGCGCGCTATCTCTTGATGATACCGTAATTTGGGGCGGGCTTTCACTGATGGCTGAGAGCAGCGATAGGTGGATCGCAAATCTGTCCGCCCGCCTGCGCGACCGCAAATTGTATAAATGCATCGATGTACGAGCGAAGATTGCGCATGACAAAGGCGATGGCGCAGCCTCGTCGTCGGAGGCCGATGAAGTATGTGCGGGCATACGAGACGAGATTGTAAAGTGCTTGGATCAATGGTCGGCTTCATCGCCTGATGATCCTCCACGCATTCTAATCGATGAGGTGGAGCGATCACCCTACAAGGAGCTTACTGAGGGAGCGAAAGGGCCGCTCAGTCAAATCAATATTCGAACTGAAGGCGATCATTTGGCGGACCTGTCAACGCGGTCGAACGTTGTGGCCGCTCTGAAGACTTACAAGGCGTTCCGCCTCTATCACGCCGACGGCGATGAAGAGGCCAGAAAGAAAGCGACGGAAATTGTGGATGCGGGGATATCGAAATGGCCGGGATAGATCTAGCGCATGGCGCGGCAGCCATCGTTCGTGATGCAGGTGGCCACATTGTGGGCCGCACGAAGCTTCAGAAGATCGCGTTCTTTCTCGAAGCGGCTGGCGTCGGATCGGGGTTTCCGTTTCGCTATAAGCACTACGGTCCCTATTCAGAGCTGCTTGCTTCAGCAACTCAACACGCTGCGGCGTTACGTCTTATCGTAGAAAATGAGTCTGTCGCCGCTTGGGGTGGACTGTATTCAACCTTTCACACCCAGATGCCGAGCGATCCCTCTTCGCATCCTGCTCGCGTGCGTCTTGCGCACGAAATGGCAAACGCTGATGCCGTGGAACTAGAATTGGCTGCCACGGCTGCATTCCTCGCCTATGAGCGCTTCCCTGATCCGTGGGCGGAGACAGCCCGGCGGAAGCCGGAAAAGGCGGAAGGAGGTCGGCTGGACCGAGCGAAGCAGCTTTATTTCAAACTTCGCCAGATACCGACGCCTCATCCGCTTCCCGCGATCTGACATTTTGCTAACGTGTCTTCCTGCCGAAGAAACCTGGGGGAATATCCACTCGGATGGTGGCCGGGGAATCCAACTGGAATAGAAGCGAGCTGTGATCGACCAGCCGTATGACCCAAGAGCAATTGCCAACCTGATGCTTGATGAGGGGCATCGGAACGGAAGGCCGATCACTAATCTCGCCCTCCAAAAGCTGCTCTACTTTGCGCATGCCCTTTTTCTCATAGAGCGAAAGCAGCCGCTCGTGTCGGGCTACTTTGAGGCATGGGAATTTGGACCTGTCCATCCCGCCGTGTATCAGTCGTTCAAGGCAGCACGCGAGAGGCCTATCTCTTTTCGTGCTCAACGGCGGAATATCGTAACGGGCGCCACTGAGGACATCCCGCTGCCAGACGAGCCAACCGTTCGGCGGCACATTTGCCGCATCATGGCGCAATACGGGGCATTAACCCCTGGACAACTAGTAGCTAAGGGCGCGCCCTGGCACTTCGTGGTCGACAAACCCAGAGCGGGACTCGCCTTGGGGCTGCTTCAAAGTATCTCACCCACCATATCGCTATGTCCCACTTCGCAAATCGCTGGCGGAAATTCTGAATGTGCAGACTGGATTTCTCAAACCAGTTGATCGTCCTCCCTTTTCGTTAATCGCCCGAGCGATTGCTGCCGAATGCCGATCTGCTGAAGAACTGGCGGCCAACCTCAAAGTAGCTCACTCAGTTGGACGGACGCAGCATGGAGGTGCATTCACTCTCGGGAGGCACAGGAACTAAGCTCGTTTTCTGGTACTCCTTCTTCGTAATTAGAGAGGGCGAGCCTATGATTCCAGTCTTCGATCCTCGACGAACCACTACACGACTGACGCATCAAGCGCGTAGGTTTGTGTTTTCTACGATGCATGAGCGCATTCGTCTTTCGGACCCGGATTTTGCTCATGTGAAGCTAGCAATTTTTCAATTCTCGGCTCCAGAGAAGGGACCTCGTGTTCCCGTCGTGCATATGGATCAAGGCGTTCCGCTATATGGCTTCGATGAGCTCGAGTCTATGGTCGCTGAGACATACGAAATCTGGATGGACGTATACACAAGGTGCGTGAAAGAAGCCCCGCGTCGTCACGCAGGCGATGGTTTCCTTTAAGCGTGCGAGGCTGAGCTTCTAAGTTCTTTGCTCGTTGCTGCTTGTGGCGGCGAGCACTCCTTAACGAAGTCTAAGCCCAAATTGCTGACGGAGAACCAGCTAACCTCTGCTGCAGCTCCCGATGGCTTGGAGCGACCAAACTCGATCAATCGCTCTCGCTCTAGGATCTCCAACGACTCGTATTTCGCTTTTCCGGGATCGCCAAACTCCGAATAGAAGGCCTCGAGGTTCGGGAGGCCCCCTGTAATCGCATGCAAAATGCGGCCATACGTGAATGGCTGATCAGCTAGCAATTTTTGAAAGATAGCCCGACTCTTTTCTGTTGAGGCATCGGGCACATTGAATCTCACCGCAACCTTCTCGGCAATGCGACGATTCTGCTGCAAGTGATTATCGGGTTGCCACTTCTGAGGAAAGTTCGGGTCTCTCGCGCAGACCTCGTCTAGTAAGGCTATCTCGTCTGAACTCAAGCGACTGAGAATGTCGATGTAGGTCAGATGTCTAGCGTGATAGCTTTTTGAAGCGGAGACTAAAAGTGCCGCCCAGCGAGAATGCAAATCCGTGTCCATATCCTCTAGTGAGGCATGCTCCAAAAACGGAACAAGGAATTTGACGGGTGGTGGTGAAAGCTCTTCTTTGTTCAGCTCAGCGGCTCTCTTAGCAATCTGTGCGATCTCATAAGCTACTTCCGCACGCTGCAGCCTAAGCTGGTCGGCTCGCAGACCACGAGCCTCAGTAAACGGTCGAATGATATCGACGAGAGCATCCAGTGTCCGACCCAGAGATTCCTTAGGAATTTCTGCTTTGACTTCGACCTTAGCAGTTGCGCCCAATTCGACAGTGATGGGGGACTTAGCGGGCCCCTCCGCCTGCTCAGGCGATGTCACATCGTCTGAAGGTGCCCCTGCCGCCGCCTGATCGAGCCAGTCCGTCTGGAGCGACCCGGACAATAGTTTGCGTTCATCGCCGACCGCTCGCTCGCGCAGGCTATCGACAAAGCGCTGGTCGCATCCTGCAATAAAGGCCGACCAATCGTTTAACGTAGTAAAATTAAACGCAGCCCGTTGCGGTGTGTCGAAAAGCACAGCCTTCTTTCCGGCCTTGATTAGCCGAAGAACGTTGAGAACTGTGCCTGGACTTTGCCCGTCCCAAACCATAAGGCCGATATCGGCGCTCGATGCCATTTCCCGGTCCTTCGCTGCAAAGAACTTGAAGCCCTTCGTCTCTTTGCCCGGACTTACTAATTTCTGGTGCCACTCACCGAGATTGTTACGGCATTCATCGCCGGAGCAATAAACGGTCACCTTTTTATACGACGCATCCAGCAGATATTTTTGCAAAGCTTTATCTGCGCCCGGCGCGTCGCCGACGATGATGTCGAAGCCGCTGGCGATGATTGTTTCCAATCGCTGCGCGAGGGTCGCCGGTAACCTCGTTATTTTCCGTGATCCTCCAAGAAAGACTGTAGTCAACGGTTGCTCCGGGTCTTTGTTATTGTGAGGGCGTAGACGTTCGACGCCCTTCCATCCTTTCGCAGTACATCGGTGATTGCGTTCATCGTCGAACCAGATCTAAATAAATCATCGAAGAGCAAGATGTTCTTACCGGCTGTCTGCTTTGCATCGACGGTATAGAGGCCATCGAGTAGCTTCTTCCGTTCTTCGGGGTCAGTCACACCCTTCAGCTGAGCCGTCGGGCGCGTGGCAGTTATACACTGGCTCAATGGAAGTTTTAGCTTTGCGCTGAGCCCGTTCGCTATTGTTAGGACCGGCTGAACCGCTCGATGTGCCGACGGGGGAACCGGGACAATCAGGTCAAATTTTGAAAGACTGGGCTGAAGATATGCGGCAGCGGTATCGATAATCTCCTGGGCCGCTTGGAGGTCGCCGGAGTATTTGAGCCGGTACAGCAACTGGCCCAACTCGGATCGTTTGGTATCGAATACGTCATGACCCGCCTCGTTCACGCCCACTTTCACGCTACTCAGCGTGTGTATGTCCAGCGCAAACCCCTTTAACCAGCTGCCCGTTATGCTTTGTGGATTGGTGGTCGTCATGCTTCCTGCCTCTCTGGTTGCTTTCTTTTCTTGGACAACCAGTAGCATGTTCTACTGTGCATCTCGACTGTGTAAGAAGCGCTCGACAGCTTGCCGAAATTGATAGTAAGGTCAATTAGATAAGTGTCGGGTCAACGAATCCTTCCTAGGCGCCACTTCCTTAACTCTCCACTGAGTGGCTAGCCTGAATGTCCGCTTTCGCTGGCATGCATCAAGCACGGCCCGCGCGACGTTGACGCCGTAGCTAGCCGCCGAAACGACCCGCCAGCCGCGCACCGATCATCCGACTTCAGAACCTTGCCGACATTCGACGCGGAAGGTCGTCCCAGACCTCGATCTGCTTCATTGTTTTGATACTGCCGATCCGTTGCTTGACGAAGGCGGCCAGCGCCTGACGCCACTATGGCGATCGACATACTAGGGTGATCACGAATTCGGCGATGTCCCCACCCGTGTGCGGCGGCCTCGGCTCATGCGCGCACGAGACCGTCATCGGTCCGTGATTTGGCATTTCATTCACGTTCGTCAAATCTGACAAAATGCAGGCCAAGGCTCCTCCCAGGACCCCTCCCCAGGACCGTATCCTCGACGCCGCCATGCGCGTGTTCCGGCGCCACGGTTTCCGCCGTTCCTCGATCGAGCAGGCGGCGGAGGAAGCCGGACTGACGCGGCAGGCGCTCTATCATCACTTCGCCTCCAAGGAGGCGCTGTTTCGCGCCGTGCTCGAGCGCCTCTACGAGCAGGGACTCGCTGCGGAAATCGCGGCAGCAAAGGCGGCGGAAGAAGCCGGCCTCGAGCTTGCCGACATCCTGGTCGCCGAGATCGGCGCGCGGATGCAGTCGCTGCTCGCCTCCCTCAAGGACTCGCCCCACATCGAGGAGCTGTTTTCCGAGCACCTCGCGCAGGCGCGCGACCTCTACCAGAGCTACGCCAGCCGTTTCGCCGACGAGATCGCAACCACGATCGCGCGGGTGTGCCGCAAGCGAAAGCTCGCGCTCGAAAGCGGCATCACGGTGCGCGAGCTCGCGCGCTGCGTCGAGATGGCGATCCACGGCACCAAATCCGCTTTCCCTGCCATGCAGCCGGTCGACGCGTTCCTGAAACAGCTCGAGACCATGCTGCGCATGCTGATCGCCGGCGCGATGGCGCTGCCTGCGAAGAAGTCCCCACGCAAAACGGGAGTTCGGAAATGACCACCACGACCGTCAATGGAACGCCCCTGGTGCTGCCCGACGATCCGGAGGCGCTGTTGATCGACGTGATCCGCGACGGCGGCCTCACCGGCACCAAGCTCGTCTGCGGCTCCGGCGTCTGCGGCGCCTGCACCGTGCTGCTCGACGGCATGCCGGTCGTGAGCTGCCTGTTGCCGGCGCAGGCGGCCGCCGGCAAATCGCTGACGACCATCGAGGGGGTCGGAGCAACCGGATTGCATCCGGTGCAGAAGGCGTTCATGGCGCACGACGCCCTGCAATGCGGCTTCTGCACGCCGGGCTTTGTCGTCGAAGCCACCGCCTTCCACGACAGCTGGCGCGCGGCCAAGGGCACGGCGACGCCCTCGCGCGAGGAAATCGCCGCCGCGCTCTCGGGACATCTCTGCCGTTGCGGCGCCTATGAAGGCATCTATCGCGCCGTCGCCGAAGCATGCGCGGGCCGCTTCGACGGCAACGATCCGGTCGCGCCGCGGCTCGAAGCCCGCGACAAGGTGACGGGGCTGGCCCGCTACACCGTCGACATCCACCATGACGGCCAGCTCGAAGGCGTCATCCTGCGCGCGCACGTCGCGCATGCGAGGATCACCGGGCTCGATCTGGCGCCGGCGCGCACTATTCCCGGTGTTGCCGCGGTCGTTCCGCTGCTCGACGATGACAACATGATCCGGTTCGTCGGCGCGCCGATCGCAGCCGTCGCGGCCAGGGATCGCCGCACCGCACTGAAGGCAATCGCCGCGATCACCTTCAGGCCCGAGCCATTACCGGCGGTGATCGGGCTCGATGCAGCGCGACGCGACGATGCGCCCGTGGTGTTCGAAAAGCAGGACCGCAAGCGTGCCGGCAACGTCTCCGAGGGCGCCGGCGGCGCTCCGGTGTCGTGGAAGGGCAATGTCCGCGGGCCTTCGGCGCCGTTCTCGCAGAAAGCCAGGCAGGCCAGGCACTGGCTTGACGAGGCGCGGGCGCAACGCAATCCGCTGCTGGTCGAGGAAACCTTCCGCGTCTCGACGCAACAGCACGCCAGCCTCGAACCCCATGCCGCCGTGGCCAGGTTCGATGGCGATCAACTCACCGTGCACATCTCGACCCAGGCCATTCACGAGAGCATGGAGAAGATCGCCAAGCGCTATGGCCTGCCGCACGACAAGGTGCGTGTGATCGCCGATCATGTCGGCGGCGGGTTCGGCTCCAAGGGCAGCGTTGGGCTGGAGACCATCGCCGCGATCGAGCTTGCGCGCGCCGCGAAGGCGCCGGTGCGTGTCGCCTTCGATCGTGAAGAGGAGCTTTCCGTTACAGGCTATCGTCCGGCCGCCGAGCTGAAGCTGTCCTTGCTGCCTTCGGCGGAAGGCCGCCTCAAGGCGCTGTCGCTCACCGCCCATGCCGATACCGGAGCCGCCGTGAACTCGATGATCGCCGGCCTGGCCCGGCTGATCTATCCAGCCCAGGCAAAAGAGCTCGTCGACTTCGACGTGCTCAGCAACCTGCCGCCGGGCGCGCCGTTCCGCGGCCCCGGGGGTCCGCCGATGTCGTTTGCGCTGGAGCAGGCGGTCGACGAGGCGGCGCTGCGCATGAAGGTCGATCCGATCCAGTTGCGCAAGCGTTGGGATACCGACCCCAACCGCCAGCGACTGTACGACTGGGCCGCCGGCCTCGACGTCTGGAAGAACCGCATGCCGGCCGGCTCGCAAGAAGGCCGCTACCGGCGCGGCGTCGGCGTCGCCACCGGCTACTGGCTCTATCTCTGGCAGACCGGCTCCTCGGTCGAGCTCGCGGTCAAGGGCGGCCGCATCGTCGCAAGCTGCGCGGTCCAGGATATCGGCACGGGCACGCGCAGCGTGATCGCGAACACCGTCGCGAAGGCGTTCGATCTCGAGCCGCAGGATGTGGACGTTCGCATCGGCCGCTCGAACCTGCCGCGAGGGCCGGGGTCCGGCGGCAGCCGCGTCACCGCCTCGGTGGTGCCGCCGACCCTGCTCGCGATCGACAGGCTGAAAGCGGAAATCAAGCGCACCGCCTCGCGCACACCTGCTCCGGGCTCGAACGCGCCGTGGCGCGAGATGATCGCGGCGTCTCCTGACATCGCCGTGTCGGCGAAGCGCCAGGAGGACGGCAAGCCGCCGCCCGGCGTCAGGCCCGCTCTGCACGAGGCGGGCATCTTGGGCCGGGTGTTCGGTTGGGTGCTGCGCCTGATGAACCACATGGTGGTCGGCGCCGGCGTGCCGAGCTCGGTGCAGGTAATGGAGGTCGAGGTCGATACCTGGCTCGGCCATGTGCGCGTGCTCAACGCCTATACGGGCCTCGCGATCGGCAAGCTCGCCGCGCCCATGCTGGCGCGAAGCCAGGCCGCAGGCGCCGTGATCCAGGGCATCGGCTACGCACTCTATGAGGCGCGGGAGACCGATCCTTCGAGCGGCCACATCCTGAGCGGCAGCATGGAGGATTACCGCATTCCGGGCATCGGCGACATGCCGAAACTGGAGGTGCATTTCGACGAGGCCGGTTTCGAGCACGTGCCGGGCGGCAGCGTCGGCATCGGCGAAGTCGCCACCGTGCCGACTTCGCCCGCGATCGCCAACGCCATCCGCGATGCGATCGGCGTGAGACTGACCGAAATTCCGTTCCGGCCCGATCGCCTGCTGGCCGCGCTGAAAGGGAGGGATGCAGCATGAGTGTCGCCGTCACGAGCGCCGAGCCCACGCCTGAATTCCGCGCCGGAGGCACCGACTTCAGCGAACGCCGCCGCAGCGGCGTGTCGCAGGGCACGCTGATCGATATCTCGGCCAGCGGCTCCAGGGCGATCACCTGGGACGCCGGCGGATCAGCCCAGATCGGCGCGCTTGCCACCATCGCCACGATCGCGTCGGACGCGCGCATCGCCGCCGGCTATCCCGGCATTGCGGCGAGCGCGCGAGGCCTCGCCACGCCACAGGTGCGCCAGGTTGCAACGCTCGGCGGCAATCTCGCGCAGCGTTCGCGCTGCTGGTATTTCCGCCGGGCCGACATCGATTGCTTGAAGAAAAGCGGCAGCACCTGCCCTGCCCGGTCTGGCAATCATCTCTACGGCGTCGCCTTCGATCTCGGGCCTTGTGTCGCGCCGCATCCCTCCACCATGGCGGCGGCTCTGCTCGCCTATGATGCGACCATCGTGACGGACCGGCGCAGCGGATTGACCATTGCCGGCCTGCTCGGCGATGGCTCGATCTCGCACGCCGATCATGCACTCGCAGCGGGCGAGATGATCAAGAGCATTGCGCTTCCGGCTCCGGTTCAGGGCGAGCGCGCTTCCTACAGGCGCGCGATCAGCCGGACCTCTGCGGAATGGCCGCTGGTGGAACTCTGCGCCCGCGTCGTGATCGCCGACGGCAGCTTCCGGCTCGTGCGGCTCGCTGCCGGTGGTGTTGCGCCCGTGCCGCTTCGGCTCACCGCCGCGGAAGTCGCGCTTCACGGCAAGATCGCCAATGCGGCATCGATCGCGGAAGCGGCGACAGCGGCGACCTCGGGGGCCAAGCCATTGCCGATGACGGGCTACAAGCTCGATCTTCTGCAAGGGCTGCTGCGCGACGTGCTGGAGCGGCTTATGGATTAGCTGGTCGCGCGACCCGCCATCCGCGCACGAATGTCCGGCTTCAGCACCTTGCCGACCTTGGAGCGCGGCAGATCGTCCCAGATCTCGATCTGCTTCGGGGTCTTGACGCTGCCGATCTGCTGCTTGACGAAGGCCGCAAGTGCCGTCGCATCGATGCTCTGGCCGGCGCGGGGCTGCACCACCGCGACGATCCGCTCGCCCCATTTCTCGTCCGGCAGGCCGATCACGGCGCAATCCTGCACCGCCTCGTGCGCGCGCAATGCGTTTTCAACCTCGATCGAATAGACGTTGAACCCGCCGGTGATGATCATGTCCTTGGCGCGGTCGACGATGTAGAGGTAGCCGTCACCGTCGATGTAGCCGACATCGCCGGTATGGTGCCATCCGTGCGCAGATGCTTCGGCGGTCGCTTGCGGGTTCCTGTAATAGCCCTCCATCACCAGCGACCCGCGCACCACGATCTCCCCGCGTGTGCCAGATGGCAGCAGATGGCCCTCGCCATCCATGATGCCGGCCTGCACCAGCGGGCTGATCCGCCCGGCCGACGCCAGTCGGTCCATCGCGATCGTGCCGTCTGGATTGTAATGCTCGTCGGGCGCCATCATCGAAATCATCATCGGCGCTTCGGTCTGACCGAACAACTGCGCCATCGGCCCGATGCGTCGAAGCGCCTCCGCAAGCCGCGTGGCCGAGATCGGCGCCGCGCCGTACCAGAAGCATTGCAGCGATTCGAGGTTGGCGGAATCGAGTCCGGGATGATCGAGCAGCATGTAGATCACGGTCGGCGGCAGGAAGGTGTGGGTGACGCCATGGCGCTCGATCAGAGCGAGGAATTCGGCGATGTCGGGGTGATGCATGATCACGATGCGGCCGCCGAGCGTCATGATCGGGAAGCACAGCACGCCGGCGGCGTGCGTCAGCGGCGCCAATGCGAGGTAGACCGGGCGGCCCTTGAAGGGGTAGCCGATCAGCGTCAGGGCCGTCATGGCCTCGATGTTACGGCCCGACAGCATGACGCCCTTGGGCTTGCCGGTGGTTCCGCCGGTGCCCGGGATCATCGCGAGGTCGTCGACCGGCGCCCGCTGGTAGTCGTCGTCCGAAACGTTGCGGAGCCAGGTGTCGCAGGAAGATGCAAACGGCAGCTCGGCATCGAGGCAGACGAGCACGCGCAGCTTCGGCAGGTCGGACCGGACCGCCTCGACCATCGGAGCGAAGCTCGAATGAAACAGCAGTGCGGAGCAGTCGAATTGATCGAGTATGAATTTGTTCTCGGCCGCCTCGTTGCGCGGATTGATCGGGCACCAGACCGCACCGGCGCGCGAAATGCCGAACACGCAGGCGAAGGCCAGCGGGTCGTTGCCAGCGAGGATCGCAACCTTCTCGCCCGCCGCGAGGCCCGATGCTGCAAGTCCGCGCGCGACGCGGTAGCTCAAGCGTTGCACGTCGCGATAGCTGAGATCGCGTCCGTCCATGGTGAGGCACGGCGCGTCGGGGCCCAGCGAGGCACCTTTATCGAGGTAATCGATGAAGCGCATGGTCGAATCCTGCAGACGGAAGCGGGTGACGCAGAGAACCGCGCCACCCGCGATTTGGCTAATCGTGCACAGTCAGGACAGGCTTGCCGACCAGCCCGAAACTGCGCAATTGCCCGAGCAGCTCGTGGTGGCCGAATGCCTGACAGGCGGAGGCGAAGCCGACGCGCCTCGGCGGTTGCTGCAGCAGATGCGCGGCGGCATAGGCCTGCAGCATGCCGGTTTGCTTGTAGTTGCTGTTGCCGTTGATGACACAGTGCGCACGGCCGAGCGGGCCGGAGGCATGCACCGAATCCAACGACTTGTTGACGCGCGGGTTCTCGCGCGGCGGCATGGTGTTCATGACGCCCGCAGCGGTCTGCGCCAGCGCGGCGTAGCGATCGTCGGGTTTCATGTCCTTGGTCGCGTCCAGCGCGGCGGCGACGATCTGTGGCACCCCCAGCATCAGCGCGCGGTTGAACACGCCGCCCAACACCTTGACGTTGGCCACGCGGGGATCACGCTTGAACCACACCGGGTGCGAGGTGCCGCCCCAGGGGAGTGCCAGCGCCAGTTCGTGCTGGCCGGGGATGACGAGGTTGGTGAGGCCGGCATCAGGCTGATGCTCGACGTATTTGTTTTGCTCAAGGTAGTAGGCCTTGGCCATCGCCGCATTGACCAGGATGGTCTGCGTCGAGGCGATGGTCGGGCTGCCGCCCCAGAACACGGCGATATCGAGCGTATCGAGGCCTGGCGTCTCCAGGCACAGCTGAGCTGCGATTTCGCCGGTGGTGTACATCTGCGCGATGCCGGGCGCCAGCAGCAGGCCGGCATTGGCGAACTTCGTGCCCCACTCCTGTTCGAGCGTGATCAGCCAGTCCTGCTCGCCTGTCGTGTCGGTGTAGTGGCATCGGGAAGCCCAGCAGGCTTGCACCACCTCGCCGCCGAACCTGGCGAAGGGGCCGACCGTGTTGAGCACCACCGAGGCGCCGTTGAACAATTCCGTCAGCGCGCCTACGGTATGCGGCACTTCCACCACCTCGTAGTCGGCGGTCTCGATGCCGGCCACGTTCGCCTTCATTGCAGCGTTGAGCTTCTCGGCGCTGCGGCCGGCGGCGACGAAGGGGATGTTGTACTCGCGCAAGTATTCGCAGACGAGACGGCCGGTGTAGCCGGAAGCGCCATAGACGATGACGGGCTTCTTCGCACTCATTGTGTTCCTCCGAAATTCTCGTTGTGAAGATGTTTGCTACATGCCCATGCCGCCATCGACCGGCAGTCCGATGCCGGTGATGAAACGCGCCTCGTTCGAGCACAGGAACACCGCGGCATCGGCGATGTCGCCGACCTCCGCGAGCTTGCCGAGAGGCGTCTGCTCCACCACTGAGCCGACCGCGGCGTTGACGTCGGCGGCGAGACCGATCTTGACGATGTCGTTCGCCAGCTGCAGGCCCATGTCGGTCGGTATCAAGCCGGGATAGATGCAGTTGACGCGCACGCCGTAACCGAGCTTGCCGGCTTCCATCGCTCCGACCCGCGTCATGCGATCAACCGCGGACTTCGTGGCGGAATAGACCGCGATGCTCGGGAAGGCGATCGTCGCGGCGACAGAGGCGATGTTAACGACCGCGCCGCCCTTGCCCGCCGGTCCGCCCGGCCGCATCGCGCGGAAAGCGTGCTTCATGCCGAGTACGGTGCCGACGATGTTGACGTCGCACATCCGGCGTGCGTCCTCGGCCTTGACCTCGCTGACGAGGGCGGTGATCTCGATCCCGGCATTGTTGATGAGGATGTCGTAGCCGCCGAGGGTTGCGACGGTCTTGGCAACCGCCCGCTCCCATTGGGCGTCATCGGCGACGTCAAGCTGGGCGAATCCGGTCGTGACGCCTGCTTCCTTCGCGATTGCGCTTGCGGTCGCACTGCCGGCATCCTCGAGGATATCGGCGATCATGACCGCGGCGCCGGCGCGCGCCAACGCCTGCGCGATCGCCGCGCCGATCCCTCGGGCACCGCCGGTGACCAGGGCTTTCCTGCCTGCAAGACTCTTCCCACTCATGACGCACTCCTCCGTTGCTGGTGATCGATTCGGGCTGCGCCAACAGGCGCGCCAGGTCGATGGGCGCAGGCCTTCGGCCGCACCCAGCGAAGCGTTCCTCCATGACCGGACGTCTTGACGACTGTCCAAATTCTTGAAGCGGAACCTCCGCCAGAAACTTGACACTTGTCAAGAACGAATTTGACAGTCGTCAAAGAAGATGGTTGTGAGGGGATGGAGTTGTCAGGCGGTCGAGCCGGCATAAGTCGTTGAAAGAATGGGACTGGGGAAGGAACGAGATGGCGCGGCAGGTGACGGGCGCGGCCCGGCGTGTGGCTGAAGCGGCCGAGGTGCTGCGCGACGAGAAGTTCAACGCACGGCGCATCGAGCTCGCCGAAGCCGCGCTCGAAACGCTTGGAGAGCTCGGCTTCGCACGCACCAGCCTGCGCGAGATCGCGCAGAACTCGGCGTTCACGCACGGCGTGTTCCACTATTATTTCAGCGACAAGCTGGACCTGATCTGCTGCTGCGTCCGCCACTACAAGGCGAAGTGCGTGACCCGATATGACGAGGTCGTCGCAACAGCGACGAGCCGCGACGAATTGACGGAAGGTTTCCTCGCCAAGCTTGCGGCCACGCTGCAGAACGAAGCCCGCATGCACCGGCTTTGGTACGATTTGCGTTCGCAGGCGATGTTCGAGGCGGCGTTTCGCAAGGACGTGCTCGAGATCGACAAGAACCTGGAGTCGATGATCTGGCGCATCGCATCGCGCTACGCCGAGCTCGGCGGCAAGCGACCGGTGTCGTCGCCCGCCGCCCTCTATGCGCTGTTCGACGGTCTATTCCAGAGTGCGCTGCTCAAGCATCTCGCGGCCGACAAGACGGCGATTCCCGAACTGCTCGACGAAGTCCGGCGCCTGCTGCCGACGGTGTGCTGACGCGCGCAGGCGGCGCCTGCGCTCCGCAATGACGAAGTGCGAGGCGGGAGCTCGCGCCCACTCCCGCATCACTTCAGAAACCCAAGCCCTTCGCGCGCGGTGTCGTAGGCCCATTTGTCGTTCGGCGGCAGCGCGAGCACGCTGTTGAAATCCTCGCGCGCATGTTTGCGGTCGGACAGCGTCATATAGAGGAGGGCGCGATTGACCAGGGCGATCCGGTTTGCAGGATCCAGCCGCAGCGCCTCCGCATAGTCGGCGAGCGCGCGGGTGTTGTCTCCGAGATCGCGATACGTGCTTGCGCGGTTTTGCCAGGCCATCGAATTTCCCGGCTGAAGCCGGATGCCTTGATCCATGTCGGCGATGGCGCGACGATCATCGCCCTTCTTGCGCCAGGCCGCGGCGCGGACGAAATATGCCTTTTCGAAAGTCGGGCTGAACCTGATGACGTCATCAAGCTCCCTGATGGCGTTCTCGGTATCGCCCTTTTTGAGGAGGACGGTGGCCCGGCAATAGTGGCCGCCGGCGCTGTTGGGCTCCAGGCGAACCGCGGTACCGCAATCGTCGAGACTGGCGTCGATCTCGCCCCTGTTGAAACGGATCAGGCTCCGCAGCTCGTAGGGCCAGGCGGCAGCAGGGTTACGACGCATCGCCTCCTCGTAATCGGCGACGGCATGGTCGTTATCGTCCTTCGCGGCATACGATTCGCCCCGGCTTATGAGGGCAAGATACGCCTGCGCGGGATTGCGCTCGATCGCCTCGGTGAGATGCGTGATCGCCAGATCGAATTCGCGCCTGTTGTAATATTCGATACCGCGCCAGGTGTAAGGCGGTCCGTAGCTCGGATCGAGGCGAATGGCCTCGTTGAAATCGGCCAGCGCGCGATCGCGGTCGCCTTTGACGGAGTAAGCGCGCCCGCGGCACTGGTAGGCCCGCGCGAAATTCGGATCCAGCCGGATCGCCGCACTGCAATCCTCGAAGGCATGGTCCCTGTCGCGCTTGCCGAAATAGGCTTCGCCGCGCTTCTCATAAGCCGCGGCATTGCCCTGGTCGGCCGCGATGATTCCGGATGTTTCCGCGATGATGCGATCGTTCGACGCCTCGTCGGCACGGGCCATGCTCGTCACGACCATCGTGACGGTGCAAAGCACAGCGAAGACGCGCACTGTCGAACCGCATCTCATGATTCAAGATCTCCGCATCGAATCCATGCCGTTCGCAGGATGCGGGTCCGCACGAGGAGAAGCCTCGCGGACCGCTTCGCGGCCCCGCCGTGACATAAGTCGCAGGTGCCGGGGCTAACGTTCGATGTAGAAGGGAGAGATCAGGCCGCGCTGGCCGGCGGCAGGGCCAGCACCGAATAGATCGCCTGGGCGTCGCGCGAGGCGCGGAGCTTCTTGGCGATGTCCTGGTCGCGCAGCAGGCGGGCGATGCGGGCCAGCGCCTTCAAATGATCGGCGCCGGCGCCTTCAGGGGCGAGCAGCAGGAAGACGAGATCGACCGGCTGGCCGTCCATCGCCTCGAAATCGATCGGGCGATCGAGGCGGGCGAACAGGCCGAAGATCTTCTCGAGCTTGGGCAGCTTGCCGTGGGGAATGGCGACGCCGTAGCCGACCGCGGTGGTGCCGAGCTTCTCGCGCTGGAGCAGCACCTCGAACACCGAGCGTTCGTTTTGTCCGGTCAGCTCGGCAGCCTTGGCCGCGAGCTCTTGCAGCGCCTGCTTCTTGCTGTTGACCTTCAATGCCGGGAGAATCGCCTCGGGTGCGACCAGATCGGTAATCGGCATGGAAGGTTTCCGAGGTGAGTTAAACCGTCAGGTTCCGAATTGGCCGCCTCGATTGAACCGAGCCCGGCCGGCGTCAAGAAGGTGAAGCAGGAGGGGGACTTAGCCCCGATCCTGATGTGGGGCGCTTCTACTCCAACGCAATCCCGGTGCCAACTCCCGCGTGCGGCTTTGCCCCCGTCATTGTTAAGGCCTGTGGTTGATACGGGAGTGCCCTTTCGCCGGTCTAGCCGCCCGATTTGTCACCCGGCGGATCAATCCAGCCAACATTGCCGTCGGCCCGGCGATAAATGATGTTCACCCGGCCCGAGGAACCATGCTGGAATACCAGACAGGGCGCCCCACTGAGGTCGAGTTCCATGACTGCCTCGCTGACCGAGAGCCGCTTCAGCGATGTCGTGGCCTCTGCGATGATCACGGGGTTGTAGCCGGTGATTTCGTCCTCGTCGTCGCCTTCGCCCGGCGCCTCCAGGACGTAAGCCGTGGCATCCAGCGCGGCCAGCGCCGCGGAGGCGACATGGGCCTTGCGGGCCGAGCGGTCCTTGAGCCGGCTCTTGTAGCGCTTGAGCCGCTTCTCGATCATGATCAGCGCCTGGTCGGCACTGGCATAGGCGTCCTGCGCGTTCGAATCGGCCTCCAGCGTAATTCCGGAATCGAGATGCAGCGCACAGTCGGTGCGGAAGCCTAACCCGTCCTTGCTGAGCGTGATGTGGCCGGAATAATTGCCGTCGAAATATTTACGCAGGACCTCTTCCGTCCGATCGGTGACGCGGCCGCGAAGGGCCTCGCCGACGCTAACGCTCTTGCCCGAGATCCGAAGAGTCATGTGATGCCTCGCTTGGTTCAATCGGCCAGCTCCGATGACGCGGCATCGGAGCTGGGGTCGTTCCCCTGCGCATGATCTCCCCGCAGACGCCTACGGCGTTTGTCGGCAGGGAAAACCGCTGTACACCTTTCCGGATCATGCGCGTGCTTGGATCGGTCGCGATGGGAGAATGAGAGTAGCGCGATTCTGTGCCAGCGCAATCAGGCCGGTTCGGTGTTGCGAGAGCGATCGGACATCGGGGTGGAAAGGACGTTACCAAGAGCGCTCTGCTTGTCGCGACGGCGTTGCACCGAGGACGGAATGCGCATGGCTTCGCGGTACTTCGCGACCGTGCGGCGGGCAATATCAATGCCCGAGGCGCGCAATCGTTCCACGATGGTATCATCCGACAGGATCGCGGACGGCTCTTCCGAATCGATCAGCTGCTTGATGTGGTGACGCACGGCCTCGGCCGAGTGCGCCTCCCCGCCGTCGGCGGACGCGATCGAGGCCGTGAAGAAATATTTCAACTCGAATGTGCCGCGATTTGTCGCCATGTATTTGTTGGCGGTGACGCGCGACACCGTGGATTCATGCATCTGGATGGCGTCGGCGACGGCTTTCAGATTCAGCGGCCGCAGATGCGCGACACCGTGGGTGAAGAAGCCGTCCTGCTGGCGCACGATCTCGGTCGCGACTTTCAGGATGGTGCGGGCGCGCTGGTCGAGCGCGCGCACCAGCCAGGTCGCGTTCTGCAGCGCGTCGGTGAAATACGACTTGTCGCCGTCCTTGCCGATCTTCTTCGACAGCTCGGAATAGTAGGTCTGGTTCACCAGCACGCGCGGCAGGGTGTCGCTGTTGAGCTCGACATGCCAGCCGCCGTCAGGACCCGGCCGGACATAGACGTCGGGCACCACGGTCTGAAGCCGCGCCGAGCCGAACTTCATGCCGGGCTTGGGATTGAGGCGCCTGATCTCGCCGATCATGTCGGCGATGTCCTCGTCGTCGACGCCGCAGAGCTTGCGCAAGGCGGCGATGTCGCGCTTGGCGAGGAGATCGAGATGCTCGACGAGGGCCTGCATCGCGGGATCGTAGCGGTCGAGCTCGCGGAGCTGGATCGCCAGGCATTCGCTCAAATTGCGCGCGCAGACGCCGGGCGGATCGAATTTCTGCAGCACGGCAAGGACGCCCTCGACGTCCTCTTGCGTTGCGCCAAGCCGCTCGGCGGCCTGGCCGAGATCGGGCGGCAGATAGCCGGCCTCGTCGACGAGGTCGATCAGATACTGCCCGATCATGCGCTGCGCCGCGCCTGTGAAGGCGACCGAGAGCTGCTCGGCAAGGTGGTCGGACAGCGTCATCTCGGCCGCGACGAAAGCCTCGAGATTGTAGTCCTCGTCACCCGAGGCGCCGCCGCCCCACTCGGTATAGGTCGTCGGCGCGACGTCCTGGGCGTTGCGTGCCGCCGCCTCGGCGGGCTCCTCGGAGAACACGTTGTCCAGGCCCGTATCCAGGGTCTGCTCGATCTCGGCGCGGGTGCCGAGATCCTTGCTCATCCATTCTTCCTGGCCGGGTTCGAAGGCGTCGCCGCCACCGCCGAAGCCGTCGTCGCCGCCGAGACCGTCTCCCTGGCTGCCTGATTCGTCGCCATCGGTGTCGCTGAACCGGGCGGCCTCGGCCGCGGCGTCGCCGCCGGGAGCCTCGTCATTGGCCCGCTCCAGCAGGGGATTACGCTCGAGCTCCTCCTCCACGAAGGTCGTGAGATCGAGATTGGACAATTGCAGCAGCTTGATCGCCTGCATCAACTGCGGCGTCATGACCAGCGACTGCGATTGCCGGAACTCTAATCTCTGCGAAAGCGCCATCTAACAAGAACCGTTCCCAAAATTGGTCCGATTCTTGCTTATCTTAGTCCCGGCCCGATGTACACGCCTTGACGAGACGGAAAAAACGGCTAGAGGCGGAATTCCTCGCCAAGGTAAAGCCGGCGAACATCGGGATCCGCGACGATCTCGTCCGGGCTTCCCTCGGTCAGGATCTCACCGGCATAGACGATATAGGCGCGATCGGTGAGGCCGAGCGTCTCGCGCACATTGTGGTCGGTGATCAGCACGCCGATGCCGCGATTGGTGAGGTGGCGGACGAGGTCCTGAATGTCGCCGACCGCGATCGGATCGATGCCGGCGAAGGGCTCGTCGAGCAGCATGTAGTTCGGACGCGTGGCCAGCGCGCGCGCGATCTCGACGCGGCGACGCTCACCGCCGGACAATGCGATCGACGGCGATTTCCGCAGGCGCGTGATGTTGAATTCGTCGAGCAGCGCGTCGAGCTGCTGCTCGCGTTCCTTGCGCGAGGGCTCGACCACTTCGAGCACGGCACGGATGTTCTGCTCGACGGTGAGGCCGCGAAAGATCGAGGCTTCCTGCGGCAGGTAGCCGATGCCGAGGCGCGCGCGCTGATACATCGGCAGCTTGGTGACGTCGTGGCCGTCGAGCTCGATCGCGCCGCGATCGGCCTTGATCAGGCCTGTGATCATGTAGAACACGGTGGTCTTGCCGGCGCCGTTCGGGCCGAGCAGGCCGACCGCTTCGCCGCGCCGGACATAAATGCTGACGCCGCGCACGACCTGGCGGCTGCCGAAACTCTTTTCCACGCTATGCACAGCCAGGAAGCCCGGCCGCCGCAACAGCTGCGGTCCGCCCGTGCCGTTGGACTGGGCGGCGGGCCTGGCCTTAGGCGGTTGAGCAACCGCTGGCCGCGGCCGCGGCGGAGCCTCGAGGCCATAGGGGTCCGAGGCCTGAATGGGCTGGTCACGGGCAAGCGGCGGCGCATCCCTGACAGGACTCGCCACCAGCCCGCCGATGCTGTCCCCGAGCGCCGTGATGTCCCGACGGGCGAATCCCCGCGGGCCGCGCTTGGCGGGGCGACGACGGAACATGCTGAACAGATCGACCATCCCCGCCTTCCAGCCTTCTACGGATTCTGCGCGACATTCACGCAATCTGCCACGCCAGCAATTCGATTCGCCGACGCAGCGTGAGTGAAGGGATGTCTCATGCCCAGTGAAACACGCCCGAAAAGCGGCCGACCCCGCTTCGAAAGCCCTGCGCGCTAGATACAGCCTCACCGGGCACGCTTCAACCTCGGATCATCAGCATCAGCGACAAGTGATTGAATTCACTTCTGTTTACTTCCACCGGGCAGTTGCAGAGGCGAACCCGCGCCCGGAGCCACGGGCGTTCCGCATTTGCCGTTCCCGCCGCCCTGGGACTGGATGAACAGGCCCTGCACCTTGCCGCTGTCGGATTCCACCCGCGAAACGCCGGTGGTCATGTCGACCATGAGGCGGTCGCCGCGCAACACGTTCTGGCATTGGGTCAGAACCACCTGGCCCCCGGACCCACCCAGCATGGTGATGAGGTTGGTCTTGGTGTCGAACACGGCGGTCTCGCCGGTCACCACCTGGTCCTTCTGGGTGACGACGACATTGCCGCGCGCTTCCAGCCGCTTGATCGACGAGGCGCCGCCGGGGCCCGGCGCCGCCGCCTGCATCGGCGGCGCGCTCTTCTGACCCTTGGCCGGCGCCGCGGTTGGAGCCGTCTGCGGCGCGGCCTGCTTGTCGCCAGAGGATTCGTAGAACACCACCAGCGTCTTCGAGGTCATGGTGGTGTCGCCCTGCACGACCTTCACATTGCCCGAGAAGGTGGCTTCCTTCTTCTTGTCGCGCATCTCGAGCGAGGCGGCCTCGATCTGGATCGGCTGATCGCGATTCTGCGAAAAGCCCTGCATCGCATTGGGCACGCCTTGCATCGTGCTTTGCGCGACGGCAGCACCCGCCGTGATCAGCGCGGCGCCGGCAAGCGCCATCGCCGCGACGATGGCGTGACGCCTGGTGTCGTGACGCGAAGAAAAATGAGTCATCAAAATCATCTTGCGTTGCCGGACTTGCTCCGGGATTTCGCCGCTGGTGGCGGGGGCGGCTCGACCGGCGCGGGAGCGGGCTCATCCGTGCTGATCTTGTCCAGATGCATCACGACATTGCCTTCGAAACGAACGACCTCACCGCCTCCGGTGATCCGCAGCCTGTCCGCGGTCAGCGTGCCGTTGGTCAATTTGACGTCGACATGCTCATCCGAGGAAACCGTGCCCTTGTTCATGTCGACAAAGGCCGAGTTCAGCCGCGCCTCATAACCGGTGGAGGTGCGCAGGAAGATGTCCTTGTGCAGATCGAGCTGCTGCTGCTTGTTGTCGAAGCGGCCGGTGCGGGCATCGAGGAACACCGTCGATTGATCTTCCATCAGCACCTTGGCGCGCAGGGCGTTGAGGTCGACATGGTCGGGGTCGGTGATGTCCTGCGTGGCGGTTTTGGCCCAGAGCTCGTAGGGCCGCTGATCCGGGGTGAAACCGGAAAGGTGCGGCGTTTCCATCGTGATCTTGGTCCCGGTCACCACCATGTTTCCGGAATCGACCTTCACGGGGATCATGGTGAAGGGGTTGAGGAAGGTCGAGACCGCGACGATCGAGGCCATGGCCAGAACCACCGTCGCCGGCACCGCGATGCGCAGAATCCGCACCAGGCGGCTGTGGCGCGCCGCCTGGGCAAACTTCGCCGCGAGCGCGGCGTCGTAGATGGGAAACTGGGCCGAGTTCACCGCTGCTCCGGGGGCATCGCTTGCCTGGTCAGATGGCTCCAATCGCGGGCGCCCCATTGTACCCGCGACCTCAGGAATATGCAGCCTGCGACTGGCCGCAGGAAAGTGTCCGAAACGGGGCGGCGGCCCGGGTCATGCTCCGCGTCAACGGCTCAGGAATGCGCGAAAATGTCCTCTTCCTCCCAGCCCTGCAGGTCGAGCAGGGCGCGGGTCGGCAGGAAGTCGAAACAGGCCATGGCCAGCTGGGTGCGGCCCTCCCGGACCAGCATCGCATCGAGCCGCTCACGCAGGGCATGCAGGTGCAGCACGTCGGAGGCGGCGTAAGCGAGCTGCGGCTCGGTCAGGCTGTCGGACCCCCAATCGCTGGATTGCTGCTGCTTGGAGAGGTCGACATTGAGCACCTCGCGCACGAGGTCCTTGAGGCCGTGGCGATCGGTATAGGTGCGAGTCAGGCGGGAGGCGATCTTGGTGCAGTAGATCGGCCCGGTCATGACACCGAAGCTCTGGTACAGCACAGCGACATCGAAGCGGGCGAAATGGAAGATTTTCGTGATGCCGGGGTTGGCCAGCAGCGCCTTCAGGTTCGGCGCATCGATGTGACCCTTGGGGATCTGCACCACGTCGGCGCTGCCGTCGCCGGGCGAAAGCTGGACCACGCAGAGCCGGTCGCGGTGCGGGTTCAACCCCATGGTTTCGGTGTCGATCGCCACCGCGCCGGTGTAGCGGGAGAGGTCAGGCAGGTCGCCGCGATGCAGGCGTACGGTCATGGCGTTTCAAACCCTCAGTCGAATCGGTCGCGTCGGTATCGTAAGCTCTTCGGATGGTCCGCGATTTAGCCCCTGGGGGGGACCTGCGCAAGCAGCGATGGCTCAGATCGCCGCAAGCATGATGCAGACCATCGCCGCAACCGTGGTGCGGCTGGCGCCGTCGCGGAAGGCGTAGATGATGGGGTCGTCGGGCATCTCGCGGCGATGCGCGATCATCAGGGCCCGGCCGAACCAGTAGAGCAGCAGCGGCGCGAGCAGCCACAGCAGCCATGGGCGGCTGTAGAGCGGCGTCACCGCCGTGGACGAGACGTAGAGCGCAAACACCGTCACGGCATTCATGGCGCTCGCCGCCGCCATCGCGGCGATGATGTGGAGGTCGCTGATGCGGTAGTCGCGGTTGGAGGGAGCGGCGAGGCCTTCGCCCTGGCGCAGGCTGAGCTCGCTGAAGCGCTTGATCAACGCGAGCGAGGTGAACACGAACAGCGAGAACACCATCAGCCATTCCGACAGCATGACGCCGGCCGCGACCGCGCCGGCGACGATGCGCAGGCAATAGAGGCCGGCGAGCGTGACGACGTCGACCAGCATCTTGCGCTTGAGCACCAGCGAATAGGCGATGGTGGTGAGGAGATAGGCGACGAGCACGCCGAGGAACGTCGAGGAGATGCAAAGACTGGCCCCGAAGGCGAACAGCCACAGCACCGGGATCGCCGCCAGCGCCGACGAGATCGGCAACGTCCCCGCGGCCAGCGCGCGGTGGCGCTTGGTCGGATGCTGGCGATCGGCGGCGAGATCGAGCAGATCGTTCATCAGATAGGCGCCCGACGCACAGGCCGAGAACGCCAGGAATGCCAGCAAGGTGGCGCCGAGTGTCGCGATGTTCACCTGATGCGCGGTGAGAACGGGCACGAACACCAGCGTGTTCTTGGCGTATTGATAGAGGCGCAGCGCTTTCGCCCAGGTGCGAAGACTGGCGCGATCACGATCGACGTGGTCGATGCGCTCGACCGCAGCGCGGTCGAACGGCAGATTGTCGCCGGCGGCAAGATCAGCAGGGGTCACGACCCCGTCGAAGCCGAGATGCGCCGAAATGCCGGCGGCCTGATCGGGGAAGCGGCCCGCGACCAGATAAATCTTCGCCCCCCGCGCCCGCGCCGCCAGCGCCCGGTTCAGCACATCGGCGTCATAGGGCAGATGGGCGTGGTCGAGCTTCGCGCGTGACAGAACCTCCGCGAGAACAGCCACGCCCGGACGTCCGCGCGCGCCGAAGCGCGCCAGCATGCGGGCAGGGGCCGAGAACAGCGCCTCCATCAGCAAGTCCGAGCGCAGCAGGGCGCCTTCGAGATCGATCATGAGCGTGCGAGCCGGCGGCGGGACAGAATCCGGCACGGCCTCACTCCGATCGTACTGCCAGGCTGGCTGCTCCATCCGAAAACGCTCCGACTTGCCGCGACACGGCCGGCCCAGGGACTGGGGGAGGAAGCGGGAAAAGGACGGCCGCGAGCCTAGGCGGCATTGGCTAAAAGCGGCTTAATTCGGCCGGCGGGGAAGCCCGTGGCCGGCTGTTGCACGGATCCCACAATCCGGAGCGCGCGGAATATACCAGCGGAACATGAGGCTCGTGCCGGTGGTAATCGGCGGCGGGCACCCCATCTGAGCCCAGCTTCCCACCACAGCCTCAGGTGCCATGACAGACCAGACGCTCGCCGCGCCGATCGACGATCAGCAGGAACGCCAGCGCGGCTTTACGCGCTACCAGTCGCTTCTCGTGGCGCTGCTCGCGTTCGCGCAGTTCACCATCATCCTCGACTTCATCATCATGTCGCCGCTCGGCGCCATCATGATGCCCTCGCTCGACATCACGGCCGGGCAATTCGGCGTCGCGGTGTCGGCCTACGCGTTCAGCGCAGGATTGTCGGGCATCCTGGCCGCCGGCTTTGCCGATCGCTTCGACCGCAAGCGCCTGCTGCTGTTCTTCTATGTCGGCTTCACGCTCGGCACCGCGCTCTGCGCATTCGCGCAAAATTACCACGTGCTGCTGCTCGGCCGCATCGTGACCGGCTTGTTCGGCGGCGTGATCGGCTCGATCGTGCTCGCCATCGTCACCGATCTGTTCGCGCTGCATTTGCGCGGCCGTGTGATGGGTTTCGTCCAGACCGCCTTTGCGGCGAGCCAGGTGCTTGGCGTGCCGGCGGGGCTGTTTCTCGCCAACCACTGGAGCTGGCATGTCTGCTTCTTTGCCATCGTCGGCCTGTCGATCCTGGCGATCGCCATCATCGCCTTCGCCATGGAGCCGGTCGACGCGCATCTGAAGCTGAAGCAGGACCGAAATCCGTTCCACCATCTGGCCGCCACCATGTTTGAGCCGCGCTACACGCTGGCTTTCTCGGTCACGACATTGCTGGCGACCGGCGGCTACATGCTGATGCCGTTCTCCAGCGCCTTCACCGTGAACAATGTCGGCATCGACATCGTGCATCTGCCGACGATCTATCTGGTTTCCGGCCTGTTCAGCATCGTCACGGGCCCGATGGTCGGCCGCGCCAGCGACGCCTTCGGCAAATACCCGACTTTCGTGTTCGGCTGCGTGATGACCGTCCTGATGGTCCTGATCTACACCCATCTCGGCCATGTCTCGCTGGTGACCGCGATCGCCGTCAACGTGCTGCTGTTCGTCGGTATCTTCTCGCGCATGATCCCGTCGCAGGCGCTGATGTCGGCGATCCCCGACCAGAGCCAGCGCGGCTCGTTCAGCGCGGTCAGCGCCTCGCTGCAACAGCTCTCCGGCGGCCTCGGCTCGGTGCTCGCGGCCGCGATCATCTCGCAGCAACCCGACGGCTCTCTGCTCCATTTCGAGCGGATCGGATACGTCGTCGTCATGACCAATGTTATCACGCTGGTCGCGATGTATTTCGTGCAGAAATCGGTGGCGGAGAGAACGGGGAAGCGGGTGGTGTGAGAGCCGGTCCCCCGCGTGGCGGCGATGTCGATATCGCCGTCCGGCCAGCTCCGATGATTGGAAGCAGCTCGATGGGGACCGAATCCGGTGTCCCTCACGACGATGGCTCCGGAGACATCGCAGACGATACGCTCCCGTCCGAGGCCACTGTTATTGCAGGGCCGAGAAGCTCGTGGGGCTCATGAAGGAGCTCGAGATATTCGCGAGGATCGGCCCGTCGACCTCCGAGGTAGCGGCGACCTCCTGCCATTCGGGGTCCGCCACGAAGGCACCCCACAGACGCTCCCGCTCCGCGAGCGAGTCCCAGACAAGGATGTAGACGAGATCAAGGTGTGACGGTCCGACCGTGGTCCGCCAAAAGCCAAGCTGGCGAATGCCCAGCCGCTGCCAAATCTTCAGTGTCCGCGTCTCAAAACGCTTCAGCAGTGCCGGCATCCGGTCCGGCAGGGTGCGATAGGTGCGCAACTCGTAGATCATCTTCCATCCTCGCTCGGTTCAAGCCTGATCCGAATTACGCCGATTGCGACTGGCATATTTGCCAAACTTCTCGTATTTCCTGCCAATGCTCACACCGGCCTCGGCAACCCCTCGGCATATTGTCTTTCTGGCGTTTGAGCGCTTCCAAGTGCTCGATCTCGCCGGCCCGATGCAGGTGTTCCTTTCGGCGAGCGAACATGCGCGGGATGCCGCAACAGGGCTGCCGATCGATTACCGGGTCTCCGTCGTGTCGTCCGGTCCCACTCGGGTGCAGGGCTCCTTGTCACTTTCGATCGAGGCTGAGCCTTTGCCGTCCGCGTTGATGCCCAGAACGACGGTTATGGTGGTCGGAGGAAAGGGCGTTGAAGCCGCGTCGCAGGACCTCCTCCTGATCGACTGGTTGCGGAGCCACATGGACGAGGCGGAGCGGATCTGCTCCGTTTGCAACGGTGCACGCGTGCTTGCGCGGGCCGGGCTGCTTGCGGGCAAGCGAGCGACAACGCATTGGGCCGATTGCGACAAGCTCCAACGGAACTTCCACGATGTCACCATCGACCGCGATGCCATCTATGTGCGCGACGGCAAAATCTGGAGTTCCGCAGGCGTAAGCGCCGGCATCGACCTCGCGCTCGCGCTCGTCGCTGACGATCACGGCGAAGCAGCCGCCGCAGTCACGGCCAAGTGGATGGTCCTCTACGTCAAGCGACCCGGCAACCAGTCGCAATTCAGCGAATTCATCGAGACCATTGACCACGAAAAGGCGGGAGCCTTTGCGAAGCTTCACCAGTGGATCTTGGGCAATATCAGCCGCGACCTGAGCGTTCCCGTGCTTGCGGCGCAGGCGGGCATGAGCGAGCGAACATTCGCACGCAAATATCGAACGCTGATCGGTGTGCCGCCCGCCGAGACGGTCAAACGGCTTCGTGCCGATACGGCACGTCACCATCTTCGGACCTCGACTTTGCCGCTCAAGACGGTTGCGGCCAGATGCGGCTTCGGGTCAGTCGAGCAGATGAATCGGGTTCATCTGAAATTCTACGGTCTGACCTCGCGTACATTACGTGACATCGGATAGTCGACCCTCAGGCGCTGCCGGGTCAGGACCCAGTTGCATCAAAAGATGCCGCGCGTTGCCATCGTCTCGAGCCCCTTTGGCGAGCGGAATCCTGATCCTCACGGACCCGTCGAGACCAATGTTGCCATCGCCGCGGCAATGAAAGAGGGGCGGCTTACGAAGCGCAAATCGATTCCTGGATTGATACCGCAACATTGTTGCGCATCGGGCGCATTGGCACTACCGACGGAGCCCCGCTGCCGACCTTGGGACTGCGCCCCAAGGGACAAATGGTGCCCAGGAAAGGATTGGGCGTTTCGCGACCGCAGGCCTTGAAATCACTCAGGTTTTCGAACCGTCGAGGCCGCGTTGTGTACCAGTGACGTGTCCGAGTCAATCGCCCTCAGCAGTTGTCATCGTCCAGCGATGCAGGAGCGGACATCAGATGGCAACAGGATCGGCTCGCTCAGTCGAGAATGACCCACCATGGACTTGAGGAAGGTGGGGCGGGGAGCAATCCTCGTCCCTACCCGGAATAGGAACGATCTATTCCGCGGCGCCTTTTGCAGTGATGGATGATCTGCTCAAGCGGGCCGACCGGGCTATTGAGGACGGCTATCGCGTCAAGGAAGAGGCGATAGAGCACCTAGTACGAGCCAGAAGGGCGGCCCGTGAGGTGAGAGCAACTATCGTTCGCGCCGCAAGCACTAGATCTCATTATCGTCATCTTGGGCCGAAAAACCCTGAAAGGCAGGGCGCTTTTCAGGAAAATCCTGCGGATACCCCATCTTCCGATCAGCGGGATTGAAGCGCACCGCTCGTCTTGCGGCAATCTGTTCCAGCAGGCGCTTGTGCGATGCAGAAATAGCCTCCGCTAATTGCTTGGAACGCAGTATAGCGGCTTGGGCACGTGCGAAGAGTGTCTCACCATCTTGTGCCATGGCGGATAACGTTGGAAGGGGGGTGCCGTTCCGGCGAAGGCGCCGCAAGAGAGCAGCCAGCCCCATCCGCCTCTGGTCTAGAGTGTACCGGTTCCAGTAGAATGCCTTCGCAAACGGCGGTTGATCGTGTCCCGTTAACAGGGAGACGGGTCACGCGCCCGCCTGCACGTCGGGAGCGTTGCTATGTTGCCCGCTGTCCGAATTTTCCGTCTTTCCCGATTCGAGAAAGAGCTAGAGGCGCGTCATTTGGCTTTGGCGCGGGCGGCCATCGTTCTGGGCCGCAAAGTGCTTTGTGATAATCCTCGACCCAAAATCCCGAAGATCACCCAGCATGAGATCAAAAAGCCATCGCCTCAGCACTACAGCTTTGAGATGCAAACAGCGGCCAGCATAAAGAGGAAGGCTGCAGGCGAGCGGCGTTTTCTTGAGAGGCAACATCTATCTGTTGCCGATAAACACGTAGCAAAAGCTGAACGTGTGGTCAGGGAGCAAGTGGCCTTGATCGCGAGCTTGCGTTGCAACGGGCAAGACACGAAGCTTGCAGAGGAGACCATGAGGGTCTTCGAGGCCAATCTTCAGGTCATGCGCGAGCACCGCGAACTGATCATCAGGGCCATCGAGGAGGCTGACGAGGGCCGCTAAGGCATCCTATTGCCCGTCGATGTCAGCTCGGTGCGGCGGATAAACGATGCGAGAAGTGTCATGTTTTGGTCCATCGCGTCGATTGGAAATGGGCCGCATCGTTTCCGATGTTAACCGCAAGCGGATATCTGACCAATCTGGCAATGTCCGCTTTCCTGATTCTAGGAACGGTCAACTGGCCTTATCGTTGCTCGGCATGATGACGCCGCAAGACTATGGGGAACTCGCAGCCAAGTACGAGAGGCTGGCGGAAGCGGCGCGTGATCAATATTCGCGTTACCAACTCGAAATGCTCGCCAAGAGCTACATGGTTCTTGCCAAGAGCACTGCGGTCCTAGACCGTTCCACCAAAGCGCTTGAGGCAATAGAGAAAGCCATGAAGAAGTAAGGCCTCCTCAATTGGCGGCCACGCTCCTGTTAGGCCACGTCGCCACTTGTGGCTCATCGCGTCGATCTTGGCGCGTCCGCTGTTGCGCCGGTCCTGTGGGTCGAGCGGACAACCATTGATACAAACCCCACCCCCTTGCGAACCTGTGCGAGGTAGAAGCCACATGCCGTTCGAACCATCAACGCGATGAAACAATGGGGCACCGTGCCGCACGGTGAGTAATAGGTTGCATGTCTGGGAGAAGGAAGCGGCGCCAATTTGCCTCGTGCGAATAGGTTGCCCCTTCCGGGAAACACTTCAACCCAATCCACCCGCGCACCCATAGGCGTCCGTGGCTGATGATTTCAGCCGTTCAGGACGGGCACCTTTTGGGGGCGCTTCAAGCATTCCTGAACATGCGACAGAACAACACACAACAGAACTCTTCAAATGAACCGACCGGAGCCGGGAAGGTCGCTCCGTGGAACACCGGCAAGATCACCGCAGCGCCACCAAAGTACGATTTCGAGTGCGAGGAAGTGGCTTCCGAGCCAAATCCCATCGTCGTGGTCCCGATTGCTGACATCGCGACACGAGCTGATTGGCAGGTGCGTGATCAGATCAACGGCGCACTCGTGAGGGACTACGTCACCCACTACGTGCACGGCGCGAACATGACCCCGCTCCGGCTTGCAGACGTGGGCGGAGTGCTCGTCCTCATCGACGGATGGCACCGGCTCTTGGCTCAGAGGCAACTCGGCCGCGATGCCGTAGAGGCCACTATCGAGGAGCTGAACGAAGCGGACGCCCAGTGGCAAGCCGCGATGGCGAACACCCGCAACGGCGCACGGCTGACCCGTCAGAGTGAGAAGCGCAGGGTCTTCGAGCTGTACATGCGACAAGGGCGCAATCGCGTTGGTCGGCGCGGCTTGAAGTCGTACCGAGAGATCGCGAAGGACCTTGGGGGCCTCGCGTCGAAGTCCTCCATCGAGAACTGGATGAAGAAGGCGTTCCCGAAAATCGCAGCCAAGATGCGGTCAGGGCGCGACGACAACGCCGGAGCACGCGACCAAAGAAGGGACATCAGTCCCGCTGAGGTGCGCGTTCGGGATGCCCTTACGCTGGCCCTTGCGGAAGCCCGAGGGGTCCACTGCTGGGGCAAACGGAGGGCACTCGTTCAAGAGTTCGCCAAGGCACTGTTGGAGCCCGCCAAGCCACAGACTGCCCCGGAAGCCACTGAAATTAATAATGATTTCTAAAGACTGTCCAGATTGGACACTCTACCAGCCAAAACACGAGATACGCCATTGAATACAAATGGCAATTTGGCCGGCATCCCAGCAACGATGATGCCCGGTGCGGTGACCCAAGCAGAACTGGACGGCCAGCCGGTCGTCCTCGTCGGGACCGTCCCCACCGGCTACACCGTCGTGCTCTGCCCCACGGGCTGGGCCGCCCTCCAACGCTGGAAGCTGACAAGTCTCAGGGTTGCTCGGGGGACCCTCTACGCTGCTGGCAAGGGACGAGGGACGGGCTTCGCAGCGGCGCGCTTCCTGCTCGGTAGCTCAGGCAACCATGTAGTTCGCCACCGCAACGGCAACCCGTTCGACATCAGGCTTGCGAACATCGTTGCGATCTCACGCGCCCTCATCAGGCAAGCAGCTATCGAGACGGCGCGGGGACCAGGATACACGAACCCCGACGTTCGGTGGGGCGATGGTCGCTGTCATGGGGGCGTGCCGCTGAAGACCCCCAGCGCCCGGCAGCGCATCGCGCAAGCCCTCGCTCCACCAGAACCCCGATAGTTGAGCAGAAAACTGTGAAGCCCCCACTCGATCCCATCTTGTGGCGGGCTTCCCCCACGGGGGTCGTGCTCAGGTGACCTGCGGGATTGCGGAGCTTCGTCTGAGGCAATGCGCTTCAGTCTAACCCTTGGGAGGTTGGAGGCCCGACGAGTTCAACCATTCAGTCAAGTGTACTGTGATCTCGACTTGGCGAGCCTTACGGATCAAACGCTCTCGCTCGCCGGGTGCGGCGTGCTCGGCCTGTTGGCGCATGCGCTCCGCTTCGTCTGCGAGCCGCTCTTCCAATGTTCTGCTCTGCTTGACACGACGCCGTCTCAGCATGGCGTAGCACCCTTGCTTGTGCAGGCGGGAGCGCGATCAGTCTCTCAGCCACCGACGCCCAAACGGTCGCTGCCGGTGACTATCAACAATTCCCGCCTGAACCGCTCGGTTCCAGTTGTGGACCCGACATCGTGGGTCCGTAAGGGTATGCCCGTGCGGACAATCGGGACAGCGTCCAAAATGCGTCCGTTAGGGTTGACTTAGCTCAACGGACACGATACACAACGGACATTACCCTAACGGACAACGGGGACGTCCATGGCTACGATCTTGTACGCGCGAGTATCCACTACCGACCAGACCGTCGAGCATCAGCGGACAGGTGCGGAGGCCGCAGGCTTCAAGATCGACCGCGTCGTCGCGGACCATGGCGTGTCGGGGATCAGCACCCGCCTTGCCGAACGTCCCGAAGGCAAGCGGCTCTTCGACATCCTCCGCACTGGCGACACCCTCGTGGTTCGCTGGATCGACCGCCTCGGGCGCAACTACGGTGACGTGTGCGACACCATCAGGGAATTCATGCGGCGTGGCGTCGTCATCCGCACGGTGATCAACGGGCTCACCTTCGACGGCGCAACGAAGGACCCCATGCAGCAGGCCGTGAGGGATGCGCTCATTGCCTTCATGGCCGCTACCGCACAGGCGAACGCCGAGGCCATCAAGGAAGCCCAGCGCGGCGGTATCGCGCTCGCCAAGGCGACAGCGGGCGAGATGAAATACCGGGGACGGAAGCCAACGTTCAACACGGACCAGCTTGAAACGGTGCGCAACATGCTTGAGCAGTCCGCAGGCGTCGGGCAGATCGCGGCAGCAACGGGTCTGAGCCGACAGACGATCTATCGTATCAAGGAAGACCCGGCCGGAGCCGAAGCGGCGCTGAGGAGTTGGGCTGCTTAGGCGGCCAACTCTAAGTGCATCTTCCCTGCCCGATCAGTGTTTTTGCACCCGTTGACGGGAGTTCCACTAAGACGCACACTCGTTCCATCATCGTTCGGTCCTATGGCTCTTACCGATGACTGAGAGACCGTTGTGCTCCCGCCCGATCAAGGGAGTGCGCCATGCCGATCACGCGCCTAATGGGCAACCTCAATCTAACGCGAGAACAACAGCATACGCTTGAGTTGGCGTTCAATCACGCGCTTCGCAAACTGGACTTGGTGGATCGAAACGATCCGATTTGTGAGATCGTCGCTCGGAAGGTAATTGAAATCGGGACAAGCGGCGTTAGCAACGCGGTCGCCATCGCGGAGTTGACGTTCAGGCAGCTTCGCCAGTCGTGATGCTGTCACAGCTCGTAGCGAGGCAGCTTACATATCTCGCGGTAGAGCCCTGCCGGTTCTCCGTAGACCTCTTCGTCAACGCCTTTCCCGCCCTGCGCCAAGATCATTCGGCGCAGCTCCTGAGACAGGTCATGTTCGCGGGAGAGCGTTACGAACCGATGCCGCCATGCATGATTGGGGCGGATGCGCTCGTCATCGACGATGGATCGCGCAAACTCGCAGAGCCTGTTCTTGATGGCATTGAGGCGTCCGCGCACCTCTTCCTTCCCGTTCGCCCTGAGGAAAAGATAACCGTCCGCTGACGCTTCAACGAAGGCGATGAAGCCAAGCTCAACGAGCTGCGGGTGAAGTGGAACGTCACGCCTCTTCTTGTTCTTCACCGGCCCAGCCTCTGGAGTGATTGTCATCGTCCAGTGCGAGCCGCATCGCCGTACGTCCTGACGGCGAAGCTGTACCATCTCCCCGACGCGAGCCCCGGCCAATGCGCAAAGCCACGGCACCCATCGCTTAGCTGCGGAGGTCTTGTCCAGTTCGCGGCCTGAACTCTTGTAGGCCAGCGCAGCCGTGAGAATGGCAATGGCCTCTTCGTCCAGGTAGCCACTGGACCGGGTCTTCTCGGGGTTGCTGCGCATCACAGTGATGCCTACGGCGGGGTTGCTCGGAATGTGGTGATTGCCGACAGCCCATTTGAAGACAGCCTTGAGAGCTGCGAGATCGCCATCCCTGACCGTCTTGTCGGAAAGCGGCTTACCCGTGCGGGGGTTGATCGTCGCGAGCCGCATGTCTTTGTAGGCAACGACATCCTTCGGCGAAACGCGCGTTGCGTCGTCGTGTTTGAGAAAGGCAACAAACCGCTCAACGGCGGCACCGTACTCGTCGAACGTCTTTTCGGCCTTCCCAGCGGCCTGCGCCTCTCGCTTCCAGCCCTTGAACAACTCGCGGAGAGAGACGCTTGCGGCATCCTTTGGCGCGTCAAGCTGCAACACAGGGAACCTGTTTGCCCCTTCGTCTGGCCCGTAGCTGCCCTCCGCGCGGCCTTTCAGAACCCCAGCGATCTCCGTACCCACCTTGAACATTTCGCGGGTAAGAGCAGCCTTGGTGTCGTTATCGACGTTCAAAGCATGCCGGGCAAGGTGTTCCTCTACGAAGGGAGCTGCTTCCCGTAGCCGGGCTGCTTCATCCCAGCCCGCCGACAGTTCGAGCAGCCGCGCCCATACACCCGCCGAGCCGGGCTCTTCGTCGAACCTCGCAAGTGCTCGCCGCCGGAAGTCTCCAGCCAGAGCGATGACCTGCTTGTGGCTCAAGCGGCGGGGACCATCCCGCAGCGACCGCCACATGTCGTCGAGATAGGCGAGTGCCTTGGCCTGACGTGCTTTAGCCTCCCGAGGGTCATGGGTGCGCAGCGACAACTTGATTGTGCCGTTGCGCCCAACCTGCACCGCAGCAGCCGCATCGCCCACGGGGACGTGCAGCACCAAGCCGACCGCCTTGTCGATCAGATCGGAAGGAACGCGCTTTCGGAGGTAGTGAACGGAGGAGCCGTCGCGGCGGATAGGTGAGGCCATTCGCAGAAGCATGTGTACCGTCTCTGTGTACCAGTTGAGACGGTCGATCACCCTTGGATAACAGGGACTTCAGCGAAATCAACAACATCGAAGAACGATGGTGCCCAGGAAAGGACTCGAACCTTCACGGCCGTTAAGCCACTGGCACCTGAAGCCAGCGCGTCTACCAATTCCACCACCTGGGCATGCCGTTGGGGCACGGAGGCGGTTACTACGGTTCGGTGACGCCGTTGTCAATTCATGGTTCGGGATGCCGATTGCGCATCGCACACCACCCCGATACAAGCCTGATATCTCGCACTCTTCCGCAGGAATGGACCTCCATGGCATCGAATCTGGAAACTCTCGTCACGGTTTTCGGCGGATCGGGGTTTTTGGGCCGGAATGTCGTCCGCGCGCTGTGCCGGCGGGATTACCGTGTCAGGGTCGCGGTGCGGCGGCCGGAACTGGCCGGATACCTCCAGCCCTCGGGCAAGGTCGGCCAGGTCCACACCGTGCAGGCCAATCTGCGCTATCCGGCGTCGGTCGAGGCGGCGGTGCGTGATTCGCAGGTCGTGATCAACCTCGTCGGCATCCTCACTGAAGGCGGCGCCCAGACCTTCGACGCCGTCCAGGCCAAGGGCGCCGAGACCGTCGCCAAGGCGGCGGCGGCCGTGGGCGCCGGCCTGATCCATGTCTCGGCGCTCGGCGCCGATGCCGAATCGCCGTCGCGCTATGCCAAGGCCAAGGCGGCCGGTGAAGCCGCGGTGAGCGCGGCAGTGCCGTCGGCCACGATTGTCCGCCCCTCGGTGATGTTCGGTCCCGAGGACCAGTTCACCAACCGCTTTGCGGCGCTGGCGCGGATGTCGCCGGTGCTCCCGCTGATCGGCGGCGCGACCAAGATGCAGCCGGTCTATGTCGGCGACGTCGCCACCGCGATTGCCGACGCCGTCGACGGCAAGGCCAGGGCGGGTGCGACCTACGAGCTCGGCGGTCCTGAGGTGCTGACGATGCGCGAGATCATCGAGGCCATCGTCGCGATCGCCGAGCGCAAGCCGACGCTGGTGCCGTTGTCGTTTGGCCTTGCGCGCCTCAAGGCCGCCTTCCTGCAATTCGCGCCTGGTGCCTTCAAGCTGACGCCGGACCAGGTCACGCTGCTCGAGCGCGACAATGTCGTCTCGGAAGCCGCGAAGGCCGCCGGCCTGACGCTGGAAGGCCTCGGCATCGCGGCGGATTCGCTGGAAGCGATCGCCCCGCAATATCTCTGGCGTTTCCGCCCGCAGGGCCAGTTCCAGCGCATGGGCGTGTGAGTCGGTTTCATCTCTCCCGCGTCCCTCCCCGCAAGCGGGAGAGGGAGCGTCAGTCGGCGACAGCTCAAAACTTCAGCTTCTTGAACACCGCCTCAGGCAGCGTCTTGATGATGAGCATCACGAGACGCCATTTGCTACTGACATAAACGACGTCGGTCTTCTTCTCGACCGCGTTCAGGATCGCATCGCCGACGACAGGCGCATCGACGGTCAACGGGCCGATCAGCTTCATACCCTCAGTCATTTTCGTGCGGACGAAACCGGGCTTCACCGTGACGACGTGCACGGCGCTGCGGCTGCAACGGGCGCGCAGGCCCGAGAGGAAGGCGGAGAAACCGGCCTTGGCCGAGCCGTAGACATAGTTCGAGGCGCGGCCGCGATCGCCGGCGACCGAGGACACGCCGACGATGGTGCCATTGCCGCGAGCTAAGAACCTTTCGGCGAACAGGCCGAGGATCAGCGATGGTCCTTCATAGTTCGAGCGCATGATCGTGGTGGCGTGCCCAAGATCGCTCTCGGCATTTTGCTGCACACCCAGAAGGCCGACGGTCGAAATGACGACGTCAGGCAGCGCGGGAAGGCTTGCGACAAAGCCATCGAACGAAGCGGCGTCGAGCACGTCGAATTTGAAGAGGCCGGCTTCGATATTGTAGCGCGCGCGCAGATCTGCGGCGTCAGGCTCAAGCGCCGCGACGTCGCGGCCGGCGAGACCGACGTCGTAACCCGCCTTGGCAAAGGCGCGCGCCGCGGCGCGACCAATGTCGGAGGAGCCACCGAGCACCAGAACTGACCTGCGTGATGTCACGGCCTAACCTCATCGAACAGACGCTGTGAAAGCTTGGAGCGGATGTTTCCGGCGGGATCGAGCGCTTTGCGAATCGCCTTGAAGCGCGACAGCGCGGGGTAGCCGGCCTCGAACGTCGCACGCGACTGCCGCGCGTCCTTGGCGAGATAGAGCCGGCCGCCGGCGGCGACAACGAGACGATCGATCTCGTCGAGGAAACTGAGGATGTCGCCGTTGACCGGGAAATCCAGCGCCAGCGTGTAGCCGGGCAGCGGAAACGACAGCAGGCCGTCGCCATGCCCGAGCTTTTTCAGCACCGCGAGGAACGACGCATCGCCGCGCTTGGAGACGCGATCGAGGATATCGCCGAGCACGCCGCGCGCGCCGGCTTCCGGGATCACGCATTGATGCTGGAGGAAGCCGCGCCGGCCATAGATGCGATTCCAGTCGGCGACGCTGTCGAGCGGAAAGAAATATGGATAGAGCGAGACCAAATGGTCGCTGCCTGCACGTCGCGCGCCCATGCGGTAATAGAGCTCGTTGAAGGCGCGGACGGTGACGCGGTTGAGCGCCATCACGGGCAGGTCGATCGGCACGGCGAGCCCAGGCTTCTTGCCAACGGCAAAACGATCCGCGCCTTCGGCAAGCTCATCGGCGCTTGCGTGCTCACCGAGATAGATCAGCGAGCGCCCGAGATCGCGCCCGCGCGCCACGCAATCGATCCACGCCACCGAATAGGTCGCAGACTCGCTCGCCTCGAGCGCGCGCATCGCGGCATCGAGATCGGATGCGGAAACCACTTGCTCACGGATCCAGCCGGTCTCGACACGGCGCAGCCGCATCGTGGCTTCGAGGATCACGCCGGTGAGGCCCATGCCGCCCACCGTCGCGAAGAAGGCATCGGGATTTTGCTCGCGCGAGACTTCAATGGTCTCGCCTGCACCCGTGCGCAGCAGGATGCTGTCGACATAGCGGCCGAAACCGCCTTCGCCATGATGGTTCTTGCCGTGCACGTCGGCGGCGATGGCGCCGCCCACCGATACGAACCGCGTACCGGGCACGACGAAGGGCAGGAAGCCGCGCGG
Organism: Bradyrhizobium sp. USDA 4449; assembly: GCF_054056275.1. Taxonomy (NCBI): domain Bacteria; kingdom Pseudomonadati; phylum Pseudomonadota; class Alphaproteobacteria; order Hyphomicrobiales; family Nitrobacteraceae; genus Bradyrhizobium; species Bradyrhizobium sp. USDA 4449. The sequence goes on along the minus strand of NZ_JBSRYD010000001.1, from coordinate 2,033,313 downwards.
GCCAAAAGTATCGATCAGGTCGGACAGCAGCACGCCGGCCTCCAGGCGGATGCGGCCGGTCGCCGGATCGAACCACCTGATCCTGTCGAACCCGGTCATGCCGATGGTCCTGACCGTGCCGATCGCGGCATCGCCATAGGCGCGGCCCTTGCCGCGCGCCACCGAGCCGGCGACGACGGCGTCCGCCACCGCCTCGAACGAGCGCGGCCGCAGCACTTCGGTATCGACGACCGGGAAGCGCCCCCAGCCGCTGACAGTCGTCATCGTTCAGCTCCACCTGCGGGCCGCCCCGCTCCCGGAAACTGACTAGCGGCGAAAAGCTGATATTGCGTTGAGGCCCGTCGGCAACTTGCCGGGAACTTAATGGCCGAGCGCCAGCGCGATCAGTCCCAGGGTGCCGACGATGACGCGCCACCAGGCGAACACCACGAAGCCGTGGCGGGTGACGTATTCCAGGAACGTCTTCACCACGATGATCGCCGTGACGAACGACACCACGAAGCCGATCGCGACGATGCCCATGTGGTCCATCGTCATCTCGGCGCGGCTCTTGTAGAAATCATAGGCGAACGCACCGATCATGGTGGGGATGGCGAGGAAAAACGAGAACTCCGCCGCCGCGCGCTTGTCGGCGCCCAAAAACATTGCTGCGACGATGCTGGCACCGGAACGCGAAACGCCCGGAATCATCGCAATGCACTGCGCGATGCCGATATAGAGGTACATCAGCAGCGGAAATCGCGTGGCGTCATACTCGCGCGCCTTGAGCTCGATCCGGTCGACCCACAACAGGATGGCGCCTCCGACGATCAGCGAGAAGCACACGACCCACGGATTGAACAGCAGGCTCTTGATATACTTGCCGGCGAGGAGGCCGACGACGACAGCCGGCAGGAATGCCACCAGCAGACCGACCACGAAACGGCGCGCATAGGCATCGCCCGTGAACATGCCGATCGCGACGTCCCACAGCTTCTTGAAGTACAGCACGACGATCGCGAGAATCGCGCCGAGCTGGATCAGGACGGTAAACGAATCCCAGAATGCGCCCTCGCCGAGGCCGAAGAAGCGCTCCGCAAGCAGCAAATGGCCGGTCGAGGACACGGGAAGGAACTCGGTCACACCCTCGATGATGCCGAGGATCACTGCCCGTATTGCGTCTGACATATTTACGGTCCATTTCCGCTGGAAAAGCGGGGCTCTTCTCGCCTATTCGCCTCTCGCTCGCAATCGCAAAATGCGCTATCGCGCCCTTGCCGCGCGGTTTTGAAAGACTACTGTGGCGCCGCACAAACATTGATGGATTCTTAAGCACCATCAAATAGTCAAAGGCTTCATGTTTACGCTGTTTCATCATCCGTTCTGTCCACATTCGCGCTTCATTCGCCTGATCGCGGGCGAATACGGGCTCGAGCTGAAACTGGTCGAGGAACGCAGCTGGGAACGGCGCGAGGCATTTCTGCTGCTCAATGCGGCCGGCACCACGCCCGTTCTGCTGGACGACGAGCAGCCGCCGATCCCGGGTGCGGCCATCATCGCCGAATATGTCGACGAAGCCTATGGGGCCGGAATGGGACCCAAGCGCCTGATGCCTGAGACGATCGGTGAGCGCGTCGAGGTGCGCCGGCTGATGACCTGGTTCAACGAAAAGTTCTTCGAGGAAGTCTCGCATCCGCTCGTGACCGAGCGCATCTACAAGCGCTTCATGAGCGAGGAGAATGGCGGCGGCCCGCCTTCGGCGGACGTGATGCGCGCCGCCAAGGCCAACGTGCGCTATCATCTGGCCTATATCGGCTGGCTGGCGCAGACGCGCAACTTCCTCGCCGGCGACCGGCTCACTTACGCGGATCTCGCCGCCGCGGCGCATCTTTCGGCGATCGACTATCTGGGCGACGTGCCATGGAGCGAGGACGACGCGGCAAAGGCGTGGTACGCGCGGGTGAAATCCCGCCCGTCGTTCCGCCCGCTGCTGAGCGAATGGCTGGCGGGCGTGCCGGCGTCGCGGACCTACGTGGACCTGGATTTCTGAACCCCGATCCGACTGAACTGAAGGCGGCGCTCGCGCGCGAAGCGCACGCGCTCGGCTTCGACTGCATTGGCGTCACCGAGCCCGGCACGATCGACAAGGCCGGCGCGAACTTCCTCGAATTCATCGCCTCGGGCGGCCATGGCGACATGGACTGGCTCGCGAACCAGCCGGAGCGCCGCGTCGATCCGCGCGGGCTGTGGGCGGACGTGCGCAGCGTCATCATGCTCGGCGTCAATTACGGACCCGACCAGGATCCGCTCGCGATCCTGCAACAGCGCACGCGTGGGGCGATCTCGGTCTATGCGAGGGGCGACGACTATCACGACCTCATCAAGAAGCGACTCAAGGCACTGGCGCGGTGGCTGGTTGCGATCGCGCCGAGCGAAGTGAAGGTGTTCGTCGACACAGCGGCGGTGATGGAGAAGCCGCTGGCGCAGACCGCGCATCTGGGCTGGCAGGGCAAGCACACCAATCTCGTTTCGCGCGAATTCGGCTCATGGCTGTTCCTCGGCGCGATCTACACCACGCTCGAGCTGCCGCGCGATCCCGCCGAGATCGATCATTGCGGCTCGTGCCGGGCCTGTCTCGAGATCTGCCCGACCGCGGCATTTCCCGCGCCGTACAAGCTCGATGCGCGGCGCTGCATCTCCTATCTCACCATCGAGAACAAGGGACCGATCCCGCCGGAATTCCGCAAGGCCATCGGCAACCGTATCTATGGCTGCGATGATTGCCTCGCCGCGTGTCCCTGGAACAAGTTTGCGCAGGAGGGACGCGAGGCCAAACTCGCTGCGCGTGATGAATTGCGTGCGCCTGGTCTGGCCGAGCTTTCGCGACTCGACGATGCCGCATTTCGCGCGCTGTTCACGAAATCACCCGTGAAGCGGATTGGCCGTGACCGCTTTGTGCGGAATGTGCTGATCGCGATCGGCAATTCCGGCGAGGCCGCACTGGCGGAGGCAGCGCGGCGATTGCTTGACGATGCGAGCCCGCTGGTGCGCGGGGCTGCGGTGTGGGCGGTGGCGCAGTTGCTGCCTCGAGATGAGCTCGAAGCGATGAAGAGAGCTGCATTGAGCAACGAGCACGATGAGAACGTTCGTCTGGAGTGGCAAGCCGCGTCCTAGCTCTCGCGCTCGCCGCCCTTGATTTCCCCACCCATTCCCGCAAAGTCGCCGATCATGACAACAAGCATCCCTTTCTTCACCCGCGACGGCGATACATTCCATCCGACGGAAGTGGCCAATGGCCCCTGGGATCCGAAATCGCTGCACGGCCGCGTCATCATCGGCCTGCTCGGCTTTGCCATCGAGGAGCGCCATTCGGGCCCAGAATTCGTGCCGGCGCGGCTGACAGTCGACATGTTTCGGCTGCCGGCCATCGACAAGCCGATCCAAGTGACGACCCGGCTGGTGCGAGACGGCCTGCGCATCCGCGTTGTGGAAGCCGAGTTTGTCTCCGGCGGCGTCAGCATGGCGCGTGCTTCGTGCCAGCTGTTGCGGCGGACGCAAAATCCTGACGGCAATGTCTGGTCGCCGCCGAACTGGGACGTGCCGAAGCCATCGGAGATTCCAAAGCCGACCGATCCCCGGCTCGGCATGAACGGCAAATGGACGACGCGACCCATCGTCGGCCATATGGGCTCGCTCGGGCCGCGGCGACTTTGGATGAGTGAGGTGCGCGAGCTCGTTGCAGGCGTGCGGATGACGCCGTTCGTCCACGTCGCCACAGGTGCCGATTTCGCAAGCCCATTTGCCAATGCCGGCGACAAGGGGCTCGGCTATATCAACAGCGACGTGACGATCTATCTGCACCGATTGCCGGTGACGAACTGGATCGGTTTCGACGTGGTCAACCATCAAGCCACGGATGGCGTCGCGATCGGCGAATGCTGGCTTTACGACGAGAAGGGCCCGATCGGCACCGCGACCGTCGCCGCGCTGGCGCAACGCAAGCCGATGGCGAAACCACCGCCGCCTTAGCTGGAGTCACAGACATCAGCAGTTTGCTCCGCTGCGCTCCCTCTCCCTTGATGTCCCATCGGAAATCCGTGGCCGTGCGACAAACCAGTCGTCGATCATCGCTCCCGCAAGGAGAGAAGGAAGAAAACAATCACCCGATCTCCGCCACTGCGGCAAGAATGCGCGTGATGTCTTGCGGACGGGACAGGCGATGGTCGCCGTCCTGGATCAGCGTGAGCACGACGTCGTCAGCCGGCAGCCGATGCGTCAGCGCAAATGCATGCTGCCACGGGACGTCAGGGTCCTGGGCACCCTGCAGGATGCGGACGGGACAACCGAGATCGATGGCGCTGCCGAGCACGAGATGGTTGCGGCCCTCCTCGATGAGCTTGCGTGTGATCGGATACGGCGTGCCGTCGCCATATTCGGATGGCCTGAGCCAAAAGCCCTTGGTTTCGATTTCCTTCTTCACCGCGGGCGAGAAGGTCTTCCACATCAGCTCTTCCGTGAAGTCGGGCGCCGGCGCGATCAGCACGAGGCCCGCGAGCGAGGCCTTGGCTTGCGCCTTCTCCTGACGCTTCCTGATCTCGCGCGCCAGCAGCAGCGCCATCCAGCCGCCCATGGAGGAGCCGATCAGGATTTGCGGACCGGCGCAGAACCGCTCGAACACCGCGACGCTGTCCTCGAGCCAGCTGCCGATGGTTCCATCGGCGAATTCGCCGCTGGATTCGCCGTGCCCGGAATAGTCGAACCTGACGGCGGCACGCCCATGCTCTGCGGCCCAGGCATCCAGCGCCACTGCCTTGCCGCCCTGCATGTCCGACTTGAAACCGCCGAGCCAGATCACGCCGGGACCTTGGCCAGATCCTTGACCCGTACGGTGGCGCACCGCGATCCTGCGCGCGGACGCGCCCTCACCCACCTCGATGAAGTCGAGCACGGCATCGGGAATTGCTGTGGTCATGGAACGTTTACTCCGGCTGTGCGGTTTGAGCTGTTCGGGCGCGTTCGCGAAGCAACCCAATATTGCTATTGTCCCTTTGGGACGCTTGCGGAACAGGGGCAAGGTGTCTATGTCGTGCACCGTGCCGAAAAGCGTGGCCAAAATGCCTCGCATTTGAGGGTTTTTCGCTGCTCGCAACGGCGACTTGCTTGCCGCCATCAGCATCTTCCTGCAAAATAGCCGCTTCCTTTCACAATGTTGGAGAACCACCCATTCGCCGTCCCAATAGAGCCCCGCCCGTTGCCAGCAAAGATGGGCCGCGCATCAATGATGATATTCGCAACGCGCAGATCCAGCTGATCGATCAGGCCGGTGAGAACAAAGGCATCATCGAGACCATGCTTGCCATCAAGATGGCCCAGGAAGCCGGCATGGATCTGGTTGAGATTTCGCCAAATGTCAGCCCTCCCGTCTGCAAGATCATGGACTACGGGAAGTACAAGTATTCCGCCCAGAAGAAAGCCGCCGAGGCCCGCAAGCGTCAGAAGACTGTCGAGATCAAGGAGATCAAGCTCCGCCCGATGATCGACGACCACGACTACGACGTGAAGATGCGCGCGATGCTGCGGTTCTTCGAAGAAGGCGACAAGGTCAAGATCACCCTGCGCTATCGCGGCCGCGAAATGGCGCACCAGGAAATCGGCACCAAGCTGCTGGACAAGATCAAGACCGACGTCGCCGAGCTCGCCAAGGTCGAGCAGGACGCCCGGTTCGAAGGCCGCCAGGTCGTCATGGTGCTGGCGCCGCGCTGAGCGCAGCTTTTCAAGGCCGAGAATTCAACGGCCCGTCCGGATTGTCCGGCGGGCCGTTTGTGTTTTCAGGTTCGCGAAGCCTGCCAAGTGCCCCTGCATTGGTCGCCGGAGATGACCCCTCTCCAGTATCCGGCCCCGGCTAAGCCGCCGAGACGGCCGCCGCCGGTGGCATGGGAGGCGCCGACCGACACCGCGACCGCGACGGCGCCGCCGCGATTGACCGTGCCGGAGACCCGGCCGCCGCCGGCGGAGGACACGCGGCTGCCCGTGACGGTGAAGGGGACGCTATAGCCCGAGCTGCAGGCGCCGCGGGTGGTGGCGAAAGTGACATTCCAGACGCCGTCATAGCCGCCGATGCGGGCATCGGCGGTCGAGGGAATAACGGCCGCGGCAACCACGGCGAACAACGCGAGGTGGCGGGGATTGACCACAACAGACAAAATCGATTGAGAAAAATGGGCCATTTTGGTCCTGCTCCGGACGGGACGGCGTGAATAATGGGTAACTCCAAATAGTCGGCGCGGCGGTTCCCGCGGTTCATCGTTGCCATCCGGCCTTTCCTCTGTCATAAGCCCAGCCTTCATCGCCCGGCTGATTAAGGGCTGCCGTGGCGGTGTTTCGTGCGGGTTATGCGCTTATTCGCAAAACCTGAGCACAATCAACGCTCTAACGAGCATTTTTGACGGCCAGCCGCCTTTGCGGGCGGAATTCTGTGGCCATTAGGAGAGCCAAATGCCCAAGCTGAAGACCAAATCGGGCGCTAAAAAGCGCTTCAAGGTGACTGCCACCGGCAAAGTGATGTTCGCCCATCGCAGCAAGCGTCACGGCATGATCAAGCGGACGAAGAAGCAGATCCGTCAGCTTCGCGGCACCGCTGTGCTGTTCAAGACCGACGGCGACAACGTCAAGAAGTACTTCTTGCCGAACGCCTGATCGCGTCCAAGATCGTCGAAGATCATTGCCATCTGCGCCGCGTTAATGCGCGGCGATCCGAAAAACCAAGTCATCTCTGAAGGATTTCGTCATGTCTCGCGTCAAACGCGGTGTGACCGCCCACGCCAAGCACAAGAAAGTCTACAAGGCCGCCAAGGGCTTCTACGGCCGCCGCAAGAACACCATCCGCGCCGCCAAGCCGGCCGTCGAGAAGGCCCAGCAGTACGCCTTCCGCGACCGCAAGCGTAAGAAGCGCACCTTCCGCGCGCTCTGGATCCAGCGTCTCAACGCCGCTGTCCGTCCGTTCGGCCTGACCTACAGCCGATTTATCGACGGTCTCGCCAAGTCGGGCATCACCGTGGACCGCAAGGTGCTCTCGGATCTCGCGATCCACGAGCCCGCATCGTTCCAGCTGATCGCCGAGAAGGCCAAGGCCGCTCTCGCGGCCTGATAGCGCCAGCGCTAGCGGGCGTTCGCGCCCGCAGCCTTCAGCGCGCGTTGCGAGTAACGCTGGGCCACCTCCGCCCGGCAGAATGCCGTAAACGAGAGATACATGGTGCCGGACTTGTTCCGGTACTTGACGTCGCATGCGTGCATCTCGCCTTTGTACGCCTGGGTCTGCGCAGCACTGAGGCCAGGCTTGAAGTCCGCCTCGCATTTCTTTTCGACGGCGGCACCGAGCTGAACATCGCCGCTCGCGGTCAGTTCGCAATCCCTAAAGACCTTCATCGCGCTTTCGCAGCTCTTCCGGCTGCTGATGGTGTCCGCGACCTCGTCCAGCGTCATGGATTTGTCCATGCAGACCATGGCGCGCGCAGGCGTGGCGGCGACGGACAGAACGATGGCCAGGGCAGCCAGATCGCGTTTCGAAAGCATCGCAGGTCTCCTCTTGATCCTCCCTTGGTGCCGGGCCCCCGCGCGAGGTTCAACCCAGCCGTTCGAGGTGCCGAAATGACCGGCTTTTTGCTTGACGTTACGGCCTTCGGGCGGCGACAACCCAGCCGAATTTGGAGCCAAGGATTTGCCTGTGTCCGACCTCGCAACGCTTGAAACGTCCATCCTCGACCAGATCGCCGCCGCGGGCGACGAAGCCGCCCTTGAAGCCGTACGCGTCGCAGCCCTCGGCAAGAAGGGCTCGATCTCGGCGCTGCTCGCCACGCTCGGCAAGATGCCGCCCGACGAACGCAAGACGCAAGGCGCGGCGATCAACCAGGCCAAGGACAAGGTCACCGAGGCGCTCGCCGCACGGCGTGACGTGCTGAAGTCGGCAGCGCTCGATGCGCGGCTGGCCTCCGAGACCGTCGACGTCACCCTGCCGCTGCGCGATGCGCAGGCCGAGGCCGGCCGCATCCATCCGCTCAGCCAGGTCTGGGACGAGCTGACCACCATCTTCGCCGACATGGGTTTCTCGGTCGCCGAAGGTCCAGACATCGAGACCGATGATTACAACTTCACCAAGCTGAATTTCCCCGAAGGTCATCCGGCGCGCGAGATGCACGACACGTTCTTCTTCCATCCCAAGGAGGACGGCTCGCGCATGCTGTTGCGCACTCACACTTCGCCGGTGCAGGTGCGCACCATGCTGACCCAGAAGCCGCCGATCCGCGTGATCTGCCCGGGCCGCACCTATCGCATCGATTCGGACGCGACCCACACGCCGCAATTCCACCAGGTCGAAGGCCTCGTGATCGACAAGGGTTCGCATCTCGGCCACCTCAAATGGATCCTGCACGAGTTCTGCAAGGCGTTCTTCGAGGTCGACCACCTCAACATGCGCTTCCGCCCGTCGTTCTTCCCGTTCACCGAGCCGTCGCTGGAAGTCGACCTGCAGTGCCGCCGCGACAAGAACGAGATCCGCTTCGGCGAAGGCGAGGACTGGATGGAGATCCTCGGTTGCGGCATGGTGCATCCGAACGTGCTGCGCGCCTGCGGCATCGATCCCGACGTGTACCAGGGCTTCGCCTGGGGCATGGGCATCGACCGCATCGCCATGCTGAAATACGGCATCGCCGATCTGCGCCAGCTGTTCGACAGCGACGTCCGCTGGCTCGACCACTACGGCTTCAAGCCGCTGGAGGTGCCGACGCTGGCGGGAGGGCTGAGCTCGTGACGCTCGCTCTCACGCAGATTCTCTCCGTTCCCTTCGCGGAGACAGCCCTCTCCCTGACCCTCCCCCGCAAGCGGGGGAGGGAACGGATGGAGCGAGGGCGTGGCCTCTGTTTCATGGGTACACATTCTCTGCCCGCTCGACAGGTCGAGCTCCCTCCCCCGCGTGCGGGGGAGGTTTGGGGAGAGGGTTTCTCCGCAATGGGGCTGCCAATGGTCGATCCCAAGCATCCGGACTGGAAAGTGTCGGCCAAACTGCGCGCCAACGCACGTGCGCTCAGAAGCAACTCGACTGACGCAGAGCGCATCCTGTGGTCAGAGCTGCGCGGCAACCGGCTGAATGGCGCGCGCTTCCGCCGCCAAGTGCCAATCGAGCGCTACGTCGCCGATTTCATCTGCCACGCGGCCAAGCTCGTCATCGAGCTCGATGGCGGCCAACACTTCTCGGATGAAGGCGAGCGCGCCGACGCTCGTCGCTCAGCGGCGATCGAGGCGAAGGGATTCAAAGTAATCCGCTTCAGCAATCTCGACATCACGACCAATTGTGGCGGCGTTCTCGAAACCATCGCGACTACCATCGCGGAGAGAGCCCCCACCCCAGCCCTCCCCCGCAAGCGGGAGAGGGAGCAGACCGTCTCCGTGGGGAAAAAAAAGCCATGAAATTCACCCTCTCCTGGCTGAAGGATCATCTCGACACCGACGAGCCGCTGGAAAAGCTGGCCGACAAGCTCACCATGATCGGGCTCGAGGTCGAGAGCATCGAGGACAAGGCGAAGGTGCTGAAGCCGTTCACCATTGCGAAGGTGATCTCGGCCGAGCAGCATCCCAACGCCGATCGCCTGCGCGTCTGCATGGTCGACACCGGGGACGGCGGCGCGCCGGTTCAGGTCGTGTGCGGGGCGCCGAATGCGCGCGCCGGCCTCGTCAGCGTGTTCTCGGCGCCCGGCACCTACATTCCCGGCAAGGACATCACGCTCGGCGTCGGCACCATCAGAGGCGTCGAGAGCCGCGGCATGCTGTGCTCGGCGGCCGAGCTGCAGATTTCCAACGACCATGACGGCATCATGGAGTTGCCGGCAGACGCGCCGATCGGCGCGGGTTACGCCGAATGGGCCGCGCTCGGCGATCCCGTGATCGAGATCAACCTCACGCCGAACCGACAGGACTGCACCGGCGTACACGGCATCGCCCGCGATCTCGCAGCTGCCGACATGGGCAAGTTCAAAGATCCCTCGATCAAGCCGGTCAAGGGCGAATTCCCCTGCCCGGTGAAGGTCACGATCGAGGATGCCGCGCTGTGTCCGGGGTTCGCGCTGCGCCTCGTGCGCGGCGTCAAGAACGGCCCGTCACCGCAATGGCTGCAGAAGCGGCTGACCGCGATCGGGCTGCGTCCGATCAACGCGCTGGTCGACATCACCAACTTCATGACCTACGACCGCGCGCGCCCGCTGCACGTGTTCGACGCCAAGAAGGTCGCGGGCAATCTGGTGGTGCGCCGCGCCCGCGCGGGCGAGGCGCTGCTCGCGCTCGACGGCCGCGCCTACAATCTCGATCCGTCGATCTGCGTGATCGCGGATGAGCAGGGCGTCGAATCCCTTGCCGGCATCATGGGCGGCGAAGCCTCGGGCTGCGATGAGAACACCACCGACGTGCTGATCGAATCGGCGCTGTGGAACGAGATCAACGTCGCCCAGACCGGCCGCAAGCTCGGCATCAATTCGGACGCGCGCTATCGCTTCGAGCGCGGCGTCGATCCGGCATTCATGGTGCCCGGGCTCGAGCTTGCCACCAAGATGGTGATGGAGCTGTGCGGCGGCACGCCGTCGGAGAACGTCGTGGTCGGCAACGCCTTTGGCGACGACCGCATCATCGACTTCCCGCTCACCGAGGTGAAGCGCCTCTCCGGCATCGAGGTGCCGCAGGTCGAGATGAAGCTCATCCTGAGCCGGCTCGGCTTCATGATGGCGGGTCCGGGCCCGGTGGTGAAGGTCGCGGTGCCGTCATGGCGCACCGACGTGCACGGCAAGGCCGATATCGTCGAGGAAGTCGTCCGCATCTACGGCGTCGACAAGGTGCCGATGACGCCGTTCGAGCGCGGCGAGGACGCGCGCAAATCGGTGCTGACGCCGCTTCAGCTTCGCACCCGTCGCGCAAGGCGGGCGCTGGCGAGCCGCGGCATGATCGAGGCGGTGACGTGGTCGTTCATCACCAAGCCGGCGGCACAATTGTTCGGCGGCGGCCAGCGCGAGCTCGAAGTCGCGAACCCGATCGCCGCCGACCTCTCCGACATGCGCCCAAGCCTGTTGCCGGGACTGGTCGCAGCCGCGCAGGTCAATGCCGATCGCGGCTATGGCGACGTCATGCTGTTCGAGGTGGGACAGGTGTTCAGGGGTGACCGCCCGCAAGACCAGTTCGTGGCGGCGAGCGGTGTGCGCCGGGGCCTCGCTTCGTCGGACGGGCTGGGGCGGCACTGGTCGGGCTCGGCGCAAGCCGATGTGTTCGACGCCAAGGCCGATGCGCTCGCGGTGCTGGCCGCAGCCGGCGCGCCGATGCAGGCTCTGCAAATCGTCGCCGGCGGTCCAGCCTGGCTGCATCCGGGCCGATCCGGCACGATCCAGATCGGACCACAGAACGTGCTCGGCCATTTCGGCCAGATGCATCCGCGCGCGCTGGAAGCGCTCGGCGCCGACGGCCCCGTTGTCGTGTTCGAGGTGATCCTCGACCGGATTCCGGAGGCGAAAAAGAAGCCGACACGCGCCAAGCCGCTCATCGAGCTGTCGGCGTTCCAGCCTGTGTCGCGCGACTTCGCCTTCATCGTCGACCGCGCTGTGAAGGCCGGCGACATCGTGCGCGCCGCGCAAGGCGTCGACAAGAAGCTGATCACCGGCGTCATTGTGTTCGACGTCTATGAGGGCAAGGGCATCGACGACGGCAAGAAGTCGATCGGCATCGCGGTGACGATCCAGCCGCGCGAGAAGACGCTGACCGACCAGGAGATCGAGGCCGTGGCCGCGAAGATCGTGGCCGAGGTCACGAAGAAGACCGGCGGCACGTTGAGAGCATGACGCCGAAAAGCGTGACGCGGTTTTCGGGCCGCGTCATGCTCCGCCATGATCCCGGTGAGCCATTGCAAGGCGAGCTGGAAACGACGAGACTTCGCAACACTATTGCTCCGGAGTATGAGCCCCGGCCTGCGCCGGGACGACGGCGGAGTTTGTGCGGCTTCGCTGCCTCTGTCCTACCGCCGCGGCGCGCGACGCTTCTTCGTCGATTGCGTCGGCACGTCGGCCGGCTCGGCCTTGAGCGCACCGATCTTGCGGAGCGCGGCGTCCGCGGCGCGCTCGCCGCTGTCCCAGGCGCCGTCGACGGTGCCCCACAGCGTCTCATGCGTGGCTTCGCCGGCGAGGAACAGATTGCCGATCGGCTCGGTCAAAATCTTTCGCGAGAGTTGGCCGCCGGGTGACGCCGCCGACATCGCGCCCATGACGTAGGGGGAGGCGTTCCAGCGCGTCGCCGCGGTCTTCTGCACGGCGGCCGCCGCCTCGCTGCCGAACAGCTTCGCGATCCACTCCTTGGCGAAGGCGGCCATCGCCTTGTCGCCCTGCTCCGAGAGGTCGCGTCCGAACGAGCCGCCGACGTCGATCGAGCACAGCGAGGATCCGCCGATATTGGCGAACATCAGCGCGGTGCGCGTCGAATTGCTCTGCTCGATCAGGATATCGTCGCGCGACAGCCCGAGCGGATTGCCCGGCAGCTGCAGCACGATGTGATCGTAGCTGCCAAGACCGAGCTTGGAGGCCGCATCCAGCGTGCGCTTGGGAATGTCAGGCGCGAATTTGATCGCGCCTGACGTGAGCACATTGGTGGAGACCGTGATGATGGCGGCGCGCGCGGCGATCTTGCCGGCTTGCGTTTCCACGCTGACGTCGCGGTTGCTCCAGAGAATCCGGCTTGCCGGCGTCGACAGCACTGCTGGCACCTGCTCGCCGAGCCTGGCGATCAGGGTGCCAAGACCCTGGCGGCAGGCGATCGGGGCATTGCGGTCCTGCGCACGCGCCTTGTCGATCGCCGACAGCTCCTTCAGGTCCTTGCCGGCAAAGCTTGCGCCGAGCACAAACTCCGCAGCCCCTGCCCAATCGCCGAGATCTTTCGGCAGCACCGCAGCGCAGGAGGTATCGAGCTTGCCGCGCGAAGCCTCGTCGATGGCCCTGTTGGCGCGCACGAGCGCCGCGAGAAACTCCTCGGTCTCGCCGGCCCGCGCATTGCGGCGGCCGATGCGCATCTTCTGGCCCGACGGCGCAGGCGACACATCGAGCCCCGCGCCGCGCGCCAGCCGGATCATCGGGTTGCTATCAGGATTGTGCATCCAGCGTGCGCCGCGATCGAACGGCACGTCGAAGGTCATGCTGTCGGTGATGCAGCGGCCGCCCATCTGCGACGTTGCCTCCACCACCACGACCCTGCGATTGGCCGCCATGATACGCCGCGCTGCAGCGATGCCGGCCGCTCCCGCACCGATCACGACAATGTCAGCCTCGCGCGGCAAGGGCCCGGCCGTTGCGCGCAGGACCGGCGCCGCAGCAAGAGCCGCCGACACCGAGAGGAAGCCGCGGCGCGTGATTGTCATGTCATGGTTTCCGGAGACTTGCGGCGGATGGGAACAGCCCCAGAACCTTGCCGCATCTGATGTTGCGCAGCAACCGTCATGGTGAATCAATCGTGCTTGACCTCACGGAGCCATGAACCGAATTGCAACAGGTTGGGACCATGATACAGATGGAAAAAAGATGGCCAGAAAGGCCCCGGGGGAGTTCATGGGGACGGTCCTAGATTCAGTCGGCAAGGTGATAGCCGCGTACCTCTCGAAAGAGGTGCCGGGCTATGAGCCGTTCACGCCGAGCGACCCCGAGCATTTGCGCGGCGTGATCCAGCCCGGCGACGTCATGCTGGTCGAGGGTAACAACCGTATCTCCGGCATCATCAAATATCTGACGCAGTCGACCTGGTCGCATGCGGCGCTCTATGTCGGCCCCATCGAGGGCGCGGTCGAGCACGACGGCGAGCCGCATGTGCTGATCGAGGCCAATATCGGCGAGGGCGTCACCTCTGCGCCCCTTTCCAAATACTTCCCGTATCACACTCGCCTCTGCCGTCCGGTCGGACTGTCCTATGAGGACCGCACCACGGTGTGCCGCTATGCGATCAACCGCATCGGGTTCGGCTACGATACCAAAAACATCATCGATCTGATGCGCTTCCTGATCCCGCTGCCGGTGCCGCAGCGCTGGCGGCGGCGCATGATCGCGATCGGCTCCGGCGATCCAACCAAGATCATCTGCTCGGCGCTGATCGCACAGGCCTTCGATGCGGTACGCTACCCGATCCTGCCGAAGATCACCAAGGCCGGCAGCCGCGCCGCCCGCCGCGAGATCCTGCACATCCGCGATTCCTCGCTCTACATGCCCCGCGACTTCGACATCTCGCCCTATTTCGAAGTCGTCAAACCCACCATCGTGCACGGCTTCGACTACACGGCCCTGCACTGGGCCGACAAGCAAAAGCCGCTCGAGGAGGTAGCGGGCTCATTCGGTGTGTTTCCAGAAACGGTCCGTTCGCCGCCGCTCGTTCCTGAAGCGGCTGACGAAGAAGCGCCGGCTGAAGTTCCGGCTGAGCAAGTGAGCGGGGAGGCTGTGGAACCTGGCTCAGAGCAGTTCGCGTTGCTGAAAAAGCTCGCGATGTACCGGCCACGGCGCCGGGGACGTGCACGAGAGCGGGCGGCTTAGCTCCACTGTCGTCTGCGTTCGCAGGGACGACAGCGCTGAATGTTGCGCGATCGCGCATCAGCAACCGTTATTGCAATGGCGGCGGCGAGAACCGCGCCCTACCGCTCCGCCCGCCCGATCACCGCCATCAACTCCGCGATCTTTTCCCGTTGATCGGCCTTGTCGCCGCTCGCAATCGCGTGCTCGACGCAATGGGCGACGTGGTCCTTCAAAACCTCTTCCTCGACCCGCCGCAGTGCGGCGCGCACGGCCGATATCTGCGTGACGATGTCGATGCAGTAGCGGTCCTCCTCGACCATTTTCTGGAGGCCGCGAACCTGGCCCTCGATCCGGCCGAGGCGTTTTCCGACGGATGCCTTGATGTCCTTGCGCATGCGGCCTATATACCCCTACCGGGTATGGGTTACAAGGCCGGAGTGCAGGAATGAACGACGCGAACCACACACACCACAATGGGAAGACGCAGTCCGGATGCGGTTGTTCCGCGAATTCAGTGGTTCCCGGGCCGGCCGCCTCGTCCTGCTGCGGCGGAGATGGCGATCGCGCCGACCATGCCCATCATGATGTTCATGACCACAACGCGACCGCGACAAAGGTCCTCGACCCGGTCTGCGGCATGACGGTCGATCCCGCGACCTCCAAGCACCGCCTCACACATCACGGCGAGACCTTCCATTTCTGCTCGGCCGGGTGCCGCACCAAATTCGCGGCCGACCCCGCAAAGTATCTCGCCAGGGAGAAAGCATCCGAGCCGGAGATGCCGGAGGGCACCATCTACACCTGTCCGATGCATCCGGAGATCCGCCAGGTTGGACCCGGCAGCTGTCCGATCTGCGGGATGGCGCTCGAGCCTGATGTGGTGAGCCTCGAAACCGGACCGAATCCGGAACTGGCGGACATGACGCGCCGGTTCTGGATTGGCGGCGCGTTGGCACTGCCGCCTGTTGTGCTGGAGATGGGCGGCCATCTCGCAGGTCCGCACAACTGGATCGACCCTGTCGTGTCGAACTGGATCCAGCTCGCCTTTGCGACGCCCGTGGTGCTCTGGGCCGGCTGGCCGTTCCTGGCGCGCGGCTGGCAATCGCTGCGCACGCGCAACCTCAACATGTTCACGCTGATCGCGATGGGCACCGGCGTTGCCTATGTCTACAGCCTGATCGGCACCACGGCGCCGCAGCTTTTCCCGGCAACCTTCCGCGGCCATGAGGGCGCGGTCGCCGTCTATTTCGAAGCGGCCGCCGTCATCACCGTGCTGGTGCTATTGGGCCAGGTGCTGGAGCTCCGCGCTCGCGACGCTACGTCGGGCGCCATCAAGGCGCTGTTGCAGCTTGCGCCAAAAACGGCGCGGCGCGTCGATGCCGATGGTAACGAGCGCGAGGTGGACATCGACGCGCTGCGTCCCGGCGATCGGTTGCGCGTTCGTCCGGGCGAAAAGGTGCCGGTCGACGGCGTCATTCTCGAGGGGCGCTCCTCGCTCGATGAATCACTCGTCACAGGCGAATCCATGCCTGTCACCAAAGAGCCAGGCGCCAAGGTCATCGCCGGCACGTTGAACCAGTCCGGCAGCTTCATCATGCGCGCCGACAAGGTCGGGCGCGAGACGCTGCTGTCGCAGATCGTGCAGATGGTCGCGGATGCGCAGCGCTCGCGCGCGCCGATTCAGCGGCTGGCCGACCAGGTTGCGGGCTGGTTCGTGCCGACGGTGATTGCTGTCGCCATCGCCGCCTTTGCCGCCTGGGCCTGGCTCGGGCCGGAGCCGCGGCTCGCCTTCGGCCTCGTCGCCGCCGTCAGCGTCCTCATCATCGCCTGCCCCTGCGCGTTGGGCCTGGCGACCCCGATGTCGATCATGGTGGGCGTCGGCCGCGGCGCGCAGGCAGGCGTGCTGATCAAGAACGCCGAAGCGCTGGAGCGGATGGAGAAGATCGACACGCTGGTGGTCGACAAAACGGGGACGCTGACCGAAGGCAAGCCACGGGTCGTCGCGATCGTGCCGGCAGCAGGCTTTGCCGAAGACGCCATCCTTCGGCTTGCAGCCAGCGTCGAGCGCGCCAGCGAACATCCGCTCGCCGATGCCATCGTGCGCGCCGCAAAGGAGAAGCAGCTTGCATTGGGCCGCGTCGAACATTTCGATTCGCCGACGGGCAAGGGCGCCACGGGCAAGGTCGATGGCAAGAGCATCGTCCTCGGCAACGCCAAATATCTGGCGTCGATCGGCATCGAGACCAAGGCGCTCGACAGTGAAGCCGAACGCCTGCGTGGCGACGGCGCGACCGTGATCAACATGGCAATCGACGGCGCACCTGCCGGCCTGTTTGCGATCGCGGATCCGGTCAAGGCCTCGACCCCGGAAGCGCTGAAGGCGCTCGCCGCCGAGGGCATCAAGGTGATCATGCTCACCGGCGACAACCGCACCACCGCGCAAGCCGTGGCACGGCGGCTCGGCATTGCCGATGTCGAGGCCGAAGTGCTACCGGACCAGAAGAGCGCCGTGGTGACGAAGCTGCAGAAGGCCGGCCGCAGCGTGGCGATGGCCGGCGACGGCGTCAACGATGCGCCGGCGCTGGCTGCGGCCGAGGTCGGCATTGCCATGGGCACCGGCACCGACGTGGCGATGGAAAGCGCCGGCGTCACCCTGCTGAAGGGCGATCTCACCGGGATCGTGCGTGCGCGAAAACTGTCACAGGCGACGATGAGCAATATCAGGCAGAACCTGTTCTTCGCCTTCATCTACAACGCCGCCGGCATTCCTATTGCCGCCGGTATCCTCTACCCGGCCTTCGGCGTGCTGCTGTCGCCGATCATCGCGGCAGCGGCGATGGCGCTGTCCTCGGTGAGCGTGGTCGGCAATGCGCTGAGGCTGCGTGCGACGCGGCTGTGAGAACGTCAAAATCCGTGTAGAACGGGTCCATTCGGCAGCCGGCGGAGAGGACCCGATGCAGCGGATTACGATCACGATCGAGGACGATTTGCTGGCGGAGATCGATGCCGCGGCCGAGGCGCGCGGCTACCAGAACCGCAGCGAGATCATCCGCGATCTCGCGCGCGCCGGGCTGCAGCAAGCGAGCGAGGACGCGGCGCAGAGCGGCCCCTGCGTTGCAGGCCTCGTCTATGTCTACGACCACGCCGCGCGGGATCTCTCAAAGCGTCTGGTGCAGGAATTCCACGGCCATCACGACCTCGCGCTCGCGACGCTGCACGTCCATCTCGACGACTTCAATTGCATGGAGATGACGGCCCTGCGCGGCGACGCCGCCGAGGTCAGGCACTTCGCCGATCACATCATCGCGGAGCGTGGCGTGCGCTATGGGCGTGTGGTGATGATCCCGACGGGCGAAGGGAAGCCGGCCAGGATGAGGAAGCACGCGCATCGGCATGAATAGGCCCTCTGGCCGGCCGGCGAGAGACGTTTGTCAAAGATCAATTGGCAGAGACGATACACGCCGCAGTTTGGGCAAGTCAGCGTCCCTTGCCGAAACAGCCCTGGGTGTCTACCTCTCGCTGGTGATTTCGTGAGAGGTTCCCATGCTGGATGCCGCCGTCAAGGCGCTGTCGCAAATGATGTCGCCGCCGATGCGCTCGATCCTGTGGCGATCGATCGGGCTGGCGCTGGTGCTGGTCACAGTGCTGGCGATCGGACTGCAGCGGCTGCTGAGCTGGTTCGCGACCTACGGCGAGGTGTGGCTCGAGGGCCTGCTCGGGCCGGGATGGCATTCGTCCCTGGAGGTGCTGGCCTGGATCATCTCGATCGCGGCCGGCTTCGGCGTCGTGTTCGGCAGCGTATTCCTGATGCCGGCGATCACTTCGCTGGTCGCGAGCTTTTTCGTCGACGACGTCGCCGATATCGTCGAGCGCGAATATTATCCCACCGAGCGGCTGGGCATGGCGCTGCCGTTCAATCAGGCCATCCTCGAAGGCATCAAGACCGCATTGTTGACCATTGTGGTCTATCTCGTCGCGTTGCCGCTGGTGTTTCTGGCCGGCGCCGGCTTCCTGATCTTCTTCCTCGCCGCAGCCTGGCTGCTGGGACGCGAATACTTCGAGCTCGCTGCGATGCGCTTCCGCTCGCCCGAGGATGCCAAGGCGATGCGCCGCGACAATGCCGCGACCATCTTCACCGCCGGCCTCTTCATTGCGGCCTTCGTCTCGATCCCGGTCGTGAACCTGGCAACGCCGATCTTCGGCATGGCCTTCATGGTCCACATGCACAAGCGGCTATCAGGACCGCGGCCGGGGCTGATCGAGCCCGCGCGGCAGATGCGGTGACGGCGCGCTCTCTCTTCCCGCTCGCGGGGAGAGGCCACCGCCATCACACCGTCTTCTCCGGCCACCGGCAGAGATCGTTGATCAGGCAAACCTCGCAACGCGGCTTGCGCGCGAGACACGTATAGCGACCGTGCAAGATCAGCCAATGATGGGCGTGCAGCATGAACTCGGCCGGAACCACCTTTTCGAGACCGAGCTCGACCTCGAGCGGCGTCTTGCCCGGCGCAAGGGCAGTGCGGTTGCCGACGCGGAAAACATGCGTGTCGACCGCCATGGTGTGCTCGCCGAAGGCCATGTTGAGCACGACATTGGCGGTCTTGCGTCCCGCGCCCGGCAGCGACTCGATCTCGGCGCGCGTGCGCGGCACCTCGCCCCCGAAATCGCCGATCAACTTGGCCGATAGCGCGATGACGTTCTTCGCCTTGGTGCGGTAGAGACCGATGGTCCTGATGTAGTCGCGCAGACGTTCTTCGCCGAGCTCGAGCATCTTCTGCGGGGTGTCGGCGATTTTGAACAATTCGCGTGTCGCCTTGTTGACTCCGGCGTCGGTCGCCTGTGCAGACAACACCACGGCGACCAGCAGCGTGAACGGATTGACGTGCTCGAGCTCGCCTTTCGGCTCGGGATTGGCTTTGCGGAAACGGCTGAAGACCTCGTGGATCTCCGCCGGTGTCCAGGGTTTTATCGCCCTGGACGATTTGCTGGCCGTGGCCGATTTCTTCGTGGGCTTCGGCTTCGCGGTAGCCGATTTTGCCTTTTTCTTCGGCAGCGCCACTTTGCCCGGGGCCGGCTTGCGGGTGATTTTCGTCATGATCGGGATATACTGAGGGACGATGAGCACAGGCAACCAAATTGAGCGCGCAGACTCTGAAGGTCATGACGTGCAGATCTTCTCTGCGCTGCTGACGCCGCACCGCTCCCTGAACCGCACCGGCTTCCTGGCCGTGATGCTGTTCCTGAGCGTCGTCAGCTTCGTCACCGGAATTGTCTTCCTGATGAAGGGTGCCTGGCCGGTGTTCGGCTTTTTCGGCCTCGACGTGCTCGTGGTCTGGTGGGCTTTCAAGGCCAATTTCCGCAGCGCGCGGGCGCGCGAGGAGATCACGGTCACGACGTCGGAGTTGCGGGTGCGGCGGGTCAGCCATCGCGGTCAGGTCGCCGAATGGACCTTCAATCCGCTCTGGGTTCGCCTCGACATGGAGGTGGACGAGGACTTTGGTATCGAGCATCTCTATCTGATCTCGCGCGGCCGCCAGATCCAGATTGCAAGGTTCCTCGGACCTGATGAAAAGGCAAGCTTTTACAAAGGCTTGATCGAAGCATTGAACGCCGCCAAGCGCGGCCCGACCTACAATCCGGTGGCTTGAACGCAGTCAGAAATCGGGTGGTTTCGACGCCTCGCCGCGCCTACATTTCCGGTCATGATGACACTCGCCATACATGACCAGCGCCTGGCAAAGCCGGGCACCCAGAACGCCGCGCTACGCGATTATGATTCCGTGCGCCGGGCGATCGCGTTCATCTCGGAGAACTGGCGCGCGCAGCCGACCATCGAGGCGATGGCGGATGCGGCCGGCGTCACGCCGGATGAGCTGCACCATCTGTTCCGCCGCTGGGCCTCGATCACGCCCAAGGCCTTTATGCAGGCGCTGACGCTCGACCACGCCAAGGGCCTGCTGCGCGACTCCGCAAGCATCCTCGACGCGGCACTCGACTCAGGGCTGTCGGGTCCCGGCCGGCTGCACGACCTCTTCGTCACGCACGAAGCGATGTCGCCGGGCGAATGGAAGAACGGCGGCGCGGGGCTGACGCTTCGCTATGGCTTCCATCCCTCGCCATTCGGCACGGCGATCGTGATCGCGACTGATCGCGGGCTGTCGGGTCTCGCTTTCGCCGATCACGGCGAGGAGAAAATCGCGCTCGCCGACATGATGCGGCGCTGGCCGAACGCAACCTATGTCGAGGACCACGAGGGCACCGCGCCGCTCGCGGCACGCATCTTCGACACAAAACTGTGGCGCCCCGACCAGCCGCTGCGCGTGGTGATGATCGGCACCGATTTCGAGGTGCGGGTGTGGGAGACGCTGTTGAAGATTCCAATGGGCCGCGCGGTGTCGTATTCCGACATCGCCTGCAACATCAACAGGCCCAAGGCGTCGCGCGCCGTTGGTGCCGCGGTCGGCAAGAACCCGGTCTCGTTCGTCGTGCCCTGCCATCGCGCGCTCGGCAAGAGCGGCACGCTCACCGGTTATCACTGGGGCATCACGCGGAAACAGGCGATGCTGGGCTGGGAAGCCGGGCAGCTGGGGCTGCAGTAGCTCCGCTGCCGCAGGGTGGGTTAGCGTCAGCGTAACCCATCCTCCAATTTTGCGCCTGCGGCGAAACCTAGCCCGCCAGATCCAGCTTCGACGCCACGGTCGAATCCGCGTTGAGCCGATAGATGATTGGCACGCCCGTCGCGAGCTCGCGCTTCAGGATGCCTTCGGGCGACAGCTTCTCCAACACCATGATCAGCGCACGCAGCGAATTGCCGTGTGCGGCGACCAGGGTGCGCTTGCCGTTGAGCACGCCGGGCAGGATTTCCTGCACGTAATAAGGCAGCGCGCGGGCCAGCGTGTCCTTCAGGCTTTCACCGCCGGGCGGCGGCACGTCGTAGGAGCGGCGCCAGATCAGCACTTGCTCCTCGCCCCATTTCTTGCGGGCGTCGTCCTTGTTGAGGCCGGAGAGATCGCCGTAGTCGCGCTCGTTCAGCGCGAGGTTCTTCGAAGTCGGCAGGTCCCTTTGGCCGAGCTCGCCGAGAATGAGATCGAGCGTGTGCTGCGCGCGCCTCAGCACCGAGGTGTAGGCGACGTCGAAGACGAGGCCCTCCGCCTTCAATTTGCGGCCGGCCTCCGAGGCTTCCTTCATGCCCAGCTCGGTGAGATCAGGATCCTTCCAGCCGGTGAACAGGTTCTTGAGATTCCATTCGCTCTGGCCGTGCCGCACGAGCACGAGAAGACGTTCGCTCATTGACTGCTTCCGTTCGGGTTATCGGTTAGATGTCCGCGAGGCCGAGCACGTCGGCCATGGAGTAGTGCCCCGGCTTCTTGCCATGCGCCCACAGCGCCGCCTTCAGCGCGCCGTGCGCGAACAGAATGCGGTCTTCGGCGAGATGGGACAGGGTCAGCCGCTCGAACGGGCCGAGGAAGGTGACGCTGTGCTCGCCGGCGACGGTGCCGCCGCGCAGGGAGGCAAAGCCGATGGCCCCCGGCTTGCGCGCGCCGGTGATGCCGTCGCGGCCGCGTTCAGAATGCTCTTCGTCGAGCGGGATGCCGCGACCGGCCGCTGCCGCCTGGCCCAACATCAGCGCGGTGCCGGAGGGCGCATCGACCTTCATACGGTGATGGGATTCGACGATCTCGATGTCAAAGCTCTGGTCGAGCGCCTTGGCGACGCGCTTGACCACGGCGGCGAGGAGATTGACGCCCAGGCTCATATTGCCCGACTGCACCACGACGGCGCGGTTGGTGACGCTCTTGATCACGGCATTGTCCGAGGCCGAAAGCCCGGTGGTGCCGACGACGTGGACCAGCCCGCGCTCGGCCGCGATCGCGACGTTGGCGATGGTTGCGGCCGGCACAGTGAAATCCAGGATGCCGTCGGCGTCTTTGGACATCGCCCAGAGGTCGGCGGACAATTTGATGCCGTTTTCAGGCAGACCGGCGAGCACGCCGGCATCCTTGCCTAAGAGCTCCGAGCCCGGCGCCTCCAGCGCGCCAGCCAGCACCGCGCCTTTGCTGTCGGCAATCGCCCGCACCAGGGCGCGGCCCATCCGGCCACCGGCTCCGGCAACAATCAAGCGCATGTCTGACATGGTGTGATCCTCTCAGCGCCGTTGTAGCGGCGGGATGCAGTTCCGGCAACCGAGGCCCCATGAGCCCGCGGCATGCTCCTCTCCAGGGGGCGGCAAGAGAGGACGCCTCAACCGTCCGACGGCTGCGGTCCGTCGTAACCTTCGATGATGATGAGGTCGGCGATCGAGTGCGGCTGCCGCACCTTGATGTTGGCCTGGTATTCCGGCGAGTTGTAGCACGCGATGGCGGTCTGATAGTCCGGAAATTCGATCACGACGTTGCGGGTGCGGCTGGCGCCTTCGACAGTGGTGAACTTGCCCGCGCGGACGACGAAGCGGCCGCCCCATTTCTTGAAGATCGGACCGTTGGCGACAGCGTAGGGCTTGTAGCCCTCGTCATTGCTCACGTCGACGCGACCGATCCAGTAGCCTTTTGCCATTGTTCTTCTCCCTGGTTGTTGGTGGTTCTATTTGAGCATGATCTCCGCGCAAACGCGTTCCGCGTTTGTCGCGAGAAAAAACCGCTTCACACTGTTGCGGATCATGCTTCGAGTGCCTGCGCGATCTCGGCCTGGATGGCTTCCGCGACCGCCTTCGGATCGGCGGCTTCCACCACCGGCCGGCCGACGACGAGATAATCCGCGCCCGCGGCGATTGCACGGCCCGGCGTCATGATGCGCTTCTGGTCCCCGGCGGCCGATCCTGCCGGACGAATGCCTGGCGTGACGAGATGCATCTTGCGTCCGACGATCTTGCGCAAGGCTACCGCCTCCTCGGGCGACGATACCAGGCCATCGATGCCGAGCGTCTGTGCCTGCCCCGCGCGCGCTTCGACGAGCTCGGAGACGCCGAGCCGGAACCCGGCGGCGTGCAGATCGTCCTGATTGTACGAGGTCAGCACCGTAACGGCGAGAAGCTTCAGCTTCGAGGAGCCGCGGCCCTCGACGGCGCCCTTCATGGTCTGCGGATAGGCATGCACGGTGAGGAAGGTTGCGCCCAGCCTGGTGATGCTTTCAACGCCTTGCGCCACCGTGTTGCCGATGTCGTGCAGCTTGAGATCGAGAAAGACCTTCTTGCCCTTGTCGGCAAGCCTGGCGACCAGCGGCAAGCCGCCGGCATAAGCGAGCCGATAGCCGATCTTGTAGAAGGTGACGCTGTCGCCGAGCCCGGCGATCATCGCCTCCGCGGCCTCGACGCTGGGCAGATCGAGCGCGACGATCAGACGGTCCTTGGGGGCGATTTCGGCGTGCGTCATGTCACCTCACATCATGCGTTGGGAAATGTCGATCAACTGCCGCACCATCTCCTTCAGCCCGTCGCTATCGGTCTGGCTCTTGAGCCTGTCCATATCGTCGTAGGCCTGGTCGGCAAAGGCGAGCGTGAATTGGCTGGCGATCACATTGGCCTGGCAGGACGTCAGGATCAGCCGCAATGCCTGAAGCGCACGGGCGGCACCTAACCGGCTCTGCGAAGCACCGGCGAGTGCGAAGGCGCGGTTGCGGAAGACATCGCCGCGCGCCTCGTGCAGATCGTGCACGCGGCTCACCCAGTCGATCGCGTTCTTCAGCAGCGGCGGCACCGAGGCGTTGTATTCGGGCGAAACGATCAGCACGCCATGATGTGCGCCGATCATGCGCTTGAGATTGATGGCGTGCTTCGGGATGCCTGACTTGGCCTGGAGATCGCCGTCATAGATCGGCAGCGGAAAATCGGCGAGCGAGATGCGGGTGATGTCGACACCGGCCTGGGCGAACTCATAGGCGGCGACCGCCGCCAGCTTCGCATTGTGCGAGCCGGTGCGCAGCGAGCCGGGAATGACCAGGATTTTCGGTGCGGACATCCGCTTCCCTACGTTCGGCGAAACAAGCCCGCCGCGCAGAGAAGAAAGCCGGCGGAATTAGTCCTTGCGATACACCCAGACGCGGGCCGGCGGAAGGTTCATCCAGATCCGTTCCGAAGCCTCTGTGGACACGCCGGGCAGCGATTTCGGGATCGGCGGCACCACCGCATAGGTGAACTGGACGAAGGGCGCGCCGGGCGCCAGCGCCATGAAGGAATCGCGAATGAGCCGCAGCCGGGTCAGCATCGGTTTTGTGACCAGCGGCAGGCCGGAGACAACGGCCGAGGCCGGCGCGCTCAGAACGTTCCAGAGCGTGTCGCGCAGGCGATAGGCGTCGCCCTGCACCACAGTCGCCTGCGGATAGCGGTCGCGCAGCAGCGCGCAGAAGCCGGGATTGTATTCGACGAGCACCAGACGCTTCTGGTCGACGCCGCGCTCGACCAGGGCCGAGGTGATGGCGCCGGTGCCGGGCCCGAGCTCGACCACCGGAGCGTCGGAATCGACATCGACATAGTGAGCCATGGTCCGGGCCAGCAGCTTGCCCGACGGCATCACCGCGCCCATGTGGAGGGGCTTTTCGATCCACGATCTGAGAAAGCGCACCTCGTCATCTAGACGGGGCTTCTTCAACGCACGCGCGGACGATGGCAATGGCATGTCAGGACCGGACGGGACCGCGTGACAGCGGCGTGTCAGAAAAAGGTCATAAAGACGTATAGGCCGAAGCCGATACGGTCAAGCCGGCTCAGTTCGCCCGATTGCCGAAGAAATCCTTGACCTTGGCGAAGAAGCCCTCGGATTCCGGCTGGGTGTTGCCGGAGGAGAGCTTTTCGAACTCGACCAGCAATTCCTGCTGCTTCTTGGTGAGGTTCTGGGGGGTCTCAACCACGACCTGAACGTACATGTCGCCCATCTGGCGGGAGCGCAGGACCGGCATGCCTTTTGATGCAATGCGGAATCGACGGGCGGACTGGGTTCCGGCAGGCACCTTCACCTTGGCCTTGGTCTGGTCGATGGTCGGCACCTCGAATTCGCCGCCGAGCGCCGCTGTCACCATCGAGATCGGCACCCGGCAATGCAGATCGGCGCCGTCGCGCTGGAAGAACTGGTGCTGGGCCAGCGACAGGAAGATGTAGAGATCGCCGGGCGGGCCGCCGCGAACGCCGGCTTCGCCTTCGCCGGCGAGCCTGATCCTGGTGCCGTCCTCGACGCCTTGCGGGATATTGACCGACAGCGTGCGCTCGCGGGTGACGCGGCCCTGGCCCGAGCAGGACGGGCAGGCGTCCTCGATCATCTGGCCGCGGCCCTGGCAGGCGGGGCAGGTGCGTTCGAGGGTGAAGAAGCCTTGCGACTGTCGCACGCGGCCGGCGCCGCCGCAGGTCGAGCAGGCCTTCGGCTTGGTGCCGGCCTTGGCGCCGATGCCCGAGCAGGCCTCGCAGGTGACGGAGACCGGAATCTCGATCTGCGCGGTCTTGCCGGCAAAAGCTTCCTCGAGGGTGATTTCCATGTTGTAGCGCAGGTCGGCGCCACGCTCGCGGCCGCCGCGGCCCCGCTGGCCGGCCATGCCAAACAGATCTTCGAAAATATCGGAGAAGGAGGAGGCGAAGCCCGCACCGAAGCCGGCGCCACCGCCGCCGGGACCGCCCTGCTCGAACGCGGCATGGCCGAAGCGGTCGTAGGCCGCGCGCTTGTCCTTGTCCTTCAGGACCTCGTAGGCCTCGTTGATCTCCTTGAACTTGACCTCGCTGGTCTCGTCCCCGGGATTGCGGTCCGGATGAAACTTCATCGCCAGCTTGCGGAACGACGATTTCAGTTTGCTCTCGTCGGCCGTGCGTTCGACTTCGAGGGTTTCGTAGTAGCAGCGCTTGGTGGACGTGGACATGTCTGACTCAGGTCTATCCGATCGCGATTCAAGTCGGAGCGAAACGACGTCGCCACGCGACGATATGGGCGGCCTTCCGCGTCGTGGCAGCGGACCGCATGGGAGCGTTGAGCATAAGTGCTGGGAATTGATTGATCGTAACGGGCGCATCGCCCGTCTGCCCCGACACGAAAGCCTCCCCCCTTAGGGGGGAGGCCGACGTAGCGTGTGGGGTCCAAGCCGTCCGCATCATACCCTCTCGGGCTTTAAGCGGACTTCTTGTTGTTCTTGTCGTCGTCGACTTCGGTGAATTCCGCGTCGACAACGTCGTCCTTCGCAGCGTCCTTGGCCGCATCGGCCTCAGCCTGCTGCTTGTACATGGCTTCGCCGAGCTTCATCGAGGCCTGCGCCAGCGTGTTGGTCTTGGCCTTGATCGCCTCGGCATCGCTGCCCTTCAGCGCTTCCTTAAGGTCGCTGACGGCGTCCTCGATGGCGCGGCGCTCGGTCTCGGCGACCTTCGAACCGTGCTCGGCCAGCGCCTTCTCGGTGGAGTGCACCAGCGCATCGGCATGGTTCTTGGCGTCGACCGCCTCGCGGCGCTGCTTGTCGGCCGCGGCATTGGCCTCGGCGTCCTTGACCATCTTGTCGATGTCGGCTTCCGAAAGGCCGCCGGACGCCTGGATGCGGATCTGCTGCTCCTTGCCCGTGGCTTTGTCCTTGGCCGAGACGTTGACGATACCGTTGGCGTCGATGTCGAAGGTCACCTCGATCTGCGGCATGCCGCGCGGCGCCGGCGGGATGCCCATCAGGTCGAACTGGCCGAGCATCTTGTTGTCGGCCGCCATTTCACGCTCGCCCTGGAAGACGCGGATGGTGACCGCGTTCTGGTTGTCCTCGGCGGTCGAGAACACCTGGCTCTTCTTGGTCGGGATCGTGGTGTTGCGGTCGATGATGCGGGTGAACACGCCGCCCAGCGTCTCGATGCCCAGCGACAGCGGGGTCACGTCCAGCAGCAGCACGTCCTTGACGTCGCCCTGGAGCACGCCGGCCTGGATCGCGGCACCGATCGCCACGACTTCGTCCGGGTTGACGCCCTTGTGCGGCTCCTTGCCGAACAGCTGCTTCACGACCTCCTGGACCTTCGGCATGCGCGACATGCCGCCGACCAGCACGACTTCGCCGATCTCACCGGCGGTGACGCCGGCGTCCTTGAGCGCCTTGCGGCAGGGCTCGACGGTCTTCTGAACCAGGTCGTCCACCAGCGCCTCGAACTTGGCGCGGGTGAGCTTCATCGTCAGATGCTTCGGACCGGTCTGGTCCGCGGTGATGAAGGGCAGGTTGATCTCGGTCTGCGTCGTCGACGACAGCTCGATCTTGGCCTTTTCAGCGGCTTCCTTCAGGCGCTGCAACGCGAGCTTGTCGTTGCGCAGGTTGATGCCCTGCTCCTTCTGGAACTCGTCGGCGAGATAGCCGACCAGCCGCATGTCGAAATCTTCGCCGCCGAGGAAGGTGTCGCCGTTGGTCGACTTCACCTCGAACACGCCGTCGCCGATTTCGAGAATGGAGATATCGAACGTGCCGCCGCCGAGATCGTACACGGCGATCGTGCCGGCCTTGGTCTTGTCGAGGCCATAGGCCAGCGCGGCTGCGGTCGGCTCGTTGATGATGCGCAGCACCTCGAGGCCCGCGATCTTGCCGGCGTCCTTGGTCGCCTGGCGCTGGGCGTCGTTGAAGTAAGCGGGAACGGTGATGACCGCCTGGTCGACCTTCTGGCCGAGATGGGCTTCCGCGGTCTCCTTCATCTTCTGCAAGATGAACGCAGAGACCTGCGAGGGCGAGTAGGTCTGGCCGTCGGCCTCGACCCAGGCGTCGCCGTTCGAAGCCTTCACGATCTTGTACGGAACGAGCTTCTTGTCCTTCTCGACCATCGGGTCGTCGTAGCGGCGGCCGATGAGGCGCTTCACTGCGAAGAACGTACGCTCTGGATTGGTCACGGCCTGGCGCTTGGCGGGCTGGCCGACGAGGCGCTCACCGTCATCAGTCACGGCGACGATCGAAGGCGTCGTGCGCATGCCTTCGGAATTCTCGATAACTTTGGCGTTCTTGCCGTCCATCACGGCGACGCACGAATTCGTGGTGCCGAGGTCGATCCCAATGACCTTTCCCATGGTCCTGATATCCTTCTTTTTGCGGCAGGTTGGCTGGGCCCAGAAGGCACCCGAACCGAAACCCCCTAAGATCAAACATTCGCGATATTGCGATGGTTGAGGCTCATATAGGAGGGGGGGAGGAGCCCGCAAGGACCGAACGCAAGTTTGGACCGTGAAAACATTGGGTTTTGGAAGATCATATCCGGGCTTCACCGCCCTTGCGGGTGAGGATTTGTTAACAGGTTCAGTGCTCAGGCCGTCTCCGCTGCCGTGATCGGCCCGGCCCTGTTGCCGGCGCACCAAACCCGCTAAAAGGCGGACCGGCCGGACGGCCTCGTCACGGGGCCGCTTCGCGCGACAAGGCGGCCAACGGCCGACCATCGTACGGCCTCAATATGAACCAATCAGAGTGCCCATGAAGCTGATCCGCCCCCTCGCCGCGCTCGCCCTTCTCGTTGTCTCCGCGCTTCCGGCGCTTGCTGCCGACGCCGTGTATCCGCCGGGTCTGCGTCTCGGCATGGTGCCGCTGGTCGGGCTGAGCAAGGCCAAGACCTTCCCGGGCTTCGAGAACGAGGACGGCAGCGTCAAGGTGCTGGTCACCGAACTGCCGCCGGCGGCCTATAACGAGGTTGCAACGGCCTTCAACGCCAATCCGGGCGGCGTCAACGGCGTCAAGCCGGAGAAGATCGAGACACCGGCGGGCCTTGCCTATGTTACCACCGAGAGCGGCAAGGCCGGGGACACGCTGGTGAAGCGCTATTCGATGATCGTGCCGGGCACTGGCTTCTCCGGCTATGTCGCGGTGCAGGTCCCGGAGAACGCCTCGAAGATCTACACCGACGAGGCGGTGCGGCAGATGTTTGCGACCGCCACCCTGCGCAAGGAGGTGTCGGCTGACGAGCAGCTCGGGCTGATGCCGTTCAAGATCACCGATCTCGCCGGCTTCAAGGACATCCGCACGCTGGTGCCGGGCTCGAGCATCATCCTGGCCGACGGTGACGAGAGCGCGGGCTATGAATCGAAGCCGTTCATGATCCTCGGCCTGATCGGCGCCACTCCGCAAGCCGCCGACGACCGCGCCCGCTTCGCCCAGGAGGCCGCGCTCCAGATCCCCGGCCTGCGCGAGTCCCGCGTCACCATGTCCGAGCCGATCCGCATCAACAGCCAGCCCGGCTTTGAGACCCGGATCGACGGCGTCAGCGGCAAGGACAAGACCCCGGTCACGGTCGTGCAATGGATCCGGTTCGGCGGCGGCACCTCGCTGCGCATCATCGCCAGCGCTCCGCGCGACCAGTGGTCCGACGCCTTCACCCGCTTCCGCGCCGTCCGCGACGGCATCCAGCCGAAGGGGTAGCGCCCATCCCCTCACCAGGGCCGGCTGCATTTTCGGGCTTTCGTTTGTACACGAACGGAACTAGGCTTGCCTCCACCGGATCAACCTTGAGGGAGGCGGACGATGATTAATCGACGACAGATCTTGGCCGCGCTGGGGACCACCACGCTCGCGAGCCTCGCGCCATCGGCACTTTTCGCAGCAGCCTCGATCAAGCCGGACGATGCATCCGCGCTGCTCGTGATCGATGTGCAGAACTGCTTCCTGCCGGGCGGCAGCCTCGCGGTGAAGGAAGGCGAGCAGGTCGTGCCTGTGATCAACAAGATGGCCAAAGCATTTTCGAACGTGGTGATGACGCAGGACTGGCACACGCCCGGCCACGTCTCGTTCGCGTCAGCGCATTCCGGCAAGAAGCCGTTCGAGACCATCGACCTGCCCTATGGCAAGCAGGTGCTGTGGCCCGACCATTGCGTGCAGGGCACCGATGGCGCCTCGCTGTCGAAAGACCTCTCGATCCCGCAGGCCGAGCTCATCATCCGCAAGGGCTTCCACAAGGATGTCGACAGCTATTCGGCCTTCGTCGAAGCCGACGGCAAGACAACGACGGGGCTCGCCGCCTATTTGAAGTCCCGCAAGATCAAGCGCGTCTTTGTCGCGGGCCTCGCCACGGACTTCTGCGTCGCCTGGACTGCGCTCGATGCGCGCAAGGCTGGTTTTGAAGTCTACGTCGTGGAAGACGCCTGCCGCGGCATCGACAATCAGGGCTCGCTCGCGAAGGCCTGGGCCGACATGGCCAAGGCCGGCGTGAAGCGGATTCAGTCCGCGGATATCGCGGTGAGCGCATAAAGCGCTCACCTCTGCCAGACCTTGAGGAAGAGGAGGAGACGCGCGCGAGCGCGCTCCTCGATATCGTTCAGTTCGCTTCGTTGCTGTTCGCCGCGGGCGCGGGCTTTGCGCCGCCCTTGGCGACGCCGACCAGCGCCGGACGCAGCACGCGCTCGCCGATGGTGTAGCCGGCCTGCATGACCTGCACGACGGTGCCCGCGGGCACCGATGCGTCAGGCACCTCGTACATCGCCTGATGGAAGTTCGGGTCGAACTTCTGGCCCTGCGGATCGAGCTTCTTCACGCCGTGCTTTTCCAGCGCATTGAGCAGCGAGCGCTCGGTGAGCTCGACGCCCTCGATCAGCGCGATCAGGCCGGGATCGGCCGCAGCACGCGCTTCGGACGGAACGGCATCGAGCGCGCGCTGGAGATTGTCGGCGATGTCGAGCACGTCGCGGGCAAAGCCGGTGATGCCGTAGAGCTTGGCGTCGGCGACCTCCTTGGCGGTGCGCTTGCGCAGGTTCTCCATCTCGGCCAGCGTCCGCAGCATGCGGTCGCGCGCCTCGGCAGCTTCCTTTTGCAACGTTTCGACCGAGCCGGGCTCGGGATCGTCGGGCATGATGTAGGGCTTTGACACCACGGGTTCGCCGGTCGGCGCGGCCGTGTCTTCGGGTTGCCGGGTGGGATCGGTCATCGGCTGCTTCTCGAACTCGTCTCAAGGGGAGGTTTGCTGGCCCGGATATCGTGCTTCGGACGCCGAAAATCAAGCGCCCGTGATCGGCTCAATGCCGGTCAGCCCGCCCAGCAGGCGGCTGACGATGCGGGCGGCATAGTCCACGGTCGGGATCACACGGGCATAGTTCAGCCGTGTGGGCCCGATGACGCCCAAAACGCCGACGATGTGGCCGGCGGCATCCCGATAGGGCGAGATGATGGTGGAGGAGCCGGACAGCGAAAACAGCTTGTTCTCGCTGCCGATGAAGATTCTGACGCCTTCGGCGGTTTCCGCGCGCCCCAACAGGTCGATCACGCCGCGCTTGGTCTCGAGATCCTCGAACAACAGCCTGACACGCTCGAGATCCTCGAGCGCGTGCAGATCTTCCAGCAGATTGGCGTGCCCGCGCACGATGAGCTGGCGGTCCTCGTTCTCGCCGCCCGACCAGCTCGCGATCCCGGCCGAGATCACCTTTTGCGTCAATTGATCGAGCTCGGCGCGGGCCTCGCCGAGCGCGGTTTCCAGCTCCAGCCGCGCCTCGGCGAGCGTCCGCCCGCGAATCCGCGCATTGAGGAAATTGCCGGCTTCCGTGATGGCCGAGGAGGGAACCCCCGGCGGCAGCGCCAGCACACGGTTTTCGACCTGGCCGTCGTCTCCGACCAGGATGACCAGCGCCTTCTCGGGTTCCAGCCGGACGAATTCGATGTGCTTGAGCCGCGCATTGGACTTCGGCGTCAGCACCACCGCCGCGGCGCGCGTCAGGCCGGAGAGCCGGGTCAACGCCTGATCCAGCGCCGCCTCGACCGATTGGGCGTGGCCGACGGTGGCGAGCTGGCTCTGGATCGATTGCCGCTCGGACTCGTTGAGATCGCCGACCTGCATCAGGGCGTCGACGAAGAAGCGCAGGCCGAGTTCCGTCGGCAGCCGGCCGGCGGAGGTATGCGGAGCGTAGATCAGACCGAGCTGTTCCAGATCGGCCATGACGTTGCGCACGGAAGCCGGCGACAGCGGCATCGCGATCAGGCGCGAGATGTTGCGCGAGCCCACCGGCTCTCCGGTCGCGAGGTAACTTTCGACGATTTGACGAAAGATGTCGCGGGAACGCTCGTTGAGCTGGGCGAGGCCTGCGCGCGGCGCGATCAGATGGATCGGATCGTGATGGGCCACAGACGTTAACTCCTGTCAGTTCCTCGTAATTTGTCCATCCCGGGCGCGTCTGACAAGCGGGGCGTTTGCGGGGCAGATATCAGGGGCGAAAAAGCCTTGCTGCCCACCCTCACCCCACCTACAAGCACCGCGAACAGCCTGACCTTGCGAGTTTTGGAGGATTTCCCATGCGGCCAAGCCGCCGTGCGCCCGACGAATTGCGCCCCGTAACGCTTGAGCGTGGCGTGGTCAAATATGCGGAAGGCTCCTGCCTCGTGAAATTCGGCGACACCCACGTGCTTGTGACCGCCACGCTGGAAGACCGCCTGCCGCCGTGGCTGAAGGGCCAGGGTCGCGGCTGGGTCACCGCCGAATACGGCATGCTGCCGCGTGCGACCTCGGAACGCACCCGCCGCGAGGCCTCGGCCGGCAAGCAGAGCGGCCGCACCGTCGAGATCCAGCGCCTGATCGGCCGCTCCCTGCGCACCATCGTCGATCTCGAAGCGCTCGGCGAGCGCCAGATCACCGTCGATTGCGACGTGCTCCAGGCCGACGGCGGCACCCGCACCGCCTCGATCACCGGGGCCTGGGTCGCGCTCGCCGACTGCATCAACTGGATGAAGTCGCGCAACATGATCAAGGCCAACGTGATGCGCGACAACGTCGCCGCGATCTCATGCGGCATCTACAAGGGCACGCCGGTGCTCGATCTCGACTATGCCGAGGACTCGGCCGCCGAAACCGACGCCAATTTCGTCATGACCGGTGATGGCCGCATCATCGAGGTTCAGGGCACTGCGGAACGCGAGCCGTTTACGCAGGACGAGTTCCTGGCGCTGATCGCATTGGCGCAAAAAGGCATCGCGCGTCTGGTGGACTTGCAGAAACTGGCTGTCGCGTAGTCAATAGCCCCATGCACCGCCGAATCACCGGAAAGCTCGTCATCGCGACCCACAATCCCGGCAAGCTCGCCGAGATGAAAGAGCTGCTCGCGCCTCACGGCATCGAGGTGGTGTCGCCCGGCGAGCTCGGCCTTGGCGAGCCTGACGAGACCGGCAGCGATTTCCGCAGCAACGCCGCGATCAAGGCAATCGCGGCCGCGCAGGCGACCAAGCTACCGGCTTTTGCCGATGATTCCGGAATCGTCGTCGACGCGCTCGACGGCGCGCCCGGCATCTACAGCGCGCGCTGGGCCGGTCCGTCCAAGGACTTTGCCGCCGCCATGGCGCAGATCGAGCGCCTGCTGCAGGAGCGCGGCGCCACCACGCCGGACAAGCGCAAAGCGCATTTCGTCTCGGCGCTCTGCGTCGCCTGGCCCGACGATCATCTCGAACAGGTCGAGGCGCGCGTCGACGGCACGCTGGTGTGGCCACCCCGCGGCACCGCCGGCTTCGGCTACGATCCGATGTTCCTGCCCGACGGATACGACCGCACCTTCGGTGAGATGACCAGCATCGAGAAGCATGGCCTGCCGCCGCTCGGCCTCGGCCTGTCGCACCGCGCCCGGGCCTTCGTGAAACTGGCGGAGATCTGCCTTGAGCCGCGCTGATAAAGATGCGTTCGGCGTCTACGTGCACTGGCCGTTCTGCCTGTCGAAGTGTCCCTATTGCGACTTCAACAGCCACGTCCGCCACGCCGCCATCGACCAGGCGCGTTTTGCGGCCGCCTTCGCGCGCGAGATCGAAACGACTGCGCAGCGCTCGCCCGGTCGCGAAGTCAGCTCGATCTTCCTCGGCGGAGGCACACCATCGCTCATGCAGCCCGCCACCGTCGGCGCGGTGCTCGATGCGATCGGCAAGCACTGGCGCGTTGCCAACGACGTCGAAGTGACGCTGGAAGCAAACCCGACCAGCGTCGAGGCCACGCGCTTCGCCGGCTATCGCGCTGCCGGTGTCAATCGGGTCTCGCTCGGCGTGCAGGCGCTCGACGATGCCTCGTTGAAAGCGCTCGGCCGCATGCACAGTGCGCGCGAGGCACTCGACGCCGTCGCCATCGCGCGCCGCTCGTTCGATCGCTATTCGTTCGACCTGATCTACGCCCGTCCCGACCAGACCCCGGCGATGTGGGCGGACGAGCTGCGCCTTGCGATCGATGAAGCGGCCGAGCATCTGTCGCTCTACCAATTGACGATCGAGGAAGGCACGCCGTTCTTCGGCCTGCACCAGGCGGGCAAATTGAAGACGCCGGACGAAGTGGTCGCGCGCGCGCTCTACGACGTGACGCAGGAGACCTGCGACAAGCTCGGCCTGCCCGCCTACGAGATCTCAAATCACGCGCGACGCGGCGCCGAGTGCCGGCACAATCTGGTGTACTGGCGCGGTGAGGAATATGCCGGCATCGGTCCCGGCGCCCATGGCCGCCTCGACATCGACGGCATCAGGCACGCCACCGCCACCGAGAAGCGTCCCGAAGCCTGGCTGATGCGGGTCGAGGGCAACGGCGATGGAATCGTCACCGACGATCTCCTCAACAGCGAGGAGCGGGCCGACGAATTCTTGCTGATGGGATTGCGCCTGGCCGAAGGCATCGACCCCGAGCGCTACAAGGCCTTGTCCGGCCGTCCGCTCGATCCCAGACGTATCGCGCTGCTGCGTGAGGAAGGCGCGATCACGGTCGATGCGGCGGGACGGTTGCGGGTGACGAGCAGCGGTTTTCCGGTGCTGGACGCCGTGGTCGCGGATCTCGCGGCGTAGGACTACGCCCCAAAACTCTTCGGCGAGCCCGCGACCGCGACACCGCCGCCCGTCGTCACCTTCATCACCGCAAGGCCGCGCTCATTGGTGCCATCCGCACGGAACCGGAACAGGCCATCGATGCCCGCGAAACCAGATGGATTCGTGAGCACGTCGGCCGAGAAGCGCGTCGTACCCTGCGTGCGCGCAAGCGCTGCGACAAGCGCGACGGCATCATAGGCGAGCGTCGCGGTGCGGATCGGCTCGGCGCCATATTTGGTGCGGTAGCGGCCGGAGAACGCGCGGAAGCCGGCCGGATCCGGCGCGGCATAGAGGCCGCCCTGCAGCGCCGGACTCGCATAGACGCGCGGGCTGTCCCACAGGCCGGTCCCGAGCAGCTGGATGTTGCGCAGATTCGCGCCCGCTGCGGTCATCGCGTCTGCGACCGAAACGACGGCATCGCCGTCATCGGCAATGAACAATGCGTCCGCGCTGCCGAGCTGCTGTGCCACGTTGCGCGCCGGCGTGGCTCGATCGGCGCCGTATCTTTCGAACGCGACGACACGCCCACCGCGCCTGGGCACCGTGGCCTTCACCGCGGCTTCGACGACATTGCCATAGGCATTGTCGGGCACGAGCACGGCAACGGCGCGTTTTCCGATGCCGGCGGAATATTCGATGATGCGGTTGACGTCGGACTCCGGCAGGAAGCTCAGGAGATAGACGCCGCGGCCGGCGATGCTGGAATCGGTGGAGAACGCCATCACCGAGATGCCGCGCGCGCGCGCGACCTGCGCCACCGCCGGCACCGACTGCGCGAACAGCGGCCCCAGGATGATCTCGGCACCTTCGTCGACCGCCTGC
Organism: Bradyrhizobium sp. USDA 4449; assembly: GCF_054056275.1. Classification (NCBI taxonomy): domain Bacteria; kingdom Pseudomonadati; phylum Pseudomonadota; class Alphaproteobacteria; order Hyphomicrobiales; family Nitrobacteraceae; genus Bradyrhizobium; species Bradyrhizobium sp. USDA 4449. Next base: position 1,997,251 of record NZ_JBSRYD010000001.1, on the reverse strand, counting down.
TGCGCGCCGGCTTGCGCGCCCTGCGGGCTGCCATTGTCGTCCTTGATCAGGAGCTGGATATTCGGGTTCTGAAACTCGGCCAGCGCCATCTCGGCGGCGTTGCGCATGGATTGCGCCGCAAGCCCGGCATTGCCCGCGGCCGAGAGCGGCAGGATCACCCCGACCTTCACGCCGCCGGTGCCCGCGGTCGTCGCCTGCTGTGGCGGACCGGCCGGCTGGGCCGGAGGCGGCGAGGAGCTGGAGAACGGGCTGGAAAACTGGCTGAGGCTCTGCTGCACGCCGGCGCAGGCCGAGAGCAAGGGCGTGCCGAGCAGCAGGCCAAGCGTACTCCGCCGGGTCGCCCCTGGCATCAGGGGCCCCTGAACGGGAGACTTCGGATCACGCGGGCCCACCATGGCAGCTTCTCTTCTGACCGGCCGCAGGCGGCCCGTCACTTCACTCTTGTCCGCAACACAAGCCGCGGATTCAGGCATGTTGTCCACAAATAGTTAACCAAAACAAAAGGATAATGACCGCTTAACGCGGCTGCCCTTCGTTCCGGCCAGCTGTTTGCCGTCCGTCACGCAGCATCAAGGCGCGGTTTCCGCCGCGAATATGGCGCTGACGCTTCATTCCCCCTCGAATGTGATGCCGGATGGATCACATTCCAGTCCCTCTCCCAATATGATCTTTTTCCGGGGACTGGTTCCCAGCCACCGGGATCATGCCTAAGTTCGATTCATTATGCGCGCAAAGCCGGCTCCGATAAATACGACTGAAGCTGCGGACACCGCCTCGCGCGGTTTCTCCATCGACGCCCATCGGCTGTCAGCTCCGAAGCCCGCGGCCGGCCTCTATCTGGTCGCGACCCCCATCGGCAATCTCGGCGACATCACCTTGCGGGCGCTCCAGACGCTGGCCGGGGTCGACGTCATCGCCTGCGAGGACACCCGCATCACGCGGCGCCTGACCGAGCGTTACGACATCTCTGCGCAGCTCAAGCCGTATCACGAGCATAATGCCGAGGCTGCGCGGCCGAAGATCCTGGAGGCACTCGCGGCAGGCGGCTCGGTCGCGCTGGTGTCGGACGCCGGGACGCCGCTGATCTCCGACCCCGGTTACAAGCTGGTGCGCGAGGTCTGTGCCGCCGGCCACGCGGTCTTTGCGCTGCCCGGCCCTTCGTCGGTGCTGGCGGCGCTGTCGGTTGCGGCGCTGCCGACCAACCGTTTTTTCTTCGAGGGCTTTCTACCCGCCAAATCGGCCGCGCGAAAATCGCGCCTGGCCGAGCTCGCGCGCATCGATGCCACGCTGGTGATGTTCGAATCCGGCAATCGCGTGCAGGACACGCTTGCCGAGCTCGCCGAGATCATGGGGACGCGCGAAGCCGCGATTTGCCGCGAGCTGACGAAATTGCACGAGGAGATTTCGCGGGCGACGCTGAGTGAGCTCGCGGGCGAAGCCGACGCGCTGGAGACGCGCGGCGAATTCGTGCTGGTGATCGCACCGCCCGCGGCCGACGCCGACGTGCTGACATCAGATGCACTGGACGATCTCCTGCGCGCGCAGCTCGCCACGAACAGCGTCAAGGACGCCGTCGCGCATGCCGTCGCGCTTTCTGGGCGGCCCCGCCGCGAGATCTATGCCCGCGCGCTCGAACTCGCCAAGAGTCCGCACGAGGATTTGCGGGGCGGCGATGGCGAAGACTAGGGGCGTCGCAGAACCCAAACCGGAGCCAAAGGTCGCCTCGCCCGAGCGTGTCGCCGCGTTCCGCACCGGCATCTCGGCCGAGAGCCGCGCCGCCGCCTTTCTCATGGCCAAGGGTTACCGCATCCTCGCCAAACGCTACCGCACGGCGCATGGCGAGATCGACCTCGTGGCGCGCCGCCGCAACCTGATCGCCTTCGTCGAGGTCAAGGCGCGCGCCAGCCTCGACGAGGCCGCCTATGCGGTCACGCCACGCCAGCAGCAGCGCATCATCGATGCCGCGCAGGGCTGGCTCGCAGCGCATCCCGAGCATGCGGAATTCGAGCTGCGATTCGACGCCATGCTGATTGCGCCGCGGTCACTTCCACGCCATGTGTTGGCGGCATTCGACGCCTCGACCTGAAAGGCAGCCCATGAAACTGAACGTCGCCGTCCAGATGGACCCCATCGCCCGCATCAACATCAAGGGCGATTCCACCTTCGCGCTGCTCCTGGAGGCGCAGAAGCGCGGCCACGGCCTGTCCTATTATACGCCCGACAAGCTCTCGATGGTCGGCGAGGAGATCGTCGCGCCGGTGCAGCTGCTGACGGTGCGCGACGAGCCCGGCAATCATTTCACCCTCGGCGAGCCCAGGCGCGAAGCGCTCAACGGCTTCGACGTCGTCCTGCTGCGGCAGGATCCGCCGTTCGACCTCGCCTATATCACTTCGACGCATCTGCTCGAACGCATTCACCCAAAGACGCTGGTGGTCAACGATCCCGCCGCGGTGCGAAACGCGCCCGAAAAACTGTTCGTGATGAACTTTCCGCAGCTGATGCCGCCGACTTTGATCTCGCGCGACTTAGATGAGATCAACGCGTTCCGCGACAAATACGGTGCCGTGGTGATGAAGCCGCTGCACGGCCATGGCGGCGCCGCGGTGTTCCGGGTGATGCCGCAAGACATGAACTTCGGCTCGCTGTTCGACATGTTCTCGGTGACGTTCAAAGAGTCCTGGGTGATTCAGCAGTTCATTCCCGAGGTGAAGCTCGGCGACAAGCGCATCATCCTGGTCAATGGCGAGTTCGCAGGCGCCGTGAACCGCGTGCCGGCGGCCGACGATCTCCGCTCCAACATGGTGCGCGGCGGCGCCGCCAAGGAGACCGAGCTGACGCCGCGCGAACGCGAGATCTGCGCCACCGTCGGCCCGGCGCTGCGCGAGCGCGGCCTCCTGTTCGTCGGGATCGACGTCATCAACGGCAATCTCACCGAGATCAATGTGACGTCGCCGACCGGCATTCGCGCCATCGCACGCCTTGGCGGCCCCGACGTTGCGGCGAAAATCTGGGACGTGATCGAGCAGAAGCGGACGAGGTAGTTCCGCAATGATGGCGTTGGGGAGCCTCGTCTCTCTCTCCACGTCGTCCCGGACGCGCGCAGTCTTCGCCGGGACGACACTGATGTTGTGGCGCGCTGCTTCCATCTCGCGACGCACCTCCTTTACTAACCACCCATTCACCATGACGCTCCCGCGCTTCCTCCGAAGGTCGTAGTTCGCCTGCGTGAATCTACGGGGCCACTGACCGACCGGGATAACGCGGCATTCACCATCCGCCCAAAACCCGCACCGTCACAGGGCATCACACTCGGCCTCGCAACACCCCTTATACTTTTACTCCCTACTCATCGACGCGGGGGAACACGCTACGTGCGGTTCGAGTGCCCCGCGTGAGAGTAGAAGCGTATGAACACCGCACGCATTGTCGTTCTCGTCATCGCGCTGAGCGCCGGCGGCGTCGCTGCGTATCTGGCGAGCAGCTACGACAACAAGCCCGCGCCGGTCGCTCCGGTGGCCGAGAAGCTGCCGACGACCGAGGTGCTCGTCGCCAAATCCGACATCCAGCTCGGCCAGGCCGTGAAGGCCGAGGATCTGCAATGGCAGACCTGGCCGCAAGCGACCGCCAGCAGCGCCTTCGTCCGGCGCGACAGCAGGCCCAACGCACAAACCGAGATCGCCGGGTCGATCGCGCGCGTGCCGTTGATGCAGGGCGAGCCGATCCGCGAGCAGAAGCTGGTGAGGGCGGACGGCTCCGGCTTCATGGCCGCGATCCTGCCCTCGGGCATGCGGGCCGTATCCACCGAGATCTCGGCAGAGACCGCCGCCGGCGGCTTCATCCTGCCAAACGACCGCGTCGACGTCGTGCTGACGCGCCGCCTGAAGAACCCCGACACCAGCGGTGCGACCGGCGGCAATGACCTGATCCTGTCGGAGGTCGTCCTGTCCAATATCCGCGTGCTCGCGATCGACCAGGCGCCGAAGGAAAAGGACGGCCAGACCGCCGTGATCGGCAAGACCGTCACGCTGGAGCTGAAGCCCGAGCAGGTCGCTACGCTGTCGGCCTCGCGCCAGGGCGGAACTTTGACGCTCGCACTGCGCAGCATCGCCGATGCCAGCGCCACCGACGGCGCGCCCGAAGACCAGGCGCTCAAGCAGCGTCAGAGCGGCGTCAACGTGATCCGCTACGGCGTGCAGACGCGACAACTAACGTCACAGAAGTGATGGAGACATGATGAATTACGGGGATTATCGGATGGGCCTGCGCATTCGGGGGAAGCGCGCTGGCTCGTTCTGGGCAGGGGCGATGATGATGCTGGGGCTGGTCGCAGGCCCCGATCTCGTCCGCGCCGCGGATGCGCCGGTCGGAGACCAGGCGCCGATGCAGGCGCCGGACCTCGGCGTGGCGCCGGCCGCGACCGTCGCGCCCGCACGGACGCGTTCGCTGTCGCTTGGAATCGGCAAATCTGTGGTCATCGACCTGCCGCGCGAGGTCAAGGACGTGCTGGTGGCTGATCCCAAGATCGCCAATGCGGTGATCCGGTCGTCGCAGCGCGCCTACATCATCGGCGGACAGGTCGGCCAGACCAACGTGGTGTTCTTCAGCGCCGACGGCCAGCAGGTCGCCTCCTACGACATCGCGGTGAAGCGCGATCTCAACGGCATGCGGGCGGCGCTGCATCAGTCGCTGCCGGGGGTGCAGATCGAAGGCGTCGGCGACAGCGTGATGCTGACCGGTTCGGTGTCGAGCCCGGTCGAGGCCCAGCAGGCCGGCGACGTCGCCGCGAAGCTCGTCGGCGGCAGCGACAAGGTCGTCAACAACATCGTGGTCCGTGGCCGCGACCAGGTCATGCTGAAAGTCGTCGTCGGCGAAGTCCGCCGCGACATCGTCAAGCAATTGGGCGTCGACCTCAGCGCCAGCCTGAATGCCGGCACCGCGGTGGTGAACTTCAACAATTCCAACCCGTTCACTGCCAGCGGCGGACCGCTGGTCGGCAGCAACGGCCTCGGCGTCACAGGGCTTGCCAAGGGCGTCGCCACGGTCAACGCCACGATGCGCGCGATGGAGAGCGCGGGCGTGATGCGGACGCTGGCCGAGCCGAGCCTGACCGCGATCTCGGGTGAGTCAGCGACTTTCATCGCCGGTGGCGAATTCCCGATCCCCGGCGGCTACGCCTGCGATCCGGCCACGCATGTCTGCACCACCCAGATCACCTACAAGAAGTTCGGCATCTCCCTGAACTTCACGCCGGTGGTGCTCAGCGAGGGCCGCATCAGCCTGCGCGTGATGACCGAGGTTTCGGAGCTGTCGAGCCAGAACGCGATCACGGTGTCGCAGGCGCTGTCCGCGAATTCGACCAACTCGATCACCATTCCCTCGGTCCAGACCCGCCGCGCCGAGACCACGCTGGAAATTCCCTCCGGTGGTTCGATGGCAATGGCCGGCCTGATCCAGCAGCAGACCAAGCAGGCCGTCAACGGCCTGCCCGGCGTCGACCAGATCCCGATCCTCGGCGCGCTGTTCCGCAGCCAGGACTTCGTCAACAACGAGACCGAGCTGATGGTGATCGTGACCCCCTATGTGGTGCGCGCGGTCGCCCAGAAGGAATTGTCGCGGCCCGACGACGGGTTCGCACCCTCTTCGGATGCGCAGTCGGCGCTGCTCGGCCGCATGAACCGCCTCTACGGCATCGCGCGCCGCGTCGATCCGATCGACGGCATCAGCGGCGATTTCGGCTTCATCATCGACTGACACGAACGAACGGTTTGGGGACCGGGATAGCGGTAGGAGGGGACCAGGCGATGACGAAGACGACAGAAGATCGATTTCGCAAGTCGCGCATCGCGCTCGCGCTGACCGGGCTTTCCGTCATGCTGGGAGCCTGCAACACCACCGGCGACGTCGTCACCACGCAGACGGTGCCGACCGATTACCGCATGCGCCACCCGATCGCGGTGCAGGAAGGCACGCGCTCGATCGTGATCTTCGTCGGCAAGGCGAGAGGCGGTCTTTCGGCCCCGCAAGCCGCGGACGTGATGGGCATCGCCCGCGACTGGGTGCGCGAAGGCACCGGCTCCGTCGTCGTCGACGTGCCCATCGACACCGCGAATTCGCGCGCAGCAGCAGCGACTTATCACGAGATCCGTGCCGTGCTCGGCAGTGGCGGCGTGCCGTCGCGCGCCATCGTCCAGCATCCCTATCGCCCCGAAGATCCCGGCCTGTTGCCGACCATCCGGCTGAGCTATTCCAAGATCACTGCGGTCGCCGGCCCCTGCGGGCTGTGGCCCGAGGACATGGGACCGTCCATCGTCGATCCCGGCTACAACGAGAACAGGCCCTACTTCAATCTCGGCTGCGCCACCCAGCGCAATCTCGCCGCGATGATCGACAACCCCGCCGACCTCGAGCAGCCGCGCGCGGAGACGCCCGCTTACACCGCGCGGCGCGACATCGCCTTCGACCGCTACCGCAAGGGCAACGCGACCGCGACCACCTATCCCGAGGCCGACAAGGCCAAACTCAGCGATACAGGCAAATGACTGGGATTCACGACGACGAGGCGGACGATCGGCAGCGCCCCGACGAACACATTGCGCCGGTTCCCCGCATCTCGGTGCAGGCCTTTTGCGAGACCGAGCAGACGCTCGCCGCGATCACCGCGGCCGGGCAGGACCGCCGTCTCGCCAAGGCGCATCTCACCGCCAGGAGCGGCGGTCTGGCCGCAGCCATCGACGTCTATGACACGATGCCGACACCGAACGTCATCGTGATCGAATCCGACGGCACGCGTGACATTCTCGAAGGCCTCGACGACCTCGCCGGCGTCTGCGATCCCGGCACGCGCGTGGTCGTGATCGGCAATCCCAACGACACCGCGCCCTATCGCGAGCTGGTGCGTCGCGGCGTCAACGACTACGTGATCGGCCCGGTCCAGACCATCGACGTGGTGCGCTCGATCTGCAGCCTGTTCTCGGCTTCCGAGGCCATCATCACCGGCCGCATCATCGCGGTGGTCGGCGCCAAGGGTGGCGTCGGCGCGTCGACGGTCGCGCACAATGTGGCCTGGACCATCGCGCGCGATCTGGCGCTCGATTCCGTCGTGATCGATCTCGACCTCGCCTTCGGTACCGCCGGTCTCGACTACAACCAGGATCCGGCGCAGGGCATCGCCAACGCGGTGCTGTCGCAGGACCGGCCGGATACGGCGCTGATCGAGCGTCTGCTCGCCAAATGCACCGAGCGCCTCAGCCTGCTTGCCGCACCCGCCACCCTTGACCGCGTCTATGATTTCGGCGCCGAAGCGTTCGACGCGATCTTCGACACCTTGCGCATGACGACGCCATGCATCGTGCTCGACGTGCCGCACCAATGGTCGGCCTGGACCAAGCGCGCCCTGGTCAACGCCGACGACATCGTCATCGTGGCCGAGCCTGACCTCGCAAACCTGCGCAACACCAAGAACATGCTGACCGTGCTCAAGGCGGCGCGGCCGAACGACCGGCCCCCGCTCTATTGCATCAACCAGGTCGGCATGCACAAGCGGGCCGAGATCGACGTCAAATCCTTCGCCAAGACGATGGAGGGGCAGCCGCTCGCGGTGATCCCGTTCGATTCGAAGCTGTTCTCGACCGCTGCGAATAACGGCCAGATGATCGCGGAGGTCTCCACGAGCCACCGCACCACCGAGCTGTTCCAGACCATGGCCAACCGGCTCGCCGGGCGCGGCGAGGTGAAGAAGCCGAAGCGTTCGCTGCTCGGACCTCTCCTGAAGAAGCTGAAGGGCAAGAGCGGACGCGCATCAGCGCCGCATCGCAAGGCGTCGTAAAGCACGGGAGCGTTTTCGAGCGAACAAAAGCGGCGGAGATCATTTCTCCGCGTGCTGCTGCTGCTTCTTCGACAGCAACTGACGCAGCGCCGTGACCTTTGCCGCGGCCTGGTCCGGCGGCAGATCGGCCTTCACGATGGTCTCGGCCTCCGTCTGCTTGCCCTCCAGCCCCAGCACCAGCGCGAGATTGGCCCGCACGCGGGGATTGGCCGGATCGCGCTGATAGGCGCGGCGCATGGTTTCCTCGGCGCGCGGCAGGTTGTTCTGGAGCATGTAGGACAGGCCGAGATTGGACAGCACCGACGGTTCGTCCGGCACGATCTTCAGCGCGCTTGCGTAATATTGCTGCGCTTCCTCGTTGCGGCCGAGCTGATCAAGCACGGCGCCCTGAGCCGACAGGATATGCCAGTCGGGATCTTCGGGCGTATGCGCGCGGCCCAGCACGTCAAACGCCTGCTGGAAATTGCCGTTGTCGGCGAGCGCGCGGCCGTAGCCGGCGAGCAGCGCCTTGTTGCTGGGATGGAGAAGGACGGCCTGCTCCATGACCGCCGCCGCCTGGGCCCGCTGGCCGGTCTCGCGCAGCGCCTTGCCGTAGTCGAGCGCAACGTTGGGATCGCCGGGATTGGCACGATAGCGCTCGCGCAGGGCGTTCATATCGGGCTTGGCGTCGGCCGTGGCGACAGGCTCGGACCGGCCGCCGAGCGCGCCGGTCACGTCCTCCAGGCCTGTGGTCTGGCAGCCACCGAGGGCGAGCACCGCGAGCGCGGGCAGCAGGAATCTCGCCGGGGAAAAGGCAAGGGACGAACGCTTGGACATACTCTGATCACCGCCGGCGGACTGATCAGAGATGCTTTGCCGATTAACCCTAAAGTCCGGTTAAGGACGCGCCCCTGTTGGGCTCAGTCGGTAAATTCCGCACCGAATTCGCAACCGATGCGCCAGCGCAGGCGGCACTGACGGGAATAATCCGGCGCGAAGATGATGGTGAATTGCGGCGGCACCTCGATGAATTCCGCCACGACCTTCACACCTCCGTCCGAGATGTCAGTGATCGTGCAGTCCCGTGGCAGCGAGCCGGCGCCAAAATGGATCTTGGCAAGCCTGGTGCACACCCGTCGTTCGCTTCTCCGGCGATTTGCAAGCATTTGAATTGTTCACCCGTTGGATCACGGCCCATCCCGCAGGCTCAGGAGTAGCGGACATTCGTTGGAATGTGCTGAGGAGAGCCGCTCGCATTCGAGGCGTAGTGTCTGGAGCCTGTTTACGACCGGTTAGGGATCGGCGCCGCCGCCGTTCCTGTATTGTTCTTGCCAGGATCGTCGGGCTCTGCTACCCCAAGCTGTGCGAGGGGGCAGCATATGGTCCAGCGGGTTTCGACAGTCGCCTTTGAAGGGATCGAGGCCCGCGCGGTCGACGTGCAGGTGCAGGTCGCGCCAGGCCTGCCCGCGTTCGCCATTGTCGGTCTTCCGGACAAGGCGGTGTCGGAGGCGCGCGAGCGGGTTCGCTCGGCGCTGATCGCCTCGGGGCTGGCGCTGCCGGCGCGGCGGATCACCGTCAATCTCGCGCCTGCCGACGTCCCGAAGGAAGGCAGCCATTACGACCTGCCGATTGCACTGGGCCTGATGGCGGCGATCGGCGCGATCCCGCCGGATGCGCTGACCGGTTTCACCGTGCTTGGCGAGCTCGGCCTCGACGGGTCGATCGCGCCTGTGGCCGGTGTTCTGCCCGCTGCGATCGGGGCCAATGTGCGCGAGGAGGGCTTGATTTGTCCCGCGGCCTGCGGATCGGAGGCCGCGTGGGCGAGCCCTGACATCCAGATCGTCGCCGCACATTCGCTGATCCAGATCGCCAACCATTTCAAGGGCACCCAGGTGCTGTCGCGGCCGGTGCCGAAAGTGCATGAAGCGGCAACCTCGCCGCTCGATCTGCGCGACATCAAGGGCCAGGAGAGCGCCAAGCGGGCGCTGGAGATCGCAGCTGCCGGCGGGCATCATTTGCTTAAGTGATGTCCTTTTGATCTAAGATTGATTGGCCACCTCATCTTCAAATGGTGGACAATTGTGCCACTGTCCGGATGTGGTCCGATGCGTCGGAAACCTCAGTAAATCTGCTCTATGGGAGAGGAGTTCATTCAATTACTGAAGGTTGTGCCCTGGCCCTCGCCCCCCCCCCGTGAACTTCAGTAAATGTCTGCTATGGGAGAAGAGGTCATACATTTACTGAAGCGTAACCTCGTTGCCCGGAATGCAAAAACGTAGTCCCAAGGAGCTCAAATCCATCCCGGGTTCTGTCACGCTTAATCTGACGCCGCCGGAAGTTTCTTCGGAGGCCTGCACGGTTTCAATCGACGCGCGCAGGTTTCTGCCGAAGCCGGAGAGGAAAGTTTCGGGGGCGACAGATTATGCGATCATCGGTTTCGATACCGAGTACGTGACACCCGAATCAAGCTCCACCCGCGACGATATTCGTGAGGGTCGAGCGAAGTACCGCGTCCTATCGTACCAGTTCCACTGCCTTCTGCCCTCCGGGGAAGCTTGGTCTGGGATAGCCGTTCCGCCTGACGGGGAACGGATGTCGATGGGCGAGCTGATCGTCTTCGCGCTTGGGTCTCGTCCGCCTGATTCGAGCGCCTTGCTGCCGCACACGATTTACCTCGTTGGCCACTACACAAAGGCTGACCTTCCGGCATTCAGTGATTTCGATACCATTAAGAAGATCGCATCGGCGGTTCGTAGCTCGTTTGTTTCGACGGACGCCAGCTTCGACTTCTTGGTCCAAGCCGATAATGGTGATGTCGAACTAAAGGTGTTGCTTCGCGATACCTTCCTTCTTGCGCCAGCTGGCTCGCAGTCGCTCGCCTCTATCGGTGACATCCTCGGAATACCGAAGGTCGTGCTGAGCGATGATCCCGCAACGGAGCGCGATATCAAAGGGCGGATGGACAGACTGCGGTCCGAGAAATGGCCCCTGTTCCGGCGGTACGCGATTCAAGATGCCGTCATCTGCGCGGAATATGCCCAGCGGATTATTCGTTTGTGCGAGCAGCACCTCGGGAAGGTTCGGCTGCCGGTCACCCTAACCGCGATCGGCGTCGACTTGCTGCTCAAGAGTTGGAAAGACGGGGCGCGAGATCCTGACGCAATCCTTGGCCGGGAGACCGTAAAGGAAAAGCGATGGAAGAAGCGGCTCAACCGGTATCAAACCGAAAACCGCGAAGTAGCCCAACTCAACTACGCTCTCTATGAGGCCCTTGCGACTGAGTCCTATCACGGTGGGAGAAATGAACAGTACTGGTTTGGGCCAGCGTTCTTGGACGACTGGACGGACTATGATCTATCGAGTGCATATGCCACTGGCATGGCACTGATCGGTACGCCCGACTGGAAACAATTTAAGCATACCCTCGATGTTGCTGATTTCGGCATCCGCACTCTAGGTTATGCTCTCGTCGATTTTGAATTCCCTGACAGTGTTCGATTTCCGTCCTTGCCCGTCAGGACCGACAATGGCCTTGTATTTCCACGCAAAGGTCAATCGTTCTGCGCTGCGCCGGAAATTGCGTTGGCTCACTCGCTCGGGGCGACGCTCGAAATTCGGCACGGTGTGGTGATCGCGTCGGACAGCAGCAACCCCGTTTTTTCCGACTACATCAAACATTGTATTGCGGAGCGCCGGAAGCATCCAAAGAAATCGCTTGATGACTTGTTCTGGAAGGAACTGAGCAACTCGACCTATGGAAAGACGGCACAGGGCCTGCGTGAGAAACGCGTGTATGACAGCCGTTCGATGGACATGGCTCCGCTACCGCCGAGCAAGATAACGAATCCGTATTTCGCTGCATACATCACGTCCTTTGTTCGCGCTGTCATTGGTGAAATCCTAAATGCGCTGCCAGATCGTGTCTGTGTGTTTAGCTGTACGACCGATGGATTCCTTACGAACGCTACGAACACCGATATCGATGCCGCGCTTCAGCGTCCTGCCGCCAGCGCGTTTAGCGCTGCTCGAGAGTCACTAACCGGTGACCCGCGCGTCGTCGAAATAAAGCATCAGATTCGATGCCCGCTTGGCTGGAGGACCCGCGGTCAAGCCACCCTAGTCGAAGGAACTGTCGATCAACCGATGAATATCGTCCTGGCGAAAGGTGGCCTGCGACTGAACGATAAATTCCATACCGATGAGCTTCGGAACGCGGAAATCGTTCGGATGTTTTTCGACCGCAAGCCTGATGATGTTCTGACGTTCGAGAGCCTTACAGGAATACGTGAGATCGTTGAGTTTGATGTAGACCTCGTCCCGAAGGAGGTCACCCGGCGCGTGAATATGGAATATGATTGGAAGCGGAAACCCGACATCCTCTTTGAGCACGACGAATATAAGCACTGTGCATTTTCGACAGTGCCGTGGGAAACGGTCGAACAGTTCGTAACGGTGCGTGAGCTGTTTGAGAAATATCTAGATTCCGATCCTCATTGCATCAAGTCTGTCGGGGACTTCGACTCCTTCTCCGTGTACGTTGATTCTTGCATGCAGCTTTCCGAAGACGAGCGACGCTATCTCCGCAAGCGCTCCGGGGATTTGAAGCGTCTCCGTCAAATACTCTGTGCTGGTTGGCACGGCAGGGCTCTCGGCCTGCGGGACAATCCCAACGTACAAAGTGCGCAGCATTTTGCGGATATTCTGACTACGTGTGGAATTCCGTGCAGCCGGGCCAACGTCGAGAATGGTAGCAAGCAGCACTTTGCACCGAACAGCGCCCCCCCGACCGACAGCGTCTTAGCTGCCATTGGTAAGTTGCAGCAACTGTTTCCGGATTTGGTCTCGGACACTATTTGCACAACTCATGCGGCGATTGCCACGATCAAGCCGCGACGACGGCCGTATAGCGAGCTTCAAGGGCGAAGCGATGCCTACTATCAGGGAATTACGATCCCAGGAGTTGGGCATTTGAGGCCCACATTCCAGCCGAGCTCCGAAATCAAGCGAGTATTCGAGCAGCCTCGCGGTTTTATCGATCCGCCCCAGCGCTTAATCTGGCTGACTCGGCGGGAATATGGGCTTGAAGATTAAGTGCGGCCAATGATCACGGGCGGTCAAACGTAACTCGCTCGAAAGTCCTTAGGAAGGTGCCCAAATTGAAAGATGATCACGATCTTGCCGATTACGACCAGGCGTTTGAGAAACGTCTCATCGAAAATTTTGACGAAGCGGAATCCCTCATCGGCCATTCGTTTGTTGGCATTAAGCGCATGATCGCAATCCGTGGAGGGGTGCTAGCAGCGAAGTACTTCGTGTCGGTGCAGGATATTGATTTTATCAATTCCGGGCTGCGGGTTTTGTTTGCAGCCAAATTGCTAAGGTTGTCTGTTGAACAAGCCGTGATTGACCAAGGGGTCGGTCACATATTTTCTAAAGTTCAGATTACAAATGCGGTGTATCGCCTTTGGCTTGTTCAAAATGAACGAGCGCTCTGACGTCCTTACAACTCGAATAGGATCTCTGCACTTGATGACATTCAATTAGACCGTTGTCATCACGTTCTCGTCGACCGTTAGTACGCAGAAGAAAATACGATCCGGGTGCTACCGACACCGCTATCAAGATCGGCAACATCATACGCTACCAGCCGAAGCCACGGGTGGTGAGTGCCGAGCATTAACCACACAATCAAGTCGCCTTAATCCGGGCCAAAAGTCGTCTAGGCTTGATGCCTCGGTGTGGGGACATCGTTGTGATCAAGATCGTCTTACTTGGACTAGTCTGTGTAGGTGGCGTTGGGGCTATTGCTGCCGCCACGTCCAAGCCTTCTGCGGTGCCGATACCTCTAATCACCTATCCTGCTGTAGCTGGCAATAAGGCCGATCGGCTATCGCTAGTCAGCGCGCTTGACGTCCAGCCGACGGTCGGCAAGGCCGAGCTTGCCTTCACACCTCCTCCCGAGCCTTCCGTTTCCGCTCAGCCTCAGCCAAAGGAACCAGCGAAGGCCAAGGCTCCAGACTTCATTCCTCGCCACTGGCACGATCCGCATGACACGCGACCCAGTGCGAGCAAGCCGAAACCCGAGCGATCCAGAAGCACACCCCGGAATGATCTTTCCACCACCAAGGTTGCTGAGACCCAAGACTGCCGAACGGATGGTATCGGTTCGTTGATGAGCAAACTCAACCTGCAGCCGGCTTGCCGTCGTTGACGATCATCGTTGATGCCCAAGACCGATGTCGAACGCCAACGACTTGTGGCTCGCAAGGTGCAAGAACTTAGCGTCACCGCTCTGAAGATATCAGCCGACCGCGAGCTTCCCGCTTGAGCTAGTTATTGTCGGCAGAGACATAAACGCCGGCTTTGCGAAGTAGTATCCTTGGAAAAGCTTGATACCAGCAGCGCGCAGCACAGTTAGTTCAGCCTCGATTTCAACACCCTCGGCAAGCACGGTGATACCTAGCTGGCGAGCAATTGATGTCAGGCCGGACACGATCACCTGTTTCGACGGACTGATATGGATGTCCCTTAGAAGTTCCGTATCGCTCCGGCGAGGGCCGCCTTGCGCGCTGAGGACGGAGGATGAAGACATAGGCGTATGACTGACCATACGCCTATTTCGAAGGTCTCCCGATTGGAAGTAGTTTCGACTGGCGCCCGCCGTCGTTGGACAGTGGACGAGAAGCAGCGGATCGTTGCTGAGAGTTATGATGGTTCCCGGTTGGTGTCGGCGACGGCGCGGCGCAACGGGTTGTCCACGAGCCAGTTGTTCACGTGGCGACGGTTGGCGCGCGAGGGTCGGCTGGGCGGGGATGCAGCGCCATTGCTTGTTCCTGTGGAGATCACTTCGACACCAACTCCGGCATCGGCCGTGGTCGCGCAGACAAGGCCATCGCCGGCTAAAGAGCGCGCGAAGGTAGGCATAATCGAGATCGAGCTTAGCGGCTGTCGGGTCCGCGTTGACCGTGACGTGGACACTGAAGCACTGCAGCGGGTCCTCGAGCTTCTGAGGCGGTGATGATTCCGATCCCAAGCAACGTCAGGGTCTGGATTGCCACCGGTCACACAGACATGCGCCGCGGCATGCAAAGCCTGGCGCTCGCGGTCCAGGAGAGTTTGAAGCGTGACCCGCATGCGGGGGATCTCTACATCTTCCGCGGCCGCCGCGGTGATCTGCTCAAGATTCTTTGGCACGACGGGTTAGGCATGTCGCTGTATGCCAAGCGCTTGGACCGCGGCAAGTTTATCTGGCCTGCGACGTCGGGAGATGCGGTATCGATCTCAGCGGCTCAGATGGCTTATATGCTGGAAGGGATCGACTGGAGGAATCCGCAACTAACATGGCGACCGCAGAGCGCCGGCTGAGCGAAATAAAATATGAGATCATGCGCATTTTGGGGCACCACAAAGCACTGAATTTGTGATTCTCTGGTTGCATGGACACGCCTCGCGACGCTCTTCCCGAAGACATAGCCGCTCTGAAAGAGGCGTTGGCGAGCGAACGCGCGAAGGCTCTGGATATTGCAGCGGAGCTTGCGGTCGCCCGTGCCAAGGCGTCGGAAGACAGTGCGCTGATTGCCCGCCAGAAGCTGCGGATCGCCAAGCTTGAGCGCCAGGTCCACGGGCAAAGATCAGAACGCTCGTCTCGTCTGATCGACCAGTTAGCGCTTACGTTTGAAGAGCTGGAATCCAGCGCCACCGAAGACGAGCTTGCGGCCGAGAGAGCTGTCGCCAGGACAACGACCGTGCGCGGATTTACGCGCACGCGTCCCGAACGCAATACCTTCCCTGATCATCTTCCCCGCGAGCGCGTGGTGATCGATTCGCCAACGACGTGTGAATGCTGCGGCGGCAATCGCCTGCGCAAGCTTGGTGAGGATGTGACCCGGACCCTGGAATCAATACCGCGCCAGTGGAAAGTGGTCGAGACGGTGCGGGAAAAGTTCACCTGCCGGGACTGCGAGAAAATCAGTCAGGCACCGGCGCCATTCCATGTGATTCCGCGAGGATGGGCGGGGCCGAGCCTGCTGGCCATGCTCCTCTATGAGAAGTTCGGCCAGCATCAGCCTCTGAACCGGCAGACTGAGCGTTACGCGCTGGAGGGCGTGCCCGTCAGTCTGTCGACCGCAGCCGACGCTGTTGGGGCTTGCTGCACGGTATTGGAGCCGCTATCGCGCCTGTTGGAAGCCCACGTCATGGCAGCTGAACGCCTCCACGGCGACGACACCACCGTGCCCGTGTTGGCCTTGGGCAAGTGCGATGTCGCTCGATGCTGGGTCTATGTGAAGGACGACCGCCCCTTCGGCGGCTCAGATCCGCCGGCAGCAATGTTTTATTACTCGCGCGATCGAAGGGGCGAGCATCCGCAGGCGCATCTGACCAACTATAGCGGCATCCTGCAGGCCGACGCCTTCGGTGGATACACCAAACTCTACGAGCCCCAGCGAAGTCCTGGGCCTATCAGGGAAGCGGCCTGTTGGGTCCATGCCCGGCGGCCGTTCTTCGCCATGGCGGATCTTGAGGAGAACGCGCGGCGCAAAGCGGCCGGAAAGCAGGAGATCGTCATCTCGCCCGTCGCCATGGAGATCGTGCGCCGCATCGACGCTCTGTTCGAGATAGAGCGCTCTATCAATGGCCAAAGCGCCGATCACCGAAGAGCTGTTCGCCAGGCGCAGAGCGCGCCGCTGGTCGCCGATCTGGAAGCCTATATGCGCGAGCAGTGCGCCAAGCTCACCCGCGGTCACGATCTGGCCAAGGCCATGAACTACATGTTCAAGCGCTGGACCTCCTTCACCCGCTTCCTCGACGATGGCCGCGTCTGCCTCTCGAACAATGCAGCCGAAAGAGCGCTGCGCGGCATCGCATTGGGCAGAAAGTCGTGGTTATTCTGTGGGTCCGACCGCGGAGGGCGCCGAGCCGCCGCCATGTATAGCCTCATCGTCTCTGCCAAGATGAACGACGTCGATCCTCAGGCCTGGCTCGCCGATGTACTCGCTCGCATCGCCACCCACTCCGCCCACAGGCTCGATGAGCTGCTGCCCTGGAACTGGAAGACAGCGCAACAGCAAGGCCTTGCGGCACAGGCGGCTTGATGGGACACGTCAACAAGGTTAGCCACGTGTTCACTCTCAGCCATGTTGCTGAGATGCTCGGCGAAGACGGGGAATGGCTGTTCGAGGTCGCCGAAGAAATGGACACCGAGGATGGCCAGCTATGGGTCGTCGGCGTCGGTGAAGACGGGGTGATGGCGTTCACCGATGACGGGATCGAGAACCTCAAAGAGCTGATCGCAATCCACAAGGACGCTCCTTGGATTATTGAAGAACGCCGCCAGGTACTCGCGGCGATCGTTAAGCCGAAGGCCGAAAAGCCCGAGGTTTAGCCGCTAACCGGACAAACCAGCCCGCCCGCGGCCTACGCCGCATGCTTACGAAGTTCCATGTCAATCTTGATCAGATCCGGTTGCAGGCGTGCAAGAAGATTCAGCCCGGCATACCCCGCCCCAAAGTCATCTAAGGCCGTCAGAAACCCGAGCTTTTTGTAGCTGGCGACAATGTTTTCCACGTGGGCGGGATCGTTCATCCGCTCGTTCTCGGTGAATTCGAACATCAAGTTGCGGGAGGGAAAATTCGCCCTTCTGGCTGCCTCAAGCGACTTCTGGATGCACGCTCTTGGTTCGTATACCGCGTTCGGCATGAAGTTGATCGAGAGACGTGCTGCCGGATCGTTGAACAGCTTTCCAGCCGTTTCGATCGCCATGACTCGCGCGGCCTGATCAAACCGATAAATCTGATCATCAGTTAGTTGGCTGAGGACGCTGTGCGCACCTTCACCATTTGGGCCACGTACGAGCGCTTCATAGCCCCAAATTCGATCTTGAGTGACATCAATGATCGGTTGAAATGCCATCTTAAACGCGAACGGCAATTCAGTTCCGCTTGCACACCCCGCGCACTTACCAGTCATGCTTCCACCTGTCCCTTGGCCTGTCGAAGATAAAGGGAACTGGTTAAGGAAGCTGGTAGCCAAGCATTCCCATTCGCCTCCGCGCAGTGTTCCAAAGTGAACGGTTGAAGATTGCTTTGCGGCGTACGCTGGTCGCTTTTCAGGTCACAGCCAATGCCCGTAACTCAAGTTACGCCTTCGCCAAATGGCGCCAAGGTGTGGTCTTCGGAAGACGAAGCCAAGTTGTGGGAATTACGTTCGAAAGGTTCGCCTTGGACCGTTGTCGCCAAGGCGCTCGGAAGAACGCAGGCGTCATGCGAAAGTCGTTTTGCAGCACTTAGGAAACGAAATGCCGCAAGCCACACGAAGGACTAGGGGTCTTAGAACCTCACCGCCCAATCAGATTGGCAGATTGTCTGTCATACCGGGAGGTAGCTCTCCGGGTTCGGTTGACTCCCGGCCTAGTTCTTCTTCGGCTTGATGCCAGAATGCCTCTGCTTGCCTTTCGGGTTCGCCAGCTTCCTTCCAGAGCTGATACGCTTTCGCGCGTATCTCTTCTTCGGTTGGTGTGGTCACGGTCTGTCTCCCCGAATAGCTCCATAAGAAGGAAGGCCCCGCCTAGGCAGGGCCCTTACTGTTCACCACTTCTGGCGTCCGTACCAGGCGTCGATTTCCTTCTTCGCCTGGTCCTTCGCGTAACCGTACCGCTGTTGCAAACGACCTTCCAATTGGTCTTGTTTGCCTGCGATGACGTCAAGATCGTCGTCAGTGAGCTTACCCCACTGCTCCTTAACCTTGCCCTTCATTTCCTTCCAGTTACCTTCGACACGATTCCAATCCATACCGATGTCCTCCTCTGGATAAGACTCGTGAAACATCAATTAGGCGGTTTCGTTCCCTACCGAGCCCTAAGGCCGATTGAGTTCAGTGATTAAATTTCTGCGGCGATATCCTGGAGCCTTGGCTTCGATAATCCCGCTCTTCCGATCAGAGCAGCTCAGCTTTTTTCGGGTCACCCGCCACCTGCGGTTTTCTGATCAAGCCGGTGATCTTAAGCCTTCAAAGACTGCGCCTTCGGCATCCTATGGTCAACTCATTACGCTGGTTGCTTCTGTTGGAGTACAGTTAGCTATTAAAGCGCCTCGACATGAGACGCCTTCCGTACTGTTCGAAATGATCGGTTGCCTGAGAGGGGCCTTTCGCCCAGCAGTCACAGTTGGCAGTTGGTCCAATCTATGGAGTCAAGCAGCGAGCGCTTCTGTCGCAGCTTTAGGAGGTAGTCGGTCCAACCGGAATCGGGCCGGTCCTGGATGTCCACCTGGTGATAGCCGAAATCAGTTTTCGGCCATTGGTCTCTGATGATCGCCCTGAATCGCTCGAATGAGCAGTGGCGTGGTCGCTCAAAGATGCAGTGGTAATGCAAACGATGGTCAGCACTCATTTCCAACACGCAAATCATGCGCAGTCGCTTGCCGTGGACCTTGGCCGCGCGACCCAGAACCCTATTCTCTAAACGAACCCGGAACAGCCGCAGGTTTTCAGAGGCGACGATGTCGTCGGCGACTCTCGGTCCAGCACGCTTCTTCATCGTTAGAGTCACGGCGACAGGATTGTCGAATGGCACTGCGTTGATGATGGTAGCCAGAACGTCGCGCTCTTCCCGTTGAGTCGCAGGTATCAGTATCTGATTGGCGGCCATCCACGTGCCTTCCTGAGACGGCAAAGTACACGCAATAGATAGTGGCGTGACTTCTCGCTCACGATCATGACGGCGCTCTTGGGGCCGACCAGTTTGATCTTGCGCTCTCCGGCTTGGGTGAGTCCGAATAGAAATACGCGATAACTTCCTTTGGACGACAGGCTATACAGAGCGCGACGCAAATCCATCAATTCGGCGAAGTCCGTCGGATCGTTCTCTCGAAGCCATGCGATCAGGTCGGTGCTAATGGCGTTTTGGAGTCGCCGCTTGTATCTCGCCAAAGCCTTGGCGCCCAACGAAGGAGCCGGAGGAAGACGCAACAAGAACTCAGCACGCGATATAGGACCCGCGTCGATTTCTGAATTCGTGTTTGCGCTGTTCGCACTTAGATCGTTCACGGTAGGTCCCCCCGTTGACGGAGATCGGCCTCGTAGCGCTTCCGTTGATCTTCAGTGTAGACGCGAACTGGGCTTGCCGCTCCGTAAGTCCCACCTCGCAGCCCGCGCTCGTGTTGTAGGTTGTTACCGCCATACCGATTCGTGGCCATTCCTCGAAGGTGCGAGGGATAGTTGCCAATAAGGCGTTCTTCGATGCTTGTAAGGTTTGGAAGGTTAAGAGCCGGATTTTTCCAGCGTGTTGGCCTTTGAGCCATGATATCTCCGTTCGTGCGAATGGGATGCAGCTTTGGCTGCACGATGGAGATATTTAGACGGGCTGTTCGTTGGGTTCCGCAGGTTGGGAGAATTATCGGTTGCTGTTGCTGATTTGCTCCGAGCTATCCCCGGTAAGATCATTTTTGTTTTACCGAAAAATCGCTTGCGCCGTCGGGCAAAACAGTGGTTTATGGGGTGCTGGTAGTCGCCATAGGAGCCAGCACCGTGACAGACGAAACGTCTTCTGAGCTATCAAAGATTGCCAAGCTCAATGGTGACTTCAGGAGGAACTACGGAACGCTGCTCGGTGCGTTTCTGTATTTGCGTTCGATTAGCGCCGCACGCGGACGTTCGTGGTTCTGGTCCGGTGTGATCTCTGTCGTTTGTTCCGGGGCCCTTGCTTGGCTGTCGCGGCGCGGTTGGGTCCCGCTAATCTCGCTGTAATCGGCTGAAGTCGGGCTCCTCGATCCCAGCATCGATGTCTGACGAGCGATTACATGCGCACGGCTCACCGGCTCCGCACCGGTAACCGAGCTCTCCACTCCAGGCCCGGTCGGGATGGTTCTCGCAGACGCCGATAGCTCGGCATAGATTTACCGGAGGCGTACGTGGGTCTCCTCGCCTTCTCCTCATTCGCAAGTCGATCCCGTTCAGTGCAAAGCCCTTCTACCTTTGCCTGCATTCGGGAGAGAAGCGCTTCGGCCGATGCGGTCGAGATACCAGCGCGCTGAAGCTGAAGGATCTCCTTGCGCTGGCGGCCAATCTGCGAGCGCATATGCTCGATCTCCGATCGAAGGAATTCGAGTGAGGGCATGGTCCACCTGGGATTTTGCCCAATAGAACGAAGTAAGAACAAAGAGTCAAGCGTCACCGCAGAATCTTGAGTAGACTGTTGACGACACCGACGCGCGCTGTCGCAAGTCGTCTGCTTTAGCCTGACGAGCGGACCTCGTTGCATCGCCCTGCCATGTCTCTGAACAGGCCATAAGCGGACCTCAGCCCATTCTGAATAATCATGCTGGCAGTCCTGCGAGGCGAAGTCCTTCCAGAAATCGTTCACCTTGCCATTGTCCCCCGTAGTTGGCCCACGCGCTTATGCGAAATGAGGGCTCGATTTCGAGCAGAGCAGACGCAGCCTCTTTTGCCTCGGCTTCACGATTCAGATGAGCCAAGGCTGCGGCAAGGCAACGATAAGCCGATGTGAAACGCGAGTTGAGCGCCAGAGCCCTTCTCGAGTTTTCAACTGCTTCATCATCTCGCCTCATAATGATGAGCGTGCTCGCCACTCCAGTCAGTGTGTCGTAGATTTTCGGATCTACTGGGCTAAGACGTACTGCACGCTCGAAACTCACAAGCGCCTCGTCAGCCTTCTTCATATAACGATAGGTCCACCCCCGCTCGGACCACGCACGCGCCGAATTCGGGTTCAGCGCAACAGCGCGGTCAACCATTCCCTTTGCTGTGTCATAATCATTTGAGAAAGCGGCTAGGCCCCTCCCAAACATAGCTAGCGTGTCGGGATCTGCGCCATCAATCTCTAAGGCTCGCCTGCCAAAGCGCATGGCATCAGCGTAATCGGATTTTACGTCTTTTGACCATCCTTGGGCAGGCTTTAGACCATGCATATCCGCCAAGAGCCGAACCGCCGCGCTGTAACGAGGGTCTATTTCGAGAGCACGAGAGCACAAAAGTATAGCTTGCGCGAACCCTTCCTCACTCATCGTGTAGTATTGAGGCAGCGCACGAAGATAAAGATCGTAAGCAGTCAAGTTGCCTGGGCGCTGGAGGGCTGCGCGTTCAATTTCTGCTCGCGTAATATTCGGCTCGATGATAGCGGCAACTTTCTCTGTAATCTCGTCCTGGAGTACAAATATATCATTCAATTCGCGGTCAAACTTGTCGGCCCAAACGTGGGCGCCGGTAGCCACCTCGATAAGCTGTCCTGATATCCGCAAGCGCGTCCCGGATTTTCGTACGCTTCCCTCAAGCACGTAGCGAACGCCAAGTTCACGTCCAACTTGCTTGATGTCGACCGCCTTGCCTTTGTAGGTAAAGCTTGAGTTGCGTGCGATGACGAACAACGACTTGAATCGGGACAAAGCAGTGACGATGTCCTCG
Organism: Bradyrhizobium sp. USDA 4449; assembly: GCF_054056275.1. NCBI lineage: Bacteria > Pseudomonadati > Pseudomonadota > Alphaproteobacteria > Hyphomicrobiales > Nitrobacteraceae > Bradyrhizobium > Bradyrhizobium sp. USDA 4449. The sequence goes on along the minus strand of NZ_JBSRYD010000001.1, from coordinate 1,975,032 downwards.
ACCATGCCATCCGCAAAGTATTCCTGCTCGGGATCGCCACTCATATTTTGGAAGGGCAAAACAGCAATTGAGGGCTTGTCTGGCAACGCCAAGGGAGCCTTTATGCTTGGCGTTAGCGCGGACTTCACGCCATCGAGTCGGACGCGCCACGCCCGTATCGGCTCGGCGATGTTCTTCAAGTCTTGCAGACCCATGTCCTCGAATCCGAGGTCGATCTTGGCGCGAACTTGACGCTGCGCATCGTCCGACAAGCAGATGCCTCCAGGCTCGGCAATACCCTCAAGCCGAGCGGCGATGTTCACGCCATCGCCGAAGATATCAGCGTCGTCGATGATGATGTCACCGATGTGCAGGCCGATACGAAAGTCAATCCGCCCGTCTGGAGCGACCTCGGCATTTTGGCGCGCCATGTCCCGTTGGACTTCGGCCGCACAGCGCGCCGCGTCTACCGCGCTAGCGAACTCGACTAGAAGCCCGTCGCCCATCGTTTTGACGATCCGTCCTCGATGCAAGGATATGGCCGGGTCTACAAGGTCGCGCCGCAGGGTCTTTAGACGAGCTAAGGTACCCTCTTCATCCATGCCCATGAGCCGGCTGTAGCCAACCACATCAGCCGCAAGGATCGCCGCCAGCCGCCGTTCTGTCCTATCGTTTGACACCGAGTCCTCGCTTGCCCAGCTTTCCCTCATCAAATCACAAGGTTATTGGATCGACTAGGACGGGCGGGCCCAAAAATGTCCGCTAATGGGATGGTCCGGCCGTGCTCCCGCCCTGCCAGCAAGCGAAGCTGGCAAGGGGCGCCAAAGACAAGGAGCACGCCATGTCTCAGAGAGCGAATTGCCCTCGCTGGCCAGCAGGATTTGGGCCGGTCACCCTTCGGAAGCAGACGCGGCAACGCTCTGCGCTGCGGTCAGCCACGGGCCATAAGCGGCCCTCGCAGCCGCGGCGGACTATTCGATCACCTCGTCAGCACGAGCGACAAGCGAAGGTGGAATGTCGATTCCAAACGTCCTTGCAGTTTTGAGATTGATGAAAAGTTCAAACTTGGTGGGTTGTTCAACCGGCAGGTCAGCCGGCTTCGCGCCTTTCAGTATCTTGTCCACATAAGCAACGCATCGCCGGTTGAAGTCCATGATGTCCGTTCCGTAAGACATGAACCCACCGAGTTGTACAAACTCTTTTCCCATAGCCACTATAGGCAGCCGATGCTGTTGCGCGAGGTCGACAATGCGTCTTCGCTGATTGAAAAGCATCGGGCTCGGAAATATCAGAATGGCATCCGCAGGTTCTCCCGTGATCGTAGAAAATGCGCGATCCAAATCGTCGGGACCGTGCACCGCAACAAGTCGAAGCCGCACTCCCAGGGTCAGTGCCGCCTCTTTTGCTTCCGCCATCATGTCATTCATCGTGCGCTCGCCATAGGCGCCGGGATGCCAAAGAGCGGCCACCTGCGAAGCAGAAGGTAGCGCTTCCTTCAGCAGGGCTAGGCGCTTGGGAACAAGCTGCGGGCCGAGAAAGGTCAGCCCGGTGATGTTCCCTCCCGGTCGAGCGAGGCTAGCGACCAGCCCGTCTCCCACAGGATCGCCCATAACCGGCACGACGATGGGAATAGTGGTGGTAGCTTGTTGTACGGCTCGCGCGGCGGGCGTATTCGATGCGACGATGAGATCGACGTTAAGACCGATCAGTTCACTCGCCAGAGCCGGAAACCGTTCGACCTTCAAGTCCGCAGCTCGAACCTCTACGAACACGTTCTGACCGTCGATATAGCCGAATTCGCGCAGTCCTTGATTGAACGCTTTGAGGGCTGCGCGTGCCTCGGGAGATTCGATCGAGCCCGTCACCAAAAAGCCAATTCGAGGTACGTTCTTGGGCTGCTGCGCCCAAACCCCGAGCGGCCAAGCCGCCGCTGCGCCAATAACACCAAGAAGTTCTCGCCGCTTCATGGGTATCCTTCAGAGTCGGGGAGCAACATCATATCGGCCAAAGCGAGTACATTGATAGGGCGGAAACCAGCTTCGCAACCGTAAATGAGGCGTGTCCTGATGTCTGAAGTGGGTCATTAGAGGACATTATGATCCTTTGGGCAGAGACCCGCACGTTTCGCCGTCTGGGCGCGGCATTGCTTATGTCCTCCGGGACTCGGCTTCGCTAGCAAGCGTCGACCAGCGCTCCGCAATTTCCATCATCCTCGCCCGATCTACATCGATCGGCATATGCTCTGCCGCCATTAAGCAACGTATCGCCATCTGTACGCAGTAGACGGCCATCGTCCCTTGTCGCTCGGTGTCCTCAACGTCGCCCATGCGATCCCCAGTGCTTTTTCTCGTGCTACACGTCCGGTTATATGAGCCGCCCTGCAAAGGTGAGTAGGGACTTCAAACTAGCTGGGTTGGCGCTGATCGCAGTGACGCGGTCAGCTCATTCTAGGGAGGTTTGTTGATTTCCCCGAATAGATCGCCGATTTACCGAGTTCGTCTTCAATGCGGATAAGCTGATTGTATTTTGCGAGCCGGTCGGACCTGGATAGCGAGCCGGTCTTGATCTGTCCGCAATTGGTAGCAACTGCGAGATCCGCGATTGTGGAGTCCTCGGTCTCGCCGGAACGATGCGACATCACGGACGTGTAACCGGCCTTGTGGGCCATCTCGACCGCTGCCAAAGTCTCGGTCAGTGTCCCGATCTGGTTGACCTTGATGAGGATCGAGTTGGCGCGACCCGCCCTGATGCCTTCAGCCAGGCGTTTGACATTGGTGACGAAAAGATCGTCCCCGACAAGTTGGCACTTCCTGCCGATCAGGTCGGTCAATTCTTTCCAGCCATCCATGTCGTCTTCCGACATGCCGTCCTCGATCGTCGCGATGGGATAGCGCGCGACAAGGTCCGCAAGATATTTCGCCTGTTCAGAAATCGAACGGGTCTTGCCCTCTCCTTCATAGACGTACTTGCCACCCTTGAAGAACTCGGTGGAGGCGCAGTCGAGCCCCAGCATGATGTCGCTGCCAGCCTTGAACCCGGCCTTGCCGATCGCGTTCATGACGAACTCGAGCGCGGCATCGGCTGATGGAAGATTTGGAGCGAAGCCTCCCTCGTCACCGACATTGGTATTGTGGCCGGCCTTCTTCAGCTCCGACTTGAGCGTATGGAAAACTTCGGCTCCATAGCGCAGCGCTTCGGAGAAGCTGGAGGCGCCCACCGGGAGGATCATGAACTCCTGAAAGTCAATCGGATTGTCGGCATGCACGCCACCATTGATGATGTTCATCATAGGCACCGGGAGCACCCGGGCCGAGATGCCTCCGACGTAGCGATACAGCGGCATAGCCAGCGATTCTGCGGCCGCTTTCGCGCAGGCGAGCGACACGCCCAGGATCGCATTTGCGCCGAGCCGGCTCTTGTTCGCAGTCCCGTCCAGCGCGATCATAATCTCATCGATTTGGACCTGCTGCTTGACGTCGATGTTGCTCAATGCCTCGAAGATTTCACCGTTGACCGCCGCCACGGCCTTGGTCACGCCCTTTCCGAGATAGCGAGCCTTGTCCCCGTCCCGCAGTTCAACCGCCTCATGCGCACCGGTAGACGCACCTGATGGTACCGCGGCCCGGCCGAGCGAACCGTCTTCCAGCACAACGTCAACCTCAACGGTAGGATTGCCGCGGCTATCCAGGATTTCACGAGCTCGAACCGAAGTGATTGCAGTCATTGTTACCTCTTGCGACTTCAGCTAGGCCGTCAGGATTTTGAGGGTATTGGTGGTTCCGGACACCCCGATCGGCGTTCCGGTCGCGACAACGATGGTGTCGCCTGTTTTGGCGAAGCCTTCGCGGATAGCCGTTTCGCAGGCCCGCATGCTCATTTCATCAACCGAGGAGACCGGGGGGGCTTCGATCGAATGAAGGCCCCATCCGAGGGTCAGGCGACGTGCTGTTCTCATGGTTGTGGCCATGCTGAGGATCGAAGCCGAAGGTCGCTCCCGTGACGCCCTGAGGCTGCTTGATCCGGACGTCGTGTAGGTCACGACGGCCGCGACCGGGAGCAGACGGGTTGCTTCGCGTATCCCTGAGCAAATCACGTCGGGTATTGTGGCGCTGGGTGCCGGTCGAGCGGCATCGTTCATAGACCGGTAATAGCTATGGTCATTCTCCGCGACTTTGATGATCCTGTTCATCATGGCCACTGCCTCGAGTGGGAACTGCCCGGACGCAGACTCGGCAGACAACATCACTGCATCTGCGCCGTGATAGATCGCGGATGCCACGTCAGAGGCTTCCGCGCGCGTTGGCGTGGGCACGCTGATCATGGAGTCGAGCATCTGGGTGGCGACGATACTGGGCTTGCCGGCCTGCCGGCAGGCGCGAACGATCCTGCGCTGGATGGGCGGCACTTGCTCAGGATCCATTTCGACCCCGAGATCGCCACGCGCGACCATCACCGCGTCCGACAGTGCGACAATGTCGTCGAGATGCTCGACGGCAGCTGGCTTTTCCAGCTTGGACATGATGCCGGCGCGCTCGCCCACAATGCTTCGAAGTTCCTGAACGTCTTCCGGCTTCTGCACAAACGACAGCGCGATCCAGTCAACGCCAAGGTCGAGCGCGTACTTTAAATCGAGGTGATCCTTTTTCGTCAGGGGGGATAGCGGCAGCAAAGCTCCAACGACGCTCACACCTTTTCGGTCCGACAGCCTGCCGCCGACCACGACCCGCGTTTGGGCGGCCTCCCCGTCGGAAGTTTCGACTTCCAGCCGCACCTTGCCGTCATCAAGGAGCAACTGCACACCGGGCCTTAGCGCCTGAAAGATTTCCGGATGCGGCAAGCTGACCCGTTGCTGGATGCCGGGGCCCCCGTTCAAGTCGAGCGCGAATGTCTCGCCCTTGGCAAGCTGGACAGGGCCATCGGCGAACGTGCCGAGCCGCAATTTGGGGCCCTGCAAATCAGCCAGCACTCCGATAGGCCGGCCTACCTCGTTTTCAAGAGCGCGGATAACGTCGTAGCGTTCGCGATGGTCTTCGTGCGTGCCGTGGCTGAAGTTAAGCCTGAACACGTCAGCTCCGGCTTCGAACAACGCTCGGATCATTTCAGGCGTCGAACTCGCCGGACCTAGTGTGGCGACGATCTTGGCATTGCGTTGTCGGCGCATGGCTACTGCGGCCTTCCGGCCGTCCCATGGTTACCCGCGGTAATCAGGATTGCGCGGAAGTCGTTGACGTTGGTGCGAGTTGGGCCAGTGATGACTTGATCGCCTAAGGCTTCGAAGAGGCCGTGGCCGTCATTGTTAGCCAGCGATGCCTTGGCATCGATGCCCAGGGCTGCCGCGCGGGCCAGCGTATCTGGCGCGACAAATGCCCCGGCAATTTCCTCCGCGCCGTCCACCCCATCGGTGTCCCCCGCCAGCGCGAATACATTCTGGAAGCCATCCAGCTCCACCGCGAGAGAGAGCAGGAATTCGACGTTGCGACCGCCACGACCGGTGCCCCTAATCGTCACAGTCGTTTCGCCCCCAGATAGCAGTACGGCGGGAGGGCGCACTGGCTGGCCCCATACGGCTGCTTGCCTGGCGATACCGGCCATCACGCGGCCGACTTCCCGCGCTTCCCCTTCTAGTGAGTTGCCCAGGATCAGCGGCGTTAAGCCGGCTCTTCGAGCCACGTCGGCTGCCGCCTCGAGCGAGAGCTGGGGTGTCGCAATGGTCGTTATCCGGGCAGTGGCGAGCCGAGCATCGCCTGGCTTCGGCGTCTCGTCCTCAGCGCGCCCCAGATGGTCGATCACCGATTTTGGTTCATCGATACCATATTTTTTCAGGACCACAGCCGCGTCTGCGAACGTCGAAGGATCCGCAACTGTAGGTCCAGATGCAATCAGGGCTGGGTCATCACCGGGTACGTCCGAAATGACCAAGGTCACAACTTGAGCTGGGTACGCCGATGCCGCCAGACGTCCGCCTTTGATCGCCGACAGGTGCTTGCGCACGACGTTCATCTCGCCGATCGAAGCACCCGAGCGCAACAGCGCTGCGTTCACAGCCTGCTTATCTGCGAGAGTAAGTCCAGGGGGTGGAAGAGTGAGAAGGGCTGATCCACCTCCCGAGACCAGAGCGATCACGAGATCGTCGGGGCCTAACCCCTCCACCATCCTTCGTATGCGCTCCGCCGCCTTCATGCCCCTTACGTCGGGGACCGGATGCGAGGCTTCGACGATCTCAATGCGCTTACAGGGCACATTATGATGATCCCGCGTAATGACGAGACCAGTGAGAGGCCCCGACCAATTATCTTCCAGCGCCTTGGCCATGGACGCCGAGGCTTTGCCCGCTCCAACGACGATCGTGCGCCCCTTAGGCGGAGCGGGCAGATGAGCGGGGAGGCGCAGGGATGGCGATGCAGCGTCGACCGCCGCATCGAACATCGATCTTAATACGTGACGTGGTGACACTGACATCTACTTTCAGTCGTTCGCGGTACGAAGCGCCTCGCAGACGGCCTCAGTCACTTGCCTCGTTTTTGCGTTGCCGCCGAGATCTGGCGTGTGCAACTTTGGATTCGCCGTCACGCGCTCCACCGCCTTCATCAGCCGATCGGCCGCCCTCTTCTCACCGAGATGCTCAAGCATCATCGCTGCGGTCCAGAACGTTGCCACTGGATTGGCGACACCTTTTCCGGTGATGTCGAAGGCGGAGCCGTGGATCGGTTCAAACATCGAGGGTGCATCGCGCTCAGGATTGATATTCGCGGTCGGCGCTATTCCGAGAGATCCAGCGAGGGCCGCCGCAAGGTCTGAAAGGATATCGGCATGAAGGTTGGTTGCTACGATGGTATCTAGCGTCTGCGGCTTCATCACCATTCGCATTGTCATGGCATCCACCAGCATCTTATCCCAGGTCACGTCAGGGAATTCCTTCGCAACCTCAGCTGCAATCTCGTCCCACATAACCATGGCGTGCCGCTGCGCGTTTGACTTCGTAACCACGGTGAGCAGCTTGCGTGGACGTGACTGTGCCAATTCGAAGGCATATCGGATGATTCGCTGGACGCCCGGCCGCGTCATCACGGACACGTCCTGCGCCACTTCAATGGGTAGTCCGCGGTGGGCTCGACCTCCTACGCCGGAATATTCACCTTCGGAGTTTTCGCGAACGATGACCCAATCGAGCTCCGGGCCAGAAACGTGGCGCAACGGGCTGGTGATACCCGGCAGAATGCGGGTCGGCCGAACGTTTGCGTATTGGTCGAGCGGCTGGCATATCGCCAACCTAAGACCCCAAAGCGTGATGTGATCGGGAATATCGGGTGCGCCGACCGCACCGAACAGGATCGCGTCGAACTTTTTCAGTTGGGCGGCGCCGTCCTCCGGCATCATCACGCCGTGTTTTTTGTAATAGTTGGATCCCCAGTCGAAGTCGGTGAAATTCAGCTGGAAGCCACCATCGCGTTCAGCGCAGACCTTCAGCGCTTCGATCGCCGCATCTACAACTTCAGGGCCGATTCCGTCCCCGCCCATCGCTGCAATGTTGTACGTCTTCATCGTCGAATCTCCTGTGGGGGTTTGTCGTATCCAGGTTGAAGTCATCGAAGTTCATGAGTTCGTTGAGCCCGCGACACTTTTAGACACGCGCTGTGAGCCTGCGAGTACTAAAGTGAGGACCGCAGACAAGCACAACAGGCCCGCCACGACATACAAACCGCCGAGAAAGCTTCCTGTCGTGTCCTTGATCCAGCCGATCACTGTGGGACCAACAAAACCTCCGAGGTTACCGATAGAATTGATCGTGGCGATTCCGGCGGCCGCAGCCGAACCGGACAGGAACATCGTGGGCATACTCCAGAGCGGAGGCTTCGCAGAACTGATGCCTACGTTCACGAGGCTGAGTGCTAACACGACGGCTGTGACGGAGGTCGCCACACCGGCGAGTGCAAGACCGACGGTGGCGATAAGGCAGGCAATGACGACGTGCCAAGTTCTTTCACCTGTGCGATCGGAATGACGTGCCCAGAGGATCATCGCGAGGATTGCCATAGTCGGCGGTACAGCGTTGAGGAGACCCACGCTCATGGTCGAGAGGCCAAATTGTTTGATGATCTGAGGAGCCCAAATACCAAGCGTGTAAAGGCCCGCCGAGGTTCCGAAGTAGATCAGCGACAGCGCAAGGACGCGCAGATCCGCGAGCCCCCGCCAAATGCTGTGATGCGCCTTCGATCCCTTAGCGGAATGTTCCGCGTTCATCGTGTCGACGAGCCACTTGCGCTCATCGTCGGCGAGCCAGCCGGCCTTTTCAGGGCGATCCGTTAGATAGACGAGCACGACGAAGCCGAGAAGAACAGCAGGAATTCCCTCGAGGATGAACATCCACTGCCATCCCTTCAGGCCCAAAATGCCGTCCATTTCTAGTAGCGCGCTAGACAACGGCGAGCCAAGAACTGTCGAAATAGGGGCTGCCGCCATGAAGAAAGAAACGACCTGCGCCCTTCGACGAGCGGGAAACCAGTAGCTGAGGTAGAGAATGATGCCCGGGAAAAAGCCTGCCTCGGCAATGCCCAACAGGAAGCGCAACGTATAGAAGCTGTTTTCGCCCTGGATGAAGGCAAACGCAACGGAGATGATGCCCCATGTGACCATGACACGCGCGATCCAGAGACGAGCGCCGACGCGATCTAAGATGATGTTCGATGGCACTTCGAATATGAAATAACCGAGAAAGAAAATGCCTGCTCCAAAACCGAACACTGAGGAAGAGAACCCCAGGTCTTTGTTCATCGTCAACGACGCGAATCCGATGTTCACGCGGTCGATAAAGGAGATGAAGTAGAGCAACATGATAAACGGCACTATGCGCCACGAGATTTTGCGCAAGACTTGCCGTTCCAGCGAACTGGTCATAAGGCGTCTCCGTTCCCAGATTTATTGATCTGCTGACGTCTTAAGACCTGTTAGCGCGCGGGCCTATTGATGTAGGATTATATAAACATTTGATATAATGTGGGCGACGGAGAGCGCACATGGACCTCTATCAATTGCGATGCTTCGTAGTCGCAGCCGAAGAACTCCATTTTGGCCGGGCTGCTCGGAGGCTAGAAATCCTTCCATCTGCATTTGGACGCCACGTGCGGCTTCTCGAGGAAGACTTGGGGACGAAGTTATTTTTGCGTACCACGCGGAGTATCGCTCTGTCCGAAGACGGAGAGCAACTGGTGCGCGACGCTCGCAAGCTCATTGTCCTTGCGGACGCAATCCAATCCCGCTTCCGAGAGGATGTTCGTGCGAAGGCTGCGAAGCTGAGAGTTGGCGCAATCGATAGTGCTGCGGCCGGCCTAATCCCTCTCCTACTCAATGACTTCCGAAAAGAGCGACCTGACGTCGAAGTCCAGCTGTTGGAGGACAAAACCATTCGGCTTCTGCCTCGGTTGCTTTCAGGTCGTTTGGATCTTGCTTTCGTCCGCCCCCCGAGAGGCCGCGACCCTAATCTTGTGTACAGACATCTGCTCTACGAAACACCAGTTGTGGCGATGACATCTGCGCACCCATTGGCCCGCCGAAAGAAAGTCTCCGTAAAGGATATCGCAGATGAGCCGCTCATCGTTCCGGACCGCCGATCCAGGCCCCATAGCCACGATCTGACGATTAAGGTGTTCGAGGAAAGTGGGTATGAACCCCGCGTTGCTCAGGTCGCGGACGAAAAACAGACCATTATAAATCTTGTGTCAGCAGGTCTGGGTGTCGCGATTGTGCCGCGGTGGGCGTCTCGCATGGCGATCAAAGGGGTTTCCTACCTTCCTTTGAAGATCGAGAGATCGGCTAGCGTAAGCCGCTTACCTTTAGCGGCAGTCTGGATGCGAAACTCCCGTGATGCGCTCCGCGACAGCTTGTTAGAAACGTTGACTAAGAATATCCAATCCTACGCAGCGCAAGCGTGAACCAATACGCCCAAAAACACCGCGAGCGAAGCACCCAGAGTGATTGAACTGGCTGTCTCTCCGAGCGAGATACTTAGCTGAAAGTTATGCCCATGGGCGAGGAGGATGTCCGAAATGGGTCAAAAGCAGCTGTCAGGCAGGCGTTTTAGAGAGTCCGGTTGGCTGCCGAAAGCGGACGCGCAAATGTCTGCTTAATCGCTTGAAAAGACCTCCCAGAAACTCGCGCAAATCCCAATCGGTTAACCCAGTATAGGCATTGGCTGCTATGTCACTGTTGCCCAAGTGCCGAATTCAGAAGACGGCGGCTCCATGAACAATGAGGAGCCCATCATGGCACGAGCGACGATCTCTCTAGTTTCCGTTCAGAAGCCGACCGCCAACACTCCGGTCCTTCAGAGGCGCAACAAGTTCACGTCCAGCATCGATCAGCAGATCACGAAGATCGGGCTCTTTCGCGAGGGAAAGCGGATCTCTCGCGAGCAGTTCTGGGTCGACGCGAATGGCGGAATCTTCTTCCAGCTTCGTTACGGAAAGCAGCCTCTGGAGCTGGAGCGCGGGAAATCGACTCTTAAGGCTGTTGGCACCGGTAACGCCGCATGGGATGATTTGGTCGAGCAGTTGGAACAGATCAAGACCCTCGCGGTGGCTGGCGGCCTAGACGACGCCTTGTCCTCTTGTGCGAGCGCGGTCAAGGCGAACTTCAGGGCGAAGGATAAGAAGGCGGCGAAGAATTAGCGCTGACGTTATCCATCGGATTTGGTCAGACCCTCCTTCGGTTGATTCCGAGGAGGGTTTTCCACGACGCGGTCCGGGCCAGAAGCGGTCCCGCCTGAACTTAGTCAAGCTCCCTTAGGCCTTCTTAGCGGCCCTACGGGCGGGGCGCTCGAGGAAGTCGGCCGGCTCGGCCTGGAGCACCTTTGAGATTTTCACGAGAACCTCCAGGCCGACCCACGTCGAGCCCTTCTCCAACTTGCTGATGTAGGTGCGGTTGACGTCAGCCTCATAGGCAAGCGTCTCCTGCGAGAAGCCACGCTCTCGTCGAATCCTCCGCAGATTAGCCGCAACCACTTGGCGCCAGTCCATGCGCCAAAGTGATCAGGATGTCGCTTATTGACCCACCGCTTTAAATCGACAAAATGCGCTCAACGGAGGCATTCATGCATTTTAACCGATCGATTCCGCTGCTCTTATCTCTTGCGCTTTGTGGGACCTTTGCGTCTGCGCAACCGCCAAACATTGCATCTCGGTCCTGGAATGCTCTTCCACCCGCCTATCGCATCTGCATTGATAATCAGCTTCGTCAGCAGCAGGGCTCGACCCTCGAAGCTCTAATAGCGGCCGGTATTACTCCGTCGGATGCGAGATTTGAGGGGTTTAGAGAGTTTTGTAGCAGTCCAGCCGGAGAGGCTTCCGTGACCCGCCCCGCTATCGGCGGCCCTGATAGATCGGTAGTGGACTTTGCTGAGTGGATGAACACGGCGATCTTGGCTAAACCAGTCTTTGCTCAGGCATTCGCCCAATGTCGTGAGGTCGTGGGTCTCTACCAAGATAAGGTGATGGGCCGATTGCAGTTTGCCGAAGCTGGAGCAACATCGAAAAGCGAACAGTTTCGCATTCGTACCGCTAAAGAAGAACTTGCAGCAAAGAGGGGCGCAGCTTCGACGGTCGCGTGTGTCAAGCAGTTTGTCGCTTCGCTGGCTATCGCCAATGCGTCGAGCGGATTCTACGCGGATCAGTTGGGCGCACTCAATGGAAAGATGCTCAACAATGCCATAAAGCTAAAGGAAGCCGCTGCTTCTAAGGTCGATGACCTGACTGATCAGGGCCTGACTCAGTTGGCTATCAAGATCGGGCTGGAGAATTTCCTAGCCCAAGAGCTTCAGGCCGACATAGACTCTGTAGGACAATATGGGTCGGGGTCAGGACCCTTGACCTGCTTACTGCCGGCGGAGTGGGTGGGTGTTGAGTCCGGCGGCTATTCGCCATGCCATGGCTCGTATCTGGAAAAGAAGGCGGCTGAAATCGCACCGCTCTTAAGAACCCCATGATGTATCGCAATAAGCGGGCGGATACTCCGTAACTCTTCCGTATGGGATAGATACATTAGCATTTACGGACATTCAGGCGGCACTCCGGCAGCCGCTCTATCATCATCCCTCGCCAGACCCCCTGAAGATCGATGCCGGTGGCGCAGTGCGCACAGGCGGTGGCTGGCCGATCGTCGAGCCTCTCGACGAACCGTCTGCTTTCGCGTCGTATCGGCTAACCAGCGCCAGCAGACGCCGCTTCGTGAAAGGATCGGCTCGCTCGGCCAGAGCCTGAATGCGCTGTAGCTGCTCTCTGCAGAAGTCCTCGTCCATCAGACCACTTCCCTCACGCAAATCTGCAACCAAACTTCATTGAGGCCGCTTCAACTCGCCTGCGAGCCAGCCGACCGCATCTGTCTTCATAGGATCCACAGCAAAGGAAACCACTTCAATACGTTCGCACGTCGAGCATTCAAACGTGCGCTTCTCGAATCCGCGTTTGCCGGGAGTGATGCGTGCCAAGGTCATCCGGTGCTTGCATACCGGACACATCGGCCGCTCGTTTGTTGGCGCAGTCATCCCTTGACCCCAGAAACAGATCATACGCTTTCCGGAGCGCGAGTCTGCAACATTCGTGCTTCCGAGTTCTCGTTGCCCGGCCAGGAGGAACGACGGCGGTCCGACCGGATTGCTCAATCAGGTCGCGCGCAAAAAGCCCCCTGCGGCGGAGTCGCGCTGACCACCCGACCGCACCAGATTGGCATCGGGAAGCGAACAAGCCATCATGTCGTCCACGGCCTTCACGCTGATGCTGGTCGCTCCGGCGGAAGCCAAACTGCCGTCGCCGCCGGAACGTGCGCCGAAGGACGGGACCTTTGCAGGGTTTACCTCGATCAGGGCGGCGAACGCCGGATACAGGCTCTCGAACTAGCTCGAACGCGGGCTTAGATCATCCTTGTCTCACCACGTTGGCGGCAAGCTGCCAGTCGTCGGAGCCGCTATCGACAAGGTTCGCTTGCCAAGGATATCAGATAAAGCCTTCAATGTATTCCCGCACCGCCCTTCTATCGCCAGCCGCGGCAACACAGATGCCGAGTGCATGGATTTCATGAGGCCTTGAGGGGCTCGGGCTGTTTGAGGATATCCATCATCATCGAAGAAACGGCCTCGCGTATGCGGCCGTCGCGGAGAAGTGCGAGAGCGTTTTCCTTGCTCCGTTCGAGATATTCTTCTCGCGTTAGCATTGAGGTCAGGACTCGGGCGATGAGGTGAAAAGCCTGTTCCTCGCAGCCTTAGCAGTCAATACCTTGAGAGTGCCAATCAGGGGAGCCCACGTCGGATGCTGCGCAAGGTGCCGCTGAATAACTTGGACGGTTTGACCCGGCAGGTCCGGTCTACCTCTGACAGCCGACATAGACTCCGCCGTGGGATACGGCAGCGATGGGCCAGGAGGAGACCTGAGCATTTGCAGCAACGTGTTGGGTGGCTAGTCAATCACCTCGTCGGCGCGGATCAGGATCGAGGGCGGCATGATCAGACCGAGCGTTGCCGCTGTTCGCTTGTTAATCACAAGCTCGAATTTCGTCGGTTGTTCGATTGGCAATTCGGCGGGACTAGCGCCCTTCAATATCTTATCAACGTAGGTGGCCGCACGCCGCCAGATATGCTCGATATCGGCGCCAAAAGAGACGAGGCCACCAACATCGACGAATGGCCTCAGCTCATACATTGTTGGAATGCGGTTCAACGCGGCCAGTTCGACAATGTGGCTGGCCCGGCTGAAGAAAAGCTCCGATGCCGGAATGAGGAGTGCGCCGGCGCCCGCGTTGGACATTGTCTTGAAGGCTGCCTTGATTTCCGTGATATCGCGAATCTCGACTGACAGAAGCTTCCAGCCTCGTGCCTGGCCGACAGCTGAGGCTGCTGGCCACAAACCGCTGTCGGTCGAATCCCACAACACGGCCACAACCTCGGCGGCCGGGACGAGTTCCTTGAGCAGCTCCAGACGTTTGCCCGTGAGCTCCAGCGTCTGCATGCTCATCCCGGTAAAGTTTCCACCCGGGTGGGCAAAGCTCTGGACAAACCCTTGGCGCACGGGATCGGAAGCAGCCGTCATAACGATAGGAATCGTCGTCGTCGCCTGCTTGAGTTCGGAAAGCGCCGTTCCGCCGCCGGTGGCGACAATGACATCGACGTGGGAACTAGCCAGTTCACCTACTGTCGCGATGCGGTCGGTGCCGCGCGGCTCGGTCACGAAATCGCGGCCGTAAACATAACCCAGTTCCGCCATTCCGCGCAGGAGTGCACGCACGGTGCGATTGGGCGGCAGCGGCCCCATCATGTCAGCAGTCGACCCACCGATGCTGACAACTCCGATACGCGCCATTTTCTGTGCAAGCTGGGCGCGCGCTGCAATTGGCCACACCGCAGCACCACCTAACACTGCAATGAACTCCCGCCGCTTCACTCGAACCCTCGCTAAATGATGAGCAGTTGAGACTACCAAGAGAGGGCGCTCTGGCAATTGCTGCGCCGCGATGGGCACGTATCGCCGAGAGCAGCTATGGGCCAAATGCGAAGAACTGAGCGTCAGCAAATCCAGCTAAGCTACTTCGCTGATGGGCGACGAAAAGACCATTGCGCCGCAGCAGCAAACAAGGTTCTATTCGATCACGGCGTCGGCTCGCACGAGGATCCATGACGAAATTGCAATTCCAATTGCTTTAGCAGTTTTCAGGTTGACAACCAGTTCGAATTTGGTCGGCTGTTCAACTGGCAAGTTACCCGGTTTGCTGCCCTTCGCGATCATGTCAACAAATTCTGCGGCTCGTCTGAACATTGCAGGGAAGTCTACACCATAGGAAAATAGGCCACCCGCATCGACCCATTCGCGAAATGCAAATATTGTTGCGACCTTCTGCCGAACTGTAAATTCTGCGAGTCGTTCCCGGTCGCGGTAAAACACCGGCGATGCCGGGAAAATAACAACGCTGCGGAAATCGGGCGGCACCTTTGCAAGCGCTTTTTCGTAGTCATAGGGCTGATCCAGCAATTGGACATCGGCAAGCAGCAACCCAAATTCCGGCGCAGCACTGGCTGTCGCCTTCCATTGGTCCTCCGACACGGTGTCCCAGAACACAGTCGCCGCATGGACGTCCGGCAGAGCCTGCGTCAGAAGCTCCACGCGCTTTTTAGCGAGATCGATTTGTTGCAAGTACAGGCCGGTCACTTCTGTTGCTGGCTGAGCGAGGCTCTTAACGTAGCCGAGCGCGAGCGGATCATAATCCACCGCCACCATCACGACAGGCGTGCCGGGTGCCGCTGCGACGACGGCTGCCATTGTGGCCGGATAGATCGCCAGGACAATATCGACTTTTCGACGAATGAGCTCCTGAATCGCTCCAGCGCTACCTTCGGATTGCCGTGTCGGGTTCACGAAGTCCAGAGTGAGGTTCTGACCTTCAATGTATCCAAGTTCACGCAGGCGTTGACGGAGTGCGACATAAGGCGCTGACGTCGGAGATTGGATGGTGACGATTCCAACGCGCGTCATTGCCGTCTGCTGGGCGCGCAGACTGACAGCCTGGAGAACCGGTGACGCAGCCGCACCGCCGACCAAGCTGATGAACTCGCGCCTTCTCACGAGTTTGGTCTCCCTTGGCGAGAACCTGCCAAAGCCTAGCATCGAATTTCGCACAAGTATCGCGGTACCGCGCTGCAACAAACTTGACCGCTCGACTTCCGGAGGGGGTCAAAATGCGAAGAGCTCAGATTGAGCAATTCTGGTCCGCTCTGGCGCAGTCAGCCGACCTTCCTCGATAATGCACTCACCGACGCCCTGATTTCCTCGACAGCCCCTTGAACGAACTGGCGCGCAACAGCCCTTCCGACGTGATGGCGCGGTACTCGACCTCCGCATAAAACTGCGGCTCTACCCATGTCGCCTTGGCCGCCTTTTGACCCAACTCGGACATTGGTTCCTTCGAGCCTCGCGGTTGTTTGGAGCTCCCCGCATGAGCTATTAGCCAAAGTCGTTGAGAATTGACGCGGAGCAGGCAGTTGGTACGATAATAGCTAGAAACGCTCCAATGCTGATTTCGCACGCGGCCTGATGAGCTGCAGTGCTGATAGGCGATAAGAACTGACTGACAAGAAAGGGAGTAACCGGAAATGCAACGGCGCGCACTCATTGCAGGCCTAGGTGCAGCATCGGTTTGGCCTCACATTGCCCGCGCGCAGCGAAGCAGGCTGCTCCCTACCGTTGGAATTCTATGGCATGCCGGCAGCGAACAGGAAGAGGCCTTGTTTCTTGGGGAGGTGCGCCATGGCTTACAGGATCTTGGCTATGTCGAAGGCAAGAACATAAGGCTCATCAATACGTATGCCGCCGAACGCTACGATCGATTTGCTGAGAACGCCGCGGCGCTTGTTGCTCAAAATGTCGACTTGATAGTTGCGGTCACCCGACAAGCGGCGCTTGCTGCGCAGAGGGCGACGAAGTCCATTCCAATTGTTTCCGTTGTCGTGCCCGATCCGGTCGGCAGCGGCCTCGTGGCGAGTCTTGCACAGCCGGGCGGCAACATTACCGGCTTCTCCAACATGGGGATCGACCTTGCCGCAAAACGAGTGGAGCTTTTGAACGAAGCCGTTTCAGGACTGAAGAAGGTTGCTGTCTTCGTAAATCCCAGCGATGCCGGTCTCGCGAAATTGTACGTGGCACAGAGCAAGGCTGCTGCCGAACGACTCAAGCTGGAAGTTCAGATCATCGAGATCAGGCAGTCTCAAGATCTTGATTCGGCTTTTGCATCCATCCAGCCTTCCGGGGTCACCGGCATCGTTATAAACAATGACCCAATGATGCTCAATGCCGGCGCACAGATCGCGGAAAATGCGACCCAGGGGAGATTTCCAACGATGGTGTTCATTGGCTTGATGGCAAAGGCAGGCGCGTTGATCTCCTACGGCCCCAATATCCCGGCGATCTTTCGCAGATCCGCAACTTACGTCGATAAAATCCTGAAAGGGGCGCAGCCCGCGGAACTGCCGGTGGAGCAGCCAACTGACTATGACATGGTGATCAACCTGAAGACGGCGGAGTCTCTCGGTCTCACAATGCCTGCCACGCTGATCGGTCGCGCGGACGAGGTGATTGAATGAGCCCGGACTTTGTTGCGGCGCACGAGCCCGGTTCTGGCCCATCTGCGACATTGCAGATGAAGGCGCTATGGTCTGCAATTAGCAGCAGAGCGGACGCTGGGGAATGCGCCGTCTTGAGCAGTCGTCAAACATAAACGCTGGTCTGCCATTGACGGAATAAGAGGCGAGCCCTCAATGTGGCGCTTCGTCTCTCTGCTGGCGTTCGCGAAAGAGTTCATCGAATACGCGATCCGCGCCCCATGCCTGCGCTGAAGTGAACGCCAGTCGCCGTTTCTCATCCGAATTGAGCGGGGTCAGCCCTGGCTTGTATCCAAGGTCGTGATTGGCTTCCGACCAAGCATGCTGGAATAATGTTTTGATTTGAAGTTCAAAAAATCGCGGTACTTGCGATTTATCGATAGACCCGTCGATTACGTCGGACGGAACAACCAACACAAAGTGCCGACCAAAGTATCCAAACTCCCATTCTGAATCGGGCACCAAGTCCTTCGATTCAATTGCTCGGAAGTATTTGAGAACGTGCTCTGCCACGCGGTCTACGTCAGGCCTGTAGAAAGTAACAATTCTGGCGCCCAGCTGATCTTGAATTTCGAGCAGCGGATCAGCGTATTTAATTTTGCCTTCCACAACCGCTTCAGCCTTCGCCAAGAACCGATCAATCGACTTGGCACGTGCTGAAATTCGATCCACTCGGGGCTCACTTCCGAGCAGATCACCCAAATGCGCCTCCAACGCTTTTGCAACGGGTGCTAGCGCCACGTGGTATCGCGCACTGTAAGCGTCAGCGAGATTCATCGCGACTTCCTAAGTTTATCGTTCACAATCCGCCCTTCGGTCGAGAACCGAACGTTTCCTCGACCAGTTTCCTCTTTGCGAAACACGTTGTCGAATTCGTTGGCTTCAGCGGTAAGCATTCCGCCGTTGTTAAGTTCGACAGATCGAAACCCTACCTGCGTCCTGAACTCCTCTGCATCAAACTGAAATTGTTCTGTCGCTACACTATCTCCTTTCAGCTCGCTTAGAATGGCGTCCGTTGCGGCTGGCGAAAGATGAAACTGGCTTAAGAACTCAGCGATACTCGTACGCCTTCCGCGAAGGCCGCGAGCTAGAGTCGCCGCCGCTACAATCTCGGTTTTGATGTCGATGTCGTCGACCTTCTTGGCCGCTTCGCGAATTGCCGCCGCGAGGCGTCTGGTTCCCGCTGCACCAGTGACCTGAAAACCTGAATCCAGAAAGTCGACGATCCAATAGTTCGACACCTCCGTCAGCGGACTATTGATCTGTTTGTCAACGGCGCGCCCAAGCCAGAAACTGCCGGAACCCGAAGAAGAGTCCACGTACGCCACGGCCTTGTATGAGTTTGCGCTCTTCATGAATACGCGTTCGAGGAATTCGACTGTTAGCGAAGCGCGCTTCTCCTCTGCAAGAATTGCTGTGTCGGTCGGAAATCTGGAAATGACGATCTTGTGGTTTCGTCCTTCCTTCCCAACAATGAGAAACAGCAAACCGAGCCCGGTGCGCTGGTCTGATACGCTCGCGAGCCGCTCAGCAAGCCGCCGCCCGTTCGGAAGCGTCGGTTTCTGAACATATGCAATCAGCAGGTCCCGGCATGCATTCTGCTGCTTACCATCTGCGCTCTGATTGAACGCGATCTGGATATTCAGCTCCGCATCAGAGTTCGAGAAGATGTTATCGAGTAGGCGGAACAGCTTGCCGCTCAGCGACACGGTGGTGCCGCCGATGTTTGGCTTGTCCTTGGAGCCCTTGTGTGGATGCACAAGGTACGTGTGGATTCGCTCGATGCCCAATAGCGCCCCCGCCTGTTAAGCATCTTGTCAGATTAGCTTCACATCCGTTACTACACAAGACAGCGTCATTGCAACCAAGCAGTCGACCCAGGGCGCTCGCTATCGGCCATGACAGCCGCATGTAGCGCTGTGATCACTCAAACGGCTATAATCGATCGCTGAATTCGACTCGCAAGATCGATGTTATGCCATCACTTGGCGCTATCAGCGATGACAAGACGCAAAGCAGCGCGCACCTCGTCGGTGCTCATTCCCGGCCGCATCGTCAGTGCACCAAATCGAAATGTCGACCGGTATTCGGGGTGAAATAGACGGCCCGGTAGAGCAGTCTCATGATACGAAGCACTTGTAGCCGGTGCACTGGGGCTCAGAAGGTAGGTGGCAGACACGATCCCTTCGATCTTTCCCGTTTCCACCTCTCGAACAAGCGCATCGCGGTACGTGTGGATCGAGTTCAGCGCCTCGTTCAGGCTCTCATCGATACGGTACTTGGCATCGAGAACTATCAGTCGCTCCACTCTGTCCTCACCGGCCGGATTGAGCGCAGCGACGACATCGGGCGTCATCGTGCGGCTGTAGGACCCCCGACCGTCCGCTTCGAGCCAAAATTCCCTGTACTGTTTCTGAAAACAGAGCTTGAACCCTTCTCCCACGGAAACGGTTACAGCACCGCTTGCTACCGTAAGCCCGCCTGAGGCATCCGTGATAAACAGGTCTTTGGTTTCGACGCCGCTCGCTCCATATTCCTCGACGGCTGCATGAACGAGGCGCAAGAAGCACCATAGCTCATAAAGTTCGTACGTACGTGCGATGGAAAGATCGAGGTAGTCGCCGAATATGGATGCGATGCCGAGATTCATGTCCTGCCAAAGCCGATAGAAAAGGCGGTAGGCGGGGTCATTTCGAAAGATTGCAGAGACCGTCAGGTAGGGGCGATCTTCGCGAGCCTCTGCAAAAGGCGGAGCGGTCGCGAGACTGGCAACTCGCCTCGCCAGTCGGCGACAACGCAGCGCCCAGACAGCGCACCTACGGCGCTTTTCAGTGTCCATACCGACCGCCCCTCGCTCGATCCGCTCCGCCGCAGCGTCGAGCCAAGTGCTCCAGAACCGTAGGCAGGCCCCCATCTGCCGATGCTCGGGCAGATCGAGTGAACTGACTCTTCTGCGCGTGCGTATCTGCTCTGGAAGGAAGCCCTTAAGCGCCTTGGGTAGACGAGATGGTTGTGCTCGCTCTTTCAGGACGCGGCCGGAGTGTAGCGAACGTACTATCTCGAGGCCACTTGCACGTGTCGCGCGATGATACGGCAACACCTCCTGTTCCGCTGCGAGCCTTCGCCGTGGGCTCTTCACAATAGCCCCGATCACTGTTTCGAGCTCGTCGATCCGCGAGCGCAGAAACTCTAGGCGGGCGATCGCCGGCGGCTTTTCGCCGAAACCCCGGGCGACGCTCTTGCGGAAGGCACTGACCGAGAACAGGGCAAAGGTGTCCGCAAGGATCTCCTGCACCATGGTGTCAAATTCAGCTCGGGCGAGCTTTCGGCAATCGGGATCTGTAATAATTTCAAGCCGGCGTGGTGTCCGTCCTTGCACTCGTAGCTCGACTTCGACTGTGCCGGCATGAAAGCCCGGTGACCAGCGCCAGCGTGCCGCATCCGGCGTGGATGCCCGTAGCGCCTCAAGCGGAAAATCGTCGATGACGAGATCCGTCTGGAGAGCCTCTGCGCAATCGCGAAGTTCAAAGAGATAGCTTCCGGTCTCGTGGACGGCTCCCGGCGTTATCGATTCGGGGTCAGGCCAGACCCGCCATGTAGTGCTAGTTGCTTCATCGACCAGGACGAGCGCCGTCATAGATCACCGGCTTGCTTGGAACGACCCGAACTCATCGAGATCAGCGAGCAACCTGTTTAGAAACGCCTGCGATCGCGGCAGGGACGCACTCGCCTTAACAAGCCCTGTCAGAAGTGACCGCTGCCGATCGGCTCCCCGCAGCTTCACCAGGACCTTCTGGACCATGAGATCATCGAGAACGGCTGTCGCGTTCTGCTTCAGGTGGTTCGCCGTAAACGCCTGATAACGGATCACCTCTTCGACAACGCGATAGCCGAAGGCGAGGCCGTGGGCAGCCATAATGTCGTGGGCCGTTCTGAGATTCGCTTCGCACGCATTGCATGCATCGACGAGAGTTGGTTCGCGGACCCGCAAATTTGCGATAAATCCAGGCACATCCACGGTCGACATGTCGATGACGATCGCTCGATCGAGCACCTTGTCGCTCACCGGGTTCGTTGTTTCGTCGATATTGATCGTTCCGATCAAGTAGATGTTTTGAGGCACGGGCAATTCGGCAGGAACGCTGGTTCCGGTCGACCCTTCAAGTGGTACGCCACTCGAATGCAGCTGCAATGCCTCTCCAGTTTCGATGGCTGAGAGAATATCCGACAGATAGTACTCGACACGAGCAAGGTTCATCTCGTCGAGTATGACAAACACCGGCGAATCTCGGTGCGCGGTGGCGAGCAGCACCGCTTCTAAAAAGGGCGGCACAACGTATCGATTCGACAGCACATCGTAATAGCCGGTGAGGCCTGTAGGGTCGGTCCACTCGGGTCGCACGGCGCAGACGAAGAGGAACGGGTCCGGTTCCTTGACACCCACTTGATGCACCGCACGCGCGTACTTGAGCGCTAGCTGCGTCTTCCCTGTTCCGGAGAGTCCAGAGAGGATGATGAAGTGCTTATGCTGGAGAAAGTTAAGCGCGGCGTGGATTCGGGGCACCTCGCCACCGCGATAATAGCCGCCAAGGGCCTCCACCGCTTTCTCAATCTCTTCGATTGGTATGGTCGAGGGCATTCGGCGCATCCCGGGACTAACTGCCCCTGCCTCATCCCACACCCGGATTTCGTGGACTTTTTCGCGCCCAACAAGGTTGCCGAGGTAACCGACGAATTGCCGCGCAAGCAGGCTGCGTCGCGCAGAGGCTGCTGGTGGCCAGATGGCGAAGTGGATAGCATCTATCTTAGCTTGGCAGTCTGGGTCGAGATCACCCTTCTGCTTAGCTTCTGAGAGCGACTCTTTGAAGTCGTAATTGTGAAAGAACAGATTTCCGTGATCTGTGATATAGAACTTGACGTTGTTGCTGATGCTCCCCGGCTTCTTTGAAGCAGCGACAAGGGCGCTGTTTCTCGCTTGTCCTTCACGGAAGAGTTTGAGGAGCCCGTCGTTCAGCTTGGAGCTCTCACCCCCGACCGAAATGGCGAAATAGACTTCGTCCTGAGGCGGGAACGTAAGCACACATAAGAACACCATCTGCTGGAGCGCTGTTATCGTTCCAGCAGACAAGTTCTCTGAATAAGTTTGAAGGTTGTTCGTGCAAGCGAAAAGCCCGCCCTCCAATACACGTGCGCTGTTGGAGAAACCGAAATTACTCGCGATCCGCGCATCCGGTCGGATGCCCGGCACTGCACGCACTGCCTGCTCAAATTGCTGCTGCCGCTCGCTCGACGACATGGTCTTCCTTCGCAATAGCTGCCCGTAGATCCGCTACTATCTGCACGGCCAATGCACGTGCCATGATCGGTGGCACGGCATTGCCTATTTGACGAAATGCCGGGTTCATCGTGCCAGAGAAGACGAAACCGTCTGGAAACGACTGCAGACGCGCTGCTTCTCTCACTGAGATGACCCGGCCTTGCGCGCTATCATAGTGGATATGCGAATACGTATCCTTGCCGATGTGGGCCATGAGCGTGCGCACCGGCTTGTCCTTACGGAGCTTCCACCATCGATTAGGAAACTTGCTCGGGTCGTATGGTGGGACCATTTCCCTATGAAGCCGTTTCCACGCTGCGCTGTCTAGCTTGATGTGCTGCCGCCGAGCTTCCTGCTCGAAGAGCTTATTCGCCACACGGTGCGCCGCCGGATATTCATCGCCCTCTTGCATAGCTTCGAAAATCGCTGTGTCCCGAGGTAGGTAGCGCAACACATGATCGTACACACCTTCGCCAGCATCGAAGTCCGGCCATGTACGCATCTCACGCGCATATTCAGAAAGTCGATCGAATCGAATGTTTCGATAGGGCACGAGTTCGGTAAAGCGACGTGCGCCACGTCGGAGCTTTCCCTCTCGATGAAGTGTTATTGGAGGAAGGTCACCAATAGCTGCTGCCGCAGTTACTGCCGGCGGCAAGCTTCGGTTTCCAGTATCCGGCGCGACGTAGGCAGTGCCACCAAACAGATCTTCGATGAACTTAAGGGCGACGGCACGAGTGCCTTCATACCCCGAGGGGAGTTTACAGAAACGTGTAGCGGCCGGAAATGTGACCTGTGCTCCGAGCGACTTGTGGAATGCGATCATATACACTCGGTCGCGCATCTGCGGCACGCCATGATGCGCGCTGTTGATGAGCGAATAGCGCGCGACGTAGCCCATTGTGTCGAGCGCTTCAACGATCTCTTGCATGATGTTGTGACCGCCGTAGTTCAGAATGTCGGGCACATTCTCCATGAGCAGTGCGAGCGGCTGCAGAGCCTCAATGTAGTGGAGGTACCTTAAATACAGGTTCGCGCGAGGATCGACTTTGAACGCCTCTGGATGCTCCGCGACTTCCCGCAGCTTGGCGCGGCCGACGCGAGCGTAGGCCTGACAGGGCGGGCCACCGATAATCACGTCGACTGCCTGCTCGATTGGCCCAAGACCAAAGTCTTCGACAAGCGCTTCAGGATCGATCTTTGTAATGTCCCGAGGTTTCGCGTGATGGTCGATCACCTCCTGAGGCTGCCCCGTGCAGAAGTTCACCGCGTGCGAGCGCGCAGCAAACTCGTCAATTTCCATCGCTCCGACGATCTGGCACCCCGCTGCTTGAAACCCCAGGCTCAGACCACCGCAGCCCGCAAATAGGTCGAGTACCCGTGGCTTGGCTGCCGCGTCAGAGGTAAAGCGCTTGAGTTTTGCGGCGATCGCTCGGGGCGCCGTTACTCGGTGTCCCGAAGCGCGTTTTCCAGCAGACGGTTCAACGCCCCCTGATCGCGGGTTTCGCACTCCCACACGATCCAAACTTTCCATCCGCCCTCCTGAAGCGCTTTCCGGACCCGTGCGTCTCGCTCCACATTGCCGTCAAACTTCCGACGCCAGAAATCGACGCGGGATTTGGGCATGTAGGCGAATCGACAGCCCGGGTGCCGATGCCAGAAACACCCATGAATCAGAAAAATCGTCCGGTGGCGAGGGAGAACAACGTCAGGTTTTCCCGGAAGATCGGTCCGGTGGAGCCTGAATCTGTAGCCCAGCTGGTGAAGCGCGCGACGGACGGCGATCTCGGGCTTGGTGTCCCGAGGACCGATCCGCGCCATATTAGCGCTGCGCTTGGGATCTATCCCGGTCATCGTGGCCACTGTATGCCTCCTCCTGAGTATTTCATCGAGCATCGGTTGCGGCCAACCGGTTGTTGGAGAAGTCCCCCGCTTTTTCGCAGAGGGACGGGTCTTATGTAGAAATCCCTAGTTCCAGCGCTCGATCCAGCTTCCGAGTAGTAATTGAACCGGACGGTGCTTCCGGAACTCCAGATCTTAGGTCTGCGACCAGCCGTCCTATCAGCCTGTTGTCCGGTTTGTGCGTTTCCTTGATGGCGGTGGCGACCATTCGATTGGGCGCCATATGGCTAAATTCATCGCATATTTCCGCGTATCTACTGAGCGCCAAGGTAAGTCTGGGCTCGGATTGGCAGCTCAGCACCGCAAGATATCCGAGTTCGTAGCGGGCGCCGGCACACTCATCGCCGAATTCTGTGACGTCCAATCGGGCAGGGACGATTCGCGTGTGGAATTGCAACGAGCGATCCAGCTGGCCAAACGCGAGAACGCAAAAATCGTCATTGCCCGCCTCGACCGCTTCTCCCGCCGGGTCAGCTTTATCGCCAGTATCCTTGAACAGGGTATCGGCTTGGTCTGCGCTGAAATGCCCAATGCCACTGATTTCCAGCTGCACATATTCGCGGCGCTCGCACAGGAGGAACGCCGGCTGATCTCCGAACGAACGAAGGCGGCTTTGGCCGAGGCGAAACGCCGAGGCAAAATTCTTGGATCAAACGGAAGGAATTTGGCCGCGAAGAATCGCAAGGCCGCTGACGAATTTGCATCCCAACTCAGGGCGAAATTGGATGCGGATCTATTGCGACGATCTTACAGCGAGATTGCGCGCCACTTAAACGATGCGGGAGTTACCACGGCGACCGGGCGGAAATTCTACCCTCAGACGGTCAAGAACTATCTTACCCGCCCGGGACTTTCGGGTACCGATGTGGCGAGGACGACACGTTTGTATCCTATCACGCACGATCTTTAGTCTCTCGCATTGCAGGTTCCTGATAGAGTAGCAGTTGTTTTTCCTTCGCTTCAAGCTACCGATCTTTGATACGACCAAAGGGCACGACGACGCCGGGGCTATCTGTCGAGGATATGCTACGCGTTAGGCCATGCTTTAATTGCACAACATCGGCCGCGCGGGACGTGAACCAGCCCGGCGGCAGGGAGATTAGATTTTCAACATCGCCAGCCGACATCGTGAACTCGACTGCAAGGAGATCGGCCTTCGTACACACACCGGAATCGGCGATCAGATTCATCGCGTTCGCCAAGCTTCGCGGCTCTGAGAGCGGCCATTCCTGATCGAGCGGCTCCTCGCGGTTCCAGCCTTTGGCGGAGTAAAGCTTGTAGAGATCCGTCTGATAACCCTCCGGAATGATCTCCAGATCGGACAGCCGTTTTATTTGGGCTTTGATCGAGACACGCCACTTTTCCTTGAGCGATAGCAACATCGCAAGCGACGTACGTTTTACCTCGTACGGGTAGGTGGTCGACGGCAACAGAAAGGCGCTTGCAAGCCGGAAGGCCTGGGCCTCTATCTGCTTCAAATCGCGCTTCAGCTCCTCCTGCGAAACATTCTTGTGGAGCACCGCATGCGCCATTTCGTGGGCTGCATCCATTTGCCGGCGCGGGAATGACATCTTATCGGTCGCCAACAAGATGTGCGGACGATCTTCGGTGACCGACCAGGTACAAACCCCATCAAGCTTTGATGTACCCATCTCAATTGAGCCGACCACCATGCCGACCCGCTCAAGTAAGGGTACGATGTCCGTGCAAGGCCCCTCGCCAATCTTCCAATGACGCCGTAAATCGAGCGCGATTCGCTCAATGTCTTCATTGCGAAGCTGCTTGTAACTGGCATCACCAAGGACATTTGGGATATCGATCGCCGGCAAGTCGACGTAATGCTGCAGAATCGAGCTGATTTCCTGCAGCCAACGAAGCTGCGATTCCTGATAATCGATATCGCGCACGAGTGTCGTCGACAGCGACCGATAAAAAATCGCCCTCGGATTATCGATAACGGGCCGCAGGAAGTACTCGCGACGGACCTGCAGTGCCGTGGTCAGCGCCGTCATCGCATCCGCATCGGGAGCGCTCGACCCATCCTCCCAACGTGCCACCGTGCTCGCGCTCACGCACAGACGCCGGGCAAGCGCAGACATGCTCGTTAACCGCCGCGCTGCCCGCACTTCGGTCAACCGCTCGGGAATGAATCCAGGGGTACCAACACGCATCGTTTCACCAACCAAGGAGTTTTTAGCTCAGAGAAAGCGTTGCTAGCCTTCGGCGCCACCCTCATCCTCCTCTTTCGGAGTTTCGGGCGGCACAAACCGCTTGACCACTTTCTTCAAGGTCACACGCGGCGCCTCGGTCTCCGCCGTCGGCGACGTCCTCTGATCGTCACGCTCCGCGTCGGCGGCATCGGCAAGCACACCATCGAGTGCCTCATAGTAAAGATAGCTCTCGAAGTTTGACTCGATCACGCCGAGCGCAATCTCCTCAATCTTTCCGGCTCGCTCTCGATCGCGCGCTACCAATAACACTGCGAAGATATCGCCGACCTTAGGTCCAGTGCCGTCGAGATCGAGCCGCAGCGATAAATCGTAATTGATCGTGACGCCGGCAAAGCGTGATTTGTTTTTTGCCGGCAGCTCGCCAGTCGCCGGCATCGTGGCCAGGGCCAAGATGACCCCCTGCCCGTTTTGCTCGAAGCGCATAAAGGGCTGATGAATCTTGAGATCGGTGTTCGGCATCACGCCGCCATCAAGCAGGCGGCCTCCATGAAGCGCGCACGTCGCCTCAAAGTCTTCTTCAAGGATCCGGAAGCGTAGCTGCCCTTCGGCTCCACGTGCGTTGCGCTTCTTCTTCAATCCAGCGTGATCGCGGACGACCTCGTGAGCTTTGAGCGAGCCGGCCCGAATCATGTCGTCCAGATCGATAAACAGACCACGGGGCAGCACCTTGCGAAGGCGGGTTCGGATGGCAGGCATCGAGAATCCTTGATTCGTGCGCTATCGACGATTTTTGCCATATATTTTTGCGTAAAGAAAGAAGAAAGTGGATTATCTTCTCTCGATGATCAGATTTGGCGCCGGCGCTCCCTCGGCCGGCTTAAGAAATGTCGGCTCTCCTCACCCGACCCGCTGGGGTTTTCCAGCGGAGGAATTTAAGTTCTCTGAGTGACCCGTTCGGGAATCATTATTTCTCGTCGATCGCCGGTTCATCGGCTGGCAGCTGTGCGACGGTGCTATCAGCGGAAAGCACGTCGTAAACCGGTGCCTTCCCGCTGACCTTCTGGACGAACTTTGCCGGTTCTTCAGGATCGACGAACAGTGTCATTCCTTGGCCATCTCGGAAAACCACCTCAAAGCGCTGAGTATCGGGGTCAACAGTCAGGCGCAGTTCGCTGATCAACGATTGTAGCCTCGAGGCTATCTGGGCGCGGAGCTTGTAAACATCCCCGCCTCTGGCGGCCCGCACTCGTTCTATCAGCTCCGCGACCTGATCGGGGCTGCGATAATACGTCAATGCCGTCTGGTCGAGGATCGCAACCTCGTGGCGGAGTTGCTGCTGCTGCTTCTTTGCCTCTGTCAGCTCCTCCTCGCCAATCTTGATGCTCTCCGCCAGCAAGTCACTCCGGAAGTCCCCCAGTGCCATGCTGGTCTCGATGGCACGCCGCACCCTCTCTTGAAGAAGTTTGATCTTGCCTTCGGCGGCCTCAAGTCTGAGCGCCAACTCACTCCGCTTATTCGAATGCTCACTGGACTGGACCAGCGACGCCAGATCAAGTTGCTCGACGAACGAGAGGAATGTCTTTTCGAACTGGTCATAGCGCCACCGGCCCGTCATCCGGCAACCGCCACCTTGAACTGCGTTAGAGCACACGAGATACGTTCGCCCTTTGGGAGGTGCACCCTTGTTTTGATAGTACATGGACTCGCCGCAGTAGTCGCAGACGGCCAGCTTCGAGAACAGATTTGAGTACTGCTTACCGTGTCGCCCGCCACGCGGCCCCGCCTCCTTCTTCTTGTCGGGTCGCGCTTCGCGCCAGCGTTCAAGCCGGCCGCGCTGGGCCGCTTCGAATACGTCCTGTTTCACGATTTGAGGAAAGTAATTGAGGATCGGCTCTCCATCGGGAATCCGTTTATTGCCCTCCAAGCGATTGGGCTGGAACGTTCCGATCGCTGCAGGACTGCTGAGGATCTTATTGACCGTCGAGCTTTGCCAGCCTCCTTTGCCCATGAAGGTTGGGACGCCATCATTGTTCAGGTGACGCACAATTGTATATGTGCCGTACCCTGACGCAGCTTCCTTGAAAATTCTTCGAACGGTTGCGGCACGGTCCTCGATGATCTCGAACGCCATCCGGTCGGGAGTAAGATGAAGCCAGCTTGGACAGCGAGCCGTGAGCTTCTTCTGGCCAGCATTGGCCCTTTTTGCTTTCCAGGCGTGCGAAAGGCGCTCGCTCTTCCGGGCTGATTCTTCGTTCGCTCGGCTCATCTTGGCAATCGAAATGATCAGGTCCTCAAAGCTGATCTTGCCTTTGAAGACGCGTTCATCGTCCAGTGTGACTAGCACCAGCCCAGCTTCTACGATTTCGATGAATGGCTTTAGGGCGACAATCGGCTCTTGGCGGCTCATCCGATCGAACGACTCGACGAGGAGATACGACCCTTTCGCGATTTTGCCATTCCGAACATCCTTCAGGAACTCACCGAATTTTCCTGTTTCGATGTTTTCGCCGGTGAAGCCGGATTTTCCGGTGTCGTCGAAATCCTTGTTGAGTTCGAGTCCGTGCTTCTCGATGTACCTGCGGGACAGCTCGCGCTGACGACGTAGGCTGTCGCCCTTTAGCTGAACGACGGTGGACATTCGGATGTAAGAGTAGGCTTGGGGACGGACAGCTTCGGTAACCATCTGAAATTTATACATTAAAGAATTTTAATTGTCCACCATATCCTGATGATCGGCGCGCCCGGTGCCGGCAAATCGATGCTCGCGGCGCGGCTGCCCTCGATCCTGCCGCCGCTGTCGCCGGGCGAGTTGCTCGAGGTCTCGATGATCGCCTCCGTCGCCGGCGAGATCGAAGGCGGCGCCCTGACATCGCGGCGGCCGTTCCGCTCGCCGCATCATTCCGCCAGCATGGCGGCGCTGACCGGCGGCGGCGCGCGCGCAAAGCCCGGCGAGATCTCGCTGGCGCATCAGGGCGTGCTGTTCCTCGATGAGCTGCCCGAGTTCGATCCGCGCGTACTGGATTCGCTGCGCCAGCCGCTGGAGAACGGCGAAGTCTCGGTCTCGCGCGCCAATCACCGCGTCACCTACCCTGCCCGCTTCATGCTGGTCGCGGCGATGAATCCCTGCCGCTGCGGCAATGCGTTCGAGCCGGGCTATGCCTGCAAGCGCGGCCGCGTCGATCGCTGCACCGGCGATTACCAGGCCCGCATCTCCGGCCCGCTGATGGATCGGATCGATCTGCGCATCGAGGTCCCGGCCGTCACCGCCGCCGATCTGATCCTGCCGCCGCCGGCGGAAGGCTCGGCCGAGGTCGCGGCGCGCGTGGCGGCGGCGCGCGACATCCAGCGCGCACGCTATGCCGAAGCCGGCCTGCCCAAGGTGCGCACCAATGCCGAGGCACCGGCCGCGGTGCTCGAAGACATCGCCAAACCGGACGCCCAGGGTCAAAAGCTGTTGCGCGATGCTGCCGATACCATGCGGCTGTCGGCGCGCGGCTATCACCGCGTGCTGCGGGTGGCGCGCACGCTTGCCGATCTCGACAACGCTGACAAGATCGGCCGGCTGCATCTGGCCGAGGCGCTGTCCTACCGCGCACTCGCGGAGGATGTGCGCCAGCCGGCGTGATCATCCCGCGCGTCAACCCGGCGGTAACGAGTTTCCTTTACGATCTGCAAACCATGAGGCCCAAACGTTCCTCTAAGGGCCCGGCGAGTAGCGTGTCATGTTGCGTTTCAAGATCCTGGCCTCGGTGGTTCCCCTGTTGGCGGCTGCGGTATTCGCCCGCAACGAGATCGGATCGATCTCGCACCCTTGCGTCGCCGTCGGCGATACCTCCGTCGAGCTCACCTCCTTGTTCTGGACCGCCGGCATCCAGATCGCCTTCACCGACGATCCCGCGCAGGCGACGGTGCGGGTGCAGATCACCGACGACGCCGACGCGGCCGACTTTGCCGTCGTCGACGATGGCGAAAGCGATGAGCCCGGCGCCTGCCAGGGCAATCCGTCCACGCAGCTGGTCGCCATAGCAGGGCAAGGCGGCGGCAACCGCCCCACGATCTATCTCGGCAGCGAAGGCCCGGCCGATTACCGCATCTATGTGCGCTCGAAGACGTTCTCGCAGAGGGAAGCCGCAGCCTTGATCGTCGGGGCCCGCGGCGGCCACCACCATCTCCAGGCCGCTTCGCTCTAAGAGACGTTAACACCTCGTCAACCCTGTTTCGAGGCGACCCCAAAGCCTCAAGCTGTTCGCAAGGTGGTCAAGACATCGTCGCGCATGGCGGTGGCGGGTTTCGGACAAGGGTCGGTGGCGATGGGTCGGACGTTCCGGATCAAGGTGCACATGCGCCGCTTCAGGCGACAGCATCCGCGCGTCGCCTTCGCGATCCGCTCCTTCATGATCTTCTCGGCGACGTTCGGCGGTGCCTACGGCTTCGTCACCGGCAGCCGCTCGGAGAATTCCGGCTACGATCCCAATACTTTCGCGATCGGTGCGAGCTTCCTGTTCGCACTGGCCTGCCTTGGCCTTGCCACGCTCAGCATGCGGCTGCGCTTCGTCAACAAGCGCATGCGCAAGCTCGCGGCCCATAACGAGGCACTGATCGACCGCAATTGGGAGCTGAAGGAAGCCGAAGAACGCGCGCGCAGCCTGTTCGAGCAGCAGGGCGATCTCATCGTGCTGCGCGACGATCAGGGCCGCATCACCTTCGCCAACGACGCCTATTGCGCGCTGACCGGACAGGCGCGCAGCGCGCTGGTGGGCACGCGGTTCGACTTCGACGTGCTGGAGCAGGGCGACAGCGCGCGCGAGAGCAACGGCACGCGCATCCATGACCAGAGGATCTCGACCCCGCTCGGCGCCCGCTGGATCGCCTGGCGCGAAGGCTTTGTGCGTCTCGATGCCGGCCAGCCCGCCGAATTGCAGAGCGTCGGCCGCGACGTCACCGATCGCACCGAGACCGAACGCGCGCTGGCCGACGCCCGCGACCAGGCCGACGCCGCCAACCGTGCCAAATCGCGCTTCCTCGCAATGGCCTCGCACGAGATCCGCACACCTCTCAACGGCATCATCGGCATGGGCGGCCTCTTGCTCGACACCAATCTGACGCCGGAGCAGGCGACTTACGCCCGCGCCGTGAAGACATCAGGCGAAGCGCTGATGGCGCTGATCGAGGAGCTGCTCGACTATTCCAAGATCGAAGCCGGCAAGCTCGATCTCGAGCAGCGCGCGTTTGCGCTTTCGACCCTGATCGAAGAGGTCACCGAATTGCTGGCGCCGCGCGCGCAGGCGAAGAACCTCGAGATCGCGGCTTACGTCGACGAGCGACTGCCGCTCGAGGTCACCGGCGATGCCGCACGGCTGCGCCAGGTGCTGCTCAACCTCGCCGGCAATGCGATCAAGTTCACCGCATCAGGCGGCGTCGCACTGATCGTCGAGCCAGGCATCCGGCCGAACGAGATCAGCCTCCTGGTCCGCGACACCGGCATCGGGATCGCGCCGGAAGCGCAGTCGCGTATCTTCCGCGAGTTCGAACAGGCCGACGACCGCGTCTCCCGCACCTATGGCGGCACCGGGTTGGGCCTTGCCATCAGCGAGCGCATCGTCAAGCGCATGGGCGGCCGCATCACCCTGGAGAGCGAACCCGGCAAGGGCTCGACCTTCGAGGTCGCGGTTCCACTCGCGCCCTCGCAAGCCGACGCCGGACGGACCGCGTTTCCGAACCCGGACCTCACCGGCAAGTCGATCCTGCTGCTGGCCGACGGCATCGAGGCGTCGCTGATCGCGCGGCGGCTGGAACGCTGGGGCGGCCAGACCTGCCTGGTGACGGATGCGGCGGAGGCCGAAGCGCTGCTGCCGGAGCGCTCGTGGCATGCTGTACTGGTTGACCGCGCGCTCGGCCCTGATGTGGCCGATCGCCTCGGCGAGGCCGCCCGCGCCCATGCGGCGCAGCGGCTGGTGCTGCTGACGCCGAGCTCGCGCCACGACAAGCTCTCGCCTGATTTCACCGGCTTCCTGGTGAAGCCGCTGCGTGCAGCCTCGCTCGCCGCACGTCTCGCGCTGACACCGGACGTCGCCTCGCCCGACCTCGCGCCGGAGCCGGTCGAGCCGGCGCCTGGCAGAATGCCGGCCGGCGGCCTGTCGATCCTGGTCGCCGAGGACAACGAGATCAACGCGATGCTGATGCGGTCGCTGCTGACCAAGCTCGGTCACCAAGTCGTCATCGCTGTTCATGGCGAGGCCGCCCTGGAATCCTGGCTGGCGGCCCACTCTGCCGGCAGCCCCTATGATCTGGTCTTGATGGACATCCAGATGCCGCAGCTCGACGGCATCGAGGCAACCAAGCGCATCCGCGCGCACGAGGCTGCGACCGGCCGCCACCACACACCGATCCTCGCCCTCACCGCGAACACGCTGGCGGAAGATCGCTCCGCCTGCTTCGAGGCGGGCATGAACGGATTTCTGATCAAGCCGCTCGATCGCGAGAAGCTGAACGAGGCGCTGGCCGGGCTGGCTCGGACGCGGCAGTTGGCGGTGTAGCTGGGATCGACAGTGCCACTAAAGCGCGATGAGATCGGGTCGAATCGTCATCGCGCTTCAGCTCCTTGTTTGAGCACGATCTTTTCGGAAAACCGCTTCACACTTTTCCGGATCATGCTCTAGGCTAAGCGGCAAGAAACCGCGGTGCCGAAAGCCTGTCAGGCGACGGTCTGGTGCCCTTGAACACGGTATCTGCCTGCGCCGCGCGCTTGCAATGGGGGCACACGAAAAGATGGGCGATCACAGGGGTGGGTTCGTCGGCCAGGAGTTCTGAGCGGTACCATCTCATTTCGATATGGCAGTCCGGGCACGTCGGTGCTTCGAGCTGTTCCGCTGCGCTTCTGAGACGATCAACCATGGAGGCCCTCGCGTTTTCGGAACCATAGCTGAATACCCTTCGTCGGTCGGTAACAAAAGATACTCGGCCCGAAATTTCAAAGGCCGCGGCCGCCGCGCCTACAACCTTCTCAACGCCACGCTTTCCACCGCGTGATCCGCGCCCTTCTTCAGGATCAGCGTCGCGCGGGGACGGGTCGGCAAGATGTTGTCCTCGAGATTGGCAAGGTTGGTGCGCTCCCAGATTGCAGTCGCGGTCGCGGTGGCCTCTTCGTCCGACAGCAGCGCATAACGGTTGAAGTAGGACTTTGGGTTGGTGAACGCGGTGTCGCGCAGTGCCAGGAACCGCTTGATGTACCAGCGCCGCAGCGCCGCCTCGTCGGCGTCGATATAGACCGAGAAGTCGAAGAAGTCGGAAACCACAGGCACCGCCTTGCCGTCGCGCGGCAGCTTGCCGGTTTGCAGCACGTTGACGCCCTCGACGATCAGGATGTCGGGCTGGTCGATCTCCGCCCATTCGTTCGGCACGATGTCGTAGGTCAAATGCGAATAGACCGGAGAGCGCACGTGGCGCCGGCCCGACTTGATGTCGGACAGGAAGTTGAGCAGCAGCGGCAGGTCGTAGCTCTCGGGAAAACCCTTCTTCTGCAGGATGCCTTGCTGCTCCAGCAGAGCCTTCGGGTAGAGGAATCCGTCGGTGGTGATCAGCTCGACCTTCGGCCGCGGCGACCATCGCGCCAGCAGCGCCTGGAGCACGCGAGCGGTGGTGGACTTTCCAACGGCGACCGAGCCGGCGACGCCGATGATGTAGGGCACCTTGCGGTCGCGGATGTCGAGAAACTGGCGTTCGGCGTAATACAGGCGCTGCATCGCATCGACATAGATCGAGAGCAGGCGCGACAGTGGAAGATAGATGTCCTCGACCTCCTTGAGATCGAGGCGATCATGCAGCGAACGCAGCCGGTCGAACTCGCCCGGCTCCAGCGTCATCGGCGTGTCGTCGCGCAGTCGCGCCCACTGCTCGCGCGTATAGATGCGGTATGGATTATACTGCTGCTCCGGTGCGCGGATATCCATGACGCGATCTCTCCACCTCGGCTAGTTGCCGTTTTTACGCGACGCCTTTTCTTCCAACCCGGACATGTTCGTCCGCTTGTCCAGCGCGGCTTCGACCTCTTCCAGCTTTACGCCGCGCGCCTTGAGCAGCACAAGAAAATGGTAGAGCAGGTCGGCACTCTCCGCGATCAGATGCGCGCGATCGTTTTCGACTGCTGCGATCACGGTTTCGACTGCTTCCTCACCGAACTTCTTGGCGCAATGTTCGGCGCCCTTGTCGAGAAGCTTGCGGGTGTATGAGCCTTCGCCACCGGAGGCCGCGCGGGCCTCGATGGTGACGGCGAGATCGTGGATCGTGAAACGCGGCATACTGAACACTCGAAACGCCGTCTGGCCGGTCGGGCCAGTCCCCGCGGATGATGTAGCACTTTTATGACCTGGAGTCGTCAGGCATCCAGGCGCATGGGTAGTCCGCGCCGGGCCATATGCTCCTTGGCTTCACGGATGGTGAATTCCCCGAAGTGGAAGATCGAGGCGGCCAGCACGGCGGTGGCGCGTCCGTCGCGGATTCCGTCGACGAGATGGTCGAGATTGCCGACGCCGCCCGAGGCGATCACGGGAACGGGAACACTGTCGGCGATCGCCCGGGTCAGCGGAATGTCAAAGCCCTGCCTTGTGCCGTCACGGTCCATCGAGGTGAGCAGAATTTCACCCGCGCCGAGCGCGACCACTTCCTGGGCATATTCGATGGCGTCGATGCCGGTCGCGTTGCGGCCACCATGGGTGAAGATCTCCCAGCGCTCGGAGCCGCCCGGGCGCTTCACCCGCTTGGCATCGATCGCGACCACGACACATTGCCCGCCGAACTTTTCGGCGGCTTCCTTGACGAACTCACGCCGCGACACCGCGGCGCTGTTGATCGAGACCTTGTCGGCGCCCGCGCGCAGCAGCGTCTTGATGTCGTTGACCTCACGCACGCCGCCGCCGACGGTCACAGGCATGAAGCAGGCCTCCGCCGTGCGCCGGACCACGTCCAGCATGATGCCGCGGTTCTCGTGGGTCGCGGTGATATCGAGGAAGGTCAGCTCGTCGGCGCCAGCGGCGTCATAGGCGATCGCGGCCTCCACGGGATCGCCGGCGTCCCTGAGGTCGACGAAATTGACGCCCTTGACGACGCGGCCGTCCTTGACGTCGAGGCAGGGGATCACGCGCACCTTGAACATGTGTCAGCTCCTGCGCGCGTCGCGGATCAAGGCGAGGGCGGCGGCGGGATCGAGCCGGCCGTCATAGAGCGCGCGGCCGGCAATCGCGCCGGCGAGCTTTTTCGCGCGCGGCGTCAGCATCGCCTTGACGTCCTCGATCGAGGCGAGGCCGCCGGAGGCGATCACGGGGATCGAGATGCTGTCTGCCAGCGCAATCGTCGCGTCCAGGTTCAGGCCCTTGAGCAGGCCGTCGCGGGCGATATCGGTGAAGACGATGGCGGCAACACCGGCATCCTCGAAGCGCTGCGCGATCTCCAGCACCGTCACCTGCGAGGTCTCGGCCCAGCCTTCGACGGCGACCTTGCCGTCGCGCGCATCGAGGCCAACGGCGACACGGCCTGGGAATTTCTTGGCTGCAGCCTTGACCAGTTCAGGATCGCGCACCGCCGCCGTGCCGATGATGACGCGCGTGATGCCTTTCGCCAGCCAGGCCTCGACGGTCGCGAGATCGCGAATGCCGCCGCCGAGCTGCACCGGAATCTTGATCGTCTTCAGCATCGCCTCGACTGCCTGCGCATTGACCGGCTTGCCGGCGAAGGCGCCGTCGAGATCGACGACGTGGAGATACTCAAAGCCCTGCGCGACGAAACTCTGCGCCTGGGCGGCGGGATCGAGATTGAACACGGTCGCGCGCGCCATGTCGCCTTGCTCGAGGCGCACGCACTGGCCGTTCTTGAGGTCGATGGCAGGGAAGAGAATCACGGTTTCCATCGCAAAAAGTTCGAGATCAGGGCCAGGCCAAAACGCTGGCTCTTCTCGGGGTGAAACTGCGTGCCGATCGCGGTGTCCTTCGCGACGATCGCGGTGACGGGACCACCATAATCGGCGCGCGCGAGCACGTCCGCCTCGTTGGCGGCGTTGAGGTGGTAGGAGTGCACGAAGTAAGCGTGCTGGCCCTTGGGGCCGAGCGGCAGCTTGTTCAGCACCGGATGTTCTTGCAGCACGTCGAGCGTGTTCCAGCCCATGTGCGGGATTTTCAGGCTTTCATCGCGCGGCGTGATCTTCTCGACGTCGCCGCCGATCCAATTGAGGCCTTCGGTGACGACATGCTCTTTGCCGCGGCTTGCCATCAGCTGCATGCCGACGCAGATGCCGAAGAACGGCCGTGCCTTGACGCGCACGGCTTCCGTGATCGCCTCGACCATGCCGTTGACCGCATCGAGCCCGCGCCGGCAATCGGCAAAGGCGCCGACGCCCGGCAGCACCAGACGATCGGCCTCATAGGCCTGATCGGGATCGCTGGTGACGAAAACCTTCTGCGGATTTTCGAGGCTGCGCGCGGCACGCTCGAATGCCTTGGCTGCGGAATGCAGATTCCCGGAACCGTAATCGATGATGGCGACGCTCATCTTGACCCTCCCGGTTCTGGAAACAATCCTATGATGCCGCCGGCCGGCATCGGAGGCGGGCTGGAAAATGGCTGGCCCGGCACGTTCCGGGTCGGCGGCGGGCCGCCGCGGTCGACGGCCCATCGATCATGGACGATGCCGCGCTGTGACTTGCTCCAGCGCTCGAAGAAGCGACGCTCGGCGGTGTCCTCATCGTCGGCGACCACGACGTCGAGTTGCCGCCAATTGCCGCGCGACAACGTCCAGCGGCGCAGGCTCGAGGCCTCGAAGCCCATCAGCAGTGCGACGATGATGTTGGCAAAGAAGATCGAGCGGCGGCCGACACCGAGGCTGGATAGCCCGGCACCGAACGCGGCGAGACACACGATCCAGCCGATCAGGGCCAGCCAAAGCCTGTTCCAGAGCAGCCAGATCGGACCGAACACCATCGCCCAGAAATGGAATCCGTCGCGCACGAACACGAATTTGTCGGTCGCGCGCAGATCGACCCCGCCTGGGGTGGGGAGCGTGAACTGTGTAGACAGGCATTTTCGATGCCCCGTGCTCGAGAATTCAACTCAATGCCGCCGGCAGCGCGTGGCCGCCGAGACGGCGATGTCAGCCGCCGAGCGAGCCCTTGGTGGACGGGATTTCGCCCGCCGTCCTGGGATCGATCGCAACCGCGGTGCGCAGCGCCCGCGCCAGGCCCTTGAAGCAGGACTCGGCGATATGGTGGCTGTTATCGCCATATAGGGTCTCGACGTGCAGAGTCACGCCGGCGTTGATGGCGAAGGCCTGGAACCACTCGCGCACCAGTTCGGTGTCGAACTGACCGATCGTGTCGCGGGGGAAGTCAGCCCTGAACACCAGGAACGGGCGGCCCGAAATGTCGATGACCACACGCGTCAGCGTCTCGTCCATGGGCATGTGCACGCCGGCATAGCGGGTGATGCCCGCCATGTTGCCGAGCGCCTGCTTGATCGCCTGGCCGAGCGCGATGCCGGTGTCTTCGGTGGTATGGTGATAATCAATGTGCAGATCGCCCACCGCCTTGACCGTGAGGTCGATGCGGGAATGGCGGGCGAGGAGATCGAGCATATGGTCGAAAAAGCCGATGCCGGTCGCGATATTGGCCACGCCGGAGCCATCGAGGTTCACGCTGACCTCGATGTCGGTTTCCTTGGTCTTGCGCTTGATCGTCGCGGTGCGCATTGAAAGCTGGCTTTCATCCTAGCTTGGGAGCCGAAAACGCCAGTCTCTTAACAGCCAAATGACGCCTTCGCTACTGCGGGAACGGCTGACCGGGCCTCTACTTCTGCCTATGGTGAGCGAATTCGGCCCGGAACGGCCGTTGTGCGCCTGTTGTCCCCTCGGCCATGACCGCCTAAATCAGCCAGGACAATGAGGGTTATGATGCAAGATTCGCAGAACAGCTCGCCGGTCTGGCACGGCACCACGATTTTGACGGTCCGCAAGGGCGGCAAGGTCGTGGTCGGCGGCGACGGCCAGGTCTCGATCGGCCAGACCGTGATCAAGTCCAATGCCAAAAAGGTCCGGAAACTCGGCAAGGGCGACGTCATCGGTGGCTTTGCCGGCGCCACCGCCGACGCCTTCACCCTGTTCGAGCGGCTCGAGAGCAAGCTCGAGCAATATCCGGGACAATTGACCCGGGCCGCGGTCGAGCTGGCCAAGGACTGGCGCACCGACCGCTACCTGCGCCGGCTCGAGGCCATGATGATCGTGGCCGACAAGGACGTCTCCCTGGTGCTGACAGGCACCGGCGACGTGCTCGAGCCCGAGGCCGGCGTGATGGCGATCGGCTCCGGCGGCAATTACGCGCTGGCGGCGGCCCGCGCCCTTGTCGACACCGACAAGGACGCCGAGGCCATCGTCCGCCGCTCCCTCGACATCGCCGCCGATATCTGCGTCTACACCAACCGCAACGTCACCATCGAAGCGCTGACGGCCGGTTGAAGGATCCATCGATGGATGAACAGCGTAGCGGCGCGCTCGGTCTAACCTCTCCCGCTTGCGGGGGAGGTCGCGCCGAAGGCGCGGGTGGGGGCTCTCGCCTCTTGGCGGCCCTCGCGAGCGGAGACACCCTCTCCCCAACCCTCTCCCGCAAGCGGGAGAGGGAGCGCACCGCTCTTTGGGCATGATCCTCGCGCCCGCCAGCACCAGGACGGCGATCCCCGCGGCCTACTGGGTCGGAATCGCGCTGTTGCTGCTGGCGCTGCAGGCCTCGATCCTGTTCGCGATGGGCCGGGTGCCGATCTGCACCTGCGGCTACGTCAAGTTGTGGCACGGCGTGGTGAACAGTTCGGAGAACTCCCAGCACTTCGCCGACTGGTACAGTTTTTCGCACGTCCTCCACGGCTTCCTGTTCTATGGACTGACGTGGCTCTTGTTGTCGCGGCGGCTCGGCCGGCCCGCACGGCTGATCATCGCGATGCTGATCGAGGGCGCCTGGGAGATCGTCGAGAATTCGCCTGTGATCATCGAACGCTACCGCGCCGGTACGATCTCGCTGGACTATTACGGCGACAGCATCGTCAATTCGGTCTCGGACACGCTGTTCATGGTGCTGGGGTTCCTCACCGCACGCGTGCTGCCCGTCACGGCGACCGTCGCGCTCGGGCTTGCCTTCGAGATCATGCTGGCGCTGCATATTCGCGACAATCTGACGCTCAACGTCCTGATGCTCATTCATCCGGTCGAGGCCGTGAAGCAATGGCAATCCGGTCCGCCGATCATTTGACAGTCAAAAAAGCGGCTTGTCCCCGCCGGTTTCCAATCCTAGCTAGGGTCCCATGACAGACTTCTCCCCCCGCGAAATCGTTTCCGAACTCGACCGTTTCATCGTCGGCCAGACCGACGCCAAGCGCGCCGTCTCGATCGCGCTGCGCAACCGCTGGCGCAGGCAGCAGCTCACGGGCTCGCTGCGCGAGGAAGTGCTGCCGAAGAACATCCTGATGATCGGGCCGACCGGCGTTGGCAAGACGGAGATCGCGCGACGGCTTGCCAAGCTCGCGAATGCGCCATTCCTGAAGGTCGAGGCGACCAAGTTCACCGAGGTCGGCTATGTCGGACGCGACGTCGAGCAGATCGTGCGCGACCTCGTCGAGGTTGCGATTGCCCAGGTGCGCGAACGCAAGCGCAAGGACGTGCAGGCCCGCGCCCAGCTCGCAGCCGAAGAGCGCGTGCTCGATGCGCTGGTCGGCGCCAATGCCAGCTCGGCCACCCGGGAAT
Organism: Bradyrhizobium sp. USDA 4449; assembly: GCF_054056275.1. Classification (NCBI taxonomy): domain Bacteria; kingdom Pseudomonadati; phylum Pseudomonadota; class Alphaproteobacteria; order Hyphomicrobiales; family Nitrobacteraceae; genus Bradyrhizobium; species Bradyrhizobium sp. USDA 4449. Next base: position 1,934,765 of record NZ_JBSRYD010000001.1, on the reverse strand, counting down.
CCTTCCGCAAGAAGCTGCGCGCCGGCGAGCTCAACGACAAGGAAATCGAGATCGAGACGCAGTCGTCAGGCGGCGGCATGCCGATGTTCGAGATCCCGGGCATGCCGGGCGCGCAGATGGGCGCGATCTCGATCGGCGACATCTTCGGCAAGCTGGGCGGCCGCAGCAAGACGCGGCGGCTGACGGTCGAGGGTTCGCACGAGATCCTCGTCAACGAGGAATCGGACAAGCTGCTGGACACCGATCAGCTGACGCTGGAGGCGATCAGCGCGGTCGAGAACAACGGCATCGTCTTCCTCGACGAGATCGACAAGATCTGCGCCCGTGAAGGCCGCGCCGCCGGCGATGTCTCGCGCGAAGGCGTGCAGCGCGATCTCTTGCCCCTCATCGAAGGCACCACGGTGTCGACGAAGCATGGCGCGGTGAAGACCGACCACATCCTGTTCATTGCCTCTGGCGCCTTCCACGTCGCCAAGCCGTCCGACCTGCTGCCGGAATTGCAGGGCCGCCTGCCGATCCGCGTCGAGCTGCAGGCGCTGACTCGCGACGACATGCGTCGCATCCTGACCGAGCCCGAGGCCTCGCTGATCAAGCAATATGTCGCCTTGATGCATACCGAGGGCGTGACGCTCGACATCACCGACAGCGCCATCGACGCGCTCGCCGACGTCGCCGTCGCCGTCAATTCCACCGTCGAGAACATCGGCGCAAGGCGGCTGCAGACGGTCATGGAGCGGGTGCTGGACGAGATCTCCTTCACTGCCCCCGACCGCAACGGCGAGACCGTTCGGGTCGATGCCGATTTCGTGCAGAAACACGTCGGCGACCTCGCCAAGAACGCCGATCTGAGCCGGTTCATTTTGTAAAATCGGGCCAGTCCAGCTATCAATCCCACTGTCGTCCCTGGCCTGGTGCGAAATTGCACACCAGGCCAGAGACGACGGCGGAGTTCGACCCGCCGCGGGTGCCACGTGATCGCCGACCTCAAGAAAAATCCCTGGCGGCTGCTGCTCGCGATCAACGCGGCGGTGATCGTCGGCGTGTTCATCCACAAGGTGAAGCTGCCGCCTTACGTCCCCTATATCCATCTGCTCGTCGACTACCATTTCGGCTTCATCAAGCGCGCGCTGATCGGAGCGATCGTCGCGCTGTTCACGGACAAGGTGCCGGTCTGGCTGGTATTCGCGATTTCAGGCGCGGCGTGGCTGGTGACGCTGGGACTCTATCTCAGGCTGTTCCAGAAGACGTTCGGCTTCACCGCCAAGACGCTGCCGCTCTTCGTCTTCATCGCGGGCTCGCCGTACTTTCTCAAGAACTTCATGCACACGCTCGGACATTTCGACATCTATGGCTGCCTGCTGGCGCTCGTGCTGCTGCTGATGCCGGCGCGGTCACTGCTGTTCGTGGCGACGGCGGCGCTGTTCTCGATCATCCTCGTCCTGATCCACCACATCCATCTGCTGATGTATGTGCCGACGATCATCACCATCGTCGTGATCAGGCACTACCTGACCTACGGCTGCAACCGGACCAACATCGGGTTTGGCGTCGTGGCCGTCGTCGCCGTTTCCGCGCTGTTCTTCGCGGCCCAGTTCCTCGGAACGATGCCGATCCCCGAAGCGGATTTCGTGGCCTATCTGAAGACCCGGATGGTCGATCCCTCGCGCACCGATCTGCTGCAATTCGCCTATATCTGGTACCAGCCGCTCTCGAAGGAGATTTCCGACACCTGGGCCTGGCTGCCGCATAACAGCCTCGGCATTCCCGTGTTCGCGCTGCTGATCTGGCTGCACACGCCGCTGTGGCGCTATTTGTCCGATCTGATCCGCGCACTGGCGAGCGATCTGCACCGACGCCTGATCGTCGCGGCGCTGATCGGCGTCAGCCTTGGCTATGTCGTGATGTTCGCGATGGTGTTCGACTATTCGCGCTGGATGTCGAGCTGGGCGGTCTGCATGTTCCTGATCCTGCACGCTGTGAAGATGCTGCCGGCGAAGCACGAGACGCCGGTGATACCGGCCGAGGACAAGAAGACCAATATTTTCGGCCTGATCATCACGCTGATTCCGCGCGTCGGCATCGTCCGGCCGTTTTAGGAGTCATAAGTAGCCACATAGGCGGTGCGCCCCCTCTCCCGCAAGCGGGGAGCGGCAAGAGGAGCCCCGGGGCTCGCTCGATTCCACTAAAATCGCGCCCGCCTGATCCGCACGTACAGCGCACCCTCGCCGCCATGCCCGATTGCAGCCTGTTCAAACCCGACCACGAAGGCACGAAATTCCGGCAGGCTCAGCCATTCCGGCACCTGGCGGCGGAGCACGCCGCTTTCACCGCCGCTGCGGCCCTTGCCGGTGATGACGAGCACGAAGGTCAGGCCCTCGTGATGGGCGCGATGAAGGAAGCCGGTCAGGGCGCGATGAGCGCGCATCTGAGTCATGCCGTGCAAATCGAGCCGTGCCTCGATCTCGCTGCGGCCGCGCGACAGCTTCGTCCGTTCGCGCTTGCCGAGCGGGGCGAGCGGCGGCATCGCCGGCTTCGATGGACGCAGCGCGGGCGGAGCAGCCGACAGCCGCGGCGACAGCGCGGGCTTGGCAGCCGGCGATACCGGCGACGGCTCGGCGCGCGGCGCGGCGTGCAGCTTCGTCGCGCGATGTTTCCGCAGCGGCTTGACCTGCCTTGCCACGAGCTCCCACAGCTCGTGATCTTCCTCGGTGAGCACACGACGGCGTGGGGGACGCGGCTCCAGCACGGGCGGACGGGACGATCGCTTCATTGCTGGGAACGGCTTTTCATATGCCTGCGCGGTTCGCGGGCAGGTTCTATCACAGGACGCGGCGACGGCAGCGGCACCGGGCCGGCAATGGCCACGGTCTCGTCTTTGACCGGCGTTGAAACGGCCGGCTGAGGAAACAGTTTTGCGATCTTCTCCGACGGCCGCGGATCCGGCACCGGCAGCCGCGCAGCGCGCAAATTCGGATCGAGGCTCTTCGGCACCAGCATCACGAAATGCATGGGGTGCCGCAGCCGGCCCGAGACGCGGCCGGCGTCAGCGCCCGCGCCGAAATAGAGATCCGCGCGGGCGGGACCTATGATCGCCGAGCCGGTGTCCTGCGCGATCATCAGTCGATGGAACGGCGTCTTGGCGCGATCGGACTCGAGCGGCAGCTCGCCCTCGATGAAGAACGGCGTGCCATAGACATGCAGCGACTTGTCGACCGCAATCGAACGGCCGGCCGTCAGCGGGATGCCCTGCGCGCCGACCGCCTCGTCCTTGTCGGACAGGTTGACCTCGTGGAAGAAGATGTAGGAGCGGTTCTGGCGCCGCAGCTCCTTGGCACCATCAGGGTTCTGCGCCATCCATTCCCTGATCTTCTGCATCGACATCTCTTCCTTCGGAATGATGCCGCGCTCGATCAGGATGCGTCCCACGGCCGTGTAGGGATAGCCGTTGTAGGAATCGTAATTGAGCCTGATGCTGCTGCCGTCGTCGAACTTGATCCGCGCCGAGCCCTGGATCTGGGCAAACAGCAGATCGGTCGGGTCCTTCAGCCAGGCGATCTCCAGCCCGCGACCGGCGATCTTGCCGTCCTCGATCTCCCCACGGTCGTAGTAGGGCACCAGCTTGCGGCGACCGATCTTGCGATAGACCGGTCCCTTGTTGGGCAGGCTGACGGAGGCCTGGTTGAAGCCGCGCACGAACAGGTTCGAGGGACGACGATAGACCGGAACGTTGTAAACGTCGGTCTGGGTGCGCGAACCGTCCAGCACCGGCTCGTAATAGCCGGTGACGAAGCCGTCGGGCTCGCCGAGCCGCGAGATGCGCAGCGGCGAAAAGTTTGCCTCGAAAAAGCTCTTTGCGGCCGCGTCGTCGGTCGGCTCGCGTGACTTGTCGAGCGACTTGGCGGCTCGGCAGGGTTCAATCAGCGAGCCGGCCAAGGCTTTCGGCTCGGGCGGAGCGGTCTGCGCATTGATCGAATGGCAGCTGGCGCGGAAAGTCTTGTAGGCGGCGAGATGATCGTCATCGCCCCAGCCCTTCACGTCGGCCCAGGCCACCGGCAGATATTGCGCGCCGGGAATTTCGAACGGGAGAGGGAGCTGCGGATAGGGCAAGGCGCGCGGAGGGATCGCGGCCACTTCGGGAACGTGATGGTAATGGCTGCGGTAGTGGCGCCGTGCAGCCTCGGCGCCAAGCGAAAACGAAGCCAGCACGACAAGACCTGCGCAAAGGGCGGTCGCGCTGGTCTTCAGGAAGGTCTTAGTTCGCGCTTCCGGTGCCAACCAGCTTCCAGTTCGGATCGCGAGAGGTGGTGTCGCGGGCGAAAGTCCAGATGTCGGTGATATCGGCGACCTTGTCGGCGTTGCCGTCGACGATGTTGCCGACCTTATCGCGGGTCACCGAAATCATCTGCGACACGAAGCGCACGGTGAGCTGGGCCGTACGGTCGCGCAGTTCGGCGCCGACGAGCTCGGCCTTGTCGATCGAGACGAAACGCGTCTCGGTCTTCTGATCGTTCTTCTCGCGTTCCCTGATGGCTGCGTCGAAGCTCTCATAGACCTCCGAAGACAAGAGGTCGCGCAGCGCGCGGCGATCACCATTGGCAAAGGCCAGCACGATCATCTCGTAAGCGCCGCGGGCGCCCGAGATGAAATGGCGCGGGTCGAAAGTGGAATCCCTGTCGACGATGGCGTCGAGGCCTTGGGCCAGCGCGGTCCCTGGCTCGGCGAGGCCCTTCCAACGGTCGGAGGGCGCGGCCGGCTCGGCGGTCGGCGGCAGCGGAGCCTGGTCGATTACCTTGCCCGGCATGGTCACGACGTTCTTGTCGGGGGCACCACCCAGCGCATTGCGGGCCGTGCGATCGAACGGCGGCCGCTCATTGCCGGTTCGTTGGCCCAACACGCTACGCAGTCGCAGGAAGATAAAGACCGCCAGCGCAAGAAAGATGATGGTGTAGATGTCCACGTCGTATCGCTTTCTGGTCTTTACTCAGGTCTTCTTTGGGGTCGCTGCCGGAAAAATCAATCCGGCCAGTAGACCGTTCCATACCGGAACGGCAAGATGACATCACCCTTTTAGGCCCGCGCGTCACGTCCGCCCGATGTAGGCACGAAATCTGGCCCGGCCAATGGCGCCTTTTGGCACAGTGCGAAGTGTAGCGCGTTTTATGCTCGAGGGGAAACCCGATCCTGGGCGGAAATCGCGCATCTTCAAGCGTTTAACGTCCGATTTCGTGTCCGGGGCAGGTCAGATGTCGCAATTGCGGGCGCGGCCCCGATCGAGGCTTTGGAGCCGTTCGTCCTTGTGGAATGAGGCGGGCCTATGTTAGCCAACCGCCGCGAAATTCAGCCCAAATCGGGTAAGGAGACACTTTGATGACCAACGGTAACGGCACGCCTCCCGACGCGGCCCAGGCTCCCCAGCTCAACGTGCTGGCGCAATATACCAAGGACCTCTCGTTCGAAAATCCGAACGCGCCGAGCTCGCTCCAGCAGCAGAGCCAGCCGCCCCAGATCAACATCCAGATCAATGTCAACGCCAGCAATCTCAGCGAAACCGAGTTCGAGGTGACGCTGGCGGTCGAGGGCAAGGCCGAAACCGCAGGCAAGGTGATGTTCTCGTTCGAGCTCGCCTATGCCGGCGTGTTCCGCATTGCCAATGTGCCGAAGGAGAACCTGCACCCGCTGGTCATGATCGAGTGCCCGCGACTGCTGTTCCCGTTCGCCCGCGAAATCATCGCAACGGCGGTGCGCGACGGCGGGTTCCCGCCGCTGATGCTGGACCCGGTGGACTTCGTCGGTCTGTATCGCCAGAACATGGAACGGCAAATGGCCGCCGGTGGCCAGGTCGGCCAGGCCTAACCGGCAGGCGTGGCAGCTGGAGCGGGCAAAAACTCGTTCCAGATCGCTTTTTCGCCCATCGTCGCGATGAAGGCCCGATGGGCCTCGCGCTCGGCGTCTGACACCCGCGGCGCAAGCGGCACGGGCCGCTGCCGCCGCGGTGTATCGCTGCCGGCATTCACGCGAATCTCCTGGGCTTCCGATGCCAGCAGGAGCTGCGACTGCCGCGCCCCGACCAGATCAACATAGACTTCCGCCAGCAGCTCGGAATCGAGCAGCGCGCCGTGCTTGGTGCGGTGCGAATTGTCGATCGAATAGCGCGAGCAGAGATCGTCGAGCCGGTTCGACACGCCCGGATGCTTGCGGCGCGCCAGCAGCAGCGTATCGACCAGCCGCTCACGCGGGATCGCGGCGCGCTTGATCCGGTCGAGCTCGGCATTGATGAAGCTGATGTCGAAGGAGGCGTTGTGGATCACCAGCGGCGCGTCGCCGATGAAGGCCAGAAAATCGTCGACCACCTCGTGGAACAGCGGCTTGGTCGAGAGAAATTCGGCCGATAGCCCGTGCACCGCGAAGGCTTCCGCCGGCATGTCACGCTCGGGATTGATATAGACGTGATAGGTCTGTCCCGTCGGCATGCGATTGAAAATCTCGACGCAGCCGATTTCGACCAGGCGATCACCGCGCAACGGATCGAGGCCGGTGGTTTCGGTATCGAGAACGATTTCACGCATGTTCTAAGAGATCTGAGATGCCGGTGTGGACAGCGAATCAGGCTCGCCGCTGCGGCATCTTAACGACCTCGGTCAGGATGTGCGTGATTTGCGCGCGCACCGGCTCAAGTCCGTGTGAGGTATCCACCACGAAATCAGCCCGCTTGCGCTTTTCGGCGTCGGGCATCTGCTTGGCTATGATGGCATCGAGCTTGGCCTCGTCCATGGTTCCGCGCGCCAGCACGCGCTCGCGCTGCAGTTCGGGCGAGGTCGAGACCACAACGACCGCGTCGACCCGTTTCTCGCCGCCGGTCTCGAACAGCAAGGGAATATCCAGGACCACCACCGGCGCCCTGGCGGCTTCCGCGTCAGCAAAGAATTTTTGCCGGGAGGCGCCGAGCATCGGATGGACGATCTGTTCCAGCTGCTTGATCGCGGCGGGATCATGAACGACGCGCGCGGACAGTTTGGGCCGGTCGACCTTGCCGTTCGCGGTGGTGCCGGGGAAGGCGGCCTCGATGGCGGGCGCGGCCTCGCCTTGATAGAGTTGATGGACGGCCGCATCGGCGTCGTAGACGGGAACGCCGGCCTCCGCGAACAATTTCGCGGTGGTGGATTTGCCCATCCCGATCGAGCCGGTCAGTCCGAGAATCCGCATCGGCGCAAAACCATCCCTGTCAGTCACACCGCAATTAGCTGTTCGCGCCGCAGGAACGCAAGCAGCGCCAGCAGCGGCAGGCCCAGAACGGTGAAATGGTCCCCCTCGATGCGCTCGAACAGATGGATGCCGAGACCTTCGAGCTGATAAGCGCCGACGCTCGTGGTGACGGCGTCGCCTGCGGCATCGAGATAGGCTGACAGCTCAGCCTCGGACATTGGCCGCATGGTCATGCGTGCGACCGAGACATCCTCGAAGACAATCCTGCCGTCATGTGCGACGGCGACGGCGGAATTCAGCTCGTGCGTGTTACCGGAGAGATCGTGCAATTGCGCCAACGCCTGTGCGCGGCCGGCGGGTTTGTTGAAGAGACGATCCCCCAGCGCCAGGGTCTGGTCGGCACCGATCACATGGCTTCCGGGACGATGGACTGAGACCGCGTTTGCCTTCTCGCGTGCCAGCAGCAGGGCAATCTGGCGCGGATTCGAAAGCTTTGACGCGGCCTGAATGCCGCGTTCGTCGACATCAGCCGTCACCGCCTCGAAGTCGAGCCCGGCGTTCGCCAGCAGCATTTTGCGCGCGCTGCTCTGCGAGGCCAGGATCAACGGAGTTTTGCCGCGCCACAAAGCCATCTCGAACCCTATTCCAAGGGCCGGTTGCGCTGGCGATCGCTATAGAGCTTCATGATCGCGGCTGCGGTTTCCTCGATCGAACGCCGCGTCACGTCCAGCAACGGCCAATCGTGCTTGGCGCTCAGCTTGCGCGCAAAGGCGACCTCCTCGGTGACCGACTGCCTGTCGGTATAGCTGTCGCTGCCGGATCCCGATTCGGCGCCCATGGAAAGCAGGCGGTTCTGACGAATCTGGATCAAACGCTCCGGCGTCGCGTGCAGGCTCACCACCAGCGGCCGGGTCAGCGTCTCCAGTTGCGGTGGAACGGGAATGCCGGGAACAAGCGGCACGTTGGCCGTGCGGATGCCGCGGTTGGCGAGATAGATCGACGTCGGCGTCTTGGAGGTGCGGGACACACCGACCAGGACGACGTCGGCTTCCTCGAGCCCTTCGACGTGCTGGCCGTCATCGTGGATCATCGTGTAGTTCAGCGCGTCGATGCGCTTGAAATATTCGGCATTGAGCACGTGCTGCGCACCGACGCGACCGGTGGTCGCGGCGCCGAGATAGGCTTCGAACAATTGCATGACCGGGCCGATGATCGAGAGGCTCGGCACGTTGATCGCCTTGCACTTGTCCTCGAGCCTGGAGACCAGGTCCTTCTCCAGCAGCGTGAACAGCACGATGCCAGGGGCTTCCTCGATCTCGTCGAGCACACGGTCAAGCTGCTTCTGGCTGCGCACCAGGGGATAGACATGTTCGACCGGCGTGACGTTGGCATATTGCGCGGCGACGGCGCGCGCGACCGTGATCAGCGTTTCGCCGGTGGAGTCGGAGACCAGGTGCAGATGGAAATAATTGTTCGAGGTCGGCACAAAAACCCTTTGTATGGAGTCGGTGTGATCTGTGGATTTCTGTGGACCTTAACCTCTCGGAAAGGGTTGTGCGACACCAGGGGCGGGACAAGTGCCAATTTTCTTCACATCACTGCCCGTCAGAACAAGTCCGAAGCCCCGCCGACATGGAAACGGGACGGCGCGGATAACCCCTTTGATAAGCTGCCGACAGGACGGCGCAAGCCATTGAAGCTGGCTGACTTATCGAACGGCGCGAGAACCCGCTGGGATATGTTGATGGATGTGAACAAGCGCATGTGAACTTGCGGACGGAATTGCGTGAGTCCAATCCACGGTCACATAGACTCAAACCTTAAGAATCTAAGATTCTAGATTTGAGGAAGGTCCTGCGGGCGGATATGTGTGCAGGTGAGACCTTAACGAGTTCTTACTATCCCCAGACCGCCTGATGGCTGGGCAAAGGATGCCCGGACATGTTTGAAGACGTCTATCTCTGGATCAAGGCGCTGCACGTGATCGCGGTCATCTCCTGGATGGCCGGCATGCTCTATTTGCCCAGGCTGTTCGTCTATCATTGCGAGGCCGAGATCGGCTCGAAACAGTCCGAAACCTTCAAGATCATGGAACGCCGCCTGTTCAAGGCGATCATCAATCCTGCCATGATTGTCACCTGGCTCGCTGGGCTTTATCTCGCCTGGGCCGGCCATTGGTTCAGCTTCGGCTGGCTGCACGTCAAACTGGCAATGGTGCTGGCGATGTCCGCGGTCCACGGCTTTTTTTCCCGCTGGCTTAGGGATTTCGCCGCCGACCGGCGCCCGCACAGCCAGAAATTCTTCCGTATTATCAACGAGGTTCCGACCGTCCTGATGATCATCATCGTCATCATGGTGATCGTGAAGCCGTTCTAGGCGAAATTCCAGGCAGGAAACATGAAGGATCGCTCAGCGCTTCGGCTTGCGGAGTGGAAAGCGATTTTCTATACTGGCGATATCCCACCCAACGCAGGCGGATGTGGTTGTGTCCGAGCTCTTTTAAAGGCCGGACACCGCATCAGGTTTGAAGCCCCCACCGGCACTTAACCTTGCCAGACCTGCGGACCTTACCTTCTCACGTCCGCATTTCAGAGCCTCCTCGCACCCCCTCCCAAGGTTACCCCACAGGACCACCCCAATGCGGGAAATTAAACTCCAGGACCTCAAGTCGAAGACGCCGGCCGAGCTCGTCTCGTTCGCGGAAGAGAATGGGGTCGAGAATGCCAGCACCATGCGCAAGCAGGAGCTGCTGTTCGCCATCCTCAAACAGCTTGCGCTCGCAGAAACCGACATCGTCGGCGAGGGCGTCGTCGAGGTGCTGTCCGACGGCTTCGGCTTTCTCCGCTCGCCCGATGCCAATTATCTGCCGGGCCCAGATGATATCTACGTCTCGCCTTCGCAGATCCGCCGCTTCGGCCTGCGCACCGGCGACACCATCGAAGGCCATATTCGGAGTCCGAAAGAGGGCGAACGTTATTTCGCGCTGCTGAAGGTCAACACGCTCAATTTCGAGGACCCGGAAAAGGCCAAGCACAAGGTCAATTTCGACAACCTCACGCCGCTGTTTCCGAATCAGCGTTTCCGCATGGAAATCGACGATCCGACGCGGAAAGACCTTTCTGCACGCGTGATCGACATCGTCGCGCCGATCGGCAAGGGCCAGCGCGCGCTGATCGTGGCGCCGCCCCGCACGGGTAAGACCGTGCTGATGCAGAACATCGCGCATTCGATCACTGCGAATCACCCGGATTGCTACCTGATCGTGCTGCTGATCGACGAGCGTCCGGAAGAAGTCACTGACATGCAGCGCTCGGTGAAGGGCGAGGTCGTATCGTCGACCTTTGACGAACCGGCCGTGCGTCACGTCCAGGTCGCTGAGATGGTGATCGAAAAAGCCAAGCGCTTGGTCGAGCATGGCCGCGATGTCGTCATCCTGCTCGATTCGATCACGCGGCTTGGCCGTGCCTACAACACCGTGGTGCCGTCGTCAGGCAAGGTGCTGACCGGCGGTGTCGACGCCAACGCGCTGCAGCGGCCGAAGCGCTTCTTCGGCGCCGCCCGCAACATCGAAGAGGGCGGCTCGCTGACCATCATCGCGACGGCGCTGGTCGATACCGGCAGCCGCATGGACGAAGTCATCTTCGAAGAGTTCAAGGGCACCGGCAACTCGGAACTCATCCTGGACCGGAAGGTCTCGGACAAGCGTACCTTCCCGGCGATCGACATCTCGCGCTCCGGCACCCGCAAGGAGGAGCTCATCACGGATCCGCAGGTGCTCAAGAAGATGTACGTGCTCCGCCGCATCCTGAATCCGATGGGCACGATGGATGCGATCGATTTCCTGCTCGACAAGCTGCGCTCGACCAAGAGCAATTCCGAGTTCTTCGACTCCATGAATACCTGAGTCAGAATGCAGCAAAACATCAGAGGGCGCCTTCGGGCGCCCTCTTTTCTTGCGGCTTTGCTGCGGGAAATGCGCAGCATCGCGGTGGAGGTGCCGCGCAGCCGAAGTTCTTGTAACAGTTTGATATTTCAAGAAAATAGTTGCCTTGGTGCGAGCCGAAACGGACTTGAGGCTGAGAAGACGTGCTGTAGTATGTGTTGCATTGCAGCAAAGACGACGCGCCGTTTGCCTTTTCACCTGGAGGCGGACAAATAAGCCATGCACCTGCGAGATCAGACCATCTTTGCGCTGTCGTCCGGCCGTCTGCCGAGCGCGATCGCCGTGGTGCGCGTGTCGGGCCCGCGGGCCAGCCTGGTGCTGACGAACCTCGCGGGCGAATTGCCGGTGCCCCGGCAGGCCAGCCGCCGGCTGCTGCGTGACAGCGCTGGCCAGCCGATCGACGACGCGGTCGCACTCTGGTTTCCGGGGCCGGGCAGTGCGACCGGCGAGGACGTCGCCGAATTTCATGTCCATGGCGGCCGCGCTGTGCTGGCCGCGCTCCTCGCAGCGATTTCTAACATTCCGAATACCCGCGCGGCCGAACCCGGCGAGTTCACCCGGCGCGCCTTCGAGAACGGCAAGCTCGACCTCATCGAAGCGGAGGGCCTCGACGATCTGATCCACGCCGACACCGACCGCCAACGTCGCCAGGCACTGCGCCAACTGCGGGGCCTGCTCGGCGATCGCGCGCGCGACTGGCGCGAGCGCATCATCGAAGCCTCGGCACTGATCGAAGCCGGAATCGATTTTTCCGATGAAGGCGATGTGCCCGCGGAATTGAGGGCGCCGGCCGTGAAGGCGATCAAAGCGCTGCACGATGAGATTACAAAGGTCCTTGCGGCACAGGGACATTCTGAACGCCTGCGGGACGGCCTAGTGGTCGCGATCGCGGGCGAGCCGAATGTCGGAAAATCGACGTTGATGAATCAGCTCGCCCGCCGCGACGTCGCGATCGTCTCGCCCCACGCCGGCACCACGCGCGACGTGATCGAGGTGCAGCTCGATCTCGATGGCTATCCCGTTACCGTCATCGACACGGCCGGCATTCGCGAGACCGACGATCCCGTCGAGCAGGAGGGCGTGCGCCGCGCGCGAGCGCGCGCCGATGACGCGGACCTCGTCCTTTGGTTGGTGGACGGAAAGGGAGCCGATGATCCGGCGACGAAATCGCGCAATCGGCCTGGGGGCCCGGTCTGGGTCGTGCGCAACAAGATCGATCTCGGAGGGGTGGGGGCCCAGGGCGAGTTCGCAATTTCGGCAAGCCGCGGCGATGGCATTCCTGAATTGGTCGAGTCCCTCGTGAAATTCGCTGCGGACTTCTTCGGAACCAGTGAAGGGGCATTGCTGACCCGGGCTCGTCAACGAGATCTGTTGAGCAGGGCCTCGGGCAGCTTGCGCCGGAGTCTGGCGCTTGTAGAAGATGGCGAAGAACTCGCCGCCGAAGAGCTGCGTGCCGCCGCCTATGCCCTCGGTCGGCTGCTGGGTCGGGTCGACGTTGAGGACGTCCTCGGGGCCATCTTCCAGAAATTCTGCATTGGAAAGTAGTCCTAGTTCTTTAATGTAGAACTAGCTCTTGTTCCATTCCTTGTCGGCTTACGTGAAACATGGAGCGGACCGCTTCGTTTCACGTGAAACACCAGCGCGCCGCTGCGGTTGTTCGCGATGCTCCATCCGCCTCGTTCGAGGCGCGCTTCGAAGCAATCCAGACTCTCCTGTCGAGGGGTTCTGATTGCTTCACTTCGCGCAAAAACGCGTGCGTCACGGCTCAACGGCTCATGCCCAGCGTCGTGCCGCCGCCGGCTTGTTTCACGTGAAACACGGCCCGCGCTCCCATTGTCCATGGGGTGTCGCGAAGCCGCTCCGCCTGCCGCGGTGCCGTTTCACGTGAAACGCCATCTCACCCAGTTTCCACTTCCGGCTTTCCACCCTCTGAGCTAGAAGTGCGCCCATGCGATCAGAGCGAGAGATTTACGACGTCATCGTCATTGGCGGCGGCCACGCCGGCTGTGAAGCCGCGGCTGCGGCCGCCCGAATGGGTGCTCCGACCGCTCTGCTGACACATCGTTTCGACACGGTTGGCGCGATGTCCTGCAATCCTGCCATTGGTGGTCTCGGTAAGGGCCATCTGGTGCGTGAGGTTGATGCCCTCGACGGCCTGATGGGCCGGGTCGGCGATGCCGGCGGCATCCAGTTTCGGGTGCTGAACCGCCGCAAGGGTCCCGCAGTCCGAGGTCCGCGGGCCCAGGCCGACCGGAAGCTTTATGCCGCCGCGATGCAGACGGCGATCCGGGAGACCGCTGGTCTGTCGGTGATCGAAGGCGAGGCCGACGAACTGGTCGTGACCGATGGCCGGGTCACGGGACTGCGCTTGGCTGACGGCCGTGAGCTCCGGGCAGGGGCTGTGGTTGTCACCACAGGCACCTTCCTGCGGGGTCTGATCCATCTCGGCGAGAAGAACTGGCCCGCCGGACGGGTCGGCGAGGCCCCCGCGATGGGTCTTTCCACGTCATTTGAGCGTGCCGGCTTCACACTGGGACGGTTGAAGACCGGCACTCCACCACGTCTTGATGGCTCGACCATCGACTGGTCTGCGGTCGAGATGCAGCCCGGAGACGAGCCGCCCGAGCCGTTTTCGGTCATGACCGAGCGGATCACGTCCCCGCAGATCCAGTGCGGGATCACCCGGACGACATCAGCGACCCACGAGGTGATCCGGGCCAATGTCCATCGCTCTCCGATGTACTCCGGCCAGATCAAGAGTTCGGGACCGCGCTATTGTCCCTCGATCGAGGACAAGATCGTCCGCTTCGGCGACCGCGATGGCCATCAGATCTTCCTGGAGCCGGAAGGGCTGGACGATACGACCGTGTATCCCAACGGCATCTCGACCTCGCTGCCGGAGGAGGTCCAGCTCGCGATCCTCGCCAGCATTCCCGGTCTGGAGCGGGTGAAGATGGTCCGTCCGGGCTATGCCATCGAATACGACCACATAGATCCCCGCGAGCTCGATCCGACCCTCCAGACCAAACGACTGCGCGGTCTCTTCCTGGCGGGACAGATTAACGGCACCACGGGATATGAGGAAGCTGCCGGGCAGGGCATCGTGGCCGGCCTGAATGCGGCACTCTCAGCCAGTGGTGCTGCGTTGACGGTGTTCGACCGCGCCGACGGCTATCTCGGCGTCATGATCGACGACCTCGTGACCCGCGGCATCAGCGAACCCTATCGAATGTTCACCTCGCGGGCCGAGTATCGGCTGACCTTGCGGGCGGACAATGCCGATCAGCGCCTGACGGAGAAGGGGATCGCTCTCGGCTGCGTCGGCAGTGCCCGAACCCGATTCCACCGAGCCAAGATGGATGCCTTAAACGGGGCCCGAGCTCTCTCGAAGTCCCTGACCATCACCCCGAACGAGGCGATCAAGCACGGATTGTCTTTGAACCGGGATGGTCAGCGACGCTCGGCCTTCGAGCTGATGGCCTATCCCGATATCGGCTGGCGCCAGGTCCGGGCGATCTGGCCGGAGCTGTCCGCTATCGACGCGGTGATCGCGACCCATCTCGAGATCGACGCCAAATACGATGTCTATCTGGAACGCCAGAGTGCCGACGTCGAGGCTTTCAGGCGCGACGAGGGAATGGTGCTGTCGGAGGTCGACTACAGCCAAGTCCCCGGTCTCTCCAACGAGGTCCGGGCCAAGCTGGAGAAAGCGCGGCCGTTCACGGTCGGCCAGGCCGGCCGGATCGACGGCATGACGCCGGCCGCACTCGGCATCCTTGCGGCCTATCTTCGCCGCGAGGCGCGTAAGTCGACCAAAGCAATCGCATAGGCGTTTCACGTGAAACAGCGCGGATCGGGCGGGGACAGGCCGCTATCGCGACGACCCGGAGCCGGCGAGGGCGCCACGCGTCGATCCGATCCGGGGTCGGCCAAGCCGAAGATCGACAAGGCCGCCGCCAAGGATCAGGCGCTTGATTCCATCATCGCCGCCGACAAGCGCGCGGCGTTGAAGCTCGCGCCTGTCTCACATGAAACGGAGGCTCGGCTCGATCGCTACGTCACGCTGCTGCGGGAGTGGCAGGTCAAGACCAATCTGGTCGCGCCCTCGACCTTGCCGCAGCTCTGGACCCGGCACATCGCCGACTCACTTCAGCTCGTCGATCTCGCACCCTCAGCGACACGCTGGGCCGACCTCGGCAGTGGTGGCGGCTTTCCCGGCGTCGTGTTGGCTTGCGCCATGGCGGGGACTCCAGGTGCGAACGTCCACCTCGTCGAGCGAATCGCCAAGAAGGCCGCTTTTCTGCGCGAAGCTGTTCGCATCACCACATCTCCGGGAGTCGTACATCTCGCCGAGATCGGGGATAATGTGGATAGAATCACCGGCCCTGTCGATTGCGTCACCGCTCGCGCGCTAGCTCCGCTACATCAGCTCATCGGCTTTGCGGAGCCGCTGCTGCGTCAAGGCGCAAAGGCGTTATTTCCAAAGGGCCAAGATGTAGAGGCTGAATTGACCGAAGCCGCTAAATATTGGAATATTCAGCCGCAACTCCATCGCAGCAGGACGGGCGATGGCTGGATCGTCGAGCTGACTTCAGTTGAACGGCGCGCCTGAGGCGCTCAGGGGTTGAGTTGGGGAATTTCGATGACCGTAATTGACGTGCCGCAGCAAGATCAGACGGACCCAGAAAAGGCCGACGTTCCCCATGGTCACCCGCGCATCCTGGCGCTGGCGAATCAGAAGGGCGGCGTGGGCAAGACAACCACTGCGATCAATCTCGGCACGGCACTCGCGGCGATTGGCGAGCGCGTCCTGATCGTCGATCTCGACCCGCAGGGCAACGCCTCGACCGGCCTCGGCATCGATCGCCGCAACCGCTCATGCTCGACCTACGACGTGCTGATCGGCGAAGCCCCGCTGCGCGAGGCGGTGGTCTCGACCGCGGTGCCGCGGCTGCATATCGCGCCCTCGACCATGGATCTCTCCGGCCTCGAACTCGAGCTCGGCACCACCCCCGGACGCGCCTTCAAGCTGCGCGATGCGATCGGGGCGCTCAACAACAACGTCTCGCCTGAGGCCGACTACACCTACGTGCTGATCGACTGCCCGCCTTCGCTGAACCTGCTCACGGTGAATGCGATGGCTGCGTCGGATGCGATCCTGGTGCCGCTGCAGTGCGAGTTCTTCGCGCTCGAAGGTCTGTCGCAATTGCTGCAAACGGTGGAGCAGGTGCGCTCGACGCTCAACCCGAACCTGTCGATCCACGGCATCGTGCTGACCATGTTTGACTCGCGCAACAACCTCTCCAACCAGGTCGTCGCCGATGTCAGGCAGTTCATGGGCGAGAAGGTCTACAAGACCATGATTCCGCGCAACGTCCGCATCTCGGAAGCGCCGTCCTACGGCAAGCCGGTGCTGGTCTACGATCTCAAATGCGTCGGCAGCGAAGCTTATCTGCGGCTCGCCACCGAAGTGATCCAGCGCGAGCGGGAGCTGCGCGTCACGCATTGATCCAACACCGATGCATAAGGTGGGTTAGCCGAAGGCGTGATCCACCAGTCTACCACCACAGTCGAAGCAATGGTGGGTTACGCTCCGCTAACCCACCCTACCTTCCACGATTCGAAATTCAGTTCTGGAGTGCTGCAGCGTGAATCCAAGGGAGCTGGCGATGGCCGATGAAGCGCGTTCGCGACTGGGCCGAGGTCTTGCGAGTCTGATCGGTGACGTCGGCGGCGAAGCTCAGCACGTCGACCGTCCACGCGCGCAGCGCAAGGTACCGATCGAATTCATCAAGGCCAATCCGCGCAATCCGCGCCGCACCTTTTCGGACACCGAGCTCAAGGAGTTGTCCGAATCGATCAAGCAGCATGGCGTGATCCAGCCGATCGTGGTCCGTCCCGTGAAGGGCGCGCAGGATCGCTTCGAGATCATTGCCGGCGAACGGCGCTGGCGCGCCTCGCAGATGGCCGGTCTGCATGAAGTTCCGATCGTGCCGGTCGACATCAGCGACAGCGATGCGCTGGAATTCGCGATCGTCGAGAACGTGCAGCGCGAAGACCTCAACCCGATGGAAGAGGCGCTCGGCTATCATGCGCTCGCCAACGAGTTCAAACGCAGCCAGGACGACATCGCAAAGGTCGTCGGCAAGAGCCGCAGCCATGTCGCCAACATGATGCGGCTGACCAAGCTGCCGGCGGAGGTGCAGACCCTGATCACCAGCGGTGAGCTGACGGCGGGTCACGCCCGCGCCCTGATCGGCGTGCCCGATCCGCTCGCTGCCGCCAAGCGCATCGTCGCGGAAGGCCTCAACGTCCGCCAGGCCGAAGCGCTTTCGCATGAAGAGGGCGTGCCGGAGCGCAAGCCGCAAAAGACGCGCACCACCGCGGCCAACAAGGAGAAGGACCCGGATACGATCGATCTCGAGAAGCGCGTCAGCGATGCGCTCGGCCTCAGGGTGACAGTCAATCACCGCGACCCCGGCGGCTCGGTCCAGATCAACTACCGCAACCTCGATCAGCTCGACGAGGTGATGAAGCGGCTGGCGAAGGGCGCGCTGTAGGCGCGTCCCTGGTGTCGTACTGGCGCGCAGGCTCCATCCACTCGTGCGAGAGCGGTTCACGAATTTATTGAATCGGAAGGGATTCCGGATCAGAGACGAATATGATTCAAGATGCTGGCTGGGATGGAGGCCAGCATCCGATGGTCCGACCAATTTCCAATGATCTGCGTAAGCGTGCGGTTGCGGCAGTTGTAAAGGGCGAGAGCTGCCGCTCGGTAGCAACACGGTTTGGGGTTGCGGTTTCGTCGGTTGTGAAGTGGTCGCAGCGTTATCGGACGACCGGCTCGGTAGCGCCCGGAAAGATGGGCGGCCATCGCAAGCCCGTGCTTGAGCCACATCGCGCCTTCATCAAGGAGCGGATCAGTCAGACGCCGCATTTGACGCTTCACGCCCTCAAGGACGAGCTTTTCGCGCGCGGGGTCAAGGTCTCCCACAATGCGGTTTGGCTGTTTCTACGGCGCGAGGGACTGCGGTTCAAAAAAAACGCTGCTCGCCCTCGAGCGAGCTCGCTCCGACATCGCGCGTAGACGCCAGCGCTGGCGCTCATGGCAGGCCAAACTCGATCCCCGGCGCCTGGTCTTTATCGACGAGACCTGGATCAAAACCAATATGGCCCCACTGCGCGGATGGGGACCAAAAGGCGAGCGGGTGCGCAGCTTCACGCCACATGGTCACTGGCGGACGCTGACATTCCTTGGCGCATTGCGCTGTGACCGTCTCACCGCACCCTGCCTGTTCGATGGCCCGATCAACGGCGAATGCTTCCGCGCCTATGTCCAGCAGGTTCTCGTCCCGCAGCTTCAGCCGGGTGACATCGTCATCTTGGACAATCTCGGCAGCCATAAATCGGCTGCCCTGCGCAGCCTGATCAAAGCCGCCGGCGCCAGGCTCTGGTACCTACCGCCATACTCCCCCGACCTCAATCCGATCGAACAAACCTTCGCCAAGATCAAGCACTGGATGCGCTCCGCCCAGAAGCGCAAGATCGACGACATTTGCCGCCATATCGGCGGCCTCATCACAACCATCCAGCCCAACGAATGCAGCAACTACTTCGAAAACGCCGGATACGCTTCCATCAAAACGTGAAACGCTCGAGCGCAGCGAAGCAGTCCAGAGTCCCTCCGCGGAAAGATTCTGGATTGCTTCGCCACGTTCGCAATGACGTGGGCGAGAGCTGCGCTCCCGATGAGCTGAAGAGCGTCGGCCTTACCCCCGCCGCTTCGCATTCGCGGCGATCGCCATCAGCGTGCGCTGGGCGATGGCGGCGGCGAGCGTCGATTGCTTGCGGGTGTCGAGTGCGGCGGTCGCAAGCTGCTCGATGATGGCGGCGAGCCGCGTCACGCTGAAATTGCGCAGCGCCGCCTCCACCGCAGGCTTTCGTGAAAAATGCAGCCGCGGATAACCGCTATCGAGCACGGCCGAGGCCGGCGTGCCGTCGGCGATCGCGAGCGCCGACTTGTGCAGCCACGCGGCCTGGCGCTGTGCGGCCGAGATGATCAGGCCGGGATAGGTGCCGGCGATCATGGCCTTTGCGAATTCAGTCTCGACGATGTCGGGCCGGCCGGCGAAGGCGCCGTCGACGATCGGATCGAGCTTCAGCTCGGACGCGTCGGCGACCACGGACATCACGTCCTCAAGCGTGATCTCGCCCTTGCCGTGGGCGTAGAGCGTGAGCTTGCGCAGCTCGTTGCGCGAGGCCTGGCGGTCGCCGCCAAGGAAGGACATCAGCGCGGCGCGGGCATCCTGCGCGATGCGCAGATTGGCGATGCGGAGCTCGTCCTCCATCAGCTTCGCGAGATCGCGCTCGGTGTCGGGATAGCAGCCGATCGCCACGGCGGTCTTGGCCTTCTCGCAGGCCTTGCGCAGCGGCGATTCCGGCCGCAGCTCGCCGGCCTCGATCACGATGCGGCAATCCTTCACGTTCATCTCGCACAGTGTGTCGACGCCGCTGGCGAAGCTGCGCGAACCCGCGCGGATTCGAATGGCGCGGCGGCCGCCGAACAGCGGCACGGTCATGGCTTCATCGACCAGGCGCGAGGGTTCGGCGGAGAGCTCGTCGCCATCGAGCTTCACCAGCGAGAAGGGATCGTCGGGATCGTCGACGGCGGATGCAATCAGGGCGTCAGCACGCTCGCGCACGAGGCCGGCATCAGGGCCATAGAGCAGGACGACCGGCCGCCCCGCATCGGGCCGGGCCAGGAAGGCGTCGATCTCTTTTCCGCGCAGCGCGACCATGTTGCTCAAGGTTCGTCATTCCGGGGCGCGCCAAGCGCGAACCGGGAGTCTCGATCTACAATCTCTGGATTCCGGGTTCGCCCTGTGGCCGCCCCGGAACGAGGGAACTGAATCAGGTGCCTGCGGTGAAGAACGCGGCAAGCCGGGTGTTGATGTTCTCGGCGATCTCGTTCGCGGCACGATCCTCGGCGTCACGCGCCGCACGGTTGCGGGCGAAGCGCTGGTAGGAGCCGGGCATGTCGTAGGACACGCGCGAGAACGTGGTGCCGGTCATCACCGATTTGCCGGTCGCGACCTCGACCAGATTGTACTGGCAGTCGATGCCGTAGTTTTCGGTGTTCGGCAGGCCGGTATTGGGATCGACGATCAGCGACGACTTGGTTGTGCTGAAACGGATCTCCAGCCGATGGGTCGGTGGCATCCCCGTCGCCGAGCCGTAAAGCTTGAAGGCGAGGGCGTTGCGGACCTCGACGCCGACCCGGGCCTCTCGCGAGGCGTTGGCCTTGCTGATCGGCGGAAGCTCGACCCCCATCAGCTTTTCACGCAAGCCCGGGGTGCCGTCGGTATGCTCGGCATACATCGGCTGGAAGCAGCCGGCCGTCAGCGCCGCCAAAGCGGCGACCGCCAGCAAGCGGGCTGCGATACGGATCCTAGCCGACAACATTCACGATCCTCTTGGGAACGATGATCACCTTGCGGACGGGCTTGCCGTCCAGGGCCAGCTTTACAGCATCGAGGGCCAAAGCGGCAGCCTCGATTTCCGGATTCTGGGCCGCTGTTGCAACCGTGACCTCACCCCGCTTCTTGCCGTTGACCTGGACCACCAGGGTCACGCTGTCTTCGACCAGCAAATCGCGTTCGATTTGCGGCCAATTGGCCTCGGAAACCAGCCCGGGCTGGCCCAGAACCTGCCAGCACTCCTCGGCCAGATGCGGCATCATCGGGGAGACCAGCTGGACCAGGATCTGGCTGGCTTCCCGGATCGCCCAAGCCAGATCCGGAGCCAAGTCGGGTGCCGCCGGACCGGTGCGCTGCAGCACCTCCGAGAAGGTGTTCGTGAACTCGCGGATATGGGCGAGGCAGACGTTGAAGTGCAGCCGCTCGATGCCTGTCGTGACCTTGTCGAGCGCGCCGTGGGCGGCCTTGCGCAGGGCAATCGCGTCGTCGCCAAACGAGGCCGGCCGAGCCGCCGGCGCGCCCTTGCCGAGTTCCACGGCATCGTTCACCAGCCGCCACAGCCGCTGCACGAAGCGCGAGGCGCCCTGGACGCGCTCGTCGCTCCAGATCACGTCACGGTCGGGCGGAGAGTCCGACAGCATGAACCAGCGGGCAACATCGGCGCCGTAGGTCGCGATGATGTCGTCGGGATCGACCGTGTTCTTCTTCGACTTCGACATCTTCTCGATCGGACCGATCGTGACGTCCTCGCCTGTGCTGAGCAGCACGGCGCGGCGTCCGTTGCCGTCGACCTCGATCTTCACCTCAGCCGGCTGCACCCAGCTGCCGTCGGCCTTCTGGTAGGTCTCGTGCACCACCATGCCCTGCGTGAACATGCCGGCGAACGGCTCGTCCAGCGCAAGGTGCCCGGTCGCCTTCATGGCGCGGGTGAAGAAGCGGCTATAGAGCAGATGCAGGATCGCGTGCTCGACTCCGCCGATATACTGGTCGACCGGCAGCATCCGGTTGGCGACATCAGGCGTCGTCGGCGCGGTCGCGTTCCAGGGATCGGTGAAGCGCGCGAAATACCAGGACGAATCCACGAAGGTGTCCATGGTGTCGGTTTCGCGGCTCGCCTTGCCACCGCATCGGGGGCACGTGACGTGCTTCCAGGTCGGATGGTGGTCGAGCGCGTTGCCCGGCTTGTCGAAGCTGACATCCTCCGGCAGCACCACCGGAAGGTCGGCATCAGGCACCGGCACCACATCGCACTTCGGACAGTGGATGACGGGAATCGGGCAGCCCCAATAGCGCTGGCGCGAAATGCCCCAGTCGCGCAGGCGGAAATTGACCTGGCGCTCACCGACCGGCGCGTTGCCGCGCAGCTCACCCTCGAGGCGCTTTGCAACCTCTTCCTTCGCCTGCTCGATCGTCATGCCGTCGAGGAAGCGGGAATTGATCATGCGGCCGTCACCGTCATAGGCGGTGTCGGTGATGACGAACGTCTTGGGATCCTGGCCCTCGGGGCACACGACAGGCGTGTTGCCCAGATTGTACTTGTTGACGAAGTCGAGGTCGCGCTGGTCATGCGCGGGGCAGCCGAAGATCGCGCCGGTGCCGTATTCCATCAGCACGAAGTTGGCGACATAGACCGGCAGCTTCCAGCTCGGATCAAACGGATGAACCGCGCGGATGCCGGTGTCGAAACCCTGCTTCTCCGCGGTGTCGATGATCGACTGCGCGGTTCCGATCTTCTTGATGTCGGCGATGAACTCCGCAAGCTTGGGGTTCTTCGCGGCTGCTGCCTGCGCCAGCGGATGATCCGCCGAGATTGCCATGAATTTCGCGCCGAACAGCGTGTCCGGGCGGGTCGTGAAAATCTTCAGCTCGCTCTCGCCGGCAGGCGTCGTCGCCTGATCCAGCGCGAAGCGGATCAAGAGGCCCTCGGAGCGGCCGATCCAGTTGCGCTGCATCAGCCTGACCTTGTCGGGCCAGCGGTCGAGGCCATCAAGCGCGGACAGCAATTCCTGCGCGTACTTGGTGATCTTGAACACCCATTGGCTCATCTCGCGCTGCTCGACGACGGCGCCGGAGCGCCAGCCGCGGCCGTCGATCACCTGCTCGTTGGCGAGCACGGTCATGTCGACCGGATCCCAGTTGAGCTTGCGCTTCTCCCGCTCGGCAAGGCCCGCGGCGAGCATGTCCAGGAACATCTTCTGCTGATGCTTGTAATAGCCGGGATCGCAGGTCGCGAATTCGCGGGACCAGTCCAGCGACAGCCCGATCGAGCGGAGCTGCTTCTTCATTGCCGCGATGTTGTCGTAGGTCCAGGCCTTCGGCGCGACCTTGCGCTCGATGGCGGCGTTCTCGGCCGGCAGGCCGAAGGCGTCCCAGCCCATCGGATGCAGCACGTTGAACCCCTTGGCGCGCATGAAGCGGGCCAGCACGTCGCCGAGCGTATAATTGCGGACATGGCCGATATGGATGCGCCCGGAGGGGTAGGGGAACATCTCCAGCACATAGTATTTGGGCCGGGAATCATCGTTCTTCGAGACGAAGATCGCCTGTTCGTCCCATATGCGTTGCCAGCGCGGTTCGGCGTCGCGGGCGTTATAGCGTTCGGAGGTCATGGAATCGTTGGGTTTTCGAGAGTTCGGGCCGCCTTGAGAGGGCGGACTAGGCCATAAAAGTCCTCAGCCGGTCAATGGGTTGCCGAAATGCGATAGGACCCCCGAGGCACCTCAAACGCTCCGTTTCAAGACGGCGGAGGCCCGGCTTCAAGACGCGACCAGGGCGGCACCGCTAACCATCATTTCCGTGGCGCCGTTGTCGATCGCCTGCACGCCATGCTCGACCACGTTGTTGCGGCCGCGATGCTTGGCGGCGTAGAGCGCGGCGTCGGCGGCTTCGATCAGATCGCCCGGACGCAAGCTCTCGTTGGGCCGCGTCGCCGCAACGCCGATCGACACCGTAACCACCATGTGGGCGGAGGTGATGTGCGGCAGGCAAAGCTTCAGCACGGCCGCGCGCACCTGCTCGCCGATCTCGACGGCGTGGTTCACGTCGGTGTTCGGCAGTAGCAGGCAGAACTCTTCGCCGCCATAGCGTGCCGCAAAGCCCATGGTATCGGCGGCGATGCCGGACAACGACTCGCCGAGCCGGGTCAGGCAGGAATCGCCTTCGAGATGGCCGTAGGTGTCGTTGAACAGCTTGAAATGGTCGACATCGATCATCAGCAACGCGAGTTCGCTGCCATATTGCTGGGCGCGCATCCATTCGAAGTCGAGGCGGCTCTGGAAGCCGCGGCGGTTGGCGAGGCCCGACAGCATGTCGATCGACGCCATCACCGTCAGCCGGTCGTTGCTTGCGATCAGCTCGCGCTCGCGCTGGCTGAGCTGCGCGGCCATCGCGTTGAACGCGCGCGCCAGCGGCACGAATTCGGACGGCAGGCTTTTACGCGCTGCGCGGGCCGACAGATCGCCCTCGCCGAGACGCTTGGCCATGTCGGCGAGCATTTCGATCGGCATGATCACGAGCTTTTCAGCTGCTATCAGCGCGCCGAGCAGCACGAACACGACGACGAAGGCGAGCTGGAGATAGGCGGTCCTGATGTCGCGGCTCACCGCCGCGGACACCTTGTCCTCATCGATACTGGCGATCAGGCGGGCATTGGTGCCGGCGATGCGCGTGTAGCTGACCGCGCGACGCGAACCATCGGCGGCGAGGAACGACAGCGAACCCTCGTCCTGGTCGGAGCGCAAGGCCATGTCGGCAATCGCGGACATCAGCGGCATGTCGTCGAGCGGACGACCGACCGCGCCGCGCTGGTCGGCGGGTGCGGCCATCACGGTGCCGGCGCTGTCGACCAGCACCGCCGTGATGCCTTCGCGGCCGCCAAGATTGTTCATCACCTTCGACATCCAGTCGAGGTTGACGGTTGCGAGCACGACGGCATCAGCGACGCCACTGAACGCGGACACCGGGTAGACCGCCATCACGGTCGGCGCCTGCACCGGTCGCGACAGGATGAAGTCGGACAGCACGAAGCGGCCGGTCTGCTGCGCCTGCTGGAAATAGGGCCGATCGGAGAGGTCGAGGCCGACATACATGTTGTTGGTCGCGCACTGGATCCGGCCGTCCTGGCCGGCGATCAGGAGCGTGCGGATCCAGGGAAGGCTCGTCGGCAGGCTCGCACGCAGCACGTCGCAGCTCTTGCTGACGCCGCCGGCGGAGGCACGGATGAAGGCTTCCGATTTCAAGATGGTCTCGACCGACGAGATCACCTCGCGCTGCGCGTCGGCGCTGTGCCTTGCGACGGTGGTGAATTCGGCCGTGGCCTGCGCAATCTGCTCGGTGCGGGTGTGCTCGAGCGATCGAATGCGATCGAGCATCAGCGGCGCGACCAGAATCACCGCGAGCAATGCAAGCCTGGCCCTGATGCCGAGGACCTGCTTGAGTTTTGCTCGTTTGCGGTTGAAACTAACGTTTGCCATATGCGCGACCCATCCCGCGCACCAAGGTAAAGCGAAGGGTTCAAAATCCCTTTCTTGAACTCGGTAAAATTGGACTTACTTCCGTTACGATCACAGCTCGACCGCCACCATGACAGAACGAGACACGGCGCCGCTAACCGGCGATTCACCAAATGCGCTCACTGCGGTCGAGGCGGAGATTGCACGCGCCTGCAAGGATGCGCGGCGTGATCGTGCGTCCGTCACGTTGATCGCGGTGTCCAAGACGTTCGCGGCGGATGCAGTCATCCCGGTTATCGGCGCCGGACAGCGCGTATTCGGCGAAAATCGCGTGCAGGAAGCCAAGGCCAAGTGGCCGGCACTAACATCTGTTTACTCCGGCATCGCGCTGCATCTGATCGGGCCGCTGCAATCCAACAAGGCGAAAGAGGCGGTCGCGCTGTTCGATGCGATCCATTCTGTCGACCGTCCGAGCATTTGCCAGGCGTTAGCCAAGGAAATCGAATCTCAGAACAAGCACCCGCAACTCTTCGTCCAGATCAACACCGGCGAGGAGCCGCAGAAGGCCGGCGTCGCGCCCGGCGAGGCGGACGCCTTCCTCAAGAGCTGCCGCGACACCTATGGTCTGACGATCTCAGGCCTGATGTGCATCCCGCCGGTGGACGAGCCGCCGGCGGCTCATTTCGCGCTGACGGCCAAGATCGCCGCGCGCAACGGACTAAAGAACCTGTCGATGGGCATGAGCGCGGATTATGCGACCGCCATCATGTTAGGCGCCACCCATGTGCGCGTAGGAAGCGCCATCTTCGGGCATAGGTAGGAGCCGTTGGCGGCCGGCGGCCGGCCTCGCTCGCGGGAGCGCGAAGCGGCGGCGGTCTGATCCTTGCCGAGCATGAACCGTCACCCGATGATGATTGTCGTTCTCGGTCCTATCCGCCGCAGCAGTTGTAGCATCGCCGCCCTGGTCATGGAGACGCAGCCGGCGGTCGGGCCGAAATTGTCGCGCGCCAGATGCAGGAACACGGCGCTGCCGCGGCCGGCGATGCGCGGCCTGGTGTTGTGGTCGATTTCGATGATGAAGTCATAGAGATGGTCCGCCCGCTTCAGCCGGTCGCCGCCCTCGTCCTCCCCGCGGCGGATCCACTGGTTGTAGTGGCGATCACCGGGATCTTCACACCAGGCATCCATGTCGCCGATCGTCCGTGCCGGCAGAAAGGTCTTGGGACGGCTGTGCCGGTCGCCCCGCCACCACAATTGCTGGGGACGAAAACGGCCCCTGGGGGTGCCGCCATCGCCCTCGCGCTTATTGGCCCGAATGCCGCCGCGCCCCAGCGCCACTGGAATCGTCAAGCCGCCTGCCGTCAGCCAGCCCCGGCGCGGATTCCCGGCGGCAGCCTTAACGCGGATCGCGGAAAGCGGTCCCGATCCACGATTTCTGTTGTAACTGGCTGACTCAGCTCTGTTTTTCATGGTGAACGCGCCATACAATATTCATTACAGGACATTCATCGATCCGCCCTGCTATTCTGGGTTAGAGTGATTCCGGCTTGTGAATCGGTGACAGCCCACTACTTCAACACGAACAACAATAAAAATAGCGATCGCTTTAAACTTCCCACCGCGGCTGAGTGCGGCATGATGCGCCTCGCCGGACTCCAAAAGGATGACCCCCTATGGCCAATGCCCGCAAGATCCTGATCGTGGATGACGATACCGATCTGCGCGACACGTTGGTGGAGCAATTATCGCTGCACGAAGAATTTGAAGCCTCCGCCGTCGATACCGGCGCCAAGGGCGCCAGCGCAGCAAAGGCCAACGCTCCCGATCTCGTTCTGATGGATGTCGGCCTTCCCGACACCGATGGCCGCGAAGTGGTTCGCTCGTTGCGCAAGGGCGGCTTCAAGGCGCCGATCATCATGCTGACCGGGCATGACACCGATTCCGACACGATTTTGGGCCTGGAATCCGGTGCCAATGATTATGTCGCAAAGCCGTTCCGTTTCGCGGTGTTGCTGGCCCGCATCCGCGCCCAGTTGCGACAGCACGAGGCCAGCGAGGACGCGGTGTTCTCGGTCGGTCCCTACTCCTTCCGCCCCGGCTCCAAGATGCTGACCGCGGCCAATGCCCGCAAGGTGCGCCTCACCGAAAAGGAAACCGCGATCCTGCGCTTCCTTTACCGGGCCGGCCAGATGCCGGTCTCGCGCGAGACCCTGCTCCAGGAGGTCTGGGGTTACAATTCCGGCGTGACCACCCACACGCTGGAAACCCACATCTACCGCCTCCGCCAGAAGATCGAGAAGGACGCCGCCAACCCGGAAATCCTGGTGACGGAAGCCGGTGGCTACAAGCTGGTGCCGTGATACGTTCCGGATGCGCGCGATTCGTCGTAATTTGGCGCGTTCCACGAGCCACGGACCGGAATGTCAATCGACGATGACGTAGCGCTGCTCGAGCGTGTCCCGACACTGCGCCTGTTGGGAGACGCCTCGTTGCGCATGCTGGCGATCGGTTCCGAGCAGCGTGACTTCGTTCGCGGCGATATCCTGTTCAATCTCGGTGACAATGCCGACGCCGGCTTCGTGGTCCAGCGCGGCGCCTTTCGCGTCGATGACGGCGCCGGCGCCGAGATGATCGCCGGCCCCGGTACGCTGATCGGCGAGCTCGCGCTGGTGGTGCCGATGAAGCGGCCCTCCGGCGCGGTCGCACTGGAGCACTCCTCCGTCATCCGCATCGCACGCAGCCTGTTTCAGCGTGTGCTCGAGAGCGATCCCGCTGCGGCGGTCCGCCTGCGCGACGAATTCGCGGTTCGCTCCAGCCAGATCGCCAGCGACATCCTGATGGCCGGCGCGAAGCTCACGGGCTGATCCTCATGGTGAGGAGGCGCGTCAGCGCCGTCTCGAACCATGAAGGCCCGGTTACCGCCTGCGGCCATCCTTCGCGACGCGCGCGATGCGCGCTCCTCGGGATGAGAGCGTCAAGCGCGGCTACAGGCTTCACACCTCCAGCGTCACGGTGACAGGGACGTGATCGGAGGGACGCTCCCAGCTCCGTGCATCGCGCAGGATCTTGAAATCGCTGACCGCATCCTTCAGCGCGCGCGACACCCAGATGTGATCGAGCCGCCGGCCGCGGTCGCCGACGGTCCAGTCGGCGGAACGGTAGCTCCACCACGTGTAGACTTTCTCCGACATCGGGATGCGGTCGCGCGCGACGTCGATCCATTCGCCGGCTTCGAGCGCCGCCTTCAGCTTCTCGGTTTCGACAGGCGTATGCGAGACCACTTTGAGAAGCTGCTTGTGCGACCACACATCGTTCTCGTGCGGCGCGACGTTGAGATCGCCGACCAGGATATGACGATCCTCCCCGCGGGGATGCAGCGGCTCGCACGCCTTCAACTCGTCGAGGAAACGGAGCTTGTGGTCGAATTTTTCGTTGAGCGCGGGATCGGGAATGTCGCCGCCGGCGGGCACGTAGAAATTATGCAGCACCAGCGGCTTTGCGATGTTGGCCTTCGCGCCGAACGACACCGAGATATGGCGCGAATCCACCTTGTCGCAGAAGGTGCGGATGTCGGTGGATTCGAACGGAATCTTCGATACGATGGCGACGCCGTGATAGCCCTTCTGCCCGTTCAGCGCGACGTGCTCGTAGCCGAGCCGCTTGAAGCGCTTCAGCGGAAAGGCGTCGTCGATGCACTTGGTCTCCTGGAGGCACAGTACGTCGGGCCGTGCGCTCTTGAGAAACTTCGCGACCAGATCGATGCGCAGCCGCACCGAGTTGATGTTCCAGGTTGTCAGGGAAAGACGCATGAGAGTTGCGTCTTAGCATGGATCGTCGCGGCCGAAATGCTTGTCCACAGGGGCGGTGCCGCAGCGCTACCCCGGCGACGGCACGTTGTAATTGGTGAAGTCGATCTTGAACATGTTGGGATCGAGCTTCTTGCCCGCATCGAGATTGTAGACCGCTACCGTGGTGTCATAGCCTTGGGGATCGGTGACGGTCCATTGCTTCAGCTGGCCGTCCTTGGCGCCGATCATCAGCAGCAGGCGGCTGGTGCCGACCAGGGCCTGCTTCTCTTCGATGGTGACGCTGATGAAGAGATCGTCGGCGGTGACGTTGACGACGTTGGTGTCCTTCATCAGATCGATGCGGTCTGACAACAGGAAGCGCAGCGGCGTCTGCGACAGCGGATAGACGTCCTGCGTCGCGAGCTTGCGGTCGCGCACCACCACCGACGATCCATCGGCGATGATGTCGATCGGGCTCGGCGGATCATATTCGAAGCGGACCTTGCCCGGCTTCTGGATGTAGAAATCGCCCTGCGTCTTGCTGCCGTCGGGGCCGACCTGGACGAAATTTCCGACCAGCGTCGACAGCGACGACAGATAGGCGCTGACCTTGGCCGCCTGCGCTTTCTGGTTCGCATCGAACGTCTGGAAGATGCTGCTCGGCACGTTGCGGCGCGGATCGGGAATGATCGGATTCGGCGGAGCCTGCGTCGCGCCTGTGATCGCCGGCCCCCCGGCGGGCGCAGCATTGTCACGGCTCTTCGGTGCCGGCTTCGGCACCGGCACGTTCTGCGCAAACGACGCTGCGGTCACCAAGGCGGCGGTGACGAGAAGCACACCCGCCGCGCGCGCGCTGCGGGCAGCGAGAGAGGCTGCGAATCCAATGTCCGGATGTCTGGTCAACGCGTCGTCCTGTGTGGCTGGGCGTCGTTTTAACGTGATTTCGAGCAAAAGCAGAGATCGATTTTCCGTGAAAATGTCATTCCGAGGCGGGCCGGAGGCCCCCTTGCCTCACATGTGACTGTCTTCTTCTTCGACCAGAATCTCGCGTTTGCCGGCGTGGTTGGCGGGTCCGACGATGCCTTCCAGTTCCATGCGCTCCATCAGCGATGCGGCGCGGTTATAGCCGATTTGCAGCCGGCGCTGGATGTAGCTGGTCGAGGCCTTGCGGTCGCGTTTGACGATCGCAACGGCCTGCTGGAACAGGTCGCCGCCGCCATCCGCGCCCATTCCACTGGCGTCGAACACGGCGCCGCCGTCTTCGTCCTCGCTCGGCTCTTCGGCGGTGACTGCTTCCAGGTATTCCGGCTGGCCCTGCGTCTTGAGGTGGCGCACCACCTTCTCGACTTCGTCGTCCGAGGCGAACGGTCCGTGCACGCGGCTGATGCGGCCGCCGCCGGCCATGTAGAGCATGTCGCCCTGGCCGAGCAGCTGCTCGGCGCCCATCTCGCCCAAAATCGTGCGGCTGTCGATCTTCGAAGTGACCTGGAAGGCGATGCGGGTCGGAAAGTTCGCCTTGATCGTGCCGGTGATGACGTCCACCGACGGACGCTGTGTGGCAAGGATCACATGCAGGCCGGCGGCGCGTGCCATCTGCGCGAGGCGCTGCACCGCGCCTTCGATGTCCTTGCCGGCGACCATCATCAGGTCGGCCATTTCGTCGACGATGATCACGATGTAGGGCAGCGGATCGAGCGAGAGCTTCTCTTCCTCGTAGATCGCCTTCCCGGTCTCCTTGTCGAAGCCCGTGTGTACGGTGCGCGTCGGCTCTTCGCCCTTGGCTTTCAGTTCGCCGAGCCGCGTGTTGTAGCCGTCGATGTTGCGCACACCGAGCTTGGCCATGTTCTTGTAGCGCTCTTCCATCTCGCGCACGGCCCATTTCAGCGCGACCACCGCCTTCTTCGGATCGGTCACGACGGGTGTGAGCAGATGGGGAATGCCGTCATAGACGGAGAGTTCGAGCATCTTCGGATCGACCATGATCAGCCGGCACTGATCCGGCCGCAGCCGATAGACCAGGCTCAGGATCATCGTGTTGATTGCAACCGACTTACCGGAGCCGGTGGTACCCGCGATCAGCATATGCGGCGTGCGCGCGAGGTCGATGATGACGGGCTCGCCGCCGATGGTCTTGCCGAGGCAGAGCGGCAGCTTTGCCACCGTGTCGACGGTTTCCTTGGCGACCAGCAGCTCGCGCAGATAAACCTTCTCGCGATGCGCGTTCGGCAGCTCGATGCCGATGGCATTGCGGCCAGGCACGACGGCGACGCGCGCCGAGAGCGCGCTCATCGAGCGGGCGATATCGTCGGCAAGCCCGATCACGCGCGACGATTTGATACCGGGCGCCGGCTCGAGCTCGTACAGGGTGACGACGGGACCCGGATTGGCTTTCACGATCTCGCCGCGCACGCCGAAGTCCTGCAGCACGCCTTCGAGCGAACGCGAATTGGCCTCCAGCTCGGCCTTGCTGAGCGGCTGGCGATCGCCGGCCTTGGGCGCAGCCAGCACGGACACGGATGGAAGCTCGAACTTGTCGGAGGATTTCCTGGAAGCGGCTTTCGGTGCAGCCTTCTTGCGTGGCGCACGCGCGATCGGCTCCTCCTCTTCCTCCTCTTCGTCTTCTTCTTCCTCGTGCTCGTCCTCGTTCTCGTGGTCCTCGTCTTCGGATTGCGGCGAGATCGAGGGCGCGGCGCGGCCGCCGCCGAGATTGGGTTCTTGTCGGCTGAACGGAACGGCCTTGCTCTTCGATCCGCTCGAAACCAGCGAGCGATAGGCGGCACCACACAGCCAGATCAGCCGCGCCTTGGTGCTCATCAGCGCATGGAACAGCCAGCCCAGCGACACCGAACCGCGATCGCCGTCGTCTTCGTCATCGAGCGTCTTGTCGTCGTCCTCGATCTCCGCGAGTTCATCATCGCGCTCGCGGGCACCGAGGCCGCAGGCGATCAGGAAGGTCGCGGCCAGCGCGACGAACAGGATGGCGCCGAGCGCCATGCGATAGATCGCGCCTGGTGGCCCGAAGATCACCGCGGGCGCACGCACCAGCGCATCGCCGACCACGCCGCCCAAACCGGTGGGAAGCGGCCAGGCGCCGCCATGCGGCCAGCAGCTGACGAAGCCGGCCGTGATCACCGTGCAGAGAATCCAGGCGCCGAGCCGCAGCGCTTCGCGATCGAACGGACGGTGGGTCATCATGCGCCAGCCCCAGACCGCGACGGTGAGGATCAGCATGATCGCGCCGAGCCCGAGGATCTGCATGGCGAGGTCGGCGCCGATGGCGCCGGCGTAGCCGAGAACGTTGTGGATCGGCCGCGAGGTCGCGTGGCTGAGGCTCGGGTCCTGGACCGACCATGTCATCAGCGCGGCGGAGGCGACGCCCGACAGCGTGACCAGGCCGAAGCCGGTCAGCTCGCGCACGCGCCTCGCCAGCCCCTCGCGGAGCGAAGGCGGCAGATGGCCGACCAGGGGAATGACGCGTTCGATTGTCGACATGCTCATGGGCCCGCCTAACCCAGAGTTTCGACCAGCCGGTGCAGCGCCTGCGCCGTGGTCTCACTGTCCTGCACCAGCGCCAGCCGGATATAGCCGGCACCGGGATTGAAGCCGTCGGGCTGAAGCCGCGCCAAGTAGGAGCCGGGCACCACGCGCACGCCGGCTTCCTTGTAGAGCCTGAGGGTCACGGAGACGTCGTCGCCGATCTCCGACGTATTGAGCCAGACGCAGAAGCCGGCATCGGGCCGGCGATAGCCATAGCGATTGCCGATGATCTGGTCGGCGAGATCGAATTTGATCCGGTACAGCCTGCGGTTCTCTTCGACATGCGCCTCGTCGCCATAGGCAACGGTCGCGACATGCTGGAGCGGTACCGGCACCTGCGGCGCCGCGATGTTGCGCAGCTCCAGGAACATGCCGATGAGCTTCCTGTCGCCGGCGGCGAAGCCGACGCGCAGGCCCGGCAGGTTGGAGCGCTTCGACAGCGACTGGAACGCAAGCACGCGGGTGAAATCGGCGCCCGCGCATTCGAGCGCGCTGCCCGGTGCTTCCCTTGTGTAGATCTCGGAGTAGCACTCGTCGCTGAGAATCACGAAGCCGTGGCGGTCGGCGAGGCTTTTCAGGCGCGTGAAATAATCGCGCGATGCGACCGAACCCTGCGGATTGGCTGGCGATGCCAGGTAGAACGCCACCGTGCGCGCCAGCGTCGCCTCGTCGATGGCATCGAGATCGGGCAGGAAGCCGTTGTCGACGGTGGTCGGCAGGTAAACCGGCTCGCAGTTAGCTGCGCCGGCGCCGGCGCCGTAGACCGGATAAAACGGGTTCGGCATCAGGATGGCGGGCTTGCCGGGCTTCGGGCCGACATAGCGCGCTGCCGCGATCGCGGCGAGGAACAGCCCCTCGCGGCTGCCATTGAGGACCAGAATCTCGGTCTTCGGATCGAGCGGTCGCGGCAGCCTGAATCGCGACGACAGCCAGGCGCTCGCGGCCTGGCGAAACGGCTCGGTGCCCTGGTTCATCGGGTACCGTCCGAAATCGGCAATGTGCTTGGCCAGCACGGGGCCGACGAAATCAGGCACGGGATGCTGCGGTTCGCCGACTGCGAGCGAAATCAAGGGCTTGCCGGGTTGATGCGGCGCCAGCAGCTCGTTCAGCCGGACGAAGGGCGAGCGTTCGTTATTGGCGCTTCCACCTTCGAGCGGCGCACGGGATGAAGCGGTCATGACCATTCTGGGCGCCAGTACTCTCGGAACGGCCGGTCGCACGCGGGCGCCGGCGGGAAGGCGGTTCAATTCACCATAGATAGGGCGAGGTTAAGACGCGATTAACCATCGGCCGGCCGGGTGCGTCCAGAGCTGGAATAATGGGGCCGGATAACAACGGGATGGAAGATCGAAGTCGATTTGAGTTCGGCCGGCAGCAGCGCTCTCTCTGTTCCCTCCCCCCCGCGTTGTGGGGTCAGGGAGGGGGGGCCGCGCGGGGATTCCTTCCGTTGCGCGCCCGCCCTCAATGGATCATCAAGAACCAGCATCATTTCCTCGGCCACCCCCTCCCCAACAAGGGGCGACGGGACGCTTTGCCAAAAAAAGGGGCTCCAACTTGCGCTGGAGCCCCTCAACGGTCGGGGCATTGCCGGGTATGTGCCCAAACCGCAGGAGTGAACGCGATCTCCAGGGAGATCGCGCCCGGGAGAACGGTTACATGTTGTAGGCGCGTTCGGTGTGCTCGGTGATGTCCAAGCCTTCACGCTCGGTCTCGACATTGGCGCGAAGGCCGACGATCACGTCGACGACCTTGTAGAGGATCGCAGAACCGATGCCGGACCACACCAGCGTGGTGCAGACGGCTTCGATCTGGGACAGCATCTGCGCAGCGAAGTCGTAATCGGCAACCTTGGGCGGGATCGCGGTGTAGTCGATGATGCCGGCACCACCGAGAGCCGGATTGACCAGGATGCCGGTGCCGAGGGCGCCGACGATGCCGCCGATGCAGTGCACGCCGAACACGTCGAGCGAGTCGTCGTAGCCGAGCGCGTTCTTCACGACGGTGCAGAAGAACAGGCAGACCACGCCGACCACGAGACCGAGGACGATCGCGCCCATCACGCCGGAGAAGCCGGCGGCAGGGGTGACGGCCACGAGGCCCGCGACAGCACCGGAGATGACGCCGAGTACCGACGGATGACCCTTCACGATCCACTCCGCGAACATCCACGACAGCGCGGCGGCTGCAGTGGCGACGAAGGAGTTGGTCATGGCGAGCGCAGCACCACCGTTGGCCTCCAAGTTGGAGCCGGCGTTGAAGCCGAACCAGCCGACCCAGAGCAGCGAGGCGCCGATCATCGACATGGTCAGCGAGTGCGGAGCCATCAGCTCCTTGCCGTAGCCGACGCGCTTGCCGATCAGGAGAGCGCCGACGAGACCGGCGATGCCGGCGTTGATATGCACGACGGTGCCGCCGGCGAAGTCGATCGCGCCCTTCTTGAAGATCCAGCCGGCGTCGGCGTTGATCTCGTCGAGCTTGGCCTGAGCCGCAGTCTTTGCCGCTGCGTCAGTCGCGGCAGCAAGAGCCTTGGCCGCATCCTGGATCGCGTCCGGGCCGGGCCAGTACCAGACCATGTGCGCGATCGGGAAGTAGATCAGCGTGACCCAGAGCGGAATGAAGAGAGCGATCGCCGCGAACTTCATGCGCTCGGCGAAGGCGCCGACGATGAGGGCGGGCGTGATCGCCGCGAAGGTCATCTGGAAGCACACATAGACGAGCTCCGAGATGTTGGCGTCGACCGAGAAGGTCGCGGCCTTCGAGTCGGTGGTGACGCCCATCATGAAGGCCTTGGAGAAGCCGCCGATGAAGTCGGAACCGCCGGTGAAGGCGAGGCTGTAGCCGTAGACGGCCCAGATCACGGTGACGACGCAGACGGTGTAGAACACCTGCATCAGCACCGAGAGCATGTTCTTGGAACGAACGAGGCCGCCGTAGAACAGCGCGAGGCCGGGGATGGTCATCAACAGCACCAGCACTGTCGATGTCAGCATCCAGGCGTTGTCTCCCTTGTTGACCGTTGGCTCGGCATAGGCTGCGGTCGCAGCGAACAGGCCGACTGCGAGAGCCGCCAATCCCGCGCCATAGGGACGCTTAAACGTCATTTCATTTACTCCTGATTGGATTTTGGTTGAGCGCGAAATCAAAGGGCCGCGGCGTCGGCTTCACCGGTGCGGATGCGGACCGCATGGTCGAGGCCGATGACGAAGATCTTGCCGTCGCCGATCTGTCCGGTTTTGGCGGCGGACGTGATGGCGTCGATGGTCTTGTCGACCTGCTCGGAGGCAATGGCGACTTCGATCTTGATCTTGGGCAGGAAGCTCACGGCATATTCGGCGCCGCGGTAGATTTCCGTGTGGCCTTTCTGACGGCCATATCCCTTGACTTCCGTCACCGTGAGACCGTGAACGCCAATGGCGGTCAAGGCGTCACGGACTTCTTCCAGCTTGAATGGCTTGATAATCGCCATAACAATTTTCATGGGTCCTATCCCCGCTTGGGCCCGGTCCGGACATGGCCGGGCGTTTCTCGACTGGTTCGCCACGAGGGAGAAGTTCACTACGCGGGCACAGCCGGGACCCTTAGAATCAAATGCCGTGCCAGAACCGGCGACTTGCCTAACGGACTATGAAAACGGGGATTTTCGCGTTGGGCGGGTAATCCGCCGCAATGCGCCAATACGTCGCGCTCAATACGTGGTCAGACGTGATCAAAAACTGGGCATGACAGGGTGCCGACACAATTGCTGCTCACGTGTCGGGCAGCAATGCAGGTATCTTGTTACAGGCGGGGGCCGATTAGCTGGCGTCGCGATCGGCCGGCTGGCGCTCGGCAAATACCCGATCGATCAGGCCCCACTCGACCCCCTGCTGCGCGGTCATGAAGTGGTCGCGATCCAGGGTCCGCTCGACTTCCTCTACGGTCCGGCCGCAATGCTGCGCATAGAGCCTGGTGATGCGCCGCTTGGTGTCCTGCATCTCGTTGGCATGGATCAGGATGTCGGACGCCTGGCCCTGGAAGCCGCCGAGCGGCTGGTGGACGTGAAGGCTCGCATTGGGCAACGCGGCGCGGTGGCCGGGCTCGCCGGCCATCAGCAGGAACGAGCCCATCGAGCGCGCGGTGCCCATGCATAGCGTATGCACCGGCGCCTTGATGAACTGCATGGTGTCGTACATCGCAAGGCCAGAGGTGATCACGCCGCCATAGGAGTTGATGTAAAGATTGATCGGCCGGTTCGGATTCTCCGCTTCCAGGAACAGGAGCTGCGCGCAGACCAGGCCCGACATCGCGTCATTGACCTCGCCGTTGAGGAAGATGATGCGCTCGCGCAGCAGCCGCGAGTAGATGTCGAAGGACCGTTCGCCGCGTGCGGATTGCTCGACGACCATAGGGACGAGCTGAAGCATGTCGCGCATCGGCGACCTCCATGTCTGCAGGTGATGAGGTTCGGTTGGTGTCAGGCCGCCGCGCGCATGAGGCAGCGATTGCAATTGGCCGGCTGCGGCAGTTTTACGTTGATCTCGCAGGCCTGCTGGATGATGCGGAAGCGGGTGCCGCCCGACACGTTCGGCTCGATTCGGAAGATGACGCGGCTCTCGCGATACGGCGGTTCGGAATCGCGAAGCCGGTAGCGCACCTCTTCGCCCGGGATCGATGTTTCCGGCTCGGCGCCCGCAAGATCGCAATCCGGCAGCCAGCGCTCGCGCAGGGCGGGAATGGTTACGGCGCGCCAGACTTTTGCCGGCGGAGCATCGAATTCATATTCGAGCACAAGGGCTTCGTCAGGACGTTCGGGCTTCGCGGCGTCGCTCATTGATCCATATCCTTCAGGAGGTCAGCGAGTGCTTCCATGCGCTTCGGCCAATAGGCGCGGTAGCGCGCAAGCCATGTACCGATGGCGACGATCCCGTCGGGATCGACTTCGTAATTCACAAAGCGGCCTTGCCGCTGCTCGCGCACGAGGCCTGCCGCGCGCAGCACCGAAAGATGCTGCGACATCGCGGGCTGGCTGATCTCCAATCCGTCGCGCAAGGCGCTGGCATTGAGGCTGCCGTCGGCGAGCTTCTCAAAGACCCTGCGGCGGGTCGGGTCGGCCAGCGCCCTGAAAATATCGGCTTCGATCATGACAACACATAAGCACGTGCTTATGTGTTGCGCAAGCCCTGATTATTGCAGCGCTTCGCCGTGCTGGGTGATGTCGAGACCCTCGAGCTCCTGCTCGCGCGACACGCGCAAGGGCACGAACAGGCCGACCAGCTTGAGCAGGATGAAGCTCACGCCCGCCGACCAGACGAAGGTGACGGCAACGCCATAGAGCTGGATCAGCAATTGCTGCGGATGGCCCTCGAGCAGGCCGGCGGTGCCTCCGATGGCGCTGGTCGCGAACACGCCGGCGAGCAGCGTGCCGGTCAGCCCGCCGATGCCGTGGACGCCGAACACGTCGAGCGAATCGTCATAGTTGAAGCGGTGCTTCAGCCAGGTGCAGGCCCAATAGCAAATCGCGCCGGCGGCGATGCCGATGACGATGCCGTGCCACGGCGCGACGAAGCCCGAGGCCGGCGTGATGGTGCCGAGGCCGGCCACGGCGCCCGAGATCATGCCGAGCACCGAGGGCTTGCGCCGCGTCGACCATTCGATCGCGCCCCAGGTCAGCGCGCCGGAACAGGCCGCCAGATGGGTCGCGATGATCGCCATCACCGCGCGCGAATTGGCAGCACCCGCCGAGCCGCCATTGAAGCCGAACCAGCCGACCCACAACAGGCCGGTGCCCATCACGGCAAGCGACAGATCGAACGGCGACAGATTTTCGGTGCCGTAGCCGTAACGCCGTCCCATCACTTTCGCGGCCACCAGGCCACCGGTGCCGGCCGACAGATGCACGACTAATCCGCCGGCGAAATCCATCACGCCCATGCTGTTGAGGAAGCCGCCTCCCCACACCCAATGTGCCAGCGGAATGTAGACGAAGATGAACCAGGCCACCGAGAACAAGAGGTAAGCGGAGAACCGCATCCGGTCGGCGACCGAGCCCGCCACCAGCGCCACCGTGATGATCGCAAACGTCATCTGGTAGAGCATGAACAGCGCTTCCGGGATCGTCTTCGCGGCCGGGTTGACGCTGTCCATGGTCATGCCGGCGAGGAACCAGCGATCGAGCGAGCCGATCCACGGGCCGTCGCCGGCGAAGCACAGCGAGTAACCGAACGCGACCCAGAGAATGGAGATGATGGTCACCGCGGCAAGGCTCTGCGCCATGGTCGCGAGCACGTTCTTCTTGCGCACCATGCCGGAATAGAACAGCGCCAGTCCCGGGATCGTCATCATCAGCACCAGGGCGGTGGCGACGATCATCCAGGCGGTGTCGGCGGTGTTGATCTCCGATGTCGTGGCGTGGGCCGGCGCGGCCATCACCGACAACAATCCGAACGGCGCAGCCAAAGCGGCCACGCGGCGCAACAATCCCGCCATGTCGTTTTCCCCCAGCATTCGTGATTGCGTCGCTACGGCGTCGTTGCCCGCTGCGAACGAAGAGACCAGAGCGTTTTCGAGCGAAGTGGATACCGGTTCGCGCCAGGAAAACGCGTCAAACAAAAATCTAGAGCGCGTCGCTATCGGTCTCGCCGGTGCGGATGCGCAGCGCATGGTCGATCGGCGTGACGAAGATCTTGCCGTCGCCGATCTGCCCGGTGCGGGCGGAAGCGGTGATCACGCTGACCGCCTTGTCGGCGATGTCCGAGGCGACCGCGATCTCGATCCGCAGCTTCGGCAGGAAGTTCACGACATATTCCGCGCCCCGATAGATCTCGGTGTGACCCTTCTGGCGGCCGTAGCCCTTGACCTCGGTCACGGTCATGCCGTGGACGCCGATCGCCGTCAGGGCCTGGCGGACTTCATCCAGCTTGAAGGGTTTGATGATCGCGACGACGAGTTTCATGGTCAGGCCTATTCCCCGGGATGCGCCCCGCCGTATGTCCCGGCGCTGCGTCAATCTGGCATCTTTCCGGGCAAATGGCACAAAAAACTTGCACATTGAAGCGGAAAAACGCTTGGCCGAGGGCGGGCATGTGAACGGCCGCCTCTGTACAGGGCATCTGTTCGTCCCTCACAATGCATTTTTGGCAAGGATGCGGTGAACCCGCGCCGGCCGGGCGGTACATAAGTATTTTGGGGGCGCGCGTCATGGCGAGTTGGTTTTATGCATCCGAGGGCAAGCAGCAGGGGCCCTATCTCGAGGGGCAATTCCGCGATCTGATCGCGCAAGGCGTCGTGCGGCCGGACACGCTGGTGTGGTCCGAAGGCATGGCCGGCTGGCAGAAGGCGGCCGAAATTCCCGGACTGATCCCTGGCGGCGGCGCGCCGCCGGTCATTCCCGCCGGGGGCCCGCCGATGATGGGCGGCGGCGCCTATACCGGCGCAGGCAGCGCGGCCGGCGGATCGCTGTCGGTCGATTTCGGCATTCTCGACTTCACCTGGCGCACGCTGGTGATGGTGATCCTCTCGGCCCTCGTCATTCCCGTGCCGTGGGTGTTCGTCTGGTACACGAGATGGATCGTGTCCTGTGTCAGGGTCCCGGGACGGCCGAACCTGTCCTTCACCGGCAATGCGATGACGATGGTGCCCTGGTTCTTCGGCTTCATCGTTCTGGCCGCTGTCGTCGGCTATTCCGGCGTCCAGGTGCTGAACCTTGCGCTCTTTCTCGCCGAGATCGCCCTCTACTGGCTGCTGATCAAGTGGATGATCGCCAACCTCGCCTCCAACGGGCAGCCGCTTGGCCTCAGCTTCAATGGCTCGGTCGCGGGCTACATCGGCTGGAACCTGCTGTTCGCGGTTTCCATGATCACCATCATCGGATGGGCCTGGGTCGCCGCCGCCCAGCTACGTTGGATCTACCGCAACATCGAGGGCACGCGCCGCGAGATCATCTTCAAAGGCACCGGGCTCGGAATCCTCTGGCGCGGCATCGTGGCCGCGATCCTGTGCAGTTTCCTGATCCCGATCCCGTGGGTCTATCGCTGGATCATGAACTGGTTCGCCTCGCAGACCGAGCTCGCGCCGCGCCGTTCGATGTAAGCATGATCAGGGCCTCGCAAGCGCGATGAACGCGCGCTCGAGATGTCAGCTCCTCCGCTCGCGCACGGAACCTTCCTGCGCGACGGAGGCGACGAGCGTGCCGTCGGGCTTGAAGATCGAGCCGCGCGTCAGGCCGCGGCCGCCTTGTGCGCTCGGCGAATCCTGCGAATAGAGCAGCCATTCGTCGGCGCGGAACGGGCGGTGAAACCACATCGCGTGGTCAAGGCTCGCCGGCATCATGCGCTTGTCGAACAGCGTGCGGCCATAGCGCGCCATGATCGCATCGAGCAGCGAGAAGTCCGAGGCATAGGCCAGCGCGCACATGTGCAGCGCCGGATCGTCCGGCAGCGTCGCCGCCGTCTTGATCCAGACATGGATGCGGCCGTCCTCGATCTTCTGGCCGAAATAGCGGCCGAGCTCGACCGGGCGCAGCTCGATCGGGCGATCGGATTCGTAATAGCGGCGGATGAACTCCGGCATCTCGCGGAACATCGGCTGCTTCGCCACCTCTTCCGCCGTGAGCTTTTCCGGCGCCGGCACGTCAGGCATCTTGTCCTGGTGGTCGAACGCGCTCTCTTCCTCGGCATGGAACGACACCATGATCGAGAAGATCGCATTGCCATGCTGGATCGCGGTGACCCGGCGCGTCGAATAGCTCTTGCCGTCGCGCAGGCGTTCGACCTGGTAG
Organism: Bradyrhizobium sp. USDA 4449; assembly: GCF_054056275.1. Lineage (NCBI taxonomy): Bacteria > Pseudomonadati > Pseudomonadota > Alphaproteobacteria > Hyphomicrobiales > Nitrobacteraceae > Bradyrhizobium > Bradyrhizobium sp. USDA 4449. The sequence continues at coordinate 1,893,612 of NZ_JBSRYD010000001.1, read as the reverse complement.
ATGATCGGGACCTGCGGATCGCCCGGCAGGATGAAATAGCAATGCAGCGAATGCGGCAGCCGGCCCTCGACGGTGCGGCAGGCCGCAACCATCGCCTGCCCGATCACCTGCCCGCCGAACACCCGCTGCCAGCTCGTCTTCGGGCTGTTGCCGCGGAACAAATTCACCTCGAGCTGCTCGAGGTCGAGGATCGAAATCAGGTCGATGAGGCTTTTGGACATGGTGGTGCTTTCTTGCCGTCATCCGGCGCGAACCATCGCCCCGGACTGGCACATCAGGCCTTCTTTGCGGGCTGTTCCGCCCCTGTTTCACCGCACTGTTTCGCCCACCTCAAGTCTGCTAGCAAGACCTCAGAATTGGCCGGGAAGCTTGGTATGTCGGTACAGAAGAGCATTGTCATTGGCGGCGGCGCATTTGCGGGCCTCGCGCTGGCGCTGGCCCTGCGCCAGGGGCTCGGCCCCGAGATTCCCGTCATCGTCGCCGATCCCGCTCTCGCCGCGCGCCCCAGCCGCGATCCCCGCGCGACCGCGATCGTCGCCGCCTGCCGCCGCCTGTTCGAGGCGCTCGGCGCCTGGGACGACGTCAAGGCTGAGGCGCAGCCGATCCTCGACATGGTCGTCACCGATTCCAGGCTCGAGGACGCCACGCGTCCGGCGTTTTTGAACTTCGCCGGCGATGTCGCGCCCGGCGAGCCCTTCGCGCACATGGTCGAGAACCGCCGCCTGATCGATGCGCTGGTGGTGCGGGCCGAAGCTGAAGGCGTTGATCTTCGCGCCACCACCGTGTCGTCCTACGACGCGCGCGCCGAGGGGATCGACGTGACGCTCGGCGATGGCAGCGTCATCGCGGCGAGCCTGCTCGTCGCCGCTGACGGTGCGAAGTCGAAATTGCGCGAGCGCGCGGGCATTGCGACGCACGGCTGGGAATACGACCAATCCGGCATCGTCGTCACCGTCGGCCACGAGCGCGATCACGACGGCCGCGCCGAAGAGCACTTCTTGCCCGCGGGCCCGTTCGCGATCCTGCCTCTGTCAGGCAAGCGATCGTCGCTGGTGTGGACCGAGCGCCGGGCTGAGGCCGCGCGCATCATCGCGCTTGGCGAGGACGAGTTTCACGCCGAGCTCGAGCAGCGTTTCGGCTTGCATCTCGGCGAGGTGAAAGCGCTCGACAAGCCGCGCGCGTTTCCGCTGTCCTATTTCGTGGCGCGCTCCTTTGTCGCCGAGCGCCTCGCGCTGGTCGGCGATTCCGCCCACGTCATCCACCCCATCGCGGGGCAAGGCCTCAATATGGGGCTGAAGGATGTCGCCGCCTTGGCCGAGGTCGTCGTCGATGCCGCCAGGCTCGGCATGGATATCGGCGGCGCCGACGTGCTCGATCGCTATCAGCGCTGGCGCCGCTTCGACACCATGGCGATGGGCGTCGCCACCAACTCGCTGAACTTCCTGTTCTCGAATCAGTCGACCCTGCTGCGCACCGTGCGGGATATCGGCCTCGGCATCGTCGACCGCACCCCGCCGCTCAAAAACCTCTTCATCCGCCAGGCGGCGGGTTTGACCGGCGAGATCCCGCGGCTGTTGAAGGGCGAGGCGTTGTGAGCGGCGAATGGCGAATGGTGAGCAGATCCATTCGCTACTCGCCATTCCCTATTCGCCGTTCTCAATCGATCTTGCGCGCCTCTTCCGGCAGCATGATCGGGATGCCGTCGCGGATCGGATAGGCGAGCTTGGCGCTCCGCGAAATCAGCTCCTGCTTGGCGGCGTCGAATTCCAGCGGGCCCTTGGTCAGCGGGCAGACCAGGATCTCCAGCAGTTTCGGATCGACGCTATTTTCGGGACGTTCGGTCGGCGCGTTCATTGGGGTCTCCGGCGGTCGGCTGGCTGTAGCATAGAAAATCACGCCCGCCCATTGCGCGCTATGCCGAGACCAGCCGCTCGATTTCGTCGAGCAGGCCCTGCAGCCGCGCGGCCGGCATCGGCGTGCTGGCGAGTGCATAGCCCAAAAACGTCCAGTACAGGATCTGCGCGCGCGCCTGCGCGGGCGCAGGCGCAACCCCCCGCGTCGCCAGCAGCGCCTCGATATAGTCGAGCCGCCGGCGGTCGATGGCGCGAACGGCCGCTTGCGCCGCCGGATCGAACGCGGCCCAGTTGCGCACCGCGCGCTCGAGATCGAGCCGGGCGCCAAAGGTCCTGCGCAGAAGCGCCCTCACAGGCTCGTCGCTGTCGGCCTCGACGCGAGCGATGATCTCCTCGGCCGCGATCTCGCGCCAGCGCTTCAGCACGGCGGCGTGGAACGCGCCGAGATCGGCAAAATGCCAGTAGAAGCTGCCCCGCGAAACGCCCATGCTCTTTGCCAAGGGATCGGCCTTCAATGCAGTGAAGCCGCTCCTGGTGAGCGCCTTGACGCCCTCTTTGATCCAGTCCTCGGCGGAAAGTTGCCCGGTCATATCAGTTTCCGAAATCCGGCCATACAGTACTGTATTGACAGGCGGTGCACCAGCGCTTATACGACCATACACACATGTATGGGGCCGCGATGCGTGATCTCTTGCTGCAATGCGCCGGTGTGGGGGCCATCATCGTGGCCGTCATCCACGGCATCCTCGGCGAAACCAAGGTCTTTGCCCGCGCCACCATCGAGCCGGAGCGGCTCCGCAGCTTGATCCGCCTGGTCTGGCAGGCCTCGACCGTGGCCTGGATCGGGTGCGGCGCGCTGCTGGTCGCTGCGCCCTGGATGGATTCGGCGCTCGCGCGCCACTGGATCGTCGTCACCATGGTCTGCGTGTTCGGCTTCTCCGCCTGCGCCAACGCATGGGGGACGCGTGGTCGCCACTTCGGCTGGATGGCGCTCGGTGCGGTGGTGGCGATGACCCTTGCCGGTTATTGAATGCAGCCACCAAACCGTGAGGCGTAAGGCCGCAGCACACGGCAAAACACGCCCGGCCCTCGGAGGGCGCTGATGTTTTGGCGACGGCTAGAATGTCTCCAAGACGTCGCCGATCCGAATCGCGATTGACTTCCCCTTCCCATTCGCTTCCTTCGGGCGTGCGTCGCGCATATGCGACAGTGGAGGAGATATCAGTGAAAGTCATTCGCGTTCTCGCCATCGCGCTGACGGTCGGCTCCGGCATCGCGTCGACGGTGATGGCCGACGGCTTCAAGGATTGCACCAAGCTCGACAAGGCGTCGTGGAAGCCGGCGATCGAAGCCGAAGCCCAGGCGAAAGCGTTGGGTTATGACGTGCGCCGCTCCAAGATCGAAGGCTCATGCTACGAGGTCTACGGCGTCAAGGCAGGCAAGCTCTACGAGCTGTTCTACAGCCCGGAAGATCTCAGCCTGAAGCACACGATTGCCAAGTAACGGCCAAGGATGGTCCCGGCTTGATCGACAAAGCGCTGCGAGATGCGCGCGGGGAGCCGAAACCGATCCCCGCGGATCGAACGGTCGCCGTCTGGGACCTGCCGCTGCGTCTCTGGCACTGGGCTCTCGCCGCCTGCGTTCTGGCCGCCTGGTTTACACCCGCCGTCCATGACGGCCTGCATCGCATCGTCGGCTATGCGGCCATCGGGCTTCTCGCCTTCCGCCTGGTCTGGGGCTTCCTTGGCGGCCGCTATTCACGCTTTCGCATGATCGGCGTCCGCCTTCAGGCAGCCCCCTCCTATCTCTGGAATCTCCACCGCGGCATCACGGGCCGCTATATCGGGCTCAATCCCGCCGGTGCGTTGATGCTGTTGGCGCTGCTGTTGTCACTCGCCGTCTCGGCGATCACGGGCGCAATGTCGGTCACCGTCACCTTCTTCGGCGTCGGGTGGGTCGAGGACACCCATGCTTACGCATCGGATGCGGCCATCGTCCTGGTCGTGTTGCATGTTGCAGGCGTGGTGTTGATGAGCGTGCTTCAGCGCGAGAATCTGGTGCGCGCGATGTTCACAGGTCGCAAACGCATCCGCAACCATCCCTAGGCCGAGCTGGCAAGTTCGAACCGGCCTCCCGTTACCCGCGTGGTTTCACGCGGACTCGCGCGCGCTTACCCGCACAATTAACGCCAATGGCGTCATTTGCCGCAGAATGTTTACCTCGCGATAGGCATACAACCGGGCATTGCAAAAAATTAACGCGGAACAAGCGCGCCTGGATCAATCCTCGGTAGTATTGACGAGGGAGTGATATTGCATGTTTCGTGTTGTTTCCTGCCTTGCGACCGAGCACGATTGGCGGCTCGTTGTGCTCGCTGGCCTGGTTTGTTTCACTGCAAGCATCGTAGCGGTTAGCATCTTTCATCGCGCGATCGCGTCGGGCGCCTGGACGCGGCGGATCTGGATTGCGATCGCCGGTGCCGCTATCGGCTACGGAATCTGGGCGACGCATTTCGTCGCAATGCTCGCCTACGACCCCGGCGTCTCGACCGGCTACGGCCTCGGCCTGACGGCGCTGTCGCTGGCCGCCGCGATGGTGCTGACGTCGGGCGGCTTCGGCGTCGCCGTTAACAATTCCGGCCGCTGGCGCGCAGCTGCCGGTGGCGGCATCATCGGCGCCGGCATCGCAAGCATGCATTACATCGGCATGTGGGCTCTCGAAGTGCCGGGTCATGTGGTCTGGTCGCCGGCGCTGGTGCTCGTCTCGGTCGGTCTCGGCATGGCCCTGGGCTATGCCGCACTCGCGGTCGCCGTCGGCCGCAAGGACAAGCGGGGGACCCTGGCCGCTGCGCTGCTGCTGACGCTTGCCATCGTGTCGCATCATTTCACGGCCATGGGCGCCGTGCAGATCGTTCCCGATCCGACGCTGGCAAACGATGCATTGTCGCTGTCACCGAACTTCCTGGCCCTCGCAATCGCCGGTGTGGCCCTGTCGGTGCTCGGGATGAGCTTCGTCGGTGTCCTGGCGGATCGTCGCCTTGCGACCAGGACCGGCAGATTCGAGGCCATCATCAGCGAACTTTCCCGCGCCAGGCAACAGGTGGAAGATTCGCAACGGGAAATCCAGGAGCAGAAACTCAGGCTGGATACGGCCATCAACAACATGGTCGAGGCCTTGTGCATGTTCGATGCGGAGAAGCGGCTTGTCGTCTGCAACGAGCGCTATGCCGAGCTCTACCGCTTGCCGCCCGAGCTGCTGAAAACGGGGACGCCGCACGCCGACATCATCAGGCACCGCGTCATGACCGGCATCCTCAAGAGCGGTACCAGCGAGGGCGCCGCCGAGCAATTCCTCTCGAAATTGGCCGCGTTGCCGTTCGATGCAGTCTCGAGCAGAATCGACGAGTTCGCTGATGGTCGGTTGATCTGCGTGACGCGACAGCCAATGGCCGGCGGCGGCTGGGTCGCCACGCATCTCGATGTCACCGAGCAACGCCGGTCCGAGGCCAAGATCGTCCATATGGCGCAACACGATGCGTTGACCGGTTTGCCAAATCGAGTGCTGCTCCGGGAGCGGATGGAGCATGCACTTGCCGTGACGCGCAATGGCGGCCTCGAACTTGCGGTGTTGATGCTCGACCTCGACCGGTTCAAGGAGGTCAACGACACGCTGGGACACCCCGCAGGGGACTCCCTGTTGCGTGCCGTCGCCACGCGTTTGCGCGAATGCACCACGGAAACCGCGGTGATTGCCCGACTGGGCGGCGATGAGTTCGCCGTGATCGACTATGTGACCAGCCCCGCCGTTGAGGCCGCCGCGCTCGCCGAGAACATCAGAAAAGCTCTTTGCGAACCCTTCGATCTCGACGATCACCGGTTCATGGTGGGCACCAGCATCGGAATTGCCATCGCGCCGCGCGATGGCGACGATTCCGACGTGCTCATGAAGAGCGCGGATCTCGCACTCTACTCGGCCAAGAGTGGCGGGCGTGGTGCATTCCGCTTCTTCGAGCCCGAGCTCGATGAGCTCATGCATGCGCGGCGGAACCTGGAGCGCGACATGCGGGATGCGCTTGCTGGCGGCGAATTCGAGCTGCACTACCAGCCCTTCGTCAATACCGCGACCGGTGAGATCCGCGGCTTCGAAGCCCTGCTACGCTGGCATCACCCGCGGCGAGGCCTGGTCATGCCCGGCGAATTCATTCCGCTCGCGGAGGAGACCGGCTTGATCGTGCCGCTCGGAGAATGGATCCTGACGACCGCATGTAGCGAAGCCGCCAAATGGCCCGCCCATCTCAGGATCGCGATCAACCTCTCTCCGGCCCAGTTCAAGAGTAAGGAGCTTGTCCCGGTCATTGTCGGCGCACTGGCGAATTCGGGAGTTCCGCCGGACCGACTTGAGCTCGAGGTGACCGAGACGGCAATCATGCATGACAGCGAGGCCGTCTTCGCAGCACTTGGTCAACTGCGCGAGCTCGGCGTGCGAGTAGCCCTGGACGACTTCGGCACCGGCTACTCTTCGCTGAGCTTCCTGCAGAGATTCCCGTTCGACAAGATCAAGGTCGACCGCAGCTTCGTCAATGAACTGTCCAGCGCAAGCGCAGACGCGCATCATCTCGCGCGGGCGGTCGTTCGCTTCGCGGTCAGCCTGGGCAAGACGACGACCGCCGAAGGCGCCGAAACGAAGGAGCAGCTCGATATCCTCCGTGAAGAGGGCTGTGTCGAAACGCAAGGCTATTATTTCGGCCGGCCGATGCCTGCATCCGGCATTGCGAAGATGCTGAGGCGAGGTGAGAAGGCAGCCATCCGCGCGGCGTGAACCACAGCATGATCCGGAAAGGTGTGAAGCGGTTTTCCGAAAAGATCATGCTCAAACAAAAGCCAAACCGCGATCACGATTCAACCCAATCGCACCGGTCATTGCAACGGCGGATCGCCGCTGGTGCGCTTCTTGGCGAGGTCCATCTCGGTGACCGCGATCAGGATCTCGGCGCGTGTCTTCAGATCGGGCGCTTCAAGCATGGCCTGCTTCTCGGCCGGGCCGTAGGGCGACATCATCGCCAGCGCGTTGACGAGCGCCTCATTGGGCGCGCTTTCGACACCCTCCCAGTCGACCTTGAGATTATTGGCCTTGAGAAAATCCGCCAGCGCCACCAGCAGCGCCTCGCGGTTGACCTCGTCCTCGCCCATGCGCGCGGTGAAATCGTCGGTGAAGGCGAAAAAATCGACCTTGCACTGCCGGTAGGGGGTCAGCACCTCGAGCTCCTCGACCACCTTGAAGCGCGCGATGCCGGTGAGCTCGAGGATGTAACGGCCGTCACCGGATTCGGCGAGCTGGGTGATGCGGCCGACGCAACCGACGCGGAACAACTTCGGCCTGTCGGAATTTTTGGGCGAGTGCGCGACGTCAGGCTGGATCATGCCGATCAGCCGATGGCCGTCGCGGAAGGAATCGTCGACCATCGCGAGATAGCGCGGCTCGAAGATGTTGAGCGGCATCTGGCCGCGGGGAAGCAGCAGCGCCCCCGGCAGCGGAAAAACCGGAATTATTTCCGGCAGGTCGGCGGGGCCGCGATATTCGATATTGATCGGCATCTCGTCCCCGCTAGAGCATGATCCGGAAAACTGCGCAGCGGTGTTCCGATAAGATCATGCGCAAACAATAACCGCACGCTGTCCCTATGAAAACAGGATCGTCGACAAGCGCTTGCGTCCCTCGACGGTTGCTTCATCCGTGCCGCCCCAGGCCTCGAAGAACTGCACCAGCTGCTTGCGGGCGCCGTCGTCGTTCCATTTGCGGTCGCGCTTGACGATCGCGAGCAGCTGCTCGGTGGCCGCAGTGCGATCGCCCTGCGCGTTCAGCGCGGTGGCAAGATCGAAGCGGGCCTGATGATCGAGCGGGTTTTCGGCGACTTTCCGTTCCAGCTCGGCGACAGGCCCGAGCTGTTCCGCTTGTTCGGCAAGATCGATCGCGGTCTGCACCGCCTTCACGGCCGGGTCGTTGCGCCTGGATTCCGGCACCATGGCGAGCGTCTGCTTGGCTTGCTCCATCGCACCCGAGACGGCGTAGCATTTTGCCAGCCCGGCCAATGCCGCGATGTTGGTCGCCTCGTGCTGCAGCACTTCGGCATAGATCTGAGCGGCCGCGGCGGCATCGCCCTCGGCGAGCACGGCCTCGGCCTCCTGCAGGATCTCGGCAATGTTGGGCTCGCCTGGCGCCGTCACACCCTTGGTCAGCTTCTCGATGAAGGCGTTGAGCTGGCTCTCCGGCACAGCGCCCATGAAGCCGTCGGCGGGCTGGCCGTTGACGAAGGCGATCACGGCCGGGATCGACTGGATGCCCATCTGGCCGGGGATCGCCGGATGCTGGTCGATGTTCATCTTGACCAGCTTGACCTTGCCCCTGGCCGCCTTGACTGCCTTTTCCAGGATGGGGGTGAGCTGCTTGCAGGGACCGCACCACTCCGCCCAGAAGTCGATCAGCACCGGCTGGCGCTTCGATTCCTCGATGACGTCCTTCACGAAGGTCTGGGTGGTGGTGTCCTTGATCAGATCGGCCGCAGCCGGACCCGCTCCGTTAGCCTGGTCGATGATCGTCACGGGATCCCCTCGTCTCATGTCTGGAATGGCGGGTCTTTAGCACGTCGCCATCGCATATGCTTCGTTCCAGGCCCTAAAATTGGGCCGGGGCGGCCGAATTTCAATCCATAGGCGCCGATTCGGCAGTTCCCGACCATTTTCGGTCGATTTGGCCGGGATGGGGCTCATATAGGGGCTCGAAAGCGAGATGATGCTGCCGGTAGCTGTTGCATTCGCCTCCCGCTTTTGGCATACGACAGCCGTTGCCGGCGCGTCACGCGACCGACACAGGATGCGGGTGTAGCTCAGTGGTAGAGCACGACCTTGCCAAGGTCGGGGTCGAGGGTTCGAGCCCCTTCGCCCGCTCCAATTTTTCCCGGTGCATCCAGCCAAATCAGGTCAGGCCGTGGTTTTCCACGCCGGTGGCGGCTGGCTTGGGTTTCGCGTGACGATCCTGGTCACCGCAGCGCCGTCCACCTCGGGCAGGCGATCCTCCGGACGCGCTTCGGCCCCGACATCGTCTCGGCGACCAGGCGTGGCCGCCGTCAGGGCACACCTTCCCGGCCCCTGTCCTACTGTGCATGGGGTTGTTTTCGCGAGCAGCGCGAGCCCGCGCTCCGGACGGCCCGGAAGCACAAGGGGGATGGATCGGAGTCCTCATCATGCGCCGGCAGTTCATCTCGCACGCGATCAGCGCGGCTGCGCTCCTCACGCTTAGCGCGCCCTCTGCAAGCGCGGCGGATAATGCCGTAGTCGAGGAGAAGGCCGCCGTTTGCTCCGGCTGCCACGGCGAGAACGGGATATCGCAGACCGAGAACATCCCCTCGCATGCGGCCAGCCGGATCAATTCCTGCAAGGGCAGCTCGTGTTCTTCCGCGCCGGCTCGCGCAAGAACGAGCAGATGCAGCCCCGCAGTCGCTCGCTATCTCGCATGTTTCAAATAGCGCTGGGCGCGATTAGCCCGCGCGCTGCTTCTCATACGCCTTCAGATGCGTGTACGCGATGCGCAGCTTCGGCACCGGCACCTTGGCGGCATCAGCGCGCGCGATGAGGTCGCCGATCACGTGATCGGCCTCGACGGGGAGGCCCGCCTTGATGTCCCGGAACATCGAGGCCGTCATCGGAGAGCCCTCGGTGGTGAGGTTGCCCTTCACGCGCTCGAAGAACGGGCCGCCAGGCGTGTAGCCGGACGCGGTGGCGATTGCGCTGGTCTCGTCGAGAATGCCGAGCAGGAAGTCCCTGCCTCCGGGTGCCGCAAGGATGTTGCCGACAGAGGTCCGCATCAGGCTGGTGGAGGCTGCGAGCGAGGAGAGGAACACCCACTTTTCCCACATGTCCTGCATGATGTTCTCGCTGACGGTGGCCCCGACAATGCCGCTCTTGAAGGCCTCGTCGATCGCCTTGATGCGATCCGACGACTTGCCGTCGCGTTCGCCGTAACTGATCGCCTGCATCGGCTGCAGCTGCACCACTTCCCGCTTCTCGTTCAACGTCGCCGCGATGGCGCAGAGACCGCCGAGCACGCGCTCCTTGCCGAACTTCTGGTCGAGCGTGTCGAGATGCTTCATGCCGTTGAGCATCGGGATGATCGCGGTGTTTGGGCCAACCGCAGCGGCAAACGAGTTGATGGCGTCGTCGAGGTCGAACGCCTTGCAGCTGAGCAGCACGACGTCGAATGTGTCCTTGATCGCGTCGGTCTGCACGGTCGGCGGATTCTTCAGCGTCGCGTCGCCGTTCGGGCTCTTGATGGCCAGGCCGTCGCGCGCGAGTTCGCCGGCGCGCCTGGGACGGACGAGGAAGGTCACGTCGCGGCCAGCCTGCAACAGCCTGCCACCAAAATAGCCGCCGATGGCGCCGGCGCCGACCACGAGGATACGCATGGGAGACCTCCGCTTTTAGGATTGGCGATTGGCGATAGGGAGTAGCGAATAGCAGGGGCGATTTCCACTTGCTATCCGCCGGCCGCCTTGCGCGCGCTTCACTTTCCCGACACCATCTCCTCGACCTCGCGCAGCTGCTCCTTGCCGAAGAACATTTCGGTTCCGACGAAGAAGGTCGGCGAGCCGAAGGCGCCGCGCGCGACCGCCTCCTCGGTGTTCTTGATCAGCTTGCCCTTCACGTCCGGCTCCTGGGCGCGGGCGAACAGCTTTTGAGCGTCGAGACCGGAGGACGCCAGCGCCTTCGCGGCCACTTCAGGGTCGTCCATCTTCTTCGGCTCGCGCCACATGTGGTGAAAGGCGGCGTCGACATACGTCTCGAACACACCCTCGAGCTGCGCCGCGATTGCGGTGCGCATCAGGTTCAACGTGTTGACGGGAAAGTTGGGGTTGAAGACGTAGGGCTGAACCCTGAAGCGCTTGACGAAGCGCTCGGTCTCGACCGCCTGGAACTCGCGCTTGTTCTTGATGCCGGCGAGCGTCTCGGCCGGCGATCTGTTGTTGGTCGCCTTGAAAATGCCGCCGAGCAGGATCGGCACATATTCGAATTTGACACCGATGCGCCGTTCGATCGCGGGGATGGCGAGATGGCTGAGATAGGCGTTGGGGCTGCCGAAATCGAACAGGAATTGCGGGGCGGTGCGGGTCAAATGCGTTCTCCCTGACGTCGCTTTTCACCCATTGTGGCGCAGGGCGCGCCACAGGTCCACCGTTTAATGATGGTCATAATATCTTGGTGATCAGACCAGACGCCGGATGGCCCGCTTGCGCCACACCAGGAGGTAATAGCCCATCTGCAGAACGAACATGGCGCAGAATACGATCGGATAAGCGGCCCATACGCCCGCAAGCCCGATGGTGCGACTGAGGATCACCGCACTGGGCAGCTCGATCGCAACGATGGCTGATATCGACAGCAGCATCGGCGTCAGCGCGACGCCTGCGGCACGCATCGCGCCTGAGAATGTCGTCGCAAGGCCGAACGGCACCGAGCTCCAGAGGGCGACGAAGAGCAGTCCTTTCGCCAGATCGAGCACGGCGCCGTCAGTGATGAAGATGCCGAGCACGGCGCGGGGCGCGAGATAGATCAACGTTACCAGCCCGCCGGTGAGTACGAGGTTGAACGCGAGGCCGGTTCGCACGATGCCATCGAGCCGCGTCCGGTCGCCGCCGCCGACGGCCTGGGCGCCGAGAATCGAGACCGCGATCGAGATCGACATCGCCGTGAACTGCGTGTAGCCCATCACCTGGTTGACGGCGCCGTACGCAGCCGTGGCGTCGGATCCGAAGCCGTTGACGAGGCCGAGCAGCACCAGCTCGGCGATCGCCATCACGACCATGCCGACGGCGCTCGGCAAGCCGATGCCCAGGATTTGTCCGATCACCGCGCGATTGATCCGCACATGGCGCAGCAGTGCTGCGTCCGGTGCGAGCACGTGCTTCTTCCGCAGCAGATAGACGGCGAGCGCGATCAGCGTCACTGCGTTGGAGATCGCAGCCGCCCAGGCCGGGCTGGTGATGCCGACCGCGCCGTGGATCAGCATCGGTGTCAGGATCAGACCGATCGCAGTCGACAACGCCAATGCCAACAGCGGCGTCACTGCGTCGCCGACACCGCGGATCATCGCGGTCATCAGCAGGAAAGTGAAGCCAAACGGCATCGTCAGCAGCATGATGCGGGCATAGCGGCTAGCCTGCTCGAGAATGTCGGCGGGCGTCGCGAGTGCGATCATCAATTGCCGGCTGAACAGGCCACCGACCAGTCCCACTGACATCGAGAGCAGCAGGCCGACCGCGAGCGTCGTGCCAGCGACGATCTTGATCCTGTCGAGCTTGCCCGCACCAAAGGCCTGGCCGATCAGCACGGTGGCGCCGGTGCTCAGGCCCATGACGAAAGCGAACAGGAAGAAGAATACCGGGAAGAAGATCGAGACCGCAGCGAGTGCATCGACGCCGATCATATGACCGACATAGACATTGCTGACCGTGCCGAACAACGATTGCAGCGCGTTGCTCAGCATCAACGGCGCGAGGAAGCGCAGGAAGGTCTGCCGGAGCGGCTTTGGAACGGACATGGTTCTGCCTTTCACGAGGGCATGCGAAGCCGCTGCCGAGCAATGCGCGGCTTGGCCGTCGATAGGGTTGTGAGACGTGCTGCGCGGCTAAGCGCGGTCGCCGTAGGCGAGCTTGACGATGTGGTCGCGGATATCGGCCGGCCAGTCGGCGATCAGTCCGGTGAAGCGGCGCCGGTCATCCGCGAACAGCGCGCGCGAGGCTTCCTCGAATTGCACCAGATTGCCTGCCATGGTCGACATGAAGTGATAGGCCGCATCGCGCGCCTGCCGTGCGCGATCCTTGTCGCCGCTGGCGCGCCTGGCCTCGTCGACGAGCTTTCGCAGCGCGACCGAAGCGCCGCCGGGCTGCACGCCGAGCCACTCCCAATGCCGCGGCAGCAGCGTCACCTCGCGCGCGACCACGCCGAGCTTTGGCCGGCCGCGTCCGCGCGGCTCGGCCGGCGGCGCGGCCTCCTCGACCGGCGGCGGGATCAGCTTCGCCAAACGCGCCAGCACCTCGCGATCGCCGCCGCGCAGATCGAAGTCGATCGATCGGCCCGTGGCGTCCTCGAAGATGATGATCGCCTCGTCCGTCCGCGGTGCCACCCGCTTGACGACCAGAGCGACCTCTCCCGCCGGCCCGGACACCAGGCGGCGCTGCCCTTGAAACGCGGTGAAAGTTGCTTGCATTGAAATCATTGCCATATTGACGATGGTGGCGCCTTTAATACCCGGGTAAATAATCGCCGTCAATATACCCGGATGAAAATATCCTCCGAACGGCTCGACATTGTGGTTCCGGGCTGGCAGGTACGCGGCCGGCCCAACAAACCAAGCCCGGGGATTCTCGCGATGCTGACCCTCCATCACCTCAACAATTCGCGCTCGCAGCGCGTGCTGTGGCTGCTCGAGGAGCTGGGCGTGCCCTATGAGATCGTGCGCTATCAGCGCCAGCCGGACATGCGCGCGCCGAAGGAGCTGCGTGCGATTCATCCGCTCGGCAAATCGCCCGTCATCACCGACAACGGCAACACTGTCGCCGAGTCAGGCGCGATCATCGAATATCTCGTCGCGACCTATGGCAATGGCCGCCTGATCCCGCCGCCTGATACGCCGGAGCGGCTGCGCTTCACCTATTGGCTGCATTACGCCGAGGGGTCCGCGATGTCGCCGCTGCTGTTGAAGCTGCTGTTCACGCTGATGCCGAAACGCGCGCCGGCGCTGCTTCGCCCGCTGGTGCGCAAGGTTTCGAACCAGGCGCTCACGGCGCTGGTCAATCCGCAGCTCAAGCAGCACATGGACTATTGGGAGGGCGAGCTCGGCAAAAGCGAGTGGTTCGCCGGCAGCGAATTCACGGCCGCCGACATCCAGATGAGCTTTCCGCTCGAAGCGGCCCAAGCCCGCGGCGGACTCGAGCAGGGCCATCCCAAGGCGATGGCGTTTCTGGAACGCATCCACGCGCGGCCGGCTTATGCGCGCGCGCTGGAAAAGGGCGGACCGTACCAGGTCGGGCGGTAAGTTTCTCCAGCGCCCCGCGATGATCTGTCAGTCCGCGTGCAGCACCCGCCCGCGCGTCTCGGGCAGCGCGAACGCCGCGATGAAGAACAGCGCGTAAGCCACCACCGCGAAGATCGCGATCGCATTGGCCAGCGAGGTCGATGCCGAGAGCGCACCGACGAGGAAGGGAAACAGCGCACCGATGCCACGGCCGAAATTATAGCAAAAGCCCTGGCCGGAGCCGCGCAGACGCGTCGGATAGAGCTCGGTCAGGAACGCGCCGATCCCTGAGAAATAACCCGAGGCGAAGAAACCAAGCGGAAAGCCGAGCACCCACAGGATCTCGTTGTTCAGCGGCAGTTGCGTGTAGAGCAGCACGACGGCCATCGCTCCGATCGAGAAAATCAAGAACAGGTTACGCCGTCCGATGCGGTCGGCGAGCCAGGCGCCGACGAGATAGCCGATGAAGGAACCGATGATCAGCGTCGAGAGATAGCCGGTCGATCCCACGATGGACAGATGCCGCTCCTTGGTCAGGAACTGCGGCACCCAGAACGTGATGGCGTAGTAGCCGCCCTGGCAGCCCGTCGCAGCGAGTGAGGCGAGAATCGTGGTCTTCAGGATCGGGCCCGAAAAAATCTCCCAGAGCGCGGGGCGATCGCCGCTCGCGGCCTGCCTGGCACGGGCTTCAGCGGCGATCTCGGGCTCGGTGACGGAGCGGCGGATGTAGAACACCAGCAGCGCCGGCAGGGCGCCGATCACGAACATCCAGCGCCACGCCGTCTCTGCCGGCATCAACGAGAACAAGATCGCTTGCGCCAGCACGGCAAGGCCCCAGCCGACCGCCCAGCCCGATTGCACCGAGCCGACGGCGCGGCCGCGATATTGCGGCCGGATCGCCTCGCCCATCAGCACGGCGCCTGCGGCCCATTCGCCGCCGAAGCCGAGGCCGAGCACGGCGCGCGCGATCAGCAGCTGCTCGAAATTCTGTACGACGGCGCAGACCAGCGAGAAAACCGAGAACCAGATGATGGTGATCTGAAGCGTCCTGACCCGGCCGATATGGTCCGAGACATAGCCGCCGAGCCAGCCGCCGATGGCGGAGGCCAGCAGTGTCACCGTGCCGGCAAGGCCGGCGGAGCCCGCATCGACCTTCCACAGCGCGATGATGGTGCCGATCACCAGCGGGTAGATCATGAAGTCCATGCCGTCGAGCGCCCAGCCTGCCGCGCAAGCCCAGAAGGTTCGGCGCTCGGCGACGTTCATGTCGCGATAAAAGGCGAGAAGGCTGCTGTCCTCGATCTCGGCGCGCTCGATGCGCCCGCTCGGATCGGCTGTTGTCATGTGCGTTTCCCCGGCAAATTCTTTTGGCCGAGCGGTGGTAGCACGCGCGGCGGCCGGCGCAAGCCGGCCCGCGCTCTTGCCCTGCAGCGTCAGGGCTACTGTCCCGCAGCTTCCGCACCGCGCGTGCGCGGATCGGGCGCGCCGAGGGGCCCGTTCGGGGTCACGAGAATCGAATTGGCCGACGTCTGTCCCATCGGCTCGACGACGAGATGGTCCATCGCCTTCAGCTCGAACAGCACGTCGTCGGGAAAGCCGCGTTCGACGCGAACTTCATCCGGCAGCCATTGATGATGCAGCCGCGGCGCAGCCACCGCCGCCGCGACGTCCAGCCTGTAGTCGAGCACGTTCACGATCACCTGGAGCACGGTCGAGATGATGCGACTGCCACCAGGCGAGCCCGTCACCAGCACCGGCTTGCGGTCCTTCAGCACAATGGTCGGCGACATCGACGACAGCGGCCGCTTGCCCGGCCCGGGCAGATTGGCCTCGTAGCCGACAAGACCATAGGCATTGGAGGCGCCGACGGCGGCGGTGAAATCGTCGAGTTCATTGTTGAGCAGCACGCCGGTGCCGTCGGCGACGAGACCGACGCCGTAGCTGAAGTTCAGTGTGTAGGTGTTGCTGACGGCGTTGCCGCTATTGTCGACGACCGAGTAGTGCGTCGTATTGCTGCCTTCGTGCGGCGATGTGGCGGTCGAAACGAGATCCTTCGACGGCGTGGCGCGTTCGGCAGAAATGCCGGCGCGCAGCTTGGCGGCGTAATCCTTCGCCGTGAGCCTATCGATCGGCGCGTTGACGAAGGCGGGATCGCCAAGATAGCGCGCACGGTCGGCGTAGGCGCGCTTCATGGCCTCGATCAGCAGATGAAGCGAGGCCGGCGATCCCTGCTTCAGGTCCGCGAGCTGAAAGCCCTCGAGGATGTTGAGGGTCTCCAGCAGCACCACGCCGCCTGAGGACGGCAGCGGCATCGAGACGATGTCGTAGCCGCGATAGGTGCCGCGCACCGGCGTGCGGATCACCGCCTGATAGGCCTTCAGATCAGCTGGCGTCATGATGCCGCCGGCATCGGAGACGGCCTTGGCGATCTTTTCCGCCACCGGTCCCTCGTAGAAGCCGCGCGGTCCTTGCGCCGCGACGCTCGCCAGCGTGTCGGCGAGATCGCTCTGCACCAGCCTGTCACCTTCGCCAAATGGCCTGCCATCGGACCTTGCGAAGATCTTGGCTGAGGACGGCCAGCGCGCGAGTCGCGGATACCAGCCAGGCAGCGTATCGGCGATGTCGTCGGTGATGATGAATCCATCACGGGCCAGTGCGATCGCAGGCTCCAGCAACTGCGCCAGCGTGAACCGACCCGAGCCGTATCTATCGAGTGCCAGAGCCAGGCCTGCGACCGTGCCGGGCACGCCGATGCCAAGCCCGGAATCGCGCGATTTTGCGGGATCGGGCTTGCCGTCGGCTCCGAGGAAGACTTGCGCGGTGGTCGCCGCAGGCGCGGTCTCGCGATAGTCGATCGCGACGTCTTCGTTGCGTTCGCCGGAATGGATCACCATGAAGCCGCCGCCGCCAATATTGCCGGCGCGCGGATAAGTCACCGCCATTGCGAAGCCGGTCGCGACGGCAGCATCGACGGCGTTGCCGCCACGTCGCAAGACGTCGGCGCCGACATGCGCCGCGATCCTCTCCTGTGCCACCACCATGCCGTGCTCGGCCGGAATGGCGTGCACGCTGTCGAGCGCGGGCGGCACATAGGGGAGCCGCGCATCTTGTGCTACCGCCGACGCCAGACCAAACGTCAGAGTAGCGATGAGCGCGAAAAAAGCGCGCCGTGTCGAAAATGACGCCATCATCGGATTTCCGCTGAGCCTTCAGGCGAATTCAAGCGCGCCGCGATAATGCTATACGGTTTGCGCTAAGAGAGGCAAAACTGTTTGTGATGAGGACAGGGTGATGACGATCGCCCCGGATGCGCCAGTGGCCCTCGCCTCGCGGAGCTATCCGCCGCGCGCAGCGTCGTCGGCTGGATCTTCCCCGATTGGGCCGCCCAGCCCTACTTTCACGTTTCGCTGCATTCGGTGCGGTTCCGGTGGCGGCCTCCTGCGCGCTGTGGATCGGCAAGCCCGGCGATGTCTCCATCATCCCGCCGCGGCTGATCGATGCGGGTGAAGGAGTAGCTGCGCTCTCCGGTTTCACCACCGTCATTGCGAGGAGCCCGCGACAAAATCGCGAAGCAATCTTGCGCCGGTGCGACCAAGCAATCCAGAGCTCCTCGCGGAAAGATTCCGGATTGCTTCGCTGCGCTCGCAATGACGAGTCGCCAGCCTCAGTGCCTGAAGTGCCTTGTCCCCGTGAACACCATGGCGATGCCGTGCTCGTCGGCGGCCTTGATGACCTCGTCATCGCGCATCGAGCCGCCGGGCTGCACCACGGCAGTAGCGCCGGCTTCGATGCAGGCGAGCATGCCGTCGGCGAACGGGAAGAACGCATCCGACGCCACGACCGAACCCTTGGTGAGCGGTTCGACGAGCTTCAGCTCGTTGGCGGCGTCTTGTGCCTTGCGCGCTGCGATGCGGGCCGAATCCACCCGGCTCATCTGGCCCGCGCCGATGCCGACGGTGGCGAGATCCTTGGCGTAAATGATCGTGTTCGACTTGACGTGTTTTGCCACCCGGAACGCGAATTTGAGATCGCGCATCTCGGCATCGCTGGGCGCACGCCTGGTCACGACCTTGAAAGTCATGTCGTCGACCACGGCGTTGTCGCGGCTCTGCACCAGAAGACCGCCGGCCACGGTCTTGGCGGTGAGGCCGGGCGCGCGCGGGTCGGGCAGGCTGCCGGCAAGCAGCAGACGTAGATTCTTGCGCGCGCCGATGACGGCGATGGCTTCCTCGCTGGCATCGGGCGCGATGATCACCTCGGTGAAGATCTTGGTGATCTCGCGCGCGGTGTCGGCGTCAAGCGCGCGGTTCATCGCGATGATGCCGCCGAAGGCCGAGGTCGAGTCGCAAGCCAGGGCCTTGCGATAGGCCTCGACGAGGTTCGCGCCTTCAGCAACGCCGCAGGGATTGGCGTGCTTGACGATGACGCAGGCAGCGGTGCGCCGGGCGTCGAA
Organism: Bradyrhizobium sp. USDA 4449; assembly: GCF_054056275.1. Lineage (NCBI taxonomy): Bacteria > Pseudomonadati > Pseudomonadota > Alphaproteobacteria > Hyphomicrobiales > Nitrobacteraceae > Bradyrhizobium > Bradyrhizobium sp. USDA 4449. Next base: position 1,875,240 of record NZ_JBSRYD010000001.1, on the reverse strand, counting down.
CTCGCCGATGCACTCATAGGCCGCATCGGTGTCGTTGATGTTGTTGTAGGAGAGCTCCTTGCCCTGGAGCTGCCGTGCAGTCGAGACGCCCGGGCGCTTGTCCGGTGTTGCATAGAACGCCGCCGTCTGGTGCGGGTTCTCGCCGTAGCGCAGCGACTGGATCAGTTTGCCGCCGAAGGCACGGAAGTCGGGCGCCTCGATCTCGAGCTGGCGGTTGAACCAGTTCGATATGGCAGCATCATAGGCCGCGGTGCGGGCATAGGCCTTTGCGGCAAGCCGCCGGCGCAGCTTCAGCGTGGTCGCGCCGTTGTTGGCGGCGAGCTCGTCGAGCACGGCCTTGTAGTCGTCGGCCTCGACCACCACGGCGACGTCGTCGTGGTTCTTCGCGGCGGCGCGGATCATCGCGGGACCGCCGATATCGATGTTCTCGATGCAATCCTCGAATCCCGCGCCTTTGTCGACGGTCGCTTCGAACGGATAGAGATTGACGACGAGCAGGTCGATCGGCGCGATACCGTGCGCCTTCATCGCTTCCGCGTGCTCCTTGTTGTCGCGGATCGCGAGCAGGCCGCCATGCACCTTCGGATGCAGCGTCTTGACGCGGCCGTCCATCATCTCGGGGAAGCCGGTGAGGTCGGAGACGTCCTTCACCTTCAGGCCGGCGGCGGCGATCGCCTTGGCGGTTCCGCCGGTCGAGACCAGCTCGACATCATGCGCGGCAAGCGCCTTGGCGAAGTCGATCAGGCCTGATTTGTCGGAGACGGAGAGAAGGGCGCGGGTGACGCGGCGGGGATGGTCAGTCATGAGCAAGATCCTCTGTTCAGGGAGTGTCTATGCCCAGGCGCGCGGCGGGTATGTATCGCGCTTCCCGATGGTGCTCCATCCAAGGTCGCCAGTCGCGCGAACGAGCGGTCGATAGCAGTTTTCGAGGCCCTTCACAACGATCGGATAGCGCCGAATCCCGGCTCTTTACAGCGGAAGTTCCGGCTCCCGGCGGGCGTTGCGGCGGGCATTGGTGACCGCCGGTGATGCGGTCGAGCGCACAAAGCTCCAGCGAACCGAGGCCGCCTGGCGGGCATCCTGGCGGATCACGATCTGGGCGGTCCGGCGCGGGCCGTCATTGCCGGCCAGGAACACGCTGTCCTCCAGGTCGACCTTCTCGTCCAAGGCTTCAAAGGTCCAGACGTCGCGGTTCGGCAGCACCAACATGACGCCGCGGGCATCCGACAGGCGGCTCGCCTTCACCGCGGGATGCAGGTGGAAACGCAGCGCGAAGTCGGCGCCGGCGCCTTTCAGCCGCGCGCCCTGCGGCGGCGACAGCGTATCCTCGCCGTCAATCCGCGCGCCGTCATTGGCCATCATCAGCACGCGGCGATGGATCACGCCGAACTTGGCGAGATAGCCGTCATGGGAGGTCGTGAGCAGTGTGCCGTCCTGGGTGATCTCGCGATAGCTCTCGACGTCGTGGGGGCCGCTGGTGACCGGTGCACCGTGCAGCAGCCGCTTCATCGCTGACATCTCGACGAACTGGCAGGACGAGGTGTCGTGATAGGTCAGCGTCGAATGCGCCGCGGTGCCGCGCGCGAACGGCCGCCAATTGTCGCGGCCCGTGGCCGGCATGCCGCAATTGGTGACGATGCGGCTGATGCCGGAAGACAATTCGAACGACAGGCAACCGGCATGCGCGTCGTGGCTGACGCCGGGCGGCGGCGGCGGGCCGGTGTCGATGATCACAGTGGTCGGCCCGGCATCGAGGCGCTGGAAGCCGGTGTGCGGCATGTTCGCCATTGGTGCGCCATGGGCGTCGTCATAGGCGAGGAGCGTGGCCAGCAGATCCGATGGCGTCGCGCTCATGCCGTTGAACAGCGCGAAATTGCCGTCGCCGTGCCGGAAAAAACGCAGCATCGGCATCATGCGGTCGATCGCATTGAGCAGCGCCGGCGGCGGCGCGATGTTGCGCGCGGCAAAGGTCTGCCGCAGCGGCAGCAGGTCGATCAGCAGCTCGATCAGCGCGCCGGGATTTCTGGAGATATGCCCGCCGTCGGGGAGGATCTGCCGCTGCAACTCGTCCGACAGCTTTTTCGACGCGCTGCGGATGTGACGGGCCTGGTTGGCGAGGCACAGCGTTGTGTAGCAGAGCGCGATCTGCACCTGCAGTCTCGGCACCCCGTCGGGGATGTTGACCATGGCGAAGCGCAGCAAGCGGATCTCACGTGCGAGCGCGCGCAAGTAACGGCGATAGAATTTGTTGTCGGTATCGCTGAGCACCAGGGGCGCTTGCGACAGCAGCGAGATCACGCGCCGCGCCAGCACGTCGGCGCGGCGGGCGACCGGACGGCGCTTGTTGGCGGGGTTGCTGATCCAGTCCTCGACGAGCGCGCGCGCATTGGCCCGGGTCAGTGCGGTGTCGGCGGCGCGCAAGTGTCGCAGCCAGCCGAAGCCGAGCAGCGCGACCTCCCAATCCTCCGAGGGCGGATCGAGATCGAAGATGGAGCGTCCGTGGCAGTTGACGATCTTGCCGGCGAAGACGAAGCGCCCTGCATAGATCTCGGCGGCGCGCGTCGCATCCGCGGTGCGCAGATCATGCGGCGCGATGATCAACCGGTCGGTGCGACCGGGCCAGACCCGCGACAGCGCAACGGAACCGCCGCTCGCGCGCGCGAGCATGTTCCGCGCAAAGCGGTTCATGACCAGCGTCGAGATACGTCTGCGTTGAGCGACCGACACGCCTTACCTTGAAGGGGGAGAGGATTCCGACGAATCCTTATTAATCCCAGAATCGGACCGCGGACACCACCTTGAAAGACCCCGAATCAGGGGCGTGGCAGCAAAATCCGGTGCAAAATCAGGATTTAACGAGCCGGGCCGCGAAGAATCCGTCCAGCCCACCGAGCTTCGGGTCAGCGTGCGGCAGATGGCTCGGCAAGGTCCGGAGATCGCCCTCGGCGGTGATGATCTCGCCGAGCCCGGAGACTTCGCTCGCCTCGATCGGGACGCGGCGAAGCGACGGCTCTGCCGCCAGCAGCGTGACGACGGCTTGCTCGCCTTCCTCGGGTTCCAGCGAACAGGTGCAATAGACCAGCGTGCCGCCCGATTTGAGCAACGAGACCGATTTCTTCAGCAGCCGCTGCTGGAGAACGGACATCGCGGCAACGTCCGAGTCCTGCCGCAGCCAGGCAACATCAGGATGCCGGCGAATCGTTCCGGTCGAGGTGCAGGGGGCATCGATCAGGATTCCGTCGAAGCCGTCCTCTGGGCCGGTCCATTCCACGGCGTCAGCGACCACAGTCTCGGCCTGGAGCGACAGCCGGTTGAGATTTTCCCGCAGCCGCGCCACGCGCGCGGGCGAACGGTCCAGCGCCGTGACACGCGCTCCGGCTTGTGCCAACTGCGCCGTCTTGCCGCCGGGCGCGGCGCAGAGATCGGCGATGGACTTACCGGCGATATCTCCGAACAGCCGGACCGGCAGCGCGGCGGCGGCGTCCTGCACCCACCATTGTCCTTCGGCGAATCCGGGCAGCATGGTCACGGAGCCATGCAGCAGCGTGCGCACAGATCCGGTCGGCAGCACTTCGCCATGCAGACGGCTTGCCCAATGTGCGGCGTCGGACTTCACAGTCAGATCGAGCGAAGGTTCGTGGCCGAGCGCGAGCGCCATGTCCCGTGCGGTCGCCTCGCCGTAATGCGCGCTCCAGCGCGCCAGCAGCCAGGGCGGCAGGTCCAGCGATTGCGTCGCGACCTCCTCGACCAGCGCCTGGCCTTCGCGCGCGCAGCGGCGCAGCACCGCGTTGACGAGGCCGGCATAGCGCGCGGCGCGCCGGTCGGATTGCACCAGGCGCACCGACAGATCGACCGCAGCGTGATCGGGCACGTCCATCCAGAGGATCTGGGCGGCACCAATCAAGAGGGCGCTCTGCGCGCGCGGCGCATCGGACGGGATACCCTTGTCGAGCAGGCGCGACAGCACATGGCCGAGCGTGCCGAGCCGACGCAGGATGGTCGCGACCAGACGCCGCATCAGCGCGCGGTCGCGGTCGGCGAGCGTCTTCAGTCCGGGATGAGCGCCGGAGCCGTCGAGCTGGTCGTCGAGCGTGCGGTGCTTGTGCAACACGCCGTCGACGATGTCGGCAGCGATCCGCCGCGCCGCTAGACCAGGCACTTCGGATGGAGGAACGAAACGTTGAGATGGCATGCGGACGTAAGGTTCTGAGCAAGCGGCAGTTCCGCCGGGTAGGCGCATGCCTTAAGATCAGCTTCTGTGGCATGCGAATATGCCAAATGTAAGAACGGCCTCTGGCGATTTCAGCCCGCCGGAGCCATTTCAGCAATGCGTTATTGAACGTCGCGCGCCTGACGATCCTGCGCTAGGACCCGAACGATGAACGACCAGTCTCCTGTCCCCAATCGCAAACCCTTGCCGGCGGCCGCCCAGCGCGCGCTGGCCGAAGCGGAGGCACGCCGGCAAGCCACAGCGGCCCGTGCCGAAGCTGCGCCGAAGGAATTGCAGGGGCCGAAGGGACCCGAGCCCACGCGCTACGGCGATTGGGAGCGCAAGGGGATCGCCTCGGACTTTTGAGGTTCGGATTTTTTAGTCACTTGTCGGTCTGACCCACTCAGCCCTAGCGTGCTTGGATGTCGCGCTTCGACCCAGATAGGTCCGGTCGGTCGTCTTTTGGCGGCTCGCCATTTAGCCGTCGTCTCTCCGGACTGGTGCCGTGGATGTTCATCGTCAGCGTCGTGGTCGCGGTCGTGCTGACCTTCCGGCATGGGACGAATTGGCGGGTGCCGCATCCGGCCGATGGCCGCGCGCAGGATGCCGAGATCATCCTTCGGCATTCAGGCTCTGCCGAGAACCGCCTGCAGGTCGACGTCGTCCGCACCATCGATGGTGACACCTTCCTGGCGCGGGTGCATCAACGCGACGGACGCGATCTCGTCGCGCGGGTTCGGCTGCGCGGCATCGATGCGCCCGAGATGAAGGCATCCTGTCACGACGAGCTTGACAAGGCGGAAGCCGCCACCGAGGCGCTGCGCAACCTGCTCGGCCAGGGCGGCGTCACGATCTACAATCTCGGGACGGAAAAATACGGGCGTGTTCTGGCCGACGTGGCGACCAGACGAACCGCCAACGTTTCGGCGGCGATGCTCGCGGGCGGCTATGCGCGCAGCTACGATGGCGGCCATCGCGATGGTTGGTGTACGCGCGGCTGGCGCTTCTGGTAACAAAAAAGCCGCGTCGAAACGCGGCTCTTTCAATCGCTGTTTGGTGGCTGCGATCAGCGTGTCACGACGACCTTCGTTCCGACCGACACGCGGCTGTAGAGATCGGTGATGTCGTCGTTGAGCATACGGATGCAGCCATAGGAGACGAAGCCGCCGACCGAGTTCGGCACGTTCGTGCCATGGATGGCATATTCTCCCCCGGCCAGCGTCATGGCTGCAACGCCCATCGGGTTGCGCGGCGATCCGCCCGGAATCACGTCGGGAAGCTGCGGCTTGTCGCGCTTCACCTCGGCGGGCGGCGACCAGGCCGGATTGCGATACTTGCCGTCGATGCGGGTGGTGCCGGCCCACTGCTTGCCTGATTTGCCGACACCGACCGGATAGCGCATGGCGTGGCCGTCATCGAGGATGAGATACAGCCTGCGTTCGTTGGTTTTGACCACGATGGTGCCCGGCGAGTAGTCGGCCAGATGGGCGCCCACCAGTTCCGGCCGCGCCTGGGCTGTCGTCGGCATCAAGGCCCCCGCGGCGACGGTCGCGGCCAGCGCGAATGCAATCTTCATCGACATCAATTTTCCCCTCGGCCCGGAACGGATCGTCCAAATTCACGCAAAACCTGAAATCGCCGGCCTCGCCCAGACATTCTCAACGCGCTTGTTAACCGGATGGTTTCCACGCGCGGCCGCCGGGGGCGAGCCGGCAGGGGGAAGAAAGGAAATGTTCGAAATAAAGTAAATGACCTGAAAACAACACTGGGCGGGAAAGATACCACCGCGCCGGGGTGCGCCCTGACAAGTGCGTGAGGGCGTGAACCGGGGGCGTTTTTGGACGGCGTCGGCGCGAAAGGCAGTCTCGTGTCGCGGACGCGGGTGCAACGCTGCTCCGCAGAGCCGGGACTCAGAAGCCAAGCGTTCTGCCGTGACGTGGGCCCCGGCTCTGCAGCGCACCGCCAAAGAGGCGTTGCGCTGCGTCCGGGGCACGGGAGCTCAGACCGACTTCTTGTTCTGCCGGTTCTTCACGAGATCATCGACCACGGCGGGATCGGCGAGCGTCGAGGTGTCTCCTAAGCTGCCCGGTTCGTCCTCGGCGATCTTGCGCAGGATGCGGCGCATGATCTTGCCGGAACGGGTCTTGGGCAGGCCTGGCGCGAACTGGATCTGGTCGGGCGAGGCGATCGGGCCGATCTCCTTGCGGACCCAGGTCACGAGCTCCTTGCGCAGCTCCTCGGTCGGTTCGATGCCGGCCATCAGGGTGACATAGGCGTAGATGCCCTGGCCCTTGATGTCGTGCGGGAAGCCGACCACGGCGGCCTCCGACACCTTCTCATGCGCCACCAGCGCGCTCTCGACCTCCGCCGTGCCCATGCGGTGGCCGGAGACGTTGATGACGTCGTCGACGCGGCCGGTGATCCAGTAATAGCCGTCGGCGTCGCGCCGGCAGCCGTCGCCGGTGAAGTACTTGCCCTTGTAGGTCAAGAAATAGGTCTGCTCGAAGCGGGCATGGTCGCCGTAGACGGTGCGCATCTGGCCCGGCCATGAGCGGGTCAGGCAGAGATTGCCCGTGGTCTCACCCTCCAGCACCTTGCCGTCGGCATCGACGATTTCAGGCACCACGCCGAAGAACGGCTGCGTCGCCGAACCCGGCTTGAGCCTGGTCGCGCCCGGCAGCGGCGTGATGAGAATGCCGCCGGTCTCGGTCTGCCACCAGGTATCGACGATCGGGCACCTGTTGTCACCGACGACGCGGTGATACCACTCCCAGGCCTCGGGGTTGATGGGCTCGCCGACCGAGCCGAGCAGGCGGAGCGAGGCACGCGAGGTCTTCTTCACGGGCTCGTCGCCGCCCTGCATCAGCGCGCGGATCGCAGTCGGAGCGGTGTAGAAGATATTGACCTTGTGCTTGTCGATGACGTTCCAGAACCTGGAATTGTCGGGGTAATTCGGCACGCCCTCGAACATCAGCGTGGTCGCGCCGTTGGCCAGCGGTCCATAGAGAATGTAGCTGTGGCCGGTGACCCAGCCGACGTCGGCGGTGCACCAGTAGATGTCGCCATCGTGATAGTCGAACACGTATTGGTGCGTCATCGCGGCGAACACGAGATAGCCGGCCGAGGTGTGCAGCACCCCCTTGGGTTGGCCGGTCGAGCCCGAGGTATAGAGGATGAACAGCGGATCCTCGGCATGCATGTGCTCGACCGGGCATTCCGTCGTCACCATCGCCGCGGCCTCGTGATACCAGAGGTCGCGGGTCGGGTTCATGTCGATCTTGCCGCCGGTGCGCTTGACGACGACGACCCAGTCGACGCCCTCGGATTTTGCGAGGGCCGCGTCGACATTGGCCTTCAGCGGCACCTTCTTGCCGCCGCGCAGGCCTTCGTCAGCGGTGATGACGACCTTGGACTGGCAGTCGTTGATGCGCTGGGCGAGCGAATCCGGCGAGAAGCCCGCGAACACCACCGAGTGGATGGCGCCGATCCGCGCGCAGGCCAGCATCGCGTAGGCCGCTTCCGGGATCATCGGCAGATAGATGGTGACGCGGTCGCCCTTCTTCACGTTGCGGGTGCGCAGGATGTTGGCCATCCGGCAGACCTCGTCGTGCAGTTCCTTGTAGGTGATGTGCCTGGACTGCGAGGGATCGTCGCCTTCCCAGATGATCGCGGTCTGGTTGGCGCGCTTGTGCAGATGCCGGTCGATGCAATTGTGAGCGACATTGAGGATGCCATCCTCGAACCACTTGATCGAGATGTTGCCCGGCGCGAAGGAGACGTTCTCGATCTTGGTCGGCGCGTGCATCCAGTCGATGCGCCTGGCCTGCTCGGCCCAGAACGCGTTGGGGTCCGCGACCGAGCGGGCATACATGTCCTTGTATTTGGCCTGATCGACCCAGGCGCGCTTGGCCCATTCCGCGGGGACGTCGTAGATCTTCTCGGACATGCTTCCCTCCACATACGGCAAGCCGAGCACAGCGGACTGGCGAGCCGACTTCATCGTTGAACGATTATGCGTCGGGCTAACGGGCCCCGACAAGGAGCACAAGCTGGACCTTCGATGAGCGGCCGGCCATGCGGAGAATCAAGCCGCAACGGCCGGCTGTCGCAATTCTGAAACAGGCCGAGTGGCGGCTTTTGGCTCTTGACCCAAAACCTGGGAAGCGGCCCTTGCAGGGAGCCCATGCGCCGCGGGAGGTATTTGGAGACCGCTTCTCACTGATTCGGGACTCGCAATGCGGTTCGGAACACCCTAAGTGGCTAACCCGGGTCCGAAGAGGCTCTCCAAGCGAGGCTTGGAACAAACGTCAGAACAGCGGCATTGAACGGTAACAGACAGGGCCTGGGCTTAAGACCATGATGGATCAGCAGAATCTCGGGACGATGCGGCCTGCCTCCGCCGATCCTGCTGCCATTGCGCTGGCCAAGGCCCTCGGACAATGGCCCAAACCATCAGGTTCCACCCGTCCCAGCCCGAAAAAGGTCTTCGATGCGGCGTCCCCTGCAACGGTGGAGGCGCTCGCCAAGGAACTGGGCCTGCGGCTCGGCGACCAGAACGAGCTGACCATCCGCCGCATCAAGCGCGGCAAGGGCTATTCCTTCGTCCGTCCCAATGGCGCGCATATCCGTGACGCCCGCACAATCCGTCGGCTGCATGCCATGGCGGTGCCGCCGGCCTACCGCGAGGTGCGCTACTCGGCCGATCCGAGCTCACATCTCCAGGCGGTGGGGCGCGATGCCGCAGGCCGGCTGCAATATCGCTATCACGCCGACTGGGAGAAGGTCCGCGAGCATCGCAAGGCGCATCGCCTGGAAAAGCTGGTTGGCGCGCTGCCCAAAATCCGGCGCAAGGTGTCGGCGTTCCTGTCGGGCGACGAGCCGACCCGCGAATTCGCGCTCTCGGCCGTGATCGAGCTGATCGCGCGCACCGCGATCCGGCCCGGCAACGAATCCTACGCCCGCCTCAACGGCACCCGCGGGGCCACGACGCTGCTGAAGTCCAACGTCACGCTGGAAGACGACTGCTTCGTGCTCACCTTCAAGGCGAAGGGCGGCAAAGCCGTTCGCAAGGAGTGCGACGCCGCCAAGCTGGTGCGCGCCATCGGCATTTTGCAAAGCGTCCCCGGCAAGCGCATGTTCCAGTATCGCGATGCCTACGGCGTCGTGCGCGCCGTCAGCACCACGCAGGTGAACGCGTTCCTGCGCGAGATCGCGGGCATCAAGATTTCGCTGAAGGATTTTCGCACCCTGATGGCCTCGGCTGTCGTCGTGGAATCGCTGTCGCGGATCACGCCGGCGACCAGCCAGCGCGGCCGCAAGAAGCAGGTGCTGGACGCGATCCGCGCCGCCGCCGACAAGCTCTCCAACACGCCGGCGATTTGCCGCAAGAGCTACGTCCACGACACCATCGTCACCGCGTTCGAAGAGGGCATCCTCGAGCGCTTCGCGGCGACCATGAAGGGCCAACGCTCGCAGGCCCGCCGCGAGCAGCTGTTGCAGCAGGTGGTGGCGACCGCGGCGGTGTAGCCCGCGCATCGCTACATATTGTCCGAGATGCCTCGGTCAGGGCCTGGATCGCGGCCCGCGGCGGCGCACGTCAGTCGGTTCAGATAATGCGCCCAGCCTTTCGCGTGGGCGGCCATCTGTTCCTCGGTCGGCAGCCCGCTATGCGTCATGCGCAGCAGCGTGCCATCGTCGCGTTCGATCAGGTCGATCTCGATCAGGCTCGAGCCGGGCGGCACTTCCTGACCGCCCTCCCAGCCGAACGTATAGGCCAGGCGATGCACCGGCACGACCTCGCGGAAGGCGCCCCGGGCGATGCTGCCACGCGGGCCGATACCCCTCAGAAGATAAAGCCCGCCGGGATGCGGCTCGGTGGTCGCATCCGAGCCCATCCAGCTCAGGATTTTCTCCGGATCGGTCAAATAGGCGAAGACGGTGGCACGCGGGGCGGCGATCTGGGTCTCGCGTCGAAATACGAAGGGCTCGGTCATCGGTGATCATCCCCAGGGTGCTCCTGGCACATGGCGGCGCCCAAGCGGCCCGTCAAGGATTGCCCGTGACAAAGACGGTCCTCCTTCGCCATCATCGGATCATGCAACTCTCCCCGACCCTCGCCTGGCTTGTCGACGCCGCCTCGGAAACCGCCGGCGCCGATCGCCTGCTCGCGGACCTCGGCACGCATCTGCTCGCCGACGGCGTGCCGCTTGCGGCCGGCGCCCTGACGCTGGAGGTGCCGCATCCGCTGATCGCGAAGCGGACCTGGTTGTGGCGTGCGGACAACGGCCGGGTGATCGAGGCGCTCGGTTTTGCGCCAGGCGGGCTGCCGCCCGATTTGCCTGACGATGCCGGTCGCCGCTGGCTGCGCGATATCGCGGGCGGCGACGTGCACGAGGACATTGTCGGGCGCGATGGGCCGCTGCTCGGCTGGATCGGTCCGCATCCGTTCACATCAGGCCAAATCGACCAACTGCGCCACGCCGCGCGCTTTGCCGCAACGCCGCTCGCCGCGCTCGCTGCACGCGCGACGTTGCGTGCGACGCTGGAAACCTATCTCGGCAAGCGCAGCGCCGAGCGGGTGCTGGCAGCGCCGTTGCGGCGCGATCTCGGTGAAACCATCCAGGCTGCGCTGCTCTATGCCGATCTGCGCGGCTTCACGACCCTGTCGGAAACCAGTCGGCCTGCCGACGTCATCGCCGCACTCGATGCCTGGTTCGATCGCATCGCCGGTGCCGTTCACGCCTTCGGCGGCGAGGTGCTCAAATTCATCGGCGATGGTGTGCTCGCGATCTTTCCGGTGACAGAGGCGACGCCGCGGCGCGCCTGTGATGCCGCCTTGCGCGCCGCAGCCGCGGCCGAAGCCGGGATGGCGTATCTCAACGCGGAGCGCCGCGCGCAAGGATTGCCGCTACTTTCGTTCGGGGCTGCCCTTCATCTCGGCGAGATGCTCTGGGGCAATATCGGCGCCGCCAATCGGCTCGACTTCACGGCGATCGGTCCCGCCGTCAATCTCGCCAGCCGGCTCGAAGGCCTGTGCAAGCCGCTTCGTAGGACCGTGCTGGTGTCGGGCGCGCTCGCCGCCGAGACGGATATGCCGCTGATCGCGCTCGGACTGCACAAGCTGCGCGGCATTGCCTCGCCATGCGAGGTGCTTGCGCTGCCACAGACGCGAGGGCGGGGATCGTAGCCTGGCGCGCGCGGCTTTTGCGGCCGGGCATCGCGACCGCAGCGGTTCGAGAATCAGGTCGGCGGCGGTTCGCCGGCATTGCTCCTCGCAGGATCATTGTCCTTTACTTGCCTGCGAATTCGGTCGCGTTCCGACTTGATGAAGTCGTTGTCGGGCGCCAGCGTCATTGCGCCCTGCAACGCCGTCAGGGCATCACGCGGCCTGCCCATGGCTTCGAAGATCGCGGCGCGCGCCAACAGACCGCGCGGATCTTTCGGGCTGCGCTTGCCGAACTCGTCGAAGTCGCGCAAGGCGGCATCATAGCTCCGTTGAGCCTGCTGGGTCTCGCCGCGTGCCAGGTAGTAGTCGGCATTGTTGGATTGCCGCCTGATGGCTTCGTTCAAATCGGCCAGAGCCTTCGCATAGTCTTTCAGCCGCAGGTAAGCAAAGCCACGGTAATAATACGCGACCGCCGCTGTCAGCCAGGGCGTCGACGGGCTTGCGGTCTTATCCAGATCCTGAAGCGCCGCATCGTAGTCTCCGCGCGTCATGTAGATCCAGGCGCGGTCGTTGAGGGCCGCAGCGTAGTCGGGCTGGATCTTCAGCGCGGCATTGAAGTCCGACATCGCGCTTTCCGGTGCCCGGTCGCGCTGCATGAAGCCCCGCTGGGTGTAGACCGATGCCAGCTTCGAGCCCGATATCTTGCCGCCATCGATCAATCTGGTGCAGGTGCTTTCCGACGACGGGCCGCTATTGGCAAAGCAGCTCATCACCTCGATGTCCACCGTATTGATCGTCGTCGTCTTGATCGGTGTGGCGGTCGCCTTCTGCGCGATCGGCTTCGCCCAGCTTCCTGCGTTACCCCAGGCGCCGGTGTTGACCGGCTTGCTGATCAGGACCCAGCCCGTGATCAGCACGGCCGTCGCGATGGGCCAAGCGTACCACGACCACCGATACCAGGGATCAATGCTCCACAATGCGCCGTGAAACGCGACGATGCGAACCGCCATGTTCATGTCAGCTGTCCCGGATGGCCGATTGAATGTCGCTCAGCTCGAACTCGGCGACGCTCGCATCGGGGTCTCGCGACGTGCGCAGCGCGTGCGCCTCGCGGGTCTTTTCGAGCAGCGTCCGCATCGAGCGCGCGTTGCCCCATTGCGGATCGTCGCGCTGCGAATCGATCCATGGCGCGAGTACCGTCTCGACGCCGATCGGCAGCAGATATTGCTGCTCCGACGCCATCGCGCGCAAGATTTCACAGAGCTCGAGGCCGTCGTACGGCGGAAAATCGATGGTCTTGGTGAAGCGGCTGGCGAGCCCGGGATTGCTGGCGATGAAGCGATGCATCTCGGTAGGATAGCCGGCGACGATCACGACCAAGCGATCGCGGTGGTCTTCCATGTATTTCAGCAGCGCCTCGATGGCCTCGCGGCCGAAATCACCCTTCCATTCCGCCGGACTGAGGCTGTAGGCCTCGTCGATGAACAGGACACCGTCGAGCGCGGTGCGGCAGACGTCGAGCGTTTTCGGCGCGGTCTGGCCGACGTAGCTCGCGACGAGCTGGCTGCGGTCGGCTTCGATCAGATGGCCTTTGCGGAGCACGCCGAGCGAGCGATAGATGTCGCCGATGGCCCTGGCCACCACGGTCTTGCCGACTCCGGGAGGACCGGTGAACACCATGTGCCGGCTCGTGGCGAACACCGGCAGGCCCTGCTCGCGCCGCCGCCGTTCAACCTCCAGGCTCGCGAGCAGCTTGTTGATCTCGGTCTTGACCGAGGCGAGCCCGACCATCATGTCGACGTCGTCAAGCGCGTCGTCCGCGGTGCGCATCACCATTCTGGTCTCGCCGGTCCCGGGAACGGTCGTCAGCCTGCGGCCGTAAGTGTAGCCGCTTCCGATCGGCACGAAGCCTGACGCCGTGGGGTCGGCTCCAAGGCGGGCGGCGATGTAGCCGATGCCGGTCGCGGAGACGATCGTCAGGGTGATGCCAACGAATCGCAGCACGGTCATGTCGGAGAAGAGCGATCCGATCCAGCCGAAAAAGCCGATCTGCGGATTGAACAGCAGCGCACTAAGGCCTGCCGTCGCCACGCCGATCAGGATGAAAGCGAGGATGAAGCGCGCGTTCACAAGGCTCTGCATTCAAGTCTCACTTGAAAATCTCACCTGCACGCAAATCTCACTTGCATGGTGGACGCCCAGGCCATCGCACCGTAACGGTGCTTGAACCGCCGACCGGCTCCATCTGGGCCGTCGGATAAAGGGATACGAGCAAACCCTTGGCGTCGCCGTCCACAGTCAGCGGGTCGAGGCCGCCGCTGTCGGGCAGCGGGTTTGGCAGGGCAATTCTCTGCGGCTGGTCGGTGACGCGGAAAGAGGGCGATCGATATCTGCTGGTGCGAAACGTGACGATTCCCCCGGCGGGGTTGCCCGGGGTCGATACCGTGATGAATGCGATGGGATAACGGCATTGCCGGCTGTCGGATTGCGCAACGCGCTGGCCATCCGGCGTCAGGGTCGGGATGGCGTCAGCCACCTGTTCCTGCGGCACCAACGCAATGACGGGAGCGTCAGGCGCAGCCCGCGTGATGAGAAACCACCCGATGATGGCTCCGATCATGGCGGCGCCCGCCAGCAGTATCGCAAGCGCCGACGAGGTATCTTTTCGAGCACGGAATGGAAAGGCCCCTGTCGGGCCGTCCGCGGACCCTGGCGATTGCTCGCCGCCGTCCCTTTCTTGCATCGCCATGACGCGAGTAGGCCTGTTGAACGTCCATTCCTCTGCGGTACCTAGGAACTCTGCCGGCAGATATCAATGGTTGTGACGGCGCTCCCGCACTATCACGAATTCGTCACAGCTGGGCCTTCACTTGGAGCGAATCATACCCCGCCCATCTTGCAGACGAGCTTCCATTCCTCAGGCGTCACCGGCTGCACGGACAGGCGCGAATATTTAACCAGCGCCATCTCGGCCAGCTTCTTCTCGGCCTTGATCGCGACCATCGTCACCGGCGTCTTCAAGGGTTTGTCGGCCTTGATGTCGACGCAGACGAACTTTGCCGTCTTGTCGGTCGGATCCGGATAGGCCTCCTTGATGACTTCCGCGATCCCGACGATCTCCTTGCCCTCGTTGGAATGATAGAAGAACGCCTTGTCGCCCTTCTTCATGTTCACGAGATTGATCCGCGCAGTGTAGTTGCGCACGCCGGTCCAGGCTTCGCCCTTGGCGCCCTTCGCGACCTGCTGGTCCCAGGACCACACCGATGGTTCGGATTTCACCAGCCAGTACGCCATGTTCATTCCTCTGCCTTGAAAGGCCGCGTCAACAGTCCGGAGATCGCCGCGTCGATCGTGCTTCTGCCGCCCAGGATTGATGCGACAGCTTCTGATACCGGCATCTCGATGTTTTGCGAAGCCGCGAGCTCGATCAGCACCGGCGCGGTGAATTCGCCTTCGGCAAGCTTGCCCGCGGACGGCGGCTCACCGCGGCCGAGCGCGAGCCCAAGCGCAAAATTGCGCGATTGCGGGCTCGAGCAGGTCAGGATCAGATCGCCGAGCCCGGACAGGCCCGTGAGTGTCTCGCCGCGTGCGCCGAGCGCGCGGCCAAGCCGCGTCAACTCGGCAAAGGCGCGGGTGGTCAGTGCAGCCTGCGCGGAAGCACCGAGCTTGCGCCCGACCGCAATGCCGACCGCGATCGCCAGCACGTTCTTGGCCGCGCCGCCGATCTCGACGCCGCGGATGTCGGTGGAGTGATAGGGACGGAAGGTCGGCGAGCCCAGCGCCTGCACCAGTGCGCTCGCCAGCGCCTCGTCCTTCGCCGCCAGCGTCACCGCCGTCGGCAATCCGTGCGCGACGTCGTGAGCGAAGCTCGGACCGGACAGAATCGCCGGCTGCGCATGCGGCGCGGCTTCCGCGATCACGTCGGTCATGAATTTGTGGGTGCCGTGCTCGATGCCCTTGGCGCAGGCGATGACGGGCGCGGACGGGGTGATGTGCGAGGCCAGCATGTTGACCACGCCGCGCAGATGCTGCGCCGGGGTCGCGATCAGCAGCAAGTCGGCGCGCGCGACTTGTGCGAGCTCGTGTGTGACGACGATCTCCGGCGCGAGCCGCACGCCGGGAAGCCGCGGATTGTCACGGGTCGATGCGATCCGCGCAGCATGGTCGGCGTTGCGTGCCCACAGCGTCACGCTCCTCCCCGCGCGCGCGGCCACCGTCGCCAGCGCCGTGCCCCAGGCGCCGGCACCGATCACCGCGACGGAGCGGAACGGCGTCATGGTCAATACCCCGCCCGCGTCTTGCCGTAGCCATCAGGCGCGGTGGCGTTGGCGTCGAGCAGCCAGCGGGCGCGCGGCTGCGCGTCCATCGTATCGGTGATGCCGAGCGCGAGGCGTTCGGCGCCGGCCCAGGCGATCATTGCGCCATTATCGGTGCAGAGCGCGGGTGGCGGCATGATCAGCTGCGTCTTCGCTTCCCCGGCAACGTCGAGCAGTGCGCCGCGGATCGCCTGATTGGCGGCGACGCCGCCGGCGGCGACCAGCGCGCGCGGCGCGCCGAATTGTTCGCGGAAGAGTTTCAGGCCCACGCGCAGCCGGTCGGCGGTCGAGTCAAGCACTGCGGCTTGGAAGCTCGCGCAGAGATCGCCGATGTCCTGCGGCGTGATCGCGCTGAGCCGGCTCGCCTCGGTGCGCACCGCTGTTTTCAATCCCGACAACGAGAAATTGGCGTCGGGACGGCCCTGCATCGGCCGCGGAAACGCAAAACGCGTCGGATCGCCAGTCGCCGCCGCGCGCTCGACTTCCGGTCCGCCGGGGTAGGGCAGGCCCAGCATCTTCGCGACCTTGTCGAAGGCCTCGCCGATGGCGTCGTCGACGGTGGTGCCGAGCCGCACATATTGGCCGATCCCGGCGACCGCGACGATCTGGGTGTGGCCGCCGGAGGCGAGGAACAGACAATAAGGAAATTCGATGCCGTGCGTCAGTCGCGGGGTCAGCGCATGCGCCTCGAGATGGTTGACCGCGACCAGCGGCGTGTCATGCACGATTGCGATCGCCTTCGCGGTGGTGAGGCCGACGATGACGCCGCCGATCAGCCCCGGTCCTGCGGCTGCCGCAACGCCGTCGAGCTCGGCGAAGTCGATGCCCGCCTCTCTCATGGCGCGCTCGATGATGCCGTCGAGCAGGTCGACATGGGCGCGCGCGGCGATCTCCGGCACCACGCCGCCGAAGCGGGCGTGCTCCTCGACCTGCGACCGCACGATATTGGAGAGGATCTTGCCGCGTCCGTCCGGCGCGCGCTCGACCACCGCCGCCGCGGTCTCGTCGCAGGTGGTCTCGATGCCCAGTACCAGCATTGGCGAATTGTTATCCAATTTGCGCCCTTGCGCTCATCCGTAAAGCAGAGTTCTGGTACGTCCGACAGCATTCGTCAATGCGTCACCGCCACGTGGATCGGGAACACAAGCGATGTCCATTCTTGTCACACGGCCGCATCCCGACAATCAGGCAACAGCGGAGAATCTGCGCGCGCGGGGGCATGTGGTGCTGCTCGCGCCGGTGCTCAAGTTCGAGCCGGTCGCTTTTCATGACGAAGGCGAAACCGGCTACAGCGCCATCATCGTGACATCGGCCAATGCGATCCGCGGCGTCGCGCCGCAATTGCGCGACCGCGGCCTCTTGGAGCTGCCGCTGTTCGCGGTCGGAGAGCACACCGCCGCCGTGGCGCGCGACATCGGCTTCACGAAGGTGCTCGTTGCCGGCGGTGATGCCGCGTCCTTGCGCGATAAGATGATGCAAGGTGCGCGCGACAAGGTGCTGAAGAAAAAGAGTACGCTGCTTTATCTTGCCGGGGCCGATCTGTCGCGGGATCTCGGCGGCGAGCTTGGCGCGGAAGGATTTAGCGTGGTCACGCAAACGACGTATCGCATGGCGCCGGTCAATATCCTGCCGCGCGAGGTCAGCGACGGCTTTGCCGCCCATGGCATCGAGGCGGTGCTGCACTACTCCCGGCGCAGCGCGCGCGCCTTCCTGGATGCGGCCCGGGACGAGGGCGTCGAAATCTCGGCACTCGCGATCCCACAATGCTGCCTGTCCGAGACGGTTGCCAGCGTTCTGCGCGATGCCGGCGCGTCGCAGGTTCTGGTGGCCGCGACCCCGGACGAAAATGCCCTGTTTGACGCCTTGGAGCGTGCTTTGCGGACCCGTTTGGCGTAAGAGGACGGGCCGAATCCGACGCAATCGGGCTCGTCTCTGGTATGCAAGTGTGAGGAACCGTCACGATGGCCGACGACAAGCCTGAAGAGGCAGGATTGGCTCCCGAGTCCGGCCGTGCCAAGCGCACGCCGCCCACCATCGACCTCGAGGCGACCGAAGTCTCCACCCAGCCGCAGGACGTGGTGGGCGAGCCGGAGGCGCAGCCATCGGCTGAGCAGGCAAGATCCGGGCAGGCCGATGTCGATGATGGCACGGTCGAGACCGGCAAGGCTGAGACAGCCAGAGCTGAGACAGACAAGGCTGAGCCGCAGCGAGATGACACGCAAGCCGCTGCTGCGTCGGTCCCCATCTCTCCCTGGGTCATCGCGCCATTTTCCGGCGCCGTCGCGGCCGCGCTCGTGATCGCGGTCGGTTGGGTGCTGGGCTGGCCTGCGGTCCAGGCGCCGGCGGCCGCGCCGCAGGTGACGAGCGCGACCATCGATGCGCTGAGCGGACGTGTCGCCGCAATCGAAGCCAAGGCGGTCAGGCCCGCGCCAGATCCGGCGATGACGTCGCGGCTCGATGCGTTGGAGAAATCCGTCGCCACGCTGCGTAGCGACGTCGCCAATTTGCGTACGCAATCCGACAAGGTCGCGGGCGCATTGAACGATGCGAAATCCGCGCCGCGCGATGCGGCCTCGTCGTCCGGTCTCGCCGCCCTCGACGAGCGCGTCTCCCAGCTCGAGCGCGCCAGCACCTCTGCCCGCGCCGAGATCGCGCAGCAGGGCGAAAAGATCGCCGCCGATGCCAGGCAGACGGACGACAAGCCGCTGCGCCATGTCGTTGCCGCCACACTGCTCGACGTTGCCGTTCGCCATAACGACCCCTATGAGGCGCAGCTCGCAGCCGCGCGGTCGCTTGCGGCCAAGCCCGAGATGCTGAAACCGCTCGACATGTTCGCGGCCTCAGGGATTCCGACGCCGGTCGCGCTGAGCCGCGAGCTCCTCAACATCGTGCCAAAGCTGTCGCCGCCGGCCGAGGCTCCGGCCGCGGGGGCGGGCATCGTCGAGCGGCTCCAGGCTGGAGCATCGAAGCTCGTCAGAATCGAGCGTACCGACGGGGCCGGCACCGATCGCGGTGCCATTGTCGCTCGGATCACGGCGGCGGCGCTGCGCAACGATTTCGTCGAGGCGCGTCGCGAGTTGAAGACACTGCCCGAGGCCGATCGTGCGCCCGCGCAAGGCTGGCTCGACAAGGCCGATGCGCGCGATGCCGCGCTCGCGGCCTCCCGTCAATTTGCCGACGACGCTCTGGCCGGTCTCACCAAGCCTGCGCAATAAGATTCGCGCAACAATCCGCGCGTATAGGGATAGCCATGCTTCGCATCGTCCTCTTCCTCGTCCTGATTGCGCTCGCGGGCGCCGGCGCGGCCTGGGTTGCCGATCAGCCCGGCAATGTCGTGATGACCTGGGGCGCTTATCGGGCCTCGCCGAGCATTCCGGTGTTCGTGCTCTGCCTCGGCATCTTTGCCGTCTTGATTGTCCTGCTCTGGAGCATCGTGACCGCGATCTGGCGCATGCCCGGTCGGATCCGCCGCCGCCGGCACGAAAAGCGCCGCGCGCGCGGCCGCCACGCCATCACGCATGGCTTGCTTGCGATCGGCCACGGCGATACCGCCCTTGCCCGCCGTCACGCCGAAGCGGCGCGGCGCCATGCCCCGGATGATCCGCTCGCGCTTCTCTTGCACGCGCAATCGGCTCAGCTCGGCGGCAATCGCGACGAGGCGCAGCGCGCCTTCCGCGCCATGGCCGAGCGCGAGGACACGCGGCTGCTCGGCCTGCGCGGCCTCTTCATCGAGGCGCAGCGCGCCGACGATGCGGTCGGCGCGGTGATGATCGCGGAGGAAGCGATCAAGCTGTCGCCATCCTCGACCTGGGCCTCGCATGCGGTGCTTGGCTTCCGCTGCGCGCGCGGCGATTGGAGCGGCGCGCTCGCGATCCTGGATTCGAATCTGTCCGCAGGCCTGATCGACAAGCAAGCCTATCGCCGCCAGCGCGGCGTGCTGCTGACGGCGCGCGCGCTGGAATTGGAGACCATGGACCGCGACGTGGCGCGCGAGAGCGTGATGGAAGCCGTCAAGCTCGCGCCGACCTTGGTGCCGGCCGCAGTGCTGGCGGCGAAATTCGAGAGCGAAGCGCATCAGGTGCGTCGCGCCATGAAGCTGGTCGAAGCCGCCTGGCTCGCCAATCCGCATCCCGATCTGGCCGACGCCTACGCGCATGTGAAGCTCGGCGATTCTGCGCGGCAGCGCCTGCAGCGGATCGAGACGCTCGCGGCGAAAACGGGCGCCGACAAGCCCGGCCATGTCGAGGGACAGCTGGCGATTGCACGCGCCGCGATCGATGCCTCCGAATTCGCGCGCGCGCGCGAAGTGCTGGCGCCCTACGTCAACGACCCGACCCAGCGCGTGGCGCTGCTGATGGCCGAGCTCGAGCGCAGCGAGCACGGCGACGGCGGACGCGCCCGCGCCTGGACGTTGCGCGCGGTGCGTGCCCGGCACGATCCCGCCTGGACCGCCGACGGCTATGTCAGCGATCGCTGGCGTCCGGTCTCCCCGGTCACGGGGCGGCTCGATGCCTTCCAGTGGCAGACGCCGGTTGCGAGCCTGCCCTCGGACAAGGGCGCGACCATCGAATCCTCGGCCTTCGAGGAAGCCATGCTGGCCGCTCCGCCGCCCAAGCGGGTGACGGTGGCGAATGAGGTGCCCGCGGAACCGGCCGCAATCGCGCCGGCTGCGACCCCTCCTGCTCCGGCCCCTGCTCCGGCCGCGCAAGACAACGCGCCCCCGGCCGCCAAGGAAGAACCGGTGATAACGCCAGCGGAGGCGGTCGAGCCGGCCTCGGAAGCCGCCGAATCAACGCCGGTGGCGGCGACCCCGGTGTTCCGGACCCGTGCCGACCTCGGCCAGCCGGCGCAGGCACCGGTCCAGGCCGTCATGCCGATCGTCCGTGCGCCCGATGATCCCGGGATCGACGACGACGGCCCAAGCGATGAATTTACGGAGCAAATCGGTACCCCAAAGGCCCAGGCCGGCGGCTGGCGCGGATTCTGGTCCCGCTGGGGCGCGTGAGTCCCATTTCGCCTGCCGCTTGTCCTTGCCAATTCGGGCCATGCCCGATATCAGGAACGCGCGTATCGGGGCCGGCCCTATCCGGGCCCCGGCAGGGTTCGCCGCAATAGCTCAGTCGGTAGAGCACGTCATTCGTAATGACGGGGTCGGGGGTTCGAATCCCTCTTGCGGCACCAGCACCCCCCTTTGTCCGGCCCGTGTCCGACCGTCACAAGCGGGTTGTTCTCCCTGAAGCCCGCGTCCACGCTTGTGTCACTGCGATACGCTGGTGAAATCGGCGAGGGCAGCGTCCGTGATCTCTATCACATAACCTCCCGCAGCGCGCCCCTACTGTCCCTGTCACGCCAACACGGGGAGATTTCACATGCGCAAGATCATTCTGGTGGCGGTCATGGTTCTGGTCTCTGCGTCTGCCCAGGCAGGCGGCCAGCGCAGCCTCTCGCTGGCTGCGACGAACGAAGTGGCTCCGGCACCGCAAGCGGCCGCGCCGACGGTCGCCGCCACGCAGGTCAGTGAAGTTGCGCCAGCGGCTGCGGCGCCGGCCTATGTCGATCGTCCGCCGGCGGTTTCGACCACCGCTCCAGTTGCTGCGGCCGCAACAACCACGCCGGCGTCGGTGCCGGTTGCGACTCCGCCTGCACCGAAGACGACTGCGAAGGCGGACAGGCCCAGGCACAAGCAAGTCTGGACCGAAGGCCGCATCATCAGCGAGCTGCACCGGCACGGCATCTATTGGTAAGCAGACGGTTCTGCTCTTCAAACAAAAATGGCCGGGCTGAGCCCGGCCATTTCGTGTCTTGCAATCTGTCGTGCTCAGCGCTGGGAGACCGTCTGCACCACGCTCGAGACCGGGCGCACGTTGGCCGCACTGCTCGACGTCGGCACCTTCATCTCCTTGAGCACCGCCTCGTCGTACTCGGGCAGCGATTCGAACGTGGTCTTCGCCTTCACCTGCACGACCTTGTAGCCACCGGCCTTGAGGCGCGCGAGCAGCGTCGGCAGCGCTTCGCCGGTGCGCTTCTGGAAGTCGTGCATCAGGATGATGCCCTTGCCGAGCTTGTCGAGCTTGGTCATCACGTTGCTGATGATCTTGTCCGGCGTGCTCTCCTTGCGGAAATCGAAGGAGTCGAGGTCGGTCGAGAAGATCCCGATGTTGCGGCTGCCGAGATAGCTCACGAGGGCCGGGCTCTGAGAAAGCTGCGGAAAGCGGAAGAACGGCGATGGATTGGTGCCGAGCGCCCATTTCACGGCGCTGAAGCCTTTCTCGATCTCGTCCTTGGCCTGCTGCTCCGTCATCTTCTTGCCGGCGAGATTGAGGTGCGACCATGTGTGCGTGCCCACGGTGTGGCCCTGGGCCAGAACCTGGCGCAGGATTTCCGGATGCCAGCTGGCGTGCTTGCCGACCGAGAAGAACAGGCCCTTGGTGCATTCGTCGGCCAGTGCCTTCAGCACGGCCGGCGTGTTGTGCGGCCACGGGCTGTCGTCGAAGGTCAGCACGACCTCCTTGTCGGCGAGGAAATCAAACTGCTTGTACTGCTCGAAGCCGAAGCCCGGACCGCCGGTCGTGTCGATCTCGACCACGCGCGAGACGCCGAGCGCATTCGGATTGGTGCAGGTCGTATCCTGGACCGGTGCCACCGCCGGTGCAGGCGCAGGAGCCGCCGCGGCGGCAGCAGCGGCGGGCTTGGCGGCGATCGCCGCGGTGGTCTCGACGTCGTCCTTGGCGGCAAGCCTGGCCGGCGCGGGCAGCGGATCTGCGGCGCGGGCGGCCGTTGTCTTGGGGGCGCCCTGGTCGGCGCGCGAGGAATAAAAATACCAACCTCCGGCGATCACGATCGCCGCAACCACACTGGCCAGCATCAGGCCCAACGCATTACGCATCGCTACTCTTTCCAAATACGCAACCAAACCAGCGGATTTTCCCGCGCCCGAGCCATTAATGCGAAGGAACAGTTAACGTGACACCAACGCGACGGCGGTTGCGGAGGGATTTTAAGCAGGTGCGCCAAAGTGACTGAGGTCACAAAGGGCGGCCCGCGCGTGACTGACATCACAGTGGAAAGGATTTTCCGGGAGCATGGTCATTCCCATCAACAACGGGTCCCGCCTTTCGCGGGTCGCCAATGGGAGCCTCACATGACGACGTCGTTTTCTGGGAAGTCCCTGACTGCAAGGATCCGCGACACCAGCCTGGCTCTGGGCATTGCCGCGATCGTCTCGATCGTCTCGACAACTTCGAGCTTCGCCTTCTCGGCCGAAGCGCAGCAGATGTGCACGGGCGACGCCTTCCGCCTGTGCTCGTCGGAAATCCCGGACATCCCGAAGATCACCGCGTGCATGATCAAGCATCGCTCGGACCTGAGCACCGGTTGCCGCGCGGTGATGGACAAGGACCTCGCCAAGGGCGCCTCACGCAAGGTCGCTGACGCCCAGGACCGGCAATGAAGCACCGCCGATAAGAGCACGGACAAAAAGCCCGCTTCGCGAAGCTCCCGCGCGATGTGCCCCGGCTTGATGCCGAGGCCATCGGCCGGCGCCGGCAAGCCATCAACAAAGCCGTTGCGGGTCAGGGATCGTCGCACTAGCTTCGCCGGCACATTTTTCGGCTACGAGGCATTACGCGATGACCAGATTTCTTTTCATCATTCCTTTGCTCCTTTGCGCATCGAGCGCGTCCGCGCAGCAGCAGACCGGCCACGACGCATGCGCGCGTGATGTCACGCGCTTCTGCCGTGCCGTGATGAACAATGGCGATAGCGCCGTGCTGGCCTGCCTGAAGGAGCACCGTGCGCGCCTCGGCAAGGCCTGCGACAAGATGCTGACGGATCACGGGCAGTAGCAGGGCTGCGCAACAAACCTTACGTGCTGCTGCCCGCGGCGGTCGCGACCACGGGCAGCACTTCGCTTGCAGCCCGGTCCGGCGTCTCTTCCTTCCAGCGCACCGATCCGAACGGCCGCTCGAGCATGCGGCGGATCCGCACCGGCTCGATGCCGATATGGAGATCGTTCGCACGCTGATAGAGCGCGCGTTCGGATTGGGTCGCGCGGTTGCGCTGACGCAAATAGTCGAGCCAGGTCGGGCAATGATAGCGTTCGGTCCACAATTCCGGATCGGCGATGTCGCGCGCGATCGACCAGCCATAGGCGCCGTTGCGCTGCCGGGAGAGCTGCACGTCCTGCATGATGTTATGGAAGGCGCGCGCGTTCTCCTGGGCGACCCGATATTCGATCTCGACCACCAGCGGTCCGCTACGTGCGGTGAGCGAGAGCTTGACCTCAGGGTCGGCCAACACGCCCGCGTCTTCGTTGCGAGCGCCGACGCGCGGCATCGTCAGCCAGATCCCGAGCACCGGCGAGATCAGCATCAGGCTCGCCGCAGTCAGGAGCGCGACCTCGACGCCGGCATAGTCGGTGAGGTGACCCCAGCCCCACGCGCCGATCGCGATGCCGCCGGAGATCGAGGCCTGGAACGCCGCGAGCGAGCGTCCCGCGACCCACCGCGGCGCCGAGAGCTGCACGCCGATGTTGAACAGCGCCACTGCGGCCATCCAGACCGCTCCCGCCAGCACCAGCGCGGCCGCAGTGAGCACCGGCTCGGTGCTCAGGGCGATTGCGGCCATCGCAAACGCCATCGAGATCGTGCAGGCGCGGATCGCAGCCTCGCCGCTCATGCGCTTGCGCAGCTCGTGAATGTTGAGCGCGCCGACCACCGCGCCCATCCCGAACGCGCCCAGCATGATGCCGTAGGTCTGTGCCCCGCCGTGCAAGAGATCGCGCGCGACCAGCGGCATCAGCGCCATGATCGCGCCGCCGATCAGGCCCATCACCAGCGTTCGCAGCAGCACGATCTTGATCGGCGGCGAATTGGTGATGTAGCGGAAGCCCGAAACCATGGCGCGGTTGAGTTTCTCCCGCGGCAGCCGCGAGGGCTCGACCACCCGCCGCCACAGCAGCAGCACGACGAGCAGCGGCAGATAGAGAACCGCGTTGCAGGCGAACGCCGCCACCGCGCCCGCCGCGGCAACGATCACGCCGCCGACCGCAGGACCGAAGCTGCGCGCGATGTTGTAGCTGATGCCGTTCAGTGCCACCGCCGATGGCAGGGCGTCCTGCGGCACCTGCTCGCTGACCGAGGACTGCCAGGCGGGGCCGAACAAGGCGTTGCCGCTGCCGACCACGAAGCAGAAGGCCAGCAACGATTCCGGGGCGATCAGCTTGAGCCCGGCCAGGATCGTCAGGGCGGACGCGCCGGTGAGCGCGATCATGAGCGCGATCAGGGTCACGATGCGGCGGTCGTACATGTCGGCGATGGCGCCGGCCGGCATTGAGATCAGCATGATCGGCAGCATCAGGGCAGTCTGAACCAGCGCCACCTTGTCGGCGGAGGCCGCCATCTGCGTCATCGCCCAGGCCGCGCCCACGCCCTGGATCAGGAGGCCGAGATTGGAGAGCAGGCTGGCGAGCCAGATGCGCCGGAATATGGTGTACCGCAGGGGGGCTGTGATGCCGTCGGCGGAACGATTCTGACGGTTCGTCTGCTCGGTCATATACCCTTCCAAGTCCTCTGGCAGAAATGGTTTCAAGGATTCCGGCGAGCTCAGTGATGCCTGCGAAAGTCCTTCGCTGTCCAGTGGTTAGGCCGCTATAAGCGGTGCAAAGACATGGTTTTGGCGGGGAGGAACACATGAAGCTGTCACGACGGACAATCCTGCAAGGTGTGGGGAGTTTGCCTTTCGCGGTTGCGAGCATCCGGACGGAGGCGCTGGCGCAAACGAGGGCGGCGAACCAGGGCGCCGAGACGCCGCCGATCCTGTTCGTCCACGGCAATGGCGATTACGACGCGCTCTGGATGACGACGCTGTGGCGGATGGAATCCAACGGCATCGCACATGACCGTATGATGGCGATCAATTTCATCAATCCCACGGCGCGCGCTGACGACACCGTCGAGCAGGCCAACCGTTCCTCGACCGAGGATCAGCGCCGCGAGCTTGCTGCCGCCATCGCGGAGTTGAAGCGCCGCACCGGAGCGGCGCGCGTGGCGCTGGTCGGTAATTCGCGCGGCGGCAATTCCATCCGCAACGTCATCAAGAACGGCGGCGCCGGCGATGTCAGCCACGCAATCCTGTGCGGCACGCCCAATCACGGCGTGTTTGCGCTCGACGATCTCCTCGGCAGCGAATTCAACGGGCGCGGCGCCTTCCTGCGCGGCTTGAATGCGGGCGACAGCGAGGTGACGCCGGGCGTCCCTTTCCTCACGCTGCGCAGCGACGGCATGGACAAATATGCGCAGCCCGACGGCCGCTTCATGGGCAAGCCCGGCGTGCCGACCAACGTCACCGCCGAGGGGCCGGAGCTGAAAGGCGCGACCAATCTCGTGCTCGGCACCATCGACCATCGCGAAACCGCGTATCACCCGCGGGCGTTCCGTGAGATCTACAAGTTCATCGCCGGCCGTGAGCCTACGCGCATCGCGATCACGCCGGAGCGGACCGTTCGCCTCGGCGGATTGGTCACGGGCATGGTGGATAGCGTGCCGACCAATCGTCCGGTGGCCGGCGCGGTGGTGGAGATCTATCATGTCGACGGCGAGAGCGCGGAACGCAGGGGCGATGCGGCGTACCGCATCACGACGGGCGCCGAGGGCCGCTGGGGGCCGGCCGAGGTCGATCCCACCTCGCCGCTCGAGATCGTGCTCACCTCGCCCGGCGCCCCGATCACGCATTTCTATCGCTCGCCCTTCCCGCGCTCCTCCGACGTCGTGCATCTGCGCGCCGCGCGCTCGTTCCTTCCGGCGGACAAGGATGCCGGCGCCGTCGTGATCATGTCGCGCCCGCGCGGCTATTTCGGCCTGCCGCGCGATATCGTTCTGTTCGACGGCCATGAGCCCGCCGACGTCCATCCGGGCGTGCCCACGGATGCGACAGCGACCCTGCGCCTTCCGGCGAGCGAGGTCGGGCGTAACGTTGTGGCCCAGTTCAACGAAGAACGAATTGTCGCGCGCGCCTGGCCTGCCTCGGAGAACAGGATTGCGATTGCCGAGCTGACTTACTAGCTATCTGCCTGCGCAAGCCTTTACGGCGACGACATCTGCGGGAGCGAGCCATGACCATCGCCAGTGTGCGTCGGCCCATCATTCCCCCGACACCGCCGCGCGCGCCGGACAATTTGTCGTTCTTCGGCCGCGTCGCGGTGATCAGGCAGAACATGATCGCGACCTGGGGGCAGCGCGCCTACGAGGAAGAGATCATCCAGGGTCGCTTCTTGCTGCACAAGAGCTTCATCCTGAACCAGCCGGACGCGATCCGGCATGTTCTGATGAGCAATTACGAAAACTATGCGCGGACACCGGCGGGCATCCGCATGCTGCGTCCCGTGCTCGGCCAAGGCCTCCTGCTTGCCGAGGGCCACGGCTGGGCGCATCAGCGCCGCACGCTCGCGCCCGCCTTCACGCCGCGTGCGACCGCCAACCTCGTTCCGCACATGACGGCCGTGCTCGACGAAACGATCGGGAAGCTGGATGCGCGCACGAACGAGCCGGTCGATCTGCGCGAGGTCATGCAGCGCATGACGCTGGAGATCGCCGGCCGCACGATGTTCTCGTTCGGCATGGACCGGCACGGCCCGACCCTGCGCAATTTCGTGATGGAATATGGCGAGCGGCTCGGGCGCGCCTATTTCCTCGACATGGTACTGCCGGTCTCCTGGCCGACGCCGATGGATCGGGCGCGCGCCCGCTTCCGCACGCGCTGGACCGAGTTCGTCGCGATGCTGATCGCCGAACGGCGCGCGGCGGGCAAGAAGGACGGAGCGCCGCCGCGCGATCTGTTCGATCTGATGGACGAGTCGCGCGATCCTGAAACGGGCAAGGGATTTTCGGACGAGCAACTCGTCGACGAGGTCGCGACCATGATCCTGGCGGGTCATGAAACGACCGCGACCGCCCTGTTCTGGGCGCTCTATCTGCTTGCGCTCGATCCTGACACGCAGGAGGAAGTTGCCTCCGAGACACGCGGCGAGCATCTCGACAGCATGGCTGATATCGACCGGCAGAAATTTACCCGCGCCACGGTCGATGAAACCATGCGGCTCTATCCGCCGGCCTTCCTGATCGCCCGGGCCGCGCGCGGCAAGGACAATGTGGCCGGCGCTGAGGTCAGCAAGGGCGATATCATCATGATCGCGCCCTGGCTGTTGCACCGGCACGAGAGGCTGTGGGATCAGCCGAACGCCTTCATTCCCAAGCGCTTCATGACGAAAGAGCAGCCGGACCGCTTCGCCTATCTGCCGTTCGGTGCGGGCCCGCGCGTCTGCATCGGCGCGCCGTTCGCGCAGGCCGAGTCCGTGCTGGCGCTGGCGCGGTTGATCGGCACGTTCCGCGTCGAGCTGGCGGACGCGACGCCGGTCATTCCCTATGGCGTGGTCACGACCCAGCCGGACCACTCACCCATGTTCCGTATCACGCGTCGGTGACAGGCTCTCGCGGTTGAAATGTTCCACCCCAGATAGAGTTACGCCATGAGCGATATCCAGGCCCAGTTTTCCGTTCTGAAGCAGACCGCCGACGCGAAGGTTGTCGATGCGATCGCGCGTCTCATCGAAGACGGCGACGATCACGAGCTGAACCGGGTCAATGTCCTCGATTTCGCCAGGCAGCATGACGTCGACGAAGAGCGCGCGATCTCCGCCTTCCTGCATTCGGCGCGGCTGGGATTGTTCGATCTCGGCTGGAATGTGCTGTGTCCCGGCTGTGGCGGCGTACTTGGCGCCCATACGACGTTGAAGGCGCTGAAGCCGGACGATTATCACTGCGCGCTCTGCGCCTGCGGCTACAAGGCTTCCGTCGACGATCAGGTCGAGGTCTCCTTCACCGTGAATCCACGCGTGCGCCGCATTGCCGCGCACGACCCCGACACCCTTCCCGTGTGGGAGTATTTCAAGCAGGTGTTCTGGAGTTCGGGTGTCGACTTCAATAAGGAATCCTTTGCGACACTGGCCAACGAGGTGATGCTCGATACGATGGAGCTGCAAGCCGGCGAGAAGGCGACCATGTCGCTGCAACTGCCGAGCGACTTCATCATCATCTTCGAGCCGGTGACACACGCCGCTCATTTCATCGACGTTCAGGGCGAGCCGACCAAGGACCGTCAGCAACTCGCGATCATGTACAACAAGGTGCAGGCGCCGACGGGGACGACGACGATGCGGCCGGGGCCGCTGCGGCTGTCGCTGGAGAACCAGGCCGGCGTCCGCGTGCTGCCGTCGGTCTTCATTGCGGCCGATGCGCTCCATCACCTGATCGGCCAGCGCAAGCCGTTCCTTACCGCAAAGCGCATGCTGTCGAACCAGACGTTTCGCGATGTGTTCAAGGCAGACAATCTCAGCCTCGACCAGCGGCTGCAGATCACCTCGCTGACCTTCCTGTTCACCGATCTCAAGGGCTCGACGGCGCTCTACGAGCGCGTTGGCGACCTCGCCGCCTTCGATCTCGTGCGGGCGCATTTCCACGCGCTGCTCGAGATCATCTCGTCGGAAAAGGGTGCGGTGGTGAAGACGATCGGCGATGCCGTGATGGCGACCTTTGTGCGTCCCGAGCATGCAATCGTTGCGGGTTTGCGCATGCGCGCCGCGATGGACAAGCTCAACAAGCAGCGCGGCACTGATGACCTCATCGTCAAGATCGGTATCCACGAGGGACCCTGCCTGGCGGTGATGCTCAACGAGCGGCAGGATTATTTCGGCCAGACCGTCAACATCGCGGCGCGCGTGCAGAGCCTATCGACCGCGCAGGAGATCCACATCACCGGTCCGGTGCTGGATGCGCCGGCGGTTGCCGAGATCCTTCATCGGCGTGAGATCAAGCCGATCCAGAAGCAGGCGGCGCTCCGCGGCATCGCCGACAAGATGGTGGTGTACGAGATACCGTGAGGGCCCGTGCGCAACTGCGCACCAGGCCGGGACGAGAGCAGATTGCCGAAACGTAATGCAGCGCGCGGGACTGGCGCTTGTTGCGCCGCTTGAGTTCCTCGCTCATATAGGGCTGGTAGCCGCCGCGCTCCTCGCGGCGCCATCGATTTCGGTAGGATCTCATGCTTGACGGCCTGCGCCAATTCATCGAGGACATTGTTGCTCCCCATGCCCAGGACCGTGCCTTTGGAGACAGCGATTACCGGCTGGCGGCGACCGCGCTTCTGATCCATGTGGTCTCGCTGGACGGCCAGCCGACGCAGGCCGAGCAGCGCAAGCTGCACGGCCTCATCGAAAGCCATTTCAAGCTCGATCGTGGCACGGCCGACCGGCTGATCGCGGACGCGACGGAGGTCGAGGGCGAGGCGGTCGATCTCTATCACTTTACCAGCGTCATCATGCGCTCGCTCGACGAAGAGGGCCGCAAGCGGATCGTCGAGATGATGTGGGAGCTGGTCTATGCCGACGGCCAGGTGACCGAGTTCGAGGACAACGTGGTCTGGCGCGCCTCCGACCTGCTCGGGATTTCCCAGCGTGACCGGATCGATCTCAAGCACGCGGTCGCGAACCGCGCCGGCGGTCAGATCAAGGATAGCGCTCTCGGCGGCTGAGCGATCGGCAACGCGCCGATTGCCGATTGTATCGACGACATGACGAAACTTTAATGTAGCCGTCGAAATCTCCCGGCGCCGGATTCCCTGCTAAATCCGCGGTTTTTCTCACTTTCCCCGTTACTCCGCTCTGGCGGCCATGCTGCCGGCGCCGCTTGCTTGTCGCGCATGGCTTATGCTCCAGTTCCCCCATTACGGGGCCAAAAATCTTCAATTCAAGAGACAGCGATCGTGACTGAGCGGGTAACGTTGATCACCGGCGCTTCGGCGGGCATCGGTACGGAGCTGGCGCGTGTGTTTGCCGCAAACGGGCACCGGCTTGCGCTGACGGCGCGACGTGCCGACCGGCTCGAGGCGCTGGCGAACGAACTCGCCTCTACGTGCGGCAAAAAGCCCATCGTGATCGCCTGCGATCTCCAGCAAGCCGATGCCGGCGAACGGATCGCAGCCGCGCTCGCTGCCGAGGACGTCGAACTCGATCATCTCGTCAACAATGCCGGCTTCGGCGTGTTCGGCGACGCCGTCGAGCGGGACCGCGACGAACAGGTCGGCATTGTCGATGTCAACGTGCGTGCACTGACCGATCTGTCGCTGCGCTTTGCCGATCAACTGATCAGGAACAGGGGCGGCCTTCTCAATGTAGGCTCCGTCGCGGGCTTCCTGCCGGGTCCCGGGATGGCCGTGTACTACGCGTCCAAGGCCTATGTGATTTCGCTCACTGAGGCTTTGCGGGCGGAGCTCGCGCCGCGCGGCGTCCGCGTCACCGTGCTTTGCCCGGGTCCGGTGCCGACCGAATTCCAGGCGCGCGCCGGCGTCGGCTCCGGGCATGATACGGCCCTGCTCAATGTGTCGGCAGCCGCGGTTGCACGCGATGCCTATCGTGGCCTGATGGCGAACAAGCGGGCAGTGCTGCCGGGTCTCGGCATCAAGATCGTGCCATTCGCGCTGCGCTTCTTCCCGCGCGGCTTCATCCTCTCGGCCACCAGCAGATTCCAGAGGCAGCGGCACTGAAGATCGCCAAATCCCGGGAATGGCCCGGAGTTTGCTTTGGTCCTGCGGTGTGTGTGCAAACTCACACGATGTTAACCACCGCTTAGCTATGCTGATGGCTTGAACCGCTCGCACTCGCAAAGGCCATGTCGTTCCGCACGAACAGGTTTGGTGGCGCAGATGTGGTGCCCTTCTCCGGAAGGACGCCGAGCGCGGCCGCCTCCGAACGCCGGCTGCCGGTTCTGATCATCCTGCACCAGGAATCCTCGACACCAGGCCGCGTCGGCAATGCGCTCCGCGCGCTCGGCCATCGCCTCGACATCCGCAGGCCGCGCTTTGGAGACGCCCTGCCCGACACGCTCGACCAGCACGCCGGTGCCGTCGTCTTCGGCGGCCCGATGAGCGCAAATGATCCCGATGAGTACGTCCGCCGCGAGATCGACTGGATCGAAATTCCGCTCCGCGAGCAGCGGCCGTTCCTCGGCATCTGCCTGGGCGCGCAGATGCTGGCGATGCAGCTCGGGGCCCGCGTCGCGCCGCATCCGCAGGCGCTGACCCAGATCGGTTACTACCCGATCCGTCCGACGACGGCGGGACACGCGCTCTGCCCGGATTGGCCCGCGCAGGTCTATCACTGGCATCGCGAAGGCTTTGAGCTGCCTGAAGGCGCCGAACTGCTGGCGGAAGGCGATGACTTTCCCAACCAGGCGTTTCGATCAGGCAATGCCTTCGGCGTGCAGTTTCATCCTGATGTGACCTACGCCATGATGCATCGCTGGACCACGCGCGGCTATGACGGGCTCAGCGCGCCCGGCGCGCGCGAACGGCATCATCATTTCGCGGACCGTGCGGTCCATGACGCCGCGGAACGTGCCTGGCTCGATCATTTCATCGACAGCTGGTTGGCGCGCCGGCCGGTGCTGGCGCAAGCCGCCGAGTAACCCGCGCCTTTGCTCAGGTGCCTGCTCCATCCCTGACTGTGCTAGGCTCGCGGCCAACGAGCGCGCGCGAACGCGTGCCGGCAGCAAAGGGAGAGCGTCATGGCCTATGAGCATATTCTCTATGAGGTGAGGGACAAGATCGCGACCATCACGCTCAATCGGCCTGATCGGATGAACGCGTGGACGCCTGTCATGGAACGCGACGTGCGCCATGCCATGGAAGCCTCGAGCGCCGATGACAATGTCCGCGTCATCGTGCTGACAGGCGCAGGTCGCGCCTTTTGCGCCGGCGCCGACATGGACGCGCTGAAAGGGCTTGATCCAAACGACGTCGGGCGCGCCTCCAACCTGCCACCCTTCGACATGAATCGCCGTCCGGACTGGCAGACGCGCTACGGTTTCTATCCGTCGATCGGAAAACCCGTCATCGCAATGCTCAACGGCGCCACTGCCGGCATCGGCCTCGTGCATGCGCTGTATTGCGACCTGCGCTTTGCCGCCGACAACACCGTGTTCACCACAGCCTTTGCACGGCGCGGCCTTATCGCCGAACACGGCATGAGCTGGATGCTGCCGCGCATCGTCGGTCATGCCAATGCGATGGACCTGCTGCTCTCGGCGCGTCGTGTTTCGAGCGACGAGGCGTTGCGGATCGGGCTGGTGAACCGGCTCTGCTCGCCCGACAAGCTGCGCGAGGAGACCTATGCCTACGCCCGCGACCTCGCTGATTTCGTCTCGCCGAGCGCGATGGCCGTGATCAAGCGGCAGCTCTACGAGGTGCCGTTCCAGACGCTGGCGGAGGCGACGATCGAGGCCAACAGGGAGATGATGGTGGCGCTGAACGGCAGCGATTTCCGGGAGGGCGTCGCAAGCTTCATGGAGAAGCGGCCGCCAAGGTTTACGGGGAGGTAGGGGGCAACAGTCCGTCTACGCCCTACGGGCTTCGCCGGACACCATGCTTCACCCTTCGGGCTTCTCGCGGCTGCGCCACGCTTAGCCCGAAGGGCGAAGCGTGGTGGAGCCAGGCGGGATCGAACCGCCGACCTCGTCATTGCGAACGACGCGCTCTCCCAGCTGAGCTATGGCCCCTTTGCTGGCCGCTCTGGTAAACGCGGCCGACAACCGGGCGCCATTTAAGTCCCCGCCAAGGTCAAGTCAAGGACGGGTGTAAGGGGGTTTTACCCACCCGGACACCGACTTCCCTTGTTTGGGCCGGGGGGAACCGGTATCTAGCGGTGATCACCGCCACGACACAGGCCCAGAGAGTGTTTCGCTGATGCGCCCGATAGTCTTCATTCTGATCCAGATCATCAATCTCTACATCTATCTGCTGATCGCATCTGCAATCCTGTCCTGGTTGATCGCGTTCAACGTCGTGAATACCCGCAACCAGTTTGTCGGGGCGATCGCGGAGTTTCTCTATCGGATCACCGAGCCGGTCCTCGGACCCATCAGGCGCAGGCTGCCCAGCATGGGCGGGCTCGACATGTCTCCGATCGTCGCCTTCTTCGTGCTGTGGTTGATCCAGCTCTACCTCGCCGAGTACGTCTATCCGAACGTGCCGTAGGCCCGGAACCGTGGCCGAGCCTTGAGCGGACCTTGGCGAGTCTCCTCCGCGGGCATCAGCATCGCGCTGCGGGTGACGCCGCGCGGCGGACGTGACAGCATCGACGGGATCGAGCGGCTGTCCGACGGTCGCAGCGTGCTAAAGGTGCGCGTGCGTGCCATTGCCGATGCCGGCGAGGCCAATCGCGCGGTGCTGGCGCTGCTGGCGAAATCGCTCGGCGTGCCCAAGGCCAGCGTCAGTCTCCTGTCCGGGACGACGTCGCGGCTGAAGCAGGTCGCCGTCGCGGGTGATCCGGCCGGACTTACCGAAGCATTGCGCAAGCTCGCGCCGGTCAAATCGACAGACGAGGGGAACTGACATGACGGCCAGGATCATCGACGGAAAAGTCATCGCGGCGGACCTTCGTGCCCGCGTCGCCGACGAGGTCGCCCGCGTCAAGCGCGAGCACAATCTGGTGCCTGGCCTCGCCGTGGTCCTGGTCGGCCAAGATCCCGCCAGCGAGGTCTATGTCCGCTCCAAGCATACGCAGACCCAGGCGGCCGGCATGGCGTCGTTCGAGCACAAGCTGCCCGCGGATGTCTCGCAGGCCGATCTGCTGGCGCTCGTTGCCAAGCTCAACCGCGATCCTGCGGTGCACGGCATTCTCGTGCAACTGCCGCTGCCCAAGGGGCTGAATACCGAGGCCGTGATCAATGCCATCGATCCTGCCAAGGACGTCGACGGCCTGCATCCGAACAATGCCGGCCGGCTCGCCGGCGGCTTCCAGGCGCTGTCCCCATGCACGCCGCTGGGCTGCATCATCCTGACCAAGAACGTGCACCCCTCGCTCGAAGGCATGAACGCCGTCGTCATCGGCCGCTCCAACCTGGTCGGCCGTCCGCTGGTGCAATTGCTGCTGAACGAGAACGCCACGGTGACGATCGCCCATTCGCGCTCGCGCGACCTGCCGGGGATCGTGAGGCAGGCCGACCTCATCTACGCCGCTGTCGGCAGGCCGGAGATGGTGCGCGGCGACTGGCTGAAGCCGGGCGCGACCGTGATCGACATCGGCATCAATCGCATCCCGAAGGAGGACGGCAAGACCCGTCTCGTCGGCGATGTCGCCTATCAGGAAGCACTCGGCGTTGCCGGTGCGGTCACGCCGGTGCCTGGAGGCGTCGGCCAGATGACGGTCGCCTGCCTGCTCGTGAACACGCTGCGCGCGGCGTGTGCGATCGCCGGTCTGCCGAAGCCCGCGGTGTAGCGCCGCGCTGGTGTCCCGGACGCGGCGCGGCACGAAATGAAACGACGCTGAGCCGGCACCCCTGGCCGCGCTGTATTGGGCCCCGGCTCAGCAGCGCAGCGTTTCCGCTGCGCTGCATCAGGGGCATCAACCTCACACCTTCTTCTTTTTCTTCTCGCGCTCGATGCCTTCGAGGATCAGCTTCTGCGCTTCCTCGGGGCCACCCCAGCGCGTGATCTTCACCCATTTGCCCTTCTCGAGATCCTTGTAGTGCTCGAAGAAGTGCTGGATCTGCTGCAGCGTGATGTCGGGGAGGTCGGAATACGACTTCACCTTGTCGTAGCGCTGCGTCAGCTTCGACGACGGCACCGCCAGAATCTTCTCGTCGCCGCCCGCTTCGTCTTCCATGAACAGCACGCCGACCGGGCGCACGCTCATGACGGCGCCGGGGATGATGGCGCGGGTGTTGACGATCAGCACGTCGCAGGGATCGCCGTCGTCCGACAGCGTGTGCGGGATGAAGCCGTAATTACCGGGGTAACGCATCGGCGTATAGAGGAAGCGGTCGACCACCAGCGTGCCGGCCTCCTTGTCCATCTCATACTTGATCGGTTCGCCACCCACGGGGACTTCGATGATGACGTTGACGTCCTCAGGAACGTTTTTTCCGATTGAGACCGCATCGATACGCATTGGAAAGGCTCCGTTATTGCCGACGTTAAATCTCGCCCGGCAGCGATTTTCGGCGCTGTCATACGCGGGCTTGGCCCGCTGATCCATCGTGTTTTCATGAAATAATGAATCCGGCGATCATCGGCGCAGAAGGCTGATGGTATCGACGGATGGGCCCCGCTGCCGGTTAAGGTTTCAGCGGCTCAGGAGAAATCTTAGTTGGTCCAGGCGAAGGCGACCTTGTCGAGCGCCTTCGGCCCGAACCGCTCCGAGGAGCGCGCCACCATGCGACCGCCAAGCGCCCGGTAGAACTCGGTCGCCGGATCATTGTCCGAGAGCGCCCACACGACCATGCTCTTCAGATTGCTCTGCATGAGGTCGCGGCGGGCCGCCGTGAACAGGCGGCGGCCGAAACCGAGGCCCTGAAACTCGGGGCGCAGGTAGAGCTCGTAGATCTCGCCGTCGAAGTGCAGGCTGCGGGCGCGGTTGCGGCCGTAATTGGCGTAGCCTGCGATCTTGTCGCCGAACACGAGCACGCTGACGCGGCTGCCCTTGCGGATCGCGCTGTCCCACCACTGTGGACCGCGACGATTGATCAGCTTCTCCAGCTCGGCGCCGGGAATGATGCCCTGATAGGCGGAACGCCAGGCTTCGTCATGGGTGGACGCCACCGCAGCTGCATCGGCAGCTTTCGCCGGCCGGACCTCGATCAGGGTTGTGCTCATGGAGGGGATCAAACCAAGTCGCCGCGCCGGCGGCAAGTCCTATCGTTAATTATCGGTTAACCTGTGGACTTTCTGCATCAGTATTTTGACCATGCTGTACCGAAAAAAGACAAGACGTCTTTTCGAACAGCGCCGGGTCGCCATGTGCCGGTGCAAAACTCCGCGGCCGCAACCAATGAAGCATGATTGCAATGCAGAAATTCCGCCCGGAGTGATTCGTTCGGATTAATCTGGCCCGCGTCATCGGTGTTCGCTCTCGGCAATTCATGCGGTTCTTCAAGTCTCTTACCCCTCTGCTTGTGCTGGCCTTGCTGACGGCGCCGCCTCTGCGCGCTCAGGTCGCGTTCGGCGCATCGGGGGCAGAGGGCGAGCCGCTTCGTCGCCAGGAATGGCGCGTGCCGTCACCGGAAGCCGACATCGCTGCGCGTGCGCTGCTGTTTCGCCCCCTTGGTCGTGGTCCGTTCCGGCTCGCGGTGATCGCTCATGCCTCGACGCAGAACGTGCTGCGTCGTGCGCAAATGCCGCAGCCGGAATACCGCGCGCTCGCAGCGTTTCTCGTCGCGCGCGGCTTTGCCGTGCTGGTGCCGGAGCGCCTCGGCCATGGTGCGACCGGTGGCCGATATGTCGAGGACCAGGGCGGCTGCGACGAGGCGGACTACGCGCGCGCGGGCCGCGCCACCGCAGAGGAAATTTCGCTCGCGCTGGATTATCTGCAAAAGCAGGATTTCATTCGCAAGGACGCCGCTATCGTGCTCGGCCATTCCGCCGGTGGATGGGGTGCACTGGCGCTTGCGAATGCCGATCCGAAAGCGATCTCGGCGATCGCGGTGTTTGCGCCCGGGCGCGGTGGTCACGCCAATGACGAGCCGAACAAGGTCTGCGCGCCGCATACGCTTCTCGCCGCCGCTGCCGAGTTCGGCAAGTCGGCGCGCATTCCCGTCACCTCGCTGGTTGCAGCCAATGACAGCTATTTTGCGCCAGCCTTTTCGAAGGCCCTGGCGGATGCATTTCGCAGCGGCGGCGGCAAGGACGATTTTCATATGCTGCCGGCCGCCGGCAGCGAGGGGCATTGGATGATCGAGACCGAGGCGGGCGTCGAGGCTGCAAGCAGCCAACTGACGCGTGCGCTGAACCTGCCAAGGCCTGTGGCGACCAGAACGCCATGACGCTGTATTTCCTGGTCAAATATCTGCACGTGCTCGGCGCCATCGTCATCCTCGGCACCGGGACCGGTATCGCCTTCTTCATGCTGATGGCCCATCGCACTGATAACCCGGACTTCATCGCCCGCACGGCGTCGCTGGTCGTGATTGCGGATGCGATCTTCACGCTGTCGGCGGTGATCCTGCAGCCGGTCACGGGCGGGTTGCTGATGATGCTCTCATCCACGTCGATCGCGGAACGCTGGATCGTCGTCTCACTCGCGCTTTACGCGATCGCGGGCCTGTTTTGGATTCCCGTCGTCTTCATGCAGATCGAGATGCGCGATCTCGCGCGCAAGGCCGCAGATCAGCGCACCGCGCTGCCCGCGCGCTACTCCGTCCTGTTCCGTCGCTGGTTCGCGTTCGGCTTCCCCGGCTTCGGCGCGACGATGGCGATCCTCTGGCTCATGATCGCAAAACCGTCTTGAAAGATGTCATGAGCTCTCGAACCATCTTGGTGCTCGGCGCCTCGGGTCTGATCGGCCGCTATGTCATTGACGATTTGCGCGAGCGCGGCCTTCGCGTGGTTGGTCTCGCACGCAGCCTGTCACCGGCACAGAGAATGAGCGCGCTCGATATCGAGTTGCCGATCCTGTCGCTCGACGCGGCCGCCCTGACCGCCTTGCTGAAGGAGCATGCGGTTGATCTCGTCGTGAACTGCCTCGGGGTGCTCCAGGATGGTCCCGGGAGCGACACCAGCGCCGTTCATCGCGATTTTGTCGCACGGCTGCTTCAAGCCATCGCCGTGAGCGGCCGCGCGATCAGGCTGGTGCACATCTCGATTCCCGGAACAGCCGAAACCGATCGCAGCGCGTTCGCCACCACCAAGCGCGAGGCCGAGCGGCTGATCGCGGCTTCGGGCTTTGCTCACGCGATCCTGCGGCCCGGCTTCGTCGTCGCACCGTCAGCCTATGGCGGCAGCGCCATGCTGCGCGCGCTCGCCGCCTTCCCGTTCGACTTGCCGGACAAGGAGATGGCGACACCATTCCAGCCTGTCGCGGTCGAGGATATTTCGGCGACCATCGCCTGGCTCGCCGCGCGCGACATCGACGATGCGTCCATGAAAGCGGTCAGCTGGGATCTGATGCAATCCGAGCCGATCACCATGGCCGGCGTCGTCAAGCAGTTTCGCCACGCGTTCGGCACAGCCGGTTGGCCGCGCATCGCGATGCCGGCTCTCATGCTCGATCTCGGTGCCGGGATCGGCGATCTCGCAAACACTCTCGGCTGGATGCCGCCGATGCGCTCTACGGCGATCGCCGAGTTGCGCCGCGGTGTCACCGGTGATCCCTCGGCGTGGATCGCCGCGTCAGGCATCACGCCGAAGACGCTCGCAGAAACGATCGGGCGCCATCCCGCCACCATTCAGGACAAATGGTTCGCGCGGCTGTTCCTGGTCAAGGCATTGATCTTCGCGAGCCTGGTCGCGTTCTGGCTCGTCTCCGGCGTCATCGCGCTGTTCGTGTCCTACCGTGCCGCCACCGGCATCCTGGCTACGCACGGCTTTCCGGCGCCGCTGGTCGATCCCATCACGACAAGTGCCAGCCTGATCGACATGAGCATCGGCGTGCTGATCGCCTTCCGCCGCACCGCTGCAATCGGCCTGATTGCGGGCATCGTCGCCTCACTCGGCTATATGTGCGGCGCGGCGATCCTGACGCCGGATCTCTGGATCGAGCCGCTCGGCGCGCTGGTGAAGACAGGACCGGCGATCGTGCTGATGCTGATGGCGCTTCTGATGCTGGATAATCGATAGCGCTTTCGAGCCAAGTGGATACCGTTTCGCGTGAAGAATACGCGCCAAAAAGAGGATCTGATGCCAAAATGGCCTGATGACGACGTCATCCTGTTCGACGGCGTCTGCATCTTCTGCTCGCGCTGGGTGCGCTTCGTCGCACAGCGCGACACGGCGAAGCAGTTTCGCTTCACGCCGATCCAGTCGGATTATGGGGCGAGGCTCGCGCGCACGTTCGGCATCGACCCCGATGACCCCGACACCAATGCCGTCGTCCATGACGGCGAGGCGTTCATGAAGTCCGATGCAGCGCTGACGGTGCTGTCGCTGCTTCCCGGCTGGGGTTGGGCGCGCGCTCTGTTGGCCGTGCCGAAGCCGCTGCGCGACCCCGTCTACGGCCTCATCGCGCGCAACCGCTATCGCATCTTCGGCAAGTATGATGCGTGCTTCGTGCCGGATGCCGATTTGCGCGCGCGTGTGATCGAGTAGTGGTGCCTTCCTGTTCTTGCGAGGAGCGAAGCGACGAAGCAATCCAGGCTGTTACCGCCTGCCAGTCTGGGATTGCTTCGCTGCGCTCGCAATGACGGAGTGGGTGGTCATGGCTTGCCGACAATCGCCAGCACTTCCTCCGCCGCCCGTTCTCCGCTGTCCCGCGCCCCATGGGCCGTCGTGAAGAAATTCGGCGACGTCGCTTCACCCGCAAAGAACAATCGCCCATCGACCGGCGCAGCCAGCACCGCGCGGTCCCCCGCACGTCCCGGCAGCGCGTGCGAGTAGGACCCTCGCGCAAACGGGTCATGGCCCCAGCGCGACTCATATAGCGGCTTCAGCTTGCTGCGGATCTCGTTGCCGAGGAAGCCTGCGATCTCGTCGATGCTGTGCGCGGCGATGGCGCCTTCGCCTGCATCTTCGAGCTGGCGAGCAAAGCTGCCGCCGAAAAAACCTTCGATGCAGGGTTGGCCGAACGGGCGGATGTGATAGGTGCCCATTCCGGTGCGCATGGTGGCGCCGCGTAGATTGCCTTCTTTCGGGAAGGCCTCGGCGCCGTCGAGCGCGAGTGTCACCTTGTCGTCGAGGCCGAGCGGCAGGCCGGCGGCGGCATCGACCTTGGCGGGAATCGGCGGCGAGAAGCGGATCGCTTCCTCGGCGATGAGGTTGGTCGGCACGGTGACGATCACCTTGTCGGCGGTGAGCCTGCCCAGGGATGTCTCAAGGCGGACGTGCTTGCCGGAATGGTCGATCAGCGCGACATTGCAGTTCAGCGCGACCGGGCCGGGCGCGCCATAGGCGGCGATCAGCGCGCCATAGCCGCGGCGGACGCGCCAGTTGAGCTCGCTGTCCTCATAGGCGTCCCAGTCGAGCGTCGACATGTCCTCGAGTTCGCAGCCGTTGATGTAGGTCGAGATCGCGTCGATCATCGGATTCCAGCGATTGCCGGGTTCGAGGCTGCGGCTCGCGGGCTCGTCCTTGCCCTTTTGCGCGGACTGCCACAGTCGCTCGTAGAACGCGTCCATCGCGCGCATGAAATCGTCGCGGAGCTCCTGCGGAAACGCATTGCCATAGGCGCGCTCGCGCCAGGGCGGCAGGTCCTTGTTGAGCTCGAAGCCGAGTTTTCGCGCGATCGCGACGAAGGAGTTCCTGTCCGCTGAATGAAGCCAGCCGCAGCCGACGTCGAAGGTGACCTCAGGCGAGGCCTGCACGGTCCAGGCGCGGCCGCCGAGGCGGTTGCGCGCCTCCAGTACGATCACGGACAGCCCGGAGCCTTCCAGCGCATGTGCCGCGCCGAGGCCGGCTGCACCGGCGCCGATGATTGCGACGTCAACGGAGGAAGGCAAGGACATGGGTGGGCTCTAGCACGTTCGCTGAGGCGCCACCACAAAACGAGATGTCATCACCCGCGAAAGCGGGTGATCCAGTATTGCAGAGACGGTTGTGAAGTACAGAGAGGCCGCGGCGTACTGGATTCCCCGCCTGCGCGGGGAATGACGGTGATGACCCGGCTTTTACGCCACCGCTTCCTTGGCCTTTTCGGCGCGCTTGCGCTCGTTCGGGTCGAGGTGCTTCTTGCGCAGGCGGATCGACTTCGGGGTGACCTCGACGAGCTCGTCGTCCTCGATATAGGCGAGCGCCTTTTCCAGCGTCATGCGGATCGGCGGGGTCAGGCGCACGGCTTCGTCCTTCGAGGTCGTGCGGATGTTGGTGAGCTGCTTGCCCTTGAGCACGTTGATCTCGAGATCGTTGTCGCGGGTGTGCTCGCCGACGATCATGCCCTTGTAGACCTTCCAGCCCGGCTCGATCATCATCGGGCCGCGGTCTTCCAGCTTGAACATGGCGTATGCCACCGCTTCGCCCTGGTCGTTGGAGATCAGCACGCCATTGCGGCGGCCCTGGATCTCGCCCTTGTAGGGGGCATAGCCGTGGAACAGGCGGTTCATGATCGCGGTGCCGCGGGTATCGGTCAGCAGTTCGCCCTGGTAGCCGATCAGGCCGCGGGTCGGCGAGTAGAACACCAGCCGCTGGCGGTTGCCGCCCGAGGGCTTCATCTCGATCAACTCGGACTTGCGCTCGCTCATCTTCTGCACGACGACGCCGGAATGCTCCTCGTCGACGTCGATCACGACCTCCTCGATCGGCTCCATGGTGGCGCCGGTCGCTTCGTCCTTCTGGTAGACGACGCGCGGGCGCGACACCGAGAGCTCGAAGCCCTCGCGACGCATGGTCTCGATCAGGATCGCGAGCTGCAATTCGCCGCGGCCGGACACTTCCATCGCATCCTTGTCGGCGGCCTCGACCACGCGCAATGCGACGTTGCCTTCGGCTTCGCGCAGCAGACGGTCGCGGATCATGCGGCTCGTCACCTTGTCGCCTTCGGTGCCGGCGAGCGGGGAGTTGTTGACGATGAACGACATCGACACGGTCGGCGGATCGATCGGCTGCGCGGGCAGCGGCACCTCGACGGTCGGATCGCAGAAGGTGTCGGCGACAGTGCCTTTGGTGAGGCCCGCAATCGCGACGATGTCGCCGGCTTCGGCTTCGTCGAGCGGCGTGCGCTCGAGGCCGCGGAACGCCAGGATCTTGGTGATGCGCCCGGTCTCGACCAGCTTGCCGTCGGCATGCAGCACCTTGACCTGCTGGTTCGGCTTGAGCACGCCTGACGAGATGCGGCCGGTGATGATGCGGCCGAGATAGGGGTTGGCCTCCAGGATGGTGCCGATCATGCGGAACGGACCTTCCTCGACCTTCGGCGGGGCGACGTGGCGCAGCACCAGGTCGAACAGCGGCTCCATGCCCTTGTCCTGCGGACCCTCGGGGCTCTCGGCCATCCAGCCCTGCTTGGCCGACCCATACAGGATCGGGAAATCGAGCTGCTCCTCGCTGGCGTCGAGCGCCGCGAACAGGTCGAACACCTCGTTGATGACTTCGGTCGGACGCGCGTCCGGGCGGTCGACCTTGTTGATGACGACGATCGGCTTGAGGCCGACCTTGAGCGCCTTGGAGACCACGAATTTGGTCTGCGGCAACGGACCTTCGGCCGCGTCGACCAGCACCAGGGCGCCATCCACCATGTTCAGGATGCGCTCGACCTCGCCGCCGAAATCGGCGTGGCCGGGCGTGTCGACGATGTTGATGCGGGTGTCCTTCCACTGCACCGAGGCCGCCTTGGCCAGAATGGTGATGCCGCGCTCACGCTCCAGATCGTTGGAGTCCATCGCGCGATCCGTCACCTTCTGGTTCTCGCGGAACGTACCGGACTGTTGGAGGAGCTTGTCGACGAGGGTCGTCTTGCCATGGTCGACGTGGGCGATGATGGCGACGTTACGGAGGTTCATGAGTGAGCTTCTTTGCGGTCGGACAATGGGTTAAGCGCGATCTCGCCGGTCAAGCCGGGACCTCTTCACGGACAACGCTGAAACGTGGAAAACGGGGCCTATTACACCCAAAAAGGAAGCCCGGCCAGATCGACCGGGCACTCCATACGTTTGCGGCGCAATATAAGCAAAAACCGCCAAAAAACAATGCGTTCTTTCGGGATTGGTTGATTGAATTTTGCCCGGGAATTCCCGGGTCTTAAGGACGGTTTGGGCCCTGAACCGGCCGCGGCGGGTGCCCGGACGTCAGCCCTGCGCCGGACTGCTGTTCGCCTCCTCGCTCGGATAGACCCCCCGCAGCACCTCCTCGAAATGCAGCTTCACGGCGTCGTTGCACAGGCAGGCGCGCAGGCGCAGGCCGTCATGATTGCGGACCAGGATCGAGCCGCGCCTGGTGTCGAGCACGCCTTCGGCCTTGAACGATTGCAGCACGCGGCTGGCATAGCTGCGCCCGACCCCGAGCAAGGTGGCGAGCTGCTCATGCGTCAGTGGCACGCTGCTTTCGTCGCCGGTCCGCTCCATCGCCGCGATGATCCATTTGGCCGTGCGCTGCTCGATCGAGTGGATCGCGTTGCAGGCGGTCGACTGGAAAATCTGCGCCAGCATGCAGTCGGCGTACCGGGCGAAGATATTGCGCAGTGACGGCGAGCGCGCCTTGGCCGCCTCCAGTTTGCCGACGTGAATGTGCGCAAATGGCCCGCCGAACTTGACGCAGATGCGGGTATAGGCCGGCAGAAATCCTTCGCTGACG
The DNA here is from genome assembly GCF_054056275.1 of Bradyrhizobium sp. USDA 4449. Taxonomy (NCBI): domain Bacteria; kingdom Pseudomonadati; phylum Pseudomonadota; class Alphaproteobacteria; order Hyphomicrobiales; family Nitrobacteraceae; genus Bradyrhizobium; species Bradyrhizobium sp. USDA 4449. Next base: position 1,831,292 of record NZ_JBSRYD010000001.1, on the reverse strand, counting down.
ATGCCGCCGACGGCGCCTTCGCGGCCGACCAGAATGGTCTCGACGTCGCGCCCGTCTTCGTTCGGGACCAGGAACGTCGCGAGCGACGGCCCGCAGGGAAAGTGCACGACCTGGACATCGTCGCCGGGGCTGTAGAGCAGATGGTTCGCGCCGGCCTCGTCAACGGTGACATAGGAAGCGATCAGCGCATAATCGGCCGGGCTCAGCCGCCGCAGAAGATTGTTGGCGGGGCGGCTCTCGACCTCGCTTGCCTTGCTGATACGCGCATCCATCGTGAACTCCCGTCCTCCTCCTCACAGTAGCGAGTTCCGCCCACGGCCTGTGTGCACATGTGAACAGACGTGAAAACTGTTCTGTGGTGAGTTTCGTTCCGGGAACCCTCCGATGCGCTGGGCGCAGGCATCGGCCTGAGGCTGTCCTGAACGGTAATACCATGCAGCCCTCAATAGACACGATCATGATACCTGCTTCCCCGGACGGTGCGGCCGACATTCCCGCTGATGTGCTGATCGTCGAGGACGATCCGATCATCGCCATCGATTTCGAGGATCGCCTGCTCGGTTTTGGCGTGAGAAGCGTCCGTACCGTGGGCACGGTCGCGCAGGCCTTGGATGCGATCGCGAGGCGCGCGCCCGATTTTGCGCTGCTCGACGTCTCTCTGATCCGCGAAACAAGCTTCGCCATCGCCGAGCGGCTCGCGGCGCTGAAAATTCCCTACGTCTTCGTCACCGGCTACGGCGCGGAGACCAGCATTCCCGCGCAGTTTGCCGCGCGCCCGCGGCTGCAAAAGCCGTGCTCCAGCGATGCGCTGGAGGCAGCGTTGCAGACGCGCGGCGGCTAAGTCGGCTCAGGCGAATTTCGGATCGAGCGTGGTCGACCACAGCGCGACATCGGCGCGGTCGCGCAAGGTCACGGTCATCTGGCCGGACGCGCCATCGATCTTGACGTGGCCGAAGAACTGCATGCCCGCGGACGGCGGCAGGTTCTGCTTGTCGTCGCCCGGTGCCTTGACGAAGCGCACCTCCGGACCAAACGTATTGTCGAGCTCGTTCGGACCGAACGTGCCGGCATGCAGCGGACCGGAGACGAATTCCCAGAACGGCTCGAAATCCTGGAATTGCGCCTTGTTCGGATCGTAATAATGCGCGGCGGCGTAGTGCACGTCCGCCGTCAGCCACACCGTATTCTTGATTGGCGCCATCTTGATGAAGCGAAGGATGTCGGCGATCTCGAGCTCGCGGCCGCGCGCCGGGCCATCGCCTTGGGCGAATGCTTCCGAGCCCTTCTTGTTGGTGGCGTCGTCGTAGACGATCAGGCTGAGCGGCATGTCGGAGGCGATCACCTTCCAGGTCGCACGGGAATTGAGCAGTTCGCGCTTCAGCCAGGCCATCTGCTCGGGGCCGAGGAAATAGCTGGCCGGGCCGTAATCCGCCTCGAGATTGGCGCCGTTCGGGCCGCGATAGCTGCGCTCGTCGAGGATGAACACGTCGAGATGCGGGCCGTAGGAGATCTTGCGATAGACCCGGCCCGGCTCATTGATGCTCTCGCGCATCGGATACATCTCGTGGAAGGCGCGGCCCGCGCGCGCGGCGAGCAGCGAGATGTCGCGCACCTTGTAGGTCGAGGGCAGGTCCTTCGAGAGGGACCAGTTGTTGGTCACCTCGTGATCGTCCCACTGCACGAAGATCGGCACCTCGGCATTGAAGGCACGGACATTGTCGTCGGTGAAATTGTATTTGTGCGCGGCGCGGTACTCGTCCAGCGTCTCCGCGACCTTGGCTTTTTCGGGGATCGTGACGTTCTTCCAGACCTTGCCGTCGGCAAGCTTGACCTCGGAGGGGATCACGCCGTCGGCGTAGATGGTGTCGCCGGAATGCAGGAAGAAGTCCGGGCGGTGCTTGCGCATCGCCGAGAAGGTGAACATGCCGCCGTCATCGGGATTAATGCCCCAGCCCTGGCCTGCGACGTCGCCGCCCCAGACGAAGCTGACGTCGCGGCGGTCGGCCGGCGCGGTGCGGAAGCGGCCGACTACCGGCTCGCCTTCGATCGCGGTGTGGGAGAGATCGCGGAAGCGGACGCGGTAGAAGATGTCCTGTCCGGCAGGGAGATTGTCCACCAGCATCTTCGCGGTGAAGTCGCTCTCGGGCAGCGCCGCGATGGGCGGCAGCGCGCGGGCGTCCTTGAAGGTATCAGTCGTCGCCACATCCACCAGCATTTGCGCCGGCCGGTCGGTGCGCGCCCAGACCACGCCGCCATCGACGGTGATGTCGCCGGACTGTACGCCATGGGTCACCGCAGGGCGGTCGGCGGCGCGCGACAGATGCGGCATCGCGATGGCGCCGAGTGCACCGGCGCTGGTGGTGAGGAAACGACGGCGGGAGAATTTGATCTTCATGGGCTCGCTGGCTCATTGTCTTGCGCCGTCATTCCGGAGCGCGCGAAGCGCGAAGCCCGAAGCTCGAGATTCCCCGGTGCGCAATTGCGCACCTGAGGTCTGGTCCTTCGGACCATCCCGGAATGACAGCGGGAGCTATATTGAGAGAATGTGACGCGGCGATTACAAGCGCGCGCGTTTATGCGTTGCCGGCGGCCCGGAATTGCGCGCCGGTGCGCTGCAGGTTCTGCGGCAAGGCGATCAACACGGCCTTGCGGTCGGCAACCGCCGCGTGGAATTGGTCGAGCGCAATGTTGAAGGCCGTCAGCGCGCCTTCCTCGATCGCCCCGTGATCGTAGCAGCGCAGCGTGTCGCGCAGGATGTCGTCGGCTTCGGCCTGCATCTGGTCGAGGTCCTCGGTGGTCTCGCTCTTGCGGGCCGCGGCGAGCATGTCGAGCAGGCGCTCGCGCAAATGGCTGTTGTTGTCGCGCTCGTCCTTCTTCAGATAGCCGGCGAACCAGGCGCCGATCGAGCCGGTGGCCGAGAGCGCCATCAGGCTCCACCAGATGTAATCGCTGTATTTGTCGAGGAAGGTCTTCTCCTCGCCATCGACGAAGGCCGCGGCGCCCGGATGCACGGGGATCACCGCGTCCTTGTCGGTATCGGGCGTTTCGATCTTCGCGGTTTGCGGGAATTCGGTCAGCAATTGCTGGCGCACGGCGAAGAGCTGCCGGGTGAAGGCTGCGACCGTGGTCTCCGACAGGCCTTTGCGCGCCACGATGTGGTGCGAGAAGCTGATGGTCTTGACCTCGTCATCGGGACGATCGGGAGACCCGCCGTAAGTGCCGGCAGGAATTTCCGAGGCCTCATAGACCGGATGGTTCTGCGCGATCGCGTCAGCCGAATCGATCGCGATGAAGGTCGGCGAGCCGCCATCCTTGGCGGAGGCCGCGATCGCATCCGCCGTGATCTTGCTGTTGACCGGGCCGGCCGCGAGATAGACGTCGGCCTTCTGGCTCTTGATCGCTTCGGCGGCTTCGCTCGCCGGGAATTGCACGATCTCGACCTTGGTGGGATCGACGCCATATTGCTGCAGGATCACCTTGAGCAGGCTGACATTGGCCTGGGTGCGGCCGATCACGCCGATGCGATGGCCGGCGAGCTGGGCGATCTTGGTGATCTTCGCGCCCTTCTTCTTGCCCTTGCCGGGCACTGACCAGAGCACCGCGACGTTCTTGCGCAGCGTGGCGACCGCTTGCGCGTTCTTGGGGACATCGAGATCGCCGCGCACGATCGCAAGATCGGCCTTGCCTTCGGCGAGTTGCTCCGCGCTGGCGGTGGCGCCGTCGGTCTGGATCGGGCGCAGCCGCACGAAGCCCTTGCTCTGCGCGAAGGCCTGCGTGAGCGCCTGCACCACCTTGACGTCGTCGCTGTTGGCGGGACCGACCGCAATCTTCAGCGTCACCGGTCGCATCGCGAAATAATAGCCGCCGGCCAGCGCGCCGACGATGGCGAGCACCAGCGCCAGAGACACGAGCGCCGTCTTCCGCGCCGCGGATCGCGGCGAAGGCGGAGAGGGCGTTTCGGCCAGGTTTGAATCCCCGGTCATCGATCTCCCAAACAGGCGCTTCAGGCTCAGTCTCATCTCGGCCGGCGATTTGCACCCGCAATTGTAGCAAATTTCTTGTCCGGCGGGGTTACATCTGCGTCATGGTTAGCGGATCGATCCGAACCCGGGCCATAGGCACGGTGTTAGGGTAAAGTTCCCCTGAAGGACGGAGGACGATGATGGCAGGACGGCTATCGGCGGACACACGCAAGCAGGCACTGGGCGGTATCCCGGGCTGGACCGAGGTCCAGGGCCGCGATGCCATCGGAAAAACCTTTGTCTTCAAGGATTTCAACGAGGCCTTCGGCTTCATGACCCGCGCGGCGCTGGTGGCCGAGAAGATGGATCACCATCCGGAATGGCGCAATGTCTACAAGACGGTCGAGGTGGTGCTGTCGACCCATGATGCGGGCGGCGTCACCAAGCTCGACATCGAGCTTGCCACGGCGATGAATGCCATCGCTAAGCCGGTATCAGGCTGACACTTGCAGGCAGGATTCGCATCCCCATGTCGTGATCGGCACACGATGCGGCGATCCGCCGCGTCCGGTTGAAGGGGAGTTTTCCAGACATGGCTGCCGAACACAGCGTCGGCTTCGAGCCGGCCGATCGGCTCGCGGAGGATCGTGACAGCGTGCGCCGCCGCTTCTGGAGCAAGCTGAAGCGCGTCGCCGCGCATCTGCCGTTCGCGGAAGATCTGCTCGCCGCCTATTATTGCGCGTTCGACCGGCAGACGCCGCGCCATGTGCAGGCATCGCTGCTGGGCGCGATTGCCTATTTCATCCTGCCGTTCGACTTCATTCCAGACGTGATGCCGGTGCTCGGCTTCACCGACGATGCCGCCGTGCTCGCGACCGCCATCCGCATGGTCGCGAGCCACATCACGTCGGAGCATCGGCAGGCCGCGCGCGCCGCACTGAAGCGCGGTGTGGAAGCGACGGACGCCGCGCAATAACAGGAGGGCTCGCTACTTCTTCTCCGCCCGTGCTTTCTCGGCGTCCCAGGCCTGGAATTGCTTGAACAGCGTCTCCCTTTCTGCGTCGGACACCTTCGCAGCTGCCGGGCTCTGCTTCAGAAAGGCCTCGAAGCGCTGCCGCGTCACCGGCTCGATACCATGCCGGTCAAGCCATTGCTGCGCCACCGGCAATCTGTTCCAGCCGGCGAGCGGCGCCGCAAGCGAGACCTCCTTCCATTTGGGATGGAAGGGCGGGTTCTGGAGCGCGGGGAATTTGGTGAAGAACGCGTCCACGAACAGCGCGAGCTTGCGATAGCGCTCGGTGTTCGGCGCCCAATTATACGCGGCAAGCACCGCCGGCACCGCGATCGTGTCCACGCTCTCGCCGTCCTTGATCAGGTTCGGGTAGTCCTTGGGCGTCAGCGTCGCCGGCAGATAGTCGCTCTGGAGCGGCTTTGCATAGTCGACGCCCGCAAGATGGAAGCGTCCGTCATTGCTGAAGGTCGAGACCGACTTGTACGGCTTGCCGCCGACCACGACGACGGCGTCGATCTCTCCAGCCTTCAGCTTCTCCATCGCGATACGCTGCTCGATATAGACGAATTTCGCCTTGATCCCGAGCCGCTCGAACACGGTGAGTGCGGTGACGAAGGTGCCGCCGTTGGGCAGGTCGACGCTCACCGTCTTGCCTTCGAGGTCCTTGAGGGTGGCGACCGATTTCGGCGCGATCACCTGCATCTCTTCATTGTAGAGCTTGGACACATAGGTGAACTGCTTCTTGATGTCCTTGGCGAAGCCCTTGCGCTCGAGATAGTCGAGCGTGTCGGCGCGCACGATGCCGAGATCGACGCCTTGCAGGAACAGGATGTCGGCAACGCTCTGCACCGAGCCGCGGCCGACGATCGGCAGCACGCGGATCTTGTTGCCGTCGTCGAGGACGGAGGCGAGGTCGGCGCCGAATTGCACGTAAGTGCCGCCGATCGTGCCGGTTATCAGCGTGACGGTGTTGGCGTTCAGCGCCTGCTTGGTCGAGTTCGAGCCGAACTGGAAGATGGCTTTCAAGCTGTCCGAGACCTTGGCCGGATCGTATTCGGTCTGCTCGGCGCGTGCCGCGAAGGCACAGATCGTCAAGACGGCGGCAAGCGCCATCTTCAAAGTGTTACGCATGATGTCCCCTGCTAGATCTAGTTCTGAAGTTGGGTGAGGCGCTGCTTCGCCTCCGCCGATCCAAGCTGCTCGGCTTTCCGGTACCAGTCGCGCGCGGCTGCGGCGTCCGCAGTGATGCTCCGCGTGTCCTTGGTGCCCAGCACGGCGGGATCATAGGTCTGCGCCAGCACGAACGCCGCCGTCGCATCCTGTGCATCGGCCGCGCGTTCGAGCAGGAGCCGCGCCGCGGCGATGTCGCCGACGGTCATCAGGCTCCTGGCGCGCGCCATCAGCCCCGCCAGCGTGTCCGCGTCGAGTGTCCTGGCAGGCGGAAGCCGATTGGCGGGTGAAGGTGGCTCGGGTGGTGCGGCAGCTGCGGCCGCCACAGGCGCTGGTGCCTGCGCCTGTAGCGCGCTTTGATAGGCGGTCGCTATCGCTTCGCGGCTCGGCGTCGACGGCGCAGGAAGATCCTGCGTGTCGGCATTCGCCAGCCTCGTATCGCTCTCGCGCTCCGGCCCCTTGCCCGCCGTCTGCGGTACGGCGGGCGCATGGGTCGACGCCATGGCCTGGTCCGCCGCGATGCCGATCCAGTTTGCGGCATTGGCGGCAAAGAGGCCGTGAATCTCGGACTGAAACAGCACGGCCAGAACAGCCACCGTGGATGCCGCCAGGACCGCCCCGAGAACTCGCGGGATCAGTCTGGAGCGCACCTCGATCGGCGCATATTCGCGTGGGTCCGGCGCACCGAGCGGATCGGACAGGAAGAGTGGGATTGGATCGTCCTGCGATAGATCGGCCCGTGCGGCCCGCGCCCGGATAAAGGACGCGGTCGGTGAATGTGATGCTGCTCGATGGGAGTCGAGCGCCGTCGACTCCGTCGACGGGCGATGTGCCGTCGTCTCCATGGTGATGCTCCCCTTACCAACGCAACGCAGGGGCATTCCCGGCTTCAGTCTTCTTGCTTTTGTCCAGAAGTGTCCCGCAAACGGAACCGGTAAAACGCCGTTCGAATCAGCCCAAAAAACGACGGCGGTTTGCGCGAATCAGGAAATAGTTTGGTTTGATTCGGGCGAAGCGGGCGAATGCACCGCAATTTTGACGGTGATGGTTGAGAAAGGCTCAACCAGACGGCGCTGCGCGAAAACGCCGGCGTAGCTTCAGCGACGCCGGTGATTCCCGCGATGCGGTTGCCTATGTGGCGGCACCGCCTGCGTCCTCACGGATGCAGGATCACCTTGCCCATGGCCTGGCGTCCCGCCAGCACTTTCATTGCGTCGGCGGTCTGCGCCAGCGGGAACGTGCGGTCGACATGCGAGGAGATCTTGCCTTCCGCCGTCCACTTCACGAGCTTCTCGAGATTGGCGCGATTCTTCTCCGGATTCTGCCGGGTCCAGGCGCCCCAGAACACGCCTCTGATGTCGCAGCCCTTCAGCAGCGCGAGGTTCAGCGGCATCTTCGGAATATCGCCGGCGGCAAAGCCGATCACCAGGAAGCGGCCTTCCCAGGCGATCGAGCGCAATGCCTGTTCGGCATACGCGCCACCCACCGGATCGAAGATGATATCGACGCCCTTGCCGCCGGTGAGTTTTCGCAAGCCTTCCTTCAGGTCTACCTTGGCGTAGTTCAGCGTCAGCTCGGCGCCGTGTGCTTTGGCGAATTCGAGCTTCTCGTCCGACGAGGCGCAAGCGATCACCTTCAGGCCCATCAGCTTGCCGAGCTCGCAGGCCGCAAGGCCGGTACCGCCGGCGGCACCCAGCACCGCGAGCGTCTCGCCCGGCTTCGGGCTCGCGCGATCCTCCAGCGCATGCAGCGCGGTGCCGTAGATGATGATGATGCCGGCCGCGCGATCGTAATCGAGATTGTCGGGAATCTTCACGATCCCTGCCGCCGGCAGCGCGATCTTCTCGCGCGCACCGTTGTGGCCGCAGGAGGCGACGACGCGATCGCCGACCTTGAGATCCGTGACGCCGGGCCCGATGCTCTCGATCACGCCGGCAACCTCCGCGGCTGGCGAGAACGGGAACGGCGGCTTGATCTGGTACTTGCCCTGAATCATCAGGATGTCGAAGAAATTCAGCGCCGCCGCCTTGATCGCGATCACGGCTTCGCCGGGACCGGCCACCGGATCCGGCACGTCGGCGAGCACGAGATCGTCGGGCTGGCAATATTGCGAGCAGAGGATGGCTTTCATGGCGGCACCTGAAGCGTTTCGAGTGGAGTCGTGGCTGGCCCGTTTCTGCCGGATTTACCGCGGCCGGACAATCCGGATTCTTTGTCTCGAGTCGTGCGAAAGCCTATCCTTGCGTCCTTGCGAGCGAAGCGAAGCCATTCAGAATCCGCCCTGCGGAAATAGCCTGGATTGCGTCGCTTCGCTCGCAGTGACGAACCGGCGGAGAGAGGGATTCGAACGATGTTTGAAACAGGTTTGCTCCAGAACAAGCGTATCCTCGTCACCGGTGGTGGCTCGGGCCTTGGGGCCGCAATGGGGCGCCGCTTTCTCGCGCTCGGCGCCGAGCTCGTGATCTGCGGGCGCAAGCTCGATCGTCTCGAAGCAACCGCGAGCGAGATGCGCAAAGAAACCGGCGGCAAGGTGACGACAACAGCGTGCGATGTTCGCGACGGTGCCGCTGTCGACGCGATGATGGATGCGATCTGGCGCGAGGCGCCGCTCGATATCCTCGTCAACAACGCTGCCGCAACCTTCATCGCGCAGACTGAGCATCTGTCGTTCCGCGCGGCCGATGCGATCCTGGCACCGACGCTGCATGGCGCGATGTATTGCACGCTCGCCGCCGGCAGGCGCTGGATCGATGGCAAGCACAACGGCGTCGTGCTCTCGATCCTCTCGACCTCCACCATCACCGGCCGCGCCTTCACCGTTCCTTCCGCGATGGCGAAGTCGGCTGTGCTGGCGATGACCAAAAGCCTGGCGGTGGAGTGGGGCCCCAAGGGCATCCGCAGCGTTGCGATCGCGCCGGGGCCGTTCCCCACATCGGGCGCATCGGGGCAGCTCCGCCCCGAAGGCCGTGACGAAGGCTGGACCGCGCGCAACCCGCTGGGACGCACCGGTGAGCACAGCGAGCTCGCCGACCTGGCCAGCTTCCTGGTTTCGGACCGCGCCGGCTATATCAATGGCGAGATGGTGGTGATCGACGGCGGTGCGCATTTGCGCAGTTCCGGCGCCGAGGACCTGCTGCAATGGACTGCGGCGCGATGGGCCGAGCAGCGTGCCGCGCGGACGAAAAGCTAGTCGCGCTCACCCGCTAACTGCCTTCCCAAATTAGACTTTCCCGGTTATCCCAGAGTCCTGGACAAAGCGCGTCCGGGCCATCTTCCAGTCACAATATTGAGGGAACCACTCCAGCATGTGGCGGGTGCTGATTTTAGCTTTGATGACTGGCGTGGCGGTCGGCGGAATCACCGATTCCGCACGGGCGCAACCGGCGCAACCGGCGCCCAAGGCCGCGACAAAGCCAGCCGCCAAGACGGCAGCCAAGCCCGAGAGCAAGACGGCGGGCCCTGCCGCTGCAGTGGCGGGTGGCGCAGAGCCGACGCTGATTGGCCAGTTCGGCACCTGGGGCGCCTATTCCGCGACGCCCAACGGCAAGAAGGTCTGCTTCGCGCTGGCAAAACCCTCCTCGTCGAAGACCAACCCACCGAACCGGCCGCGCGATCCCGCCTATGCCTTCGTGTCGACCCGTCCGGCCGAGAAGGTGAACAACGAAGTCTCGGTCATGATCGGCTACGCGCTGAAGCCGGGCTCGGAATCGACTGTCGAGGTCGGCGGCGCGTCCTTCGCGATGTACACGCAAGGCGACGGCCTCTGGATCAAGAATGCGGCCGAGGAGGAGCGGATGGTCGACGCCATGCGCAAATCGGCCGATCTGGTCGTCAAGGGCGTCTCGGCCAAGGGAACGGAGACGACCGACACATTCTCGCTGAAGGGCCTCGCCCAGGCGCTCGACAAGATCGCACAGGATTGTCGGCGGTAAGGCTACGTAATAGCCATGGTCGCAATCGGCGGTTCCGGTTGCTATATAGGGGCGGTTCCCATTTTTCGCCGTCATCGCCCGGGCTTGTCCCGGCCAGCCACGCGCTAGCCACAGGCGGAAGAGAACGAGGATGCCCGGGACAAGCCCGAGCATGACGAGACATCAACTAATCAGGCAACCCATGCAACCGACGACCGAGCCGCGCGACGCAATCCTGGTGGAGAAGACTCCGCTTGAAACCTATGTGCCGCCGGCCAAGCCCTCGCTGATCGGCCTGTCGCGCACCGAGCTTGCCGATCGTCTCGGCGAGATCGGCGTTGCACCCGCGCAGCGCAAGATGCGCGTGCAACAGCTGTGGCACTGGCTTTATTTCCGCGGCGCCGAGAGTTTTGACGACATGACGTCGATCTCGAAGGGGATTCGCGCCGAGCTCGCCGAGCATTTCACCGTCGACCGTCCCGAAGTCGTGGCCGAGCAGATCTCCAACGACGGCACTCGCAAATGGCTGCTGCGGCTGCCGAGCGGCGACAATGTCGAGCGCGCCCATGAAGTCGAGTGCGTCTACATCCCCGAGACCGATCGCGGCACGCTGTGCGTGTCCTCCCAGGTCGGCTGCACGCTGAATTGCTCGTTCTGCCACACCGGCACCCAGCGCCTGGTGCGCAACCTCACCGCCGGCGAGATCGTCGGTCAGATCATGGTGGCGCGCGATCGCCTGAACGATTGGGCCGATCGCGAGGACGGCACGCGCCGCGTCACCAACATCGTGATGATGGGGATGGGCGAGCCGCTCTACAATTTCGATGCGGTGCGCGATGCGCTGCTCATCGTCGGCGACAATGAAGGCATCGGCATCTCCCGCCGCCGCATCACACTGTCGACCTCAGGCGTGGTACCGAACATCGTGCGCGCCGGCGAGGAGATCGGCGTCATGCTCGCGATCTCGCTGCATGCGGTGCGCGACGAGCTGCGCAACGAGCTGGTGCCGCTCAACCGCAAATATCCGATCAAGGAGCTGCTGCAGGCCTGCCGCGACTATCCCGGCGCTTCGAATGCGCGCCGCATCACCTTCGAATATGTGATGCTCAAGGGCGTCAACGATTCGCTCGACGATGCCAAGCTGCTGGTGAAGCTGCTCAAGGGCATTCACGCCAAGATCAATCTGATCCCGTTCAACCCCTGGCCCGGCACGGCCTATGAATGCTCGGACTGGGACCAGATCGAAAAATTCTCCGAATACATCTTCAACGCCGGCTATTCCTCGCCGGTGCGCACCCCGCGTGGCCGCGACATCCTCGCCGCCTGCGGTCAGCTCAAGTCGGAGACGGAAAAGCTCAGCGCGCGCGAGCGCCAGGCGCTCCGCGCCATGGCGATGACGGATTGACGATGCGCGCCCGCGCTCTCGCATCCTCGTCATTTCCAGCGAAGCGAAGCAATCCAGTCTGTCACTGCGGAAACGGTCTGGATTGCTTCGTCGCCGCGCGCCTCGCAATGCCGCCTGGGTCGGCTTTCGCACCATGTCCCTGATCGGCCGCCTCGTCGTCATCTTCATCGGCTTCCTCGCCGCCTGTTTCGTCGGCGGCACGATCGTCGTCGGCGCGCTGCTGTTTCCGGAATTCTCCGATCTCGGCGCCGGTCCCGTCGACCAGGGCGCGATCGACATCCTGCTCGGCTTCGGCTTCATCTTCGTGTCGGGCTTTGCACTGGTGCCGGCGGCGGTGATCGTCGCGATCACCGAGGCGCTCTACATCCGCAGCGCGCTGGCCTATGCGGTCGGCGGCGGCCTGGTCGGACTCGCTTGCTATCTCGGCCTCATCCCGTTTGACCCGGACACCTTGCAGTTCGAGGGCATCGTGCGTCGGCATCTGGAAATCATGACCGGCGCGGGCATCGTCGCCGGCGTCGTCTACTGGCTGATCGCCGGCCGCAACGCCGGCGCCTGGCGCATCCCGCGGCCCCCGCGCAACCCGCCTCCGCCGCTGCCGTCGAATTCGCGGCCGGAGGCGCGGTGACTTTCTTACCCTCCCGGGGGGAGTATGGCAGCTTCGTTGGGGTTTTCATCGCGGTCCCACTCCGCTAAACCGCGCGCCATGAACCGGACTGGACTCTTTATCGCTCTCGCTTTGTGGCTGGTGATCGGCGTCGTTTTTGGGCTCTATCCCGAGCTCGATCTCAAGCTCGCGGCGCTGTTCTTCGATCCCCAGACAAAGACCTTTCCGCTCAAGCTGAACGACTGGGCCGGCGTCGCGCGTGACGCTGCGATGTGGGTGTCCTGGGCGTGTGTGCTGCCGTCGCTGGTCGCGCTCGTGGTCAAGATGATCTGGCCCGATCGTCCTCTGATGGTGTCAGGACGCGCGATCGTTTTCCTGCTGGCCACGATCATCCTGTCGGCCGTTATCCTCACCAATCTCACCTTCAAGACCTATTGGGGCCGGCCGCGGCCGGTGGTGGTGACCGAATTTGCCGGCGAACAGCAGTTCGTGGCGTGGTGGGATCCGCGCGGCGATTGCGCGCGCAATTGCTCGTTCTTCTCCGGCGAAGGCGCGACCGCGTTCTGGACGCTGGCGCCCGCCGCGCTGGCGCCGCCGGCATGGCGGCCGCTGGCCTACGCCGGCGCGCTGGTGTTCGGCGCCGTGACCAGCGGCCTCCGCATGGCCTTCGGCGGCCACTTCTTCACCGACGTCGCAACCGCCGGGCTCGTCACCTTCGTCGTGATCTGGTTCGGCTACGCCCTGATCTACCGCTGGCCCCGGACCCGGTTTTCCGACGCGGCGGTCGATGCGGCGCTGACCCGGCTGAACATGCCCGCCTACCGGCTCCGCAAGCGCCTGTTCGGCCGTAAGACCGGCCCGGCGGCGTCGGTTTGAGCCATTAAAAGCGTGCCGATCCGGGCGAAATTTGATATTCGCGCGGTCAAACCAAGCCCCTCATCAGCCCCTAAGACCCGATTGGAAGCCCCATGACCACGATCCTGAAAAGCCTGCCCAAGGGTGAGAAAGTCGGCATCGCATTTTCGGGCGGCCTCGACACCTCTGCGGCGCTGCTCTGGATGAAGCAGAAGGGCGCACGCTGCTACGCCTATACCGCCAATCTCGGCCAGCCCGACGAGGCCGACTACAACGAGATCCCGCGCAAGGCGGAAGCCTTCGGCGCGGAGAAGGCCGTGCTGGTCGATTGCCGCACGCAGCTCGTGCACGAGGGCATCGCCGCGATCCAGTCGGGCGCCTTCCACATCTCGACCGGCGGCATCACCTATTTCAACACCACCCCGCTCGGCCGCGCGGTCACCGGGACGATGCTGGTCGCGGCGATGAAGCAAGACGGCGTCAACATCTGGGGCGACGGCTCGACCTTCAAGGGCAACGACATCGAGCGCTTCTATCGCTACGGCCTGCTGACCAATCCATCCCTGCGCATCTACAAGCCCTGGCTCGACCAGCAGTTCATCGACGAGCTCGGCGGTCGCGCTGAAATGTCGGCGTTCATGACCGCGCAGGGTTTTGCCTACAAGATGAGCGCCGAGAAGGCGTATTCGACCGACAGCAATCTGCTCGGCGCCACGCATGAAGCGAAGGATCTCGAAAGCCTCGACAGCGGCATCAAGATCGTCAACCCGATCATGGGCGTGCCGTTCTGGCGCGAGGATTGCGTCGTGAAGGCCGAGACGGTCGTCGTGCGTTTCGAGGAAGGCCAGCCCACCGCGCTGAACGGCAAGACCTTCTCTGATCCGGTCGCGCTGTTCCTCGAAGCCAATGCCATCGGCGGCCGCCACGGCCTCGGCATGAGCGACCAGATCGAGAACCGCATCATCGAGGCCAAGAGCCGCGGCATCTACGAAGCGCCGGGCATGGCGCTGCTGCACATCGCCTATGAGCGGCTCGTCACCGGCATTCACAACGAGGACACCATCGAGCAGTACCGCATCAGCGGCATGCGGCTCGGACGTCTGCTCTATCAGGGCCGCTGGTTCGACTCGCAGGCCTTGATGCTGCGCGAGACGGCGCAGCGCTGGGTTGCGCGGGCCGTCACCGGCGAGGTCACGCTGGAGCTGCGCCGCGGCAACGATTATTCGATCATGAACACCGAGAGCCCGAACCTGACCTACGCACCTGAAAGGCTCAGCATGGAGAAGGTGGAGGACGCGCCGTTCACGCCGGAGCATCGCATCGGCCAGCTCACCATGCGCAATCTCGACATCGCCGACACGCGCACCAAGCTCGGTCTCTATTCCAAGGCCGGCCTGCTGTCGGGGAGCGAGGGCTCGCAGATTTTCCGGCTCGAGAGCGACAAGGGTTAGTGCCCTCGCTGTCGAGGCAAAACAAAAAAACGGCCGGGATCGCTCCCGGCCATTTTCTTTTCTGCGATGGTCTTATTGCCGCGGCGGAGGCGGTGCCGCGTTGGCTTGGCCGCCATTGAGCAGCGGGGTGATGCGGCGGACGGTGACGCGCCGGTTGATCACGCTCGGCCCGTCGGTCTGCTCCTTCAGGTACTGCTTGCCGTAGCCCTGCGATGTCAGGTTCTCCGCGGGCACGCCGAACTGCTGGGTCAGCAATTCGGCCGCGGCCTGCGCCCGGCGATCCGACAGCGACAGATTGTCGACGTCGTTGCCGACCGCATCGGTGTGGCCCTCGATCAGGAACACTTCCTGCGGATTGGCCTGGATCGCCTGGTTGATGCCGTCGGCGATCACCTGCAGCCGCGCCGCCTGGTCCGGCGGAATGGCCCATGATCCCGTCGCGAAGTTGATCGTGTTGACGTCGATGCTCGGCATCTGCATGCGAACATTCGGCGAGTAGCGGATCTCGTCGAGCGAGTAGCGCCGATCGATCCGCTGCACCGGCGGGGCCCGCATGGTCTCGTAGATCACGTCCGGCGATGCTTCCTGCGCGTCGACGATGTAGCGATCGTAGGGGATGCTGACCACCGGCGGCGGCACGTCGACATAGAAGCCGCCGACCGCCCGCGGATCGCGGTAGGTGTTGTCTATGATCACGATCTCACGCCCGCGCTGATCCCTGCGGATGCGGCGCATCAAGCTTCCGTCCGGACCGACCACCGTGATGATTTCGGTACCGTCAGGACGGATCACGACCGTGCGGGTTTCGCCGCCGACGGTCTCGGTGCGGATATCGCGGGCGCCGTAACGGAAGCGATAGAGATCGTTGCCGCGGACATATTCCTGCCCACTCGGGTCGCGCACGATGATGCGATCGGGCTCGGTGTAGACGGTGCGGCCGTCTTCGACGACCTCCTGCCGCTGGTTGCGATAGTCGGCGATGGTGGCGCCGATCACGGCACCGGCCACCACGCCCGCACCGAACGCAAGCGGCGTCAGGTCTCGCTGCTGCGGACGCGGCGGCGGCGGCAGCGGCGCTGCGACGGCTGGCGCGGCGCGGAAGGCCGGAGCAACCGTCGGCGGCGCGTACTGCGCCTTGTCGGGCGGCGGTGCTGCGGCTGGCGTGGCAGGAACGACGGTCGGCGCCGCGGCGCCCTGCGGCGGCGCCGGAGGACGCTGCACGGCACCGGCCTGCGGCGCCACCGGCGGAGTGCCTGCGGCGGGCGCGCCAGGCGTTGCACCCTGACGTCCGGGAGCCTGCGTTGCCGACGGAGCCGGGGTTGCGCCTGGAGCCGGTGCTCCGGCAGCCGGCGGAGCGCCAGGACGTCCGGGGGGCGTGGCGCCAGGTGCCGGCGTTGCCGATGGCGTGGGCGCCGGAGATGGTGCCGGACGAGCTGCGGGCGTCGGAGAGGTCGTTGGCGTCGGGGCGGGCGCTGCGTTGGGCAGCGGCCGGGACCCGGCCGGCGGCGTAATGGGGGGCGGCGGAGGCGTTGGCGTCGCAGCCGGACGCACCGGTGTCGCAGTCGGCGCCGGGGCGGGTGCAACAGGAGCGTGCTGCTGCGGAGTCGCTGCCGGAGGCGGCGGCGGTGTCGGTGCATGCTGCTGCGGCGCTGCGGCCGGGGGCGGCGGTGTCGGTGCATGCTGCTGCGGCGCTGCGGCCGGGGGCGGCGGTGGTGTCGGTGCATGCTGCTGCGGCGCTGCGGCCGGGGGCGGCGGTGGTGTCGGTGCATGCTGCTGCGGCGCCGCGGCCGGGGGCGGCGGCGGTGTCGGTGCATGCTGCTGCGGCGCCGCAGCCGGGGGCGTCGGCGGCTTGGGTGCTGCAGGCGGTGGCGGGGGCGGTGCCTGATGGGTCGGGGGTGGCGGCGTCGGGCGTGACGGCGCGGCGGCCGGCGGAGGTGCGGCGGGCGGATGCGGCGGTGCAGCTGCCGGCGGAGCTGCGCTGGGTGCCTTGGGCGCGGCAGGCGGCGGCGCGGTCGGATGCGCGGGCGGTGCTCCCTTTGGCGCTTCCTTCGGAGGCTGCTTCGGCTTTCCGTCAGGGCCGGTCTCTTGAGGCTGAGCCTGCGCGACGACGAGCGGTGCGCTTTGCGCATGCGATGCGGAGCTTGCGAATTGCATCGCGGTCAGAGCCGTCGTGGCAAGCAGCACGAAGCGAAGATTGGTCATGTCGTGAAATTCCCCGGAAGGTTCTTTGGCGGAGTGAAGTGGGATGATGAACAGCTACGCGTTAGGCCGGATTGTGGCGGGCAAAGACATTGCGTCGCGATTTATTTCTGCATGCAGATCATGTCACGCAAGCAACGTTCATTGCGCATTCAGACCCAGCTTGCAATCGCGTCACATGTGACCCTGCGACGAATTGGCATCCGTCGCGGGATTCGGCGTGAGCGGCCCGTTCGGTCCGCGCGAAGGAATCTCGTCGGGCCTGCGCCCCGGCAATTCATCGGGCCGAGGTGATTCGCCGGGCTCGTGCACGGGTGGCGTGATTTCAGGCTGCGGATTGCCGGGCGGGATTCCAGGCGGCGGCTCGGTCGGCGTGCCGGGTGTCGATGGTGGTATCTCGGGCGGTTCAATCGGCATCGGCATCATCAAGGTCAGTTGTCAGAAGGACGACAACGAGGATGTCGGGCCGATGTTCCCGCATCCCGCCCGTTCTATTCCGGCGCGTGACAAACCGCCTCGATGTTGTGGCCGTCAGGATCGAGCACGAAGGCGCCGTAATAGTTCGCGTGATAGTGAGGGCGGATGCCGGGGGGGCCGTTGTCGCGCCCACCGGCGGCCATGGCAGCCTTGTAGAACGCATCGACGGTGCTGCGATCTTTAGCCGATATTGCGACATGCACCGGCTTGTTCAGCGCGCCTTCGCCGCCGATCCAGAAATCCGGCTTGCCGTCGGCGCCGAAGCCTGCGGCCCGATCGTGGCCGGTCTGCTCCTGCGTGACCTCCATGATCAGGCTGTAACCGAGCGGCGCCAGCGCTTCGGTGTAGAACGACTTGGCGCGCTCGTAGTCGGAGACGGGAAAGCCCAGATGGTCGATCATCGCCAGCCTCTGTTGTTCAGCGCGACAGGAACGTATTGCTTCTCGTCTTGCGCGCGATCGTAAAGCCGCGAGCAACCATGTCAGCAATGCAATCTTGCTGCCATTCGTTCTGTGACAGATGCTCGATCACCACCGCGCGCGGCCACAGCGCTTGTCGCGCATCGCGGAAGAATCCGATCAGCACCCGGTCTTCAAAGCCCTCGACGTCGATCTTGAGCGAATCGACCCGTGTGACGCCGGCCTCGTCGAGGATGCGCGTGAGCCGCAGCGATGGCACCTTGATGGCATCAGCGCCGGCCGCGCCAGTGACGACATGCGTGGCGCCGAGATTGCCGCCGCCGCTTTCGATCATCAGCTCGCCGTCGCTGTCGCCCGCGGCGGCCTGCACCAGGCGCACCTGTGTTGCCTTGGATGCGGCATGGTTGAACGAGAGCCGCCCAAAGGTCAGCGGATGCGGCTCGATCGCGACCACCTTGCCATCGGTGCCGACGTGCCGCGCCATCACCAGCGCGAAGGTGCCGACATTGGCGCCGACATCGACGAACGTGCCGCCGACCGCCGTATGCTGGCGCAGGAAGTCGAGCTCGTCGATGTTGTAGTCCGGGTTGAACAGCGCGCCGCGTTCGGTGGCGCTGCCCTGGTGATAGAAGCGGAACGAGGCGCCCTGATATTGCACATCCACAGGGCCGCCGCGCAGCAGATCGACCAGCCGCGACATCCAGGGCCGAAATGCACCGCGCTTCAGCCGCGATCGCTGCACGAGACCGATAATCGCAGCCTGCGCGGCGGTCGGCGCAAACGCGCCGAACGGCGCGGTCGAAAGGGCGGTGTCGGGCGTCAAGCAGGCGGTCCTCGTTGCAGGCGGCGCATGCATAGCCGGTTTTGCCGGGGACTCCAACGGCGCTCAGGCCGCCTTTTTGGCCGCCGGCTTGCGCTGGCGCAGGAAGCGGCCCAGCAGCTTGCGTTTGCCCTTGCGCGGGATCAGGTCAATGTCGCTGACGAGCTTCGCGCCGCCCTTGCGGCGCTCCAGCACGATCTTGCGGCTGTGGAACGCCTCGAGCTCGACGCGGTGGGCGACGCTGACGATGGTGGCCTCTCGCAGCTGTTCGGTCACCATCTTCATCATCTTGTCCTGGCTCTTCTCGTCGAGCGCGGAAGTCGCCTCATCCAGCACGACGATATCAGGGCTGTGCAGGAGCAGCCGCGCGAAGGCGAGACGCTGCTTCTCGCCGCCCGACAGCGTCTGGTCCCAGGGCCCCTCTTCCTCGATCTTTTCCTTGAGATGGTCGAGGCCGACCTTGTGCAGCGCCTCGCCGATTTCCGCCACGGTCCAGTCGTCCTCGGCGCCGGGATAGGCGACAGCGCGGCGCAGGCTGCCGGAGGGCACGTAAGGCCGCTGCGGCAGCATGAACAGCCGCCGATCAGGATGAAAATTGACGCTGCCGCCGCCCCATGGCCACAGGCCTGCGATGGCGCGCACCAGCGTGCTCTTGCCGGTGCCGGATTCGCCTGCCACCAGCAGCCGTTCGCCGGGTTCGATCACCACCTCGGTCTCGCCGACGACAGCGGTGCCGTCGTCGAGCGTGACCGAGAGGTCTTTCATCTCCAGCATGGCGTCGTTAGCGGTCTCGCCGCGCTTGATGCGGCCCAGGCCGTCACCCTGCTCGGCGCGCTCGAGGCCGTCGAGCGACATCATCAGCGAAGCGATTCGGCGGGCGCAGGCGTTCCAGTCGGCAAGTCGCGGGTAATTGTCGACCAGCCAACCGAACGCGCTCTGCACGATGGTGAAGGCGGAGGCCGCCTGCATCACCTGTCCGAGGCTCATGCTGCCGTCGAGGAATTTCGGCGCGCAGAGCAGCAGCGGCACGACAGGTGCGACGAGGCTCGAGCCCTGCGACACCAGCGTGGTGCGCATGTGCTGGCCGGCGAGCCGCGCCCATTGCCGCAGGACGTCGGTGAAGTTGCGGTCGATGCCGCCGCGCTCCTCCTCCTCGCCGCCGAGCAGCGCGATGCTCTCGCCATTCTCGCGCACCCGCGTCAGCGTGTAGCGGAAATCGGCTTCGGCCTGGTTCTTGTCCTCGGAGACCTGCACGAATTGACGCCCGATCACCAGGATCGAGCCCGAAGCGATGCCCGCATAGAGTATCGCGGCGATCACGAGGAAGCCGGGAATGGTGATCGCGGAGCCGCCAACCGTTACGGTGAGCGCGCCGCCGATGGTCCAGAGCACGACGATGAAGGTCGCTGCCGACAGCAACGCCGACGTCACGCCGGCAAGAAAATCGACCGGCGAATCCGTCGCGATGCGCAGGTCTTCGGCGATCCGGTATTCCGGATTGTTGTGGTCGCCGCCGACGAGGTTGAGCTGGTAGTAGCGTCCGTTGGTCAGCCAGCGCGTCAGCACGCTGTTGGTGAGCCAGGCGCGCCAGCGCCGCTGGATGCCCATCCGGGCAAACACCTGGACCACACCGAGCATGATGCTGCCGATCGCGAGCGGGAAAAACAGCGCCGTGAGGTGGAAGACCGTTGGCGCGTCGCGCTTCTCGATGGCGTCGAAGATCGCTCTGTTCCAGACATTGACGCCGTATTGGAAGCCGACCGTCAGGATGATGAGCACCACGAGGCCGATCGAGAAGGGCCAGGCGAGGCGGTCGCCCTTGCGGCTCCAGAAGCCGCGCGCGCTGATCCAGAATCGGGTGAGCAGATAGTCCTTGCGTGCCTGCTCGGCCTCTTCGGGGCTCAGCTCGGAATCCGGCTCCAGCAATTCCGGCGGGGGCGGAGCGATGTCATCGCCGTTCTCGCCGGTGATCTCCACGATGGGCGGCGTCCTGTCTTGCGCATTGTTTCGGACCGGCTTCTGCATGGGGGGACAACGCCAGCCGGTTCCCTCGGGTTCCCGGGTCTCACTCCGCGGCGCCCCCGCGCACCCGCTTCAACCGTGCTGCACGGTGCAGAACGCGCGACAGTTCCTCGATCGAATAAGGCTTTTGCACGAGCTCGAAGCCGGCGACACCGTCCTGGGACAGAGCGTGGCTATAGCCCGTGGTCAGCACGATGGGTACGCCGATGCAGCGATCGCGGATCGCCTGCGCAAGATCGAGCCCGGTCATCCCGGGCATGACGACATCGGAGAACACGACGTCGAACCTTTCAGGGGCGCCGACGAGTTCAGTGAGCGCGTCGGTGGCGTTGTCGACCAGCGTGATGCTGTAGCCGAGCTCGGTCAGCCCGTCGGCGGCGAAATTGCCGAGTTCGATGTTGTCCTCGACGACCAGCACCGACATGCCGCTGCCGGCGACGGCCGGCGCCGTCGTCGGTGCCTCGCTGCGGGGCAGCAGAGCTGCGGGCACGCGCGGCAGATAGAGCGAGAAGGTGCTGCCCTGGCCGACCTCGCTGGCGACGGTCACCTCGCCGCCGGATTGCCGAGCGAACCCGAACACCTGCGACAGGCCGAGGCCGGTGCCCTGGCCGACCTGTTTGGTGGTGAAAAAGGGCTCGAAAATGCGCCCCAATTGCGCGGCGGGGATGCCGATGCCGCTATCGTTGACGGCGACGCAGACGAAACCGGTATCGTTCGAGATCTGGCTGCTGGAGACGTGCGCCAGCGCATCAGGAAGGTTGGTCGCCGCGTGCACCGTGAAGACGATGCGGCCCTTGCCCTGCATTGCGTCGCGCGCGTTGGTCGCCATGTTGATGATCGCAGTCTCGAACTGCCCGGCATCGGCATTGACGAGGCAGGGCTCGGGCGGCAGCTGCGTGACGATCTCGATCGCAGGTCCCAGCAGCGTGGTGAGCATGTCGCGCAGCGATTGCACGCGCTCGCCGGCATCGAACACTTCGGGCTTCAAGGTCTGCCGGCGGGCAAAGGCCAACAGCTGCGAGGTCAGCTTGGCCGCGCGCGCGACCGCGTCGGCGATCGCGGTGATGTAGCGCTGCCGCCGCTCCTCGCTCAGTTGCGGCCGGTTCAGGAGGTCGACGGACGCGCGGATCACGGTCAGGAGGTTGTTGAAATCGTGCGCGACGCCGCCGGTGAGCTGGCCCAGCGCCTCCAGCCGCTGGCTGTGCTTGAGCGCCTCCTCGACCTCGCGCCGCTTGGCAGCCTCGAGCTGCAGATGCTGGGTGCGCCGGAAAGCGAAGGCGAGCAGGACGAACAGCAGCGCGGTGGCGGGCGCGCCGAACACCAGATGCTGGCTTATGGTGCCTAGCCAGCGGGCGCGGATCGCCGAGGTCTCGAGGCCGGCGCTGACATAGATCGGATATTCGGCGACGCGCCGGTAGCCGATGCGCCGCTCGATCCCGTCCGATGGCCAGGCGATGGTGACCAGCCCATGATCGGGATGGGCCGCGATGGCATGGCCGACCGGGCCGTTCGGATCGAGCCGGAAGTCGTGGTCGAGCCGCGGGAATTGCGCCAGCAGCGTGCCGTCCGTGCGCCCCATCGCGAAGAAGCTGCCGGGATCGGCGCCGATCCTGGCGTAAAAGCTCGCGAAATATTCCGGCAGCACCGAGGCCTGGATGACGCCGGTGAAGCTGCCGTCGTCGGTTGAGCGGCGCCGGCTCACGCCGAAGAAGCGCGCGCCCTGGTAAGGCGCCCGTGGCGTCAGCGAGGCGCCGATGAAAGTGCCGATGCTCTGGTCGATGTGGGCGTAGAAGTAATCGCGGTCGGCAAAGCTCTGGGGCGGCGGGGGCGACACCAGGCTGTTGACCAGCACCTTTCCATCCGCATCGAAGATCCAGGCCGATTTGAGCTGCGGCAGCGAATCCGTGAGCTGCTTCAGGCGCCCGTGCAGCGCGGGCTCGCGCGCGCGGATGACATCGTCGGGAAGGTCGCGCACGACCTCGTTGAGCTCCGCGAGGCTCCGATCGATGGTCTCGAACACCTTGAGCGCGTGCTCATGAGCGACATCGAGGGAGCGCTCGATCTCACGGTCGGCGATGTCGAGCGTCGAATTGTAGGAGATCGTGGAGGCAATCGCGAACAGCGCAATCGGCAGCGCCAGGGATGCGGCCATCATCCACTGCAGAAGTCTCAGCGAGTTGCGTTGTGCGCCCTGCACGGTCGCTCCGGTCCCCTGACCGGAGAGCTTACTTGAATCTTGCGCCTGGACGGAAGCGGCTTGTGCGGAGCTGGAGGTTGTGGTTCACCGGTTCGCGCGTGCAGCGCGATGAGGAAAATTTTCCCTGAAATCGTTCCGCTCGGGGCACGCCCCGGCCTTCCGGCCGGGGCTATAGCGCAGAAAGTGCCCTAGATCTGGCGCTCGACCATCTTGAGCTTGAGCTCGGCGATGGCCTCGGCCGGGTTCAGCCCCTTCGGGCAGGCCTTGGCGCAGTTCATGATGGTGTGGCAGCGATAGAGCCGGAACGGGTCCTCGAGATTGTCGAGCCGCTCGCCGGTGGCCTCGTCGCGCGAATCAGACACCCAGCGGTTGGCCTGAAGCAGGGCGGCGGGGCCGAGATAGCGGTCGCTGTTCCACCAATAGCTCGGGCAAGAGGTCGAGCAGCAGGCGCACAGGATGCACTCGTAGAGGCCGTCGAGCTTCTCGCGGTCCTCGTGGCTCTGGCGCCATTCCTTCTGCGGCGTCGGCGAGGTCGTCTTCAGCCACGGCTCGACCGAGGCGTATTGCGCGTAGAAATTCGTCAGGTCGGGAACCAGGTCCTTCACGACCGGCTGGTGCGGCAGCGGGTTGATCTTCACCGCGCCGTCCTTCACGTCGTGCATCGAGCGGGTACAGGCCAGCGTGTTCTGGCCGTCGATGTTCATGGCGCAGGAGCCGCAGACGCCTTCGCGGCAGGAGCGGCGGAAGGTCAGCGACGGATCGATGTGGTTCTTGATCCAGATCAGGCCGTCCAGCACCATCGGACCGCAATCATTGGTGTCGACGTAATAGGTGTCGACGCTCGGATTCTTGCCGTCGTCGGGATTCCAGCGATAGACGCGGAATTCGCGAACGTCGGTCGCGCCCGCGGGCTTCGGCCAGGTCTTGCCGCCGGTGATTTTCGAGTTCTTCGGAAGTGCGAATTCAACCATAAGTCCTGCCTCTGGTTTCTTCCGTCATGCGCGGGCTTGACCCGCGCATCCATCTTCGGGGGATGGATTGCCGGGTCAAGCCCGGCAACGACAAGCAATGCTCAGTACACGCGCGCCGCTTAGTAGACGCGAGCTTTGGGCGGGATGTACTGCACGTCGTTGGTCATGGTGTAGTCGTGAACCGGGCGATACTCGATCTTGACCTTGCCGTTGTCGTCGAGCCAGGCCAGCGTGTGCTTCATCCAGTTCTTGTCGTCGCGCTCGGAGAAGTCCTCGCGCGCATGGGCGCCGCGGCTCTCGGTGCGGTTGGCGGCCGAGTTCATCGTCACCACCGCCTGCGAGATCAGATTGTCGAACTCCAGCGTTTCGACGAGATCCGAGTTCCATACCAGCGATCGGTCGGACACGGCGATGTCGGTAATTCCGCTGTGGACCTTCGCGATCAGGTTCTGACCCTCACTCAGCACCTCGCCGGTGCGGAACACGGCGCAATTGTTCTGCATGACGTGCTGCATGCCTTCACGCAACTTCGCGGTCGGCGTGCCGCCGGAGGCGTAGCGATAATGATCGAGGCGGCCGAGCGCGAGGTCGGCCGAGTTCGCCGGAAGCTCGGGCTGCTTGGCGTTCGGCGTCAGCTTCTCGGCGAGACGGAGCGCTGCGGCGCGGCCGAACACGACGAGGTCGATCAGCGAGTTCGAGCCGAGCCGGTTGGCGCCGTGCACGGAAACGCAAGCCGCTTCGCCGATCGCCATCAGGCCGGGGATGATGGCATTGTCGTCGCCATCCTTCTTGGTCAGCACTTCGCCGTGATAGTTCGTGGGAATGCCGCCCATGTTGTAATGCACGGTCGGCACGATCGGGATCGGCTCGCGCGTCACGTCGACATTGGCGAAGATCTTTGCGGATTCGGAGATGCCGGGCAGGCGCTCGGCGAGCACCGAGGGATCGAGATGGTCGAGATGCAGGAAGATGTGGTCCTTCTTCTTGCCGACGCCGCGGCCTTCGCGGATCTCGATGGTCATCGCGCGCGAGACCACGTCGCGCGAGGCGAGGTCCTTCGCCGACGGCGCGTAGCGCTCCATGAAGCGCTCGCCCTCGGAGTTGACGAGATAGCCGCCCTCGCCGCGCGCTCCCTCGGTGACGAGGCAGCCCGAGCCGTAGATGCCGGTCGGATGGAACTGCACGAACTCCATGTCCTGCATCGGCAGGCCGGCGCGCAGCACCATGCCGCCGCCGTCACCGGTGCAGGTGTGCGCCGAGGTGCAGGAGGCGTAGGCACGGCCGTAGCCGCCGGTGGCGAGAATGACGGTCTGGGCGCGGAAGCGGTGCAGCGTGCCGTCGTCGAGCTTGAGCGCGATGACGCCGCGGCAGGTGCCCTGGTCGTCCATGATCAAATCGATGGCGAAGAACTCGATGAAGAACTCGGCCGCGTGACGCAGCGATTGGCCGTACATCGTGTGCAGCATGGCGTGACCGGTGCGGTCGGCGGCGGCGCAGGTGCGCTGCGCCTGGCCCTTGCCGTAGTCCATGGTCATGCCGCCGAACGGACGCTGGTAGATCTTGCCGTCCTCGGTGCGCGAGAAGGGCACGCCCCAGTGCTCGAGCTCGTAGACCGCCTCGGGCGCGTTGCGCACCATGTATTCGATCGCGTCCTGGTCGCCGAGCCAGTCCGACCCCTTCACGGTGTCGTACATGTGCCAGCGCCAGTCGTCCTTGTGCATGTTGCCGAGCGAGGCCGAGATGCCGCCTTGCGCAGCGACCGTGTGCGAGCGGGTCGGAAACACCTTGGTGATGCAGGCGGTGCGAAGGCCGGCTTCGCTGCAGCCGACGACGGCGCGCAGGCCCGCGCCGCCGGCGCCGACCACGACGACGTCGTAGGTATGGTCTTCGATCGGATAGGCTTTGCCGTTGGTGGCGGGAGCGTCGTTGCCCTTGCCATTCGTCTCGGTGGCCATGGGTTACACTCCCGATGAAAGTTTCAGGATCGCATAGGTCGAGGCGAGCGCCACGGCGATCGAGAAGAAATTGTTGAGCATGATCGAGATGAGCTTCAGCTTCTCGTTATGGACATAGTCCTCGATCACGACCTGCATGCCGATCTTCATGTGCCAGGCGCTGGCGACGATGAAGAGCAACAGGATGAGGGCGACGGGAAGCGACGAGAGGATCTGCGCGGCGCCGGCCTGGTTGCGGCCGAGCAACATCATGATGATCACCAGCACCGGGATCATCAGCAGGGTCATGGCGACGGCGGTGATGCGCTGGCGCCAGAAATCGGATGTACCCGAATGCGCGGCGCCGAGACTACGGACGCGGCCGAGCGGGGTGCGCATGCTGCGCTTCGGGGTGTCGGCTGTGCTCATCGTCCACCTCCGATCGCGTAGGCGATGATCCAGACCAGTACCGTCAGGGCGATGCCGCCGATCAGCGCGCCCCAGGTCAGCGCTTCGCGTTCATTGGCCTTGAAGCCGTAGCCGAGGTCCCACACGAAGTGCCGGATGCCGCTCAACATATGGTGCATCAGCGCCCAAGTGTAGCCGAATACGATCAGCCGGCCGATGATGCTGCCGGTGAAGGCCTGCACGTTGGCGTAGGCCGCCGGGCCCGAAGCCGCCGCGACCAGCCACCAGACCAGCAGCACGGTTCCGACGTAGAGGGCGATACCGGTGGCGCGATGGACGATGGACAGCGCCATCGTCAGGGTCCAGCGGTAGACTTGCATGTGTGGTGAAAGCGGTCGTTCGATCCGTGCGGTCATGGGCTTTTGGTGTCTATGGCGGCCCGGCAGGGCGCGCGCGGGGATCGCGAAAGGTCGGCTCTATTTACGGAGTCGATTTGGCCTGCGCAATCACCAAATCGCCATAAATCGAACCGGCGTTCAGCTCTAGGCCGTTGATGAACCAAGACCAATCAGGGCCTTGGTATACCAGTTGGGTGGCGTACCGTTAAAGCAGCGAACAAAGATTCATGGTTTCCTGTGGCGGTCGAGGCACATTGAAATCACTAGTGGAACGGCCCCGAGCGCCCGATCGGCTGCCGTCGTTCAAACCAGTCAGTTCCTGGCGCTCGTCATCGCTCGGCCCGCCGCCCGGAGCATATGCGCATCCTGCACTCCACCCCAGACGGCCGGTCCGGCGTGTCGACCGCGCCAACTGGATCGCCTAAAGCTCGAAACAGCAGCTCATTCCGAACGCACGAATCGGAACGCGCGCGACGAGGGGCAGTCGGGTGATCGCAGGTCTGGATATCAAGGAGATCGCCGAGCTCGCGCTGCTGCTGATCGCAACAGGTGCGCTGTCCGGTTTTCTGGCCGGCGTCTTCGGCATCGGCGGCGGCGCGATTCTGGTGCCGGTGTTTTACGAATGTTTTCGTATCGCGGGCGTGCCGCTCGAAGTGCGCATGCCGCTGTGTGTCGGAACGTCGCTCGCGGTGATCATTCCGACGTCGATCCGTTCGTTCCAGGCGCATTACAAGCGCGGCGCGGTCGACATGACGATCCTGCGCGTGTGGTGGCTGCCGATCATCATCGGCGTCGTTGCAGGGAGCGTCGTCGCGCGCTACGCGCCGGAGCGGCTGTTCAAGATCGTGTTCGTCGCCGTCGCGTATTCCGCCGCAGCTCGCCTCATCCTCGCGCGCGAGGGGTGGAAATTCGGTGACGACCTGCCCGACGGCCCCTTGATGCGCGCTTACGGTTTTTGCGTCGGCATCCTCTCGACATTGATGGGCATCGGCGGCGGCCTGTTCTCGAACTTGCTCATGACCTTCTATGGCCGCCCGATCCATCAGGCGGTGGCGACCTCGTCGGCGCTGGCAGTGTTGATCTCCATCCCCGGCGCGCTTGGCTACATCTATGCCGGCTGGCCGGCTGCGGCGACCTATCCATCCGTTGCAGCGCTGCAGATCCCGTTCGCCCTCGGCTATGTCTCCCTGATCGGCGCCGTGCTGGTGATGCCGACGAGCCTCGTCACCGCGCCACTCGGCGTGAAAGCCGCGCATGCGATGTCGAAGCGCACGCTGGAAGTCGCGTTCGGGTGCTACCTGTTTATCGTCGGCAGCCGGTTTGCGATGAGTTTGGTGGGCGGGCAGTAAACGCCGGCATCGTAGGGTGGGTTAGCCGCAGCGTAACCCACCACTTCTGTCACCGCGGAGATCAAAGCGGTGGGTTACGCCTTCGGCTGACCCACCCTACGGGATTGCATGCTCCGCCCTCACTTGTTCGCGTAAATATCCTTGTACTTATCGCGCAGAATGTTCTTCTGCACCTTGCCCATGGTGTTGCGCGGCAGCTCGTCGACGACGAAGACGCGCTTGGGCATCTTGAATTTTGCGAGCCGGCCGTCGAGTGCCTGCAGCACGGCGGCCTCCGTCACGTCGGCGCCCTTGTTGCAGACCAGCACGGCCGTGACGCCTTCACCGAAGTCGGCATGGGGCACGCCGATCACGGCGGATTCGACCACGCCGGGCATGGCGTCGATCTCGCTCTCGATCTCCTTCGGATACACGTTGAATCCGCCTGATATCACCAGATCCTTGCCGCGACCCAAAATGTGGACATAGCCCTTGTCGTCGATCTTGCCGAGGTCGCCGGTGATGAAGAAGCCGTCGGGCCGGAATTCCGATTTGGTCTTCTCGGGCATGCGCCAATAGCCCTTGAACACGTTCGGGCCCTTCACCTCGATCATGCCGATCTCCTCCCGCGGCAATTCCTTGCCGGTCTCGGGCTCGGTGACGCGCAACGAGACGCCGGGCAGCGGGAAGCCGACCGCGCCGGGCACGCGCTCGCCGTCATAGGGGTTCGACGTGTTCATGTTGGTCTCGGTCATGCCGTAGCGCTCGAGCACGGCGTGGCCGGTGCGCGCCGACCATTCGCGATGGGTCTCGGCCAGCAGCGGCGCCGAGCCGGAGATGAACAGGCGCATGTGCTTCGTGGTTTCGCGCGACAGCGCAGGGTTCTGAAGCAGTCGCGTGTAGAAGGTCGGGACGCCCATCAGCACAGTGGCGCGCGCCATCAATTTGATGATCAGGTCCGGATCGAGCTTCGGCAGGAAGATCATCGACGCGCGCGAAAACAGCGTCACGTTGGTCGCCACGAACAGGCCGTGGGTATGGTAGATCGGCAGCGCGTGGATCAGCACGTCCTCGTCGGTGAAGCGCCAGTAGCCGACCAGCGAGAGCGAGTTCGACGCGAGGTTATCATGCGTCAGCATCGCGCCCTTGGAGCGGCCGGTGGTGCCTGAGGTGTAGAGGATCGCGGCGAGATCGTCGTTGGCGCGCGAGACGGTCGCAAATTCGCTGCTCGCCTTGTCGGCTGCTTCCGTCAGCGAACCCTTGCCGTCGGCCCCGAGCGTCTCGACCTTGGCCTTCACCTTGGCGGCGATCGGAGCGAGGCCCTCGGCCTTGGCGGGATCGCAGACCACCAGCGACGGTTCGGCATCGCCGATGAAGTAGTCGAGCTCGTTCAGCGTATAGGCCGTGTTCAGCGGCAGATAGACCGCGCCGGCCCTGATCGTGGCGAGATAGAGCACGATGTTCGCCACGGATTTTTCCACCTGCACCGCGACGCGATCGCCGGGCTTCACGCCGCGCGCGACCAGCACATTCGCCATCTGGCCGGCCCGCGCGATCAGATCGCCATAGCTGATATGGGCGCCGTCCTGCGTCTCGATGGCGAGGCGTTTGGGGTCGTCCAGGCCGTCGAACAGGCGGGAAAACAGGTTGGCGTTGGCTGCTTGGTTCATGCAAGATTTCCTCGACCGCAAGGCAACAAGGCCGGTCAAAACCGAGGGCTGGATTAGCAAAAACCGCCCCAATGAAGCAACGGAGACAGTTTGCATGACCAGATCAGGGAAACGCGTGGCCTGGGTTACGGGCGGCGGCAGCGGGATCGGGGAGGCCGGCGCCGCGGCGCTCGCGGCCGACGGCTGGACGGTGGTGGTGTCCGGCCGCCGGCAGTCAGCCCTGGATGCGGTGGTCGCGAAGATCGCCGGGGCGGGCGGAGTGGCCGAGGCGCTGGCGCTGGATGTGTCCGATGCGGCCGCGGCCCAGGAGGCGGCCGATCACATCGTCGCGAAGCATGGCCGGATCGATCTGCTTGTGAACAATGCCGGCATCAACGTGCCCAGGCGCAGCTGGGAGGACATGGAACTGGAGGGCTGGGACAAGCTCGTCCAGGTCAATCTCAACGGCGTGCTCTATTGCATGCGCGCGGTGCTGCCGACGATGCGCAAGCAGCAGGACGGCTCGATCATCAACGTCTCGTCCTGGGCCGGCCGCCACGTCTCGAAGATGCCGGGCCCGGCCTACACCACCACCAAGCACGCGGTGCTGGCGCTGACCCATTCCTTCAACATGGACGAATGCGTCAACGGTCTGCGCGCCTGCTGCCTGATGCCGGGCGAGGTCGCCACGCCGATCCTGAAGCTGCGGCCGGTGGTGCCGAGCGAGGAGGAGCAGGCGAAGATGCTGCAATCCGAGGACCTCGGTCGCACCATCGCATTCATCGCCAGCATGCCGCCGCGCGT
Source organism: Bradyrhizobium sp. USDA 4449 (assembly GCF_054056275.1). Lineage (NCBI taxonomy): Bacteria > Pseudomonadati > Pseudomonadota > Alphaproteobacteria > Hyphomicrobiales > Nitrobacteraceae > Bradyrhizobium > Bradyrhizobium sp. USDA 4449. The sequence goes on along the minus strand of NZ_JBSRYD010000001.1, from coordinate 1,801,293 downwards.
CTGCATCAACGAGCTCCTGATCAGCCCGACGCATAATCGCGGGTTTATTCAGACGCCGAACAACAGGGATTGAGCCAGGGTCGCAGCCGAGTTCGTCGTTGCGAGCGAAGCGAAGCAATCCAGAACTGTGCGGAGACGGTCTGGATTGCTTCGTCGCATCTGCGCAAAATTGCTGTGCAATCTTGTCGCGAGCTCCTCGCAATGACGGTGGATCCACCATACGGACACGCCGCCGCACAGTTTCACGCATCACAAAGAATTTTTGTTCGAAACCGCATCGCAAACCTCCCGTAGTTCGGCCAACGACGGCGCGGCTTCTTCCCGCTCACAGCAGGTCGCAGCCACCGTTGTTGCCCCAACTCAAGCGCCGGCCATTGCCGGTCACCATTCAATCGGGAGTGTCTCCATGTCGAAGCGCATTGCCTATCTCGCCGCCGCTGCCTTCAGCGCGCTGGCCGTCACCGCTGCTGTCATCGCGCCCGCCCGGGCCGAGGAAAAGACCGTCATGGTCGGCGGCGCCGCGATGTTCCCCTCGAAGAACATCGTCCAGAACGCCGTCAATTCGAAGGACCACACCACGCTGGTGGCGGCCGTGAAAGCGGCCGGCCTGGTGCCGACGCTCGAAGGCAAGGGCCCGTTCACGGTGTTCGCGCCGACCAACGCCGCCTTCGGCAAGCTGCCGGCCGGCACCGTCGACACCCTGGTCAAGCCCGAGAACAAGGCGACCCTGACCAAGATCCTCACCTATCATGTCGTGCCCGGCAAGCTGGAGGCCTCCGACCTCACCGACGGCAAGAAGCTGAAGACGGCCGAGGGCGAGGAACTCACCGTCAAGAAGCAGGACGGCAAGGTCTGGATCGTCGACGCCAAGGGCGGCACCTCGATGGTGACGATCTCCAACGTCAACCAGTCGAACGGCGTGATCCATGTGGTCGATACCGTGCTGATGCCGGCGACGTAACACCGGATACCTCTGTTTCATCCCCGGAGGATGCGGCGAAACAGCGAGCCGGGGAGACCCGGCTCGCTTTATTGTGACCGGAATGCCCGGCGATTCGGTTGGCCGGCCGGCGTAACGAAAGCGGAAGCATCGGCGTATATTCGGTAGCAGACGATGTTCAGGACGGAACCATCATGTCGAGCCTCACAGTGACCGACGAGCAGGTCAGCGCCGCCAAGGCCAAGGTGATCCAGCCGGTCTGGGTCCGGGTCATGCACTGGACCAATGCATTTGCCATGATCCTGATGATCCTCTCCGGCTGGCAGATCTACAATGCCTCGCCGCTGTTCGGTTTCAGCTTTCCGCGCGAGTACACGCTGGGTGGCTGGCTCGGCGGCGCCCTGCTTTGGCATTTTGCGGCGATGTGGCTGTTGATGATCAACGGCCTCGCGTATCTCGTCACGGGTTTCGCATCCGGCCGCTTCGCCAAGAAGCTGCTGCCGATCACGCCCTCGGGCGTGCTTGGCGACGTCAGGGCGGCCCTGACCTTCAAGCTCGGCCATGACGATCTCAGCGTCTACAATTACGTGCAGCGGACGCTCTATGCCGGCATCATCGTTGTCGGCGTGCTGATCGTGCTGTCGGGCCTGTCGATGTGGAAACCGGTGCAGTTGCATTGGCTGGTGACATTGTTCGGCGATTATCCGACCGCGCGTTACGTGCATTTCTTCTGCATGGCCGCGATCTGCGCCTTCCTCGTCGTTCATGTGTTGCTCGCGCTGTTGGTGCCGAAGAGCTTGCGCGCGATGATCATCGGTGGCTGAGGAGAGAGAGACATGGCCAAACCTTCATTCCTGATCCCCGGCGTCGACAAGCGGCTGCTGATCAAGGACTCCCTCAAGGTGATGCCTGATCTCACCCGCCGCCGCTTCATCGCGGGCGGCGCCAGCTTAGGGGCGCTGACGCTGCTCACCGGCTGTGACGTGGTCGATTCGTCCTCGGCCGATGCCTTGCTGACCAGGATCTCGAAATTCAACGACGCCGTGCAGGATTTCATCTTCAACCCCGATGCGCTGGCGCCGACATTTCCCGAGAGCGCGATCACGAAGCCGTTCCCGTTCAACGCCTATTACGATCTCGATGACGCGCCCGACGTCGATGGCGACGACTGGAAGCTCGAGGTGCGCGGCCTCGTCGACGTCAAGAAATCGTGGACGCTTCAGGAGCTCTACAAGCTGCCGCAGGTCACGCAAATCACCCGTCACATCTGTGTCGAAGGCTGGAGCGCGATCGGCAGCTGGACCGGCACGCCGTTGCGCGATTTCCTCAAGCTCGTCGGCGCCGACGCCCGGGCGAAATATGTCTGGTTCCAGTGCGCCGACAAGGACGGCTACAATTCACCTTTGGACATGCGCACCGCGCTGCATCCGCAGACGCAGATGACGTTCAAATATGCGAACGAGATTCTGCCGCGCGCCTACGGCTTCCCGATGAAGATCCGCGTACCCACGAAACTCGGCTTCAAGAACCCGAAATACGTGATCTCGATGGAAGTCACCAACGACTACAAGGGCGGGTATTGGGAAGACCAGGGGTATAATTCGTATAGCGGGAGTTGATACGGCGAGTAGGGAGTCGCTATTTCCCATTCGCCGCCTTCGGCCCCACCTTCCGCTGGCACAACGCCAGCACCGCCCCCAGCGCCAGCAGCGCCGCCGACACATTGAGCGCGTAGCTCAGGTTTCCCAGCGCATCCGTGATCGCGCCGACCACGATCGGCCCCAGCGTCTGCCCGACACCGAACGCGATCGTCATGGCCGCGATCGCGGTCGGCCACATCTGCGGCGGATAGTTGAAGCGCACGAAGGCGGTGGTCGAGCCGACCACGGCGAAGAAGGCGACGCCGAACACCACCGCCGAGACCGCGAGCCAGCCTGTCGAATGGCCGAGCATCGGCAGGCCGGCGCCGATGGCGTTGGTGCCGAGGATGATCGCGGTGGCGAGGCCGCCGCGGTCGAGCGCGAGCACGCGGCGCCAGGCCCAGGGCGTCACGAAGGCGCTCATGCCGATCAGGCCCCAGAATGCGGCTTGTGCCTGCGCACCGCCGCCGCCGTCGCGGACATAGGCGATCATGAAGGTCATGTAGGCGATGTAGCCGGCGCCGAACAGGAAATAGGCGGCCAGATAAATCAGCACGGGAAGCACGGCGAAGGCGGCCTGGCCCCCTTCCGAAAAGCGCGCGCCGCTCTCGATCCGGACCAGGAACAGCGGCACGGTCATCGCGGCCGACAGCAGCGTCATCGCCCACCACACGATCCACCACGAGCCCGGGCCGAAATGCTGCAGCGTGAACGGCGCGATGAGCCCGGAGGAAAGGATGCCGATGCCCGGTCCGGCATAAAACAGGCTCAGCAGGAAATTGGCGCGTTCGGGGCGCGACTGCGCGATTGCGGCGGCCAGCGCGCCGCCGGCGACGAAGCCGGCCGCCGCGCCGAGGCCCAGCACGAGACGGGCGAGGCTCAGCGCGACGAAATTCCCCGTCAGCGCACAGGTGGCGAGCGCGGCGACGCAGGCCAATGTTCCCAATCGGATCGCCGCCGACCAGCCGACGCGCTCGATCAGCCGGGACGCCAGGAGCGCACCGACGAGGTAGCCGACGGCGTTGATGGTGTTCATGAAGCCGGCTGCGGAGTAGGACCAGCCGAGATCCTCCCGCATGTCAGGCAGCACCAGCGCATAGGCAAAACGGCCGATGCCGAGCCCGACGGTTGCGGCCAGCGACAGGGTCAGGATCAGCCGCGCGGGGTGCGCGACGGGCGGGGGTCGATCAGGGGCGAGCAAAGGATACTCCGGCGTCGCCCAGTGTGGCAGGCCCTGCCCTCCTTGCACAGCCGCGCGGCGGCAATGGTGTCTTGCCAAGCGCGCAACGCCGCTCTAGCACTCCGGCCGAATTCGATCTCAGAGGAAACTGATATGGCGACCCACAAACTGCTGCTGCTCCCCGGCGACGGTATCGGCCCCGAGGTGATGGGCGAGGTGAGGCGGCTGATCGATTGGCTCAATTCGGCCGGGATCGCCAAGTTCGAGACCGATACCGGCCTGGTCGGCGGTTCGGCCTATGACGCCCACAAGGTGTCGATCTCCGAAGGCGACATGGCCAAGGCGCTGGCCGCCGATGCCGTCATCTTCGGCGCGGTCGGTGGCCCCAAATGGGATGCCGTGCCCTACGAGGTGCGCCCGGAAGCCGGCCTGCTGCGGCTGCGCAAGGATCTCGCTTTGTTCGCCAACCTCCGCCCGGCCATGTGCTATCCGGCGCTGGCCGATGCCTCGAGCCTGAAGCGCGAGGCGATCGAGGGCCTCGACATCGTCATCGTGCGCGAGCTCACCGGCGGCGTCTATTTCGGCGAGCCCAAGACCATCACCGATCTCGGCAACGGCCAGAAGCGCGCCGTCGATACCCAGGTCTACGACACCTATGAGATCGAGCGCATCGGCCGCGTCGCCTTCGAGCTTGCCAGGAAGCGCAAGAACAAGGTGACGTCGATGGAGAAGCGCAACGTCATGAAGTCGGGCGTGCTCTGGAACGAGGTCATGACCGCGCTTCACAAGCGCGAATATGCCGATGTCACGCTCGAGCACCAGCTGGCCGACTCCGGCGGCATGATGCTGGTGAAGTGGCCGAAGCAGTTCGACGTCATCGTCACCGACAATCTCTTCGGTGACATGCTGTCCGACATCGCGGCCATGCTGACGGGCTCGCTCGGCATGCTGCCCTCGGCCTCGCTCGGCGAGGTCGACGTGAAGAGCAAGAAGCGCAAGGCGCTGTACGAGCCCGTGCACGGTTCGGCGCCCGACATTGCCGGCAAGGGCCTCGCCAATCCGATCGCGATGATCTCGTCCTTCGGCATGGCGCTGCGCTATTCCTTCGACATGGGCGATCTTGCCGACAAGGTGGATGCCGCGATCGCTGCGGTGCTCGCCAGTGGCCTGCGCACCGCCGACATCAAGTCGGAAGGCACCACGGCCGCCTCGACCACGCAGATGGGCGAAGCGATCCTGAAGGAATTGCAGAAGCTGCACGCGTAAGGCTACGGTCTTCCTGGAAACCGTCTCATGGACTCACCCCGCCCCAAGATCGCGGAAACCATCATCCATGAGACGGTGCGCCAGCGCGAGGCGCACATCGGGCGGCGCTGCGAGATTCTCAGCCATACGCGCATCGAATATGCCTCGCTCGGCGACTACTCCTATCTCGGCGAAAACTGCGATGTCGCCGACGCTGTCATCGGCAAGTTCACCGCCATCGCCAATTCGGTGCGGATCGGCGCGCCCAATCATCCGATGGGCCGTCCGTCGCAGCATCGCTTCACCTATGTCCCCGAATATTACGAGGCGAGCGCGAGCCGCGACCGCGACTTCTTCGCCGATCGCCGCGGCGACCGCGTCATCGTCGGCCATGATGTCTGGATCGGCCATGGCGCGATCCTGCTGCCGGGCGTCACGGTCGGCGACGGCGCGGTCATCGGCGCGGGCGCGGTCGTCAGCCGTGACGTCGCGCCCTACGCCATTGTCGGCGGCGTCCCCGCGCGCCTCATCCGCAGGCGCTTCGATGATTCTGTCGCGGAAAGCCTGCGCCGCATCGCCTGGTGGGATTGGCGCGATGATCTCATCTTCGCGCGCCTTGCGGATTTCCGTTCCGAGGCGATCGAAGAGTTTTGCCGGCGCTACGACCCGGCGGCTAATTCGTAAAGCGGACGCAGCTGCCAAACACAAAAAGGCCGGGCATGAGCCCGGCCCTTTGATTCGGTCGTGACACCAGCTCAGTACAGCGGGAAATTCTGCGGATAGCCGCCGACATCGGCCGGGGTCGACAGCGGCTGGCGATCAATCGGGCGGTTGTTGTTCTCGCGGGCAAAGGACGGATAACCCACGGCCGGCGGGAAGGCGTAATCGCTGAACTTGCGGTCGCCCGGATTGACCTCGGTGCCGCCGTCGAGCCAGGAGCGCTTGCTCACATAAATACGGGTTCGGCCCTGCTGGTACACCGCGTTGGGGCCCGCGGGACCGTAATAGTGCCGGCCACGCTCGTCATAGCGCGGCTTGGTCTTGGTGTCGGCCGACGCCGGCGCAGCAAAGCTCACGGCCATGACGGCGCCCGCCGCAAGCCAGGTCGCCAGTTTGTTCGCCGCAAAGATATTCGAGCTCATCACGTCCCCTTCAGGCGGCGCGCCGCCAGTCGATTTCACCCCATACTAGCCCGGTCGGGGCGGATGCAACTAGGTCAATTCAGTCACACCGCGCCGGAATAATCGGGCGTATCGGCAAAAGTTGCATGGATACCAGCGACTTGAGGGTCAAAGCGGACCGCGCAATTGCGCGTTCGCAGCGCCCAGCAGCCAGTCCGCCGAGCCTGTGCCGTCGCAGGAGCGGCGCTTCAGCTCCGCATGGGCGAACAATTCGGCGAGCTTCGGCTCGTTACCCGAGGTGAGCAGCGTCAGCCGGTTCAGGGTGCAGGCGACGGCTGCGCGGCGGGCCGGCATGGTATCGCCCTGGCAGGTGAAGCCGGAGATCTGCAGCGCCGGCTCCTCGTTGCGCTTGAGGTAGCCGAGGCAGGACGGCGTCCCGTCCGCGGTACCCGTCGGCTTGAACAGGGCGACGGGGCCGAACTTGGTGTCGATCAGGCCGGCCTGCTCGAGCGTGGTCGTCGCATCCAGGCCCATCTGGACGGCGAGGCCTGATGTCGCCGGCTGCGTCACGTCGAATTCGTTGCCTTCCCGGTAGATTTCGAGCTCGGCCAAGGGTCTGTCGGCATCGCCGGCCCAGCGCATCACGTCGCGCCGGCCCCCTTCGGGATGTCTGAGAATCGTGTAAGAGGCTGTTTTCTCTGATGAATCGAGGCGACTGAGGGCGAAGGCCGGATGCGACCGGGACGCCTCGGCCCAGCCGGGCTTCGCCGTGGGCTGATCGTCACGCAGGTCGGGCAACTGGCCGAGCCCGGCGAGCGCGAGGATGGCAAACAGCGCCAGCGTCCCCACATAGGCGAGCAGGCGCGCCAGCGTGCCGACAACCTCGTCGGCGAAATTGGCCAGCGCCAGATGGTACTGGGTGGGGCTTACGGCCGTGCTGGCCTCAGGCGATTGCATCCACGGCCTACAGGCATGGTCCAACGTTGTCTTGAGGCCGGTTCTCGCATAGAAGCGCTGCTCTTCCTGTTTAAGCGTCAGCTTCAGGAACGGGCTTTTTCATCGGAGAGTGAACGATGGGTTACAAAGTCGCAGTCGTCGGCGCGACCGGCAATGTCGGACGGGAAATGCTCAACATTCTGGATGAGCGCAAATTCCCCGCGGACGAGGTCGTGGCGCTGGCGTCACGCCGCAGCACGGGCGTCGAGGTCTCCTATGGCGATCGCACTTTGAAGGTCAAGGCGCTCGAGCATTTCGACTTCTCCGACGTCGACATCTGCCTGATGTCGGCGGGCGGCGAGGTGTCGAAGGAATGGTCGCCGAAGATCGGCGCCGCCGGCGCGGTCGTGATCGACAATTCCTCGGCCTGGCGCATGGATCCGGACGTGCCGCTGATCGTGCCGGAGGTGAATGCCGACGCGACCGAAGGCTTCAAGAAGAAGAACATCATCGCCAACCCGAACTGCTCGACCGCCCAGCTCGTGGTCGCGCTGAAGCCGCTGCACGAGAAAGCCAACATCAAGCGCGTCGTGGTCTCGACCTATCAATCGGTGTCGGGGGCCGGCAAGGACGGCATGGACGAATTGTTCTCGCAGACCAAGGCCGTCTACACCAATGACGAGCTGATCGCGAAGAAGTTCTCCAAGCGCATCGCCTTCAACGTCATCCCCCACATCGACGTCTTCATGGAGGACGGCTACACCAAGGAAGAGTGGAAGATGATGGCGGAGACCAAGAAGATTCTTGATCCCAAGATCAAGCTGTCTGCCACCTGCGTGCGCGTGCCCGTCTTCGTCGGTCATTCCGAGGCGGTCAATATCGAGTTCGAGAATCCGATCAGCGCCGACGAAGCCCGCGAGATCCTGCGCAAGGCGCCCGGCTGCCTCGTCATCGACAAGCAGGAGCCCGGCGGCTACGCCACGCCGTATGAAGCGGCCGGTGAGGACGCGACCTATATCAGCCGCATCCGCGAGGACGCGACGGTGGAGAACGGTCTCGTGCTGTGGTGCGTGTCCGACAATCTGCGCAAGGGTGCAGCCCTCAACGCGATCCAGATCGCGGAAGTCCTGATCAACCGCAAGCTGATCAGCGCGAAGAAGAAGGCGGCGTAAGAAAGCGTAGGGTGGGTTAGCGAAGCGTAACCCACCACTTCCGCCAACCGAGGACACTAAAGAGGTGGGTTACGCCTTCGGCTAACTTTGGTGTCTCAGGAGGTTGTCCATCTGGTCTGAACCGAGGAAGCTGAGGTTGCGAAGCTTCAGTGTTCCAGGGAGAGACCAGATGAACGTCCACAAGAATGCGCCTTTGACGCCCAAAGGTCGAGAGGCGATGGCCCGAAGCGTGGTGGAAGGTGGGCTGAACCAGGCCGACGCGGCCTATCAGTTCAACACGACGCCGAAGACCGTCGCCAAATGGGTCAAGCGGTTCCGCGCAGAAGGTGCGGAGGGGATGCGCGATCGCTCCTCCAGACCCCTTTCATCGCCAAGCCAAATCCCGCCTGCCACGCGTGCCGTCGTCGAGAGGTTGCGCCGGGAGCGTCACACCGGCAAGCAGATTGCAGCCGAGGTCAAGGTGTCACGGGCCACTGTCAGCCGCATCCTTCGTCGCTTGGGATTGAGCCGGATGCGCGATCTGGAGCCGGCCGAGCCGGTGCGGCGCTATGAGCGCGAGCATCCCGGCGAGCTCATCCATATCGATATCAAGAAGCTCGGGAGGTTCGTCAGGCCTGGCCACCGCATCACGCACGATCGCCAGAAGGGTGAAAGCCGCGGCGCGGGTCACGAGTTCGTCCACGTCGCGATCGACGATGCATCGCGCGTGGCCTTCTCTCAGATCCGACCCGACGAGAAGAAGGAGAGCGCCATCGCCTTCCTCAACAACGTCGTCTCGTACTTCCAGGGACTCGGCATAAAGGTCACGGGCATCATGACCGACAACGGCTCTTGCTATCGTGCCAAAGCGTTTGCCAAGGCCTGTAAAAGGCTCGGCCTCAAACACATCTTCACCCGGCCCTACAGGCCGCAAACAAACGGCAAGGCCGAGCGGTTCATCCAAACGGCGCTACGCGAGTGGGCCTATGCTCGCGCCTACGAAACCTCAGACCAGCGAGCCAACGATCTGCCAATCTGGCTTCATCACTATAACTGGCACCGCTCGCACGGCAGCCTGCACGCCAAACCACCGATCAGCCGCCTCGCCATCCCGGAGGACGACCTGTTGAGATTCCACAGCTAACCCACCCCACAAGAGCCGAGCCTACACTACGCTGCGCGCGCTCTTGAATTCCTTGGTCGCCTTGTCCAGCACGAACAGCGTTCCCTTCGCGACGCCGAAATATGCGCCGTGCAGCTGCATCTGGCCGCTTTCGACGGCCTTGCTCACGAACGGGAACGTCATGAGGTTTTCGAGGCTGCGGAACACCGCGGCCTTCTCGATGCGCTCGACGAATTGCGCCATGGTCTCGTGCTCGCGCTGCTCGACGACTTCGCCGGGCTTGATGAACATCTGCATCCATTTGCCGATGAAGTCGCCGGGCGTGAGCGGCTCGATCTTGTCGACGAAGGCGCGGATGCCCCCGCACTGTGCGTGTCCGAGCACCACGATGTGCTTCACCTTCAGCACGGTCACCGCATATTCCAGCGCCGCCGAGACGCCGTGCGCGTTCTCGTCAGGCTGGTAGGTCGGCACCAGATTGGCGATGTTGCGGACGACGAACAGCTCGCCCGGTCCGACGTCGAAGATCACCTCGGGCGAGACGCGGCTGTCGCAACAGCCGATCACCATCACCTCAGGCGACTGCCCCTTCACCGACAGCTCGCGGTAGCGGTTCTGCTCGGCCGGCAGCCGCTGGGTGGCGAAGGCGTTGTAGCCTTCCAGCAAGGACTTCGGGAATGTGATCATGGCCTATGCCTAACCATAGAGCCGGGCGACGAACAAGCCTTTCGAATAGGCAGGCCAGGTGCTATCGGCTGAGGGTGGAATAGAGACGAGGAAACCGGAAGGACCGCCAGCATGACCCGCCCGCGCCGCAGCCATCTGTTCATGCCCGGCTCCAACCCGCGGGCGCTGGAAAAGGCGCGGAATCTCGCTGCCGACGGCCTGATCCTGGACCTCGAGGATTCCGTTGCTCCCGATGCCAAGGCCGCCGCGCGCGACGGCATCGCCGCCGCGATCGCCGCAAAAGGGTTCGGCAAGCGCGAGATCCTGATCCGGACCAACGGGCTCGACACGCAATGGTGGGCCGACGACGTCGCGATGGCCGCCAAGGCCTCGCCCGACGGCATCCTGGTTCCAAAAGTTTCAAGCATCGAGGATCTCCAGACCATCGGCCGCGACCTCGCCGGGCTCGGCGCCGCGCCGACGGTGAAGGTCTGGGCCATGATCGAGACCGCGCGCGCCGTGTTGCATGCCGAGGAACTGGCGCAGGCCGGTCGCGATCCAGCGAGCCGCCTCGCCGGTTTCGTGTTCGGACCGAACGACATCTCGCGCGAGACGCGGATCAAGATGCTGCCCGGCCGCGCCGCGATGATCCCGATGATCACGCATTGCATCCTGGCGACGCGCGCCGCCGGCCTCGAAATCCTCGACGGCCCCTACAGCGACATCGCCAACCCCGACGGCTTTGCCACCGAATGCGCGCAGGGCCGCGACCTCGGCTTCGACGGCAAGACGCTGATCCATCCCTCCCAGATCGAGGCTTGCAACGTGATCTTCACGCCGCCCGAAGAGGAAGTCGCGCGCGCCCGAAAGATCATCGCGGCATTTGAGCTACCCGAAAACGTCTCGCGCGGCGCCATCCGCCTCGACGGTGCGATGGTGGAGCGCCTGCACGCGGATATGGCCAGGCGCACGATCGAGATCGCGAACGCGATCGCCGCGATGGGCAAGGGCTGAGGCGTCAACGAGGGAAAGCGACATCCGCTCTTCCGCGCCAAGCGGAAGCCGTCTGTTCGCAAAGAGCAGGCGGCGGTGCCGCCAATTCCTCGCAATACATCCGATCGATTTTGCGCTGCATGAGCGAATAACAATCGCATGCGACCTTCTCGAGCCGCGTCCGATCGATCTCTACAAACCCGCGGCCGTCGGACGGGACTGCGCCGGCCTCGCGCAGCTTGCTCATCGTCAGCGTCACTGTCGTCCGTCGCACCCCAACCATTTGCGCCAGCGCCTCCTGCGTCACTGGAAGCCGGTCATCGGGAACGCGGTCGTGAAGCTGCAGCAGCCACCGCGCCATGCGGCCATCCACCCGGTGCAGCGCGTTGCAAGCGGCGACGTGCTGGAGCTGTAACAGCACGGAGCGAGCGTGGACCTGCACGACATTCCTGATGGCGGCGCTTTGCGCAAAGGCGGCCCGAAACCTGGCGGCGGGAATCAGGGACGCTCTGCCGGCCACGCGAGCAATTGCAGTCACGGATGAAAACGACAGGCCGAGCACGGAGAACGAGGCCAAGGCGCCTTCCCGTCCCATCAAGGTGGTTGCGACCGTTTGCCCGTCCGGCATATCGAGCATGAAAGCGATTGCGCCGCTATGAGGAAAACAAACGGAGTCGAGCTCATCGTCCGACCGTACCAGGACGGCATCGGGTTCGAACGAGACCTTCTGGAAGTAGGGTGTGAGCAGGCCGAGATCCGCCGGCGGCAACGCCGCCAGTAGCCGATTCCCTGTGCCAGCGCGGTGGGCGGTCACGATGCTCTCTTGTGAACGGGCAGCCGATGAACGACGGAAGCCATCGATTTCATTCACCATGATGATCCGGAGATACGAATTGCCGAACGGCAATCATCCAAACAGAGCCATCGGTCGAGATCAAGTACGGACAATTGCGGTCGTCGCGCTGCAGGCAAGATATCGCATTTGTCATACTATTCACGATCGCGCCGCTCGGTGACGGTGCTCACGAATGATCGACCATCCCCGCCCATCCAAGCAGGGATTGATGAGTCCGTCCCTCGCAGAACGCGATCTTCACGCCACCTGAGGAAGAGGTCGCGCGAGCGCAAAATCGTCGCGGCGATCGCGTTGCCGGAAAGCGTCTCGCGCGGCGCGATCGGTATCGAGGCGCGATGGTGGAGCGCCTCCACGCCGACATGGCCCGCCGCACGATAAAGCGGTGGTGATCGCTGTGCTGGGGAAGGCTAATGCCTGGCCTGCTCCGCCAGGCCGGATGTGAACGGAACGTGGTCGGTTGGCGGCTGGAAAGGCCGCTAATCCATTGATTCGCCAGATACTGCGGCGCTGCGATGCTTTTGGATCACGTCCGCGCGAATATCCGCCGCGTTTGCTGCCGTTGACTTGCGCAAGGCGTGGGTCGCAAGGTAATTCCAGAACAGTTGGACATATCAGGCCCAACCTTGTGTGAGGTGTTCTCATGACGGCGCTTGCGGAAATCGCTGCTCCTGCCAACCTGGTTGACGAGCTCACGGCGCATGCAGTGCGCAGCATCGAGAACGCCGACCATTCCGCGTCTCCATTCCCCCACATCGTGTTCCGCGATTTCTTTCCAGCGGATTTCTACCGGGACCTGATCCGGAGCGTACCCACCCAGGGCTACGATCCGATCACCGGGACGGGGACCCGTATGGCGTTGCGCCTTTACGGAGAAAACGTCGACAAGATCGAGCCGTCACTGCGCCCCGCCTGGGCTGCCGTGTCGGCGATGCTGACGTCGAAGAGCGTCGAGCAGGCGATACGGAACCGGCTGCATGACGGGCTCGAGATTCGCGCCCGCGGCGACAAGGTCGCCCGAGCCGAGGATCTGACGCTGGTCGCAAAGCCGGTCGTCTATGTCGACAGGGACGGCTACCAGATCAAGCCGCATCCGGACACGCGCAAGAAGGTCGTCACGATGCAGCTCTATTGCCCTGGTGACGACAGCCAGGAAGCGTTGGGAACGACGCTGTATCAGGCGTCTCTCAAGGGATTGCTTCACGTCGGCTCCTATTGCCTCGAGCCCGTGAAGACGATCCCGTTCCTGCCCAATGTCGGATACGCCTTCGTGGTGCTGAAGGCGTATCACACCCTGACCAGGATGAGCTGGCACGGCCGGCCGCCGATCCAGACCGATCGTGACAGGGTGACCATTCTCAACACGTTCTATGTGAACGAGAGCGTCGGCTTCTGATCCCAGCATTGAGGGCGCTGCTTCGGCGCAGCGCATCTCGGCAATGTGCGCGGACCATGGCGTGCCGCGGCCGCTGCTTTTCCCGTTGCGGTGGTTAAATTGGATGCTACCCTCGGCCGATATTGATCCGGGTCAGCATTTGATGCGTGTCTTTCAAGCGGCGTTCTTTCTTCTCACCTCATTCTGGTTCGTCCAGCCGGCGCTCGCCCAGCAGGTTCGGGTCGCGCTTGTTATCGGCAACAGCGCTTACGAGAAAGTGCCCGAATTGCCGAACCCGACCCGTGATGCGGCGGACATCGGTCGCGCGCTGGAGCAGCTTGATTTCAAGGTCACGCAGATCAAGAACGCGAACGCACAAGACATGAGAAAGGCCGTCGTCGCGTTCGGCCGGTCTGCCGAGGGAGCCGACCTCGCTGTCGTGTTTTACGCCGGCCACGGCATGGAAGTTGCCGGCGAGAACTGGTTGATACCCGTCAGCGCGGAGTTGCGCAGCGATACCGACATCGAGGGCGAGGCCGTCAGCCTGCGTTCTGTGAGCCTTCAGGTTTCGAAGGCACGGAAGTTGGGCCTCGTGATACTCGACGCGTGCCGCAACAACCCCTTCGCCGCAAAAATGAAGCGCTCGATAAGCACCCGGGCCGTGGCTCGTGGACTCGCGCCGACCGAACCGACCGACAACGTTCTGATTGCGTATGCCGCCCGGGACGGGACCACGGCAAGCGATGGCGATGGCCGGAATAGCCCGTTTACGGCATCGCTTCTTCGTCACATCGAAACACCGGGCCTCGAGATATCGTTTCTGTTTCGGCGGGTTCGGGATGACGTCATGGCGGCGACCCAGCGCGAACAGCAGCCTTTCGTGTATGGTTCCCTGTCGAAGGAAGAGATCTATCTGAAAGCGCCCGCCGCGAGCACCCAGGCGCCGGCCGCGTCGACTCCCATGCCCGCGACCGCAACGCCAGCGGAAGACGAGCAGTTCTGGCTGGCGATCCAGACGTCGAATGTCGCTGGTCTCTATGAGGACTTTCTGGCGAGGTATCCCCGTAGCAATCATGTCGCGGAAGCACGACAGCGGATCAAGGATCTCAAGGCGATTGAAGTGGCGGCGATATCGGCTCCGACGATCTCTGCGACATCGGATACGGGCGGGCGTCAGCAGACCAAGGCCGCGGATCGAAATCTGTTTACGCCCGAGGATCGCCAAAAAGTAGCGGCCGTTGCAGCAGCTCAGCGACTGGTTTTGCCGACCTTCACCTTCGCGTCCAGCCCGGACGTCCCGCTCACATCCGCATCCGGGCTTGTCGGTGTGTGGTCCAACGAGCGCGGGTGGTCGAATGGCAAGGGACGCTATGCCATGCTGATCGTCACTGACGTCTCCGACACGGGACTGGCAAAGGGATATTATCTCTGGGGACCGCCGGTCAAGGGATCGTGGACGAAAGACCAGGCGGGCTACCGAGCGTTCGCGGAGTATGTCACCGACAACAAGTTTTCGATCAGCGGGACGCCGGTTACGGTCAGGCTGGAGAAGAACGTCCTTGCTCTCTCTTCCTTCAATGATGAGAAGCCGTCTGAAACAGCGAACATGGAGCTTCGTCCGATCTGGCAGCTCGTGTCGGCGCCCAAGGACGCGGAGCCGACAGCGAAACATGAGAGAGGCTCCCAGCCTCACGCGGTCAAGAAGGAAAGCAACGCCGGATCGAGTGCGCCGGCGAGTGCCAGCGGTGCGACGATGGAAGAGCGCTATCGCGCCTGCCGGAAGCTCGTGAAGGGATTCGCCCAGCGCGACGCCTGCGCGCGAAATGGTGCGCTCTAGCCGCGGCCGAGCACCGTCCGACGAGCAGAGCTACGCAAACCGCTCCGTCGCCCAGGCATACAGGCTGCCCGGCACGGGTGGCTGCAAGCTGCGGCCTTTGCCCGAGATGTGCAGGCCGATCACGTTGGGATCGGTGACGATGCCGAGATAGCTTGATGGTTCGAAGAACAGCTTTGGTTCGGAATGCACCGCGTAGAACGATTGCTTCGGCAATGCGCGCGAGAGATCGCCGGAGCGGCGTGCAAGGATGGTCAAGGCCGGCGGCCCGAAGATGGCAATGCGCAGGTCGGACAGGCGCTGCGAGCCGCCGCTCAATCGCCGTATCGCAAAGCTCAGGCGATGGCTCAGTGACAGCCATTCCGGCGTCAACTCCTCCTGCTCCATCAACCCTTCGTAGGCGCGGACGATCTGATGTCCTTGCGGGAGATAGAGAACGGAGTTGCCGAGTCGGCGGGAACGCTCCCAGGCGAAGTAAGGCTTTGCCGGATCGATCTCGACGGGCTTGAGCAGCAGAACGTCGGCATCGAGCCAGAGCCCGAGGCCCTTCGCCATCAGCTTCATGCGGAAGAAATCGCTGAACTGCAGCGTGGTCCAGTCGCGCCAGCTTCCGTCCGGCTGCGGCGGCCGCAGCCGCTCGGAGAAGGCATGCGGCAGGATCGCTTCGGCATCCGCGTTCTCGATGCCCGCAGGCAGGCCCGGAATGGTGTCGAAGCTGTAGACGGTGACCCTGTGGCCGGCAGCCAGCTGCGAGCGCAGGCAGGTCTGGCGCAGCGCGTCCATCGGGCCGTGCCAGAAGGTGACGATTTCAGGCAGCATGTGGGCAGCTATACGATATCCAAGGCAAAGAAAAAGCCCCGGCGCGCGTCACGCACCGGGGCTTCGCATGAAACGCGAGTTCAGGCCCAGGCGCGTTCGCGCTTGAGCTTCGCTTCATAGGTGTCGATCGAGGACTTCTTCTCCATCGTCAGACCGATGTCGTCGAGACCGTTGATCAGGCAGTGCTTGCGGAACGGGTCGATCTCGAACTTGACCTTGCCGCCATCGGGGCCGCGGATCTCCTGGTTCGGCAGGTCGATCGTCAGCGTCGCGTTGGCGCCACGCTCGGCGTCGTCGAACAGCTTGTCGAGGTCTTCCTGGGAGACGCGGATCGGCAGAATGCCGTTCTTGAAGCAGTTGTTGTAAAAGATGTCGCCGAACGAGGTCGAGATCACGCAGCGGATGCCGAAGTCGAGCAGCGCCCAGGGCGCGTGCTCGCGGCTTGAGCCGCAGCCGAAATTGTCGCCGGCCACCAGCACCTTCGCATTGCGATAGGCGGGCTGGTTGAGGACGAAATCCGGATTCTCGCTGCCGTCGTCCTTGTAGCGCTGCTCGGAGAAGAGCCCCTTGCCAAGCCCGGTGCGCTTGATGGTCTTGAGGTACTGCTTCGGAATGATCATGTCGGTGTCGACATTGATGATCTTCAGCGGCGCCGCGACGCCTTCCAGCGTGGTGAACTTGTCCATGGTTGGGCTTCCCGAGGGGTGGTTAGGGACCGCGTATTTATCGCGATCAGGGGCTGAATCCTAGGCCGAATTCGGCAGGGCTAGTCTGCTTTGCCGGATTTAAGCCATGGTGGAGCTTCCTCTCCCGCAAGCGGGGGAGGGAGCACACGTTCTGTCTGTGCGGCGCCGCCGTCAGTCCTGCGCCTCGATCGCCGCCATATCGTCGTCCGAAAGACCAAAATGGTGGCCGATCTCGTGAATCAGGACGTGACGGACGACGTGGCCGAGGCTTTCGTCGTGCTCGGCCCAGTAATCCAGGATCGGCCGGCGGTAGAGCCAGACCATGTTGGGCAGCCGCGCCACGTCGCCAAGGCTCTGCTGGGGCAGGCCGACGCCCTGGAACAGGCCGAGCAGGTCGAACTCGCTCTCGCAGTCCATCTCGTCCAGAACCTCCTCGGTGGGGAAGTCGTCGACGCGGATGATCAGGCCTTCGCACAGCCTGCGAAATTCCGCCGGCAGGCGCTCGAAAATCTCGTGCGCGGTCGTTTCCATTTCGGCCAGCGAGGGCGCTTTCAGGTCCGTCCACATGGGCTTGTCTTAGCGTGGGTTTCGCTGCGATGCATCCGGCTTTATAACGCTGCGAGGTTGACGGGCGCCGCCAAAACGGGGAGCGTGGGGCCCAGTCCGGGGTGGTCCAGGTGGGCGGTAAAATGCGAGCAAAAACAGCGCTGACGCTACTGTGCATGGGGTTGTTTTCGTTGCTTGGCGTTGCGGCCCAGGCGCAAACGGCCGGCAGCGGGGTTCGCATGGCCCAGGCTGCCTCACCCGACGATGTTCCGCCACCGCGCAAGCGGCCCCAGACGCGCCTGCGCGTGACACCCTATTACAGCCCTGATGGCGTCTATCCGCGCTACGATCCGGGCCCGGATGCGGTCCGCGAGTGCAGCGTCGCCTATGTGCAGGAGCACCGGCCAAGCGGCACCGTGATCACGCCGCATATGAGTTGCTACTGGCGCCGCGGCTGATCTGAATGTCGAGGGCCGAGGTCGTCATGGCGAAATGGATTGCTCTCGCCCTCGTCCTCGCGTTCGCCGCAGGTCTGTCTCAGGCGTCCGCGACGCAGAGAGTGACGAAGCTGCCGGATGCTTCCGCCGGGCGCGCAATATTCGATGCGCGACGACATCGGCGATACGACGAGGTGACGCGGTACACACCGCGTCCTGATCCGCATTATTATGCGCGTCCCGTCTATTACCGTCCCTATCCTTACGGCGTGCCCGCGCCATTCGTGTTCGGCTACGGGCCGTTCTGGTGAGGCGCCCGATTTGTTCGTTCATGGCGCATTCACGTCGCCGTTCCTAGTTTGATCCCGGAAGCGACTGCAATGAACGGCAACGGCGCGAGACGTGGCGCCGCGACGCTGCTGTCCACATTGAGGGAGACATTCCATGCTGAGGATGTTGCGTCCCGGGGCACGCCCGTTGCGCTTGCTTGGGTTTGCGGCCGTCGCTGCCCTGATGCTGTCGGCCGGGACTGCCCGCCGCGCTGAAGCGATGACGCCGATCAATCCGACCGCGCTACCAGCAGCGAAGACCTCAAGCCACGACGTGATCACGCAGGTCCGCTTTGGCGGTGGACACGGTGGTGGTGGACATGGCGGCGGTGGACATGGCGGCGGCTTCCACGGTGGTGGAGGTCACTTCGGTGGCTTCCACGGTGGCGGCTTCCACGGTGGCGGGTTCCGCGCTGCGCCGGCTTTCCATGGCGGCGGCATGCGCTATGGCGGCATCCATTACGGCGGCTACCACCGCCATTGGGGCGGCGGCTATTATCGTCCATATTACGGCTATCGCCACTTCCACCGGCGCTTTTATTACGGCGGCTACTATCCTTACTATTACCATCCGCGCCGTTGCCGGATCATCTGGACCTATTACGGTCCGCGCCGCATCTGCCACTGGCATCATTGGCATCGCTGGCACTATCCGTACCGCTATTGGTAAGTGCGATCGACATGGAAAGGGCGCCTCAACGGCGCCCTTTGTTCGTCTGGCCCAATGCGTTTTCGAGCGAAGCGGAGCTACTGGCTCAGCGCCAATCCCTGACGTCGACGAAATGACCCGCGATCGCCGCTGCCGCCGCCATTGCCGGCGACACCAGATGCGTGCGGCCCTTGAAGCCCTGGCGGCCCTCGAAGTTGCGGTTCGACGTCGAGGCGCAACGCTCTTCCGGAGCCAGCTTGTCCGGGTTCATCGCGAGGCACATCGAGCAACCGGGCTCGCGCCATTCGAAGCCGGCCTTGATGAAGATCTTGTCCAGGCCTTCAGCTTCGGCCTGCTCCTTCACGATGCCGGAACCCGGCACGACCATGGCGTTGACATGGGCCGAGACCGTCTTGCCTTCAGCGATCTTCGCCGCCGCGCGCAGATCCTCGATGCGGCCATTGGTGCAGGAGCCGATGAAGATGCGGTCGACCTTGATGTCGGTGATCTTCGTGCCCGCCGTCAGGCCCATATATTTCAGCGCGCGATGCTTGGAGAGACGCTTGGCCTCATCCGCGATCTCATCGGGATCGGGCACGAAGCCGGTCACGGAGATGACGTCCTCAGGCGAAGTGCCCCAGGTCACGATCGGCGGCAGCTTGGCTGCGTCGAGGCGCAGCTCGTTGTCGAAATGCGCGCCGTCGTCGGAGCGCAGTTTCTCCCAGTAGCGCATCGCCGCATCCCAGTCCGCGCCCTTCGGCGCCTTCGGCCGGCCGCGCAGGAAGTCGTAGGCCTTCTGGTCGGGCGCAACGAGACCGGCGCGCGCGCCGCCTTCGATCGACATGTTGCACACCGTCATGCGGCCTTCCATGCTGAGCGCGCTGATCGCGTCGCCGGCGTATTCCAGCACGTAGCCGGTGCCGCCGGCAGTGCCGATCTCGCCAATGATAGCCAGGATGATGTCCTTGCCCGTCACGCCGTCAGGCAATTTGCCGTCGACGGTGACACGCATGTTCTTCGCCTTCTTCTGGATCAGGGTCTGCGTCGCCAGAACGTGCTCGACCTCCGATGTGCCGATGCCGTGCGCGAGCGCGCCGAAGGCGCCATGCGTCGAGGTATGGCTGTCACCGCAGACGATGGTGGTGCCGGGCAGGGTGAAGCCCTGCTCCGGGCCGATGACGTGGACGACGCCCTGGCGCTTGTCGAACTCGTTGTAATATTCGATGCCGAATTCCCTGGCGTTCTCGGCCAGCGCCTTGATCTGCTCGATGCTTTCAGGATCGGGGTTCGGCTTGGTGCGATCGGTGGTCGGCACGTTGTGGTCGACGACCGCCAGCGTCTTCTCCGGCGCGCGGACCTTGCGGCCGGTGGCGCGCAGGCCTTCGAACGCCTGCGGCGAGGTCACCTCATGCACCAGGTGACGGTCGATATAGAGCAGGCAGGTGCCATCCTCGGCTTCGTGCACCAGATGGTCGTTCCAGATCTTGTCGTACAGGGTGGTCGGCTTGGACATGAGCTTAAGCTCCGAAGGAATGTGTGTAAGGCGATGAGCGCGGCAGGCCGCGCGGGGCAACAAAATCGTCAGCGCAGCTTTTAGGCTGCGCGCGTAAGCTCTGACGTTGCCGAGGTCGCGAAGCGTCCGAAGAACCGGCCAGGCAGCCGCGAGCGATCGTCGATGACGATGCGCCGGGGGCTCACGAAGCTGGTCAGATCTGGAAACATTCTAGAGGCTATATAGCACGCGGGAGTTAAAGCGCGAGAGCCTCTAACTCGTCATTGCGAGCGCAGCGAAGCAATCCAGAAATGCGTCTGCGGAGACGGTCTGGATTGCTTCGCTGCGCTCGCAAATGACGAGGTCGGGGAGGGCTTCGGGCCAAACAAAAAGCGCGGGACCGAGCCCGCGCTTTTCGAAACCTTGCCTCGTGGCGAAGCTTACTCGTTGACGGCCTTGGCGTGCTCGGTCTTCTCGACGATACGAGCCGACTTGCCGCGGAGATTGCGCAGGTAATAGAGCTTGGCGCGACGCACCTTGCCGCGACGCACCACCTTGATCGAGTCGATCATCGGCGACATCACCGGGAACACGCGCTCGACGCCTTCGCCGTAGGAGATCTTGCGGACGGTGAAGCTCTCGTTGAGGCCACCGCCGGAACGGCCGATGCAAACGCCTTCATAGGCCTGCACCCGGGTGCGGTCGCCTTCCACGACCTTCACGTTGACGATCACGGTGTCGCCGGGACCGAATTCCGGAATGTCCTTGCCGGCGGACAGCTTGTCGAATTGCTCTTGCTCGAGCTGCTTGATCAGGTTCATGGGTAAATCTCCATCGGCGCGCCCAGCCTTCGAAAAACGGGGGCTGCGCGAAATTCGTTTATCCAGCCATTGCGGATGTGGCCGCTCCTATAAGGCAAGCCGGAGCGTTTGTCACCCGTCTGTCTTGTTTTTTGGCGTTTTTTGGCGGCGCGGCCGATTCGGGGCCTTGGGCGGGACTTGGGCCCATAAATCGGGCCGCCGCGCCGCTGTCAGGGCCTCGGATTGCGCCCGCCGCCAGGCCGCGATCTTGGCATGATCGCCGGAGGTCAGGATCTCCGGGATGGGAACCCCCTCGAACAGCTGCGGCCGGGTGTATTGGGGGTATTCGAGCAATCCGTCCGAAAAACTCTCCTCGGTTCCCGAGGCTTCCTTGCCCATGACCCCCGGCAGCAGCCGGACGCAGGCGTCGATCAGGGCGAGGGCGGCGATTTCGCCCCCCGACAGCACGTAATCGCCGATCGAGACCTCCTCCAGGCCGCGTCCGTCGATCACGCGCTGGTCGATCCCCTCGAACCGCCCGCAGACGATCAGCGGACCGGGGCCGTCGGCGAGTTCCGCAACGCGGGCCTGGGTCAATGGCCGACCGCGCGGGCTCATGAGAAGGCGGGGCCGGTCGGGGCCGATCTCGGCGGCATCGATGGCCGCCGCCAGAACGTCCGCCCGCAGCACCATGCCCGGGCCGCCGCCGGACGGGGTGTCATCGACGCTGCGGTGGCGATCGGTGGCGGAAGCCCTGATGTCCCGCGCCTCGATCTGCCAGAGGCCGGAGGCCAGCGCCCGGCCCGCGAGACTCACGCCGAGCGGCCCCGGAAACATCTCCGGAAACAGCGTCAGCACCGTCGCGCGCCAGGGGCAGGGATTGGTCATCTCAGTCAGCTTAGCCAAAACCATGGCCTGTGGTTATGGGCTCCGGCCTTCACCGGAGGGTCCGTCCCCCTCGATCTCCTGCGGCAACGCGATCACGACGCGGCCGCCTTTGATATCGACCTCCGGCACCACGGCGTTGGAGAACGGCAGCAGCATCGTCGCGCCCTTCAGCGGTGCGATCTCGATGATATCGCCGGCGCCGAAATTATGGATGGCGAGCACGCGGCCGAGCGCATCGCCGTCAATGGTGACGGCGGCGAGCCCGATCAGATCGGCGTGGTAATATTCATCCTCATCGGTCGCGGGCAGTTTTTCGCGCGCGACGTAGAGCTCGATGCCGTTGAGGCGTTCGGCCTCATCGCGGGTCGTGACGCCCTTGAACGTCGCGACCAGATGGTCCTTGGCTTCACGGGCCTGCGCCAGCTCGAACTGGCGCTTGCCGTCCTTGGAGAGAAGCGGACCGTAGCGCTTCACGGCAAAGGGATCTTCGGTGAAGGTCCACAGTTTGACCGCACCGCGCACCCCATGCGCGGCGCCGATCCGCGCGACGCAGATCAGCGCCGACATGGCTGAGCCTTAGCCCTTCGCGGCGGCTTCGGCCTGCGCCTTGCGCTCCTTGCGCGGCACGGCCTTCTCGGGGTTGTTGCGGGCTTCGCGCTTCTTGACGCCGGCGGCGTCGAGGAAGCGGGAGACGCGGTCCGACGGCTGCGCGCCCTTGGCGAGCCAGGCCTTCACCTTGTCCATGTCGAGCTTCAGACGGGTCTCGTTGTCCTTCGGCAGCAGCGGATTGAAATAGCCGAGGCGCTCGATGAAGCGGCCATCGCGGGGGAAGCGCGAGTCGGCGACGACGACGTGATAGACGGGACGCTTCTTGGTGCCTGCGCGGGCGAGCCGGATAACGACGGACATTTAGTTCTCCTTCAAAGTACGTTTTGTTCGGTTGATTGGTATTTTCGCGCTGCGCGAGACCGGTGCGATCCCGTGCGACGAATGCCTCATTTCTTCTTGCCCGGAAAGCCGCCGAGACCCGGCAGCGTCGGCTTGCCGCTCAGTCCGGTCAGACCAGGGACGTTCGGCAGACCGGTGCGAAGACCAGCCGGCAAATCCTTCGGCAGGCTCGGCAGACCCTGTCCGCCGCCGCTCTGCATCTTTTCCTGAAGCGCTTTCATCTCTTCGGGAGACGGCATCTTCATGCCGCCGCCAAAGCCCATCGCCTGCGCGATCCCGGCGAGCGGGCCGCGCTTGCCCGAGCCCATGGCCTTCATCACGTCGGCCATGTTCCGGTGCATCTTCAGGAGCTTGTTGACCTGTTCGACGCTCTGGCCGCTTCCCGCCGCGATACGCTTCTTGCGGCTGGCCTTGAGCAGATCAGGATGACGGCGCTCGTCGCGCGTCATGGAATCGATCACCGCGACCTGGCGCTTCAGGATCTTGTCGTCGATCCCGGCGGCCGCGATCTGGTTCTTCATCTTGGCGATGCCGGGCATCATGCCCATCAGGCCGCTGATGCCGCCCATATTCGCCATCTGCAGCAGCTGCTCGCGCATGTCGTTGAGGTCGAACTGACCCTTGCGCATGCGCTCGGCGGTGCGCGCGGCCTTTTCGGCGTCGATATTGGCGGCGGCGCGTTCGACCAGCGACACCACGTCGCCCATGCCGAGGATGCGACCGGCGATACGATCGGGGTGGAAATCTTCCAGCGCGTCGGTCTTTTCACCGGTGCCGATCAGCTTGATCGGCTTGCCGGTGACGGCGCGCATCGACAGCGCCGCGCCGCCGCGGCCATCGCCGTCCACGCGCGTCAGCACGATGCCGGTGAGGCCGACGCGCTGATCGAACGCGCGCGCCAGGTTCACGGCATCCTGACCGGTGAGGCTGTCGGCGACCAGCAGCACTTCGTGCGGATTGGCCGCAGCTTTGATCGCGGCTGCTTCCGCCATCATCTCTTCGTCCAGCGTGGTGCGGCCGGCGGTGTCGAGCAGCACGATGTCGTAGCCGCCGAGCTTGCCCGCTTCCAGCGCGCGCTTCGCGATCTGCGGCGGCTGCTGGCCTGCAACGATCGGCAGCGTCGGAATCTCGAGATCGCGGCCGAGCACGGCCAGCTGCTCCATCGCCGCCGGACGGTAGACGTCGAGCGAAGCCATCAGCACCTTGCGCTTGTCGCGCTGGACCAGGCGGCGGGCGAGCTTTGCGGTGGTGGTGGTCTTGCCCGAGCCCTGCAGGCCGACCATCATGATCGGCACCGGCGGCACGGAATTGACGTCGATGGTCTGGCTTTCGGCGCCGAGCGTGTTGATCAGCTCGTCATGGACGATCTTGACCACCATCTGGCCTGGGGTGACCGACTTGACGACGGTGGCGCCGATCGCCTGCTCGCGGACGCGATCGGTGAAGCTGCGCACGACCTCGAGCGCAACGTCGGCCTCGAGCAGCGCGCGGCGCACCTCGCGCATCGCGGCATCGACGTCCTTTTCGGTCAGCGCACCGCGCCCCGTCAGACGATCGAGAATGCCGCCAAGCCGTTCCGACAGATTGTCGAACAATGCAATTGTCCCTTGTCCTGCTCGCCAGAATGGCGATCTTCCAAACACCTTTGCGCCCGAGGGCGCACAGCGCTGTCGGGCGTTGACCTCTGACCTCCGGGGCCAGGCGGCGGGTCGAAAAGAAAGCCTTTCCGAGAAAGTGGCGGGGTTAAACGCCGCTCACGCCCAAAAGTCAAGGAAAGTTAGGGTGACGAGGCGCCTTTGCCAGGCCAAGGTCTTGAAATCCGGGCATTTCCGGCGACGGGTTCTTTTTTTGGGCGGTCCCGCCCATATAGCCCGGGATGCCTTTTCGTCCAAACCATCCCTGAAAGCCGCCCCGTGTCGGTCGCCCGCCGCCGCCTGTTCGGGCTGCTTGCCGGGGCCGGCGCGTTGTCGGCGTGCCCCCCCTCTGGATGTCTCGCATGAAAACCTATGACGGCCCCGCCTCCGACCATTTCAACGGCCTGCATTTCTTCGATCCGGACGGAGCGCCGCCAAAATCGCTGCGCGAGGTGCTGCGCTGGCAGTTCAGCGCGCGGGAGCGGGCGAAATGGCCGGTGTGGGTGCCCAGTCCCCATGCCGATACCCCGCCGCCGCGGGTCGACGGCGACAAGGCGCGGCTCTCCTTCGTCGGCCACGCCAGCTGGCTGATCCAGACCGGCGGCCTCAACATCCTCGTCGACCCGGTCTGGTCGATGCGCGTGTCGCCGGTCAGTTTTGCCGGGCCGAAGCGGCACAACGATCCCGGCATCGCCTTCGAGAAGCTGCCTGCCATCGACGTCGTGCTGGTCTCGCACGGCCATTACGATCATTTGGACCTCGCGACGCTGTCGCGGCTTGCCAAGAACTTCGCGCCGCGCGTCGTCACCCCGCTCGGCAATGACGTCACGATGCGGAGCGCGGATTCCACGATCAAGGCCGAGGCATTCGAT
This sequence comes from Bradyrhizobium sp. USDA 4449, assembly GCF_054056275.1. Taxonomy (NCBI): domain Bacteria; kingdom Pseudomonadati; phylum Pseudomonadota; class Alphaproteobacteria; order Hyphomicrobiales; family Nitrobacteraceae; genus Bradyrhizobium; species Bradyrhizobium sp. USDA 4449. The sequence goes on along the minus strand of NZ_JBSRYD010000001.1, from coordinate 1,776,136 downwards.
TGGCACGAGCGGGTCGAGCTCGGGAGCGGCACTGCGGTGACGCTGGTGCCGACCCGGCACTGGACCGCGCGCGGCATGTTCGACCGCAACAAGGCACTGTGGGCGAGTTTTGTATTGGAGACCCCGGCCGGCAAAATCTACGTCGTCTGCGATTCGGGTTATGGTGATGGCACGCACTTTCGCCGCGTCGCCGAGAAGCATGGGAAGCTACGTCTCGCGATACTACCGATCGGCGCCTACGAACCGCGCTGGTTCATGCGCGACCAGCACATGAACCCGGAAGATGCGGTGAAGGCGCTCGCCGATTGCGGGGCAGAGCAAGCACTGGGCCACCACCACGGCACGTTCCAGCTGACCGACGAGGCGATCGATGCGCCGGCGAAGGCGTTGGTTGAAGCGCTCGCTGCGGCGAAGATTCCGCAGGAGCGGTTTGTCGCGATGAAGCCGGGGCAGGTGGTGGAGATTTAGCTCAGCTGCACGGGACTATTGATCCTTGGCCTTGATCGACCAGCTCACATTGACCGTCACCGACAGCGTCTCCTCACCCGGTGCGACGGCGGCAGGCGCCGCCATCGGGGCAACGGCCACGCGGCTCTTGAATAATGGCATAGGAGCGCTGCCTTCGGAGACGCTGAGCGGCGCACCCAGCGTAACACCTGTCGCCTTGGCGTAGATCTCGGCCTTGCGCCGCGCATCTGCCACCGCCTGCTCGCGGGCGTCGTCGAGCAGTTTTGACGCCTGCGTCACCTCGAACGAGATGTTGCCGATGTCGTTGGCGCCGGCGCCGACCAGTATGTCGATGATGCCTGCGGCCTTGGTCACGTCGCGAATTTTCACCGTGACGCGGTTGGAGGCGCGGAAGCCGACCACGGGCGACGCGCCGTTCGAGCGGTTCGGTGCATATTGCGGCTGCAGCGAAAGGCGCGAGGTCTGGTAGTCCTTCTCGGGGATGCCGGCCCCCTTCAGCGCCAGCAGCACCTTGCCCATCGCGGCGTTGTTGGCATCGGAAGCCTCCTTCGCCGACTTGGCATCATTGGCGACGCCGGCATCGATCTGCGCGAGATCGGGCGCGGCGGAGACGGTTGCCTCGCCGCTCACGGAGATGGCGGACGGGAAATCATCGGCAAGCGCGGGCATTGTCAGCATCGTGGCAGCGAAAATGGCAGCGAGAGCGGCAGGCTTTTTCATTGGGCTCACTTCAGCGGTACGAACACGTTGATCACGAGCTTGTCCTCGGCCGTCTTCAGGGGATCGGTGAGGTACTCCTCGATGAACGTGTCCTTGGCTTCCAGCTTCTTGTCGTCGAGGTGATTGGTGATCGCCTCGTAGGTGTTGTCCATGTTGTCGTAGGAGCCGCGATGGACGAATTTCAGCGCCTTGCCCTCAGGCGATTTGCCGATGCTCATGTCCTTGGGCAGGTTCTTCGGATCCTGGTCAACAGGGAGTTCGGCGAAGAAGGTGAAACCGGTGTCGTCGGTCGAGGTGTAGACGATCATCGAATTGCCGGCGTGCTTGATGCCCTGCTTGTCGAGCACCGCGTTCAGCGATTTGAAGGCGTCGACCAGGGTGTCGAAGGCCGTGTCCCAATTGGCGGTGCCCTTGACCATCAGGACCTTCCTGGCCTCGAGCATGGTCTCCTGGCCAAAGGGATCGGCTGTTTGCACCGGCGCGGGCGTGGCAGCCGCGGCGGGCGGCGGTGTCGCCGGGCTCGGTGACGCGCTGGCCGCAGGCGAGGGGGCGGGCGCGGGAGTTGCTGCGGGCGCCGGCGAGGCGCTTGCGGCTGGTGAGGGCGTGGCCGATGGGGCCGGCGAGGGGCTTACCGATGCGGCGGGCGCCGGGCTCGGGGTCTGCGCCAGAGCACCGGAGAGGCCAAGGGACAAGGCCGCTGCCGGGATCAGCGCGGCCAAAGCGAGACGACGAAACCCGAACATTCTATTCTCCCCAACAGCTTCCGTATGAAGACCTTGCCCACCAAGGCCCAAATCCCGGCCGCGCCTCCCTGGTCGAGCGAACTGCGCCGTTCTAACACGCGGGCGTCAAGTTCGTCCCATGACAGATGCGTCATGGCAGAGGTCCAGGCCTTTGGATCGCAAACCACTGGCCAGACGGCCAAGGATCGCCATATAAGGCAGGCGAAATTCGGGAATTTTCATGAGCGCCCTGGCCAACCACGCATTTGCCAAGATGAACGGCATCGGCAACGAGATCGTCGTTGTCGACATGCGCGATTCCGCGGGCAAGGTCACGCCCGACGACGCCCGCGCGGTGGCATCCGCACAAGGCGGCGTGCCCTATGACCAGCTCATGGTGCTGCAGAAGCCGCGGCTCGACGGCACCGAAGCTTTCATCAGCATCTACAACAGTGACGGCTCGGAAGCCGGCGCCTGCGGCAACGGCATGCGCTGCGTGGTGCGCCGCATCTTCGAGAAGAGCGGCCAGGCCACCGCAACGTTCGAGACCGCGGCCGGCCTGCTCAATGCCTGGCAGGGTCCGGCGCCCGACCTCTACACCGTCGACATGGGCGCGCCGAAGTTCGGCTGGCAGGACATTCCGCTGGCGGAAGAGTTTCGCGATACCCGGTACATCGAATTGCAGATCGGGCCGATCGATAACCCGATCCTGCATTCGCCGTCCGTGGTCAGCATGGGCAATCCGCACGCGATCTTCTGGGTCGACGACGTCAACGCCTATGATCTCGAGCGTTTTGGCCCGCTGCTGGAAAATCATCCGATCTTCCCCGACCGCGCCAACATCACGCTCGCTCATATCGTCGATCGCGAGCACATCACCATGCGCACCTGGGAGCGCGGCGCCGGGCTCACCAGGGCCTGCGGTTCGGCGGCTTGCGCGACCGCGGTCGCGGCGGCGCGGCTGAAGCGTACCGGGAGAAAGGTCGCGATGACGCTGCCCGGCGGCAAGCTCGGCATCGAATGGCGCGAGCGCGACGATCATGTGCTCATGACGGGCACCGCGACCTTCGAATACGAGGGCAATTTCGATCCGGCGCTGTTCGCGCCAGCAGGCTGATGGCCGTCGACATCGTCACCTTTGGCTGCCGCCTCAACGCCTTCGAGGCCGAGGTGATCCGCAGCAGGGCCGAGGGCGCGGGTCTGACCGATACCATCGTCATCAACAGCTGCGCCGTCACCAACGAGGCGGTGGCGCAGGCGCGGCAGACGATCCGCAAATTGAAGCGTGAGCGCCCCTCGGCGCGCATTGTGGTCACCGGCTGTGCGGCGCAGACGCAAAGCGCGATGTTCGCCGGGATGACCGAGGTCGATCGCGTCGTCGGCAATGACGACAAGATGCGGGGCGAAGCCTGGCGCGCGGCGCGCGATGCTTTCGACCTCGGCGCCAGCGAGAAGATCGCCGTCAGCGACATCATGGCGCTCGGGGAAATGGCGCCGCATCTGATCGACGGCTACGCGAGCGGCATGCCGCGCGTGTTCGTGCAGGTGCAGAACGGCTGCGACCATCGTTGTACTTTCTGCATCATCCCCTATGGCCGCGGCAATTCGCGCTCGGTTCCGATGGGCGCGGTGGTCGATCAGGTGCGCGCTTTGGTTGGGCGCGGTCATGCGGAGATCGTGCTGACCGGCGTCGATCTCACCAGCTACGGCACCGACCTGCCGGGCGCGCCGAAGCTCGGCCTCTTGACCAAGCAGATATTGCGGCATGTGCCGGAGCTGAAGCGCCTGCGCATCTCCTCGATCGATTCGATCGAGGCGGATAACGATCTGCTCGATGCCATCGCCGACGATATCAGGCTGATGCCGCATCTGCATCTGTCGCTACAATCAGGCGATGACATGATCCTGAAGCGCATGAAGCGGCGGCATTCGCGGCAGGATGCGATTGCGTTCTGCGATCAGGTGCGCCGCCTGCGTCCGGACATCGTTTTCGGCGCCGATATCATCGCGGGCTTCCCGACCGAGACCGAGGCCATGTTCTCGCGCTCGCTCGATCTGGTCGAGGAATGCGGCCTGACCTTCCTGCACGTCTTCCCGTATTCGCCGCGCCCCGGCACCCCCGCCGCGAAGATGCCGCAGGTTGCGGGTGGTGCGATCAAGGAACGCGCGAAGCGGCTGCGCGCAGCGGGCGAGGCAGGGTTGCGGCAGCGGCTGAGCGCGGAGACCGGCGCGACGCGCAATGTGCTGATTGAGAGCAGCGGGCAGGGGCGAACCGAGCATTACCTGCCGGTGGCGATTGCGGGCGAGCGCGTCGGCAGCGTCGTGCCGCTGACGATCACGGGCAACGACGGCGAGCGGCTGACCGCATAGCGCCTACGACGCCCGCACCTGCCAAAAGCGCAGCGTGCGCCGGGCGTTCTCCGGGGACATGCGGGCAAAATTGCTTTTCGCCCTTGCAAGATCCGCCGGCTTCATCGCCCCGCCGGCAAAGCGGCTTTCGAGCACGGCGATGGTGGTTTCCCAGCTTAGTTGTGCGGCCTTGCACGGCACCAGCAGGCCGTCTTCGCGCAGGCTCTGCATCAGCGGACGAATCACCTCGACGGTTGATCCGGACAATGCCGCCAGTGCGGCCACGGCTTCTTCGTAGCGCCGCTGTCGCGCGAAGTTCAGCAGCGTCGCCTCGTTGAGCTGGCCGGTCGCCTTGAGATGGGCAATCGCGCGCTTGGCGCCTTCGAAATCGCGCACGCCCGACATCTCGCGCTCGACGCCGACGGTGACGGCGGCAATCGCGCTCTGGATTTCCTCGAACAGATCGGGCGGTGCGCGCGACAGCAGGCGGGTGCGAACGGCATCAGTTGCGGAACGCAGCAAGCGCCGGCGCAGATCCGACGGCAGGTCGACGCGGACGCCGATGCTGACCGCGAGTTCGGGATCGCTCTCGGCCTGCCCGACGATGACCGTGAATCCCTTTCCGGACATGCGCGCGCCGGGATTGGCGGCGAGGCGCCGGCTGACGCTGGGGTAGCGCCGCGCCAGCAGCGCGTCGGTGACGATCTCCTTCAGCCACCACCGGCCGGCGACCGCGACCAGGTGCGGTTCACCCTTGCTGGAGGCGATCCTCACCAGCTCGTCATCGTCGAGGCGCGCGGATTCCTGCAGCACGGGGCCCGCGATACGGATCTCGTCATTGCTGGCGAGGCGACGGATCACGGAGGGCGGCGCTTGCGCGATCGGCGCAAGCTGGGCGCTGATTTCGGCGAGCGCAACGCGCGCTGCCACATCGGCGATGGCGCGCAACTCGATGGTGCCGATCAGGCGCTCGAGCACATCGTCGAACAGCGCGATCTGCTCGTCGTTGAAGCTGCCGGCGGAGGAGAGGAACAGGTCGGTGACGCGCCGGGCCGTCTCCATGCCCTTTTCCGCCGAGCCGGTCCGGATCGCGGATTCGACCTCGTCGACGATCGACGGCTGGGCGGTGGACATGACGCGTTGCTCGTCCTGAGCGGATGGGAGGCTTGTTCTAAGCAATCGCCATCACTACCAACGAGCACTGAACGTTTCGTAAACCATGCCCCGGACGCCGCTATTCCCCATTCCAGCCGCAGGCGCGGAGCTTCTCGTGCATGTGGGGCGGGGCCGGCGCGACCACGCGGACCGGCTCCTTGTTCCGGGAGATCGGCACCACGATCTCGCGGGAATGCAGGTGCAGCTTCGGCTCGCCGAAGCGCGGGCCGTTGCCGTAGATGTTGTCGCCGAAGATCGGCCAGCCGGTCGCCGACGAATGCACCCGCAATTGATGGGTCCGGCCGGTCATCGGTTCCATGGCGAGCCAGGCGAACCCCTCGCCCCGGCCCATCACCTTCCAGTTGGTGATCGCCTTCTGCCCCTCCGGGTCGGGCTTCTGCCACCAGCCGCGTTCGGCATTGAGGCGGCCGAGGGGCATGTCGATGGCGCCTTCGTCTTCGGCAGGCCCGCCCTCGACCACGGTCCAGTAGGTCTTGCCGATCTTGCCATGCTTGAACAGGAGGCCGAGCGAGGCGGTGGCTTTCCGATGGCGGCCGAGCACGAGGCAGCCGGAGGTGTCCTTGTCCAGCCGGTGGGCCAGCACCGGAGGCCTCGGCAGGCCGAACCGTAGCGCGTCGAAAGAGTCTTCCAGATTGGGCCCGCCCTTGGGGCCGCGGTGCACCGGCAGGCCGGCCGGCTTGTTGATGACCAGCATCAGGCCGTCGCGATGGAGCACGCGGCCTAAAATCTCGTCTGCGGTCAATTGGGGAACATCGAGCAATTGCAGGACCTTCGGCTCAACACTTTCGTTTAACAGCGGGAACGGCTAACACACCGCCACCATGAACGATACCACGTCAGATCCCCCCAAGCTGAGCTGGTGGCGCCGCCTGTCCAACGGACTGAAGCGCACCTCGTCCTCGCTTGGGACCGCGGTTGCCGACCTCGTCACCAAGCGCAAGCTCGACCGCGCCATGCTCGACGACATCGAGGACGTGCTGCTGCGCGCCGATCTCGGCACCTCGGTCGCGGTGCGGATCGCGGATGCGGTGGGCACAGGGCGCTATGACAAGGCGATCTCGGCTGACGAGGTCAAGGACGTGGTCGCCGCCGAGGTCGAGAAGGTGCTGGCCCCGGTGGCGCTGCCGCTCGTGATCGATACGGCGAAAAAGCCATTCGTCATCCTGGTCGTGGGCGTCAACGGCTCCGGCAAGACCACGACAATCGGAAAACTCTCACAAAAATTTGCTTCCGAAGGCCGCAAGGTGATGCTGGCCGCCGGAGACACGTTTCGCGCAGCAGCCATCGAGCAGCTCAAGGTCTGGGGCGAGCGCACCAAGACGCCCGTCATCGCGGGCGCGCAGGGCTCCGACTCCGCGAGCCTCGCCTTCAATGCGCTGACCGCGGCGAAAGAGCAGGCGATCGACGTGCTCCTGATCGACACCGCGGGCCGCTTGCAGAACAAGGCCGAGCTGATGAACGAGCTCGAGAAGGTCGTGCGCGTCATCCGAAAGGTCGACGCTTCGGCGCCGCATGCGGTGCTGCTCGTGCTGGATGCCACCGTCGGCCAGAACGCGCTGTCGCAGGTCGAGGCCTTCCATCGCACCGCCGGCGTCACCGGGCTGGTGATGACCAAGCTCGACGGCACTGCCCGCGGCGGCATTCTGGTGGCGCTCGCGGAGAAATTCAAACTGCCGGTGCATTTCATCGGCGTCGGCGAAGGCGTCGATGATCTCGCAGCCTTCACCGCGCGCGATTTCGCCCGCGCCATTGCCGGAATCGAAAGTTAGAGAATGGACAAGACCCAGCCGCATCCGCTGTTCAAGCTTGCGACCGAGCTCGGGCCGCTGCTCGTGTTCTTCTTCGTCAATGCGAAGTTCAACCTGTTCGCCGCCACCGGTGCCTTCATGGTCGCGATCGTGGCGGCGATGATCGCTTCCTATGTGGTGACGCGCCACATCCCGATCATGGCGATCGTGACGGGCGTGATCGTGCTGGTGTTCGGCACGCTGACCCTGGTGCTGCACGACGAAACCTTCATCAAGGTCAAGCCGACCATCATCTACGGCCTGTTCGCCGCGATCCTCGGCGGCGGCCTGTTGTTCGGCCGCTCCTTCATCGCCGTGATGTTCGACCAGATGTTCAATCTGACGCCGCAGGGCTGGCGCATTCTCACCCTGCGCTGGGCGCTGTTCTTCGCGGGACTGGCGGTGCTGAACGAGGTGGTCTGGCGCACCCAGAGCACGGACTTCTGGGTCAACTTCAAGGTGTTCGGCGTCACGCCGCTGACCATGATCTTCGCCATCGCCCAGATGCCGCTGACCAAGCGCTATGGCGTCGAGCCGGTGTCGCTGGAGACCAGCGAGGCCGAGGCGGGCGACGTGCGGAAGGGGTGAGCTGTCTCAGCTCGTCATTGCGAGGAGCCTGCGACAAAATTGCGAACGCAATTTTGCGCTGGCGACGGAGCAATCCAGAGTCCTTCCGCAGATGCAGTCTGGATTGCTTCGCTGCGCTCGCAATGACGGTCTTGGCTAAGACCCCGCCTTCAACGCCTTCTCCATCTGCGGCAGCAGCACGGTGCGGAAATTCTCCGGCGTGATCGGGCCGACCAGCTTGTAGACGATGGTGCCTTCGGGGTCGACGACGAACGTCTCCGGCACGCCGTAGACGCCCCATTCGATCGAGGCACGGCCGTTGGCGTCCGTGCCGACCCGGCTGAACGGGTTGCCGTAGCGGCCGAGGAAGCGGCGCGCATTGTCGGGCGCGTCCTTGTAGTTGATGCCGACGATCTGGAAGCGCTTGTCCCTGGCGAGCTCTGTCAGCAGCGGCGCCTCCTCGTGGCACGGCACGCACCAGGAGGCCCAGACATTGACGAGGCTGACCTTGCCCTTGAACGCGGCAGGATCGAGGCCCGGCACTCGCGTGCTGTCGGCCTGCAATCCCTCCAGCGGCGGCAGCGTGGTCTGCGGCGCGGGATGGCCGATCAGCGCGGAGGGGATCCGCGACGGATCGCCGCCGCCGAGCCGAAACCAGAACAGCACGGCAAGGGCGGTGAAGGCGAGCAGCGGCAGCACCATCAGGAAGGTGCGGCGCGACGCAGGTGCGGGGGTAGATTGATCGCTCATGTCGTCGTTCTTGGTGTGTCGATCGCGCTGCGGCCGGAGCGGCGGGTGACGCCGCTGCGCTCGAGCTCGCGCAAGCGCTGCGTCTGGTTGCGATAGTCGATCACGACCCAGCCGATCAGGAGCGCGACCACGATGGCGGCGGCGACATAGGAGGTCACGATGAAGGGCGCGTAGGGGCCAAGCGACATCATCATGCTGCCTTCCGACCTGCCTGCATGATCTGCAGGGAGCGGACGCGCCGGCGCAAAATCTCGTTGCGCATCGCAGCCAGGTGCAGCGTGACGAACAGCAGCGTGAACGCGCCCGCCATCACCAGCAACGGAATCAGGAACGCCTTGTCGAGCGTCGAGCCGCCCATGCGCATCACCGAGGCCGGCTGGTGCAGCGTGTTCCACCAGTCGACCGAGAACTTGATGATCGGAAGATTGAGTGCGCCGACCAGCGTCAGCACGGCGGCAGCACGCGCTGCGCGCGAGGGATCTTCCACCGCGCGCCACAGCGCCATCAGGCCGAGATACATCAGGAACAGGATCAGCACCGATGTCAGCCGAGCATCCCATTCCCAATAGGTGCCCCACATCGGCCTGCCCCACAGCGAGCCCGTGAGCAGCGCGAGGAAGGTGAACGCTGCGCCGATCGGTGCGGCGGCTTTCGCGGCGACGTCGGCGAGCGGATGCCGCCACACCAGCGTGCCGAGCGAAGCCACACTCATCACGCCCCAGACGAACATCGACAGCCACGCATTGGGCACGTGGATGAACATGATCTTCACGGTCGCGCCCTGCTGATAGTCATCAGGCGCGGTGGCCGATTGATAGAGTCCGATCGCGAGCAGGATGATTGTCGCGGCCACGAGCCATGGCAGCACCCGCGCCGAGAGCGCGAGGAACCTGGTGGGGTTGGCGAGGTCGATCAGCGACATGGTGTTCTGATAATCACAGGTCGGCGCTCACGCAATCAGCATGAAAGCGCGCAGCGAAAGTTGATCGGGGTCAAGACAATCGAACCCATTTCAGTCCAGGCCATGTTTCAGGCTCGCCGCCGCCGCGAACGGGCCGATCACGAGGCTGACCAGCGACAGCGCGCAGAGGATCGAGAATGGCGCCCCGAATGACAACGGCCCCGTGATCGCGGCTTGCGAGGCTGCGACCCCGAAGATGAGCACCGGGATCGACAGCGGCAGCACCAGCACGGCCATCAGCAGCCCGCCCCGGTGCAGCGTCACCGCCAGCGCCGCACCGATCATGCCGGTAAAGGTCAGCGCCGGGGTGCCGGCGAGCAGCGTCAGCGCCACCGCGCCGGTGGCAGCCATGTCGAGATTGAGCAGCAGGCCGAGCACGGGGGTTGCGACAACGAGCGGCAGGCCTGCGGCCAGCCAATGCGCCAGCGCCTTGGCTGCGCAGGCCAGTTCCAGCGGGGTCCGGCTCATCGTGATCAAATCGAGCGAGCCGTCCTCATGGTCGGCCATGAACAGCCGGTCCAGCGTGAGCAGGCTGGCCAGCAGCGCGCCGAGCCAGAGGATGGCAGGCCCCAGCCGCGACAGCAGCGCCAGATCCGGTCCCAGCGCGAATGGCATCAGCACGACGACGGTCAGGAAGAAACAGCACGCCAATGAGCGCCCCGCCGCCAACGCGGAGCGCGATCTTGATGTCCCGGCGGATCAGGGCGGACAGCGCGGTCATGGGTTGGCTTCGGCGCTGAGGTGGTCATGAGAGCCGAGCTCGTGCCCTGGACACACCGCGCTCCCTCCCCCCTTGTGGGGGAGGGCGGGGGAGAGGGGTAGCCCAGGAAATGGTGCGCTCGGGAGCAGAGAAGAGCTACGTTCGACCGTGAGAGTCCCCGTGCGGCGCCCCCCTCCCTGACCCTTCCCCACAAGGGGGGAGGGAACGGAGAAAGCGGCGCTTAGCCGTTCGAAAAGCTGAGGGTCCTGCCGTCTCACGCCATTCCCTCGATCCGCAGCTCCCGCGCCTCGATCCCCAGCGGCCCATGCGTCGCCGCGATGATCAGGCCGCCGCCCGCCAGATGCTCCCGCATCAGGCCGCCGAACATCTCCTGGCCGGCGGCATCCAGCGCCGTGGTCGGCTCGTCCAGCAGCCAGACCCGGGCGGCGGACCGCCAGCAGCCGGGCCAGCGACAACCGGCGGCGCTGGCCGGCGGACAGGAAGGAGGCGGGCAGATCGGCGGCATGGTCGAGACCGACGGCCGCGAGACTCGCGGCTGCGTCAAAACGCTCGCCCCCGAGAAAATCAGCCCAGAATGACAAATTTTCAGCCACACTCAGGGCCGGCTTCAGCGCATCGCGGTGGCCGAGATAGTGGCACTGCTCGGGCAGCGTCACGTCGGCGTCGCCCCCGTCCAGTACGATCGTGCCGCCGGCCGGAATGAGCAGGCCCGCGATCAGCCGCAGCAGCGAGGTCTTGCCCGAACCGTTGCGGCCGACGACGGCCACGGCTGTGCCGGAGGCCGCCTCGAAATCGAGCCCGGAAAACACCTCGCGGCCGCCCCGCACGCAAGTGACCCCGCGTCCGGACAGCTGCATCTGGCCTGGTACCAACCTGTTCAAGCCGGGCCTCAGGAATTCTTGGGGTAGCGCATCAGAATTTTTGGCTCGCGACTTGCTCGGTTCGATTGTGGCTGTGGCGGCGCGGTTAGAAAGCTTCTATAAGCCCGGAACTACTTGATGCAGCAACTCAACCTGCCCCTGCAAGCGACCCAGCCTGATGCGCTGACGGTGTTAAAATACCCTGCCGGGTATGTCTAACAATTGGGATTCCTACATGACCTCGCTCGACAGCTTCAAATGCAAAAAGACCCTCAAGGTCGGCGCCAAGACCTATGTGTATTACAGCCTGCCCACGGCCGAGAAGAATGGTCTGAAGGGAATTTCGAAACTTCCCTACTCGATGAAGGTCCTGCTCGAGAACCTCCTCCGCAACGAGGACGGCCGCTCGGTCAAGAAGGAGGACATCGTCGCGGTCTCGAAGTGGCTGCGCAAGAAGTCGCTGGAGCATGAGATCGCGTTCCGCCCGGCCCGCGTGCTGATGCAGGACTTCACCGGCGTTCCGGCCGTCGTCGACCTCGCCGCGATGCGCAATGCGATGCAGAAGCTCGGCGGCGATGCCGAGAAGATCAATCCGCTGGTGCCGGTCGATCTCGTCATCGATCACTCCGTGATCGTGAACTTCTTCGGCGACAACAAGGCTTTCGCCAAGAACGTCACGGAAGAGTACAAGCAGAACCAGGAGCGCTACGAGTTCCTGAAATGGGGCCAGAAGGCGTTCTCGAACTTCTCCGTCGTGCCGCCCGGCACCGGCATCTGCCATCAGGTCAATCTCGAATATCTCTCCCAGACGGTCTGGACCAAGAAGGAGAAGATGACGGTCGGCAAGAAGACCGGCACCTTCGAGGTCGCCTATCCCGACTCGCTCGTCGGCACCGACTCGCACACCACCATGGTCAACGGTCTCGCCGTGCTCGGCTGGGGCGTCGGCGGCATCGAGGCGGAAGCCTGCATGCTCGGTCAGCCGCTGTCGATGCTGCTGCCCAACGTCGTCGGCTTCAAGCTGAAGGGCGCGATGAAGGAAGGCGTCACCGCGACCGACCTCGTGCTCACAGTCACGCAGATGCTGCGCAAGCTCGGCGTGGTCGGCAAGTTCGTCGAGTTTTTCGGCCCCGGCCTCGACAATCTCTCCGTCGCCGACAAGGCGACCATCGCCAACATGGCGCCGGAATATGGCGCGACCTGCGGCTTCTTCCCAGTTGACGCCGCCGCGATCGATTATCTCAAGACCTCCGGCCGCGCCGCACCGCGAGTCGCACTGGTGCAGGCCTATGCCAAGGCGCAAGGCCTGTTCCGCACCGCCAAGTCGGCTGATCCCGTTTTCACGGAAACGCTGACGCTCGACCTCGCCGACGTCGTGCCGTCGATGGCCGGTCCGAAGCGTCCTGAGGGCCGCATCGCGCTGCCGTCCGTTGCCGAAGGTTTTTCGCTCGCACTCGGCAGCGAGTACAAGAAGACCGAAGAGCCCAACAAGCGCTTCGCCGTCGAGGGCAAGGACTACGAGATCGGTCACGGCGACGTCGTCATCGCCGCCATCACCTCCTGCACCAACACCTCGAATCCGAGCGTGCTGATCGGCGCCGGCCTCTTGGCGCGCAACGCCGCCGCGAAGGGCCTGAAGGCAAAACCGTGGGTGAAGACCTCGCTGGCTCCGGGCAGCCAGGTCGTGGCCGGCTATCTCGCCGATTCCGGTCTGCAGAAGGATCTCGACAAGGTCGGCTTCAATCTGGTCGGCTTCGGCTGCACCACCTGCATCGGCAATTCCGGTCCGCTGCCGGAGGAGATTTCGAAGTCGATCAACGACAACGGTATCGTCGCCGCGGCCGTGTTGTCAGGTAACCGCAACTTCGAAGGCCGCGTCTCGCCGGACGTGCAGGCGAACTATCTGGCCTCGCCGCCGCTGGTCGTCGCGCATGCGCTCGCCGGCAGCGTCACCAAGAACCTCGCCGTCGAGCCGCTCGGCGAAGGCAAGGACGGCAAGCCGGTGTACCTGAAGGACATCTGGCCGACGACGAAGGAGATCAACGCCTTCATGAAGAAGTTCGTGACCTCGACGATCTTCAAGAAGAAATATGCCGACGTGTTCAAGGGCGACACCAACTGGCGCAAGATCAAGACGGTCGAGAGCGAGACTTACCGCTGGAACATGTCGTCGACCTATGTGCAGAACCCGCCCTATTTCGAAGGCATGAAGAAGGAGCCGGAGCCGGTCACCGACATCGTCGAGGCGCGCATCCTCGCCATGTTCGGGGACAAGATCACCACCGACCACATTTCGCCGGCCGGCTCGATCAAGCTTACCTCGCCCGCCGGCAAATATCTCAGCGAGCACCAGGTGCGTCCCGCCGACTTCAACCAGTACGGCACGCGGCGCGGCAATCATGAAGTGATGATGCGCGGCACCTTCGCCAACATCCGCATCAAGAACTTCATGCTCAAGGGCGCGGATGGAAACATCCCCGAGGGCGGCCTCACCAAGCACTGGCCCGACGGCGAGCAGATGTCGATCTACGACGCCGCGATGAAGTATCAGCAGGAGCAGGTGCCGCTGGTGGTGTTCGCCGGCGCCGAATACGGCAACGGCTCCTCGCGCGACTGGGCCGCGAAGGGCACCCGCCTGCTCGGCGTGCGCGCCGTGATCTGCCAGAGCTTCGAGCGCATCCATCGCTCGAACCTGGTCGGCATGGGCGTGCTGCCGCTGACCTTCGAGGACGGCACCTCCTGGTCGTCGCTCGGCCTGAAGGGGGATGAGAAGGTCACGCTGCGCGGCCTGGTCGGTGACCTCAAGCCGCGCCAGAAGCTGACCGCGGAGATCGTCTCCGGCGACGGCTCGTTGCAGCGCGTTTCGCTGCTCTGCCGCATCGACACGCTGGACGAGCTCGATTACTACCGGAATGGCGGCATTCTCCACTACGTGCTCCGCAAGCTCGCGGCGTAGTGCATGATCCGGAAAACGGTGCAGCGGCTTTCCGGAAAGATCATGCTCCAACAACGATCGAAGTGCGCTTGGCGCACTTTAGCGCGCGAATTTGTGAACGGTGGCTCACCGCGACGTGAGTAGAAGCCTAGACAAAGGCGGCCTATCAAAAAGGCCGCCTTTGTTCGTTTGCGGTATGTTTCGGATGGGCCTGCCCGGCAAAATCCCCCCTTGGACGGTTGGATGCGTTCGGCCCGTAAGACTACGGTGACCATCAGGCGATAAGATCTTCCCTCAACGAGCTACCATGTGTGACGTTCGACATGACTGGAATGATGGCTTCTAATCTCGTTTCGCGATGGTCCGGTGCATTCTGGTCGGGAGCACTCGGCATCTGCGCCATCGTCGCCGTCATTCGTCCCGCCCAGGCCGATCCCCGCGCCGTGGTCGAGCTCTTCACCTCCCAGGGCTGCTCCTCCTGCCCGCCCGCCGACAAAATCATCGGCGATCTCGCCAAGGACCCCTCGATCATCGCGCTGAGCATGCCGATCGACTATTGGGACTATCTCGGCTGGAAGGACACGCTGGCGGACTCACGTTTCTCGGCGCGGCAGCGCGCTTATTCACGGATGCGCGGTGATCGCGAAGTCTACACGCCGCAGGTCGTGGTCAACGGCGCTGCGCATGTCATCGGCAGCGATCGCTCCGGCATCGAAAATGCAATCGACAAGACCGACTCGAGCGCGGGCGTGATGAGCGTGCCGGTGACGATGTCGCTCGCGGGCAAGCAGATCAACGTGTCGGTGGCGGCGAGCAAAGAGCCGGCGGTCTCGCATGGCGAGGTCTGGATCTGCTCGATCGTGAGATCGGTGCCGATCGAGATCAGCCGCGGCGAGAATCGTGGACAGCAGATCACCTACCACAACGTCGTGCGCAATCTGCTCAAGGTCGGTGACTGGAACGGACGTCCGGAAAGCTGGACGGTCCCGATCGAGAATTTGACATCGCGCGATGGCGTCGACGGCGCGGTGGTCTATGTCCAGGACGGCAGTCGCGAGAAGCCAGGCGCAATGCTGGGCGCGGCGTACACCTCGCTGCACTGAAGCGAACGCTTCGAACTGCTGATCCAAGCACCACGTTCAATCCCCATGGTGAGAAGGCGCGTGAGCGCCGTCTAGCGGACATGCTCTGCACCGCCGCGAGCACCATGCAGGCTCCGCTCATGCATCCGGGACTCGATCGTTGGAGACGCCGCTTCGCGGCCCTCAGGATGAGCAGAAAGAATTTTCGCGCGGATGCTCGGAGTGCAGCTTCGTCGGGGCAACATCCAGCCACGAACAAAAAAAAGGACCAACTTGCGTTGGTCCTCCTTGTCGTGCGTACAGACCCGATCCTGTTCGACCCCGGGGGGCTGGGGGCTGAGGAATCCGGAACCGAAAGGACCGGGTCAACGCACACCAGCCTTGTCGCAGTGCAGGGCGGCAGGCGGTGGGCGGAAAAGCGGCGATCCTGTGATTCCTGCTAACGATCCCGTGACGGTTTGCCGCTGGGGAGTTCCACCGTTGCGTGTGTCATGATTCTCAGGCGCCCGGCGAGCTCAGCCGGGATCGTTCGAGAGGCCGGGCAAGAGCCTCTTGCGGCGGGGAACGGTTGGCGCGATCATGCAGATGTCATGATCCGCGGCTCCGGGACGGTCTTCGCGGAGGCGGTCATGCCGAGCGATGAGGAGGCGCCCCATGAGTTTGACGTCGGAGGATGCCGATCCGAGCGAGCTGCGCGCAGCGGTGCGCCCCGCCGCTGCGAATGCCCAACCGAACCGGGTGACGTTCAACCGGCTCGAGCTGAACCGAATTCTCAACCTCTATGGCCGTATGGTCTCCGACGGCGAGTGGCGCGACTATGCCATCGACTTCCTGAAAGACCGCGCGGTGTTCTCGGTCTATCGCCGCGCCTCCGAAGTGCCGATCTACCGCATCGAGAAAGATCCGCGGCTCGCGCGCAAGCAGGGCATGTACAGCGTGATCTCGGCGACCGGCCTGATCCTGCGCCGCGGCCACGAGCTCGACCGCGTGCTGCTGGTGATCGACCGCAAGCTGGCGGCGGTGTGACCTACTTTCCGGGGACCGTCTTCGCGCCCTCGCCGAGATCGCGCTGCATCATGACCGTATCCAGCCAGCGGCCGAATTTCAGGCCGACATCGGGATGCGTGCCGATCATCTTGAAGCCGCCCCGGGTGTGCACGCCGATGGAGCCGGCATTGGCGGAATCGCCGATGACGGCAATCATCTGGCGGAAGCCGCGAGCCTCGCATTCGCTGATCAGCCGGTCCAGCAGCAGCGACCCAATGCCGCGGCGGTGGAAGGCGGGATCGAGATAGATCGAATTCTCGACTGTGAAGCGATAGGCCGGCCGCGGCCGGTAGGCGCCGGCATAGGCGTAGCCGGCGACGCGGCCGTCGAGCAATGCGACGAAATAGGGATAGCCGCCGTCGAGCAGCGTGCGATAGCGGCGCGTCATCTCGGCGAGGTCGGGCGGATCGAGCTCGAACGTCGCGGTGCCCTCGCGGACGGCCTGCTGATAGATCGCGGTGATGGCGGGGAGGTCGGCCTCGATGGCGGGCCTGATTTCAGGTGCGGACATGGGGGCGAGATTAGCAGGGGCCTTGCTCCGAGCAACGTGATTTTCCTCATGACGGAGGCGGCGCAAACAAAAACCCCGGCCCTTCGGCCGGGGTTCGTGTCCGTTCTCTTGCGGCTGGCGCTTAGTCGCGCTGGCCGAGGAGCTGCAGCAGCAGCGTGAACAGGTTGATGAAGTTCAAATACAGCGAGAGCGCACCCGATATCGCCGCACGCTCGGCGATGTCACCGCCGGCGGAAGCGTAGCCGTAGATGTAGTCGTTCTTCAGGCGCTGGGTGTCCCAGGCGGTGAGGCCCGCGAACACGAGAACGCCGACCACCGACACGATGAACTGCAGCGCCGTGCTGGCCAGGAACAGGTTCACCAGGCTCGCGATGATAATGCCGATCAGGCCCATGAACAGGAACGAGCCCATGCCGCTCATGTCACGCTTGGTGGTGTAGCCGTAGAGGCTCAGCGCACCGAACGTCGCCGCGGTGATGAAGAACACCCGCACGATCGAGGTGTGCGTGTACACCAGGAAGATCGAGGACAGCGAGATGCCCATCAGCGCCGAGAACACCCAGAACAGGATCTGGGCGGTCGAGGGAGCCAGGCGGTTGATGCCGGCCGAGATCACGAACACCATGGCGAGCGGCGCCAGCATGAACAGATATTTCAGCGGGCTCACGAACATCGCGTAGCCGAACGGCGTCAGGAACAGCTTGCCGACGCGGACCGCCTCGGCCGTCGGAACGTCGGTCACGGCAGCCATGTAGACACCGAGCGCGGCGAGGCCGGTGATGGCGAGGCCGATGCTCATGTAATTGTAGATGCGCAGCATGTAGGCGCGCAGGCCGGCGTCGACCGTCGCGGCGTCAACACGCCCGGCGGCCCTGCCGAAAGGAGAAGCGTAATTGCGGTCTAGGTCCGACATGGTCGAATTCCCGTTGGTTGGCCCGGTCCGGCACGGGGGTTGCCATGCCGCCGGTTCGTCAAATTCTATCTCGGATACCGATGCCTGCCGACTAAATTTTGGCTAACAATCGGGGCTCCGAACCCATCCGATATGTGGGAAACTAACACATTCGCTGCAACCGTCCACGCGCGGCCGAATGTCGCCCTTTCGCGCAATCCTGACGAGAACCTGACAGCAGACGTGGTTAATCGCAGGAATCCTGCGCTTCCGGTCCGGCCGATTTCGGTCCGGCGCGGCTACCCGCTACCTTTTGTCACAAATTCCGCAACACCGTGGCGGGCTTTTTGTTCAAGGCCAGCAGCGTGCCCGCGAGCCCAAGCCCGACGGTGACGACCAGCGCGGCCACGACCACGCCGGCCGCGCTGCCGCCTTGCCAGACGAAGGTCAGCGTCATCAGCCGCGTCACGATCATCCAGGCGGCCATGCTGCCGGCGATCACGCCGAACATTGCGGTGGCAAGGCCGATCAAGAGGTATTCGAGCGCATAGGCGCCGAGCAGCCGCAGCCGCGTCGCGCCGAGTGTTTTGAGGATGACCGCATCATAGACCCGGTGGCGATGACCGGCGGCGAGCGCGCCGCCCAGCACCAGGATTGCCGAGATCAGGGTCACGGCGCTGGCGCCGCGGATCGCAAGCGCGAGGTTGGTCACGACCGCGCCGACCGTCTCCATCACCTCGCGCACCCGCACGCTCGTCACCATCGGGTAGGCGTCCGCCACCTGCTTGATGATCTTGCCGTCGCCGGCCGCATCGCCGCCCGATTCCGTCAGCGTCGCGATGTGGGTATGCGGCGCGCCCTTGAAGGCGCTCGGCGAGAACACCAGGACGAAATTGATGCCGAGCCCCTGCCAGTCGATCGTGCGCAGATTGCTGATTTTCGCCGCGATATCGCGGCCGAGCACGTTGACGACGATTTCGTCGCCGAGCTTGAGGCCAAGCCCGTCGGCGATCTTCTTCTCCATCGAGACCAGCGGCGGGCCTGAATAGTCGGCGCGCCACCATTCGCCCTCGACGACCTTGGAGCCTTTCGGCAGCTCGCCCGTATAGGTCAGGCCGCGGTCGCTCTGCAGCACCCATTCGGAATCGGTCGACGGCTTGAGGTCCTCGGCACGGACGCCGCGGGCCGCGACGATGCGCCCGCGCAGCATCGGCACGTCCTCGACCTTCGCGCCGGGGGCGATCTGGCGCAGATAACCGTCGAACTCGGCGGCCTGCGTGCTCGGAATGTCGATGAAGTAGAACGCCGGCGCGCGATCGGGCAGCGCCGCGAGGAACTGGCGCCGCAGATTGCCGTCGATCTGGGTGATGGTGACGAGCACCGCGAGGCCGAGCCCGAGCGAGAGCACGACCGACGGCGTCAACGCGCCCGGCCGGTGGATGTTGGCGATCGCAAGCCGCAGCATGGTGAAGCGCGTGCGCGGCAAGCGGCGCGCGATCGCCATCAGCACGGCGGCGACGCCGCGCAGCACGGCGAACACGACGACGGAGGAGACCACGAACACCGCGGCGATGCGCTTGTCGAAGGACAGGCCGATCACGACCGCGACCAGCAGCGCGACGACACCGCCCATGAACACGAGATAGCCCAGGCGCGGCCGGTGCCATTCGGCGGCGACGGTGTCGCGGAACAGCGCCGCGACCGGCACGTCATGCACGCGTCCGAGCGGCCACAGACCGAAGGCGAGCGCGGTGAGCAGGCCATAGACGAAGGACAGTGCGAGCTCGTCGGCATGCACCGCCGGCACCACCGGCAGCGGCAGCAGCTTGCCGAACAGGCCGACGATGGCGAACGGCATCGCCGCGCCGAGCGCCAGGCCGATCGCCGAACCGATCGCGGCCAGCAGCACGACCTGCGCCAGATAAATGCCGAACACGTCGCGCCCGGTGGCGCCGACGGCCTTGAAGGCCGCGATCACCTCGAGCCGGCGGTCGATATGGCTCTTCACGGCATTGGCGACGCCGACACCGCCGACCAAAAGCGCGGCGAGGCCGACCAGGGTCAGGAACTGGGTGAAACGGCTGATATTGCGTTCCAGCTGCGGCGAGGCATTGGAGCGGCTGCGGACCTCCCAGCCGGCCTGCGGCGCGGCGTTGCGGGCGTCGGCAATGAAGGTGTCGGTGGCGCGGTCGCTGTTGGCGGCGTCGGGCAGTTTGACGCGGTAAACCCAGCGTACCAGGCTGCCTGGCTGAATGAGACCGGTGGCACGCAAGGCCGCCTCGCTGATCAGCAAGCGTGGGCCAAACCCGATGCCGCTGGCGAGCTTGTCGGGCTCGGCCTCGACGCTGGAGCGGATCTGGAACGTCGCAGAGCCAATGGTGACGCGGTCGCCGATCTTGAGTGAAAGCCGCGCCAGCAGCGTCGGATCGGCAGCCGCGCCGAATGCGCCGTCGCGTTCCGCGAGCAGATCGGCGAGGGGCAGTGGCGGCGCCAGCGTCAACTGTCCGAGCATCGGATAGGTGTCGTCGACCGCCTTCATCTCGACCAGCGCCGGCTTGCCCTCGGCCGAGCGCGCCATGCCGCGCAAGGTGGCGGCGACGGAGAGGGTGCCGCGCGAGCGCAGGAAGGCGATTTCGTCCGGCTTGGCCTCGCGCTGGAACAGCACGAAAGAGACGTCGCCGCCGAGCAGCGTGCGGCCCTCACGCGCGAGACCGTCGCTGAGGCTCGCTGAGACCGAGCCGACGCCCGCAATCGCCATCACCCCGAGCGCAATGCAGGCGATGAAGACGTAGAAACCGCGCAGGCCGCCGCGCAATTCGCGCAAGGCATAGCGCAGCGACAGCGCGACGCCGTTCGGCCTCGCGGACGGTGCGATGGCGACGCTCATGCGCTGGTCGTCTGCGTGTCGATGCGGCCGGAGCGCAGGCGGATCACGCGGTCGCAGCGATGTGCGAGCGAGGAATCGTGCGTCACCAGCACCAGCGTCATGCCGCGCTCGGCATGTTTGGTGAAGAGCAGATCGATGATCTGCTTTCCCGTGGCCTCGTCGAGATTGCCGGTCGGCTCATCGGCGACGAGGATGGCGGGATCGGGCGCCAGTGCGCGCGCCAGCGCCACGCGCTGCTGCTCGCCGCCGGAGAGCTGCGTCGGATAATGATGCAGGCGATCGCCGAGTCCGACCGATTGCAGCTCCTCGGCCGCGCGTTTGTTGGCATCAGGATTGCCGGCGAGCTCGAGCGGCACCGCGACATTCTCCAGCGCGGTCATGGTCGGGATCAGGTGAAAGGACTGAAAGACGATGCCGACCTGGCGGCCGCGAAAACGCGCCAGCGCGTCCTCGTCGAGGGCATTGAAAGGCGTGCCTGACACCACCACCTCTCCGCTATCAGGTCGCTCCAGCCCCGCCATCACCATCAGCAGCGTGGATTTGCCCGAGCCTGACGGGCCGATCAGGCCGATCGTCTCCCCCGAGCCGATCCGCAGGCTGATATCCTTGAGGATGTGAACGCGTGCCGCCCCCGTGCCCAATGACAGATTGACGTTGGAGATGGCGATGGTGTCCGGCGCAGTGCCGGCGAGCGAAGAGGTTTCGATGCGACTGTCCATGGTCCGGTCATATGGCAACTCCGCACGTGGGGTCGAGAGGCGTTACGGATTGTTCATGCACATAGCCGTGTTGATGCTCGCTTTGATGACGCTCACGGGTCCGGCCCGGGCGGATTCGACAAAACCGATCAAGCTCGTCGTTCTCGGCGATTCCTTGAGCGCGGGTCTTGGCCTCCCGGCCCAGGATGCATTTCCTGCCAAGCTTCAAAAAGCGTTGCATGTCAATGGCATAGATGTCGAGATGGTCAACGCCGGCGTATCCGGCGACACCTCGTCCGGCGGCCGCGACCGGCTCGACTGGTCGGTGCCCGAGGGAACCGAAGGCGTCATCATCGAGCTCGGCGCCAACGACGCGATGCGCGGCATCGACCCAGACTTGACGCGGGCGGCGTTGACCGACATCGTTCAGCGTCTGAAGGCGCGCAAGATCGCCGTGATGCTATGTGGCATGCTGGCGCCGCCGAATTTCGGCGCGGACTACGGCGCGCGCTTCAATTCGATTTATCCGGAACTGGCGAAGCGGTTCGACGTGCCGCTCTATCCGTTCTTCCTCGACGGCGTCGCCGCGGACGCCAAGCTCAACCAGGCCGACGGCATTCATCCGACCGCTGCAGGCGTCGACATCATCGTCAACAACATGCTGCCCACGGTGGAGGCATTCGTGCGCACGATCGGCGAGCAGCGCCGTTGAAATGCAGGCAATGCTAACCCTGACATCAGGGTTTTCCCGGTGTAGCCTCGCCAACACTTCGCAGAGTCACACAACTGCGATAGGAATCAGGGTACTGATGATTCGTCGCCGGCTCTAAAATCTGGATATGATCTCTCCCCGGGATCATGCCCAAGCATCGGGAGTACGAAACGATGCCGCGTTTGTTTACTGGTCTGGAAATTCCGGCCGAGGTCTGCCAGACGCTTTCCAATTTGCGAGGTGGCCTTCCCGGAGCCCGCTGGATCGATCCCGAAAATTATCACGTCACCCTGCGCTTCATCGGCGACATCGATGGCGTCTCCGCCAACGAGATCGCATCGATGCTGTTTCGCGTCGACCGCAAGCCGTTCGAGGTGAAGGTGCAGGGGTTGACGAGTTTTGGCGGCCGCAAACCGAGGGCGGTCGTTGCGACGATCGCGCCGAGCAAGCCGCTGATGGAGCTGCAGGCCGAGCTCGAACGCATGATGCAGCGGATCGGCCTCGATCCGGAGGGCCGCAAATTCATCCCGCACGTCACGCTGGCCCGGCTGCACGACGCCTCCGACCGCGACGTCGCCGACTATCTCTCGATCCGCGGCTACTTCCCGAGCAAGGCGTTCGTGGCGGAGCGCTTCGTGCTGTTCTCGTCGCGTGCGTCGACCGGCGGCGGCCCGTATGTGGTCGAGGACGCCTACGAGCTGTGTGAGTGAGCTCGTTCTTCCCCTCTCCCCGTAAGAACGGGGCGAGGGAGATGAAAGCGCATAGCCCGTCCACCAATTGACGGCTTGCAATTTCCGCCGGTCTCTGGCGGTAAAGAGCCATGCTCTCCACCCCGAACTCCTCCTTCAGCGAAGCCTATCAGGCCCAGATCGCATCAGGCGCGATCGAGCCCGATGCCGCGCAGGCCGAGGTCGCCGAGGCCTATGCGGCGCTCGACCTGCGGCTTGCGAACTACAGCCCGAAGCGCAAGCAGGGGCTGCTCGCCCGCCTGTTCAACGGTGGCGACAAGAACGAAGCGCCGCGTGGGCTGTACATCCATGGCGAGGTCGGCCGCGGCAAGACCATGTTGATGGATCTGTTCTTCCAGCACTCCACGGTCGAGCACAAGCGCCGCGCGCATTTCCACGAATTCATGGCCGATGTGCACGAGCGCATCTACGATTATCGCCAGGGCATCGCGCGCGGCGAGATCGCCGACGGCGACGTCATCGCGCTGACGGCGAACGCGATCTTCGAGGAGAGCTGGCTGCTCTGCTTCGACGAATTCCACGTCACCGACATTGCCGATGCGATGATCCTCGGGCGCCTGTTCGCCAAGCTGTTCGAGCTCGGCACCGTCGTCGTCGCGACCTCCAACGTTGCCCCCGACGATCTCTACAAGGGCGGCTTGAACCGCGCGCTGTTCCTGCCCTTCATCAAGCAGATCTCGGACCACATGGACGTCTCGCGGCTCGATGCGCGCACCGACTTCCGGCTGGAGAAGCTTCAGGGCGTGCCGATGTGGCTGACGCCCGTGGACGGCGATGCCGGCGCTGCGCTGGATCGCGCCTGGGCCAAAATGACCGGCAATGCCAAATGCAGGTCGCGCGACATCCAGATCAAGGGGCGCATCCTGCACGTGCCCTGCTCGGCCCATGGCGTGGCGCGCTTCGGCTTCGCCGATCTCTGCGAGAAGCCGCTCGGTGCATCAGACTACCTCAGGCTGGCGCACGACTACCACACCATCCTGGTCGACCATATTCCAGTGATGGACTTCTCCCAGCGCAACGCCGCCAAGCGCTTCATCACGCTGATCGACACGCTCTATGACAATGCCGTGAAGCTGATGGCCTCGGCCGATGCCGACCCGATATCGCTCTATGTCGCGACAGAGGGCAACGAGGCGATGGAGTTCAAGCGGACCTCATCGCGCCTGATCGAGATGAGTTCGGAATCCTATCTGGCGCTGGCTCACGGGCGCAAGGATTCCACCGCCAGCGGCTCCACCAAAGGCTTGGTGGAGACTTAGGTCCTATTTCTATCCTCCCGTCATTCCGGGCGCGCGCCGGCGCGAACCCGGAATCTCGCGCTGCAATTTCCAGATTCCCGGTTCGCCCGCGCAACGGCGCGGGCGCGCCGGAATGACGGCTTAGGGACCGCTGGGCGGAAACGCGGCAAGCCCGACAATTGGGCATCCGCCGACTTGAACGGGGCAAGCGAAAGGGATAACCACCCTCTCAGTTTCCCCTCCTTACGTGTCTAGAGGACAGTTCACATGGCGCGCGACAAGATTGCTTTGATTGGCTCCGGTCAGATCGGCGGAACGCTGGCTCACCTCATCGGCTTGAAAGAACTGGGCGACGTCGTGATGTTCGACATCGCCGAGGGCGTGCCGCAGGGCAAGGCGCTCGACATCGCGCAGTCCTCGCCGGTCGACGGTTTTGACGCGCACTACAGCGGTGCGAACTCCTACGAGGCGCTCGACAACGCCAAGGTCTGCATCGTCACCGCCGGCGTGCCGCGCAAGCCCGGCATGAGCCGCGACGACCTCCTCTCCATCAACCTCAAGGTCATGGAGCAGGTTGGTGCGGGCATCAAGAAATACGCCCCCGACGCCTTCGTCATCTGCATCACCAACCCGCTCGATGCCATGGTCTGGGCGCTGCAGAAGGCCTCGGGGCTGCCGCACAAGAAGGTCGTCGGCATGGCCGGCGTGCTCGACTCCGCGCGCTTCCGCTACTTCCTGGCCGACGAGTTCAACGTCTCGGTCGAAGACGTCACTGCCTTCGTGCTCGGCGGCCATGGCGACACCATGGTGCCGCTGGTGAAGTACTCCACCGTTGCCGGCATCCCGCTGCCCGACCTCGTCAAGATGGGCTGGACCTCGCAGGCGCGCCTCGACGAGATCGTCGACCGCACCCGCAACGGCGGCGCCGAGATCGTCAACCTGCTCAAGACCGGCTCGGCCTTCTATGCGCCGGCTGCTTCGGCCATTGCGATGGCCGAGAGCTATCTGCGTGACAAGAAGCGCGTGCTGCCCTGCGCCGCCTACCTCAACGGCGAATACGGCGTGAAGGACATGTATGTCGGCGTGCCCGTGGTGATCGGCTCCAAGGGGGTCGAGCGCGTCGTCGAGATCGAACTCGCCGGCAAGGACCGCGAGGCCTTTGACAAGTCGGTTGGCGCGGTGCAGGGCCTGGTCGATGCCTGCAAGAAGATCGCCCCCGATCTTCTCGGTCGCTAAAGCCTCAACACTCCCGCCGAGGACCGAAAACCGGTTCTCGGCGGTTTCATTTCCGGGCCCCGGCTAGCCGGGACGGGGTCCGGCCCAAGATTTCCGACATCAGAGAATCCGGGTTGCAGTTGCTGTGGTATATGGTATGCCAGCCACAAGACTGAGGTGGGCCCTGAGGGGTCACCGCCCGCGGGTTCAGGGAGCGACCATATGAATATCCATGAATATCAGGCCAAAGCGCTGCTGAGCGAGTTCGGCGTAGCGATCTCCAAGGGCGTTCCCGTCCTCAGTGCCACCGACGCAGACGCTGCGGCCATGGCTCTGCCGGGCCCGGTCTGGGTGGTGAAGAGCCAGATCCATGCCGGCGGCCGCGGCAAGGGCAAGTTCAAGGAAGCCTCGGCGGGCGACAAGGGCGGCGTCCGCATCGCCAAGTCGGCCGCGGAGGTCTCCGAGTTCGCCAAGCAGATGCTGGGCGCTACCCTGGTGACGGTGCAGACCGGCCCGGCCGGCAAGCAGGTCAACCGCCTCTACATCGAGGACGGCTCCGACATCGACAAGGAGTTCTATCTCTCGATCCTGGTCGACCGCGAGACCTCTCGCGTCTCGTTCGTCGTCTCGACCGAGGGCGGCGTCAACATCGAGGACGTCGCGCACAATACTCCCGAGAAGATCGTGACCTTCTCGGTCGATCCCGCGACCGGCATCATGGGCCATCATGGCCGCACCGTTGCCAAGGCGCTGAAGCTCTCCGGTGATCTCGCCAAGCAGGCCGAGAAGCTCACCGCGCAGCTCTACACGGCGTTCGTCACCAAGGACATGTCGATGCTGGAGATCAACCCGTTGGTCGTGACCAAGCAGGACCAGCTCCGCGTGCTCGACGCCAAGGTATCGTTCGACGACAATTCGTTGTTCCGTCATCCCGACGTGCTCGCGTTGCGCGACGAGACCGAGGAAGACCCCAAGGAAATCGAGGCGTCGAAGTACGACCTCAACTACGTTACCCTCGACGGCAATATCGGCTGCATGGTCAACGGCGCCGGTCTCGCCATGGCGACGATGGACATCATCAAGCTCTACGGCATGGCGCCGGCGAACTTCCTCGATGTCGGCGGCAGCGCCAGCAAGGAGAAGGTTGCGGCAGCGTTCAAGATCATCACCGCGGATCCCAATGTGAAGGGCATCCTGGTCAACATCTTCGGTGGTATCATGAAGTGCGACGTGATCGCGGAGGGCGTCACGGCTGCGGTTCGTGAGGTCGGCCTCAGTGTGCCGCTGGTGGTTCGCCTCGAAGGCACCAATGTCGAGCTCGGCAAGAAGATCATCCGCGAATCCGGTCTGAACGTGGTGCCGGCCGACAATCTCGACGACGCCGCGCAGAAGATCGTGAAGGCCGTCAAGGGAGGCTAAGCTCATGGCCCAGGACCATCTCTCCGCATCGTCTCCACTTGCAGAGCATGCGCGTCTCGCCGCGTTCGCCGGCGAATGGAATGGTGAAGAGGTGGTCTTTCCGTCGCGCTGGACGGAAGGCGGCACCGCCACGTCTCACGTCGTCGCGCGCATGGACCTGAACGGGTTCTACCTGATTCAGGACTCGGTGCAGATGCGCGACGGCAAGCAGAGCTTCGCCACCCACGGCATCTTCACTTACGACCGCGACGACCGGACCTACAAATTGTTCTGGTACGATTCGCTTGGCTACACCCCGCCCTCGCCCGCCTCCGGCGGGTGGGTCGGCAAGACCCTGACGCTGGTGCGCGGCTCGCTCCGCGGCAACGCGCGCCATGTCTATGAGATTATCGACGACTCCTCCTACTCGTTGAAGGTCCAGTTCTCGCCGGACGCGGAAGGCTGGGCTGACGTGCTCACCGGCGTTTACCGGCGCATCCACTGATCCTCTCACTCTGTTAGTTTCGCGAAAGCAGACCTCATGTCCATCCTGATCGACAAGAACACCAAGGTCATCTGCCAGGGCTTCACCGGCAAGAACGGCACCTTCCATTCCGAAGCCGCGATTGCCTACGGCACCAAGATGGTGGGCGGCACCTCGCCCGGCAAAGGCGGCTCGACCCATCTGAACCTGCCGGTGTTCGACACCGTGCGCGAAGCGCGTGAGAAGACCGGCGCCGATGCCTCGGTGATCTATGTGCCGCCGCCGGGTGCGGCGGACGCGATCTGCGAAGCGATCGACGCCGAGATCCCGCTGATCGTCTGCATCACCGAAGGCATTCCCGTGATCGACATGGTGCGCGTGAAGCGCTCGCTGGCCGGCTCCAAGTCGCGCCTGATCGGGCCGAACTGCCCGGGGGTCATGACCGCGGGCGAGTGCAAGATCGGGATCATGCCGGCCAACATCTTCAAGACCGGCTCGGTCGGCATCGTCTCCCGCTCGGGTACGCTGACCTACGAAGCCGTCTTCCAGACCTCGCAGGAAGGCCTCGGCCAGACCACCGCGGTCGGCATCGGCGGCGACCCGGTCAAGGGAACCGAGTTCATCGACGTCCTCGAAATGCTCCTGGCTGATCCCAAGACCGAGTCGATCATCATGATCGGCGAGATCGGCGGTTCCGCCGAGGAAGATGCTGCCCAGTTCCTCAAGGACGAGGCAAAGCGTGGTCGCAAAAAGCCGATGGTCGGTTTCATCGCCGGTGTTACCGCACCTCCCGGCCGTCGCATGGGCCATGCCGGCGCGATCATCTCGGGCGGCAAGGGCGACGCCGGTTCCAAGACCGACGCGATGAAATCCGCAGGGATTACAGTGTCGCCGTCTCCCGCGCGCCTCGGCCATACGCTTGCCGAAAAATTGAAAGGTTAATTCACTTCTTGGTACTTTTCCGGGCGAAGTTTCGCAGCAAATAGGGTAAATGGTGCCCATCGCGTCGAGCCTCTGCCGGGAGCTCGACGCCAGCGCCGTTTGTTTGCGCGAACCGAAATCGCCAGGAACCCAGTATGTCTCGCCAGGACGCGAACGCAGCCTTTGCCCTCTCATCCTTTTTGCAGGGCACCAACGCCACCTACATCGACGAAATCTACGCCCGCTACGAGAAGGACCCGTCTTCGGTCGACGCCGAGTGGCAGGAGTTCTTCAAGAGCCTCAACGACCAGCCGGCTGACGTCCGGAAGAACGCGGAAGGGCCATCCTGGGAGCGCGCCAACTGGCCGCTGACCCCGAAGGACGATTTGACCTCCGCCCTCGACGGCAACTGGGCCGAGGTCGAGAAGGCGGTCGGCAGCAAGATCGCCGCCAAGGCGCAGGCCAAAGGCACCGATATTTCCTCTGCCGATTTGCTCCAGGCCACGCGTGACTCCGTGCGTGCGCTGATGCTGATCCGCTCCTATCGCATGCGTGGTCACTTTCACGCCAAGCTCGATCCGCTCGGCATCGAGGCCCCGCGCAACCGCGAAGAGCTCGACCCGCGCACGTACGGCTTCAGCGAAGCCGATTTCGACCGCAAGATCTTTCTCGATCACGTGCTCGGTCTCGAATACGCCAACTTGCGCGAAATCACCGCGATCTGCGAGCGCACTTACTGCCAGACGCTCGGCGTCGAGTTCATGCACATCAGCAATGCCGCGCAGAAGGCCTGGATCCAGGAGCGCATCGAGGGGCCGGACAAGGAGATCTCCTTCACCCGCGAAGGCCGCCGCGCCATCCTGATGAAGCTGGTCGAAGCCGAGGGCTTCGAAAAATTCTGCGACACCAAGTTCACCGGCACCAAGCGCTTCGGCCTCGACGGCGGTGAATCGCTGATCCCCGCGCTCGAGCAGATCATCAAGCGTGGCGGCAATCTCGGCGTGAAGGAAGTCGTGCTCGGCATGCCGCATCGCGGCCGCCTCAACGTGCTGACGCAGGTGATGGGCAAGGCCCACCGGGCGCTGTTCCACGAGTTCAAGGGCGGCTCGGCCAATCCCGATGCGGTCGAAGGCTCGGGCGACGTCAAATATCACCTCGGCGCGTCCTCGGACCGTGAGTTCGACGGCAACCGCATCCATCTGTCGCTGACCGCCAACCCCTCGCATCTCGAGATCGTCGATCCCGTCGTGCTCGGCAAGGTTCGCGCCAAGCAGGACCAGCACGGCGATCCGCCGGACCAGCGCATCTCGGTGATGCCGCTGTTGATGCATGGTGACGCGGCGTTCGCGGGCCAAGGCGTGGTCGCCGAATGCTTCGGCCTGTCGGACCTGAAGGGCTACCGCACCGGCGGCTCCGTGCACTTCATCGTCAACAACCAGATCGGCTTCACCACCTATCCGCGCTACTCGCGCTCCTCGCCCTATCCGTCCGATGTGGCGAAGATGATCGACGCGCCGATCTTCCACGTCAACGGCGACGATCCGGAAGCCGTGGTGTTCGCGGCCAAGGTCGCGACCGAGTTCCGGCAGAAATTCCACAAGCCCGTCGTCATCGACATGTTCTGCTACCGCAGGCATGGCCATAACGAGGGCGACGAGCCGGCGTTCACCCAGCCGGTGATGTACAAGAAGATCGCGGCTCACCCGACGACGCTGGAGCTCTATTCCCGCCGGCTGGTCAGCGAAGGCGTGATGACCCAGGGGGAGGTCGACAAGGCCAAGGCCGATTGGCGCGCGCGGCTCGATGCCGAGTTCGAGGCCGGCACCTCCTACAAGCCGAACAAGGCCGACTGGCTCGACGGCAAATGGGCGGGCTTCAAGATCGCCGACCAGGAAGAGGATGCCCGTCGCGGCGTCACCGGCGTCGATCTGCCCGTCCTCAAGGACATCGGCCGCAAGATCACCAAGGTGCCGGATGGTTTCCGCGTTCACCGCACCATCCAGCGCTTCCTGGAAAATCGCGCCAAGGCGATCGATAGCGGCACGGGCATCGACTGGGCGACCGGCGAAGCGCTGGCGTTCTGCTCGCTGCTCAACGAGAACCATCACGTCCGTCTGTCCGGACAGGATTCGGAGCGTGGCACCTTCTCGCAGCGCCACTCGGTCCTGATCGACCAGGAGGACGAGAGCCGCTACACGCCGTTCAACCATCTCGGCAACGAGCAGGGCCATTACGAGGTCATCAACTCGCTGCTGTCGGAAGAGGCGGTGCTCGGCTTCGAATACGGCTATTCGCTCGCCGAGCCGAACACGCTGACGCTGTGGGAAGCGCAGTTTGGCGATTTCGCCAACGGCGCCCAGGTCGTGTTCGACCAGTTCATCTCCTCGGGTGAGCGCAAATGGCTCCGCATGTCCGGTCTCGTCTGCCTGTTGCCGCACGGGTATGAGGGCCAGGGACCGGAGCACTCTTCGGCGCGTCTGGAGCGTTACCTGCAGATGTGCGCGGAAGACAACATGCAGGTGGTCTACCCGACCACGCCGGCGAACTACTTCCACGTGCTGCGCCGCCAGCTTCATCGCGAGATCCGCAAGCCGTTGATCCTGATGACGCCGAAGTCGCTGCTGCGTCACAAGCGGGCGGTCTCGCGCCTCGAGGAGCTCGCGAAGGGCACGACCTTCCACCGCATCCTGTATGATGACGCCCAGATGCTGCCGAACGAGCCGATCAAGCTCGTTCCGGACGACAAGATCCGCCGCATCGTGCTGTGCTCGGGCAAGGTCTATTACGACCTCTACGAAGAGCGCGAGAAGCGCGGCATCGACGACATCTATCTGATGCGCGTCGAGCAGCTCTATCCGGTGCCGCTGAAGGCGCTGGTGGCCGAGTTGTCCCGCTTCAAGAAGGCGGAGGTGATCTGGTGCCAGGAAGAGCCCCGCAACATGGGAGCCTGGCACTTCATCGAGCCCTATCTGGAGTGGGTGCTGAACCAGGTGAACGGCGCAAGCCGGCGTCCGCGTTATGTCGGCCGCGCCGCCTCCGCGGCGACCGCCACGGGTCTGATGTCCAAGCATCAGGCGCAGCTGAAGGCGTTCCTGGACGAAGCACTGAGCTGAACTTTTTCGAACTGCGTCATGCCCCGCTTGCAAAAGCGGGGCATCCGGTAAGACGTGACGTCCTCGTGCATGCGAAGCGTCCCGGCTTGCTGGATGGCCTGCTTTTTCGCTGGCCGTGACATCAGGAATTCATGACCGCATAGGCGATCCCCTTAAGGAAAAGACCATGACTGAAATTCGTGTGCCGACGCTCGGCGAATCCGTCACCGAGGCCACCATCGGCCGCTGGTTCAAGAAGGCAGGCGATGCCGTCGCCGTCGACGAGCCCTTGGTGGAGCTCGAGACCGACAAGGTCACCATCGAAGTCCCGGCGCCCTCCGCCGGCACGCTGAGCGAGATCATCGCCGCTGATGGCACCACCGTTGCGGTCGGTGCGCTGCTCGGCCAGATCACTGAAGGCGCGGCCGGTGCCAAGCCTGCGGCAGCGCCCGCCAAGCCTGCGGCAGCGGCTCCGGCTCCCGCCGCTGCGGCTCCGGCCGCGAAGGCGCCGCCGGCCGATGCTCCGCTCGCTCCGTCCGTGCGAAAACTCTCCGCCGAGACCGGCGTCGACGCCTCGACCGTTCCGGGCTCCGGCAAGGACGGCCGCGTCACCAAGGGCGACATGCTCGCCGCGATCGAGCGTGCGGCCTCCGCGCCGACTCCGGTGAACCAGCCCGCTGCCGCCGTGCAGGTGCGCAGCGCCTCGCCGGCCGATGACGCTGCCCGCGAAGAACGCGTCAAGATGACCCGGCTGCGCCAGACCATCGCGCGCCGCCTCAAGGACGTGCAGAACACCGCGGCCATGCTCACGACCTTCAACGAGGTCGACATGACCAACGTCATGGCGCTGCGTGCCCACTACAAGGATGCGTTCGAGAAGAAGCATGGCTCGAAGCTCGGCTTCATGGGATTCTTCACCAAGGCCGTCGTGCAGGCGCTGAAGGATATCCCGGCCGTCAACGCCGAGATCGACGGCACCGATCTGATCTACAAGAACTACTACCACATCGGCGTGGCCGTCGGCACCGACAAGGGCCTGGTCGTCCCCGTCGTGCGCGACTGCGACCACAAGTCGATCGCCGACATCGAGAAGGGCATCGCCGATTTCGGTCGTCGCGCCCGTGACGGACAGCTCAAGATCGACGAGATGCAGGGCGGCACCTTCACCATCACCAACGGCGGCATCTATGGCTCGCTGATGTCGACCCCGATCCTGAACGCCCCGCAGTCCGGCATTCTCGGCATGCACAAGATCCAGGACCGTCCGATGGTCGTCGGCGGCAAGATCGAGGTCCGTCCGATGATGTATCTGGCACTGTCCTACGATCACCGCGTGATCGACGGCAAGGAAGCGGTCACCTTCCTGGTTCGCGTCAAGGAGAGCCTGGAAGATCCGGCACGTCTGGTGCTCGATCTCTGATCCCTGAAGCTCTGGGAGCGCCGTCGCGATCGGTGCGACGGCGCCTGTCGAATCATGGAGGCTGATGTGACGGATAAGGTGGTTGTCATCACCGGCGGCAGCCGCGGTATTGGTCGTGCGACCGCGCTTGCAGCGGCCGCGCGCGGCTATCGCGTCGTGGTCGGCTACGCCAGCAACAAGACGGCCGCCGACGAGGTGGTCGCGCAAATCGAAGCCGGCAACGGCAGGGCGATCGCGGTAAAATGCGATGTCGCTGAAGAGAGCGACATCCTCGATCTGTTCAGGGAAGCCGACAAGCTCGGAACGCTCGGTGCGCTCGTCAACAATGGCGGCATCGTCGGCAAGAGCGGCGTGCGCGTCGACGAGATGTCGGCCGAGCGCATCCAGCGCGTGCTGGCGGTCAACGTCACCGGCTCCATCCTCTGCGCGCGGGAGGCGGTGAAGCGGATGTCGACCAAGCACGGCGGCAAGGGCGGCGTCATCGTCAATCTGTCATCGGTCGCGGCCAAGCTCGGCGCGCCCAACACTTACGTCGATTACGCCGCGTCGAAAGGCGCGATCGATTCCTTCACCACGGGCCTCGGCTACGAGGTCGCAGCCGAAGGCATTCGCGTTGCGGGTATTCGCCCCGGCCTGATCGATACCGACATCCACGCCTCCGGCGGCGAGCCTGACCGGCATCATCGCCTGGCCCATCTGGTGCCGATGAAGCGCGTCGGCACCGCGGATGAAATTGCAAATGCCATCATCTGGCTCATGTCGGACGAGGCTTCCTACGTCACCGCAGCCACGCTCGATGTGTCCGGCGGTCGCTGACGCGCCGGCGGACGCTGACACATCCTCATAACGTTGAAATTACGGGACTTTCTCTCATGGCTACCTACGATCTCGTCGTCATCGGCACCGGACCTGGCGGTTATGTCTGCGCGGTGCGCGCCAGCCAGCTCGGCATGAAAGTCGCCGTGGTCGAAAAGAACGCAACGCTCGGCGGCACCTGCCTCAATGTCGGCTGCATGCCGTCGAAGGCGCTGCTGCACGCCTCCGAAATGTTCGAGGAAGCCGCGCATTCCTTCGCGAAGATGGGCATCAGCGTCTCCGCGCCGAAGCTCGAACTGCCGGCGATGATGAACTTCAAGCAGCAGGGCATCGACGGCAACGTCAAGGGCGTCGAGTTCCTGATGAAGAAGAACAAGGTCGACGTGCTCAAGGGCACCGGCAAGATCCTCGCCACCGGCAAGGTCGAGGTGTCGGCCGACGGCAAGTCGCAGGTGATCGAGACCAGGAATATCGTCATCGCGACCGGCTCGGACATCGCGCGCCTCAAGGGCATCGAGATCGACGAGAAGCGCATCGTGTCCTCGACCGGCGCGCTGTCGCTGGACAAGGTCCCCGGCAAGCTGCTCATCGTTGGCGCCGGCGTGATCGGCCTCGAGCTCGGCTCGGTGTGGAAGCGCCTGGGTGCCGAAGTCGTCGTCGTCGAATTCCTCGACCGCATCCTGCCCGGCATGGACGGCGAGATCGCCAAGCAATTCCAGCGTATCCTCGAGAAGCAGGGCTTTGCGTTCAAGCTGGGGGCCAAGGTCACCGCGGTCGACACCTCGGGCAAGACGCTGAAGGCGACGATCGAGCCCGCCGCCGGCGGCCCCGCCGAGACTGTCGAGGCCGACGTCGTGCTGGTCTGCATCGGCCGCGTGCCCTACACCGATGGTCTCGGTCTGAAGGAGGCCGGCGTTGCGCTCGATCAGCGCGGCCGCGTGCAGATCGATCCGCATTTCGCCACCAGCCTGAAGGGCGTCTATGCCATCGGCGACGTCGTCGCGGGCCCGATGCTCGCCCATAAAGCCGAGGATGAAGCTGTTGCGGTCGCGGAGATCATCGCAGGCCAGGCCGGCCACGTGAACTACGACGTGATCCCAGGCGTCGTGTATACCACCCCGGAAGTGTCCTCCGTCGGCAAGACCGAGGAAGAGCTGAAGCAGGCCGGCGTCGCTTATACCGTCGGGAAGTTTCCCTTTACCGCCAACGGCCGCTCCAAGGTCAATCAGACCACTGAGGGCTTCGTGAAGATTCTCGCAGATGCGAAGACCGATCGCGTGCTCGGCGTGCACATCATCGGCATCGAGGCCGGCGAAATGATCCACGAGGCCTGCGTTCTCATGGAGTTTGGTGGCAGTGCGGAAGATCTCGCGCGCACCTGCCACGCGCATCCGACCCGCTCCGAGGCCGTCAAGGAAGCCGCGCTTGCAGTCGGCAAGCGGGCCATCCATATGTAGGATCGCGCCTGGAGCCAAATCCGGCGGGACATCACATGCTGCGCCGCCTTCTTCAACCGGTCTGGGTCCTGCTCGCGATCATCTTCCTGATCGAAGCCTGGCTGTGGGATCATCTCGAGCCTGTTGTCGCGCGGGTCGTGGCACTGATCCCGCTCGCCCGGTTCAAATCATGGCTGGCAGAGCGCGTCGACGCGCTGTCGCCTGCGATGACGTTGATCGTCTTCGCGGTCCCGATCATCCCGCTGTTTCCGCTCAAGCTGGTCGGCCTGTGGCTGCTCACGCATGAATACTGGACCAGCGCGGTCTTCACGATCCTGTTCGCCAAGATGCTCGGCGTCGGTGTCACCGCCTTCGTCTTCGACGTCACGCGCGACAAGCTTCTGGAGATGCACTGGTTCGAGCGGCTCTACGAAATGGTCCTGCGGCTGCGCGCCAAGGCGACCGAGCTGGTCGACCCGGTCAAGCGCCGCCTCCGCGAGCTGGTCACCGGCAACGGAGAAGGCTGGTCCTCCCGCACGCTTCGCCTGATCCAGCGTTTTCGCAAAAGCGTGCACGAGGCGCGCTGAGCTGCTTTCATGCCCCGGTCAAGCCGGGGCATGACAGTGGTGTGTGTGGCGGTCCTGCTCACCCGTGCAGATGCAGCAGATGCGGCGCCCATGCGCCGAGCACGGTCATGCCGAGCCCTGCGAGCGTCAAGAGGCCGGCGATCCAGGCCAGCGGCAGCATGCCGGTGATGATCGTGGCGGATGCCAGCACGATGCCGATCTGGAACGCCGCCGACGCCAGCTCGAAGTGATGGTATTTCGCGGTCGCCTCGTCGCGCTGGTGCTCGGCTTCCTTGGCCTTCTCGGAGAGCTGCTCGGTGCCTTCGCCGGTCTCGGGCTCGGAGCGGTAGCGCGCCGCGGTCTTCTGCCAGTCGTCGATCTGCTTCTGCACCGCGGCCTTCATGGCCTCGTCGCCGGTGCTGCCGAGCGTCAGCTTGCCCTGTTCGGCGGCGGTCTGCACGACGGTGCGGCGGATGCTCTTGGCCTGGAAGAACGCCCAGAGGTTGGAGGCCTCGACGTTCTTGCTGATCGATTCGGTCTGCGCGCCTTTGCCGAGCGTTTCCGAGATCGCCAGGAACAGCGCCAGCACCGCGATCAGCAGGGCGATCTTCTTGTTCTCGCCGGATGCGTGCTCGGCATGCTCGGCCTGCTCCATGCTTTCGTGTGCGCTCATGAATCCCCCTCCTGTTCGGTTCCGCAACGATTGACCGAACCGCGCGGCCTGCGCAAGAGGCATGCTTGCGATGACAGCTTGATGTCAGGAACTAGCGAACTCTTCAGCGCCTTGGATGCGCGCTGGCATAGACTTCCAGCAGCCGCTCGGAATCGATCCCGGTATAGATCTGCGTGGTCGAGAGCGAGGAATGACCGAGCAATTCCTGAATGGCGCGGAGATCCCCGCCGCGCGAGAGCAGGTGCGTTGCGAAGGAGTGACGCAGCGCGTGCGGCGTGGCGCTGTCGGGCAGGCCGAGGGCACCGCGCAGCCGTTCCATCGCGAGCTGGATGATGCGCGGGCTGAGCGGCCCGCCGCGCGCGCCGACGAAGATCGGCCCTTCCGGAGGCAGCGCATGCGGGCACATCGCGGCATATTCGTCGATCAGCGCGAGCACATTTTGCAGCACCGGCACCATGCGCGTCTTGTTGCCTTTGCCTGTCACGACCAGCACGTCGCCTTCGCCGGCCTTCGGCACCTCGCGTCGCTTCAGCCCGAGCGCCTCGGAGATGCGCAGGCCCGAGCCATACAGCAGTGCCATCACCGCAGCGTCGCGCACCAGGATCCAGGTCTCGCGATCCTCGCCGGCGCGCTCGTCGGCATCGGCCAGGCGTTTTGCAGATGCCATCGGCAAAGGCTTCGGCAGCGTCTTGGCGACCTTCGGCGCGCGGATGGCGGAGAGCGCGCCGACCTTGCCTTTGCCTTCGCGTTCGAGGAAGCGGCCGAACGAGCGCAGGCCCGCCAGCGCGCGCATCAGCGAGCGGCCGGCAATGTCGTCGGCGCGCCGCATCGCCATGAAGGCGCGCACGTCGGTCGCTTCGAGCGAGGCAAAGCGGTCCAGCGTGACACGCTCGCCCCAGTGGCTGCACAGGAAATCCAGGCACTGCCTGAGGTCGCGGCCATAGGCTTCCAGCGTCTTCGGCGACAGCCGTCGCTCGGCGCCGAGATGCGACAGCCAGCGCGCCATCTCCTGCGCGATCGAGCAATCGGCGCTGGCGAGCTCGAGTGGTGGGGGGACCGGTTTGCTCATGCGCTCTGGACGGAATGATTCCGCACAGTATATCGCATCATACACGTTTACCGTTCGCTAAGGCGGACCCGGGGCGATAGCCTCAAAGCCCCCGAGGTTCCGATTCTCTCCATGGATCATACGTCGCGCAGCACGACCGTCCCCGCCAACGCGACCCGCATGGTCGACGTGCTGGTGCCTGTCGCGCTCGACCAGACCTATTCCTACAAGGTGCCGCGCGGCATGGAGCTGAAGGCCGGCGATCTCGTCGGCGTGCCGCTCGGGCCCCGTGAGGTGCTCGCCGTGGTCTGGGGCGAAAACGCCAATCCCGACCCACGCCTGCATAACCGCCTCAAGGAGGTCAGCGAGAAGCTGGACGTTGCGTCGCTCAAGGGGGAGCTGCGTTCGGTCGTCGACTGGGTGGCCAATTACACGCTGAGCCCGCGCGGCATGGTGCTGCGGATGTGCCTGCGCATGGGCGAGAACCTCGGTCCCGAGCGCGTCCGCGCCGGCGTGCGGCTAACAGGTGATCTTCCGCGGCGGCTGACGCCGTCGCGTCAGCGCGTCATCGAGCTGCTGTCGGACCGGCTGCTGCACGGCAAATCCGAGACTGCCAAGGAAGCCGGCGTCTCCGCCGGCGTGATCGACGGCCTCGTCGACGAGGGTACGCTGACGGTCGAGCCGATGCCGCCGCCACCCCCGCCGCCCGCGCCCGATCCTGAGTTCGGCCGTCCCGATTTTTCGCCGCTCCAGCGCGCCGGCGTCGATGCGATGCGCGCGCTCGCGGCTAACGGCACCTTTCATGTCGCGCTGCTCGACGGCGTCACCGGCTCCGGCAAGACGGAGGTCTATTTCGAGGCGGTTGCGGAAACGATCCGCCGCGGCAGGCAGTCGCTGATCCTGATGCCGGAGATTGCGCTGACCGGCCAGTTCCTCGACCGTTTCGCGCAGCGCTTTGGCGTGCGCCCGATCGAATGGCATTCCGAACTCACACCGCGCACCCGCGCGCGCAATTGGGCCGCGATCTCCGAAGGCAGCGCGCCGGTCGTGGTCGGCGCGCGCTCGGCGCTGTTTCTGCCCTACGCCAATCTCGGCCTCATCGTCGTCGATGAAGAGCACGACCAGGCCTACAAGCAGGACGAGGGCGTGCACTACCACGCCCGCGACATGGCGGTGGTGCGTGCGCATATCGCCAAGATCCCGATCGTGCTGGCGTCAGCGACGCCGTCGGTCGAATCGGAGGTCAATGCGCGCAAGAACCGCTATCAGCGCATCGCGCTGCCGTCGCGCTTCGGCGGCCAGCACATGCCTGAAATCGAGGCCATCGACATGCGCCGCGAGCCGCCCGCGCGCGGCCGCTACATCTCGCCGCGGCTGGCCGGAGAGATCAGAAAGGCGATCGAGAAGCGCGAGCAGGCGCTGCTGTTCCTCAATCGCCGCGGCTATGCGCCGCTGACCCTGTGCCGCGGCTGTGGCCATCGCTTCGCCTGCACCATCTGCGATGCCTGGCTGGTCGATCACCGCTTTCGCCAGCGGCTCGTCTGTCACCATTGCGGCTTCTCGATGCCGCGCCCCCCGACCTGTCCGCATTGCGCAGCGGAGGAATCGCTGGTGGCGGTTGGCCCCGGCGTCGAGCGCTTGCAGGAGGAGGCGGCGGCGCTTTTCCCTGACGCGCGCACCATGGTGCTGTCGAGCGATCTCATCACCTCGATCGAGACGATGCGAAGTGAGCTAAACGACATTGCGGAAGGCCGCGTCGACATCATCATCGGCACGCAGCTCGTCGCCAAGGGCCACAATTTTCCGCGCCTGAATCTCGTCGGGGTGGTCGATGCGGATCTCGGCCTCAGCAACGGCGATCCGCGCGCGGCGGAACGGACCTGGCAATTGCTCAATCAGGTGATCGGCCGTGCCGGGCGCGAGCAGGGCCGTGGCGTCGGCTATCTGCAAACGCATCAGCCGGATCATCCCGTGATGAAGGCGCTGATCGCCTGCGATCGCGAGGCTTTCTACGACAGCGAGATCGATCTGCGCGAGAAGACGCTCTATCCGCCGTTCGGACGCCTCGCCAGCCTGATCATTTCCGCGGGCGATCGTCCGAGCGCCGAAGGCCTCGGCCGCCAGCTCGTGGCACGCGCGCCGCGCGACGAGCGCGTGGTCGTGCTCGGCCCCGCCGAAGCCCCGCTCGCCGTCATCAAGGGCCGCTACCGCTTCCGCATCCTGGTGAAATCGGCGCGCGGCTTTGATCTCTCGGATTATTTGCGCAACTGGCTGGCGGTGTGTCCGAAGCCGAAGGGCAACCAGAAGCTCGAGGTCGACGTCGACCCGCAGAGCTTTTTGTGAGCCACAAGGCACAACTGCGCTCCCTCCCCCCCTTGCGGGGGAGGGCGGGGGAGAGGGTGGCCCCGTAAAAGGTGTGCGTGAGGGGGAAGGAACGCAGCTGTGCGTGTCGTCAAAAACGCCCCAGCAAAAAGCCCGCGGTCCCCCAAGACCGCGGGCTTGTTTCACGCGCGCATCAAACCGATGAAAACTGCGCGTGTGGGCTGAGGCGCGAGATCGCTGTTAGGAGATCACTTCCGCGGTGACGCGGCCGACGCCGGCGCCGGTGAGGCCGATGGCGCGGGCAGCGCCGGTGGAGAGGTCGAGCACGCGGCCGCGCACGAACGGGCCACGGTCATTGATGGTGACGATGACGCTCTGGCCGCCATGGGTGACGCGCAGCTTGGTGCCGAACGGCAGCGAGCGGTGCGCCGCGGTGAGGGCGTTCTGGTTGAAGCGCTGGCCCGAAGCGGTGCGGCTACCGGATTCGTTGCCGTAATAGGAAGCCATGCCGGAGAAGCTGCGGCCGGTACCCTGCGACGGCGTCATCGACGCATTGGCGTTGCGCCAATCGAAGCCCGCGTTGGCCTCGGCCAAGGCCTGGTGGTGGTGGTGAGAACCCCTGTGGTGATGCCTGGATTTGGCGGAAGCTTCGGTGGCAGTTCCACCGACGATGAGAGTTGCAGCGACGAAAGCGATCGCCGTGCGCGGCCGGGTCGCAGTGCCCAGCGTCTTCAAAGACAGCATTTAGTGGTCCCTACGCTAGTATTGCCACATATGTGGCTAGTGGAGCCCCCATCAGTTTGTGAGCGGGTTGGCGTTTCGATTCCTAATGAGGCGTGAATTGGGCAGTAAATCCGTTCCGTGTCGTCGTGAAATATCTTGTGATCTGAATCGATATTCAGCCGAAGTTCCGTAATCTTTCACTTTAACGGTTCTTTAACCAAATTATTACTTAGCTATACTGTAAAACGAAGTTATTAAACTTCCTGTTTAGAATTGGGTAAGTATTCGGCGGCCGCGATCGGCGGGGCCGAAGTCACGACTCAGCGATCCGTGTTCATGGCGGGTATGCGCTGAGGGCGGGAACGAATGCGCGCGTTGCCCACGAACGGCGCCCGGCAGCCCGTAGCCTGGCAACTCAGGCCAGGCGGTCGCAGCCGCGTCTCGAACTGCGACGAACGGCCGACAGAACCTCATGCCTTTAATTTGGCGTCATGTTGCACGTGCGCGCCTGCTATGTTAGCAAAGCCGCGATTTTAACGGACCCGGCACGTCCCCGTGTCGGCCGAGAATCAAAGTCCCGCTTGAATTCCAAGGGCTTGGATCGCTAGGCGCCGCGTTGTGGCGACGGTTTTCCCCTTGCGAGTTTGACAGCACAAAGAGCGCGTCGGTGGCAGCAGAAGATACGTCGGTTTCAGGTGTGTCCGGCCGTTATGCAACGGCCTTGTTTGAACTCGCCCGCGACCAGAAAGTGGTCGACGAGGTCAAGGCCGATCTCGACAAGTTCGAGGCTCTGCTGAACGAAAGCGCTGATCTCAAGCGCCTCGTCCGCAGCCCGGTTTTTGCGGCTGACGCCCAGTCAAAAGCCCTTTCGGCGGTGCTGGACAAGGCGGGCATATCAGGCATTTCCGCCAATTTCCTCAAAGTGCTGACCGCCAACCGCCGCCTGTTCGCGGTGGCCGACGTCATCCGCGCCTATCGCGCCCTCGTCGCCAGGTTCAAGGGCGAGGCGACGGCGGATGTCACGGTCGCGGAAGCGCTCTCGGACAAGAATCTCGACGCCCTCAAGGTTGCCCTGAAGTCGGTGACCGGCAAGGACGTCGCGCTCAACGTGAAGATCGATCCCTCGATCATCGGTGGCCTCGTCGTGAAGCTTGGCAGCCGCATGATCGATAGTTCGCTTCGCACCAAACTCAATTCGATCAAGCACGCGATGAAAGAGGCAGGCTGATGGACATCCGCGCCGCGGAAATTTCCGCGATCCTCAAGGACCAGATCAAGAATTTCGGCCAGGAAGCTGAAGTCTCCGAAGTCGGACAGGTGCTGTCCGTCGGCGACGGCATCGCCCGCGTCTACGGTCTGGACAATGTCCAGGCCGGCGAAATGGTCGAATTCGAGAACGGCACGCGCGGCATGGCGCTGAACCTCGAAACCGACAACGTCGGTGTCGTTATTTTCGGTGCCGACCGCGAGATCAAGGAAGGCCAGACCGTCAAGCGCACCCGCGCCATCGTGGACGCGCCGGTCGGCAAGGGCCTGCTCGGCCGCGTCGTCGACGCGCTCGGCAACCCGATCGACGGCAAGGGCCCGATCCAGGCCGACAAGCGCATGCGCGTCGACGTCAAGGCGCCCGGCATCATTCCGCGCAAATCGGTGAGCGAGCCGATGGCGACCGGCCTCAAGGCGATCGATGCCCTGATCCCGATCGGCCGCGGTCAGCGCGAGCTGATCATCGGCGACCGTCAGACCGGCAAGACCGCGATCGCGCTCGACACCATCCTGAACCAGAAGCCGCTCAACGCGCAGCCCGACGAGAACATCAAGCTGTACTGCGTCTACGTCGCGGTCGGCCAGAAGCGTTCGACGGTTGCCCAGTTCGTGAAGGTGCTCGAAGAGCAGGGCGCGCTCGAATACTCGATCGTCGTCGCCGCCACCGCCTCCGATCCGGCGCCGATGCAGTACATCGCGCCCTTCACCGGCTGCACCATGGGCGAGTACTTCCGCGACAACGGCATGCACGCGGTCATCATCTATGACGATCTGTCCAAGCAGGCCGTCGCCTACCGCCAGATGTCGCTGCTGCTGCGCCGGCCGCCGGGCCGCGAAGCCTATCCGGGCGACGTGTTCTATCTGCACTCCCGCCTGCTCGAGCGCGCGGCGAAGCTGAACAAGGACCAGGGCTCGGGCTCGCTGACGGCGCTGCCCGTCATCGAAACCCAGGCCAACGACGTGTCGGCCTACATCCCGACCAACGTCATCTCGATCACCGACGGTCAGATCTTCCTGGAAACCGACCTGTTCTTCCAGGGCATCCGCCCCGCGGTGAACGTCGGTCTGTCGGTGTCGCGCGTCGGCTCCTCGGCGCAGACCAAGGCCACCAAGAAGGTCGCCGGCAAGATCAAGGGCGAGCTCGCGCAGTACCGCGAAATGGCGGCGTTCGCGCAGT
This sequence comes from Bradyrhizobium sp. USDA 4449, assembly GCF_054056275.1. Classification (NCBI taxonomy): domain Bacteria; kingdom Pseudomonadati; phylum Pseudomonadota; class Alphaproteobacteria; order Hyphomicrobiales; family Nitrobacteraceae; genus Bradyrhizobium; species Bradyrhizobium sp. USDA 4449. The sequence continues at coordinate 1,733,747 of NZ_JBSRYD010000001.1, read as the reverse complement.
TCGGCTCCGACCTCGACGCCTCGACCCAGCGCCTGCTGAACCGCGGCTCGCGCCTGACCGAGCTGTTGAAGCAGCCGCAGTTCTCGCCGCTGAAGATGGAAGAGCAGGTCTGCGTGATCTGGGCCGGCACCAACGGCTATCTCGATCCGCTTCCGGTCAGCAAGGTGCGCGCGTTCGAGGACGGGCTGCTGTCGCTGCTGCGCGGCAAGCACGTCGACATCCTCAATGCGATCCGCGACAGCCGAGACCTCTCCGACGACACTGCTGCCAAGCTGAAGTCGGTGGTCGAAGGCTTTGCGAAGAGCTTCGCGTAATTAACAGCCGATATGGCCGGGCTAAAGCGCGAAGCGCGTCTTCGCAAATGATGTCCCGGCCATCCACGCGTTTCGGCTTGCAAGATAGAACGTGGATGCCCGGGACGAGCCCGGGCATGACGACTGGGATAGGCTAGTGGCTTGACCGTCTGGGTCGAACCGCCGGGGTGAACGAAGAATGGCGTCACTTAAAGACATGCGCGTGCGCATCGCCTCCACCAAGGCGACGCAAAAGATCACCAAGGCCATGCAGATGGTCGCGGCCTCGAAGCTGCGACGTGCGCAGACCGCGGCGGAAGCGGCGCGTCCTTATGCCGACAAGATGAGCGCCGTCATCTCTAACATCGCCAGCGCCGCGGCAGGTTCGCCCGGCGCGCCGGTGCTGCTGGCCGGCACCGGCCGCGACCAGGTTCATCTGCTGCTGGTTTGCACCGGCGAGCGCGGCCTGTCGGGCGCCTTCAACTCGTCGATCGTGCGTCTCGCCCGCGAGCGCGCCTTGGCGCTGATCGCCCAGGGCAAGGACGTGAAATTCTTCTGCGTGGGCCGCAAGGGCTACGAGCAGCTCCGCCGGCAGTTCGACAAGCAGATCGTCGAGCATCTCGACCTGCGCAGCGTGCGCCAGCTCGGCTTCGTCAATGCCGAGGATATCGCCAAGAAGGTTCTGGCGCGGTTCGACGCCGGCGAGTTCGACGTCTGCACGCTGTTCTACTCGCGCTTCCGTTCGGTGATCGCGCAGATCCCGACCGCCCAGCAGATCATCCCGCTGGTGGTCGAGGAGGACTCGAGCGCCAACACGACGTCTTACGAATACGAGCCCGAAGAGGACGAGATTCTCACCCGTCTTCTGCCGCGCAACCTCGCTGTCCAGATCTTCCGCGCGCTGCTCGAGAACAACGCCTCGTTCTACGGCGCTCAGATGAGCGCGATGGACAACGCGACGCGCAACGCCGGTGAGATGATCCGCAAGCAGACGCTGGTCTACAACCGCACGCGTCAGGCGCAGATCACCAAGGAACTGATCGAAATCATCTCGGGCGCCGAAGCCGTCTAGCAAAGACGCATCGGCACTCGTCAAACCCAACATCCCGGTCGGTTGACCGTGGTCTACAAGTTCGGATCGAAGGAGACATTCAATGGCAGCCCAGCTCGGTCGCGTCACCCAGGTCATCGGCGCCGTCGTCGACGTGCAGTTCGAAGGCCACCTGCCGGCCATTCTCAACTCGCTCGAGACCAAGAACGGCGGCAATCGCCTGGTGCTCGAAGTCGCTCAGCATCTCGGTGAGTCCACCGTCCGCACCATCGCGATGGACACCACCGAAGGTCTGGTTCGCGGCCAGGAAGTGACCGACACCGGTTCGCCGATCCGCGTTCCCGTCGGTGAAGGCACGCTCGGCCGCATCATCAACGTCATCGGCGAGCCGATCGACGAAGCCGGTCCGGTCAAGGCGGAAGGCCTGCGCGCGATCCACCAGGAAGCGCCGACCTACACCGACCAGTCGACCGAAGCTGAAATTCTCGTCACCGGCATCAAGGTCGTCGATCTTCTTGCTCCGTATGCGAAGGGTGGCAAGATCGGCCTGTTCGGCGGCGCCGGCGTCGGCAAGACCGTGCTGATTCAGGAGCTGATCAACAACGTCGCGAAGGCGCACGGTGGATACTCCGTGTTCGCCGGCGTCGGCGAGCGGACCCGCGAGGGCAACGACCTCTATCACGAGTTCATCGAGTCCAAGGTCAACGCCGATCCGAAGAATCCGGATCCGAGCGTGAAGTCGAAATGCGCGCTGGTGTTCGGCCAGATGAACGAGCCCCCGGGCGCCCGCGCCCGCGTCGCGCTCACGGGTCTGACCATCGCCGAAGACTTCCGCGACCAGGGCCAGGACGTGCTGTTCTTCGTCGACAACATCTTCCGCTTCACCCAGGCCGGCTCGGAAGTGTCGGCGCTGCTCGGTCGTATTCCGAGCGCCGTGGGTTATCAGCCGACGCTCGCGACCGACATGGGCGCGCTGCAGGAGCGCATCACCACCACCCAGAAGGGTTCGATCACCTCGGTGCAGGCCATCTACGTTCCGGCCGACGACTTGACCGACCCGGCGCCCGCGACCTCGTTCGCGCATCTTGACGCAACCACCACGCTGTCGCGCTCGATCGCCGAAAAGGGCATCTATCCGGCGGTGGACCCGCTCGACTCGACCTCGCGCATGCTCTCCCCGCTGGTCGTCGGCGAGGAGCACTACGCGGTGGCCCGTCAGGTTCAGCAGGTGCTGCAGCGCTACAAGGCGCTCCAGGACATCATCGCCATTCTCGGCATGGACGAGCTTTCGGAAGAGGACAAGCTGACCGTGGCCCGCGCCCGCAAGGTCGAGCGCTTCATGTCGCAGCCGTTCCACGTCGCCGAGATCTTCACCGGTTCGCCGGGCAAGTTCGTCGACCTCGCCGACACCATCAAGGGCTTCAAGGGCCTGGTGGAAGGCAAGTATGACCACCTGCCGGAAGCCGCCTTCTACATGGTCGGCACCATCGAAGAAGCCGTCGAGAAGGGCAAGAAGCTCGCCGCTGAAGCGGCTTAAGAAGCGAATGGCGAATGGGGAGTCGCGAATAGTTTCGCTGCTCCTTTTCGCCACTCGCTATTCGCCATTCGCCATTCGCAAGGTTTCCCATGGCCACCTTCCACTTCGATCTCGTCTCTCCGGAAAAGCTCGCCTTCTCGGGCGAAGTCGATCAGGTCGACATTCCCGGTGTCGAAGGTGACTTCGGCGTGCTGGCGGGGCACGCGCCTGTCGTGGCTGCGATCCGTCCCGGCATCCTCGTCGTCACCACCGCTGGCCGCCACGAGAAGATCATCGTGCTCGGCGGCCTCGCCGAAGTCTCCGAAAAGGGCCTGACCGTGCTTGCCGACGTCGCGACCTCGCTGGCCGAGCTCGACCGCGCCGAGTTCGCCGAGACCATCGCGGAGATGGAGGAAGGCTTGAAGGAGCACGAAGGCGGCGAGCTCGATCAGGCGATCGAGCGGCTCGATCACTTCAAGAGCATCCAGCAGCAGCTCAATACCACGGCGATGCACTAAGCCCCGGTGCACTGCTCCGGGGCTCAAAGCTCTAAATTCCTGAACAAGTTCAGCGCTCGTCACCACAACTGGCGGGCGCTGAAACTTTGTTGCACCGCGCCGGAGATGGCGGCATTCTGCGCCCGCGGATGTGTTCCGGGGCGGGTAGCAGATGAAACGCAAGGTCGCAGCGATTTTCGCAGCCGATATTGCCGGTTACTCAAGGCTGGTCGCGGAGGATGAAGAGGAGACGCTGCGGCGTCTGGCATCCTATCGTCTTGTCGTAGACGACTTCATTGCCAGGGCCGGCGGACGCATCTTCAACACCGCCGGTGACGCCGTGCTCGCCGAATTCCCGAGCGCAGTCGAAGCTGTGCGCTGCGCGATCGACATCCAGGAGTCCTTGCGAACGCGAAACATGGCCTATCCGGCGAGCCGGCAGATGACGTTCCGGATCGGCATCACCATCGGCGACGTCGTCGAACGTGACGGCGATCTGCTCGGCGACGGCGTCAATATCGCAGGCCCGGCTCGAGGGGCTCGCCGAGGTCGGTGGCATCTGCATCTCCCGTGCCGTGCACGAGCAGGTCGCCAACAAGCTGTCGGTGCAGTTCGCCGATATCGGTGCGCAGGAGGTCAAGAACATTCCGACGCCGGTGCACGCCTACATGGTGGCGATGCGGCGTGAGGACGGGACTTTTGCGACGCCGCAGCTGAAGAAGGCCGTCAAGGCAGGGCAGGGGCCGAGCTGGATGTGGCCATTGGTGGTCGGCGTGGTCTCGGTCGTCGCCATCGCCGTCGGCGGCCTCCTCTATTTCAGCAAACTCGAGACCGGCAAGACACCTGATGTCGCGGCGTCAACCGCGCCTGCTCCGCTGCCAGGCGCGACGGCCGCAGCGACCCCGAGTCCAACACCCACGATGGCCGCGAAGGCGCCGATGCCTTCACCGACGCCGACGTCGAGACCGACCCAAATGGCTGCCGCCACGCCGATGTCCACGCCAGTGCCGACGCCGGCGGCACCGAACGGCAAGCTCCCTGCGGATGCGGTGCCGTTTGTCAGTGAGCGCGTGCGTGGCTATCTCGGCAATGATTATTCAGCCGCCGGCGATTACAAGGCCTTCGCCCTGAACATCACCGGCTTCACTGGCGCCTCGGTCAATCAGCCGAATGAGGAAGCAGCGCGCGCCGCCGCGCTCGATCAGTGCCAGAAGCGTGCGGATGCCGCGCAATCGCCGCGGCGCTGCGAGCTCTATGCGGTCGGCAACAAGGTGGTCTACAGCCATGGTAATCCGCCGATGCCGCCGCCGCCCTGGGTGCGGCACGACAGCATGACCGAGCGCCCGCTCGTGGCGAAAGATTTTCCGCTGCTGCGCGATCAGGCCAGGACCCGCATCGAGAACGTCTACGCGCCGGCGGCAAAGTCACGGGCGGTCGCGCTCGGGCCGGGCGGTCAGTATTTCATGACGCTGGGGGCGACCTCGGTCGACGAGGCTACGCGGCGTTCGCTGGAATCCTGCGGTGCGTTCGCAGGCTCTCCCTGCATGGTCGTGGCGGTTGACGATGTCTATGTCGTGCCAATCCCGACCCTGCTCAGGGCCGTTGGCTTCTTCCACCCCGCGAGCAACCCCTCGATCGTGGCCGATGCGCGCCCCGAGGTCGTGCGCAAGCTCGGCGACGGCTTGGGCTGGAATGCGGTCGCCGTCGGAACGTCGGGCCGCCCCGGCCTAGGCCTGAAGGCCGCCGACGAGCAGACCGCCGTCGACGGCGCGATCGCCGATTGCGTCAAGCACGACAGCGACTGCCACGTCATCGCGATCGGCCCGTTTACGGTGGGACCGATCAATTAGCCTCGCAGTATAAGCCACAATCGCCACTGGGTGCGTTCCCTTCCCCCCTTGTGGGGAGGGAACGAGAGAGTGCTGCGTTGCTCACTCAAATTCCGAAAAACTTCTCTGATCAACCAACCTCCGGCCTACTGTGCATGGGGTTGTTTTCGCGAATTCAGTTTGCGAAGGGCGCGAACTCCTGGGCTACTGCGCGGTAGACGTCGCGGCGGAACGGCACCACGAGGTCGGCGACGCGATCGAGTCGCTCCCAGCGCCACGCGTCGAACTCCGCGGGCTGGCCGTTGCGCGGCGTCAGCGGGTCGATCTCGTCCTCCTTGCCGGTGAAGCGCAGCGCGAACCACTTCTGACGCTGGCCGCGGAATTTGGCCAGCCGATGGGTCTGCGGACCGTCATAGGGCGGGAATTCGTAAGTGAACCAGTCGGTCTCGCCGAGATAGCAGGCGCTGACGACGCTGGTCTCCTCCCAGAGCTCGCGCACCGCGGCATCGCGAAGGTTCTCGCCCTCGTCGACGCCGCCTTGGGGCATCTGCCAGTCGAGCCCCGGCAGGATGATCTCGGGGCCGTCACCCTTGAAGCGGTGCCCGATCAGCACGCGGCCGTCGGCATTGAACAGCGCGATCCCGACATTGGGACGGTAGGGTTTTTCGCTCGTCACGCGGGAGTCTCTCATTGTCAGTCCGGCGATGCCTTAGCACCAAAGTCCGGACGACAATTTGATCTAGTCGTCCGCGAGCGCGGAAAATTCCTTGACCACGCGCTCATAGACAGGGCGCTTGAACGGAATGATCAGCTCGGGGAGATTCTTCATCGGCTCCCAGCGCCAGCTGACGAATTCGGCCTTGTGGCCGCCGCCGCCGGGCTTCTCGACATTGATCTCGCTGTCCTTGCCGGTGAAGCGCACCGCGAACCATTTCTGGCGCTGGCCGCGGTAGCGGCCCTTCCAGGCGCGTCCCGCCACCGTGCGCGGAATGTCGTAGATCAGCCAGTCCGGCACCTCGGCGAGCCGCTCGATCGAGCGCACGCTGGTTTCTTCATAAAGCTCGCGTTTGGCAGCGGCCCAATTGTCCTCGCCGGGATCGACCCCGCCCTGCGGCATCTGCCAGACATGGCGGTCGTCGACGTGCTCGATGCCGCCGGCACGGCGGCCGATGAACACCAGGCCTTTCGGATTGATCAGCATGACCCCGACACAGGTTCGGTAGGGCAGATCCTCGTAACGCGCCATTCCGCCAAACCTCTCGGGTACTGCTGGAACGCTGCCGGGCACTCCGGCCCGTGGCGTACCAATTCTTTGATTTAACTGGATTTTGATTTCAGCATCGCGGTTGTCAATGGCACCAAAAGGATACCTCGGTCGCTCAATGTCTTGATCCAGGCGCCGACCCGCTCGATCGAGACGGGAAGCGCGGAGGCGGTGCCGATGGCGACCCCGCGTTCCCTCGCCATCGATTCCAGCTTGTTCAGCGCACGGTCGATCTCGGTCGGGGTCGGCACCGCGTCGAGCGCGATGTCGCCCTTGCCGAATGGCACGGTGAGGCTGCCGGCCGCCTGGCCTGCGATGCTGCGCGGCGAGGAGCCGTCGTCGAAGAAGCCGAGGCCGCGCTTGGAGGCCTCGCGGATGATCGGCTGCATTGCCGCGTCCGTCGCCACGAAGCGAGCGCCCATGAAATTGGTGATGCCGGCATAGCCCTGTATCCGGCTCAGGTGCCAGTAGAGGCGATCGGTGTTCTGGTCTGCCGTGAGCGAGGTCAGCAGGGTTTGCGGGCCGGGATCATTGTCCGGGAAATCGTAGGGCTCCATCGGAATCTGCAGGAAGATCTCGTGGCGCTGGGCGCGGGCGCGCTCGGCCAACTTTCCGGGATCAGATCCATAAGGCGTGAAGGCCAGCGTCACCGCGCCCGGCAGCTTCATGATGGCATCGGTGGTCTTGGCGGCACCGACGCCGAGGCCGCCGATCACGATCGCCACCACGGGCATCTTCGCGGCCTTGGCGCGGTCGGCCTCGGCGGCGTAGACGTTGAACGGCTTGAGATCGCCCGATACCGCGGGGATCATGCCGTAGCGCGACTTCTCCAGCAGCTTGGGATCGATCCCGGTCATGACGGGGGGCGGAGCGGAAACCGCCTCGCCCTTGTCGGCGGCGTCGCCCGCGCCGATCACCACGTCGTGGCGCGCGCCGGTCGAGCCGTCGATCATGGTGACGGTCTTCTGATCGCCGGAGGCGGCTTCCTTCGGCGCCTCCTTGGTCGCGCGCTTGCTTTCCTCGCTTTGGCCGGCGGCAGGCTTCTCGTCCGTGGCCTTGAGATCGCGGATCGCGATCCGCGTCATCGGCTCGCCGCCGAGCGGGTCCTTGTTGAAGATGGCGAAGCCGGCGAAGGTCACCAGGAACAGGCCGAGCATCACAGCCAGCAACTGCATGGCGGTGAACGGCAGCCGCAGCCGCCGTTTCCGGCGCGGCGTGTCCTGTCCGAGCGGGGCGCTCAGATCATCGGCCGTTTCAGTCATGCGAGATCCCGAATCACTCCACCGACGATACCACGCCGCGGTCAAGCGGCGGCAGGCCGGGATAGGCCGGGGATGTCGGGAGTTCCCAAGCAAAATGGGCAGCAGCAAAAAGGGCGGCTGTTGGAGCCGCCCTTTGCATGAGATCGCGTCGATCGCGTTTAGCTCGCGGCCTTCGTTCGCCGCCTTCGTTCGCGGCCTTAGTTCGCGGCCTTGGGCTTGTCCGTCGCGGGCGCGGCCTTGTTGTCGCCACCCGGCGCCGGCGCGGCGCTGGCGCTGTTCTTGATGCCGTGGAGCAGGTCGTCGGCCATCTTGAGCGCCTTGTCGTCCTTGGCATCAGGCGGAACGTAGGACTGCGAACCGGTCTTCTCGTCGCCGTCGTTCTTGAGATGGCCGCGGAGCGAAGCTTCACCCTTGGTGTCGGTGCGCGACTTCAGCTCGTCGGGCACGTCCTGCAGCACCTCGATGTCAGGCACGATGCCCTTGGCCTGGATCGACTTGCCCGACGGCGTGTAGTAGCGCGCGGTGGTCAGGCGCAGCGCGCCATTGCCCGAGCCCAGCGGGATGATGGTCTGCACCGACCCCTTGCCGAACGAGCGGGTGCCGACAATGGTCGCGCGCTTGTGGTCCTGCAGCGCGCCGGCGACGATTTCCGACGCCGAGGCCGAACCGCCGTTGACGAGCACGATGACTGGCTTGCCCTTGGTGAGGTCGCCCGCATGCGCGACGCGGCGCTGGGTCTCCTCGGCGTTGCGGCCGCGGGTCGAGACGATCTCGCCCTTCTCCAGGAAGGAGTCGGACACGGTCACGGCCTCCTCGAGCAGACCGCCCGGATTGTTGCGGAGGTCGATGATGTAGCCCTTGAGCTTGTCGCCGATCTGGCTCGAGAGGTTCGCAATCTCCTTCTTCAGGCCTTCGGTGGTCTGCTCGTTGAAGGTGGTGATGCGGATATAGGCGATGTCGTCAGCCTCGACGCGCGCGCGCACCGAGCGAACGCGGATGTTGTCGCGCACCAGCGTGACGTCGATCGGATTGTCCTGGCCCTTGCGGATGATCTTGAGCTTGATCTTGGTGTTGACGGGGCCGCGCATCTTCTCGACCGCCTGGTTCAGGGTCAGGCCCTGCACCGCCTCATCGTCGAGATTGGTGATGATGTCGTTGGCCATGACGCCGGCGCGCGAGGCCGGCGTATCGTCGATCGGCGAGACCACCTTGATCAGGCCGTCTTCCATGGTGACCTCGATGCCGAGGCCGCCGAACTCGCCGCGGGTCTGCACCTGCATGTCGCGGAAGCTCTTGGCATCCATGTAGCTCGAATGCGGATCGAGGCCGGAAAGCATGCCGCTGATGGCGGATTCGATCAGCTTGGTGTCGTCGGGCTTCTCGACATAGTCGGAGCGCACGCGCTCGAAGACGTCGCCGAACAGATTGAGCTGGCGATAAGTGTCGGCGGTCGCGGCTCGCGCGCTGGAGCCCATGAACACCGCGCGCGGCTGGGTCACGAACAGCGTCAGCGCCGCACCGGTGGCCGCGCTGAGGAGGATAACTGAAGTCTTGCGCATCATCCGCGAACCTTCTCGCCTTCATTTGCGGCCCACCATGGACCTGGATCGATTGGAGTGCCGTCTTTGCGGAACTCGACATACAGCACAGGTTGACTCGCGTTGGTGGCGAGAATGGAGGCGACTTGAGATGTCGACCCCATGGTCGCGACCGGCTCCCCCGTGAGCACAAACTGTCCGATGTTTACCGAAATGCGCTCCATCCCGGCGATCAGGACATGATACCCGCCCCCGGCATTGAGGATCAAGAGTTGTCCATAGCTGCGGAACGGGCCGGCATAGACCACCCAGCCGTCGCAGGGCGTCGTGACTTGCGAACCAGGCTTGGTGGCCAGCGAAATGCCCTTCTGAATCCCACCGATTCCGTCGGAACCGCCAAAGTCCCTGATCTTGTTACCGTTAACCGGCAGGGGCAGGAGCCCCTTCGCCGAGGCGAACAGGATCGCCGGGCTGGTCCGGGAGCGGTCCTTGAACACGGCCGGCCCTGATTTGGCATCGGCCGTCGCGTTTGCCGCTGCTGCCTTAGCCTCGTTGGCCTCGGCCTGTTTTGCGGCCTCGGCCGCTTTCTCGGCCGCCCTGGCGGCGCTTTGCAGGTCCTGCTCCATCTTGGCGATCAGCCCCTGGAGATCGCCGACCTGCTTTGACAGGGTGATGGCGCGCGAATTCTCGGCGTCGAGGTCCTTTTCGCGCGAGGATTGCTGCCGCTGCCGCTCCTCGACCAGGGCGGTGAGGCGGGTCTGGTCGCTGCGAATCTTGTCGCGGTCGGATGCGAGCTGGTCGCGCTCGGCGGCGATGGTTTTGCGCAAGGCCACGAGGTCGCCGAGCTCGCCCGCGATCTTCTCGGCGCGGCCGCGCAATTCCGGCACGAGGGCACCGAGCAGCATCGCGGTGCGTAGCGATTGCAGCGCATCTTCGGGCCGCACCAGCAATGCTGGCGGCGTGCGCCGGCCGGCGCGTTGCAGGGCCGCCAGCACCTCGACGATGTCGGCGCGACGCGAATCGAGCGAGGCGCGTGCCGCCTGCTCGCGGCCGTTCAGCGTCTTCAGCCGCGCTTCGGCCGCGTCGATCTTGGTCTCGACGGTGCGAACATTGGCGGCGGTGTCGATCAATTGCTGATTGAGCTGGGTGCGGTCCTGGCCGAGCGCGGTGATTTCGGCCTTCAGCTTGGCTTGCGCTTCCTCCGCGCTCTTCTGGCCGGCGCGCGCTGCCTCCAGCTCCTGCTCACGCTGCTTGATGGCGTCCGGCGAGATGGCTGCGGTCTGTGGCGCCGGTGCCCCCGTCTGAGCTTGCGCGAGGGTTTCTTCGGCGAAGAGGCTTGCCCCGGCGCAACTCGCAATCAGCAGCAAATTGAGGATCGGCGCTCGCATCTCGTCTGCAAGGTGCTCGTTGTGGCGCGAATCACGCGCGATGATAGGGGTGGCCGGCCAGAATGGTGGCGGCCCGATACAGCTGTTCCAGAAGCATGACGCGGACCATCTGGTGCGGCCAGGTCGCAGAGCCGAACGCGATCGCGAGCTTGGCCTTACGGCGCAATTCGGGCGAAAGTCCGTCCGCCCCTCCGATCACGAAGATCGTATGACCGGCACCCTCGTCGCGCCAGCGCCCGAGATTCCGTGCGAATACGGTGGAATCGAGATTTTGCCCGCGCTCGTCCATCGCCACCAGGATCGATTTGCCGGGGATATGGGCGGAGATCGCCGCGGCCTCCTCGGTCATCCGCGTTGCGGCGTCGCGGGCGCGGCTTTCCGGGATTTCGTGGACAGAGAGCTCACGGAATCCGAGCTTGCGGCCGGTCTCGTCGAACCGCTCGAAATAGCGGTCGGCAAGCTCCCGTTCGGGGCCCTGCTTCAGCCGGCCCACCGCAATGACGGCAACACGCATAGCATCTCTTGAATCGCGCGCACCATGCGCGCGCATGACGCTAGCATGCGCGTCAGCCGATGCGAAATCGGCTCAAGTCAGCCTAGATCGCCTTCGCCGCCCCCGGGCCCTGCGTGTACAGTCTCTCGAGGTTGTAGAACTCACGGACCTCGGGTCTGAACACGTGCACGATCACATCGCCGGAATCGATCAGCACCCAGTCGCAATTGGGCAAGCCCTCGACGTGGATGTTCTTGATGCCGTTTTCCTTGAGGCCTTTGGCGACGTTCTCCGCGATCGCGCCAACGTGCCGGTTCGCCCGGCCGGTGGTGATGATCATGTAGTCGGAGTATGCCGATTTGCCGCGAAGGTCGATGGTGACCGTCTCTTCCGCCTTCATGTCGTCAAGGCGGGAGAGGATCAGGCTCAGCGTCTTGTCGGCGTCGGGTTGCGCCTTCAAGGCCGCAGCTTTGGTCGATGTTTTACGCGCCGGTTTTGCCTTGGGTAAAACAGACTTGGACAATACAGATGTGGTCAGGGACCATTCCTTTCACTGTATCGCGAACGCCGAATCCAGCGCTCACTGGCTACACTACATCATGTGGGGTTAAGGGTTTCAATATGCCAGAGAGCCCCAACCCCGCGCAGAATCCGTCTCACTTCGTACCTTTCCAGCTCCCGTCCGGGTTCCGCAGGCCCGTTGAGGAGAGATTCAGCTTCAATCCGGTCAGGAAGACCCAGGCCGGCGCCGGCTGATCCGCAAGCAAGGCTGCCTTATTCTCCGCCAGGCGGTAGCGCGCCAGCGCCTTGGCGGCGGGAGAGGCGAGCGCCCGAAAGCTCTGCGGCGGACGATCGATGACCGCAACCGGCACCTGGGCGGCGATGCGCCTCCAGTCCTGCCAACGATGGAATTGAGCGAGGTTGTCGGCGCCCATGATCCAGACGAAGCGCAGGCCGTTGAAGCGGCGGCGCAAGGTGTTGATCGTGTCGATAGTGTAGCGCGTACGAATGACGGATTCGAGACAGCTCACCTCGATCCTGGGGTCGTCAGCGACGTCACGCGCGGCCTGCATGCGCTCGCCGAGCTCATGCAGATTGCCGTTCTCCTTGAGCGGGTTGCCCGGCGTCACGAGCCACCAGACCCGATCGAGTTGCAATCGCTTGAGCGCGAATTGGCTGATCGCGCGATGGGCCTGGTGCGGCGGATTGAACGAGCCGCCGAGCAGGCCGATGCGCATGCCCGGGGTCGAGGGCGGGGCCGCTTGCGCCACCGAACGCGGCACGACGAATGTGTTACTCAATGCCCCCGCCTTGCGACCTTACTTACGGCCGCGTCTGCCCGGTGCCGTGAACGCGATACTTGAAGCTCGTCAACTGCTCGGCGCCCACGGGGCCGCGGGCGTGGAAGCGGCCGGTGGCGATGCCGATCTCGGCGCCGAAGCCGAACTCGCCGCCGTCGGCGAACTGCGTCGAGGCGTTGTGGAGCACGATCGCGGAATCGACTTCGCTCAGGAATTTCTTCGCGGCCACGTCGTTCTCGCTGACGATCGCATCGGTGTGATGCGATCCGTGGTCCTGGATATGCGCGATCGCGCCGTCGACGCCGTCGACCACCTTCGCCGCGATGATCGCGTCGAGATATTCGGTGTCCCAATCCTCTTCGCTGGCAGGCTTTACGCGCGAATCGGTCTTCTGCACGGCATCGTCGCCGCGCACTTCGCAGCCGGCGTCGAGCAGCATCTCGACGAGCGGCTTCAGGCTCTTGCCAGCTGCGGCGCGATCGACCAGCAGCGTTTCGGCCGCGCCACAGACGCCGGTGCGGCGCATCTTGGCGTTCAGCACGATCGATTTCGCCATGGCGAGGTCGGCGCTGGCATCGATGTAGACGTGATTGACGCCTTCGAGATGCGCGAACACGGGCACGCGCGCTTCCTGCTCGACGCGCGCGACGAGGCTCTTGCCGCCCCGCGGCACGATCACGTCGACCGCTCCGTTAAGGCCCGATAGCATCATGCCGACCGCCGCACGGTCGCGCGTCGGCACCAGCGTGATCGCAGCTTCGGGCAGTCCCGCTTCGCGCAAACCTTGCACGAGGCATTCATGGATGGCGCGGCAGGAGCGGAAACTGTCGGAGCCGCCGCGCAGGATCACGGCATTGCCCGACTTCAGGCACAGCACGCCAGCATCCGCCGCGACGTTGGGACGACTCTCGAAGATCACGCCGACGACGCCGAGCGGCACGCGCACGCGCTCGATGATCATGCCGTTCGGCCGCTGCCAGCTCTCGGTGACGATGCCGACGGGATCGGCGATGCCGCGCACGACGGCGATGCCTTCCGCCATGCCTTCGACCCGCGCCGGCGTCAGCGTCAGGCGATCGATGAAGGAGGAGGTTGCGTTGCCCGAGGCGCGGGCTTCCGCGACGTCCTCGGCATTTGCGGTAAGGATCGCCGCAGCATTGCTGCGGATCGCCTTCGCCATGGCCTCCAGCGCCCGGTTCTTCTGCTCCGGCGGCGCCAGCGCCAGCACGCGCGCAGCGGCGCGGGCACGGGCGGCGAGATCGGACATCAGCGCCTGGAGATCGGGATTGCCGTCGACGGCTTTGAGGGGGGCGGCCATGGGGCGTCAAACCTTCTGCTAAGGCGGTGTCCTAGCACGGAAATCCCGCATTTGCGAAGGGTCGGGAGGGTATGGCAGGTACGCCGGGTTGTGCCGCGCCCCAGCTGGGTCTCTGGCCCAGCGATCGGGCCGCGGGCCCTACCCGCCCACCACCAGATCATCTCGGTGGATCATCTCCGAGCGACCGCTGATGCCGAGGATGTTCATCACATCCGGGGACGAGCGGCCCCTGATGCGCTCGGCGACCTCGGCGTCGTAGGCGATCAGGCCGCGGCCGACCTCGCTGGTATCGGGGCCGCGCACGATCACGGCATCGCCCCGGGCGAACTGGCCCTCCACCTTGATCACGCCGGCGGGCAGCAGGCTGGCGCCGGCGCGCAGTGCGGTCACCGCGCCGGCGTCGATGGTCAGCGTGCCCTTCGGCTCCAGCGTGCCCGCGATCCAGCGTTTTCGCGAGGTGATGGGATTGGCGGGCGTCAGGAACCAGGTGCAGCGGCCGCCATTGGCGATCGCCTGCAAGGGGTGTTCGATCTTGCCTGATGCGATCAACATATGCGTGCCGCCAGTCGTTGCGATCTTGGCCGCCTCGACCTTGGTGCGCATGCCGCCGCGCGACAGTTCGGACTCGGCATCTCCCGCCACCGCCTCGATCTCCGAGGAAATGCTCTCGACCACGGGGATCAGTTTTGCGTTCGGATTGTTCTTCGGCGGCGCGTCGTAGAGCCCGTCGATGTCGGACAACAGCACCAGCAGATCGGCGCTCGCCATGGTGGCGACGCGGGCGGCGAGACGGTCGTTGTCGCCGTAGCGGATCTCGGTGGTGGCAACCGTGTCGTTCTCATTGATGACGGGGATCGCGCGCCACTCCAGCAGCTTGCCGATCGTGGAGCGGGCATTGAGATAGCGGCGGCGCTCTTCGGTATCCTGGAGCGTCACCAGGATCTGGCCGGCGCCGATGTCATGCGCGCCGAGCACCTCCGACCAGATCCGCGCCAGCGCGATCTGGCCGACGGCTGCGGCCGCCTGGCTTTCCTCCAGCTTCAGCGGACCGCGAGGCAGTTTCAGCCGGCTGCGGCCGAGCGCGATCGAGCCCGAGGAGACGACGAGAACGTCGCGGCCCTCCTTGTGCAGCTTCGCCATGTCGTCGGCGAGCGCAGCGAGCCAGGAGGCGCGCACCTCACCCCGGTCGGAATCGACCAGCAGCGCGGAGCCGACCTTGACGACGATGCGGCGGAATTGACTGAGTTCGGGGCTGGCCATGGTGTTGTCAGGTTGCTCTGGAATCGGCGGAGCGACGGGCAACGCCGATGAGGCTGCTTTTGCAGCAGGACGGCGGCCGGCGCAAGGCAGCAGGCGCGGCAATCGGCGAAGGCCGGCCTTGTCTTGGCGGCCAGCCGGGTTCTAATGCCGCCGACCGATAACGGGCTGGATGAGGATACGAATGGATCGCCGCAAATTCATGGCCGGATGTCTTGGAGGATGTCTCGGCCTGCCGCTGCTGGCGCAGGCGGGTGAGGCGCAAGCGCAGGCTGGACTCAGCAAGATCATCTTTCCGTTCGCGGCGGGCGCGGGCGGCGACACGCTGTGCCGGCTGATTGCGCAGGAGGTCGCGCCAATGCTGCAACGGACCATGGTGGTGGAGAACCGCACCGGCGGCGACGGGCTGATCGGCATCAAATCGGTGAAGGGTGCGAGCCCCGACGGCAGCATGGTGCTGGTGACGACGGGGCCGACCATGTACCTGCTGCCGATGGTGGAGACGACACCGAGCTTCGACACCGCCAAGGATTTCATGCCGGTGTCGCTGCTCGCGCGGTTCGAATTCGCCGTCGTGATCGGCCCGGAGATCGATGCTGCGGATTTCAAGAGATTTGTCGCCTGGCTGAAAGCGCATCCCGACAAGACATCGTTCGGCGTTCCCAGCAACGGCACTATTCCCCACTTCATGGGCTCCAAGCTCGAGAAGGATCTCGGCATCCCGCTCACGCGCGTGCCCTATCGCGGCAGTGCGCCTGTTCTCAACGACGTCATCGGCGGCCACATTTCCTTTGGGATCACCACGCTGGCCGATGCGCTGCCGCAGCATCGTGCCAAGGGCGTGAAGATCGTTGCGGTCTCGAGCGCGGAGCGTTCGCCGTTTGCACCTGACGTTCCCACGCTGAAGGAGAATGGCATCGACCTCGTGGCGGACGCCTGGTACGGCATGTGGCTTCCCGCCGGCAGCCCGCCGGAATTTGCGAGCAAGTTAGGAGCGGCCTCGAGCGCGGTGCTTGCAAAACCCGAGGTGAGGGCGAAGCTCACGGCGATCGGCCTGATCCCGGTTGGCAGCAGCGCGGACGGGCTGACCAGGGAACTCGCCGCGAACACGGCGTTCTGGCAGCCGATCGTGAAGGCGACGGGATACAAGATCGAGAACTAGTCTCTCCTCTCGTCGTTGCTTCGCTACGCTCGCAATCACGAGGCTCACATCTTCGCGCGCTGCGCGATACCGTCCCTGATCGCGGCGAGCTCGTTCTCGTCCCAGATGCCGATCAGGAATCCGGCCTTCACCTGAAGCTGGTTGTCCGCATAAGCCGCGATCTTTTCCCGCGGCGTCGTGATGTGGCCGCTCGGATGCAGCGCCCAGTCGAACAGCTCTGCCTGGAGCCGCGCAATGATGCCGGCACATTCCGGATCGTTGCCGCGATCCACGTATTCTTCCGGATCGGTTTCGAGATCGTACAGCATCGGGCGGAAGCCGGAGGCGTGGACGTATTTCCAGCGGCCGTCGAACACCATGAAAAGGCGGCAGCGCTCGATCGGCTGGTTCAGCTTCAACCTGACATCCTGCATGGCGTAGTCGTATTCGGAGAACGCCACCTTGCGCCAATCCGGCGGCGTAGGTCCACGCAGCAGCGGCAGCAGCGAACGTCCTTCGAGGATGTGGCTCGGCACCTTGCCGCCGAGATAATCGACGAACGTCGGCGCGAGATCGATGCCTTCGACCAGTGCGTCGCTCTGCCTGCCGCGCGTCGCGTCGGCCTCTCGCGAGGGGTCGATGATGATCAGCGGGATCTTCGCCGACTGCTCGTGGAACAAATCCTTCTCGCCCATCCAGTGATCGCCGAGGTAATCGCCGTGGTCGGACGTGAACACGATCATGGTGGTTTCCAGGAGGCCGCGTTCCTCCAGAAATTTCATCAGCACGCCCATCTGGTCATCGATCTGGGTGATCAGGCCCATATAGGTCGGGATCACCTTCTCGCGGGCTTCGTCGCGCGCCATGTTGCGGGAGTAGCGCATGTCCATGTAGGCGCCGAACACCGGGTGCGGGTTCTGCCGCTCGCGCTCGGAGCGGATCACCGGGATCATGTCGCCAGTCGAATACATGCTCGCATAGGGCTCCGGCGCGATGTAGGGCCAGTGCGGCTTGATGTAGGACAGATGCAGACACCACGGCCGGCCGTCGGTCTCGGCCTCGCTGATGAAATCCATCGCGCGCCGCGTCATGTAGGGCGTCTCGGAATGCTCGTCCGGCACGCGCGCGGCCTTGTCGGCGTGCACCAGCAGCCAGCCGTTCTGCAACGAGCCGTCCTCCGCCGCGCCTGAATTGGCCCAGTGTTCCCAGGGGTTCGTCGCTTCAAAACCCTGCCGGCGCAGATATTCGTCGTATTTCGGACGTGGCCGTCCGGTCGGATGCAGGCCGTCGTCGCGCTCGTAAGGCTCGAAGCCGCATTCGGCGACATGCACGCCGATGACCGATTCCGGCGGGATGCCGAGCGCCTTCATGCCTTCAATGTCAGGCGCCATGTGGGTCTTGCCGACCAGCACATTGCGCACGCCGATTTTCTTGAGATGATCGCCGAGCGTGGGCTCGCCGACGCGCAGCGGCCAGCCGTTCCAATGCGAGCCGTGCGAGCGCATGTAGCGCCCGGTGTAGAACGACATCCGCGACGGTCCGCAGATCGGCGATTGCACATAGGCCTTCGAGAACAGCACGCCGCGCCTGGCCATGGCGTCGATGTTCGGCGTCTTCAGCGTGGGGTGGCCGGTGCAGCCGAGATAATCATAGCGAAGCTGGTCGCACATGATCCAGAGAACGTTCTTCGCGCGTGCCATGCGTCATCCCGGAAATTTCTTGATTATCTGATGCTGCGCTATCGACGGCGCGATGGCAACCTGCCAGGGATGCGCGTGCCTGGGGCCATGCACTCCACTGTCGTCCCCGCGTTCGCGGGGAGACAGCGGGGAGAGTCTACGCCGACCACGGCTCCGCTTCGGCCGCGCTCTTTGCCTTGGCCGAGACGGGTGCCTCGCCGATCACATCGACGAGCGCGCGGAGCGCTTCCCTGACGCCGTCGCCGGTCACGGCGGAGAGCAGCAGCGGCGTCTTCTTGGCGGCGCGCTTCAGCCGATCCTTCTGCTTCTTCAGCTCGTCCGGGTCGACCGCGTCGATCTTGTTCAGCGCGACGATCTCGATCTTGTCGGTCAACAGCCCGCCATAGGCGTCGAGCTCCTTGCGCACGGTCTTGTAGGCCTTGCCGGCATGCTCGCAGGTGGCGTCGATCAGATGCAGCAGCACGCGACAGCGTTCGACATGGCCGAGGAAGCGATCGCCGAGTCCGGTGCCCTCATGCGCGCCTTCGATCAGGCCGGGAATGTCGGCGAGCACGAATTCGCGGCCGTCGGCGTTCACGACGCCGAGCTGCGGATGCAGCGTGGTGAAGGGATAGTCGGCGATCTTCGGCCGCGCCGCGCTGACCTTGGACAGGAAAGTCGACTTGCCGGCATTGGGCATGCCGACGAGACCGGCGTCCGCAATCAGCTTCAGCCGCAGCCAGATCCAGCGCTCTTCCCCGGGCTGGCCGGGATTGGCATTGCGCGGCGCACGGTTGGTCGAGGTCTTGAAATGCGCGTTGCCGAAGCCGCCATTGCCGCCCTCGGCGAGCACGAATTTTTCGCCGACATTGGTGAAGTCGTGGATCAGGGTCTCGCGATCCTCATCGAAGATCTGAGTGCCTATGGGCACCTTCAGCACGATGTTCTTGCCGTTTGCGCCATGTCGGTCCGAGCCCGAGCCGTTCTCGCCCTTCTGGGCCTTGAAGTGCTGCTGGTAGCGGTAGTCGATCAGCGTGTTGAGGCCATCGGCAACCTCGATGATGACATTGCCGCCGCGGCCGCCATTGCCGCCGGAGGGACCGCCGAATTCGATGAACTTCTCGCGGCGGAACGCCACGCAGCCGTTCCCGCCGTCACCAGAGCGGATATAGACCTTTGCTTCGTCGAGGAATTTCATGGGCCATAGGTAGGCCAGCCGGGCACGCCCGGCAACCCGGACTTGTCCGCAAATCGGCCCGAATCCGGCGAATTCGTCGCGTGCTTAACCGACCGGCCGGCGCCTGATCAGGAATTTCTGCGTCCCTTCAAGCACCAGCTCCTTGCGCTGGTTGAACACGGTGCTCCGAAGCGTCACCGCGCCGGTCGTTCGCCCCGGCACGAGCTCGATGACCTCAAGCGCGGGATAGATGGTGTCGTCGGCGTAAACAGGCTTGAGGAACCGGCTCGATTGCTCGAGGAAGCCGACCAGGGATTCCTCGACCATGAACGGAAACAGGCCGGCGCCGGGCGCGGTGTGGATCAGCGTCTGGAAGCCATGGGCGAGCAGATGAGGCATGCCGCGGGCGCGGCAATATTCGACGTCGTAGTGCACCGGATGGGTGTCGCCGCTCGCGGTCTGGAACGCCGCGAACACCGCGGTCGTCTGGGTCCGGCTCGGCAGCACGAAGCGTTCGCCGACCACGAAATCCTCAAACCAGCGTTGCGCCGACATCATGCGGTGCCGGGCCGGGTCGAAGTCGGTCATGCCAAAGCTCTTTCCTGGCTCTTTCCTCGGTGAAGTGTCTATCGCTACCGCGCCGCGTAGCCTGCGACAATCCGTTCAATTCGCCTTGCCCGGGCTTGTGGCGGCGGCTCACGTCATTAAAAGACCCCCGAGCGAATCGAGTGGCCAGCTTCCGACGCTCTCTCCGCTCGTCTTTGCGGGCGGGCTCCTCGCAATGACGACTCCAAACTCACACCCGTGGCGATGTCCCTCTTCAAGAACCTCTCCGCCTATGACGACCGCTCGGCGCGGCTGGCCGGCATTGCGCTGATGGTGCTGTCGATCTTCATGTTCTCGTTCGGCGACGCCACGGGCAAGTTCCTGGTCGGGACTTATTCGGTCGGGCAGCTGCTGTTCTTGCGCGCCTGCGCGGCGCTGCTGTTGCTGTCGCCGCTGATCTGGCGGCAGCGCCACCAGTTCCTGCATCTCGAGCGGCCGGGCCTGCAGCTGTTCCGCGTCGTGCTCTCGACGCTGGAGGTGGCCGCGTTCTTCCTCGCAGCCGTCTATCTGCCGCTCGCTGACGTCATCACCTATTATCTCGCCGGTCCCATCTTCGTCACCGCGATGTCGGCGATCTTTTTGGGTGAGAAGGTCGGCTGGCGGCGCTGGACGGCGATCCTGGTCGGCTTCTGCGGTGTGCTGATCGCGTTGCGGCCGTCGGCGCAGACGGTGAGCCTGCCGGCGCTGATCGCGCTCGGCGGCAGTCTCTCCTTCGCGACCCTGATGCTGATCACGCGCAGCCTGCGCAAGACGCCCGACATCGTGATGGCGTCGTCGCAGTTCATCGGCACGTTTTCGCTGGGCGCTGTACTCTCGGCCTACCATTGGGTGCCGCCGACTCCACGCAGCCTGGTGTTCTTCGCGTTGGCCGGGTGCATCTCGGTGACGGCGCTGTTCTGCGTCAACCGTTCGCTCAAGCTCGCGCCGGCGAGCGTGGTGGTGCCCTATCAATATTCGATGATCGTCTGGGCGGTGATCTTCGGCTTCGTCGTGTTCGGGGACGTGCCCTCCATCGCCACGATCGTCGGCGCCGCGATCATCATCGGCGCGGGCTTCTACATCTATCTGCGCGAGCGCGATCTCGGCCACGCCGGCGAAGAGGTCAATCCGCCGGTGTAGCGGCAACGTCGTCCTGGTCCCCGTGCGCGATTGCGCACCAGGACGACAGCTGCGCGTGCAGCGGCTTCTCGCCCTTATCCCATCCGCCGGGCGCTGCTCCAGCTCTTCAGCGACGACCACACCCCGCGCGACAAGCGGAAGCAGTCGACCGGCGTCGACGAGCCCAGAGCCAGGAAGCGATGCAGCTGCACGCCGCTCCACTGGAAGCCGCACTTCTCCAGCACGTTTCGCGAGGCCGGGTTGGTGACGCGCGCGCCCGCGTAGAGCTGGTCGTCCTCGAACTCCTCGAAGAAGAAATCGATCGCGCCGCGTGCGGCCTCGGTGGCGAAGCCCCGGCCCCAATGCTCGACGCCGAGCCAATAGCCGAGCTCGGCATTGTCAGGCGTGGAGCGGTCGATGCCGACCATGCCGACCGGCCCGGTATCATGCTCGATCAGGAACGCGGTCTCGCCGCCGAGCGCGGCGGTGGCGCGGACGAAGGCGATGGCGTCGTCCTGGGAATAGGGGTGGGGGAGGCGGCGGGTATTTTCAGCGACACGGCGGTCGTTGGCGAGACCGGCGATGGCTCTGACGTCGGCAAGAGTCGGCCGTCGCAACGTCAGCCGCTCGGTGGCGACGACGCTCGGTCTCGCCTCCCGCAAGGTCACGCTCGAAAAGTCCTGCAACATGTCCGGCTCCGTCAAAGTCACCAAGTGAAAAGTGAACGCGAGAAACGAAAAGGGGAGGCCGGTTTCCCTGCCTCCCCTGGAGCCTTCGATCTCTTTGATCTCTGGACTCCGCCGGTTCGGTCAAGGACCCGGCGGACTCCAAATTAGATCCACCGTCTATTCAGCAGCCTCTGCAAGCGGGAGTACCGCCACAAAGGTGCGTCCGTTGGCTTTAGCCTGGAATTCGACACGACCCTCGATCTTGGCGAACAGGGTGTGGTCGGTGCCCATGCCGACGTTGAGGCCGGGATGCCAGGTGGTGCCGCGTTGACGCGCAATGATGTTGCCGGGAATCACGCGCTCGCCGCCGAACACCTTGATGCCAAGACGCTTACCCTTGGAATCGCGACCGTTGCGCGATGAACCGCCTGCTTTTTTGTGAGCCATGGCTCGTCTCCGAAATCCTGCGTATGTCTAGGTCAATTCCTTGACGGAATCATTTCAAAACGTCGCACGCATCAATTCGTGAATTGGCGTGATCGGTCTCAGTTACTCGGCAGCTTCTTTCGCGACCTTTTCCTTCTTCGGACGCGGGCCCTTGGTGGGCTTGGCATTATCGGTCAGGATCTCGCTGACGCGCAGCACCGTGATCTCGTCGCGGTAGCCCCGCTTGCGGCGCGAATTCTTGCGGCGGCGCTTCTTGAACGCGATGACCTTGGGGCCGCGCTTGTGGTCGAGCACCTCGACCGCAACGGAGGCACCGGCCACCGTCGGGACGCCCAGCACCGGCGTGTCGCCGCCGACGACCAGAACTTCATTCAGCTGCACGATCGAGCCGACTTCGCCTTCGATCTTGCCTACTTCGAGAACATCATCCGGCGCGACGCGGTATTGCTTGCCGCCGGTTTTGATGACTGCGAACATCGTTTTTTCTCCGTGTTCAATCCCGGCCTCGAGACTGACGTCAGGGGCCGGCTTTTTGATCAGTCGCTATGGGTTTATTGCGAGTTTTGTGCGGGCGGGAGTTATCCCTTTGAAAACCCACGCAAAAACACGCGGCGCGAGAAACGCCCCGCGCCGGTTGTGGGATTTATAGCGGTCATCCGCTGGGAGTCAAGGAAAAGCGGGCAAAACAGCCTGGATTTGAAGGATTTGCACCCTTTCCAGCGCCGGGCCCTGAATCTCGGCCCGGCTAGCAACCAACGGGTTCCCGCGCCGTTGTTCCCCCAGATAGGCACGTGGGCAAGGGACTTCCATGGCAACCGACGAACTGGTCAAGACGACGACGGGCATCGCCCATCACGGCGGCGGGCGGCTGCCCTCGGTGGACATCGACAGCTTCAACATCGAGCTGAAGGACGAGGACGGCTTCCTCGGCGACCGCGCCAGCAAGGGCGCGTTCCGCGAGATTCTCGAACGCTGGCGCAAGCCGTTGCGCAAGACCGGCGAGGATCCGTTCGGCAAGGAGCCGTCGGAGAATATCAGCAAGAAGACGCTGGATTCGATCCTGGTCAGCGACGACGTCGAGGCCTCGGCGGTGGTGCACAGCGCGATCGAGGACTTTGCCCAGGAACTCGCTCACGTCACCCGCCGCTTCCTCAAGACCAAGGCCTGGGCCAAGACCGAGCGCATCGTGGTCGGCGGCGGCTTTCGTGATTCCAGGCTCGGCGAGCTTGCTATCGCGCGCACCGAGATCATCCTGAAGTCCGAGGACTTCAAGGTCGACATGATTCCGATCCGGCATCACCCTGACGAAGCCGGGCTGATCGGCGCGCTGCATCTGGCGCCGTCCTGGATTTTCGAGGCCTATGACAGCATCCTCGCGGTCGATATCGGCGGCACCAATATCCGCTGCGGCCTGGTGGAGACCGGCTGGAAAAAGGCCAACGACCTGTCGAAGGCCAAGGTCGTGACATCAGAGCTGTGGCGGCATGCCGATGACGAGCCGACCCGCGAAGGCGCGGTGAAGCGGCTGACGAAGATGCTGAAAGGGCTGATCACTGAAGCCGAAAAGGAAGGCTACAAGCTCGCGCCCTTCATCGGCATCGCCTGTCCCGGCGTGATCAACGAGGACGGCTCGATCGAAAAGGGCGCGCAGAACCTGCCGGGCAACTGGGAGAGCAGCAAATTCAACCTGCCGGCGAGCTTGATCGAGGGCATCCCGGAGATCGGCGAGCACGATACCGCGATCCTGATGCACAATGACGGCGTGGTTCAGGGCCTCTCCGAGGTGCCATTCATGCAGGATATCGAGCGCTGGGGCGTGCTCACCATCGGCACCGGCCTCGGCAATGCGCGCTTCACCAACCGCCGCAGGGACAGCGGAAACGGCAAGGACCGGGATTCTGCGGACGGGAAGAAGAAAGCCAAGGAAAACAACAAGGACAACGGTAAAGGCGAAAAGAAGTAACCTTGACTGGTTAGGTTAAGGGACGGATTGCATTGCAGGCGGCAGAATACACGCTAGAGTGGAAATGTCGCCTCACGCAGGCCTGCGAAGCCGCCCTTCCTGGCCAGCATTGTAATGAGCGGCACGGGACCGCCAGTGTTTACCGCGTCTGGCGGTCCCACCCCGTTCTCTTGCTGCATGACGGGTGAGGCCGGCTCGCGCCCCCAAAAAAGGTGCCGAGACAGGGGAGGTGCGCTCCCGCCCCCGCTCGCGGGAAGGGTTGGGGAGAGGGTTTCTCCCCAACGGGACACTCCCCCGGAGGAGAGAACCCTCACCCGGCGCGCGGGACGATGCTTCGCTTCGCCCGGCACGCGCCGACCTCTCCCGCAAGCGGGAGAGGTGCACCGAGCCCGCAGCGGCTTGTTTCAACCCAATCTCATTGCGCGCAGGGAGGAGGAGTGGCCCAGGAACAGGTGCCAATTGTCGACGACACGACGACTCCAGAGCAAAAGCCGCAAAACAGGCAGCGGATTTTCCCCTTTCGCGCCTTGTCTGGCCCGCCATCCTCGCCTATTAACGCCCCCAACCACAGGGGCCTGCCCCCTTCATGGCGCCTTCAGGAGAGGTGGCAGAGTGGTTGAATGCACCGCACTCGAAATGCGGCATAGGTGCAAGCCTATCGGGGGTTCGAATCCCTCCCTCTCCGCCAGATAACCGTTGTTCAGCCCGGACACATGGGTAACAGGTTGTACCTGAGAGATGGGTGACAACCTCGTGCCGAACGGGTTGTCGAGGGAGTGCAGAGTTCTCTGCTCCAGGTCGAAGTCTCTCAAAATTGCGCATGAAGCTCACGCACCGCGGGAGAGTTCAACCGTTGAACCCGCCACCGCCGCGCTCCGACCAACATCCCGCGTGCGCCAAGGAGCCAGTGATCCACGACCATGTTCGAGAAGACCTATCGGCAGCGCCTCGAGGCTGATCTCGCCCAATGGGAAGCCGATGGCGTGATCGCGCCGGCGGCAGCCGGCTCCATCCGCAACGTTCTGCCGCCGCTCTCACCCAGCATCAACATTGCCGTGGTCGTGGCCATCGTCGGGGGCCTGTTGATCGCGGCTGCGTTCCTTGCCTTCGTGGCGGCGCACTGGACCGAGATCGCGCGGCTGTCGCGGTTTGCGATCCTGCTCGCCGGCATGATCGCCGCCGGCGCCCTCGGGGCTTGGTCCGCCGCGACCGGCCGTACTGTCCTTGCCGATCTCTGCGCCAGCATCGGCGCCATCATCTTTGGCGCGGGCATCGCGCTGGTCGGCCAGATGTATCACCTCGGCGACGATTTTGCCGGTGGCCTGCTGCTGTGGTCAACAGGCGCATTCGCCGCCGCGGTTTTGACCGGCTCGCGTGGCGCGCTCGCGGTCGGCCTCGCCGCCGCCTGCATCTGGACCTGCATGCGCGTCTACGATGCGCCGGATGCGCCTCATCTTCAGTTCGTGGTGGCCTGGCTGATCGCCGTCGCGATCGCGTTCGCGTGGAACTCCCGCATCGCCGCCCATCTCGTCGCGGTCGCAGTGATTCCGTGGTGGATCGCGACGTCGCTTCGCTTTGACTTCGATGGCGCCCAGCCGTCCTTCGTGCTGGCGAACGGTGCGGCCCTGCTGTTCGGCGCCGGGCTCGCGATATCGACCGCGCCGTCGCCGCGGGCGAACCTGCTTGGATCCGTTCTGTCGATCTACGGCGCATTCTCGCTGGCGATTACAGCTTTCCTGGAGGTGACGACAGTCGACGATCTCTTCCGCATCAGGACGGCCACGATGGCGGCCCAGCCGTCGTGGGCGATCGTGTGCGGCGTTGCGGGCGTCGTTCTTGCGCTCGCGTCCGCCGGCCGCACGCGGCGCGCCGGTGAAATCCTCGCGGCATGCGCGATCGGCCTCGTGCTGATCGCCGCGCCGATCTGGTCGGCATCCACAGCCGGCGAGCCATGGTTCGCCTATGCCGCGCTGCTCTCCGCCATGCTCTGCCTCGTCGTCTCCGGGGTGCTCGACGATGTGCGCCCGCGCATCGTCGCCGGCTGGATCGGCATTGCCGGCGTCGTCGGTGCCATCACCTGGGCGGTCAAAGGCTCGCTGCTGCGCCGCTCGGCTTTCCTGGCGGTGGCCGGAATCATTGCCGTCGTGTTTGCGACCGCGCTCAATCGCATGCTGCCGAGGGCCGAGCGATGATCGAGTCCGTCACACGATTCCGGCAGCGCATCCCGAAAGCCGTGCTGTTCGGTGCCGCCATCCTGCTGCAATGCGCGCTGCTGATCCTGATGGTCACCGACCGCGCGCAGATCCTGCGCGAGGGGACGGAGGTGACGTTGCAGACACGGCCGGTCGATCCGCACGATCTTCTGCGCGGCGACTATGTCGTGCTCGGCTACGACATCTCGCAGCTGCCGGCCGGCGCGCTTGCAGGCCAGCCTTCCGCCGGGCGCAATCCCGTCGTGTTCGTCAAGCTAGCGCCCGATGCCAGCGGCCTCTATCAGGCCGCTTCGGTTCATGCCGCGCCTGTCGCGGTCACCGCGCCCGAAGTGTTGATCCGCGGCCGCGTCAGTTATTCCTGCGGTTCGACCGTCCGCACCTTCTGCGACGGGCTGACGATCAGATACGGTCTCGAAAGCTATTTCGTTCCCGAAGGCGAGGGCAGGACGCTCGAGCAGGCCCGCAACCAGCAGAAGCTGCGCGTCGTCGCCGCCGTGCTGCCGTCGGGCCGCGCCGCGATCAAACGGCTCCTGCTCGACGGCGAGCCGGTCTACGAGGAGCCGTGGTACTAGGCCGCGCTACCTGGAGCCCGTCTTCAAAGCCCGCCGCAGCACGTCCCACATCCCCGGGTCGTTCATATGCGCGACGTTGAACCGCAGGAAATTCTCAGCGGCCTGCGCCACGCTGAATACATTGCCCGGCGCCAGCACCACACCCTTTTCGAGCGCGGCGCGTGCCACCGCCGTCGCATCCTGTCCGTCGACAAGCCGGCACCACAGGAAGAAGCCGCCGCGGGGCATCAGCCAGGGTTCGATGCCCAGCGCGGCGAGTTTTCGCGCGGTGTCGCGACGTGTCCGCGTGAGCTTTTGCCGGAGCTCGTCCATGTGCTTGCGATAGCTGCCGCCGGCCAAAACCCTGGCGATGATCTCGGTCGCGACCGGGCTCGGACCGCCGAAGCTGGTGGCGACCTGGAGATCGACGAGATGCTCGATCCAGTCGGAGCGCGCCGCGATGTAGCCGCAGCGCACGGAGGCCGACAATGTTTTCGAGAAGCTGCCGATGCGGATGACGCGGTTCAATCCGTCAAGCGCGGCCAGGCGCGGCGAGCGTTCCGGCTCGAAATCGCCAAATATGTCGTCCTCGACGATGGTGAGGTCGTGCGCGGCCGCCGCCGTCAAGAGCCGGTGTGCGGTCTGCAGCGAGAGCGTCGCACCGCTCGGATTGTGCAGCGCTGAATTGGTGATGTAGAGCCGCGGCCGCTCCTCCGCGAGAGCCAGCTCGAAACGCGCGACGTCAGGGCCTGACGGCGTGTAGGGCACGCTGACGATTCGGACCTGATGCGCGCACAGCAGCGCGCGAAAATTGAAGTAGCAGGGATCGTCGACCAGAACGGTGTCGCCGGGACGCAGCAGGAAGCGGCAGATGAGGTCGGTTGCCTGCGTGCCCGACCCCGTCAGCATCAGCTGGCTGATGGAGGCTTCGATCGCGTCCTCCGCGAGGCGCGCCAGCAGCAGCCGGCGCAGCGCAGGCGAGCCACCCGTGCTGCCGTAGTTCGTCAGCACGCTGGCCTCGCTGCGGGCAAGCGCGCGGGTGGCTCGGCGCAATGCTGCTTCCGGCATCCACGCGGGCGGCAGCCAACCGCAGCCGGGTTTGGGCACATCAGCGTCGGTGTCGAGCGATTGCCGGGAGACCCAGAACGGATCGACCGCCCGGTCTCGGCGTGGCGCCACCTCGGTCAAGGCAAGCGGCGGCGTAACGGTCGATGCGATATAGAAGCCCGAGCCCCGACGCGCGCGGATCAGCCCTTCCGCGGCGAGGCGATCGTAGGCCTCGACCACGGTGGATGGCGAAACACCCATGCTGGCGGCAAGGCCGCGGATCGACGGCAGGCGATCGCCGGCACTCAGCGCGCGGCCCGCGACCTTGGCGCGGATCGCGCTCATCACGTCGATGGTCCGCGTGCCGCCGCGACCCTTCGAGGGACCTTCAATGTTCAAGCCGTATTGCCTTCCATACCCATACAGTATGTTCGGATTGTACTGGATTGTGACTGGCCTCGCCACCGGCGACGGCCGAGGATCGCGCACGCAAAAGCGTGGGACGGACATGCAATCTGCGGGCAGCGGCTGGGGCAACGGGCTTCTCGGCGTCATCATCTTCAGCGGGTCCCTGCCGGCGACGCGCGTCGCGGTCGGTGGCTTTTCGGCGCTGTTCCTGACCTCGGCGCGCGCGACCATCGCGGCGCTGATCGGTGCGGCTGTGCTCGGTCTGCTCCGTCAGGCATGGCCGGAGCGAAAGGATTTCGTCTCGCTCAGCATTGTCTCCATGGGGGTCGTGGTCGGTTTTCCGCTGCTGACGGCGCTCGCGCTCCAGCACATCACCTCGGCGCATTCCATCGTCTTCATCGGCCTCTTGCCGCTGTCGACCGCGATCTTCGCCGTACTGCGCGGCGGCGAGCGGCCACAGCCGCTGTTCTGGCTGTTCGCGGTTCTCGGCAGCGCCACCGTTGCGGCCTTCGCCCTCTCGAACGGCGGCACGGTGTCGATCACAGGCGATCTGCTGATGGTGGCTGCGATCGTGCTGTGCGGGCTCGGCTATGCCGAGGGCGCTGCCCTGTCGCGCCGGATCGGCGGCTGGCAGGTGATCTCCTGGGCGTTGCTGCTGGCGCTGCCACTGATGCTGCCGCTCGCGCTTCTCGCCTGGCCCTCGACATGGAATGGCGTCGGTGCGCCGGCCTGGATCGGGCTCGCCTACGTCTCGGTCTTCAGCATGTTCGTCGGCTTCATCTTCTGGTATCGCGGCCTCGCGATCGGCGGCATCGCGCGCGTCGGCCAGTTGCAGCAGCTCCAGCCGTTCTGCGGTCTCGCCCTGGCCGGCTTCCTGCTGCACGAGCCGGTCGCATGGAGCATGATCGGCGCGACCGCGCTGGTCGTCGTCTGCGTGTTCTTCGCGCGGCGATATGCCTGAGGCCCTGGCGCCTCAGCCGCGTTCCATTACCGTTTGCGTCAGCGCGCTTCTCGCGAACTTCTTCAACGGCATCGGCTTGCCGAACAGATAGCCCTGCACGAGATCGAAGCCGAGCTCGTTGACAGCCATCAGATCGCCGCGGCTCTCGACACCCTCGGCGACGGCGCGTGCGCCGTAGCCTTGCGCGAGCTCGACGATGTGACGGCACACCGTCCGCTTCAGCCGGTCATTGCCGCAGCCTGTGACGAATTGCCGGTCGGCCTTGAGCTTGATGAACGGAATCTTGTCCAGGCCCATCAGCTCCGGCCAGTTGGCCCCGAGATTGTCGATCGAGAGTCCGATATTGTGGAAGCGCATTTCGCGCGCGATCTCGGTGAGGAAGTCGAGGTCGCGGATCGCCTCGCCGCTGGCGATCTCGATAGTCAGGCCGCCGAACGCCGGATGCGTCGGCATCCTCCTGCAGAGATCGCGCACGGCCTGCGGCTCTCTCAGATAGGGCGCAGGCAGGTTGATCGACAGATCGACCGCGCTCTGGCGCTCGAGAAGATAGTGCCAGTCCTGCAGCGCGCGCTCGATCACGAATTCCGAGAGGTCGCGGAAGTGCGGGTCGTGGCTATCAGGGATGAAATAGGCCGGCGGCACCACGCCCCAGGTCGGGTGCCGCATCCGTACCAGCGCCTCGGCGCCGCAGCGGACCAGCGAGCGCGCCTCGATCTTCGACTGGTACCAGAGCTCGAGCCAACCCGCATGCAGGGCTTCGCCGACGTGCACGGCCGGGCTGGGCACAGGCTCGTCCGGCAGCAGCATTGCGACGCGCTCGCGCAGCGTCTCCGCGGCAAAGGGCGTGGTCAGTGGCGGCAGCATCGCGAGCCCGTATTCCTCGCCGACCTGCTGCACGGCTTTGACGATGATCGAGTCGCGTGCACCGACGGCGAGCACCTTGCCGTCGAAAGCCTCGCGCACCAGAATTTCCAGGAATCGGCCGGGCTCGATGCCGTCGGCCGCGATGCCGAGCAGGATCAGGTCCGGCAGCTCGGAGCCGAGCATGGCCTGCAACTCGCCCGCACCGCTGCATTCGCTGGTGACGAAGCCGAGATCCTCGAGCACCTCGCTCATGAAGGCGCGCAGGTGACGCTTGCTGTCGGCCACGCAAGCGCGCGGCATCATTTTCCGCCGTCCGAAGGTTTTCAGCCTTCGTCCGGCGAGCTCACCAATCCCGTCCATCGCTAACCACTCCCGTTCCCTGCAGGTGTGTTAGCGATGCGGGGAGCTCCAAATATGGAGAGCTTCAGCTTGTACCCCGAATTGTCCCGATAACCTTAAAGCCCTCATCATTTCTAAAATTGTTTGGATTGCTTTCGCAAAGTCTTCACGCCCGTCCGCTTTCGGGACGATCGCGCGCGGAAATCGAGCGTGGATTCTCGCCGGACCGGTCTGTCGATGCCGGCGCGCGGTGTCCTGCAATCGGACGAAGCCGCAGCACGCTTCGCCCGATTGAATAATTCCCGTGCCGACTTCCCATGGCTTTGTCGTGCCCGGCCCTGCCGACCGCGCTCGCGCGTGACGGTGATGCGACAACGCGACGATCTGCAGGGCGGACGAGTGTGAAGCGCCTCACATGCGTATGCCCGCACATGCGCTATGGGTCCGCGGAGCCGGTGGCTGTCAGGGATTACCTCTATGACGACGCGGCGGTTGGTCCAATGGTGGTTCAGGATCGTGATGTCAGGGCGATTTCTCGATCGCTTCCTGCGCCTGCCACATGCGCCCGAATAGGATGCAGGGGAATCAGGTTGCCCCGAGCAATTTGCGAAATGCCGCCGCGCCGTCCTGCACCGCGTCGCGGCCCTTCCAGGCCAGATAGCTCAGCTTGCCGCCCAGCGTGTCCGGGCTGCGCAGCCGCCGCGAGCCGAGGATATGACCGACATTGGCGGGGAAGCGGCTGACCTCGGCCGAAACCAGCGCTGCGATCGCGTCCATCAATTGTTGAAGCCGGACGCCCCATTCGCTCTGCTCGATGCCGTCGATGCGAAGCTTGAGCGAATGCTCGGCGTCGTAGATTTCGGTGAGCAGGTCGCGGGCGACGAGGAAGCGGTTGTGGCGAAGCGCGACCCGCAGCGCGAGGCGCTTGTCGTCGAGCCGGTCGAGCACCATGGGAATGACGCAAGCATAGGGCGTGGCGGCGATGTCGGCGGCATTCTTGCTCGCGGCCGCCCTGGTCGCAAGGTATGCGAGTTGCCAGAATGTTTTCAGGCGCCTCGCCACCAGCGCCAGCGCAAACGGCAGTGCATCGGGATGCGCTTTCTTGAAGGCGTCAAGCTGCGCCGTGATCTGGCTGACCTGGCCGTCGTCGAACTTCGCGATCGTCTCGGGCAGCTTGTCATTGAACTTCGACAGTGCCTCGCCGGCGCGCAGCACCCGCTGCATCTTCTTCACGTCGTCGAAGGCGGTACGCGATGCCGTATATTGCGTGAGCTTGCTCCGCGCGAACTCGGCGCTCTCCGCAGAGGCGAGCGTGTTCTCGAGCACCTTGAGCACCTTGATCTGAAAGGCTGTCGCGATCTTCTGCACTTCCTTGGGATTGTTGGCCGTGACCTGGTCATTGATCGCCTTGACATAGTCGCGTGCCATGGTCGGCAGCAGGTCGCGGCAAATCCACTCCCAGATCGGCGTGAGCGTGTTCCGCGAGATCCGTCCCGCATTGGCGTGCTCGGGCGCGCCGTCGATCAGCAGCAGCTCGAGGGGTGCAAAGAAGTAGCGCGAAGGATTGGTGGCGCGCGCCTGGACCGAACCGTCCTTGCGGAACTCCGCGCGCAGCTTGGCCTGAACCCCGGCCGAGCCCGGCATGTCGATGCCGCACAGTTCGAGCCGCTCGAGCTCGCTCAGCAGGCAACTGCGCGACAGCGGCGTCAGCTTCTGCAGGAACTCCGAAAGCTCGTCGATCTCGTCCATGGCACGCTCTCGCAACGTTTCCAGCAGGCCACCGGCCCAATGCATGGACGCATTTGCGCGCTCACAATCGTGACACAGAGAAGCAAGCCCCCGTTAATTTATCCGTAAAATCCGGGGGCGCCGGGCGTGTTGCGGGAGAGATCGTTAAGAAAACCTTCAGCGGCCCTGCATAGGATCTAGGCGGCTTGTCAACCGTTGCATGGTCCCGCGGGCCAGGCAAAAGCATAAATTGTGCCGGGGTCGATTGTTTCGCGCCAGATTGGCAAACTAGCCGTAGTCTTACGGAGCAAAAAGTTAACCACAGATCGCCCCGGGTTCCGCTACAGGAGCCGCATGGGGTCACATAACGATACGGCCACTGATTCGCGGCCGGCGGGATGGTGCGAGAGAAGCGCTGCTCCGATCGAAGAGCTCGAATTCGTCCGCTTGAATGCTGCGCGCGCCGAGGCGGCCGACGAGATGGCCGTGGCTATTGCCCGTGAGCTCAATGGCCCTCTGACTGCGCTGCTGCTCTACATGGGCGAGATCAAGCATCATAGCGACCAGCTCGCGCCTGTTTCGGCCGAGCGCGCCTATTTGCAGCAGGTTGTGGAGAACGCGTTGGCGCAGACCGAGCGCGTCTGCGCTGTGGTCAAGCAGCTCGCCGGCTCGCACAAGGGCGCGTTGCCCACGGCGTCCACGACAGGGGATGCCGTGGTGAAGGCCGGCCGCGTGTTGGCGGCGCGCGAGACGGCCGGCTTGCCGGGCGTGTCGGGCAAGCGGCTGACCAAGCGGGAACGTGAAGTGCTGCGGCTGATCAGTGAGGGCTTTTCGAACAAGCAGGGCGCGCTGCGGATGCAGATCAGTCCGCGCACTTTCGAGAGCCATCGTGCCGAAGCGATGCGCAAGCTCGGCGCGCGCAACACCGCGGACCTCGTCCGTGCGGCGCTGTTGCATTCGCTCGAATGAACCGTGGTCCCGGGCCGCTTTAGAAATAATCGTCGGCGAAGGGACGCAGGCGCGAGGTCGGCCGCAGCACCTTCGGATCTTCCTTCGGCGTATTCGGGACAATGGTGATGGTCCAGCGCTGCGGGACGGTCGATTCCTGCTCCAGCACCGAGCGAACGAAGCCCGTGACTGTGGACTCACCTGCCTTCACCGTAGCCATCCGTCCGTTGAACTGGGCGATGCGGAAGCGACGGACCTCTTTCTGGTCCGCAGTCTCATAGGTGAACATGGAAACCCTCCTGGTTTCCGGCGACTATCGCCACCTATGATTAGTCATCCGTGAAAATCGCCAACCGTATAAGTACGGCGCGCCTGCCGCCGGAATGGTCAGTCCTGCGGTTCCTGCGCCATCGCGGTCGCAAACGCCGCATCCATCAGGTCAAGCAAATCGCCAAATTCGGTGTCGTCGAGCGCGTCGGCCGTGCTCTCGAGCCGCAGCGCCAGCGCGGCGAGGCGAAGGTAACCGAATGTCCTGGCCGTGCTCTTCAGTGAATGCGCCTCGCGCGCGATCCGGCCGTGATGCCGGCCGAGGGCCAGCGTGCGAAACAGCTCGAGACGCGCGCTGGTCTCGCTCCAGAACACCGCGCGCACCTCACGGGCGCCGTCCTCGCCGATCTCGCGCACCAGCGCTTCGAAGGCGCCAGGCTCGCGCAGCGGTTCAGGCTCGCGCAGCGGTTCAGGCTCGGGCAAGGCTGCGGTGTCGAGCGCGGCTGGCCCGGGCGCGAATGCGGTGTCGATCATTGATGTCGAGGTCCCCGTTGTGTGCGCCGGCCTGCGCGGAGCGTAGGGGATGTCTATGCCGTTCAGATTTCAGTTCTGGTCGCGAGACGCACGGTGTTTGCTGGTCGCATTAAGCAATTGCTTTACCATGCGCAGCCCTGCGTGCGCCGTCAGGGGCCGAGCAGCCGATCGTACTGGGCTTTGACCGCGGCGTAGCATTCGCATGCCGTCTCGCGCAGCCCGTCCAGATTGACAATCTGGATATGTCCGCGGCTGTAATGGATGAAGTTGGCTTGCTGCAAGGTATTGGCGACCAGCGACACGCTGTTGCGCCGCGCCCCGATCATCTGCGCCAGGGCCTCCTGCGTCAGCAGCAGCCGGTAGTCCCCCGACAAATCGTGAATGTGCAATAGGCAGCGCGAGAGCCGCGACTCCACCGGGTGCGCCACGTTGCAGCCTGCGGTCTGCTGCACCTGCGCATAGACGGCGAGCCCGTGACGGACCAGTAGCGTCCGCAGGGTCGAGCTCTGTTCGGCGGCGACGCGAAGCCGGTCGAGATCTATCACCGAGGCGGCGCCGGCGACCAGCACCACCGCTGTGTTCAGCGCGGCTGCGTCGCCCATGGCCGAAAGTGCGCCGAGCAGGCTGTCGCGCCCGATCATGGCGACCTGCACATGCTCGCCCTTGGTGAGCTCCACGACGAGCGAGATCACGCCACGATGGGGGAAGTAGGCGCGTTTGAGCGTCTCGCCGGTCTCGACCAGCACGGTCTCTTGCGGCAGATCGACTGTGCGCAGGTGTGCACGGATCAGTTCATAATCATCTGTCGACAGCGCCGACAGGAAACGGTTCGAGGGCCGCACCATCGTTTCCAAAGCTGCCTCGCGGAAATGCATGTCCTGCCCAGCTGCAGGCTCCATCTTGTTGCCCGCTGGATAAGTTGGCAATCGCGGACAGGGCCGACAAATCAATCTTTTCGTCTATATGAGTTTTGGGCGTGCAGTCATTGATATGGGCAATCAATCGTAGATTGCACATCAGGGGCGCCTCCTCAGCAGGTGTGCCTGATGGGCCTTCACGGCGCCGTAGCAATCGCACGAGGTCGCTTCGAGCGCGCGCAGATCCGTGATCTCGATCTGGCCCCGGCTGTAGCGGATAATTCCGGCCCGCTGAAGCGCATGTGCGACCAGCGAAACGGCATTGCGCCTGACGCCCATCATTTGCGCCAGGGTTTCCTGCGTTAGCGGAAGGGTTTCGCTATCGGACAAGTCCCGGGCGCGCAGCAGCCATCGCGCCAGTCGCGCCTCGACCGGGTGCAGCGTGTTGCAAAGCAGGGATTGCTGCGCGTGGGCGAGCAAGGACTGCTCATGCCGGATCACCAGGCTGCGGAACGTCCCGCTGGCCGCAGCGACGGTTCGAAAGCTCGCGATTTCGAGCGCGGATGCCGTCCCGGGGAAAAGCACGACGGCGTCTGATGCCGCGATCCCGTCGGCGAGCGCAGCGCCGCCACCGACGATGCTGTCGCGGCCAAGCATCGCGACCTCGATGGTCTGTCCCTCCGACAGACCGACTGTGATCGAAATGGTTCCATCATGAGGAAAGTAGACGTGCCGAAGCGCCACGCCAGCTTCGCTCAAGACATTCTCCCTGACCAATTCAATTGCGACGAGATGAGGACGCAGCAGATCGAGGTCCGCGGCGCCGAGCGACTGCAGCAGCTGATTAGGCGGTGGGCCGCTCGCGGTCATGGGGGATCAATCCAGCGCGTTCCATAAAGTATTGAAAATGATGTGCTCGGAATGCAGTTGCACGAAAACGAAGCCCAGTGTACTGGTTGTGGTGCTGTTCATATACCCGTTAGAGGGCAGACAGCCTGGCGTATTTGCGTCGGAAATAAGAACGGCGCGCTGATTGGCGGGTGTGTCCGGCGAATTGGTCCTGCGTCGCGACCGGGGGCATTGGCCAGGGCGCCTCATGAGCGGGCAGCCGACCGCAGATGTTGCATCCACTCTTCCGTCGGACATTCGCCGGTCCAGGGCACTTTGCCCGCCCGCCGATTCTTTTCAGCCGTCAGATATTGCTTCGTACCCTGGCGCGGCCCGGTCGCCCATCGCGCGTTCATTCCGTTCGCATGTCGCACCGGTCCGACCGCACATGCCGTCGTGACGATGTCCACGCAAGCTGGAGGAGAAAGGCGTGCGTCACGGTTCAATTGTTGAATCGCCGCTGATTGAGATGTGCGGCTATGCAGATCTGAATTCGCCCGCGCCGGACTTCCTGCGGATGGCGCCGGAGCTCGGCGCCGCGCGCTGCCTGCGCAAGCCGTTCACGCCGGATACGCTGCTGACGGCGATCAGGGACTGTCTCGGCGAGTGCCATGCTGCCGCGTCGCGTATGGGTTGGCGCGTTGTTGTTCGCGACAATCGTACGGTAAGAATCCGTTTACCGCGAACGCCGATCTCGCGGATTTCATGGACACCTCGATAGAACCCCGAACAGCGGTCCGAATGGCGCGTGATCTGATTCAGATCGCGCGGCCCGTGGATATCCCACGACATGGGCGGGATTTTTTCACCCCTGCCCCGATGCCGTTATGCCCGTGTTTACGTGTCGCGTTGCGCGGCCGACGCAGAAAACCGCAGCCCGATGCAGTCGAACTGCAAACTTCTCTTCAATATCCGTATTAGCACGGAGCATGAAATTAACGGGACCGTGAAATGGGTTGCCTAACGATCTAGGTGCGGACTTCCGCCGATTCCAGGCGCGGCGCAGGCGTCGAGGTCCAGCTCAGTAAGGCGTAACCATGGATGATCTGTTGCGGGAGTTTCTGACGGAGACCAGCGAGAGCCTGGACACCGTCGACAATCAGCTGGTGAAGTTCGAGCAGGAGCCGAACAACGCCAAGATCCTGGATAACATCTTCCGCCTGGTCCACACCATCAAGGGTACGTGCGGCTTCTTGGGTCTGCCGCGGCTTGAAGCGCTGGCGCATGCCGGCGAGACCCTGATGAGCAAATTCCGCGACGGCATGCCGGTGACGGGTGCGGCGGTGACGCTGATCCTGTCCTCGATCGATCGCATCAAGGAGATCCTCGCAGGTCTCGAGGCCACCGAAGCCGAGCCCGAAGGCAACGACCGCGATCTCATCGACAAGCTGGAAGCGATGGTGGAGCAGGGCATGGCCGCCATGTCGGCGTCGGCTTCGCCGATCGCGTCAGGCTCGGCGCAGCCGATGCCGGCCGCGGGCGCCGCGGCTTCCGTTGCCGTTGCCGACGCGCCGCCGCTGGTGCCGGAAGCACCAAGCGCTGCGCCGGCCAAGGAGATGACCACGGGCACGCTGATCGAGCAGACGCTGGAGCGCCCCTTGCGTCCGGGCGAAGTCTCGCTCGACGAGCTCGAGCGCGCCTTCCGCGAGACTGCGATCGAAGCGCCTGCGCCGGTTGCCGGGGCTGAAGCGAAGGCCGAGCCCGCTGCTGCAGCCCCGGCTGCCAGGGAAAAGGAAACCAGCAGGGAAATTGCAAAGCCGGTCAGGGAGAAGGCCGCGCCGAAGAAGTCGATGGCCGACGAGGTGGCTTCCGAAGGCGAGCGCATCGCCAACCAGTCGATCCGCGTCAACGTGGATACGCTGGAGCATCTGATGACCATGGTCTCCGAGCTGGTCTTGACCCGCAACCAGCTGCTGGAGATCTCGAGGCGCAACGAGGACACCGAGTTCAAGGTGCCGTTGCAGCGCCTCTCCAACGTCACCGCCGAGCTGCAGGAAGGCGTCATGAAGACGCGCATGCAGCCGATCGGCAATGCCTGGCAGAAGCTGCCCCGCATCGTGCGCGATCTCTCATCCGAACTCGGCAAGCAGATCGAGCTGGAGATGCACGGCGCCGACACCGAGCTCGACCGCCAGGTGCTCGACCTGATCAAGGACCCGCTCACCCACATGGTGCGCAACTCCGCCGATCACGGCCTGGAGACCCCCGCCGAGCGCACCGCGAACGGCAAGGGCGAGCAGGGCACCATCCGCCTCTCCGCCTATCACGAAGGCGGCCACATCATCATCTGCATCGCCGACAACGGCCGCGGCCTCAACACCGAGAAGATCAAGACCAAGGCGATCTCCTCCGGTCTGGCCACCGAGGCCGAGCTCGAGAAGATGTCGGAAGCCCAGATCCACAAGTTCATCTTCGCGCCCGGCTTCTCCACCGCGGCCGCCATCACCTCGGTATCGGGGCGCGGCGTCGGCATGGACGTGGTCCGCACCAACATCGACCAGATCGGCGGCACCATCGACATCAAGTCGGTCGCCGGCGAGGGCTCGTCCGTCACCATCAAGATCCCGCTGACGCTGGCGATCGTCTCGGCCCTGATCGTGGAGGCCGCCGGTGACCGCTTTGCGATCCCGCAGCTCTCGGTGGTCGAGCTGGTGCGCGCCCGCGCCAACAGCGAGCACCGCATCGAGCGCATCAAGGACACCGCGGTGCTGCGGCTGCGCAACAAGCTGTTGCCGCTGATCCACCTGAAGAAGCTCTTGAAGATCGACGACGGCGCGGCCTCCGATCCCGAGAACGGCTTCATCGTGGTCACCCAGGTCGGCAGCCAGACCTTCGGCATCGTCGTCGACGGCGTGTTCCACACCGAGGAAATCGTGGTCAAGCCGATGTCGACGAAGCTGCGTCAAATCGACATGTTCTCGGGCAACACCATCCTGGGCGATGGCGCGGTCATCATGATCATCGACCCCAACGGCATTGCCAAAGCGCTCGGCGCCGCCGGCTCCTCGGCCCACGACATGGGCGATGACAATGGCGCGCACCATATCGGCTCGGGCGAGCAGACCACTTCGCTGCTGGTGTTCCGCGCCGGCTCCAACCAGCCCAAGGCGGTCCCGCTCGGGCTCGTCACCCGCCTCGAAGAGCTCCCCGCCGACAAGATCGAGTTCAGCAACGGCCGCTACATGGTGCAGTACCGCGAGCAGCTGATGCCGCTCGTCTCCATGGACGGCGTCACCATCGCGAGCCAGGGCGCCCAGCCGATCCTGGTGTTCGCCGATGACGGCCGCTCCATGGGCCTCGTGGTCGACGAGATCATCGACATCGTCGAGGAACGCCTCAACATCGAGGTCGGCGGCTCGGCCAGCGGCATCCTCGGCTCGGCCGTGATCAAGGGCCAGGCCACCGAGGTGATCGATGTCGGCCACTTCCTGCCCATGGCGTTCGCCGACTGGTTCACCCGCAAGGAGATGAAGCCGTCGATGCATTCGCAGTCGGTGCTGCTGGTCGACGACAGCGCCTTCTTCCGCAACATGCTGGCGCCGGTGCTCAAGGCCGCCGGCTACCGTGTCCGCACCGCGCCGACCGCGCAGGAGGGCCTGGCCGCCCTGCGTGCGCAGAGCTTCGACGTGGTGCTGACCGACATCGAGATACCCGACATGAACGGGTTCGAGTTCGCGGAAACGATCCGCTCCGACAGCAATCTGGGTGCGATGCCGATCATCGGCCTGTCCGCCCTGGTGTCGCCGGCGGCGATCGAGCGCGGCCGTCAGGCCGGCTTCCACGACTATGTCGCCAAGTTCGACCGTCCCGGTCTGATCGCGGCGCTGAAGGAGCAGACCGCGGGCGCCGCCGGTGCCTCCGAGCTGAGCCGGGCCGCGGCGTAACAGCATGATCCGGACAAGTGTGATGCGGTTTTCCGAAGAGATCATGCTCAAACCAGAGAGCGGCGAGGGACCAGGGGAGACGGTATGAGCAAGAAGACCCAGATCGGCGAAGGCGCCATGGTCGAATACGTCACCGCGATGATCGGCGGCCAGCTGTTCGGCCTGCCGATCTCGCGCGTCCAGGACGTGTTCATGCCGGAGCGCGTCACCCGCGTTCCCCTGTCCTCGCACGAGATCGCAGGGGTTCTGAACCTGCGCGGCCGCATCGTCACCGTCATCGACATGCGCGCCCGTCTCGGCCTGCCCAGGGACCAGGACGGCAAGACGCCGATGGCGGTCGGTGTCGACCTGCGCGGCGAATCCTATGGCCTCCTGATCGATCAGATCGGCGAGGTGCTGCGCCTGCCCGAGGATGGCAAGGAAGAGAACCCGGTCAACCTCGACCCCCGCATGGCCAAGCTCGCCGGCGGCGTTCACCGGCTCGAGGGACAGCTCATGGTCGTCCTCGACGTCGATCGCGTGCTCGAGCTCAAGACCGAAGTGCAAATGGCTGCCTGAATATTCACGAAACACATTTAAGCCGGAGATCCAAGATGAAGACCTGTTTGGTGGTTGACGATTCCAGCATCGTTCGCAAGGTCGCGCGCCGCATCGTCGAAGCGCTCGGCTTTCACGTCATTGAAGCGGAAGACGGCGTCGAAGCGC
Source organism: Bradyrhizobium sp. USDA 4449 (assembly GCF_054056275.1). NCBI lineage: Bacteria > Pseudomonadati > Pseudomonadota > Alphaproteobacteria > Hyphomicrobiales > Nitrobacteraceae > Bradyrhizobium > Bradyrhizobium sp. USDA 4449. Next base: position 1,693,767 of record NZ_JBSRYD010000001.1, on the reverse strand, counting down.
TGGTCCATTGCAAGAAGGCGATGCCGGAAGCGATCCTGCTCGACTGGAACATGCCCGTGATGGATGGCTTCCAGTTCCTGGGCACGCTTCGCCGCATGCCTGGCGGCGAAGACCCACGGGTGGTGTTCTGCACCACCGAGAACGGCATCGACCACATCACCAAGGCGATGGGCGGCGGCGCCAACGAGTACATCATGAAGCCGTTCGACAAGGAAATCGTGTTGGCGAAGTTCCAGGAAGTCGGGTTGGTCGCGCGCGAAGAAGAAACAGCCGCCTGAAAATACATCAGCCAGCAGCGTCAAGAGGTGTCCTGTGAACGCGCCCGATTATGAGTATCTGCGTAAATTGCTGAAGGAGCGCTCCGGTCTCGACCTGTCCGCGGACAAGCAATATCTGATCGAAAGCCGCCTGCTTCCGCTGGCGCGCAAGGCCGGGCTCTCCGGTATTCCCGAGCTCGTACAGAAGCTGCAAGGCGGTTCGAGTGCGCTGATCACCAGCGTGGTCGAAGCCATGACCACGAACGAGACCTTCTTCTTCCGCGACAAGGTCCCGTTCGACCATTTCCGCGACACCATTATGCCTGAGGTGCTCAAGGCCCGTGCCGGCCGCCGCAGCGTGCGGATCTGGTGTGCCGCAGGCTCGACCGGGCAGGAGCCCTATTCGCTGGCGATGACGCTGAAGGAGATGAGCGCGGCCCTGAGCGGCTGGCGCGTCGAGATCATCGCCACCGACCTCTCGCAGGAGGTGCTCGAGAAGGCCAAGTCCGGCGTCTACAGCCAGTTCGAGGTGCAGCGCGGCCTGCCGATCCAGATGCTGATGAAACATTTCAAGCAGACCGGAGAGACATGGCAGGTCAATCCCGAGCTGCGCGCCATGATCCAGCACCGGCAGCTCAATCTGCTCCAGGACTTCTCACACCTCGGTACGTTCGACGTGATCTTCTGCCGCAACGTGCTGATCTATTTCGACCAGGAGACCAAGATCAACATCTTCAACCGCCTTGCCCGGCAGATCGAGCCCGACGGCTTCCTGGTGCTCGGCGCAGCGGAGACCGTGGTCGGACTGACCGATACGTTCAAGCCGATTGCGGATCGCCGCGGCCTTTACAAGCCGAACGACGCGCGTGCGGTGGCGGCCAATGCTGCAGCGGCCCCGCGCATGGCGGCGATGGCGGGACGATAGGCATGGCCGAGGACGGCAAAGGCGTCGAGCGCGTCACGTTCAGTCGCGGCTATGATGTCTGCATCATGGCCATCGACGGCACGTGGCGGCGCGACTGTACGCTCAATGCGATTTCCGACAGCGACGCCATCCTCACGGTGGAGGGCTCCATTCAGGGGTTGAACCTGAAGGAGTTTTTCCTGCTGCTGTCATCCACCGGGCTTGCCTACCGCCGTTGCGAGCTCGTGCGCGTCAACGGCGCCGAGATGGACATCCAGTTCCTGCGTGGCAAGAACCGCAAGAAGCGTGGCGCTGCCGGCGACCATGATGCGGTGGCGTGATCGCCAGGGCGTCACACGCGACGCTTCCCGACGCGTTGCTTCACATTTTCTGAAAACATCGGAGCGAATTCCAAGGTCCGGCTTTACGCGGCTTAAGCGTGCACCGTGTATCGATTGACGGTCGCAATCTCAGGGTCCGGCCATGCCAAGAAGCTCTCTTTCCCCCATCTCCTCAAACCTGCCCGATGCCGCCGAGCGGCGCGCGCTTCAGCTCCTCGTGGTCGATGACGATGCCACGCAGCGCAGCCTGATCACGGTGGCCGCCAAGCAGGCGGGCCACGAGGTCACCGTCGCGCCCTCGGTCGCCGAAGCGATCGAAAAGCTGCGCGCCGCGCGCTTCGACTGCGTGACGCTCGACCTCCTGCTGGAGGATGGTGACGGCATCGACGTCCTGCGGGAGATGGCTGCGGCGAAATTCACGGGCTTCGTGATCGTGATCAGCGGCATGGACGGCAAGCGCCGCAGCGCCGCCCGCAGCTTTGCCCGCTCCGTCGGGATCGAGCTGCAGAGCCTGCCGAAGCCGCTGGATCTCGCCGCGCTGCGCATCAGCCTCGCCAATCTCGGCAAGACGGCGATGGGCCTGCCGACGATTCATACCTGGGGCGGCGTCGCCAGCGACGCGATCGTGGAGCGGCACCGCGCCTGAGGCGCGGAACTGCATGCAATCGGCTGCGGCAATTCAGCCGCGCTGATGCACAACTAGGGCGGATTGCCGGATTCCGACAGTTTTTGCAGGGCCTGGCGGAGCTCCGCCCGGCAGGTATTGAGGGCCGCGCTTGCCGCGGCATAACGGGGCGTGACGTCGTCGAGCACGACGATCTCGATGGAACCCAAGTCGGCGCCCAAGGTAGCGCTGTCGTCCTCCGAGTCCATATCATCATAGGTCATGGCAGCGTCGATCAGACGCATGCTGATGTCGATGCGTGCGATCAGGGAACGCAGTTCGGCAGCGATCAGCTGACGACTGTCGGTTTCGGCCATCGCAGCGAGCGGGGGTGTGCCGGCGTAATTTAGCATGGATATTCTCCGTCCCCCGCAATAAGGCACCTTGCCGCTACTTGTGCGTTAAGTTCATGTCCCGTACAAATGCGGGTGGGCCGAACCTGCGCCGAAAACCATGGATTGGGGCGCGGGCACGATCCTTGAATGCCAAATGGACTTGGCGGTCGCCTTGGCAAATGGACATGGCACATGGTCGAACAAACCTCCCGTGGTGAGATTTTCGTGGTCGACGACGACCCGGCTGTTCGCGACACCCTGTCGATGGTGTTGAAGGCGGCGGGCTATGAGGTGATCTGTTTCGCGGACGGCGCAGCACTGCTTTCCGTCGCGCGCAGCCGCACACCGGCCGCGGTCCTGCTCGACGTGAACATTCCCGGAAAGTCCGGCCTCGACATTCTCAAGGAGCTGCACGGCGAGGACTATCCGGCTCCGATCTTCATGATCTCCGGCCAGGGTGACATTGCGATGGCGGTGGGCGCGATCAAGAGCGGCGCGCTCGATTTCATCGAGAAGCCGTTTCGCGGCAGTGAGATCGTCGGCCGCCTGGATGAAGCGATCGGCGCCTATGCACGCAGGCAGTCGGAGAGCGCCTCGCCCAAATTCGGCTCGCTGCATTTCCCCGGGCGTGAGCCGCTGACCCGTCGGGAGCGTGAGGTGCTCGAGCAATTCGCTGCCGGTGCTTCCAACAAGGAAGCCGGCCGCACCCTCGGCATCAGCCCGCGCACGATCGAGGATCACCGCGCCAACATCATGAAGAAGCTCGGCGCCCGCAATGCCGCCGACCTGATCCGGATCGTGATGACGGCGGCCCAGCGCGCGTCGTAGCTCCATCCGGGCTACTGTCGTTCACTCGAGCCGGCGCCGACGTCAACTGCTCAGCGCTTTGCGGATGATCCGCGCCAGATCCGACTTGCGATAAGGCTTCGCCAGCAGCAGCACACCCGAATCCAGCCGGCCGTGGTGGATGATCGCGTTCTCGGTATAGCCTGATGTGTAGACCACCCTCAGGTCGGGCCGCGTCTTCAACACCTCGTCGGCGAGCTGCCGTCCGTTCATCTTGCCTGGCATGATGACGTCGGTGAACAGCAGATCGAACGGCTTGCCGCTCGCAACGATCGTGAGCGCGTCGGCGGCATTGGCTGCCTGCAAGGTGACGTAACCGAGCGAGTGCAGCTGGGCGAGCACATATTCGCGAACCAGGCGGTCGTCCTCGACCACGAGGATGGTCTCGTGCCCACCCTCGACCGTCGTCGCCGGGACGCCGTCATTGACCGCCGTCGGCGTCTTGCCCGGCGGCAGATACATCTTGATCGTGGTGCCGTGGCCTTCCTCGCTGTAGATCTTGATGTGCCCCGCGGACTGCTTGATGAAGCCGTAGACCATCGAGAGCCCGAGCCCGGTGCCCTTGCCCGGGCCTTTCGAGGTGAAGAAGGGATCGAACACGCGCGCCAGCATGTGGGATGGAATGCCGGTGCCGGTGTCGCTCACCGCGATCATCATGTATTGGCCGGGCCGCACGTCGTTCACGCTGGCATAGATCTCGTCGAGATAGGCAGCGCCGGTCTCCACGATCAGCTTGCCGCCGGCAGGCATCGCGTCGCGCGCATTGAGGGCGAGGTTGAGGATCGCCGTGGTGAGCTGGTTCGGGTCGACGATCGCGACGCAGCTCTCGTCCTCGAACACGGATTCGATCTGGATCTGCTCGCCCAGCGTCGGCCGCAACAGTCTTGCGGTGTCGATGATCAGCGAATTGACGTCGATCTCGCGCGGCTGAAGCGGTTGCTTGCGGGCGAAGGCGAGCAGATGCTGGGTCAGCTCGGCGCCGCGCCCGGCCGCCTCGTCGATCATTTTCGTGATCGCGGCCAGCCGCGGATCCTTGGCCACGGCGTCGGCCAGGATCTCGATGGTCCCGGTGATGACGGTGAGGATGTTGTTGAAATCATGCGCCACGCCGCCGGTGAGCTGGCCCACCGCCTCCATCTTCTCGGCATGGCGGATGCGCTCCTCGGACGCGATCTTGTCGGTGAGGTCGCGGTAGAACACGTTGAACAGAATGCCCTCGCGGCGCTGCAGCGCAGTGACGCTCAGCTCGGCCCTGAATTCCCTGCCGTCGCGGCGGCGGACCATGAGTTCGCGGCGGCGGTTGAGCGTCTGCTCTTCCGCGGAATCGAGGAACCGGGCGAGGCCGGTCTCGACCCTTTCGCGCTCGCTCTCCGCGACGATCAGGTCGACCGCGTTCCTGCCGAGCGCCTCGTCGCGCCGCCAGCCGAACAGCTCCTCGGCCCGCGAGCTCCAGTTCAGGATGGTGCTGCGATCGTCGGTCTGGACGAAGGCGTCGAGCGCGGTCTCGACGATGTTACGGGCAAGCTGCTCGCTGTCACGCAAGGATTCGGCCGCGAGCCTGGCCTCGGTCATGTCGCGCCCGACGAAGAAGAAGCGCTTGGCTTGATCCGACCAATTGCCGAGCCAGGAGAGCCAGACCTCGCGCCCGTCCTTGTGGAAGACCCGGGTGTCGGCCAGCTTCGGGTGTCCGCCGTGCCGGAGCGCGCGCATCTCCGCGCGGGATCGATCGAGGTGGTCGGGGTGAATGAAATCGACGCCGGTATGCCCGATCATCTCGTCGGGCCGGTAGCCGAGAATGGTCTCGCAGCTCGGGTTGATCTGCACGATCTCGCCGTGCGAGTTCGTGATCATGATCAGGTCCTGCGAGGTATCGAAGAGCTGCCGCCGTTCCTCGAGGGTCTGTTGCAGCGCCCGCTCGGCCCGCCGCGCCTCGGTCAGGCTGCGCGCCGAGCCCGAGACGCCGACGATCTCGCCTGACGGTCCCCTGATCGGGGACAGGCTGAGAGAGATCTCGACCGGAGTGCCGTCCTTGCGCAGGCGCACCGTCTCGAAGCGTTCGATCGGCTCGCCCCGGGCAATCCTCCGCAGGTAGTCCTTGCCTTGTTCCCGGCGGTCGGCCGGCACGATGATCGCGGTGGACTTTCCGATCGCCTCATCCGCCGTATAGAAATAGAGGCGTTCGGCGGCGGGATTCCAGCCGGTGATGATGGCATCGAGCGACTGCATCACAATCGCATCGTCCGATGACTCGACCGCGGCGCTGAACAGGCGCTCGCGCGCTTCGTGATGGATTCGCGCGGCCTCGGTTCGGCGATGCTCCTCGATCTCGCGTTCGAGCGCGGCCGTCTTGGCCCGCATCTCTTCGACCATTCGGGCAAAGGCCCGCGCCAGCACACCGGTCTCACCGCCGGCATCGACGGGGATGTCGGCGGCCCGCCCCCTGCCGATCGCCTCCACCGCGGCGGTCAGGCGCCCGATCGGGCTGGTCAATGAGCGCGCCAGCAACACGGCGAGCGAAGCTGCGGCAAGGACGGCCAGCACGCCGACAACCAGGGAGGTTTTCTGGACCGCCGCCGGCACGCGGTTGAACACCGGCGGAGGCACCCTCTCGATGACTGCGATCCATTCCTTGCCTGCGAGCAAGGTCGGCGCGATCGCCGCTCCACTCGGCTTGCCCGACGGGTCGGTCATCAGTTCCGTGGCTCCATCCAGCGTGCCGGCCCGGGCTGCGAAAAACGGAAAATCGTGCCGCCAGTCGGTCGGATGGCCGCGCAACGAGCCGAACTCCTGCGCGCGGTCGGGATGAACGAGATAGTCGCCGCGCGCATTCACGACGAAAATTTCGCTCCCGGCCCCTGCCGTCGAGCGCACCCGGTCGAGTGCGGGCCGCATGTCGATATTGGCGATGATGATGCCGAACGGCTTGCCGTCGGGCGTGAACAGGGGGATCGCGACCCGCAATGTCGGAATGTGGAGATCCGTGGTGCCGCCCTGGCGGCTGGCAAGATCGACGGATGAGACATAGATCTCGCCCGGCGGCAGCCGGATCGTGTCTTGGAAATAGGCTCGCTCGCTCTTGCGCTCCAGTTCGCCGTTGGGGACGATCCGCGCCGTTCCATTGGGACCGGAGCGATCGACGCGGACCAGTTCGCGCTGATCGTCGTCAATGCCGATGATGCGAAACTGCCCGTAGCCGGGTTTGGCGTCGATCTCGGCCGCGAGCCGCTCTGCGATGCGCTCGCGCCAGGTTTGCTCCGAAACGCCGTCGAGAGCATCGATGCCGCCTCCGATATGGGCGCGGATCAGGCCGTTGATCGCGGCGGCGGAGCGATAGCCGAGCAGATCGCCGCGCGCTCCGGCGACGTAGGATTCGAGATTGCTTGCCAGCAGCCGCGATTGGGCTTCGACGCGTTCCAGGACCCGCGGGATGACGGCCTGGGTGGCATTGCGATAGCTCAACCAGCCGACGGCGGCCACGGTCACCGCCACCAGCAGGATCATCGCGATGGCGAGCCGGGTTGCGAGCGTCAGGGGAATATTGGCGTCGCCCCCGGAATTGCGGCGCCCATTCCGGCCTGGAACGGAACGAACGTCCTTGTCATCGGCCGCCGGTGCTGACATCGGCCCCCTCCGACTCGCCTGCCTTCAGGCAGCGGTCGACCGCCGCAAACAGCGCATCCACCCGGAACGGCTTCTGCAAGCTCGTGACCGCGCCGAGCTTGGTCGCCATCTTCAGGAAATTCGGCTCGGCATAGCTATCCGGCGTGATCGATCGGCCGGATATGACGACGATCGGTATTTTCGGCTGCAGTGCCTGGATGTGCCGCATGGTTTCCAGCCCGTCCATGCCTGGCATGAAGATGTCGAGCAACAGCAAATCGAACTGGCTGCCTTCGAACAGAGCAAGGGCCTTGCGACCGTCGCCGGCGACCGTGACGTGGTGGCCGGCCCGCTCCAGCAGCATCCGGATCGTCCGCTGAACGGACGGGTCGTCATCCACGATCAGGATGTTGGCCACGTTAAACCTCCGGGATGGCGATGTGCCCCTCGACCCAAATCAAAGCTCCCGACTATGAAAGTCTTGCGCGGATCGTGCCCGCCCTGCAAGCACTTCGCGGCCGACGGCACGGACAGGCTCGATCTTGCGTCGCGCTGGTGCCTATGCACCTCTACGTGCATAGCAGGGGCCCGCTCCGCCGCCCCCGGGGGTGCCTTGCGAGGGGTAGATGGCCTGTGAGAAGAGCAGGTCAGATTTTCCGACGGACGAGGATCATGATCAAGAAGAAAACACCCGACCAGTTCCGCAGCGCGCGCTGGTTTGCGCCCGACGATCTCCGCTCGTTCGGCCACCGCTCCCGCGCCATGCAGATGGGCTACGCCCCGGAGGAGTGGAAGGACCGGCCCTGCATCGCGATCATCAACACCTGGTCCGACGCGCAGCCGTGCCACATGCACTTCAAGTCGCGCGTCGACGACGTCAAGCGCGGCATCCTGATGGCCGGCGGCCTGCCGGTGGAATTGCCGGCGTTGTCGCTGTCGGAATCGCTGCTGAAGCCGACCACGATGCTCTATCGCAATCTCCTTGCAATGGAAGCCGAGGAGCTGCTGCGCAGCCATCCCGTCGACGGCGTGGTGCTGATGGGCGGCTGCGACAAGACCACGCCCGCGCTGCTGCTGGGCGCAACCTCGATGAACATCCCGGCGATCTATCTGCCGGCGGGACCGATGCTGCGCGGCAATTGGAAGGGCAAGACGCTCGGCTCCGGCTCCGATGGGTGGAAATATTGGGACGAGCGGCGTGCCGGAAAGATCTCCGACAAGGACTGGCTCGACATTGAAGCCGGCATCGCCCGCAGCTATGGCACCTGCATGACCATGGGCACGGCCTCGACCATGACCGCGATCGCGGAAGCGATCGGCATGACGCTGCCGGGCGCCTCCTCGATTCCGGCCGCCGACGCCAATCATATCCGCATGGCCTCGGAATGCGGCCGCCGCATCGTCGAGATGGTGTGGGAGGACCTGACGCCGAAGACGATCCAGACCCGGAAAGCCTTCGAGAACGCGATCGCGGTCGCGATGGCGATGGGCTGCTCGACCAACGCGATCATCCATCTGATCGCGCAGGCCCGCCGCGCCGGACAGGACATCGGGCTCGACGATTTCGAGATCGCGAGCCGCAAGGTGCCTGTGATCGCCAATGTGCGTCCGAGCGGCGATGCTTATTTGATGGAAGACTTCTTCTATGCCGGCGGCCTGCCAGCGCTGATGGGAGAGATCAAGGATCATCTGCACCTCGACTGCATCACGGTGACCGGCAAGACCCTTGGCGAGAACATCGAGGGCGCCGAGGTGCACAATGCCGATGTGATCCGCTCCGTCGGCAATCCCATCTACAAGGAGGGCGCGCTCGCGGTGCTCAAGGGCAATCTCGCGCCCGATGGCTGCGTCATCAAGCCCTCCGCCTGTGCGCCACGCTTCCTCAAGCACACCGGACCCGCGCTGGTGTTCGACGACTATCCGTCGATGAAGAAGGCGGTCGACGATCCCAACCTCGATGTCACCGAGGACCACATCCTCATCCTGCGCAATGCCGGCCCGCAGGGCGGTCCCGGCATGCCGGAATGGGGCATGCTGCCGATTCCGACCAAACTCGTGAAGCAGGGCGTGCGCGACATGGTGCGCATCTCCGATGCGCGCATGAGCGGTACCAGCTACGGCGCCTGTATCCTGCACGTCTCGCCGGAGTCCTATATCGGCGGCCCGCTGGCGCTGGTGCAGAACGGCGACCGCATCACGCTCGACGTCGCCGCCCGCACCATCGATCTCGACGTCCCCGAGGCTGAACTGGAAAAACGCCGCGCCGCCTGGAAGCAGCCCGAGCGCCGCTTCGAGCGCGGCTACGGCTGGATGTTCACAAAACACATCAAGCAGGCCAATGACGGCTGCGACTTCGATTTCCTCGAGACCGATTTCGGCGCGCCTGTCGGCGAGCCGTCCATTTACTGAGGGACGCACATGTCAAAGCTTTCCGAAGCCACCCGTACCAAGCTCAAATCCGTCTCCACCGCCACCGTCGCCACCGCGCTGTTCAAGCGCGGCTTGCGCATCCAGATGATCCAGGATGTGCATCCCGTCGGGCCGGACAAGCCGACTATGGTCGGTGAGGCCTTCACGCTGCGCTACATGCCGGCGCGCGAGGATCTCAACACCATCGACGTCTTCAGGGATCGTTCCCATCCGCAGCGCAAGGCTGTCGAGGATTGTCCCGCGGGCGCGGTGCTGGTGATGGACAGCCGCAAGGACGCGCGCGCGGCCTCGGCCGGCGCGATCCTGGTGACGCGCTTGATGAAGCGCGGTGTCGCCGGCGTCGTCACCGATGGCGGATTTCGCGATTCCGCCGAGATCGCCAAGCTCGGCATTCCCGCCTACCACCATCGCCCCTCGGCGCCGACCAATCTCACGCTGCACCAGGCGATCGAGATCAACGTTCCCATCGGTTGCGGCGATGCGCCGGTGTTTCCCGGTGACGTCATTCTGGGCGATGCCGACGGCGTCATCGTGATCCCAGCCCATCTCGCCGATGAGATCGCCAACGAAACCTTCGAGATGACCGCGTTCGAGGATTTCGTCACCGAGGAAGTAGGCCGAGGCCGCGGCATCTTCGGCCTCTATCCCGCGACGGATCCGCAGACACTCACCGACTTCGCGGAATGGCGGAAGAGGAACGGCCGCTAAGTTGAGCGCAGCGTCGTCCTGACGAAAGCCGGGACGACGCTGGGGCTATACCCCAGCCTCCGCCATCCCCGTTGCCCACAGTGCAAATGCGTAAACGATCGCGACTTCATCGAGCCGGTCGAAGCGTCCCGAGGCGCCGCCGTGGCCGGCGCCCATGTTGGTGCGCAACAGCACCGGACCGCCGCCGGTCATGGTCGCGCGCAGCCGCGCGATCCATTTGGCGGGCTCCCAATAGGTGACGCGCGGATCGGTCAGCCCGCCCATCGCCAGAATCGCCGGATAGTCCTTCGCCGCGACATTGTCGTAGGGCGAGTAGGACAGGATGGTGCGGAAATCCGTCTCGCTCTCGATCGGGTTGCCCCATTCGGGCCATTCCGGCGGCGTCAGCGGCAGCGTGTCGTCGAGCATGGTGTTGAGCACGTCGACGAACGGCACTTCGGCGACGATGCCTGCGAACAGTTCACCGGCACGGTTGGCCACCGCGCCCATCAGCATGCCGCCGGCCGAGCCGCCATGGCCGACGATGCGTTTGGCGCGCGTGTATTTCGCATCGATCAGCGCGCGGGCGCTGGCGGCGAAATCGTCGAACGAGTTGGTCTTCTTCTCGCGTTTGCCGTCGAGATACCAGCCCCAGCCCTTGTCGGCCCCGCCGCGGATATGGGCGATGGCATAGACAAAGCCGCGGTCGACCAGCGAAAGGCGGTTGGCGCTGAAGGAGGCCGGCATCGCCACGCCGTAGGAGCCATAGCCGTAAAGCAGAAGCGGCGCCGCGCCGTCGAGCTCGAGGCCGCGGCGATACAGGATCGAGACCGGCACCTCGGCGCCGTCTTGCGCTTTCGCCATGATGCGGGTGGTGACGTAATCGGCGGCGTTGTGGCCGGACGGAATCTCCTGGCGCTTGCGCAAGCTGCGCGTGCGCGTGACCATGTCGTAGTCATAGACTTCCGACGGCGTCGTCATCGACGAGTAAGAGAAGCGCAAATTCGTCGTGTCGAATTCGTAGGAGCCCATCGTATCGAGCGAATAGGCGGCCTCGTCGAAGGCGATCGCGTGCTCCTCTTTGGTCGCGAGATCGCGGATCACGATCGACGGCAATGCATTGGCGCGCTCCAGCCGCACCAGATGGCCGGCATAGAGATCGAGGTCGATGATGTAGATGCCCGGGCGATACGGGATCAGGTCGCGCCAGTTCTTGCGCTCGGGTGACGAAAGCGGCGCGGTGACGATCTTGAAGTCGATGGCATCCTCGGCATTGGTGAGGATGAACAGCTCCTCGCCGCGGTCGGCCAGCGAGTATTGCACGCCTTCCTCGCGTGCGGCGACGAGGCGCGGCGGCGCCTCGGGATGCGCGAGATCGATCAGCCGCTGCTCCGACGTCTCGTGGTCGCCACCGGCGATCACGCAGAAACGACCACTGGTGCTCTCGTGCAGATGGGTGAACCAGCCGGAATCCTGCTCTTCGTAGACCAGCGCGTCGTCGGCCTGCCGGGTGCCGAGCCTGTGCCGCCACACCTGCATGGGGCGGTGATTGTCGTCGAGCCTCACATAGAAGAAAGACTTCGCATCCGAGGCCCAGACCACGCCGCCATCGGTCTCTTCGACGACATCGTCGAGATCCTTGCCGCTTGCCCAGTCGCGCACGCGGATGGTGAAATACTCCGAGCCCTTGGTGTCGGCGCTCCAGGCCTGCAGCTTGTGATCGTTCGAGTGGCGGCTGCCGCCGAACTTGAAATATTTGTGGTCTTTTGCCAGCGCATCGCCGTCGAGCACGATATGCTCAACGCCGCCATCCCGCGGCATGCGGCCGAACAGCTCGTGCTGACCGCCCTCGCGAAACCGGCGGAAGTAGGCGAACGGTCCGTCCGGCGACGGCACGCTGGAATCGTCCTCCTTGATGCGACCGCGCATCTCGCGCACCAACGTCTTTTGCAGGCTTGCGGTATGGCCGAGCAGGCTCTCGGTGTAGCCGTTCTCCTCATCCAGATATTTGCGGATATCGGGATCGAGCACCGCGGGGTTACGCAGCACGTCCTGCCATTTCGCGTCCTTCAGCCACGCGTAATCGTCGATCACGGTGAGGCCGTGACGGGTGAACGAATGCGGCCGGCGCGGGGCGACGGGAACGGTCGGGGTTGTGCTGGCGGATTTGGGCAAATCGATCCTCGTGTCAGGGGGCGTGTCTTGCCCCTATATCAGATCGAACGCAGGGAATTTAAAGAAGTGCCAAGGGTGCCGGCCGTTGGCTCCCTCGCCCCGCGCGCGGGGAGAGGGTGGGGTGAGGGGGAGTCTCCACGGGGGAGGCGAGAGTTGCACTCGCGGAGAGTCCCTCTCACCCGGAATCCGCGCTTGGCGCGCGCATTCCGGCTTCTCCCGCAAGCGGGGAGAGGCGAAGAAAACGCTACACCGCCACCTGCTCGCCGAGATACGCCACCGCAGCCTCGAGGCCGCGCTTGCCGTGCGGGATCTTCAGCGCGTTGAGGCCGACTTCGATGACGCCGAGCGTGCCGAGCAGCATCGGCGCGTTGACATGGCCCATGTGAGCGATGCGGAAGGCTTGTCCCGAGAGATCGCCGATGCCGGTGCCGAGCACGACGCCGCACTTTTCCTTGCAATAGCGCTGCAGCACCGCGGGATCGTGGCCACTGGTCATGGTTACCGTGGTCACGGTGTTGGAGCGCTCATGCGGCTCGGCAACGTTGAAGCCGAGCACCTGGCCCTCCGACCATGCGCCGACCGCGCGGCGCGTGGCCTCGCCGAGCAAAGCGTGGCGGCGGAACGCGTTCTCCAGGCCTTCCTCGTGCAGGAGGTCGAGCGCCTGGCGCAGCGCGAACAACAGATGCACCGGTGCTGTGCCGGCATATTTGCGATAATGCTCGGCGCCTTCGCGCTCGCTCCAGCTCCAATAGGGCGTCGCCATGTTCGCGCTCCTGTGCGCGTCCAGCGCGCGCTCGTTGGCGGAGACGAAGCCGAGGCCGGGCGGTGTCATCAGGCCCTTCTGCGAGCCGGACATGGCGACGTCGACACCCCATTTGTCCATCTCGAACGGTATGCAGCCGAGCGAAGCCACGGTGTCGACCATGTAGAGCGCGGGATGATTGGCCGCCTTGATCGCCTTGCCGATCGCCTCGATGTCGTTCTGCACGCCCGAGGCCGTGTCGATCTGGACGACGACGACGGCCTTGATCCTGTGCTCGGTGTCGCGGCGCAGCCGCTCCTCGACTTCATGCGGTCGTACCGCGCGGCGCCAGTCGCCCTTGAGCACCTCGACCTCGGCGCCCATCAGCGACGCCGCATTGCCCCAGCCGATCGCGAAGCGACCGCTCTCCAGCACCAGCACCTTGTCGCCGCGCGACAGCACGTTGCTCAGCGCCGCTTCCCAGGCGCCATGGCCGTTGGCGATGTAGATGTAGGATTTTCCCTTGGTCGCAAACAGTTTCGAGATGTCCCGGAGCAGGCTCTCGGTCAGGTCGGTCATCTGCTTGGAGTAGATGTCGATCCCGGGACGATGCATCGCCTGCAGCACCGCGTCGGGCATCGTGGTGGGCCCGGGGATGGCCAGAAATTCCCGGCCCGCGCGAACGGTCATTGTTATCTTCCTTGTGCCGTGAAGACGGTCTGGTGGGTCGCTGATCTACTCTTCTACGCGGCGGAAAGGCCCGAGCAAAGCGTTCAAAACGCAGGTCTGGGGCGGCTTTTTGCTTTGAGCATGGTCTTTTCGCAAAAACCGCGTCACACTGTTCCGGACACTGCTCTATCGCTTGGTCTCGCGGCAGCCGGCGGCTTCCGCCTCCTCGACCGAGCAGAACCAGCGGGTGCCCTTGCTGATCTTCATCTTGATCTGGGCGTACCAGCGGCTGGTCGGGGTGTGATAGATGCACTCACCCGATGTATTGACGTTGCCCTTGATGGTGCAGTCAGGCGAGGGCGCAACCGGTCCGGAGGCCGAGGCGAGCAGCACCGCATGAGCGCCGTCGGGCGGCTTGGTGGCGCCGAGAATCACCGTCTTCTTGTTGCGCACGCGCCAGTCCCAGGGCGCGATGAAGGCGCCCTGCCACATCCCGGCTTTGGCCTCACGCGCGGCAGCTTCGTCCGCCTCGTAGTCCTTCGAGAGGCGGGTATAGGCCAGCGCCCATCCGTTGCGTACCAGCCATTTCTGGATGTCCTCGCCGCCGACCTCGCAGCGCGCCACGGTGCGGCCGCGGCGGTCGATGGAGCGGGCATGGCAGACCCAGTTTTTGCCGTCGCTGTATTTGGCGAGCTCGTCGCGCGCGGCGACGCCGCAGGTCCAGCGCTCGCTCTTGGTGTTGAGGCAGAGCTGGTCGACCGAGGGCGCGTCGATGCCGCCGAGCCGGATCCGCGTATTGCCGATCAGGACGGAATCACCCTCGCGGACCTTCGCGGTGCCGCTGATGTCGGCCGCCTGCGCCATCGACGGCAAGCTGAGCAAAGACAGCGCAATCAGGAATTTTCGCAACATGCCGGTCCGCGCGTGATGAAAATCTCGATAGAGCCCGCAATTGTGGTCGGCTTTGGGCCTCTCGACCAGCATATGCCGAACGGAGAGGGCTTCAACTTCCCGTCATTGCGGTCTTGCTTTACCCTCCCCCTCCAGGGAGTAAGAGCAAAGCCTCACCCCCGCGCCATCGCCCGCTTCGCCACTGCCAGCCCCATCAGCACGAATGCCGACGTCACCTCGGGACCGCCGACCAGGATCCGCGTCGGGGTCTTCATCTTGTTCCATTCATAGGCGCGGAACGGGCCGCGGCGGCCGCCTTCGCCGATGGCATCGACGATCACGTTCAGGGCCGGGGCGAAGGCGCGCGGATCGGCGCCGAGATGGCCAAGCGCAATCAGCGCCAGCGCGGCGTCGAACACGTTCATCTCCGCGGCCATCAGCTCGACCTTGACGTAGGAGAGTACGCGATGGCGGATGAAGTCGAAATCGCCGTTCGGATCGATCGCGGCCTGCGCCGCCGGCGGCAGTGCCAGGAAGGCCGCATAGCAGCGGCCGAAATAGGCGCTGTAGAGTTCCGGCAGATAATAGATGTGCGAGCGCGGATTGGCGAAGGCGCCGCTCGCCGCCAGCCGCTTCTGGAAGCCGATGATCCGATGCACGGTCGCAAGTCGCGCAGGCGTCTCCAGGATCTTCCAGCGCGCCAGATTGCGAAAGCTCACCTCGAGAATGTCGAGATTGAGCGTCGGATCGAGATCATTGCCGTAGGGGCGCTCGCCCCTGACATTGTCGATCCAGGTGGCGACGCCGCCCTCGTAGTCGATGTTGTCGTTGAGCGGCACCGTCACGCGCGCCTCGTTGACGCCTGATAGCACCTGGTAGCCCGCGTAGAAATCCAGCAGCGGCTGGTCGATGATCTCATCGGTGCAGCCGGCCTGCGTCGCCGCCGAGATCGAGCACGCCGTGGTGTCGCAGTCAGGCACATAGACGCCGAAGCCGAGGTCCTGCTTGATCTGCGCGAAATAGCGGGAGAAGCGCGGATGCGGCGCGGGCGCCAGCGCCGTGATGACGTTGAAGCGCTGGCCGTTGCTGCCCTCGACCTCCTCACGGCTGATGTTGACGCAGAAATCGACCATGTCGGCGATCGCGCGCTCGGCCGCGATCCTGTCCGTGGGCGAGGCGAGCCCGGTTTCGACATAGCTCAACAGTGCCTCGATGAAGAACGCATCATAATAGGCCGAGCGGTGGCGGATCTGCACCGGTTCCCACATCGGCTCGGCGATCCCTCGCCAGGGCGGATTGATCACGGCGCGAGCGGGCGAACGCGCGATGAAGACGCGGGCGAGGTTGAACAGCATCGATGAATTCTTGTAGCCGCGCGCATTCAACCCGGTGAGCGCCATGATCAGCTCGCGCCCGCGGAAATCAGCATCGCCGATCAGGTTGAAGGCGGCATAGGTCGGCAGAAAGCCGTTTTTGCCGAATGAGACGAGCAGATGCTGCGCGCAATCGCGGATCGCGCCGTCGATCTGTGCCGTCGTCGGCATCGCGCCGACGAACATGGCCGGCGGCGGCTTGGGGTGGTCGAGCGTGATGGTGTCCACGAGTTCGGCAATGGGCCGGCCGACCGCGGCCCAATCGGGTTCGGCATCGTCGCGGGCGCGGGCGAGTGCCTCGCGCAGCCGGGTCAGCTTCGCCTCGTCGCGCAGTTCGCTCACGCCGGCACGGCGCAGCAGCAGGCGCAAAGCGGGATTGCCGAGCGCGGTCTTGTAGAATTTTGCCAAATGCGGATCGCCGCCGGCTTGGCCCGACAGGACGGGATCGCAGACATCATAAAGGGAGGGGCCGTCTTTTCGTGCCGTCAGCGCTCGGCACGCGGCGCCTGCGAAATAATGGAGGCTCATGAAATACCTGGTCGCGGGGAACTGGGAGGCCAGGTCGACGACTGCCCCCTGCAAGTCTTTGAAAAAGCTACCCGGATTCGCGGGAAATTCAAATGTGACCGATGTCACGTAAATCTCGGGCACAAAAGCTGCATTTCCGCTTCCGGAAGGTGACGGAGGAACCCTGGAGGCGGATTCCAGGAAGCAAAATTCTCGTAATAGATTCAGAGGCTTAGATCTAATTCGGCATGGTCTATTGCCGAGGCGGCGATCTCAGGTTAAGGCTTTATTTGGTGCGGTGCCGCAAATTGCGCGCAATTCGGGGGCACACCCCCGGCCAATCCCTCAAACCTAAAGACGCCATCGCGCTACTCAAGCAGTGCGCGCGCGCTTGGCCGGTCTTTGGCACTGACAGGAATGAAGCGAGATGAATGTAAGGCAGCTCGACATTTCCCGACGCTCGATTGCGCTCGCCGCGGCCCTCGTCGGCACGGTGTCGCTGGCGATCGGCGCCCATGCTGCCCTCAACATGCGCGCGCTCGACGCCGCCAAGGCCGTTTCGACGGACCAGGTCACGGGTTCGGTGGGCGAGACCTCGCGTCTCGCGCTCGTGATCGGCAATGGGCATTATCCCGACGCCAGCGCGCCGCTGACGCAGTCGATCAACGATGCACGCGCGCTGTCCTCCAGCCTGCGCAAGAACGGCTTTGACGTCGACATGGTGGAAGACGCGAGCAAGGACGACATGGTCCGCGCCGTCAACCGCCTGAAGTCCCGTATCAAGCACGACACCACCGTCATGCTGTTCTTCGGCGGCTATGGCGTGCAGGCCGGCCGCGAGAGCTACATGCTGCCTGTGGACGCCGTGATCTGGAAGGAAAGCGACGTGCGCCGTCAGGGCGTCTCGATCGAGGGCGTGCTCGAGATGATGAAGGAGCAGGGTGCCAAGGCCAAGCTCGTCGTCGTCGATGCCTCGCGCCGCAATCCCTACGAGCGCCGCTTCCGTTCTTACAGCCACGGTCTCGCGCCGATCGGTACGCCCGACAATGCGCTGATCCTGACGTCCGCCTCGCCCGGCAAGGTCGTGGACGACGGCAAGGGTGAGCACTCGACGCTGGTCAGCGAGCTCCTCGCCAACCTCGCGACGCAGGGCAGCGCCGAGAGCGTCTTCAACAAGACCCGCCTCGCCATCTCCCGCGCCTCCGAAGGCGATCAGGTCCCGACCGTTTCCTCCTCGCTGCTCGAGGACGTGCATTTCGATCAGGCCGGCGGGTAGTCTTTTCGCAGGGCTCGCAGGTGGATTAGCGAAGCGTAGTCCACCGCTTCTCTCTCGGCTCGGAAAGCAAATCGGTGGATTACGCCTTCGGCTGATCCACCCTACGGCATGCGTGCTTGGGCCACGACTGTCTCTCCATCGTCGTTGCGCGCGCAATGACGGGTGTGGTGAAAATCTACTTCGCCGCTTCCGCGGCCATCACCGGGCGCACCGGATCGCCTTCGCGCAAGAGCGCGCCGGCGCGAGCGACGACGATGTCGCCTTCGTTGAGGCCGTCGCGAACCTCGATATTGCCGCCCGACATCAATCCGGTCTCGACGCGCTTGGTCTCGACCCGGTTGCGGCGGATCACCTGCACCACGGTGCCCGCGGATGTATATTGCACCGACGTCAACGGCACCGCGACGTTGCAGCTCTGGCCGGTCTTGATCAGCGCGCGCCCGCTCGCGTTGATCAGCAGCCTCCGCTGCGGGGCGATGCCGATATAGACCATGCCCTGCTGGATGTTCGGCTCGACGGTCGGACCGATGCGGCGCACCTTGCCATCGATATCGCCGGCGCCGGCAATGCGCACGGTGACAGGCTGATTGACCGCGAGCTTCCTGATGTCGTTGGTCGCAACGAGCCCGACGAGGTCGTATTCGCTGCGCGCCACGATCGTGAACAGCGCCTCGCCCCTGGCCGAGGCAGGCGCGCCGATCTGTGCGGTGGAGGTGGCGACGACGCCGGCCACGGGCGCGGTGACCTGGAGCGTGCCGCCTTCGGGCAGCGCCAGCCGCGCCAGCACCTGGCCGGCCGTCGTGGTCTCGCCCGCGTCGGCCAGCACCTCCGTCACCTTCAGGCCGGGACGCTCGGGCCGTACGGAGGTTTCCTCGCGCGCCATGATCGAGCCGGTCGCCTCGACGATGTCGGAGAAGCAGGACTTGGCCGCTTTCAGCACCGTGACCGCCGGCCCTTTTGGCGCGTCGTCATCAGCCGCGCGGGCGGGCAGGGCGGAGATCAGCGCCAGTCCGGCGAGAGCTGCGAAGGTCTGGGACAGGGAACGCGCAGGCAATGAACGCATCGGTCATTCCGGTTGGCTGCAAGGCTC
Source organism: Bradyrhizobium sp. USDA 4449 (assembly GCF_054056275.1). Lineage (NCBI taxonomy): Bacteria > Pseudomonadati > Pseudomonadota > Alphaproteobacteria > Hyphomicrobiales > Nitrobacteraceae > Bradyrhizobium > Bradyrhizobium sp. USDA 4449. Next base: position 1,674,980 of record NZ_JBSRYD010000001.1, on the reverse strand, counting down.
TCAGCGATATGGCCCGATCGATAGCAGAAGCGATGGCGGCGGGCCATGGGCTGACCGGGTGAGAATGCCGCAGCGCAGGCGGCGCCATGCCGCCTGTTGGCTTTGTCGCTGCATAAGCAAAGAGGTTCGCTGCTTCCTTACCCGTCCCCTCCAGGGGAGGGTAAGAAAGAGCCCTCACTTCAGCGTCGCAAACTCCACCCAGTTCGGCCTCTTGCCGGTGGGGTAGGATTTCAGCTTGCTGAGCGCGCCGCTGGCCTGGTCGATGGCGTAGACGGTCATGCCGTCGGAGAGCTCGCCGACCGCGGCGAGATAGTGGCCGGTGGGATCGATGTTGAAGCCGCGGGGCTGTTTCTCGGTCGGCACGCTCCCGATCGTCGTCAGCTTGCCGCTCGATGCATCGACCTTGTAGGCGGTCAGCGTGTTGCTGGTGCGTTCGGAGGCGTAGAGAAAGCGGCCGTCAGGGGTGACGTGAATGTCGGCGGCCCAAGGTTTTCCTGAAAAAGCTTCCGGGAGGGCCGTGGTGCGCTGGATCTCGCTCCAGGCTCCGCTCTCGGCCTCATAGCTGTAGGCCGCGACGTCGCCGTTCAGCTCGTGGATGAGATAGACGAACTTGCCGTTGGGGTGGAACACGAAGTGCCGCGGCCCGGATTTTTCCGGCGCCCTGATCGCCGGCAGATCGCCCGGCGTCAGCGTGCCCGCGGCGGCGTCGAACGCAAAGCTCAGCACCTGGTCCGAACCGAGATTGGTCGCGAACACGAAGCGGTTGTCGGGCGAGGGCAGGAAGGCGTGCGCGTTCAACCCGGTCGGGATCACCTGCTTCGGCTCGGCGACGACGCCGTTGGCGGCAAGCGGATTCAGTGCGACCTTGTTGCCGCCATAGGAGGCGCTGAACAGCACCTTGCCGGTGCGATCGGTTGCGATGTTGGCCATGCTGTCGGCGAGCGGCCCGTTGCCGATCGGGCTGAGGAGACCGGTCGTGGGATCGATCGCAAAGCTCACGGCGACGAACGGCTGCGCGCGGACGCCGGCGATCAGCACGCGATGGTCGGGCGTGATGGCAAGTGGTGTCGAGGAGCCGGGCTTCTCGACGCCGGTGAAGGCGGCCGTCTGCACCGGGGTCATCTCGCCGTTCCCGGCAAGCTTGAACACGCTGATGCTGTTGCTGTCGGCATTGCCGACATAGGCGAAGGTTTCGGCCATGCCGGCACGGACTCCGGAAACGAGGGCAAGAATGGTGACAAGAGAGGTGACAAGAGCGGTGAAGGGCGTGTTGGCGATCACCGCGCGGCGTGTCGGTCTGATCAAGGGCGTCCTCCTGCCGGTACGGCCAGTCGTTTTGCGGCAGGATAGCGGCTCGTAATCCCTTGCACCAAATTTCAGATGAGATCGATCGATGCCGAAATTGTATCGGTCCGCTGCTGCGCTAGCGCACCGACGCCGTCAGGTCGCGCGAGGGCAGATGCGGGCCGGCCTCATGGTCGGGCGGCCCGAGCACCGTCCATATGGCGACGGCGAGCAAGGCCGAGGTCAGGATGGTCCAGGCCACGAGTTGCTTCGTCATGAGGCCAAATCCGTCCGTCCAAGGTTCGACGCGTCCAGTGCGCCAACTATCGTGCACCGCAAAAAGGTGGCGCCGATATGAACTCGTTCACAGCCGAACGGCGCTCCGGTAAATTACGAATCCAAATGACGAACGATTGCCGGCCGCGTGCATTGACCCGGCATGCCCCGCGAAAACGATCTCGAAGGCAAACCCGATATGGGCGGTAAGCACGGCGGACAGTCCGGCCAGCCCAAGCCGCCACCGCGTCCGCGCGAAGGCGCTGGGGATGAAGACGTCGTGGCAAAACGCCGCGCCGGTGAAACCGATCGGAAGGTCGCGCCGACCAAGACAAGAGATCGCTAGGCTTTCGCCTGCAGGGAACGGCAGCCTCTTCCCGCCGTTGCCAAGGGTCTCGCGGGCGAGGACGACAATCGGAGGCCGGCAAAAGGAGGCTGGCAAAAGGAGGCTGGCAAGTGTTTTGGATTTATTGGGACACCGCCTGGTCGCTCATCATCAGCGGCATCATGTTCGCCACCATCATCGCGCATCCGGACGCCGAGTTCGTCGAGGTTCACCCCATCAGGCGTTCGAAGTGAACCTGATGACTTGAACGTCGCGCCCCCGACCGGTGCAAATCGGGCTCCGCCCCGCGCCTCCTGCGGGCCGATGGGTATGTGGTGAACCAAATCTTAGGGGCAAGCCGGTACTTTCCTGCATCCTTATCCGATTCAGAGACCCGGCGCTCCCATGGCATCGTTCGGCAATCCCTCCATTCGTTCCGTTCTCGGCGCCATCATCGGCGTCCTCGGCCTGTTCCTCGTCGGGCAGCTCTCGACCGGCCTGTTCGGTGCCATCGAGCGCAACAGCGCGGCGCAAAAGGTCGAGCGCTACGCCGGGACTGACCAGCAGCTTTTCACGGCGCTGCTCGGCTTCAGGATCGAGCGCGGCACCTTCCTGTCGGCGCTGGTTGCCGAAGAGCCTGCCAATGCCGCTGCCGATGAGCGGATCGCTGCCAACCGGCAACTGTCCGAAGCTGCCTACAAGATCGTGCTCGAACGCCTCGACGGCGTGTCCGATTCCCGCCTTGCCGGCCTGCTGGGCAAGTTCGTTGCGCTCCATGACGCGCTGTTGCCGCTGCGAACCAAGGCCGAAGCCCTGATCCACCAGCCGAAGGCGGCGCGCGACACCAGGGCGGCCGACGAGTTCAGGAAAACGGCGCAGGACTATCTCGACTCCATACTCGACTTGACCACTGCCCTCGAGAACGCGCTCAAGCTCACGGACCCCGTGGTCGATCATCTCCTCGGCGTGAAGCAGTCCGCCTGGGCCGCGCGCAATTTCGGCGGCCTCATCGCGATCCGTCTCGAGGCCGCGGGTGCTGCCGCAAAGCCCTGGACCGCCGCCGACATTGTCGGGGCGGCCGAGGACGGCGGTCGTGCCAAGCAGGCCTGGAGCCAAGTGCAGGATGCCGCAAGCCGCACTGACGCGCCTGCGAGCCTCACCGACGTGGTCGCGCGTTCGAAGCAGGGCGACGCCGTCGCCATGGTCGAACGCCAGCAGGGACTCATCAAGGCGCTGAGCAACAACCAGACCATCGAGATCAAGGGCGTGGAGCTTGCCAAGCTCAACACCGCCATTCTCAATTTCTACGTCGAGGCTGGTCAGGCGGCGCTGGCCGAGATGGTCGCCCGTGCCGGGCAGCAGAAGACGGCTGCGATATGGAGCCTCGTCTTCAACGGTGCGATGATGCTGGTCGCGCTCGCCATCACGGTGTTCGGCTTCATCCTGGTTCAGAGCCGCGTCTCTACGCCGATCCGCAAGCTGACGCAGGCGATGCGCAAGCTCGCCGAGCGCGCCTATGCGATCGAGCTCGCAGGCATCGAGCGCGGCGACGAGATCGGCGAAATGTCGCGCGCCGTGTCGGTGTTCAAGGAGAACATGATCACGGGCGACCGCCTCGGCGAAGAAAGGGCTGCCGAGCAGGCCAAGAAGGAGCGGCGCCAGCTCGCCATCGATCGGCTGATCGAGCAGTTCGAAAAGACCGTCACGGAATCGCTGCACACGCTGGCGTCGGCGTCGGGCGAGCTGAATGCCACGGCGCAGTCGATGTCCTCGACCGCCGAGCAGGGCTCGTCCAAGGCGGCCTCGGTCGCGAGCCTGTCGGGCGATGCCTCCTCGAACGTTCAGACGGTTGCGGCGGCAACGGAAGAGCTCTCGGCCTCGATCAGCGAGATCAGCCGGCAGGTCGCGGAATCCTCCAGCATCGCCGGCGCTGCCGCCAGCGAAGCCGATCGCACCAACGCCGAGGTGCAGGCGCTGGCCGACGCCGCCCAGCGCATCGGCGACGTCGTCGCGTTGATCACGGGCATTGCCGAGCAGACCAATCTGCTCGCGCTCAATGCCACCATCGAGGCGGCGCGCGCAGGTGACGCCGGACGCGGTTTTGCGGTGGTCGCTTCCGAAGTGAAGAATCTCGCCACGCAGACCGCGAAGGCGACCGAAGAGATCACCGGCCAGGTCGCCGCGATCCAGGGCGCGACCAAATCCTCGGTCACTGCGATCCAGTCGATCGGCACCACCATCCAACGCGTCAACGAGATCGCAGCCGCGATCGCGGCTGCCGTCGAGGAGCAGGGCGCGGCGACGCGCGAGATCGCGCGCAACGTGCAGCAGGCCTCGCAGGGCACCAACGAGGTCTCGCGGCACATCTCCGGCGTGTCCCAGGCCGCCGGGCAGACCGGTGCGGCCGCCGGCGAGGTGCTCGACTCCGCCAAGATGCTGGCGCGCCTGTCCGACGATCTCAAGCGCGACGTCGACCGCTTCGTCGGCGATCTCCGGGCGGCGTAGCGCAGCTCCGGTCTCGTCCCGGGACGCTACGCGGCACGAAGCGGTGCGCCATCGGGTCGTTGCCGCCCCGTCAGGTGGACTTTGTCGTCGCCGCCGCGATCTCCGCCGCGAAGTCGCGGTAGGAGCGCAGCGGACGACCGAGGATAGTGGTCAACCGCTCGACGTCGCCGGCGTCGGGGATCATGCCGTGGGTGACGTAACGCTCGGCCATCAGGCGCATCTCGTAGGCCGTCCATTTCGGCATGAAGCTCGCCATGTTCTGTTCGAACCCGCTCGGATCGTCGCCGCCATAGACGACCGGGCGCCCCAGGAGATCAGACCAGATCTTCGCCACGTCAGGTCCGGTCAACGTGTCGGGCCCGACCAGGTTGATGGTCTCGACCGGAAGCTTTTCCGGCGCCCGGTCGCGACGGATCAGTTCGATCGCAGCGACCTCGGCGATGTCGCGCGCGTCGACCATGGCGACGCCCTTGCGGCCGATCGGCATGGGATAGACGCCGTGATTGAGGATCACGTCCTTGATCATGAGCTCGTTGTCGATGAAATAGCTCGGGCGCAGGATGGTGGCGCTGAACCCCATCTGCGCCAGCATGCGCTCGGCGCCCGATTTCACGGCGAAGTGCGGCACGTTCACGGCCGCGTCGGCGTCGAACACCGACAGATAGACCACCCGTTCGACACCGGCCTCGCGGGCGATGTTCAGCGTGATGATCGCCTGCGTGAATTCGTCGCCGGTCACGGCGTTGAGCAGGAACAGCGTTCTCACGCCGTCGAACGCCGCGCGCGACGAGTCGATGTCGAGAAGGTCGCCCTTGGCGACATCGACGCCTGAGGGCACGTCGGCCTTCGCGGGATCACGGGTCAGCACGCGCACCTTGGCGCCGCGCTCGACGAGTTGCCGGACAACGTGGCGGCCGACGCGGCCGGTGGCGCCTGCTACGAGGATGGTCATGGGATCGCTCCTTGCTGGGGTTAGAAGACACCCCGCAAATTAGTGATCCGAATTAGAGCCGATAGACGCTATTTTTAGACCGTGTGTCTCACAGATGGAACAGACTGATCTGCCTGCGCTTGCTGGCTTCATCGGGTCGCCCGGCGCGGAGGGTCGGTCAGGCCGCATGGGGCTGTGCAGCCGGCAGCATGCGGCTGAAGCCGATTCGTTGCTCCGGTCTTCTCAGGTCATGCTGCCGGGCATGAAGCAGCGGATGTTGGCGCGGCCGTTGACGTAATAGGGCCAGACGATGGTGCGGCCGATGCGGTTCGGTTCGGTGATGACGGTGTCGTCGGGCACGTCGATCCAGTCACCCATGATCCTCACGCGATAGTGTCCACCGCGCGTCTCCCAATCGACGTCGTCGAGCGCCGTGCCGTCCGCATCCGCGCAGCAGGGCCCGCCACCCTTGCTGTGCAGGCTCTCGAACCAGCCCTTGAGGGGGGAGTTCGCAAAGCGGCCGTCGTCGCGCGCCTGCGCGGCAAAGCCGATCAATGCGGCGGCCGCTATGAGTGGAATCATCCTGGAAGTCACGATCGCCATGTCGCCTCGCTTGATGTGCACGCGCGCAACCGATCGCAGGCGGCAAGTCGCCCGCGTTGTGCGTGATGCAATGTCGACTGAGGCCCGCCCGGCCGGAGTTCCCGGCCGTCTCAGCAGCGCGATAACTGCGAGATGCGAGGTTTGATCCTATTTGCTCTGGACCACGCGAACGTCGCTGCAATGCGGGCGGGGGCCGGCCTCAGGCCGCCGCCTGCTTCGCCAGCAATTGCTTCAGCTTCGCCGCCGGCACGGCCGGGCTGAACAGCCAGCCCTGCATCTGGCTGCATCCGAGCTGCCGCAGCACCGCGGCTTGCGCTTCGGTCTCGACGCCTTCCGCCGTCGTCGCCATGTGGCGGGCCGCGGCCATGTGCACCACGGCCTGGACGATCGGAGAGGAATCCTCGGATTGGCCGATGTCGCTGATGAAGCTGCGATCGATCTTGATCTTGTCGAACGGGAAGCGATGCAGATAGCTCAGCGACGAATAGCCGGTACCGAAATCGTCGAGCGCGATGCGCACGCCGAGATCGCGCAGCTGCTGCAGGACGGTCAGGGCCTCCGCGTCGTCGCGGATCAGCACGGTTTCGGTGATCTCGAGCTCGAGCCGCCCCGGCGCGAGGCCTGACTCGGAGAGCGCGGTTGCAACCTTGAGCGCCAGCGTCTTGGAGCGGAATTGCACCGGCGAGACGTTGACCGCGATGTGGATGTCGCCGGGCCACGACGCCGCCTCGGTGCAGGCCTGCCTCAGCACCCATTCGCCGATCTCGCCGATCAGGCCGGTGTCCTCAGCGACCGGAATGAAGTCGGCGGGCGAGACCATGCCGCGCTCCGGATGGCGCCACCTGAGCAACGCCTCGCAGCCGGTGACGACGTTGGCGGAGAGATCCACCAGGGGCTGGTAGTGCACCTCGAATTCGCGGCGGGCCAGCGCCTGGCGCAGGTCGATCTCGAGCTGGCGGCGCTGCCGCGCCTTGGCGTCGTATTCCGGCACGAAGACGCGGAAGGTGCCGCGCCCTTCGCACTTCGCCGCATACATCGCCAGATCGGCGCGCTTGAGCAGGTCGTCGATGATGTCGCCGTGGTCCGGCGCGATCGCGATGCCGATGCTGGCGTCGGTCGTGATCTCCTGGCCCTTGCAATCGACGGGGATGCGCAGCGCCTTCAGGATCCGTTCGGCCAGCGCCGCCAGCTCGTCCTGGTCCGAGCTCCCGGCCTTGACGATGGCGAACTCGTCGCCGCCGAGCCGCGCCACGAGATCGTCGTCGCTGACGCAGGCGCGCAGGCGGCTGGCGACCTGGCGCAGCAATTCGTCGCCGACCTCGTGGCCGAGCGAATCGTTGACGCCCTTGAACTCGTCGACGTCGATATAGAGGACCGCAAATGACCTGCCTTGGGCGAGCTCCGCCACGCGCCGCTCCAGATGTCCGCGCATCAGCACGCGGTTGGGCAGGTCGGTCAGCGCGTCGTAATGCGCCATGTGTGCGATGCGCTCGTCGGCGCGGATGCGCTCGGTGACGTCGTTGTGGGTGGCGAGCCAGCCACCGGCTGCGCCGGGATGGTTTTTGATTTCGATCAGGCGGCCGCCGGAGGTCTCGACGATGGTGCTCTGGAGGCGCCCCGCATTGCTCAGGATGTCTGCGCAATAGGCGTCGACGTCACCGTGGAATGAGCCGGTATCTGCGCGGTGCTGGATCACGTCGCGGAACGACGTGCCTGGCTTCACCACAGCGGTCGAGAGCCCGTACATCTCGATGTAGCGGCGGTTGCAGACGACGAGCCGCTCGTCCTGGTCGAACATCAAGAGCCCCTGGGTCATCGTATTCAGGGCGGTGTCGAGCCGCTGCTTCTCCAGCGAGACGCGGTTGGTCACCTGGCGGAAGATCAGGAACAGCGTGAGCACGAGCAGGCCGATCGACAGCACGGCGACGGTGACGAAGAACTTGGTTTGCGTGCGCCATGTGGCGAGTGTCGCGTCCAGCGATTTGGTGGCGACCACCACCAGCGGCTCGCCGGTGAGCCGGCGCGAGGCGACGATGCGGTCCTTGCCGTCCATCGGGCTCTTGAGCTTCGTGGTGACGAAGCTGCGCTCGAACACGGCTTTCTGCGCGGCCGAGCCGGTGCGGAAGTTCTGTCCGATCATCGCGTCGAGATGCGGAACGCGCGCCAGCAGCTGGCCATTCTGGTGGTGCATCGCGATCGAGGCGTCGTCGCCGAGGCCGGTCGAGGCGAAGAAGGATTCGAGCTGGTCCGGCGTGATCGCGCGGGTCACGATGCCGAGGAACTCGCCATGCGCGCCCGACACGCGTCGCGCAAACACGATCGCCGGACCGCTGCCGAACCGGCCGGGCACGACCTCGATCTCTTCCTGCGCGGCCGGATCGTTCTTGAGCCTGATAAAATAGCCGCGGTCGGACACCGAGATGTCGGCGACGGGCCAGCTCTTCGACGAGTTGATCAGCTCGCCCCTGGAATCGAACAAATTGGCGCCGGCGACGTCGGACCAGCCGCTGGCCTTGGTGCGCAGCACCTCGTGCATGGCGAGCGTCGACATCTCGCTGCGGAAGACATCGGGGGAATCGATGCCATAGCTTTCGAGCTCCGCGATGATGCTCTTCTGCAGCACCGCAAAATCCTCGAATTGCCGGTCGAAATGCCGTGCGAGCAGGCGGACCGAGCTTTCCAGGCTGTCGCGGCCGCTCTCGATCGCGTTCTGGCGGAAGCGGTCGACGGTCAGCGCGGTGCCGACGGCCATCGCCGCCATCAGCACGAAGCCGCCGACGATCAGCCACGTCAGCGGTGCGCCCCGCCAACGGCGAAGCAACGCGCGCAACCGCGCGGTCCAGCTTGTTGATGCGCCCATCCCTGTCCTCTCCCTTGAGAGGCAAGATGCAGCAAAACCGACAAGAGCCCGTTACCAGCAACGGTTAGGGAACTATGAATCGGAACAAAATCAGGAGCTTGGCGCGCCCCCGAAAGGGCACGAACCTGATCCGGTCCCGCCAGCCGCTCACTCCCGCTTCACTTCCCATGTCAGCGCGTCCGCATTGTCCTTGGTGAAGATCCCGGGCACGTCGAATTTTCCGGTCTGAAGGTCGTAGCGGCATTGCCAGCCGCCGAGGCCCTTCATGACGGTGTTGTTCGGATGCTCGTCGTATTGGCCGCCGAGCGAGATCAGGAGATAGCGGTTGTTGGGCCAATCGACGCCGAGTTTGCAATAGGCGTCTTTCGTGCCCTCCAGGAGACCCGGCGGCGGCCCGGAAGCCGCGAGCCCGGGGGTGGCGGCGAGCGTCAAGGCAAGCGCCAGCCATGGCGCGGCGCGGCAAGATGCGGTCACGGTCAAATACCCTTGAAGAATTGCCGCGAAGCGGCCTCGCTGATTTGACGTGCGTCAGCCCTGGCGGTTCACTTATCCAGGCTTGCTGCCGTAGCCAAAACGGCGCAATTTATCGGGGTTGATTTCCCAGGTTTTGATCAAGGCTTGATGACTGATGATCACCGCATCCAAGGCCTTCGTTGCGTTCTGTCTGCTGGCGGTGGTCGGCACCGTGCTGGTGATCGGCCCCGCCGAGCTGCGCCGGCTGCTGCCGGGCAAGACGAACACAGAGGTCGCCGCGGTCGTGAAGCCGGACGAGAAACAGCCCGAAGCGAAGACCAAGCTCGAGCCTGAGGCAAAGGCCGAGGTGAAGGTCGACGCCAACGCAGAGGCCGACACCCGGGTCAAGTCGGAGGCGAAGACCGGCGAACCGAAGCTTGCCGCGGCTGCGCCGGCACCGTCAGCCTCTCCCATGGCCGAGACCCGGAAGCAGGTCGCGGCGCTGGCCGAGATCGCGCCGGCCAAGTCGCAGCCTTCAGCTGCCGACAGCGGCCCCCGTTTCGACGTCGCCCGCGTTGACGATCAAGGCGAGGCTGCTGTCATCGCCGGCCAGGCCGCGCCCGGTGCAAAGGTCGAGCTGCTGCGCGATGGCCAGCCGCTCGACAGCGTGGTGGCCGATGCATCGGGCCAGTTCGTGATGACCCCGCCAAAACTTCCCGCCGGCAGCTATGAGCTGGCGCTGCGGGCGACGGCACCCGATGGCACCGTCGTGCAGTCGAGCCGCACCATGCCGGTGACGATCGCCGAGGCTTCGCCGCCGGCGCGCGTCGCGGCGGCGCCGAAGCCGGACGCGAAGCCGGTCGAAAAGCCTGACGATAAATCAGACGTCGTCGCGTCCTTGCCGCCGCCACGCCTTGCCGCGACGCAAGCGGCCCGGCCCCGCATGATGGGCTCGCCGAAACCCAAATCCATGGCGAGGCTGCCGGCCGCGAATGCTGCCGTCGCATCGGCCTCGCCCGCGGAGGCCATCACCCCGGCGACGGCGGAGGCCGGCGGCAGCCGGGTGGTGTCCCGCGGCGACAGCCTCTGGGCGCTGAGCCGTCTCGCCTATGGCGACGGCGCCCGCTATGCGGTGATCTTCAACGCCAACCGCGCGAAGATCCGCAATCCCAATCTGATCTATCCCGGCCAGACCGTCGTGGTGCCGCAAAAGCCGCAGTGAGCTTGCTTCGCCTGTCCCGCTTGCGGAGAGGCCGACGCGCCCCGGGCGATGCGAAGCATCGTGCCGCGCGCGGCGGGTGAGGGCTCTCACCACCCAGGAATACCCTCCCGAGCGGAGGCACCCCCACCCCAACCCTCACCCCCACCCCAACCCTCCCCCGCAAGCGGGAGAGGGAGCCCGGCGCCGATGCCGCCGCATCGTGGACACCATATGCGATAGCACTGCCGCAGGGAGCGCTCGCCGCGATAGCGCCTCGGGGGTCCGCTAACGCTTCGCCCGTCGCGTCGCGGAACAATTGGTTCCCTCGCGAGTCATCTCTGCGACGTGGTGCGCTTGGCTGGAGGAGGGCCAAGGGGTGGTCAGCTCGTTGGTCGGTTCAGTGGTCTTGTCGAGATCGCGCTTGGGACCGGCGCTTGCCGGCGCGATTCTTGTCATTCTGACAGTGCTGTTGCCCAACAGAGCGGAAGCGCAGTTCGGATTGCGCGGCGGGCCGCTCGGTGTTGCGCGCTTTGCCGTCGGCCATGTGCTCGGTCTGTCGCGCCTGCGCCATGCCCGCATGGGCGTGCGCGGCGGCCGTACCCGTGATGCCGCGTTGCGGTCGCAGGATCCGCGGCCGAGGCCGGACGGAGCCGAGCGCGGCCGGCCCGCCAATCCCTATGTCGTGCGCGCGGCGCTCACCGCGCAGGCCGCGCTGTCGGGCTGGCATGGCGGCCACCGCCCGCAGGGCTGGTGGCGTCACCCTGACGGCAGCTATGGCTGGATCGGTCCGGTGTTCTGGCCGTTCGCGCATGACGATCTCACCGCTGCAATCATTTTCGGCGATACGACCAGTCTCTCGCTCTATGGCTATGGCGATATCTATGCCGCGATCTTCGCGCCCTATGCCGCGCCGGAGCTCGCCGCCTACACCGCGCCGCACGGCCGTCGCGGGCGAAGGGTTCCGTCGGTGGCGACGGTCTGCGATGGCAGCGACACCGGCGGCTTGCCTGTCGAACGTATCGCCGAATTGGTGCAGCCGAACGAGATGCAGCGCTCGGCCCTGGACGATCTCGGCGCCGCCTGGATCTCCGCGCGCGATATCATCCGCGCCTCCTGTCCGGCGCAGGCGCCCGCGACGGCCGCGGAGCGCCTCGGCGTGATGCAGACCCGCCTGGAGGCGATGACCAAGGCCACGGACGCGATCGCGCCGGCATTGGACAAAGTCGTCCACCTGCTCGATGACGGCCAGAAAGCAAAGCTGGAGTCGCTGGCGCAGCAGCGCCGTGCCGCCCTCGCATCGGCCCAGCACAAGGACGCGCAGGCGGCCAAAGCCTGCGATCCGAACGACGATCCCCGCTACGACGTGCAGGCCCAGCACCAGTACGAGCAGCTCGTGCAGCAGCAATGGCCCGCCGCCGAGATCGTCTCGATGCTGAAGCTCGACGACACCGGAAGCGCCCGGCTCGACGTGCTGCAGGACACCACGCTGCGCACCATGCAGGCGCTGAGCTCCTGCCCGATGAAGGCGGAAGCGACACCGCAGGCCCGCCTCGCGGCCGTGAAGACACGGCTCCAGACGATGCTGCAAGCGGTGGGCGGCGTCGCCGATGCGCTCGATGATTTCGAAGCCGACCTGAGCGACGAGCAGAAGGCGGCTTTCGAGGCGATCGGGCCGAAGCGGGGGACGTGAGCAGCTTCCCTATCGCGCAGCGGTCTTGGGCCGCTCTCGATGATCTTCCGCCGCAAAACGCCCTGAACCTTTCACCCGGCGACGAACTCAACGTGGTGGAAGCCTCGAAGGGAAGGCTCGCGGTGGAGAAGGTCGACAAGCGGGCGGAATTTCTCAGGCAGGTGGAGCAGTTCCAGTTTCCCCTGCCCGAGGGTTACAAGTTCGATCGCGACGAGGCGAACGAGCGGTGAGCGCGTTCTTCGACAGCAATATCCTGATCTATGCGTATTCGACCGACGCACGGCGCCAGCAAGCGCTGACCACGATTGCCGGCGGTGGTGTCATCAGTGCCCAGGTCCTGAACGAGTTCACCAACGTGCCGCGCAAGAAGCAGAAGCTGGATTGGCCTGTGATTGAAGCCGCCGTGCAGTCGCTGCGCTTTCGCTTTCCCGACATCGCGCCGCTGACGTCAGACACGCACGCTGCGGCGCTTGCTCTGGCCCGCGACCACACGCTCGCTTTTTATGATTCCTTGATCGATGCAGCGGCGATCGAGGCCGGCTGCGACACGCTCTACAGCGAAGACCTGCAGCACGGCCGCGGCTTCAGTGGGCTCTCCATCGTCAATCCGTTTCTCGGGAGCGCGCCGTGAACGCCCAAACCCTCGTCGCCAAAGTCTGGAATTTCGCCCACGTCCTGCGCGATCAGGGCGTCTCCTATCAGGCCTATATCAGCCAGATCTCCTGTCTCCTCTTTCTCAAGATGGACGAGGAGCGCGTCACCCAGAGGCGAAACCTCGATGCTGCCCAAAGGCGCGCGCTGGGACGACATCAAGGACCTCTCCGGCGAAGCGTTGAGCGAGACCTACGCGAAGCTCCTGGAGACAACCCAACCCGATGACGCGAGCGCCAGAGACGCCTACAGGGCAAGACGAGCTTCAGCCCTAACGCCCGACGATGCCATCATGCCGGTGTTTTGCTCGACGCGTCAAGGAAAATTTCGAAAAATCCGCAATTTCGAGAAAATCGCAGGGCCGCCCAGTGCTTGCCTACTGTGCATGGGGTTGTTTTCGACTTTTGCGTTGGTTTCTATCCCCGACGCCGCGCCGCGGAGGCATCCACGACGTTGTCGACTTCCTCGCGCCAGCGCAAGATCTCCATGGCCAGCACCGGGTGATTGAACCCCTTGAGCTGGAGATCATCGAGCGCGCGCGCTTCGACCCATGGCTCGACCATGCCGTAGACGCGGCGGCTGACCACGATCTGGTTCGCATGGGCCTCGGCGCACAGGCGGGAGGCGAGGTTGGTGACGCTGCCGATCGCGGCATATTCCAGCCGCTGCTCGAAGCCGACCTGGCCGAGCGTGGCATAGCCCAGCGCGATGCCGATGCCGAAGCCGAGGCTATGTCCGCGGTTGCGCCAACGCTCGGTCAGGGGGCCGATGGTGTCGCGCATCTCCACCGCCATCTTCACGGCGCGCGTGGTGTGGTCCTCGAACTGGATCGGCGCGTTGAACAGGATCATCACGCCGTCGCCGGCATATTTGTCGAGCGTGCCCTCATATTTGAAGATCAGCTTGCCCAGCGCTGCGTGATATTCGCGCAGCACGTTCATCGCCTCCTCCGGCTCGGTCGCTTCCGTGAAAGCCGTGAAGCCGCGCAGGTCGCAGAACACCACGGTGACCTCGCGGCGCTGGCTGGTGAGCAGCCCCTCGGGACTGTCGGAGGAGGCGATCAGCTGCGCCACCTGCGGCGCGAGGAAGCGCTCGAGCTTGCGGATGCGCTCGATCTCGCCGAGCTGGGTCGCGACGCGCTCCTCGAGCGACTTGTTCCAGTCCTTGAGCTGCTCGGTCTGCTCGCGCAGCTTGTCGGCCTGGGCGCGGACCGTTTGGTTCGCGCTCTCCAGCGCGTGGCTCTTGTGGTCGACTTCGCTGAACAGCCGCGCATTGCGCATCGCCAGCACCGCCTGGTTGGCGAAGGTGCGCATCAGGCCGGTGAGGCTGCCCTCGAACGCGCCGCTGGCGCGGCGCAGCACCACCAGCGCGCCGAGCGTGCCCTGCTGGTCGACCAGCGGCACCACCAGCACCGCATGGAAGCCGGCGGCGAGCGCGACGTCGCGCAGCGGCTGCTCGGCGGCGTGATCGAGGTCCGCGATTGCGATCGGCTCACCGCTCTCGGCGGCATCGCTCAGGATGTTGTCGCCTTCGTCGATCGTGACGTGGGCGCCTTCGGCCGATTTGTCGATGCCGTCGGCCTCGACCAGGTTGAAGCGATGGCGTTCGGCATCATGGCCATAGATCAGCACCGCATCGGCATGGCTGATCTCCAGCGCGCGGGCGGCGATCGTCGGCAGCACGGCATTGAGGTCGAGCGAGGACGCCACCGCACGGCCGACCTCTTCCAGCACCTTCAGCTCGTTGATCGACTGGGCGAGATCGCGGGTGCGCGCCTCGACCTTCGCTTCGAGGTCCGTATAGGTCTCCTGGAGCTGCCCGGCCATGCGGTTGAACTGGCCGGCGAGCTCCTCCAGCTCGTCGGAGGTGTGCACGTCGATGCGATGGCTGAACTCGCCCTCGCCGAGCCTGTGCGCGCCGTCCCGCAGCGCCGTGATCGGGATGATCATGCGCCGCGCGAGCAGCGTGCCGGCGAGGATCGCGACCAGCAGGCCCATGCCGATCAAGAGCGCGATGCGCACGAGCTGGTCACGGATCGGCATCAGCGCCTGTGAGGCCGGCTGCTCGAACAGCACGCTCCAGCCGAGCCTCGGCACGGTGCTCTCGGCTGACAGCACCGCGTGGCCGTTGAAATCGGTGCCTGACGTCGCGGGCTCGCGGCCGGGCGCGATCGCAGCCGCGACCTGCGGCAGTTTCGACAAATCGCTGCCGAGATCGGGTCCGTTGGACGAGGTCGCGAGCACGCGGCCATGTGCATCGACCACATAGGCGAAGGCGGCCTTGCCGACCTGTGCGTCCGACAGAAAGCGGGAGAGGAAGCTGAGATCGACCTCGGCCACGGTGACGCCGGCATTGAAGCCGGAATGTGCCACCGAGATCGACATGTAGGGAGTGCCGTCCGAGAAGTAGGCTGGCGAGTAGCTGACTCCGCGCGCGACCGTATCAAGGAAGCGCAGGTCGCGGGAGAGGTCCGCATTGCTGCCGGTCGTGGTCGACTGGCGCGAAACGCGCAGCACCTCGCGGCCGTCGCCGTTGAGCTGGAACAGCTGGGAGACGACGGAGACCTGCTGCAGCAGCTGGGCATAATCGGCGCGGCGCTTCTCGATCGTGTCCCGGCTGGCCGTCGTCACCCAGCTGATCTGGCGCTCGATCTCGGAGACGGATTGCTCCAGGCGCCGCGCGGTGGCTTGCGCCTTGTCCTCGAGCCCGCCGGTCAGCTGTGTCCTCGTGGCGCGATAGGAGATCCACGTCTCCATCGCGCCGTTGACGGCGAGCACGAACACGACGAGGCCGACGAGGGAGACGACATATTTGGCGAACAGGCCCCCGCGCAGAAACCAGGTCTTGTCTTTCGCTCCCGCCATCCGGATCCTCTCGCGCCACGACGGACGCCGGCGCCATGGGCCGCACAGGCCGAACGGCCCTTTTATCACAATTTGGGCCGGTGAACCGGCGAGGGGCTCGTGTGGCTTACCCGCGGGAAACGCCGTCCGCCAATCACCTGTTAAACAGCTGCCGCATCAGGTCGTTCATCGGCTGGCTGTCCTGCTGCGCCGCAGGCGGGTCCTGGGTCGGCGGGGCCGGCGAGGCCTGCGGCGCCGGTGCGCCGGGCAGGCTGAGGTTTCGGCTGGCGCCGTTTCCGTTGCCGCTCGACAGCCCCTGCTGGATCAGATTGCCGATCGCTTCGCCCAACTGGCCCCCGAGCAGATTGTTTTGCCCTTGTCCTTGCCCAGGCCGCTGCGCCTGCGGATCGGCGTTGCCGCCGAGGCCAAAACTGTTCAGGATATTGCCGAGCCCGGCGCCGTCAGGGCCGAACAGGCCCTTGCCCATCTCGCGCAGCTTCGCATAGGCGGCATCAGGATTGTCGAGCACGCCGGCCATGTCAGGATAGATCCGCGGCTGCGACCACGGGCCTGTGATCATCACGGGAATGCCGAAGCCGACCGGTTCGGACGTGCGGCCCTGGCCTTCGGTCGTCATCACCAGTTTCGGCTCGACGCGAAAGCCCATCATCTTGGTGTCGAGCGCAATGGTGCCGGCGCCGGTGACACGCACCAGCGGCCCGACCAGATTGAGATCGGTCGTCACCGCCTGTCCCTTGTCGATGCGGAAAGAGGCGGAGAGCTGTGACAGGTCCGTGCTCTGCTCCTGGCTGGCGTTCTGGTTGTCCTGCCAGCCCGACAGCGTGCCGGAGGTCAGGGAACGGATCATCTGCGCGACATTGATGCCGCGGATGCTGCCGTCCTGGAAATTGACGAAGGCCGTGCCCTGCATGTTCGCCATCAGCGCGCGCTGGCTGGCGCCGGCGCTGCGCAGGGCGAGCTTGGCCTGCAGCTTGCCGTCGATGCGGTCGAATTCGGCAAGGCCCTGCAGCAGCGGCAGCGCACGCACGCCGACGAGGTCGGCATGCATCGCAAAGCTCGGCGCGCCGCCGGTCGCATCCAAAATCGCTTCGCCCGAGACCTGGCCGCCGTAAGTGCCAAGATTGGCCGTGCCCGCCTTCAAGATGCCGCCTGCGAGCTTTGCATCAACCGCCAGCGGCGCTAGACGGGCATCGCCAATGACGGCTTCGTTGGCCGAGACCCTGATCTGGGCGTCGACATAATTGAGTCCGGACACGTCGATCGGCGCATCGCTCCAGGGCTCCCCAGCCGCACCGCCAGGCGATTTCACCAGCGGGATTGCGAGCCGCTGGAAATCGAGATCGAGCTTCACCAGCGGCTTGCTCGCGATGTCGACCGAGGCCCAGCCATTGAAGCCGCCATCTCCGAGCGTGCCGCTGACTCCGTTGATCATCACGACCGCGCCGTTCAGCCGCATGTCGGCATGGCCGGCGAGTTGAGCCTTCAGCACGTCGGGCATGTCGATGGCGAAATCCAACGGGATGGTCTGGCGCTCGTTCGGTGGCGCCGGCCTCGTCGCCTTGATGTCGAACCTGGTCGGGTGCTCGCCGACGCGAGCAGTGCCGGCGATATTGACCTTGCGGTCGCGGCTCGTGACGGCGTCGGCGTTGATGGCGCTGATGCGGCCTTCGACGCGATCGCGCGCGCGAGAGAATGCGACCTCGCCGTTGCTGATCTTGATGCGCTCGATCGTCGCGCCGCTCATGTCGAGCGCGAACGCCTGCGGCGACGCACCGCTGTCGGGCAGGCGCTCGCGCAGCAGCGGCTGGTGCAGCACGGGGTGGCTGACGACAATTTCGCTGATCTCGGGACGGCCCGACCATGCGCTCGCAAGCGACATGTCGGCCTGCACGCTGTCGATCGTCAGGCGCGTGATGCCGCTGCGGTCCTTGGGATCCTGCAGCGTCAGATCGTTCAGCGTGATGTTCAGCGTCGGCCAAAAGCTGATCTTGGCGGAGCCGTCGATCGACAGGCGATAGCCGCTCGCCTGCTCGACGCGCGAGGCAATCGTCGTGGTCAGGAAGCCCGAGGGAATCCCGATCACCAGCAGCAGACCGACCACGATGATGATTGCGGCCACCGCAGCGCCGGCGAATTTCATTGCTCTCATGTCGCATTTCCAAGAACTGCGGCGTCGAAACCGGCCGGTTGCCGCCCATTCGCCTGAGTTTATCCCGGGACGGGAGACCGCTCCAAGCGCCTAAAAATAATCAGGAGGTGCTGCAAAGTTATGTGACTTATGACACACTTCCCCGGTGCGGTTTTACGCGATCCTGACGTCGATGCCTCCAAGCGATTTGCCGAAGAGATTCACAAGGACGTTGAAATGAGCAAGCAGGCGGAATTTGCGGTCATTCTGAAAATGAATGCCATGTTCGCCGACCTCGGTCCCGACGAGCTCCAGCGGCTGTCCAATCTTTGCCACACCCAGCATCTGGCAAATGGCGAGGTGTTGTTCCAGAAGGGCGATGCGGGAGACGCGCTGTTCGGCGTGCGCCGTGGTCAGGTCCGCATCGAGACTGGGGCGTCCGATGGCAGCCGGCTGACGCTGAACTTCATGGGTCCGGGCGATCTGTTCGGAGAGGTCGCGGTGCTCGACGGCCAGAGCCGCACTGCGGATGCGACCGCCGGTGAAGCCAGCGAATTGTTCGTGTTGCGGCGCGAAGACTTTCTTGCTTTTCTGGAACGGGAGCCAAAGGTCGCGATCAAGATCATCGCGCTCTTGTGCCAGCGCATTCGCTGGCAGAGCGAACGCATGGAAGAGTCGATGTTGCAGCCTTTGCCGGTGCGGCTGGCGCGCCGGCTCTGCGCGCTTGCCGCCGATTTCGGTTCCGAAGTCCACATCTCGCAGGAGCAACTCGGCGTCTTCGTCGGCGCCGCTCGCGAGAGCGTCAACCGCCAGCTTCAGGCCTGGCGCAAGGAAGCAATCCTGGATCTCCAGCGCGGCCGCATCCTGCTGCGGAATATGTCCAAGCTGACCGCGATCGCGCGAAACGAGTAGGACGAGGCGTCGCGGCGAGGACTTTCGTCGCTGCGACGGCTTCTGCAGAGCGCGCTTACTCCGCCGCCGGGTGCACGATGCGCTTCGGCGCATGCGCCGTATCCGCGGCTTCATGGTGGCCGCCGGTCTCGGCGTCTTCGCTGTGCACGATCAGCCGCTTGCCGAAGCGCCAGATCAGGGCGCCGAAATCGTCCATCACCATGAACATTGCGGGCACAAACACCAGCGAGAGGATGGTCGAAAAGATCAGGCCGCCGATGACCGCGAGCGCCATCGGCGAGCGGAATTCGCCGCCGGCCCCGACCGCGAGCGCGCTCGGCATCATGCCGGCGGCCATCGCGATCGTGGTCATCACGATCGGACGGGCGCGTTTCATGCCGGCGTCGATCATCGCCTCGTCGCGCGGCTTGCCGGCATTGATCGATTCGATCGCGAATTCCACCAGCATGATCGCGTTCTTGGTCACGATGCCCATCAGCATCAGGATGCCGATCCAGACCGGCGTGGTGAGCTGCTTGCCGGTGACAAGCAGGGCCGCGATCGCACCGCCGATCGAGAGCGGAAGCGAGAACAGGATGGTGATCGGCTGCAGGAAGGTGCCAAACAGCAGCACCAGCACCGCATAGACCATCATCAGGCCGGCCGTGATCGCGGTGGCGAAGCCGTCGGACAGTTCGTTGAGGCTTTCGGCGTCACCGGAAGGAGAGACCTTCACGCCCTTCGGCAGGCTCTTCATGACAGGGAGATCGTAGATCTTCTTGGTGGCGTCGCCGAGTGCCGCGGAGCCGACGAGATCGGCCGCGACCGTTGCCTGCCGCTCGCGGTCGTAGCGGTTGATGCTGGTCGGACCCTGGTCGAGCTTGACGTCGGCGATGACCGAGAGGGGTACGCCGCCCTTCTCGCCGTGCTCGCCGAGCGGAACGCGCAACTGCTCGAGCGTCTTCAGGTTGCCGCGCGCCGCGTCCTCGAGCTGCACTCGGATCGGCACAAGGCGGTCGCCGACGTCGAACTTGGCGAGCGCCGGACCGACATCGCCGATCGTCGCGACACGGATGGTCTGCGAGAGGCTTTCGGTCGAGACGCCCAGTCGCGCGGCGAGATCGGCGCGCGGCTCGATGCGCAGTTCGGGACGTTCCAGCGACGTCTCCGAGATCACGTCGGAGATGGTCGGAATTCGCTTCATCTGCGTCGCGAGTTCACTGGCGACGTTGTTGACGATGTTGGCGTCGACACCGGTCACCACCAGCGAGATCGCGCGCAATCCGTTCTCGTCCAGGAACCAGAACCGGATATCGGGAACGTTCTCCAGTTCCTGACTGATCGAGAATTCGAGCTCGCGCTGGGTAATCTTGCGGTCGTTCTTGGGCGTGTAGTTGATGATCAGCGAAGCGCGCCGGACTTCCTGGGTCCCCGGGGGAACGCGGCCGCCATCGACGAAGATGCTCTTCACCTCCGGCCGCTTGCGCAGGCGCGCGACGATGTCCTCGGTGACCTTCTCGGTGTAGGCGAGCTGCGTGCCCGGCGGCAGTTCGAGGGCCAGCAGCGAGCGGGCGCTGTCCTGCGCCGGCAGGAAGCCCTGCGGCAGCAGCGTGATGCTCCAGATCGAGGCCGCGAAGATGCCGAAGCCGATCAGCACCGTGATGAAATAATGCTTGACCGACCACGAGACGAGGCCGTGATAGGTGCGCAGGATGCGGCCGGGCGGCGGCTCTTCGTGATGGCCGTGCTTGAGGAAGTAGGCGGCCAGCATCGGCGTCACGAACCGCGCCGCAAGCAGCGAGAAGAACACCTGCACCGAGACCGTGATGCCGAACTGCTTGAAGAATTGCCCGGCGATGCCCGACATGAAGCTCGCGGGCGCGAAGATCGCGATGATGGTCAGCGAGATCGCGATCACCGCGAGACCGATTTCGTCGGCGGCTTCGAGGGCGGCACGATAGGGCGACTTGCCCATGTTCATGTGCCGCACGATGTTCTCGATCTCGACGATGGCGTCGTCGACCAGAATACCTGTCGACAGCGTGATGGCCAGGAAGCTGACGAGGTTGAGCGAGAAGCCGAGGATGTCCATCGCCCAGAACGCCGGGAAGATCGACAGCGGCAGCGAGACCGCGGCAATCATGGTGGCGCGCAAGTCGCGGAGGAACAGCAGCACGATGACCACGGCGAGAATGGCGCCCTCGAACAAGGTCGAGATCGCCGCTTCGTAATTGCCGTTGGTGTAGTCCACCGAGGTATCGATCAGCTTCAGGTCGACATCGGGATAGGCGGCCTTGAGCGCGTCGATGCGCTTCTGCACGGCTGCGGCGACCTTCACGTCGCTGGCGCCCTTGGAACGCTTGATGCCCAGCGCGACCACCGGCTCGCCGTTGAAGCGGGCGAAGGTACGGCGGTCGGCGATGGTGTCGGTCACGGTGCCGAGATCGTCGAGACGAACCTCGCCGCCGCCGAACAGCGGGACCATGGTGCCGGTGAGGTCGCTGAGAGTCTTGGCGCCGGCCAGAGTCCGGATGGCCTGGTCGTTCTTACCGATCTCGGCACGACCGCCGGCGACGTCGACATTGGTGCCGCGCAGGCTCTGGCTGACATTGACGGCAGTCAGCCCCATCGCCTGCAGGCGATCAGGATCGAGCGAAACCAGGATCTCACGCTCGACACCGCCGATGCGCTCGACCTGGGCGACGCCGCGCACGCCCTGCAGCGCGCGCTTGACCACGTCGTCGACGAAATAGGAGAGCTGCTCCGGCGTCTTGCCCGGCGAGATCGCGGCATAGGTTACAATGGGCAGGCCGATCACGTCGACGCGCTGGATCAGCGGCTCGGTGACGTTTTGCGGCAGGTTCGAGCGCACGCGGGTCACCGCGTCCTTGACGTCGTTGAGCGCGCGGTCGGTGTTGGTCTCCAGCGCGAACTGGATGGTGGTGACTGACACGCCATCGGTGATCGAGGAGGTGATGTGCCGCACGCCCTCGACGCCGGAGACGGCGTCTTCGACCGTCTTGGTGACCTGGGATTCGAGCTCTGCGGGCGCGGCGCCGAACTGCGCCACCGCCACCGAGATCACGGGAATGTCGGCCGAGGGCAGTCGTGTGATCGCGAGCCTGGTGAAGGAGGTCCAGCCGAGAATCAGGAGGATGATCGAAAAGACCACCGAGGGCAGCGGATTACGGATCGACCATGCCGAGATATTGAGAGCCATCAGCGTACCCGCGTGCGATCGAGTTCATCGGCGAACATGGTCTTGATCTGGTCGCCGTCATGGAGCGAAGAGCCGGCGTCGGCCACGACGATTTCGCCGACGTCGACCCCTTCCAGGATTTCCGTTTGGCTGTCCGATGTCAGGCCGACGCGCACCCTCCGCGTCTCGACGGTGTTGCCCTTGACCACCTGGACGGTCAGATGGTCGATCGCGGTCTTGGGGACGGCGACGCCGCAGCTTCGCTTGGCGTCGATCGAGGCGCGGGCAAACACGCCGACCTTCAACGAAGGATTGTTGGTGACGCTGATACGGACGCGGCCGAGCTGCGTGGCACGGTCGATCTCGGGCGCGACGAGCCGGACCCGGCCAATCAGATCGGCGGCATCGTCGCGGCTGATCCGCACCGTCGCTCCGGGGCTGAGCTTCGGCATGTGCACGGCCGGGACCTGCGCATCCAGCTCGATCTCGTTGTTGACGGCGATCCGGAACATCGGTCCGGCCTGCGGGGAGGCCGGCGCGCCGACGATGGTCCGCACTTCCGTGATGAGGCCCGGTGCGGGCGCCTTCAGCGAGATCGGCCCCTGGGGGACCGGCCTCTGCGGCTGACCGGGAATCTGCGGCGGCGCCGTCAGGCGCGCCAGCTCCTGGTTGTCGGTGACGACAGTACCTTCGGTGACGAAGAGGTCGGTGACCTTCGAGCCTTCCTGGTCGGCGATGACCACGGCCTCACGCCGCGGCACGAAGAAGCCCGTCACCCGCACGAGGTCGGAGAAGCAGGCATTGGTCGATTTCGACACGATGACGAGCGCCTCGCCCGGCGTCTCCTTTGCCTCGGGACGATGCCGATGCTCGAACCAGTAATAGCCGGCGCCGAGCGCAAGGATGAACGCCACGGTACCCGCAGGCTTGAGATATTCGGAGACGTTCATCGCCGGATCATCCTGGCCTGGCTCGGGGTTGTGAAGCGGGTTTCCCTGATACGAATCGGCGTCCCGCAGGACTGGGGGACGCGCGCCGGGAGCAAGACCTTACACCACATCACGACTTGTCACTGCAACGGGTTACGCCGTGGTCACTTCGATGCGGTGGTCTTGTTTTCCATATTCACGACCTGCACGCGGCGATTCACCTCCGCCATCGGCCGGTTCGGATCCTTCAGCTTTGTCTTGCCATAGCCCACGGTGACGAGGTCGGCGGCCGCGATGCTGTATTTCTCGACCAGATAGCGCTTGATCGAATCCGCGCGGCGTTCAGAGAGCTCCTGATTATAGCTCTCGCCGCCGGCGGCGTCGGTGTGGCCGGCGACCACGAAGGTCGAGCCCTTCAGATCGGGGCTGGTCAGGGCGCGGCCCAGCGCCTGCACCGACGGGAGTGACTTGGTGCTGATATCGGCCGAGTTGTAGTCGAAGGTGATTTCGAGATCGATATTCGGCTTGTCCCTGGCCGCGGTTGCGATCTCCTCGCGCTCGGTCGAGGAAAGCGAGCGCGTGGCACGACCGCGGACGGATTGGATCAGCTTGGCTTCCGCCGGGTTCGGCGCGGGATCGGCTTGAGGGGCGATCGAGAGACCGCGGGTCAGGGGCTTTTTCTGCGGCGCCAGGGCACGGACGATCTCGTCCTCCGTGACGTTCTGGCTGTTGCCGTCATCGCCGGCGAAGGCTGGCGTCAGCGACAGCGCGGCACCGAGGGTGACGATGGACAGAATCGCGGTCAGTCCTTTTCCAGCCGATCTCATTGTCAGTCCCTCCTGCGCGAGCCCGCGCTGTTCCAAAACCTTGGCGACAGGCCCACGGCAAGGCCAGCGGCATCCGTTCGGTTAGTCTTGGCCGGATCGCCAGGGGTTCGAGCGCCGCCCGCCCCAAGTCAAAAAATATCAACGCACTCCGTAGCTTGCAAATTCCTGCACGATGTTCGGATCCATCGCCTTGGCATTGGCGATGTCAAGTGCGCCTTCCTGGGCCGAACCGTTGCGCTGCTTGGCTACGCCGCGGCCGTAGAGGGAGGAGGTCAGGCGCGGATTGATCCTCAGCGCCGCGTCGAAGTCGGCGATGGCGTTCTTTGCCGCGCCGGATTTGAGGTTCACGAGGCCCCGGCTGTCCAGCGCGTCGACGAAATTCGGCCGCAGCCGCAGCGCCTCGTTGCAATCCTTCAGGGCACCCTGGAGGTCGCCGACCACGGTGCGGGTCCAGCAGCGGTTATTCAGCGCCTCGACATCCTTTGAATTGATCCGGAGCGTGTCATCGAAATCCTTGATGGCCAGATTGTACGCCCCTTTGCTGGCATAGACCTGGCCGCGCCGGTACAGCGCATTCACGTCGTCAGGATTGGCGGCGATCTTGGCCGTCAGGCCCTTGATCGTGGGATCTTCGGCCAGTGTGGCCGCGCTCGGCCCGCCATCGGCGTTTGGCACCGGGGCAGGCTCGGCCGGTTTGACCGGCGGGGGCGGCGGAGGCAGCGCGGCCTCGACCTGCGGTTTCGGCGTCGGGGGTGGCGACGGAGCTGCGGGCGACGCCGGCGGATTGTTCGCAGCCACCGGCGGAGGCGGTGGAGCCGGTGGATTTGGCGGAGGGTTGTTGGCGACTGCAGGAGGCGGCGGCGCGGGAGGCGCCGGCGGCGGTGTCGTTGCGGCCGGGCGCGATCCGCCGGCTCCGGGAATGAACGAGAAATCCTCCGCAAGCGAGGACGAGATCCACGGCACCTGCTCGCCGCGCGAGGCGCGGGTGACGCCCATCTTGGTGCGGTTCAGCGTTTCCTCGGCCATCAGGTCCGGGACGCGGATTTCCTTGAGCAGCTCCTGGACGAACAGGCTGTGATCGCCACCCGCGTCCGACACCACCGATGCCAGCGCTGCCGAATACATCACCAGCGTGCCGTTCGGCGCGATGACAGGAGTGAGACCGGCCGAAAAGCTGCGGAACCGGCGTTCGAACGGGTTACGCCTGGAGGCATCGATCAGCGCGATCTTGACCCCGGCGCCGCGGGTGTTGAGCTCGCCCAGGATGGCTTCGATGCTGAAACCGTCACGGCGGACGTCGGACTCGGTCCAGATCTGCGCATCGATCGGGATCATATAGCTCTGGCGCGCCGACTGGATGCCGAACCCGCTGTAGAACAACAGGGCGACCGAGCCCGGCTTGATCTTGCCATAGAGCTTGTCGAAGGCGCGGCGCATGCCGTCGCCAGTGAGATTCTCGCCGACCTCAACCGTAAAGCCATCACGCTTGAGCTCATCGGCGACGTCGCGGGCGTCATTGATCGGCTCCTTCAGCGGACTGTCGGCATCGGGATATTTGGCATTGCCGATCACCAGTGCATAGCGGTCGCTGGCCGCAAGCGACGGAGCGGTCGGGAAAAGAGAGGCGAGCAAGGGCAGAAGAAGAAGGAAGCGGATTTTCATAATCAGCGCGGTCCAGCCAAAAAGGCGCCGTTCCCAGCTTGCGCCGCGGCGACCTTAACTTACGCAAAGTGCATTATCAAACCGGCGCGCGGGGGCGTCAACCACTTGGAGATTCGGCACTATTGCGACAATTGACCGCGACGCGCAGGTCGGCTGCGAGGGGAATGATGCGGCGGTCACGATTTTCCTCGGCGCGTTCTCGTTCGGGGTTCCGGCGGCCCACGTCAGGCCGGTCCTCGCGACGAAAGTGTGATTGGTCTCACATTGGGTCTCGCGTCCGCCACAACCTCGCACGTTTGACCTTTGCTGCGGGCGATGGCTTGGTGCGCAAGATCCGCTCAGAAAAAAGCAAGAACCGGAATTAGAGCCCATGGGAAACGCTTACGAAATCTACGCCCTGCGCTATGCGACGATGTCGCCACGCACGCCCAGCATGAATTTTCTGGCGCCCGGCCCGCATGACGGCGCGGCGCAGGATCTCGACTACTTCGTTTGGCTGATCCGCGGGCAGGGCCGCGAGATCCTGGTCGACACCGGCTTCAATGCCGAGGAGGCGACCTTGCGCGCGCGAAAACTGACGCTCAACCCGGTCGATGCGCTGGAGCGCTTTGGCATCGCGGCGTCGAGTATCCGCGACATTATCGTGACGCATCTGCATTACGACCACGCCGGCAATCTCGATCGCTTCCCCAATGCGCGCTTTCATCTCCAGGAGCGTGAGATGGCCTATGCGACGGGGCGCTGCATGTGCAACGGACTGCTGCGACATCCCTTCTCGGTCGAGCACGTCACCCAGATGGTGCGCCATGTCTATGGCGAGCGCGTCACCTTCTACTCCGGCGACGGCGAGGTCGCGCCCGGGGTGACCGTGCACCGTGTCGGCGGCCATTCCGACGGTTTGCAGGTGGTCAGGGTCGAGACGGCGCGCGGGCCGGTGGTGCTGGCGTCCGACGCTGCGCATTACTATGCCAATCTGCAACGCCGCAGCCCGTTTCCGATCGTCTACAATGTGGGTGACATGGCGGTCGGCTGGGAGACGATCGAACGCCTCGCCGGGCATGCCGATCGCTACATTCCGGGCCACGATCCCGTCGTGACCGAGATCTATCCGCGCGCCAGCGACAAGGTCGATGCCTGGGCGCTGCACCTGCCGCCGTCGCGGTCGTTTGCAAAGTGATCAATACGCCTGCTTGGCGTCGGCCTCTTCGCTGGTCTGGACCAGATCGAGGCTTCCCTCGATCTTGCCGAGCAGGGTCGAGAGCTGCTTCCGCTCCTGCGCGGTGAGGCATGCGAGGATCTCGTCTTCCCGCCGCAGCAATTGCGGGAACAGCTCCTCGTACAGTGTGCGGCCCTTCCTGGTCAGCTGCAGGCGGAATTCGCGGCGGTCGGCTTCGTTCTCGACCCGCTCGATCAGGCCGTCATGCAACAGCGTGGTCACCGCACGGCTAATGGTGGATTTGTGCGTGCGGGTGCATTGCGAGATGTACTGCGCGCTGCAGGCATCGTTGCGGAAGCCGAGCGTGGCAAGCACGCGCCAGGCTGGAATATCCAGGCCGTGACGCTCCTGATACTCGACCGCGAGCGCGGAACTGACCTCCGCTGCAAGCCGGTTGAGGCGGAACGGCACGAACTTGAACAGGTCGAGCCGCGATTTGGGCCGCGGCGAAGCCTCGTCGGATTCTCTTGTCTTCAGCGCGATGTCGCTGGATGTCCTGGCCAAGGCGAGCGCTCCGAATTCCTGTTGACGGCCGGCCGGCGCCGGTCCAAAATAGTTGCACGTGAGACTATCTAGCAGGTCAGTCCGCTCCTGACCAGAGCCGAGGTTAGTATATGGCGCCGGCCAATACGCATCAGGCCAACACCTTTCAAGCGAAGACCCAGTTTGGCTATCGCCGCCACTCCGACCAGGATCGCCCGGGCCAAAGTCCGGCCGAGCACCCGGTCGTGGTCGTTGGCGCAGGCCCGGTGGGCTTGTCGCTGGCGATCGATCTCGCCCAGCGCGGCCAGCGCGTCGTCCTTCTGGATGATGCCGACCGCATCGGCGAGGGCTCGCGCGCGATCTGCTTCTCGAAACGGTCGCTGGAATATTGGGACCGGCTCGGCGTCGCCGATCGCATGGTCGACAAGGGCGTCGTGTGGAGCGTCGGCCGTATTTTCCACGGCGAGTCCCAGCTCTATCAGTTCAACCTGCTGCCGGAGGATGGCCACAAGCGGCCGGCCTTCATCAATATCCAGCAATATTATGCCGAGGCCTATCTGGTCGATCGCATCAGCGATCTGCCTGGGATCGACCTGCGCTGGCGCAACAAGGTGACCGCGCTCGAACAGCGCAACGACTCTGTCGCGCTGACGATCGAAACGCCCGAAGGCGCCTATCGCCTGCACGCGCAATATGTCGTCGCCTGCGACGGCGCGCGTTCTTCGCTGCGGCAGATGGTCGGCGCCGAGTTTGCCGGACAGGTGTTCGAGGATCAATTCCTGATCGCCGACGTCAAGATGACGGCGGAATTCCCGACCGAACGCTGGTTCTGGTTTGATCCGCCGTTTCATGCAGGGCGTTCCGCGCTGCTGCATCGGCAGCCGGACGATGTCTGGCGCATCGATCTCCAGCTCAATCGCTATGCCGATCCTGCCGTCGAGAAGAAACCGGAAAACGTGCGGCCGCGGATCGCGCGCATGCTCGGCCACGACGAATTCGAGTTCGAGTGGATCTCGCTCTACAAATTCCAGTGCCGACGGATGGACCGCTTCATCCATGGCCGCGTGATTTTTGCCGGCGATTCCGCACATCAGGTTTCACCGTTTGGCGCGCGCGGCGCCAATTCCGGGCTTGAGGACGCCGAGAATCTGTCCTGGAAGCTCGATCGCGTGCTGCGCGGCGCGTCGCCGGCGAGCTTGCTCGAGAGCTACCATGTCGAGCGTAGCCTGGCGGCCGATGAGAACATCCGCGAATCCACCCGTTCGACCGATTTCATGGCACCCAACTCGCATCAGGAAGCGCGGCTGCGCCAGGCGGTGCTGTCGCTCGCCGGAGAGACCGAGTTCGGCAAGCGCATGGTCAATGGCGGCCGGCTCTCGGTGCCGTGCAGCTATGACTCGCCGCTGTCATCACGTGATGCGGATGCCTGGCGCGGCGGACCGTCGCCGGGCTGCTCGATGCTTGATGCCCCCGTCGGCGAGCAGGCCTATCTGACCGATGCGTTCCGTGAGGGTGGAGCGGACTTCACCCTGCTGTCGTTCAGCAATGGTGCGGGGGTCGACGTGCCCGATGACGTCAAAGACATCCGCGTCGGCGGCGAGGGCGGACTTGCCGATTCCCAAGGCCTCGTCGCCAGACGCTACGACGCCGAGCCTGGTTCTGCCTACCTACTGAGGCCCGACGGCTATGTCGCGGCGCGCTTCCGCCACCCGACGCGTGAGGCGATCGCGGCGGCGCTGTCTCGGGCTGCAGGTCTGAATTGAGGTTTATATGCCGCTCTCTACCAGCTCCAACTTTGCGCGGCCCGACGACGCTTTCCGCGCCATCGTCGAGGCGCATCGCGGCCTCAGCGACGAGCAGAGCGCCGATTTCGACGCAGCTCTGGTGCTGATCCTCGCCAACCATATCGGCGACATCGACGTGCTCAGGGAAGCGCTCGCGCTGGCGAAGCGCCGCATGGTCGACGGGCAGCAGCAACAACAGCAACAACAATAACCACGGGACTTGAGGACGAACTGATGGCGAAGAACTTCGCATCCACCGGAGATCTCTCCGAGAAGAAGATCACCTTCTCCGAGATCGGCACCGATCTCTATGCCTTCACCGCCGAGGGCGATCCGAATACCGCCATCATCGTCGGCGACGACAGCTGCCTCGTGTTTGACGCGCAGTCGACGCCGGCGATGGCCAACAAGGTGATCGAGCGCGTCAAGACGGTCACCGACAAGCCGATCAAATATGTCGTGCTGTCGCATTATCATGCGGTGCGGGTGCTGGGCGCCTCCGCCTACAAGGCGCAAGGTATCGTCGCCTCGCAGGAAACTTATCGGCTGATCGAGGAGCGCGGCCAACAGGACTGGGATTCCGAATATGGCCGCTTTCCCCGCCTGTTCCAGGATGCGCAAAGCATTCCCGGCCTGACCTGGCCGACGCTGACCTTTGAAGGCGAGATGTCGATCTATCTGGGGAAGCGCGAAGTGCGCCTGATGCAGTTGGGAGCCGGCCATACCTCCGGCGACATCGTCGCCTGGGTGCCGGACGCCGAGGTGATGTTCTCCGGCGACCTCATCGAATATCACTCGGCCTGCTATTGCGGTGACGCTCACCTGCGCGAATGGCCGCTGACGCTGAACGAGATCCGCAACTTCAATCCCAAGGCGATCGCGCCGGGCCGCGGCGATGCACTGAAAGGCATCTCCACCGTGCGCGAAGCCATCGCGATGACGCGCGACTTCGTCACCTCGCTTTACGGCGCGGCCGAAGTCTCCGTCGCCAAGGGGCGTACACTGAAGGAATCGATGGCGGCGACGCGCGAGGTGATGGATCCGAAATTCCACAGCTTCGCCATCTACGAACACTGCCTGCCGTTCAACGTGTCGCGCGCCTATGACGAGGCGTCGGGCATCGACGATCCCGTGATCTGGACCGACAAGCGTGACCAGGAGATGTGGGCCGCCTTGCAAGGAGGAGGATAGTCATGAACATCAATACCTCGCCGGATCAGATTGTTCGCAGTTCGGCCCAGGTGACGCCGGGCTACATGTCCGGTTTCGGCAACAGTTTCGAGACCGAGGCGCTGCCGGGTGCGCTGCCGATCGGCCGAAACTCGCCGCAGCGCTGTGCTTACGGCCTCTACGCCGAGCAGCTGTCGGGCTCGCCGTTCACGGCGCCGCGTGGCACCAATGAGCGCTCCTGGCTCTATCGCATCCGTCCCTCGGTGAAGCATTCGGGACGCTTCGAGAAGGTCGATGCCGGTCTGTGGCGCTCGGCGCCGTGCCATGAATACGATCTGCCGATCGCGCAGCTGCGCTGGGACCCCGCGCCGTTGCCGAAGGAGGAGGTGACGTTCCTGCAGGGCGTGCAGACCATGACGACAGCCGGTGACGTGAATACGCAGGCCGGCATGGCCGCGCATGTCTATCTCATCACCAAATCGATGGTGGACCAGCATTTCTACAATGCCGACGGCGAGCTGATGTTCGTGCTCCAGCAGGGTGATCTTCGCCTCGTCACCGAATTCGGCCGCATCGACGCCGAGCCCGGCGAGATCGTCGTGATCCCGCGCGGCGTGAAATTCCGCGTCGAGATTCCTGATGGTCCTGCGCGTGGCTATCTCTGCGAAAACTACGGCGGCGCCTTCACGCTGCCGGAGCGCGGACCGATCGGCGCCAACTGCCTGGCCAACGCGCGCGACTTCCTCACACCGGTTGCGGATTACGAGGACAAGGATACGCCGAGCGAGCTGTTCGTGAAATGGGGCGGCTCACTGTTCAAGACGACGCTGCCGCATTCGCCGGTCGACGTCGTCGCCTGGCATGGCAATTACGCGCCTTACAAATACGACCTGCGCACATTCTCGCCGGTCGGCGCGATCGGCTTCGACCATCCCGATCCCTCGATCTTCACGGTGCTGACCTCGCCGTCGGAGACGGCGGGCACCGCGAACATCGACTTCGTCATCTTCCCCGAGCGCTGGATGGTCGCCGACAACACCTTCCGCCCGCCCTGGTATCACATGAACATCATGAGCGAGTTCATGGGCCTGATCTACGGTGTCTACGACGCAAAGCCGCAAGGCTTTGTCCCAGGCGGTATCTCGCTCCACAATTGCATGCTGCCCCACGGCCCCGACCGTGACGCCTTCGAGCACGCCAGCAACGGCGAGCTGAAGCCGGTGAAGCTGACGGGCACCATGGCCTTCATGTTCGAGACCCGCTACCCGCAGCGCGTCACCGCGCACGCCGCGAACGCGGCGACGCTGCAGGACGATTATGCAGATTGCTGGAAGGGACTGGAGAAGCGGTTCGATCCGAACAAGCCGTGAGGCTTCTTACCCTCCCCTGGAGGGGGAGGGTCGCTCGCGATAGCGAGCGGGGCGGGGTGACGGTCTCTCCACATCCAACGCGGTCCATGTTGAGGGATCACCCCACCCCGTCTCCTCTTTCGCGGCGCTCAACATGAGCCGACCTTCCCCCTCCACGGGAGGGTGATACCGTCACCGTTGCCACGGGAAACCCATGCCTCACCCCAACGACCCCAGCCTCCGCTCCTTCATCGAGATCGATCCCGCCTCCGATTTCCCGATCCAGAACCTGCCCTATGGCGTGTTCTCGACCGCGGCCAACCCCACGCCGCGCGTCGGCGTCGCAATCGGCAATTACGTGCTCGATCTCTGGGAGCTCGAGCAGGATTCTCGCCTCGATGTCGGAGCGCTCGGCGTGTTCTCCAGACCTTCGTTGAATGCCTTCATGGCGCTCGGGCCAAAGGTCTGGACCAGGACGCGGGCGCGCATCAGCGAGCTGCTGCGTCACGATCACCCGGAGTTGCGCGACAACGAGGAACTGCGCCGGCAGGCGCTGGTGCCGCTGCGCGATGCAAGGCTGCATCTTCCGTTCGCGGTCTCCGGCTACACCGATTTCTATTCCTCGAAGGAGCACGCCACCAATGTTGGTGTCATGTTCCGCGGCAAGGACAATGCGCTCCAGCCGAACTGGCTGCACATGCCGATCGCGTATAACGGTCGCGCCTCGACCGTCGTCGTCTCCGGCACCAGGGTGAAGCGGCCGCGCGGCCAGCTGAAGCCGCCGAATGCCGATGCGCCGAGTTTCGGCCCATGCAAGCGGCTCGATTTCGAGCTGGAGATGGGCGTTGTGATTGGCCAGCCCTCGGCCATGGGTGGCATGCTGACGGAGAGCCAGGCCGAAGAGATGATCTTCGGCTTCGTGCTGCTCAACGACTGGAGCGCGCGCGACATCCAGCAATGGGAATATGTCCCGCTGGGCCCGTTCCTCGCCAAGGCCTTTGCAACCTCGATCAGCCCGTGGGTAGTGACGCGCGAGGCGCTGGAGCCGTTCCGCCTGAAGGGGCCCGCGCAGGAGCCGGTGCCGCTCGACTATCTCAAGCAGGCCAAGCCACAGAACTACGATCTGGAGCTCGACGTCTCCTTGCGCGCTGCCGGAGCGAATGCGCCCGCCGGCATCAGCCGCACCAACTTCAAATACATGTATTGGTCTTCCGTGCAGCAGCTGATGCACCACGCCTCCGCCGGCTGCGCGATGAATGTCGGCGATCTCCTTGGGAGCGGCACCATCTCAGGTCCGGAGAAGAATCAGCGCGGAAGCTTGCTCGAAATCAGCTGGAACGGCACCGAGCCGGTCGAGCTGCCCGGCGGCGCAAAGCGTTCGTTCCTGGAGGACGGCGACAGCCTCGTCATGCGCGGCTGGTGCCAGGGCAATGGCTACCGTGTCGGGTTCGGTGAAGTCGAGGGGACGATTTTGCCGGCGGAGTAGCCTCCACCATTGCTCCGATCTGCGTCATTGCGAGGAGCGAAGCGACGAGGCAATCCAGACTGTCTCCGCGACGACAGATTGGATTGCCGCAATGACGGCGCGGAGAGAGCCTATCGCTTCTCCGGCGGCACGCTTTTGACCCGCGCGCAATGCGCCGCGACATCGTCGACGCTGTACTTCAAATGCACACGCTTGTCCGACGGCGCCTGCTTGCTCGTGCACACGCCCGGCCGCCATTCCTGCGTCGGCCGGATCGGCCGTGGTGCGAAGCCGCCGCCGCAGTTCGGGCAGACGTTGGAGAGCTTGGTCTCGACGCAATCCGCACAGAACGTGCATTCATAGGAGCAGATCCGCGCGTCAATGGCGTCAGGCGGCAGGTCGCGATCGCAATATTCGCAGTTCGGTCGAAGCTGGAGGGCCATGATTGTATCTCCGGGCGTTGACGGATCATCGCAGATCGCGCGCGCCGCGCGAATGCCGCATTTCCCTCGATTTCAGCCGGGCTTGATTTCCTTCAGCGGCAGCCGTGAGCTTTCCTTCAGCCTGTCCAGCACGATCGAGGAGCGCACATGCGCAACGCTCTGGTGCGGCATCAGGACGTCGTTGACGAGGTTGGAGAGGCCCTTGAGATCGCGCAGCACGGCTTTGAGCACGTAATCGGCGTCCCCCGTCAGCGAATAAGCCTCCTGGATCTCGTCGATGCGGTTCACCAGGGCGCGGAAGCGTTTGGAATTGTCCGGCGAGTGGGTGGCAAGGCCGACCTGGATGAAGGCGATCACGCCGAAGCCGAGCGCCTCGCTGGAGAGGTCGGCGTGATAGCCCGAGATCACATTCTCGTCTTCCAGCCGCATCCGCCGCCGCGAGCATTGGGAGGCCGAGAGGCCTGCCAGATCAGCGAGTTCCTGGTTGGTCAGGCGGCCATCGTCCTGGAGCGCGCCCAGGATCTTGAGGTCGAAGGCATCCACGGAAATCATGCGCTGTTTGTCCATTATATGCACGGATCGTGCATAAGATAACGAAATTGCGCCCCGTTTGCACGCTCATTGCGCGTCATGTGAAGGATAGTTCTTCGCAGCAGCAATTTGGGAGAGCGCCATGGGTCCGTTTCCGCACGATGCACCGCCGGCCACTGTTACCGCCGACAATCCGATGGGCACCGACGGATTCGAGTTCGTCGAATATGCGCACCCCAATCCGCAGGAGCTGCACGATCTGTTCAAGCTGATGGGCTACACGCCCGTCGCGCGTCACAAGACCAAGACAATCACTGTTTATCGCCAGGGCGACATCAACTATCTCGTCAACGAGCAGCCCGGAACCCATGGTACCGACTTCGTTGCCGCGCACGGCCCCTGCGCTCCATCGATGGCGTTTCGCGTCGTCGATGCGAAGGCAGCGTATGACCGCGCGATTGCGCTCGGCGCAGAGCCTGCAGAAGCGTCATCCGGGCAGAAGACGCTCGATGTGCCCGCCATCAAGGGCATCGGCGGCAGCCTGCTCTATTTGGTCGATCGCTACGGCGGCAAGGGCTCGGCCTATGATTGCGAGTTTGAGTGGCTGGGTGCGCGCGATCCGCGCCCGGCTGGAGCCGGCCTGTTCTATCTCGACCATCTCACGCACAACGTCCATCGCGGCCGGATGGATGTCTGGACCGGCTTCTACGAGAAGCTGTTCAACTTCCGTCAAATCCGATTCTTCGACATCGAGGGCCGTGCGTCGGGCCTGTTCTCCCGCGCGCTGACCAGCCCGGACGGCAAGATACGGATTCCGATCAACGAGGACGCCGGTGATTCCGGCCAGATCGAGGAATATCTGACGACCTATCGCGGCGAAGGCATTCAGCACATCGCCTGCGGCTGCCGGGACATCCATCGCACCATCGAAAGTCTGCGCGAAGCCGGCCTGCCGTTCATGCCCTCACCGCCTGATACCTATTTCGAGAAGGTCGATACGCGTCTGCCCAATCACGGTGAGGACGTTGCGCGTCTCCGGAAGAACGGCATTCTGATCGATGGCGAGGGCGTGGTCGACGGTGGCCAGACCAAGGTGCTGCTGCAGATCTTCTCCGCGAACGCGATAGGGCCGATCTTCTTCGAGTTCATCCAGCGCAAGGGTGACGACGGCTTTGGCGAGGGTAATTTCAAGGCCCTGTTCGAGTCGATCGAGGAAGATCAGATCCGGCGCGGGGTGCTGAAGGTGGACACGGCGGCGTAGCGTCGTCGCCCGTCAGGCACACTGTCGGGTCAAAACAGGTGTCGTTCCGGCCTTCGCCGGGACGGCCGCTTATTTCAGCTCGACGAACTCGCCACGGCTGCGCCGGCTACGGCATCCCGTCTCCGTTCGTCTCCGTCAGGCACCCGTATCGCGATCGTGGCGAGGATGCTGATGGCGCCCATGGCGACGACGTACCAGACCCATGACAGCTTGTCGCCCGTCGCTCCGATGATCCAGGTGAACATGAGCTGTGCCGTGCCGCCAAAGATGGTGACGCCGAGCGCGTAGGCGATCGACAGTCCGCTGGTGCGGACGATCGCGGGGAAGATCAAGGGAATGAGGATGATGCCGGCGCCGCCCGACATGGCATGGAACGCCATCAGCACGGCGGCGGTGACGACGTAGACGATTGGCGAGCCCGAGGAGACCACCAGCAGCAACGCGGGATAGAACAGCAACGTCACGATGATGCGTGGGACCACGGCGATCGTCTTCAGGCCGTATTTGTCCGCCAGCGCCCCGCCGAGCAGCGCGAAGATCGTGCCGCTGACGAAGGTGGCGAAGTTGGCCGTCATCGCCCAGCCCTGGCTGTAATGCAGCGTGTTGATCGCGTAGGTCGCGGTGTAGAGGAAAAAGTACTGGCCGATGGTCGCGCCCGAGATCAGCGAGATGCAGAGCACGATCTTGCCCCAGTGGTTGGCCAGGATATCGGAGAGCACGCCGCCGACGCTGCCATGGGCCTCTTCGGCATCCAGCGTTTCGTCGAGATTCCTGCGGATGAAGTAGCCGACGGGCGCGATCAGGATCCCGAGCAGGAAGGGAACACGCCAGCCCCAGCTGTCATTGGCGCCGGGCGTGATCAGAAAGGCAAGGCCGAGGCCGACGAGTGCGGAGAACAGGCCGCCCAGGTTCTGGCTGGCAAGCTGCCAGCTACCGAAGAAGCCCTTGCGATGCGCAGGCGCGCTTTCCAGCAGATAGGTCGTGGCCGGTCCCATCTCGCCGCCGGTCGAAAAACCTTGCAGCAGCCGCGCGAGCACCAACAGTACGGGTGCGAGCAAGCCGATCTGGTCGTATGTCGGCAGCAGGCCGATCATGCCGGTGCCCAGCGCCATCAGCCAGATGGTCAGCGTCATCGCCGGCTTGCGGCCGTAGCGATCGGCATAGGCGCCGATCAGGATGCCGCCGAGCGGCCGCGCCACGAAGCCGACGCCAAAGGTCGCGACCGTGAGCAGCAGACTCGTATTCGGATTGTCAGCCGGAAAGAAGGCCTTGGCGAGAAAAACGGCGAAGGCGGCGTAGACAGTGAAATCGTAGAACTCGAGCGCGTTGCCGAGAATGGCCGCGCCGACGCGCATGGTTTGAGAGGGACGCGGGCTGTCAGTCTTGTTCACGGGGAAGCACCTTGTGTCACTTGTAGGAATGCGACGTGGCGCGAAAAGGGTGCCTGCTCGCAACCCTCAGGCGCGCCCTAGCGGCCCGCGTTCCAAGCAGCCGTCACCGCGGAGATCTCGGCGCCCTCCGGCTCGCGGACCGTGGACTGTGTGCGCGAGAAGCGCGGCGCGGGCGCAGGCTGCTTCACGCCGTGGCGCTCGATGAAGACATTGCGGGCGACCATGTGCGGGTGCTTGGTCGCTTCGGACATGGTCAGAACAGGCGCGAAGCAGATGTCGGTGCCTTCCATGATCCTGCACCAAGCCTCGCGCGTCTTGCTCTTGAACACGGCCCTCAGCTTTTCCTTCAGCGCAGGCCAGGCCTTGGGATCCATCTGTGCGTCGAAATCGGCATCGGTCAGTCCCGCGTGCTCTCGCAGCAGCGCGTAGAACTGCGGCTCGATCGAGCCGATCGAAACGAAATGGCCGCAGGCGCATTCATAGACGCCGTAGAAGTGTGCACCGCCGTCCAGAAAATTCCGGTTGCGGCCTTCGGTCCAGCGGCCGAGCGTCTTCATGTCGAAGAAGAACGACATCAACGATGCCGCGCCGTCGCACATTGCGGCATCGACGACCTGGCCCTTACCGGACCTGGATGCCTCCAGCAGCGCGGCGAGCACGCCGACGACGAGGTAGAGTGCGCCGCCTCCGAAGTCGCCGACCAGGTTGAGCGGCGGCACCGGCGCTTCCTCGGTGCCGATCGCGGCGAGCGCGCCGGTGATGGAGATGTAGTTGATGTCGTGGCCGGCGGCATTCGCGAGAGGCCCTTCCTGGCCCCAGCCGGTCATGCGGCCGTAAACGAGTCTTGGATTGCGTGCGAGCACGACGTCAGGGCCGAGGCCGAGCCGCTCCATCACGCCGGGGCGAAAGCCTTCGACCAGCGCGTCGGCGCCGGCGAGCAGGTCGAGCACCTGTGCGATCGCCGCCTTGTCCTTGAGATCGAGTTCGATCAACTTGCGACCGCGCCCCGCGACCGACTTCATGCTCTTCTTTGCGCCGACGCGGTCCAGCGTGACCACATCGGCACCCATGTCGGCCAGCATCATGCAGGCGAACGGGCCGGGTCCGATGCCTGCGAATTCGACGATTCGAAAGCCGGCGAGCGGACCGGACGTGCCAACGGATGCGTTTTGGGCGGGTTTATCGAGCACGTGTTGCTTCCTCGGGTAGGGGCGATGCCGGTGGTTCAGCAGGGCGCGTTCCGACATGCCTCTCTGGGCGAGTTAATCGGCTGATTAACTCTTCTCGCCTTCATGCCGGCGAGGCAAGCGCTTTTCATGCATGGGCCCATCAAAAAAGCGGCGCGCATTGCTGCACGCCGCGGAAGATTTGTGTTGAGGCGCTAGGACGAGATTTCAGCCTGCAGCGGTCACCGCGCGCTGCGCCATCACCTTGACGAGGTTGGCGCGGTACTCCGCCGTGCCGTGGATGTCCGCCAGCAACCCGCTTGCGGGAATGCTGACGTTGTCCAGCGCCGCCGGCGACCAGTTCGTCTTCAGCGCGGCTTCGATCGGGGGTACCCGCATGACACCGCTCTGCGAGGCGCCGGTCGCCGCGACGCGGACCTCACCCGATTTCGTCTGCGCAACGAACACGCCGGTCAGCGCGAAACGCGAGGCGGGATGCCGCATCTTCTCGTAACCTGCTTTTGCAGGCACCGGAAACGAGACGGCAGTGATGATCTCGCCATCTTCGAGCGCCGTGGTGAACAGGCCCTTGAAGAAATCTTCCGCCGAGATCGACCGCTTGTTGGTCTGCACGGTCGCGGCAAGCGCGAGCAGCGCTGCCGGGAAGTCGGCGGCCGGATCGTTGTTGGCGATCGAGCCGCCGATCGTGCCGCGGTAACGCACGGCGGGGTCGCCCAGCACCGAGGCGAGATAGGCGATTGCCGGAATCGCTTTTTTCACATCGGCATTCGTCATGATGTCGTAATAGGTCGTGGCGGCCTTGATGGTCAGCAAGTCGCCCGACAACTCGACACCCTGCAGCTCCTTGATCTTGCCGAGATCGATGACGTCGGAGGGACTGGCGAGCCGCTGCTTCATCACCGGCAGCAGCGTCTGGCCGCCGGCAAGGAATTTCGCCTCGCTGCTCTTGCCGAACAGGCTGGCGGCTTCGTCGACCGAGGATGCGCGATGATAGGTGGTCTGATACATCTTCGTTCCTCCTCTCAAGCCGCGTGGATCGTGCGCCACACCCGGTCAGGGGTTGCGGGCATTTCCAGGTTGTTCTTGCCGATCGCATCCGTGATCGCGTTGATCACGGCGGCGGAGGCGCCGATCGCGCCGGCCTCACCGCAGCCTTTGATGCCCAGGGGATTGCCCGGGCAGAGCGTCGTGGTGTGGGAGAGATTGAACGAGGGCAGATCGTCGGCGCGCGGCATGGAATAATCCATGAACGAGGCCGTGACAGGCTGGCCGTTGGCATCGTAGATCGCGTGCTCGAGCAATGCCTGCCCGATACCCTGGGCAAGGCCGCCATGGACCTGACCTTCGACGATCATCGGGTTGATCAGCCGGCCGAAATCGTCGGCCGCCACGAAGTTGACGAAGGAGGTCTTGCCGGTTCCGGGATCGACCTCGAGCTCGCAGATGTAAGCACCGGCCGGGAAGGTGAAGTTGGAAGGGTCGTAGAAGGCGCTCTCCTTCAGGCCCGGCTCCATCCCGTCAGGCAGATTGTGCGCGGTGTAGGCCGCGAGCGCGACCATCGGCAGCGCGATCGCCTTGTCGGTCCCTGTCACCTTGAACTCGCCGTTCTCGATGACAATGTCGGCCTCGGAGGCTTCGAGCGCATGGGCTGCGATCTTCTTGGCCTTGGATTCCATCTTCTCCATGGCTTTCAGGATCGCGGTGAGACCAACGGCCGCGGAGCGCGAGCCGTAGGTGCCCATGCCGAACTGCACCTTGTCGGTGTCGCCGTGGACGATCGAGACCTGGCTGATGGGAACGCCGAGGCGATCCGCGACGAGCTGGCAGAACGTCGTCTCGTGTCCCTGGCCGTGGCTGTGCGAGCCCGTGAGGATCTCGATGGTGCCGACCGGATTGACGCGCACCTCCGCGGATTCCCACAGACCGACGCCGGCACCGAGGCTGCCGACCGCCTTCGACGGCGCGATGCCGCAGGCTTCGATGTAGCAGGACACGCCGATGCCGCGCAGCTTGCCGTCGGCTTTCGCCTTGGCCTTGCGTGCGGGGAAGCCGGCATAGTCGATAGCCTTCATCGCGGCATCGAGCGAGGCGTTGAAGTCGCCGGCGTCATAGGCCATGATCACGGGCGTCTGATGCGGGAACTGGGTGATGAAGTTGGTCCGGCGCAGCGCGGCCGGATCGACGTTCAACTGCCGAGCCGCCGTCTCCATCAGACGTTCGATCAGATAGCTCGCCTCGGGACGGCCCGCGCCGCGATAGGCATCGACCGGCGTGGTGTTGGTGTAGACGCCGATCACCTCGGCATGGATCGCCGGGATGTTGTACTGGCCCGACAGCAGCGTCGCGTAGAGATAGGTCGGCACCGACGACGAGAACAGCGACATGTAGGCGCCGAAATTCGCGTAGGTCTTCACCTTGAGGCCGGTGATCTTGTTGTTGGCGTCGAACGCCATCTCGGCGTGGGTGACGTGGTCGCGGCCATGCGCGTCGGTGAGGAAGGCCTCGGTGCGGTCGCCGGTCCATTTCACGGGACGGCCGACCTTCTTGGAGGCCCACAGCGCTACCATCTCTTCCGGGTAGATGAAGATTTTCGAACCGAAGCCGCCGCCGACATCGGGGGCGATCACGCGCAGCTTGTGCTCGGGGGCGATGTTGTAGAACGCCGACAGCACGAGGCGGGCGACGTGTGGGTTTTGCGAGGTCGTATAGAGCGTGAAGTGCTCCTCCGCCGCATCGTAATCGGCGATCGCCGCGCGCGGCTCCATCGCGTTGGGCGCGAGGCGGTTGTTGGTGACGTCGAGCTTGACGACATTGGCGGCCTTGGCGAAGGCGGCATCGGTCGCGCCCTCGTCACCGATCACCCAGTCATAGACCTGGTTGCCGGGGGCCTCGGGGTGAAGCTGCGGTGCGCCCGACTTGATCGCAGCGCGAACGTCGGCGACGGCCGGGAGCTCTTCGTAATCGACGGTAACGGCTTCAGCCGCGTCGCGTGCGAGATTCTTGCTGTCGGCAATCACGACGGCAACGGCCTGACCGACGAAGCGCACCGTCTCCGGCGCCATCGCCGGCCATGCGCCCATCTTCATGGGGCTGCCGTCCTTGGAGGTGATGGCCCAGCCGCAGATGAGATTGCCGACCTTGTCGTCGACGAGTTCTTTTCCGGTGAGCACTGCGACCACGCCCGGCATCTTCAGCGCCGCGGACGAATCGATCTTCTTGACCTTGGCGTGCGCGTGCGGGCTGCGGATGAAATGGGCATGGGTCATGCCCAGCAATTTGATGTCGTCAACGTACCGGCCCTTGCCGGTAATGAAACGCTTGTCTTCCTTGCGCACGACTCGCGCGCCGATGCCTTCAACACCCATGTCTGGTCCTCCCGACCGGAATTGTTTCGACCGCGCTTTCCCTCGAAAGCGGCAGCGGTAGTTCCTTTTTCGAGGCGAGCCGCTTTACTCGGCCGCCTGCGAGACCTTCATGCGTCCGGCTGCGTCGAGCACGGCTTTGACGATGTTGTGATAGCCGGTGCAGCGGCAGATGTTGCCTTCGAGCTCGTGACGGACCGTGGTCTCGTCGAGCTGGCCGCCATGGCGGTGCACGATGTCGATCGCCGACATGATCATGCCCGGGGTGCAATAGCCGCACTGAAGGCCGTGATTGTCGCGGAAGGCCGCCTGCATCGGATGCAGCTCGTCCCCCTTGGCGATGCCTTCGATCGTGGTGACGCTGGCACCATCAGCCTGGCCGGCCAGCATGGTGCAGGATTTCACGGCCCTGCCGTCGATGTGGACGACGCAGGCCCCGCACTGGCTGGTGTCGCAGCCGACATGGGTCCCGGTGAGGTTGAGGTGGTCGCGCAAGAGATGGACCAGCAGCGTGCGGTCCTCGACGTCGACAGCGACGGCCTTGCCGTTCACCGTCAGTTTGACTGTAGACACGGTTGTGATCCTCCCGGGATGATTTTGATTGTTTCTAATTAGAGACAGCGACCCGGAACTTTGCAACTAAGATTTTGGTCGCGCCGGTCATGGAAAAGTCATTGGTCCGGACGAAGGCGCAATAACTTGCCCGGAAAAGGCGGAGCTGGCGACAAGATGGCTGGGATGCCAGCCGTCATTTCCATCCGTCGCTCGTTCTCCGACGTCACCTGGAATTGCACGGGCGTGACGAATTTACCGCCTTTTATCGATTGTGCCCTAGTTTTGCGCATCCAGGTCCGGGGGCGGGGCGCCTCCGGATCGCGGTTGAAGGCAATAATGGGGGTAGGAATGTCCGGGCGTACCGCGTCGCCGTCTAAGCGCAGCATATTTCCGACCCTCCGGTTCCGCGCCAAGATCATGCTCGGCTTTGCCGCGGTGCTGGTGATCTCCGCCGGGAGCATGGCGTTTGCCTATTTCGGCTTCGAGCGGGTCTCCTCCGGTGTCGGCTCCTACCGCAGCAGCGTCTCGGAGGCCGACCTCGCCCGCAACATCGACCGCGAGCTGCTCGCCTACCGCTCAGCCGCCAAATTTTTCGTCGTCACCGGCAAGGAAGACGACGCCAAGGCGGCGCTGGAGGCGCAGGCGGGCCTGAAAAACGCGATCGATCAGGCCGTCAAGAGCGCCAAGGCCCCGGCGCGGCAGGACAGCCTCGACAAGCTCGCCAAGGAGTTCTCGAATTTCTCCGCCACCTTCGCCAAGGTCCTCCAGGCCAAGCGTGACAGCACGCTGCTGGTGCAGAACCAGCTCACGCGGCAGGCCAATCTGCTGAAATACAAGCTCGACGACATCGGCAACAACGCCTCCGATTCCGAGGCGCAGGCCATCGAGTTCGGCACCAAGCAGGTCAACGCCCAGTTCCAGACCGCGAGCGCGGCGGCGACCAATTTCGTGCTGACGTCCGACCAGTCGATCGCGAGCAGTGCCCTGGCGCGGCTGAAATTCGTCGATAACTCGCTTGGGGCGGTCTATTCCATGGACGACAAGATCGTCTCCGGCCTGAAAGACGCCAAGACCATCCTCGCCGCCTACCGTGAAGCGCTGGAGAAGCTCATCGCCAACGCCAAGCTGGTCGACGATCTCGTCACCGAGATGAGCGGCTCGGCGGGCGCCATCCTTCAAGGCGCCACTGCCATGAAGGCGGATCTGGTGGCCGAACAGCAGCGGCTGGATTCGGAATCGGCAGCGACCATCGGCAAGACCGAGGAACTGGTCCTGATGCTCGCCGTTGGCGGCACGCTGCTCGGCGCGGTGTTGGCCTTCCTGCTCGGCACCGGCATCTCGCGGCCGATGATCGCAATGTGCAAGGCGATGCGCGAGCTTGCCTCGGGCAATTTCGACGTCGTGCTGCCTGGGCTCGGTCGCAAGGACGAGATCGGCGAGATGGCCGGTGCAGTCGAGGAGTTCAAGGTTCAGGCGGTGGCCAAGGCCGAGCGCGATGCCGCTGCCAGCGAAGCCCAGAACAAGGAGGCGAGCGCTGCTCGCCGCTCCGAGCTGATCCGCTTCGCCGACGACTTCGAGACCGCGGTCGGCGCTATCGTGTCGAACGTCTCGGCATCCGCCGTACAGCTTGAAGCGTCAGCGTCGACGCTGACCCGCACCGCCGAGACCACGCAGACCCTGTCGAGCCAGGTCGCCGGCGTATCCGAGCAGGCCTCGAACAACATGCAGTCGGTCGCGACGGCGACCGAGGAATTGTCGGCGTCGGTCGAGGAGATCGGCCGTCAGGTCCGCGATTCCAGCCGTATTGCCGAGGCCGCCGTGGTCCAAGCCAGGGAAACCGACGGCCGCATCGGCAAACTGTCGCATGCCGCCCAGCAGATCGGCGAAGTCGTCAAGCTGATCACGGCGATCGCCGAGCAGACCAATCTTCTCGCCCTGAACGCCACCATTGAAGCGGCCCGCGCCGGTGAAGCCGGCCGCGGCTTCGCGGTGGTTGCCAGTGAAGTCAAGTCCTTGGCGAGCCAAACGGCAAAAGCCACGGACGAGATCTCCTCGCACATCACGGGCATGCAAGGCGCGACTGCCGAATCGGTCGCTGCAATCAAGGAGATCGGCACGACCATCGGCAAGATTTCGTCGATCTCGACCTCGATTGCGACCGCGGTCGAGCAACAGGGCGCGGCGACGCAGGAGATCGCCCGCAGCGTCCAGAACGTCGCCCAGGGCACCCAGACCGCCGCGACCGACATCGGCCAGGTCAATCGTGGCGCCGCCGAAACCGGTTCGGCCTCGGAAGAGGTGCTGCACTCGGCCAGGACGCTGTCGTCCGAAAGCACCCGCCTCCGCGCCGAGCTCGATCGCTTCATGGCGAACATCCGCGCGGCGTAAAGCTCGGGTTCGGCAACCCCGCGTCACCTAAGTTGCGGCGCGGTCAATTTACCGTGGCTTATCGTTTGCCATTTACCATGCATTTGAGCCGGGGGCGGGCTGCCCCCGGCTGCGCCTGGTTTTCCGCGAATGGAATGGGGTGGGGGAAATGTCGGTCAAGTCGAAGCAGAACTCGTCGAAGCCCTTCACCTTGCGTTTTCGTGCGAAGATCATCCTCGGCTTCGTGGCCGTGCTGGCCATTCTCGCCGTCAGCATGGCATTTGCCTATTTCAGCTTCGAGCGGATCGCGGGCGCCGTCGCCTCCTACCGGGCCAGTGTGGCCGAAGCAGATCTGGCGCGGACCGTCGATCGCGAGTTGATCAACTATCAGGGGCTCACCCGGGCCTATACGCTGACCGGCGCAGCGGACGACGAAAAGGCCGCCATGGCAGCCGAAGAGAATCTGAAGGCCGCGATCGCCAAGTCGATGTCGGCCACATCAGGCGCGGCGCGCCGCGAGCAGGTTGAGAAGCTCGATACCGACTTCCGGCGCTTCACAAAGGTGTTCGGCGACATCATCACGCTGACTCGCGAGAACAACAAGATCGCGTCCGATGAGCTGAACGGCGTCGGCAACAAGATCCGCTTCAAGTTCGACGATCTCGCCGATACCGCGGCGCTGGCGGGCCTGAACTCGGTCCGGATCACGGCCAAGGACATCACGTCGCAATATCTCGCGGTCTCCACCTCGGTCAGCGCCTTCGTTGCCAAGCCGGAACCGAAGACCGCCGACGGCGTGGTCGCTCGCATCAAGTTTCTGGAGACGCTTCTGGTCTCCATCTACGCCAACGACCAGAAGATCACCGACCGCGTCACCGAGATCAGCAATCTGCTGAAGCAATACCGCGCGTCCTTTGCGAAGCTGTCGGAGAACGTGAAGCTCATCGTCAAGTCGAACGGCGAGATGACGAAGACGGCGGCGTCGATCCTCAAGCTCTCGGGCGAGTTGCGGTCGGACCTGTCGG
This sequence comes from Bradyrhizobium sp. USDA 4449, assembly GCF_054056275.1. NCBI lineage: Bacteria > Pseudomonadati > Pseudomonadota > Alphaproteobacteria > Hyphomicrobiales > Nitrobacteraceae > Bradyrhizobium > Bradyrhizobium sp. USDA 4449. The sequence continues at coordinate 1,630,112 of NZ_JBSRYD010000001.1, read as the reverse complement.
CCGATCAGCTGCGCATCGAGACGAGTGCAAATGCGACCATCGGGGAGATCGAGCGGCTGATTCTGATGCTGGCGCTCGGTGGTCTTGTCATCGGCGCGGCGCTGGCCCTGATGCTCGGCAACGGCATCTCGCGGCCGATGATCGCGATGTGCAAGGCGATGCGCGAGCTTGCCTCGGGCAATTTCGACGTCGTGCTGCCTGGGCTCGGCCGCAAGGACGAGATCGGCGAGATGGCCGGTGCAGTCGAGGAGTTCAAGGTTCAGGCGGTGGCCAAGGCCGAGCGCGATGCCGCTGCCAGCGAAGCCCAGAACAAGGAGGCGAGCGCTGCTCGCCGCTCCGAGCTGATCCGCTTCGCCGACGACTTCGAGACCGCGGTCGGCGCTATCGTGTCGAACGTCTCGGCATCCGCCGTACAGCTTGAAGCGTCAGCGTCGACGCTGACCCGCACCGCCGAGACCACGCAGACCCTGTCGAGCCAGGTCGCCGGCGTATCCGAGCAGGCCTCGAACAACATGCAGTCGGTCGCGACGGCGACCGAGGAATTGTCGGCGTCGGTCGAGGAAATCGGCCGTCAGGTCCGCGATTCCAGCCGTATTGCCGAGGCCGCCGTGGTACAAGCCAGGGAAACCGACGGCCGCATCGGCAAACTGTCGCATGCCGCCCAGCAGATCGGCGAAGTCGTGAAGCTGATCACGGCGATCGCCGAGCAGACCAATCTTCTCGCCCTGAACGCCACCATTGAAGCGGCCCGCGCCGGGGAAGCCGGCCGCGGCTTCGCGGTGGTTGCCAGTGAAGTCAAGTCCTTGGCGAGCCAAACGGCAAAAGCCACGGACGAGATTTCCTCGCACATCACGGGCATGCAAGGCGCGACTGCCGAATCGGTCGCTGCAATCAAGGAGATCGGCACGACCATCGGCAAGATTTCGTCGATCTCGACCTCGATTGCGAGCGCGGTCGAGCAACAGGGCGCGGCGACGCAGGAGATCGCCCGCAGCGTCCAGAACGTCGCCCAGGGCACCCAGACCGCCGCGACCGAGATCGGCCAGGTCAATCGTGGCGCCGCCGAAACCGGTTCGGCCTCGGAAGAGGTGCTGCACTCGGCCAGGACGCTGTCATCCGAAAGCACCCGCCTCCGCGCCGAGCTCGATCGCTTCATGGCGAACATCCGCGCGGCGTAGGCTCACGCCCGCCCAAACGCCCGCTTTAACTCCACCTTCGCCTTCTCCAACCGCTCGCGCTGCGTCTTCGGCAACGTCTTGCCCGCGCGGTTGATATAGAACGTCAGCATCGATAGCGCGGAGCGATAGGCGCCCGTCTTGCGGCGCGAACTATGCTCGGCCGAGCGCTTCAATGAGATCGCGATCTTCCTTGGGCTCGTAAGTGTGAACACGCCGCGCTCGAGGTCGAGCGCATCGCTTTCCTTTGTCACACGCTGTGACCAGCGTTCTGGCGCCGCGCGCCTTGTGACTTTGCGTGCGGTGCTGTGCCTCGCACTGGTCTTCTTGCGCGTCGCGGATTTGCGCGAATGTGTCGTCTTTCTGACGCGAGCCATGCGCCCATTCCTTGCGGCTCAAGCGGAAACGACCGGTATTGGGCACGGTTCCCGAGGGAACCGGCAGATGCCGCAGACGTTGTCGCAGGTGGCAGGCGGAATGCCGGATACCACGACCCCAGCAACGCGATGGAATTGCAGCAGAGCCCAGCGCTGAAGAATGGACCTGCGATCCCGGCGGTGGTCGCGGCCGATCGCATCGTCGAGACCAGCATTCCCGCCCGGCTCGATGCGCTGCCCTGGAGCGGCTTTCATACCCGCGTGGTGCTGGCGCTCGGCATCACCTGGATCCTCGACGGGCTCGAGGTGACGCTGGCCGGTGCGCTCTCGGGCGCTCTGAAGCAGAGCCCGACGCTGCACTTCTCCAACCTCGATCTCGGCATCGCCAATTCGGCCTATCTTGCCGGTGCCGTGCTCGGCGCGCTCGGCTTCGGCTGGCTGACCGATCGCATCGGCCGAAAAAAATTGTTCTTCATCACGCTCGCACTTTATCTCTCCGCGACGGCCGCAACCGCGCTGTCGTGGGATATCGCAAGCTACGCGCTGTTCCGTTTCCTCACTGGCGCCGGCATTGGCGGTGAGTACACGGCGATCAACTCGACGATCCAGGAGCTGGTGCCTGCGCGCTATCGCGGCTGGACAGATCTGGTCATCAACGGCAGCTTCTGGATCGGCGCGGCGATGGGCGCCGTCGCAGCCATCGTGCTCCTCGACCCGGCTGTGATCAGCCCGGATCTCGGCTGGCGCCTCGCTTATCTCATCGGCGCGACCATCGGCCTCGTCGTGCTGTTGATGCGGATGTGGATTCCGGAAAGCCCGCGCTGGCTGATGATCCATGGCCGCCCGGACCAGGCCCATGAGATCGTCGACGACATCGAGCGTTCGGTGATCGGACGCGATCAGGAGACGAGCGACCGGTGCTTCCCCAAGATGCGGTTAAAGATGCGCGATCACACCCCGATCAGCGAAGTCGTGCACACGCTGTTTGGCACTTATCGGCAGCGCGCGCTCGTCGGCCTCGCGCTGATGGTCGCCCAGGCTTTTTTTTACAATGCGATCTTCTTCACCTTTGCGCTGGTGTTGACGGATTTTTATGACATCAGCGCCGATCACGTCGGCTGGTACCTGCTGCCGTTTGCCGCGGGAAATTTCCTCGGTCCGCTGCTGCTCGGCCGTTTGTTCGACACGCTCGGCCGGCGCGCCATGATCATGTTCACCTATGGCGTCTCGGGCCTGCTGCTGGCACTGTCCGGCTATCTGTTCTCGATCGGCGCATTGAGTGCGCAGGGGCAGACCATCGCCTGGATGGTGATCTTCTTCTTTGCCTCGCCCGCCGCGAGTGCGGCCTATCTCACCGTCAGTGAGACGTTCCCGCTCGAAGTGCGCGCGCTGGCGATCGCGGTGTTCTATGCGGTCGGCACCGGCATCGGGGGCGTCGTTGGTCCCGCGCTGTTCGGCGCGCTGATCGATACGGGGTCACGCAACAGCGTGTTCGCCGGTTATCTGCTGGGGGCATTCCTGATGATCGCGGCTGCGATCGTGGCGTGGCGCTACGCCATCTCCGCGGAACGGAAATCGCTCGAACAAATCGCGCGGCCGCTCGCTTCTATGGAGTAGACTATGAAATCGGAACTCGCTGAACTGGAACAGAACCGCGCCATGCCGGATGAAGAAGCGCCCGACGCCGTGCCGGTGCCTCATGCACTCGTCCCGCATCTCAACGAAACCGCGATCCTCCTCGATATCGACGGGACGCTGCTCGATCTGATGCCGACGCCGCGCGAGGTGTGGGTGCCGCCGGGCCTGTCGGAGACGCTGAACCGGCTAGCGGAGCGCACCTCGGGCGCGCTGGCGATGGTCAGCGGGCGTTCGCTCAACGACATCGACCTGATCTTCGCGCCCGACGTCTTTCGCGCCGTTGCCGGTCACGGTGCGGAAATGCGCCTGTCGGTCGGCAACGAAGCCGACGACGTGCACGCGCCGCCGATGGACAAGGAGCTGAAGCGCCGGCTGGCGGCGATCGCAAAGCTCAGCCCCGGCATTCTGCTCGAGGACAAGGGCTATTCGCTCGCGCTGCATTACCGCCTCGCGCCCCACGCCGAAAAGGCGATCTACGAAGCCGTCTCGCTGATCCGGGCGGATCTGCCCAATGCGCCGATCGAAATATTGCCCGGCAAGTTCGTTTGCGAGATCAAGCATTCCGGTTTCACCAAGGCGACTGGCGTGCGCGAGCTGATGAAGCATGAGCCATTCAGGGGGCGCCGTCCGATCTTCATTGGCGACGACGTCACGGATGAAACCGTATTCGCCATCATGCCGGACATGAACGGTCTTTCTTTCTCCGTGGGTCGGCGCGCCGTCGGAGTCAACGGTCACTTCGATGCGCCGAACGATGTGCGCGCGTTCCTTGCGCGCCTGCTCGACGATACAAGGCTGCAATAAGGCAGCATCACCGCGCAGCCACATTGTCTCGCGGGGCAGTTCCTTGCGTGCACCATTCATGCTGCGCGAAATCTGTCTTTCTCGAATGAAATCGCCGGGTTCCCTCAAGAAAACTGGTTCCAACGCACGCGCCTGACTTTGGTTTCATTTCGTAGAAATGATGACCGGAACCATATTGATGAACGGCAGTTAAACGGGTGGAATGAACAGGAGGGGACGACCTGTGAACTTGGTTGTCGTTTCAAATCGAGTTGCCCGCGGTAAGCCTAACGAGCCGATGACGGGTGGCCTCGCTGCCGCATTGCTTCCCGTCGTGGAGCATTCGGGGGCCATCTGGGTGGGTTCCTCCGGTCGCGTGCGCGACGGCCATCAGAAGGAACCGTTCGCCGAGATCGAAGCGCTGGGTTCCGGCGCGATTGCCACGCTGGATCTGCCGTCGGCACATTACGGCGGCTATTACGAAGGGTTCGCAAACTCGGCGCTGTGGCCGGCATTGCATTCGCGCAGCGATTTGATCCGCGTCTCGCGCGACGACTATGTCAGCTATCGCGAGGTCAACGCGTTCATGGCGCGTGCCCTGATGCGCTTCCGAAAAGCCCGGACTGCGTTTTGGGTGCAGGATTATCATTTCCTCGCGCTCGGCGCGGAGCTGCGCGATCTCGGCGTCGATGACCCGATCGGCTTCTTCCTGCACACGCCCTGGCCGGTTACTGCGGTGATGCAGGGCGTGCCCAATCATCGCGAGCTGATTACGGCGATGCTGGCTTACGACCTGCTCGGTTTCCAGACCGAAGCAGACTGCGAGAATTTCCTTGCCTACGCCGGCGCTGAACTTGGTCTCGTCGTCGAGGACGGCGTCGTGCTCTCGCAGTACGGCCGCACGCGCTGCGAAGTGTTCCCGATCGGCATCGACGCGGAGAAGTTCGCCGCCTATGCCGCGAAGTCGGCCTCGCATCCCGACGTCTCGCGGCTGCGTCGCAGCCTCAATGGTGAGCGGCTCGCGATCGGCGTCGACCGGCTCGATTATTCCAAGGGTCTAGTCAACCGCATCAGCGCGTTCGATCGGCTCTGGACCGACCAGCCGCAGTTCGCGCGAAGCATCTCGCTGCTGCAGATCGCCAACCCGTCGCGCGGCGGCATCGAGGCTTATGGCAATCTTCAGAACGACGTCGCGCGCCTCGTCACCGACGTGAACGGCCGCCATGGCGAGGTTGACTGGACGCCGATCCGCTACCTCAACAAGGGCTTCAGCCAGGCTGTTCTCGCGGGCCTGTATCGCACGGCGCAGATCGGGGTGGTGACGCCGTTGCATGACGGCATGAATCTCGTTGCCAAGGAATATGTCGCCGCGCAGAACCCGGCCGATCCCGGGGTTCTGGTGCTGTCGAAATTCGCCGGAGCGGCCAATGAGCTCGATACCGCGCTGCTGGTCAATCCGCATGACATCGACGGCATGGCCCGTGCGATCGCGATCGCTGCCGCGATGCCGCTCACCGAGCGCAAGATGCGCTGGGACGCGATGATGAAGACGTTACGCGGACACACCATCCAGCAATGGTCGTCGGATTTCGTCGCCGAGCTGGAGAAGTGCCGCACCGGGAAGATCGCTGCTGCGCCGCTCGCCGCACAGCCGCCGCAGGCGCTGCGCTGGCTGAAGTCGGCGATCTCGGGTGTGCGATTGATCTAAGCGCGCCTGCGACCTCTCCTCGTTCTTGCGGGGAGCGGTAAGCCTCAATAGCAATACGACACGCCATCCAGAATCGCGCATTGCCGTTTGTTCGGCGCGTTCGGATCATCCATCGGCACCATGCCTTTGCCCTGTCCGACGAACACGCCTGGCCCGATATGCACGGAGCTCTTGTTGCCGATGATCACGCTCTGGTGCGGCGTGGAGCTGGAGCGGGTCCCGTCTGGCCAGAGGATGGCATCGCCTGAAAGCACCCCGCGCCGCCCGTCATCGCACGTCACGTCGACGCCCTGTCGGATGCAGGCCTGTGCGTTGGCGGACGCTGTAACGGTCGCATCAAGGGCCAAAATCAGGCTCAACCCGGCGATGGTCTTGCGGATGGTCATGGCGTCCCCGGTCCTGTTTGGCGATTTCAAGTGAATCGTCGCACCAAACCCTCCCTCGGTTCAGCCAAAAGATGCTTCCGGGCGGTCGCGCGTCAGCCGAGAATCGTTTGTAAATACAATGAGTTGCAGAAAATTCACCCGATTTCCCCGCGATCCCTTGCAAAATGACCGGCGCCCCTTCAAGAGAGGGGCGCTCCGGAGAGATGGCCGAGTGGCTTAAGGCGCACGCTTGGAAAGCGTGTGTGCGGGAAACCGTACCGTGGGTTCGAATCCCACTCTCTCCGCCATTGGCGCGGTGTCCAGCCCGGAGACATCGGTAACAGGTCGTACCTAAGACATGGCTGACAACCTCGTGCCGAACGGGGGGCAGGGTTTTGCGCTCCAGGTCGAAGTCATTTCTGGCAGGCCGGCATGGCAGCGCGTTGAGCCCCGGTAGCGCTCGGCACGGCAGTTGTCACCTATCTCCCGGGTCGCTCAGAGTCGGTACGCTACACCGCAATTCACGCGCTTGGGGAGCCGTGGACGCGCTCATCTAAACGTTTCTCTCGTCATTGCCGCTGGAGCGAAGCTCCGGAACGTCGATCAGGCAGCGGTCGCTGGCCAGGGGACACCGGGCAGCGTAAGCACAGCCGCTTGGCCGCGTGAAGAGGCTTGGTGGTTCGCTGGTTTCGATCGCGCCGAGGATCCGCTTCGATGGATCCGGCAGCGGAATGGCTGCGATGAGCGAGCGTGTGTAAGGATGCAAGGGATGATCCAGGACGGTCCGCGTCCTGCCTCGCTCCACGACGCGACCCATATACATCACGACGACGCGCTCGCTGATCTGTCCGATCACGCCGAGGTCGTGGGAAATGAAGAGCATCGACAGCCGCAGCTGCTCACGCAGGTCCATCATCAGATTCAAGACCTGCGCCTGCACGGATACGTCGAGGGCCGAGACCGGCTCGTCGGCGACGACGATGGACGGCGTAGGCAGGATGGCGCGGGCGATACCGGCCCGCTGACGCTGCCCGCCGCTCAGCTCGTAGGGATAGCGAGCGGCGAAAGACGGGTTCAAACCGACGGCCGCCAACGTCTCGGCGATCATGGCGCTTCGCTCGGCACGATCCCTGAAGATGCCGTTGATGTCTCCGGCCTCGGCCACCGAGTCCCCGATCGTTCGCCGCGGATTGAGCGATGCGTAGGGGTCCTGGAAAACCATCCGGACGTTCAGATGCATCGCGCGCCGGACGGTCCCGCCGGCGCCGATTGCATCGACGCCCTTGAACCTGATGCTGCCGCTGTTGGCCTGGACCAGCCCGACAATGGCCCTGCCTAGGGTGGTTTTGCCGCAACCGGATTCACCGACGATCCCGAGCACCTCGCCCTCGGCCAACGAGAGCGACACACCGTCGACGGCCTGCACCCGGTATTTCCGGCCGGCGCGCCTGACGGCGAAGGAAACCTTGAGATCCCGCACGTGCAGAATGTCGTCCCCGCTCACGCCGGTTCTCCACCTTTCAACGGGAAGGCGCAGAGCACGTCGTGCCCTTGCGAGACCTGGACGCGGGACGGGGCCATCACGTGGCACTGTTCGCGCGCGGCTGCGCAGCGCGGAGCAAAAACGCAGCCCGCCGTTATCGCGCCGGGCGCCGGCGGCTGACCCGATACGGTTGGCAGGCGACGCGCGCCGGCGTTTCGCGACGGCATGCAGTCCATCAATCCACGCGTATAGTGGTGGCGGGGACTGCCGAAAACCGCATCGACCCCTGCGGTTTCCACGATCCGGCCGGCATACATGACGGCCACGCGGTCCGCGAGTTGCGCAATCACGCCCATGTCGTGGGTGATGAACAAGATCGCCATCTCGAGCCGTCCGCAGAGCTCGCGCAGGAGGCCCAGAATTTGGACCTGAATGGTGACGTCCAAAGCGGTGGTCGGCTCGTCGGCGATGAGAACCTGAGGCCTGCAGGCCAGCGCAATCGCGATCATGACCCGTTGGCGCTGACCGCCGGACAATTGATGCGGGTAGGCGGCCAGCTGCATTCCGGGGTCGGGCATGCGCACCAGTTCGAGAAGCTCGCGCGCCCGGGAGAGCGCCGCGGCAGCGGAGACTTTGTCATGCACCCGCACGGCTTCGACGATCTGATCGCCAATCCGGCGAACCGGGTTCAGCGAGGTCATCGGCTCCTGAAAGATCATGGCCGTGCGACCGTGCCCCGCTTCGACGCGCTGCCAGGGCTGCAATTGGATCACGTCGCGGCCGTCGAGCTCGACCCGCCCGGCGCGAACCCGCGGACCGGGCTGCGGCAGCAAGCCCATGACCGCGAGCGAGGTCATGCTCTTGCCGCAGCCGGACTCGCCGACGAGACCGAGTATCTCGCCCTTGGCCACGTCAAAGGATACACCGGCGACGATGTCGACCGGTTCGGTCGCCGGCCCCGATGACACCGTGAGATCTCGAACCGTCAGCACGGCCTAGCCCTTCTCGCCAAAGACTTGACGGAACCGCGGATCGAGCCGGTCGCGCAAGGCGTCGCCGACCAGGTTCAGAGAGAATGCCGTCGCCACGATCATCATGCCCGGGAAAAAAAGCAGCCAGGGAGCGCGCGTGATGAAGGTGCGGGATTCCGCCAGCATGTTGCCCCAGCTCGGAATTTCCGGCGGGGCGCCGAGGCCGAGAAAATCGAGTGACGCCGCGCCAAGCTGCGCAAACGCAAAGACGAAGCTCGCCTGGACGAGAAGCGGCGAGATCAGGTTCGGCAGGATGTGCTTGCCGATGAGCCATATCGTCCCGGCGCCCATGCTGCGGGATGCCTCGACATAGGTTTCGGCGCGCAGGCGCAGCGTCAGGCCGTAAACGATGCGCGTCGTTGTCGTCATGTAGCCGAGCCCGATGGCGAGAATGGCATTTGTCAAACTCGGCCCCAGTATGACGATCAGCCCGAGCGCGAGCAGCAGCGTCGGGAACGCCATCAGGACGTCGACCATCCGCATCAGCAGATGACCAAGACGGGGGAAAAGGGCCGACAGAATGCCGACCGGCACGCCCGTCGCGAGGGCGAAGAGCACCACGCCAGATCCGATCAGCAGCGCCATTCGCGCAGAGTGGATGACGCGTGACAGGGTGTCCCTGCCGAACTGGTCGGTTCCGAACCAATGGATCGCGTTCGGCGGCGTCAGGCGGATCACCGGATCGATGGCATTGGGATCGTAAGGCGACAGCCAGGGTGCAAAGAGCGCAGCGAGCACCGTCGTCGAGAGGATGCCCAGTCCCGCCAGCGCGATCGGGCGGGCGATGAATGGCTTCAGCCAAACGATCGCGGCGTCGCGGCTCATTGCAGTTCAACCCTGGGATCGAGCACACGGTAGCTGAGGTCGACAAGCAAGTTGATCAGCAGATAGGCGACGACGATGACCAGGATGACGCCCTGAATCACCGGGTAGTCGCGGCGCAGGATCGATTGAACGACGAGGCGGCCGATGCCCGGCAGGGCAAACACGGTTTCCGTCACCACGGCTTCGGAGAGCAGCGCCGCGAAGGTGAAGCCGAATGCCGAGACGACGGCCAACAGCGCATTGCGCAGGATGTGTCGGCGCACCACCTGCCATGGCCGGATTCCCTTGGCTCGGGCAGTGCGCACGTAATCCTCGCGCGAGACATCCAGCATGCTGGCGCGCGTCAGCCGCAGGATCAGCGCGGCATTCGGAGCCGCCAGCGCCAGGCTGGGAAGAACGAGATAGCGCAGGTTGATCACGCCGCCTTCGAAGATCGACGGATAGCCGGAGCTCGGAAACCAGCCGAGCCAGGCGGCAAAGATCAGGATCAGATAGAGCCCGACCCAGAACGTTGGGATCGAGGCCATCAGCATCGCCGCGCCCGACAGGCCCTGGTCAAGCCAGGTGCCGTGCCGGACTGCTGCAATCACCCCGACCGGGACCCCGATCAAGGCGACCCAGATCATCGTCAAAGTGGCGAGCAGGACGCTGGTTTCGGCGCCATCGGCGATCACCGAAGTGACGGGCGCCTGGAAGAAGATCGATCGCCCGAGGTCGCCCTCGAGCACGTGGCCCGCCCAGGTCAGATATTGCAGGATGATCGGTTGATCGAGACCGAGCTGATGCCGCAATGCGTCGATCTGGTCGGGCGTCGCGGTGTCGCCGAGCAAGACATAGATGGGGTCGCCGGGCACGACATGGATGAAGGCGAAAATCATGACCGACGCCGCCACGAGCGTCACCGCCGTCGTTCCCGCGCGCTTGAGTGCAAATGACCACATGTGATTGTGCGGCTGATCAACGGCGACGACGCGCGACGATTGCGGGCGCTCATCGTCCCCAGGGCTTTCGTCCCGCGCTCCCTATTTCGCCGATACGTTCCAGAAGGCGGGGCCGTTCGGATTGAGCCCCTTGAGCTTGGGCGAGGCGATGTCATAGGTGTAGGCATCGCCCACCTTCATGACCGGCACCTGATCATAGATCAGCGCCTGGATCTTGTCCCATGTCGCCTTGCGTGCGGCCGGATCGGTCGAGCTGATCAACTCTGTCCGAAGCGAGCTGATCTCGGCGCTGTCCCACCAACCGGGATAACTCGCATTCAGGAATGTGAGGAGCAGCGGGTCGGCCGAGAACGAATGGTGGGTGACAAAGATGTCCCATTGTTCGGGCTGGCCTCGCATCTTCAGGAGGGTCGCCCAATCGACGACCATCATCTGAACATTGATTCCGGCGTCGGCCAGCTGGCGGGTGAAGACGGAGGCTTCGTCATAATGCGCCTGGTAGTTCGTCGAGACCAGGAGGCGGATGGGAGACCCCGTGTAGCCCGCCTGCTTGGCGAGCTCCGCGGCCTTCTTTGGATCGTGAGGGCTGTAGCTGGCGACACCCTCGCTCGAGTACCAAGGCGTGCCCTTGGGGAAGATCGATCCCTCGGCATTCCAGAGGTCCTTGGGGCCGAAGGCCACGCGCAGGGCCTGCGACTTGTCAAGCGCGGTCTGGATGGCGAGGCGGAGCTTGTAATTCTCCTTCAGGATGCCCTGCTTGGAGTTCATGAAGAACAGGCCGAAGATCGGCGCATTGGTCCGCTGCACCTGGACCGACGCGTCCTTGCTCAGCGATTCGTAGAGATCGCCGGAGATCATTTCCGCATAGTCATAGTCGCCCGCCTGCACGCCGCTCACCCGCGTGCCGACATCGGGCACCGGGATGAACCGGATCTTGTCGAACACGGCGACGCGGGCGCCGGCGAAGCCGTCGGCCTTGTCCTTCACCGGCTTGTAGCCGTCGAATCTCTCGACCTCGACATACCGGTTCGGCCGCCACTCCACAAACTTGTAGGGACCGGTGCCGATATAGTCCTTCTGCTCGATCGGTCGATTGCCGGCATTGGTTGCAACCTCTTCCGGATAGATCGCGAGCCCGCCATTGACGTCCGCAACGAGTGTCTTCCAGGCGCCATTCGGTGCCGACAATTTCAACGTGACCTCGTAAGTCCCGGTCGCCTCGACGGAACTGGCCGTCGCCATCAGGAGCTTGCCCCGTGCGCCGTAATTACCCCAGCGCGTCATCGAGGCGACGACGTCCTTCGCGGTCATTTCCTTGCCGTTGTGGAAGAGAACGCCCTCGCGGAGCTTGATGACGATGGTCCGTCCGCCGTCGTCCTCGCGAGCGCTCTCGGCCAGCAGCGGGCGTGGCGTGTAGGTCGAGTCCAGCGCATACAGCGTCTCGAACACGTGGCGGCCGATGACGGATGCGACGTCCGCTGTCGTCAACATGACATCGAGCGGCGGCGGCTCACCGACGGTGGCTTCTCGAAGCAGTGTGGCGGCGCTCGCCTGCGTCATCAGGAGCAAGGCGGCGGTTAACCCGACGGCGCCACGCGCCAAAACATTGAGAGCGCGTCTCATGTTCACCACTCCCGTTTGGTCCACCGCCATCGCAGGCAGCGGACATGCTGCAGCCATGGGTGCCGCAACACGTTATCCTTTGTTTGAAAGCTACATACAGGATATGCTAGCTTTCAAGCCCAAAATTGCCTGGATTGTTCGAAAGGCGAACCGCGGCCGGGCCTGTTTAGTAAGTTTCTTACGAGAGCTCCCGGCCAACGGGCGCGGGTCGATGTGGGGTCGAGGAAGGCGGGCAATGCCGCGCGCGAAGCGAATTCACCCGGCGAGAACCGCTCGAACGGCGGCAGCGACCCAGCCGAGCCCCGAGGAATTGGTCCTAGGCGATATCCTCTCCGTCATCAGACAAAGTGCGCCGGGTCTCAGCCCATCGGAGCAACGCGTCGCGACGGTAGTTCTGGCTGATGTCGAATTTGCCATTCACGCCAGCAATTCCGAGCTCGCCCACCGCGCCCGCGTCAGCGAACCCACCGTCACGCGGTTCAGTCGCTCTGTCGGTTGCCGCGGCGTCCGTGACTTCAAGGTCAGGCTGGCGCAAGCCATGGCGGTTGGACGGATCTACATCGAGCCACCCCCGCATGTCGGGACGGATCTGGCGCGACCGGCGCTCTGGCGTTCGGTGTTTCAGGAAATCCGTCGCGCCATTGCGGCTGCCGAAGAAGGGCTGGCGAGAGAGGATATCGAGAAGGCCGCCGAAGCCATCTCCCGCTGTTCGAAGCTTGCCGCCTTCGGCGTAGGCGGCGGCTCGACGCTCGCTGCAGCAGAGGTTCAGAATCGGTTCTTTCGCCTTGGCATCGCCGTCTCCCACGCCTCCGATCCCCGGTTGATGCGCATGATCGCGGCGACGCTCGGCCAGGACGATGTCGTCGTTGCGATTTCGACGACCGGGATGGCGAAGGAGGTGATCGAGGCCGCGGCCATTGCCAGGCAATATGGCGCCCTTGTCGTCGCGATCACCAAGCCGCGAAGTCGGCTGGCTTCAATCGCCGATATCGTGCTGGGCGTACACGTGCCCGAGGCGCCTGACGCGCTCAAGCCGACCGCCTCGCGCTATGCCATTCTCGCTGCCATCGACCTGCTCGCCGCCTCGACCGCCTATTGCAAGCCGCTCGAGGCGCAGGCCCGCATGCGGCGGATCAAATACGAGTTGCTGAAGGGCACGGATGGCAACTCGAATGGGCCGCTCGGCGATTGAAGCTGCGCGGCTGCCACCGGTTACGATCGCAATCCGCCTGCAACTCCGAATGCGCTACAAAACAACAAGGCGTCTCATTGGTGGAACGACATGGATTTGCTGGCACTCGCCGATTTCAACCTCGTCGCGCGGCACGGAGGCTTCGGGCGGGCCGCCCGGGCGTCTGGACGGCCGAAGGCGACGCTCTCTCGCCGCGTCTCCGAACTGGAGAGCAGCCTTGACCTGCGTCTCTTCGAGCGCGGAACGCGCACGTTGAAGCTCACGCAGGAAGGGCGTGCGCTTCATGAGCGGACCGCTGCGTTGCTCGCCGAACTTGATGACACGACGGCGTCGATCTCGTCTGGTAGCGACAAGCCGCGAGGCAGGCTGCGGGTCAGTGCACCCCTGCTCTTCTCGCAGACAGCAATGGGAAAGCTCGCCGCCGGCTTCGCGCTGAAATACCCCGATGTCCGGCTCGAGGTCACGACGGAGGATCGTTCCGTCGACATGATCGAGGAAGGCTACGACCTCGTGATCAGGGTCAATCCGGATCCGGATGAAACGCTCGTCGGACGGGTTCTGATGCGGGACCGGCTGGTGGTCGTCGCCGGCCCCGACCTGAGGAGGCCGAAGGCCGATCGCGCCGTTCCGGCCGTCGTGCGGGGGGCAGGTGATCTGAACCCTGCCTGGGACGTGACTGCACGGGGCAGGAAAGTCCGGATCACGACCGCTCCGGTGCTTCGCCTGTCGTCGCTCATCATGATTCGCGATGCTGTCCGCGCCGGCGTCGGCGCCGCCCGCCTCCCGGTGTCGCTCGTCAGTCACGATCTGAGCGCCGGCAGGCTCATCCATTGGGGCGATGTCGAGGGACCGGAAATCGCGCTCTGGGCGCTTTACCCGTCACGCAGATTGCTGAGCGCCCGCGTGTCGGCGTTTCTCGATTTCTTGAAGAATGCCTTCCCCTCCGGCACGCCCGAGGAACTCGCGGCTTTCATCGATTAGGACGCGGCCTCGCCCGCGGCATCTCAGCCCGGCGAAGAGCTTTTCGGTGACCTGTGGTGGCGCAGGACGTGAGCCACGTCCGCATCCGCTACATGGGGCTTGGTTCGATGAAACGGCATCAATTGTTCGGAAACGCGGCCAGCAGCCGGCCGGCGCCCGAGATGTTCGGGCCGTTCTTGCCCGAGCATCCCTGAAAATCGTCGTAGTTGGTCGGTTCGAAATGAATGTGGTCTTTGACCAGCTTGCCGTGTTCGGAATCGATCGCCCAGCCGATCAATCCGATGTGCATGTGCTCCAGATAGCGCACCAGGGACAGGGCGATTTCAGGCAGCGGTCCATCGACGCAACCGTTCGTCTCGACTGCATTCCATTCGGTGGCGATGATCGGATAGCTGGCGGCGTCCCGACCAAAGTGCGCGCTGAAATAGGATTCCGGCGTCGCCGTCGGCTCCTTCTTCAAGCCGTCCAGGTAAGGATGGACGGCCAGGGCGAGCCGATCGGGAAGGGAGTCGTGCACGAGCGGGAACAGGTCATTCGTCCATTGCGCGTAGCCCAGTCCATCCAACAGCAGGATGTTGCGAGCCCCCATCGCTCTGAACATATCGACGAGGACCTGCATTTCGCTCGCCCATTCCTTGCGCGCCTCATCCCAGTCGGCCCGGCACGGCTCGTTGAACAGTTCGAACATCACGCCGGGATCATCGATGAGAGACGGAGCAAGCGTCTTCCAGGCCCGCGTCGTGCTGTCGTTGGGCATGCAAGGCAGGTTCGGCACGCCATTTTCGCCCTGTGCGTCCATGTTCGGAATGACGACAAGGCCGCCGGCGCGTGCCTGCCGAATGACCTTCAGCACCTCGTCACGATAGGCCGCCGAGTAGATGGCTGATTGTGGATCAAGTCCAGGCTGACTGATGGTCAGGCGAATCGCCTGAGCACCAAAGACGTTCTTGATCGCCCCGATTTCCGCCGGCCCCCAATACTGGCGCACTTGCTTCGCCGATTCCTGCAGGGACGCGGACTCGTAATTGCCGAGCGGTCGATTGAGCGCTTCGACATCGATCCCCTTGGGCAGCCACGGCTTGCCGTCGAGAAAGAACTCGCGGCCCTTGAGCGTGACGTTCTGGGCAGCGAAAGCGGTGGGCGGCGCAAACAGGGTGAATGCGAGGCTCAATCGTGCGAGAGCCCGCAACATGATGGCAAGGTTGGGCGGCAGCACCATTTTCTTGTACATCGATCAGGGCTTTCCCCACAGCGACGTTGCACGCGCCATGGTGCCGAACTCGCATGTACGGGGGATGAATGCGGGCCGGCGGCCGACCATAGCCGTGCGGGATCATGCGGACGCGCCTGGAGACGATGGTCTGACCTGTTCCCATTTCATCCAAATTGATTCAGGTTTTAGCCAATTCGCCAACAATCGTTAGGGTTACTTCCTCGATGTCTAAGCGAATTATTGTCCGCTTTACCCCCCGCCTCTAACAGAGAAGGGACGGACAACGCACATGCCTCATACAGGCCAATGAGTGCGGCCCGCTCCATGCGGAGGTGGTACGATGCGCAACGAGACGATCGCTATTCACGCCGGCTATGAGCCCGAAGCCACCACGCACGCGGTCGCCGTGCCGATCTACCAGACCGCCGCCTACGCCTTCGACAGCGCCGACCACGGCGCGGCGCTCTTCAATCTCGAGGCCGAAGGTTTCCGTTACAGCCGCATCGCCAATCCGACCAGCGCCGTGCTTGAGAAGCGCATCGCACAGCTCGAAGGTGGTGTCGGTGCACTCGCGGTTGCGACCGGCCAGGCAGCGCTGCACTTCGCCCTGGTCAATGTCGCCGACCACGGCGGCAACATCGTGTCCGTGCCGCAGCTCTACGGCACGACGCACACGCTGCTCTCCCACATTCTCCCGCGCCAGGGCATCACGGGCCGCTTCGCCGAGAGCGACGCGCCTGATGCAATCGCAAAGCTTATCGACGAGAACACCCGCGCCGTGTTCGCCGAGACCATCGGCAATCCCGCCGGGAATGTTTGCGACATCGAGGCGCTGGCCAAGGTCGCGCATGCGCATGGCGTGCCGCTGATCGTCGACAACACGGTTGCCACGCCCATCCTGCTCAAGCCGTTCGATTACGGTGCGGATATCGCCGTGCACTCGCTGACCAAGTTCCTGGGCGGCCACGGCACCACGCTCGGCGGCGCCATCGTCGATTCCGGCAACTTCCCCTGGGCTGCGCATGCTGACCGCTTCCCGGCCTACAATGAGCCGGACGCGTCCTATCACGGCCTCGTCTATGCCGAGCGCTTCGGCAAGACCGCCTATATCGAGCGCGCGCAGCGTCTATCAGCGCACGATGGGCTCGGTGCTGTCGCCGTTCAACGCCTTCCTGCTGCTCCAGGGCATCGAGACCGTGGCGCTGCGCATGGAGCGCCACTGCGAGAACGCCCGCAAGGTCGCCGAATTCCTGCGCAAGGATCCCCGCGTCGCCTGGGTGAACTACACGGGCTTCCCGGACAGCCCATACTATCCGCTGGTCCAGAAATACCTCGGCGGCAATGCTTCATCGCTGTTCACGTTCGGCATCAAGGGGGGCATGGAAGCCGGCAAGACCTTTTATGACGCGCTGAAGCTGATCACTCGCCTTGTCAACATTGGTGATGCCAAGTCGTTGGCCTGCCACCCGGCTTCGACCACGCACCGGCAAATGCCGCCGGAGCATCAGCGCATCGCCGGAGTGCTGCCCGAAACCATCCGCCTCTCGATCGGGATCGAGCATGCCTCCGACATCATCGAGGACATCGACCAAGCCTTGGAAAAGGCCTGCCCGGCTGCGCGTCTCGAGGCCGCGGAGTAGGCAAACGGTCGATGAGCGTCTTGATCGCCAGGGATCAAGGTATCGCAAGCCCGGCGCTGGTTCCGGCAGAGGGTGATCTCGCGCGCGATCGCGGCGGCGCCGAGTTGACCATCGGGTTGATCAACAATATGCCCGATGCGGCGCTGAAGGCGACCGAGCGGCAGTTCATGAGACTGCTCCAGGCTGCCGCAGGGTCGCGCCGCATCCGCTTCCGTTGCTTTTCGTTGCCGTCGGTCAAGCGCTCGCCGGAAGCGAAATGGCATGTCGAGAGCGAATATTGCGATCTCTCCGATCTCAGGCGTCAGAAATTCGACGGGCTGATCGTGACTGGCGCCGAGCCGGTCGCACCTGAGCTCGACCAGGAGCCGTACTGGCGCGATCTCACCGAGCTGATCGACTGGGCCAGGATCAATACGCGTTCGACGATCTGGTCATGCCTCGCCGCCCATGCGGCGGTGCTGCATCTTGATCGCATCGGACGACGGCGGCTGCCGTCCAAATGTCACGGCATCTTCGACTGCGAGACGGTGAACAGTGACGCATTGACGCGCAATGCGCCGGCGCCGCTCAAGGTCTCGCATTCACGCTTGAACGAAGTCACGGAGCACGATCTCGCGCGGGCCGGCTATCAGGTGCTGACCCGGTCGGCCCGGGCCGGCGTCGACATCTTCGTCAGGCAATACGCCAGCCGGTTCGTGTTCTTCCAGGGCCACCCTGAGTATGACGCGCTCTCGCTGCAGCGGGAATATCTGCGTGACATCGGCCGCTACCTGGCCAGGGAGCGCGAGGTCTATCCCGCGCTGCCGGTGGGCTATTTTGACGCAGCGACCGAAGCGAAGCTGGCGCGCTTCGAAAAGCGCGCCAAGCACCAGCGCCATCCTGCGCTGACCAACGAGCTGCCCGCACTGACTTTGCGTACGGACATTGCCGCAGGCAGCGCCGCCGCAGCGCTTTTCCGCAATTGGCTGCATTATCTCGGTGCGGACACGGATGCTCCGTTGCTCGCGCGCTGATTTGGGGCCGTTGGTTCCGCGTTGGAATCAGGTTCCGCGTTAGGATTACCCAAGCGTTAAACTTGCCTTCGATGGCGCGCAGATGTTTCAGTATGGAAATATTGGAATCACAGGGAATGCACCCGTGCTGTCGACTCTCAACGGACGCTTGAGCAATCGGCTGGCTCGGCATTTCCGCGCCGCGCCGCACCGTTTGCCGGCCCACGCGCCGATGGTGAGCTTCACCTTCGATGATGCCCCCGATAGTGCGGCAGGCGAGGGCGCCGCGATGCTGGAAGCGCATGGTGGGTACGGCACGTTCTATCTCGCCGGCAGCCTGATTGATCAGCCTGGCGATCATTGGCACGGCCTGTCGAGCGATGCGATCATTCGGTTGCATCGGAGCGGTCACGAGATCGGCTGCCACACGTTTTCGCATCGGCGCGCGGTCGATCTCGACGAGAGCGCGATGGCGCGCGAGATCGAACGCAACCGCAGCTATTTTCTCGGCATCGATTCCTCGATCCGGCTCGAGAATTTCGCTTATCCCTATGGTCTCGCCTCGGTCTGGCGAAAGCCGCAACTCGCCAAGACCTTCCGCTCGGCGCGCGGTATTCTTCCCGGCGTCAACAGCAACGTGATCGATCTCCAGTTCCTGCGCGCTTCGCCGCTGGTCAATTGCGAGATCGATGCTGATGGCGTCGACCGCTATTTTGACGAGGCGGTCGCAAGCGGCGGCTGGCTGATCTTTTACGGCCATGATGTCGTCGACGCACCGAGCCCCTATGGCTGCACCCCGGCGCTGCTGCGTCATGCGCTGAAGGCCGCCGCGACGCGCGGCATGCCGATTGTGACGGTCGCCGAGGCCCTGCGCAGGATCGGGGCGTAGCTTTTCGCCTTGCCCCGCTCGAGGGAAAGATGGACTTGCAACGCCAGCCCCGCCATGCGACTGGCGTCGTGACGAATCTCTCGAAACCCCGCGACGCGCCCATGTCCCCCTCTTCAACCGCGCCGGCGCCGTCCGATGGCCGCGATGCGCTGTCCGTGCTGCATTCGGTGTTCGGCCTGCCGGGCTTTCGCGGGGCACAGGGCGAGATCGTCAGGCACGTCACCGATGGCGGCAATTGCCTGGTGCTGATGCCGACCGGCGGCGGCAAGTCGCTATGTTATCAATTGCCGTCGCTGTTGCGCGAGGGCTGCGGCATCGTGGTCTCGCCGCTGATCGCGCTGATGCGCGATCAGGTCGCGGGTCTGATCGAGGCCGGCGTCAACGCCGCCGCGCTGAACTCGTCGTTGTCTTCGCAGGAAGCCTCGGAGATCGAGCGTCGCCTGATCGCGGGCGATCTCGACCTGCTCTATGTCGCGCCGGAACGTTTGGTGACGCCGCGCTGCCTCTCGATGTTGGCGCAGGCCAAGGTGGCGCTGTTCGCGATCGACGAGGCGCATTGCGTCTCGCAATGGGGCCACGACTTCCGTCCCGAATATGTCGGCCTCTCGATCATCGCGGAGCGGTTTCCCGACGTGCCGCGGATCGCGCTGACCGCGACCGCCGACGAATTGACGCGCAAGGAGATCGTCCAGCGGCTCCAGCTGACGGACAGCCCGCAATTCGTCTCGAGCTTCGACCGGCCCAACATCCGGTACGAGATCGTCGACAAGCGCAATGCGGTGTCGCAGCTCAAGGACTTCATCCGGGAGCGTCATGCCGGCGATGCCGGTGTGGTCTATTGCCTCTCCCGCAATCGCGTCGAGGAGGTCGCCGCCGCGCTGGATGACGCCGGTATTGCAGCGCTGCCCTATCACGCCGGACTGGACGGCAGTGTGCGCTCGCGCAACCAGGATCGCTTCCTCAATGAGGACGGCATCGTCATCGTCGCGACCATCGCCTTCGGCATGGGCATCGACAAGCCGGACGTGCGGTTCGTCGCCCATCTCGACCTACCCAAGAGCATCGAGGCCTATTATCAGGAGACCGGGCGCGCGGGGCGCGACGGCAAGCCGTCCGCAGCCTGGATGGCCTATGGCCTCTCCGACATCGTGCAGCAACGCCGGATGATCGATGAGTCCAGTGGGTCCGATGACTTCAAGCGCGTGTCGATCGGCAAGCTCGATGCGCTGGTCGGTCTCGCCGAGACCGCACAGTGCCGGCGCAGACGGCTGCTTGCCTATTTCGGCGAAACACAGCATGGCGAGAGCTGCGGGAATTGCGACAACTGCCTGACGCCGCCAAAGATGCGCGACGGCAAGGTGCTGGCGCAGAAGCTCCTGTCCTGCGCCTACCGCACCGGACAACGTTTCGGCGCGATGCACCTGATCGACGTGCTGATCGGGCGCCTGACCGAGAAGGTGACGCAGTTCGGCCACGACAAGCTGTCGGTGTTCGGCATCGGGCGCGAGCTCAACGAGAAGCAATGGCGCACCGTGCTGCGACAGCTGGTGGCGATGGGGCATTTGCGGGCCGACAGCGAGGCCTTCGGCGCGCTGAAGCTGACCGACTCTGCGCGCGGCGTCCTGCGCGGCGAGACCGAGGTCTGGCTGCGCGAGGAGGCGCCCTCCGCGCGCGTCCGCGCCGGCCGGACGAAGCCGCGCCGTGGCGATTTGGCGCCTGCGGCCAGTGCGTCGCAGGGCGATGTCGATCCGGAATTGCGTGCGCGCTTGCGGTCCTGGCGCTCGGATGTGGCGCGCGAGCGCGGCGTGCCTGCCTATGTCGTGCTGCACGATGCCACCATCGATGGCATCGTCCGGGCCTGGCCGACCACGCTCGACGAGCTGCGCAACATCCCTGGGATCGGCGACAAGAAGCTCGAGCACTACGGCGAGGAGTTGCTGCAGATCGTCCGGACGCGGTAGGCCGTCCTCCTGCCAACGTCATCATCCCGGGCTCGCGACTTCGTCGCGCCCCGGGACGACAGCCTTGATGGCCTAGCCGTTCCTGAAGGCGTAGCCATAGCCGTTGAGCGCCGGCGCGCCGCCGAGATGGGCGTACAGGATCTTCGCGCCCTTCTCGAAATGGTTCTTCTTGACGAGGTCGATCAAGCCCTGCATCGATTTGCCCTCATAGACAGGGTCGGTGATCATCGCTTCAAGGCGTGCGGTGAGGCGGATCGCTTCCTTGGTTTCTTCCGACGGCACACCGTAGGCGGGATAGGCGTAGTCCTCGATCAGCACGACGTCGTCTGCAACGATCTCCTTGCCCAGTTCGACGAGCTTTGCGGTGTTCTGTGCGATCGAGAGCACCTGCGCTTTCGTCTGCGCAGGCGTGAACGACGCATCGATTCCGATCACCTTTCGCGCACGGCCGTCGGCGGCAAAGCCGACCAGCATGCCGCCATGTGTCGAGCCGGTGACGGTGCAGACGATGATGTAGTCGAACTTGAAGCCGAGCTCCTTCTCCTGCTTACGCACCTCCTCGGCGAACCCGACATAGCCGAGGCCGCCAAACTTGTGCACGGAGGCGCCGGCAGGGATCGCATAGGGCTTGCCGCCGGCGGCCTTCACTTCCTCGATCGCCTGCTCCCAGCTCTTGCGGATGCCGATGTCGAAACCGTCATCGACCAGGCGCACGTCGGCGCCCATGATGCGCGAGAGCATGATGTTGCCGACGCGGTCATAGACGGCGTCCTCGTGCGGCACCCAGGCTTCCTGCACGAGGCGGCACTTCATGCCGATCTTGGCCGCGACAGCCGCGATCATGCGGGTGTGGTTCGACTGCACGCCGCCGATCGAGACCAGCGTGTCGGCATTCGAGGCGATCGCGTCGGGGATGATGTATTCGAGCTTGCGCAGCTTGTTGCCGCCATAGGCGAGGCCCGAATTGCAGTCCTCGCGCTTGGCGTAGATCTCGACATTGCCGCCGAGATGCTTCGACAGCCGCTCCAGCTTCTCGATGGGCGTCGGGCCGAAGGTGAGCGGATAGCGCGCGAATTTGTCCAGGTTCATGGGTTCGTCCCGATTGGCGTTGCGTCGGGATGTGCTAGCATTGCGCCGTAAGAAGGTGCTCTCGAATTTTGCACTCATATTGCGCGTAACCTTGCAGGAACGGAATTTTTAAATAAGATTCCTTCCGGATCTGCACCAATTTACGGAAGCTTCTTTCATGTCGGGGCGTCTCGACCGTATCGACCTCAAGATGTTGAGATTGCTGCAAAATAACGGCAGGCTGAGCAACGCCGAGCTGGCCGTATCAGTCGCGATCAGCCCTGCCACCTGCCATCGCCGCACCCAGCGCCTGTTCGAGGACGGCTTTATTGCCGCTGTCCGCGCCATGGTGGCACCGAAGAAGGTCGCGAAGGGCACGCTGGTGATGGTCGGCGTGGTGCTCGACCGATCCACGCCGGAGAGCTTCGCCACCTTCGAGCAGGCCATCGGCAGGCTGAAATTCGTGCTCGACTGCCACCTCGTCGCCGGCGATTTCGACTACTTCCTCAAGATCCGCGTCGGCGACATGGAAGATTTCAACCGCATCCATGGCGAGCAGCTCATTGCGCTGCCCGGCGTCCGGCAGACCCGCACCTTCTTCGTGATGAAGGAGGTCGTCGACAACGCGCCCCTGGAGTTCTGAGCGGTCTTGACGATCGGGGACAGCGCCTGCTTTGAGCCAGGGGCGGACCGCCAGGCAGTTGCGACAATCACTCCGCCGCCTTGCTCGCGGGCGGCGGGGGTTTCCAGGCGATGCAGCGATTGCGGCCTTCGGCTTTGGCCTGGTAGAGCGCCTGATCGGCTGCGCCCATCAGTGCGTCGATGCCGGACATGCTGACGGAGGCCTCCGCAATGCCGATGCTCACCGTGACACCGAACTGCGCCTGATGAGCGCTCAGCCGGATCGCCATCGCCTGCTTGCGGATCCGTTCGGCGACGAGCTTGGCGCGCGACAGGCTGGTCTCGGGCAGCAGAACCGCGAACTCCTCGCCACCGATGCGGCCGACGAGATCGGATTTGCGCTTGCCCTCGTTGCATGCAGCTGCAACAGCCTTGATCGCTTCGTCGCCGACCGCGTGACCGTAGCGGTCGTTGACCGACTTGAAATGATCGATATCGAGCATCAGGACGGAGACCGAGCGGTAGTAGCGCTGGAAGCGGCTCCATTCCGCGTCGAGCGAACCCAGGAAATGCCGGCGGTTGTACAGGCCCGTGAGCGGATCGGTGGTCGCCAGCCGCTCCAGCATGGTGGCTTTGTCGTTGAGATCGGTGATGTCGACATAGGTCAGCATGCGGCCGCCGTTGGACATCGTGGTGCAATGGGCCCTGATGCGTCGGCCGTCCGGCGTCTCGAGGTCGCGCACATGATCGCCGGCCTTGACCTCTTCGACGCGCCGCGCCGGAAATTTCGCCAGTTCGTTCGCCGGCAGATCGGGGGCGCTGGCGCGGTGCACGCGCCGCACCAGCGACGAATAGGCCGGCCGACTCGCCGCCTGGTCTTCACTGACATCCCAAAAGCGCCGCATGCGTCTGTTCATGAAGGTGGCGCTCAGATCGGCATCGAGAAGCAGGACGCCATCCTGGACATTCTCCAGCGCATCCCGCAGCTGCTTCAACTCGTCCGAGGCGCGCACGATGTCGGTCACCGGCGTATAGGTCAGCATGCGTCCACCGTCCGGTAATGGCGTCACCTGCACGCGCACCACATCACCATTGGTTCGACGCACATCGACCGGCGTCGGGTCGCCTGCCTCGACCACGCGAACTCGTTCTTTGACGTGCGCATCGAGAGCGGGGTCCGGCACCTCGTAGGCTCCGATGTCGCGTCCATGAAGGAGGAGGGTGACAATGGATGGATTGCTATCGGCGACCTCGTCGGGCAGGTGCCACATTTGACGAAACGATCGGTTGATCAGGCGAGCTCTGAGGCTTGAATCGAGCAGCACGATGCCGGTCGGCACATGATCGAGGGCGGCACGCAGGGCCAGCATCTGGGCGCGCATCAGCGAGTCGGACGAGCGCTCCTGTTCGTCGCCGGCGGGGCGCCCGACGCTGTCAGGCCGTTCAAAGGCGACCCCGACCTGGCGGTCAGATCGCCAGACCATGCGGCAGCTCTGGATATCGCGTCCCTCGAGTCTGAGCTGGAACCGGTCGGGCACGCCAAGGCCGCTCTGCATCTCCAGCGTCGCGGCCTCGTCAGTTAGCCGACGCACGACGCAGTCGATGGTCGACTGGCCATAATTGAAGATGATCTTCCCGGCCAGGAACGTGCGTTCCGGAACCAAGCGGGACATTCGTGGTCTCCAAGGCTGAACGGCATGCGACAATGCCGCCTCAATGTCGCGCAAGGTTCCTTGCGACAATCTAACGCGTCTGATGTTTTTGGATGAAGATTAACGATCGGTTGATGCGGAATGCGGGATCCACCGCTCCAGATCGAGTCATCCAGCCGATTGCAGGCGCTACCAATATCCACCATGACCCGCGGGGCGTGTGCGATTCACGCTCTCATGCCTCTACCGCTCGCCGCACCTGCTCGCCGATCTGCGACAGCACGAGCTGAGCCTGCGGCAGGATCGCACCCATGGCGTGGAAATTGTGGACCATCCCCTCGTGGCAGACGTGCTCGACCGGGACGCCCGCGGCGAGCAGCTTGCGCGCATAGGCGTTGCCTTCGTCGCGCATCGGGTCGAACTCGGCGGTATGGATGATTGCGGTCGGCAGCCCGGTGAGCCGCGTCGCTCGCAAGGGCGAGATGCGGGGATCGGCGGCATCCAGGCCCTCGGGCAGATAGTCCGATAGATCGGCCTCGATGGTGGCGCGGTCGATCAGATGCCCTTCGGCGAAGGCCTCGCGCGAAGGTGAAGTCTCCTCGAAATCCAGCACCGGGCAGATCAGGCATTGTGCGACGATCGAGAGACCGGCGCTTTGCGCCGCCTCCTGGCACACGATCGCGGCCAATGTAGCGCCTGCGGAATCGCCGCCGAGCACGAGCCGTTCGGCATCGATGCCGAGTGAGGACGCCTCGCGCGCCACCCATTCGGTCGCCGCGATCGCGTCGTCCACGGCGGCGGGATATTTGTGCTCGGGCGCCAGCCGATAGTCGATCGAGACGAGGCGGCAGCCGGTCGCATGCGCGAGTGCCGCTGCAATGCGGTCATGCGTCGCAATACTGCCGGCCACGAGCCCGCCGCCATGAAAGAACACGAAACCCGGCGCGCGCGCACCGGCGGAGGCAGGCGAATAGAGCCGATAGGGCAGCTTTCCGCCGGGACCGGGCAGCATACCGTCTGACGTGGTCACGTCAGGCGCCTCGGCACGCGCGAACTGCATCAGCTTGGCCAGCGATTCACGTCGCGCCTCGATGCTGGGCCGGCTGCGCGCCTGCGGCGCGGCCGCAGCCATCATTGTCAACAAGCGCTTGGCGAGTGGATCGAGCGGCATGGGAAACTCCGTGACCGGGCCGAAATTATAACCTGTTTGGACGAGATGTCGTCCCAACCTCCTGCGAGGGGGAGAGTTGATGCTTCGCCGCAGCAAATCGTTTAGAAGTCGGGGCAATAGTGCCCGGAAATTTCTCGAGGGGAGGCCTGGCATGGCCGAGATCAAGAAACCGATCGACTATTCGCCGAGCTGGACCTTCTTCGAAGGCAAATGGCACGACGGCAACGTGCCGATCATGGGACCGCGCACGCATGGGGCCTGGCTCGGTTCGGTGGTGTTCGATGGTGCGCGCGCATTCGAAGGCGTCGCGCCCGATCTCGATCGTCACGTCGCCCGCGCCAATCAATCCGCGATCAATTTTGGCCTGAAGCCGGTGGTCGATGCCGACACCTGGATGTCGCTCGCAAACGACGGCATTGCACGCTTTGCGCGGAATGCCGAGCTCTATGTCCGCCCGATGTACTGGGCCCAGCACGGTGCGGGCGGCGGGGTGCTGTTCGATCCCGAGACCACCAATTGGTGCCTGTGCATCTACGAGGCGCCGATGCCGAAGCCGACAGGCAATGCGATCACACTGTCGCCGTTTCGCAGGCCCACGGCCGAATGCGCGCCCGTCGACGCCAAAGCGGCCTGCCTCTATCCGAACAATTCGCGCGCGCTGGCGGAAGCGGCCTCGCGCGGCTTCCAGAATGCGCTGATGCTCGACATGCTCGGTAATGTCGCGGAGTTCGGCAATTCGAACGTGTTCATGGCCAAGGACGGCGTGGTCTTCACGCCGGTGCCGAACGGCACCTTCCTCAACGGCATCACCCGCCAGCGCGTCATCGGCCTGCTCCGGGGCGATGGCGTCACCGTGATCGAGAAGACGCTGCGCTATGCGGATTTCCTTGCCGCAGACGAGATCTTCTCCACCGGCAATTTTGCGAAGGTCGCGCCGGTGATTCGCATCGACGCACGCGAGCTGAAGCCGGGCCCGCTCTACAGCAAGGCGCGAAAGCTCTATTGGGATTTTGCCCATGCGGCGCAGCTGGCGGCCTGACGCTAGCTAGCCCGCCGTCGAAAGCGGCTGAACTGAAACGCCTGCGTCGAATGCCACGGCGTGTGATGGGTGTCGCCGCGCGTCTCGACCAGCTCGAACTCCGGCCCGAGCTCCCTTGAAAGGCTCGTGCTGTCGTGTCGCTGCACCGGCAGGCCGCTGCATGTCTGCGGACCATCGGGCGCGAAGGTGGCGATGATGACGTGTCCGCCCGCCGCAACCGCCGATCGCAGACGCTCGACGTAAGCGGCCCTGTCGCGCGGATCGGTCAGGAAGTGAAACGCGGCACGATCATGCCAGATGTCGTAGGCCTTCACCGGTCGCCATGCGGTCACGTCGGCAACGATCCAGTCGACCGCCGATGCGGCTGCACCGATTCGCTTCCTCGCTGCCTCAAGGGCGTTGGCAGAGAGGTCCAGCACGGCGAGATTGCGGTATTCGTCCTGAAGCAGTGCGTCGGCCAGCCGCGATGCCCCGCCGCCGATATCAATGATGGCCGCGTCGCGATCCGGATTGGCGGCGCGAATCATCTCGATCGAGATCGCCGGGCTATTCTGAAACCAGCTGACCTCGGCCTCGCCCTTCGTGGCGTAGACGTTGTCCCAATGCGTGGTGCGGTCGGACATGGCAGCTCCGGCCTTCGCCGGGACGGCACCGCGCAAAGGCAATGCCGCAATCAACAGGCAGTTCGCGCGCCCGCCGCATGCGGACGCGTCAATGCGGAGGTGTCTACTCGTCTTTCTTCGACATGCGCTCGAGGCGTTCCTGCATGTCCTTCATCTGTTGGCGCAGGTCGTCGATATTGCTGTCCGTCGCCGCCGGGGCGCTGGCATCGGGCTCCGGCTCCGGGGTCGTTGCCGGCCGGCCCGCATTGGGAGCAAACGGCTTGAACATCGAGAAGGTTTGCTGAAACAGCTCCATGTTGCGGCGGACCTGTTCTTCCAGCGGGGCGAAGGGCGTGCCCGACAGCGTGTTGGCGATCTGCTTGCGGAACTTCTCCTGCTCCTGGGTCAGCGTCGCGATCGACTGCTCCAGATATTTCGGCACCACCATCTGCATGCTGTCGCCGTAGAAGCGGATCAGCTGGCGCAGGAAGGTCGTCGGCAGCAGGTTTTGGCCGGCCTTGTTCTCCTGCTCGAAGATGATCTGGGCGAGCACCGAGCGGGTGATGTCGTCGCCGGTCTTGGCATCGTAGACCAGGAAATCTTCGCCATCCTTGACCATGGCGGCGAGGTCTTCCAGCGTCACATAGGTGCTCGTCCCGGTGTTATAGAGCCGGCGATTCGCGTATTTCTTGATGGTGGTGGGTTGGTCTGATTTCGCCATGGGCTCTCACTCGTAGCGCTGAGAACGGGAACCTGCGGGGCCAATGCCGCAGGGCGGGAAGAGTACGCAACGCAACAAAGTAAGCATTTTCAAAGGGGGCACGCTACCGTTTTGTGCGGCACGGTTAATCGCACAGCAAAAACGTGCTTGCGAAATCGCCAAGAACGCTATTTTGAATGCGCTGCGGGATGAATTCGGCGACCTTCCGATTGACATGCCGCAATGACGTTAACAGGATGCCATCCGAGACTGGCGAGCCGTTTCCCAGCCCCGTCTGCCCCCTTTGAACCCCAGGAGATGCCCATGTCAGACGATGTCGTCATCGTCAGCGCCGCCCGCACCCCGGTCGGAAGCTTCAACGGAGCCTTCGCGACCCTTCCCGCCCACGATCTTGGTGCCATCGCCATCAAGGCCGCGCTGGAGCGCGGTGGCATCGAGCCCGGCCGGGTCTCCGAGGTCATCATGGGCCAGATCCTGACTGCTGCTCAGGGTCAGAACCCCGCCCGCCAGGCCTCGATCGGCGCCGGCATTCCGGTGGAAAGCCCGGCCTGGGGCGTGAACCAGCTTTGCGGCTCGGGCCTGCGCACGGTCGCGCTTGGCTATCAGGCGCTGCTCAACGGCGATTCCGAGATCGTGGTTGCCGGCGGCCAGGAATCCATGAGCATGGCCCCGCACGCCCAGTATCTGCGCGGCGGCGTCAAGATGGGCGCCGTCGAGTTCGTCGACACCATGATCAAGGACGGCCTGTGGGATGCCTTCAATGGCTACCATATGGGCAACACCGCGGAGAACGTCGCACGGCAGTGGCAGATCACGCGTGCCCAGCAGGACGAGTTCGCGGTCGCCTCGCAACAGAAGGCCGAAGCTGCGCAGAAGGCCGGCAAGTTCAACGACGAGATCGTCCCCGTCACGATCAAGGGCCGCAAGGGCGATACCGTCGTCAGCGCCGACGAATATCCGCGTCATGGCGCCACGCTCGATGCGATGGCGAAGCTCCGTCCGGCTTTCGAGAAGGACGGCACGGTGACCGCGGGTTCGGCCTCCGGCATCAATGACGGCGCTGCCGCCGTGGTGCTGATGACCGCGAAGCAGGCCGCCAAGGAAGGCAAGAAGCCGCTCGCGCGTATCGTGTCGTGGGCGCAGGCCGGCGTCGATCCGAAGATCATGGGCTCGGGCCCGATCCCGGCCTCGCGCGCGGCGCTGAAGAAGGCCGGCTGGAACGTCGGCGACCTCGACCTGATCGAGGCCAACGAGGCCTTCGCGGCGCAGGCTTGTGCCGTCAACAAGGATCTCGGCTGGGATACGTCGAAGGTCAACGTCAATGGCGGCGCGATCGCGATCGGCCATCCGGTCGGCGCGTCCGGCGCGCGCGTGCTGGTGACGCTGCTGCACGAAATGCAGAAGCGCGATTCGAAGAAGGGCCTCGCCACGCTGTGCATCGGCGGCGGCATGGGTATCGCCATGTGTCTGGCGCGCGACTGAAGCTGACATCCGGCTGATGAACCGGCGCGTGCGCTGCACACGACGGTGAGTGCGTTGCACGCGACCAAAAAAGCAGCGGTTGCAAATCAATTATTCTTCGCAACCGCGCAAGCTTCGACTAAATACAAACGCCCGGCTCAACGCCGGGCGTTTTGTTCTTGATGTCCGTCAAACCAACCGCATAATCCGCATCTAAAACACCATCACTGAGAAACGTCCGAAGAGTCCAAGGGAAGGAATACACTATGGCACGAGTTGCATTGGTCACGGGTGGGACGCGCGGCATCGGTGCTGCGATCAGCAAGGCGCTGAAGGCGGCCGGCTACAAGGTCGCGGCGAGCTATGCCGGCAATGATGCGGCGGCAGAGAAGTTCAAGGCCGAGACCGGCATCTCCGTCTACAAGTGGGACGTCAGCAATTTCGATGCCTGTGCCGAGGGCGTGAAGAAGGTCGAGGCCGAACTCGGCCCCGTCGACATCCTCGTCAACAATGCCGGCATTACCCGCGACACCGCCTTCCACAAGATGACGCTCGAACAGTGGAACGCCGTGATCAACACCAATCTCGGCTCGCTGTTCAACATGACGCGACAGGTGATCGAGGGCATGCGCGCCCGCAAGTTCGGCCGCGTCATCTCGATCTCGTCGATCAACGGCCAGAAGGGGCAGTTCGGCCAGGTCAATTATTCCGCGGCGAAGGCCGGCGACATCGGTTTCACCAAGGCGCTGGCGCTCGAGAATGCCAAGGGCGGCATCACTGTCAACGTGATCGCGCCGGGTTACATCAACACCGAGATGGTGCAGGCGGTGCCAAAGGACGTTCTGGAAAAGAACGTGATCCCGCAGATCCCGGTCAACCGGCTCGGCGAGCCGGAAGAGATTGCGCGCGCGGTCGTGTTCCTGGCGGCCGAGGAAGCCGGCTTCATCACCGGCTCGACCCTGACCATCAACGGCGGTCAGTACCACGCCTGATCGGGCGCCAAGCCGGTAGCGTCAGGCGCGACAAGACGATATTGAAGGCGCTATGCCCGGCCCCGTGCCGGGCATAAGCGTCCTCAGAGCCTCTCAATCAATGAATCCGCGCACGGCAACACTGGTCGGACTGACCGCGATCCTGATGTGGTCGCTGCTGTCAGTGATGACGGTGGCCACCGGCAAGATCCCGGCGTTTCAGCTCGCTGCGATGACTTTTGCGATCGGCGGTCTCGTCGGTCTGCTGACCTGGATCGGCCGCGGCGACGCGGCGAAGAGCCTGCGTCAGCCCCTGGTCGTATGGGTGGTCGGCGTCGGTGGCTTGTTCGGCTACCACGCGCTGTATTTCCTCGCGCTGCGATTCGCGCCGCCGGCCGAGGCCGGCCTCCTGAACTACATGTGGCCGCTGCTGATCGTGCTGTTCTCGTCCTTTCTGCCGGGCGAGCGGCTGGCCATGCATCACATCATCGGCGCCGTGCTCGGCCTCGTCGGCACCGTGCTGCTGTTTGCCGGCAACACCTCCGGCTTCGCGCCGGGCGCGGTGCCGGGATTGATCGCGGCCTTCATCGCCGCTTTCGTCTGGGCGACCTATTCGGTGTTGTCGCGGCGCCTGAAGGCGGTGCCCACCGACGCTGTCGCCGGCTTCTGCCTCGCCACATCGATGCTCGCCGCGTTGATGCATGGTGTGGTGGAAACCACGGTGTGGCCCGAGACTGCGTTGCATTGGCTTGCCGTGATCGGACTCGGCATCGGCCCCGTCGGTGCCGCCTTCTACGCCTGGGACATCGGCATGAAGCGCGGCGACATCCGCGTGCTCGGTGCCGCCTCCTATGCGACGCCGCTCCTGTCGACCGGCTTTCTCATCGCCGCCGGCTTTGCCAAAGCCAGCGCCAACATCGCCATCGCCGCGATCCTGATCGCCGGGGGCGGCCTGATCGCGGCGAAGGACATGGTGCTGCGGAAGCGTTGAGACGCGCTCAGAGCGCCGGCTGCCAGCCCGGCGGCCGTCGATTCCGGAATCCGCCCAAGCTCGGAGCGCTGCAAGCGTTGCGACGTCAGGCCATAGAATTCCTGGAAGCTCATGATCAGCGGCCGCCATCGGTCCGGATCGATGCGGTTCGGCACGCCATCCATCATGATATGGGGATGCGCGTGCACGCGGGTGACGCGGACCTCGATCGCGGTGAGATTGCCGCCCCAGGCCGTATCGTCCTGGGCCATCTCATGCACATAAGCAACCTTGGCTTCGATCTGCACCGGACACTCGGCCACGCGCGGCGCGCTGACCGTTTCGCCTGCCAACGCCGTCAGACCGCCGAGTTCGAACTTGTCCTTCTCGTGCCGATAGCCGCGATAGAGTTTTCCTGGCGGCACGGGATCCGAGCCCGTGGTGCGAGCAAGGCGGTCGACGGCGCCGACAAGATCGGCCGAGGGCAGATTGAGCACGCATTCGCCGCTGCGAATCATGTTCTCGGTGGTCTTCGAGTTGCGCGCGAGCCCAAGCATGCAGCGCCAGCCGACCCACCATGCCGAGGACATCGGTGCGAGATTGTGAGTGCCGTCGTCATTGGTCGATCCGATCAGGACGACCGGCGTTCCAAAATACAAAATGGCCGGGTCGATCTGGACGGCGGCGGGACCGAGTGTTCCGTGCATCGTACGCTCCTGTTGACTGGAAGCGCAGTCGTAGCGGGGGAAGCGAATCGAACCCACCCGATTCCGGATAGCAGAGCGTTTTCGAGCGAAGTGGATACCGGTTCGCGTAAAGAAAACGCGTCAAACAAGAATCTCTACGGCTCCCAGCCTTTCGGCGCGAGCTCGAATTTTGCAAACTCGAAGGCGGGTGCCACGGTGCAGCCGACCAGCGTCCACTCGCCTGACGTCTCCGCCATCTGCCACGCGTCTGCCGGCACGATCGCCTGTGGCCGTTCGCCGCTCACAAGGTCTGTGCCGAGCCGCACCTCGTGCTGGGAGCAGCCGTCGTGGGCGATACGGAGCATCAAGGGGCTGCCGGCGTAGAAGTGCCAGGTCTCGACCGCATCGATGCGATGCCAGTGCGAGCGCTCGTTGCGCGCGAGCAGGTAATAGATCGAGGTCGACCGCGAGCGGCCATTGGCGTCGGTGGTCTGGTCGCGAAAGGTTTCGCGGTAATGCCCGCCCTCGGGATGCGGGCGGAGTTCGAGGCGCGCGATGATCTCGGCTGCGGTCGGCATCGATCCCCGTCAGGGCTTGTTCTCGAGGAGTTAGTCTTCGGGACCTGGCCTTGAGGACCAGGCTTGAGGACCTGGCCTTGAGGACCTGTCCTTCAGGACTTGTTCTTGCGCTCACGCAATTCGCCGAACACCGCGGCAGCCTCTGCACCCTTCATGTGTAGCCTGGCTGCGATCGAGGGTTCATCCGCACGCAGGAACACGTTTGCTCGCTTCTCTTCACCAAGCAGTGAGGGGATGGTCGGCTTGTTGTCCGCCCGCAGCTTCGCAACCTCCGCCGCGCGCGCCTGCAGCGCCGCATTGTCGGGATCGACGGTGAGCGCGAACTTGACGTTGGACGCCGTGTATTCGTGGCCGCAATAGAGCTTGAAATCGTCGGGCAGGGCTCGCAGCTTCAACAGCGAGTCCCACATCATCGGATAGGTGCCCTCGAACACGCGGCCGCAGCCGATCGAGAACAGCGTGTCGGCGGCGAACAGCGTCTTCTCGGTGTCGAATACGTAGGAGATGTGATCGAGCGTATGGCCGGGGGTCTCGAGCACGCGCCCCAGCAGCGTACCGACCTTGACCACATCGCCATTGGCGACGCGCAAATCGACGTCAGCGATTCTGGCCGACTTGTCGTGCGGCGCGACGACGCGGCAATTGTATTTCTGCTTGAGTTCGGCGACCCCGCCGACATGATCGCCATGGTGATGGGTGATCAGGATGTCGGTGAGTTGCCAACCCTCGCGCTCCAGCGCCTGGATGATGGGACCGGCTTCCGGCGCATCGATCGATGCGGTGGCCCTGGTTTCCACATCGTGGATCAGGTAACCGAAATTGTCGTTTAAACAGCTGAAAGTACGAATTTCGGCAGCCATGACCTCTCCATCGCGCTCAGCCCCGCCAGACAAATATGGCGTTAACGTTGCGCGGGCAATGCAATATTCCGCGCACAGCCGCTACCTTGTGCATGTTACATTGCCGCCATGAGCATGGATGTCGTCGACCTCCGCGAGTTCTATTCCCGTCGCCTGGGGATTGTGGCGCGGCAAATGATCAACCGCGGCATAAGAGAGCGCTGGCCGAGTGCCGGGGGCCAGCGCGTGCTCGGCATCGGCTATCCCACGCCATACCTCGGGCTGTTCCGCGAGGACGCCGAGCGCTGCATTGCCTTCATGCCGGCGGCCCAGGGCGTGCTGAAATGGCCGACCGGGAGACCGGCGCTCGCCACACTCGTCGACGAGTTCTCGCTGCCGCTTCCCGAAGCCGCGGTGGACCGCATCCTGCTGGTCCATGCGCTCGAAATGTCCGACGATCCGGCCGCGCTGCTGCGCGAGGTCTGGCGGGTGCTGTCGCCGTCCGGCCGCGTCATCGCGGTGATCCCGAACCGGCGCGGGGTCTGGACGCGCAGCGACAACACGCCTTTCGGCCACGGCCGTCCCTATTCACGCTCGCAGATCACGGACCTGCTGCGTCAGACCTGGTTCACGCCGACCGCCTGGGGCGAGGCGTTGTTCATGCCGCCTTATGCGGGCCGCTGGGTCCTGAAATCGGCGCAGATGTGGGAGCGCGCCGGCGCGGCGCTGTCATTGCCTTTTGCCGGGGTCCATATCGTCGAAGCCACCAAGCAGGTCTATCGTGCGATCCCCGCCAAGCGCGAACGGGCGCGGCTGATTCCCTCGTTGAAGCCGGTGCTGGTGCCGTCCTCGACGGTGACCCGGACCTAGCTTCCCCTCTCCCCGCCGGGGAGAGGTGACTGTGCCTGCCGCTGCAGTTCCGCCAATTTGACGTTTCAAAAAACAAATCGTCCCGGCGAGGCCGGGACGATTGAAATCCACCCCAATCGCTAGCTTTGCTGCGCCTTACTCGCCGGGGGCGAGGTCGTCGCTGGTCGCGGCCGGAGCCGCCTCGCGCTCGGGACGCGGGCCATTATGCGGCCGGCGACGGCGCCGCGGATAGCGCTCGCCGCCGCCGGGATTGCCACCCTCAAAGCCGCCCGGAGCCGCATTCGTCTGCGGCTGCGCGCCGGTGATGAAGGACGGCAGGCGATCGACGTTGCCGGCATCGGCAACGACGGGCTGCGGCTGGTTCTGCGGTTGCGGCTGCTGATGATATTGCGGCTGCGGACGATGGTCGCGTTCGCGGTGCTCGCGCGGCTGCTGCTGATCGCGCTGATAGGGCTGCTGGTTGTCGCGCTGCTGGTAGTCGCGCTGGTGATCGCGCTGGCCGTCGCGGTCACGCATGAAGGGCTGCTGTTGGGGCGGCTGTGGAACGAAGCCCGGCTCCTGGCCGAAATTCGAGAAATTCTCGCCGTCGTCCTCGCCATCGTCGCCGCTGCTGGTGCTGATCGGCTCGTCGCCGCGGGGCTGCTGATTCTGGCGGAACTGCTCCTGGGCCGCTGCGATCAACCGAAAATAGTGCTCGGCATGCTGGTAGTAGTTTTCGGCGGCAACCGGGTCACCCGAGGAGCGCGCGTCACGCGCAAGCTGAAGATATTTTTCGGCGATGTGCGAGGCGGTACCGCGGATCTTGATGTCGGGTCCGTTCGATTCATAGACCCGGGTCATCGGGTTCTGGCCGCGCCGGTTATTGTTGTTGTTATTGTTGTTGTTGCGGTTGCGCATCCGCTGCTTGTTCTGACCGTTTCTCATGTCCTGCCTTTAATTCCAGCCCTAAAGGTTGCACGCATTACCGATTGCAGAGAGTGACCCGATGACAGCGGTTCACATCTCTCGCGCGCACCGCGCGCAAGAGCGAATCAGACCCTGCCGATGTTCGTCGACCGTCGCGTTCAACAAAGACGCGTTCCCCACCCGCCAGCATTCATTGCCAGCGAACCCACTCATATCACCTGCCGAAACAAGCCCAGCTTTGTTGCGTAAGTCTTCAAGCGCAATATCAGGCTTTCGTTCACTTTGCGGTCGGTAAGCAGCGCAGCTTGACGTGCTATCGCGCTCAACAGGACCTGCGGCTTGGAACCTTTAATCAGTAAAGCTCTCGCCCGAGAGCCCGGCTTTCGTCCGTAGGTCTACGGGGCCGGTACCGATGTGCTGACCGGAACGTAGTCGTTCCCACGGGATATTCCAAGAGGTTTTTCGCGCCCAATCCGGCTTTTATGGGGGCATTTTTCGGGCCGAGACGGCCCTGGCAATACCCGCCAGGTCCGATCTGGGCGGCCTGTCGATCGATAACGCGGCGGCGGCCATCAAGGTTTCAATATTTCCGGCTTGGCCTTGGCCGACCTCGACGATCAGGGCGCCGCCGGGCACGAGCCGTTCGGCGGCCTGCGGGATCAGGGCGCGATAGGCGTCATAGCCGTCATTGCCGCCGTCGAGCGCCAGATGCGGATCGTGGTTGCGCACCTCGATGCTCAGCTTCGGAATTTCCCCCGCGGGAATGTAGGGCGGATTCGACACGATCAGGTCGAACGGGCCGCCAAGCGCCGACGCATAGGAGCAGGCGACGAAGGCGGCGCGATCGGCCAGTCCGAGGGCATCCGCGTTCGCTCTGGCGGTGTCGAGGGCGCTGAGGCTGAGATCGGTGCCGACGCCAAATGCGTCCGGGATCTCGTGCAGCAGTGCGAGCAGAATCGCGCCGGACCCGGTGCCGATGTCGGCGATGCGCGGGCGCCGTCCCGGGATCGTGCGTTCGCGAAATATCTCGAGCGCCAGCTCGACCACTGTCTCGGTATCCGGCCGTGGTACCAGCGTCGCCTCGGACAGCCGGAATGGCAGCCCCCAGAATTCCCTGACGCCGAGAATGCGGGCGACCGGTTCATGCGCGAGCCTTCGCTGCGCGTATCCTTCGAGCCGCGTAGCCTCCTCTGGCGTGAGGTCTCGCGCTGCTTGGGTGATCAGGCCGGTCAGATCCAGCCCCAGCACGGCGCCGACTAGCAGGCGCGCATCGAGAGACGGCTCCTCGATGCCGGCCTCCTGCAGCCGCGCCGAGAGCGCGCGCCGCGCGCTCTCGATGCTGTGTCCGGAATCGAAGCCTGTCGCCAATGGAACCATCCTGCCTGGCATCGTGGATAGATCGGCGACCTTGCTTGCGTCAACGGAAAGGAGCGCGTTTGATGACCGCGCAGCCGAAGGGAGGACATCCATGACGGTCTATGACGATCGGAATGTCTTCGCAAAGATCCTGCGCGGCGAGATTCCCTGCTTCGAGGTGTTC
Source organism: Bradyrhizobium sp. USDA 4449 (assembly GCF_054056275.1). Taxonomy (NCBI): domain Bacteria; kingdom Pseudomonadati; phylum Pseudomonadota; class Alphaproteobacteria; order Hyphomicrobiales; family Nitrobacteraceae; genus Bradyrhizobium; species Bradyrhizobium sp. USDA 4449. The sequence goes on along the minus strand of NZ_JBSRYD010000001.1, from coordinate 1,593,600 downwards.
AGGGACGAGCGCAGCCTCGCATTTCTCGACATCATGCCGCGCTCGCCCGGCCATACGCTGGTCATTCCGAGGGCGCCGGCGCGTGGCATCCTCGACATCGCCGACGATGATCTCGCCGCAGTCGCGCGGACCGCGAAGCGGATCGCGGTCGCGGCCATGAAGGCGTTCGATGCGGAAGGCATCATCCTGCAGCAGTTCAGCGAGCCGGCCAGCGGGCAGGTGGTGTTTCATCTGCACATGCATGTGATGCCGGTCAGGGCCGGCGTCGAACTTTTGCCGGCGCAGACACGCAAGGAGGACATGGCCGTCCTTGCTGATCATGCCAAGCGGATGATCGCGGCGCTGAGCGGCTGATCAAACGCCGAGATAGCGCTGTAGCAGCTCCGGCTGGGCCTTGAGCTCGTTCGCAGGGCCCTCGTGCACGATGTGGCCATTGTTGATGATGTAGATTCGGCTCGCCAGCGCCAGCGTCGCAGCCAAATTCTGCTCGACCAGCACGATCGTCTGCCCGGCTGCCGCGAGCTCGCGGCAGGCCTTGACGAGGTCGTGGACGATGACCGGCGCGAGCCCCTCGAACGGCTCGTCCAGCAGCACGATCTTGGGATCGCGCACCAGCGCCCGCGCGATCGCCAGCATCTGCTGCTCGCCGCCGGAGAGCTCGGTACCGCGGTTGCTGCGCCGCTCCTTCAGCCGCGGAAACATCTCGTAGATGCGCCCGAGCGGCCAGCGTTTCGGCGCGGTGATCCCGGCGAGGAGGATGTTCTCCTCGACCGAGAGGCTGCCGAAGATGCGGCGCTCCTCGTGGACGAGCTGCATGCCCGCTTGTGCGATCTTGTGGCTCCTGCGTCCGGCGATGTCGATGCCGTCGAACTTCACGCTGCCGCTGCGCGGCGTCACCACGCCCATCAAGCTCTTCAGCGTCGTGCTCTTGCCGGCGCCGTTACGGCCGAGCAGTGCCACCACCTCGTGCTGCTCGACGCGCATGGCGACGTCGAACAGGATGTGGGAGTCCCCGTAATAGCTGTTCAGGCCGTCGACCTCGATCAGGCTCATGCGGCGATCTCTCCGTGCACGCCGCCGAGATAGGCTTCCTGCACCGCGGCGTTGGTCTTGATTTCCTCGGGCGTGCCGGAGACCAGCACGCAGCCTTCCTGCAGCACCGTCACGCGTTCGACCAGCTCGAACAGCGAATCCATGTCGTGGTCGATGATGATCATGGTGCGGCCGCGCGCGATCGATTTGAGCAGCTTGACCGTTTCGACCCGCTCGCGCGGGCTCATGCCGGCGAGCGGCTCGTCGAGCAGCAGCAGGCGGGGCGAGGTGGCGAGGGCAAGCCCGATCTCCAGCCTGCGCTTCTCGCCATAGGCGAGCTCGGCGACCTGCGTGTCGGCACGGCGCGTCAGGTTGACCAGCGCCAGCGTGTGCTCCACCTGCTCCGTCAGGCCCTTGACGCCCGACAGCGAGCGGAAGAGGTCAAGCCGGAATTTTCCGCGCAGCTCGGCGAGTGCTGCGATCGTCAGGTTCTGCCGCACCGTCAGGCCGGTGAAGAGCTGATTGACCTGGTAGCTCTTGGTCAGTCCGAGCTGGCAGACGTCAGTGACCTTCAATCCCGTGATGTCGCGTCCCTCGAACATGATCCGGCCGGAGGTCGGCGGGATCTCGCAGGTCAGCATCTTGAAGAAGGTCGATTTGCCGGCGCCGTTGGGCCCGATGATGCCGCGCAGCTCGCCTTGATCGACGCTGAAATCGATGTCGCTGTTGGCGACGAGGCCGCCATAGCGCTTGGTGAGACCGGTGGCTTTCAGGATCGGACCGGAATAGGCGGGGTGCTGGACCTCCCTGGCCTGCATCGGCGCGGGCGGCGCCTCCAGTGCAGGCCCGGCCTGGGAGTCCTCCTCCCTCTCCGCAACCTTCCGACGCCTGCCGGAGAAGAGGCCGTAGAGATCGACGAGGCCGCCGATGATGCCCCCGCGCAGGAAACAGACCAGCAGCACGAACACGACGCCGAGCACGAGCTTCCAGGCGGCGCCTAAGCCCAGCGCGGACTGGAGGAAATCCTGCAGGAAGAGCCAGACGGTTGCGCCAACCAGCGGCCCGAACAGCGTGCCGCGGCCGCCGATGGCCGTCTGCATCACGAGCTGGCCTGATGTGTCGAAGGTGAAGGCGTCGGGTGGCATGAAGGCCTGAAGCACGCCGAGCAGGCCACCGGCGAAGCCGGCGTACGCGGCGGCGATCACGAAGGCGGTCAGCTTGTAGCCGTGGATGTTGTGACCCACGGCCGTGGCGCGCAGCGGGTTGTCCCTGATGGCGCTGAAGATCGCCCCCACCGGCGACCGCACGATCCTGAGCGCGATGATGACGCCGATGAAATAGCACAGCGCGATGAACTGATAGAGCGACCACCCATCTGTGAAATGGACGGTCGTGAAGCCGAGATTGAAGCTCGGCGTCGGTACGCCCGGCAGGCCGTTTTCACCGCCGGTGAAATCGGAGAGCGGATTGAACTCGACGAAGAAGAACACTTCCGCGATCGCCACCGTGATCATGGCGAAGTAGATCCCGGTACGTCGCAGCGCGATCAGTCCGATCAGGTAGCCGGTCGCTGCCGCCGCGATCATGCCGATGACCAGCGCGCCGAGCACGTTGCTGAAGCCGGCGCGGGTCAGCAGGTAGGCGGCGACGAACCCGCCGGTGCCGTAGAAGGCGGATTGGCCGAACGACAACAGGCCGGTGAAGCCGAACAGGATGTCGAAGCCGAGGCCGAACAGGCCCCAGACCAGGATCCGGTTCACGGTGTTCGGCGCGAAGCCGAGATGGGGCAGCACGAAGGGTGCCACGATCAGGCCGATGGCCGTCAGTGTCTCGATCAGGAACGGACGTTGCTTGAGCATCAGCGGATCACTTACTCGCGGCCCTGGACGCCGAGCAGGCCATGCGGTCGTAGCACGAGCACGAGCGTCATCGCCGCAAACAGCATCACATAGGCATAGCCGGGGTTGAACATGGAGGTGACGCTGATGATCTCCCCGGCGATCAGGCCGCCGAGAATCGCGCCGGGGAACGAGCCGACGCCGCCGATCACCACCACCACGAAGGTCTGGACCAGGATGTCGTCGCCGATACCGGGTGTCAGCGACACCACCGGCGCGTTGACGATGCCGGCGAAGCCTGCAGCCATTGCGCCGATGCCGAATACGATCATGAAGACGCGGTAGACGTTGATGCCGAGCGAATCGACCATCACCGAATCCTCGATGCCGGCGCGCACGATCATGCCGAGCCGGGTCCGGTAGAGGATGATGAACAGCGCGCCGAGCGCGATCGCGACGATGCCGACGACCGCGAGGCGATAGGTCGGATAGAACATGAAGCCGAGATTGGTGATGCCCTGGAATAGTGCCGGCGGCAGCACGATCTGCGACTGGCTGGAGAAGATCAGCCGGATGATCTCGACGAAGCAGATGCCGAGCCCGAAGGTGACGAGCAACTGGTCCTCGTGCGGGCGGTGGTAGAAATGCCGAATGATGGTTCTTTCCATCACCACGCCGAGCAGCATCACGAACAGCGAGCCCGCGATCACGGCGAGGATGAACGAATCCGTGTACTGGTAGGTGACGAAGCCGGCATAGCCGCCGATCATGAACATCGCGCCATGCGCGAGGTTGAGCACGCCGAGCGTGCCGTAGATGATGGTCAGGCCGGAGCTGATCAGCGCAAGCAGGGCGCCGAGCGCGAGCCCGTTGAAAAGCTGCGAAACGAGATTGGGCCAACTTATCATGCGGCGATCGCTGTTGTGACGCGCGAAGAGCTTGCGTCAAAAAGGTGACGCCGCAGGTCCAGAGTCACGGCCTACGGCGTCACAGGGGGTTAGCTCGGGCTCAGGTGTAGTCGCCGAGATGGCAGCCGAAGGCGTCGGGCTTCTGCATCAGGCTCTCGCCCGGGACGATCTCGACGACGTCGTACCAGTCTTCCTTGTTCTTCATGTCCTTCTGCTGCTTGCCCTTGACGATGATGACGGGTCGGACGCACTGGTGATCCTCGGGGCGGTAATGCACGTCGCCGACGAGCGAGGGGATGGTCTCGCCCTTCTCATAGGCCTTGATGACGTCGGGCGGATTGAAGCTGCCGGCTTCCTCGCACATGCGGGCCCAATGGGCGAAGCTGACATAGGCGTTCTCGGCGCCCCATTCCGGCTTGTATCCGTATTTCTTCTCGAAGACCTCGTTGAACATCTTGGCCAGTGGGTACTTGTCCTCGATCGTCCACCAATAATCGGTCGCGGCATAGACGCCCTGCATCAGGCCGCCGGTTTCGCGCGCGATGAAGGGCACCTGGTAGGGCACGACCAGCTTCATCTTGTCGAGCACGCCGAACTGCTTCGCTTGCTGGGTCGACAGCACCGCATCGTGGCCCCAATTGACGTTGATGAGCACGTCGGCGCCGGAATTGGCGACGTTCAGCAGATATGAGGAATAGTCGGGCGCACCGAGCGGGGCGACCTGGTTGGTCGCAGTGGTCCAGCCGGCGGTCGCGAGGAAGTCCTGCATCGACTTGGTGACGGTATGGCCATAGGTGTAGTCAGGCGTGAGATAGGCGGCCTTCTTGCCCTTGCCGAACTCCCGCACCATCACCGGCCCGATCGCCGCAGCCGCAGTCTGGCCGAAGAAATTCTGGCGGAAGCCGTAACGCACGCAATCCTTGCCGGTGGTGTCGTTCGAGCCGGAAATGCCGCACACGAAGATCACATGCTCGCGCTGGGCGAGCTTGTTGAGCGCGACCGCGACGGCGCTCGAGGTGCCGCCGGTGATCATGATCGCCTTGTTCTCGCTGATGAAGCGCTGCTGCGCCTGCACCGCCTCATTGGGCTTGGCCGCGGAGTCGGCAACGCCGAACTTCAGCTCCTTGCCGAGCACGCCCTTGCTGGTCTTGGGCGAGATCTTCTTGATCAATTCGTGGCCTTCGTTGATGTGCTCGATCGCGAGCTGATAGCCCTTGAGCTCGTCCTCGCCCTGCACGGCGTAAGTTCCCGTGCGCGGCACGGAGATGCCGATGAAGGCGGTGGAACCGGATACGCCCGCGGGATAGGTGCCGATCGCCGGCTTGTCGTCGGCAAATGCCGGCATCGCCGGCAGCATCGAGCCGCCGATCAGGCCCGCGGTGGTCTGGAGCAGGCCACGGCGCGAGAGACCGCGGCGGATGAGATCGTCAGTCATGGTCGTTTCCTCCGAACGTCGTTCTTGTTTGCAGGCAAACACGACTTATCCGGCGGCGGCCGGCCCCATGGGCCTGCCCGCGCCGGGCACGTCACATCCGCGTGTAGCTCTTGGACCTAAGCATTGCTTGTGAAGGCCGTCTGTCAATTTCGCCTTTGGTCGAACGACCAAAATTATGTCGTGAAAACATATCGGAGAGCGATATATATTAGTCTTTGTGAGTACGAAGCTGGCGGGTTCGGCGAAAGAAATGGCGCGGCAGACGACAGTGGCAGGTGCCGAAAAGCGACGATCCTGGCCGCAAGAGGCGGAGCGGCAGGAGGCTGCGCGGCCTTCCGGGGAGGGCGGCGACCAGCGCGTCCCGTCTCAATCCGGCGATGCCCCCAGATTGTCCGAGCCACGCAACCGGCCAACCCGCGAGCGCGGACCGGCCGTCGGATCCGTTCAGGCGAAGCGCGCGCCGGCGCCGATGAAGCGACTGAGCGTGCGGGCCCAGAACGTGCTGAAGGAGCTCGCAGTCGAGCTCACCGGCGAGCAGCCCCCGAAAGGGAATTGGTCGCCCTCGCGCGAACTGCTGCGCGCGCTGACGGCCGAGCGCCTTGCGACTGCGCGCAATTGCGGTCCGCACACCATGCGCGAGATCGTCGATTGGGCGCAGGGATCCGGCGTCACCATCAAGCCGGTGCTTCCAGCGGGCGGCTCGCTGTCGCAGATGTGGGCAGAGCTGATCAACAATGCGTCGGCCGGCAGCCTGAGCGGGGCCGAGATCGTCGGCGCACTTCAGCGTTCGATCCGGCGAAAGAGCGTCCGCATCCCGATCGCGTTTCAGGTCATCCTGGTGAAAATCCTGCTGTCCAGCTTCGAATAAGGCGCTTGGATAGCTGTGCATCCCTGAATCCGGCCGGTTGGTCCGGCGGCGGTCGCTTGCTACTTTAGGCTAAGTCTCCCGTGGCGGCGGGTGGCATGGTCGAGGTGGGCATGGTTCAGGCGAAGAAGGCGCAGCGGTCCGGTGTGGTGACGTCAGCCGGGCGCGCCGGCAGCGCGATGCGGGCTTCCGATTACGCAGCGCTGGCACAGTTCCGCTACCAGATCCGGAGCTTTCTGGCATTCAGCGAGGCGGCGGCTGCAAAGCAGGGGTTGACGCCGACGCAGCACCAGGCGCTGCTCGGCATCAAGGGTTTTGTCCGTCCCGGTCCCGCAACCGTCGGTGATGTCGCGAAGTTTCTGTTGATCCGGCATCACTCCGCTGTCGAGCTGATTGATCGGATCGAAAAACTGGGCCTGGTCAGTCGCGTCGCTGATCGCGAAGATGCCAGGCGCGTCCATCTCAAGCTGACGAAGAAAGGCGAGCAGAAGCTCCAGGCGCTCTCGCGGAAGAACCTCGAGGAACTTCGCCGTGCCGCCAGCCCGGCTCTGAACCGTCTTTTGAAGTCGTTCGGCGAGTCCGGCGGGGCGTGAGCGACGAGCCGCCGGTCAAGCCCCGGCTCCTTGCGCGGCGAGCTGTGCCGCCTGGTGCTCCGTGGTCAGCGCATCGGTCAATTCGCCGAGCGCTTCGCCCGCGATCACCTGCGGCAGCTTGTAGAGCGTCAGGTTGATGCGGTGGTCGGTGACGCGCCCTTGTGGAAAATTATAGGTGCGGATGCGCTCGCTGCGGTCGCCGGAGCCGACCTTCTCCTTGCGCTCGGCCGAGCGCGCGGCGTCGACGCGCTGCCGTTCGGCGTCGTAGATGCGCGAGCGCAGGATGTTCATGGCGGAGGCGCGGTTCTTATGCTGCGAGCGGCTGTCTTGCATCATCACCACGATGCCGGTGGGGATATGGGTGATGCGAATCGCCGATTCGGTCTTGTTGACGTGCTGGCCGCCGGCCCCTTGCGCGCGCATGGTCTCGATCCGCAAATCGTCGTTCTTGATCTCGACGTCGACGTCCTCGACCTCGGGCAGCACCGCGACCGTTGCAGCGGATGTGTGGATGCGCCCCTGTGTCTCGGTGTCGGGCACACGCTGGACCCGATGCACGCCGGACTCGAACTTCAGCTTGGAGAACGCACCGCGGCCCTGGACCTCCGCGATGATTTCCTTGAAGCCGCCGACGGTGCCTTCGCTCGCCGAGATCACTTCGACCTTCCAGCCCTGCAAGCTCGCAAAGCGCTCGTACATCCGGAACAGATCGCCGGCGAACAGCGACGCCTCGTCGCCGCCGGTGCCGGCGCGGATTTCCAGCACCACGTTGCGGTCGTCCATGGCATCCTTGGGCAGCAGCGCGACGCGGATCTTCTGGACGAGGTCCTCGATCTTCGAATTGAGCTCGTCGCGCTCGGCTTCCGCCATGCTGCGCATCTCGGCATCAGTGGCCGGATCTGATATCAGCGCCTCGGTGTCGGCGAGTTCCTTCACCGCGGAACGATAGGTCTTCACCGCGTCGATCAGCGGATTGATCTCGGCGAGCTCGCGCGTGACCTGCACATAGCGCTCGGAGGAGAGCTGTCCCAGCGCTTCGGCCTCGAGCGAGGCGTGGTGTGCGAGCAGGACATCCAGTTTGGCTTCGGGGAGTGACGACATCGGTTTGCTCTCAAAAGGCGGCGGGACGTGAGGCGGCGAAGAACGAGCGGCAGGTCCGCTACAACGCCAAGCCTTCGGCCTCGGCAAATTCCGTCAGCTTCTGCCGGATCGAGACGCTTCCCGTCGGCGCATCCAGCAGCGGGCCGAGCATCGCTTCGGCCTTCCTGGCGTCGAGGTCGATCACCATCGCCTTGACCGGGCCGAGCGCGGTGGCCGACAGCGACAGCGAGCGGTAGCCCATCGCGATCAGCGCCAGCGCGCCGATCGGCTTCGAGGCCATTTCACCGCAGAGCGACAGCGATTTCTTCGCAGCCTGCGATTTTTGCGCGATGTCGCGCAGCGCACGCAGGATCGGCGCCGACATGGTGTCGAAGCGCTCGGAGACCTTGGCATTGCCGCGATCGACCGCGAACAGGAACTGGAACAGATCGTTGGAACCGACCGAGATGAAGTCGACCTTCTTCAGGAGTTCGTCCATCTGATAGAGCAGCGCCGGCACCTCGACCATGGTGCCGATGTCGATGCGCTCCGGCAGCGTATGGCCGTGCTGGCGCAGATAGGTCAGCTCGCGCTCGACCAGCGCCTTCGCCGAATCGAACTCGGCGACCTCCGAGATCATCGGGAACATGATCCGCAGCGCACGGCCGCCGCCGGCGCGCAACAGCGCGCGGATCTGGCCCCGCAACAGGCCGGGACGGTCGAGCCCCAGCCGGATCGCGCGCCAGCCGAGCGCGGGATTCTCCTCGATCACCGTCTCCATATAGGGCAGCGCCTTGTCGCCGCCGATGTCGAGGGTGCGGAAGGTGACGGGCTTGCTGCCCGCGGCATCCAGCACGGCGCGGTACAGCGCGAGCTGGTCGCTGGTGCGCGGCAGGCTCTGGCCGACCATGAATTGCAGCTCGGTGCGGAACAGGCCGATGCCGGCGCTGCCGGTGTCCTCGATATGCGGCAGGTCGATCGCAAGCCCCGCATTGATCAGCAGCTCGACCTTCTGGCCATCCTTGGTGACGCAAGGGCGGTCACGCAGGGCCAGATATTGCGCCTGACGGCGGGCGCGGAAGCGCACGCGTTCGGCATAGGCTGCCTCGACTTCCTGCGAAGGCCGCACATAGATCGCGCCCGACGTGCCGTCGACGATGATGGCGTCGCCGGGGTCGGCAATGCCGGGTGCGTTCGGCACCTCGCCCACGGCGGGAATGCCGAGCGCGCGCGCCACGATCGCGACATGCGAGTTGGCGGTGCCTTCCTCCAGCACGATGCCGCGCAGGCGCTTGCGGTCATAGTCGAGCAGCGCGGCGGGCCCCATGGCGCGCGCGATCACGATGGCGTTGTCGGGCATCTGCTCGCGCGAGGGCGCATGGTCCTGGCCGACCAGCTGCCGCATCAGGCGGTACCCGAGATCCTCGAGATCGTGCAGCCGGTCACGCAGATAGGGATCGGTGACGCGCAGCATGCGGGCGCGGGTGTCGGACTGGACGCGCTCGACTGCGGCCTCCGCCGTGAGGCCGGTGGCCACGGCTTCGTGCAGCTTGTGCGACCAGCCCTGGTCGTTGGCGAACATGCGGTAGGCTTCGAGCACGTCGCGATGCTCGCCGCCTTCGGCGACGTCGCCGCGCTCCAGCATGCGGTCGAGATCCGAGCGCAGCTTGGCGAGCGCGGTGTCGAGCCGCTTGATTTCCTTCGGCAGGTCCTCGGCGATGTAGTCCTTGATGACGACGCGCGGCTCATGCAGCACGACATGGCCGAGCGCGATGCCTTCCGAGAGGATGGCGCCGGCCTTCTGCGTCGAATGGCGTGCGGCCGGCTCCAGGCCGGGTTGGGCCAGCGCGGACAATTCGCCTGATGCGATCAGCTCCGCCAGCACCATGGCGGTGGTCTGCAGCGCCTCGAGCTCTTCCTCGACATAGGTGCGCTTGGCGCGGTTCTGCACCACCAGCACGCCGAGCGTGTTGCCGGCGCGCAGGATCGGCACGCCGAGGAAGGAGTGGTAGATTTCTTCGCCGGTCTCCGGGCGGAACGAGAAGGCCGGGTGGCTTTGGGCGTCGTTCAAATTGAGCGGCGTCGCCTCGCTGGCAACGAGGCCGACCAGACCTTCGTGGGCGCTGAGCACTGTATGGTGCACGGCCTCGCGGTTGAGGCCTTCGGTGGCATAGAGCTCGAGGGTGTTGTCGATGCGCAGCACATAAACCGAGCACACCTCAGCCACCATGTTGGCGGCGATCAGCACCACGATCTTGTCCAGCCGCTCCTGGGCCGAGACTTGCTCCGCCATGGTTTCGCGGAGCCGTCTCAACAAGACGCGGGGACCTCCCGACGCGCTCCGCATGAACCGTCAATCTCCTCCGTCTGCCGGGCCCGGCGATATTGGCCGGCGGCTGGCCTAAAACTCCAGAAAAACAATCAAATTGTTTGTCCGGCGCAGGCGCAAACCACAGCTTGCGCCGAATCAGCGGCCTGAACTGGGACACAGTCTGCGGCAGCCCACCCTGTTCGCCGTATAGCGAATTGAGGCTTGTTTTGCCAAGCAAAACGCCTGCCAAACGCGAAGGTGTGTACACCCCGGCGTTTGCTGCGACCGCTAAGAGAAAATTCGTCTAGGCCTGATCGAGACCGTAGAGCGTGTGCAGCGTGCGCACTGCAAGCTCGGTATAGGCGGTGTCGATCAAAACCGAGAATTTGATCTCGGAGGTTGTAATGGCCCGGATGTTGATATTCCGTCTGGCGAGCGCCGAAAACGCCTGGGCGGCGACGCCGGCATGGCTGCGCATGCCGCTGCCGATCACCGAGATCTTGGCGACGTCAGTGGCGGTATCCAGCCTTGCATACCCGATCGTGCCCTTGGCGGCGGTAATGGTGTCCTTGGCCCTGACGTAGTCGGCGGCCGGCACCGTGAAGGTGAGGTCGGTGGTCTTGCCGTCCTCGGACACGTTCTGGACGATCATGTCGACGTTGATATTGGCCTCCGCCAGCGGCCCGAAGATCGATGCCGCGACGCCGGGCTTGTCCTCGATCTGACGCACCGAGATCTGGGCCTCGTCCTTCGAAAAGGCGATGCCGGTGACGACGTGATTTTCCATGATCTCCTCCTCGCCGCAGATCAGCGTGCCGGGCGGCTGGTTGGCATGCGGGTCGATATCCTCGGGCTTGTCGAAGCTGGAGCGGACGAAGATCGGCATGTTGTGGACCATGCCGAGTTCCACCGAACGCACCTGGAGCACCTTGGCGCCCTGGGAAGCCAGTTCCAGCATGTCCTCGAACGCGATCTTGTCGAGCCTCTTGGCCTTCGGCACGATTCGCGGGTCGGTGGTGTAGACGCCGTCGACGTCGGTGTAGATGTCGCAGCGGTCGGCCTTCACCGCCGCGGCAACGGCCACGGCCGAGGTGTCGGAGCCGCCACGGCCGAGCGTGGTGATGCGATTTGTCCTGGGATCGATGCCCTGGAAGCCGGCGATAACGGCGACCTCCTTGCGATCCCTAAAACGGGAGATGATCTCGCTGCCGTCGATGTCCTCGATCCGGGCCGAGGCATGGGCGTCGCTGGTCTTGATCGGGATCTGCCAGCCCTGCCAGGAGCGGGCCTGGATACCCATGCCCTGGAGCACGATGGCCAGCAGGCCCGAAGTCACCTGTTCGCCGGAGGCGACGACGGCGTCGTATTCGCGCGCGTCGTGCATCGGCGAGGCCTCGGTGCACCAGGCCACCAGCTCGTTGGTCTTGCCCGACATCGCCGAGACGACCACTGCCACTTCATGGCCGGCGTCCACCTCACGCTTCACATGGCGTGCGACGTTGCGGATACGTTCGATGTTGGCGACGGACGTGCCGCCGAATTTCATCACGAGGCGGCTCATGACGACGCGTGCATTCCCTCTTGAGGATCAGTATGGTGACCCACGCCGGACGGATGCCCTGGGGGATACCGACCGCGCGTATACAGAGGGGCGGGGCCCGGGGCAAGCGGGTTCCTGCAAGGCCCAATCCGGGCAATGGGTTGTCAGAGGTTATGGCGCGCTATATTGACGAAATCCTGCAGCCCGGCGAGCGGGTGCTGTATTCGACCAATGCGCACTGGATCTTCTATTTCCCGGCCATTTTGGCCTGGATCGTGGCCCTTGGTTTCCTGGTGGCCTCGCGGATGACCACCGTCGACTGGATCGTCTTGGTGTGTCTGACCGCCGCCGGCGTCGCGGCCTTGGCCGCGCTGTTCTGGACCCTGAAGGGCTGGTTCCATCGCTTCACCACGGAGACCGACGTCACCAATCTCAGGGTTGTGCACAAGACCGGCTTCATCAAGCGCCGCACCTTTGAAATGGCGCTGGATAAGGTCGAGAGTGTCGATGTCGACCAGACGATTCTTGGACGAATTCTCAACTACGGCGACGTGACCATTCGCGGCGTCGGCGAGGGGATCGAGACGATCAAGACCATCGCCTCTCCGCTCGCTTTCCGTAGTTCGATCACCACGCGGTAGGACCGCGCCTGGCCATGAGCATGCAGCAAGATACTTCCGCAATCGCCTCCGCCCAGCCGGGCTCGACCGTCGACGCCGCCGAGATCGCGAAGTTTTCAAAGCTCTCGGCCGAGTGGTGGGATCCGAAGGGCAAGATGGCGCCGCTGCACCGGATCAATCCGCTGCGGCTCGGCTACATCCGCGACGCAGCCTGCCGCAAGTTCGAGCGCAATGTGCGCAGCCTGAACTGCCTCGGTGGCCTCCGCGTGCTCGACATCGGCTGCGGCGCCGGCCTGTTGTGCGAACCGCTGTCGCGGCTGGGGGCGCAGGTGATCGGCGTCGATCCCTCGGTGAGCAACATTGCTGCGGCGAAGCTGCATGCCGACAAGAGCCATCTGTCGATCGACTATCGCTGCACCACGGTGGAAGAGATCGATCCGCGCGAGCGTTTCGACATCGTGCTGGCGATGGAAGTGGTCGAGCACGTCGTCGACGTCGGCGTCTTCGTGAAGCGCTGCGCCGCGATGCTGAAGCCGAACGGGCTGATGGTGGTCTCGACGCTCAATCGCAACTGGAAGAGCTTTGCGCTGGCCATCGTCGGCGCCGAATACGTCCTGCGCTGGCTGCCGCGCGGCACCCACGAGTGGAACAAGTTCGTCACGCCCGACGAGCTGACCAAACACCTCCTCGACAACCGGCTCGTCATCACCGAGCAGACCGGCGTCGTCTACTCCCCCTTCGCCGACAAATGGACGCTCTCGTCGGACATGGATGTGAACTACATGGTGGTGGCGGAAGGGATGGTATGAGGCGGGCATGACCGAGATGCGTGCTCCTACTCCCCGGGCGGCGTCCCTGCGAACGCAGGGACGAAGTTTTGCGAAGGCTGCCGACCCGCGCATCTCACACCGCGTCCCACCGACAGATTCCGCGGCATCAGTCCCTGCTTTCGCAGGGACGACAGCGTACGTGTGGTAGGAGCATCGCTCCCATGACGGCGGTGTGGTTGACCGCGTCGGCCGTAGCTTGCAGGTTGGCCTGACCTTTCCTGCAATAGCCCCACCCGATGTTCACCGTCACCAGCCTCTGGATTCCCTTCACCGTCATTGCCGCGCTCGGCCAGGTGGCGCGCAATGCGATGCAGCGGTCGCTGACCAAGCCGCTGGGGACGTGGGGTGCGACCAATATCCGCTTCCTGTTCGGCTTCCCGTTCTCGCTCCTTTTCCTGGGGCTCGTGCTCGTCGCGACCGGCGATCGTCTCGGCGTGCCGCCATCGATGTTCTGGCCATGGCTGTTGCTGGGTGCGCTCAGCCAGATCGTCGGCACCGGGTTGATGCTGCTCGCCATGAACGACCGTTCCTTCGTGGTGACCACGGCCTATCTGAAGACCGAGGCGATCCAGACCGCGATCTTCGGCTTCGTCTTCCTCGGCGATCACCTGACCTGGCTGAAAGTGCTGGCGATCGTGATCGCCACCGTGGGCGTCGTCATCACCGCGCTGCGCCCCGGCGGCGAGAAGAGCTTTGCGGAGCTGAAGCCGACCATCACCGGGCTCGTCGCGGCGGCGGCGTTCGCGCTCTCTGCGGTCGGTTTTCGCGGCGCGATCATCAACGTTCACGGCGTCTCCTTCGTGACCGCGGCCTCGTTCACCTTGGTGCTCGGCCTGTTCGTGCAAACGCTGATCCTGACGATCTATCTGCTCTGGCGCGCGCCAAAGGTGCTTCAGTCGATCCTGGGGCTGTGGAAGCCGTCGCTGCTCGCGGGCTTCACGGGCGCCTTCGCCTCGCAGTTCTGGTTCCTCGCGTTCGCATTGACGGCCGCGGCCAATGTCCGCACGCTCGCGTTGATCGAGGTGCTGTTCGCGCAGGGCGTGGCGTATTACTCGTTCCAGCAGCCGATCGCGCCGCGCGAGCTTGCAGGCATCGCGCTGATCATTGTCGGCGTGGCGGTGCTGGTGGGGACTTAGTTCCGGTCTTCCGGCAAGGTCGGCAGCGGCGACACCTCGATGCCTTCGTCGATCAGCGACCTCGCCTCGTCGGGCGAGGCCTCGCCGTAGATCGGGCGGTGCTCCTTGTCGCCGTAATGCATCGCACGGGCTTCGCTGGCAAAGCGCTCGCCGACATTGTCGGCATTCTTCACGATGTGATCGCGCAGCTCCTTCAGCTTGGCGCGCAACTCTTTCTCTTGCGCCATCATCAGCGAGGCCGGTCCTGCCGGTGCAGTCTCGGGCGCGGCGGCCGGCTCCGGCGTTGCGCGGCTGCGGCCCTTCTTGCCGACGATGCGCGGCGCCATGATCGCCTTTTGCACCTTGGCCGAGCCGCAGATCGGGCAGGTCACGAGCTTGCGCTTCACCTGCGAATCGTAAGCCGACGAACTCTGGAACCAGCTCTCGAAAGCGTGGTCGCGGTCGCAATGGAGCGCGTAGCGGATCATGCCGATCCCCGTACGAGGTGTAGATGATCCGGCCCGGCCTTCGGATCGGCGACACCGAAGCGCCGGCCATGCTGGAGCGAGGGGATCGCGCGGCGCGCCGTCTCGACCTTGGCCGGATCGATCTTGGCCATGATGATGCCGGGCTCGACATCGCCCTCGGCGAGGATCTCGCCCCAGGGATCGATGATCAGCGAATGGCCGTAGGTCTCGCGCTTGTTCTCGTGGGTGCCAGCCTGCGCGGCTGCGAAGATGAAGCAGCCGGTCTCGATCGCGCGCGCGCGCAACAGGATGTGCCAGTGCGCCTCGCCGGTCTTGCGGGTGAAGGCGGACGGCACCGTGATGAAAGAGGCTCCGCTCTCGGCCAGCGCGCGGTAGAGCGCGGGAAAGCGGACGTCGTAGCAGATCGTCAGGCCGACGCGGCCCCAGGGCAGGTCGGAGATCACGGCGGTCTCGCCCGGCTGGTAGTTGGCGGATTCGCGATAGCTCTCGCCATCCGGCAGGACGATGTCGAACATGTGGATCTTGTCGTAGCTTGCGAGCACCTGGCCCTCGGGCCCGATCAGGAAGGAGCGGTTCACCGCTTTTTCTTCCGAGAAGCGCAGCGCCAGCGAGCCGACATGGATGTGGATCTTCAGTTCCGCCGCGAGTGCCCGATAGGCCTTCAGCGAGATGTCCTCTTCTTCGCTCTGCAGATGCTCGAACAGCGCCGTGCGGTTCAGCTGCATCATGTTGCTGACCTCGGGGGTCTGCACGTAGTCCGCGCCATTGGCCGCAGCCTGCCGGATCAGCCCGGTGGCCTGCGCGAGGCTCGGCTCGGGCAGCAACCCGGTGCGCATCTGCACCATGGCGGCGGTGAAGGTCCTCACGGCACTCATGAGACCGCCTTGACGCTTTCGAGCAGCCCGTCGAGCTTGCCCTCGCGATCGAGCGCGTAGAGGTCGTCGCAGCCGCCGACATGGGTGCCGCCGATCCAGATCTGCGGGAAGGTCGAACCCTCGCCCGCGCGGTCGTACATCTCCTCGCGCCAGGACGGGTTCTTGGCGACGTCGAATTCCGTGAAGGTCGCCTTCTTGCGGGTCAGAAGCGACCTGGCAGCGGAACAATAGCCGCATCCCGGCCTGGTATAGATCTCGACAGCAGCGGTCATGGTATCAAGCGCTCTCATGTCATGAATTTGTTGAATTATATGGGAGTTTACCTGATCTCGACAACCCGGGCGAACACCAGGACGTCGACCTGGGCGGCCTTGGCGCGGAGCAGCGCGCGTGCGCAGGCGTCAAGTGTCGCACCCGAGGTCAGGACATCGTCGATCAGGATAATGCGCTGGCCCTGGACCTCGGCCTGACGGTCGGGGGATACCTGGAATGCCCCCTGCACATTGGTCGCGCGCTGGGCCCGCGACAGCCCGATCTGCTGCTCGGTGGCGCGCACGCGGCGCAGCACCTCAGCCTTCACCTTCACCCCGCTCTGCCGCGCGATGATCTGAGCCAGCGCACCGGACTGGTTGTAGCGTCGCCGCCAGGCCCGGCGCCAATGCAGGGGCACCGGGACCAGCATGTCGGCGCCCGCGAGCAGCTCGCCGCCCGCGCGCGCCATCCAGCGGCCCATGGCGGGCGCGAGGTCGGTGCGGTCCTGGTATTTCAGCGCGTGCACCAGCGTGCGTGCGACCTCGTCATAGCGCACTGCCGCGCGCGCTCGCCGGTAGGCGGGCGGGCTCGCGATCGCCTCCATCGACAGCATGTCGGGGCCGGGGTCGTAGACGAAGGGAATGCCGAGCCGCGGGCAATAGGGCCGCTCAATGAACGACAGCTTGGCCCAGCACGCCGCGCAGACGCCCTCGCCGTCGACAGGCTCGCGGCAGGACACGCACAGCGTCGGCAGCGCAACGTCGAGCGCGAGCTTTGCCACATGCGCCAGAACGTGGCGGCCAGCCGTCCATGCGGCACGCAAGGACGACGCGATGGAGCGGGTTGGGGCGGCGTCGGCGTCCATGAGAGGAGGCTAGCGCCGCATATGGCGGATTGCCAGAGCCAGCATGATCGGCGTAACCAGCGGCATGGCCCAGACCCCCCAAATCCCGCCCGCTCTGTTCGACCGTGCCTTGCTGCGTGCGCGGCAGCGGCGTGCGCAGGCGCAAGGCGAGGTGACCTTCCTGCTCGACCGCGTCGCCGAGGACATGTCCGACCGGCTGGCCGCGGTGATGCGCGAGTTTCACGCGCCGGCCGATCTCTGGACGCCCGGCGAGGGGCTCGCGGGGCTGCGCGCACGCTTGCCTTCGATCCAGCGGATTGCGCTCGATGCGGCCGGCTCGGAGACATTGCCTTTTGCGCCCGACGGCCTTGATCTCGTCGTCTCCGCGCTGGCGCTGCAATTCGTCAATGATCTGCCTGGCGTGCTTGCGCAGATCCGTCGCGCGCTGAAGCCGGATGGGTTGCTGCTCGCCGCGATGATCGGCGGCGACACTCTCACCGAGCTGCGGCAGGCGTTTGCCGCGGCGGAGGCCGAATGCGAGGGCGGTGTCTCGCCGCGCGTGGCGCCGTTCGCCGATTTGCGCGACATCGGCGCGCTGTTGCAACGGGCCGGCTTTGCGCTGCCGGTCACCGACGTCGATCGCGTCGTGGTGCGTTATTCCAACGCGTTCGCGCTGATGCAGGACCTCCGCCGCATGGGCGCGACCAATGTGCTGATCGAGCGGCGGCGCACCCCGAGCCGCCGCGCGACGCTGCTGCGGATGGCTCAAATCTATGCCGAGCGTTTTGCCGATGCCGACGGCCGTATCCGCGCGACGTTCGACATCATCTGGCTGTCGGGCTGGGCGCCGCATGCGAGCCAGCAGCAGCCGCTGAAGCCGGGTTCGGCCAAGGCGAGCCTGGCGGAGGCGGTGAAGAAGGCGGGAGAGACGTAAGCTCCTTCTCCGTCATGGCCGGGCACGACGTTGAGAGTGTTGGCGACAGCCCCTCTTACATCAGCAAGTCAATCAAATGCGGGATCAGCGGAATGTCCGCCGGCGGCATCGGATAGTCGCGCAGCTTGTTGGCGCGCACCCAGGCCAGCGTCTGGCCTTCGCGGGCTTCGACGATCCCCTCCCAGCGCCGGCAGATGTAGAGCGGCATCAGGAGATGAAAGGTCTCGTAGCCGTAGCTCGCAAAGGTCAGCGGCGCCAGGCAGGGCTCGGCGACGGTGATGCCGAGCTCCTCGTGGAGCTCCCGGATCAGGCTCTGCTCCGGCCGCTCGCCGGGCTCACACTTGCCGCCGGGAAACTCCCACAGGCCGGCCAGCGTCTTGCCTTCGGGGCGCTGCGCGATGAGGACGCGCTTGTCGGCGTCGACGAGCGCGCAGGCCACCACCAGTGTCAGCTTGAGATCGGCCATGATCCTTAAGACCGGTAATCCCCGTTGATGGCGACATACTCCTTCGTGAGGTCGCAGGTCAGCACACGGTCGCGGCCCTTGCCGAGGCCAAGCGAGACCTTGATCGCGATTTCCGGGGCCTTCATCGCCTCCGATACCTGGGCCTCGTCATAATCAGGATCGCGCGCGCCGCTCCTGGCGACGCGGATGCCGTTGAAGGAGATCGACAGCTTGTCGCGATCGGCCGGCTCGCCGGCCTTGCCGACCGCCATCACCACGCGGCCCCAATTGGCGTCCTCGCCGGCGATCGCGGTCTTCACCAGCGGCGAATTCGCAATCGACATCGCGATCTTGCGTGCGGAGGCCTTGGTCCTGGCGCCTTCGACGGTGATCTCGACCAGCTTGCGCGCGCCTTCGCCGTCGCGGGCGACCTGCTCGGAGAGGTCGGCGAGGATCTGGTTGAAGGCCTTGGTGAAGGCCTTCAGACGCGGATCGCTGGCGCGGCTGATTTTTGGCGCGCCGTGCTCGGCAGCGGCGCCGGTGGCGAACGCCAGCAGCGTGTCCGAGGTCGAGGTGTCGCCGTCGATCGTGACCGCATTGAAGGTGTCCTCGACGCCGGCTTTCAGCAATGCCTGCAGCGCGGCGGGTGCGATCGGCGCGTCCGTGAAGATGAAGGAGAGCATCGTCGCCATGTCCGGGGCGATCATGCCGGCGCCCTTGGCCATGCCGTTGATGGTGACCTTGGCCTTGCCGAGCTTCACGGTCGCGGTCGCGACCTTGGGGAAGGTGTCGGTGGTCATGATCGCCTTGGCGGCGGCGAGGTAGTCGCCGGGTTCCGCGGACACAGCGAGGCGGCCGAGCACGCCGTCGAACTTGGTCGCGTCCAGCGGCTCGCCGATCACGCCGGTCGAGGCCAGGAAGATCTCGCTCTCGCTGCAGCCCACGGCCTTGGCCGCGATCTTGGCCGTCAGCGCGGTGGAGGCGCGACCGGTCTTGCCGGTGAAGGCGTTGGCATTGCCGGAATTGACGACGAGGGCGCGCGCCTTGCCGCCCTTCAGTTTCGCACGGCACCATTCGACCGGCGCGGACGGGCACTTCGATCTGGTGAAGACGCCGGCGACCGCGGTTCCCTTGTCCATGATCGCCAGCAGCACGTCGGTGCGGTTCTTGTAGCGGATGCCCGCCTCGGCCGTCGCGAGACGGACCCCCGCGATCACGGGCATGTCAGGAACGGTTGTCGGGGCGAGCGGGGAGACGGAGGTGGACATCGCGGGGGGCGCCTTGGCTTGTGCCTTGGTGAGGTCTGGACATGCAGATGCCCGGCCCTCTTGGCGAGGCCGGGCATCAGGTAGGCTTAAATACTCTTCGCGTCGGCGAAGTGACAGCGAATTCTTACTTCTTGGCGGGGGGCGCCATCTTGCTGTCGGCGGGCTTCGCATCGGCGGGCTTTGCCGCGTCGGCCGGCTTGGCATCCTTGGCAGCGTCTGCGGGAGGCTGGTCGGTCCGCTCGACCTTGGCTTCTGCGCGCAGCTTGCCGACGTAATCGGCCTGGGCCTTGCGGGTGACGTACTGCTCGATCTGGGCCTTGACCTGGTCGAACTCCGGCGCCTTGCGGTTGCGCTTCTCCTCGACCTTGATGATATGCCAGCCGAACTGTGACTTGACGGGGTCGGAGATCTTGCCGGGCTCCAGCGAGAACGCGACGGCCGAGAATTCCGGCACCATCTGTTCCTTGGTGAAGAAGCCGAGGTCGCCGCCGTCGGCGGAGCCCGGATCCTTGGACTTCTTCTTGGCGAGCTCGGCGAAATCGGCGCCCTTGTCGAGCTCGGCCTTCACCGCCTTGGCCTCGTCCTCGGTCTCGACCAGGATGTGGCGGGCGCGCACTTCCTGCTCGCCGGTGATCTGCTTGGAGGCCTCCTCATAGACCTTCTTCATGGCGTCGTCGGTGGTGGCGGCCTTGCCTTCCTGGGCGAGCAGGCTGTCCATCAGCAGGCGGTTGCGGGCGAACGCCATCCGCTTCTTGAACTCGTCGCCGTCGGCAATCTTCTTGTCCTCGGCGGCCTTGGACACGATTTTCATGTCGATCAGGAACGACAGGACGTTCTCGTCCTTGGTCGCCGGGTCCATCTGGGCGAGGCTCGGTCCGAGTTCCTCCTCGGCCATGGTCACGTCGCTCTTCTTGATCTCAGCGCCATTGACCTTCGCCAGGACCGGATCGTCGGCTGCCCGGAGCGGGCCCGCGAACGCCAGGGTCAGCGCCAGGGCGAGGCCTCCCGCCAGGGCGGACGCATGGCGGAAACGCAGGCCGGTGGTTACCGGGAACGAGGTGGTCATGGAAAATCCTTTTGTTGAAGCAGGGGGCTGCTCGAGCGGGGCGGACACTCGCCCAATTCAGGGGGGCTTGGCAACGCGAAAAGTCTGTCAAAATGATGAATTAGCGGCAAGATTGGCCGCCGTTGACAAGGTGCTGACCGGGCCATATCTCTGCGCGGTCGCGACCATGGCGATGGCGTTTATTTTGCTGCGTTTTTGGCCGTTGAACCCAGACTAACCCAATTCCCACCCATATGGCGGATGACCCCCGCAGTTCGGGCTCTGGCGCCATAGGGCGTCACGGTGAGTTGATAGGCCAATGGGTGACAACTTCTTGGCTGCAACGCGGTTAAATCGCGAACACAGGAACTAGGCATGATCGGCGCGCTCGCCCGCAAGTTTTTCGGCTCCGCCAACGACCGGCGGGTGAAGGGATACCAGTCCCGCGTCAACGCGATCAACGCGCTGGAAGCTGAGGTCTCGAAGCTGTCCGACGAGGCGCTCAGGGCCCGCACCGACGAATTCAAAAAGCAGCTCGCCGAGGGCAAGACGCTGGACGACCTGCTGGTCCCGGCCTTCGCGACCGTGCGCGAGGCGGCCAAGCGCACGCTCGGCCAGCGCCATTTCGACGTTCAGCTGATCGGCGGCATGGTGCTGCACGAGGGCGACATCGCCGAGATGAAGACCGGCGAAGGCAAGACGCTGGTCGCGACGCTTGCGGTCTATCTCAACGCGCTCGCCGGCAAGGGCGTCCACGTCGTCACCGTCAACGACTACCTCGCTCGCCGTGACTCCGGCTGGATGGGCCAGATCTACGGCTTCCTCGGCATGACCACCGGCGTGATCGTCCACGGCCTCGACGATGCCGAGCGCAAGGCGGCCTATGCCTGCGACATCACCTACGGCACCAACAACGAATACGGCTTCGACTATCTGCGCGACAACATGAAGTACCGCCTCGAGGACATGGTCCAGCGGCCGCACTTCTACGCGATCGTCGACGAAGTCGACTCCATCCTGATCGACGAAGCGCGGACGCCGCTGATCATTTCCGGCCCGCTCGACGACCGCTCCGACTTCTACAACACCATCGACGGCTTCCTCCCCAAGCTCGACAAGACCGACTACGAGGTCGACGAGAAGCAGCGCACGGTGACGCTGACGGAAGCCGGCATGGAGAAGATCGAGACGCTGCTGCGCGATGCCGGCCAGCTCAAGGGCGACTCGCTCTACGACGTCGAGAACGTCTCCGTCGTGCACCACATCAACCAGGCGCTGCGCGCCCACACGCTGTTCACCCGCGACAAGGACTACATCGTCCGCGACGACGAGGTCGTCATCATCGACGAGTTCACGGGGCGCATGATGGCCGGCCGGCGCTATTCCGAAGGCCTGCACCAGGCGCTGGAGGCCAAGGAGCACGTCACGGTTCAGCCCGAGAACCAGACGCTCGCCTCGATCACGTTCCAGAACTATTTCCGAATGTACGAAAAGCTCGCCGGAATGACCGGAACGGCGTTGACCGAAGCCGACGAGCTCTTCGACATCTACAAGCTCGAAGTCGTGGAAATCCCGACCAACGTGCCGGTCGGCCGCCTCGACGAGGACGACGAGGTCTACCGCACCCAGAAGGAAAAATACCAGGCGATCCTCGCCGAGATCGAGCGCGCCAACGCCCGGCTCCAGCCGGTGCTGGTGGGTACGGCCTCGATTGAAAAGTCGGAAGTCCTTGCCGAATTCCTGAAATCGAACGGCTACAAGCAGATCGATTTCGGCAAGGACAACGCGCTCGACAAGCTCTATGCGGCGGCGCGCGCCGGCAAGCCGGCCAAGCTGTTCGCGGTGCTGAACGCGCGCTTCCACGAGCAGGAAGCCTATATCGTCGCGGAAGCCGGCGTTCCCGGCGCGATCACGATCGCGACCAACATGGCCGGCCGCGGCACCGACATCAAGCTCGGCGGCTCGCTCGAGATGCGCATCCCCAAGGAGACCGCAGGCATCGAGGACGAGGCCGAGAAGGCCAAGAAGATCGAGCAGATCAAGGCCGACGTCGAGCGCTTCCGTGACATCGTGCTCAACGCGGAAGAGACCGTCGAGATCGAGCCGGCAAAGGGCAACAAGCCGGCCAAGACCGTGAAGAAGCCCGGCGGCCTCTACATCATGGGCTCCGAGCGGCACGAATCCCGCCGCATCGACAACCAGCTCCGCGGCCGTTCCGGCCGTCAGGGCGATCCCGGCCGCTCGAAGTTCTTCCTGTCGCTGGAAGACGATCTGATGCGCATCTTCGGCTCGGATCGCCTCGACAGCATGCTCCAGCGTCTCGGCCTGCAAGAGGGCGAGGCGATCATCCATCCCTGGATCAACAAGGCGCTGGAGAAGGCGCAGCAGAAGGTCGAAGCCCGCAACTTCGACATCCGCAAGAACCTGCTCAAGTTCGACAACGTCCAGAACGATCAGCGCAAGGTGATCTTCGACCAGCGCGTCGACCTGATGAAGGACGAGAGCGTCGCCGAAACCGTCGCCGACATGCGCCACGCCTTCATCGAGGACCTCGTCGCCAAGCATGTGCCAGAGCATGCCTATGCCGAGCAGTGGGACGTCGCCGGCCTGAAGGAAGAGCTGAAGCGCGTGCTCGATCTCGACCTGCCGGTCGAGGACTGGGCCAAGGAAGAGGGCATCGCCGACGAGGAGCTGCTCAACCGCATCGAGACCAGGGCAGACGAGCACATGGCGGCCAAGGTCGGGCAATGGGGGCCCGACGTGATGCGCTACGTCGAGAAGACCATCCTGCTGCAGACGCTCGACCATCTCTGGCGCGAGCACCTGATCATGCTCGACCATCTGCGCCAGGTCATCGGCCTGCGCGGCTACGGGCAGCGCGATCCGTTGCAGGAGTACAAGACCGAAGCCTTCAATCTCTTCCAGGAGATGAGCGCGCACTTGCGCGAGGCCGTCACCGCGCAGCTGATGCGGGTCGAGATCGTCCCGCCGGAGCAGGAAGCCCCTGTGCTGCCGCAGATGGAGGCGCACAAGTTCGACCCGAACACCGGCGAGGACGAGATGGCGCTCGCCAGCGTCACGCTGGCCCCGCAGCATACCGACGCCGCGTTGCGCGATCCGAAGAACCCGGCAAGCTGGGGAAAGGTCGGCCGCAACGAGGATTGCCCGTGCGGCTCGGGCAAGAAGTACAAGCACTGCCACGGGCGGTACGCTTAGCCGCTAGCAGCGTTCCCGCGCGTGTGTGGGGTGCGATGCTCGCGCCTCACACTCCCGCCCTCGTAGTGGCGAAGGCGGGCCCCACCGCGGACGAGACGCCCGTCTACTTCACCG
The DNA here is from genome assembly GCF_054056275.1 of Bradyrhizobium sp. USDA 4449. Taxonomy (NCBI): domain Bacteria; kingdom Pseudomonadati; phylum Pseudomonadota; class Alphaproteobacteria; order Hyphomicrobiales; family Nitrobacteraceae; genus Bradyrhizobium; species Bradyrhizobium sp. USDA 4449. Next base: position 1,569,952 of record NZ_JBSRYD010000001.1, on the reverse strand, counting down.
CGCCAAAGCGGCTATCGAACGAGTTCGACGACACTACCGGCGCGGCGCCGGCCATTTGGGCGCCGTCAGCCGCAGCATCGCTCATCGACGGCTTCTGCGCGGGGCGCGTTGCGGCAACCCTGGTCTCGGTGGGCTTCGCCGGCTCGGCCGGCTTGGCGGCGACGGCCGGCTTGGCGGCGACGGCCGGCTTGTCCTTGGCGGTTTCGTGGTGGACGAAGTGCGTCACCGCGGCCTTCAGCTTGGAAGCCGTGCTCGGCGCGGCGGGCGCCGGGGCCACCGAGGCGGTCGCTTGCGGCGGCGGCGTGGTCGCCGTCGTGTCGGCGGTCCCCAAGCCCATCTTGCGGCCGAGATTGGAGAAGAAACCGCCGGATTTCTCGTCGGGCGCTGCGGTCGCGACGCGGGCGTTGGTCGCGGGCGCGCTGACGGCAACGACGGGCTCTTCCTGCGGCGCAGAGGCGGTCGGTTCGAAGTTCGGCTTCGGCGGGTTGACCGTGCCGGGAATCGTGCCCGGGGCCTTCGACATCGCCAGCATCTGCAGCGTATTGCCTTCGGCGCCTTCCGACAGGCCGGTCGACCCTTCCGGTATCTTGGCGGCGAAGATCTTGTTCATGCCGCCGTCGATGCCGGTATTCATGCGTGCCACCGGCGTGCCCTTGGCCACGAGCTTGTTGTACTCGGCTTCGTCGCGCTGCTGCTTCTCGCGCACGGCGCTGGCGATGTCTTCGGGGACGATATAGGCCGGGCACTTCGCGGAAGCGTCGAACACGGGATCGCGCTTGGCGTCGGGCGCGCGTGCCGCGTCGAATACGTATTTCTTCTCGCAGAAGTCGACCTTCGGCTCCCGTCGCGTCACTTCGAAATGATCGTAGCCTTCCTTGATCATCCGCCAGAACGGCATGTTCGGATTGTTGCGGTGCTTGGCCATGTTCACCGGCGTCATCCGGAAGGGATAGGCCTGGAACTGGAACGCCTTCTGGCCGCCGAAGAAGGATTCCCGCCCGAGCGAATAGATCTCCGCGATCTGCTCGTCGGTCATGGCGTAGCAGCCGCGTGACGAGCAGTCCCCGTGCACCATCAGTTGCGAACCGGTACGGCCCAAAGCGCGGTCGAAGGCGTTGGGGAAGCCGGTATTGAACGAGAGGTAATAGGCCGACTGCGGATTCATCTGGCTCGGGTTGATCGAGTAGAATCCTTCCGGCGCCTGACGGTCGCCTTCGCGCACCTTGGGACCGAGGTCGCCCGACCAGCGGCAGATCGGATAGGTCTTGAGCAGGGCGAACTGGCCGGAACGGGTCTGCTTCCAGATCTCGAGCTCGGCCTCCTGCTTGAACAGGCGGATCAGGATCGGCGATTGCAGATCCATGTCCTTCTCGCCCATCGCGGCAACGAGCTTCGGCGGGACCGGCTGGTTGGCCTTGGCGTTGGTCGCGAGCGAAACCTGATCGGTATCGCAGCCGGCGAGCACAATGCTGGCGGCAAGCGCGACCGATGCCAAGAGCGCACGAGCAAGCGAACGAGAATTCAAGATGGACCCCACAACGTGCCGGGCGGAAGCGCGAACCCCGATTTTGGAGCCTGGCCTGACCGGAGAACCGGACCGTTTCAGACCAAGCCCCAGCGCTTATGCCCTGAAGCCATTGATTAAAATTCTAACCTCCGCACCCAAGGGTCGCAACCCGACCTGGGATCACGAGCCCGTTGGCGAGACGGCGTGGTCAACAGAGACTTAAACTGGGTCGGAACTTGGACTTTGCAGCTGAACCGGTACTGAGATGGCCGATTTGGGCAAAAAAAGGGTTAACGCGGCGTTACCAATCCCGCCTCACCTGATGCGGCACCGAATCCAGCCCGAATCAGCCCAGTTTCCGGCCGATATCGAGGAATTTCTGCCGGCGCTGCTTGCGGATGGCGTCGCCGTCCAGGCCCCGCATCTCGTCAAAGGCCTTGGCGATGGCATCGCCCGTAGTGGCGATCACGGCGGCGGGGTCGCGGTGGGCGCCACCAACCGGCTCCTTGATGATGGCATCGATCACGCCGAAGCGGAGCATGTCCTGGGCCGTGATCTTCATGTTGTTGGCGGCTTCCTGCGCCTTGCTGCCGTCGCGCCAGAGGATGGAGGAGGCGGCTTCCGGCGAGATCACGCTGTAGATCGCGTGCTCCAGCATCAGGACCTTGTTGGCGGTGGTGATGGCGATGGCGCCGCCCGACATGCCTTCGCCGGTGATGATGGCGACGTTCGGCACCGTCAGCGCCATGCAGGCGTCCGTCGAGCGGGCGATGGCTTCGGCTTGTCCCCGCTCTTCGGCGCCGATGCCGGGATAGGCGCCGGCGGAATCGGCGAGCGACAGCACGGGAAGGCCGAACCGCTCGGCCATCTCCATCAGCCGCACGCATTTGCGATAACCCTCCGGCCGGGCCATCCCGAAATTGTGCTTGATGCGGCTCTCGGTGGAATCGCCCTTTTCCTGGCCCATCACGCAGATGGCTTCGCCACGGAAGCGGCCGAAGCCCGCGACCAGGGCCTCGTCCTCGCCGAACTTGCGGTCGCCGGCGAGCGGGGTGAATTCGGTGATGAGCCCTTTGATGAAGTCATTGAAATGCGGTCGCTGCGGATGCCGCGCCACCAGCGTCTTCTGCCACGGCGTCAGGTTCAGATAGAGGTCGGCCAGCGCCTGCGCGGCCTTGTCCTCGATGCGGCCGATCTCCTCGGCGATGTCGGTGCCGGAGGCCGCGAGCGTCCTGAGCTCGTCGACCTTGGAATCGAGCTCGGCGACGGGCTTTTCGAAGTCGAGATAGCTGCGCATCTGGTCTGGCATCGTTTCAATATAGGGGGACGGGACAACGAGGCGAAGCGAGGTCAGTCAAAGAAGTGTAGCTTCTTCAAGGGCTTGACTTGTGCGCTCCCGGGAGCGCGGCAAATCACTGATAAGGCCACGGCTCTTTCTGCGGAGATGTGGCCGAAGTCAAGGCGGTTTCGCCCGCAGCCGCGCCGCTGCCGCTACTTCTCCGCCAGCGGGTGCAGGTCGCGGACCAGGCTCTTCAGCCGCTCCTCGACCACATGGGTGTAGATCTGGGTGGTCGAGATGTCGGTATGGCCGAGCAGGGTCTGCACAATGCGCAAATCCGCGCCGTTGTGCAGCAGGTGGCTGGCGAAGGCGTGGCGCAGCACGTGTGGGGAGACCAGGCGCGCCTGCAGCCCCGAAGCGACTGCGAGTTCCTTGAGGTCGCGGGCAAAATGCTGACGCGTCAAATGCCCGCTTTCGCCGAACGAGGGAAACAGCCATTTCGAGGCGGCGAGGCTGCCCTTCTTCTCGCCTTTGGCCGCGTCCGTCGCCGCGAGATAATCCGCCATCGCCTGCCGCGAGGCCTCGTTCAGCGGCACCAGCCGTTCCTTGTCGCCCTTGCCGCGCACCACGATCATGCGGGCGTCGCGCTTGGCCGCCGTTCGTGGCAGCGCCACCAGCTCGGAGACGCGCAGGCCTGTGGCGTAGAGCACCTCGAGCAGGCAATAGAGCCGTAATGCCCGCAGCCGTTGCGAGGGCGAGGCGTCCGCCGCCTCGCTCATCTCCTTGGCGCGGCTGAGCATGCGATCGACATCCGAGATCGACAGCACCTTTGGCAAGCCGCGCCCGCGCTTGGGGCCTGACAGGATCGCCGCCGGATCGTCGGTTCTGATGCGCTCGTTCAGCAAGAAGCGGAACAGGTGCCGCATCGCCGACAGCCGCCGCGCGACGCTGGAGGATTTGAAGCCGCGCGTATCGAGGTCGCCAAGATAGTCGCGCAGGACTTGCGTCTCGGCGTCCACAAAACTGTGACCGACGCGGGTCAGAAACTCGGAGAAATCGTTGAGATCGCGCCTGTAAGCATCGAGCGTGTTGGGCCCGGCACCCTGTTCCGCCGCGAGCATGTCGAGGAACAGGGCGGTCAGCCTGGTGTCGGAGGGCTTGCCGGTGGAGGAGTTGCGCATGCCCCGCAGGCTAGCTCCTATTTCTTGAGAAACTTATCCGGCGGGATCGTCACCGTCATTTCCCGCGGCTTCGGATTGACGAAGTTCGCCAGCGCGAACACCACGCCATAGACGATGCCGGCGATCACGGCGACGACCGTCAGGAAGCGGAACAGGCTGGGCATCGGGAAAGGTCTCGGCGAGGTCTCAGGTTTGGCAAATTAACCAATGAAATCATCCAACATGTTCGCCGTTTCGTGGCAAGAGTCCTCTGGCGAGGGCCCCGACGGGGTCGTATAGGTGGCCGGGATGCCGCCTTGGCGGCCAGTTGAGCGAGATCCAGAGCAAGATCCGATGTCCGACGTCGCGTTGCCAGCACAACCGAGCCCTGAGGCCGACATCCTGTCGGCGCTCGGCGGGCGTTCGATCGTGCTGGTCGGCATGATGGGCGTCGGCAAATCAACCATTGGCCGGAGGCTGGCAGGGCGGCTTGGTCTGCGTTTTTTCGACGCTGATGTCGAAATCGAGGTGGCCCACGCCGGCATGACCATCCCGGAAATATTTACGATCCATGGCGAACCCTACTTCCGCGACGGCGAGGCCCGCGTGATCGCGCGCCTGCTCGAAGGTGGGCCAATCGTGCTGGCGACCGGCGGCGGCGCGTTCATGCGCGAGGAGACGCGAACCCGCATCGCGGCAAAGGCGGTCTCGGTCTGGCTCAGGGCGGACCACGACGTCATCATGCGCCGCGTGCGACGTCGCGCCGACCGCCCGTTGCTTCAGACCGCCGACCCCGAAGGCACCGTCACACGGCTCCTCACCGAGCGTGAGCCGATCTATGGCAAGGCCGACCTCACCATCGCCTCGCGCGACGTGCCGCACGACCGCATCGTCGATGAGACCATCGCGACGCTGCACGCCCATCTGTGCCTCCAGCCGACATCGTGAGTGCCGTTCGATGACTGCGCCCCTCAAACATTCCGACCCCGTCAATGTCGACGTCGCGCTCGGCGATCGGGCCTATGACATCGTCATCGGCCGCGGCGTGCTCTCTTCGCTGGGCGAGCGCGTTGCCGCCTTGCGGCCCGGTGTGCGCACCGCGATCGTGACGGATCGCACGGTGGCAAAATACTGGCTCGCGCCGACGGAAGCCTCGCTTGCAGCCGCCGGCATTCCGACCTCGCGCGTCGTGGTCGAGGAAGGCGAAATCTCAAAGACCTATGCCGGCCTCGAAAAGGTCAGCGAGGCCCTGATCGCCGCGAAAATCGAGCGCAACGACCTCGTCATCGCGCTCGGCGGTGGCGTGGTCGGCGATCTCGCCGGCTTTGCCGCCGCGATCCTGCGCCGCGGCGTCGATTTCGTGCAGGTGCCGACCTCGCTGCTGGCGCAGGTCGATTCCAGCGTCGGCGGCAAGACCGGCATCAACTCGCCGCAGGGCAAGAATTTGCTCGGCGCTTTCCACCAGCCGGTGCTTGTCATCGCCGACACCGCCGTGCTCGACACGCTGTCGCCGCGGCAATTCCGCGCCGGCTATGCCGAGGTCGCCAAATACGGCGTGCTCGGTGACGAAGCCTTCTTCACCTGGCTGGAGAAGAATCATTCCGACATCTTCAAGGGCGGCTCGGCGCGCGAGCATGCGATCGCGACCTCCTGCCGTGCCAAGGCGGCCGTGGTCTCGCGCGATGAGCGCGAGACCGGTGAGCGCGCGCTGCTCAATCTCGGCCACACCTTCGGCCACGCACTGGAAGCCGCGACCGGCTTTTCGGATCGCTTGTTCCATGGCGAGGGCGTCGCCATCGGCATGACGCTGGCGGCGCAGTTTTCCGCAAAACTTGGCATGATCGGCGAGGCTGATGCGAGCCGCGTCGAGCGTCACCTCACCGAGGCCGGTCTTCCGACGCGCCTGCAGGACATCGCCGGCTTTGCGCAGGAAGGCCTTGCGGACGCCGACGCGCTGATGGCGCTGATGGCGCAGGACAAGAAGGTCAAGCGCGGCAAGCTTACCTTCATCCTGCTGGAGGCCGTGGGGCGCGCCGTCATCGCCAAGGATGTCGAGCCGGCGCCGGTGCGCGACTTCCTGAAAGAAAAGCTCGCTCCGAAGGCGTGATGCGCGGCTGAATCGCGGTAGAGTGCTGCATGGACTGGCTCGGCTTCACCATCGTCATCATCTGCCTGCTGGTCTCGGGCTTCTTCGCCGCGAGCGAGACCGCGCTGACCGGTGCTTCGCGCGCCAGTATGCTGCGGCTCTCCAAGCAGGGTAACCGCGACGCCGACGTGGTCTCGCAGCTGCTCGATATGCGTGAGCGCCTGATCGGTGCGCTGCTGCTCGGCAACAACATCGCCAATATCACCGCCTCCGCGCTCGCCACCTCCATCTTCACGGCGTGGTTCGGCGATGTCGGCGTGCTCTATGCCACCGGCGTGATGACGGCCCTGGTCGTGATCTTCGCCGAAGTGCTGCCCAAGACCATCGCCATCAACGCGCCTGATCGGATGGCGCTGGCGGTCGCACGCCCGATGCGGCTGACGATGTATGTGCTGGGGCCGCTGCTGCGCGTGGTGGAAGTGATCGTGCGCGTGTTGATGCGCCTGTTCGGCCTCGCCGGCGAGCACCAGGCGATCCTGTCGCCGACCGAGCGCCTGCGCGGCGCGGTCGACCTGCTGCATCATGAGGGCAAGGTCGAGAAGCAGGACCGCGACATGCTCGGCGGCCTCCTCGACCTGCGCGAGCTCCAGGTCTCCGACGTCATGATCCATCGCACCGAGATGATGATGATCAACGCCGATCTGCCGGCGGAGGAGCTGGTGCGCGAGGTGCTGGCGACCGAATACACCCGCATCCCGCTCTGGCGCGAGAAGCCGGAGAACATCATCGGCGTGCTTCATGCCAAGGATCTGTTGCGCGCGATCCGGGCATCCGACGGCGATACGTCGCGCATCGACGCCTCGACCATCGCGCTGCCGCCGTGGTTCGTGCCGGAAATGCGCCCCGTCTCCGAGCAGCTGAAGGCGTTCCGCCGGCGCAAGACGCATTTCGCGCTCGTGGTCGACGAGTACGGCGAAGTTGAAGGTCTCGTGACGCTGGAAGACATCCTGGAAGAGATCGTCGGTGACATCTCCGACGAGCATGACGTCGTGGTCGCCGGCGTGCGCGCCCAGCCGGACGGCTCCGTCGTGGTCGACGGCTCGGTGCCGATCCGCGACCTCAACCGCGCCATGGACTGGCGCCTGCCCGACGAAGAGGCAACCACTGTTGCCGGCCTTGTCATTCACGAAGCGCGCTCGATTCCCGACCGCGGCCAGAGCTTTACCTTCCACGGTTTCCGCTTCCGCGTCCTCCGCCGGGAACGCAACCGCATCACCGCGCTCCGTATTTCACTGGTGTCGCGTGAGGCGGAAATGGAGGGAGCCAAGCCGAGACGGGCAGGGACGTCGTTTTGACGCAGCGCGGCGGAGCTTACGTTCCGCCTTCCCCCGGCGCCTGCGCGTGGATTGCCAGCGCATGCACACTGCCGGAAAGTTCCGCCGCCAGCGCCGCATTTATCATGCGGTGACGGTCGATCCGGCTCTTCCCTTTGAAGGCCTGAGACACGATATAAACGCGGAAGTGCGTCTCGCCGCTCGGCCGATGGCCGGAATGGCCTTCATGCAAATGTGACTCGTCGACGACCTGCAGGCTTTCGGGGGTGAAAGCTTCCTGCAACTTGTTGCTGATAGTGTCTTTCATAACCATGAGCGCCATTAAGGCTTGCGAATCCGGCCCGTCAATTGCCCATAGGCCGCCTATGGCGGCCGTACTTGAGGATGCCGAAGTGAAACTTCGGCTCCGCGTGTGTAGCTAAATGCAATGTCAAGACTTGAAGGTTTTTGCGTTGCGTAGTCAAAGTCAGCCATGCCGATCGATCCATCAAAGTTCTTCGACTCCATCCGCGTAAAGCCGCGGGGCAAGCAGCCCGAGGTGAAGCCGCGCGACACCGTGGTGGCCTGCGAATGGACCGGGTGCCAGAACAAGGGCGCGCATCGCGCGCCGAAGGGTCGTGATAACCAGCGCGAATACTGGCACTTCTGCCTCGACCACGTGCGCGAGTACAACCAGAACTACAATTTCTTCTCAGGCATGAATGCCGACGCCGTCGCGCGCTATCAGAAGGACGCGCTGACCGGCCATCGTCCAACCTGGAAGATGGGCGCCAATGGCGGCAAGAAGGGTGCGGAAGCCGAGATCGATATGGCGTCCGATCCGTTCAGCATGTTCAGTGAGATCAACGGCCGCGCCAGCTGGCGGAAGGGTCCGGAGGCCGAGCCCAAGGCCGAAACGCGCAAGGTCATGAACGCGGAGCGCAAGGCGCTTCAGGTCATGGGCCTCGGCCCGAATTCCACGCTCGGCGACGTCAAGGCCAAGTACAAGGCCCTGGTGAAGCAGCACCATCCCGACGCCAACGGCGGCGACCGCTCCACCGAGGACCGCCTGATCGAGATCATCAAGGCGTATAATTATCTGAAGACGGTGGTGCGGGAGGCGTAGGGCCTCGCCGTTCTCCTCCTTCTCCCCTTGCGGGAGCAGCTGGCGCGAAGCGCCGGATGAGGGGTTGCTTCCGCAAATTCATTTGAACGAGGGTCCTCGCGGGGAGAACCCTCAGCCGTCTCGCCGCTTTGCGGCGAGCCACCCTCTCCCACAAGGGGAGAGGGGGGAGGAAGTCGCAATTCCTCACGCCTCCGGCATCGCGCCCACATAGGACGAGCTCGGCCGGATCAGTCGCCCGGTCCGCTGCTGCTCGCGCGCATGCGCGGTCCAGCCGGCGGCGCGCGCGACGGCGAAGATCGGCGTGAACGCCTGCCGCGGGATCGCCAGCGCGTCGAGCAGGATCGCGGTGAAGAACTCGACATTGGTCTCCAGCGGCCGTTCCGGATTCTTCTTGCGCAGCGCTGCGCGGATATAGGCCTCGACCTCGCCGGCGAACGGCAAATCGGTGCCGGCGGACGCGAGCGCCTCGACCGCGGATTTGAGCACGTCGGCGCGCGGATCGCGGACGCGATAGACACGGTGGCCGAAACCCATCATCCGCTCGCCGCGCGCCAGCGCCGCGTCGACCCAGGGCTGGATGCGCTCGCGCGAGCCGATCGCATCGAGCATTTCCAGCACCGGCTCCGGCGCGCCGCCATGCAGCGGTCCCGTTAGCGCGCAATAACCGGCGGTGACGGCGGCGAACAGATCGGCCTGTGTCGAGGCGACCACCCGCGTGGCGAAAGTCGAGGCGTTCATGCCGTGGTCGCTGGCGGTGACGAGATAAGCATCGAGCGCGGCGACCTCGCCCGAAGCGGGCGCATGCCCATGCAGCATGCGCAGAGTATCGGCCGCGTGGCTCACGGTCGGATCTGGCGCGACCGGATCGAGCCCTTTCGCGCGCCGGACCAGTGCGCCCGCGATCACCGGAAATGCGCCGACGATGGTGGCTTCGTGCGCGAGGCCGTGCTCGGCGCGCAGGCCCGCGACCGCCGCACGAAATCCGTCGACGATGCCCATACCCCGAGCCGCCGGCAGCAACTCTGAGAGCCGCGCAAAGGCCCGCTCGCGCGCAGCCCCCAGGCTCGCCCGGACATTGGCTTCGCTCAGCGTGCTCCCGGTCGCGCCATTCCAGAGCCGGGCGGTGACGCCCTCGAAACTCGAGATAGCGGCGAGGCGGCCGACATGGTCGCCGGCAATGATCAGTTCGCCGCGCTCGCCGTCGACATGGCTCAGCACGGTTTCGGCTGCGGGAACGCCGTCCAGCCCGATCTGGCTTTTCGTGAGGTGGATGTTCATGGCAAATCTCCCTTGCGCTGCACCAAAGGAGAATTGGACCACTCGACAGATTGATCAATCTTGATTACATCAATCAATATGAAAAATTTTGATGGCCTCTATCTCTCCGCCCGGGAAGCGGCTGCCGAACTCGCGATCTCGCCGGCCACGCTCTACGCCTATGTCAGTCGCGGCCTGATCCGCTCCGAGCCGACGCCGGATTCGCGCAGGAACCGCTATCGCGCCGAGGACGTCCGCGCCTTGAAGGAGCGGCGGGTGCCGTCGCCGGAGCCGCGCGGCCTGCGCAGCTTTGACGCCGATCTGCCCGTGATGGACACGGAGATATCGACCATCACGGAGGAGGGCGCCATCTACCGGGGCGTCAACTGCGTGGATCTCGCCGAGAACGACACGCTGGAGCACGCCGCAACGCTGCTCTGGGACGTCTCCGACGTAGATCCCTTTGCTGCCGAAAATCAGCCGAAAATCTCCGACGAGATGCGCGCCATCGCGGACGCCGCGCGCCGTGCCGCGCCAATCGATCGCGCCATCGCGGTGCTCGCGCTGGCAACCAGCGCCGATTCCCGAGCCTTCACCCGCGCGCCTGATGGCCGCGCGATGGTCGGCGGACGCATCGTCCGGCTGCTTGTTGCCACGATGTTGAATTCCGAGCCGTCATCGGAGCCGCTGCATCAGCAAATCGCGCGGACCTGGGCGGCCGACAACAAACATGCGCCGGACTTGATCCGCCGCGTTCTCGTGCTGCTGGCCGACCACGAATTGAACGCCTCGACCTTCACCGCGCGCTGCGCGGCGTCGACCGGCCTCAATCTCTTCGACTCCGTCATCGCCGGTCTCGCCGCGTTGAAAGGCCCGAAGCACGGCGGCGCCGGCGTGCTGGCCTCGCAGCTCGTCAAGACCCTGGTCGACCGCGATGCGGAGCCGATGGTGCGCGAGCGCGTTGCGCTCGGTGAGCGCTTCCCGGGCTTTGGCCACGGCGTCTACAAGCACGGCGATCCCCGCGCGCAATCCCTGTTGAACGCGCTCGCGCGCGCCGGCGCACCGCGCAAATTCACGAAAGAGGTGCCGGAGCGGATCGCGGAGGCGACCGGAGAGTTCGTCAACATCGATTATGTGCTCGCCGTGCTCGTGCACGCACTGCGCCTGCCTGTCGGCAGCGAACTCGCCCTGTTCGCCATGGCCCGCAGCGTCGGCTGGATCGCGCATGCGAGCGAGCAATTGCAGTTCGGCAAGCTGATCCGGCCGCGGGCAAGGTATGTGGGACCTGCGCCGGGAAGACGGGCGGGAAGCTCCTGACCGCTCCCGCTTGCGGTCCTGACCACGGCGGCAGCCCGAGGCGCTTAATTGCTTTCCGCCCCGTCCAGCTCCGGGCAGTTTGCGGCTCCTTCGATCTTCCAGGGAGCCATTTGTGTCGCAAGCCGCCGCTCTATCTCGCCGAAGCCGTCCCGTTCGCACGATATCCGAACTGAGTTCGACCATCGCGACGGCATACGCGCGGATCGAACGCGACCAGCACCGCAATTGCTGGATCCATGTCAGGCCGAAGGAAGAGGTGCTGACGGAGGCCCAGTCTCTCGCACGGCGTGCCGCGCAGGGTGAATTCCTGCCTCTGCTCGGTGTGCCGTTCGGCGTGAAGGACAACATCGACGTGGCGGGCATGCCGACCACGGCGGCCTGTCCCTCCTTCGCCTACGTTGCAGAGCGATCGGCTCGGTGCGTCGAGCGCCTCGTCGCGGCCGGCGCAATCTGTATCGGCAAGACAAACCTGGATCAGTTCGCAACCGGGCTGTCCGGCGCCCGATCACCGCACGGCACCTGCCCCAGCATCGCTGATGACGGCTACATCTCCGGCGGGTCGAGCTCGGGCTCGGCCGTCGCCGTGGCTGCCGGGCACGTTGCTTTCTCACTCGGCACCGACACCGGCGGCTCAGGCCGGGTACCGGCAGGTTTCAACGGCATCATCGGAATCAAGCCGACCGTCGGGCTTGTCTCATCCCGCGGGCTCGTTCCGAACTGCCCGACGCTCGATTGTCCGTCGATCTTCTGCAATTCGGTCTCCGAGGGCAGATTGTTGCTCGAACTGATCGAGGGCTTCGACGAGGAAGATCCCTACAGCCGTGACGCGCGCGAGCCGTCATCCGCCGTCCCCGACGAATTCCGCTTCGGACGCATTTCCGCCTTTCAGCTCAATTCATTCGGGTCGCCCGAGTGCGATGGGCTTTACGAGCAGGCTTGCGAGCGGCTGGTGGGCCTGGGAGGCAAGGCCCGCGAGATCGACTTCAGGCCCTTCGCCGAGGCCGGCGAAATGCTGTTCTCGGGCCCGTGGATCGCGGAACGCTACGCGGCGATCAGCAAGCTCTTCGACGTCGATCACGGCCATCTGCTGGAGGTGACGCGCAAGGTGTTGCAGCGCGCGGCGGAGTTTACAGCGGCTGATGCGTTCGCTGCGCAACATCGACTCCTGCAGTTGCGGCGGCAGGTCCGGGGGCTCTTCGAGCAGATCGACGTCCTCATCGTGCCGACTGCGCCGCGTCCTTTCACCATCGCGGAGATGCTGGAAGATCCCATCACGCTCAATACGTGTCTGGGACACTACTCCTACGCCGTCAATCTCCTGGATCTGTGTGCGGTGTCGCTTCCCAACGCGACGCTCGCCGGCGGCATGCCGATGGGCGTCACCCTGCTGGCACCCGCATGGCATGATCACGCGCTCCTGGACTTCGCCTCGCGATGGCAGCGCGACGATGGCGCCGCCTTGTTCGGTCTGAATGTCTATTCGCGTGCCGCGGGCTAAAGCATGATCCGGAAAAGCGTGCAGCGGTTTTCCGAAAAGATCATGCTCAAACAATGACCCAAAGTGCGATGACGATTCATCCTAATCTCATCGCGCTTTAGACGATTTCGAGGTCGAGCGCGCGCAAATTCAGAATGACGATCAGGCTTCTGTCGTAGCGGATGATGCCTCGCGCCTGCATGCGAGATAGCTGCACCGTCACCCACTGCCGCGTCGCGCCAATCAGGTTGGCGAGATCGCCGTGGGTGAAAGGAATGCCGAGCACGATCTCGCGGCCGTGCTGCGAGCCGTAGATATTCGACAGAAAGATCAGCAGGCGCTGCAACCGCTCGGTCACCGATCGTGTGCCGAGCATTTGCGCCATGGCCGAGTAACATCTCGCCTTGAAGGCCAGTGCATCCAGCAGCGCAACCGCGATGGTCGCCGACTGAAGTGCAAGCTCGCGCAGAGCGGGGCCAGGCAGAAACAGCAGCAGGCTGCGCTCGACGGCAACCGACGACCACATATGCGCGCCGGCTCCGAAGAGATCCGGCCCGCCGACGAAATTGCCGCCGAACCAGTAGGCCAGCGTCACCTCACGCCCGGAGGGTGCTGCGTAATAGCTGCGGATCCGGCCGGATTCGATCAGGTAGATGCCGTTCTGGGTGTCGCCCTGGCGCCAGATATGCTTGCCGGCTTCCCGAACCTCGTGGCGACCGATGGCCAGCACCCGGCGCCGGTCAGCCTCATCAAGGGGATCGAGGAGGCCTGGCAGCGACCTGACCAGAGCATCCGACTCCGCCAGCATGATCCCGGCCGTGGTCCTGAGAGTTGCCGCTGACATCTGCCCGCTCCCTCGTTGCTGGAGCAGATCCATTCAAGAGCTATGCCAGCCGCTGCGGGCGGTTCAGGTCGCCGCTTCCATTTGCTCGAACGCCTTGCGGCCTTCGGTCCGGATCAGGTCAAGGCAATCCCGTTTGAGGGCGAAATAGGCAGCGTCGGTCAGAATAGCGCTGGAGCGCGGCCTTGGCAGGGCCACGGACAGATCCCGCAGGATGCGGCCCGGCCCGGCGCTCATGATCAGCACGCGATCAGACAGGAGAATGGCTTCGTCGATGTCATGTGTGACGAAAACGATCGTGGCGTGGATCCGGTCGCGAAGTTCGAGGAGATTATCCTGCATCACAGCCCGGGTCTGCGCGTCCAGGGCACCGAACGGCTCGTCCATGAGCAGCACACGCGGCTGGTTTGCAAGGGCACGAGCAATCGCCACCCGCTGCTGCATGCCGCCTGAAAGCGTATGCGGATAGGCGTTCGCGAATCTCGTCAGCCCGATCATGTCGATCAGGTCGTCGGCGATCCGCAGCGCCTCCGTTTTCGACTTGCCGAGCGCGCGCGGTCCGTGAGCGATGTTACGGCGCACCGATTTCCAGGGGAACAGGTGCGGCTGCTGGAACACCATCCCGATTTCAGGTCGAGGCGCCACCATCGGCTCGCCGGCGACCTTGACCTCGCCCTCGAACGGCCGTTCGAGGCCAGCCATCGCATTCAAGAGCGTAGACTTGCCGCAGCCCGACGGACCAACCAGGGAGACGAATTCACCCGGCAGCACGGCCAGGGACACCCGGTCCACCGCAACGACCTCGCCGCGCGGCACATCGAACACGATACTCAGATCGTCGACCCGGATGATCGCTTCCTGCGCGGCCGATGAAGGCTGCGGCGGAGCATCGACGAGCCGCAGCGGTGAGGTCGGGCGAAGCGGGGTCTGCATCAGCGCCACCATACGGCCCGCTCGGCAATGGCCGCGAAGGAACGATCGGCGATGAAGGAGAGCAATCCGAGCGCCGCCAGCCCTCCCATGACCTGCCCGGTCTGCATGTTCTGTTGCGCAATCTCGATTCGGTAGACGATGCCGGCAAACGCGCCCGCCAGCTCGGCGGCCACGAGCGTGTAAAAGGAGATGCTGACGGCGGTGCGCAGGCCGACGACGATATAGGGAAGCGCGCCCAGCAGGATGATCTCCGTGAGCATTTGCCGGCGTGGCGTGCCGAGCATCTGCGCGGCGCGAACGAGCCCGCGATCGACCTTCTGAACGCCGATATGGGTCGCGAGCCATACGGTGAAGAACACACCCCAGACGACGAGAAAGAGCTTGCCGGCCTCGGACAACCCGAACCACAGGATCACGATGGGCACAAAGGCGATCGGTGGGATTGGGCGGAGGATGTGAAACAACGGGGAGAGCAGGCTCGAGACCAGCCTGAACCGGCCCGTCAGGACGCCGAGCATGATCCCGCCCGCCGTCCCGATCAGGAAACCTGCGGTGACACGGAACAAGCTCGCAGAGAGGTCGCCCAAAAACTGGCCGCTGTGGATCCAATCAAGGACGGCCACCGCGACCGTGGAAGGCGGTGGAAACAGCACCGCGTTGACGATCCGCGACCGAGCGATCAACTCCCATACGCCGACGAAGGCCGGCACGGAGAGCGCGCCGACAAGCACGCTCAGACGTTCGGCCGAGGTCGTGCGGCTGCTCCCTCCGGTGCTCATGGATCGACCGAAAGCGTCACACGTGCGGGATCAAGCGCCTTCAGCGGTGCCGCCGCAATGATCTTCGAGAAATCGGGCATCGCCGCTCCCGGCGGGTGATTGCCGGTTTCGAGCCGCCAGGCAGCATGCGTTTTCAGAGTCTCCAGCAGCTTGTCGTCGAGGCGCAGGTGATAGACGTAATCCGACCAGATCGGCGCAAGCTCATCGCGCTTCATGCCGGTCGCCGCGGCAACGATGTCGATCGCTTCGTCCGGATGGGCTTTGACCCAGCCTTCCGCTTCAATGAGCGCAGCCAGGAATTTGCTCAACACTGCCGGGTTTGCCTCCAGATAGGATCGTGTCACGACGATGTTGAAGGTTTCGGAGTAGATTCCCTTCGTATCGAGCAGGACGGCACCCTCACCGAGCGCCTTCTTTGCATTCGCGACGTGCGGCTCCCAGGTGTCGAAGGCTTCAATGCTCCCGGCCGCCAGAGCGGGAAGCATCTCCTGGGGGCGAAGATTGACAAGCATGACGTCCTTGGCCGTCAATCCCGCCGCCTTCAGCAGAACCGAGGTGTAGACCTCGCTACCGGTTCCCGCCGTGAAGCCGATGCGCTTGCCGCGCAAATCCTCTTTCGTCCTGATTGCGGCGGACGCGGCCGTCATCGTCTTCAGATCCGAGTACTCCATGCCGGCGACGAAGGCGATCGGCTGCTGCGCCATCGCGGCCGCCGTGACCGGAGCTTCGGCCGTGGTCGCGATATCGGCGCCTCCGCCGATCACCGTGTCCAGGCACTGCTTTCCGCTGGTGAAATTCGCGACCGAGATGTCGAGCCCCTGCTTGCCGAACAGGCCGTTCGCCTTGGCGACAATCGCGAGGCCCGAGATCGGGCCCAGGTTCTGCGCAAGCCGTGCCTTCAGAACCTCTTCGGCTGTGGCTTGGGAAGCAGGATTCAAGATGACCGCACAGGCAGAGATCGCAAACAAGACCCTGCGAACAGCTGGTTTCGAGCGCATTCAACCACCTTCGGTCATCTCGGCGACCGCAATGGCCAGCCTGTGATCGGGAGAGGGTCATCCGAAGCCGATGCGCCGGGAAGCAATTAATCGACAACGCGCCTCGCTGACGAACATTTGCGCATTGCGGAGCCGTGGCGGATCACAGTTTGGGCAACAGAGAGCTCTGTTTGCCCGCCTGTTGTGCTGTGTGCTTGCGGCCCTCATCCAACGCCGGCGATCCCGCCATCGTGCTCGAGAGACGCAACGTGGTGGACGCGACTCGACGGCCGGCGTTGCGCCATCAGGCCCGCGGCTTCGCCTCGGCGACGACGCCGTTCTGCCGACGGCGATAAATCCAGACCGCCACGCCCAGTACGATCGCCACCGCCACGACGGTCAGAATCCAGAGATGCTTGCCCAGATGCCCCTGGTGCGGCACGCCGAAATAGTCGTGGAAGGCCGAGACTGCCAGCACGCCCGGCAGCACATGAACCGGCGCCCAGACCAGGATCGCGGGGATGTTGACCGCATAGAACTTTGCCGGCGGCATGTCGAGCGCACCCGCCGTGATCGGCACGAAGGCGCGAATGGGCGGCACGAAGCGGGCGAAGAATACGGCCCAGGCGCCGAAGCGGTGGAAAAAGGTCTCGCTCTCCTGGATCACGCGCGGATGATTGGCCAGCGGCCAGGTGTTGAGGATCTTGCGCTGCTGCCGGTGTCCGAGCCAATAGGCCGAGCCGTCGCCCAGCACGGCGCCGGTGGCGGCTGCGAGCAGCACCCATTGCAGCTTCAGGTCCCCGCCGGGAACCAATGCGCTCAGCGCCAGGATGATGGTCGAGCCGGGGATCACCGATCCCACCACTGGCACCGCTTCGAGCAGGGCCGCCAGGAACAGGGTCAGGTAGGCGAGCCACGCATGGACCGAAACGAAGGAAATGAGGGGATCAAGGAAGGACGTCACGTCGTCTCTGTAGCGGGCTGGAGCATTCGGGTTCAGACCCTTACACAAGTAAGGAGCGGTGGTGAAAGTGCCATTCGCCCGGGCCGGGCGTGCCTATCCGGGCCGAAATTTGGGCGCGATTTGCAGGGCAGCCTTCCAAAAATCGCGTTCCTTGCCTATCTAAATGAAAAGACAACGGAACTTTGATTGGGCCGCGGGCTTCTGCCGGCACGTTGTCTCTGGTAGGTTCGCAGCCGCACCCAGCCGCAGCCTTGTGCAAATAACTGGTCTCGGGACCGCCCGGGGCCTCGGAGGATTGATGACGACCGCCGCAATGTCCAAAGTTGAGGAAGTTTCCGGTATGCCCGACATGAAGGTGTCGGTGCGCCAGGTGTTCGGGATCGACAGCGATCTCGAAGTGCCGGCCTATTCCGAAGTCGATCCTCATGTGCCTGAAGTCGATTCCGACTACCGTTTCGACCGCGCCACCACGCTTGCCATTCTCGCCGGCTTCGCCCGCAATCGCCGCGTGATGGTCACCGGCTATCACGGCACCGGAAAATCCACCCATATCGAGCAGGTCGCCGCCCGCCTGAACTGGCCCTGCGTGCGCGTCAATCTCGACAGCCACATCAGCCGTATCGACCTCGTCGGCAAGGACTCCATCGTGGTCCGCGACGGCAAGCAGGTCACCGAATTCCGCGACGGCATCCTGCCCTGGGCACTCCAGAACAACGTCGCGCTGGTGTTCGACGAATACGACGCCGGCCGCCCGGACGTGATGTTCGTGATCCAGCGCGTGCTGGAGGTCTCGGGACGCCTGACGCTGCTCGACCAGAACAAGGTGATCAAGCCGCATCCGGCGTTCCGCCTGTTCTCGACCGCCAACACGGTCGGCCTCGGCGATACTTCGGGCCTCTACCACGGCACCCAGCAGATCAACCAGGGCCAGATGGACCGCTGGTCGATCGTCACCACGCTCAACTATCTCAGCCACGACGAGGAAGTGGAGATCGTGCTGGCCAAGGCCAAGCACTATCGCACCCAGGAAGGCAAGGACATCGTCAACAAGATGGTGCGCCTCGCCGATCTCACCCGTAACGCCTTCGCCAACGGCGACCTGTCGACGGTGATGAGCCCGCGCACGGTGATCACCTGGGCCGAGAATGCCGACATCTTCGGCGATATCGGCTTCGCGTTCCGCGTCACCTTCCTCAACAAGTGCGACGAGCTCGAGCGGCCCCTGGTCGCCGAGTTCTACCAGCGCTGCTTCAACGCGGAGCTGCCGGAATCCGCAGTCAACGTGGCGCTCAGCTGATCTCTCTCGGTATGTCGTCCCGGCGAAAGCCGGGGCCCATGCCGCGTGATGTCTCGATTGAAGCGACGTGGCCAATTTCTCTGAAGTCATGACCGCCGGTGGTTATGGATCCGGGCTTTCGCCGGGACGACGGTGAGATCGAGATGAGCACGCCCTCCAACTCCAAATTCCGTAACACCAAGGAAGCCCCGACCGAGCCGTTCAAGCGCTCGGTGGCGTCCTGTCTGAAGGCCATCGCGAAGACGCCCGAGCTCGACGTGAGCTTCGCGGCCGAGCGCCCGGGTCTTGCGCCCGGCAAGGCGCGATTGCCCGAACCCGCGCGAAAGATGACAAAACGCGATGCGGCGATCGTGCGCGGCCACGCCGATTCCATCGCGCTCAAGCTCGCCTGCCACGACGCCAAGCTGCATCGCAAGCTGATGCCGGGCAATCCGCAGGCACGTGGCGTGTTCGAGGCGGTCGAGCAGGCCCGCGTCGAGGCGATCGGCGCGCGCCGCATGGCTGGCGTCGCGAAAAACCTCACCGCGATGCTCGACGACCACTTCCATCGCGGCAAGTTCGACGAGATCACCGACCGCGCCGACGCGCCGCTGGCCGACGCACTGGCGATGCTGGTGCGCGAGCGCCTCACGGGCCTGGCGCCGCCCGCCGCCGCGCGGAAGATGGTCGATCTCTGGCGGCCCATCCTCGAAGACAAGATCGGCAAGCGGCTCGACCGGCTCGACCGCGTGGTCGAGGACCAGACCAAGTTCAGCGATGCCGTGCATGATCTCCTGACCGCGCTCGAGCTCGGCGACGAGCGCAGCGCCGACAGCGAGGACAATGACGACAACGACGAGAACCAGGACGGCGACAACGATCAGTCCGGCGCGGAGGGATCGCCCGATTCCGACGCCGCGCAGGAGATGAGCGCGGACCAGGCGCAGGCCTCATCCGAGGAGATGAGCGACAGCGCGATGGAAAGCGCGCAGGCCTCGACGTCTGATAGCTTCGACGACGGCGAGCTCGGCGACGACGAGACGCCGGGCGAGGCGACACGTCCGAATTCGCACGGCAGGAACGAGCCGCGCGGGCCGGAATACCACGCCTTCGCGCCGAAATTCGACGAGGTCATCGCCGCCGAAGATCTCTGCGACCATGACGAGCTGGAGCGCCTGCGCGCCTATCTCGACAAGCAGCTCGCGCATCTGCAGGGCATCGTCGCGCGCCTCGCCAACCGGCTGCAGCGCCGGTTGATGGCGCAGCAGAATCGCGCCTGGGAGTTCGATCTCGAAGAGGGCATCCTCGACCCCGCGCGGCTTTCGCGCGTGGTGACCGATCCCTATCACCCGCTGTCCTTCATGCACGAGAAGGAGGCGACGTTCCGCGACACTGTCGTCACGCTGCTGCTCGACAATTCCGGCTCGATGCGCGGCCGCCCGATCACGGTTGCCGCCACCTGCGCCGACATTCTCGCGCGCACGCTGGAGCGTTGCGGCGTCAAGGTCGAGATCCTGGGCTTCACGACGCGCGCCTGGAAGGGCGGGCAGTCGCGTGAGGCGTGGCTCGCCGCCGGCAAGCCGGCCAATCCCGGCCGTCTCAACGATCTCCGTCACATCATCTACAAGTCCGCCGACGCGCCCTGGCGCCGTGCGCGGAAAAACCTCGGCTTGATGATGCGCGAGGGCCTGCTGAAGGAGAACATCGACGGCGAGGCGCTCGACTGGGCGCACAAGCGCCTGCTCGGCCGGCCCGAGCAGCGCAAGATCCTGATGATGATCTCGGACGGCGCGCCGGTCGACGATTCCACGCTGTCGGTCAACCCCGGCAACTATCTCGAGCGGCATCTGCGCCACATCATCGAGGAGATCGAGACCCGCTCGCCGGTCGAGCTGATCGCGATCGGCATCGGCCACGACGTGACGCGCTACTACCGCCGCGCCGTGACGATCGTGGACGCCGAAGAGCTCGGCGGCGCCATCACCGAGAAGCTCGCTGAACTCTTCAGCGAAACCAACACGGCGCCCTCACAGCCGGCCGGTCGCCCGCGACGCAAATTGCATTCGTGAGCACGCACTCATCCCGCCGCTTCTTTCTCGGCCACGCGGCGGCGGGATTTTCCACTCTCGCTCTGTCGCGGCTCGCGCAGGCGCAGTCGACGGCCAAGCAGGCTCAGCCGGACCAAAGGCCGGCGCAGCCCGAGCACGCGGTCACCGCACCTGTCGGCATCGAGGTCAACGCGCGGCCGATTCCCGATTTCGAGCCGCGCGACCGTGCGCGCACGCGCTTCGGGCAGCTCGCTTATCGTAGCGGTCTGGTGCTGACCTCGCCGCATCGCGGCTTCGGCGGCCTCTCTGCTCTTCGCTTCCTCGACGACAAAGGCGAGCGCTTCCTCTCACTGTCGGATCAGGGCACCTGGTTCACGGGCGCCATCCGCTATTCCGGCGGCAAGATGGCCGGGCTCGACGACGTCGAGGCTGCGCCGATGCTGAACGGCGAGGGGCGTCCGATCACGGAGAAGCGGCTCTGGTACGATACCGAGTCGCTCGCGCGTGACGGCTCGCTCGTCTATGTCGGGCTCGAACGCGTCAACCAGATCATGCGTTTCGACTTTGCCAAGGGTGGCACGCGCGCCCGCGGCGAGGTGCTGCCGACGCCACAGGCGATCCGCAAGCTGCCCTACAACAAGGGGCTCGAGGCGCTGGTGTTCGTACCCCGGGACATGAAAGGCCAGCCGCTCGCGGGCACGCTGATCGCGATGTCCGAAGGCGGCTTCGACGCCGACGGCAATCTGATCGGCTTCCTGCTCGGCGGTCCATCGCCCGGCCAGTTCAGCATCAGGCGCTCCGACAAGCAGTTCATCAGCGATGCCGTGCTGCTGCCATCGAGCGAGCTGCTCATCCTCGAGCGCAAATTCTCCTGGTTCACGGGCATCAACATCCGCATCCGCTCGTTACCGTTGAAGGCGATCGCGCCGGGCGCATTGGTCGACGGCCCCGTCGTGTTCGAGGCCGATCTCGGCCACGAGATCGACAACATGGAGGGCATCGACTTCCACGTCACGCCCGACGGCGAGACCGTTCTGACCATGGTGTCGGACGATAATTTCTCGATGCTGCAGCGGACGCTGCTGTTGCAGTTCACGCTGGTGGAGTGAGCGCACGCGAACCCGCGTTCACACCCGCGAGCCGGCGATCGGCTTGAACGCCCCGCGCCGTCCTGCGACCCATTCATCCGTAGGGGGCGACATCACACCACACCCGCATGCATGGCGTCACGGCTGCCATGCCGCCCGCGCAGCTCGCAATTCGCGCGTGCGCCACTAAACTTCATGCAATCGCTTCCATTCCTCCCGTCCCGGATTCTGCATGAGCGCCCTGTTTTCCCCGATCAAGCTGCGCGGCCTGACGCTGAAGAACCGCGTCGTGGTGTCGCCGATGTGCCAGTATTCGGCCGAAGACGGCGTTCCCACCGATTGGCATTTCACCCACATCAACAATCTCGCGCTGTCGGGCGCGGCGATGTTCTGCATCGAGGCGACCCATGTCGAGGCGATCGGCCGCATCACGCCGGGCTGCCTCGGCCTCTACAGCGACGCCTCGGAGGCCGCGCTGAAGCAGATCCTCTCCTCCGTGCGCAAGCATTCCTCCACCGCGATCGGGATGCAGCTCGCCCATGCCGGCCGCAAGGCGTCGAGTGCGCGGCCCTGGGACGGCGGCCAGCTGATCGCCGAGCAGCAAGGCGGCTGGCAGACGGTGGCGCCGTCGGCGATCCCGCACAAGGAAGGCGAGGCGGCGCCGGTCGCGCTCGATGCGGCCGGTCTGACGCGCATCCGCGAGGCCTTTGTCGAGGCGGCGAAACGCGCGGAGCGCATCGGCATCGACGCCATCGAGCTGCACGGCGCGCACGGCTACCTGCTGCATCAATTCCTGTCGCCGATCTCCAACAAGCGCACCGACGACTATGGCGGGTCACTTGAAAACCGCATGCGCTTCCCGCTCGAGATCTACGACGCGGTGCGCGCGGTGTTCCCGCACGACAAGCCTGTCGGTATGCGGGTGTCGTCGACCGATTGGGTCGAGGGCGGCTGGGACCTGGCGCAGACCATCCAGTTTGCCAGAGCGTTGAAGGCGCGCGGCGTCGACTGGATCGACGCCTCCTCCGGCGGCGTCTCGCCGCTGCAGAAGATCACGCTCGGCCCCGGCTATCAGGTGCAGTTCGCAGAAGCGATCAAGCGTGAGACCGGGCTGCCCACCATCGCGGTCGGCCTGATCACGGAAGCCAGGCAGGCCGAGGAGATCATCGCCTCCGGGAAGGCCGACATGATCGCACTCGCCCGCGGCATGCTCTACGATCCCCGCTGGGGCTGGCACGCCGCTGCGGAAGTCGGCGGCGAAGTCGAAGCCCCGCCGCAATACTGGCGCTCGCAGCCTGCGACGCAGAAGGCGCTGTTCGGCAAGACGACGTTCGGGGCGCGGTGATTTTCGTCACCCCGTGACAACGGGCGAAGTCACGGAGTCCTCACGTATCCGTAACTCTCCTCGCCTTCCACCGGTCGCAAAATGGGCCTAACCTCCCGATGTCAGGGGCATCACGGAGGTCCGCCATGCGGTTTCGTGTTCGCAAGACCGCCCACGTGTTCGAGCGATTGGGCCTCGCGATGGCCGGTGCCGCGTGCGGGCTGTTCGTCGGCGCCTATGTCGGATCGGCCTTCACCTCGCTCACCACGCAGGGCTTTCTGCTGTTGATGATGCTGCTCGGCGTCGTCGGCTTCTATCTCGGCATCGACACGCCGCAACTGCCCTTCGATGACGCGCACAGCCAGATCGATGCCGCGGAATTCCTGAGCTCCGCCGGCACGCTGTGCGCCACGCTGGCGTCACTTGCCTCCGTCGCCGTCATCGTGCTCCGCCTCGAGCCGCACGACGCGCTGACCCTGCTGGTGCTGATCGCCTGGATCGCCGGCGTGGCGATGCAGATCGTCGCGGGCGCGAAGGCAAGGATGCGGGCCTAAGAACAGTTGCTAGAGAACAGTCGTGCCGCGGGCTCCTTTAATCTCTCCCGCTTGCGGGGGAGGGGGCGCCTCCCACGGAGTGAGGCTTGCGAATCCATCACTCTCAAAACACCACGCCCACCCGCGTGCCGCGCTTCCAGGCGATGCGGCTTGCAGCGCTTTTTGGTGTTCACGTGCAGCAGCTCGAACCGATCGGGAATCTTCACCTGGCCGCCGAGATCGACGCAGGCCCCGCCCGGCGAATAGTCGATCAGCGTGCAGACGATCACGGGCGCGCGCGGGTCGGTGATGATCTTGGCCTGGCGGGACACCAGGCCGGCGGGTTTGACACGGGCATGTCGACGCGGATGCATTGGCACTCTCCTCCAAGTCCGCGGCGGCATGATCCGAAAAAGTTTTTCGCTCATGCCAAAGCAAGGCGCGGTGGCAGGGTTCCAATGATGGCGGAGCAATTTCTGCGATCAGCCTAAGGCGCGGCGGAGAATTTTAATGAAAAGTAGCGGTGATCGGAGAAAGCGGCGGTAGCGGGATGCCCACCCTCCAGGGGAGGGTGGCACTACTTTAGCTCACAACCTCCCCGCCCGCGGTCAGATCCACGCCCGGCGCCACCGGCATCGGCACCGTCACGTACTCCCGCGGCAAATTCACCGGCCGATACCCGGGCTCGACCGCCATGCGCTTCAGCACGCTCTCATGCACATGCGCGCCTTGGGGGATGAAGCGCGGTTCGCTGTCGGGGATGTAGAACCCTGCAAAGACCTTGCGCTCCGGCCACTCCTTGTATGTCGCGCTCTTCGGCAGATACTCCAGCACGCGCCAGGCCGCGCTCATGGAATCGTGCAGCTTGCCGGCTCTACCGGTGTACGCGGGCGCGACATAGCTGAACGGCGAGGCCTTGCGCTGGATGCCCCAGGCCAGCTGGTTCACGGTGCGCGGGTTGAAGTTCAGGCCCGCCTTCGCAGCCTCCTCGATCATCCACAGCAGCGGATATTTCGATTCCGCGCTCTCGGCTTCCGGATAGCCGCCGCCGACGTCGCAATGCACGCCGGCGAACCAGACCTGCAAAATGTCCTGCGGCACCTTCTTCTCGTCTCGCACGTAGCGATGGCTCCAGAATTGCTGCGGCTCCTCGTACGCTTTCAGGCGGAACATGCAGCGCCGCTCGTCGATCGCGATCGCTTGGCGGAAGATGTTGACGCTGGGATTGCGCAGCGTGAAGGCGAGCTCCTCCAGGCTGAACACCAGGAAGAACACGTCGCGCCGCGGCACGATCACGCTCGCCACCGTGTCCCAGACGCCGATGAAATGGATGGTCGGCCAGCGCGTCGAGGTGATGCGCGCGAACTGCGCGGCGAGGTCGAATGCGTCCTTCGGCAGCGGCCCCTGCTCGTCGACCGCGATGTCCTTGAGGTCCTCGATGTCGTTGCCGCGCCCGAGCCCGGAATATTGCTTGTAGGCGATGAGGCCCGAGCCTGCGAGGTTCGCCTGCTCCGGCGAGATCAGCCCGACCTTGTGGATCAGCCCCGCCAGCACGCGCACCGTGTAGGCGCCGCGCGAAAACCCGAACAGGAAGATCTTGTCGCCGGGCGCATAATGCTCGACCAGGAAGCCATAGGCCGAGAGCACGTTGTCGTCGAGCCCGTAGCCGGTGGCGAGCCCCAGCACCGTCTTGATGTTGGACTTCCACCTGTTCCAGGTCGACGGCTCCGTCACCGTGCCGACCCCGGGATCGTAAAACACCATCTGCCGCGGATGCGTCCTCTCGGTCTTGCGCAGGCAGCGATAGAGCTTCAGGACGTTGGAGATGTTCTCCGAGATCTCGTTGCCGGTGCCGTCACAGCAGATGACGAGGTTTTTCGGTTCGGGTCTGGCTGCGTGCTCCATGGGATGCGCCTCCGGGTGATGCTACCGGGGCGAGTATAGCGGAAATGGGGGCGAGCGAGGAGACGAAGGCGACGCCGCGGGGATGCAGTCCCATCGCCGCATCGTCTGTTGATGTTAACCCCCTGTTAACCATGCGGTCGCCTAATGTTGACGATGGGGGGATCACCATGTCGGCTCATGTGACGCGACTGAAGTTGATGCCTGTTTCGGCCGATCCGGCCATCCGGTTGGTGGCGAGGCTGGCGGTTCGCGCCAAGGCCGTCCTACAGGGCAAGACGCCTGTCCTAGGGAGCAAAGCCATGTTCGGAAAGGACGACTTAGTGGACCATCTCAGCCGCGATCTCGATCGCGCGCGCGGCAGGCGCGATGCGCTCGCATCCGAAGCCACGACCCTGGCGGCCCAGATCGCCGAAATCGAAGCGCGCCTCGGCGAGGAGAAGAAAAGGCGGGAGCGTGAGCGCGTCCTGGCCGAGATCGAAGTCATCAAGACGCGAATCAAGCAAGCCGCCGGCGCGTTTGCGCCCGTCGTCGACGGTCTCTCCAAGGCGATCGAGCAGGCCACGGCCGTGGTGCCCGAAGCGCGCGAGCTCAACAGTTTCCTGGTATCGGTGGCGACCGAGATCGACAGCGTGCTCGATCCCCTGTTGCGCGAGCTGGATCAGCGCGCGGATGCGGTGCGCTCGGGGCAGGCGGCGCTGGACTTGCCGAGTTCGGCCGTTGAAGCGCCGCCGATCGAGCTGCCGAAAGACCCCAACGAACGCCTGCTTCGCTTTCCGGCCTGGCTGTCGCGCGACAAGGAGCCGGACAAGAAGGACGTCGCGGAGAGCCCGCGCAGCACGGCCGCGTGAAGCAGCCGCGCGCTCCAGGCGCGCGGACTTCTGGTGCAGAATAGCTTTTGGTTGGACCGATCGGGCCGCGGGCTCGCTCAACCTCTCCCGCTTGCGGGGGAGGTCGGCGCGAAGCGCCGCGTGGGGGCTCTCTCCACATTGGGAGGGTCCCATTGCGGAGCCACGCTCTCCCCAACCCTCTCCCGCAAGCGGGAGAGGGAGCCCACCGCATGCGTGACGAGAACACGGCTGGTCTCAGCGCGTTGTCGCGTCGCAAGCGTTGGTTCCGGCATTGGCGACCCGGCTCGCCACCGCTCAGTTGGCGGCGCGGCGCAGGAAGGCCGGGATATCGAGAACGGTCTCGTCGGGCGCATTGCGCGCGGGCGCGCGGCCGTAGGGATCGAGCGGCTGAATCGCCGCGTGGCGCGCATGGTCCGGACCCAACCGGGCCGGAGGCCCCACGGGGTGGTGCGGCTGCGGGCGGAGCGGCGGGCTGCCCACTTGCGGAAGCGGTGCGCTGCGCTCGATGCGATCGGCGATGCGCCGGCCGTCATTGCGCAGCTTTCCGGCGAGCTGTGTGAGGGCGGTTTCCACCGGCAGCGCCTGCGCCGGGTCGAGATTGTCGATCCCGGTCGCCACCACCGAGACGCGGACGATGCCCTCCAGGCTTTCGTCGAAGGACGCGCCGACGATGATGTTGGCGTCCGGGTCGGCCTCGTCGCGAATGCGGGTGGCGGCTTCGTCGACCTCGTACAGCATGAGATCCCTGCCGCCGGTGATGGAGATGATGAGGCCGCTGGCGCGCTTGATCGAGGGATTCTCGATCAGCGGATTGGAGATCGCCGCGACGGCGGCGGCCAGCACGCGCTTCTCGCCGGAGGCCTCGCCCCGTCCCATCATGGCCTTGCCCTTCTCCTTCATGACGGAGAGGACGTCGGCAAAATCGAGATTGATCAGGCCTTCCTTGACGATGAGGTCGCTGATGCAGGCGACGCCCGAGTAGAGCACCTGGTCGGCCAGGGCGAAGGCATCGGCGAATGTGGTCTTCTCGCTGGCCACCCGGAACAGGTTCTGGTTCGGGATGATCAGGAGGGTGTCGACCGTCTTCAGCAGCTCCTCGATGCCGGCTTCGGCAAAGCGCATCCGGCGCTGGCCCTCGAAGTAGAACGGCTTGGTGACCACGCCGATGGTGAGAATGCCGAGCTCGCGCGCGGTCCTGGCGACGACGGGTGCCGCCCCGGTGCCGGTGCCGCCGCCCATCCCGGCCGTCACGAACACCATGTGCGCGCCGGCCAATTGCTCGCGGATCGCATCGATCGCCTCTTCGGCCGCGGCGCGTCCCAGTTCCGGCTGCGAGCCGGCGCCGAGGCCCGCGGTCACCTTGGTGCCGAGCTGGATCAGTCGCCGCGCCTTCGACATCGCCAGCGCCTGTGCGTCGGTGTTGGCGACGACGAACTCGACGCCCTCGAGCCCGGCCGTGATCATGTTGTTCACGGCATTGCCGCCGGCGCCGCCGACGCCGAACACGACGATGCGGGCTTTCATTTCATGGATGTCGGTATTCCCAGCCATTTTTTCCTCGCGATTGGTCCGGCAAGCCGGGGATTGAAGAAAGAGTGTTACCCGCGCGCCGCGCGGTCTGCCTGCACGATGGCCGCGGCCAGATGTCCCAGCCGACGCGCCGCGAATCCCGCGAGCAAGCCGCCCGGGCGGCGATCGGTCCGCAGCGCCGCCATGTCGTCTTCCAGCCGTGCCGCCCACGCATTGGCGGCCGTCGCCTCGGCGGTCGCCTGCTGCAGCTCGACGGCGAGGCGCTCGGCGCGATCACGCTCGCGCTCGAACACCTGCCTGTAGGCGGTTGCGACGTCCTGGAGCCGCGCGATCTCCGCCTTGAAGGCCGCGGTCTTGATGGCGTCGATCCTTGCCATGGAGACAGCGATGGGGTCCGCCCGGCGGCCCGTTCGCGGGCGGGGCGTGTAGCGCAGCTCGGAGAAATCGACGGTCACCAGGGCCTTGCCGTCAGCCGACCGCGAGCGCGGCAGACGGCGCCGTCGCGCCAACGACCGCGCCGCCTCGCGCGAGATCGCGAGGCGGGCACCCAGATCGGCATACGTCAACAACGCAACAGACATCGGCGCTTCTCCTGGAGCGAACCGGGAAGGGCATTTCGGGCTAATGATGGCTGGACGATTGCAGCAGGCTAGGCTGCGTTGGTTAATGCAGGGTTAACGGGCGAGGGGGACTGTTTACGGGTGGCGTCGCCACGTGATGCGCCTCCGGGTGAGAGGAGACGGTTGCCTTTCTTACCCTCCCCCTCCAGGTCCCCTCCAGGGGAGGGTAAGCGCACTTCCGATCCCTACTTCTTCTTCCCCTGGCCGATTTCCGGCTGCCAGGCCGCGTCCTTGCGGCTCGGCGCCGCGGCGATCACCTTGGCTTTGTCCTTTTTCGGCTTCTTGGCTTCGCGATTGCTGCGTTGCTGTCCCTTGGCCATGTCGCCCTCCTCTGATGGTTGAGCTCATCCGGTTCGCCGGATCGCTCTGCACGCCCGCACGGCGTGCAGACGGTCGGTGCCGTGGCGGGAGATGCGATGATGCAAGCGAGCCTACGCCCGCGTCACCGCAATAGCGAGGCCTAAAACGCCGCGCACGTTTGCGGCCTCGCCGCGCAGAGCGGCGGTGACGATAGTGCTGGCTATTGCCGCGCAACGGGCGCATGCTCGCTACAGTCGGCGTCGGTTGGGGCCCACTTGCGAAAAGGCAGGCGCGCATGACCATCCGCTCGCGGCATGAAACCGTGACATTCAAGCATCCGTTTCACCTCCGCGGCATCGCGCGCGAATTGCCGGCGGGCGCCTATGATGTCGTCACCGACGAGGAGACGATCGACGGCCTGTCGTTCGAGGTCTGGCGCCGCATCGCCACCATGATCACCGTTCCGGTCGAAGGCATGCGCGGCGCCACCGAGCTTTTGTCGATCGGCTCTGTCGACCTTGCGGATGCGATAGCCGCCGACGCGAGCGTCGCCCATGACTGATCAACCCGTCGATCTCGACAAGCATCGCGGCATGGCCGCGCAGAAGGCCACCGATTTGCGCCGCGTGCTGGCGGAGGTCGAGAACAATGTCCGTGAGCTGCGCGAGCGCGAGGCCGATCTCGAAAGCCGCATGCTGACGGTGCCCGCCGCCTCCTGGTCCGAAGCCGCCGTGAAGGCGCGCTATCTCCTCAACCTCTACGCCGCGAGCCTCCCGCCCGAAGACACCCGCCACCGCGCCCTGGTGGCCGCGCTGCTCGACAATTTTTCGAGATTAGGCGAAGAAGGCTGAGGCCCGCCGCGACCTAGCTGTCGTTACGCAAGGTGCTGTCGTCCCGGACCAGCGAAGCGCAGATCGGACCCATAGTCACCGCAGTGAGTTGTTGTAGCTGCGCGTGCCGCAGCCGTGCTTGAATGAAGCCGACCGGCCAGTGGCTCCCTGCGCCCGTGGGCAATTGCGAACCAAGGCCGGTACGACCTTAGAGTCGTAAAGGAGGTATCCCATGCCCCTCACCAGCGGCCGTTTCATCGGCCATGAACAGGACCGCGGCATCGTCCAGTTCTCGATGCAGGACGGCGCGAAGGAAATCCCCTGCGCGATCTCGACCTCCGCCATGGACGATCTCGAACGCGGCCCGCAGACCCGCCCTCACGAGCGCGAAGCCCAGTTCACCCGCCTTCGCGACCGCATCGAAGCCCGCGCCGCGAGCAAGTATAGGGCGACGGAGTTCGAGGGCACGCCGCCGGGGATCGTGCTGCGGAGCATTGATTTTCGGGGGTAGGGGAGGCGGTGAGCTATCGCGTAGGTCTTTTCCGTCTTGTAGCGACAGAGCTTCAGGACGTTGGAGATGTTCTCCGATCTCGTTGGCGGTGCCGTCACAGCAGATGACGAGGTTTTTGGGGGCTAGGCTGGCTGCGTGCTCCATGGGATGCGCCTCCGGGTGATGCTCGCGGGGCGGGTATAGCGGAAATTGGGCGGGCGCGGTCATCCTTAGTTGTGACGCAATTAGACCCGACTCGAGAACCACTCATCGGCCAACTTGCGTGCGGCAGTCTCATGACCCGCCAGTAGTTCGTTCAATGCTCGCCGGTAGGTTTTTTCGGCGCCTGCTGTGTGCGCCACTCGAGGTATCCGGACCTGACGTAAATCGCCTGGCTCAAATTTGATAAGGCCATCGGCATAAGTTCGGCCGATTCGACGAAGTTGATCTCCGACGCTGGATTTGAGCAACGCAAGTGACACCGCGGCTCGGTCGGCAGTCGTCAGGCCGCGATCGAAGGTAATCACGTAGAGTGTATTTGTCGCAGTAAGACGATCCATGCCTCGAAGGCAAATTACAGGTCCAACCGATGTCATCCCACTCAAGAATCCGTCTGGAGCTGACGGGATTTTCGTCCTGTACCAAGGCGTTCTTCCCGCAATCTTGTGGTTGGTCGTGCGGCAACCACCATTCCGTCCCCACCTGATGTATTTTTGAACGGCCTTGTGAGGCACAATGGACGGTGGGGGGTCGAACAGCCAAATTCGCTCTCCGGCCGACTTGAGCTTGTCCCAGATATCCCGATCAATCGAGGATGATACTAAGTGCCGCGCTCGGGAAAGCACGGGTCTCATGGCAGAGGTAGGCAGGCCATGGGCTATCCGCTGACTCTCGTTCAAGACAAAATAAGAAGAATCGCCAGTGACCCCACCGATGGTGATCGATGCAGCGGAGTCGAGCCTCGCTGTGTCGACCGATGACAGAACGGCCGGAGCACTCACAGGGGGGCGAATGCGGCGTGCCGACGAAGATACAGAGGCCAACCCCTTCACGAGCTGAGACGCGTCTTGATATTCGAAGCGCGTTGGCTGCTTGAGGTCGGACGGGGAATCTCTTAGATGAGTCGCGACTACTACCACGGAACCATCCTGTATTCCTGAAGCGCGGAACAGGGGTTCTTGCGATCTGTGGACGTCGACGCGATCAAACCAGTTTCCAATCTTCGATCTTAAATCCTCCGAATAGTTTGCGAAGTCCCAAGCCGCAGGCAATAGGAAGCACAACCCACCGCTAGGTCGGAGCAACCCGATTGATGCCACAAGGAATGCGAGCCAGAGGTTTCCCGCGGCCTTTACGCCAACGCCGTCAAACGGCGCGACGCTGCAAGCAGCAGTTCGTTCTGCGGGTTGCAGACGCTCAATTGCGACGTAAGGGGGATTAGCGATGATCTTGTCAAAACGCTGGTCGGTTGCACGGGACCATCGCAAGAAGTCAACGCTTCGCTGAACGTTGGCAAAATGATCGTACGTCCCCTTAAGTGGCGAGAGATCCATGCCACTGATCTGGTCTCTCTTGAAACCCGCATCTGAAAGTGCGCGCAGCAGGGCTCCCTCTCCGACGCACGGCTCTAGAATCTTGTCAGTATCTTTTATCCGCAAAGCTTTGACCATCGCGCTGGCAAGCTTCGGTGGCGTGTAGACTAGACATGAAGTCGGAACGCGAGCCTCTTCGGTCAATGCCAACGAGCTTTGTGCGCTGACAGGCTTTTCGATAAGCGTCATGAGAAGAGGGATGCCTCTGGTTTCGCCGCCTTAATTGCAGTCCAAGGATTTGTGCTCTTGTTTACGAGGTCCAGCTTCCAGTTCAGCAATTTGTTCCATCTCTCCCTTTGAATATTGGACCATCTCTGTAGGTGCGGGCCATTTCGTGCGACATGCCTTGCCCAGTCATCTTGAAACAATTCCGCTAGGGCGAATTCTGCGGCGGCCAACGGTGTCACCATAAGGTTGGGAAGTCGTGGGACCGACAAAGAACTAGGAAACGGGAAGCCTGTAGACTGACCTAGAATTTGAATATGGAAATGACAGCCCGGCGATTTGGTGTCTCCAATTTCCATCCGCCACATTGCTATTTCTTTTGGCTCAGCGCCGTCGGCGGACTCGCAGAGCAGCCTGACTTTAGTCGAGGCTATACCGTTGAGTTCGAAGTATTCGGCGGGTTGACGTTTGCTTCGCCCAGGAATGCGTTGGATTTCCCAAATGAATGTGATCTCACCAAATATGCTGTGCTTTCCTCCCTTGTTGCCTTTCTCATATCCACGGCCGCTGTTCGTCAGCAGTGGTGCCGCGGGGGTAACCTGCCACGCCCTCTTTTGATCGGTTGGCTCCGCTCGGTATTGCTCGAGGAACCCCTTTAAGCTCCCAAGGACAGGGCGCGATTGCGAGAGTAAAAACGGTTCAGCTAGCCTTGAAAATGCTTCTAGTTCCAAAATCAGCTTTTGAAAGTCGAATCGCAGCCCGCTCACGTTATTTCCTGGTTATCTAAATTCTTGCACGGTCTAGCGCGATCACTCGCGCGGCTAAGTCGGCATTATCTCTTGCGGCTTCTAGTGATACCCACGCCGGCTCCGCGATGTCGGGCCAGTCGTCTGGCTTGATCTGAACCGCTGTCTTAAGTTCGATAAATTCATCCGAAGGCTGAAATTGGTCGTCAACGGACACAACAGGGTTGTCTAACTGAAGCTCCTTAATGCTGGGGGCAGCATTCGTCTCGCAAGTGAACGCAATGTGCTGGGATTCAGTGGGTCGCCGCGCGTCTCGTGCCAAAGCCAATTGTCTATCCCCGCGCGCCACCATCGCGGACCAAGGAAATCGTCTAGGACGCCAGTGTATTTGAACTGCGATAGCGCCTTACGGATCTTTGATGGTCGAGGTGAATTCAACAGGTTACGAAGTGCCCCTGCTGGAACGCGCATCCGGGCGGCGAGATATCGCTCGTCAAGTAGAAATGTGGGGAACGGCAGAACCTCATGCAGAAGCCATCGAAGAATCGCCATCCCACCGGAGGTCTCCGCGGCGACATCTTGTGGTGGATTGGACGTTCTGACTTCGTCTATTGCGTTCGCCGTCCATTCCATCCGTCGACGAGTGTTAAGGAGCTTAAGAAGAGCGGCTTCGCTTTTTTGATAGGAAGGCCATGGATGGGGAAGTGATTGAACGGCTCGCGCTAACGCAAAGACCTCTTGCTGAAGCCGCTCGGTGTCAGACTTGTCGAACACCCACTCGAAATCGAGCATCTTCGCGAGTGCGTATTCTCGATTGCGAGGCGACAACCTTCCGCTGAGCTCATGTAACTTGCCCGAGCGCAATGCGAATGCTGTTGGAGACCTGCTCTTATTCTCATTGAGATTGGAGCGCAGGTTTGCGGCTAAAGCTATGCCGTGCCTGGGTCGAAGCGAGGGTGTTGTTGCATCATCTAAAGCTTGCCATTGATCAAGCTTGAAGTCGACGAGGATAACATTCGCTGCTTCGATGTCTTTATCGGCGACATCTCCGGGCGATCGATAGAATGCTCGCAATCTAGGTTCCAGCAGGCTCACGGCCGCAGAGCCTTCGTGTTCAACATCATCGACAACAAGCACGCATGGTCGCTTTGCTTTTGATCGAGATTTCTTGGTTTTTGGCTTCGTTTTGCTTTTCATGGTCTTCCCGAGGGGAAACGGATCTCGATCGCCGTAGAGAACCCGCCGCTTGGCTCAACAAATCGGATTGTTGCGCCATACTCTTCGAGCATGTTTCGGGTAATCGGCAACCCCAACCCCATGCCTTGCCCGAGTACCGGATCGACGGCAGTCGTCGACGATTCAAAAGGCCTAAACCAGCGCTCAGACGTTCGTAGGCTCACACGCACGCCAGAGTTTTCCACGCGAACAGTCGATGACCCGTCTTTTTCGTGCTTGCCGGTTGCCTTGATTCTACCTTTGCTGCCCGCGGCCTTGACCGCATTCGTGAGGAGGTTGGAGAAGATTGCGACGACCTCAGCCGGAAACATCGGTGGGGATTGCAGGTCGGTGGGGATGTTATTAATCAGCTTGATCTGATCCCTTTCGCTAGCAAATGAAATGAGCTTGGCGGCAGCATCAAATCGCTTGGCTAGGTATTGCCGAGATCGTCTGCGTCGAGCATCGGGAGCAACGATGTCGATGAGGAACGAGGCTTGGCGTTCAAGGCTGCGGCGCAGGTCTCCCACGCTTTTTTGCAGTTTACCGAGGTCCTGCTTGTGGCGGGCTGATAATCCGGGGGTGTCGCGTACAGCAGAGAGCGATTTGTCGACCGACGACGCGATCGACAAGAGGCCATTGATCTCGTGCACAAAGGAGGCGAGCTGTGTTCCCACCGACGCGAGAACGCGAATCATCGCATTCTCTTGGATAAGGTCGTCCGGCGTCTCAGTGATAGCTTCTACACGCCGTAGGGCTAGCTCAACTTGCTTGTTGGCCGCCTCTATCTTGCCATTCGCAACAAGGCGCTTTGCTGTTTGGGTGAGGGTTCTCGCATCCCTCATGGCCGCCTGCACGCTGGCGGCAACTGGTACAATTCCAGCGGAATAGGATGAAGTCTCTCTCGCCGTAGCGCGTGTTTCTCTGCGCTCGGCTCTTTTGCCGGAAGTCGCCGCGGCCTGCACCCGTGTCTGGAGATCTAAGCCTCGTCGGACGAGCGCGACCAGAGTGTCGTAATCTGCGTCCGGTACAAAGCCCTCACGATTCACCAACATCTGGAGTGACGGTGCGCGCGTCTCTGTCAGAAACACGCCTCCTGCGTAGTGCTTGTTTGGAACAATACCTAGTCCAACTTCACTATCAGCTTCAGTCGATGGAAATTGCTTGAGGAGCTCTTGATTAGACTCTCTTTTGAAGAAGTTTCGATCGCGCTCGTTTGCGTCGCGGTCGAGATTAAGCCAATCATTTCCTGGCTCTCCATATGGCAGTATCCGAAATCCCTCCATGTAGACTCGTACGCCGCTTGATCGATCTGACACCCTTTTTAGCTCTCCGAAGCGAGCGCCAGTTCGCTTCCATATGCGCGCATGGAAGAAGGGGCCTTCACTCGGGGAGGGATGGGAAATTTCAAATCGTCTAGTCGCGATGTCTGGTAAATCTTCCAGGGTCTTTTCCGTTGGAGCGATCGCGTATCGGACTTTTCCTGTTGCTTTGCTTGCATCAATCTCAATGATCCAGTTCGATGCTTCCAAGATAGCTGTCCAATAGTCGTCTGGTGCGGCTAGCTCGCCGTCGAGCACGACTGTGAACTTGTTGCCCTTCTTATCAGTGATGTCGCGGACAACGGGTTCTTTGAACAGTAATTCCTCGCGTAAGACCGAGCGAGGAATTCCGCCAATAAGCGGCGCAGGAGGAGCGTACGCCTGAATCTCCTCCAGAAACCGTCCGTGCTCCGCGGAGGTCCATTTCCTTCGGAGTCTCGATAGGGTGATAGTCGTTCCCGCGCGAGCCGTTGAGCCGACGTTTGTTGGAGTTATCACGATGGCGTTTGTAGACTCGAGCTGGTCGAGCGTGTCCTTGGCTTCGATCGAATCCCAATCGATGGTGGCCTCAATTCCCCTCAAGTTTGCGCGAAGCTCGCCGGACGCCAAGACATTGCTCTGATCCCAACGCACAGATTCGATCCGTAGGTGGCGAGCCAATTTGTGCGCGGCAAGGCGACCAATGCCCTTCGCGCCGGTATATCGGCGCTTGTATACGGCGGACCGGCGGCTTGATGTCTCCTTGCTGCGGGAAGCTATTCGGAGAAATCCTCTTTCGAACTCATCTCTAGACATTCCAATCCCATTGTCGCGGATGCGGATCAGCCCGCGACTGGGTTGTGTCAGCGCCTCGCCGTAGACCACGACCTCGCTCGCGTCCGCGTCGTACGAGTTTTTGATCAGTTCAATGAGTGCGGTCGAGTCTCTCCCGACGAGTAATTCGCCGAGCTCTCTAAAGAGGTGGGTATCGACTGTGAAGGTCGTCATATGCTGCGGACTGGGGCGTGTTGCGGGGCGACGAAAGATTGCCGATCAACGGACGGGAGGCAAAGAAATTTGCTGCGAGGCAGCATGTGAGCTTCCACCAAAAGCATTGAAAAATGCTGACCCCAGAATCACGACCCAAGACAACTCTAACTTGCGCTTGCGATATTGTCGCACAACAAAAACGGCCGGATCTTTCGATCCGGCCGCCACTCAACTCTACTCGGCTAAGCCTACGCCACGCGACGCAACCTAGCCCCCGCCCAAACCTAGATCTCTTAGCTGGCCTTCTTGGCCGGCGCGTCGCCGACCTTCTTCTCGATGGCGCGCTTCAGCTCGACGGCGCGCGGCGAGAGGGCCGCGGTGTTGGCCTTGAGCAGGTAGGCATCGAGGCCACCATTGTGGTCGACGCTCTTCACCGCGTTGGTGGAAACGCGCAGGCGCACGTTGCGGCCCAGCGCTTCCGAGATGAAGGTCACGTTGACCAGGTTCGGCAGGAAGCGGCGCTTGGTCTTGATGTTGGAGTGGCTGACCTTGTGGCCGACGAGGGGGCCCTTGGCCGTCAGTTCGCAGCGGCGAGACATGCTAGAAATCCTTCGTTCGATCCCCCAACGATTGCGGCCGCCATCAGGGGCGCCACGGGGGCTAATTCTTTTGTCCTTGCAGGGAGCGGGCGGACGTATAGGGGGGAAGGGGCGGGACGTCAAGGTGACGGGCCGTTTTTGGCCCGTCATCCCGGGGGCGCGCCGGCGTGCGAACCCGGGATCTCAGGCCGCATGACAGGTGTCATCGCCCGCGCAGGCGGGCGATCCAGTATCCCAGAGGCCGGCGTTTGAGAGCTCGCTTTCACCAGATCCGCCGCGGCGTACTGGACACCCCGCTTTCGCGGGGTATGACAGCGGAATGGGTGGGCGAGGTGCGCCCGCCTGACGCACCCCCTCCAATCACCAAAACGGCAATGTTTGAAACGCCTTACCATCACATAAAGGGCGCAATCTCCTCCGAAAGAGTCCGGTGAGTTCCCGGCCTGTGGCTTCTGGATGCATTGCTTGGCGCCGCAACAGGCTTAAGTAACAACAACTCGCTTCCCGATTGGATCGTCTCGTGCACACCACCCCGCTCATTCCGCCCCGGCTGCGCGCGGCCGGCCGGCTGGCTCTGGCCGCTCTTGGCGGCCTGGTGCTGGCGTGGGGGGCCGCGCCCGCAGCGGCGCAAGGCAAGCTCGAGGCGCAATATGAGGCCTCGCTGGCAGGCATTCCGGTCGGCCGCGGCGCCTGGAACATCGATATCCAGGACGATGTGTTCTCGGCTGCGGCCTCCGGCGGCACCACCGGCATCCTGAAGTCGTTCGCGGGCGGGTCCGGCACCGGCGCTGCGCAGGGCCGCATCGTCAACGGCGCGCTGGTCGCGACCGCCTACCAGGCCTCCACCACCACCTCGAAGAAGACCGAGGAGATCCACATCACCCTCGACAAGGGCAATGTGAAGGAGTTCGGCATCATTCCGGAGCCGCCTGTCGATCCTGATCGCATCGTCGTCACCGAGGCGCATCGGCGCGGCGTGTTCGATCCGATGACGGCCTCGCTGGTGCGCGTGCCCGGAAACGGCGATCCCGTGTCGCCGGAGGCCTGCCACGGCTCGGCGCCCGTCTTTGACGGCCGCATGCGCTACGAGCTCAAGCTCGATTTCAAGCGCATGGAGACCGTGAAGGCCGAGAAGGGCTATCACGGCCCCGTGGTGGTCTGCGCGCTGTATTTCGTGCCCATCGCCGGCTACATCCCCGACCGCCCCGTGATCAAATACCTCGCCGCCCAGCGTAACATCGAGATCGCCTTGGCGCCGGTGGCGGGAACACGGGTTTTGGTCCCGTTCTGGCTGAAAGTGCCGACGCCGCTCGGGCCGGCGATGCTGGAGGCGACCAGCTTCGTCACCACGGCCCAGCCGCCGCGGGTCGCGAAGACGCAGTAGGTATTGGCCGCTCACATACGCCTCGACCGTCACCTTGAGGTGGCCGCTTCTTCAGCGGCCCTCGAAGGGCGACAGCCCGACTGTTTTCCGCGCGCAACCCGGCCGCGCCGTCCGGGCCGTCCATCCTTCGGGGCTCCCGGCGCGGCGCTCGCACCTCAGGACGACGGATGCGGCGGGAGACACCCGCCTCAGTAATATCAATGACTTACCTACTGTGCATGGGGTTGTTTCGGCGACATGCCTTCGAGCCCACCATTCCCGGGAATCCAATTGACTCCTCCCCGATTCTGATTCGACTCCGCGCCATCCCCAATTTAAGGAAATCCGTCATCGAAACGCCGCTTGTGCGACTGCGCAAAACTCCATCTAGTGCGATGGAAACAAGAGTCCCGCGACATGTTGCGTGAACGTATCGGGACTCCCGGGGGAGTCAGCGATTCGGCCGCGATTCGTTCTAGAGTCGTTCCGAAGCTTACAGCGAACGGGAAAAGCGTCGCAAAGTGAGACAGTTGCCCACCCGTCCGAGACAGCACTGACATTCGCCCCATCAGCTATTACCTGATCAGCCAGATATGCCCCTCTCGTCCTCCTCCTTCGCCTCCGACCGCGCGCTGTCCGATCGCGTGCCGGGCGCCGGCGTCACCGCCGTGCTCGGGCCGACCAACACCGGCAAGACCCATCTCGCCATCGAACGGATGCTCGCGCATTCCTCGGGGATGATCGGCCTGCCGCTGCGCCTGCTCGCGCGCGAGGTCTACAACAAGATCGTCGCCCGCGTCGGCCCGGAGGCCGTGGCGCTGGTCACGGGCGAGGAGAAGATCAAGCCGAGAAGTCCGCGCTATTGGGTGTCGACCGTCGAGGCGATGCCGCGCGACCTCGATGTGTCCTTCCTCGCCGTCGACGAGATCCAGATCGCCTCCGATCTCGAACGCGGCCACGTCTTCACCGACCGCATCCTCAACCGCCGCGGCCGCGACGAGACGCTGCTGCTCGGCGCTGCGACCATGCGGCCGATCATCGAGCGGCTCTTGCCCGGCGTCTCCATGATCACCCGGCCGCGGCTGTCCCAGCTGGAATTCGCAGGCGATCGCAAGATCACGCGCCAGCCGCGCCGGACTGCGATCGTCGCCTTCTCCGCCGACGAGGTCTACGCCATCGCGGAGCTGATCAAGCGACAGCATGGCGGCGCCGCCGTGGTGCTGGGCTCGCTCAGCCCACGCACGCGCAATGCGCAGGTGGAGATGTTCCAGAACGGCGACGTCGATTATCTCGTCGCCACCGACGCCGTCGGCATGGGCCTCAATCTCGACGTCGACCACGTCGCCTTCGCCTCCGACCGCAAGTTCGACGGCTATCAGTTCCGCCGCCTCACGCCGGCCGAGTTCGCGCAGATCGCCGGCCGTGCCGGGCGCGCCACGCGCAACGGCACGTTCGGGACGACAGGCCGCTGCGGCCCGTTCGAGCCTGAGCTGGTGAACGCGCTTCAGAACCACATCTTCGACCCCGTGAAGATGCTGCAATGGCGCAACTCGAAGCTCGATTTCTCCTCCCTCGCCGCGCTCCAGGTCTCGCTCAACCTCGCCCCCGGCCACGAGACGCTGACGCGCGCCCCGATCGCCGAAGACATGCGCGTGCTCGACCATGCCGCCCGCGACGTCGAAGTGCGCGATATCGCGCATGGCAAGGCCGCCGTGGAGCGGCTGTGGGAGGCCTGTCAGGTCCCGGACTACCGGAAGCTGTCGCCGGCCGCCCATGCCGAGCTGGTGACGACGCTCTACGGCTTCCTGATGCAGAAGGGCTGCATCCCCGATTCCTGGTTCGCCGCACAGGTCGACCAGGCCGACCGCATCGACGGCGATATCGACACCCTGTCGGCCCGGATCGCGCAAATCCGCACCTGGACCTTCGTCGCCAACCGGCCGGACTGGCTGAAAGACCCCGATCGCTGGCAGGGGACCACGCGGGAGGTCGAAAATAAATTATCGGATGCGCTCCATGAACGCTTGACTGAGCGTTTCGTTGATCGCCGGACCAGTGTATTGATGCGCCGCCTGCGGGAGAACACGAGCTTGAATACGGAAATCGGCAAGACCGGCGAAGTCATCGTCGAAGGCCATGTCATCGGCCGCCTCGATGGCTTCACCTTTGCACCGGATGCGGCGGAAGCCGGCTCCGATGCGAAAGCCTTGCAGGCTGCCGCGCAAGCGGTGCTCGCCGGCGAGATCAATACGCGCGCCGAAAAACTGGGCAACGCGCCGGACGACCAGTTCGTGCTGACCTCCGATGGCACCATTCGCTGGACCGGCGATGCCGTGGCGCGGCTGACCGCCGCAGAGGAGGCGCTGCATCCGCGCATCCGCATCATCTCCGACGAGCGCCTGACGGGTGGCCCCCGCGAGAAGGTGCAGGCGAGGCTCGACCTGTGGCTCAAGACCCACATCGAGAAGCTGCTCGGGCCGATGTTCGAGCTGTCGAAGGCGGAGGACGTCACCGGTATCGCCCGCGGCATCGCTTATCAGCTCGTCGAGGCGCTCGGCGTGCTCGAGCGTCCGAAGATCGCCAACGAGCTGAAGGATCTCGATCAGCCCTCGCGCGCGGTGTTGCGCAAATACGGCGTGCGCTTCGGCGCCTATCACATCTACTTCCCCGGCATCCTGAAGCCCGCCGCGCGTGCGCTCGCAGCCCTGCTGTGGGCGCTGAAGCAGGACAATGTCGATCTCTCGGCTCTGTCTGGCGCGCAGCATCTGGCCTCGTCGGGTCGTACCTCGTTTCCGGTCGACAAGAGCCTGCCGCGCGATGCCTATCGCGTGCTCGGCTACAAGCAGGCGGGCGAGCGCGCGGTCCGCGTCGACATCCTGGAACGTCTCGCTGACCTGATCCGCCCGGCGCTGGCTTGGCGGGATAATTCGCCGGGCGAAAAACCCGCCGGTGCATTCGACGGCCGCGGTTTCGTGGTGACGCAGGCGATGACCTCGCTCACCGGCTCCGCGGGCGAGGATTTCGCCTCGGTGCTGCGCGCGCTCGGCTATCGCATGGAGAAGCGTGCGCCGTTGCCGCCGAAGCCGGCCGCGCCTGCCGCTGCGGAGACGCCGGCCGCCGAAGCTTCCGCTGGGGCGCCTGCGACTGAGGAGACTGCGGCGGCTGTTGACGCTGCGACCGAAGCCGTCACCGTCGAAGACGCG
The DNA here is from genome assembly GCF_054056275.1 of Bradyrhizobium sp. USDA 4449. Classification (NCBI taxonomy): domain Bacteria; kingdom Pseudomonadati; phylum Pseudomonadota; class Alphaproteobacteria; order Hyphomicrobiales; family Nitrobacteraceae; genus Bradyrhizobium; species Bradyrhizobium sp. USDA 4449. The sequence continues at coordinate 1,528,970 of NZ_JBSRYD010000001.1, read as the reverse complement.
CCCGGCATGGAGCAGCACGACGAGCCCGCGCACGAAGAGCCGGTCGAAGCAATTCCCGAAGGTCCCGTCACGCCCGAAGATGCCCCCGGCATCCCGCCGCCCGCGGAAGAGGCTGCTGCGCCCGCCGAGGCCGCCGCCGACGCCGCTCCGGCCGAGGCCGCGGCGACGGAAGCCGCTGCATCTCCCGATGCCGCTGCGCCTGTCGAAGCCGCAGCCACGCCCGCCGAGCCCGAGCTCGTCGAGGTCTGGCGTCCCGGCGGCCGTCACGAGGATCGCAAGCCGCGCCACGAGCGCCATCGCCATCAGCGCCACAACAACCACCGTCCTCAGGCCGGTGCTGAAGGCGCCTCGGCTGCGCCCGGCGAAGCTGCCGAAGGCGCGAGGCCGGGTGAGCGCCATCGTCACGGTGGCCATCGTCGCGATGGCGGCCGGGATTTCCGCAAGCCGCGCGAGGGTGGCGCCGAGGGCGCACCGCGCCAGGAAGGGCGCGACGATCGGAATCGCAGCTTCCAGGGCAAGGACCGCGACAACAAGGATCGCGATCGCAACCGCGACAACAAGAAGTTCGGCGGTGATCGTGACAAGGGCCGCGACAACAGGGGCCGCGACCGCGACAAGGGTCGCGACCGTCAGGGCGGTCCGTCGTTGCGTCCGTACGCCTCGAGCGCAAATCCGCGCGAGCGTGATCGTCCCGCCGATCCGAACTCGCCGTTTGCAAAACTCGCCGCGTTGAAGGAGCAGCTCTCCGGTCGCAAGGAGTAGTCCCACGACCGAGCGGCAGCGCCTCGACAAATGGCTGTGGCACGCGCGGGTGGTGAAGGCGCGAACCTCCGCGGTTGAGCTTGTCGTAACAGGACACGTCCGCATCAACGGCACGCGCGAGAAATCGCCGGGCCATGCGATCAAGGTCGGCGACGTCATCACGGTCGCGCTCGACAGGACCGTGCGCGTGTTGAAGGTGATGAATTTCAACGAGCGCCGCGGCGATGCCGCCTCGGCGCGTGTGCTCTACGAGGAGCTCGGCGACGCAAAGCGCAATTAATTGCGCATGTTATTCATTTCTTGGTCGATCAAGCACATAAAGCCGTCATGATCGCGCCTTCCCGACCTTGCAGCGCGGGGCCATCCGCGCTAGGCAAGCCGCGACTTTTAAAAGAGCTTTTCGGAGCGTTGGATGACTTACGTCGTCACTGAAAACTGCATCAAGTGCAAGTACACCGACTGCGTCGAGGTCTGCCCGGTCGACTGTTTCTACGAGGGTGACAACATGCTCGTCATCCATCCTGACGAGTGCATCGATTGCGGCGTGTGCGAGCCGGAATGCCCCGCCGACGCCATCAAGCCGGACACGGAACCGGGCCTGGAAAAGTGGCTCCAGGTCAATGCCGAGTACGCCAAGAGCTGGCCGAACATCACCCAGAAGAAAGAATCACCCGAAGACGCGAAGGAATTCGACGGTCAGGAAGGCAAGTTCGACAAGTATTTTTCTCCGAACCCCGGCTCCGGTGACTAAATTCCGGCGCAAACTTAACCCTAATACCGTCGTCAACGCCGAAAACCGGCCCTGAAGACCCCTAAATCATTGATTTTTGCGGGAAATGTGCTATATTGGGCACATTAAGCTGAACCCCCGTCAGCCCAGTAGGCCCCGTTGGGTTCCCGTGAAACCAAATGTCGAACAGGGGCGTGGCAGTTTCCGCGCGCAGGCTGTGTCACAGAAAACGCGTAAAAAGAGTACTTCAGCGAGGGCTTCCCATAAGGAGGCCAAAAAAGTCGCCGCGGCCAGCCGTAGCGCATCCAAGGGTCGGACCGCCGCCAAGGCGCCGCCGGCTGCAAAGTCCTCGAAGAACAAAAGAAGCGCAATGCCTAACAAGACTGCCAAACCGGCCGCGAAAGCGACCGTTGCCAAGCCTGCTGCCAAGCCTGTTCTTGCCAAGGCTCCCGTCACCAAGGCTCCCGCTGCCAAGCCCGCTGCTCCGAAGGCTCCTGTTGCTGCCGCCCCTGCCAAGGCCCCCGTTGCTGCTACCAAGCCGGCCGTGAAGGCCGCTGCACCCGCGCCGAAGGTCGAGGAAAAGAAGGTCGTGACCCAGCGTCAGGGCTTCAAGGCGCATGAATTCGTGGTCTATCCCGCTCACGGCGTCGGCCAGATCCTGGCCATCGAGGAGCAGGAGATCGCCGGCGCGAAGCTCGAGCTGTTCGTCATCAACTTCATCAAGGACAAGATGACGCTGCGCGTTCCGACGGCCAAGGTCGCCAACGTCGGCATGCGCAAGCTGTCCGAGCCCGCGCTGGTCAAGAAGGCGCTGGAGACGCTGAAGGGTCGCGCCCGCGTCAAGCGCACCATGTGGTCGCGCCGCGCCCAGGAATACGAAGCGAAGATCAATTCGGGCGATATCGTCGCGATCGCGGAAGTCGTGCGCGACCTCTACCGCTCCGAGTCGCAACCCGAGCAGTCCTACAGCGAACGTCAGCTCTATGAAGCGGCGCTCGATCGCCTGTCGCGCGAGATCGCGGTGGTGCAGCACTCGACCGAAACCGAAGCGGTCAAGGAGATCGAGGCCCAACTCGCCAAGAGCCCGCGCCGCAACGCCAAGGCGGAAGCCGCCGAGGGTGAAGGCGAGGCGGATACCGACGATACCGACGGCGATGACACCACGGTTGCCGACGAAGCCGCGTAAGCGCCTCGCATCGATCGCAAGACATCGAAAGCCCGGCCGGTTGGCCGGGCTTTTTGTCTGGATGCCTGATCCAGCGGCGCTCGCGTGTCGACTATGACATCGCGCGTGCCTGGGCCCAGATCGCGATCGGCCGCTCCAGCCCGCGGATCGCCTGGGGATCCATGGCGATCAGCGGTGCAAACGTTTCGGCTGTGCTGCCGAGCTCAAGCCGGGCGCGACTGACGAGATCATTGCTTGCCACCAGCGCGCAGTCGAGCGTGCGCGTCAGCGCTTCGAGACGGCTTGCTGCATTGACGGTCGCGCCGATCACGGCAAATTCCAGACAGGTGTGCCCGATGTCACCAAGCACCACCGGTCCGTAGTGCAGGCCGAAACTGACGCGCATCGGCGGTTCACCGCACGCCGTTCGCCGCGCGTTCCACCCGTCCGCCGCCGCGATCATCGCTTGGGCGCAGCACAGGGCATTGCCGGCGTCACGCGCGCCTGCGAAGGGGGTGCCGAATGTCGCCATCAATCCGTCGCCCAGATATTTGTCCAACGTGCCCTCGTGCCGGAAAACCTCCTGCTCCATCAATCCATGGAATTCGCGCAATGTCCGCACCACGTCCTCCGGGGCGCGCACATCGGCAAAGGCCGTGAAGCCGACGATGTCGACGAACAGCACCGCGACGTCTTGCGTACGCACTTGCTTCAACGGCTCGTCGTGCTTCGACAATTCCGTGACGACATTGGGCGAGAAGTAACGCGCCAGATTGCCGCGTTCCCGTTCCACTGCGGCGTGCCGGATCAGCAAATCATTGCTGCGGCTGACCGCGATCGCCAGCGTCACGGCCACGATCATGAAGACGACGATTTCCTGGATACGGATACCGAATCCGATCGCAGCAGGCGAGATCAGCGCGAACAGCCGGTGATCGCTGCCTACCGCCTCCGCAATGCGGGCGGTCAGTGCGGGATCGCGATCGGGTTGCCACCACACCCAGACAATACCGATCACCCATAGGGCCGAGGTCCAAGTTCCGACCGCAATCACGGTTCGCCAGGAATACGCCAGCGTGGCGCCCGAGAGCAGCACGAAGAAGTAGATGAAGTTGCCAAAATGGTATTGCATGGCCACCGGCCAGTGCGTCGTGCCGAATGGGTTCGGGACGACGATGACGACTGTGAGCAGCGCCAGGTCGCAGAACAAAAGTGCCAGCTCTGCCCGCGACACGCCGACCCGCCCAACCCTGACCTGGGCCCAGCCAATCAGTGCGAACAGGCCGAGCAACGCCACGTAATAGAGCTGCTCCCATGCCGGGTTGATGGCCAGCAGGAGGCAAGCGATGACGGCCAGGGCGATATAGCGCGCCCGTACGGCCAGTTGCAGGCCCTCTTTTTTGCCGGCCTCGAGTGCCGCCTTTGCAAATTGAACGGTTTCGGTGTCGCGTTGGCTGCGGGTGGGCAAAAGCGCGGCAGGCCGGTAGAACCGATCGATGAGCGTTGTCACTGGGAGTCTCCTCGCTGGGGCTCTTGACGCACAGCGATGAGCCGCGGCCACCCGGCAGCTTAACGGCGGCTGGCTGCGAGGTCAGTAGCCACGCGGGGCATTTCGAGCCTCGCAAGCATTCCCTACTTCACAGGTCGCTTCTCGAGCTTCCTCGCCAGCGTACGCCGGTGCATGCCGAGCCGCCTGGCCGCTTCCGAGATGTTGAAATCCGTCTCGATCAGCGTCTGGTGGATACGCTCCCATTCGAGCGTCTTGATCGAGGTCGGCCGCACGTCCAGCGCGACCTCGGCATTGCCTTCGGCCTTGCTGAAGGCGGCTTCGATGTCGTCGGTATTGGAAGGTTTTGCGAGATAGTGGCAGGCGCCCAGCTTGATGGCCTCGACGGCGGTCGAGATGCTGGCGAAGCCTGTCAGCACCACGATCAGCATCTCCTCGTCGTGGGTGTGCAGCAGCTCGACACAGGCAAGCCCCGAAGCGCCGCCGAGCTTGAGGTCGACCACGGCGTAGCCGAAGGATCGGTCCTCCAGGACTTTCCGGACGTCCTCGATCGAGGCGGCGAGCACGACCTCGTAGCCGCGCCGCTCGAACGAACGTTTCAGGGTGCGCGCAAAGCCTTCATCGTCCTCGACGACGATAAGCGAACGGTCAGGAGTCAAAGTTGCCTCCGATCGCAAGTGTGGCGAGCGGCAACGTCAGACGGACGGTGGCGCCGCGCTTCCTGTGGTTCTCGGCGGTGACGCTGCCCCCGAGCTTGCGCACGACGTTCACAACCAGGAACAGGCCGAGCCCGCCGCCGGCGCGGCCTTTGCTCGACTGATAGGGCTTTCCGAGCTGCGTCAGCATTTCCGGTGCGAAGCCCGGGCCGCGGTCGCTGATCGAGAGCACCAGATTGTCACCCTCGCGCTCGGCGAGCAGTTCCACCCATTCGCGAGAGACTTCATAGGCGTTATCGAGGACGTTGAAGATCACCTGCTTCAGCGCGATGTCGGAGACGATCGCGACGTCCTCGCCAAAGGTGTTGACGAAATAAAGCGTCCGCGCCGAACGCGCATCGCGCCATTCCTCGACCAGCGCGGTGACGAAGGCATCCACCGTCGTCGGCGACGATCCTTCACCGCGAGCCTCGCCCGCCGACACCAGAATGCCCGTCACGATGGTCTTGCAGCGCTGCAGCGATGTTTCCATCTCCGTGAGGTCTTCGGCAAGTTCCTGATCGGCGGCAAGATCGGGCATGCGGCGCCAGTCGCTGAGGATGACGGAGAGCGAGGCGAGCGGCGTGCCGAGTTCGTGCGCCGCGCCGGAGGCAAGCAGGCCCATGCGGACGATGTGGTCCTGCTCGGCAGCATGCTGGCGCAGCGCAGCCAGATGCGCGTCACGTTCGCGAAGGTTCCGGTTGATGCGGGTGACGAACACGACCAGCAGCACGGCGTTGAGAACGAAGCCCAGCAGCATGCCGGTAACGGTGAGGGTGTAGGTCTCGCTCAGCGGGTTCGGCGGCAGGTCGAGGGGCCGATAGGCGATCGTCAGCCACACGAAGCTCGCGCAGGTCAACGCCACCAGCGACCAGGTCGATCGGGCATCGAGCAGCACCGCGCCGAGGGTGACCTGGAGCAGGAACAGCGAGGTGAACGGATTGGTGGCGCCGCCACTCAGGTAAAGCTGCGCGGTCAGCGCTGCGACATCCAGCATCAGCGCGACCAGCAGCTCGTTGTTGGTGATGGCGGCGCGATGGCGCACCCAGACCAGGCTCGAGACGTTGAGCAGCACCAGTGCGCCGATCACCGCGCCCATGCGGGTCAGAGGTAGCGGAATGCCGAGCCAGACATGCACGGCGCCGATGGTCACGATCTGGCCGACCACTGCGGTCCAGCGCAGCTGGATCAGCAGCGCCATGTTCTTGCGGTTGGTCTCGTCGTCGGTGGGGGCCGCGCCGATCAGCTCGCTGCGCGCGTCCGCCTGCGATTGCAGCGTGACGGCCTGCTCGCCGTAGGTAGTCCCGTCGTCAGGTCGGTTCGACGATCGTTCCAGCATCTGATCCCGTCCTGCGGGCGGAGGCATCGGAGCCGCCGGCCGGTTCGTGGACGAAGCCGTTCGAGGCTTTCTTGCGGCGGAACAGCCCGCCGCGGAATGTGACGATCAGTCTGCCGGCAAGCATGAAAGCCAGGGCAAACCACGTCAGCGCGTAGATCAGGTGGTTATTGGGAAAGCGGACCACGGTCAATCCGCCGATCGGACCGCCGCCGGAGTGAGATCCGGCATCGGCGTCGACGAAGAAGGGCGCGGCGTTCTGAAGGTCGCGTGCGGCCACGATCGCGGCGACATCCCGCGAATACCAGCGGTTGTGCTGGGGCAAATTGTCCCTGAGGAAACCGCCCTTCGGCTCGGTGATGCGCAACAGGCCGGTAATCTCGACGTCGCCGTCCGGATTGCCGTCCGGTCGTGTCGATGGGTCGCGCCGCTCTGATGGCACGAAGCCGCGGTTGATCAGAATAGAGGTACCGTCGGCGCGCTGAAGCGGCGTCAGCACCCAATAGCCGGGGCCGACTTCGGTGACGGCCTGCACCAGCGTCTCCCGGTCGTGGAGGAAGCGGCCGGAGACGCTGACATGCCGGTATTCGTCGCTTGCAGCAGTGATAGCCGGCCATGACGCCCTCGGCGGGATGGGCTGCGCCGGTGCGTGAACGCGCTGCTCGACCCGGTCGATCAGTGCCAGCTTCCAGGCGCGACGCTCGACCTGCCAGACGCCGAGCCCGATCAGAACAGCGACGGCCGCAAGCGAGAAAATCGAGAGCCACGGGGATGGACGCGCAGCCCCTGCGGGGTTGCGCGGATCGTTATCCCCGGGGGTCACGAGGTCGCTCATTTCATTCCCGTCATCTCGTGGATCGGCATCATGTTGCTGTTGAGGTGGTTCATCACCCACAGCGAACCTGACAGCGCGATCACCACCATGACGATTGTGAAGATCAAGGCCATCATGCTCCAGCCGTTCTCGGATTTCGGGCTCATGTGCAGGAAGTAGATCATGTGCACGACGATCTGAACGACCGCGAAGGCCATGATGACCAGCGCGGTGATCTGCTTGCTCGGCAGCGCGCCGCTCATGACCAGCCAGAACGGGATCGCGGTGAGCACCACCGAGAGCACGAAGCCGAGCATGTAGCCCGAGAACGTGCTGTGGGCGTGGCCGGCGTCGTGGTGATGGTCGTGCGCGCCAGCTGCGTGGGTATCGGTGCTCATCGCAGAACTCCCAGGAGATAGACGAAGGTGAAGACGCCGATCCAGACCACGTCGAGGAAGTGCCAGAACATCGACAGGCACATCAGGCGGCGGCGGTTGGCCTCGATCAGGCCGAAGCGCCAGACCTGCACCATCAGGGTCACCAGCCAGATCAGGCCGCAGGAGACGTGCAGGCCGTGGGTGCCGACCAGGGTGAAGAAAGCGGACAGGAAGGCGCTGCGCTGCGGCGTGGCGCCCTCATGGATCATGTGGGCGAACTCCGTCAGCTCGATGCCGATGAAGGCGGCGCCGAACAGACCCGTGATCAATAGCCACATCTGGGTCTGGCCGATCTTGTTCTGCTGCATCGTCAGCATGGCAAAACCATAGGTGATCGACGACAGCAGCAGCATCGAGGTGTTCACCGCCACCAGATCGAGGTCGAACAGATCCTTCGGCGCGGGCCCGGCGGCGTAGTTGGCGCCGAGCACGCCGAAGGCGGCGAACAGCATCGCGAAGATGAGACAGTCGCTCATCAGATAGATCCAGAAGCCGAGCGAGGTGCTGTAGCCTTCCGGATGCGGATGTTCGTCGGCGACGTAGAAGACCGGCTCGCCGGTTTGCGAGGGATTGACAGCAATGGTCATTTACTTGGCTCCGGCGAGCAGTTTTGTGCGCGCGTCCTCGGTCCGGATGACGTCGTCCGCCGGAATGTCGAAGTCGCGATGATAGTTGAACGTGTGGCCGATCCCGACGGCGAGCATCGCGATGAAGCTCGCAGCCGCCAGCCACCAGATGTACCAGATCAGGCCGAATCCCATTGCGGTCGCGAACCCGGCGAGAATGATGCCGGTGCCGGTGCTGCTGGGCATATGGATCGACTTGAATCCGATCAGCGGACGCTGGTAGCCGCGCTTCTTCATATCCCACCACGCGTCATTGTCGTGAACGACAGGGGTGAAGGCGAAGTTGTAGTCCGGCGGCGGCGAGGAGGTTGCCCATTCCAGCGTGCGTGCATCCCAGGGATCGCCAGTAACGTCCTTGAGCTGCTCGCGCTTGAGAAAGGAAACCGCGAACTGCATCAGCATGCTGAGAATGCCGAGGAAGACGAGGCCGGCGCCGATCGCGGCGACGACGAACCAGATCTGGAGCGAAGGATCGTCGAACACGCGGAGCCGCCGGGTCACTCCCATCAGGCCGAGCACGTAGAGCGGCATGAAGGCCATGTAGAAGCCGGTGACCCAGAACCAGAACGACAGCTTGCCCCAGAACGGATCGAGCCTGAAGCCGAATGCCTTCGGGAACCAGTAGTTGATGCCGGCGAATGCGCCGAACACCACGCCGCCGATGATCACGTTGTGGAAGTGCGCGATCAGGAACAGGCTGTTGTGCAGCACGAAATCGGCCGGCGGCACCGCGAGCAGCACGCCGGTCATGCCGCCGAGCACGAAGGTCAGCATGAAGGCGATGGTCCACAGCATCGGCAGCTCGTAGCGGATACGGCCGCGATACATCGTGAACAGCCAGTTGAACATCTTCGCGCCCGTCGGGATCGAGATGATCATCGTGGTGATGCCGAAGAACGAGTTGACGCTGGCGCCCGAACCCATCGTGAAGAAGTGGTGCAGCCAGACCAGATACGACAGAATGGTGATGACGACAGTGGCGTAGACCATCGAGGTGTAGCCGAACAGTCGCTTGCCGGAGAAGGTCGAGGTGACTTCCGAGAAGATGCCGAAGGCGGGGAGCACCAGGATGTAGACTTCAGGATGGCCCCAGATCCAGATCAGGTTCACGTACATCATCGGGCTGCCGCCGAAATCGTTCGTGAAGAAGTTGGTGCCCACATAGCGATCGAGCGAGAGCAGCGCGAGCACGACGGTCAGCACGGGGAAGGAGGCGACGATCAGGATGTTGGTGCAGAGCGAGGTCCAGGTGAACACCGGCATCCGCATCATGGTCATGCCGGGGCAGCGCAGCTTGACGATGGTGCAGATCAGGTTGATGCCCGATAACGTCGTTCCAACGCCGGCAACCTGCAGCGCCCAGATGTAATAGTCGACGCCGACGTCAGGACTGTAGCCGATATTGGACAGCGGCGGATAAGCCAGCCACCCGGTGCGGGCGAACTCGCCAATGAACAGCGAGAGCATCACCAGTACGGCGCCGCCGACCGTCATCCAGAAGCTGAAATTGTTCAGGAACGGGAACGACACGTCGCGCGCGCCGATCTGCAGCGGCACGACATAGTTCATCAGGCCGGTCACCAGCGGCATCGCCACGAAGAAGATCATGATCACGCCGTGGGCAGTGAAGACCTGGTCGTAGTGATGAGCGGGGAGGAACCCTTCGGAGCCGTTGAACGCGAGCGCCTGTTGCGCGCGCATCATCAGCGCGTCCGCGAAGCCGCGCAGCAGCATCACGATACCGAGGATCATGTACATGATGCCGATGCGCTTGTGGTCGACAGTGGTGAACCACTCGCGCCACAGATAGCCCCACAGGCGGAAATAGGTGAGGCCGGCGAGCAACGCGGTGCCGCCGAGCGCGACCATCACGAAGGTGCCGACCAGGATCGGCTCGTGCAGCGGCAGCGAATCGATGCCGAGACGGCCGAAGATGAGCTTGAGAAGATCAGGAGACATGCTGGATCTCTTTAGGAGTCTGACTTCAGGAATCGGACTTGGGACGCTGTCCGAGGAAGAGGGACGAGGACTTCAGCGGCGCGAAGGTCGGCCGCTTCAGCCCGGCGCCGACGAGCGGCGCGGTATCGAGGGGAGCTTTGATCGACGCGGCGGTCGCTGCGCCCTGCGGTGCATCCGGCGTGCAGGTGCCGGCAACGAAGCTCGGCTCGGGACCGAACGCGGTACCGCGGCGGGCGTACTTGTCGTAGGACAGCGGCAGGGTGTTGTTCAGGCCCTCGTGGCCGAGACCGCCCTTGGCGTCGATCGCCATCATCTCGCTCTGGCACATCTTGCCGGTCTCGACGCACATGTTGAGGATCAGGCGGTAGAGGTCGGTATCGACGCTGCCGTAGCGACGAACCGGCTCGTTCTCGCTCGGCTTTTCGAGCTGGAGATATTCGGTGCGGCCGAGCGAGCCGCCGGCGGATTTGGCCTGCGCGACCCAGGCGTCAAAGCCGTTGTCGTCCAGTCCCTGGAAGTTGAAGTGCATGCCGGAGAAGCCGGCACCGCTGTAGTTCGCCGAGAAACCCTTATAGGTGCCGGCGTGGTTCACCACCGCATGCAGCTTCGTCTCCATGCCCGGCATTGCGTAGATCTGGCCGGCGAGCGCGGGGATGTAGAACGAGTTCATCACCGAAGACGCGGTGATGCGGAAGTTGATCGGACGATCGACGGGCGCGGCCAGATCGTTGACGGTGGCTATGCCGTAGTCCGGATAGATAAAGAGCCACTTCCAGTCGAGCGCGACGACGTCGACCTCGAGCGGCGCCCTGGACTGGTCGATCGCGCGATCGGCACGGACGCGGCCGAGGGTGCGATAGGGGTCGAGCAGATGCGTGCCCATCCAGGTCAGCGCGCCCAGGCATACGATGATCAGCAGCGGGGCCGACCAGATCACCAGCTCGAGCTTGGTCGAATGGTCCCAATCCGGCTCGTAACGGGCAGAGCTATTGGACTGGCGGTAGCGCCAGGCAAACAGCACCGTCAGCGCCATCACGGGAACGACGATCAGGAGCATCAGGATGGTGGAGATGATGACGAGGTCGCGCTGCTGCGCCGCGATATCGCCGGCTGGCGCCAGCACGACATAGTTGCAGCCGCTGAGCGCAACCGCCAGGGGTAGCAGCGCCAGGATCTTGAGACGGGACACGGGCCGAGCCTTATGAGAATGAGTTTCCTTTGCGGGGCCAAGGGGTAGCTGCGGCGCAGCAATCCGGACATTGGACAATTTGTCCAATGTTGCAGTGCGGCATATTGGGTCAAACAAGGCTGGATTGCCTGGCGTCCCGCCGGGGCGGTCGGCATTGGATTTCAGGACGTTAAGGGCGCACGCATGGCGACGGCACAGACCCCCGCAATGGCAGACCTCCACTCGGGCGAGCACGGCCACGACCTGGCGAGTCCCGGCGAGATCGCCATCGGCGTCATCATCGGCCGCACCTCGGAATTCTTCGACTTCTTCGTCTACGCGATCGCTTCGGTGATCGTGTTCCCCCGCCTGGTGTTCCCGTTCACCAGCGAACTGACCGGCACGCTCTATTCCTTCATGATTTTCGCGCTGGCCTTCATCGCCCGGCCGCTCGGGACCGTCATTTTCATGACGGTCGACCGCGAATACGGCAAGACGGCCAAGCTGGTCTCGGCGCTGTTCCTGCTCGGCACCGCCACCGTGGCGCTGGCGTTCCTGCCCGGCTATTCCGAGATCGGCGTTGCCGCGATCTGGCTGCTGGCGCTGGCGCGTATCGCGCAGGGTCTCGCCTGGGGCGGCGCCTGGGACGGCATGGCTTCGCTACTGGCGCTGAACGCACCGGCCTCCAGGCGCGGCTGGTACGCGATGGTGCCGCAGCTCGGCGCGCCGCTCGGGCTGATCGTGGCGAGCGCGCTGTTTGCCTATTTCGCCGGAAATCTCTCGGCCGACGACTTCTTCGATTGGGGCTGGCGCTACCCGTTCTTCGTCGCCTTCGCCATCAACGTCGTGGCACTGTTCGCGCGCCTGCGCATGGTGACCACAGAGGAATATGCCTCGCTGTTCGAGACCCGCGAATTGCAGCCTTCGCGCATCTCGGACACGGTTGCCCGCGAAGGCCACAATATCATGCTGGGCGCGTTCGCGCCGTTGGCAAGTTTCGCGCTGTTCCACATGGTGACGGTGTTCCCGCTGTCCTGGGTGTTCCTGTTCACCCGCGAAAGCCCGGTGCGCTTCCTGATCATCGAGATCGTCGCCGCCGTGTTCGGCGTCGTCGCGATCGTGCTCTCCGGCGTCATCGCCGACCGCGTAGGCCGCAAATCGCTGCTGATGGGATCGGCGATCGCGATCGCGATCTACAGCGGTTTCGCCCCGCAGCTGCTCGATGCCGGCGCGTTCGGCGAGACCATCTACATGGTGATCGGCTTCATCCTGCTCGGCCTCTCCTTCGGCCAGTCCTCGGGCGCGATCGCCTCGAACTTCAAGCAGGCCTATCGCTATACGGCTTCGGCGCTGACCTCCGATATGGCCTGGCTGTTCGGCGCCGGCTTTGCCCCGCTGGTCGCGCTGCTGCTTGCCACCAATCTCGGCGTCATCGCCTCGGGTGCCTATCTGCTCTCGGGCGCGTTCTGGACCCTGCTTGCCCTCTGGCTCAGCGGCCAGCGCGAGGCCGGCGATATGGACGCGGGTCGATCGTCGAACTGACGGGAATAAATTTCGGCCCGGCCGATCCTGTTTCGCGGAACCGCAAACAGGAGATCACATGAACCTCTGGCCGAATTCCGTCGCTCAGCGTAGCACTTCAGGCCTGGCTCTCGTCTTTGTCGCTGTCGTGCTTCTGGGCGCAGCTGCACCTGCGGGCGCGACCGGCAACGTTGCGCGCGGCCAGACGCTCTACAAGGGCTGCGCAGATTGTCACTCGATCGACGAGAACGGCGTCGGCCCGATGCACAAGGGTGTTGTCGGCCGCAAGGCGGGCAGCGTCGCCGGTTACGACTACTCGCCTGAGCTGAAGAACTCGGGCATCGTCTGGACCGAGGAAAATCTCGACAGATGGCTGAGCGGACCGCAGGCCATGGTGCCTGAGACCAAGATGTTCTTCGACGTGCCCGACGCGCAGGATCGCGCCGACATCATCGCATTTTTGAAAGAAAAGGCGCGGTAGCGACCGCGACCTCAATCAGTCACGATCTTGACGCGGTCGCGCACCTTCACCTGTGCATTGCGATCGAGGCCATTCAGCACGCGAAAGCGCTCGGCCGGATGATCGACACCGGCCATGCGGTGGGATAGCGATTCGACGGTGTCGCCGGGCTGCACGGTGATGACCTTGATGCGCAGCGGGCGCGCCGCCTGGATCTCCTCGAGCGTCAGCCGGCGGAAGGAATTGACGGTCTCACGCGCATTGCGCTCGCTCTCGGTCGACTTCTGCCGTGTCGCGAAGATGAAGCGGTAGACGTCGCTGCCGAAGCGCAGCGCATAGACCTTGAACTGCCACTGATCGCCCTTGGCAGAGGCAGATGCGGCTGGAAAGCCGTTGATCGTGATGTCCTCGGTGGACGCCTTCTCGACGCCCTCCATCCAGCCGGAATTGAGGTAATCGCCGAGGGACTGCTCGGCCGGCACGCGCACGACGTCGAAGCGCATCGCCTGCGAGCCGCCCTCGCGCACGCCGATCACCGCCTGCGCGGTATTGTCGAGCGTGAAGTTGTCAGGCGCCTGGAACGTGAAGCCGAGCTTTGGATGCAGGAATCTGCGGCCGCGGACGAAGCCTTCGCTGGGGTCCTCGCCATAGACGAGGTTGTCGATTGCGGAAAGATAGCTCTCGCGGTCGCGCTCGCCGCCTTCCGGGGCGACGTATTGCCGTGCGATCGCCTGCGCGTTTTGCACCCGCTCGGGCGTGGCCGGATGCGACGAGGTGAAATCCTGCGCGCGCGGATCGAGCGAGCTCTTGCCGGCCTTCAGCTCGGCATTGCGCTCCATCGCAGAGAGGAAGCGGGCGGCACCATAGGGGTCGAAATGTGCCTTGGCAGAGATGCCGACGCCGATGCCATCGGCCTCGAACTCCTGGTTGCGCGAAAAGCTCGCCATGGTCAGCTTGGTCTTGGCGAGTGCGAGCGCCGTGAGATCGGGATCGTTGCTCATGTCGGTGACGACACGGGTGACGATGGCAGCCTGGCGCGCCTGGTCCTCGCGCATCGCGGCGTGCTTGGACAGCACATGCGCCATTTCGTGGCTGAGCACCGAGGACAACTCAGACGTATCGCTCGCAAGCGCAAGCAGGCCGCGCGTGACATAGAGCTGGCCGTTCGGCAGCGCGAAGGCGTTCACCGCGCCGGAATTGAGGATGGTGACCTTGTAGCCCTGGTCCGGGCGATCGGAGGCGGCGACGAGCCGGTCGACGGTCTTGCTAACGAGCGATTCGAGCCTGGGATCGTCATAGGCGCCGCCGTAGCTCGCCAGAATGCGCTCGTGCTCCTTTTCGGTGGCGGGGGTTTGCGCGACCGCCGGCTTCGGCTTGGGCAGCGCGACGGTCGGCGGGGCCGCCGCAGTTTGGAATCGGCCCATATCGCCGCAGCCGGCGAGGGCCGTGCCTAGCACGAGGCAAAGCGCGGCCGGCGCAGCCCGCAGGCGGCGGCCATCACTCAGTCCGTGCCGTTCTAGCACCCCATTCACGTCGATTAACCCGTGCCTGGCCTGATTTTAAGGCCTTACCCCTGTCGGCTCGTTTGCGCCCAGCAACTCGACCTGTCCCGCCCGGAGCACATCGATACGCGGCCCCGTCGTCCCCTCAACCCAGCCCCGGACACGAATGCGTCTATTTTCCAATGACTTGACAGTTGTTCCGGCACTTTCAAGCGTCGGCAGCGTCCGCTTTGAGATAGTCACCGCGAAGCCGCGTGTCCAGTTCTGTCCGAAGTTGAGGTAGGTCATTGCCCCAGCTTGCCGGACCGACAGGACTTTGCCCTCGACCACCCTGAAGCGCCCGATCCCGGCCAAAATATCGTCCGGACTTTCCGCGTTTTTTATGGCCGATGGGTCAGCCCAATTGCCCTTTTTTTGACGCCGCGCCTCGGCCTCGGCCGACATCAGGGCGGTTGCGCAATCCTTGTCGGCGATCTCAGCGGAGACGAGGGCATCGCCGTTGGTGAGCAGCATGGTCTGCACGGAGGTGTCGCTCTCGCCGATGAACACCAGCGCGCCCTGGCGGCCGTAGCGGTCGGGCGTGTCGTCAGTGCCGCGCAGGACGACGTCGCGGCCGACGAGCAGCGACGTCAGGGCTTGCCTCGTCGTTGCTGTCGCCTCGATGCCGGCGAGACGGACTTCACGGCCATCGTCGAGACGTACACTGCGCGCGTCGACGATCGCCGCGACACGGCCTTCGCCCTGTGCTTCGAATTGGCACGGCGCCGCGTACGCGGCGCTGTCACCGACGAGAAAAAGCGCGACGATGAGCTGAAGCCCTTGCGTCATATGACCCGGGGAGGTTGCATTCCCCTCTGGCTTTACCCCAAGTGCAGCGGTTCGCGAAGACGCTTCCTCACACTCCGTCATTGCGAACGCAGTGAAGGGTCCAGTTTTTCCCGCGGAGGGACTCTGGATGCTTCGCTGCGCTCGCAAATGACGATGCGGAAACATCTTGCGTCTTCCGACCATTCCGCTTTGCGGAAAACACTAGAGCATCCGCCGATGCGCATTGCGCTTCTGCTTGCCGCTGTCTTGCGCATCCGGCATGATCGAGGGAATAGCAATAATCAAGCCGCCGTTCAGAGCCAGGCGACCAAGGGAGAATGTTTTCCATGAAACATAGTTTGTCGGGCATTTTTGCCGCCGCGATTGCCTTGGGTGCAAGCGCCGCCGCGCAGGCCCAGGAGAAGCCTCCCTTGAAGATCGGCGGCATCCTCGACATGTCGAGCCTCTATGCCGACATCACGGGCCCCGGCAGCGAGACCGCGGCCAAGATGGCGGTGGAAGATTTCGGTGGTGAGGTGCTCGGACGCAAGATCGAGGTGCTGGCCGCCGATCATCAGAACAAGGCTGATCTCGCCGCCAACATCGCCCGCGATATGCTCGACAACCAGGGTGTCGAGATGATCTATGACGTCGCCGCTTCCGCGACCGCGCTTGCCGCCGGCGAAATCGCGAAAGCACGGGGCAAGATCATCATCTTCAACGGACCCGGATCGATCCGTCTCAGCAACGAGGCCTGCGGCCCCTATACCATCCACTACGTGTTCGACACCTACGGTCAGGCCAATGTGACCGGCCTTGCGGCCGTGAAGTCGGGTCTCGACACCTGGTTCTTCCTCACCGCCGACTATGCCTTCGGCCAGGATTTGGAAAAGGACACCAGCGCCGTCGTCATCAAGACCGGCGGCAAGGTGCTCGGCAGCGTGCGTCATCCACTTAACACGTCCGATTTTTCGTCGTTCCTGCTTCAGGCGCAGGCCTCAAAGGCCAAGGTGATCGGACTGGCAAATGCCGGCGGCGACACCGTCAACGCCATCAAGCAGGCGGCCGAGTTCGGCATCACCAAGGGCGGCCAGAAGGTCTCGCCGCTGCTGGCCTTCGTCACCGACATCGACTCGATCGGACTGGAGACGGCGCAGGGCCTGCTGCTGGCCGAAGCCTTCTACTGGGACATGAACGACGAGACGCGCGCTTTCTCGAAGCTCTTTCAGGAGCGCGTCAAGCGGCCGCCGACATCGGCACAGGCCGGCGTCTATTCCTCCGTCACGCACTATCTGAAGGCGGTGAAGGCGGCCGGCACGACCGATGCTGCCGCGGTGATGAAGGTGATGAAGGAAACGCCGATCAACGATTTCTTCGCACACAACGGCAAGATCCGCGAAGACGGCCGCATGATCCACGACATGTACCTGTTCGAGGTCAAGAAGCCGTCGGAGTCCCGGAGGCGCTGGGATGATTACAAGCTGCTCGCCACCGTGCCCGGCGGCGAGGCGTTCCAGTCGCTCGAGCAGTCGCGCTGCCCGCTGGTAAAGAAGTAGGCGTCGTCATTGCCGGCGAAGTGAGGCAATCCAGAGATGTTTCCAAGCAGACAGCCTGGATTGCTTCGTGCAAGGGCTCCTCGCAATGATGAGTGTGGCGATAGACAGAGCAAAACGAAACAACCAGGGAGACCTCCCATGAACGACATGGTCCTGCAAAAGCTCGAAGGCGGGCTGCTCACCATCACCATGAACCGGCCCGAGCGAAAGAACGCGCTGAACCCTGAGATGGTCGCAGGCCTGGTCGAGGCGGCGCGACGTGCGGCTGACGATCCGGACGTGCGGGCCGTGCTGTTCAAGGGAGCCGGCGGTTCTTTCTGCGTCGGCGGCGACGTCAAGTCGATGGCGGCCGGCCGCGCGCCGCTGCCGTTCGAGCAGAAGCTTGCAAACTTGCGCCGTGGCATGGAGGTGTCGCGCATCCTGCATCAGATGCCGAAGCCCGTGGTCGCGCAGCTCGACGGCGCCGCAGCCGGTGCCGGCCTGTCGATGGCGTTGTCGTGCGATCTGCGCGTCGCCTCGGAATCCTGCAAGATCACGACGGCTTTCGCCAAGGTCGGCTTCTCCGGCGATTACGGCGGCACCTATTTCCTGACCCAGCTGCTCGGCAGCGCGCGGGCGCGCGAGCTCTATCTGACGTCTCCCGTGCTGACCGCGAGGGAAGCACATGCGATCGGCATGGTGACCAGGGTCGTCCCCGACGCCGCGATCGACGCCGCCGCGCACGAGCTCGCAATGTCGCTGGCGCAAGGGCCCTCGATCGCGCTTGGCTTCATCAAGCGCAACATCAACAATGCCGAGCATTTGCCGCTGGAAGACTGCTTCGACGGCGAAGCGATCCATCACACCCGCTGCAGCGATACCGAGGATCACAAGGAAGCCGCCAAAGCCTTCGTCGAGAAGCGCAAGCCGGCCTTCAGGGGCGCATGACGATGGCCCCCTATATGCGGCTGCGACAGATCTGCCTGGTCGCGCCGCAGCTCGCGCCCGTCGTCTCCGACATCGCCGGGATCATGGGCCTTTCCGTCTGCTACCGCGACGGCAATGTCGCCAAATATGGCCTGGAGAACGCACTGCTCCCGGTCGACACGATCATGCTGGAAGTCGTCGCGCCGTTCAAGGATGGCACCACGGCGGGCCGCTTCATCGAGAAGACCGGCGGTCGTGGCGGCTATATGGCGATCTTCTGCTGCAACGATCCGGACGAGCGCGGCCGCCATGCGAACGCCATGGGCGTGCGCACCGCCAACGTGATCCACCACGCGCCCTATCACGGCGTCCAGCTCCACCCGCGCGACTGCCGCGCTGCCTTCATCGAGTTCAACCACACCGAAGGCAGCGACGATATTCTGGGCGCATATCCGCCGGCCGGACCGGACTGGCAAAGCTTCATCCGCAAGGATGTGACGCAGGCGCTGACAGCGGTCGAGATGCAGAGCCCGGATCCGCAGGGGCTGGCGGGGCACTGGGGCAAGATCATCGGGATTACCGCGAACGGCGATGCCGAACTGAAGCTGCCCAACGCAACCTTCCGTTTCGTGAAGGGTGCGAGCGAGATCATGAGCGCGCTGGAGTTTCGGGTAGCCGATGCAGCGAGTGTGTTGCATGCTGCGCGCGAGAAGGGGCTCGCAGTTGCGGGCAATGAATTCCTGCTCGGCGGAGTGACGTTTCGCGTCGGTTAATTCCTCGTAGTGATCCGTCACGCCCGCGCAATGGCGAAGCCATTGTCGCTGGAGGTGCTCGCCTCTTCGGCGAGCCTCGAAGGGCGACGGCCACCAGCCGGGCCGTTCATGCTCCGAGGCTCCTTGCACGGTGCTAAGCACCGTGCAACTCGCTCCTCAGGATGACGGGGTAGAGGGCCGTTTAGAGAAGGAGAGGGCGCTACCTTCCCTTGAAATTCGCGACGCGGCGTTCTTCCGTCGCCCGCACACCTTCCTTGAAGTCTTCCGTCGCACGCAATCTCGTCTGTTCTGCGAGCTCGTGGTTGGTCGCGGCCATGACGCGATCGGCAAGGCCCGCGCGCATCGTGGCGCGGGTGGAAAGCAGGCCGAGCGGGGAGCATTCGGCGATCTCGCCGGCGAGCTTCATCGCGGCCGATTTCACCTGGTCCTGCGGCACCAGCGCGTTGGCGAGGCCCCATTTATACGCCTCTTCGCCGGTGACGCGGCGGCTGGTGTAGAACATCAGCTCGGCGTTGTTCTTGCCGATCAGCTCGGGCAGCGTCGTCGTCAGGCCGAAGCCGGGATGGAAGCCGAGCTTTGTGAAGTTCGCGGAGAAGCGGGCTTCGGGGCAGGTGACGCGGAAATCCGCCGACACTGCGAGGCCCAGGCCGCCGCCGATGGCCGCTCCTTGCACCGCTGCAACGATCGGTTTCTTGGCGCGGAAGATGCGCACGGCCTGGATGTAGAGATGGTTGATCGGGCCGAGATTGTCGGCCGGGTCGCCCTTTGCTTTCCTCTCGGCTTCTTGCGCTTCCTGCGCCTGCCGCGCGGGATCGCCGAAATTGGCGCCGGCGCAGAACGCCTTGCCTTGCGCGGACAACACCGAGGCGCGGATCTCGATGTCACGGTCGAACTCGTCGAGCGCGTCGGCGATCTGGTTGATCAGCGAGATGTCGAAGAAGTTGAGCGGCGGTCTGCGGATCTCGATGGTGCCGACGTGCCCAACTTTCTCGACGCCGATATCCTTGTAGGTGGTCATGATGTCCTCGAAGGTTTAGCGGAGCCCAAGTCCGCGGGCGATGATGCCGCGCAACACCTCGGTGGTGCCGCCCTGGATGGTGAGTTTCGGCGCGGTCTTGATGGCGAAGTCGAGCTGCCGTTCCAGCGTCTCGCGGTTGGTCGCGGTCTCCTCGACGAAGGCGGCGAGATCGCGCACGCGGTGCGGAAGCTGCTGCTCCCAGACCGTGCCGATGTCCTTGACGATGGAGGCTTCCACCACCGGCTCCTTGCCGGCCTGCAGCATGCCGGCCACCGAGACCGACATGCGCCGCATGGTGTGGAGCTGCGCCACGAGACGGCCGATGCCTTCGGCGCTGCGCGTGTCCGGATCAGGACCGACCGCACGGACCAGCTCGGTCAGCACGTAATAGGTTTCGAGGAAGCGCTCGGGGCCGGAACGTTCATAGGCGAGCTCCGACGTCGCCTGCTTCCAGGCACCATCGACCTCGCCGAGCACGTGATCGTCGGGCACGAAGAAGTCGGTGAAGACCACCTCGTTGAACTCGTACTGGCCGGTGATCTGGCCGATCGGGTTTACCTTGATGCCCGGCTGCTTCATCTTGACCAGAAATTGCGTCAGGCCGTGACGGCGGTTTTCCTTGGTCGGCGGCGAGGTCCGGAAGATCGCGATCATGTAGTCGGCGATATGCGCCGAGGAGGTCCAGATCTTGGTGCCGTTGATGAGATAACCGCCGTCGGTCTTGGTCGCGCGCGTCTTCGCGGCGAACAGGTCGGAGCCGGAGTTCGGTTCGCTCATGCCGATGGCAAAGCAGATTTCGCCGCGGCAGATGCGCGGCAGGATATCCATCTTGATGTGTTCGGGCGCGTATTTCAGCAGCACCGGACCGCTCTGGCGGTCGGCGACGAAGAACCGCCGCGTCGGCGCGTTGGCGACGCGCATCTCTTCCGTCACCACGTAACGCTCGAGGAAAGAGCGCTCCTGGCCGCCATATTTCTTCGGCCAGGTCATGCCGAGCCAGCCCTTGGCGCCCACCTTACGGGAAAATTCCGGGGCGTCGGTGTCTTCGCGGTTGGGCTTGTGCGGATCGAAGGTGCCGGCGGCGATCTCTTCGGCGAGGAACGCACGCACTTCCTTGCGTAGTCGTTCGCAGTTCTCGGGCAGGCGGATCGGGTCGAAACGAAGGGCAGCGGTCATGTGTTTCGTCTCCCTGTCAGCGTGAAGCCACGAGCGGCCACAATTCATCGGCGCCTCTGGAGGCGACCAGCCTGCCGAGCTCGACCGCCCAGTAGCTCTCCGAGCCAAAATCGTCGCGCCACGCCAGCGCCCGCAGCGAGTAGCGGTGCAGGATATGCTCGATGGTGAAGCCGATCGCGCCATGAACCTGGTGTGCGATGGCACCGCCTTTTTCGGCTGCTTCCGCGCAGCGGATCTTTGCCGAGGCGGCTTCGAGATAAACTTCGTCGTCGAACGTCTTCGCGTTGGCGATGGCGTCGGCCGCCGATGTCGCGGCCGCAAGTGCTGCGGCAGACTCGCCCGCCAGGCGTGCGAGATTGTGCTGCACGGCCTGGAATTTCGAGATCTTCTTCTCGAAGGCGACGCGCTCGTTGGAATAGCGCACCGAGATGTCGAGCATCGATTCCAGGGCGCCGGCAATCTGGAGGCTGCGTGCGACGCCGCCCATCAGCATCAGCGTTGTCTGGTCAACGCCATCGGGCGCCGCCTTGATGGCGACGGGCTGGACCTTGTCGAGCGTGACGGTGTCGCTGTGATCGTAGCCGACGTTGAGCCCGGATGCGATCCGCCCCTTGCTTGCATCGACCAGCGCGATCGAGACGCCATCCGGCCCATGCGCGAGGACTGCAAAATGCCTGGCCGCTTTGGCAAAGGGGACGCCGCGGCAACGGCCGGAGAGCGCGCCGTCGGCATCAACAGTGATGCGATCCTTGGGCGAGGCCGGCAGCACGGTCATCTCGCCTTCGGGCGAGGTCATCTTCGCTTGCGCCAGCAGCCAGCCCGCCAGCATGGTCTCAGCCAAGGGAATCGCGACGGCGAAACGGCCGGCGGCGTTCAGCAAGGCAAAACCGTCCGCCAAGCTTGCGCCGGAGCCGCCGAGCTCGTCGGGCACCCAGGAGAGCGGCAAGCCGGCTTCGCTCAGGGCCTGCCAGAGCGGCGCCTGCCACGAATTCGTCTTGTCGTTGTTGATGGTTTGCGGATCGGCAAGATCGGCGAAGATCTTCTCCGCGGTCTCGACGACGATATTGTCACTCTCCGCCACAGCGTTCCCCGTTTTTGCCATTGGCGCGTCCTGCCCAATCGGGCCGACGCGCAGGTTCTTCTTGCGCCCGATGATCCGAAAAAGCCATGGCTCTGACAAGCGTTGATCGCAGGCCCATCTGCGGCACCGGCATGGAGGTGTGAGCGGTCTGGGCTAATTCCGCTTAGCGGAGTTTGCTGCGATTTGCAGCGCGCGGCAAACTCGCTAAACAGGGCACCACATTCAATCACGGGGAAGGACATCCGGATGGCCAAGGACAGTTTGTGCGCAATCGTGACGGGCTCCGCATCCGGCCTCGGTGCTGCGACTGCGCAAATTCTTGCCGCAAGCGGGGCGCGGCTCGTCATCAACTATTCGTCGAGCAAGACCGAAGCCGAAGCCACGGCAGAGCTCTGCCGCAAGGCCGGCGCCGCCGAAGTTCTGGTCGCGCAGGGCGACGTCTCGAAGGATGACGATTGCCGTAGAATCGTTGCGGCCGCCAGCGGCTGGGGCAAGCTCGACATCCTCGTCAACAATGCCGGCACCACCAAGCACGTTGCTCATGCCGATCTCGACGGATTGTCGGCGGAAGATTTCCAGCGTCTCTACGGCGTCAACACCATCGGCCCGTTCCAGATGGTGCGCGCGGCGCGCAACCTGCTCGAGGCGGCGTCGAAGGCGTCCGGGCGACCGTCGGCGGTGGTGAACGTCTCTTCGGTCGCCGGCATCAGCGGCGTCGGATCGTCGATCGCCTATGCCGCGAGCAAGGGCGCGCTCAACACCATGACACTGTCGCTGTCACGCGCACTCGCGCCGCTGGTCCGCGTCAACACCGTGTGTCCCGGTTATATCGACACGCCCTGGTTCACGAAGGGCCGCGGCGAGGCCGGCGCCAAGCAGGTGCGCGACAGTGTGGTGGCGAAGGTGCCGCTGAAGGTTGCCTCTTCAGCCGAGGACATCGCACAGCTCGTCTGCTTCCTGGCGATGCCGGCCTCCAGCAACATGACCGGCGAGGTCGTGCGCATGGATGCGGGGATGCATCTGATTACGTGAACCCGTCATTGCGAGCGAAGCCCAGCAATCCAGAAATCTGTCCCTAGAGACAGTCTGGATTGCTTCGTCGCATCAGCGCAAAATTGCTTCGCAATTTTGTCGCGGGCTCCTCGCAATGACGGAGCCTGAGGCGGCAACGTGCCTCTATCTCACGGCCTTCGGGCTACCCCTTGATCACGCCGCTCGCGACCAGCCGGTGCCAGATGAACAGCACCACCACCGCGCCGATCGTGGCCATGATGAATCCCGCGCCCTGATCAGGACCGTAATGGCCGATGGCCTGACCGACGAAGGTCGCCAGGAACGCACCGACGATTCCGAGGATGGTGGTGAGGATGAAGCCGCTGGGGTTGTTCGGCCCCGGCGCCAGGAAACGCGCGATCAGGCCGGCGACGAAGCCGACCACGATGATCCACAACAGGCCGCCCATGCTCATCTCAGTGCTCCCCTCGTTTTGACGAAAATCAGAGTCTGCCCGAGATCTCGTTCTCGGTCGGTAGCCGTCCATCCGGCGTCAAATGATCGACCACCTGCGGCAGGTATTGGCTGAGACCCGATAGCAGCTCGTCGCGCGACAGGCCGCTCTGCGCGGACAGACTCTGGATCTGATCGGCGCCGAGCGCATTGGCGAGATCGCCGGGGCTGATGGGCTTGTTCTCGCCCTTGCCAACCCAGCTGTTCGCGGTCTCGCCGTGGCCGCCCTGCTTGAGCTGGTTGAGGAGATCGCCGAGGCCTCCGCTCAGCACGGAGCCGGCCGCCCCGCCCGCGAGCAGGCCGCCGAGGCCGCCTTTGAGGACATCACCGATGCCGCCACCGCCAACACCACCGCCTGGGCCCGCATTCACGGGCGGCGGCACAGGCGCCGGCGCCGACTGCGGCGCGCCGCCCGGCTGGCCTGCCGTCAGATGCTTGAATGCCTTCCATGCGAGCAGGCCGAGGATCGCCATGGTCATCGGCGACATGCCGCCGGAAGAGCCTTGCGGGCTTGGGGTGCTCGGGCCGCGGGGTCCGTTCTGCATGCCGTTGAGGACGTCGAGTAGACCCATGATGTTCTCCTTTGGCGTTCTCGTCGGCGAGCTCTCGCCGGTGATAGGCCCCCATGCAAAAACATATGGGTGTCTCATGACGGTTACAAGGCAGATGCACTTTGGCCGCGATGGGCAGCCGGCCTCGCCTCCGGTCTAAGCCTCTGCTATCGAAAGCGCATCATTGTGGAGCAGGTCAGGTGGTGACGGATCGATCGATCGTGGTGGCCGGCGCGGGCGCCATCGGCTGTTTCGTCGGCGGCCAGCTGGCCGCCTCCGGCCGCCGCGTCGCGCTGCTGGTGCGGTCGCGGGTGAAGAGCGAGATCGAGCGGTTCGGTTTGCGGCTGACGGATTTCGACGGCTCCGAGAGGAAGCTCGGCCCCGGCCAGCTCGCGCTGTCGGAGGATCCGTCGATCCTCTGCGGCGCCGGCATCGTGCTGGTGACGGTGAAGAGCGCCGACACGGCCGATGTCGCCGATCAGATCGCGCAGCATGCGCCGCAGGATGCCGTCATCGTGTCGTTGCAGAACGGCGTCGGAAATGTCGCCGTGCTGAGGGAGCGTCTCGGCGGCCGGCGCGTGCTCGCCGGCATGGTGCCGTTCAATGTGGTCGCAATGGGCGAGGGGCGCTTCCATCGTTCCAGCTCCGGAGACATCCAGGTGGGTGAAGACGCGGACAACATTGCTGCCGCGCTGTCGGTGCCGGGTCTTGACCTGCGCGCGAGCCGCGACATCGCCGGCGTGCAATGGGGCAAGCTCATCATCAATCTGAACAACGCACTCAGCGCACTGTCCGACATGCCGCTTGCCGCCCAATTGGCGAACCGCGACTGGCGAAAACTGTTCGCCGACCAGATGGCGGAAGGCCTGGCTGCGCTGAGGGCCGCCGGCATCACGCCGGTGTCGTCGACGCCCATCCCGATGAACTGGACGCCGGCGATGCTCAGACTGCCCGACATGATCTTCAAAGCGATTCTGCGGCGGACCATGAAGATCGATCCGGAGGCGCGCTCCTCGATGTGGCAGGATCTGAAGCAGGGCCGCAAGACCGAAATCGACTATCTGCAGGGCGCGGTCATTGCGCTTGCCGAGCAGAACAATGTCGATGTGCCGCTGATGCGTCGCATTGCTGTGCTGGTCAAGGAGGCGGAGACGGCGGCTAAGGGCCCGCCCGGCCTTTCGCCTCAACAGATCCGTGGTGTGGTTTGAGTGGAGGAGCCGATGAAACGTTCTCTAGTGATCGGGCTCGGGCTGGCCGCGCTCTGCGGCGCCTCCCGCCTGGCGGAGGCCCGGCCGCCGACCGTCGTGAACTCGCCGGGCTACGACGCGCGCTTGCAGGAGAGCCGGAAGGCGCTGAGCAATTCACAGGCAACGACAGAACCGGTTGCGCCGGCGGTAACCCCACCGAAGCGTTCGAAGAAGAAGCAGACGCGCTGAGGGTCGGGCGCGAATCTCCATCCACTCGTCATTGCGGGCGCAGCGAAGCCGCAACGACGGATGTGGAGACAGCTTACCCCTTCTTGGCCGGCTTGCTCGGCGCCGGGCTGAACAGCTTCTTCAGGTCGCTGAGGCTTTCCGACAGCCGCGGCCATTCGCAGGAGAACGCGCCCTTGATGCAAGGGGCATTCTTCGGCCGCGCACCCAGCACCTTCGGGCGCTCCACCGGCACGGGCACGCGCTCGACCTCGGTTCGCAGCGCGACCTGCTGGAGCTGCTGCGCCTGCCGCTCGCGCTTCTGCTCCTGCTGCTCCTGCCGCTCGCGCTGTTGCCGCGCCAGGGCCTCGGCGGCTTCATTGCTGCGGCGCTGATCGGCAAGATAGGCGGTGTAGGATTCGTCGATCTTCTTCTGCTCCTCCGGCGTCGGGTTGGGACCTGCGATGTCGAAGGTGCGGTCCTGGAGGAAGTCGTAATAAGTGTAGCCGCCGCCAGCCTTGCGCCGGCCGGCGAATTTGGCATTGCAGTCCGCAAGGGCTGCCGTCTTTTCGGCCTTGGTCGCGGATTTTTCGGCGGCGTCGGCGCATTCCTCGAAGTCGATAGGGGCGCGCTTCCACCATTCGGCGTGGGCATGCGGCGTGGTCAGCAGAAAAATTCCTGCTGCGGCAACGAGAAGTGGCGCCGCACGACGCGATGCAAACACGGACAACATTCTGCGAGAGCCTGAGAAACTCAACCCCAACTGAGTCGTCGCCGATTTTTGCCCCTTTCTCGTCGGCTTGTCACCCATGGAACTCGGGAAATTCATGGCTGGGTTGCTGACATTTTTTGCTTGACGTGGCTCGGGAGCCGCAGCCGCAGGGCGCATTTACCGGTTTGAATGCGAAGAGAAATTCTCATCATGAGAGCGTCGACCTGTTTCTCCGCCATCGCATTGGCGCAGGTTTGCGGCCGCGCACTGGCCGCGGACGAGAATGCACCGAACCGCAAGCCGGTGAACGTCCTCGCCGGTGCGGGGCTGTCGGTGGGCGGCATGTTGCCGCTCCACCTCTCCAGCGGCTGGTCGATACGCTGCCGGCGATCTCGCGCGCCATCATCGTGCTGCACGGACGCCTGCGCGATGCCGACGGCTACGATGTGTCGGCGCATACCGCGCCGAGCGCGGCGGCATTGACGAAGGAGCGCTGAATGCAGAAGCTTGAAGGGTCGGCTCCGGCTGTTACACTTCGCTGCGCGACGCGCCCATCCTGAGGCCCCGCCAAGAAAACGAAATGGAAACGCCTGATGCTGCTGCCCCTGTCCGATGTGCCGCGCTGGTACGCGCAACGCAAACCCGAGGGCGCCATCGCCGTCCAGCACGGTCGGGACAGACTGACATGGGACCAGCTCGAACGCGGTGCCAACAGGCGGGCGCGCGCGTTTGCGGCGAAGGGCGTCAAGCCCGGCGATTTCGTCGCGATCGGATTGCCCAACAGCAATGCGTTTTTCGAGACCACGTTCGCGGTATGGAAATGCGGTGCGACGCCGACCTCGCTGTCGTGGCGGCTGCCGCGCGGCGAAGCCGCGGCCGTGCTCGAGATTTTGAAGCCCGCGCTCGTGGTCGGCGGCGAGGCCGACTGGAATGCGCCGAACCGCTTGCCTGCGGATTTTGTGCCGGACGGTTTTTCCGATGAGCCGCTCGATCCCCCGGTCGCGCGCTACTGGAAGGCCATGACCTCCGGCGGCTCGACCGGGCGTCCCAAGGTGATCCTCGACCATCAGCCTGCGGTGACTGATACCCTCGCTGCGCCGCCGCTCAATATTCCCGCTGCAGTCTCGCTGCTCAATCCAGGCCCCCTTTATCATAATGCGCCGTTCATCGTGTCGCATTTTGCGCTGTTCGCCGGCGGCAAGCTGACCGGCCTCGTCAGGTTCGATGCCGAGGAGACGCTGCGCCAGATCGAGCGCGAGCGCGTGCAATGGGTCAATTTCGTGCCGACCATGATGCACCGGATCTGGGCGCTGCCTGATAAGGTTCGCAATGGCTATGACGTGTCGAGCCTTCAGACCGTGTTCCACATGGCAGCGCCGATGCCGCCCTGGCTGAAGGAAAACTGGATCGCCTGGCTTGGGCGGGACAGGGTCTGGGAGCTCTATGGCGGCACCGAGCGCCAGGGCGCCTGCATCATATCAGGTACCGAATGGCTGACGCATAAGGGCTCCGTCGGCAAGATCGCGGAGACGGCGAGGCTTCGCATCATCGGCGAGGACGGCAATGACGTCGCGCCCGGTGAGACGGGCGAGATCTATTTCCTCAACAACGACGGCAAGGACGCCACCTATCACTATCTCGGCGCCGAGCCGAAGCGCCGCGCCGACGGCTGGGAATCGCTCGGCGATATCGGCCGGCTCGACGCCGAAGGCTATCTCTATCTGGGCGACCGCCTCGCCGACATGGTGCTGCGCGGCGGTGCCAACATCTATCCGGCCGAGGTCGAGGCTGCCGTCTCCGCGTGCCCCGGCGTGCGCTCCTGCGTGGTGGTGGGCCTGCCTGATCCTGAGCTCGGCCAGCGCGTGCATGCCATCGTCGAGCCGGACCCCGGCGCGGACGGTCAGGTGATCGCAGACAGCATGGCGGATTTTTTGAAAGACCGGCTCAGCCGCTACAAGCATCCGGAGAGTTTTGAGTTCGTTAGCGCGCCGCCGCGTGACGATTCCGGAAAGGTTCGCCGCACGCTGTTGCGCGACGAGCGCGCGGCGTGGATGAAGGAAGGCCGCGCCTTCCGCATCATGCCCGCGCAGGCCCGGGCGCACGCCGAATAAGAGCCTCGGAAGGACCGAACCTCATGACGATCACCATCGCAGCGAACAGCGTGCCCAAGCCTCCCGCCGATATCATCGAAGGCTTCAGGAATGCACCAACCTCGATCATTTCGGACAATCTCAGCCGGCTGCCTGGCGCGGTCGGGCTGAAGCCCTATCATCGCAGCGGCAAGCTGGTCGGCGCGGCCTTCACGGTCAGGACCCGTCCCGGCGACAATCTTGCCATCCATCGCGCACTCGAGCTGGTCGGTCCCGGCGACGTCATCGTGGTCGATGGCGGCGGCGACGAGACCCGGGCCCTGGTCGGCGAGATCATGAAGAACATCGCGCAATGGCGCAAAGCCGAAGGCTATGCCATCGACGGCGCCATCCGCGACGTGGCGGCCTTCGCCGGCGACGACTTTCCCTGCTTCGCCCGCGCGGTGATCCATCGCGGGCCCTACAAGAACGGCCCAGGCGCGATCAACGTGCCTGTGACGGTCGGTGGCAGCGTGATCTCGCCGGGTGACATCGTGGTCGGTGATGAAGATGGCGTGGTGTCGTTTCCCGCCGCCGGCGCCGCGATGCTGCTGGAGGCGGTGCGTGTCCAGATCAGGCGCGAGGAGGAGACCCTGAAGGCGATCCGCGACGGGCGCTACCAGGGGGCTTATGGGAAATCCTGAGCGAGGCGGCGCTCAAGTCAAAGCGATCGCCGGATCGATCTAAAACCCAATCGGCTATCGTACCTTTCGAAGTGATTTCGCGTTCTCTGTTTCGATCAAGGCTTTCTGATATTTCCTACGGTGAGATTGCATCGAGTGGTGAGGAATCGCGCACTTGAGGTCGCTGCGAGTTCAGGAGTCGGCAATGGTCCAGCGTATACGTGAGCTTGAAAGGTGAATTCAAAGACCGGCTCTTGACCGCCTCTTGGCCGCGGTGAGCCAATCTGCCGCAAAATAAAATGGAGGGCGGCGAGGGCTTCCGATTCGGCCCTCGCTTTGATATGTACAGCTCCAGGCAACCCGTCTCCTTGGCGGGTTCCGCGGTCCCGTAGCTCAGCCGGATAGAGCGGCGGTTTCCTAAACCGTAGGTCGCATGTTCGAGTCATGCCGGGATCGCCATTCCAAAACGCGGCTTTTCAAAATCGGCCGCGGGCGCGCTACCGGTTGCGCATCCAGTCGGCCAAGCCCGATATCGCGCGATCGAGCTCCTGGCGCGCGGCGCCATCCCTCACCGTCTCCTCCATCGCGCCGCGCATGCACAGCATCCAGGCGTCGCGCTCGGCATCGCCGATGGCAAAGCCGATGTGCCGCTGCCGCAGCCGCGGATGGCCCTTCTCGGGGGAATAGAGCTTGGGGCCGCCGGTCCATTCCGTGAGATAGCGTTTCAGCACATCCCTGATCGGGCCGAGATCATCCGCATGCATGGCCCGGATAATCTTCGCTTCCGGCAGCGTGTCCATACGGCCGTAGAAGCGGTCGACCAGAAGGTCGATCGTGGCACTTCCGCCGATCCGCTCGAACATCGTGGTGCTGACGTCGCTGTCGGTCATCTCTACAGCGCCACGCTCCGCAGGCCGAAGCTGCGCGCTTCGTTCTGCAACACCGGCCGCACGGCGTCGATCAGCCTTGCGGCCGCCGCGTCGACCGACAGCCCCGCCGTATCCACCACCGCCGTCGCGCGCGCGTAGAGCGGCTCGCGGCTGAGCAAGATGTTGCGCAGCTCCGCCATGGCGGAGCGGTCGTCGGCCATCGGGCGCAGGTCGCCCTGGCGGCGCACGCGGGCCATGTGCTCCTCGGGATCGGCCTTCAGCCAGATCGTGTAGAACGAGGTCAGGATCCGGTCGAAGGTCAGCGGCTCCGAGACGATGCCGCCGCCGGTTGCCAGCACCATCAGCTCGTTGCGCGCGAGCAGCTGCTGCAGCGCTGCCTGCTCCCTGCGGCGAAAGCCTTCCTGGCCATATAGTGCGATGATCTCGGCGACCGAGAGGCCGTTCTGTTGCTCGACCTCCTTGTTGAGTTCGACAAAGCTCCAGCCGACCTTCTTCGCCAGCATTCTTCCGAGAGTGGATTTGCCGGCGCCGCGCAGCCCGATCAGCGCGATGCCGCAGAACGGCGCGCGCCGTGGCGCGGATGCGTTGCCGCCGGCGAGCAGATCCTTTGCCTGCGCGATCTGCGCTGGTGTCGCCTTGCGCAAGAGATCGCGAAACATCTGCCAGTCCGGTGTCGGGTCGGCTGACGGCAGC
Organism: Bradyrhizobium sp. USDA 4449; assembly: GCF_054056275.1. Classification (NCBI taxonomy): domain Bacteria; kingdom Pseudomonadati; phylum Pseudomonadota; class Alphaproteobacteria; order Hyphomicrobiales; family Nitrobacteraceae; genus Bradyrhizobium; species Bradyrhizobium sp. USDA 4449. The sequence goes on along the minus strand of NZ_JBSRYD010000001.1, from coordinate 1,498,455 downwards.
AGGTCCTCAAGATGTGCGCCCATCGCGTCGGAGACGCGGCGCAGCAGCACGATCGAGACATTGCCCTTGCCGCTTTCGAGCTGCGCGATGTAGCGCTCCGAAATTCCTGATACCTTGGCGAGCACTTTGCGCGACATGCCGCGCAATGCGCGCATGGTGCGCACGCGCTGGCCGAGTTGTTCGAGAAAGCGGGATTCGGCGTCGGGACTATCGGTCATGAGCCTTCTTTACAGGGGTCCTGCGGCGCATCTTAATGAAACATAGTGCCAACTGCCATTGACAGCAAGCTGTCCCGGTGTCTTTCTATGAATTATAATTCTAATTCTGGGGAGACGACCGTGAGCGAGGGATCCTACAACGCGGTGACCTGGCTGCTCGACCGTAACGTTGAGGAAGGCCGGGGAGGCAAGCTCGCCTTCGACGACACCGTCTCGCGGCTCACCTATGGCGAACTCCAGCGCGAGACGCGGCGTGCGGCGAACATGCTCCGCCGGCTCGGCGTCCGCCGCGAGGAGCGCGTCGCGATGATCATGCTGGATACGATCGATTTCCCGATCGTTTTCCTGGGCGCGATCCGCGCCGGCATCGTGCCGGTGCCGCTGAACACGCTGCTCACCGCGGCTCAATACGCCTACATCCTCGCCGACTGCCGCGCGCGCGTGCTGTTCGTGTCCGAAGCAGTGTTGCCGGTGCTGAAGGAGGTGATCGGACGGCTGCCCGATCTCGAGCATGTCGTCGTCTCCGGCAAGGACGCGCATGGCCACCAGCTGCTCGCCCCAGAGCTCGCGCGCGAGAGCGACACATTCACGACGGCGCCGACCCATCCCGAAGAGCCGGCGTTCTGGCTGTATTCGTCGGGCTCGACCGGCATGCCCAAGGGCGTCCGGCATCTGCACGCCAGCCTGCAGGCGACCGCGGATACCTACGGCAAGCACGTGCTCAACGTCCGCGAGGACGACGTCTGTCTCTCGGCGGCAAAACTGTTCTTCGCCTACGGCCTCGGCAACTCGCTGACTTTCCCGATGTCGGTCGGTGCCAGCACGGTGCTGAATTCGGCGAGGCCAACTCCGGAGCTGATGTTCGAGCTCTTGAACAAGTACAATCCGACCCTCTTCTTCGGCGCGCCGACACTGTTCGCGGCGATGCTGAACGACCAGGCCGCAAAGTCCGCGCGGGCAGGGACGCGCCTGCGTATCTGCGCCTCCGCCGGCGAGGCGCTGCCGGAATCGGTCGGCAACAATTGGAAGTCACGGTTCGGCGTCGACATCCTCGACGGCATCGGCTCGACCGAGCTGCTGCACATCTTCCTGTCGAACGCGCCCGGCGACATCAAATACGGCACCTCCGGCCGCGCCGTCCCCGGCTACAAGGTCCGCCTCGTCAGTGACGCCGGCGACGATGTGCCGGATGGCGAGGTCGGCGAACTCCTGGTCGAGGCACCCTCGGCCGGCGAGGGCTATTGGAATCAGCGCGCCAAAAGCAGGAACACCTTTCAGGGCCACTGGACCCGCACCGGCGACAAATATGTGCGCGGCGCCGATGGCCGTTACACCTTCTGCGGCCGTGCCGACGACATGTTCAAGGTATCCGGTATCTGGGTTTCGCCGTTCGAGGTCGAGAGCGCGCTGATCACGCATCCCGCGGTGCTGGAAGCCGCCGTTGTCGCCGAAGCCGATCCGGAAGGCCTGTTGAAGCCAAAGGCGTTCGTCGTGCTGCGCGCCGGCAGCGACACCGACAATCTGTACGAAGCGCTGAAAGAGCACGTCAAACAGACGATCGGTCCATGGAAATATCCGCGCTGGATCGAGGTCGTCGACGATCTGCCCAAAACGGCGACGGGGAAGATCCAGCGGTTCAAGTTGCGAGAAGGGGCGAACCAGCCATGAGTTGCTGGCCGGGCTTGACCCTTCCATCGACGTGCAGCCGCCTGCGACGAAAGGCCTGGATGCCCGGGTCAAGCCCGGGCATGACGACGGAAAGAGAAGAGCAAGGACATGACCAACCTCCCCCCCTCCGGCTTCCTGAGCATCGGCGCCGCCAGACTCGAATACATCTGGCTCGCGCCGCAAGCCGCCGACGCGCCCACCATCGTCATGCTGCATGAAGGCCTCGGCTCGGTCGGCCTGTGGGGTGATTTCCCCGAGAAGCTGCGAGAGGCCACCGGCGCCGGCATCTTCGCCTATTCACGCGCGGGTTACGGCCGGTCCAGTCCGGCGACATTGCCGCGGCCGCTCGACTACATGCAGCGTGAGGCGCTGGACGTGCTGCCGAAGGTGCTCGAGGCCGTTCCCTTCAAGCGCGGGCTGTTGCTCGGCCATTCCGACGGCGGCTCAATCGCTGCGATCTATGCTGGGTCCCATCAGGATCATCGCCTGCAAGGCGTCGCGCTGATCGCGCCGCATTTCATTGTCGAGGATATCTCCGTCGCGTCCATCGCTGCGATCAAGACCACGTATGAGACCTCCGACCTCAAGGCAAAACTCGCGCGCTGGCACCAGGACGTCGACAACGCCTTCTATGGCTGGAACGGCGCCTGGCTCGATCCGGCATTCCGCGACTGGGACATCTCGGAATATCTCGCCTACATCCGCGTTCCCATCCTGGTCGTTCAAGGCAAGGACGACCAGTATGGGACGCTGCGCCAAGTCGAGATCGCGCAGCAGGAATGTTATTGCCCGGTCGATGTGACGATCATTCCAGGCGTCGGGCATTCTCCCCACCGCGAAGCGCCGGCGCCAACGCTTGACGCCATCGGGCAATTTGCAAAAGCCGCTTTGCGGGACGACCGGGGGCTCCAAGCTGCGTGACGCGTCCCAGGCGACTCGCGACGCCGCTGGCACCAAGATGAAGCAAAGTGCATGTCAGGCCTGGATTTGATCTAGACACCTCTCGAAAGATGCACTATTGTGCATCCAAGACAAACCAAGACGAGCTCAAGGGTAGCCCATGGCCGGGGAAGATCGGCGCCTCGCAGGCGGCGCAACATTCATCGATTTCCAGACCGATCCGTCCCGCTACAAGCACTGGAAGCTGGCGGTCGAGGGTGAGGTCGCGACGCTCACGATGGACGTCGACGAGAATGGCGGCCTGTTCGAGGGCTATCTGCTCAAGCTCAATTCCTACGATCTCGGCGTCGACATCGAGCTTGCGGACGTGGTCCAGCGGCTCCGCTTCGAGCATCCCGAGGTGAAGGTCGTGGTGATGCGCTCGGCCAAGAACCGCGTGTTCTGCGCCGGCGCCAACATCCGCATGCTCGCCGGCTCGACCCATGCCCACAAGGTGAATTTCTGCAAGTTCACCAACGAGACGCGCAACGGCATGGAAGATTCGTCGGACAATTCCGGCCAGCGCTTCATCACGGTCGTGAACGGCTCGGCCGCCGGCGGCGGCTACGAGCTCGCGCTGGCAACTGACCACATCATCCTCGCTGACGATGGCGCGTCTGCCGTTGCGCTGCCCGAAGTGCCACTGCTCGCGGTGCTCCCTGGCACTGGCGGTCTCACGCGGGTCGTCGACAAGCGCAAGGTGCGCCGCGACCACGCCGACTTCTTTTGCACCATCGAAGAGGGCGTGAAGGGCAAGCGCGCGGTGCAGTGGCGCCTCGTCGACGAGATCGCACCGAACTCCAAGCTCGAGGCCAAGGTCGTCGAGCGTGCCAGGGAGTTCGCGGGCAAGTCGAAGCGTGCCGGCAGCGGCAAGGGTATCACGCTCTCTCCGCTGAAGCGCGTCATCGACGAGACCAGCATCCGCTATGGCTTTGTCACCGTCGACATAGACCGCATTGCGCGCGTCGCCACCATCTCGATCAAGGCGCCGGAGACGGCGCCGCCCGCCGACATCGACGGCATGATGGCGCAGGGCGCGTCGTTCTGGCCGTTGCAGGTGGCGCGCGAGCTCGACGACGCCATCCTGCATCTGCGCATCAACGAGCTCGAGATCGCGATGCTCGTGTTCAAAAGCCATGGCGACCGCGCCCATGTGCTGGCATCCGACGCCTTCCTCGAAGCCAACAAGGCGCACTGGCTGGTCAACGAAATCAGGCATTATTGGAAGCGCGTGCTCAAGCGCATCGACGTCACCTCGCGCACGCTGGTGACGCTGGTCGAGCCGGGCTCCTGCTTCGCCGGCACGCTCGCTGAACTCGTCTTCGCCGCCGACCGCTCCTACATGCTGATCGGCACGCGCCAGGGCGACAACCAGCCGCCGCCCTCGATCGAATTGTCGGTAATGAATTTCGGTCCCTATCCGATGAGCCACGGCCTGACGCGGCTGGAGTCGCGCTTCCAGGCCGATCCGGCGGACGTGGAGCGCGCGGAAGCCACCCTCGGCACCGCTCTCGACGCCGAGCAGGCGGAAGAACTTGGCCTCGTCACCTTCGCGCTCGACGACATCGACTGGGACGACGAGGTGCGCGTATTCCTGGAGGAACGCGCCAGCTTCTCGCCCGACAGCCTCACCGGCATGGAAGCGAGTCTGCGCTTCGTCGGCCCCGAGACGATGGAATCAAAAATCTTCGCGCGCCTCACCGCCTGGCAGAACTGGATCTTCCAGCGCCCGAACGCGGTCGGCGAGGAGGGCGCGCTGCGCCGCTACGGCAGCGGCCAGAAGCCGAAATTCGATATGACGCGAGTCTAGCGAAGGGAGTGGCGAACGGCGAACAGGAATCTTCACCCGCCATTCGCTGGTCGCCATTCGCCCCTTGAAACGAGCCAGTCTCCACACGGGAGGTCCACATGAACATCATGAACGTCGACTACTCGACCAAGATTCCGAACAACGTGAATCTCGCCGAAGACCGCCAGGTGCTGAAGGCGCTCGAGGGCTGGCATCCCGGCTACATGGATTGGTGGAGCGACATGGGCCCCGAAGGCTTCCAGGAGTCGCTGGTTTATCTGCGTACCGCTTACTCGGTCGATCCGCGCGGCTGGGCCAAGTTCGATTATGTGCGCATGCCCGAATATCGCTGGGGCATCCTGCTTGCGCCGCAGGAAGAGAACCGCGTCGTGCCGTTCGGCGAGCATTATGGCGAGCCCGCCTGGCAGGAAGTTCCGGGCGAATATCGCGCCATGCTGCGCCGCCTGATCGTGATCCAGGGCGACACCGAGCCTGCTTCCGTCGAGCAGCAGCGCCATCTCGGCAAGACCGCACCCTCGCTCTACGACATGCGCAATTTGTTCCAGGTCAATGTCGAGGAAGGCCGTCATCTCTGGGCGATGGTGTATCTGCTCCAGAAATATTTCGGCCGCGACGGCCGCGAGGAAGCCGACGATTTGCTGCGCCGCCGCTCCGGCGATGCCGACGCGCCGCGCATGCTCGGCGCCTTCAACGAGGCGACGCCGGACTGGCTGTCCTTCTTCATGTTCACCTACTTCACCGACCGCGACGGCAAGATGCAACTGCATTCGCTGGCGCAGTCGGGCTTCGATCCGCTGTCGCGCACCTGCCGCTTCATGCTGACCGAGGAAGCCCATCACATGTTCGTCGGCGAGACCGGCATCACCCGCGTCGTGCAGCGCACCTGCGATGCGATGCGGGAGGCGGGCATCACTGATCCCACCGACATCGCCAAGGTCCGCGCGTTGGGGGTGATCGATCTTCCGACCATCCAGAAGAAGTTGAACCTGCACTACACGCTGTCGCTGGATCTGTTCGGCTCGGAAGTCTCGACCAACGCGGCCAATGCCTTCAACACCGGCATCAAGGGCCGTTATCACGAGACCCAGATCGACGACGATCACCAGCTCAAGAATTCGACCTATCCGGTGCTGAAGTTGGTCAACGGTGAGATCAAGCTGGTCGACGAGCCGGCGCTGACCGCGCTCAACATGCGCCTGCGCGACGATTACAGCCAGGATTGCGTCAAGGGCATGCTGCGCTGGAACAAGGTGATCTCGACTGCCGGCTACGACTTCCAGCTCAAATTGCCCAACGTCGCCTTCCACCGCCACATCGGCGAGTTCAAGGACGTGCATGCGACGCCCGACGGCATCCTGATCGACGATGTCACCTGGGGCAAGCGCAGAGACGATTGGCTGCCCTCGACTGCCGACGGCGACTTCATCACCTCCTTGATGCAGCCCGTCACCGAAAGCGGCAAGTTCGCGTCCTGGATCTCGCCGCCGAAGGTCGGCATCGACAACAAGCCGGGCGATTTCGAGTACGTGAAGATCGAGTCGTAAGGTGGTTGGCGAATGGTGAATGGCTAAAGCGTGATGGCATTAAGTTCGATAGCCTGAGTTTTTGAGGTAGTTGGCACATTCCTCGGAGGTGAAGGCGTCGAGGGCGTGGCCGATTGCGGCGCAGACTGCGTCGACGGTTCGCGCGGCGGCTTTGCGGAGCAGATGCTTGAGCTTGGCAAAGACCTGTTCGATCGGGTTCAGGTCGGGCGAGTATCTTGGCAGGAAAAACAGCTTGGCACCGACCGAACGGATGAGCTGGCGAACTGCCTTGCTCCTGTGGCTGCCGAGGTTATCCAGGATGACGATATCGCCGGGTCGAAGGACGGGCAGAAGAACCTTCTCGACATAGATGCGAAAGCTCACGCCGTCGATCGGCCCCTCGATGAACCATGGCGCCTCGATCCGGTCGTGGCGCAGGGCCGCCAGGAAGGTCATGGTCTTCCAGCGGCCGTGGGGAACCTTGGTGTGTAGTCTGTGCCCGCGCGGCGCCCATCCCCGCAAGGGTGCCATATCGGTCCTGGTCCAGGTCTCGTCGATGAAGACCAGCCGCTCAGCTTCGACGCGATCTTGATACTTTGTCCACTGGGCTCGCCGCCGCGCGACCTCAGGTCGATCGCGCTCGCCAGCCGCCACGCTTTTTTTTGAAGCTGAGCTTCTCGGCATGTACGAAGTCCCACACCGAGTGGTAGTCGACCTTCAGGCCACGTCCGGCAAGCTCGGCAACGAGACCGCGTATGGTGAAATCGCCATCCTTGATCCGTTGTGACAGCCAGACCGCGTGCTTGCCCGAAATTGCCTTCGGCTTGTAGCCGCCGATCTGGCTAGGCTCAACGCTGCCGGTCTTCTCGACCCGCTGCATCCAGCCGATGGCCGTGCTGATCGCCACCCCAAACTGCTTGGCGGCTCGATTGCGCGACATCCCGCCCTCGATCGCGGCTACGACACGTTTACGGAGATCCAGAGAGTAAGGCTTGCCCATCCATGCTGGCCTCCTATCCAGCCAGCATGGTGAATCAGAAACAAACTGATTTGGGAATCCCAAATCGATTCAGACTAAAGCCATCCCGCTTTAGTGGCGAGTAGAACAGCTACTCGCCGTTCGCTACTCGCCATCCGCGCGCAGCGTTACCCCGCGATCTCCAGCCCCGCATTCGCGTACACCACGCCGCCATCGACCGCGATGGTGTTGCCCACCACGTAATCCCCTGCGCGCGAGGCCAGATAGATCGCAACGCCGGCCATGTCCTCGTCGGTGCCGATGCGGCGCGCGGGAATGCGCTTGGCGACGTCGTCTGCGTGGTCGCGTGCGGCGCGGTTCATGTCGGACTTGAACGCGCCCGGCGCGATCGCGGTGACGTTGATGTTGTCCTTGATCAGCTTCGTCGCCATGCGCCGTGTCAGATGAATCACCGCGGCCTTGCTCGCGGCGTAGGAATAGGTCTCGCCGGGATTGACGAAGATGCCGTCGACGGAGGCGATGTTGATGACCTTGGCAGGGCGCGCGTGCGAGGCCGCGGCGCGCAGCGGCTTGGCCAGCGCCTTGGTCAGGAAGAACAGCGACTTGACGTTGAGGTCCATCACCTTGTCCCAGCCGCTTTCCGGGAATTCGTCGAACTCCGCGCCCCAGGCCGCGCCCGCATTGTTGACGAGGATGTCGAGCTTCGGCTCCAGCCTGATGATTTCGGAAGCGAGCCTGTCGCAGCCTTCGACGGTCGAGATGTCGATCGGCAACGCGATGCATTCGCCGTCATATTGCGCCGAGAGCTCTTTCGCGGTGGCTTCGCAGGGGCCTGCCTTCCGTGCGGTGATGTAGACCTTTGCGGCGCCGGCGCCGAGAAATCCGGCCGCGATCATCTTGCCGATGCCACGCGAGCCGCCGGTCACGAGTGCGATGCGGCCTTTGAGCGAGAATAGATCGTTGGACATGTTGCCTCCCTTGAGTTGGCGCTCGTTTTGAGCGCGGCGGGGAGGGGAGTCAAGGAAGGGGCGGCTGGATCAAGCCGCCGAGATCCGGCGAAAACCGTTCCACATCGCGGTCGCGGCGCCCGAGGTCAGCACCGGCAGAATGCGCGCATCCTGGTAATTTCCGTTGAGCGAGACGCGCGGCAGCGCGGTCATCTGGCCGGCGTTTTCGGCGAACAACATGCCGGGCCGCGTCGTCACTGCGGTCTTGAAGCCGGCGGATGCGGCGAGCGCAAATTCGCGCGTTCCTGCGGCATCGTGGTCGCCATAGGGGTAGGCGAGATGCACCACCTCGCGCTCCAGCGCGTTCTCGATCCGCGCCCGGCTCACCGCCATCTCCTGCGCGGCGATCTCCTCGCTCTGCTTGGCGAGGTTGCAATGGCTGACGGTGTGTGCGCCGATCGTGACCAGCGGATCGGTGGCGAGCTGTTTCACCTCGTCCCAGGACAGGCAAAGGCTGCGACACAGCGCGGCCATATCGACCCCATGGGCGGCGCAGAGAGCTTCGATCTCGCGCTTCAGATCGGGCTCGCCCGGCAGCGCGCGCAGCCAATCATGCAGACGGTCGAATGCCGCCTGTTTCGCGGCCGTTGTGCTCGCATCGAGCCGAAGCGCCGAACGGCCGATCCGCACCTCGACCTGCTCGGCCCTGGCGATGACGGCCTCCAGCGCGGTCCACCACAATCGACCCGTGCCCTCGGCAAAGTCGCTCGCGACATAGATGGTCGCGGGCGCGTCGAATTCGCGCAGCACCGGCAACGCATGGTCCCGGTTGTCGCGATAGCCGTCGTCGAGGGTGAAGGCGGCGAAGCGGCGCTCGAAGCGGCCCTGCGCCAGCCGCTCGTGCAGTTCGTCCATGCTGACAATGTCGATCTCGCACGAGCGCAAATGGCACAGCGTCGCACGCAGGAAGTCGGGGGTGACCTCGAGATGCCGGTTCGGCTGGAAGGCACTGCCCCGGGCCGGCCGCACATGGTGCAGCATGAAAATGGCGCCGACGCCCGACAGCAGCGGGCGCAGCAGATGGTGCGCCCCGCTGAAATAGAGTGCTCCCAGCCCGGCGCGAATGACGTTGTTTCGAAGTTGTTTCATGACCGGTGGGTCGCCCCTGGCATTCCGCCTTCAATTTTAAGGAATGACCCTTGAAGAAAAAGTTATTCCAATTGTCCACGCGCGGCCTCGCAAAGGGCCCCATTTCCGGTTTGACAGCCTGCCAAGGGTTTGTTTTGTCTCCGGTTCCAGAGTTCGGATCGTCGAATGCAGATGCTTTTCGGGTGGGCCAGCAAGTGGTGGCCGGGGCTGATTCCCCTGGCCGTCATGTGGGGAATTGCGGCCTGGAACAACACTTTGCCTGTCGAGGCCGACCTCTCGGCCCGCAGTTCGGCTGCGCTCAAGGACACCGTCCTGGACAAGACCCGGATCGCGGTCGACGGCCGTGACATCAGCCTGATTGCCGATGCCTTCTCCGAGGAGGGACGCCGCGATGCCGTCACGGCCGTCGAGCTGGTTCCCGGCGTGCGGCTGGTCGATGACCAGACCCGGCTTGCTCCCGAAGCCAAACCCTTCGTCTGGAACGCCGAGCGTGACGTGGTGCGCGTGACGCTGTCGGGCTCCGCTCCGCTGCCGGCGATAAAAGCGCGCCTCACGGAGGCCGCGCGAAAAGAGGCCAACGGGACCGAGATCGCCGATCAGATGGGTCTCGCCCGTGGCGCACCGCCCCGTTTCGAGGCGGCCGCGATGCTGCTGCTCGACCAGATCGGCAAGCTCAAAGACGGCAAGATCACGATATCGGATACCAAGGTCAGTCTGTCGGGCATGGCGCGCGACCTCGGCGGCCGCGAGGCGATCGGCGCGGCGCTGAAGAACCTACCCGAGGGATTCTCGATCGCCGCCAATGAGATCAAGGCACCGCCTTATATTTTCCAGGCCTACAAGGATCCGGTCGCGGCCACCCTGACGCTGACCGGCTACGTGCCTGACAACGTCGTGCACGCCGCGATCGCGACCAGCGCGTCGCGAAAATTCTTCACTGAGAAGGTCGTCGATAATCTCAAGGCCAGCGTCGGTGCGCCCGGTTCGTTCAACACCGCCGTGATCGCAGCGCTCGGCGCGCTGTCGCGGCTGTCGACCGGTACGCTCGTGGTGTCCGATCGCGAGGTGAAGCTGTCGGGGGATGCGCTTTACGAGGGTGCGGCCAACGACATCCGCGCCGGCCTCGGCAAGGACTTTCCAAAAAACTGGCAATACAAGCCCGAAATCACGGTGAAGCCGCCGGCGGGTCCGGTCGACGGTACCGTCTGCCAGCAACTGTTCTCGGAGCTCCTGGCGAAGGGCAAGATCCGCTTCGAGCCCAAGCGCGCCGACATCGATCCCGACTCCGCCGGCATTCTCGATCATCTGATCGAGACGGCGCTGCGTTGCCCGACCACCGATATCGAGGTTGCCGGCCACACTGATTCCGACGGCGAGGATTCGTTCAACCAGGCGCTGTCCGAGAAGCGCGCGCAGGCGGTGATCGCTTATCTCGTCAAGGCGGGCTTGCCGGCTGAGCGCTTCACTGCTGTCGGCTACGGCAGCACGCAGCCTGTCGCCGGCAACGACACCGACGATGGCAAGGCGCAAAACCGCCGCATCGAATTTCTGGTGAGGTGACGATGCCCTATCTCGTCTCGTTCCATATGGGCTGGCTGATCGGCTCGGTTCTGCTGGGGTTCTGCATGGGCTGGATCTCGGTGGTCCAGCGCGGCAACGGCACCCCGAAGGTCACGGCGCGCTGGCTCGCGGTGCTGGTTGCAGGCCTGCTCGCGGCCTCGTTGGCGCATGTGGTCCCGGGCCGCTTCGGCTACTGGCTCGACCTCGGCCTCATCATGTTCACCTGCTACCTCGTCGGCTGTACCATCGGCGCATGCCTGCGCTATTGGGTGGTCTCCCGGAGCCAGCCGGCAGGCTGATCTGACCTTCAAAGGCTCGGTAACCGATTGATCGGCGGGGAGATCGCCGAGGAAACAAGCTGGCGCTTGACAGCAATACGTACGTACGTATTGTGGCGCTCATGCCGAAGCCCTCACTCAAAGACGCCATCCTCGACGCCGGCCTCAAGGTCATGTTCCGGACCGGCTACCACGGCACCAGCGTGCGCGACGTCACCATGGCTGCGGGCGCGCCCCAGGGGTCCTTCACCAACCATTTCCGCTCGAAGGAGGCGTTCGCCTCCGAGGTGCTCGACCGCTATTTCGACGTGACCAGGGGACTGGTTGCCGAGGCCCTCGACGACGCCTCGCTGACGTCGCGCGCGCGGCTCAGGCGCTATCTCGACATCATCACCGGCCGGCTGGGGGCTGATGGCTACGCTCGCGGTTGCCTGATCGGCGATCTCAGCCTGGAGGCATCTGGCAGCAGCGAACTGCTGCGCGCGCGCCTTGGGGCCATCTTTGCGGAATGGCGCTCGCCGTTCGCCGCCTGCATCCGCGATGCTCAGGCCAGCGGCGAGATCGCATCCGATTTCGAGCCGGAGGAGCTTGCCGACTTCCTGCTCGCGTCGTGGCAGGGCGCGATCCTGCGCATGAAAGTCGATCGCAATCCCAAAGCGCTCGAGCGTTTCAAGACCATCGCATTCCAAACCGTGTTCAAGGAGCTGACATGACCAAGCAGATCGAGATCCGCAAAGCGTCCGTCCTCGGAAGCAGCATGGCCTATCGCGAGACAGGCGCGGAGGACGCGCCCGTTGCGCTCTTCCTGCACGGCAATCCCACCTCCTCGCATATCTGGCGCAACATCTTGCCGCTGGTGTCATCGGTCGCGCATTGCATCGCGCCCGACAACATCGGCTTCGGCCAATCCGACAAACCGGATATTGCCTATCGCTTCTTCGATCTTGCACGCTATCTCGATGCCTTCATCGACGAACGCGGCATCAAATCGGCCTATCTGGTCGCGCAGGATTGGGGGACGGCGCTCGCATTCCATCTTGCCGCGCGCCGGCCGGAGATCGTGCGCGGATTGGCTTTCATGGAGTTCATCCGTCCGATGCCGACCTGGCAGGACTTTCACCAGGCCGAGGCTGCGCGTGAGACCTTCCGCAAATTCAGGACGCCGGGCGAGGGTGAGGCGATGATCCTCGAGGCCAACGCGTTCATTGAGCGCGTGCTGCCGGGCGGCATCGTGCGCAAGCTCAGCGACGAGGAGATGGCGCCCTATCGCGCGCCGTTCCCGACGCCGGAGAGCCGCCGCCCGGTTCTTGCGCTTCCACGCGAACTGCCGATCGCGAACCAGCCCGCCGATGTCTATGCGACGCTTCAATCGGCGCATGCCGCGCTGGCCACATCGTCCTACCCGAAGTTGCTGTTCTCAGGTGCGCCCGGCGCGCTTGTCTCGCCCGATTTTGCGGAGCGGTTCGCGGCCTCGCTGAGGCATTGCGCGCACGTGCATCTCGGCCCCGGCCTGCACTTCCTTCAGGAGGATCATGCCGTGGCGATCGGTCGCTCCGTCGCGGGCTGGATCGCAGGCATCGAAGCGATTCGCTCACTGCTTGCCGCCTGAAGAGAGCGCTACCTCCGAGCAACGTGCTCATCGCGGCCATCCTGGCGGGTGGCCGAGTGCCTTCTGGGATGCCGCAGTGCAACCCGATGATCTCGGACGAGGCGTCATGAGCGACGCAGTCGTGCGTCCTGCAGTCGCCTCTTTCAACGGGCCGATGCGATCCATAGATTGATTTCGACTTAAGCCGCCGCGGAACATTGTCCGGTCGAAATCATCAAAACTTCATGGCCTCTGCGCAGGATCGCCATGGAGATTCGCCTCGAGCTTGGCGCCGAAAGCGCCAAACCGTGCATCAGGAGCCCACACCCTGCCTAAAATATTGAAGGCACGTGATTTTGTTCACATTGGCGAATTCCACTCGGCCCCGAAACGCGCTAGTGGAGGGGCGGGGGGCATGCGCGAGGCCGGCGGTGAGGGCTCGTTGAATGCCTGTGCGTCGTCCGCCTGTTCGCCGGCCGCTGAAGCGTTGTTCGAGGTCTAGATGCTGGAAGCCATACGCAGAGCGATGACGTTTCTGCGCCACAAGCAAATCCTGCACAAGCTTGGAGTTGTGACCAGCGTCGCGGTCATCGGGATCGCTTGCTATGTGCTCTACCACATGCTCCGCGGCATCGACAAAAACGAGGTGATCGAGGCGATCAAGAGCACCGAGCCGCGCCAGATTGCGATGGCGGCCTTGTTCGTTGCCGCGGGGTATTTCACGCTGACCTTCTACGATCTGTTCGCGGTCCGCGCGATCGGCCATTCCCATGTGCCTTATCGCATCAACGCGCTCGCGGCCTTCACCAGCTATTCGATCGGCCACAATGTCGGCGCCAGCGTCTTCACCGGTGGCGCGGTGCGCTACCGCATCTATTCTGCGAGCGGGTTGAACGCGATCGACGTCGCAAAAATCTGCTTCCTGGCCGGCCTCACCTTCTGGCTCGGCAATGCCGCCGTGCTCGGCCTCGGCATCTCCTATCATCCGGAGGCCGCCGCCGCGATCGACCAGCTGCCGCCCTGGCTCAACAGGATGATCGCGATGATGATCATCGTGGCGCTGGTTGGTTATGTGGTCTGGGTCTGGACGCAGCCCCGGGTGGTCGGGCGCGGCCCCTGGACCGTGGTGTTGCCGGGCGGCCCGCTGACCCTGCTCCAGATCGCGATCGGCATCATCGATCTCGGCTTCTGCGCGCTCGCGATGTACGTGCTGGTCCCCGACGAGCCCAACCTCGGCTTCGTCGTGGTCGCGGTCATCTTCGTCTCGGCGACGCTGCTCGGCTTTGCCAGCCATTCGCCCGGCGGACTCGGGGTGTTCGACGCCGCCATGCTGGTAGGTCTCTGGCAGATGGACCGCGAGGAGCTGCTGGGCGGCATGCTGCTGTTCCGGGTGCTCTATTATCTGTCGCCCTTCGTCATCTCTGTAATCTTGCTGACGTTTCGCGAAGTTATCATCGGTGCGCGGTCCAAGCGCTTGCAGCAGGCGGCGCTCAAGCTCGACCCCGGTCCGGCACCCAAAGCCGCCTATGTGAGAGAGCGTCGCGACGGCAGCGGCGCCTGACCGGCGCAACAAGGAGAAGCCCGCCCCGATGGCGATCGACGCTCCCTCGTCTCCCCCCGCGCAGCCTTGGTCCGACCGGTTGCGGCATTCGACCGTCATCCTGATTGCCGCGGCGCTGGCGTTGTCGGTGGTGGTCTCGCTCGGCGAATTGTCGGCGATCCGGGCCGTGGCGGTGTTCCTGTGCATCGCGGCTGCCGCGCTGATCCCCTGGCGGCTGCATGATGCCGCAACCTCGCGCGACGACGTCAGGCGGGTCAATCCGGTCGAAAGCGCGGCCGTGGCCGCCGTCGTCGCGGGCATGCCTGATCCTGCCGTGCTGCTCGACCGCGCCGGCCGCGTCATCCACCTCAATGCCGCCGCCGCCCAGCTCGCGCCGGCGCTGCGCAAGAACGAGCTGGCCCAGTTCGCGCTGCGCTCGCCGGAGATCATCACCGCGCTGCGCGAATCCATTGCGACCACCGAGCCGCGGCGCGCGACCTATCTCGACCACGTGCCCGTCGATCGCTGGATGGAGCTGATCATCACCCCGGTGCCGGTGCCGACAAATTTCGGCGGCGCCGACAAGTGCATGCTGATGACGTTCCACGACCAGACGCCGTTGCGCCGGGTCGAGGAGATGCGGGCCGACTTCGTCGCCAATGCCAGCCACGAATTGCGCACGCCGCTCGCGGCGCTGTCCGGCTTCATCGATACGCTGCAGGGCCAGGCCAAGGACGATCCCAAGGCGCGCGAGCGCTTCCTCGGTATCATGCACAATCAGGCGACCCGCATGGCGCGCCTCATCGACGATCTCTTGTCGCTGTCGCGGGTGGAGCTGTCGGCCCATGTGCGGCCCGACACCCTGGTCGATCTGCTGCCGATCATCTTCCAGGTCGCCGATGGGCTCGAGCCGCTGGCGCGGGAACGTCAGGTCGAGGTCGAGACCCATCTGCCTGAGACCCCGGTCATGATCGCCGGCGACCGGGAGGAGCTGCTCCGCCTGTTCGAGAATCTGATCGAGAACGCGCTCAAATACGGCGCCTCCGGCGGGCGCGTCATCGTGTCGCTGACCGCTCCCTCGGGCACCGATGGAACGCAGGAAATCCGGGTCACGGTCCGCGACTTCGGCCCCGGCATCGCGCCCGAGCACCTGCCGCGCCTGACCGAGCGGTTCTATCGGGTCGATGTCGGCGACAGCCGCTTGCAGGGCGGAACAGGACTGGGACTATCCCTGGTGAAACACATTCTAAATCGTCACCGCGGCCGTCTCTTGATCGAAAGTGTGCCCAAACAGGGCGCCACTTTCACCGCCTGTTTTCCCCAGGCCAAGACTTTCGTCTAGACAAGAAAATCGAGCGATTTCAATTGCTTGATGGTGTCATCCGACTGTCATGAAAGCTTCGTAAAAGCTCAGCCGACCGCTCCTAAAGGGGCGGCGCGGGGAGCGCGATCGGGCGCTGATGGGCGCTTCGCTCCCCTGTATGGAGACCAGCATGAAATTCATCAAAACGATCGTCGCTGCCGGCTTGGTCGCCGCAACGACGACGACGGCCTTCGCCGCCGACATCACCGGTGCCGGCTCGACCTTCATTTTCCCCGTCCTCTCCAAATGGGCTGATGCCTACAAGAAGGACACGGGCAATGGCGTGAACTACCAGTCGATCGGTTCTGGCGCCGGCATCAAGCAGATCCAGGCCAAGACCGTGACCTTCGGCGCGACCGACGCTCCCTTGAAGGCGGATCAGCTCCAGAAGGACGGCTTCGCTCAGTGGCCGATGGTCATGGGCGGTATCGTTCCGGTCGTGAACGTTGAAGGCGTGAAGGCCGGCGATCTCGTGCTCGACGGCGCCACCCTCGCCGACATCTTCGTCGGCAAGATCACCAAGTGGGACGACGCTGCGATCAAGAAGCTGAACCCGGGTGCCAAGCTGCCGTCGGAAGCGATCTCGGTCGTTCACCGCGCGGATGGTTCGGGTACCACCTTCAACTTCACCAACTACCTCTCCAAGGCCAGCGCCGACTGGAAGAGCAAGGTCGGTGAAGGCACCGCCGTCGAGTGGCCCGTTGGCGTCGGCGCCAAGGGCAACGAGGGCGTTGCCGGAAACATTGCCCAGACCAGGAACTCGATCGGTTATGTCGAATACGCCTATGCCAAGCAGAACAAGCTGACCTACACCAAGATGGTCAACAAGGCCGGCAAGACCGTCGACCCGACCAACGAGTCGTTCCAGGCTGCCGCGTCCAACGCCGACTGGACCAGCGCTCCGGGGTACTACCTGATCCTCACCGACCAGCCTGGCGACAAGTCCTGGCCGATCGTCGCGACGACCTTCGTGCTGATGCACAAGGAAGCGACCGACAAGGCCGCGTCGCAGGAAGCGCTGAAGTTCTTCCAGTTCGCCTTTGAAAAGGGTGCGAAGTCTGCGGAGGAACTCGACTACATCCCGATGCCCGAGAACGTCGTGAAGCTGATCGAGAAGACCTGGTCAGCCGACATCAAGAGCTAAGCTCTTTGCTCTCGGAGGCAGTGCGGCCTCCTGCGGCCGCATTGCCGACGTGACGACTTTTCTGCCCCGGATAGGCCTCGTGCCGAGTCCGGGGCACGAGACCATCAAAAGCGTATATGACTTGGCACAGGGGATCGGCGTGGCAGAAATGGCCGTTCAGAGCGATGTAATCGACGACGCCGGACCATACGATCGCGCCAAGGCTTTGAGCGCGTTCAAGCTCGGCGATGTCACCTTCTACTGGATTACGCGGCTCAGCGCGATTTCGGTGCTTCTCATTCTCGGCGGCATCATCGTTTCGCTGATCATCGGCGCCGTCCCGGCGATGAAGGAGTACGGCTTCGCGTTCCTGTGGACGCAGCGCTGGGCGCCCTCGGCGGATCCGCCCGTGCTCGGCGCGCTCGGACCGATGTACGGCACGCTCGTCACCTCCTTCATAGCGATGCTGATCGCCATTCCGGTCGGTCTCGGCATTGCGATCTTCCTGACCGAGCTCTGCCCGCAATGGCTGCGCCGGCCGATCGGCATGGCGATCGAGCTGCTCGCCGGCATTCCCTCGATCATCTACGGCATGTGGGGCTTCTTCGTGCTGGGCCCGTTCCTGGCCAACACCTTCCAGCCCTTCATGATCAAGATCTTCGATGGCGTCCCCGTGCTCGGCGCGATCTTCGCAGGTCCGCCGTCCTATCTCAGCCTGTTCAACGCCGCGCTGATCCTCGCGATCATGGTGCTGCCATTCATCACATCGATCTCGGTGGACGTGTTCAAGACGGTGCCTCCGGTGCTGAAGGAAGCTGCCTATGGCGTCGGCTGCACCACCTGGGAAGTGGTGCGCAGCGTGGTAATTCCCTATACCCGCGTCGGCATCATCGGCGGCGTCATGCTGGCGCTGGGCCGCGCGCTCGGCGAGACCATGGCGGTCACCTTCATCATCGGCAACTCGTTCCGCATCTCGTCGTCGATCTTCGCGCCGGGCACGACGATCTCGGCGGCGATCGCCTCCGAATTCGCCGAGAGCGACGGGCTGCACCAGTCCGGCCTGATCCTGCTCGGCCTGCTGCTGTTCGTGCTGACGTTCTTCGTGCTCGCGGGCGCCCGGCTGATGCTGCTGCGTCTGGAAAGGAAGGCGGGGAAGTAACATGAACCGGATTTATGCACGCCGCCGCCGCAAGGACATCATCGTCCGCACGCTCTGCATCGCCGCCGCCGCCTTCGGCGTGACCTGGCTCGCGCTGATCCTGATGACGCTGCTTTACAACGGGTTGGCGGGCCTCAACCTCGAACTGTTCGTCGCCGACACGCCGCCGCCGGGCTCGACCGAAGGCGGCCTGCGCAACGCCATCGTGGGTTCGCTGATCATGACCGTGATCGGCGTCGGCATCGGCGCGCCGCTCGGCCTGTTCGCCGGCACCTATCTCGCCGAGTACGGTCGCAACGACAAGCTGACCTCGGTGATCCGCTTCATCAACGACATCCTGCTGTCGGCGCCCTCGATCATCATCGGCCTGTTCATCTATGGCGCCGTGGTGGTGCCGATGCGCGGCTTCTCGGCGATCGCAGGCTCGCTCGCTTTGGCCGTCATCGTGATCCCGGTGGTGCTGCGTACGACCGAGGACATGCTGCTGCTGGTGCCGAACGCGCTGCGCGAAGCGGCCTCGGCGCTCGGCCTGCCGCGCTCGCTGGTGATCAAGCGGATCGCCTATCGCGCGGCCCGCTCGGGTCTCATTACCGGCGTGCTGCTCGCGACCGCCCGTGTCGCCGGCGAGACCGCGCCATTGCTCTTCACCGCGCTGTCGAACCAGTTCTTCAGCCTCGGCCTGAACAAGACGATGGCGAACCTGCCCGTGACGATCAACAACTTCGTCCAGAGCCCCTATGCCTATTGGAAGCAACTCGCCTGGAGCGGTGCGCTGCTGATTACGTTGACCGTGCTTGCCCTGAACATTGGCGCGCGCATTCTTGGCGCCGAGAGGACCGCAAAATGAGTGACCTTTCCGTATCGATGAGCGCCTCCGGCGGGCTCCCGCATGCCCAGCAGCCGCTGCCCGAAGCTCCGGCGAAGGTGACGGTGCGCAATCTCAACTTCTATTACGGCGAGCACCACGCGCTGAAGAACATCAATCTGGCGCTCGGCACCAACCGCGTCACGGCCTTCATCGGCCCGTCGGGCTGCGGCAAGTCGACCCTGCTGCGCATCTTCAACCGGATGTACGACCTCTATCCCGGCCAGCGCGTCACCGGCCAGCTGATGCTCGACCAGACCAACATCCTCGATCCCGGGCTGGACCTCAATCTGTTGCGCGCGCGCGTCGGCATGGTGTTCCAGAAGCCGACGCCGTTTCCGATGACGATCTACGAGAACATCGCCTTCGGCATCCGTCTCTACGAGAAGATCCCGAAGTCCGAGATGGACGACCGCGTCGAGAAGGCGCTGCGCGGCGGCGCGCTGTGGAACGAGGTCAAGGACAAGCTCAATGCATCCGGCCTCTCGCTCTCCGGCGGCCAGCAGCAGCGTCTCTGCATCGCGCGCACCGTCGCCGTGCGGCCCGAGGTGATCCTGTTCGACGAGCCCTGCTCGGCGCTCGACCCGATCTCGACCGCCAAGGTCGAGGAGCTGATCCAGGAACTGTCCGAGAATTACACGATCGCGATCGTCACCCACAACATGCAGCAGGCGGCGCGCGTCTCCGACAAGACCGCCTTCATGTATCTCGGCGAGTTGATCGAGTTCGACGACACCAGCAAGATCTTCACGTCGCCGACCGACCGGCGCACGCAGGATTACATTACCGGCCGGTTCGGCTGAGGAGACAGGACATGGGTTCTGAACATACCGCAAAGGCTTTCGATACCGACCTCCAGGAGCTCACCCGGTCGGTCGCAGAAATGGGCGGCCTCGCCGAGCGGATGATCGTCGATTCCGTCGACGCGCTGATCCGTCGCGACGTCGCGCTCGGCCAGCGCGTGGTCATCACCGACGCCGAGATCGACGCGCTTCAAAGGCGGATCGAGGAGCACGCCGTGCTCACCATCGCCCGCCGCCAGCCGATGGCGATCGATCTGCGCGAGATCGTCGGCGCCATGCGCGTCGCGACCGATCTCGAGCGGATCGGCGACCTCGCCAAGAACATGGGCAAACGCGTCGCGGCGCTTGAGACGGATTTCCATCCGCTCAAGCTGTTCCGTGGCCTCGAGCACATGACCGACCTCGTGCAGCAACAGGTCAAGTCGGTGCTGGATGCCTATGCCGCGCATGATCTGCCGGCGGCGATGGTGGTGTGGAAGGGCGACGAGGAGGTCGACGCCATCTGCACCTCGCTGTTCCGCGAGCTCCTCACCTACATGATGGAGGATCCGCGCAACATCTCGTTCTGCATCCATCTGATGTTCTGCGCCAAGAACATCGAGCGGATCGGCGACCACGCCACCAACATTGCCGAGACCGTGTTCTACATGATCGAAGGCCAGGCCATCACCGACAAGCGACCGAAGGGCGACATGACGACCTTCGCAACCACCGTCCCCAACACCTGAATCCTCAAGGAGCGACGACCCCATGGGCGCACGCATTATGGTGGTTGAAGACGAAGAAGCTCTTACCGAGCTGCTTCGCTACAATCTCGAAGGCGACGGTTATGACGTCGAGACGGTGATGCGCGGCGACGACGCCGACACCCGTCTCAAGGAGCACATTCCCGATCTGATCGTGCTCGACTGGATGCTGCCGGGCCTGTCCGGTATCGAGCTGTGCCGCCGGTTGCGGACGCGGTCCGACACCAAGCAGCTGCCGATCATCATGCTCACCGCGCGCGGCGAGGAGAGCGAGCGGGTGCGCGGCCTCGCCACCGGCGCCGACGATTACATCGTCAAGCCGTTCTCCGTGCCTGAGCTGTTGGCGCGGGTGAAAGGACTGCTGCGGCGTGCAAGCCCCGAGCGGCTCGCAACCGTGCTGGCTTTCGGCGACATCGAGCTCGACCGCGAAAAGCGTCGCGTGGCGCGCTCGGGCCGGCCGATCGACCTCGGCCCGACCGAATATCGCCTGCTGGAGTTCTTCCTGGAGCATCCCGGCCGCGTGTTCTCGCGCGAGCAGCTGCTCGACAGCGTCTGGGGCCGCGACATCTATATCGACGAGCGGACCGTCGACGTGCATATCGGCCGCCTGCGCAAGCTCCTCAATCTCGGCCGCGAGCAGGACCCGATCCGCACCGTCCGTGGCGCCGGCTACGCGCTCGACGACCGCTTCGCGAAGGCCGAGCAGGCCTGAGCACGGTGACAAGCAAGCAAAATAAAAAGCGCGCCCTGGGGCGCGCTTTTTTATGTCTCGATCGCCGCGGCAGGTACCGGGACGCTGTCGTCTGGAGCCATGCTCAGCGCGGACCCGGCTTCGCCGGCGCGCGGCGACGATCGGCCGCCGGCTGATACGCGACCCGCGAGTGCTGGGCGCAATAGGGCAGGCCGGAGAGCGCCTTGCCGCCGCAGAAGAAGAAGTCCGCGCTCGAGGGATCGCCGACCGGCCAGTGGCAGGTGGCCTCGTTCAATTCGAGCAGCGACAGCCGCTGGCTCATCGGCACCACGTTGTCGAAGGTCACAGGTTCAGCCTCGACCTCGACCTCGAAGGCCTGGGCGAGTGCGGTGTTGCCCCGCGAGATCGGGCGGCTCACGCGCATCATGTGCTGCGCGGGACGCGCCTTGCGCGGCCGGGGAGCTGCCGAAGACGGGCTCTTGGCGCGGCCGGACAGGCCGAGCCTGTGCACCTTGCCGATCACGGCGTTGCGGGTGACATTCCCAAGCTCAGCGGCAATCTGGCTGGCCGAAAGTCCGGCCTCCCAGAGCTTTTTCAGCTGTTCGACGCGATCGTCGGACCAGGTCAAAACGGTCATGGCACCCTTTCCTTCACCGCGCGCCGCCATCTGCGGGGCCGCACGACGAATGCGTAAGCTTCGAAAAACCCGTGCCGCCAGAATCCCTTAAGGCTCGCCGGGCGCAATCAGACGCCCGAACGTTTACGCCGGTACAAGAGGACTTTTGGGATCAGAACCGCTGCACGAGATGTCGTATCTGACAAGCCGAACGCTACAATATGGCGTGACTCACGCGCAAGAGTCCGGCGACTCGCTTCCACATGTTCCGTGGCGAATATCCCGCAAAATCGCCACCGCAAGACTACGGATTCAGCATGTCGCGAGGCGTTCGGGCGGCATTGACACCCGTTTCACCAGGCCTAAAATGGTGACGCGTGCCGCCCTTAAAAGGCGGCACGTTTCGTTTTCAGGCTGGTCAATGGTGCGTTGCGCAATGCACGCCCACACCGTCCGCAACATTCAAGTGGCCGTCATGACTAACAGCGCAGCGCCGCATTTGCTCCCCGTTTTCGCCAGGGCCGATCTCGGTTTTGAGCGCGGTGAAGGCGTTTGGTTGATCGCAACCAATGGCGATCGGTATCTCGATTTCACCTCGGGCGTCGCCGTGAATGCGCTCGGACATGCCCATCCCGCGCTGGTCAAGGCGCTGCAGGAGCAGGCCACCAAGCTCTGGCACATGTCGAACCTGTTCCAGAGCCCGGATGGCGAGAAGCTCGCCGCGCGTCTGTGCAACGAGAGTTTTGCCGACTTCGTGTTCTTCTGTAATTCCGGCGCCGAGGCGCTGGAGGGCGTGATCAAGCTGGTCCGCCATCATCACTTCTCCAAGGGCCATCCCGAGCGCTATCGCATCGTCACCTTCGAAGGCGCTTTCCATGGCCGCACGCTGGCGACGCTGGCCGCGACCGGATCGGCAAAATATCTCGAAGGCTTCGGGCCGCCGATGGACGGTTTCGACCAGGTGCCGCATGGCGACATCGAGGCCGTGAAGAAGGCGATCGGGCCACACACCGCCGGCATCCTGATCGAGCCGATCCAGGGTGAGGGCGGCGTGCGCTCTGCGACACCGTCTTTCCTCAACGCGCTGCGTCAGCTCTGCGACGAGAAGGGCTTGCTGCTCGCCTTCGACGAAGTGCAGACCGGCATGGGCCGCACCGGCGACCTGTTTGCCCATCGGCGCACCGGCGTCACGCCTGACGTGATGTCGCTCGCCAAGGCGCTCGGCGGTGGCTTCCCGATCGGCGCGGTGCTGGCAACGGGGGATGCAGCCTCCGGCATGGGACCCGGCTCGCACGGCTCGACCTTCGGCGGCAATCCGCTGGCGATCGCAGCTGCAAACGCCGTGCTCGACGTCATGCTCAAGCCCGGCTTCTTCGACCACGTGCAGAAGATGTCGCTGCTCCTGAAGCAGAAACTCGCTTCCGTGATCGACCGTCACCCCGATATCCTCAGCGAAGTCCGCGGCGAGGGGCTCTTGATCGGCATCAAGGCCGTGGTGCCCTCAGGCGATCTGGTTGCGGCCTTGCGCAACGAAAAACTGCTCACCGTCGGCGCCGGCGACAATGTCGTACGCTTCCTGCCGCCGCTGATCGTCACCGAAGCCGAGATCGAGGACAGCGTCGCCAGGCTCGAACGCGCCTGCACGGCGCTGTCGGGTAACAAGCGAGCGGCAAGCTGATGAGCAAGAGTCCCAAGCACTTCCTCGATATCAACGAGCTGCCGCTGTCCGAGCTCAAGAGCATGCTCGCGGCTTCTTCCGCCATGAAGGCGAAGCAGAAGGCGCACCAGCCGGTCAAGCCGCTCGAAGGCAAGACGCTGGCGATGATCTTCGAGCGCCCCTCGACCCGCACCCGCGTCTCATTCGATGTCGCCATGCGCCAGCTCGGCGGCGAACCCATCATGCTGACCGGTGCCGAGATGCAACTCGGCCGCGGCGAGACCATTGCCGACACCGCGCGCGTGCTGTCGCGCTATGTCGACGCCATCATGATCCGCATCCTCAATCACGAGGCCCTGCTGGAACTCGCGGCGAACGCGACCGTGCCCGTCATCAACGGCCTGACGCGGCGCTCGCACCCGTGCCAGGTGATGGCCGACCTCATGACCTATGAGGAGCATCGCGGCCCGATCGAAGGTCGTACAGTGGCCTGGACCGGCGACGACAACAATGTGCTGGCGTCCTGGGCCCACGCCGCCGAGCGCTTCAAGTTCCAGCTCAATGTCGCGACGCCGCCCGAGCTCGCGCCGAAAAAGGCGATGCGCGACTTCATCAAGACCACGGGTGCGCCGATCGTGCTCGGCACCGATCCCGAGGCCGCGGTCAAGGGCGCCGATTGTGTCGTCACCGACACCTGGGTGTCGATGGGCGACAAGGAAGGCGAGCACCGCCACAACGTGCTCAAGCCCTACCAGGTCAATTCCAAGCTGATGTCGCTGGCCAAGCCCGACGCGCTGTTCATGCACTGCCTGCCGGCCCATCGCGGCGAGGAGGTCACCGACGAGGTGATCGACGGCCCGCAATCGGTTGTGTTCGACGAGGCCGAAAACCGCCTGCATGCGCAGAAGGGCATTTTGGCCTGGTGCTTTGACGCGGTGAAGTGATCCTTCTCATGGGCCCGGTGGTCACTCCGGGCTACGCAGGCCGTCGTTCCGAGGGGCGCCGGAATGCGGGCGTGCCTCTTTCATTTCGCATAGACCGACCCCAGATAGAGCGCCATGGTTTCCCAATCTCCTGACATGAAAACCGGGCCCGAAGGCCCGGTTCGCGCGCCATCAGCGGTTCCGATCGATGACGCCGTGCTGCCCTACGAGGTCGACGCGCTCGATGTGCGCGGCCGCCTGGTGCGGCTTGGTCCCGCGCTCGACGAGATCCTGACCAAGCACGATTATCCGGCACCCGTAGGCAAGCTGCTCGGCGAGGCCATCGTGCTGACGACCCTGCTCGGCTCGGCGCTCAAATTCGAAGGCCGCTTCATCCTTCAGGCCCAAACCGACGGCCCGGTGTCTTTCCTCGTGGTCGACTATCAGGCGCCCGATCGTCTGCGCGCCTATGCGCGCTTCGATGCCGAGCGCCTCGGCAATGCCAAGGATTCCGGGACGCTGCTGGGCCGCGGCCACCTCGCCATGACTATTGACCAGGGGCCCGACATGAGCCGCTACCAGGGTCTGGTCGCGCTCGACGGCGGCAGCCTGGAAGATGCCGCACACGAATATTTCCTGCGCTCCGAGCAGATCCCGACGCGCGTGCGTCTCGCGGTCGGCGAGGAGTGGCGCTCGAGCGACGGCGGCAAGCATCGCTGGCGCGCCGGCGGATTGCTGATGCAATTCCTGCCGAAGGCACCGGAGCGCGCGCGGCAGGCGGATTTGCATCCTGGCGATGCGCCCGAGGGCCTTGAGGTGCATAGCGTTGCCGAAGACGATGCCTGGGTCGAAGCCCGCTCGCTGATCGAGACGGTCGAGGACGTCGAGCTGATCGACCCCGATCTGTCGGGCGAGCGGCTGCTCTACCGCCTTTTCCACGAGCGCGGCGTGCGCGTGTTCAAGCCAATGGTCCTGAAAGCGCAATGCTCCTGCTCGCGCGACGCGGTTGCGTCGATGCTGAAGAGCTTTTCCGCGGACGACCGCTCCGCCATGGTCAAGGACGACAAGGTCGTCGTGACCTGCGAGTTCTGCTCGTCGGTGTACGAGTTCACGCCTGATGAAGCGGGCGTGGAAGACGCGTAGGTGTCGGCCCCGTAGGTGGATCAGCGAAGCGTAATCCAGCTCTTTTGTTTCTGTGGAAATGGACAGCGTGGATTGCGCCTTCGGCCAATCCACCCGACGGAGCCTGCGCCCGGAGGCTAATTCAACACCCGCTTGTTGTCAGGGCTGTCCAGCGAGAACGTCGGCACGTCGATCTCGAAACGTTCGCCGCTTGCGCTGACCATCTGGTAGCGGCCGGTCATGAAGCCGGAGGCGGTCGTGAGCGGGACGCCGGAGGTGTATTCGAAGCGCTCGCCGGGGGCTAGCGTCGGCTGCTCACCGATCACTCCCTCGCCCCGGACCTCCTGCTGGCGCCCGGTGGCGTCAGTGATGATCCAGTGCCGCGTGCGCAGTTGCACCGTCTCATTGCCGGTGTTCGTGATGACGATGGTGTAGGACCAGAAATAGCGGGAGCGCTCGGCCGAGGACTCCCCCGGCACGAAATTGGGCTCGACGGTTACTTCGATCTGGCGGGTCACGGCGCGGTACATGGCTGCCATCATAACGAAAACCCCGCCGGGAACCAAACGCCGCAGGCGGTCCCGGCGACATCGTCCCGCCAGAATTCACGAGGAATTAGGCCCTGATGTGATCCAGCCGCTTTGCGAGGCGGCGACAGGACCGGTACACTCCCATACGTCGCGATTTGCGGAAGGGGTTTTTGGCCCCGATGACCATTGCCGATCAAGTGACGGGATCGACGATCGCGGGAACTGCAGGAGCCAAACCTGTGGAGGCCAAGCCGCGCGTTACTGCGCCAGCCATCACGCTGCCTGCCATCGGCGAGCGCGAGCTCAGGCTTGACCTGTTCCGGGGTCTCGCGCTGTGGCTCATCTTCATCGACCATCTTCCGCCGAATCTGCTGACCTGGTTCACGATCCGCAACTACGGCTTCAGCGACGCGACCGAGATCTTCATCTTCATCTCCGGCTACACCGCCGCCTTCGTCTACGGCCGCGCGATGCTGGAGAACGGTTTCGTCGTCGCCACCGCGCGCATTCTGCGGCGTGTCTGGCAGATCTATGTTGCTCACGTATTCCTGTTCACGATCTTCCTCGCCGAAATCTCCTACGTCGCGACCAGCTTCGAGAACCCGCTCTATACCGAAGAGATGGGCATCATGGATTTCCTCAAGCAGCCCGACATCACCATCGTGCAGGCGCTGCTGCTGCGCTTCCGTCCCGTCAACATGGACGTGCTGCCGCTCTACATCGTCTTGATGCTGGCGCTACCACTGATCCTGTGGTCGATGAAGCGGCGGCCCGACGTCACGCTCGCGCTCTCGGCCGTGCTCTACGCGGTGACCTGGGAATTCGACCTGTTCTTCTCCGCCTATCCGAACGGCTTCTGGGCCTTCAATCCGCTCGCCTGGCAATTGCTGTTCGTGTTCGGAGCATGGTGCGCGCTCGGAGGTGCACGACGCATGTCGCGCATTCTGGCATCACCCGTGACGATGTGGATCTCGATCGCCTACATCGTGGCGGCGTTCTACGTGACGCTGACCTGGTACGTGCCGCAGCTCTCGCACTTCATGCCGAAGCGCCTCGAGCAGTGGATGTATCCGATCGACAAGACCGACCTCGACGTATTGCGCTTCACGCATTTTTTGGCGCTGGCCGCGCTCACCGTACGCTTCCTGCCGCGGGAGTGGCCGGGCCTTAGATCGCCGTGGTTGCGGCCGCTGATCCTGTGCGGCCAGCATTCGCTGGAGATATTCTGCCTCGGCGTCTTCCTGGCCTTCGCCGGTCACTTTATCTTGGCCGAGGTCGCCGGGGGGCCAGCCATGCATGCGCTGATTAGTCTCTCCGGAATCCTGATCATGTGGGCGGTGGCCTGGGTCATTTCGTGGTACAAGCGCGTGGCTGACAAGAGCGGTGCGAAAACCAAAAACGCCGCCGGCAATGCCGATCTGGCGGGAGGGGGCTGATGAAGGCGAGGGTTTTCCTAAGCCTGATCCTGCTATGCGGCGGCCTCGCCGCGCCTTCGGCGCGCGCGGGCGATGCTGTGCCTGCCGCGCCTGCCGCCTGCGAACTGCCGCCTTATCTCCTTGCCACCGACAGTCAGCTCCACAAGGTCGCGGACACCGTGAAAACAGGCAAGCCGCTCGAGATCCTCGTCATCGGCAGCCGCTCCACCACCATTCCGGCCCAGGAGGACAGTTCCTATCCGGCGCGGATGCAGGCCATTTTGAAGGAGAAGCTGGCGCCTGCAGAGACCGTGCACGTCTCCGTAGAAATACAGAGCAAGAAGACAGCGGAGGAGGCCGCGGGTACCTTCGTTAAGCTCATGGAAGCCAAAGCTCCTACTTTGGTCATCTGGCAGACCGGAACGGTGGATGCTATCCGATCCATCGATCCCGACGAATTTCGTGGCGCCGTGACCGAAGGGGTCGCTGCGTTGCAAAATGCTGGTGCTGACGTCGTCTTGATGAATTTGCAATATAGCCCGCGTACCGAAACCATGATCTCGGCGCCGCCCTATCTCGACAATATGCGGGTGGTGGCGCAGGAGCATGATGTCCCGCTGTTCGACCGTTTCGCGATCATGCGGCAGTGGAATGACCAGGGTCAGTTCGACCTGTTCAGCCCTTCCCGCGGCCCTGAACTGGCGAAACAGGTCCATGATTGCCTGGGCCGGGCATTGGCGCAATTTGTGATCGACGCTGCCCATCTGGCGCCGGCCCAGCAGCAAAATTGAGGTCTAGCGTTAATGAGTTCTCTCCGCCCTTTTGCCCTTTCGACATGGCTGACCGCGCCCGCGGCGGTGGCGCTGCTGATGCTGACGCCCGTGCTGCAGGCGCCTGCTCACGCGCAAGCGGCCGAGGCGACGTCCGCGCCGCAGCAGGCCGCTAATCCCGCATCCGCATCGCCGTCTCAGACCACGGTCGCTGCGGCCAGCCAGCCCGCAGGCGAGCAGCGCGGGCTCACGTCGCGCGCCATCGACAAGGTGAAGCAGGTCGCCAAATCCGCCGGCGACATCTTTAGTCGTGTGCCCTGTTTGTCGCCGAAGGGCGGCGCCAATCCCATGGGCTCGCTGCCGCATGTCGCCAACAAGCTCATTGCCGGCAAGCCCGTCGTGATCGTCGCGTTCGGCTCGTCGTCGACGGCCGGCTACGGCGCGAGCTCGCCCGACTACAATTATCCGAACCGCCTCGCCGGGCAGCTCCACCGGCAATATCCGACTGCCGACATCACCGTCATCAATGCCGGTGTGGGCGGCGAGGATGCGCCCGAGATGATGAAGCGCCTCCAGACGCAAGTCATCGATGTGCATCCGGACCTCGTGATCTGGCAGGTCGGCACCAACGCCGTGCTGCGCAATCTCGATCCCGGCGACACTGCGAAAATGGTCGAGGACGGCGTCGCCCGCATCCAGGCCGCCGGCGATGCCGACGTCGTGCTGGTCGACCCGCAATATTCACCGCGCGTCACCGAGCGTCCCGAGAGCGCAAGCAAGATGGTGAAGCTGCTCGGCAAGGTCGCTCAGCTCCGTCACGTCGGCATCTTCCCGCGCTTCGAGGTGATGCGCGAGTGGCACGAGAAGCAGGCGCTTCCGGTCGAGAGCTTCGTCATCGCCGACGGCCTGCATATGAACGATTGGGGCTACGCCTGCTTCGCGCAGTTGCTGGGCGATGACATCATCCGCTCGGTCGGCCAGATCAAGTTAGGGGTGAACGTGCCCGCGGACGTGCGGACGTATCGGCCGATGTAGAGGCGAGTAGGGAATGGCGAGTAGCGAACAGGGATTGATCCATTCGCCACTCACCATTCGCCATTCGGCCCTCACGCCTTCTCCAGCGCCGCCGTCAAATCCTCGACCAGGTCATCCGCGTGCTCGAGCCCGGCCGAGAAGCGAATGAATCCCTCGCCGATGCCGAGCTCGGCGCGCACCTCCGGCTTCAGCCGCTGATGCGTTGTCGTCGCCGGATGCGTGACGAGGCTCTTGGCGTCGCCGAGATTGTTCGAGATCTTTGCGAGCTTCAGCTCGTTGAGCACGCGGAACGCAGCCGCCTTGCCGCCCTTCACCTCGAAGCCGACCAGCGTCGAGCCGCCGCGCATCTGCTTCTTCACCAGCGCCGCCTGCGGATGATCCTCGCGGCCGGGATAGACCAGCCGCGCGATCTTCGGATGGCTCGCCAGCACGTCGGCGATGCGCGCCGCGGTGTCGGTCTGCGCACGCACGCGCACGCCTAACGTCTCGAGGCCCTTGAGCAGGACCCAGGCATTGAACGGCGAGATCGACGGGCCGGTCTGGCGCATGAAATTGTGGATGTGCTCGGCGATGAAGGCTTCCGAGGCCAGGATGATGCCGCCGAGACAGCGACCCTGGCCGTCGATGTGCTTGGTCGCGGAGTAGACGACGACGTCGGCGCCGAGCGCGAGCGGGCTCTGCCAGATCGGCGTCGCGAACACGTTGTCGACCACGAGCCGCGCGCCGCCACTATGCGCGATCTCGGCTATCGAGGGAATGTCGAGCACGTCGAGTGTCGGGTTGGTCGGGCTCTCCAGGAAGAACGTCTTGGTATTGGGCTTGAGCGCGCGCTGCCATTCGTCGAGATTGGCGCCGTCGACCAGCGTGGTCTCGATGCCGTAGCGCGGCAATAAATCCTGAATGACGTAGAGGCATGAGCCGAACAGTGCGCGGGAGGCCACGACGTGATCGCCGGCCTTGAGCGGCGCCAGGATTGCCGTCGTCACCGCTGCCATGCCTGTTGCCGCCGAGCGCGCGGCTTCGGCGCCTTCGAGCTCGATCATGCGGCGCTCGAACATCGCAATCGTCGGATTGGAATAGCGCGAATAGATGAAGCCGGGGTCCTCGCCCTTGAACCGCGCCTCGCACTCCTCGGCGCTGCTGTAGACATAGCCCTGGGTCAGGAACAGCGCCTCCGACGTCTCGCCATATTGCGAGCGCAGCGTGCCGGAATGGACCAGGCGGGTTTCGGGGCGGTAGTTGGCAGGCGACTTCGACATAGGACCCTCCGATATGACCGTTGAGCGAAAACGGTCACAAAAAAACCGGCCTGGATATCTCCACGGGCCGGGATCACAGAGGTCCCCGGCCTGTTTAGCGACTTATTTAACGTGGCTGCAAGCCGGCCGGCTCAAATCACCACGGGATAAGTGATGCTCATATTCCGCAATGCCCTTTTCGTCAAGGCGTCCATCGGATAGCCGTAAAAGGCTGGCATTTCCCGCATGTCCGGATGCATTTGACCCCCGATGAGGACCCACGGTTGACGTTCACGGTTGCCGCCGACGCCAATGGTATCCTGCCCGACCGCATGATCGCGGCGATGGCGGAAGCGGGCCTCATCCTGCCCGCATATGATTTCGTCGAAAGCCAGATCCAGCCGGCGAGCCTCGATCTGCGTCTCGGCGACATCGCCTACCGCGTGCGTGCGAGCTTCCTGCCCGGCCCCGGCGCCACCGTCGCGGAGCGCATCGACCAGCTGAAGCTGCATGAATTCAGCCTCGCTGACGGCGCGGTGCTCGAGACCAACTGCGTCTACATCGTGCCGCTGCTGGAAAGCCTCGCGCTGCCGCCGGAGATCGTTGCGGCCGCCAATCCGAAAAGCTCGACCGGGCGGCTCGATGTCTTCACCCGCGTGATCGCCGACGGCACCCGCCGTTTCGACATGATCGGCGCCGGCTATCACGGCCCGCTCTATGCCGAGATCAGCCCGAAGACGTTTCCGGTCCTGGTGCGTGAGGGTTCGCGCCTGTCGCAGGTGCGCTTCCGCACCGGTGACGCCATCCTCAACGCCGACGAACTCGATGGCTTGCACGCCACCGAGCGTCTCGTCGACATCGACGATGCCGATCTCACCGGCGGCGTTGCCGTCTCGGTCGATCTCTCCGGCGAGAACGGCAGTGGCTTCGTCGGCTACCGTGCCAAGCGCCACACCGGCGTCGTCGACGTCGATCGTCGCTCCGGCTATGCAGTGGAAGATTTCTGGGAGCCGATCTCGGCCCGTCCCGACGGCAGCCTGATCCTCGATCCCGGCGAGTTCTACATCCTCGCCTCGAAGGAAGCCGTGCAGGTCCCGCCCGATTACGCCGCGGAGATGGTGCCGTTCGACCCCCTGGTCGGCGAATTCCGCGTGCACTATGCCGGATTCTTCGATCCGGGCTTCGGCTATGCCGGCGCCGGCGGGCAAGGCGCACGCGCCGTGCTCGAGGTGCGCTCGCGCGAGGTGCCGTTCATCCTCGAGCACGGCCAGATCGTCGGCCGTCTCGTCTACGAGAAGATGCTGGCGCGCCCGGACGCGATGTACGGCCAGCGCATCGGTTCCAACTACCAGGCGCAGGGCCTCAAACTTTCGAAGCATTTCCGGGTGTAGCCCGATCCTGTAGCCCGGATGGCGCGAAGCGAAATCCGGGCTGCGAGGTGGCGAAATGATCGATCGACTCGACGCGAACATCCTCGACGACGTTGCCGACGCGCTCATCTATTCGGATCGCTCCGGCACGATCACGCGCTGGAATCGCGCATCCACGGCGCTGTTCGGCTTCTCGGCCGACGAGGCACTGGGTCAGAATCTCGATCTGATCATCCCCGAGCATCTGCGCGCCGCGCATTGGAAGGGCTTCGAGGCCGCGCTCGCCGGCGGTGCGATGAAGCTTGCGGGCAGGCCGACGCTGACCCGCGCGCTGCATAAGAGCGGACGCAAGCTCTACATCGAAATGACTTTTGCGTTGGTGCGTGATGCCGGTGGCGCCGTCCAGGGATCGGTCGCGATGGCACGTGATGTCACCGAGCGCGTCGAACGCGAGCGGGCGGCCAAAGCTGCGCACAATTAGGGCCTCGCAAGCTTCGTGATGCGGAATTGACGGGCCGCCGTGCAGGGCGCCCTGCACGCGCATCATGTTGCCTGCTACCAGTCGCAGTGACACACTCGATCAAAACGACGATCGGGAGTGAACATGACCGCCACCGCAGACGCCGCGCAAGCAGCGCAATGGAAATGCTGGCGCGCCATCGCCGATCTCTACCACGCCTACTTCACCGGCCTCATCCTCACCGTGGTGACGCGGCGCGGTACGGCGGATGCCGCCGAATTCGTCTTTCGCGTATTTCGCCGCCAGCAGCTGGAGCGCTTCCTGCCGGGGCTCAGGAAGCTCGGCATCGAGCATCTGCCGCCGGCAGTCGCTGCCGCGCAATATCACTATCTCTCGAACTGGATCGGCGGCGTGCATGTCGAATACATGTATGAGAGCGACACCAAGGCCTGGATCCGCTATCCTCCACCGCGTTGGATCTGGAAGGGCACCGCGATCTGCGGCGTGCCGGGCGAGGTCTCGCGCGCCATGCTGAGGGGCTGGCACGCCAACAACGGCGTCGCGCTCGGCGATCTCAGGCTGGGCTTCGTCTGCACCAAGCAGAGCGTCGACGGGCAGGACGGGTTGGAGGGCTATTATCATCAATACGACCATCCACTCGAGCTCGACCAGCGCCTGGTGTTCGCGCGGCATCTCGAAGCGCCGTTGTTCGATGCGAAGAACGCGCCGGCTTTGCCGGTTGCGAGTTGGCCGAAGCCGCGGCTGGAAAAGGCCCATCGCAACTATGCCATGGAATATGTGCGTACGGCGGCACCGGTGATGGTGCAGCTGTTCGGGCCGGAAGATGCCGGCTATCTCCTGCACCTCACCGGCAAGCTGATCGGCATGCAATATTTCGAAGAGGTTGCGGCCGCCCTGTCGATGACAAGAGGTGGCGCGAGCGAGTTCGCATCCTTCCTCAACGCGCTGTTCGCCGCGCAGGACGACGCGGCCGAGACCAGGCAATCCGAAGCCAGCTTCGAAATCCGCCAGCAGAGCTGGAAGTTGATGGACGACGTCGCCGACCATCATCGCGCTTGCGCCAAGGTGCTGGAGGGGCTGTTCGAGGGGCTGGCTGCCGGATGCGGCCGGCATATCGGGGTCCACCTGCGCCCGGCCGTAGATGACAGGCCGCCGCTGATCTGGACGATCAGCTAATTCCACCACTTGAAATGCGCTGCCGCAGGGCACGCCTGCACCTGACGCAGGAGGAATCGGCAGCCAGCGTGCTAACAGTGACGTATCGCGCCTCTCGCGCGAGCAAATTGATTGGCGCACCCATGCATTGCCGCGCCGCGAATGGCGCCTGTACCCGGGAGAGGAAATGACTGAGATCGCCGAGATCCCGGTCGATGTGCAGGAACGTCCGCTGCCGCGGCCACCGCGCCCCGCGCGGAGTGCGCTGACCGACGGGCCGATCCTGCGCACGCTGCTCTCTCTTGCCTGGCCGAACGTAGTCGCTTTGTCCGCCGGCACCTGCGTGGTGATCGCGGAGACCTCCTATATCGGACGTCTTGGTGTGGAGGCACTGGCTGCGATGGCGCTGGTGTTTCCGACCGTGATCCTGACCATGACCATGTCGGGCGGTGCAATGGGCGGTGCTGTCGCCTCCGCCATCGCACGTGCGCTCGGCGCCGGCGATCGTGAACGGGCCGGGACGCTCGCCGCGCATGCGCTGTTGATCGGCATCAGTTTCGGCCTCGTGTTCATGCTCTCCATGCTGCTCTTCGGGCCGCAGGTGCTCACGATGCTCGGTGGCCGCGGCAATGTGCTGGCGCACGCGATCGCCTACACGCAGGTTTTCTTCGGCGGCGCCGTGCTGCCGTGGCTGCTCAACACCATGGCCGGCGTGCTGCGCGGCACCGGCAACATGAAGCTGCCGTCGCTCCTGATCCTCAACTCCGCGGTCTGGCAGATCGTGCTCGGCGGCTCGCTGGGCCTCGGGCTCGGGCCCTTCCCGCAACTCGGCATGCGCGGGGTCGCGGCGGGCGCGCTGATCGCCTACTCCATGAACATCTGCGTGATGGGCTGGTATCTGTTTTCCGGCCGCGCCCGCGTCGTGCCGAAGCTGCGTGGGTTGCGCATCCAGTGGTCGATGTTCTTCGACATCCTGAAGGTCGGCGCCATCGCCTGCTTCTCGCCGCTGCAATCGGTGCTGACGATCTCGATCTTCACCCACATGCTGGCGAAGTTCGGCACCGCGATCCTCGCCGGTTACGGCATCGGCGCACGGCTCGAATTCCTGCTGACCTCGATCGCATTCTCGTTCGGAATCGCCTCCGTGCCGATGATCGGCATGGCGGTCGGCGCCGGCCGTATCGGCCGCGCGCGGCGCATCGCCTGGATCGCGGGCGCGAGTGCCTTCGTTGCCGTCGGTGCGCCGGCCTGCCTCGTCGCCCTGTTCCCCGATCTCTGGGTCGACATCTTCACCGACAGCCCCACGGTGCGCGCGACCAGTCATCAATATCTGTCGACCGTGGCGCCGTTCTACGCGTTCATCGGCCTTGCCTCGACGATGTACTTCTCGTCGCAAGGTGCGGCCAAGGTCATTGGCCCGGTGCTGGCGCAGACTGCACGGCTGATCTACATCGCGACCTGCGGCTGGTGGCTGTCGACACACGAGGCGACGGCGCAGAACTTCTTCTGGCTCGCCGCGAGCTCGATGGTCGTGCTCGGCCTGCTCTCATCGTCCAGCGTGGTGCTGACCCGCTGGGGGCCGCGCGAAACGAAGCCGGCCGTCCAGCCAGTGCTGGTTGCGGACTAGCGATGCTTGTGGCGGCGATGCCCGCCGCCGGCGACATTGGCGAGCCGCATGATCTGCGGGATCATCGCCATTATGTCGCCGCCGCCGGAGCCACCGAGCATGCCCATGATGTCGCCGCCGCCCGCGGGCGCGTAGCCGCCGTAATTGGGCACACTGAGCCCGCCGCCACCCATCAGGCCACCTAACCCGCCGCCGCCGTTCTCCATCATGCGGCTCATCATCGGGCCCATGGTCTGCATCATCATGGCAAAGCGGCGCTTGCCCATCTTCGCCTTCATCATCTCCAGCATCGGCGCCATCTGGGTCATCATATCCTCGCCGCCGGCAGCGCTGCCGAGGAACTGCGCCTGGGCCGGCGAGCTCGCGACCGAAAACAGCAGCAGCACGGCGGCTGCCTGACAGATCACCTTGTCCGCACCTCTCATGGCATGCTCCTCGCGTGCGTGGCCCCGCTGGGAGAGCGAGGCCGTCAGGACGCACGCGAATATGGTTACGGCCGATGCGGGCGGACCTCTGTGAGATACGTCACGCAGGCGCGCTAGTTCGTGGGAAACGCCTTGTGCATGGCGCTCACCGCCGCTTTCGTCTGCTCCTGCACATAAGCCGCAAGTTCGTTGGGCAGCATGTCGACAATCCAGACCAGGCGGCAATCCGCGTCACCCTCGGCGATCACTTGCACCGAGGCGCTGTAATGCTTCAATCGCTCGCTGTTGATCGCATAGACCAGCCGCCGTCGCGCATCGTCGCAATCGACCAGCACCTCGCGCGCGACCGAGCCGTTGGCGAAAGTGACGATGCGCGTGTCACCGTCGAGCGAGCAAGCCGTGACAAAGCCCGGCACCAGCCGCTGATGCAGCGCGCCGAAATCGCGCACCGCGTCCCAGACGTCGCGGGCCGGGGCGGGGAGGGAGATGTCGTTGCGGATGGAGGCCATTGGAAAACTGTCCTTGATTTCGGCAGGTGGTCGCCAAGCCCTGCGTCATTGCGAGCGCAGCGAAGCAGTCCAGAAATGTCTCCGTTGAAACAGTCTGGATTGCTTCGTCGCAAGGGCTCCTCGCAATGACGGAGTTCGTGGCCAGCTCACGTACAAACCGCCTCGACATTATTGCCATCAGGATCGATCAAGAACGCCGCGTAGTAAGTCGGGCTATAATCCTTGCGCGGTCCCGCGCCACCATTGTCGTGGCCGCCGCTTTTCAGCCCCTCGCGATGAAATGCCTTCACGGAATCGTGGTCCTTGGCGCGAAACGCGATATGCATGCCGTCGGCCTTGCGGCCCTTGTTCAGATGCAGCCAGAGGGCCGGCTCGCCCTTCGGCCCGAAGCCGGCATAACCGTCGCCGCTCGAGCACAGGACGTAGCCGAGCGGCGCCAGCACCGCCGTGTAGAAACGCGTGGCGGCGTCGAGGTCGGCAACGCGCAGTCCGATATGGTCGTACATGGTCATCTCCATTGCGAAGCGCCGCTCAGTGGCGCGCGATGGAGATGATCCTAGTCAATTGAGTGCGAACCGCTCTTGGAGAATCTTGCGCTCGCCCTTTGCGGCCTGCCGGAACCGGGTCGGCGACAGGCCGGCGGCGCGATGGAAGGTGCGGACGAAGTTGGAGAGGTCGCCGAAGCCGACGTCATAGGCGATGTCGGTGACCGCGAGATCGTCGTCACTGAGCAGGCGCGCCGCATGTCGCAGCCGCGAGCGCACCAGATATTGATGCGGGGTGACGCCGAGCACGTTGGAAAACAGCCGCAGGAAATGGAACGGGCTCAAACCTGCGAGGCGCGCGGCCTGCTCAAGGTCGATTCCGGCATGTGAGTTGTCGTCGATCCACAGCGCGGCCTCCACGGCGCGGCGGCGGTCGCGCGCCGTGGGCGCCACCCGCTTGCGCGGCTTGCCCGAAACCATCTCGACAAAGCGCCCGGCGAGGATCTGGCCGACCTCGTCGAGGCCCAAGTCGCTGTTGCCATCTGCCGCCGTCTGGGCGAGTTCGCCCAGCACCATCAACTCGGGCAGCGGCGGCGCCGCGCCGACCTGCCAACACTCGCGTCGTCCGCCGAGGGCATCGACCAGGTCCTCGCTGAAGAAGAAGGAAAGGCAGACGTCGCCACAAACATGCTCGTGCGTGCAGGTGTATTCGTCGCCGGGTGCGCCGACCAGCAGTGACCCCGCCACCAGTTCAAAGAAGCCGGCGCGGCAATGGCAGCCAAAGCTTCCAGAGCGGACATAAGCGATGGAATGACCATCGCGGCATTCGGCAAACGGCTTGTCGGCCGGTCCCGCGTCGCAACGAAACTCGGAGACCGTCATCGACTGTGACGTCAGCAGCGTGGTCGCATCCATCAAAGGTATTTAGGAGGGCGAGCGCGGCGGGGCAACGGGCAGCAGCACCTCGAATAGCGTCTCGCTTTCGATCGGACGGGCGCCCTCGAGCCGCGCCGAAAGCGCCGATGGCCGTGTCGAACATTGCGTAAGCAGGCCGAACACGTGCACGCCCACCGATCGCACGTTCCTCACACCGGCGTGATCATAACACCGCCACAATCCGTCGCGCCTGGATTCTGACCAGGACGTTAACAACTGTCGCGCCCGGCACGCCAAACCGCTTGGCGACGGACACCGTCTCGGCTAATCAGGAGGGGCGCAGGACACGCGCGTAAGCGGGCGTAGTTCAATGGTAGAACGGCAGCTTCCCAAGCTGCATACGAGGGTTCGATTCCCTTCGCCCGCTCCAGACTTCCGCCGCTGCCATTTGCATTCGACCCAGCCGCCAGCCGCTCACGGCCGCGCCGAAATTCCAATATATTAGCCGCCGGCTCCCGGCACGCCCCGTCTCCCCGGCCTAAGCTCTTCCCGTCCGGCGGATGCGGTCCATGTGCCGGGCAATGTTCGGATCGGAAGACCATGGACCAGCAGAAACTCGATCGCGCGATCGGTCGCCGTTTGAAGACGTTGAGAACCCAGGCCGGCATGACCTTGAACGAGCTCGCGAGCCGCTCCGGTGTCAGCCGGGCCATGATCGGTCGGGTCGAGCGGGCGCAGAGCAGCGCCACCGCGGCGCTGCTCAACAAGCTCTGTTCGGCGCTCGATGTCTCGCTCAGCGACGTCGTCGCGCTGTCTGAGAAGCCGCCGGAGCGGTTGACGCGGCTTGCCGACCAGCCGCAATGGCGCGATCCGGATAGCGGCTACCGGCGCCGCCACGCCTCCCCGGTCGATGCGGCGAGCGGCATCGAGATCATCGTCGTCGACCTGCCTGCCGGTGCGCGGGTGCCCTACAGCCCCTGGGGCCGCAATGCCTTCACCCAGCAGCTCTTGATGCTGGAGGGCGCGGTTTGCGTGCATATCGATGCCAAGGCAGTGCGCCTGCGCGACGGTGACTGTCTCGACTTCGACGTGATGCGCGCGGTGATTTTTGAGAACGAAACCAAACAGGATGCCCGCTACGTCATCATCACCAGACGCGGCACCTCTTACGGGAAAATGTGATGCACCGATCGCACGGGGCGCCACCCATCCAGGATGCCGAAGATATCCTCGCCATCTCCATGCCGGAGCAACTCGCAGGTAGCTTGGAGTCATGACGATGCTGATTCGCATCGGCGACACCTTCGATCCGCGCGTCGTCGCGCTGCTCGACCACCACGTCGCGGCCGCGCGGGCCCAGACCGCTCCGGGCAGCGCGCATGCGCTCGATCTCGCAGGCCTTCGCGCCAGTGACGTCGCGTTCTGGACCGGCTGGGATGGCGAGGCCCTGGTTGCGACCGGCGCGCTGAAGACGCTTTCGGTGGACCACGGCGAGGTGAAGTCGATGCACACGCTCCAGACTACGCGCCGGCGCGGCTTTGGTGGCCTGATGCTCCGCCACATCATCGCCGAGGCGCGCAGGCGTGGCCTCAAGCGGTTGAGCCTCGAGACCGGCTCGTGGGACTATTTCAAGCCGGCGCACGCGCTCTACCAGGCCCACGGTTTCGTACCGTGCGATCCGTTCGCGGCCTATGTCGAAGACCCCAACAGCCTGTACCTGACACTTGATCTGGCCCACTCGTAGCTGACGCCCGCGCAACCGGGAATCGAAATTCCGGCCCTGTCCCTCAAAATGAGTTGCGCACCTCAAAACACCTCTGCTAGCCTTCAGCCATGGCCGAAGACACTGCCTCCGCTGCGCTGACGCTGAAGGACATCGCCCGCGAGGCCGGTGTCAGCCTGGCGACGGTTGATCGTGTCCTGCACAAACGGCCCGGCGTGCGGCCGGATACGGTCCGGCGCGTGCTGGAGACGATCGAGCGGAACGCCTTCCAGCCCCATGTTGCGGCCGCCGAGCTCGCCCGCGGCCGTGCCCGCCGCTTTGCTTTCGTGATGCCGACCGGGGCCAACCCGTTCATGCTGCAGATCCAGGCCTATCTCGGCGAGATGTCCGGCTGGCTCTCCGCGCGCCGCCTGGCCGTCGAGATGGTCATCACCGACGTGTTCGACCCCTCCGTGCTGGCGGCCTCGCTGGAGCAGCTCGTCGGCAGCGACTATGACGGCATCGCCGTCGTCGCGCTCGACCATCCGAGCGTGCGTGCCGCCATCAACGATCTCGTCGACAGCGGCGCCAAGGTCGTGACACTGGTGTCGGACGTGCCGTCCTCGCGTCGTCACCATTATGTCGGCATCGACAACATCGCCGCCGGCCGCACCGCCGGCGCGCTGATCGGCCGCCTTGTCGGCCCGGGACATGGCTCAACTCCGGGCAAGGTCGCCATCATCGCGGGCTCGCAGGGCCTGCGCGACCATGCCGAGCGCATTTTTGGCTTCAACCAGGTGATGGCGACGGAATTTTC
This sequence comes from Bradyrhizobium sp. USDA 4449, assembly GCF_054056275.1. Lineage (NCBI taxonomy): Bacteria > Pseudomonadati > Pseudomonadota > Alphaproteobacteria > Hyphomicrobiales > Nitrobacteraceae > Bradyrhizobium > Bradyrhizobium sp. USDA 4449. The sequence goes on along the minus strand of NZ_JBSRYD010000001.1, from coordinate 1,458,753 downwards.
GCACCTCGAGATCCTGCCTCTGCTCGAAGGGCGCGACGAGGACGACCGCTCCGAGCAGCTGATATCCCGGCTGCTCGCCAAGCATCCTGATATCGTCGGCCTCTACAATGTCGGCGCCGGCACGCAAGGCGTGGCCAAGGCCCTGACCGAGGCCGGCCGCGAGAAGCAGATCGTGTTCATCGCCCACGATCTCACGGCGATGACGCGAAAATTGTTGCTGCAGGGCACACTGGACGTCGCGATCTCGCAGAATCCGGGACATGAGGCGCGCGCCGCCGTGCGCGTGCTGCTGTCGCTTGCGCGTCAGGAGCCGATCTTGAGCGAACAGGAGAATATCCGCATCGACATCTTGATGCGGGACAATCTGCCGTAGCGGCAGTCGAAAAGAGGACGGCCCGTGGAACAGGCGACGGAGATCGCCGAGCGGGCCAGCAAGGGAGGACGAATTGGATCTCGGACTGGATATCGGCACGTCCGGTGTGAAGGCGGTGCTCGTGAACGAGGTTGGCGCGGTTGTCGCGACGGCCGCGCGCGAGCTTGCGCTGTCGCATCCGCAGCCGCTGTGGTCCGAGCAGGATCCGGATGCCTGGGTCGAGGCATCGATCGGCGCCATCGACGATCTCGCTGTCACCCATCCGCGTGATGTCGCCGGCGTGCGCGGTATCGGGCTGTCAGGCCAGATGCATGGCGCGACGCTGCTGGGTGCGGATGGACGCCCGCTGCGCTCGGCGATCCTCTGGAACGACGGCCGCTCGCATGGCGAATGCGTCGAGCTCGAGCGCCGCTGCCCGTCGCTGCATGCCATCGCCGGCAATCTGGCGATGCCCGGCTTCACCGCGCCCAAGCTGCTTTGGGTCGCACGGCACGAACCCGATATTTTCAAGCGCGTCACCAAGGTGCTGCTGCCGAAAGCCTATGTGCGCTATCGCCTCACCGGTGAGATGGTCGAGGACATGTCGGACGCCGCCGGAACGCTGTGGCTCGATGTTGGCAGACGCAACTGGTCGGCGGAGCTGCTTCACGCCACCGGGCTCGACCTGCATCACATGCCGCGCCTGGTCGAAGGCAGTGAGGTGAGCGCGGTGCTTGCTGGCGAATTCGCGCAGCGCTGGGGCATGGCCAAGAACGTGGTCGTTGCCGGCGGCGCCGGCGACAATGCGGCGAGCGCGATCGGACTTGGCGCGATTGCGCCCGGCGATGCCTTCCTCTCGCTTGGCACCTCCGGCGTGATCTTCCGCGTCACCGACAATTTTGCGCCGGCGCCCGAAGCGGCTGTGCACGCCTTCTGCCATGCGCTGCCCGGCCTCTGGCACCAGATGGGTGTGATGCTGTCGGCGGCGGCCTCGCTCGCCTGGCTCGCCGATGTGATGGAGGTCCCGGCCGCGACGCTGCTGGCGCCGCTGGGCGAGCGCGTTGACGGTCCGAGCCCGGTCAAATTCCTGCCCTATCTCGATGGCGAGCGCACGCCGCACAACGATGCCGCCGCGAGCGGCGCTTTCGTCGGCTTGCGCGGGGCGACCGGCCGCAACCAGATCGTCCAGTCCGTGCTTGAAGGCGTCGCCTTCGCCGCGCGCGACAATCTGGCGGCGCTGAGTGCTGCGGGAGGGGCGATCACCGAGGTTGATCTCGTGGGCGGCGGTTCTCGCTCGCCGTTCTGGGCGCAGATCTGCGCCGACGTGCTCGGTATTGATGTCCACCGTGTCGAGGAAGGCGAGGTCGGCGCCGCGCTCGGTGCTGCCAGGCTCGGCCGGCTCGCCGCCACCGGCGAAAATCCCGCGCGGGTCTGCACGCGTCCGCGCCGCCTTGCGACATTCACACCAAACCCATCGCGCACTGCGGCCTATGACGAGGCCTATCAGCAGTGGCGCAAGCTCTATCCCGCGCTGAAGGAGTTATCCCTGTGAACACGTTACCAAAATTCTTCGGCGCAGCCGACCCGGTCGCCTACGGCGGCAAGGACGCCAAGAGCCCGCTGGCGTTCCGCTGGTACGACAAGGACCGAATGGTCCACGGCAAGCGGCTCGAGGATCATCTGCGCTTCGCGGTCTGCTACTGGCATTCGTTCTGCTGGCCCGGCGGCGATCCCTTCGGCGGCGAGACGTTCCTGCGCCCGTGGCACCACGGTTCCGACGCCATGGCGATGGCGCGCGCCAAGGCCGACATCGCCTTCGAACTGTTCCGCCTGCTCGACGTGCCCTTCTTCACATTCCATGATGTCGATGCAGCGCCGGAAGGCGCGAGCCTTGCCGAGTCGGTCGCCAACCTCAATGCGATCGGCGATGTCTTCGAGAAGAAGATGGCGTCAGCGAAGGTGCGGCTGCTGTGGGGCACCGCGAACCTGTTCACGCATCGTCGCTACATGGCGGGTGCGGCGACCAATCCCGACCCCGATATCTTCACCTATGCCGCCGGCCAGGTCCGCGCCGCGCTCGAGCTGACGAACCGGCTCGGCGGGCAGAACTATGTGCTGTGGGGCGGCCGCGAAGGCTACGAAACTCTGCTCAACACCGATCTCAAGCGCGAGCTGGACCAGCTTGGCCGTTTCGTCTCCCTCGTTGTCGAGCACAAGCACAAGATCGGCTTCAAGGGGCCGCTCCTGATCGAGCCCAAGCCGAAGGAGCCGACCAAGCATCAATATGATTTCGACGTCGCCACCTGCTACGGCTTCCTGCAGCGTTATGACCTGCTTGACGACGTCAAGCTCAATATCGAGCAGAACCATGCCATCCTCGCCGGCCATTCCTTCCAGCACGAGGTGGCGCTGGCCCAGGCGCTCGGCGTGTTCGGCTCGCTCGACATCAACAGAGGCGACGACCTGCTTGGCTGGGATACCGACCAGTTCGCGATGAACGTGCCGGAGCTGGCGCTGGTGTTTCACGACATGCTGAAGGCGGGCGGCTTCTCCACCGGCGGTCTCAATTTCGACGCCAAGATCAGGCGTCAATCGATCGATCCAGACGATCTCATCCACGCCCATGTCGGTTCGATGGATGCCTGCGCGCGGGCGCTGATTGCCGCGGCCGACATGCTCGACGCCGAGGCGCTGACGAGGCCGCTCGCCGAGCGCTATGCCGGATGGACGAACAGTGAAGGGCAGGCCATCATGGCGGGGAAGCGCTCGCTCGCCGATCTCGCCGATCGTGCGCTCGCTTCCGGCTTCGATCCGCAGCCGCGGTCGGGCCGGCAGGAATATCTGGAATCCGTCGTTAACCGGTACGTCTGAGCGAGGCCGAGCATGACAACCAATCAAGGAGACGGCCAGCCGGTGCTGGAACTGACCGGCATCGGCAAGGAGTTCGGCGCCATCCGCGCGCTTCACGACGTCGATCTGCACGTGCGTCCGGGCGAAGTGGTCGGCCTGATGGGCGATAACGGCGCCGGCAAGTCGACGCTGGTCAAGATCATCGCCGGCAATTTCCGCCCAACCCACGGCGAGATTCGCTTCGACGGCAATGCCGTCCATTTCAGCCGCCCGGTCGATGCCCGCGGGGTGGGCATCGAGGTGGTCTATCAGGACCTCGCGCTCGCCGACAATCTGACGGCAGCAGCCAACGTGTTTCTCGGTCGCGAGCTGAAGCGCAAATTCGGCCCCGTCGCTTTGCTCGATCACAAGGCGATGGCGGCACGTGCGCTGGAATTGTTCGGTGAGCTGCGCTCGGAGACGCGGCCGTATGACCTGGTCAAGCAGATGTCCGGCGGCCAGCGCCAGGCGGTCGCGATCGCCCGCACCCGGCTGTCCAACGCCAAGCTCGTGATGATGGACGAACCGACGGCCGCCATCTCCGTACGCCAGGTCGAGCAGGTGCTGGGCCTGATCCACCGTCTGAAGGAGCAGGGTGTCGCCGTCATGCTGATCTCCCACCGCATGCCCGACGTGTTTGCCGTCTGCGACCGCGTCGTCGTCATGCGCCGCGGCGAGAAACGCGCGGACAAGCCGATCCACGAGACATCCCCCGAAGAAGTCACCGCCCTGATCACCGGCGCGAAGGAGGCGGCGTGATGGTCATGCCCCTGGAATCCCCCGTCACGTTCTCCAACGTCGGCAAGACAAGATGGTGGCAGCGCGGCATCTTTGCCTCGCAGACCGGCTACGTCCTGCTGGCGCTCATCGTGCTGATGATCGTGATGCGTTTTGCCAGCCCCTATTTCTTCACCGAAGGCAACATGCAGAACGTGGCGAAGAACTTTTCCTTCATCGCCATCGCCACGCTCGGAATCACGTTCGTCATCATCACCGGGGGCATTGATCTTTCCGTCGGCTCGATGATGTGTTTTTCCGCCATGATCACCTCCATGGTCATGGTCGAGCTGTCGGCACCGGGATCGTCCTTCGTCCATCTGGCCGCCGATGGAAAGACGGTCGTCGCCAATGTGCCCGGATTGATCCTGTTGATTTCGGTGCTCGCAGGTCTGTTCGTCGCGTTCATCGTCGGCCTTTTCAACGGCTTCTGCATTGCGGTGCTCGGGCTGTCGCCCTTCGTCACGACGCTGGGCATGCTCTCGATCGTGCGCGGGCTCGCTTATGTGGTCTCGAATGGCCGCGGCAGCTTTCCGGGCGGGCCGGACGCCGAGACGTTCTACGCCTTGACCTCGGGCGACGTGCTCGGTGTGCCCGCGCCATTCATCTATCTGGTGATACTCGCCGTGCTGATGGCGGTCGTGCTGCATCACACGAGCTTCGGTCGCCACGTCTTCGCGCTCGGCGGCAACGAGAAGGCGGCGGAGTTGACCGGCATCCCGGTCGCGCGCGTGAAGATCGAAGTCTATGTGATCTGCGCGCTTGCCGCCGGCCTGCAAGGCATCATCATCTCGGGCTGGCTGGGATCAGCGCCCGCGAACATGGCGACGTCCTACGAGCTCAACGTCATCGCCGCCGCCGTGATCGGCGGCGCCAATCTCGCCGGCGGCCTCGGCGGTCCGCTGGGCGCCATCGTCGGCTGCGTGCTGCTGGAGGTGATCCGCAACGGCCTCGTGCTCGCGCAGGTCAACTCCTACTGGCAGCAAACGCTCGTCGGTGTGATCATCATCCTTGCCGTGCTGGTCGACCGCATCCGCTCGCGCATGACTTAGGGCATGATCCGGAAAAGTGTGAAGCGGTTTTCCGGAAGGATCATGCTCAAAACAAAGACCTGAAGCGGAATGATGATCAATCCAGATCTCATGGCGCTTCAGGGGGTTACTCCGGAAGGACAACGAAACATCGTCTATCCGCCTGCCGGAGCATCACAAATGGATAGGCATCACAGTGTGGAGGGAAAGCAATGAAGAAGCTGTTGTTGGCCGGCGTGACCATCGCGATGATGGCGACCCCGGCATTTGCCCAGACCTACAAGTTTGCCGTCGTTCCCAAGGCGATGAACAATCCGTTCTTCGACGTGGCGCGTGACGGATGCATGAAGCGAGCCAAGGAGCTCGGCAACGTCGAGTGCATCTACAAGGGGCCGATCGAGCACGAGCCGGCGACCCAGGCGCAGATCATCCAGGACTTCATCACCCAGAAGGTGGATGGGCTCGCGATCTCGGTTGCCGACGTCGCGTCCATGACCAAGTCGATTGAGGCCGCGACCGCGGCCGGCATCCCCGTCATCACGTTCGACGCGGACGCGCCGGGCTCCAAGCGCATCGCCTATATCGGCACCAACAACAAGGACTTCGGCCTCGCACTGGGCAAGCAGTTGCTTCAGCTCCGCCCCGAAGGCGGCAAATATGCCATGGTCTCCGGCGGCCCGGGTGCCAAGAACCTTGCCGAACGTGTCGACGGCGTCCGCGAAGCGCTCAAGGGCTCGAAGTGGGTCGAGGTGCAGGGGTCGCCGACCTTCTGCAACGACGATTCCACGCTTGCGGTCCAGCAGATGACGGATCTACGGACCGCGACCCCGGATCTCGCCGCGATCGTCCCGGTCGGCGGCTGGCCGATGTTCGCCCCTGAGGGTTTCAAGGCGTTCGTCAACAAGAACAAGAAGGACATCGACAGCGGCAAGCTGACGCTCGTCGTTGCCGATACGCTGAAGATGCAGCTCGAGTTGCTGCGCGACGGCTACTCCAACGCGCTCACCGGCCAGCGCCCGTTCGAAATGGGCGAGAAGTCGATGGACACGTTGCTCGCGATCAAGAAGGGGCAGAAGGTTCCGGAAGTGATCTATACCGGTCTCGATCTCGTGACGAAGGATAACGTCGCTCAACTCTTGAAGTAGGCACGTCGAGCGGGAACGTCTGCCAGCCCCGACGTTCCCGCGCTACACTCCCTCTCCTGCCCTGCGGGGGAGGGAGTGCTGCTTTGGGAGGAAGACAGCAATGAAGCGTAACCGGCTTGCTGACGGTCTCGATGTCACTTCGATCGGCCTCGGTTCGGCGCCGCTCGGCGGATTGTTCTCGGCGGTCAGCGATGCGGATGCGGAGGCGACACTCGCGGCCGGCTGGTCTGCGGGCATCCGCTTCTACGATACCGCGCCGCTCTACGGCTTCGGCCTGGCAGAACAACGACTGGGTGCCTTCCTGCGGCAACAGAACCGCGAGTCCTATGCGATCTCGACCAAGGTCGGCCGCCTGCTGCGCGCGCCCGACGCCACGACCGTCGAGGACGAACATTACAAGGGCGCGCCCGCGCTGCGCCCGCAATACGATTTCAGCTATGATGGCGTGATGCGCTCGGTGGAGGAGAGCCTCGGCCGCCTCGGGCTCGATCGCGTCGATGTTCTGCTCGTGCATGATCCCGATGATCAGTATGAGGCTGCCGTGAGCGGTGCTTTCCGCGCGCTGGTGCGTCTGCGCGACGACGGCACGGTCAAGGCGATCGGTTCCGGCATGAACCAGTGCGAGATGCTGACGCGTTTCGCTGAAGCCGTGCCGGTCGACTGCTTCCTGCTCGCGGGGCGCTACACGCTGCTCGACCAGGGTGCGCTGGACGCGCTGTTTCCGGTTTGCGTTGCCAAGAACATCGGCATCCTGCTCGGCGGCATCTACAACAGCGGTATCCTGGCCAATCCGCGTTCGGGTGCGAAGTTCAACTACGAAGACGCCGACGCGGCGCTCGTTGCGCGCGCGCTCGAGCTCGACCAGCTCTGCCGCAAGCACGGCACCGAGCTGAAGGCCGCCGCGCTGCAGTTCTGCATGGCCCATCCGGCCGTGACGGTGGCCGTCATGGGGGCGCGCAACGCTGCCGAGGTCGCCGACAACATCGCGATGTCCGGACGCGCGGTGCCGCACGCCTTCTGGCAGGAGCTGCGCGCCAGGAAGCTCGTGGACGCGCGGGCGCCGCTGCCGGACGGAGCGTGAGCCATGTTGATCGACGCCCACCAGCATTTCTGGGATCCCGCGCGCGCCGACTACCCCTGGATGGCGGGTCCCGAGCTCGCGCCGATCCGCCGCGCTTTCACCCCCGCCGATCTCGCGCCGCTGCTGAAGGCCAACGGCATCGATGCGAGCATCTTGGTGCAATGCCGCTCTGCGATCGAGGAGACCGAGGAATTCCTAGGCGTCGCGCATGCCACGCCTTTCGTCATCGGCGTCGTCGGCTGGGCCGACCTGACCGATGCCGCGCTCGGCGACACGCTCGATCGCCTGCGCGCGCTGCCGGGCGGCGCAAAGCTGGTCGGCATTCGTCACCAGGTCCACGACGAGGCCGATCCTGACTGGCTGCTGGGCACCGAGGTCCAGCGCGGATTGGCGGCGCTGTTCAGTCGCGATCTCGCCTACGACTTCCTCGTCCGCACCCGCGAATTGCCCGCCGCGATCGCAACCGCAAAAGCCTTTCCGCAAGCCCGCTTCGTGCTCGACCACGCTGCGAAACCGCCGATCGCCGAGGGCGGCAGCGCCGAATGGACGGAGCGCATCTCGGCGCTGGCGGCCTGCGGCAATGTCTGGTGCAAGGTCTCGGGCCTCGCCACCGAAGCGAAGTGGACCGATTGGGACGCCGAGCGGCTGCTTCCATTCGTCCAGCACGTCGCCAATTGTTTCGGCGAGGATCGCCTGATCTTCGGCTCGGACTGGCCGGTATGTCTACTGGCGGGCAGCTACGGCGAGATCAAGGGCGCGCTGGACGTGTGCCTGGCGAAGCTCGGGACGCGGGTGCGCGAGAAGGCGTTCGGTGTGAACGCCAAGGCTGCGTATCTGCTGGCGTGATGCCTCTCACCCTCCGCCGGAGGGGAGGGTGGATCGCGCGCAGCGCGAGCGGAGTGGGGTGGTCTCTCCAAACGGGCGCTGGTCGAGGTGGAGAGAGCGTCACCCCACCCCGTCTCACATTCCGCTTTGCTTCATGTGAGCCGACCCATGGGCGAGCTACGCTCGTCCTGGACCCCTCAAGGGGAGGATAAGGAGGTCATGCGCCCGCCGGCACCTGATCCAGAAATCCCGTGATGCTCCTGATCCGCCCGTCCTTCAGCACGGCGAAATCCGTGCCCTTGATCGGACTGTCCGCGCCATCAGGACCGAGGCCCCATGAGAAGCGGACATGGTCGCCGTAACCATTGGGTTCGCCGATCAGGCTGAACTTGAAGTCGGGAAAGCGCTGCTGCACCCCTGATATCAGCGCGTCGATGCCGTCTCTCCCGTCGCCCTTCATCAGCGGATCGACGTAGCTCGCATCTGCCGTCCAGAACTCGCTGAGCAATTCGCGCCGGCGGCCTTGGCCGCGCTCATTCCAGAGATCGATATAGCGGTGGGCGATGGTGACGGGGTTGGTCATGAGACTCTCCTTCGATAGCGCCGTGTCGTTCGGCTGACCCGACTATCGAAGGTTCACGCGCGCCGATCGATTACCTCGGAGGTCAAGCGCATGGTCCGTGAAACGGTTTCCCGACGGGACCATGCGCCAAAAAAAACGAGTTGAAGCCAGATGACGTTCTCATCGCGCTTCAGTCGCGCGTGAATTTACTCCGCGGAATTACTTCGCCGCGGTCACCATGATCTCGACGGTGTACTGCGGCGCCGCCAGCTTGGCTTCCACGGTGGCGCGGGCCGGAGTGTTGCCTGGGGAGACCCAGCTGTCCCACACGGCGTTCATTTCCTGGAACGTCTTCATGTCGGTGATGTAGATCGTGGCGGACAGCAGCTTCGACTTGTCGGTGCCGGCCTTGGCGAGATGGCCGTCGATGGTCTTCAGGATGTCCTGGGTCTGCTTGGTCACGCTTTCGCCGGCCGCGTTGCTGGCGACGACGCCGGCGAGATAGACGGTGTTGCCGTGTACGACGACCTGGCTCATGCGCGGGCCGGCTTCAAAACGCTGAATGCTCATTGGGATCTCCTGGTGGGAATGGCGGCCCTGTCTAGCGCAGCACCTCGTGCGGAGCCACCCCGGCCACGCATGCGTTTCCGGCAACGCATGCGCTGGTTCAAGGAAACCGGTTGAAGAAAGCCCAAATCGCCTCGGCGCCGACGATATCGCTGTTCTGCGGCCCGAGCAGACCGATCCGTTGGCGGCAAAACAGCTCGGCCCGCGTCCGCCTTCCGTGCCATTCATGATCAGCATCGGCAGCGCGCGGGACGGATGGCAGGTTGCCACGCGTTCGCCAGTCAGGTTCGTGGATCGCGCTGGCGCCCGCCGTGACCAGGTCGGTCGCGCTGGCGAGCACCGAGCTCGTCGGCAATCTCTATTCCCCGCTCGCGACCTTGCGCGGTTATCTGCTGAGCGGAAATCCGCAAGGCAAGCTCGATCGCATGGAGATGTGGAAGGAGATGGACAAGGCAGCCGCTGCATTCGACGAGCGGGCGGCACAATTCACCAACCCCGAGAACAGGCAAAATGGGCAGACGCCAAGGCGCTGCTGGCCGAATTTCGCGCGGCCCAGCAGGCGCAGCGGACCAATGATCGGGTCAACAAGCTGTCGCAGGCCGCAACCCGCATCGGCGACGTGGTCGAACTGATCAACACGATCGCGGGACAGACCAATCTGCTCGCGTCGCCCCCGCAGCCGCGCGCCTCTCCGCTCAGCCCACCGCCTTCGCCGCGGCGCGACCGGCATTGCGGCCGGAGAACAGGCAGCCGCCGAGGAAGGTGCCCTCCAGCGAGCGGTAGCCGTGCACGCCGCCGCCGCCGAAGCCTGCAGCCTCGCCGACTGCGTAGAGTCCGGGGATGATTCGCCCCACGGCGCCGAACACGCGCGAGTCGAGATCGGTCTCGAAGCCGCCCAGCGTCTTGCGGGTGAGGATGTTGAGCTTGACCGCAATCAGCGGCCCCTTCTCCGGATCGAGAATGCGATGCGGTGACGCCGTGCGGATCAGTCTGTCGCCGATATAGCGCCTGGCGTTGTGGATGTTCATCACCTGCGCATCCTTGACGTAAGGGTTGGCGATCTCGCGGTCGCGCGACTCGATCTGCATCTTGATGTGGTCGAGCTTGAGCAGATCATTGCCCGCAAGCTGGTTCATCGCAGCGACGAGGTCCTCGAGCTTGTCGCGCACGATGAAATCGGCACCACGGCGCTTGAACGCCTCCACCGGCGCCGGCGCGCCCTTGTTGGTGGCCCGGCGCAAGGTCATGCGCCAGCTTTTTCCCGTGAGGTCAGGATTTTGCTCCGAGCCCGATAGCGCAAACTCCTTCTTGATGATGGCCTGGGTCAGGATGAACCACGAATAATCATAGCCTGACGACATGATGTATTTGAGCTGGCCGAGCGTGTCGGAGCCCGGAAACAAGGGCGCCGGCAGCCGCGTGCCCGTGGCGTCGAACCACATCGAGGACGGGCCGGGCAGAATGCGGATGCCGTGGCGCGGCCAGATCGGTGACCAGTTCCGGATGCCCTCGACATAGTGCCACATGCGGTCGCGGTTGATCAGCCGCGCGCCTGTTTGCTCGGTGATGCCGATCATGCGCCCGTCGACATGCTCGGGCACGCCCGAAATCATGAATTTCGGCGGCGTGCCGAGCCGCTCCGGCCAGTTCGCCCGCACCAAATCATGGTTGCCGCCGATGCCGCCGGACGCCACGATCACGGCCTGCGCCTTCAGCGCAAACTCGCCGACGACAGTGCGCGAGGAGCTCTTGCCACGCTCGACATGATCGGCGGCGAGGATCGCGCCGCTGACGCCGTCCACCGTACCGTTCGTGATCGAGAGCGCATCGACACGGTGGCGGAACTTGAAAATGAGGCGCCCGCTCTTCGCGGCCTCGCGCGCGCGGCGCTCGAAGGGCTCGACGATGCCGGGGCCGGTGCCCCAGGTGACGTGAAAGCGCGGTACCGAATTGCCGTGGCCCATTGCATCGTAGCCGCCGCGCTCGGCCCAGCCGACCACGGGGAAGATGCGATGCCCCATCGCGCGCAGCCAGTCGCGCTTCTCGCCGGCGGCGAACGCCACATAGGCCTCGGCCCATTTGCGCGGCCAGAAATCCTCATCGCGGTCGAAGCCGGCGGTGCCGAGCCAGTCCTGCATCGCCAACTCGAAGGAGTCCCTGATGCCGAGCCGGCGCTGCTCCGGCGAATCAACCAGGAACAATCCGCCGAACGACCAGAACGCCTGGCCGCCGAGCGACTGCTCGCCTTCCTGGTCGACCACGATCACGCGCTTGCCGGCATCCGCAATCTCGGTCGCCGCCACCAGTCCCGATAGTCCTGCGCCGACGACAATGACGTCAGCCTGCTCGCTCGAATCCCCGGGCATGAGTTCCCCCCTGTAGTTGCCCGGAATTGAAGCCAGCTGTCGTAACTGAGATCAAGGGCGTGGCGCGTAAGACCGCGTTAACTTGTTCCACTTCGGGATCACGGCTGGCCGAGTGCAGCGCGGACGCAACACTGGATTTGAATTTGTTTTGAGCGAGCCGGCCTGCCTAGACAAAACCACGGTCTCGACCGACGCTGGGCGCGCATCACCACCTGACACACAGATTCGAAAACGACTGGGGCGGGGGACATGAAGTTTCTGACGGGGTTGCTTGCGGCGGTTTGCTTGATCGCCTGCATGGGGGCGTCTCACGCGGTCGTTCGGATCGCGGATGACCGCGGCGGCCGGATCGGGACTTACGTCGACAAGTACCAGGACCTCAGGCAATCCGGCGATACCGTCATCATCGACGGTCTCTGCGCCTCGGCCTGCACCATCGTGCTCGGCGCCATCCCGCGCGACCGCATCTGCGTCACCTCGCACGCGACGCTCGGCTTCCACGCCGCCTGGGATTTCGGCAGCAACGGCCGCGCCGTCACCAATCCCGAAGCGACCCAGATGCTCTATGCGATGTATCCCTCGCAGGTGAAGCGCTGGATCACGCAGCGTGGCGGCCTCACGCCGCATATGCTGTTCCTGAGGGGCAGGCAGCTTCAGGCCATGTACAAGCCCTGCTATCTCGACGCGCAGGCCTCCAGCAGCAAGCCCGTTTCGGCCCGGCCTTCGCCGAAATCGGAAGAGCTGGAGTCCGCCCGAGGCCAGCTGCTTCACTGAGCCTATCAGCTTGATGTGATTTTTGGCCCGCCCGCGGCGCTTGTCCGTCGGCGGGCCAAAGCCTATTTGGGAGGCAGGGAACCGGGGCCTTCGCCCCGATCGTTGTCCCGATCGTCGTCATGGCTCAATCACTGCATCCGGCACGCCAGCTACAGGACAATTCGCCCACTGCCGCCCGTACGCCGTCCGTGCTGCTATGGACCGGCGCGGGTGCCGGCGGGCTGATGCTGATCGGCGCGCTCGCGCTCTGGTTCCATTACGGCTCCCAGGTGTTCTTCGAAATGATCAGGACCGGCTTTGCCGCCTGCTTCTGACCCGCGACAGGAAGTTTTCCGCTCATGAGCTCCCCTGCCCGTCCGCTGGTGATCGCGACCGCCTTCGCCTCGAGTCTCGTCGTCGGTCTGCTGGTGATGTTCTGGGCCATGGGCGGGGTCAGCAAGGTGGCGCAGCCGGCTGCGATCGGCGGGCCGTTCCAGCTGACCGACCAGAACGGCAAGACCGTCACCGACCAGAACCTCAAGGGCAAGCCAACCCTGATCTTCTTCGGCTACACCCATTGCCCTGACGTGTGCCCGACCTCGCTGTTCGAGATGTCGGAAGTGCTGCGTGCGATGGGCAAGGATGCCGACAAGGTCAACGCCATCTTCATCTCGGTCGATCCCGAGCGCGACACGCCGGCGACCATGAAAGACTACCTATCGAGCTTCGATCCGCATCTCGAAGGCCTGTCCGGCGATCCGGCCGAGACCGCCAAGGTGATCACCTCCTACCGGGTCTATGCCAAGAAGGTCCCGACCAAGGACGGCGACTACACCATGGACCACACTGCGCTGATCTATCTGATGGACCGCGACGGCCGTTTCGTCTCGCCGTTCAATTTGAAGCGGACCCCGGAAGAGGCCGCGGCGGACCTGAAGAAGTATCTCTGAGGGTCGTTCAACCCGCCGCGAATTCCGCTGCAACCTCTCCCGCTTGCGGGGAGGTCGGCGCGGAGCGCCGCGGGTGGGGGCTCTATCCTCTGGGGGAGTCTTTGTTGAGACACCCTCTCCCCGACCCTCCGCCGCAAGCGGGGGAGGGAGCGCACCTTCACCCTGGCCGCATTTCGGCTCGCGTTCCCGGCCGGATGGTCTATAAGGCCTTCCGATCCCGATGAAATTCATTCATTCCCGGCCGATGGCTCCATCGCAACAGGCGAAATCGTCCAAATCTGCCCGTGGCTTGCTGACGGGGCTGACCCTGGCCGCGGGCCTGCTCGCAGGGCTGTCAGGCGCCCGCGCGCAGGCCGACGCCCAGCAGCCCCCCACCGCACCTCAGGCCGCGCCGCAAGTCGCGCCCCAAGCTGCTCCCCAGGCCGTGCCCGGCTTCTGGGACCCGCGGCGCCGCCCGGAGCGGCCGGACCTGTCGCGGCTCAGCGTGATCCGCTTCCTGACCGAGACCGACTACCCGCCGTTCAACTATACCGGCGCCGACGGTAATCCGGCCGGCTTCAATGTCGATCTCGCACGCAGCCTCTGCGAGGAGATCAAAGTCTCCTGCACGGTGCAGATGCGCCGCTTCGAGACGCTGGTCGATGCGCTCACCTCGAACCGCGGTGACGCGATCATTGCCTCGATGGCGGTGAGCCCGCAGCTTCGCGCGCGGGTCGACTTCACCGATCCCTATTACCGCGTGCCGGCGCGTTTCGCCTCGCGCAAGGATGCGGTGATGCCGGAGATCAGACCCGAATATCTCGAGGGCAAGAAGGTCGGCGTCATCGCGGGCTCCGCGCATGAGGCTTATCTGAAAGCGATGTTCACCGACGCCGAATTGCACCCCTATCCCAACGACGAGGCGCTGCGCGCCGCGCTCCGCAAGGGCGAGGTCGATTTCATCTTCGGCGACGCCATCTCGCTGGCGTTCTGGATCAACGGCACCGATTCCGGCGATTGCTGCGCCTTCTCCGGCGGTCCCTTCGTCGAGAGCCGCTTCTTCGGCGAAGGCATCGGCATCGCCGTGCGCAAGGGCAACGACGTGCTGCGCCAGGCCCTGAACTGGGCCCTGTTCCGCGTCTGGGAAAAAGGCCGGTACACCGATCTGTGGCTCAAGTATTTCTCGGTGAGCCCGTTTTAGCTTCTCCTTCGCTGCCTCGTCATCGTCATTGCGACGAGCGCAGCGACGATGCAATCCAGACTGTTTCCGCGGAAAGAGGGCGGAGGCGGCTGCGTCGTCCCGCAATTTTGCATTCTGCCCGGAAATCGCTATTTTCCGCGGCCCGGAGGCCCATTCTGAATGTCCGTTATCGATCCCAACATGACCCCGAGCGATCTGCGTGCGCTCGCCGAGCAATCCAACGCCTGGCCGTTCGAGCAGGCGAAGGCCATTGTCGCGCGGTTGAAGAAGAGTCCGAAGGACGAGGTGCTGTTCGAGACCGGTTACGGTCCCTCCGGCCTGCCGCATATCGGCACGTTCGGCGAGGTCGCGCGCACCTCGATGGTGCGCCATGCCTTCCGCGTGCTGACCGAGGACAAGATCAAGACGCGCTTGCTCGCCTTCTCCGACGACATGGACGGCTTCCGCAAGGTGCCTGACAACGTGCCGAACAGGGATCTCTTGGCGCAATATCTGGGGCGGCCGCTCACTGCGGTCCCCGACCCGTTCTCGAACGAGCATCCCTCGTTTGGCGACGCCAACAATGCGCGCCTGCGTGCCTTCCTGGATCATTTCGGCTTCGACTACGAGTTCGCAAGCTCGACCGTCTATTACAAGTCCGGCCGTTTCGACGCGACCCTGCTGAAGATGCTCGCCGCCTACGACAAGGTGATGGAGATCATCCTGCCGACGCTCGGCCCCGACCGCCGCGCGACCTATTCGCCGTTCCTCCCGATCAGCAAGACCACGGGTGTCGTGCTGCAGGTGCCGATGATCCGCCGCGACGTCGCGGCCGGCACGGTGACCTATGTCGATCCTGACACCAACGAGGAAGTCGAAACGCCTGTGACCGGCGGCAACGTCAAGTGTCAGTGGAAGGCCGACTGGGCGATGCGCTGGGTCGCGCTCGGCGTCGACTACGAGATGGCCGGCAAGGACCTCATCGACTCCGTGAAGCTGTCAGGCGCAATCGCCAGGGCGCTCGGCGGCACGCCGCCCGAGGGCTTCAATTACGAGCTCTTCCTCGACGAGAAGGGCCAGAAGATTTCGAAGTCGAAGGGCAACGGCCTCACCATCGACGAATGGCTGCGCTACGCCTCGCCGGAATCGCTGTCGCTGTTCATGTATCGCGAGCCCAAGGCCGCGAAGCGGCTGTTCTTCGACGTCATCCCGCGCCAGGTCGACGACTACCAGCAGTTCATCGACGGCTTCGCCAGGCAGGATGGCAAGCAGCAGCTCGGCAATCCGGTCTGGCACATCCATGCCGGCCGGCCGCCGCAGGGCGACATGCCCGTCACGTTCCAGCTGCTGCTGACGCTGGTGTCGTCGTCGAACGCGGAGAACGCCGAGACGCTGTGGGGCTTCATCGGCCGCTATCGTCCCGGCGTGAGCCCGCAGACACATCCGAAGCTCGACGCGATGGTCGGCTACGCCATCAACTATTACCGCGACTTCGTCGCGCCGACGAAGCAGTTCCGCGTTCCCACGGAAACCGAGCGCGCCGCGCTGCAGGATCTGCGCGAAGCGCTGTCGCAGCTCCCGGCAGACGCGTCGGCCGAAGACATCCAGAACGTCGTCTACGAGATCGGCCGCCGCGAGCCGTTCCTCGACCAGGTCAAGAAGGGCAAGGACGGCCGTCCCGGCGTCACGCTCGACTGGTTCAACATGCTGTACCAGGTGCTGCTCGGCCAGGAGAAAGGCCCGCGCTTCGGCTCGTTCGTTGCAGTCTATGGCGTGCAGAACGCGGTCAACATGATCGACGGCGCGCTTGCGCGGAGTGCGTGAGCGGGCGTTATCGGAACGCGGCGCCTCCTTACTGTCGTCCTGGCTTCGCCAGGACGAAGTAGGTTTGTCTCACTGGCTCGCCCACACGATCCTTGCGATCCACGCGATATCGTTCGTTGCCAACGTCCGTTCGGCCTGCGCCGCATCAAGCGATCGCAGTTCCAGCGCCTTCGCCGTGCGCCGCTTCAGCATCGCGACCATCACCTCGCTCGTCTTCGTCCTCACCACCACGCGATCGCCTTTGCGGATTGGCGCGGTTGGCGAGACCAGGATGACAGCGCCATCGGGATAGGCGGGCATCAGGGCATCACCGGAAATCTCCAGCGCAAAGGCGCGGTTGTCCTCGGCGCTCGGCAGCGCGATCTCGCTCCAGCCTTTGCCGGACGGATAGCCCAGTTCGTCGAACGCGCCGCTTGAACTGGCTGGCGCGAGGCCAAGCAGCGGCACCGCGCGGCCATCGCCGGCCTCGTCGTCGATCAGCCTGGCAAAGGTCTCGATCGACGAGTCCGCAGCCGCCAGGGCCTTCGCGATCGATTCGGTCGAGGGCCAGCGCTCGCGGCCATCGCTGGTGACGCGCTTGGATTTGTTGAAGGTGGTGGGGTCGAGCCCGGCCCGCTTGGCGAGGCCTGATGGCGACAGTCCGGCGCGCGCGGCCAATCGGTCCAGCGCGGCCCAGATCCGGTCGTGGGTCAGCATCCTCTGCGCTTTGGCCTGTTTGACCATGGAAGGTCCAGCCCGTCGCAACTCAGGAAAACTATCCTCAAATGAACCGGTTTTCCGTTTTTCGCGCAAGGGGCAGCCCCTCACTCTTGAGTTCGGAGAGGGCCGCCTTTACGGTCGCGCCGGGCTTTAAGACCCGCAAGAGACGAAAAACCCCAGAAGACTCAATGGGCTGACTCAGGTGAGCGGCTCGGCGAGCAAAACAGGGCTCCGGTAAGCGGTGGTCAAGATCTACAAAATCTGTCCGGCCTCGGCCTGGCGCGAGGCGGAACGGCAGGGCGTGTACAGCGGCAGCGCGGACGACGCCCGCGACGGATTCATCCATTTCTCGACGGCTGCCCAGGTTCCGGAGACCCTGCGCAAGCACTATTTCGGCCAGCGCGCGCTGTTCCTGGTCGAGGTCGACGGCGACGCGTGTGGGGCTGAGCTGCGCTGGGAGCGCTCGCGCAACGACGAGCTGTTTCCGCATCTCTACGGCGCGCTCGATCTCGGCGCTGTGCTTGCGGTGATGAACCTCAGCATGCGCTCCGATGGCGGCCACGACACCCCGGAGCTTGCCCCGTGATCCGTGCTTTCGATGCTTTCTCGCTGCCGGTGCTGCGCTGGCTCGATCCGGAGGATGCGCACCGCCTTGCGATCCAGGGGCTGCGCTTCCTGCCGCCGGTAAAGCCGCGGCCGGATGATCCCAAGCTCGCAGTGCGGGCGTTCGGACTCAACTTTCCCAACCCGATCGGCATGGCCGCGGGCTTTGACAAGAGCGCCGAGGTGCCCGATGCCCTGCTGCGGCTCGGCTTCGGCTTTGTCGAGATCGGGTCGGTGACTCCGAAGCCGCAAGCAGGCAATCCGCGGCCGCGGCTGTTTCGCCTGGAGCGCGACGAGGCCGTCATCAACCGCATGGGCTTCAACAATGACGGCGCGGAAGTGGTGCTGCGCCGGCTTGCCGCGCGCGCCGAGAACGGCGGCATCGTCGGCGTCAATGTCGGCGCCAACAAGGATTCGCCTGATCGTGTCGCCGACTATGTCAAGCTGATCGAGACCTTCGCGCCGGTCGCGAGCTATTTCACGGTCAACGTCTCCTCGCCGAACACGCCGGGCCTGCGCAATCTGCAGGAAGGCGCACTGCTCGACGATCTGCTGGGGCACGTGATCGACGCGCGCGAACGTGTCAGGCAGAAGGCCGGCGACACGCCGGTGCTGCTGAAGATTGCCCCCGATCTCAGCCTCGCCCAGCTCGACGATGTCGTGCAGGTTGCGCGCTCGCGCCGGGTCGACGGCATGATCGTTTCGAACACGACCGTCGCGCGGCCGAGCACGCTGCGTGAGGCAATGCGCTCGAAGCAGCAGGGCGGCCTGTCCGGCCGGCCGCTGTTCCGCCTGTCGACGCGCATGGTCGCGGAAACCTATGTGCGCGTCGAGGGCGCGTTCCCTCTGATCGGCGTCGGTGGCGTCGACTCCGGCGGTGCGGCACTGACGAAAATCCGCGCCGGCGCGAGCCTGATCCAGCTTTATTCGTCGCTGGTCTACAAGGGTCTCGGCCTCGTCGACGAGATCAAGCGCGATCTCACCTCGACGCTGCTGCGCACGGGCCGGGACTCGCTGTCCGAAATCGTCGGCGCCGATGCGGCCACCCTCACCGCGGAAGACTGGCCGGGGATGTAGGGGCTCTTCGCGTCCCCGCGCACGCGGGGCGAGGGAGAAGAGAGGCCGCTCATCGGGGCTGCAGCTTCGGAAACGTCGCCCGGTACAGCGCCGGATACCTTGCGCCCTGCAGTCCTCCACGCGCGACGTAGAACCCGACCAGCGCGCACCACAGTCCGGCATTGCCGAGAGATTGCAGCGCCAGCCAGATCCCGAAGAAGATCGCGAGCGAGGCCAGCATCAGGTTGCGCATCTCGCGGGCCCAGGTCGCGCCGACATAGATGCCGTCGAAGCCGAAGGCGAACACGCCGGGGATCGGCGCGAGCACGATGAACGGCAGGAACTCGCGCGCGGCGTGGCGGACGTCCTCGCTCGTGGTCATGAACCTGATGATTTCGGGCCCGAACAGCGCAAACAGCACCGCGACGACGAGGGCAAAGCCGAGTCCCCACAGCAGCACCAGCCGCGTCGAATCCGCAAAGCCTCTCGGATCGCGGGCGCCGAACGTGCGGCCGCAGAGCTGCTGGGCCGCGTTGGCGAGGCCATCGAGGAAGAAGGCGCTGACCAGCAGGAAATTGTTGAGCACCGAGTTCGCCGCCAGCGTCACGTCGCCGGCGCGCGCGCCCTTGGCGGTGAAAAACAGGAACACGGCGATCAGCGCCGCAGTGCGGATCATGATGTCGGAATTGACGGACAATAGCCGCATCAGCTTGGCGCGATCGAACAGCGTCTCCCGGGGAACGGCAAAGCCGCCATGCGCGTAGCGCCGGCAGACGATGACGCCGAGCCCGAAGCCGAAGCCCTCCGACAGCAGCGCGGCAATCGCCGCGCCCGCGATGCCGGTGTCATAGACCAGCACCAGCAAAATCGTCGCGGCCATGTTGATGAGGTTGATGACGACCTGGAGCGCCAACGCCGGATTGGCGCGGGCCTGCCCCACCAGCCAGCCGAGGATGACGTAGTTGGCGAACGCGAACGGCGACGACCAGATCCGGATCATGAAATAGATCTTTGCGGCGTGCGTCACACCTGCGCTGCCGCCCATCAGATCGAACAGCACGCCGGCCAGCGGCATCTGCAGCGCAATCAGTGCGCCACCGATCAGGCCGGCGACGATGAAGCCGCGCACCAGGATGACGGTCTCTTCGCGCGTCTCGCCGGCGCCGAGCGCCTGCGCGGTGAAGGCGAGCGTGCTCATGCGCAGAAAGCCGAACAGCCAGAACAGGCAGTCGAAGATCACCGACGCCATCGCGACGCCGCCGAGCAGGGCGGCATCGTCGAGCCGGCCGATGGCGGTGGTCGAGACCACGCCGATCAGCGGCGTGGTGAGGTTTGCGATCATCGCAGGACCTGCGATGGCGAAGACCTGGCGGGAGCCGACCTTGGGATGAAGCGGTGCGTTCATCAGCTGCGTCTACCCGACCACCCGCCCGATTGCACCACCGTGGCCGACATGACGTGTCTGCGTCGGCCGCGCGCCAAGAACCTAGCGGCGCGGCGAGCCGAAGATGCGCGACAACAGCCAGATCGGGATCACGATGACGGCGCCGAGCAGGAAGTAGCGCCACAGCCAGTTCACGGCATCGAAGCCGAGATCCCACAGACGCTGGAACAGCAGGCGAATGCTGATGAGGATATTCCAGGGATCGAAGCCGATCGCGGCCAGCACGACGCCGACCAGGATCGAGAGCAGCACCAGGCGAAACGCGACCGCCAGCGGCGAGCCGCCGAGAAAGCGGTGCAGGCCATCGCCATGGCCGGCCGGCAAATCTCTGACGTCGTGGGCCATCTCAAACTCCTCGTGGGGGGCTAGCCCCGATTATAGGTCACGGCGGGGGACATGGGGAACCCGGAAGAGTGCGTCAATCGGGTTACGGGAGTTTAATTCGGACAATACAGGAAGCTGGATTTAGCGAAGTTCGGTCGGGCGGCGGGCTCCTGGCCTCTCCCGCAAGCGGGAGAGGGAGCGCACCGGCGTCGCGGCGAGATCGAATGCCTCACGCCTCGATCTCCGCCGCTTCCTCCTTCAGCATTTTTTCCAGCGTTTCCAGCCGATCCGCCTCGCGCGGCGGCTTGTCCCAGCGCAGGCGGCTGATGCGCGGAAAGCGCATGGCCACGCCGGATTTGTGCCGTGGCGAGCGTTGCAATCCCTCGAACGCAACCTCCAGCACCAGCCCCTTGTCCGCTTCGTGCACGACATGGCGGACGGGGCCGAACTTTTCAGTGGTGTTGCGGCGGACGAAGCGGTCGATCTGCAGCAGCTCCTCGTCGGTGAAGCCGAAATAAGCCTTGCCGACCGGCACCAGCTCCTCGCCGTTATCGGTCCCGGTCCAGACGCCAAACGTGTAGTCCGAATAATAGGACGAGCGCTTGCCGTGGCCGCGCTGCGCATACATCAGCACGGCATCGATGATGTGCGGATCGCGCTTCCACTTCCACCACTGGCCCTTCGGCCGTCCCGGCAGATAGGGCGCATCGCGCCGCTTCAGCATCACGCCCTCGACGGCGTCGGCATCCTCGCCAGCGCCGGCACTCGCGGGATCGGCGCGCGCGGCGGCCAGCGCGTCCCAGCTTGCGAAGGCAACGGTGGGTGAGAGGTCGATGCGGGGATCGCCAAGCTTTGCGATGAACGCCTCGAGCCGTTCGCGTCGCTCGGCGAACGGCAGCTCCCGCAGATCGTTCTCGATATCGCCGAGCAGATCATAGGCACGCAAATGGATCGGAAAATCCTTGATCAGCTTCGGCGACACGACCTTGCGGTTCAGCCGCTGTTGCAGGACGTTGAAACTCTGCACGCGGCCTTCGCGCAGGATCAAAAGCTCGCCGTCGATCGCGCCGGGCAGGCGCAGCGACGGGACCAGGTCCGGAAAGCTGCCCGTGATGTCCTCGCCGGTGCGCGAATAAAGCCGCGCGGTGATCTGCCCGCGGTCGTCGCGGCCGGCGACCGCCTGCACGCGGATGCCGTCCCATTTCCATTCGGCGATGTAGTCGGCGGGATCGAGCGACGCGAAATCGCTGTCCTCGATCGCATGCGCCAGCATCACGGGGCGGAACGGCGCGGGATCGCGATTGACCGGCTTCTCGCCGCGGCCTTCCAGCCAGGCGAACAGGTCGAGATAGGGTGGCGCAAGTCCCGGCCAGATCAGCTCCACCTCATGCGGGTCCTTGTCGCCGAGCGCGGCGGCCGCGGTCTTCGCCAGCCGCGCGGAGATACCGATGCGCATCGCGCCGGTGACGAGTTTGAGGAGTGCCCAACGGCCGGTCTCATCGAGCTCATCGAGCCAGCGCTCCAGCTGCTTCGGCAGCTCGGTCTTGCCGAGGGTGCGGAGGGTGGTGACGACCTCGGTGAGGGTGGGGGGAGGTGGGTTGTTGTGGGCGGTCATTGCGGCTTTCGGCCACATCAGCGCGACCGTCTCCGAGAGATCGCCGACATAGTCGTAACTCAATCCGAACAGCACTTCGTCCGTGCGCGAGGCGATGAGGTCGCGGATCAGCGCCGGCTTGGCGTGCTTGAAGCTGAGCGCGCCGGTGAGGGCGGCCAGCGCGTAGCCGCGGTCGGGATCGCCGACCTCGCGGAAATAGCCGGTGAGCAGCCGCAGCTTGTTGTTGCGGCCGGGCTCGTAGGCGAGGCGGTCGAGAAGTTCGGCGAAGCGGTTCATGCTTCGGCCTCTTGGGTGGGCGGCGGCTCGCCTTCCTCCTCCTCGCCATAGCCGACGAGATCGAGCGGCCGCGCCCGCAGGCCGCGGCTCTTGCACCAATGCACCAGCGCATCCTCCTGGCCGTGGGTAACCCAGATCTCGCCGGCGCCGGTTGCGGCGATGGTCGCGGTGAGGCCGTCCCAATCGGCATGGTCGGAGATGACCAGCGGCAGCTCGATGCCACGCTGCCGCGCGCGGGCGCGCACGCGCATCCAGCCCGACGCGAACGCGGTGACGGGATCGGGGAAACGCCGCGTCCAGACATCTGAAGTCGCCGAGGGCGGCGCCAGCGTGATGGTGCCCGCGAGCGCCGCCTTCTTCACGCCCATCGCCGGCCTGAGTTCGCCGAGGTCGATGCCGCGGCCCTGATAGTAATGCGTGATCGTCTCCATCGCGCCATGCAGATAGATCGGCGCGTCGTAGCCCGCCTGTCGCAGCAGTGCGATCACGCGTTGCGCCTTGCCGAGCGAATAGGCGCCGACGAGATGGGCGCGCTCCGGAAACAGCGCGACCGAGGCCAGCAGCTTCTTGACCTGGTCCGCGGCATCGCCATGGCGAAACACCGGCAGGCCGAACGTCGCCTCGGTGATGAAGACGTCGCATTGCACCAGCTCGAACGGGACGCAGGTCGGGTCGGGCGCGTCCTTGTAGTCGCCGGAGGCGACGATGCAGGTGTCCCTGGCGGTCACCGCGATCTGCGCCGAGCCCAGCACATGCCCCGCCGGATGAAACTTGACCTTGACGTCGCCGAGCCTGATCTCCTCGCCATAGCTGACGACTTGGGTCGATCCGGCAAAGTTCTCGCCATAGCGCAGCCGCATCATGTCGAGCGTTTCCTGCGTCGCCAGCACGGCGCCATGGCCGGCGCGGGCGTGGTCGGAATGGCCGTGGGTGATGACGGCACGCTCCACGGGACGCACAGGGTCGATATGGAAGCCGCCGGGCTTGCAGCACAGGCCGTCAGCAGTTGGCAGCAGGATGTCTTGCGGGCGCATTTCTATCATATAGGCTGCGCCGCCAATTCTTCGAGTCATCCGTCCTGGTTCCCAATGCCGCTCCGCCTGTTCCTGACCTCCGGCGATCTCATGGCCGACCGCCGTTTCGAGTTCGCGCGCGACCTCCAGCTCAAGGGCGATCTGCCCGCTGCCGCTGACCTGATCGAGCAGGCGATCGAGCTCGCGCCAAACTTCACCTCGGCCTGGTTCACGCTCGGCGAGATCCGTCAGCAGCTCGGCGAGCGCGACAAGGCGATCGCGGCGTTCCGGAAAGCGCGCGAGTCCGATCCGGAGGATCAGCACGGCGCCGGCCTGCATCTGATGCGGCTCGGCGACGCCGAGATGGCGGAGATGCCCAAGGCCTATGTCCAGGCGCTGTTCGATCAATATGCGCCGCGCTTCGAGCACGCGCTGATCAACGATCTCGGCTATCGCGCCCCCGCGCTGATCTTCAAAGCCGTGCTGGCTGCCCGCGTCGCGGCGAAGAAGCCGGCGTTCTTCAAGCGCACCATCGATCTCGGCTGCGGCACCGGGCTTGCGGCGGCGGCCTTCGCCCGACAAGTCGACCATTTCATCGGTATCGACCTGTCATCAGGCATGATCAAGGAGGCGCGCGCCACCGGGCTTTATGCCGAGCTCGAAGTCGCCGACATGATCGAGGGCCTGCGGGCCAGGGCAGACGGATGCGCGAACCTCGTCGTCGCCGCGGACGCGTTCGTCTATCTCTCGGAGCTCGCGCCCGTTCTCACCGAGGCGAGGCGCGTGCTCGCGTCAGGCGGTGTGCTCGCCTTCACGCTGGAGACGCATGACGGCGACGGCATCGTGCTCGGCGAAGGCCTGCGCTATGCCCACTCGGCGGAATATGTGCGCGGCGCAATCGCGAAGGCAGGGCTCAAGCTGCTGACGATGGAGCCGGCCTCGCCGCGCAACGAGAACAACGAGCCGGTGCGCGGTCTCGTCGTCGTCGCCGAGAAAACTTGAGTCCAGGCGCTAACCCCCCTGCAATCCAGGCGTCATTGCGTCGCAAAGCGACGACTTCCCACTTGCGAGCCGCTGCGTAGCCAGCACAATGCGCGCATTAGGGAGAGAGACAACAATGACCAAGAATCCATCGCGGCGCGATGTCAGCGCCGCCGCGCTCGCCACAATCGCCGCATCCGTTCTGCCCGCGCCTTACGTCTGGGCCGCGGAGAAAAAATACGATGCCGGCGCCAGCGACACCGAGATCAAGATCGGCCAGACCGTGCCGCATTCCGGCCCCGGCTCGCTCTACGGCGTGCTCGGGCGCATTGGTGAGGCCTATTTCCAGATGCTGAACGAGAAGGGCGGCATCAACGGGCGCAAGATCAAGTTCCTCACGATGGACGACGCCTACAGCGCGCCGAAATGCGTCGAGGCGACGCGGCGCCTGGTCGAGCAGGAGGAGGTGCTCGCGCTGTACGGCTCGCTCGGCACCGCGCCGCAGACCGCCGTGCACAAATACCTGAATTCCAAGGGCGTGCCGCAGCTGCTGCTCAACACCGGCGCGTCGAAGTGGAA
Source organism: Bradyrhizobium sp. USDA 4449 (assembly GCF_054056275.1). NCBI lineage: Bacteria > Pseudomonadati > Pseudomonadota > Alphaproteobacteria > Hyphomicrobiales > Nitrobacteraceae > Bradyrhizobium > Bradyrhizobium sp. USDA 4449. The sequence goes on along the minus strand of NZ_JBSRYD010000001.1, from coordinate 1,433,882 downwards.
TAACCCGAAGGATTTCAAATGGACGATGGCGGGCCTGCCGCTTTATCCGACCGAAGCGCGCATCCTGGCGCGGCACGTCGTGACCGTGAAGCCGAATGCCAAGATCGGCATCCTCTACCAGAACGATGATTTCGGCCGCGACTTCCTCGCTCCGTTCAAGAAGGTCCTGGCTGATGCCGGCGGCACCGCATCGGTGATCATGGAGCAGACCTACGATCTCACCGATCCCACCGTCGATTCCCAGCTCATCAATCTCTCGAAATCGGGCGCGGATGTTTTCTACAACATCACGACAGGTAAGGCGACGTCGCAGTCGATCCGCAAGGTCGCCGAGCTCGGCTGGAAGCCGCTGCAGCTGCTCTCGGCCGGCTCGACCGGCCGCTCGATCCTCAACGCTGCGGGCCTCGAGAACGCCGCCGGCATCGTCGCGATCAGGTACAACAAGGAGGTCGGCCTGCCGAAATGGGAGAAGGACCCCGATGTGATGGCGTTCGAGGCGCTGCGCAAGACGTACATCCCGACCATCGATCCCGACAACACAATCGCCTTCGCCGGCTATGGCCAGGCCGTGACCATGGGCGAGATCCTGCGCCGCTGCGGCGACGATCTCACCCGCGCCAACGTGCTGAAGCAGGCCTCCACGCTGAAGGGCTTCCACTCGCCCTATTTCCTCGACGGCGTCACCTACGACTACACGCCCGACGACTACACGCCGATGAAGACGCTCTACATCTCGATCTTCAGCGGCACGGATTGGGACATCTCCGACAAGCCGATGTCGGAGTAGGGAGGTCTCTTACCCTCCTCCTCCAGGGGAGGGTAAAACGACGCGCCATCTCGCTCATCCATCCACAGCCTCGGCCCACCCCTCGACGAACCCATCCCCACGGCTTACCTCTACGCCGTGCCGCCCCGCATCCTCAAAATCCCGGCCGAGCCGGCCGCACTGCTGCCCGACCGCTTCCAGCAATGGTTTGCGGCGCGCGGCTGGGCGCCGCGCGCGCATCAACTCGCGCTGCTGCAGAAGGCAAGCGACGACGCCAGCGCGCTGCTGATCGCGCCGACCGGCGCCGGCAAGACGCTGGCGGGATTTTTGCCGACCCTGGTGGAGCTGTCGTCTTCTCCCTCCCCCCTTGTGGGGGAGGGGCGGGGAGGGGGGTGGCCACAAGCACCGCTCGCGGGGCTACCCCCCTCCGGGCAGCCTGCGGCCAACGACCTCCCCCACAAGGGGGCAGATAACAGCAACAAGCTCGTCTCTACCGGCCGCGATGTTCGCCGCAGCGGCGGCTTGCATACGCTCTATATCTCGCCGCTGAAGGCACTCGCCGTCGACATCGCGCGCAATCTGGAACGGCCGATCGCGGAGATGGCGCTGCCGATCAAGGTCGAGACCCGCACCGGCGACACGCCGGTGTCGCGGCGGCAGCGGCAGCGGCGCTATCCACCCGACATTCTGCTGACGACGCCGGAGCAGCTTGCGCTTTTGCTCTCGTCCGACGACGCGCCGTTCCTGTTCTCCTCGCTCAAGCGCATCGTGCTCGACGAGTTGCATGCGTTGGTGACGTCGAAGCGCGGCGATCTGCTCTCGCTGGGCCTTGCGCGCTTGTGGCGGCTGGCGCCGCAGATCCGCGCCATCGGTCTGTCGGCGACGGTGGCCGAGCCGGATCAGCTCGCGCGCTTTCTGGTGCCGCAGCCCGGGGGCAAGGAGCGCGCTGCTGATATCGTCGTCGCCGGCGGCGCGGCGCCGCCGGAGGTCGAGATGCTCGACACGCGCGAACGGTTGCCCTGGGCGGGCCATAGCGCGCGGCATGCGCTTCCGGAAATCTACCAGCTGATCAAGGCGAACAAGACGACGCTTGTGTTCGTCAACACTCGCAGCCAGGCCGAGATGCTGTTCCAGAATCTCTGGAGCATGAACGACGACAACCTCGCCATCGCATTGCATCACGGCTCGCTCGACGTCGCCCAGCGACGCAAGGTCGAGGATGCGATGTCGGCAGGCAAATTGCGCGGCGTGGTCTGCACCTCCTCGCTCGATCTCGGCGTCGATTGGGGCGACGTCGATCTCGTCGTCAATATCGGCGCGCCCAAGGGCTCGTCGCGGCTGATGCAGCGGATCGGCCGCGCCAACCATCGGCTCGACGAAGCCTCGCGCGCCGTGCTGGTGCCGGCGAACCGTTTCGAGGTGCTGGAATGCCGCGTCGCCATCGACGCCATCGCCGAGAATGCGCAGGATACGCCGCCGCTTCGCCTGGGTGCGCTCGACGTGCTGGCCCAGCATGTGCTCGGCTGCGCTTGCGGCGAGCCGTTTCTCTCGGATGAGCTCTATGCCGAGGTCCGCACCGCCGCGCCCTACGCGGGTCTGTCGCGTCAGGATTTCGACGACGTCGTCGATTTCGTCGCCTCCGGCGGCTACGCCTTGAAGACCTATGAGCGCTTCGCCCGCATCAAGCAGGACAAGGAAGGACGCTGGCGCGTCGCCAATCCGAAGGTGCGGCAGAGCTACCGGATGAATGTCGGCACCATCGTTGAGGACGACATGCTGAAGGTGCGGCTGGTGCGCTCGCGCGGTGGCGGTGCCGGCTCGACCGGCGTCATTGCGCGCGGTGGTCGGTTGCTCGGCGAGATCGAGGAGGCCTTCATCGAAGGCCTCTCGCCCGGCGATACGTTCGTCTTCAGCGGCGAGGTGGTGCGCTACGAAACCCTGGTCGAGGACCAGGTCTATGTCTCGCGCGCCAATGACAAGGATCCGAAAGTGCCGTCCTATATGGGCGGTAAATTCCCGCTCTCGACCTATCTCGCCGAACGTGTCCGCCGCCTCCTTGACGATGGGCGTGCGTGGAAGGCTCTGCCGGAACAGGTGCGCGACTGGCTGTCGCTGCAGAAGGATGTGTCGCGCGTGCCTGGGGTTCGTGAATTGCTCGTCGAGAGCTTTCCGCGCGCCAACAAGCACTACATCGTCTGCTACCCCTTCGAAGGCCGCCTCGCGCACCAGACCCTGGGCATGCTGCTGACGCGCCGGCTGGAACGGGCCCGCGCCCGGCCGCTCGGCTTCGTCGCCAACGAATACGCCGTGGCGATCTGGGCGCTCGGCGATCTCTCCTTCATGATCAGGGATGGCCGCATCGATCTCAACGCGCTGTTCGATCCCGACATGCTCGGTGACGATTTGGAGGCGTGGCTCGCCGAATCCGCGTTGATGAAACGCACCTTCCGCAATTGCGCGATCATCTCCGGCCTGATCGCGCGACGCCATACCGGCGAAGAGAAGAGCCGCCGCCAGGTGCTGTTCTCGACCGACCTCGTCTACGACGTCTTGCGCAAGCATCAGGCCGATCACGTCCTGCTGCGCGCCGCGCGTGCCGACGCCGCCACCGGCCTGCTCGACCTGCGCCGGCTGAGCGACATGCTGATGCGTATCCAGGGCCGCATCACCCACCGGGAACTCGACCACGTCTCCCCGCTCGCGGTGCCCGTGATGCTGGAAATCGGCCGCGAGTCAGTTTATGGCGAAGCTGCAGACGAGCTGTTGGCGGAAGCCGCCGACGAGCTGGTCAAAGAGGCGACGGGATAGAAGCAGGTTGTGACGTGACGTGGGGCGCGCTGGTTTCAGGGGATGACGAGGACATGCGCGTTTCCAGGGTCACCATCAGCGATGTGACCTTCTCGGCCGATCTCTCCGGCGCGCTGTTCTGGGACGAGCAGGGCCTGCTGGTCGTCTCCGATCTGCATCTCGAAAAGGGCTCCAGCTTCGCCATGCGCGGCGTGCTGCTGCCGCCCTACGACACGCTGGCGACGCTCAGCCGCCTCGCTGCTGTCATCTCCCGCCATAATCCAAAAACGGTCATCGCGCTCGGCGACAGCTTTCACGATCGCTCCGCGCATGAGCGGCTTTCCGCGGACGATCGCGACGCCGTCGCCGCGCTCCAGAGCGGTCGCGACTGGATCTGGATCTCGGGCAATCACGATCCGATGCTGCCCCGCGATCTCGGCGGCACCATCGCCGACGAAGTCGCTGTTGGACCGATCACCTTTCGCCACGAGCCATCAGGCGCGGCCGGCGAGATCGCCGGGCATCTCCATCCCAAGGCCCGCGTCTCCGCGCGCGGCCGTTCGATGGAGCGGCGTTGTTTCGCCAGCGACGGCCTACGCGCCGTGATGCCCGCCTTCGGCGCCTATGCCGGCGGCCTCAGCATCCGCGATGCCGCGTTCGCAAGGATCTTTCCGGAGACCGGCTTTGTCGCGCATCTGCTCGGCGACCGCCGCGTCCACGCGATCGCCGCGGCAAGGTGTTATTGAAGCGACGCTGCGTAGGGTGGGTTAGCGAAGCGTAACCCACCACGGTCCATCTCCGCGGAAACCAAAGAGGTGGGTTACGCCGAGCGATGCGTTGCGCAATCGCAGGGCTAACCGACCCTACGCATCTCGCGAGTTCACGCCGCCTTCGCCTGCTCAGCATCCGCGATGCCGCGTTCGCAAGGATCTTTCCGGAGACCGGCTTTGTCGCGCATCTGCTCGGCGACCGCCGCGTCCACGCGATCGCCGCGTCAAGGTGTTATTGAGGCGACGCTGCGTAGGGTGGGTTAGCGAAGCGTAACCCACCACGGTCCATCTCCGCGGAAACCAAAGAGGTGGGTTACGCCGAGCGATTGCGCGTTGCGCAATCGCAGGGCTAACCCACCCTCCGCATCTCGCGAGTTCACGCCGCCTTCGCCTGCACGTCCTCGCAGAACTCCGCCAGCCGATCCGCCAGCCGCAGCGTCGCCGAGCTCGCATTCGGCGCGGCCATCAGCGCCACCTCGGTGCGGTTGATCGGCGCAAATCCATCCTTCGCCGTCAGCACGCGATGATCTGGCTGGATCGACATCTCCGACAGAATGCTCAGGCCCATGCCGGCGGCAACGGCGGCCTGGATGCCGGCGAGGCTCGATGACGAATAGGACATGTGCCAGGCGCGGCCGGCGCTTTCCAGTGCATGGATCGCGCCGGCGCGGTAGAGGCAGCCGAGCGGAAATCCGATCAACGGCAGCGACGACGCGTTGACATCGATGGGATGGCTCTTGCTGGTGACCCAGTGCACCTCCTCGGGCCACACGGCAATCGCGTCCTTGCCACCGGCCTCGCGCTTGTAGAGCGCGAGATCGAGCTCGCCGCGTTCGAGATCGCGGGCGAGGTTCTTGCTCTGGTCGGCGCGCACATCGAGCCGCAGGTTCGGATGCGAGCGCGAGAAGGCGCCCAGCAGTTTCGCCAGGCGATACGCTGCAAAGTCCTCGGGAATGCCGAGCCGGACCGCGCCGCCGTCGGGCTCGCGCAGCACGTCGCGGGCCTCTTCGGCCAGCGTCAGCAGCCGCCGCGCATAGGAGAGCAGCCGCTCCCCGGCCTCGGTCGGGCGCACATCCTTGCCGTCCCGATGCAGCAGAACCTGGCCGACATCCTCCTCCAGCCGCTTGATCTGCTGGCTGACCGTCGATTGCGTGCGGTGAACGCGCTCGCTGGCGCGGGTGAAGCCGCCGGCCTCGACCACCGAGACGAAGCTGCGCAAGAGCTCCAGATCGAGCATCTCAGCCTCCATTCGAAAATCCACTGATTTGGAGTTAATCATTTAATTTCCAAATGGCAACCCGCCTCCCTAGATCCAGGGTTCAGGAGATTGCCATGTCCCTCGCCACTTCGCTTCCCGCGCCCCGCACCCGTTTCAACACGCTGCCGCTCGCGATCGGCCTGTTTTGCCTGCTCTGGAGCTATGCCTTCGTTGCCGGCAAGATCGGCGTCACCCATTGCCCGCCGCTGATCCTGCTCGCCGCGCGCTTCTCGCTCGCCGGCATCCTGATCCTCGGTGCCACTGCGATCCGCGGCGACTGGTCGCTGTCGTGGCGCGATGCCCTGATTTTCGCCGTGCTCGGCATCGCCAACAACGCACTCTATCTCGGGCTCGGCTACACCGGCCTGCAATCGGTCTCCGCCGGCCTCGGCGGCCTCATCGTCTCGGCCAATCCGGTGTTCACGGCCGCGCTCGCCGCACTCTTGCTTGGCGAGGGCATGACCTGGCGCAAGGCGAGCGGCCTGCTGCTGGGAATCATCGGCGTGACGCTGATCGTCTGGCACCGGCTCACGGTCGGAACCGACTCGTTGCACGGCATCATGTTCACGCTGGCCTCGCTCGCCTCCATCGTCGCGGGCACCATCCTGTTCAAGCTGTTCGCCCCGAAGGGCAGCTTGTGGATCGGCAACGGCGTGCAGAATCTCGCCGCGGGCATCGTGCTGACGCCGGTCGCATTCACCTTCGCCGATGGTCATGCCATCGATGTCACGCCCAGCCTGATCGGCGCCTTTGCGTTCCTCGTGCTCGGCGGCTCGATCCTCGCCTACTGGCTCTGGTTTCATCTCCTGAAAGTGTGTGGTGCGACCGCGGCCAGTGCCTATCATTTCCTGATGCCGCCGCTCGGCATGCTGTTCGCCTTCCTCGTGCTCGGCGAGCATGTCGAGGCGCGCGACTTGCTGGGGATCATTCCGGTGGCGCTCGGCATTTACCTGGTGACGCGCCCCGCAAAGCCGGCCGCGTAAGAGGAGTTCCTCATGCCTGTTTCCATCACCCTGATCGGCGGCCCCACCGCACTGATCGAAATCGACGGCTTTCGCCTGCTCACCGATCCCACCTTCGATGCACCCGGTGCTTACGAGTTACCGCACGTGAAGCTGGAGAAGAGGGTCGGACCGGCGATGACGGCCGACGCGATCGGTCCGATCGACGCCGTGCTGCTCAGCCACGACCAGCATTCGGACAATCTCGACAAATCCGGCCGCGACTATCTGCTGAAAGCGCCGCGCGCGCTGACCACGGAGGCCGGCGCAAAGCGCCTCGGCGGCCATGTCGAAGGTCTTGCGCCCTGGGCGACCGCGCAGTTGAGAGACGATGACGGTAACACGCTGACCATCACGGCCACACCGGCGCGTCATGGCCCTGCCGGTATCGAGCCGCTGTCGGGCGATGTCATCGGCTTCGTGGTGCAGTCGAGCCGCAAGGACACACGTCCCGTCTATATCAGCGGCGACACCACCTGGTTCGACGGCGTCGCCGAGGTCGCGCGCCGTTTCAAATGCGGCGTGGTGCTGCCGTTCGCGGGCGCGGCGCAAACGCGCGGGCCGTTCCATCTCACCATGGATACCAACGACACCATCGAGACCGCGCGCGCCTTCCCCGACGCGATGATCGTCCCCGTGCACACCGAAGGCTGGGCGCATTTCCGCCAGAACGGCGAAGACCTGCGCAAGACCTTCGACGTGCTGGGTTTCGGACCGCGGCTGCGGCTATTGGAGCCCGGCGTGCCGACGGTGATCGAGGCGCCCTAGTCGCCACATCGGTCATTGCGAGCGCAGCGGAGCAATCCAGACCATTTCCGCGGAGGGGATTCTGGATTGCGCAATGACGCGTGGAGAGATCGTGTTTGCCTGAGGCGCGTTAATGCGCCGCTGACGCCGACCTCTTCACCGCGACCGGCTTCGGCGCGGGCTTGGCGGCCGCTTGCGGGGCGCTGTCCCAGCCGCCGGCGGGCGCCGGGACGTTGACGGCGTCGTCCGGTTGCGGCTCGGCGCTGAAGGTCTGGATCGCGAGCTTGGCGGCGGCGAGCGATTGCGGGTCGAGGCGCTTGGCGACATCGTCGCGCTTGCCGGCCGAATCCGCGTCGCCCTGTGCAGCCGCGAGGCTGAACCATTTGTAGGACTCGGCGAGGTTCTGTTCGACGCCGATGCCGCGGGCATAGAGGATGCCGAGGTTGAACTGGCTGTCGGCGACGCCGCGATCGGCGGCTTTACGGAACCACTGCGCCGCGCTCTGGTAGTTGGCCCCACGTCCGCCGCCATCGGCATCGAGCACCGCGAGATTGTGCATCGCCTTGGCGTTGCCGCGCTCGGCGGCCTGCGTGTAGTAGCGGCGGGCGATATCGGCGTCCCTTTTCACGCCCAAGCCCTTTTCGTAGAGCGTGCCGAGGCGGAAGGTGGCGGGCACCACCCCGGCCTGCGCCGCGCGGTCGTACCACTTCGCCGCTTCATCGTAATTCGCAGCCACGCCCTTGCCCTCGGCAAAGCGCAGGCCGATCTCGTAGGCCGCCGTCGCATCGCCCTTCATCGCGGCGGTGCGCAGGGCGGGGCCGGCGATGCCGTCAGGCAGCTTCTCGCTCGGCGGGATCTGGATGAGGCTCAGCCGGGTGCGGCTCGCGCCCGACAAGGCGCCGGTCACGTCGCTGTTCGGCGCGGGCGGCGTCGGCGCCGCCGTGACGGGCGCGGGCGGAATTTCGACCGAAGAACTCGTCGCTTGTGCCGGCGCGGCATTGTTCAGGGACTGCTTGCCGATCGGCGTCGGCGAGGTCATCGACGGTGTGACCTGTTCGGGCGCGGCGGGCTTGCTCTCGACCGGTGGCGGCGCCTGCGGCGCGGGCCGGCTCGACGTGTCTTCCATGGCCTGCGGCGCCGGCGGCGCGCTGCCGCCTTCGAGCAGGTTCATGGCCATCTTGAAAGTGCCGAGCACGATCACGACCACGCTCGCGCCGACCAGCAGCGAGCGGATTTTCGACGTGATGGTCGAGCCGCCTTCCTGACCCGTGGCCTGCGCTTTTGCCTGGCTCTTGTCCTTGACGCGGCCCGCGATCGCGGCCTTGGCGCCGCGGGCGGGCTTCTCCGGCGGTTGCGCGGCGGCAGCCTGCGCGGCGCGGCGCGCGGCAGCGATGAAGCTCGACGACGACACCGGCTCCTTCGGCGGGGCGGGGATTTCGCTGATCGCGCTTTCGGAGGCGGCAATGCGCTCGGACGGGGTGGCGAGGCGGCCGCCCGGACGCGTGCCGGGTTCGAGGGGATGATCCGGCGGCAGTTCGGGCGCGATCGCGGCACGCGCCGTGTGCGGCTCCAGGATCTCGCTGATCGCGCGCGGCGGCAAAGGCGGTGCGGCTTGCGCGGCCATCGGCATCGGCGGCGGTGCCGCTGCTGCATGGAATTCGCGCGGCGCGGCAACGAACGCAGAATGCGACGGCTGCTGCGCGGCGGCCGGATTCGGCAGCTCGGGCTTCGGATCGTATTTCGGCTGCGGCGGCTGTGGCTGCCATTGCTCGCGCGCCATCGGCGCCGGCTCGACCGGAGCCGGCATCTGCATGGGCGCAGCCATCGGCATCGGGGCGGGGGCCGGAGGAGCCGTGCGCACCGCGCGCAGATCGCCCTCGATCATGGCGAGGCGATCGACGACATGGCCGAGCGTGTTGTGCACGGCCTCCAGCGAATCCTGCGTGCTGCGGTTGGTCTCGGCCTGGCTGTAGCGGATATCGGAGAGTTCGCGCTTGACGAGATCGACCACGCCGGAATCCGGCGACGGTGCCGAATTGCGGCTCTCGGCCAGTGCGGAATAGGTCGCCTGCTGCCGCTCCAGATGCCTGAGGATGTCGTGCAGCCCGTCCTCGACACGGCCCAGATTGCCGCCGCGCTGGTCGGAGGCGGCCTCTAACCGCTCCAAGAGATAGGAGACGCGTTGCTCGAGATGCGCGAAGGTCGACGCCGAATCGTTGCCGACCTGCATGCGGTCGAAACGGTCGGACAGCGCGCGGATCGCGGCTTCCAGATGCTCGGTGCTCTCGGCGGGTTGCGGCCGCTCGCGGGTTTCCAGTGCGGCGGTGAGCGCAGCGATGCGCTGCTCCAGCACGGCAAAGCTGTCGCTGCGGTCCGAGGCGCGATCGATCTGGTCGACCTTGGACGACAGCAGCTGCACGTCCTCGGAGAGGCGTGCCAGCGCTTCATTGGAGGCGACGTTCGAGACGATGCCGCGCAGCGCCGAGATCGCGCCCTCGAGCTGGCGCACCGTCGAGGGATCGTCATTGGCGCGCAGGATCAGATCGAGCTTGGCGCCGAGATTGCGGATCGCCTCGTCATAGCCGGCGAGCTGCTCGGCCGGCGTCAGCGTGCGCAGCACCTGCTTGATGTCGGAGAGCGCGCGCTCGATGCCTGACAGCACCTGGCCGTCGGTGCCGTTGGAGCGGGTTTCGTCGATGCGACGATGCAGCGAGCGGATCTCGTTCTCGATCGATTCGATCGCGCGGCGCGGCATCGCCTCGGTGATGGCGTTGCGGATCTCGGCGAGCTCGGAGCGGAAGCCGTTGATCGCCTGCTCGGTATTATCTGGCCGCTGCAGCGACTCGATCTGGCTCGTGATCTTGAGCAGATGGCGCTCGAGCGACGAGAAATCCGGCCCCGGGGGCGGCGGAGCGTAGGCAGGCGCCGGTTGTGCCATCGGCGGCGCCATCGGGCGGGCGTAGGGAGCCGCAGAGGGGGCGATCGAGGGCGCAGCGCGCGGCGGGATTTGCCGCGGCGCCAATCCGTCGAGCTCGCTCTGTCGCGCGGTGATCTCGGCGACGGCGACGTCGAACGAGGCGGGGCTCAAGGGAGGTGAGCTGCGATACACCTGCGCTGCCGCGCGCTCGACCGCATCGGCCTGGCGTTGGCGTGATTCGACGGGGCTCGGTGCCGATGGTGCTGGTGCGGGTCGCGGCTGAAGCTGCTGCGCTTGCGGCTGCGGCTGCTGTGGCCGCGAGATCTGCGACAAGCGGGCATCGAGCCGCGAGATCGCATCGTTGAGCTGGCGCGCGACGCCCTGCTCGCGTGACATGTCCGGACGCGGTGCTGCGGGCTTCGAAATCCGTTCGATCTGCTGGGTGATCGCGTCGAGCCGCTGATGGATGTCGGCGACCTCGCGGCTCGCCTGACCAGCTCCCTGGCTCAGCGCCTGCGCCGAGCGCGGATCGGGGCGCGGCTCTTGACGCGGCTGTTCGTAAGGCCCGCGAAAATTCGGCGGAGCAGTCTCGCCGAGCGTTGAATTCAGCCAGTCGTTGAGCGACATGCCGGCGCGGCGCGCAGCAGCTTCGGCCCGCTCCCGGACGGATGGATCGATCCCGTCAACACTCCACGATACGCGCGAATTCATGACTCTGTCCGGTTCCGACCCGCGCCCCACCCCGGCGCCTCCAGACTCCCCACGCGTGCCGGTTGTAAAGACAATCGGATTTGGCTCGGGTCGTCTGCCTCGAATTCCGACTTTTGTCCGTTACGGTAAATAACGCGTTAAGGAACGCCTCGCCGGTGTCTTAAAGTTGGGCGGCGGGAAGCCGGGGGACGCTCATAAGCCCTTGGTGCGCTCCCGCCCCGCTTGCGGGGAGGGCCGGGGAGAGGGTGTCTCGGCAACGAAGACTCCCCCAGAGGAGAAAGCCCTCACCCGCGCGCGGGACGATGCTGCGCATCGCCCAGGACGCGCGACCTCTCCCCGCAAGCGGGAGAGGTGAGGGCCAATGCCGATGCCGATCTAACCCTTCTCGCGCTTGCCGTCATCCAGCGGCACCACCGTGCCGGTCCCCTTATCCTTGCCTGACATCGCCGACAACGCCTCGAGCGCCTCCTCGCAGAAATCGGCAACCAACTGCTCATGCCGCGCGCCGAGGCGAAGCAGCAGCAGGTTGCCGAGGTCGAGCACGCTCGATGCCGTGCCGTCGGGGAAACGCTTTTTCAGAATACGGGCGTAGTTCTCGTGCCGGTCGCGGTGATGCTCCAGGCGGTCCATCAGATCGGTGCGGATCGGCTCGATGTCGATGCTGTCGAGCGCATGCAGCCGCACCAGCAGATCGTCCTTGATCGAAGGCGGCGTGCTCGGTCGCGCGGCCCAGTGCTGCAGCGCTGTTCGGCCTTCGGGAGTGAGCGTATAGATGAGCTTGTTGGGTTTGCCTGATTGCACGACCTCGCGGCCCTGGATGTAGCCGCGGTCGCGCAGCTTGGACAGCTCGCGGTAGATTTGCTGGTGGTCGGCCTTCCAGAAGAAGCCGACGGAGGAGTCGAACGTCTTGGCGAGTTCGTAGCCCGTCATCGGACGTTCGGTGAGGCATGCGAGGATCGCGTCGCCCAGTGCCATGTGACCTTCCTCCCTGACCTTCTCGCCGAACCGGCTTGACTTTATGCGCATCGGCGCATATGCGTCAATGTGCATATGAGGTGGGCGAGAGACCCCCCGCGAAACAGGCCCATCGCGCTACTGTGCATGGGGTTGTTTCCGCGTTTTGCCAAAGCTGTTTGGGAGGCACCTGACAATGACCGGCCTCGACTCCTGGTACGCTTACATGAAGTCCCACGATCGCACGGCACTGTGGGACCTGCTGCATCCCGAGGCCGTGTTCGAGAGCCCCGTCGTGCACTCGCCGCAGCGCGGGCGCGACATCACCTTCAAATATCTCGCCAGCGCCGACAAGGTGCTCGGCGGTCCCGGGTTCACCTATGTCGGCGAGTGGACCAGCGCCAACGGCGCCGTGCTCGAATTCAAGACCATGATCGACGGCATCGAGATCAACGGCGTCGACATCATCAGCTTCGATGCCGAGGGACGCATCACCAACTTCAAGGTGATGGTGCGTCCGCTCAAGGCCATCAACATGCTGCACCGCCTGATGGCGGAGCAGCTCGCCGCCCAATCCTAGAGAACTCCGGGAGACCGCCATGCCGATCTACAAAGCCCCCGTCGAAGACGTGAACTTCCTGCTCAACGACGTCTTCCAGATCGACCGCTACGACAATCTCGCCGGCTTCTCCGATGCCTCGAGCGACGTGCGCGAGGCGATCCTGGGCGAAGCCGCCAAGCTCGCAGAGGAGGTTCTGCAGCCGCTCAACCGGGTCGGCGATCTCGAAGGCTGCAAACGCGCCGATGACGGCAGCGTCACCACGCCGAAGGGTTTCAAGGACGCCTTCAGGCAGGTCGCCGAGGGCGGCTGGCTCGGTCTGTCGGCACCGACCGAGTTCGGCGGCCAGGGCCTTCCGGTGACGCTCTCGCAGGCGGTCAACGAGTTCCAGATCTCCGCCAACATGGCGTTCTCGATGTATGGCGGTCTCACCATGGGCGCGACCGCGGCGCTGATCGTTCATGGCTCGCCGGAGCAGAAGCAGACCTACGTGCCGAAGATGGTCGCCGGCGAATGGACCGGCACCATGAACCTGACCGAGCCGCATTGCGGCACCGATCTCGGCATGCTTCGCACCAAGGCCGTGCGCCAGGCCGACGGCAGCTTCCGGATCACCGGCACCAAGATCTTCATCTCCGCCGGCGAGCATGACCTGGCTTCCAACATCATCCACCTCGTGCTCGCCCGCATCGAGGGCGCGCCTGCCGGCATCAAGGGTGTGTCGCTGTTCGTGGTGCCGAAATTCCTGGTCAACGCCGATGGTTCGGTCGGTGCCCGCAATGGCGTCGTCTGTGGTTCGATCGAGCACAAGATGGGCATCCACGGCAACTCCACTTGCGTGATGAACTACGACAACGCGACCGGCTGGCTGATCGGCGAAGAGAACAAGGGCATGCAGGGCATGTTCGTGATGATGAACGAGGCCCGCCTCGGCGTCGCCGTGCAGGGCCTCGCGCAATCGGAGGTCGCCTACCAGAACGCGGTTGCCTATGCCCGCGAACGCATCCAGGGCCGTTCGCTCACCGGCGTGAAGGCGCCGGACAAGCCGGCCGATCCGATCATCGTGCATCCCGACGTGCGCCGCACGCTGCTCTCGATCCGCGCCTTCAACGAGGCCGCGCGCGCCTTCGTGATGTGGACCGCCCTGAAGAGCGACGTCGCCCATCGCTCCGACGATCCGAAGGACAGGCAGGCCGCGGACGATCACATGGGCCTGATGACGCCGGTGCTGAAGGGCTTCCTCACCGACTACGGCTTCGCCAACGCGGTGCAGGCGCAGCAGATGTACGGCGGCCACGGCTACATCGCCGAGCAAGGCATGGAGCAGTTCGTGCGTGATGCGCGCATCGCGATGATCTACGAGGGCGCCAACGGCATCCAGGCGCTCGACCTCGTCGGCCGCAAGCTGCCGCGCGACGGCGGCCGCGCCATCATGGCGTTCTTCGGCGAGGTCATGACCTTCGCCAAGGAAAACGGCGGCGACGAGGCGCTCAAGCCCTTCATCACCCCGCTCTCGACCTCGCTCGGCCATCTCCAGCAGGCCACGACGTGGCTGATGCAGAACGCGATGGCGAAGCCCGACAATGCCGGCGCTGCCGCGACCGATTACCTGCATCTTTTCGGTTTCGTCGCCCTCGGCTACATGTGGGCGAAGATGGCCAAGGTGACCCAAGCCAAGATTGCCGCCAGCGGCGCGACGCCCTATCTCTCCACCAAGCTCGTCACCGGCCGCTTCTTCATGGAGCGGATGCTGCCGGAGACCGCGGCCAATCTCGCGCGCATTCAGTCCGGCTGCGCCACCATCATGGAATTGCCTGCGGAAGCGTTCTGAGCCAGCTTCCGCGCTAACGAAATTCGACCAACAGATCAGGAGGGCATCATGCCTGAGGCATTCATCTACGATCACGTTCGCACCCCGCGCGGCCGCGGCAAGTCGGACGGCGCCCTGCACGAAGTCACCGCGCTCGCGCTCGCCACCGTGCCGCTGAAGGCGCTGAAGGACCGCAATCATCTGCCGGAAGATTCCGTCGACGACGTCGTGCTCGGCGTGGTCGATCCGGTCGGCGAAGCCGGCAGCGACATCGCTCGCTTCGCCGCGCTGAAGGCGGGTCTCGGTGAAGCCGTGCCCGGCGTGCAGATCAGCCGTTTCTGCGCCTCTGGCCTCGATGCCGTGAATTTTGCCGCCGCGCAGGTGATGAGCGGCCAGCATGAGTTGGTGATCGGCGGCGGCGCCGAATCGATGAGCCGCGTCGGCATCGGCGCCTCCGGCGGTGCCTGGCCGATGGATCCGTCGATGGCGGTCCCCGCTTACTTCATGCCGCAGGGCGTCTCGGCCGATCTGATCGCCACCAAATACGGCTTCTCGCGCGACGACGTCGATGCCTATGCGGTGCAGAGCCAGCAGCGCGCGGGCAAGGCGTGGGACGAAGGTCGCTTCAACAAGTCGGTCGTGCCGGTGAAGGACATCAACGGCCTCACCATTCTCGCCAAGGACGAGCATATGCGGCCCTCGACGACGATGCAGTCGCTGGCGCAGCTGCAGCCGTCGTTCACGATGATGGCGCAGATGGGCGGCTTCGACGGCGTCGCCGTGCAGTCGCATCCGGAGATCGAGCGCATCAACTACGTGCACCACGCCGGCAACTCCTCGGGCATCGTCGACGGTGCCGGCGCGGTGCTGCTCGGCAGCAAGGAGGCGGGCGCGAAGTACGGCCTGAAGCCGCGCGCAAAGATCCGCGCGTTTGCCAATGTCGGCTCGGAGCCGGCGATGATGCTGACCGGCCCGGTCGACGTCACCGAAAAGCTGTTCGCCCGCTCGGGCATGAAGAAGTCGGACATCGACCTGTTCGAGCTCAACGAGGCCTTCGCCTCGGTCGTGCTGCGCTACATCCAGGCCTTCGACATCGACAACGCCAAGATCAACGTCAATGGCGGCGCGATCGCGCTCGGCCATCCGCTCGGCGCGACCGGCGCGATGATCCTCGGCACCGTGCTCGACGAGCTGGAGCGCACCAACAAGTCCACCGCTCTGGTCACGCTGTGCATCGGCGGCGGCATGGGCACCGCGACCATCATCGAGCGCGTCTAAGGGTAGGGAGCAACCAACATGGCTTACAAGAACTTTGCGGTTGAGACCGATTCCGACGGCATCGCGCTCGTCACCTGGGATATCCCGGGACGTTCGATGAACGTGCTCGACGAGACCTCGACCAGCGAGCTCGACGCGATCGTCAAGGAGACCACGGCCGACGCCGCGGTCAAGGGCGTCGTCATCACCTCGGCGAAGGAAGCGTTCTGCGCCGGTGCTGACCTCTCCATGCTCGAAGGCATGAACCAGGCCTACGCAAAGGTCTTCAAGGAGCAGGGTGAGACCGCCGCGAACCAGATGCTGTTCGAGCAGAGCCGCCGCTTCTCCCAGGTGCTGCGCTCGATCGAGACCTCAGGCAAGCCGTGGGCGGCCGCGATCAACGGGCTCGCGCTGGGCGGCGGTTTCGAGATCACGCTGTGCTGCCACTATCGCGTGGCCGCGGAGAACCCCAAGACGCGTCTCGGCCTGCCCGAGGTCAAGGTCGGCCTGTTCCCGGGCGCGGGCGGCACGCAGCGCGTGCCGCGCCTGGTGCCACCGCAGGACGCGATGACGATCCTGCTCAAGGGCGATCCCGTTACGATCGAGAAGGCGAAGGCGCTGAATTTGATCCACGCCGTCGTTCCGGCTGCCGAGTTGATCAAGGCCGCCAAGGACTGGATCAAGGGCGGCGGCAGGGCCGTCGCGCCCTGGGACGAGAAGGGCTTCAGGCTCCCGGGCGGCCCGGTGTTCTCCAAGGCCGGCATGATGATGTTCCCGGCCGGCAACGCGATCTACCGCCGCGAGACCTACGACAACTATCCGGCCGCACGGGCGATCATGAGCTGCGTCTATGAAGGCTTGCAGTTGCCGATCGACGCGGCGCTGCGCGTCGAATCGCGCTACTTCACCTCGGTGCTGCGTTCGAAGGAAGCGGCCGCGATGATCCGCAGCCTGTTCCTCTCGATGCAGGAGCTGAACAAGGGCGCGCGCCGTCCGAAGGACGTGCCGCCGACGAAGGTCAAGAAGATCGCCGTGATCGGTGCCGGCTTCATGGGCGCGAGCGTCGGCTACGTCTCGGCCCGCGCCGGCCTCGACGTCGTGCTGATCGATCGCGACCAGGAGAGCGCGGACAAGGGCAAGGCCCATGCGCGGAAGGTGATCGAGGACCAGATCAAGAAGGGCCGCGCCAAGCCAGATGATGCCGAGAAGCTGCTTGCGCACATCACCCCGACCGCGGACTACGCCGCGCTCAAGGACGTCGACCTCGTGATCGAGGCCGTGTTCGAGGACCGCAGGGTCAAGGCCGACACCTTCGCCAAGGCCCAGGAATACCTGAAACCGGACGTGATCTTCGCGTCGAACACCTCGACGCTGCCGATCACGTCGCTGGCGGAGAGCTTCAAGGATCAGGGCAAGTTCGTCGGCATCCACTTCTTCTCACCGGTCGAGAAGATGATGCTGGTCGAGATCATCAAGGGCAAGAACACCGGCGATCTCGCGCTCGCGACCGCGCTCGACTACGTCCGCCACATCGGCAAGACGCCGATCGTGGTGAACGATAGCCGCGGCTTCTTCGCCAACCGCTGCGTCGGCCGCTACGTCGCCGAGGGCAACGAGATGTTCCTCGAAGGCGTGCCGCCCGCGATGATCGAGAACTGCGCCAAGATGGCCGGTATGCCCGTCGGTCCGCTCTCGCTGTCGGATGAAGTCGCGCTCGACCTCGGTCTGAAGATCATGAAGGCGACGGAAGCCGATCTCGGCCCCAACGCCGTCAATCCCGATCAGAAGAAGCTGATGGTCGAGATGGTCGAGAACCAGGGCCGCCTCGGCCGCAAGAACAGCAAGGGTTTTTACGACTATCCCGAGAAGGGCAAGGGCTCGAAGAGCCTGTGGCCGGGCCTGTCGGCCTTGCAGCCGAAGCAGCTCGATCCTGACACGCTCGACGTCGAGGAGCTGAAGCAACGCTTCCTGGTGGTGCAGGCCGTGGAAGCCGCGCGCACGGTTGAGGATCACGTCATCACCGATCCGCGCGAGGCGGATGTCGGCTCGATCCTCGGCTTCGGCTTCGCGCCGTTCACCGGCGGCACGCTGTCCTACATCGACTTCATGGGCACGAAGAAGTTCGTCGAGCTCTGCCACAAGCTCGAAGCCAAGTACGGCTCGCGCTTCACGCCGCCGAAGCTGCTGGAGGAGATGGCGGCGAAGGGCGAGACCTTCTACGGCCGCTTCGCGCCGAAGAAGGCGGCAGCTTAAGGCACTTGTAGCCCGGATTTCGCTGCGCTCCATCCGGGCTGCGCAGAAAACCAAAAAGGCCGGATCGTCGATCCGGCCTTTCGCATCTTCCGTCCGACACGGGCTTACTTCGCCTGCGCCAGCCCTTCCTTCGTCAACGCCTCCTGCACCTTCGGCCGGGCCGCCACGCGGGCCTTATAGGCGGTGAGGTTCGGCATCGCGGAGAGGTCGAACTTCATCCGGTCGGCCCAGGTCAGCATCGTGAAGAGATAACCGTCGGCGACCGAGAACTGCTTGCCCATGAGGTAGTCCTTGCCGGCGAGCTGGCTGTCGATGTGCTTCAGCTTGCCCATGACGCGGTCCTTGAAGAACGCCTTGGCGTCGTCGTTCAGGGCCGGCGCGAACAGCGGGCCAAAGCTCTTGTGCACCTCGGAGGTCAGGAAGTTCAGCCATTCGAGCAGCTTGTAGCGCTCGGAACTGTCGCGCGCGGGGGCGAGTGCCTTGGCCGGGGCCTTGTCGGCGATCATCTGGACAATGACCGGGCCTTCGGTCACGATCTCGCCGCTGTCGAGGCCCAGCGCGGGGACCTGACCCTTGGGATTGACCTTCAGATAGTCTTCGCCGTTCTCGAGCTTCTTGGCCCGGAGATCGACCTTGACCAGCTCATACGGCAAGTCGGCCTCCAGGAGCGCGATATGGGGGGACAGCGAGCACGCACCGGGCGCGTAATACAGTTTCATGGAATTTTCTCCTCTTGACGCTTGGTTAGGGCGAAAGAACGCCTACATGCATCTGCATGCAATAGTCAAGATTGATGCAGGTGCATTGAGTAGGGTAAGAAGCGGACGACGACTTTGAGCGGGACCATGAAACGCAAACCATCGACTGAGGCAACCAGTGCCTGGATCCGTCTGATGCGGGTGCAGAGCCGTGTGCTTGACTGTGTCGAACAGGACCTGAAGAAGGCCGGGTTCCCGCCGCTGGCATGGTACGATGCGCTGCTCGAATTGTCGCGCGCGCCGAGCGGAGAGCTGCGCCCGGTGGAGCTCGAGCGGCAAATGCTGATCCCGCAATACTCCACCTCGCGCCTGATCGACCGCCTGGTCGACGAGGGGCTCGCATGCCGGCGCGAATGCAAGATCGACAAGCGTGGTCAATTCGTCGAGATCACCGAGGCCGGCCGCGAGTTGCAGAAGCGGATGTGGGGCGCCTACTCGGCTGCGATCGAGAAATACGTCGGCTCGAAACTCTCCGATGCCGATGCGGTCAAGCTCAGCGGTCTGCTCGACCGGCTGGGCTGCTCGTGCGGCGAGATGAAGCTGCCGCCCGTAGTCAACGTCACCGAACCTTCGCCGTCGCGATGATCGCGCGGCAAACCAGCACGTCTGCGCGCCCGGTGGGTTCGCGGACCATCCCCGCCACCCGCGCGCATTCGATCGAAGCGCTTTTGATTAGAGTTTGATATGGCGCGAGACCAGATCGATATGACGCCGCTGCAATCGCGCGACGAGCTCGTGGCGTGGTTCGAGGCCGGCAGCAAGGACCCGTCGGAATTCCGCATGGGTACCGAGCACGAGAAGACGCCGTTCACGCTCGAAGGCCATCGGCCGGTGCCCTACGAGGGCGCACGCGGCATCGGCGCGCTGCTCGAGGGCATGAAGCTCCTGCTCGGCTGGGAGCCGATCATGGAGAGGGGCAACATCATCGGGCTCTACGACGTCACCGGCGGCGGTGCGATTTCGCTCGAGCCAGGTGGACAGTTCGAACTGTCCGGCGCGCCGGTCGAGAACGTGCACCAGACCCAGAGCGAGCTGATGGCGCACCTGGCGCAGGTGCGCGAGATCGCGACCCCGCTGGGCATCGGCTTCCTTGGTCTCGGCATGACGCCCTCCTGGTCGCGCGCCGACATCCCTGTCATGCCCAAGGGCCGCTACAAGATCATGAGCAATTACATGCCGAAGGTCGGCCAATACGGCCTCGACATGATGTACCGGACCTGCACGGTGCAGACCAATCTCGACTTCTCCTCCGAAGCCGACATGGTCAAGAAGCTGCGCGTCTCGCTGGCGCTGCAGCCCGTCGCGACCGCATTGTTTGCCAATTCGCCGTTCACCGAGGGCAAGCCGAACGGCTTCCTGTCCTTCCGCTCGGAGATCTGGCGCGACACCGACAATGCGCGCGCCGGCATGATGCCCTGGGCATTCGAGGACGGCATGGGTTTCGAGCGTTATGTCGACTACGCGCTCGACGTGCCCATGTATTTCGTCAAACGCGGTGAAGACTACATTGATGTGTCGGGCTCCTCGTTCCGCGCCTTCTTCGAGGGCCGCAACAACAACCTTCCCGGCGAGCGTCCGACGTTGTCGGACTGGGCCAACCATCTCTCCACGATCTTCCCCGAGGTACGGCTGAAGCGCTATCTCGAGATGCGTGGCGCCGATGGCGGGCCATGGGGCCGGCTCCCGGCGCTGTCGGCGTTCTGGGTCGGACTGCTCTATGACGACGTGTCGCTCGATGCCGCCTGGGACATCGTGAAGCACTGGACCGCGCCTGAGCGTCAGGCGTTACGCGACGACGTGCCTCGCTTTGGCTTCAAGGCGCGGATCAAGGACCGCTATCTGTTCGAGATCGCCAAGGAGTGCCTCGTTCTCGCACATGCAGGCTTGCGCCGTCGGGGCCGCATCGACGCGATCGGCCGCGACGAAACGCGGCATCTGGAGCCGCTCGATCGCATCATCGATTGCGGCCGGACTCCGGCCGAAGAGATGCTCGAGAAGTTCAACGGCGCCTGGCAAGGCTCGGTGGAACCTGCCTACGCCGAATATGCGTTCTAGAACCATTTCCGTTCCGACAGGAACGGAGGCCAATGATCGGGATTTCGGCCGTTCATCGCCCGTACAGGTTTGCGGCGATCAAATGTCCGGCCGAAAAACCTGAGCGCCGTCAATAACTCGAAAGCTGTTCCGATGGGGAAGGGCCGCCTGTCCAGGGCCGTCATGGCCAAGGTCTTGGCAAGCGTCGTGGCCTGCGTCACGCTGCTGTCGCTCGTATTTGCGAGCGTACCCGCGCACGCCCAGACGGCGTTCGACCGGCCCGGCGGCGATTATTTCAACACGCCCGTCACGTCGGGCGATCCCGAGGATTGCGCGCTGCTCTGCGAGCGCGATCGCCGCTGCCGTGCGTGGAGCTTCAGCTATCCTGATATCGACGGCGCCGCGGCGGTGTGCTGGCTCAAGAACACCGTGCCGCCGCGACAGCCCGCCAATTGCTGCATCTCCGGGGTGCGCGGTGCCGGTGTGATCGAGCCACGCGTCGAGGGCGTCGAGACCTCGATCGACCGTCCGGGGGGCGATTTGCGCAATTTCGACCTGAAGGACGGCGAAGGCGAGGAAGCCTGCAAGGCCGCCTGCACCGCCGACAACAAGTGCCGGGCCTTCACCTATGCCCGTCCCGGCTATACCGGGCGCGAGGCGCGCTGCTTTCTGAAAAAGGAAATCAAGCCGCCGCGGCGGAAAGCCGGGTTCACGTCTGGCGTGGTGAGGTAGGCCAGGATCACGGCGCCGCAATCACCGTGAGCTCCGGCCACAGCGCTTTCCATCGCTCGGCTTTCAAGGCGTAATTCGCGGCGGAGAAATTCGGGCCCGGATTGGGACGCACAATCAGCCCTGCGACGTCATCCAAGCCGTGCGGTGCATAGACGTCGAAACCGTCGTCCGTGCGCCTCACGCCCACTTGCGTATTCTGCGTCAGGAAGCGGTCGATGCCGTCAGTCGAGCGCGACAGGGGCGGATAGGGCAGGCCGTGCTTGGCTGGATACCACAGATGCACGCGTGCCTGATTGCGGGTCTCGATTTTGGCGTCGACATGATCGAGCCGTCCTTGCAACTGGCGGATCACAACGTCCTCCGCGTCCCAGGACGTGTCAGGGTCGAAATAGAAGACGTCGTAATCGGCAATGCCGTGATCGACGGCGCGCTTCGTGAGTACGTTCCACACGGTTTGCACCAGGCATCCCGAGACCAGCCAAGCGTCGGGGAGCGCGAGCCGGTGGAGTTCATCGATGATTGCGAGGTTGACCGGGTTCTTCAGAGCCAGCGCGAGGAAGCGAGCCTCGTCCATGGCATCAGTCACGCGCCGATACGCGCATCATAGTCCGCCCGCGCGGCCTTCGACGCGAGAGCGCGCCAGCGCCGGCGGAGAAGCGGCTCTACGATCGCGCGCTTCGCCTTGGACAGGCGGATCAGCACGATCGGATGGTCGGCGTAATGATCGGTGAAATAGAAAATCTGCGGCTGGCTCCCGACCAGCATCGCGCGCTCGTCGATCGGGACATCAGGCACGATCAGGCTGTCGCCATCCTCCTTCAGGCGCGTCAGCATCGTCTTGCGCACCTTCAGCGCGGGCGTGCCGTAGGACGTGCCGTCGTCCACCTCCGGCCACGTCAGCGCAAATTTTCTGACGTCGTCGAAGGTCATGGCAGCACGCTCAGTGCACGGCAGTGAAGAACCGCGCGAGGCGGAAGCCGGAAAGCCAGGTCCAGACCGGCTGGCTGCGCATGCCGAGATCCCAGGAGCCGAGCACGGCGTCGGCACGGCCGACCAGATTGTCGACAGGCAGCAGGCCGACGCCGCCGGAGCGCAGCGGCACGCGGCTGTCAGCCGAGTTGTCCCTGTTATCGCCGAGCACGAACAGATGCCCTGGAGGCACGGTCACTTCCGGCGTGTTGTCCAGCGGCCCGTTGTCGCGCATCTTGAAGATCAGATGCTTGACGCCGTTCGGCAATGTCTCGACGTAGCGGTAGGCAGGCTCGCTGCTGCCATTGTCGTCCTCGGCGGCGCCAACGCCATCCGGCTTCAATTCGGCAGGACGATCGTTGATGAAGAGCTGACCCTGTCGCATCTGGATGCGGTCACCGGGCAAGCCCACGACGCGCTTGACCCAGGCCTGCGAACGATCGCCGGGCCAGCGGAACACCACGACATCGCCTTGCTTCGGCATCTCCGCGAACACACGGCCGGTTTCCGGCAGGTTGATCTGGATTGGCAGCGACGAGGTGCCGTAGCCATAGGGGAATTTCGAGGCGAGCAGCGCGTCGCCGATCAGCAGCGTCGGCTCCATCGAGCCCGACGGCACGTAGAACGGCTCGGCCAGCGCGCCCTTGGCGATAAAGACGGCGGCGACGATGCCGGCGAGCTGCATGAGCTGTCCGGCCCAGCCGCTGCTCTTCCGCTTGGTGCTGACGGTTGCTTTGTCTTCCACGCTCATGCGCCTGTTCCACCCACCGTAATGCGTTCCATCAGAAGCGACGGCTGGCCGACGCCGACAGGCACGCCCTGACCGTTCTTGCCACAGGTGCCGATGCCGCTATCGAGCGCGAGATCGGTGCCGATCATGCGGATGCGATGCAGGTCGGTCGGCCCGTTGCCGATCAGCATGGCGCCCTTCAGGGGCGCACCGATCTTGCCGTTCTCGATCTTGTAGGCCTCGGTGCACTGGAACACGTATTTGCCCGAGGTAATGTCGACCTGTCCGCCGCCGAAATTCGCGGCAAACACGCCGTTCTTCACCGACGCGAGAATCTCGGCCGGGTCGCGGTCGCCCGCGAGCATGTAGGTGTTGGTCATGCGCGGCATCGGCACATGGGCATAGCCCTGGCGGCGGCCGTTGCCGGTCGGCTTCATGTTCATCAACCGCGCGTTCTGACGGTCCTGCATGTAGCCGACCAGGATGCCGTCCTCGATCAGCACGGTGCGATTGGTCGGGGTGCCCTCGTCGTCGATCGAGAGCGAGCCGCGGCGCGAGGCAATGGTGCCGTCGTCGACCACGGTGACGCCCTTGGCCGCGACCTGCTGGCCCATCAGGCCGGCAAACGCAGAGGTCTTCTTGCGGTTGAAGTCGCCCTCGAGACCGTGGCCGACCGCTTCATGCAGCATTACGCCCGGCCAGCCGGCGCCGAGCACGACGTCCATCTCGCCCGCAGGGGCGGGTATCGATTCGAGATTGACCAGCGCCTCGCGCAGCGCGCCGTCGGCGGCGTCGCGCCAGTTCTTGCTTTCGATGAATTCGGCATAGCCGGCGCGGCCGCCATAGCCCTTGCTGCCGCTCTCCTGGCGGTCACCCTGGCCGGCCACGACGGAGATGTTGACGCGCACCAGCGGGCGGATGTCGCGATAGCTCTCGCCGTCGGGCCGCAGGATCTCGACCACCTGCCAGGTCGCGCCCAGGCTGACGCTGACCTGTCGCACCCGCGGATCCTTGTCGCGCAAATACGCGTCGATCTCGGCGAGCAGCTTGACTTTGGTCTCGAAGCCCGGGGCATCGAGCGGGTTGTCGTCACCATAAAGCCGAACGTTGGTATGCGCTGGCGGCGCCGCGAAGCTGCCGGAATAACCGCCGCGCACGGCCGCGACCGCATCGGCGGCGCGAATCAGCGCCGGCAGCGACACGTCGGAGGAATGCGCATAGCCGACCGCATCGTCCTTGACGGCGCGCAGGCCGAACCCTTGCGAGGTGTCGTAGGTCGCCTGCTTCAGCCGCCCATTGTCGAACATCAGCGCTTCGGTCTGGCTGTATTCCAGAAACAATTCGCCGTCGTCGGCGCCGGCAAGGCCGCGCGCGACCTCGTTGCGAACCTGGTCACGGTCGAGATTGGCGCGGTCGAGCAGGGAGGTCGTGGCGGGGTTGGTCATGCGTCCGTCCATTATCGGGGGATGTGAGGCAAGATAATGGTTTCAGACCCGTTCCGCGAGAGCGCGACGCCTCACATTACGGAAACAATAGGTTCGCCGCGGGCCTGACCCTACGGCAGCTTGTCGTAGCCCTCGCCGAGGCCGTTCAGGCTGAGCGGGAAGCCGATGCCCTCTTCGGGCGTCTCGAAGATGATGAAGGTTGCGGTCTTGGCGCTGCGGAGCTGGCCCAGCAACTTGTCGTCCATGACGACCTCGGCGACGCAGCCATTGGGCAGGCAGCGGACGAAGCCGGCGCGGCCGACGTCCTGGTTGTCGAGCTTCAGGCCAAGGCCGGAGGGCAGCAGGACGCCCAGGGGAGCGACCACCCGCATCAGGCGGCTCTTCTGGTCGGCGGTCTTGAGCACGATCACGGTGAGGCCGGCATTGGAGCGGTCTTCCGCCACCACGCTCTGGATCAGGGCGCATTGCTCGGCCTGGGCACCCGGCGGGGTGTCGCAGCGGATCTGCCAGTCGCCATGGACGGAGCGCACCGCGCCCTGCGCATGGGCGAGGCTTGGCAGGAAAAGGCCGGGCAAGGCAAGGAAAACTGCGACAGCCAGGAGGCCGACCAGGTTCCTGAGGCGGTCAGCCGGCCCTAGAACCGATCCTGCCATGCATCTCGAATGCCCCATCGGGGTCGGTCCCTCCGCTCGCTCGCGCTGGACTGATACGGGAATGACGGCGTCTTGAAGGCAATTCACTAGCAAATTCCGCGCGGCCTTGGCTGCATGGTCGCCACGAATCAGGTTCCTGCGCGGCCCTGCGCCTGTGCCTACAGCGGGCAATCCGGCTGTCAAGCGGCGGCATCCCGGGAAGCGGTATTTTTGTCTGATGTTGCTTGGAGATATGTTGCGGGTCATGGCTCACAGAGGGGCCGAAGACTGCATTGCGATAGATCAAGAATTATGATTTGAGAGGCTTGATTTCGGCGTTCTAGCGATCCGGCCCGAATTCCTCCTTGAGGTATTCTTGCGCGGCGGTTGTCAGGCGGGCGGATCGAATAAGCGTTTCCCGCAAACAGGGGGGCGCACTTGGGGTGATTTCGTAAGGGGAGCGCGAACGGCATGAGGATGTCGATGAGTCGGGTGGGCCGGCAATTGCTGGGATTGGCCACCATCGCCTTGGTGGCGACTGGCATCACGCTGGTGACGGGCGGCACGGCATTCGCCGAGCTCGGGCAGCCGGCGCCGTGGGAATGGCACCTGCAGGGCTCGGGTTCCCCGGTGATGGACAACATCGTCTCGTTCCACAATTTCCTGTCCTACCTGATCATCGCGATCACGCTGTTCGTCCTGGCGCTGCTCGTGATCGTCGTCGTGAAATTCAACGCGAGGGCCAATCCGGTGCCGTCGCGGACCACCCACAACACGCTGATCGAGGTGGTGTGGACCTTGGTGCCGGTGCTGATCCTGGTCGGCATCGCGGTGCCGTCGTTCCGGCTGCTGTTCCTCGAGCTCGACGTGCCGAAAGCGGATCTGACCATCAAGGCGACCGGCAAGCAGTGGTATTGGTCCTACGCCTATCCCGACAACGGCAAGTTCGAGTTCGACTCGCTGATGGCCCAGGACAAGCAGCCCCGCCTGCTCGGCGTCGACAACGAGATGGTGGTGCCGGTCAACAAGGTGATTCGCGTTCAGGTCACCGGCGCCGACGTCATCCATGCGTTCGCGCTGCCGGCCTTCGGCGTCAAGATCGACGCCATTCCGGGGCGTCTGAACGAGACCTGGTTCAAGGCCACCAAGACCGGCATGTTCTACGGCCAGTGCTCGGAGCTCTGCGGCAAGGACCACGCCTTCATGCCGATCGCGATTCGCGTCGTGAACGACCAGGAGTTCGCCTCCTGGGTTGAATCGGCGAAGAAGAAATATGCGAGCGGCGGCACCAGCACCTTCGCCTCCGCGGCCGGCCCGACGCAGTAGGCGCCGGGCGACGGCTCAAGGGACTGAAAGCGACATAAAGGGCGGGACCTCCAGGGGTCCGAACGGACGCAAGGCAGGATTTGAAAATGGCAACCAGCGCAGCGGCACACGGCGATCACGCGCAAGACCACGGACATGATCACGAGCACGCCCATCCGACCGGATGGCGGCGTTACGTCTATTCGACCAATCACAAGGACATCGGCACGATGTACCTGATCTTCGCGGTCATCGCCGGCATCATCGGTGCCGCGATGTCGATCGCGATCCGTGCCGAGTTGATGTATCCGGGCGTGCAGATTTTCCACGAAACGCACACCTATAACGTGTTCGTGACGTCTCACGGCCTGATCATGATCTTCTTCATGGTCATGCCGGCGATGATCGGCGGCTTCGGCAACTGGTTCGTGCCGCTGATGATCGGCGCGCCGGACATGGCGTTCCCGCGCATGAACAACATCTCGTTCTGGCTGCTGCCGGCTTCCTTCGCGCTGCTCCTGCTGTCGTCCTTCGTCGAGGGCGAGCCGGGAGCCAACGGCGTCGGCACCGGCTGGACCATGTATGTGCCGCTGTCGAGCTCGGGCCATCCCGGTCCTGCGGTCGACTTCGCGATTCTCTCGCTCCATCTGGCGGGTGCCTCGTCGATCCTCGGCGCCATCAACTTCATCACCACGATCTTCAACATGCGCGCGCCGGGCATGACCCTGCACAAGATGCCGCTGTTCGTGTGGTCGATCCTGGTGACGGTGTTCCTGCTGCTCTTGTCGCTGCCGGTGCTCGCCGGTGCGATCACCATGCTGCTCACCGACCGTAATTTCGGCACCACCTTCTTCGCCCCCGACGGCGGCGGCGACCCGGTGCTGTTCCAGCATCTGTTCTGGTTCTTCGGTCACCCCGAGGTGTACATCCTGATCCTGCCGGGCTTCGGCATGGTCAGCCAGATCGTCTCGACCTTCTCGCGCAAGCCCGTGTTCGGCTATCTCGGCATGGCCTACGCCATGGTCGCGATCGGCGGCATCGGCTTCGTGGTGTGGGCGCACCACATGTACACGGTCGGCATGTCGAGCGCGACGCAGGCCTATTTCGTCGCCGCGACGATGGTCATTGCTGTGCCGACCGGCGTGAAGATCTTCTCCTGGATCGCCACGATGTGGGGCGGCTCGATTGAATTCCGCGCGCCGATGATCTGGGCGGTGGGCTTCATCTTCCTGTTCACCGTCGGTGGCGTCACCGGCGTCGTGCTGGCGAACGCCGGTGTCGACCGCGTGCTGCAGGAGACCTACTACGTCGTCGCGCACTTCCACTACGTGCTGTCGCTCGGCGCCGTGTTCGCGATCTTCGCCGGCTGGTACTACTGGTTCCCGAAGATGACGGGCTACATGTACAACGAGACGCTGGCCAAGGCGCATTTCTGGGTCACCTTCATCGGCGTCAACCTGGTGTTCTTCCCGCAGCACTTCCTCGGCCTGTCGGGCATGCCGCGCCGCTATGTCGACTATCCGGATGCGTTCGCCGGCTGGAACCTGATCTCGTCGATCGGCTCCTACATCTCCGGCTTCGGCGTGCTGATCTTCCTATACTGCGTGCTCGATGCCTTCATGAAGAAGGTGCCCGCGGGCGACAATCCCTGGGGTGCGGGTGCCACCACGCTGGAATGGACGCTGTCCTCGCCGCCGCCCTTCCACCAGTTCGAAGTGCTGCCTCGCGTGCAGTAAGCAAGGAGACTCCGCGGCGTCCGAGACGGGCGCCGCGGCTCTGCAACGAAACGAGTAGGTTTAAGTGTCCGTCCTCGATCAGAACGCCATCGACATCAATCCCCGCATCTCCGAGGCGGAGGTTGGCGACTATCTCGCGCTGCTCAAGCCGCGGGTGATGTCGCTGGTGATCTTCACCGCGCTGGTCGGGATGGCGATGGCGCCGGGGCACTTCCACTGGGTTCTGGCGATCACCTCACTGCTCTGCATCGCCGTCGGCGCCGGCGCCTCGGGCGCGCTCAACATGGCGCTCGAGGGCGATATCGACTCCAAGATGTCGCGAACCGCGAACCGTCCGATCCCGCGCGGCCGCATCACCCGTCCCGAGGCGATGGCGTTCGGCATGACCCTCGCCTTCTTCTCGGTGATGACGCTCGGCATTCTCGTGAACTGGATCGCGGGCGCGCTGCTTGCCTTCAACATCTTCTTCTACGTCGTGATCTACACGATCGGCCTGAAGCGCTGGACCGCGCAGAACATCGTAATCGGCGGCGCTGCCGGCGCGCTGCCGCCGGTGGTCGCCTGGGCTGCCGTGACAGGCACGGTCGACGTCGAGCCGCTGCTGTTGTTCGCGATCATCTTCTTCTGGACGCCGCCGCACTTCTGGGCGCTGGCGCTGTTCCGCTCCGACGACTATGCCCGCGCCGGCATTCCGATGCTGCCCAACGTCGCCGGCCCGGACGCGACCCGTCTCCAGATCCTGCTGTACACCATCGTGCTGATCGCGGTCGCCGCTGCGCCCTGGGCGCTCGGTTATTTCGATGCCCTCTACGGCATCGTCTCGCTGATCCTCGGTGCCGGCATGCTTGTGCTCGCGATCAACGTCTATATCCGTCGCGAACGCAGCCAGTCGCTGCGCGCGACGCGAAAGCTGTTTGCCTTCTCGATCCTGTATCTGTTCGCGCTGTTCGCGACCTTGCTGGCCGAGGTCGTGTTCCGGGCGGTTGCTCCGATGGCATGGGGCGCATGAGGCAGGGATGGCTGACAAACCCGAGCCAGATGGAATCGTCCTCACCGAGGCGCAGAAGAAGAGCCGTCGTCAGCGCTCGATCGCAATCGCGCTCGCCCTCGGCGTCCTCGTCATCCTTTTCTTCGCCGTCACCATGGTCAAGGGCCCGGCGGTTCTAGTTCGCCCGATGTGACAGAGATGGATCAGAAGCCGACCATATCGCAGGATCAGAGCCGAACCGACGGGAAGGGCCGTTCAGGGGGCTTGGGCCGCGATGTGCTGGTCGCCTCGATCTGCGGCGGCGTGGTCGCGTTGATGGTCGGCGCGTCCTACGCCGCGGTGCCGTTCTACAACTGGTTCTGCCGCGCCACCGGCTTCAACGGAACGACCCAGGTCGCAACCTCGGCGCCTGCCACCGGTCCGATCGCCCGCAAGATCGCGGTCCGTTTCGATTCCAACGTCGCGCCGGGCCTGCCCTGGAAGTTCGTGCCTGAGCAGACCGAGATCGAGGTCAATATCGGCCAGGTCACGACCATCTATTATACCGTGACCAACCAGGCCGCCCGCACCACCTCCGGCCAGGCCGCCTATAACGTCGCGCCGCTGACGGTCGGGTCCTATTTCGAGAAGATCAACTGCTTCTGCTTCTCCGAGCAGACCATGGCGCCCGGCGAGAAGCGCGAGATGCCCGTGGTGTTCTATGTCGATCCGTCGATCGTCGACGATCACGACAATGACGGGCTGAGCACGATCACGCTGTCCTACACGTTCTATCCGGTGAAGGATCCGGTGGTGAAGCCGCTCGCATCCGGTGACGACGACAAACGCAAGGGTAATCTCCAGCCGCCGGGTTGACGCTCAGGGGCTGGAATAAGGGGATAAGTGCCTGACAGGCACGGGATTGAGGAGACAGACCGCAATGGCTACCGCGCAAGGCAAGCATCACGACTACCATCTGGTCGATCCCTCCCCGTGGCCGGCGGTCGGCTCCGTCTCGGCCTTCATCATGGCGCTCGGTGCGATCTCCTGGATGCACCACATGTACGCGGCCGCGCCGATCGTGTTCGGTGTCGGCACCGTCGGCGTGCTGTACACCATGGCGAGCTGGTGGGGCGACGTGATCAAGGAAGCCCAATACAAGGGCGATCACACCCGCGTCGTGCAGCTGCATCACCGCTATGGCATGATCCTGTTCATCGCCTCCGAGGTGATGTTCTTCGTCGCCTGGTTCTGGGCCTATTTCAACGCAGCGCTGTTCCCGGCCGATGCCGTCCATGCCACCCGGGATGCCGTGTTCGGCTGCGGCCTCGGCACCGCGCCCGGCGCCTGCTCGGTGCCCGGCACCTGGCCTCCTCACGGCATCGAAACCTTCGATCCCTGGCATCTGCCGCTGCTCAACACGCTGATCCTGCTCACGTCGGGCACCACCGTCACCTGGGCACATCACGCCCTGCTCGAGAATGACCGTCAGGGCCTGAAATACGGCCTGATCCTCACCATCCTGCTGGGGGCGACCTTCACCTGCGTGCAGGCCTATGAGTACAGCCACGCTGCTTTCTCGTTCGCCGGCAACGTCTACGGCGGGACCTTCTTCATGGCGACCGGCTTCCACGGCTTCCACGTGCTGGTCGGCACCATCTTCCTGATCGTCTGCCTGGCGCGCGCCTATGCCGGCCACTTCACGCCGAAGCAGCACCTCGGCTTCGAATTCGCCGCCTGGTATTGGCACTTCGTCGACGTGGTCTGGCTGTTCCTGTTCCTGTGCATCTATGTCTGGGGACATGGTGCCGAGACCATGGCCCACGGCGCGCACTAGGGTCGCGACGGATCGATCTGGAAAGGGCGGCCGCAGGGCCGCCCTTTCGCTTTCCAGCGCCAGAGGCCCCGGCCAAAACTGTGATAGAAGTGTGCGTCATGAGCGAAACTGCCGGCCCCCCTGAACCAAAGCCGACTGCCGAGCCAACTGTCCTGCAAAGCGCGCTGCGCGGGCTCGCCTGCAAATGCCCGCGCTGCGGCGCGGGCAAGCTCTATGCGGGCTTCTTGACTCTCGCGCCGTCCTGCGACCGCTGCGGTCTCGACTACGCCTTCATCGATGCCGGCGACGGCCCGGCGATCTTCATCATCATGCTGGCCGGCGCGATCGTGGTCGGCTGCGCGCTCGTCGTCGAGGTCAAATATCAGCCGCCGTTCTGGCTGCACGCCGTGCTGTGGTTGCCGCTGATTCTCGCGACGACGCTGCTGCCGCTACGCGCCATGAAATCGCTGCTGATCGCGCTGCAATTCCATCACAAGGCGGCACCCGGCCGGCTGGTCGACCGCGCGAAATGAACGAGGCTGCGCGCACGCCCCGCGTGGCCGGCTTCGCGCTGTTCACGCTCCTGCTGACCGCGACTTTCGTGGCGCTCGGAGTCTGGCAATTGCAGCGCCGCACCGCCAAGCACGAGCTGGTCGCCGCGCTCACCGAGCGCCTCGCGGAACCGCCGGTCGCGCTGCCGCCGCCTGCGCAATGGGCCACGCTGACGCCCGCGCGCGACGAATTTCGCCGTGTCAGCTTCACCGCAACCTATGCAGCGATGCCGGATGCGATGGTCTATTCCTCCGGCTCCGCCGTGCGCAAGGATGCATCCACTCCGGGCACCTGGGCCTTCCTGCCGGCGCGGCTGCCGAGCGGCGAGATGGTCGTGATCGATGCGGGTTTCGTCGAGAACACGATGCAGGATCGCAGCGTCGAGGATCGCGCGGTGAAGAAGCTCGTCACCGGCGCCCCCGTCGTGCTCACCGGCTATCTTCGTTTTCCCGAAGCACCAAGCTGGCTCACGCCGGCGGCGAACCGGGACAAGCGGCTGTGGTTCGTGCGCGATCATCCGGCGATCGCAAGCGCGCTGGGCTGGGGTGCGGTGGCGCCGTTCTACGTGGATCTCGAGCAGCCGGTGCCCGAGAACGGCATTCCGCGTCCGGGGCCGCTCGATGTGCATCTGAAGGACGATCATCTGCAATATGCCGTCACGTGGTTCTTGCTTGCCGGCGCTGTGCTGGTCGCATTCGGCGTCTGGCTGAAGGGACGTCGGCACACGTACGCAAATCGGTAGGTTCCGGGCAGGACCCGGAATCGCCCGGGGTTTATTATTCAGTCCATATTCACGAGGGTGGCATTAAGCCGCGTCTCGCCTTGTTCTCGCGGCAACAGGATTGCTGGCCTTGCGCGATTTCGATCAGATGGGACTCGTCGTCGATTGGGTGGATGCCTGCCGCAAAGGCGCCCTCGCGACGCTGCTCGACCTCTATGCCGATGACGGCGAGGTGGAATGCATGTGCAACGGCACGCATCTCTATCGTGGCCGGCGCGAGCTCGAGACGTATTGGGGACCGAAGCTCAGCGCCTTCTCCTCGGTGGGCTTCGGCCTCGAGGAAATCCATCCTGCGCAGAACGGCATCGATCTCGAATATTCGGTCGCCGGCGCGTTGCGCGTCCGCGCCTCGTTTCGCTTCAGTGCGGAAGGCAAAATCTACAGCACGGTGTGCGAGCCGGCCGAGCAGGGATCGCACGATTGCGCGGCGTGCTAGCTGTGGAATCTCAACAGGTCGTCCTCCGGGATGGCGAGGCGGCTGATCGGTGGTTTGGCGTGCAGGCTGCCGTGCGAGCGGTGCCAGTTATAGTGATGAAGCCAGATTGGCAGATCGTTGGCTCGCTGGTCTGAGGTTTCGTAGGCGCGAGCATAGGCCCACTCGCGTAGCGCCGTTTGGATGAACCGCTCGGCCTTGCCGTTTGTTTGCGGCCTGTAGGGCCGGGTGAAGATGTGTTTGAGGCCGAGCCTTTTACAGGCCTTGGCAAACGCTTTGGCACGATAGCAAGAGCCGTTGTCGGTCATGATGCCCGTGACCTTTATGCCGAGTCCCTGGAAGTACGAGACGACGTTGTTGAGGAAGGCGATGGCGCTCTCCTTCTTCTCGTCGGGTCGGATCTGAGAGAAGGCCACGCGCGATGCATCGTCGATCGCGACGTGGACGAACTCGTGACCCGCGCCGCGGCTTTCACCCTTCTGGCGATCGTGCGTGATGCGGTGGCCAGGCCTGACGAACCTCCCGAGCTTCTTGATATCGATATGGATGAGCTCGCCGGGATGCTCGCGCTCATAGCGCCGCACCGGCTCGGCCGGCTCCAGATCGCGCATCCGGCTCAATCCCAAGCGACGAAGGATGCGGCTGACAGTGGCCCGTGACACCTTGACCTCGGCTGCAATCTGCTTGCCGGTGTGACGCTCCCGGCGCAACCTCTCGACGACGGCACGCGTGGCAGGCGGGATTTGGCTTGGCGATGAAAGGGGTCTGGAGGAGCGATCGCGCATCCCCTCCGCACCTTCTGCGCGGAACCGCTTGACCCATTTGGCGACGGTCTTCGGCGTCGTGTTGAACTGATAGGCCGCGTCGGCCTGGTTCAGCCCACCTTCCACCACGCTTCGGGCCATCGCCTCTCGACCTTTGGGCGTCAAAGGCGCATTCTTGTGGACGTTCATCTGGTCTCTCCCTGGAACACTGAAGCTTCGCAACCTCAGCTTCCTCGGTTCAGACCAGATGGACAACCTCCTGAGACACCAAAGCTAGCCGGATATCGGGTTCCGGGCTTCGCCGAGCGGAAGGCTACAGCGCACGTAGGTCCGTTCTTCCGCGCGCAGAAGTGATAGCGATCCGCTCAGCGCGCGCACACGTTCATGCATGCCGGTCAGGCCGCGGCCAAAGACATTGTCGGCCGGAAAGCCGCCACCGTCGTCGGAAACCTCCACCGCAACCGCATCGCCTGATATCGCCGCCGCCACATGGACGTTCCGTGCTCCCGCGTGACGCAGCACGTTGGTCAAGGCCTCCTGGATCACGCGGTAGATGGTCTGGGCCAGCGGCCCCTCGATCTCGTCGATTGCCGGATCGATCGTCGCGGTGAGGCCGATATGCGGCGCCTGCCTGCGAAAATTGCTGAGCAGCGTCTGCACGCTCCCCTCGAGCCCCAATTCCGCGATGTAGAGCGGCCGCAACCGGTCGAGAATGCGACGGTTGGTCGACTGCAGTGTCTCGATCGATCGCATCACCTCCTGCGCGGAATTGCCGAGATGTCCTGCTTGCGCCGAGCCTTCGCTCAACGCGATCGTGCCGGCGCGGATGCTGAACAACAAAGGTCCGAGCTCGTCATGCAGCTCGCGCGCGAGATCGCGCCGCTCATCGTCCTGGAGCGACACAAGTCGGTGCAAGAGATTGCGATTGTCCTGGCTCAATTGCGCGAGCGTCATGGCCAGCGCATTGGCCTCCTCGCAGGCTTGCCGGATTTCCGGCGGCCCCGCGACAGGAATCGGCGTCGTATAATCGCCACGCCGGATGCGGGTCAGGCCTGCGCCGAGATTCTGCAGGGGGCCCAGCGCCGATGTCGCAAACAGATAGGCGATCGTTCCGGTCAGCAGCATCAGCAGGGCGATCAGGCTCATCAGCGCCAGAAAGCCGATCCATTTCTCGAACAGGTCGGCCGACAGGTCGGGGATGAACACGATGTCGCCGACGGGCTTGTCATCGATGAGGACCGGAGACGCCGCCTCCATGGCGGGGATGCCGATCAGGTCCACGAACCATCGGGGCACGCCATGCACCTCGTGCAGGCCCTCCTTCATCGAAGGCGGGGGACCCGCTTGTAAGGGACGGAATTGGATATCGGAGGAGGTGCTCAAGGAACTGACGAATGCGTCGAGCATCTTCCGTGGATTGTCTGACGTCCTCAGAGTGCTGTTGAGCGCGACAGCGACGGCCCGCGCCGAACGTCCGCCAGGTTCGCTCTCGTCTGCCAGCTGGCCTGTCGCAAACGCTTGCAACAGCACGCCGCCCATGGCCAGCGCGGCCAGAAAGCTGAGGCCGAGCGGAAGAAACAGCCGGGTTCTGAACGAGAGTCGTTGCCACATTAGGTCAATTCTAACGTGCATTGGCGGATTTCTCTCTTTCCATTTGTTCCCGTCGGTCTATGAGTGCCACAACAAGAGAGTGCACGATGCAAGATACCGCCAAGCCGGGGACCCGGATCCTGATTGTTGACGACCATCCCGTGGTGCTGTCAGGTTGTCGCACCCTGTTTTCGTCCGACCATTCGATCCGGATCGACGAGGCGAGCGACGCCAAGTCCGGCCACCGGGCCTATGTCAGCAGGCGTCCTGACGTGACCGTTATCGACGTCAACCTGCCTGATGTCTCCGGCTTCGAGCTGATGCGCCGGATCCGCAAGGACGACCCGGATGCCAAGATCATCATGTTCAGCATGAACGACGATCCGGCTTTCGTGGTGCGCGCGGTCGAGCTCGGGGCGCAGGGCTATGTCTCCAAGGGCGACGATCCCCGGATCCTGCTCAAGGCGGTGCGCAGGGTGGCCGCAGGCGACCATTTCATTTCGCCACAGCTTGCTGAGGCCGTGACGTTCTCGGGCGCCGCGATCAAGGCCAATCCAGCCTCGCAGATGACGCCGCGGGAGCTCGAGATTCTCCGCCTGCTTGGACGCGGCAACAAGATCGTCGAGGTCGCCGAGGCGCTCGGCATCTCCTACAAGACCGTTGCCAACACCACCTCCCTGCTCAAGCAGAAATTAGGGGCCAAGAACCATTCCGACCTGATCAGGATAGCGGTGGAAATCGGGATGAACTGACATAGGGTCAGGGACCGAACCGGCTGCTCCAGGATGCTGCCGGTTCGGCCGACGGATCAATGCCGCCGCGCGTTCGGCCATGTGTGGACGGCGGCTCGGTACGCTTCCACCGACACAATGGACGGATGCAGTGCTTGTTCCTGGTCCCACGCGGCGGGACAGGAAAAACGGTCATGGGGCGAGACTCCGGGGCGACCTGATCATCGGCTCTGCTGTGGCGCATCGGGAAAAACAGGAACATTTGGCGTCGCGCACCGTTTTTGCCCTTGACGATTCCGTGACGGCTGACGATAGCTCGAACGAGCAGTTTTTGGGGCAGGCGCCCCAGCGACGAAAACCGGTCTGCACATATCAACGACAGACCTTCCAAGAGAGGGCTGTGGCATCGCCGCAGCCCTTTTTCCTTGGGCATGGTGTGGCCCCGCAAAACACTCTATGGTGCCGGAAGCCTCTGGCTGAAGAACTAGGAACATCGTGAAATCAAAGGCTTAAGGCCAGAATTCGGCTCGGGCCGGCCTTTGGAGGGCAGTTTGACTCGTTATATCTCGACCCGGGGCGAGGCCCCTGAGCTTGGCTTCTGCGACGTGATGCTGACCGGGCTTGCCCGCGACGGCGGTCTCTATGTGCCGGTGACCTGGCCGCAGCTGTCGGCCGAGACCATCGCAAGCTTCTTCGGCCGGCCCTATTGGGAAGTCGCGGTCGAAATCATCCGTCCCTTCGTCGGCGGTGAGATTTCCGACGCCGAGCTCGGCCGCATGGCGAACGAGGCCTATGCCACCTTCCGACATCCGGCCGTGGTGCCGCTGCGCCAGATGTCGCCGCATCAATTCGTGCTGGAGCTGTTTCACGGTCCGACGCTCGCCTTCAAGGACGTCGCGATGCAGCTGCTCTCGCGGCTGATGGATCATGTGCTCGCCAAGCGAGGCCAGCGCACCACCATCGTGGTCGCAACCTCCGGCGACACCGGTGGCGCTGCGGTCGATGCGTTTGCGGGCCTGGAGAATGTCGATCTCGCCGTGCTGTTTCCGCAGGGCCGTGTCTCCGAGGTCCAGCAGCGCATGATGACGACGACGGGCGCGGCCAACGTGCATGCGCTCGCCATCGAGGGCAATTTCGACGACTGCCAGGCGCTCGTGAAGGGGATGTTCAACAACCACCGCTTCCGCGATGCGACGTCGCTGTCCGGCGTCAATTCCATCAACTGGGCGCGCATCGTCGCGCAAGTGGTCTACTATTTCACCTCGGCGGTCGCCGTCGGCGCGCCGGCGCGTGCGGTAGACTTCATCGTGCCGACAGGCAATTTCGGCGATATTTTTGCAGGTTACGTCGCCAAGCGCATGGGCCTTCCCGTGCGCACGCTGCGGATTGCGGCCAACGTCAACGACATTCTCGCTCGCACGCTCAAGACCGGCATCTACGAGGTGCGCGAGGTGCACGCCACCGCATCGCCCTCGATGGACATCCAGATCTCCTCGAATTTCGAGCGGCTGCTGTTCGAGGCGAGCAAGCGCGATGCGGCGAGCGTCCGCCGCCTGATGGACTCGCTGAAGCAGTCGGGCCGCTTCGTGCTGCCGGATGTGACGCTCGCCGCGATCCGCGAAGAATTCGACGCCGGCCGCGCCGATGAGACCGAGACGGCGGCTGCGATCCGCGCCGCCTGGCGTGAGGCCGGCGAGCTTGTCGATCCGCACACCGCCGTGGCGCTCGCGGTCGCCGATCGCGACACCACCGACACGACCGTCCCCAATATCGTGCTCTCGACCGCGCATCCCGCCAAATTCCCCGACGCCGTGGATGCGGCTTGCGGTCAGCGGCCGCTGCTGCCGGCCTGGCTCGACGGTCTCATGACCAGATCCGAGCACATGCAGGTGATGAAGAACGACCAGGGCGAAGTTGAGCGGTTCGTGCTGTCGGTCAGCCGCGCCGCAAAGCAGGGAGTTGCCGGATGAGCGTCGAGATTTCCAAGCTTGCGTCCGGCCTGACCGTCGTCACCGACAACATGCCTCACCTCGAGACCGCCGCGCTCGGCGTCTGGGCCGGCGTCGGCGGCCGCGACGAGAAGCCCAACGAGCATGGCATCTCCCATCTCCTGGAACATATGGCGTTCAAAGGCACCACCGGGCGATCCTCGCGCGAGATCGTGGAGGAGATCGAGGCGGTCGGCGGCGACCTCAACGCGGGCACCTCGACCGAGACGACGTCCTATTATGCCCGGGTGATGAAGGCCGACGTGCCGCTGGCGCTCGACGTGCTGGCCGACATCCTCGCCAATCCGGCCTTCGAACCCGACGAGCTCGAGCGCGAGAAGAATGTGATCGTGCAAGAGATCGGCGCGGCCCAGGACACGCCTGATGACGTCGTGTTCGAGCACCTCAACGAGCTCTGCTATCCCGACCAGCCGATGGGCCGCTCGCTGCTCGGCACTGCCAAGACGCTAAAGAGCTTCAACCGGGTCTCGCTGCGCGATTATCTCTCGACGCATTACCGTGGCCCCGACATGGTGGTGGCGGCGGCCGGCGCCGTCGATCACAAGCAGGTGGTGGCCGAGGTCGAGAAGCGCTTTGCAAGCTTCGAGGCGACGCCAGGGCCGAAACCGCAGGCGGCCAAATTCGGCCAAGGCGGCACCAAGGTGGTGCATCGCGAACTCGAGCAAGCGCATCTGACGCTGGCGCTGGAAGGCGTGCCCCAAACCGATCTGTCGCTGTTCTCGCTCCAGGTGTTCACCAACGTCCTCGGCGGCGGAATGTCGTCGCGCCTGTTCCAGGAGGTGCGCGAGAAGCGCGGCCTCTGCTACTCCATCTACTCTTTCCACGCGCCCTATACCGACACCGGTTTCTTCGGCCTCTACACCGGGACCGATCCCGCCGACGCGCCTGAAATGATGGAGGTCGTGGTCGACATCATGAATGATTCGGTCGAGACCCTGACCGAGGCCGAGATCGCCCGCGCCAAGGCGCAGATGAAGGCGGGTCTGCTGATGGCGCTGGAGAGCTGCTCCTCGCGTGCCGAGCAACTGGCCCGGCACGTACTGGCCTACGGGCGGCCGCAAACGGTGCAGGAGCTGGTGGCCAGGATCGATGCCGTCAGCGTCGAATCGACCCGCGATGCGGCGCGTGCACTGCTTTCGCGCAGCCGCCCTGCAGTCGTCGCATTGGGCAGTGGGAGGGGTCTGGACACGGCGGTGTCTTTTGCGGAAGGATTGACCAAGGCGCGTGCCAAGGCGCGGCTGCACTAGGGAGCCGCGCACGACCCGCCTCCGGGAAGCATCACTATGGCCCTCTTTCGTTTGCCATCCAGTGGACCTGCTGCTCTCGCGCCGCGTGGCAACGGGTTGCTGCTGCGCGCGCCGCAGATGTCGGACTTTCTGCAATGGGCGCATTTGCGCGAGACCAGCCGCGATTACTTGACGCCCTGGGAGCCGATCTGGCCGTCGGACGATCTGACCCGGTCCGGTTTCCGCCGCCGCCTGCGCCGCTATTCCGAGGATATCGCCTCGGATCGCTCCTATCCCTTTCTGATTTTCCGCGAACTCGACGGCGCCATGGTCGGCGGCATCACGCTCGCCAATGTCCGGCGTGGCATCGTCCAGGCCGGTACCATCGGCTACTGGGTCGGCCAGCCCCATGCCCATCGCGGCTACATGACCGCGGCGCTCCGGGTGCTGCTGCCGACGCTGTTCGGCGAGATCAATTTGCATCGGGTCGAGGCCGCCTGCATCCCCACCAACGCGCCGTCGATCCGGGTGCTGGAGAAGTGCGGCTTCTCCCGTGAAGGGCTGGCCCGCCGCTATCTCTGCATCAACGGGGTGTGGCAGGACCACCTGCTGTACGGCTTGCTGCATGAGGATTTCCGCGGCTGAGCCGCGCTTGCTCGCGTGCCGAGATCACCCTCTTCCGACCTGGATTTCCCGCCTTGGGATCGCCGATTTTGGCGATATAACCCGCACGAGCCGGCGACAGGCCGGGATGTTGTCATGGAGTACTGGCGTTCATGAAGGAGCTTCGATCATTGCGGAATGCGCTGCGGCGGGGTCCGATGATCGCGCTGGCGCTGTCGGTGTTGTCGGCGACGGTCTCGCCGGTCGCGGCGCAATCGCTGACGGACCGCTTCAAGAGCCTGTTCGGCGGCAAATCCGACGAGCCTGCCCAGCCGACGCCTGCGCCGGGCCAGCCGGCCGCGGATGACGATCTCGATTGCCCGCAGGTCACGGTGCGCGCGGGAGCCTCTACCTATGGGGTCGGGGCGACGGGCAAGCCGGCCGTCGGCAACGACGTGCGCTTCCAGGCCTCGATCACCAAGATGGCGCGCGAATGTGTCCGCAACGGCGGCGAGATCACTGCGCGGGTCGGCATCCAGGGCCGCGTCATCGCAGGCCCCGCCGGCGCGCCTGCCACGGTCGAGGTGCCCCTGCGCGTTGCCGTGGTCCAGGGCGGGGTCGGCGAGAAGGTGATCGCCTCGAAGGCCTACCGGACCACGGTCGCGATGTCCGAAGGCGGGAGCGTGCCGTTCACCTTCGTCGCGGAGGATCTGTCGTATCCGGTGCCCTCGGCTGCGGTCGCCGATTCCTACATCTTCTACGTCGGGTTCGATCCCCAGGCACTGGCGCCCGAGCCGAAGGCGCGCGGGAAGAGGAAGTAGGTCTCATACCCCGGCTCTGCGGCGCAGCGTTGCACCGCACCGCGTCCGGGACACCACAGACCACCCAAACAAAAAAGCCGGCGCTCATCGCGCCGGCTTTTTGATGGGTGAGGCGTCTGCCCTCAGTTCAGCTTCTGGCGAACTTCGGTGATGCCTTTGGCGAGCAGATCGTCGGCGACCTGGCCCTTGACCGACTGCGACAGGATCGTCGAGGCGGCCTGGACGGCGGCTTCCGCGGCTGCGGCGCGGACATCGGCCAGCGCCTGAGCTTCGGCCAGAGCGATCTTGCTCTCCGCGGTCTTGGTGCGGCGGGCGACGAAGTCTTCCATCTTCGCCTTGGCCTCGGTCGCGATGCGCTCGGCTTCGGACCTGGCATTGGCGATGATGTCGGCGGCCTCGCGTTCGGCCGAGGCACTGCGCGCCTTGTAGTCGGCGAGCACCTTGGCCGCTTCCTGCTTCAGGCGCGTCGCGTCGTCGAGCTCGGCCTTGATGCGGTCGGCGCGATGGTCGAGCGCAGCCATTGCCTTCTTGAAGACCCCGAGATAGCCGAACACGACCATCAGGATCAGGAAGGCGACGGCGACCCAGGTTTCTGGTTCGAAGAACATATCGACTAACCCTTCAAGGACGCATCGACGGCGGCATTGACCGACGCCGTGTCAGGAACGACCCCGGTAAGCTGCTGCACGATGGTGCCTGCCGCATCGGCCGCGATGCCGCGGACGTTGCTCATGGCGGTCGCACGGGTCGAGGCGATGGTCTTTTCCGCCTCGGCGAGCTTGGCCGCCAGCTGCGCCTCCAGGCTCTTGCGCTCGGCTTCCGCCTGCGCATTCGCCTTGTCGCGGGATTCGTTGCCGATCGCCTGTGCCCGCGAACGCGCCGAAGCGAGCTCGCCCTCATAGGCCTTCAGCGCAGCCTCGGACTGATCCTTCAGCTTCTGCGCCTCGGCGAGGTCACCCTCGATCTTGTTCTGACGCGCTTCGATCGCGCCGCCGACCTTCGGCAGAGCGAGCTTGGACACGATCACGTAAAGCAAGACGAAGAAGATCGCGAGCGACACCAGCTGCGAAGCGAAAGTGCTGCTCTCGAACGGCGGAAACGCGCCGGCGTGATGACCGCCGTCGGCTTCGCTGTGGGCGTCAGTCGCCGGTGCTTTCGCTCCGCCAGGACTCTCGGCCATGGAGTACTCCTGTTGCTGTCACGCGCCGCTCCGGAGGAAGCGGCGCGGAAGAAGTCGTCCTTTAGAAAACGAACAGCAGAAGCAGCGCGATCAGCAGCGAGAAGATACCGAGCGCTTCGGTCACGGCGAAGCCGAAGATCAGGTTGCCGAACTGGCCCTGAGCAGCCGACGGGTTGCGGACGGCTGCGGCGAGGTAGTTGCCGAAGATCACGCCCACGCCGACGCCAGCGCCGCCCATGCCGATGCACGCGATGCCCGCGCCGATAAGTTTTGCTGCTGTCGGATCCATTTTAGACTCCTTGGAAGAAAGATTGGGTTTTGGGTGGAAATTCCCCGGACCGCTTAGTGTCCCGGATGAATGGCGTCGTTGAGGTAGATGCAGGTCAGGATCGCAAACACATAGGCCTGCAGGAACGCGACCAGGATCTCGAGGGCGTACAGCGAGATCGTGAGCGCCAGCGGCAGCACGCCGCCGACCCAGCCGATGGCGCCGAGCGAGAAGCCCAGCATGGCGACGAAGCCCGCGAACACCTTCAGCGCGATGTGGCCGGCCAGCATGTTGGCGAACAGACGGACGCTGTGGGAGACCGGCCGCAGGAAGAAGGACAGGATCTCGATGAACATCACCAGCGGCAGGATGTAGCCGGGGACGCCGTGAGGAATGAAGATCTTGAAGAACTTCAGGCCGTTCTTGGCGACGCCGTAGATCAGCACCGTGAAGAAGACCAGCAGCGCCAGCGCCACCGTGACGATCAGATGGCTCGCGATCGTGAAGGTATAGGGGATGACGCCGACGAGATTCGACACGCAGAGGAACATGAAGATCGAGAAGACCAGCGGGAAGAACTTCATGCCTTCCGAGCCGGCGGTCGAACGGATGGTCGAGGCGACGAACTCGTAGGAAATCTCGGCCACCGACTGCAGGCGGCCCGGAACGAGCTGCGTGCCGCTGGCAAGCATCAGGATCGAGATGATCGCCACCGCCACCAGCATGTAGAGCGATGAATTGGTGAAGGCGATCGTGTGATTGCCGATATGGCCCAGCGTGAAGAGCGGCTCGATGTTGAACTGGTGGATCGGATCGATTTTCATCGGCGCGGCATCTCTTGGTCTGCCGGGCTAGCCGGCGTGTCTCGGTCTGCCGGCCGGGCCGGCCCGCACCGGCGAAACCGGCGCGATCAATTCCTCTCTTGTTCGGATTCGCTCAAGACCCGCCGCGCCTGTCCTGACCCGCGCCCGCCGTTCTCACCACATTCACCACGCCGGCTACGAAGCCCAGCAGCGTGAACACGATAAATCCGAAAGGCGATGTCGACAGCAAGCGGTCGAAACCCCAGCCAATCCCCGCCCCGACGACGACCCCGGCGATCAACTCGGAGGATAACCGGAAACCAAGCGCCATCGCCGAGGCTCTGGCCGCTCCGTCTTCACCGTCACCTGCGGGTTGCTCGGTCTTGATGTGGCGGCCGCGAATTTCGGACAACCGCTGATCAAGACTTCCGAGCCGTTCGGAAAGCGCAGCTTCCTCGGGCGATCTATCGCGATCTCCATTCCCGTTGTGTCCCGTGTCCTGAGCCATGCCACGAAGACCCGAAACGCCGCGGTTGAATGGAAATTACGCCCGCCACCCTCAAAAGCCGCGCGGACCATACTGACCGCACATAATCAAGTCAAGCCAAGTCACGATCGCGTCGTGATCCTTTATCCGTCTGATTTCATTGAGGATATTTCCTTGTACGCCAGCGCTGCACACAGCGTGACGCCGCACCGCAGCAGCTCTCCGCGCGATCCGCCGATGCGTCGTCGCCCGCCGGGGTGTAGAATTTCGCCATGTGGCACCTGCGCGGCGTGGCGGAGAGCGCGATGAGACCTGCGAAATCATCCACAACATCAAGGCTTGCGGCCGTGGTCGTTGCGCTGACGGCGGTCAGCGGCACCCTGGCTGCGGCGCAATCGGCGCCCGACGGCGAAAACGGCCGGTACAGCATGACGCCGATCCCGGACGGCGTGCTGCGGCTCGACACCCGCACCGGCACGGTCTCGACCTGCACCAGGAATGATGCCGGCTGGGCCTGCTACGCCGTGCCCGACGAGCGCGCGGCGCTCGATGCCGAGATCGGCCGTCTCCAGGCCGAGGTCGAAAAGCTCAAGGGGCAGCTCGCGGCAGGGCCGGCGGTCCCCGGCAAGATTGAGGAGGCGCTGCCGAAATCCGATTCCTTGAAGAAGGCCGAGCCGCAAGCACGAGAACCAAAGTCCGCCGAGGGCGACCGCAAGCTCGAGATCCCGCTGCCGAGCGACCAGGACCTCGATCGCGCGATGTCGTTCCTGGAAAAGGCCTGGCGGCGGCTGATCGACATGGCCAATCGCGTGCAGAGGGACGTGTCGGGGAAGATATGACGTGACGCGAGACATGTCATGACATCGGCCAAATCAATCACACGCTCGGCGCCATCGTCGGTGCAGGCCACGACGATCGTCTCGTCGCAGCTCGCCGTGCAGACGAAGGGCCGCGGCTTCACCGATCTCACCAGCGAGCTCGTGAAATTCATCGCCGAGGCTCGCGCCCGCGATGGCGCGCTGACGCTGTTCATCCGCCACACCTCGGCATCACTGACGATCCAGGAGAATGCTGATCCCTCCGTCCTCGTCGATCTCACCACCGCGCTCTCTCGGCTCGCGCCGGAAAACCTGCCGTGGACACACGACACCGAAGGACCCGACGACATGCCCGCGCATATCAAGACGATGCTGACGCAGACGTCGTTGCACGTGCCGGTGCTGGGCGGCGGGCTTGCGCTCGGCACCTGGCAGGCGATCTATCTGGTCGAGCATCGCGCGCGCCCGCACCGCCGCGAAATCGTGCTGCAATTCATCGGCTGCAATCAATAGGCCTCAAAAGCAGACCGGCCGCGGATCGCTCCGCGGCCGGTCGTTTGTCGGTGTCGCGCGAGGCGATCAGGTCTTGGTGATGTCGACGTCCTTGGTCTCGGGCACGAAGATCAGGCCGACGATGAAGGTCATCGACGCGATCGCAATCGGGTACCAGAGACCTGCA
The DNA here is from genome assembly GCF_054056275.1 of Bradyrhizobium sp. USDA 4449. NCBI lineage: Bacteria > Pseudomonadati > Pseudomonadota > Alphaproteobacteria > Hyphomicrobiales > Nitrobacteraceae > Bradyrhizobium > Bradyrhizobium sp. USDA 4449. The sequence continues at coordinate 1,389,223 of NZ_JBSRYD010000001.1, read as the reverse complement.
TAGATATTACCCGTCGCGGCAACCAGCGCGACCGCGATCGGGGGCAGCAGGCCTCCGAACCAGCCGTTGCCGATATGATAGGGCAACGACATGGAGGTGTAGCGGATCCGCGTCGGGAACAGCTCGACGAGAGCGGCCGCGATCGGGCCGTACACCATGGTCACGAGGATCGCGAGGTAGGTCAGCACGACGATCAGCAGCGGCATGTTGATCGCCGACGGATCAGCTCCCTTGATCGGGTAGCCGGCTTCGCCGACCGCGGCCGTCACGGCGGTCGTGAACGCGGCGCGGGCGGCCGCGAAGGCCTTGGGATCGGCGCCCGTTCCGTTCACGGACTCGAACGACTTGGTGCCGACGACGACCTTGGCGAGGCTGCCGGGCGCGGCGGGCTCCAGCCTGAAGTTCACCGATGATGCGATCAGCGCGTTGCGGGCGACGTCGCAGGAGCTGGTGAACGCCCTGCCGCCGACCGGGTCGAACAGCACATTGCAGTCCTTTGGATCGGCGACCACGGAGACCGGCGCAGTTGCCAGCGCCTTCTCGAGCGCCGGATTTGCAGCTGATGTCAGCAGGCTGAAGGCGTAGTGATAGGTCACCGCGCCGAGCAGACAACCGGCCAGGATGATTGGCTTGCGGCCGATCTTGTCCGAAAGCCAGCCGAAGAACAGGAAGCCGACGGTCGCGATCGCAAGCGCAATGATGAGCGCGATGTCAGCCGAGTTCGCCGGGACCTTGAGCGTATTGACGAGGAACACGCGCGCATAGAATTGCCCGCCATACCAGATCACGGCCTGACCGGCGGTGAGGCCGAGCAGGGCGATCAGCGCAACCTTCCCGTTCTGCCAATTGCCGAAGGCTTCCGACAGCGGAGCCTTGGAAGCCTTGCCTTCCTCCTTCATCTTCTGGAACAGCGGCGACTCCGAGAGCTGCATGCGGATCCAGATCGAGATGCCGAGCAGCAGGATCGAGAGCAGATAGGGGATGCGCCAGCCGCCCGAGAGGCCCGAATCGGCGAATGAGTCGGCGCTCATGCTGTTGCGGACGACGTAGACAACGAGCAGCGACAGGAAGAGCCCGATCGTTGCGGTGGTCTGAATCCAGGAAGTGTAGAATCCGCGGCGGCCCTGCGGTGCATGCTCGGCAACGTAAGTGGCGGCGCCACCATACTCGCCGCCGAGCGCGAGCCCTTGCAGGAGGCGCAAGCCGATCAGGATCGTCGGCGCCAGCCAGCCGATCGTCTGGTAGCCGGGCGTCAGGCCCACCAGGAAGGTCGACAGACCCATGATCGAGATGGTGACGAGGAAGGTATATTTGCGGCCGACGAGATCGCCGACCCGGCCGAACACCAGCGCGCCGAGGGGGCGAACCAGGAAGCCTGCCGAGAACGTCAGGAGCGCAAAGATGAACTGTGTGTTGGCGTCGAACGCCGAGTAGAACGCCTTGCCGATCTGGGCCGCAGTCCATCCGTAGAGATAGAAATCATACCATTCGAACACGGTACCGAGTGAAGATGCGAAGATGACCTTCTTCTCTTCGCCGGTCATTCCCCGCGTCCCGACGCCGCCGGCGGCCGCTGCCATTGTCATAGTTGGACTCCCCGAAGTTCGTTTCCTCGCGTCCCGGCTGTCCGGACATGCCGGATCACCCCAGGTCTTGCCCCCAAGGTAACATCGGCGTGAAACACGCCCATATACGACTTTCGGCCTTGCGCACTGACACCCAACTGACGGCGGCCGAGTTATAGTGCAGCGCGCCGGCACGGTTTGAGGATTAACCCCTTTTCCAGCGCAGGAATAATGTGCCCTTGCATGCCACGGCCGACCGGGAAAGAATTGACCATCGCTCCGGTCCGGATTACTGGCGCTGATGTGAACGACAGCAAGAGAACGATGAACGCTCCCTCAACCCACCTCGTCATTGCCGACGATCACCCGCTGTTCCGTGATGCGCTGCGGCAGGCGGTGGCGGGCGTCCTGAGCACGGCGAAGATCGATGAGGCCGGGTCGTTCGAAGACCTGACGAAACTGCTGGAACAGTCCTCCGACGTCGACCTGGTCCTGCTCGACCTCTCGATGCCCGGCATCTCCGGTTTTTCCGGGCTGATCTATCTGCGTGCGCAATATCCGGCGATTCCGGTGGTGATCGTCTCGGCCTCCGACGACAGCGCCACGATCCGCCGTTCGCTGGATTTCGGCGCCTCCGGCTTCATCCCGAAGCGCTTCGGCGTCGAGACGCTGCGTGATGCCATCCTCAAGGTCATGGAGGGCGACGTCTGGGTTCCCGCCGACACCGACCTGACGACCGCCTCCGACCCCGACATGACCAAGCTGCGCGACCGCCTGGTGACGCTGACGCCGCAGCAGGTGCGGGTGTTGATGATGCTGTCGGAGGGACTGCTGAACAAGCAGATCGCCTATGAGCTCGGTGTCTCCGAGGCGACCATCAAGGCCCACGTCTCGGCCATCCTGCAAAAGCTCGGCGTCGAGAGCCGCACCCAGGCCGTGATCGCCGCGGCGAAAATCTCCGGCGGCCAGTGGAAGCAGGGCACGCCGACGGGGTAGGGCGCTTCCTCGCGATTTCGCGGATGTCCGTGGGGCACCTGATGGATCGCACGTGAACCGGACACGTGCGAATTGATCGGCGCCACGCGCGAGCGCACTCAGTTGTTGACGTTTTCCCAGAGCAGAAGAACCAAGCGCCATCCTCTGAGGATGGATGCGGACAAACCTCGCTGCGGCCGGAATTGACCCGCTCGGCCGTTCGACGATGTCAGCCTCCCCGGCAAGCTTTGTTGCAGAGTCCTGCAAACGAGTTCTGTGCCGGCCTCACAACGTCTTTTCACTCCAGACGTGCGTCCTGCGTAGCACGCTGATAGTCACTTGCGTAACTGCAGCGAGGCTCTCATAAGCCAAAATGGATGCCCGGCAGCGACCTCAGTGACATCAAAGGACCAAGACCATGACAGAGATCATCGACCAGCATCGCCGCCGCTTCCTCGGCATCGCAGCCGGCACTGCCGCCGTCGGCTTTGGCGTGATCGACCTCGCGCGGGCCGAAACGGCAGCCGCGCCGTCTTCGGCAACGGCTTCCTTCGGCGCGATCAAGCAGATCAATGCGGGTGTGCTCGACATCGGCTACGCCGAAGCCGGTCCAGCGACCGGTCCGGTCGCCATCCTGCTGCACGGCTGGCCTTACGACATTCACAGCTTCGTCGACGTCGCGCCGATCCTGGCGCAGGCCGGCTATCGCGTCATCGTCCCCTATTTGCGCGGCTATGGGTCGACGAACTTCCTCTCCAGCGAGACGCCGCGCAACGGCGAGCCGGCCGCGCTGGCCGTCGACGTCATCGCGCTGATGGATGCGCTCGACATCAAGAAGGCGGTTCTTGCCGGCTTCGACTGGGGCGCGCGCACCTGCGATATCATTGCCGCGCTGTGGCCGGAGCGCTGCCGCGCGCTGGTCTCTGTCAGCGGCTATCTGATCTCCGGCCAGGCATCGGGAAGCGCGCCGCTGCCGCCTGCGGCCGAACTGCAATGGTGGTACCAGTTCTACTTCGCGACCGAGCGCGGCCGCGCCGGCTACGAGAAGTACACGCATGACTTCGCAAAGCTGATCTGGAAGCTGGCCTCGCCCCAGTGGAGGTTTGACGACGCCACCTTCGATCGCAGCGCCAAGGCGTTCGAGAACAAGGATCACGTCGCGATCTCGATCCACAATTATCGCTGGCGGCTCGGGCTCGAGAAGGGCGAGACGAAGTACGAGGAGATTGAAAACAAGCTCGCGGCGGCTCCCATCATCAGCGTGCCTGCGATCACGATGGAAGGCGACGCCAACGGCGCGCCGCATCCCGATCCCGGCGCCTACGCCAAGAAGTTTTCGGGCCGCTACGATCATCGCCTGATCACGGGCGGCATCGGCCACAATCTTCCGCAGGAAGCTCCGCAGGCCTTTGCCAAGGCGGTCATCGATGCCGACGGCAGCGCCTGAGCCGTTACTCCGCCGCAACCATCTGCTGCGTGCGCCACTGCCCGAGCAGGGCACGCAGCGAAGCCGGCTTCACCGGCTTGTTGAGCACCGCGATCTTCTCGTCGCGCGCAGCCATCTGCACGGCGGGGCTGCGATCGGCCGTGATCAGGATCGCGGGGATGCTGTCGCCGAAGCGGCGGCGGATCTCGCGGATGGCGGCGATGCCGTTGCCGCGGTCGAGGTGATAGTCGACGAGCAGTCCGGTGACGCGCTTGCCGGCGGCCTCGATCGCCGATATCGCGCCTTCGGGATCTGCGACCGCGATCACCTCGGCGTGCCAGGCCTTCAACAGCGTCCGCATGCCGTCGAGGATCGCCGCGTCGTTCTCGATGCAGACGATCAGAGCGCCCGATATCGGCGCGCGCGCCAGCGGCGTTGCGCTTGTTAACGCCGCCGTCAGCGTCACGGCCTTGGCCGTCGGCACGATCACGGTGAACAACGAGCCGCCGCTTGCATTGGCGTCGATGGCGATGCCGTGGTTGAGCACGCGCGCCAGCCGTTCGACGATCGAGAGTCCCAGCCCCAGCCCGCGCGCGATCCGCGCACCCTGCTCGAGGCGGTGGAATTCCTTGAAGATCTCGCCGCGCTTGAGCGCGGGAATGCCGACGCCGGTATCGTAGACGCAGATCTTGAGCGAGGCGCCATGGCGCCGGCAGCCGACCAGCACGCGGCCGCGCGGGGTGTATTTGATCGCGTTCGAGATCAGGTTCTGCAACAGCCGCCGCAACAGCAAGCGGTCCGACTCGACCGGCAGCGAGCAGGGCACGAAGGTGAGCCCGAGGCCCTTGGCGCGCGCGATCGGCGCGAACTCGATCTCCAGCGAGCGCATCAGATCGGCCATCTTGAAGCTCGAGATCGAGGTCGTCATCGCGCCGGCGTCGAGCCTGGAGATGTCGAGCAGCGCGCCGAGGATTTCCTCGATCGCTTGCAGCGATTCGTCGATGTTCTCGACCAGCCGCATCTCCTCGCCATCGTGCTGGCGCTCCACCAGGCTCGTGACATAGAGCCGCGCCGCGTTCAGCGGCTGAAGAATGTCGTGGCTGGCGGCCGCGAGGAAGCGCGTCTTGGAGATGCTGGCGTCCTCGGCGATGCTCTTGGCTCGCGCAAGCTCCGAGTTCAGTCGCGTCAGCTCCTCGGTGCGGTCGCGCACACGCTTTTCCAGCGTCGCATTGGCGCGCTCCAGCGCTTCCGCCGCCTCGAAGGTCGGCGTGACGTCGGTGAAGGTGATGACGAAGCCGCCGCCGGGCATGCGATTGGTGAGCACCTCGATGACCATGTGGCGTTCCGGCAGGCGCTCCAGATAGGGTTCGCTGTCGGTGGTGTAGGCCACCAGCCGCTGCTCGATCATCGCTTCGCGGTCACCCTGGGAGGGATCGCTCACGCCCATGAATTCCAGGATTTCGCGCAAGGGCGTGCCGAACTGGATGAAATGCGGTGGCACGTTGAGGAGATCGCCGAACTGCCTGTTCGAGCAGATCAGCTGCAAATCGGCATCGAACACCGCGATGCCCTGGCGCACATGGTTGAGGGCGGTCTGCAGGATCTCGCGGTTGAAATGCAGCGCTGCGTGCGAATCGTCGAGCAATTTCAGCGCGGCTTTCGCGGACACCGTGCGCTTGCGCAGCAGCAGCGACATCACGAGGCGCGAGGACGCGGCCCCGATCGAGGAGGCGATCAGGTGCTCGGCATGCTGCAGCAGCTCGAAATCGGCGGGTGCTCCGGCCTCGAGCCGCATATTGCGCCGTGCCGAGAACGCCTCGAACGACTGCCGGGCGCGATCGGGCCCGAGATATTGCGCGACGGTGCTCTGGATATCCTGCACCGTGATAGTGGTGCGCCAGCGGCGGAAGTTCGGAGCGATCGGGGCGAGCGTGTTGGGGACGAACAGATCGGCCTGCACCAGCTCGATCGACGAGGGTTGACGTGCCAGCGACAGCAGCACGTAAGTGAGGATGTTGAGCGACAGAGACCAGACCACGCCATGCATCAACGGCGACAGGTCGGCGCCGAACAGCGCCTGCGGCCGCAGCGCCTCGATGCCGAACGGCCCATGCTGGAGCAGCAGGATGCCCGATGTCGAGGTGTCCATGAAGCTTGGGATGAACAGTGTGTAGAGCCACACCGCGAAGCCGACCAGCATGCCGCCGATGGCGCCGCGCGCGGTCGCGCGCCGCCACAACAGGCCGCCGAAGAAGGCAGGCGCGAGCTGCGCGATGGCTGCAAAGGACAAGAGGCCGATGGTCGCCAGCTGGGCGTTGCCGAGCGCGCGATAGTAGAAATAGGCCATCACCATGATGGCGAAGATGGCGAGTCGCCGCGAGCGCAGCAGGAAGTCGCCGAAGCCGGTGGCGGCTGCGCGTCCTTCGGGCCGTCGCTGCAGCACCAGCGGCACCACGAGGTCGTTGGAGACCATGATGGAGAGCGCGACGCATTCCACGATCACCATCGCGGTCGCCGCCGAGAGGCCGCCGACGAAGACTGCGACGCTGAGAAGTCCCGCACCGCCCTCCATCGGCAGGGCCAGCACGTACATATCGGGATTGACAGCGCCGAACGGGAAGATGACGAGGCCGGCGAGCGCGATCGGGATCACGAACACGTTGATCGCGACGAGATAAAGCGGAAACAGCCAGCGCGCGCGGCTGACCTCGGCATCCGAGGAGTTCTCCACGACGCTGACGTGAAACTGGCGCGGCAGCAGCATGATCGCGCACAGCGACAGCAGCGTCATGGTCAGGAAATTGCCGATCGACGGCGAATAGTCGATGGCGCGCACCGCCTCCGGGGTCCTCATCGCGCGCTCGATCAGTTCGTGCGGCGAAAACATCCAGAAGGTGACGAAGATGCCGACGGTGAGGAAGGCGACCAGCTTGATGATGGATTCGGTCGCGACCGCGAGCATCAGGCCGTGCTGATGCTCGGTCGCGTCGGTCTGCCGCGTGCCGAACAGCACCGCGAAGGCCGCCATCGCCAGCGTCACCATCAGCGCCATGTCGCCGAGGATCGGGATGTGGGAGAACGCCTGGTCCTCGCTCAGGATGACTTCGAGCGAGGAGGCCACCGCCTTGAGCTGGAGCGCGATGTAGGGCACCGAGCCGATGATGGCGATCAGCGCTACGGTCGCCGCCACGGCCTGGCTCTTGCCGTAACGCGCACCGATGAAGTCCGCGATCGAGGTGATGTTGTGGGCTTTGGCAAGCTGGATCACGCGGCGGAGCACGCCGGCGCCGAGCCCGATCATCAGAATCGGACCGACATAGATCGCGAGGAAGTCGGTCGAGGTGCGGGTGGCAAAGCCCACCGAGCCGAAGAAGGTCCAGGACGTGCAGTAGATCGCCAGGGAGAGCGGGTAGATCATCCCGGACGCGCGGCCGGGCCCGGCCTGCGAGCGGCGATCACCGTGGCTCGCCACCAGGAACAGGAACCCGATATAGCCGAAGGCGGCTGCGATCACGCCCCAGTCGTGCAGCATGGCGAGCGTGCTTCTCCCTGGGCGCAAAGGCGCCCGATCTCATTTTCCCTGCAAATCTAGCGCGTTGGCAGGGTAGAGGCGACAGCGAAATACCTGATAGAGGCGGGAACTGGGGGGCGTCGTTAAAGAGATATGGGCACGCTTCTGCGCTCCCTCCCCCTTGTGGGGAGGGGGGTAGCTCAGGGGACGGTGCGGGTTGGATTCAAAGAGCAGCGAACACGCCTACTCCGCGGCCAGCGACTTCTCGCTCAGCGGTAGACCCAGACGATCCCACACCTGCAGCAGCGCTTCGGCGAGCTGATCGATCAGGCCGTCGTCGTGATAGGGCGAGGGCGTGATGCGCAGGCGCTCGGTGCCCTTGGCGACGGTCGGATAGTTGATCGGCTGGATGTAGATGCCGTGGTCCTCGAGCAGGATATCCGAGGCCTGCTTGCACTTCTCGGGATCGCCGACGAACAGCGGCACGATGTGCGTGTCGTTCGACATCACCGGGAGACCTGCGGCATTGAGGATCGCCTTGACGCGCGCGGCGCGGTCCTGGTGGCGCTCGCGCTCCCAGCTCGAGGTCTTCAGATGCTTGATCGCGGCGGTCGCGGCCGAGCAGATCGCCGGCGGCAGTGCGGTGGTGAAGATGAAGCCGGGCGCATAGGAGCGCACGGCGTCGATGATATGGCCGTTGCCGGCGATGTAGCCGCCGAGGCAGCCGAACGCTTTCGCCAGCGTGCCTTCGAGAATGTCGATGCGATGCATGACACCGTCACGCTCGGCAATGCCGCCGCCGCGCGGGCCGTACATGCCGACGGCGTGGACCTCGTCCACATAGGTCATCGCGTTGTACTTCTCGGCGAGGTCGCAGATCCTGGCGAGCGGCGCGACGTCGCCGTCCATGGAATAGAGGCTCTCGCAGGCGATCAGTTTCGGCCGGTTCGCACCCGCAGCCTTCAGCAGCGCTTCGAGATCGGCGAGATCGTTGTGGCGGAACACCTGCCGCTCGCAGCCGGACTGGCGGATGCCCTCGATCATCGAATTATGGTTGAGCTCGTCCGACAGGATCAGGCAGTTCGGAATGAGCTTGGCGATGGTCGCGATGCCGGTCTGGTTCGAGACGTAACCGGAAGTGAACAGCAGCGCGGCTTCCTTGCCGTGGAGGTCGGCGAGCTCGGCCTCGAGCTGCACCAGCGGATGATGCGTGCCGGCGATGTTGCGGGTTCCGCCTGCGCCGGTGCCGACGCGGGTCGCGGTTTCGACCATGGCGCCGACCACCTTCGGGTGCTGGCCCATGCCGAGATAATCGTTGGAGCACCAGATCACGACGTCGCGCTTGCCCTTGGGCGAGTGCCAGACTGCATGCGGGAACCGGCCGGCCGTGCGCTCCAGATCGGCGAACACGCGATAGCGGCGCTCGCTGTGGAGGCGATCAAGGGCGGAATTGAAGAACTCGGCGTAATCCATCGGTGCAACCTGAGACGGAACTGACCAAAAGGGCGCATCTGTTTAGAGCTTTTCCAGCTCTAATGTCCATGCGCTATCGCCTATAGGGCCGTGAGGGGCATTGGGCAAAATGCCCTATCCGACCCGACCCAACTTGATCCCGATCAAGTTCGCGCGGGACATGATGCTGCCCTGCACCATCGGTCCAAGGGCTGGACGCCCTCACGTCGTCCTGAACTGCAGCACGCCGTCCTTGGTCTCGGCGGTCAGCCGGCCCTCGACGATCATGTAATTGACGTGAGCGACGAGCTCGCCGGCGGCAAAGCCCATCTGGTGCTCGTCAAGCACGTGCTTGTTGAACACGACAGGCACCAATGCGCGCGAGGTCTGCGGCACCTCGCGGCAGGCTTCCGCGATCAGGCGGCAGCGCTCCTCGTGGTGATCGGCGAGCTGCTTGATGCGGGTCTTCAGCCCGTAGAACGGTACGCCGTGACCCGGCAGCACCAGGAGATCATAGGGCAGGGTGGTGGTGAGGCTCGCGAGTGAGGCCAGATATTCGCCGAGCGAGTTCTGGTCGGGCTCGACCGCCCACACGCTGACATTCGGCGAGATCTTGCTCAACACCTGGTCGGCGGAGAGAAACAGCTTGTCGTCGGCGCAGTACAGCATCACCTGGTCGAGCGCATGCCCGCCACCGGTGATCACCTTGAAGCGGCGCGGGCCGATCACGACCTCGTCGCCATGCGAGATACGGCGGTAGGACGGCGGCAGCACCGAGACGCGTTTGAGATAATCCTGGCCGCGGCCGAGCAGCTTCTCGGTGAGAGACTCGTCCATGCCGTGGCGGCGGAAGAACAGCCGCTGCGCCTCGCGCCGCTCCTCGGTGCCGCGGTTCTGGTGATAGACCGATTGCAGATATTCGACCTGCGACATCACCAGCGGACAGTTGAACCGCTCGACGATCCAGCCGGCGAGGCCGACGTGATCGGGATGCGAATGGGTGACGATCAGGCGCGTGATGTTGACGCCCTTGAGCGGACCTTCGAACAGCTTGGTCCAGGCCTCGATCGTCTCCTCGTTGCCGAAGCCGGCATCGACCATCGCATAGCCGTCGCCGTCGGCGAGCAGGTAGATGTTCACATGGTTGAGGCGGAACGGCAGCTTCAGCCGCGCCCACAACACGCCGGGCCTGACCTCCACGACCTCTTCCGGGCCGGGATGCTGCTCCCAGGGGTAGCGCAGCGCCTCGGCGGAGGACTGCACGGTATCGGTTTTTGCGTTCATGCCACCGGCTTAAACCCAGCGCGGGCAGGGCGCCAGCCGAAAAAGAAGGCCGGCCGGTCGCCGCATGGCGGTCATTCCGGCCGTATTCCGTAGCCCGGATGGAATCGGCGTCCTACGCAGCCCGCATGTTGTTGAGGAACGCGTCGATCTCTCCGCGCAGCAAGTCGGCTTCGCGGCGGAGTGCATCCGATGCGCTGAGCACCTCCGTGGCCGCGGCACCCGCTTCGGCTGAAGCGGTGGAGACGCCGACGATATTGCTGGAGACTTCGCTGGTGCCGCCGGCCGCGTGCTGGATGTTGCGGGCGATCTCGCGGGTCGCTGCGCCCTGTTCCTCGACCGCGGCGGCAATGGTCGTGGTGACGTCGTTGATCTCGCCGATGATCCGGCCGATGCCCTGGATGGCGCCGACGGCCGAGGTCGTGACCTGCTGCATGCTGGCGATCTGGGTGCGGATCTCCTCGGTCGCCTTCGCGGTCTGGCTCGCGAGGCTCTTCACCTCGGAGGCAACCACCGCAAAGCCGCGGCCGGCCTCGCCCGCCCGCGCCGCCTCGATGGTGGCGTTGAGTGCGAGCAGGTTGGTCTGCGAGGCGATGGTCTGGATCAGGTCGACCACGACGCTGATGCGGCTTGCGCTCTCGGCGAGGCTCTGCACCGTGGCGTCGGTGGCGCCGGCTTCGTCGACCGCCTTCTTGGCGATCGCGGCCGAAGTGACGACCTGCTTGCTGATCTCCTCGATCGAGGACGAGAGCTGTTCGGTCCCGGACGATACGGTCTGCACATTGACCGAGGTCTCTTCGGCGGCGGACGCAACCGCGTTGACCAGTGCGTTGGACTGGTCGGCGGTGGTCGACATGCTCTGCGCCGTCGACTGCATCGAATTGGCCGATTGCGCGAGGTTATCGAGCGCGGTGCGCACGGTGCCCTCGAATTCGGCGATCTTGGCTTCCATTTGCGCGGCGCGCTCGGCCTTGGCGGTGCGATCCTTGTCCTGCTCGCTCGCGAGCGCGCGGGCCTCGATCATGCTGTCGCGGAACACCGTCAGCGTTTCCTTCATCGCGCCGATCTCGTCGTTCTGGCGGGAGCGGACGATCTCGGTGTCGAGGTCGCCGGCCGAGAGCAGCTGCATGGCGCGCTGAAGCTCGCGGATGCGGCGCAGGATGTTGCGGCCGACATAGAGCCAGACGAACAGCGCCGAGCCGATCAGGGTGAGCCCGCCGAGTGCCAGCATTGCGGTCGTGGCGAGCGAGATCTCGTGACGCGCCTGGAAGGTCGATGCGTTGGTCTCCTTCTGCACGCCGTCGACGAGCGCCTGCACGCTGATTCCGAGCCCGACATTGAGCTTGCGCGTCTCGTCCAGGATGGTCTGGCCATAGTCGATCGCGTCGAGCTCCTTCTGGCGGATCTTGAACACGCCGGTCTTGCCTTCACCGAAGACGAACAGCTTCTCGACGGCATCGCGCACGGCTTGCATCGAGGGGAAGTTCGGGAGGTCCTCGAGGTTGGACTTGACGCGGTCGCGGGTCGTCTTGAATTCCTTCTCGATCGCCTCGAGCGTGTCGCTGCTGTTGGCGGAGAGCGCCGCCATCATGTCGGCGGCCATCAGATTGCCGTTGGCGGAGATCGTCGAGATCTGGGCGACCGTGCGGGCGGCTTCGGTGGCATCGTCGGCCGACACTTCCGCCGCACCGAGGATCGCATTGAGGCGCGTCTGTGCATCGAGCATGGCCGGGCCGGCAGCGCCGACAAAGGAACGCTGGACCTTCCGGAGCGCTTCATACTGCTTGTCGTGCAGCGCGCCGGTGTCGAGCCGCTCACGGGCCGCCGACACCAGGCTCTGCGTGGCCTCATCGATGCTCTTGGTGGTGTCGCGCAGCGCGTTCGCGGTCTGCTGGTCCGCGCCGAGTTCGATGATCTCGCCGAGCTTGGCCATCGCGAGCTGCTGGATGTCCTTTACGTTCCTGGTGCGCTCGTTCAGCGCATCATCGGTGGGCGAGGCGAGCAGGCCCGGGCCCTGTGCTGCGAGCGTCGCACTCTGCGAGGCGAGCTGAAGGCTGGCGGCGAGGCGCGGGATGTCGCGGCCGCTCAAATCCATCATGGTCGAGCCGAGATGCTTGAACACGAAGCCGGCGCCGGCTGCGATCACGAGGGCCATGCCCGCGATCACGGCGAAGGCCGCGAACAGGCTGCCGCGCAGGCCCCATTTCGGCATTTTGAAACGAGGTTTGATACGGCCAACGCTCAGACGGATCGCCATCGAAATTCCCCCACACGCGTAATCTTTTGTCATTTCGCTGCGGAGTATCCTTGGCCCGGGTTAAAAAATCGCAAGTTGCCCAAATGCTTGGCAGTTCCGCAGGGCGAAAAAAGAAAGGGCCGGCATCACGCCGGCCCTTGATCGTGGCGAGAGTTTTTCAGGCGCGATCAGTAGGACGCGACCGGGCTCGCCCAGTTGAAGCGGTAGTTGAGGCCGGCCTTGAAGGTGTGGTCGTCGGTGGTGAAGTTGCCGGTGCCGACCAGCGGCCCCGCGGTGAAGTGCGCATCGCCGAAATTGTAATACTGGTACTCGGCCTTGGCCGACCAGTTCGGGGCAAACATGTATTCGAGGCCGGCGCCGATGGTGTAGCCGCTGCTGTGATTGCCGTCGATGACGAAGGCTGCCGGCACGCCGCCGACCGTCACCTTCTCGTTGTTGTCGGAATAGGCGTAGCCGCCCTTCACGTAGAGCAGGCCCGGGCCCCAGGTGTAGCCGACGCGGCCGGTGATCGAGCCGAGGCCGCGCTGGTCGTTGGTGTAGGCCACGCCGCCCGGGAACACCGCGCCGACATTGCCGGAGAGCCAGGAATACTGGGCTTCGGCGCCGACCACGAAGTTCGGATTGAGCTGCCAGTCTGCACCGGCCTGCAAACCCCCGAGGAAACGGCCGTTGCCGTTGTTGCCGGTGGAGAGGCCGTTGAAATTGCTGTCGCTGGAGAACGCGCCGCCGATGTGGCCGCCGATGTAGAAACCGGTCCAGTTGTAGATCGGCGCGGCGTAGGCCGGCGCCTTGTTGTAATAGGGGCGGGCGCCGAGATCGGCACCGAACGCCGGAACAGCCGCGCCCACCGCGAGCAGCGCAACCGTCGCAAACAGAATCTTCTTCATCGTCCTAACTCCAACACTAAGGTCCCCGGCAGGCGCGCAGTTCGCGCCGCTTTGGTTATGCAGATAGCTCGCTTTTGACGAAAATGCTGTCACATGCGTGGCATAACGGTGCCCAACCTAAGTTATTGGGCCACAAATGATTTTCGTGCTTAATGGCGGCTTAAGAAGTGGTGAAGGAAGGTTTAATTCGCGCTGACTGCGGTAACTTGCGCGCGTGTCCCGTTAACCAAGACGCCGCCGCACCTCCTCGCGCATCTGCGCACGGAACGCCGCGCGCTTCGCGGGCCGGTCTTCCTCGCGTATGTCGTGGCGATCGAAGATGTCGAACTTGTCCAGGATCGGATAGCGATCGCTCGCCATTGCGAGCACGCGCAGCACCTTGGTCGCGGCCAGCGTCGGGCCGCGCACCTCCCAGCGCCGGATCGTGTCCGCGCCGCCGTTCTCCGGCAACGCACACAACTTCGCCATGTCGGCCGCATTGAGCTTGCGCCCGAGCGCGTCGGAGAGATCGTCACGCAGTTGCTTCAATTCGGGGCCGGTCATGCTGTTCGTTCCGAGAGTCTCTGAAAGCCTTGCGCTAGCGCTGATTCGGGTCGATCCGAAGGCGACACGTTCGTGATAGTGTGTCCGGGCCGATCGTGCCATATCGCAGCGTTCCGGCACATTTGCGCGCACGGAATTATGAACGGCGACCTATGGGAATTCTCCGCCGGATGAACACATGACTTACCAGCCCGCAGCGAACGAAGGGAATGGTCATGACAACGATGAGAATCGCCGTAGCCGCGCTCGTCGCGGCCGGGTTGGTGGTGGCGCCTTTCGCGGCTGAAGCGAAGAAGCATCGGTCGAGCAGGCATTACAGCACGGACGTGATGGTCCCTACCTACGGAAGCTCCGTCGTGACGGCGACGCCGCCAAGGACCTATGGGTCGTCCGGTCCGTCGATTGGAACCGTCACGGCGCCCTCGATCGGAACCTATAATTGGCCGTCGGTCGGCGTCACCAATGCGGTGCCGACCTGGAGCAACACCAATCCGCCGCTCAGGTGATCAAAAAGCCCGTGACTGCTGCCTTCCCGAAGCGGAGCGGGATGCCGAAGGAAACCGGCCTGCTCGGGCGAAAAACATACCGTGCGACGTCGCCGGATTCCGCGGCGCTGGCCGATCGGCGCAGCAGACGCCGCGGTCAATGTCGCAGCCGACAGGCCGGCAGACGAGCCCCGGCAAGCGAAACGATTTCAACATTGAGGTCTCCTCGTCATGCGAAGGCGTTCGCGCCGCGCGACAGTCGATAGTGCCATCGGAGCAGCGCGCTGATGTCTGGAGCTGCATCTGGGCCGTGATCCTTCGAGGCTCCGCGCACGCTGCTTCGCATCGTGCGTCTCGCACCTGCGGATGACGGGGCAGGCGAGGTGCTCGCAAGCCATCGAACGTGCGTTAAACAGCGAATGTCCGTTGCCCAACGTCCCGGCCCGCGTAAGCTATCCTCATACAAAACAACAGCCACGAAGAAGCGCCCATGCCCGCCTTTACCGCCTCGACCACCGTGCTCGATTCCATGCTGTTCCGCGATGCCTTCGGCACGCCGGAAATGCGCGAGGTGTTTTCCGATGTCGCGCTGGTGGCGCGTTACGCCGAGATCGAGGTGGCGCTCGCGAAAGCGGAGGCGCGATGCGGTGTGATTCCGCAACAGGCTGCCGACCAGATCGCGGCGAGGACCGATGTTGCCGCGTTCGATTTTGATCTGTTGCGGCAGGAGACCGACATCGTCGGCTATCCGATCCTGCCGCTGGTGCAGCAGATGGCGAAGCAATGCGGCGAGGCCGGCCGCTACGT
The DNA here is from genome assembly GCF_054056275.1 of Bradyrhizobium sp. USDA 4449. Taxonomy (NCBI): domain Bacteria; kingdom Pseudomonadati; phylum Pseudomonadota; class Alphaproteobacteria; order Hyphomicrobiales; family Nitrobacteraceae; genus Bradyrhizobium; species Bradyrhizobium sp. USDA 4449. Next base: position 1,374,034 of record NZ_JBSRYD010000001.1, on the reverse strand, counting down.
GCATTGGGGTGCGACCACGCAGGACATCATGGACACCGCCGTGGTGCTGCAATTGCGCGCCGGGCTCGGGATCATCGAGCGCGATATCGCGGACTTGCGGAAAATTCTCGCCGACCTCTCGCGGCGCCATCGCGACACGCCGATGGCCGGACGTACCCATCTCCAGCAAGCGCTGCCGGTGACGTTCGGCTACAAGGCCGCGATCTGGCTTGCGATGTTCGACCGCCACGCCGAGCGCCTCGCGCAACTGAAGCCGCGTGTGCTGGTCGGGCAGTTCGCCGGCGCGGCCGGCACGCTGGCTTCGCTCGGCGACAAGGGCTTCGAGGTGCAGGAGGCGCTTTGCGCCGAGCTGAAGCTGGGTGTGCCCGCTTCGACATGGCATGTCGCACGCGACGGCTTCGCCGAGGCGGTGAATTTCCTTGCGCTCCTCACCGGATCGCTCGGCAAGATCGCGCTCGACATCATGATCATGGCCTCGACCGAATTCGCCGAAGTCTACGAGCCCTTCGTCAAGGGCCGCGGCGCCTCCTCGACCATGCCGCAGAAACGCAATCCGATCTCGTCGGAACTGATGCTTGCCGCATCGAAGGCGGTGCGGCAGCAGGCTGGTCTGATGCTGGACGCCCTGGTGCAGGATTTCGAGCGCGCGACCGGTCCGTGGCACGCCGAATGGATGGCGATCCCCGAAAGCTTCGTGCTGACCGCCGGCGCACTGCACCAGGCCAGGTTCGCGCTCGCGGGTCTCATCGTGGACGAGAAGAAGATGGACGACAACCTCGCCCTTAGTCGCGGTCTGATCGTGGCCGAAGCGGTCATGATGGGGCTCGCGCCGCAGATCGGCCGGCAAGACGCGCACGACGTGGTTTACGATGCCTGCAGGCTCGCCAACGAGAAGGGCATCAGCCTTGCCGATGCGCTGTCGGCCGATCAGCGCGTCGCGACCCGAATCGATCGCGCCAGCATCGAGGCCCTCACTTCACCGAAAAATTACCTTGGCCTTGCGCCTGCCATGGTCGATCGGGTGCTCAAATCGGCAACGCGTTGAAAACCAAACTGCACGAAACTCCGTATCTTTCAAGTCGCGCAAGACGCTCGCGCACTTGTGCCTCGTGATGCTAGACTTAGATTGTACGTGAGAATTCGACAGAGGACCCGGCATGACCGATCAACGCAATTTCGCCTCTTCCATCGATCCCGCGAAGCTCGACCGGCTGGCCGAGGTCGCGGTGAAGGTTGGATTGGGTTTGCGGCCGGGACAGGACCTTCTGTTGACGGCGCCCGCGATCGCGCTGCCGCTGGTGCGCCGAATCGCCGCGCACGCCTACAAGGCCGGCGCCGGCATCGTGACGCCGATTCTTTCCGACGAGGAGACGACGCTGGCGCGCTATCGCCACGGCCATGACAATAGCTTTGATCGCGCCGCCGACTGGCTCTACGAAGGGATGGCGAAAGCGTTCTCGGACAACACCGCGCGCCTCGCCATCGTCGGCGACAACCCGATGCTGTTGTCGAACGAGGATCCGTCCAAGGTGGCGCGCGCCAGCAAGGCCAATTCCATGGCCTATCAGCCGGCGCTGGAAAAGATCGTCAATTTCGACACCAACTGGAACATCATCGCCTATCCGAGCCCGACCTGGGCGAAGCAGGTTTTCCCTGATGATTCCGAAGAGGTGGCGATCGGCAAGCTCGCGGATGCGATCTTCGCGGCCTCCCGCGTCGACCGCGAGGATGCGATGGCCAATTGGGCGGGCCACAACGCGGTGCTGCGCGAGCGCACCAACTGGCTGAACGGCCAGCGATTCCGCGCACTGCAATATTCGGGTCCCGGCACCGACCTCACCATCGGGCTTGCCGACGGCCATGAATGGGAAGGCGGTGCCTCGCTCGCCAAGAACGGCATCAGCTGCAACGCCAACATTCCGACCGAGGAGGTCTTCACGACTCCGCATTGCCGCCGGGTCTACGGCCATGTCGTGAGCTCGAAGCCGCTGTCCTACCAGGGCACGCTGATCGACAACATCGCGGTGCGCTTCGAGGACGGCAGGATCGTCGACGCAAAGGCCTCGCGCGGCGCGGAGGTGCTGAACAAGGTGCTCGACACCGACGAGGGCGCGCGGCGTCTCGGCGAGGTGGCGCTGGTGCCGCATTCCTCGCCGATCTCGCAGAGCGGGCTGCTGTTCTACAACACGCTGTTCGACGAGAACGCGGCGTCCCACATCGCGCTCGGCCAATGCTATTCGAAATGCTTCATCAACGGCGCGCAGCTCACGCCGCAGCAGATCGCAGCCCAAGGCGGCAATCAAAGCCTGATCCATATCGACTGGATGATCGGCTCGGGCGAGACCGACATCGACGGCATTTTGGCCGACGGCAGCAAGGTGCCGGTGTTCCGCAAGGGCGAGTGGGCGAAGTAACCGACGCGCGTGCGCGCGGGTTCTTCACCTCTCCCGTAGGGAGAGGTCGGGTCGCATCGCACCGCCGCGCAGCATCGGGCCGTAGTCGATGCTGAAGCGGTTGACCGGTGCCGTGAACGGGCTGCCAGTCGGTGGCCCGCACTGATGCCGTCGCAGGCCGCGACCGCCTCGCAGCCGTACCCACGGGAATCGCCCGCCTCGGGCAGGTCGAGGCCGGGCGCGGATTTCCTGTTTCGCCTCGTTGACGTCGCGCACTTTGTCGCACCCCTGAAAAGAAGGGTTCATGTGTGCGAATTTGCAGGAAATTGGGGCGCTAACAATTTCGCGTCTGCAACTTGCGGCTGATTGTCGGGGCTCGTGTAAGAAAGAATTAAAAACAGGCTACTAGCGTTCCCCCATCTTTCGAAACAATCCGGGCCGAGACCCGGTCATACTTAATATATGCCCTGGGGAAACAGATGTCGGCCGCATTGATTGAAATCGCCAGTTGCAACGTGGACCTGGAGCTGCGGCCGATCGAGCCGGCCTGGATCATCGAGGGGAATCCGGTCTCCCGTTCGCACATCCTGTCGACCAGCTCGGACGGCACATCCTCGACCATTGTCTGGTCCTGCACCGAAGGCCGCTTCAACTGGTACTACGATTTCGACGAGACCATCATGATCCTGGAAGGATCGATCGTTTTGGAAAGCGAAGGGCTCCCGCCCAAGCGGTATGGAGCCGGCGACGTCATTTTCTTTCGCGATGGCGCGCATGCCAAATGGCATGTCGAAGGCCACGTCAAGAAGATCGCTTTCTGCCGCAAGACAAATCCCGCCGTCATCGGCTTCATGATCCGCGTGGTCAACAAGCTGAAGCGGATGTTCCTCTCGCCCGGCGAACGCAGCCCCGCGCCCCTCATGGGCGCCGGCTAATCCTTTTGAAGGACGCTTCCCAGCGGCCACGACGGAAGAGGGGGCGGGACCAACATCCCGTCCCCTCTTTCGCGTCGTGACGGCGCTTGGCTCCGTGGCGAGCGCGGCGGTGTTCTCCTCAGCCCTTCCGCCGCGTCGCCCTCACATCGACCACCAGCCGCCAATCGGTTGTCGTGGCGGGCTTGACCTCGCCGAGCCAGTGGAACGAATCATGTGTGATGTCGACGAAGTTCCAGCGCGTGAGCTCGCCGGTTTCGGTCGTGCCTTCCTGCACGATGTCCTCACCACGCGCGCGGCCGATCTGCTGGCGGAATACCGATCGGGCCGGATCGAACCAGGAAATCCGCCACGCCGAAATGCCGGGATCGTAGACCCGAAGCGTCGTGCCGTACCAATTGCCTGCGACCGGAAAGGCGGGCGCGCCCGCAGGCCGCGGAATGATCCAGACGTCCTGAACGGCGCGTCCTTCCAGCACCCAGCCGAAATGAATTTCGCCGGGTGCGGTGTGCGTCGCGCCGTCAGGCCCGTGGGCGGTGATCTCGGCGTCCCAATCCCCGACGAAGCGGCCGTAGAGCTGCAGCTCCGCGGCGTGCTCGGGGTTGGGTCCGTCAGCGTGCAGCAATCTCTTGAAGTCGGTCATGTCGATCTCCTCTTGCCGGGAGATCAGCACGATCGGCCGATAGCCGACTTGGAGAAAATTGCCGTCCGACGTCGTCAGGTCTCGTGCAGGGAGAGATGTCCTACGCCCTGCCGGGTCCTGTCGATCGTCGGGCGGCTCTCCGAGCGCCAGATGACGATGACGGAGATGATGACGAGACCTGCGCCAAGCAGCATCATGCGCGAGAACGGCTCGCCCAGCACGAGGGTGCCGAGCAGCACGGCGATGACAGGGTTGACGAAGGTGTAGGTCGACACCAGCGAGGTCGAGACGTTTTCCAGCAGCCAATTATAGGCGACGAATCCGATCACGCTTCCGGAAATGATCAACCAGAGTGCGGCTGCAAGCGAGACCGGGGAGACATCCCGTGGCCTGAAGCTTGCGATCTCGCCCGTCAGCCAGCTGATCGCGAACAACACGAGGCCACCGATCGAAAGCTGCATGCCGGAAAGCAGAATGGCGGACGCTTGTTTCGACATGCTCCGGGACAGGACGGTGCCGACCGACCATGACAGCGCCGCAGCCAGCAGCAAGACGACCGGCAGGATGCTGATGCCGGCCTCCTCGACATTTTGCCATGCCACCAGCCCGACGCCGAAGAAGCCCGGCACGAGTGCGAGCAGGGCAAGGGGCCTTGGCCGCTGCGCGCCGGGGAACAACGAATCAATCAACAGGATCCAGAACGGAATGGTGGCGAGCACGATCGCGGCCACACCTGAAGGAACCGATTGCTGTGCGAAGGCGAGCACACCATGGCAACCCGCAAAGAACAGCAGTCCGCACAGGCTCGCGCCGATCCAGGCCCGAGCGGGCACGCTGCCGATCTGCCGGCCGCTCATCGCCAGCAAAACGACTCCGCCGCAAAACGAGCGAAGCGCCATCAGCAGAAATGGTGGAAGCGATTTCAGTCCCAGCGTGATCGCGAAATAGGTGGAACCCCACAACAGATAAATGGCTGCGAATGCTCCGACAACCAGGAACCTTCTACTCATGATTGCTCCGATCCGAAGATGATCTCGAAGCCATCAAGTCGGAGCAGGTTCATGCGTTCCGGTTTTGCAGATCAGACGCCTTCGAGGATGATCACCGTCGGTGTCGACGGCAGCGTATCGCGCGAGATCCGCAACGAGCGCTCGGTGCGCCGATCGATCTCGAACTGCTGGCCGATGCGGCGCATGAACTCCTCGAGCGGGGTCGCGAAGCGGTGCATCGGCAGCACCACCGAAGCGCGCAAGCGTTTGGTGATCTCAGAGACGCCATCGAGCGACATCGTGTAGGTGCCGTCGATCGGCACCATCACGATGTCGAGGCGCCCGATCTGGGCGAAATGGCTGTCGTCGAGCTTGTGGTGCAAATGGCCGAGATGACCGATGCAGAGCCCGGCGACCTCGAAGATGAAGATCGAATTGCCGTCGCGGATCATGTCCGTGCCGGAATCGTCGCCGAAGTAGCGGCGGATATCGGTCGTGACGTTGCGAATGAAAGTGTCGCCGATGCGCTCCGACACGACGGCCGGCTTGCCGTCCTCGCCCCAGCCATGCAGCACATGCGGAATGCGCTTGTCCGGATTGAGCGTGTAGTGCGTGCTGTGGGCCCGGTTCATGGTGACGACGTCAGGCAAACGCCCGACCTGATAGGCGCCGCTGTAATCGGTCGCGATCCGCACGCCACCGGGCGTGTCGATGAAATAGGTGGAGTGGCCGGCATAGGTGATCTCGACCTCCGGCGCCACGGCCGCCTGCCGCAAGGCGACCGGCATGGCGCGAGGTGCGGCATTCGCCAACGCCAGGCATTCGCCGCGCTGGGGCGGCTGCTGGGCGAGGGCGGGTGAGAGACATGCGCTCAACAGCGCAAATGCCGCCGAAACAAGTCGCCGCATGAATTCATCCCCGATGACTTCGAGGGAAAGTCTAGCGTGCAGAACGGCGTGTCGCCAACAGGACGCGATCAACAGCGCGTCAATGCCGCACCTGCCTTTACTCCCGCCTCGGGCTGAACTTCCAGGTGACCGCAACCAGGCCCGCCGTGATCAGGCCGCTGACGATGCCGGCGGTCGGCAGCGTGAGCAGCAGTGCGGCGGTCGCGGCCCAGCCGATCGAGGAGAAGGCCTCGGCAATGGTCGCAAGCCGCGACGAGGTCTGACGGCGGCGGAACTGGCTGCGCCGGGCCTGGACGCGGAACCAGAGCTGGATCGCGGTCGCAGAGGCCGCACTGACGAGGATGATGGCGGCGGTGATCGCAGCCTGGGATGGTGAAGCGAAAATCAGCACCGCAACCAGCGGACTGAAGATGGCGGCGATCGCGATCAGCACCACCTCGATCTTGGCGCGGATGACGCTCGAGGACGTCAGCGGCGCGGTCGCGACCAGGTCGGGCGCGTCCTCGCCTGAGATCGTCAGCCAGGCGAGCCCGCCGGCGAGCTGTCCTGCCGCCATCACAATGACAGGCGTGATCAGCGTCAGGGCCGCGGAACTGTCGCCAAAACTGCGCCAGAGCAACAACGCCGGGGGCACCAGATAGAGCAGCTGCATCAGGGTCTGCGAGATCAGCCAGGGATCGCGCCAGAGCAGCATGAACTCCTTGCGCCGCAGCGAGTGTTGTCGGGAGCCGCCCCGGAACGGGCGCTCCTTTGTGCGCTTGCGGCTGGATGTGCCGTACGCCGCAGCCTCGATCGCGGTGTCGGCGAAGCGGCCCGAGAACACGGCCATCACGCATCCGAGCAGCACCAGCCCGAGCGCGAGGAGCAGCAGCAGCGCCTCGCCGTCGCCCATGGCCGCCCGTGCCGGCCACCACCAGATGCTGTCGACGTCGGGCGCGTGGGCAGCGAGGGTGCTTGAGGTCAGGACGGTGAAGCGCGACAGCGTGCCATAGGAGATGATCGCGGCGACCTGGAGCGCGATCACGAAACCGGCGCCGATGATCGCGGCCAGGATCTGGGCGACGAAGCGCGTCCGCGACGGGCCGATCAGGCGGAACAGCAGAATGGTCACCCCGATCGCGATCGCCGCCGCCGACAGGCCCATCGCGACGACGACGCCGAACGCCGCAAGCCACCGTGCGCCGCCGCCGATGACAAGCACGTCGATGAAGGGCGTCGCGAACAGCAGCGCCATCACCGTCACGGTGAGTGCGATCGCGGCGATGCGCACGGAGAACAGATTGGCGAGCGTTGCGGGGGAGGACATGATCAGGTCGAGATCGGCGCGGGCGTAAAACACCCGCGTCACCGATTCGATCGCCTGCGACAGCATCAAGGTCCAGGCGAGCAAGATCGTCGCCGAGACCACGATCAGCGAGGATTTGTCGAGCGGCAATTGGAGATTGGCGAAGCGGCCGATCACCGCCCATGCCGGCACGTGCAGCAGTGCGGCGAAGAACAGCAGACCGATCACGGCTGCGCGGGCCCGCCGGCGCCGCCCGCCCGTCATCATGGCGAACCATTCGCGCCAGGCGAGCCGGAGCTCGTGACGGGCAAACCAGGAGAGCGCGGTTGCCGAGCTCATGCGGCTTCCGGAAGCGTGACCAGCGCAATGAAGAGATCTTCCAGGCTGGTGTCGGCATGGCCGTTCTGCTGGCGCAGCTCGGTCAGCGTACCCTCTGCAACCAGGCGTCCCGCGGCGATCACCCCGATGCGGTCGGCCATGCGCTCGGCGACCTCGAGAATGTGCGTCGTCATGATGACGGTGCAGCCGGCGCGCACGCGCTCGCCGAGCAGTCCCTTCACATGCCGCGCCGAGACGGCATCGAGTCCCGTCAGCGGCTCGTCGAGAATGATGAGGCGGGGATCGTGCACCAGCGCGCCGGCCAGCGCCACTTTCTGGCGCATGCCCTTGGAGAAGCCTTCGCAGCGCTCGTGCCGGTGCGGCTCGAGCCCGAGCGAAGTCAGAAGCTCCTCGGCGACCGGTTTCGAGACCGGCGGCGCAATGCCCCAGAGGCCGGCGACGAATTCGAGGTACTCAAGCGGCGTCAGCTTGTCGTAGATCATGGGCTCGTCGGAGACCCACGCCATGACCTGCTTGGCCGCCACGGGGTTTTGAAGCGCATCGATGCCGAAGATCGAGACGCCGCCGTCATCGGGCCGCAACAGGCCGGCTACCATGCGCAAAGTGGTGGTCTTGCCGGCGCCGTTCGGGCCGACCAGCGCATAGAACTCGCCGGCATGGATGGTGAGATCGAGGCTATCGACCGCCAAACGGTCAAAACGCTTCGTTAACCCTCGGACTTCCAGCGCCGAGCTGTCCCGCTTCATCACGGCTACCCCATCCGGTTCTGCATCGGTCGCGACCCTGACCTGAAGATGTTTCGGCCCGTGAATCGGGCCGCCCCAATTCCGGCATCCACCTTGGACTAAAGGCAAGACACCTAGCAAGCCACCGTTTGTTGACAGCACTCGGGGGTTCAGGCTGAATTGGCGCCGGGACGAATGGCGCTCGCGGCCGAGCGACTGCGTAGCGGCTGGACACAAGATGCGGCAGGGCGGTCGTCAAGAACCGCTGGTTGCATCGGGAGGACGCGGCGATGCTGGATTTTGTTCAGCAGCTGGTCAGCGGTGTTGCGCTCGGCTGTGTCTACGGCCTGATCGCACTCGGCTTCGTGCTCGTCTACAAGGCCACCGAGGTCGTCAACTTCGCCCAGGGCGATCTGATGATGCTGGGCGGCTTCTTCGCTTTCACCTTCATCGGCATGATGGGCCTGAACTACTGGGTTGGCTTTGCCGGCGCGGTGGTCGCAATGGCGCTGTTCGGCATGCTGGCGGAACGGATCGTGGTGCGGCCGATCCTCGGCTATCCGCAATTCTCCATCATCATGGCCACGATCGGGCTTGGCTATTTCCTGCGCTCGGTCGCCGGCATGATCTGGGGCACCGACGATTTCAAGATCGAGACGCCCTTCAGCCAGGGCGTGCTGCGCATCGGCTCGCTGGTGCTCGCTCATGACAAGCTGTCGGTGATCGCGGCGACGATCATCCTCTGTGCGCTGCTCTGGCTGTTCTTCAACAAGACCACGCTCGGCACCGCGATGCGCGCCAGTTCCGAGAACATGCTGGCGGCCTACTACATGGGCATCCCGGTCAAGCGCGTGGTGTCCATCGTCTGGGCGATCAGCGCGGCGGTTGCGACCTGCGCCGGCGTGCTGCTGGCGCCGATCACCTTCATTCACTCCAATGTCGGCCTCGTGCTCGGCCTGAAGGCCTTCCCTGCCGCCGTGCTCGGCGGTTTCGGCTCGATCCCCGGCGCGGTCGTCGGCGGCGTCCTGATCGGGGTCATCGAGAGCATGGCCGGCTTCTATCTGCCCGAGGGCTGGAAGGACGTCGCGCCCTACGTCGTGCTGCTCGCGGTCCTGCTGCTGAAGCCCGAAGGCCTGTTCGGCCTTCATGCCCGCAAGAAGGTCTGAACGCATGCGCTTCCTGTTCAAGACCGACTATGATGACGACATCAGGCTGTTCCCGCATTCGGGCTATGTCGTCTCCTATGGTCTCCTGCTCGCGGCGCTGCTGATCGCGCCTTACGTGCTGTCCAGCTATCTGATGAGCCAGCTCGTCTTCGTCTGCATCTATGCGACGGTCGGCGTGGCGCTGCTGATCCTGACCGGCTTTACCGGGCAGGCCTCGCTGGGACATGCGGCGTTCCTGGCGATCGGCGCCTACACGGCCGCCTACCTGCAGAAATACAACGTGCCGTTTCCGGTCTATTTCCTCGCCGCCGGCGTCCTGACCGGCTGCGTCGGCGCGCTGGTCGGCTTTCCCGCACTGCGGCTCCAGGGCATCTATCTCGTCATCGCAACCATCTCCTTCGCCTTCATCGTCGAGGAGATCCTGGCGCGCTGGGAGAGCGTCACCAACGGGAATGAGGGCCTGCGGGTCAAGGCGCTGTCGCTGCTCGGCGTGACGGTCTCACGGGACAGCCCGACCTTCTATTTCCTTTGTCTTGCGGTGCTGGTGCTGACCATCGTCGGCACGCTCAACCTGCTGCGATCGCCGACGGGCCGCGCCTTCGTCGCGATCCGCGACAGCGAGACGGCGGCGCGCAGCATGGGCGTCAATGTCGCGCTCTACAAGGTGAAGTCGTTTGCGATCTCGGCGGCGATAACAGGCTTTGCCGGCGTGCTGTTCGCGCACAAGCTCTCCTTCATCTCGCCGGAGATGTTCACGCTGCAGCTCTCGATCGAATTCATCATCGTGATCCTGATCGGCGGCATCTTCAGCCTGCACGGGGCCGTGCTGGGTGCGATCTTCATCGTGATGATCGATCCGTTCCTGACCTACCTCAAGGACGATATGCCCGGCATCATCGCCGGCATTGCCGCGACCTTCGGCGCAGGCCCGGCGACGGCAGGCAATGTCCAGTCCAAGGTCGCGGCCTTTGCCTCGCTCAACGGGCTGAAGGGCGCGATCTACGGCATCATCATCATGGTGTTCGTGCTGTTCGAGCCGCTCGGCCTCTATGGCCGCTGGCTGAAGATAAAACTCTTCTTCCAGCTGTTCCCGCTCTACAAGCGCGCGACCTTCAAGCGACAGAAGATCTACGTGAAGTCTGAGCGGAACCGATGAGCTATTTCCGCGCCGAAAACCTGTCGCTGCATTTCGGGGGCCTCAAGGCGGTCGACGCGGTGTCGTTCGCGGTCGAGAAGGGCGAGATCCTGTCGATCATCGGCCCCAACGGGGCGGGCAAAAGCTCGATCTTCAATCTGATCTCGCGGATCTACCGGCCGACCTCGGGCCGCATCTTCTTCGAGGATCAGGACATCACGGAACAGCCGCCCTACGACATCGCAAGGCTCGGCATCGCCCGCACCTTCCAGAACATCGAGCTGTTCGAGAACGCCACGGTGCTGTCGAACCTCCTGGTCGGGCGCCACCGGCACTCGACCACGCAGCTCTGGCAGGAATTGCTGTTTCTGCCCAGCGTGCGCGCCAACGAGAAGGTGCATCGCCGCCGGGTCGAGCAGGTGATCGAATTCCTCGATCTCGAGCCATACCGTGATAAATTGATCTCGGGCCTGCCTTACGGCGTCCGCAAGGTGATCGAGCTCGCACGTGCGCTCTGCTCGGAGCCGAAGCTGATCCTGCTCGACGAGCCGTCGTCGGGGCTCAACGTGGAGGAGACCGACGACATGTCGTTCTGGATCCGCGACATGAAGAGCGAGCTCGGCGTCACCGTGCTGATGGTCGAGCACGACATGTCGCTGGTCAACCGCGTCTCCGATCGCGTCATTGCGCTCAACTACGGCCGCGTGCTGGCGACGGGCTCCCCGGCCGAGGTGCAGCAGCATCCCGACGTCGTCGCCGCGTATCTGGGAGCCTGACGCATGGATGCGACCATGGCCCCGGATATCATCCTGAAACTCTCCAACGTCGAGAGCTATTACGGGCCGATCATGGCGATCCGCGGCATCTCGCTGGAGGTGCCGCGCGGCCGTATCGTCACGCTGCTCGGCGCCAACGGCGCCGGCAAGACCACGGTGCTGAAGACCATCTCGGGCATTCTCGATCCGCAGAAGGGCTCGATCGAGTTCATGGGCAAGCCGATCCAGCGCATGGAGGCCGACCGCATCGTGCGTTTGGGGCTTAGTCATGTGCCCGAGGGGCGCGAGGTGTTCCCGTTCCTCTCGGTGCGCGAAAACCTGATGATGGGCGCCTATCCGCGCAGCGATCGCGACGGCGTCGCGGAGGATCTGGAGCGGGTCTATGGCTACTTCCCGCGATTGAAAGAGCGCATCGACCAGCCGGCCGGCCAGCTCTCCGGCGGCGAGCAGCAGATGCTGGCGATCGGGCGCGCACTGATGAACCGGCCGACGCTCCTGCTGCTCGACGAGCCCTCGCTCGGCCTGTCGCCGATCCTGGTGAAGGAGATCTTCAACATCATCCGCCGCGTCAACGAGGAGCAGGGCATGTCGATCCTGCTGGTCGAGCAGAATGCCCGCGTGGCGCTGGAGACGGCGCATTACGGCTATGTCCTCGAGATTGGCCGCGTGGTCATGAATGACAGCTGCGACCGCTTGATGCATTCGAAGGACATCCAGGAGTTCTACCTCGGCGCCAAGGAGCAAGGCGCGCGAGGCGAGCGGCGCTGGAAAAAGAAGAAGACGTGGCGATGAACCACTGAACACGACAACGAGGAGACGTGCATGGCCCGACCGGTGCTGACGGTCGCCGATACGATCGCGAAGAGCTTCTTGCGCGCCGCGGAGGTACGCGGCGACAGGCCTGCGATCCGCGAGAAGACGTTCGGCATCTGGCAGCCGACCAGCTGGCGCGAATGGCTGCAGATCTCCAAGGAAATCGCCTACGGCCTTCGTGCCAGCGGCTTCATGCCCGGCGACGTCGCCTCGATCATCGCCAACGCCGTGCCGGAGTGGATCTACGCCGACATGGGCATATTGTGTGCCGGCGGCGTTTCGTCAGGCATCTATCCGACCGATGCGTCGGCCCAGGTCGAATATCTTCTCAATGATTCCGCGACGCGGGTGATCTTCGCCGAAGACGAGGAGCAGCTCGACAAGATTCTTGCGTGCCGGGCGCGCTGTCCCCGCCTGCAGCGGATCGTCGTCTTCGACATGGAGGGTCTCAGCGGGTTTTCCGATGCCATGGTGATGTCGATCGACGAGTTTCGCGCGCTCGGGCGTGACCACATGGTCGGCCGCGAGGCGCTGTGGCGGGAGATGATCGACAGCCGCAGCGCCGGCGATCTCGCCGTTCTCGTCTACACCTCGGGCACGACAGGGCCGCCCAAGGGCGCGATGCATTCCAATCGCAGCGTCACGCATCAGATGCGGCACGCCAACGACTTCATCCCGGCGCGCGAGGAGGAGGACCGGCTGATCTTCCTGCCGCTCTGTCATGTCGCCGAGCGCATCGGCGGCTACTACATCTCCGTTGCACTTGGCTCGATCATGAACTTCGCCGAGAGCCCGGAGACGGTGCCCGATAATCTGCGCGAGGTGCAGCCGACGGTCTTTCTCGCGGTGCCGCGGATCTGGGAGAAATTCTATTCCGCCATCACCATCGCGCTGAAGGACGCGACGGCATTCCAGCAATGGGCCTACCGCCGTGCCATCAAGATCGGCTATCGCATGGTCGATTGCCGCCTGCAGGGCCGGACGCCGTCGCTGGGCTTGCGCATCGCCAACCGCATCGCCTATCAGCTCGTTTTCCGCAACATCCGCCGCATGATCGGGCTCGACCGTTGCCACATCGCCTTCACGGGAGCAGCACCGATCGCGCCGGATCTGATCCGCTGGTACCTCGCGCTCGGCATCGACATGCACGAGGTCTACGGCCAGACCGAGAATTGCGGCGTCGCGACCATGATGCCGGCCGAACGCATCAAGCTCGGCTCGGTCGGCACGGCGGTGCCCTGGGGCGAGGTCGCGCTCTCTCCCGACGGCGAGATCCTGATCAAGGGCGACTTCCTGTTCATGGGCTACCTCAATCAGCCGGAGAAGACGGCGGAGACCATCGATGTCGGCGGCTGGCTGCACACCGGCGATATCGGCACCATCGATAACGAGGGGTTTGTCCGCGTCACCGACCGGATGAAGGACATCATCATCACCTCGGGCGGCAAGAACATCACGCCGTCGGAGATCGAGAACCAGCTCAAATTCTCGCCCTACATTTCCGATGCTGTCGTGATCGGCGACAGGCGGCCATACCTGACCTGCCTGGTGATGATCGACCAGGAGAATGTCGAGAAGTTCGCGCAGGATCACGACATTCCCTTCACAAACTACGCCAGCCTGTGCCGTGCCGGCGAAATCCGGGACCTGATCTGGCGCGAGATCGAAGCCGTCAACGCCAGCTTCGCGCGCGTCGAGTCCATCAAGACGTTCGACCTGATCGAGCGCCAGCTCACGCCGGAGGACGAGGAGCTGACCCCGACCATGAAGCTGAAACGTAATTTCGTGAACAAGCGCTACGCCGCTGAAATCGACGCGATGTATCGCGAGCGGGCGGTCGCCTGACCCGCAAATCAACAGCGAACGGCGATGGCCCCGCCGCTCGCGCAATACGGGCCTTAAGGAGAGGAGACGTCAATGTCGAAGTCGTTGAAAGCGTTCGGCCTTGCTGTGAGTGCGTTCGCACTCACCTGTCAGCCGTCCCTGGCGCAAACCAAAGTCACCAATGAGGGCATTTCGGCCAACGAGATCGTCATCGGTACCCATCAGGATCTGTCGGGTCCGATCAAGGTCTGGGGCGTGCCTGTTTCCAACGGCATGAAGATGGCAGTCGAGGAGATCAACGCCGCCGGCGGCATCCAGGGCCGCAAGATCAAGATGGTCCTGGAGGACAATGGCTATGATCCGAAGAAGGCGGTGCTGGCCTCGCAAAAGATGGTCGAGCGCGACAAGATCTTCGCGATGATCGGTCCAATGGGCTCGCCGACGGTGCTGGCCGCCCAGGACATCCTGTTCGATGCCGGTGTGCTCCAGCTGTTTCCGCTGACGGCGGCCGAGTTCACCTTCAAGTTCGATCCGGCCAAGCCGCAGGAGCGGCTCAAGTTCAACAATCTGCTGCCTTACGTCGAGAGCACGCGCGCCGCCCTGAAATACATGATGGAGTGGAAGAATTTCCAGAAGCCCTGCATCATGCATCAGGACGACGAGTACGGAAAAAACGTGCTCGACGGCTTCAACCAGCAGCTCGCGGCAATGAAGCTGCAGCCCGCCTCGATCACGAGCTACAAGCGCGGCGCGTCCGATTTCAGTGCGCAGGTCGCCAAGATGAAGTCGGACGGCTGCGACCTCGTCGTGCTCGGTACCGTGATCCGCGAGACCATCGGCGCGATGACCGAGGCGAAGAAGCTCGGCTGGGACGTCACTTTCCTGGGCGCCACGCCGACCAACGTGCTGGAGGTGCCGACGCTCGGCAAGGAGGCGGTCGAGGGCCTCTATGCGGCTTCGGGCTTCGAGATTCCCTATGAGGACACCGCCAAGGGCAAGGTCCACGACTGGCTGATCAACTACAAGAAGATGTTCGGTGCCGACGCCAACACCCAGGCGATCATCGGCTACAACGCGGTGATGACGTTTGCGTTCTATGCCGACAAGGCCGGCAAGGATCTGACCGGACAGAAGATGCTCGATTCACTGGAATCAGGCGAAAAGTTCCTCGACATCTTCAATTCGCCGCCGACCAAATTCTCCAAGACCGACCATCTCGCCAACACCATCACCCAGGTGCAGCAGGTCAAGGGCGGCCGCTGGGTGCTGGTCAAGGACAATCTGATGTTTTGATCTTCGCCGACCCTCCCCTCCAAGGGAGGGTTAGCTGTGGAATCTCAACAGGTCGTCCTCCGGGATGGCGAGGCGGCTGATCGGTGGTTTGGCGTGCAGGCTGCCGTGCGAGCGGTGCCAGTTATAGTGATGAAGCCAGATTGGCAGATCGTTGGCTCGCTGGTCTGAGGTTTCGTAGGCGCGAGCATAGGCCCACTCGCGTAGCGCCGTTTGGATGAACCGCTCGGCCTTGCCGTTTGTTTGCGGCCTGTAGGGCCGGGTGAAGATGTGTTTGAGGCCGAGCCTTTTACAGGCCTTGGCAAACGCTTTGGCACGATAGCAAGAGCCGTTGTCGGTCATGATGCCCGTGACCTTTATGCCGAGTCCCTGGAAGTACGAGACGACGTTGTTGAGGAAGGCGATGGCGCTCTCCTTCTTCTCGTCGGGTCGGATCTGAGAGAAGGCCACGCGCGATGCATCGTCGATCGCGACGTGGACGAACTCGTGACCCGCGCCGCGGCTTTCACCCTTCTGGCGATCGTGCGTGATGCGGTGGCCAGGCCTGACGAACCTCCCGAGCTTCTTGATATCGATATGGATGAGCTCGCCGGGATGCTCGCGCTCATAGCGCCGCACCGGCTCGGCCGGCTCCAGATCGCGCATCCGGCTCAATCCCAAGCGACGAAGGATGCGGCTGACAGTGGCCCGTGACACCTTGACCTCGGCTGCAATCTGCTTGCCGGTGTGACGCTCCCGGCGCAACCTCTCGACGACGGCACGCGTGGCAGGCGGGATTTGGCTTGGCGATGAAAGGGGTCTGGAGGAGCGATCGCGCATCCCCTCCGCACCTTCTGCGCGGAACCGCTTGACCCATTTGGCGACGGTCTTCGGCGTCGTGTTGAACTGATAGGCCGCGTCGGCCTGGTTCAGCCCACCTTCCACCACGCTTCGGGCCATCGCCTCTCGACCTTTGGGCGTCAAAGGCGCATTCTTGTGGACGTTCATCTGGTCTCTCCCTGGAACACTGAAGCTTCGCAACCTCAGCTTCCTCGGTTCAGACCAGATGGACAACCTCCTGAGACACCAAAGTTAGCGCTACGACCCCCCGCCCGCCGTCCCCGAATTCACCGGCGCCAGCTCGTCTTCGCGGCAGCGCCAGCCGTCGGCCGCTTTGACGAAGGCAAAGGTACGCTGGATGCGAAGGCGACGCGTGACATTGAAAGCCGCTGCGGAGCGATCCTTGTAGGCGGCGGCCGGTTGCGGACGGCCGGTGCTGGCGTCCCAACAGGTGCCGGTGCACGCGGACGCGACCTTGCTGCAGGTGGTGAATGGCGCCAGCACCACCATCTCGATCTCGCCGGTGACCTGCGCCTCCTGATCGGTCACCTGGCTGTCGAGTGCGTAGACGCGATTGATGCGGAGAAAATTGCCGCAGGAATTGGCGGCGTGGATGCGCGCGGCGCAGAAGTCGACGGCGTCGGCGTCGGGCTCGCGGGCCGAGACCTGCCGGCCGAACACCTTCTTCGGATCGCCCCCGGCTGCGGCGATCTCGTCGGTCTTGCGCTTCAGATATTCGGCCAGGCAATCTTCCGCGGTGCCAAGCTCCTGCGGCGGCACGTTCTCCTTGCCGATCAGATTGCATTTGCGATCGCGCTCGCGGGTCCAGCGGCCGTATTCTGCGAAAGCAAACCGTGCCGCGGTCGGGTCCAGCTTGCCGATCAGGCCGAGCACCTGGCTGTTGAGCTCGGTCTCGGTCAGCGCCAGCGACGGGTCCGCGCAGATCAGTGCGCCAGCCGCGGTGTTGGCGGCCAGACAGTCGAAATTCGTATCCCGCACGATGGTGGCGCGATCCTCGGTCACCTTGAGCAGGCAGGCCTTCACGCGGTCGAAATCTTCGACGCGAACGGCGGTCTGGCCGACGATGCCGCAGCCGAGATTGCGCTGGCGATTCCAGATCGCATTCTCCTCGATCGCAGGCAGACGATCGGGCAGGCGGGCGAGCCGCGCCTCGATGGCCGTGGAGAGCTTCTCGGCGGCTGCGGCAAGCTCGGCATCGCCGCAGAACAATTGATTGCCGGGATCGCGGATCTGCTGGCAGTTGTTCCTGGCGAATTGCGGCAGCCTGTCGGACAGGGAAGAAGCGGATGGACCGGATTGTGCGAAGCCTGATGCCGCCGGCAACGCCAGCAGCGCAAGTATGGTCAGTACGATCAACCGCATTCCGCTCGCCCCGCAGAGAATGCGCCATGCTAGCGCCGGGGATCACGCGGCGAAACGGGTTTGTGGCGGGCAGGTTCGGGCTGCGAGGCGATCAGTGCACCCCGGGGATCACCATCGAGAACTGGACGGGCTCGCCGACATATCTCAGCACGGCAGACTGGTAGAGCACGAACAGCGGCTGGTAGCTGCGTGCCTCGTCATCCGCGACCATGGCCATGCGGCGGTTGTCGAGCATCAGCCAGTGTCCGTCGAGCCTTGCGGCGACAACCGCATGCTCTCCCCCGGCCCTGGCATCGCGCACCACCACGATGCGGAGGTCCTCATCGGCAACGCCGGCGAGCCGCAGCGCGGCGACCTTGGCGATGGCATAGTCTTCGCAATCGCCGGCGCCGCGCGCAAAGGTCGCGAGCGGCGAGCTCCAGATATCTTCGGCGCCGTCACTTTCGGCGCGGATGGCGAGGTTGATGGCACGGTTGGTCTCGCCCAGCCGCGCGCGACCGTCGCGGGTGCGGACCTGGTCGACGATGGCCAGCAGCTTCAGCGCCGCGGGCGAGGCGCAATGGTCGCGATCGCCGTCGCACAGCGCGAGCTGCACCATGTCGTCGTCGAGCTGCTCCTTCAGTGCGAACCATTTCTGCCGCAGGCCGCCGCTGGAAACGGCGAAGGCGAACAGGCCGAATGGCTCGGCGGATTTGCGCACGAGCACGCCTGCGCCCGGCGACAGCAATGTGCCGGCACGAAGATCGGCCGCGGATCCGAGCAGCATCAACCCGCATAGAGCAATGACTGCGCGCCAGGCGCGCAGGCGAGCGGCGGACTCCATCTGACATCCCCTTCCGGCTTCGCAAGGATGATGAGGAAGGATTCCCCTCGACCTCGACGTGCCGGCTTTGTTGCTTTCGCGGAGATGGTGCGGGACGGCCCGTTTTGTTCCGCTTAACGCGCGGCGGCGGGCTCCCAAAACCGCGGGACAGGCTGAAGCGGGCCTGCCCGAATTGCATAAAACTTTACGAATCGGGAGGTAGGAGAGGCTCGGCTGCCGCGAAATGGCATCGAATGCAGGCAAAAGTTGTGGTCGGTCAATTCTGCGCTTGTGGCTAATGACCCGCTACTTCACGGATTCTGTTAGTTGGTCGCAGATTGGGCCCCGTAATTGCCGCAGTATGCGGCGGCGCATCATGATGCAAAGATTGAGGTGAGTATTCATAGTTGAAATTATACTGCAGAGTACATGGAATGACCGGAAATGGGCTCCAATACCGACGCTTTACTCGCAAATCTCACAACGATGACTTCAGTTCATCTTTGAGTGTCGCCGCAGGCATAGTCGCGGGCCGCCAAGTCGTGCAAATCACACAAGCAATAGGTGGTTTCGCTAAGGACTTGGTAATGATATGCGAGCTTAGGCGATCGATTCTTTCATAAATATTAACCTTTTTTCGGTGCCCCGTTGAATTACGCTGGCAAATTTGACGCCGCGCTCTCCTTGGATGGACAGGGTTTCCGCTTGCCCGCATCCGGCCACGTCGTTCCCTTTACGGCCAATTCCTTTACCGCCAACTCCCATACCGCGGGCTCCTATACCGCCAAGGCACATGGCCACGTGCCCGATGGTGCGGTCGTCGTTGCCGACCCCAATCTGATCTTCCATGGCGATTTCAAGCGCACGGGGCTTGATCTCGTGCTGTCTCATGACGGCCACGCGTTCGTCGTTCACGATTATTTCAGGGGCGACAAGCGCGCGGCGATCGCCTCGGCGGACGGTGCGCATCTCACCGGCGATATCGTCAGCGCGCTCACGGGTTACGTTCAATATGCGCAGGCGGCGCCCGGCGCCGCTGCGGCACAGGTCATCGGCCATGTCACCAAGCTGACCGGGAGCGCCACCGCGATCCGCAACGGCGTCTCGGTCGTCCTGAACAACGGCGACAACGTCGAGAAGGGCGACGTGGTCTCGACCGGCTCGGATTCGACACTCGGCGTGACCTTCATCGACGGCACCGTGTTCGGCCTGTCCTCCAACGCGCGGATGGTGCTGAACGAGATGGTCTACGACCCGAACGGGTCGAACAATTCCTCGCTGCTCAGCCTGGTCGCGGGCACCATCACCTTCGTCGCCGGCGAGACCGCCAAGCACGGCGACATGAAGATCGACACGCCGGTCGCCACCATGGGTATCCGTGGCACGGCGGTGCTGACCGAGATCAACTTCGTCGTTCCCGCAGGTGGCGGCGATCCGCAGCCTCAGGCGAACTTCCAGGTGCTGGTCGAGCCGAACGGCACCACCGGCTCCTACATCCTGTTCGACAAGCTGACCTTGCTGCCGATCGCGACGGTCAACCAGGCCGGACAGATGATCCAGATCAGCGGTGGCAACGTCTCGGTCACCAATGCGCTGTTGTCACCCGATGTGCAGAAGCTGATCACGGACGTGTTCACGCTGAAGTTCACGGACAACAATACCAACACCAAGCTGACCACGAACTTCACCGACACCGTCACACAGACCAGCGACGGCCTGACGATCAAGACGCCAGCCGGCTACGTCGCGATTCCGGTCTTCGTCAATCTCAGCCAGCAGAACGCTGCGCTGCAGGGGCCGACCGATCACGCGACCGCGGGCAGCCGTGTTCCGAACGCGCTGTCGCTGTTTTTGCAGAGCCTCGACCTCGCCAACAACGTCAAGCTCGCATTCAACCTGACCGAGGTCGCAGGTCAGACCGGCGTGTCGACGGCCGATCTGGTGATCGCCAAGGCCTCCTTTGTCGACTTCAATCTTGGCGACCGTCCGACCGTGAAGGTGGTGCTCACCGACGGCACCTATGTCTACCAGGACTCGGGCCAGCACGACGTGACGGCAGGCCTTTCGGCGCTCCAGAAGCAGGATATCCTGGCCACCGAGGTCAAGATCACCGTCGTTCCCGGCGCCGGCAACGACAGCAATGGAACCGCGGCCTGGACCTTCAGCGTCCCCGATAGCGCCTTCGATTTCCTCGCCGCAGGCGAGACGCTGACGCTGAAATACACCATCGTCCTCAACAACAACTTCGCCGACGATCCAGGGATCGTCACCAAAGACATCACCATCACCATCGCCGGCACCAACGACAAGCCGGTGATCACCTCGGCCGTGCCGACCATCACCTTCTCGGGCGGCACCAGCGTGCCGGGTGGCCCGCTCACCACCGACGTCCCCACCTCGGGCACGCTGAGCTTCAGCGATGTCGATCTCACCGACACGCACACGGTGGCGGTATCCAAGTTCAGCGCGGTCCTGCCCGGCGGCACCGTGCCCCAGAGCATCTACGACTTCCTCGCCAAGGACCTCTCGGTCTCGATCGCGCCCGGTCACGACAGCACGGGGTCCGGCACGGGAACGGTGAATTGGTCGCTCGGAGATATCCCGGTCTACCTCGCCGACTTCATCCCGAAGGGCGAGGTGCTGACGCTGACCTACACCGTGACGGTCACGGACTCGCAGGGCGCCACGTCAGACCAGACGATCACGGTCACGGTCACGGGCACCGATGCGCCTGCCGTGGTGTGGATCGCGACGAACAAGCCGGGAGCTCCGTCAGGCGGCTTCTGGGGGGACGGCGCCAACTGGGAAACCGGCACCGTGCCGACCAGCAGCGACGACGTCATCGTCATCACCGACCAGCTGCACGGCCTGACGCCGTCCTATCCGGTCACGATCGACACAGCCGCGTTCGCCAAATCGCTGACGATGAACGATTTCGACACCAAGGCGGACCACACAGCCCCCGAGGTGATCAACAAGAGCACACTGACGATCACCGGGACGCTCACGCTCGAGGCCGATTCGAGATTCACCAATCAGGCGACGGGCATCGTCTCGGTTGGCGGCAAGGCCGAGTTTTCGGGGGCGAGCGTCCTGGCGAATGCCGGGGGGATGACGCTTGCAGGCGGTGGCGACTTCGCCGAGGCTACGTCGATCACCAACTCCGGCACGATCGAACTGTCCGGCGGCACGCTGACGACGCTCGCCGAGATTCACAATGCAGGCGGCATCCTCCAAGCGGATGTCGGTACGAGGCTGATCGTTGGTGCCGCGACGGTCGATGGCGGTGCCGTGACCATTTACGGCACGCTGGAGCTCGACGGCACCAGCCTGATCGAGAACGGCACGCTGAGCAATTGCGGCGTGGTCAACGTCAGGGGTGCAGCAGAGTTCAGTAGCGAAACCGTTGCCAACAAGGCCGGCGGCCTGATCGAGGTGTGGAGCGACAGCGCGCTGACGATCGACCATGGCTCCGTCGTCAAAAATTCCGGCAACCTCACGGTCGATGCCGACGGCAAACTGATCGTCAACGGCGCGACGATCGACGGCGGCACGCTGACCATATCAGGTACGCTGGAATCGACCGGCAGCAGCGGCATCACCGGCGTGGATATCACCAACACCGGCACGGTCACGGTCGACGGAATGTCGAAGCTCCATTTGACCGACGTCTCGATCAACGGCGGCAGCCTGAACAATTTCGGCAATCTCTACGCCGTGTCGGGCGGCAACAATGTCACGGGTGCCGTGACCAACACCGGGATCATCGAGGTGCAGGCCGGCACCCTGAACCTGTCCGGCAAGCTCACCGGCGCCGGCCAGTTGATCATCGACGACGAGGCGACGCTGGAACTCGGCGGAGCCGATGCGCAGACCGTCACCTTCAGCGGCGGTTCCGATACGCTGCAGCTTGACAACACCAGCCATGGCTTCACCGGGACCATCACCGGCCAGGCGACGAGTGGTGGCAGCTTCGCGATCACCGGTAACGCCGACGTCACGGCGTCTGAAGGCGATGCGCTCGACTTCACGGCATCGGGCGGGTCGAGCGACAGCCGCGGCGACATCGTGCTGACGCCATCAGGCACGCTGACCGGCGCGAACAATGGCATTGCCGTCACCCAGAACGGCATCGGTACTATCTCGCTGATCACGGTTGGCGATGTCACCGGAACTGCCGGCGAGGGCATCACGCTGCGGGACGGGGCGACCGGGGCGGGCGACATCGCCGCGACGATCGGCGGCACGGCGTCCGGTGCTGTCGGTCTCGACGTGCTCGCCAATCGCGATGGCGATGTCACCATCACCAATCACGGGCATATCATAGGCACGGGTTCGTACGGCATCAGTGTCGTCCAGGACGGCGACGAGGCGACGGGTTCGACGCACATCACCAATACCGGATCTGTGGCCGGCGCCGGCGACGTCGCCGCGATCTCCATTCACGAGAGCGCGACCGGCACCGCGACGATCGACAATTCCGGAACCATCGGCCGCGACGACGCCGGAAGCGTGACCGCGACCGCCTACGCGATCGTCGAGACCGGCGGCGCGGTCGCGATCAACAATAGCGGCCACATCAACGGCAACATCTCGGCTGCAAGCGCCACCTTCGACAACGAATCCGCCGGCACCTGGATCGTTTCCGGCACCAACGCGTTCGGCACCTCGTCCACGATCGATAATGCCGGCGAAATCGATCTCCACGACGGCGCCTCTGTCGCGAGCGCGGACGGGCTGACCTTCGGCATCACCAACTCCGGCAGCATCGAGAGTTGGGGCACGACATCGATCACGGGCAGCATCACCAATACCAACACGATCGAGATCCATGCCGGCGGGGCCTTGTCGCTGTTCGGCTCGCTGTCCGGCTCCGGTTCGGTCACGATCGATGCCGGTGCGACGCTGGTGCTCGACGCCACGATGTCGCAGACGGTCACCTTCGCGGGCGAGGGCAGCGAGCTCTCCATCCAGACGACGGATTTCGGCGGCTCGATCGCGGGATTGATCGCGACCGACAAGATCGACCTGTCGAGCATCGGCTATGGTCTCGGAACCAGTGCGATCTACGTCGCCAATGACGACGCCAAAACCGGCGGCACGCTGACGATCACCGACGCTGCAGGTCATCACATCAGCCTGGCCCTGACGGGCGCCGACTACAGCAACACGATCTTCGCGGGCAGCGACGACGGCACGGGTCACACGCTGATCACCGTCAACGCCGCGGACGACGCGCCGAAATTCACCGCCGATGGCGCCGGGCTGAGCGCGAGCTTCTCCGAATTGGCGAACACCACCAATTCCCCGGCGCCCGACCCGGTACCGGCCGCCGCCGGCTCGATCGCCTTCACCGACGTCGATCTGACCGATCGTCCGCAGGCGAACGTGCCCCACCAGGACGTGACCTGGCTCGACGCCGATGGCCATACCGAGCTCACGCCGACCTCGGGTCAGGCGAGTGCGCTGGAAAGCGCGCTTGCGGTCCTGACATCAGGCAAGAACAATGGTGCCGTCGACTGGAGCTATTCGATCGCTGACGGTGCGCTGGACTTCCTCGGCCAGGGCCAGACCGCGACCGTCGTCTCCACCATCGCGCTCGACGACGGCCATCACGGCACCGACACGACCCAGGTCACCGTCACGATCACCGGCGCCAACGATGCGCCCGCGATCACGACGGGCGCGGGCGACGTCGACACGGTGACCCTGCCCGAGACCAATGCTGGGCTCAGCAAGGGCGGCACGCTGACCGTATCCGACGCCGACGCCACGGACCACGTCACGGTGGCACTCGATCACCTCTCCGTCTATCTCGACGGCGTCCTGCAGACCGACGGCATCGACGGGCTGTCGAACGCGGATCTGGTGAACTATTTGGCGGTTCAGTCCGGCGACATCCTGAACGGCACGGCTGACCACGCCCAGTTCTCGTGGGACTTCAATTCGGGCGACCAGGCCTTCGACTTCCTCGCTGCCGGCCACACGCTGTCGCTGCAATACACCATCGTGCCCAATGACGGTCACGTCACCGGCACGGGCGACGTCGTCACGGTCAACATCACCGGCAGCAACGATTCGCCGATGCTCGACGACGCGACGCTGACCTCTGTCGCCGGCAATGACAGCAATCCGGCCGGAAGCACCGTCAGCGATCTCTTCGCGAGCAAGTTCCACGATGTCGACGACGGCGCGAGCTTCCAGGCCATCGCGGTCACATCGGACACGGCCACGACCGCCGAGGGCGTCTGGCAGTACGAAGTCGCCGGCACCAGCCAGTGGGTCGATATCGGATCGGTCAGTGACTGCCATGCGCTGGTGCTGGGCACCGACACGTCGATCCGTTTCGTGCCGGCCGACGGTTTTACGGGCACGCCGGACGCGCTCGGCGTCCAAGCGCTCGACGACACCTATGGCGGTGGCATCACGACGTCAGCGGCGCCTGTGACGACCGACATCGCGGCGATGGCCACCGACGGCACGGCGCCGGCGTCGAGCGAGGCTACCACGATCAGCACCAGCGTGACCGCGCCTGCCGGTGGGCCGCTCATCGGCACCGACGATTTCTACGTCTCGCATGATCGCGAGCTCGGCACCGACAGCATCCTCAATCTCTCGGTCAGCGACACCGATTCCAACGCGTCGGCGGATGACTTCACCGTCACAGCCGTCACTGCGCATGCGCCTGATAGCCACGTCGATCCGTCGGCCGCATCCGGCTCGCTCGATGACATCAATACGGCCTTCCAGGACGGCATCACTTACAATCCCGGAGACACGCCGCCCGACCAGGACCAGATCACGCTGACCGTGACGGACCAGACCACCGGCGCCGGCGACACGGTCAACTTCATCTTCAACGAGGGCGACGCCCGCAATGGCGTCACGCTGAGCGGCACCAGCGGCAAGGACGTCATCTTCGCGACGACGACCGGCGACACGCTGAGCGGCGGCGGCGGCAAGGATCAGTTCGTGTTCGCGCCGGGCAGGACCGGGGAAGATGCCACGCACACCATCGCCGATTTCATTGAGGGCCTCGACAAGATCGACCTGCGCCAGTTCTCGGGCGTTGCGTCCACTCACGATCTCCACATGACCCAGCTGTCCGGCGAAACGCAGGTTACGTGGCAGGAGCATATTGGTACGGGAGACGGCGCGGTCACCGAACATGAAACGCTGCTGCTGAAGAACGTGGTCGCCGCAAGTCTCAAGGCCAGCGATTTCATCTTCCACATCTCCTGATCGGCGCCCGATCCCGCCCGCCTGGCCGCGATCGATGCCCGGCTTGGCGCCGGCAAAAAATCCGCAATCCTCCGCCATCGGGGAATGGAAAATCACACGCTTAGGCTCCATGATCCGGGGGACGCGACGCGCGCCGGGAAGCTCGACTGACATGAAACGTCTCAAAATCCTGCGCCGGTGGTTCACGCGGAGACTCGGCATTGCGCGCCTGCTGGGGCTTGGGCTGCTGATCGTCTTCGCCGGGTTGCGCGTCTGGGATCCGCCGCCGGTGCAGGAATTGCGCGTGCGCACCTTCGACCTGTTTCAGCTGATCGATCCCCGCCACAAGACGGTGCGGCCGGTCACGATCGTCGACATCGACGACAAGAGCCTCGCCAAGTTCGGCCAGTGGCCTTGGCCGCGGACGCGGATCGCGGACTTGGTCATCAACCTCACCGCCGCCGGCGCGGTGGCGATCGGCTTCGACGTGGTGTTTTCGGAACCCGACCGGCTCAGTCCGGATCTGGTCGCCGGCCAGATGCGCTACCTCGACGACGTCACCCGCGCCAGACTGCGCGAGCTGCCGAGCAACGACCAGGTCCTCGCCGAAGCGATCAGGCGTTCGCACGTCGTCCTCGGCGAGACCGGCCTGCCGGCGGTCGAGTCCGAGCTTGACAAGACACTGCCCTTCACTGGCGTCGCGACGGTGGGCGAGGAAGGCGCCGAAAAATTTCTGTTCGAGTTTCCCGGCCTGCTCCGCAACGTGCCCGTCATCGAGAAGGTCGCCGCCGGCCGCGGCCTGTTCTCGATCAAGACCGAGCGCGATGGCCTGATTCGCCGTGTGCCGATGATCATGCGCACCCAGGGCAACATGATCATGCCCTCGCTGAGTCTGGAGATCCTGCGGATCATCACGCGAACGCCGACGCTGCTGGTCCGCACCGACAAGACCGGCATCCGCGCGATCCGCCTCAAGGGCGTCGAGATCCCGACCGATAAGAACGGCCAGCTCTGGGTGCACTACGCCCGTCTCGATCCCTCGATCTATGTCTCGGCGTCCGACGTGCTCGACAACACCGTGTCGCCGGACAAGATCAACGGCAAGCTGGTGTTGATCGGCACGTCCGCGGCCGGTCTGAACGACATCAAGACCACGCCGGTGTCCTCGACCATGCCCGGCGTCGAGATCCACGCCCAGGTGCTCGAAAGCGTGCTCAGCCGCGCGGTCATCTCCCAGCCGAACTACGCGCTCGGCGTCGAGCTTCTCGCGGCGATGATCATCGGCATCCTCGTCATCATCTTCACGCCGAATCTCGGCCCGGTCCGGCTGGTGCTGGCCGGGGCGTTGTTCGCCGCGATCCTGGTCGGCACGTCCTGGTTCTTCTACGCGCAGTATCGCTATCTGATCGACTTCACCTATCCACTGCTGTCGACCACCGCGATCTACCTCACTTTCATCTTCTGGAGCTTCGTGCGCGAGCAGCGCCAGCGCGTGCAGATCCGCGGCATCTTCGCCCAATACATGTCGCCGGTGCTGGTCGAACAGCTGGCGCAATCGCCGGAGAAACTCGTGCTCGGCGGCGAGGAGCGCGAGATGACGATCATGTTCTCCGACGTGCGCGGATTCACCACGATCTCGGAGAGCTACAAGCACGATCCGCAAGGCCTGATCACGCTGATGAACCGCTTCCTGACACCGCTCACGGACGTGATCATCGAACAGAAGGGCTATGTCGACAAATACATGGGCGACGCCATCATGGCGTTCTGGAACGCGCCGCTCGACGATGCCGAGCACCAGGTGCATGCCTGCGAGGCCGCGATCCAGATGCTGGAAAGGATCGACGTCGTGAACAAGGAGCGCGAGCAGGAAGCGGCCGATGGCGGCCATGTCTACATCCCGCTCAATGTCGGCATCGGCCTCAACACCGGCATCGGGGTGGTTGGCAACATGGGCTCCGATCTGAAGAAGAACTATTCTGTGCTCGGCGACAGCGTGAACCTCGCCTCGCGCCTGGAAGGCCAGACCAAGGAATACGGCTTCCCGATCATCGTGGGCTCGCGCACCGCACTCGCCGCCAAGGACAGATTCGCGATCCTCGAGCTCGACTTCATCACGGTCAAGGGCAAGAGCGAACCGGAGGTGATCTATGCGATCGCCGGCCGCGAGGATGTGTTGCAGTCGGCCGCGTTCCAGCGCCTGCGCAACGTCACCATCGAAATGCTCGCCTGCTACCGCAGCCGCGACTGGCACGGCGCACTGGACGCCATCGAACGCGGCCGTCGCAGCGAGGATGCCGACACGCTGGAGAAGCTGTTCAAGCTGTACGAAGCAAGGATCAACGAGTTCAAGGTCGATCCGCCGCCCGAGGGGTGGAACGGAGCGTTTGCGCTGCTGACGAAGTAGGGGCGCGAGGACGTAGCCTGTAGGGTGGGTTAGCTCAGCGGATGCGCGAAGCGCGTCTGCTCGGCGTAATCCACCTCTTCTGTCTCCGCGGCTGGGAGCAGAGGTGGGTTACGCCTGCGGCTAACCCACCCTGCGATGTCTGTGCTCGCCGCCTTCACTCCACCCCGATCGTCGTGAGATCCTGGAACCAGTGCTGCGCCTGCACGAACTGCTTGATCTTCGGCGACAGCGCATGCGGGTTGGTGTCGTGGACCACCCAGACCAGCGCGGCGTCGTCGACGATCAGCGCATGCGCCTGCGCGATCAAATCGTTCTGCCTGGCGGTGTCGAAGGTCTGCTTGGCCTCGTTGATCAGCGCGTCGACCTCGGGATTCCTGTAGCCGCCCCAGTTGACGCCGACAGGCGCGATCTGGTCGGAGGCAAAGAAGCGGACGATGGCATAGAGCGGGTCCGAGGTGACATAGGCGATGTTGTTGGCGGTGATGCCGGCGTTGATCTCGTCGGCGGCGCCCTTGCGCCAATGCGTATAGAGCGTTTCGAGCTCGACCACCTTGAAGTCGATGTCGATGCCGATCTCCTTGAAACTCTGCTGCAGGAATTCGTTCATCGGCAGCGACAGCATCTGGCCGGTGCCGCCCTGCGCGATGATGAAGGTGGTCTTCAGCGGCTTTTCTTTCGAATAGCCGGCTTCCTCCACCAGCTTCTTCGCTGCGGCAAGATCGTACTTCAATTCAAAGGTCGGCTTGCCGAACCACGGGCTCGAGGGGTCCACTTGTCCTTTCGCGGGCTTCGCAAGTCCGTTCATCAGGCCGACGACTTCGTCGCGGTTGATCGCGAGGTTCAGCGCCTTGCGCAGGCGGATGTCGGTCCAGGGCGAGCCCGGCAGCACGCTGAGATGATAATTCCAGACATGCGGCGTGACGTTGTCGACGATCTTCATGCCGGCGGCCTTCAGCTGCGGCACGGCATCAGGCGCCGGCGTCTCGATCAGATCGACCTGGCCTGCGAGCAGCGCGTTGGTGCGGGTCAACGCTTCCGGCATCGGCATCAGCACGATCTTGTCGACCTTCGGAATGCGCTTGGCGTTCCAATAGTCCGGATTCCTGCTGAACTCGGCGATCTCGCGCGGCACCAGCTTCGTCAGCTTGAACGGGCCGGTGCCGGAGGGCTGGCTGGCGAACTTGTCCCAATCCTTGCCGAGCTTCTCATACTGCGCCGGGCTCGACACCAGGAACCACAGCATCTGATAGGGGAAGAAGGAGTCCACCGTCTTGGTCGTGATCTCCACGGTGAAGTCATCGATCCTGGCGTAGCTCGCGACCGAAGGAAGCCGCGTCTTCACCTGCGCGCTCTGCCGCTTGTCGAATTGCGGCGCCTTGTCGTTGAGCACCTTGTCGAGATTCCAGATCACCGCATCGGCGTTGAACTCGCTGCCGTCGTGAAACTTCACCCCCTTGCGAAGGGTGAAGCGCCATTTGGTCTTGTCTGAAACGTCGACCTTCCATTCGGTCGCGAGCCCCGGCACCAGCTTGCCCGGGCGTTCGGCCACGTCCATCTCCCACGCCACCAGCGGATCGTAGATCGTATAGGCCGTGAATTGATAGGCCCCGGCGCCGCGATCGGGCTGGCCCGTCGTCAGCGGAATATCCGCCATCGAGATGCCATAGCGCACCACGGTTTCGGCGCGCGCCGGGAGCGAGAATAATGCCAGTGCAAGCACCGCGAGACAGGTCGATTTGAGGATTCGCATGGCCCAAAGCTCCCAGAATAGGTGGGGCCTAACGTGCAATCTTGATGCCAGAATAGGCAGTTTTGGTTGCGCTGCATTCCCGCGATCACAAGGACTTGTCGTCGCAGAGCTAATTTGCAGAATAAGTTTCTCCTTGGCATAGCCATTGCATACGTTTGCATCAAAATTAATCAGCGATTTCATTGAGAGGACTGGGGTTATGCTTATCAAGACAACTGCGCGCGCAGCACTGATTGCTGCGCTGGCGCTGACGACTGCGGCGGCTTGGCCGCACGCGGCCAGCGCCGAGACCGTGCTGCGCATCGGCATGACGGCTGCCGACATTCCGCGCACGCTCGGCCAACCTGATCAGGGTTTTGAGGGCAACCGCTTCACTGGCGTCACCATGTATGACGCGCTCACCGGCTGGGACCTGTCCTCGGCGGACAAGGCCAGCGTGGTGATCCCCGGCCTTGCGACCGAGTGGAAGGTCGATGATGCGGACAAGACCAAATGGATCTTCAAGCTGCGCCCGGGCGTCACCTTCCATGACGGCACGCCGTTCAACGCCGATGCCGTGGTGTGGAACGTGGACAAGGTCCTGAAGCAGGACGCCCCGCAATTCGACGCCAGCCAGGTCGGCGTCACGGCCTCGCGCATGCCGACGCTGGCTTCTGCAAGGAAGATCGACGACATGACGGTCGAGCTCACCAC
Organism: Bradyrhizobium sp. USDA 4449; assembly: GCF_054056275.1. Lineage (NCBI taxonomy): Bacteria > Pseudomonadati > Pseudomonadota > Alphaproteobacteria > Hyphomicrobiales > Nitrobacteraceae > Bradyrhizobium > Bradyrhizobium sp. USDA 4449. The sequence goes on along the minus strand of NZ_JBSRYD010000001.1, from coordinate 1,343,741 downwards.
CAAGGAACCCGACAGCTTCCTGCCGATCAACCTCACCAACCTCTTCATGGCGAGCCCGTCGAAGTGGCAGCACTTCTACGACAAGGCGGAAGGTGCTGACGCCAAGGCGAAGTCGCAGGCCGCCTGGACCGCCTTTGCCAAGGACGCCGCGGGCACCGGCCCGTGGAAGATGGCAAGCTTCACGCCGCGCGAACGGCTGGAGCTGGTCAAGAACGCTGACTATTGGGACAAGGCGCGCGTGCCCAAGATCGACAAGATGGTGCTCTTGCCGATGCCGGAAGCCAACGCGCGCACCGCGGCGCTGCTCTCCGGGCAGGTCGATTGGGTCGAGGCGCCCGCGCCCGATGCGCTGCCCGAGCTCAAGCAGCGCGGCTTCAAGCTCTACGCCAACGAGCAGCCGCATGTCTGGCCGTGGCAATTCTCGCGCGTCGAAGGCTCGCCCTGGAACGATATCCGCGTCCGCAAGGCTGCGAACCTCTGCGTCGATCGCGAAGGCCTCAAGGATGGCTTGCTGGCAGGGCTCATGGTGCCGGCGACCGGCACCTTCGAGCCCGGCCATCCCTGGCGCGGAAAACCGACGTTCGAGATCAAGTACGACAAGCCGGCCGCGCAGAAGCTGATGCAGGAAGCAGGCTTTGGTCCGAACAAGAAGCTGACGGTGAAGATCCAGACCTCGGCGTCGGGCTCGGGCCAGATGCAGCCGCTGCCCATGAACGAATATCTGCAGCAGGCCCTCGCCGAATGTTATTTCGACGTGCAGCTTGATGTCATTGAGTGGAATACGCTGTTCACCAACTGGCGCCGCGGCGCCAAGGATCCCTCAGCCAACGGCTCGAACGCGACCAACGTCACCTATGCGGCAATGGATCCGTTCTTCGCACTGGTGCGCTTCCTGCAATCGAGCATGGCCCCGCCGGTCTCGAACAATTGGGGCTTTATCAACAATCCCAAGTTCGACGAGCTGGTGAAGAAGGCGCGGCAGACGTTCGATCCCGCCGCGCGCGACGCCGCGCTCGCTGAACTGCACGCGGCCTCCGTCGACGACGCAGCCTTTCTCTATGTCGCCCACGACGTCGGGCCCCGCGCCATGAGCCCGAAGGTCACGGGGGTGATCCAGCCGAAGAGCTGGTTCATCGATTTCTCGCCGATTTCGATGCAGTAGTGAAGTGAGGCGAGCACGCTGGTAGGGCTCCCCTCCCCCTTGTGGGGAGGGGTTGGGGAAGGGGGTTCACACGGGCAGTCCCTCTGTGGCCACCCCCCACCCTGACCCTCCCCCCACAAGGGGGGAGGGAACGCTCCCATCTCGCGCTCCATACGGAAGCCCGCGTTCGTATCGTGCGACATCACGTCAGGTAAGTCAGTGCTCGCCTACATCGCCAGACGTATCGTCTATGTCATCCCGATCGTCATCAGCGTCGCGCTGGTGTGCTTTCTGCTCGTGCACATCACACCGGGCGATCCGCTCGTTGCGGTGCTCCCCGCAGATGCCTCGCAGGAGCTCGCCGCGCAGCTCCGCGCCGCCTATGGTTTCGACCGGCCGTTGCCGGTGCAGTTCGGGCTGTGGTTGCTGCGTGCCCTTCATGGCGATCTCGGCAATTCCATCGCGACGGGCCGGCCCGTGCTCGCCGAGGTCATGCGCGCGGTCGGCAACACGGTCACGCTGGCGATTGCGGCGGCCATCATCGGCTTCACGATGGGCGTCCTGCTCGGGCTGATCGCCGGCTATTTCCGCGAAACCTGGATTGACAAGCTCGCGACGTCCTTTGCCATCGCCGGTGTCTCGGTGCCGCACTACTGGCTCGGCATGGTGCTGGTCATCATCTTCTCGGTGGAGCTGAACTGGCTGCCCGCGGTCGGCGCCGGGCCGAACGGCTCCAACTCTTGGGCCTGGGACTGGGCGCATCTGAGATATCTGGTGCTTCCGGCGATCACGACCTCGGTGATCCCGATGGGCATCGTCACCCGCAGCGTGCGCGCGCTCACCGGCGACATTCTCAGCCAGGATTTCGTCGAGGCGCTACGCGCCAAGGGTCTGCACGAACGAGGGGTGTTCGGTCACGTCATCAAGAATGCCGCGCCCACCGCGCTCGCCGTGATGGGGCTCCAACTCGGCTACATGCTCGGGGGCTCGATCCTGATCGAGACCGTGTTCTCGTGGCCGGGCTCGGGCTTCCTGCTCAATTCCGCGATCTTCCAGCGCGACCTGCCGCTGTTGCAGGGCACGATACTGGTGCTGGCGCTGTTCTTCGTCTTTCTCAATCTGCTGGTCGACATCGCCCAAGCTGCGATCGATCCGCGCATCAAACGGGGCTAGCGGGATGAGCCGAGCTGTAGCTCCACGGGAGGTGCGCTCCCTCCTCCGCTTGCGGGGGAGGGTCGGGGAGAGGGTGTTTCCTCTCGCGAGCCCCAAGAGCAGAAAACCCTCACCCGCGCCGGAGCCTGCCATCGGGCGCGCCTTCGGCGCGACCCGTTGGGCGCGACCTCTCCCGCAAGCGGGAGAGGTGCACCGCCTCCTTGGCTTGCACCGACCGAACCAAAATTTTGCGGGGGCTAGCCGATGACCGAGCTCCCTTTGTCCGCCGCCACCGAAGCCGCGCTCCAGGCTGCGCCCGCGACCAAGGCGCGCGGCTATTGGGCGACGGTTGCCCGTCGCATCCTGCGCGACAAGGTCAGCATGGCCTGCGCCATCGTGCTGCTCTTGATCTTCATTTCCGCGATCCTCGCACCCTGGCTCGGGCTCGAGGATCCCTACAAGGGCTCGATGATCCGCCGCCTGCGCCACATCGGCACGGCGGGCTATCCGCTCGGCACCGACGAGCTTGGCCGCGATATGCTGGCGCGGCTGATCTATGGCGGCCGGCTCTCGCTCGTCATCGGCATCTTGCCCGTCATTCTCGCCTTCGGCATCGGCACCTCGCTCGGCCTCGTTGCCGGCTATGTCGGAGGCAAGCTCAACACCGCGATCATGCGCACGGTCGACGTGTTCTACGCCTTCCCTTCCGTGCTGCTGGCGATCGCGATATCAGGCGCGCTCGGCGCCGGCATCCTCAACTCCATCGTAGCGCTGACCATCGTGTTCGTGCCGCAGATCGCCCGTGTCGCCGAAAGCGTCACCACCGGCGTGCGCAACATGGATTTCGTTGAAGCCGCGCGCGCCTCGGGTGCGGGGCCATTCACGATCATGCGCGTGCACATCCTCGGCAACGTGCTCGGTTCGATCTTCGTCTATGCGACCAGTCTCATTTCGGTCTCGATGATCCTGGCGGCCGGTCTGTCCTTCCTCGGCCTCGGCACCAAGCCGCCGGAGCCGGAATGGGGCCTGATGCTGAACACGCTTCGTACCGCGATCTACGTCAATCCCTGGGTCGCAGCGCTTCCGGGCGCGATGATCTTCGCGGTGTCGATCTGCTTCAATTTGCTCTCGGACGGACTGCGCAGCGCCATGGACATCAGGAACTGAGACCATGAGAGACGATCTGAGCGCGGCGACGTCGGTGCCACACCTCTCCCGAAGGGAGAGGTCGGATTGCATCGCAACATGCAATCCGGGTGAGGGGTTACGCTCCGTCGAGTTTGCCGCGCCCCCTCACCCGCGCCTTCGGCGCGACCTCTCCCCGACGGGGACGAGGCCGCGGCAATGAGCGAGACCAACACTTCCGTCGCCATGCTGGAGCAGGTCGAAGACCGCGGCGGCCTCGCGCAGCCGTTGCTGCAGGTCAGCGGTCTCACAAAACATTTTCCGGTGCGTGGCGGGCTGTTCGCCGCCAAGCGGACCGTTCGCGCCGTGGACAATGTGTCCTTCTCCGTCGCCAAGGGCGAGACGGTCGGCATCGTCGGCGAGTCCGGCTGCGGCAAGTCCACCACCGCGCGGCTGCTGATGCACCTGATGTCGCGCGATGACGGCGACATCATCTATGACGGCATGACCGTCGGACGGTCGTTGTCGCTGCGCGATCTGCGCCGCGGCATGCAGATGGTGTTCCAGGATTCCTACGCCTCACTGAATCCGCGCCTGACGATCGAGGAATCGATCGCGTTTGGGCCGAAGGTGCACGGCATGGCCCATGGTGCGGCGCACGCGCTGGCCCGCGAGCTGCTCGGCAAGGTCGGTCTGGTCCCTGCAAACTTCGCCAACCGCTATCCGCACGAAATCTCGGGCGGCCAGCGGCAGCGCGTCAACATCGCACGCGCGCTGGCGCTATCGCCGCGCCTGGTGATCCTGGATGAGGCCGTCTCGGCGCTCGACAAATCCGTCGAGGCCCAGGTGCTCAATCTGCTCGCCGATCTCAAGCGCGAATTCGGCCTGACTTATCTTTTCATCAGCCACGACCTCAACGTCGTCCGCTACATCTCGGACCGGGTGCTGGTGATGTATCTCGGCGAGGTCGTCGAGCTCGGCCCGGTCGATCAGGTCTGGGATGCGCCTGCGCATCCCTATACGCGCGCGCTTCTTGCAGCGATGCCGTCCTCTGATCCTGACAGGCGCACCGAGAAGCCGCCGATCTCGGGCGATCCACCCAATCCGATCGATCCGCCTGCGGGCTGCCGCTTCCACACCCGTTGTCCGTTTGCGGAGCCGCTCTGCGCAAATGCGACACCAAAGCTCACCGCGCTCGATAATATGGGGCACGAGGCCGCCTGCTACATGGCCATTCCGGGATCAGGCCATAGCCGTGCGCCCAAAGAGGAAACCGCATGACGAGACCGACGACAAAGGAAATCCAGGCAACGGCACGGATCGCCGGTATTCCCCTGGACGATGAGATCGCGACGCGCATCTCCAACTCCATCGGACCCGCCTTCGAAGGCTTTGCCGCCATCGCCGGCACGCTGCCGTTCGACCTCGAGCCCGCGCTCTATCCGCTTGCGCAGACCCGGAAGGTGTCGAAATGAGCGCTGAGCCTGCCTTGATGACGCTCACCGAGGTCGCGCGTGCGATCGCGATGAAGCAGGTCTCCTCGCATGAGGTGACACGCGCGCTGCTGCATCGCATCGCGCAGTGGCAGCCGCATCTCAACGCCTTCATGTCGGTCGAGCCCGAAGCCGCGCTGAAGGCGGCCGATGCCGCCGATGCCGAGCTTGCCAAGGGCGAGCTGCGTGGTCCGCTGCACGGCGTGCCGCTCGCCCACAAGGACATGTATTACGATGCGGGCAAGGTCGCGACCTGCGGCTCGCGGATCCGCCGCGATTTCGTGCCGACCGTGACATCGACCGCCCTGCAGCGGCTCAAGGATGCCGGCCAGATCAGGCTCGGCACGCTGCATCTGGCCGAGTTCGCCTATGGGCCGACCGGGCACAACGCCCATTATGGTCCGGTGCGCAATCCCTGGAACGTCGCGCATATCACCGGCGGCTCGTCCTCTGGCTCGGGCTCGGCGGTCGCCGCGCGGCTTACTTTTGCGGCGCTGGGCTCCGACACCGGCGGCTCGATCCGCATGCCCGCGCATTTCTGCGGCGTCACGGGTCTGAAGACGACTTGGAGTCGCGTCAGCCGCGCCGGTGCGATGCCGCTGTCGCAATCGCTCGACACGGTCGGGCCGCTCGCGCGCACCGCCGAAGACTGCGCCTTGCTGCTGGCGCTGATGGCCGGCCCGGACCCCGAAGATTCGACCGCCAGCCACGAACCGCTGTCGGATTACGTCGGCGCGACCAGAGGCTCGCTGAAGGGCCTCAAAGTCGGCGTGCCCGCATCGTACTATGTCGACGATCTCGACAGCGAGGTCGCGCGCGTGCTGGACGAGACCATTGCGGTGCTCAAGCGTGACGGTGCCGACATCGTCAAGGTCGAGCTGCCGGACCAGCGGCAATTGTCTTCCGCCAGCCAGCTCGTGCTGGCAGCCGAGGCTGCCGCCTTCCACAAGCGCTGGATGATCGAACGGCCGCAGGACTACGGTTCGCAGACGCTGATGCGGCTCCAGAACGGCCTCGCGGTTCCCGCCGTCACCTATCTCGAGGCGATGCGTTGGCGTGGCCCGGCACTCGCGGCGCACAATGCGGCCGCCGCAGGTGTCGACGCGATCATCGCACCGGCATCGCCCGTCCCGGCGCCGACGATCGAGGAGAGCGACGTCGGCGGCGGGCCGAACGCACCGGCGCTGTTGCAGCGGCTGACGCTGTTCACCCGTCCGGTGAACTTTCTGGGCCTGCCGTCGCTGACCATGCCCTCCGGCTTCGCCAAAAGCGGCCTGCCGATCGGCATGCAGCTGATCGGCCGCTCCTTCGATGAGGCGACCCTGCTCACCATCGGCGCCGCGTTCCAGCGCGTCACCGACTATCACGAGAGGTTGCCCGAACTGCCGTCATGACAAAGCTCGTCGAGATCTCAGGGCTCAACATCCGCTTCACCGGCGAACGTACGGTCCACGCCGTGAACGACCTCAGTCTCTCGCTCGGCGATGGCGAGGTGCTGGGCCTGCTCGGCGAGTCCGGTTCGGGCAAGAGCGTGACCTTGCGTGCGCTGATGCGGCTGTTGCCGAAGAAGCGCACGCAGATCACGGGTCACGTCAACGTCATGGGTCGCGACGTGCTCGCCATGCACGACGAGGAGCTGTCGTCGTACCGCGGCCGGGTCGTGTCGATGATCTTTCAGGAGCCGGCGCTCGCGCTCGATCCCGTCTACACCATCGGCGCGCAGATCGCCGAAAGCGTCGTGCGTCACGAAGGCAAGAGCTTTGCGGACGGGCGGGCGCGGGCACTGGAGATGCTCGAGGTCGTGCGCATCCCCTCGGCGAAACGGCGGCTCGATGCCTATCCGCACGAAATGTCCGGCGGCATGCGCCAGCGCGCCATGATCGCGCTCGCGCTCGCCTGCCGTCCCAAGATATTGCTGGCGGACGAGCCGACCACGGCGCTCGATGCCACCGTGCAGATCCAGATCCTGCTGCTGCTGCGCGAATTGCAGCGCGAGTTCGGCATGTCCGTCATTTTCGTCACCCACGACATCGGTGTTGCGATCGAGATCTGCGACCGCGTCGCCGTGATGTATGCGGGCCAGATCGTGGAACAGGCCAGCCTGCGCGACATCGTCCGTTCGCCGGTCCACCCCTACGCCAAGGGCCTGCTCGCCTCGACCATCCATGGCGCCAAGCGCGGCGCCCGTCTCGAAACCATCCCCGGTACGCCGCCGTCCCTGGTCGAAAAGCCCCACAACTGCTCCTTCGCCCCCCGCTGCAAGCTCGTCCAGCAGCGTTGTCTGGAGCGATTGCCTGACAGTGTCGAGGTCGGCCCGGGGAGGGCGACAAGGTGCGTGCTGGCCGGGCCGGTGGTCGTGACCTAGCCGAGAAGGCGCTCGCGAGCTGAGGCGCCTTCCTCCAAAAATCCTTCACGGCGGCATGGCGTTGTCAGAATCCATCCCGGGCCCGCCGTCGGATCCGTTGCTACTGTGCATGGGGTTGTTTTCGCCTTTCCGGCGCGAGCCGTCGCTCCGGGAACACCATTCAGACAGCATTCATCCCGGTTCCGGTTCCATGGCCCCGTTCACGGAGAGGGACGTCAACTTATGTACATTTCTGGTCAAAGCCTGGTCATCATCCTGTTCGTCGGCCTGGTTGCCGGCTGGCTCGCCGGCAAGGTCGTGCGGGGGAGCGGGTTCGGCATCATCGGCGACATCTTGATCGGCATCGCCGGCGCGTTCGTCGCGAGTTTCCTGTTCCCGAAGCTCGGCATCCATCTCGGCCTCGGGCTGGTTTCGGAGATCATCTATTCCGCCATCGGCGCCGTCATCCTGCTGCTGGTGGTTCGGCTGGTGCGCGGCGGCGGCCGATTCTAGCCAGGGAGCCGTTCGATCGACCTTGCGCCTCTCCCGTTGCCCGGGAGAGGCGCCGTCTTTGCCAGAAAAAGCCGCAAAGACTGTGAAAAACCGGACTTGCGCAACTGACGGTCCGGGGTAGATGTGGCCAAGGCCCGGATGAATTCGATTGCGTTACCCGCGGGGAGAACGCGATATTAGTCCGGGGCGAGCACGCCTCGATTTGCCTTTGAATTCAGGGGTTTTGCCCCTCACCCGAAAGAGATCAGACTGATGGCAGCCGTTCCCGGCCTCCGCCGTTCAGAGCTCGGTGACGCGCTGCGTGCCTGCCGCACGGCGTTCGTCGGCGTCGGCTTGATGAGCTGCATGATCAACCTGCTCTATCTGACCGGGTCGATCTTCATGCTGGAAGTCTACGACCGGGTGCTGCCGAGCCGCAGCATCCCGACACTCGTCGGCCTGATCGTCCTCGCCGGTGGCCTCTATATGGCACAGGGCGTGCTCGACATGATCCGCAGCCGCATCCTGGGACGGGTCGGCACCGCGCTGGACGAGGCGCTGAACAAGCGCGTGTTCGACACCATCGTCCGCCTGCCGCTGCGGGTCGGCAGCCGCAACGAGGGGCTGCAGCCGCTGCGCGACCTCGACAATGTCCGTTCCTTCCTCGGCAGCATGGGCCCGGGGGCATTCTTCGACCTGCCCTGGCTGCCGCTCTATCTCGGCATCTGTTTCGCCTTTCATGTCATGATCGGCCTGACCGCGCTGGTCGGCGCCGTCATCTTGGTCGGCCTGACGCTGGTCACCGAGTTCCTGTCCCGCCAGCCGGCGAAGGAGGCGATGAGCCTTGCCGCGCAGCGCAACGACCTCGCCCAGTCCAGCCGCCGCAACGCCGAAGTGCTGGTGTCGATGGGCATGACCGGCCGGCTCAACCAGCGCTGGAGCGAAGCCAACGAAAAATATCTCTCCGGCAATCAGCGTGCGAGCGACGTCGCCGGCGGCCTCGGCGCCATCGCAAAAGTGCTGCGCATGATGCTGCAATCGGCAGTGCTCGCGGTCGGCGCAACGCTCGTCATCCACCAGGAGGCGACCGCCGGTATCATCATCGCGGGTTCGATCCTGTCTGCCCGCGCGCTGGCGCCGGTCGATCTCGCGATCGCGCATTGGAAATCATTCGTCGCGGCCCGCCAGAGCTGGCATCGCCTCAGCCGCCTTCTGGAACAGATGCCGGCGCAGGCGATGCCGACGCAATTGCAGGCGCCCACCAGCCGCCTCTCGGTCGAAGGCGTCGCCATGGTGGCCCCGGGCGACCAGCGCCTCATCGTCCAGGACATCACCTTTGCGCTCGAAGCCGGCAACGGCCTCGGCGTGATCGGACCCAGCGGCTCCGGCAAATCCTCGCTGATCCGCGCGCTGGTCGGCGTCTGGTACCCGGTCCGCGGCAAGGTCCGGCTCGACGGCGCGGCGCTCGATCAATGGTCGTCCGACGTGCTCGGCCGTTACATCGGCTATCTGCCGCAGGACGTCGAATTGTTCGGTGGTACGATCGCGCAGAACATCAGCCGTTTTGATCCGGAGGCGACTTCCGACGGCATCATTTCCGCGGCCAAGGAAGCCGGCGTGCACGAGATGATCATCAAGATGCGCGAGGGCTACAATACGCAGGTCGGCGAGCAGGGCGCCTCGCTTTCCGCAGGCCAGGCCCAGCGCGTGGCGCTGGCGCGTGCGCTCTACGGCAATCCTTTCCTGATCGTGCTGGACGAGCCCAACTCCAATCTCGACACCGAGGGTGACGAGGCCCTGACGCGCGCGATCCGCAGTGTGCGCGAGCGCGGTGCCATCGTCATCGTGGTGGCGCATCGGCCGATCGGCGTCGAGGCGGTCGACCAGATCCTGGTGCTCCGCGACGGCCGGATGCAGGCCTTCGGTCCGAAGGAGCAGGTGCTCGCTCAGGTACTCCAGTCCCGCGTCGCGCCGTCCACGCCCATCAAGGTCGTCAGCGAAGGCGGAGTGGCGAAAGCATGAGCACGATGACGGTTGGCGGGACAAAGCCTGCCGCGAAGAAGGGCGTGCGGGACTCGATCAAGTTTCATCTGGTCCTCGGCCTCGGAATCGTGGCGTTCCTGGGCGTCGGCCTCGGCGGCTGGGCGTCGACGGTGCAGATCTCGGGTGCGCTGATCGCGCCGGGCCAGATCGTGGTCGAGTCCAACGTCAAGAAGGTGCAACACCCGACCGGCGGCGTGGTCGGCGAGGTGCGCGCACGCGACGGCGACGTGGTCAAGGCTGGCGACATCGTGGTGCGGCTCGACGACACCGTCACCAGGGCCAATCTCGCCATCGTCACCAAGAATCTCGACGCCGCGCAGGCGCGCGCGGCGCGGCTTCAGGCCGAGCAGCGCGGCCTCGACAAGATCGAGTTCCCTTCATCGCTGCTCGAGCGTGCCAACGATCCCGATGTCAAGGTGCTGATCGACAGCGAGAGCAAGCTGTTCGACGTCCGCGTCAACGGCCGCGCCGGTCAGAAGGCGCAGCTGCGTGAGCGCATCCAACAGCTCAATGAGGAGATCGAGGGGCTCGTCGCACAGGAGACGGCCAAGGACAAGGAGATCTCCCTGGTGCAACAAGAACTCACCGGTGTGCGCGATCTCTATGACAAGCACCTGGTGCAGATCTCGCGCCTGACCACGCTGGAGCGCGACTCTGCCCGCCTCAACGGCGAGCGCGCGCAATACATCGCCTCGCGGGCGCAGGCCAAGGGCAAGATCACCGAGACCGAGCTGCAGATCATTCAGGTCGACAAGGATATGGTGAGCGAGGTCTCCAAGGATCTGCGCGAGACCAACGACAAGATCGGCGAGCTGATCGAGCGCAAGGTCGCGGCCGAGGACCAGCTCCGCCGCGTCGACATCCGCGCCCCGCAGGACGGCATGGTGCTGCAATCGACGGTGCATACCGTCGGCGGCGTCGTCACCGCCGGCGACACCTTGATGCTGATCGTGCCGCAGACAGACGACCTCCAGGTGGAAGCCAAGGTCAACCCGGTCGATATCGACAAGCTGCAGATCGGCCAGAAGACGCTGCTGCGCCTCTCCGCCTTCAATCAGCGCACCACACCCGAGCTCAACGGTGTCGTCAGTCGCGTCTCGCCCGACGTCACGACGGACCAGCGCACGGGCCAGAGCTATTATACGATCCGCGTGTCGATGTCCGCCGAAGAGGTCGCCCGGCTCGGCGATTCCAAGCTGATCCCCGGCATGCCGGTCGAAGCCTTTGTCCAGACCGGCGACCGCACCATGCTGTCGTACCTCTTGAAACCGCTGCACGACCAGTTCATGCGTGCCTTCCGCGAGAAGTGACGGGCGAAAGGCACGTCATCCTTCTTTCGTCACCGCTTGGCGCATCGCTGCACGCGCGATGACGACGCGGCTCCGATCTTGCTATAGTTCGACTCAGGTGCCTAAAACCCGACGGTCGAACCATGCAATCTCCGCCCTCCATCGCCACCAAATCCTTCACCGACGCCGGTCTCGCCGTGGCCCGTCTTGAGGAGATCTACGAACGCAACACCAAATTTCTTCGCGACCGGTTCGAGGCTTATGTCTCGGGCGAGGCGATCACGACGCGGGTGCGGGCTTATTATCCCTTTGTCCGTCTCACCACTTCGACGCATGCGCGGCTGGATTCGCGTCTCGCTTATGGCTTCGTCGCCGGCCCAGGCGTGCACGAGACCAGCGTGACGCGGCCGGATCTGTTTCGCGCCTATCTGACCGAGCAGATCGGCCTGTTGATCCAGAACCACGATGTCCCCGTCGAGATCGGCGAGTCCGCCGAGCCGATCCCGATTCACTTCGCCTATCGCCGCGACATCAACATCGAAGCCGCCATCACCACCAGCGAGAATTCGCCGGTCGCACGATCGCTGCGCGATGCGTTCGACGTGCCTGACCTGGCCACCATGGATGATTCCATCGCGGACGGCACCTTCGAGCTTCAGCCCGGCGCGCCGGAGCCGCTGTCGCTGTTCCGCGCCGCCCGCGTCGATTATTCGCTGCGGCGGCTGTACCACTACACCGGCACTGATCCCGAGCATTTCCAGAATTTCGTGATCTTCACCAACTACCAGTTCTATGTCGATGCTTTCGCGCAGCTCTGCCAGCAGCGGCTTCAGTCCGGCGAGACCGGACTCGAAGCATTCGTCGCGCCCGGCAACATGATCACGCATAGCGGCGGCGCAACGACCGGCGACGCGCCCGCGCGTACGCCGCAGATGCCGGCCTTTCATCTGAAGATGCCCGGCTATCGCGGCATCAGCCTGATCAATATCGGCACCGGTCCGTCCAACGCGCGCAACGTCACCGATCATGTCGCGGTGCTGCGGCCGCATGCCTGGCTGATGCTCGGACATTGTGCCGGCTTGCGCAACACGCAGCGGCTCGGCGACTACGTGCTCGCGCATGGTTACGTGCGCGAGGACCACGTGCTCGATCGCGAGTTGCCGCTGTGGGTGCCGATCCCGGCGCTGGCCGAGATGCAGGTCGCGCTGGAGCAAGCGGTCGAGGACGTCACCGGCCTCGAGGGGTTCGAGCTCAAGCGCCTGATGCGCACCGGTACTGTCGCCAGCGTCGACAACCGCAATTGGGAGATTTCCGGGCCCGAAGTGATCCGCCGCTTGTCGCAGTCCCGCGCGGTCGCGCTGGACATGGAATCGGCCGCGATCGCCGCCAATGGTTATCGCTTCCGCGTACCCTATGGCACGCTGCTTTGTGTCTCCGACAAGCCGCTGCATGGCGAGATCAAGCTCGCCGGCATGGCCAGCGAATTCTATCGCCGCCGCGTCGGCCAGCATCTCGATATCGGGCTGAAGGCGCTGGAACGGCTCAAGCAGCAGGAATCCGAGCGGCTGCATTCGCGCAAGCTCCGCAGCTTTGCCGAAGTCGCATTCCAGTAAGGGACAATACGACTGTCATACGAACGCTGACGTCTCCATGCGTCCACCGTCCCGGAATAATGCTGCCGAGGCAGGGTTATCAATTCGTCCGGGGCCGCTTGAACGCACAGGAGACGGAGATGTTCACGAAAATGATCAGGCGCGTCACGCTGGGTATATTTGCGGCAGCCTTGTTAATCACGCCGGCGTTTGCCGCGGGAGGTGGAGGCGGCGGCGGTGGTGGCGCTGGAGGCGGAGGCGGCATGGATCCCTTCGCGCACCCGGCTGCCAGCCAGAGCACGCCAGCTCCAACCTATCCGGCGCGCACCGGCACCAAAGCCACCCAGAAGGGCAAGAAGGCCAACCACCAATCCAGTATCGATGATCCGGCGTTTGCAGCGGGCTACCGCGTGGCCTACGACACCATCTACGAGCGTAACGACTACACCGCCGCGATCGCGCAGTTGAAGGCACTCGGCCACGACGACAGCGCGAATGTCGCGAACCTGATCGGTTACTCCTATCGCAAGCTGGGTGACTACAAGCAATCACAGGTCTGGTACGAGCACGCACTGAAGATCGACCCGAACCACGTGCTGACCTGGCAATATTATGGTCTATGGCAGCTCGAGCAGGGCAATCGCGAGCAGGCGATGTTTCATCTCAGCCGGATCGCGGCCATTTGCGGGACGGATTGCGAGGAGTACAAGTCATTGGCCGCCGCGTTGGACAAAGCCACTGGAACAGCTCTCGCGTATTGAAGCCGTCCGGGGAGTCCGGTCGTGAGACCGCCGCCACCTGAGGGGTGACAAGTCGCGCGAATTTCAGCATTGTCCCGTTCGGGGGCGCGAACGGGACAGTTGGATGCCGCTTTTGCGCGACAGTATCATCGGCCACGACCTCGAACGGCTGGCCTTCCGCTTCACCATGCTGAATGATGGCGAGCCCGTGCAATGCCAGATCAGCGATGCCGCGATGGACGAGCTCGCAGGCATGCAGGGCACCGAGAGCAGCGCGCGGCTGGCGCAGTTCACGTCACTGCGCGAGAGCATCGAGCGAATCGCGTCGGACCTCTACGACGAGGCCCCGCGGTTCAAAGGCTATGTGGTGCGGATTTTTGTGCGGCATTTGGGAAGGTGATTGCTGCCGGCGGTCGAAAGCTCACCCCTCCAGCTTCCTCAGCAACAGCTTCAACGCAGTCGCCGCGAACACCTGCATGTTGGCGAACCTGTCGTTGCTCCCGGTCTCCAGCGTCATCACCTCCGCTGCCGGCCCGGCAACGGCCATGCAGCTATGGCCGGCGGCATCGCCGTAGCGGTTGCCGGTGGGGCCGGCCGCGCCGGTCTCGGACAGGCCCCAAACGGAGCTGAAGCGGCCGCGCATCTGCTCGGCGAGTAGCTTCGCGTAGGGTTCAGACGAAGAACGAAAGCCCTTCATTCCTTCATCCGTAATATCCATCAGCACGCGCCTGGCATCGCGGGTATAGACCACGGCGCCGCCGAGGAAATAGGCGGAGGCGCCGGGGACCGCGAGCAGGCTTGCCGCGATCAGGCCGCCGGCTGAGGACTCCGCGACCGCGATGGTTTGCTTGCGCGCGATCAGTTTTGCCGCGACCTGTTCCGCAACTCCGATGAGCTCTTTCATGCCTGCACCTCTGTTCCTCGCAACCGAGCTGTGTCTTCCTAGCATATGACAAAAGCCTTGGCCGAGTTGCGGGCGAGGAGCAGGCCTGCTTGAATGGCGGACGGGAGACTTGAGAGGAAACGTGAGAAGGGAGACGTGATGGCGTCCCTGATCGCGGGTGGCGTGGATTGCGATGTGCATCCGGCCGTGCCGCATCTGACCAGCCTGCTACCTTACCTGAACGACTACTGGCGCGACCAGGTGACGACGCGCGGCATAGTCGATCTCGTCTCGCAATCCTACCCCAAGAATTCGCCGATCGTGGCGCGGCCCGATTGGCGCCCAGAGAATGGCAAGCCGGGCGAAAGCCTGGAGGACATGCAGCGTCATGTGCTCGATCCCTTCCAGCTCAAGCATGCCATCTGCAATCCGCTCTATGGCGTGCAGATGGTGTTTTCCGAAGACATGCAGACTGCCTTCTGTCGCGCGCTGAATGAGTGGCTGGCAAAGGAGTGGCTCGATCGCGATTCCCGGCTGCGCGGCTCGATCGTGATCCCGACGCAGAGCGTCGAGAAGTCAGTCGTCGAGATCGAGCGCTGCGCGCAGGACATGCGCTTCGTGCAGGTGCTGATGCTTGTCATGGGCGACACGCCGCTCGGCAAGCGCGCGCTGTGGCCGATCTATGAGGCGGCGGAACGGCTCGATTTGCCGATCGGCATTCACGCCGGTTCTGCCTATCACAATCCGCCGACTGCGGTGGGCTGGGGTTCCTACCATATCGAGGATTATGCCGGTCAGGCCCAGGCGTTCCAGACCCAGCTCACCAGCCTGATCGTCGAGGGCGTTTTCGCCAAATATCCGCGGCTGAAGATGGTCATGCTGGAGTCCGGCGTCTCCTGGCTCTCGCCCTATCTCTGGCGCCTGCACAAGTTCTGGCGCGGGGTGCGGATGGAGACGCCCTGGGTCGATCGCGCGCCGCTCGAGATTGTGCGCAGCAACATCCGTTTCTCATTACAGCCATTTGATGCGCCGCCGGACGAGGCGACATTAATTCGCCTGTTTGATCATATGCAGTCCGACGAATTGGTCCTATTCTCCACGGACTATCCACACTGGCAGTTCGACGGCCAGGACGCGCTGCCCGCGGGGCTCACCCCCGATCTCGTGCGCAAGATCATGATCGACAATCCGTATGCAACCTATCCCCGCCTGACGTGAGCCCGCTGCCAAAGGAGGCAAGGCGATGAATATCCAGTTCCGCGAGAGCCAAGAAGCCGCTTCCCCTCTGACGACAAAGACCGCGATTGCGGACTGCGACATCCATCCGGCGCGCGCGACCCGGACCGAGCTCTATCCTTATCTGGCCAAACGCTGGCAGCATCACCTCGAAGTCTACGGCGTTCACGCCTATCAGGGCATGATGGAAGGCCCGCCCTATCCGAAGGCCCAGCCAAACGCGTCGCGCCGTGACGCCTATCCGCCGGAAGGCGGGCCGCAGGGATCGTCGCTCTCCTTCATGCAGAAGCAGCTGCTCGATCCGAACAATGTGCAGCTTGGCGTGCTCAATCCACTCAACACCGGGCAGGGCATCCGCAATCACGACCTCTCGGCGGCACTCTGCTCGGCGATCAACGACTGGCAGATCGACAAATGGACCAGCAAGGACAAGCGGCTGAAAGCTTCGATCGTCGTCGGCAATGAAGACGGTTTGTCGGCTGCGGCCGAAATCCGCGAGCGCGCAGGCGACAAGAACTTCGTGCAGGTGCTGCTGCTCAGCCGCAATGTCGAGCCGCTCGGCCAGCGCCGCTACTGGCCGATTTACCAGGCCGCGGAGGAGGCGGGCTTGCCGGTCGGTGTCCACGCTTTCGGCTTCGGCGGCAACCCGATCACGCCGTCAGGATGGCCGTCTTATTACATCGAGGAGATGGTCGGCCATTCGCAGTGCCAGCAATCGGCGCTTGCGAGTCTCGTGCTGGAAGGCGTGTTCGAGCGCTTCCCGAAACTGAAGATGGTGATGATCGAGGCCGGATTCGGCTGGGCGCCGTCGCTGGGTTGGCGGCTCGACAAGGTCTGGCAGCGCTTGCGCAGCGAGGTGCCGCATGTGAAGCGGCCGCCGTCGGAATATATCCGTGAGCAGGTGTGGTGGACGACGCAACCGATGGAAGATCCTGAAAGCCGCGAGGACCTGTTCGATGTGATCAAATGGATCGGCTGGGATAGGTTGTTGTTCGCGACCGACTATCCGCATTGGGATTATGACGAGCCGTCGCGCGTGCTGCCGGCGGGCGTGAGCGAGGCCAACCGCGAGGCGTTTTATCTCGGGAATGCACGCGCGCTCTACGGGATCAATTGATGGCTCGGCATGTGATTGCCGCGGTCGATGAGCTTCCGCCCGGCACGCGAAAATTTCTGGAGATCGACGGACGGCCGATCGCGGTCTTCAACATCAAGGGCGAGTATTTCGGCCTGATGAACCGTTGCCCGCACCAGGGCGCGGCGCTGTGCGAGGGACCCCTGATCGGGCTCGCGCAGTCAAAGGACCCCGGCGAGATCGCGTATACGAAACTCGGCGAGATCATCCGCTGCCCCTGGCACGGCTGGGAGTTCGACATCCGCACCGGCCAATCCTATTGCGATCCCCGCCGTTTTCGCGTGAAAGCCTACCCGGCGCGTGCTGAGTCGGGCGCGGCTGTGGTGAAGGGGCCGTATGTCGCGGAGACTCTCGCGGTGAAGGTCGAGAGCGATTACGTGGTGGTTGAGTTGTAAGCCTAGTGTCCTGCCGTCGGCTCCGCTGCCGTATCGTATGCCGGCACCGCCTGCTTGCCTCCGCGATAGACGATCAGTGCGGCGATGATGCCGAGCGCCGCGCCGAACATGAGCCAGTATGCCGGTGAGGCTTTGTCCCCGTTGGTCGCGCTGATCAGTTTGGTCGCGATGGCGGGCGTGGACGTGCCGAAGATGCCCGCGGCCAATGCGAAGGCGATCGAGAAACAGGTGGTTCGGACATGTGCCGGCACGATCTCGACCAGGCATCCCAGCATGGTGCCGCTGTAGACGCCAAAGTAGAACGAAAACATCATCTGCACCGCCAGCAATTTGCCGAGAGTCGGCTCCGCTGCGAGCCAGTGCAACGCCGGATAGGCGGTGAGCAGCGAGAGGATGGCGATGGTGAGCAGGACCGGCTTGCGGCCGATCCGGTCGGACACCGCGCCGCCGACCGGATTCCAGATGAAATTGGTTACCGCGACCAGAAGCGTCACCAGCAACGTCCCCGTCGGCGAGAGGTTCAGCTGCTTGCCGAAGCCGGGGGCGTAGACCGTGATGAAGTAGAAGGTTGTCGTGGTCAGCACGGCGATCATCATGCCGAGGACGACGATGCGCCAGTTCGCGATCGCCGAAGCAAAGACTTCGCGCGCGGTCGGATGCTTCTTCATGGCCAGGAAGGCCGGCGTTTCCTCGAGCGAGCGCCGCAACATGAAAATGACGGGGATGATGATGCAACCGACGAAGAACGGGATCCGCCACTTCGCGATTCCCCCGAAGACATCCAGGAAGGTGTCGCCCGGCATGGCTTCTCTCAGGATGAAGCCGATGATCGCCGCGACGAAGATCGCGACCTGCTGACTGGACGACTGGAACGAGGTGTAGAAACCGCGATTGCCTGGTGTCGCGATTTCGGACAGGTAAACAGAGACGCCGCCAAGCTCCACGCCGGCCGAGAACCCCTGGATCAAGCGGCCAATCAGGACGATGACCGGTGCGGCAACACCGATCGCCGCGTAAGACGGGCAGAACGCGATCACCACGGTGCCGAGCGCCATGAGCGCCAGCGTAACGATCAGGCCCTGGCGTCGACCGATGCGATCGATGTAGGAGCCGAGCACGATGGCGCCGACGGGGCGCATCAGCGCGCCGAGCCAGAACACGCCATATGCGTTGAGCAGCGCGGCGGTCTCGTCGGCGGCGGGGAAAAACGCCTTCGCGATGTCCTGCGCATAGAAGCCGAACAGGAAAAAGTCGAACTGTTCGAGGAAATTGCCCGATGTTGCGCGCAGGATCGCGCCGATGCGAGACTTGATCTGGGGCGGATTGGTTGATGCGGCTGGTCCGGCCATGACGCTATTCCCTCAAGACGTGGCCGGACCGAAGCTGGTTTCGCAGCATGCGACAGATATGTGGTGCGGCAATCCGACATACCCCTGCGGGCTGCCAATTCCGGTGTCAATGAATTTCAGGCTCCAGGCTGTTGATTCCGTGAGCCTTATTTTGCGTCGCAGCAATCAGCCATTGCCGGAACGCAGTGAGCTTCGCTGACTCGCGGCGGCCGTCCGGTGAGACGAGATAGAAACCGGCATTCGATGGCAGCGCGATTCTGAAGGGCACCACGAGACGGCCTTTGGCGATGTCGTCCTGCACGTAGGAGGTCCGTCCCATCGCGACCCCCATGCCATCGATGGCCGCCTGCACGGTCATGAACGTCATGTCGAAGGTGATGCCGGGTTGCTGCGACATGCCCGTCGCGAGGCCCGCCGCGGTCAGCCAGAGCCGCCAATCGTCGCTGTTGTTGGTGTGGAGCAGCACGTGGTCTTTCAGATCCGCGGGTGTCCGCAACGGCTTGTCGCCACGCAGCAGCGACGGGCTGCATACGGGAAACAACTCATCCGCCATCAACCAGTCGGCTCGCACGCCCGGCCATTGGCCGCGCCCGTAGCGGATGGCTGCGTCGACATTGTCGCGCTGGAAATCGACGAGGCTGGTCGATGTGGTGATGCGGACGTCGATGCCGGGGTGGCTCTCCTGGAAATCGGTCAGCCGCGGCAGCAGCCACTTTGCGGCGAGCGATGCTATCGTCGAGACCGTCAGCACCTTGTCGTCGTCCTTGCGCAGCAGACGGTCGGTGGCCAGGCGAAGGTCATTGAAGGCGGCGCGCACGCCCGGCAGGTAGTCGCGCGCTTCCGGGGTCAGCGCCAGTGCGCGGTTCTGCCGGATGAACAGGCGGATGCCGAGTTCCTCCTCCAGCCTGCGGATCTGATGGCTGATCGCGGTCTGGGTCACGTTCAGTTCGCTAGCCGCCAGCGTGAAGCTGAGATGGCGCGCCGCAGCCTCAAACGCCCGCAATCCGTTCAGGGAGGGTAATCTGGCAATCATCTGGCAGCATGATGCATGATACTATATCATGCGAAAGGGTACAAAATGTCGTTTGTGGCAGCGCACTGAGAAGCAGATATTAGCCTGCAAGTTAGCTCAAGGAGCTGAAGATGTCCACTTTGACCCACAATTCAATGACAAATCGTCATGCACCGGGCCTGATCCAGCAGATCGGCGAGACCCTCCATATCTGGCATGAGCGCTACCGGACCCGACGTGAGCTGACCAACTGGACCGCTCGCGACCTCCATGACGTCGGCCTGTCCTGGACTGACATTGCCTACGAGGCCGACAAACCCTTCTGGCGGGCCTGACTGGCCGCCAGGCCGGCGCCGCCTGATCACAGGGGCGCCGGCGGTCCCTTCTTCCGACATTCTTCCGTCAAGGCTCATGTCATGAGCACCTATCGCCTGGAAGACCTGACGCAATATTCGGACACGCTGCGCACCCGGCAAGGCGAGGCTCTAAACGTCCGCTTCGTCGAGCCGGGTGACACCGACGAGCTTCAGCATTATTTCCGTTCGCTCTCGACCCGCTCCCGCTACAACCGCTTCTTCGGCGCGATCAGCGAACTACCGAAGGGGCTGTTGCACGACTTCCTCGCGGTCGGCGAGCGCGAACGTTTCACCGTGGTTGCGACCAAGGTGGTCGATGGCTTCGAGACGATCGTTGCCGAGGCGCGCTATGCTCTCCATGAGGAGACATCGACGCTGGAGTTCGGCCTCTCGGTCGACGACCGCTGGCAGGGTCACGGCATCGCGACTGCGCTTCTGAAAAATCTCGAATGCCGCGCCGCCGCACTCGGCGCCCAGCATATCTTCGGCGATACGCTGCGCTCCAACCAGACCATGATCTCGCTCGCGCGCAAATCCGGGTTTGCTTTCGTCAATCATCCCGACGACTGGAAGCTGGTGCGCTTCGAAAAGGAGATCCACTTCGCGCCAAAGGACGTACCGTGCGCGAGTTGGCGTCTCGCCGCACTTTCCCGTCAGGCCGAACGCCCCTCAGCCTCGGCCTGACACCACTCCAAGCCCGGCCTGGCCAAGCCAGAGCCGGGCTTTTTTTGCTTTCACACGATGCCGCGCCTACTTCCCCGTGAATACCGCTTTCCGTTTCTCGATGAATGCCTGCACCGCCTCCTTGTGATCGGCTGTCGTGGTCAGGCGGATCAGGCGTTCGGCTTCGTGATCCCTGGCGGTCTCGAAATCGAACAGCAGGGCCTCGTCGAGGTTGTCTTTCATGTAGCGCAGCGCCAGGCGCGGGCCCTCGGCGAGGGATTTTGCCAGGGCGACCGCCTCGGCTTGCAGTTTGTCGTCGGGCACGACACGGTTGACGAGGCCGATCGTCTCGGCGCGCGCGGCATCGACGCGATCGCCGGTGAACAGCAGCTCGCGCGCCCGCGCGGTGCCGACGAGGCGCGTCAACAGCCAGGCGATGCCGTAATCGCCCGAGAGCGCGATGCGGGCATAGCCGGTGGCGACGAAGGCCGACTGCGCGGCAATGCGGAGGTCGCAGGCCATGGCGAGGGCCAGCCCGGCGCCGACCGCGGGGCCGGGCAGGGCTGCGATGGTCGGCTTGCGCACCGACACCAGCGCGCCGGTCAGCAGCCGCTGCCGCTCCTGGAGATCGGCGACACGATCCTCCAGCGACATCTGCTGCTTCTTGGGGTCGCGATGCGCACCCATGCCCTTGACGTTGCCACCGGCACAGAACGCCCCGCCGGCGCCGGTGATGAGCAGTGCGCCGACATCGGGATTCTCGCCGCAGCTGCGGATCATCGTGCGCAGGGCCGGCGTCAGGGTGTCCGACAGCGAATTGCGCGCCTCCGGCCGGTTCAGCGTGATCACGGCGACACGGTCGCGAATGACGCAGAGCAGTTCGCTGGTGCCGGTATCGATGGTGGTTTCGGTGGTCATGCTACCTCCCTCAAAACTTCTCCACCCAGGGACGCAGCTCCAGCTCCCAGCTCCAGGCGCTGCGCGGTTGCTGCAACACGTTCCAATAGCTCTCCGCGATCGCATCGGGATCGAGCATCGAATCCGGCCTGTCTGCCGCCTCCGCGCGTGCCGCGCTGCGGATGCCCCCGTCGATCACGAAATGCGCAACGTGGATGCCCTGGGGCGAGAGCTCACGAGCCATGCTCTGGGCCAGCCCGCGCAGCGCGAACTTGCCCATCGCAAATGGGGCGGATTGCGCATAGCCCTTGACGCTGGCCGAAGCGCCGGTGAACAGGATCGCGCCATGCTTGCTCGGCAGCATGCGCTTCGCCGCCTGCTGCGCCACCAGGAAGCCGCCATAGGCGCTGACCGCGATCGCGTTCGCGACGTCGGCCGGAACGAGGTCTACGAACGGTCCGCGGGCGCGGCCACTGGCATTGTAGACGACGAGATCGGGTGTGCCGATCTCGCGCTCGACCAGGCCGAACAGGCGTTCGACCTCCTCGGGCTCGGTGGCGTTGCAGGCGTAGGCCTTGGCGCCGGTCTCGCTACAGAGCGCGCCAAGCTTCTCGATCTTGCGCGCGGCCAGCGCGACGCGGATGCCTTGCGCGGACAGCAGCCGCGCCAGCGAGGCGCTCAGGCCTTCGCCGGCGCCGACGATGAGGGCAATCTTGTATGTCGGGTGTTCCATGATGTGGTCTCTGGCGTGATCTCTCGGGGACGGGAGCCGCTGATCTATGCATCCGCTACGCGGGCAACCAGCCGGGACGTTGGAGCAGTCGATCACAATTCCGCAGAGCGAATTGCTGCTTCAGGGCGATCATGCCTCCTTGACAATTTGCGGCTTTATCGCTGCTCGCGACGGGAGCATGATCGACATCATCTCAAGCGGCAAGCGTCAAGAATGCCGCCGGGCGGAAGCGAAGAGGACGATCATGCACAAGCCGGTCACAGCGCAGCCAAATAACGTCGCGGCCGCACCTTCGGGTCTGCTGGCGCCCGATACATCAGGCATGAACTTCTATCGTGCCGATCAGGCGCTCACTGATCTTCTGCGCATCCATCTGCCGGACAACCTCTTCCGCCATATCGAGCCGCATCTCGATCGCCTCGGCGAACTGGCCGGCGGCCGTCTCGACGAATGTGCGCGGCTCGCCGACCGGCACACCCCGGTGCTGCACCAGCGCGACAAGTTCGGCCGTGACGTGCAGTCGATCGAATATCATCCTGCCTATCGTGAGCTGGAGAACGCCGCCTTTGGCGAGTTCGGCATCCATGCGCTCTCGATCCGCAAGGGCATCATGGGCTGGCCGGACAAATATCCTGTTGTGGCCAAACACGCCTTCACGTTTCTGTTCAACCAGACCGAGTTCGGCATGGGATGCCCGATCAACGTCACCGACGGCTGCGCCAAGCTGCTGGCGAACTTCGGCAGCGAAGCGCTGAAAGCGAAATATCTCGATGGCCTGACCCAGACCGACATGAGCAAGCTGACCCAGGGCGGCCAGTTCATGACCGAGAAGGAAGGGGGCTCCGACGTCGGCACACTCACCACGCGAGCGGTGCAGGAGGGTGATCATTGGCGCCTCTATGGCGAGAAATGGTTCTGCTCGAACGCCGATGCGAAGGTCGCGATGCTGCTGGCGCGGCCCGAGGGAGCCGGCCCCGGCACGCGCGGTGTCGGGCTGTTCCTGATGCCGCGATTCCTCGACGACGGCTCCCAGAACCATTATCGGATCGTGCGTCTGAAGGACAAGCTCGGCACGCGTTCGATGGCCTCCGGCGAGATCAAGCTCGAAGGCGCGATCGCTTATGCCGTAGGCCGGCTCGACCGCGGCTTCGTACAGATGGCCGAGATGGTCAATTCGTCGCGGCTCTCCAATGGCGTGAAATCGACGGCGCTGATGCGGCGCGCCTATCATGATGCGCTTGCCGTGGCGAAGAACCGCGTCGTGTTCGGCAACCGTATCATCGATCTGCCGCTCGGCCGGCGCCAGATGCTGAAGATCATGCTGCCGGTCGAGCAGGCGCTGTCGATGAGCTTTCTGACGGCCGACGCGCTCGATCGCGCGGAAGCCGGTAGCCAGGATGCGGCGGTGCTGCTGCGCATCCTGACGCCGACGCTGAAATTCCGCGCCACCCGCGACGCGCGGAAAGTCTGCGGCGATGCGCTCGAGATGCGTGGCGGCATCGGCTATATCGAGGAATTCGCCACGGCGCGTCTGCTGCGCGACGCGCATCTCGGCTCCGTCTGGGAAGGTACCGGCAACATCGTCGCGATCGATGCGCTGCGGCGCGCGGTCGGCCGCCACGGCGCGGAATCCGCGCTGGCAGCCGATCTGCATGCACGGCTGGACGACAGCGTCTCCGTGCCGCAGGTCTGGCGCGACAAGCTGCGCGGCTTTGTCGATCGGGCGGTCGGCTTTGCGCGCGAGGTCGCGGGCAAGTCCGAGAACGAGGCCGATGCGCGGCGCGCGACCAGCATGCTTTATCATATCGCCAGCGCCGTCGCGCTGGCCTGGGAAGCGCACCGCGTCCACGAGATGCGCGGCGACGCGCGCCGGCTGCTCTTGTCGCGGCTGGTGATCGACCATCGCGTGACGCCGAGCGATCTGTTCCGGCTGACGGAAAATGCCACGCAAGCGAAGGTCGCGGAGCTGCTGCTTGGCGATCGCGATGCTTCTATGAGTGACATTGGCGAACTGATTGCGGCGGCGTAGGCTGCGCGCCACCAAACCAAAGAAAAGCGATAGGGAGCACTCGATGAAGGCCGCCGTCCTTTATGAAGTCAACAAGCCGCTGGTCATCGAGGATGTCAGCCTGCCGAAACCCGGCCCGCGCGAGGTGTTGATCCGCACCGCGGTTGCGGGCCTTTGCCACTCCGACCTGCATTTCATGGAAGGCCTTTATCCGCATCCGCTGCCCGCGGTGCTCGGGCATGAATCGGCCGGAATCGTCGAGCAGGTCGGCTCGGATGTCACCTATGTCAGGCCCGGCGACCACGTCGTGACCTGTCTGTCGGTGTTCTGCGGCACCTGCGACAATTGCACCACCGGCCGCACCGTGCTCTGCACCGACACAACCGTGAAAATGTTGCCGGGCGCGTCGAACCGGATGCAGTGGAACAGGCCGGAGAAACTGAACCAGTTCCTCAACCTGTCGTCCTTTGCCGAGCAGATGCTGGTGCACGAGAACGCGATCGTCAAAATCCGCGAGGAGATGCCGCTCGATCTCGCGGCGTTGATCGGCTGCGGCGTCATCACCGGCTACGGCGCAGTGGTGAACACCGCGAAGGTGACTGCGGGTGAGACCGTCGCCGTGATCGGCTGCGGCGGCGTCGGCATGGCCGCGATCAACGGCGCGCAGATCGCGGGCGCCGGCCGCATCATCGCCATCGACACCAATCCGGCCAAGCTGCAACTCGCGACCAAGCTGGGCGCGACCGACATCATCAATCCCGCCGACGGCGATGTCGTGAAGCAGGTGCGCGATCTCACCAACGGCGGCGTGCATCATTCGTTCGAGGTGCTCGGCCGCAAGGAGACCGCCGAGCAGGCCTTCGGCATGCTCGCCTCTGGCGGTACCGCGACCATCGTCGGCATGATCCCGTTCGGCCAGAAGATCGAGCTGCACGGCTTCGACTTTTTGCGCGAGCGCCGGATCCAGGGCTCGTCCATGGGCTCGAACCACTTTCGTGTGGACATGCCGCGCCTGGTCGATTTCTACCTGCGCGGCCGGCTGCACCTGGAGGACTGGATTTCGGCCAAGCTGAGGCTCCCCGAGATCAACGAGGGTTTTGCCAGCATGAAGGCGGGCAAGACGCTGCGCAGCGTGATTGTGTTCGATAGCTGAGCCACGAAGCGCGGACGAGGCTCTGCGCTCTCAACGACGGGCGCGGGCGAACGTCAATCCTCAAACATCTTCGGCGGCACGAAGCCGCCGAAATCGCGTTCGATCAGCTCGGCGAGCTTCAGCGGCGTGCGGTCTTCCAGCCATGGGCCGACGATCTGGACGCCGACCGGTAGTCCATCGGGGGCAAAGCCTGTCGGAATCGCGGTCGAGGGCAGGCCGGGCAATGTCGCGATGCCGGGCCAGGCGAGCTGGTCGGTATAGACGTGCTCCTTGCCGTCGATCACGACGCGGCGCTGCTCCTGATCTTCCGAGTGATCATGAGGATAAGCCGGCGTCGGCATGATCGGGCAAATCACGGCATCGAAGGATTTGAACAGCTCGTGCCATTGCGCGCGCAGCCGCGTCCGGCCGCCGCGCGCGATCAGCCAATCGCGATGGCTGAGCGCGATACCGCGCAGGCGTTCGGCCTGCAGGCTGTTGTCGTCGGCCGGCAATTTGGCTGCTGCTGCAACTGCGCCGTCGTAGAATTCGGGCAAAAAGCTGGCACCGAGGAACGACAGCAGCATCCGCATATAGAGGCGCGAGGACGCCGCGAAATCCGGCAGCAGCGGACTGCTGCGCTCGATCTTGACACCAGCCCTGGCGAGGTTGTCGGCGAGCGTGTTGATGCTGCCGCGCACGGCGGCGTCGGTCGGTAGCACCGGATCGGTGTCAATCACGAGGACACGGAATTCTTTCAGCGAGCCGTGACGCGCGGCAGGCAGTTCGAGCCGGTAGGCCTTGCCGTTCTCGAGCGGATCGGGGCCGGCCATGACGTCGAGCAGCAAGGATAGATCGCCGGCGCTCCGTGCCATCGGGCCGATCACCGCGAGATCGCGCTCATAGGCCAGCGGCGCAGCAGGCGGTGGCGTATGGCCGCGCGATGGCAACAGATCGAAGCTCGGCTTGTGCGCGTAGACGCCGCAATGGAACGCCGGCACGCGCAGCGAGCCACCGATGTCGGAGCCGATCGAGAGCGGACCATAGCCCGCGGCCAGCGCCGCAGAGGAGCCGCCGGAGGATCCGCCGGGCGTGCGGCCGAGATCGTAGGGGTTGTTGGTCGTGCCGTAGACGTCATTGTAGCTCTGCCAATCGGCGAGCGCGAGCGGCACGTTGGTCTTGCCGAGCACGATGGTGCCGGCGTCCTTCACGCGCGTGACCGGCAGCGCGTCTTCCTTGGCAATGAAGTCCCTGTGCGCGGGATTGCCCCAGGTCGTGGGCAGGCCGGCGATATTGTAGGATTCCTTCACCGTCATGGGCAGGCCGAGCAGCGGTTTCCGCTCGCCGCGGGCTAAGGCGGCGTCAGCGTCGCGTGCGGCGTCCAGCGCCCGGTCGAAATCGCGGACACAGATCGCGTTGACCTTGCCGTCGTGACGTTCGATGCGGTGGATCGCATCCTGCGTGAGCTCGACCGAAGAAACCTTCTTCGCCTTTAATGCGGCCGACAGCTCGACCGCGCTCTTGAAACTCCATTCCGATCTCGCCACGGCATGCTCCTGCGCTTCACTGAGGAATGATGCGCAGTTTTATCCCATGCCGCAACCGCCGTTTGATCGTGGTTGATCTGTCTGGGATGTCATCCGGGCAGCATTCGCTCCATCACGCGGTCGCGATAGATGAAGATATGTACGAGCGCGGACGCGATGTGAATGCCGATGGTGACGAGCAACGCCCATTCCATGGCCTGGTGGAGGCCGTCAATGGTCCGCCCGGCCGCCGCATTGTCGGACGCGAGCATCGGCAACGGCACGAGATAGAAGAACGATACGGACCAGCCGCGGAACGACGCGAACAGCCAGCCAGAGACCGTCGTCGCCAGCACCAGCGCGTAGAGCAGCCAGTGGACCGCCTCGGAGGACATGCGCTGCCAGGCAGGAAGAGAGCTCTCGGGTGCGACGGGATGGGTGAGACGCCAGAGAAAACGGAGCGCCGTGAGCCCCAGGATCGTGATTCCGGTCGAGACGTGGAACGTCATGCCGGCGTCTGGATTCATACCTCGATGGATGTCCGGCATGAACCAGCCGATCGGGTATTGCACCGCGAGCAGTGCGACGATGAGCCAGTGGAAGACTTTGGCAGGTGCGCCGTATCGAAGGTGGGTGGTCATGAGTTGACTGCCGTTGAATATCGCACCGATCAGGGCTGGAAGTTTCGCGCTGCGGAATGAACGAACGGGTTGAAGGGCCCACTGCTCATCCGCGTGCTGGCGTCCGTTGCCTGCCCCGGCACCGGGAAGGCGTAGCCGATGATGGTCTTGACCACGAGCCGGTCGGACGCCGGGGTCAACCCGTAGCCGACGCCGAAGTTCACATCGAACACGCCTGCCTTGAAGTCGGTGACGGCAAACAGCATGTGCTGCTGTTCGGGGAGCTTGCTGAAATTCCCGATCTCGCCGAAGTCGGCGTAATATTCGAAGCCGGCGAACACGTCGTTGCCGAAGTTACGCGCCAAGCGGGCGGCGGGTGCGAAATCGACTTCGCCCCTGCGGCCGAAGCCGATATCCACGATCGGGTTGACGATGAACTCATATTGCGTGTTGCGCACGCCGATAATGGGGCGGATCTCCAGCCCCCATCGTGTCTGCGCGAATTTGGGCATTTCGTAGCTCAGCTCGAAATTCACGCCATAGAAGAAATTCCGCTGCTCGGCATGCGGCGAGACGAACAACGTGCGCAGCTTGAAAGCGTCGGACAGGAACTGCTGGTCCTGCACGGCAAACGGCAGATAAAGCCCGAGCTCCCACCAGTCGGTCATGCCGTAGGCGAATTCCGGCGTGCCGTTGAGGCTGTGGTTGGACGGAAAGCCGCCGGGAAATGGCGGGTCTTTCTGTCCGAGCGCAACATAATTGAGGTGCTGCTGGATCGTGAACTGGCCGACCTCGGCGATGCCGGCGTTGTAGACCTGGATCTCGTCGGTGGCGTGTGCGTTCGAGGCAAACACGACCAATACGGCCAGGAGGCTTGCGAGCGCAGTGTATGGAAGATTCCGCTTCATCCCGCTCGCCTCAGGCCGCACCGATCAAGATCCCCACCGCCAGCACGATCGCGCCGCCGAGCACGATCTGGAAGACGGCCTGCAGGAACGGCGTATCCATATAGCGCGCGCGGATGAAGGCGATCGCCCACAATTCGAAGAACACGACGATGCCGGCGATTCCGGTCGCGATCCAGAATGCGTTGGCCCAATGGTCGGGCACAAGATAGGGCATGGTGTGGCCGAGGCCGCCGAGCGTCGTCATCGCGCCGCAAGTGAGGCCGCGCAGCCAGGGCGAGCCGCGTCCCGTCAGCGAACCATCGTCTGACAGCGCTTCCGCAAAGCCCATGCTGATGCCCGCGCCGATCGAGGCGGCGAGGCCGACGAGAAAAGTCTGCCAGTTCTGGTGCGTGGCGAAAGCCGCCGCGAACAATGGTGCCAAGGTCGAGACCGAACCGTCCATCAGGCCGGCAAGGCCCGGCTGCACATATTGCAGCACGAACATCCGCCGCCGCGTGCGGTCTTCCTCCGCGCGCACATCGGGTTTCAAGATCTCGTCGGTGAGCGCGACCGCGCGGTTCTCGTGATGTTTTTCTTCCTCGGCGAGATCGCCGAGCAGGCGGCGCACGCCGACATCCTCGGCCTGCTCGGCGGCCCGCGCGTAAAAGCGCTCGGCCTCGAGCTCCATGGTCTCAACCTCTTTCCGGATCGTGTCGAGCGGCAGGTTCTTGGTCAGCCAGATCGGGCGCCGGCGCAGAAAGCCTTTGACGTCCTCGCGGCGGATCGGCGGCAGATGCGCACCAAACCGTTCTTCGTAGAGCTTCAGCAGGCGGTGCCGGTGTCCGCGTTCTTCCTCGGCCATTTCCTCAAATATCTTGGCGGTATCAGGGTAGCGCTCCCGGAGGTCCTCGGCGAAGCTCATATAGATGCGGCTGTCCTCCTCCTCGGAGGCAATCGCGACCGCAAGCACCTCGCGCTCGGTCAAATCAGCAAAGCTCTTCACCTGATCACCCCGTTTGGGTAGTTTAGAATTGTTCTAAACGCATATAGGCCGCGATTCGTTCAGGGTCAATTCACGCCTCCTGCGCAAACGCTTGCATCCGAAGGGCCGTGACAATGTTAGTTCAATGCATTGAGACGGGGCCCGGCTTACGGCTTCGAAACTTTGCAAGTGTGGCTGGACGGGTGAACGATGGACAAGGTCAAGTTTCGTCTCAACAATCCGCGGCTGGCACCGCGGCGCACCAAGCTCGAAATCCCCGGGTGGGCCGGCAAGCGAGAGCCTCGTGCGGATGGTTCGCGAGAGCAGGTCTGGCATTGCGTGCCTTTTTCCGAGGGTGCGCAATACGGCATCGAGCTGTTCTATCCGTATGATTTCGAGCTTCACGTCACGACCAAAGACGGACACTTGCTGCTCGAGGCCGATTGGGGTGAACCGCCTGAAGGTGGCGCGGAATGGCCGCCGTTTCGCAGATTTGGTGATGCCTTCTACACCTATCAGATACTGCTCGATCTGAAGGTCGAAAAAGGCCTGGCGGTTCGTACCGAGCCGCATCCGCGATTCTACACGGATCCGACTGATACGGTGCCGATCGCCGTCCCTGCGCTGATCCGCAATTGGTGGCCTATGATGTTCTTCTGCGTCTTCAAGGCCCCGGCGGAGGGCCGAACCCACGTCTTCCGGCCGAACGAGCCCTTCGCGCAAATCATCGTCATTCCCGAGGAAGCCAATTTCGAGCTCGAGCACATGGGCGAGGAGGAAGCGGCAGAGCGCGAGCTGCAGGCGCGCCGCATCTACCACAATCGGCCCAAACTAGCGGCCGGGACCGAGTGGACGTCGTCGTCGGATACGGTGTTCGACGGCACTTACCGCCACCTGCACCGCGCGGCAAAGGACAAGGCTCGCAACGAACAGGGCGGATGACGTTTCTGGCCCTGGGGCATTCCTTCGTCTGGAATAAGTGTTCCGGCGCTGATGCCGATTCTGCTTGAATTTCCCGGTTTTTTGGCCACCGAAAGCAAAACAGGACCCGGAGGTCCTGTTCGTCTCGTTGCTGACGTCGCGCCTTCAGTAGTCGCGGCGATAGAAGCTGTGGTGATGATGGTGGTGATGATGGTGGTGATAATACCGGCGATAGCGCGGCACCACCACGACCGGCGCGTCGTCGTAATAGCGATAGCGCCGATAGAAGCTGTGGTGATGATGGTGATGATGGTGGTGGTGGTAGAATTGAGCCACCTGAACATTTTCGTTGGCTTTTGGCCGGGGCGCTTCATCGATGGCTTGCAGAATGGCGCCGGCGTTTGCGATCGGCTCCAGCAAATCGGCGTAGGAATTCGCCTGTAGGACGTCCGTCGGTGCAGGCGCCGCTTGGGCGGTGCCGAGCGTTCCGAGCGTTGCCACGGCTCCCAATAACCCGGCGATCTTCTTGTCCAATGTCGTTCTCCATGGTCGCCGGATCCAATTCCGGTATCTCGCAACGTCAGATGTTGCCGGATGTTCCCTGAACCGCAGATTAATCCCTCGTGGCGAGAGCATGGCGTCGCTTCAGCCGAAAGAGGCTGTTGCGGTGCGGTGGAGAAATTGTAACAACAGGGTGCTCACCTCGGCCGGCTGCTCCTGCTGCACCCAATGGCCGGCGCCATCGACGAGATGGCAGCCGAGCATCTTCGTGCAGCCTCGCCCCTGCATGGCCTCAAAAACGCCGGGGCGCTGATAGGTGCCCCAATCCTGTTTGCCGGAGATGAAGCAGGAGGGGACGTCGATGCTGCGGCCTGAGAACAGCTGCATCTCGTCGTTGAGCATGCCTGAGGTTACGTAACGGTACCATTGCAGTCCGCCCTGGAA
Organism: Bradyrhizobium sp. USDA 4449; assembly: GCF_054056275.1. Classification (NCBI taxonomy): domain Bacteria; kingdom Pseudomonadati; phylum Pseudomonadota; class Alphaproteobacteria; order Hyphomicrobiales; family Nitrobacteraceae; genus Bradyrhizobium; species Bradyrhizobium sp. USDA 4449. The sequence goes on along the minus strand of NZ_JBSRYD010000001.1, from coordinate 1,312,650 downwards.
TCCGGTGCGGCCATATTCGGCACTGTAGAAAGCGAGATCGCTGTCCGGCAGCCATTGGTTGGCCGCGATCGCGGCGGGCGAGGGCATTTCCTTCGCAACCGTCTCGGCCATCGTCTCGCCGAGGTCCATCACGTAATAGGTCGGCAGCTTGGCGAGTTCGTCCGCCGACCATGATTTCAGCGGATATGGCTCGTTGCCGGCCCAGTCCGCGCTCTTGTGATGATAGTAGGCGCGCAGGAAATCGTGCACACCTTGCGGTGCATGCTGCATGTCGGCATTGGCCGGGCGTGTCGCATAATACCATTGATAGTGAATGCGCGGCCGCGGCAGGGCGGCAAGCTCGCGATGCACGGGATCTTCGACCGGAGGCTTGGCCGGTGCATCGGCTGTGCCGAACGGCAGCGCCGGTGCTCCGCCGAAGGGCGCGCTCATCAGCGTCACCGAACGAAACACGTCGGGCCGGATCAGCGCGCACCAGGCCGCGACCGGACTGCCGAAATCGTGTCCGGCGAGATCGACCTGCTTGTAGCCGAACGCCGATACCAGTGCGAGCGCGTCGCGCACCAGGTTCAGGAGCGAGAACGGCGTGAGATCGCCGTCGTAATCCGCTCGCCATCCGGTGGTGCGGCCATAGCCGCGCTGGTCGGGCGCGAGCACGTGATAGCCTGCAGCCGCGAGTGCCGGCATCACCTTGCGCCAGGAGAAGGCGAGCTCCGGAAAACCGTGCAGCAAGAGGATGCAGGGTCGGCCCTTGGTCTCGAAGCCGGCTTCCAGCACATGCATGCGCAAGCCGTTGATGCCCTCGACATAGCGCGAGCGGATACCGGCGGGCAGGGGGATATCAGGGAGTGTTGTCATCGTTTCTGTCTACCTACGGCATCTGGCTAAACCGCCGCGCACACGAACGCCCTGCCCTTGCGCTTGATCTTGCCGACCGAGGGCGAAGGGAAATGCGCGGTGCAGCACAGCGTGTCGGTGTCGCAATAGCGCTCCAGAAAACTGCGGCGCGTCGTGGCCGCCTTGACCGGATCGACGTCGAATTTGATCGACAGCTCCGGATAAAGCGTCTGCAACGGCGAGTGCATGAGGTCGCCGGAGAACACCGCGTCGTCCTTGCCGCGTCCCATCGCGATCGCGACGTGGCCGGGCGTATGGCCATGGCGTCGGCACGACGCGGACGTGGTCGCCGATCTGGTGATCATTGCCGACCAGTTCATGCCTGTTGGCGTCGACCACCGGCAGCACGCTATCGACGAAGGGCGGGATCGCCGTCGTCGCATTCTGCTCGAACCAGTGGTCGTATTCCTGCTTGGCGAAAAGGTAGCGCGCCCTGGGGAAGGTTGGCACCCAGCGGCCGTTCTCCAGCCGCGTGTTCCAGCCCACGTGATCGACATGCAGGTGCGTGCACATCACGAAATCGATGTCATCAACCGAGACCCCGGCGGCATTGAGTGCGCGCAAATATGTGTCGTCAGTCTTCATGTTCCATTTCGGACGATTGGGTCGCGGCTTGTCGTTGCCGATGCAGCTGTCGATCAGGATGGTGTGATGCGGCGTCTTCACGACATAGGACTGGAAGCAGAGCATCAGGACGTCCTGCTCATCCAGCGCGCGTGCCTGCCGCATCCAATTTCGGTTCTCGGCCAGCACCTCGGGCGTCAATCCCGGCAGCATCTCCAGCGCCGGGACGAACGACGTCTCCTGCTCGATGACGCGCTGAATGGTGAGATCGCCGACCGAATATTTCAGGCTCATGCTCGCTTTCCTTCGTGATCAGCGCGCGTCGCGCACGGATGGCATGACGAGATTGGTGAGAATGTCGATCGCGGCCAGGCCTTCCTTCGGTTGGCCGTATTGCGCGGCGGCAGATGGCGCAGCGTGATGGCGTCCCATCCCGGCTGCTTCACCGCTGCGTAGTCGTGGAAGAATTTCAGAACGGGCTCATCGACGCCTGCGATGAGCTTGCGGTCGATCGCGATTCCCACCAGCAGCGAGGTCACGCTCTTGGTTGCCGAGCGCATGTCGTGCTTGGTCGTTGCGGTGAATTCGTACTGGCCGTCGGGCTGTCCCCAGGGTTGGTCGTAGCCGGCAAAATACTGCTCGAAGACGAGCTTGCCGTGCCTGACGACGACGACCGAATGGACTTTGGTTGCCCTCAGCGCGAGCCGCGCGGCGATGGTGCACAGCCGCGCGCCGTCCATGCCGACGCTGTCGGGCGAGGCGATCTCCCAGCCATCGCCGATCGCTGCAGGGGATCCGCAGACCTGGTCGGGTTGTCCTGGCGGCATGTTTTCGGCCCACAGATGAGTGGCTGAGACCGACAGCGCGAGCACGAGGCCTGCACTGAGACAAGTGAGCCGGGAGAATCGATCACGCATCGTCATTCTCCCGGCATGTCCCGCTAGGCGGAGGGCGGGACCGAGGTCTTCACCGAGGGCCGCTCCAGCATCTTCTGATGGAAGGCGTCGAGCTTGGGATAGGCCTTGCGCCAGCCGCAATCGGCGAAGCGGAAGTCGGCGTAGCCGAGCACGCAGACGAGGCCGATCTGCGAAATGTCGAACGGGCCGTTCAGCACCTCGGGCATATTCTCGAAGCGCGCCATGCCGGTCCAGGCCCGGTTCCAATGGTCATCCGACCATGCCTGCCATTGCAGGGCCTGCGGCCGCACCATCTTCTCGTAACGGCACAGCAGCATGGAATCGAGCATGCCGTTGATGAGCGAATGATTGGTCTTGGCCTTCCAGCGCCGCGCACCGTAATCCGGGATCAGGCTGCCGCCGGCCATCTCGTTGAGATATTCGACGATGACGTAGGAATCCAGGATGACGTCGCCGTCATCAGTGATCAGCACCGGCAGCTTCTTCAGCGGCGTGATCTTCGAATAGTCCTCGTTGACCGTGCCTGGCGTGACCGTTGCCGGCGTGAATTCGATCTTGTCGATCAGCCCGAGCTCGATCGCGGCGATGCGCACCTTGCGGGCGAAGGGCGAGGCGGGGGAGAAGGAAAGTTTCATGGGAAATTGTCCTGCGGGATGATCGGCAGTCGGCTTTCGTCATTGCGAGCGAAGCGAAGCAATCCAGTCCGTTTCCGTGGAAATAGTCTGAATTGCCTCGTCGTCAGCGCAAAATTGCTTCGCAATTTTGTCGCGGGCTCCTCGCAATGACGAGGAGAGAGCGCAGCCTTACGCCGCCACGATCTCCTGGCGCTGTTCGCCGAGGCCTTCGATGCCGAGCGTGATGACGTCGCCGACGTTGAGGAAGGTCGGCGGCTTCATGCCGAGGCCGACGCCGGGCGGGGTGCCGGTCGTGATGATGTCGCCCGGCAACAGCGTCATGAACTGCGAGACGTAGGAGACGCACTTGGCCATCGAGAAGATCATGGTCTTGGTCGAGCCGGTCTGGCGGCGCTGGCCGTTGACGTCGAGCCACATCGACAGGTTCTGCACGTCCTTGATCTCGTCCTTGGTGGCGAGCCAGGGGCCGAGCGGGCCGAATGTGTCGTGCGACTTGCCCTTGGTCCACTGCCCCAGGCGCTCGGTCTGGAAGTTGCGCTCGGAAACGTCGTTGCAGACGCAATAGCCGGCGACGTAGTCCAGCGCATCGGCTTCCGAGACGTATTTGGCCCGGGTGCCGATGATGGCGGCGATCTCGACCTCCCAGTCGAGCTTGGTCGAGCCGCGCGGCTTTTCGACGTTATCGTTCGGGCCTGACAGCGAGGTGTTGGCCTTCATGAAGATGATCGGCTCGGTCGGGATGGCCGCGCCGGTCTCCTTGGCGTGGTCGCTGTAATTGAGGCCGATCGCGACGAATTTCGAGATGCCGGTGACGGGCGCGCCGAAGCGCGGCTTGCCCGAGACGGCGGGCAACGAGGCCGGGTCGATCGCGGCGAGCTTCTTCAGAGATTCCGGCGAATAAGCCTCGCCGGTGAGGTCCTTGAGATGCGCCGACAGGTCGCGCAATTGGCCGGATTTGTCGATCAGGCCGGGCTTTTCCGCACCCTTTTCGCCGTAACGAACAAGCTTCATTCTCGTCTCTCCCTGAGTGGACTGATCGGTTGAACAGCTTCATGGAACAGGGCCGCGGGAAATTCAACCGCCGAAAAGGCGTGCATTGCAGCCCTTCATTCGCGGGTGGGTGGGCCACGAACCCTATCGCCCCAACGCTACAAACCGGAACGCATCGCCCTCCCGCCGGACATGTCCGGCCGAGAAATGCCCGCCGATCACCAATGTCGGCGTATCGGCAAAGCGCGAGAACACCTTGTAGCGGCTCGCGACCGCCCCGGCGGGATCGCTGTCCACGACGGAGCACCAGTCGAGATGCGCCATCTGGCAGGGGTGATGGGCGACGTCGCCGCCGAGCAGCCCCTGTTCGCCGTCGGATTCGATCACGACGCTCACGTGGCCCGGGCTGTGGCCCGGGGTTGGGATCAGGCTGATCTCCTCGCAGAGCCGGTGGTCGCTCCGGATCAGTTCGGCCAGGCCCGCATCGACGATCGGCTTTACGGAATCCTTGAACACCGCGACCTTGTCCGGCTCCGCCGTATAGTCGCGCCAATACTCATATTCGGTCCTGCCGAACAGGTAGCGCGCCTTGGGGAACGTCGGCACCCAATTGCTCCCGACCAGCTTCGTGTTCCAGCCGACGTGATCGACGTGAAGATGCGTGCATAGCACGGTGTCGATGCTCTCGGGCGGAAAGCCGGCTGCGATCATGGTTTCGAGAAACGGCGTGTTGCGGTTATTCCAGGTCGGGACGCCGCGGCCCTGCTTGTCATTGCCAAGGCCGGTGTCGACCACGATGCGCCGCGTCGGCGTCTCGACCACCAGCGAATGGATCGACATTTTCAGCCGGCCTTCTTCGGTGGCGAAATGTGGGATCAGCCAGGGAAGCTTCCGAATTTCATCATTGGTCGCGGCCGGCAGGATGAACCGGGTCGAGCCGACTGTCTCCATCTCGACCACCTGGGTGATCTTGACCCTGCCGACCTTCCACTGCATCGGGCGTCCCTCATTTCTTGCTTTCGCGAAAGATGCGGCGTCGCGCCGTCGAACGCAATGGATCATCTGCCGTGATGCCGCGTTGTCTCGGGAACCTGAAATCAGTCACGCCACGAGCTGAGGGGAAACCCATGCCAGAGCTTGCCATTTCTGCCGACAAGATCGCCTTTATCATCGAGAAGGCCCGCGAATTCGACGTCAAGGAATCCGCGACCGATGAGGATTCCGGCTCGAATGCCACCGATGACGACGAAATCGACGTGCTGGAGGACACGGCCTCCGACCCGGTCGCAGCCGAGCTCACTGGATTCATCCGGGCGCTGAACGAAGACGAGCAACTTGACCTCGTCACGCTGATGTGGCTCGGCCGCGGCGATGGCAACGTGGACGAGTGGGACGATCTGCGTAGCCGGGCGATCGAGGCCCGCGCCGGATACAAAGCGCCGCGGCGCGAAGTGGTGCAATATCTGCTGGGCGAGCCGATGCTCGGTGATCTGCTCGCCGACGGCATGGACGAGCTCGGCATAAGCTGGACCGACGAGCGAACCACGCCGGCGTCATAGCGCGTTCTGCTGTCACCTCTCCCGCAAGCGGGAGAGGTGACAGCATCAAGCTCTCACAGGGTGCCGGGGAAAGCGCCGCCGTCGAGCAAGATGTTTTGCCCGGTGATGAAGCCGGCCTTGGCGCCGCAGAGGAAGGCGCAGGCATAGCCGAACTCGTCGGGCTGGCCGAAGCGGCCGGCCGGATTGAGCTTGGCGCGCTCGGCCAGGATCTGCGCCGGCGTGACGCCACGCTTGTCGGCTTCGCCCTTCGCGGTGCTGGTCAGGCGATCTGTTTCGAACGGGCCCGGCAACAGGCCGTTGATGGTGACGTTGTTGATCACGGTCTTGCGCGACAGGCCGGCGATGAAGCCGGTGAGGCCGGCGCGCGCGCCGTTGGAGAGGCCGAGAATGTCGATCGGCGCCTTGACCGCCGCCGAGGTGATGTTGACGATGCGGCCGAACTTGCGCGCCATCATGCCGTCGACGGTCGCCTTGATCAACTCGATCGGGGTGAGCATGTTGGCGTCGATCGCCTTGATCCAGTCGTCGCGAGTCCAGTTGCGGAAATCGCCGGGCGGCGGGCCGCCGGCATTGTTGATGAGGATGTCGGGCTCGGGGCAGGCTTTCAGCACGGCCTCGCGGCCGGCTGGCGTGGTGATGTCGCCGACGATCTCGGTGACCTTCACCGCGGGAAAGGCCTTGCGGATTTCGTCCGCCGTCTTCTTCAGCGCCTCGGCGCCGCGTGCGGTCAGCGTGACGTCAACGCCGGCGTCGGCCAACGAGAAAGCGCAGGCGCGGCCGAGGCCCTTGCTGGATGCGCAGACGATGGCGCGGCGACCTTTGATCCCAAGATCCACTGTTTCACTCCCATGGTGTCAGGCAAAGTTTTTGGATGACGGCACTCTAGCCAACTGCGGTGCCCCTGATAAGGGACGGGCCCGCGTCAAAATGCATGGCGCGGCGCTTGGCGATGCAAATGCGCAGATATGATCCGAAATCCTGTGGGTTTTCCGAAAAGATGGTGCCCGAGAACGATCAGATGCGCCGCTCCTGCTTGAGGCGATCGATTGCCTCGGCCGCCTCTGGAGGGAGTGACTTGAAGCCCATCTGCCCGACCGCCGAGAACAACGGCCGCAGATGCGAGCCCGCGAGGAAGGACGGCTGGCGATTGGCCGGCACGATCTGGTCGAACACCAGCACCAGCGAGGTCGCGACAAGCCCGACCCTGACGGCGCCGAGCGCGGCGCCGCCGAGGCGGTCGCCGATCCCGGCGTCACGGATGGTGTCGTCCAGGACGAAGCGACCGATATATCCCAGCAACATGCCGACCACCACGAAGATGCCGAAGAGCCAGATCCAGCTCTGGACCAGCGGGACATTCGGATTGCCCGCAATCTGCGGCGCAATCATCGGCATCAGCGAGACCGCGATCGGGGCGGCAAGGAGATAGGCGAGAATGGTCATGGCGCTGCGGAGCAGGCCGGTTTTGAAGCCGAAGCCGATCGCGATTGCCAACGCGGCATAGACCGCGAGATCGAAGCTGTTCATGAGCGAAACCCTGCCGATCGAACCAATGAACGGCGAACCGGTCATTCGGTTTCAGATCGCTAAAATCGTCTGCGTTTTCGTTGGCTCCACAGGAACGGATACTGCGCCTTTCAGGATTATTCGAGACGGGTAAAGAAAACATCTTCTGGTTGCGGTATCGGCGTGCACAATTTGCATGCGGGGGCTGCGACCCATAGTCCCGGGTGTGGTTCGGCGAAGATTCGGAATTGCCAGCTCTCGCCACAATCGCTTCCCGGCGCTTGCCCGGGATCACGGCGGAGTTTGCGGGTGAGCTTCGCCCTACCGCATCTCCGCCCGGATCATATCCGCGGCCTTCTCCCCGATCATGATGGTTGGCGCATTGGTGTTGCCGCCGATCAGCGTCGGCATGATCGAGGCGTCGACGATGCGCAAACCGTCCACGCCATGCACCTTCAGCTTCGGATCGACCACGGCCATCGCATCCGTGCCCATCTTGCAGGTGCCGACGGGATGATAGACGGTGTCGACCCGGTTGCGCAAAATGTTGCGGATGTCGTCGTCGGTGCGCACATCTGATGTGAACATGTCCTTCTTCTGCAATGCGCGCAGCGCAGGCGTCTCCATCAGGCGCCGCGTGGTCTTGAAGCCCGCGACCATCGACTCGAGGTCTTCCGTCTCCCCCAGGAAGTTCGGATCGATCATCGGCGCGGCGAGTGGATCGACGCTTTTCAGCCATACGCTGCCGCGGCTTTTCGGCCTGAGCAGGCAGACGTGGCATGAGAAGCCTGCCTCCTTGTGCTTCTTGCGGCCGTGATCATCGAGCATCGCAATCACGAAGTGCAGCTGGATGTCAGGCACCTCGAGGTCGGGCCGCGTCTTCAGGAAGCCGCCACACTCGGCGAAGTTGGTGGTCATCAGGCCGCGTCTCTCCTTGCGGTACTGCTGGATGCCCCGGAGCAGGGAAGGCAGTCGACCGAGCGAGGCGTGCACGAAGTGCGGATAGTCGGAGGCGTAGACGAACACGAAATCCGGATGGTCCTGCAGATTGCGCCCGACGCCCGGCAGATGATGCGTGACGCCGATACCGTGCTTGCCAAGTGCCTCACCATCGCCGACGCCTGACAGCATCAAGAGTTGCGGCGATTGGAACGCGCCGCCGGCGAGGATCACCTCACGACGTGCGCGCAGCTGCTTCTTTTGCTTGCCCTGTACATATTCGACGCCGATCGCGCGCCCACCTTCGAACAGGATCTTCGTGGCATGCGCCCCGGTCTCGACGCGAAGATTGGTGCGCTTGTCCAGATGGGGATTCACATAGGCCCGCGCCGCGCTCCAGCGCTCGCCCCTGTGCTGCGTCACCTGATAGCTGCCGAGGCCTTCGTGATCTTCGGCGTTGAAGTCCTCGCGGATGCGGAATTGCGCCTCGCGTGCGGCCTGGTGGAAGATCTCATGGATCGGATTGTCCGAGCGCAGCCTGTTGACATGCAGCGGGCCGCCCTTGCCGTGATACTCGTCGTCGAAATCGCTGTTGTCTTCCGAGCGCTTGAAATAGGGCAGCACGTCCGCATACGACCAGCCCTCATTGCCGAGCGCGGCCCAGTGGTCGTAGTCCCATTTGTGGCCGCGGATATAGACCATGGCGTTGATGGCCGAGGAGCCGCCGAGGCCCTTGCCGCGCGGTTGATAGCCGATGCGGCCATTCAAGCCCTTTTGGGGCACGGTATCGAAGGCCCAGTTGGCCGTCTTGTATGGCAGAGCGAGCCCGAACGGCGTGGTGATGCGCCAGTTGTCGTTGCGCCCACCCGCATCGAGCAGCGCCACCGATGTCGCCGCGTCCTCCGACAGCCGCCCCGCCACCGCGCAACCGCCGGAACCCGCGCCCACGACGACGAAATCGAATGTGTCAGCCACTTGTGTTTCCCCCATTTTTTTCTCGTCATTCCGGGGCGCGCGCAGCGCGGACCCGAAAATCCATTGCGCCCCCTGTGACACGGTTGGCCGCTGTTTTGTTGCCCCAAGCTGGCGCTTTGTGGAACTTCTGGCAAGTGTGCGGCAAATCGGCCGGAAACCGCGCCGGCTAGCTGTCACAAAGTCGAAAAAAACGTCCCCACAGCCCTTTCCAAAGGCGGTCCGGGTTGGTACATACCGCCCGCACCCAACGGGTTTTGCCCGGGGTTGCCTTCCAGGAAGCCTTCGGGACGGGAGAAGCAAGCCGCGCGCACAGCGTCGGCCCTCAATCCACCGTCCCCGGCCTTTTCACGAAGGCAAGGCAATAGTTTAACGCGGGGTGGAGCAGCCCGGTAGCTCGTCAGGCTCATAACCTGAAGGTCATAGGTTCAAATCCTATCCCCGCAACCAAATTGATAACCCCGGCAATGTGATTTGCCGGGGTTATTTTTTGCGTCCGCATTTGGTCTTCGCCAGGTGTGCCCAGCATCGCCATGCCGCGACGCGAATTTATCTTCGACGGCTGTAACTCTTTCGCACCTGCATCCGAACCTTGGAGCATGAACCCGGCGGCGTTTGCCGGGATGTCATCAGCCACCAGGAGATTGGGATGCGCTTTTCGAGAACGATGGCTGCGGCCGTGCTGGCCCTGGGCCTGTCTGCGGGACTGGCGCCCGCTGCTTCAGCTGCGACGGAGATGCCGTTCACAGCGCAGGCATTCGATTCGGCCCAGCACGAGGGCAAGCCGATCCTAGTCCACATCACCGCACCCTGGTGTCCCTATTGCGCCAAGCAGAGGCCGATCCTGGACAGCATCGAGAGTGAGGCGGCGTTCAAGGATCTCGTCGTCTACAACGTTGACTTCGACACGCAAAAGGACATCGTCCGGAGTTTGGGCGCCCAGAAGCAAAGCACGCTCATCGTATTCCACGGCGCAGCCGAAAAGGGGCGCTCGACCGGCGATACCGATGCCAACTCGATCAAGACGTTGCTGCGGAAGGCGAACGACTAGCTCGCCTCGTTGGTTCCGGCGCGTGCTCGTTCGTGCCAGCGCTGGTTTCGCCAGGACGCGCTGCTTGAAGAAATATCGGGGTGACCTTGTCATTCGTCAGCGTGGGATTCGGCTTTATCGCCGGCATGCTCTCGACCTTGTCTCCTTGCGTCCTGCCGTTGCTGCCGCTCGTGCTCGGGCCTGCGCTGGCCGCGCATCGTCTGGGTGTGCCGGCACTGCTGGCAGGTCTGGTGCTGTCTTTCACCGGCATCGGAATCTTCGTCGCCACGATGGGTTTCGCGATCGGTCTCGATGGTGACGTGTTCCGCGACATATCTGCCGTTCTGCTCGCCGGATTGGGCGGCATCCTGCTCAGCGACGTCCTGCAACAGCGGTTCGCGTTGGCTGCCAGCGGTGTGAGCAATGCCGGGAGCCGGCTGATCGCCCGTATGAGTCCGACCGGCCTCAAGGGGCAGTTCGTGGTGGGCATCCTGCTGGGAGCGCTCTGGAGTCCCTGCGTGGGACCCACGCTCGGAGCCGCATCGGTGCTTGCGTCCCAGGGCCAGAATCTCGTCAGCGTGACGGCCGTCATGATTGCCTTCGGGCTGGGAACGGCGGTCCCCTTGCTCATCGTTGGGGCGCTGTCCAGAACGGCGTTGATGCGCTGGCGGGGCAGAATGATGAATGCTGGAAAGGGCGGCAAGTTCTTGCTCGGTGCCAGCGCGGTGACAGTGGCTATCCTGATCCTGACCGGCGCGGATCATGTCCTGGAAGGCGCGCTGGTCGCCGCGTCGCCGGCTTGGCTGGTCGATTTCACCACGCGGTTCTGAAATGTCCGGCTTGCGCGCGGCGGACCCACAGGAATGGACGGCGCTCATGGTTGAGGGGCAACGCGGCGATACACAGGCCTATCACCGGCTGTTGCTCGGCATCACACCTTATCTGCGGGCCATTGCTAACCGGGTGCATCGCAACCCGAGCGATGCGGAAGATACTGTTCAGGATATTCTGCTGACTCTGCATGAGGTTCGGCACACCTACGACCCGGCACGCCCGTTCAAGCCCTGGCTGGCCGGCATCGCGAGACATCGTGTTGCCGATCGCTTGCGCGCGCTCGGACGGGTGGCCGCAGGGGAAGTGATGTTGGACATCGAACATGAAGCCTTTGCGGCGGTCGACAAGAGCGGCGACGCGGCACTGAACAGCCGGGCCGTGGAAGCAGCGCTGCTGGCGCTTCCGGCGGGCCAGCGCCAGGCCATCACGCTGTTGAAGCTGCAAGAACAATCGTTGAAGGAGGCCGCCGCGCAGAGCGGGATGTCCATTGCATCTCTGAAGGTGTCTGCTCATCGGGGGATCAAGGCGCTCAGGCGTCTTCTGGGCGACGGAGACGCGTAGATGGAGACCTCCGATCTCATTCAGTCCCTTGCGAATACGGCGCGGCCGATCCGCGTCATTCGCCCTCCGCTGCTTCGCGCGGGCTGCTGGTTGCTGATCGCGCTCGTCGCTCTGGTTTTGCTGGCCCTCGAACATGGTCTTCGGTCGGATATCGCGAACCAGCTGCGCAACCCGTCTTTCCTCGTTGGGACGACGGCCTCTTGCCTCACCGGCGCGCTGGCCGCCCTCGGTTGCCTGATGGCGAGCCTGCCGGACCGTTCGCGCTATTGGCTGCTGCTTCCACTGCCGCCGCTCGCGGTGTGGACGGCGACCCTTGGATATGGTTGCCTGACAGATTGGGTGAGCTACGACGCCGGTGGTCTGCGGATGGGCGCGGCGTTTCAGTGCTTCGCCACGGTTCTCCTCGTCAGCTTGCCGCTTTCGGCGTCCATTTTCGTGATGCTGCGTCATGCGGCCCGCCTGCGTCCGACCTTGGTGACGCTGGCGGCAGGATTGGCCGTTGCGGGCATGACGTCGACGGCCATGTCGCTGCTCTATCGCCTCGATGCGACGGTCATGAACCTGATCTGGAATCTTGGAACGGCCACGCTGATCGTGCTCATCGAGGCCATTGTTGGACGGCGGGTTCTGACGCGGATGGCGAAGGCGGCGGGACGCTGATCCGACCGGATGCAACGCACGGAAGCGGTCTGCTCCAAGGCGCGATGAGCTCGCGATGAATCGTCATCGCGCTTTAGGTTATTGTTTGCGCATATCATTTCGGAAAGCCGCTGCACATTTTTCTGGAACATGCTTTAGCTGAGATCGTGCAGATCCTTGCCGAGCGGCGCTTTCAGGGAAAATCCAGTGAAGGTGACCGGCAATCCCGCGCGTTCGGGTGTGCAAGCCATGGGACCGACGAGATAGGATGGCGCTCTCGTGAAAGAAGCCAACCGCACGAGCGGCCAGCTTTTACCGTCAGCCGAGGCCTGCACTCGAACGACGCCGTCCGAGACGGTGACGCGCATCCGGAAATCGCGGGCATCGTGCTGATACGGGGCCGTTGCCCAATCCGACTGCCCAATGGTCAGTACGCTCGACAGCATGGCGCGGCCGTCCGAAAACTCGATTCCGGCCTTGATCCAGTGCTCGGCGTCGATGCGCACCATGATGCCGGCCTGATCGTAGAGTTCCTTAAAATCGCACTGGACGCGAAGCTCGGCCGTAAACGCCTCCGCGGTCCGAAAGCCCAGAAAGTGGCCGTTGTCGCGGCAGAACCCGTAATGCGTCTTCTGCCAGAAATCGGTGGCGTTGTCGGTGACGATCTCGAGCCTGTCGCCCTGCGCGGTCCACCGCTCCGGTTCATTCAGCCAAACTCCATCGTGCCTCGCGAAGATCGCAGCGCTCATGTCAAACCTCGGTGAAAGTTTTTGATTCCGCCTGACGTCGATCTGGCGCGCAAGCGCAGGGCGAACGGAGAGCCGGGGTCGCGATGGCGACCCCGGCTCTCCGAGACGCATGTCAGGGCGTTCAAATCACAGCAGCCCGTTCTTCTTCAGGATCTCAGGCGCGTTCTCCTTGGTGATCAGCATGGTCGGCAAGGTGATGACGGGCTCGAGCTTCTCGCCTTTGAGCAGCTTTGCCGCCTGCCTCAATCCTTCCGCGCCGGGCGTTGCGTAGAGGAAGGTCGCGGTGAGCTGGCCCTTGGAGACCCAGGTGACGCCTTCGTCCGGCAATCCGTCGATGCCGATGATGAACTTGATGTCCTTGTCGCGGCCGGCGTCCTTGGCGGCGAGATAGGCGCCGTAGGCCATCGGATCGTTATGGCCGTAGACCATGTCGATCTTCTCGTTGTTGCGCAGCGCCGTCGTCATGATGTCGTAGGCCTTGTCCTGCTTCCAGTCGCCCGACTGGTTGTTGAGCAGGTATTTGATGCCAGGCTCCTTGTCGGTGAAGGCATGGAAGCCGTCGTGCCGGTCGTGAGCCGGTTGGGTGCCCATGCCGCCCCAGATTTCGACGACGTTGCCGGCCGCCTTGCCGGGGCCGCCGAGCAGCTTCACCGCGTGCTCGCCGGCCGCCTTGCCGATCGCTACGTTGTCACCGCCGATGAACTGGGTGATGCGCTTGGTGTCGACATTGCGGTCGAGCACGATGACGGGAATCTTGGCGTCGATCGCCTTCTCGACCACGCCGGTCAGGCCGGCCGATTCCTTGGGTGAGATCAGCAGCACGTTGACCTGCTGCACGATCAGATTGTCGCAATCGGCGACCTGTTTTCTCGGTCTTGTCCTGGCCGTCCGTGATGATGAGGTCGATATCCGGATGGTTCTTGGCCTCGGCCAGGATGTCCTTGTTGAACTGCACGCGCCACGGCTCCAGCGTGGTGCACTGGCTGAAGCCGACTTTCGACTTGCCGGCGGCCTTCGCGGGCGTCCAGCCGGCCGGCAGATAGATGGTCATTGCGGCACCTGCCGCGGTGGTCGACAACTTCAAGAACTCACGACGCTTCATCGAGATCCTCCCTTGCGAGTTGGGCCTTTGCGGCGCTTGGCAGCCGATGGGGCTCGGCTGTTTTCGGATCGGCCTCTGCCCCGCCCGATCGGCGGAACCGCCATCGCGCGACGAGCTGACCGAGATTCTGTTCCTGCACCAGCACGGTGCAGACGATGATCAACCCCTTCATCACGAGCTGGACGTTGGAGTCGATGTTCTGAAGCTGCAGGATGTCGGAGAGCAGGCCGAAGATCAGGACGCCGACGAAGGTGCCGGCGAGGCCGCCGCGGCCGCCCATCAGGCTGGTGCCGCCGATCACGACGGCGGCGATCGCATCGAGCTCGAGGCCGGTGCCGGCGTCGGGCTTGCCCTGCCGGTATTGCGCGACGAACAGCACGCCGGCGATGCCCGCGAGCAGGCCCGACAACAAATAGGCGGTGAGTTGCACCTGCGCGACCTTGACGCCGGAGAGCTTGGCGGCCTCGACATTGCCGCCGATCGCATAGGCATAGCGCCCGAACGTGGTGAAGCGCAGGATCGCGCCGAACAGGCAGATGGCCGCGAGGAAGAACACGCTCGGCACCGGCAGCACGCCCCACAGCATCGAGCGCAACAGCTCGAAGGCCTCGGTCGCATTGGTCCCGGTGTAGACAGGGACCACGGCATTGTCGGACCCGGCCGTCAATCGCGCGATGCCGAGTGCGCTGACCATCATCGCGAGCGTCGCGATGAAGGGCTGCAGCCGGCCGGTGACGATCAGGAGCCCGTTGACGCCGCCGAGCACCATCGCGAGGCAGGGCGCGATCAAGAGGACACCGAGCACGCCGAATTTCGCCGGCACCTGGTTCATCGTCCACCAGCCGATGGCGATGGCGACGACAAGGCCGAGCAATCCCGGAATGCCCATGCTCTGCCAGCGCGTCAGCGCGATCTCGCGCCGCCGTCCGGCACTGACATCGCGGCCGCGCGCGAGACCAGCGAACACGAAGCGCGCAGCCAGCGCCACGGCCGCGCCGCCGACGAGGATCGCGGCCGGCACGCCGATCACGGATGCGGAGGTCCAGCCGCGTTTGGTCAGCAGCATCGCGCAGATCACCGTCGAAAAGCCCATCACCGAGCCGACCGATAGATCGATGCCGCCGAGCAGGATGACCATGGTCATGCCGGTCGCGACCAGTCCGGTGATCGAGACCTGGCGCAGCACGTCGGTGAGATTGCCGTAGGACAGGAAGATGTTGTGGCCGGATGAGGTGTGCGGCGAGGTGAGGGCGCCGACCAGGCAGATCAGCAGCAGACCCCAATAGAGCTTGGTGCGGGAGAGCAGGCGGATCAGTGCTTTCATGACGCGGCTTCCTGCAACCATCTCGCCATCCCCGGTGCCGCAAGGCGCATCACCGTCTCCTGCGTCGCATTCTCGCGCGCCAGGATGCCGGTCTGCCGTCCCTCGCACATGACGAGGATGCGGTCGGACAACAGCAGCAGCTCGGGCATCTCCGAGGTCACCACGATGATGCCGAGCCCCTGCGCGGCGAGATCGAAGATCAACCGGTAGATCTCCTGCTTGGCGCCGATGTCGATGCCGCGGGTCGGCTCGTCGAGCAGCAGGATGCGCGGTTCGGTCGCCAGCCATTTGCCGATCACGACCTTTTGCTGGTTACCGCCGGACAACGCGGCGGCCTCCTGACCGATGCCGGTGCAGCGAACCGAGAGCCGCCTGACCATGTCGACCGCGAGTGCGCGTTCGCGGGCGAAGGCTCGCAGGCCAAATCGCGACAGCGCGCCGATCGAGGGCAGCGCGACATTGTCGCAGATCGAGGCAGCCAAATGCAGGCCGCGCTCCTTGCGGTCCTCGCTGACGAGCGCGACGCCGTGATGGTAGGCGTCGGAGGCAGAGACGATGTCGACCGCCGCACCGTCGATCGCGATGCTGCCGGTGCGCCAGCCGCGCGCCACGCCAAAGATCGATTCCAGGATCTCCGTCCGCCCGGACCCGAGCAGGCCGCCGATGCCGAGGATCTCGCCGCGCTTCAGCTCGAAGCTGACACCGTGCAGCGTCCTTCGCCATCCGTGCGGCCCGAGCGTATCCAGCGTCAGGCCCTGCACCGAGAGGACGACCGCGCCGTCCCGCGCCGTCGCGCCGCGCTCGTTCGCGGTCATCTCGCGGCCGACCATCGCCGAGATGATGGCGCCGCGCGAGAGCTCGTCGATGGGCGCGGTCACCACGCGCCGGCCGTCGCGCAGCACGGTGACGCGGTCGGCAAGCTCCAGCACCTCCTCGATGCGATGCGACGTATAGATGATCGCGACGCCTTCGCGCGCGAGCTGGCGCACGATCTTGAACAGCGTGTCGCATTCCGACGACGACAGCGCCGAGGTCGGCTCATCCATGATGAGGATGCGCGCGTTCAGTGACAGCGCCTTGGCGATTTCGACGAGCTGCTGCTCGCCGACGCGCAAGCCCGCGATCCTGGTATCAGGCGCGATGCTGACGCCGAGGCGCGCCAGCAGACGTCCGGCCGCTCTGATCATCCGGCGCCGGTCGATCAATACGCCGCCGATCAGCGGCTCCCGGCCAAGGAAGATATTGTCGGCGACGCTCAGCTCGGGAACGAGGTTGAGCTCCTGGTGGATGATGGCGACGCCGGCCTCTTCGGCATCGCGTACGCCGCTGAAGGATGCAGCACGGCCCTCGACCAGAATGGTGCCGTCGTAGCTCGTGTGCACGCCGGCAAGAATCTTCATCAGGGTGCTCTTGCCGGCACCGTTCTCACCCATCAGCGCATGCACTTCGCCGTGGCGCAGATCGAAGTCGACGTCCTGGAGCGCCTTCACGCCGGCAAAGGATTTGGAGACCCGCTCCGCGCTGAGCACGGCATGTCCAGCCGGCACGCCGGGGCGGCTACCAAGCTCGACCACGCGAGAGGAGCGCGGCGCGCCACGCTCGTCATCTGCCCCGAGCGCGCCGAAGCGTGTGTCCATTGGCTTTCCTCCCGGCGTGCCGTCAGTCCCTGGGAAGACATCGAGCCGCAGGTGATGGTTTATTAGTTGACTGATATGCTAGTTATATCAGTTGATGCTCGTCAAGCCTTTTGCTCAGCGCGCTTGGCGTTGCGGCATGGAAATGTGTAGATCGGCTGGGGATCAAAGCATGCATTCAGTCGGTGGTTTCAGTGGCGGCACACGGCCAGCGCGCGGGCGCAGTGCAGGCGGATCAAAGGTCGACCAGGCCTATGTTGCGCTGAAACGCGCCATCGTCTCCGGCTTGCTCGCGCCCGAAACGCCGATCGACAAGAACGAATGGTGCGCACGCTTCGAGGTGTCCAAGCTGTCGATCACGACCGCGATCAACCGGCTCGCCTTCGAAGGACTGGTCGTGGTCGAGCCGCAGCGCGGTTCCTACGTCGCCCGGATTCATCTCGAGGACGTCCGGCAGTGGATGCTGATGCGCCGCGCGCTGGAGGTCGAGGTCGTCGGCGTCTGCGCGGCCAGCTTGTCCGACGATTCGATCGGCGCGCTGAGCCAGAACCTCGCTTATCAAAAGGCTGCGATCGCGAGCGGAGACCTCGAAGGCTTCCATGAGCTCGATACCCGGTTTCATCACCAGATGACCGAGAACCTGAGCCTCGCGCGCGTCGGCGAAGTGCTCGATCCGATCCGCACCCATCTTGAACGCGTTCGCCGCACCCTGCTGCCGGAGCCTGGCCGGCTCAAGGGAACGTACACGGAGCACGAGGCGATCTACCGCAGCATTGCCGATCGCGATCCTGAAAGGGCCAGAAGCGAGATGGCCAACCATCTCGATCGCGTCGCACGCGAGTTGCACGCGTTCGTGGAGAAGCACCCTGGGTTCTTCGAGAATTAGGCTTGGGTGTCGTCCAAATCGCTGCCGCGCTACCGGGCGGCAGTTTGCCAGGCGAGCAGTCGCTGCTCGACGAGCGACATTGCAATCGACGTCAGATATCCGGTCGCACCGAGCAGGATGACGCCGGCGAAGAGGTCGGCGGACCGGAACGCACGTGCCGAGAGCAGAACCCACTGACCAAGGCCGTCGAGCCCGGCCAGGATCTCGCAGACCACCGAGAGGATCAGCGCGACCGTCAGGCTGAGCCGCATGCCGGCGAGGATATCAGGCAAAGCCGACGGCAGTGCGATCTTGCTGATCACGGCGGCGCGCGACATCTGCAGCGAGCGGGCGACCTCGTAGAGCCGCGGCTCGACTGCGGCAAAGCCATGAATGGTTGCGAGCATGATCGGCCAGATCGCGCCGAAGGCGATCACGAACAGTGCCATGCCTTGCGTCAGCCCGAGCATCGCGATCGCAACCGGGATGATCGCCGAGACCGGCAGGGGCCGCAAGAATTCCAGGGACGGCGCGACATAGGCGCGCATCACCTTCGACGATCCGATCAGCGCACCGAGCGCAATACCGGCGATCGAGGCGGCGAGCCACCCATAGGCCATGTGCTCGAGCGTCCCGATGAGCTTGCCGGCGAGATCTCCGCTCGAAAAGCCGCGCAGCAGCGCGGCCCAGGCCCTATCGGGACCGGGCAGGAACACCGGCGAGACCACGCGCAGATTGGCGATGAGTTGCCAGGCCGCGAAGACGCCGGCCGCGACGAGGACGCTTGCGACACGCCAGAGGATCTCCGCGCGGTTCATGCATTGTCTCCGGCAAGCGCGGCACGGCCGAATAGTCGGCGCTGGATCGCAATCAACAGGATGTTCAGCGCGTAGCCGATCACGCCGATCCACACGAGGTAGGCGAGCATCAGATCGGCGCGCAGCGCCTGCTGCGCCAGCATGATGCCGGCGCCGAGGCCGATCGGATTGATCGCAATCTCGACGGTGACGGCGACGATCAGGGCGATCCCAGCCGACAGGCGAAAGGCGATGAAGATCCGCGGTAGCGCCGCCGGGATCACGATCTTCGCGATTCGTTGCGTCGCGCTTAGCCGCAGGGCGCGCGATACTTCCATCAATCGCGGCTCGATGCTGCGCACCGCGCTGCGCGTCAGGATCAGCATCGGCCAGACGCAGGCGAACGCCACGATCACGATCTCCATCCGGTAGCCGAACCCCAGCGCGATCAACGCGATCGGCAGCAGCGCGATCGAGGGAATGGGACGGATTGCCTCGACCGTCACCTCCATCAGCCGGTCGATCGGGCGCGAGATGCCGAAGGCGATGCCGAGGGCAAGTCCGATTGCGCCACCGATCGCCAGCCCTGCAAAGGCGGCGAACAGTGTGTCGCGGGTCGCGATCGGAATCGAGAGATCGGCAAGCGCCGCCGCCAGTGCTGCGAGGATCGCGCTCGGCGGGGCCAGGCTGTCGCTTTGCAGATGGGTGAGGCGCGCCCAGAGCTCGAACGCCAGCATCAGCGCCAGCGGTAGCAGCAGGGGCCTGGTGCGATCGAGGCTCAATGTTCGGTCGCCTTGATGAAGTCGAACAACTGCCGGCGCAGCCGCAGGAATTCGGGGAGCTCGCGGGTGGCGAGCTGGTCGCGCGGGCGCGGCAGGTCGACATCGAGCTCGATCCCGATCCGGCCCGGATGCGGCAACAAGCCAATGACCCGGTCGCCGAGATAGATCGCCTCGTCGAGATCGTGAGTCACGAAAATGACGGTCGTCTGGCTCGCTTGCGTCAGCGACAGCACCTCGTCCTGAAGGCCCTGGCGCGTCATCGCATCCAGCGCGCCGAAGGGTTCGTCCATCAGCAGCGTCGTCGGCTCCTGCGCAAGGCAGCGCGCGATTTGCAGACGCTGCTGCATGCCGCCCGACATCTCGGTCGGATATTTGTCGGCATGGCCGGGCAAACCGACCTTGCGCAACAGCGCCTCGATGCGCACACCGCGCTCACGCGCCGGCACACGAGAAGCCTCCAGCGCCAGCGAGATGTTTCCGGACGAGGTCCGCCACGGCAACAGCGCCTTGCCATAATCCTGGAACACGATCGCGACCTCGCGGCGCGGCCCGGTGATCGACTCGTCGTCGAAAGTCACTGTACCGCTCGTGGGGCGATAGAGGCCCGCGGCGAGCCTCAGCGCCGTGGTCTTGCCGCAGCCGGAGGCGCCGACGATGCAGAGGAATTCGCCTGGCCGCACCTCCAGGTCGAGATTCTCGATGATGGTCTTGCCGCCAAGCTGCAGCGTCGCGGCGTTGAACGCAATCAGCGTTTTTTGACGTCGCGCGGCGCGCGCCTCGTCGAGCCTGGCAACGACGCTCATGATTGCTCCCTGCTATCAGGCGGATAGACGAAATTGATGGTCGAGTGCAGATGCGCCGTCAGCATTTTTTGCGCGGCGGCAACGTCGCGGGCGAGCACGTGGTCGGCGAGCATCTGGTGGCTCCGGATAAAGCCCTCGCCGCTGTCGATGACGCCCATCATCACGCGGCGGTAGCGATAGGCCTGGTCGTAGAGGTCGGAATGGGCGGCCAGCATGCGCTGTGAGCCGCAGGCGGCGAGCAGCGCGGTGTGAAAGCCTTTGTGCAGCCGGTCGAAATCGGCCGCGCCTTCGCGGAATTCATTGCCGGTGCGCTCGATATGCCGACGCATCTGATGCAGTGCACTGACGATGTTGGCTTCCCAGGCGACGTCGCCGCGGAGGATGGCGAGCCTGACGGCCTCGATCTCAACCGCTGTCCGCATACAGGTGATGTCGGCGAGATCCTCACGGCTGACCTCGGCGACACGGAAGCCGCGCTGGCCGATGCCGACGATCAGGCCGCGCGACATCAGCCGCGACAAGCCCTCGCGCAGGGGCGTGGCGCCGATGTCGTAGCGCTGCACGAGATCGACGATGCCGAGCCGCGATCCCGGCGCGAGATGTCCGGCCAGGATGTCCTGCTCGATGAGGTTTGCGGCGCGCTCGCTCAAGGTGCCGGCCTCAGTCGGCAGGCGTTCGAGAGTGCGCTCAGGAGCAGGCATCGTCGATATCCTTCAGTTCAGCACCAGTTTCGCGGTGTCGAGCTTCGATTGCAGCATCTTTTGCGAGGACATCACGTCGATCCACCAGGCGAGGTCTTCCGGCTTCAGGCTCGGCTCGGACCGGTTCGGCGGCGTCGCCTTGACGAGCTGAAGCGGCTGCTTGGTGAACTTGGCGATCGAGGCGGAGGCCTTCTCGCGATCGCTGTTGACGATGGCGGCGGCCTCCGCGACCGCTTCGCGGAATCTTTTCACCGTCGCCGTATTCTTCTCCGCCCAGTCGCGCGATGCGGCGTAGAAGATGATCGGATCGGTGCGGCCGAGCTCGGCGCCATAGC
Source organism: Bradyrhizobium sp. USDA 4449 (assembly GCF_054056275.1). Classification (NCBI taxonomy): domain Bacteria; kingdom Pseudomonadati; phylum Pseudomonadota; class Alphaproteobacteria; order Hyphomicrobiales; family Nitrobacteraceae; genus Bradyrhizobium; species Bradyrhizobium sp. USDA 4449. The sequence goes on along the minus strand of NZ_JBSRYD010000001.1, from coordinate 1,291,515 downwards.
GCGCGCCAACCGAGCCGAGCCCCGCATCGGTCATGCGCGTGACGAACGGCTCGGCGGTGAGTACGGCATCCACACCGCCTGATTTGATGATGTCGGCCATGGTCGGGAAGGTGACTTCGACGAAATTGACGCTCTTGGGATCGACGCCTTTCTCGACCAGCCATTTCACGAACAACACGTGCAGGAAGGCATTCAGGCCGGGGGCGCCGACCTTCTTGCCGACGAAATCCTTCGGCGCCTTGATGGTGATGCCGTTGCGGACGAAGGCGGCGATCGCGGTGTTCGAAGTCGTGTTCATGACCGAGGCGCCGGCGATCGCGACGAGGTCGAGGCCGCCGTCGACGGCCTGGAGGAAGACGGTGGAGGTTGGGCCGCCGACCTGAATCGAATTCGACAGGATCGCCGCCGGGATGTTGGAGTTGATTGCGATCGGCGTCATCTCGACGTCCAGCCCGTGCTTTTTGAAGATGCCTTCGTCGACCGCGACCATGGCCGAGGCGCAGTCGGAGGTCGCGGTGCAGCCGATCTGGATCTTGGCCTGCGCCAGCGCTGGTGCCGTCAAGGCAATGGACATCCCAAGCACGAGACCCGCCCGCATCACCCTATTGTGCATTCGCCCCACCACGCGCTCTCCCCAAATCTGTATTTTTTTGGGTTGTGTATCGATATTTTATCTGATCATATATTCTTCACGATAGCAAGAAGGATCCGAGGTGAAGCTCGCAACATTCAGATCGGCCGGTCAGGAGAAGATCGGCGCCGTCCATGCCAATGACAGCCAGATGTTCGATCTCGCCGCCGCCGCCGCGCGAGACGGCGAGGCCAATCCGGCCTTCCGCTCAATGCTGGCGCTGATCGACGCCGGGCCCAGCGCGCTCGATCAGGCCCGGGCCCTGTTCGACAAGCGCGGCGAGGACGCGACGCTGTCAACGGCGGTCAGCGCCGTCGATATCCTCGCGCCGGTGCCGGAGCCCAGGCAGATGCGCGACGGCATGTCGTTCGCGCTGCACATCCTGCAAGCGCCGCGCGGGCAGCGGAAGCTCGCCGCGCGCGCCAAGGGTGACATGGCGGAGTTGGCGCGCATCGATGCCGAGCCACTCGGCGAGCTGCCCGAGGTCTATCGCAAGCAGCCGATCTTTTACATCACCAACCGTTTTAGCGTCCGCGGCACAAACACCACGGTGAAATGGCCGCGCTACAGCAAGGTCATGGACTACGAGCTCGAATTCGGGATCATCACAAAGAACAAGGGCGCCAACATCTCCGCCGCGAAAGCGAAGGATCACATCTTCGGCTACACGATCTTCAACGATTTCTCCGCGCGCGACGCACAGCGCATCGAGATGGAGGGGCGGCTCGGCCCGGCCAAGGGCAAGAGCTTCGATGGCGGCAACGTGATGGGCCCCTGGATCGTGACGCCAGACGAGATCGGCGATCCCTACAAGCTGAAGATGGAAGCGCGCGTCAACGGCGAGGCCCGCTCGAAAGGCGTCTCCGAGGGCATGCTGTTTTCCTTCGAGGAGATCATCGCCCACGTCACCCAGGACGAGACGCTGATGCCCGGCGAATTCATCGGCTCCGGCACGGTCGGCAATGGCTGCGGCCTCGAGCTTGGATGGTATCTCGAGCATGGCGATACGATCGAGCTCGAGGTCGAGAGGATCGGTATCTTGAAGAACCGCGTCGAGCGGCAGGAAGCCTGAACGGACGCCTGACGGCCGCCAACCAAAACAATCAACGAGGAAGCGTCATGACGACCAAGCTGATCGACATCTCCGTCCCTCTCCAGAACGACGTGCCGGCCGATCCGCCCGGCAATCATCCGACGATCCAGTATATCGATCATCAGCAGGGCCTGCCGCGCATGCTGCAGTTCTTCGACGGACTGAAAGCCCGGGATCTGCCGGACGGGCAGGGGTGGGCGGTGGAACAGGTCACCCTCTCGACACACAACGGCACGCATCTCGACGCGCCCTGGCATTTCCATCCGACCATGAATCGCGGCGAGCGGTCCTGGACCATCGACGAGGTGCCGCTGGAATGGTGCTTCCAGCCCGGCGTGAAACTCGACTTCCGGCACCTGCCGGACGGCTATGTCGCAACGGCCAAAGATGTCGAGGCCGAGCTCAAGCGCATCGGTCATGAGCTGAAGCCGCTGGAGATCGTCGTGGTCAACACCAGCGCCGGCGCCAAATATGGCCGGCAGGACTACGTCACCTCGGGCTGCGGCATGGGCTATGAGGCGACCATGTATCTGCTCGAGCGTGGTGTGCGTCTGACCGGCATCGACGGCTGGAGCTGGGACGCACCGTTCGTTCATACCGCGAAGAAATACGCCGAGACGAAGGACGCCAGCCTGATCTGGGAAGGCCACAAGGCCGGCCGCCACATCGGCTATTGCCATCTCGAGAAGCTGCACAATCTCGACCTGCTGCCGTCGACCGGCTTCAAGGTGTCATGCTTTCCCGTGAAGATCGAGCGCGCCTCGGCGGGTTGGACACGCGCTGTCGCGATCCTAGAGGACTAGCTTCTCCGGCCTTCGCGCGCGCCGGACAGATGTGGAATGGGCATCACCGGCAGATTGGTCCGCATCGCGGCGCGCGGAAGCAGAGCGATGCGCCTCAGTACTTCTTCACGTGCGCGCCGAACACCAGCCACAGCGCCATCGAGGCGAGACCGAAGCTGCCGAGTAACAGGAAGGTCGGGCCATAGCCGATCCACTGCGCGATCCAGCCGCCGAGTGCGGGGCTGAGGCTCGCGCCTACGCCTTGGACCGTGATGACAGCGCCTTGGCCGAGATTGATGCGGCCGGTGCCGTCGAGCGAGCGCGCGACCATCCCGGGCACCGCAACTGTTTGCAATCCGGTTCCGATGCCGTCGAGCACCTGCATCGGAACGACGCCCCACCACCCTGTCACGAAAAACGCCAGCACACCGCGGATCGGCAGAAACATGAAGGATACCAGGATCACCGGCCAATAATTGCGCTTTCCTGCGACCTGCATGGCAATGAGCGACGTCACGACCATGACGCCCTGTGCGATGACGACCGTGGTTGCAACGAAGCTCGGGCCGTTGGCCTGTCCCTGAGCCACCGCCGCAAGGCCATAGAGCGGAACGATCGCCGCATTGCCGAGATGAAAGATGGCGAGCGCGAGCGCCAGCACCAGCAGTGGCTTGTGCTTGAGGAGGACGGACATGGCATCCGGCGGGTTCTTGCTCTCGTCCTCCTTGCTGCCGCGGGCCTGGCGATCGTCGATGGATTTGGCAGGGATCATCAACACGCAGGCGATCGCGATGGCGCCGAACACCGCCGCCAGAACGAACACGGCGACGTAACCGAACTTGTAGCCGAGATATCCGGACAATGCCGCGCCAACCATGTTGCCTGCATGGTTGAAGGCCTGATTGCGCCCGTTCAGCGCGTTGAAGCCTTTTTGCTTGCCGATGCCGAGCGTGATGCCGGTGACCGCTGGAACGATTGCAGCACTCGCCAGCGACTGGGCCACTTGCGAGAAGGTCACGGCCCAGAAATTTTGCGAGACCAGGATGATCGTGGAAGCAAGGACGACGCAGATTCCGGGGATGATGACCCACAGCCGCTTGTTGCGACTGGAATCGATGAAGCCGCCGATCGGCGTCGTGACCAGCATGCCCGCGACATTGCCGATCGTCAGCGCCGTGCCGATCAACCCGGTCGCCCAACCGCGCTCTTGAAGGAATACGCCGACGAATGGTCCGATGCCGGACTGCATGTCGGCCATGAAGAAATTGACGGCGAACAAGGGCCAGATTCGGGAAGGGCGCGACATCATCGAGACTCTGAACGTGATGCTGCGGATCGCATGGGGTCTCGTGCAAGCGGAGATGGCTGACCAATCGCGCCCAAGGCGGACAGAAAAGTAACCTGCGCTAATCGCGTTGGTTCCTTCGGGCTTGCGATTGGAGGGCTGCGATGCCACCTCACAGGTATCGCGTTCTCCTCCGGATCACAGCCATGCCTCTCTGGACCTGCGAAACCTGCGGCGCGCAATTCCCGAACAGCGGGAAGCCGGCCGCATCCTGTCCGATCTGCGAAGACGAACGGCAGTATGTGAATTGGAAAGGGCAGACCTTTCTGACCCGCGAGACGCTCGCCGAGCGCCATCGCCTCGTCTGGCGCGACGATCTCGGCCTCACCGGTATCGCACTCGATCCGAGTTTTGCGATTGGCCAGCGCGCGTTGCTGATCCCCGATGGCAGGGGATGCGTGATGTGGGACTGTATTCCGCTGGCAACCTCGCAGGCGATCGCACACGTCAAATCGCTCGGCGGCCTGACGGCGATCGCCATCTCGCACCCTCATTACTATGGCGCGCTCGCCGACTGGAGCGAGGCCTTTGGCGGCGTGCCTGTCTATCTTCATGCCGATGACCGTCAATGGGTAACGCGTCCGCATCCCTCGATCGTGCACTGGACCGGCGATCAGCATCGCATCTCTGAAGATGTTCTGCTGCTCCGCACCGGCGGGCATTTTGCTGGCGCCACCGTGCTGCACCATGCGCGCGGTGCCGAGGGCAAAGGCGCGCTGCTCACTGGCGATATTGCGCAGGTGGCGATGGATCGCCGCTTCCTCAGCTTCATGTATTCCTATCCGAATTATATCCCGCTCGACGCCGCCGCGGTGCGGCGGATCGCGGCGGCTGTTGAGCCGCTCGCCTTCGACCGCATCTATGGTGCCTGGTGGGGCCGCAACATCGCCGCAGGCGCCAAAGCAGTCTTCGCGGCGTCGGTGGAGCGATACATTGCAGCCATCGCCTGAGCCGGGAAGGCGAGACTCCCCCATTGCCTTTTCCAAATAAGTGGACTAAAAGTACAGTTATTGAGCGCGACGCAACGATGCGTTTGCTGGTCCGGCATGATCGATGCATCGTCGTCGCGGCGGGGCGCACTCTGCGCCGCGTGAGCGGGAGTTGGACAAGTGACCGGGCATCGCGACTACGAGATCTTTGAGGCCGGCGACGTTGTGCTTCAGTCGGGCACGGTGTTCCCCGCGATGAAGCTCGCCTACAAGACTTACGGCACGCTGAATCAGGCGAAGGACAATGTCATCCTTTATCCGACCTCATTCAGCGCGCAACATTTTGATACCGAATGGTTGATCGGGCCCGATGGCGTGCTCGACCCCCTCAGCTATTTCGTCATCATCCCGAACCTGTTCGGCAACGGACTGTCGTCCTCGCCCTCGAACTGCGGCGCCAGGCCCTTTCCGCAACTCACCTATCACGACGCAATTGCGGCCCAGCATCGCCTGTTGACCGAGCACTTCGGCATTACGAAGCTCGCGCTGGTCTATGGTTGGTCGATGGGCGGCATGCAGACCTATCACTGGGCGGCGCTACATCCGGATATGGTTGAGCGCGCCGCGGTGGTCTGCGGCAGCGCGCGCTGCTCGCCTTACAACCATGTTTTTCTCGAAAGCGTGAAGGCTGCGCTATCGGGCGATCCCGGCTTCCGCGACGGCCGCTTTGTCGAGAAGCCGACAGCCGGCTATCGCGCCATGGGCCGCGTCTATGCCGGCTGGGCCATGTCTCACGGCTTTTACCGCGACGAACTGTGGCGCGAGGCGGGTTTTACGTCGCTCGAGGATTATCTCGTCCGAACTTGGGATTCGACCTTTGCCCGGCGCGACGGCAACGATCTGCTGGCGCAGGCCGGCATCTGGCAGCGCGGCGACATCAGCGCTTGTGCAGCGTTCGGCGGCCATCTCGATCGCGCACTGGCGGCGATCAAGGCGCACATGCTGCTGATGCCGGGCGCGACCGATCGCTATTTCGACGTCCGCGACAACGAGGACGAACTCGGCATGCTGATCAATGCGAAATCGGCCGTGCTGCATCCGATTCCGTCGCTGCACGGCCATCGCGCCGGCAACCCCGTCAGCAATCCGCGCGACCGGGCTTTCCTCAAAGCCGAGATCGCCGAGCTCCTCAACAAATAGTGCAGGTCCCCGCTCATGACTGACGCGACCATTTCAGAACCCGGCGACCGCGTGAAGCCGTTGACACCGGCGATGCTGCGCGAACTGTCCGTTCGCTCCGATCTTAGGGGTGCCCTGCGCAGCCTCTGCCACTACGCCGTGGTCGTGCTGGTCGGATCGTTGATCTGGACGGTGAGCTCAAGCTATGGGGTCCTTTGGGCCTCACCGCTGATGGTGATACAGGGCTATTTCATCGCCTTTCTGTTCATGGCGCTGCACGAGACTGCGCACAAGACCGCGTTCAGGAGCCGCGGCCTCAACCTCGCGGTAGGCTACCTCTCGGCCTTCATCATCGGGCAACCCTACGAATATTACTGCCTGTTCCACTGGGACCATCATCGCTACACCCAGGATCCCGAGAAGGACCCGGAGCTGATCGTCGGCGTGAAGCCCAAATCCGACACCCAGATCGCGCTTGCCTATAGCGGCCTGCTCCAGGTTGCGGGCCGCCTCCGGCTGATGCTCGGCCATGCCGTCACCGGCAAGGTCACGGTGCCCTGGATTCCCGAGAACAAGCGCGCCATTATCGTGACCGAGGCGCGCGTCTATGCCGCCCTCTATGTCCTGCTGCTCACGCTCTCGCTGTGGTTTTCCTCCGCGCTGCTGCTCAAGGTCTGGATCGTCCCGCTCATCATCGGGCAATTCTTCCTCAGGCCCTATCTCCTGGCCGAGCACACCGGCTGTGAGCGCAGTCGCGACGCCTTCCAGAATACCCGCACCACCTATACCGGCATGATCGTCAAGTGGATCGCGTGGAACATGCCCTACCATGTCGAGCATCACGCGTACCCGTCAATTCCGTTTCATGCGCTGCCAAAGCTGAACAGCATCGTCGACGGCGAGATCGTCTATCGCGGCCGCGGCTACATCAGAACGACGCGCGAGACCTGGGCGTGGTTTCGTCGGAATCGACAGAGCGCCCAAGACTGACCAAAACTCCGGCCGCGGCGCGACCGGAGCTTTGTCGAAGGCGCGATATCAGTAAACGGTGTACCCGCAGACATTCACGACGCGCACGCGTGCGCCGTGGCGGGTCTGGATCACGCGCTCCTGGTAGCAATTGTCGAAGCCGGTGTTGACGTAGATGCCGCCATAGCCCCAGCCGGGACCCCAGTAGTGGTGGAAGCCGTGCGCCGACGCGGCGGTGGGCGCGAGAGCGGCAGCGCCGAGCGAGCCGGCGGCGATCAGACCGAGTGCAAGCTTACGAAACATCTTCATTCTCCAGTGTGGCGCGAAGCCGTTGTTGTGTCCCTGCTTCTCGGTCGAGGCGAAGCGCGGTTACGTTCACAGGGAGGCAGGAGAATCGTGTTTCAGGATTGTTTCGCCGGCCGCGGCGGGATCCGCCGCGATCCGGCTTTACGCGCCGTGCGATAGCGCGCGGCCATCGCCTGCGTCATCTCGGCCATCTTCTCGCGGAGATCGGCGGGCTCCAACACTTCAGCTTCGGCCCCGAGCCGTAGCAACTCAGAGGCGGCATGCCATGACGTTTTCCCCGTCGGCACTCTTGCAATCCGCCAGCCGTCGGCATCGGCGGTCTCGTCGAGCTGCGTGCGCGCCCTCACGTAAGGCTGGGTCAGCGCATCGAGCAACTTCACGCCGAACGGCGACAGCCGCACGATCGCGACATTGGGATGCATCTCGGCTTCCAGCCGCAGCGTCGCGTCCTGCCAATAGGCGGCGAGATCGAAATCGCCGGGACGGTCGAAGCGGTCATCGAGGGCCGTGCAGTCGAGCACGCGCGCGACGCGATAGGTGCGCACGGTACCGTCGACTTGGCCCGCGAGATACCAGCTGCCTCCCTTCAGCACCAGACCGAGTGGGGCAACACGGCGCTGCTTCTCGGCACGCCAGCTCTGGTAGCGGATCTTTATGAGGGTCCCGCGCAGTGCTGCGCCGGCGATGGTGCGCAGATGTTTCGGTTCTTCCGTCTCGCCGAACCAGCCAGGAGCATCGAGATGGAAACGCTCTTGCATCCGCCCGGCATCTTCGCGCAAATTCGCGGGCAACGCCGCCATCAATTTGTTCTGCGCGGCGATCATTGCCGCATCCAGCCCCAGCGCCGCCGCCGGGCCGGGGAGCCCGGCTAGGAATAGCGCGCCGGCCTCGCTCTGCGACAAGCCGTTCAGGCGCACGCGATAGCCGTCGAGCAGGCGATAGCCGCCCTCAGCACCACGGTCGGCATAAACGGGGACGCCGGATGCGGCGAGCGCATCGATGTCACGATAGATCGTGCGAACCGAGACTTCGCAGGCATCCGCAAGCTCAGGCGCAGTGACCTGTCCCCTGGCCTGCAGAGTGGTGAGGATCGACAACATTCGGCTCGCGCGCATAACCTCTTAAACCATACCTGACACAGGATGTCAGGTATGCTCGGCTACAAGGCGAGCCATCGCCAGCCAGATGGAGCCTAGCCATGACCGATCCAAACCGCGTCACGTTGTATTACTCGCCCCAGAGCCGGGCCACCGGCACGCGGGTGCTGCTGGAAGAGCTTGGCGCGCCCTATGATCTCCATATCCTCAACATGAAGGCCGGCGAGCAGCGGCAGCCCGCCTACCTTGCCCTCAATCCGCTCGGCAAGGTGCCGGCCGTCAGGCACGGCGAGGCGCTCGTGACCGAGCAGGTCGCCATCTACATCTATCTCGCCGATTTGTTTCCGGAGGCGGGGCTTACGCCCGCCTTGAACGATCCGCTCCGCGGTCCTTATTTGCGCTGGACCGCCTATTACGGCTCCTCGTTCGAGCCAGCCCTGATCGACAAGTTCATGCAGCGCGAGCCCGCGCCGATCACGCAGTCACCCTACGCCGATTACGACACAATGCTGGGTGCGCTCGAGGCGCAGCTGTCGAAAGGACCATATCTGCTCGGCGAGCGCATGACCGCCGCCGATGTGCTGTGGGGCGTCGCGTTCAACTGGACCATGATGTTCGGCATCGTGCCGAAGAAGGATGTGTTCGTCCGCTATTCGGAGCGCATCACCTCCCGGCCGGCGTTCCAGCGCATCAATGCAGCGGACGACGAGATGGCGGCACAGCATGCCAAGGCTCTGGGTGGTTAAAGGCTATCGGTGGGTGATCAGAACCTCGGCAGCCGCTTCTCCGCGAACGCCCTGATGCCTTCCTTGATCTCGTCGCCGCGCATGCTGTCGCGGTGACGCTGGTCGGCGGCTTGTTCATCGAGCGCGCCACGGGCGAATTCGTTGATGGCGCGCTTCATGCCGCGCATCGCGTTCGGAGCATTGCCGGCGAGGAGGTTGGCGAGCTTGTCAACCTCCTCGTCGAGGGTTTCCACCGGCACCATCGCGGTGAGATAGCCGATCCGCAGCATCTCCGGAGCGGTGATCTTCTGCGCTGTCAGGAACAGCTTTTTGGCGTTATCCACGCCAAGCCGGGTCACGTAGCGTTTGATGCCGCTCCTGTAGTAATGCAGCCCGAGCCGGGCCGCCGGCATGAACATCTCGGCGGTGTCGACGCCGATGCGGAAATCGCAGGCGAGCGCGAGATCGGTCGAGCCACCATAGACCCCGCCGTTCAGCCGGCAGATCGTCGGCACGCCGAGATCCTCCAGGCGGTTGACGACGACCTCGAAGGCCGAGCCCGCGCTCTGCTGCTCGTTGGCGCTCACCGCGCGCTCGGCGACAGAATTCAGATCATAGCCTGCGGAGAACGCTCGTCCCGTGCCGGTCAGCACCAGCACCCGGATATCAGGATCGCTTTCCACCCGGTCGAACAGCTTGACCAGTTCACCGAGATCCTCCGCCTGGAGCCGGTTGAGATGTTTTGGCCGGCTCAGGCGGATGGTGGCGCGTGCACCGCTGATTTCGAGCACGGGGGGACTTGCCGCGTCGGCTATATCCGACATTCTTGCCTCCATTTACTTGTTTTCGAGCGCGCGGCGCTTGGCTTCGGCGTCGATGGTCTCGGCGAGATCAGGGTGCCGCGCCATCAGCACGCGGAAATCGACGAGGTCGAGCACCAAAAGCCGCGACACTTTCGTGGTCGAGACGTTGGCGCCGCGCATGTTGTTGCCGAGCAGCGCCATCTCGCCGAAGAAGGCGCCTTCGCCGAGCTGCACCTTCTTGCCGGGGAGATCGACCTCGACGGCGCCGGCCGCGATGAAATACATGCAGTCGCCCTGCGCACCCTTGCGGATGATCATGGTGCGCGCCGGCAGCTCCATTGTGCGCAGCATGTGGGTGACGTCGGCGATGGCCGCTGGACCCAGCGCCGCGAAGAATGGCACCTTGCTGACGGACTCCCAGGTCTTGAGGAAATTGTCACGCCGGGTTTCCGCTGCGAACCCGGTCGCCAGAATACCGGTCCACAGACCGAACACGCCGAGGCCCGAGATCATGACCAGGGCTGCCACCATGCGGCCGAGCGGCGTGACCGGCACGACGTCGCCATAGCCGGTCGTGGTCAGCGTGACGACCGCCCACCACAGGGCGGCTGGGACGCTGCCGAACGTTTGCGGCTGCACGTCCCGCTCCAGGAAATATTCGGCGACGGAGGCGAGGAAAACCACCATCAGGAAGATGACGAGCACGCTGATCAACGGCCCGGATTCAAGCACCAGCACGCGGCGGAGCTGGCGCAGGCCAGGAATGCCTGGCACCACTTTCAGCACCCAGAGCACGCTCAGCAGCCACGCGGTCTTGGGTTCGGCTCCGAGCATCAGCGCGACCGGCACGGCCAGCGCCCCCAGCGCGTCGACCACCCCCGCGGAGGAGGACATGTAGAGCCCCAGCCGCTGCTGCCGCGCCATGTGGCGCAGTCGGACGAGCCATTCGAACACGAAATAGATCAGACAGGCCCACAGCAGGACATCCACCCAGCGGTGCGTAGTGTCATAGGCCGGGTCGATCGTCAGCAACACCATGCTGAGCACGCCGACGGTCACGGCCACATAGGCCGCCTTGGTCATGTTGCGGCCGGCGGTCGCGGCCATGAATTGGGCCAGAGCGGAAAACATCGGCTTTGACATCCGGGACGGTGGCTCGGTCTGGTTCCTGCGGTCCCGGTTGGGACTTCGGTGCCAAGGTGCCCGCCCGCACCGGGGCCGTCAACGACGGGACGGGCAGCGGCGCCATCCGCTCAGATCAGGACGGTCAGGATGCTTCGGGGGAGCCAGCCGGCTACCTGGGGTGGTCGTTATTTGAAATGCGGAGGCTCATCATAGCCGCGACGGCTGCTCCAGAACAGCAGCATCATCAAGCCGACGCCGACGACCACGGAGAACCCCGCCCCCAGCGCCAGTGCCACATAGCCTTCGGTCGGGATCGGGTCGCCTGCAACCGACATGGCTGAATAGGCGAAGTAGCCGACCGCAACCAGCATTCCCAGCAGGATGATGAGAAGGAGGATACGCATCGTGCGTTCTCCGGTTGTGCCGGTAACCAACGGTTGCGCCAGCGAAACGGTTCCGGAGCGGGAAGCGATTCGCCCGAAATGCGAGAGCCCGCGGCCCAAAGCACGAAATCGATAGGTCAGGCACTCTGAGCTGTTTTCACCACCACGACGTTGGTGTCGTCATGCGGGGGAGGGAGCGCCCCGATGGCGACCTTCTCGATCTCGCTGGCATGACGTTTCAGGAAGTCGCGACGCATGCTGATTTCGTCCCGGACGAACTCGTAGCCCAGCTTGAAGGTGTCGAGCCCGTCTGTGCTGATCGTGCCGTCGCGCAAGCCGATGACCGCGCCGCGCAAGATGGTCTCGAGCTCGTCCTGCAGACATTCGAGCTGATCCAGCGAATGCGCATGCTCGATGCGTTCGCCGATGTCGAGAATGGCGGTGGAGAGCTCGCTCGCCTTCTCCGGCGCGATGCGGGTGATCTTGGCGTAGATGGCGGCGAAGATCGAGCCGATGACGCTGAGCGCGGCGGCGCCCAGATACATCATGTCGCTATACTTATCCATGAACGACTTGGTGTCGTCGTTGATGTAGTCGGCCGCCCCCTGATGCGCCATCACGTAGGCGTCCTTCTCGACGGAGGCGGGTTCGATGTGCGTCGCAAAGCCGTTGTCGAGCCCGAGCGCGGACTTGTTCTCGTAGACGATGCGCGCAATGTCGCCCGCGGTGGTCGCCGACATCCTGGATTGCGCGACGAGCAGCCATTCCAGTCCGATCGTGTCGAGATCGTCATCGGGAATTTCGGGCGATGCGGACAGCGTGCCTGCCGACAGCGTCTCATCGGAGATACCGGGGAACTTGAGCGCCAGTGCCTTGGCCTCGTCGATCGCATTCAGCGTGAAGCCGCCGTGCCTGGCGACCTGCTCGTAGGCCTTGTCGCGCACGGCCTTGGAGGCATGGACGATCGCAATCACCGCGCTGAAGCCGGTGGCCGGCGCGAACAACTTGTCCAGCGTCGCGCCCTGCGGCGCCATCTGGATCTTCGCCGCGTCGGGACCGTCGGGCATGTCGAGCAGGCTGCGGACGAATGCGAGCGAAGAATCGTTCTCGGCGAGAACCGCGACCCTCTTCTTTTTCAACTCGGCCAGCGATTTGATCTTCTTGTTGCCGGCACCCAGCAGCAGCACGAGATCGTGCTCCAGGATCGCCAGCGTGCGTGCTCGCAGCGGCACCTTGGCGTCGGTGCGGAGGACGGCAAGATCGGCCTGCCTGCGATCGAATTGCGCGAGCGCCTTGGCGTTATCGGTATTGTTGACGATCTTGATCCGGAAACGGGAGGCGTTGTTCTTCAGCAGCGTGGCAAGCTTGGTCGCGAACAGCGCCTCGTCGCTGTTGGGAGCACCGACGGCAAAGGTCAGCGTCTCCGAATTGTGCAAGAGGGAGCGGCCGGCCCAGACGGTCGCAAGCGACAGCAGCAGGGTCAGCACGACATACAGCAGGACCTGCTGCTGATTGGTCTTGATGACCTTGGGGCGGCGCGGCGGCGGGAGCTCGGTCGACGAGGTCGAGCCTTCAGTACCCATGGCAGCCCCCTGGCCTTATTCCTGAAACGGCGGGCGGCGCGCCCATCGCCGGCGGCCCGCGAAAAATTTGCAAGCGTCTGAAAAATAAGAACGACAATCCGCAGCTTGGAAATGATAGCGCGCCGGCGAGAGAATGCAAATTCCGCGCCGGAGGTAACCTTACTCGACCGATCCCACGCCGCTTGCCCATCCTATCACCCTTTAGCCACAGTTCTCGATTTTCCGGTTCCCCTAGCTGCATTCCGGCCCGGGAGGTGCCATAAATCATGGGTCCCGATGATTTGACGGGTCCAAGAAGAAGTTGCGCTGAACGCTCCATTTTTTCTTTTCGAGTCAACGAGGGCGTCAGCTTTGTCGTTTCCACCCCTGTCATCGGCGGTTCCGGTCGAAGCGCTTATTGGCTGGATGTTGCTGCTCACCTTCAAGCACATCATCGCCGATTTCGTCTTGCAGACGGCCTGGATGGCGCAAGGCAAGGACCAGAAGCACGGCTGGGCATTGCCGCTTCTGGTGCATTGCCTGATTCATCTTGCGGTTGCGTTGCCGCTGATCCTGATCGCAGCGCCGAGGTTCTGGTTCGTGGCGCTGATCGATTTCGTCATCCACATCACGATCGACCGGGCCAAGGGACTCGTCTCGGCCAATTTCGGCGTCAACCAGGAGCACCCCTGGTTCTGGACCCTGATCGGCGTCGACCAGGCGCTGCATCACCTGACCGGCTTCGGCCTCTCGATTTTCATGGCGGCGAACTGAGACTCAAGACTCATCCTGAGAGCCCGCCGAATGCCGGTATCTCGAAGGACGGCTGCAACCCCGTATTCAACCCGATAGGGCTCCCCTTCGATTCGCGGCAGAATGGCAAGGACCCCGGGTGACTACCGCCGAGGGTGGTTAACCTTTCATTAGAGAATTGCGCTGCATCTTCCCTTCACGAGGGAGAACTGCAATGTTTTCAAGCCGCGACGATTATGAAGGCGATTTCTGCCCGGTTCGCGACGAGCTCCTTGGCGAGATGTACCGCGCCAGCGAGAGTGGCCTGCCGAGGCTGATTGAGAGTGTTTCCCCTGACGCGCGCGCCAGGCTGGCGCTGTTTTGCTATCGCCGCAGCCATCTTCATTCGCTGGCGGTCGCGATCGCAGGAAGCTGCAGCGAGCGCGACCTGATCGAGAACGGCGGTCGTGTCGGCTCGACACTCTATGCGCTGTCGCGCGCGAGCACGGCCAAATCGTCACCGTCGCTGTCGGGAGGCCGCAAGCCGATCACGCTGTCGACCAAGCCGCTCTCGGTGCTCGCACCGCTGGACGACGAAATCGACGACGAGATCAGCCAAGCCGTTCCGGCCTAAGGCTCTATGGTTTGGGCATGATCCCGGCGGAAAACCGCTGCACAGTTTTCCTGGTCATACGCTCTCGATCACAGGCAGCCCGAACTTTCGCCGCGCCATCGCGCATTCGGCATCGCCCGGCATGCAGGTGCGGCACACTTCCGGCCGCACCGCGTAGATGCTGCACGCGGTGGCCTTTCCAATTTCGCCCTGCAAAGCCGAACAGCGATCGCCCTCGCAGCGCATCCCGGATTGACGCTCGTTGACGAGCGCCTCAGGGATCGCAGCGAGCTCCTCGTCGCTCTCGATCGAGAATCGTGGCCAGTTCTGCGAATAGCCGCAGCAGGCGCCGCAGCTCTGGCAACAGCTCGACAGATCGATGGTGGATGTCTCGTCCATCGCCGTCACGTGTCCTTTGGCGGGCCCCAGACCAGGCTCTGCCGCCATTTGGCGCGCAGCACGTCGCGCCTCTCGGGATATCTTTCGTCGAGATAGGTGGCGTCCACGACGCGGTCGGTGCGGAAGCTGCGGAAGTCGCTGCGCAGCTCGCACCATGCCGCAAGCAAACGTACGGCTTCGAGATAGCCGACCGAGATCGGCCAGATCGTGCGCTCGCTGGAGCGGCCCTGCTCGTCGCGATAGCGCAGCATGATCTTCTTGCCTTCGTGGATCTGGGTGCGCGTGCGCGCCATGTCCAGCCGGTCCGGCTCCCTGTTCCAGCTCGGCCGTGCGCGGCTCGCCGGCTCCAGCACGAAGGGCCGCAGCCGCTCGGGCACGGTGTCGGCGATTTTGGCCATCAGATCTTCGGCCGCACGCGCCAGCGTGGAATCGGCATGGCCGGCGACCCATTGCGCGCCCAGCACCGCCGCCTCGATCTCGTCAGGTGTCAGCATCAAGGGCGGCAGGTCAAAGCCCTTTTCCAGGATGTAGCCCATGCCGGCTTCGCCGCGGATCGGCACGCGCTGGCCCATCAGCGTTGCGATGTCGCGATAGATGGTGCGCTTCGACGTCTCGAGCTCGGCGGCAATCGCGTCCGCCGTCAGCGGCTTACGGGTGCGCCTCAGCACCTGGATGATCTGAAACAGCCGGTCGGCGCGTCTCATGACAATTCTCTCATCGGGGGCGGATCAGAAAATGCCGCGTGGCTGCTGACAGGATGTTGGCAGCAGGGGAGTTCTATACCGGGACAACACATCGACTGAAGAGGATTTGTCCATGATCATTCCAAGCCATTTCGGTCCGGCCGGTCCGCTGTGGCGGGCACAGGCTCCATTGCATGCGTTGCTGTACGCCCGGGCCTTCAGCCGGCTGATGTTTTTCGATGTCACAATCGTCGACCTCCGCATGGCGCTCGCGACCATGCTGGCACGCTCGCTAACCCAGGCTGCGGACTTGGTGGTCCGCCATGTCATGAGCCGCGCCTGGCAGGGGGCCCGTTTCGCAGAAGATATCACGGCTGCTGCCACCATGGTGGCAGCAGCGCGTCATTAGGTTCCGTCAACTCTTTCGCTCGTTCAGGAGAGCCCGCATGATCACGCTTTATGGCTTTGGCGCCGGCTTCGGCCTGCCGGAAATCAGCCCCTTCGTCACCAAGACGGAGGTGCAGCTCAAGATGGCGGGCTTACCCTACCGGAAGGAGCGTGCGATGCCGCCAGCCTCGCCGAAGGGGCAGCTGCCCTTCATCGACGATGGTGGCGAGGCGGTGGCCGATTCCACCTTCATCCGCGCCCATCTCGAGCGCCGCTACGGCTTCGATTTCGATGCCGGACTGTCACTGGCCGAACGAGCGCAGGCCTGGGCGTTCGAGCGCATGATCGAGCATCACGTCTATTGGGCGCTGGTCGGCGCACGCTGGGTCGATCCGGCCAATTTCGCCAAGGGCCCTGCCCATTTCTTCGACGGCGCGCCGGAACACAATCGCGAAAAATTGCGCGAGGACGCGCAATTCCGCGTCGCGGAGAACTATCTGCTCTCCGGGCTTGGTCGCCATGGACCCGACGACGACGTCGAACTGGCGGTGCGTTCGTTGTTCGCATTGTCCGTGCAGCTCGGCGACAAGTCCTATCTGATGGGCAACAAGCCCAGTGGGGTCGATGCCACCGCGTTCGGCGCGCTGGCCGGCATTTTGACGCCGTTCTTCGAATCGAGCCTGCGCGAGCGCGCGGAAGGATTTCCGAACCTCACCGCTTATGTCGACCGGATGATGGACATCTACTATCCCGAATTCGCCTGGACGCCGCTGAGGCAGGCGGCCTGACGCGTACGCGGGACGCAACAATAAAATAAAAGAGCCGGCCCTCTGTGGGCCGGCTCTCGTGGTCTCGGAAACTGCGGCTGCTTATTTCGCGAGCGTGTATTTGCCGTCCTTGACCGTAAGCAGAATACGCGAGCGGTCGTCGAGGCCGTACCGATCCTTTTCGGTGAAGTTGTAGACGCCCTGGCTGGCGGCCATCTCCCGCTCCGACAGCAGTGCCTGACGGATGGCCTCGCGGAATTCCGGCGTGCCGGGCTTTGCGGTCTTCAGCGCAACAGGGATGACGCGCTTGAGGATCTCAAACGCATCGTAGGAATGGCCGGCGAACTGGCTGCGGCTGTTGGGGCCATATTTGGCCTCATAGGCGGAGTTCAGCGCCAATCCCGGCTTTTTGGTGAGGGCGCTGTCAGGCTGATCTTCGGGATCCATGACGGGGCCCGACGCCATCAGCACGCCTTCGGCGGCCTTACCCGCGATACGGATGAAGTCCATGCTGGCCGCGCCGTGGGTCTGGTAGATCAGGCCCTGATAGCCGCGCTCGCGCAATTCGGTCTGCGGCAGTGCTGCGGCAGTGCCGGAGGCGCCAACCAGAATCGCGTCGGGATTGGCGGCGACGAGCTTCAGCACCTGCCCAGTGACCGAGGTATCGGGACGTGCAAACCGCTCTTCGTCCGCGAGCGCGAGGCCCAGCGGCACGCCCTGGGCGTTGAAATCATTGAACCAGAGGTCGCCGTAGGAGTCGGAGTAGCCGATGTAGCCGACCGTCTTCACGTTATGCGCCTTCATGTGCTCATAGAGCACCTTGCCCATGATCGGGATCGGCTGTGGCATCGCCACGGACCACTTCATGCGCTCCGGGGTGATCGGAAAAGGCGCGAGCCCGAAATGCGGAATGCCGGCTTCATTGGCGACGTTTGAGACGGCGATCGTCGGCGGCGTCAGCGCCGAGCCCATGATGATGTCGGCCTTGGATTCGGTCACGAAGCGGCGGGCGTTGGTGGTCGCGGTGGTCGGATCGCCGCCGTCGTCGAGCACGATCACCTTCAGCGGCACGCCGCCGATTTCCTTCGGCACGAATTCCAGCGCGTTGCGCTCGGGGATTCCGAGCGCGGCGCCCGGACCGGTCGTTGTGGTGGTGATGCCGATGGTGATTTCGTTCGTCTGCGCCAGCGCGGGCAGAGCCGGCAGCGCCAGCGTCGCCGCCGCGATCGCGGCGGTCAGGTAAAAGCGTTTCATCTGTTCCTCCCTTGACGATTTTCCTTGAAAGCAGAAACCGGGGTTGAGTTCAGCCCCGTCTTTTGTCGATGCGGCGAGTTAGCTCCGGACTAGCTTCCCGTGAATTTGGCGACCATTTCCGGAGGGAATGGCGCCGATTTCAGTCTGTCCGGGTTGTCCGGGTCGCGGCCGACCAGAACACGCGTCTCGAACCCTTCGATGGCGAGGGCCTCGCCCTTGTAGACGTTGTGCTTCACCTCAAAGCTCGAGCGTTTGATGCTCTCGATCTTCGTCTCGATGGTGATCCAGTCGCCATAGGTCGAGGGGATGTAGAACTTGGACCTGGTATCGACCATGGGGATGCCCACCAAGCCGTATTTGCGGACCAGGTCCTGCTTGGAGAAGCCGGCGACTTCGAACAGGGTCGACGTCGAATCGTCGAACATCGCGAAGTAACGCGGATAGTAGACGATGTTGGCGGGGTCGCAGTCGCCCCACTGGATCTGGACGTCGCGCCGGTTCACGAACATGCGTTGCGCGCCTATTTCGGCGCCATGCGCAGCGAACCGTCGAGGCGTACCACTTCGCCGTTCAGGTAGGAGTTCTCGACCATGTGCAGCGCCAATGCCGCGAACTCGTCGGCGTGGCCGAGCCGGCGCGGGAAGGGGATCGCCGCGGCAAGCGAGTCCTGAGCTTCCTGCGGCAGGTTGGCCAGCAGCGGCGTGAGGAACAGGCCGGGCGCAATGGTCAGCACGCGAACGCCGAACTGGGCGAGCTCGCGCGCGATCGGCAGCGTCATGCCGACGATGCCGCCCTTGGAGGCCGAATAGGCTGACTGGCCGATCTGGCCGTCATAGGCGGCGACGGAGGCCGTGTTGATGATGACGCCGCGCTCGCCTGTCGCCTGCGGCTCGAGTTTGGACATCTCGGTCGCAGCGAGGCGCAGCATGTTGAAGGTACCGACCAGATTGACCTTGATCACCTTGTCGAAATCCGCGAGCGCCATCGGGCCGTCGCGACCAACCACGCGCTTCGCCACGCCGATGCCGGCGCAATTGACCAGCACGCGGGCCGGGCCATGGGCCCTGGTCGCCTGCGCGATCGCAGCCTCAGCCGATGCCGCATCGGAAACGTCGCAGGTCACGGCCACGCCCTTGATCTCGGCGGCAACGGTTTCCGCGAGCTTGGCATTGAGATCGCATACCGCGACCTTGGCGCCCTGCGCCGCCAGCTTTCGCGCGGTCGCCGCGCCAAGCCCCGATGCGCCGCCGGTGACGATGGCTGCCTGATCCTTCAACAACATGGCGTTCTCCTTCGATGAATTCTTAGCCGACCGATATCACACGGTCAGATGGATTGGCAGCGTAGAGCTCCTCGATCAGAGCGGTGCGATGCTCGAGCACCGCGCGCTGGTTGATCGAGCCCTTGTCGGTGACCTCGCCCATGTCGATCGAGAGTGGCGTGTCCATCAGGATCGCGCGTGTGACCCGCGTCGAGGACCCGGTGGCCTGGCTGAGGAAGTGCGTCAGGCGCTCGCGGAAGGCTTCGCGCACCAGGCGGTCGCGCGCGGTCACGGTGAGATCGTCGGCTGGCAGTGTCGGGTTGACCAGGCGGCAGCCGTCGAGATCGAGCAGCACGAGCGCGGAAACTTCGTCGCGGTTGATGCCGGCGATGACGACGTCGCGCACCAGCGGCGCGCAGGCCGCGGTGAGCCGTGCGCGCAGCGGGCCGACGCTGACCCAGGTGCCGCTCGCGAGCTTGAAATCCTCGCTGACACGGCCGTCGAAGTCGAAGCCGGCGTTGAGATCATTGGGGTCAGCGGGCTTGAGCGCATCGCCCATCTTGTAAAATCCTTCCTCGTCGAAGGATTTCGCGGTGATGTCGGGTTGACGCCAATAGCCGGGCATCACGTTCGGCCCCTTGGCTCGGACTTCCATCTTGCCGTTGTTCGGCACCAGCTTGGCGTCATTGCCGGAAACGGGAAGGCCGACATGGCCGGAACGGCTGGTGCGCGGATTGACCGACATGAAGAACGGCGCGGTCTCGGTCGCGCCAAGTCCGGTCAGCATCGGCACGCGATAGCCCTTCTCCTTCACGGCCAGTTCGTCGAGGCTATCCCAGACGAAGGGCGATAGCGCCGCGCCGGAGAAGAACATCGCGTGCAGGCGGTCGAAGAATTTGGCGCGCAGCCCCTGGTCGTCGCGCAGGTAAGGCAGCAACGATTCGTAGCCCTTCGGCACGTTGAAATAGACCGTCGGAGAAATCTCCTGGAGATTTCGCACGGTCTCCTCGATGCCGCCGGGCACCGGCTTGCCGGCGTCGAGAAACATCGAGCCGCCATTGTACAAGGTCAGCCCGATATTGTGGTTACCGCCAAAAGTGTGGTTCCAGGGCAGCCAGTCGATGATGACGGGCGGCTCGTCCTTGAGAAAGGCGAGCGTCTCGCGCAGCATCACCTGGTTGGCGCAGATCATGCGCTGGGTGTTGATGACGGCCTTGGGGTTGCCGGTCGAGCCTGACGTCAGCAGGAACTTTGCGATCGAGTCGGGGCCGATGTTGCCGTGCACGGCATCGAGGTCGTCACGGATCGGAGTTGCCATGAGGTCGGCGAGCAAGGTGACGTCGCGGCCCGGCACGCTGCCGTACGACGCGGCGATCTCGGTGCCGAGCGAGACATTGGCGGCGAGCGCATCCGCGAACTTGCCGGCATCGTCTGCGAAAACCAGGCCGGGCGTCAGCAGCTTCATCAAGTAAGAGAGCTTGCCGTAATCCTTCGACACCAGCGAATAGGCCGGCGACACCGGGCAGAACGGAACGCCGGCATAGAATGCGCCGAAGGCGAGCAATGCGTGGTCGATCGAATTGCCTGACAGGATGACGACCGGCCGCTCTGCCGAGAGGCCGCGCTGGATCAATCCCGAGGCAATATGCCGGCTCGCGGTGAGCAGCTCGGCATAGGTGATCTTGCGCCAGCCGCGGCCGCCTTCGCGCTCCGCCATGAACACGCGGTCCGGCGTCGTGGTCGCCCAGTGATGCAGGCGGTCGGTGATGCGGACCGGATAGTCGCCGAGCGGCTGTTTGGGTCGCAGATAGATCGTGCCATCGGCGCGACGCTCGATGTCCACGACGGGATCGCCGAACGAAATGGGCCGCAGCGGAGAATTGCTCACGCCGCGCTCTGTGCTGGAAGAGGACGGCTGTGCGCTCATGATTTCGGCTTCACCTTGGCGGTCTTGTGCTCGAGGAACTCGCGGATCCTGCGTTTTGCCTCTTTGTCGCTCTGCGCAACCGTCGCCATCAGCGATTCCATGAGCAGGCCAGTCTGCGGATTCGCTTCCGCGATCATCGGCAATGCCTGGAGCACGGCGAAATTCGTCAACGGCGCGTTGGACGCGATCTTGGTCGCGAGCTCCAGCGCCTTGGAGAGGCCGTGACCGGCCTCCGTGACATATTGGGCAAAGCCGTAGGATGCGCCTTCGGTCGCGGAGTAGACGCGCCCGGTCAGCATCATGTCCATCATGCGGGCGACGCCGATCAGCCGCGGCAGCCGCACCGAGCCGCCGCCGCCGACGAAGATGCCGCGCTGCCCTTCCGGCAGTGCGAAATAGGCTGTGGGCTCCGCGACGCGAATATGGGCGGAGCAGGCAAGCTCGAGCCCGCCGCCGATCACCGCGCCCTTGAGCGCCGCAATCACGGGCACGCGGCTATATTGGATGCGGTCGAACACCCGGTGCCACATCTGCGAGTGCAGCAGGCCCCCGGTGGCGTCGTGATCCTGCAGTTCGGAGAGGTCGAGACCGCTGGAGAAATGGTCGCCAATGCCGTGAATGACGACCGCGCCGATGTCCTCGGGCAGGGACGTAAAGCATTCGCCGATTTCGAGGATGATGCCGTCGTTGAGCGCATTGCGCTTGGCCGGCCGGTTCAGACCTACCGTCAGAACCCGGTCCACCCTCTCGATCTGAAGCAACCCGGAGGCGCCCGCGCCAGCGGTCTCGGCGTTTCCCTGTGTCATTTGCGTCCTTATCAGAATAGTTATGTTGTATAACGAATTCTGGAGGAGTCAAGGAGGGGTCTGCGGTGTTTCACCCCGCCGGACGACAGCGGAGTGTATTCACAGCACCTGGTGCACGTCGATCACCACCCGGTCGGCATGCCGTGCGGCCGAGCCCACAAAGATGTGCTCCATCAGCCAGCGATAGTTCTCGTGTCCCGTCTCGAATCTCGGCACGGTGCGGAAATAGATCAGCTTCGGATCCACCGGTTCGCCGCGTTTGAGCTTTTGCAGGAGTTCGACAGGGCCGAAGCGCATGCCCTTGTTCTCGACGTAGACGATTGCGCCGTCGTCGGTCTCGAACGCGTATTTGGCTTCCAGGTCGATCAGCTCGTTGGGGCGGATGGTCTGGAAATCGGCGCCGAACGGCAGCACCTTGCCTGATATCGCGCCCGTCACCGCGCCGCCGACGATGGGGATGATGCGGCGCACGCCGATGCCGGTCTCGCCGGCGGTGATGACGTCGCCGATCTCGGCGGTGATGGTGAAGACGTATTTCGTCTCGAGCGTCGGCGTGGTCATCGCTTCATCTCTCTAGTGTGCCATCATCCGCGTCGGCAGCCATGTCGCCAGTAGCGGGAAGGTGATCAGGATCACCAGGCGTACGAGATCGGTCGCTACGAACGGGATGACGCCCTTGAAGATGGTGGCGAAGGAGACGTCCTTCACCACGCTCTTGATGACAAAGACGTTCATGCCGACAGGCGGATGGATCAGGCCGAGCTCGACGGTCATGACGATGATGACGCCGAACCAGATCGGGTCGAAGCCGAGATGCATGATGACGGGGAAAATGATCGGCACGGTCAGGATGATCATCGCCATCGCGTCCATCAGGCAGCCGAGCACCAGATACATTATCATGATCAGTGCCAGTACGCCGTAGGAGCCGAGGCCGAGACCAGTGAGGAATTCCGTCACCTTCTGCGGCGTCTGAGTCACCGTGAGGAAGTAGCCGAAGATCAGCGCGCCGATCAGCACGGTGAAGACCGCGGCGGCCGTGCGCGTTGCCTGCAGCAGCGAGACCAGCACCTTCTCGCGGTCGAGCCGCCCGGTGACGATGCCGATGATAAAGGCGCCGGTGGCGCCGACGCCGCCGGCTTCGGTCGGCGTGAAACGCGGCAGGAAGGGCAGGCCGTAAAGGCCGCCGATCACGAACACGAACAGCAGCACCGGCGCCCAGATCTCCTTCAGGCCCGCGAAACGCTCGCGCCAGGGCAGCACCTTGCCCTTGGGCAGGAAATCCGGGCGGAAATAGCCGATCAGGAAAATCGTGATCATGTACATGGTCATCGCCAGCAGGCCGGGGATGATGCCGGCGATGAAGAGTTTTCCGATGTCCTGCTCGGTGATGATGCCGTAGACCGCGAGCACGGTGGAGGGTGGCAGCATCGCACCCAGCGTGCCCCCGGCGGCGATCACGCCGGTCGCAAAGGACTGCGGATAGCCGAAGCGGCGCATCTCCGGATACGCAACGGCGGAGAAGGTCGCCGCGGTGGCGACCGAGGAGCCGCAGATCGCGGCGAAGCCGCCGCAGGCGCCGACCGTGGCAATGCCGAGGCCCCCGCGCAAGTGGCCGACAAAGCCGTTGGCGGCGCGGAACAGCTCGCGGCTCATGCCCGAATTGCTGACGAACGACCCCATCAGCAGAAACATCGGGATCACGCCGAACGTGTAGTCGGTGACCGTGCGCATCGAAGTCTGGCCGACCAGCTTCAGTGCAGGGGTCGGACCGACGAGATAGGCGAAGCCGGAGACGCCGACCAGGCCCATGGCCATGCCGACAGGCACGCGCAGCAGCATCAATGTGAAAAGGGAAACGAAGCCGAGAACGGCGACGACATCGGTGCTCATGACTACTCCGTCGCCTTCAGCTTGGGGTCGTGCATCTCTTCGGGATGGAAGATCAGTCGGTAAGTGCGAATTGCGATCAGCAGCACGGCCGAGACGTCGCCGATCCATGCAATTGCGAAGAATGGCCAGGTCGGCATGTGCATGTCGAAGGTCTGGACGTTGTCCCTGTAGGTGCCGCGGACCTTGTCGAACAGCGTCCATGTCTGCACGGTGACGACGAACAGCAGCACCAGCGTCGCGAACACGTCGATCCAGCGCTGGTAGCGCGGGCCGACATTGCCCCAGACCAGGTCCACCGTGATGTGCGTGCCGCGATACGAGGTCGCCGCAATGCCCCAGAAGATGAGGATGCCGAGCAGCATGCGGCCGATGTCGAAACTGTCAGGAATTGAATAATTCAGCGTGTTCCGCAGCAGCACCGACAAAAAGATGTCCAGCGCGACGAGGCCGACGAACGCGGCCGCGATCCATTCGATCGTGTCGATGATGCGGTCCATCCAGGAGCGCTTTGTTGGGAGTGTCTCGTCGTGTGCCGTCATTGCTTTGATCCGGATCTCGCCGCGCCCGCCGCCTCTCCCCGCGTGCGGGGAGAGGCCGGAATGCGCGCGTAAGGGCGGATTCCGGGTGAGGGGGACTCTCCGCGAGAGTATCTGTCACCATCTTTGCGGAAGCAGCCCCTCACCCCGATCCTCTCCCCGTTAGCCGGGGCGAGGGGCAAGAAGGAAGCCGCTGCATCAGCTGGCCTCACTCCGCCAGCGCGTTGTACTTCTTCAGCGATGCCTTGAGATCCGCCAGCGCGGCGTCGGGATCGACGCCGGCCTTTCGGGCGCCTTCACCCCAGGTCTTGACCAGCGGGTCGGCCGCCTTCTTCCAGGCGGCGGTCTGCTCCGGTGTCAGCTTGTAGATCTCGTGACTTTCTTCCGCCTTCACCTTGTCGATTCCGGCATCCTCGAACTTGCCCCAGTGCTCGCCAACCACGCCGGCCATCTCGGTCGTGCAGTTCTTGTCGATCGCGGCCTTCTGCTTGTCGGACATCGCATCGTACTTGTCCTTGTTCATCACGAACACGAACGTGGTCGTGTAGAGTGGCGCGTCCATGTCGTACTTGGTCACCTTGTCGATGCCGAACAGCACCAGCGAGCCCCAGGGGAAGGTCACCGCATCGGCGACGCCGCGCTCGATGATGTCGCGCACTTCAGGTGCGGAGGACTGCACATTGGTGCCCCCGAGCGCGGTCACGAAATTCGCCATGGTGGCATGGGCGGGCCGGATCTTCATGCCCTTCACGTCCTCCGGCACCACGATTTTCTTGGTGCGGGAGTGGAACGAGGAAGGTGAGTGGACGAAGGCGAGGCAGTATTTGACGTCCTTCATCTCCTTCGCGGCATATTTGCGATACCAGGCGTCCAGCCCCTCCGATCCGCCCTTGGCGTCCGAGACCAGGAAGGGCAATTCGCCGGCGCCGATGATCGGGAAGCGACCGGGCTGGTAGCCGGGATTGACATAGGTGACATCGGCGATGCCGTCGCGCGCCATGTCGTAATGGTCGAACGCCTTGCCGAGTTGCTGGGCCGGGAACACCTTGCCCGTGATGGTGCCGCCGGAGTCCTTGTTCACCGCGGCCACCCAGTCTTCCAGCGACTTTTGCAGCGGGTGCGAGGCTGGCACCCAGTGCGAGACCTTTAGATCGACGGTCTTGTCCTGCGCGAACGCTGGCGTCGCGCTTGCGGCCAGCAGCAAAGCCAGACAGGCTTTCCTCATCACGTGTCTCTCCCTCTTTGTGACGGCGGGCTTCGACGGCCCGGTCTCGTTAATTAACATGTTATCTAATTGGCCGGCGCGTTCAAGCCGGAACTGCTGCGTCATCTACGTCAGGGATGCTGCATGGATTTGTCGCTTCCCAGGCGACCGGCCTCCCTTTTTTCCAACCGTTATATGATATAATTATCCTGGGCGGATCAACGCGACAAGCGGGCCGCGACGAAAGCCTACAGGATCGGGAGGAGCAAGTATTGCGGACAAAAGTCGCAATCGTCGGGGCCGGGCCGGCAGGATTGTTGCTCGGGCAACTTCTGCGTCAATACGGCGTCGACAACGTTATTCTCGAGCGACAGAGCCCGGATTACGTGCTCGGACGCATCCGGGCCGGCCTTCTGGAGCAGGGAACGGTTGGACTGCTCGACCAGATCGGCGCCGGCGCGCGGGCGCATGCCGAAGGACTGTTGCATGAAGGCATCGAGCTTGCCTTCGCCGGCCGTCGGCATCGCATCGACATGAAGGCCGCGACCGGCAAGACGGTCATGATCTATGGCCAGACCGAGGTCACGCTCGACCTGATGGACGCGCGGAAAGCGGCTGGCCTCACCACCGTCTACGAGGCCAAGGACGTGCAGCCGCATGATTTCGATGGCAATCACCCGCGCGTAACCTGGGTCAAGGACGGCGTCACCCAAACGCTCGATTGCGATTTCATCGCTGGCTGCGATGGCTTTCACGGTGTCAGCCGCGCCAGCGTACCCGCTTCGGCGATCGAGCAGTTCGAACGGGTCTATCCGTTCGGCTGGCTCGGTATCCTGTCGGAGACACCGCCGGTCAGTCACGAACTGATCTATTCCAACCATGCCCGCGGCTTTGCCCTCTGCACCATGCGATCGATGAAGCGCAGCCGGCATTATCTGCAGTGCTCGCTCGACGACCATGTCGATCAGTGGTCCGACGACCGCTTCTGGGACGAATTGAAGCGCCGGCTCGACCAGGAGGCGGCCGACAATCTGGTGACGGGCCCCTCGATCGAGAAGAGCATCGCGCCCTTGCGCAGCTTCGTCGCCGAGCCGATGCGTTTCGGCAAGCTGTTCCTGTGCGGCGATGCCGCCCACATCGTGCCGCCGACCGGCGCCAAGGGGCTGAACCTCGCGGCCAGCGATGCGCATTATCTGTCGAGTGCGCTCCGCGAGTTCTACGACGAG
The DNA here is from genome assembly GCF_054056275.1 of Bradyrhizobium sp. USDA 4449. Lineage (NCBI taxonomy): Bacteria > Pseudomonadati > Pseudomonadota > Alphaproteobacteria > Hyphomicrobiales > Nitrobacteraceae > Bradyrhizobium > Bradyrhizobium sp. USDA 4449. The sequence goes on along the minus strand of NZ_JBSRYD010000001.1, from coordinate 1,264,898 downwards.
AAATCGAGCGCCGGCATCGATGGCTATTCCGCCAAGGCGCTCGCGCGCGTCTGGAAAGCCGTGCGCTTCTCCTGGTGGATGACCTCGATGCTGCACAAATTCCCTGACAATGGCAGCATCGGCGCGCGCATCCAGATCGCCGAGCTCGACTACGTCACGCAGTCCCGGGCCGCGATGACGTCGCTGTCGGAGAACTATGTGGGGCTGCCGTTTTAGCACGACGAAGTCGGTGCCGTAGGGTGGGCAAGGTCGCGAAGCGCCGTGCCCACCATCTCTCTAGCTCCGCCACTGGGACGCCATCCGTTTCAAACATCCGCGCATATCCCGTTTAAAACTTTGTAATTGATGCGTCCGTCACGTCCATCGCGTTCAATGTGGCAACAATCATTGCGACGCGCACGAGACTGACATGACCGATATCCCGGACGGCTTCGAGCCGCTCTCCCGCAAGAGTCCGCTGACCGAACCCTGGGAGCCGCTCTACGCAAAGAAAACGGAGAGGACCTTTGTCATCGGTCTTCGGTTGGCAAGGCCACACACCAACGGCCGTGGTCTGATCCATGGCGGGCTGATCACCGCGCTCGCCGACAACGCCATGGGCTACAGTTGCGCGCAGGCGACGGGCTGGACCATTTCGTTCGTGACAATTTCGCTGTCTATCGATTTCGTCGGCTCCGCCGAGATCGGTCAATGGTGCTCGATCGAGAGCGACGTGATCAAGACCGGCAAGACAATCTGCTTCGCGCAGAGCTTGATCAAGGCCGACGGCGTCGTGATCGCGCGGGCGAGCGGGACGTTTCGGGTGGTGCCCAAGAAAGGCTGAGCCTACCCAAACCGCCAATCCGCCTTCTCCACCACGAGATCGATGAACGCGCGCACCTTGGCCGAGAGCAGGCGCGAGGTCGGGTAGACGATGTGAATCGGCAGCGCCGGCTGCTCGTATTTCGCCAGCAGAATCTTGAGCCGTCCGCGCTTCAGCCCCTCTGCGGCCTGATAGGCCAGCACGCGCGTGATGCCGCCGCCGGCCTCGGCATATTGCAGGGCGGCATCGGCGCTGTTGCTGGTGAAGCGCGGCGATGGCGTCACCTCGAGGTCGCGGCCGCCTTGCGCGAAGCGCCACGCCGTCGCGGGACCGAACAGGATGGTCCGATGCTCGGTCAGCGCCTCCGGCGTCTTCGGCTCGCCATGGCGCTTGAGATAGTCCGGCGCTGCCACCGTGATCCGCCGCATCTCGCCGACGTGGCGCGCGACCAGGGAGGAGTCGGCGAGGTGGCCGATCCGTACCGCGGCGTCGACAGCGTCTTCCACGAGGTTGACGAGGTTATCCGACAGCCGGAGTTCGCAGGCCACGCCGGCATAACGCTTCAGATAGGCGGTCATGACCGGACTGACATGGAGCCGGCCGAAGCCGACCGGCGCCGACACCACCAGGCGCCCGCTCGGCCGGTTGCGCTCCTCCCGCGCGGAGCCGTCGGCTTCCTCGACATCGGCGAGAATCCGCCGGACGCGCTCCAGATAGCGCGTCCCGACGTCGGTCAGTCTCACCTGCCGCGTGGTCCGTTGCAGCAGCCTTGCGCCGAGATGCTCTTCAAGCGAGGCGATCAGTCGCGTCACCGCGGAGGGCGACAGCCGTAATTTTCGCGCTGCCGGCGCGAAGCCACGCAGGTCGGCGACGGTGACGAAGACGTGCATGGCTTCCAGCCGGTCCATGCGCATTATTGCATATAGTGCAATGATGAAGTGTCAACAGGCCAGATTGTTTTGATAGATGGAAGCTCCATTTTATCTGCCGACAGACGCAGCATTGCGCCGGAATTCCAGGAGATGTTCCGATGACGGCAACTCACGCCTACGCCAGCGACGTCGCCTTCTCGCCGGCAGTAAAATCGATCCAGACCCGAAAGGGATCGCGGGAAGGCTATGCCCTGGCCGAGCAGCGGGGGTGGCGCACCGAGGTCGATGAGAATCTCGCGGCTTTTCTTGCTGATGCCAACAGCTTCTATTTCGCCACGGCCTCGGCCGACGGCCAACCCTATATCCAGCATCGCGGCGGGCCGAAGGGCTTTTTGAAGGTCTTGGACAAGCAAACGCTCGCCTTCACCGACTACGCCGGCAACCGGCAATACGTCACTCAGGGTAATCTCTCCGAGAATTCCAGGGCCTACATTTTCGTGATGGATTACGCCCATCGCCGCCGGGTGAAGATCTGGGGCGAGGCACGGGTGGTCGAGGATGACGATGCACTGACGGATGCGCTGATGCCGAAGGGCTATCGCGCCCGGCCCGAGCAGGTGATCGTATTCAAGATCGCCGCGTGGGACACCAACTGCCCGCAGCACATTCCGCAAAAGTTCGACGCCCCCGATGTGGCGGCGGCGCTGGCGGCAAGAGACCAGCGGATTGCGGACCTCGAGGCGCAGATTGCCGAGCTGAAGGGGCAGGCAACGGCAGGACAGGGCTAATCGTCGACGTCGTCCTGCGTGCGGCCGAACAGGTGGACGATACCAGGTGTCGCGATGGTCACGAACACGAAGCGCGAGAGGTGGTGGGCGCCGACGAAGATCGGGTCGATGTGCAGCGTGAGCGCCAGGGCCAGCATTGCGTCCATCGCGCCGGGTGCGAAGGCGACGACGACGTCGGAGAACTTCACCTGCGTCGTGAGCGCGACGATGCCGACGAAGATCGCGGACACGGCGATGGCCACGGCAAACGAGCCCAGCGCGGCGTTGATGTGGCCGGCCAGCGTCTTGATCCGCATCCGGGCGAAGCGGCTGCCGATCAGCGCGCCAATGCCGACCAGCGACACGCCGCGGACCCAGTTCGGAAGACCGCCGTCGACCCAGCCGGCGCCGTGCAGCACGCTGGAGGCGATCATCGCCCCGAACATCCAGCTTGCCGGAAACCCGATGAGCCGCAGCACCAGCGATGCCGCCAGCGAAGCGGCGAGCAGTTCGAGAAGATCGCGCGGTGAAGCGATCGTCGTCGTCAGCGACGGTCCAACAGAGGGCGCCACGCCCGCGATTGCCAGCACCATCGGCAGCGCCGCCGTGAGGATGATCACGCGCATGGTCTGCACCACCGCGATTCCCGGCAGATCGGCCCCGCGCTCAACTGCCAGGATGGAGATCTGAGACAGTGCGCCGGGGCTGCCGGCAAGGAAGGCCGAGGTGCGGTCCCAGCCATGGACGCGCTGAAGGTAATAGCTCGAGCCGAAAGTCGAGCAGAAGGTGGCGAGAGCCAGGAGCCCGATGGTCAGCGGGTAGGCACTGACCTGTTGGATCAGGTGACGCGAGACCACGGAGCCCAGCGAAATGCCGAGTAGCACCAGCACTGTCTGGGTCAGGAGCGGCGGCACGGACAACTGGCGTCCGGCAATCGCGGCGACGCCGACTGCAATCATCGATCCCGAGATCAATCCGCCCGGCAAGCCCGCGGCCAGAAAGGCCAATCCGCCGGCGGCGCCGATGACGAGCGTCTCCGCAGTGCTCAAAACCTTGGCACGGCTCGGCCATTCGAACGGAAGGGAGGCGGTGATTTGCTTCACACCACCTTATCGCAAATCGGCGAGAGACGCACAATTGCGGGCTCGTCATGCCGCAATGCGCGCGCCTCTCGCCAAAGGCGAGGAGAGGATTGTGACGGATTTACTTCTTGTCGGCGGCGGGGGCAGGCGCGGCGCCGCCCTTGGCGGTCTTGATGCACTCGGAGCGGAATTTCTTGCGCTCCTTGCCGTGCAGCCCCTTGGCGTCCGCCTGCTTGGAGCATTCGAGGGATTCGGCCGAGTGCTCCTTGGGCGCCTTCTTGTCGGCGGTCGTGGTGGCATCGGTCTTGGCGGCCGGCGCCGCGGTCTGGGCGAACGCCGTGCCGGTGGCGAACAGGGAGGCAATAGCAACGACGGCGAGGCGGGAAGCGATGGTCATGGTGTTGCACTCTTCTTGCGGGAATTGCGAAGGGACGCAAACCTCGGCCCGCGTTGCTGAACGCGACATGAATAATCTGAACGGCGCGAGCACTATATTTTGGCCCCGGCCCCCATCGCTTCCTTGTCGGAAGGCGTCGACACGCTAGGATAGCAACCCTCGTTTTGCTTCCCCGAGGGAGACCAAGGATGACCATTCAAGCCAAATTGTTGTGTGCAATTGCGGTATCGGGCGTTGCCGCGCTGGTGGCGAGCGCGCCGGCTCAGGCGCTGACCTCGCAGGAGTGCAGCGCGAAATATCAGGCGGCCAAGAAGGACGGCTCGCTCGGTACCATGAAGTGGAATGAATTCCGCAAGGCCCAGTGCGGCGCCGATGCGACGCCGGCCGCTGCACCGGCTGCGGCCGCGCCTCCGCCTGCGGCCGAGCCGAAGCAGGCCAAGAAGGAGGCCGCGCCCGCTGCTGCTCCGGCGCCCACCCTGCCGGCCGGCCCCGCGATCTTCCCGAACGCGGTCGATCCGAAATATGCCAAGGAGACGGCCGGCAAGGCGCGCCTGCACACCTGTGTCGACCAGTACAACGCCAACAAGGCCACCAACGGCAATGGCGGCATGAAGTGGATCGAAAAGGGCGGCGGCTATTACAGCGAATGCAACAAGAAGCTGAAAGGCGCCGCCTGAGTTTCGCGATGACGCCGAGGCCGGAGCCAAGCTCCGGCCTCTTGTTCAGACCAATAGCCTCTCGGCCAGTTTCGGCGCCATCTGCGATCGCTTTCGCGGGTCCACTGCCGGATCGCGAGCTCGGTAACCGGCCTCGACCCAGACGTCGCCCGTGCCGTCATTCATGAAGGAAGCCTCGCTTTTGAGCCGGCGAATACGATCCAGGCCTGGCCTGAGCGGCCCGATGCGCTCGTTCACGCGGCTGGTGCGATGACATCGTCCCCGCGACGCTCTATAGGGGTGTAACATCTTCCGGTTCCGACGCATATCTGCAGAGATGGGACCGAAACGGGACGAGATATGGCTGGATTTAGGAATAAGGGCCTTGATGGAGGCCTTCGGCCGACGCGCCGTACGGCGCTGACGTGGATCGGCGTGGGCGCCTTCGCGGCTGGCGGTATGAGCCTGGCGCGTGCGGCTGCCGACGATGGCGAGGTGCTGACCGAAGCCAAGGTACTGCGTGATCCCGACGTTCCCGTCGCCGGCAATCCCGATGGCAACATCTCTATCATCGAGTGGTCCGACTATAACTGTCCCTATTGCCGCAAGCTCGAGCCGGAGCTGCGCCAGGTCATCCAGGACGACGGCAAGGTCAGGCTGGTCTTGAAGGACTGGCCGATTCTCGGGCCTGTCTCGGTCACGGCCGCGCGGATCGCGCTGGCCGCGAAATTCCAGGACAAGTACCATCAGGCCCACGACGCCATGATGGGCGTCAGCTCGCGCCTGACCGAGTCGCGCGCCAACGAGCTGCTGGCTTCCGTCGGCGTCGACATGGATCGCCTCAAGAGTGATCTCACCGCGCACGGCAAGGACATCGAGGCGATCCTCAAGCGCAACAACGACCAGGCTGAAGCCTTCGGCTTCCGCGGCACGCCGTCCTTCATCGTCGGCAAGTACCGCGTGCCGGGCGTGCTCAGTATGGCCGAGTTCGAGCAGGTCATCGCCGACGCCCGCAAGGCCAAGATGAACTGACCTATCGCAGACAAGACCAAGGCGCCGTCGCGGACCCGCGACGGCGCCTTGGTCATGTCTGGTCCACCGAGATTACTTCGACGAGATCCGGACCCAGTCCTTGTGCGCACGATCGCGCAGCAGATCCCAATCGGCCTTCGCGACATCCCAGTTCACGATGGTGCGATTGTTGGTCGCGACCTCGCCATTGGCGACTGAGGACGTCTGCATGGAGTCATAGACATAGACGCCACAAGCGAGCAGCAGGGCGCCTAAAATCATTCCGAAAAAAGTCTGCATGGCGAACCTCCGGTGACGGGCGGATAACGTCAGTCCGGAGTGATGGTTCCGCGACAGTGCGGCGCAGGTAAGGACATCCGGTTCATCCCTCGTTCAGCCAATGAAGCAGCTCCGCGTTGATCTCGCGCGGATAGGTGTGACTGAGGTCGTCGATCTCGCGATAGGTGACGTCAGCACCGGCCGCCGTCAGTGCGGCTTGCGTCTGCCGCGCGCTCTGCACGGGAAACATCCAGTCGAGCTTGCCGTGGGTGATGAAAACAGGCAGCCCTTGCAGGCGCGTGGCGTCGGCCATTTCAGCCATCAGCGGATGGAAGGTCGCCGACACCGGGGCGAGATGAGTGAAGGGTGAGGCGCCATCGAGCCCGCTGACATAGCAGAAGGTGCCGCCGTCGCTCATGCCGGTCAGCAGCATGCGTGAGGGGTCGATGCTCCAGCGGCTGCGCACCATTTCGAGGATGCGCATCAGGTTCGGCGTGTCCGTGTCGTCGCCCATCAGCGCCCAGGTCTGTCCTGTCGCCGTTGGCGCGACCAGGATCGCGCCAACGCTGCGGGCATCGCGCAGCCAACTCCACAGGAAACCACGTCCGTTGCCGCTGCCGCCATGCAACGCGATCACCAGAGGCCAGGCTCGATCGGCTGTGTAATACTCGGGCACATACACCGAGAAGCCGCCGCGGCTGCCGGGCTCGTTGTGATCGTGCAAGATACCGGTGTCATCGCCGGCGCCCGTTTCGAGTCGCGCCAGCACATCGCTGTTGTCGCGATTGGCTGAGTTCAGGAAGAAATTGCTGACCGGCGGAAACTGCAGCGACAGCGGATAAAGCGCCTCCTGGGCGCGCGGCAGATGGCGCAGCGCGCGGAACACCGCGACGAGATCGCCATTGCCGCGCTCGACGCCGCGGATGCCGGCAAAGGCGGCGAGCGTCTCCTTGCAGCTGCGATCGAGCCGTTCGCGCAGGCCGGCGAACTGCTCCGGCCATTCTCCGATCGCAGCGTGTGCCGTCTGTAGCGCATTATCGGGCGCGCCGATTGCGGTCATCACCGAGCCGAAAGCCGGCGGATGCAAATGCCGGGCGAAATCACCGAGCGCTTCGAGCGCATTGAGCAGCGGCGGCAGCACGGCCACGATGTCGTCAATGACGGCCTCGGTCATCGCCGCTTCCTTTGCTTGGCGTCAGTTCGGTCCGGTCAGTGCAGCTTCGGTGCCTTCAGGAGCTTGAAGCGGTCGGTCGACGTCACCGTGACGTCGAAAGTGACGCCTGCATGATGCACGGTGAGTGGCACGTCGACCCCGGCGGCGCCGAGCGCCCACAACTTCTTGTAAAAGGCCGTCTGGCTCGTGACCTTGTCGCCGTCCACGGCCAGGATGATGTCGTCGGTCTTGAGTTCGGCACGGGCGGCCGGACTGTTGGCGGAGGTGCCGATCACCACCACGCGGTTGTCGATTTCGGTCGAGTAGAGTCCGAGCCACGGTCGCGCCGGCTTGTTGACGCGACCGAATTTGCGGAGATCGTCGAGGATCGGCTTCAACAGGTCGATGGGAACGATCATGTTGACGTGCTCGGCCCTGCCGTCGCGTTCACGTTCGAGCTGGAGCGAACCAATGCCGATCAATTCGCCCCGGTCGTTGAGCAGCGCGGTGCCGCCCCAATTCGGATGGGCGGGGTAGGTGAACAATGCCTCGTCGAGCAGATACTCCCAGTAGCCGGCAAATTCCTGCTTGGCGACGATCTGGCTCGCAACCGATCGCGTGCGCCCACCGGCGCCGCCGACCACGACGCGGTCGCCGAGCCGGGTCTCTGCCGAGGAACCGAGCGGGAGCGGTTCGATCTCGAGCTGGCCGAGCGCTTGGACCAGGCCGAAGCCGGTGACGGCGTCGAATCCGAGGACGTGTCCCGCCACCACGCGGCCGTCGCCGAGATGCAGCCACACCGACTCGGCCTCTGTGATGAGGTAGCCGATGGTGAGAACCAGCCCGTGATCGATCACGACGCCGTTGCCGGCGCGTTCGGTGCCGAGAGTTTCGGCGCTGAAGGCATCCGACGGGATGATGGCGTGCAGGCCAACGACGGATGCAAGCGCGCGGTCGAGATCGAAACCGTAATCGGTCGCACGCGGCTGATTGGCCGGCGGCACTCTCCATTCGGTCAGGGCGGGCATGGAGTTCTCCTGGCTGAGAGCATCGCTCCGCCGTGGCTGCGGAACGACGCGCGAAGCAAGCATAATTTAGGCCGGAGGAGGCCGTCTTGAAAGACTTGACCGCAACTATTCCGGACTCGTGACGGCGATTTGCGAAGATGACCGGAATTGTTGGCCTAAAGCCGGTTGACGATTGCCTGATCCGGCAGCGGTCGCATGGCTGGTGTCCGGCGAGGTGCTAGGCGGGGTCCGGTGAAGCTGCTAACCATTGCCGCTTCGTTTGACCAAGAGATCACGGACCGAACCATGGACAATCGCAGCGACATTTGGCGTGGCATCGACACCATCAAGGGACGTTTCATCGACCTGAGCGACAAGGTGTCTGGGGCATGCCCGAAGTCTGCTACACCGAGGCGCGTTCCGTGGCCGAGCATCTCGCCGAGCTGCGCCACCAGGGTTTCCGCGTCACCGAGAAGGTGGCGGGCATTCCGACCGCTGTCATGGGCGAATGGGGCGAAGGAGGTCCGGTCATCGCCTTCATGGGTGAGTATGACGCGCTGCCGGGCCTGAGCCAGGAGGCGGGCGTTGCCGAGCACCGTCCGGTCGAGACCGGCGGGCACGGCCATGGCTGCGGTCACAATCTGCTCGGCTCTGCGGCGCTACTGGCTGCGACCGCGGTCAAGGACTGGCTCGCCGAGAACAAGGTGCCCGGCCGCGTGCGCTATTACGGCTGCCCGGCCGAAGAAGGCGGTGCGGCCAAGGCCTTCATGGTGCGCTCCGGCGCGTTCGAGGACGCCGATATCGCCATCACCTGGCACCCGCACAGCTTTTGGGAAGTCGCTGTCACCCCGTCGCTCGCCAATACGCGCGCCGACTTCATCTTCACCGGCCGTACCTCCCATGCGGCGGCTTCGCCGCATCTCGGCCGCTCCGCGCTCGATGCGGTCGAGCTGATGAACGTCGGTGTGAACTACATGCGCGAGCACATGCCGAGCGACGCGCGCGTGCACTACGCGCTGCTCGATACCGGCGGCATCGCCCCCAACGTGGTGCAGGCCCATGCCCGCGTGCGTTATTCCATTCGTGCCCGCGACCTTCCCGGAATGAACGAACTGGTCGGGCGTGTCAGCAAGATCGCAGAGGGCGCTGCCCTGATGACCGAGACCAAGGTCGAGATGAAGATCATCTCCGCGGTCTCCAATATCCTGCCGAACACACCGCTGGAGCAGGCGCTGCATCGGGTCATGGAAGAGCTCGGACCGCCGCATTTCGACGATACGGACAACGACTTTGCCAGTCGGATACGCGCGACGCTGACCGACAAGGACATCGCGTCGGTCTATTACGCGATCGGCATGGAGCCGACCGATCGGCCGCTCGCCCGACTTCCTGGTGCCGCTCGATGCCAAGCGCAACCCGCTGGTCGGCTCGACCGACGTGGGCGATGTGAGCTGGGTGGTGCCGACCGTGCAGGTTCACGCACCAACGGTTGCAATCGGCACACCTTTCCACACCTGGCAGGTGGTGGCACAGGGCAAGAGCCCGCATGCCCACAAGGCCATGGTGCAGGCGGCCAAGGCCATGGCCGGCCTCGGAATCAAGGCGTTGACCGAACCGGAACTGATCAAGGCTGCGAAGGCCGATCTGACGAAGCGGACCGCCAAGACGCCTTATGTCTGCCCGCTGCCGGACCATGTCGCGCCGCCGCTCACGATGTCCGTGGCGTAGAATTCCATCTCGATACTTCGTCTGATCTCGCGAACAAATTTTTCGCAGTGCAACTTGGTTTCCGGCGGATTTTGACGCCGGAATGCCGAACTGTTGGGCTTGGAAGCGAAGTTTTGCTCAACCGACAGCCAGAACACCGTTTGCATACACACGGTCGCAGTTGACGTGCGGCCTATTCAGTGTGCCATCTACCGCCAGCCAAAATCAGGCGGCCTCCCGCGGCTGCCTGCATCCATCCGGGACCAGACGGGGGACAACCATGCTGGACAAAGAACTGCGTTCGATGATCGGTGACGTGAAGGACGGGCGGATGGATCGCCGCGCCTTCGTCAAACGTCTGGCCGCGGTCGGCCTCACTGCGCCCCTCGCCAACCAGATACTTGCCCTCGGCGGCGTAGCCATGGCCCAGAGCCCGTCTCCGTATCCTCCGACCAAGCGCGGTGGTGGCGGTCCGCTCAAGCTGTTGTGGTGGCAGGGCCCGACCTTGCTCAATCCGCATTTTGCCACCGGCACGAAGGATCAGGACGGCTCGCGCCTGTTCTACGAGCCGCTCGCAAGCTGGGACATCGACGGTCACCTCAATCCGATCCTAGCCGCCGAAATCCCCTCGGTCGCGAATGGCGGCCTCGCAGCCGATGGCAAGTCGGTGACCTGGAAGATCAAGCCGGGCGTCAAATGGCATGACGGCAAGCCCCTGACGGCCGATGATTTCGTATTTACCTGGGCCTATGCCAGCGACCCCGCTACCGCGGCCGTCTCCATCACGGCCTACAGTGACTTGACCGTCGAAAAGGTGGATGACCTGACCATCCGCCTTCTGTTCAACAAGCCTACGCCATTCTGGGCGAATGCGTTCGTCGGCGCTTACGGCTGCGTCATTCCGAAACATCTGTTTGCCGACTACAAGGGATCGAAATCCCGCGAGGCGCCGACCAACCTGGCTCCTGTCGGGACAGGCCCTTACAAATTCGTCGAATTCAAGCCGGGCGATCTGGTCCGCGGCCAGCTCAATCCCGACTATCACATGCCCAACAGACCGTATTTCGACACAATCGACATGAAGGGCGGCGGCGATGCCGTCTCCGCAGCACGGGCCGTGATCCAGACCGGAGAATTCGATTTCGCCTGGAACATGCAGGTCGAGGACGAGGTGCTGCTGCGTCTCGAGAAGGGCGGTAAGGGCAAGACCACCTATGCCGTGGGCGGCGACATCGAGTTCATCGCCATCAACTTCACCGATCCCAACACCGAGGTCGACGGCGAGCGGTCGTCGATGAAGACCAAGCACCCGACCCTGTCGGATCCCGCGGTGCGCCAGGCGCTCGCGCTGCTGGTCGATCGCGCCTCCGTCAAGAAGGCCATCTACGGCCGTGCCGGACGCACCACCTCGAATTACCTCAATGGCCCCGACGACTTCGTGTCGAAGAACACCAAATGGGAGTTCAACGTCGACAAGGCGATCGCGTTGCTGGAGCAGGCCGGCTGGAAGGCCGGTGCGGACGGCATCCGCGAGAAGGACGGAAAGAAGCTGAAGCTTCTCTACCAGACCTCGACCAACGGTCCGCGGCAGAAGACCCAGGCCATCGTCAAGCAGGCCTGTCAGAAAGCCGGGATCGACGTCGAACTAAAATCCGTCGTCGCCTCGGTGTTCTTCTCTTCCGACGTAGCCAACCCCGACACCTACTCGAAGTTTTACGCCGACATCGAGGAATTCCAGATTCCGATGACGCAGCCGGATCCGGCGCTGCACATGAAGCGCTACATCTCGAGCCAGGTGGCCAGCAAGGACAACAAATGGCAGGGGCAGAACTTCCCGCGCTGGGTCAACAAGGACTACGATGCCGCCATCGATGCGGCCGAGACCGAGATCGACCCGGTCAAGCGCGCCGCGCTCTACATCAAGTGCAACGACATGTTGTGGCAGGACACCGTGTTCATCCCGGTGATGCACCGTCTTACGGTCGATGCCTGCGCCAATACGCTGCGACCGGTCATCTCGGGCTGGGCCAACCGGACTGACAACATCCAGGACTGGTATCGCGAGGGCTGAGCACGGGCGTCTAAGCGGATTATTCGCTCATGAGTCAGTACGTCCTGCGTCGTCTGATGATCGCGATTCCGAGCCTGCTCGGAATCTCGCTGGTCCTGTTCGTCGTCCTGGCGCTTGCGCCAGGCGATCCCTTCAGCGAACTCGCGACCAATCCGAACGTGCCGCCCGAGGTGCAAGCCGCGCTTCGGGCGAGGTTCGGCCTCGACGATCCGATCTACCTTCGCTATTTGCACTGGCTCAACGCCATGCTGCACGGCGACTGGGGCTTCTCCTTCGTCAGCCGGATGAATGTGGACACGCTCATCCTGCAGCGCCTGCCGGCCACGCTTTACGTGATCGGCTCGGCGCAGATCCTGGCGCTGCTGATCGCGATTCCCGTCGGCGTCTATGCCGCCACAAAACCCTATTCGCTGTTCGACCAGGTCGCGAACACGCTCGCCTTCGTCGGCTTCTCGCTGCCGACCTTCTTCACCGGCATCCTGTTCATCCTGATCTTCTCGGTGACGCTGGATTGGCTGCCGTTCGTCTATACCGCCGACATCAAGGCCACCGGTATCCACTATGTGCTGGAGATGATCCGGCAGGCGATCATGCCGGTGGCCGTGCTCGGCCTGTTCCAGGCGGCCTCGATGACGCGTTTCGTCCGCTCGGCGATGCTCGACGTCATCAGGCTCGATTATGTCACCACGGCGCGGGCCAAGGGCCTCGGCCAGACCAAGGTCATCGTCAAGCACGTGATGCGCAACGCCATGATCCCGGTCGTGACGCTGATCGCGCTGCAGATGCCGGCGGTGTTCGGCGGCGCCCTCGTCACCGAGCAGATCTTCCGCATTCCCGGCATCGGCTCGCTCCTGATCTCTTCCATCCTTTCCAACGACACGCCGGTGGTGATGGCCGTCACTTTCGTCTTCGCGTGCCTCGTGGTGCTGTTCAATCTCATCGCGGACGTCCTTTATGGCTGGCTTGACCCTCGCATCTCCTTCCGCTGAGCGGCGCGTCTACTCGCCCTCGCGCGAGACGTGGCGGCGCTTCAGCCGGCACAGGCTTGCCGTGGTCAGCGCGTTTCTGCTCCTCATCCTGATTCTGGCGGTGCTGGCCGGCCCCTTCGTCTGGCCCGTCAAGATCGACGACATCGATATCGTGGCGGGCCTGCAGGGGCCGTCGCTCGCCCATCCCTTCGGCACCGACGATCTCGGTCAGGACATCCTCGCCCGCATGATCTATGGCGGCCGCATCTCGCTCGCCGTCGGGCTCGCGGCGATGCTGGTGTCGGTGTTCATCGGCACGCTGATTGGTTCGCTCGCCGGCATGTCCCGCGGCGCGCTCGGGTACGGATTGATGTGGCTGACCGACCTGTTTCTGTCGCTGCCGCAACTGCCGCTGCTGCTGTTGTTGATCTATCTGTTCCGCGACGGGCTGAAGCAGGTGTTCGGCCCGGAGGGCGGCATCTTCATCCTGATCGTGCTCGTGATCGGCGGCCTGCGCTGGATGCCGGTGGCGCGTCTCGTCCGCGCACAGTTCCTGTCGATCCGCGAGAAGGAGTTCGTCGAGGCCGCGCGCGCGCTCGGTGCGAGCCCGGTGCGTCAGGTGGTGAAGCACATCCTGCCCAATGCGCTCGGTCCGGTGATCATCGCCGGTACCATCGACGTTGCGGCCGCGATCATCGCGGAATCGACGCTGTCCTTCCTCGGCCTCGGCTTCCCGCCTGACACCCCGACCTGGGGTCGGCTGCTGTACGACGCCAAGGACTTTCTCGACATCGGGCCGCATTGGGCCCTGTTTCCCGGCGGGGCGATCTTCATCGCGGTCGTCGCCATCAACTTCATCGGCGACGGTCTGCGTGACGCGCTGGATGCGCGACGGGTGATCTGATGGCGGCGCTGCTCGAGATCAAAGGTCTCAAGACCCACTTCTCCACCGATGACGGCATCCTCCAGGCTGTCGACGGCGTCGACATCACCATCAACAAGGGCGAGACGCTCTGCGTCGTCGGCGAATCGGGCTGCGGCAAGACCGTCACGGCGATGTCGATCCTGAAGCTGATCGCGATGCCACCGGGCCGCATCGCGGCCGGCGAGATCATCTTCGAGGGACGCGACCTGGTGCCGCTGACGAGCAACCAGCTCGACGACATCAGGGCCAAGGAGATCGGCTTCATCTTCCAGGAGCCGATGACCTCGCTCAATCCGGTGCTGACGGTCGGCGAGCAGATCGCCGAGAGCCTGCGCCGGCACGAGGCCGTGACCAAGAAGCAGGCGCTCGCGCGTACCATCGAGATGCTGAAGTTGGTGCAGATCCCGAACGCCGAGGGCCGCGTGCACAATTATCCGCATCAGTTTTCCGGTGGCATGCGCCAGCGCGTGATGATCGCGATGGCGCTCGCCTGCAAGCCCAAGCTGATCATCGCCGACGAGCCGACCACCGCGCTGGACGTCACCATCCAGGCTCAGATTCTCGATTTGCTCCAGGACATGAAGGAGCGCTTCGGCATGGCGGTGATGCTGATCACCCATGCCATGGGTGTCGTCGCCGAAACGGCGCAACGTGTCGTCGTCATGTATGCCGGCAAGGTGGTGGAAGAAGCCGGTGTCGACGCGCTCTTCGCCGATCCGGGCCATCCCTATACGCAGGGCCTGATCCGCTCGATCCCGCGCATCGATCTCGACAGCGCGCACAAGACGCGGCTCGAGGCGATCGGCGGCTCGGTGCCGATCCTGATCAATCCGCCGGTCGGCTGCCGCTTTGCGCCGCGCTGCAAGTTCGCCATGAACGTCTGCACAGCGAAGGAGCCGCTGCTGCGCGAGATCGCGCCCGGCCATCGCATGGCTTGTCACCTCGGCGATCCGCAGTTGGGAGGCGCGACATGAGCGAGCCCTTGCTGCGCGTCAGCGGCCTGAAGAAACATTTCCCGGTACTTGGCGGCCTGATGTCGCGCCAGGTCGCCACCGTCTACGCCGTCGACGGCGTGTCGTTCTCGGTCGACCGCGGCGAGACGCTCGGTCTCGTCGGCGAGTCCGGTTGCGGCAAGTCGACGACGGGGCGCTGTGTGCTGCGCCTGATCGAGCCGACTGAGGGCGACGTCGTGTTTGACGGCCAGGACGTCGGCAAGCTCGACGGCAACGACCTGCGCGCGATGCGGCGGAACATGCAGTTGGTGTTCCAGGATCCGTTCGCCTCACTCAATCCGCGCATGACGGTCGGCTCCATTCTCGGCGAAGCCTTTACCATCCACAAGCTCGCAGCCAACGCCAAAGAGCGCGAGGAGCGCGTGGCTGGCCTGCTGATGAAGGTCGGCCTCAAGGCCGAGCACATGCGCCGCTATCCGCATGAATTCTCCGGCGGCCAGCGCCAGCGCATCGTGATCGCGCGTGCGCTCGCGGTCGAGCCGAAGCTGATCGTCTGCGACGAGCCGGTCTCCGCGCTCGACGTTTCGATCCAGGCGCAGGTCATCAACCTGCTGGAAGATCTCCAGGCCGAGCTCAACCTCACCTATCTCTTCGTGGCGCACGACCTGTCGGTGGTCGAGCACATCTCCGACCGTGTCGCGGTGATGTATCTCGGCCGTATCGTCGAACTGGCCAAGGCGAGCGATCTCTATCGCAATCCGCAGCATCCCTACACCAAGGCGCTGCTCTCCGCGGTGCCGGTGCCCGATCCCAAGCTCAAGCGCAACCGCATCCGCCTCAAGGGCGACGTGCCGAGCCCGATGAAGCCGCCCGCGGGTTGTCACTTCCACACCCGTTGTCCGATTGCCCAGCCGCGCTGCGCCGAATCCGCGCCTGAGCTGAAGGAAGGCGCGGGCGGGCATTTTGTGGCGTGTCATCTCGTCTAAGTTGCGCGGTGCGTAGCTCTTCGGGGGTCTTGATCGCAAGGGATCGGCTGGCGTAGGGGGATGCATGAGCCAGGTACAGGATGTGACTCTCGGCGCGGTCGAGATTGCGCGTGCGAGCGGTCGGGACGTGGAAGCACGTCGGGCGCTGTGGGGATCGGCGCTCGGATACGCCATGGACGGGTTCGACCTGCTCATCCTCGGCTTCATGTTGACGGCGATTTCGAAAGACCTTCACCTGACGCAGCCGCAGGCGGCCTCGCTGGTGACCGGCACTCTGGTCGGCGCGGTCGTCGGCGGTCTCATCTTCGGTGTGCTGTCGGACCGGCTTGGCCGCGTGCGGGTTCTGACCTGGAGCATCGTTCTGTTCGCGGTCTTCACCGGCCTCTGCGCGCTGGCGCAGGGCTATTGGGACCTGCTGGCCTATCGGGCCGTCGCCGGTATTGGACTCGGCGGCGAATTCGGCATCGGCATGGCGCTGGTGGCCGAGGTCTGGCCAGCGAGCAAACGCGCGCGGGCCACCTCCTATGTCGGGCTGGGCTGGCAGTTCGGCGTGCTCACGGCGGCGCTGGTGACACCGGTCCTGTTGCCGATCATCGGCTGGCGCGGGATGTTTGCGCTCGGCGTGTTTCCGGCAGTAATCGCCTACGTGATCCGGCGCAAGCTGCACGAGCCTGACGTCTTCATTGCGCACAAGGCAAAGGCGGAGAGTGCTGGCTCGTCACTTCGCGCGCTCGTGGCCGATGCGGAGACGACCCGGATCGGCATCGGGTTGATCATCCTCTGCTCGGTGCAGAATTTCGGCTATTACGGCATCATGATCTGGCTGCCGAACTATCTCTCGATGCAGTTCGGCTATGGCCTGACGCAATCGGCCGTCTGGACATCAGTCACCATCGCAGGCATGGCGCTCGGCATCTTCCTGTTCGGTCATGCGGCCGACCGTTTCGGCCGCCGGGCGACGTTTCTGACCTATATGTTGGGTGCGGCTGCCATGGTGGTGGTCTATTCGCAGCTCACGACCGCTGCTGCGCTCTTGATCGGCGGAGCCGTGATGGGCTTCTTCGTCAATGGCATGCTCGGCGGTTACGGCGCGTTGATGAGCGAGCTTTATCCGACCGCAGCGCGCGCCACTGCGCAGAACGTGTTCTTCAACATCGGTCGGGCGGTGGCCGGCTTCGGTCCGCTGGTCGTCGGCATCGTCAGTGCCGCCTATGGCTTTCCGACCGCGATCGCAGGACTTGCACTGCTCTACCTCATCGATATCGTGGCGTTGCTCGCGCTGATCCCGGAGCGGCGTGGCGTCGATCTGGCCTGATGTCGAATTCGCTCATCGCTGGCCAAGCAGGCCGTGACCCGAAAGGGCTTGCCTGAACGTGTCCACGGACGTGTGGTGATGCGCAAGCAGGCCGGCTTCCCTGGCGCCGGTGACATTGGCCGGGAGGTCGTCGACAAAGAGGACGGTCTCGGGTCTGACTTCGAGCTCCGAAACGCAGCGCCGGTAGCAGAGCGGATCGGGCTTCGCCGTCTTGAACTGCGCCGAGGTGTAGATCTTGATTCCGAACAGCGGTCGCAATTCAGGCAGCAGCGTATCGATGTGATCGGCAACCAGCGTGGTATTGTTGGTCAGGACCGCAATATCGACGGTTCGGCGCAGCTGCCCGACAAGCTCCAGCATCGCGCGATCGGCCCGCATCGAGCAGCGCCGCGCCTCCACCCATTGATCGAGCGACAGCGGATAGCCGATGCGCTCGCCGAAGCCCCGCAGGTAGTCGACGGCATCGAGCGTGCCGGAATCGCCGAGCAGCTCAAAGCCGCTGCCCCAGATCGCCTGGTGAACGAATTCGTCGGTCGATCCCGCAAGCTCCGCCAGGCGCGCCACGCGCTTGCTCCTGTCGTAGTCGCAGAGGACGTTGTCCATGTCGAAGAGGACGAGCTTTATTTCGTCGGTCACTGCTGCGCTCGCGGGTAGGCCGAACATTCGGCGACGACTGCAGTCATATCCCGTCAGAACGTGACCGACAATTCCGTCAGGCGCTCTTCGCGGGCCAGGGGACGACCTGCCCCGACATCACCAGCCGGTCACGGCCGCTGTCCTTGGCCGCGTAGAGTGCGCGGTCGGCGGCGGCGAGCAGCGTATTTGAGTCCGGGGCCTGGGATGGAAGGCTCGTCGCGGCGCCGACGCTGACAGTCACCAGACGGGAGGGTGGATTTTGCGCGTGCAGCATGGCGAGGTCGTGCAGGGCCTGGCGAATCCCTTCGCCGACCTCGACGCAGCCGTCCGGACCGGTGTTCGGCAACAGCACGGCGAACTCCTCGCCGCCGTAGCGCGCGGTGAGGTCGGCGGGGCGCCTGGCGGTGGCGGATAGAATCCGGCCCAGCGCGCGCAGGCAACCATCGCCCGCCAGGTGTCCGTAATGGTCGTTGAATTTCTTGAAATGATCGACATCGATCAGCAGGAGCGACAGCTGCGTTCCGTCGCGCCGCGCGCGCGCCCATTCGTCGGCCAGGCGTTCGTCGAATGCGCGTCGGTTGGCAAGCCCGGTGAGGCCGTCGGTCGTCGCAAGCGAGGCAAGCTTGTCCTGAAGGTCCTTCTGCTCGGTCATGTCGCGCATGACGGCGACGACGCCGTCGATCTCGCCGCTGTCAGACGCTAGCGTCACGTGCAGAGCCGCCTCGGCCCAGATCTCGCCCTTGTCGCGATGGCGCTGGCGATAGATGAACCGCGCTTCCTCGGCCTCGCCGTTCTTCAGCGCGGCGATGGCCTGCTCGACCCGTTCCATGTCATCCTCGTGGATGCCGGCCAGGGCCGACGTATCGAGCAGTTCGTCGGCCGACCACCCGGTGATGCGTACGCACGAGGGCGAGACGTAGAGCAGCCGGTTATCCAGCCCGATCCGGGTCACCATGTCGCGGGATTGCTCGGCCAGCAGGCGAAAATTTGCTTCCTTGGCAACCAGGACCTGTGCCATGCGCTGCCGTTGCAGCAATTGGCGGACCAGATAGAAGCCGATCACGGCGATCAGCAGCACGAGACCGAGGACGAAGATCATGCGCGTGCCCGCCGCGCGTCGCCAGGGGGCCAGCACGTCCTCCTGAGACTTGCTCGCCAGCACCATCAGGGGATAGCGGCTGCTGCGCTGATAGTAGCTTAGGCGCTGCAGGTTATCGAGCGGCGACTTGAAGTAATAGACCGCCGCTTCGGGCCGGCTTGCCCAATCCCTGAACAAGGGCGTTTTGGACAGGTCCCGGCCGACGAAAGCTTCGCTCTTGTCACCGGTCCGGGCCAGCAGGATGCCGGCGTCGTTGAGCAGCGATGCCGAGCCATTCGGTCCGAGGTCGAAACGTTCATAGAATTTCGAGAAATAGGCGACGTCGATCGTGAGCAGCGCGACGCCGGCGAAGCTGCCATCGGGATGGTTGATCCGGCGGGACGCCGTGATGATCCACTGGCCGCCGGAGCGGCTCCTGACGGGCCGACCGATCAGCGTGCCCTTGTCCGGGGAGGCGCGATGCTGCTGGAAATATTCGCGGTCGCTGTTGTTGAGCCCGGAGAAGTCGACATGCTCGGTTGTGGCGAGCCAGCGGCCGGTTTCGTCGTAGACGAAGATGCCGCGGATACGGTCCGATGATTTGCGGGTCGGCAGATAGGTCTGGAGCCTTGAGATCGTGTCCGGACCCAATCCGTCGAGCTCGAGCCGGTGCACCAATCCGACCAGAATCGTATCGGCGAGCTCGAACGTATCGTCCGCGTGCTGGATCAGCGAATGCGCCAGATTGGTGACGTCGATCTCGGCGTTTCGGAGTTCTGCATTGCGCGTTTCCCATTCGCGCCAGAGGCTCAAGCCCAGAATCGTGACGCAGATCAGCGCAACGAATCCCGCCGCCCAGAGCGGAAGGTGGGTCTTGCCGAGTTCGCGGCTCGTGACCATCGGGTTTGCTCCAATTCTGGGCAAACCTCTCACTTTGGTCTTAACGGCCTGTTGCAGGAACTGTGATGATTGCGCGGGGCCGTACTGAACCGGTGAGGTTTCTCGACATTTGATCGACCCTCGTACGCGGATGTTAACCACGCAGCCGTGGTGTAATGGTCACCTCGCGCTCGGCGCTTCACTCATCGAGCGTGAACCCGACGCGCAGCGTGACCTGGTAGTGCCGTACCGCGCCGTTCTCGATGTGGCCCCGCGTCTGTACCACCTCGAACCATTTCATTTCGCGAATGGTCTTGGAGGCCCGGCCGATCGCGTTCTTGATCGCATCCTCGATCGAGGCCTCGGACGATCCGACCAGTTCCAAGATCTTGTAGACGTGATCCCTCTCGGTTGCGGGCATGGCGGACCTCCGTTGCTGGCACCACGGCCCTCGCCGCGGCTTGGCCTCTCATCTGAACGGGCGCCGGCCATTCCGGTTCCCTCGTGCGCGAGCGGGAGGAAAGTTAGGCAGGCTCGCCGTGCAGGCGAACCGCGGCGGGGCCCGCCTGGCGCAGCAGGACCCACAGCAGCATCACGAGCACGGCCATGAGGGCGAAGCCTCCGACGGCCGGCGTCATGGTGCGCCCAAGGCTGTCAGCCTGGGCGTTTTCCGCGGACAGCCGCGCCGATTGCAACAATCCGTAGGCGTTGGCCAGCAGCAGGAGAGCATAGATGGCGCCGCGTTCGCGCCGGCAAGCCAGCCGGGCAAGATCGGGAAGCAGCAGCGCGAGACCGATCCCCACGATCGGCAAGTCATAGTCGTAGGCATAGGGGCTGATCATCACGGAGGTGACCGCGACGACGCCGAGCGCGAAGCGGGGGGACGGTCCGCGCGCAACCGCGAGTGCGACGGTGACGAGCGCCAATGCAGCCATGGCCATTTGTCCCCAGAACGCTCCGGCTGGCGGAAGTCCGGCATTGTACAAGGCCGCATAGGCCGAGATCATCCGAAACAGCTGATAGCGGCCTTCCTCCAGATAGCTCGCGGCTTCGCGGATGCTGCCGAGCCACGCGCTCCAGATTTGCGGGCCGAAGGCGAGCGCGCAGACGAGCGAGCTCGCGATCACCACGATCGCGGCGGTCAGCACCGCCGTCCAGCGGCGCGTCATCAGCACGTAGATGCCGGCCGCAACCGCCAGGTGAGGCTTGATGACCATGATTCCGAGGGCGATGCCCGATAGCACCGGGCGCCGCTCCGCGTTGATGCAGATCAGTCCGATCAGGGCCCCGGTCAGCAGACCATTCTGCCCGATGGCGATGGTGATCGCGATCGCCGGGAAAAACACGACGAGCACGAGCGCAAGGTTGTTTCCAGCAATCACGCGGAGCGTCATCAGATAGGCCGCCAGCGTGACGGTCGTGAACAGAGCATAGGCGGCCCAGCCCGGGAGGAACGCCAGGGGGGCGAGCAACAGATCGAATTGCGGTGGGTAGGTCCAGGGCATGACGGCGGTGGCGCCGCCGGCTGCTGCCATCTGCATCTTCGTGAACGCAGCCAACCGGTAGGTCAGGTCGAGGTCACCGAGCCAGATCCGCTGCGCGACAATGTGGAAGGCTGCGAAGTCGACGGTCTGGCCGCCATACCAGAGGCCGCCGTCGAAAAAGCGGATCGCCTTGAAGATGAGGATGGCTGCCAGCAGTGTGACGATGATGCAGACATAAATCGTCCGCTTTCGCGGCGAGGCCTGGATCTGCTCCAATGTTGCGGTGAGCATTCGTTCGCTAACCTCTACTGGGCACATGGCCGGCCGATCTGTCGGCGAGATTGCGGACGGAGAGTTAAGGTCCGGTAACGAAAGGATAGGGGTTGGCCGGCACGGCCGGACCTTGCCCGCGTTCTGTCGCCGCCGGGGAGGGCGACGAGACGGGACGCAGCGATGCCTTACGGATCCAGCTCCGTATCCCAGTACAGGTAGTCCAGCCAGCTGTCGTGCAGATAGTTTGGCGGGAACAGCCGGCCGTTGCGGTGGAGCTGGTGCACGGTCGGCGCGAACGCGCTCTGACGCGGAAACATCTTGGCTTGCGCAGGCGTCAGATTGCCCTTGCGCAGATTACAGGGCGAGCACGCCGCAACCACATTTTCCCAGGTGGTCTGGCCGCCCTTGCTGCGGGGAATGATGTGATCGAAGGTGAGGTCTTCGGGCGAGCCGCAATATTGGCAGGCGAAACGATCGCGCAGGAAGACGTTGAATCGTGTGAAGGCGGGATGGGTGGTCGGCTTGACGAAGGATTTGAGCGAGACCACGCTCGGCAGCTGCATTTGCAGCGTGGGACTGTGAACCGCCTGATCGTAATGCGCTACGATATTGACGCGGTCGAGGAACACCGCCTTGATCGCGTCCTGCCACGACCACAGAGACAGTGGGTAGTAACTCAGCGGCCGGAAGTCCGCGTTCAGGACCAGCACCGGCCAACTGCCTTGCGAGACATGTGCGTTCAAGTAACGCTCCTGGCCTCCAATATACGCTGCGAAGCAGCATGTACTGACATACTACATGCAGCGTGACGGGATTGTGAAGCCCGTCGAGCGACTTATTCAGGCGCAAGCAATGCGGCGGCGGGGTGGCGAAACGCGCAAAAACGCCGCGATTGGGAGGGCTGCGCGTTGAGACGCGCCGAGGCGATCACCTCGCCAAAGTCCCACACACGAATGTTTCCGAACGCCCTGCGACACCGGTAGGATCTGCCAGGATTTCAGCTCGTCGCCCATCGCGGCACACGTGACGTTGTTGGCACTGAATGCGAAGCGGTCGGTGCGGCCGCATCCGGAAGGGGAGTGTCGATCAGCTTGCATCGCTCGAGATCGCTGCGTGCGACGACGCAGTCGATCGGCGTCATGGTGAAGATCCCCGTTTTCCCCGCGCCGGCGCCTTCTTCTTGAGGGCTCTGCGCTTTGCAACAGCAACATTGTCTGAAACAGGGTTCGCTTCGCCCGCGATGATGCCCTCGCGCTTCTTGACCGCGCGGTAGTAGCTCCACCACAGATGCGCGGCGGCACCACGCAGCGGGCGCCAGGGCTCGGCGAGCGGGGCCATCTGTTTTTCCGTCGGCCGCGCCTGAAGGCCAAGGCCGATCTTGATGCCTTCCTGCACGGCGAGGTCGCCGGCCGGCCATGCATCGCCATGACCGAGGCAAAACAGAAGATAGACGTCGGCGGTCCACGGGCCGATGCCGGGCAGCGAGACCAGCGTGTGATGCGCGGCATCTGCATCTTCCTCCGCGAGCACGTCGAGGTTCAGCCGTTCCTCGATGATCTCGCGCGCGAGATGCTTCAGGGTCTTGATCTTGGCCGCGGACAGGCCGAGCCGCCCCAGCCGGTCGGTCCGGGCGCGGCGCACGGCCTCGTGGTCGAACGGATCGAAGGCGGCTGACAGCCGTCCCCAGATCGCCGCCGCGCTCGCGGTGGAAAGCTGCTGCCCGCAAACGATGTGCGCAAGCCCCGCAAAGCCCGGCTCGCGCCGCCGCAATGCCGGCATCCCGGCGATATCAAGCACCGGCTTGAGCCGCGGATCGCGTTTCACCAGCGTGCGAACAGCTTCTTCGAGATCGGATTGGGTTTCGAGGTGGATGGTCATGATGGCTCGGCAAACTCTCTCGGCGTCATGGCCGGGCTTTCCCGGCCATCCGCGTCTTTCCAACCGCGCGTTATTGTTAGCATGGGCGGGGACATCGTGTTCGTTCGCGACCTTGACACGGTTGGTAAGTCGCACCGAAGAACGTGGATGGCCCGGACAGCCCGGCCATGACGAGATCTTTGCCTATGCCGCCACCCGTTTTCCGATTTGCCCCCAGCCCGAACGGCCATTTGCATCTCGGCCATGCCTATTCGGCGCTGCTGAACTTCGATCGCGCGCGGGGCAGCGGCGGGCGTCTGTTGCTGCGGATCGAGGACATCGACGCGACGCGCTGCCGGCCGGAATATGAGGCCGCGATCTACGAAGACCTTGCCTGGCTGGGCATCACCTGGGAAATGCCGGTACGGCGACAGTCGGAGCATCTTGCCGACTATCGCGCCGCGCTGGAAAAACTCTCGGCGCTCGGTCTCGTCTATCCCGCGTTCGAAAGCCGCGCCGAGATTGCCAGGCTGGTGACCGCGCGCGCGGCGGACGGGCCATGGCCGCGTGATCCCGACGGCGCGCCGCTCTATCCTGGTAACGCCCAATTACTGTCTGCCGGCGAGCGGTCGCGCTTGATCGACAGCGGCGTGCCTTACGCCTTGCGCCTCGACATGGCAGCGGCCCGCCGGCGCGTCTCCAGGCTGACCTGGAACGAGCTGGGCGAGGGGCCCGATGGCGAGCGGGGCGTGGTCGCAGCGCGGCCTGACGCCTGGGGCGACGTGATCCTGGCCCGCAAGGAGACGCCGACCAGCTATCACCTGTCCGTGGTGGTCGACGACGCGCTCCAGGGGACGAGTGAGATCGTGCGCGGTCAGGACCTGTTTCACGCCACCTCGGTCCACCGCCTGCTCCAGGCTTTGCTCGGCCTGGCCGAGCCGGCTTATCGCCACCACGCCCTGATTCGAGACAGTGACGGAAGGAAGCTGTCGAAATCGGGTCGCTCGACCGGGCTGCGGCAGTTGCGCGCAATCGGAGCCTCGCCCGCCGGTATCCGCCAGCTGGTGGGATTAGGTTAGATTTCTCTGGGGTTTAGCCCAACACCGCCGTGACTCCACCTATTCCGTCGTGCCATGCTGCCTGACAGGCTGGGGTTCGAAGGTACTGCTTCGAAGGGGATTTATGGCGGCAGAAACGCGCCCGGCGCGCACCACGCGGACGTCTAGGCGGTCGCCTCGGAAGCGACCCGGGCCGGCCGCCAAGGTGCGCAAGCGCAGCACCAAGGCGGTCGCTCCGGACGTGGTCCAGGCTGCCCTCGCGGCCTTTGCCCATGAGGTCCGCACGCCCCTGACCGGCATTCTCGCGATCAGCGACCTGCTCGCGACCTCCGATCTCGGCGAGCGGGAACGGCGCTGGGCCGACACCATCAAGGCTGGCGCCGAGCATCTGGCGAGCCTTGCGACTCTGTTCGTGGACGCCGCCAGGACCGGCCAAGGCAACGGGAGCGGCGGCAGCACGCTGCGGGAGGATTTGTTCGATTTGCGTGCACTGGCTCGCAGCGCCGGCGATTCGCTCGCCGGGCGTGCTGCAGCCAAGGGCCTTCAGGGACAGGTCGATATCTCAGAGAAGCTGCCGGGGCTGGTGGTTGGCGATCCCGTGCGTCTGCGCGCCGCGCTCGAGAACCTGATCGATAATGCGGTCAAATTCACCGACCAAGGGGGTGTGGCGTTCGCAGTCAAGCCTTGGCGTGCCGCCAAGAGCAGGAAGAGCGACAAGCGCCGGGTGGGCGTTGCCTTTGCGGTCTCCGACAGCGGCATCGGCCTGACCATGGCCGAGATCAAGCGACTATTCCGCCCGTTCACCCAGGCCAATGTCACCATCGCGTCACGCTTCGGCGGCGCCGGGCTCGGCTTGTCCTCGGTGAAGCAGCTGGCGCGCGCGATGGGCGGCGACATCACGGTCGCGCCGCGCCGTGGTGGCGGTGCGACCTTTACGCTGACAGTCACGCTCGACGCGGCGGGGCCGGTGAAGAGGCGCAAGCCTGCTGGTGACGCCGCGGATGCGCTGGCCGCGTTGCGCGTGCTCAGCGTCGAAGACAATCCGTTCGGCCGTGTCGTGCTCAACACGATCCTGACCGAGCTCGGCCATCATGCCGAGTTCATCGGGCGCGGTGAGGACGCGGTGAACCGGCTCGCGCAGGGCGGCTTCGATGCCGTGCTGATGGACATGGTGTTGCCCGGCATCGATGGCGTCGAGGCGATCAGACGGATCCGCACGATGCAGGCGCCGCTGGCTCAGATCCCGATCATCGGCGTGTCCGGTCGCGGCGAGGATGAGGCGGCGTCGCGCGAGGCCGGCGCGGATGCTTTCCTGGTCAAGCCTGTGTCCCCGCGTGCTCTAGCGACTGCGCTGCTTGAAGCGACACGCCGTGAGGAAGCCGTGACTTGATGATCGCGGCGTTGAGCTCGCCGCCGTAAACGAAGATCGCAGCGATAAAATACAGAAACACCAGGGCGATGATCACCGAGGCGAGCCCCGCATACATCGTCACGTAATTGTTGGCGAAGCGCGCCAGATATTGTCCGAACACGATGCCGGAGATCAGCGATGCCACCATCGTGAAGACGATTCCGGGCAGGATCTGAAGGAAGCTGCGCCGCCCCGCCGGCAACCAGGCATGCAGGATGAAGAGCGCGACGACCAGCGCGGCGATCGTGATGCCGTAGCGCAGCGAGGTGAGGATGCTTTCGTTGGATTCGACGAAGAGTGGAATATGGCGCCGCGCAGCTTCGATCAGCAGCGGCCCGAGTACGATCAGGAATGCCATGGCGAGTGCGGTGACGGCCGCCACCAGCGTGTAGCCGATCGATTCCAGCCGCAGCCAGTACCAGCGCCGCATCTCCACCACCGCATAGGCGCGGTTGAGCGCGACCCTGAGCGCCTCGACGCCGTTCGAGGCGAAATAGACCGACAGCACCGCGCCGATCGTCAGCACGCCGGAGCGGGTCGTGGTGAGCACGTCGTGGACCTCGCCCGAAATCGAATCGGACACCTGCTTGGGCCAAACCTGAAGCATCAGGCTGGCGGCCTGATCGGCGAGCTCCTTGGAGCCGAAGAAGCCGGCGAGCGAAGTCAACACGATCAGGAACGGGAACAGCGCCATCAGGGTCGATAGCGCGATGTGGCTCGCGATCGCCCAGCCGTCGTCGGCCAGGAAGGTGTAGAAGGCGTCCTCTACGACGACGTAGATGGTACGGATTGCTCTCACTGCTTGCTCCGACGTCGCCTCTGCCCGCGTGCGGGGAGCGGCCGGAAGGCGCGCGTAGCGCGGATTCCGGGTGAGGGGGAGTCTCCGCGAAGCCCTCCGTCATCATCCTTGCGGAGAGCCCCCGTCAGCCACCGCGCGTTCCGCGCGTCGGCCTCTCCCCGCAAGCGGCGAGAGGCGAACAGGGCCAGGGATGGGCGCGGATCGGAAATCATCTCATGAGTTTCTGACATTATCGTCTCAAAGGCCAGATTGGGAACGCCATGGCGGAGCGCCGCACACGGTGTTATCACCCCCAAATGGCATCTCTCCTGAGTACTTTCATCCTGCCGGTCGCAGCCGGCGCCGTGGCCTTGGTGCTGCTGCTTGGTCTGGTCAACATGATGCGCGGCGGCTCGCCCAACACCTCGCAGAAGCTGATGCGTCTGCGCGTGCTGCTGCAGTTCGTCGCGATCGTCATTGCCATGCTCGCCGTCTGGATCATGGGACGCTGACCATGGTTATCCTGAACCGCATCTACACGAAGACCGGTGATGACGGCACGACAGCGCTCGGAACCGGCGAGCGCCGCCCGAAATACGATCTGCGCATCGCGGCCTATGGCACGGTCGACGAGACCAATGCCGCGATCGGCGTGGTCCGCCTCCACACCGAGGATGCTCCCGAGCTCGATGCGATGCTCGGCCGTATCCAGAACGATCTGTTCGATCTCGGTGCCGACCTAGCTGTGCCTGAGCGCGAGGGTAAAGCCGAGCGGCTGCGGGTGGTGGCAGGCCAGGTCGAGCGGCTCGAGCGCGACATCGACGCGCTCAACGACAAGCTCGCGCCGCTGACGTCCTTCGTGCTGCCGGGCGGTACGCCGGCCGCCGCCCACCTCCACGTCGCCCGCACGATTTGCCGCAGGGCGGAACGCATGATCGTGGAACTGGCCGCCCAACCCGGAGAGCCGGTCGGTGCAGCTGGCATTCAATATATGAATCGACTGTCGGACTTCCTGTTCGTGGCCAGCCGCGCTGCTAACGGGAATGGCGCCGGCGACGTGCTCTGGGTCCCGGGCCAGAATCGCTGACCCATTGAGGTCGGCATTTCAGGGAGCTAAAATTAGGCCCGTCGCGCGTTGACCGGGCCGGATCAGGCCTTTAGGTTCCGCGCCAGTTGAATAACCCCCTCCCAAGTTGAGTGAAAGAGGATCGATGAAGGTCTTAGTGCCGGTAAAGCGGGTGGTCGATTACAACGTCAAGGTCCGCGTCAAGGGCGATGGATCGGGCGTTGAACTCGCCAACGTGAAGATGTCGATGAACCCCTTCGACGAAATCGCGGTCGAGGAAGCGCTGCGCCTGAAGGAAGCCGGCAAGGCGACCGAAGTCGTGGTGGTCTCCATCGGACCGGCGCAGGCGTCGGAGACGATCCGCACCGGTCTCGCCATGGGCGCCGATCGCGGCATCCTGGTGAAGGCCGAAGGCACCGTCGAGCCGCTCGCGGTTGCCAAGATCCTGAAGAAGGTTGCGGACGAAGAGCAGCCGGGGCTGATCATCCTCGGCAAGCAGGCGATCGACGACGACAGCAATCAGACCGGCCAGATGCTGGCCGCGCTGCTGGGCTGGTCGCAGGCGACGTTTGCCTCGAAGCTCGAGGTCGACGGAAGCGACTTCAAGGTCACCCGCGAAGTCGACGGCGGTCTCCAGACCGTGAAGTTGAAGGGACCGGCGATCGTCACCACCGACCTTCGTCTCAACGAGCCGCGCTATGCGTCGCTGCCCAACATCATGAAGGCGAAGAAGAAGCCGATCGCGGAGAAGACCGTCGCCGATTACGGCGTCGATGTCGCCGCGCGCCTCGAGGTTCTCAAGACGACTGAACCGGCGGGCCGCAAGGCGGGCGTCAAGGTCAAGGACGTCGCCGAGCTGGTGTCGAAACTCAAGAACGAAGCCGGGGTGCTCTGATGACGACGCTGCTGATTGCCGAACACGACAATGCGTCGCTCAAAGGATGCAACCAACAAGGCCCTGACCGCGGCCGCCGCGCTCGGCGCCGATGTCGAGGTGCTCGTCGCCGGCGAGAACGCAAAGGCCGCGGCGGACGCCGCTGCCAAGCTCGCCGGCGTCAAGAAGGTGCTGCTCGCCGACGGCGGGACCTACGCGCACGATCTCGCCGAACCGCTGGCCGCGCTAATCGTCTCGCTGGCCCCGTCCTATGACGCGATCGTCGCGCCCGCGACCTCGCGCTTCAAGAACGTGATGCCGCGCGTCGCCGCGCTGCTCGATGTCATGCAGGTCTCGGAGATCATCAAGGTCGTTGCCCCCGACACCTTTGAGCGTCCGATCTATGCCGGCAACGCCATCCAGACGGTGAAGTCGAAGGATGCCAAGAAGGTCATCACGGTCCGCACCTCCACCTTCGCCGCAGCCGGCGAGGGCGGCAGCGCGCCGGTCGAGGCCGTCGCGGCGGCGGCCGATCCCGGCCTGTCGACCTTCGTCGGCGAGGAGGTCGCCAAAAGCGACCGTCCGGAGCTGACCTCGGCCAAGATCATCGTCTCCGGTGGTCGTGCCATGCAGAGCCGCGAGAACTTCGCCAAGTACATCGAGCCGCTCGCCGACAAGTTAGGGGCCGGTGTCGGTGCCTCGCGCGCGGCGGTCGACGCCGGCTATGCGCCGAACGACTGGCAGGTCGGCCAGACCGGCAAGGTCGTGGCCCCCGAGCTCTATGTCGCGGTGGGCATTTCCGGCGCGATCCAGCATCTGGCCGGCATGAAGGATTCCAAGGTGATCGTTGCGATCAACAAGGACGAGGACGCGCCCATCTTCCAGGTCGCCGATTACGGCCTGGTCGCCGACCTCTACCAGGCAGTTCCGGAACTGGCGGCCGAACTCGGCAAGCTCGGTAAGTAAAACGCGTTAAAAACACCGGCCGGAGGCATAAACTCCGGCCGGTGTTGCATTTCTCACCCCTTTTCTTTGGCGTGGGGCACGCCTTCGAAGCGATCCAATCTAGGTTTCGAGCCAGGATTCTGATCTAATCGGGTTTCTGATGAAATCAGACCTCCCGGCTCAGGGGATAGGCAGGGCGCGATATGCGCGCCGTTCCGGTGGATGACATTATGGCGGCAGTAATCAAGAAGGTCGGCGTGATCGGCGCGGGGCAGATGGGCAATGGCATCGCGCATGTCGCGGCCCTGGCCGGTTTCGACGTGGTGCTCAACGACATCTCGGCCGATCGTCTCAAGTCAGGCATGGCGACCATCAATGGCAATCTGGCCCGCCAGGTCTCCAAGAAGGGGGTCACCGAGGAGGACAAGTCCAAGGCGATCGGGCGCATCAAGCTCGCCGAGAAGCTCGACGACCTCGCCGACTGCGATCTCGTGATCGAGACCGCGGTCGAGAAGGAAGAGGTCAAGCGCAAGATATTCCACGACCTCTGCGCGATCTTGAAGCCGGAGGCGATCGTCGCCTCCGACACGTCATCGATCTCGATCACCCGCCTTGCCGCCGCCACCGACCGGCCGGAGCGCTTCATCGGCATTCACTTCATGAATCCGGTGCCGCTGATGGAGCTGGTCGAGCTGATCCGCGGCATCGCCACCGATGATTCGACCTTCGAGGCGTCCAAGGAATTCGTCGCCAAGCTCGGCAAGCAGGTCGCGGTCTCCGAGGATTTCCCGGCCTTCATCGTCAACCGCATTCTGCTGCCGATGATCAACGAGGCGATCTACACGCTGTATGAAGGCGTCGGCAACGTCGAGGCCATCGACGCGGCGATGAAGCTCGGCGCGCACCATCCGATGGGCCCGCTGGAACTCGCCGATTTCATCGGTCTCGATACGTGTCTGTCGATCATGCAGGTCCTGCATGAGGGGCTGGCCGACTCCAAGTACCGGCCGTGCCCGCTGCTGGTGAAATACGTCGAGGCCGGCTGGCTCGGGCGCAAGACCCAGCGCGGCTTCTACGACTATCGCGGCGCCAAGCCGGTTCCGACGCGGTAAGGCCGCCAATACGCCCCGTGACAATTCATGGCGCGTTAACCCGCTCCGCCTAGGCTGTCGCCGGTACGAGGGTTGCGTAATGGACACGATGGCGATGGTCAGCACCATGCTGGCCTCTCAGCAAGGCGCGCTGCAGTCGAACATCGCGGCGACGCTGATGAAGCAGAACGCGGATGCGGAGAAGTCCGCCGTCCTGACGCTGATGGGCGCCGGTCAGCCTTCGCTGGCCAATGTCGGCCCTGGCGTCGGCGGCAACCTCAATATCTCTGCTTAAAAGGACGCAGCCGCCGGTCCCAGCGCGGCCCGCAGCAGCTTGAGCGCGTCGTCGCTCGCCCATTCCGCCGGCCCCGCGATCGTCGCGATCTCGCAGCCCTGCGGATCGACCAGCACCGAGGTCGGCATGCCCAGGGCTCGACCTATTGATTTAAGATCCTGAAAAACCTTGGCTTTCTGATCCGTGAAATAGCCGAGACGGGTCAGGTTGGCGTCCTTCAGGAAGTTTTTGGGCTTCTCCGGGTCGCGGGTGTCGATGTTGATCGCCACCACCTCGAAGTCAGGGCCTGAAAGCTTGGTCTGGAGCTGGTTCAGCGCCGGCATTTCCTTGCGACAGGGCACGCACCAGGTGGCCCAGAGGTTCACCAGCAGCGTCTTGCCGCGGAAATCCGACAGCTTCCTCGGCTTGCCGTCGGCATCCTCGAAGGTCAGATCCGGCAGCTTGAGGGGCGCGCTCGCCATGGTCAGCGCCGCCACCTCGCCTTGGGCGAGCGGAGCGATCTTCTGGGCCGTGGCGACAGCGGCCTTGCAGGCCGGATCGCCTGACGGGGCCCGGCTCCGGCCCAGTCCGTACAGCGCCGCAAAGCCGGCCAGGCCGCCAACCAGCACGGTGGCGATCACGATGGGGATCCGGCGCGTGGCGGAGGGCTTGGGGTCGAGCATATCGTTTGTCATCCGGTCGCAGATATGGCTATCAGGGGCCTCTTAATACGGCTGGCTTGCGCCAGCAAACATGCGGCAAAGGCGTGAGCAGGGGATCATGAGCAACAAGATGTGGGGCGGCCGGTTCTCGGAACGTCCCGATGAGATCATGGAAGAGATCAACGTCTCCATCGACGTCGATCGTCACCTCTTTGCCCAGGACATTGCCGCGTCCAAGGCCCACGCCGCGATGCTGGCCAGCCAGGGCATCATCACGGCCTCTGATGCGAAAAATATCGGCAAGGGTCTAGACACGATTTTGTCAGAGATCGGCAAGGGCGGCTTCGAATTCAAGCGCGCGCTCGAGGACATCCATATGAATGTCGAGAGCCGCCTGTCGGAGCTGATCGGTCCCGCGGCCGGCCGCCTGCACACCGCACGCTCGCGCAACGATCAGGTCGCGACCGATTTCCGTCTCTATGTCCGCGATATCGTCGACGAGACCGACGCCGCGCTCGCCGCGTTCCAGCAGGCGCTGGTGGATCGTGCGCTTGAACACGCCGGCACCGTGATGCCCGGCTTCACCCATCTCCAGACCGCGCAGCCCGTGACCTTTGGCCACCACCTGCTCGCCTATGTCGAGATGGCCGCGCGCGACCGCGGCCGTTTCCAGGACGCGCGCAAGCGGCTCAATGAATCGCCGCTGGGCGCAGCCGCGCTCGCCGGCACCTCGTTTCCGATCGATCGCCACGCCACCGCGAAGGCGCTCGCCTTCGATCGACCGATGGCGAATTCGCTGGACGCGGTGTCCGATCGCGACTTCGTGCTGGAGACGCTCTCGGCCGCCTCGATCTGCGCCGTGCATATGTCGCGTTTTGCCGAGGAGATCGTGATCTGGACCTCGCCGCTGGTCGGCATGATCCGCCTCAGCGACAAGTTCACCACCGGCTCCTCGATCATGCCGCAGAAGCGCAATCCTGACGCGGCCGAGCTCGTGCGTGCCAAGGCCGGTCGCGTCATCGGCGCGCTCAACGGTCTCCTGATCGTGATGAAGGGCCTGCCGCTCGCCTATCAAAAAGACATGCAGGAGGACAAGCAGGGCGCGATGGAGGGCTTTGCCGCGCTGTCGCTCGCGATCCGCGCCATGACCGGCATGGTCCGCGACCTCGTGCCTGACGAAGGCAGGATGAGGCTTGCTGCCGGCGAGGGTTACGCCACCGCGACCGATCTTGCCGACTGGCTGGTGCGGACGCTGAAGATGCCGTTCCGCGAGGCCCATCACGTCACCGGCCGCATCGTCGCCAAGGCTGCCGAGGGTGGTGTGGCGCTGCACGAGCTGCCCCTGAAGGAGATGCAGGCGATCGAGCCCAAAATCACCAGGGACGTGCTCGGCGTGCTCTCGGTCGAATCGTCGGTGAAGAGCCGCACCAGCTTCGGCGGCACCGCGCCGAAGAACGTGGCGTCACAGGCCAAAGCCTGGGCCAAGCGGCTGGAAAAAGAGCGAAAATTGGGCTGAGGGCCGAAATTTGACCGACCTTCCGTGGCCTTCCTGCACTCGCCAGACCGGGCCAACCTCTGTATGGTGCGGCCGCGTAGTGGGGATTTCGTCGTGACGTCAAAGTTTCGCCCGGCCGGCTCGGGCTGGGCCATCATCGTCTTGAGCCTGAGCGCGCTTGCGCTCGCCGGTTGTGGCCGCCGGGGCCCGCTCGACCTTCCGCCGACCGCCTCCAACGCGTCCACGGCCAATATCTCCGCGCCTGGTGATACCGAGACCGAAGCCCAGAAGACGCCGAGCGTGTTCAATCCGACCTATGGTTCGGAGGTACCCCCGGCGGCGGCCAAGGGCAGGAAGAAAACGTTTATCCTTGACCCGCTCCTGGACGAAACGCCCGGCCGGTAGGCTGGGCCAATCGAGCTGACGTGATGAACCATTTCGACTACCGCAACGGCGTGCTGCACGCCGAGGCGATCAACCTGTCCGAGCTGGCCGCGGCCGTCGGGACGCCGTTCTATTGCTATTCGACCGCGACGCTGGAGCGCCATTACCGCGTCTTCGCCGATGCCTTTGCCGGCGAGAAGGTCCTGGTCTGCTACGCCATGAAGGCGAACTCCAACCAGTCGGTGCTGCGCACGCTGGCCAGGCTGGGCGCCGGCGCTGACGTGGTTTCGGGCGGCGAACTGAAGCGCGCACTGGCGGCCGGCATCCCCGCCAGCAAGATCGTGTTCTCCGGCGTGGGCAAGACCGAGACCGAGCTGCGCGCGGCGCTGGCCGCCGACATCCTCTGTCTCAATGTCGAATCCGAGCCCGAGCTGGAGCTGCTGTCGCGGCTTGCGACCGACATGGGCAAGACCGCGCGCATCTCCATCCGCGTCAATCCTGATGTCGATGCAGGCACCCACGCCAAGATCTCCACCGGCAGATCCGAGAACAAGTTCGGCATTCCGATCGTGCACGCGCGCGAGGTCTACGCGCGCGCCGCAAGGCTTCCCGGCATCGAGGTAACAGGCGCCGACGTTCACATCGGCAGCCAGATCACTGACCTTTCGAAGATGGAGATCGCGTTCCGCATCCTCTCCGAATTCGTGCAGACACTGCGCGCCGATGGCCACAACATCAGCCACGTCGATTTCGGCGGCGGGCTCGGCATTCCCTATTACATGGATCGCGAGGCACCGCCGGCGCCCGATGCCTACGCCGCGATGGTCAAGCGCGTCAGCCACAATCTAGGCTGCACCCTGATGTTCGAGCCCGGCCGCATGATCGTCGGCAATGCCGGCATCCTCGTCGCCAAGGTGATCTATGTGAAGCACGGCGACGGCAAGAACTTCGTCGTCATCGATGCTGCCATGAACGACCTCATTCGGCCGACGCTGTACGAGGCGCATCACGACATTCTGCCGGTGATGCAGCCGGCGAAGGGGGCGGCGACCATCACCGCCGATGTCGTTGGCCCGGTCTGCGAGACCGGCGACTATCTCGCGCTTGATCGCACCTTGCCGACGCCGAAGCCGGGCGATCTCGTCGCCATCATGACATCAGGCGCCTATGGCGCGGTGCAGGCCGGCACTTACAACACCCGGCCGCTGGTGCCGGAAGTGCTGGTGAAGGGCGACCAGTATGCCGTCGTGCGCCCTCGCATCGAGGTCGAGCAGCTCATCGCCATGGACACCCCGGCGCCGTGGCTGTGAGTGGTTCGGGTCCTATTTCCTCGCCAATCCGCCCTTCGCTCCGCCAACCACGACGCCAGCCTTCTTCTCGATCGGCTTGATCGCCGCGGTGAAATCGGACTCAGCGCCTTCCGCAGCTATCACCGCTTCCCACAGCCGTCCGACGGCGTCGGCAACCTCCATCGACAGGCCGAGCTGCTTCATCTCCTCCAGCGCGAGCCGGACGTCCTTCACCATCAATCCGGTGGCGAAGCCGAAGTCGAAGCTGCGCGGCAGCACCGAGCGCGGAAACTTGTCGCGGCTCGCGGTGTTCATGCCCGAGCCCGCATTGATGACGTCGATCATCACGGCCGGATCGAGCCCGGCTTTCACGCCCATCACCACGGCTTCCGATGTCGCCACGATGGCGGTGGCCGAGAGGAAATTGTTGGCGAGCTTCATGGTCTGCGCCGCGCCCGGCTTCTCGCCGATGAAGAACACTTTTCCGATCACGTCGAGAACAGGCTTGAGCAGCTCGAAGTCGCCCTTCGGCCCCGACACCATCACCGCGAGCGTGCCCTTCTCGGCGCCGCCGACGCCCCCGGACACCGGGCAGTCGATCTGCACGATGTTGCGTTGTGCGAGCAGGCCGTGAATTTTCGCCGCCATCTGCGAGCCGACCGTCGACAGATCAATGAGGCGTTTTACCCGGCCGCCCTCGATCACGCCGTTCGCGCCGGTGGCGACCTCGAGCGAAGCCTTGAGCGACGGCAGGCTCGCCATCACGGTCTCGACCTTGTCGGCGACGTCCTTCGGCGACATCGCAGCGGTCGCGCCGCGTGCGACCAGCTTGTCGACGACCTCCTTGCGGGTGTCGAACACGACGAGCGTGTGGCCGGCCTCGATCAGCCGCCGCGCCATCGGAAAACCCATGTTGCCGAGGCCGATGAATCCGATGTCCATGGTGTTGATTCCTTCCACGCCGTAGCAATTTTGCGCTGAAGCGACGAAGCAATCCAAGCTATTTCCGCGGAGGGAGTTCCGGATTGCTTCGCTCCGCTCGCAATGACGGAGCAATAAAGTTGAGAGCCGTCAGCTTCGTTCACGCCTTCGCATCGATCTCGGCGAACACCTCGCGCGCCATCCGGAAACTGTCGACCGCGGCCGGCATGCCGCCATAGATCGCGACCTGCATCAGGATCTCGCGGATCTCGTCGCGGGTGACGCCGTTGGTGAGCGCGCCCTTCAGATGCGCGCGGAATTCGTGCTGTCGGTTGAGGATCGCGATCATCGCGATGTTGAGCATGCTGCGGGTCTTGCGCGGCAACTCCTCGCGGCCCCACACCGTGCCCCAGCAATATTCGTTGAGCATCTCCTGGAACGGACGGTTGAAATCGTCGACGTTCTTCAGGGCGTTGTTGACATAGGCCTCGCCCAGCACCGCCTTGCGGACCTCAAGGCCCTTGTCGTGCATCTTCTTGTCCATGACGTTTCCTCTTCTTCGCTTGCATTCCCCGAGGGGATGCCGCGGAAAGTTACGGGGTTGCGCCGGGCCAGTCACGTCCCCGTGTTATGCGGGAAAAGGGGGCTCTCCCGTACAGGAACGGATGCCTCAGTGCTGCCGTTGTGGTACGCTTCTCTACCGGGCAACCTGGAGAGTTGATTGAACGGCGCCCCCCCAGACCCGTCGGACCCGATCCGTGATGGCGATGCTGTGTCGCGCTTGAAGCTGGCGCAGGCCCTCGAGCGGTCCACCTACGCTATCGCCTGGGAGCGTGCCTGGCCCGGTCTGGCGCGCGTCCTCACCGTTATCGGCCTGTTTCTGGTGGTGTCCTGGGCGGGCCTCTGGCTGGCGTTGCCCTCCGTCGCGCGCGCCATCGGCCTCGTCATCTTCGCGAGCCTTGCAGTCGCCGCGCTGTTCCCGCTGGTTCGTTTTCGCTGGCCAAGCCGCGAAGAGGCGCTCGCACGGCTCGATCGCGGTTCGGGCATCCGCCACCGCCCCGCCACGACACTCACGGACACACTGACCTCGCAAGACCCGGTCGCGCAGGCGCTCTGGCGGGCTCAGCGCGAGCGCACGCTGGCCTCGCTCAAGCGCATCCGGGCCGGTCTGCCTCACCCGCGCCTCGCCATCCACGACCCCTGGGCCCTGCGCGCGCTGGTCACGGTGATGCTGGTCGCGACCTTCTTTGCCGCCGGCGACGAGCGCGCGATGCGGCTGGGCGCGGCCTTCGACTGGAACGGCGTACTGACGCCGACCAATGTCCGCGTCGACGCCTGGGTGACGCCGCCGCTCTACACCGCAAAGCCGCCGGTCATCCTGTCGGCCGCCAACAAGGAGGCGGCGGCGCTGCCGGTCTCCGGCCCGCTCGCCGTTCCCGCGGGTTCGACCCTGATCGTGCGATCGTCCGGCGGCAGCCTGGATGTCGTCACCTCCGGCGGTCTGAAGGAAGTCGCGCCGACCGAGGCCGCACCGAAGGGCACCAACGAAAAGCATTTCACCATCGCCGGCGACGGCACCGCGCATGTCCGCGCGCCCTCGGGCCAGCCGCAATGGGCCTTCGCAGCGACGCCGGACCGTCCGCCGACCATCGCGCTCGCCAAGGATCCGGAGCGTCAGGCGCGCGGCGCGCTCCAACTCGTCTACAAGATCGAGGATGATTACGGCGTCACCGGCGCCGAGGCGCAGGTTGCGGCGCGCACCAATGATGCCGCCAAGGGCGGTGATGGCAAGGCCGATAACAAGACCGCGGCGCGACCGCTGTTCCAGCCGCCGCAATTCCCGCTCGTGCTGCCGAACGCGCGCACCCGTAACGGCGTCGGCCAGACGGTGAAGGATCTTAGCGAGGATCCCTATGCCGGCGCCGACGTCACGTTGACGCTCACCGCCAAGGACGAGGCCGGCAACGAGGCTCGAAGCGAACCCTTCAACATGCGCTTGCCGGAGCGTCTGTTCACCAAACCCTTGGCGCGCGCGCTGATCGAGCAGCGTCGTATCCTCGCGCTCGACGCCAACAGGAATTCCGACGTCTACACCGCGCTCGACGCGCTGATGATCGCGCCCGAACTGTTCACGCAGGAGACGGGACAATATCTCGGCCTCTACAGTGTCACGCGCCAGCTCGAGGCGGCGCGCACCGACGACGCGCTGCGCGAGGTGGTGGCGAGCCTGTGGGCGCTCGCGGTGACGATCGAGGACGGCAACATCTCCGACGTCGAGAAGGCGTTGCGCGCGGCGCAGGACGCGCTCAAGCAGGCGCTGGAGCGCGGCGCCAGCGACGAGGAGATCAAGAAGCTCACGCAGGATCTGCGGGCGGCGCTGGACAATTTCATGCGCCAGCTCGCCGAACAGTTCCGCAACAACAAGGACGCGCAAAATCTCGCGCGACCGCTCGATCCGAACACGAAGATCCTGCGCCAGCAGGACCTCCAGAACATGATCGATCGCATGGAGCGCCTGTCGCGCTCCGGCGACAAGGATGCGGCCAAGCAGCTGCTCGACCAGCTCCAGCAGATGCTGGAGGGCCTCCAGATGGCGCAGCCGGGACAGTCCGGCGAGAGCGATATGGAGCAGGCGCTGAACGAGCTCGGCGACATGATCCGCAAGCAGCAGCAATTGCGGGACAGGACCTACAAGCAGGGCCAGGATTCGCGCCGCGACCGCATGCGCGGCAAGCAGCAGGGCGACCAGTCGATGTCGGACCTGCAGCAGGACCAGCAGGCGCTGCGCGACCGCCTCAAGAAGCTCCAGGACGAAATGGCCAAGCGCGGCCTCTCGCAAAGGGGTCAGAAAGGCCAGCAAGGACAGAAGGACCAGCAGCAGGGTCAGCAAGGCGACCAGGGCCAGGACGGCGATCAGGACGCCGACCAGGGTGATGATGACGGCGGGCTCGACTCCGCCGACAGCGCCATGGGTGACGCCGGCTCGAAGCTCGGCGAAGGCAATGCCGACGGTGCGGTGGATTCCCAGGGCAAGGCGCTGGATGCGATGCGCAAGGGTGCGCAGAAGATGGCTGAGGCGATGCAGCAGGGCGACGGCGACGGCCAGGGAGATGGTCCCGGCAATCGCGCCGGCCGCCAGCAGAGTGGCGGGAATCAGACCGATCCGCTCGGCCGTCCGCTTCGCCGCGGCGATCTCGGTGACGATTACACGGTCAAGATTCCCGGCGAGATCGACGTGCAGCGCGTCCGCCGCATTCTCGAAGAGCTGCGTCGCCGCCTCGGCGACCCCTCGCGCCCGCAGATCGAGCTCGACTACATCGAGCGGCTGCTGAAGGATTTTTGAGGGCTGGACTCGTTGCGCAAATCCTGACCGGCTTGTGCAGCCCCCCACTCCAATCTCGCCGTCATCGCCCGACTTGATCGGGCGATCCAGTTTTCCAGAGACAATTGTGTCTAGACCGAGAGGCCGCGGCGTTCTGGATGCCCCGGTCAAGCCGGGGCATGACAGCGGAATATGGAGCCGCCGCTACCCCTTCTTCGCCGCGAGCGCGTCCGCGACCGCCGTGCGGATATCCGCGACCGAGAACGGCTTGGTCACGACATCATGCACCAGCGCATTGAGGTTCGAGGCGCGCTCGCGCTGGTCGGCAAAGCCGGTCATCAGCAAAATGGTGAGCTGAGGAAATTCGCGCGCGGCGGAGAGGGCCAGCGCGATGCCATCCATGACGGGCATCTGGATGTCGGTGAGCAACAGGTCGAACGCGCCGTCCTCGCGGGTCAAAATTTCCAGCGCCTCGGCGCCGTCCTGTGCGGTGACGGTCTGGTGGCCGTCCATGGCAATCGCGCGCGCCACCAATTGGCGCATCGAATCCTCGTCATCGGCGATCAATATCTTGGGCATGGGACAGCCTCCCGTGCGGACTCTACAAGGCCGGATTATATGCTGCCGCCGGCAATGTCGCGCCGGTTGAAGAAGCGAACGTCGATATTGCGGCCTTCCGGCGGTGGCGAGGCCAGACGCGAGCGGAAGAAGGCGCGTTCGCCGGGTTGCAGCACGGTCTGCTCCAGCACCGAATTCCAGGCGTAGATCTCAGCGCCCTGCGCATCGCGCACGGCAAAACGCAAGCGCGGGATATCGAGCGGCTTCTTGCCCTGGCCAACGATCACGCCCTCGATCACCAGCACCTGCTTACCATCCACGGTCTCGGTCGAGAGCTTGACGTCCTTGAAGGCGAGGCCGCGCAGGTTCACCTCGAGCCCGACCAATTTGTAGAAGGCCGCCGTCTGCGGCAGCAAGCGCACCATGTCGCCGCGCCAGATCACCAGCGCCAGCACCAGCGCGCCCATGGCGGCGCAGGTGGTCGGCAGGCCGTAGTAGGATTTGCGTGGGGCCACGGCCGGCTTCGGCCGGCTCACCTTCGCGCCGCGGCGGCGGAACAGCCCTCGGAACCAGGATTGGTGCTGTACCCCGGCGACTTCCTCCTCGGCCCGCCGGGCTGCTGCTGACCATTCGTCCTCAGCGGCATCCTCGGTCGGCCAGTCGCTGGCGATCGAGGGGCTTTCGACCACCGGCGTCTCGGCGGTCGCGTCCGAGGCGTAGGAGTTCCACTGGGCGGCGAGGTCGGATTGGTCGTCGGTCCGGCTGGCCGCGGCCATGGCCGGTACGGTCGCCTCCTCGATGGCATCTGCGGGATGCGCCATCCAGGTTTCCTTGCAGCGCGAGCAGCGGACCGTCCGCCCATTGGCGCCAAGGCTAGCAAGCTTGATGGCGTAGGAAGTCGTACAATGGGGGCAGACGATATGCATGGACGGCCTCGACGATGACCTTGTCGCGGGGAACCTGGCGCCAAGATTCTCCTGAGGCAGGGTTCTCCCGAGAAGGGACTTCTAAGGATGCAGCCGGTGATGCTACACGGCGACCGTTAACGAACCGGAAACCATAACGGTCGCACAACCCCTTGCTCGCATGCGGCGATACCTCGCCCGCGATGCGGCTTACGTCCCCTCTCGAACGGAGCTGAGCTTGGTTCGGTTCGAAAATGTCGGATTACGCTACGGTCTGGGGCCGGAGATCCTGCGCGACCTCAGTTTCCAGATTCCGGCGCATTCCTTCCAGTTCCTCACCGGACCGTCCGGCGCCGGCAAGACGTCGTTGCTGCGCCTGTTGTTCCTGTCGCACCGGCCGACGCGGGGCCTCGTCAACCTGTTCGGTCACGACATCTCCACCCTTGGCAAGGACGAGATCGCCGATTTGCGCAAGCGCATCGGCATCGTGCTCCAAGATTTCCGCCTGCTCGACCACATGACGACCTACGAGAATGTGGCACTGCCGTTCCGCGTCATGGGCCGCAGCGAATCCAGCTACCGCAAGGAAGTCATCGATCTCCTGCGCTGGGTCGGGCTCGGGGACCGCATGGATGCGCTGCCGCCGATCCTGTCGGGGGGCGAGAAGCAGCGCGCGGCGATCGCGCGCGCGGTGATCTCGCGGCCGCAGCTGCTGCTCGCGGACGAGCCGACCGGCAGCGTCGACCCGACGCTCGGGCGACGCTTGCTGCGGCTCTTCATCGAGCTCAACAAGTCGGGCACGGCCGTGATCATCGCAACCCACGACATTGCGTTGATGGACCAGTACGAAGCGCGCCGCTTCGTGCTGCATCAGGGACGGCTGCACGTCTATGAGTAGGACCGACGAGCGCGGCGTATTGGTCGATCTCGGGCAGGAGCGTCCGCAGCTTCCGGCCAGGGCCCGCAACATGTCGCCGATCGTGCCGCGCGCCTCGATCCACGGCCGCGCGCTGGTTGCCGTCGTCGCCATCATGACCTTCCTCGCCTCGATGACGACGGGCGCGGTGCTGCTGGTCAGCGCGTCGGCAGCGGAATGGCAGTCGGATGTCGCGAGCGAGATCACCATCCAGGTCCGTCCGCAATCCGGGCGCGACATCGAGCGCGACACGGCTGCGGTCAGCGAGGTGGTACGCGCGCAGCCCGGTATCGTCGACGTCAAGCCGTTCACCAAAGAGGAGAGCGGCAAGCTGCTCGAGCCCTGGCTCGGCACCGGGCTGTCGATGGACGATCTGCCGGTGCCGCGCATGATCATCGCGCGCGTGCAGCCCGGAACGGTGCTCGATCTCGGCGGCTTGCGCGCGCGCGTGACGCAGGTCGCGCCGAACGCCAGCGTCGACGATCACCGCGCCTGGATCGAGCGGATGCGTTCGATGACCAATGCCACCGTGCTCGCCGGAATCGGCATCCTCGCGCTCGTCATCGTCGCGACCATCATCTCGGTCTCGTTCGCGACCCGCGGCGCGATGGCGGCCAACCGGCCGATCGTCGAGGTCCTGCATTTCGTCGGCGCGGGCGACCGCTACATCGCCAATCACTTCCTGCGGCACTTCCTCCGTCTCGGTCTCGAAGGGGGCGTGATCGGGGGCGGCGTCGCCATGTTGCTGTTCGGCTTCTCGGAGTCGATCGCCGGCTGGTTCTCCGGCACCCCGGTCGGCGACCAGTTCGCAGCCCTGCTCGGCACCTTCTCGCTGCGGCCATCAGGCTATGTCGTGCTCGCAGTGCAGGCCGTCCTGATCGGTGCGATCACCGCGGTCGCCTCGCGCCAGACGCTGTTCGCAACATTGAATGACGTTGATTGAGCCCGATAAACCGGACTCCACTTCGCCTCAAAACGTCCTAAAATCATTCGGGAAGGGACTACCGACATCATAATGACCTCGCCGACCGACGATCGATCGCCGAAACTGCCGCGCGGCTGGCTGCGCGCGACGGTCGTATCGACGATCGCGTTCGCCTTTGTCGCCGCTGCGGCGGGATTCGTCGCGTTCCTGTCGCAACTGCGCGGCGCCGAGATCGCCCCTGATCGCAAGGCCGACGGAATTGTGGTGCTGACCGGCGGCTCTTCGCGGGTGCCGGACGCGATGGAGCTGCTGGCGGCCGGCTACGGCAAGAGGCTCCTGATCTCGGGCGTGCACCCGACCTCAACCGCCAATGACATCTCCCGGACGCTGCCGGAGAACCAATCCTTCATGGCCTGCTGCGTCGATCTCGACCGCACCGCGCTCACGACCCGCGGCAACGCGGCAGAGGCGCGGCGCTGGGCCGAGGGACGAGGCTTCAAATCGTTGATCGTGGTCACCTCGAACTACCACATGCCGCGCGCGCTGGTGGAATTCTCGCATGCGATGCCGGAAACGGTGCTGGTCCCGTTCGCGGTGGTGGGTGACAAATGGCGCGAGGAGCCGTGGTGGACCTCGGGCTCGACGCTGCGGCTCTTGCTGTTGGAATACGTCAAGTACATCGCCGCCGAGCTCAGGGTTCGGCTGGAGGATTTCGGGATTGACCTTTCGCCCGAGATGTCGGAGCAGCCTGCGGGTCTGCAATCCAGGCGGCCTGCAACGGCGCAGGCCAATTGATCGGATTTTCGATGTTCCTGATTTTCCTCCGTTCGCTCCTGTTCAACGTGCTGTTCTACGCGGTGCTGGTATGCCTCGCGATCGTGGCGCTGCCAACCTTCGCCTTGCCGCCGCGTGCCATGCTGACGGTGGCCGAGTGGTGGGCAAAGGCCACACTGGTGCTGATGCGCGTGGTCTGCAACATCAAGGTCGAATTCCGCGGGGTCGAGAAGATTCCGCAGGGACCGCTGGTGATCGTGGCGAAGCACCAGTCGTTCTGGGAAACCTTCGTGCTGCCGGGCTTCTTTCACCGGCCGATCTTCATCCTCAAGCGCCAGCTCATGCAGATTCCGGTGTTCGGTCAGTTCCTGGTCAAGACCGGGATGATCGCGATCGATCGCAATGCCGGCGTGAAGGCTCTGCTGGACATGACGCGGCGCGCGCGCGAGGCCGTGCGCGCAGGCGGTCAGCTCGTCATCTTTCCCGAAGGCACCCGTCGCGCGCCGGGGGCGCCGCCGGATTACAAAACCGGCTTTGCGCAGATCTATTCGTCCTGTGGCGTGTCGTGTCTGCCGATCGCGCTCAATTCCGGCCTGTTCTGGCCGCGCCGAACCTTCATGCGCTATCCCGGCACGTTGGTGGTGGAGTTTCTCGATCCGCTGCCGCCGAGCCTGCCCAAGGACCAATTTCTCACGCGCGTGCAGACCGCGATCGAAGATGCGACCGCTCGCCTCGTCGAGGCCGGCCGCAAGGAGCAGGAGCAGTTGATCGGCAGCGCGCCGAGTTATGCTCCGTCGGGCAGCTAGCGACTGTCTCTGTTTTCGTCGGGCGCCGGCGCGTGCGAAGTATGCGCGTCACCATGCAGCATCATCGCGAGCTGATGCAATTGCGTGTCGCGAAAGCCCTCGGCCTCGATCGCCTTCACGGTCGCGGTCACGTAATCGCGGTTGGCGCCGGACTGGCCGTGGCCTTGCAGCACATGGCGATGCTGGTCGGCGAGCGACAGCCGCCCGGCATATTGGACATGGCCGCGGTCGACGACGTAGGCGAGCGCCGAGACGCGCTCGCGCGCTTCATTCTCCAGCCACACCGAGCGCATCACCTCGCGATAGACCGACGTCACCTGCTCGCGCGCGCGCAAGTAAGCGACGACGTCGGCGCGGTTCTTTTCAGCGACGCGGAAAGCGATGCCGCGGCAGGCGCCGCCGCGGTCGAGCCCCAGCACCAGGCCGGGCTGTTCCGGTGTGCCGCGATGCACGAAGGAATAGACGCAGAGCGCACGATGCTCGCCGACCAGCCGCGCCGGGACGCGCTCCTCGAATTCGAAGCCCGGCCGCCACATCAGGGAGCCGTAGCCGAACACCCAGAGGTCGCCCTTGGCTGATGTGACGGAGGGGGGGGTGATTTCCGACATTTCGGGCACCGCTACCAGAAGTGGTTGCCCAAGCGAAGCGAATTCTCCGCCTTTTGTCCCGGGCCTGCCTCGCTTACATTTTGACAAAATCTGGGACCAAAGGGTCGCCGCATGTCCGATATGACCATTGCCGTACGCCGGCGCTCCCGTTGGGGGCTTTTCATTGCTCCCGTCCTCCTCCTGATCCTTGCAGCCGCCTGGAGCGGCTTCTGGTTCTATGCGGCCTCGCAGGCCGGGGTGGCGGTCGATGCCTGGCGCGCGCAGGAGGCCAAGGCCGGGCGCATCTATGATTGCGCCAGGCGCTCGATCGCGGGATTCCCGTTCCGCTTCGAGATTCAGTGCTCCGGCGCCAGCGTCGCCTTGGTCTCGCAGAATGCGAGCAAGACCCCCTTCACGGCCAAGCTCGACAACATTCTGGTCGTGGGACAGGTCTACGATCCCAAGCACGTCATCGCCGAGTTCTCGGCGCCCGCAACGCTGGTCGACGGCGTCACGCAAAACACCTTCGTGGTGAACTGGAGCAAGGGCCGCAGCAGCGTGATCGGCCTGCCGGCCATCCCGGAGCGCGCCTCGATCGTGT
The DNA here is from genome assembly GCF_054056275.1 of Bradyrhizobium sp. USDA 4449. Taxonomy (NCBI): domain Bacteria; kingdom Pseudomonadati; phylum Pseudomonadota; class Alphaproteobacteria; order Hyphomicrobiales; family Nitrobacteraceae; genus Bradyrhizobium; species Bradyrhizobium sp. USDA 4449. Next base: position 1,220,098 of record NZ_JBSRYD010000001.1, on the reverse strand, counting down.
TCGACGATCCCAGCATCGTCAGGGTCGACGGCGCCGTGCAGGTACCCCTTGCGCGCGCCAAGGAAATCGAGCTGCATGGACGTCTCGCGGACGGATCGTCGGCAGATCATCCTGTCATCGAGACCGTGCTCCAGATTTCGCAGGGCAGTATTCAGGGCGTCCATCCGTTGCTCGCCGAGCCGTTCGAGGCCGACACGCGCGCGAAGATCACCGGGCTTTCCGATCTCACACCGAAGCCCTGGCCGCAGCGCTTCCGGGAGATCCAGGCCGCCGGCGGCCATATCGAGATCGTGCAGTCGCGGATCCAGCAGGGCGAGATGATCGCGGTCGCAGCCGGCACGCTGGGCCTCTCGGCCAATGGCCGATTGGACGGCGAATTGCAGATGACCGTGACCGGCCTCGAGCGCATCATCCCGGCGCTCGGCATCGAGAAGATGCTGGAAGACGGCGTGCCGCAGGCGACGCTCGATCGCGTCGCGCCCGGCGTCAAGTCGCAGGATCTCAACAATCTCTTCGGCGCACTCGACCGCGCCGTTCCCGGCCTCGGCAAGGTCATCAAGCAGAACGCCAATGCCGGTGTTGCCGCCGGCATCAATTCGATTGGCACCGAGAGCACGCTCGAGGGCAAGAAGGCCCGTACCTTTCCGCTCAAATTCGCCGATGGCGCCGTGATGCTCGGCCCCATCAAGGTCGGCCAGATTCCCCCGCTGTATTGATCCGCGCTCACGGCGCCTTCGCGCCATGATGATGAAGCGCCGGCCGGACGCCGTCGCATCGCAGGGATCAAGGATTGGTTAGCCCGGCTTCTTGTCGAGCTGCCCGTGCTGGCGGCCGAAGTCGGCTGCGGCCGAATCCTGGCCGATCTCGACGATTCCGCGACGGATGGCGCGGGTGCGGGTGAAATGGTCGAACAGCGCCTCGCCGTCGCCACGGCGGATCGCGCGGGTGAGCTTGGCGAGATCCTCGGTGAAGGTGCCGAGCATCTCCAGCACGGCGTCCTTGTTGGCGAGGAAGACGTCGCGCCACATCGTCGGATCGGAGGCTGCGATGCGGGTGAAGTCGCGGAAGCCGCCGGCGGAGAACTTGATCACTTCCGATTCCGTCACCTGCGCCAGCTCGTCGGCGGTGCCGACGATGGTGTAGGCGATCAGATGCGGCAGATGGCTGGTGATTGCGAGCACGAGATCATGGTGATCCGGCGTCATCACCTCGACTCTGGCGCCCATAGCCGCCCAGAAAGCGCGCAGGTGCGCGGTGGCCTCGGCGTCGGTGCCTTCAGGCGGCGTGAGGATGCACCAGCGGTTGATGAAGAGCTCGGCGAAGCCGGAATCCGGCCCCGAATGCTCGGTGCCTGCGACCGGATGTGCCGGCACGAAATGAACGGTCTCCGGCAAATGCGGCGCCATGTCCCTGACGATGGCGCCCTTGACCGAGCCGACATCCGAGATCACTGCGCCGGGCTTGAGATGCGCCGCAATCTCCTGCGCCACCGGCCCGCAGGCGCCGACGGGGATGCAGAGGATGACGAGATCGGCGTCCTTCACCGCTTCCGCATTTGTCGCCACGACCCGGTCGACGATGCCGAGCTCCAGCACCCGCGCACGCGTCTTCTCCGAGCGCGCGGTGGTGACGATCTCGCCGGCCAGACCCTGGCGCTTCGCAGCGCGTGCGATTGAGCCGCCGATCAGGCCGAAGCCGATCAGCGCGATGCGCTGGAAGTGCGGATCCACACTCATTTGCCGGCCATGAAGTCGCGCAAGGCGTCGACGACGAGGCGGTTGGCCTCCTCGGTGCCGATGGTCATGCGCAGCGCATGCTGCAGGCCGTAGTTCTTCAACGCCCGCAGCACCAGGCCGCGCTTGGTGAGGAAGGCGTCGGCGGCGTCCGCCGTCTTGCCCTCCTGCGGAAAGTGGATCAGCACGAAATTGGCGACGCCCGGCGTCACCTTCAGCCCGAGCTTGCCGATCTCCTCGGTGAGCCAGTTGCGCCAGGTCTCGGTGAACTGCTTCGACATCGCCTGGTGGGCGGTGTCCTCGATCGCCGCGACCGCGGCATACATCGCCGGCGTGGACACGTTGAAGGGTCCGCGGATGCGGTTGACCGCGTCGACGACGTGTTCGGGGCCGAACATCCAGCCGACGCGCAGTGCCGCAAGACCGTGGATCTTTGAGAAGGTGTGCGTCACCACGGTATTCTCCGTGGTGGCGACGAGCTCGATTCCCATCTCGTAATCGTTGCGCGAGACATAGTCGGCATAGGCGGCATCGAGCACCAGCAGCACGTGCGAGGGCAGGCCGGCGCGCAGGCGCTTGACCTCGTCGAACGGCACATAGGTGCCGGTCGGGTTGTTGGGATTGGCGAGCCAGACCAGCTTCGTGCGCGGCGTCACTGCGTTGAGAATGGCGTCGACGTCGCAGGTCAGGTTCTTCTCGGCCGCGACCACGTTCTTGGCGCCGACCGCCATGGTTGCGATCGGGTAGACCAGAAAGCCGTGCGTGGTCGAGATCGCCTCGTCGCCGTGGCTGAGATAGGTGTGGGCGAGCAGGTTGAGGATTTCGTCCGAGCCGGCGCCGCAGATGATGCGGTTCGGGTCGAGCCCGAACGAGCGGCCGATCGCCTCGCGCAGCACGCGCGAGGTTCCCTCGGGGTAGTCTTCCAGATGCTCCGCGACATGCTTGAAGGCCTCGATCGCCCTGGGCGAGGGTCCGAACGGCGTCTCGTTGGCCGAGAGCTTGAACACCTTGCGGCCCGGCTCGGCGACCGGGCTCTTGCCGGGCGTGTAGGGCGCAATATCGAGAATGCCGGGATTCGGCACGGGGCGGGACATCTTCAACTCCGAAAATGGTCTTGAGGCGGTTCGCGATCTACGATTTCGACCCGGTCGGGGGCACCGTATAGCGCGTTGCGTGGCTGCCGACGAGGGCCGTGGAGCGCACGGAGGCCCCCGCTGCGATCAGGGCCGCCCTGATCTTGTCGATGCTGGCGGCGCCCGCGACTGAGACCAGCAGCGCCGCGCCGTCGAAGGCGGTATCGGGCACCGCCACGATCTCGGCGAGCGGCGACAGCGCCCGCGCGACCTCGGCGTTCCACCCCGAGACACGCACGCTGAACGTTTCGACCTCCGTCACCACGGCACTGTCGGCAACGCGGGACACCGCGAACACGGGCAGCGCGGCCGGATGGTCGGCGCGCTCGACGAAGGGCATGCGCGCGATGATCTTCGGCGCGCCGTCGGCTTCGAGCTCCAGCCACCACGGCGTGCGGCTCGAGGTCGCCGAGACCAGCGCCAGATCACCCTTGGATTTCGCCACCGCCTCCACCGCTGCCTGTGCACTGAAATGTGCGACGTAAGGAACGGTGAAGCCGAAATGGAAGCGCACGGAATCGCGCATCGCGGGCTCGCTCACCGAGATGTCGGCATGCACGGAGAACGGCGCCTGGACATAGGTGAAGGTCGAGATGATGACGCGCCAGATGCTTTCGACCGTGTCGAGCGGCAGGATGCCGCGATGGCGCTGCACGATCTCGCGCATCATCGAGGCCTCGCGCGCCGGGCGGAACGCGGAGCCGACCTCCTGGGTCTGCTTCACCTGGATCAGCCGGTCGATGATGTCGCCGCGCTGCATCAGCAGGCGGTGCATGCCCTCGTCGATCGCGTCGATCTCCTTGCGCAATTCCTGGAGCGATGGTGGCGCGGGCGGGCGTTGGGACATGTCTGACAGGACTGTTGGGAAGCTGCGGGCAATGTCCTGATTAGGCAGTCAGGGCGGCGAAAGCAAAGAGAAATGACGTCCTGCAGAGCTGCCCAGTGAGAGACGATTTTGGTTCATCCGGAGCGCGACTTGACGAAATGGGCCCAAGCCGGTAGGTTTTTGCCTGTTCCGTGGTCATTTGAGCCGGCCGGCTTGCAGCCACGTTAAAAAACTCGCTAAACAGGCCGGGGACGCTTTCGATCCCGGCCGAACCTATCGTTCAGGCCGGGTTTTTCATGGCCTGATGTCAGTCGCGATCTGAAGTCCGATCGCAAACGAGGTCGATGGTCAGAGATGGTTGGCGTCAAGTCCGTACCCAGTCCCGCGATCAGTGCCGACGACCGGTCGCATGAGGTCGATCATCCGAGTTCGGAAGTCGCGCTGTTCGGCGCGGACCAGCCGCTGCGGCTGGATTGCGGCGTCGATCTCACCCCGTTCCAGATCGCCTACAAGACCTATGGCGAGCTCAACGCCGATCGCTCCAACGCGGTTCTGATCTGCCATGCGCTGACTGGCGACCAGCACGTCGCCAATGTGCATCCCGTCACCGGCAAATCCGGCTGGTGGGAGACGCTGGTCGGTCCCGGTCGGCCCCTCGATCCTGCCAGGTACTTCATCATCTGCTCCAACGTGATCGGCGGCTGCATGGGCTCTACGGGTCCAGCCTCGATCAATCCCGCGACCGGCAAGGTCTGGGGCCTCGATTTCCCCGTCATCACCATCCCGGACATGGTGCGCGCGCAGGCGATGCTGATCGACCGGCTCGGCATCGATACGCTGTTTGCCGTGGTCGGCGGCTCGATGGGCGGCATGCAGGTGCTGCAATGGACCGCGGCGTACCCTGCGCGCGTCTACTCCGCGCTGGCGATTGCCTGCTCGACGCGGCACTCCGCGCAGAACATCGCCTTCCACGAGCTCGGCCGCCAGGCCGTGATGGCCGATCCCGACTGGCACAACGGCGCCTACGCCGATCAGGGCATCCATCCGCATCGCGGCCTTGCGGTCGCGCGCATGGCGGCGCACATCACCTATCTCTCGGACGCCGCGCTGCATCGCAAGTTCGGCCGCCGCATGCAGGACCGCGAGCTGCCGACCTTCTCGTTCGACGCCGACTTCCAGGTCGAGTCCTATCTGCGCTACCAGGGCTCGTCCTTTGTCGAACGCTTCGACGCCAACTCCTATCTGTATCTGACCCGCGCGATGGACTATTTCGATATCGCCGGCGACCATGGCGGCGTGCTGGCGAAAGCGTTCGCCGGGATCGAGACGCGCTTCTGCGTGGTCTCCTTCACCAGCGACTGGCTGTTCCCGACGTCGGAATCGCGCGCGCTGGTGCACGCGCTGAACGCCTCGAGCGCGCGGGTGTCATTCGCCGAGATCGAGACCGACCGCGGCCACGACGCGTTCCTGCTCGACGTGCCCGAATTCTTCGACATCTCGCGTGCCTTCCTGCAATCGGCGGGCAAGGCGCGCGGGTTGACCGGCAAGAACGACTGACGAGGACGGCTGGCGATGTCTGTACAGGAACTGCTGCCGCTCAATGGCCTCGCGTCCGAACAGCCCGGTCCATTTCGCGCCGACCATCTGCTGGTCGCCGAAATGGTCAAGCCCGGCTCGAAAGTGCTCGACGTTGGCTGCGGTGACGGCGATCTGCTGCAGCTCTTGGAGACCCGCGGCATCGACGGCCGCGGCATCGAACTGTCGCGCGAGGGCGTCAACCGCTGCGTGGCCAAGGGCCTCGCGGTGGTGCAGGGCGATGCCGATACCGACCTCGTCAACTATCCCGACGATGCCTTCGACTACGTGATCCTGTCGCAGACGCTGCAGGCGACGCGGCAGCCCAAGGTCGTGCTGGAGAACCTCCTGCGCATCGGCCGCCGCGCCATCGTGTCGTTCCCCAATTTCGGCTTCTGGCGCATGCGCCTGCAGCTCTTGATCGGCGGCCACATGCCGCGCACGGAGAACCTGCCGGCGAGCTGGTACGACACCTCCAACATCCATTTCTGCACGATCAAGGATTTCGTCGAACTCTGCGACGAGATCCACGTCAAGATGGAGCGCGCGGAGGCGCTCGACCTCTACGGCCGCCCGCTGCGGCTTCGGCTGCCATGGTGGGTGTGGAATCTGTTCGGCGAACAGGGCGTGTTTCTGCTCACGCGCGGGCAGGGGAAGTAAAGATCGCCTTGCCCCAAGGAACTCAGCTCGATCCGTCGTCACTGCGAGGAGCTCTTGGGACGAAGCAATCCAGAGTGTCCGCGGAAGGATTCCGGATGGCTTCGCTGCGCTCGCAACGGACGGAGTCCCGACTTCGGAAACATCGCGAGGCCGGTAGATGCTTTTCGAAACAGTCTCGCGCCCGATGCAAGGGTCATCCTCGTCGCCGCAGATGATCAGCGCGGGGCGTCGCAGCGCCCCTGATCGCATCAGCCATCGCAAAGATCGACGGCCGCGAGCCCTGAAAGCCGCGCGGGCCCTTCACCAGAAAGGGAATCCGGCTCGGCGCCTCGCGCGTGACCTTTGCGACTCCCGCCGAGCCCAGCGTCTCGAATTGATCGGCATTGGCGCGGCACTGCTTGAACTCGTGCAGAAAAAGTATCGGCGTTGCCTGACCCGCTTCCTCGAACGGGAGGCGGACGCCGTCCCTGGTCGTGGCGTGGGGTATTAACTGTTTCCCTCTCTTCAAGCCGCGACTTGAGAATTGCGGTTAATGCAGATGTCGGCAATGAGGCGGCTTCACACCAACATTGCCGCAAAATCATCGCAGCTATTCACGGGCCATGGTGTCTTTTTCTCGCCACATCGGGCGGCTTAACGGCCTCTGTCGATGTCGGCCACCGCACGGGCCGACTTGGGAAGTGGGGGTGTCAACGAGGATGAAGTATGGTTGAGTTGTTTGCGTCTCGCCTGTCGCGTTGTGTTGTCGCGCTGGCGTTCATCTTCGCGGCTTGTGCCGCGTTCGTTTCTCCGGCCTCAGCGCGGCCCCATCATCGTCACAGCGCGGAGCGGCACGCCTACGTGCATCACGCCAGGCATCATCATTATCGCCACCATGCAGGCAGCTCGCGCTTCGAGCGCAGCGCGGCGCAGTTGCAGGGGAGTGGATTCGCCAACACGCAGGCCAGCTATGATCCGAGCGCCAATGGCGGCGGCGCGGTCGCGAGCGGCGGCTTCGGCGGTGGATCGGGGCTCGTGTCCGAGGCGCGCCGTTATCTCGGCGGCAATCCGACTGGGCGCGGCAGTCTGTGGTGCGCGCGTTTCATGAACATGGTGCTTCAGAAGACCGGCCATCAGGGCACCGGGTCCGACATGGCGAGCTCGTTCGCGCATTACGGCACGCGCGTCTCCGGCCCGCAGGTCGGGGCCATCGCGGTGATGTCGCGCGGCCGCCGCGGCGGGCATGTCGGCATCATTACCGGCATCGACGCGCACGGCAATCCGATCATGATCTCCGGCAACAACGGCAATCGCGTCCGCGAGGCCCCGATCTCGCGCGGCCGCATCTATGCGTATGTGATGCCGAATTGAGGTGACGGTGCGTAGGGTGGGTTAGCTAGCGGATTGCGCCTTGCGCATCCGCTTCGCTAACCCACCCTACGAAGCTCACACCAATCTCGGTTGTTCCACGGCGACCGCATCGCCCACGCCGATCTCGCCGTCGGCCATCACCTCGGCATAGATGCCGCAGTCCATGTGGCCGAGATGGCGCGACAACGTCGGCGGTATCTCGAGATCGCGCTTCGCCGTCACCGGATCCACATTCGTGGCCGGGCAGCGGACGATGCGCTTCACCACCTTCAGCCGCGCCTGCCCGATCGCGAGCGTCTGGCCGACGAGGTCGAGCTCGGACCAGGCTGGCCAGCCCGTCACGTAGAGATTGGCGCGGAAGCGCAGGGGATTGACGGCGATGCCATCGAGCATGGTCTCGATGGCGCGGACGCTCTCGATGTTGATGATGGACACGACCTTGCGGGCCACGTCGGAAAAACTGTGGCCACGGCCGGACAGAACTTTTGGCGGCCCCTTCAGCTCCGCATGAAAATTCTCCGCGAAATAGGCCTCGATGGCGGCGCGGCCGTCGGCGGTCTCGAGATCGCCGCTGGCGACGATCTGGCCGTTCTTGCGAAGGGTCAGGCGATTGGTCGCGTCCTCGAACCGGCTGTCCAGGGAGGCCAACCGCTCATTGCGGGCCAGCATCAGAAACTGGATTTTGGGCTGCCATCCCGGGGCTTCCGGGTCAAATCCGCTGGGTCCGTTCTCGATCGCGTAGCGGCGATCGGAGGGCAGGGTCTGGCCTGAGCGCAAGGGCACCCGGGACAGGGGTTCCGGTGTCAGGCCTTTGATCGGGTAGCGGTAAAGGCCGGTGATCTCGGCCGTCTGATTGGCGGTCATGCGGCTACTTAGGGGATTCGCTCTGTCCTCGCCAAGTGGGCCGATCTGCGCACGAAATTGTGAACTTGCCTCTTCCGATCCGAGGGCACGCTTCCCACATCTGGTTCAGGCCGGCGCCAGTGTCGGCCGATAACGACCGCTGCCGGTTGAGCAACGTCAACGCGGCAAGCGGAAACCCAATGAAGATGCCGTTTGGGGTGCCTGTTAGGGCCCCAGGGGCAGGCCGAGGGACAGAAACCACATGAATATCGATAAATATACCGAACGCTCCAGGGGCTTCATCCAGTCCGCGCAGTCGCTTGCGATGCGCGAGGGACATCAGCAGTTTTCCACCCTGCATCTCCTGAAAGTGCTGCTGGACGACAGTGAAGGCTTGGCTTCCGGCCTGATCGACCGCGCCGGCGGTAATTCCCGCGCCATTCTGAAGGCGACCGAGGATGCCCTGGGCAAGGTGCCGAAGGTTTCCGGCGGCGGTGCCGGCCAGATCTATCTGGCACCCGAGCTTGCCCGCACCTTCGATGCCGCCGAAAAAGCCGGCGAGAAGGCGGGCGACAGCTTTGTCACGGTCGAGCGTCTGCTGCTCGGCCTCACGCTGGAGAAGACCAGCGAGGCCGGCGCGATTCTCGCGAAGGGCGGCGTCACCCCGCAAAACCTCAACGCCGCCATCGAGGCGCTGCGCAAGGGCCGCACCGCGGATTCCGCGACCGCCGAGAACGCCTATGACGCGCTGAAGAAATATGCCCGCGACCTGACCCAGGCCGCGCGCGACGGCAAGCTCGACCCGGTCATCGGCCGCGACGAGGAGATCCGCCGGACCATCCAGGTGCTCTCGCGCCGGACCAAGAACAATCCCGTCCTGATCGGCGAGCCCGGCGTTGGCAAGACCGCCATCGCCGAAGGCCTCGCGCTGCGCATCGTCAACGGTGACGTGCCGGAGAGCCTCCAGGACAAGAAGCTGCTATCGCTCGATCTTGGCGCACTGATCGCGGGTGCAAAATACCGCGGTGAGTTCGAGGAGCGGCTGAAGGCCGTGCTCCAGGAAGTGACCGCGAGCGAAGGCACCTTCATCCTGTTCATCGACGAGATGCACACGCTGATCGGCGCCGGCAAGGGCGAGGGCGCGATGGACGCCTCCAACCTGCTCAAGCCCGCGCTCGCCCGCGGCGAGCTGCACTGCATCGGTGCGACCACGCTCGACGAGTACCGCAAGCATGTCGAGAAGGATGCGGCGCTGGCGCGGCGTTTCCAGCCGATCTTCGTCAGCGAGCCTTCGGTCGAGGACACGATCTCGATCCTGCGCGGCCTCAAGGACAAGTATGAGCAGCACCACGGTGTACGGATCACCGATTCCGCGCTCGTGGCCGCGACGACGCTGTCCAACCGTTACATCACAGACCGCTTCCTGCCGGACAAGGCCATCGACCTCGTGGACGAGGCCGCGGCGCGGCTGAAGATGCAGGTCGATTCCAAGCCGGAAGAGCTGGATTCGCTCGATCGGGAGATCATCCGGCTCAAGATCGAGCAGGAAGCGCTGAAGAAGGAAAGCGATCTCGGCTCCAAGTCGCGTCTCGAAACGCTGCAGAAGGAGCTGGCCGAGCTCGAGGAGAAATCCACCGCGCTGACCGCGCGCTGGAGTGCGGAGAAGAGCAAGCTCTCCAACGCCCAGAAGCTGAAGTCGGAGCTCGACGCCTTGCGCGTCGATCTGGCCGATGCGCAGCGGCGCGGCGAGTTTCAGAAGGCGGGCGAGCTGGCCTACGGCCGGATCCCGCAGCTGGAAAAGCAACTGGCTGATATCGAGGCCAAGGAGAACTCCGGCGAGATGATGGAGGAGGCGGTCACCGCCAACCACATCGCGCAGGTGGTCTCGCGCTGGACCGGCGTGCCCGTCGACAAGATGCTGGAAGGCGAGAAGGAGAAGCTCCTCAAGATGGAGGAGCAGCTCGGCAAGCGCGTCGTCGGCCAAGCCGAGGCCGTGCGTGCCGTCGCAACGGCCGTGCGCCGCTCGCGCGCGGGCCTGCAGGATCCGAATCGGCCGACCGGCTCGTTCATGTTCTTGGGTCCCACCGGCGTCGGCAAGACCGAGTTGACGAAAGCGCTCGCCGAGTACCTGTTCAACGACGAGACCGCGATGGTTCGCCTCGACATGTCCGAGTACATGGAGAAGCATTCGGTCTCGCGGCTGATCGGCGCGCCTCCGGGCTATGTCGGTTACGACGAGGGTGGTGCGCTCACCGAAGCGGTGCGGCGCCGGCCTTACCAGGTCGTGCTGTTCGACGAGATCGAGAAAGCCCATCCCGACGTCTTCAACGTGCTGTTGCAGGTGCTCGACGACGGCCGCCTGACCGATGGCCAGGGCCGTACCGTCGATTTCCGCAATACCTTGATCATCATGACCTCGAACCTCGGTTCGGAGTTTCTGGTGAATCAACCCGAGGGCGAAGACACATCCGCCGTGCGTGAGCAGGTGATGGGAATGGTGCGGGGGCATTTCAGGCCGGAATTCCTCAACCGCGTCGACGAGATCATCCTGTTCCATCGCCTGCAGCGCAGCGAGATGGGCCGCATCGTCGAGATCCAGTTCGCGCGGCTGCAGAAGCTGTTGACCGATCGCAAGATCGTGCTGACGCTCGACGCCTCGGGCCGCGACTGGCTCGCGGCCAAGGGCTGGGATCCGGCCTACGGTGCGCGGCCGCTGAAGCGGGTGGTCCAGCGCTACCTCCAGGATCCGCTCGCGGAGATGATCCTGGCCGGCGACGTCAGGGATGGCGACACGGTTGCGATCTCGTCTGAAGGCAATGTGCTGACCTTCAACGGCAAGGCGCCGCAGACCGCTGAGATCGCCCCGTTCGAGGCGCCGGTGCCGAAGCGCAAGCTGAACTGAGCGCCGACGCGCATCGCCAAAGCAATTCGCTCCGGAGAGGTTGCTCTCTCCGGGGCGAATTTTTGTCAGTTGATCGCTTTAGCTGATTGCCGACGCCGAGCCAGGCCCGGCAGGACCTTGCTCGTCATCGTCCTGTTCTAGCTCCGAGAGAATATCCACGAGTTCACGCACGCGGCCCTGTGCCAGTGGCCGCAAATCGTTGATCATGGGTTCGTCGTTGGCGAGCCAGGCTTGGGCCTCAGTGAGTTCCTCGACAGTTGCGCCGGTTTCGATGATCTGGGCTATGGTGACGTCGTCGGCCCGGTCCACGGCCTTGACGACATCGTCGCGTGAGAGGCGCGTCATGGGACGGTCCTCCTGCTGGTGGGGGTTTCCGTCAGCGTCTAACAGGAAAGCCGGGGCACCTGTTCCGCGGCCGGCGTCCCCCCAGGCGAGCCTACTTCTTCACGACCTTGTAAATCGCATTCTCGACGTCCGAGCTGAAATAGATGGTGCCGGAGCTGCCGACCGCAACCCCGGTCGGGATGTGGGTCGGCAGGCCATTGGGCGCTCCGATCAGGCCGATCGGAAGATTGGCCGCAATCTCCGTAACCTGGCCGTTCTCCGGGTCGATTTCGATCAGCCTGGTGGCGCCGACCTCCGCCACGATCAACCGGCCGTCGTTTGCGCGCGCAAGACCTTCGGGCATTTTGAGGTCCTTGGCGAGCACCGTCTTCTCGCCATTCTTGTCGATCCTGGAGACGGTACCGGCAAAGGCTTCGGTGACATAGACCTCGTCGCCCGATCCGGCGACGAGGCCGATCGGGCCTTCAAGCCCGCCGATCAGCGTGGCGCGATCCTTGCCGTGCTCACCGCTGACTTTGACCAGAGATTTGGTGCCGAGTTCGGCCACCAGCAGGCTGCCGTCGGCAAGCACGATGGCGTCGTGCGGCGCCTTAAAGCCGTGCAGCATCTCGCGCGTCGCGCCGGACTTGCCGTCGATGACCTGTACCGTGCCGGTGAACCAGCTCGACAGGACCACGTCGTTGCCTTTCGCCGTCGCGCTCATCGGATATTCGAGGGTGACGCCGTCGGCGTGCATGCGCGCCTTCTCGATGACCTCGCCGGTTGCGCCGTCCACCGTGCGATAGGCAAACACGTCGGCGACGTGGATCGTATCCTTGCTGTTTTCAGAGGTAACGCCGATGCCGCCGGGCAAAGCGAGCTTGCCGACGATGATTTGCTTCGCCTGGCCGGTCGCCGGATCGACCTCCTGGATGCCGTTGTCGGCCATGTTGGAGACGTAGATGCGGTCCCTGTCGTCGATGGCGAGATTGTCCAGCGACGGCTTCAGTTGCGCGACAACGGTCTTGGTGCCGGACTTGGGATCGACGCGAACGAGCTGGCCGAGCGCCGTGTCGACCACCCAGAGATTGCCCTTGGAATCGAAATTCACCGCGGCGGGGACCTTGAATCCGTCGGCGACGACGGTCAGTTCGGCCTTGTCGACGTCGACCTTTGCGACCTGTCCCTTGAACCAGAGCGGACCGTAGAGCTTGTCGTCGGGCCCGAACTCGAAGCCGTTGAGGCCGCCCATCTTGTCCATGATCTGGCGCGGCGGTTTGACTCCGTCGACGTCGATTTCATAGAGCGTGTCGCCGAGGAAGACGGTGGTGGCGTAGAGCCGGCCATCCCTGCGATAGGCGAGCGAATTGATGCCGGGAAGGCCGCTGGCCAGCTTCTTGATCGGGCCGTCGCCCTTGCGCGCATAGAGATCGCCGGTCAGGAAACCGGTCCAGGCCATGGTGCCATCGGGCGCGAAGGCGATGTCGTCGGCCATGCCCACAGGTGCGGGGATTGCAACCTTGGCGGTACCCGCGGCAACGTCGACTTCATAGAGCGCCGCACCTGCGACGCTGCCCGCAAACAGATGGCCGTCCTTATCGATTCCGAGTCCGTGCACGCCGTGGAAGGCCGAGCCCGGGACAAGCTTTGTGACCTCCCAGCCATCGGCAAAAGCGCTCGTGGTTGCAAAAATCGCAGCGGCGAAGGCTGCGCAGGCGAACCTGTGCGTCATGGCGAGACCTCCCCTTTTTGGAAAGTATTTGCTCGTCACACCGCTTTGGCAAACGAAACTTGAAATTGCGGCGCGTCAAAATGACGTCGCACCGCAATCACGTTTCGGGGGATGGCAGGTCGATTTCGACCGCTTGTCCAATCAGCGGTTGCTGACCTGCAACGGCCCGCCGGTCGCATCCGACATGCGGGCGATGGCGCCGGCCCGGCCGCTCATCATGGCGTCGAGGCGGTCGCGCTCCTTCTCGAACCCCGCGAGCATCGGGCCCTCGAGCGAACGGCCGCGCGGCAGCTTCACGCGCATCGGGTCGACGAAGCGGCCGTTGACGAGGATCTCGTAATGAACGTGCGGGCCGGTCGACTGGCCGGTCGAGCCGACGAAGCCGATGACCTGGCCCTGCCGCACCTTCTTGCCGGGCTCCATGCCCTTGGCAAAGGCCGACATGTGGCCATAGGCGGTCTCGTAGCCGTTGTTGTGCTTGATGCGGACGTATTTGCCGTAGCCGCCTTCGAGCTGGGCCTTCTCGATCACGCCGTTGCCGGCAGCGAAGATCGGCGTTCCGTAGGCCGTGGCCCAGTCGACGCCGGTGTGCATCTTCACATAGCCGAGGATCGGATGGCGGCGGCCGCCGAAGCCGGAGCGCATGATGGCGCTGTTGACGGGCTTGCGGACCAGGAACTTCTTCGCGCTCTTGCCGGTCTCGTCATAGTAGTCGACGACGCCGTCGTCCGGGCTCTGGTAGCGATAATATTTCTTGGTTTCACCGCCGACCGTGAGCGAGGCGAACAGCACTTCGCTCTTGTCGACCGCCGTCGAGCCCTCGTCTTCGCCGGCATAGAACACGTCGAACGAATCGCCCGGCTGCACCTTGCGCTGGAAATCGACGTCGTAGGAGTAGATCTTGATCATGTCGTCGATGACGGGCATCGGCACTTTGTTGCGCATCGCGGTCTCGTAGATGCTCTGGTAGAGCCGCACGCCGCTGCCGTCGTCATCTTCATCGTCGTCGCTGTTGGTGTTGGCCGTAGCGTCGGCGACGGTATTCATGCTGGAAACGTCGACCGCGACGTATTTGCCGAGATCGGACAACGCCGCGATCGCTTCGACCACGGTGTCGTTGGCGACCACGACGCGGTAGGGCTGGAGCCGCGCGCCGGGGCTTGCGGGTGCCATCAGGATGCGAAGCTTCTCGCCTTCCTTCAGGCCGCCGTCGCGGCCGCGCGGGCCGAGCGTTGCCGTGATCGCCTTGATCTCCTCCGCGGTGGCGCCGAGATCGCGGAGGACCGAGCCGACGCTGTCGCCCTTCTTGACCAGGTGGACGCGCTCGCCGTTCGGATTGCCGCCGGTGATCTGCTCCTTCGTCTTCGGCAGCAGCGTGACGTTTTCAGGCACCACGCGGGTCTCGAAACCGGCATAGGGATCGGACGGCGACGCTTCGGCGGCGTAGGCCATCTTCATCTCGGATGGTCCGGTCGTGCCTGAGACGTCGGCGGTGGCATTGGCGAGGGATGCGTAGCGCACCCCGCCATTGCCGCGCCAATTGGCGGCATCGCGCACCCGCATCAGGATGTCGTCGAGCGCCACGACCGCGGAAATCTTGGCCTTCGGCAGCACCGGCGACAGGTCCTTGGTGACGAAGGAGACCTCGGCGTCGGGCTCGACGGCTTCGGGGTTGTTCGGATCGTCGGCAGCAGTCTTCGCGTCTGAGCCGACGTCGGTGAGCAGACGTTGCGCGTTGAAAGGCGGGATTTTCGCCGACAGGTCGCTGGTCGTCATCGACAGATTGCCGGCAATCCGAACGAAGGGGCGGACGCGCATCACGTCACGGTTGCCGACGCGAGCCACCGTCGAGACGCGGACGATGTTGCGCGAGGCCGTGGTGTCGCTCGGCGGGGGCAGACGGTCGCTCTTGTGCAGGGTCGCGGTGCGATCGGCCGCGCCGAAGGCGCCACGCAGCGCGCCTTCGACCCGCTCCGGCACCTTGGCGAAAGTCATTTCGCCGTCGAGAGATGCGAATACGGCGCCGCCGATCAGGGCTGCGCCGCAGAGTCCGGTCAGAATTGTGCCGCTGAACCATTGCACCGAGACGCGGCGGCGATCGATGACGGCGGCCTCGGAACCATCGACGGACAGCGGCGGCTCGTGGCCGAGATCGATGATCCCGGTCTCACGCCCGTAAGCGCCGCGTGACGTCCTCTGGTTCAACCCAAGTCCCCCAATCAACGATCCGAACCCTCGCCGCAGACCTTCCCCAGCTCGCCCTCTCCAGGGGATTGCGGAAAAAGCCGTACCGCACAGGTGCTCGCGCTCAGAAGGCCCCAAGTGAGGGCCCGGTCGAAATTACGAACAGCTGGGCAGGTGAAGGTCTCTCGATGTCTTTCGAATGTCCGAAGAAGGCCGCGTCATCGTCAGATCGCCTTCCCTGAACCCCAAGCAAATCGCCGGCAGCCCCCACTGGCATCCCTGCGATTCAAGCTTGTGTCATACCAGAACGCCGCGGGATTGTGGCTCTAGTACGGCGCCTAAGATCGAAAAAGTTTCCTGAATGGCGGGCGCGGGGCCTTGGGCGACGCGGCGCCCGAGGCCTCTTCCGGCCCCCCTCAGGACCCTCCCAGGCCCCCTCAGGAGGCCGCCCGGGCCCAAACTTTTTTTCAGATTTTTTACCGAGACGCTCCGCCTCGCGCGCTCCATGGCTCGCTAATGAACTGTAATCACTAGATTTTTTGCGACAATCCACTGTGCGACGATTTGTTGACGATTGGCGTTGACAGCCCGGAAGGTGCGGCCTATAACCCCAACCACTGAGCGCGGCGCCGCCGGGTCACTGACCAAGGCGAGCGAACGCGCCACTGATGCTCCTCAACTTGTTGAGTGACACAACAGCCGACACAATCGGTTGGAGTCATTCGACGTCAGTAAGGGTGTCGGAACCCTTCCACTCCGGAAGGTTGGGGCCTCCTGGTCCCGGGCTGTTTGACAAGTGAAGATGAAGAAAGAGAAACGTGGACGGCGGAGTCCTTGCGGGTCTCGCTTCTGAAGAGCTTCGGCTTTTCCGATCGAGACCGGACGAAAGACTTCGGCGGTACACGTTTCAAAGGAAACACCATCGTTGCCAGCGATGTGAATCGCAGGCAGCACATCGACTTCGGTCGATAATGGTGGGACCTCGTCAAACGTTGTGATCAGCCGGTTCAAAGTTCAAGTCCAACTTGAGAGTTTGATCCTGGCTCAGAGCGAACGCTGGCGGCAGGCTTAACACATGCAAGTCGAGCGGGCGTAGCAATACGTCAGCGGCAGACGGGTGAGTAACGCGTGGGAACGTACCTTTTGGTTCGGAACAACACAGGGAAACTTGTGCTAATACCGGATAAGCCCTTACGGGGAAAGATTTATCGCCGAAAGATCGGCCCGCGTCTGATTAGCTAGTTGGTAGGGTAATGGCCTACCAAGGCGACGATCAGTAGCTGGTCTGAGAGGATGATCAGCCACATTGGGACTGAGACACGGCCCAAACTCCTACGGGAGGCAGCAGTGGGGAATATTGGACAATGGGGGCAACCCTGATCCAGCCATGCCGCGTGAGTGATGAAGGCCCTAGGGTTGTAAAGCTCTTTTGTGCGGGAAGATAATGACGGTACCGCAAGAATAAGCCCCGGCTAACTTCGTGCCAGCAGCCGCGGTAATACGAAGGGGGCTAGCGTTGCTCGGAATCACTGGGCGTAAAGGGTGCGTAGGCGGGTTTTTAAGTCAGGGGTGAAATCCTGGAGCTCAACTCCAGAACTGCCTTTGATACTGAAGATCTTGAGTCCGGGAGAGGTGAGTGGAACTGCGAGTGTAGAGGTGAAATTCGTAGATATTCGCAAGAACACCAGTGGCGAAGGCGGCTCACTGGCCCGGTACTGACGCTGAGGCACGAAAGCGTGGGGAGCAAACAGGATTAGATACCCTGGTAGTCCACGCCGTAAACGATGAATGCCAGCCGTTAGTGGGTTTACTCACTAGTGGCGCAGCTAACGCTTTAAGCATTCCGCCTGGGGAGTACGGTCGCAAGATTAAAACTCAAAGGAATTGACGGGGGCCCGCACAAGCGGTGGAGCATGTGGTTTAATTCGACGCAACGCGCAGAACCTTACCAGCCCTTGACATGTCCAGGACCGGTCGCAGAGATGTGACTTTCTCTTCGGAGCCTGGAACACAGGTGCTGCATGGCTGTCGTCAGCTCGTGTCGTGAGATGTTGGGTTAAGTCCCGCAACGAGCGCAACCCCCGTCCTTAGTTGCTACCATTTAGTTGAGCACTCTAAGGAGACTGCCGGTGATAAGCCGCGAGGAAGGTGGGGATGACGTCAAGTCCTCATGGCCCTTACGGGCTGGGCTACACACGTGCTACAATGGCGGTGACAATGGGATGCTAAGGGGTGACCCTTCGCAAATCTCAAAAAGCCGTCTCAGTTCGGATTGGGCTCTGCAACTCGAGCCCATGAAGTTGGAATCGCTAGTAATCGTGGATCAGCACGCCACG